>NZ_OZ221287.1:0-4281577 GCF_965118125.1 Pararobbsia alpina
GTTGCGGACAACCCCGGCGTCTCGTACAACCCGCTGTTCCTGTACGGCGGCGTAGGCCTGGGCAAGACCCACCTGATTCATGCGATCGGCAACCAGTTGCTCGTCGACAAGGCCGGTGCACGCATTCGTTATATCCACGCGGAGCAATACGTGTCCGACGTGGTGAAGGCCTACCAACGCAAGGCCTTCGATGAGTTCAAGCGCTACTACCATTCGCTCGACCTGCTGCTGATCGACGATATTCAGTTCTTCTCGGGCAAGTCCCGTACGCAGGAAGAGTTCTTCTACGCGTTCGAAGCCCTGGTCGCCAACAAGGCCCAGGTCATCATCACGAGCGATACGTATCCGAAGGAAATCAGCGGGATCGATGACCGGCTGATCTCGCGTTTCGACTCGGGCCTGACGGTCGCGATCGAACCGCCCGAACTCGAAATGCGCGTCGCCATTCTGATGCGCAAGGCGCAGTCCGAAGGCGTGCAGGTGTCGGAAGACGTCGCATTCTTCGTGGCGAAGCATCTGCGTTCGAACGTGCGTGAGCTCGAAGGCGCGCTGCGCAAGATCCTCGCGTACTCGAAGTTCCATGGCCGCGATATCACGATCGAACTCACGCGTGAGGCGCTCAAGGATCTGCTGACGGTGCAGAACCGCCAGATCTCGGTCGAAAACATCCAGAAGACGGTCGCCGACTTTTACAACATCAAAGTCGCCGATATGTATTCGAAAAAGCGTCCGGCGAACATCGCGCGGCCGCGTCAGATCGCGATGTATCTGGCCAAGGAACTCACGCAAAAAAGCTTGCCGGAAATCGGCGACCTGTTCGGCGGCCGCGACCACACGACCGTGCTGCACGCGGTCCGCAAGATCGCCGAGGAACGCAGCAAGGATGCGCAGCTCAATCACGAGCTGCACGTGCTTGAGCAAACGCTGAAGGGGTAATCGGGCGAAAAGGGTGATGGCCCCACTTGCGATTGGAGTCGTGCCACCACCCGCAGCTCCCCCGACAAGCCCCCGAGGCAAACCCAGCACACTCCGACGCCTGTCCGCGCGGCCGACCGCTTCGGCGACAGGCCTGAGCGACGAGAGCCGTTTTTCGCGACAACCCGCCCCTCCGAAACCCTTGCCAGTCAAGGCCCGCGCGGCATCCGGGCGCTGGCGGCCCCAAATTTGCTGGGTCGGGCCGTTTTTAGGGCAAAATACAGGATTAGACAGGCTGGCGCGCGGCAATTTTTGCGGCGATGCAGTCATCGCGAACGAGCGTCTATATCAAAGGATCTTTATGCAATTGGTCAAGACCGAACGAGACAATCTCTTGGGGCCACTGCAGACCGTCAGCGGCATCGTGGAGCGCCGACATACGCTGCCGATTCTTGCAAATCTGCTGATCACGAAGGCCGGTGCCGACGTTTCGTTCCTTTCGACCGATCTCGAACTGCAGATCACCACGCGGGCCGGTTTCGGTACCGGCAACGACCAGGCGTCGACGACGGTCGCGGCGCGCAAACTTCTGGATATTCTTCGCGCAATGCCCGACGGTGAGGTCAGCCTCACGCTGTCGGACAAGCGCCTGACGGTGCAATCGGGCAAGAGCCGCTTTGCGCTGCAGACGCTCGCCGCCGACGAATTCCCGACGGTCGCCCAGGCGAAGGACTACGGCGCGGTGCTCGAGCTGCCGCAAAAGCGCTTCCGCCAGTTGCTCGGCATGGTCCACTTCGCGATGGCCCAGCAAGACATCCGTTACTACCTGAACGGCATGCTGATCGTGGTCGACGGCAAGCAGCTGATGGCTGTGGCGACCGACGGTCACCGTCTGGCCTACGCCTCGACCGAACTCGACGAAGAGTTCCCGCGTCAGGAAGTGATCGTTCCGCGCAAGACCATTCTCGAATTACAGCGTCTACTCGAGGATACGGACGATCCCCTGAAGATCGAAATCGCGGCGACGCAAGCTAAGTTCACGTTCGGTCGCGTCGAACTGGTGTCGAAGCTCGTCGAAGGCAAGTTCCCCGACTTTCAGCGTGTGATTCCGAAGGGCTATAAGAATAGCTTCACGATCGGACGCGACGAACTCCAGCGCTCGCTTCAGCGCGCGGCCATTCTGACTTCGGACAAGTTCAAGGGCGTGCGTTGCCTGATCGGTCCGGGCCAGATGAAGATCCTGTCGACCAATGCCGACCAGGAAGAAGCACAGGAAGAACTCGAGATCGCCTACGACGGCGATGCGCTCGATATCGGTTTCAACGTCACCTATCTGCTCGACGCACTGGCCAACCTCAAGGTCGACATGCTGCAGATTTCGCTGGGCGATTCGACGGCGAGTGCGCTGATCACGATTCCTGAGAACGACACGTTCAAATATGTCGTCATGCCGATGCGCATCTGAGCGCGACGCACGAACTTTGAGTTGACTCGTCACAAGGGGCCCTGCGCCCCTTTGGCGTTTCTAAGCGATACCGGAAAAGGCACACAATGCCCGATCCGGCGCCTTGCAGAACCGGAAGATACACATGAGCGAACAGCATTCCCAGCCAGCCGAAAGCAACTACGGCGCCTCGTCGATCCAGATTCTTGAAGGCCTCGAGGCCGTGCGCAAGCGGCCTGGCATGTATATCGGCGACACCTCTGACGGGACCGGTCTGCATCACCTCGTATTCGAAGTGCTCGACAACGCGATCGACGAAGCGCTCGCGGGTTACTGCGACGACATCCTCGTCACGATCCACGCCGACAACTCGATTTCCGTCGTCGACAACGGCCGCGGCATTCCGACCGGCCTCAAGATGGACGACAAGCACGATCCGAAGCGCAGCGCCGCCGAAATCGTGATGACCGAGCTGCACGCGGGTGGCAAGTTCGACCAGAACAGCTACAAGGTGTCGGGCGGTCTGCACGGCGTGGGCGTGTCGTGCGTGAACGCACTGTCGTCGTGGCTGCGACTGATCGTGCGTCGTGACGGCAAGAAGCACTTTATGGAATTCCATCGCGGCGTTCCGCAGAACCGCGTGATCGAGAAGCAAGACGGCTTTGACGTCTCGCCGATCCAGGTCATCGGCGACACCGAGAACCGCGGCACCGAAGTGCACTTCCTGGCCGACCTCGAGATCTTCGGCAACATCGAATATCACTACGACATCCTGGCCAAGCGCATTCGCGAATTGTCGTTCCTGAACAATGGCGTGCGCATTCGCCTGGTCGACCAGCGCACGGGCAAGGAAGACGATTTCGCACTCGGCGGCGGCGTGAAGGGCTTTGTCGAGTACATCAACAAGAGCAAGCAGGTGTTGCATCCGACGGCGTTCTATACCGACGGCGACAAGGACAACATCCGCGTTGAAGTCGCGATGCAGTGGAACGACAGCTTCAACGAGAACGTGCTCTGCTTCACGAACAACATTCCGCAGCGCGACGGCGGGACTCACCTGACCGGTCTGCGTGCGGCGATGACGCGCGTGATCAACAAGTACATCGAAACCGAGCAGATCGCGAAGAAGGCCAAGGTCGAGACGACCGGCGACGATATGCGTGAAGGTCTCGCGTGCGTGCTGTCGGTGAAGGTGCCCGAGCCGAAGTTCAGCTCGCAGACGAAGGACAAGCTCGTGTCGTCGGAAGTCCGCGCGCCGGTGGAAGAAGTGGTTGCGAAGGCGCTCGAGAGCTTCCTGCAAGAGAACCCGACCGACGCGAAGATCATCTGCGGCAAGATCGTCGATGCGGCACGCGCACGCGATGCAGCCCGGAAAGCGCGTGAAATGACGCGTCGTAAGGGCGTGCTCGACGGCATCGGCCTGCCGGGCAAGCTGGCGGACTGCCAGGAAAAGGATCCGGCGAAGTCGGAAATCTATCTGGTCGAGGGTGACTCGGCAGGCGGCTCGGCCAAGCAAGGCCGTGACCGTAAGTTCCAGGCCATCCTGCCGCTGCGCGGCAAGGTGCTGAACGTCGAGAAGGCGCGCTTCGATAAGTTGCTGTCGTCGGAACAGATCGTCACGCTGATCACGGCTCTGGGCTGTGGCATCGGCAAGGACGACTACAACATCGAGAAGCTCCGCTATCACCGCATCATCATCATGACCGACGCGGACGTGGACGGTGCGCACATCCGGACGCTGCTGCTGACGTTCTTCTATCGCCAGATGCCGGAGATGGTCGAGCGTGGCTACATCTATATCGCTCAGCCGCCGCTGTACAAGATCAAGGCGGGCAAGGACGAACGGTATTTGAAGGACACGTTTGCGCTGAACCAGCACATGCTGAAGCTGGCGCTGCAAGGTTCGGAGCTGATTCGCGCGGAAGGTGCGGACCCGATTTCGGGCGATGCGCTGGGCGAGCTGGCACGTGAGTATCTGCTCGCGAGCGCAGTGGTTGAGCGTATCAGCCGCCTGATCGATTCGTCGGCGCTTGAAGCGGTGATGGATGGCGTCGAGATCAATCTCGAAACGGCTGAGAGCGCTGAAGCAAGCGCGATCGCGCTGCAGGCCGCGCTGCGTAACGATCCGATGAAGCCGGATGTCTCGGTGAAGCCGGTCTATGACGAGCACCGCGAACAACGCGCACTGCGCATCGAGCGCTTCCGTCACGGCAATATCAAGGTCAGCGAGATCGATGAAGAATTCCAGCTGACGGCGGATTATCAGCAGCTCAAGAAGACGGCTGAAACGTTCCGTGGTTTGATCGGTGAAGGTGCGCTGATCAAGCGTGGTGAACGCAGCATGCTCGTGCGCGACTTCAAGAGCGCGATGAAGTGGCTGATCACGGATGCCGAACGCAATG
Organism: Pararobbsia alpina; assembly: GCF_965118125.1. Taxonomy (GTDB): domain Bacteria; phylum Pseudomonadota; class Gammaproteobacteria; order Burkholderiales; family Burkholderiaceae; genus Pararobbsia; species Pararobbsia alpina_A. Next base: position 4,762 of record NZ_OZ221287.1, read on the forward strand.
TGACGAAGCAGCGCTATAAGGGTCTCGGTGAAATGAACCCCGAGCAGCTTTGGGAAACGACGATGGATCCGACTGTCCGGACGCTGCTGCGCGTGCGGATTGAGGACGCGATTGCGGCGGACGGGATCTTTACGACGCTGATGGGCGATGAAGTTGAACCGCGTCGGGCGTTTATTGAGAGCAACGCGTTGCGGGCGGGGAATATTGACGTCTGATTGATATGTAGATCAACGCCTCAGCCGCGATCCAAAACCCATGAGTCGAAAGACTTATGGGTTTTTTTTCGTCGAGTTGTCCAACGCCGGGTTCAGAGTCTCAATGTATGGAAAATTATGTGAGAGCCATAATTATGGCTTTCACATAATTTTCCATAAATTCCACGGCCAACGCACCTTCAAGATGTCGTTGCCCGTCTATCGACTGTTCAATCACTGAGAAACTCGCGCGGAAATGAGCGGATCACTCTCAGTCGGAAATCAGACTCGCAAGGGCGGGAAATCAACGATTCTTGTCGAGCAGCCATGAGCACTTCGTTCTGTTCCGCGCCACGAGGTACCTGCTAATATGCCCGGCAATCCATATCGTCCAGCCATGCTCATAGACCACCGGATTGACGACGTGCAAATCGCTACGGATCCACAAACACCAGCACTCCGGTGCAAATCGGCGCTATCACGACGTCAAATGAGGCTTCGCGATGCCTAGTGTTCACTCGCTCACCGTCACCGGTTACAAGTCCATTCGCGCGCTGCACGACTTTGAACTGCGCAACCTCAACGTTCTAATCGGTGCGAACGGTGCCGGTAAAAGCAACTTCATCAGCCTGTTCCGACTACTCAACGAAATGTATGAGCAGCGGTTGCAGCTGTTTGTCCAGACGCAAGGTGGTCCCGATGCAATGCTGCACTTCGGACGTCGGACCACAGACAAGCTCCACGCCGCGTTTTATTTTGCGAAGAACGGCTACGAGTTCGATCTTGTACCCACTAACGACAACCGGCTCGTTTTCGAGCGCGAGGTGAGTTCGTACCGTGGGGTGCAATTCCACACTGCGCCAAGCTCAACGCTGGCGACCGGCCACGCAGAATCGAAGCTAAAGGAAGCGATCGACCCGTACTCGCCTTATGTACGCGAGTCGGTCAGCAATTGGCGCGTCTATCACTTTCATGACACGAGCGACAAAGCTCGCGTCAAACAGCGGCACGCTACCAATGACAATCTGCGACTCAAGCCGGATGCCGCGAATCTCGCCGCGTATCTGCGCATGTTGCGCAGCAACCACCAGGGAGCGTACCGGCGCATCGTTGACACCATTCGTCTCGTAGCGCCGTTTTTTGGCGACTTCGTACATCGTGACGACGACTCGGAAACTGTCGAGCTTGAGTGGACTCAGCGCGACAACCCTGACACACCATTCAAAGCCCATGTGCTTTCCGATGGCACGCTGCGATTCATTTGCCTGACAACGCTGTTGCTCCAGCCCATCGAATTGTTGCCGGACACGATCCTGATCGACGAACCTGAGCTCGGCTTGCATCCTTATGCCATCTCGGTACTCGCGGAAGTCTTGCAACAGGTCGCCGAAGCCAAACAGGTCATCGTCTCTACTCAGTCTGTCGAGCTTGTGAATGAGTTGTGCGCAGAGGACATTGTCGTCGTCGATCAAAAAGACGGGGCGTCAACTTTCCGCCGCTACAAACAGGAAGAGCTCTCGGGTTGGCTCGAGCAATACGCGCTGGGCGAACTCTGGAAGCGCAATATTCTGGGCGGGAGGCCGTAAGTGGTTGAAGTCACTGTCTTTGCCGAAGGGCCGACCGAGGAACAGTTCATCAAGCGCGTCGTGGCTCCCGCTCTGCGACACCTTCAGGTATTCGTGAAGCCTCAGTTGTTAACGACATCGCAAGATGCGTGTGGCGGTGCGATCACGTTCGACCGCCTTAAATTCAACGCTCTCAACACGCTGCGGCAGAAGCCCAACGGTGTTCTGACGACTTTGCTCGATCTCTACGGGCTCGATACGAAGTTCCCTGGGTACGAAGAGGCGAGCAAAAGGCCGGACCTCGAGAGTCGCGTCGCATGTCTCAACCATGCGCTCCATCAAGCCGTCATTGCCCACGTAGGCTGCCGGCCTGAACGCTTTATCGCTCACATCCAGCCCTACGAGTTCGAAGGGTTGCTGTTTTCGGACACGGCGGCGTTGGCTCAAACCGAGCCCGACTGGGCAGCGAGTGAAGCACGTCTTGCTCAAGTGCGTGAGGCGTTTCCAACTCCCGAGCACATCAACAACAGCTTCGAAACAAAGCCGTCAAAGCGACTGGAACAGTTGCTCCGGCCTGGATACAAAAAGACTCGCCACGGGCCATTGGCTGCGGAGCGTGTGACGCTCGAGACGATGGAAAGAGAGTGCCCGCACTTTCGAGCCTGGATGGATAGACTGCGGCAGCTCGGTGCCATGGCGGCCTAGGCACTCAGGTTCCTGTGCGAATTCGGATCGATTTGTCGGTGAGTGAAAACGTCGGCCCGCCGGCACAGTTACCGGTCCCACCGCCGCATGGCTTTATGGAGTTAGCTGGGCCTACGTTTCGAGTCACCTTCCCCCCTCCACCCGAAACACCGCCATCTGCTCCGTCAACCGCCCGGCCTGCTCGCGCAACGACTGCGCGGCCGCCGCGGCTTGTTCGACTAGCGCAGCATTCTGCTGTGTCACATCGTCCATCAGCCCCACCGCCTGATTCACCTGCTCGATGCCGAGCATCTGCTGTCGACTGGCACCCGCAATCTCACCAATGATGAACGACACCCGCTGCACGCTGCTCACCACGTCGCGCATCGTCGTGCCGGCCTGATGGACGCGGGCGGTGCCCTGCTCGACCTGACTCACCGAGTCGTCGATCAGACTCTTGATCTCTTTCGCTGCGCTCGATGACCGCTGCGCCAAGGTGCGCACCTCGGACGCAACAACCGCGAACCCACGCCCCTGTTCACCCGCTCGTGCAGCCTCAACCGCCGCGTTCAACGCGAGGATATTCGTCTGAAACGCAATCCCATCGATCAGCCCGATCACATCGACGATCTTGCTCGATGCGCCGTGGATCGACTCCATCGTGTCGACGACCTCGGTCATCGCTTCCCCTCCGCGCACTGCGACCTCGGACGCTGACACCGCCAGCTGGTTCGCCTGATGCGCGTTGTCGGCGTTATGTTTTGCCGTCGCGGTCAGTTCCTCCATCGACGCCGCCGTCTCCTGGAGCGATGCCGCCTGTTGCTCGGTCCGCGACGACAGCTCGGCGTTGCCCGACGCGATCTCTCCCGACGCGGTTTCGATCTGCCGCGCGCCGTCCCGCACTTCACCGACGATGCTGCGCAGACTGTCGTTCATCTGCCGCAGCGCGCCCAGCAAACGTCCCGTTTCGTCGGCACGATTCACTTCGATCGAACGCGTCAGATCTCCACGCGCCACCGTCTCTGCAAGACGAATCGCCTCAGCGATCGGCACGACGATCGAGCGCGTGATGAGCACAGCCCCAATGATCGCGAGCACCAGTGCCACCAAAGCCAACACCACAACCCTTCGCACCGCCGCACGCGCCTCGGCAATCGCGGTTGCCCCGGTCACGTTCATCCGGTCCGTTTCGCGATCGACGGTCGCGTCGATCGCCTTGAAATACGCGTCCTGCACCGGGATCACATCCTTGAACAACGCCGCCTTCGCTTCATCGAGATGCCCCGCGTTCACGATCGCAAAGGTCCGATGCACCGCGTCGTTGTATTTTGTTCGAGCAGACTGCATGGCCGTGAATGACTGCTGCGACTCGTCCGTGTGCAGCATCGCGCCCAAACGCGCAAAGACCTCATCCGTCTCGCGCGAGGTCACGCCGATGCGCTTCTGATACTTCGCGATCTCACCCGGATCGCTGACGAGCAGCATATTGCGCAGATTGCGCACTTCCCGATCCGCGCCGCTGCGGATCTCGTTGCTCAGCGACATCTTCGCGTATCGCTCGTTGATCAGCTCGTCGGTCAGGTTGCTGTCCTGTTCGAGCCGGATCGCCGAGATCGCCGCCACCGCCACCAGCAAGCAGACGATCAAACCGAATCCAAGCGCGAGCCGCGTCCCGATGTTCAGGTCATGAAGTTTCATAAGCAGCGCCCCCGTTTTGCGCTGTGCTTCGTTTCGTCTTGTATGTGCTGCGATCCAGGCGTCGATTGAGCGATCCGCATTCGAGGCGAGACCGCTATCGGCGCAGCTCCACGATCGATCGCCCACAACGCAGGCAAATCCGCTATCTGACCGACAGCTGCGCATGCTTCAACAACAAAGTCCGCACAAGCGGACTTTGTCTTTCTGGCCAATCAACCCCTCAACACACCATCATCAGAACCGCGTCCGCATCCCCAGACGCAGCGCGAGCTGGCTATTCGATCCGGTACCCGAATTCCCGAAGAAGCTCGAGCTCGAGCCGATTTCAGCCTGCACCGGCACACCATCATTGCTACCCGATGCCTTCTGATAAATCGCCATCGCATAGACGTCGGTGCGCTTCGACAGCGAGTAGTCGAGAATCGAACTGACCTGGTTCCACTTGCCCGTCGCCGTACCGCTGAGATCGGAGTACGTATAGGACAGCGCTGCGAAGATCGCCGGCGTGAACTGATACTTGCCGTCGATTTCGTAGTTGTTGAAGGTCGAGCTCTGACCTGTCAGCCCTTCGAAGCGCGTATTGGTCCAGTTGCCGAACACCATCGCCGGACCGAACGCGTAACGCGCGCCGACACCGATCGTGCGCAGGTCCTTGTTGCCGAACGTATTGACGTTGGCAATCGTGACCGGGAACGCAGGCGACGCCGCATTCGGATAGCTGATGTCGGTATAGGCCGCGCCGATTGCGAACGGACCGTGATCGTAGTTCGCCCCGAAGCTCACCGTGCGCGACGAGCCCGTGGTGGTCACGCCGGCGACGGTCGTCGTCGGGTTGCCGCTGAAGTCGGTCGAGTTCGAGAAACCGAACATCACGCCAAACGTCAGCCCCGAGAAGCTCGCGCTCGAGAACTTGACGGCGTTGTTGATCCGGCTCGACGTCAACTGGTCGACGTCGTTCATGCGGAACGCATAGTTACCGATCGTCAGGCCACCGGCCGCGTACTTCGAGACGTACTCGGTCGAAAACGAGTACTGGCGACCGAACGTCAACGCGCCGACACCCACCTTCGACAGTCCGACGAACGCCTGCCGGCCGAACAAGGTGCCGCCCTGCGCAGCTTGTCCGTTTGCGACGCTGAGACCGCCTTCGAGCGTGAAGATCGCGCTCAGACCGCCGCCGAGATCTTCGGTCCCTCTCATACCCCAGCGATTGCCCTGGATGACGCCGTCGTCAAGCTTGACCTTGCTCGACGAGCCCGTCGCCGTCGCTGCGTGATTCACATAACTCACGCCGGCGTCGAGCAAACCGTACAACGTGACACTGCTTTGGGCGTGCGCGCCCGTCGCGAGCAGCCCGAGGCCGCCCACGATCATCAACTTCTTCATTGCTGCTGTCTCCTGTCAGGTGTGAATGTGCCTTCCGTCCCATCGATAAGGCGGTGAGGTGGCCTTTGTCCGGCTTCTAGTTGAGTGCGTGTTTTTATGTGTGTGCCCGCAGCGCTACTTCCATAGCTATCGCGACGGCACGTGCTCGCGCTTCCTATTGCATTGGATCGAGTACACTAGTTTTATATGTACCTGTCACAGTTACGTATTTAGACAATGCATGATCGACCTCCCTATTAGATCCAGTCGATCACACGACCTTGATACGTGCGCGGCGTCGTTCCCTATTGGGAAGGTGCGTGCACAACCTGCCCACTGAACTCAGTCACAGGCGGCGACAACGGCCGGCCTTCGTTGCGCGAGCGCTCGGTCGAAGGCGGCGTGGTCGGCGGTCCGTCATCGAGACGAATGCGCATCGTGAAGACGGGTCCGAGCAACAGCACAACGATCGATGCACCGAACGCAACGGCCCAGTTGCCCCCGGACATATCGAGCAGCGTGCCGACCACGACCGGCGACACCGCACCCGCGATGGCCATGCCCGTGAACGTACAAGCCGCCGAAGTCGCCGAGTGCTCACGCGAGACTTCCGTACCGACAACCCACAGCGGCGAATCCGCCAGCTCGGAGCAGAAGAACGCGAAGCCGAGACTGCACGCGCTGATCACGACGTCATGCGTGATGAGCAACGGCACGAGGCCAAGAATGGAAACCAGAAAGCCGAAGATGATGACTTCGCGACGCGCTCGCAGACGATTGCCCGTGCGCTTGAACCGCCAGTCGGTCAGCACACCGCCCGCCGCCGTGCCCAGCGATCCGCCGAGCAACACAAGCGCCGAGAAGACTGCGTTGTGCTCGAGCTTGAGACCATAACGCTGCGAGAAGAACGACGGAATCCAGTTCAGGAAGAACCACAGCACCCAGCCGTGGCAGAAGCACGCAGCCGCTGCGGGCCATACGCGCTTGAGCATATCGACCCAGTCGACCGGACGGCTCACGTGTGCCTGATTTGCCGCAGCGTGCGTAGAAGAAGCGTGTGATGCCGAGCCTTGCGTCGCCGAACCCTGCGACGCCGCGTTCGCCGTCCGCGAACCCAGTGCCGCATCGTTCTGCGCGCCCGCAGCACCCACCCCACCCACCGCCGTCTCCGCTTGCCGCTTCGACTCACTCAAGCTCGTGTACATCACGGCCATATAAACGAGCGTGACCGCACCGAGAATGATGAACGTCATGCGCCACGAAAACGCGATGATCAGCGCCGTCACGATCAACGGTGCAAGCGCATTGGCCACACGCCCCGTCGCATGCATCGCGCCCAACGCAGTACCACGCTGCTCTTCAGGAATCACACGCGCAATCATGCGCGCCGCCGTCGGATAGATCGGCGCCTCACCGAGCCCGACCGCGAACCGGGCGACAACGAGCATCACAAAGCTCGAGATCAACCCCGTCGCAATCGTCGCGACCGACCAGATCGCGCCATACAGCAGCATCCCCTTGCGCGAGCCAATCCGGTCGCTGTGCCAGCCGCCCGGAATCATGAACACGCTATAGGCGAGCGCGAAGGCCGAGAAAATCAAACCCAGATGCGTATTGGTGAAGCCCAGTTCCTTGCTCATCACCGGTGCGGCGACGGACATATTGGTCCGGTCGACGTACATGATGAATGCCATGACACACAGCAGCGCGAAGGTGAGCCTCGCCCTGCCTCGTTGAGGCGGCGAATGCGACATGTCTTCCTCCAGATCTTCGAGATCTATTTCTTATTGCTAGCGCTGCGGGCGGCGGCCATCGTGGCCGCTCGCACCGCGCGCGGGTCCTGCGCTCAGATGAAGAAATTCCTCAGCACGTCATACGTCTCGTCAGGGCACTCTTCCTGCAGGTAGTGGCCCGACGGCACCGTGGCCGTCTTGACGATGTTCGTCGCGTACTTGCTCCACACTTCAGCGGCGTTGTGGTTGCGGCCCACACCACCCTTCGCGCCCCACAGGATCAGCGACGGCGTCTCGACACGGCGACCCGCGTCGAAGTCGGCCGTATCCATATCGAGGTCGATGCCGAACGTCGCGCGATAGTCCTCGCACATCGCGTGGATCACATCCGGGTTCTTGATGCAGCGGATGTAGTCCGCCAGTGCTTCGGGACCGAAGAAGCTCGTGCCCTGATCCGTCTTCGACAGCTTGCGCTTGATAAAGAACTCGGGGTCGGCGCCCATCATCTTTTCCGGCGTCGGGTAGTCCTGGATCATGAAGAACCAGTGCCACGAGAATTTGCCCCACTGACGCGTGACGTTGTTGAGCAGGTGGTGCTGCGGCAGCATGTCCATAAAGCCGGCCTTGAGCACCTTGTCACCGTGGTCGAGACACATGCGATGCAACACGCGTGCACCACGGTCGTGGCCTGCTGCGTAGAACTGCTTGAAACCGAGCGACTGCATGACTTCGACCTGATCCTGCGCCATTGCGCGGAACGAGTAGTCGGAGTGGTCACCGCCACCAGGCGGCTTCGAGCTGTCGCCGTAGCCGCGCAGGTCGGTACACACGACCGTGAATTCTTCCGCGAGACGCGGGGCGATCTTGTGCCACGACAGATGGTTGAACGGGTTGCCGTGCATCAGAAGCAACGGCGGGCCCTTGCCGCCCGTGACCGTCACGATGTCGGCGCCGCTGGTCTTGATCGTTGTCTTGGTGAAATTCTCAAACATGTGCTGACCTCATTGGCAATGCGTCATTCCATTCACAAACGCGCCGCGCGATCCCTACCCGTGCTTCTATGCGCCGGGTAACACCCGTGATGGATGCGCGGCGTTCTCTCAAACTGCTGCAGCCGCGGCCTGGCGAGCCGTCTTGCGCGCCACGGCGTTGTCGACCGCGACACCGAAGGCCGCCGTCATCGCGCCGACATCGGCCGTGCCTTGCCCGACGATGTCGTACGCCACGCCGTGTGCGGGTGTCGCATAGACCGTCTTGAGGCCGCCCGTCAGCGTCACGCCTTGCGAGAAGCCGAGCAGCTTCGTCGCGATCTGGCCCTGGTCGTGGTACATGATCACGACAGCGTCGAAGTCGCCGCGGCGTGCCTTGATAAAGACCGTGTCCGACGGGAACGGACCTTCGCTCGTCAGACCCTTCGCGCGCAGCGCTTCGAGCGTCGGGCGGATAATCGTGATTTCTTCATCACCGAACAGACCGTTCTCGCCACCGTGCGGATTGAGCGCGGCGACACCGATACGCGGCGACGTCTTGCCGAAGGCACGCATCGTTTCGTGTGCGAGCACGAGTGCGCCTTCGATGCGATCGGGCTTCACCATATCGACCGCCGTACGCAACGCGACGTGCGACGTCACGCGGAACGTCGAGAACTGCGGAATGATGTTGACCTCACCGAAGTAGCCTTCGTGCTTCGTCCAGGCCGCGAACATCTGGTGTTCGTCGTGAAAGTTCCAGCCGCCGCGGTGCAGCGCAGCCTTGTTCAACGGCGCAAAGCAGATACCGTCGAGTTCGCCGGCAAGTGCGAGGTCCGTCATGTACTTGAGCGTTTCGCCCGTCAGACGTCCCGACTCCGCGTTGAGCTCACCGCGCTTGTAGAGCGACGGATCGACGTTGTGCAGATCGATAAACGGCACGGCATCCGTGGTGTGCACCGCGTCGCTGACCTTCTCGATCTTCGTGTACGGCACGCGGACGCCGGCGTCCTTCATGCCGAGTTCGAACACGCGTTCGTCGCCGATGATCACGACGTCCGCTTTCTGACGCGCTTCGGGTGTGGCCAGCAGCTTCACGACCAGCTCGGGGCCGATGCCCGTGACATCGCCGAGCATGAGTCCAATCAGGGGTTTCATTCGTCTATCTCCATGTACAGGTATTGGGGGGCCTTAGCGTTGCGTGCGTTGTGTGCGCTGTGTGTCGTCACACGCCGCCCGAAACGGGCAACGGAAGCACGCGGGCCCAAGGGTTGCGCGCCCAATGGTCGCGCTCGAAGGCCTCGATTTCCGGCAGCATCTGCAAGGATGCGCCGATCACGTCGAGTCCTTCCAGATACATCCTGCGCTGACGCGGCTCCATCTTGAACGCGTACGAGCGGCCCGAAGCGGTTCGCACCACCTGGTTCGCGACATCGATCGTCAGCCGGTTCGATGCCGGGTTCGAGACCTCTTCCGTGATCTCGTCGACCTCGTCCTGTGCGAGAACGATGGCCAGCAGGCGGTTATTCGCTGCGTTGTAGTAGAAGATCTCGCCATAGCTCGATGCGATGACCGCTTCGACGCCGAACTGCTGCAGACCCCACACCGCGTGTTCGCGGCTCGAACCGCAGCCGAAGTTCTGGCCGCCTACGATGATGCGCGTGTTCGCGTAGTCGGGCGTGTTGAGCAGACAGTCCGTGCGCGGCGTGCCGTCAGGTGCGAAGCGCAGGTCGTACAGCAGGCCTTTGGCGAGGCCCGACTTGTCGGTGCCGAGCAGAAACTGCTTCGGCATGATCTGGTCGGTGTCGAGGTTCGAGATCGGCAGCGGCGTGGCAACGCCTTCCACGCGGTTGAAGTCAGACATTGCCGTGCTCCCACTTGCGAATATCGGTGATGCGTCCAGTGATGGCGGCGGCAGCGGCCATCGCCGGGCTCATCAGGTGTGTGCGGCTGTCGCGGCCCTGGCGGCCTTCGAAGTTGCGATTCGTCGTCGACGCGCAGCGTTCACCCGGGCGAAGGACATCGTCGTTCATCGCGAGGCACATCGAGCAGCCGGGTTGCCGCCATTCGAAGCCGGCTTTGACGAAGATCTCGGAGAGGCCTTCTTTTTCGGCTTGCGCACGGACAGCGCCCGAGCCCGGCACGATCATCGCGCGCACGGTCGGGGCGACGTGCATGCCGTCGCGTACGACCGCGGCCGCGGCGCGCAGGTCTTCGATGCGGCCGTTGGTGCAGGAGCCGATAAAGACGCGGTCGATCGGCGTGCCTTCGATCTGTGCGCCGGCTTGCAGGCCGATGTAGTCGAGTGCCCGTTCTGTTGCGGAGCTGACGGCGTGATCGTCCGCATCCGTCGGCGCCGGGATATGGCCGTCGACCGGAATCGCCTGGTCGGGGCTCGTGCCCCACGTGACGAACGGGGCGATGTCTTTAGCGTTGAAGGTGAGTCCAGAGTCGAACTGAGCGTCTGCGTCCGAACGGAGATTGCGCCAGCCTTCGATCGCGGCTTCCATGTCCGCTTCGCTGAGATTGCCTCGATGCGCGCGCAGATACGCGAACGTCTTCTCGTCCGGCTCGATCAGCACCGCGCGGGCGCCGGCTTCGACCGTCATATTGCACAACGTCATGCGGGCTTCGATGCTCAGCGAGCGGATCGCTTCGCCGACGTATTCGACCGCGTAGCCGCGTGCGCCCTGCGCGCTGATCTTCGAGATCAGATAGAGCACGAGGTCCTTGGCCGTCGTGCCGGCGGGCAGCGCGCCGTCGAAGCGGATGCGCATCGTGCGGGCGGTTCTATACGAGAGCGTTTGCGTGGCCAGCACGTGCTCGATTTCCGACGTGCCGATACCAAAGCCCAGTGCGCCGAATGCGCCATAGGTCGTCGTGTGGCTGTCGCCGCAGAGCACGCTCATGCCCGGGCGGATCAGACCGGCCTCGGGGGCGACGACGTGCTCGATGCCTTGCAGCGGGTCGTTGACGTCGTAGAGCTGGATGCCGTAGCGCTCGCAGTTACGCGTGAAGTTACTGGCTTGTTTGGACGCCGCGTCGACGACGATCACGCGCTTGCCGACCGGATCCGGCTTCGTCGGGATCACATGGTCGACGACGCTCATTTGCTGCGCGGGCCGACGGACCGGCACACCGCGCGTCACGAGCCCGTTGAACGCCTGGGGGCTCGTGTATTCATTCATGATGTGCAAGTCCACGTACAGCAGGACATGCTCCGCATCGAGCCGGGCCACGGTGTGTGACTCGACCAGTTTCTCGTACAACGTGAGCGGCACATCGCCTCCGAATAGTCTTGTGGGTGCCGCTCTTTCGTCGTGTCTTACGACCTCGTTACGACGTTCTGACGGCTGAACACAGTCTATCCAGTTGGTTGAAGCATATAATGCATTCTCATTTAATCCATTATTAAATTGTAGTTATCAATGGATTCGGTCTCGGATTTGGCGTTTTTTGTGCAGCTGGTCAAGCAAGGCAGCCTGGCCGCGCTGGCACGGGAGCTCGGCGTGACGCCGCCGGCGGTGAGCGTGCGTCTGGCGCGGATGGAGACGCGGCTTGGGGTGCGGTTGTTGAACCGGACGACGCGGCGGTTGAGCCTGACGCAGGAAGGTGAGCTGTATTTGTCGACCGGGACGCGGCTGATGGTCGAGCTCGATGAGCTGGATCGGATGGTGTCGAGCAGCCGGGCGATTCCGAAGGGGTTGCTGCGGGTGAATGCGACTTTTGGGTTTGGGCGGCGGCATATCGCGCCGGCGATTTCGGCGTTTGCGCGACGGTTCACCGAGGTTGAGGTGCAGCTGACGCTGACGGATCGGTCGATCAATCTCGCGGATCAGGCTTATGACGTGGGGATCTGGTTTGGGGAGTTGCCGGATTCACGGCTGATTGCGAGGAAGATCGCGGCGAATTCGCGGTTTCTTTGTGCTTCGCCGGGGTATTTAAAGGAGGCCGGGGTTCCGACTTCGCCACGCGACTTGCAGAGTCATCGGTGCATTGTGTTGCGGGAGAGTGAGGCGGCTTATGGGACTTGGCATTTGACGCGTGGAAAGAAGGTTGAGACGGTGAAGGTGCGTGGGGCCTTGAGTAGTAATGATGGGGAGACTGCGTTGGCTTGGGCGCTGGATGGGCATGGGATTCTGATGCGGTCTGAGTGGGATGTCAGGTCGCATTTGAATTCGGGGGCGCTGGAGTTGGTGTTGCCGGAGTGGGAGTTGCCGAGCGCTGATGTTTATGCGGTTTATGGGGAGCGCATGAATCTGTCCGCCAAAGTTAGTGCGTTTGTGGAGTTTTTGGTGGAGTGGTTTGCGGGGGTGCCGGGGGATGGGGGGGCGGGTGCCTCGCTCGCGGGAATTAGAGGCACTTGGGGGTGACCGAAGGGCCGAACTCCCTACGCGTTGACTACTTCGTGAGTTTGAAACGCTGCGGGACGACCGCCGGCGCCGGGCAAGCCAATGCATTGGCGGCCAGGAAGAGCGGATCATTAGTCGCGACCGGTCTTGACGCGTCAGATCCAGCTAGTCCGAACTCCTACAGGTTCATGGCTCGTTCGTCGCTACGTGCCAACGCTCGTTGAGCCAACAGCCAGTCAATTGCCAACTAGCGCCCGCGTCTTTTTGCCCGCTCGGGTGCTTTTCTCGGCCTATCTAACTGCCTTGGCATTTTCGTCTACTGCCAGCATTAGGAGGTATATCCTCGCCGTATCGTTGACACCTCAAAATCCACCTCACAGCCTACTCGTTTTATTTCCTAAAGTTTACTCAAGGCGAGTCGTAATTGATAGATATGGGGGATCGGGCGATTCGATCATGAAGAGTGCGGCATCGCCAAATTTCGATGCCCCCCTCCGGAAGCACCCGGCGCCCATCAACGCTTTGCGTAAAGAATAAATGATTTTAAACATCACACTTACCGCCGCATGAATCAATCCGAACATACAACTAACAATTCATCGCGACCATCGACCCGCCCAGCACGCCCCTCGTCGCGGGCCGTGTGGGGTATAGCGTTGTTCGGCATCGTGGCAGTTTATTTTATGAACAGCAAGCGCCTCTCTAACGATTGGCACATTCTGGGATTTACTTGCCTCACCGTTATTTTGATCTACTCAATATATTCGGAGATGGATAAATTTCATTCCCGACTTATCAGTCAATTTGTCAAAATATGGCTTTTGACAATGCCGGGGACGATCGCCGCTGTTTTGTTGATGCGCGCAATGGGCTGGATCGACGGCCACGGTATACCTGCCGGCCCTTGGGGGTTTTTGGTAGGTGGTATGATTACCTTCGTGACCGACATTAAAGGAGATTTCCTACTAGCGCTTAAATTTTCAATCGCTGCACTAATTATTCTTGTTGGTCGATGGGTTCTTGATACGCGATTTGGATATCAAACCGTCCCAAGACCCTTGGAGATTGCGCGTATTGTGTTAAGAATATTCGCGTACGCAGTCACGAAGTCCTGCTTTGTTGTTTGCGGGGTTGTAGCAATACTTGCATTATTCGGCCTCATGTGGAAACAGCTGAACAGCCAGCAAGTAATAGGCATCGAACTGGCTGCCGCAGTCCTGATTGTAGTAGGGCTTATTTTTATTTGGCTCCTGAATCAAATTACTTATATTTTTGAGAAGCTACCCGATTAGGCACGCGGAGACTGTCAGAGATTTTGCGTGCGAGGCATAACATGTCCGAAAAGGAAGATGTATGCCACGCAAACTGAAATCAGGGTCTTAGACCCTACGCGAGTTGCCAGCGATAGCCGATGAACTCATCGATCAGTTTATGAAGGGATCGATCACCGCTGAGACTGTGTAAGCAGCCTCGATGACATCCAAGAAGGCCCTTAATCGAACGGGCGCTGGAAGCCGAGCCTCGGCATCAATTGGGCTACCCCAGCAGCGGCGAGCGCCTGGCCGATACGACTAATCAACGCACCGGCAGGAGCGGCAACGCCGTGCTCACGGAGGATGGTTCGTTGCTTGTAGATATTCCGCGTGATCGCGATTGTAGCTTCGGGCCGACCTTGAGTCGGAAGCACGAGCGGCGTTTCACCGACTTCGTCGACAAGATCATCGCAAGGTGTGCGCGCAGCATGACGGTGCGCGAGATACGAGGCTTTCTACCGAACAGTACGGCACCGAAGTTTCGCCGGAATTTATCAGCTCGGTGTCCGACTCCGTAACCGAAGAGATGACGGCTTGGCAGGCAGGCCCACTCGATCCGATGTACCCGGTCGTGTTCTTCGATGCGCTACGCATGAAGAATCGCGATGAAGGCGTGGTAAGCAACAATGCGATCTACCTGGCCTTAGACGTCTCGGCTGAGGGCACGCGCGACATTCTCGGTCTGTGGATCGAGCAAACCGAAGGCGCGAAGTTCTGGATGAAGGTCTTCAGCGACCTAAGGGTGCGCGCCGTGCAAGACACACTGATCGCTGTCGCTGACGGTCTCAAGGGCGCACCCGAGGCGCTGAACGCCTTGTTTCCGCAGACCATGCTGCGCAAACCTGCATCGTCCATTTGATTCGCAATTCACTGGCCTACGCGAGCTGGAAAGAGCGTAGAAAGGTGTTCACTGAGATCGACACGGATAACGATCGCCCCCTCGCTTTCGAGCTCGGAAGCCAATTTCGACATCAGAGGCTTCGTGCTGCTTGAGCAATTGGGGCTCCAAACGAAGATTGTTTCAACGATCTTCCGGAGACGAATTGCTGGAGAATCAACGCAGAACTCGAGTACGAAACTCAGCTTCGAGTGAGATTTGTAGGTTCGCGCGACCCACCGTTGTTTGGGCTTACGTCTCGATCGCGTCGCCCGTTGACCGAGTAATGACCCTTCGGGCGCGATTGGAGATGCGAAATGCACCGCAAACGAAAAAACCGGCCCTAAGGCCGGTTTTTTATAAATCCCATGGTGGAGAGGAGGAGGATCGAACTCCCGACCTTCGCATTGCGAACGCGACGCTCTCCCAGCTGAGCTACCCCCCCACGTGCGGAAATTCTAGCCGTGGTTCTGGCGAGCCCGCAAGAGGGAGAAAACCGCCCCTACTTCTCCGGCGCGCCCGCCAAAATCCACCCGACCACGGCGTGAATATCCCCATCACTCATCCGCGGATGCGAAGGCATGGGAATCGCGCCCCACACCCCCGAGCCGCCGTTGCGGACAACCTTCTCGAGATGCGCCTGCGCACCGGGATCGTTCTTATATTTAGCGGCGATATCCCGATACGCTGGGCCGACGAGCTTGCGATCAGCCTGGTGGCAACTCACGCAAGCGTTGGCTTTATAGATGGCTTGAGCATTCGCGATGTCGGCGGCGGAAAGCACAGCAGCAGGCGCCGGCGCAGCGCCCGCACTACCGACCACAAACACCGCCACCACTACACCCACCCGCGCAACAGCGGCGACCGCCGAAGCGGTCAAACCGCCTGATCTTCTACGCATCACTGCGACTTATTCGGATTGCCCGGCTGCACCGGCGACGAATTCATCACAGGCGCGGGCGCTTGCTGATCCAGCGACTGCGACTTGATGCCGCTGTCCGGTACCGCGCCCGTCGTCACACCGCTATCCGGTGCCGGAGCCGGCGTCGTCGCAGGCGCAGCCGCACCGCTCGCAGCACTCGGCGAATCCGGCGACGGCGGTTCGCCCAGCGACAGGCGTTTCGCGTCGTCCGGCGTGATGTACTGGAACACCTTGATGACCTGGACGACACCGGTCACCCGGCTCGCCACATCCGCACCGTGCTCACCTTCAGTCGGCGTCACGAGGCCCATCAGGTACACGCGACCACCTTCGGTCACGACCTTGAAGAAGTTCGAGCCGAGATCCTTCTCGGTGAACAGCGCTGCCTTCACCTTGCTGGTGATATACGCGTCGCTCGAACGAGCCGTGAACGAGCTCGGCGGTCCGACGGTGAGCTCGTTAATAATCCCCTGCACGTTATCAATCGTGCGAACGATGGCTTCGGCCTTCGTCTTCGATTCCTGAGTGGGCACTTCGCCGGTGAGCAGCACGCGGCGGTTGAACACCGTCACGTCCATATGCGCATCATCGGGCAGATCGCCAATGAACATCGACTGCGTCTTGGCCTGAATCTCGCGGTCTTCGGTCTGCGCACCCACAGAACGGCGGTCGGTCGCGACAAGTGCGCCACCGCCGGCGGCACCCGCCACGATCAGCGGGCAGCCCTGGAGCATGGCGCAGAGGCTGGCAGTCAGCGCAGCCGTGCAGAGCGCTTTGGTCAAGCGTGTTGCGATCATCGGATCGTTCTCCTCGAACGGGAAGCAATCATGCGGAAGGTCATTCGTCGCCAAGCAGCATCGCATCGATGCCGTCGCACAGACAATGCAATGTCAGCAGGTGGACTTCCTGAATCCGCGCGGTCCGGTCTGACGGCACGCAGATATGAATGTCCGTATCGTACAGTTCTTCATTGATCTTGCCGCCCCCTTTACCCGTCAGGGCGACGACGATCATCTCGCGCTCATGTGCCTCGCGAATCGCGGCGAGCACGTTGGGGGAGTTGCCGGACGTTGTGATGGCAAGCAATACGTCGCCCGGCTGACCAAGGCCTCGCACCTGACGCGCGAAGATCTCGTCGAAGTGATAGTCGTTGCCAACGGCGGTCAGGATCGAGGTGTCGGTCGTCAACGCGATCGCGCCGAGACTCGGACGCTCACGCTCGAAACGGCCAATCAGTTCGGCGGCGAAATGCTGGGCGTCGGCGGCGGAGCCGCCATTGCCGCACGCGAGCACTTTGCCGTTGTTCGCGAGCGAGCCGAACATCGCGTCGATCGCCGCGGCGATGGGCACTGCAAGTGTCTGGACAGCTTCGAGCTTGACGGCCACGCTGTCCTGGAAATGCTGCTGAATTCGTTCAATCGACATCGATTTATCCATTTCCGGCGCAGCTCGCAGCGCCGAATCGTCCGCTTCGTCTTGTCGCGCGCGCTAAGCGCGAGCGACTCTCCGCGCATCAAGCCGCGGTCTACGAATGGACGCGGACCTGTGCAAAAGAAGTTGCGAGTGTACCGCACTCGTTGTGGCATTCGATGGCGAGGCGGATGGTTGGTTCAATCGATCCCGGCATCGAACGCATCCCTCACCCACGCGATCTCCCCTGCTTCGAACGCAACGATATCGAATCGGCACCGCGGCACCTGTGCCCGATATCTGAGCAGTAAGCGTTGCGCCGCGAGGCGCACGCGATGTTGCTTGCGTTCATCAATCGAAGCAAGCGCACCGCCATAGCGCCGGGTCGCGCGGGCGCGGACTTCGACGAAGACCAGCGTATCGACGTCGTGCATGACGAGGTCCAGCTCGCCGAACTTGTACCGGACGTTGCGCGCGATGCATCGCATGCCTTGTCCGACGAGGTAGTCGCACGCGGCCTGCTCATACTGAAGTCCGGACTCGATCGACATGGCAACTCCTCTGGTGTCCAACCCGCATGGCACAATGCGATCGGCCGCGACGCGGCCTTTCTATCAGGACTCCGCCGTGCCCGACTTGCTCGATCTCGCCCGCCAGCAACACTATCCCGAAGCCGCGCTCTATATCGTCGCGACGCCGATCGGCAATCTCGCCGATATCAGCGTGCGCGCACTGCACGTGCTCTCGATCGTCGATCGCATCGCAGCCGAAGACACGCGCAATACGCAGCAGATGCTCGGCCGCTATGGCATCGACAAGCCGGTGCTCGCGGTCCATGAGCACAACGAGCGCGAAGCGGCGTCACGCGTGATCGATCATCTGCGATCGGGTGAACGCGTCGCCTATGTCTCGGATGCGGGCACGCCGGGTATCTCCGATCCGGGTGCACGTCTCGTCGATGCTGTGCGCGCAGCCGGGCTTCCTGTTGTGCCGATGCCTGGCGCGAGCGCGGTCGTTACCGCGATGTCGGTCGCGGGATCGTGGGCGCAGACGTTCACCTTCGTCGGCTTTCTGCCTTCGAAGGCGAGACAACGCGAAGATGCGATTCGGTCGCACGCCGCGTCTTCGCATGCACTCGTGTTCTACGAAGCGCCGCATCGTGTTGTCGAAACGGTCCGCGCACTCGGCGAAGGGCTTGGCGGCGAGCGTCGCCTGTTGATCGCACGAGAGTTGACCAAGTTACATGAGCAACTTCATCAGTGCACCCTGGCCGAAGGACCAGTGTTTCTGGAGTCGGATCCGAATCGGCAGCGCGGAGAGTTTGTGCTCGTCGTTGAAGGACGGCCGGCGGAAGAGTCGTCTGATGCGAACGCGCACGATGCGTTGCTGATGACGTTGCTTGAATCGCTGCCTGTTAAGGCGGCAGTCAAACTCGCGGTCACGTTGACGGGGGCGTCGCGCAACGATCTGTACTCGCGCGCGCTTGAGCTCAAACAGCACAAATAACAAAGGCTCCCGAGGGAGCCTTCGTCTTAAGCGCAACGTTGCATCGAAGCGGGGAAGTCAGCGCGCCATCTAGCCGCGCGTCCTCGATGCCAAAATCACGCCTTCGCGGTTACAAACCGCGATAACTGTTACCAAGTTACTGCGCCGAAGCGAGCGACTCAGCGTTGGTCTGCATGGCCGTCAGAGCCTCGGCCTTCGACAGGCCTTGAATCTTCACATTCGACGTACCTGCGTGCTGCATGCCGAGGGCGTGCGCAGCGGCGCGCGACAGATCGATGATCCGGCCGCGATGGAACGGGCCGCGGTCATTGATCTTCACGACGACCGACTTGCCGTTTTCGGAGTTCGTCACACGAACATACGACGACAGCGGCAGCGTACGGTGCGCGGCGGTGAACGTGTTCATGTCGAAGCGTTCGCCGTTGGCGGTCTTGCGGCCGTTGAAGTGACCGCCGTACCACGAAGCGCGGCCGTTCTGGCTGAACTTCGAAACGTCGGGGATCGAGGCGGTCAGGGCCTTGCCGTCGAGCTTGCTCGACGAATCGGCGTTCGCGGACAGCGCGTCGGCGCTCGAGGCGAAAGCCACCGGAGCGTCGGCATGGTTGGTCGCGAGAGCCGCGCCCGCGCCATGCGTGGTGTCGGACGTG
This sequence comes from Pararobbsia alpina, assembly GCF_965118125.1. Lineage (GTDB taxonomy): Bacteria > Pseudomonadota > Gammaproteobacteria > Burkholderiales > Burkholderiaceae > Pararobbsia > Pararobbsia alpina_A. The sequence goes on from NZ_OZ221287.1 coordinate 23,996, forward strand.
GTCGCGCCATCAGGCGGCGTTGCGCAAGCGGCCAGGGCAAAGGTACCGGCCAGAACAAGCACGCGAGTGCGCATCTTGCGGCCAACGCGCAGGAACGGCGTGGCCAGACGCACCTTTCGGCGATGCGTGAGTTGAAGCTTCATAACGTGTCAATCAACGTAGGCGAGCATCGCCACCGGGGTCGACCGGTACGAAAGCTCAAGGCATACGAAAGCAGTAACCCCTGGCCCGGCTTGCGCCGTGCTTCTCGGGTGCCCAATGGCAGTTACCGACAGTCGCTGTCGACGGCCTTCCGGCCGAATTTGCCTAATTCAAATTCACGTCTGACGGCCACTTCCCCCAGTGGCAAGGCCAGACACCCATACGTTGTCGCCCCGGAACGCTGCAGAACTACAAAGCAGCTGAAACACACGGACTTCGTGACCCCGGTCAGTGGAGGGGCCGTCGAAGATGCGACAACTTTTAGGCTCCGCCCGGTGTTCGTTTGGTGAACTTGCGGCAAAAGGCCGCCCGGACGAAACGTGTTGCATCGCTTGCGATGCTTGGTATTGCTCAGTCCGCCAAATCTTGAGTTCGGCGTGACCCGCAACGGTTGAAAAGCGAAAGCTTTTGAAAGCAAGTCCCGGACACGCAATCGTTACCGATCGATGGGGGACAAGCCCGTCTGCCTAAATATTGTGCAGAACAGGCGCCATTATACCCAACTTTGAAAAGTGGGTTGCGCTGCGCAAAATTTCACGGCGTAACCGTCAATGCACAGCAGACGCCAAAAAAGTCGAGCACATCGCCGATTCGCCACGCTCGAACATCTCGTTCAAGACGCGGATCGGATCGTACGTTTCGTTTAAAACATGCAGCGTGTGCTCGCCTAGGACAATGCAACTTGCAAGCCTGCCGGCTCGCAGCGAGAAGCCGATCGCCATCACGATCCGGCAACCATCGAGGAAGGCCACGCCACGTCGGCCGTTCAGGGCGAAGGGTTCGACGGTGCCGCCGGCCGATGTCCATTTGACCCACGCGTTGACCACGGCGTGAGCGGACGCCCGCTTGGTAGCGATTTCAAACGGCCCTGTCTTTTCAGTAAGCGCCTCAACCAAGTCGGCATTGGCACGTTTTTGCTCCAACGGCGGGAGCAAGGTGAGCGATGCGGAGTTGGAGATGAGGCGATCGTTCGCGGCTTCTTTGCCTTCGTCGACCGTAACTGGCATACCAGTCGTGTCGCCGACGACGCAGAGTTCGTCGAGCATCATCCCGATCAGGGAAACCTTGTCCTGATTGGCGATCGCGTCGACGAGGCGGTCGATGAAGTGCCGAGCCGGCTGCACTTCAGACGTTCGACGCGACTGCTCGCGGATGCGTCGTTTTGCGCGGTGCACAAGTTGTCGGCACGCGGCTTCTTGCTTCGACAGCACCTGCGCGATCTCGTCGTAGCCGCAGTCGAAGGCCTCATATAAGAGCAACGCGGCGCGTTCTTCGGGCGAGAGGCGCTCGTACATCAACATCAGTCCGTACGTCAGATCGGATGCGCGCTCGATGATCGATTCGGATGACGGTGCCCATTCGTCGAGCCACGGTTCGGGGATGAACGGCGCGGCTTGCTGCTCGCGTTCTCGCTGGAGGACGCGGAGGCGGTCGATCGCCAGTCGGGTCGCGACGGTTGTGAGCCACGCGGCGGGGGTGCGGAGGTCGTCGTGGGTGCCGGCGTTCCAGCGCAGCCAGGTCTCCTGGACGATGTCTTCGGCTTCGGCGCGACTACCCAGCATCCGGTAGGCGAGCGAGAGTAGCCGTCGGCGGGAAGCTTCGAAGGCGGTGGTTGGGTCGCTCGCGGTCTTTTCGGCGTGGGGCTCGTTCAGCCATTCACCGCTTGGTTGCTCGTCGTTGCGGGGTTCGACCGTGAAGCGTCCGTCGCCCGACGGTTCGTCGGTCGATCGCGTGTCGATGCTGCCTTCGTCGATGGGTCGTTCACTCATTCGGTTGTCTCCGTGTTCCGCGCGCGGGCGTCGAGCCCTCTCATCGTTGACGACTGGCGGAGGCGGTTTGTGACAGACGAGTGCATTGTGCGCCTGCTTGGCTCGAGTGCAATAAAACACGGGCCGCGGGCTGTCACACCCCTTCGTTCCCGAGCGTCAAAAGGGCATGAGTGCAGAAACCCGCCGATTGTTTCTTCGGCCGGCATGCACGCGTATTCCGCACACACTGGAACGGAGCCCTTTCTCCATGCGTCACCCTTACGACATCGCTTACGAACGTCCGATCAATCTCGGCCTGATTCCCACGGTCATTGAGACTTCCGGTCGCGGCGAGCGGGCTTATGACATTTACTCGCGTCTGCTTCGTGAACGGATCGTGTTTCTGGTCGGGCCGGTTACCGAGCAGAGCGCCAATATCATCGTCGCGCAGTTGCTGTTTCTCGAGTCGGAGAACCCGGAGAAGGATATTTACTTCTATATCAACTCTCCCGGCGGATCGGTCTACGACGGGATGGCGGTGTTCGACACGATGCAGTTCATCAAGCCCGACGTTTCGACGCTTTGCACGGGATTCGCGGCGAGTATGGGGAGTTTCCTTTTGGCTGCGGGCGCGAAAGGAAAGCGGTTTGCGTTGCCCAATGCGCGGATCATGATTCACCAGCCGTCGGGTGGCTCGCAGGGGAAGGCGTCGGATGTCGAGATTCAGGCGCGCGAGTTGTTGTTTCAGCGTGGGCGGCTCAATAGCATCCTCGCCGAGCGCACAGGGCAGTCGCTTGAGCAAATCGCCATCGACTCGGATCGCGACAACTTTATGTCGTCTGAAGATGCGCGGGCGTATGGCTTGATTGACGAAGTGCTCGTTCAGCGGCCCTAACTGCGAGCAAATCGGTGCCGCTTCAAGTTGACGCGGAATCGTCGGTCGAACCCGACCACCTATGTGCCGCGACCGCATTCAGCATTTTTAAATTTGACTCAAGTCCACGTGACCTTAACTTTGACACTCGTCCTTCCTTCGGCGCTTGCCTGGACTTTCACGGCGACCATTCTGATCGTCGCAATGACCTTGGTTGTCACCGCAGCCACAGCCTTTTGCATCTGCTTGGCTTCAGTCGCGTTTGCGGTCGCCGTGATAGCGATGGCGCTAATGCCCGCGCTGCTATAGCCGGTAACAAAATAGCGAATAGCTGGTGCCGCCCATTGCATCGTTCGACTGCACGCCGACTCGTTTAAGTGCCGGAAATGCCTAGCGACCCTTGTTAGTGCTACATCACAGTGCCAACTGACATACGTACGCGCAAGCAACCCTTCCTCACCTGCAGCCCATCCTGCGTTCGAGTATCGGCCAACCCAGCGAACTGCTTCATCCAATTAAAGGGCGTTCCGCTTTTAACCTTCGCAGGACATAGATTGGCTTAAATCTTTCATCTCAAAATTCGCGTATTATCGGCCGCGATAGATCGGCCACAACGAGTGATTCGTGCGAGCGATTACAGATGATGCGACGAGAAAAGGAAGAGACCGGTACGTGCGGTGAATTAGACGAATTGCGAAAACTAGTTCACTCGTTCGTCAATGAGCGCGACTGGGGAAAATTTCATACGCCGAAGAATTTGGCTACTGCGTTGAGCGTCGAGGCCAGCGAACTTCTGGAACCTTTCCAGTGGCTCGAAACTGGAGCCGCCGGCGAGCTCGGCGCTTTGAAGCTGACGGCCGTCAGACACGAGATGGCGGACGTCCTTATCTATCTGATTTGCCTGGCAGACAAGCTCGAAGTCGATTTGATTCAGGCGGCAACGGAAAAAATCGCAATCAACAAAGCGAAATATCCCGTCGAGAAAGTACGAGGCAGCGCGCAAAAGTATTCCGACTACAAAGAGTGAAAAAACTACGGGGCGCAAGAAATGAGGTTGTATGCAAATCACGGTAAGAGCTTTATCGAAGACTGCGAGCGAAATCAGATCGCTGAAAAGCTTCGCATCAGCTTTCCGTCCCTGACGGGCACGACTCCTTCGCCAAGCGAAGTTCACTCCTGGCAAAACTCTCTTCGCGCGCTCGCGTTGGTGTTTTCTCGCGCGGGCATGGGTAGCCAAGGCGTTATGCTCGAATTTCAATTGCCCACGAGTTCGAAGCGCATTGACTGTCTGCTCTGCGGATATGGAATCGACAGGGTGCCCACAGCAGTCGTAATCGAACTCAAGCAATGGGAAAAGTGCGAGGAGTCGGCCGGTGATAACGAGGTAGCGACGTTTCTGGGAGGGCGAGTACGCGATGTACTTCATCCATCGGCGCAGGTTGCTCGATATGCCTCGTATCTGCGAGACAACCATGAAGCCTGCCATTCTGATGCTCAACCCGTCCGAGTAGTTGGTTGTAGCTATTTACACAACTATTTCGCGAGCCCCGACGATGTCTTACTCGCAGACAAGTTTGCGACCGTCATGTCCGCTGCGCCTGTGTTTGCTGCCGACGACGTAGAGGAATTTGTGTCCTTTTTAGCCACGCATGTCGGTCATGGCGACGGGATAGAAGTGATGAGCAGGTTGGAAGAGAATCGTTATCGTCCCAGCAAGAAGCTCATGGATCACGTCGCCGGCGTGATCCAAAACAAACCTGAATACACACTGCTTGACGAGCAACAGGTTGCGTTTGATGCAGTCATTTCGGCTGCCCGACGAGGTGTGCACAATCGCCAAAAGCAGGTAATCGTCATCAAAGGGGGGCCAGGCACCGGTAAGTCCGTACTAGCGATTAACCTTGTCGCGAGTCTCTTGGCGAATCACGACTCGACTCACTACGTGACTGGATCCAAGGCCTTTACCGAGACGTTGAGAAAGGTCATCGGCCAACGTGGACGTGAGCTTTTCACATATACGAACGGGTACGTGTCCGCCGAAGCGGACTCGGTTGACGTACTCGTCACCGACGAAGCGCATCGGATACGTGATGTGAGTAGCAATCGGTTCACACCCGCGACGAAGCGCTCGGGGATGAAGCAAGTCGAGGAACTCATTCGAGCTGCGCGTGTGTGCGTTTTTCTAGTCGATGACCATCAGGTCGTTCGCCCCGACGAACTCGGATCCGTGGCCTATATCCGCGAGTATGCACAGAAGCATCAATGCGTGATCCAGGAGTTCGAGCTCGAGGCACAGTTCCGCTGCAATGGCTCAGACAAGTTTGTCCGGTGGATCAATGGGATGTTAGAGATTGATGATGAATCGCCATTCCAATGGACTGGCAATGACGCCTTTGACTTTCAGATCTTTTCCACACCTGAAAGTCTCGAGCAAGCGATCCGAACAAAGATTCACACGGGCGCGAGCGGTCGACTGGTCGCGGGTTTCTGTTGGCCGTGGTCAAATCCCAACTCGGATGGGACGCTAACCCATGACGTCTCTATCGGAAACTTTAGTCGGCCGTGGAACGCAAGATCAGATAAAGGTCGGCTCGCGAAGGGCGTGCCCAAATCGTCGCTGTGGGCGTACGATCCGAATGGCATGAACCAAGTCGGTTGTGTGTACACCGCGCAGGGCTTCGAGTTTGACTATGCCGGCGTCATATTTGGGGACGACCTCCGATTCGAAGAGGGACATTGGGTCGCTGACAAGACGAGGTCGTACGACTCAACGGTCAAAAAGTCCAAAGAGGCCTACCGCCAATTCGTGAAGAACACTTATCGGGTCCTGCTATCTCGCGGAATCAAAGGTTGCTACGTATGTTTCTTGCATCCGGAGACTGAACAGTGGTTCCGTTCGCACGTGCTCGGTATGGAGGCGCCGCAGGTTGACACGACGTCTGAAGCAGCTTGAACCGGTAGCGGTCGAAGTGGCGAAATGTCTCATTCGATCCGCGCAACTGTGCAATGTGGGAACGCCGCCACCGACCAGCGCCAACGTCAGACGACCCTAATCAGCCAAAACAGTCCGGTGACCCACGCTGCGAGATCGCTCCTACTTATCAGACCGTGATTTTTGGAGCCCGGTAGCTCGCGCGGAATTCCTCCGAGCACCCACTCCGATGCTTTTCCCCATGCGCCGCTACAATGCCGCTTTGCATTGCATGCGGCGCTGGGTCGCTTCGCCATATTGGTTGAAGGGCCGGCGCGGGCCTCTTATTTATGAAAGTCACCCTGATTCCCGTGACGCCGTTCCAGCAGAACTGCTCGCTGCTCGTCTGCGAGCAGACGCAGCGCGCGGCGGTTGTTGACCCAGGCGGCGACCTCGATCGCATCGAGGCCGAACTCAAGCGCCAGAACGTCACGCTCGAGAAAGTCCTGCTCACGCACGGTCACGTCGATCATTGCGCTGGCGCCTCGACACTTGCAGCCAAACACGGTGTGCCGATCGAAGGTCCGCATGAAGACGAGCGTTTCTGGATCGATCAACTGGGTGAGCAAAGCGTGCGCTTCGGTTTTCCGCCGGCCGAGGCGTTTGTGCCTGATCGCTGGCTTACCGATTCGGACACGGTTTCGTTCGGCGCGCAGACGCTCGATGTCTTCCATTGCCCCGGACATACGCCGGGCCACGTCGTGTTCGTGAGCCGTGAGCATCGTGTCGCGCTGGTCGGCGATGTCTTATTCAAGGGTTCGATCGGTCGCACGGACTTCCCGCGCGGCAATCATCAGAATTTGCTCGACTCGATCAGCACGAAGCTCTGGCCGCTCGGCGACGACATCGTCTTCGTGCCGGGCCACGGTCCGACTTCGACGTTCGGTGCCGAGCGCCGCTCAAATCCCTTTGTCAGCGATGCTGCCCTCGCCCGGAGTCGCGCATGACGGTCGAAATCTATGTAAGCACGGACGTTGAAGCCGACGGTCCGATCCCCGGTCCGCACTCGATGCTGAGCTTTGCTTCGGCGGCTTATACGGCGGACAAGCAACTGATCGGCACGTTCAGCGCGAACCTCGAAACGCTGCCTGATGCGAAGGCGCATCCGGTGCAGGAAGCGTGGTGGAAGACGCAGCCTGAAGCGTGGGCGGCGTGTCGTATCGATTTGCAGGCGCCGGAGACGGCGCTGCCGGCTTATGTCGAGTGGGTCGAGAAGCTGCCGGGTAAGCCGGTGTTTGTTGCGTATCCGGCGGGCTTCGATTTCACCTATATGTTCTGGTACATGATGCGTTTTGCCGAGCGCTGCCCGTTCTCGTGGTCGGCGCTGGATATCAAGACGCTGGCGTTTGCGATGACGGGGCTACCGTATCGGAAGAGCATCAAGCCTCGACTGCCGTCGCAATGGTTCGATCCGCATCCGCACACGCACGTGGCGCTCGACGATGCGATCGAACAAGGTGCCCTCTTCTGCAACATGCTTGCTGAATTGCGGAAGCGTGAGGCGCGTTACGCCGAACTGGATGCGTTGCATCCGGTGAAGGCGGAGCCGCAGACGAAAGCCGAATCGGGCCCGCCGCCGGGTGACGATGTCGAAGAAGGCGAGCAGGACGCTTAAAGGTTCAAAGAAATTCCTCGGGCCGGTGCGTGGCGATTGTCAAAGCAATCCAACCAATCCACTGTCCCGAATCTCAAACTCTTCCCGGTACCGCCCGCTCCCGCGCGGGTGCGTGTTCGATGGCGCGGGCGAGTGCGGCTTCGACGCGTTCGATATAGGCGGCTTCGCTGAAGCGTCGGCGAGCCATGTCGCGGCCGGCGTTGGCGAGTGACGTGGCGTAGTCGGGGTCGCGCCTCAGCACACCTAGAGCGCTCGCAAGCGCGCGCGCGTCGCCGGGTCCGGTGAGCAAGCCCGTCTGACCGTCGTCGACGATTTCCATCACACCACCTGCGCGTGCGGCGATGATCGGCTTGCCCGCGAGCATGCCTTCGACGACAACGCGTCCGAACGGCTCGGGCGCGATCGACGTGTGCACGACGACATCCATCGCGGCCATCCACGCAGCGACGTCGTTCTGAAACCCCGCAAAGTGAATGCGCGGCTCGAGACCCAGGCGCGCGATCTGCTCGTGCAAACGCGCGGCGTACTCGTCCTCACCAAACAGCGGCGCGCCGACGAGCACGACGTGAATCTCCGACACTCGGCCTGAACGCGCCGAGGGCGCATGTCCGCGATCACGCACACCGCCAACAGGTCGCCGCTCAAACGCATCGTGCTCGTCGACGAGCAACTGCGCGACGGCGTCGATCAGCACATGCTGTCCCTTCCAGTGCGCGAGCCGGCTAAAGAGCCCGACGCACCACGCATCGGTCGGCACACCCAGCGCCGCGCGAATCGCACGGTGCTGCGTATTCACCGTCAGATCAAACGGCGCGGGATCGATGCCGTTGTAGGCAATATCCACAACCCGATCACGCCGCCCCGTCAATTCAGCCAGCGCATCAGCCGCAGCCTTCGAATTGACGATGGTCGCATCCGCAAACGGCGCGAGCGTTCGCACGATGCGACGCTGAAGACCACCGAAATGCTCGCGGCTCATGATGTCGTGGAGGAACCAGATCACCGGACGCCGGATAAAAAGCCGCGTCATCGTGCCGAGCACGAAGGCCTTTTGCGTATTGACGAAGATCGCGTCGTAGTCGCGCGCAAGCTTTGCGAGCGCACGCACCTGACTCAGCACCGGACCGATAGCCCGAAGTGCGGCCAACGCGGCGCCTGTCTTTCGCACCTTCGACACGCCCGCATTGACAAGCAAATGCACGGTCACACCGGCGGCTTCGAGTCGTTCCCGAAACGGCCCGTCCTGCAGCAGCACGACCGCGCAGCGTTCGCGGTATCGCACGGCGATCGGTAGTAAGGCGAGTTCTGCGCCGCCAAGCTCGCCGCTCTGATCGACAAACAGGATGCGCGCTTCGGAACCCGTCATGGTCATAGTGGCCTCAGTGTCCGGGCGACTGGAAGGTCGGGTCGGCTTCGTGCGCTGCCCGCGCGGCAAGCGATTCGCGATAAATGTCGAGATACGCCGCATGCATGCGTGCGACGGTCAGTCGTTCGAGGCCCTCTTTGGCGTGTTGCTGCCATTGCTTGAGGCGTGCAGGATCCTGAAGCAGCGTCGTGATTGCGTGGGCCATGGCGGCGGCATCGCCCGACTGCACAAGCGTACCGGCCTTGCCGTCATCCAGCGCCGCAACTGGCCCCGGCGAGCGAACGGCCACAATCGCACACCCCGCCTCACGCGCTTCATTGAGCACGACCGGCCACGTATCGGACTGTGCGCTCGCCACGAACACATCGGCGGCCGCCAGATAGCTGCGCGGGTCCTTCACAAAGCCTTCGAAATGCACGCGTCCCGCGAGTGCTGGCGCATCGGCCTCTTCGATCAGACGCATGCGATCGGCACCTTCACCGACGATATACAGATGCGCGTCCGGTGTTTTCTCGAGCACGTGCTCGAATGCGCGAAGCAGATCGAACACGCCCTTGCGCTCGGTGAGCTTCGTCACGCTGACGACGTTGGGGTGCAGCAGCTCGACCGGCTCCGGCGCGCCGTTATAGCGAAGGGTGCCGACCGTGCCGCTTGGAATCACACGCACCCGATCGGCCGGAATGCCGCGCGACACCAAAGGCTGCGCGATCGTCGGCGTCGAAGCGATCAGCATGTCGCCGGCGCCCATCGCGCGCGACGACTTCTGATACTCGCCCTGCACCGTCACGATCAACGAGTATTCGCCGCCGACGGCCGCGAGACGCGCCAGCACCGCACCGGTCAGCATATGCGCATGAACAATCTGCGGCCGCTCACGCGACACGACGAGCCGGAAGCGCGACAGCATCGCAGGCAGCGCAAACACGTTCTTGCGCTGAACGAGACGGACATGCGACACGCGGTGCGCAGCCAGCATCGACTCAAACGCCCCGCCGCTCGACGCGACGCTCACATGATGACCATCGTCGGCCTGCGCGCACGCGAGGTCGATCATGGTGTTGACGGCACCGGAGCCGAGCGTGTCGGTATGGTTCGCGAGATGCAGGATTCTCACTTCGCGGTCTCCGGCGACTTCATCAATGAGGGCGCAAAGCGCGAAATGACCATGCGCACGAGGGTGCGCAAGCCCGGGGAAGTGACCCACGACCAGACAACGCTGCCAATAAAGACGAGCGCACCGACGCTGAGCGAGACGACCACACCGAAGCGATCGCTGAGCGGCGCAGCCAATGCAATCGACGCGCCCAGAAAGCCCAGATGCACAAGCGACTCGATGACCATCGTCCGCGCACGAATCCGCGCAAGCCACGACAGCACGACGTTCTCGATCGCCGCGCGGGTGAGCACGACGAGCGCGCCGCCCATGATTCCGTAGAAATGAATGCCGGCCCACAGCGCCGCAGCCACCACGGGCAGCGTGATCAGCGACACGCGCGTCGACGCAGCCGGCGTCCCCTGTGCTTGCAACAGGATGCGCGCGAGGTTCGATTGCCCGTAGAACCAGACGGCGATGATCAACACACGACCGACCGGCAACGACGCAACGGCCACCGAGTGTCCGACCCACAGATGCATAAACGGGCCGAGACCAAAGATGCCGATCACGCACAGCGGCGTGAGCACGCCGTTCATAAACGACAGGCCATCTCGCGCGACGCGGTCCGCGCCATCACGCTCGAGCGCCGACAGTCGCGGGAACAAAGTCCGATGCAAGGCGACCTGCAGCAATTGCAGCTTGGTCACGAGGTTCTGCGGCACGGCGTAGTACGTCACGTAGCGCGCGCCCATCAGCATGCCGATCAAGGTGCGATCGAGCGTATCGGCGATGCCGCTTGCCGCATTGCCGAGCACGACCCAGCCGCCGAAGCCGAACAACTCGCGCACCAGCACCCATTCGGGCCGCAGCACACGCCGCACGTCGAGAATCCGGATCACGGCGACGCCGAGCATCGTGCCAGCGATGAGTCGCGCAACGATCGCAGCGGCGATGACAACGGGCAACGTCGCGCCGAAGACGAGTGCAGCACCGATCGGCAGTAACTGGAAAATAAACGTGCCCAGCGTCTGGTTCGTGTTGAACACGCCGAACCGCTCGGCGCCGTTGATTGCGCCGGCAAACACCCACGACACATTGCTGATCGGCACCGCGAGCGCAAGCCAGGGCACAGCCGCCATGACTTCACGCTGCAACGGCGTGGTCGCATAGCCGAGCCAGTAGTACGCCCCCGCCCCCGCCAGCACCACGACCGAGCCAATCAGTCCCGTGCCGAGATTGAGCCAGAACGCGCTCCAGAACAACCGTGCGCGCAGTTCGGTGTCGCCGCTCGCGCACGCCTTCGAGATCTGGTTCTCTGTCGCGATGCTCATGCCGAAATCGAGCACCCCAAAATAGCCGATCAATGTCCAGACGAGCGCAACAAAGCCGTACCGGTCCACACCCAGCAAGTGGATGTAGGTCGGTATCGTCGCCAGCGAAATGAACGTCGGGAGCACCAGCCCCGCGAAATTGATCGCGACGTTCTTCAGTATCGCCCTTTCCATGCGCCCGCCCTTTGCCCCTATGAGTGCGCGGCCGCCGGCTTGTCCGGCGTCCATCGATACATCATCACTTTGCCCCGTTCGTCTTCCTCGACGAACACGAGGTACTCACCATTCGCGCGCCGATACGCCGTGATCGGCATCTGCACATCGGTCCATCCGCTCGTAGACCCGACTTCGGGTCCCGGATGGATTTCGCCGACCGGCACACCCTTCTCCGCATCGTAGACCCGGACCGTGCCTCCCACCCGTTCGACAACGAACAGATAGTCACCTTCTTGTGTCATTCCTTCGGTCGGTGCCGCTTTGGGCCCCCAGCTATCGACAGCGATCGTGTAACGCAGCTCCGGATGCGTGCTCCAGTGATCGAAGCGCGCAATCAGCTTGCCGGTGCCGTTCCAGTCATGCTCGTCCCACGCGTATTGCGCACTGGCCCCCGCGAGGTACATCGTGTCGGTCTCGGGCACGTACTGGATCCGCGCAACGCGCGTGAACGGCGCGGGCAGTGCCTCTGTGCTCGAATGCGCGAAGTCGTATCGCGGGTTGCCGATACGATCGAGTCCCTGCATCCGATAGCGGCGCAGACCGTGTTCGCCCAGCCCTTCCCAGATGTCGCCGCGCATATCGACGTACCAGCAGCTCGCGTCTTCCGCCGAGCCCAACGCCTGAAACTCTCCCGCCTCGGGCGCGCCGTCGCCATTGCCGTCGCGCCAGATCCACGCACTGTGCTCGGGGCGCTGCGGCGGCCACGGCAACGGATGCGCGCTGACCAGTCCCGATGGAATCGCGGTCTCGCCGTCGTGCGCCGCATCGAATCGGTAAATCTTCACGAAGTCCGAATACATGTCCGTGTAGAACACGAAACGCTTTCCGTCGATCCGCCGCACCATCGGCATGCCGCGCTCGCTGCGTCCTGCCTCATACAGCGCGTCGTCGGCGTACCTGAACCGGTCCGCTGTGTAGCCCGCTGCCTTCCATTCGCTGCCCGGCACGGTCTTCGAGAGATCCAGCACGAAGTGCCAGGTGCCCGTGAACACCGACAGCGTGTTGCCGTCGGCCGACACGTCGCCGCGATCGACATCTGCACCGTCGACGAACATCAATCCCTGCAGACTGAACAAGCGATGCCCGTCGGGTCCATACCCCTCGAGCACCGCGCCATCGCCGACGCCGCCGTTATCCGTGCCGATCGTTCGCGGCCCGCGCCCGTCCATCGAGACATAGACGTTCCCGTGCGGATCGGCGGCGACACTCGTCAAACCATTGAATCGCTGCGGACCCGGCACACCCGGCGTGCCGCTGAGAATTCCTCGTGCTTCGCCAAGCGTCGCATCGAGGTGCCAGCCATCGGCTCCTGTCGCAAAAACTAGAATTTGCTGCCGCTGGCCGTTGTCAGCTATCAATAACCGGCCTTTTTGATCGAAGGCAATCGACACGGGAACGACACCTGGCGGGAGTGCGATCTTGTCGCGCAACACGGTGCCGGTCGCCGAATAGTGCGCAAGCCGGGGCGTGGCGCTCTGGATATCGACGATGGCCCACAGGCTGCCGTCCGGTGCAAGCGCCAGCGCGCCGGGATGGTCCGCTTGCCAGCTCGCGCCGGCCTGCATGGTCATCGCATCGTAGGTGCGAATCTCATTGGTGAACTGATTGGCGACGTAGAGCGTGCGGTCGTCGGCCGCGAGTCCGCGAATGCCGGCATCGACCTTCTCCCCGACTTCGTTGACGATCAGAAAACTCCGGGCGACTGCGTTGCCCGCATTGCCTCGGCCGCCTGCGAAGGGCACGCCTTCCGCAATATCGCCGACCTTTCTGCGCGTCACGCCGGTCCAGCGACGTCCCTTCTCGGGGTAGTCACCGCGACCGACGAGGTTGCCGCCTTCGTTATCGATCGACGCGCTCGCATACACGTAGCGCGAGTTGACGGCAATTGCATCGCCGCCGCCATTGCCCCATCCGTGCGTCTGCATGCCGTAGGTCACATGCCCGTCGCGCCATGCGCCGAGCTCGCCGCCGGCTTCGTCCCATGGCGCGTTCGTGTAGACCGTGCCGTCCGCGCCTGCAGCGATCGCCTCGATGTCCATCTGCACCCATTGGCGCTGGCCGTTCGGGCCGGGCGCGCCGCCAAAGGTGTTGCCGATCCAGGACGTCCGGTAGGTCAGCATGCTGGCGCCATCGGCCGACATCACGCCGAATGCAACGACGGCGCCCAGCATCGCGCACACGCGAGGCCAGGCACTTCGCCACCGGGCGCGCGCGTCGAGCACTTTCCACCTCATCGGACATGCGGATCAAACCATGGAAACCTGATTATCAATAACGCGCGAAGGGTGATCTGTGCGGCCGCGTACCGAAGGTAAAAGGGGATGACGCTGAAACAACGGCGAGAAAAATCAACCGTGCGTTGCCATACGTGAGGCGGTAAAGAGGTATGTGTGTGGGCAGCATCTGGGAAGGGTGCGTTAGCCGCGGCTGTCGGTGTGCAGCGTTCGCCGCCCCTGCCCTCCGCCGGCAGTGCTTTTAGCGCATCAAACTCACCCATTCATGGCGTGCTACGTACAACGCGTCACGGACATTGCACAGCTTTGTGCGCCTTCGAACCGACTGCATCCGAGCACGCGCCTAGCATCGGTTCAGCATCAGGGAACGCCACACTGTGTCATTCCTCCCGCGCTTGCCAATTTAAAGAATCAACAAGCGACCGTCTCGCGGTCGCGGCGACGGGGCCGGTCGACGCAGAAGTGTTATCACGGATGGTTCGATAGAAACGTGCCCGCCGGTGTACCGCGCCTTCGCGCGCGTTCACACGTCGACGCACGAGAGTAACGGCACGACGATGCCGTCACAGACTGCCCGGCCAGCAGGTGCGCGCTTTCTTCAGCGAGCACAGGTGACTCGCACGTCTGTACGAGCCATCGATACAGAACACGGCATGCCTGATGCCGGACCGCGCATCCCGCGCCAGGTCCGCACGCAGACGGGAGTCGCCCTTGAAAGTTGCCATTGTTCACGACTGGCTGGTCACCTACGCGGGCGCGGAACGCGTGCTCGAGCAGATCGTCGCGTGCTTTCCGGAGGCTGACCTCTTCAGCGTCGTCGACTTTCTCGAAGACCGTGAATTCATTCAGGGCAAGCGTGCGAAAACGACGTTCATTCAACGTCTGCCGTTTGCCGCCAAGAAATACCGTGCCTATTTGCCGTTGATGCCGCTCGCCATCGAGCAGCTCGATCTGTCGGACTATGACCTGATCATTTCGAGCTCGCATGCAGTGGCCAAGGGCGTGATCACGGGCCCGGACCAGATGCACATCAGCTATGTGCATTCGCCGATCCGTTATGCGTGGGATCTTCAGCACCAATATCTGCGCGAGGCGCGGCTCGAACGCGGTGTGAAGGCATTCCTCGCCCGCGCGATCCTGCATTACGTGCGCAACTGGGACACGCGTACCGCCAACGGCGTCGACCATTTCCTCTGCAACTCGCACTTTGTGGCGCGTCGCATTGCGAAGACGTATCGACGCACGGCGACGGTGCTGCCGCCGCCGGTCGATACGGATGGCTTCACGCTGAAAGCGGACAAAGAGCCGTTCTATTTCACGGCGTCGCGCATGGTGCCGTACAAGCGCATCGACCTGATCGTCGAGGCGTTTGCGAAGATGCCGGACCGCAAGCTCGTCGTCGTCGGTGACGGTCCGGAGATGGCGCGCATTCGTGCGATCGCGAATCATGCGCCGAACGTCGTGCTGCTCGGTTACCAGCCGTTCAATGTGTTGAAAGACCATATGCAACGTGCGCGGGCCTTCGTGTTCGCAGCCGAAGAAGATTTCGGCATCGCACCGGTCGAAGCCCAGGCCTGCGGCACGCCGGTGATCGCGTTCGGCAAGGGCGGTGTGCTCGATACGATCCGCGCAAGCGGCGATCGTCCCACGGGTGTGTTCTTCGACGAGCAGTCGGTCGCGTCGATGGTCGACGCCGTCGGCCGCTTCGAGGCCATGCAAGCCAGCGACCTCACGAGCATTTCGGCTGCGGATTGCCGCGCACAAGCCGAGCGTTTCGCGCCGAACCTGTTCCGCTCGGCATTCAAGGCGTTCGTCGGCGAGAAGCTCGCAAGCCGCCGTATGCAACTCGAACGCGCGGCGACCCCGCAACGCGGACTGCGCGAGGCGGATGCGATTCCCGAAACGGCTACCGTGCCGGATGCGATTCCTGATGCGGTGAGTTGAGCGCGAGTTGGGCGGCGATCATTGCCGCCCATCTAAGCCGGAAGCCGACTGAAACAGCGCGACGGCCGAGCTGAGTCGCTTATCCGAAGCGCTGCGTCAGCCAACCCGGGCGTAGTTCTGCGCAACGCTCGAGAATGGGTCACACATAGCATCAAGTACAAAGGGCGCCGTCCATGGATCGGCGCCCTTCCTTTTTTCCTCGACTGCCTCGACGATTCGCTAAAGATCGCCCGCCTGGTCACGCAAGGCGGGCACCTTCTCTTACGCGTCCCGGCGAAGCATGCTCGCATCGCGGCGCTGATCCGGCGTGCTCCGCGTCGACACCTTGTTGCCGAAGGCGCGCACGGCTTCGAGATACACGCGTGCGGTTCGCGCGGCCTTGACCGGTACGTCGAAGCCGGTGCGCGCGTAGGCGTGACAGGCGTCGGGCGACGGCAGACGCAGATGACCGCGCAGCGCATCGACGATGCCGGCCGCGAGCGCATTCGCGCCGAAGTTCGGCAACACGAGATCGGGCGACAGACCGGACACCGCCTCAGGCAAACCACCGACCGGCGTGACGAGCACGGGCGTGCCCGCAGCCAGCGACTCGATCGTCGTGAGACCGAAGCCTTCGAGCGCAACGGTCGGCACGATCGACAGATCGGACGCGCGATACACGAGCGGCAACTGATCGTCTTCGATACGACCGAGCAGACGCACATGATCGTGAAGGCCGAGCTGGTCGATGCGCGCAGCGAGTTCGTCCTTGAGGTGGCCGCCGCCGACGATCACGAGCAAGGCGTCGGGCACTGCATGACGCACCTGACGGAAGCTGTCGATCAGATCTTCGATGCCCATGCGCCGCGCAAGGCGTCGCACAGTCAGCACGATCGGGCGATCGTTCGGCAGGCCCAGTGCTTCGCGCGCCGCATCGCGTGTCGTGCTGATCGCGAAGCGCGGTACATCCACGCAACCGGGGATCACACGAATCACATCGTCAGGAATCGAAAAGCGCGCTTGCAGCACGTCGCGAAACGCCGACGACAACACGATGATCCGGGTCGAACGCCGATACACGGCACGCTCGACAATCGTTTTAGCGGCGGCGCCGATCGTTGCGCGCGCACTGCGCCGCTCGAGCGAAGCCTCATCGGACCACGGACCCTGGAAGTGCGTGACGAGCGGACGATCGCGATACAGGTCGAGCGACGGCGCGCTATACAGCGCGAAGTGCGACACGACGACATCGGGCGACCACTCCTGCAAGGTCGAACGCACTGCTCGACGCGCGGCGCGAAGGCGCTCGAGCAGCGGCACATTCGGCGGCGCGAACGCACGCACGATGCCCTGCGTATCCCTCGCGACCGCGTCCGTCCCGCAGACGAGGCCGCGCACGTCGACGCCCGCGCCCGGCAGCGCTTCGATCAGGTTCTGATAAATCCGGTCAAGGCCGCCCGGTCGTTCCGGAAACCAATGCAGCCCGAGTTGTAGTGCGGAAATGCGTTGCTCGCTCATTAGATGGACCCCGTATTTCGTTGCGCCGCGTCGGTGTTTCCGGACGGCGTCTCATAGGCAGGCGAGGCGGCAAGGCGCCGGTACAGCGCAAGATAACGCTCGCCCATTGACCGCCAGCCGAGGTTCAGCGCGCACTCCCGTGCTGCTTGTCCCATCCCGCGCGCACGCACGGGGTCCGCGATCAGCGTGCCGATCGCGGCGGTCAGGCCGTCTACATCATTGGGGTCGTCAAGGATGACGCCGCTCGCGGCATCGATCACCTCGGCCCCGCCTGCGGTCCTGGCCGTGATCACCGGCAGGCCCGACGACAACGCTTCGAGCAACACGAGGCTCATCGCCTCGTAGCGCGAAGGAAAGACAAATGCATCGACCGAGCGCATCAGCGCCGGCATCCGTTTCACCATGCCCAGGAAATGCACGCGATGGGTCAGCCCGGCTTCGGCGACGCGCGCGGCAAACGGGTTCGTGCCGACAAGATTCGCGGCAACGGCAAGGTGAACGTGGTCAGGCAGCCGTTCGAGTGCGCTGATCACGGTCTCGAGGTTCTTGCGCGAGATCGTGATGTCGCCCGCGAACATCAGCAGGAAAGGTCGCTGCGGCACATCGACACCATCCGCTCCGGGCAAGCCGAAGCTCGCGCGTTCGGACGGACCCGGCTTGAATTCTTCAATATCGACGCCGTTGTGAATCACGTGCATCGAGGACGGATCGATATCGTGCTGCGCGACTTCTTCGGCCACCTTGTGCGACACCGGCACGATCACGCGCGAACGCCGGAACGCCCAGCCTTCGAGCCAGGCGTTGATCACGGTGAACACGGTCTGATAGCTGTCGCGCAGCGAGCGGAACATCCGGTACGGATAGAAACCGGAATTCAAAAAGCCGCGGTGCACGAAGTGCACGGAGTTCACGTCGGCATGTGTCCACGCCGAGAAGCCGTTGACGTGCACGATATCGAGCTCGTGACGATGCTTCGCGAGCCAGCGTGCCGTGCGTACGGCCACGCTTTGGTACTTGAACAGCCGGCCGGGCAAGCGTCCTTCCGGGATCTCGACCCAGCGCACGCGCGGATGATTGACGAGCGAGGGATCGAGTTCGGAGCAGATCAGCGTGAGTTCGCAGCCGGCGTCGAGCGCGACGCGCGCGAGTTCGAGATTCACGCGTCCCTGGCCGTTGCTGCGAACGAAGGTATGGGTGACGATGCCGATCTTCATGTGCGCCCCTTCATCTGCGTCTTCGTCTTCGTCTTCGTCTGCACGCGCGCCATCATGTGCGTCTTCATGGGTGCCTTCATGTGCGCTCCACCTGCGTAGCGAGACCGTGGCGAATCGCACGACGCGCGATCACCGGCATCATGGCGGCGAAATAAAAGAGATTGCCGGCGAGGCCGGTCAGCATGTTCGCGGACGCAAGCATCAGCAACAGCGCAAAACAGATACCGACCGACGACGCAGCAAACCGGTCGTTGCGTATCGACATCGCACATCGGAACGCGCGGCCGACCATCCAGAAGATGCCACCGACAAAAAGCAATGTCCCCGGCCAACCGAGCACAAACGGAATTTCCATCAGGCCGCTGTCGAACACGCTATACGCAGAGGCCTGCGAACTCGAATCGAGCTTGGTCGCGGCGCCGGTCGAGCCGATGCCCTGTCCGGCGAAGTCGGTCAAAGCGGTATCGAGAAACTGTGCGTAGAACTTGCTGCGATCGGCAAAGCTCGCGTCTTCGCTAATATTGCCGAACGACGACATGCGTTTGAGCACGGGCCCGGAAAACTGATCGATCGACAACAGCGGCAGCGCGAACACCGCAAGCAGCACGGCGCTGCCGATCAGGCGCATCCGCATGCGCATGCTGAGCGCGGACAACGGGAAGATCAGGCCGACGACCAGCCCACCCCATGCCGTGCGCACCGACGAGAACATCAGCGCGAGCAGGATCGCGCACGCTGCGACCGCGCGCACCCGGCCTGCGTCGGCGATCATGTACAACATGCAGGCCATGGCGGTAATCGCAAACGGCCCGCTCGAATTCATCGTGCTCGCAACGCGGATGCCGAACGGCACCGGATGGCCTTCGGAATTCATCTGCGAACCGATTAGCCAGAACACATCCCACGGCGGCATGATGACGAACTCGTAGATGCCGTACAGGCCCATGATCAGAGCGCCATAGCGGAACGTCAGCAGCATCACGCGACGCAGCTCGGCATAGTCGCGCCAATGAATCAGCACATGGAATGCGACGAGAATCGGCAGGCACCAGTTGGCCATGCCGAAGATCGCGGGCAAAGGGCCCACGCGAATGACGCCAATGCAGAACGCGTAGAGCACGCCCGCGAGCACCATCATCAGCGGCATCGCGCGACGCTGGGCGAACACGCGGTGATAACGCAGCACGCCGATGCCACCGAGCGCCGTGACCGCCATCGGCACGACCATGATCGGGCTCATCTGCGTGAACGCGCCGTTGAAGAAGTCGGCAAAGCGCCGCACGCTCGGCGTCAGGAAGGTGACCCACATGACGAAGGCCAGCCAGTGCACCGGGTGACGGCGGTACAGCACGACCGCGGCGATCAGGGCTGCGGCCGGGTAGAACAGCATGAGCACTTTGCCCTGATGGGCAAGCACGAGCAGATACGTGAGGCCGAACACGAGCGAGCCCGGCGTCGCGGGATGCGCGAGCAGTTTCGCGACACCGCGCTTGGGTTCCTCGTCGGGCCAGGCACGCACGACGGCCGGTGCGCGCGTGGAAGCACGCGGAGCAGCGGGCGGCGTTGCGGAGAATCCAGGGGACGCGGCAGATCCGGACTTTGCGGAGGCGAAGCGATTCATCGAAGCAGCATCGGCCGCTCTTGCGGCGTCGGGCTTTTCTGCTCGGGTGCCGGGGCGTGCATCGGATCGAGCCGCAGACCGCATGTCGGGCCGTGCCTCGGGTCGCGCTGCAGACCCCGTGTCGGGCCGTGCCTCGGGGCGCGCCGCAGACCTCATGCCAGGTCGTGCGTTGGTTCGAGCATCGGGTCGACCCTCAGGCCGCGCTTCAGCCCGAGCCTCGTTCAACCCGTCATTCAGCTCGTCAGCCAACCCCTCCGCTCGCCCCTCGCCTCGCACGCCCGGCCGCGTGCCGGGCTTGATGCCCGGCTTTGCGGTCGACGCGTTCACGCGACGCGAGTCGCGTGGTCCGCGCGTTCGACGGCCCCCGTTGTAGCTCATGGCCGGCATTAACGTGGTCCTGAGCCGTACTGATAGGAATACGCATACTCGTATTCATAACCGTGGTGACGACCCCGATTGCCCGGCACGGCATTGAACACACCGCCGAGCACGCGCGCGCCGGCGCGGTCGAGCCGCTTCAGCGATTCCGTGATTTCACGTTCCGTATGCGCACCCGAGCGCAGCACCATGACGGTCGTGCCGGCCACGTGCGCGATCAGCGAAGCGTCGGTCACGGCCAGCACCGGCGGCGTATCGATGATCACGATGTCATAGCTCGCATCGAGTTCTTCGAGACACTGGCGCAGGCGCGGCGTCATCAACAGTTCGGACGGGTTCGGCGGATGGGCGCCGCTACCGATGAAGTGCAGGTTGTGCATACCGGTCGTGACGAGCGCATCGACGGGATCGATCTGCCCCGACAGCACTTCCGACAGGCCGATACCACCGCGACGCCCGAAGTAGTCACCAAGGTGGCCGCGACGCAAGTCGGCGTCGATCAGCAGCACGCGCTTGCCGGCTTCGGCCATCAGCACGGCGAGATTGACCGCGAGAAAACTCTTGCCGACAGAAGGCGCCGGGCCCGTCAGCGCGACGACCTTGTTGGCTGCATCGGCCATGCCGAATTGCAGCGCCGTGCGGAAGTTGCGCAGCGCTTCGACAGTCATGTCATGCGGGAACTGGCGGGCGAGCAGCGGCAGGCCGACACCGTCACGCGTACGCTCATCCGCGGCACGCACGACAAGACCCCGGTTCTGCGACGGCGGTCCGCCGCCGAGCAACGCGCGAGGCGGGGTCTTTTCAAGCGCAGCCGAGCCGTCGAAGCGCGCCTGTTCGACGCTGTACGAGATCGAGCCGAAGATTGGCAGATGCATCGTGCGCTCGACCTGGTCGGGGTCGTCGACACCGCTGAAGAACGTCTGCTTCACGAAGGCAAAGAGGCTGCCGAGGATCAGGCCGAAAATCGCTGCGCCGGCGATGATCAGCGAGCGCTTGGGCTTGATCGGCGTCGACGGGCGCATCGCCTGGTCGACGACGTGCACGTTACCGATCGTGCCCGCGCGATTGACCGACAGCTCCTGCGACTTGTTCATCAGCTGCACATAGACTTCTTCCGCGACCTTCGCATTGCGCTCGAGCGCGACTGCGGCTTGCTGGTCGGCCGGCATACCGTTGAAGCGCGCATCGAGGCGGCCCTTTTCGGCGGCGAGCGTCGCGATCTGATCGTCGATCGAACGGATCACGTCGGACTGTTCGGTGAAACGCGTGAGCAACTGTGTGCGCTGCACGCGCAAGGTCGCGATCTGCTTTTCGTATTCGATGCCGCTTGTCAGGTACGTCGCCGATTCGGCCGTCGGCTGCATCGAGCCCGCTTTGGCGCGGTACTGCGCGAGCGCGCTTTCGGCGTTTTCGAGGTCCTGCTTGAATTTGGGTAGTTCGCCGTTGAGGAAGCTCAGCATCTTGCTGGCTTCTTCCTGCTTGCGTGCGAGGTGCTCGGCGAGGAACGCGGCAGTCACGGCGTTGAGCACGTCGGTGATCATCTGCGGGTCGCTGCCGTCGAGCGAGACTTCGAGCACGCCGCTGTCCTTGCCGCGCTCGCCCACGCGCAGTGCATCCGACAAGCCTTGCACGGCATTGAGTTCGTTCGACTTGATCACGGTGAACATCGTGCCCGGACGTGCGGCCAGCGTCGTCACGAGAATCGACACGCCGTTGCCGTGCTCGAGTTCGCCGACGGTGCCGTCGAGCAGCACATGGTCGCCGGGCGCCGACAACTCGTAGCGATCATCGGGCAGTGCCTTGAGCTGGAGCTTCGCGCCTTCGAGTGCGCGCGGCACGTCGATCGAGCCGACCTTGATCTGCTCGCCGCCCCACGCGTAGGCCTTGAGGCCA
Organism: Pararobbsia alpina; assembly: GCF_965118125.1. Classification (GTDB taxonomy): domain Bacteria; phylum Pseudomonadota; class Gammaproteobacteria; order Burkholderiales; family Burkholderiaceae; genus Pararobbsia; species Pararobbsia alpina_A. The sequence continues at coordinate 46,195 of NZ_OZ221287.1, forward strand.
AGCCACGGCTTAGACACGCCCGTGCCATGCCAGAGCTTGTTCGAGATCTTGCCGAGGAACGGGAAGCTGTTCGGGTAGGCGGCGAAGTCGAGGTCGAACTGGTCGACGATGCCGGCCACGAGCGAGCGGCTCTTGAGCAGCTCGATCTGCGCGGCGGTCGACAGCTGGGCGTTCGTCGACGGAGCGCCGCTCGGGCCGGTGAGGCCCACGACGTTCTGTTCGTTGGGTTCGACCTGAATCAATGCGTCGGCCGAATACGTCGGCGTCTGCATATACGCGTAGACGGTCGCGAGCAGCGTCAGCACGACGGTGATCGCGAGAATCCACCAGATCTGGCGGCGCAGGATCGACAGCAGATCGCCGAGCACGAATTCGTCGTCGCCGTCGCGTGCGGCGGCGTATTGCGTCGACATCGGCGGCATCTGCGGCGGCACGTTCTGCGGCGGCGACGGCAGGAGATAGGGCCTGTTCACTCTGTTCACCTCTGATTCGACATCCGGTCCAGGACTCGTCAAGCGATTCCGTGGGACGGACGATTGCTGCCCACTAGGGCCAGCGCCCCGGCACCGCTCACACCACCTTGTTGCTTCCCCGAAGGTCCTGTGAGCGGGCTAGCGGCCCGCGCTTCCGCGGGCCGTCCCTCATCAATAATTGCCCGGATCGACGAGCACCTTCGTGTAGAACAGCGACGACAATGCCGGCGTGATCTGGTCGAGGATCCGGTTGAAGCGCACCGCACTCGAGGTGCCGACATAGACGACGTCGAGCGGTTGCAACGCGAACTGCGTCTGCAACAGCAGCGCATCGATCTGCGTCATGTCGAGGCGATAGACCACAGGCTTCTGCAGGTTTTCTGCGGCGCCGCGGATCACATAGATCTGCCGCGGATCCGCACCCTTGACGTCGATGCTCTGGACGGTGCCGAGCACATCAGCAAGGGTCAGGCCTGCGCGCGGGATCTGCACGATCTGCGGCTTGTTGATTTCGCCGAGTGCGAACACGCGTGCATCGCTGCGGTCCGGCACGTTGACGACGTCGCCCGCGTGCAGCAGCACGTTTTCGCGCATGCGGCCGTGCTCGAGAATCGATTGAGCGTCGATCGTGACGGTCTGGCCGTCGCGCGTCAGATGCACACGCGAGAGGTCGGCATTCGGCGATTCGCCACCCGCACGTGCGATCGCATCGACGAGCGTGAGCGGAACGTCGGTCACGGCCATCGTGCCCGGGTTCTTCACTTCACCCGTCATCTGGATCCGCTGGCTGCGATACGCGACGACGCGGATATCGACTTGCGGATCGCGCACGTTCTTCTTGAGCAGGCTCACAAACTTCAGGCGCGCCTCTTCGATGGTGAGACCGCCGATCTTCACGCGGCCCAGCGTCGGGAAGAAGATCGCGCCGTCGGAACCGACACGGTGCCCGGTCATATCGGACGGTGCGGAGCCGGCGACTTGCGGGATCGGCGGCGCGCCGGCGGTCGATTCAGGTGCTGTCGACGGCGAAGTCGTCGACAGCTCGGGGTGGTCCCAGACGGTCACGCCGACGATATCGTCGGCGCCGATCTTGTACTCCCACTTGCTGAGGTCGCTCGGCAGGCTGCTCGCCTGCTCTTCGCGCACCTTCGCGACCTGCTTCATGATCACGTCCGCCGTGATGATCTGCACGGGGTACGTTTCGGTCGACGGCTTCGCGTCGAGGTCATCCTGCAGCCGGGACTTGTCGAGCCACGGCCCCGGTGCACACGCGCTCAGCGCAAGCGCCGCGCATGTCACCGTTATCAGCGTTCGAATCAACATGATCTGTCCGTCCTGATCCTGGTCTTTATGGTTGTTTGAATGGAGCACGTGGACCCCTGCGCCCCCCCGACTCTGGGCCGCCCCTGCCTTGTTCTGCGACTGCTTTGTTCGACTGCTTTGTGCGACTCGCTGCTACGTCCCCGGCTTTGTTGACGTCTGGTGTGTCTGTTGTGACTGCGTCCTTGCCGGTCTTGCTTGTTCTTCCCGAGCTACCGTCCACCGCTACGCGTGCTGCTCGACGATTCCTGCACTGCGACGGCGTCCTGTGTGTCCCCGCGAAGCCAGCTTTCCCTGTGCTGCCTATCCCTTCCGTGACGCCGCGATGTGACGCCGCGATGTGACGCCGTGAAGCGACGTCGCTATGCATCGTCACGCGTGGTGCGCTGCCGGTCCCCGTCCACCCCGGCTGTTCGCGTCGCGAAAGACTGCCCACGTCGCGCGCGCACTGATCCATGCCTTGTAAAACGACTGCCCCCAGCCGCGTCCCTGCAAGCCCAGCAGCGTCGCGCGCGCGAGGCCCGGGTCCGCGCTCGTGCCCACGAGGCTGTAATACGCCACGAAGGCCACGCGTCCGGCCGTGCTCAGATGCTCGCGCACGACGAACCGGTAGTTGTAGGCCGCGTTGAAATATGCGGTCTCGTTGAGCACGAAGCGCTGATCGTCGTCACCCCGTGTCGCGGGGTAGTGATCGACGCGCACCGCCGGGTCGTACAGCAACTTCCAGTTGCGCCTGCGCACGGCCAGCGAAAACGCGAGATCGTTATGCACCTGCGCACCCGCGCCGCGCAGGCGCGTATCGAAACGCAGGCCCTCGATCGCATCGCGCCGCCAGGCCATGTTCACGCCCTTCAGAATCTGCACTTCTCTCGGTGCGCCGCTGCCGAGGTGGTGGTTGCCGATCGTGCGGCCATACCAGCTCATCAGGCCCACCTTGTTCACGTCGCCGGTCAGCAAGGCGCCGCGTTCATGGACGAAATCGCGTCCGCCGACACCGCCGAGCTGCGGATCGCGCATGAAGTGCGCGCGGATCCGTTCGACCCAGTCCGCATGCGGAGCGGCGTCGTCGTCGGTGATCAGAATCAGTTCGTTGCTTGCCTCGCGCAGGCCGCAGTTGTTCGCCGCCACCTGGCCCGGCTCACCGACCCAGGCCACACGCAGTCCGCGCACGACCTTGACGGCGATCCAGCGATCGAGCGCCGCCACGGTCGGTGCGTCTTCACGCCGGGCGATCACAATCACTTCGTCGGCAGGACACGTTTGAGCGCTGAGCGCTGCGAGGCAGCGTTCGAGGTCGTCGGGTCGACGAAAGGTCGGCACGAGCACCGAGGTCTTCATCCACTATCTCCGTCGGTGCCCGCTGTTCCCGGAAGGGGGTGCGGATCAATCAGCCTTGTGGCGCGACATCGCATTGCGATGACGGTCTATTCGTAAGGTTGGCCCCGTCGTCTGAAGCGCGCCGCCCCTTGCAGGGCGCGCCATCGACGGCTGTTATCCGCACAGTCGTGCACCGTAGTTCATACAATGGGGCAACGTCGAATGGGTGTCGGTTCGGTCGCGTACCAAAGCGTTGCCGCGTGCGCAACGCCCATCCGGTAATCAATACGCGTTGCGACCGACAAAACCCTTGAGCATCGTGATCAGGACGATCTTGATGTCGAACCAGAACGACCAGTTCTGGATATAGAACAAGTCGAACTTCACGCGCGCTTCCATCTTCTCGACGCGCGAGGTTTCGCCGCGATAGCCGTTGACCTGTGCCCAGCCCGTGATGCCGGGTTTGATGCGGTAACGGTACATGTAGCCGTCGACGAGGTTCTTGTAGAGGTCGTCGTGCTCGATCGCATGCGGGCGCGGACCGACCACCGACATCTGACCCAGCAGCACGTTGATGAACTGCGGCAGCTCGTCGAGGCTCGTGCGGCGCAGGAATGCACCGACGCGCGTGATGCGCTTGTCGTGGCGACCTGCCTGCGTGAGGTGCCCGGAGGTTTCCTGATGCACGCGCATCGTGCGGAACTTGAGAATCTCGAACTGGTTGCCGTCGATGCCTTTACGGCGCTGACGGAACAGCACGGGACCCGGCGACGACACCTTGACGGCGATCGCGATGGCGAGCAGCACAGGCGTCAACGCGATCAGCACGGCGAGCGCAAACAAGCGATCGAACACGCGCTTGGGCCACATTTCGATTTCGCTGACCGGCGCGGCTGCGAGATTGATCGTCGGCATGCCCATGATCTCGACGAGCGAGTGACCGTACAGCGACAGGCTGCGCGTGTCGGGCATGAAACGCAGGTTGACGAAATCGTTGCGGAACTCGCGCATAAAGCGCAGCAGCAGGCGTTCGTTCGACATCGGCACGGCAAGCCAGATCTCATCGATATGGGCTTCGCGGACCTTGTTCACGAGACGATTGAATTCATGGAACACGGGCACGCCACCGAGCGTGGTCGTCTCGCTGCGCGGCAGGTCGACGAGCGTTTCGTCGTCTTCCGGTTCATAGACCATGGCGGGCTGGAAACCGGCCTGCGGCTTGTCGTGCAGATGGCTGACGATCGTGCGGCTATGGCTCTCCGAGCCGACCACCGCGACACGCTTCTGGTTCAGCCCGGTACGGCGAACGCGACGAAGCATGTGATGCACGAGCAGCTTGGCGGCAACGAGACCGACCAGTGCGAACACGGTGGTCGTGCCGAACCACAGCCGCGAAATATCGGTACGGTGCAACGAGAACAGCAGCATCAAGGCGACGCCCGTCGTCACGATCCACGCGCCGACGATACGCCAGGCGAGCGCGGACAACGACTTGCCGCGCCACGACTGGTAGACGCCGCAACCGGGGAAAATCACGAGTACGAGCGCGCAGTCGAACGCGATAAAGAGCGTGTCGGCGTCGCTCCAGGCGAGCACGCCGTCGGCGCCGAAATCGACGCCGAAGCGTAGCCAGTGAGCGAAGATCGCCGACACAGCGACGATCAGCACGTCGCTCGCGCGCGCAGTCAGTCCAAACATGGCAAGTCCTTCATGCAGATGGTTGCGCAAAGCCCTGCGCGCACAGTGTGCGTCGCGAGACCCGGCTTGGCCGAAGGCCTTAGTTCATGTATTGCGGACGTTCGTAGCGCGGCAGCAGACGGTCGAATTCACGCTTGACGATGCCGTAGCATTCGCAAGCCTTTTCTTCGAGCCCTGAACGGTCGAGCACCGTGATATGACCGCGGCTGTGATGGATCAAGCCCGCTTCCTGCAGCTTGCCCGCCGCTTCGGTCACCCCTTCGCGACGCACGCCAAGCATGTTGGCGATGGTCTCCTGCGTCACCGTAAGTTCGTTTGTCGACAGACGGTCCACAGCGAGCAGCAGCCAACGGCAGAGCTGGCGAGCCAGCGCGTGGTGGCGGTTGCATGCGGCGGTCTGTGCGATCTGTGTCATCAACGCTTGCATATACAGCAGCATGAGCCGATGCATGAACGGCGACTGCGTGAAATGCTGCTTGAATGCGTGTGCGCTGATCTTGTAGGCGAAACCGGCGCTGTGCACTTGTGCACGGCTCGGCATCGTTTCCCCGCCCGTGACCACGGGCACCCCGATCACCCCTTCATTGCCCACGGCCGCGATTTCGACGGATCCGCCGTTTTCCATCGTGTACATCAACGAGACGATGGCCGTCGTCGGGAAGTACAGGTTGGTGATCTTCTCACCGTGGTCCGAGAGGACCTGACCGCGCTGAAGCTTCACGATCTCGAGCTGGTGAGCGAACTTTTGCCATTCTTCTGTGGGTAAAGCTGCGAGAAGGTGGTTCTCGCGCACATCGCCTCGTAGTTGGATCATTGCAGTTCCCGAATTGGCCGTTGATGTATTAAGGCCGGTGACGCTGCTGCTCTTTGGCGCAGTCTTAACCGGTCGCGTTGTGCCAACCCTTTAGCGATTCCCATGCCAAGAGGCGTGAAACGCTGTGTTTACGGGGGGCCGCTGCCCCGCAGCAAGATCGCGGAGAACGCAATCAGGAAAAACGTTTCAAAAGTGAATCGCAAAGCCTGCTTACGACTCTGAAGCGCTTCAGCGACGTTTCTGGTGATTCACGGCCGCAAGACGGGCAAGCACAGAAGCCGCGCGATGACAATCGCGAGCAATGTGCGCCAAGCCCTTGTCCGCAAAGGCGTTTTATATTCGGTGATAAACGGGAAGGTAGGTCGCGTGCCGCGAAAGCGCGTTCGAAACCGGCGTGAAAAACGATGCAAATTTGTTCACGCGGGGCTGAGTGAACGACTTAATCGTTCTATATGTGCGCTGACACACACTCATCGAAACGTATGGCCTGCAGGTACAGATTGAGGCTTGCCCGGTGCTGGCGATCGCATTTTTAGCGTGATACGCGGCTGTTTAGTCGCGCGCATTTTGGACGAGTGTCCAGTGTGCCGGGCGCGTCTCATTCGTGCGACACGCCCGGCCGGTCAGGGTAAACAGGCAGAGGCCACGCGAAGCCTCGCCTGGTCAGCGCTCCGGCTACAGTGCGAACTTGGCCCGGTCACCCGACGCCCACTCGCCGACTCCGGTGCCGGTCTGTTGGGCGGCGCCGTCAAATTCACTGAAGAACTGTTCGGCGTAAGCAAACACTTTGTCGCGGGCCGTGTGTGCGACTAGCGAGTGGTCGAGCTTGTCGATCCGCGCGACCTGGATATGGCCGTACCGGTTCAGGCGTCGGCCGCCCTGTCCAAAATACGTGCTCAGTTCTTCGAGCCCGCGATTGAACGTGCCGTACACGAGCCGGACCTCGACGCCCTTTCTGTTCAGATGTGAAACAAGGGCCTGCGCGCGGCCGGTGGTGCCGAACTCGACACGCGAAATATCGTGAGCAAGGTTAGCAGCGGCGATCGCGCCACGACGGGCCAGTCGCCGGCTGATGGTCTTGAGCTTCGCGCGCACGTGGCTGCGCCCGCGCAACACGTTGAGCCATTTGTCGAGCCGGCGCGCCGAACGCATATAGAGCTGCATCGACTGGCCCTGCTTTTTCATGGCCTGCTCGAGGGTCTCGTTGTCGGCCCAGATAAAGCGTTGCGTGTTGACGGCGACCACGCCGTCGACATGCGGCGACATCGCCGCGGCGTGCAGGCTCAGGTAGGCACCCGAGCAGACACCGAACAGCGCGATGCTCGGATAGCCGCGCGCCGCGAGCCACGCCGTGGCCTGACACACATCGCCGATCGCACGCGCGCTATAGAGAGGCGACTTGCTGTCGACCCAGCCCGACGACGGCGTCTCGCCGATGCCGCTGATGTCGAGCCGCACGGACGCCACACCCTGGGCGGCGAGGCGGCGCGCGAACACGACTGCGAGACGTCCGTCACCGGTATGGACGTTGGCGCCGGTGTTGACGATCACGACCAGCGGGCCATGACGCGCCACCGAAACCGGCTCGCACAACACACCGAACAGCTCGCGCTCGGGCGTGCCGTCGACACCGTCGATGCGCAGCGGCGTCTCGCGCGCGTCCCCGGCGAAGATTCGCGCGGGCAACGACTCGATGCGTGCCGCCCCATGACGCTCCGGCATACCTTGCTGAAGCCACAACACGAGGTAATCGAACGCCTGTTGGGGATCCTTGCTGTAGATCGACTCGATCATCAGGTCGGCGTATTCGGGGAACGGTCGCAGCTCGACGTCGACGCCGAGTTCGACATAGCGTGCGGCAAGGCGCTCGCCTTCGCGTCCGAACGGATCGAAGATCAGGGCGCGCGGCGCGGGCTTTGCGCTGGTGCCGTTGAGGCTGATCGCGTGAATATGGTCGAGGGTCTCGCGATGCAGGCGGTAGCCGAGCGCGTCCTGGAACGCCTCGCCCGAGCCGGGCTCGTCGTCGACATCGACTTCGGCGCGCCAGTTCTTGTGCAGCACCTTGAGTTCGCGCAGGAAGGTGCGGCCCGACACGGCGGGGGCCAGCAGCACGATCCCGGCAAGCTCCTCTTCACCTTGCAGCAGCTGACTCGCCATTGCTGCGAGCGTTGCCCCGAAACGCATGCCGACGATCACCACGTCTTTCACGCCCGTGGTTTCTCGCAGCTTGCGCGTGGCGGCGACGATATTGCCGATCCACATTTCGAGCCGCGCGGGGTCGTCTTCCGATCCCGACGAGTCGCCCGTGCCGTGGTAATCGAAGCGCAGCGCGGGCATGCCGCTGCGCGCGAGTTGATTGGCGAGCCGGCGCATCGACTTGTGCGTCCACATGGCTTCATGCCCGAGCGCCGGGCAGAGAACCACGCCGCGCGTACCCGGCGCGTCGTGCAGCCAACCGAGACAACCATCAAAGACGATCGGATTCATCAGCGACCTCGATACACAAGCTCCTGCGCCCCGTTCAACGCGCGCACCGTCCCCGACGGTGCTCCGGCCGACGCATCCTTCGAGGTCAGCCGCACGCGCCGCTCGCGCGCAGGCGCGAGCGAAAAGAAATTGTCTTCCGCGATGTAGTGCGGATCGACGATCTGGACCATCCGCGCGAATCGCGTCGCGCTCAGCACGAGCACCCAGCCGTGGTCCGTGACATCCCGCTCGACGCGCGCCGTGAGGCCCGTGTCGACCGGCTCGCCGAGCGTGCGCTCGGGCAAATGGAATGCGGTATCGAGCACGTGCGGCACAAGACGGTCGTGCAGCGTGGCAATCGTCACGTCGTGCTCGCGCGGACCGAAACGGTACGCGTAGGTGAAATCGAAGAAACGCCCGACCACGGCCGACGCGTTGATGCGCTTGCTCGAGTGCGGCTCGACATCGACGTCGATGCCGGCCTGCAGGAGCGGCGTTTCGCCATTGCGCAGGCTCGCGAGTTCGAGTCGTGCGCGCAGCGGCGTCGGCCGGTCGTTGACGATATGCAGATGCAGGCCGTTGAGGCCCTCATCGGTGATCAGCAGCTGCACGGGCTTGAACACCGCGCGCATCGCGTACCACGCGGCCTTCGGCCGGCCGTCGACGCCGATCACGCCCCAGCCTGCACCCGGGCGCAGGTCCTGAAGCTGCCAGACGAGACCGCCCGCGCACGACGCGCCATGACGGCGCCATTCGCTGAAGACTTCCGTGACGAGATCCACGCTGACGGCGCGGCCTGCATCGAGATAGCGCCGCGGATCGGTCTCGCGCAAGGCGACGGGGTCGAGGCCGTAGAGTGTCGACACATAGTGGTCGCGCGTCTCTTCGAAGTCCCAGTCCGCGCCGTTGTCGCGCGGCACGCCGCGCTTCCAGTCTTCGCTGCCCGGAACGACTTCGGGCATCAGCACCGCTAGCGATTCCTCAGCGGGCACGTTCGACAGCGCGAGGCACTCGGACGCGAAGCGCACGTTCGAGCGACGGATATCGTCGAAACCGCGTTTGTACGCGCCGACGCCGTAGTAATGCGCGACCGACGTATCGGGCTGGAACGGCAGCTCACCGCCGCTCGGTGAATTCGGCACGTAGACGAGGTCGGGCCGATAACGCGCGACCAGGCTCGGCAGTCGATCGGTAAAGAATTCGGGCAGCGCCGAGCGCGATTCGACGCCGAACATCGCCGCCTGCTGCGCGACTTCGCTGCCGCCGCAGATCACGGCGAGCGACGGATTGGCCTGCGTACGCAGCAGCAGTTGCTCGACTTCGGCGCTGACGTCTTCGGAAAACGCGAGGTCGTCGGCCGGGTAATCGAAGTTGGCGAACATCATGTCCTGCCAGACGAGGATGCCGAGTTCGTCGCAAAGCTCGAAGAACGGATTGGCCTCGTACGTCATGACGCCGGCGATGCGGATCATGTTCATGTTCGCATCGCGTGCGGCACGCAGCCAGGGCTCGTACGCCTCGCGTGTCGCGGGCAGCGCAACGAGATCGGCAGCCGTCCAGCACGCGCCGCGGCAGAACACGCGCACACCGTTGACGACCAGCGCGAAGCCCGCGCCATCGGTGCCGTGATCGGCTTCGACGGTACGGAAACCAACGCGACCCAGATCGAAGCGCCCGCCGCCGATCTCGACGGACAGGTCGTGCAGCATCGTTTCGCCATGCGTGTGCGGCCACCAGAGGCGCACGGAGGGCATGCGTATCTCGCCCTCGAACACATTCGAATCGACGCGATGCATCGCGCCACGCTCTTCGCCGCACATCATCGAGACGAACGCACCGCCGTCCTGACGCTTGCCGCCGGCGCAGGCCTGGCGTGCAAGACGCGGCGCGCGGATTTCGACGCGCAGGTTCACGATGCCGTCGCCATCGATCACGCGTGTTTCGATATCGACGTGCGAAATCCATTGCTCGCGCAGATCGACGAGCGCAATGCGACGCCACGGCCCCACGGCGGGAACGGGCGCGCACCAGCCGGGCATGCGTCCGAGTGCTGCGCTACGCACGCCGCGCAGCGCGGCCTGCGAAATCAATTTCTGGCGCCAGCGCTGACGCCGGAGCGTCGGTGCCTGCATCGCGCGGAACACAAGATGAAGCGTATGGCGTTGAGCGGGATCGTCGCCGAGATCGAGTTCGATCTCGTGCGTCGCAAACATATTGCGCGACTGCAGACGCAGCGCGCCATCGACCCAGACTTCGGCGATCGTGGCGAGGCCTTCGCAGCGGAGCATGCGTACGCCGCTGCCTTCGAATTCGGTGCGGTACCACCAGTCTCGCGTGTCGGGGTTGTCTTCGGCACGCGGTGCATCGCCGGCCCACCTGCCTGAATCGCGCAGCGCTTGTGCAACCGTGCCGGGTACCTTTGCAGCGATCCAGTCGCTGGTGCCATGGAGTGCAGCCGGCAGATCGGCCGGCGTCGCGAACGCGCCGGCGTCGGTGCCGAGCACGGTCCAGCCGTGTTCGATCGCGACCGAGGTGTCGACGGGTGTGCCATGGATCGCGGGATCGCGCAGATGCGAAGCCATAACGGACAGGCGAGCTGACTCATCGGAATCAGTCGCGGGATCAGTCGCACGATCCGTAGCGATATCGGTGACGGAATCTTCGGTGCGCGTTTCGAGCGCGACATCGTCAAATGCAACGGTCGACGCGGCGTCGATCAGCGCGGTGCCCGAACGATTCGCACCCGCGAGCGTGGCCGCTGTGCCTGCCTCTGTGCGTGCCAGTGCGCCGGCTTGCGGATCGGCCAGCAAGGCGTTCGGCTCGAACAAATCCGCCGGCGGCAATGCGGCCGCGACAGTTCGCGTTCGGCCCGCGGCGCGCGCTGCGACACGGAGCCGTGCGCGCCAGCGCTTCGAGGCTCCGTCGTGATTGGCGACTGTCATCAGCCGTTTCCCCCGGGGAAAGCAGGTCAGCCTCGGCTGTCCTCAACCTCTCGACACATCCAATGCAGCGGCCAATGCCGGCACGGTATCGTCGTAGGCACGTTCAAGTAAATCGAAACAGTCGTTGCACATGTCCGGACGGCGGCGTGCCATGGCACGCGCAATCCTGAACTGCAGGACCTTCGCTTCGTTGGCGATGGTCTTGCAAGCTGTCTCAATGGAAGGTGCAGTGTGTACGCCGGCTTCCCCGAGCCAGTCGACATACTGGCCGAGCAACTCGAAATTCGCACCGAGTTGCCGCAGCGTATTGAATGCGTACAGATGGAAATAGGCATCGCCGCGCGCGATCAGTGTCTCCAGGTGCGCGGGAAACGCAGCACGAAACGCACTTACCGGATTGGCGGCTGGACGGGACGCCAGATGTTCGCGCAAACGTACGACCGAGGCGCTCGCCAGTGCTTCGCCTGTGAGAGCGGGTCGCGCCTGCTTGACGAACTCGACGTACGGGAACAGCACATCAGGGTCGGCGCGCAATGCGTCGGTCTTGCGGAATACACCTGCATAGTCTTCTCCGTCGAGCGTGTAGTACCCGGCGTTGTGGAAATAGCCGAGCCGGCCACCCGTACGATCGATGCGGTCGATACCGATCGTCGTCTTCGTATGTTCGCGCCGGTACGTCGTTGCTCGCGTATCGGGCAGGTAAAACGCATCCATCTCGACGAGCACGATGTTGCCGCGCACGACCTGCTGCTCGATGTGTTCGTCGAGCTCGTCGAAGATCGCGAGCTCCTGCACGGCCACGCCGTACAGGCGGTCGAGATCGTAGAGCGGGAATTTGAAGAACGTGAACTGATCGCCTTCAAAGTCCTGCGTCACGGTAAATCCGAGCGCAGCGCGCGCTTCGCAGCCGCGCGCGCCGAGCAGGCTCAGCCAGAGGTCGACGTAGCAGTTGGTTTCCTGCCAGCTGCGTTCCACAGCGTGCAGCCCTGCCGGGACCGTGGGCACTGCACCCGCGGCTGTCCAGGGATCCACGCTCGCGCCGACCGTCATGTCATTCATTGCTGGCCCCAGAGTGCTTCGCGAACACCTGCCGGCCACTGCGTGACGTCGAGGCCGTGGTGACGGAACATGGCAAGCGTCGTGCGCTCCATGCCGAAGCCCACGCAACCCGTGTGCGCCACGGCGCCGTCTGCGGTGTGGAACTTCCACAGCTCGCCGAAGTGGTCCATGTGGTAGTTGAAGCTCAGGCAGGCCGTCGGCTTCTCTTCGCTTTCGATCGGGATCAGCAGCTCGAACTTGAGTTCCTGTGCGCGCTGGCTGTCGGCCACGATCTTGCCGCCACGACCGAAGAACGGATCGTTCGCGAGATCGATCCAGTGCGGTAGTTGCAGCGTTTCGATCAGTGCCTTGCCGCGCTCGATCCACATCGCGCGGAATTCGACGATCTGCTCGGGCGTGCCCATACGCACGTACTCGCGCATGCGGAACATCTGCATGCGTGCCGGATCGAGCGAAGGCTCGTGGCGGAAGCAGTACGAGAACACGTCGATCGTGCGGCCTTCTTCAGGCAGCGGACCACGCTTGGCCACGACCGGGTAGCACGGATAGCAGGCCGCCGGCGTCAGGACAGCACGCGTGGGCTTCTGGTTTTCCATCCAGTCTTCGCCTTCGTCGAGGCACTTGAGCAGGCGATGGTGCTCGCGATCGCCGCCGCAGAAGCTGTGGATGGTGCCGGCCAGGTTCGGGAAGCTCTTCAGGTACTCGCTGTCCTCGAAGTCCGTGCGGTTCATCGCCGGCGGGAAGCGCATGACTTCCGCTTTCTGGTCGGCGCCGCGACGTGTGACGAGGTTGTTGATCCCTTCGACCACGCTTTCGAACACTTCGCTACGGCCATAGAGGCCGTCGACGCCCATCGGAATCAGCAGGCCGGCATCGATGAGTTCGTCGCGGAACGTCGGGGTCGCCGCGCGCCCGAGCACATCGGCTGCGAGCGTCTTGGCGGTGTCGACGCCCTGGGCGTCGTCAAGGGTGACTTTGGCATCAGACATTTAGAACCTCAGCGTCGTAGAGCGTTGCGCGAGCAACAGGCTCGCGGTGTTCGCCGCGATACGGTCGTTGTTGATCATCAGCGGAGCCGAGTGCAGGTCGCGCAGATGGCGGCCGACGCTGAACGGCGTGCCGTTTTTGTAACCGGCCATGCCACAGATCATGAGCACCTGGCCGACGATCGCGATCGCGGTCGTCGAGACGCTTGTCTTCAGCAGGTTCATGTCCGATGCGAACGCCATCGTCTCGGACATCGATTCGCTCATCGACTCGCTGCGGCGCGCTTGTGCGTAGCTATCGAGCGCCATCGTCAGGCGTGCATGCGCGAGTTGCAGCAGGCCCACCGATTCGGCGAGACGCGTGCCGCCCGGCGGCAGCGTGCCCGGCTTGGCCTTGGCCTGAACGCGGAAGAATTGCTTCGCGCGATCAACGGCGTTGGCGGCGATACCGATCCAGCACGAGGCCCAGAGCACGTGCGACACGGGCAGCATCGTGCGGTCGGCGATCTCGGCGAACGGCGTGGGCAGCACTTGTTCGATGCCGCCCTTGGCGATCAGCTTGAACGCTTCGCTGCACGTACCGCGCATGCCCAGCGAGTCCCAGCCGCTACGACGCTCGAGCGTGTAGTCCGACTTGAGGATGGTGATCAGCACCTGATCCGACGGCGGCGCATCGTTGTTGCGGCGAGCCGTGACGAGGATGCCGTCGGCGTAGGCGCCGTACGAGATCGTCGACGCGAGCTTTTCGAGCGAGAAGGCGTTGCCTTCAGCTTGCACGGCGCATGCGCTGTTGCGCAGGTTGCCGCCGACGGTGTCTTCCGACGTCGCCGAAGCGAGCAGCAGCTGTTCGCCCGTCAGGCGTTGCAGCAGTTGCTGGTGCCATGCGTCGCTCGGTGCGTGTTCGAGCACGCACGCGACCTGGATCTGATGCATGGCATAGATCATGGCCGTCGACGCGCAGGCTTGCGCCAGCGTTTCGCAGATCTGGGCGAGGCAGCGCAGCGATGCGCCGTGGCCGCCAAAGGCGCGCGGCACCATCGCGCCGAGCAGGCCTTGTTCGCGCAGGGCGGCGACCGCTTCCGACGGGAAGCGCGCGGCGCGGTCCACATCGTCCGCGTGCGTCGCAGCGACTTGCGCCGCAGCGCGGGCTTGCGCCTCGAGCGCGGCGAACTCGGTTTCGCCGTCGCCGGCAAACGTGGTCGTCAGCGCTTCGACGGCCGCGCCTGGCTGTGCATCGTTGAGTTCGGCCGCATCGGAGGCGGCATCAGGCAGCGCGCTCATACTTCGGCTCCATTTGCGGAAAGCTCGGACACGGCTGCCGCAAGAGAATCAATCGATTGGAACAGCTTGCGCGTGAGCATCGCATCGGGGATTTCGATGTCGAATGCATCTTCAACGGCGAGCATGATTTGTACGGTCGCCAGCGACGAGAGACCGTGCTCATACAAGTCGCTGGTGTCTTCGATCTGGTCCACCGGCACATCGAGCCGCGCCGATTCGGAAAGGATTCGTCGCAACGTGACGTAACGAGGTGCGGTATTCATCAGATTCCCCTGCAAGACTGGTCTGGAAAAACATGCCGATGCCGCTTGGGCGGCAACGAATATCGGTATCGTGGTCGCGATGGATCGGCTCCCTCCACCGATGCCCTCGCCGAAACGAGTAGCCGATGGTTGGGATGAATTAGACGGGAACGACGCTGGCGAATCGGTGCGGAGGCTCACATAACCCTTACTTGGCGCGGGTTGTGGCGTGAGTACCTCATCGCTATGTGCGCTGGCGCGCAGTCGGCAAGCCGCACTTGCTGCGACGCAGCATGGCGGCTTTCACGGTGTAAACCGTGTTTTTTTGCGGGTGCGGGGAGTGTGCGCGAGCGCGCCGTGCGATGCGATTGCGGCGGTGCACGTGCGGGACGTCATGCCGATGTCATGCGTTGTTATCCACATGCATCCGCACGCGCGGCAGATACGATTCGATGTTTCAAACCGTGACTGCCGCGTGGGATGGATTCACAGGAACCCGGTGAACTCAGGCTCGTCGTGTCAGAGCACGAGGCTACCGGCGGTCAGCTGCACCGGCGCCGCAACCGGCACGACCGGCGCGAGCGGCACGACGTTCGGGGTGAGTTTCGCGCGTGCGAAGTCGATCAGGGCTTGCTGAACCTGGTCGACCAGGCCGGACCAGTCGCCGAGCGACGGCTGACGGAACAGGCGCGCGCTCGGATACCACGGCGAATCGGCGCGTTCGTGGAACCAGCGCCACTCGGCCGCCCACGGCAGCATGACGAAGACGGTCTTGCCCAGCGCACCCGCAAGGTGGGCGACGGAGGTGTCGACCGCGACCACCACATCGAGCTGCTCGATCAGCGCGGCGGTGTCGCCGAAGTCGGTGATGTGGGCGCCGCCGTTGAGCACGTGCGGCACGGTCGTCAGCGCGCGTTGATCGTGAACCGACAGTCCGGGCTGGATCGCCACCCAGTTGACCGATGTGTCGCTGACGAGCGGCGCCAGAAACTGAATGGGCATCGAACGGTTGCGATCGTTGACGTGGTTCGGATTGCCCGCCCACGCGAGACCGATGCGCAGCTTGCCGTTATTGGGCAGCACGCTGCTCCACTTCTGGCGATAAGCCTCGGGCGCGCTAAGGTACTGCTGCGCCGAAGGAATCGTCTCGACACGCGTGCCGAAGACAAACGGCAGGCTCATCAACGGAACGAAGTAGTCACAGAGCGGCAGCTCGTCGTCGTGCGCCAGCATGCGAAGGTTTCCGGCCGGCGCCCATTCGTGCTCCTTGCCGGCCAGCAACGGCAGCACGGCGCGGTTGGCCGCGAAAACGACCTGCGCATTGCTCGTCTGCGCGACCATCGGCACAAAACGGCAGAACTGGATGGTGTCGCCCACGCCTTGCTCGGGCACGATCAGCAGCGTCTTGCCCGTGAGGTCTTCACCGTTCCAGCGCTGCGCGCCCGCGTATTTCGCAGGGTCGACGATCGGGATGCGGTCCATCTCGAGCCGGCTTTCATAACGGCGCCAGCCATCGGCATAGTTGCCCAGGCGCAGGCTCGAGGTCGCGGACGACAGCTTCGCGTCGATCTTCGATTCGGGTTCGATTTCGTGAACCTTGTCGAACATCAGGATCGCGTCGGCGTCGGCGCGATAGGCCGCCATGACCTGACCGAGGTTGTTGAAGGCAGCCACGCCGCGCGGCTGGATCTGCAGTGCGGCCTGCAAGAACGTCAGCGCTTCGTCGAGGCGATTGAGTTCCCACAGCGCCGCGCCGATGCCGACGAGGCCGTCATAGGAGTTCGGGTCGACTTGCAGGCATTTGCCGAAATCGACGAGCGCGTCCTGCGGACGGCGCTGCGCGATGCGGACGTTGCCCTTCTGCGAATGGGCGAATGCACGCGACGGATCGACGCGCAGCACCGCTTCGTAGGCCGCGTAGGCCTCGTCGTATTGCTTGAGGAAGTACAGCGAGTTCGCGCGCTGCTGCTGCCCTTCGGCATTCGAGGGGCTCAGCACGGTCATGCGGGCGAACATGGTGTTCGCCTTCTCGTGATGGCCCTGCTTGCCGTACAGATTGCCGATGTGCAGCATCAGGTCGACCGAGGTCGGGTTCGCAACAAGTGCGCGCTCCATGCGCGGGCCGATTTCGTCAGCGCGGCCCACCGCGCGGTACACCTTGAGCAGCGTGCCCCAGGCCAGCACGGAACCGACATGTTCGTCGCACGCCTTCTCGAGCACGGCGAGCGCGTCGTCGTGCTTCTTGAGCGCGAGCAGGAATTCGCCGAGCTGCACCGGGCTTTCGGGGTCCGTCGTGTCGAATTCGATGGCGCGGCGGGCGAGCGTCAGGGCGTCCTGATACCGCTTCTGCACGAAGCGGAGGATGGCCATGCCGCGGGTCGCGCGCACGTCTTTCGGCGCGCTCTTGAGAATCGCGGCGAAGCCGCGCTCGGCTGCGCCCAATTGCTTTTTCTCGAGCGCTGCGCGCGCGATTTCGTACTGATCCATCGTCATGTCATCCTGTGCTGAGCGGTGCTCGCGCCGTTCCGGCGTCAGTGCACGCGGGCTTCGGCGCGCGAGCCCGCAGCCCTGCGCGGGCGCGCCATATCTGGCTTGTTTATCGGCCCAAACGAAACGAAGTTTAGGTTGGAGCGTTTGCTGCTGCGCCGTTCGGGACGGACCGGACGGCGGTGTTGTCGGGTTTCGCCATGCTGTCCAACGCCGTCTGGACGGCGGCGATCACGCTGCGCCAGTCCTGCGGCTGCGGCTGCCGGAACAGGCGCGCGCTCGGGTACCACGGGCTGTCGTCGCGATCGTGAAGCCAGCGCCAGTCGCCGAAATACGGCAACAGCACCCACACCGGCCGCCCCATCGCGCCCGACAAATGCGCGACCCCTGTGTCGACGCTGATCACAAGATCAAGCGACGCCAGCAGACCCGCGGTGTCGTCGAAGTCCTGCAATGCGTTGCCCGTCCACCAGACCGACGGGTGCACCGCGAGCGTTGCGCGGTCGCGCTCGCGAAGTTCGGGTTGAACGACCACCCATTGAATATCGTGCTGCGCAAACAGCGGCGCGCATTCGGCAAGCGGCATCGAGCGGTCGGCGTCGTTGCGAAAGAGCGGATTGCCCGACGCGACGATGCCGACGCGAAGACGCGGTGTGCCTGTGCCTGTGCCTGTGCCTGTGCCTGTGCCTGCATGCTTCGACGCGCGCCAATGCGCATCGAGCCGCTCCTGCCACAGCGCGGTGCGTGAGTCGTCCGCAAAGACGTACGGCACTTCGCTCGCATACGTCGACGGATCCGCCTGCAAGGCGAATGGCATCCCGACGAGTGAGTTCTGACGTGTGGCCGCCGGTTGCGCATCGCCGCGCGCGATGATGTCGACACCGGTGTGCGCGAAACAGCGCTTGAGCAGATTGCGCAGCGGCGGCTGCACTTCGACGGTCACCTTGGCGCCAAGCGCGACGACGCGCGGTGCAAAACGGATGAACTGGAACGTATCGCCGAGTCCCTGCTCGGCGATCAGCAACAGGGATTCGCCTTCGACCGAATCGTCGCCATTCCAGAGCGGCGGCACGATCGTCGCGAGGCGCTGTGCGAACTCACGCTTCTCATAGGCACGCCAGCCTGCGCGGAAGTCGCCCCGGCGAAGCAGCAAGCCCGCCTCGTCCATCCACGTGTCGGGCCAGTCGCCTCCGCGCAGCTGACGCGCGGCGCGAATGCAATCAAGCGCTTCCTTGTCGGCACGCAGCGCGGCGAGCGTGCGTCCAAGATGCCGGAATGCGTCCGCGCAGGTCGGCTCGATTTCGACGGCGCGATTGAACCAGGGTAGCGACTCAGCGAGCCTGCCCATACGCACAAAGGCCTGGCCCAGCGCGACTGCGGGTGCGCCGCGGCCCGTGTCGAGCGCTAACGCACGCTCGAGTGGCTTGAGTGCCGCAGAAGGTCGACCCACTTCAATCAGTGCTTCGCCCAGCGTCGTGTACGCGGGCCCGCATTGCGGGTCGATCGCGATCGCACGATTGAGCACATCGAGTGCTTGCGGATAGCGCTTTGCCAGCGCAAGGCCTTCACCAAGACGCGCGAGTATCCATGCCGAGCCCGGTTCGAGCCCCGCAGCGCGTTCGTATTCGACGATGCCGTCGTTGGTTCTCGACGTCGCGCAAAGCGCGCGGCCCAACGCGACGCGTGAATGACTTTCGTTGAGCGGCTCGCTTTGCAGCGCAGGCTCTTCAGCCTGCTGTCTGTCCGAAACCAGCGACGCGCGGAGCACCTCGACAGCGTCCGCGTATTCGCCGAGCGCGACGAGCGCATGACCGAGCAGGCGCGCCGTCGCGATGCGCGCGGCGTCGACACAATTTGCCGCGCGCGCGAACGCAGCGGCTGAACGTGCATCGCCAGCGATCAGACACTGAACGCCGGCGCTGACGAGCGCGTCGGTATCGCCGCGTCCCGCCCGGAGTGCTTCGATGCCGGTGTTCAGCACAGGTTCATGCGGTGCCACGGATCAGATCACCTGAGGCGCCGACGCCAATGCCGGATCCGATGCCGACGTCGATCCCGCCAGCGCCTGCGCTTCCTGCGCCACCCTGTTCGTTGCGAATTCGATCAGCGCCTTCTGCACGGCATCGATCACGCCGTCCCAGTTGCCGATCGAGGGCTGGCGGAACAGTGTTGCGCTCGGGTACCACGGCGAGTCGGACCGGTCATGGAACCAGCGCCACTCGGCGGCCCACGGCAGCAGTACAAAGACCGGCTTGCCGAGCGCGCCTGCGATGTGGGCCACCGACGTGTCGACGGTGATCACGACATCGAGCGTCTCGATCAGCGCGGCGGTGTCGGCGAAGTCCTTGAGGTGCGCGCCCGCGTTGAACACGTGCGGCACGGTTTTCAGCGCGGCGGAGTCGTGTTCCGACAGTCCCGGTTGCAGCGTGCACCAGTCGACGGAACTGTCGCCGACGAGCGGTGCGAGATGCACGATCGGCATCGAGCGATTGCGGTCGTTCGTGTGTTTCGGATTGCCGCTCCAGACGAGGCCGAAACGCAGGCGGCCACTGGCGGGCAACGCGTTACGCCACTTCGCGCGATAGATCTCGGGAACGGACAGGTAACGCGGTGCGCTCGGGATCGAATCGGCACGCGTGCCGAACACGAGCGGCAGGCTCATCAACGGCACGTAGTAGTCGACGGCCGGCAATGCGTCATCGGCTGACACGATGCTCAATTGCCCCTGCGGCCCCCACTCGGCGGCCCGTTCGGTGAGCAACGGCAGCGTCGGGGCCTGCACCGCGAACACCACGTGCGCCCCCGAGGCCTGCACGACCATGGGCACGTAACGCGCGAACTGGAACGTATCGCCTGCGCCCTGCTCGGCGGCGATCAGCAAGGTCTTGCCCGCGATCGATTCGCCGTTCCAGCGCTGCGCGCCCGCATAGCGGTGCGGCGCGACAATCGGATGACGATCGATACGGAAGCGGCGTTCGTAGCACTGCCAGCCGCCTTCGTAGTCGCCCATGCGCAGCCGCGATGTCGCGGCCGACAGATCAGCATCGGCCTGCGAGCCGGGTTCGATCTCGTGCACGCGGTCAAACATCTGGATCGCGTTCGCATCGTCCTTGAGCGCGGCCATGACCTGGCCGATGTTGTTGAATGCGGCGGCGCCTCGCGGGTCGACATGCAAGGCGGCCTGCAGGAACGTCAGCGCCTCATCGAAACGATTGACTTCGAACAGTGCGGCGCCCATGCCGACGAGCGCGTCGTAACCCGTCTGCTCGATCTCGAGCGAGCGGCTGAACGCGGCAATCGCGTCATTCGTACGGCGCAGGCGCAGCAGGATATTGCCCTTCTGCGACCACGCGAAGTACATGCCGGGCGAGAGCACGAGCGTGGCGTCATAGCCGACGATCGCCTCTTCGTTGCGGTCGAGGTGGTAGAGCGCGGTCGCGCGATGCAACTGGGCGTCCGCGTCGCCGGGATACGCTTGCGTCGCGCGATCGAAGGCCTCGTAGGCTTTCACGTGCTGACCGCGGTTCGCGTACATATTGCCGAGCAGAAGCAGCAGCGCCTTCGAGTCCGGGTTCGCAAGCGATGTCGCGTGCATGCGTTCGAACACGCGATCGGCGCCGAGACCGTGCTTTTCATACGCGGTACCGAGCAACACCCAGGCGCGCGAAGAACCGACGTCGGCATCGCAGGCCGCTTCGTAGCGGGCGATCTGATCGTCGTGACGGTTCAGCGCCCCGTACATTTCGGCCAGTTGCAAATGGCCCTCGACATCCGACGGACGCAGCGAGATCGCCTTGAGCGCGAGCTTCTCGGCGTCCGGGAAACGGCGCTGCATGAACCGCAGCACGCCGAGGTCGCGCGTGGCTTCGACGTGATTGGGTGCCGCCTTGAGCACGGCGAGGAAGCCGCGTTCCGCTGCGCCCAGCTGCTTCTTTTCGAGCGCAGCCCGGGCGGCCTGATACTGGTTCATTGTGCTTTCACCTTTTGAGTCCTGCGCGGCTCGACGCATCGAGCGGCATGATCAAAGTCTAAGGTGAGGCGCGGCGGGGCAATCCACGGAACAGGGGCCGGTTCCCCCCCTTTACCCCGTTGATATCGCGGACAAACTCAGGATTTTCCCGAGTCCGGTAGAATAGCGGGCCAGCAAGATTCAGTCACTCAGTAGACCCCGCGCCGAAAGCGCCTCCGATGCGCCCACGAAGCGCGCTCGCAATGCCCACCCGGCAAGCGACTCCGGCGCCGCGCGGCATCACCCATTGATTATGAGCAACCTCAACGAACAAACCGTTCTCAGCGTGCATCATTGGACCGACACGCTGTTCAGCTTTACCTGCACGCGCGACTCGTCGTTCCGATTTGAAAACGGCCAGTTCACGATGGTCGGCCTCGAAGTCGACGGCAAGCCGCTGTTGCGCGCCTACAGCCTTGCCAGCGCCAATTACGAGGAAAACCTCGAGTTCCTGTCGATCAAGGTGCCCGACGGCCCCCTGACGTCGCGCCTCCAGCATTTGAAGGAAGGCGACAAGGTCCTGATCGGCAAGAAGCCGGTCGGCACCCTGGTCGTCGACAACCTCCTGCCGGGCAAGAACCTGTGGCTCCTGTCGACCGGCACGGGCCTCGCGCCGTTCATGAGCGTGATCAAGGACCCCGAGGTGTACGAGCGCTATGAACGCGTGATCCTCACGCATACCTGCCGCTTCGTCGACGAACTCGCTTACAAGGAGTTCATCACCGATCACCTGCCGCAGCATGAACATCTGGGCGACCTGATCCGTGAAAAGCTCACGTACTACCCGACGGTCACGCGCGAAAGCTTCCAGACGCGCGGCCGGATCACCGACCTGATCCAGACCGGCAAGGTGTTCGAAGACCTCGGCCTGCCCCCGTTCTCGCTCGAAGACGACCGGATGATGCTGTGCGGCAGCCCGCATATGCTCAAGGACACGCGCGAGTTGCTGACGCAGATGGGCTTCGACGAAGGCAGCAACAACGAGCCGGGTCACTACGTCGTCGAGAAGGCATTCGTCGGCTAAACAGCCGATTGAACCGGTCAGGCGACCCGTCGATCGCACGCATGCGGTTGACGATCACTGACCGGCAGGACAGAAACGCGGTGTAGCGATGGCTTAAATGCGACATTTCGCCGCACTCGCAGTGCTGATTGGATACAGCCGGACCTGGAAAACGATTGCGTGCCGGTCACACCGCCCCGCAAGCAAAAAGAAATAAACCCCTGCAAGCCTCCCGGCTTCAGGGGTTTTTTATTTCGCACCGCGGGATTGAAACGACACCCTTTGCTCTTCCGGCCCCCAATGCGGCATGCAGCACGGTATACAACCGTTGCCAAGCGGGAGTTTCGAACACAGCCGAATCTCGCGGCTGGTATGCAACACCGTCACAAATTAGAGTGGTTTACCTAAAATTTGAGCGCTTAACCTCCTTGCGCCTCTTTTTTGGGCAAGAGAACACAAGTTTTTCGGGGCACCGAGCGTCACAAAGTGTTTCGTACTCGCGGACAAACTGTTACACGTCGTGTCAGAAAAATTTACCCGGCGCATAAGAGGTTTTAATACCTTCGCCGTATCAAACATCCCCCCACGCAAACGTACAACATTTTTTCCTGGTCGCCGGAAGGCCTTTCCCTACAAGCGTTTTCCTTTACCATGCGCCCTGTTCCGGAAATTCAGCTACATCGGACAAATGGTTAGTCCCAAGTTGTTACCGAATGTAAATTCAGTTACATTGGTTCGTAACAGTTTCTGTTTAGCATTACCCCGGTCAAATCGCCTTGCCACCTATTGGTGAACCGAACATGCAGTTTCACGCAGATACCTTGTCAGTGCTGGCCTCGTCGTCGTCGGGACATGTTTACATGCCCGAAGGCGCCGTCTTGCGCGATGCGTCGATCTCGGTTCCGCCTCCTGGCGTGCAGAGCGCCGATGCGTGGAGCACCCCGGCGACGGCGAATCAGGAACTGATCGCCGCGCGTGCTGAAATCGAACGACTGAATGCTCGTGTGCGCGAACTCGCGACCGAGCTGGTCCGCGCGCAGGAAGCCGAACGCGCCCGCCTGGCCCGCGAACTGCACGACGGCCTCGGTGCGCAACTGACCGCCTCGCGCTTCGCACTCGCCCGTATTGAAACGTGGCTGCCGATCAACGCCGCCGAAGCATGCCACGAGGCACTCGCGACGGCCAACGGCGCCCTCGACCGCCTCTGCGAAACCAGCCACCGTCTGGTTGAAGAAGGCCATACGCCGGTGCTCGACGCCGGCCTCGCCGTCGCGCTCAAACGCTGGATCGAAGAATTCAGCGACACGACGCGCCTGCACACCTCATTCGAACTGATCGCCGACGCACCGATGTTGCGCGAGCGATTTGCAAAAGTACAAAACGACGGGGCCAATACCGTCTTCCGGATCGTCCAGGAATCGCTGAACAACGCCGCGAAGCATGCGGCTGCGCAAAGCGTCGAGGTGACGGTTGTCGCTGAACGTCGCTTCCTGGCGGTCACGATCAAGGATGACGGCCGCGGACTCGCCCGCGGCGCGCGCGCCAAGGTCAATCGTTTCGGCCTGGCCGGAATGCGCGCGCGCTGCGAGGCGTTCGGCGGAACATTGAAAATCACCTCCCAGGCCGGTCAGGGCGTGCAGATTCGCGCCCGCCTGCCGTGGGATTCGCTGTGCGAAGCGCGATAAACCAGTAAGGCGCGTTTACGCTAACGGCGCGGGAACAAGCGCCGGAACAAAATCTGCGACACCATCAGAAACACCAGGAAACAACAACAGCAGCACCATAAAAGCCGTATTACGAGCTTCACTCAGACCAACGTTTTTCATCCAGCCAACATGACGTTACGAATTCTGCTCGTCGACGACCACGCCATCGTGCGCCAGGGCGTCAAGCAGTTGCTGCTCGATAAGGGCATCGCGACAGACGTCTCCGAGGCTGAAACCGGCGCCGAGGCGCTGGCACAGATCGATCGTGCGTTCTGGGACATCGTGCTGCTCGATATCTCGCTGCCCGACATGAACGGCATCGAAGTGCTCAAGCGCCTGCGCCGCAAGGCGCCGCGCGTGCCGATCCTGATGTTCAGCATGTACCGCGAAGATCAATATGCGGTGCGTGCGCTCAAGGCCGGCGCCGCCGGTTACCTGAGCAAGACGTCGAATGCGACGGAAATGATCGGCGCGGTGCGCCAGGTCGCGGCCGGCCGCAAATATGTATCGGTGTCGATGGCCGAGGCGCTGGCTGACTATGTGTCGCTCGACGGCGATCAGCTGCCGCACGAACGCCTGTCGGACCGCGAGTACCAGACGCTGTGCATGCTCGGTTCGGGCAAGCGCCTGACGGATATTGCTGTCGCGCTGTCGCTGTCGGTCAAGACGGTCAGCGTCTATCGCTCGCGGCTGCTCGAAAAGATGGGGCTGTCGAATAACGCCGAACTCACTTACTACGTCATGAGCAACAACCTCATCGACGTCGGCTCGGCAGCGGCCTGAGCGGTTTTTCAGCGGGCGCTAAGGAAAGCGGTTGCAAAGCTGCATTACAAAGCTGCATTGGCAAGTGAGCTTAAGTCGCACCCCGAGGCCGGGTCATTCGAACCCGGCCACGACGGCCAGTCCTGCGCCCGTCATGTAACAGTCCACGCCCCCGTCCTTACTCCCCCTGAAATAAATCACTCGTTCGCCCGCCCGCACGTAACATTTTTTTACACCCTTGATTGCCCGCACGCGAGGTTTGCACGTCCATGGCGGCGGGGCCCTGAAACCCCCGGCCAGTCAAGGCTCTCGCTTAATCCACGCACCGAACTAAACATGCCGCGCCCGGCTTGCTGCGACGCACCATCGCTGTCTCCTTTGTCCAACGGCGTTCCCGGACCCTAAAGCTTTGCAGCCACCCACCGATAACCCAGACAACGGCGGCTAAGCAGTGCGTTGCTCAAAAACAAGGCCTCGTTACGGCAGGTGTGCCGAAAAACGCACCAACTCTTGGAAAATGGAGCTGCTTCATGGCATCGATTATCAACACCAACATCCTCTCGCAGATCGCTCAGAACAACCTGACGAACTCGCAAGCCAGCCTGACTTCGGCTGTCACGCGTCTGTCGTCCGGCCTGAAGATCAACAGCGCGGCGGATGATGCTGCAGGCCTCGCGATCTCGGATCGCATGACCTCGCAAATCAACGGTTTGACGGCTGCACAACAAAACGCAACGAACGGTATCTCGCTGGCACAAACGGCCGGTTCCGCTCTGTCGCAAATCACGGCCAACCTGCAACGTATTCGTGAGCTGGCTGTTCAAGCTTCGAACTCGACCTACTCGTCGACCGACCGTCAGTCGATGAACCAGGAAGTTCAGCAACGCCTCTCGGAAATCAACCGTATCGCGTCGCAAACGCAATACAACGGCTTGAACCTTCTCGACGGCTCATTCGGCGTCGCGAACTTCCAAGTTGGCGCAAACGCTGGCCAGACGATCAGCGTGAACCTGTCGTCGAGCGTCAAGACGTCGCAAATCGGTCAAACGTCGGAAACGACGCTGCAAATCGGTTCGGGCACGGGTCAAAACCTGTCGTCGGGCTCGCTGGCAATCCAGCTCGGCAACGGCGCAACGTACGCAATCGGCACGGCAACGGCCGGAAGCGGTCAAGGCCAGGCAGCTGACTCGGCCTACGCAGCAGCTTCGGCGATCAACTCGTCGGACATCTCGGGCCTGAGCGTCACGGCAACGAACACGCAAAACGTCACGCTGTCGGCATCGGTGACGACGGCTACGACGATCAACATCAACGGCACGGACGTGTACAGCGCAGGCGTCGGCGCCCTGTCGGTTGGTGACCTGATCAACGGCATCAACGCACAATCGGCTTCGACCGGTGTGACGGCTTCGCAAAACGCAGACGGCTCGCTCTCGCTGACGGCTGCTGACGGCCGCAACATCGCGATCACCGACTCGTCGAGCGCTGGCGCGATCTCGACCGGCGGTACGGCAATCACGTCGACGGCGAAGACCCTCTACGGCACGATCACGATGTCGTCGAGCAGCACGATCGGCCTGTCGGGCACGGACGCAACGACGCTGTCGACCGGCACGAACCTGCAAGCTACGGGTCGCGCAGTCAACTCGTCGGCTTCGCTGTCGGGCACGACCGCAACGAGCTTCACGCTGAACGGCACGGTCGTCACGACGGGCACGACGTGGAACGCATCGGACCTGGCTGCAGCGATCAACGCAGCGCACGTCACGAACGTTGTCGCATCGGCAGACTCGAGCGGCCACCTGCAACTCGAATCGTTCTCGAACGCCGGCATCACCCTGTCGGGTAACAGCGCAGTCGCTTCGGACGCTGGCCTGGCAACGACGACCCAAACGACGATCTTCACGGCAGCAACGGGCAACAGCAGCCTGGCAACCGCCGACGTCCTGACGGTCGCTGACGCACAGCAAACCCTGCTCGCAGTGGACTCGGCACTGAACGAAGTCGACAGCCTGCAAGGTCAGCTCGGCGCAGTGCAAAACCGCTTCGCATCGACGATCACGAACCTCCAGTCGTCGACGCAGAACGCACAAAGCTCGCAATCGGCGATTCAGGATGCGGACTACGCATCGGAAGCTTCGAACCTGTCGCGCGCTCAAGTTCTGCAACAAGCCGGTACGGCAATGGTCGCGCAAGCGAACCAAATCCCGCAAACCGTGCTGAAGCTCCTCCAGTAAGGAGGAACGCGGGCTCCCGGCACCGGCGGATTGAACAGCCGTCGCCGGGGCTCTCGCAGGTTGCCCGCCCGGCAGGTCCGCGCCACAAGCGCAAGACCCGCCGGGCGCTTGTACGAAAAGTCGGCGCAATTGAAGTAGGGAAGTACGGCGTCCGGCCTGGTGATAGCAGGAACGTGGCAGCACCGAAGCAGCAGTAGCAGTACGGCAGCAGCACCGCAGTGAAGGAAGCAGCACCGAAGACCGCAGCACGCAACAAAGCAGCACCGAATAACGCAGTACTGGATACAGCAACATCGAAGGACCGCAGCACCACGAACTTGAGAGTTGTTGCGCAGCACGAACAAGCTAACAAGCCGTGAAAAACAGCAAGCATCGTTTGGGCAGTCGGCATCGCAGTGTCTTTTGCATGCCGGCCGTTTTTTTCAGACGACGCGAGTCCGCAACGAAATGATCGAATCCGCCAGTCGCGGGTATCAGACAGGACACCTCGCGACGTCATTTCGATTCGGTCTCCAGGGGAGAAGGACATGGACGTATCAGCAACCGCACAAGTCGGCAGCAATGATCCGAAAGCCGCCATCGCATTCGGCAATGGCAGCGGCTCGCTCAAGGCCTACGACGATCGCGAACGCAAGTCGCAGGACGACGCGGTCACGATTTCGGGCGCCGCCGGCGCACTGAACGCCCAGGTCATTCAACAGGCTCCGCCCGTCAGCGAAGCCAACCGTGCGCAACAGGCCGTGACTGAGATCAACGCAGCGCTCAAGCGCTTTGCGACGTCGCTCGAGTTCACGGTCGACCCGGCTACGCTCACGCGCGTGGTCAAGGTCATCGACACGGACACCGGCGAGACAGTGCGCCAGATGCCGACGGAAGATGCGATCAAGGCAGCGCACACGCTCGATCAACAAAAGGGCCTGTTCATCGGCCACAAGGTTTAAGGCTTATCAGCGTCGAACCGCAGCCGGCCGGGCACTTCGGCATGCCAGCGGTGCAACTGAAAAATTTTTGAGAAGGGTACACGGATGACTTCCAGCGTCGGTTCCACCGGTAGCACCGGCAGCACAACGGGCACCAGCAGCACGACCAAGACGCCGACCGCGTCGCAGATTCTTGCTTCTGCACAGGCCGCTGCAGCCGCCGCCGCGCAGACGATCATCTCGGGCTCGGGCATTGGCTCGAGCATGAACCTGGCTTCGCTGATGTCGGGCCTGATGTCCGTCGAAAGCGTGCCGCTGCTTCAGTTGCAGGCGCAGGAAGCCGGCGTGAACGCGCAGGTGTCGGCATTCGGCACGCTGGCCAACGCGATGAGCACGTTCCAGGACGCGATCTCGAACCTGACGTTCGCATCGAGCTTCCAGACGCTCGCGGCCGCATCGAGCGACGAGACCGTCGCTTCGGTCGCGCTGAACGCAGGCGCCGTCGCCGGCTCGTACTCGGTCAACGTCACGCAGCTCGCGCAATCGCAATCGTTGCTCGCGACCGGTATGGCAAGCACGTCGACGCCGATCGGCACGGGCGCGACCACCACGCTGAACATCACCTTCGGCACGACCACCGCCGGCACGCCGCCGACCTTCTCGCCGACCTCAGGCCAGACCGTGGTGCCGATCAAGATCGACTCGAGCGACAACACGCTCGAAGGCATCCGCTCGGCGATCAACGCCGCCAACGTCGGCGTGACGGCCAGCATCGTCAACGACGGTAGCGGCACGCCGTATCGCATCGCGCTGACGTCGACCACCACGGGCCAGACGCAGTCGTTCTCCGTGGCCGTCGCAGGTGCGGGCGGAACGGGTAGCGGCGACGCGACGCTTACGAGCATGTTCACGTACGACCCGACGAACGCGAGTGCGTCGACGATGACGCAGACGTCGGTCGCGCAGAACGCAAAACTGACGGTCAACAGCACGCCGATCTCGAGCACGACGAACACGGTCGACAACCAGTTCCCGGGTCTGGCGATCGACCTGACGGGCACGGGCTCGACGACGCTCACGGTCGGTAACGCGACCAGCAATCTTGAAACGCTCGTCGACAACTTCGTGACCGCGTACAACGCGATGCAGACGGCGATTCAGCCGCTGACGGCGTTCGACTCGTCGGACTCGAGCAACAACGGTCCGCTGATCGGCGACAGCACGGTGCAGCAGCTCACGAGTCAGGTCCAGTCGATCGTCTCGAGCGTCGTCGGCGGCACGTCGAAGTATCAGCAGCTCGCCGACATCGGCATCACGCTCGACCCGACCACCGGACAACTCCAGCTCGACTCGACGACGCTCGAAAGCGCGCTGTCGACCCAGCCGTCAGCCCTGCAGGCACTGTTCGCCGTTCAGGAAACCGCGACCGACCCGCTCGTGACGGCCGGCACGGTCTCGGGCTCTTCGCCGACGTCGGGCACGTACGCCGTCAACGTGACGGCCGCCGCGACGCAAGGGTCGCTGACCGGCACGGCCACGCCGACGGTCCCGACCGCCGCGACGCAGCTCTCGATCAACCTGAACGGTACGTTCGCCAGCGTCACGGTTCCGGCCGGTTCGTACGCGACGATGAGCGATTACGCCGCCGCGCTGCAGGCTCAGATCAACGGCAACTCGGCCTTCACGGCGGCGGGCTACGGCGTGAACGTCTCGGTCAATTCGTCGGGCAACCTCGTCGTCCAGTCGACGGCGTACGGCAAGGCGTCGAACGTGACGATCACCGGCACCGACGCGACGACGCTGTTCGGCTCGGCAACGAACACGGGCACGGCCGGCACCGACATCGTGGGCACGATCGGCGGCTACCCCGCCACCGGCTCGGGCCAGACCCTGACGGCGACCGGCAACACGCCGACGTCGGGCATCACGGCAACGGTCCTCGGTACGCAAATCGGCAACCGCGGCACGGTCAGCTACTCGAGCGGTATCGCACAGCAGCTCACGACGGTCATGACCGACGCGGTCGCGGTGCAAGGTTCGGGCGGCGCAACGATCAACGGTTCGATCACAGGCGCGGTCAACACGCTCAAGGACCAGATTTCGCAGATTCAGACGCAGGAATCGAATCAGCAGGCGTATATCGACACGGTCAGCCAGAACTACCAGGCCGAATTTACGGCGCTTCAGACGACACTGGCATCGATGTCGAGCATCAAGAGCTATCTGCAGCAGATCTTTAACCCGACGACCAGCAGCTGATCGCGGGCAAGCTCGCGCACGCTGTCATGGCGTGCGCGTTTTGAAGTTTTTGGATTCACCTGGGTGTCTGTGGTCTTCTGCGCGCGTATCGCGGCGCAGCACGTCACCCTCCCTTGCATCACGAGGAGATTCACGATGTACGGACAATTTGGCGCCAACGCCTATTCACGTGTAGGAGTGCAAACGAGCGTCGTCGACGCAAGCCCGCACCGCCTGATCGTGTTGTTGTATGAAGGCGCGCGCAAGGCGCTCGCCAAGGCACGCGTGGCCGTGCAAATGGGCGATGTGGCGCTGAAGGGCCAGTCGATCACGAAGGCCATCGGCATCATCGGCAGCGGCCTGCAGGACGCGCTAGACCTGAATGGCGGCGGCGAGATCGCGGCGCGCCTCAATGCGCTGTACGATTATATGAATCGTCGTCTGATGGAAGCGTCGTTGCGCGCCGACGACACGATCATCGTCGAGGTCGACGGCCTGCTCGCAAACCTCGAAGATGCGTGGAAGGCCATCGGCCCCGCCGTCGCACCACCGCTTACCGCCGCGGAAGTCTAGCCACATGAATTCCACTCTGGAACTGTTTTCGTACTACGAAGCCATCGCTGGGGTGACCGCTCGCATGCTGGAAGCGGCCCGCAAAGATGACTGGAATCAACTGTTCCAGTTGCAGGGAGAGTATGAACGCCTCGTCGACGAGATTCGCCCCATCGATGCACGGGTCGCTCTCGACGAAGCCGAGCGTCAGCGCAAGCACGATCTGATCCGCCAGATCCTCGACAACGACGCGGCGATCCGCGATCTTGCAAGTCCGCGTGTCGCCCGTCTGTCGGCGCTGATCGCCAGCACCCGTCAGACAGTCGCACTGCGCGACATGTACGGCCTGAACAAACCACGCGCCTGAGGCTTCTATGAGCGGGATCGACCCGGCTCTCGCGTCCGCGCTGGCCAGCCGGATCGACGCGCTGCTGTCTGCCGTATCCGCCCCGACCGACGCCAAGTCGGCTCAGGCGGCCGATGCAACCGCTGCGACCCAGTGGGCCAATACGCAGCAGGTCGTCGTGCCGGATGCGAACACACCGCCGCCCGCGTCCGCGCAGGCGGTGCTGTCGCAGACCGCACGCACGCTCGACGTGATCTCGCGTGGCGCCGACGGTGAGCCGGCGCCACCGGTGATCGGCCGGCAGGCGCTGTGGTCGACCGCACCGGGTGCTACCGCCACAGGCGCTGTTCAGGGTCAGGCCTTCGCCGGCCTGGCGTCATCGCTCGCGATGGCGCTCGAACAGGCGCTGGATACCAGCGGTCTTTTCTACGAATCCCATCTCGTTCAGTGGCTCGCAGGCCAGCGCAGCAGCGCGCTGCTGAGCCAGGAACCGCAATCCCAGCTGCCCACCGCCGACGACGAAGCCGGCTGGCCGTACGACGCGGAAGCCGCGCTGCGCGCGCTCGCGCAGGGGCCGGTCCCCTTTACGGGCCAGCGCTCGAGCACCGCCAGCATCGGCACGGGTAGCGAAACCATCGACGTCGAAGTCGCCGAAGCCGATGACGGCCCGGGCGGCAGCCAGAGCGGCGCGCACGCGACGCAGACTGGCCCGCAAGGCGCAACGACGCCCGCGCCCGGCAATTCCGGGCAAGCCGGCCTTGCACGTCTGGCTCTGGCGGCCGCGTCCGGGGGCTCGGGCGGCCTCGATGCGCTGCTGCTCGACGCAGCCAGCGAAGAAATCCCCGGCGAAGCCAGCCCGGACGCCGGCACGGCGCTCGTCGTCGCAGGCCGCGACGGCGATCCGAATGGATCGGCCGCGTCGGCAAACGGTCTGCCGTCAGGCGCATTGCCCGGTGCGGCTCATGCGGCCAGCTACGCGCCGTCACCGTCGAGCACGCTGTTCGCCAACGAAGGCAACGCGGCCTACGCGGCGCAGGCCGCGGTGCAGGTCCACGAATCACCTGAAGCCTTTGCCAGCGCCACGGACCGTGCGCTCGCGTCGGCGGCCCAGAACAACCCGACGCTGCAGGCCAGCGGCGCGCCGACGTCGCTGCCGATCCACCCCGATGCCCTGTCGATCGTGCGCCAGCAGCTCGAATTGCTGCAGGCCCCTGAGCCGCGTTTTCGCTGGTCTGGCGAAGCCTGGCCCGATTCGCGGATGTATTGGGAACTCGATTGGGACCCGGACGACCGGGCCTCGCCCGACCAGCGGGTCTGGCGCACAAGGATTGCGATCGAATTGCCGACGCTGGGTCTGGTCGACGCCGAACTGACGCTGACGGGTCACCGGCTCGGCGCGCGGATCACGGCCGACGGTCAGACGATCGCGACGCTCAAGGAAGGTACTTCCGACTTTATGCGTGCGCTCGCCGGTGCGGGGCTCAACCTCGACCAGCTCGCGATCCGCAATGCCGACGGCAGCCTGCCGGCGCGGGCCCGCACGGTGGACTCCGCTTCGGGTACTTCGACTCCGGGAGTCTCGTCATGAGCGCAACAGGTCGTCGCGAAGCGGTCGCGCTCGCGTATGAGCACGGGGACGATACGGCCCCGCGCGTTGTCGCCAAGGGTTATGGCGAACTTGCCGACATGATTGTCCAGCGCGCGCGCGAATCGGGCCTCTATGTGCACGAGTCGTCGCAGATGGTGTCGATGCTGATGGGGGTGGATCTCGACAGCCACGTGCCGCCGATGCTGTATCAGGCCGTGGCGGAGTTGCTCGCCTGGCTGTACCGGCTCGAAAATGGCGCGGACGCACAGATGCCGGCGCTCGGCCCGAAGCCAAAAACCGCTTCGAAGCCCAAAAAGCCGTTCAGCGGACGCTGAACGGCTCTTAAATCCCGCTAAAAGCTGCTATTTGATCGTTTATTCGCCGCTAGTCGGGCGTTTAAACGCTCATTTGCATAATCGTCGTATAAGCCGTTGCGAGCTTATTACGCACTTCGACGGCTTCCTGGAACGCGATATTCGCCTTTTGCAGATCAACCATCACGTCGTTCAGCGCAACCGGGCCGCCCATTTCGAACGAACGCGCCTGGGCGATGCCGTGCGCCTGCATGCCGCTGACCTTCTTCAGCGAATTGTTCAGCAGCGTCGCAAATTCGCCCGAAGCCGCGCCGCTTTCTGCAATCGTGCCCACGTCGGGCATCTTGCTGCCGGCAGCTTCCGTGGCCATCGACTGGATCTGCTGCAATGCCGTTGCGATCGGTGCAATCCCGCTCATTCCACTCTCCTGTGCGCGCGATGCGCAGCCCACTTCTATCGATGGTTCGCAGATTAGCAGCGCAAACCGGAATTCAAGCCGGTCAATTGACGGGAAAACCCTCTTCTATTCGTCCAATCGCACTGGACCCTCCAGCCCAATAATCGGCAACGTGCAGAACCTGTCGTCGTCTGCCCGCCCGCGGGGTCCGCGTGGCGCCAGACAACGCAGCACCATCGAATTCTGGAGAGTTTCGCCGTGATGATGGTTTCATCCACCTTGAAAGCAGGCCTGATCGGGAGCGCCGCATGAACGCAGCGACCACGACCCCGGCACCGCTGACCGCCGCCCCCGGCGGCGCTGTGGCGTCCCCCGCGCCCGCGCCCGCCTCAGCGGCACCCGACGCGGCCCCCGCCCCGTCGTCGATTCCGATGATCGCAGCGCTCGAGCAGCGCATGCCGTTCGTCACGCAGCTCCGGACCAATCCGCGGCTGCCGATCATGGTCGTCAGCGCCTTGCTGATCGCCGCCTTGGCCGCGTTGTACCTCTGGACGCGTGCGCCCGACTACAAGGTGCTCTATAGCAACCTGTCGGACCGCGACGGCGGCTCGATCATCACTGCGCTGCAGGCGATGAACATGCCGTACAAGCTCACCGATGCCGGCGGCGCGATTCTCGTGCCGGCCGACCAGGTGCACGAGGCGCGCCTGCGCCTTGCGCAACAGGGCCTGCCCAAGGGCGGCTCGGTCGGCTTCGAGCTGATGGACAACGAGAAATTCGGTATCAGCCAGTTCGCCGAACAGGTCAACTACCAGCGCGCACTCGAAGGCGAGCTCGAACGCACGATCGATGCCCTGTCGGCCGTCAGCGACTCGCGCGTGCATCTGGCCATTCCGAAGCCCACGGTTTTCGTCAGCGAAAAGCAAAGCCCGACGGCCTCCGTCATGCTGAACCTCTGGCCGGGCCGCGTGCTCGACGACGGTCAGGTCGCCGCGATCACGCATATGGTGTCGTCGGCCGTGCCCGACATGCCGGCGAAGAACGTCACGATCGTCGACCAGAACGGCAATCTGCTGACGTCGCCGCAAGCCGGTTCGGGCCTCGACGCCACGCAGCTCAAGTACGTCGCGCAGATCCAGCAAGACACGCAGCGCCGCATCAACGCGATCCTGGGGCCGCTGTTCGGCGAAGGCAATGTCCACGCGCAGGTCAGCGCCGACATCGACTTCTCGAAGATGGAGCAAAGCAGCGAGGAATACACGCCGAACGAGGCACCGAAGGACAGCGCGATCCGCAGCCAGCAGACGAGCGAATCGAAGGAAAACGGTGCAACGCAGTCGGGTGGTGTGCCCGGTGCCCTGTCGAACACGCCGCCGCAGCCCGCGAGCGCGCCGATCGCCAACCCGGCAAGCGGTGCAAGCGCAGCCGGCGCAAGCAGCGGTCCGTCGAGCGAGCACAAGGACACGACGACGAACTACGAGCTGGACAAGACGGTTCGCCACATCGATACGCCGCAAGGCCGTGTGCGCCGCCTGAGCGCCGCCGTGCTCGTGAACTACAAGCCGACGGTCGACGCGAAGGGTCACGTGACGATGAAGCCGCTGACGGCCGAGCAACTCGCTCAGGTCAAGCAGCTGGCCAGCGACGCAATGGGCTTCGACGCGAAGCGCGGCGACTCGCTGAACGTGGTCAACGGTGAATTCACGAACGCTTCGACCGGACCGGACCTGCCGTTCTGGAAGCAGCCTGAAACGCTGGATCTCACGAAGACGGTCGGCAAGTACGTGCTGATGGCGATGGTCTTCCTGGTGCTGTTCTTCGGCGTGTTGCGTCCGTGGATGAAGGGCAAGCTCGGCCCGCAGCCGACGCAGGCCGAGGAAGAAGCCGCAGCGCTCGCCGCACTCGAAGGACCGACGGCGCTCAATGCAGAAGGACAGCTCGTCGACGAGAACGGCAATGTCGTCGAGGCCATTGGTGAGAACGCAGCGCTGGGCGCGCCGCAGGTCTCGTCGTTCGATCGTAACCTTGCCTACGCTCGCCAGATCGCGAAGTCCGATCCGAAGGCGGTGGCAACGGTGATCAAGAACTGGGTGAATGATGAAGGCTGAAGGTCTGACCAAATCCGCGATCCTGCTGATGTCGCTCGGCGAGGATGAAGCTGCCGAGGTGTTCAAGTACCTCGCCCCGCGTGAAGTGCAGAAGATCGGCGCCACGATGGCAACGCTCAAGCACGTGACGCGCGACCAGATCGACGCCGTGCTCGAGGAATTCCGCCTCGAAGCGGAACAGTTCTCGGCGTTGTCGCTCGACTCGGGCGAGTACGTCCGCGCAGTGCTGACCAAGGCACTGGGCAACGACAAGGCCTCGGGCCTGATCGAAAGGATTCTTCAGGGCGGCGATACCAGCGGTATCGAAGGCCTCAAGTGGATGGATTCGGGTGCAGTCGCCGAACTCATCAAGAACGAACACCCGCAGATCGTCGCGACGATCCTCGTCCACCTCGACCGCGATCAGGCGTCGGAAGTGCTCGAGTACTTCACGGAACGTCTGCGCAACGACGTGGTGCTGCGTATCGCAACGCTCGACGGCATCCAGCCGACGGCGCTGCGCGAGCTCAACGACGTGCTGACCAAGCTCCTGTCGGGTTCGGACAACCTCAAGCGCAGCCCGATGGGCGGCGTGCGTGCGGCGGCCGAAATCCTGAACTTCATGAGCGGTGCGAACGAGGAATCGGTCGTGTCCAACGTCCGCTCGTACGACGAGGAACTGGCTCAGGCGATCGTCGACCAGATGTTCGTGTTCGACAACCTCATCGACGTCGAAGACCGCGGCATCCAGGTGCTGCTCAAGGAAGTCGAGTCGGAATCGCTTATCGTCGCGCTCAAGGGTGCACGTCCGGAACTGCGCGAAAAGATTCTCAAGAACATGTCCTCGCGGGCGGCCGATCTGCTGCGCGAAGACCTCGAGTCGCGTGGACCGGTGCGCGTGTCGGAAGTCGAAGCCGAGCAGAAGAACATTCTGCAGATCGTGCGACGCCTCGCCGACGAAGGCGAGATCACGCTGGGCAGCAAGCCCGAAGACGCGTACGTCTAACGCGAAGAGGGATGCAGTAAATGAATCGCGGCCAACACATTCCGAAGGAACGTCTCACAGCGTACGAGCGCTGGGAGATGGCCTCCTTCGACCCGCCGCCGCCTCCGCCGCCGCCCCCGCCGGCGCCGGTGGAGCCCGAAATCGATCCGTGGATCGAAGAACGCGCACGCCTGATCGAAGAAACGCGTGCCGCCGCTTATGCGGAAGGACTTGCCGCAGGTCATGCAGAGGGTTATCAGGCCGGATTTTCGGCCGGTCATCTCGACGGCCTGAACAAGGGTCTGGGCGAGGCGCAGGCGGTCGCGACGCAATTCAAGACGGTCGCCGACGCCTTCACGACGGCGCTCGCCGCCGCGGATGCGGAAGTGGCCGACGGTATCGTCGCGCTGGCGTTCGACGTCGCGCGTGAAGTCGTGCGTCAAAGCATCACGCTCGATCCGACCGTGCTGCTCGGTGCTGTGCGCGAAGTGCTCGCGTCGGAGCCGGCGCTGGTCGGTTCGCCGCAGATCCTGATCAATCCGGCCGATATGCCGGTGATCGAGGCCTACCTCAAGGAAGAGCTCGAAGCCAACGGCTGGGCGCTGCACGCCGATCCGACGATCGAGCGCGGCGGCTGCCGTGCGCGCGCCGCGACCGGCGACGTCGACGCGACGCTGGCCACGCGCTGGCAGCGCGTGCTGCTCGCCCTTGGTCACCAGAGCGAGTGGTAGGTCGACGATGAACGCGCCTTTGCTGCCTCCGGATCTCAGCGAGCTCGAACGCGAGCTCGTCGAGGTATCGACGCAGGCTCGCACCGCCTACGACGGCGGCGCTCGCAAAGCCACGCTGCCGCCCGACGATTTCGATGCGCCGGTGATGCCGTCGCGTCGCGAAAGCCGCGGCAGCGGTTCAATGAACGGGGCCTTCAATGGCGCCATGAATGGCCACGGCACCGGCCATCAGGGTAGTGGTTCGCAGTCGGGTGCCCACCACGGCGATTTCGCCGCTCAGTCACCCGTTTCACGTTCCGCTCCGTCCTTGCCGCCTGACGATTTTGATTTCGATGCGTTTGCATCACGTGCGCCGCTGACCGCCCCTCCGGGTGCTGTGCCCGCCGCACCGGCCTATGCGGCTCCTGCTGCACCGGCGTACACGGCACCCGCCGCTCCCGCTGCGCCTGCTTACTCGGCACCGGCTGCACCTGCTGCGCCCGCGTACTCGGCACCTGCTGCGCCCGCTGCGCCTGTCGCCCCTGTTGCACCGGCCTATGCAGCGCCTGCGCCAGCACACGCGCAAACGGCTCCGGCCGCACCTGCAGCGGCCCCGGCCGCCTATGCCGCAGCACCGGCTCCGGAAGCCGAGCCGTTCACGATGCCCTCACCGTTCGAGGCACCGCGCAAAGCGCCCGAAAAACACGTAACGCCGACGCCCACGTCCGCGATGCCCACGCCGGTCGCTCAACCCGCCGCGCCCGACGGCCCCGCCGTGCTCGACGAGATGGACTGGACGCCGAGCAAGGCTCGCACCGTGGCCGAGCTCGAAGCCGAACTCGACGCGGAGCAGGAAGCCGCCGAGCAACTGCATCACTCATTCATGGAGCCCGACGCCGCGGCCCGTGCGGCGATCGTCGCCACGCACGATCCGGCGCTGGCTGCCAATCCGCACCTTGCGGCGTGGCGTCAACGCATGGCCGAAGTCGGTCATGGCGCCCCGCTCGCCCGCCCGTTGCTGCGCAGCGGCCGTCTGACGCGCGCCGCGGGCCTGGTGCTCGAAGCGATCGGCATTCGCATGCCGGTCGGCGCAGGCGCGCTCATCGAACTGCCGCCGGGCAACCCGCTCAAGATGGCCGAAGCCGAAGTCGTCGGCTTCCAGGGCGATCGCCTGTTCCTGATGCCGACGACCGAAGTCGCCGGCCTGCTGCCGGGTGCACGCGTGTTCCCGCTCGAAGTCGCACCGGTCGACGATCCGCACGCAGGCCAGAAGCGTCTGCCCGTGGGTTTTGGCATGCTCGGCCGCGTGGTCGACTCCGCCGGCCGCCCGCTCGACAACCTCGGCCCGCTCCGGACGGAAGCCGACGCGTCGCTGCACGGCAACTGGATCAACCCGCTTCAGCGCGATCCGATTCACGAACCGCTCGACGTCGGCGTGCGCGCGATCAATGCGCTGCTGACCGTCGGCCGTGGCCAGCGGATGGGCCTGTTCGCCGGCTCCGGTGTCGGCAAATCGGTGCTGCTCGGCATGATGGCGCGCTATACGAGCGCTGACGTCATCGTCGTGGGCCTGATCGGCGAACGGGGCCGCGAAGTCAAGGAATTCATCGAACAGATCCTCGGCGAGGAAGGCCTTCGCCGTTCGGTCGTGGTCGCGGCGCCGGCCGACGTGACCCCGCTGATGCGCCTGCAGGGCGCTTCTTACGCGACGACACTCGCCGAATACTTCCGCGATCAGGGCTGCAACGTGCTGCTGATCATGGACTCGCTCACGCGTTACGCGATGGCTCAGCGCGAGATCGCGCTGGCGATCGGCGAGCCGCCGGCAACCAAGGGCTATCCGCCTTCGGTGTTCGCCAAGCTGCCCGCCCTCGTCGAGCGCACCGGTAACGGTCCGAAAGGCGGCGGTTCGATCACGGCGTTCTATACAGTGCTCACCGAAGGCGACGATCAGCAAGACCCGATCGCCGACTCGGCGCGCGCGATTCTCGACGGCCACATCGTGCTGTCGCGTTCGCTTGCGGAGTCGGGCCACTACCCCGCGATCGATATCGAAGCCTCGATCAGCCGGGCGATGGCCGCGCTCGTGACCGATCAGCAGTTCGACGAAGTCCGTAAATTCAAGCAGACGCTGTCGCGCTATCAGCGCAACCGCGACCTGATCGCCGTTGGCGCTTACGCGCCCGGCCGTGACGCGCAGATCGACCGCGCGATTGCGATGTATCCGCGACTCGAGCAATTCCTTCAGCAGAAGATGCTCGAACGCGCGGAATATGCGACAAGCCTTGCGCAGCTCAACGCATTGTTTTCCAATGCGATGGGCTGACGAGCATGAAATGACAGGAGCGTTCGAATGATTTCGAATGAGTTACCGCTGACGACACTGATCGAGCTGGCAAGTGGCGAGCTCGACGAAGCGCAGCGCGCCCTCGGTATCGCGCAACAGGCAGCGACCGAGGCGGAAACGCAGACCCAGTCGCTGATCACGTATCGCGACGAATACCGTGCGCGTCTGACCACCTCGGCCCAGGCCGGGCTGTCGGGTGCGAACTGGCGCAACTTCCAGACGTTCATCGAGACGCTCGACGCCGCGATCGAACAACAGCGCCGCGTGCTCGCCGCCGCGCAGCACCGGCTCGAGATCGCCCGCGCGAACTGGATGGAAAAGCGCCGCAAGATGACTTCCTACGAAGCACTCGCCGAACGCGCGCGTCAGCGCGAGCAGGCCGTGCTTGCGCGCCGTGAACAGCGCGAATCCGACGAATATGCCGCGAAGATCGTCCGCATGCGCCGCGACGCTTCGCAAGACTGATATCCGGGAATCGAGAACGCCATGCTGCCCTTAGTCCTAGCTGCCGTGAACACCGCGGCCTCCGTCCTGTCCGGCTCGTCGGATAGTTCGTCGAACAACTCGTCCAACCCCGTTTCGAGCTTCACCGATGCGCTGAACAGCGCAAGCCAGGCGCTCGGCGGATCGAACAACAATGCCGCGTCGTCGAACAACAACGCGAATTCCGGCAATTCGAACAATTCGAGCAACTCGAACAGCTCGGCGAACGCGTCGAACAGCGGTTCGAGCTGGTCGAGCACGCACGCATCGAGCAGCACGCCGCATCCCACCTCGAGCTCGAGCAACACGTCGAGCCATTCGAGCAGCGATGCGTCGTCGTCGCAGACGGATACCAGCGCGCAGGACAAGGCCACAGCTGACGCGCGCCAGCAGAACGCTGCCGCAGTCGCGGCTGCAGCGGCAGCCGCCGCTGCCATGATCAACGCGCATGTCCAGGCAAACGGCGGCACGGCCGCGGGCGCAAAGGACGCGCAAGCGGGTACGGCTGTGCAATCGGCTGCGGGCGCAGCCGCTGCGGCGGCCGCCGCCCTCGCGGCCCAGCAAAAGGCGGCACTCGCCGCAGCCGCAGCAGGCAGCTCCGATGCGAACGCGCAAGGCGACGACCCGTCAGCCGACGCAGCCACGACGGCTGCAGACGCCACGGCAACGGCTGCACAAGGCCAGGTCGGCACAGCGCAAGGCGCATCGGCCCTGCAGGCCGCGCTCAGCATGCTTCAGCAAAACGGTGTCGCCGTGCCCAAGGCCGGCGCGACGGCCCCTGCCGCACCCACGACCGCTGCCAACCTCGGCGCCGCGAAGCTCGGCAGTGCAGCGAAGTCGGCCGCGACGACCGGTGTCGCAGCGAACGCCGCCAATACGAAGGCCGGTGACGCGAAGACCGTCAACGCCGTGGCTGCCGATCCGAAGGCCGCGACCA
The DNA here is from genome assembly GCF_965118125.1 of Pararobbsia alpina. Taxonomy (GTDB): domain Bacteria; phylum Pseudomonadota; class Gammaproteobacteria; order Burkholderiales; family Burkholderiaceae; genus Pararobbsia; species Pararobbsia alpina_A. The sequence goes on from NZ_OZ221287.1 coordinate 86,901, forward strand.
CGACCACGCCGAACCTCGCCGACCAGACCGCCCTCCAGCAAGCTGTAGCGAAGACCGAAACCGACGCCGATACGGCGAACACGGCCAACACGGATGCACTCGCGGCCACCGCCGCAGCCGCTGCCGCCCAGACCAACGCGACGACCTCGCCAGCCCTGACGCAGCAAGTCGGGGCCGCCGCGATGACGCTGTCGCCGCCGGTCGGCACCACGAGCGCCTGGGCCGACGCCCTGTCGCAGAAGGTCGTGTTCCTGACCAACGCGCACCAGCAGACGGCTCAGCTGAGCCTGAACCCGCCGGATCTCGGTCCGCTGCAAGTCGTGCTCAACGTCGCGGACAAGAACGCAACGGCCATGTTCATGTCGGGCCATCAGCAAGTGCGCGATGCGGTCGAAGCCGCACTGCCGCAACTGCGCGACGCGCTCCAGCAGAACGGTATCGGCCTTGGCAGCACGACGGTGTCGGACAACTCGGCGCAGCAGCAACAGCAATTCGCCGCGTTCGCCCAGACCAACACCGGTTCGGGTCGTGGCAATGGCAACGGCCGCGGTAACGGTTCGGGCTCGGGCAGCGATGCCGATGCGAGCGACGACACGAGCGTGCTCCAGACCGTCGCCAACGTCCGCGTGTCGGACCGCGCCGTCGATACCTTCGCCTGATTGTCGGGCAGCGTCCGGACTCGCTTGCGGGTCCGGACAGAACCCACCAGCAAGATCGAGGAAGCGGCCTGAAAGGGCCGCGAAGCTGACAGCGGTCATGCCGTTGCGTGCTTCGCTCACACCACCGATTCAAACGTACCGTTCAATCAGGCAGGGGACGCTCGCTACACGCCGATCGGAATCGAAATCGATCCGATCAGTGTTGTACGCACCGCACACCGACACCGTAACAACCGACAACTCGCTAAAGCCCTTTTGCGCCCCCGCCGATATAGCAGTTTCCGCGGGAGCCGGCGTCAGGGGGGTGTCGGCATCACGGGCTCCGGCCCACCGCGCAAATGCGTGAGATGGCCGAGTTTACGGCTTCTGTTCCGCCGATCGTTGCGCGCGCGTTCCACGACAATTCAATCTGTAAGCACAAGGAATTTCTCTCATGGCATCCACTACCGAAGCGCCCCGCGCGAGCGGCAAGAATACGCTGGTCATCATCCTCGTGGCCGTACTCGTGCTCGTGCTCGCGGGCGGCGGCGCGGCCTTCTGGATGTTGTCCAAGAAGCAAGGCTCGTCAGCTGCAGCACCCGCGGAAGTGAAGGTCGCACCGCCGGTGTTCTTCACGCTCGAGCCGTTCACGGTCAACCTGCTGTCGGACGACGGCCAACGCTACGCCCACGTGGGTCTCACGCTGCGTCTTGCAGACCCCGAAGGCGAAGCCCGTCTGACCGAGCATATGCCCGAGCTGCGTAGCCGCATTTTGCTGCTCATCTCGAACAAGCACCCCGAGGACCTGATTTCGCTCGACGGCAAGCAAAAGCTCGCTGCCGAGATCGAGGCCGCGGTTGACCAGCCGTTCACGAACGGCGGTCCGGCAAACCACGTCGCCGAAGTGCTGTTCACCGAATTCGTGGTCCAGTAAGCGAACGAGAGCCATGTCGCACGAAGAGTTCCTTTCCCAAGAGGAGGTCGATGCCCTCCTCAAAGGCGTCAATGGCGACCAGGAAAGCGCCGAGGCACGTGCCGCCGGCGACAACGGGTCGGTACGGCCATATAACCTGGCCACGCAGGAACGGATCGTCCGCGGCCGGATGCCGACGCTCGAAATCATCAACGAGCGTTTTGCACGGCTGATGCGGGCTTCGCTGTTCAACTTCATCCGCCGCAGCGCCGAAATTTCGATCGGCCAGGTGCGCGTGCAGAAGTACAGCGAGTTCATCCGCAACCTGCATGTCCCGACGAACCTGAACCTCGTCCATATCAAGCCGCTGCGCGGTACGGCGTTGTTCGTCTTCGATCCGAACCTCGTGTTCCTGATCGTCGACAACCTGTTCGGCGGCGATGGTCGTTTCCACACGCGCGTCGAAGGCCGTGACTTCACGCCGACGGAGCAGCGCATCATCCTGCGCCTGCTCAATATCGTGTTCGAGAACTACGGCGCATCGTGGAAGCCTGTTTTCCCGGTCGAGTTCGAATACATCCGCGCGGAAGTGCAGACGCAGTTCGCCAACGTCGCGACGCCGAACGAAGTGGTCGTGTCGACGGCGTTCTCGATCGAGCTCGGCACGAGCGGCGGCCAGATGCATATCTGCATGCCGTACTCGATGATCGAGCCGGTACGCGACATGCTGTCGAGCCCGCTGCAGGGCGAAGCGCTCGAAGTCGACCGCCGCTGGGTCCGCCTGCTGTCGCAGCAGGTGCAGACCGCGCTCGTCGACCTGCGCGTCGAACTCAGCAATATCGACACCAACTTCAATCAGATCCTGAACATGCAGGTCGGCGATGTCTTGCCGCTCGAAATGCCGGAAGAAGTCACCGCGAAGGTCGACGGCGTGCCGGTCATGGAATGCAGTTACGGGACGTTCAACAGTCAATACGCGCTGCGCGTCAACAAGATGATCAGCTCGGCGGAAATCAACAAGGACAGTGGATATGAGTGATACGACGACCCCGGCGCCGGACGAAGAGCAAAGCGTCGACGATTGGGCGAGCGCGCTCGCCGAGCAAAATACCGTCGTGACGACGCCGGCGGCCACATCGGCCGGCGCCAGCGTGTTCCAGCCGCTCGCGGGCACGCCGCAGACGACGACGCGCAACGACATCGACATGATTCTCGACATCCCGGTCCAGCTGACCGTGGAGCTCGGGCGCACGAAGATCGCGATCAAGAACCTGCTGCAACTCGCGCAGGGCTCGGTCGTGGAACTCGACGGCATGGCCGGCGAGCCGATGGACGTGCTCGTGAACGGCTGTCTGATCGCGCAGGGTGAAGTCGTGGTGGTCAACGACAAGTTCGGTATCCGCCTGACTGATATCATCACCCCGTCCGAACGGATCCGGAAACTCAATCGATGAAAGCCAGGGCATGGCGTGCCGCTGGGCACGCCGCCAGTCGTAAGGCATGCAGTACCGTGTGCCGTGCCGTAAGCAGTCGTATGGGCAGCGCGCTTGCGCTGCTCCTGGCAACTGCGGGCCTGATGGCCAGTCAGGCGGCGCAAGCCGCAGGTGAACAAGCCGCCGGTGGCTCGATCGTCGCGTCGGGCGTGGTCGGCGGCGGGCTCAACAGTGCGGCGCGTGCCGCGAGCCAGGCCGTCGACGCCGGCTCCGCCGTGCCTTCGCTGGGTCTCGCGGGCATCTTTCAGGCGCTGTTCGGCCTGGTCGTAGTGATCGGGCTGATTTTCGGCTGTGCGTGGATTGCGCGCCGGCTCGGCCTCAACAAGACACCGCCGCGCACGGGGCTCGTCAAGCTCGTGAGCACCACGCCGCTGTCGCAGAAGGAGCGCGTGGTCGTCGTTGAAATCGAGGATACGTGGCTCGTGCTCGGCGTGGCGCCGGGCAGCGTGAGCCATCTTCATACCCTGCCCGCCGGCGAAGCCGCCGCGTCGCCGGCACCCGTTTCGCCCCAGGTCGCCCAATTCGCGACCGACTTTCGCCAACGCCTGAGCGAAAAGCTCGGCAAGTCGCCGCGCCGCAACGTTCACGACGACGATATCGGCGCAGCGCGATAACCTGCGATTATCCGGCCCTGCGATCAGACATGAACGAATTACCGATTTCCGCTGCCGCCGACGCGGCTCGCGAAGTGAGCACTGGCGCGACACGCGACACCCGCTCCTGCTCGAGCCTCGCCCTGAATGCCGGCCTGTGCGCCGACAAGTCGGTGCGTCGCCGGCGCCTGATCCGCCATATCGCGCTCGGCGCATCGCTCGCCCTGCCGATGCTCGCCTACGCGCAGAGCACAGGCAGCGCGCCGGGCGGTTTGCCCGCCTTTATTGCGGTGCCGGGAGGAAACGGCGGTACGAATTACTCGCTGCCTGTTCAGACGCTGCTGTTCATCACGTCGCTCGGCTTCCTGCCCGCGATCCTGCTGATGATGACGAGCTTCACGCGGATCATCATCGTGCTGTCGATGCTGCGTCAGGCCATGGGCCTGTCGACCACGCCGCCGAACCAGGTGCTCGTCGGCCTGGCGCTGTTCCTGACTTTCTTCGTCATGTCCCCGGTGCTCGACCGTGCGTATCAGGATGCGTACAAGCCGTTCTCCGAAGGGACGATCCAGTTCGAAGAGGCCGTCACGCGGGGCGCCCAGCCATTCAAGCAATTCATGCTGCGTCAGACGCGGGAGCCCGATCTCGCACTGTTCGCGAAGATCTCGCACGCTGCGCCGATGAACACGCCCGCCGACGTGCCGCTGTCGCTGCTCGTGCCGGCGTTTGCGACGAGCGAGCTGAAGACGGCGTTCCAGATCGGCTTTACGATCTTTATCCCGTTCCTGATCATCGACCTTGTGGTGGCGAGCGTGCTGATGTCGATGGGGATGATGATGGTGTCGCCCGCGACAATCTCGCTGCCGTTCAAGCTGATGTTGTTCGTGCTGGTCGACGGCTGGCAGCTGATCATCGGTTCGCTGGCGCAAAGCTTCTTCCAGTGATCGCGAGGCCATCATGACTCCAGAATCCGTCATGGGCATTGCCCACCATGCGATGGTCATCGCGCTGCTGCTCGCGGCGCCGCTGCTCATCGTCTCGTTGGTGGTCGGTCTGGTCGTAAGCCTGTTCCAGGCGGCGACCCAGATCAATGAATCGACGCTGTCATTCATCCCGAAGCTGCTCGCGGTGTTCGTGGCGCTGGTCATCGCAGGTCCGTGGATGCTGCATATGATGCTGGACTATATGCGGCAGATCTTCACGAACATTCCGTCGCTGATCGGCTGATGCCGGCCACCGCGCGCGCCTCGTCCGTCGTGGCCCTCCGGATCGCGCCCGACGCATGATCACGTTCACCTACTCACAGCTGATGGCGTGGCTGGCCGCCTTCCTGTGGCCCGCCTCGCGGCTGCTCGCGCTGTTTGCGACGGCGCCGTTCTTCAATCACTCGTCGATTCCCGTGACGGCGAAGGTCGGCATCTCGCTGCTCATCACCATCATCATCGCGCCGAATCTGCCGGCCATGCCCGACGCAGGTATCGCGACCGCGACGGGCCTGTTCATCATGGCGCAGCAGATCGTGATCGGCGGCGTGATCGGCATGACCGTGCAGGTCGTGTTCGCCACGGTGGAGGCCGCCGCCGACATGGCCGGCCTGCAGATGGGCCTCGGTTTCGCACAGCTCTACACCGGCAGCATGGACGGCTCGACCGACGTGCTTTCGCGGTTCATGAACCTGATCGCCGTGCTCGCGTTCCTGACCATCGACGGGCATCTGCAGGTGCTCGGCGTGCTGATCGACAGCTTCTATCGCGTGCCGATCACCGCCACGCCGATCTCGGCCGTGGGCTTGCACACGATGGTCGAATGGGGTGCGACCATCTTCTCCGCAGGGCTGCTCCTCTCGTTGCCCGTGGTCATCGCGCTGCTGATCGTGAACCTTGCGCTCGGGGTACTCAATCGCGCTGCGCCGCAGATCGGTGTCTTTCAAGTCGGCTTGCCGCTCACGCTCACCGTCGGCTTGCTGATGCTGCAATGGATGACGCCGAACCTCATGCCGTTCTTCTCGCGGCTCTTCTCGATGGGCATGGACGCGCTCACACGGGTCATCGGTGGGCTGGCCTGACCGACGTGCCCACTGAATACAGGGTCACACGTGGCAAAAAAAAACGGCCACGAAATCCGTGGCCGCTGCACTTTGCGCCCAAAGCCGGATTCTCCGGTCGTTGAGGCGCCCCCGTAGCGATTGAACACTTATTGCCGTCTTGATGCGGCTTGTTGGCTACCTTGTTACCGATGCCGCGTTCCGGGTCAGGCTCGCACCCGACCGTGTCGTGGCTTGTGCGGCTTATCAGGTCTGAATCTGCGAGAACAGCGACAGCTGCTGCGTCGACACGAAGGCCTTCTGCGTGGCCGACAGCTGCGTCTGGATCGTCGACAGCTGTGAGTACACGCCAGCCATGTCCGACGTCGACAGACCCACGAGGTTCGTCAGCTGCGTCGAGTACGTCGTATCGATCGACGTGCCCAGCGTGCCGAGCGTCTGCAGTTCGGTTTCGCGCGAACCGACCGATGCAAGCGTCGTCAGCACCGTCGTGTACGAGTTCCCGATCTGTTGCAGCGACGTGGCCATCGCGTTCGCGATGTTCGTCTGGCCCGATGCGCTTTGCGACGGCGTTTGCAGCGCGGCAATCGCGTTGTCGATCGTCGTGAAGATGTTGTTCTGCGCGGCGGTCGGCGGTGCGACGTTGAACGAGTCGCCGTTAGCCGGTGCGCCGTTGATCGTGATCGTCTCGCCTGCGCCGAGCTGGATCGCCGAACCCGCCGTGAACGATGCCGGTTGCGTGGTCGTCGCGGGAACGGCCGTGTTGTCCGTCACGGTGTAGGTCGTGTTGCCCTGCGCGTCGACCGCGAAGTTAACCGTGAAGTTGTCGTTGTTCGTCGCCGCGCCGGCTTGCGTCGTCGACAGCACGCCGATCGTGCCCGAACCGCCGTTCGTCGTCGGTGCCGTGGCGATCGGCGAGGCCGCGCCCGGCGTTGCGCTCAGGAACACGTTGCTGCCCGGATCGTTCGTCGGGATCTGGCGTTGCGAGCTGACTTGCGCCGAGATCACGCCCTGGTCGCCGTTATAGACGACGCCGGGACCGCTCGCGGCGTTCGTGAACGGAGCCGTCTGCGTCTGGAAGCCGGAGAAGATGTAGTTCCCCGAAGCGTCCGTCGTGTTCGCGAGCGACAGCAGCTGTTCGCGAGCCGACTGAAGCTGCGTAGCGTACGCGGCACGGTCCGAGTCGGTCAGCGAGCCGTTGTTGGCCTTTTCGAGGATCGACTGGATGCTGCGGATCTGCGTCGCGACGCTGTTCAGCGTGCTGTCCTCGAGACCGAGCGACGTCGTCGCCGAGCTCTGGTTCGCGGTGTACTGCGTGTTGTTCTGGACCTTGGTCTGAACCTGCACCGACTGCGCGGCCGAAGCTGGATCGTCGCCCGCGAGGTTCACGGTGCGGTTCGACGAGATCTCTTCCATCAGCGTCACGAGCTGCGACTGCTGGGAGTTCATCCCGCTCACGCCGATCTGGGTGATCGTGCTGGTTGCGATACGCATGGTTTCTTATCCTTCGATTTCAGTCATTCAGTGTGGCGCGCTGCGGGATCGACCCGCCGCGCGGCCAGCATGCTGTTAGTTCTGGATGCCGATGATTGCGTCGAATATCGTGCCGGCCGCCTGGATCACCTTGCTGTTCGCCTGGTACATCTGTTCATACGTCATCATGTTCGTGGCCTCTTCGTCGAGGTTCACGCCCGAGACGGACTGCTGAGCCTGGGTCACCTGCGAGACAAGCGTCGTCTGCGCCTGGTTTGCCGTGTTCGTCGTCGATTCGGCATCGCCGATCGCGCCGACGAACGTCGAGTAAGCGCCGGCAAACGTCTGGTTGCCCATCGTCTTGGCTTGCAGCACGTTCGCCATTGCGAGGGCGTTCGTGTTGTCGGACGGACCGAACGGTTGCGCGGTCAGCGTGTACGTGTCGCCAGCTGCCGGCGTACCGGCCATCGTGAAGGTCACGCCACCGACGTTGTAGGTCGCGCCTGCCGTGATTGGCACATTGGTCGGCGGCGCGGGGTACGTCGTCGACACGCCGTTGACCGTCACGGTCACATCCGGTGTGGCATCGCCCGTCGTACCTTGCGTGAAGTCCATCGTCGTGCCGCCCGCATTCACGGTCGCGGTCACCACGCCTTGCATCATTGCGCCGGTGTAGTACTGAGCCGGCGGCGACGTCACCGTCAGTGCGCCCGAGCCGGTATTCGCCGTGCCCGAGGCTGCGGTCGCTTGCGGCGAACCCGCGGCGATGTCCGAAGCTTGCGAAACCGCGACCGACAGCGTGGCGCCGGCCGAACGCGTATCCGACTGAATCTGGAACGAATCGCCGACAGCCGGGTTCGTCGAAATCGCGATCTGGAGACCGTCGACGTTGATTGTGCTGCCGGTGCCGGTCGTGTTCGGCGTCGCCGCGATCGTCACGGGCGCGGCATTCGTCGTCGTGTCCTGCAGCGTGTAGTTGCCGCCGCCTGCGTACGTGAGTGTGTAGTTGTCGCCCGTCAGCTGGCTCAGCGTGCTGCCGCCGTAAATCGCGCTCACTGTCGCGGCGCCCGTATTTGCCGTGCCCGGCGTCACGGCCGGCTGCGCGACGTTGAACAACGCGCCACCTTGCGCGCCCGTCAGCGTGACACCCGCTTCGTTCTGCTGGTTCATCAACGTGCCCATCGTCACGGCGATATTGCCGAGCGCACGTTCCTGCGGATCCAGCGTCTGGCTGCGGAACTGGAACAGGCCACCGATGGTGCCCGTCGACAGCGTGCTTTCCGCGAGCGGAATGTTCGTGGTCACGCCGCTGCTGTTGGTAACCTGATAGGCAACTTCGAGCTCCGACGTATCCGTCGCCGACGGCGTCGTCGTCAGGTTGTACGAGAACTGGCCGTTCACGAGCGACTGACCGTTGCCGATCTGAACGTTGATCGAGCCGTCCGCGTTGTTCGTCGTGGTCGCGCCGACCAGCTGGCTCAGCTGCGTCACGGCCGCATCACGCTGGTCGAGCAGCTGATTCGGGGCCTGACCGTTGGACGTGCCTTGCGAGATCACGATCTGCTTGTTCAGCGAGGCGATCTGGGCGGACAGCTGGTTGACCTGGCTGACCGCGCTGACGAGCTGCGTGTTGACGTTCTGGCGGACGTCGTTGAATTCCGACGTCATTTCATTGAACTGCGACACCAGCGATTGCATATTGCCGATCGCTGCCTGACGCGCTGCCGTGTCCTGCGGGTTGTTCGCAACCGTCGACAGGCCGGTATTCAGCGTCGTGAGCTGCGTCGTGATACCCGCGGTCGGGTCGCTGACGATCGTGTTGAGCTGCTGAGCCTGCGTGTTGTACGTGCTCAGCGTGCCGCCTTGAGCGATCGCCTTGTTGAGCTGCTGGTTCAGGTAGTCGGCGTACTGACGCTGCACGGTCACGACGTTGACGCCGCGGCCGAGGTAGCCCGCGCCAAGGTTCTGGCCGTTGGCTTCCGCGTATTCGACGACCTCACGCGAGTACCCTGCCGTCGACGCGTTACTGATGTTGTTACCCGTCGTCGAAAGGCCGTACTGAGCTGCGGTGAGACCGCTCTTGCCGATATCTATAAGCGATTGTGCCATGCGTGATCCTGTGTTGCCGCGACGTCCCGGCGCGCGCCGGAAGGGGTGCGGCGTCAAATGGCTCCGGCCAGTCAATGAGTGGAATAACGGCCTTCGACTAGAAAACTTGAGCAGGCGGCCCCGGGGGGCCTGACCTGCTCGCATTGCTGCAAATTACGTGTGAAACCCCGGCCGGCGTGGCTCGCGCTCGGCCTTACACCATCTGATTCATGATCTTGACGAGCTTCTTTGCGTAGCCCGGATCCGTCGCGTAACCCGCGCGCTGGAGACCGGCCGCGAAGCCCGCTGCGTCATGCGAATGCGTCGATGCGATCGTGTCGGCATAACGCGGGTTGCTGCGCAGCAGGTTCGCGTAGTCGACCATCGCGTCTTCGTAAGAATCGTAGGCGCGGAACTTCGCGCGGACCTTCTGTGCCACGCCGTCGACATATTCCGTCGTCATCGCCGTGACCGTGCGGCCCGTCCAGTTCTTGCCGGCCTTGATGCCGAACACGTTGTGCGACGTCGACCCGTCGTGCTCGCGAATTTCGTGGCGGCCCCAGCCCGACTCGAGCGCCGCATGCGACAGGATGAAGCGCGCCGGGATGCCCGATGCCGCCGCTGCCGTACGCGCCGCGCTGCCGAGCTTGTTGACGAACGCCTGCTTGCGATCGTCGCCGTCGTATTCGATCTCGGAATCGTTGGCGTTGTAGTCCTGCTGGTTCGCCGCCAGCGACGCGCCCTGCGAGTGCGCCGACGCGTACGCCGATGCCGCGAGCATATTGAGCATCGCGTTCGTATTGATCGCGCCGCCCGCGCTCGTGCCGCCGTTCGCGTCGTTGCCGCCGGACTGGCCGTCCGCACCGACTGACAGGCCCTGATTGCGCATGAGCTGCGTCAGCAGCTGGTCGGCGACACCGATGCCCTTGGTCGACAGCTGCTGCGAGAGCTGCTGGTCGAGCATCGACATGTACTGGCTGCCGGCCTGGCTGTCGAGCATGCCGTTGGACGGCGTCGCGTCCTGCATGCTCTTGAGCATCATATTGATGAACGTCGCATCGAACTGACGTGCGGCGAGCTTCGCGCCCGCGGCCGGCGAGTTCTGGATCTGTGTGCGCATCGCATCGAAACCGTTGGTGTCGAGTGCGAAGCGCTGCGAGATATCTGCAGAGTTGGCGTTGCCGCCCAGCTGGTTCTGCATGCTCAGACGTGACATGGCGCGCCCCTTAGATGATTTCGAGGTCGGCGCGCAGGGCGCCGGCTGCCTTGATCGACTGGAGGATCGAGATCAGATCCGCGGGCGTCGCGCCGAGGGCGTTGAGGCCCTTGACGACGTCGGCAAGCGAAGCGCCGGCCTTGACCATCTGCAGTGCACCGTTTTCCTGGCGCACCTGGATCTGCGACTGTTGCGTGACCGCCGTCTGGCCGTTCGAGAACGGACCCGGCTGGCTCACCTGCGGCGTCGTATTCACGATGACCGACAGATTGCCGTGAGCGACCGCGCACGACTGGAGCTGCACCATCTGGTTCATCACGACCGAACCAGTCCGTGCGTTGACGACGACCTTGGCGGCTTCCTTCGACGGCGCGACGTCGATGTTCTCGACCTGCGCGAGGAAGGCGACCTGCGCAGCCGGATCCGACGGCGACTTGATCGCGATCGTGCGGCCGTCGACGGGCACCGCGGTGCCGCCGCCGAATGCGTTGTTGATCGCGGCGCTGACGCGCTGTGCGTTGTCAAAGTCGGTCTGGTTCAGCGTCATCTGCATCGTGCCGGCTTCGCCGAGCACGGTGGGCACTGCGCGCTCGACGAGTGCGCCGTTCGAAATGCGGCCGACGTCGAGCTGGTTGATCTGGACCTTGCTGCCATTGGCGGCCGCACCTGCGCCCGCGACCAGCACGTTGCCCTGCGCGATCGCGTAGACGTTGCCGTCGGCGCCCTTCATCGGGGTCATCAGCAGCGTGCCGCCCTTGAGGCTCTTGGCATTACCCAGCGACGACACCGTGACGTCGATTCCTTCACCGGGACGCGCGAACGCGGGCAGCGTCGACGTGACCATCACGGCCGCGACGTTCTTCAGCTGCATGTTCGTGGCGCCCGTGACCGTGATGCCGAGGCGCGCGAGCATGTTCGTCAAGCTCTGCGTCGTGAACGGCGTCTGCGTCGTCTGGTCACCCGTGCCGTCGAGACCGACGACCAGGCCATAACCGATCAGCGGGTTGTCACGCACACCCTGGATCTGCGCGAGGTCTTTGAGGCGCTCGGCGTGCGCAGGCTGCGCGAGCGTGCCGAGCAGCGAGCAGGCCGTGAGCAGTGCGACCGACAGAGCCTGCCGGACCATGCGGAATGAGAATGAGGCGTGCATGATCAGTAAGGCGCAAGGTTGAGGAAGAAGCGCTGCAACCAGCCCATCGTTTCGGCTTCGTTGATGTAGCCCTTCGCGCTGTATTCGATTTTTGCGTCGGCGACCTGGTACGACTTGACGGTGTTGTCGCCGGCGACGGTCGTCGGATTCACGACGCCCGAGAACCGCACATATTCGTTGCCCTGGTTGATGAGCATCTGCTTTTCGCCGCTCACCATCAGGTTGCCGTTGGCCAGCACTTGCGTGACCGTCACCGTCAGCGTGCCGCTGAAGGTGTTCTGAGCGGCCGCGCCACCCGTGGTCTTGAAGTTGTTGTTGCCCGTGATCGCCGTCGTCGAACGGCTCAGCAGGCCGCCGATGATGCCGGGGATGGCCGTCGGCGTGAAATCCTGCTCGGCATTCCGGTTCGCTTGCGTACCGGAGCTCTTCGTTGCGTTGATGGCTTCGCTGATCACGATGGTGAGGATGTCGCCGACGTTGCGCGGACGGCTGTCCTCGAACAGCGGATGGTCCGAGTACCCCGTATAGATCGCGCCGGTGGCCTGCGTCACGAGCGGCCGCGGCGGCGGCAAAGCCGTCATCGGCTGCTGCACGAGCGGCTGCGTCGGGATTTGAGCGCAGCCGGCCAGCACGGCCACTGCGCACACCGCCGCTGCTGCGAACGTGCGTCGCGTCGCAACGACCCGCTGGGGTCGGCGAAGCTCGGTCATCAAGGATTCGAGAGATACCATCACTGCCACCATCATGTTCAGCCCCGGGGTCCGCCGACAAGCGGCTACGGACCGCCGGGTCCGTTTGTGTTACTGGATATTCGTCAACTTCTGCAGCATCTGGTCGGACGTCTCGACCGCCTTGCTGTTGATTTCGTACGCACGTTGCGTCTGGATCATGTTGACGAGTTCCTGGACCACGTTGACGTTCGACGTTTCGACGTAGCCCTGTTGAATCGTGCCCAGACCGTTGAGCCCCGGCGTGCCGACCTGCGGCGTGCCCGACGTCGACGTTTCGGCGAACAGGTTCTGACCCAGTGCCTGAAGACCGGCCGGGTTGATGAAGTTCGCCGTCTGGATCGTGCCGATCGTCGTTGCGTTCGGGTTGGCCGGCGTCGTGATCGTGACCGTGCCGTCGCTGCCGACGGTGAACGACGTCGCGTTCTGCGGGATCGTGATCTGCGGCTGGACCGGGTAGCCCGATGCCGTCACGAGCACACCGTTCTGGTCGGTCTGGAACGAGCCGTCACGCGTGTACGACGTCGTGCCGTCCGGCATTTGCACCTGGAAGAAGCCGTTGCCGTTGATCGCGAGGTCCTTGGCGTTGGACGTTTGCGAGAGCGAGCCTTGCGAATACAGGCGCTCGGTGGCGACTTCCTGCACGCCGGTACCGAGCTGCATGCCCGAGGGCAGCTGCGTGGTGTCGGTCGTCGAGGCACCCGGCTGACGCGTGGTTTGGTACAGCAGATCCTGGAACACGGCGCGCGATGCCTTGAAACCATTGGTACTGACGTTCGCGAGGTTGTTCGAGATCACGTCCAGGTTCGTCTGCTGCGCGTTCATGCCGGTCGCAGCGATGTACAGGGAACGGTTCATGGTCTTTCCTAGTTACTGAAGTTCAGGAGCGCGTTGGCGCTTTGTTCATTGCTGTCGGCCGTGCTGAGCATCTTCATGTGCATCTCGAACTGCCGGGCGTTGGCGATCATCGAGACCATCGCCTCGACGGGATTCACGTTGCTGCCTTCGACCGCGCCGGCCACGACCTGCACGGTCGGATCGTCCTGCGCGGGCTGGTTGTCGCTCGTGCGGAACAGGCCGTCGTCGCCGCGAAGCATATTGGCGTTGCCGGGGTTCACGAGCTTGAGCTTGTCGATGACGGCGATCTGGTTCGGCGAATCGCCGCCGCCGAGTTCCGAGATCGTGCCGTCGGTACCCACTGAAATCGTGCCGCCGGGCGGGACCGAGATCGGACCGCCGTTGCCCATCACGACGCGGTTTTGCGCATCGACGAGCTGGCCGTTTTCATCGACGTGGAACGTGCCGTTCCGCGTATAGGCTTCGTTGCCGTCGGCGGTCTGCACCGCAAACCAGCCGTCGCCCTGGATCGCCATGTCGGTCGGGTTGCCCGTCTTCGAAATGATGCCGGGCGTGTAGTCGGCGACAGGCGTCGAACTCAGCACGAACGTACGCGTAACGTCGTTGTTGTTCGTCGCGAGCTGGTCTTGCGTCTTCAGCGGCACCGCACGGTAGGCGTACAGCTGCGCGCGGAAACCCGACGTCGAAGTGTTCGCCAGGTTGTTGGCAATGGTGGCCTGCTCGTCGAAGGTTTGCGACGCGCCGGTCATTGCGGTGTAAATCAAACGGTCCATAACGGTGCGCTAAAGACGATGTGTGGGAAATGCTGTGACAGATGCCGCGCACAAACCGCACGCGGCGCCTGGTTACAGGCTCAGCCGGGACTGCGCTGAGCCGGTGGCGCGGGCGAACCCGCGCCTGCGATTACGACATGTTCAGCAGCGTCTGGTCGACCGTGTTCTGCGTCTTGATCGTCTGCGCGTTTGCCTGGTAGAAGCGTTGCGCGGTGATCAGGTCGACGAGCGAGCCCGTCAGGTCGACGTTCGAGTTTTCGATCGACTCGGTCTGCAGCTGACCGAACGTGCCCGTACCCGCGGTGCCCAGCGTCGGCTGACCCGAGGTGCCCGTCTGGATCCACTTGTTGTCGCCGACCGGCTGCAGGCCGTTGTTGTTGTTGAACGAAGCCAGCACGAGCTGAGCGACGGTTTGCGTCTTGCCGTTCGTGTAGGTGCAGACCACGTTGCCGCTCTGGTCGATTTCGGCCGTCACGAAGTTGCCTGCCGCGTTGCCGTCCGGCTGCAGGTTGGCCGTGTTGCCCGTGCCGCCGTAAGCCGTCGCGCCTTGCAGATTGAAGTTGATGCTGATCGGGTTGATCGAACCCGTCGCAGACGGAATGCCCGTGACCTGGACTTCGTCGGTATTCGTCTGCGTGGCAGCCGGGCCAGCCGTCGTGAAGCCCGTCAGCGTGCCCGTGTTCGAGAAGTCCATCGTGCCGATCAGGCCGACTGTCGCGACCGTGCCGCCTTGCGCCGGGACCAGCGTGCCGTCTTCAGCTGCGTAGACGCTGTACTGGATCGGGCTCGTCGGCGAGTTGCGCACGTAGTACAGCTGCATCGAGTGGGAGTCACCCAGCGAGTCGTACGTCGTGATCTGGTTCGAGTACGAGTAGCTCGTGCTGTCCGTCGGGTTGAACGGCGTCGTCGTCGGAACCGCTTGCGACGAGTCGAGGTTCAGGCCCGAGGTATTGACGATCGTCGTCGCGGCCGGCGGCATATTGCCCATCGGCACCTGAATCGGCTGCGGGTTGGTCGTCGAAACGACACCGCTCGTGCCGACCGGGTAGCCCGTCAGGTTCGCGCCTTCGGCGTCGATGATGTAGCCGTTCGCATCGGTGTGGAATTCACCGTCGCGCGAGTATTCGATCTGGCCGTTGACCGACATACGGAAGAAGCCGTTGCCGTTGATCGCGACGTCGAGCGGCACGCCGGTGTTCGTGAACGTGCCCGTACCGAAGTTCTGTGCGACGCCCACGACCTTGACGCCCAGACCTGCCGGCGTCGAAACAGCCGTGGCGACGGTGTTTGCGTACATGTCGGCGAATTCGGTCGTGCCCGACTTGAAGCCGGTCGTCGACGAGTTCGCGATGTTGTTGCCGACCGTGTCGAGCTGTGCAGAAGCAGCGTTCAGACCGCTCAGACCTTGTGAATAGCCCATCTAGGCCTCCAGATTAGGTATCAAACGAGCCGCGCGCTCCGGCGCGGCCCCGTTGTATTCAATTCAGTTAGATGATTTCGGCGATGTCGGTCAGGCTGGCCGACTTGCCGTTCGAGAGCTGCAGGTTCGTCGAGCCATCCGTGTTCGAGCCGACCGCGTAGATCGTCGAGTACGCGAGCGGCGTCGCCGTGATCGAACCCGACGTGCCCGTCGCCGTGACCGTGAACGTGTAGTTGCCGTTCGCGACTGCGGTACCCGAGTTGTCGGTGCCGTCCCACGACATCGGCGTCACGCCTTGCGGTTCGGCGCCGGCGTCGATCGTACGAACCGTGTTGCCGTTCGAATCCTTGATCGTGATCTGCACGTCGGTTGCCGCGCTCGGCAGCTGAACACCGAACGGCGTGGCGACCTGCGTGGAATTGCCCGACGAGTCTGTCGTCGTGCCCACCGTGATCGAGCTGCCCGAACTGAGCACGCCGTGACCGACGAGCTGGCCCGCCTGGAGCTGCTGCGTCGCGTTGAGCTGGCTCGCAAGCGAGGTGAGCGAGCTCTGAAGGTTGCTGATGCCCGACACCGTGCTGATCTGGGCCAGCTGCGAAGTCATCTGCGAGCTGTCCATCGGGTTGGTCGGGTCCTGGTTCTGCAGCTGCGTAACGAGCAGCGTCAGGAACGTCGTCTGAAGATCGGACGCGCTGCCGCTCGTCAGGCTGTTGGCACCCGTCGCCGACGAGGCGCCCGAGGTACCCGAGGTGTTGTTGTTAACAGAGGAGGTCATGTTGGGTCAGAGAGGTCCGGGGGCGGATCAGCTGCCGATCGTCAAAGTCTTCAACATCAGCGTCTTCGCCGTGTTGAGCGTTTCGACGTTGGCCTGGTACGAACGCGACGCCGAGATCATGTTGACCATCTCGTTGACCGGGTTCACGTTGGGCTTGGTCACGTACCCGTCGGCATTCGCCGAAGGGTCGCTCGGGTCATAGGTCATCTTCATCGGCGTCGGATCGTCGATGATGTTGCTGACCGACACACCGCCGATCTGCTGGCCCGAGCTCGTGCGAGCGCCGCCAATCGACTTGACCTGGAAAACGACCTGTTTCGCCTTGTACGGCTGGCCGTCAGGACCCGTCGTACTGTTGGCGTTGGCCATGTTCGACGCGGTGACGTTCAGACGTTGCGATTCGGCGGTAAGAGCCGAACCCGCCACATCGAACACGCTCATCATGGAAGGCATGGAATGCGCCCCTTGTTCAGATTGCCTGGATTACAAACCGCAGCGCCGAGCCGTTTTCCCCGCGTCCCGCCGCTGCTTGTTTCTTTGCCGTACCCATCGTTGCTTTGGTTGTTGCCACAATCGGTACGTCGATCTTTGCGCTGACCGGCGAGTCCGCCGATCAATCGTTACTGATCAGTTGCCTGATCAGGTGCCTTGCGTGATCGCGGCCAGCATCGACTTGATCTGGCCCGTCAGCACGGTCATGCCTGTTTCATAGTGCAGCGCGTTGTCCGCGAAATTCACGCGCTCGGTGTCGAGGTCGACCGTATTGCCGTCCAGGCTTTGCTGGATCGGGTTGCGGTAGGCCAGCTGGCCGTAGAAGTCGCCACCCACGGTGCCTTGTGCCTGCGCGGGAATATGCGCGGCGTTATCCGTGACGAGCGACAGGCCGGACTTCGACGCTTCCGCGTGGCCGCCCTTCTTGAGTGCGCTGGTCAGCGTCTTGGCAAAGTCCATGTCACGCGCCTGATACCCGGGGGTATCCGCGTTGGCAATGTTCGAAGACAGCACTGACTGGCGGTAACCGCGCAGATTCAGGGCTTCCTGTCCGAACTTAAATTCAGCATCGAGTTTGTCGATCATCGAAATCTCCATCGCCTTGCCCATCGGGGCCTGGGGCGACTGTGTCGCGCGGTTCGGCAGCTTTTTCCGTGAGGCAAAAGGAGGCTTTTCCGCATGACAGGCATCTTAGGGGGCGCATGCAAGCCGCAATCTGGCGAATAGGCGGGAAAGCGGCCTTCAATTCCACGTTTTCAGACAAGGCCCCGGTTCTAGAATCTGCTTCGTGATAAATCCGCCCGGAAGCGCAGCGCGCGCCAACGTGGCAACGCAGTGAAGCGGAGCAGAGATATGAACCCACGGAGCACTACGATCGAAGCCACGGCGCAGCTGGCCGGGCGCGTCGCACGCGCCGTCGGCCTGCTCGGCGCCGCGCTGGCGTTGCCGGCCCTCCCGGCGCTCGCCCTGCTGCCGATTCCGGCGGCCGCGCAGTCGGCGTCGGACGGCATGATCATGATTCCGGGCAACGGCGAAACGGCGGCGGGTGGCAATTCCACCAATGCTTACGCCGGTCGCGCCAACGCCGGTACGTATGCGGGCGCAAATGCTGGCACAACCGCAGGCGGCAACGCCGCGGCCGGCTATAACGCTCAAGGCGGTGCGTCTGCCGAGGCCGCACGCGCCGAAGCCGCATTCCAGGCCGCCTCGCGCGGCGCCCAGATCGTGATCCCCGGTAATGCCGGCGCAGGCGGAAAGCCTGCCGGCGTCACCGTCGAAACAGTGTCCGGCCCGACGACGCCGTCACCGGCAGCAGCACGCGCGGCATACATGGCCGTGTTGAATGGGGCGAATTCGACCGCCGCCAACCCGAACGGGACGAATCCGGGCGCGGCGAATCCGGTTGGGACGACCCCGACTGCGGCGAGAAGCACCCCATACAGCGCAAACGCGCTGGCTGCCAACGCCGCAGGCTCGAACTCGGCCGAGCCATCTCTGAATCCGGCTGTTGCGGCACTGCTTGCCAACGGGGCAAACCGCGCCAATGGGGCCAACCCGGCTGCCGGCACAGGAATCCGGCGCGTTGCGTTCAATCCCGCGACCGCCGCATCGAATGAGCCCTCGGCGCCGGTTGGCGCCGACCTCGCGCGCCTGCAACAGCAAGCCGCGACCGAACTCGCGCATGACGGCTCCGGTTCGCCGAAGACGGCCGTCAACGCCGCGGCGATCGCGAATTCGGGTGCAAATCTGAATGCAGCGAATTCCAGCGGCGCGAATATCGCCGCTGCGAATCTGAAGGCCGGCGCAACTGCCGGTGCGAAGGGCAACGCCGAAGCCGCGAACGCAAACGCAGCAGCCGGGGCCGGGGCCGCAGGCAAATCGAAACTCCAGTTCTCGGCCACGTCGAACGTGCCGACGGCGCGCACGATGCCGGCGCTCGAGACGATTCAGCCCGGCCAAAGCATGGGCACGGCGATGTCGCCAGCCGCGCGGTTTGCCGCAGCGGCAGCGACGAAGACCGCCATGGCGCAGAAGGAAATCAATGAAGAGGCTGGCGCCCAGGGCGACGGCATCAATACAGCGGCCATGGCCAACGCCAGCGCTGCCGCAGGCAACGGGAATCAGGCCAACGCGGCCGATGCCGGAGCGCAACAGGCAAACGGTCGAGCCGTTCGCCCCGCGCCCGCGGTGACCGTGCTGTCGTCCGATGGCCCGCCGATCGCACATTCCGTGACGGTCGAGCACGGCGGCGCTGCGCAGTTCACCCAACCGGCGCTCGCCGGCAAGCAAGACCCGGCCGTCATCATCAAGACGGTTGAAGATTTTCTGCGCCAGCAGGCCACCGGCCTGCCGGGCCACGTGACGATTGCCGTGCCGCCGATCGCGCCGCGCGGACTCGCCGCGTGCGACAACATTCAGGCCTTTATGGCGCCGGGTGCGCCGCTCTGGGGCCGTACGACCGTCGGCGTGCGCTGCATCGCCGACAAGCCGTGGACGTTTTATGTGGTGGCGCGGATCTCGGTGCAGGCGACGTACTACGTCGCGGCTCGCCAGATCAACGCGGGCGACGTGATTCAGCCGGGCGATCTGCTGCCGCGCGACGGCGACCTCGCGGTCATGCCGCGCGCGATTGTGACCGATCCGGCCCAGGTGATCGGCGGCGTCGCGCAGAACCGGCTCACGCCGGGCCTGCCCGTGCGCAGCGACCTGGTCCGCTCGGTGAGCGCGATCCAGCTTGGCCAGACGGTCAAGGTGGTGGCCGAAGGCAACGGCTTTTCGATCAGCGTCAGCGGCAGCGCAATGAACAACGCGAGCCCGGGCCAGCAGGTCCGGGTCAAGACCGACAACGGTGAAACGGTGGTTGGCACAGCCGCAGGACGCGGTGTTGTGCAGATCCCCATGTGACGTACATCTGGTAACAACTCTGCACCTTTAGTGTTACGCCATTGATTTAAAAGGAGTTTTTAGTAGGGAAGGAAGCGATTTGGCTGTCGGAAGCCCGGCACTGACCGGGGGGCTTTTAAAGTTGTGAGGGGCACTGCCGTTAAAGAAGGCAAGTCACTCAGAATTAGGAAGCTATCGTGAAAATCGATCCATCCGTCAGCCAGAACATCGCGGACATCGGTAGTACCGTCAAGGACAACGCCCAACGCGCCCAAAGCACGGCTGCCGCAGCAGCAGCTGCCGCCGCCAATGTCGCGCCGACGAACGTGCAAACGTCGTCGAACGGCACGAGCGATGTCAGCCTGTCGCCCCTTTCGTCGACGCTGCGTAGCGGCGGCACGAACGTCGGCGACATCGATGTGAATACTGTTCAGCAGATCAAAGATGCGATCAGCAAGGGACAGTTGCCCATCGACACGAGCAAGATTGCCGACGGTCTGATCGATTCGGTCCGCAGTTTTTTGAAAACGTCGTAACCCGGCGGGTCATGTGATCCGCCGTGTGCGGGGCGCCCTGGGGGCGATCCGCATCTCATCGGAGCACATGAAATGACTGCTGCATTGCTGGACGCCCTGCAGGACGAGCTCAACGCTGTCGAAGCCTTCACCGAAGTCCTCGAGCAGGAAGAAGCCGCGCTGATCGACGGCAACCTGATGGCGGTGCTGCCTGGCATCGTCGAGCGCAAGACCGATCTGACCGAAAAGCTCAGCGTGTTCGGCAAACAGCGCGAAGCCGCGCTGGCCCAAATGGGTTTGCCCGCGAACCGCGAAGGCATGACTTCGGCGATCGGCACCGACGAATCGCTCTCCACCGCCTGGAAAGCCTTGCTGACTTCGGCCGAGCGCGCCCGTGCGCGCAACGTCACGAACGGCCTGCTGATCAAGACCCGCATGGACTACAACCATCAGGCGCTGATCGCTCTGCGCCTGGCGGCTGGCGCGCCGGCGATTTACGGCCCGGACGGCCGTTTGCCGATGTCGATGCAATCGCGCTAAGACCCTGCTGCTTGTCGCGGACCGTTGTCATCGGTCCGCGCGTCGTCGTACCCCCTGCTATTCCGCGCACTCACGCTGACTCCGCCCGTTGCGGCGAGTCGCGTGTCGGCGGCGGCTACGCGTTTGCGCAGCAGCAACGAACGCTGTGCGACAACGCGTCGCCTTGCCGACCTTAACGAACGCGCACCGAATTCCTACCGGGCCCCAGCCTCCGTTGCGCTCCTGCTGAGGTCAGCGTCGACCTCAACGATGAGGCGCAATATGCGCTCGCGGACACCGTCGGCTGCCCACCCCGGCCCCACACCACCCATAGCTTTTCCAACCCGCATCGCCTGCAGGCTAATGGACTCGTCGGCTTGTCGGCTCTTCGGCTCTTCGGCTCTTCGGCGCTTCGGCTCTTCGGCGCTTCGGCGCTTCGGCGCTTCGGCTCGCGCGATACGCCGCTCTTCGCGTACCGCTTCGCCGTTTTGTACCCGCAAAAAAATAGCGCCGCAGCCGAAGCTGAGGCGCCATGCAGGTGGTGTTACAGGGTAAATCGGCGCTGCTGAATCGGGCCCCCTTGAACGGGGCCCTGTGAACTAGAACGCGTAGAACGGGCCCGGATGGCCGCTCGTGGTCGAGCCCGTGACTGCCGTGTAGACGTTGCGGCCGAAGAACGCGGGCAGGCCCCAGTCGAACGTACCGCCGCTGCCGCCGAAGTAGGCGCCCGTCGTGCCGGCCTGGTTGTTGAACGCGAAGTTGCCCGAGTTCGTCAGCGTGTCGGTGTTGGCGACCGTGAAATTGATCGTCGCGTTGGTACCGTTCACGCCTTCAACCATGGCGCTCAACGACTGCGTCGAGGTCGGGCAATAGAACGAAGTCGCATCCGCGCACGTCGCGATCGAAGCCGGGAAGAACAGCGAGTTCGAACCGCTATCGAAGAAGCTGTTCGTCAGGCTGTTGCCCTGGAACGCGGTCGTGATGTTGCCGCTGATCGAATCGGCCTGCAGCACTTGTGCACTACCCAGCGCATTGTTCGCCTGCGTTCCGATGCCAAATACCAGCACACCCGTCACGCTCGCAGAACCTGTCGCCGGTACCGCCGGCAACTCGACGATCACGCCGTTGTTGTCGACCGGGAACAGCGTGACCGGGTTGGCGACGAGCTGCGTCGAGGTCAGCGCCGTACCCGCGAGGTTCGTACACGACGTCGTGCAGCTGTAGTACATCGGCGTCGCATTGTGCCCGCTGTGGCAGTAGTAGCAGTCATCGACCGCCGTACCGACACCGAGCACACCGTTCGCGTGCAGCAATTGCGGCGTGTTCTGGTTCGCCAGATTTTCGCAGTTGTTCAACGCGGTCTGGATCGTGCCGTCGGCGTTGGTCTGCGTCGTCGTCGGCTTCGGTGTCGCCGGATCGTCGATCACCTCGATATTGAGGTTCGATGCCGTTTCATTCGCAACCGTCAGGCTGGCCTTGTGGATGCCGCCGAACGCGATACCGTCCGCAAACGTCATGCATTCGCCCAGCGCATTCGCGCTGCTCGGTGCGGTGACTTGCGGGAACGCCGCCTGCCACGTTGCCGTGCTGCCCATTGCGCTGTCGAGTGCCGACCTGAGCACGCGGAAACCGCTCGAGCCCGTATCGACCTGGACGTTGTTGATCGTCGCGCATTGCGACGGGTTCGACGGCGCGCAGATCTTCACCGTGACCATCGGCACGTTGGCCACGACCACATTGGTCGGCGCCGGTGCCGCAGCAACGGTAATCGTCGCTGCATTCGCGCCCGCGCTCGCGATCACCTGCGTGATCGTCGTGCTGCCCTGCACGGTCGTGTTTTGCTGCGTCGGAGTCGAAGCGGTTTCACCACCACCGCCACCACCGCCGCATGCGGCGAGCACCGCGCACACCGCGAGTGCGCCCCAGAGTTTGTAGCTATGCATGGCCGGCTCCTTAACGGATGACCGACGGGTCGACGCCCGCCGGGAGGAGTCGCGGCACATAGGCGTTGCCGACAAACGCTTGCGGGTGACCGCCCGACACGAACACGATGTCGCTGGTTGCGAGCGAAACCGGGCCGCGGCCCGGATTGGCTGCGCGCGCGACCTGATACGCCGCTTGCGTCTTCGTGAACACGTCGTCGCCGAGCAATTGACGCAGCGGCGGAATCGACGCGCCTTGCCATGCCACACCGAACACGACACCCGATGCGCTCACGTACTCGCGAACGATGGTGTCGTCACTCAAAGAAATCTGCTGGACCGAATAGCTGCTCGAGACTGCTGCACGCATGACCGCCGAATTGTTTTCGACGCTCTGGCGCACAGCGCCCATTCTGATGCGGTCTGCTTCGACCGAGTCTTGTGACTGGCCCAGCGTCGCGCATGCATACCCCGACCAGCACACGAGCCCCAGCGCTGCCGCCAGGCCGTAATGCCGTTTCAAACTCATTTTGGGTTCCTTAATATCGGGCACAAAAAATGCGCACGACCGAACGAAGTGTGAGATCTTCCAGCGCCGTCATGTCGACTACATGACGTTTCGCTTTCCTTAGCATTACAGACGCGCAAAACGTCCGTAATACCTGACTTACCGAATGAACTAAGACGACGAAGAGCCGGACGAGCGGGACCGGCTGACTTGTCTGATTAATTCGTTGGCGCTGCAGTCCAGCTTTGCTCACGCAAACGTGCGCGCAGCCGGGTTACAGCCTGGGAATGCAACTGGCAGACACGAGATTCGCTCACTTCCATCACAGCGCCAATCTCGCGCAGGTTCAAACCACGCTCGTAATATAAACTCATCAGCAATTTTTCACGATCCGGCAAGCGGTCGATCGCTTCGATCAGCGCGCTACGCAGGTTGTCGTCAAGCAATGCCGACAATGGGTCGGAGTGATCCACGCAATACCGGTCGAGGAACGGCTCATCGTCGCCACCGCGATCGAAGTCCTCGTAGTAGATCAACTGGCTGCCATGCAGGTCCTGCAACATGCCCTGGTAATCACCCAGCGGCATTTGCATGTGGGCGGCGATTTCGGTTTCGCTCGGTGCCCGTCCGACTTGTTGTTCGACTTCGTGCACGGCCTGCTCCACCTCACGCGAGGTCTTGCGCAGGCTGCGCGGCAGCCAGTCGTTGCTGCGCAGCTCATCGAGCATGGCGCCGCGGATTCGCTGGCTGGCATAGGTTTCGAACTGTGCGCCCTGGTCTTCCTTGTAGCGTCCCGCGGCGTCGAGCAGGCCGATCATGCCGGCCTGGATCAGATCGTCGAGGTCGACGCTCGCCGGAAGCTTGGCGACGAGTTGTAAAGCAAGGCGGCGTACAAGAGGTGCGTACTGCGTCAGCACCTCGGATTGCGTCACTTTTCCTTGAGGGGTGTACATCGTGTCTCTCCCCGATCAAACGGTCGATGCGAGCGGCGCATGCGCCGCGCGGCTTGTCATGCCGCGGGCTGGGGCCTGAACGGCCGGCCGCCACGGCCAGTGCAACAAATCGACCGCGATACGCCGGAAGTCCAGCGTTGCCGGCGCGGCCGGGAATGCCTCTACCACAGTGCGGTTCAGCAGCGCGGCGCGCGCAAGGCGCACGTCCAGCGAAACCGCGCCCGCGGGCGAGAAGGAAACTGCGAGGTAACGGCTGCCGACTGCCGTCAAATTCTGGTAGACGCTGTAGGCGTCGCTGGCGCTCGTCACACCATTGATCAGCACACGGAACTGGTGGATCGCATGGGCGAAGTGCAAGCGCTTCACGCACGCATACGCGCCCGTGATGGATTGAGCATTCGCACGCATGACGACGACCACGTCGTGTGCCTGCATGGCGATCGGCGACAGCGCGCCCTCGTCGTCGACCTTTGCATCGATGAGCACGACGTCTACGCCGCAGTTCAGCGATGCAAGGGTCTGCGTCGGGCTGCAGCCCGCGAGGGTGCCAAGCGGCGAGGCGATCACACGAACGCGCTCGTCGAATTGCGCCGAGATTTCTTCGATCGTCGCGTTGCCTGCGACGACATCGGACAGGGTCCGTGCACGATCGGCGCCGACGGCTTCGACGAGCGACTTCGCGTCGCACTGTTCGTCGATCACGAGCACGTCCTTGCCCTGGCGCGCGAGTGCGGCCGCAAGGTTGATCACTGCACTGCTGGTGCCTGCCTGTTCATCACCGCCGACGAGCGTGACCACTCGCGGGGCATCGCGCGCCAGCAAACGACGCAGACCTTCCGCTTGATCCAGGACATGCTTATCCAAGGCGAACCTCACTCAATTCAGCAGTTGAACGTGCTTGTGTACCGGTCATCACGACCGGAAAATCGTCGTCGGCAGGCGTAAATGGCGAGCTTTCGCGCGGGATGCAGAATGCGCTCTTCATCAGGAACGGCTTGCGTGCGACATAAAGGTTTTCAGGCACTTTCTGGCCCGTCGAGACGTAGTGCACCGGCAACTTGTAGCGAATCACCGTGTCGAGCACCGCGCCGATATTCGTGGCTTCATCGAGCTTGGTCAGGATGCAGCCTGCGAGTTCGCCCGGGCCGCCGGCCGGAGCCTGGCCGCGGTAGGCGTGGACCACTTCGTTGAGCGTGTCGCCGTGGCTCGTCGCATTCAGCAGCAGCAGGCGCTGAACCGGGCGGCCCGTGCCGCACAGCATCGCGACCTGTTCGGTCAGCGCGCGGTCGCGCTGGCTCATGCCGATCGTGTCGATCAGCACGATGTGCTTGTTGCGCAGTTCGTCGAGCGTCAGCTTGAGGTCGGCGGCATCCTTCACGGCATGCACCGATACGCCGAGGATCTTGCCGTAGATGCGCAGTTGTTCATGCGCGCCGATCCGGTAGCTATCCGTCGTGAGCAGGGCCACGCGCTCTGCGCCGAAGCGCATCACGCAACGTGCGGCGAGCTTGGCCGTGGTCGTCGTCTTGCCGACGCCCGTCGGGCCCATCAGCGCGTAGACGCCGCCCTTTTCCATCATGACGTCTTCGTCGTCGAGCACCGGCAGGTTGCGTTCGATTGCAGCCTTGATCCAGTCGAGCGCAGCAGCGGGCTCCTGCAGGTTCTGCGGCATGCGGTCGAGCAGCAGGTTCGTGAACTGTGCCGAGAAGCCCGTCGACAACACCGTCTTGGCGATCTGGTTACGCACCGGCTGACGGCGCTGACGATCCGACCAGGTCAGGCCCGCGAGCTGCTCTTCGAGCGCGCCGCGCATCGATTGCAGTTCGCCCATCAGCGACGCCTTCACGCGCTCGAGCAGCGATTCCTGGACTTCGGCAGCGGCCGATTCCGAGCGGCTTTGAACCACCGGTTCCGCACGTTCGCTTGCGCGGACGGGTTCGCGCTCGGCACGTTCTGCACGCTCGGCACGTTCTGCGCGATCAGCCTGGCGTTCGTTGCGTTCCTGTGCGCGTTCGATCAGGCGCTCGTTGAGACGCTCGGCGCTGTCCTTCGCATCGCGCGTCGACTCTTCTTCAGCCGAACGGGCACGGTGGTTGTACGGCGTTTCCGTCGCTTCGACCGAGTCGAACGAGAACGGCGACGGTGCGGGCAACTCGCGCTCTTCGCGCGCCGGTGCCGTGCGGCCGAGGCCCTTGCTTGCGGCTTCCGATGCCGTCAGCGGCATCACGTGCTGGTTCGCATTGGCAAGCGCGGCGCGAGCGGCCATGGCGCGTGCGAGCGATTCGCCGTGCATCGTGTCGTAGTCAGCCGGCGGCTCGCTCAGGTATTGCGGAGCGGCAGGCGCGGCGACGGGTTCAGGCGACTGACCGAACGTCGAGGCAAACGGATCCGCACCATAGGCGCCGGCGGCCGGCGCACGATACGGCGAAGGCTGGGCCGGAGCCGCTTGTGCAGCGCGCTCTGCAAACGCGGCCGACTGCGCGGCGCGCGTCTGTGCCAGACCGCCGAACACTTCGCTCGGTTGTGCGTCCGAGCCCGGTGCTGCGTAGGCCGTCGTCGACAGCGTGTCGTAGTGTTCACCGGCAAACAGCGCACCGGCGAGCTGCGCGTTTTGCGCGGCCAGGCCTTGCGGGCTGTGCGGGCTGATATAGCCCGTCGATTCCGGCGGTGTTGCGTACTGCGAAGCGTGGGGTGCAGCCGACGGCATCCCGGCGGCCAGTTCAGCGCCGGCGCCGTGCATCGACGCGCCGTTCATGCCCGAACCGTTCATCGCCGATCCGCCCATGGACGATCCGCCCATCGACGACCCGTTCATTGCCGATCCATTCATGCCACGGCCCGCTGCTGCACCGTTTTGCATCGACGAACCCGGCATCGGCTGGCCGCCGGCGTAACCGCCTTGCGAGCCGCCGTTGCCTGCCATGCCACCCGCGGCGCCGCCTGCCGTGCCGTAGGGCAACGCGCCGCCCTGGGCGTCGCGACGTGCAGTGCGCGCCGCGCGGCGCGCAGCTTCATCCGTGGGCGAGGCCAGCGAAGCGAGCTCGTCTTCGGCGAGCGCGGTGAGCTCGACGCCCCCTTCGATCGCACGATTCGACAAGACCACAGCGTCGTCGCCGAGTGCCTCGCGGACGAGTCGTAGCGCTTCGCGCGACGAGCCGGCGATGAATTTGCGGATCTTCAAGCTTGACCTCCAATCAACGTCGTCACCTTGATGGTCCGGGTATCAGGAACCTCGGCGTACGACAAAACTTTCAGTTGCGGCATGTTTCGCCGCAGGAAGCGCGAGAGCATCGCGCGCAACGGGTGCTGCACCAACAGGACCGGCGGGTTGCCGAGCATCTGCTGACGCTGCACGGCCTGTTCGGTCTGCTGCATCAGGTTGCTGGCCAGATTCGGTTCGAGACCGGGGTTCGGGCCAGCAGCCAGCGCTTGCGACAGCAGGCGTTCGAGCTGGCCGTCGAGACCGATGACCTGCATTTCGCCGGTGCCCGGGTACCACTGCTGCGTGATCGCACGGCCCAGGGACAGGCGAACCACAGCGAGCAGATCGTTGGCATCGGTGATGCGCGGCGCGTTGTCGGCGACGGCATCCAGAATCGTGCGCATGTCGCGGATAGGCACGCCTTCCTCGAGCAGGCCCTGCAGCACCTTCTGCAGCGTGGGCAGCGCGATCGTCTTCGGCACCAGGTCCTCGACGAGCTTCGGCGATTCGCGGCCGATGCGTTCGAGCAGCGCCGTGACTTCCTGACGGCCGAGCAGTTCGCCGGCATGCGTGACCACGAGGTGGTTCAAGTGCGTGGCGATCACCGTGCTCGCATCGACCACCGTGTAGCCGAACACCTGAGCCTGATCGCGCATGTGCTGGTCGATCCAGACAGCTTGCAGACCGAACGCGGGGTCGCGCGTCTGTGCGCCCGGCAATTGCTGCGAGACCTGACCCGGATTGATGGCGAGCCATTGACCGGGGTACGCATCGCCACCGCCCATTTCGACGCCGTTGAGTGCGATCCGGTACGTATTCGGGCGCAGTTCCAGGTTGTCGCGGATGTGGACGACCGGCGGCAGAAAGCCGATTTCCTGCGCGAACTTCTTGCGAATGCCCTTGATCCGCTTGAGCAGTTCGCCGTCTTGCGAGCGATCGACGAGCGGAATCAGGCGATAGCCGACTTCGAGGCCCAGCGAATCGACGAGCGTGACGTCTTCCCAGCTCGCTTCGGGCGCTTCACCGCTGGTAACCGCCGCGGTCGGCACGACCGTCAGCGCCGTCACTTGCGCTTCGGCGGCCTTCCGGCGCAGCGAGCGCGCGGCATAAATCAGGCCACCGCCGAGCGCCAGAAACGCGATGTGCGGCATGTTGGGGATCAGCCCCATGATCGCGAGGATGCCGCCCGTGATCGCAAGCACACGCGGATTCGTGAACAGCTGGTTCACGAGCTGCGAACCGATGTCTTCATCGGTGGCCACGCGCGAGACGATCACACCGGCTGCGGTCGAGATCACGAGCGACGGGATCTGTGCGACGAGCCCGTCACCGATGGTCAGCAGCGTGTAGTTCTTCGCGGCCGCGCCGATGTCCATGCCGTGCTGGAGCACGCCGACGATCAGGCCGCCGATGATATTGATCACCATGATCAGCAGGCCCGCGATCGCGTCGCCGCGCACGAACTTGCTTGCACCGTCCATCGAGCCGTAGAACTCGGCTTCCTGCGACACGGCCTGGCGACGCTTGCGTGCCTGGTCTTCGTTGATCATGCCGGCGTTCAGGTCGGCGTCGATCGCCATCTGCTTGCCGGGCATGGCATCGAGCGTAAAGCGTGCGGACACTTCAGCGATCCGGCCCGCACCCTTCGTGATCACCATGAAGTTGATGACCATCAGGATCACGAACACGACGATACCGACGGCGAAGTTGCCGCCGACGAGGAAGTGGCCGAACGATTCAATGACCTTACCTGCAGCGTCGGGACCGGTGTGACCTTCGAGCAGCACGATCCGGGTCGACGCGACGTTCAGCGAGAGGCGCAGCAGCGTCGAGAACAGCAGCACGCTCGGGAACGCGGCGAAGTCGAGCGGCTTCATGGTGTACATGCTGACGAGCAGCACCATGATCGACAGGGCGATGTTGAACGTGAACAGCAGATCAAGCAGGAACGCCGGCAACGGCAGGATCATCATGCCCAGGATCATGACGATCAGGACAGGGCCTGCCAGGGCCTTCGTATTTGCGCCGGTCAATGCCGGCGGCAGCTTGAGCATGGCACCGCGCGTGGTCATGCAACACTCCCGTGTTTATCGAGTTCGGCCGGGACTTCGAGGTCGGTCGGCGCGGTAGGGGCAACGGAGCCAATGCCGCCTTCAACTTTCCAGCGGCGCAGTTGGAACACCCAGGCGAGCACTTCAGCGACGGCGCTGTACAGCGCAGCCGGGATTTCCTTGTTCAGGTCGACGTTGTAGAAGAGCGCCCGTGCAAGCGGCGGCGCTTCGAGCACCGGAATCTTGTGTTCGGCGCCGATTTCCTTGATGCGGGCGGCCACGAGGTCCATGCCCTTGGCGATGACCTTCGGCGCACGCATCGACGAGTCGCTGTACTGCAGCGCCACGGCGTAGTGGGTCGGGTTCGTGACGATCACGTCGGCTTGCGGCACGTTGGCCATCATGCGGCGGCGAGCCATCGCACGTTGTTGTGCGCGGATCTTGCCCTTGATATGCGGGTCGCCTTCGCTTTCCTTGAATTCGCGCTTGACCTCTTCCTTGGTCATGCGCAGCTTCTTCGCGTAGCTGTAGAGCTGCCAGGGCACATCGGCGATCACCAGCAGCAGGAAGGCGAGGACGATCTTGCCGATGGTGCCGGCGACGATCTGCGCACCTTCGGTCATCGCGACGCCGAGGGGCTGTGAAAACAACTGGAGCACCTGGTCCTTACTGGCGACCACCGCCCAGAACGCAACGCCGCCGACGACGAGGCACTTGAGGATCGACATGCCCAGCTGGACGATCGTGTTGGCCGAGAACAGGCGGCCGATGCCGGAAATCGGGTTCAGGCGGCCGAAGTTCGGCGCCAGGGTCTTGGTCGTGAGAAGCCAGCCGCCAAGCGCCATCGGCGACAGGATGGCAGCGAGGTACAGGGCGCCGATCACCGGCGCGGCGCACTTCGCGCCCAGCGTGATGATGATCATGGCCTTGGGCATCATACGGTCCGGCGCCATGACAAATGCGCGGTCGAACGTGAACGCGGTACGCATGCCGACCTTGAGGTGCATGGCGATATTGCCGGCGTTCGCGTACACCATGCCGAAACCGGCGACGAGCAAAGCGAACGTCGACAGTTCGCGCGAACGCGCAACCTGCCCTTCCTCGCGCGCCTTTTCGAGGCGCCGGGGTGTCGCAGATTCTGTCTTCTCGCTATCGCTATCCTCAGCCACTTGCTTCTCCTGCCCGGCTCTCAGGATGAGTGCCAGTGAGGAGAATTATTCCGAATCGGGTCAAGTCACGATCTGAGGAGGAAAAGGGGGAAATTGGCGTATTTCATGGGATCAAACCCGTCGGTAAAAACGCCGGGAAACCCCTGATGGCACGGGCCTGAGACGGAATTCGGCATACCGGCGTTTAAAAAACGGGAGCACGAACGCGGCTTTTCGACGCTTAAGGTCGACAGATCGCTGCCGTTAACGATGCCCCGCTGCGCCGGAAACTCTTTCCGAACCCACGCCAGACGCCGGTTTGCGCGGTCAATCGCGCGCGGCAGGTAACAAAAAAGGGTGGCCGCGGCAGGCGGACACCCTTTTGACACCCTTGCTTCAGGCGACCCCGATCCGCGTCTGAAAAGTCTGCAGACGCGAGTTCAAGGCGATTGATTCGCTGGCCCCAATTGATGGATGCAAGCGACCGCGCGTACCGACGTCGGCACGCGCAGTGAGACCCTTCACACCGCTTTGGATCAGAACCCGAGGCTGGTCAGCAGATCGTCGACCTGATCCTGGTCGGTCACAACGTCGTCTTTGCCTTCCGTATTGACCTGCGGGCCGTTCATCAGGCTGTCGCCACCCGTGATGCCCACACCCGACACGACAGCGATCAGTTCCGCACGGCGTTCCGGCGAGATGTTCTCGAGCAACACGGCGAGCAACTGCTGCTCGATGTTGTAGACCACCTCCATGATCTTCTTGATCACCTGGCCCGTCAGATCCTGGAAATCCTGCGCGAGCATGATCTCCATGAGCTGCGACGCCGTCGCCTGCGCGTCTTCCGGCACGCGGCCGATAAACGCACGCGTGTCGGACACGAGCGAGCGTGCTTCCTCGAGCGGCAGCGACGAGTCGTACCACGTCTGCCAGCGGCCGTCGAGGTCGATGGCTTCGGCGCGCATGCGCTCCTGCATCGGCTTGGCCACTTCGATCGCGTTCAGCGCGCGCTCGGCAGCCTGCTCGGTCATGTTCGCGACATACTTCAAACGGTCGCGCGCATCGGGAATCGCTTCCGCGGCACGCTCGACCTGCTTGTCGAGCCCGAGCTCGCGCATGCTGTCGCGCAGCATGCGCGTGAGTTGACCGATACGGCTGACTAACTTGTCGTGCGAATCCTCGCCGTCGTGACCGACGACGTCCTTCTCAGCGGTGTTCTCCATGATGGCCTCACGCTTCCTTGGCCATCTTCTCGAGAATCTTGCTGAGCTTCTCGTCCAGGGTGGCCGCCGTGAAAGGCTTCACGACATAGCCATTCGCACCGGCTTGCGCCGCCGCGATGATGTTTTCCTTTTTCGCTTCAGCCGTGACCATCAGGACCGGCAGGCCCGAGATCGAGGCATCGGCACGAATTTCCTTGAGCATCGTCAGGCCGTCCATGTTCGGCATGTTCCAGTCGGACACGACGAACTCGAAACCGCCGCCCTTGAGCTTGGCCAGACCGGCTGCGCCGTCTTCCGCCTCGTCGACGTTCGAGAAACCCAATTCCTTCAGGAGGTTACGCACGATCCGACGCATCGTCGGAAAGTCGTCGACCACCAGGATCCGCATATTCTTGTCAACCATCACAACTCCCGTTTTTCCGTTGACGGAGCCTCTCGCTTACACGCGATGCGCTCGCTCGCCCATTCCAGCGAGGCGTGTCATCACGCGCCCGCACATTTCGTTCAGCGGCACGACTTCGTCCGCCCCCCCTGCTGCAATTGCTTCGCGCGGCATGCCGAAGACGATGCAGCTGGCTTCGTCTTGCGCAAAGGTATGCGCCCCCGCGTTGTGCATTTCCACCATCCCGGCAGCTCCGTCCTTGCCCATGCCTGTCAGGATGACGCCGATCGCATTCTTCCCCGCAAACTGCGCGGCCGACCGGAACAACACGTCGACCGAAGGACGGTGCCGGTTGACCGGCGGCCCGTCATCGAGCAGTGCGACGTAGTTTGCCCCGCTACGGCCAAGCGACAAGTGCTTGTCGCCCGGGGCGATATAGGCGTGACCCGGCAAGACGCGCTCGCCGTGCTCCGCCTCTTTCACGGTGATCCGGCACAGACCGTTCAGGCGCTGTGCGAAGGACCGTGTGAAACCTGCCGGCATATGCTGCGTAATCAGCACGCCGGGTGCATCGGGCGGCAGCGGCACGAGCACTTCGCGAATCGCTTCAGTGCCGCCCGTCGACGCGCCGATGATGATCAGCTTTTCCGTCGAGATCAGCGGGTTGCGCACCATCGGCGCTGCCGCAGGTGCCGCAACCGGCGTGCCGTGCGGATGCGCATGCGCCTGGCGCACGCGTGCCCGTGACGCAGCACGAATCTTGTCGGCGATCATCGCCGTGTATTCGAGCATGCCGTCGCGGATGCCAACCTTCGGCTTGGTCACGAAATCCACCGCGCCGAGTTCCAGCGCGCGAAGGGTAATTTCTGATCCGCGTTCCGTCAACGACGACACCATCAGCACCGGCATCGGACGCAGGCGCATGAGCTTCTCGAGGAAGTCGAGCCCGTCCATGCGCGGCATTTCAACGTCGAGCGTCAGAACGTCCGGGTTGTGCTGCTTGATCAGATCACGCGCCACGAGCGGATCGGGTGCCGTTGCGCAGACCTCCATATCGGGCTGGCTCCGGATGATCTCCGTCATGAGGCTACGGACCAGTGCGGAATCATCGACGCACAGGACCTTGATTTTGCGTTGGGCGTTCACGCCTCCTCCATCGTTTTGCCAAGTGTCGACGAGCCCGAGGAATCACCCCGGCTGGTGCCGGTCATGGTGCCGGGCTTGCCGAACAACTCAATCTTCGGTCGCGCGGGTGTTGTCCCCGCTGC
This sequence comes from Pararobbsia alpina, assembly GCF_965118125.1. Taxonomy (GTDB): domain Bacteria; phylum Pseudomonadota; class Gammaproteobacteria; order Burkholderiales; family Burkholderiaceae; genus Pararobbsia; species Pararobbsia alpina_A. Next base: position 120,129 of record NZ_OZ221287.1, read on the forward strand.
GGCCGGCTTGGCGAACAGTTCCACACGTTCACGCGCACGTTCTGCGCGGCGCTCGCGCATTTCGCGCGCGAGGCGGTGTTCAAGTTCGGTGACCTGTGTTTCGTGAGCCGCACGCAGCTTCTTGACCATGACCTGGCCGGTTGCCGGCATGAAACACACCTTGCGCGGATGCTGACCCTGAAGGTCTTCCGCGGTAATTCTGACTTTTTCGAGCGCGAGGTAGCGGCGCACGAATTCCGAGTTGCGGTCGCCGATGTTCAGCGTGGTCATCGCGGCGAGCACCGCGGCGCCACCGAACACCTTCGCCTCGAGGCGTTCGCGCTTCGCGCCGCCCTTCAGGAGTTCGTTGAGCAGCACTTCCATCGCGTACGCGCCGTAGCGCATCGAGTCCGACGTGGCGCGCGACGCGTCAGCGCCGTCGTCGGGCAGCATGAAGTGATTCATGCCGCCGATGCCGGCCACCGGGTCCTGGATGCATGCGGCGACACACGAGCCGAGCACCGTCGCCAGCACCATGTCCTCGCGCGTGACGAAGAACTCGTTAGGCAACAGCTTCACGCCGGGGCGCTGGAAGTTGTTGTCGTAGTATCGGTTGGTCGCAACCGGCAAACCGCTCATGACGCCTCCTCGCGCACCGCCTCGGAGGCATGCATGGACGACTGGCTTCCGCGCGCGGCGGTGCCATTGGCAAGCTCGTACACGGTCTGCCCTTTCAGGCGGAACGACCGCGATACGTATGTGAAATTTTCCGAGTGGCCGGCAAACAGCAGCGCATCGTGCTTCATCAACGGCACGAAGCGCTCGAGGATGCGGCCTTGCGTCGGCTTGTCGAAGTAGATCATCACGTTGCGGCAGAAGATCACATCGAACGGGCCTTGCACGGGCCAGCGGTCTTCGTGCAGGTTCAGCCGCGAGAACGTGAGCATCTGGCGCAGTTCGGGGCGCACCTTCATCTGCCCGGCGCGCGAACCCGTGCCCTTGAGGAAGAACCGGCGCAGCCGCTCGGGCGACAGGTTCTTGCCCTGGTCGAGCGTGTAGACACCGGCGTCCGCCTTGGCAAGCACCTGCGTATCGATATCGGTCGCGAGAATCGTGCTGTTGCGCGCGGCATTGCCGAGCGACTCCTGCAGCGTCATCGCAATCGAATACGGCTCTTCGCCGGTCGACGCCGCGCAGCACCAGATCGACACCGGACCGCGGCGCTTGGCGACGAAGTCGGCGAGGATCGGGAAGTGATGCGCTTCACGGAAAAACGACGTGAGATTGGTCGTCAGCGAATTGGTGAACGCTTCCCACTCGGCGTCGTCTCGCGTGCGCTCGAGATAGTCGAGATACTCGCTGAACACGGTCATCGAGCGCGCGCGCAAACGACGCGCGAGCCGGCTGTAGACCATGTCCCGCTTGTGATCGGACAGCGAAATGCCTGCTACCTGGTAGATCAGCGCGCGAATCCGCGCGAAATCGGCATTGGTAAAGACGAAATCGCGCTCGTGCCCGGGCACATCACCGGATTCCTCTGAGTCACTACGTCGCAACTGGCGCGCTTCCATATCACTCTCCTGGCTCGCAAATACCGCTCGTACCGCGGTCCGCGCCCCCCACATCCATGCGGGGGTCGTTCAGACCGAATTGCTGCGAGCCGCTGCCTCTACCTCAAAACGTTTCCCAATCGTCGTCGCTGCCTGCCGACACCGGTGCCGGCGGCGGGCGACGTTCAACCGTCGGACGGGCCGCTGCGCGTGCGCGCGGTGCCGGATCCTGACGCACTTCGCTCGCGGCTTCGGCCGCCGGCTTGTCGGCTTCGGCACGTGCTGCGGGCTTCACATCTGCAACCGGTACTTGCGCAGCCGGACGCGGATCGGACGCGGCCTTCAGCGACGGCTTTGCCGCAGGCTTGCGCAGCGGAGCCGGATCGGCGCGGCGCGCGGCGCTCTTCACCGACGGCTTGACGCCCTTCGAACCCGACGTCGTGGCCTTCAGCGTGGCGACAGCTGCCGCACGCGAGCCCGTATCGCCGCCTTCGACACGCCAGTTGGCGAGCACTTCACGCAGCTGGCGCGTCTGGTCTTCGAGTGCGCCCGCTGCTGCAGCCGACTGTTCGACGAGCGCAGCATTTTGCTGCGTGACGTTGTCCATCTGTGTGACAGCGCGATTGACCTGCTCGATACCGCCGCTCTGCTCTTCCGACGCGGCGCTGATCTCGCCCATGATGTCGGTCACGCGTTGCACGGCCTGCACGATCTCGGCCATCGTCTTGCCGGCGCGGCCCACGAGCTCGGAACCGCTCGCGACCTTGTCAGCCGAGTCGCCGATGAGTTCCTTGATTTCCTTGGCTGCCGCCGCGCTGCGTTGTGCGAGCGTGCGCACTTCGCCTGCGACGACTGCGAAGCCGCGGCCTTGCTCGCCGGCACGCGCCGCTTCCACGGCGGCGTTCAGCGCCAGGATGTTGGTCTGGAACGCGATGCCTTCGATCACGCCGATGATGTCGGTGACCTTCTTCGAGCTCGTCGAGATGGCGTCCATCGTCGAGACGACCTGGCCGACGACTTCACCGCCTTGCGATGCGATGCTCGAGGCGCTCACTGCGAGCTGGCTGGCCTGGCGTGCGTTGTCCGCATTCTGGCGAACCGTCGTCGTGAGCTGTTCCATGCTCGACGCCGTTTCCTGCAGCGACGCGGCCTGTTGCTCGGTGCGTGCCGACAGGTCCGAGTTGCCGTTGGCGATTTCGCGCGCGCCGACGTCGATCGACTCGGCACCCGTGCGGGCTGCACGAACCGTCGCCGTCAGGCCGTCGCGCACCTTCCGGATTGCGCCGAACAGGCGGCCGATTTCATCCGTGCTGTTGGCTTCGACGCGGACCGTCAGGTCGCCCGCTGCGATGCGCTCGCAGAACGACACGCACGCTTCGAGCGGGCGCACCACCTTGCTGCTGAGCAGTCGATAGATATAGCCGAGCACGAGCAGCGACACGAGGGTCGTCACGGTGCTGACCACGTTGGTCAGATCGCCTTTGCCACTGACGGTGGCGGCGATGTCATTCCATCCGCCGACCACGATCAGGACGGCAATCGCCCCGAGGGCAAGCGACAAAGTCGTGCGAATTGTGAGGTTCTTCATAGTGCGTTTCTCTTCACCGCCAGGGTCACGAGCGAGCCGCTTACGCGACCACTTGATCCATCAGTGCCATTTCCTCGCTGGACATGAGCTTTTCGATGTCCATCAGGATCAGCATGCGGCCTTCGACCGTGCCCAGACCCGTCAGGAATTCCGTGTTCAGCGTGGAGCCGAATTCCGGCGCCGGCTTGATTTGTTCGGTCGTCAGCGTCAGCACGTCCGACACGCCGTCGACCACCATGCCGACCACGCGGCCGGCCACGTTCAGGATGATCACGACGGTCTGGTGGTCGTAGTCGATGCGTCCCAGGTGGAACTTGATACGCATGTCGACGATCGGCACGATGATGCCGCGCAGGTTGATCACGCCCTTGACGAAGTCAGGCGCGTTAGCGATGCGCGTGACCGTGTCGTAGCCGCGGATTTCCTGAACCTTCAGGATGTCGATCCCGTATTCCTCTTCGCCGAGCGCGAAAACGAGGAATTCCTGGCCCGTAGCCTCAGCTTCCTGTCCGCGGGCGACGCTTGAAAATTTGTCTGCCATGTTGGTCTCACTCGTCTTTCAATAGGTCATGCCGCGGCATGCTGGGTGTGATGCGTGCCGTGACCGCGATGCAGGTCACGGGCAAGTCGCGACAGCGCCGCAACGTCCACGATCAGTGCGACGCTGCCGTCGCCGAGGATCGTGGCCGCCGAGATGCCGTGCACCTTGCGATAGTTGGTTTCGAGGTTCTTCACGACCACTTGTTGCTGGCCCACGAGCTCGTCGACGAGCAGCGCGAACCGGCGGCCTTCAGCCTGCATGATCACGACGATGCCCTGCGTCGGGTCCGTGCGCGCATCGGCCACGGTGAACGTCGAGTGCAGTTCGATCAGCGGCAGATATTCGCCGCGCACGCGCACCAGACGTTCGTTGCCCGCGACGGTGTAGATGTCGTCCGAGACCGGCTGCAGCGACTCCATCACGAAGTTCAGCGGCAGGATGAAGATTTCGTCGCCCGTCTTGACCGACATGCCGTCGAGAATCGCGAGCGTCAGCGGCAGCACGATGCGTGTCGTCGTGCCGTGGCCCGCGCGCGAGGTGATCTCGACGTGACCGCCCATGTCCTGGATGTTCCGCTTGACCACGTCCATGCCCACGCCGCGGCCCGACACGTCGGTCACTTGCTCGGCCGTCGAGAAGCCCGGCGCGAAGATCAGGTTCCAGACATCTTCGTCCGGCATGTTTTCGGTCACGCCCGGCATGCCCTGCTTCATTGCCTTCGCGAGAATCTTGTCGCGGCGCAGACCGGCGCCGTCGTCCGACACTTCGATGACGATGTTGCCGCCGGCGTGTTCTGCGGACAGGATCAGCTGGCCGACCGGGTCCTTGCCTGCGCCCACGCGCACTTCGGGCGTTTCGATACCGTGATCGAGACTGTTACGCACGAGGTGGGTCAGCGGGTCGATGATGCGTTCGATCAGGCTCTTGTCGAGTTCGGTCGCCTGACCGAACGTCACGAGCTCGATCTTCTTGTTGAGCTTGCCGGCGAGATCGCGGACCAGGCGCGGGAAGCGGCTGAACACGTAGTCCATCGGCATCATGCGGATCGACATCACGGCTTCCTGCAGGTCGCGCGCATTGCGCTCGAACTGGCCGAGACCGTTGAACAGGCGATCGTGGATCACCGGGTCGAACACGCTGGCGGTCTGCGCGAGCATGGCTTGCGTGATCACGAGTTCGCCGACCAGGTTGATCAGCTGATCGACCTTTTCGACGCCTACGCGGATCGAGCTGCCTTCGCTCGTCGGCTGCGCGGCGGCGCGTGCCGGTGCCTTGGCGCCAGCGGCAGGCGCAGCAGCGGCGGCCGGAGCGGCTTCGACGACCGGAGCGGGCGCGGGTGCGGGCGCGGCGGCCACCGGAGCCGGTGCCGGTGCGACCGGAGCCGGTGCCGGCGCAGCGACGGCTTCGACCGGTGCGGCAACCGGAGCTGCGGCGGCGGCCGGTGCAGCAGCAGGTGCGGCTTCAGCCGGCGCGGCCGGCGGCACGCCACGCGAGATTTCAATCTGATCCATGTCGATCACGAAGCAGCAGACGGCAATGATGTCGTCTTCCGTGCAATCGGTATCGAGCCAGATCGTGAGCTTTTCGCCCGTCTTGATCTGCGAGGTCAGCTTGCCCAGGTTGCCGAGCTCTTCAGTCAGCAGGTCCTGATCCTTTTCGCCGACGCCCTTGAGCACGATCTTCAGGTGCGGCGTGCCGGCAGCTTCGGGAGCCGCTTCTTCACCGGACGAGAGTTGTGCGAGCGTGTCGGTCACGTGCTCGGGCACGCCCGACGTATTCGGCTGCGCTTCGGCAACGGGCGCGGGCGCCGGTGCGGGAGCGGGTGCCGGTGCGGGCTTCGCCGCAGCAGGCGCAGCCGCTGCCGGCGCGGCCTGACCCGATTGCTCGGCGGCGAGGCGATTCAGCTTGGCGCAGATGGCTGCAGCCTGGGCCGCATCCGGCTCGGTCGATGCGCGATACGCGGCGAGCTGGTCCGACAGCACGTCCTTCGATTCAAGGAACAGGTCGACCATGTCCGTGCGCAGGGCCATTTCGCCCGTGCGCGCGCGATCGAGCAGCGACTCGAGAATGTGCGTCGTTTCGGTCAGCGCGACGAAGCCGAACGTTGCCGCCCCGCCCTTGATCGAGTGCGCGCTGCGAAAGATCGCATTCATCTGCTCGATGTCGGGGTTGCCCACGTCGATCTCGAGCAGCAGGCGTTCCATCTCGGCGAGCAGCTCGTCGGCTTCGTCGAAGAAGGTCTGATAGAACTGGGTAATGTCGAGTGTCATGCTCTTCTACCGCTTTCGGCTCGCCCCTTCGGGCGCGTCCGGATAACTGCCATCGTTGTCCAAGGAGTCCTGCGTATTGCCTGGTGCAGGACCGTGATACTGCTTGCTGTCTTTTGTTGCGAGGTCCGGTCGATCCCGGGCCCCGTTTTGCAAACTGCTTCTGCGTACTGCCTGCGCTTTCTGCTTGTGCTTTCTGCTTATGCGTCTTGCTTGTGCGTTCTGCTGGTACAGATTGCTGCTTACTACGTGTCCCTGCTTACTACGTGTCCCTGCTTACTGCGAGCCCCTGCTTATGCATCCTGCGTGATCAGCTCCGCGACCACCTCGGTCAGCGTGAGCGGATCGATCGGCTTGAGCAGCCAGCCGCTCGCGCCCGAATCGCGCGCCGCGACCTTGAACGACTCGCCGAACTCCGTGGTCAGCACGAGGATCGGCACGGCGTCGTACTCCTCCATCTGCCGCAACGACTGGATCAGCTTGAGTCCGTCCATCGCCGGCATGTGCTGGTCGGTCAGCACGAGATCGAACTGCGCCTTCAGCGCAATCGCCAGGGCCTCCTGGCCGTCGCATGCCGTCGTGACCTCGTAGCCGGCTTCCGCCAGCGTCGCCGCGACTATCTCGCGCATCGCCGCCGAATCGTCCGCCGCCAATATTCGTTTGTTCATCGCTCTATCCCGTCCCCTGTGCGCCTGCGCCGCCTCTTTACTTGCGACCCGCGGGCTGAACGGTGCCGCCCGACGCACGGCCGGAATCTGCCGTGCCTGCCGAACCTTGCCCCCCGTTACCCGCGGTACTACCGGTATTCGTTGCTGCCGTGCCCGCTGCTCCGGATGTCGCCGCGCCATTCGCGATCGACTCCGTGTGCATCGCGCCGTCCTTCGTGATCGCGGCTTCCGCGCGGCGATTCATCACGATGATGCTGATGCGGCGATTGACCGGATCCAGCGGATTGTCGTTGTCGAGGTTCTGCGTCGAGCCGACGCCGACCACACGGAGGACCTTGCTTTCGTCCATGCCGCCCGCGATCAGCTCGCGACGCGATGCGTTCGCGCGGTCCGCCGACAATTCCCAGTTGCTGTAGCCCTTCTCGCCGCCCGAGTACTGCTGCGCATCGGTGTGGCCCGACAGGATCACGTGGTTCGGCAGCTCGTTGAGCGACTTGCCGATCTCGCGGAGGATCTGCTGCATATACGGTTCGACGGAGGCGCTCGCGGTCGCGAACATCGGCCGGTTCTGCGTATCGACGATCTGGATGCGCAGGCCTTCGGGCGTGATGTCGATCCGGATGTTTTGTTTGTACGGCGAGAGCTGCGGGTTCGATGCGACCGCGGCTTCAAGGCGCGCCTTGAGTTCGCGCAGGCGTTGCTGGTCGTCTTCGTCGCGCCGCGGATCAACCGCGGTCTGGTCAGGTGAGCGCCGGCCGGCGAGCGTCGTCGCGTCGCCTTCCTTGCGCGACAGGTCCGTGCCACCGCCGTTGACGATGCTCGAACCCTCGGAGACCTTGTGGCCGCCGAGCAGCGCATCCTTGAGCGGCATCTTGAAGTAGTCGGCGATGCCGGCGAGCTCGGCGGTGTTCACCGAGCTGAGCAGCCACAGCAAGAGGAAGAACGCCATCAGCGCGGTCATGAAGTCCGCATAGGCGAGCTTCCACGCGCCGCCGTGATGCGCGTGGCGTTGCACGCCGCCGCGCTTGATCACGATCGGGCGTGCCGGAGCCGCGCCTTGTTCGCCTTTAGCTGACTTGCCTCTCGCTGCCATGGTCGACCTCGCTTATTTCGCCTTGACAGAACGCACGTGCTCTTCGAGCTCGATGAACGACGGGCGTTCGGTCGAGAACAGCACCTTGCGGCCGAACTCCACGGCGAGCGCAGGCGCATAGCCGTTGAGGTTCGCGAGGATCGTGACCTTGATGCACTGGAGCATCTTGGTCGACTCGTTCACGCGCTGTTCGAGCAGCGTGGCGAGCGGTCCGATGAACGCGTACGACAGCAAAATGCCGAGGAACGTGCCGACGAGCGCCTGCGCGATCAGCGCGCCGAGCTCCTGAGGCGGCAGGCCGGCATTGGCCATCGTGTGAACGACGCCCATCACCGCGGCAACGATACCGAACGCCGGCATCGCGTCGCCGAGCTTGTGCAGGCAGCCGGCCGGCACATTGCCTTCGTGATGGTGAGTCTCGATTTCCTCGTCCATCAGGCTTTCGATTTCGAACGCGTTCATGTTCCCGCTGATCATGAGGCGCATGTAATCGGTGAGGAATTCGACGATATGGTGATCGGCGAGGATCTTCGGGTACTGCGAAAACAGCGGGCTGTCGGCCGGCGCGTCGATATCGGTCTCGAGCGCGAGCATGCCGTCCTTGCGTGCCTTCGCCAGCAACATATAAAGCAGTGCCATCAGTTCCATGTACAGCGACTTGCTGTATTTGGAGCCGCGCAGCAGCCCGGGCAACGCCTTGAGCGTGGCCTTGATCGCCTTGGCATTGTTGCCGACGATGAACGCACCGAGGCCGGCGCCACCGATCATCAGCAGTTCGACCGGCTGAACGAGCGCGCCAAGGTGGCCGCCCTCCAGCATGTAGCCGCCGAAGACCGACAGAAGCGTGACGATGTATCCAATGAAGACAAGCACTACCTGGATCCTCTTGAGAAGTCGCCGGAGACAAGCCAACCGGCGACGGCCATTGTTGAGCTTGATAACGGCAAGGGCTGCGGGAAACTTGAGTTGGGGGGGCCGGAAAGGCGCATCGGACGTGGGACGTCAGGGTAAACAGCGAGACGGCCGCCGAGGTGCGGTGCGTGGGCGATTGAGGCGCGCGCCACACCGTGTTTCGTGGCACGGACGGACCTGTTTCGTTCGCGGCCGTGCGCTAAGTCGTTGACAAACATGGAGCAAAGCCCGAAGGCCGGGTACGGCATTCGGGCGGGCATTCGCTGGAGGTGACGGGCGACGCGCTGCGTCAGCCAATCATTTCGGCGTCTTCGGCCGACACACGCTCGATGGCTTCCGAGGTCGACTTGCGGGTCTTGCCGGCGCGCGACGGCGGCTGGCACAGACCGCAGACCACGCCCGACTTCGGGTCGTGCGCGTGGGCGACGAAGTGACCGCCGCAACGGCTGCACGGCGTCATCTGGAGCATGCCGCTGTCGAAAAAGCGCACCAGCGTCCAGGCGCGCGTCAGGCCGAGCACCGCTTCACCACCGTGGAGGTCGACGTGTTCGAGATACAGGCGATACGCCTTCACGACCGCCTGGATCGTCTCGCACTTGCCGTGCTGAACCATGAAGCGGTACGTGTTGTAGAACAACGACGAGTGGATGTTCGGCAACCAGGTCATGAACCAGTCCGTCGAGAACGGCAGCATGCCCTTGGGCGGCGAAACACCCTTGAGTTCTTTATAGAGCTTGATGAGCCGGTCACGGCTCAGGTTCGTTTCAGCTTCGAGCAACTGCAGCCGCGCACCGAGCTCGATCAACTCGATTGCGAGCGTAATTTCTTTTGCTTCAAGGACTACGCTTTTCGATGCCATGTTGCTTCTCCCGCTGAGCGCCGCGACGGCGTCTGATCCTGCTGATACGTGCCTGACGAATTAACCAATCTGCTCGACGGGCTGGCCCGCGAGAAGAATGGCTGCGTGCGACGAAGCGGTACCTGCGTTCTTGCCCGTATGCGTGAGCGAAGAAAGCACAGCGTGGTCGTCGAAGCGGAAACGGCAGAGCAACTGGTTCGTTGCTGCCAGTTTTACCGTTTGCGAAAGAGTCAGGTTTGCGAGCACGTCGGCGACGTGGTCAGACAACCCCATACGAAACATTCCGGTCGTCTTATCTTCGCGCAGCAACCGTTGTGCGAGAAGCAGATACGACAAATTCACTTCCTTGATTTCGTTGAGCATTTCGCTGCTGTAGCTCATTGATACCCTCGCTTGGTTGACTGACGCAGACGCACGGAGATGCCGTGTTGATGGGCCAGATTCTGCGATAGCCAACTAAGGCCTGAAATCGGAAGAAGCGAAGATGTGAAATAAAGTTTTTCTAAAAAACGTGTAGGAAAAATTCCTACATTTTTGAAGAAATCCTTATGGGACAGGGACTTACGGGGTGGTGAGGAAGTCCGGGGATGTCCGAATGTCTTACCTGCCGTTGCGGCGTGTCTCCTTTTTAACCGTATTTCTTACCGGAGGAGACTTGGTAAACATGAGGTAAACGCGACACAGCGTTTTTTTTGATTGCGTGTCACGAAGTTTACTCCTAAGCGTGATCACTTGCCTTGACACTTGTTCAAAGCGGCACGATTTGCCGGTAAAACTTGTCTGAAACGAGGTTTGACGAACCGTAAACATTTTTATCGGAAACGGTCTCGGGATAGTTCACCCGGATACAACCGCTTCAAAAAGCAAATTTCCGCTTTTTCCTTTGGGTTTACCCGTACGCGTGAAACGTGAATGATGCACTCGAAAGCGGGGAATAAATCCGGCGAAGATTTTCTGTTTGAGGCGCGATTTGCGCGCGAATCCGCCAAATCGTGCGGCTGGCACGGTTGTTTCGCGCTGTAACAAGAGCAAGTCTTTGAAAAGGAAGCTGAATACACGGCGGGTCGATCGAGATAATGGAATCGTCGAATCCTGACGGTTAGCCTTCGAAGCGCGAAGCGCAGCGTTCAGGATCCTTGAATTCCGTGAAGGAGAAAGACCGATGCGTATCGCCCAAATCGCCCCGCTGCACGAAGCCGTTCCGCCGAAGTTCTACGGCGGCACCGAACGCGTGGTGTCGTACCTGACCGAAGCCCTGGTAGAACAGGGCCACGACGTGACGCTGTTTGCCAGCGGCGACTCGATTACGAATGCCCGGCTCGAAGCCGCATGGCCGCAGGCGCTGCGCCTGGATCCGTCGATTCGCGACGCGATCGCGCCGCATATGCTGCTGCTCGAGCAGGTCCGCCGGCGTGCGCACGAATTCGACGTGCTGCACTTCCACCTCGACTATCTGCCGTTCTCGCTGTTCGCCGATATCGAGACGCCGTTCGTCACGACGCTGCACGGTCGCCTTGACCTGCCCGAGATCCACCCGATGTTCGCGGCCTTCCCGCAAGCACCGGTCGTGTCGATCTCCGATTCGCAGCGTCAGCCGATGCCGCGCGCAGGCTGGCTCGACACCATTTATCACGGACTGCCCTCGGGGCTGCTGACGCCGCAGCCGCGCCTTACGTCGGGTAAATCGGGCAAGTCAGGCAAGTCCGGCGGCTATCTCGCCTTCCTGGGCCGTATCTGCCCGGAAAAGCGCGTGGACACCGCGATCGAAATTGCCGCACGCGTGGGCATGCCGCTCAAGATTGCCGCGAAGGTCGACAAGGTTGACCGCGAGTACTTTGAGCGCGACATCGAGCCGCTGCTCGACAAGGCCGACGTTGAATTTATTGGCGAAATCGATGAAACGCAGAAGCCTGCGTTCCTGTCGGGCGCCTCGGCGCTGCTGTTTCCGATCGACTGGTGCGAGCCGTTCGGTCTTGTGATGATTGAGTCGATGGCGTGCGGCACGCCGGTCATCGCGTTCCGTCGCGGGTCGGTGCCTGAAGTCATCGATCACGGCGTGACCGGCTATATCGTCGACGACGTCGACGGTGCGGTCGATGCGCTGGGCCGACTCGACGAGCTGTCGCGCGAAGAGATCCGCGCCCAGTTCGAACGCCGCTTCACGTCGGATGTGATGGCGCGCAACTACGTGGCGGCCTATGAGTCGCTGATCGACGCCCGCCGTCCGGTCAAGCCGGCACTGCGCGTGGTCGCTGCAGGCTAAGCAGCAGCTCAGCCGTTACGCGACGCTGGCGTTGTCCTGCTGGTCTTCGAGATCGAACAGGCGCGCCAGTTCGCGTGCGACGCCCGCATCGAAGTTGTTGCCGATGCGCGGCACGTGGGGCAGGCGCTGCATCAGCAGCGGGTTGGCATTGCCCATCATGAACGGCCGCCCGGCCGTTTCCAGCATGTCGATGTCGTTCATGTTGTCGCCGAACGCGACGCTTTCAGACCGCTGGATGCCCAGCTTGTCGAGAACGACCTGTAGTGCGCGGCCCTTCGACACCGTCGGCGACATGACTTCCAAACAATCGGCAAGCGAGTAGGTCACATACAGCTCATCGGCGAACTCGCGCTCGAGATTCGCCTCGACGCGTGCGAGCGTCTCCGGCTCGGCGATATACAGCACCTTGGCGACATCGTCGCCCGAGTGCTTCGTCAAATCCGTGACGTGATACGTGAACCCCGAATCCTGGTGATAGCGCAGCAGTTCCGGCGCTTCCCGGTCGATCAGCCAGTCGCGATCGAGGAACAGGTTGACGATCGCGTCGTCCGCGACGTCGCGCGTCACGAGCCGCTGGACGAATTCCGGCCGAAGATTCTCGGCGAATACCTCGCGGTCATCGGGATCGTGAACCCGTGCGCCATTCGACGTGATCAGATGCGCCCGCACGCCAAGCACGTCGCGAATGCCCACGACATCGGAGTAGTGACGACCGGTCGCGATCGTGATCGCAACACCCTTGCGTTCGAGCTTGCGCAGCACGTCGATCGTGAACGCATCGACCTGATGATGCGCGTTGAGCAGGGTTCCATCGAGGTCGGTCGCGATCAATCGGTACATGGCGGGGTTCTGAAGTGACAACGGGTAGCGGCGCGCGAGAAGCGTCGGGCGCGCCTCAGGCGGCTGCGAGGACGCTATTTTACGCCCGGCGCAGCGACACCCTGCGACATTGCCCAACCTGCGGTGCTCGCAGTCTGTGCCATCGCAGCCTGTCGCGCGTCCGGTTTCTTGCGCTTATGCGCCGGTGGCAATCCGTCTGAGCGCGAGCGCCAGCGCGCCGCCGGCCGAATCCGTCATGGGCGCACACAAGCGCGGCGCGAAGCGCGCGGGAACGAACGGCGCGAGCGGTTCAGCGAGGCCTCCGCACAGAGCGACGGGCATCACACCCTCAGGATCGAGCGCGTCGATCATGCGGGCGATCTCTTCGCCGGCCTGGTTCAGAAGGCCATGGGCGAACGGATTGGACTCGCCTCCAAACGCGATCACCGTGGGCGCGAGCGTCGCGTAGGCCGTCTGGTTGGCATCGCACGACCACTCGACAAGTTCGTCGCGCGTCGTGACGCCAAGCTGTTCGCGCAGCGCATCCGAAAACGCGTCGGCCGGACGGCGCCCGTCCATCACCTGCTGGAGATACACCAGCGCCCGCAAGCCGAGCCACGCACCGCTGGCTTCGTCACCCGAAGGGAAGCCATAGCCGCCCGAAATGCGTTCCTCGAGCCGCGCGTCGCCGCCCACCTCGGAGCCCGCCGCAGCGTTCGGCACGCTCACGAGTGCGGCTGCGATGCTTCCGGTTCCGAGCGCAACGATGACCCCGGGCTGCCCACCGTGTGCGCCCCAGAGCGTCGTGTACGCATCGGACACCAGCAACAGCGATGCGCCTGCCGGGATCGACCGCTCGAACGCCGCGCGCCATGTCGCGTTGTTGACGCCCGACAGGCCGCAACACAACGCACACGCGCTCCAGTCGAGAGCGACACCGACCGACTCCAACGCCGTGCGCGTCGCGCGCCCGATTTCCTCCCACGCCCGGTCGACGCCGAGCCCCAGCGCCGACGGCCCCGCATTCGCGCGCGCGATCACGCTTCCGTGTTCATCCGCGATCAAGACACGCGTACCGCTTCCGCCTCCGTCGACGCCGACAGCAAACCGAGCCATAAAACGATTTCCTCTCCGATGCTCGCCCCCGCACAGACCGCGATGAACGATGCGCATAGTTTCAAAACCGTTGCGGGCACGCATCACCCGCAACCTCACCCGCAACAGATGCATTCTGGCGAAACCACGATTCTGACGCGCCGTGGCCCGAAAGCAACACGGCTCAGCGCCATACAGCAAGCGCTTGCACGCGAATTCCCGCGTGTCAGAATTGCTCCCATCGTGGAAGTACCAGTACAGAGTTACCGGGTTACGGGTCTACATTCCACGTGAAAGCGGTTGCTTATCGGGGCGCTTGGCTAGCCGAACCGCATATGTAGGGAGACCAGACATCAAATGAAAACCGTCCATTTCCTGAGCCACCAGGAGATCTTCGACGCGGCGGCGACGCACCTCTTCACGCAAGGGCGCGCAGCGCTGCTTCCCCGTGGCGGCGGTGCATATCGCGGGTACTGCGGGGGCTGCCCGGTGGGCAACTTCATTAAACCGCGCGATTACATGACCGCGCTCGAAGGTATTCCCGTGCGTTTCCTGAACAAGCCGGCCAACCAGGTGCCGCGTTATATGGATGCCGGCGTCGCGCAATTGCGCAAGGCGCTGCTGCATTCGAAGATCAATGTCTATGATCCGCTGACCGTCGAACTGTTGAGTTGCCTGCAGAACGTCCACGACGTTTTTGGCATCTGGGAATGGCACGATCGCCTGACGTCGATTGCCCGTCAGTTCGGGCTCAATAGCGAACGCGTGAAGTCGGCAGCCTAAAGCAGGGTTTTTTCGCACACGTGAAAAGGATTGCGCTGAATATTAACGTTTAGCGCAATTCAATAAACACAGCACGCTGCCAAATCACTTACAATACCTGCACGCAGTTAATGGCGATCGAATACCCATTCAGCATCGATTGCGTGTATCAGTAAAAATATCCGAGCGTTTCTACTGATCCGCTGCGCTCAGGTTCACACATACCAAGGCTTGAATCGCCTGCCCTGGCATCGTTGCCCGGCTTCAACCGTTCGCAGCCACACATTAAAATCCGATTTATTCACAATAACATCCGGACTTCTCTAGCACGGTGCTCCCGACCGTAATGTGCGCAATATCTCAGTCGCACATTATTTTAAAACCGAGCGTACAAATCAAAAGAAAATCGGTTAAGGTCATTGCGAAGCGGCCAATAAAAGACAACGGGGACCGCTGAAATTGGCATTAGACCGCTATGAATACCGACAACAAGACGGGGGGTCCGCCTGGAAAGCGGCGCGTGCGTGCGCTCGAGCGCGAAAAAACACGCGTACGCCAGACCGTGCCGGATCTGATTGCACGCGAGGCCGCTGAGATCGCGAGCCGCCAGCATGAAAATCGCGCCGTGGCGCTCGACGAGATCCGTCAGCGCGTCACGCACAATCAGGGCGTGCTGTTTGAGCGCGCGTTTTTCGAGTGCCTTGCCGAATGGCTTCAGGCGCGCAGCCACGAGGCGGCGACCGTCGCCGTGCGCGCGTTTATCGAGGCGCACCTCGACATCGATCTTCGCAAGGTTTGATTGACTCGGCGCGCAGCAAGCACGTCGGTGTGGGATCGACAAAATCCCGGGCGCGAAAGCACCCAACCGCGATCCCGGAACTCGGGAGCACCCATGCTCCCGGTGCGTTAGCCAGGCTTAAAGCGCCGCCGCGCCGAGTCGCGATTCGTGAGATTGCCGGTCGCGCTCCCGCTCGAGATCGAGCAGCGCACGATTGAGATCCGATATCAGCGCGTGAACCTGGTCTGAGGTCAACGCGTAGTGAGGATTGACTGCGTTCGAATGGTAAGTCACCGCGTCGGCCGAAAACAGCTCAAACGCAATACCCAATTTGCCTTCATCCGCCAGCGTATGGATTTGCCATGCGCCGGGCGCCCCGTCCTTGTTGTTCATAGTTCGCCTGCTATTTCGCCCAACCCCGAGAGGCCGGAGTCATCGCAAGCATGGGATTCGATCTCTTGTTTAGCGCCGAATCTCCACGATGACTCGCCATACCGATGCACTGGGCGCTGCATCAGCATGGGCTGGATGTTACCGAAATTCATTGCGCTACCGGTAAGGATTCGGAAAAAACCTTTGCAGTGCGCGCTCACTCGCGGTCGGCGATAGTCGGCGCGTGAGGGTCAAAATACATAGCGGAAAGTCCCTAGTACCTCGTTGCCTGTTGCGCTCGGCGCACCACGGCCCGATGCGTGCTCAAAGCTCAGATACGCGCGCAGGCGGTCGCGCACTCGCAGTTCGACCCCGCCGCCATATTTGAGCGCGCTGCCTCCCGCATCGTCGGCAAATACCACGCTACCGATCGTCTCGCGGTTGTGGCCATCGAGCGCCCGGACGTAGTCGATCGTTGCGAAAGGCTCGGCGATCATGTCTCCATGCATCACCGGCAACTCGAACGCACGTGAGACACGCGTGCCGATGCGCGCCTGCCACGCGGACGGATTGCCTACATCGACCTGAACGTCGTCGACATCCGTAAAGGACTTGAAATAGTCACCCTGATAGCTGAGCGCAAAGCGCGGTTCGACCGTCAGCACATGTGCGACGTCAAACGGCATCCCCGTTTCGATCGACGTGACAAACCCTTCGCCGCTTGTTGTGCCCGTGGTGCCGCGCTCGTCCGTCGAGAAACCGACGTCGGTAAAGAACAGGCCTTCGATAACGGCATCGACATACGCACCACACACCGCGCGATAGGTCGCCGTGACGCCGATACCCGTCGCGTCGAAGCGCGTGCCGGCGTGGTTGATCGCGACGGAACTACTCGAGCCACCCTCGCTGATCACGATCTCCGTGTCGAGGCGATCGCCAGGCTGCAACACGCTCGGCCAGACGACGCCGCCTCCCGCCTGGACCATCCAGATGCGCTGATGGAAGTTCTGTTCGGACGTGTGCGACGAGTCGGCCTCGACGTTGCCCGTCCATCCCTTCGCGCGGAGAAAGCCCGTCGCCGTATAAGGCTCGAGTTCGCCGAATACAGGATCCATGAGTTCGATCGCGCGCTTGTGCAGATCGTCGAGCATCACGTTGCCGTAATGCAGCGCGCTCGTCGGCATGGCGAGGTACGCGGGCACCGACGGCGTCAGGACTTCGCCGCCGGGTAGTTCGCCATCGGGCCCTTCTCCCGTCGGTTCACCGGTCGGGTCATCCGCGGGCGGCGTGCCCGCTGCGAGCACTTCTTCCGTCTGCAGACGATAGTCGCCGAACTGCGTCGCACCGGCCGATGCGAGCCGAGGATCCAGCTCGGCCGCAGCGGACTGAGCCGGTGCGAAATAGACGAGGCGCATCCGATAGGGGCCGGCGGCTACGTACCCGCCCGGCAGCGAGAAGTTCACGGGGGAAGATCCCCCGCCAACCTGCACGAGCGAGATACCGCTCAACGCCGTGACACCCGTGAGCGCAGCCTGGCTGCCGTCGAGCGGCGATACGTGAATCGTCGTTTGCCCCGACGCGTTGCCTGCAACAAGAAGACGATCGGTCGACTGATTGCCCGCGCCGCCGTTGTTGATCACGGTGCGGACGCCGAGCGCGCCGCCGTCGCTTGCGTAGTTGCCGGCAATCAACGAGGCACCCAGCGCGGCAGGCACCGAATCGGTCGCTGCGCCGAGCGCGCCCGTCGGAGACACCGTCGGGATATCGAACGTGAAGGCGTGGCTGCCTGCGGCAATCGTTCCGCTGTTCTCGACATCGCCGTGAACCGCGCCCGATCCGGACAAGGTCGCGCCCGCCGCGATCGTTACGCCCGACGCGAGACTGCCTTCGACGGCCAGCACCCCAGCTTCGACGGACGTACCACCGGTAAAAGTGTTGGCGCCCGTCAGCACGAGTGCCTGCGAACCGACCTTCGCAAGGCTGCCGTCGCCCGAGATCACGCCGCCGTAAAGCGCGTTGACGTTGCCGCCGCCAACCGTCAAGGTCGACGGATCGATCGCGATCGTCCCGGCGCCGAACACCGCGGCGACGTTCTGCGACGCAGACATGACGAGCGCCGCAGACGGCGCCAGCACGATTGCGCTGGCTGGCGACAACGCGCCTGCCTGCGTCGCCGACAAGGTGCCGGCATCGACAAAGGTCGGACCGCTCCACGTATTCGCCCCCGACAACGCGAGCGTGCCCGAACCCGTTTTCTCGACCGCGCCACTTCCGCTGATTGAACCGGCGTAGCCGATCGATCCGTTGTCGGCCGACACGCGCACGAGCCCTTGGTTGACCACCTGTAGCGGCAACACAGTCGCGGGTGCGTCGAACACACCGGGCGCCGCGACGGACAGGCTTGTCGCCCGTGTCGTGCCCCGGAACAGCAAGGTGCCCGCATCGACCTCGATCGTCTGTGGCGTGGCGAGCGGCGCGCTGAACTGCCACGTGCCGCCATCTGCCTTGATCAGGTGCGTCAGCCCCGTCGTCGGGTTCGAAAACACATCGCTGCCCTCGCCTGCGAGTGTCAGCGTGTTGTCGCCCGCCCCGAGCGAGATCGATCCCGAGATAGTCGAGCCCGTGTAGAGCGTGACGAGGTTGTTCCCGCCATCGAAGCCCACATCGCCATGAACGGCGCCGTAGTTGACGAACGTGATCGACGTTGTGCCGAAGAACACGTTGCCGCCCGCAAGCGACGTGATGACGCCCGGCGCTCGGTTGATTAACGTCGAACCGTCACCCAGGAGCAAACCGCCCTCGAGTTCGTTCTGGATCAATCCGCTGTTGTCGACCCGGACACCGCCACCGAGCACCTCGATGGTCGACGCATTGGGCTGCGGTCCGGCATCGATCAGACTCGCACCCGCATCGATCGTGATCGATCCGCCACGGCGCAGCACGATCGTCTCCGATCCGCCTCCCGCAAGACCGCTGCCGCTGACCGGGACATTTTCAACAAGCGTACCGGGGCCAAGCACAATTCGGGCGTTCGAACTTAACGCGATCGCGTTCGTATCGCCCACGACGATTTGCGCGCCATCCAACAGCGTGACGGACCAGCCGTTCTCGCGAAACGAGCCGATCGTCGTTGTCCAGGGGTTCGGTGCCGCGGTGTCGCAGGTAACGACGCCTGCCGAGGACGTGCATCGCGCGACCGCTTGATCGGCCGAGACGAGGAGCCACAGAATGACCACGAACACCGGCAAACGCAGTCCGTGTGCGTCTGAGTTGCCGCACGTCTGAAATGATGCCGCCGCCGGTGCGCTACGTGGTCGCATGAGCACGCCTCGCCGTCGAGATACGCACATTCAATGCGCGCTGAAGACGAGTGTAGAAATGCAAGCGCGAGATTCAAGCCACCGCGCTCGCCATTTGTACTCGATCAGTTTGCGCACGGCCGCGAGACCGAAGTACGCAAACCGTTCGCGCTCTGGCAGCGCTGTCAGACATGCGAGCTTCGGGTTACACGGCAAGATTTCTCGGTGCTATAGGCCGCATGTGGGCCACACATCGGCCACACATCGGCCGGACATCGGTCGTTCATCGGTCCCGCATCGGCCGCACACCGGTCACACGAGTGTTTCAAATTGTGAGCCACTATCAAGGTTGGCAAAATTCAGCCGATCTAAGGAATGGACGGGACATCGTCGATCTGCGCAACCTTGCGACGTTGGCCTCGACAATGATTGCGATGGCTACGAAAAGCAGGGTCGACCCGATGTAGGTGAAGCGGTCGGCTTCAACAGTTCCGCGTTGGTAGGTCCGCGTCAGTAGGCCCGCGTCAGTAGGACCGAGTCAGTAGTTCCGCGTCAGTAGGTCTGTGCCAGTAGGTCTGAGCCTATAGAAAGTTAGCAACGGGGCAGCAGGCTGCTGACAACAGCGTTTCACTTGAATTGATTAGCCTGCACATCGATATTTCCCGAGCAGGCATTGATGCTTCACCATTCGTACACCGGCCCGGGAGCGGCCCGTTCGAACAATCGTTATCGCTTCCCATACAGATTCGGGGTACGAATACATGAAGGCGCTTGATCAGATGCAGCGCACTGGCCTGCCATGGCGGCATGTCAAAGCGGGCGTCAGTGCGATCGTGCTCTGTGCGCTTGTCGCATGCGGCGGTGGCGGTGGAGGCGGCGACGACGGCACCTCGGGTGCATCGAACTCGTCCGGTACGCCGTCGAACATCACGACCTCGACTTCGCCGACGACGCTCAACTCGGCGACGGTCGTCGACAGCGCGCGCGCATTCACGTCGGCGCCGTGGATGTCGTTTTACGGCGATGTGTCGACGATCGGCAACGTCTCGACTGTCGCAAGCACGTTTCACGTCATGGACGTCGACCTCGACCCGGATGCAGGCAATTTCAGTGCGTCGGATATTGCTACGCTCAAGGCGAACGGTAACAACGTCGTGCTCAGTTACCTGAACATCGGATCGTGCGAGAACTTCCGGTCGTACTGGAACACGGTGCCGGCAGGTTTTGTGTCATGCCAGGCGAACACCGCCGCGCACGCGGGGACGTACTCGGGGTATCCCGACGAGATGTGGATGAATCCGTCGAACCCGGCTTACCAGCACCTGATCGTCGACTATGTGGCGCCGCGCCTCGTCGCGCAGGGTGCCGATGGCTTCTATCTCGACAATCTCGAGATCGTCGAGCATGGCACGTCGACGACAAACGGTCCCTGCAATGCCGCCTGCGCGCAGGGCGGACTCGATATCGTGCGCATGCTGCGCGCGAAGTACCCGTCGCTGGTCATCGTGATGCAGAACGCCACGAGCGACGTCACGCGGCTCGGCCAGACCGGCGGCGTGAGTTTTGCCAGCCTGCTCGACGGCATCGCGCATGAAGAAGTCTATTCGCCGAGTTACGACTCGCAGGCGGAGCAGCAGCTTCTTGCGTGGCAAGCGATGAACCTGACGCCGAACGGTCACCCGTTCTGGATCGCGACCCTCGACTACGTGGGGAGTTGCTCGGCGACGGCCGCAGCGCGCACGGTCTACACACGCTCGCGTTCACACGGGTTCATCCCGTACGCGTCGGATAGCAGCAGCGGGCAGAACGTCGTGTGTAACTGGGGGTTTTGAGGCGAACGTCTTGGTGGAGCAGCTACGGGGTGATCGACGATTGGGCGTCGGTAAGGCTGGATTTCATGCCCCGCGCTCGCTCCTGCCTCGGCTCTCTTGCCGCCACCTTCAAGGCATTGAGTGGCCAGGCCCCCATTGATGAGGGCATCTCGACCTCGAGATGCTCACACGCCGTTTAGCGCTTCCATCCCCGCCACGATCGCGCCTTGCAATGCGGCGCCCTGCCCGAACGTCGCAATGACGACCTCCGGCGGATACGGGACCGCACGTGCGAGGCAGTGCATCAGCTTGATCGATATCGCCGGCACGCGCGCCATGCCGCCGCCCAAGACGATGCGTTGCGGGTCGAGCATCAGCACGAGATTGGCGACATGAATCGCCAACGCCTCGAGCGCCCCGTCGATCAGACCCGCGACTTCGGGGGTGGACTTCGCCAGATCGAACGCATCGCGTGCACTGACTTGCCGTCCAAGCATCGCTGTCGCGCGATCGGCGATCGCTCGTCCTGATACGAATTGCTCGAGCGGCGCGCCGTCATCGGCGAACAGGACTTCGTTCGGCACGCCGCGCAGCGAATATCCGATCTCGCCGGCTGCGCCATTCGCGCCGTGGAGCACCTTGCCGTCGATGACGGCAGCCGCGGCGAGTCCGGTACCGACGTTGACGTACAGCCCGTGCCGCACTCCAGCGAGTGCTCCGCAACGCGCCTCGGCAAGCGCGGCGGCTTTGACATCGGTCTCCACGCGGATTGCGTCGACGTCGAAACCTGCACGCAGCACACGCTCGAGCGGCAAGCGGTCCCAACCTGGGTTGTTCGGCGCGAGCCGGATGCCGTCGGGCTCCACGATGCCGGGAGTAACGGCCGCCACGGCTTGCAGCGACAGTCGCGTTGCTGCCGTTGTCTCGCGCACAAGGTTCGAGGCCGCTTCAAACATTCTTTCGAGTACGCGGTCGGCGCCCTCTTCCGCGAGCGTCGGAATCTCACACTCGCGCAGACGTTCACCCGTCGGGGCCGCCGTCGCCATTGCGATCTTCGTGCCGCCGAAGTCGATTGCGAGCAGGCATCCGGGCGCGGGGCGGGTGGGCGAATCACTCGCGACGGTCCGGTCGGAACCCGAGCGCGAGTGCACCCCATCGGCGTCGCTTGTGACGACGCCACTAGAGTCCAGAGTTGTGTTCATCTACGTGTCGAGTCAAGCCTTTCGGTTAGGCGTTGTACTGCTTTTCAGGCCAGCTTGTCAGGCCGGCCTCTCCGGTTTGCCGTTGAGGTTTGCCCTTGAGGTTTGCCGTTGAGGTTTGCCGTTGAGGTTTGCCCTGGAGGTTTGCCTTTGAAGTCTGCGTTTGGGTCGGCCTCTGGGTTCAACATTCGGATCGGGGCCAACAAGATCAGTGACGCTGGACCGACCCATTCTGGCGCTCGAGAAACTCTTCTCGCACGTGCTTCGGTCCGAACGGCCATTGTCGCGCGATACGGGCCCAGACGAGGAACACCACGAGGCCAAAGACGATCCAGAGCGTCGAGAGCAGTTGTGATTGATGGTCGGTTGCGTAGAAGACATAGATCCAGCCCACCAGCGCGACGAGACTCGGCAACGGATACATCCACTGGCGATACGGCCGGCGCAGCGACGGCTGACGCTTGCGCAGGACGGTCAGCGCGGCGATCTGCGCGACCGACTGGAGGAGCACCGCGACCGCGACGAGCATGTTGATGACCGTGGTCAGGTCGAAGAACGTGCCGGCGGCTGTGACGACACCCATCACCAGCAACGCGACGTGCGGGAAGTTGTGCTTCTTGTGCATCTTGCCGAACGCCGACAGGAACACCCCGTCGCGCGCCGCATAGAACGGCACGCGCGATCCGCCCAGCAGACCCGCGAAGACCGACGCAAACGCCGCGATCAGGATCAGCACCGTGACGATGGCCGCGGCTGTGTGGCCCCAATTGCGTTCGACCACGAGTGAGGCGACCGATGTCGACTTCGCCACGTCCTGCCACGGTACCGTGCCGATCACGCCGATGTTCATCGCGAGGTAGAACACCATCATCGCGAGGATCGAGATGATGATCGAACGCGGCATGACGCGGCCCGGGTTCTCGAGTTCGTCACCCATGTAGGCCGTCGTGTTGTAACCGGCGTAGTCGTAGATCGCGATGATCAGCCCGGCGCCGAGGCCCGTGAAGAACTTGCCCAGGCTCGCGGCTTCCGGTGGCAACGACATGGCCTGTTGGAAATGGAAGTCCGTGTAGGCCGCCGCTGTGGTGAGGCCGACAGCGAGGATCATGATGATCCACAGCACCGTGCTCAACGACCGGATCGATTCGATGCGTCGATACAGCGCGAGTACGACGAGCGCGACGGTCACGACGCCGATCGCGTGGCTTTGCCACGGCGTCAGATTCGGCAGGAAGAACCCGAGGTACTGCACAAAGCCGATGATCCCGGTGCTCATGATCAGCGGGATCGACAGCATCGCGGTCCAGACGAACAGGAACGGCATGAGCTTGCCCGTGCGGTATTGAAACGCCTCGCGGACATAGAGGTAAGTGCCGCCCGCGCCCGGCATGGCCGCGCCGAGTTCGGCCCAGACCAGCCCGTCAGCCATTGCCAGAATCGCGCCGCAGATCCAGCCAATGACGGCAAGCGGCCCGTTGAGCACGGCAACGATGGCCGGAATGGTCAGGAACGGCCCGATCCCGCAAATCTGGATCATGTTGACCGCGATTGCCGGGAAAAGGCCGACTGATCGATGGAAATGCGGGGAGGCGTCGCCAGCTCCAGCTCCGCGGTTCCCGCTGCGATCGCTTGTGGTGGATGCGGCGTGGGCGGAGGCGGAGCCCGACGGCGACGCGGACGTCGATGCCGTATAAGGCGCGTTAAAACTGCCGTCCGAACCCGCCCCTCGCGACGGGCTCCGTCTGGTCGAATCGCTCATCACTGCCTCCATGCGGCCTGCGCCGTTTGATCGTTGGTCCAGGTATTTCAGGGATCTCCAGCGCGGACACCCCTTTCTCGGTGACATGGAGGCGAATAATAGGAAAGGTTCTTTACGAATTCAAATCCGTAAAAACACTATCAAGAAGCTCGCATCGTGTGTGCTTCTTCGCGTTCTCCTCGGCTTGCCCGGGGTGACACAGCGTTGATAGGATCGAGGGCCTTGGCGAATCACCTACGGCACACGCGCATCGGGCGTGCCGTCTGACGGGTCAGGCGCGGCAAAATCCGCTTTCAGAAGATGACTCAACGACAAGCATGACCTTGCATACACGGAAGCTTCGCCCTCCCACCGCGCCTGTGACGCGCGGACCCGCTTATGTGCGCCAGGGCAATGAATGGGCGATTTATCAGCACCTGCTCTCGCTCGCGCCGGCGAGCAGTCCGCAGCTGGCCGAAAGCACGGGATTGTCGAAGGTGACTGTGTCGGCTGCGCTCGGCAATCTCGAACGGCTTGGGCTTGTCGAACAGACCGGCGTCCGGGAAGGCAACGCCGGCCGGTCGCCACGTTTGTATGCCCCGCGGGCGGATGCCGCCTATGTGCTGGCGATCGATGTCGGCGCCGAGTGGATTCGCGGTGCGCTCGCCGACTTGACGGGGCATGTTGTCCTGCGGCGCGAAGAGCGCTCGTCGCCGCAGGCTTCGCAGCTCATCGCCAAGATCACCGACATAGCGCGAAAGATGCGCGAAGAACGCGGAATTCAGCGCGAAGACGTGCTGGCGACGGTGCTCGGATCACCCGGCGTTTTCGATTCGAAGACTGAGCGACTGCGCCTTGCACCGAACCTTCCGGACTGGGAGGCTGCTGACCTCGTCGCTTCGCTGCGCACGGCGCTGGGACACGACACGATTTTCGAGAACGACATCAATCTCGCCGCGCTCGGCGAACAAGCGCACGGTGTCGGGCATGGCGTCGACAACTTCGTATTCATGTCGATCGGCACCGGCATCGGGCTCGGGATCGTTGCCGATGGCAAACTGCATCGCGGCGCGCACGGGTTCGCGGGAGAAATTGCGGTGCTGAGGCCGGCGCCGGTCCCCGCGAATGTCGATGCGGGATCCGATCCGTCCGACGACGTCTTCGAGCGGTCCGCCGCGGCTAAGGGCATTGTCGCGTTCGCCCGGCGATCGGGCATGGCCGTCGAGACCGCCGAAGAAGTATTCCTGAAAGCGCAGGAAGGCGATAAGCGAGCACTCGCTTCCGTAGCCGAAGAGTCGCGCCAGCTTGCCTGGGGTCTGGCGTCCATCATTCCTGTTCTGGATCCTGCACTCGTCGTGCTGGGCGGCGGCATCGGCCACAGCGCGTCCATGATGCTGCCGGCGATCCGCGAACACCTCGCTGCATGGCTACCTATTCCGATCCCCGACTTCGCAATCTCTTCAACGGGTACCGACGCCGTGCTGCACGGCGCGATTGTCCAGGGCGTCGCGCGAGCGCGAGTCAGGGCGTTTGAGCGGATTGGGTACGACGCTTAGGCCCGCGACGGGTCATTGCGCCGGATGGCGTGACGCTTGGGGGGATGCGCAAACTGAATGCGCTGTGTGGCGCGCCCGGCTGGGATCGAACCAGCGACCCTTGGCTTCGGAGGCCAATACTCTATCCACTGAGCTACGGGCGCGTACATGACGAAGGCGCTGGTCCGACTGGACCCAGCGCCCTTTGCGAGTCCGCAAGGATACCTGCTTCAACGCACGCCGTCCACCTCGCCCACGGCTTAAATCCTGCGCCGGACGGGCTGACGAAACACGTAGACGATTCATTTCCGAAGGCGGCGCAGCCTTCGCGTTTTGCTTGGGGTGCAATTTCGACCTCAAACGCCCTCTCCCGCTCCTGGCCCGTCCGCCTGACAAACGCAACGTCACGACCCGCAAACCCGCATCCACACGCGCCCTCCAACTGACCGTGTGTGAGCCGAGCGATAGCGAGCGCTAACTTTTATTCCTTGCTGCATCCGCGCATTCCTTAGCGCGTCACCCTGTTCGCGCACGAATTTTCCATCCACGCGCGCGACTTCGACGGGATTCTGCTGATCGCGTCGCGAAAACACTTATGCCTATAATCGTTTACAGATGGAAGTTGGTCGTTACGTATCGCCCTGAACATAACCATTCGAGAGACGAGACAGGCATGAGCGATGAACACCAGTCCCCTATCAAAACCCCAGGTCAGCTCATCGCCGTCGCGATTGCGAGTTTCCTGCTTCCGATTATTGTGATTGTGTTGTGCGTGCAATACGTTCAGAACATGAATCGCGTGGGAGCCGGCACCGACGCGTTCGCCCCCGATGACGTCAAAGCGCGAATCTCGCCGATTGCACAACTGACAGTCCACGACGCCAGCGCGCCTCACGCGTTCAAAACGGGCGAAGAAGTTTTCAAGGCGGTTTGCACGACATGCCACACGCCGGGCGCTGCAGGCGCTCCGAAGTTTGGCGATGCGTCCGACTGGGCGCCGCGCATCTCGCAGGGCTATGACACCCTGCTGAAGACCGCGCTCGCCGGCAAGGGCGCGATGCCTCCGCGCGGTGGCACGAGCCCGGACGACTATAGCGACTATGAAATCGGCCGCGCCATCGTCTATATGGCCAACAACTCCGGGGGTCATCTGGACGAACCGGCAGCGCCGGCTCCCGGCGCAGCGAATGCGACGGCGGCCGCAGCGTCGGGTGCAACGGACGCCAACGCCGCATCGGGTGCCAACGCGGGTGCAGACGCCGCATCGGCTGCAGCTGCGGCGATTGCCGCCATTCCGGCTCCGTCGTCGGCACCGGCCGCGGCCGGCAACAGCGCCGATGCAGCGCAAGCCGGCAAAGCGCTTTACACATCGGTTTGCCAGTCGTGCCACGCGACGGGCCTGCTGGGCGCACCGAAATTTGGCGACGCCGCCGCGTGGGCACCGCGTCTCAAGGATCCGATCGACACGGTCTATAACTACGCGCTGCATGGCAAAGGCCAGATGCCACCGAAGGGCGGATCGAACGCATCGGACGAAGATGTGAAGGCCGCCGTTGACTACATGGTCAACGCAGCGAAGGGCAGCAATAGCTGATCGGATAGGCCGGGCACGGCTCGCTGGGAGGTCGCAGCCGTAGTCGTTGCGCCTCTCCGCGCAGCAATTGAGCTGAACGAGCGCAAATCGCCCTGCTTTCCCGCAAAAAGCGAATTCGTTTTAAACGACGGATTCGCTTTTTTAGTTTTTCCGCCGCCAACCAGGGCACAAAAAATGCGTAGTCCTTGACGTTACCGAGCCCCTCTGAGCGTTTGCTGCGACGCAGTATCGAATAGGGATCAGACCGCCTTTGCAATCAGGCGGCATTGCCTATACTCGAATTCAGAGGTCCACGAATAATGGACGGAGACGCGCATGAACTTCAATTTCGATCTTTTCACGATCAACGATTTCATCCTGTTGATCCCGATGGCGCTTGCTGGCGCGCTGTTCCTTGGCGCCATTCCGATGCGCACCAAAATGCGGACAAACACGCTGCGGCTCGTCGGCGCAGCGATTGGTGCGCTGTGCGGCATGGTGCTCGTTGAGGCACTACCGGCAATGCTGTAACCGCCAGGCCCTATCCGGGCCTGCACCGCGACCTTAGCGTCGCGCATCACTCGGGCGAACGCGCCAACGCGCTCGCCCATTCAGCATACGCAGACGATCGCCGAGCCACGGCGATGTGTATGCAGTTCTTCCCTCTCCTCTGGTTCCTCAACCCGCTAAGCATCCTTGGCCGACGCGTGCGCGCGCCGCCAGCGAAGTCTTTTGCGTCTCAAAAACTCGATCTTTCTTTAGGACCATGCCAATTTCGATCTCATTTCACGAAGAGCCTTGCTCGGATACCGCTGCCTGCGTAAAAGGATCATATGAAACGAATTGCGTTTATTTCACTTGCTCCTTAGCATGGTCAACACGAAGGGATCCCTTGGGCCCCACGCCGAACGTAGCCAGCTAAGGAACATACAGTCATGAGCACTCTCGACCGACTTCGTGAAATAACGCCCCCCCCGATGACCGAGAGCGACATTGAAATGGCCCGTATAGCGCAGCGATGCATCATGGAGGCACTGGATCACTCCCGTGCCGCATCCATCACTCTGACGACAGACAAAGGCGAACATCCCTCAATCGCGCTTCCGCCAGCGGCGCTGAAGCTTATAGGGCAGTTGCTCGGTGCACTGAGCGAGGGCCTGACGATCACGCTCGTGCCGTCGAACCGTGAGTTCACAACAGTAGAAGCCGCGCACTTCCTTAACGTATCGCGCCCGTTCGTCATCAAGGAAATCAACGAAGGGCGCTTGAAGCATCGGATGGTTGGCACTCACCGCCGGATAGCGTTTGGCGATCTCGTCGCCTACGCCAAAGCCATGCGCGAGGCTAAGATTGCCGCCCTCGACCGGATGGCAGCGAACGCGCGCGAACTTGGACTGGATTATTGAACATGGCCGGGTGCGCGCGCTACACAGCTGTGCTGGACGCGTGCGTCCTTTTCCCGATCGCGATAGCCGACGCGCTGATGAGTCTTGCCACGGCAGGACTCTACGCAGCGAAATGGACACAAAGAATCGAACAAGAATGGATTGGGTCGCTCGAAGCGATGCGTCCTGAGTTGGTCGGTAAGCTCGATGTCCGGCGAAACTGCATGCGTGAAGCAGTGCCCGACTGGGAAGTTGTCGAAGCGGCGTGGATGCCGCTTGCACACAGCTATTCGCTGCCCGATCCTGATGATTGCCACGTGCTTGCCGCAGCTGTGGCCGGACATGCCGACTGCATCGTCACGTCAAACCTGAGGGATTTTCCGAACGCCCTGGTCAATCCGTATGGCGTCGAAGTGCTTGATCCGGATCGATTCATCGTGAATCAGTGGGATCTCGACCCGCTCGTCGTTATTGCCGCGTTTAAACGAATGCGCAGCCGATGGCGGCGTCCTCACGCTACTCCAGAGGACTTTGCCCAAGCCCTGGAGCGCGGCGGTCTACCGATCACCGCGCTCCGCTTGAGGGACGCTTCAGAACTCATCTAACTGCACGCCAGGCATTGCGGGTGCCATAACTGGCGACGATCTCAGCTACCGCAGCTCGCAACACCGCGATCGATCACTACCGCGCGACAAATAGCGTTTCCGCAAACGGCCACTCTGCGTCGGTCCATTGTGCGGTGAGGTCGAAGCCTGCGACGTCGCCGAGGTGGGCGATGTCGTCGAGCGTGTACTTATGGCTCGCTTCCGTCCAGATTGTCTCGCCACGCTTGAAGTGCACGGTGCAGTCGGCGGCTTCGATCGTTACCGTCTGGTCACGGCGCGATCTCAGGTGCATTTCGATCGCGCGGGCAACCGGGTCGAAGCGTGCGACGTGCTCGAATTCACGAAGGTCGAAGTCCGCTCCCAGTTCGCGGTTCAGACGTCCCAGGAGATTGAGGTTGAACGCCGCGGTGACGCCCGTCGGATCGGCATACGCGTCGATCAGCACGGGTTCGGGCTTAAGCAAATCAGCACCGAGGACGAGTGCATCACCCGGGCGCATCAGATGCCGGACGTCACGAAGGAAGTGCGCCGCGGCGAGCCGGCGGAAGTTGCCGATCGTCGAGCCCAGGAACATCACGAGCAGTCGCTCGTCCGGACGACGACGCTCGTCGACCACGCGCTTCAGCCCGTCGAGATATTCGTACGCGTAACCCGCAACGCTGACGCGCTCGAGATCTCCAAGCGCGCGCTCGCATTGGTGGAGCGCTGCCGGCGAAATCTCGATCGGGCAGTACGTGACCGGGCGCCGCACCGCGAGCGACTCCAGGATGCGCCGGGTCTTGCGCCCGCTGCCACTCCCCAGCTCGGCGACGAGGCTGGTTTGCGGCACAAGGCGCGCGAGTTCGCCCGCGTGGGCGACCAGCACACGCTCTTCGGCACGGGTCACACCATATTCCGGCAGGACCGTGATCACATCGAACAACGCCGAACCTACGGCGTCGTATAGATACTTGGACGGCAGTTCCTTCTGCGGCGAGCGCGTCAGGCCCAAACGAACGTCTTCAGCAAAGGCCGACAATGTCTTGTCGGCGAGTACGGGATGCGCCATTTCGTCTCCTGTCTGCTCAGGCGTTCACGCAGCGAAAGCCTGCGTAGACATATTGGTAATGCGGCTGAAACCAGTTACGGAACGACGGCCGCATCATGCAACTCGCGGTACGCGTCGATCCGCCCTTGAGCACGTAGTGCTGATCGTCGAAAAAATTCGAGGAATAGCCCGGATAGCACTCGTAAATCTCGAAGCCCGGCAACGGACCGAACTTCGTATTTGTCCACTCCCATCCATTGCCCCACATCCCGACGACGCCAGCATCGCTGCGCTCGTGCAAATCGGCGTCCACGGAGACAGGATCGAAGTAGGCGAAATCGAAATTGCCATGGTGAGCACGCCGCTGACCTGCCGCGTGTTGCCATTGCGCCTCGGTCGGCAATGCCTTGCCGGTCCAGTGCGCAAAAGCACTCGCCTCGGCGTGGCTCACATACACGGGCCAGTTCAAAGGCAATGGAATCTCGTCGAACATCGTGACAAGCGTCCAGTCGTTCGCTTGGCCGGCATGGGCTTGTGCTGCGCGGCTTGACGACCCCGCCTTTCCAGCAACGGACGCATCGTTGGCCGCGCTGTTCACGCCGCCCTTCGATGCACGCCGCCAGAACACCGGATGGTCGATCCCGGCGGCTTCGCGCCACGCCCAGCCCGCATCGCTCCACAGCGCCCGGTTTTGATAGCCGCCCGCCGCGACGAACGCCAGGAACTCGCCGTTCGTGACCATGTACTTGTCGATCGAGAACGCCGGCACGTCGACGTCGGCACCGCCGAATTCATTGCACCACCCGAACGCGCCATTCGCATCGGCGGGCATACCGACGCGGGTGCGCCCGGCCGGCACATCGAGCATTTCGTTCTGAACCGGAGGCGCATTCGGAACGAACGACGGCTGGCCGCGCACCTTGCGATCGAGCGGCAACTGATGGAGCAGATAGGCCAACGTCTCGGCGTGCATCAGTCGATGCTCGATGGCGACGTTCAGCAGCAATGCCGTCGACTGTCCGGTCGGCAGTTGATCAACGCCGTTGCGCTCCGCTTTGCGAAGTTCTTCGTCGATGATCTCGCGGACCGACCAGCAATAACGTTCGACCTCGGGACGCGTCGGCCAGTCCGATACCTGGTCGGACGGCAACTGGCCGTCGATCGGGTCGATGCCGAATGCGAACAACCGGTCGTACTCCAGGTTCACCGACGCCCGCTCGAAGAGCCGGCCGTTGAAAAGATTCCAGTCGAACGCGTCCAGGTGACCGCGATAAAAACCAAGCCGATGCCGCTCGGCAATGGTCCGGTCGTAAAAGGCGTCATCGGCGAGCAAGCCAAACAGGCTGTCGGTCGCCGCGCGGGCATGATCCAGGCGCGCGAGCAGCAAAGGCCAGGCGTCGCGCGCGGTGGGGGAAGTCGTTGTCATCTCGCGCTCGCTCCTAAAAGGGGTGTCGGCGTGAAGCCCTGCCAACGAATAGCGAAGTCCGTCAGTGTTGCACGACTGCACATTTCGCGTCAGACGCGGGTCCGACGCAGGTGACGAGGCGCACGCGGCGTTATTGCCGTCATACGCGGGGTTGAAACGGAACCCGTTCGCCGTCCAATGCGTACGGCGGGAGCACGTTCCGTACCGATCGAACAACGTGCCGGGCCCTTCGGGATGGCGTCGCGTCGTGGGCGTTCGCCGGGTTTATTTCGTGTGTCGTGGATCGCCTGCTGCAGCGCAGATCCCTCTCGAGTTGTCGTTGAAGGCCGCCGCGCCTTACAGCGACAAACGCCTACGCCAAACAACCGCAGCCTGCTTCCGCGTCCATGCACAAAATTGCTACATGCACAAATCGCTTACAAAAACCTTTACCTTACAACGGCCATTCACTCACCAGGGTAATGGACAGTAATAATAACGATTCTCAAATGGACATTTGAGACTAGGCTTCGCAGCTTACACCCCGCGTGCGGCGATTTCATTCCGCCCCCGCCGCGCCTTGATCTGCCTAGCCCCGCACCGAAAAGCCAGCCAGGCGACACCACGCTCAAACCCCGTTTTCACCGGTGAGAAATCCGGGCGGACGGTGCGTGCCTCCGTTTGCCAAGCCAGCCGACAACCCGTTCGCGTCTTCGACGCGTTCCGCCACTCGACTGACCAGGTAAAACATGATGCTTCGCCCGACTCCGCTCGTCACCGCGCTGTTCTCAGCCGGTGCCATCACCCTGGCTGCCCTGCCCGCTCATGCCGCAAGCGCGGAAGCCCAGACCCAGGCCCAGGCCGCCACTTCTCAGGCTCAGACCACGCCGTCGCATGAGGAAGGTACGCTGCCCACAGTGCAGGTCAATGACGTCACAGATAATCAAAGCTTCTCTGCCGAGACCTCATCCGTTGGCGCCAAGCTGCCGACCGAGCTCCGCGATATCCCGCAACAGGTCACGGTCATCAACCGTGCACTGCTCAATTCGCAGGGAGCGACGTCGTTTCAGGATGCGTTGCGCAATGCACCCGGCGTGACGATCGGTGCGGCAGAAGGCGGGACCATCGGAAATAACGTGAACTTGCGCGGATTTACCGCCAGAACGGATATTTATCTCGACGGATTCCGTGACCGCGGTCAGTACTATCGCGACACGTTTGATCTCGACGCGATCGAAGTCCTCTACGGTCCTTCGTCGATGCTGTTCGGCCGGGGTTCGACGGGTGGTGTGATCAACCAGACCAGTAAGCAGGCGCAGCTGACGCCCGTCTCCGAAGTCTCGGCGACGATCGGTACCGACGACCGCTACCGCACGACGGTCGATCTCGATCGCGCCCTGTCCGACACAGCGGCGTTCCGGATCAACGCGTTCGGCCAGAGCATGGGTTCGTCGCGCGACGAAATGCGCAACAAGGACTACGGGATCGCGCCGACCGTGAAGTTCGGCATCGGTACGCCCACCGAGATCACGTTATCGGCGCTGATCCAGCACAACCGCGATATGCCCGATTATGGCGTTCCGCCGGTCAACGGCCGTCCCGTACCGGTCGACAAGTCGACGTTCTACGGGCTGACGGACGATCGAACGATCCAGGATGTGCAGATCGTGTCGGCCCGGGTCGACCATCGCTTCAACGAGAACTTCCGTCTGCGCAATCAGACGCAGTACGCGCACTACGTGACGGACGCGCGCGAGACCGGTGCGAGCGCAGTGTTGACCGGACCGCTGTCGACCAGCACGGCGCTGACAAACGGCAATTACACGACGCTCCCGCTGTCGTCCTTGTACGCGAAGCTCGGTTCCCATGATCGCGTCATCACCGATCAGTCGATCTACAACACGACCGACTTGATTTCGAAGTTCGCAACGGGGCCGCTCAAGCACGAAGTCGTCACGGGTATCGAACTCGGCCACGATTCGTACACGAACCAGGCAACAACGCGCACCAACCTTCCGATCGTCTCGCTTCTCGATCCGATTTATACCTCTACGCCCGCCAACTCAGCGACAACGATCGGCAACTATGCAAACTCGGGTGCCAATGAGTTCGCGGCGTATGCGAACGACACGGTGTCGATCGGCGATCACTGGAAAATCGTCGGCGGTTTGCGTTGGGACAAATATCGGGCGCACATCGCCAATACAATTACCGCGCCTGGATACGCATCGCAGACGAACTACTTTACGAGCGTGCGCACCGGGGTGATCTGGCAGCCGACGGACACCCAGTCGTACTACGCGTCGTATGGCACCTCGTTCGATCCGTCGCTCGAGACGCTGACGGTCACCAGCGGTCAGCAGAACCTCAAGCCCGAATCGAACCGGTCGTATGAGGTCGGCGGCAAGTGGGATCTGCTTGACGGCAATCTGTCGACGAACGCGGCGCTGTTCCGCATCGACAAGACCAATGCGCGCACGCAGGTATCGACGGGGGTCTATTCGCTTGACGGTAATATTCGCGTCGACGGTTTTCAGGCAGGTGCGAGCGGCCGGCTCACGCACAACTGGCTCATCTACGCGGGATACACGTATCTCGACGCGACGATCCTTGAAGCGCGTGACGGCACACAGGGCAAGACACCGGCAAACGTACCGAAGCACACGTTCACGCTGTGGACCACCTACGAACCGTTGCCGCACTGGGAAATCGGCGGAGGCATGACGTATTTGTCGTCGCGTTACGCGGCGAACAACGACTTCGTGTCGGTCGGCGGTTATACGCGCTTCGACGCGACCGTCGCCTACCGTCAGCCGAAGTACGACGTGCGGGTGAACTTGCTGAATTTGACGAACAAGTACTATTACGACGCGCTGATCCCGTCGGACGGTGGCCGAGCGGTGCCTGGCATTGGCCGCGCCGTGCTGCTGACCGGGACGTATCGCTTCTGATCCGCTGTCCGCCAAAGCCTGGGGAGGCGAGGCTCTCCGGCTTTGCGCGGTTGTCCGGACATGGCTTTTGGCCACGTCCGGACAAGGCACCGGGTCTTGGCGGCAATCGCCGATTGCACCCCGGCCAGCCGCACGGGAAGCCAGGCGCCTGACGTTCCTGAAAACAAGTAGTCTGAAACACACAACACACTGCACATGATTCTGTCGATTCCGAAGCTGATTGACCGCGACACCGTCACCTCGATTCGAAGCCGCCTCGATGCGTCGGACGCACCCTGGGTCGACGGGCGTGTTTCAGCCGGATACTCCGGTGCGCCGGTCAAGCTGAATCAACAGATCAGCGAAGTGTCGCAGCTCGCGGCTGAGGCGGGCGATCAGATTCTGTCGTTTCTGGAACGCAACCCGCTCTTTATCAGCTTCGCACTGCCGAACCAGGTCTACCCGCCGATGTTCAATCGGTACGGGGAAGGTATGACCTTCGGCAATCACGTCGACGGCGGAGTGCGAATCTCGCCGGCCACCGGACGCAAGATTCGAGCGGACTTGTCGATCACCCTTTTTCTGGCCGATCCGTCCGAATACGACGGCGGCGAACTGGTGATCGAAGACACCTACGGTACGCATGAGGTCAAGCTGGCAGCCGGCGACGCGATCGTCTACCCCGCATCGAGCCTGCACCGCGTTCAACCCGTCACACGTGGTGTTCGCGTCGCGAGTTTCTTCTGGATCCAGAGCCTGATTCGCAACGACGGCCAGCGCTCGATCCTGCACGACATGGACACGGCCATCCAACGCCTCAACGCCACCTCAGGCGACGAGGACGCCCGACGTACCCTCGTCGGCTGCTATCACAACTTGCTCCGACAATGGAGCGAGACCTGATCGTCGAAAGGCAGTTCGAGCCGCTTGAAGGCAAACGCCAGAGTCGGGTAAAGCAAGGCCACGCGATCACTGCAGGTCCGTGTTCCTGATTTTCGCGGGTCGGATGGCAGACTCGTTCCTAGCTATCGAAAGAACACTGCAGTAATACCGATCGGAGGCAGTGGAGGCAGCGTCACGCTCCCGTCGGGATGCCTATAAAGAATCCCGGCATCGATCAGCTCTTGCGTCGTCCCGTCAGGGTCTCGGTCCAGCCTATCCATGCATGCGCGCAAGCTAGCCATCTCTTTTTGATGTTCGCTCTGATAAGGCGTTCGCACATGGAGACGCGGACCCCCGAGTCGTCGCGATCGCCGTGGGTACATGGTCATGGTGCCCTCCCCGCAATGTAGATAAAGCCGATTGACGCGCGATAACGCGTCACTGTGGCGTTGCAGCGCGACGGATAGGCCGCCTCGTTCTTCGCAACGCTCACTTCACCCCCATTCGCCAGACGCGCGAGCGACCCGGATTTCACAATCCGCTCGTTGGCGCCCTAGAGCTTTCCCCTCGAGAGATTCTCTTTCGCTATCGCCCGATCATCGAATGCGATTGGTCGGCTATCGCATTGCCGATATATTTGTTCGCACTACAACGAACGATTCGGAGACACGGTGAACCAGATCGATTTGAGCGGGCGGGTGCTCGTCGTGACGGGCGGCGCGCGCGGTATCGGTTACGCGGTCGCGCAGCGCGCACTGGAATCAGGCGGCTCGGCTGCCCTTTGGGATGTCGACGCGGCACGCCTCGCGCAGACGGCGGGTGAACTTGGCGCGCTCGGTAAGGGCAAAGTCACCACGCACGTGGTCGAGCTGACCGACGAAGCCTCGGTCAACGCGGCGACGCAGGCCACGCTCGACGCGCACGGCTCGATCGACGGCCTGATCAATAACGCCGGCATCACCGGTGGCAATGGCCCGCTCTGGGAACTGCCGCCCGACGTGTGGCGCCGCGTCATCGACGTGAACCTGATCGGCCCGTATCTCACCTGCCGGGCAATCGTTCCGCAGATGATCAAGCAAGGCTACGGTCGGATCGTCAACGTCGCCTCGATCGCCGCGAAGGAAGGCAATCCGAACGCCTCGCACTACAGTGCGTCGAAGGCGGGCCTGATCGGCTTGACCAAATCGCTCGGCAAGGAAC
Source organism: Pararobbsia alpina (assembly GCF_965118125.1). Classification (GTDB taxonomy): domain Bacteria; phylum Pseudomonadota; class Gammaproteobacteria; order Burkholderiales; family Burkholderiaceae; genus Pararobbsia; species Pararobbsia alpina_A. The sequence continues at coordinate 156,264 of NZ_OZ221287.1, forward strand.
TCGCGACGAAGAACATCCTCGTCAACGCGGTTACCCCGGCGGCAGCCAAGACGGAGATCTTCGACTCGATGACGCAGCAGCACATCGACTACATGCTGGCGCGCATCCCGATGGCGCGGTTCCTGCAGCCGTCCGAGGCCGCCGCGATGATCATCTGGCTCGCCTCGGAAGACTGTGCGTTCAGCACGGGTGCCGTCTTCGACTTGTCCGGCGGCCGCGCAACGTACTGACGCTACGGCGCGCTGACGCGGCTTCGGCGCACAGCGAACGTTTGCGCGCCGAAGCCGAAGCCGAAGCCGAAGCCGAAGCCGAAGCCGAAGCCGAAGCCGAAGCCGAAGCCAAGACCGTCAGCGCCGATCAAGACACAAAACAACCGCCTGCTCGAGACAACCGCCGTGCCGCCTGTCCGCGGCACCCCTGTCGCTCGCCAGGCCCCGAACCGACTTAAGCGACGACGCGCGCATCGATGCGCGCGCCTCCCCTCCGACGGAGACCGATGATGTCCATGCCCACGATTCGTCACGTCCGCGCATTCACGGTGCGCGGCGGCGGCGCCGACTATCACGACCAGGACGATGGTCACTGGATCGACGACCATATCTCGACCCCGCTCGCGCGCTACCCCGAATACCGCAAGAGCCGCCGCTCGTTCGGCATCAACGTGCTTGGCACGCTGGTCGTCGAAATCGAAGCGAGCGACGGCACGGTCGGATTCGCCGTCACGACTGCTGGCGAGATCGGCGCGTTCATCGTCGAAAAGCATCTCGCGCGCTTCCTCGAAGGCCAATTGGTCAGCGACATCGAAAAGATGTGGGACCTGATGTACTTCGGCACGCTCTACTACGGCCGCAAGGGCGTCGTGCTCAACACGATTTCGGGCGTCGATCTCGCGCTGTGGGACTTGCTCGCGAAGATCCGCAAGGAACCGGTCTACCAACTGCTCGGCGGCCCCGTGCGGGACGAACTCCAGTTTTACGCCACCGGCGCACGCCCTGACCTCGCGAAGCAAATGGGCTTTATCGGCGGCAAGATGCCGCTGCAACACGGCCCCGCCGAAGGCGAAGAAGGCCTGCGCAAGAACATCGAACGGCTCGCCGACATGCGCAACAAAGTTGGCGATGACTTCTGGCTCATGTACGACTGCTGGATGAGTCTCGACGTGCGCTACGCGACGCGCTTCGCCGAGCTCGCGAAGCCGTGGAATCTCAAGTGGATCGAAGAGGCTCTGCCGCCCGACGATTACTGGGGCTACGCCGAACTGCGCAAGAACGTGCCCAAGGGCATGTGGGTGACGACCGGCGAACACGAAGCCACCCGCTGGGGCTTCCGCATGTTGCTCGAGATGGGCTGCTGCGACATGATCCAGCCGGACGTGAACTGGTGCGGCGGCATCACCGAACTCATCAAGATCTCGGCACTCGCCGATGCGCACGATGCGCTCGTCGTGCCCCACGGCTCATCGGTCTACAGCTACCACTTCGTCGTCACGCGCCACAACTCGCCGTTCTCCGAATTCCTGATGATGGCGCCGAAGGCCGACAAGGTCGTGCCGATGTTCACACCGCTGCTGCTCGACGAACCGGTCCCTGTGAACGGCCGATTGAAAGTGCCCGACACACCGGGCTTCGGCGTGCGCCTGAATCCGGATTGTGCGTTGCATCGTCCGTACGAACACTAAGCGCATGATTCACGCGCATCGACCGCTCGTGATGCGCGATGTGCAGGGCCCCGATGCGATTCACTGATGAACGCCGAGCTCGGTTTCGAATCCTCGCGCATTCACCCATGAACCGGATCGGGCTTTGCCACATCGAAGGTACATGCGATCCGGTTGCATCGGTCGCGCGACCATTCACCTGTAAACCGGAATCGGACATCTCGTCATGCTGCTCAACAACAAAGTGGTCATCGTGACCGGTGGCTCGCGCGGTATCGGGCGAGCGATCGCCGTCGCATGCGCGCGCGAAGGCGCCGACGTGGCAATCAACTACTGGGGCGAGAACGACGCGTCGTATCACAAGCGCTCGGCCGTCGACAGCGTGCTCGACGAGATCAAGTCACTAGGCCGCCGCGCGATCGCCGTCGAAGGCGACGTCTCGCTACCGGCAACGGCCACCGAGCTTGTCGACAAGACGGTGGAAGCCTTCGGCCGCGTCGACGTGCTGGCCAGCAATGCAGGCATCTGCCCGTTCCACGCCTTTCTCGACATGCCGCCTGAAGTCTTTCAGACCACAGTCGCCGTCAATCTCGGTGGCGCGTTCTATGTGACGCAAGCCGCGGCCAACCAGATGAAGAAGCAAGGCGACGGCGGGGCAATCGTCGCTACGAGTTCGATCAGCGCGCTGGTCGGCGGCGGCATGCAAACACACTACACACCGACCAAGGCCGGCGTGCATTCGTTGATGCAGTCCTGTGCAATCGCACTCGGCCCCTATAAGATTCGGTGTAACTCGGTGATGCCGGGGACGATCGCGACTGATCTGAATGCAGAAGATCTGTCCTCGCCCGAGAAGAAAGCCTATTTCGAACGACGAATTCCGCTTGGCCGGCTGGGCCGTCCTGACGATATCGCCGATGTCGTGGTGTTCCTGGCCTCCGACATGGCGCGTTATGTGACAGGCGCCGCGCTGCTGGTCGACGGCGGGTTATTCGTCAATCTTCAATAGCGCCGTCGCAGCAGGCGCCGCAGAGCGCGCGACGGCCGACCCCGCGAGGAAAGCTTGAAAGTCGCGCTGTTCGTCCCCTGCTTCATCGACGCGTTCTACCCTGAAGTCGGCATCGCATCGCTCGAGTTGCTCGAGCGTCTCGGTCTCGATGTCCACTACCCGGCCACGCAGACCTGCTGTGGCCAGCCCATGGCCAACAACGGCAGCGAAGCCGATGCCGCTGGCTGCGAGCAACTCTTCGCTGACAGCTTCGCGGGCTACGACTACATCGTCGGCCCTTCTGCAAGCTGCGTTCACCATGTGCGATCGCACATGACGGCCATCGAGCAGACCGATAGCGTGACGCAAGTCCGCGCACGCACGTACGAACTCGTCGAGTTCCTGCATGACGTGCTCAAGGTCAGCGAATTTCCCTGGGCCGAGTTTCCTCACAAGGTTGGCCTGCACAACAGCTGCAGCGCGTTGCGTCACCTCAAGGAAGCGTCGATCAGCGAGGTCGATGCGCCAGCGTTCTCCAAACCCATGGCGCTGCTATCGGGCGTCAAGGGCATCGAATTCGCGAAGCCCACGCGGCCCGACGAATGCTGCGGCTTCGGCGGCACGTTCTCGGTCGGTGAGGAAGCGGTGTCGGTGCGCATGGGCCAGGACAAGGTTCGCGACCACCTGTCGGCGGGCGCGGAATACATCGTATCGGGCGACATGTCGTGCCTGATGCATCAGAAGGGCTGCTCGGCCCGCATCGGCATGGGCATGCGCTTTATTCATATCGCCCAGATCCTCAACGGAGCCCGCGAATGAGTGCAACCATTCATGGCAAGCCCGGCAAGGTCGATCACGCGAAAGCGGCCGGCAAGTTCATCGCGCGTGAAGACCACATCGCGTTTCACGACAAACGCCTGTGGGACATCCGTCAAAAGCGCGACACGCTGATGCACGGCATCCCCGAGTGGGAGCAACTGCGTGCGGCCGCGTCGGCGCTCAAGGAACACACGCTCTCAAATCTGTCACAGTACCTCGCACAGTTTGCCGAACAAGCCGAAGCGCATGGTGTAAAGGTGCACTGGGCGGCCGATGCGAAAGAGCATAACGAGATCGTTCACAAGATCCTGTCGGACCGCAAGGTGACAACGCTCGTGAAGAGCAAGTCGATGCTGACCGAAGAGTGCGGCATGCGGCCGTACCTCGAGGAACGCGGCATCGATATCATGGAGACCGATCTCGGCGAGCGCATCCAGCAGCTCGATCATGAAGATCCGAGCCATATCGTGATGCCTGCGGTGCACAAGCTGCGCACGGATGTCGCAGAAGTCTTCGCGAAGACGATCGGCAGCGATCCGAACAACAGCGACATCCCGTATCTCGCCGAAAGCCAGCGTCAGAACACGCGCCCGTACTTCCTGCGCGCCGAAGCCGGCATGACGGGGTGTAACTTCGCCGTCGCTGAGACGGGCACGGTGGTGGTCTGCACGAACGAAGGCAACGCGGATCTGAGCGCGAACGTGCCGCCGCTGCATATCGTGTCGATGGGGATCGAGAAGCTGATCCCGCGCACGCGCGATCTCGGCGTGTTTATCCGCCTGTTGTCGCGCAGCGCGCTCGGCTCGCCGATCACGCAGTACACCTCGCACTTCCGCGCACCGCGTGAAGGCGCTGAATTGCATTACGTGATCGTCGACAACGGACGCAGCGACCGGCTCGCGATGGGCGATTTCTGGCATTCGCTTAAATGCATTCGCTGTGGCGCATGCATGAATACCTGCCCCGTGTACCGGCGCAGCGGCGGCCTGTCGTATGGCAGCACGTATGCGGGACCGATCGGCGCGATCATCAATCCGACCTACGACCTCAAGAAGTTCAGCGCGCTGCCTTATGCATCGACGCTGAACGGCAGTTGCTCGAACGTGTGCCCGGTCAAGATCGATATTCACGAGCAGCTCTACAAATGGCGGCAGGTCGTCGCGACGCATCATGAGCTGCCGTTCGTCAAACAGAAGGCGCTGCAGGTTGCCGGGCGATTGCTCGCGAGTCCCAAGCTCTATCGGACGACGGTCAAATCGATGTCGACGGCGCTTGAGCGGTTGCCGAATTTCATGCTCTACAACCCGTTGAATATCTGGGGACGGCACCGGGATCTGCCCGACGTGCCGAAGCAGACGTTCCACGAGTGGTACGCGACGCATCGCGGGGCGAAGTCGGAAGACGTCGAGTAAGCGAATTAACAAGTCACCGATAGACCAAGTAGTCGAATGATTGAGTCATCGGTTTATCGAGTCATTAAGTCATCGGTTTATCGAGTCATCGAATTGAGAAGCACATACGCGCCATGAGTTCAAAAGACAGCTTTCTCGCGAAGATCCGTGCGGCGCAGCCGGCGGCGGTCGAGATGCCCGACATTCCGTTGTTTGCGACGCCGGAAGGCGATCGGATCGAGCGGTTTATTGCCGGGCTCGCGTTGTACGGCGGTGTCGCACAACGTGTCGCGACCGTCGACGAGGCGCGCGACGCGATTTACGCCAAATTCGGCAAGGACGTCGCGTTGTGCTCGGTGGTCGACGCCATTCCGGGCACGCGCGTGATCGGCGCGGACACCGTGCCATCGTCGCTGCACGACGTGGAAGTGGCCGTCGTGCCCGGTCGGTTCGGCGTCGCCGAGACGGGCTCGGTGTGGCTCAGCGAGGCTGAATATCGCGTCAATTCGATCGGCTATCTCGCGCAGCATCTCGTGATCGTGCTCGACGAGTCGTCGATCGTCGACGGCTTGCAGGACGCGTATCGCCGCGACGATTTCAACCACGCGCGCTATGCCGTGCTCGTGACCGGACCGTCGGCCACGGCCGATATCGAGGGCGTGCTGGTTCGCGGCGCGCAAGGCGTACGGTCACTGACGATCATGCTCGTCGGCGGGACGCACTAACCCCGCGCTAAAGCTAGTCACGCCGGCGTCACCATCTCCCCCTCACGCGGCGCAACACCCGAGTATTTCCGCAACAGCGCAATAAATCGCTCAGCCGCGTCGCTGAGCGGTTCGTGCTTGCGCACGAGCAGACCAAACCCGGTCAGGTTCTTACCGATCTCGACATGCAGATCGACCAATAAGCGCGCTTTCAGATAGTCACGCGCGACCGACTCGGAGAGCATGGCCACGGCATCACTGCTTTGAAGCAGTTGAAGCGTCGCGAAAATCGAAGCGCATTCGACAAGATTGGCAGGGGACGACAGCCCCGCCGAGGCGAGTTCTTCTTCGAATAGCTTGCGTGCCGGGCTCGTGATGGGCTGCACAACCCACGGCCAGTCGATCAGATCGGCGAGCCGCGGCGCAGCTTGGCCAATCAGCGGATGACGCGCACGCACGACGAGCTTCATCGTTTCATTGGCGATGGGCTCGAAGTCGAAATGATTGTGCTGGAGCGGATTCGTAAATCGACCGAGCGCGAGTTCGATTTCGCGACGCTCGAGCAGTTCGACAACCTGATCGCTGGTCTCGCCAAGGATGCGGATATTGAGCAGAGGCCGCTCCGCCTTGAGGTCGGCAACGGCAACCGCGACGAGATCCGGCGCCGCGCCCATGATCGCGCCGACCGTCAGCTGGCCATGGCCGCCGCGGCGTTTGACCTCGAGCCCCTCGGCGAAACGCGTCAGGTGGGCGAGCGATTGACGCGCATACGCAAGGGCTTCGATGCCAAGCGGTGTCGGCTCCATGCCACGCGCGCGGCGCTCGAACAGGGCAAACCCGAATGCCTCTTCGATATCGGCGAGCATGCGGCTCGCACTGGGCTGCGCCACGTTGATATCGGCCGCGGCCTGATGCAGGTTGCGCGTGTCGTCGAGGGCGACGAGCAGTGACAGATGCCGGAACCGGAGGCGGTTCACGAGCGTCACGAACGAGGGGGAGAGGGTCATCGCACCGATCCGCTTTTCTGATCGACTGATCGTAACATCGGATTGAATGGTTATCGCTGCCCCGCTTATAGTCGTGTCACTCAATAGAAGAAATGCAACGGAGACAGACGACGCGCCAAAGTAGCGCGACGTCCCTAGAAACAGGATTCCGATGGAGACGATCGCCTTTCGGATGACGCTGAAGCCCGGCAAGCAGGACGAGTACCGGCAGCGTCATGACGCTATCTGGCCCGAGCTGGCTGACGCATTGCGCGAAGCCGGCATCCACGATTACTGGATCTTTCTCGACGAATCGACACACCACCTGTTTGCGGTGCTCAAGCGCCCGGCCGATCACGGCATGGACGCGCTGCCGGGGCTTCCGGTCATGCGCCGCTGGTGGGACTACATGGCCGATCTCATGGATACCGAGACCGACCATGCGCCGATCGTCGTGCCGCTCACGCCGATGTTTCATCTCGCGTAAGCGCGCGGCCTGACACCTTGCGAGATGGCGCGCGACGCGCGTTATCCCGAGATGGATGCGCAGTGAATGTAAGTGCAGTGCAGCCGCTGAAGCACCGGCGCTCGCGTACGACGTACGTGACGCCGGCGCGCAGTGCCCCTTTCTGCCAACGGATGCCGTGCTCAATGAAAATCGTCGATCCGCATATTCATCTGTGGGACCTCGACACGCACCACTACCCGTGGCTGGCGAACCCCGGCGTGTCGTTCGTCGGCGACGCCCGTGCGCTCAAGCACAATTACCAGATCAATGATTTCCTGGCCGATGCCGAGTCCGCCAGCGCAACGCACGCCCCCGAAGCGCGGTCCGTGGCCGATGCGAATGCCGCGGCCACGAATCCGGTCGCATCGCCCGAGCGGTTCGAGCTGATCAAAGCCGTGCATATCGACGCGAATCACGATCCCGCGGACCCCGTTGAAGAAACACGCTGGCTCCAGTCGGTCGCTGATGGCGCAGCAAGTCACGGCATGCCGAACGCAATCGTCGCGGGCGCCGATCTCTCGAGCGATAACGTCGAAGCCGTGCTCGCCGCGCATGCCGCCTTCCCGAATACGCGCGGCATTCGCCAGATTCTCAACGTGCACGCCAATCCGCTTTACGACTATGTCGGGCGGCATTACATGCGCGAGCCCGTATGGCGCCGTAATTTCGGGCTGCTGCGCAAATACCGGCTCTCGTTCGATCTGCAGCTGTATCCGTCGCAAATGTCCGAGGCCGTCGAACTTGCGCGGGAAAACCCGCACACGCCGTTTGTCGTGAATCACGCCGGCATGTTCGTCGACCGCGATTCGGTGCAGGGCTGGCACGCCTGGCGCGAAGGCCTGCGCGCACTCGCGGCCTGCGACAACGTGAGCGTCAAGATCAGCGGCCTTGCGATGTTCGATCACGAATGGACCGTCGATAGCCTGCGGCCCTACGTGCTTGAAACGATCGATGCATTCGGTACCGATCGCGCAATGTTCGCGTCGAATTTTCCGGTCGACCGTTTATTCACGAGTTATCACAGGTTGTGGTCCGCCTATGCGGCCATCGTCAACGGCGCGAGCGACGCCGAGAAAGAAGCGCTGTTCCGCCGCAACGCGGAACGCGTCTACCGGATCTGAGCAGGCCACCGCGCCTGAATGAGGAATGTGTCATGACTGATCCATCGTCGACTCCGCCGCGCCTCGAGATGCACCGCGCGAGCAAGAGCTTCGGGCGCGTGCGCGCGCTCGAGGACGGTTCTCTTACGCTGTGGCCTGGCGAAGTCCACGCGTTGCTCGGCGAAAATGGTGCGGGCAAATCGACGCTCGTCAAATTGCTTGCCGGTGTCTATCAGCCCGATGGCGGCGAACTGCGCATCGATGGCGAGCCGCGCACGTTCTCCACCCCGGCCGATGCACGCAATGCAGGCATCGCGGTCATCTATCAGGAACCCACGCTGTTCTTCGATCTGTCGATCGCGGAGAACATTTATATGGGCCGGCAGCCGTGCGATCGCGCGGGCCGCATTCGCTACGATGCGATGCACGCCGAGGTCGACAGCCTGCTTGAATCGCTCGGTGTCCCGCTGCGCGCGCAACAACCGGTACGTGGACTGTCGATCGCCGATCAGCAAGTCGTCGAAATTGCGAAGGCGCTGTCGCTCAATGCGAACGTGCTCATCATGGACGAGCCGACGGCGGCGCTCTCGCTGCCTGAAGTTCAGCGCCTGTTTGCGATTGCCGAGAAGCTGCGCACCCGAGGCGTCGCCATCCTCTTTATTACGCACCGTCTCGACGAAGTGTTTCAGCTGACGCAGCGCATCACGATCATGCGCGATGGACGCACGGTGCACTTCGCGATGACGTCGGAAATGACGACAGACTCGATCGTCGCAAAGATGGTCGGGCGCGATCTCGATACGTTTTACCCGAAGGCGGAAACGACACCCGGCGACGTCGCCCTGTCCGTGCGCGGTCTGACCCGCACCGGCGTGTTCCGCGATATCTCCTTCGAGGTGCGCCATGGCGAGATCGTCGCGCTCGCGGGGCTCGTCGGAGCCGGTCGCAGTGAAGTCGCTCGCGCGATTTTCGGCATCGATCCGGTCGACGCGGGTGAAGTGCAGTTGCTTGGCAAACGCCTCACGCTCGGCAAGCCCGCGGTCTCGGTGCGATCGGGGCTCGCACTCGTCCCGGAAGATCGTCGAGGTCAAGGGCTGGCACTCGAACTCAGCATCGCACGCAACGCGTCGCTGACCGTACTAGGTCGGCTGACGCGCGGCGGTCTGATCTCGTCGCGCAGCGAAGAGCAGCTTGCGCAGACCTGGGGCCAACGCCTGCGCCTGAAGGCCGCGAGCATGACGGTGCCGGTCGGCACGCTGTCGGGTGGCAATCAGCAAAAGGTCGTGATCGGCAAATGGCTGGCCGCCGATCCGAAGGTACTGATCATCGACGAACCGACACGTGGCATCGACGTCGGCGCCAAGGCCGAGGTCTACCGCACCATGGCCGATCTCGTGCGCAACGGCATGGCCGTGCTGATGATCTCGAGCGAATTGCCCGAGGTGCTGGGCATGGCCGACCGCGTGCTCGTCATGCACGAAGGCCGGCTGAGCGCCGAGCTCACGCGCGCCGAAGCCAATGAAGAACGCATCATGAGCGCCGCCCTCGGGCAACGCTGGGAGCGTGCCGCATGAGCCGCGCCCATTCGATCTCCCATCGTCCGCATCGCGAACTGTCCACGATGAGCTCCTCGCCTTCCTCGCCCAAGACACCCGCGCCGCCGCCGGCAGGCCCGGCCGATCGCCGGTCCGGTGCGGCCTCGCGCTTCGCCGCCGCGCTGGCGCGCAATCGCGAAAGCACGCTGGTCATTGTGCTCGTGCTCGTCGTGCTGGGTACCGCGCTCGCCCGCCCGGGCTTCCTCAATGTGCAGAACCTGCGTGACGTGCTGCTCAACGTCGCGATCATCAGCTTGCTGAGCGCGGGCATGACCGTGGTCATGCTGATGCGTCATATCGATCTGTCGATCGGTTCGGTGGTGGGACTGACGGCCTATCTCGTCGGCACGCTATATGTGTTTTTCCCGGGCATGCCGGTCGTCGTCGCGCTACTCGCCGGCGTCGGCATGGGGATGTGTGCGGGGCTGATCAACGGACTGCTGGTCACGTTCGGGCGCGTGCCCTCGCTGGTGGCCACGCTGTCGACGCTCTACATCATCCGCGGCGCGGACTACTGGTACGTCCATGGCGGCCAGGTCAATGCAACGAGCCTGCCGGATGCCTACTCGCGCCTTGCGACAGGCTCGCTGCTCGGTGTGCCGAACCTGGTGCTGATCGCCGCCCTCGTGCTCGTGATCATGGGCATCTACTTGCGCTATTACCGCGGTGGACGCGAGTACTACGCCATCGGATCGAATCTCGAAGCTGCGCGACTTGCAGGGATTGCCGTCGACCGCCGCGTGTTCTACGGGTTCCTGATCTCCGGTGCGATCGCGGGCTTCGCGGGTGCACTCTGGCTCGCACGCTTCGGCACTGTCGATGCAAGCACGGCCAAAGGGATCGAACTGCAAGTCGTCGCGGCCGCAGTCGTCGGCAGTGTCGCGATCACGGGCGGTGTCGGCACGATCGGCGGCGCTACGCTCGGCGCGCTGCTGCTAGGGGTGATCAATATTTCGCTCGTGGTCCTGCGCGTGTCGCCGTTCTGGCAGCAGGCGATTCAGGGTGCACTGATCGTCGCGGCCATCACGCTCGACACGCTGCTGGCGCGCTCCGTCGCCAAACGCATGATGAAGAAGCGTGAACATGCGTAGTGCCCTCACTCTCCCGGACGACCCTCAGTCGCCAGCGCCCCGGATGTACGGGGCCGCACAGGCGAACAGGATCGGCAACGACAGGGCGCACGAATCGCATGCGTCGAACATCGAAGCGGCATCCGCGGTGATCGCCGGTTGCACAGCACTTGCATTGAAGGGATACATCGACCATGTCTGATACCGGACTCAAGCCCGATACCACCGCTGCCGCAAACGGCCGCGCGTTTCACTGGCCGTGGGAAGCCTCGCTCGCGGTCGTGCTGATCGCCTCGCTGGCGCTGGGCCGTGCGCTGTCACCCGACTTTCTCGGTGCGTCGAACATCTCGAACATGCTGGCCGACTTCACCGAGATCGCGTTGATGGCCTTACCGATGACGCTGATCATCGTCGCGGCGGAGATCGACCTGTCGGTGGCGTCCGTGCTCGGCGCATCGAGCGCCCTGATGGGCGTGCTCTGGCATATGGGGCTGCCGATGCCGCTCGTGATCGTCATCGTGCTTGTCGCGGGCACGCTCGCGGGCTTGCTCAACGGCCTCGTTATCGTGAAGCTCAACCTGCCCTCGCTGGCCGTGACGATCGGCTCGCTCGCGTTCTTCCGTGGCCTGGCCTACGTGCTGCTCGGCGATCAGGCGATTGCGGACTTTCCGCCCGAGTACACGTCGTTCGGCATCAATACGGTGGGCAACTCCTTCCTGCCTCAGCCGTTCGTGATCGTGGTCATCGGCGCGATCGTGTTCTGCGTGCTGCTTCAGGCCACGGCCTTCGGCCGCAGTCTCTATGCGATCGGCGCGAACCCGACGGCTGCGCAGTTTTCCGGCATCGATGTCGCACGCACCAAGCTCAAGCTGTTCGTGATGTCGGGCGCGATGAGCGCGCTGGCCGGAATCATCTACACGCTGCGCTTCACGAGCGCGCGCGGCGACAACGGCGAAGGCTTCGAACTGTCCGTCATCGCCGCCGTGCTGTTCGGCGGCGTGAGCATCTTCGGCGGCCGCGGTTCGATGATCGGCGTGCTGCTCTCGCTGATCATCATCGGTGTGCTGCGCAACGCGCTGACGCTGACCGACGTATCGAGCGAAGTGCTGACGATCATCACGGGTGCGCTGCTGCTCTCGTCCGTGCTGATTCCCAACTTGTTCGCACGCTGGCGCTCGATGCGCGAGCGCCGCGTACTGGCTGCCCGCGCTGCCGCGCGGGCCTGATCGATGATCGAGGAGATCACCTCACCGCAGTACCCACCCACGCACCGTCATCCGGCTCGCCGGCAGAAGAGTGCAACCTTAGGAGGCTTCACATGTTGCGAAACGTTCGTGCGTTAGCGATGCCCGCCCTGTGCGCGGCATTGCTCGCGGTCAGCGGCGCCGGTCACGCGCAAGGCGTCAAGGAGGGACTCAAGATCGCGTTTCTGCCCAAGCAGATCAACAACCCGTACGAGGTGATTGCCGACAACGGCGGCCTCGACGCGATCAAGGAGTTCAAGGGTGACGGCAAGGTCGTCGGTCCGTCGGATGCCGGCGCGTCGTCGCAGGTTCAATACATCAACACGCTGATCACGCAGAAGGTCGATGCGATCGTGATCGCGGCCAATGATGCCAACGCCGTCGTGCCGTATCTGCAGAAGGCGCACGCGGCCGGGATCAAGGTCGTGACATTCGACTCCGACACGGCGCCCGCCGGCCGTCAGATCTTCGTGAACCAGGCAGTCAGCGAAGATATCGGCCGCGGACAGATCCAGCTCACGTCGAAGCTGATCGGCGGTGAGGGTGAAATCGCGATTCTCTCGGCCACGCCGAACGCGACGAACCAGAACACCTGGATCAAGTTCATGCAGGACGAGCTCAAGAAGCCTGAGTACTCGAAGATCAAGCTCGTGAAGGTTGCGTACGGTAACGACGACGACCAGAAGTCGTTTGTCGAAACGCAAGGGCTGCTGCAGGCGTATCCGAACCTGAAGGCCATCATCGCGCCGACGACGGTGGGTATCGCCGCTGCCGCGCGCTATCTGTCGACGTCGCCGAAGAAAGGTCAGATTGCCGTGACAGGCCTCGGTACGCCGAACCAGATGCGCGCGTTCGTCAAGAACGGCACTGTGAAGGCGTTCCAACTGTGGGATCCGGGTGCACTCGGCTACCTCGCCGCGTATGCCGCAGCGAACCTGGCCTCGGGCACGATCACGGGCAAGGAAGGCGATTCGTTTGAAGCCGGCAAGCTCGGCAAGCGCACGGTCGGCAAGAACGGCGAAGTCGTGCTCGGACCGCCGACGACGTTTGACGAAAGCAATATCGATAACTTCAACTTCTAAGCGTATCGGCTTCAGATACGTATAACGGACCTTGCCTGCACGGAAGGTCCCGCCCGAGCAGCGATGTGTGGGTTACGGACCTTCGAGCGTTGAGCATCGATCGGCAAGTACCCACGAAAAACAGCCCGGCCCGAATGCGAATTCGGTGCCGGGCTGTTTATTTTGTGCAGCCGGAAACAGAGGTCGCGTGATCGAATCCTCTACCGGCGCACCGTGCGTTTAACCGACCCGCTGGTCCGTCGACGGCTTGAGCCAGAGGTTCACGCCGCCGTCGCGCGCGTGCTGATCGATCTCTTCGAGTTCCTGCTGCGAGAAAGTCAGGTTCTTGAGCGCCGCGACATTCTCGACGATCTGCTCGGGACGGCTTGCGCCGATCAGGGCGGACGTCACGCGCTTGTCGCGCAGTGTCCACGCGAGCGCCATTTGCGCGAGGCTCTGACCACGGCGTTGCGCGATGGTATTGAGCTTGCGCACATGGTTGAGGTTCTGCTCGCTCAGATGGTCCTTCTGCAGCGAGCCACCACCAGGCTGGTTGACCCGGGCTTCTGCGGGAATGCCGTTCAGATACTTGTCGGTCAGCACGCCCTGCGCGAGCGGGGTGAAGGCGATGCAACCCGCGCCGGTTTCATCGAGCGCGTCGAGCAGGTCTTCTTCGATCCAGCGGTTCAGCATGTTGTACGACGGCTGATGGATCAGCAGCGGCACCTTGAGGTCCTTCAGCAGCGCGGCCATCTCACGCGTCTTCGCGCCCGAGTACGACGAGATGCCGACATACAGGGCCTTGCCTTGCTGGACTGCAGTGGCAAGCGCACCCGCCGTTTCTTCGAGCGGCGTGTCCGCGTCGAAACGGTGCGAGTAGAAGATATCGACGTAGTCGAGACCCATGCGCTGCAGGCTCTGGTCGAGGCTCGCGAGCACGTACTTGCGCGAACCGCCGCCCTGGCCATACGGACCCGGCCACATATCCCAACCTGCCTTCGACGAGATCAGCAATTCATCGCGATAAGGGCGGAAGTCGTCCTTGAAGATCCGGCCGAAGTTCGTCTCGGCCGAGCCGTACGGAGGCCCGTAATTGTTGGCCAGGTCGAAGTGCGTGATGCCGAGATCGAATGCGGTGCGCAGCATCGCGCGCTGGCGATCGATCGGCGTCGTGTCGCCAAAGTTGTGCCACAGGCCGAGCGAAATCGCGGGGAGCTGAAGACCGCTTTTGCCACAGCGGCGATAGGGGACGCGACCGTCATAACGGTCGGATGCAGCGAGATACGTCATCGTGTGTCCTCGAAATGGAAAGGCAGCCCGGTCTTGCGCCGGGTCGGGTGTGCGTCGATGTGCTGCGTCATGTGCGCCGCGGCAGATATGCACGCAGGTGGCGGATGCACCCGGGTAACGGCACGGCGTGACGCGGGGTCGTACAGGACGGCAGGCCGACGACTATAGCAAACGACAATGAAACGCGTCGGCGACTGCGTTCAGAAGACGTTCAGTGATCTTGAAGCCGACGGGTGATTGAAACGGTTTGTGACGGGCCATTGCCTGCCTGCGCGCAATCCGCGACGATAGCGGCATTCTGAAACTGCGGGTTTCAGCGCTGTGGCGCGCGAGGCCCTTGAGTGGAGTGTGTCGATGACGAGAGCGATTTCCCTGGCGTTGGTAATCGGAGGCGTGCTGCTGCTGTATTTCGGCGGACAGTCCATGCACTCCTTCGGCAACGACGTCTCGCGTTTCTTTACCGGCTCGCCGACCGACAAGACCATCGCGTTGCTCGTCGGCGGCGCAGTCGCATTGATCGCCGGCCTGATCGGACTCGCAGCGTCGGCGCGGCGATAACGGTTCAGACCTTACACGCCTACGGCACGCAGTTCGACCTCGGGTTTTGACGTCGAGCGCGTGCCGGCCAGCGGCGGATTGCTTTCGCCGCGATAGGTGAACACCAGCGAAAACTTCACGTTGTCGCTGAGATTCTTGCCCGCCGAATGCAGCGTGTTGCTGTGAAAGAAGACCGCATCGCCCGGTGCAAGGCGCGGCGATTCGGCGGTCCGGATCAGCGCAGCATTGTCCGCGAGATCGGCCCGGAAGAACTTCGCCTCGTCGAAGCGGCTCGCGTCGAAGTCCATCCGGTGCGAGCCCGGCACGAACCACAGCGCGCCGTTATCGACCTCTTCCTCTCCCAATGCGAGCCAGACCGACACGAGGTCTTCGCGTCCGAACGACCAGTAGCGGATATCGCGGTGCCAGCCCGTCAGACTGCCGTAGCGCGGATGCTTGGTCATCAGGCAGTTGTGATGCGCGCGCGACATGAACACACGCTCGCCGAAGTACTCGCGCATCCATGCGCCAGTGGCTTCCGATGCGCCCCAACGCGCGAACTGGGGCTCTCGCGTATACGCATCGAGCAATCGGCGAACGGTTTCTCCACCGGCGGCTTCGCGCGATGACGGTGCACCCGGGTACTGAAGATCCGCTTCGAATTCGAGCGGCTCGGCTCGCGCGGCAAGCTGCTCGCGCGCGACGGCGTTGAGTGTGGCGAGTGCGTCGCCCGGCACGAATCCCGGAACGACAACGAAACCCTTGTCTCGCAATTGTTCGATCTGCTCGTGCGTGCCGCGCGGCGTCGCGTGCTGATGCGCGTGTTCGTGCTCCTGCTGCCCTGCCATGACTCTTCAACCTCTTCGATACTGATGTGCACGAAGGTACCACGAGCCTGCCCCGCAAGTCGGCCTACGGCACCCCGATCCCTGCCGAATCTCAGGATTCGCGATCGCGAAGCAGACCGAGCAGCATCGAACCGACCGAGCCCATCGTGTCACTCAGGGCATGTGCGGCGGCCTCTGCGTCACTCATCGCATCGGGATCGCCGAGCGCCGCGATCGCCCAGCCCGACAGGGCCGTCGCGGCGAGCCGCCAGTTCGGCATCCGGTGTTCCTCGACAAGTTCAAGCAGGTCCGATGTATGGGCAAGCGTCCGGTCCGGATCGCCGCGCAGTTGACTCAATACGCCCGCCGTCAATAGCGCATAAGCCAGGGTATGAGGTTCGCGCACACGTCGTGCCCGCTCGAGTGCGCGTTCGCTCGCGTCGATCGCGGCGTCCGGATGGCCCATGCGCCACTGCGTCACGGACAACAAAGACCACGCCATGGCACGCGCATCCGCGCCGAAGGTCACATCGACGATCGAATCGGGTTGAGCCGCGAGTGTGGCCTCGAACGCGGCGAGCGCTTTCGGCATCCGGCCGTGAACGAGATGGGCGACGCCCATCGCAAGCCTCGCATGCGCTCGCGGCACCGATGCGGGGGACACGGCGCCATCGCGTGCGGCCGGGCCTCCGGGCGGCGGCCTATCTCGAAGGCCACGGCTAGCCGCGGGCGCGTCGCGTGACGCTGAATCCTGCAACGGCAGCATCGATGAACCCGACGCCGGCGAGCCGACAGACTGCGGCACCTCGACAACGCCTCGAATCGCCGCGACGCGCGTGACGGGCGCGTCGCGCTCGATCAGCGCGAGCGTCGCGGGATGCGGTTCGGCATCGAGCTCGCGCGCGAGCGCACGGCGGCATCGCTCGAGTTCATGAATGGCTTCGTCTCGCCGCCCGCTCTGCACGAGCAGGTCGATCAGCAATTGCCAGCCGGGCTCGTGATGCGGCGCGATATCGACGAGCCGGCGCGCATGGTGAATCGCATCGACGGGGCGCCCCTCATGCGCGCGGCCTCGCGCGAGGCGGCTCAGTGCGAGCACAAGCCGGCGCACATACGCCTCACGCTGGCCGTCGAGCCAGATCTCGAAGTCGGGGGCATCGTCGATGCGCAAGCCCTGAAGCAGGGGGCCGCGATAGAGCTCGACCGCGTGCTCACAGCGATCGAGCGCGTCCCGCCATCCTCGCGCAGCCTTGTCGCTATCGGAGTCGGTGCCGGACGTGCCGGAGGTAGCGGGCGTACCAGACGTACCAGCCATACCTGCGGTATTGGGCACACCCGAGGTACTGGAGCTACTGGAAGCACCGGAGGCAGGACCTGATCCCGGGTAGGCAGTCGAACCGGGACCCGACGCAGGCTCCTTGCGGGAGCCGGTGCCCGAAGCGGAGCCGGAGCCAGAACCCATGCCCGGAGCCGAAGCCCCGTTCGGCAGCGGAATGACAGGGTCCGTATCCGCCTCAAAGGCGATTGCATCGACCCAGACCGTCGACAGCGGCGCGAGCCGCACAACATAACGATCGCCTTCGATTGCGCGTTCGCCGAGCGCTTCGCGCAGCTCGAACAGCATGCGTTTGAGCTTGTCGCGCCCCTGTGTCGTCGGCTCGTTCGGCCAGAACAGCTCCGCCAGACTGTCGCGCGTATGAAAACCCGGCTCGAGCGCGAGATAGGCGAGCAAACCCCGCGCGCGGTTGTATTTGAGCGCGGCGACACTACCCGCGCGCTCTATACGCGGCGGGCCAAGTAAGTACAGACTGACAGTCGGCGCTGACTGAGACATGGTTTAGCCACCGAAAATGGCGGACGCTCAACAGGACGACAAGCGGAAAAGCGGAAATACGGCAAGTGCAACATCCATACTATGCTGCATTAAGTACTCAGCGTATATCGTTCTGGCTCTGAAAAATAAATGGGGATTATCTGAGTGCGGTTTACCCGCGCATTTTCTGCAAGTCGGCGGTAAACCGGCGCAACCAACCATTGGATATAGTCATAACGGCACGAAGCCTTACCTGAAGGGACAATGCAGCCAAGTTTTTGGACTGTCCATGCACTGTCCATGCGCGACTCACTAAACAAACGAACACATTGATTGAAACGCGACGGCAGTATTTGGGCAGTGAGTTTTGTCGTCCTGAATAATAAAAGTGCGTACAACCGTGAAACATCCTATATGCACTTGATTATAAATTCGACGCGTGCTAAAGGGTTGTGCAATCGTAATAAACCGGCAAGTCCAATATCACTGACAAAATGTCACACATCTGCCGATATTGGATCGTTTTGATGAATTTGAACGTGTGAATACGATTGCGGAGCAGCGCTCGCGATGTCATTGCATCAAAGCGCCGTCCGCACATTCCGGCCGGCAATGCGCCGAAGCACGCCAGTCCCCTTCCCGCGCAGAAAGCCTCGACGGCCTCGCTGCTTCCGCCCTTCTGCTTGGCCCGACCGACCTCAGCCGCCGAGCAGCGCCTTGAGATTCGCGAGCCGGTCCTTGGGCGTCATCGGCGCCTCGTCAGCCGTGGGCGGCGGTGCCTCGTCGAGCAGCATTTCCTTGATGAACCGCGACGGCTCGCAGACGATCGTCTCTCTCGCGCGCTTGCGCTTCTTGCAATACGTGAGCTGCAAGCTGCGCTGGGCACGCGTGATCGCCACATACATCAGGCGGCGTTCTTCCTCGATGCGCGCGTCGTCGATCGGCTCGTCGACTTCGCTGCCACCGCGGTGGGGCATGATGCCCTCCTCGCAGCCCACGAGGAATACGTGCGGGTATTCGAGGCCCTTCGACGCGTGCACAGTCGAAAGCTTTACGGCATCAGGGTCTTCCTCGCGCCCTTCGAGCATCGACATCAGCGCGACCGTCTGAATCAGGCCCAGCAGGTTCTTGCCGGTATCGGCGAGTCCATCCGCGTTGTCATAGCCGGTGGCCTCGTCGTCGCCTTCACCTTCGCCTTCGTTGCCCGACGCTGCGCCGCCCGCTCCGGAGCCGACCACCGCATCCACGCCCGCACGCTCGGGCTTGGTGCCCTTCTTCTTGAGCCAGTCCAGAAACTCGAGCACGTTGGTCCACTTGCTCTGCGCCTGACGCTCGTCGAATGCGTCGTACAGATACGCTTCGTAGTGGATGCCCTCCATCATGTCATCGAGCACGGTGGTCGCCGGGTCCGTCTCGGCGCGCGCAGCCAGCCGCTGAATGAAGTCGCAGAACGCGCGCATCGGCTCGATCTGGCGATCGGTCAGCCGTGCCTCGAGCCCGCCCATATAAACGGCCTCGAACAGCGAGACCTTCGCCTGCCCGGCGAAGGAACCGAGCGCTTCGAGCGTGACGTTGCCGATGCCCCGCTTGGGCGTCGTGATCGCGCGGATGAACGCGGGATCATCGTCGTGATTCGCAATCAGGCGCAGGTACGAGCAGATGTCCTTGATCTCGGCGCGTTCGAAGAACGACGTGCCGCCGGAGAGCACATACGGAATTCGCTCCCGGCGCAGCACCTGCTCGAAGATGCGCGCCTGGAAATTGCCGCGGTACAGGATCGCGTAGTCCCGGAACTGGGCGCGCCGCTCGAACTTGTGCGCCGACAGGCGGAACACGACCGACTCGGCTTCATGCTCTTCGTCGTTGGCGGGCGTCACGGTGATCGAGTCGCCCATGCCGTGCTCGCTCCAGAGCTTCTTCTCGAACAGCTTAGGGTTCTGAGCGATCACATTGTTCGCGGCGGTCAGAATGCGCACCGTCGAGCGATAGTTCTGCTCGAGCTTGATCACATGCAGCTTCGGGAAATCGATCTGGAGCTGCTTGAGGTTTTCGAGCGTGGCGCCGCGCCAGCCGTAGATCGCCTGGTCGTCGTCGCCCACCGCGGTGAACGCCGCGCGCGGGCCTGCAAGCAGCTTGAGCAGCGAGTACTGGCAGGTGTTGGTGTCCTGGTACTCGTCGATCAGCAGATAACGGAGCTTGTTCTGCCAGCGCTCGCGCACGGCTTCGTTGGCGGCGAAGAGTTCGGTCGGCAGCCGGATCAGGTCGTCGAAGTCGACGGCCTGGTACGCATGCAGCGTGGCCACGTAGTTCCGGTACACGGTCGCGGCCACATGCTCGTCCTCGGTCTGAACCGTCGCGAGCGCCTCTTCGGGCGTCACGAGGCCGTTCTTCCACAGCGAGATGGCGTTCTGCACGCGGCGGATCAGCTGCTTGTCGGTCGTCACGAGCTGTTCCTGGACCATCGCAAAGCAATCGTCCGAGTCCATGATCGAGAATTGCGGCTTGAGCCCGACATGCTCGGCCTCCTTGCGCAGAATCTGCACACCCAGCGAGTGGAACGTACACACGGTGAGCTGATTGACCGGAACCTTGCGCCCTTCCTTGCCCGGCGTCGACAGCGTCTTGCCCTCGAGCAGCTTGGCAACGCGCTCGCGCATCTCGGCCGCGGCCTTGTTCGTGAACGTGACCGCCGCGATGTGCTTGGGCTCGAAGCCCTTGTCGACGATCAGATGCGCGATCTTCTGGGTGATCACGCGCGTCTTGCCGCTGCCGGCACCCGCGAGCACGAGACAGGGACCATCGAGATAGCGCACGCCCTCGGTCTGGGCGGGATTCATGCCGGCGGACATCGGTATCTGGGAAGGCATCGGAAGGGGCGACGATGTTAACACGCGGAAACGGGGGCATTCTGGCCCCGGCATTCCTCAGAGGTTTGGTGTGGTTTGGCGTCCATTCGTTCAGGCGTTTGAAATGAAGCCACCGCTGAAAAGCGTCATTTTGTCTCTGCTGCGACAAGCGGGCGCATTTCACCCGTTATTTCGACCGATTGACCGATGGACGGCCATGCAAAAATAGGCCACGCTGCGAAGTTGCGTTTTACGTCAAATTTTTGATTCCCATGCTGAAAGTCGGTCTCGTCGGATACGGATTTGCCGGCGCGACGTTCCACGCTCCGCTGATTGAAGGCAGCGGGCGCGCGACCGTTGCAGCCATTGTCACGTCTCAACCTGAGCACGCACGCGCCGATTGGCCGAGCGCGCGCATGCTTGCGTCGCTGGACGACCTGCTCGCCGACCCGGCGATCCCGGTCGTCGCCATTGCCACGCCTAACGACACGCACTTCGACCATGCGAAGCGCGCGCTCGAGGCGGGCAAGCATGTGGTCGTCGACAAGCCTGTCACGCTGACCTCCGCCGAAGCGCGCGAACTGGCATCGCTCGCGGCATCGCGTGGCCTGCTGTTCGCGCCGTTCCATAACCGGCGCTGGGACGGCGACTTTCTGACCGTGCGCGCGCTGCTCGACAGCGGCGTGCTCGGCCGCGTCACGTATTACGAGTCGCACTTCGACCGCTTCCGGCCCGCCGTGCGCCCGCGCTGGCGTGAAGAAGCGTCGCGCGGCGGCGGCCTGCTGTATGACCTGGGCCCGCACCTGATCGACCAGGCGCTCGCGCTGTTCGGCGTGCCGAAAACCGTCTACGCGACCGTGGCCACGCGCCGCGACAACGCGACCGCCGACGATTTCGTGCACATCCTGCTCGGCTATGCCGATCGCGATGTCGTGCTGCATGCGAGCGTGCTCGCCGCGGCCCAGACGCCGCGCTACCTGATTCACGGCACGCGCGGCAGTTATACGAAATTCGGTCTCGATACGCAGGAAGACCAGTTGCGCGCGGGCCTGCGCCCGGGCGATGCCGGCTGGGCCGTCAATCCGCCCGGACGCCTGCGTACGTCGGACGGCACGCTCGAACTCGATGGCGAGCTGTCGACCTTGAATGGCGCCTATGCCGCGTACTACGCGGCGGTCGCCGACACCATTGAAAAAGGTGTGCCGTTTCCGGTCACACCGGACCAGGCGGTCGATGTGATGACCGTGATCGAGCTCGCGCGAGCGAGTCATGAACAGGGACAGCGATTGCCGTTCGAAAGCGCCGCCGAACAATGACGACTGACTTCGACATCGAAATCGATCCGGCGCAGATGCGCGCCGGCGACCCGCGCTCGACGAACTCGCGCAAGGCGCTGCTCACGCGGCTGCGCCAGTCGCAATTCTCCGAGGAGAAGGCCCAGCGCGCGGCCGAAGACGACGAGGAAACCGCCGAGCCGCAACGCCCGAGCGTGTCGCCGCGCGGCGAGCCGCCGCGCGACTGGGACGTCATCGTGATCGGTGGCGGCGCAACGGGCCTCGGTGTCGCGGTCGATGCGGTCACGCGCGGTTTTCGTACCCTGCTGCTCGAGCAACGCGATTTTGCGAGCGGTACGTCGAGCAAGGCCACCAAGCTCGTGCACGGTGGCGTGCGCTACCTTGCGCAACGCAATTTCCCGCTCGTCAAGGAAGCGCTCCATGAGCGCGGCCTGCTGCTCAAGAACGCGCCGCACCTGACTCGGCCGCTCGGCTTCGTCGTGCCGACGTACAAGTTCATCGAGAAGCCGTTCTACCAGATCGGGCTCAAGGTCTACGACCGCCTCGCCGGTCCGCTGAATATCCAGCGCAGCCGCGGATTGTCGCGCGCGCAGACGCTCGAAGCCGCGCCGACCATCGCCACCGAACACCTGCGCGGCGGTGTGATGTATTACGACGCGCAGTTTGACGATGCGCGGCTCGCCGTCACGCTGGCGCGCACGATCGCCGACCACGGCGGACTTGCGCTCAACTATATGAAGGTCACGGGCTTCCTTAAGTTCCAGGACCCGATGTTCCCGCTGTCGACGCACCGCGTGTCGGGCGTCGAAGTCACCGATACCGAAACCGGCGAGTCGTTCGAGCTGACCGCGCACTGCGTGATCAATGCGACCGGCGTCTGGGTCGACAGCGTGCGCCGCCTCGACGATGCGAACGCCTACTCGACGGTCAAGCCGAGCCAGGGGACGCACCTTGTGCTGTCGCGCGAATTCCTGCCCGGCGACAAGGCGATCCTCGTGCCGCGCACCGACGACGGCCGCGTGCTGTTCATGGTGCCCTGGCAAGGTCATACGCTGATCGGCACGACCGATACGCAACGCGAGGACCTGACGCTCAACGAGCCGTCCGATCCGGCGCCGCTCGACGACGAGATCGACTTCATTCTCGAAACGGCATCGCGCTACCTGTCGCGCGCGCCCAAGCGCAGCGACGTCCTCTCGGCATGGGCCGGCCTGCGGCCGCTCGCCGACAGCGGCCCGGCGAAAGGGCCGACGTCGCAGATCTCGCGCGAACACACGATCAGCGTGTCGAACTCGGGCCTGGTCAGCGTGACGGGCGGCAAGTGGACGACCTATCGCAAGATGGCCGAGGACGTCATGGACACGACGTTCACCTCGCACCTGCTCGAAACGCGTCCCGGGATGACCGAGTCGCTTCGCCTGCACGGCGCACCGCGCCCGGGCGACGAATTCGACAGCCATTACGGCTCCGACGCCCACATCGTCTCGTCGATCGAAGGCGCCGATGAGCAGATCGTGCCGCAACTCGACCTGACGATCGGACAGGTGCGGTATGCGGCGCGCTGCGAGTACGCACGCACGGTTGAAGACGTGCTGGCGCGCCGGCATCGCGGCTTGCTGCTCAACGCCCGCGCCGCGCTCGCCGCGGCGCCTCGCGTTGCGCTGACGCTCGCGCTCGAGCTGGGCCAGCCGCCGGTGTGGATCGAAAAGCAGCTCAAGGAATTCGCGAAGATCGCCGAGCCGTTCCGCGTGACCGCACGCGACAGCGGACCCGAAACCAATCGCCCTGAATATCAGGCAGCGATCAACGCGGCGCATCAGGCAGCCGCGCAGCAAGCTGGCGCGACCCCGGTCACCGAGCCGCAACCCGAGGTTCAGGCTGCTCCGGCGCCTGCACCTGCAGCGCCTGCGCCGACACCGGCCGTCCCGGACGGCCCGGTCGATCTGCGCACGGAGCCGTCTCTCGCCGCGCCGGTCGCGGCCCCCGCAGCGGCCCCAACGCCGCCGCAGTCCGCGCCTGCCCCGATCATCGCCGCCGCACTCGCTGCGCCTGCGTCGTCAGAGTCGACCGCTGCGGCGCCCGCTTCGCCCGCGCCTGCGCTTGCTCCGCCCGCTCCTGCTGCGCCGGCACCCGCCAAGGCTGCTGCACCCACGCCACCCTCGAACGGTTCGCCGGCGATTGCTGCACCGGCACGACCGGCGGCTCCGACTCCGGCAACCCCGGCTGTGGCGGCTTCCGCCAAGCCGGCCGCCGCGCCTACGCCGGCTACAGCGCGCGCACCGGCTGCGCTTCCGGGACCGACTCCGGCGACGTCGCCCGCTTCGTCGACAGCATCTCCGGCCAAACCAGTGGTTCCGGTCGCCAAACCTGCGGCCGTCGCTGCACCTGCACCTGCGTCCGCGCCGGCCGCCCCCGCTGCTTCGCAGCCGTCCTCGAACGGCGCCGCGCCGGCCCAGAACGCGACCCCTGCGCCCGCCCGGAAGGCCAGCTGAGCCCGGACAGCGCCCTCGGCTATTTGTCTATTTGACACTGGCCGGGGCGCTGACATACAGTCGCGGGGCGCGACGGGAGAGCGCGGTGAACCGTTGAGTTTGCCGCCGCCGAAGGGGAACACCCGCAAACTCTCAGGCAAAAGGACCGCCGCGCCGAAAGCCTCGTTTTACCCGCTTTCGTATCTCTGGAGAGCGACGGCAGATCGCGCGCAAGCGCCGCTGACCGTCCACCGAAGGGGCAAACGCAGCCCCGTGCCCGCAGGCACAAAGGCTGCGCCATCTCTCAGGTAAAAGGACAGAGGGGAATTCGTTCAGGTCGCTTTGCGGCCGGACTCCCTTTGTGCCGAACCTGCAGAGCGCGACG
The DNA here is from genome assembly GCF_965118125.1 of Pararobbsia alpina. Lineage (GTDB taxonomy): Bacteria > Pseudomonadota > Gammaproteobacteria > Burkholderiales > Burkholderiaceae > Pararobbsia > Pararobbsia alpina_A. Next base: position 180,851 of record NZ_OZ221287.1, read on the forward strand.
CCCGATGACCACGCTGAAACATACCCCGCTGAACTCCCTGCATCGTGCCGCCGGCGCCCGCATGGTCGATTTCGGCGGCTGGGACATGCCTGTGAACTATGGCTCCCAGATCGACGAGCATAAGGCCGTGCGCACCGACGCCGGCATGTTCGACGTGAGCCATATGTGCGTGGTCGATATCACGGGCCCTGCCGCCTCCGACGCAGCGCGCCGCTTTCTGCGCTTTGCCGTCGCCAACAATGTCGACAAGCTCACGACGCCAGGCAAGGCGCTGTACTCGTGCATGCTGAACCCGCAAGGCGGCGTGATCGACGACCTGATCATCTATTTCTTCCGCGACGATTTCTTCCGCGTCGTCGTCAATGCCGCGACCGCCGACAAGGATCTCGAGTGGCTCGGCAAGCTCAATGTCGAAGGTGAGTTCGGCCTCACGATCACGCCGCGCCGCGACTTTGCGCTGATCGCCGTGCAAGGCCCGAACGCGCGTGCCAAGGTCTGGGAAGCCCTGCCGTCGGTCAAGACAGCGACGGAAGCCCTGAAGCCGTTCAATGCCGCGGTCGTCACCGACACGCCCTACGGCGAAACGATGGTCGCGCGCACCGGCTACACGGGCGAAGACGGCTTTGAAATCGCCCTGCCCGTCGAGCACGCCGAAGCGTTCTGGCAGTCGCTCGTCGCGGTCGGCGTCAAGCCGGCCGGGCTGGGTGCACGCGACACGCTGCGCCTCGAAGCCGGCATGAACCTCTACGGCCAGGACATGGACGACGGCGTCTCGCCACTCGACGCCGGCCTCGCCTGGACCGTCGATCTGGCCTCCGAGCGCGACTTCGTCGGCAAGCCGGCGCTGCGCCCCGACGACGCCCAGGCCTTCGTCGGCCTCGTGCTGCGCGAGACCGGCGGCGTGCTGCGCGCCCACCAGAAAGTCGTCACGGAACACGGCGACGGCGAAATCACGAGCGGCACCTTCTCGCCGTCGCTCCAGTTGTCGATCGCATTTGCGCGCGTGCCGGCGGCCGTCGCAGCGGGCGATACCGTGAAAGTCCAGATTCGCGACAAGGCATTGTCAGCGAGCATCGTTAAACTGCCATTCGTGCGCAATGGCAAGGCGCTCGTTTCGTAACACGGATTGACCCCGAATCATCACGAATCATCACGGATCGCCCGGCCGGCGCCGGTCCAGCACGGACCGGCATGCCGAACCTGACACAGAACAATTGAACAAGGAACCACCATGTCCGTCCCAGCAGATCTGAAGTACACCGAGTCTCACGAGTGGATTCGCCTCGACAGCGACGGCACTGTGACGGTCGGCATCACCGACCACGCACAGGAAGCGCTCGGCGATATCGTCTTCCTCGAACTGCCGGAGGCTGGCCGGAAGGTCGCCGCAGGTGACGCGATCGCCGTGATCGAATCGGTCAAGGCCGCCTCGGACATCTACGCCCCCGTCTCGGGCGAGATCGTCGAATCGAATGCGGAACTTGCCGGCACGCCCGACAAGATCAACGGCGAGCCGTACGACTCGTGGCTCTTCAAACTCAAGCCGACGGATGCCTCGGCGCTCGACAAGCTGTTGTCGGCGCAGGCGTACAGCGCATCGATCGGCGAATAAGTTGTCAGGCGTGCCGGTGCGTCGCGCGGCGATAGGCCGCGCACCGCCCGGACGCCGGCGCCGCCGACCCGGCGGTTGCCTCCCATAAGGACGCAGAAACGTCCCGGCCGATCAGGTCCGATCCCGCCTGACCGGCACAACGTTTCTGCAAGCAGCACACACCGCGGCGCCATACGCTGCACGCCATGCTGAACGCTACGCAGGACCTTGCCATGAAGCTCGAACACCCGACCCAATCCGATCGCCCGTCCCTCGCCGCGCTCGAACGCCACGATGCGTTTGCAGAACGTCATATCGGTCCCGACACCGCCGAGCAACGCGAGATGCTCTCGACCCTCGGCTTCGCGTCGCGCGACGCGCTGATCGACGCCGTGATCCCGGCCGACATCCGCCGCAAGGACACGCTGCCGCTCGGCCCGTTCACGCAACCGAAGAGCGAAGCCGAAGCACTGGCCGCGCTGCGCAAGCTGGCGGACAAGAACGAGGTGTTCCGAACCTATATCGGCCAGGGCTACTACGGCACGCATACGCCGGGCGTGATCCTGCGCAACGTGCTCGAGAACCCGGCGTGGTACACGGCCTATACGCCGTACCAGCCTGAGATTTCGCAAGGCCGCCTCGAAGCGCTGCTGAACTACCAGCAAATGATCACGGACCTCACGGGTCTGGCCATGGCGAACGCCTCGATGCTCGACGAAGCCACGTCGGCGGCCGAGGCCATGACCCTCGTGCATCGCGTCGGCAAGCCCAAGTCGAACATCTTCTTCGTCGCCGATGACGTGCTGCCGCAGACGATCGAAGTCGTGCGCACGCGCGCCGAACCGCTGAAGATCGAAGTGAAGGTCGGCCCGGCTTCAGAAGCGGCGAGCGCCAATGCGTTCGGCGTGCTGCTCCAGTATCCGGGCGTCAACGGTGACGTGCGCGACTACCGCGCGCTCGCTGAAGCCATCCACGCTGCCGGCGGTCACGTGATCGCCGCAGCCGACCTGCTTGCACTCACGCTGCTCACGCCGCCCGGCGAATGGGGCGCGGACGTCGCGATCGGCAACTCGCAGCGCTTTGGCGTGCCGCTCGGTTTCGGCGGCCCGCACGCGGCGTATCTCGCCGTGCGCGACGAATTCAAGCGTCAGATGCCGGGCCGCCTCGTCGGCGTGACCGTCGACGCGCAAGGCAAGCATGCGCTGCGTCTCGCGCTGCAAACACGCGAGCAGCACATCCGCCGCGAAAAGGCGACGTCGAACATCTGCACGGCACAGGCCCTGCTCGCCATCATGGCCAGCATGTATGCCGTCTATCACGGCCCGTCCGGCCTGCGCGGCATCGCGCAGCGCGTCGCACGCATGACGTCGATCCTCGCTGCCGGTCTGCGCAAGCTCGGCTATCCGATCGTCAACACGAGCTTCTTCGACACGCTGACCGTGACTGCCGGCGCGCACACCGACGCGCTGCATGCTGCTGCATGCGCACGCCGCCTGAACCTGCGCGCGATCGACGCACAAACCGTCGGCATCTCGCTCGATGAAACCACGACGCGTGCCGACCTGCTCGACCTCTGGGGCGCCTTCGCTGAAGCCTCGAACATCGACGCGCTCGACGGATCGGATATCGACGCGTTCGACGCGGACGCACAGGACGGCTTCGACGCAGCGCTGCGCCGCGAGACGCCGTTCCTTACGCACCCGGTCTTCAATCGTCACCACAGCGAACACGAAATGCTGCGCTATCTGCGCAGCCTCGCGGACAAGGACCTCGCGCTCGACCGCACGATGATCCCGCTGGGTTCGTGCACGATGAAGCTCAACGCGACGTCCGAAATGCTGCCCGTCACGTGGCCGGAATTCGCGAACATCCATCCGTTCTCACCGGCGTCGCAAACGGTCGGCTATCGTGAGCTCGTCTCGCAGCTCGAGGCGATGCTCGTTGCGGCGACCGGCTACGCGGCCGTTTCGTTGCAGCCGAACGCCGGCTCGCAAGGTGAATACGCCGGCCTGCTCGTGATCCGCAAGTATCACGAGTCGCGCGGCGAAGGCCATCGCGACGTCTGCCTGATCCCCGCATCGGCGCACGGTACGAACCCCGCATCGGCGCAAATGGTGTCGATGCGCGTGATCGTCGTCGCGTGCGACAACAACGGCAACGTCGATATCGAAGATCTGCGTGCGAAGGCGGCCGAACACGCCGACAAGCTCGCGGCGATCATGATCACGTATCCGTCGACCCACGGCGTGTTCGAACAGAACGTGCGCGAGATCTGCGAGATCGTGCATCAGCACGGTGGTCAGGTCTATGTCGACGGCGCGAACATGAACGCGATGGTCGGCCTGTCGGCGCCGGGACAATTCGGCGGCGACGTCTCGCACCTGAACCTGCACAAGACGTTCTGCATCCCGCACGGCGGCGGCGGACCGGGTGTCGGCCCGATCGGCGTCGGCGCGCATCTCGCACCGTTCCTGCCGAACCAGGTGTCGACCGGCTATATCCGCGGCGAACAAGGCATCGGCGCAGTATCGGCGGCACCTTACGGCTCGGCCGCGATCCTGCCGATCTCGTGGATGTACATCGCGATGATGGGAGCCAGCGGCCTGAAGGCGGCAACCGAGAACGCGATTCTGAGCGCGAACTACCTGGCCAAGCAGCTTTCGCCGCACTTCCCGGTGCTGTACACGGGTCCCGGCGGCCTGGTCGCGCACGAGTGCATCATTGATCTGCGCCCGATCAAGGAATCGAGCGGCATCAGCGTCGACGACGTGGCCAAGCGCCTGATGGACTTCGGCTTCCACGCGCCGACGATGAGCTTCCCTGTGCCGGGCACGCTGATGATCGAACCGACTGAGTCGGAACCGAAGATCGAACTCGACCGCTTTATCGACGCGATGACAACGATCCGCGAGGAAATCCGCGCGGTCGAAGAAGGTCGCGCCGACCGCGAGGACAACCCGCTGCGCCACGCACCGCACACGGCGGCCGTCGTGACCGCCGACGACTGGAAGCACGCGTATCCGCGCGAGCAAGCGGCTTACCCGGTCGCTTCGTTGCGCGCAAACAAGTACTGGCCGCCAGTCGGCCGCGCGGACAACGCGTACGGCGACCGGAACCTGTTCTGCTCGTGCATCCCCATGTCGGAATACGCTGACGCCTGATGGAGCGCTGGCTGACGGCGACAAGCCGTCAGCCAGCGGTTAACATCTCAGGCGCCGGACGGGCCGGCAATGGGAGGTAGGCGCATGGCGGTAGTCAGGAACAGCGCGACGCAGCAGTCGCGCGTCGTAGAACGGTTGTCACGCACTGCCTCAAAGGCCGCGCTGACGCTCGCGCCATTGATCTTTGGTCTTGTATCGAGCGTCGCGCACGCCGCGATGAATTTTTGTGCAGCACCTGCGCTGCAGAACGGCGAACGCGAGGACGCGACATCGAGCGTGCACGCCATGATCGTCGAGGCGCAGGCCCATATGAACGACGACCCGCATCCGCTCGTTCGCCTGCACACCGAGGGCACGCTGCCGCACGAGGGCATCTACGACGCGTCGGTCGACGCCGAAAAGGAACTCGACCTGATGCGCGACACCGCGCTCGCGTGGCGTGCGACGGGCGATCCGCGCTTCCTCAAGATGGTCGACCGGTTCCTGCTGGCCTGGGTCAAGACCTACGAGCCCAGCCTCAACCCGATTGACGAAACCCGGCTCGACTCGCTGATCCTCGCGTACGACCTGACCGCGAGCGCGCTGACCGCCTCGACGCGCAATGCGACGGTCTCGTTCCTGCAAGATCTCGGCGAGGGTTACATCGCCGATGTCGACTCGAGAAAGCGGCCGCTCGACCAGAACTACGCAAACAACTGGCAAAGCCATCGCGTGAAGCTCATCGCGATGACGGCCTTTGCACTCGACGATCGCAAGATGATCGACGCCGCGCGGCGGCTGTTCGTCGTGCAGCTTCAGAACAATATCGGTGGCGACGGTCAGGTTCGTGATTTTGGCGAGCGCGATGCGCTGCACTATGTCGTGTACGACCTCGAACCGCTGACGATGGCCGCGCTTGCCGCGCGCCGCCACCGGATCGACTGGCTGACGCAGCGCGCGCAGAACGGCGCCTCTTTGCAGGCCGCGCTCAACTGGCTCGCGCCCTATGCGCTTGGGAAGCAGAGCCACGAAGAATTCGTGAAGTCGCAGGTGCCATTCGACGCGAAGCGTCGAGAGGCCGGCGTCCCGGGTTTCTCGGGCGAGTGGGACCCCAAGTCGGCGACGACGTTGTTTTACCTCGCATCGCGACTCGACAAACGATATCTGCCGATTGCGCAAAAGCTCGCGGCCAAGCCGCCGGCATGGCTTGGCGTGTGTTTGCCGACGCCGTCGTGATGCACTAAGCCTTATACAACCCCGCCCCGGGCCAAGTACCCGGGCGCAGCACCGCCCCCGCTTGCCGGGTGCCACGGAGGAGCAGCGATGGCCGTCAGCGTGTTCGATTTGTTCAAGATCGGCATTGGTCCGTCGAGTTCGCATACGGTCGGGCCGATGCGCGCGGCGCTGATGTTCGCCGAGTCGCTTGAGCGGGAGGGGCTGATCACGCGGGTCGACAGCCTGCGCATCGAGCTCTACGGTTCGCTCGGCGCAACCGGCAAGGGACACGGCACCGACCGCGGCGTCATGCTCGGTCTCTGCGGCGAGGCGCCCGATACGATCGATCCGGCGACGATCGCGCCGCGCATCGAAGGGATCCGCCAGACACACCAGCTCCCGCTGCTCGGCAAGCACCCCGTGCGCTTCGTCGAGCGCGAACACATCGTGTTCTACCGGCAGGCGCTGCCCGAGCATCCGAACGGTCTCAAGCTTCAGGCGAAGGATGCGGCCGGCAATGTGCTGCGCATGTCGACCTATCTGTCGGTGGGCGGCGGCTTCGTCGTGACCGCGAACGCCACAAATGCCAAGGTGCTCAACGCGCCTGAACTGCTGCCCAACCATTTCACGAGCGGTGAAGAACTGCTGTGGTTGTGCGGACAAAAGAAAGCGTCGATCGCGCAGATCATGCTCGAGAACGAGCGCGTCTGGCGCAGCGACGACGAGATCCGCAGCGGGTTGCTGCGGATCTGGGACGTGCTGCAGGCCTGCGTGTCGCGCGGGTGCGGTGTCGACAATCCCGATGCCGAGTCCGAACTGCCCGGGCCGTTTCATGTGCGCCGGCGTGCCCCGCAGCTCTACCGCGCGTTGCGCGCGAACCCCGAGGCGGCGCTGCGCGATCCGCTCTCGATGGTCGACTGGATCAACCTCTACGCGATTGCCGTCAACGAAGAGAACGCGGCAGGCGGGCGCGTCGTGACCGCGCCGACGAATGGCGCCGCAGGCATCATTCCCGCCGTCCTGCACTACTACGCGCGCTGCGTGCCGCATGCGACGGATAACGGCATCATCGATTTCCTGCTGACCGCGGGTGCGATCGGCATTCTTTACAAGCTCAACGCGTCGATCTCGGGCGCCGAGGTCGGATGTCAGGGCGAAGTCGGTGTCGCGTGCTCGATGGCGGCCGGCGGGCTGGCCGCAGTCCTCGGTGGCACGCCCGCGCAAGTCGAAAACGCGGCCGAGATCGGCATGGAACACAACCTCGGCCTGACCTGCGATCCGGTCGGTGGACTGGTTCAGATTCCGTGCATCGAACGCAATGCGATGGGCGCGGTGAAGGCGGTGAACGCAGCGCGCATGGCCTTGCGCGGAGACGGTACGCACGCCGTGTCGCTCGACTCGGTCATCAAGACGATGCGCCAGACCGGCGCGGATATGAAAACGAAATACAAGGAAACCTCGCGCGGCGGGCTCGCGGTCAATATCGTCGAGTGCTGAGCGAGGCGGCCCGGTCCGCCATCAAGGCGTATCGCCGCTTTCCGACTCGTCGTCAGGCAGGTCGCCCGCCGGATCGCGGTACATGTACAGCACGTCGGTATTCACCGGGCGGAGATTCTGCCCGGCGTCGACCACGAAATCGACGCCGTTATAGGCCGGCCCGGCCAGCAAGCCAATCGCGGCGGCCAGATCCTCGGCGGACGCCACGCGCGCGAGCGGCGTCGCGCGACGGCTTGCGTACCGGAAATCCTGTTCGGTCTGCACATCGCTGGGCAGCATCAGCCCTGGATACACGGCATTGACCCGCAGCGTCGGTGCCGCCGAAATGGCCAGCATCTGCGTCATATTGCCGAGTGTCGCTTTGCCGACCGTGTAAGTGAAATGATCGGCGTGAAAATTGTTACGCACCTTCTGGTCGACGACGTTGATCACGACACCCGTCTGCATCCGGGTCCGCGCGCTCCGGCAGTAGGCCCGCGCAAGCAGGATCGGCGCGCGACCGTTAATGGCCCAGCTCGCATCGAACGTCGCGACGTCGAAATCGGGAAAGCGGTCCTGCGCGAAGCCCGAGGCGCAGTTCACGAGCAGATCGAGCCGGCCGAATTCCGCGTAGGTCTCGTCGATCAGCGCGTCGATCGCGCCGGCGTCGGTCAGATCGGCTTGCACGGCGATCGCGCGCTGGCCAAGCGCCCGAATCTCTTCGACCAGCGCCTGCGCGTCGGCGGCCGAGCTGCCGTAGTGCACAACGACATCGTGCTCGCGCGCAGCGAACCACTTTGCAATCGTCCGGCCGACGCGCCGGGCGGCGCCGGTGACGAGGACAACCTTGCTTTCCACTGACAGCATTCCTTCGCTTCCATCGCGGCGCAGTGTGGTGCATTGCGGCGCGGGCTTGATGAGCGTCGGGCGGGCGCCCGGCGGCGTTGGCCGATATTCTGACACGTCCGGCGCGGGCGCATGACGGGCGGCACCGATACCGGCCGCCCGCCCCTCGCCACGCCGCGCGCCCGCCAGTTCCCCCGAGATGAACCGAATACCGCTCGCTTATCACCGTTTCGGATAGCCTGCGGACGTGGACAATGCACGACTGACCGATTGTCTTTTGCCGCGCCACCGATGGGAAAATCGAACACCACGCATGCGCAGCCGCGCGCCAGGTCCGGCTCGAAGTCGCCGGCTGGCAGGCCGGCCGCGCCCGCCGCACCGGCACCGCAGTCCGCTCCGGCATGGGTGCCCGAGTGGCAGCAAGCCATGGCGCTGCACCAGGAAGGTCGCCTTGACGAAGCCGCCGCGCTCTATGAGGCGGTGATCGGGCAAGCCCCGGAACACGCCGATGCGCACCAGTTGCTGGGCCTGATTGCACTCAATACGGGCAACGCGCCGCGCGCGGTCGACCTGATCCGGCGTGCGCTTGAGATCGACCCGTCGTCCTTCGGTGCGCACGTCAACCTCGGTGCCTCGTACAAGGCGCTCGGGCAGCGCGAACTTGCCGTCGAGTCCTACGACACCGCCGTGTCGCTGCGACCCGATTACGTCGATGGCTGGATCCATGCGGGCAACCTACTCGGCGAACTCCATCGCATACCGGAAGCACTCGCGCGGTTCGATGCAGCGCTCAGGGCTGACCCCGATCATGCGGGTGCCCTCAATAATCGCGGCAATGCGCTGCGCCGACTCGGCCAGCATGAAGCGGCGCTCGAGTGCTTCGACCAGTCACTGGCGCGCGATAGCTCGCGGCATGACGCGCGCCTGAACCGGGGTGTCGTGCTCATGGAACTGGGCCGCGACGCCGAGGCCCTGACCGAATACAACAAGCTGCTCGTGTCGTTCCAGTCCCACGCGCTGGCGTGGAACAACCGCGGCAACGTGCTGCTGCGCCTGCGGCGCTATGCCGAAGCCGTCGAGTCGCTCGACCGGGCCCTCGATCTCGCGCCCGACTACCCGCCGGCGTGGGTCAACCGCGCCAATGCCATGCTCGCGCTGTGCCAGTACGACCACGCCCGCTCGGCGCTCGAACACGTCCGTACCCTCGTGCCGTCCCTCGCCGAGGCGCAATGGAATCTCGCGAATCTCGACTTGCTCCAGGGACGCTTCGATAGCGGCTGGCGTCATTTCGAAGCGCGCTGGCGCGCGACCCTGCTCGAGCCGCGCCGTCATGAGGCGACGCCGGTATGGCTCGGCGAGACCGACGTTCGCGGCAAGCGCGTGATGCTCTGGCATGAGCAGGGATTCGGCGACACGATCCAGTTCGCGCGTTTTGCACGCGATGTGGCTGCGCTGGGTGCGATACCCGTCGTCGAAGTACAGCCGGCACTCAAACCGCTCATGGCCGCTAGCCTTGAGGGTATTGAAGTCATCGCGACCGGCGAGCCCACCGCGCCATGCGACTATGCGACCCCGCTGATGAGCCTGCCGCTTGCCTTGCGTGTCGACGTGTCGTCCCTACCCGCCGCGCCCTATCTGCGCACCGAACTTGCGCGCGTGCAGGCTCACGCGGCCGCGCTCGGTCCTCAACGCGCGCCGCTGCGCGTGGCCATCGCGATGTCGGGCAATACCAAGCATCGCAACGACGCGAACCGTTCGATCGCACTGCGCGACTTCGCGCGCATGGTCCGCGGCGTCGAAACCGTCGTCGTCCAGAAGGGTCTGCGCGCAGACGACTCGCGAGTGATTTCGCGGTACCCGGATTTCCGCTACGTCGGCGACGCGCTCAGCGATTTCAGCGACACCGCGGCCGTGATCGAAAACTGCGACCTGGTGATCAGCGTCGATACATCGGTCGTCCATCTGGCGGCAGCACTCGGCAAGCCCGTCTGGGTACTGCTGCCCGCCAACCCCGATTGGCGCTGGCAACTCGGTCGTGAGGACAGTCCGTGGTATCCGTCGGCGCGGTTGTTCCGACAGACCAAGCCGGGCGATTGGACCGACGTGTACGAACGCGTAGCGCGCGAGCTGGAAATGCTTGCCGCGAATACCACGCGCGACTGAGGTCATTGCCCGTTCATGACAACGCCAGACGCACGTCGTCCGAATCCGTCCCCAGCGCACCCAACAGCAACGTCCTCGCTGCCACCGGCCGCGCCCGACCCCGGACAGATCACCGAGGCAACGAGCCTGCACCAGCAGGGCCGCATCGGTGAGGCAATCGAGCGCTATCAAGGCCTGCTCGCCGTGCACCCGGAATTGCACGCGATCTGGATGCTGCTCGGCATGGCGTGTCTCCAGACCGGGCAGATGGACGGCGCCGTGCATGCGCTCGAACGATCCGTGCTGCTGCATCCCGCCAATCCGATCGCCCGTGCGAGCCTGGGTAACGCGCTGCAGGCGCTGGGTCGACATGCTCAGGCGATTGAACAGTTCGACCGCGCGCTGATACTCGCCCCCGATCATCTCGATGCACTTTTCAATCGCGGGGTCTCGCTCGATGCCATCGAGCGTCCCGATGCAGCGCTAGAAAGCTATCGCGCGGTTCTCGCGCGCCAGCCCATGCATCCTGGCGCGCTCAACAATGGTGGCGAGGCGCTGCGCAAACTGGGCCGGCACGGCGAAGCGCGCGCGGTCTTCGATGCTGCGATCAACCTGTATCCCGACCACATCGATTTGCGACTCAATCGCGGCACGACCGCATTCGAAGCCGGCGACGCTTCCGCGGCACTCGCCGATTTCGATGCTTTGCTTGCGCGCGTGCCTGACCATGCGGTCGCACTCAACAATAGCGGCAACGTGTTGCATGCCATAGGCGCCCACGCGCAGGCACTCGCCCGCTTCGATCGCGCCCTTGCCGTGCAGCCTGCGTATGTCCGGGCGTGGCTGAATCGCGCGAATACCTTGCAGGCACTGATGCGCCTCGACGAAGCACAGGCAGCCTACGAGCAGGCGCGCAGGCTTGCGCCGGATTCGCCCGAGGTCCAATGGAACGCGAGCCATCTCGCCCTCTTGCGTGCACAGTACGCGAGTGGCTGGCGCGACTACGAGGCGCGCTGGCAGACGGGCGCGCGATTCGACACGCGCCGGCACACGACCCTTCCGCGATGGCTCGGCGATACCGATCTGCACGGCAAGCGCATCCTCCTGTGGCACGAACAAGGGCTCGGCGACACGATCCAGTTCTGTCGATATGCCATGCTCGTTGCCGCGCGCGGCGCGCACATCGTGCTCGAAGTCCAGGCGCCCCTCAAGCGGCTGATCGCCGCGAGCCTGCCGCAGATCGAAGTGATCGCGACGGGCGAGGATGTTGGCCCGTGCGATGCGGCAATACCCCTCATGAGCCTGCCCTTTGCATTCGGAACTGACGCGAGTTCGATCCCCGAAGCGCAGGCTTATCTCACCGCCGATCCCGTCACCGTCCGGCGATGGGAAACACGGCTCGCCGCCCGCGAACGCGGCCCGCGCATCGGCCTCGCATTCTCGGGGAATGCGACACATAACAACGACCGGCACCGATCGATTCCGGCCGAGTATTTCACCTCGCTTTCAGAGGTCGCCGATCTGTACGTCATTCAAAAGGATGTTCGCGAACAGGACGCACAGACGCTGAGCGCGCATCCCGCAATCCGATATCCTGGAACGGAACTCGGTGACTTTGCCGACACGGCCGCGCTAATTGCCGCGCTCGATCTCGTCGTGACGGTCGACACCTCCGTCGCCCATCTCGCAGGCGCGCTCGGCAAGCCTGTCTGGGTCCTGCTGCCCACGCTGCCCGACTGGCGATGGGAACTCGAACGTAAGGACACGCCCTGGTATCGCTCGGCGCAACTCATCCGCCTGCCGCGCGACGGCGGCTGGCCGGCGGTTATTGCCGGCGTGCGCGAGCGCCTCTCCCGCTTCGGCACGACGGCATAAGGTACGACCGCCTGCCGCGCCGCTGCTCGCGCCCGCGCGACCCGATCCCCTGCAACGACGGCCCTTGCCACGCTAGAAATACAGGCAAATACGCCCTGTATTCTAGGCTTCGCTGCGTGAGGTGATCGGTAGACTGTCTTCACACATTCCGGCATTGCCGGATCGGTTCCGTCCGGGGATACCCCGTCAAATCAACCGGTCCTGCGCTGCAGCGGTACCCGCTCCAACGGCGAACCCCTCTTCCCGCGATCGACTTCGCGAGTGTGGCGCCGCCAGTGCGACATCCGCCAGGAACCCGGTCTATCTACCTTGAAAAGGCGTGATCGCATGCAGGAACTCATTCTTAACTACGCAGCCAAGCTGTCGGGCGCGCTCGCGATGGATGCCATGCAACAAGTGCCTGTGCTCGCCACGGCACTGCGCGAAGCATGGGTCGAAGGGCGGTCGGTCTTTCTTTGCGGCAACGGCGGCAGCGCCGGCAATGCCATTCACCTTGCCAACGACATGCTGTACGGCGTCGGCATCAACAACCGCACGGGCGGCATGAGCATCGAAGCGCTCAGCGCCAATCCCGCGGTGCTCACGTGTCTCGCCAACGACATCGGCTACGACCAGATCTACAGCGAACAATTGCGTGCAAAGGCCAAGGCCGGCGACATACTGATCGTGCTGTCGGGCAGCGGCAATTCGCCGAACGTCGTGAAGGCGCTCGAGACCGCGAACCGCATCGGCATGGAGACGTTTGCGATCGTCGCGTTCGACGGCGGCCGTTGCAAGGAGATCGCACAGTATCCGCTGCACTTCGATATCGACGACATGCAGATCGCCGAAGATCTGCAGCTCGTGATCGGTCATATGTGCATGCAGTGGCTCTACGCGAACCCCGCGAAGCCTGTCTCGCCGCAAGTGGTCAGCGGAGCCATGCAATGACGCAGGAGTTTGCAGGCCAGCGCTTCCTGGTCATCGGAAGCAATTCGTTTTCGGGTGCGCAGTTCGTCAAGTATCTGCTTAAACAAGGTCATCACGTCGTCGGCGCGAGCCGTTCGAACGAGATCCACCCTGTGTACCTGCCGTACAAGGAACTCGATGCGGGCGAGCGTTTCCGCTTCGTCCAGATCGACTTCAATCATCAGCTCGACGACCTGCTCGCGACGATTCACGCGTTTCAACCCGAATACGTCGTGAACTTCGCTGCGCAGGGCATGGTCGCGCAAAGCTGGGAAACGCCCGAACACTGGTACCAGACGAACGTCGTCGGCCAGGTCAAGTTGCACGACCAGCTGCGCAAGATTCCGTTTATCCGCCGCTACGTCCACGTGACGACGCCCGAGGTCTACGGCAGCACCGACGGCTGGATCAAGGAGCGCTTCGACTTCGCGCCGAGCACGCCCTACGCCGTTTCGCGCGCCGCCTGCGACCTGCACCTGATGAGCTTCTTCAAGGCGTATCAGTTCCCCGTCGTCTTTTCGCGCGCCGCCAACGTGTACGGTCCCGGTCAGCAGCTTTACCGGATTATTCCGCGCACGCTGCTGTTCGCGCGCCTCGGCCGCAAGCTTCAGTTGCATGGCGGCGGTCATTCGATCCGCTCGTTTATCCATATCGACGACGTGGCCGACGCCACGTGGCGCATCGCGACCTCCGGCACGCCGGGCGATACGTATCACATCTCGACGAACCAGACGGTCTCGATCCGCGAACTCGTCGAAGTCATCTGCGAACTCACGGATGTGCGCTTCGACGATCTCGCCGAAGTCGTCGGCGATCGCCTCGGCAAGGACCAGGCCTATCTGCTCGACAGCGGCAAGTTGCGCTCGGAGCTCGGCTGGCAGGACAGGATCGCGCTCGCCGAAGGCCTGCGCGAAACGCTCGAATGGGTCGACACCCATCTCGACACGCTCAAGTCGCTGCCCGCCGACTATATCCACAAACCCTAAGGTATTTCCATGAAGATTCTCGTCACCGGCGGCTGCGGCTATATCGGCACTGTTCTGACCGGCAAGCTGCTCGAAGATGGCCATACTGTGACCGTCGTCGACACACAGTGGTTCGGCAATCACCTGAAGCCGCATCCGCAACTCACCGTGCTCAAGCAGGACACGCGCGATGTTGACGCGATTCCGCTCGAAGGCGTCGAAGCGATCATCCACCTCGCGAACATCGCGAACGATCCGGGCGTCGAACTCAACCCGACGCTGTCGTGGGAAGTCAACGTACTCGCCACGCAGCAGCTCGCCGATCGCGCAGTGCGCGCGGGCGTGCGCCACTTCCTGTTCGCAAGCTCGGGCAGCGTCTATGGCGTCAAGGACGAGCCGCAAGTGACCGAAGACCTGTCGCTCGTGCCGATCTCCGCCTACAACAAGACCAAGATGGTCGCCGAACGCGTAGTGCTCAGCTACGCCGACCAGATGCAGGTGCATTGCATCCGCCCGGCCACGGTTTGCGGCTATTCGCCGCGCATGCGCCTCGACGTCAGCGTCAACATGTTTGCGTGGCAAGCGGTCAAGAACGGCCGGATCACGGTGTTCGGCGGCACGCAGACGCGTCCGAACATCCATATCCAGGACATGGTCGACGTATATCGCCACTTCCTCGCCAACCCGGGCATCGCTTCGGGTTGCTACAACGCCGGCTTCGAAAACATTTCGATCCTTGATATCGCGAAGCGCGTCAGCGAGAAGGTCGACGCCGAGCTCGTCGTGTCGGAATCGAACGACCCGCGCTCGTACCGTCAGAACTCCGACAAGCTGCTCGCGACGGGCTTTGTGCAAAAGCACTTTGTGGCCGATGCCATCGACGAAATCGTCTCGCGTCATGCAGCGGGCTCGCTTGTCGAATCCGACCAGTGCTACACCGTGCGCTGGATGAAGCACCTGAGTCTCGCCGCGTAGGAACCGACATGAACGGCCCCCGTCCCCACGATTCGATCCAGCTCGCGGCGCAGTTCCGTGCACGCGTCATCGCGATGTCCCGCGCGGCGAAAGCCGCGCACCTCGCGTCCGCGCTGTCGTGTCTCGACATCCTGACCGTGCTCTATGACTCGGTACTCAATGTCGACCCCGCACAGCCGAAATGGGCGGACCGCGACCGTTTCATCCTGAGCAAGGGACACGCCGCATCCGCACTCTACGTTGCGCTGGCCCACAAGGGCTTTTTCCCGCCGGCCGATCTCGACCTTTACGGCAAGGCCGGCTCGATGCTCGAAGAGCATCCGTCGCCGAAAGTCCCGGGCGTCGAAGCTGCGACCGGCAGCCTCGGTCACGGTCTGCCGGTCGGTTGTGGCATGGCGCTCGCCGCACGGATCCAGCAGCGCGACTACCGGACCTTCGTGCTGATGAGCGACGGCGAGTGCAATGAAGGCTCGGTCTGGGAAGCGTGCCTGTTCGCCGCCGCGAACAAGCTCGGCAACCTGTGCGCGTTTGTCGACTTCAACAAGTGGCAGGCCACGGGCCGCAGCCGTGAAGTACTCGCGCTCGATCCGCTCGTCGACAAGTTCCGCAGCTTCGGCTGGAACGTGCAGGAAATCGACGGTCACGACCACGGACAGATCCTCAACGCCGTGTCGCAGATGTCGCCCGCGGGCACGCAGCCCACGATGGTCGTGGCGCACACCGTGAAGGGACGTGGCGTGTCGTTCATGGAAGACGACAACAACTGGCACTACCGCATTCCGACCGACGAAGAAGTCGAGCGTGCGCGCATCGAACTCGGAGTGTAAGCATGAGAAACGCATTTGCAGCCGCCGTCACCGAACTCGGCGAAACGCACCCCGAGCTGGTAATGCTCGCCGGCGATATCGGCAACCGCCTGTTCGACAGCTTCAAGGACCGTCACCCCTCGCGTTTCTATAACTGCGGTGTTGCCGAAGCGAACATGACGGGCGTTGCGGCAGGTCTGGCCGCGTCGGGCCTGCGTCCGATCACCTACACGATCACGCCGTTCAACACGGTGCGCTGCCTCGAACAGATCCGTCTCGACGTCTGCTATCCGAACCTGCCCGTCATCATCGTCGGCACGGGTTCGGGCCTGTCGTATGCCGGTCTCGGCGCGACGCACCATTCGATGGAAGACATCGCGATTCTGCGCACGCTGCCGAACATGCACGTGGTTTGCCCGGCCGACCAGACCGAGGTCAAGCTTGCCGTAGCCGACGCACTGCGCGTGGGCCGTCCGACGTATATCCGCCTTGGCAAGAAGGGCGAGCCGAAGGTCCATGAAGCGGCGCCGTCGTTCACGATCGGCAAAGGCATCCCGATGCGCGACGGCTCGGACGTCGCAATCCTCAGCGTGGGCAACATGCTCTCGATCGCGATGCAGACGGCCGAAGCGCTCGAAGCACAGGGTTGCTCGGCACAGGTCGTCAGCATGCACACCGTCAAGCCGCTCGACGAAACGCTGCTCGACGCCGCCTTCAGCGACAAGAAGCTCGTGGTCGTGCTCGAAGAGCATGCGCTTGCCGGCGGCGCCGGCAGCGCCGTGCTCGAGTGGGGCAACGTGCGCGGCGTGGACCTGCGCAAGCTGATCTGCGTTGCTGGTCCGGACCGTTTCCTGAGCGCGTGCGGCGGCCAGACTCAGGCGCGCACCGAAATCGGACTGACAACCGACGCGATCGTGGCTCGCGTGCTCGGCCGGCTGAACTGAACCATGCTGCTCGGTCTCGACTTCGACAACACGCTGATCAGCTACGATCGGCTGTTCCATCAGATCGCTCTCGAACGCGAATGGATCCCCGCGGATGTCGCGATCGAGAAAGTCGCCGTGCGCAATCATCTGCGCGCGATCGGCCGCGAAGACGACTGGACTTTGTTGCAAGGCATTGTCTACGGCTCACGCATTCTTGAAGCCGAACCCTATGACGGCATGGTCGACACGCTGGCGCAGTTGCGCATGAGCGGCGTGCCGATGCGCATCGTGAGCCACAAGACGCGCACGCCCTATCTCGGCGAGCCATGCGACCTGCATGCCGCCGCGCGCTCCTGGCTGACCCAGCAGGGCTTTCATCGCGAAGACGGGCTCGGCTGGCGCGAAGACCAGGTGTTCTTCGAACTGACCAAGCAGGACAAAGCCGCGCGCATCGACGCGCTCGGCTGCACGCACTACGTCGACGACCTGCCCGAGATCCTCGAAATGCTGCCCGCTCACATGACGCGGATCCTGTTCGCGCCGAACGGTGCGCAGGAAGTCCCGGCTGACTGGGTCGTCATGCAGTCGTGGGACCAGCTGCCGGGCCTCCTCGGCGTGACGCATCGCGACGCGCTGTTATCCCCTACGAGTCTGTCATGAGCGTGAGCGGGATGATCGACACGCCGTCCGATGCCCGCGCGGCGTTGCTCGAATCGCTGGGCATCGAAGCGCCCTGGCACGCCGAGACCATCGGTCACGGGCGCAACAGCCGCGTCGAGCGCATTGGGAACGCACGTGGCGAGTGGATCCTCAAGCGCTACCACGCAGGTGGCCCGCAGTCGCGGGACCGGCTCGGCACCGAATACGCCTTTCTTGGCTATCTGAATGCGCAGGGTGTGGCGAGTGTCGCGCGGCCGGTCGGTCTTGATCGCGAAGCCCATCTTGCCGTTTATACGAAGCTCACGGGGACTCGCATCGCCGCGATCACGGACGATGCCGTGTCTCAGGCGGCAGCGTTCATCTGTGACATCAACGCGCACACCGCGTCGCCGCAGGCCGGCGCGTTGCCGATGGCAGCCGATGCCTGTGCGTCATGGGGCGATCATCTTGCACTGGTCCGTGCACGCATCGCGCAGCTCGGCCAGATCGAGCCCGCGTCGGATGTCGAGCGCGACGCCCGCCATTTTGTCGAGCGTACCCTCGCTCCCGCGTGGCAAGCCATCGAAGCCACGCTGATCGCACACCCGTCCGCGGCCGATCGTGTGACGCCGATCCTGTCGCCGTCGGACTTCGGATTTCACAACGCACTCGACGACCACGGCACGCTGTCGTTCGTCGATTTCGAATACGCGGGCTGGGACGATCCCGCCAAGCTCGCGTGCGACTTCATCTGCCAGCCCGAGCTGCCCGTCGGCCATGCACAGGGCATGCAGTTCGTCGACGTGATCGCGCAGCACCTCGCGCCGCGCACCACTTTCGTCGAACGCGTATCGCTGCTGCTGCCGGTGCACCGCCTCAAATGGTGCTGCATCCTGCTTAACGAATTTCGCGCCGAGCATCGTGCGCGCCGCTTGCACGCAGGCGTCTCATCGGAAGACCTGCTCGCCGTGCAACTCGACAAGGCGCGACGCTACTTTGCCCGGCACATCGGATCTACCCAGGAATAAACATGGCATACGTCGATCTTCTTTCTGCGATTCACAAGAGCACGCAACGCGACTATCTCGCGCGCGTCAACGATCCGGATTTCCCGAAGCCCAAGGCCGCTGAACTGGCCAAGAAGTGGGGCTACGACTACTGGGACGGCGATCGCAAGATCTGCTACGGCGGCTACCGTTATATGGAAGGCCGCTGGGAAAAGGTCGCACGCGCGATGGCCGAGCAGTACGGCATCAAACCCGGCGACAAGATTCTCGACGTGGGTTGCGGCAAGGCCTTCCTGCTGTATGACTTCACCAAGGTCGTGCCGGGCGTTGAAGTCTACGGGCTCGACGTCTCCGAATACGCGATCGAAAACGCCAAGGAAGAAGTCAAGGATCGTCTGCAGGTCGGCAATGCAACGAACCTGCCGTTCCCGGACGACCATTTCGACTTCGTGTTCTCGATCAACACGCTGCACAACCTGCATTGCTACGACCTCGACAAGGCGCTGCGTGAAATCGAGCGCGTCTCGAAGCAGAACAAGTACGTCTGCGTCGAGTCGTATCGCAACGAAACGGAGAAGGCCAATCTGCTGTACTGGCAAGTGACGTGCGAAGCGTTCAACACGCCCGAAGAGTGGGAATGGTGGTTCCGCAACACCGGATACACCGGCGACCATTCCTTCATCTACTTCGAGTAACGCCATGACGACGCTTCCGAAAACCATGAAGGCCGCAGTGCTCACCGAGCTGCGCGCGCCGCTCCAGGTCGTCGAACTGTCGATGCCCGAGACCCTGGCCGCCGGACAGGTACTTGTCAAGGTGCACTTCAGCGGCATTTGCGGCTCGCAGCTCGGCGAGATCGACGGCGCAAAGGGCGAAGACAAGTTCCTGCCGCACCTGCTCGGCCATGAGGCTTCGGGCACCGTGCTCGACGTCGGCGCCGGCGTGCGTCACGTCAAGGTCGGCGACAAGGTCGTGCTGCACTGGCGCAAGGGTCTCGGTATCGAAGCCGAGACGCCGCACTACACATGGGACGGCCGCAAAGTGAACGCGGGCTGGATCACGACGTTCAATGAGTACGCGATCGTCTCCGAGAATCGCGTGACTGCAATCCCGGCCGACAGCGATCTCGAAGTCGCAGCCCTGTTCGGCTGTGCAGTGACGACCGGCTTCGGCATCGTCGAGAACAACGCCGATGTCCGCATCGGGCAATCGGTCGTCGTCTACGGTTCGGGCGGTGTCGGGCTCAATATCGTTCAGGCCGCCGCACTCGTGTCCGCCTATCCGGTCATCGCGATCGACCTGCACGACGGCAAGCTCGAACTCGCGAAGCGCATGGGCGCAACGCACGTGATCAACGCCAATGGCCGCAGCCTCGACGACGTGCGTGCGGATATCCAGCGCGTACTGGACCAGACCGGATCAAACGGCGGCGCCGACGTCTTTATCGACAACACGGGCGTGCCGGCGGTCATCGAACTCGGTTATGCGATGACCAAGCCGCAAGGCACCGTCACGCTGGTCGGCGTGCCTCGCAAGGGCAACACAGTGAATCTGTTTTCGTTGCCGTTGCACTTCGGCAAGACGCTCAGCGGCTCGCATGGCGGCGAGGCGATTCCGAACGTCGACATTCCGCGTTATCACAACATGTACCGCGCCGGGCGCATTGCGCTGCGCGAACTCATCACCGACTACTTCAGCCTCGATGAAATCAACGAGGCGATTGCCGCGATGCGCAGCGGAAAAGTGCGCGGGCGGTGTCTGGTCCGCATGGCGTAAGACAGGAGCCGGCACATGGAAACCACCCTTAACTGCGCATGTCACATCTGCGGCGGCCGCCTGAGCGCCCTGCCGGGCTTCGGCACGCTTGTGCAGGTCACTTCCGATTGCCGGCCCTGGCGCGCGGGCGGCACGCTCGCCTCGTGTGAGCGCTGCGGCGCCGTGCAAAAGCCCGTGACGCCTGCATGGCTGGACGAAGCCAATTCGATCTACGCCGAGTACGCGATCTACAGTCAGGGTGGCGGGGCGGAGCAGTCCGCGTTCGACGCGGACAGTGGGGCGAACACCGCGCGCTCGAACCGGATCGTGCAGTGGCTCCTTGAAACGGGTCATTTGCCCGAACAGGGAACGATGCTCGACATCGGTTGCGGCAACGGCGCCTTCTTGCGTGCGTTCTCGGAGCGGAATCCGGGTTGGCAGATGGCCGGCCTCGAACTCGGCGAGCGCAATCGCGCAGTCATTGAAGCCATTCCGGGTGTCACGCAGTTGTATGTCGGGTCGATCGACCAGGTCGAGGCCCGCTTCGATCTGATCGTGCTGATCCACGCACTCGAACACATTCCGCAGCCCGCGCAATATCTCGAGCTGCTTGCGAAGCGTCTCAAGCCGGGCGGCATCCTGCTCGTCGAAGTTCCGGATCTCAAGACCTCGCCGTTCGACATCCTGATCGCGGACCATACGACGCACTTTACCGTCGACGTCCTCGAGCGCGTCGTCGAAGACGCAGGGTTCGCACCGCTCGAAATTCATAGCGGTTATGTACCCAAGGAATTGTCCTTGATCGCGCGCCGCTCAGCCGACACGACGGCAAAACACGACGACGTCGCCGTTGCCTCGGCGTCACCCGGCGAGGCGCGAAGCGCCGCACAGTCTCATATCAGCTGGCTTCAGTCGCTGCTGGGTCAGGCCGAAGCCACCTCGGGCGCGTGCGGGATCTTCGGCACGAGCATCTCGGCGACCTGGCTCGCGGCGTCGCTCGACGACCGCGCGTCGTTCTTCGTCGACGAAGACCGCAACCGGATCGGCCGTACACATATGGACCGGCCGATTTTTGCGCCCACGAAGGCACCCGACAGTGCGCCGATCTTCATGCCGCTTCGAGCGGACATTGCAACGGCCATTGCGCGACGTTT
Organism: Pararobbsia alpina; assembly: GCF_965118125.1. Taxonomy (GTDB): domain Bacteria; phylum Pseudomonadota; class Gammaproteobacteria; order Burkholderiales; family Burkholderiaceae; genus Pararobbsia; species Pararobbsia alpina_A. The sequence continues at coordinate 202,311 of NZ_OZ221287.1, forward strand.
CGAAGGCACGGCGTCCCGCTTTGTCCTTCCTCCACAATGAGTTTCGATGATGAGCACCGCACCTCAAACCAAGGAACCCCAGTACGGCCTGATTTTCGACGTCATCGAGAAGCACGGGGTCAGTCAACTGGGCCTCATGACGAACGAGTCGTGGAATCAGGACCCGAAGCGCACGCTGTTCACGCTCGCGCGCTATAAGTTCGTCGCCAAGATGCTCGGTGGGCGACGCAAAGTGCTCGAGATCGGTTGCGCCGATGCGTTCGGCACACGACTCGTGCAGCAGGCCGTCGCGGAAGTCACCGCGGTCGATTTCGACCCGGTCTTTATCGACGACGTGCATGCGCGCATGAACCCGTCGTGGCCGATGACGGCCTTCGTGCACGACATGCTCGACGGCCCCGTTCCTGGTACCTACGACGCGATCTACAGCCTGGACGTGCTCGAACATATCGCCCCCGAAAACGAGGACACGTTCCTCGCGAACGCACTGCGTTCGCTCGATGCGAACGGTGCGATGATCGTCGGCATGCCGTCGCTGGAATCGCAGGCTCATGCATCGCCGCAAAGCAAGGCCGGCCATGTGAACTGCAAATCGGGCAAGGACTTCAAGGCGACGCTCGACCGCTACTTCCACAACGTGTTCGTGTTCTCGATGAACGACGAGACGGTGCACACGGGCTTTTATCCGATGGCGCACTACCTGATCGCGTTGTGCTGCGGCAAAAAGGACGGAGCCTCGCAATGAATTCGAACGCAGGCGGTGTCGCGCTGGGTCGGGTGCTCGTCACGGGCGCCGACGGCAGCATTGCGCGTGCACTGGTTGCGTCGCTCGCGGCGCCGGGCAACGAAGTCTGGGGCACGACGCGGCGTGCGGATCGCGTCGCATCGCGAACGACGTTGCTCGATCTCGCGGAGCCGCCTTCCGAATGGACGCTTCCCGACGGACGTTTCGACGTCGCGTTCCTTTGCGCGGCTGTGACCTCGCAGGACCGTTGCGGCGCGGAGCCGGAACTGACTCACCGCATCAACGTCACGCACACTGTCGCGCTGGCCCGGCGTCTCGTCTCGCAAGGCACGTTCGTGGTGTTTCTCTCGACGAATCTCGTGTTCGACGGTGAGACGCCTCTTGCGAAGCCTGAAACGGCGTATTCGCCACGTTCGGCCTACGGTGCACAGAAGGCCGAGGCCGAGCAGCGCCTTCTTGCGCTTGGCGAGAACGTCGCCGTCGTGCGTCTCGGAAAGGTCATCGCGCCGCGGATGGCGCTGTTCGACGGCTGGATCGAGGCACTCCGCGCGCAGCGCGAAATCCGTCCCTTCGACAATCTCCTGATGGCGCCGATCTCGCTTGGCTTTGCGGTCGACGCGCTCGTGCGAGTTGCCGCGGTGCGACGCCCGGGTATCGTGCACGCCAATGCGGCACGCGACATGAGTTATGCACATGCGGCGCGGGCTATCGCGAAGCGTATCGATGCCGACCCGAGACTCGTTGAACCGTCGAAGGGCGTCTTTTCGCCCCACGTGTGCTCACCGCGTTATGCCGCTCTCGACGCATCAGGTCTTGCGTCGCTGGGCATTGAGGCACCCTCGCCCGAGGCCGCATTCGACGCAGTCGTATCGCCGTGAAAGGCGTCGCCCTCATATTGGCCGTCGCTATGGAATTCCACCATGAACGCTGAACACTCAACCGCGAACATCCTCGAAGAGATCTACGGACCCGCCGGATACAGCACGGCATTCCGCATCGATGCCGATGAACTCACGTTCTTCCGCGACGCGATTTCCGCACAATGGATCACGCGCATCGAAGCGGCCCACCCTGAACATGCGGCCCAGTTTCGCGAAGCCGGCCTCGAGCAATATCACGCACTCTCGCATCTCGTCTCGCATTCCGACCTTTGGCCCAAGGAAGCACGCGTGTTGTCGCGCGAGGCCGTGGCGACGCTCTCGGACTTCAAGTTCGTGCGCCGCCTGAGATCGCATTTCGGCGCTGATTGCCGCATCTCAGACGTCACGTTCTTTTCGGAGTCGGTCGCGGGCTACCCCGAGGTCTATTGGCGACTCGTGCGTCCCGGCGTCAAGACCGATGTGGGCGGAATGCATACCGATCGCTGGTTCCACGACATCCTCGGTGACGGCGCGCCGCTGTTCAGCGACGACGAGACGACGATCAAAATGTGGCTGCCGATCTTTACCGAACCGGGACGCAACGGGCTGTATGTCGTGCCGGGTTCGCATCGCAAGGACTGGACGGTCAAATACACGCCAGGGTCGGACGGATTCCCTCGCCCCGCGCTCGACGAAGCGCTCGACGACGACGCACGGGTTCTGCTGCCCGTCGAACCGGGTCAGGCTATTCTCTTCAACGAAAACCTGCTGCACGGCGGCGCGGTCAATGCAGGCTCAACGAGCCGCGTCAGCATCGAAATTACTTTTGTCCTTAAGCGTGTGATGGTGCCGCAATGAGTCCCGATATCGCCAAACCGAAAATCGTCTTTGTCTCGGGGCACTTCAATGTGCTCCATCCGGGACACGTGCGCCTTCTGCGCTTTGCAAAAGAGTGCGGCGACCGCCTGATCGTCGGCGTCGAAAGCGACCGGCTCGCAGGCGACGCCGCGCACATGCCCGAGCAACTTCGTCTTGAAGGCGTGCAAAGCAACATCTGGGTTGATGAAGCTTTCGTCTTCGACGAGCCGCTGACCGATCTGATTGCGCGCCTGCGACCCGACGTCATCGTCAAGGGCAAGGAGCACGAGCAGCGGAACAACCCTGAACTCGCCGTGCTCAAGACGTACGGCGGCAAGCTGTTGTTCAGTTCCGGTGCGACGATGTTCTCCTCCGTCGACCTTATTCGAAAGGCATTCTACGAGTCGGATCCGCGCTCGATCTCCCTGCCGAAGGACTTTCTCGACCGCCACGATATTCCGTCGTCGCGGGCAGTGGATATTGTCAGGAGCTTCGCCGGTCGCAAGGTTTGCATCGTGGGCGATCTGATCGTCGACGAATACATCACGTGTCAGCCGCTCGGCATGTCGCAGGAAGACCCGACGATCGTCGTCACGCCGATCGACTCGACGCGCTTTATCGGTGGCGCCGGAATCGTCGCCGCTCATGCGGCAGGACTGGGTGCATCGGTGCGCTTTGTCTCCGTCACGGGTGCGGATGACGCACGCGAGTTCGCGCTCGAACAACTTCAGGCTGCGGGCGTCGAAACCGACCTGTTGATCGACGAAGTGCGTCCGACGACGCGCAAGCAACGCTTCCGGAGCAAAGGCAAAACGTTGCTGCGTGTGAGCTACTTGCAGCAGACCGCGATTTCGATCGCGCTCCAGAATGAAATGTTTGCGCGCCTCGAGGCCGTCATCGACGAGATCGATCTGCTCGTTTTTTCGGACTTCAACTACGGGTGCCTGCCACAACCGCTCGTCGACAGAATCGTTACGCTCGCTCGCGATCACGGGGTCATGCTCGCAGCCGACAGTCAGTCGTCGTCGCAGGTGGGCGATATCTCGCGCTTCCGTGAAATGGATCTGCTGACGCCGACGGAGCACGAAGCGCGTATCGCGACGCGCAACCATCAGGACGGGCTGGTCGTGCTAGCCGAGCAACTCCGGCAGCGTGCCACGGCGCGCAACGTGTTGCTCAAACTCGGGGAAGAAGGATTGCTGATTCACCCGGCGGACGTACCCGCCGGCGATGAACTCACGGACCGCCTCGGTGCGCTCAATACTGCGCCGCGCGATGTCGCGGGCGCGGGTGACAGCCTGCTGATCGCCGGCGCCCTGACACTCGCCGGCGGCGGGAACATCTGGGAGGCCGCCTATCTCGGGTCGCTCGCCGCGGCGATTCAGGTCGGTCGTGTCGGCAATACCCCGATCCGCAGCGAAGAAATGCTGCGCCTGCTCGAGGAGTTTTCGCATTGAAGACCCTACTGCTCGCGGCAGGCTTCGGGACGCGTCTGCGCCCGTTGACGGATACTATGCCGAAATGCCTTGTGCCGATTCACGGCCGCCCGTTGCTCGATATCTGGCTCGAAAGATTGACGGACGCGGGATGCGGGCCGTTCCTCGTCAATACGCACTATCTCGCCAACCAGGTTGATCAGTTCCTCTCCGGCAGTCGCCATGCCGGCCGCGTTACTGTGGCGCATGAAGCTGAACTACTCGGCACGGCCGCGACCTTGCGAGCGAACGCAGGATTCTTTGACGGCGAAGACGGGCTTCTGATTCACGCAGACAACTATTGTCTCGGCGACTTTGGCGCATTTATCGACGCGCATCGCAATCGGCCGCGTGAGTGCCTGATGACGATGATGACCTTTCGCACGGACACACCTTCGTCGTGCGGCATTGTGTCGCTCGACGAGCACAATGTCGTCACGCGATTCGAAGAGAAGCAGGCGAACCCGAGCGGCAATCTCGCCAACGGCGCGGTGTATCTGCTGTCGGCGGAACTGATCGAACGGCTCGGTACGGAAGGTCGTGCGACGGACTTCAGCACCGAAGTCATTCCGACGCTGATGGGGCGGATTCAGTCGTTCGAAACACACGACACGCTGATCGATATCGGCACGCCGCGAACCTACGCGCTGGCCAATGCCTTGCAGGCAGAGCACGTGAAGCTGACGGACAGGGCTCGCTAGGCGGGGAGAATCCGCCGGGTGAACAGCCTTGTCGCAAACAAGGCCCGGCGGCATAGGGGCTCGCTGCGCAAGGCCGCGCAGCGCCTGCACCTTAAAGCAGCGACTTCGGAATCCAGTTCAGATACGGCTTGTCGGGCCACACGAAGAACGCGTCGAGCAGCGACTTTGCGACGAGCCGATAACCGAGCCCTGTCAGGTACGCCACGATCTCATGCTCCATCGCGTGATGGAGCGAACACCCCTTGGTCTCGACGACGATCACACCGGGTTGCATGTGCGCAAGGTCCGCGCCGCGCAAGACGTTGAGATCTTCACCTTCGACATCGACGCACAACAAATGGATTTCGCGGTCCGCGAGATGGGTCTGCCTGAGCGTGCTGACCAACGTGGTTCGAGCCCGCTGCGTCTGGATTTCGTCGTCGCGGAATCGCGAGGCATAACGGCTCGCCGTTTCCGGATTCATCGAGCTCATCGTGTCGTCAGGAAAGATCGCAAATTCGACATCCCTTTCTGCGTCCGACACGAGCGCCTGGACAAACATGTCACGCGGGCGCTGCTGTGCCCACAACGGCGCAAACGCGCCGTTGCCGTCGACCGCGAGCCCGCTCCACCCTGCTTCATACAAGCGCAACGTATTGCTGACGTGCGAAGGATGATTCGCGCCGACATCGATATACGTGCCCGATTCAACCTGCCTGAGCAACGACGCGATGATCAGGTCCTCGCCGCATAGCGCGTAAGAAACAGTGCCTGTGCCGGTGGCCTTCGTGTTCATGAGAGGCTCGCGGAAATCGGTCCGACCAGCGTTTGCAGCCAGTCGCGGTGGGCGTCGAGAAACGACGATCCGTCGCGCTCGACCCGGTTGACGCGGCTCGGATCATTGAACGACTCGTCCGCGATGGCAATGGCGATGCGCTTGAGTTCTTCCTCGGTGCCGTCGAAGGGCACGTTGAACTCGGCAAACGGCGTATTGACCAGCAGTTCGGGATACATGTACTGCGCCATGAATGCCGTGGAGTGGTATTGACGTCCGTTCAATTGCAGATCGGTAAATGCCTTCGCAATTGGCATCGTCACCGTCATCTGCGCATACTGGCCACCCATGAGCTGGAGGAACTGCATGCCGTGCGCGCCGGAAATCGTCCTGCCTGCATAACGCACGAGAGAAAGCGCCTGGTGCATATCGACGTTGATCGGGGTCGTGCCGGCGATCGGCATGGTCTTCGGATGGAAGTTGCCGCCCTTCATGTTCGTGAAGACCATGTAGCCGCGCTCCCTGAGACGCGCTGCCATCGTGGACCAGAAGACATCCGGGAACTGCGGGTGCTGCGAGCTGTTCGACGGGAAGATGATGACCGATTTCCCCTTGACCATCCCGAGCTGCTGCGCGATTTGCTCGGCCTCGACATCCCATTCCGCAGGAATCTGCGGCCGATCGATCGCCGCATCCCAGGGCAACCGGAGCATGTGACGAAAGACGTCTGTGAGCGACAGACCGCCGCGCCCCGGATACTTGAACAGGTACATCAGGTTGTCGGACCGACCGTCGCCGTGATCGTAGGGGTGCGCGCAGATCGGAACATCGATCTCGAACCGGTCCATATCCAGGTAGTTGTTGATGATGTGCGTCTGAATGTTCCGGTCGGCCGTCAGCACGCGCAGGAAACGATTCGGATACATCTTCGTCACCGCCATGTGATCGGGCGGCACGACCATCGTGATCCCATGACCATGCTGACGCGTGAACGCGCGCGCAAAGGCGCACACGAGTGCCGTGTCTCCGATCGACGTCGGATTCAGCAGGATCCAGGAACGCTGTTGAGGATCTCTCAACTGCGCCAGCACACTCCGATACTCGGCTTCTCTCAAAACATTCATAACAATCCCTAAGCGTTCGCTTTTTCCTGGCGCCCCCGTCTCGTGGGGCCCGCATCCCTGTTAGAAGCATTCGAAGCCGTGCCCCGCGGCGAAAGCTGCCGACCATGAACCGCACGCTACTTCCGGTAGCCTGAATTGTGGGGCCTGAGAACGATCGGGCACGCGCTAAAATGCGGCCATATATGCCCGGTGTTCGGACGTTCGCTTGACACCGCGATCCCTAGAATTCCACTCGTATCAAAGCCGCTTTTAAGCGCGGCAGGCATGCCGCCCCCCAGATCACCTTACGTCATGAAAATCGTTCCTGTAGTGTCGGCGGGCTCGCGAGGCAACTCCCTTGACGCGCTGGCCGAGGCCTTTGTGCTGATGTTCCGCGCGTCCGGATACGACGCGCAACTGTTCAACCTGAATGTCCCCGACGATTCGACGCGCCTGACGTCGCTGCTCACGAGCGGCAATATCGCGTTCGTGCTCGGTATGGCAGGCCTGCTTTCGGACCTCAAGCTCACGCGCGACGACGGTACGAAAGCACCGGCCTGGGCCATGCTTCGCATTCCGCACCTGTCGATGCTCGGCGACTCGCCGGCCTATTTCTTCGACCGGCACGTCGCCGACTCGCCGGCGAACGCGCTGGTCTACGGATTCCCTGACCACTTGTTGCTGCGCAAACGCCTGCCGTTCGCCGACAAGACCGTGTTGAGCGTGATGCCGCTCGCACCGTTGTTCACGGTGCCGTTCGAGTCGCTCGATTTCGCCAAGAAGCGCGAAGGCAAGCTCCTGTTCCTCAAGAACGGCAATGATCCGGAAGCGCTCCGGCGGAACTGGCGCGCCACGCTCGCGCCCGGTGTCTCGAACGCGTTGATGGATCTTTCCGAACTGTTGACAAGCACCGACGCGATCGATCAATGCCACGGCACTCAAATCGACGACGCGATCACTGAATACTATGCGGCGGCCGGTATCGAAGTGCAGGCGATACCCAAGCTCAGGTTGCTGATGAATGCGAACCTCGACGACTATGCGCGGCGCATCAAGAGCACGATGATCGCGCGCACGTTGATGGATTTTCCGGTTGTCGTTCACGGCGAAAACTGGGACTACCTCGATTTCAGCGGCAAGCGCTGCACGTTTATCTCGGGTTCGGACTATCGTGCGTCGAACCAGGCTACGCGTGATGCGCTTGGCCTGATCGATATGTCGCCGAATACGACGCATGCGATCCACGATCGCGTGACGCGTGCGTTCGGCGCCTACACGTACTGCCTGACGAACGAACATGCGTTCCTCGACAGCCTGCTGCCCGAGCAGGTCGGTCATATGACCTTCCGCTTCAACCCTGACAGCATCGCCGAGCGTGTCGATCGTGCGCTGGCCAATCCGATGCAAACGCTCGAAGTGGGCGTGGCCGCTGCGGAAATTTTCCGCGAACGCTTTACCGATGAGAACTTCGTGAACTTCATCACGCTGATCGCGGATTCGGTTTACCAGAACATCGGAAACCGGCCTAACAATCTGCAGGAATTCATTGTGTGGCCGCCAGCGACGCTGGCTCACTAAGCGAATTCAGCGGCGATAAAAAAGCCGGTCATCCTGGGGATGACCGGCTTTTTGTATTGCGCAGCCCGAAGCTTACTTGCCGCCCACCGTCTGCAGCGTCGTCCACTTGCCGTCGACGACCTTGTACACGGTGATGCCACCGTTCTTGAGGTCGCCCTTGGCGTCGTAGCCGAGGTCCGACGACGTCACGGCCGGCATATCCGTCTTCGCAAAGAACGGCAGGTACTTGGCCGGATCCGTCGAGTTCGCCGCCTTCATGGCCAGGAACATGGCCATCGCGCCGTCATAGCCGTACGGCGAGTACGTTTCCGGATCCTTGCCGAACTTCTTGCGGTACTCGTCGAGGTACTTCTGGCCGCCCGGCATGTTTTCCATCGGCAGGCCTGCCAGCGATGCCACCACACCATCCGCCGATGCACCGGCCACCTTCAGGAACGTATCCGACTTGACCATCTCGCCGCCCATCAGCGTCGACTTGATGTTCAGTTCCTTCATCTGCTTGACCATCGGCGCGGCTTGCGCGTCGGCGCCGCCGTAGAACACGCCGTCCGGTGCCTTCGCCTTGATCTTCGTCAGCACGGCCTTGAAGTCGACGGCCTTGTCGTTCGTGTATTCACGATCGACGATCGTTGCGCCAGCCGCCTTCGCGGCCTTTTCGAACTGGTCGGCGAGACCCTGGCCGTAGGCCGTGCGGTCGTCGATGATCGCGATCTTCTTGAAGCCGAGGCTCTTCACCGCGTACGTGCCGACAACCGAACCTTGCTGCGTGTCGGACGTCATCATGCGGAACGTCGTCTTGTAGCCTTGCTGCGTGTACTCAGGTGCCGTCGCCATCGCGACCTGCGGAATGCCTGCAGCGGCGTAGATGCGCGATGCAGGAATCGTCGTGCCCGAGTTGAAGTGGCCGACCATGCCCTTGATGCCATCGTCGACGAGCTTCTGCGCGACGGTCGTGCCCACGCGCGGGTCAGCCTGGTCGTCCGCCGTGTCGAGCACGATGCGCACTTGCTTGCCGTCGATCACGGGCTTGGTCGAATTGAAGTCTTCGACCGCCAGCGTGACGCCGTTCAGAAAGTCCTGCCCGTAGTGCGCCTGCGCACCCGTCAGCGGCGCCGCAAAGCCCACCTTTACGTCTTCGACGGCTTGCGCGTTCGCGCCCGTTACGACGGCCACATAGGCCAGCGCGGCAACGGCGCAATGTTTCATCGTCAGTTTCATTCGCTACTCCTTCCTGATGCCTGTTTATTAAAGACGGGGATGACCACAGCGAACGCGCCATCCCTATGTTGAAACAATCGCCCGATTCCGGATCAGCCCGGTTCAACCGATTGTCATCAAGCTTGCGTTGCCGCCTGCAGCGGCGGTGTTCACGCTGACCGACCGCTCGCTGAGCAGGCGTTCGACCGCGTAATCGTCCTGACCATTTTCGAGCGAACCCGACGCCACACCCTGCACCGTCACGATCGGGCCCGGCCGTGCGGCCACCCGGCGGATCAATGCGTGGAGCTCGTCGCTGTCGCCCTCGAACAATACAGCGTCATAAACGGCGTTTTGCTCATCTTTCTGCACTTGCACAAAGTCTTTGAGCGAAACAGGCAAACTCGCAGCCAGTTGGCCGCCGATACCCGGCGTGAACAGCGCGCGATTGCCGGTGGCGAGCGCCGATACGAGCTGCGCGCGTGCACCGCCCAAGGTCGACGGCACGCACAGCACGGTGCCGCGCGGACGCAGTGAATAGGTGTTGCGTTCGCCCGTCGGCCCCGGCAGCGTCGCGGTCGCCCCGGCCAGCGGCCGGGCCAGGTACCGGTCGCAGCGTGCGACGTTGAGCGCATCGTGCTGACCGTCGAGCCAGTCGCGATAGCTGCGCAGCGCTGCACCGGCCTGTGCCGACGGACTCGGCGCGCCTTGCGACGACCCCGCATTGGCCTGCGTCGACTGTGACGACGGCGGTTGCACTTCGACACTCAGCGCCTTCGACAGCGAATTCGGCAGGCCTGCCGGACGCGTCGACAACAAGCGCGGCAGATAGAGCGGGCCGCCGGCCTTCGGACCCGTGCCCGACAGACCTTCGCCGCCGAACGGCTGCACACCCACGACCGCGCCGATCACGTTGCGGTTCACATAGATATTGCCGACGTGCGCCTGGTCGATGACATTCGCGATCGTTTCGTCGATCCGCGTGTGGATGCCAAGCGTGAGGCCGTAGCCCGTCGCCTTGATCCCGTCGAGCAGCTTGTTGATCCGGCTGCGCTGGAAGCGCAGCACGTGCAGCACCGGCCCGAACACTTCGCGCTCGAGTTCGGCGAGCGATTCGATTTCGATCAGTGTCGGCGGCACGAAGGTTCCGAGTCGCGCGGCGTCGCTGGCCGGCAGCTGATGCACGGCGTGCCCCTTCGCACGCATGCCTTCGATATGGCTGTCGATATTGCCCTTGGCTTCCGCATCGATGACCGGACCGACGTCGACCGACAGGCGATCGGGGTTGCCGATCGACAGCTCGTTCATCGCACCCTTGAGCATGGTCAGCACGCGATCGGCCACGTCTTCCTGCAGGCACAACACGCGCAGCGCCGAACAACGCTGACCTGCGGAATCGAATGCCGATTGCAGCACGTCGAATACGACCTGCTCCGCCAGCGCGGACGAATCGACGATCATCGCGTTCTGGCCGCCGGTTTCGGCGATCAACGGGATCGGCTTGCCGTCCGGGTCGAGGCGATCCGCGAGAGACTTCGCGATCAGGCGCGCGACATCGGTCGAGCCCGTGAACATGACGCCGCGAGTGCGCGCGTCGGCCACCAGTGCCGCGCCGACCGTGCCGCCATCACCGGGCATCAGTTGCACCGCACCGTGCGGCACGCCGGCTTCGCGCAGAATGCGCACGGCCTGCGCCGCGATCAGCGGCGTCTGCTCGGCAGGCTTGGCGATCACGGGGTTGCCCGCTGCGAGTGCGGCCGACACCTGACCCATAAAGATCGCCAGCGGGAAATTCCATGGACTGATACACACGATCGGACCCAGCGGCCGATGCGTGTCGTTCGAGAACTCGCCGCGGATCTGTGCCGCGTAGTAGCGCAGGAAATCGACCGCTTCGCGGATTTCCGAAATGGCGTTCGGCAGCGATTTGCCCGCTTCGCGCACGATCAGGCCCATCAGCGAGGGCATGCTGGCCTCGAGCAGGTCGGCGGCGCGGTCGAGACAATCGGCTCGCGCCTCGACGGGCGTCGCGGCCCAGATCGGCGCGGCGCTGACGGCATTGGACATCGCCGTGGCGATCTGTGCTTCGGTCGCATCGATCGTCGTGCCGACGATATCGCGCAGGTCCGACGGGTTGCGCACATCGCGCGGCTTGCCCGTCACCGTCTCGGCGTCGACGAGCATCGGCGCGGCGTGCCAGTTCTGGTGACCGCTTGCGAGCAGCGCCGACGACAGCGATGCGAGCCGATGTTCGTTCGACAGGTCGAGGCCCATCGAGTTGGCGCGCTCGCGTCCATACAGCTCGCGAGGCAGCGGAATCTTCGGATGCGGCGCGCCGACCGGCACGACGGCCGAGGCTTCGTCGACGGGGTCGGCGACCAGCGCGTCGAGATCGACGTTCTCATCGGCGATGCGATTGACGAACGAGGTGTTCGCGCCGTTTTCGAGCAGGCGTCGCACGAGGTAGGCGAGCAGCGTTTCGTGCGTGCCGACCGGTGCATAGACGCGGCACGGCCGATTGAGCTTCTCGCGGCCGGTCACTTCTTCGTAGAGCGGCTCGCCCATGCCGTGCAGGCACTGGAATTCGTATTGACCGGGGTAGTAGTTCTGACCGGCCAGGTTGTAGATCGCCGACAGCGTGTGGGCGTTGTGCGTCGCGAACTGCGGGTACACGGCGTCGGGTGCGCCAAGCAGCTTCTTCGCGCACGCGAGGTACGACACGTCCGTATAAATCTTGCGCGTGTAGACGGGGTAGCCCTCGAGACCGTCGAGCTGGGCGCGCTTGATTTCGCTGTCCCAGTAGGCGCCCTTCACGAGACGGATCATCAGGCGGTGCCGGCTGCGGCGCGCGAGATCGATCAGGTAGTCGATCACGAACGGGCAGCGCTTCTGGTAGCCCTGCACCACGAAGCCGATGCCGTTCCAGCCCGCGAGCTCCGGGTCGAAGCACAGTGCCTCGAGCAGATCGAGCGACAGCTCGAGCCGGTCGGCTTCCTCGGCGTCGATATTGAGGCCGATGTCGTAGCCGCGCGCGAGGATCGCCAGCGAGCGCACACGCGGCAGCAGTTCGCTCATCACGCGATCCTGCTGCGCGCGCGAGTAGCGTGCGTGCAGTGCCGACAGCTTGATCGAGATGCCGGGGCCTTCGTAAATGCCGCGTCCGCCGGCGGCCTTGCCGATCGCGTGGATCGCCTGTTCGTACGACGCGTAGTAACGCAGCGCGTCTTCCTCGGTGGTCGCGGCTTCGCCGAGCATGTCGTACGAGTAACGGAAGCCACGCGCTTCGTATTTGCGACTGTTCGCGAGCGCTTCCGAGATCGTCTCGCCCGTGACGAATTGCTCACCCATCAGGCGCATCGCCATATCGACGCCCTTGCGGATCAGCGGCTCGCCGCCCTTGCCGATCAACCGCGTGAGCGCCGACGACAGACCGGCCTCGCTGTTGGTCGTCACGAGCTTGCCCGTGATCATCAGACCCCAGGTTGCGGCGTTCACGAACATCGACGGGGCGTTGCCAACGTGCGACTTCCAGTCGCCCTTGCTGATCTTGTCGCGGATCAGCGCATCGCGCGTCGCGCGGTCCGGAATGCGCAGCAGCGCTTCGGCGAGACACATGAGCGCCACGCCTTCCTGGCTCGACAGCGAGAACTCGTGGATCAGGCCTTCGACACCGCCACCCGTGCGCTTGCCGCGCAGCGTGGACACGAGCTTTTTCGCCAGCGCACGCGCGGCCTCGGCCTGCGGCGCAGGCAGACGCGCCTGCTCGATCAGGAACGGCAGGCACTCCGGCTCCGGGCGACGGTAAGCGGACGTAATGGCAGAACGCAACACCGACTGCGGCTGCACGCCCTGCGCGAAGTCGAGAAACGGATGGGCGACTTCATCCTGTCCGTGCTCGGACGACGACGTGTCATCTGCTTCGGTTGCGCCGGTGCCGAACGCACCGGTTGCGCCATTCAATGCGCCGCTCAACTCAGGCGGCAACTGGCCCCCTTCGATCTTTTCGAGGTAAGCGAAGATCGCCTGTTTGATGAGCCAGTGCGGTGTGCGCTCGATGCGCTGTGCCGCGTCGCGCAGGCGTGCGCGCAGGGGCTCGTCAACTTTTACGCCGAGGGTGGTACTTGCCATGATCTTCTGATGCGTCCGACGCCGGCCACGGGGAGGGCCGACGAACTGTTCGAGGGTCGGGGGCATCCTACGCCCGCCAATAGTCAGGTGCAACCCGATCAATATAGGGGGTTGCACCTAGTAGAGGCAATCTTTACCGGCAAACCCGTTGTGAATTCGGGTTTTTACCTCTAAAGGCTGACGCGTGTTGGTCGTTAATCTCCTCATGGTGGGCAATGGGCATATGCGCGACGCAGGGGTCGCGCCGGAACCCGGATCGGATGGACCCGCCTCAACGGCAGTTGAGTTCGAAGAGGATGCGATGGGACTCGAAAGTTGGCTGGTCTGCGGCGGGATCTGGATGGTGTGCGCGTTCTGCGCGCTGATGTTCGTGCGCGGTGCGGCGCTGGGTAACGCGCGCAGTGCCGAGATCGAAGAGGAATTCGAGGAATATCGTGCGCGCGTCGTGCCCGCACGTGCGCCGCGTGCCACCCACGCGTCGCGCAGCTCGCTGCCGCGCTCGGCTCACTGACGCGTCATCGAGCCTGTAGGGATTTCAAACGATGGCCTTCGGGATCGAAGGCGATGCTAAAGGCGGGCGGGCGTGAATTGACCGCAATGGTCATCGGGCGACACAAGCCGGTCGTGAATGCGGCACAAACGGCTCTCTCCAACACTCGCTCCAAACGCCGAACCGAGGCTCGATAGCCCCGGTATCAACGACTCCAGACCGGCCCGATCGCTGGCGCGATGCACGCAATCGCGGCACCGCGCTTCGAGGGTTTGCACCGGTTCGACCTTCACGGCACGCTCAGACTGTTATTGGCCAAGACCGGCCCAATACGAGCCGAACACGTGCACCGACAGCAGATAGCCGAGCACGATGTTGACGGCCACGCCGATCGTGAACGCCAGGAACGGTCGGATGCCTGTCTTGGCCAGCGTGCCGAAGCGCGTCGTCAGGCCAATGCTGAAGAAGCAGAAAATAAACGCCCAGGTGCGCAACGCAGTGATCGGCGCAACCAGCGCCGGCGTCACGACAGTGCGATATTCCGCGAGCGTGTAGTGACTTGCGACCCAGATGACCAGCGCCGAGGCCACGACAAACCCGATCACGAATTTCGGGAACCGCGTCCAGATTTCGCCTGCGCCGACACGTGACTTGAGTCCGGTCGGCGACGTGTCGCGTTCCCAGCGCGTCGTCGCGACGATCGCCAGTACGAATGCCCAGATCCCGATCCAGATATCCCGGCCGACGACCTTCATCAGCGTGAAGGCTTGCAGTGACGCTTCGGGCGAGCCTGCGATGCCGGCCGTGCCGTGCTTCGCGAGATCGCCATAAGCCTGCGCCGCGGCGATGCCGGCTGCGTCGGCGAATTCCGAGGTGCCAATCCACGCGCCTGCAATCCCCGTCGGCAACCCAAACGCACGTGCGACGAAGGGCAGCACGAAGATCATCACGATGGCCCAGAGGATCACCAGCGTGATCGACACCGACGCTTCTTCGCGCTTTGCACGCACAGCGCCGGCGATGGCAATCGATGCCGAGACGCCACACACGGCGCCGCCGACACCCAACACCGCGGCAAATCGCTTGTCGAGACCCAACGCTCGGCCTGCCCAGAAGATCACGCCGAACGTCACAAGTGACACGATGCTGGCTTGCGCGACGGCGACCGGACCCGCCCAGACGAGCAGCGTGAACGGCAGCGTCGCACCGAGCAGGATGATGCCGACCTTGATGTAGAACTCGACACGAAAGCCCGCCGAGATCCAGTCGGGCAGCCGGAACACGTTCGAGATCAGCAGCCCGAGCGCCAACGCGACCAGCGGGGGCTCGAGGTTGTATTTCGAAGCGTTGACCCAGGCGCCGAGTTCGAAGATCAGCACGGAGACGACGAACAGCACCAGGAACGACGCGACGAAATGCGAGATCCGGTGACCGATGGCCGCCAGGCCAATTCCGAACAACACGGCCCAGACCACAAAAAGGGAAACGTATTGCGGCAGTTTCTTGCCAAGATCTGTGACTGCCTCGCCGACAGTTGTCCACTTCGCGGGTGCAACCGCCAGCCATTTGATGCTGCTACCCGATGCAAAAAGACCGTAAGCGACGATCACGATCGCCAGCGCAATCCAGATCGCCCACCAGTCTTCCTTTGAAACCAGCTCACGCCATAACCCCGGCTTCACATCGCGAGTCTCGGCCTGCGCGGCCAGCGTTGTATGGGTGTCGCTCATGTTCGTCCCCCGATCGATGGACCGTGCCCCGGATGAACGCCCTGTTTATTCGAATCACGCCAGATGCCTGGCAATTGGGCGTTCGCTTCGGGCGATTATCGGTGGCAGATCAGCCTGTCGAAAGGAAGCTTTCGTCATATCCATATGAGCGCAAGTCGGTAACGGAGTGACCGGGCTAAGGGATGGAGATCGCGTTGAGGATGGCGTTGAGGCTGGGTCAGCGACAGGGCCGGGCGGCGACTGGGACTGGGACTGGGACTGGGACTGGGACTGGGACTGGGACTGCGACTGCGACTGCGACTGCGACTGCGACTGCGACTGCGACTGCGACGTCCTGGCTGATCAAGTTTGAGCCTGGCGAGAAAGCATGGCGTCTCAGGCGTGGTGTCTACGTGCGGCCTTCTATATATCCAGCGGATCGACTTCCACTGACCATCGGATCATCCCGCGCGTGTCGCCGCCCTTGATGTCGCGCAGACGGGGTTGCCATGCACGCAGCGCCGCCTGAAGCGCGGCGCGCGAGCCGCTTTCGAGCAGCAGTTGCGCGCGATGCACGTGCATCACCTTGACGATCGTCAGCGGGACCGCGTCGTACCGCGTGACGTGCTCCGCGCCCGGCAAGCCTTCCAGCTCAGCGGCCGCTGCATCAAGGAAAGCGAGCGCCGCCTCGAGCGTACGCGCGTCGGCGCGCAGCAACGCCTGAAACGCGAACGGTGGCAGCCGAGCCTCACGTCGCTCCTTGAGCGCCGCGCGCGCAAAGCCGGCGTAGTCATGCCGCGCAATCGACGCGTAGAGCGGATGGTTCGCATACCGCGTCTGAATCATGACTTCGCCGGGCAGTCCTGCCCGGCCCGCCCGTCCGCTGACCTGCATCAGCTGCGCAAAGAGACGCTCGCCCGCGCGGAAGTCGTGGGAGAACAACGCCGTGTCGGCATTGAGCACGCCGACCAGCGACACGCGCTGGAAATCATGACCCTTCGCGACCATCTGCGTGCCGACGAGAATATCGACACCGCCCGTATGAACGTTATCGAACAAAGCCTCGGCGCTACCCTTGCGACGCGTGCTGTCCGCGTCGATCCGCAGCACGCGCGCGCCAGGCACGACCCCGGCGATCGCCTCCTCGACACGCTGCGTACCGCGGCCGAGCGGCGCGAGATCGACGTTACCGCACTCGGGACACGCACGCGGAATCCGCGCTTCCCAGCCGCAGTGGTGGCACCGCAAGGTCCGATCGGCCTTGTGAAGCACCGCGTAGGCACTGCAACGCGGACAGCCCGCGACCCAGCCGCAGGCATCGCAGGCCAGTGTCGGCGCATAGCCGCGGCGGTTCACGAAGATCAGGCTTTGCTCGCCGCGCTCGAGGCGCGCGCGCAATGCGGCGACCAGGGTTGGCGACATGCCCTCGATCGAGTGGATGCCGCGTTTGCGTTCCATGTCCTGGTCGATCAGCCGCACGGTCGGCAATACGGCTTCCGCAACGGCACGCGTCGCGAGCGTCAAACGCTGATAACGGCCCTGCTCGGCCTGATGCCAGCTTTCGAGCGATGGCGTCGCCGAACCGAGGACGATCGGGATATCGAGTTGCTTGGCGCGCCAGACGGCGAGATCTCTTGCCGAATAACGGAGCCCTTCCTGCTGTTTGTACGCAGGCTCGTGCTCTTCATCGACGACGATCATCGCGAGCGCCGGCATCGAGGCGAGCACGGCCAGACGCGTGCCGAGCACGATGCGCGCTTCGCGATCATGTGCGGCCAGCCAGTTGCGCGTGCGCTCGCCTTCGGCGAGTCCGCTGTGCAGGCTCACGATCGCGCCCGGCGCGAGATGCCCGAAACGTGCGCGGAAGGTGCGCTCGAACTGTGGCGTCAGATTGATCTCGGGCACGAGCACCAGTGCCTGCGCGTCGGGCCGACGCTCGAGCAGGCGCTCGAGTGCACGAAGATAGACCTCCGTCTTGCCGCTTCCTGTGACGCCATAAAGCAGAAAAGACGCGAACCCCGTTGCGGCATCGATTTCGGCCAGCGCGGCGGCCTGATCGGAAGTGGCGGCGGGCATACGCGCCGTGGCCGCAGCTGCGGCGCCGTCCGGAGAAGAAACGTCTGCGACCTCGACCGGATTTGCCAGGGCCTCCGTTTCGACACGGCATGCCCAGCCGCTCTCGACCCACGACTCAAGCGTAGCGACGGCTTTCGCATGCAACTCGCGGGCAGCGCTCGCAGAGAGGCGACCGCTTTCGAGCAATGCCTCGGCAAGCCGGCGCAGCGCCACCGCGCGCGACGGCAATGCATCGGGTAATGCGAGCCGGCCCTCGGGTGTCGGTGCGAACTGCGGCTCGCGTGCGAAGAGCCTCGCCCATCGTTCGGGCTCGCGCAGCGGCGCAGGCAACGCGGGCAACGCGACTTCGCCAAGCGCCCGATGGTAGTAGCCCGCCGCGAACGCGATGAGATCAAGCCACGCCTGCGAAACAGGCGACATCGCCTCGCAGATCGTTTCGACCTCCTTCAACCGATCCGACGGGACATCGCTGGTGTCCGCGACTTCGTAGATCAAGCCGACCGCGCTGCGGCGACCAAACGGCACGCCGACGAGTTGCCCGATTCGCGGCGGCACGTCGCCACGCCACGCGTAGTCGTATAACTCCGCGAGCGGGTGGTCGAGCGCGACGCGAACGATTGGGGGCTGGCTCACTTGTGGAACAAAGACTCGGATCAAACCGGGATCAGGCCGGGGCCAAACGAGGGATCCATTCATGGATCCCTCGCGCATCAAAGCAGGGCAAAAACCCAGGAGCTTCTCGGGAACTTAAAGTAAAACTTCAGGTTCAGCGCTAAGTTTTGGATTCACCAAGAGTTTTCCCAGCGCATCGCCAGCCTGTGGATAACTCTGTTGAAAAACGCTCCAGAGGTACGGCGGGCTTGATCGCTCGCGGTTTTCCACAGGTCCGCGACGCTCGATATGACGTCGCATAAAAACGTTGTAAATCAATGAATTGCAGAACAAATCAAGGCTTCCAGAGGTGCCTTTCACGATCGCGCAAGGATTGACGCGGCGCAATGACTCCAATGTGTATAACTGAGGTCTTGACTTTCACGGGTGGCAGTACGGACGGCACTTCCGGCGCGTAGTCCGAACGGACAGGTAATACCAGTGACCTGCGCCGCAGCATCGCTTCGCGCACAAACCATTCACCGGCGAATCGCGCGACTGTACGTGTGCACCTCGTCAACCAGCGCCGAGACACTCTCGATCGGCGCGAATTGATTGATCCCGTGACCGAGGTTGAAGACATGACCCGGATGCGGACCGAACGCGTCGAGTACCGAACGCGCCTGGGCGCGAACCGCGTCGGGCGGCGCAAAGAGCGCCGACGGATCGAGGTTGCCCTGCAGGGCCACGCGATTCCCGACGCGTTCGCGCGCGCGGCCGATATTCACCGTCCAATCGACACCCAGCGCGTCGGCGCCGATATCCGCCAGTTCGTCGAGCCACAGACCGCCGCCTTTGGTGAACGCGATGACCGGAACCCGTTCGCCGTCGCGCTCACGCTTCAGGTTCGCGATGACCTGCTTCATGTAGGCCAGCGAGAACGTCTGGAATGCGCCGTCAGCCAGCGCGCCGCCCCACGAGTCGAAAATCATGACGGCCTGCGCGCCTGCTTCGATCTGGGCGTTCAGATAGGCGGCCACGGCGCGCGCATTGATGTCGAGAATCCGGTGCATGAGGTCGGGCCGGCCGTACAGCATCGATTTGACGACGCGGAAGTCCGACGACCCGGCGCCTTCGACCATATACGTGGCGAGCGTCCAGGGACTGCCCGAAAAGCCGATCAGCGGCACGCGCTGCTGGCCCGTCGAATCGACCAGGGCGCGGCGAATCTGCGAAACGGCGTCGGTGACGTAGCGAAGCGACGTGTCGATATTCGGTACCGCGAGGCGCGCGACGTCCTCTTCGGTGCGCACCGGATGCGCGAACCGCGGACCTTCGCCGGCTTCGAACGACAGGCCCAGACCCATCGCGTCGGGGATGGTCAGGATGTCGGAAAACAGGATCGCGGCGTCGAGCGGAAAGCGATCGAGCGGCTGCAGCGTGACCTCGGTCGCGAAGTCGGGATTCTGCGCGAGGTCCATGAAGCTACCGGCTTTCGCACGCGTGGCTTGATATTCGGGCAGATAGCGGCCCGCCTGGCGCATCAACCAGATGGGCGTGTATTCGGTCGGCTCGCGGCGCAATGCGCGCAGGAACGTGTCGTTGGAAAGCTTCGTGACCACGGGATGCTCGCGCTGATAAGCAAACGCGCATTCTACCGGACCGGGGCGAACGGCTCGTGCGTCACCGTGTCGCGGGTGCGCAGCTTACGGTTCACGCCTGACGACCTACGGCGTGGGCGCGGGCGTGGTGCTTGGTGCTTGGTGCTTGGTGCTTGGTGCTTGGTGCTTGGTGCTTGGTGCTTGGTGCTTGGTGCTTGGGGCTTGGGGCTTGGGGCTTGGGGCTTGGGGCTTGGGGCTTGGGGCTTGGGGCTTGGGGCGTGGCGAACCGAAGATCGTGTTGGCACTGGCCGTTCGGACGAGTGGGCACGGCGGAGCCCGGTCTTTATGATGCGGGTTCCTGTCATCTGCTTCGGGAGTTCTCGATGTTTGCACGCCTCGTTCGCTGGCGCTCCGTCCGTCTGATCGGCCCTCGCGCGATTCGCTCTGTCGCGCGTAAGGCGCGCCGCCCGTTGCGTCAATTGAGCCTGCCCGCGTTTGTCGTGGCCTGGGTGGCGGGCGCATCGATCGTCCATGCGGCGGAGACCCAAGTCTCGACAGCGCAAGTCTCGGGTGCAAAAACCGACGGAACTCAAGCCACTTCAGTCTCGGGCTCAGGCGTCACGAACTCCAGCGGCGATCACGCCGTCGACTCCCGTCTCGATCAGATCCTGGCCTCGCATCGCCTGCGCGTCTGCACGACAGGTGACTACAAGCCCTATTCCTTTCTTCGGCCTGATGGCCAGTACGAAGGCATCGATATCGAGCTCGCTCAATCGCTCGCCAAATCGTTGGGGGCAAAGGTCGAATTCGTTGCGACGACGTGGCCGAAGCTGGTGGACGACTTTCTCGCGCGCTGCGACATCGCGGTGGGCGGTGTGTCGACGACGCTCGAACGACAAAAGCGCGCGGCGTTTTCGAACGCCTACATGATCGACGGCAAGACACCGATCGCGCGTTGCGATGCCGTCGGCCGTTTCCAGACGCTGAGTGACATCGATCAGCCGTCTGTCCGCGTGATCGTCAACCCGGGCGGCACGAACGAAAAGTTCGCGCGGGAGCATCTGATGCACGCGCACATCGAGGTCTACCCCGACAACGTAACGATCTTCAGGCAAATCGCCGACGGCAAAGCCGACGTCATGGTCACCGACGGCTCTGAAACGCGACTACAGCACAAGTTGAATCCCGCGCTCTGTCCCGTGAACCCGGACAAGCCGCTTCAATACGGCGAAAAGGCGATCCTGCTTCCGCGAGGCGACGTCGCTTTCCAGGCGTATGTCGATCAGTGGCTGCACTTGCTGCGAGCCACCGGCGACTTCGACAAGATCGTCGACGCGTGGCTGAAATAGCGCAGCGGCTCAGAGCATTTCGCTGAAGGCAATGCCTGCGCGGCGCATCCAGTCGCGCGACGCGTTGGAAAAATGTTGCATGCGCGCGAACCCGTGCGTCATGTCGCCTGCTTCGATCAGTTCGACGTCACCGCCGTGGAGCTCGAGAAAATGTGCGTAGTCCACGCCTTCGTCGCGCAATGGATCAATCCCGGCGACCATCACGATGGCGTCAGCCGGCGCGTGCTCAGGCGTCGAGGCGATCATGTTCACGCGAGCATCGGCCATCCACTTCGCGCCCGCGCCCTCGTTTCCGACCGGCGCGCCCAGAAACATGCTCCAGAACCAGGTCATGTCATCGCGGGTCAGTCCCGGCCCATTGGCAAAGCGCTCGTAGCTCGGCGTGTCGATTCCCGGATGCGCGACCGGATACAAAAGGAGTTGCGCCCTGACGAGTCCCGGCACCGTGTCGTTCGCAACGCGAGCGGCATACGTTGCGAGAAATGCGCCAGCGCTGTCGCCGGCAACACCGATCGGGCGAATCGAAAGATTGAAACGCGGCCGGTGCTCCGCAAACCAGAACAGCGCGTCGACCGCATCGTCGTTTGGAGCGGGAAACGGATATTCCGGGGCCAGACGGTAGTCAATCGATGCGACGGCGATGCCGGCATCCAGGGCGAGATTGGCAGCAACCTGCTCATGCGTGTCGAGATCGCCCACCACCCATCCACCACCGTGGAAGTACACCACCAGGGGAAGCGCGTCGTCGATATGCGCGGGGCGATAGAGACGCGAGCGCAATGTCCGGCCTTCGAGCGGCACGTCGATCGACTCGACGCGGACGCCTTCCGGCGCTGGCGGTGCGAACCGTTCGGCGACCTCTTTGTTGCGAGCGCGGCGCGTCTGCGCGTCCGTATCGCTCAACGGCGGAAACTCGGCCGCCACCTTGGCGTAGTAAGCGGCAATCTGCGGATCGATGTTCAAGGCGTTCCTCGTTTTTGCGCGCGCGCAGCACGGTATGCTCCGGCGCGGCCCGTGCGGGCGGCTTCATTCGTTCCGGCCAGTTTCGCGAAGTATTTTATTCACAGCGCCGCGAATTCGCCTGAAAGCTAAAAAAGGGCCATGTTCAGTTTCATGACAGGCATGGGTCGCGCACGTGATTCGGTAATTCTTGCAGATCAGGCCACACCGTGATGTTGTCTGACGGATACTAAACAAAGGTCTAAAATGCGTCGAAATGGCGTTTGAAAAAAGGTCAAAAATCCCGGAAACCCTTGCTGGACGTGGGTTACAACCTGAAACACTTTGTTACGCCAACTGAATATGAATTGACCCACAATGCCCTCAACGGTATCTGCACGGATGTGCATCGCTGAATATGACGTGAGCGGACGTCAAATTCAGAGATCGGTCGGTTCGCCGAAGCCCTCAATGAGGGGCATCCTTGCAGGGGCCGTTCACGACAAGTCTGGTTTTCCACCTGTCGTGTTTGTGGATCGGCGGCAAGTCTGGAGTTCCACCTGACGCTCGATTCTGGTTGGCAGCAAGTCTAGTGTTCCACCTGCTGCATGACCCGTAATTCAACGGTACCCAACATTGGTCTCCTCGCGCTAACCCCGTAGCGTGTGGTTTTTAGCGGGCCCTAAGGCCCGCTTTTTTTCGTCCAGCTTTCGCCGCCGCCTACTTTTTAGGCTGCGCGTGAATATCGTTTTCCTCGACGCACTCCCCGCGAATCGCCTCCAACATCCCGCATCATGCGGTCTTTGTCGGACTTAACGCGAGTTCTTCGATCATCCGGTCTCGCATGACGAATTTCTGCGCTTTTCCGGTTACGGTCATCGGAATCTCCGAGACAAACCGGATATAACGCGGAATTTTGTAATGCGCGATTTGCCCTTCGCAGAACGCGCGAATCTCCGTTTCCGTCACGGCAAGTCCCGGTTTCGGAACGATCCACGCACAGACCTCCTCCCCATATTTCGCGTCGGGAACACCAAATACCTGGACCGATTGCACGGCGGGATGCCGAAACAGGAATTCCTCGATTTCGCGCGGATAAATGTTTTCTCCGCCGCGAATCAGCATGTCTTTGACCCGTCCGACGATATTGCAATAGCCCGCTTCATCGAGCGTGGCGAGATCGCCGGTGCGCATCCAGCCGTCCACGATTGCTTCGTTTGTTTTGGCCTCGTCGCCCCAATATCCGAGCATCACGGAGTAACCGCGCGTCCAGAGTTCTCCCTTGGCACCGACCGGCACCGTTTCGCCGTTTGCATCAACAAGCCGGACTTCAAGATGGGGCTGTATCTGCCCGACTGTGGTGACGCGCTTGTCGAGCGGATCAGTCGTCGAACTCTGAAACGAGACGGGGCTCGTTTCGGTCATGCCGTAGGCGATTGTGACTTCCGCCATATGCATGCGCGAGACGACTTTCTTCATCGTCTCGATCGGGCACGGCGAGCCGGCCATGATTCCGGTGCGCAAGCTCCGTAAGTCGAATTCCTCGAAGTCCGGGTGGTCGAGTTCGGCGATAAACATGGTCGGCACGCCGTGCAGACCCGTGCATCGCTCTTCCGACACAGCGCGCAGCGTCGCACCCGGATCAAAACCTTCGCACGGGAACACCATATTTGCCCCCGACGACACGCACGCGAGCACGCCCAGGACCATTCCGAAGCAGTGATAGAACGGCACCGGAATGCACAGCGCATCGTGCTCGTCGAGACGCATCGCCATGCCGATAAAGCGCCCGTTGTTGACCACATTCCGGTGCGTCAGCGTCGCCCCTTTCGGGCTGCCGGTGGTGCCGCTCGTGAACTGGATATTGATCGGCTCGCTGCAGTCGAGCGCCGCCTCACCCGCCGCCAGTTGCGCAGCACCCGCGCTCGAGCGCGCGGCCTCGCCCGCGGCGACCACGTCGGCGTAGCGAAGCATGCCGGCGACCTCCGCGTCCCCCATCTGAACAACATGCTCGAGGTGCGGCAGACGCGTACTTTGTAACCGGCGCGACCCCGCGTCGAGCTCGGGCGCCAGCGCGCGAAGCATCTCGAGATACTCCGAGGACTTGAACCGGACGGCGCTGATCAGTGCCTTGCAACCGACCTTGTTCAGCGCATATTCAAGTTCATGCAGCCGATAAGCCGGGTTGATATTGACGAGCACCGCGCCGATACGCGCGGAGGCGAACTGAGTGACCAGCCACTCCACGCGATTCGGCGACCAGATCCCGACGCGATCGCCTTTGGCGATCCCGAGTGAAAGCAGGCCGAGCGCGAGCGCGTCGACCTGTGCGTCGAACTCGCGCCAAGTCCAACGCACCCCCTGATCGCGAAACACGACCGCGGGCCGATCCGGAAAACGACTTGCCGTGTCGCGCAACAGCCCGCTGACCGTGAAATCGAGCAGCGGAATCTGCGTCGTTCCTCGCACATAGGAGAGCCCATCGCGTGGCGCAATGATCGCGTCGTCGACGTGTGCGACTTCATCCATTTCGAACCTCCGGCAGGTTGACCCGTCCGGCTTGATTTCGATGGGCATGCTGCGTGCTCGACGAAGATAGGCTCGACGACGGTGTGCTCGATTGTCACCACGCGGTCCCCGCACCGGTATTGCTTCAAACCCTGCATCGGGAACACAAAGCCGCTCGTCATCCATGCCGAACGCGTCGACCGAATAAACGCCTCTCACACGCGTTTTTTAGTAAGACGGTAGTGGCATGCGCGCAAACGGGTGATAGGACTAAATCACTTCATACCTTGTTACAAGCGCGTGCATTCGCGTTACAAAGCACGTCATCTTGAAATGATCTTGCGGCGTTACGCTGAATACGTCCGACATCTCGAACAGGACGCCCGGAGAAACGATGAACAAGCCCCAAACATGGCGTATCGCGCGCGCCGTATCGCTGACTTTTCTGCTTGCCGCGATCGGAAGCGCCGCATTCGGGCAGGAAGCGCCTCCTCCCGCCACTCAGCTCGATGGCGGGGCCGCGCCGGTCGGCGATCCGCCGGGGCGTGTGGCGCGGCTGAACTATTTTGATGGCACGGTGACCATGGAGCCCGCCGGCGGCACGGACTGGGCCTACGCGGAACTCAATCGCCCGATGACAACCGGCGATCAGGTGTGGGTCGACAACGGTGGCCGGTCGGAACTCCATATCGGCTCGACCGCCCTGCGCCTGGGTTCGCAGACGTCGATGAGCATCGTCAATCTCGACGACCAGAATGCGCAGCTCAAAGTCGCGCAGGGTTCGCTCGAGACACGTGTCCGCGAACTCCCCGCCGGTCAGTCGCTCGAGATCGACACACCGAACCTCGCGCTGCAGGCGAATGGCCCGGGTATCTACCGCGTCGACGCCTCGCCCGACGGTGCAACCACGACGGTGACGGTGCGCGACGGTTCCGCAATCGTCTATGGCGACAACGGTTCGGTCCAGCTTGGCGCCGGCCAGCAAATGACCTTCAGCGGTACCAATCTCCAGCAGACCGGCGGCGGCAACGCGCAGGCGCTGGACCCGTTCGACGAATGGGCGTACTCGCGCGACCGCACGGAAGACGGTTCGCCATCCGCGCGCTACGTCTCACGCGACATCCCCGGTTATCAGGATCTCGATGCGAACGGGTCGTGGGAGCAGTCGCCCGATTACGGCGAGGTGTGGGTGCCGCGGGTCGCGGCAGGCTGGGCGCCCTATCACCAGGGTCACTGGGCTTGGGTGGCGCCTTGGGGCTGGACCTGGGTTGACGACGCGCCATGGGGCTTTGCGCCCTTCCACTACGGTCGCTGGGCTTACTGGCATAACAACTGGGCCTGGGTGCCGGGCCCGGTCGTCGCCGCAGCACCGCCGTGCTACTCGCCGGCACTGGTCGCGTTCGTCGGTGGAGGCAATGGCGGCTGGAACGTCTCGCTCGCAGTAGGCGCGGTGGCTACGGCGGGCGTCGCCTGGCTTGCGCTCGGTCCGAACGAACCATGGCACCCGGCGTACCACTACAGCCCCGGCTACTTCAACCGCGTGAACTACGTGAACCGCACGACGATCGTCAACAACACGACGATCATCAACAACAACCACATCACGTATGTGAACCGCAATGTGCCGGGCGCCGTGATGGGCATGCCGGCCAACCAGTTCGTGCATGGTCAGGACACGCGTCGCTACGGTCAGCCGATGCAGGCCGCGCAGATTCAGCGCGCGACCTTCGGTGCGGGTGCGCCGGCGATCGCTCCGGTCCGCCAGAGTTTTGGTGGCGCGCTGCGCCCGGCGAACTATCGCCCGCCGGAAGCGGTCGGTCAGCGTCAGGTCATCGCGACGCGTACGCCGCCGACCCCGTACGCGTACCACGACACGCTTGCGCAGAACTTTGCGCACGGCAATCGCGGCACCGTGCCGGGTGCCGGTCAGCCGGTGGTTCGCACGGCGCCGCCGGCAACGTATATGCGTGTACCTGGTCCTGCCGCGGTCGCAGGTCGTCCGAATACGCCGGTGGCGCAACCGCAGGCGCGCGTCGGCGGGCAGCCGGGCTTCCGCGTCGTTCAGCCCGAGCGCCATGCGCCGGAGCGGGTTCAGGCCGGTCAACCGGGCCAGCCGGGCCAACCCGGACGTCCGGGCCCGCAGGGTGAACCGCCGCGTCCGCAGGCAGGACAGCCCGGCCAGCCGAACGTGCCGAACGCCATGCGCGGTCAGGCAGAGGCCGGTCGTCCTGAACAAGGTCCGGGCGCCGCTCCGGGCAACGGTGTCCCGCGTCCGCCGAGCGCAATGCAGCAACAGCCGGGTCGTCCGGGCATGCAGCCGGGTGGTCAACCGGGTGGCCAGGCGAATGCGCAGCAGGAAGAAGCACAGCGGCGTCAGCAACAGGCAGCGCAAGAGCAGCAGCAGCGCGGCCAGCAGGCTCAGCAGGAACAGCAACGCGCACAGCAGGCTCAGGAGCAGCAACGCGCCCAGCAAGCGCAGGCTCAGCAAGAGCAACAACGCGGCCAGCAGGCGCAGGAACAACAGCGTCAGCAACAAGAGCAACAGCGCGCGCAGCAGGCGCAGGAACAGCAGCGTCAGCAGCAAGAGCAACAGCGTTCCCAGCAGGCGCAGGAGCAGCAGCGTCAACAGCAGGAACAACAGCGTTCCCAGCAGGCGCAAGAGCAGCAGCGTCAGCAGCAGGAGCAACAGCGTGCGCAGCAGGCGCAGGAACAGCAGCGTCAGCAGCAAGAGCAACAACGTGCGCAGCAGATGCAGGCGCAGCAACGCCAGCAGCAGGAGCAACAGCGTCAGCAGCAGGAACGCGCTCAGCAAGCGCAGGCTCAGCAACAGGAGCGCGCGCAACAAGCTCAGCAGGCCCAGCAAGCACAACGCCAGCAACAGATGCAGCAGATGCAACAACGTCAGCAGCAGCAACAACCGCGCGAGCAGCCCCATCCGCAACCGCAGCAACACGAGCAAGGCCATCGTGACCAGCAGTCGAACAGCGGTCACGGCCGCGAGGAGCATCGCGGCTAACCGGTCGGGCGGGTGCGTTTGACGCACCCGCTTGTCTCACGCCGTGTGGTCAGCGCGGTCGCCCCGACGAAGAGCGTTCCGTGTAGAGGTGAAGGGGTGAGATGGATTGCGGCGACGATCGAATGGTGATTCGGATGTCGTCGGTCTTGGCGTTCGTGATGCGACTCGCTTCATACGCCGCCGGGTTCGAAACCCCGGGCCACAAAGCAAAAAAGGCAGCCTCTCGGCTGCCTTTTTTACGTCCTGCTGAGCACCGGCATCACACCGGGCTCGAAGCGCTTACTGCTGACCGCGGCGGCGGCGCAGACGCTGAATTGCCGCGAGCTGAGCCGTCGCATACGCGAGCTCGGCTTGCGCCGTTGCGTATTCGAGGTTCGCGCCCGTGTTCTGCAACGCTTCTTCAGCAGCACGACGTGCCTGCTCGGCCTTTGCCTCGTCCAGGTCCTTGCCGCGGATCGCGGTGTCGGCCAGCACGGTGACATTGGTCGGCTGCACTTCGAGAATGCCGCCCGCAACGAAGACGAGTTCCGTCTGACCGTTGTCGGTTTCGATCTCGACCGTACCCGGGCGGATGCGCGTAATCAGCGGCGCGTGCCCCGGCAGGATACCCAGCTCGCCCGCTTCGCCGGGCAGGCTGACGAACTTCGCCTGGCCCGAGAAGATCTGCTCTTCCGCGCTGACGACGTCTACTTTGATGCTTGCCATATCGACTCCTGCTTGCTGCCTGTGCGACACCGTCCTTCGTCATTCGACGTACCGGACGGCATCGCCTCAGGCCGCGGCCGTTACTGGATCTTCTTGGCCTTCTCGAACGCTTCGTCGATCGTGCCGACCATGTAGAACGCTTGCTCCGGCAGGTGGTCGCACTCGCCATCAACGATCATCTTGAAGCCGCGGATCGTTTCCTTGAGCGGAACGTACTTGCCCGGTGCGCCCGTGAACACTTCTGCAACGTGGAACGGCTGCGACAGGAAACGCTGGATCTTCCGTGCGCGGGCGACCGACAGCTTGTCTTCCGGCGACAGTTCGTCCATGCCCAGAATCGCGATAATGTCGCGCAGTTCCTTATAGCGCTGCAGCGTGACCTGCACGCGACGCGTCGTCGTGTAGTGCTCTTCGCCGATGACGTTCGGGTCGATCTGACGCGAGGTCGAATCGAGCGGGTCAACTGCGGGGTAGATACCGAGCGAAGCGATGTCACGCGACAGCACGACCGTTGCGTCCAAGTGACCGAAGGTCGTCGCAGGCGACGGGTCGGTCAAGTCATCCGCAGGGACGTACACGGCTTGCACCGACGTAATCGAACCTTGCTTGGTCGACGTGATGCGCTCTTGCAGACGGCCCATTTCTTCAGCCAGCGTCGGCTGATAGCCCACTGCCGACGGCATACGGCCGAGCAGTGCCGACACTTCCGTACCGGCCAGCGTGAAACGGTAGATGTTGTCGACGAAGAACAGCACGTCACGGCCTTCATCACGGAAGTGCTCGGCCATCGTCAGACCGGTCAGCGCGACGCGCAGACGGTTGCCCGGCGGCTCGTTCATCTGGCCGTACACCAGCGCGACCTTGTCGAGAACGTTCGAGTCCTTCATTTCGTGGTAGAAGTCGTTGCCCTCACGGGTACGCTCGCCCACGCCGGCGAACACGGAGTAACCACCGTGTTCCTTCGCGATGTTGTTGATCAGTTCCATCATGTTGACGGTCTTGCCGACACCGGCACCGCCAAACAGACCGACCTTACCGCCCTTCGCGAACGGACAGACCAGGTCGATCACCTTGATACCCGTTTCGAGCAGTTCCGTCGACGGCGACAGCTCGTCGAACGCCGGCGCCTTCTGGTGAATCGTGCGCACGTTTTCGTGGCTGATTTCACCGGCTTCGTCGATCGGACGACCCAGCACGTCCATGATGCGGCCCAGCGTCGGCGTGCCGACCGGGACCTGAATACCGTGACCAAGGTTCTTCACCGTCAGGCCGCGGCGCAGACCATCCGCCGAACCCAGGCAAATCGTACGAACCACGCCGTCGCCCAGCTGTTGCTGAACTTCGAGCGTCAGTTCCGAACCTTCGAGAATGAGCGCGTCATAGATCTTCGGCATGTTTTCGCGCGGGAATTCCACGTCGATCACGGCGCCGATACACTGGACGATCTTGCCTTCTACCAAAGCAGTAGCAGTAGTCATCGCTTTTCCTTTCGATACTTGATTCATGTGTCGCGCGCGGCACGGCCGCGCAGCGAAGCGTTAAACCGCAGCGGCGCCGCCGACGATCTCCGACAATTCCTTCGTGATCGCTGCCTGGCGGCTCTTGTTGTAAACCAGCTGCAATTCGTGG
This sequence comes from Pararobbsia alpina, assembly GCF_965118125.1. Classification (GTDB taxonomy): domain Bacteria; phylum Pseudomonadota; class Gammaproteobacteria; order Burkholderiales; family Burkholderiaceae; genus Pararobbsia; species Pararobbsia alpina_A. The sequence continues at coordinate 232,323 of NZ_OZ221287.1, forward strand.
ATGACCGTCTTCGCGTTGTCGGACGCTGCCTTCATCGCGACCATGCGCGCCGATTGCTCGGACGCCATGTTTTCAGCCACCGCTTGGTAAACCAGTGCTTCGACGTACCGCACGAGCAAATCGTCGACGACGGTCTGCGCATCGGGTTCGTAGAGGTAATCCCACGAATGCTTCTGCGCGCCTTCGACGCCTGCCGAAGGACCGGCACCGCCTGCGCTGTCACGCTCGCCGAAACGCTCGTCGAGGGGCAGCAGCTGCTCGATCACCGCTTCCTGCTTCATCGTATTGATGAAGCGCGTGTAGGCGATATAGACCGCATCGAGCTGGCCCGCTGCATACGCATCGAGCTGCACCTTGACCGCGCCGATCAGCTTCTCGAGGTGCGGCGTGTCGCCGAGCTGCACGACTTGCGACACGATCTTCGCCTTCAGACGCGTCAGGAAGCCGAGACCCTTGCCGCCGATCGCCGTTGCTTCGATCTGCAGACCCTTCTGCTCAAGTTCCTTGAACTTGTTCAGCGAGGCACGCAGCACGTTCGTGTTCATACCGCCGCACAGACCCTTGTCGGTCGTGACCAGGATGATCCCCGCCTGCTTCGCACCGCCATGCTTGACCATGAACGGGTGCTTGTACTCGGGGTTCGCCTGCGCCATGTGGGCAGCGATGTCGCGGACCTTGTCGGCATACGGACGCGCGTGACGCATGCGTTCCTGCGCGCGGCGCATCTTCGATGCGGCGACCATTTCCATCGCCTTCGTGATCTTGCGCGTGTTTTGCACGCTCTTGATCTTGCCGCGGATTTCCTTCATTCCGGCCATTGCCTACTCCTTGTTCGCTCGGTGCGCGGCAAGCCGCACACCTTGCAGGATCATGATCAGTTCGCTGTTAGATCAGTAGGCGCCGGATTTCTTGAAGTCAGCGATTGCCGCAGCCAGCAGCGGCTCGTCTTCCTTCGTGAGTTCCTTCTTGTCCTCGATGCGGCCAATCAGGTCTGCGTGCTTGCTCTTCAGCACATCGCGCAGGCCCTTTTCGAAGTCGAGCACCTTGTTGACTTCGAGGTCGTCGAGGTAGCCGTTGTTCGCGGCGTACAGCGCAACCGACAGTTCCCACACTTGCAGCGGCTGATATTGCGGCTGCTTGAGCAGTTCCGTCACGCGGCGGCCACGCTCGAGCTGCTTGCGGGTCGCTTCGTCGAGGTCCGATGCGAACTGCGCGAATGCGGCGAGTTCACGGTACTGTGCGAGGTCGGTACGGATACCGCCCGACAGCTTCTTCACGACCTTCGTCTGAGCAGCGCCACCGACGCGCGACACCGAGATACCTGCATTGATTGCAGGACGGATACCGGCGTTGAACAGGTCGGTTTCAAGGAAGATCTGACCGTCGGTAATCGAGATCACGTTCGTCGGAACGAACGCGGTCACGTCACCGGCCTGCGTTTCAATGACGGGCAGTGCCGTCAGCGAACCGCTCTTGCCCTTGACTTCACCGTTGGTGAACTTCTCGACGTACTCTTCCGAGACGCGAGCCGCACGCTCGAGCAGACGCGAGTGCAGATAGAACACGTCACCCGGATACGCTTCACGGCCCGGCGGGCGGCGCAGCAGCAGCGAGATCTGACGGTATGCCCAGGCTTGCTTGGTCAAATCGTCATAAATGATCAGGGCGTCTTGACCGCGATCGCGGAAGTATTCGCCCATCGTGCAGCCGGCGTACGGTGCGATGTATTGCATCGCGGCCGATTCCGAAGCCGAAGCGGCGACGACGACGGTGTACTCCATCGCGCCCTGTTCTTCGAGCTTGCGCACGACGTTCATGATCGACGAAGCCTTCTGGCCGATCGCGACGTAGATACAGAAGAGGTTCTTGCCCTTCTGGTTGATGATCGCGTCGACAGCGACGGCGGTCTTGCCCGTCTGACGGTCGCCAATGATCAGTTCGCGCTGGCCACGGCCGATCGGCACCATCGCGTCGATCGACTTCAGACCCGTCTGAACCGGCTCCGACACGCCCTTACGCCAGATCACGCCCGGTGCAATCTTTTCGATTGCGTCGGTTTGCTTGGCGTTGATCGGGCCCTTGCCGTCGATCGGGTTACCCAGTGCGTCGACCACACGGCCGATCATTTCCGGGCCGATGGGCACTTCGAGAATGCGGCCCGTGCACTTGACGGTGTCGCCTTCCGAAATGTGTTCGTATTCGCCCAGAATCACGGCGCCGACGGAGTCGCGCTCGAGGTTCAGTGCGAGGCCGAACGTGTTGCCCGGGAATTCGAGCATTTCGCCTTGCATCACGTCCGACAGACCGTGGATGCGGCAGATACCGTCGGTCACCGAGATGACCGTACCCTGATTGCGAACGTCTGCGCCGGATTCGAGACCTTGAATCCGGCTCTTGATCAGCTCGCTGATTTCAGAGGGATTGAGTTGCATGTTCGCTCCTAATGTTCAATTCTGTTGCGTGCCTGCGGCTTCGCACGGGTCGCCTGGTCGCGGGGCCCGTACGGTTTGCACGGAGCGCGCGGCGCGAGACTTCTCGCGGCCAAAGATTCTTCGCGTCAGGCGGCCAGCGCGACCTGCATCTGGGCAAGGCGCGCACGGACCGACGTATCCAGCACTTCGTCACCGACCGTCACCCGCACACCACCGATCAGCGACGGATCGACGTTCACTTGGGGCTTCAGCTTGCGACCGAACTTGCGTTCCAGCGTCGCGACGAGCTCGGTGAGCGGCTGACCTTCGAGCGGGAACGCGCTGTCGATGATCACATCGGCGGCGCCTTCCTGCGCGTTCTTGAGCGTGTCGAATTGCTCGGCGACCTGCGACAGCGCATCGAGACGATGGTTGTCGACGATCGCGCGCACGAAGTTCTGTGCGCGCGCATCATTCGCGAGCGGCGACTTCGACAGCGACAGGATCAGCTTGAAAAGCTGGTCACGACCGACCTTCGGATTGCCTGCGACCGACAGCAGCTCGGGCTGCTCCGCGAACGCGGCGAGCTCGTTGATGAAGTCGGACCATTGCGAGAGATCACCGCTTTTGGCGACATCGAACAGCGCTTCAGCGTACGGGCGGGCGATGGTGGCAAGTTCGGCCATGATCAGAGCTCGGCTTTGAGTTGGTTCAGCAGCTCGGCGTGAGCGTTCGCGTCGATCTCGCGCTTGAGGATCTGCTCCGCGCCGCGCACGGCCAGGGCCGCGACTTCACCACGCAGCGATTCACGCGCCTTGATGATCTGCTGGTCGGCATCAGCCTTCGCAGCGGCGACGATGCGTGCGGCTTCCGCCTGCGCATTGCGCTTGATCTCTTCGGCAACGACTTGCGCGCGCTTTTCCGCGTCCGCAATGCGCTGCTGGCCTTCGTTACGTGCCTGCGAGAGTTCCTGGTCGACGCGCTTGTTCGCGGCGTCGAGCTCTGCCTTGCCCTTTTCAGCGGCGGCGAGCCCATCGGCGATCTTCTGCGAACGCTCGTCGAGTGCCTTGATCAGCGGCGGCCACACGAATTTCATCGTGAACCACGCGAGGATCAGGAACACGACCATTTGCGCGAGCAGGGTTGCGTTGAGATTCACGGTGTTTCCTTACTGTGTCTTGGTCGGATGGATGGCTCAATGGAAAGCGCGGGCCGGTTCGGCGCATTCGCGAACCCGGTGTCCCGCGCGTTTTCCTGCTTCGCCGTCCCCGTCATTTCAGAGCGGGGCGAGGACTTCCGAGTCCGCTCAGCCTGCGAGCTTCGACAGCAGCGGGTTCGCGAACGCGAACAGCATTGCAACACCGACACCGATCAGGAATGCAGCGTCGATCAGACCAGCCAGCAGGAACATCTTCGTTTGCAGCGGGTTCATCAGTTCAGGCTGACGTGCGCATGCTTCGATGTACTTGCCGCCCATCAGGCCGATACCGATACAGGCGCCAATAGCACCCAGGCCGATGATGATGCCGATACCGATGGCGGTCAGACCTTGGATGTTGGCGATAAAAGCTTGCATGATCACTCCTTTGTGAAAAGTCTTAAGAACTTGAAAAACCAAAAAACCAAAATGGGTGAAACCTGAAACCGTGTCGCTGACTGTCTCTGCTTAGTGCGCGTCGTGCGCCTGTCCGAGGTACACGAGCGTCAGCATCATGAAAATGAAGGCTTGCAGCAGCACGATCAGAATGTGGAAGATCGCCCACACGCTACCTGCAATCACGTGACCGACAAAACCGAGCACCGACGTATCCGCGCCAAAGCTCCAGATCGAGCCGAGCAGCGCGATCAGCAGGAACAGCAGTTCACCGGCATACATGTTGCCGAACAGCCGCATCCCGAGAGAGATGGTCTTGGCGAGGAATTCGATGATGTTGAGCAGCAGGTTCGGCAGCCACAGCAGCGGATGATTACCGAACGGTGCCGACAGGAGTTCGTGGATAAAGCCGCCCGCACCCTTGATCTTGAAGTTGTAATAGATCATGAGCACGAACACGCCGAGCGCGATACCGAGCGTGCCGTTGAGGTCGGCGGTCGGCACGATGCGCATATGGTCGATGCTGCCCGACAGACCCACCCAGCCGAGAATGCGGCCTGCGAGGTCAACCGGCAGGAAGTCGAGGGAGTTCATCAGCGCGACCCAGACGAACACGGTCAGCGCGAGCGGAGCGATAAAGCGGCGATTGCCATGGATCATGGCCTTCGACTGGTCTTCGACCATTTCAACGAGCATTTCGATCGCGCATTGAAAACGGCCCGGCACGCCCGGCGATGCCTTGCGCGCTGCGAGATGAAGAATGCCGATCGTGACCAGACCCATCAGGATCGACCAGAACAACGTGTCCCAATTCCAGACCGAAAAGTCGACGATGCTCGTCTGATGCTTGTTCGCGAAATTGGTCAGGTGGTGCGAGATGTACTCGGACGGATCCAAGGTATGCGGTTCGGCTGCGGCCATGTCTGTCAAACACCCCAAATAGTAAAATTGTCGATCCCGCGTGCTGGGCACCCGGGGGGTATCAGCGCAACGCCAGCGCGACCCAATAGGTCTTCAGCGCAACGAGGTAGGTCAACAGCAACGGCAGCCAGCGAACATCGGGGACGAACTCTGCGATGACCACGAACATGGTCACCGTCACCCCCATCTTGATCGCCTCGCCGACCATCAGTCCCATTACTGACTGCTGATGGCCAACCCTCCTCAGGCGTAACGCGAACAACGCGCCCGGTATCCAGCAAACCGCTCCGCCCAACAGTGCCGATCGCGCGGCTTCGCCTGGCTGGCTCAAAAAAAGCCAGCAGATCAGGGCCGCAACCAGGGACACAACCATTTGCGCCGCCACCACCTTGAAGGGCGTGACACGCGATGGACGGCTCACATCGGCACCGAACAACTGCTCGGCTTCGACACGCGTGAGCGGAACGATATTGTTGTCTTGCTGCTCGACATCCCAGTCGTCGTGAGCTGCGGCCGGCGAAACGCTCGTGGCTTGCGAACTCGCCGTGGAATCACGGCGGCCTTCGGCCATGGCATCTTGCTGCGGTGATCGCTGCTGCCCGGTGTGGTTTGCTGCGGAAGGGTCGATCATGCGTGAACTCGCGGCCTCGTGCGCTGAACGGTGCAGCGCTCGCGATGCCTCGCCGTCCGATGAAGGGTGCGTCTGCGACGCATTGCCCGACTCGAATCCCGGCGCCTTTGCGGAGTCCTCATCGAACGTGTTCCTGCTCATGTCGTTCGACTCGCCGCCGGCCATCCATGTCCCCAATAACCAACCGAGCTTTCGCTCAGCTTTCGACTGTGTCGCGCAAATAAATCCGGGCGATTGTAAGTGATTCTTACAGGCAATTCAAGCCTTTACGCGCGCCAAAAACATGAGGAAACCCTTGCCAATGAAAGGCTTACGTAAACGCTATGAGGCTTCGCACGGACCTTGTCAAGACGGTTTTGATTCTCCTTGTCGATACGTGGAACGAGAGCGCAGCTTGCGCGCTTCCTGAACTCAAATCCATCGGGTCAACCACGCGCCAACCACGAGCGCGAAAACGAAGAACGGCACGGACACGACATGAAAGCGCCAGAATAAGCCCTTGACCGGCGCGAGCCTCATGGCGATCAGGTTGGCCAGCGATCCGATGCACCACCCGAAGCCGCCGACACTGACACCGTAGGCCAGAGCCTGCCATGTCTTTGTGAACGATTCGAGCATAATCGCCGCCGGCACATTGCTGATGACCTGCGAGGTTATCGCGGCGACGAAGAACGCATGCAGCGGCTCGCCGAGGTTCGCATGCGTGCATGCGTCATGCACGATCGGCAGGTTCGCCACTGAACGCAAGACGACGAACATCAGCGCAAAGACGAGCAGGAGCAGCCAGTCGATTTCGACAATCGCACGCCAGCGCGTCAGGCCGATCAGCACGAGCACGATCGCACACCCGATGGCGGCATGGTGAAGATCGGCGAGCACGACGAAGATGACGAACAGCGTCGCCGCACGGGCAAGCGCCGCGCGATCGACGGGCGCGCTTTGCGCGTCATCCGGTATGTCGAGCGCGCAGGACTTGAACAACATCGCAGTCAGCACGAGCAAGCCGGCCATCAGCGCGATCGTCAGCGGTGTGAGGGTCCAGACAAAGGCGCCGAACGACACCCCGCTCGCGTGCCACAGAAACAGGTTTTGCGGATTCCCCAGCGGCGTGAGGATGGATCCGGCGTTGACCGCCAGCGCGATGACCGAGACCAGCCGGCGCAGCGACATCTCGACAAGCTTCTGAATCGAGATGGCGACGGGAATGACCGCGAACAACGCGACATCGTTCGTCAACACCGTCGAAAGACCCGCTGCGAAAAGCACCAGAACGATCGCGAGTCCGCGTTCGCTGTGCACGCGGTGCAGCAAGCGATGCGCGGCCCAGTTCATCGCGCCCGTCTGCTCGATGGCCTTGGTCAGCACCAGCAGGCCGCCAAGCGTGAGCATCGTCTCGCGGTCGATCATGCCGGCTAACGCATGCCACGGCTGCGGATGAGCGGCTTGTAGCGCGATCAACGCGACAAGCAGCACGATCAATACGGCTTCGCGTTTGATAAACGCAATGACTGGGCGCATGAGTGGGCAAACAGAGACGCTGAGCGATGGACGGCAGGCGGATCCTCAGCAGCAAGTTCCTGGCCCGAATTAACGATACTCCACAGCATATGAAACCGTTGTGCGCACGGTCACACTTTAACCGTGCGCATCGCGGTTACGTATTACGCTGCAGCCTCGCCGCCACGCAATCGTCCCAGAATGCCTTCGAGCGAGTCGAGGTCGCCGAAGTCGATGGTGACCTGCCCGCGTCCGCGTCGGCCCATCTTGATCTTGACGGCGGCCGCCAGAAGATCGGAAAGCTCTTCCTCAAGACGTTGCACGTCACGATCGTTCGCGCCCGGCGCTTTCGCACGGCGTGCTGCATTCGGACCCGGCTTGAGCGCGTCGGCAACGAGCTTTTCGGCTTCGCGGACCGACATGCGCTTATTCACGACCTGGTTTGCAAGCGTGATTTGGGACGCCGCGTCGACCGACAGCAGCGCGCGCGCGTGACCCATATCGAGGTCGCCGGCGAGCAGCATGGTCTGCACGGGCGTCGCCAGATTGAGCAGACGCAACAGATTCGATACAGCGCTGCGCGAACGCCCCACCGCCTCGGCGGCTTGCTCATGGGTAAAGCTGAAATCGTCGAGCAGGCGCTGAATGCCCTGCGCTTCTTCGAGCGGATTCAGGTCTTCGCGCTGGATGTTCTCGATCAGCGCCATGGCGGCGGCGGCCTGGTCCGGCACGTCCTTGACGAGCACCGGCACCTCCGTGAGCCCCGCGAGACGCGCGGCGCGGAAGCGGCGTTCGCCCGCGATGATTTCGTATTGCTCGCCGCCGACGCCACGCACGAGAATCGGCTGCATCAGCCCCTGAGCGCGGATGCTCGCAGCGAGCTCCTGGAGTGCGCCCTCGTCCATGCGCGTGCGCGGTTGATACTTACCCGCCTGCAGACGCTGGAGCGGCAGCGTGGTCGGCACGCCTTCCTGGCGTACGGCTTCGGTGATATCCGTGCTCCCGCCCAGGAGGGCCTCAAGGCCGCGGCCGAGGCCCTTCTTTTTGACAGCTGCTGCATTCATGGCAATGTTCCGAGAATCTTTTTTACAAATAGCTTTCAGTTCGATCGCGCTATCCCGATCACAACGTGCGGATACGATCGATCATCTCGCTGCCGAACTGCAGATACGCTTGTGCGCCACGCGATGCCCGGTCGAAAACGATACCCGGCAGACCATAGCTCGGCGCCTCGGCCAGTCGCACATTGCGCGGGATTACTGCGTCGAACACCTTGTCGCCGAAGTGCTCCTTGAGCTGCTCCGAGACTTGCTGCTGCAACGTGACGCGCGGGTCGAACATCACGCGCAGCAAACCGATGACCTTGAGGTCGCGATTCAGATTGGCGTGCACCTGCTTGATCGTGTTGACGAGATCGGACAGACCCTCGAGCGCGAAGTATTCGCACTGCATCGGGATGATCACGCCGTTGGCCGAACACAAGCCATTGAGGGTCAGCAACGACAGCGCAGGCGGGCAATCGATCAGAACGAAATCGTAGGTTCCCGCCGCCGCATCGAGCGCCTGCTTGAGTCGCTTCTCGCGAGCTTCGAGCGTGACGAGTTCGACTTCGGCACCGGCGAGTTCGCGGTTCGCCGGCAATACGTCGTAGCCCGCGGCTTCCGCCTTGACGGCGGCATCCGCGATCGATGCGCCATCGACGAGCACTTCGTACACCGTCGTTTCGCATTGACTCTTGTCGATCCCGCTCCCCATCGTCGCGTTACCTTGCGGATCGAGATCGATCAACAAGACGCGCTGACCATGCGACGCCAGGCTCGCGGCAAGATTGACGCTTGTTGTGGTTTTGCCGACTCCGCCCTTCTGGTTCGCGACGCAAAAAATCTTCATTCAGCTCGTCCAGTTGCTCAGCTGTGGGATGGGATACGAATTTCGACCAGATGGCGTTCGGCATCGAGGGCCGGCACATTCAGGCGAATGATCTGCAGCACTTCAGCGTCGGCGGGCAGGCGTGCGATTTCCTCATCCGGCCGTACGCCCTTCATGGCCCAGATCCGGCCGCCGGGCGCCAGCACACCTCTCGACAGCTCGACGAAGTCGACGAGCTCGGCAAAGGCGCGAGACACGATGATATCGAACGGTCGCGGTACGTCGATACTGGGTTTCAACGATTCCACACGGCCGTTAACGACAAACAGATTCGGCAGGCCGAGCGAGCCCTTGACCTGGGTCTGAAACGCGCTCTTCTTCTGCACGATATCGTTGAGCGTGACGCGCCAGGCCGGATTCGCGACAGCGAGCACCGTGCCGGGAAGACCGCCGCCCGATCCGACGTCCAGTACGTCGAGTTCACGCGTCGAGGCACCGCCTGCACTCAACGCCGGCAGGATCGCGAGCGAATCGAGCACATGCTGAATCATCATCTGCCGCGGATCACGGATCGCGGTCAGGTTGTAGACCGCGTTCCATTTCCCGAGCAGCGCGACGTATTCGAGGAGCTTGCCGCGTTGCTCGCTCGTGAGGTCGAGCCCGAGTGTTGCCACGCCCTCATCCAGCAGATCACTGAGCGCGGCCGTATCTGCGGATGCGCGATGGTTTCGATGCGTCGTACCCGTCATTGCCGCGACCGTCCGTCGGTCGCGTTCTGGCTTGCACTGCTCGAGCCGCCATCATTGCTGGCCAACGCGCCACGCCGCGCGAGACCCTTCTTCAAGTGCACCATTAACAGTGAGATCGCGGCAGGCGTGATGCCTGAAATCCGGGACGCCTGTCCGATGGTTTCAGGCTTGAACTGATTGAGCTTCTGACGTGCTTCGAACGACAAGCCCCGGACTTCGGCGTAGTCGAGATCCGTCGGGAGGCGCGTGTTTTCGTGCGCCTCATTCCGCTCGATTTCCCCCGCCTGGCGATCGATATAGCCTTGGTACTTGATGCCGATTTCGATCTGCTCGCGGACTTGAGCTTCCATGACCGCATCAGGCACCAAGGGCTCCGGCGGTGCAAACTCGCCGTTGCGCAGGGACATCAATGCTTCGTAGCTGACGCCCGGGCGTTTCAGCAGGTCCGCAAGGTTATGCTCGTGATCGATCGCCTTACCAAGCAAAGCCTCGGAGTCCGCGGCGGGCAGCGTTTTCGGGTTGACCCACGTTGTACGGAGTCGCTTGGTTTCACGTGAAACAGCTTCGCGCTTCGCCTCGAAGGCGGCCCATCGCGTGTCGTCGACGCAGCCGAGTTCGCGTCCGACCTCAGTCAGGCGCATGTCGGCATTGTCTTCGCGCAGGCTCAAGCGATACTCAGCGCGGCTCGTGAACATGCGGTACGGCTCCGACACGCCACGTGTCACCAGGTCGTCCACGAGCACGCCGAGGTAGGCCTGGTCGCGGCGCGGCACCCACGCATCGCGCCCTTGCGTCTTCAGGGAGGCGTTCATGCCGGCCAGAAGGCCTTGCGCAGCCGCCTCTTCGTAGCCCGTCGTCCCGTTGATTTGGCCCGCGAAGAACAAACCTTCGATGACCTTTGTCTCGAGCGACGCCTTCAGTCCGCGCGGGTCGAAGTAGTCGTACTCGATCGCGTAACCGGGACGCAGGATATGCGCGTGTTCGAGGCCAACCATCGAGTGAACGAGGTCGAGCTGAACGTCGAACGGCAGGCTCGTCGAGATGCCATTCGGGTAGAACTCGTTCGTGGTCAGCCCTTCCGGTTCCAGATAGATCTGGTGCGATTCCTTGCTCGCGAAGCGATGAATCTTGTCTTCGATCGACGGGCAATAGCGCGGGCCGACGCCTTCGATCACGCCCGTGTACATCGGCGAACGATCGAGGCCGCCACGAATAATGTCGTGCGTGCGTTCGTTCGTGTGGGTGATCCAGCACGGCACTTGTTGCGGATGCTGGTCGGCGCGGCCGAGGAACGAGAAAACCGGCACCGGATCCAGGTCACCCGGTTGTTCCTCGAGCTTCGAGAAGTCGATCGTGCGGCCGTCGATGCGCGGCGGCGTGCCCGTCTTGAGTCGGCCCTGCGGGAGCTTGAGCTCCTTGAGGCGCGACGACAGCGTGACCGCAGCGGGGTCACCTGCCCGCCCGCCCGTGTAGTTATTCAGGCCGACGTGGATCTTCCCGTCGAGGAACGTACCCGCGGTCAGCACCACGGCACGCGCGCGAAAGCGCACGCCGACCTGCGTGACGGCACCGACAACACGATCACCTTCGACGATCAGATCGTCTACTGCCTGCTGGAAAAGCCACAGGTTGGGCTGATTCTCGAGTCGGCTGCGAATGGCCTTGCGATACAGCACACGGTCCGCCTGCGCACGTGTTGCCCGAACGGCCGGCCCCTTCGACGAGTTGAGAATGCGAAACTGAATGCCCGCCTCGTCCGTCGCTGCGGCCATCGCCCCGCCAAGGGCGTCGACTTCCTTGACCAGATGACCCTTGCCAATGCCGCCGATCGACGGATTGCAGCTCATCTGTCCGAGCGTTTCGATGCTGTGTGTCAGGAGCAGCGTCTTGCTGCCCATGCGCGCCGATGCGAGCGCGGCCTCGGTACCGGCGTGCCCGCCGCCGACGACGATAACGTCAAATTCTGTGGGATAAAGCATGATGGCTCCGCGCACATGCGCAGACCGACTGAAAAATGTAGGCGAATTATAACGGTTCGAGTGGACGCAGTCGCCGACCAGCGAAAGCATAGCTGTTCGGACGACGGCATGTTTCACGTGAAACATGTCGCCGGCTCGCGCGCGCTGCGCTGATTTATTGCTGCGGGCGTCTCAAATGAGGCCGGTGATCCCCAAATTCAATCGCCGGTGCGTCTCTGCAAGCTCGGTCCGTCGGCATCGCCACTGTGCAGAACCACAGAGGACGCCCGCCGTTCAACTGCCTGCCCACGGCCCATGTTTCACGTGAAACATAGATCCCGGAGGATTCGGGCAACCGATCGGGCGAGTCGGGTCGATCGGTCGACGGTGCTTCTACATTGTTCGGCGACAGCCCCGCCCGACATCTACGCCACGTTATATGCGGCGCCGCCTGGCTGCCAGATTACCCGGCGATCGGCTCGCACGTTGCCTATCAAACGCCCCGGCAAACCACAGCTGGAGGATCCGCGCGTGGCGTCCCGACGCGCGCATAGAAAACGTTCCACCAACTTGGAACGCCCCACGCTTAATACGCGCCAGCTTCAAAATGGCCCCACCGTCCACCGGCACGCCACCGCCCCACCGCTACTGTTTCACGTGAAACAACCCCGCACCAGCCACGCCTCGTTGCCCCATCGGCAGCCAGACCAATACCTCCACCGCCCCGCTCGAAAAACACCAACCCCACACCCATCCGTCGCCACCCGCCCGCAAAAAACAAAACGGGCGCGTGTGCCGAACTTCTTCAGCGCACGCGCCCGGGTCGTGTATCACTCGGTGTCTTCAGCCTTGGTCACTAGACGCGATCTTCAACTTCGGCGTTGCGACTCGGATTCACTGCTTACCAACTACACAAATCCTCGACCCGACAAACTCATTCCTTCAAGTTCCACTTCCCGCCATCGATCTCGACCATCACACGCGCTCGTGCGTCGAACCCGTTGTGGTCGTCCGCCGTCATGTTGATAACGCCTTGCGACACGGCAAGGTTCTTTTGGTTGGCCAGCGCGTCACGCAACGCCGAGCGAAACGCGTCGGTACCAGGTTGAGCCTTGGCAAGCGCTTCCGGAATTGCGTGCGCAAGCAACTGACCCGCGTCCCAGGCATGGCCGCCGAACGTCGACACGCTTCCGGCACCGTAGGCCTTCTCGTACGCCTGCTTGTACTCGAGTGCCGAATGCTTGACCGGATTCGAGTCCGGAAGCTGCTCAGCCACGAGCAGCGGACCTGCAGGCAACCACGTTCCGTCGCAGTCCTTTCCGCACACTCTCAGAAAGTCGTTATTGGCGACACCATGCGTCTGATAGAGCTTGCCGGTGAATCCACGCTCCTTGAGCGTACGTTCGGGAAGCGCTGCCGGCGTCCCCGATGCCCCGATCAACACCGCATCCGGATGCGCGCTCATCACCTTGAGCACCTGCCCCGTCACCGAGGTGTCCGCGCGCTGATAACGTTCCGACGCGACGATCTTGATCTGGTGCGCCGATGCCGCCGCCGTGAACTCCTTCAGCCAGTTCTCGCCGTAGGCGTCCGCGAACCCGATGTAGCCCACCGACTTCACGCCTTGCTTCTGCATCTGCGTCGCAATCGCGTCAGCCATCAGGCTATCGTTCTGCGGCGTCTTGAACGCCCACGCACGCTTCGCATCCATCGGCGCGATGATGGCCTGAGACGCGGCCATGGAAATCATCGGCGTGTGCGCATCTGCGGCCACATCCAGCATGGCCAGCGAATTCGGCGTCACCGTCGATCCCACGATCGCGTCGACGTGGTCTTCCGTAATCAGCTTGCGCGACGCCTGCACCGCTTTCGTCGAATCCTTCGCGTCGTCGAGCACGATGTACGTCACCGTTTTGCCACCGACCGTCTGCGGCAACAAAGCGATCGTGTTCTTCTCAGGAATCCCCAACGACGCCGCAGGTCCCGTCGCCGACACAACGACACCAATCTTCACCTGCGCATGTGCGATCGTTCCGGTCGTCGCCGCCACAGCGAGCGCAGCAATCCGGGTGACTTGCAACCATCCACGGCCACCCTCCAAAGAATGGCGATCCGACTTCAGCTCGCCGCGAACCGTCGCCGCGTTTGCACCCCGCGCGCGACCGCGAACGGAAAATGCATCGCCAACCCCAGAAGTCGGCAATGAGGACTGCCCAGAAATAAGTCGCATCAAATCGCGCAAAACCAGACCGACAAACGAACTCATATTCTTGTGTTCCGGATAAAAGAAATGCGGCATTTCAAGGTGAATGCCGGGAACTGAATCCTGCCTGAAATGCCGATAGCGTGCCGATGACGATTTCGTCGAGCCGGCAAAATGAAGGGAAAAGATTCGGAGAGGCTTCGATTTTCGCGGCAAATGACTGCGAGGAAATCGAGCTGGATGGCGAAAAAATCGACGATTGACCGAGAACGGCTGCGAGTGATTCGAGGGAAATGGAGAGGTCGAGTGCCCGCAATATAGGCAACCACGGCACTGTCGACCGACACGGATTCGAAGCAGAATCGAAGCGGAACCCAAGCAAAATCAACGCGACAAAGAACTTTCTTGTTGAAAATCAACCACTTAAATCGCGCAGAAAATAAAAAAGCGCTGTTGGATATCCAACAGCGCTTTTTCGCGGGCTTAATACCCTATTGTCTCCTCGTTCCCCACCTCAAATAAATGCGGTGCATCGAACTGGCTCGAAGATTAAACAAGCATGACACCCCCAGCAACCTAGCATTTACCCTAGGTGGTGCACCCGCCCTCCGCGCGCACCGCTTTGGAGCCTGATTGCGCCGAAAAGCAGAGAGCGAGTTTTAAAACGGCCCTCTGCGCGTCTCGCAGCCTCTACCTGAGTCTTTGCCTACGGACGCGCCTTCGAACCGCCCAACGCCGCTCCTGCGCGCGCGACGATCTCTCCGACGATGCCCCGCCTGAATGCCAGCACGCAGACGATAAAGATCAGCCCCGTCACCGTCGTGACCGACTCGCCCAGAGACTCGAACGCCTCGATATGCGTCAGCGAAGCCAGCGCCGTGCCGATATCGCCCAGGCGATCTTCAAGCGTGACAATCACCAGCGCACCCACGATGGGTCCGAACAAGGTGCCCATGCCGCCGACGAGCGTCATCAGCACGACGAGGCCCGACATCGTCCAGTACGCGTCACCCAGCGTCTCGAAGCCGAGCACGAGCGTCTTGAGCGCCCCCGCGAATCCCGCCAGCCCCGCCGACAAAACAAATGCGAGCCACTTAAACGTGTCGGCCTGATACCCGAGCGACACCGCACGAGGTTCGTTCTCCCGGATCGCAGTCAGCACCTGGCCGAACGGCGAATGCACGATCCGTACGATCAAGGCAAAAGCCAGCGCAACGACCACCAGCACCACGTAGTAGAGCGTCGTGTCCGACCCAAGATCGAGTGCGCCGAACAACCGGCCGCGCGGCACGCCTTGCAGCCCGTCCTCCCCGCCCGTGAACGAGGCCTGCAGAAAGATGAAGTAGACGAGTTGTGCGAGCGCCAGCGTGATCATGGCGAAGTAGATGCCCTGGCGCCGGATCGCGAAGAACCCCGTCACCGCGCCCAGCACGAGTGCTGCGAGCGTGCCGGCAATCACACCGAGCTCCGGCGTGAAGCCCCAGGTCTTGATGGCATAGCCGGTCGTGTATCCCGCGGTGGCCAGAAACGCCGCATGACCGAACGACAACAAACCCGTATAGCCGATCAGCAGATTGAATGCGCTCGCGAACAACGCAAAGCACAGCACCTTCATTGCGAACACCGGATACACACCGGCCAGCGGTGCCACGATCAGCGCCACGAGCAGCAAGGCGTATAGCGTCTTCTTGAGCATGACGTCCCCTATCGCTCCTTGCCAAACAGCCCGGCGGGCCGCACGAGCAGCACAAGCGCCATGATCACGAACACCACCGTCGCCGAACCCTGGGGATAAAACACCCGCGTGAGCCCTTCAACGAGCCCGAGCAGCAGGCCGGTCACGATGGCGCCGAAGATCGACCCCATGCCCCCGATCACGACCACTGCGAACACGGTGATGATCATCGGTTGCCCCATCAGCGGCGACACCTGGATCACCGGCGCTGCGAGCACGCCTGCGAACGCAGCGAGCGCCACGCCGAAACCGTAGGTCAACGTGACCATCAGCGGCACGTTGATGCCGAATGCTTCGACCAGCTTCGGGTTCTCCGTGCCCGCACGCAGGTACGCACCGAGGCGTGTCTTCTCGATCAGGAACCACGTCGCAAAACACACCGTGAGCGAGGCCACGACGACCCACGCGCGGTAGTTCGGCAACACCATGAATCCCAGATCGGTCGCACCGGCGAGCAATGCGGGGCCTTGATAAGGCTGGCCCGACGATCCGTAGATCGCGCGGAACACGCCCTCGACAACCAGCGTGAGCCCGAACGTGAGCAGCAGGCCATACAGGTGATCGAGCTGGTAGATCCAGCGCAGCAGCAAGCGCTCGAAAACCATTCCCGCGATACCGACGACGACCGGGGCGATCACCAGCATCGCCCAGTACGGCAGCCCCGCATACTCGAGCCCCATCCATGCACACATCGCGCCGAGCATGAACGTCGCTCCATGCGCAAAGTTGATGACATTCAGGAGACCGAATATCACGGCGAGCCCGAGGCTCAGGATCGCGTAGAACGATCCGTTGACGAGCCCGAGCAGCAGCTGACTTAACAAGGCGGGCAGCGGAATGCCGAAGATGTCCATGCGGAGTGGCGCCTCAGAACTCGCTTACTTCCACAACGCGCAGCGCGTTTCCGCCTTCGTGCCGAACGCCTGGTCGCCCGGAATCGTTTCGACCACGTTGTAGTAGTCCCACGGCTCTTTCGACTCGCTCGGCTTCTTGACCTGCATCAGGTACATGTTGTGGACCATCACGCCATCCTCACGCACATAGCCGCCCTGCGTATAGAAGTCGTTGATCTTCGTCTTGCGAATCTGCGCCATCACCTTGTCCGAATCGGTGCTGCCCACCGCCTTGACTGCATTCAGATAGGTCATGACCGCGGAGTAGTCGGCGGCCTGCACGCTCGTCGGTTCCTTGCGCGTCTTGTCGAAGAAGCGCGACGCGAACTTGCGCGTTGCGTCGTCCTTGTTCCAGTACCAGCTGTCGGTCACATACATGCCTTGCGTGGCTTCGAGACCGAGGCTGTGCACGTCGGAGATGAACATCAGCAGGCCGGCGAGCTGCATCGTCTTGTTGATGCCGAATTCCTTCGCGGCCTTGATCGAATTCACCGTGTCGCCACCGGCATTGGCCAGACCGAGAATCTGCGCCTTCGATGCCTGAGCCTGCAGCAGGAACGACGAGAAGTCCGATGCATTGAGTGGGTGCAGCACATCGCCGACTACCGTGCCGCCCGATGACTTCACGACCGCTGCCGTATTCTTCTCGAGCGATTTGCCGAAAGCGTAGTCGGCCGTCAGGAAGAACCACGACTTGCCCCCGCGCTTGACGACGGCCGTGCCGGTCCCGCGCGCGAGCGCCATCGTGTCGTAGGCGTAGTGAATCGTGTACGGCGTGCACTGCTCGTTGGTCAGCGTATCGGCGCCGGCACCCGTGTTGATGTAGACCTTCTTCTTTTCGCCGGCGACGGTATTCATCGACAGACCGGTGGCCGAGTTCGTGCCGCCGACGAGCATCGTCACGCCGTCGCGATCGAACCATTCGCGCGCCTTCGAGGCAGCGACGTCAGCCTTGTTCTGGTGATCGGCGGAGACGAAGTCGATCGGCTTGCCGAGGACTTTGCCACCGAAATCGGCGATGGCCATCTTGATCGCTTCGGCGCCGCCCTGCCCGTCGATATCGGCATACAGTCCCGACATGTCCGTGATCAGGCCGATCTTCACAGCGTCGTCCGCTGCATGGGCCGGCAAGGCAGTGATGACGCCAAGCGCTGCGATCGCGGCGGCTGCGGCAATACGCGTGCGTGAGGCAAAGGCAACTGGCTGGTACTTCGTCATGGCGGTGTCTCCCCCGATAAACAGTACTCTGAAGCAGTTCGCTGGAAATGGATCCCCGGGTCAGTCTCGATACATCAGTCTCGATACATCCATCCCGATACATCAGACCCCGAGCAATTCATTGAGCACCGGCATCTTCGATTCGAGTTCGCTTGCGGCGAAGTGCTCGACAATGCGCCCGTGCTCCATCACATAGAAACGGTCGGCGAGCGGCGCCGCAAACCGGAAATTCTGTTCGACCATCACGATCGTGAAACCGCGCGCCTTCAGCGTCACGATCATGCGTGCGAGCGCTTGCACGATGACCGGCGCAAGACCCTCGGAAATCTCGTCGAGCAACAACAGGTTCGCGCCGGTGCGCAGGATTCGCGCGACGGCAAGCATTTGCTGCTCGCCACCCGACAGGCGCGTGCCCTGACTCGCACGCCGCTCGCGCAAGTTCGGGAACATGGCGTAGATCTCATCGAGCGACATCGCGTTCTGCGCCGCATCGCCCTTCACGCGTACCGGCGGCAGTAACAGATTCTCTTCGCATGAGAGGCTCGAAAAGATGCCGCGCTCTTCGGGGCAATACCCCACACCGAGCGACGCAATGCGATACGTCGGCAAATCCATCGTCTCTTCACCGGCAATGCGGATCGATCCCTTGCGCCGGCCGGTGAGGCCCATGATCGCGCGCAGCGTCGTCGTGCGGCCCGCGCCGTTGCGGCCGAGCAGCGTGACGACCTCGCCGCGGCCCACCGTCAGATCCACACCATGAAGGATGTGCGACTCGCCGTACCACGCCTCGAGCCCGGCAAGCTCCAGCGCAGGCATCGAGTCAAGCGTGAGTTCGGGCAGCTCGGCCTGCGGAATCTGCGACATGGGTGCGCTCATGCGTGTGCTCCACGCAGTGCGGCGTCCGTGCTGCCCATATAGGCTTCGATCACCTGAGGGTTCGTCGACACCTCGTCATAAGAACCCTCGGCCAATACTTCGCCACGCTGAAGCACCGTGATGCGGTCCGAGATGCCCGCAATGACGTTCATATTGTGTTCGACCATCAGGATCGTGCGGCCCGCCGCAACCTTGCGGATCAATGCCGTGACACGATCGACGTCCTCGTGACCCATGCCTTGCGTCGGCTCGTCGAGCAACATGAGTTCCGGCTCCATGGCGAGCGTCGTCGCAATTTCGAGTGCGCGCTTGCGTCCATAGGGCAACTCGACGGCACGCCATTGGGCAAAGTCGGCCAGGCCGACCTCATCGAGCAATTCGATCGCACGCGCATCGAGCGAATCGAGCGAGCGCTCGCTGCGCCAGAAATGAAAGGCGGAACCGACGGCACGCTGAAGCCCCACGCGCACATTCTGCAGCACCGTCATATGCGGAAAGACCGCGGAAATCTGGAATGAGCGGATGATGCCGCGCCGTGCGATCTGCGACGGCCGCTCGCCCGTGATGTCGACGCCATTGAAGACAATCTGCCCGGCGGTCGGCACAAGAAACTTGGTCAGCAAGTTGAAGCAGGTGGTCTTGCCTGCGCCGTTCGGGCCGATCAACGCGTGAATGCTCCCGCGTCGCACTCGCAGGTTCACCTCGTTCACCGCAGTAAAACCACGGAACTCCTTGGTCAAGCCCCGTGTTTCCAGGATCGTGTCGTTGTGCGCCATGTGCCGTGCCGTGGAGACGCTGGGTTGGCCAACTTTTTAGTCCGTCGATTGTCGCCCACGCACGCGACCCGACTCATTGGGATTTGCACTTACTTAAATTGACGTAATGGGCTCGCCACGCACCACCTTCTCAGACGTCATTGCGCCTGCTTTGGCGCTCTCACCAATCAATCGGGCCGCGCGTTCGGCAATCATGACCGTTGGCGAGTTGGTATTGCCCGACGTAATGGTCGGCATGACCGATGCATCGACGACGCGCAGGCCGTCGACACCAATGACACGCAGATGACTGTCGACGACCGTGTCGGCTTCACCGATCCGACCCATCCTGCACGTGCCGACCGGATGGAAGATCGTGGTGCCGATCGCACCGGCTGCCTCCATCAGCTCGTCATCCGTCTGGAACGCCGCGCCGGGTTTGTATTCATCCGGGGCATACGGAGCGAGCGCCGCTCCCTCGGCAATACGGCGCGTCAGCCGAAGTGCATGCACGGCGACACGGCGGTCGTAATCCGTGCTCAGGTAGTTCGGCGCGATCCGCGGCGGCTGCAATGGGTCGGCAGAGGCAATGTGCACACTCCCGCGCGACGTTGGGCGGACATGACAGACCGACGCCGTGAACGCGTCGAATGCGTGCAGGGGCTCACCGAAGCGGTCGAGCGACAGGGGTTGAACGTGATACTCGAGATCCGCGCGTCCGCTCGGATCTTCACCTGAATGAGCAAACGCGCCGAGCTGTGACGGCGCCATGGCCATCGGCCCGCTGCGAAACAGCGCATAGCGCAAGCCGATTGCAAGCTTGCCCCACCACGTTGCGCTAAGCGTATTCAGCGTAGTTACATTGCGCACCTTGAAGCTCATGCGCAGCTGCAGATGGTCCTGAAGATTCTCCCCGACCCCGGGTAATGCCTGTACGACCCGTATGCCGAGCGCATTGAGGCGCTCGGGATCACCGATTCCCGACAGTTCGAGCAGTTGAGGTGAATTGATCGCGCCCGCCGCAAGCAACACTTCGCGACGCGCGCGAACGTGTCGAAGCTCGCCGCCGCCCAGAAACTCGACGCCGCAACAACGGGTCGGCACGCTGCCGCTTGCCGCGGTGCGGGCGGCATGCGAGTCGCCTGCGCCACCACCGCCAACCTCCGGATGGCCGGCCCCCGGAGCCCCTGACGCCGATGTGCCGGGCACCGGACGGCCGGCCCCCGGAGCGCCGGTCGCAGAATCGCCCGCCGCCGAATCAAGAGGCGCGAGCAACAGACGCGTCGTCTGCGCGCCTGTGATGATCGTGAGATTGGTACGTTTCGCTGCCGGGCGCAGAAAGCCCTTCGCCGCACTCCAGCGCAAGCCGCCCTTTTGATTGACTTCGAAGTAGCCGACACCGAAGTTGTCGCCGCGATTGAAATCGGGCGTAGGTGGAATGCCCACCTGTCCGGCGGCACTCGCAAACGCATCGAGAATCTTCCAGCGCAGGCGTTGACGCCGCACGCTCCATAGCCCGCCGGCGCCGTGCCATGCATTCGAGCCGCCGTGATGATCTTCGCTTTGCTTGAACAGAGGCAGTACCGACTCCCACGACCAGCCAGCGTCGCCCGTGGCGCGCGCCCAGCCGTCGTAGTCTTCCTTCTGGCCGCGCATATAGATCATGCCGTTGATCGACGACGAACCGCCGAGCACACGACCGCGTGGGTAACCGAGCGTACGCCCATGGAGACCCGGCTCCGCCTCGGTGTGATAGCGCCAATCCGTGCGCGGGTTGCCGATGCAGTAGAGATAGCCGACCGGAATATGTATCCAGTGGTAGTCGTCCTTGCCCCCTGCCTCTAGCAACAGCACGCTGACCGACGGATCCTCCGTGAGCCTGTTTGCCAGCACGCAGCCCGCCGTACCGGCACCTACGATGACATAGTCGAACTCGCCTTCATGCTGGGCCACTGCCGTCTCCTCTCAGGTCTCGGCGATCCGATGCGCCAGCGCGTGATCGCTCGATCTCCTCTTTTTTGCATTCTACGACTGCTTGAGTCGGATGACCGGGCACTTATGGAAACCCCGCAGTCGTGCTGTCACGCCGGATCGCCTCGCTGCGCATTACTGCGCGCACCTGCTGCCTGAGCGCTTTCTGCCTTGTGCAATGCCCGGCGTTGCAAACTGAATCGGCGATGCGGTCCCGATCACGGCCCGAGACCCGACATGCCCAGATTCCAGATAAGGGCACGCGCCCGACGCACTCGCTCCTCGGCCGCTTCGATATGCCGCATGCGCATCGTCTCCAGTGCCCTGTGACCGAATGCCTCGTCCAGAGCAACCGATAGCCACCTCTCGCTGTCCGCATCACCCCAGCCCGAGGTGATGCCCCGGGTCAAACGCCTGAGCGCGGATGTCAGCGCACGGGCGCGATGCCGGGACCGCTTTTCGTGGCATTCCGCTGCGTCAGGGAGCAAGTCATAGTGACCGAGCGCGGAGACCAGCAAAAGCTTGTGGGGCCGAGCATCCGTGAGCGCGAGCACCGAGTACGGATTGCTCGACCCGTTTGTCCCATAGCCTTTAAGCAGCGTCAGTTCGCGTCGCCACCTCGCGCGCTCGATGGCCACCCCGTACTCCCAGTGCGCGGATCGAAGAGCGGCATCGATGGTGCCGGCGAATTCGAATGCCGTGTGATCATCGAGCGATCTGACCGACAAGAAATGATGCATCAACGATGCGACACCCCGGATAACGCGTTGCGGACGCTTCGACGCGCCGCCCGGCGGGATGACGCTGACTTGCCCTGCGTGTCCAACAAGCAGACCCAACACGGACCCGGGTTCGATGAGGCCGGCGACACACGCTTTGCGTAAGGTCGCGAGATAGAGAGGTTCCAGCCGCGCAGCGTATTCGAGGTCGAGCGACATGTCCTGCGCGTTAGACGTTTCGATGACATGGTCACGCACTTTCTCGAGCGCCTGAAGCAGATAAGGCGAATGCAGAACCGACGCCACGGATTCTCTGGACACCGCTGCCCCGGAGGGAAACATGGCGAGCGCGCACTCTGCAATACACGCTGACACGTCGGACATGAGCCAACCCGCTGTCACCCGGCTCTCGGGGTATGGCCCGGAAAAAATATCGAGCCAACCGGCGATCGATTCGGCGAGCATCTCCGTCCCTGCCCCCGCCTCCATCCCTGCCCTGCAAACTTGGGTAGCCACGGTAGACGCGAGTGCCGTCGCGGCCAGCGAAGTGTCCTGCCCGGGGAAGAAACCGGGGCGAGTATCGAGGCTGGCATCAAGGCGGGTGTCGGCGTCCGGGGGGTTGGGGTCGAACGCCGGATTCACCGCGAAACACGCCTCAGTCAACGCCCGTGAATCATGCGCATGCGCCAGCTCGTCCGGCGGATGGATGCCCGATGCCGCCGACGCCGACTGGCGTTCCGAGTCACTCAGACGCACGTGAGACGACGCGCCTCTGAGCGGGGCTCCAAACGCACTGCGGAAGGCATTCAGCATGATTCACTCTTGAGTCGACATGAGGTAGCACTCACTGTCCCGTCTTTGCGCCCGGCCTACTTTTCCGATTCGCTCAATGCCATCCTCTCCACGGCACGGGCGGTCGGATGCTCACGCGACACGTGTGTCAGCCGATGAACGCCCGCAGTGCGCAGGGTCCACGGCTACAACGTTGCAGCGCGATGCGCCGGAGCTGCTTCCTTCAGCCGCTCAGCTTCGTCTGACGACGACGGGGCAAATCGTGTAACGTGCTTGCTCGCACGGATCCGTCACAATCGTTTCGGTACACTGCTCTTTCGACGACTGGAGAACTCCATGGCCCGCAATATCGAGATCAAGGCACACGCACGCGACGACGAAGGTTTGCGCAAACGCGCGGCCGCCCTCGCCGATCAGGCCCCGATGCATTTTCGTCAGGAAGACACGTTCTTCGACGTGCCGTCGGGTCGTATGAAGCTTCGCCGCTTCGACGACGGCCAGCGCGCGGAACTCATCTTTTATCAACGTGACGACCGCGACGGTCCGAAGGTGTCGTACTACCAGAAGAGCCCGGTCAGCGATGCTGACGCGATGCTGGCGCTGCTGTCAGCGGCGCTGAAGGTTCGTACCATCGTGCAGAAGGAACGCACGGTGTACCTCGTGGGCCGCACGCGGATCCACCTCGACCACGTCGACAACCTCGGCGCGTTCCTCGAACTCGAAGTCGTGCTCGCGCAGGACGAAAGCGAGCAGTCGGGATACGAGGAAGCGCAAGCAATGTTCGAGAAGCTCGGCGTCTCCGAGCGCGACCTCGTACCGATGTCGTACGCCGACTTGCTCGACCCGCACTATGACGGCGGCGCGAAGGTCAACGGCAACGGCAAGGCCGAAGCCGTCGAAGCGGCTTGGCCGCCGGCGCGATAGCGATGAAGTCCGAGGAGCTGCCAGGCAGCTCCTCAGTCAGGCTCGCCTACTCGCAAACGCCGCGTAGACAGTGCCCACGCCGACGTTCTGCCTGATCGGCGTTCCCCCGAACTAATCATTGAAGTCGCTTTCTGCCTCGCTATCCGAATCGACGCTGCTCTGCGGCGCCATCGCTTTGGCCCTTGTCGTAAGCGCAGTGGTCAACGGATTAATGGAAAGGCCATTCTGGTTTGATCCGAGCGAGTTCAACCTGGCGATCAAGGCTGGATCGGTGTATTTCTGTTGCTGATCCGATCTGGTTGCCCGGATCTGGGCCAAAAGGTCTGAACGTGCGCGGGAAGGCGGTGAAGATCCGGTGGGTGCGTCCGCCCCCCCGGATACCTTCGGGTTCGTGCGACTCGTACCCGGTGGCGGTGGCGGCGCAGGCGGCACGTTTCGAACAGGCATCAACGCCTTTTTCGGCCTGGCTTCTTCAAGATCGGTATCGCTCTTGATCTCTCTGATGCCTGGCTGTGCACGCGCATCACCCTTCACCTCAACCGTTGTCCGCGTCAATCCTGCCTCGCCGAACGAGACTCGCTGGCCCGTTTCGTCGGAACTTGCCCGGCGCATCGGCACACTTCCCGCATCACCCTCAGGCCGACTTTGACGGTTGAATTCGTCGTCTTCGTCATTGTTGAGGCGCCGGTCTCCCGAATCGGAATGACGCCGTTCGTTCAATGCGGGCGCGCACTTCGACTCCGGCGGTGTCGAAGGAGCCGTCGATGCCTGGCTTTGCCGCGCCGGCCTGATTTCCGCCCGGTAGTACGAGGCCCGTGACCCGGCCGAACTCGAAGATCGACTCAGACTGTTTTCCTCAAACGCTTCAGCACCTGACACATCCTCCGATTCCGATGCGCTGCTGCTCGACTCATCCAGATTCGCAGAAACGATGCCCCATTTGTTTTCTTCGAGGCGCCGCAACAGATGCGAGAAGACTGCGTAATTTTGATCGACCCGGTCATTCATATGCTTCGTCGAGGCGAAGGCTTCCGCCACGAGCCTGCGAGACGAGTCTGTCAGCAGACCGGTACGATGAAAGACATCGAGCAAGGCTTTGCCCGCATTGGAGTTAGTGCGGTAATCGAGGCGCTTAACGTAGTCGAGCAGTGCCCGATACGCGTTCATGTCTTGAGTCCGACCATGACCAGTTTGCAGCAAGAGCGACTTCACGCGTTCTGCTGCTCGTTGTCTGGCCATCGCATCGCCTTTCGAATGCAACGCGGCGTACAAGGCTCGCCCGAAACGCCGGATCGTCCTGTCCGACGGACTGCTACCGTTGACGATCCACGAGAACAGGCTCGTGCTTCCCTTTGGAGATCCGGGATTTGCAGGCCCCAGAAGCAAATCCAGCGATTGCTGTGAATAGGCGATATGGCGTCGCTCAGCTGTATTCAGGATCGATAGAAAGCGGTTGACCAGCGCTTCGGCATCCCCCTCTTGATACCCCATCAGCGCCTGAACAAAATGATGAGAACTCAAAAGAGAAACGAACGACTGGGGGACTTCTCGTATGGTGCACGAACGAATCTTGCCGCGCATTTCATCGAGAAGGTCGAGTGTTTCCAGGGTCTCTTTGTCGCGCCGCTCCTGATTCCAGGTTTGTGCGTAGCTGAACTTCCGTGCTTGCGCGTCGAGTCGCATTCTAAGAGCGTCCTCCGAATTCGCGTGTTCGTACGTCCGCCGTGTCAGGAGCGAGCCGACGTTGAACAAAAAGCGCTGGAAGGACGACTCCACGCGAACCGCAGTCATGCGCTGGAGGAAAGTAGAGCGGGTATTTGAACGACTGCCTGACTGCACAACTCCGTCGCGCGATGGATTGGCTTTGATACCCCCTGACCCATACCCCGACGAATTCCTCCGGCTTGAGCCTGGATACACGACCGAACCTTCCATGCGAAAACCCCTTTCAGAATGCGATGTTTGCATTCCTCAGTTTTCACCGGATGGCGTTAAATTATTTGCCTAAGCTGCGCATCGAATATCGCGAATCACGCCGTGCGGACGAGGTGCGAAGAACGCCGGGCAAGTCAGGCATTGAGCGGCACTTAACGGGAACCGCGTCGCCGCTAACCTCGCGGCGGAATTGACCGTGCCCCGTCGGCCAGATGCCCGAGCGGCAGCGGCCCCGAACGCTTGAACGTGGTCAGCACGATATTCGACCGCACGCTATCGACACCCGGTACGCGCATCAGCTTTTTCATAACGAACGCAGACAAGGCATTGAGATCCGGCGCGACAATGCGAAGCAGATAGTCCGCATCGCCGACGACCGCGTGGCATTCGAGTACTTCGGGAAGCAGATCGATCTGCTCCTGAAACTGTTCGATGATCGAATCGCCGTGATGCTTGAGACGCAGACTCGTGAAAGCAGTCACGCTAAGCCCGAGCGTTTCGGGCCGGAGTACGACGCGATATCCGTCGATCACACCGATCGATTCGAGCCGCTGAAGACGACGGCCGATCTGGGAAGCGGAAAGCGGCACCTGCTCACCCAGCTGTTGATGGGTTGCACGGCCGTATCGTTGAAGAACCTCCAGCAGCGCGAGGTCGAAATGATCGAGCTCAACCATGTGTCTGCTCCGCATTGTTCGTCGTTTTGATGCGGCAGTATCGCATAGTGCGCTTCTGGCACAATCGACTCGTGCCGATGACGACTCGATCACGCACGTTTTCGACGGCAGGGTTTATCCAGGCCGAACCGATGCTCATGGTTGAAATCAAACCCCAACACGGAGGACGCAAGCCATGGTCACGAAGCTCACCGCGGAAGAACGCAAATCCAAGCTCCCCGCCTTGCCCGGCTGGGAGCCCTCAGTAGGTCGCGACGCACTGCACAAGTCATTCAAGTTCGACGACTTCAACGCGGCCTTTGGATTCATGACACGCGTGGCAATCAAAGCCCAGGAAATGAATCACCATCCCGAGTGGTTCAACGTCTATAACAAAGTCGAAATCACGCTCTCCACCCATGAAGCCGGTGGCCTGACGCAGCGCGATATCGAGCTGGCCCAATTCATTGAAAAAGTCGTGTCTGCGGGTTAACCGGGTGTATTCCGATGCCCGGTTCAGCTTGCATCGCCCGCTTCCGGGGTAGACGATAACGTCGTAAACGCTTGCCACGCGTCGATCGCTGCCTTGTCAAGTTCCGTAAGGTCAATGAAGTTTCGGCGCTGTACAATCATTTGCGCATAAGGTTTGCTTAGCGCGCTGGCTTCGAAACCCAACGACATTTCATCGCCCTGCGAAGGCGAGCGGTTTCGCCAGAAATTGATTGCGGCTTCGAGTTCGGTAATGGAGATGTCGGGCATGCGACTCCGATGTCGATAGTGCCGCCCGTGGCCGGCGAGTGCGGCGAAGATAATGATCAGTAACACGCCGCGCCAACGCTGTCCGGCAAAATCCGGTCTAATCGCTCGCGACAAACGTTGCGATCGCCAGCCGGCGAGACGGGCTCCCGGGTGACCCCCGAAATTGTACTTGAGTGAATGACATGCGACTCCTGCTGATTGAAGACGACCGCCCGATCGCACGGGGCATCCAGAGCAGCCTCGAACAGGCTGGTTTCACCGTCGATATGGTTCACGACGGCATCTTCGCCGAACAGGCGTTGACGCAAAACCGCCATGAACTGGTGATCCTCGATCTGGGCTTGCCCGGCATCGACGGCATGACGCTGCTCACGCGCTTCCGCCAGGGCAATCGCCACACGCCGGTTATCGTGCTGACGGCTCGCGACGAACTCCACGATCGCGTTCAAGGCCTGAACGTCGGCGCCGACGACTACATGATCAAGCCGTTCGAACCGGCTGAACTCGAAGCGCGCATCCGCGCTGTCATGCGCCGCAGCGGTCCGCACAACGACGTTCCGCGTCCGGAAGTCACGCTCGGTGGCCTGCGCCTGTCGGGTGTCGATCGCCGGATCTTCAACGGCGAAAAAGCGCTCGAACTCTCGCCGCGCGAATTCGCGGTGCTTGAACTGCTCTTGCTGCGTCACGGCCGTGTGGTCAGCAAGGCTCAGCTCCAGGATCACCTCACGCACTTCGGCGGCGATCTCGGCGACACCGCGATCGAAGTTTATGTGCACCGGGTGCGCCGCAAGCTCGAAAACTGTCGCGTGGAAATCGTGACGGTTCGCGGCTTTGGCTACCTGCTCCAGGAAATCCGACCCGCTTCGTAACCCAGGAACTGCATGCCGTTTCGCAGCGGACCGGCACCGAGTCTGCGCCGGTCGCTGCTGCGCCGGCTTGCGGCACCCTTCTCGCTGCTCGCGATCGCGAGCGGCCTGATCGCGTTCGGCCTCGCGCTGCAATACACCGAACGCGTCGTCGACCGGTCGCTCTCTGATCTCGCGACCGCCATCGCCCAGGAAGTTCATGTCTCGGCAGATCGAGCGGACGAAACCGTCCCTTCGCTCGCCGAAGCCATGTTCTCCGACCCGGTCGAGCAGCTCGTCTATCGCGTGACCGACGGCCAGATCGAACTCGCGGGCGACCCGGATCTCCCTCTTGAAGGTACCGACGTGCGTCGCATGGACCGTGCGACCTTGTTCGACGCGACCTTCGAAGGGAATAGTGTGCGCGTCGCGCAGGTCCTCGCGCCGCGCGTCAACGGCAGACCGCTGATCATCGAGGTCGGCCAGCGCTTCGGGCGCCGCTATCGCCTAGCCGGCGAATTTCTGTCGGCCATCATGCTGCCGCTGATCATTCTGCTGCTTGTCGGTTCGATCATCGTGTGGCGCGTCGTCAATCAGCAACTCGGCCCGCTCGGCGCACTCGCCGACTCGCTGAACAGACAGACGCACACCTCGCTCGAGCCCGTCGACGAAACCTATGTGCCCATCGAGATCCGCCCGCTGACCAGTGCAGTCAACGGCTTGCTCGATCGCCTGAACCTCGCGCTCGATGCGCAACGCAAGTTCATCGCCGATGCGGCCCATCAACTGCGCACGCCGATGACGGCCATCAAGCTGCACGCCGAACAAGCCGTCAATGCGCGCGACGATATCGCACAACGCGCGGCGGTCAATGAACTACGCGCGTCGGCCGACCGCGCGGTGCGTCTTTCGAATCAGTTGTTGTCGCTTGCGCGCGCCGAACCCGGGGAGCAAACCAAACGGTTCGTGCACGTGGACCTTGGCGAGATCGCATTCGAAACGGGTGCCGAATGGGTGCCCCGCGCGATCGCGCGCCATATCGATCTCGGTTTTGCGGGTGACAACGAGCCCGAAGCACCGCAGGAACGCGAGCGGTTGATCGTCAACGGCAATCCCGTCCTGCTCAGTGAAGTGCTCGCGAACCTGATCGACAACGCCATCAAATACGTGCCGCCGCATCGCATGAACGACGGGCGCATCACCATTGCGGTGTCGCGCTTTGGCTCAGCGGCCGATATCCCGCTCGCCGAGCTGGCCGTGGAAGACAATGGTCCGGGCGTGCCGCCGCATATGCGCGCCGATCTGTTCAAGCGCTTCTTCCGCGGCGACGGGCACGGTGAATCGGAAGGCGGTGCGGGGCTGGGTCTGGCGATCGTGCGCGATATCGTCGTACTGCACGGCGGCACGATCCACTATGAAAATGCGACCGGCGGCGGTTCGCGTTTCGTGATCCGCCTGCCGCTCGTTTAAGGCTTCAATCAGCGCTTGGGCGCCAGCATCGTATGCCGGCAGTCCGGCGCGCCGCACCGGCATTCGTACTCACGCTGCAATTTCTTCGTGTAGCGCTCGTTGACGACGAGACCGTAGTCGTAAAACAACTCCTCGCCCTTCTTGATCGCGCGCAGCGCGTGAATGAACACGCGGCCTTCGATTTCCTCGGCCTCACAATTCGGCGCACAGGAATGGTTGATCCAGCGGGCACTGTTGCCATGGATCTTGCCGTCGATGACGTCGCCGCTATCCAGCGCGAAATAGAACGTGTGGTGCGGGTCGTCCGGATCGTGCGGATGGCGGCGCAGAGCCTCCTTCCACGAAATCACTTCGCCCTTGTATTCGAGCAAACGCTCACCGGCTGCGATGCGCGACGCGGCAAACACGCCCTTGCCATGCACACCTGAGCGACGCACGACAATTCTGCGTGAAGTCATCGACGATTCCTTTTGAACGACGCGTGAATAAAAAGCGTGGGCGCCACCGACGCGCACGCAGCGGCATCCTACCGTTGCCACTGCACACTTTCAATCTGCGTTGCGAATGTGCATCGATCGACGCCGATGCATCGCACACAGCCGTGCGTTCAGTCTAGTCGGAAAGAATTCGCCGATGTCGCCGCATGTACCCGGTCAAAGACCGGGCACCCGCGGGCGAAATCAAAGCATTCAGGCCTGCTTGAGGAGCTTCCAGTTCCGGACCTGAGTCGCTGCGTCGGCTGCCTCGTAAGCCAGGCAATCCAGGCGGAGCGAACCGCGGTCGAGCGGCTGGGCGAGCGTCGCGCAACGGAACGACACGTCGACCACCTTGGGTGCCTTGGCCGCACGCGATGCGCCGCGGCGTGCCGATGCGCCCTCACCCGAGTCCGCCTCGAACCAGCGGCACGTACCGCACATGCGGTGTGCGGGCATCGTGCCTTGAATCTCGAGTTCGCGGATCAGCTTGAACAGGCCGCTGTAGAGCGCGGTCTGCTCTTCGTCGCGCAGCGAATCAAGCGCACCCGACACGAAGCCAGGCCATTGCGCGGCGCGCTTGGCGGCCGTGCGGCCGCGTGCGGTCAGCTTGACGGCGAGTGCACGGCGGTCATCCGCCGCACGACGCTTTTCGACAAGCCCTTTCTCTTCGAGCGTGCTGACAGCGTCGCTCGTCGTGGCCGCGGTCAATGCGGTTTCACGAGCGATGTCATTGAGTCGCAGTGGTGCCTTGCGTTGCATCAGCAGCATCAGGATCTCGCCTTGCGTCGGCGTGAGCCCTGCGCCTTCGGCCCAGTTCCACGCACGGTTGCGCATCGCCGTATTCAGGCGAAGCAATCCTTGCGTAATCCGGTCTGCCGGCCGATCCCCGTTAACCCCTGCGTCTTCACTTACTTGCGCAACTTTGGTCATTTTCGCGTTGAACTCGCTTCTGATTTTTTCAGCATTCTAAGCGAGTCTAAAAAACATTTCAGTGACTTTATCCACAGGCTGTTGTGAATAAACAGGGGATAAGGTGGGCTAAACATGTGGATAGAATCTGGATAATTGCCACTGCGGTCTCTGACCCGAAAAGATACCCCCGTCTTCCCGTTCAGAATCCCGCCGTTATCCGTGCGGTTCTACGTTTCAGAACCCCTTGATCTCCATGGGGAAACACGACTTTCCCACAGATTTGGGCAAGGCTTGTTAACTACTACGAAGTATACATACGTAAACCTGTAAACCTTCAAAGACACAGGGCCCGAAAAAATTTTGTTCGTATAAAAAAATTCAGTTGAGGGACAGCGCTGACACACGTCGGGAACAACGCCTCAACAGAATGGGAAAGAAACTGACACAAAAAAGCCATAGTTCTGACAGCGTGCTACGTCGGCTGCGGGCTTTTGAAAGCATCGCCGATGGCACCGCTATTCGAGCCACCGGCTGTGGCGCTTCACGCTCGCGAGTCGGCATGTCCGGTCCCGAACTCGCTTGTGCAGTTCAGGTTCGCCATTGCAGACATTGCTGCCGCACGGTTTCGGGCAACGAACCGCCCTGCCGATACGTTTCGCGCAGCCAGGTCGCGTCGTTGATGTGGCTGCGTGCGATCGAAGCGATCTCGTCGAGTGCATCGGTCGAGCCCAGCGCTTCCGCATGCGGTCCAAGACGTTCGAGCGTGGCAAGCACATCATCGGCAATCATGCGGCGCTCACCCGTTTCCGGTGCGACCAGCGTTCCCCCGAGACCAAAACGGCACGCTTCGAATCGATTGAAGGTGTAGACGAGGTAATCGTCTTCACTGAGCGTCAGTGGTCGTTCGAGCAACAAATATCGCGAAAGCGTCTGGATGTAGGCCGCAAGCGCGGCCGCCCGATCGACCGATAGCGGCGTGTCGAGCACCCGGACCTCGATCGTGCCGAACTCGGGCTTCGGTCGAATATCCCAGTAGAAGTCCTTCATGCTGCCAATCACGCCCGTACTCACCATCTTCGTGAAGTACGCGTCGAAGTTGTCCCAGGTCAGCACATACGGCGCACGTCCGGACATCGGAAACGCAAACACCGAATTGAGCCGCGCCGAATGAAAGCCGGTATCGACACCCTGCACATACGGCGAAGACGCCGACAGTGCGATGAAATGCGGGATGAAGCGCGAAAGCGAATGCAGCAGAAACAGCGCGCTATCCGCTTCGGGGCAGCCGATATGCACGTGCTGGCCAAACACCGTGAACTGCTTGGCAAGGTAACCGTAGAGTTCGGACAGATACTGGAATCGCGGCGCATCGAAAATCTGGCGTTCGTTCCATTGCTGGAACGTGTGTGTACCACCACCACACAAGCCGACGTTGAGTTTGTCCGCAGCCGACACGAGCGCGTCGCGCAGCGTGCGCAATTCATCTCGCGCCTGCGAAAACGTTGTGCAAATGCCCGTCGCGATCTCGATCATGCTTTCCGTGATTTCCGGCTTGATATCGCCGGGAACCTTGCGCTCGCGTATCAGCCGCATCAGATCGGAGGATGCATTGGTCAGATCGTAGTCGTGCAGATTCACGATCTGAAGTTCGAGCTCGACCCCGAAGGTAAACGGCTCCGAACGATTGAATGGTTCAAGTGCCATGCGTGCGTGTCCTGTTGTTTCGTGTTGTTATGGGCGTGGATTCATCGAATGCGTGGGCCGGCAAGTTCGGCCGCACGCAGTGACCACACTCATTGACCCCGCTCGTTGACGGCAGCGAGCGCTTGATAGACGAGGAACGGTGCGACGAGCTGCAGCACCGCGATCGAGCACATCACGATGGCGCGCAGCGCGGGATCGAAATTCGGATAGAGCGTATAGGTGTCCGATACAAGCAAAAACGCGAGTGCCGACATCGGCGACAGTGCAATACCCAGCGCGCCGCCCTGCTTCCAGTTCAATCCGCTTGGCCGCGCAAACACCAGCGATCCCACGAATTTCGCGAGAAACCGCGCGGCAATCAACGCCAATGCCGCCACGCCGCCGAGCGGGATGTACTTCCATTCGAATGAAACGAGCGTGACGCCGAATAACACAACGGTCAGCATCCAGCCTGCCGTTCCGAAGTGCGAGGGCCAAAGCTGCGGACGCGGGTCGAGATTCTTGAAGATGATGCCGGCGGCAAGCAAGGCCATGATCGTCGACAGCTTAAGCATATGGGCGATCGCAATCGCAAGCAGAATCAGGCCCAGTAACGTGACGAACGAATGTTCGTCGGCACTGCTGACGCGCCGAAAAAAGAAATTGCAGCTCAGTGCCAATCCGTAGGCCAGCAAAAGCGAACCGATGATGAAAAACGGTGGTTGAATCAGCGTGGCCCAGACGTTGCCGTAGAACTCCTGGTGAATCCATCCCGATAGCAGCTTGAGCGCGACGACCGCGTACATGCTGTTGAGTGCGGCGAGCGTCATGAGCCGCTCGGTGACCTGCCCTTCGCTTTTGAGTTCGGCCCTGAGCTGAATGACCATCGCCGGTGAAGTCGCCATGGCAATCGTTGCAGCAACTGCGGCCGTCATCGGCAGCACGTGCAACATCCGCAGTGCAAACCACACCGCGATAAACGTCAGCGTCGATTCGCCGAGGCTCAATGCAATCAGCCAGGGATTGAGGCGGATCCATCGCAAGCTCACGCGGCTACCCAGCTCGAACAGCAACAAGCCGATGGCGATGTCCATCAGCAATCGGGCGTCTTCCGCAAGCGCATTGTCGATCACGCCGAGTCCGGCAGGACCGGCCACCAGGCCGATCACACCGTACCCGATCAAACGCGGCACTCGCCACGCGCGCCAGCACAGCTCGCCGCAAATACCGGCGGCAAACAGTGTCAGACCGACCCAAAAAGCGATATCGGCGGTCAGCGGCCATGCGGGCAAAAAGGCGAACGCAGACTTCATTGAC
This sequence comes from Pararobbsia alpina, assembly GCF_965118125.1. Classification (GTDB taxonomy): domain Bacteria; phylum Pseudomonadota; class Gammaproteobacteria; order Burkholderiales; family Burkholderiaceae; genus Pararobbsia; species Pararobbsia alpina_A. The sequence continues at coordinate 266,092 of NZ_OZ221287.1, forward strand.
GGTAATTCCTCCTGTCGGATGGGGACCGGCATGCCGAGCACCGATGCGCGTTGCGCATCCGGCATGCCTGGTCTCGGGACGCAGCATTCGCTGTCGCCCGTTTTGAACGCGGTTGCGAGTCGCTGCGTTCAACGAACACAGGCCTCGCGAGACTGAGTGCCGGACGTGCCGGATATGACCTCGGCATCTGGCGGTTTGACGAACGCTCGAGCGGGGCGTTCGGATTCTTCTGCGCACAAAGCGTGCGAAAAGTTGCCCGGGCATTGTGCCATAGCTTCGCTGCCCTTCCGCTTGAGGCGGTCGGGAAGAAGGTCAGGCGAGTGCTTTTCGGTCTGTTCCGGTGTTTCCGGCGTCCGATAGCGAGGTCTTTAAGGGTGTTAACGTATTTGTGTGTATACACATAGTAGAAGTTAACAAGGCCGGCAGTTTTCTGTGGATAACTCGCCTTTCTGCTTTTAATTCATGATGTTGTGGAACGAATAACCGGGTGCGTACGAAGTGGAGTGCTCGCCGGAGCTCGGGAGAACCTTCCGGACGTTTTTTCCTGTCGGTCAGTTGTGCCCAATCGGTCCACACATTTCGCACCGGGGATATCCCCCGCTTATCAACAGGATTGTGTGGATAAGCAGAATGCGCCCGGCGTGCCTTACTGAATGTCGCGTTGCCGCAGCGCGCGCATGAGAAACCGTGCCGGATCGAATGCATCGAGCAGGCTGCGCGGAACGGGCGACGGCTCACCCATCACCTGGGACGCGATGATTTCGGCGCCGAGGGCCGCCCAGATCAGGCCGCGTGAGCCGTAGCCGTAGGCGCCGAACAGCCCGGGTTGGCGGGGCAGGTCGAGTGGCCAGGCACCGCTGAGTGCAGGGGCATTCGAGCGTGCCGCATGTTCATCGCCGAGCTGGCCGATCATCGGCATCCGGTCGCTTGTTGCGCAACGTAGCGCGACACGTCCAGTCAGGGGCAATGTGCGTGCAGGGTCCTCCAGAGCGGACGCGCTTGCTGGCACGAGGTGTTGGAGGCGACCGATGTTTTCGCGCTGACTCGTCTCGCGCAACGCGGTGTCTTCGTCGTCGAGTTCGTACGAGGCGCCCGTTAATTGATGCGTCGATCCTTCCGTACGGGGCAGCAGGTAGCCGTCGCCAATCAACGGAAGTCTGAGCGCGGCCAACGCCGTGTCGTCGACCCAGGTCAGCTGACCGCGAATCGGACGTGTCGGTGCATAGGCAAGTGACGCGAGTCGCGACGCGTCGTTTGAGTTGGCGACCACAACGACGGGTGCCTGCGCGATGCACTCGCCTTCGGCATCGTATGCAAACCAGATATCGTCGAGAGACTCGAGGCGATCAATTCGTCGATCAAAGATCAGATCGACTGACGTGGATGCCTGGGCAGCGCGAATCTGCGCATGACACAGCGACGCCGGGTTCACCCTTCCCCCACGTTCGAACATCAACCCGCCGAAGGCGGGTCGAACCTCCAGCAAGTGTTCTGCATCTTCGACGGATACATATCGAACGAGATCACGGGGCAGATCGAACGATTCGATCGCGGTTCGCAATGACGCCTCTTCGTCTGCGTTCGTCGCAACCTGGACCAGACCGTCGGCTTGCCAGTCGAATGGAAAACCGCGTTGTTCGAGCGAGTGCCAATGAGATAGCGCATAGAGAAAGCCGGCACGGGTTGCACGCGAAGCGAGACTGTCGTCATTCGCCACGACAGGATGAAAGACGCCCGCGGGATTCCCTGAAGCACCGGTAGCAAGGCCATCGCCTGCATCGATGATGGCAAGGCGCAGACCGCGCGATGCCAGTCGCTCGGCAAGCGCGCAGCCGGCAAGTCCGGCTCCGATGATGATGGCGTCGACGCGCCCCGCCTCGGTTGGTGATCGGGTATTTGATTGAGGCGCAGATAGCGAGTTGGTGGACGGCACATGCGTCTTCATCGTTGGTGCTGATGCGGCTTCCGGATTAAATGTATTTGAGGCCGATGCATTTACCGTGAAGCCACCCCGATCTCGGGCGAGTCGAGCTGCGGGAGGCTCGTGCCTGCGCACCCGCCATCGGGGTGCGAACCGGAAGGTTCGGGTCAGTGGAGTCGATTCTGATGTCGATGTCGATGCCGCGTCCGGGTGTGCCTGAAAGCCCGATGCGCTGAATAGTGGACTCATGTTCACCGCATCGCCAGCCACGATCAATGTCGCATCGACACCGGCCAGACGCGCGATCCCTTTAATAACACTGCGAGCGGATGCGTCTGCATCCGAGCTGATCGACGAATCGTCGAATCGAACTTCATCCGCGCGCAGCCAGAGTTCCGCAAGCGCATCGGCCACGCTTGAAAACGCAAGCGTCAGCACAACTCGACCCTGTTCGAACTCGATACGATGCATGCCGGCGACGCGCGTCGGCCAGGCCGCGTCGAGCGCATCCGTACAGCTATCCGTATCCGCCGCAGTCGCGTTTCCGTTTCGCTCGGGTTTTTGATCGGTCTCGGCATGCGTTGCGGCATATACCGAACTGATCGACCGGTTCGCGCTGCCCTTGTCCTCTGCTTTCCAGTTGGCGATGACAGCGACAAAGTGCAATGTCGCGCAGCGATTCGCGAACGAATCGGCACGCCATTGCCGCCATGCGCGCAGAAATTCCTCTCTCGCGACGCTTCGCAAATCGAGCACGGTGTAGATCGAGCGATCGCGCCAGCGCGCGCTCAAGTCACTCGGGTCGTCGGATGCCACCGGAACGTGGGTCATGTCAATCGGCGTTTTTACGCCTCAACGATTTGGTTGATTGCCCGCAAAGCCTTGATACATAAGGCTTTCAAGCAGTAGAGTGGAAGTGTGTCTCGGTCGCGCGCTCATGTCTGAATTTTGTAAAAAACCCGCAAAGGCCCGTGTTTACAGGCTTTCCGTTGGGGTATCATGGCCGCGCGACGAGTGCTCGCGTGGTTTTGCAAGTTGGGTCGGCGCCCGCAACGCCTTATCTGGCGGGGCTGACCGGTCGATGGCGCAATGGACGCACGTATAATCGGCGCGTTTGTGCCGTCCGTTTAAACCTAACTCAGAAAGGACTTCCATGAATAAACAGGAACTGATCGACGCCGTCGCCGGACAAACGGGCGCAAGCAAGGCGCAAACTGGCGAGACGCTCGACACGCTGCTGGACGTGATCAAGAAATCCGTTTCCAAGGGTGACGCAGTGCAGCTGATCGGTTTCGGCAGCTTCGGTTCGGGCAAGCGTGCAGCACGCACGGGCCGCAATCCGAAGACGGGTGAGACGATCAAGATCCCGGCCGCCAAGACGGTCAAGTTTACCGCCGGCAAGGCATTCAAGGACGCAGTGAACAAGAAGTAACGGTCCGTGCCTTCGAGCCGACAAGGCTTACGATCTTCACATCGCGGTAAAGCCCGCCGCAGGGCGTCAGTGATGGACGAACGATCGGATACCGGAACCCGCCACGCACGGCGGGTTTTTTTTCGTCCGGCCCGAATGGTCTCCGATACTGGATACCCAACATGTGGGCGAGCACGTGTGATCAGTGACGGTGATCGTGCCCGTGCCCGTGGTCGTGGTCATCATCGTGACCATGATCCGGTTCGTCGTCATGGTCGTGATCGCCATGAGGATGATCGTGGTCGTCATGATCATGATCGTCTTCCCACTCGGGGAACGGATCTTCAAATGCAGACCATCCGTCGGGGCCACCCGCGAATTCGGCGTCCGTGAGCAGACACGCATCGAGTTTGCGCTGCCATGCATCGCGGTCGAGATGCATGCCGATCAGGACGAGTTCCTGACGTCGATCACCGACCGTTTCCCGGCCTTCGGCATCGGGCGACGAAAACCAGTCATGAGCGAGCTCAGCTTTGAAGGCTTCATCGTCGGGCCATTCTTCAGCAGGTTGCGCAATCCACCAGAACCCCGCGGGGCCGTGGCGGCAGGTCTGTCCGACCTGCGAAACCGTGCCGGCCATGTCATTGCGCGACGCGATCCAGAAATAACCTTTGCTGCGCAACACGCCTGACCATTCGTCGTGAAGCAAGCCGAAGAATCGCGCAGGATGAAACGGACGCCGGGCACGATAGACGAACATGCCTGCACCTGCTGCGTCGTCATGGACAAGCGAAGCCGCATTGTGATCGAGCGCCACCAACCAGCCAGGCGCTGACGCCGCCGCTTCGAAATCGAACAGCGCTGCATCGACGATCGTGTCGGCATCGACCTTCCCGTCGTCCGTCATGAGTTGTTGAGCGCGCGGATTCAACTTCGCAAGCACATGGCGCAACCGGTCGAGATCGGCTTCGTCGATGTGAGCCGCCCGGTTGATCAGCAGGACGTCGCAGAATTCGATCTGCTCGACGACGACTTCACCGATCGTCCGATCGTCGCCATCGGGTGCCGGGATGCCTCGCTCGTTCAGACTGTCCGATGACGCGAGATCCTTGAGGATCGACGTGGCATCGACCACCGTGACGACCGTATCGATATGGACCAACGGGGGTTCATCGCCGAGCGTATCGTCGTCGTCCACGAAGGACTCAGCGACCGACATCGGCTCCGCCCAGCCAGGCAGTTCGACGACCGCCGCATCGGCGCCGCGCGTCGCGGCGATCTCACGAAGTTGTATGAGCGGTTCGATGTCCTCGAGCGTCACGACACGCTTCGAAGCGTGTGAGGCCAGATGCTCGCGAACGGTTGTTTTACCTGCACGGGCAAAACCGCACACCAGGGTAACGGGCAGAGAGAAGTCGGTCATCGAAGGGCAAATGGGAAACGGGCTGGCGCGCCGATTCATGCGCTAACAACACTCACGCACTATCGCATTAACGCATTAACGCTCGACCGTCACGATATTCCACTTGGCCAGGATCGCAATGATCTGTTTGGCGTAGGCGTCGCGCAGCGCGGGCGTAGCAGAATGATACGCACCGACCGCTTGCCATGTATTGCCGTATTTGTTCATCTGGTGCCGCAGATGCCATGCGGCGATATAGACGTTCTTGCAGGGTTCCATCAACGTCTCGGATGAAATCCCATATTGAGACAACGCCGGCAGGTGCACCGAGTTGATCTGCATCAGGCCGTAGTCAGTCGACCCGTTATCGTTCTTGTGGACCGCGTCGCCATGATTGTGCGATTCCTGCCAGGCGATCGCGCGTAACACGAACGGATTCACATGCTGGTACGCCGCGGCCGCGTCAAAGCAGTCCGCGTGCGCAAGAGGCGCAAGCGAAGCACAAAGCACAGCCACCGTGGCGATCAGGGTTTTCATCAGGTCGGCAGTTCGCTGAGGGTCCGAAGCCGACGCAATCATACATGGACCACCCCCATGGTTGACAGCACGGTAGCGCACATAAACTGCTCATTTTTCTTTTCTCTGTCATTGAGCGGTCGCATCATTGCGCTCCGCCTCCGAGGCCGCTTAGCTTTGCGTAGTGTGAAATTTTACGATTCATTAGAGGCCGGTAAGCAAGCGATTTCGAGATGAAAAACTGCTAATGTTCGGTTTCACGCGAAGGACAGGACAAGAGACACAGCCAGCGGCGTTCCCACCGGCGGCTGTCAGGAAGCCCGCTATTCCCAAGTGATCCATGACTAGAAAACTGTTTGCCGCGAATCGTCTTGTTCGCGCACTCGTGCTGACGGGGCTGCTGTGCAGCGGTCTTGCGCACGCCCAGGTCACGCTCAATTTCGTCAACGCTGACATCGACCAGGTCGCAAAAGCAATCGGCGCAGCTACGAATCAGACGATCATCGTCGACCCGCGCGTCAAAGGTCAGATCAACCTCGTGTCCGAACAGCCGGTGCCCGAGGATCAAGCCATCAAAATCCTTACATCGGCGCTGCGCATGCAGGGCTTCGCGATGGTGACGGACCATGGCGTGCTCAAGGTCGTACCCGAAGCCGATGCGAAGCTTCAGGGTGTGCCGACGTATATCGGGAACGCGCCGGTCGCGCGCGGCGATTCGGTCATCACCCAGGTGTTCCAGCTGCATAGCGAATCGGCCAACAACCTGCTGCCGGTGCTGCGGCCCCTGATTACGCCGAACAACACGATCGCCGCCTATCCGGCGAACAACTCGATCGTCGTGACCGACTATGCGGACAACGTCCGCCGCATTGCATCCATCATTCAAGGAATCGATGGTGGCGCGGGACAAAGCGACGTGGCCGTGATCCCGCTCAAGAACGCCAGCTCGGTCGAACTCGCAGCTGAGCTCGTCAAGCTGCTCGATCCGGGTGCAGTCGGCAATACGGATGCGACACTCAAGGTATCGGTGCTGGCCGATCCGCGGACCAATTCGCTGATGCTGCGTTCGTCGAACGGCGCACGCATGGCGATGGCCAAGAAGATCGTGACCGAACTCGACGCCGCGACGCGCGAACCGGGCAACATCCACGTGGTGCCGTTGCGCAATGCCGACGCGGTCCAGCTCGCCAAGACGCTGCACGGCATGCTCGGCGATTCGAGCGGCTCCGGCAACTCGAGCTCGAGCGGCAGCAAGGACCAGTTCAATCAGAACAACGGCGGCCTGTCGGGCGGCGTGGGTTCGTCGTCGTCAGGCTCGGGTTCATCGTCGTCGGGTATCGCCCCGCTGCCGTCAGGCAGCCTCGGCGGGTCTTCGGGCTCCGGCTCAGGCGGTTCGTATGGCAGCAGCGGCACCGGGGGCCAGGCCGGCTTGCTCGGCGGCACCAAGGATTCGGACGAGAATCAGGCCGGCGGCATGATCCAGGCCGATGCGGCGACGAACTCGCTGATCATCACGGCGCCCGAAGCGGTGTACCGGAACCTGCGCAACGTGATTGACCAGCTCGACCAGCGTCGCGCGCAGGTCTATATCGAATCGCTGATTGTCGAAATGGCGAACACCGACGGCGCGGCACTTGGCATTCAGTGGCAAGGCATTGTCGGTGGCGGCGACACGCAGTTGTTCGGCGGCACTAACTTCACGGCGGCCTCGGGTTCGGGCGCCGGCAATATCATCGACCTGACGGCGGCCGGCTACGCGGCGGCTGGCACCGCAGGGGGCATCTCGACCGCTGCGAGCCTGATCCAGCAAGGCCTGAACGTCGGCGTGCTGCACCGCTTCGGCAACAACCTCGCGCTCGGCGCCCTGCTGTCGGCACTCGATCAGATCGGCAACGTCAACGTGCTGTCGACGCCGAACATGATCACGCTCGACAACGAAGAAGCACGCATCGTCGTCGGTCAGAACATTCCGATTCTGACGGGTTCGTATTCGAACACCGGCACGACGGCAACGGTGACGCCGTTCCAGACGTTTGATCGTCAGGACGTCGGTATCACGCTGCACGTGAAGCCGCAGATCACCGAGAACGGCATCATCAAGCTTCAGCTCTATGAAGAAAGCTCGAGCGTCGTGTCCACGTCGCTGACGTCGACATCGGGTGCGATCATCAACAAGCGTTCGATCCAGTCGACGATCTTGTCGGACGACGGCCAGATCGTCGTGCTGGGCGGCTTGATTCAGGATCAGTACAACGACTCGGCCAACAAGGTGCCGCTGCTCGGCGACATCCCCTGGATCGGCGGGCTGTTCCGTTCGGAAAACAAGACGCGCACGAAGACCAACCTGATGGTGTTCCTGCGCCCGGTGATCATCAAGGACGCGTCGCAGCAGCAGTCGATCTCGCTTGACCGCTACGACTACATCCGTGCGCAGACGACGGGCTTCCAGTCGGACAACCGGATCCTGCCGAACACCGAGAACGCGGTCGTGCCGCCGCGCACGGGCAACCAGCCGGTGACGGGTAATCTCGGCATCATCTACACCGATCCGAAGACCGGGAAAGTGCTGCCGCAAGCGCAGCCGGTCCCGGGTGGCCCGACGTTGCCGGGCGGCATCAATGCAGTGCCGGGCGCGGGCCAGCAGCCGCCGGTGTCGACGCCGGTGCCGAATACGGCGCCGCAGTCGGCACCGATCGCACCGGCGCCTGCCCAGGCGCCCGCGCCGGCTGTCGCACCGACGCAGCAAGTGCAGTAACGCAGCACAGGCATCGGAGAATCACCATGACCACCGTCGCGCAAGGATCCACGACATCGCCGGGCAGCGGGCCAGGCCCGGCCGTCAGCGGGCTGCGCAGCGATCAGGCGCCCTCGCCGCTCGCGGCGCGCACATTGCCGTACGGCTTTTCGCGCAATAACCAGATCCTGGTCGCGCATCAGCATTCCGACGGGCTCGAGGTCTGGGTCAGCGAACGCACGCCGGCAGCCGCCACGGCGGAAGTCGCGCGCAACTTCGGCGCGCTGCGTCTTGTCACGGTCGACGCCGCTGAACTCGCGCAGGCCATCAGCAATGCGTACGCGCGCCAGGACGGCAGCGCCGCGCAAGTGGTCGGCGAGGTCGAAGGTGAAGTCGATCTCTCGCTGTTGATGCAGGACATCCCCGAGATCGAGGACTTGCTCGAATCGGAAGACGATGCGCCGATCATCCGGATGATCAACGCCCTGCTCACGCAGGCGGCCCGCGAAGGCGCATCGGACATTCACATCGAGCCGTTCGAGAATGCGTCGGTCGTGCGCTTTCGCGTCGACGGCACGCTGCGCGACGTCGTGCGTCCGAAAAAGGCGCTGCATGGCGCACTGATCTCGCGGATCAAGATCATGGCGCAGCTTGATATCGCCGAGAAGCGTTTGCCGCAGGACGGACGCATCACGTTGCGCGTGGGCGGACGCCCGGTCGACGTGCGGGTATCGACGCTGCCGACCGGCCACGGCGAACGCGCCGTGCTGCGGATGCTCGAAAAGGATTCGCAGCGGCTCAATCTCGAAGCGCTCGGCATGTCGTCGGCGACGCAAGGCCTGTTCGACAAGCTCATCTCGAAGCCGCACGGCATTGTGCTGGTCACGGGACCGACGGGCTCGGGCAAGACGACAACGCTCTACGCGGCGCTGTCGCGGCTCGAGACTGAAACGAGCAACATCATGACGGTCGAAGACCCGATCGAATATGACCTGTCGGGAATCGGCCAGACGCAGGTCAACGACCGGATCGGGATGACGTTCGCGCGAGCGTTGCGCTCGATCCTGCGTCAGGACCCGGACATCATCATGATCGGTGAAATCCGCGACCTCGAGACCGCGCAGATCGCGGTTCAGGCATCGCTGACCGGTCACCTTGTGCTGGCGACGCTGCACACGAACGATGCCGCATCCGCCGTGACGCGTCTGACCGATATGGGCGTCGAGCCCTACCTGCTCGCGTCGAGTTTGCTCGGTGTGCTCGCGCAGCGGCTTGTGCGTCGCTTGTGCCCTGCGTGCAAGATCGAACGCGATGGCACGTGGCATCCTGTCGGGTGCGACGCTTGCGGACGATCGGGCTATGCGGGCCGGCGCGGCGTGTACGAATTGCTCACGATCGACGACGCAATCCGCACGCTGATTCACAAACAGGCAGCGGATGCGGAGATTCTTGCGGCAGGGCGTGCAGGCGGCATGCATACCTTGCGCGAAGATGCCGACCGTTGGATTTCGCAGGGCTACACATCGCTCGAAGAAGTGATCCGTGTGACAGGCGGCGAGTAGCGCGCATCACGACGCGACACCGCACGCAAACCGATCCTCGACGAGGCCGATCGCCACCACCATGCCAGCATTTCGTTTCGAAGCACTCGACACATCGGGCAAGTCGCAACGCGGCGTGATCGAAGCCGACAGCGCGAAGGGCGCGCGCGGCCAGTTGCGCACGCAAGGCCTCACGCCGGTGCTCGTCGAGCCGGCGGGACAGCGCGCGCGGGGCGAACGCAGCGAACGTCTGTCGTTCGGCCGCAAGCTCTCGCAGAGAGAACAGGCACTGCTGACCCGTCAGCTAGCGAGCCTGATGGTCGCCGGCCTGCCGGTCGATGAAGCGTTACAGGTGCTGGCCGATCAGGCCGAGCGCGAGTATGTGCGGGAACTGGTCGCGGCGATCCGCGCCGAAGTGCTCGGCGGTCAGTCGCTCGCGGGCGCGTTGCAGCGCCATCCGCGCGATTTTCCCGAGATCTATCGCGCGCTGGTCTCGGCCGGCGAACACACGGGCAAGCTCGGCATTGTGATGACGCGGCTCGCGGACTATATCGAGCAGCGCAATGCGCTCAAGCAGAAGATCGTGCTTGCGTTCACGTATCCGACGATCGTGACGATCGTCGCTTTCGGGATCGTGTCGTTTCTGCTGAGCTACGTGGTGCCGCAAGTCGTCAGCGTGTTTGCGACGACGAAGCAGGCGTTGCCGCTGATCACGGTGCTCATGATGGGTCTGTCGGACTTTGTCCGAAAGGATTGGTGGATCTCGCTGATCGTGCTGTTCGTGGTCGGCTGGCTGATCAAGAAGATTCTGGCGCAGCCCGGACCGAAGCTCGCGTTTCACCGATGGCTGCTGACAGCGCCGATCGTGGGCAAGCTCGTACGCGGCTACAACACGGTGCGCTTTGCAAGCACGCTGGCGATTTTGACGGCGGCGGGCGTGCCGATTCTGCGTGCGCTGCAGGCGGCTGGCGAAACGCTCAGCAATGCGGCGATGAGTGCGAACGTCGAGGATGCGATCGTGCGCGTGCGCGAAGGGACGTCGCTATCGCGCGCGCTCGCTGGCACAAAGACGTTTCCGCCGGTGCTGGTTCACCTGATTCGTTCGGGTGAAGCGACGGGTGACGTCACGACGATGCTCGATCGCGCGGCGAACGGCGAATCGATGGAACTCGAGCGGCGGACGATGTTTCTGACGAGCCTGCTCGAGCCGTTGCTGATTCTGGCGATGGGCGGAATGGTGCTCGTGATCGTGCTCGCGGTGATGCTGCCGATCATCGAGTTGAACCAGCTGGTGCAGTGATTCAGGACATGCGGTGCGGATGTCGTGTCCGCTGATGTGAGGTTCGCTGCGGTAGGGTTTTCTGAGCAGAGGGAGAGCCGGCTTAGCGACGTGTTCGACGCCGGCAACGCTGGGTGGGGACCTGCCCGAGGCGTTGGCCAGGGCGGCGACCCCGGCCGAAGCGGCCGATATCAGCGAACCCAGATCGTCGGGCCGGCGCCGTTGGCGGGCATTGCGATTTCGGTCTTGGCGCCGTTGCGATCGATGACGATCGAACGGGAGCGGATTTCGCTCAGTGTCGAACCACCGCCGACGCCCTGGCCGAGCGCGACCGCATGAGGCGGTTCGCCGTTGTAGCTGACGATCGCAGCGCCTTCGTGATCGCTGAGTCCGAGCACACCGATGAGCTGAATCTGCGTCGCGTGCGTGGGCTGACTGCCGAAGAGCTGCGCGGCGTCTCCCGCGCTGGGCTCGACCTGTGCGGCAGCGGCCTGCGACGGCGCGGCGGGATGTTGGGTCAGCGTAATGACCCAGTAGGTCAGCGTCGCGCAGAGCAGCGCAAACAGCGCGAGCGACACGAGGCGGAATTGGAGTCGGTTCATGCGTGCATTGTACGGCGCGTAAGCGGCAGCGGGATGACGAATATGCACCCGCGTCACATTGCGTGACACAGCGCGCGAACTGTCCGTACAGGGCCGCGTCGGCGCGTCATCTTCGCGACTTACAATGAACAGAGCGATTTTTTGAAAGAGAGAGGCAGTCAGTCATGCAAGTGTTAACGGAACATGTGACGGAACAAGTGACGACAGAACCGGCGGTTCAGACGGCGCCAGCGTCGCGCGCACGCGCAATGCGCACGCGCCTGCAACGCGGGTTCACGCTGATCGAAGTGATGGTCGTGATTGCGATCCTCGGCATTCTTGCCGCGTTGATCGTGCCGAAGATCATGAGCCGCCCCGACGAAGCGCGTCGTGTCGCCGCGCGTCAGGACATCTCGACGATCATGCAGGCGCTCAAGCTGTACCGGCTGGACAACGGCCGTTACCCGACTCAGGATCAGGGCCTGCAGGCGCTGATCAAGAAGCCGGATTCGGAACCCGTGCCGACGAACTGGAAGGAAGGTGGTTATCTCGAGCGTCTGCCGGCCGACCCGTGGGGCTCGCAATATCAATATCTGAATCCGGGCGCGCACGATGAGATTGATGTCTTCAGCTACGGCGCCGACAAGAAACCCGGCGGCGAAGGCAACGACGCCGATATCGGTTCCTGGCAGTAAAGCATAACGGCCGGGTTGATCATGCGATGCGCACAGGCGCCGCGCGCCGCGCGCGGCTTTACGCTGATCGAGATGCTCGTGGTCCTCGTGATCGCGGGCATTCTTGTCGCGGCCGCGTCGCTTGCGCTCACGCGCAATCCGCGCACGGATCTCGCCGAAGAAGCGCAGCGACTTGCGCTTGCCTTTGAAACCGCGAGTGACGATGCGCAACTGCGCTCGTCACCGATTGCGTGGTCCCCCATGCAGGGCGGCTATCGTTTCTTTTCGCGCGAACGCGACGGCGGATGGCGTAGCCTCGATGATGATCCGCTGCTGATGCCACGGTCATGGAGCACGGAAGTGGATCGCGTATCGATTCGTTACCCGGGTGTGCAAGGTGCGTCGGGTCAGGCTGAACGGTTGGTGTTCGGCGTCGAGGCTATCGATCTGCCCGCGGTCATCACGCTCTATGGTCCTTCCGCGCAGGTCAGCATCGTGAGTACGGGCAATGGCCGCTATGCCGTTCAATAAGCATCGCGCCCTGCTCTCGCGCCGGTCTTTGCGACGGAGTGCCGGCCGCCGGAGTGCCGGTTTTACGATGATCGAAGTGCTCGTCGCGCTCGCGATCATCGCAATTGCGCTCGGCGCGTCATTGCGCGCAGTCGGCAGCCTGGCAAGCAACTCGTCGCGACTCCACGAACGCATGCTCGCCGGCTGGAGCGCCGACAACGCGCTGACGACGATTTCGCTTCAGCATCAATGGCCCGAGATCGGTACATCGGTCGTTGAATGTCCGCAGGGCGATCTCGCGCTGGTTTGCGCAATCACGGTACGTTCAACCCCGAACCCGCTGTTCCGCCAGATCGAAGTGGTCGTGCGGCGCGCGAATAACGACGAAGTGCTGGCCAGTATTACCACGGTGATTCCCAATGAAACGCGTCGCTCGCTCTAAGCGTGCGCCGCGTCGCGCGGCGGGCTTCACGCTCATCGAAATGCTGGTGGCGATCGCCTTGCTCGCGGTCGTCGCGGTCCTGTCGTATCGCGGCCTCGACGAGATCCTGCGCGCGCGCGAATCGCTGACGTCGCATATGACGAGCGAACGCGCGTTGTCGCAGCTGTTTGCACAGGTCAATGTGGATTTGCGCAATGCCGCGCGAGACGATGAAGTCGGGCAGCCGCCCGTGCGTGTCGGCGGTGGCGTGCTGCAGATCGTGCGCAATATGCGCCTGCCCGGACAAGCGCCGCGCTTGCAGGTGATTCGCTATCGCGACACCGGGCATCGTGTCGTGCGCGAAGCGTCGCCCGGGATCTCGACGATCGGTCAGCTGCGCGCGAATCTCAACGGGCAGGCTGATGATGGCTGGAGTTCGATCGAACTCGCGTCGGGTGTCGATGGGTTCGGATCAGAGGCCTGGGTGCCCGATCACGGCTTCACCGCTGACATGAGCGTGGCGCGCGATCAGCTCGATGCCGATATCAAGGCGCCGACCATTCCGCAGGCGGGCAACGGGCCGCTGCCGCGCAGCGTGACGGGCGTCGCGGTCGATATCCGGCTCCATGGCCAGCCGGCCCCGGTGCGGCGCATCCTGCTGGTGGGGCAATGATGAAACATCGCGTCATTCACCCGCCGCAAGCCCACGCGCAATCGCGACGCGAGCGCGGGGTCGCGATCATCAGCGCATTGCTGGTCGTCGCGCTGTCCGCGATCCTCGTGGCCGGCATTCTGTGGCGGCAACAGGTACAGATCCGCCGTATCGAGAATCAGCGACTCGTGAATCAGTCCGAATGGGTCGCGCGCGGCACGATCGATTGGGCGCGACTGGTCCTGCGCTCGGGTGCGGACACGTCGCCGGTCGACTATCTCGGCGGCGTCTGGGCCGTGCCGATCGCAGAAACCCGCCTGTCCGACCTGCTCGGCAAATTCGGCGGCGGCTCGGGCGGCGATCTCGAAGGGACCAACGACAGCTGGGTGTCGGGCTCGATCGAGGATGCGCAGGCCAAGTTCAACCTGCGCAATATGGCCATGTCGACGGCATCGACGGGCGCCGCGATCGATCCGGTGCAGGTCAAGGCGTTTCAGAAGCTGCTCGCTTCGCTGGGTCTGAACGGCGAGCTTGCGGGCCCGGCTTCGCAGTATGTGAGGCGTTCGCTTCAGTATTCGATCGGCCGCACACGTCAGAGCGTCAGCAATTCGCTGTCGAGCATGACGTCGATCCAGGGCGTGCCGAACGTGCCGCAGCCCGGTGGCGCTGATGGCCAATTCACCGACAAGCCCGGGCTGGCCGACAGCGACGACGATTCATCGGCGCGCCCATTGCCGATCACTTCGGTCTATTCGCTGCTCGACGTTCCGGGCTTCACGCCCGCGGTCGTGGCGCGACTCGCGCCGTTCGTGACCGTCTTGCCGACCGTGACCCCGATCAACGTGAACACCGCGAGCGCGGAGGTCATCTCCGCGCTCATTCCCGAACTCTCGCTGTCGAATGCGCAGGGGCTGGTCAACCAGCGCGATCAAGTATTCTTTATCTCGGTGGGCGATTTCCAGACGCGTGTGGGCGCCATGCTACCTCCGAACTTCACCATCGATACCAGCGACATCGACGTGAAAACGAGCTATTTCATACTCCACGGCCAGATCCGGCGTGGACGCGCGCAATTGCATCGCGACGCGCTGATTTATCGGGACACCCTTACGCATGCGACGCGCGTTGTCAGCGTCGACGATGCGAACTAAAACACCTTCCAACCAGGGACGCGGACGCCTTGACTACGCTGATCGTTCAACTACCACCCCGGGACCCGGCCGTTCCCGCTCAGGAGTGGAGCTTGCCGGCGCTGCCCTTCGTGCTGCTGGACAAACGCGGCCGCACGATGCGATCGGGTTCGGCGAGCGTGGCGTTGCTGCCCAAGGCCGGGCTGACCGTCGCGCTCGTGGCCGCGCGCGACACCCTGCTGCTGCGTGCCAAGCTGCCGCCCGTCAAAGGGTTGAAGCTCCGGCAGATCCTGCCGAATGTGATCGAAGACCAGATCATTCAGGACGCGCAGACGTGTCATATCGCCGTCGACCCGGAACCGGCCGTCAACGGCGTCAAGCTGCTGGCGGTCATTGACCGCGGCTGGATGCGCTTTATGACCGAGGCCTTTTCGGGCGCCGGTCATCGCAACGTGCGCATGGTGCCGCTGACGACCGGTCTGCCCGTGGCCGACGATGCCGCGCTCAGCGGCGTGCCGTCGGCCGTCGGCGTGGTGCCCGCCGAAGTGGCGGAAGGTCAGGTGCTTGAAACGGTGGAAGCGACCGTCGGCGGAACGGCGTCCGCGGATGTCCAGCGGCCTGGCGAAGCGGTGCGTGCTGCCCGCGACGCTGCGGAACAGGCAGCGAAGGAGGCCTCGGAACACGCTGCGCTCGAGCACGCCGTGCCGGTCGTGGCCGCGATCCTCGGCGCCGTGGTGCCGACCGATCCCGTGCTTGCTGGCGAGGCCTCGTTCACGCCCGCGGCCGCGATGGTGCCGCGCATCGAGCTGGCGATTGCGCGAGGCCGCCTCGGCGAAGGCATGGCCGTGCCGGCCAATGCGCTGGACGCGACGCTTGCCGCCGTCAGCGCGGGTGCACCGCTGACGCTGTATCGCCTGACTGCGGTGCCTGGCGTCGAACCCGCGATGGATTCAACTCGCGCGCGATGGCCCGATGCGAATGGCGCTGCGCAGCCCCTGTCCGATCAGGCTTTGCCGTTGCCGTTCGAAACGCTCGCGCGTGCCGCACTCACGAGCCGCTTCGATCTTTGCCAGTTCGAATTTGCCTCGCAAGGCTGGCGCCCGGGCCGTCACACGTGGCGCATGTGGCGCCTGCCGGCGATGCTTGCGATCGCGAGCATTGTGGTGACCCTCATCGGCATCAACATCCAGTGGCTCACGCTCGCGCACGAACGCGATGCCATCGTGAACCAGCAGACCGAGACGTTGCTCTCCGCGTTTCCGCGTACGTCGGTGGTGCTCGAGCCGCCGTCGCAAATGTCGCGTCAGCTCGATCAGCTGAGGCTCGCAGCCGGCCAGTTGTCGCCATCCGACTTTCTGTCGATGGCGGCCGGTGTCGCGCGCTCGCTCGGTAGCGTGTCGTCCGACTCGATCGCATCGATTGCGTATAAATCGCGCGAGTTGACCGTGACGTTCAAGCCCGGCGTGCGGGTCGATCCGGGCTTTGCTTCGCGACTTAATGGCAATGGCCTGAACGGCAAGGAAGCCAGCGGCAAGTGGACCATCAAGAGTGCGAACGCCGCAGGCACGAATTCGGGAGCGCAGAAATGAAAATGGCAACTGGCGCAGCAACATTTGGCGCAGTCGGCACGGCCATCGGCGAATTCTGGAGTGCGCGCGAACCGCGCGAGAAGCGCCTGCTGACGATCGGGGGCACGGTGCTCGGCATCGCACTCGTCTATAGCGTGTTCTTCTCCCCCGCCTACGAAGGTCGCGCGAAGCTGCGTGAAGAGTTGCCGCAACTGCGCGCGCAGCTGGCACAGATGCAGGCTGAGGCGCGCGAGGCGCGTGAGCTTTCCGCTGCTGCGGCCGGCGTGCCGCCGAGCGGTGACGCGCTGCATCAGGCGCTGGTCGATTCGCTCGCGGCGCATGGTCTGCAGAACGTTCAGGTCACGGCGCTTGGCGATGCGATGCAGGTCCGCGCAAAGAACGTCGCGTTCGGCGACTGGATCGGCTGGGTCGACGACGCACGCAAGGCGAACAAGGTGCAGGTGTCGGAGGCCAACGTGACGGCCCTCGACAAGCCGGGCCAGGTCGATCTCGATGCGACGCTGGCGCCCGCGGTGTCGCATTGAGAGTACTCACAATCGAGGTTCGATGAATCGTTTCGGATACGTGGCCGCGCGAGTCTGGCCGTGGGTTTTGGTGGGACTTTTGACGATCGTGATTACCGTGCTGGCGATGCTGCCGGCTGCGTGGATCACGCCGCAATTCGCCCTGCGCACGGGAGGCCGCGTTGTGCTGGCCGATCCTTCGGGATCGCTGTGGCACGGCAGCGCGACGCTGCGGCTTGCCGCGGGATCGGACTCGGGCGATGCGACCGAGTTGCCCGGGCGCCTCGAATGGACGACCGCCTTCTGGCCGCTGATGACAGGACGCGTTCACATGACGCTCGACCAGACGGCTGCGATGCCTGCGCCGGTCGAGCTGGTGGCCACGCTGCGTCAGGCCACGCTTGGCGCAGGCAGTCTCGATGTGCCCGCAAGCCTGCTCGACGGCCTCGGCGCGCCGTTCAATACGCTCGCGCTGCGCGGCATTGTGCGTCTCGACTGGAACGAGTGGCGCGTGTTCGGCCCGAACGCTTTCGGGCGCATGACGGTCACGCTGTCGGATATCGCCTCGCGCGTCTCGCGTGTGCGGCCGCTCGGTGCATATCAGGTCATTTACGAAGCGCAGGGTGAGACCGGCACGCTGCAGCTCAAGACGCTCAAGGGTCCGCTGATCCTCGAGGGCCAGGGCGATATGCGTGACCGGCGTCTGGCATTCAACGGTGATGCGCGTGCCGATCCGGCCGTCGCCGAGAACCTTCGCTCGTTCCTCGATCTGCTCGGCCGTCGCGATCCGGACGGCAGCTACGCGTTAGTCTTCAATCGATAAGGCAAGCTGAATGACCGGGACATCCGGAGCATCCAGGACATCCAGGCCGTCCGAAGCGTTTCGTGCATCCGAGGCCTCCGGGATATTCGGAACGACCTGAACATCCTCGACCTCGGGATCCGGACGTCAATGACCGGAATGCGCCTGCGCGGTCTTGGGCGGCCGCGTGAACCACACGAGCACGGCCAGTGCGATAAAAGCGAATCCGGACCATCGGAAGTAATCGTTGGTCGCGAGCATAAAGCCCTGCTGCGTCACGATGGAATTGATCTGCGCCGTCGCCGTGTCGCCGATCACACCCAGCGTGTTCAGCGAATCGGTAAACGCGCTGGTGTTTGCCGAATACGGATTAACGGATTCTGCGAGCACGGCGTGGTGGTAGATCGCCGTGTTCTCCCAGATCGTCGTGCTCATTGCCGTACCGATCGCGCCCGATAGTGTGCGCAGGAAGTTCGACAGGCCCGACGCCGCGGCCATATGGTCAAGCGACACACTCGACAGCGTGATGGTCGTGACCGGTACAAAGAAACACGCGACACCGATGCCTTGCGTCAAGCGCGGTCCGAGCAACGTCAGAAACGGCGTGTCGAGCGTGAAGGTCGAATTCCAGAACGACACAAACGCGAACACGCAGAAGGCGAACGACGCGACCATGCGCAGATTGAGCTTCGTGATATTGCGTCCGACCATCGGCGACAGGACGAGCGCGAGCAATCCGACCGGCGCGGTTGCCAGCCCCGCTTTCCCTGCGGTGTAGCCCATCACGGTCTGCAGCCACAACGGAAAGATCACGACCGAGCCGAAGAAGGTGCAGTAGCCGAGCGCGAGGACCAGTACGCCGAGCGCGAAGTTGCGATCCTTGAACAGCGAGAGGTCGACGATCGGCTGTGCCTCGGTCAGCTCCCAGATCAGCATCAACGTCAGCGCGACCGCAGCGGTCAGTCCGAGCGTCAGGATAAACGGCGAGTTGAACCAGTCCCGGTCCTTGCCGAGGTCGAGCATCATCTGCAGCGAGCCGACGCCGACGACAAGGAGCGCGAGGCCGATGGCATCGATCGGGATATGCACGGTCTTGGTTTCACGTCCCTTGAGCGCCGACATGCACACGAGCGCCGAGAAGATGCCGATCGGCACGTTGATATAGAAGATCCACGGCCACGTGTAGTTGTCGGTGATATAGCCGCCGAGCAAGGGGCCGAAGATCGGCGCCACGACCACCGTCATCGCCCAGAGCCCGAGCGCCAGCCCTCGCTTGGCAGGCGGATAGCTGCGCATCAGGATGGTCTGCGACAGCGGCACCATCGGTCCCGACACGAGGCCTTGCATCAGGCGGAAGAACACCAGCGATTCGAGGTTGTTCGCGAAGCCGCAGAGTGCCGACATCAAGGCAAACAGCGACACGGACATCGTAAACAGCTTGACCTCGCCGACCCGCTTTGCGAGCCAGCCGGTCAGCGGCACGGCGATCGCCGCGGCGACCGAATAGGAACTGATGACCCACGTGCCCTGGCTGCTCGCGACGCCGAGGCTGCCCGCGATCGTCGGTACGGAGACGTTCGCGATCGAGGTATCGAGCACCTCCATGAACGTGCCGAACGCAAGGGCAAGCGTGAGCAGGGCCAGGGTACCGGGCGAGAACGCCGGCGGAGCACCTGCCGAACCCGCAGGACCTGCCGCGGCGGGTGGTTGCACGGGGGGAGCCGGCGGTGCGCCGGCAACATCCGAAGGTGCAGCGGTCGTGGATGCGGACGCAGCCGTCAGTGCACGCCCCGATGCGCCGGATGCCGGCGATGACGCGGGGGCTGCAGGCGCAGCCGCGCCGGATGCGGGGACAAAATCAGAAGCCGATACGGCAACGTCGGACATGGCGAGACCCTGGTGCTTCGTGTGACTGACTTCGACGCCGCGCTTCGTTCAATGAACGTCGGCCATGGTGGCGGCCGGTGGCGCGTGCGAGTCAGCGTTAAATGGTTATTTAAATATCTGCCCCAGCATCTTCTGCCCAGACAGTAATCACAGCGCAATTCATTTCGCCGGTGATACCGGCGAGGCCAACCCCCTACCCGTTGCTGCTTAGTCGTAGCGCTCGCGGTGCCTGAACGCTTCGATCCGTTCAATTCACCGGTTTAACCGGCAAAGCCCACTTCCCGATGCTCGCGCGCGAGTTGCGGCGCGTCACCGACTCAAGCTGTTCAATTCACCGGTTCGACCGGCGAGGTCGACGTTGTCGCGCCCGAACGCGGCGTGCCATCGACTCAGCGTGTTCGCCAACGACTAAGCGTGTTCGTCGTCATCCGCGCTCGCATTGCTGAGCGCAATCGACACGTCCTGCTCAGCGATGCGGCTCAGCAAGTGGATCAGCGTTTCAACTTCGTCCTTGCTGAACGGCGCGAGTACCTCGGTCATCACGCTGCCGCACACGGTCGGGAGCTGACCCGCGATCGCGCGGCCCGCGTCGGTCAGATCCACTTCGACCACGCGGCGATCCTGCTCGCTGCGCGTGCGCGCGATGAACCCCTTCTTCTCGAGCCGGTCGAGCATCCGGGTCATCGAGCCGCTGTCATACGCGAGCGCGCGCGACAGCTCCTGCGGCGTGCGGGCAAGACCGCGGCTGAGCTGGAACATCACGCCAATTTGCTGCGGCGTCAGGCCAAGCGGGCCGACGGCCGTATCCATGCGATGCAACAGGACGTTGCGCGCGCGGGAAAGGAAATACCCCACGCTGCCTTCGAGGGAGAAGTCTTCGGGTTTCGAACCACACCCCTCGTGTTTCGGGACGCCTGTCATGAAATCAATCCGGTGTTTTAGGCAAGCATGCCATTGGTTTCGAATACTAGTTGCCTAGGCAGAAAAGTCAAGCGTTGCGAAAAGGCGAATAGCCACGGTCTCTTCAGGGCCTAGCCTTGAGAATTACTTGCATAGGCAATAAGATATGCAAATCGAAATTCTCCAGCCATAGCAAATGCGCTAGCGACTCGCGCCGGCTTCAGCCGGATGCCCCCCGGAACCTCAAATGAATACGCTCAAGACCACCGCCGCCCGCCTTTCCCGCCTTGCTCCTCAGGGTCCGCTGCGATGGTTGAAACTTTCCGCGTACGTGTTCATTTTTCTGCTTCCGTTCGGCATGGCGATGATCGCGCTGCTGGTGTACCTCGACCGGCGCAATCGCGCTGTCAGCGCCCCCGCCAGCCGCAACGCGGCTTTGCCTGTGCCCGCCTCTTCCGTTACCAGCGCTGCGGTTCCCAAGCGTGCAGCATCGGCGCGGAAAATTCAGCGCGCCACGTTGCCGAAATACTGCGGCAATCGTCCTTAGGCCGCGGCGCCGCTCGTCCTCGAGCCGGGGCGGCGTTCGCCCTTGAGCCGCGGTGCTGTTCGTCCTCGAGCCGCGACGACGTTCGCGCTCAAGCCGCCATCGTTCTTGCCTCTGTGGCGCTCAGGTTTCCCGCTTTTTTGCGTGGATCGACGGCTGATCCGCGCAGTAACGACTAGTAACCAGTCCGCGCTGTCGGGGAACTGACAGCCGTGCGGTGCGCCGCTACTCTTGCTGCTTCGTATGGAGGCGCCTCGCGTTTAAGATAAGCGAGGTTGCCCGACCCATCCCGCCGCAGGAATTCTTGATGCCCGTTCGTCGTTCGACTCGTCCCTTTCCCTTTGCACCGCACGCCGTGGCCGGAGCATCCGCCCTGCTGTGCTGTGTCGTGCTCGCCGGTTGCGCAGTCGGCCCTGACTATTCGCGCCCGACGGTGGCCGTGCCGGCGAACTTCAAGGAGGCCGCACCCGGCTGGAAGGTCGCTGAACCGTCTGATCAGCACGATCGCGGCGACTGGTGGGTCGTGTTCAACGACGACACGCTGAACACGCTCGAGGCAAAGGTCAACGTCTCGAACCAGACGATCGCCGGCTATGAGGCCGCGTACCGGCAAGCGCATGCGCTGGTGGCCGAAGCTCGCGCCGCGTATTTCCCGACGATCGGACTGACCGCCAATGCGACACGCTCGGGCTCCGGCCGCTCATCGTTCGTGTCGAGCAACGGTTCGCTGAATTCCTCGGGCATCTCGAACAACTACTCGTTGCAGGGCGACGCAAGCTGGGAACTCGACGTCTGGGGCAAGGTACGACGCGAAGTTGCGTCGGAAAAGGCCGGCCAGCAGGCGGCCGCCGCCGACGTCGGTAACGCGCGGCTTTCCGCGCAAGCCACGCTGGCCCAAGACTACTTCCAGCTGCGCGCGCTCGACGCCACGCAGAAGCTACTCGACGATACGGTCGTCGCCTATCAAAAATCGCTCGATCTCACGAAGAACCGCTACGCACAGGGTGTCGCGGCGCGTTCCGATGTGTTGCAGGCGCAGACGCAGTTGCAATCGGCTCAGTCGAGTGCCGTCAACAACGGCATCGCGCGCGCGCAATTCGAGCATGCGATTGCGGTGCTGGTCGGCGAACCCGCGTCGACGTTCTCGATTCCGGTGATGCCGTTGGCCGCCGAGCCGCCCGCCGTGCCGGTGCAGCTTCCGACAACGCTGCTCGAACGCCGGCCCGACGTCGCCGCAGCCGAGCGCCGGGCCGCAGCGGCCAACGAGCAGATCGGTGTGGCGATTGCGGCGTATTTCCCGACGATCAGTCTGTCGGCCACGGGCGGTTTCCAGAGCTCGCTGTTCGGCGACCTGCTGACCGCGCCGTCGCGGTTCTGGACCATCGGGCCGCAAATGGCCGCAACGCTGTTCGATGCGGGCCTGCGCGGCGCGCAAGTCGATGCCGCGCGCGCCACGTATGACCAGCAAGCAGCGAACTATCGCCAGACGGTGCTCACGGCATTTCAGGACGTTGAGGACAATCTCGTGTCGCTGCGCGTGCTCGAGCAACAGATCGTGATTCAACGCGCGGCCGTCGATTCCGCGCGCCAGGCGCTCGATATCGTGACGAACCAGTACAAGGCCGGCACGACGACCTATCTCGACGTGATCACTTCGCAGACGGCGGCGTATCAGTCCGAGCAGACGCTTGCCAATATCTCGGGGCAGCGCATGGTGTCAGCGGTGGGTCTGATCAAATCGCTGGGCGGCGGATGGGATGTTGGCCAGATGAACACGGATCCGGCTGCGCCGGCCGCAGCCTCAGCCAACGCACCGGCAGCAGCACCGGCCGCGCCGACGGCGAACGCCGCTTCGTCGTCGTGAGGCGGTCGGGGGACAGCTCAGCGGATCGCGGTTCGTGTTCTTTCGGGCAGTGATCTGCGGCGCGCTGGCAGCTACGTAACGCGCACCGCCACGGGCCCCAACTGCAATGCCTGAGTCCATTCGGCGGTGTGGCCAGCCGGCGCTGGCGTTTCCGCGACCGTCGAATATCGGCGCGGTGTCAGTATCAGCACGTGTTTCGCTGCAGCGAACCCCGCCCTCTCGAATCAATTCGAATATCGATTCAGCGTGAACGCGCGATACGCCGCGACGAAGGTGTCGAAGTTGCCGACTTCTTCGCGCTCGATCTTGGCCTGACGCTCGAGCGATTCGCGTGCGAGTGTCTCGAAGCGCTGTTGCACGTCCGCGGGCAACGGGCGCGCACGGTAGTCGTCGGCAATGCGCTGGCTTTGCGCGAGATTGAACTCGGCGAACGACGCGCCGCTGTCGATCAGCGCAGCGAGCGCCCGCGCCGAAGGCGTCAGCGAAACATCGGCGAGCTTGGCGCGCTGAGTGCTGAGTGAGGTCTCATGTGCCCCGTCTTCGCGCAGTGAGTCGAGCAGCGCAGCAGCAGGCGCCATGCGCTCGAACAACGCGTCGGCCCAGTCGCGCATGCTGATTTCGGCGCCTTCGCGCATCAGCGTGACACCGGGGCGACGACCTTCGCGCGATACGCGGCCGAAGTTGTCCGAGCTCTCGGTCAAGCCGGACGGGCTCAGGCGTGGGCTGTCGTCGAGTGCGCACATCAGCAGGAAGACATCGATAAACCGCACGGTCGATTCGGCGATGCCGATCGGCTCGAACGGATCGATATCAAGGCAGCGGACTTCAACGTACTGGACGCCGCGGTTTGCGAGGGCCGCGAGCGCGCGTTCGCCCGAACGCGCGACACGCTTCGGCCGGATCGACGAGTAGAACTCGTTTTCGATCTGCAGCACGTTGGTATTGATCTGCACCCACTCGCCATCGCGTTGCGTGCCGATGGCTTCATACGGCGGATACGGCTGACTGACCGCGCGCGCCAGCGAATTCACATAGCTGTCGAGGTCATCGTAGTTCGGCAGCAGGTCGGCTTGTGCCGAGGTGTTGTGATAGCCCAGGTCGCTCATGCGAAGGCTAGTCGCATACGGCAGATACAGGGTGTGATCGCCGAGCGCTTCGAGCGTGTGCTTTGCACCGCGCACGAATCCGGCGTCCAGCGCGGGCGACGCGCCGAACAGATACATCAACAGCCAACTGTACCGGCGGAAGTTGCGGATCAGCGCGAAATAACGGGCCGACTGATAGTCCTGAATCGACGCGCAGCGTGCGTGTTCGGGCTCGGCGTCGCGCAGACGTTGCCAGAGCGCATCGTTCAGCGACCAGTTGAAATGGATGCCGGCGATGCACTGCATCGTCTTGCCATAACGCACGGCCAGACCCTGGCGGTACACGTGCTTGAGGCGACCGATGTTCGACGTGCCGTAGCGCGCGATGGGAATGTCGGCCTCTTCCGGCAACGGACACGGCATCGACTGATTCCAGAGCAGCTCGTCGGAGATGGCCGAATAGACGAAGCGGTGCAATGTATCGAGTTCTTCGAGCGTGTCGGCGCCTTCCGCATGGGCGCCGGTAATGAATTCGAGCAGTGCTTCCGAGTAGTCGGTCGTCAGCGCGTCGTGGGTCAGTGCCGAACCCAGCGCGGCGGGATGCTCCGTCATCGCGAGCGTGCCCGCCGGTGTGACGCGCAGGTTTTCCTTTTCGATGCCATGCAGACCCTGCGACAGCAACGCGCGGTTCGGCTGCGCTCCGAGCAATGCCAGTCCGGCCGCGAGACGCTCGGGGCTGGCAACGTTCGTCGTCGTGTCGGTCGCCGAAACCAGCGGTGCCGACATCACGTGCGGCGAAGAATTAGACATGCTCGGATGGTGGGGTCATGAAGTGACGGGCACTTTAACACTTCGCTCAAATGCTTGCCCCGAGCGGGTCGAGACCCTGTTGAGCGAAGGCCTTTAGCTCCAAAGGGTTGCTCAGCGCGACCCTCTCCGGTCATTTTAGGTCGCGATCCGAAAAGAAGCGGTGCGGCCGCCCACATTCGCGAGAACTCGCCCTAGCACCGCCTCTCGTAATATTCAATTAGTCAAAATGACGTGTTGGCAGAAAAATACGTTGCTGGCAAACCCCACTTGCGTATTGCGGCGCAGCAGTGTTTCCGCTAGTATTGCACCTGTCTCCTCCATGTCTCCTCCTGATATGGATTCAGCCCGCCAAATTGGCGGGCTTTTTTTCGTCCATCGAAAACGCACGAACCCGGTCGATCGTCATCGAAAAGGCCATAACGCCGGGGCTGGCTGGGTGGTCAGGCGGGAATCGGGGTGATCGGAGATCGGGACATGAGGCGAATCGCGCGACGCGGGCGTGGAGGCCGACGAGGTGGCCGAGATTTTTATGCTGCGGGCCTTCGAACTGAAAAACGCGGCCGGCCCGCGCCCGGGCGGGGACCCATCCAGGCGGCCCCGTCGAGCCGGTCAATATTGCCGGTACGAGACAGCGCTATTCGAGCTGCGCGGCGATGCCTCGTTGATGCGTCGAAGCCCGATCGGGCTTATCGAGCCGTCGGCTCGCGCCAACGATCCCATTCGACGAGCACCGGTTCGGACTCGCCGTTCCCGAGCCACATCTGCCCGTCCTGAATCGTGCACTGGAGGCGCATGGTCCGTTGCGCCATGGCCGCGAGCGCGGCGGCGCAGCCCTCTTTCAGGTTGAGTACCGTCAGGTTGCGAACGCGCGCGACGCGCGACTCGAGCGGCTTCCACCAGACATCTGAAGCCTTGCCGCCATAGCAGACCACGCGAACCTGCTCGGAACGTCCGGCTGCTTTAAGAATGCGGCGATCATCGGGTTGACCCACGTCGATCCACTGCACGATGGCACCGGTCAGATCGGTCTCCCAAAGATCGGGTTCATCGACATCGGACAACCCCTTGCAGAATTCGAGCCGTTCGCTTGCGAACATCGCGAACGCGACCAGCCGCACCATCATGCGTTCGTCGGTCTCCGACGGATGCAGGGCGATCGTGAGAGCGTGGTCGGCGTAGTAATGCCGATCCATATCGGCAATTTGAAGGTCGGCCTTGTAGATGGTCGATTTGAGGGCCATGAGCGCAGAGTCGAATTCGAGGGCGAGGCGCGATGATACCCCGGTGCGTGCGACAGTCGATGCTGTTGCCGATGTGCTCGCCGAGTGCGTGTGACGTCGCGGCGCAAACGGCCGCGTCTGCCGTCATCAAGAGACTGCGCGACCCGATCAGGCGACCCCGTCAAGCGACCCCGTCAAGCGACCCAATCGAGCGACCCGATCAAGCGACCCGATCAAGCGATCCGATCAGGCCGCAAGCATCAACCTCGGCACACGGACAGCGAGCGTGATCGCGCGCACGATCATGAACAGCATGAAAGCGGCCCACAATCCGTGATTGCCGAAGAAATGTTCGAGGCTCACGGCGGCGACGAGGAACGCGGTCATCGCAATGGCCATCGACACCATCATCTCGCGCGTGCGCGTCGCGCCGATGAACATGCCGTCGAGCGCGAAGCTCCAGGCCGACAACAGCGGCGACGCCGCGGCCCACAGCAGAAACACGCGTGCCGTGGCGCGCACGGCGGGCTGGTCGGTCAACTGATCGATGATCCACGGCCCGACCGCCAGATAGCACGCGCTGAACGCCAGCGCTCCGCCTCCCGTCCAGATCAACGTGACGCGAATCGCCTGGCGCAGTGCCTCGCGATGCCGTGCACCGAGCGCCGCTCCGACGAGCGCTTCGGCGGCATTGGCAAACCCGTCGAGTGCATACGCCATGAACGTCTGGAAGTTGAGCAGCAATGCATTGGCGGCCAGTACCGTGTCGCCGAGCTTCGCGCCTGCATGCGCAAACCATCCGAAACTCACGAGCAGGCAGGCTGTACGAACGAAGATATCGCGGTTGATGCCGATCATATGCAGCATTGCCTTGCGCTCGAAGATCGACGGCCAATGAATCCGCGGCAGGCCGCGCGGTCGGAGCATCGCGAGCAGCACGACGCCCAGCACGAAGCCGACCGTATCGGCACATGCCGTTGCGGCACCGATGCCCGCGATACCCCAATGAAAGACATAGACGAACGCGAGCACGGCGACGACGTTCACGATGTTGATGACGAGCTGGACGAGCAAGGCGAGCCGCGCCCGCTGCGCACCGAGCAGATAGCCGAGGATCACGAAGTTGGCGAGCACGAACGGCGCGGAGTCGATGCGCGCCGAGCAGTATTCGATCGCATTGCGTTGCACGGTCGCGCTGCCGCCGAGCAGCCCGATCACCGTATGGATCAAGGGTGCGCGTAACGCGAGCAGGACCAGACCGAACCCGACTGCTAAAGCGAGCGCACGCAGCACGATTGCGCGCAGGGCTTCATCGCCGCCGGCGCCGAAGGCTTGCGCAACGAGGCCGGTCGTTCCCATGCGCAGAAAACCGAAGCCCCAGAACACGAACGAAAAGAACAGGCCGCCCAACGCAACGCCGCCGAGTACGGCGATATCGGACATATGACCCGCGATCGCGGTATCGACGGCCGACAAGACGGGCTGCGCGAGGTTCGCCAGGATGATCGGGATCGACAGACTCAGGACCTTGCGATGCCACGCGCCGGACGTCGACGGAAATTCCGTGGTGGGTGTGGAGAGAGTGGCCGGCGCGCTCAATTAGTGGGTTCTCGGGAGTCGTGGCGAAAGGGCTCCATTATCGATGGGGCGGCCTCGACCTGCACGGATGAAAGAAATGGAATGACTTGAAGCACGCACCCAGCACGAACAAAAAGGGAGCGCATTACGGCAGTTTACGCGTGCAACGGCGATGTTTCGTCGTTGCGTTCAGCGCGCACAGGCATAGAATGTCCTGCAGCCGGGCACTGTACGAACACGACCCGGCCACGACAACAGATACGGAACTATCATGCAGATCGGCTCCATCGTGAAGTCCACGCATATTGCGGTGCCGGCCGGTGCGCTCGGCATCGTCACACGCATCCTCGGCAATATGGCGATGGTGACGTGGTACGAAGGTCACCCTGGCGCATCGCGAAAGCTCAATACCGAGCCCTTTTTTATTGAAGATCTGATCGATACGGGTGATCAGATTCCGTCCCCGAGTCAATCGATGCATTAACGCGGGGCCGCGGCTCGCTCATGCGCGCCCTTCGGTTCGAGTCCCGTGCTGCGTAGCGATCACCCGCGATCACCCGCGCGTTGAAAGCGTCAGGTCAATGACGGGTCGACCGCGCCTGTCCGCGTCGGGCAGAATGTCGGCATGAACTCGTCTGCTCCCTCCGCGAATCCTCCGTCGGCTGATGTGCCGTTCGACGGCCTCACGCCCGAGTGCGTGCTCGACGCCATCGAAAGTGTCGGGCTCTGGCCCGATGGTCGTCTGCTTGCCCTCAACAGTTACGAGAACCGCGTCTATCAGATCGGCATCGATGGTGATGCGCCGATCGTTGCCAAGTTCTATCGTCCCGCGCGGTGGTCCGATGGGGCGATTCTCGAAGAACACGCCTTTGTGGCCGAACTCGCGCAACGCGAGATTCCGGCGGTACCCGCGCGCGCGATCGAGAGTTGCACGCTGCACACGCATGCGGGGTTTCGCTTCTCGATCTTCGATCGTCGCGGCGGTCGCGCGCCTGAACTCGAGGACCGCGACACGCTGACGTGGCTTGGTCGTTTTCTCGGCCGGATTCATGCGGTCGGCGCACTCGAGCCCTATGTGTCGCGACCCGCGCTCGATATCGACACGTTTGGCCGCGAGCCGAGCACGTTTGTGCTCGAACACGATTTCGTGCCGGCCGATTTGCGCTCCGCGTATCAGACCGTGGTCGCGCTCGCGCTTGAAGCCATCGAAGCGGCATTCGAGCGTGCAGGCGACATCAAGCCGATCCGGCTGCACGGCGATTGTCACGGCGGCAATGTGCTCTGGACTGATGCCGGTCCGCACTTCGTCGATTTCGACGATAGCCGGATGGGACCCGCCATTCAGGATCTCTGGATGCTGTTGCCGGCAGGACGTGCGGAGCAAACCGCGGCGCTCGCCGATTTGCTGGCGGGCTATGAAGACTTCTGCGAGTTTGACTCGCGTGAGCTGTATCTTGTTGAAGCCCTGCGCACGCTGCGGCTGATTCACTATTCCGCATGGCTCGCGCGACGCTGGAACGATCCGGCGTTTCCCGCCGCGTTTCCGTGGTTCAACACACAACGCTACTGGGAAGACCGGGTCCTCGAACTGCGCGAGCAAGTCGCAGCGATGGCAGAGCCGCCGCTTTGGCCGGTCTGAACTCAAGCACCTATTCTCTCGGCACTTCGCTGCGCGATTCGTGGATCGTCTTGAGACAGTGCTCCGCGTCGCCAACAACGATGCGTGATGAACACGCGAGCATCAGGTTGCGTGGCAGGCCGAAGTCTTCGACTGAATAGCCTCGATGGTCCAGGATGACGCCATTCGGGCCGGCGTGATGCGGCACGTGTTCGACGATCGTGCGTGCATCGGCGATATAGGCCCAGACCGGCTTGTCGAGGGCGATTGCGAAGCCGACTTCGAATGCCGTGCCCGAGTCGGGTTCGAGCCCGCGGAACAGATTGAAATTGGCGAGAACCAGGTCTGCATCGCGAATCAGCGCGATGTTGTGCTCGTAGATCCAGTTTGCCGCTTCATGCCCATGCAGTCCATCGGGTAGTGAATTGTCGAGCGGATAGAGTCCTTCGAAACCGTATTGCGCGCAGAGTCGCTTGAGCTCGGCGCCGCGCTCGACCGCATCGGGTCGGAAGACGTCGAAGCCGGCAAGATAGATGCTTTCCAATCGAAACTCCGTGTCGATGTGGGACAGCCCGCGGGGCCGTCAAAAACGAATCCATCGACACGGAGTGTATAGCGATTCGAAGAATCGCCCGATCATCGTCATCTCAACGCCGCCCGATCTCCGGTCAGCATCCGGATAACGAGCGAGAGATGACGATCGGGCGAGTCCCGCTCAACCCGCGTTCACGTACGCCGTCTTCACGGTCGTATAGAACTCGCGCGCATACGCACCCTGCTCGCGCGCACCGTAGCTCGATCCCTTGCGGCCGCCGAACGGCACGTGATAATCGACGCCGGCCGTCGCCGCGTTGACCATGACCATGCCGGCTTGCGCATGACGCTTGAAGTGCGAAGCGTATTTGAGCGATGTCGTGCAGATACCGGTCGACAGGCCGAACTCCGTATCGTTTGCGGTGGCCAGCGCTTCCTCGTAGTCCTTGACTCGAATCACCGATGCGACCGGACCGAACACTTCTTCACGGTTGATGCGCATCGCGTTCGTCGTGCCGGTCACGAGTGCCGGTGCGAGGAAGAAGCCTTCCGTATCGCGCTTGACCTCTTCACCGCCGACGACAATGCCACCTTCGCCGCGCGCAATGCCGATGTAGTCGAGATCCTGCTTGAGCTGTTTCGCATCGACGACCGGACCGATCTGCGTGTCGGCGGCGAGTGCATGACCAACACGCAGCGCGCGCATCTTCTCGGTCAGCGCGGCGACGAAGCGGTCATGAATGCCGTCGGTCACGATCAGGCGGCTCGATGCCGTGCAACGCTGCCCCGTCGAGAAGAACGCACCGTTCAGGCAGGCATCGACCGCGACACCGAGATCGGCGTCGTCGATGACGACCATCGGGTTCTTGCCGCCCATTTCGAGCTGGACTTTCTGACCGGCTGCAAAGCACTTCGCACCAATCGAGCGGCCCGTCGCGACGGAACCCGTGAAGCTCACGGCATCGACGTCGGGCGAACCCACGATCGCATCGCCCACGACCGAACCGCGGCCCATCACGAGATTGAGCACGCCTGCAGGCAGACCCGATTCGACGAGGATATTGACGATCTCCCACGTGCTGCCGGGCACGAGATCGGCGGGCTTGATGACGACGGTATTGCCATAGGCGAGCGCCGGCGCGATCTTCCATGCAGGGATCGCGATCGGGAAGTTCCACGGCGTGATCATGCCGATGACGCCGAGCGGCTCGCGGATCATTTCGACGGTCATGCCCGGGCGCACCGAGGGCACGATCTCGCCGCCGATACGCAGCGCTTCGCCCGCGAAGAACTTGAAGATCTGGCCTGCTCGGCCGACTTCGCCGATGCCTTCCGGCAGTGTCTTGCCTTCTTCGCGCGACAGCAGGCGACCGAGTTCTTCCTTACGCGCAAGGATCGTCGAGCCTGCGCGATCGAGGATGTCGAAGCGTTGCTGCGGCGTCGAAAGCGACCACGAGCGGAATGCGGCGCGCGCTGCCTGCACAGCCAGCTTTGCCTGCGCGGCATCGGCTTGCGCGTATTCGCCGACGACATCGGCGGTGTCCGATGGGTTGATATTGCGGCTCACGCTCGCGCCGGCAACCCATTCGCCGTTGATCAGATTCTTGTACTCAGCCATTTTGAAGATCCAAGAAAAAACGCGCGCACCCCCCTGGAGACGAGATGCGCGCGCCAAATACCCCCTGCCAGGGGTGACCGGTTGCTTAGAGCTGCACGACCGAACCCGGCGCATTGCGGGTTTCGAGTGCAGCGATCGGGTTCGACAGTGCGGCGCCGAAGCCCGGTGCGGAAATACGGAACACATCGCCAAGCTGCGTGCGGATGCCGTCGGCGAACGACAGCGTCGCGGTGCCGAAGAAATGCACGTGCAGGTCGCCCGGCGTCAGGAACTGCTCATACTTGAAGTGGTGGAACTCGAGGTTCTCGAGCGTGTGCGACATGTTCTGCGCGCCCGACAGGAACGGCTTTTCCCAGATGACCTTGCCGTCGCGCAGGATCTGCGTGTTGCCTTCCACGTGCTGCGGGAAATCGCCGACAACGACTTCGGGGCCATACGAGCTGTAACGCAGCTTCGAATGCGCGAGGTACAGGTAGTTACGCTGTTCCATCACGTGATCCGAGTATTCGTTGCCGAGCGCGAAACCGATACGGTAAGGCTTGCGATCCGGCCCGATCACATAGAGCGCGGCCAGTTCGGGCTCTTCACCCGCGTCTTCGGCGAAGCTCGGCCACGGCAGTGCCGCACCCGGAGCGACGACAGATTCGCCGTTGCCCTTGTAGAACCATTCAGGCTGCGAGCCGATCTCGCCCGACGCGGGCTTGCCGCCGTCGACGCCCCACTTGAAGATCTTCATCGAGTCGGTCAGCGACTCTTCGTTCGCGAGCTTGTGGTGCATGCTGTCGCGCGTCGTGGCGCTGCCCAGATGCGTGAGGCCCGTGCCGCTGACGAACCAGTGTGCGGGATCCGGATGATCGACCGGCGGCAGTGCGCGGCCCTCGGAAAGAATGGCACTGACCGAGTCCGTGCCTTCGGTGCCGCGCTTCGCGACTTCGGCCGCAAGCGAGTGCTTCGCCACGATCGCGGCATTGGCGAGTGAGATGACGCTATCGGTTTGCTTGAGGATCTTGACGGTGTTGTCGTCGCCATCGATGCCGGTGATGCCGACAGCGCGTTGGCCGGAAGCCAGCTTGAACTGAAGAAGTCGCATGTTTTCGTTTAGTAAGCCGCCCGCCAACCTTCCGCAGGCACTCAAAAAGTTTACTTGCCGGACCTCCCCTTCGATAATGAAACATTAGGATCACGTGAAAACCAGAGGTTATCGCCGTGCTGCCCAGCATTCATTCGATCATGCGCCGTCTGCGCGGCCATCATCTCGCCCTGCTTATCGCGCTCGATGAAACGGGATCGGTGCGCAAGGCCGCGACGCAGATGGCCCTGAGCCAGCCCGCCATCACCAAGGCGCTGCGCGAGATCGAAACGACTTTCGGAACCGAACTCTTTGTGCGTTCGTCGCGCGGCATCGCTGCGAACGAAGTCGGACGCAGCGTGATCCGGCATGCTCGGTTGATTCGCTCCGAGCTCGGTGATTTGCGTGAAGAGATCGCAGGCATTCTGCGCGGCAGCGGCGGCACGCTCGCGGTAGGTGCGGTGATGGGCGCGATACCGACATGGATGACGCCCGCCTTGCGCATGCTGCGTGACCGGCAACCCGATATTTCCGTCGAGGTATCCGAGGACACAAGTGCGCGATTGCTCGGCATGCTCGACCAGCGCGCACTCGACGTCGTGCTCGGACGCCCGAACGTCAGCATGCATACCGAGGCCTATGACTTCGTGCCGCTTGCGGCGGAGCGGCTCGAATTCGTCGTGGGGGCAAACAGCCCGCTTGCATCACGCAAGCGTGTGCAATTGCGTGAGCTCGCCGATCTGCAGTGGATCGTGTTCTCGGCGCAGATGCCGATGCGTCTCGTGCTCGAACAGGTCTTCGACGACGCGGGCATCGACTTCCCTGCCCACGCGCTCGAAACTTCGTCGACGTTTGCGACGGTCTCGTTGCTGCGTTCCGACGATCAGATGGTCGCGATGATGCCGAGCATGGTGGCGTCGTACTTCGAAACGAGCGGCCTGCTCAAGGTGTTGCCGTTGCAGGTCAATCGCACGAGCGTCCCGTTCGGCATCGTGACGCGAAAAGGCGCACCGCACTCGCAACCAGTCGAGGCCTTTATCGAATGCTGTGTGTCATTGATGCACGACCAGGGCGTGGAAATCGACGGATAAATGCCGGTCGGTCCGGATCGATCTTGCAAATAAAACGGTCCGCCAGTCGATCACTGGCGGGCCGTTTTTGCGAATGTCGCGCGCTTAGTGCGAGTCGCGCGGCACCGGTGCGCCCGAGCCGCCGACGAGGAAGTCGAAGTCCGCGCCCTGATCCGCTTGCTGCACGTGCTCGACATAGAGCTTGTAGTAGCCGCGCTTCGGCGATTCCGGCTTGACCCATGCCTGGCGACGGCGCTCGAGTTCTTCATCCGACACCTCGAGGTGCAGCTTGCGTGCCTCGACATCGAGCTCGATCATGTCGCCCGTCTGCACGAGCGCCAGCGGACCGCCGGCAGCGGCTTCAGGCGACACGTGCAGCACGACCGCACCGTAGGCCGTGCCGCTCATGCGGCCGTCCGAGATGCGGACCATATCGGTGATGCCCTTGCGCAGCACCTTGGCCGGCAGCGGCATATTGCCGACTTCGGCGAAGCCCGGATACCCCTTCGGGCCCGCGCCCTTGAGCACCATCACGCAGTTTTCGTCGATATCGAGCGATTCGTCGTCGACCTTCTCATGCAGTTCTTCGACGTTCTCGAACACGACCGCACGGCCACGGTGCTTGAGCAGGCTCGCCGTCGCAGCCGACGGCTTGATCACGGCGCCGTTCGGCGCGAGATTGCCCTTGAGCACGGCAATACCGGCCTTCGCCTTGAACGGTGCATCGAACTTCGTGATGACCTTCTCGTCGTAGTTCGGCGCGTCCTTGACGTTGTCCCAGATCGTGCTGCCGTTCACGGTCAGCGCGTCCTTGTGCAGCAGACCCTTTTCGCCGAGCTGGCGCAGCACTGCGGGCAGACCGCCTGCGTAGTACAGGTCTTCCATCAGGTATTCGCCCGACGGCTGCAGGTTCACGAGGCACGGCACTTCCGAGCCGAGTTCCCAGTCTTCGAGCGACAGCTCGACGCCCATGCGGCGTGCGATCGCGATCAGGTGGACCACGGCGTTCGTCGAGCCGCCGATCGCAGCATTCGTGCGGATCGCGTTTTCAAAGGCCTGACGCGTGAGGATCTTGTCCATCGTCAGGTCTTCGCGAACCATGTCGACGATACGGCGGCCCGCCATATGCGCGAGCACCTGGCGGCGTGCATCGACGGCCGGGATCGCTGCATTGTGCGGCAGGCCCATGCCGAGCGATTCGACCATCGAGGCCATCGTCGACGCCGTGCCCATCGTCATGCAGTGGCCGCGCGAACGGTTCATGCACGACTCGGCTTCGGTGAATTCTTCCTTCGTCATCGTGCCCGCACGGACTTCTTCGGACATCTGCCACACGCCCGTGCCCGAGCCGATATGCTTGCCGCGGAAACGGCCGTTGAGCATCGGACCGCCGGACACGGCGAGCGCCGGCAGATTGCACGATGCAGCGCCCATCAGCAGCGACGGCGTCGTCTTGTCGCAACCGACGAGCAGGATCACGCCGTCCATCGGGTTTGCGCGGATCGACTCTTCGACGTCCATCGACGCGAGGTTGCGGAACATCATCGCGGTCGGGCGCAGATTCGTTTCGCCGAGCGACATCACCGGGAATTCAAGCGGCAGGCCGCCCGCTTCGCGCACGCCGCGCTTCACATATTCGGCGAGCTCACGGAAGTGTGCGTTGCACGGCGTCAGTTCCGACCACGTGTTGCAGATGCCGATGACGGGACGTCCGTCGAAATTGTCGTGGGGGATGCCCTGGTTTTTCATCCACGAGCGGTGCAGGAAGCCGTCCTTGCCTTCGATGCCGAACCAGGCCGCGCTGCGCAGGGGTTTCTTGCCGTTTTTGTTGTCGTTCGAATGGTCGCTGCTCATTGTCTTCTCTCTCCGTGTCCTTCAAGGTCCAGCCGCACGCTTGCGCCCGACCCGTCACTCTATCCCTGTGCGCATGCTGCAATGCGCCATGCCGATCGCAACGTCTCCAGTTGCGAGGGGCATTACAAAGGCATCGAGCGTAGTCGTGCGCATGGGGGGGCGTCTAATGAAATGTCAGCCGTCAGGCATACAAAAATTGGTATAGTTCGCGCG
The DNA here is from genome assembly GCF_965118125.1 of Pararobbsia alpina. Lineage (GTDB taxonomy): Bacteria > Pseudomonadota > Gammaproteobacteria > Burkholderiales > Burkholderiaceae > Pararobbsia > Pararobbsia alpina_A. The sequence goes on from NZ_OZ221287.1 coordinate 301,622, forward strand.
TCCACACTTGTCCTCTTGGCTGTCGAATACATTGATGGATAACGCCCCGCAAGACAGGATGCCGCAGCGTCGTTTGAGGCTGCAACAGCTTCGATTGCTCGTCAGCCTCGACGAGACCCACAACATGGCCCGCTCGGCCGAAAGCCTCGGCATGTCGCAACCCGCGGCGTCGCGCGTGCTGCGCGAACTCGAGGAGCTGATGGGCATCCCCTTGTTCGAACGCCTTCCGCGCGGACTGCAACCGACGTGGTTCGGCGACAGCATGATTCGTCATGCGCGCACCGCCTTGTCGGCCGTCGATCACGCGTTCTCCGAAATCGCCGCGATGAAATCGGGCCTGACGGGGGTGGTACGCATCGGCACGATCATGTCGCCGGCGACGGCACTGATTCCCGACGCCGTGGTGCGCGTGAAGCAACGTTTTCCGCAAGTCCGCCTGATCGTGCGCGTCGAATCGAGCGATACGCTGTTTCCGATGTTGCGCCAGGGCGAGCTCGACATCGTGCTCGCCCGCCCGCTCGAGGAAGAAAACAATCAGGACATCGAATTCGAACCGCTGGGCGGCGAGGACGTCTGCGCGATGGTCCGCACGGGCCATCCGCTTGCCAACGCCGCCGACGTCACGCTCAGCGACCTCGCGCGCTGGCCGTGGGTGGTGCCCGAGGCCGGTTCCGTGCTGCGCCGGCGCTTCGATCAGCTGTTCCGCGTGAGCCGGGTAACGCCCCCGGCCGATTTCGTCGAGACCGGCGCGCAGCTGCTGATCACGAGTCTCGTCGGCCGTTCCGATACGGTCGCGCTGTTGCCGCGCGAAGTCACCGAGTACTACGTGAGCCACGGCATCGGCGCGATGGTGCCGATCGAACTCGATTGCCGCATGGACCCGTTCGGCATTGCAACGCTCGGTGAAGCGCCGCTCTCGCCTGCGGCCTTCGCCGTGCTCGAGACGATTCGCGAACGCGCGGCCGAGCTGTATCTCGAAGACGCCCGGCGGTAACACCGGGCGAGTTGCGCGCTTCACGCTGGTCGTGCTGGCCATGCCGGTCACGCGAATCACGCGGGTCACGCGGATCACGATAAGGTCGGGCGATGCGTCGTTCCGTTCAATGCATGCGAGGTGATCGATCCTTCGGTCGCGTTTTGCACGGCCGGCTTGCTCGATGACGGCCGGTCGACGTGTTGCACGCGTCCGCCCTGAGCCGTGCCCCCGGTGCGACGGTCGGCGCGCGCATGGCGCTCGATCACGCGTTGCAGCAGGCAGAACACGCAGAGCAGTGCGCCGATGAAAATGCGGGTCCACCACGAGCTCAACGTTCCGTCGAAGGTGATCAGTGTCTGGATCGTGCCGAGAATGCCGACGCCGAATAGCGAACCCACAACATACCCGACTCCGCCGGTAAGCAGTGTGCCGCCGATCACACTTGCGGCGATGGCATCGAGCTCCATGCCTTGCGCCTGCAGGCCATAGCCCGACAGCACGTAAAACGTGAAGGCCACGCCGCCGAGCGCCGAGCAGAATCCGGACAACGCATAGACGCCGACCTTGGTCGATGCGACCGGCAGACCCATCAGCAACGCGGACCGCTCATTGCCGCCAATCGCATACACATTGCGGCCGAAGCGTGAGTAATGCGCAACCCACACCGCCGCAAGCAGCGTCACGATTGCAATGACCACATTCGTGCTGACCGCTGCCGAGCCGACAGGAATGCGCAGCGTCGAGATGGCCTTGAACGTCGGATCGGTGATCGGGATCGAGTCGAGCGTGATCAGGAAACACACGCCGCGTGCGACGAACATGCCGGCCAGCGTGATCACGAAAGGCTGGAGCTTGAAGAAGTGGATCAACGCACCTTGCGCGGCACCGAAGGCCGTGCCGATCAGCAGCACGATCGGCACGATGACCCACACGGACCAGTGCCAGTGCTCGGCCATCACGGCTTCGGCGATCGTCGTGAACGCGACGACCGAGCCGACCGACAGATCGATCCCGCCGGAGAGAATCACGAACGTGACGCCGATCGCGACGATCAGCAGAAACGCGTTGTCGACGAGCAGGTCGAGCAGCACCTGCAATGAGAAGAACCCGGTGTACATGACCGAGCCGAACCCGAACAGCGCGGCGAACAGCACGATGGTAACGGTCAGCGGCAGGGTCCGCGGATCCGTGATGGCCGCAAGGCGCGACACCAGCAGCGAGCGGATATTCATGATGCGACGCTCCGTTTGCCGAACGCGTAGAAGAGATAGAAGCGGGCCGTGGGCGACTGGATGATGCTCACGACGAGTACGACCGCCGCCTTGACGACGAGATTCGCCTCGGGCGGCACGCCGATCGAATAAGTCGTGTAGGTCAGGGTCTGGATGATCAGCGCGCCGAGCACGGTGCCCATCAGGCTGAAGCGTCCGCCGAGCAGCGAGGTGCCGCCGAGCGTGACGGCGAGAATCGCATCGAGCTCGAGCAGCAGCCCCGCGTTGTTGCCGTCGGCGCTGCGTACGTTGGAGCTGATCAGCACGCCGGCAAGCGAAGCGGTCAGGCCCGAGAACACATAGACGAGAAACACGATCGCCTTCATGCGCAGGCCGACGAAACGCGTGGCCGTCGGGTTCACGCCGATCGCGCGAATAAAGAGTCCGAGCGCGGTGCCTTCCATCAGCGCGAACGTGCCGAGCACGACAACGACGGCGACCCAGACCGAGAACGGCATGCCGAGCAGGTAGCCGCCACCGAGAAACAGATACGCGGGTGTCGAGATCGGGATGATCTGTCCGGCGGTCAGCAGCTGGGCGACACCGCGGCCGGCGACCATCAGGATCAGCGTCGCGATAATCGGCTGCATGCCGACGAACGACACCAGCGTGCCGTTCCAGATGCCGCTGAGCAAGCCGACGGCGAGGGCGGCAAGCACTGCCACCGCGACCGGGTAGCCGTGCGAGGTGATGCTGGGTGCCAGCAGCGTGGCAGCCATTGCGCCCGCGATGGCCACGACGGCGCCCACCGAAATGTCGATGCCGCGCGTCGCGATAACGAGCGTCATGCCGAGCGCGACGAGTGTCAGCGGCGCGGCGCGGTTCAGGATATCGATCGGCGCGCCGAACATATGGCCGTTGAGCATCCGGATGCCGAGGAAATTCGGATGCACGGCGAGGTTCAGCACGATCAGCAGGATCAGTGTCAGGGCCGGCCAGATGAGCGGGCTCTTGAGGAACCCGCGCAGCCCGCCCGATGAATCGTTGGTGGTCATTCCGAGGCCCCCGAGATCAGTCGATAAATATTGTCGTCCGTCGCTTCACGGCCGTTGAGCTCGGCGATCTTGGTCCGGTCGCGCAGCACGGCGACGCGATGGCTTACGCGCGTGACTTCGGTGACTTCGGACGAGATGAACAGAATGCCGAGGCCCTTGGCGCACAGCGCGAGCATCTGATCCATGATTTCGAACTTGGCCGCGACGTCGATGCCGCGCGTGGGTTCATCGAGGATCAGCAATTGCGGCTCGGTCGCGAGCCATCGCGCGAGCAGGACCTTTTGCTGATTGCCGCCCGAGAGCAGGCCGATGGGCTGCTCGGCGTCCGAGGCCTTGATGCCGAGCCGCTTGATGTAGTCGTCGGCAATCGCGCGCTGTTTCTTGCGGCGGATAAAGCGACGCCAGCCGAGCTTGGCCTGAAGGGCCAGCACGATGTTTTCGCGGATCGAGAGTTCGGCCACGATGCCTTCGCGCTTGCGATCTTCGGGGCAGTAGCCGATGCCTTGGGCGACGGCGTCGTGCGGTGAGCGCAGCTTGACGTTCGTGCCGTCGAAGGCCACGTCGCCGGTATCGGCGCGATCGACACCAAACAGCAGCCGCGCAGTTTCCGTACGGCCCGAACCGAGCAGGCCGGCAAGGCCGAGGATCTCGCCGCGGCGGATATCGATATCGACGGGCTGCATCTGGCCGCGCCGGCCGACGCCGCGCATTTCGACAAACGGCGGAACCGAGGACCCCTCGGCGGCCGTTTGCTCGTCGAGTTGCTCGCCGAGCTGGGCGGCCGTTTGTTCGAGGCGCTCGCCGATGCCTTTATGGCCGACCATCTTCGCCACGAGTTGCGCGGCGGGCAGGTCGCGCGCAAGCCATTCGCCGACGCGTTCACCGTTGCGCATCACCGTGATGCGGTCGGAAATCGCGTACGTCTGCTCGAGAAAGTGTGTGACGAACAGAATCGCGATACGGCTTTGCTTGAGCTGGCGCAGCACGGCAAACAGGCGTGCGACTTCGTCTTCGTCGAGGCTCGAGGTCGGCTCGTCGAGGATCAGCACGCGCGCGTCGACGCTGAGTGCGCGGGCGATCGCGACCATCTGCTGGATCGCGATCGGGTAATAGTCGAGGGCCTTGCTGACATCGAGCGCGATATTGAGGCGGGCGAGCGCGGCTTGCGCGCCGTCGCGCATGGCGGCCCAGTCAATCTTGCCGTTGCGCATCGGCTGGCGCCCGGCGTAGATGTTCTCGGCCACCGAGAGATTGGGGCACAGATTCACTTCCTGATACAGCGTGCGCACCCCGTAGGCTTCGGCCTGCTTCGGCGACGCGAAACGCACGCTTTCGCCTTCGAGCACGATCTCGCCGCTATCGGGCGCGAACACGCCGGTCAGCACATTGATCAGGGTCGATTTGCCGGCGCCGTTCTGGCCCATCAGCGTATGGACTTCGCCGGGCAGCAAACGGAAATCGACATTGCGCAGCGCGTGGACGCCGGGGAACCGCTTGTCGATGCCCGTCATCTGCAACACGGGGGCAACCGAGGTCGGCGGGGCGTCGTTGAGTACAGTGTCTTGAGTCATGATCACGGCCGGAACCGATGCCAGAAACCGATGCGACAAATCGCCGCTGCGCGGGGCGCAACGGCGATGGAACAACCGGTTATCGAACTACGTTAAAGCCGCCGAGGGGACGGCGGCGCGAGGATCGATCAGTACTTGCGCGTCGGCATGATCTTCGCCGCATCGGCTTGCGTGAAGACCGTTTCTTCCGTCTTGATGCGCTTCGGCAGTTCCTTGCCTGCGACGACGTCCTTCGCCGCCTGCATCAGCTGCGGTCCGAGCAGCGGGCTGCATTCGACGTCGACATTGATCTTGCCGTCGACCATCGCCTGGAAGCCGCCGTGCGTCGCATCGAACGAAACGACCTGGATGTCCTTGCCCGGGTGCATGCCGGCTTCTTCCATGGCCTGGATCGCGCCGAGTGCCATATCGTCGTTATGAGCGTAGACCACGTTGAACTTGCCGGCGTAGGTCTTTGCGAAGGCTTCCATGACTTGCTTGCCGCCTGCGAGCGTGAAGTCACCCGACTGCGACGCAATGATATGGAACTTCGGATCGTTCTTGATGACTTCGACCAGACCGGCGTGACGGTCGTTGGCCGGTGCCGAACCCACGGTGCCTTGCAGCTCGACGATGTTGATCGGGCCCGGATTGTCCTTATAGTGCTCTTCGAGCCAGCGGCCACCGCGACGGCCTTCTTCGAGGAAGTCCGAACCAATCATCGTCACGTAGAGCGACGTGTCCTTCACATCGATATTGCGGTCCGTCAGGATCACGGGGATCTTGGCGGCCTTGGCTTCCTGCAGCACCGGTTCCCAGCCCGATTCGACGACCGGCGAGAACGCGATGACATCTACCTTCTGGGCGATATACGAGCGGATCGCCTTGATCTGGTTTTCCTGTTTCTGTTGGGCGTCGGCGAACTTCAGATTGATGCCGGCAGCGGGGGCGCTGCTCTTGACCGACTCGGTGTTGGCCGTGCGCCATGCGCTTTCAGCACCGACTTGTGAAAAACCCAGCGTGATCTGCTTGTCGGCGGCGTGCGCACCGAAGCTTGCAGAAACGAGCAATGCAGCAGCAACGAGCGCGCGAATGCCGCTCCGCTTGACGTCAGCCATGTCTGTCTCCTGATTTCGTTTTTCTCATACGGCCGGGTCGGCGGACCCGACTCCTTTTTCAGCCTAGCAACGGCCTATGGCAGCGTCTAATCCCATTTAGTCCACGATGCATATCGAAACCGATATGGATGCTCGGGAACGCGCTTCAGTCAAAGCCGGCCGCGATGCACGTGTTTTTCTCCCGAATGGCCTGTTTGGGGAATTCCCTGATCAATTCAGACAATTCCTCACCGTGCGCGCGCGTACATACGGCGCTTCGTGTGTTGCTTATGCTCATTCAAAAGCAGAAAACAGCATCGCGAGGGAGTGCCTGACGGGGGCATGGAACGGCAAGCGATGCCAACACAGCGTCGCCGGGACCTATGACGCGAAGAGGGGTTAGCCTGCCATGAACTGGACCTGTAAGACCTTTGCCGAGCTGTCGTCGCTCGAGCTGTACCACATTCTGCGTGCACGCAGCGCCGTGTTCGTCGTTGAACAGTCGTGTGTTCGTCTGGACATCGACGGCAAGGACGAGGGCGCCGTGCATGTGTTTGCGCTGGAATCGGGACCCATGCCGATTGCGGCCTACGCGCGTCTGAGCGCGAATTCGGACGACGAGCCCGAAGTGCTCGTCGATCGCCTGTTCACGAACGCCCAGCGGCGTGGCGACGGCACGGCGGAATTGTTGCTCGAGCATTTGCAGCGTGAAGTCGCTGCGCGTTGGCCGGGTCATCTGGTCCGGCTCAGTGCGCCGACTTTTCTGAAGGCGTTTTACGAACAGTTCCGTTTCCGCAAGGTCGACGGTCCGTACCTCGACTACGGTATGCCACATATCGGCATGAGCTGGCGCGCGCCGACTGCGCTCGACGCCGTGCTGCAGCCGATGCGCGGCGCGCAGGAACTCGCGCGTGCGCCGAGCAGCCTGGGAATGCTTTAAGAACAAAGAGAAAACAGCGAGGTTCGGCGGCCGGGGAGACACGGCGCAGCGAACCGGAACTCGCGGTGGACAAAAAAAGTGTACTCAGAGCGCCCATCCGCGTTGCTTTCCATTCGGTGGCGACCTAGTATTTTGAGAAAAACGACCCCATGGGAGGCACCTTGGCACTCGACGCGTTTTCGCAGCGAATCCTGCGCCTCTTGCAGCTCGACGCCCGCCGTTCGGTTCAGGAAATCTCCGACCAGGTGGGTTTGTCGAGCACCCCGTGCTGGCGCCGCATTAAGGACATGGAACAGTCGGGTGTCATTCAGCGCTATACCGCGCTGCTCGACCGCGAAAAGCTGGGCCTCCATGTCTGCGCGCTCGCGCATATCCATCTTGCTCGCCATACCGAAGGGGGGGCCGAAGCGTTCGAACGCGAGATATCGGCCTATCCGGAAGTGACCGAGTGCTACAGCACGACGGGCGAGGCGGACTACATCCTCAAAATCGTCGCGACCGATATCAAGGCGTACGACAGCTTTTTGCACGAACGGATTTTCAAGATTCCGGCCGTGGCTCAGGTCCGGACGAGCGTCGTGCTCCGGGAAATCAAATTCGACACGCAGCTCCCGCTTTGAACTGAAGGCGGTCTTGTTGCCTGGGTCGGGCGAAAACAGGCCGGCGATGTCTGGCGGGCAAAATCAGGCGGGCGAAATCAGGTGGGCGATGCGTGGCCGCTCGCCCGGTCGTTTCGCCTCATTGTTTTGCTCCGTTCTTTCGCCCTGTCGTTTCGCCTTGATGTCTCACCTTGTTGTTTCGTGCTCCGGCTCGCTCCACTTGATTCGTCCGTGTGTTCCGGCGGTCGGGTTCGCCCGTTTCACCCATTTCACCCGCTTCGCCGGTCTGGACTGCCCACGGTAGTCCGACTATCTGAATGCGCGGCAGGAATATGACCTGTCGAAGCAAAAAAATATCGGATTCATCATCCTGTACGAATCCTGACCATTTGGCTGAATCGATTAAGGCGAATTGATCGGATCAGATCTCGCTCGCGCAAAGCGCCGTCTCGCACCCCCCTTATCACGATTGTTCAATGTTTGTTCGTCCCCGACCCGATTTGCTTGCTGTAAACGACCGATTTGTGCTGGGGGATGGCGGGCGATTCCTGGACCGGCGCATTCGCGGTCATCTCTTGTTGTGTCAATTGCCTTACCGCGCATTACTTGCTTTGCGGATATTCGATTCCGGATTCGGCTTTCGATTCAGAATTAAGCTACATATTTGTCAGACTTAATTCAGTGCGTGAAGAATTGCCTTACACGCTGTGACGTGTATCACCAAGCCGATTGCCAATAACGCGCGAGATGGAACGCAATTGACGCAACGACTCATGCGGACGGTCTGGCAAAAGCTACCTGGATCGCCGGAGCTCTGTGTTTGTCGCTGCAGGAAGCAAAACGCCGCCCGATGAGAAAGTCATCGGGCGGCGTCTCGTGCGGCGGGTAAGCCAGAAATATTCCGCTGAATCAGAAGCAACGGTCGAACGGTAGTCGACGCATTGGCGGCTTGCTGCCTGAGGTCAACGGAGCAGATCAATCATATTTCGGCGTTGAGCGACTTACTTCTGGATCAGGAATTGATCGCGATTCTGACCGGCAATCCACTTCGGCGGCTTGCCGCGGCCCGACCACGTGCTGCCGCTATTCGGATCACGATACTTCGGTGCAACGCCAGCGCGGGCGCGGACCTTACCGAGCTTGGCGCCGCGGCCTGCCGTAATGCCCAGATCAGCGAGCGTCACGCCATAATCGGCCATTTTCTGCTTGATGTCCTCGACCACTGCCGTGAACTCGCGTTCCTTGGCTTCCTCGATCTGCTTTTCCAGCTTCTCGCGTTGTGCGAGCAGTTCCTTGTATGAAGACATTGCGATTCCTTTTTGTGTATGAGTCATCATGCCGTTCAATCACGCCGCCGCGAATGAGCGCATGTCGTCACTGGGTACTGCATTTATGGCTAGTTCGAATAGTACATGAGCCATTCACTGAATGGAAAGCAATCTCGGGTATTCACGGTGTTATCGATTATTAAACTTTTTGTGCAATCGTCGGAAGAATTTACGTGGTCAATCAGACCATTGCTAGACAGATCGGTTCACAAACCTGCTCGTTCGATCGTATGAAGGGCGTAGGGTTGGCGGCTTTGTGCGTATGAAGCGCCTGCAGAAACCACTGAAAAGACACGGAGATAGCAGCGGCGGTTCGAATAGGACGACCATTCGATGAGCGAAATGATCAAGTGTTTATTGTATGAGGATTGCGTTCTTGATCGAATCGCCGCTACTTACAAAACTGAAATAATTGAGATCATTATCGGGCGATCAAACAGACCGAATGCGACGATCCGTCGCACTTATCGCTCATCGAATCGTTGCGGATTTGTCGGCGATCTTCGAAATCGCATCGGAAAGTGCCGTGTTCAAACCGGCTGAATCGGTGGCGGGGGCATCAAATTTCTCGCGCATTCGCCGGGTGTCAATCTCAAAATCGATTCCGAATCGGTCAATACCCAGCAGCGATATTGTCGAAGGCAGCGAATCGGCGAGGCCATCGAGCAACGCCGTTTCTTCCGCGTCGTCGAGCGGCGCCACGGTATTGAGTTCGTGCGCATCGATCCAGCCCATCGCGCCAAAACCACCGATATGACGCAGGCGCGCAGGGACGAACGTAAAAAACGAGAAATCACCGAGCGCCAGATAGCGTTCCGCGTCGCGGTGATAGCGCAAATAGCGCCGCACCGGGGATACGGCGCCGCTCCCGGCGCACTCGCTCGGCACGGCGCGGCCCGTCAGCGTCGTGCGCGGGGCCGACAGGACATCGGGCGTGCACGCGTCGAACAGCAGGAAGCCCGCGTGTGCATCGGCCTGGAGGTTGCGCGTGTGTTCGGCCAGCCGGCTGACCAGGACGACCGGCCGGTGGCGCGCATCGGGCGCGAACGGCAGCACGGTCGGATACGGGCAGGCGTCTTCACGCGATCGCGTCGCGAGCGTGCCGAAGCGGGTCGTGTGGAGCAGATGAAGCGGTTCGTCGAGGGAAACGTTCACGGGAATGCGAAGGGCTTGATAAAAAAGTCACAAGAGCGCCGAAGGGTAGACGGTCGGACAGGCCACCAACGACAGGCCTTTCAGGTCAGTCAGGTCACCAGGGTCAGACGGGTCGCACAACGGAGCACAGGCGGCAAGCACACTGCAAGCCCCATAAGTTACACGCGTTCGGCGTTGCCTGCGTTCCAGATGCGGGGTCGCTGGCCGCGTTTCCCCGGCGAGCGCCGTCAGAAATGGCGGCAACGGTCACGGAATACATGTCCCGAAAAGGCTAGAATGGTCGCCCCGTGGGCCGGGTAGGGTGGTCGCTGCAATGCAGGACGCGACGGCTCGAACCCGCCACCGCGGCCACCTGCGTGTTCCCGCCGATCGTTGACTCACGTATCCGATTCACTCAACCGCACAAAGCCGATTTCCGTGTCCGACTCCCAAGCTTCCGAGCCTGTATCGATGCAAACTGCGCGACGCGCGCGCCTGGCCAGCATGGGCCTGTTCTTTACCGCCGGCTGGGTCTTCGCGTCCTGGGGCGTGCATGTGCCGACCGTCAAGGAGAAGTTCGGTCTCGACGATGCGCAATTGTCGGTCGCGCTGTTCGCGGTCGCCGGCGGATCGATTCTGGCCATGCCGAAGGTCGGCAAGTGGGCGGCCCGCGTCGGGACGCGTACGGCATGCACGGTCGGCGGACTCGGTGCCTGCCTGATGACGTCACTGATCCTGCTGATGCCGTGGTACTGGCCAGTCGTCGTGCTGCTCGCCCTGTACGGCGCACTCGGGGCGGCACTCGACGTGTCAATGAACACCGAGGCGGCCGATGTCGAAGCCGCGATCGGCAAGCCCATCGTGTCGTCGCTGCATGGCATGTTCAGTCTGGGCGGGCTCGCTGGCGCGGCCGCCGGCGGCTTCGCGCTTTCACACGGCATGGCGCCGGCCCTGCATTTCGCGCTTGCGAGCGCGGTGGGCGCGATCATCATCCTGATTTCCCGGCCGTATCTGCTGCCCCACGTCGGCTTGCCGGAAACCTCGGACGGCGACATGCATGCGCACGCGCGCGCCAAAGCACGCCGCGGCGTGCTTGCGCTGGGCATTCTTGCGCTTGTCGCGCTGATCGCCGAAGGCGCGATGTACGACTGGTCCACGGTCTATATGCGGGATGTCGTGCATGCGACCACCGGTATGGCGAGTGCGGCGTATGCGGCGTTTTCGGGCGGCATGTCGATCGGCCGGTTCTCAGGCGACGCCGTGCGGGCGCGCGTCGACGACGGACGCCTCGTGGTCGGCAGCGGCCTGCTCGCGAGCGGCGGCATGCTGCTCGGACTCCTCGTGCCGATGCCGCTCGTCGCGCTGGCCGGCTTTGCGCTGATGGGTCTCGGGCTGTCGAACATGATGCCGGTCATGTTTCTGGCGGCGGCGAGAGTGCCGGGACTGCACGCCGCAGAGGGTGTCGCGCGCGTCGCGGCCATGGCCTATATCGGTTTGCTGATCGGACCGGTGCTGATCGGCATCACGTCCCACGCGACCAATCTGCCGATCGGCATGTCGGTGGTGATCGCCTGCGCCGTGTTGGTCGCCGCCGCGGGCCCGCGCGTGCTGCGTTCGCCACGCACGACGCGTGCGGTCGCAAACTGAAATTACCGGTCGCGGATCAGCGACTTCGAGTCGGCCACGGGCAGCCAGGGTTCGGCGGGGCCCGCTTCGGCGTCGATCGGCGCGAGCAAACGCTGGCTGATCTCTTCGGCTTCGAGCGGCTCGGCAATCAGAAATCCCTGGATGGCGTCGCAATCGACCATCCGGAGGAATTCGAGCTGTGCCGCTGTTTCAACCCCTTCGGCGATACACCGCAGCCCGAGTGCGCTGCTCATGGCGACGATGGCCTCTGCGATCGACATCGCGTCGCGATCGCCCGGCACGCGACCGATAAATGATTTGTCGATCTTGAGCGTCGAAATCGGAAAACGCAGCAGGTACGACATCGACGCATAGCCTGTGCCGAAGTCGTCGATCGAAAAATGTATCCCCATCTGTTGCAGTCGCGCGAGATTGCGCGCGAGCGTGGCGGAGTCCTGCAACAACAGACTTTCGGTGAGCTCGAAGTCGAGACGGCGCGCCATCACGCCGCTTTCGGCAAGCGCCTGCTCGACGGTGTCGGCCAGGTTCGACCAGAGTAACTGCCGCGCGGACACATTCAACGCAACGCGCAGCGGAAGCCGTCTGCGCGATCCCAGCGGCAGTGTTGCCCCGTGTGCGGCCTGCAGCGCCTGCCACCGAGCGGCTTGCGCAAACACGCGCTTCATCGCCCATTCGCCGATCGGCACGATCAGGCCTGTCTCTTCGGCGAGGGGCACGAACTCAGCCGGCGGCACCTCGCCGAGTTCGAACGAGCGCCAGCGCAATAACGCTTCGACGCCCGTCATCTCGCCGGAACGCAAATCCGTGACCGGCTGATAGGCGATCGACAGTTCGTCGCGCTCGAGCGCGCGGCGCAACCCCGCTTCAACCCGCGCGCGGCGTTCGAGATGGGCGTTCATCGCCGGGTTGAAGACTTCCGCCTGGCGACGGCCGTGTTCCTTCGCCCGATACATTGCGGTGTCGGCATGCCGCAGCAGCGTCGCGATATCGGCGCCGTGCTCGGGCGCCATCGCGATGCCGATCGACACACCGATACTCACCGACAGCGGGCCGATATCGCACGGTTCCGCGGCTGCATCGATCAGCCGGCGGGCGATCGATTCGGCATCAGCGGCATCTTCGAGCAGCACGAGAAATTCGTCGCCGCCCCAGCGTGCGAGTTGTCCAGCGGGCCCGACGATGGATTCGAACCGGCGTGCGAGCTGCTGAAGCAAACCGTCGCCGACGGTGTGACCGAAGGAGTCGTTGATGCCCTTGAACCGGTCGAGGTCGACATAGAGCAGGGCGTGTGACGCACCGCGTCGCGCGCCGCGTTCGAGCGCGGCCTGCATCGTTTCCTCGAATGAGGCGCGGTTGAACAAGCCTGTCAGCGAATCGTGCGTCGCGAGGTAACGCACTCGCCGGCGCGCTTCGCGGACTTCGGTGACGTCCTCGAACGAGATCATCACGCAGCGCGATGCGATGTCGTCATTGGCAGCGAGCGGCTGGCATGTCGCGATCAGCCAGCGCACGTTGTCGTCCTTGCCGTTGATGATGCCGACGAAGGCTTCGCGCACGGTCTCGCCGGTGCGCAACGCACGGGCGTCGGGCCAGTCGCGCCGGCGCAGGCGCCGGCCCTGATCGTTGACGAGCGCGCGCACGAGCCGCGGGGAGCGCGCATCGAGCAACGCCTCGCGCGAGGTGCCGAGGATGCGCGCCGCTGCCTTGTTCGCGTAGATGATTCGCCCATTCTCGAGGCGCAGCACGACGCCCTCGGCCAGCGCCTCGACGAGGCCCAGCAAGGGGGTCATGTATTCACTGGCAACGAGCCGCGCATCGTGCGCACTCATAGTGTCTCCAGAAGCGGATGCAATCGGACGTGTTCGGGCGTAGTCGGACGTAATCGGACGTCCTAAGCATGCGTCGCAAACGGGGTTTACATCGCTGCCGGAAGGTTTCGCTCCGCAGCGTTACGTAACGGCATCAGGGTGACGCGCACGCGTGCGCGATACCCGCGCACCGCTTTAAACAGTTCACTGGGCCCGATTCTTAGGGACTTCTGCCGCGCCGACTGTGCGCCGGGTCGCGTTTCTCGCATTGGTATGGGAGTTGCAGAAAGTGTCGTCGCATTTTCCACACGGGGAGGCAGACCATGAACAACGGAATGAGACGAAGTGCGATTGCGGCGAGCGTGGCGTTGCTGATGACGATTTACGGATGCGGGACCGATCCGGCGGGTCCTCGCAAGGTCACATCGACGGGGACGACGGGCGCGACCGGGACGTCGACGACGGGCGGTTCGAGCAGCAGCGGTGGCGGCTCGGGCGGTGGAACGGGCGGCGGCTCGGGCGGCTCAGGGAGCACGGGTGCGACCGGAGCGACGGGAGCAACAGGTGCGACGGGAGCGACGGGAGCGACGGGAGCAACAGGCGCGACAGGTGCGACGGGACCGACCGGACCTGCAGGCCCGGCAGGACCCACCGGGCCTGCGGGACCCACCGGGCCGACGGGATCGACCGGGCCGACGGGACCTGCCGGACCCGCGGGACCCACTGGACCGACGGGCCCCGCAGGACCTGCGGGACCGACCGGGCCTGCAGGCTCGCTGCCGCCGGTCGTCAACGCCGTCGGCCCCGTGGTGGGCGATGCGGGCAATGTGCTGACCACGACGGGACAGACGGTCAACGCACTGGGCGGCCAGATCGGTTCAACGTCAGTGCCCGGCGGCAATCCGGCGACATCGACGGATCTCGGCAATGTCGTGTCGCATACGGGTGATGCAGTGACTGCGCTCGGCTCGGGCGTCGCCTTCGGTCTTGGCGACCTCGGCACCGCCGTCAATCCGGTTGGCATCACGCTGGCCAGCACCGGCAATGTCGTGACCGATGCCGGCGAAGCGATCGACAGCGCAGGGCAGATGGTGACGAGCCTCGGCATGTCGGGCGCGCTGTCGCCGCTAGCGCCGCTGACCTCGCCGCTGGGCAGCGCCGTATCGACGCTCGGCACGGCGATCGAAAAGGGTGGCGCGCAACTCGGCACCGCGCTGGCGAACGCACCGGTGGAAGCGGTCACCCAGTCGCTGAGCAACGTCGTTGTCCCGATCACCACGACCGTGACCGGGACCACGCAGACACTCGGTGATGCGACGGGCCTCGGCGGTGCGCTTACCGGCGTGCTCCAGACTGTCGGCAACGGTGTGATCGGTGCAGGGCAGAAGGTCTCGGGCGCGACCGGCAACGCGGTTGCACAGGATCTTGGCCATGTCGTGACGTCCGCCGGCCAGACGGTGTACGACGCGGGCGCCTTGTTCAGCGCGCCGGGCACGGCGAACCCGTTCGCGCCGCTTGTCGGTCTGCTCGGCCAGAGCGGCGGCGGCCTGCCGGGCCTCGGAAGTCTCCCGGGGTTGGGCGGCAGCGGGTCGTCCGGCGGAGGGCTGCCGGGCCTTGGCAGCCTTCCGATTCTCGGAAGCCTCCCGGGATTGGGTGGCAGCGGGTCATCCGGCGGAGGCTTACCGGGCCTCGGCAGTTTGCCGATTCTGGGAAGCCTGCCCGGCTTGGGTGGCGGCTCGTCGGGTGGCGGATTACCGGGTCTTGGCGGCTTGCCGGGCTTAGGCGGCGGTTCGGGCGGCGGCACGAACCCGCTCGCTCCGTTGACCGGTGTGCTCGGCTCGCTGACCGGCGGCTCCGGCAGCGCGAATCCGATCGCTCCGGTCACGGGTGCGCTGAGCGCGATCACCGGAAGTCTTGGCAGCGCAGGCGGTCTTGGCGGCAGCGGTGGAAGCAATCCGCTTGCGCCTTTGACGACGGTCGTGACCACCGTGGTGAGCACCGTGTCTGGCGCGGCGGGAGGGGCAACGGGCGGGACGGGTGGCGGCTCCGGATCGCAGGGCGGCGGCTCGAATCCGCTTCAGCCGGTCACCGGATTGCTCGGTGGCGTAACGGGCACGTTGTCGGGTGCAGTGGGTATCGCCGTCGGCGGCTCGGTCACGGCCTCGTCGAGTAACTCGAGCAACTCGAACGAAGGCGGTCTGCTGTCACCGGTGACGACGCTGCTCGGCGGGCTTTCGCACAAGTAGTCGGCCATCTCCCGGAGGGACACCGCTTCAACACACTCCGGGCCCGGTGCGCTGCGCGATCTGTTCCGGCGCAGCGTACGGATGCTCGACGTTGACCGACAGGACGGCGGTGGACCGCAACGAACCTGAGCGAAACTGAGCTGACCGCACATCGATCAGCCTCCGCACAAACACAAAGGCCCCGGGGTATTCCCCCGGGGCCTTCGCAATTCGCAGCACATCACGCGCGACGTATCACGCGTGATGCATCAGGCTCTTACATCTTGACGATGTCGAGCAGCGTCTTCTTGCCGCCCTTGTAGTCGTACAGCGAGATGACCGGCGACTTCAGATCGCCGTGCGAGTCGAATTGCGTCTCGCCGATCACGCCCTTGTAGTCGGTTGCCGGCATCGCAGCCAGGATCTTCGCCGGATCCGT
The DNA here is from genome assembly GCF_965118125.1 of Pararobbsia alpina. Taxonomy (GTDB): domain Bacteria; phylum Pseudomonadota; class Gammaproteobacteria; order Burkholderiales; family Burkholderiaceae; genus Pararobbsia; species Pararobbsia alpina_A. The sequence continues at coordinate 317,631 of NZ_OZ221287.1, forward strand.
CGAGTTCGCACGCTTCATCGCGTCGACGATGATGTACACAGCGTCATACGTGAACGGTGCGTAGATCTGGATCGGCTGGTTGAAACGCTTTTGATACTTGGTCTGGAATTCCGCGCCGCCAGCCATCTTTTCGAGGGCCATACCGGCTTGCGAGCAGATCACGTTGTCAGCAGCGTCGCCAGCGAGCTTCGACAAGTCTTCCGTGCAGACGCCGTCGCCTGCGAGCACCTTGGCGGTGATCGCGAGCTGCTTCGCTTGCTTGGCGAACGGGCCGCCCGTTGCGTCCATACCGCCGTACATGATCGCGTCGACCTTCTCGCCCTTGATCTTCGTCAGAATCGCGCGGAAGTCGACAGCCTTGTCGTTCGTCGCATCGTGCGACACGACGTTCAGGCCCAGCGACTTGGCGGTCTTTTCGAATTCGTTGGCGAGACCTTCGCCGTAGGCCGTTGCGTCGTCGACGATGGCGACGTTCTTGACCTTCAGGCTCTTGGCCGCGTAGTTCGCGAGTGCCGGACCTTGTTGCGCATCGGTCGCCACGACGCGGTACGTCGTCTTGAAGCCTTGTTGCGTGTAGGTCGGGTTCGTTGCCGACGGCGAGATCTGGACGATGCCCGCGTCGCTGTAGATCTTCGAAGCCGGGATCGACGTGCCCGAGTTCAAGTGGCCCACCACGCCGACGACCTTGTCGTCGACCAGGCGCTGTGCGACCTGCGTAGCCTGACGCGGGTCAGCCGCGTCGTCTTGCGCGTCGAGCTGCAGCGTCACCTTCTGGCCATTGATCGTCAGGCCCTTGGCGTTGATTTCCTCGACGGCGAGGCGTGCGCCGTTTTCATTGTCCTTGCCCAGGTGGGCGATACCGCCGGTCAGCGGAGCAACGTGACCAATCTTGACGACTTCGTCGGCCGAGGCGCTCGTCGCAAAGGCGGCGTAAAGAACCGCAGCAGCGGCGATCGGCAACACAGTTTGCAGCTTGTGCTTCATGTAAGTCTCCAGTTCAGGTCAAAAGTCAGTCGCACCTGCCGGGTCGGTGTAATCCCGGCATCTCCCCGTGACGACTGCGCAGTTGCATCGTCCGGCTTCGTGCAGAGGCCGGCGTCGCATAGGTGTCGACGTGCGGCCGGTGCTCTGCGCAACCAGCGCCGAGTGTAGTGCGTTTCAAAAAGTTTGGTGTTGGTTTTTCGAACCGCCCGTCAATTCGGCACACTCTACCGCCGAACCCTTGTTTTACGCGTCCCCGGGGTTTCCCCGGGATGCTCGTCAAGCATCGGGTCGGGCCGCTTTGCATCCCGCTTCACATCCCTTTATTCCTGTCCGAAAAGTGCATCTTTGCGGGCTTCTGGCCCCGATGCACATCCGCGGATCAGACGGGATTGTTGCCGAAACGGTGGGTTCGTGTATGCGGTTGACAGCCTAGGTATAACCCCTGTTGTCGAGAGACGGCGCCGCCCTACCAGCCCGCTCTACCAGCCGCTCTGCCAGCGGCTGAAACGGCGCCGTCACGGACTCATGGCTGGCCCGGACTCAGGCCTTCTTCGAATAGGCGTTGCACCAGCCGTTCGCATTGACGAGCTTGCCGCCGAACATCGGGCAGGCGCCCGAGGCGGAGCCGGCCGCGCCCTGGTAAAGCGCGCATGTCCCGCACTTGTCACCGGCCTGGTAGTGCGAGAACTTGGCCTTGTCGACCTTCGTGGCATCGGCCTTGTATCCGAGGGCCTGCGCGGTCGGATCGGTCTCGGAGAGCGGGTCCGCTGCGCTTGCCGTGCGGGTCAGCGCGAACGCCGACATGACGCCGACACCGTGAATGAGGAACGAGCGACGGGAGTTCTTCATGGAGAGCCTGTCCTTGTCTGTGCTTCTTATGTTTTCGAATGTGGGGGCCACGTGCGTGGCGCGACGAGCATAGCAACAATATGCGCAGGGCACAGTGTCATGAAGGGACGACGGATGGCGGAGGCGGCGCGCAGCGACAGTACGCACGCGCAAACTCGGCCCGGCGCGCGCGAAGACGTCGGCCGGGGGACGCAGCGTCGCAGACGCAGCGCTTCAGGACAGTTCGGCTAGCGTTGCGACGTGGGCGGCGATCGCGAGGCACGCGGTGAGACCCGGCGATTCGATGCCGAACAGATTCACCAGCCCCTTGACGCCATGCCGTGCCGGCCCGTCGATCGCGAAGTCCACGGCCGGCTGACCGGGGCTGGACAGCTTGGGCCGGATGCCGGAATAGGCAGGCTGCAGCGCATCGTCGGCCAACGCCGGCCAGTATTCGCGGATCGCCGCATAGAAACGATCGGCACGCGCGGGGTCGACGTCGTAGGCGATGTCATCGATCCATTCGACGTCGGGGCCGAACTTGGCCTGGCCGCCGAGATCGAGCGTGAGGTGCACGCCAAGCCCGGCTTCTCCGGGCATCGGATAGATGAGGCGGGAAAACGGCGCGCGCCCGGCCAGACTGAAATAGTTGCCGCGCGCGAAGAACTGTTTGCGTGCGTGATTCGGTGCAAGACCCTGGATCTTCGCGGCGACGTCGGGTGCGCCGAGTCCGGCCGCGTTGATGAGCCAGCGCGCATGCAGGGCGAGGGGCGCCAGCGGATCGTCGCCGGCGCGGACGATAAAGCCGTCGTTGCGGACCTCGGCCGAGATCAGCGGCGAGCGCACCGCGAGCATCGCACCGTCTCGCTCCGCATCGCCTTGCAAGGCGAGCATGAGCTGATGACTGTCGACGATTCCGGTGCTGGGTGACAGCAGCGCAGCCGAGCACGCGAGTTCGGGCTCGAGCTCCCGCGCTTCTGCGGCGTCGATACGGCGCAGGTCTTCGACACCGTTTGCGCGTGCGCGCTCGGCGATGGCGTCGAGCGCGGGAATCTGGTCGTCGCGCGTGGCGACGATGAGCTTGCCGCAGCGCTCGTGCGCGACATTGTGCAACTCGCAATACGCATAGAGACGCCGGCGGCCCTCGACGCAGAGTCGCGTCTTGAGCCAGTCGGGCGGCGAATAGATACCGGCGTGAATGACCTCGCTGTTACGCGAACTCGTCGCCGTGCCGATCGCGTCGGCGGCTTCGAGAATCAGGACTTCATGTCCGCGTGCGGCGAACTCGCGTGCAATCGCGAGCCCGATCACGCCCGCGCCGACTACGACGCACTCGATGCGATCCATCCCGTCTCCTCCTTCTTATTGCCGCTTCGGGCGAGACGTCGACGACTTCAGAAGCCTGTCGGTTTCAGAAGCCTATCGGGCGACGTTTCGCGAGGCGGTCGAGTTCGACATCTGTGCCTTCCACGGTATCACGCCCCGCGAGCCTCGCGTTGCCGAACGCATGGAGCACGGCGCGTCGCATTTCGCGCGGCTTCATGGCGGCCAGCCTGTCGAGCGGCGTCGGATCAAGATGCTCGGGAAAGCGCGCTCCCCATGCATGGGAGTCGCGAATCTCAGTGTAGATGGTTTGCGCGATCCGGCGCGCACCGTCGTGATCGGGCGCCGGGATTTCGTAGACGTTCATCCGGTTCAGGATCGGCTCGGGGATCGTGCGCACGTCGTTGGCCGTGGCGATCCAGACGACGCTCGCTGCATCGATCGGTACTTCGGCGAACTCATCCGTGAAGCTCGAGGCCGTGTCGTGCTCGAGCAGTGCGTATAGCGCACCGAGCGGATCGTAGTTGGCGTCGCCGCTCGCCTTGTCGAGTTCGTCGATGACGATCACGGGGTTCGCATAGCTGCCATGCACGAGGGCCTCAAAGACTTTGCCAGGCTTCGCGTTTTTCCATTGCGACGAGGCACCCGAGAGGATCCAGCCCGCGGTCAGCGAACTCATGGCAACGTAGTGACACGCGGTGCCCAGCACTCTGGCCAGGTGCTTGGCGAAGTGCGTCTTGCCGATCCCGGGTTCACCGAGCAGCAGCATCGGCGAGAGTTCGAGGCGATCGTCGGTCTCGCTGCACAGCGCGACCTGACGGCGCACATCTTCGAGGGGCTCGAGGAAATTGGGCAGATCTTCGCCAATCTGCTCGAAGGCCGGCATTCGATTCGGCTTGACGCAAAAGCGCAGACCGCCGATCCGAAGCATCTTTTCGTAGGTCGCGCGCAGCGCGTCGTTGGCGTTGTCGCCGAGTTCACCGAGCGCGGCTTCGACCGCACCGATGTCATAGACCTTCTTGAAGGCCGCGACCGCCAGTTCCTGACGGACCACTGCTGTCGTTGTCATGATGCACCCCGCTTGCACCCTGTTGTCGATCTCAGTGTATCGATGGACATAAATGACGCAAGCTAGCAGTGCCATGCGTGTGCTGCCAAAGCGGACACCGGGATCAGGACTTCGCAGCCGCGACCCATGCGATGACGGCCCGGCATGGCGTTCGGCGATTGACGCGGCGACCGCGGACAGAAGCGGACAGAAGCGGGCGGATGCCGTGCGTCGCTTCGGCGCGACACGGGCATTGGTCAGATTTAAGTCGTCCGACCCTTTGCCGTTAACTGGACGATCAGGGGCTGAGCGCAGGCGAATCCCGACTTCGCCGTATCGCGAACTGAATGGAAGGATTCGTATGGACAGTTCCTACAACCCGTTGCTTGTCATGCTCTCGTTGCTGGTCGCGAGCGTGGCGTCGTATGTCGCACTCGATCTCGCGGGGCGGCTTGCCAATCCGCTCGAGGAGAGCAACCGGACCCGCTGGCTCGTCGGTGGCGCACTCTCGCTCGGCGTCGGGATCTGGGCGATGCACTTTATCGGCATGCTTGCATTCGAGCTGCCGATCCGCGTCGGGTATCAGCTGAACACCACTGTCGGGTCGCTGCTCGTGGCGATCGCCGTCTCGTACTTCGCGTTGCGCATCGTATCGACCTCGGTGCTGTCGTCGCGCCGCCTGGGCATCGGCGGCGTGCTCATGGGTTTCGGCATTTCGTCGATGCACTACATGGGCATGGCGGCGATGCAGATGTCGCCGCCGATCGCCTATGACCCGCTGCGGGTCGCGTTGTCGGTGGGCATCGCGATCGTCGCGTCGATTGCCGCGCTCGCGATCGCGCATCGTCTGCGCTCCGAAGAAACCACCCATCTCGTCGCCAAGCGCACCGGTGCGGCCGTTGTGATGGGTGTCGCGATCTGCGGCATGCACTACACGGGCATGTGGGCCGCTTCGATCGCGCCGGGCGCGATGTGCGTTTCGGCCAACGATGTCGACACCAACTGGCTCGCGCTGACCCTGACCATCTTTACGCTGACGCTGCTCGCAGGGACGGTGTCGTTGTCGACGGCGGAGCGCCGGTTTCAGAACCGCACCGCCGAGATGTCGACCTCGTTGTCGACGCTCAACCGTCAGTTGCTGCGTCTCGCTGCCCTCGACACGCTGACCGATCTGCCGAATCGCGCGACGCTGGTACAGCGCGTGGGCCGCGCGATCACGCGCGCGCAGCGCACGGGCCGGCCGTTCGCTGTCCTTTATATGGACCTGGACGGGTTCAAGACCATCAATGATTCGCTCGGTCACTCGGTCGGCGACGGCGTGCTCAAGGCCTTCGCCCAGCGCCTGCGGCAGTCGGTGCGCCGCTACGGCACGATCGCGCGAATCGGTGGCGACGAGTTTGTCGTCGTTGTCGAGCAGCTGAATCTGCCGCAGGACGCGTCGGCCGTCGCCGCGCTGATCCTCACGCAAATGGAAGAGAACCTGATCGTCGATGGCGTGCCTATCCGCGTGACGCCGAGTATCGGCATCGCGATGCATCCGCGCGACGGCCTGACCGTCGAGGATCTGCTGCGCAACGCCGATGCCGCGATGTACGGCGCCAAGCAAAGCGGGCGCAATACGTATCGGGTGTTCGAGCCCGAGATGACCGAGACGGCCAAGCGCACGCTCGCCATGCAGCGCGGGCTTCAGGAGGCGCTCAGGCACGGACGCCTGGCGCTGCATTTCCAGCCGAAGTACGACGGTGCGACGAAACGGCTCGTCGGCTGCGAAGCGTTGATCCGCTGGTTCGATGACGAGCTGGGCACCGTGCCGCCGCTCGAATTCATTCCGGTCGCCGAACGGTCGGGCCAGATCATCCAGATCGGTTACTGGGTCCTCGCCGAGACGTGCCGGACGCTCGTCGAGTGGGACAAGGCCGGGCTTGCGCGCACCAAGGTCGCGATCAACCTGTCGCCGAGCCAGTTGCGCGAACGCGATCTCGTCGACCGGATGCGCGCGATCGTCGATGCGCATGGCGTCGCGCCGGAACGCATCATGTTCGAGATCACCGAATCGGTCGCGATGCAGAACGCGGAGAAGACCGCCGAGTGCATCCGCGAATTCCATTCGCACGGCTTCGAGATCGCGATCGACGATTTCGGCACAGGCTATTCGAGCCTCGCCTATCTCCAGCAATTCCGCGTCAAGCAGCTCAAGATCGATCGCTTTTTCACCGACGGGCTCGACAAGCATGGCGAGGAAGCCTACGCGATCGTATCGGCCATCATCGCGCTCGCGCATTCGCTGCAGATGGACGTCGTCGCCGAAGGCGTCGAAACGAAGACACAGCTCGACAAGCTCAACAGCCTGCTGTGCGATCAGGTGCAGGGCTTCCTGCTGGCCCGGCCGCTGACGGCCGATGCATTCGCCTCGCTGCTGCGCGAGCAGACCCGGACCGAGCCCGAGCTGACCTGACCCGGGCCCGGCGAGGGCAACACATCGTTACCCTGCCTGCTGCGGGGTTTCGCGCGAACGCGTTACTATGCAGCGTCATCCCCAAGCCGGAGGCGCTCATGAAGTGGCCGACGCCGCGCACGTTCGCGGCCGTGGTGTGCGCAGCGATGTCGTGTTTCGCCGTGTCGGCGGCACACGCCCAGGCTTCGACGCCGCTGGTGCACTGGCAGCTCGAAGTCGTCGAGAACGGTGTAACGGTCGACACGTTCAAGGCCGATACACCGCTCGAACAAACCCAGACCCAGACTCGCGAACACGATGCCGTGCACGCCGTGGGATGTGCGCAGGTTCCTCAGGCACGCGCTTCGCTGACACGTACGATTGCAGTGACCCCGTCATCGGCCGACGATCACGGCGTGAGCTTCGTCATCGACGCCACCGAAACGCTCGAAGACCCGGCATCGCAGCAGACCAAAGAGGGCTGCACGCTGCCGCCGCAACCCCGGGTGGTGCACGCGACGCATCCCGCGCTCGTGGTCGGCAAGACGGGCTGGACCGACTGGACGGTGGTCGCACACGACCCGACGCTCGTGTACCGCTTGCAGGCGTCGATCGAAAGACCGCCGACAGCTGACACGGCTTCGTCGCCCGCGTCCGTGCCCGATGCACCGGGTGCGCCGGGTGCACACGGGGCTTCCGATTCGATGGTGTCTCCAAAATAGCGCTCGATCTGCCGGCTGCGCATGCGAAATCCCGACGATACGAATTTTTTCCCCCACGACGAATTTCTTGCCGTCAGCTGGAACCTGCACAAGGGCAGGACGCCGTTGGGTCTGCAGGCATTCAACGAGATGCGCGACTGGATCCGCACCGTTGGCGCTGACGCGTATTTTCTTCAGGAAGCCATGGCGAGGCGTCTGCCGCTTGCGTCGTCATCGAGCCGTTTCGGCGAGGCGATGTCGGGGATTCCGCCGGACCTCTGGGATTGCCAGGCGACCGAGATTGCAACCTCGCTACGGTTGCAGCTCGCGCTCGGGCAGAACGTGTTCAAGCCCTCGTGGCGGCATGGCAATGCGATTCTGTCGCCCCACCCGCTCGATCTCGGCGGCCGGTGGGATATCTCCGCGCACCGTTTCGAGCGGCGCGGGCTGCTGGTCGCACGTGTGAATTTCCAGGGCGTCGATGTGCATCTGCTCTGCGCGCATCTTGCGTTGACGCGTGCGGCGCGGCTGCGGCAGATGACGTGGATTGCACACTGGATCGAACGCGACGCGCCAAAGGGGCCGCTCGTGCTCGCGGGCGACTTCAACGACTGGAAAAACGACTCGGTGCCGTTGTTCGGCGCGCTCGGCATGTCGGAAGTCGCGACTGCGCTCGGGCGGCCGGGGCGGACCTTCCCCGCGTTCTCACCGACGCTCGCGCTCGACAAGATGTTCGTGCGGGGCTTTACGCCCGTCGACTGGCTCGAGCCCGATCGGCGAACCGCGTGGCTGTCGGATCATCTGCCGTATATGGCTCGGCTCAAGCTCGCGTAGTGACGGGGGCGCTCAGGCCGCCGTGCCGTCGCGCTGCTGAACCGGCGTCATATTGCGCGGCGTACCGTGCGATCCGCGTTCAGCGATGGCCTGCTCGATCTCGTTGAACGACACGGGTTTGACAAAGTGGATATCAAACCCCGCCTCATGCGAGCGCTGGCGGTCGCTGGCCTGACCGTAGCCGGTCAGGGCGATCAGCAGCGCACCGGCCGTCGTTTCGCGTTCGCGCATGGCGCGCGCGATCTGATAGCCATCCATGCCCGGCAATCCGATATCGAGAATCACGACTTCAGGCGTCCATTGTCCTGCCATCTCGAGCGCGGTCATGCCGTCATGAGCGACATGCACGTCGTGACCGAGTGTTTCGAGCAGCAACGACATGGCCGACGCGGCGTCGACGCTATCGTCGACGAGCAGCACGCGGCGTGCAGACACGGCATCTTCCACAGCATTGTCCTTCTGAACAGGGACCTCGCTGACGCTCGCCACGCGGCGCGGCCAGGTCGCGGTAAATTCACTGCCGTGCCCGATGCCCGCGGAGCGCGCATCGAGCCGGCCACCATGCAGCTCGACGAGACGTTTCGCGAGCGGGAGTCCGATGCCCAGTCCACCCTCCGAACGTTCGAGCGAGCTTTCCGACTGGACGAACAACTCGAAGATATGCGGCAGCATCGAGGCGTCGATACCGATACCGTTATCGGTGATGCGGATCGCGATCGTATCGGGTCGTGCTTCGGCCGACAGCGTGATGGTGCCGCCTTCGGGCGTGTATTTTGACGCATTCGACAACAGGTTGCCGATGACCTGCGCGACGCGCACCGCATCGCCCATCAGGATCACCGGTTCCTCGACCGATACGACACGCAGGGTGTGATGCTTGCGGTCGATCATCGGGTGCACCGTCTCGATGGCGGCCGAGATCGCTGCCGCGAGATCGACCGGCTCGTGGCGCAGTGTGATCTTGCCCTGCGTGATGCGCGATACGTCAAGCAGATCGTCGACGAGCCGGCTCAGGTGGGTGACCTGGCGCGACACAATCATGCGCGCTTCATCGAGCGCTTCGCGTGAGAGTGCATTGCGCGGATCCATGATCTCGACGGCATTGCGGATCGGCGCGAGCGGATTGCGCAGCTCGTGGGCGAGCATCGCGAGAAACTGGTCCTTGCGGCGGTCGGCTTCGCGCAGCAGCAATTCACTGGTCTTGCGCTCGGTGATATCGGTCACGATGCCCGCGAGCCGGTACGGCCGGCCGGTGGCGTCGGGCACCGGAAACGCACGCTCGCGCACCCAGCGCAGCGAACCGTCGGGACGTTCGACGCGGTACTCCTGCTCATACCGTTCACCCCGGCGCAACGCTTGCGCGGCCTCGGCGATCCGCGGCGCATCATCGGGACACACGCCTTCGGACCAGTGCGTGATGCCGCGTGCACTCGGCACCGGTTCGCGACCCCAGAGGGTTCGATAAGCCGGACTGATATAGAGCAGGGTGTCGTGCGCGGGATCGAGCATCCAGAACACGTCGTCGACATTGTCGGCGAGCTGCCGGAAGCGCTCTTCGCTTTCGCGCAGCGCGCTCTCGGCATTGCGCAGGCGCAGCAGTGCGCGGACGTTCGCGATCAGTTCGGCGGGCTCGATCGGTTCGGTCAGATAGCTGTCAGCGCCACCGTCGAGCGCGCGCACCTTGTCGACCGTGTGAACGGCTGCTGCGGAGGTCTGCAATACGACCGTGGTGGCGGTCTGCGGGTCGAGCTTGATCTGGCGGCAGACATCGAGTCCGTTGATATCGGGCAGCTTGACGTCGAGCAGGACGAGGTCGGGCGAGTCGGCGCGGACTTTTTCGAGCGCGCTCGCACCGGTTGCGGCTTCGATGACTTCGAAACCCGCGCGTGAAAGTACGCGCGATTTTGCATAACGCGCGCCGTCGTTATCGTCGACGTTGAGAATCAGCGCGTGGGATTCCGGCGTCATGGATGGTCTCCGTTGTGCGGCGAAGTGGACCACGGCACCTCGGCGCGCGTGCTCACCGGCCCGGCAGCCGGGGCATCCGGCGGTGCCGCGCGCGCTGAATCGCGTGCCGCGGCCCCCGCCCATGCGCCCGCGTCGGGCCCTTCGGAGGCGTCGGCAGTCATGCGGTCGAGGGTTGTGACTAGCACGTCGCGGGCCAGGGGCTTGATGAAGTACGCATCGGCGCCGAGCGCGCGTCCCTTGCGCGGGTCGTCGACCTCGCTTGCGACGATCAGCGGAATGGCGCGCCGCTCGGGCGACGACTTGATCGCGGCAAGCCAGTGCCAGCTGTCTTCGCCCGCAAGCAGGATATCGAGCACGATGGCGGCGGGTTTCAGCCGGTCGAGCACCTGGGTCGCATCGTGAAGCGCACGGACCATGATCGGCTGGTAATGCGTCGCGCGCAAATACCCTTCGTAAATGACCTGCACCTGCGGCTCGTCTTCGACGATCAGAATGGGGAGCTTGCCGTCGTCGAGCCGCAGCGCATCGATATCGAACTCGCTTTGTCCCGGCCGCACGTAGTCGCGCGGCACGATCGCCGAGAAGACCGACCCGGCGCCCGGCGTGCTTTGCAGCGTGATGCGCCCGCCCAGCAGATTGCAGAGCTTGGTGCACAGCGGCAGGCCCAGGCCGGTGCCCTTCACTCGCTGCTGCAGCGGGTTCTCGATCTGCCCGAATTCTTCGAAGATCCGTTGCTGATCGGCCTCGGCGATCCCGATACCGGTATCGGCGACCGAAAAAATCACATGACACGCATCGGCATCGAGCCGGGCGCTCACACGCACTTCGCCGCGCTCGGTGAACTTGAGCGCGTTCGACACGAAATTCCGGATGATCTGCGCGACCTTGGCTTCGTCGGTGCGCAGCTCGGGCAGCGCGCCCGCATCCTCGAACACGAGGTCCACGGAATTGCCGACGAGCAGCGGGCGCAGCATGCCGCGCAGCGCCGAGAACAGCGACGCGACTTCGAACGGCGCCGGATGAATCTCGATCTTGCCGGCTTCGATCTTGGCGAGGTCGAGCAGGTCGTTGACGATCTCCGAGAGGTCTTCAGCGGCCTTTCGAATAAAAGTCACCTGACGTTCCTGCTCGGCGCCCAGGTCGCCGTCGACGCGATCGAGCAGCAGATTCGATAGTGCACGGATCGAACTCAGCGGCGTACGGAACTCGTGGCTCATGTTCGACAGGAAGCGCGACTTCATTTCGTCGGCGCGCCGCAGATGGTCGGCACGCTCGTCGAGTTCCGCATAGAGGGCGACGACGCCGCGATTGGTGTCCTCGAGTTCCTGCGTGAGCTGCGTCAGCTCGATCTGGCGGTCGCGCAGGTCGGCCAGCGCGGCGATCAGCTCGCGGTTCTGTTGCTGGACTTCCCCGAACGACCCGCCGGGCGCATGCGCCGCGAGCGTGGCACTGAGCTGACCGACAAGTTCGGGCGTGACGAGCGGCGCGGTGTCGGGCAGCAGCTTCTTGAGCGTGACGGTGGTGCCTTCGCCGCGAACGGATTCGATATTGCACTGATCCATCAGCCGTCGCGAGCCCACGATGCCGATGCCCATGCCCGTCTTCGAGCGATAACGGCCGGCGAGCAGCGCATCGAGGTCCTCGATGCCCGGGCCCTTGTCGCTGACACGGATCAGCAGCAACTGGGGACGCGTATCCCCTTCGATTTCGAAATCGACGCGGCCATTGCGCGCGTACTCGAACGCGTTGCGTGCGATTTCGGACACGGCCGTCGCGACGCGCGTCTGGTCGATCGGCGTGCAGCCGAGTTCACGCGCGATATCGCGCGAGCGTTGCCGCGCTGCGACGACGGCCTGTTCGTCGTCGATCGCCATGGACAGGATTCGCAATCGCATCTCGATTCACCTTGATCAGCGCGGACCTGGATCCGGTCGATGTCTGACACAGGGCCGGACACCCGCCGGGTTCCGCACGGGCTTAACTGTTGGGCGCCTTGACCACAACGACGGTCGCGTCGTCTCGCCGCCGCGAGTAATCGCGGTAGAGCATGGCGGCAATCAGCGACGCGCTGTGATTGGCGAGGCCCGGATACTGTTCGATCTGCCAGCGCGTCGCGACGCCGTCGGAATGCATGACGAGCATCGCATGGCGCGACCACGGCGACTCGAACTCCTGGATCTTGCGTACGGTGTGCCCGACGATGCCATTGTGCGACACCAGCTGACGCGCACGTGCGTGGCCGGTGGCCACGGACATCGCGTCGTCGTCGGCGCCATGCACCGATGCGCTGATGTTGCCGACGCCGGCGAATGTCACGCGGTTGGTCTCGAAGTCGATGCGTGCGACCGCCGCGGCCGCGCCTCGCGTCGGCCTCAGTGCATCGTGCATGCGCTCGATCAGCTCACCTGGAGCGCGTCCGCGGTGGGACTGAACGACGCCGACGCCGGCCACCGCGGCACGGTGCGCATCGGGGCCATGACCGAGGCCGTCGATGACGAGCAGGGTTAGCCCGCGCGCATCGGCAATCACGGTCCACGCATCGCCGCAAACTTCTTCTCCGGGATACGGCACGCCGACACCGCCCATATCGACCGTGTCGGGGCCGCTCGCGCGCTGCAGGGCGCCGGTCCCCTGCTGCACATAGGCCCGAATCGCCGTGCCGCTGCCGGGCTGGGAGTAGATCGCAAAGTCGTTCGCAAGACGGCGCATCGCGCCAAGTCCGTTGCCTGGCGTGCCGGCCGACGACATGCCGTCGGCGAACGCGGCATGAAGGTCATGAATGCCGGGGCCGTTGTCGAGCGCGATCACTTCGATGCCGCCTTGAGCCGCGGGTGTGCCGTTACGGGATGCCGATGCCTGTGCCGATGCTTGTCCTGATGCCTGTCCAGGTGCCGGTGCCGGTGCAACTGCGATACCGGATGGCGTGTCACCAGGCGCGGACGCAGCGTTTGTGCACAGCTCCCGCACGAGTATCTCGCCGTGACTCGCGTGCTTCAGGATATTGGTGGCCGCCTCCGTCACGATCAGCGCGACGCGACCCGCGTCCGTCTCGTTCAGGCCGATGCGGCGTGCGGCATCGACCGCGCCTCGACGCGCAAAGGCGACGCTGCTGGCGTCGGCGATGGCGAAAGCCGCGTGATCGGACGGTACATTGTTCAAAACAGCTTCCATTTGGTCACCGTGACCGTCGTGCCCTGGCCCGGTGCCGACACGATCTCGAACTCGTCGCACAGGCGCTTGGCGCCGCCGAGTCCGAGGCCCAGGCCGCCGCCGGTGGTGAAACCGTCCTGTAATGCGCGGTCGAGATCTGCAATACCCGGACCATGATCGGTGAACACGAGCCGGATGCCTTTTTTCGTGCCGCTCGCGAGGATGTCGACGCGCACGTCGCCGCCGCCGCCGTAGCGCAGCGTGTTGCGCGCGAGCTCGCTGGCGGCCGTCACGAACTTGGTCTGCTCGACGAGCGAGAAGCCCTGTGCAATCGCCTGCTCACGCAGGGCCTGGCGCAGGCGCACGATTTCTTCGTCGGAGCGCAGTCCGCACATCGACTGCGAGCGAATCTCAATCGCGCCGTCAGGGTGGCTGTTCATCATGAGCACGGGGTCGACTCGCTCATATCAGTCGAGAACTTCGCGCAACAGGTCCATGCCGCGCTCGACATTGAGCGCGGTACGCACACCCGATAGCGTGAGACCGAGTTCGACGAGGGTGATCGCCACAGACGGCTGCATGCCGACGACGACGGTCTGCGCGTCGAGCACGCGCGCCATCGCAGCAGTGTTGCCGATCATGCGCCCGATAAACGAGTCGACCACGTCGAGCGACGAGATGTCGATCAGCACGCCGTTCGCGCGATCCTGAACGATGCGTGCGGTCAGGTCCTCCTGAAGCGTCATCGCGAGCCGGTCGTGCATGTCGACCTGGATCGTCACGATCAGGAATCGGCCCATCCGCAGAATCGGGATACGGTCCATGGCGTTTTACAGAAGATCGGGTGAAGACGAACCGTCGCCGGCCGCCGCGCTGGAGGGCAGCGGCTTGCCCAGGCGCTTGAGCGCGACGATGAACGCGTCGGCGAGCGTGGCCTTCGTGATGACGTTGCTCAGGTTTACGCCGAGGTGGACGATGGTCTGCGCGATCTGCGGACGGATGCCGCTGATGATGCAGTCGGCGCCCATCAGCCGTGCAGCGGCCACGGTCTTCAGCAGATGCTGGGCGACGAGCGTGTCGACGGTCGGTACGCCGGTGATATCGATGATCGCGATCGATGCGCCGGTATCGACGATCTTCTGCAGCAGGCTTTCCATCACGACCTGCGTGCGCGACGAGTCGAGGGTGCCGATCAGCGGCAGTGCGAGGATGTCCTGCCAGAGCTGGACAACGGGGGTCGACAGTTCGAGCAGCTCTTGCTGCTGGCGCGCGATGATCTGCTCACGACTGCGCGAATAGACCTCCATCGTGTACAGGCCGAAGTTATCAAGCAGCAGGCTGATGGCCCACGTGATCGCGGCCAGTTCGGCGGGATCGGTCACGGCCGCGCGCACCTGTGTAAACATCGGCTGCTTCAGGGAGAAGACGAAGGTCGCCGTCTCACCCGGGGTAAAGCCCTGACGTGCGCGTTGCGCCGAGACGTCGGCAAGGTAGTTGCGCACCGGGTTCCACGTGTCGCGATCCGACTCCAGCGAGTCCGACGTCGCGAGCGCGTTGAGGAACACGTCGAGGAAATTCGAGAACTGGCTGCGCATCTCGACGTCGCTGGTCAGGCCGCGGCGCGACGAAAGCGCAAGCTGCTGACCTATCCACGCGGTGAGCACTTCTTCCTTGCGCGACGCAAGAATCTGGGCAAGACGGGTGCCGTCCAATGCATTCATAAATGTTTTCCTTCGGTCGGGCGGGGTGCGACGCCGCGCTACGCGATACGGCGGAATCGTTGATCGATGTCGGTGCCTTCGGCGGGCTGGACAGCGTGCCCGGGCGGGAGGCGTCGTGCACTCTAGCACGCAGGCTTTGACGTGCATGGTGTACTGACCCGCTTTTTTATGTTTTCGCCGAATTCTTTAAGTATCAATGAATTACGTGCGATAACGCACGGTCAGGATGACCGGGTGCTTTCGATGATTTTCAGTCGTGTAAGCAAATATTCCCGATAAAAACGGGCGCGTGTTATATGGGTCAGGCAGGGTTTGAATCGCCGTTTTTATTCGAGCCGATGGCACGGCCCGTCGACCCATGACGAAACCAGGATGAAACCCGACGACTGCCTGCGTGAATCGGTGTTTCCGCAAGCTTATTAATAATAATTTTTGGGCTGAAACCCTTACGGGGCTTGCGCTAAGCGTAAATCCCGAGGCCTGAACGCATTGGCGTTCAGAAATATTAATGCTAACTTCGCCGCGCCTGCCTGTGATTTGGTCGGGATGTATATCGAACCAGACGATGAAAAAAACCACTCAACGCCGGCCAACCATGACCGACATCGCGAAAGCGGTCGGCGTCTCGCAATCGACCGTTTCGCTCGTGCTCAATGACGCGGCCGGGGCGAAGTTTTCCGAGGCCACGCGCGCCAAGGTGCACGAGGCCGCCCATGCGCTCGGCTATCGCCTGACGGGCCGTGCGCCGGCGTCGGCGCCGGTTGCGCACAGCCCGCGCAACCTGATCGTGTACCTCGCCGACGAAATCTCGACGAGCCCGCACCCGGTCGTGAATATCGACGGGGCACGCGACGCTGCCTGGGAGCGCGGCTATCTGCTGACGGTCTACTCGACCCATGGCAATGCCGAGATCGAAGCGCAGGTGCTGCGCTCCGTGCTCGCGCTGCCCAATCTGCTCGGTGTGATCTACGCGACTGTCTATACGCGCAAGGTCAATGTGCCCGAAGCGCTCGGCGACGTGCAGACCGTGCTGCTCAACTGTTACACCTCCGATCACTCTTACTCGTCGGTGCTGCCGGCCGAAGTGATCGGCGGCCACGCGGCAACCGAGCATCTGCTGGCGCAAGGGCACCGGCGCATCGGCTATATCAACGGCGAACCCTGGCAGGACGCAGCCAAGGACCGCCTCAAAGGCTATCGGCAGGCGCTGGCAACCGCCGGCGTGCCGTTCGACGAAGCGCTGACGCGCGACGGCGACTGGAGCTCGGGCCTGGGTTTCGAGCAGACGCTTTCGCTGATGCGCGAGCCGAGTCCGCCGACGGCCATCTTCTGCGCGAACGACCTGACGGCAATCGGTGCGATCGAGGCGCTCAAGCAGCTCGGTCTGCGCGTGCCGGAAGACGTCTCCGTCATGGGCTACGACGACCAGGAAATCGCCCGGCATACGCATCCGCCCTTGTCGACGGTGCTGCTGCCGAACTACGAACTGGGTCGCTGGGCTGTGGAGGCGTTGCTCCAGGAGCACGAAAACCATGAAGCCGGCGCGCCGCTGCGCAAACGCGTGGTCAAGCTCGACGGCCCGCTGATCGAACGTGCATCGGTGGCCGGCCCGGCCGCCGATGCACCGGCCGAACCCGTGTCGGCCGCTTCTCCCGTTTCTGACACACCCTCACCCCGCGCAGCGTCTGCCACGCCGCGGTCCTCGTCATCCGGAACCCGCGCGAGCGGTGCGCGCCGGCGTACAAGCAAGGAGGCTTCCTGATCCATTAGTAATTATTAGCGATTGACGATTCATAAACGCGATGGAACAATCGCCGGGCGCCTGAGCCTGACACGCTGTCGCGAACGGAAGGCAAGACCAGAAAGACCAAAGCAAGTCCAAAGAAGGAACGAGAGTTCCGGACTCACGCAACACGATTGGCGCTTCGACAAAAAACCCTGGAGGAAGACAATGTTGCACAACGCTCGCTGGACCCGTCCCCTGATTGCCTCGATGATCGCGCTCGCGTGCGCGGCCGCTGCCGGCTCCGCGTCGGCAGACGACGCAGCGCTGCCGAAACTCGCGCAGAAAAAACCGCTGAAGGTCGGCTTTGCCCAGACCGAAAGCAACAACCCGTGGCGTCTCGCTGAAACCAAGTCGTTCAAGGACGTCGCCGCGAAGTGCGGCTGGCAGATGGTCATGACCGACGCCAACAGCTCGGCCGCCAAGCAAGTCTCCGATATCCGCAGCATGATCGCCCAGAAGGTCGATCTGCTCGTGTTCCCGCCGCGTGAAGAAAAGCCGCTCGCGCCGGTGATTCTCGAAGCGAAGAAGGCCGGCATTCCGGTGATCCTCGTCGACCGTAACGTCGATCAGTCGCTCGCCGTCGCCGGCAAGGACTACGTCACGTTCATCGGCTCCGACTTCATCGACCAGGGCAAGCGCGCCGCTGACTGGCTGATCAAGGCGACCAACGGCAACGCGAAGATCATCGAGCTCGAAGGCTCGACGGGCGCGTCGGCTGCGAACGACCGCAAGAAGGGTTTCGACGACGAGATCTCGTCGCACTCGGGCATGCAGATCATCGCGTCGCAATCGGGTGACTTTGCACGCGACAAGGGCCGCCAGGTCATGGAAACGCTGCTGCAGTCGCATCCGGAAGTCACGGCTGTGTACGCGCACAACGATGAAATGGCGCTCGGCGCGATCGCCGCGATCAAGGCAGCGGGCAAGGTGCCGGGCAAGGACATCACGCTTGTGTCGATCGACGGCACGAAGGGCGCGCTCGAAGCCATCAAGGCCGGCGAACTCGGCGCCGACGTGCAGTCCTCGCCGTTCTTCGGCCCGATCTCGTGCGAGACCGCGCAGAAGTACGCGAAGGGCGAAACGATCCCGACGTGGATCAAGGTGTCGGACAAGTTCTACGACAAGTCCAACGTCGACGCGAGCATGAAGGACGGCTACTGATCGGCACAGTGCCCGGATCGAAAGACCGGGCACTGACCGGACAGATGGACGGACCGGACGCCGGCCTCGCGCGATGCGCCTGGCCGGCGTTGCTCTGAAAGGGCCGCGATCATCGCGGCAGAACCCAGAATTCGGGAAGCGGGTCACGCACATCGTGGGTGAACACGCTGCAAGGAGGGACAGCCGGTGGCAGACATCACACAAGCGCCCCCGCTCCTGCAGATGCAGGACATCAACAAGTCGTTCGGTGGCGTCGCGGCGCTGCGCAATGCGAGCCTGTCGGTCGTGGCCGGCGAGGTTCACGCGCTGATCGGGCAGAACGGCGCGGGCAAGTCGACGATGATCAAGATCCTGACCGGCGCGTATCGACGCGATTCGGGCCTGATCGCGTTCGGCGGCCACGAGGTCGATTTCACCTCGCCGCAAGCCGCACGGGACGGCGGCATCAGCACGATCTACCAGGAAATCAACCTGGTCCCGCTGCGCTCGATTGCCGAAAACATTTTCCTGGGCCGTGAGCCGCGACGCTTCGGCCTCATCGACTGGCGCTCGGTTCACGAGCAGGCCAACGCCCTGCTGACCTCGTTCGGCTTGTCGATTGACGTGCGCAAGCCCGTGGGCCAGTTCTCGACCGCGATCCAGCAGATGGTGGCACTCGCGCGCGCCGTCTCGGCGGATGCGCGCATGGTCATCATGGACGAGTCGACGTCGTCGCTCGACGAGCGCGAGGTCGAGCTGCTGTTCACGGTGGTGCGCCGACTGCGCGACGATGGCCGTGCGGTGATCTTCGTCTCGCACCGGCTCGACGAGCTCTATGCGGTCTGCGACCGGGTGACGATCATGCGCGACGGCCAGACGGTGGCCGCCGCGGCGATGAAGGACATGGACAAGCTTCAGCTTGTGACGACCATGCTCGGGCGCAGCCTCGCTGCCGTCGTCCAGCATCCGGCGTCGGCGCAAGCGAAGAACGATGGCGGCACACTCGGCGAAGTGCGCCTCGATGCGCAGAGCCTGCAGGCCGCGCCGCGCGTCAACGACGTGTCGGTGCAGGTGCATGCGGGCGAGGCCGTCGGGCTCGCGGGCCTGCTTGGCGCAGGCCGGACCGAGGCGATGCGCCTGATGTTCGGAGCCGATCCGCTGGCGGGCGGCGCACTCACGCTGAACGGCGAGGCGGTGTCGCTGAAGTCGCCGCGCGACGCGATCCGGCGCGGCATGGCCATGCTGACCGAGGACCGCAAGGCCGAAGGCATCGTGCCCGAGCTGTCCGTGCGCGAAAACATGACGCTCGTCTGCTTGCCGACGCTCGTCAAACGCGGTGTCGTCGACCGCGCGCAGCAGAAGGCGCTGGTCGACCGCTTCATTGCCTCGCTCGGCATCAAGCTGCGCGATGCCGAGCAGCCGATACGCGAACTGTCGGGGGGCAATCAGCAAAAGGTGCTGCTCGCGCGCTGGCTGGCCGCCAATCCCAAACTGCTGCTGCTCGACGAGCCGACACGCGGGATCGACGTCGGCGCGAAGGCCGAAATTGCGCGCATCATCCGGGAGCTGCGCAATTCGGGCATGGCACTGCTGCTCACCGCGTCTGAACTCGAAGAGCTGGTTGCAGTGGCCGATCGCGCCGTCGTGATCCGCGACGGCCGCAGCGTGGCGGAGCTTGCGGGCGAGAAGCTCACGGAAGCCTCGATCATGGATGCGATCGCGTATGGCGCCGGCGGGACGAGCGCGCTCGCTCAGGCCGCGCAGACGGTCACTGAGATCGACATTCCCGGGGAGCACCCATGAAGTCTTTGCCCATCACGCAGGGAGCACCCATGAAGTTCCGTTTGCCCGTGACGCGAGAGGTCGTGGTGCTGCTGCTCCTGCTCGTGTTCAATCTGCTGTTCACGAAGCACTTCTGGTCGCTGCAGACCTTCAACGTCAACATGACGCAGGTCGTGACGATCGTCATTGTCGGCATCGGTATGACGCTCGTCGTCGCGACCGGCGGCATCGACTTGTCGGTCGGCGCGTCCATGGCGATTGCCGGGACGATTGCACCGCTGATCTTCCTCAATATCGATGGGCCGCTGGGCATTGCACTCGCGTTCGTCGCCTCGATTGCCGCCGCGACACTGTTCGGGGTCTTCAACGGACTCCTTGTGACACGGCTGCGCGTGCAGCCGATTGTCGGAACACTGGTGTTGTTCATTGCGGGCCGCGGCATCGCGCAGGTCATCGTCGACGGCAACCTGCAGGTGTTCAACAACGATGCGTTCCAGTGGATCGCGCTCGGCAAGGTCGCGGGCGTGCCCGTTCAGGTTCTGCTGATGCTAATCCTTGTCGGGCTGTTTATCTGGATCGTGCGCAAGACCCTGTTCGGCCAGTATCTGCTCGTGACGGGCGGCAATGAACGCGCGGCATTCGTGAGCGGCGTGCCGACACGACGCGTGAAGATGATTGCCTACACCGTGTGCGGTGCGCTGGCGGGTCTGGCCGGGCTGATCTCGATCGGCATCAACTCGTCGGCCGATCCGAACGTGACCGGCCTGGGCATCGAGCTCGATGCGATCGCGGCGGTGGCCGTCGGCGGCAACTCGCTGATGGGCGGCAAGGCCTGGATCGGCGGCACGCTGCTCGGCGCGCTGATCATCCAGCTCGTGCGCTATTCGCTGCTGGCGCATGGCGTGCCCGATGCGGCCGCACTTGTCGTGAAGGCGGGCATCATCATCGCGGCGGTGTATATCCAGCGGCGCAACCGCGGGTGACGCACGCACGTTCAGACACGGAGACAGTTTGATGAAGAAGAATTACGTGATCCTGCTCGTGCTCGTCGCGCTCGTGGTGTTCGGCGCGATCCGGTACGACAACTTCATTTCGGCCTATAACGTGACGTCGTTCTGGCGTTACAACTCGATGTTCGCGCTGATCTCGATCGGCATGTGCTTCGTGATCATCACCGGCGGGATCGATCTGTCGGTCGGCACCGTGGCCGCGATGGCGAGCGTCGTGTCGGCGCTCGTGAGCCCGCATGGCGCCACGCTCGCCGTGATCGCCGGGGCCGCTTCGGGGCTCATCGTCGGCGTCGTCAACGGCCTGATCATCACGCGGCTCAATATCCTGCCGTTCATCACGACGCTGGCCACGAGTCTGGCCGCACATGGCATTGCACTGCTGCTCGGGCATAACGACGCGGTGGCGATCTCGGCCGAGTCGGGCTTTGCGGTGTTCGGCCAGGGCGATTTTCTGGGCTTGCCGATTCCCGCGTGGGTGTCGCTGATTGCATTCGCGATCGCATTGGTCGCGCTCGGCTACAGCCGCTTCGGGCGCCACGCGCTTGCGGCAGGCGGCAGTGAAGAGGCGGCGCGCCTCATGGGGCTCAATATCGACCGGCTGCTTATCGTCGTGTACGCCGTGTCGGGTCTGCTCGCCGGTCTGGCCGGCGTCATCCTGGCCTCGCAGTTCGGCGCGGGACAACCGAACGAAGGGCTGGGCTGGGAGCTGTTCGCGATTTCTGCCGTCGTGCTGGGCGGCACGCTGCTCACCGGCGGCGAAGGCTCGATTGCGATGACCATTGCGGGTGTCGTGCTGCTGGGGCTCGTTTTCAATATGCTGAACTTTGAAAACGGCATGGGCTTCATCAGCCTGTCAGCGTATTGGCAATCCGTGATCCGCGGGGTGTTCCTGCTGGTCGTGATCATTCTGCAGGCGCGCGCGCTCAAGAAAGGTCCGTTGCCGAAGGATGCTTCGACCGGGCAGGCCGCTCCGACGGCGTCGGCCGGAAAGCGCTGAGTCCGTTCAACGCGACCGGGGTCGGAAAACGCTGAATCAGGTTCGGGCTTGACTGATACTTGGCATCGGCGGGAACGCTCGCTCCTTGCTGCCGCTCGTATCCCGTTCGCGGACACACGGACGGGAGCGGCAGATGGCAGCAAGGCATTGGCAGCATTGGCAGGGCGCGGCACGTGCCGCAGCGGTGATGGCGGGGCTCGCTGCGATCCCCGTCGAGGGCCATACCCAGGCAGGCGATGACGTGACGATGCCTCGCGTGTTGCCGGACGGGCTGACGTCGGGCAAGCCGCGCCCATCGTTCGATCCCGCGCAGCGCAACATCAGCGACCCGCCAGCATTGACGCCCCGGCGCGATCCGACGCCACCTGCGCCTCGCGCCGGGACGGAGCGGGCGCCCGATCCGTCGCGCAAGACGTTTGTCGTGCCGCCTTCGAAGCGCGATCCCGACCGCCCGGAACTGCCTGGGCAACTCCTGACGCGGCCCATGTCGCTCTACGAAAGCTGGTCACCCGCCGAGCGGTTCGGCTACCTGTCCGGCTATCCCGTGACCGTGCCGTCGAGCAAGTCGTTCGAGCCCTGGCGTCCCGCGGATCGGCGGGACGATACCGCGGAAGACGCTTATGCCGAGCGCCTGCGGCGACGCGTGACGCCGGCCGCTGTTCCGCACACGCATGCACCGTCCGTCGACGCGTCGACGGGTGCGGAGGAACCCGACTGATCCCGAACGCGTCCCGAACGACGTCAGACTGTCCCGAATTGTTGGTAAAGTGAGCGGAACTTTGCCGGCGTGACGCATACGCCGCCGCGGGCTCACCTGACGAACACTTCACCGATGACATCGTTCGAGATCTTCGAGTTGGGCGATCACGCACTGGTTGCGACAGCCCTCGGCTCCGTCTCGTTTGAAACGCAGCAACGCATCTGGCAGCTTGCCGATGTGGCGCGCGGCTGGCCCGAGGTCGAAGAAGCGATCCCCGGCATGAACAACCTCACGCTCGTGTTCGATCCGCTGTCGACGCCGATCGACGCGCTGCGCAGAAAGCTTGAGCGCCTGTACACGCCGGTCGGGCCGGATGCGAAACCGGCGGCGGACGCGGGGGCGAAACCGGAGACGGGCACAGAGGCGGATGCGGAGACCAACCCGGAGACGGGCGCGGAGACCGACGCGGAGGCGGGTCCTGAGGCGGATGCAGAGGCGGACGCCGGGATAGAAGCATCGGCGGATGCAGCGGCAGAAGCAGTGGAAGATACGGACCAGGACGGCGATGCCGTGATGGCCGTCGCGCCCCCACCGCTGGGCCGTCTCGTCGAGATCCCGGTTCACTACGGCGGCTCCGACGGTCCGGATATCGACGCCGTCGCCAAACACACCGGCCTGAGCGTCGACGCGCTGATCGAGCGCCATTCGACGGCCGAGTACACGGTGTACTTCCTCGGATTTCAACCGGGCTTCGCGTATCTAGGCGGGCTCGATCCCGCGCTGGCGACACCGCGCCGCAAGGACCCTCGGGTGACCGTGCCTGCAGGCTCGGTCGGCATCGGCGGGGAGCAGACCGGCGTGTATCCGACCGCGTCGCCCGGAGGATGGCAGTTGATCGGCCGCACGAGCGCCGTGCTGTTCGACCCGAGCCGCGATCCGCCTTCATTGCTCGAGCCGGGTGACCGCGTGCGCTTCGTGCCCGCCGGAGGTGCGCGATGATCGACGTGATCAAGGCGGGCGTGCTGACCTCCGTTCAGGATCTCGGCCGCCGCGGCCACCGCCATCTCGGCGTGGCGTTGGCGGGGGCGATGGACTCACTGTCGTTCGAGATTGCAAACCGCCTCGTCGGCAATGCGCCCGACGCCGCGGCCCTCGAAATCACGATGGGCCCCGTCGTGCTTCGATTTACGCGTGCGACGCGCGTTGCCATCACGGGCACCGATTTCAATGCCTCGCTCGACGAGACGCATGTATCGTCGTGGTGGAGCCTGCCCGTCGAGGCAGGTCAATGCCTGACGCTGCGCGGCGCACGGCGCGGCATGCGTGCGTATGTGGCAGTCGCGGGCGGCATCGACGTTCAGCCTGTGCTCGGCTCGCGAAGCACCGATCTCAAGGCGGGCTTCGGCGGTCTCGGCGGGCGGGCGCTGCGTGACGGCGATCGTCTCCCGTTCGGCCCCGTTCCCGCCTATGGCAAGCGCAGTGTGTTCGCGCCCGATGCACCGACGTTCGGCGTGAAGGCGCCGGCGTGGAGCAAATTCGCCGAAATCGATTACCCGCATCTGCCGCCCCACTACGATGGCAAGGTCCCGATCGGACCGACGATCGCGGTGCGCGTGCTGCGCGGTCACGAATATGGCGAGTTTGGCGATGCCTCCCAGGAAGCGCTGTGGACGCACGACTGGATGATCACGCCGAACAGCAACCGGGTCGGCTACCGGCTCGACGGCCCACCGCTCGAGCGCACGACTCACGCCGACCTGCGTTCTCACGCCGTGTTGCCCGGCACGATCCAGGTGCCGCCGAACGGCAAGCCGATCGTGCTGCTTGCCGACGCGCAGACGACGGGCGGCTATCCGAAGATTGGCGTCGTCATCAGCGCCGACCTGTGGCGTCTCGGGCAGGCACGGCTCGGCAGCTCGATCCGGTTTGTCGAATGCTCGCGTGACGAAGCGATCGAGGCCTTGCGCGCGACGCAGCGCTATCTGACCCAGGTCGCCTCCGCTCTCGAGATGAAGCAACAGGCGCTGGCATCGCAGCCGGCATGAGGCGTATGCTCGGTGACCCCCGCTTAACCATTCGGGCGATTCCATGATGCAGATTGATTTGAACGCCGACCTTGGCGAGGGCTGCGACAGCG
Organism: Pararobbsia alpina; assembly: GCF_965118125.1. Classification (GTDB taxonomy): domain Bacteria; phylum Pseudomonadota; class Gammaproteobacteria; order Burkholderiales; family Burkholderiaceae; genus Pararobbsia; species Pararobbsia alpina_A. The sequence continues at coordinate 342,174 of NZ_OZ221287.1, forward strand.
ACGAAGCGCTGCTCGACCTCGTGAGTTCGGCCAATATCGCGTGCGGCTGGCATGCGGGCGGCGCCGACATCATGCGTGCGAGCGTGTCGGCAGCCATCGCGCGCGGTGTGGCGGTCGGCGCGCACCCGAGCTTCAACGACCCGGCAAACTTCGGCCGCACGGAAATGGATTTGCCGCCGAACGAGGTCTACGCGGGCGTGCTGTATCAACTGGGCGCGTTATCGGCCTTTGCGAAAGCCGCGGGCGGCCGTGTCGCGCATCTGAAGCCGCATGGCGCGATGTACAACCAGGCGGCACGGAATGCGGCGATGGCCGATGCGATCGTCGCCGCCGTGCGCGACTTCGATCCGTCGATCGCGGTGTTCGGGCTCGCCAACGCTGAACTGGTCGCCGCCGCGAAGCGCGCTGGCCTGGTCGCGGTTGAAGAAGCCTTTGCCGACCGCGGCTATCGTGACGACGGCTCGCTCGTGCCGCGCAGCCAGCCGGGCGCGTTGCTCGACGACGAAGACGCGGTGCTCGAGCGCACAATCGGGATGATTCGCGAGCGCCGGGTACAAGCCGTCAGTGGACAGTGGGTGCCACTCAATGCCCAGACGATCTGCCTGCATGGCGACGGTCCGCACGCGCTCGCCTTCGCGCGCCGAATCCGCGAACGGCTCGACAGCGAAGGGATTGAAGTGGGCGCGACGCCTAGCCCGGTTGCACGGTAAACCCGTTCTCGCGGAGCTTCGCAAGCACGCCGCGCGGGCCGCCAAGGTGTAGCACGCCGACGGCGACGAACAAGGGCTTGTCGGGCAGCGACAGGTCGGCGATGCGGCGCGCGAAATGCCGGTTGCGCCGGTACAGGACCTTCTCGTCGAGCGCGTTCGACAGGTCCGGCGTCTGCGCGAGGCGCTGCGAACGCGCGGCGCTCCAGGCCGCCAGCTTGTCGGCATCGCCTTCGCGCCAGAGCGCATGGAGCTGCCGCATATCGGCAGCATTCTGCTGCGGCGTCTGCGCAAGGTCCTGCGCGAGCATCTCCCACTGCTCGGCCGGGCGCAGATTCGTGAACGCGCGCATCTGGTCGTTGAGCGTCTCGAGCCCGACGATCGGGTACTTCGCATAAATGTTTTCGAGCTGCGCCTCGGTGCCGTACTCGGTCTGCAGCCCGGATGCGAGCGAGTCATAAGTCTCGATCAGCAATGCGGCGAGCCATGGCCGCATCTTCTGGATCTCGTCGAGCGCTTCGGGGTTGTCGCGCAAACGCCACTGCAATCGCTTCCACAGCGCATCGGGCAGCTGCTTCGACAGGCAGGCGTTCGGGCACACGCCGTAACGCGTGACGTCGTTCTGGGACACGACGAGGTCGTCGGGAGACAGCTCGAACGCGAGCAGCGACGCGTGCTTGAGCGCGTCGAGGATCGCGGGCCGGAAAGGCAGGTTCGGCGGATAGTCGGCCGGCATGGCGGCGTGCATCGTGCCGAGGATATAGACCGTCCGGTTATTGGCTTTGCGTGCGATATAGAACGGCAGGTGCGGCGGAATTTGCGCCGCGGTGACCGGGCCGTTGGACGTGGCGGGCGGCGCGGCCTGCGCCTCGGCAAGTGGCCAGAGTGATACGACGATCGCCATGACCGTGACGCAGGCGGACATCCAGTGCCGCAGCGCGCGTCGGCGCGCGCCCGGCGACGCGTTCAGGCGCATCGCCTGGAACGCATCCGCCGCGACGTCCGCGGTTGCGTTCGGCGCCTGTGAGCCCGCTTGCGCGAACCCTTCAATCCCGGAGGAAAGCTGCCACACGTGTGCTTGCACCGATTGCCTGCGCCTCACGCTCGGCGATGGTGACAGCGTCACGACCGCGCGATTGTCCTGGTTGCCCTATTCCTCCGTCTCCTCCGCGCGGTGACACGCGACACTTCGGCCATCCACGTCGCGCAGCAACGGCTTTTCGACGCGGCACCGCTCGACGGCCATCGGGCAGCGTGGATGGAAGCTGCAGCCGGACGGGGGATTCAACGGCGAAGGCAGCTCACCCGAGAGTCTAACTTGGAGGCGGCGCTCTGACGCACGTAATGCGGGGGTTGCGGAAAGCAATGATCGCGTGTAGGGGTGCCGCGGGCGGGCCAGCACACGCCGTTTGTCGCCGATTTCCGCGACGCCGCCGAAGTACATGACGAGCACATCGTCGGCGACATGTTCGACGACGGCCAGGTTATGCGAGATAAAGACGAAGCTGACCTGGTACTGCTGCTGGAGGTCCATGAACAGATTGAGGATCTGCGCCTGGATCGATACGTCGAGCGCGGACACCGGCTCGTCGGCGACGACGATCTGCGGCTCGACGATCATGGCGCGCGCGATCGCAATGCGTTGGCGCTGTCCGCCGGAGAACATGTGCGGGTAGCGGCGCGCGTGTTCGGGCCGCAGGCCCACCACGCGCATGGCTTCGGCTACGCGTGCCGCGCGTTCGCGTCTGCCGAGCGACGTGTTGATGGCCAAAGGTTCGTCGAGCGTCTGCGCGACCGTCTTGCGCGGGTTGAGCGAGGCGAACGGATTCTGAAACACCATCTGGACACGCCGGCGCAGCTCGGCGGGCACATCGTTGCCGAAGCGCGTCACACGCTCGCCGCCGATGGACAGCGCGCCCGCGCTCGGCGTCTCGATCATCGTCAGCTGACGCGCAAGTGTCGACTTGCCGCTGCCCGACTCGCCGACCACGGCGAGCGTGCGTCCATGGCCCAGCGAAAACGAAACGCCATTGAGCGCATTGACGGTCGCATGGCCGAACAGGCCACGTCGCACGGTGTAGTGCTTGCTCAGATCGTCCGCGACCAGTACCGGTGACGCGCTGTCATCCGACGCGGCCCGCCCCATGCTCAGGGCCGCCGGGTTCGCAGGGTCCGCCGGGTTCGCCGGGTCAGTGTCCCCGAGCGTGGGTTCCACACGATCCAGGGTCATGTCGAAGCTCCGTCCGTCGCGCCGATATTGAGCGGCTTGATGCAGCGAACCATCGCGAGGTTCTCCGGCAACGGAGCCCATGGGTCCTCGGCGTTCGTTGCGTCACGCGAGACATCCACGCGCGTCAGCGCCGGGCGCGCTGCCGCACAGGCATCGACCGCGTACGCACAGCGTGGCTCGAACAGACAGCCGAGCGGACGATCGTCGCGGCCCGGGACCACACCAGGCAGCGCAGCGAGTCGCGACGCACCCGGGTTGTTCTCGGGGATCGCCTGCAACAGCGCGTGCGTGTACGGATGATGCGGTACCTCGAAGATGCCCGGCACCGTGTTTGTTTCGATGATTTCTCCGGCATACATGACGGCCACGCGCTGCGCGACCTCCGAGACGACGGCGAGGTCGTGGGAGATCAGCACGAGCGCCATCCCGCGATCCTTCTGCAACGTGAGGAGCAGCCGCATGATCTGCGCCTGGATCGTCACGTCGAGCGCGGTCGTCGGCTCGTCGGCGATCAGCAGCTTCGGGTCACAGGCGATGGCCATCGCGATCATCACGCGCTGGTTCATGCCGCCGGACAGCTGATGCGGATACGCGTCGATGCGCGCCTTCGCATCGGGGATTTCAACCTGATCGAACAGCTCGATCACGCGCTTGCGCAATGCGGCGCCGCGCAGCCCTTGATGCCGCCTGAGCACCTCGGCGACCTGGAAGCCGACCGTGTAGCTCGGATTCAGGCTCGTCAGCGCGTCCTGAAACACCATCGACATGTCCTTGCCGATGATGCGACGCCGTTCGCGCGCGCTGGCCTTCAGCAAGTCGATGCCGTCGAACAGGATCTCGTCTGCGTCGACCTCGCCCGGTGCATCGATCAGGCCCATCAGCGCAAGCATCGTGACGCTCTTGCCCGAGCCGGATTCGCCGACGACGCCGAGCACCTCGCCCGGCGCAACCGCAAGCGTGACCGATTCGACGGCGGCAAGGCCATCGAAGTCGACCGAGAGATTGCGGATGCTCAGCAACGATTTCATCGGCGCTTGCGCGCCGGGCGGATTCGCCGGTTCTCGAAATCCAATCATTTAACGGACCCGCTTGAGTTTCGGATCGAGCGCATCGCGCAGGCCGTCGCCGAACACATTGATCGCGAGCACCGAGATCAGGATGGCCAGGCCCGGCATCGTGACGATCCACCATGCGCTGTCGATATAGTCGCGTGCCGATGCGAGCATCGCACCCCATTCGGCGTACGGCGGTTGCACGCCGAGCCCGAGGAAACCGAGCGCGGCGGCGTCGAGAATCGCCGACGAAAACCCGAGCGTCGCCTGCACGATCAATGGCGCCGTGCAATTGGGCAGCACCTGCGAAAACATCAGGCGCAGCCGGCCCGCGCCGGCGACGCGCGACGCGGTCACATAGTCCTTCTCTAGCTCGCCCAGCGCAGAGGCACGGGTCAGCCGCACATATCCGGGCAGCGCGGTGATGGCGATTGCAAACATCGTATTGGTGAGACCCGGGCCGAGCACCGCGACAATCGCCACGGCGAGCAGCAGCGAGGGCAGTGCGAGCAACACGTCCATCACGCGCATGATGAATGCGTCGACGATCCCTGCCGAGAATGCCGCGACCAGACCCAGAACGACGCCCGGTATCAGGGCGAGCACGACGGACACGAGGCCGATCGTGAACGACACGCGCGCACCGGCGATCAGCCGCGACAGGATGTCGCGACCCGCTTCGTCGGTGCCGAGCAGAAACCGCGATTGCCCGCCGTCGAGCCACGAGGGCGGCGTCTTGATCGCATCGCGGAACTGTTCAATCGGACTGTGCGGCGCGATCCAGGGTGCGCTCAGCGCGACGAGTACGAGCAGCAAAAAGACGGTCCCCGCGAATACCGCGCCGCGATGCGCGGTGAATTGACGCCAGAATTCGCGGCCTGCGAGCAGGCCTTCGTCACCGGGAGGCGGGGTCAGCGTCGGGGTCGACATATCAGCCATCGTTCTACCTTGTGTGCCGGATACGCGGATTCAACACGCCGTAGAGCATGTCGACGCAGAAGTTGACGACGATCACGAGCAGCGCGATCAGCAGGATCGCGCCCTGCACGACGGGATAGTCGCGCCGGCCGACAGCATCGATCAGCCACTTGCCGATGCCGGGCCACGAGAAGGTCGTCTCGGTGAGCACCGCACCCGCAAGCAGCAGGCTGACCTGGAGGCCGATCGCGGTCACGACTGGAATCAACGCGTTGCGCAGCGCATGCACGACGATCACGCGCATCGGCGCGAGACCCTTGGCGCGCGCGGTGCGGATATAGTCTTCCCGCAGGACCTCGAGCATCGACGAGCGTGTCATGCGTGCGATGACGGCAAGCGGGATCGTGCCGAGCACGATCGTCGGCAGCACGAGATGGCTCAAGGCCGAGACAAAGGCGCCGGAATCGGTCGACAGCAGCGAATCGATCAGCATGAAGCCGGTGACGGGCGTCACGTCATATTCGACGGCGATGCGGCCGGTGACGGGTGTCCAGCCGAGCTTGACCGAGAAGAACATGATCAGCATCAGGCCCCACCAGTAGATCGGCATCGAATAGCCCGCGAGCGCGGTGCCGATGATGCCGTGATCGACCGCCGAGCCGCGGCGCAAGGCGGCGATCACACCGGCCGGCACGCCGACGATCAGCGCGAACAGTAACGCACACAGTGACAGTTCGACGGTGGCCGGGAAGCGCGCGAGAAACTCCTGCATGACACTCGTGCTCGATACGAGCGAAGTGCCGAGATCGCCATGCAGTGCATGCGTGACGTAGTGCAGGTACTGGACCGGCAACGGCGCATCGAGGCCGAGACGATGCAAGGCCTCGGCATGCGCGGCCGGCGAGATACCGCGCTCGCCCATCAGCACTTCGACGGGGTCACCGGGGATCAGGTGAATCAGGAGGAACACGAGCAGCGTGATGCCGATGAAGGTCGGCACCACGGTCAGCAGTCGTGTCAGAACAAAACGCACCATGGGTTATTTGAGTCCGACGCCAAAGAATTGGGTAGGTCCGAACGGGTCGATCGCAAAGCCGGTGACATTCTTGCTGATCGGCTGATAGACGGTCGAGTGCGCGATCGGTGTGTAGGGCACCTGGTCCTTGAAGATCTCCTGCGCCTGCGTATAGAGCTTTGTGCGCGTGCCGACATCCGTGACCTCGCGCGCCTTGACGATCAGATCGTCGAACGGCTTGTGACACCAGCGCGAATAATTGCTGCCGTTGATCGCATCGCAGCCGAGCAGCACCGCGAGCCAGTTGTCCGGATCGCCATTGTCGCCTGTCCAGCCGATCAGCACAGCGTCGTGCTCGCCGGCCTGCGCACGCTTGATGTACTCGGCCCATTCGAAGGTCACGATCTTCGCATGCACGCCGATCTTTTCCCAGTCGGCCTGGATCATCTCGGCCATCAGCCGCGCGTTCGGATTGTACGGACGCTGCACCGGCATCGCCCAGAGGTTCACATCGAACCCGTTCGGGAAGCCTGCCTTGGCAAGCAATGCCTTGGCCTTGGCGGGGTCGAACCCGGGGTCCTTGAGGTCCTTGTCATAGGACCATTGCGTCGGCGGCATGGGGGCGGTCGCGAGCTGTCCGGCGCCCTGATAGACCGAGCTGATGATGGCCTTCTTGTCGATCGCCATATCGAGTGCGCGGCGCACGTCCACGTTGTCGAACGGCTTGTGCTGCGTGTTGTAGGCGAGGTAGCCGAGGTTGAAGCCGGCCTGGCTCGGCATCTGCAGATTGGTATCGGTCTTGATCGACTCGAGATCGGCCGGGCGCGGATACGACATGACCTGGCATTCGTTGCGCTTGAGCTTCTGCACGCGCACCGATGGATCGACCGTGATCGCAAAGATCAGCTTCGACACCTGGACGTCGGCGGGCTTCCAGTACTCGGGGTTGCCGTCGAAGCGGATGGTGGCGTCCTTGGTGTAGCTGCGGAAGATGAACGGCCCGGTGCCCACAGGTTTCTGATTGATCTCGGGCGCCTTGTTCGCCTTGAGCAGCTGGTCCGCGTATTCGGCGGACAGAATCGACACGAACGGCATGGCGAGGTCAGCCAGGAACGGTGCGTTGACCGCATTCAACGTGATGCGCACCGTATAGGGATCGGCCTTCTCGATCTTCGAGATGTTCTTGTCGAGGCCCATGTCCGTGAAGTACGGAAACTGAACCGGATACGCCTTGCGAAACGCGTTGTTCGGGTCGCGCATTCGGTCGAACGTGAAGAGGACGTCGTCGGCGTTGAAGTCGCGCGTCGGCTTGAAATACGGGGTGGTCTGGAACTTTACGCCGTGGCGCAGGTGGAACGTGTACGTCAGACCGTCGGGCGAGACGTCCCAGCTTTCTGCAAGACCGGGCTCGACCTTGGTGCCGCCCTTCGAGAATTCGACGAGCCGGTTATAGACGGTGTACGCCGATGCGGAGAACTCGACCGAGGTGGTGTATTGCGCGGGATCGAAGCCGGCCGGGCTACCCTCAGAGCAGAACACGAGCGTCTTGTCGGGGATCGCGGCGTGGGCTGCGGGCGCAGCGCTGATCATGACCGCGCAGGCCAGTGAAGCGGCGACAAGCGAAGCAGACGACATCGAAGCGGAGGCCATCGAAGCAGACGTCAGCGAAGCAGACGTCAGCGAAGTCACGCGGGACGAAGCACGACGAAGCGGAGCAGCGAGAAGGGCACGCACGCGGGGTAACGCGGGCACGCGACGCAAACGACCACGGATGAAGTTCATCAGGTCCTCTCTGAGCGGCGCGACGGGATCGACGCGGTGTGCCGATGTTACTGACGAACAAATTCACGAACAAGGCGAGAAATTGCGGATATTCGCGCGATGAACCGGTCGTTTTGTCTGGTTGGGAACGATATCGGGCAAATACTTCTTTGTGCCGAACGAGAGGGAGAGGGCAAGATCCGGCGAGGCCTTGTGAGTCTCGCTGAATCTTTGTCACGGCGTGCGGGGTATGGCCGTGAAGCGGGGCATTGAATGATGCTTTGATCGGATCGTCCGGTTCGCGCCGTTTGATCGGACCCATCAGGCCCATCGGCCCGATCAGGCCTTGTTCAGCCGCTCGTAAATGCTGCGGCTGGCGGCAGCCGAATTCAGCGTGTAGAAGTGCAGTCCCGGCACGCCCTGATCGAGCAGGCGCTGGCAGAGGTCCGTCACGACATCGATGCCGAACTCGCGAATCGATTCGCGATCGTCGCCGAACGCTTCAAGGCGCTTCGCAATCCAGCGCGGCACTTCGGCGCCGCACATATCCGAGAAGCGCATGAGTTGCGAATGGTTCGTGATCGGCATGATGCCCGGGGTGACGGGCACGTCGACGCCGAGCTTGCGCACATCGTCGACATAGCGGAAATACGCATCCGGGTTGAAGAAGTACTGCGTGATCGCGGCATCGGCACCGGCCTTGATCTTGCGCACGAAGGCATCGAGATCGTGCCTCGGCGAGCGCGCTTGCGGGTGGTACTCAGGATACGCAGCGACTTCGATACGGAACCAGTCCCCCGTCTCCGCGCGAATGAATTCGACGAGGTCCGATGCATAACGGAACTCGCCCATTTCACCCATGCCCGACGGCAGGTCGCCGCGCAACGCGACGATATGGCGGATATCGTGGTCCTGGTAGTGCTTGAGAATTTGCCGGATGCTGTCGCGTGTGGCACCGATGCACGACAAATGCGGCGCCGCCTCGAGCCCGTCGCGCTTCATTTCGACGACGAGATCGAGTGTGCCTTGCTGGGTCGAGCCGCCCGCGCCGAACGTGACCGAAACGAATTTCGGGTTCAGCGTGGCGAGCTCTGCACGCGTCGCGCGCAGTTTCTCGAGCCCGTCCGCCGTCTTGGGCGGAAAGAATTCAAACGAAAGTTCGCAGGAAGCCATAGAGCCTCGATCAGTACCAGCGTGTTACGCCGTGGCGATGACCGAAAACGATCGCGGTGAGGATCCAGGAAATGATGCTGTAGAGGACAGAGCCAAACAACGCGGCCCAGAAGCCATCCACTTCGAATCCCTTGACGAACCATGCCGCGAGCTGGAACAGCAGCGCGTTGATCACGAGCAGGAACAAGCCGAGCGTGAGGATCGTCACGGGCAGCGTCAGGATCACGAGGATCGGCCGCAGCAGCGCGTTGATCAACCCCAGCACGATGGCGATCACAAGCGCAGTGCCAAAGCTGCGAATGTGAATCGACGGGATCACATAGGTCACTGCGAGCAAGGCCACTGCATTCAACAGCCAGGTCACGATCAGATGCATCGCCGCTCCTTTCGGTCAGTCGATAAACGAACGCGCCGGACCGTCAACCGGTCCGACGCGCAACAAAGATACCGCGTTTGCCGTCGTCGCGTGGCGGCAGCCTCCGTGCAGGCCGGCAGTCGCGCGTCGACGACGACGTGATCCGTCACTGTCCGGCACACGCTTGCCACCTTCCGGCAGCGAGCGATGCGCCAAACGTAACCGGATCAGTAACGGTAATGGGTCGGCTTGAACGGACCGTTCTTGTCGACGCTGATGTAGCTTGCCTGTGCGTCGGTCAGCACGGTCAGCTCGGCGCCTACGCGGCCCAGATGCAGGCGCGCGACCTTTTCGTCGAGTTGCTTCGGCAGCACGTAGACCTTCTTCTCGTACTTGCCGCCATTGGCGAACAGTTCGATCTGCGCGAGCGTCTGGTTCGTGAACGAGTTCGACATCACGAACGACGGGTGACCCGTTGCGCAACCGAGGTTCACGAGGCGGCCTTCAGCCAGCAGGATGATGCGCTTGCCGTCGGGGAACTCGATGTGGTCGACTTGCGGCTTGATGTTTTCCCACGTGTACTGGCGCAGCGACGCGACGTTGATTTCCGAGTCGAAGTGACCGATGTTGCAGACGATGGCCTGATGGCGCATCTTCTTCATATGGTCGTGATCGATCACGTGGAAGTTGCCGGTTGCCGTGACGAAGATGTCGGCCTTGTCGGCCGCGTAGTCCATCGTGACGACGCGATAGCCTTCCATCGCAGCTTGCAGTGCGCAGATCGGGTCAATTTCCGTGACCCACACCGTCGCGCCGAGACCGCGCAGCGATTGTGCGCAGCCCTTGCCCACGTCACCGTAGCCAGCGACGACCGCGACCTTGCCGGCGATCATCACGTCGGTGGCACGCTTGATGCCGTCGACGAGCGACTCGCGGCAGCCGTACAGGTTGTCGAACTTCGACTTCGTGACCGAGTCGTTGACGTTGAATGCCGGGAACGGCAGCTTGCCGTCCTTTTCGAACTGATACAGACGATGCACGCCGGTCGTGGTTTCTTCGGTCACGCCCTTGATTTCCTTGAGGCGCTTCGAGTACCAGTTTGCGTCCTTGTCGAGGTGCGCGGCGATCGACTTGTACAGCGCCGTTTCCTCTTCGTTGGTCGGCTTTGCGATCACCGAGCGGTCCGTTTCGGCCTTCGTGCCGAGGATCAGCAGCAGCGTCGCGTCGCCGCCGTCGTCGAGAATCATGTTGGCTTGTTCGCCATTCGGCCATTCGAAGATGCGATGGCTGAATTCCCAGTATTCGTCGAGGCTTTCACCCTTGAAAGCGAACACCGGCGTGCCGTTCGCAGCGATCGCGGCGGCAGCGTGGTCCTGCGTCGAGAAGATGTTGCACGACGCCCAGCGCACTTGTGCGCCGAGGGCTTCGAGCGTCTGGATCAGCACGGCCGTCTGCATCGTCATGTGCAGCGAACCGGCAATGCGTGCGCCCTTGAGCGGCTGGCTGGCCTTGTACTCTTCGCGCGTCGCCATCAGGCCCGGCATTTCGGACTCGGCGATCTTGAGTTCTTTCTTGCCCCAGTCGGCGAGCGACAGATCGGCAATGACGTAATCTTGGGAATCGATAACAGCGGCGTTCATCACGCCCTCCTTTCTAAAAAAGACCTAGAAATTAAAGACGTGAGCGCCGTTCAGGACGAAGTCGCAATGCGGTTCTTCGGTGAAATTCCGAGCCTGGCGGATAGGGTCCGTCGCAACGCTCCTCGGAAGGTGGCGTGGATTGTAGCAAAGATGCGCGAGGAGGGCGCGTGAAGATTCTGTGCCAGCGCGAGGGCCAGGGCCGCGTGACATGCGCCGATTGACTTAAACTTACCGCCAACATTCCGCATCGGAATGGCCGTCCGGAGATCGATCGTATGGAGCTGCGCGCGCTGCGCTATTTCGTTGAAGTGGTCCGGCAACAGAGCTTTACGCTTGCGGCGGAGACGCTGAGCGTCACGCAGCCGACCATCAGCAAAATGGTCAAGTCGCTCGAGGAAGAAATCGGCACGCCGCTGCTCTTGCGCGAAGGGCGGCAGCTCGTGCTGACCGACGCGGGCCGCATCGTCGCGCAACGCGGCCAGGACGTGCTCGCCGCGCACGCGCAGCTGCGCGCCGAACTGAACGATCTCGAGTCGCTTGGCCGCGGAGAACTCCGGATCGGCATTCCTCCGATGGGCGGCACGTTGTTCACACCCGCCATTGCAGCGTTTCGTCAGCGTTATCCGAAGATCGAGCTCAAGTTGTTCGAGCACGGGTCACGCGCCATCGAAGCGGCGCTGCTCGAGGGCGATCTCGAACTCGGCGCGGTGCTGCTGCCCGTCGATGAAGCGGTGTTCGGGCTTTTGCCCGTGAGCCATCACAGGTTGTGGCTCGTTGCCCCCGCCAATTCGCGCTGGCGCGGCGCGCAAAGCGTGCCGCTCGGCAAGCTCGCCGACGAGTCGTTCGTGTTCTATGGCGAGAGTCTTGCGCTCAACGATATCGTCATGCGTGCGTGCCGCGATGCCGGCTTTACGCCGTCGATCGTCGGGCGCAGCGGTCACTGGGACTTCATCACCGCGCTCGTCGGCGCGGGTGTGGGCATTGCGCTGCTGCCCGAACCGTACTGCCGGCCGCTTGATCCGGAACGCTACACGCTCGTGCCCGTTGTCGACCCGGTGATCGCGTGGGATATGGCGATTGCCTGGCGCAAGGATGGCTACCTGTCGCACGCGGCACGCGCCTGGCTTGACGTGGCGCGTTCATTGCCGCGCGACGACAGTGCGGGCGGCGCGTCCGCCGATCTGTGGCTCGGCGGCGCACGCGCGGGTACGGCGCGCAAGGCGTAGTGCGTTCGATGCGGTGTGCGCGTCCGGATGCGGGCGCGATGGCCATCGCACTTTCAAGCGATGTGACAGGGTGCGAATCGATGCCACGTGCGCCGATGTTGCATGCGTTGGCGTCCTATGCCTCGGCCGTCATCTCGCTGCGTGCCGACACCGTTCGCTGGGCGCCGACGATCTTTTCGACCGCGCGCTCTGCGATCATGATCGTGGGCGCATTCGTGTTTCCGCCGACCAGCGTCGGCATGATCGACGCATCGATCACGCGCAGTCCCTCGACACCGCGTACACGCAGATCGGGGTCGACCACCGCACCGGCATCGCTGCCCATGCGGCACGTGCCGACCGGGTGATAGATCGTCTCCGCGCTCGAACGGATCGCGGCCATCAGCTCGGCATCGGTGTGCAGCGCGTGCGTGCGCAGTTCCTTGCCGCCATGTTCTGCCAGCGCGGGCGCTTCAAGAATGCGCCGGGCCGCCTTGACGCCTCGCAACAGCGCGCTGGCATCGTACGGATCGTTCAGAAAGCCCGGATCAATGACAGGTGCCTCGCGTGTATCGCCGCTCGCGATCCCGACACTGCCTCGGCTGCGCGGCCGCAATACGCAGACATGCAGCGAGTAACCCGCACCATAGTGCAGCCGCCTCCCGTGTTCGTCGACGAGCGCGACACAGAAATGGAACTGCACGTCGGGACGTGCCTCGGACGGATCGGTTTTGATAAAGCCGCCCGCCTCGGCGATATTGCTGGCGAACAATCCGCGGCGTTCGCGACGGTACATCGCAAAGCGGCGCAGCCAGTCAGGTGCGCTACCGACGGTCAGCGCCACGGTGTCGCGATCACCCGGCAGCTTCTTCTGGAACGTGAAGTCGAGATGGTCCTGCAGGTTTGCACCGACGCCGGGTGCGTCGTGGACGACTTCAATGCCCTTTTCGCGCAGCGCCACGGCCGGCCCCACGCCCGAGCACATCAGCAGTTGCGGCGAGCCGAATGCGCCGCTGCACACGATGACCTCGGCGCGTGCGCGCAAGGTTTCGATTCGCCCGTCGCGCGCGATTTCGACGCCGGTCGCACGGCGATGTTCGAACAAGACGCGTAACGCATGAGCCTGCGTGATCACATGCAGATTGTGTCGTCGGCGCGAATGGAGATACGCACGCGCCGCGTTCCACCGTTCGCCGTCGCGCTGCGTGACCTGGTAGATGCCGACGCCTTCCTGCGTCTCGCCGTTGAAATCGTCGTTGCGCACATAGCCGGCCTGCACGCCTGCTTCGACAAAGCGATGCGAAAACACATTCACGTCGCGCAGATCCGAAACGATCAGCGGGCCGTCCGCACCGTGATATGCGTTTGCGCCACGTACATTTGCCTCGGCTCTCCTGAAGTACGGAAGCACGTCGGACCATCCCCAACCCGGACAGCCCGCGGCTTTCCAGTCGTCATAGTCGCCCGGGTGGCCGCGCGTATAGACCATTGCATTGATCGAACTGCTGCCGCCCAGGCCTCGGCCACGCGGTTGCCACGTCTGACGACCATCCAGCGCGGCCTGATGCGTGGTCCGAAACATCCAGTTGTAGCGTGTGCGTCGTGCGACCAGTGCGGCGATGCCGATCGGCGTGCGGATCAGCACGCTGTCGTCGGATGGGCCCGCTTCGAGCAGCGCGATGGTGGCATGCGGACACGCATCGGCAAGTCGCGCGGCAAGCGTGCAGCCCGCCGAGCCGGCTCCCACCACCAGATAGTCGTACGTTGTCGGTGCTGCGTCGGGGTTCGTCACGTCTGTCTCCCTGCGTCGCGAATCGCGACGCCTTGTTGGTGCACGCAAGCTTAGATGCGCATTTTTTTGGTAGGTAGCCCGCTTGCCAGCGAATCCTTGTCCTGAATTCAACGGTGCTGAGCATTCTTGTGCATTCATCCCGCGCAGGCATGCGGATAAACCCGCGCGCGGGACCGAACCCGCGCTCTAATTCACCGGCAGCGTTTGGCCGCTCACCCTTCTATGATGAGAGGCCGGACTTGGGGGATGGGTAGGCGTACCGCTGTATGTGGGTGCAGGGTTTGACGCTGGTATGCCATTGACGATTGGTATCCCATTGCAACGATTCGAGCTGATGCAAGCCGCTGCAAGCGATGTGTGTTTTGAACAGGCGCATGATCAAAACACACGTCGTCGCACGATGCGCGTTGAATCGCTGCTGTGTCCGCATGGCGCACAGACATTCAAGCACTGACGCAAGCGTGCGCAACAGGCGGTGCGATTCACGGGAAGGCGCGTCGCGTCGCGGTGTCGTCCGGCGGCCATGTGAAATCGCAAGTCTGCTTGCGTCACTGGCGCTTGCGCGAGCGCGATCTATCGACGATGCTGGACATATCGCCCGTCGTTCCGGCATCGATCGACATCGCAAGGAGCCACTGGAGTCATGGACTGGACTACTCACGAAGTCACCAATCAGGTCCCGCCGCTCGTCGACTACAACCTGTTCGAAACGGACGTCGCACTCGCCGCAGCCGTCGAGCGCGACGGCGCGGGGTGGCATCGCGAAGCGCTGCACGCGATGGGCGCGCGGCTCGGCAGCGGCGATGTGCAGGTGCTGGCCGAGCTCGCCAACCGTCACACGCCGGAGCTGTTCACGCATACGGCGCAGGGTCGCCGCCTCGACGCGATCGAGTTTCATCCGAGCTGGCATGCGTTGCTGGCCCTGTTACGCGATGAGGGGCTTCACGCGCTGCCGTTCTCGGATCCGGCCGAAGGCGCGATGAGCGCACGCGCGGCAGGGTATTTCCTGCACGCACAGATCGAGTCGGGCACCTTGTGTCCGACGACCATGACGTTCGCGAGCATTCCGGTGCTGCAGCGTGAGACGTCGCTATTCGAGCCGCTGCGCGAGAAGCTGTTTTCCCGCGATCATGACCCGCGAGATCTCCCGCTTGCGCAGAAAAGCTCGATGCTGGTCGGCATGGGCATGACCGAGAAGCAGGGCGGTTCCGACGTGCGCAGCAATCAGACACGGGCGATGCCGATCGAGGCCGGCTATACCGGACGCGGCGCGGCGTATCGTCTGACGGGGCACAAGTGGTTCTTCTCGGTGCCGCAAGCCGACGCGCATCTGGTGCTCGCACGGCCCGAGGGCGATATCGGGCTGTCGTGTTTCTACGTGCCGCGCTATACACCCGATGGCAAGCGCAACGCTGTGCGTGTCCAGCGCCTCAAGGAGAAACTCGGCAACCGCTCGAATGCGAGCAGCGAAGTCGAGTTCCAGGACGCATGGGGTGTGCTGATCGGCGAGGAAGGCCGCGGCATTCCGACGATCATCGAAATGGCCAACTACACGCGGCTCGACTGCGTGATTGGCAGTGCGGCGCTGATGCGTGCCGCGCTCGTGCAGGCGATTCATCACGCCCGGCACCGCAGCGCATTCGGACGCCTGCTCGCGGACCAGCCGCTGATGCAGAACGTGCTCGCCGATCTCGCGATCGAAAGCGAGGCCGCGACGCTGTTGATGATGCGGCTCGCCCGCGCCTACGATTCGCCGCCGGATGCGATGACGCCGCTCGACCGCGGGTGGCAACGGATCGTGACGCCGGCCGCGAAATTCTGGGTTTGCAAGCGCGCGCTCGAATTCACGGGCGAGGCGATGGAGGTGTGGGGTGGCAACGGCTATGTCGAGGAAGGCCCCATGGCGCGCTTTTATCGCGAAGCGCCGGTCAATTCGATCTGGGAAGGCTCGGGCAACGTGATGTGCCTCGACGTGCTGCGCGCGATCGAACGGGAATCCGAAGCCGCGGCCGCCTTGCTCGAAGATTGGCGTGATACCGTGAGCGGCGCCCGAGGCCTGCAAAGCGCGCTCGAAGAGCTCCGCAAGATGCTCGCCTTGCCGCCTGAACAGCGTGAAGCGTCGGCGCGCCGTATCGCGCAAACGCTTGTCCTCGTGGCGCAAGGCGTGTTGATGGTGCGACAAAGCGATCCGGCCAGCGCGGACGCATTTGCCGCGACTCGACTCGCGGATGGCGCCGGTCATAGCGGGCGCGTCTATGGCACGCTGCCGTCGTCCGATGTGATCTGGCATCGCCAGGTCGTATTGCGCGCGCTGCCCGAGCTCGTTAACGAGTTTGCGATCTGACCGCCACGTGCAGGCCCCGGGCGGTGGACGGCCCGCAGTGACGCAGCGACGTCCGTAACGGGGTCATGCGTCGACGGCACGTGGCGTCCGCCGGCGCTGACCGGATGTTCGCAGGAATGCATAACAAGGCCCGTACGAGATTGAATGAAGCCATGGGGGAGCCGACATAACAATGAAGAACGATCTCGATCCGAAGCTGGGCATCGAATCCCTGTTTCGCGCGCAGCAAACCGCTTTTGCGCGCGCGCCGATGCCCGATTGGGACACGCGCGCGCGACACCTGCGCGCACTCGATGCGATGCTGTTGTCGAACCGCGAAGCGATCACGCAAGCCATCCACGCGGACTTCGGCAATCGTGCGGCGAACGAGACGGACCTCGCGGACATGCTGGGCTCGCACCTCGGTATTCGTCACGCGCTGCGCCACGGCCGGCGGTGGATGAAGCCTCAGCGCCGGAGTTCCGGCATGCTGCTCGCCCCCGCTCGCGCGAAACTCGTGCCGCAGCCCGTCGGTGTCGTCGGCATCGTGGTGCCGTGGAATTACCCGCTGTTTCTCGCGGTGGGTCCGCTGACCGGTGCGCTGGCCGCCGGCAATCGCGTGATGATCAAGCCGTCCGAATTCACGCCGCGATTCGGCGAACTGTTTGCGCAGCTGATCGCGAAGACCTTCGCACCCGACCATGTGACGGTCGTCAATGGCGAAGTCGACGTCGCGCGTGCGTTCACGTCGCTGCCGTTCGATCATCTGCTTTACACGGGTTCGACCGGTGTCGGCCGTCAGGTGATGCGTGCGGCGGCGGAGAATCTCACGCCGGTGACGCTCGAGCTCGGCGGAAAGTCTCCCGCGTTGATCGGGCCCAACGCGCGGTTCGACGAAGCCGTCGACGCGGTCGTGTCGGGCAAGCTGTTCAACGCCGGGCAAACCTGCGTCGCGCCCGACTATGTGCTCGTGCCTCGCGGACGTGCGCAGGCATTCATCGACCGGGCGGGTGCGCTGACCCGGAAGATGTACCCCGGTTTTTCGAGCAATACCGACTACACGTCGATCATCTCGACAAGCCATCTGGAGCGGCTGCGTACGCTAGCGGTCGATGCGGCATCGCGCGGCGCGACCCTGCACGCGCTGACGGACGATGCTTCATCGAACCAAGGCGATTCGCCAACGCGGCGCTTCGCACCGCTGATCGTCACCGGTGCACCCGACGACACGGCGATCATGCGCGAGGAGATCTTCGGCCCGCTGCTGCCGCTCGTCGAATACGACACCTTCGACGAAGCGCTCACCTATATCAACGCGCGGCCCAGGCCGCTCGCGATGTATCTGTTCGAGACTGATCGCGCGAAGATCGACGCCGCGCTTGCGCGCACGCATGCGGGCGGTGTGACCGTCAACGACACGCTGCTGCACGTTGCCTGCGACGATTTGCCGTTCGGCGGGATCGGACCGAGCGGCATCGGCGCCTATCACGGGGTCGACGGGTTCAGGACCTTCACGCACATGAAGCCGGTCCTGATCCAGTCGCGCTTCAATCTGCGCGCCCTGGTGCGGCCGCCGTATGGGAAACGTGTTGCCGCAGTCGTGAAGATGTTCTTGCGCTGAGCCGAGCTACGCAATCTCGCGCCTGTCGGGACGCAGGCGGTGCGGCGCAATCCTTACGATCGCTTCGATCGCCGGCCGTGAAGCGCTCCATGGATCGGCTGGATTCGACGAGGGCTGTGAAGATAAAAAAACGCCTGACCGGCGCAAACCTGTCAGGCGTTCTTGTTTCGAGCGGAGCGGAGAAGGACGCGATGGCCCTCCCCGCACCGCTGTCGCGCTTACGCGCCGACAGCCGACGGCTCGATGTTTGCGGCTTCCGCGAGTGCAGCGGCCTTGTCGGTCGCTTCCCACGTGAATTCCGGCTCTTCGCGGCCGAAGTGACCGTAAGCTGCCGTCTTTTGATAGATCGGACGCAGCAGGTCGAGCATCTGGACGATGCCCTTCGGACGCAGGTCGAAGTGGCTTTGCACGAGCTCGGTGATCACCGAGTCAGGCACGCGGCCCGTGCCGAACGTGTTGACCATGACCGACGTCGGACGTGCGACACCGATCGCGTACGACACTTGAATCAGCGCGCGGCTTGCGAGACCGGCCGCGACGATGTTCTTCGCGACATAACGGCCAGCGTACGCAGCCGAGCGGTCGACCTTCGACGGATCCTTGCCCGAGAACGCGCCGCCGCCGTGCGGTGCTGCGCCGCCGTACGTATCGACGATGATCTTGCGGCCCGTCAGGCCGCAGTCGCCTTGCGGACCGCCGATCACGAAACGACCGGTCGGGTTCACGAGGAACTTGATGTCGCCCTTGATCAGTTCCTTGGGCAACACGGGCTTGATGACTTCTTCGATCACGGCTTCGCGCAGTTGCGCGAGTTCGATTTCCGGTGCGTGCTGCGTCGAGAGCACGACGGTGTCGATGCTGTGAGCCTTGCCGTCGACGTAACGGATCGTGACTTGCGACTTCGCATCCGGACGCAGCCAGGGCAGACGGCCATCGCGGCGCAGGTCGGCCTGACGCTCGACGAGGCGGTGCGACAGGTAGATCGGCAGCGGCATCAGCTCAGGCGTTTCATCGCATGCGTAGCCGAACATCAGGCCCTGGTCGCCGGCGCCCTGATCGAGGTTGTTGTCGTGAGCACGGTCGACGCCCTGGGCGATGTCCGGCGATTGCTTGTCGTAAGCGACGAGCACCGCGCAGCCCTTATAGTCGATACCGTAGTCCGTGTTGTCGTAGCCGATACGCTTGATCGTGTCGCGAGCGACCTGAATGTAGTCGACATTCGCGGTCGTCGTGATTTCGCCGGCGAGCACAACGAGACCCGTGTTGCACAGCGTTTCCGCTGCAACGCGTGAATATTTGTCTTGCGCGAGAATCGCGTCGAGGATCGCGTCGGAAATCTGGTCGGCAACCTTATCGGGGTGGCCTTCAGAAACGGATTCGGAGGTGAACAGGTAGTCGTTCGCCACTTCGCATACTCCTTTATTAATCGGTACGTGACCGGAAAAACTCTTTACTGGCGCCTTCACGTAGCCGACTCCGGGGACGAAGCGGCGACGCTTTAGCGGAATTTTTTGCCGGATAACTGGTATCCGGCACTCGCCCCGCAAGTTGTCCATTAACTCGGCGAAGCCCGTATTATAGCGGCTTCGTTTTTTTGTGCTCGGTCCGCCGTTTGCCCCTGATGCCCATGTTGTTCCAACCATACTCGCGGTGCATGTTGTGTTATGCGTGGACGGCCGCTGTGGCGCGTCCGGCGCAGCGCACGCACGCGCACCCGTGCGTCTGCCCGGAGGCCGCATGCTAGGTAAATTCGGCATGCAACTGGCCATCGGCCTGCTCAAGGTGATGGCGCTGATGCCCTACGGGCTCGTCGCGCGCTTCGGCGACGGCCTCGGCTGGCTGCTCTATCAGATCCCGAGCCGCCGCAAGCGCATCGTCCATACCAATCTGAAGCTGTGCTTCCCCGAGTGGGACGACGCCGAGCGTGAGCGCATTGCGGGCCTGCACTTCCGCCATGCCGTGCGCAGCTATGTCGAGCGGTGCTTCCAGTGGTTTGCGTCCGCGCGCAAGATCGAGAAGCTCGTGATCGTCGACAGCGAGGTCGATCTCGCGGACCCGGACATGCCGCCGACGATCTTGCTCGGTTACCACTTCGTGGCAATCGAAGCCGCTTCCGTCGCGCTCAATCACGCGCTCAAGCGGCGGTGCGGCTCGCTGTACCAGCCGTTTTCGAACAAGGAACTCGATCGCATCGCAAGCCAGGCGCGCGGCCGGTTCAATGCGGAGATGGTGTCGAAGTCCGACAGTGCACGCGCGGTGATCCGGATGCTGCGTAATCGCCAGCCCGTGATGCTTGGCGCCGATATGGACTATGGTCCGCGCAATTCGGCATTCGTACCGTTCTTCGGGGTCCCGGCTTGCACGCTGACGTCGACCTCGCGGCTCGCCGCGACTGCGCCCGCGCAGCTTTTGGTGTTCGTCGGCGAGGTGTTGCCGAACTACAAGGGTTACCGGCTCAAGGTGTTCAAGCCCTGGGCCGACTATCCGAGCGGCGACGATGTCGCCGATGCGCGCCGGATGAACGCGGTGCTCGAAGACATCGTGCGAACCATGCCCGAGCAGTATTACTGGGTGCATAAGCGGTTCAAGACCCGGCCGCCGGGCGAGGCCGGATTTTATTGATCCGGAGCGGGTGCGCCGTGCGGATCCGTCGGTACCGGGGAATTCCATGCGAACCCGGAAGCACCGAGAGCACCCGAGAGCACCCGAGAGCACCCGAGAGCACCCGAGAGCACCCGAGAGCACCCGAGAGCACCCGAGAGCACGGGTGCCCCGACCCCTGAGCACACCGGGCCTCGAAGCCGAGGCCCGAGAAGCCCTACAATAGCGATATGAAGCTCAATTTCACCAAGATGCAGGGCGCGGGCAACGATTTTGTCGTGATCGATGCGACGACGAGCCCGTTTTCGCTCGATTCGGAACAGATCCGCCGCGTGTCCGACCGTCATTTCGGCGTGGGCGCCGATCAGATGCTCATCGTCGAGAAGCCGACGGTGCCCGGCGTCGACTTCCGCTACCGGATCTTCAACAACGACGGCGGTGAAGTCGAACACTGCGGCAACGGAGCGCGTTGCTTCGTCAAGTTCGTCCTCGACAAGGGACTGACGACCGAACGGACCGTGCGCGTGCAGGTCTGGCACGGTGTGCTCACGCTGACCATGCGCGATGACGGTGACGTTGAGGTTGAGATGGGCTCGCCGAAGTTCGAACCGGCGCAGATCCCGTTCAACGCGCAGGGGCTCGAATCGCGCGGCGAAGCGCACGACACACTCTGGCCGCTCGACGTCGGTGGCGCAACGACCTGGATCTCGGTCGTGTCGATGGGCAATCCGCACGCCGTGCAGGTCGTCGCGGACACCGAGGCGGCGCCGGTCGGCACCGATGGCCCGCTGATCGAGCGTCATGCACGGTTTCCCCAGCGTGTGAATGCAGGCTTCATGCAGATCGTCGGCCGCCACGAAATCAATCTGCGCGTCTACGAGCGCGGCGCCGGAGAAACGCTTGCATGCGGAACGGGCGCGTGCGCCGCAGTCGTCGCAGGCATTCGCCGCGGGCTGCTCGACTCCCCCGTACGCGTGCACACGCATGGCGGCGACCTCACGATCGCCTGGGACGGCGGCGAGGTTCGCATGGCCGGCCCGGCCACTACGGTTTTTGAAGGCTCCATCGAAGTCTGACAACGGATACAGCATCCATGCCGCTCAATGAACGCGAAGTCGCCGACTATCTGCTCGCGAATCCGCAATTTTTCGAACAACACGCCGAACTGCTCGCCACCATCAAGCTCATGAGCCCGCACGGCAATCGTGCCGTCTCGCTCCAGGAGCGCCAGATGGATATGCTGCGCGACAAGAACAAGCAGATCGAGCGACGCCTCGCCGAACTGCTGCGCTACGGACACGAGAACGACAGCATCGCCGCGCGATTCACGCGCTGGACGGCTCGCGTGCTCGCCGAGCGCGATCCGCACGCGTTGCCGGCAACGGTCACGCGCGGTCTGCTCGAGATCTTCGAACTGCCTCAGGCCGCGTTGCGCTTGTGGGATGTCGCCGAGACGTACTCGATGGCCGAGTTCTCGCGCAATGTCGGCGAGGAAGTCCGGATTTTTGCAAACAGCCTTGCGACGCCCTACTGCGGCGCCAACACGGGATTCGAAGCCGCCCAATGGCTCGGTCTCGCGGGGCAGGAGTCGCGCGGCCTCATGGCTGTCGACGGCGGCGATGCCGTTGAACGGAGCACTGCCGGTGGCCTCGACGGCTCGACGTCGTCGATCGCGCTGGTCGCGCTGCGCGATCCCCAGCGCGAGGATGGAGCGAACGCCTTTGGCTTGCTCGTGATGGGCTCGCCCGATCCGCGGCGGTTCCATGAAGGCATGGGCACCGATTTCCTGTCGCAGATCGGCTCGCTGGCGAGCGCGGCATTGAGCCGCTTGCTCGCGCACTGAGTCCTGCGCTGAAAGGGCCCCGGTCATGAACGGCGAGCGACGCAAACCGGGACCCGCATCCGCATCCGCACCCGAAGGCGCGGATGAGCCCGTCGAGCGACCGCGCGACCCGCTCGTTGTCGCGTATCTCGCTTCGCTTGCCCACGAGCGCAAGCTCTCCGACCACACGCTGAGCGGCTATACGCGCGAACTCGACGCGCTTGCCGTCGTCGCTGGCGAGCGCGCACTGATTTCGCTGTCGGCCGTCGACATCCGCGGCGCGGCGGCGCGTGCGCACGCGGGCGGTCTGGCGCCGCGCTCGATCGCGCACCGGCTGTCCGTCTGGCGCAGCTTCTATCGCTGGGTCGCGATCCATCATGACCTGGCGGCCAATCCGGTCGCGGCGGTGCGGGCGCCCAAGCGGCCGCGCACGCTGCCCAAGGCGATCTCCGCCGACGACGCGGCGCGCCTGATGGACGCCCCGCCCGTGCATCCCGAAGACCCGGTCGAGACGGCGCGCGATCGTGCGATGCTCGAACTCTTCTACTCGTCGGGCCTGCGCCTGGCCGAACTCGTCGATCTCGACCTGCGGTACGTCGACGCCGACGGGCATCGTTCGCTGGGCTGGATCGATTTCGACGCCGGTGACGTTCATGTGACCGGCAAGGGCAAGCGTCAACGCATCGTGCCCGTCGGCAGCAAGGCGCTCGACGCCCTGAAGGCCTGGGTCGCCGTCCGCGGTCAGTGGGAGCGCCAGGACCCCTATCCACTCTTTCTATCCGCGCGTGGCAGCCGGATGTCGCGCGCAGTCGTGCAGCAGCGCGTCAAGCGCCTGGCCTTGCTGGCCGGCGTGCCGGCCAATGTCCATCCGCACGTGCTGCGACATTCGTTCGCGACGCATGTGCTTCAGTCGAGCGGCGACCTGCGTGCCGTGCAGGAAATGCTCGGACACGCGAGCATCTCGGCGACGCAGGTCTATACGTCGCTCGACTTCCAGCATCTCGCGAAAGTCTACGACGCCGCACACCCCCGGGCGAAAAAGCGCTCGTAAGGAACCACACTTGAATACTGTGACGCTCAAGCCGGGCAAGGAGAAATCCCTGCTGCGCCGGCACCCATGGATTTATCTGAACGCGATCGACCGCGTCGACGGCCGTCCGGCGTCGGGCGCGACGGTGGTCGTGCGCGCGCATGATGGCCGTTTTCTCGCGCGCGCAGCGTTCAGCCCCGTGTCGTCGATTCGTGCGCGTGTCTGGACGTTTGATGAAAACGAACCGATCGATCACGCGTTCTTCAAGCGCCGCGTGCAGCGCGCGCTCGAGCATCGGACGGCGATGGTCACCGGCACCGGCGCCGTGCGACTGATCTTCGGCGAGTCTGACGGCCTGCCTGGCCTGATCGTCGACCATTACCGCGCAGTCGACGGCCAGCGCGAGCAGCTCGTCTGCCAGTTCATGGGGGCGGGTGTCGAAGCCTGGAAGCAGGCGATCGTGGCCGTGCTCGTCGGTGCGACCGGGTGCCCGCACGTCTACGAACGCTCGGACGTCAGCATCCGCGAAAAGGAAGGGCTGACACAAACGACCGGCGTGCTCGCCGGCGACGAGCCGCCCGAGACGCTGATTGTCGACGAAGGCGGCGTGCGATATCACGTCGACGTCCGTCACGGGCACAAGACGGGCTTCTATATCGATCAGCGCGACAACCGCGCACTGATTGCGCGGCATGCAGCGGGCAAGGAAGTACTCAACTGCTTCTGCTATACCGGCGGGTTCTCGCTCGCGGCGCTCAAGGGCGGTGCGACGCGCGTTGTGTCGATCGATTCCTCGGGCGAGGCGCTGGCGACCGCGCGCGCCAATGTCGAGGCGAACGCGTTCGATCCGGCGCGGGCCGAGTGGCTCGACGCCGATGCATTCAAAACGCTGCGTTCGCTGCATGACGGCGGCGCGCGATTCGACCTCGTCGTGCTCGACCCGCCGAAATTCGCCCCGTCGCAACAACATATCGATCGTGCGGCGCGTGCCTACAAAGATATCAATCTGTCCGGGTTCAAATTGCTGCGCCCGGGCGGCCTGCTCGCGACGTATTCGTGCTCTGGCGCGATCGATGCTTTGCTGTTCCAGAAAATCGTCGCCGGCGCCGCGTCCGATGCGGGTGTCGACGTGCGGATCCTGGGCCGGCTGGGCGCGGGCGTCGATCATCCGATGCTCACAAGTTTTCCCGAAGGGGAGTACTTGAAAGGACTGTGGTTGCAACGCATTTAAGGGGTTGCACAGGAAATATCGCGCAACCCGCCGCGCGTCCGGCTTCGGGCAAGCAGCCGCATCGTTTGCTTGGAGCTTGACGCATGTGCTTCAATGTAATGTTATTACGCCGGCCCTGGCGGGCCGACGCCCGACTGTCCAGCCGCCTGTCGCGCCCTGCGCGCCTGCGGCGCCTATTCGAGACGAGTTCGTACTATGGCAAGCACGGCACCCACTATGATTCCGGTCACCATCCTGACGGGGTTCCTCGGCAGCGGTAAGACCACGTTGCTCAAGCGGATTCTCGGCGAGCATCACGGCATGAAGATCGCCGTGATCGAAAACGAGTTCGGCGAAGAAAACATCGACAACGAGATCCTCGTGCAGGACAGCACCGAGCAGATCGTTCAGATGAGCAACGGCTGTATCTGCTGCACGATCCGTGGCGATCTCGTGAATGCGCTCGGCGACCTTGCGGCCCGGCGCAAGGAAGGGAAGTTCGATTTCGATCGCGTGGTGATCGAAACGACGGGCCTGGCCAATCCCGGCCCGGTCGCGCAGACGTTCTTTATCGATGACCAGGTCGCGGCGGATTTCCTGCTCGACGCCGTCATCACGCTGGTCGACGCCAAGCACGCGAACCAGCAGCTCGACGAGCATGAAGTGGTGCAGCGGCAGGTCGGGTTTGCGGACCGCCTGTTCGTCACGAAGTCGGATCTGGTCGACGAGGGCGCGCTGAAGGATCTGCGTCATCGTCTGCTGCATATGAACCCGCGCGCGCCGATCAGCTCGGTCAATTTCGGCGAAGCCGATATCAAGCAGATCTTCGACCTCAAGGGCTTCAACCTGAACGCGAAGCTCGAGATCGATCCGGACTTCCTCGCGGAAGACGAGCACGATCATGACCACGATCACGATCATGCCGATTGCGATCACGATCATGGCCAGTGCGCGCATGACGGCCATGACCATGCGCATCATCACCATCATCACGCTCACGACGACCGGATCAAATCGTTTGTGTTCCGCAGCGACCGTCCGTTTGATTCGAAAAAGCTCGAGGATTTTCTCGGCGGCGTGTTGCAGATTTACGGCGAGCGGATGCTTCGATATAAGGGCGTGCTATATATGAAAGGCATCGACCGTCGAGTCGTGTTTCAGGGCGTGCACCAGATGATGGGGAGTGATCTGGCGTCGAAGTGGTTGCCGGCCGACAAGAAGAGCAACAAGATGGTTTTTATCGGCGTCGATTTGCCGCAAGATCTGATAGTCGACGGTTTGACCGCGTGTCTCGCGTAGTAATAATCGAGCGGTTCAGGCGGGGGTTTCTTCCAGTGGCGTCGCGTTGGTTTTGGCCAATCTGATTCAGTTACAATACGACCCCACTGGAGACACCAGGGAGTTCGGCCCCGTGCCGGGCGTGGCGCGTTGAGGTCCTGAACATCGGGCTTGCAGCGGGAAGGCCACCCCGCGACGGACATTGCAAAGCGGGTAAATACTCGCACGGAAGATAGCAAGCAAGATGACGACGAAACGACTCTTGACGGAAGCCGAAATCCTGAAGATGAGCGAGAAGGATTACATGAATGACGATCAGCTCGCGTTCTTCAAAAACCGGCTCGAACAGCTTCAGGCGGACATCCTTCGCAATGCGGGGCAAACCACCGAGAACCTGCGCGAAACCGTGATTGTGCCCGACCCGGCCGATCGTGCGACGATCGAGGAAGAGCATGCCCTCGAGCTGCGCACGCGCGACCGCGAACGCAAGCTGCTGAAGAAAGTGCAGCAATCGATCGCACGGATCGATTCAGGCGAATACGGCTGGTGCGAGGAGACCGGTGAGCCGATCGGTGTGCCGCGTTTGCTCGCGCGCCCGACCGCAACGCTCTCGCTCGAAGCGCAGGAGCGCCGCGAGCTTCGGCAGAAGCTGTTCGGCGACTGACCGCCGCAGCGGTTCTCCATGACCCGGTGCGTTGCACCGGGAGGGTGGCTGACCGTCTTTGAAAAAAACCGACTGTGCATGCAGTCGGTTTTTTTTCGTCCCGAGATCCCGTGTGGGCGAACGTGTTGCGCCGTCCGGGACGCTTCAGGCGACGTCCAGGAGACGCATCGCAAAGAGGGGCAGCTGAATGGCATTAAAAACGGTATTACCGATTTAAGCCAGATTGAATAAATTCAGAAAAACAGTATTACCGAATTCGCTTCCGCACGGGCTCGATCGGTTTTTGCGGGCATAAAAAAACCCGCCGTTTCCGGCGGGTTTTTTACGCTTGCTTCGAAATCGAAGCAGTCGAGGGTCGCTTGCTTAGAAGCGGGTACGGATACCCGTCAGAGCCATGACCTGGTTCGACGTCGACGACGTGCCGCCCGAACCTGCGATGAACGCGCTGTTCTTGTTGCCGATCGCGTGTTGGTACATGCCTTCGACGTACACGTCCGTGCGCTTCGACAGAGCGTAGTCAACTTGCAGGTCGACCTGGCTCCAGCCCGGATCCTTCGTCGCGCCGGCTGCGCCGCCCGACGAGATGTGGCCGTCGGTGTACGTGTAGTTACCCGCGATGCTCAGAGCCGGCGTCAGGTTGTACTTGGCGTTGGCTTCGTAGTTGTTGAACTTGTACGTGCCCGACAGCGAGCCGTAGTACTGCGATTGCGTGTAGACGAAGCCGAGCAGTGCCGGTCCGATCGAGTAGTTCACGCCGCCGCCGAAGATGCGTTCCGTGCTCGAAGCAATCTGGAAGCCGTTCGAACCGAACAGCGACTTGTTTTGCGTGACCGCGCTGTTTTCAGCCTGGTCAACTGCACCTGCCGTCGAGTTCGTCGGCGTGCCTTGGTTGCCGGCCGAGCCATTCACTTGCAAGTAACCTGCTGCGGCCTTCAACGGACCCCAGTTGTAGTTCGCGCCGAAGCTGTACAGACGGTTAGCCGCGAAGTTCTGGTTGTTCGAGAACGCGTACATTGCGCCGACCTTCAGGCCTGCGAACACCGGCGACGTGTACTTGACAGCGTTGTCGACGCGGAACGAGTTGTTCAGGTTGTCGTTGTCGAACGGGTGCTGGAACCACGTGCCGCCCCACGAACCGGTTGCCGACAGCGGTGCCAGGAAGTCGACGACGGAGTCGTACTGACGACCGAGCGTGACAGCACCGTATTGCGTGCTTGCCAGACCGACGAATGCTTGACGGCCGAACAGACGGCTATCTTGCGAGCTCGTGCCGTTCTGGATGTTGAAGCCGCTTTCCAACACGAAGATCGCGCTCAGACCACCGCCCAGATCTTCCGTACCGCGCATGCCCCAACGCGGGCTGTTGATCGCGCCGCTGCCGGCCTGGATCTTGTGGCCAGCTGCGCCAGCGTTGTTCGTGTAGACGACGCTTGCGTCGATCAAGCCATACAGGGTAACCGAGCTTTGTGCGTGCGCTACCGAGACGAGGGCGCTCGTTGCTGCGAGAGCAAGGAGGGTCTTCTTCATTCGTACAACTCCGTGTGTGGTTGCCCGGGTTGGAAAGAACCCGAGATCGGAGGCGAGTTTAGGAAGGTCGTTCGCAGCCGCAAAGTTCCACCAAACGTAATAGTCTTTTACAGATTTTGAGATAATGAAGAAATGTTTAGCCGGGACCCACTGTGGATAAGGGTTTGCGGCGATGCCGCCCCATTAATTTTTCTTTATGCGTCCCAAAACATGATTTTGTGAATGTTGCATTACAGAGACACAACAGGCACGGCAACGAGGGCTTTCCCGGGGCTGGAATTTCTTTATATGTGACTACGGGGTATTGGCGAGGTAGACGGAGCGTGGCTTAGCGGGCATCGGCACGGACCGGAAAACGCGTCAGAGCGACCGTGCGGGTGCGTCAAAAAGACCCATTAACTGGTAATTGTTGCGTCATCAACCTGTCATAAACAGGCTATGGCCGACGACCTCGAACAGGTCCGTCGCCGGCATTTTTGCGCGCAGGACGTGCGTGTCGGCGGCTCTTGATATCTCTGCGAACGCCCTAACGTACGCTGGCACGCCGCTGGCTCATTCGCGGCTCTTTCCAGGATTTCAATCAAGGAACGCTCATGGAGCAATATCACGGCACGACGATCGTGTCCGTCCGGCGCGGCAACAAGGTGGCGCTCGGCGGTGACGGCCAGGTGACCCTGGGCAATGTCGTCATGAAAGGTACGGCTCGCAAAGTCCGCCGCATCTATAACGGAAAAGTGCTCGTCGGCTTCGCCGGCGCTACAGCCGATGCGTTCTCGCTGCTCGATCGCTTTGAAGGCAAGCTCGAGAAGCATCAGGGCAATCTCACGCGCGCTGCAGTCGAACTCGCCAAGGACTGGCGCACCGATCGCATGCTGCGCCGGCTCGAAGCGATGATGATCGTCGCCGACGCCGAAACGACCCTCGTGCTCACGGGCAACGGCGATGTGCTCGATCCCGAAGGCGGCGTCTGCGCGATCGGCTCGGGCGGCAACTACGCCCAGTCGGCCGCGATCGCGCTGGTCGAAAACACGGAACTCAGTGCGCGCGAAGTCGTCGAGAAGTCACTGAACATCGCCGGCGACCTCTGCATCTATACGAATCACAACCTCGTCATCGAAACGCTCGAGTAAGGACACCCCATGAGCAATATGACGCCCGCCGAGATCGTCTCGGAACTGGACAAACACATCATCGGCCAGGCGAAGGCCAAACGTGCGGTCGCCGTGGCGCTGCGCAACCGCTGGCGCCGCCAGCAGGTTGCCGAGCCGCTGCGCCAGGAAATCACACCGAAGAACATTCTGATGATCGGGCCGACCGGCGTCGGCAAGACCGAGATCGCACGCCGTCTCGCGAAGCTGGCGGATGCGCCGTTCATCAAGATCGAAGCGACGAAGTTCACCGAGGTCGGCTACGTCGGCCGCGACGTCGACAGCATCGTGCGTGACCTCGCAGAAATCGCAATCAAGCAAACGCGCGAGACCGAGATGCGCAAGGTCCGCACGAAGGCCGAGGATCGCGCCGAAGACCGTGTGCTCGATATCCTGATCCCGCCGGTGCGCGCACCGGGCGGTTTCGGTTCGATCCCGGCCGAGGAAGCCGACAACACGACACGCCAGACTTTCCGCAAGCGTCTGCGCGAAGGTGCGCTCGACGACAAGGAAATCGAGCTCGATATCGAGATGCCGCAACCGGGCATGGACATCATGGGTCCCCCGGGCATGGAAGAGATGACCGAGCAGATCCGCGGCATGTTCGCCAATATTGGCGGCGGCAAGAAGCAACGCCGCAAGATGCACGTCAAGGAAGCGATGAAGGTCCTCGTCGACGAGGAAGCAGCGAAGATGCTCAACGACGAAGAGGTCAAGACCAAGGCCATCCAGAACGTCGAGCAGAACGGCATCGTGTTCCTCGACGAAATCGACAAGATCGCGTCACGCAGCGAGCACGGCGGCGCCGAAGTGTCGCGCGCAGGCGTGCAGCGCGACCTGCTGCCGCTTGTTGAAGGCACGACGATCAACACGAAGTACGGGATGATCAAGACGGATCACATCCTGTTTATCGCGAGCGGCGCCTTCCATCTGGCCAAGCCGAGCGACCTGATTCCGGAACTGCAGGGCCGTTTCCCGATTCGTGTCGAGCTCGATTCGCTGTCCGTCGAAGACTTCGAGTCGATCCTTGTGCAGACCGATGCGAGCCTTGTGAAGCAATATCAGGCGCTGCTTGCGACGGATGAAGTGCAGCTCGAATTCGCACCGGACGGCATTCGCCGCCTTGCCGAAGTCGCGTTCTCGGTCAATGAAAAGACCGAAAACATCGGCGCACGCCGTCTGTACACGGTGATCGAGAAGCTGCTCGAGGAAGTGTCGTTCGAAGCCGGCAACCGCACAGGCCGCACCGTGCACGTCGACGCGAAGTACGTGAACGACGCGCTGAACGAAGTCGCGGAAAACGAAGACCTGTCGCGTTACGTGCTGTGATGATGCGGTGGTGTTGCAGGGTGTCGCGGCGAATGCAGCGTGAACCCGCCGTGATGCCTTGCGACCCGCTTTGACCCGCTTTGACCCGAAGCCCGGCTGCCGCGCACCGGGCTTTGTCTTTGTTTGCGTCTATTGCTTGACCGGCCGCTTGGAGAGCTTGCGCTGCAGGGTGCGCCGGTGCATGTTCAGCGCCCTTGCCGTCGCTGAGACGTTGCCGTCGTGGTCGGCGAGCACGCGCTGGATGTGTTCCCATTCGAGACGTTGCACCGACAGCGGCGCCGCGCGTTCGAGTTCTTCCTCTGCCCGTGTGCTCGGCGCACTCTCTTCGAGCGCCTCCAGAATCATTTCCACATTGGCCGGCTTGGCCAGATAGTTGTCCGCCCCGTCCTTGACCGCCTGCACCGCCGTCGCGATGCTTGCGAACCCCGTCAGTACGAGTATCCGCGCATCGGGTTGTGCGCCGCGGATCGTGCCAATCAACGACAGGCCGGAATCGGCGCCGAGGTTCAGGTCGACCGTGACCTGCCCGAACGAGACCGTGCCGATCAGGCGCAATGCCGTCGCAGCATCGTGCGCTTCGTGTACCACGAAGCCGCGACGCGTCAGACCGCGGGCCAGTACCCCGGCGAATACCGTGTCATCGTCGATGACGAGGAAGTTCGCGTTATTCATGTCGTACCACTCAGTGTGTCTTATGCTCTGTAGTCGGTGCCCGCGCCGGTGCCTGCACCCGGTACCCGCGTCGGCAGCGTCAGTGTCGCACGCGTGCCGCCGGGCGCCGCGTCGCTGAGATCGATGCTGCCGCCCAGCCGCGATGCCGTGACAAAGGCCAGATACAGGCCGACGCCGTGCCCGCCTTGGTCACTGACCACGGGCGCCTTGCCGAGTTGCGCGCGCAACGCAGGAGCGATACCGGGTCCGCGATCTTCGACGGCGAGGATCAACGCGCCGTCGATGACGTCGGCCGTCAATGTCACGTGCTCGCGGCTGGCCCGCGCGGCATTGTCGAGCAGGATGGTCAGCGTCTGACCGATCGCGACGGCATCGTCGAGCCGCATCGATTCGAGCGTCGGCGCCACACGCAGTTCAAACCGCACATGCGGATGCCGGAGCCGCCACTGGCCAGCGAAACCGGCCAGCCAGCGCCCGAGGTCCTGCCGGTCGGGCTCCGTCGCGCGCGATTGCAGCCGCGCGAGCGCCGAGCGGCACAGAGCAACCTGCTGTTCGAGCGTCTGCAGATCGGCGCGATAGGCATCGAGCCCATGGTCCGAATCGGCGGCGAGGCGCAACTCCTCGGCAAGCATCGAGATCGTCGACAGCGGGGTGCCCATCTCGTGTGCGACGGTCGCGGCTTGCGCACCCAGCGCCACGACGCGTTCGTCTCGCAACAACTGCTGCTGTGCACTCGCGAGCGCACCGTCGCGTGCACGCAAGGCCCGCGACATGCGTGCGACGAACCAGGCGATCAGCCCGACGCTGACGACGAAGTTGACCCACGCGCCCGTGCGGAAATAGTCGAACAAGTTCGCCGGCTCATCGATATTGAGCGGGATCGAAAAGAATGCGAGGAGGCCATAGCAGGCAACGGCAAACGCTGCGAGCGTCAGTGCGAGCGTCCACGGCAGCACGGCGGCGGCGATCGCCAGACCCGGCAGATAGAGCGAGACAAACGGGTTGCTCGTGCCGCCCGATAGAAAGAGCAGCGCCGACAACGTGCCGAGGTCGACGAAGAGTTGGCCAAAAAGCTCGCGGTCGCTTTCGGTGCGGGCCTCGTTCGCGCGCCAGAACGTCGCGGCATTGAACAGTGCCTCGAGCGCGATGACGAACAACATCGCGGCGACCGGCAGATGCACGCCCAGCAAATTCTGCACAACGACGATCGTGAGCAACTGCCCGACGATCGCAAGGCACCGCAACCAGAACAGCTGGCTCAAATTGACGCGCGGACTGTTGCTGAAACGGTTCATTTGTAAAGTGTACCGGTTGAAGCGCGAAATGCCCGTTCAGCCGAAGGGCTGCGACAATTTGTCGCGCGGCGATCGCAGCAGATTGCGGCCGCCCGATCCCGGTCGACGAATCGCAGACCGCTGCGAGCACGCAGCCGGCAGCCACTTCCCGCTACGGTCGGTGACCCATCAAGCGCGATCCGGTCCGGGCGGTCGCCCGGTCAGCCGGACATCGGACGAATCACTCGTCTTCCCGCCCCCACCCCCGCATCGAACGGCGCAGCATCGTCATCTCCTGTACGAACGACGTGCACATATCGCAGACGAGCAAATGCATGCGCAAGCGCAGGCGCTCATGCCAGGCGAGCGGCGCGTCCATCGATTTGACCGCAAGCCGGTGCGCGTGGTGGCAATCGAGTTTGATTTTCATGTTGCTTTAATACCCACCTGACCTGCCTGCCCCCCTGCGGCATCGGGGCGTTGGCCGAACCAGTTCAAATTCAGGCACTCGCGCAGCCGCATGCGGGCGCGATAGAGCATGACCCATGCATTGGTCGGCGTGATTTCAAGCTCCTTACATATTTCGTCGGTGTCGAGTTCAAGCCACTCGCGCATCATGAAAATGCGCGCGACTTTGGCCGGCAGCCGCTCGACACAGGCTTCGAGCACCTCGAAGAACTGCTTGCGCTGGAGTTGGGTGTCGGGGTCGGCCCAGTCGCGCGGGGCGTCGCGCCAGTGGCCGGTCCGGTCGAACAGAGCGTCGAGGTGGCTCATGTCGTCGCGTTCGTCGTCATCGTCTGCCGGCGTCAGCGAGACCTCTCGCGCCCCGGCGCGCAGCGCGTCGATGATCTTGTGCTTGAGAATGCCGATGGCATAGGTCTTGAGTGAGGATTTGCCCTCGAACCGCTCGGGAGCTTCAACCAGCGCGATCAGCGTTTCCTGGACGACGTCGTCCGCCAGGGTGTCGTTGCGCAGCTGAATTCGGGCAAATTTGAGGAGTTGGGCACGCAGCGTCTGCAGCGTGTCGGCGTCGATCATGGGGCGGCTCCGGTTTGCCGCCACTTTAGCGATGCCCAATCGGGCGGGCAAGCCGGCACGTGTCCGCGCCACGTGCACGGTGCGCCTTGGCTCCAGGTTTGGCGAGGCGGCGTGTGCAACCTTGGCGACGGCGGCCCGGAAGACGGATGAGATGGCTCATCCTGTTCCGGTCGCGCCGGATCAAGAGCCGGGCCGTACTCCAATCACATTCCAATCACGTCCAGCCGTCATCTCAGTCCTGTACAATTCGCGCATTTTGAACCCGCCTTTCCGCCTGCCGCCATGTCAGCTCTGCCCGATCTGTCGCAAATCGCGCCCGTTCTGAAAGCCGAAATTCTGGCCGAGGCGCTGCCTTATATCCGGCAGTACCACGGCAAAACCGTCGTCATCAAGTACGGCGGCAACGCCATGACCGAAGAGCGTCTCAAGCAAGGTTTCGCGCGCGACGTGATCCTGCTCAAGCTCGTCGGCATCAACCCTGTCATCGTGCACGGTGGCGGACCGCAGATCGACCAGGCCCTGCGCAAGGTCGGCAAGGAAGGCGTGTTCGTCCAGGGCATGCGTGTGACCGACGAAGAGACGATGGAAGTCGTCGAATGGGTGCTCGGCGGCGAGGTCCAGCAGGACATCGTGATGCTGATCAACCACTACGGTGGTCAGGCTGTGGGCCTCACCGGCAAGGACGGCGGCCTGATTCACGCGCGCAAGCTGATGATGCCGGACCGCGAGAAGCCGGGCGAATTCCTCGACATCGGTTTGGTCGGCGAGGTTGAAGCCATCAACCCGGCGGTCGTCAAGGCGCTCCAGGACGACGCGTTCATCCCGGTGATCTCGCCGATCGGCTTCGACGGCGAAGGCCGCTCGTACAACATCAACGCCGACCTCGTCGCGGGCAAGCTTGCGGTGGTGCTCAACGCCGAGAAGCTGCTCATGATGACCAATATTCCGGGCGTCATGGACAAGTCGGGCAATCTGCTGACCGACCTCTCGGCGCGCGAGATCGACGCGTTGTTCGCCGACGGCACGATTTCGGGCGGCATGCTGCCGAAGATCTCGTCGGCGCTCGACGCCGCGAAGAGCGGCGTGCGTTCGGTGCATATCGTCGACGGCCGCATCGAGCACTCGGTGCTGCTCGAGATCCTGACCGAGCAGCCGTTCGGCACGATGATCCGCTCGCATTGAGCTCGCGTCGCCGCTCCGCCCGCCGGGTGCGGCGCCAGCCGGGCCGGCCGGTCTGGCTGTTCGATCTCGACAACACGCTGCATCACGCGTCGCATGCGATCTTCCCGCGCATGAACGTCGCGATGACCGATTTCATCGAGCGGGAGCTCCGGCTCCCGCGCGCCGAAGCCGATGCGTTGCGCAGCGCCTACACTCAACGCTATGGCGCGGTGCTCGTCGGGCTGATGCGCCGGCACGACATTGACGCTGCAGCGTTTCTTGAAGAAGTTCACCGTTTCGACGCCCTGCCGAGCCTCGTACGCTTCGAGCGCGGCGTCCGGCAAGCCTTGCTTCGGCTGCCGGGTCGGAAGATTCTGTTTACCAACGGCCCTGAAGATTACGCACTCGCGGTGCTCGAGGTGATCGGGATCGGCGATGTGTTCGAGCGCGTCATTGCGCTCGAGCACATGCGTGATCGCCGCGGCTGGCGGTCCAAGCCTGACCATGGCATGCTGCGGCGGACACTCCGGCAGTTGCACGCGACGCACCGTGAAACGGTGCTCGTCGAGGATACGCGCTCTCACCTCAAGCACTACAAGCGCACGGGCCTCAAGACGGTCTGGATGGTCGGACATCTGCGCAGCGTGCGGCCCTCGATGCTGGGCGGCCCGGCGCGCCCGGTCGATGCGACGGGCGGGCACGCGCAGCGACGGGGTGAAAGCGGACGGCCGCACTATATCGACCGACGCATTCGTTCGATAAAATCGCTGTGACCAAAAACGGCTCGCGGACGGGGACCCAAGTCCGACGGGCAAGCAGGCTCAGGCTCGATACGAGGCGACCACTATGCAGCACTCATTCTCACAAGACGCTGCCGCAAACGAAGACCCTTCCGATCCGGTTGAGGCGGGCCAGCCCGCAGCCAACGGGCGCGCTCCGCGTCTGAAGCCGGGCGAGCGGCGGGTGCTGATCCTGCAGACGCTCGCGGCGATGCTCGAGTCGCCCAAGAGCGAGAAGATCACGACGGCGGCGCTCGCCGCGCGACTGACCGTGTCCGAAGCCGCGCTCTACCGCCATTTCGCGAGCAAGGCGCAAATGTTCGAGGGTCTGATCGAATTCATCGAGCAGACGGTCTTCGGCCTGATCAACCAGATCACGAGCCGCGAAGAGCACGGCATCCTCCAGGTCCGCGCGATCGTGACGATGCTGCTCGGGTTCGCAGAAAAGAA
Source organism: Pararobbsia alpina (assembly GCF_965118125.1). GTDB lineage: Bacteria > Pseudomonadota > Gammaproteobacteria > Burkholderiales > Burkholderiaceae > Pararobbsia > Pararobbsia alpina_A. Next base: position 377,949 of record NZ_OZ221287.1, read on the forward strand.
CCCCGGCATGACGCGCGTGCTGACCGGCGAAGCCCTGGTCGGCGAGCACGAGCGGCTCAACGAGCGCATCAACCAGACGGTCGACCGTATTGAAGCGTCGATCCGCCAGTGCCTGAAGCTCGCCGTCAGCGCCAAGGAACCGCCGCTGCCCGCCGACTACGACGCCGTGCTGCGCGCCAATCTGGTCATGAGCTTCGTGCTCGGCCGCTGGCAGCGCTACGCCAAGTCGGGTTTCGCGAAGGCGCCGAGCGATCAGGCCGACGCGATGATCCGGATCATGCTGAACTGAGCGGCCGCTGACCGACTTTCGCTGATCGACGACCACCACCGCTGACCGACGACGACCTTCTCGGCCTACGTTGCCAACCTTCGCCGACCGCCGGCGCCGCCATCGGCTATACTGGCGGCCTTGAACAAACGCGCCGATTTGCTGACACGATTGCGGGCGCGTGAACCGGGTGGGGCTTGTCGGATCGGCCCATCCCAGGTTCGGATAAATTCGGCTAAAGCGGTCGTCGGCGGTGTTCACCGCCTGCAACAGCCGACGCTTTAGCCCCCTTGGGGTTGAATCATGGATTCATCTGTCGGCGTTGTCGTTCCTCGCCAAATGCATTTCACCGAGCCGCTCGAACTGCGCAGCGGCCATTCGATCTCGGACTACAGTCTGAGCATCGAGACCTACGGCACGCTCAATGCGGAGCGGTCCAACGCCGTGCTCGTCTGCCACGCGCTCAACGCTTCGCATCACGTTGCCGGCCACTATGCGGATAACCCGTCGAACGTCGGCTGGTGGGACAACATGGTCGGTCCCGGCAAGCCGCTCGATACCAACCGGTTTTTCGTGATCGGCGTCAACAACCTGGGTTCGTGCTTCGGCTCGACCGGTCCGATGAGCGACGATCCGTCGACCGGGCGCCCGTACGGCGCGCGTTTTCCGGTGGTGACCGTGGAAGACTGGGTCAACGCGCAGGCGCGCGTCGCCGATGCCTACGGCATCGAGCGCTTCGCCACGGTGATGGGAGGCAGCCTCGGCGGCATGCAGGCGCTCGCGTGGAGCATCATGTATCCGGACCGCGTCGGCCATTGCATCGTGATCGCCTCGACACCGAAGCTGTCGGCGCAGAACATCGCGTTCAACGAAGTCGCGCGGTCGTCGATCCTGTCCGATCCTGATTTCCACGGCGGCGACTACTACGCGCACAACATCAAGCCGCGCCGCGGCTTGCGCGTCGCGCGCATGATCGGTCACATCACGTATCTGTCGGATGACGACATGGCCGCCAAATTCGGCCGCGCACTGCGCCGGGCAGAAGGCGCCGACGACGATTACAACTTCAACTTCGATGTTGAATTCGAAGTCGAATCGTATTTGCGTTATCAGGGCGATAAATTCGCCGATTTCTTCGATGCGAACACGTATTTATTGATTACGCGCGCACTCGATTATTTCGATCCCGCCAAAGCCCACAACGGCGATCTCACTGCCGCGCTGGCCAATACAACGGCCAAATACCTGATCGTGTCGTTCACGACCGACTGGCGTTTCGCGCCGACGCGCTCACGCGAGATCGTCAAGGCGCTGCTCGATCACAAGCGCTCCGTCACGTACGGCGAGATCGATGCGCCGCACGGACACGACGCCTTTTTGCTCGACGATCCGCGCTATCACAACCTGGTCCGTGCCTATTACGAACGGATCGCCGAGGAGGTCGGCGCATGAATCGCGAAGGGTATCTGAAAGTCATCGATAATTTGACGCCGCGCGCCGACTTCCGTGTGATCGCGCGCTGGGTCGAACCGGGTTCGAGCGTACTCGATCTGGGCTGTGCCGATGGATCGCTTCTTGCGCTGCTCGGAGAAGAACTCGACGTGCGCGGCTATGGCATCGAGATCAACGACGCGGGTGTGCTCGAAGCCGCGCGCAAGGGCGTGAACGTGATCCAGCAGAATCTCGAAGACGGCCTGCGCCTGTTCGAGGATCAGAGCTTCGATCTCGCGATCCTGTCCCAGACCTTGCAGACGATTCACCAGACCGCCGCGATTCTGCGCGAGACGGTGCGCGTGGCGCGCGAGGCGATCGTGTCGTTTCCGAACTTCGGCTACTGGGCGCACCGCATGTCGGTGCTCAGCGGCCGTATGCCGGTGTCGCGCTCGCTGCCTTACCAATGGCACAACACGCCGAACGTGCGTGTGCTGACGATCCGCGACTTCGAGGCCCTCGCGCCCGAAACGGGCATCCAGATCCTCGACCGCGCCGTGCTCCACAACGGCGCCACGATCGGTTGGGGGCAGAACTGGCGTGGTAGCCTTGCGGTCTATCGTGTAACACGAGCCCGCTAACACCCCGCCGCCGGAACCCCTGCGCCGGATGCGAGCCGCCGGAAATCGGCGGCGCGCGCATCCCGTCGAACGACCGGTCGGAACGAACCCGTCAAGGCCTGCATGACGTCCCCGCACGAAGACACGCTATCTGCCGCATCGACACCGACCGCGAGCGTCGCCGATGACGAGGCCTCGAAGGCCGGAGGATGGCGTGTCTACCTGAACCGGCGGATGTTGATCTGCGTGTTTCTGGGTTTCACGTCGGGCTTGCCGCTGTTCGTCCTGATCAACCTCGTCCAGGCGTGGCTGCGTTCGTCCGGTGTCGATCTGAAGGCGATCGGCCTGTTTGCGCTGATTCAGTTTCCCTATACGTGGAAGTTCGTCTGGGCACCGCTGATGGACCGCTTCGTGCCGACCTTCGGTGTGTGGCATCCGGGTCGCCGGCGCGGGTGGATGCTGGTGACGCAGATACTCGTTGCGTGTGCGATCGGGGCGATGGGGTTCCTGTCGCCGCGCGATGCGATCTGGACGGTAGCGGGGCTTGCCGCATTGCTGGCTTTTTTCAGCGCGAGCCAGGACATCGTGCTCGACGCCTATCGCCGCGAATTGCTGCCCGACCGCGAACAGGGGCTCGGCACGGCGATTCATGTGAACGCGTACAAGGTGGCTGGCCTGGTGCCCGGATCGCTCGGACTGATTCTTGCGGATCACTTGCCCTGGCAGACTGTGTTTCTGGTCACGGCCGCTTTTATGATCCCAGGCATCCTGATGACGCTGGTCGTGAGCGAACCGACCGTGCGTGGCGCTCCGCCCAAGACACTTGAAGAAGCGATCGTGTTGCCGTTTCGCGAATTCCTTGCGCGTGACGGCTGGCGCGGTGCGTTGCTTGTGCTCGGCTTTATCTTTCTTTACAAGCTTGGCGACAGCATGGCCACGTCGCTGGCGACGTCCTTCTACATCGATCTCGGCTTCACCAAGACCGAGATCGGTGTGATCGCGAAGACGGTGGGTTTCTGGGCGAGCCTCGTTGGCGGACTCGTCGGCGGGATCTGGCTCGTGCGCCTCGGGATCAATCGCGGGCTGTGGATCTTCGGTCTGTTCCAGATGGTGTCGTCGGCCGGCTTTGCGTGGCTCGCGCATCAGGGTCCGACATCCATGGGACTGGCTGTCGTTATCGCCCTCGAGGCGGGGGCCGCGGGACTCGGCACGGCCGCGTTCACCGCGTATATCGCGCGGGCCACCGATCCACGATACACCGCGACACAGTTTGCGTTGTTCACGAGCCTCGCATCGGTGCCGCGCACCTTCGCGAACGCGGGCGCGGGTTTTATCGTGGCCCAGATCGGGTGGTTCGAGTTCTTTGCCGTCTGCGTCGTGCTGGCGGTGCCGGGTCTGCTGTTGTTGCCGCGTGTCGCGCCGTGGGGAGCGGATCGATGAAGCGGCGCGACGATACCGGCCTGTCATCGCACACCGGGCGTGAGCCGGGTGTTGCGGGCGGGATGGGATTGTCTGATCGCGTCGGGCGGCGCGTGATGCGGTGGCTCGAACGCCGTATCGAGAGCAGTGTCGAGCGTCGGTGCTCGGGTCGGATCGGCCCTCGCCATATCCTGCAGCGCATCGTGCAGGTGGGTCTTGTCGCGACGGCCATCGCTGTGGCGGCCGTCGCATACCGCTCGGCACATGCCGCTGAGGCGCCCGCGCAGGTCGACAGCCGGGACCCGACGGGTGAACTCCGCGTGGGCAACCCGATGGCGATGCGCGGGACCACGACCGATGCGATGCTCGAGCAGATCGCCGGCATCGAGTACCGGCAGTTAATGGCCGACGCGGCCCTTCAGCACCGTGTGCTATCGCCGAGCGATCCGCGCGTGCGGCGCGTGCGCGGCATCGTCGATGCGCTGACGCCTTACGCGCTCAAATGGAACGACCGCGCACGTAGATGGAACTGGGAAGTGAACGTCGTGCGGTCGCCGCGGCTCGATGCGTACTGCATGCCGGGTGGCAAGGTCGTGGTGTTCACCGGGCTGTTCGACAAACTGCGTCCGAGCGACGACGAACTGGCGATGCTGATGGGGCATGAGATCGCGCATGCGCTGCGTCAGCACGCGCGCGTGATGCTCGACGAGCGGACGCTGAGCCGCTATCGCGGGACGCTGAGTGCGCCTCAGCTTTTCGGGTTCAGCGACTTCGATTTCGACACGGGGACCGGCTTTCCTGATCTGCGTTACAGCGCCGATGACGAGCGTGAAGCCGATGTGATCGGCACCGAAATCGCTGCGCGCGCCGGATACGATCCGCGCGCCGCCATGACGCTGTGGCAACGCGTCGCGACGATCGACCGGCGCATGCCGGTCGAGCTGGCCGAGTCGCATCCCATCACGAATGCGAGGCTCGACGATTTGCGCCGGCGCCAGTCCGATATGTTCGTGATTTATGCGAAATCCCTCGGTAAAGGGACGGGCAAGGTGCCTGCGGCTCAGAGCGCGCCGACGGTCACAAGTAAGGCGAATTCGGCCGAGCGCTAGGGGGCGGTGTAGTCCTGTGCGCTGATGCCTTAATTCATTGAGCGTCGACCTTATGAAATTCTGTCGATTTCGGCTTTTAGGGAAACATTGGGACCAATGTTTTTTGGACTGACATTCCCGTTTTATATTCTGGCTTAATACCTCCGCTTAATATTCCTGGCCGATATTCCTGGCCGATATTCCTGGCCGATATTCCTGGCCGATATTCCTGGCCGATATACCTGGCCGATATTCCTGGCCAATATCCCTGGCCAATATCCCTGGCCAATATCCCTGGCCAATATCCCTGGCCAATATCCCTGGTGATTTGATCAGGAAAACTCACTACTCAAGACCGGCGCGCATTCGCCGTTATCCCGCGTATGGGGTCGGGGTCACTCGCCCTTCGGGCCGTGCGCCGCACGGCGCTGCGGACTGCGCGGGGGTGTGAACATGCGATTCAAACACGATGGAGTACGAACGGTTGCGGTCGTTGCGGCTATCGCCGCGCTGGCGGGCTGCTATGCTTCCGCAGCGGTCGCAGGGCCGACCGACGATACGGGGAATGTGTTCGGCTCAGGCTTGATCGCGAGTGTCGGCACCGATGCGCTGTCGCATGTGACGGGCAACGTCGGCATCAATATCGCCGCGGGCACCCGCAATCAGCAAAGCAATAGCCTGACGATCGTGCAGTCGTCGTCCGAAGCCACGGCAGGCGGCACCGGCAATCCCTCACCCGCGACATCGGTGACGGTCAATGAAACGCAAACGGTCGGTGGCCATGATGCCGGCATGACGCCTGTGCGCGTCGAAATCGCCTCGCTCGGCGCCGGCGCGCTCTCGCATGCGGTCGGCAATATCGGCGTCAATATCGCCGCGGGCAGCGGAAATCTGCAGCAGAACGTGATTGTGTCGCGGTAAGCGTCGGCGTCTCAATCCGCATCGGGCCGCGTCGCCATAGGCGAAAGCAGCTGAACTCGCGTTGCGCCGGGGCCGCGTAACCGCGAGGCGTTCCACTGGCGCAGGGTCGGATCGCACTGGCCGCAGCAGGCGGCTTAACCTACGCCGAGCGCTTCGGCGAGGCCGCCAAGCACGCCGGCCCAGCCCTCTTCAATCAGCCGTTGCATCGGGGCGGCCTCGGGGCCGGCTTCGTGAGTCAGGGTCAGCGAAGCGCCGTGCGCGGCGGGCTGGATCGCGACGGTGATGCGGTCGACGTTCTGCGAATACTTCGGCACCGTCAACGTAAAGACGAGCTTGTGCGGGCGATCGATTTCCAGATACTCGCCGACGTGTTCGACATCCGTTCCGTCACGGCGATCGACGAGCGTGAATTTGCCGCCGATGCACGGATCGATATCGACCTGAACCATATGTCCGGTCGGCGTCGCGTAGAGCCACTTGCCGGCGTTGCGCGAGTCAAGCCAGGCGTCGAATACACGCTCGGGCGGCACGTCGTACGTGCGGCTCACGGTCATGACTACGGGCGTGGCGTTCATGCATCATTCTCCGGTCGAAAGGGGCCATTCGTCGTTGCGGCTGCGCTGGTGCTGCGGCGCGAAACCTGCGGCCCAGACAAGGCAGCGGCCAAGGCCAAGGCTAAACGATCGTAGTCAATCCGCAGCGACTTTGCAGGCCAAAATTCACGGCCTGTCCCGAGCCGCGATTCTATTTGCGACCCAACTCGCCCTGCGACTCATGGCTCAACGCGCGGAGCCGTCCGTGTCTCCGGCTTCACGCTTTTTGTCGGCCCTACTCATGGAAACGATCGCGCCTCGGGACTTGCTTCCACGCAGGCGCGGGCGAACTGGATCAGGATCCGCTTGCGGCGTTGAGTCGGTAAACGCGTTCAAACCGGGCGCGCTCGACGAGCCCGTAGTCACCGGGGGCATATTGCATGACCCAGTCGCCGGCCACGCCGGTTAGCAGATCGCCGCCGGCGACGCGCTCGATCGTGAACGGCTCGTGGATCTGCTTGGCCAGCACCGGGATGCGCTTCGCCCGATAGGGGCCGTCTTCACCGGCTTTGACCTGCTCTACCGGATCGTATTTGGGATCGAAGCGATCGCGCGTCACGCTCCAGCGATCGCCGGTCGATCCGGTAATCACCGCGTCACCCGTGCGAAAGTGATTGGGGCCTTCGCGGCTCATGACTTCACCGTCCGCGCGAGCGAACGCGACGTCGACGACCTCATCTTTCACGTATTCGTGCGCTGCGGGATCGTTGCGCAGATCGATGTTTTTTAGTGCGAGCATGCTGAGTCGTGAGTCGTGAGTCGTGAGTCGTGAGTCGTGCAGCGTGCAGCGTGCAGCGTGTGCGGCGCGTCGCGTAGGAGCCGACTACAGTTTCCAGTCGTATTCAATCGTCAGCGGCGCGTGGTCGCTGAACTTGATGTCCTTGAACACCGACACGGTCTTCGCGGTCGACGCCACGTCCGGCGTGGCGATCTGGTAGTCGATGCGCCACCCGACGTTCTTCGCGTACGCCTGTCCGCGATTGCTCCACCACGTGTATTGCTCTTCGCGCGGATCGAGCGAGCGATGCACATCGACGTAGCCGACGTTGTCGAACAGGTTCGTGAGCCACGCGCGTTCTTCGGGCAGGAAACCCGAATTCTTGAGGTTGCCCTTCCAGTTCTTCAGGTCGATTTCCTTGTGCGCGATATTGACGTCGCCGCACAGCACGACCTCACGTTCGCTTCGCAGCGCCGTCAGGTGTGGGAGGAATTCATCGAGAAAGCGGAATTTCGCGGCCTGACGGTCTTCGGAGCTCGAACCCGAAGGCACATAGACGGACACGACCGACAGCTTGCCGTATCGCACTTCGACATAGCGGCCTTCAGGGTCGAATTCCTCGCTGCCGAAGCCGATGATGAAGTCGTCGGGCTCGTGGCGGGTGTAGAGTCCCGCGCCGCTATAGCCCTTTTTGACTGCGTGCTGGAAATAACCGCGATAGCCATGCGGCGCCAGAAACTCGGGCGTCATGTCGTCTTGCTGCGCCTTGAGTTCCTGCACGCAGACGAAATCGGCCGAATGCGTGCCGAACCAGTCGAAAAAGCCCTTTTTGGCGGCCGAACGGATGCCGTTCAGGTTGGCCGCGACGATTTTCAACATCGGTGAGTCCTTGTCGTTCGATCAGTGCCGAGAGTGTAGCGAAGCGCGGCGCTGCACGCTCGAACTGATCGAAAGGCAAAAGGGCTATTTGACGACCACGCCCGTCAGGTCTTGTTTCCCCGGCGGGTACTCGAGCTTGAGCTTGCGCATCGTCTCGGCGAGGATCGTGGCGACCATCACGTTGCGGTGCGTTTTCGAGTCGGCGGGCACGATGTACCAAGGCGCTTCGGGTGTCGATGTCGCGGCGATCGCGTCTTCGTACGCCGCCTGATAGTCGTCCCAGTACTTGCGGGCCTCGATATCGCTCGGATCGAATTTCCAGTGCTTGGTCGGATCGTCGACGCGCGCCTGCAGGCGTTCGCGCTGCGTTTCCTTCGAGATGTGCAGGAAGCACTTGATGATCGTCGTATTCGAGTCCGCAAGCAGCGACTCGAAATGACGGATGTGTGCGTATCGCCGCTCGCAGGCGTCTTTGTCGAGCGAACCCATCACGCGCGGCACGAGCACGTCTTCGTAGTGGCTGCGATTGAAGACGGCAAGCTCGCCGCCGGCCGGCGTATAGCGATGTACACGCCACAGGAAGTCGTGCGCAGCTTCATCGATCGTCGGCGCACGGAAGGCTGCGATGCGCAGGCCCAGCGGGTCGACATCATGGAATACCGCGCGGATCGTGCCGTCCTTGCCGCTCGTGTCCATGCCCTGCAGCACAAGCAGCACACGCTCGCGGGTCTGCGAGTGCATGCGGTCCTGCAGCGCGTCGAGTTCGTTACCCAGGTCGGCGAGCTGCTGCCGGTCTGCCGCCTTGTCGCCCGCGGAAAACGGCTTCGCGCCGCAATCGTACTTGGCGAGCGCAAAGTCGCCGTTCTTGCCGTTCGAGTCTTTTTTGTCCTTGAAGTACGGTACGCGGAAATCGTCGATCTTGGCCTTCGACATGGACCCTCCTTGATCAAGTGGATCGTGGCTGTGTGCACGAGACATCAGGGTCAAGCATAAGCCGGTCCCGGCCCGAGCGTGATACCGGCGCCGAAAGGCTGACGAAAGGGGCTGGCCCGCTGTGGCGCCTCATTGGGCCGCCCCGTTGGAAGCGGGCTGTTTGAAGCGGGCTGTTTGAAGCGGGCCAATCGACGCCCCGGCCCGCGCACAGTCACGAACGACACCGTGCACGGACCCGGAATCTGTACCGTTGCGTGGTACAGACCGCAATCAGCCTTCGAGCTTCTTCTTGAGCAGCTCGTTGACCTGCGCCGGATTGGCCTTGCCCTTGGTCGCCTTCATGGCCTGGCCGACGAGCGCATTGAACGCCTTTTCCTTGCCCGAGCGGAATTCCTCGACCGACTTCGGGTTGGCCGCGAGGACCTCGTCGATGATCTTGTCGAGTTCGCCCGAATCGGAAATCTGGCGCAGACCCTTTGCTTCAATGATCCGGTCGGCGGCGCCTTCGTCGGTCGCACGCTCGTCCCAGATCGCCTGGAAGACTTCCTTGGCGATCTTGTTCGAGATCGTTCCGTCGGCGATCCGCGCGATCACGCCCGCGAGCTGAGCCGCGCTGACGGGGCTGGCTTCGATCTCGAGACCGTCCTTGTTCAGCTGCGAGGCCAGCTCGCCCATGATCCAGTTCGCCGCGGTCTTCGCATGCGCGACGCCCGCTTTCGCGACGACAGCCTCGAAATACGACGCACCTGCCTTGGTCGCGGTGATCACGCCTGCGTCATAGGCCGCGAGGCCATACTGTTCGGAGAAGCGCTTCTGCATCGCTTCCGGCAGTTCGGGCAACTCGCCGCGCACGCGTTCGATCCATGCCGCATCGATGGCAAGCGGCATCAGATCCGGATCGGGGAAATAGCGGTAGTCGTGCGCGTCTTCCTTGCTGCGCATCGAGCGGGTTTCGCGACGATCCGGATCGTACAGGCGCGTCTCCTGCACGACGGTGCCGCCATCTTCGATCAGCTCGATCTGACGGCGCACTTCGTAGTTGATCGCCTCTTCGAGGAAACGGAACGAGTTCAGGTTCTTGATCTCGGCGCGTGTGCCGAACTTCTCCTGACCGACCGGCCGCACGGAGACGTTCGCGTCGCAGCGGAACGAGCCTTCCTGCATATTGCCGTCGCAGATGCCGAGCCACGTGACGAGCGAATGCAGCGCCTTCGCGTAGGCCACTGCTTCGGACGCGCTGCGCATGACCGGCTCGGTCACGATTTCGAGCAGCGGCGTACCGGCACGATTCAAGTCGATGCCCGTCATGCCTTCGAAGTCTTCATGCAGCGACTTGCCCGCATCTTCCTCGAGGTGAGCACGCGTGAGCTCGACAACCTTTTCATACGCGGGCTTGCCAGTCTTTGCATTCGCTTCGACCTGGATCGTCAGCGTGCCGCCTTGCACGACCGGGATCTCGTATTGGCTGATCTGATAGCCCTTGGGCAGATCGGGATAAAAGTAATTCTTGCGCGCGAAGATCGAGCGCGGCGCGATCGTCGCGCCGATGGCCAGGCCGAACCGGATCGCGCGTTCGACCGCGCCGCGGTTCATGACCGGCAGCGTGCCCGGCAGCGCGAGGTCGACCACCGATGCCTGCGTGTTCGCATCCGCGCCGAACTGCGTCGGTGCGGCCGAGAAAATCTTCGAGACCGTCGAGAGCTGTGCGTGCGTCTCGAGGCCGATCACCACTTCCCATTGCATAGTCATGCTCCTGCCGCGGCGAGCGCGGGCGCCCGCAAGTGCCAGTCGGTCGTGCGCTGGAACGCGTCCGCGACCTGCAGCATCCGGCTTTCGTCAAAGTAGTTACCCACGATCTGCAGACCGACGGGGCGTCCGTTCGCACCGAAACCGCACGGCACGCTCATGCCCGGCAGGCCGGCAAGGCTGATCGACAGCGTGTAGATATCCGCGAGATACATCGCGACCGGGTCGTCGCCCTTTGCGCCGAGGTCCCAGGCAACGGTCGGTGCGACCGGGCCCATGATCACGTCGCATTGCTTGAACGCCTGCTGGAAGTCGTTTGCGATGATGCGGCGGATCTTCTGTGCCTGCAGGTAGTACGCATCGTAGTAGCCGTGCGACAGCACGTACGCGCCAACCAGGATCCGGCGCTTGACCTCTTCGCCAAAGCCTTCGCTGCGCGACTTCTTGTACATGTCGAGCAGATCGGTGTACTGCGCCGCACGATGGCCGAAACGCACGCCGTCGAACCGCGACAGGTTCGATGACGCTTCAGCCGGTGCGATCACGTAGTAGACCGGGATCGAGAGTTCAGTCTTCGGCAGCGAGACGGGCACGCGCACGGCGCCGAGCGCCTCGTATTGCCTGAGCGCGGTGTCGATCGCTTCACGGACATCGGCAGCCAGGCCGTCGCCGAAGTATTCGTTCGGCAGGCCGATGCGCAGGCCTTCGAGCGGCTTCGCGGCGTTCGTGCTGCCGTTCCAGCCCTTGCCGATCGCGCGCGTGAAGTCTTCGTCCGGGTGCTCGAGGCTCGTCGAGTCGCGCGGGTCGAAACCGGCCATGCCGTTGAGCAGCAACGCGCAATCTTGCGCCGATTGTGCGAACGGGCCGCCCTGGTCGAGCGACGAGGCGAACGCGATCATGCCGTAGCGCGATACGCGGCCGTACGTCGGCTTGATACCGGTCACGCCCGTGAACGAGGCCGGCTGACGGATCGAGCCGCCGGTGTCCGTGCCCGTGGCGGCCGGCACGATACGTGCGGCCACCGCTGCCGCAGCGCCGCCCGACGAGCCGCCCGGCACCGCCCGGCGGTCCCACGGGTTCTGCACGGGGCCGAAATGCGAGTTCTCGTTCGACGAGCCCATCGCGAACTCGTCCATATTGGTCTTGCCGACGCAGACCATGCCGGCGTTGGCCAGACGTTCGACGACGGTGGCGTCGAATGGGCTGCGGTAGCCGTCGAGCATCTTCGAGCCGGCGGTCGACGCCCAGTCGCGCGTGACGAACACGTCCTTGTGCGCAATGGGCAGGCCGACGAGCGGGCCCGACTCGCCGCGCGCGATGCGCGCGTCGGCCGCCTTGGCTGCAGCCAGCGTCGGCTCGGGGTTCACGTCAATAAACGCATTGAGTTCGCGCGCAGCTTCGATGGCCGCGAGCGATTCCTGCGCGAGTTCGACCGCGGACACCTCGCGCGCGTCGAGTGCGGCGCGCAGTTCGGTAAGACTCTTTTCAACCATGATCTGGATCCAGTTAGCCGTTCCGGCCCTTGTTTTATTCGATGACCTTGGGCACGAGGTACAGCCCGTCCTGCACGGCCGGCGCCGGGGCCTGATTGGCCTCGCGATTGATCTCGGCGGTGGCCGCGTCCTCGCGCAGGCGCAGCGACACGGGCTGGATCTGTTCGATCGGGTGGGCCAGGGGCTCGATTCCCGTCGTATCCACGGCCTGCATCTGCTCGACGAGCGAAAAGAAGTGGTTCAGCTGCGTTTGCGTGCGTTCGGCCGCGTCGTCGGCGAGCTCGAGGCGCGCCAAATGCGCGATCCGTTTGACGTCGGTCAAAGTGAGAGACATGCGGTCACCGGAAAAAATGGATCGGACGGCCACCATTGCCGCGTAATGAAACGCGACGGCGGCGCAGGGTCGGGGGCGGGAAAACACGAGCAAGAACAAGGCAAAGCGTCGCTATTTCCCTTCAAAATAGCCAAAATTATAAGGTATGATTACGCCCTAAACCCAAATCCGGTCGAGCTTGCCCTCGCCTGACGTCACGCCGAAGTTGCGTGAACGATCAATGACCGAATGAATCGTATGGATCCTGACCCGGTCCAGCGTCTCGCAGAAGACCGATTCGGTGATGTGTCGGCTGCCCGGAGCAGCCCAGGCGAAACAGGCAGGAAGCAGGACGGCCGGTCAAGTCATCGGCAGCTTCGAGTTCGCGCAGCACCCGCTTGAGGGCGGCCGCGGTCCCCCGAAGCTGTTATTTTTTTCCGCTGTCGGCGCCCAGGGTGTCCGATGCGAAGCGACACAGGATTTTGAATGTTCGGTTTTCTGCGCAGTTACTTCTCCAACGACCTGGCGATTGACCTCGGCACGGCAAACACGCTGATCTATATGCGCGGCAAGGGCATCGTGCTCGACGAGCCCTCGGTGGTTTCGATCCGCCAGGAAGGCGGTCCCAACGGAAAGAAGACGATTCAGGCGGTCGGCAAGGAAGCCAAGCAGATGCTCGGCAAGGTGCCTGGCAATATCGAAGCCATTCGCCCGATGAAGGACGGCGTGATCGCCGACTTCACCGTGACCGAGCAGATGATCAAGCAGTTCATCAAGATGGCGCACGAGTCGCGGATGTTCTCGCCGTCGCCGCGCATCATCATCTGCGTGCCGTGCGGCTCGACCCAGGTCGAGCGCCGCGCGATCAAGGAAGCCGCGCATGGCGCCGGCGCCTCGCAGGTCTACCTGATTGAAGAACCGATGGCCGCCGCGATTGGCGCGGGGCTGCCGGTGTCGGAAGCCACGGGCTCGATGGTCGTCGATATCGGCGGCGGCACGACCGAAGTCGGCGTGATCTCGCTCGGCGGCATCGTCTACAAGGGTTCGGTCCGCGTCGGCGGCGACAAGTTCGACGAAGCCATCGTCAACTACATCCGCCGCAACTACGGCATGCTCATCGGTGAGCAAACGGCTGAAGCGATCAAGAAAGAGATCGGTTCGGCGTTCCCGGGCTCCGAAGTGAAGGAAATGGAAGTGAAGGGCCGTAATCTCTCTGAAGGGATTCCGCGCAGCTTCACGATCTCGAGTAACGAAATCCTAGAAGCGCTGACCGACCCGCTCAACCAGATCGTGTCGTCGGTCAAGATCGCGCTCGAACAGACACCGCCCGAACTCGGTGCGGACATTGCGGAACGGGGGATGATGTTGACAGGCGGCGGCGCGCTGTTGCGCGATCTCGATCGCCTGCTCGCCGAAGAGACCGGCCTGCCGGTGCTCGTCGCCGAAGACCCGCTCACGTGCGTCGTGCGCGGTTCCGGCATGGCGCTCGAGCGGATGGACAAGCTGGGCAGCATCTTCTCGTACGAATGACGCCGCAACGCTAGTCCGGGCCGGCCGCCGGCCCGCCGCCGCGACGGCGCACGCTGCAAGGCCCTCGGGCTCGCGCAGCCCGCGCACGCAGGCGACGGCCCACCGCGGCTTCCCGACGTTGCACGCACATTCGACCTGCCTACGCTATCCGTCACCCTGACCGGCGCCGACGCTTATGGAATACAGTCCGCCGCCACTTTTCAAGCAGGGCCCGTCGGCGCTCGCGCGCCTGATTTTCTTTGTCGCGCTTGCGCTGGGCCTGCTGATCTCCGACGCGCGTTTTCGCACGCTCGAGGCCATCCGTGAAGTCATCGGCACGGGCCTTTATCCGCTGCAGCGCGCCGCGCTCGTGCCGCGCGACATGGGCTTGGCCATCGCCGACTTCTTTGTGACCGGTACCGCCCTGCACCGCCAGAACACCGAACTCAAGGCCCGCAACCTGCAGCTTGGTGTGCATGCAAGCCAGGCCCAGCAGCTCGAGGCCGAGAACGCGCATCTCCGCGCGCTGCTCGAACTGACGAAGCGCTCCGCCATCCAGAACGTGCCCGCCGAGATCGCCTACGACACGCGCGACCCGTTCACCCAGAAGGTCATCATCGATCACGGCTCGACCGCAGGCATCCAGCCGGGGGCGCCGGTCGTCAACGAGAACGGCGTGATCGGCCAGGTCACACGTGTGTACCCGCTGCAGGCTGAGGTGACGCTGCTCACTGATAAAGATCAGGCGCTGCCCGTGCAACTCGTGCGCACCGGTATCCGCAGCGTGATCTACGGTACGCCGGGCGGCGATGGACTTGATCTGCGCTTCGTGCCGATCTCGGCCGACGTCAAGGTTGGCGACCAGCTTGTCACGAGCGGTCTCGACGGCGTGTTCCCCGCGGGCCTGCCCGTCGCGCGTGTCGTGCGCGTCGACCGCAAGACCGATACTGCATTCACGCGCGTGCTGTGCGAGCCGGTGTCGCCGATTCACGGTGAACGCCAGGTACTCGTGCTGCATTACGACAACGTGCTGCTGCCGCCGCCGCCCGATAGCGCGGTCGCCGAGCAGATGAACGGGACGTCGGGCAAGGCCAAGGACGCCAAGGACGCGAAGGCGAAGGCCAAGAACGCCAAGGCCGCCGGCGCCAGTGGCGCGAGCGAGGCCTCGGGCGCCGCGTCCGCTGCGGCAGCGACGGCAACGCCGGCCAGCGAAGCGGCGACCCCTCAAGCGGTGGCCGGCACGGTGACGTTTGAAAACGAGGCACGCGGCCATGTGAAGGGCCATGCATCGGGGCAGGCTGAGGCCGCGGCGGAAGCATCGGCCGCGTCGTCGGCGAAGGCCGCTCAAGCCGAGAAGTCGGCAGCGAAGGCCGCGGCGGCATCGTCTGCTGCAACAGGCGCGTCGGCGCCTGCGGTGGCCAGCGGCAGCGGTGCAACGCCGTCCGCGGCTACCGCGACGCCGGAACCGGCCGAAGCGGGCGCCAAGTCAAAGACACCGGCCAAGGCTCGCGGCGCGTCGTCCGCGCCGGCCGACAACGCACCGCGCGTGCCCGCGCGCGGAGGGATCGACGAATGAGCCGCCCGCAATACATCCTGCTGCCGGTCAACCCGTCGTTTATTGCGTTCAGCATCGCCGCCGCGTTCGTGTTGAATTTCCTGCCATGGGGGCGCACCGTCGGTATTCCCGACTTCGTCGCGCTCGTGCTGCTGTTCTGGAATATTCATCAGCCGCGCAAGGTCGGCATGGGTATCGCGTTCGTGCTGGGCATCCTGATGGACGTCCACGACGCGAGCCTGTTCGGTGAACATGCGCTGGCCTACACGCTGCTTTCGTATGGCGCGATTTCGCTGCACCGGCGCGTGCTGTGGTTCTCGCTGCCTGTTCAGGCGCTGCATGTCATGCCCTTGCTCGTGCTCGCCCAGCTCGTGCCCTTCGTGATCCGCCTGCTCGCCGGCGCGGCATTCCCGGGGTGGGGCTATCTCGTCGACGGCTTCGTGGAAGCGATCCTGTGGCCTGTTGCGAGCCTGCTGCTGCTTGCGCCGCAGAAGCGCGCGGCCGACCCTGACGATACGCGGCCGATCTGATCGGCCCGCCGAGCATGACCGAATTCAAGAACACCGAACAGCAACTCTCGCGCTTTCGCTTGCGCGTGGCAGGTGCTGCCCTGTTTGTACTGCTGTGCTTCGGGCTGATCGGCTTCCGCTTCGTTTATCTGCAAGTCTGGAAGTACAAGGAATACTCGCTCGAAGCCGACGAGAACCGGATCTCGGTCGCGCCGATCCTGCCGAACCGGGGCGTGATTACCGATCGCAATGGCGTGGTCCTCGCACGCAACTATTCGGCGTACACGCTCGAAATCACGCTATCGAAGCTCGGAGAGCCGCTCGACCAGGTCATCAACGAACTGGGCCAGGTGATTCCGATCGAGGATCGCGACCGTCGGCGCTTCAAGAAGCTGCTCGAGGACTCGAAGCATTTCGAAAGCCTGCCGATCCGCTCACGACTGACCGACGATGAAGTCGCGCGCTTTACGGCGCAGCGCTATCGTTTCCCGGGTGTCGACGTCCGTGCGCGCCTGTTCCGCAGCTATCCGCTCGGCACAACCTTCGCGCATGCGATCGGCTATATCGGCCGGATCTCGCAGCGGGATCGCGAGAAGATCGACGCCGCAAGCGAACAAAACGACAACGACTCCGATCACTACGATCCGCGCCTCGACGCCAACAACTACAAGGGCACCGACTACATCGGCAAGATCGGCATCGAGCAGAGCTACGAGACGGAACTGCATGGGCTGACAGGCTCCGAAGAAGTCGAAGTCACGGCGGGCGGCCGCCCGGTTCGGACGCTGTCGAGCACGCAGGCGACGCCGGGCAACAACCTTCACTTGTCGCTGGATGTCGGCCTGCAGGAAACCGCCGAGCGCGCGTTCGGTGACCGCAAGGGCGCGCTGGTCGCCATCGTTCCCTCGACAGGCGAGGTGCTGGCCTTCGTGTCGGCGCCGAGCTTCGATCCGAATATCTTTGTCGACGGCGTCGACCAGCAGACCTGGGACGACCTCAACACCTCGCCGGACAAGCCGCTGCTGAACCGCCCGTTGCGCGGTACGTATCCGCCAGGTTCGACGTACAAGCCGTTTATGGCACTGGCCGCACTGACGCTGCACAAGCGCACGCCCGAATGGGGCTTCCAGGATACGGGCTCGTACACCTTCGCCGGCCACGTGTTCCACAACGACGTGCGCACCGGCCAGGGCTGGATCGACATGAACCGTGCGATCACGGTGTCGAACGACGACTACTTCTACATGCTCGCGCATGACCTGGGCGTCAACAATATCGCCAACTTCATGAAGCCGTTCGGCTTCGGTCAGTTGACCGGCGTCGATATCGAAGGCGAAGCGAAGGGCATCCTGCCGTCGACCGACTGGAAGCGTCACGCGTACCGCCGGCCTGAAATGCAGAAGTGGTACGAAGGCGAAACGATCAGCCTCGGTATTGGCCAGGGTTATAACTCGTACACGATGCTGCAGCTTTCCCATGCCGTCGCGACGCTCGCGAACGACGGCATCGTGATGACGCCCCACCTGGTCAGCGAGATTGAAAACCCGATCACGCACCAGATCACGAAGGTCGATTCCGAGCCGACCGCGAAGATCGACGTGCGCCAGCAGGATATCGACTTCATCAAGCACGCGATGCAGAACGTGATTCTGAACGGGACGGCCGCGCAGCCGTTCCGCGGCGTGCAGTATGAAGTCGCGGGCAAGACCGGTACCGCGCAGGTCTACTCGCTGGGCGGCGAGAAATATCACGCGAGTGCGATCGCCGAAAACCGCCGCGACCATGCGCTGTTCACCGCGTTCGCGCCGGTCGAAAAGCCGCAGATTGCGATTGCGCTGATCGTCGAAAACGGCGGCTGGGGTGCCGAAGCCGCGGCGCCGATCGCACGCAAGGTGCTCGACTACTGGATGATCGAGCGCTTCAAGCCGGGCGTGCTGGCTGCCGCCGTGGCCGACGCGGTCGCTGATTCGAACGGCGGCAGCGGTGAAGTCGACCAGTCGGCGATTATCGGCGGCGGACCGCAAAGCCCGCTGCAAGCCGCGTTGCCCGCATCGGTCGCCGCAGCGTTGCCGGGCGGAAGCTCCGCGACCGCGGCAGCGATCGCCTCGTCGGCGGTCGGCCCCGCGCAAGCGGCATCGGGCGCCAGCGCAGCCGGCGCCGCATCGGCACCGGGCGCCGCGTCGCCGGCCAGCGGCGCAAGCGGCAGCGCCGCAGGCCAAGCCGCGCGCGGCGGCAAGGGCTCAAGCAAGCCGCTGCCGAACGCGCCGACGACGCCGGCCGATCTGGGCGCGCCGCTCGCGCCTGCACCTCGCGTGTCGGTTTCGCCGGCCGACGCCGATGTGCCGGCCGACGACCATAGCGTCAACCTGAACGACGTGGACACGGGCGGCAATACACCCGCGTCTCACGCGAGCCCCAACGGCGACGACTGACGAGGTTCCTCATGCAACTCGATTCGCGAGCCGTCCTCACGTATATCAAGCGCCTGTTTATCGGTTTCGATAAACCCCTGGCGCTGTTCATGTTCCTGTTGCTCGGCGTGGGGATCGTCACGCTGTACAGCGCGAGTATCGATATGCCGGGCCGTGTCGAAGACCAGGTCCGCAATATCCTGCTGACGTTTGCGTTGATGTGGGCGATCGCCAATATCCCGACGCAGACGCTGATGCGGCTCGCGGTGCCGCTTTATACGATCGGCATCGGCCTGCTCGTGGGCGTTGCGCTGTTCGGCCTTACGCGCAAGGGGGCCAAGCGCTGGATCAATGTCGGCGTGGTGATCCAGCCGTCCGAAGTGATGAAGATCGCCATGCCGCTGATGCTCGCGTGGTACTACCAGAAGCGCGAAGGCGTCGTGAAGTGGTTCGACTATGTTGTCGGCCTGATTCTGCTGGCAATTCCCGTCGGCCTGATCGCGAAGCAGCCCGATCTCGGCACCGCCGTGCTGGTGCTCGCATCGGGTCTGTTCGTGATCTATTTTGCGGGGCTGAGCTTCAAGCTGATTCTGCCGATCCTGCTCGCCATCGTGATCGGCGCAGGGACCATCGTCGCGACAGAGAACAAGATCTGTCAGCCCGAGGTCAAGTGGCCGATGATGCACGACTACCAGAAGCACCGGATCTGCATCCTGCTCGACCCGCAATCCGACCCGCTCGGACAGGGCTTCCACACGATTCAGGCCGTGATCGCGATCGGCTCGGGCGGTGTGTTCGGCAAGGGCTGGCTCAAGGGCACCCAGGCCCACCTCGAATTCATTCCGGAAAAGCACACCGACTTTATCTTCGCAGTGTTCTCGGAGGAGTTCGGGCTCGTGGGAGGGCTGACCTTGCTCTTCCTCTACTTATGTCTGATCGCGCGAGGCCTCTATGTGGCTGCGAACGGGGCGACCCTGTTCGCCCGATTACTGGCCGGCGCGCTCGCGATGAGCTTCTTCACCTATGCGTTCGTCAACGTCGGCATGGTCAGCGGAATCCTGCCCGTGGTCGGCGTGCCGCTGCCGTTCATGAGCTACGGAGGCACAGCGCTCGTGACCCTCGGCCTCGGCGTCGGGATCATCATGAGCGTGGGCAAGCAGAAGCGGTTGATGCAGAGTTAGCGAAAGCCGAACGACTTCCCTTCGTATTGAAGACACGCTATGAGGTTTCGACCGAAAGGGCCGTCGCGGCCCTGAATGCCGGAATCGGACGAAGGAAAAGGCCCGCATCGGAATGGACTCGATGCGGGCCTTTGCTTTTGGCGGCGAGGGATATACCAGCCTTAATTGCTCTCCGGCTTGTCCGCATCGGGGTCGTCCGGATGCAGCTTGGTCGTTAGCGCCCGGTAGCTGATCAACGCCGCCGGGTCGCCTTGCGCCGCGGCCTTTGCGTACCACTGGCGCGCGGTCTCGAGATTCGGCGTGACGCCGTCGCCGCCGCGCTCGTAGTACGTCGCGACGATGTATTGCGACGCCATGTCTCCCGCCTTGGCAGCCTTCTGATACCAGACGAAGGCCTCGGCGAAATCCTGCTTCGTACCGCGCCCGTCCATGAACTGCGTCGCGAGCGCGACCTGCGCCTGCACGTGGCCTTGTTGGGCTGCCTTCAAGTACCAGATGTGCGCTTCGCCCGGATCGAGTCGCTCGAGCACGCCGTCATCGAACAGGCGGCCGTACGCGTATTGGGCGTGCGACATGTCGGCCTCGGCCGCCTTCTTGAGCCAGCGCTCGGCCTCAGGAACGTTGACGGGCGTGCCCTCACCGTTGAGCTGCATCATCGCGTAGTTGAACTCGGCGAGGCGATTGCCCTTTTCCGCGGCGTCCTTGAATTCGCCGAGCGCGGCCGGATAGTTGCCGGCCTGGTAGTCATCGATGGCCGTCTGCGTTTCCTTTTGCGCGGGGGGCTTCGGCTTCCCATGCGAAGGCTTGCTTGCATGCGGCGCCGCGCTTTGAGCGGGAGCCGAGCCGGCCACCGCCGACCCCGTTGAGTCGGCTGCGTGGACGACAGGCGCCATCGTGGCCAGTGCGATCGTGCTCGCGCCGAGGATCAGCCCGAGCAGCGTGGA
This sequence comes from Pararobbsia alpina, assembly GCF_965118125.1. Lineage (GTDB taxonomy): Bacteria > Pseudomonadota > Gammaproteobacteria > Burkholderiales > Burkholderiaceae > Pararobbsia > Pararobbsia alpina_A. Next base: position 398,480 of record NZ_OZ221287.1, read on the forward strand.
CGAGGCGCGTCGTGCATGGACCGCCGCGCGGGTGTGCGCCTTGATGCGCGGAAGCGCGGAATCGAGGTCTTGCGTGTACATCGTATGCTCCCTGAAGGACGGCGCCTTCTCGCATCATACTGCGGCAAATTAAGGGCGTTTTCAGCGCTGTACCGACGCGCGACGGCGTCGGTCAGGCCAGGCGACGGGGCAAAAAAATACCGCTGCATAGGCTATGCCGAGCAGCGGTACTGAGTCGGATGAGGGGGACGAAACCTTACTGCCGTTCCGCGTCCGCCCAGCAGTTCGGCGTTTCGTACAGGCGCACGCGCTTCAGGCGCAGGTCGACGCCGTAATGCTGGTCGTAGACCTTCGACAAAATGCCGAACGCGATCAAGGCAAGATTTTCAACGGTCGGAATCCGGTCGAGCACGACGGTCTTGTGACCGGGCATCGAGTCCAGGAAGTCCCGCACCTGTTTGTCGCCCTCGAATACCAGGAACGCATGGTCCCAGACGTTTACGAGGTGTTCGTTCGCCAGCGCCTTCACGTCGGCGAAATCCATGACCATGCCGCGATCCGGTGCGCCTTCGACGTCGACGAGCTCACCTTCGAGCGTGATCTCGAGCACGTAGCGATGGCCGTGAAGATTGCGACACTGGCTGCGGTGATCGGGGATGCGGTGGCCCGCATCGAATTCAAGTTTTCGGGTAATCGACAGCACGGCGGCGACTCAGGGAATGTGACTCAGGGAATGTTCAGGTATTTGTGGGTTTGCATCGACAGGCGCCAGCGCGGATGCCGCTTGCACCAGTCGATTGCCAGCCGCGTGTTGATCGAACGCGATGCGTTGTCCATCGGCTGAACCATGAAGTGCGTGAAATCGAGTTGCTCGTAGTCCGACAGCTTCTGGCGCTCCTGCGGCACGACGACCTTCAGTTCGTCGCCCTTCGTCACCACCAGTTCCGCGTCGGCCTTCGGGCTCACGCAGACCCAGTCGATCCCCTCGGGCACCGGCAGCGTGCCGTTCGTTTCGATCGCGATCGTGAAGCCCTGCGCGTGAAACGCGTCGATCAGCGGCGCGTCGATCTGCAGCAGCGGCTCGCCGCCCGTGCATACGACGAACCGATGCGCTTCGCCTTCCGGCCACAGCGAGGCGACCTTCGCGGCCAGCGCGTCCGCTGTGGTGAACTTGGCACCGTTCTCGCCATCCGTGCCGACAAAGTCGGTATCGCAGAACTGGCACACGGCTTCGGCGCGATCCTGCTCGCGGCCCGTCCACAGATTGCAGCCGGCGAACCGGCAAAACACCGCCGGGCGACCGGCATTCGCGCCTTCGCCTTGCAGTGTGTAGAAGATTTCCTTTACAGCGTAAGTCATGGTCACAGCTTCAAATTGCCCCGGATCAGCCCCGGAGCATGGGGGGCGCTCGCCCCGACGTCGGGCCGGATGCCCGTTTCACCACCGTCGCGTCCTATATGTACCGGAAGCGGATAAATCGCGCTCAGCGCGTCGGATCGGCGCCGACCGGTTCGTTGGCCAGATACGCCTCGTACCCGCGCTTGCGCAGCTTGCACGCGGGGCATTCGCCGCAGCCATAGCCCCAGTCGTGGAGCAGGCCGCGTTCGCCGAGATAGCACGTATGCGTATCCATGCGGATCAGGTCGACCAGCGGATCGCCCGCCAGCGTATGGGCGAGGCGCCACGTATCGGCTTTGTCGAGCCACATCAACGGCGTTTCGAGCACAAACCGGCTGTCCATGCCGAGGTTCAACGCCACCTGAAGCGCCTTGAGCGTGTCGTCGCGGCAGTCCGGATAGCCGGAGAAGTCGGTTTCGCACATGCCGCCGACCAGCACGCGCAGGCCACGCCGATACGCGATGGCGCCCGCGATCGTCATGAACATCAGATTGCGCCCCGGCACAAACGTATTCGGCAAACCTGACGCGTTCGTGACGATCTCGATTTCGCGCGTCATCGCGGTGTCGCTGATGGCGCCGAGCACGGACAGGTCGATCAGATGATCTTCGCCGAGGCGCGAGCGCGCGGCAGGCATGACGTCGGCGATGCGTTCGCGGAACTGCACGCGGCAGTCGAGCTCGATGCGGTGACGCTGGCCGTAGTCGAAACCGAGGGTTTCGACATGGTCGAAGCGGTCAAGCGCCCAGGCGAGGCACGTGGCCGAATCCTGGCCGCCCGAAAACAGCACGAGCGCGCCGCGGCGCGCGCCCTCTGGCGTGGTCGATTGCACTACGAACTCCCGATGACAAATGCGTCGTCGCCGGAACGTTGAAACAGACAGTGAACCTGTGAGGCGGGCGGCAAACGACTAACCCGCTATTGTAGCCGAGAGCGCGAAAGCGGGTTTTGGGCGGCGAATTGGCCGCCCGCTGCGCGGAACGACCCGGAAATGCGCGAAAGGCGCGAACCGGTATCCGGGAAAGATCCCGGCGACTCGGTGGCACGACGCGAACGGATGGTGCCGGGGCCGCGCGGACACGGGTGTATTGCCGCCAACTGCGCGAATCCGTGACGTCGCGCATTCATAAATCGATCACTCAGCATATGTGCGACACGTTGTTTGTCGGCCTATCTTGCGGGCGCTTCGCTCGGCTACATTCGAGCGTGTAAGACAGCATGAATTTGAGATGTCACGATCGAAGCATGATGGCCGGTCGCAGAGCCGGGCACGGGGTCTCTACGGCAAGCCGCGCCAGGCAATGCGCCGCGAGCCAGGGGGCGAGCAGCGCCAGGACGCGGTAGGCAAGCAACGCCACGACCTAAGTCACGACCTAAGCCACGACCTAAGCCACGACCCGCGCCGCGGCCCCCGCCGCGAGCCCCGTGACAAACCCCTCCGCGAGCGCGATTGGGATGTGGCGCCCACGCCTGGACGGCGGCGGCTTGTCTCACTGGTCGTTCCTCTTCACAACGAAACCGACAACGTTGACGCGTTTTTCGGCGCCATCACACCGATCCTTCGGGGTCTGCATGCGCTCGACTACGAGATCGTCTGCGTGAACGACGGCAGCACCGACGACACGCTCGACAAGCTCGTCGCGTGGTCCGTCGCCGACCGGCATGTCCGCGTCGTCGATCTGTCGCGCAATTTCGGCAAGGAAGCCGCGCTGACCGCGGGAATCGACGAAGCGCGCGGCGATGCCGTCATACCGTTCGACGCCGACCTTCAGGATCCGCCCGACGTCATCCCCTGTCTCGTGCAACGCTGGCTCGAGGGCTTCGACGTCGTGCTGGCCATCCGGGCGAGACGCGACGCCGACACATGGCTCAAGCGCTGTACAGCGACGCTGTTCTATCGTTGCTACAACGCGATTTCCGATACCCCGATTCCTGACAACGCGGGCGACTTTCGCCTGATGTCACGACAGGTTGTCGATGCGCTCAGGGAGTTGCCCGAGAACCGGCGTTTCATGAAAGGGCTCTTTGCATGGGTCGGCTTTCGAACGACGTACGTCGAATACGTGCGTTGCGCGCGTGTCGGAGGTCGATCGAAGTTCTCGTGCTGGCGGCTCTGGAACTTCGCGCTCGAAGGGCTGACGAGCTTCGGCACGTTGCCCTTGCGCGTCTGGACCTATGCCGGCGGCATCGCCGCATGCAGCGCTCTGGTTCTGTCGGGATATTTCCTGCTGCGCACGCTGATCCAGGGCGTCGACGTGCCGGGATACGCGTCGATCATCACCGCCGTGCTGTTTCTCGGTGGCTTGCAGCTCGTGGGTATCGGTGTGATCGGCGAATATGTCGGCCGCATCTATACCGAGGCAAAGCGCCGGCCGATCTATATCGTGCGCAAAGTCTACGGAGCGCGATCGGCATGACGCGCGCCGATATTCAACGATTCGTCGGCTACGCCGGCGTCGGCGCATCGGGGACAGCGATTCAATACGTCGTGGTCGCCGTGCTGGTCGAAGCGGGGCTCTTCGGCATTGTCCCCGCCGCATGCCTGGGCACCACGGCAGGGGCGATCGTCAACTACGGCCTCAATTGCCGCTACGTATTTCGAACACGGATTGTGCACTGGCTGACCGCACCGCGATTCTTCAGCGTCGCCTTGCTGGGCGTCGTGCTAAACGGAGCGTTGATGGCGCTGCTCGTCGAGCGCATGAACATGCCGTGGTTCGCCGCGCAGTGTGCTGCCACGGCCTGCGTGATGCCGTTGACCTATATCGCGAGCGCCGTCTGGGCGTTCGGTTCGGAACGGGAGGACCGGTTCGAATGGATCGGACTCATTGCTGTCCATGCGATCGTCTGGACGATCGCCGCGTGGCTTTCGCGCGGCAATCTCGATCTTCAGGGCGACATGATCGAGAACTACGCCTGGGGCATTGAATGGCAGGCCGGATATGCCAAGCACCCGCCCCTTTTTGCCTGGATTGTCGCGGCGTGGTTCAGCGTATTTCCGCGCACGGATATCGCGTATTTCGCGCTGTCGGCGACCAACATCGCAATCGGCCTGTCGGGCATCGTGGCGATCGGCAGTTGTTTCTTGTCGAGACGATTCGCGGTGATGGCCGCATTGGCCATGGCGGTTTCGCCGCTGTATTCGAATCTCGCGATCAAATTCAATGCGAACGCCGTATTGCTGTCGGTATGGCCATGGACGGCCTATTGCTTTGTCCGTTTTGCGCAGACCGGGTCATGGCGCGCTGCGTTGGCCTTGGGCGTCACCGCCGGCGCAGCGATGCTGGGGAAATACTTTTCGATCGTCCTGTTGCTGGGGCTGTGTCTGGCCATGCTCGCGCGACCCGCGTGGCGCGAGCGGTTCTTCACCTGGCGTAGCGCGGCCGCGTTAGCCGCGTGTGCGGCCGTGCTGATGCCGCACGTCGCCTGGCTCGTCCATCATGACTTCATGACCTTCGGCTACGCGGGAGAGCGAACAGGCGGGACTGTGCGCGAGGCCGTCGCGAGACTCGGCGTCTATACGGCCGCGCAGATCGAATATCTCGTACTGAGCCTCGGTTTCATCGCCTTGTCCGTATGCGCGAGCAAGGGCGAAGCGCTGAAGTCGATGCTGGCGGCGTGTGGCAAGCCTTCGCGCAACCCGGGTCTCTGGTGGCTGAGTTTCGCGCCGATGTGTGTTGTTGCCTTTATTGCGATCGCGGCGCGAACGCAGATGGCCTCCGTCTGGGGCATGGCCCAGTGGTTTGCGATCACATCGTTGTGGGTTTATGCGCTTCGAGGCGAAGGCTTCGACGTAGCGCCCAGGCGCTCAGCGATCCTGATCGCCGGGTATTGGGCGATTGTCCTGGCCGTCTGCGCATCGATCGGCCTGATCGGCGCGATTCGGCACACAGACGACGCAGCGGAGCCGCGACAGGAGCTTGCGCAAGCGGCGCATGACCTATGGCGTCAGCGTGTCGGAGGCGATATTCCGATCGTCTCCGGATCCGTGCACGAGGCACAGTCGATCGTCTTCTATGGCAACGGGCGGTCGCGATTCTGGCATCTGGACAAGCCTTCCACGACGCCGTGGCTGACGCCAACCGATCTCGTGAAGCATGGCGCAGTGTTTGTCTGCCGGGCCGGCGACGAGCCATGCCTGTCTGCGAGCGCTTCCATCACGGGTAAGGAACCGATTCCCCTGGCCATCCGAAAGCGCGCATGGACCATCGAACAGCCGGCACATGACTACGTGCTGTTTTTGATGGCACCGCGGTCGTGACGGGACACGCTCTATTTGGACGAGGCGGTCTTTTCGCCGGTCGCGGATATTCCCGCTGCCGCATCAGGCGCCGGGCTATCCAGCTGATCCGCCGACCACCCTCCACCGAGATCGCCGAACAGTGATGCCGCGGCGATCAGCCGCTCCTGTTGCACGCTAAGCGCGGTCTGGCGCAGGCTGAGTTCGGTTGTCTGCGCAGTCGACACGGTCGTGTAGTCGACGGTGCCGGCCTGATATTCGTTGAACGCGATTTCGGTGCCATGCGCGGCGTCCTGCACCGCCTGGTCGACCGCGTTCGCCTGATCGGCAAGAATGCGCAGGCTCGCCAGATCGTCCTCGACGTTCTGGAATGCGCCGAGCACGGTACCGCGGTAGCTCGCAACCGCCGAGTCATATGCCGCTTTGGCCGCATCGACCTCACCACTGCGCAGTCCGCCGTCGAACACGGTTTCCGTTGCACTCGCGCCGAGCGACCAGACGTAGTTTCCGACCCGCAGCAGCCCCGACAACGGCGACTGCGTAAAGCCGATCGCACCATCGAGCGTGATGGTCGGGTAGTAGGCTGAGATGGCGACGCCGATGGCTGCGTTCTGGGCAGCCATCGTGCGCTCGGCCGCCGCGATATCGGGTCGACGTTGCAGCAGTGTCGACGGGACGGCAGGCGGGACATCGGGTAGCGCAGGCAATGTCGCATTCGCCGGCACGTCGAGGGTTTCCGGATTGCGCCCGACGAGCACGGCGATCGCATGTTCGTACTTGGCACGTGTCACGCCGAGCGCAATCAGGTTCGCCTGCGCGCTTTCGAGCTGGGTGCGCGCGGTAATCAGATCGGACGGCGGGATCGTCCCCGCGCGGTCCTGGTCGGCGATCACGCGCAGATAGTCCTGCCACGCCTTGACGGTGCGATTGAGCAGATCGACGTTGGCGTCGGTGATGCGGATATCGATGACGGCCGTCGCAAGCGCAACCTGCTCGGACAGCGTTGCATTGGCGTACACCGCCTGGGTCGACTGCGCTTCGGCCTTGCGCTCTTCGACTGTTCGGCGCACCTGTCCCCAGAAGTCGGGCGCCCAGCTGATATCGCCCTCGAGCGAGCCGGAGTTCACGATCGACGTCCGGTTGCTCAGTGAGCTGCGCGAGCGATCGCGCGTCGCGGAACCGGTGACGCCGATGGTCGGGAACAACCCCGATCGCGCTTCGCGGATCAGTGCGACGGCCTGCTGATAGTTGTAGTAGTCCGCGCGGACGGTCTGGTTCGACACGCTGACCTGCGGCTCGAGCTCATTGATCAACGGATCGTTGAACGCGGTCCACCAGTCACCCTTGGGGCCGTCGGCATTCGGCGCCGCCGCGGTCCAGCCCGGCAGTTCCTTGTACGTCGCGGGCACCGACACGGTGGGGCGCTGATAGTCAGGGCCGACCGTGCAGCCGGCGATGCACAGCACGGCGGCCACGCCGATTGCGCTCAGCGCGTACCCTTCGCGAATCGGTCGGCGGCCAGCCGCGTTGCCCGGCATCGACCTGGATGGCAACACGCCCATCGAAGCAGTCTCGGCCGGGCATTCCACTGCGCCCAACGCATCGGCATGCCGACGCCCGTCTTCCATCAACCCACGCATCGTCTTCATGATTCCGTCCTTGTCGACGCATCCCGGCTCCACGCCCGGCGCGACGACCATCGTGCGAGACGCGCCCGCAAACGATCGAGATACAGATAGATCACCGGTGTCGTGTACAGCGTGAACACCTGGCTGATCAACAAACCGCCCATGACGGTCACGCCGAGCGGTTGACGCAGCGACGCGCCCTGACCGATGCCGACCGCGAGCGGGAGTGCGCCGAGCACGGCAGCCGCGGTCGTCATCATGATCGGCCGCAGACGCTTGATCGCGGCCTCGTGAATCGCGGTGCGCGCGTCGAGCTTGTCGTCGCGCTGCAGCTGGATCGCGACGTCGACCATCATGATCCCGTTCTTCTTGACGATCCCGATCAGCAGAATGAAGCCGATCATCGAAATCACCGAGAAGGGCACGCCGAACACGAGCAAGGCGAGCGTCGCGCCGATACCGGCCGAAGGCAGCGTCGACAGAATCGTGATTGGGTGGATCGTGTTCTCGTACAGCACGCCAAGCACGATATAGACGACCACGAGCGCGGCGAGGATCAGCAAGGGCACCGCCGTCATCGAACTTGCGAAGGCCTGCGCGGCGCCCGCAAACGCGCCGTGCACCGATGCAGGCATGCCGATCGCCTGGCCGGCCTCATTGATCGCTGCCCCTGCGTTGCTCAGCGATCCGTTGCCCGGCAGGTTGAACGAGATCGTTGCGGCGACCAGTCCGCTCTGGTGATTCACCTGCGTGGCCGTGTGACTGTTCGAAAAAGTCGCGAGCATCGGGAACGGCACCATGGTTTCCGCCGCGGTACTGTCTGCGCTGCCGGTCGAGCTGCCCCCCTTGCTATTGGCAATGCTGTTGGTGGTCGCGTTCGCCTGTGCGTTCGAATTCAGCGCATTGCCCGAAGTCGTGCTGGTGGTCTTCACGCCGACCGTCGCGCCGGTGGCCAGTGTGCGCGTCGCCGTCGGCACGGTCCCGCCGGTGTACTGCGTCTGGGCCGTGCCCGTTGCATTGCCTGCCGCCGTGCTCGCGAAAATCTCGTTGAGCGATTGCGGGTACTGCCAATGCTCGGGCGACACTTCCATCACGACGAAGTACTGGTTCAGCGGGTTATAGATCGTCGACACCGTGCGCTGCCCGAATGCGTCGTACAGCACGCTGTCGAGCTGGTTTGGGTCGAAGCCGAAACGCTTGGCGGTCTGCCGGTTGAACGTGACCATCGTCTGCAGGCCGTGCTGCTGCAGATCGGAGTTGACGTCGACGAGCGCATCGCGATGCTTGCCGAGTTCGGCGACGAGGCGCGGCACCCATAGATACAGCGTCTGCGGGTCGTCGCAGGTCAGTGTGTACTGATACTCGGCGGCCGACTGGCGTCCGCCGATCCGCAAGTCCTGCTGAGCCTGCAGAAACAACTGTGCGCCCGCGACGGCGGCCAGCTTGGGCCGCAGGCGCGCGACGACGTCGGACGATGACGCATGACGCTCATTCAGCGGCTTGAGGGCAACGAACACATTGGCCGTATTCAATGCACGGCCACCGGTAAAGCCGGCCACGGCAGCGACGGCCGGATCGCGGCGGACGATGCTCTGCAACTGCGCGAGCTTCTTCTGCATCGCCGTGAATGAAATGCTCTGGTCGGCAATGATCTGTCCGATCAGCGTGCCGTTGTCCTGCTCGGGGAAGAACGTGCCGGGCAGCAAGCGGATCAACAGCACATTGGCGACAAGCAGACCGATCATCAGCAAGCCGACGAGCAGCGAGTGATCGAGCACGGCGTCGAGCGTGCGCGAATAGAAGTCGTGCATGCGCTCCTGTTGTCTGGTCATCCAGCGTGCGATGCGCGACTCCGAATGCTGTGCCTGTTCGCGGCTCAACACGTACGCGCACATGGTCGGCGTGATGGTCAGCGAAATCACCATCGACAGCAGGATCGCGATCGACAGCGTGACGGCGAACTCATGGAACAGCAGGCCGACGATGCCCGGCATCAGCAGGATCGGCAGAAACACCGCGATCAGCGACAAGCTCATCGACACGACGGTGAAGCCGACTTCGCCGCTGCCCTTGAACGCCGCTTCCCTCGGCGACAGCCCGGCCTCGAGATAGCGCACGATGTTCTCGAGCACGACGACTGCATCGTCGACGACGAAGCCGGTGCCGATGGTCAGCGCCATCATCGACAGGTTGTCGATGCTGTAACCCAGCAGCCACATCGGGCCGAAAGTGCCAATAATCGCCAGCGGCAACGCCACAGCCGGGATCAACGTGGCACGTGGCGACAGCAGGAACGCGAACACCACGCCGATCACCAGCAGCACGGCAAGGAACAGCGTGCGCTCGGTATCTGACACCGACGCCCGGATCGATTGCGAGTGGTCGACGTTGATGCCGATATGAATCGAGCTCGGCAGCGCGGCCTCGATCATCGGCAGCCGCGATTTGATCTGATCGACGGTGTTGACGATATTGCTGCCGGGCTCGGGGAACACGATGACGAGCACCGCCGATTGCCCATTCGCAAGCCCGGCGTTGCGGATGTTTTCGTTCGAGTCGATGACCTTCGCGATGTCGCGCAGCATGACGGGCGCGCCGTTGCGATACGCGACGACCAGACTTCGATACGGCGCAGCCTTGCCGATCTGATCGTTCGACAGGATCTCGTAGCGGTTGTCGCCCTGGTCGAGGTGCCCCTTCGGACTGTTGGCATTCGCCGCGGCAAGCGACGCGCGCACATCCTCGAGGCCGATGCCATAACTATTGAGCTTGGCAGGATCGAGTTCGACGCGCACGGACGGCAGCGCCCCACCGCCGAGTGTGATCTGGCCGACACCCTGGATCTGTGACAGCTGCTGCTGGATCACCGAGTCGGCGGAATCGTAGAGCTGCGCCTTGGTCATTGTGTCCGACGTCAGCGACAGCACCATCACCGGCGCATCGGCCGGGTTGTATCGGCGATACGTCGGGTTCGAGCGCAGGGTCGTCGGCAGATCCGCGCGCGCCGCCTGAATCGCGGCCTGCACGTCACGCGCGGCGCCGTTGATGTCGCGATCAAGACCGAATACGACGACGATCATCGTCGAGCCCACAAAGCTCTGCGAGGTGAGCTCCGACACGTCGGCAATGGTCGCGAGCCGCCGCTCGAGCGGCTCGGCGACGGTCGCTGCCATCGTGTCGGGGCTCGCGCCCGCGAGCTGCGCCTGCACGACGATGACGGGATACGCGACGTTCGGCAGCGGCGCGACGGGCATACGGAAATACGCGAGCATCCCCGAAATCAGCAGCGCGATCGCAAACAGCGTCGTTGCGACGGGCCGCCGGATAAAGATCGCGCACGGGTTCATGCGCCACCTTCGCCATCGGGCAGGCCCGGCGTGCCGGGCACTACACCGCCAGTACCGCCATTACCTCCATTCCCGCCGTTCCCGTCATTTCCGTGATTGCCGCCGGCGTCGCCACGGCGTGACTGACGGCGCTGCCGCACGCGCTCGGCGATGCGGTCGAACATCAGGTAGATCACGGGGGTCGTGAACAGCGTGAGCAACTGGCTCAGCGTGAGGCCGCCGATGATGGCCAGACCCAGCGGACGGCGCAATTCAGAGCCCGTGCCGGTGCCCACGAGCATCGGCAGCGCGCCGAGCATGGCCGCAAAGGTCGTCATCAGGATCGGGCGGAACCGCAGCAGCGAGGCTTCGAAGATCGCATCAAACGGCTTCTTGCCGTGGTTGCGTTCGGCATCGAGCGCAAAGTCGACGATCATGATCGCGTTCTTCTTCACGATCCCGATCAGCAGCACGATGCCGATAATGCCGATCACATCGAGGTCGCTGCCCGCGATCATCAGGGCAAGCAAGGCGCCGATCCCTGCCGAAGGCAGCGTCGACAGAATCGTGACGGGGTGGATAAAGCTCTCGTAGAGCACGCCGAGCACGATATACACGGCCACGAGCGCGGCGATCAGCAGCCACACTTCACTCGACAACGCGTCTTCGAAGGCGGATGCGGCGCCCTGGAACGACGACTCGATCGATGCGGGCAATTTCGCCGCGCTTTCGGCCTTGCGCACGTCGCTGACGGCGGTGCTCAGCGACGCGCCGCTTGTGAGGTTGAACGACAGCGTCGCCGACGGGAACTGCGAGAGGTGATTGATCGATAGCGGTGTCTTTGTCAGACGGATCGTCGCGATCTGGCTCAACGGCACCTGGCCCGTGCTGCTCGTCTGGCTCGGCAGATAGATATCGCCAAGCGCATTGATATTGGGCAACGTCTCGGGCTTCGCGACGAGGATCACGCGGTACTGGTCCGATTGCTGGAAGATCGTCGATACGATCCGCTGGCCCAGGGCGTCATAGAGTGCGTTGTCGATCGTTGCCGCTGTGATGCCGTAGCGCGCGGCGAGTTGCCGGTTGACTTCGACGTTGACGCCGAGCCCGTCGGTGTCGAGGTCGCTCTGCACGTCGGTGATCGAGCTGATGCCGCGCATCTTTGCAACCAGCGTCGGCACATATTGACGCAAGACATCCTGGCTTGGCCCGCGCAGCACGAGACGATACTGGTTCGGCGAGATGGTCGTGTCGAGTGTCAGATCCTGTACCGGTTGCAGATACAGTTTGACGCCCGGTACCGAGGCCGCCTGCTGCTGAATGCGCCGGCCGATTTCCGCCGCGGTGTCGGAGCGATCATCGTGGTCGCGCAGGTTGATCAGGAAGCGCCCGTTGTTCAGCGTCGGGTTCACACCGTCGATCCCGACATACGACGTGATCGAAACGACGTCGGGGTCCTTGAGGATCGCATCAGCCAGCTGCGATTGACGGTTGACCATCGCGTTGTACGACACGGAGGTGTCGGCCACGCTGATCGCCTGAATCACGCCGACGTCCTGCACGGGGAACAGCCCCTTCGGAATCACGACGTAGAGCAGGATCGTCAGCGCCAGCGTCACGAGTGCGACGAGCAGCGTGAGCGTCTGGTGGTCGAGCACCCAGCGCAGGCCCTTTTCGTAGGCTTCGAGCGTGCGTTCGAACAGTCCTTCGCTGATGCGTTCGAAACGGCTCGGCTTGCGTTCGGCCTGTGCGCGCAGGATCCGCGCGCAGAGCATCGGCACGACGGTCAGCGAGACAACCGCGGAGATCACGATGGTCACCGCAAGTGTCACCGCAAACTCGCTGAACAGACGGCCGATCACGCCGCCCATGAACAGCAGCGGGATCAGCACCGCGATCAGCGAAATCGTCAGCGACAGAATCGTGAAGCCGATCTGGCCCGCTCCCTCGAGCGCGGCCTCGAGCGGCGTCATGCCTTCCTCGAGATAGCGCACGATGTTCTCGATCATCACAATCGAGTCGTCGACGACGAAACCGGTCGCGATGATCAGGGCCATCAGCGACAGGTTGTCGATCGAGTAGTGAAGCTCGTACATCATCGCGAGCGTGCCGATCAGGGACACCGGCACCGCGATGCTCGGGATGATCGTCGCCGGCAGGTTGCGCAGGAACACGAAGATGACCATCACGACGAGCGCGATGGCGAGCAGCAGTTCCGTCGCCGCATCGAAGACCGAGGCACGGATCACGCCCGTGCTGTCGGTGACGATGCTGACCTGCATGCCGGCGGGCAGCGTGGCTTCGAGCAGCGGCAGTTGCTTCTTGATCTGGTTGACCGTGGCGATGACGTTCGCCCCCGGCTGACGCTGCACATTGAGCACGATCGCGGGCGTGCGGTTGACCCAGGCGCCGCGCTCGATGTCCTGCGGCGCCTGCGACACGCGGGCAACGTCGCGCAGAAACACCGGTGCGCCGTTCTGATACGCGATCACCGTATCGAGGTAGTCGTTCGGATCGGAGATCTGGTCGTTCGCGTTGATCGTGTAGTCGAGATCGGGCCCGTCGAAATTGCCCTTCGGCTGGCTCACGTTGACGTTCGCGAGCAGCGTGCGCAAGTCGTCGATGTTGAGGCCATAGCCCGCGAGCTTGTGCGGGTCTGCCTCGACGCGCACGGCCGGCACGTTGCCGCCCGCACTCGTGACCAGGCCCACCCCGGCGACTTCGGAGATCTTGGTGCCGAGCCGGTTGTTCGCGATGTCCTGCAGCTGCGTGAGCGACATCGACTTCGACGTGATCGCGAGCGTGAGGATCGGCTGGTCTGCCGGGTTGACCTTCGCATAGGTCGGCGGCGCGGGCAGGCCGGTCGGCAGGAAGCTGTTCGCCGCGTTGATCGCCTGCTGCACGTTTTGCTCGGCGATATCGAGGTTCAGCGACAGATCGAATTGCAGCGTGATGATCGACGCGCCCTCCGAGCTGTACGAGATCATCTGCTGCAGGCCGGGGATTTCGCCGAGCTGCACTTCGAGTGGCGCCGTGACGGTGGTCGCCATGACGTCGGGGCTCGCGCCCGGATAGAACGTCTGGACCTGGATGGTCGGATAGTCGACGTCGGGCAGTGACGACACCGGCAGAAAGCGCACCGAGACCAGGCCCACGAGCACGAGCGCGATCATCAGCAGCAGCGTCGCGACCGGCCGCAGAATAAAGAGGCGGGAGATATTCATTGCGCAGTCCGGTCCGGCTTACGCACCCGAGGCCGCCGATGCGGGCGCAGTACCGGAAGCCGCATCGGGCGCCGCGCCGGGGGCGGCACCTGAAGCCGCACCTGAAGCCCCCGCGGCTCCATGCGCGCTCGCGGGCCGGATCTTCGCGCCATCGCTGAGCCGGTCGACCCCGTCGGTCACGACTTGCTGGCCCGCTGTGAGGCCGGCGGTGACCACGGTGTTCTTGCCGTCGCTCGGCCCGATCGTGATCTTGTGGACCGACACCGTTTCGTTCGAGTTGACGAGATAGACATAGTCACCCGGTGCACCTGTCTGCACAGCGGAGGTCGGCACGAGCACCGCGTTCGTCAGCGTGTTGACGGTGAGCCGGATGTTGACGAATTCGTTCGGGAACAGCGCCTCGTCGTCGTTGGCAAAAGTCGCTCGCAGCGTGACTGTGCCGGTCGACGTGGCCATCTGGTTGCTGATCGCGTAGAGCGTGCCGTTGGCGATCAGCTTGTCGCCGTCGGCCGTATAGGCCGACACCGCGAGCTTCGCGCCGCTGCCGAAACGCTGGAGCACGTCCGACAGAGAGTTCTGCGGCACGGTGAACTGAACGGTCGTCGGCTTCATCTGCGTGATCACGACAATGCCCGTCGAGCTCGACGCGGTCACATAGTTGCCCGGATCGACGAGGCGCAAGCCCACGCGTCCCGAGACGGGTGCCGTGATGCGGCAGTAAATGAGGTCGAGATCGAACTGCGCGATGTTGGCCTCGTCGGACTGCACCGCGGCCTGGTCCTGCTGGACCGTGAACTTCTGGTCCTCATACGTCTGTTCGGCGATCGACTTGCGCTGCGCAAGGTCGGTATAGCGCGCGAGGTCCGACTGCGCCTGAGCGAGGCTTGCTTTGTCCTTGGCCAGTTGTGCCTGCGCCTGCTGCTTGCTGATCTGATATTGGCGCGGGTCGATCTGCGCGAGGAACTGCCCCTTGGTGACGTCCTGACCTTCGTGATACCCGACTTCGGTCAGATAGCCGCTGAGCTGCGGCAAGACCGTGACCGTCGCGACGGGTGTCACGGTGCCGAGCTCCTTGAGCACGACAGGCATCGAACCCGATGCGACGGCGGCCACCGTGACGACTTGCGCCTGCGGGGTGCGCGCAGGCGGCTTGCGATGCACGAGGTGGAAGACGATCAGGGCGATCACGACAAGGGCAATCACGATCAGCACGAGATTGCGGGTGCGATGGGACCGCGGCGCCGACGCGCTCGTTTGACTCATTCGGTTCTCCGGAACGGCCAATGCAACGACACGAAAAGCGTGGTCGCGCCTGGCGTACTGCGTCACAAACGTTTCACGAATGGCCGAGTGTATCGGCGTTTACGCGGACATTGACATTGCAGGGACCGTAACGCGCGTTCCGTAATATTACGAAGTTTCTGGCACCTGACACGCATCGTTTCGATGTCTTTGCCGTTGGCGATTCGAAAGGAACGCGCGATAGCCGTAACGATGCGGGCTTCGGCGGAAATGCCGTGAATACGGCTCAGCGAAGAGAGGGTGAATATGACCGGGAGGTCATATTCGTGTCAGCTTGGGGAGACCTCAATCCATCCCGAGGCGCGAACGGATTGCGGGCATCATGCGCTCGACGGCCGCGCGTCCTTCCTCGATGGCAGGCGCCGCATGATGGAAATCGAAGATCCGCATGCCGCCAAGACGCGGCTGGATCAGGATGTCGGCCGGCTCGCCGGCGAGACGGCTGCGCGTGATGCGCACCTGCATGATGTCGATGCTCTGGCCGATCGCACTCATCAATGACGGGATGCGCGCACTCGGGGCCGGCGGCGTATGCACGTCGTAGTCGGGGTTCGGCGCGAGCCACTTGGGCCAGGGCTTGCCGTTCTTGCGCAAGGCGACAGGCGGTGTTTCTGGATCGGCCGACAGGACGACTGCGTCGGAGTGTGACTCGAGCGGCTTGTCGTCGGCGGTCAATGCTTCCTTCGCAACGCGCGGCGGCAACTCGGGCGTCGGACCGCCGAAGTCGCGACCGTTCAGGATGTCGTTGTTGAGATCGATCGCGATCACGCAATCCGCGCGCATCGCGCGCGCAACGGACACGGGCACCGGATTCGCGAGACCGCCGTCGACCAGCCAGACCCCGTCGTGATAGACGGGCTGGAAGATGCCGGGAATCGCAATCGAGGCGCGCACGGCGTCGACGATGCTGCCGTTCTGCATCCACACCTCGCGTCCCGTATCGAGTTCGGTCGCTACGGCAGCGAAGGGCTTCCGAAGATCGAGGATCGTGCGCTCGTTGAACTGATGCGCGAAGACGTCGAGCACCTTCTTGCCGCCGAGCAGACCGCCGGAAAACTTGATGTCGAGCAGGCGCAGCACTGACTGCCATGTGAGCCGCGAGACCCATTGCTCGAGCCAGTCGAGGTCGCCGTTGGCGTAGACCGCGCCGACGAGCGCGCCGATCGATGTCCCGCAGACGATGTCGGGATGGATGCCCGCTTCCTCGAGCGCGCGGATCGCACCGATATGCGCCCAGCCGCGTGCGGCGCCGCCACCGAGTACGAGCCCGAGCCTGCGGGGTGCATGGCGGCGGATCATGACGCGCACCTCGCAATGTGCCGGTCGGACGGAGCGAAGCGCCTCGTCAGGCGCCGAGCACAGTGCTGACTACGGTGCTGAGTGGGATGCTGACTGAGGAGCCAAGTCAGGAGCGAAGTGAAGCGCAGTCCCACGAGGCGCGCATCCCGGAATGCGGGTGCCGTTGACGTGGCGTTGGGCGTCGTTGTCGCGATCGCGTAGCGGCTGTTCATGCGGGGATTATCGCACCGCGTACCGGGATGGCGCAGGCGCACGGCACACCCTGGACGATGGGGACCGACGGTATACCAGCCTGCTGCGGCGGGCGTTGCGCGGTTGTTTTGAACCGATTCAATCGCATCAATCGAGACAATCGCAATACATCGATACCAAGGATTCCTATTAAGTTAAAAGACAAGTATTTTGATTGCTCCGTTTTATTGAATTTGCAATCAATTCCGAACGAGCAGATTTATTCATGAGTCAATAATCCGTTCGTATTAGTCCGGTTGTTTCATGTACTTTTAATATTTCTGTGCCGCCCGGCATCTTCTATCGATTGGCATAATTTTAAGGATTTAGAAAGGTTTAAGTAATATTGAGGTGAAATGACAAGTGACACTTGCCGCTTTCTTAGGCAAAACGAATAAGAAATACTGACAATGTTGTTTATGTTGGGATGAGAACAAGAGTGCTGACAAGTTCATCGTTTTAGAATAAAAATTCGAGAACCTAGGGTTTACCCCTAATCATCTCCAGCAGGAATTGCCGATAATGCGGGCGGTTGCTTTCGAAAAGCGAAACGTTTGCACTCGTCCCGTAGCGGAAGTGCAAGCACGCGGCAAGGCGGTGGAATTCCACCAAACAGGATTGGCAGTCGGTCGGATACTCCGGCGCGACTTTAAGCGGTGCGCTCCCTTTAGTACGACAAACTCGAATCGCCTGATGAAAGGCGAGCGGTTTTTTGCGCGCCTGAAAAAAGCATAAAAATCCAGGAATTCAACATGCATCCTCATGTTAGGCAATTTGCCTGGCAGCGTGCTGGTTTGCTTTTCGTTATTTGGGGGCTATTGCTCCTCATCGCGACGCACGCCTTCGCCGGTGATTCTTTACCGCCATCGAATCACATCAAAATCAATCTCGGCGCGACACCCTGGAAGTACATCAAGGATGTCGATGATCCGAATTCGAGCCTGCCGACGTATAACGACGCCACGTGGAGCTCGATCGGTGTGCCGCAGACGCCCGCGGACAACGATACGTTCATCAACACCCAGTCGGGTGGCGGTCAGGGCTTCCTGACAGGCAATATCAACTGGTATCGCAAGCACTTCACGCTCGATCAGTCGCTCCAGAATCGCAAGATCCTGGTCGAGTTCGAAGGCGCGCACACGGGTGCTCAGGTCTACATCAACGGCCAGTTCATCAAGGGCAACAGCCTCGTCAACCCGCAAGCGACACACGTGATCGGGTTTATCCCGTTTATCGTCGACATCACGAACTACGTGAAATTCGGCGGCGCGGACAACGTGCTGGCCGTCAAGGTCGCGCGTGGCGACACGTTCTTCGAGTCGCCGAGCTTCTCGGGCGCCTTCCGTTTCGGTCAGGACGACACGGGTCTGTTCCGTCCGGTGTGGATGCACATCACGGACAAGGTGCATATCCCCGAGAACGTCTACGCCGTGCTCAACACGTGGGGTACGTACGTCTCGACGATCTCGGCGAACGATTCGTCGGCGACGATTCGCGTGCAGACCAACGTCCTCAACGAAAACCCGAGCGACCAGCCGGCGACGCTCACGACGCAGATCGTCGACGCGAACGGCACGGTCGTCGCGACCGCGCAGGATGCGCGCACCTTGCCGGCGAATGCGACCGGCTCGCTGAACCCGACGTTGTTCGATCAGGTCCTGACCGTCTCCAACCCGACGCTCTGGTATCCGAACAACAGCGTGTACGGCAAGCCGTACATGTACCGCGTGATTCATTCGGTCAGTATCAACGGCGTGGTCGTCGATGCGAAGTCGACGCCGCTCGGTATCCGCACGATCACGTGGGACCAGAATTTCCCGATCATCAATGGCCATGCGCACTACCTGTGGGGCGCATCGGGCCGTTATGACTATCCGGCGCTCGGTTCGGCCGTGCCGCCCGAACTCCAGTGGCGCGACCTGTACCTGCTGTCGCAGGCAGGCGGCAGCCTGTATCGCCCTGGGCACTCGAGCCAGGGCCGCGACTTCCTCGACGCCGCCGACGCGTACGGCGTGATGATGGTCCAGCCGAGCGGCGACGGCGAAAACGGCTTTGCGCTGATCTGCTCGTCGTCGGTCACAACCGGCTGTACGACGCTCGACAACGCCCAGCTCAAGACCGAGCTGCATCGCGACATGATCGTTCATGATCGCAACCACCCGTCGGTGCTGTCGTGGGAAGCGGACAATGGCGCAACGGACACCAACTTTGCGAAGTCGCTCAAGACGCTCTCGCAGCAGTGGGACCCGATCAACACGCGCGCGCAGTCGGACCGCACACCGAACCCGGCGAATGGCGACATCCTGGGCTGTAGCGGCCAGGGTTGCGACATCAACGTCAAGAAGGACTACCCGGGCACGCCGGCATGGGGCTCCGAATACTGGGGTGACGGTGTCGGCCGCTGGAAGTACGACTACGAAATCGCGTTCGCCGCGAGCTATATCCGCGACTGGGTCCACAGCATGGTGGGCAAGTCGTTCGGCATCGCGCACTGGTATCTCGCCGATACCCCGGGCGAAATCAACACGCAGACTGACGGCGTGCTGAACACCGAGGTGCGCTCGAACGGCGCCTCGATGATGGACTGGAACCGTCTGCCGCGCCTGCTGTACTACATCTATGAAGCCGCGTGGACGCCGTTCCAGGTGAAGCCGGTCGTCAAGCTGGCGAACACGTGGAATCGCACGGGTATCGTGCGGGTCAACGCGTTCAGCAATTGCCCGAGCGTGCGCCTGGTCCTCAACGGTCAGCAAGTCGGTGGCGAACAGATCCCGAATCCGCAGAACTCGGATCCGTCGGCCGACATCACGCAGAACACCACGCTGCTGCCGGGCCAGGTCCACTGGGACAACGTGACGTGGGCGCCGGGCACCCTCGTGGCTCAGTGTCTCGACGCAAACAAGCAGGTTGCCGCGAGCGATCAGCTCGTGACGGCCGGCGCAGCGACGCACATCCTGTTGACGGTCGATCCGCGCCTGGTCAAGCCCAATGGCGACGTGTTCGCGCTGACGGCCAACGGCACGGATGCAGCGATCATCACGGCACAAGTTGTCGACGCGAACAACATCCTCGTGCCCGATGCGAACCAGGAGCTGACGTTCGCCGTCAGCGGTCCGGGCACGTATCGCGGAGGTGCCGATCACTACGTGACCGACAGCCAGCCCCTGGGCTATCACGCGCCGGGTGACACGCACCTGATCGCCGAAGGCGGTATGACGAAGGTTGCCGTGCGCACGCAATTCCAGCCGGGCACGGTGACGGTCACGGCGAGCGCGCCGGGCCTTGCTGGCGGCTCGACCACGTTCAACGTGGTGCCGGCAGTCAATGCTCAAACGTTCGACGGCAACGACCTCGACGTCGGCCCGCAAGCGCAGGCCGCGCTGCAGATCGTCACGCAACCGGCCGACACGATCGTCACGGTCGGTCAGTCCGGGCAGTTCTCCGTGCTGACGGCCGGCACAGCGCCGATCTCGTATCAGTGGATGAAGAACGGCATCGCGATTCCGGGTGCGACGAGCTACACGTACACGACACCGGCCCTGCAGACGACCGACAGCGGTGCAACGTTCGGCGTCACCGTCAGCAACGCGAGCGGCAATGTGCCGTCGCGCTCGGCGGTCGTGACCATCGTGCAGCCGCAGAAGCCCGCGATCGTGACGCAGCCGCTGGCAGAGAGCATCACCGCTGGCCAGAGCGCTGAATTCGCGGTCAGCGCATCGGGTTCGCCGGTGTTGACGTATCAGTGGGAAAAGAACGGCACCGCGATCCAGGGTGCAACGCAGCCGGTGTATGACACGCCGATCATGCAGGTCACCGACTCGGGTGCGACCTATGACTGCGTCGTCACGAACAGTGCCGGCACGATCACGTCGAACAAGGTCGCGTTGACGGTCAGCGTGGCGACGGCACCGTCGATCGTCTCGCAGCCGGCCAGCATGACCGTGCCGTTCGGCCAGAGCGTGACGTTCAATGTGAACGCCACGGGCTCGACGCCGCTCTCGTATCAATGGAGCAAGGACGGCGTCAATATCGGCTCGAACTCGTCGAGCTATCTGATCTCCGAAGCGCAAGGCTCCGACGCAGGCAACTATGTCGTGACCGTGACCAACAGTGCGGGCAGCGTGCAGAGCACGCCGGCGACGCTGACGGTCAGCGGCGCCGACGACTCGGACCTCGCGCTCGGCGCGAAGGCCATGTCGAGCTCGGATCAGAACGGTGGTCTGGTCGCGCAAAACGCGATCGACGGTTCGCTGGCCACGCGCTGGTCGTCGGCCCCGAACATCGACCCGTCGTGGATCACGATCGATCTGGGTTCGGTGCAGACGTTCGACAAGGTCGTGCTCGTCTGGGAAAACGCTTACGCGTCGCAGTACGACATCCAGGTGTCGAACGACAACGTGAACTTCACGAGCGTGCTCGGCGGTCCGGTACAAGGCTTCGGCGGTACCGAAACGCACACGTTCGCGAGCACGTCGGCCCGTTATGTCCGCATGCTGGGCCTGCAACGCGCGACGCAGTACGGCTACTCGCTGTTCGAGTTCCAGGTCCTCGATGCGCCGCAGTGCGGCAGTGCGACCGAGCGCTTCACGGTGCTCGGCGCGAAGCCCGGCACGTGGCAGTCGACGATCGACGGCCTGCCGTCGGGCCCGTTCGTGCCGACCGTGCGCGACAACGCAAGCAGCCTCGTCTGGCAGCAGTACTACACGACGTTCCCGCAACAGGGCGCGCAGTTCACGCAGACCGTCGCAGCGCAGTACTGCTCGGCCGTCGGCATGCGTCTGCCGACGCAAGCGGAAGCGATGACGATTGCACGCGCCAACTACGCGTCGTGCGCGTTCCCGTCGCCGTGGAGCACGTGGACGACGACGCCGGTGCCGAATAACGGAGGCGATGCGTACTTCGTGTCGTCGTCGGGTCAGGCGTGGGCGGGCATCATCAACAACACGCCGGGCTGGGCCGTGTGCGTATCGGGTGCATCGGCTGCGATGCCGGTGATCACGGCACAACCGTCGAGTGTGACGGCGCAGGAAGGACAGAGCGCGCAGTTCACGGTCGGCGTGACCGGCACGGGTCCGCTGAGCTATCAGTGGATGCGTAACGGCCAGGTTGTCGCGATCACCACCAACCCGACGTACACGACGCCGGCGTTGACGGTGGCCAATGACAATGGTGCGGTCTATAGCGTGTCGATCAGCAACGCCGGCGGCACCGTGCCGAGCGGTTCGGCCACGCTGACCGTCGTCGCCGCAACGACGGGCGGCAATGGCACCGGCAATACCGGCACCGGCAACAATGGCGGTACGGGCGACAACGGCGGCACCGGCAACAACGGTGGCACGGGCAACAACGGCGGTACCCCGCCGCCTCCGCCCACACCGAGCGCCAACCTCGCACTGGGCAAGGTCGCCACGTCGAGCGGCAACGAAAACTCGGGCTATACGCCGGGCAATGCAACCGACGGCAACCTCGGTTCGCGCTGGTCATCGTCGTTCACCGATCCGTCGTGGATCGACGTCGATCTGGGCTCGGTCCAGACGATCGACCGCGTCGTGCTGCGCTGGCAGGACTCGTATGGCGTGCAGTACAAGATCCAGGTCTCGAGCGACAACTCGAACTGGCAGGACGTCTATACGCAGGCCAACGGCAAGGGCGGCACGGAAGACCTTCGCTTTACCGCGACGCAGGCCCGCTATGTGCGCATGTACGGCACGCAGCGCGCAACGCAGTACGGCTACTCGCTGTATGAGTTCGAGGTCTACAACACGGCCAACACGCCGCAGTTCCCGGTGACGGCAACGGCCACCGCGGGCGGCACGATCACGCCGGCCGGCAGCACGTCGATCTATCAGGGCGGCACGCAGACGTACACGTTTGCACCGGCTGCGGGCCTTGCGGTCACGCGTGTCGATATCGACGGCAAGAGCATCGGTATCGCACCGGGCTACACGTTCGACAACGTTCAGGCAGCGCATTCGATCAACGTGACGTACGGTCCGGCTTCGGCCGCCGTGAATCTCGCGATCGGTTCGACGGCGACGTCGAGCGGCCTCGAGAGCGATGCGTATCCTGCGTCTGCTGCAGTCGATAACGACATGACCACACGCTGGTCGTCGTCCTTCGTGAGCCCGTCGTGGATCCAGCTCGATCTCGGCAGCGCGAAGACGTTCGATCGCGTGATCCTGTTCTGGCAGAACGCGTATGCGACGCAGTATCAGATCCAGACGTCCAATGACGGTGTGGACTGGTCGTACGTGGCGTTCAACCAGCCCAACGGTCAGGGTGGCATCGAAGACATGACGTTCACGCCGGTCACGGCGCGCTATGTCCGGATGTACGGCACGGCGAAGAACACGGGCTACGGCTACTCGCTGTGGGAATTCCAGGTGTACAACCAGCCGGTCGCTCCGGTCATCTCGACGCAGCCGGCTTCGGTCACCGTCGCACCGGGCGACAGCGCGACGTTCACTGTCGCGGCAAGCGGCCAGGGCACGCTGAGCTACCAGTGGCTGCGCGGCGGTCAGGCCGTGCAGACGGGTGCCTCGCCGAGCTACACCACGCCGGCAGTGACGGCAAACGATGACGGCGCGCAATTCGCGGTGGTCGTCAGCAACGCGACGGGGAGCGTCACAAGCGCCACCGCCACGTTGTCGGTCAAGGCCGTTGCGCCGGCTATCACGACGCAACCGGCCTCGATCACCGTGAATCAGGGCAGCACCGCCACGTTCACGGTGGCGGCTACGGGTACCGGCCCGCTGAGCTATCAATGGCTCAAGGGCAACACGCCCGTTGCGACCACGACGACGCCGAGCTATACGACGCCGGCCACGACGACTGACGACAACGGCACGACGTATAGCGTTGTCGTCAGCAACACGGCAGGCAGCGTGACGAGCTCGGTCGCCACGTTGACGGTCACGCCGAGCGCAAGCAACGGCAACGGCAACAGTGCATCGAGCCCGAACCTCGCGCTCAACATGAACGTGATGGCAAGCGGCGCGCAGGACGCAGGATGGGCGGCGGCCAACGCGGTCGACGGCAACCTGGGTTCGCGCTGGTCGTCGGACTTCAACGACAACGCATGGATCACGGTCGACCTCGGTCAGCCGAAGGCGTTCGACCGCATCGTGCTGCGTTGGGAGAATGCGTACGGCAAGTCGTACCTGATCCAGACGTCGAACGACAACGCGACGTGGTCGACGCTCGTCACGCAGACGGCCGGCCAGGGCGGCAACGAAGACATTCCCGTTGCGCTCACGACCGCGCGCTACGTCCGCATGCAGGGTGTTCAGCGTGCGACGCAGTACGGCTACTCGCTGTATGAGTTCGAGATCTACAACACGGCCAACACGCCGAAGTTCACCGTTACGGCAACGGCTGGCGCGAACGGCACGATCACGCCGAGTGGTCAGGTCGGCGTGCTGCTCGGTGCATCGCCGACTTTCACGGCCGTGCCGGCAACGGGCTTTGGTGTCGGCGGCATGACGGTCGATGGTCAGTCGGTAGGTGTGCTGCCTTCGTACACGTTCACGGATGTCACCGCGGCACACAGCATCAGCGTGAGCTTCGTGTCGCAAGCGGCCACGACGAACCTGGCGCTGCATCAGCCGGCGACGTCGAGCGGCGATGAGAATGCGGGTCTGCCGCCGACCAATGCGGTCGATGGCGATCAGACCACGCGCTGGTCGTCGGCCTTCGTCGACAACGCCTGGATCACGGTCGATCTGGGCTCGGAGCAGACGTTCAATCGCGTGGTGCTGCGTTGGGAAAACGCTCACGCGAACGCGTATCAGATTCAGGCGTCGCATGACAACGTGAACTGGACGAACACGATCTACACGCAGAATGCGAGCAAGGGCGGTGTCGAGGACTTCCCGGTCCCGACCACGACGGCACGCTATATCCGCATGCAGGGTGTTCAGCGTTCGTCGCCGTACGGCTACTCGCTGTACGAGTTCGAGGTCTACAACAACGGTGCATCGTCGGGTAACTCGGGCAGCTCGGGCAATTCGGGCACGCAGCCGCAGGCCACGTTTATCGAACAGCCGGCCACGCAGACCGTGCCGGTCGGCCAGAGTGGCCACTTCGCGGTGCTGATGGCGGGCACGGGACCGTACACGTATCAGTGGCTGCGCGGTACGCAGCCGGTGACGGGTGCGACCTCGCGGACGTACGACACACCGGCGACGACGGCTGCCGATAACGGTTCGGCCTATAGCGTCAACGTAACGGGCCCTGACGGCACGGTGTCGGCGTCGAACCCGGCCACGCTGTCGGTCAACAGCACGAAGCTGAACTACACGGTTAAGCCGGGCTTTATCACGGTCGACCTCGCGAACAATACACAGGGCGCCTATACGGACGATCAGGTGTACATCGTGGGCATCGGGCGCGATCCGGTCACGAACGTGTTCTCGTGGCTCAATCCGGATGGCACGCTGACGCCGATGTCGGTCGCCGACAACACCGCGGCCAATCACCTGACGGCGCCGGCGAACGGCCAGAGCTACCCGAACCACGGCTTCTCCCTCGCGCAGTTCAAGTCGATGGTAATTCCGCCGATGGGCGCAGGCCGTCTCTACGTGTCGCTCGGCAGCCCGCTGTATATCGCGGTCAATCAGGATATCAACGGCAATGTCGCCTTTGCAGGCCCGAGTCCGCAGAACACGTCGGACCCGAACGAAAACATCAACTTCGACTGGTACGAGTTTTCGTACGGCGGAAACGGTGTCTGGATCAACACAACGCAAGTCGACGAGTTCGGTTTCCCGCTGACGGAAGACGTCTACGCGCAGGGCGGAACGTGGCACCAGCAGACCGGCATCACGCAGCACCATGCCGACCTGATGGCCGCCTATGCGAAGGAAGTCTCGAGCGCGTTCCAGCCGGTGCCGTCGTCGCCGTATCGAATCATGTCGCCGGGCCTGAGCACGTTCGCGGCGGGGCAAGCGAACAGCACGTACTTCGACGCGTATATCAACGAAGCCTGGACGTATTACGCGTCGCATGACTTCGTCGTGACGGTCGGTGCGCGCCAGTTCAGCGGTCGTACCCAGGGCGACACGATCGTGTTCAACGAAGTGAACCTGAACAACGGTCAGTTCCAGGGCGAAGTGGCGAACATCGGCAAGCCGACGACGACGCAAGTGATCCAGGACAGCGGGCCGCTTGCATCGGGCACCGCGGTGGAGCAGGCGATCGAAGCGCAGATCGGCGCGGCATTCAACCGTCACGTCGTCGAGGATGTGACGAAGTGGAGCACGCCGTCGGCGTGGTACGCGGCTTCACCGTCGAATGAATACGCGCGCTTCTGGCACGACCACAACGTCAGCGGACTCGCCTACGGCTTCTCGTTCGACGACGTGGACAACCAGAGTTCGACGATTCAGTCGCCGAATCCGGAGCACATCGTGCTGGGTATTGGATGGTGATCGACGTGTGATCACGCCGCGACTGAAGCATGACCGGCGCGGACGCCGCGGTAACCCCGCAGTGTTCGCGCCGGGCTGATTCACCGCTGAGGTGGTATTAAAAGGGCGCCCGATTTCGCGGCGCCCCCTTTCATTTTTAAGGGTGGTTCGATGCGGTATCGATTGGGTAGGACTCAGCGTCTGAAGCGAGGTCAACGCGGCTTCACGCTGCTCGAATTGCTCGTGGTGCTCGTGATTATCGGCATGCTCGCGGCGATCGTCGGCCCGCGTTACTTCAATCAGCTCGGCAAGTCGCAGGCGACCGTCGCGCGCGCACAGATCGACGTGCTCACCAAGGCGATCGACAACTACCGCCTCGACGTCGGACGTTTCCCGACCTCGGAAGAAGGTCTGCAGGCGCTCGTGGTCAAGCCGGCCACGGCAGACAAGTGGGGCGGCCCGTATCTGAAGAAGGATGTGCCGCTCGATCCGTGGGGTCACCCCTACGTCTATCAGGTCCCCGGCACCAAGGGTGACTACGCCGTGATCTCGTATGGCCGCGATGGTCAGCCGGGTGGAACGGGCGAAGACGCAGATATCAGCAGCGAATAAGGCGACGGGAGCGCGCACACGTGTAGCGCAGCGCACGAGACGCTCGAGATCGGGCGATTCGGCGAATGCCACGGGGGTGTGTCTCGCTTCACGTTTCGTCACCCGTGCGTCGCGAATATCGACGCCATGTTTAGCCGAGCATCATGCAATACGAAGTCAGAGCGCTCTCGCCGGACAATCAGATCGTCGCCCTCGTCATCGACGCACAGGACGAGCGTGATGCGCGCGCGCAGGTCGAAGCGCGCGGCCTGCACGCGACCCGGCTCGCACCCGTGCGAAGTTTCAGGCGCGCAGCCGGCGGGCGCGGCGGTATCTCGCTCGTGTTGTTCAGCCAGGAATTGCTGGCGTTGCTGTTAGCCGGCCTGTCGATCGTCGAAGGCCTTGAAGCGCTGCTCGAACGCGAAGGCGGCGCACGGCTGCGCGTCGTGCTCGAACGATTGCTTGCCGGCCTGCGCGAAGGCAAGCGTTTCTCGAGCCTGCTCGCCGAGCAGTCTGATGTGTTTCCGCCGCTGTACGTCGGCATCGTGCGCGCGGCCGAGGGCACCAGCGATCTGCCGCGCGCCCTCTCGCGCTACGTCGATTACCAGGCGCGCATCGATACGGTCCGCAACAAGCTCGTCAGCGCGGCGATCTACCCGAGCATCCTGCTCGTCGTCGGCGGGGGCGTGTCGGCCTTCCTCATTGCTTTTGTTGTGCCGCGTTTCGCGACCATCTACGAAGGGACGGGACGTGCGCTGCCCTGGATGTCGCAGGTGCTGCTCGACTGGGGCAAGTTTGCCTCGTCGCATGGACTGCCGCTTCTCGCGGGTGCCTTGGGCGCAGGCATTGCCATTACGGCAGCCGTACGCGCGACCATCGCAAAGGTCGGACTCGTGAGTCTGCTCGGCCGCGTGCCCGTGCTTGGACCGCATTTGCGGATCTACCAGCTTTCGCGGCTCTACCTGACGCTGGGCATGCTGCTCGAAGGCGGCATTCCGATCGTCGCCGCGATGGAGACGGCCAGCGGCACCGTGTCGCCCGGGCTACGAGAAGGGCTGATGCGCGCACGCGCTGCCGTGCAATCGGGCGACGCGCTGTCGAGTGCATTCCAATCCGAAGGGCTGACCACCCCGATTTCGCTGCGCATGCTGCGCGTGGGCGAGCGCTCCGGCGAAATGGGCACGATGCTCACACAATCGGCCGCGTTTTACGACGGCGAGATCAGCCGCTGGATCGACCGCTTCACGCGCATGTTCGAGCCGCTGCTGATGTCGGCGATCGGGCTGATCGTCGGCACGATCGTCGTGCTGCTCTATATGCCGATCTTCGACCTCGCGGAAAGCCTCTCATGACGCAAAGAGAATCGATGGACGCGATCGAAGCGATTGGAACGTTTGAAGCGACCGACGCGACCGAAACAATCGAAGTCGTGACACCAACGGCGGCAATCGGCTCGGCGAGCCGGATGAGCGCGACGCAATCCCCTGGGTCGACGGGGCAAATCGGAGCGATGGGCGCAACGAGGCCGGCGAGCACCGCGGAGTCGCTTTTCGATATCGAAACGCTTTCGCGTGCCCGCGAGCAAGCCGCGGTGTCGCAGCGGTCGATCATCGTCGAGCTCGAAGCGCTGACGGGTGTCGAACCCCGGCAAGTGTTGCAATCGCTCGCACAGATGCTTGCCATGCACGTCATCGAGACGTCGGACATGCTGGCGATGAGTCCGGCATTCGACCGCGTGCCCTTGTCGAGAGCGATGCAGCGGCGGTGCGCGTTGCTGCGTGCAGACGGCGGCAAGCTTGTCGGCGTGACGACCAACCCGTTCGATCTCGATCTTCAGACGTGGCTCGGTGCACAGGCGGGTGCCGAGGTCGACGTGCGGCTCGCCTTGCCGTCTGACCTTCAGGCGTACCACACGCGCATGGAAGAGTCGGCGCGCGCGATCGACAGTCTCGTGACCGAAGGCGGCGATGCGCGGGTCGACGGTCGCACGGCACAGGTGCTCTCGTTCGAAACGGTCAGCGAGGCAGCGAGCCCCGCGGTCAAGCTCGTGAACTCGACGCTCTACGACGCGCTGAAGGCAGGCGCATCCGATATCCACCTTGAAAGCACCGCAAGTGGCCTTGCCCTGAAATATCGCGTCGACGGTGTGCTCGATTCGGCCGCGACGATTCATGGCGTTGAAACGGCCGAACAGGTGATCTCGCGTCTCAAGGTGCTCGCCGAGCTTGATATCGCTGAGCGTCGCGTGCCGCAGGACGGCAGCTTCCGCGTGGCGGCAAGCGGGCGCGACATCGATCTGCGCGTGTCGATCATGCCCAGCATTCACGGCGAAGATGCCGTGATCCGGATTCTCGACAAGCGCGCGATGATCGAGGCCTATGGTTCGCTCACGCTCGAAGCACTCGGGTACGACAGTGAATCGCTTGTCGCGCTGCGCGCGCTCGCCGAGGAGCCCTACGGCATGCTGCTCGTGACCGGGCCGACGGGCTCCGGCAAGACGACGACCTTATACGCGGCATTGACGGAGATTCATAACGGCCGCGACAAGATCATCACGATCGAAGACCCGGTCGAATACCAGCTGCCCGGCATTCTGCAGATCCCCGTCAATGAGAAGAAAGGCCTGACGTTCGCGCGCGGCCTGCGCTCGATTCTGCGGCATGACCCGGACAAGATCATGGTCGGTGAAATCCGCGATCGCGAAACGGCCGAGATTGCGGTGCAGTCGGCGCTGACAGGTCACCTTGTGTTGACGACGGTCCACGCGAACAACGTATTCGATGTGTTTGGCCGCTTCGGACATATGGGCATCGATCCGTATGCGTTTGTGTCGGCCCTCAACGGCATCTGGGCACAGCGACTGTTGCGCGTGAATTGCACGCATTGCTCCGTGCCCTATGTGCCGACCGATGCCGAACTCGCACGAGTCGGACTCACGCGCGCCGATGTCACGACGTTTAATTTCATGCAGGGGACAGGGTGTGGTGATTGCCGCGGTACCGGGTATCGAGGCCGGCGCGCGATCGCCGAGATCCTGATTCTCGATGACGAGATTCGCGACATGGTGGTCGAGAAGCAGCCCATCCGCGCGATCAAGGATGCGGCGCGCCGCAACGGCACGCGGCAACTACGCGAAGTGGCATTGGGCCTGGTCAAGCGCGGCGAGACCACGCTGACCGAAGTCAAGCGGGTGACGCTCAATGCTTAAGCGCCTCGCACGGGCTGTCTCACGGTTCCGGCCACGCGGGCATTGCGTGATCACCGTGTCACGCGAGGGCGTGTCGGCCCACCGTGTGCAGAGCGCACGCCGGCCCGGACAGGTTGTGGCTTTTCGTGCGCTGGGGCGTCCCGAGGACGCCGAGGCGGATGCGCTGGCTGCGCTGCTCGTGTCGGCGATCGACGAGGTCGACGGCCGCGGACTGCTGATGCATGTCACCGTGAGCGATGACCTCGCGCGCTATTTCATCGTGACCCCGCCGGCAAATAGCGCTCGCGTGCAGGATTTGCGTGCCGCTGCCTCGATTCGTTTTCAGACGCTGTACGGCGACTCCGACGCACGCTGGCATCTGGTTGCGGACTGGCAGGCCGCCGAGCCGTTTCTCGCGTGCGCGGTGCCGCGTCGCGTGTCGGCCGCGCTCGAACAAGCGGTCGCCGCGACGCGTGGGTGCCTGATCTCGGTGACCCCGGAGTTTGCCGGCGCATGGAACCGCGTGCGCAAGCAGCTCGGTGCGGATGCATGGATCGCAACATTGAACGGCCGCGTGCTGACGCTCGGCCTCGTGGGCGCCGCGCCCAAAGCGCGGCTTGTCAGCGTGCGCACGCTCGTGTTGCCCGAGCCCGTGCCGCCGCTCGCGTGGCTGCGCGAGCAGATCGCGCGCATGGCGCTGCTCGATAACGTGGTGCCGCCGTCGATCCTGTTTGTGCAGGGCGAACCCCTTGAAGCGTGGCAAGGAGGCGGCGCGGCATTCACGGCGTCGGGCCGCGAAGCGATGTCGGTGCGATGGATTCGCTCGGGTGTCCGCGTGAAATCACGCGACAAGCGCACGGGTTCGCGCGTCGGTTCGACCGCAGGTGCGCTTGCATCACGCTTTGCGTCGCGCATCACGTCGGGCAGGTCGACGTCATGAGACCTCTGTCGCTCGACCTCGCACCGTTCAGCCTGCGACGGGAACTCCATCGCATCCGGCCCGCGGCGAAGCTGTTTGCGCTGATCGGCGTCGTGCTGTGCGTGTTGGCGGGCATTCGCATTCACGATCGCCTTCAGCATCTCGAGGCGCTCGATCGCGAGGCATCGCGGCTGACCGCACGCGCCGAGCGCATGGCGCGCGCATCGACGTCGATCAGGACCGAGCCGATCGATGTGAAACAAGGCGCGGCCGTCAATGCTGCGGTCGGTCGGCTCAATCTTCCATGGGACGCGTTGCTCGATGCGATCGAAGCGGCGACACCGTCCCAGATCGCGCTGCTGGCGATCACGCCGGCACCGGGGCGCTCGTCGATTCGCATCGAAGCCGAATGCAGCGCGAGCAAGGACATAATCGATTATCTCGGCGCGCTCGAAGCGCAGCCCGTGCTGGCCGCCGTCAATCTGGTCAAGCACGAGGTCGTCAAGGACGGTGTGGAGAGCGTGATCCGGTTCGATATTGAAGTGCAATGGCGGGGGACGGCATCGTGAACGCCACCTTGTCGAATCTTGGCCGAGGCCTGCTGAGGATGCGCCTTGCGATTGCCCGGATGGGCATCGGAGCGTCGTTCGCCGCCGTGCTCTTGCTCGGCGCCGCCGGGCTATGGGTCGTGGTGTTGCCTGGCGTGTCGACGCGGGTCGACGACCAGGCTCACGCGGTGGCGCTTGCGCGCAAGGCGCCTTTGCCGAAGCCCGTCGTATCGGCCCCGGCGTTGGCGTCGCAACGGCTGAATGCGTTCTATGCAGGGCTTGGCGATGGCGCACACACGGAGCAAATCGTCGGTCGCTTATTCGACGCTGCTTCGGAAGCCGGTGTCGTCCTTGATCGCGCCGAATACAAGCCCGCGCACGATGTGCCAGGTCGCTTCGATACGTACACCGTGATCTTGCCGTTGAAGGGCGACTACTCGAGCCTGCGACGCTTCAGCGAAAAAGTGCTCGTCACGATGCCTTATGCGGCACTCGACGATATGCGCTTCAAGCGCAATTCCGCGGGCGACCCGATGGTCGAGGCCAACCTGCGCTTTACCGCATTTTTGCGGCCGGTGACGTGGGCGCCGATGGCGGCGGCCGCACCGGCAACCGCACCGGCGACCGCAGCCCCAGCGGCAAGCGACGCAGCAAGTGCCGCGTCGATCGCAAGTGCATCATCGGCAGCATTGCCCACTGCGTCGTCGGCCGTGGCAGCACCGGTACCCGCAGTGAGCGCTCCCATCAGAGTCGTGGAATCCGGATCGTCGTCAGTATCCGTAACGGGGACGATTACCGTTATATCGCACGGCGCGACAGATATTCCGGCGATGCCGACCGTGCCGTTACCACCGTCTATGGCACTGGCCCGAGATGCGACGCGCGAGGGACGTCCATGAAGCGCAACCACGTCATCCTTGCCCTGATGTTCGTTTCGACCGCGGCCACTCTGGTGTTCACTCGCAAGAACACATCGGACGACATTGTCGAAGCCGCGCCGCGCACGCATGCGGCCGCGCAGCCGTCGCAGTCGTCCCGTTCGAGTCATGGCGGCAGCACAGGCACCGTGGGTATCGCTGAAGTGCAAACACGCGCCACACATGACGGTGCCGACGCCGCGCATCGCAAGGTCTTCGGCGCAACCGTGGTCGGCGCGCCCCTGCCTTCGGCTGCGCCCGCCGGCTCGGATATTCCCCCGCTGCCGACCGGGCCGCTCGTGCCGGATATGCCATTCACGTACATCGGCAAGCAGTCGTCGGACGGACGGTGGGAGGTCTATCTCTCTCGCGGCGACGACACGCTGATCGTGCGAGAGCAAACGATTATCGATGGGGCGTATCGCGTTGAATCGATCGCTCCCCCGACCATGACGCTGGTGTATCTGCCAACGAAACTGGTCCAGACCATGGACATCGGCAGTGCCGACTGACGTGCCAACTGACGTGCTAACAGACACCACTGACACGCGCGATACAAGGACAGAACCGTTGCGTACGCCATTCACAACCAACCGCATCCCACGTCGCATCTCACGGCGCATCCTGCGCTATGTGTCGACACTCGCCGCGCCCGCACTGTTGGTCGGCGTGCTCGCGAGCTGCGCCCAGCCCAATGCGTATCGCGATGGCCAGCAAGCCGTCGCCAATGGCAAGGTCGACGAAGGGCTCGCGAAACTTCAGGAGGCGAGCCGTCAGGACCCGAAGGACGCGATTTATCGCTCCACGTTTATCGCCGAGCGGGAAAAAGCCCTGGTCACGTTCGACGAGCAAGGCGACCGTCTTGCCGCGACCGGCTCACGCGATGCCGCTCGAAAGATGTATGAGCGCGCGCTGGCCATCGAGCCCAACAACGAGCGCGCCATTGCCGGCATTGCGTCACTCGAGAATGCCGCACGTCTCGACGCGCTGATGAGTCGCGCCGAGGCGTTCGCCGCGCACCAGCAACCCGATGAAGCGCGTCGGGTGCTCAATACGGTGCTAACAGAGGCGCCTGCCAACCGACGCGCGCTCGCGCTCAAACGCAGGCTCGATATGGACTCGGGCCCAGCGCGTGTCGACGCCGCGCTGGCCGCCGCCTATCGCAAGCCCATTCGTATCGACTTCAGGGATGCGCCGCTCAAGCAGATCTTCGAAGTCATTTCGCATAGCTCAGGACTGAACTTCCTGTTCGACAAGGACGTCAAGACCGACACGCGGACCTCGATCTACCTGAAGAACAGCACGATCGACGCGACTGTGCGCTACGTGCTGGCGACCAATCAGCTCGCGCAGCAGGTGCTCGACGAGAACACCGTCCTGATCTATCCGGCGACACCCGCGAAGCAAAAGGACTATCAGGAGCTTGCCGTACGCACGTTCTTCCTGTCGTACACCGACGCGAAGACCATCGCCAATACGCTCAAGACCATCGTCAAATCGCACGATGTGGTGGCCGACGAAAAGCTCAACGTCGTGATCGTGCGCGACACACCCGACGCGATCAAGATGGCCGAAAAACTCGTGGCGCTCGAAGACGTGCCCGAGCCCGAAGTCATGCTCGAGGTCGAAGTGCTCGAAGTCAGCCGGACCAAGCTGCAGAACCTCGGTATCGCGTGGCCGGGCTCGATTTCGGTCACACCGCTTCCAGTCGGCACGTCGATCACCTCGCTGGCATCCGGCGCAACGAGCGGGGGCACGACCGGCAGCACGACGCTCGGCACGACATCGACCGGCTCGGGCACCTCGCCTGCGCTGACATTGTCGGACCTCGCGCATCAGACCTCCCGCACCCTTGGCCTCTCCCAGTTGCAGGCGACGGCCAACGCGAACCTGCAGGATTCGGATGCGAAGCTGCTGACTAACCCGCGCATTCGCGTGCACAACCACGAGAAAGCCAAGATCCTGATCGGTGAGCGCGTACCGAACATCACCTCGACGGCGACTTCGACGGGCTTTGTATCGCAGTCCGTGAACTACCTTGATATCGGTCTGACGTTGCAGGTCGAGCCGACCATCTTTCTCGACGACACGGTGGGCATCAAGGTCTCGCTTGAAGTCAGCAGTTTGCTGAATACGGTCGCGGGGACATCGGGCACGACGGCCTATGAAATCGGCACGCGTACCGCGAGCACGGTGCTGCAATTGAAGAACGGTGAGACGGATGTGCTTGCCGGCCTGATCGACAGCGAAGAGCGCACGTCGGGCAACAAGCTGCCGGGCCTCGGCAACTTGCCGGTGCTCGGGCGTTTGTTCGGCGCGACGACCGACGACGACAAGGATACGGAAATCGTGCTGTCGATCACGCCTCACCTCGTGCGCAACATTCAGCGTCCGGATGCCAACCTCGCGTATTTCACGTCGGGCACCGAGTCGAACATGCACAGCATGGTTCAGTCGAACGGTTTGCCGGCGGGGTCGACGCCCGGTGTTGCACCTGCTGCGGCGCCATCAAGCAATAGCGCCCATCCTGGCTCGAACGGTGCGCAGAACGGACTCAACAACGGATTCGGCTCGAATGGCGGTTTGTCGAACAACGGCCTGAACAGTGCGTTTGGCGATAACAGTTCCTACGGATCGAATGGATCGAACGGCTCAAACAGCTCGTATGGGGGCGGCACAGGGACGAGCTATGCCGGAGACTCAGCGCCCTACGTGGGCGCCGCGGCGGGGGATCCCGGCACCGCGCAGATGACCATTGAAGGTCCGCCTTCGGCGAAGATCGGCGACACCGTGTCGGTCGCGATGACCATGCAAGCGGATCAGCCTGTGTCGAGCGTGTCGTCGACCGTGACTTACGACAGCACCAAGCTGCAATTCATCGGTGCGACCGAGGGGGATTTCCTTCGACAGGGCGGAGCGCCGACGAGCTTCTCGAATCGCGTCGCACAAGGCGGTCACCTGATTCTCAGCGACACGGCCCAGGGCGGATCGGGCGCGGCATCGCAGGGCACATTTGCCGTGCTGAACTTCAAGGCCGTGGCGGCCGCATCGCAGACATCGATTCAGGTGCAGCCGGGATCGGTGATCGGCGTAACAGGAGCACCGATCACGATGACGCCGCCATCGGCATACACATTTGGCGTGGCGGGCTCGCCGTGATGGTTCGGCGCCGGCAGAGCGGATTCACGCTGATCGAGCTGCTCGTGACGCTGGCCATCCTTGGCGTGCTCGCCTCGATGACCGTGCCCGTTGCGCAGGTGATGCGACAGCGCGAACGCGAGCAGGAGCTGCGTGAGGCCCTGCACGAGATCCGTCATGCAATCGATGCGTACAAGGTCGCGAGCAAGGAGGGGCATATCCCGGTAGAAGCCGGCGCAAGCGGATATCCGCCCAAGCTAGAGGTGCTCGTCGATGGCGTGCCGGATCAAAGCGACCCCAAGGGGCACAAGCTGTACTTCCTTCGCCGCATCCCGCGCGATCCGATGAATAACGATCCGGACCTCAGTGCTGCAGAGACGTGGGGCAAGCGATGCTACGCGAGCGAGGCCGACGACCCGCAAGAGGGCGACGACGTGTACGACGTTTACACCACGTCGAAAAACGTCGGGCTCAACGGCATTCCTTATCGGAACTGGTGATGCGGATCAGAGAACGTTTGAGCCGGACGATGGACGGATTCCTGCGAAGCGGAGGCCGAAGCACGCGGATCGGCGAGCGTGCATGGCGAACGCGAGTTGTCGAGCGGATCACGGCTCCTTCGGCAGCGCGTGAGGTACTTCGGAAGGATCGACCGGGCCGCGCACGCGGATTCACGTTGATCGAACTCCTGCTCGTGCTGGCCATTGTGTCGCTGCTTCTGACGCTGGCGTTGCCGCAGTACTTCCATTCGATCGACGCTTCGAAGGAGAAGGTGCTCGCCGAGAATCTGCTCGTGACGCGCGATGCGATCGACAAGTTCTATGGTGACGTGGGGCGCTATCCCGACTCGCTCGATGAGCTCGTCGACAAGCACTACCTGCGGGCGTTGCCGGTCGACCCGATCACGGACAGCACGACAACGTGGATCATTGTCGCGCCTGAAGAACAATTCCCGGGCAAGGTCTACGACATCAAGAGCGGCGCCGAAGGCTCAACGCTCGACGGGCAGGCGTACGGGGCGCTATGACTGCGGTCAAATACGCAAGGCGATCGCGTCCGCGGCAAGGCGGCTACGCCTATCTCGCCCTGTTGATCCTGATCGCGATCATCGGCGTGGCTGCTGCTGCGACGGCTGAGCTCGGCGATGTGTATCAACGCCGGATGGCCGAGAAGGAGTTGCTCTTTGTAGGCGGTGAGTTCCAGCGCGCCCTGACAAGCTACTCGGCACAGACACCACTCGGGCAGCCGACACAACCGCGCACGCTCGATGACCTCGTGCATGACCCACGCTATCCGAATCCGGTGCATCACCTGCGAAAGGTCTACGCCGATCCGATGACAGGCAAGGCTGACTGGGTCCTCGTCAAGTCACCGGATGGGCAGACGATCGTTGGCATCCATAGTGCATCGAAGGCGCATCCGATCCAGGTCGCACAGTTCCCCGATGAGTTTCAAGGCTTCGAAGACCAGCGCAGCTACACGCAATGGATCTTTGTCGCTCGTCTCACTCAAACCCCCGGACAAAGAACTGCGATCGCGCCACTCACGATCTATCAACCGAACAACGGCAACGGCAACAGCAATGGCGCATCGAACAGCGCGCCTCAAGGCGGAGGCACCGCCTCGTCTGACAGCACGTTTGGATCCGGTAACGCAGGATCGACGGGAGGCTCGAGCGGCTTCGGTGGAAACGGGACCACGGGATATGGCGGGACCGGCGGCTCGGGCTTTGGCCAGAGCGGACCGAATTCATTGGGTGGGGGAAACGGCACGACAGGTTTCGGCGCAGCCGGTAGTTCGTCTTTCGGAGGATCCGGGGCAAACGGCTTTGGCGGAAACGGCGCTACGAACAGTAGTGATGCGCCTTGATTCGAATCTCAACGCTCGCATTTCGACCCTCGCATCTGTACGCGAAACCTATGTTTTTATCGGTTTCGTGTAGAGATAGATCGCGCGTCGGATCTGATCGGCCGTGCCTTGCAATCCGCAGCACCAAAGCAAAAAGCCCAACCGAAGTTGGGCTTTTCACATGATTCTGAATGGTGGCCTGGGGCGGAATCGAACCACCGACACGCGGATTTTCAATCCGCTGCTCTACCAACTGAGCTACCGGGCCACGCAGAAGCGAAAGTATAGCAGTGGTCTTGTCCGCGTTTCAACCCTTCTGCCAAACTTTTTTTACTCGCTCTTGTTCTTGCCCAAATCCACGCCGAGTTGCTTGAGCTTGCGATACAGGTGAGTCCGCTCGAGGCCGGTCTTTTCGGCCACGCGCGTCATGCTGCCGTTTTCGCGCGCGAGGTGGTACTCGAAGTACGCGCGCTCGAACGCATCACGTGCGTCGCGCAACGGAATATCGAACGAGATCGCGCCCGCGTTGGACGCCGGTGCAGCCGGCGTGGCAGGCACGCCGTCGATACCCGCCGGGGGCTCGATGCCACCCGGAGCACCAACCGGTGCCGCGGCTGCCGGCATGACCGGCGGCATCGCACCGCGTTCGAGTCCCTGCTCAACGGCTTTGAGCAGCTTCTGCAGCGTGATCGGCTTCTCGAGAAAGTTGAGTGCGCCGATCTTGGTCGCTTCAACGGCCGTATCGATCGTCGCGTGCCCCGACATCATGATCACGGGCATCTTCAACTGGCCTTGAGCGGCCCATTCCTTCAGCAAGGACACGCCGTCCGTGTCAGGCATCCAGATATCGAGCAATACGAGATCCGGCGTCTGCTGTTCGAAGTAGTCACGCGCAGCCTGCGCGTTCTCGGCGACGTCGACCGCATGGCCCTCGTCGCTGAGGATCTCCGACAGCAACTCGCGGATGCCCATTTCATCGTCTACCACGAGGATGGTTGCCATTTACTCTACCTTTGTATGCGCTGTTGCTTTTGTTTGCGGCGTCGCTGTGTCTTCCGCCAGCTCTAGAAACAGGATCGAAACCTGCGCACCGGCGATCGATCCATCGCCTGCCTTGGTCCGGTTGCGAATGTCGATTCGCGCACCGTGCTCATCGACAATCTTCTTGACCGTCGCAAGCCCAAGGCCCGTTCCCTTCGCCTTCGTCGTTACGTAAGGCTCGAATGCCCGGGTCAGGATCCTTGCGGGGAAGCCCGAGCCATTGTCGGAGACCGATAGCCGTACCGACTGCCGGCTATGTCCATGTGCATCGGGGTCTCCGTATTCTACTGTTCGCGTTTCGAGCAACACACGCGGCACCGCAACTTCAGCTACGGCATCCAGTGCGTTCTGCAGCAGGTTGTGGATCACCTGGCGCAATTGCGTCGCATCGCCGCGAATGATCGGCAATGGCATCAGCTCGATCTTGAGCGGACCCTTGCCATCTTCGATGCCGTACAACGTGAGCACTTCCGCAACGAGATCGTTGAGCTGCAGATTTTGCAGCACCGCAGGCGGTGTGCGCGCATATTCGCGGAAGTCATCAACCATGCGCTTCATCGCAGCGACCTGATTCACGATCGTCGTCGCACCGCGTCGCAACACCTCTGCATCTGGCGCTGCGAGCTTGTCGGTCAGCTTCATCTGCAGTCGCTCGGCCGACAACTGAATCGGTGTCAGGGGATTCTTGATCTCGTGAGCCAGCCGGCGGGCGACTTCACCCCATGCCACCGAGCGCTGTGCCGAGATCACGTCAGAGATGTCGTCGAACACAATCACGTAGCCATCCGTCGCTGCAACGTCTTCATGCTCGCCGCCGTTGACATGCGTCGTTGCGCGAAGCAGCGGTGCGCCGCGCACGAGCAAGGTCAGCGGATCGGTTTCGCCGGGCACGGGCACTTCCAGCTGCTGTTGCCAATGACCGCGACGCTCACCCATCTCCGGACCTGCGGTCGCCTGGCTGTCCGCGAACGCCTTGCGCACCATCGCGCCGAGTTCCTTGAGCACCACGATCCGGTCGAGCGGCTGATTGAGCTCGCCCTCGAACGGCTGACGGAAGATGCGTTCGGCACCGGCATTCGCCGTCGTCAAACGGAACTGTCGGTCAAAGACGAACACACCCGCGGTCAGATTGGCCAGGATGCTCTCGAGATAGGCCTTCGATTGTTCGAGTGCCGTTCGATTGCGCTCGACCGCGACTCGCGCTTCGGACAGCTGTCGCGTCATGGCGTTGAACGATTGCGTCAGGAAGCCAAGCTCGTCGTTCGAATTGATTTCGCGCTTCG
Organism: Pararobbsia alpina; assembly: GCF_965118125.1. Taxonomy (GTDB): domain Bacteria; phylum Pseudomonadota; class Gammaproteobacteria; order Burkholderiales; family Burkholderiaceae; genus Pararobbsia; species Pararobbsia alpina_A. The sequence continues at coordinate 438,007 of NZ_OZ221287.1, forward strand.
GTGTGTAGTCGCCGCGTGCGATCTCCTTGGTCCCTTCAGCGAGCAGGAACAACGGCCGTGCCAGCTGATTACCCAACGCAAGTGCGAGCAGCATCGCGATGAACGTCGCGAGGAACAGCGCGAGCGTCAGCGTGCCGATGTACATCTTGCGCAACCCCGTTCGGCCCAGCGCTTTTTCCGAGTACTCGCGGTATGCACGCTGAACGGCTTCGGCGTTCTGGGCAAGCGAGGGCTGAACCGGTTGGGTCACCTGCAGGAAGCGGTCTTCCGTCCGGAGCCCTGTGGTCAGTCCGCCCGGTATTCGCACGACAACGCGTAGCTGAAGCGGCGCGCTTTTCGTGGGTGTCGCTTGTTGGGCCTGGCTTGCCGAGAGCGAGGTGTCGGTGTCGAGCTCGCCCTCGACCGCGGCATAGCCGCGGCCGCGCGCCTGCTGGAGCATCAGGTTCGACGGCATGTCCGGCATCAGTGTCGCGAAGTTCGACGACGCTTGCGCAATGACGTTGCGCTTGTCGTCGAGAATCGTCGCGTCGTGAACACCGTACTGGTCGCGCAGGCGCAGCAGCGTGAGCGTCGACTGATCGTTGTCGTTGCCGAGCTGATCGGCCATCAGATGGGCCTTGTTCTGCAAGTCGGCGAGCGCGTTGTCCAGCATGCCGCGACCCAGGTTCAGCCCGGACTCGAGCGCGGTTTCCACATTGATGTCGAACCACGACTCGATGCTTCGCGACACGAATTGCAGCGAGACCAGGTAGATGATGCCGCCCGGCAGCACGCCGACAAGCGCAAAGAAGATCGCCAGCTTCGCAAGCAATCGCGTGCCGAAGCGACCCTGGCGCAGCCGCGCATAGATGATCCAGACAAGGCCGCCGATGATCAGCAGGAACACAATGGCGATCGCGACATTCGCCGCATACAGCCACGAGTAATAGCGATCGAAGAAGTCCGTGTTCGCGCTCGCGAGCGCAAGCAGCACCAGCAACAGCAGCGCCGTGACGGCGACCGTCGACAGCAGCAGGCGGGTCAGGAAGCTCTTGAGGCTCGCGTTACTGTTTGCCATGGTCGCTCACAGTAAAGGAGAAGCGCTTCCAGTCCGAAGCAAGATTCCAGTCGCGGTTGTTGACCGCGTCGATCTGGAACGGCTTGGGCATCAGCGCAACGTCGAGTTGCATGCGTACGGATGCCTGATAAATGGTGTCGTTCGACACTTCGTTGCGATCGATGACGTGCCACGACGTCACGTGCTGGACCACGGCCAAGGCATCCTTGAGACTCGGGAATGCGAGCTGAAGCCCGCTTCCGGTCGATACCCGGTATTCACGTGTCAGTGGCTGGAACGAGAGGCGAATGCTTTGCTGGGTCCGCACGGTCTCTTCGTCGAACCAGTACCAGCGCCCGCGCGTGAGCACGAACTCGGTTGTGAAATAGAGCGGGATACCTTTGTTGACCGCGTCTTCGAGGCTGCTATTGAGGTCGAACGAGAAGCGCGCGTCGAGACTCCATCCCGTGGCGCCGTCGGCCTCGAGCGATGCGCGCTCGACGGCAATCGTATCGGCCCGCGCGACATTGGCCATCCACATCGCGAGCACGATGCAGCACAGCCCAAGCCAACGCAGCGGGGAAAGACGTAAGCGAATCACCGTTTCTGAAAGCGCGCGTAGAAGAATCCGTCGTGATTGAACCCCGAACCAGACATCGCGTGACTGGCCGGACCGACTCCGGTGATCGAGGGAAGCAACTGGCCCGGCGCGCCCAATCGTACCGCATCTGGCTGAGCCGATTCAAACCAACGGGCTTGCGCCTCGCCTTCATCGGGGAAGATCGAGCACGTCACATAGAGCAACTCGCCGCCTGGCGCGAGCGTTTTCCAGAGCGCGGGCAGGATCCTGCGCTGTTCGGCCGCCAGCGCTGCGATGTCGGATTCGCGGCGCAACCAGCGAATGTCCGGGTGACGCCGCACGATGCCCGAGGCCGAACAGGGTACATCAGCGAGGATCCGGTCGAACGGGCGCCCGTCCCACCATGTGTCGGGGTCGGCGGCGTCGCCGATCTTCACCGTTGCTTCGAGTTTGAGGCGTTGCAGGTTTTCGCCGATGCGCGGCGCGCGGTCGGCGCTCGACTCGACGGCGACCAGGTCGAGCGTCGCATGTTCGAGAAGGTGACCGGTCTTGCCGCCGGGCGCCGCGCAGGCGTCGAGCACACGCATGCCGTCCTTCGCATCGAGGAGCAGTGCCGCGCGCTGTGCCCCGCTGTCCTGGACGGAGACGTCGCCGTCGAAGAAGCCCGGCAGACGGTCGACGGGCACGGCCCGATCGAGCACGATCGCATCGGGCGCGTCGGCACCTGCGAGGCTCGCGGCGATACCCGCCTCATCGAGGCGCACCTTGTAGGCGGCCGCGGTGGTCTTGCGACGATTGACGCGCAAGGTGAGCGGTGCACGGTTGTTGCCCGCTTCGAGGATCGCCTGCCATTGATCGGGCCACGCGGCTCGAACCCGGTCGATCCACCACTGCGGGTAGTTCCACTGAGCGGATTCGGCCTTGCGGACCTTCACTAACAGCGCGTCGCGCTCGCGGAGGAAACGGCGCAGTACCGCGTTGACGAGTCCCTTGGCAAAAGCGATCTCGCGGCGCGCTGCGACGGCGTTGACGGCCTGATCGACGATCGTGAACTCGGTGTAGGCGTGGGCGACAGCCGGCTCGACCTGCGCCGATCCATCCGCGCTGTGTTCATGACCGTCGAGCATCAGGGCGAGCGAGCAGGTCAAAATGCCGTGCACGTGCTCCGGCGGAGCCTTCTGCATCATCGTCGCGATCAGCGCATCGGCCGTCGCCAGCACGCGCATGGAGCGATACGCGATGTCCTGGATCGCCCCGCGGGCGGGCGCGACCTTATCCGAACGGGTGATTTCAACGATGGCGGCCGGCAACGACGTGCCCGTGCGCACGGCGTTGACCGCTTGAGCGGCCGCATCGAGTGCGAAGCCGAGCGAGTCAGGGGCGAGATGTAGGGCAGAGAGGCGCTTGCGCAAATTCGACAACCGGTAGAGCTCGCGGACAGGCCATCAACCCGGATTCAGGGTGGCCACGCGCGGCAATATGCAAAAAGCCGGCGCCCCGGATGGGCCGCCGGCAGGTTGGGTATTGTAGCGTGCGCGGTTGAAGCCAGAGGTCCTTGCCGGCGACGGCGTGGCGCACGGCTTATCAGGCAACGCACATAGCGTCGAATCCTCTGCCCATGGCCGGAAGATTTCACCTTGAGCTCGCGTCAAGCCGCGATGTCGACGGCCTGCGCGTAGGGCTCTGAGGTCGTCGCGGTCCGCGGGCGCCATTGCCGTCAGGTCATTTCCATCTGCCGCGAGATACGTTCCTCCGTGCTCGCGTGACAAGCGGCCCGATCGATGGCCTTTCAGTAGGGCTCAGAGGTCGTAGCGGCCGGTTCGCGCCATTTCCATCAGCCGCGAGATACGTTCTTCCGTGCTCGGGTGCGTCGAGAAGAGATTGGCCACGCCGCCGCCGGACAACGGATTCATGATCATCATCTGCGCCGTCGCCGGGTGCTCCTCGGCCGTCGGGAACGGAGTTCCGGTCGCATAGCGGTGAATCTTGTCGAGCGCCGAGGCGAGTGCCTGCGGATCGCCCGAAATCTCTGCGCCGCCGCGGTCCGCTTCGAATTCCCGCGCACGCGAGATCGCCATCTGGATCAGGCCAGCCGCGACAGGCGCCAGGATCATCACTGCGATCCCGGCGATCGGATTGGCCGCGCGACCTTCCGAATCGCGTCCGCCGAACAGGAAGGCCAGGTTCGCAAGGGCCGAAATGGCACCGGCCATCGTCGCGGAGACCGTCGAAATCAGGATGTCGCGGTGCTTCACGTGAGCGAGTTCGTGCGCCATGACGCCGCGCATTTCGCGTTCGGACAGCGCCCGCAGGATCCCCGTTGTTGCGGCGACCGCCGCGTGTTCCGGGTTACGGCCCGTCGCAAATGCGTTCGGTGCGGCTTCATCGATCAGGTAGACCCGCGGCATCGGCAGATTCGCACGCGTCGCGAGTTCGCGGATCATCCGGTAGAACTGCGGCGCACTGGTTTCGTCGACTTCGCGCGCGTTGTACATCCGCAGCACCATCTGATCGGAAAACCAGTACGAAAAGAAATTCATCGCGAGGGCGAGGAACAGCGCGATCGCCATGCCTCGGTGGCCGCCAATCACGCCACCGATCACGATGAAGAGTGCAGTGATCGCCGCCATGAGCATGGCGGTCTTGACCCAGTTGAACATTCGGTTTGCCTCGCGGGAACGCCGTGTTGTAAGGAAATTGTTAGATTGGGGTGGCGAGAAGAAATTCAAGACCGCGGCCTCTGCCCGCGCACGGATGTCGCGCGACACTGGGGCCGGAGCCGGGAGCTGCGGCCAGAGCCAGAGCCAGAGCCAGAGCCAGAGCCAGAGCCAGAGCCAGAGCCAGAGCCAGAGCCAGAGCCAGAGCCAGAGCCAGAGCCAGAGCCGGGCCCCAGAGCGAGAGTCCGGCCCGGGGCCGGGACCTCGCTGGGCCTTTGCTACTGCTACGGCCAAGGCCGCCCCGCAGTCATTCCATCAGCGGTGCAGCGAAGCGAGTCGCACGCCGAGCCCGATAAACGCGGTGCCGACGACGCGGTCGATCCACTGGCGCACCACGGGCCGGCCGCGCATTCTCTCGGTCACCGATCCGGCGATCCACGCCACGCCGCAATTCCAGACGGTGCTCATCACGACAAACACGGCCCCGAGCACGAGGAAAGCGAGCGTCTTGTGCGCGCTGCCCGTGCTGACGAACTGGGGAAAGAACGAAACGAAGAACAGGATGACCTTCGGATTGAGCACGTTCGTCCAGAAACCGGAGACCAGCACCGATCGCAAGGACTTCGGGGGCTTGACCGCAGCACCACCCGATGTCGACGCCAGGACGTCGCCGACGCGGCGGCCCTGTGCGTCTGCCGCAGCGTCGTCGGCGCCGCCCGTCACGGTTGCTGCCGTGGCACCCATCGGCCCATCTGCAGCCTCGCTCGTTGCACGAGCCGTCGCTTCCTCGATCGCCGCGTCGGACTTACGGGCGAACAACATTCGCGCACCCAGATAAATCAGATAGATCGCGCCTGCGAACTTGATGACGGTGAACGCAGCGGCGGACGCGGCAAGGATGGCCGTCAGCCCGAATGCCACAGCGAGCGAATGCACGATGCAGCCCATCGATATCCCGAGCGCCGAGACGATGCCGGCCTTGCGACCCTGGCTCACGCTACGTCCGACGATAAAGGCTGTATCCGGGCCCGGCGTGACGTTCAGCAGCAGGACGGCGATAACGAAAAAGGGGAACGATGAGATGCCCAGCATGGTGCGACTCCGCACGTGGCATCGCAGACCATCCGCGATGCCAGACGTGTCTATTGTAGAGCGCACCCGCTGCGAATCGCGATATGGCCGAATGGGCGGTTGGTGGAGTGTTGCGCGCCGCTGCGAGTCATCGCCTCGCATTTGATCGGCGCGGCGGTCATCGACAGGTGTCCGAAGCGGCCGCCGGGTGCCGGAAGCGGCGTTGAAGCCTCGGGCACGGCGTCGTAGCATTCAACACCGCGCGTGGATGTTGATGTTGAAGTGAGTGAACGCTTTCGTCAGGATTCGCTGCTGGACAGCGTCTGTCCCGCGCGCAGCTCGACACCCGCGAGGAATTCACGTGCCGGCAGCCGCTTGCCGCCAGGCTTCTGGAGCTCAGTCACGCGAATCGCACCATCGCCGCACGCGACGACCACACCCTGCGCGCCGGCCGACACGATCGTGCCCGGCGCGACGGCGAATTCGTCGGTCGGCGCATCCGTCGTCTGCGCGGACCACAGCTTGAGCGGCGTTCCGTTCCACTGGGCGACAGCGCCGGGAAACGGGTCGAACGCGCGAATCTGGCGCGCGAGCACGTCGGCCGATTGCGACCAGTCGAGCGCGGCCTCTTCCTTCGCGATTTTCTGCGCGTACGTTGCGCCTTCGGCCGGTTGAGGCGTTGCATCGAGCTTGCCGCTTCGCTCGAGTTCGACAAGTGCTTCGACGATCAGCTTCGCGCCGAGCGCCGCGAGCGTGTCGTGCATCGTCGTGTAGGTATCGGTCGCACCGATCGGCACGGCCGATTCGCTGATCATCGGACCGGTATCGAGACCGGCGTCCATCTTCATGATCGTGATGCCGGTTCGCGCGTCGCCGGCCTGGATGGCGCGGTGGATCGGCGCGGCGCCGCGCCAGCGCGGCAACAGCGAACCGTGAATATTCAGGCAGCCATGCGGCGGAATGTCGAGGACTTCCTGCGGCAGCAGCAGGCCGTAGGCGGCCACGACCATGACGTCGTGCGGCGTCGCGTTGAGTTGATCGAGCGCGGCGGCTGCCTCAGCAGGATATTTGCCTTCCCGGCGCAACGACGGCGGCTGCGCCACCGCGATGCCGTGCTCGAGCGCCGTACGCTTGACGGCGCTCGCTGCGAGCTTCATGCCGCGGCCGGCCGGACGATCGGGTTGCGTGAGCACGAGCGGCACCGGGAAACCTGCCGCAACGATGGCTTCGAGCGCGGTCGCCGCGAATTCGGGCGTTCCGGCAAAGATGACCCGCAGCGAATGGGTCATCAGGCTGCGGCAGTCTGCTTGCGAAGCTTGGTCTTGATGCGCGTCTGCTTGAGCGGCGACAGGTATTCGACGAACACGCGGCCCATCAGGTGATCCATTTCATGCTGGATGCAGACCGCGAGCAGGCCTTCCGCGTCGATCTCAAACGTTTCGCCCTTTTCGTTGAGGGCACGCACCTTCACGTGATCGGGGCGCTCAACCTTGTCGTAAATGCCAGGCACCGACAGGCAGCCTTCTTCGCACAGTTGCTTTTCGTCGCTCGACCAGATGACTTCAGGGTTGATGAACACCTTGAGCTGGTCTTTCGACTCGGAGATGTCGATGACGATCACGCGCTCGTGCACGTCGACCTGTGTCGCGGCGAGGCCGATGCCCGGTGCGTCGTACATCGTTTCGGCCATGTCGCTGACGAGCCTGCGGATGCGGTCATCCACTTGAGCGACAGGCTTGGCGACCTTGTGCAGACGCTTGTCCGGGTACTGAAGAATGTTGAGCAATGCCATATCGAAATCCGTGCGAAATGCGTGGTCCGCTGCGCCGTGCTCGGAAAAACCGCCCGGGTTGCCGCGCGACTGGCCATTCGGCTGAGTGTCGCGCCCAATCGGCGCCCAGCAGAATATGAGGACGGAATTCCCCGGATTCAATGCAAATGACCACGCGATCCCGGCAGGTTCAACGATTTACCGGGGGATCGGTGGCGGGTGCCAACAGCGAGATTGGTGAATAGCTGAAGTCTAGCACAGGGCCGACAGGCCCATCGGGCGGGCGTTTTGGGGCGATGGTGCGCTTTTTTGCATTGAAGTTCGGGCCAGACACAGGGAGCGAGGCATGTCGTTGCAGCCGAAGGACCCGCCGGTGGCGGCGGGGAAGACGGAGAGCGAAGGGCCGGAGCAAGCGGGGGCCGCGGTGTTGCCCGTCGGCTGTGAGACCAGGGGAGATAGCGGCCAGGTGAGTGAGCCGTTGCCCGGTCCGAGGATGGAGCAGGAGAATCAGCAAGGAGTCGGGGCGGTCGAGGCAAAAGCGCGAGCGAGCGATCCCATGCGCGCCCAGCCACTCGCGCCGGACGAGCTAAGCGCGTGGCTGCGCCTCGTCGGAACGCCGCAGCTCGGCCCGATCCGAATCCGGCGTTTGCTCGAGCGATTCGGGCTTCCGGTCGATGTGCTGCGTGCAAAGCCGTCGCAGCTCGAGCGTGTTCTCGGTCAGACGCTCGCCGAAGAAGTGCTGGCGCCGTCCACGACGGCGTTCAGGCGTGAGGTCGAGCACGTTGCCCGTTGGCTCGAGGTGCCGCACCACCATCTTCTGGTGCTCGGAGACCCTGCGTATCCACCGGCGTTGCTCGAGTCGCCCGATCCGCCGCCGATGCTCTATGTGAGCGGGCGGCTGGAGCTGCTCCATCCTGGTGGCGAAGGGCAACCCGGGGTCGCCGTCGTAGGGAGTCGCAGCGCGACCCATGCAGGCAGGACGCAGGCCCAGCGTTTTGCGACCGCACTCGGCGATGCGGGGGTGCGCGTCGTGTCGGGGCTGGCGATGGGCATCGACGCGGTCGCACACTCGAGCGCGCTCGACACGGCGGGCGGCACGGTCGCCGTCGTCGGGACGGGTGTGGATCGTGTCTATCCCCTGGAGAACCGCGAACTCGGCGAACGTATTGCGGTTGAAGGTGCGGTCGTGTCCGAGTGGCCACTCGGTACGCCGCCGCGTCCGGCGCATTTCCCGCGGCGAAACCGCGTGATCGCTGCGTTGTCGGCTGGCGTGCTCGTCGTCGAAGCGACGCCGCATTCCGGGTCGCTCATCACCGCCCAGCTGGCCATCGACTATGGGCGCGACGTCTATGCGATTCCGGGATCCATCGAGGCGCCGTGCAAGCGTGGATGCAATCGCCTGATCCGCGAAGGCGCGATGCTGGTCGAGTCGCCGAACGATCTGCTTGCGCTGTTGGGGCTTATCTGTCCGGAAGCTGAGGCGCGGTCCGTGCGTCAGCGGCACGCTTCAACGCTGGCGTCTGCCCCTGCAGCACAGGTCGCCGACTCGCAAACTCCCGCGCCGGGGCTGAGTGCGACGGCTGCCAACGGTTCGGTGCTCGGACAGGTTCCGGACCCGCAGGCCCTTGGCGTGCTCGCCGCGCTGGGACACGACCCGGCGCCGCTCGATGTCCTCGTTGCTCGGACCGGCCTGAGCGGAGCGCAAGTCCAGGCCGCGGTACTGGCGCTCGAACTCAATGGACAGGTCGAATGGCTGGCAGGAGGGCAGGTCGCGAGAATTGTGTCCTGATTACATACGCACGAATCGGCGCAAGGCATGACGCACGGGCATACGCAACGGCACTCGCTGGAGCACATGCACGGGCACATCCAACGGCACACGCAAGGCGAGGCACAAGGGCAAACGCACGCAAGATTCCCCGGCTACCGCCGATAACCCTGATACCGGAGGGGGGCACGCCGCACTGCGCGTCGTGCTACATTGCCTCGATACGGCCACTGGCACGCCTGCACGGCGGTGCACTGCACTGCATCAACGTCGAGTCGCACCCGCTTTCGCACTCGCGCATGCGCAGATCGTCAGCGCGACACTCGCGCGCGGACGACATGCACCGACAGATGTCGACACGCGACGCGCTTGATACGCGTCTGCACAGCGTTCGCATGAGGTGACAGACTGGCCGGCGGTGAATCAGGATTCTCGAACGTATGGCCATTCTCGATTTCGATACCGACGCGCATACCATTGCGTCGCGTTTGTCCGACCCGGCGACACTGCTCGTCGCTTGCCTCTGCGCCGAATGGTGCGGGACGTGTCGCGAGTACCGAGTGATGTTCGAGACGCTGGCGCAAGCGCACCCCGAAGCCTGCTTCGTCTGGATCGATGTCGAGACGCATGCCGAGATCGTCGACGACTTCGATGTCGAAAACTTCCCGACGATCCTCATCGAAGATGGCGCCAGCACGCGTTTCTTCGGAACGGTGCTGCCGCAGCCGCGCATCGTCGAGCGGATGCTCGAGGAATTCGCGAGAGAGGAAGGCTCACCCGGCGGCCTGAAGCTGCGCACGACACTCGCTGCGGCCTGACGCGTCACGCTTTTTCGCTATCTCTATTAGAAAGAAAGCGAAAGACAGCGAAAGAACGAGAAAGACACCGCGCAGTGTTTCAAAAACCTTTCAGATTTTCGTGAAGCGCATTGCGATTCCGATCGCCGGTGCGCCGATTATGCAAAGTGTCGCCAATTCGCACGCGCATTAAACGACTGAACGAAAGGCCGATCCGCGCATACCTCCCACCGGAGGCGTCAGGGTTGCGACACCGGCATCTGACGGGTTGCACATAACCGCTCCACGTTTGAACGAATCGACCGGAGAAGCCTGCCGGACGGGCCTTTGCTCGCGATCGTGCTTGCGTGCCCCTTCACCCCGCCCTAATATGTGCCGCCGCGCGCAAGCCGTATCCACGACCTTCGTCCGCCGCCGTTGGCGCATGGCTTGCTTGCGCGTTTCGTCAGCATTGCGATCGATAGCGGGCATGGTCGTCAACGAGCTGTGTGCTATAAAGCGTTCGTCAAACCGTCCACCATACTTACAGGCCCTACCACTGAATCGTCATGGGAAAAGCACTCATCATCGCCGAGAAGCCGTCGGTCGCGAACGACATCGCACGCGCGCTGGGCGGCTTTACCAAGCATGACGAGTATTTCGAGAGCGACGACTACGTCATCTCGTCGGCTGTCGGCCATTTGCTCGAAATCGCCGCGCCCGAAGAATACGACGTCAAACGCGGTAAATGGAGTTTCGCGAATTTGCCGGTGATTCCGCCGCATTTCGATCTGAATCCGATCGCAAAGAGCGAATCACGGCTCAAGGTCCTGACGCGCCTGATCAAACGAAAGGACGTCGATGCCCTCATCAACGCATGTGACGCGGGGCGTGAAGGCGAGCTGATTTTCCGTCTGATCGTTCAGCACGCGAAGGCCAAGCAACCCGTGCAGCGCCTGTGGCTCCAGTCGATGACGCCTCAGTCGATCCGCGAGGGCTTCGCGAGCCTGCGTTCCGACAACGACATGCTGCCGCTTGCCGATGCCGCCCGTTGCCGTTCCGAAGCCGACTGGCTGGTCGGTATCAACGGCACGCGTGCGATGACCGCGTTCAACAGCAAGGGCGGTGGCTTCTTCCTGACGACGGTCGGTCGCGTGCAAACGCCGACGTTGTCGATCGTCGTCGAACGGGAAGAGAAGATCCGCCGTTTCGTGGCGCGCGACTATTGGGAAGTGCGCGCGAATTTCGTCTGCGCGGCCGGCTTCTATGAAGCGCGCTGGTTCGATCCGAAATTCAAGCGCGACGAGTTCGACCCGGAAAAGCGCGATTCGCGGCTCTGGAGCCTTGCCGCAGCTGAGTCTGTCGTCGCGGCATGCCGTGACAAGCAGGGCATTGTCACCGAAGAGTCCAAGCCGTCGACCCAGATGTCGCCGCTGCTGTTCGACTTGACGAGCCTGCAGCGCGAGGCCAATGGCCGTTTCGGATTCTCGGCGAAGAACACATTGGGCCTTGCCCAGGCGCTGTACGAAAAGCACAAGGTGCTCACGTACCCGCGGACGGATTCGCGCGCGCTGCCCGAAGACTATCTCGACACCGTCAAGGGCACGCTCGAGATGCTCAAGGGCTCGAACAACTATCTGCCGTTCGCCAAGCAGGCGCTCGACAAGGGTTGGGTCAAGCCGAACAAGCGCATCTTCGACAACTCGAAGATCAGCGATCACTTCGCCATCATCCCGACGCTGCAGGAACCGAAGAATCTGTCCGAACCGGAACAGAAGCTGTACGACCTGGTGGTCAAGCGCTTCCTGGCGGTGTTCTTCCCGGCGGCCGAGTTCCTCGTCACGACGCGGATCACGGAAGTCGTCGGTCATTTCTTCAAGACCGAGGGCAAGGTCCTCGTCAACCCGGGCTGGCTGCAGATTTACGGCCGCGACGCAGCGGGAGACGATGCGAACCTCGTGCCGGTGGCCAAGGACGAGAAGGTCCGCACCGAGTCGATTGCGGCGCATGGCCTCGTGACCAAGCCGCCTGCACGCTATAACGAAGCCACGCTGCTGTCGGCGATGGAAGGCGCGGGCAAGCTCGTCGAAGACGAAGAGCTGCGCGAGGCGATGGGCGCGAAGGGGCTGGGCACACCGGCAACGCGAGCGGCCATCATCGAAGGCCTGCTCGCCGAAAAGTACCTGCTGCGTGAAGGCCGCGAGCTGATTCCGACGGCCAAAGCATTTCAATTGATGACATTGCTGCGCGGCCTCGGGGTCGAGGAACTGACCGCACCCGAGCTGACGGGCGAGTGGGAACACAAGCTCGCGCAGATGGAACGCGGCATGCTGCCTCGTGATGCGTTTATGCGCGAGATCGCGCAAATGACGCAGACCATCGTGAAACGCGCAAAGGAATACGACTCCGATACGATCCCCGGCGACTACGCGACGCTCGAGACGCCATGCCCGCACTGTGGCGGCCAGGTGAAGGAGAACTACCGGCGCTTCGCCTGCACGAAGTGCGAGTTCTCGATCACCAAGGTGCCTGCGGGTCGCCAGTTCGAGATCCCCGAAGTCGAGGAGCTGCTGACCAAGAAGGAAATCGGTCCGCTGTCGGGCTTCCGCAGCAAGATGGGTCGCCCGTTCTCGGCGATTCTCAAGTTGTCGTTCGACGACGAGATCAGCAACTTCAAGCTTGAATTCGACTTTGGCCAGGATCAGGGCGGCGAAGACGGCGAAGCGCCGGATTTCTCGACCCAGGAGCCCGTTGGCCAATGTCCGAAGTGCGGCGGCCGGGTGTTCGAGCTCGGCATGAGCTACGTCTGCGAGAACTCGACGACCAGCCCGAAGAGCTGCGACTTCCGTTCGGGCAAGGTCATCCTGCAGCAGGAGATGACGCGCGAGCAGATGGCCAAGCTGCTGAACGAAGGACGCACGGATCTGCTGACGGGATTCAAGTCGTCGCGTACCGGCCGCAACTTCAAGGCATTCCTCGTCAAGCAGAAGGATGGCTCGATCGGCTTCGAGTTCGAGAAGAAGGAGCCGAAGCCCGGCAAGGATGGCGCAGCGGTAAAAACGGCCGGTAAGGGCAAAGCCGCGAAGTCTTCGGGTGCCGATGAGAGCGATTCGGGCGACGTCGTGACGCAGGAGGCCGAGGGCAGCGCCGCCGCTCCGGCTCGCAAGACTGCGGCCAGCAAGACGGGAGCAAGCAAGACGGCCGCAAGCAAGTCTCCGGCGGGCAAGACCGCCGCAAAAACCGCGACGAAGACCACCGCCAAGGCGGCGACCAAGACGGCAGGCTCCAAAACGGCTGCCACGAAGGTTGCTGCGAAGAAGGCCACCGAGTCGGACGACGACCCGTTCTGACGCGGTAACGGAAGGACGCACGCGACGGCACATTCCCCGTCGCGTGCGATGTCACTGTTGCACATCGACCTGTTTCGGCGCCTGCGCTTCGCTTGTGCGATGCCGCATGCCAGCTCCCCTTTCCTCCGCATTCCTGATCGATCTTCCGATCGAGAAACTTGCACCATCGCCTGACTAACTGTTACAACTACAGCGATGGCGCGCACGGACACGCGCGGGTTCTATCGTGTTCAATGTCGGGACCTGCCCGCCTCTCGAATCCAAGCGATGATGAAAATAGCGATTCTCGACGACTATCAGGACGCGGTCCGCAAGCTCAGTTGCTTCTCGTTGCTGGCCGACCATGACGTCAAAGTGTTCAACAACACGGTCCGTGGCATCGGCCAGTTGTCGAGCCGCCTCGCCGAGACTGAAGCCCTGGTGCTGATTCGCGAGCGCACGCGCGTGACCGCGCAACTGCTCGACAAACTTCCCAAGCTTCGCGTGATTTCGCAGACCGGCCGCGTCGGAAGCGGGCACATCGATATCGAAGCCTGCACTGAGCGTGGCATCGTCGTGCTCGAAGGCAAGGGCTCACCGGTCGCACCCGCTGAACTGACGTGGGCGCTGATCATGGCCGCACAGCGTCGCATTCCGCAATATGTCGCTAACCTCAAGCAGGGCGCATGGCAGCAATCGGGGCTGAAGACGTCATCGATGCCCGCGAATTTCGGTCTGGGTCACGTGCTGCGTGGGCAGACGCTCGGCATCTGGGGATATGGAAAGATCGGCCAGCTTGTCGCGGGCTATGGGCGCGCATTCGGCATGAAGGTGCTGGTCTGGGGCCGCGAGCATTCGCTGGCTGCCGCGCGCAAGGACGGCTACGACGTAGCGGACAGTCGCGAGGGCCTGTTCCGTGAGGCCGACGTGCTGACCGTTCATCTGCGTCTTCACGACGACACGAAAGCGATCATCAGCCGTCACGATCTGCTTCAAATGAAGCCCACGGCGTTGTTCGTCAACACGAGCCGTGCCGAGTTGCTCGAGGAGAATGCGATCGTCAGCGCGCTGACTGAAGGTCGTCCCGGCATGGTGGCGGTCGACGTGTTCGAAAGCGAGCCGATCCTGCAGGGGCACAGCCTGCTGCGCATGGAGAACGCCGTGTGCACGCCGCATATCGGGTATGTCGAGCACGAAAGCTACGAGCTGTACTTCAGCCTCGCGTTCCAGAACATCCTCGACTATCTCGACGGGAAAACCGACAGCGCGGTCAATCCCGATGCACTGAGCAAGCATCGCCGCACACGGACGTAGTGCCGGCGCGTGCTAAGCGTGTAAGCGTAGTGGGTACATATTGCCGATTGACGCGAATGAGGCGATGCGTGCGTCGCCGCAGATTGTGCAAGGCCGTGTGACTTCCCGCCGTTGCGATGTGCCGCATTGAAGACGCGGGACCTCGCTCAACGATACGACATCGCCGTGATACTCAGGCAATGATCCATCAACGCGTGATGGCCGACGCAATGAAATCCGGTGCGCGTTCGATAAAGACGTCACCGTCGCGACGTCCGAGGTCGTACGCGTGCTGCATCTGTTGCGGGCTCGTGTAGTCCCAGCTCGAGATGGGCACCTTGCTTGACGGCTGCACATACAGACGATGCTGCAGCTCGTGATTGATCACGAACATCTGCGGACGCGGATAGCGCCGCGTCACCATGACGAGCACCATGCCCGGTGATTCGTCGAGCCCGTCGACGGGCACGTTGTCGACCATTCCCCCATCGAGCACAGGCCGTCCGTCGCGACGTAGGACCGGCGTGAATGGCGGCGTGCATGCCGACTGCAGCATGAGATCGGCGAGATCTTCAACCGTCGCGCAATCTTGCGCGCGAATAAACTCACGATGGAATCCGATATTGCGGCCGAGCGTCGGATGCAGCGTTTTGCGGATGTGCTTCTCGATGTTGTAGGCGATCAGCGCTGTGACGACGCCCGAGCGTGCGCCGAGCCAGCGCGGCAGATGCGAGATACCGACCCGGATATCGGGCGCGCGCTTGAGCGCGTCGAAATGCTCACCATAGATATCGAGCAGCGCCTGCCGGTAGATTTTGTAATGCGGAAATACGGGCTTGCCCGGGGCAAGGAGATTGCCCCAATAGAAGTTCTTCTTGTTGTGCCGGAGCGCCTCGAGGTAATAGTTCATGACCCACTTCGAGTCGCGCGTGAACAGCATGCAGGCGGTCGCGGCTCCCGCCGAGATGCCCGAGATCACACGCGGCTTGAGGTCGAACCGTGCCGATACGACATCCCAGAAGCCGGCCTGCCACCAGCAGCGGTTGCCGCCGCCGGCAAAAACGACTTGATCGAACATCCCTTGCAGTCTCGACAATGGTGAATGAGGGCGCGAAGCATCACGACGCGCGATGCCCAACGATACCGCGTCAGCCTTGATTTGACGGGAGAGGACGACCTCTATCGAAACTTTCTCAAGATTTTTTTCGAAAGGGGGTAGCGCACGTAAAAAAAGTCGTGCTATAGTTCGACCTCTGTTGGGGCGTTAGCTCAGTTGGTAGAGCAGCGGACTCTTAATCCGTAGGTCGAGTGTTCGAGTCACTCACGCCCCACCACCCAATTAGAAAGGCCGCTCAGCGAAAGCTGAGCGGCCTTTTGCTTTTGCGCGACGTAGTGCGTTGCATGTGACGGACGCGAGTCGCCGCGGCGCGATATGCGTATCGACGTCGATGAAGGGGCGCCTATACCGTCCCTACTGTACGTCGACTGTCGCGGCTGCCTCAACACCGTTCACCACCTCTCGCAAGAACCGGTCAAGCAAAACGACTTCTCCTTCCGGTCGCTTGTATTCGCGATCATGCTCGGCGTCGGCCAACATGCTCTCGATCAAAGCGTGGATCGCCGGACGGCGCGGTCCGTATTCGCCTTCCGTCGCTTGCATCTTCAACGCGAGCAATGCGTCGACTTCCGCGAGCAGTTCAGGATCGTGGACGGTTGCCGCGACCAGATCCGCGAATCGCATCGGCGGCATGCCCAGCCCGGCATCGATCCAGCGAACGGCCAGCAAAGGCCGTAGAACGTACAGATACTTCTTGTACCGGACGGTCTCGTCCTTCAAATAGCCGCGGAAGTTCTTTTTCGCCATCGACAGGTAGTGGTGACGACCTCTCAGCGGAGAAAAGAATGCCGTCGCGAGTTCGCGCAAGCGAGGCGCCCACGACGCATCTTCCCGATACGTCACCGGCGAATCGAGCCACTCGAGCAACGTCGGGTTCGATCGATGCAGCAGCTGAAGCGCCTTTCGTAGCTCCCAGCCGCTGACGTCGAGCACGTCGTCGATCGGCCGCTCGATCACGTCGCGTTGAGGTTCGACACGCAAGTACCAATCCCGCCGATGGACATAGACGAACCGCACGTCATAGTCGCTATCCGGCGACGCAAAGCCCCATCCGCGACTCCCCGATTCGCAAGCGAACAACACCCGAACATCGTGTTGCCGCTCGACGGTCCTGAGTTCCTCCATCACACGTTCACGCACAGCGGGATCGATCGGGTGCGCACTGCGCACCGTCGTCCGTTCTTCCCGTTTCATTTCAAACTCCCCGATGCAATCAGCCGGCGGTGCAATGATTGAATTGCAACCGCCGGCACAACCTGTTTCCTACGTCGGCTTGATGCTCACTAGACCGTTCAGCACCTGGTCGAGTCCCCCGAACACCGAAATGCGATCGATACGCTCCGCAATACGTTCAAGGGTTTCGAGCTCCTTGAGTCGAAGCGCGGTCGGGTTTTCTTCCATGACCTTGGCAGTGTTCAGCAGAGAGCGCGTCGCCGCAGTCTCTTCGCGGCGGCGGATCACATTGGCCTGAGCCGCTTTCTCCGCCTCCACAACCTGCGCAAGGATCGTCTTCATGTCACCCGGCAGCGTGATGTCCTTCACACCGACACTGCGCACGTCCACACCGGTGCCCTCCATACGGGCTCGCACCTGTTCGATCACGCTTTCGTCGATGACCTGCTTGTTCTCGAGCAGTTCGTCGAGCGAACGCGTTCCCACGGCCGAGCGCAGCGCGAACTGCAACTCGCGATAGAGATGATCGACCGGTTTTTGCAGCTGTCCGAATGCGCGCAGTACATCGACGTAGCTCCAGCTCGCCGCCAGCGTGAGGCGCAGCGTGACCTTGTCGCGGGTCAGAATCTCCTGTCCCGATACTTCGAGCGCCTGCAGGCGCTTATCGACCAGATCCACCGACACGTCGCGCCCATAACGCCAGAAGCCCGACACGCCCGGTTCGAGCAAGCGCTCCACCTTGCCGTCGACCTTGAGCACACCGACGTTGTAGGCCGGCACGTGCGCAAGCAGCACACCCGCAAGCCCAGTTGTCGCCCGAGTGCGCAGCGCCGGCAGTTGCAGTTGCGTCACCAGATCCTGCGGCAGCGCAAATCCGGCGCGCAGGTCGATCGTCTCGAGACGATGCGCGATTTGCCCTTGCCAGTACAGGCGGCGCGTGCCGGGCGCGAGCACCTCAACGAGCATGTCGTTCTCGTAACGCAGCCCGACCTGGGTGTCGGCCAGATCCATCGGCACAAAGTAGCGCGACACGACGTCCGTCGCCGCGCAACGCAGATACTCGCCCAGCGACGCATCAGCGAGCGGCTCGTCGAGCTGGCACGTCTTGACGGTGAGCCGACCAAACGGATCGAAGGCACGGAACACACCCGGTTCGAGCACCTTCACGAAGTCACCCTCGCTCATCAGCAGGGCGCGCTCGTTCTTCTTCACTACAACGCGGTTCCACATGACATTGTCCTTTTTTTGTTGCCCGCCGGGCACGCGCGCCGGATGGATCGCGGAACGACGCGAACGGGTGGGTGTCGCGAAACGGCTCGCAGCCTTCGAAGCAATGCGCATGCTCTTGCATTGCCGCGTCGACTGCACGTCGTCCGCCTGCCCAGCCGGTCACGCGGGACCGAAACCGATCCGACGCGCGACGGGCCTTTCGGCCCGCGCCAGCGGTGACTACCTGAATCCCCGGCGGAGACCGGGAGCGCGGGACTCGAACCCGCGAGCCGTCAGCCGAAGCCGTTGGCATTACCTTTCCATTTCTTGCTTGGTCAGTGCACCGGGAATCGAACCCGGATGACGTCGCCAGACGCACTACGATTTGCCTTAGTACCTGCGGGCGGCATGCGCAGCCACGACGCTCCCGGTTCCTCGCATGCAACGTCAGTCGCCGCGGGTTTCGGGTTCGGTGTCAGCGCACCAGCAAGGCTTTGTGAACCTTGGCTCGTGGGCCTGCAGGACATCCGGCGGTTTCCTTATTGCGAGGACCGTGCCAGCGCGGCGTCGATTGCGCGGGGAAGCGGCGCAATCCCTTGCCAGGCTTGGCTCGAGGCAACGAGGCACGTTGACAGGGCCTTGACCGAGGGTGCGCATGACGGTGTGAGGTATCCTCAAATTCTGATACGCTGATATCGCACCCGATATTTGTAGATAAACATGCGAAAGACCGTTGCGATTGGTTTTCTCGGCACTGTGCTCGACCTGGGACGGCGCGCGCGTCGATGGCAAAAGTGGCGCCCTACGGTCAGTCTGTGTACCCAGCCCGACATGCCGGTCGACCGGCTCGAGTTGCTTTACCCGCCGGACTACGACCGATTGGCCAATCGCGTTCGCGAGGACATCGTTGAGTTGTCACCACGCACCGAGGTGCGGCTGACGCCGGTCGAAATCGGTAACCCGTGGGATTTCGAAGAGGTGTACGCGACGCTGCACGATTTCGCTCGCGGCTACGCTTTCGACGTGGACGCGGAGGACTACCTCGTCCACATCACCACGGGCACTCACGTCGCGCAGATCTGCTGGTTTTTGCTCGCCGAGGCCCGCTACCTGCCTGCGCGGCTCGTGCAGACCTCACCACCCGAGCATTCGGACGACGGTCCGAAAGGCCCAGGCGAGATATCGGTCATCGATCTCGATCTGTCACGATACGACCGCATTGCACAACGATTCACGCGCGAACGCGACGAGACCGTTTCCTTCCTGAAAGCAGGCATTGCGACGCGCAATGCCCGGTTCAACGCCTTGATCGAGCAGCTCGAACGCGTCGCCGTGCGATCGCGGGCGCCGATGCTGCTGGTCGGGCCGACCGGAGCGGGCAAATCGTTTCTTGCAAAGCGCATCTACGAACTCAAGCACGCGCGACACAAGCTCGCTGGGCCCTTCGTTGAAATCAACTGTGCGACGCTGCGTGGCGATGCGGCCATGTCGACGTTGTTCGGCCATGTCAAAGGCGCTTTCACAGGAGCACAGAGTGCGCGGGCCGGCCTGCTTCGCGCTGCCGACGCAGGGCTGCTCTTCCTCGATGAAATCGGCGAACTGGGCCTCGACGAGCAAGCGATGTTGCTCAAGGCCATCGAAGAGAAGCGCTTTTTGCCGGTCGGCGCCGACATCGAAGCGACAAGCGATTTCCAGTTGATCGCCGGCACGCATCGCGATTTGCAGCGCATGGTGAGTGCGGGAGCGTTCCGGGAGGACCTCTATGCGCGTATCAATTTGTGGACCTACGACTTGCCGGGCCTCGCTGATCGTCGCGAAGATATTGAACCGAATCTTGACTATGAGCTCGATCGGTTCGTCGAAGCCAATGGCGAACGCGTTCGATTCAATGTGGAAGCCAAACGGCGCTATCTGGATTTTGCGACGTCGACTCACGCGTTGTGGCCGGGCAATTTCCGCGAGTTATCCGCATCTGTTACGCGGATGGCCACGTTGTCGGATGCGGGTCGCATTACCGAAGCCAACGCCGTCGAAGAGGTCACGCGCTTGCGACGTTCGTGGCGGTCCGGCGATACGGAGTCGAGTCGCGTCGCTGTGCTGCTGGGCGAGCGCGCCGCCGAAATCGACTTGTTCGACCGGATGCAGCTCGAACAGGTGCTGCGTGTCTGCGCAGCGGCGACAAGCATTTCCGAAGCCGGACGCGCCTTGTTCGCGGTGTCACGTGCGAACAAGAAGCAGCCGAACGATGCAGACCGGCTGCGCAAGTATCTCGCGCGCTTCGGCGTCGAATGGGACAGCATCGCCTCGCTGCGCTGATAACGCATTACCGCTCTTCGCCAACATGCCCCTTATATTGCCGCCCTGCGCTGATGGCCCCCTTGATTGGCGATCTGCCGTTGCTCGGGCGGGGGTGCGGTGGCTCCCGTCGCCGTCGGGCCGATTAACGATCGAGGTCAGCGATCTGTTGCAGCGACAGTCCCATTTGGCCGCGCAGAAACTTCGCCATCGTCCAATACGGCAGCGCGTGTTCGTCCATCGCGCCAAACGTGTCCCTGTAGAGCGGCAACCAGCGCAAGGCGGCCTCGATGCGCTGTTCGCGTGTCGCCTCCTGCCTGTGCTCGCCGTAGGGAAGGCTTCGATGGTGAATAAAGAAACGACCGGGCAAGCGCTCTTCACAAAGCGTTTTGTATTCGCGCGTTTGCAGGATCAGGTAGTGCCAGACGTCGTCGATCTCTTGCTCGACAGGCAGGAACTGCCCGCGCAGCGACGCTGGGTGAGCCGAGACGAGGTAGAGATACCGGAGGCACTCGATGATCCGGTGTTCCGCATCTGCGCTATCGGTCTCGCTTTGTTGCGCGACATGCAGCACGGTTTCTTGATAGAGACGAGGGCACACGAGCGACCTGAGTGTCTTGATCGACACAAGACCTGGCGACGGGCAGCGCGATGCGGCGTCATTCATGGAAATCGTTGACCCCGGGGGGCTCCGCGGCGGATAGAAGATGGGTACAGTCTTGACCCGCTGACCCGCTGACCCGCTGACCCGCTGACCCGCTGACCCGCTGACCCGCGGGCTCGTCGGCAGCGTTGTCGCACGCGAGATTCGCTTCAGCGACGTCCTCACCCGGCCACGCACAATCTAGTGTGGCCGTGATGAGGTGCAGGGCCCGCTGAATCAGTTCGCGCCTTCGGTGCCTTTGTACGGCCACTCGTCGGGATCGACGCAACCTTGTTTCGCCGTGGTCTTGCTTCCGTTCGTAAGCGTTGCAACCTCCGGCGAATTGGCCGCCACCCACTTGTTCCAGTTGAGATCGCCGGCGATGTCCTTGATCAAGTCCTTCATAGGAACTCCGTTACGTTGAAAGGAGCAGGTTCGGCTCTTCGACACGGACGAAGTTCGGATGGGAGGCGCAGCTTGATCGGTTCAAGCAAATCGAGGTCACGGCCACGTTTGAACGGCTTTGACCTCACGAATCGCATGCCCACTTCGGAATAGCGTGTGATACTCCACGCACATTAAAACCCCATAAAAATCGCGACCTCGCCGCCTGGTGCCCGAGGATCGACAGGAGACAAGACTGTGCATGCGTTCACACTGTCCGAGCCTATCGGCATCATCGGCCTCGTGCTTGTTGCGGGCCTCTGGGCCGGGCTTCAAAACGCGCTTGCGGGCGGTGGGTCCTTCGTGACGTTGCCGGCGCTGATCGTCGCGGGCATGTCGCCGCTCGCGGCCAATATCACATCGACCGTTGCGCTGTTCCCGGGGCAGCTCGCGAGTGGTGTCGCCGGACGCAAGCTCGTGACGGGTGCCGAACATCTGTCGTTTCTGACGTTATTCGTGATCAGCCTTGCGGGTGGCGCGCTCGGTGGATTGCTTCTGCTCAAGACACCGTCGACGCTCTTCGCCCATCTGGTGCCCTGGCTCGTGCTGTTCGCGACTGTGGTGTTCACGTGGGGCAGCTTCTTTCGCAAGTCGGGCGAGTCTGCGGTCCATCTCGGGCGGTACGGTGCGATGACCGCTCAGTTTGTCGTCGCGATCTATGGCGGTTATTTCGGAGGTGGGATCGGCTTCCTGATGATGGCGCTGCTAACGATGGCCGGCCTCCCGACTCGCAGCGCAGGTGCAACCAAGAACGCGCTCGCGGGCGTCATGAATGCATCCGCGGTCGTGCTCTTCATTACTTCGAGCCAGCTGCACTGGCGCGAGGCCATCATACTGGGCGCGGGCGCCATCGTCGGTGGCCTGTTCGGTTCGTGGGCCCTGCATCGGGTCAACGAACGCGTCCTGCGGATCGCGATCGTCTGCATCGGCATCGCGTTGACGATCGGTTTGTTTGTGCGCCCCGTCTGATTCAACGGGCACGCAATCGGCTCGCCAAGCCCGCGAAGTGCGCGCTGCGCGCTGCGAACGGCGAGCGTTCACCAACATCACCGGCACTATTGCGCGGCTTTCCCGTTCAAGGCGACCCGGTGCTCACGGTTCGGCATCAGCCTCGCCGCCTCGGCACGCGTTGATCGATGTGCGCTTCAACCGTCAATGCGCAGGATTGATCAGCGCGGTCATGACGTGATCGGTCCACTCGCCGTTGATCTTCAAATAGGACCGTGCGAGCCCTTCCCTCTCAAATCCCAGACTTTGAAGCAATCGGGCGCTGCGTAAATTCTCGGGACGATGATTCGCCATGACGCGGTGCAGGTCATAGCGCGCGAACATCTCGTCGATCGAGCGGCGCACGCCTTCTCGCATATACCCGTGACCTTCGGCGTTCCCGCTGATCGAGAACCCGAGGTGGCACGCCTGGAACGCACCGCGAATGATGTTCGAGAAATTGCAGGTGCCGGTCAGCACGCCCGTTTCACGGTCGATGAACACAAGGTGGACGGCCAGCCCGTCATGCATCTGTGCGACGGTGCCTGCGATACGTGCCTGAGTTGACGGCAACGTATAGAAGTCGTCAGTGCGCAGCGGCTCCCATGGCTGCAGGTGCGCGCGATTGCGCACGTGATAGTCGAGGATGGCCGCCGCGTCGCCGATCGCGATCGGGCGGATCGTCAGCCGCTCGGAAACCACTCCGTCCACAGGAAATTTCAGCATCGAACTCATGACGGCAACGTCGGCGAATGAATGGCGGGGGCGCATTGTGCACCATGTTTCCCGAACCCGCCGCGCTCGCCTCCCGCCGGACCCTCGCCCCCTGTCTGACATCGCGCTGGATACATATCGGTACGTAAGCGCCGTGTGTACACACGCCTCAAATCCCGCTTTTTGCAACACCGCGCAACGCCCGATCGCCCGGAGAGCATTGCCTGGAGCGGGTATACGAGAGGCTGTCCGAATTCACATACTTTGAGAGCACAAATCACGTCGCATGAATACAACGTTCGGCGAAAGCGCTTTCGGCGCTTATTTCCAATTACTGCCTCGGCAGTCGATCAATAATAATATTCTCTGATTATAAGTAACGTGTTTATTATCTACGAGTTATTAAATTTCAAATCGTTTCAAGGCATTGTTTATAAAGGGATCGTGGTTTTAGCGACCTGTTCAATCTGACTATTTTCATCCCGTACATCATCCTTTTACCCTCCGCAAGCTTCTGATTGCACAGCGTTTTCCCTAAGCCAGACGGTGAGTCCCCGCCAAAAATGTGAAACCTATAATTGCGCCGAAATGTGAAAGAGACATTTCGCATGTTCGGACGCTTTGGCGGCTGAGAAATGCCGACATTCGGGGCGCTACCCGCGTTTTAATCATCGAGGAGACGTAATGAAAAAGGTTGTTTTGACCACGTCGCTGCTGGCGATCGCAGCCGCTGCTCAAGCCCAAAGCAGCGTTACGCTGTATGGCCGTATCGACAACGGCTTCCAGTACGAAAACGGCCTGCCCGGCGGCCACAAGTGGAGCTTCGAGAGCGGCGATTGGGGCTGCTCCTGGTTCGGCATGCAAGGTTCTGAAGATATCGGCGGCGGCACGCAGATCATCTTCCAACTGGAAGGCCAGCTGAACACGGCCAACGGCCAACTCGCAGGCGCACTCTTCGGTCGTCACGCAACGATCGGTGCAACGAACGCTGCCTACGGTACGTTCAAGTTGGGTAACCTCGGCGCTGGCGAAATCCAGCAGGATTCGTGGGGTCTCGACCCGCAGCTGATGCAGCGTTATGCAATTTCGACGCTGGTCCGTGGTCGTAACTGGTCGAGCGCAGCGAACGGCTTCGAGTATTCGACGCCGAACCTGTGGGGCCTGACGGTCAAGGGTCAGTATGACGTGACCAACAACTACAACTGGAACCAGGCTTCGTCGCCGACCGGCCAAGGCCGTACCGACGGTATCGAACTGGTTTATGACCTGGGTCCCCTCGAACTGCGCGGCATCTATGACGAAGTCCGCAGCGCCGCAGGCACGTTCGACAACGTCTACGCTCACTCGCGTTCGATCATGGGCGGCGGTACGTACACGCTCGGTCCGGTCAAGATCTACGCTGGCTATCAGCACTTGAACGCTCCGGCAGCAACGGACGCAACGATGAACGTTGGCGTGGTCGGCACGGCGGGTGCGAACCCGGCAGGCGTGACGGCACCGACTTCGGTTGATCACGAATGGGGTGGTGTGGCCTGGCAAGCAACGCCGGCTGCAGCTCTGACGGCCGCTGTGTACCACACGAACGCCAACCACGGTAACGGCAATGCGACGATGTACACGCTCGCAGGCACGTACAACTTGTCGAAGCGCACGTTCGTGTACACGGAATTCGGCTACATCCATAACAGCTCGACGTCGAATATCGACCTCGGCAACGACGGTTATGGCAACAGCACGGATAGCACCGGCGCGATCGTCGGCAACAACCCGGCTTATGGCCACAGCCAGACGGGCGTGTTCGCCGGGATCATGACGGCGTTCTAATCGACGCGCGTTCAGAACTCTCCGCGGTACCTGTAGTGCAATAAGTTGCTAACAACGTAAGCAGTATTCTTGACCAGCTACTCGTAGAAGGGCCGGTGTGACGCTTCCCCAGCGGCGTCCCACCGGTTTTGTTTTTTGTGGGCGCGAACTCTCTGCAGTTCACCAGGCTGTTGCAACGCGTCAAAGGGTTTCTCCCATATTTGAAAGCGCTTGCATGCCCCCTACACTGCGAAGCATGAGTGATCCGACTTCGCGTTCCAGTAACGTCACCCTTGAAGAAATCGCGCGTGCGGCCGGTGTGTCGCCGAGCACGGTTTCGCGCATTCTGAACGGGACGGCTCGCGTTTCTGATGCGAAGCAACAGGCCGTCGAAAAGGCGATCGCGGAATTTCATTACCAGCCGAATGTGCTGGCCCGCAGTCTTGCAAGCGGACGTACGAATACGATCGGTGTCCTCACGCAAGCCATTGCGAGTCCGTTCTACGGAGAATGGCTGCGCGGCATTGAAGACACCTTGCTTGATCCGGGCCTGACGCCCTTGTTCGTCAGCAGTCATTGGAGCCCGGCGGAAGAGGCTGCGCGGCTCGAGCAGCTGCTCGCGCGTCGTGTTGATGGCGTCATCATTCTTCACGGCCAGATCTCGGAAGAGCTGCTCGTACGCTACTCGGCGCGCGCGCCGCTCGTCGTGCTGGGCCGGTCACTCGAGCCGCATCCTTCGCTCGCCTGCCTGCCGATCGACAACGAAACGGGCGCGCGCGACGCGACCGCGCATTTGATCGGTCTCGGCCACCGCGACATCGCATTTGTCGCGGGCCCGCCTGATCACGGCGATTCAACCGAGCGCTTCGTCGGATATCAGGCGGCACTGGCGGCTGCGGGCATTGCGTTCGACGAGTCGCTCGTCGTCGAGGCCGATTTCACGGAAGCCGGCGGTTTTCGCGCCATGGAGCGCCTGTTCGAAACGGCTCCCCAGCTGACGGCGGTGTTCTGCTCGAATGACCAGATGGCCTATGGCGCGCGCCTCGCGCTGTACCGGCGCGGCCTGCGGGTGCCTGAAGACATTTCCCTCGTGGGCTTCGACGATCTGCCAACGTCCATCTATATGACGCCGCCGTTGACCACCGTGCGTCAGCCGACCTATGAGATCGGCTGTCTCGCTGCGCGCGCGGTGGTGCAGCTGATCCGGGGCGAGACGGTGACGATGGACCCCGTGCCGCTGACACTGGAAATACGCGAAACCACGCAGCGCCGCAACGCGGTCGACACACTCGATCGGACACCTGACGAAATCGCAGGATAAGGGGATCGTTTTTTTTGCCTGCGCATGAATGCGCTTTCATGGAGAAAGGTAGCAAGACAACAAAATCACCGATCGGCATTGAGATTTTGGCCGACAGGGGTCGTACCGAATTGTTGAGGGCGGAAAACGGTGCATACAATCACCCTCCGATTTCCATCTTCAACACGGCCGCAAAAGCGCCGACGAGGAATCTGTCCAGACCTGAGTGACTAGGCACGACAGGCCCTCCAGGCTCTTCCAAGCGCGGCCGGCAGGCGATGTGTGTGCTTTTCCGGAAGTTTCCGGGAGGCGTATGCGGAACCTGGGGCACGAACCCTGGCCACGAATCGTTTCGATCTCCGGTCAGGCGCACCGCTCAGAGAAGGCGGACATCGGTACGCGGGCCGCGAACCGGTTTCTGCCGGCGCTGCGAGCCTCGCGACGTTATTGCGCACCGTACAGGCGCAACCGATCGTTAACCGGAAAAGGGCATGCTGTCAGGGCTGTCCAGTATCGAAATCAGGAGACGTAAAAGATGGGCGAACTCGTACTACGCAACGTCGAAAAGTCATACGGCGAAGGGCCGAAAGTCATCCAGGGAGTCAACCTCGAGATCCCGGATGGTCAGTTCACCGTATTTGTCGGGCCGTCTGGCTGCGGCAAATCGACGATGCTTCGCATGATCGCGGGCCTCGAAACCGTGACGGGTGGCGACGTCTTTATTGATGGTCAACGGGTGAACGACTTGCCGCCGGCCGATCGCGGCATTTCGATGGTGTTTCAGAACTACGCGTTGTATCCGCACATGACCGTGGCCGAAAACATGGGCTTTTCGCTCAAGTTGTCGGGTGCATCGAAGAAGGAGATCCAGGATGCAGTCGGCCGCGCGGCCGAGATTCTGCAGATCGGTCACCTGCTCGAACGCAAGCCGAAGGCCCTGTCGGGCGGGCAACGCCAGCGCGTGGCCATTGGCCGCGCGATCGTGCGCAAGCCGCGCGTGTTCCTGTTCGACGAACCGCTGTCGAACCTCGACGCCGCGCTGCGCGTGCAGATGCGTATCGAGCTCGCGAAGCTGCACCGCGATCTCGGCACCACGATGATTTACGTGACGCACGACCAGGTTGAAGCGATGACGCTCGGCGAGCAGATCGTCGTGTTCAACAAGGGCAATATCGAGCAGGTCGGTGCGCCGCTCGAGCTGTACGACCGTCCGGCGAACAAGTTTGTGGGCGGCTTCCTCGGCTCGCCGCAGATGAATATGTTGCCGGCCAAGCTCGTCTCGCAGAGCGAATCGGGTGCGGTGATTGCCCTCGCGAGCGGTGCGGGTCAGATCACGCTGCCGGGCCTTGCGCAGGGTTCGCTCGCGGGCGACCTCACGCTCGGCGTGCGCCCTGAGCACTTGAGTGTCGTGCCGGCGGGCCAGGGTTTTGCGGCCAAGGTCGAGCTGCTCGAGCACCTCGGTGATGTATCGATCCTGCATGCGCGTATCGACGGCGTGTCGAAGCCGATCGCGATCAAGGTCGACAAGAAGGATGCAGGTTTGCCCACGGGCACGCCGATTGGTATCAGCGCGGTGCCCGACGCGGCCGTGCTGTTCGATTCGGCCGAGCGTGCAGTGAAGTTCGATCGCGGCGATTCGCGGCGAGCGGCGTGATGTAGCGGGAAAAGCTTCGCGCAGTGCATGCCCCGGTACGTCCGAGGCATGCGGCGCGCGGAGCGAGCGTTCGGCAGCAGTCGTTTCTGGCTGCTCGAGCGGGTGCGCCGGACATCCCGGCGCACTTCGCAAGCACCCCTGCAGAGCGACGCAGCGCACTCGCTGTGATGAGAAGTCGGGTCGATCAGCATGGATGCATTGAGCAGGGTTGAGTCGAGGTTCGCGTGACGGATGCCGGTACCAGCCACTAGGGAACGAAAGATGGAAAAGCGAGTTTCAAAGACAGTCTTCAAGGCCAAGGCCTGTGAATTTCTACGGCATGTCGAAACGTTGGGCGAGACGGTCATCGTGACCGATCGCGGCGAGCCGACGGTCGAAATCCGGCCCTATCGCCGGCTTCAGAAAAGTCCGCTCGACGTGCTGCGCGCGTCGATCGTCCACTTCAATGGACTGGATGAACAGCCCGTGGCGGGTGAAGCAACAGCGACTGGCATCGAGAGCGGTGAATGATCACGTTGGACACGCATGCGCTGGTCTGCTGGCTCAGCGGCAGACGCACGCTGAGCAAAGCCGCGCGTGAAGCGATCGAAAAAGAGCTGAACGGCGGCGAGATCCTGATTTCGTCGATCAGTGCACTGGAAGTGGCCGACCTCGTCGAAGGCGGCAAGCTCGTGTTGTCGATGGACACGCCCAGCTGGCTCGCGACCGTGGCGTCGATCGAGGGCGTCCGGATTGTCCCGGTGGATGCCGAGATCGCCTTTCGGGCCGCGCGCCTGTCGCCGACGCTGCCATCGAATCAACGCATCATCGTCGCGACCGCCCGGACGTTCGGCGGACCGCTCGTGACGCAGAACGCCAAGGTGCGGGCGCTGACCCACGTCGAAACCATCTGGTAGTTCGTTCCCGATGCGCGCGGGCTCCCGTCGCGCGCGCCCCCTGTTCTGCGTTCACTGCGATGCCGGCCCGCCATGGCATTCCGCGCGTCCGCTCAAACCCCTTCAGTTATTAAGCAATGTGTCGTTAGTCGGAATAACGGCCGATACGCTTTGACCGTTGCTATTGTGTTGAATTAAACAAATACCGGGCTCGATCCTCGCGTGACTGCCGGCATCTCTGCCAAACTGACGCTTTCGTCGAGGCTTGCCGGCCCGAATCCCGCACGCAACGCAATTCATTTGCACGCAACGGTTTAGCGTCAATTCGACCGATCTTTACCGCGCGACAATGAATTGAATGGATATGTCATCCGTTGTCCGGCGGAAAACGTTTGCACTTCTATTGAGTGGAATCGGCAGAATTCGTCGGCTTCTGTGCCGCGGGAGTATCAAGTGGGTCAGACTCACAAATTTGTAAAGTTGCTCCGGTTGTCGGGCTTTACGCCGATGGCCATCGCGATGTTCGTGCTGGGAACGGCGCTTTCGTTCACCGCACCGTATGTTTCGCTGTACGGCGTGAATCACGCCCATATGAGCCCGGGAAAACTGGGCTTCTTCATGACGATGATGGCCATCTCGGGTGTCGTCATCAGCCGCTATCTCGGCAAGCGCTCGGATGCAGCGCCCAATCGCCGGCCTTACGTGCTCGTCGCAAATCTGGCTGCCGTGATCGGTTACGGTGGTCTCGGCCTGACGAGTAATTACTGGCTGATTCTCGTGCTGGGCTGCGTGTTCCTGGGGATCGCCGCCGCCATCCTCCCGCAGATGTTCGCTTTCTCGAAGACCGCGCTCGCGTTCTCCGACAGCGAAGAGGAAGACCTCGGACAGGCGGGGCTGCGTACGCTCGTGTCGATCGCCTGGGTATTCGGCCCCTCGATCGGCGCCATTCTGCTGAGCCTGCTCGACTTCGACGGCCTGTTCGGTATCGCCGCGGGCTGTTTCGCGCTGGCCGGGCTCCTGGTATTCCGTGCGAAGACGCAGCCGGCGTCCGCTTCGCACCCTGTGCATACACCGCCGGCCATGCCGCTCGACAGCGGGCTACCGGAACTGACGCTGCCCGAGCACCCGGCTGCAGCCGACGCGCCTTTGCGTCGCAACCCGCCCGCCGTCGCATCGCGCGCGTCGACGGCCACCATCGCGCAGTCGGCATCGCGGCCGGTCGCCACGAGCACAAAGACGTCTGCGCACGGCACCATGGCCGGTGTCAAAGCCGGCGGCCAATCGCTCATGAAGCGCTTCGGCGTCGACACCACGATCCTGCTCGCCTTCACGGCGTTCACCTTCGTGGGTATGTCGGGCGCAGCCGTGATGATTGCGCTGCCCATCTATATGGTCAACGTGCTGCATGGCAATAGTCACCAGGTCGCCATGATGTTCGGCTGGGGTGCGTTGCTCGAAGTGCCGATCATGCTCGGCTTCGGGCTGAGCTCGAAACGGCTGCCCAAAAGCAAGCTGATTGCTGCGGGTGCGTTGATTCACGTCATCTATTTCATCGGCATCATGCTCGCCGACAGCGCCGAGCATCTGATACCGCTACAGGCCGCCAATGCGGTCGTCGTGTCGGTTTTCTCGTGCCTGGGCATGCAGTACTTCCAGGAATTGATGCCGAACGAGCCCGGCAGCGCGACGACGTTGTTCTTTAATACGAACCGGGTCGGTGCGATTGTCGCGGGCGTATTGACGGGCTGGATAGCGGGAATGTTCAGCTACTGGCACGTATTCATCATGTGTGCCGTGCTGTCGAGCATTGCGTTCGTGATGCTCGTCTATCTGGCGCGGCAGGACGCGCGGGTGCGAGGCAAGGCGGGCGCTGCAAAGCTGGCACGCTGAAGCCCCCGCTTCACATCTCCGATCATTTGCGCTCAAGCGCAAACGCCACAAGCCCGAATCAATCGGGCGAGCGAACCCCGGTCCGATAATCGGACCGGCGTGGGCGGGCTACTTTCAGATCAAAGCAGGGTAATCGCCGTTATTGGCGAATAAAGGCGTCTGTCGTCCAGAGGCCTTCGGTATCCCCGTTGGTGGCGCCGACGAATTCGACGTCGTGTCCGATCACCTTGATCGCGCGGAATTCGCTTTCCTGCGGCGTGTTGACGCAGTCATAACCGGTGAAGTATTGCTGGGCCTGTCCGTGTTCCCCGGCTTGTTCGTGCTGAAACGCCGAATCGAACTTGTCTTTGGAAAGACAGCCATATGATCCCGGTTTGAAATGAAAGCTCTGCGCCGGTGCGACCCCGTCCGCATGGGCAAGTGCGCCGAAGCCCATCAAGGCGGGCGTGGCAACGATGACCGAAATCACTGCTTGCTTGAGTTTCATATTTTGTCTCCGTGCGAACGCATACTCAGATGAGCTATGTACTTAATTCCATTTCCCGTGTCCGCAATCTTTATGCTAGGTGAATTAATTCGTTAAACAAGGAATTTATTTGTGCGAACGCAGCACGAAAATCCGCCAGTTCTGTAAGTCGCTCAATACCGCTATTTGCTGGCTTGATGAGCGCGATATCAGATTATTGTGCGAAGCCGCAATATCAGGGATTTCCTGATGAGTTAATGACGTGATTAATTTGATTTTGCTGCGAGCGCAAATAAGCTGCCTGAGCAGAGGACGCCAAGGCTGGAAGCGGCATTCAGGGCGGACCTGTGGCTAAAACGCATAATCCGTACAACTCCCGATGGGCGCTGCCGGTGCGCCGCACTACATTTCGAAGCGCGGGGAGACCACCTGTTTGAAGCGTAATAACGACAAGACGGCGCGCACAAAAAAACGCCCGGCGCTTGGCGCCGGGCTCAAACTCACCGGGTAGTAGAGACACACACTGCTAGGCTCAAAACTCCCGAGCCGATTCTCTATTCGCAAGACATATGCCCGCTCGTTCCGAGCGCGGTTTTTTTATTTCTCCGTTTCGGTATCCCCAATGAAATTGCCTCGTGGAAATCGCACTGGCAGTGCGTTTGCGCCACAAGGTGGCCAAACGAAGATCAATTCACGATGACGATCGGGCTCGTCGCGGAGAGATTCGCTTCAAGCTTGGCGCTGTCAAAACGACAATTCATTGGAACGGGTTACTCGGCAGGGTCGAAATGCCATTTGGCGAATGTTCAATGGCAGAGGTTAATGAGCGCGCTTCATTGGCAAACCCGAAGTTCTGGCGTTCCGCACCAATGAGCTAAGCCGCCGGTCCTTTCGAGGGGAGATGAGCATCGGGCGCATCGTCGGTCCGGGCGAGAACGAGCACCGCGACCAGAATCATCACGCCACCGAGCAATCGAATTGGCGTCATCGCTTCCCCAAATGCCAGCCAGGCGAGCGCGATCGTGACGACGGGTTCGAGCGTCGACAGCATCGCTGCGTTGACCGGTCCGATTCGGGCCAGCCCGGCGAAGAAGCAAAGAATCGGAATCACCGTCGACACCAGCGCGACCGCCGCGACCGCAAGCCAACCGCCGGTGGAATGGGGCCAGGTTGCGCCGCGCGCCGCGACAAATGCGCCGAATACGACTGCCGCCGCCCCGCAGACGATCGTCGAGACCTGTGCCGGTGAAACGCGGGAGAGCACCCGTGTCCCGACCAGGATGTAGACCGAGTAAATCAGCGCTGCGCCGATCGCTAGCGCGACCCCCAGCAGGTTCACCTCCCCCACCTTGCCGATCGTCACCGCCAGGCCCCCGAGCGCCAGCGCGAGTGCCACCAGCTTGGTCGCCCGAAGTTTTTCGTGGAGGAATATAGCCGCAAGCACCGTCACGATTGCCGGATAAGAATAGAGCAGCAGCGCGACGAGCCCGGGCGAGATATAGCGCAAGGCCGAGAAATAGCAGAACGACTGGCCCGCATAGCCGAGCGCGCCCATGCCCGTCACGATCAAGAGCTCCCGGCCCCGCGGAAAAGATTGGCGGCGCGCGACGGCCAGCCCGACAAATACCAGCGCCGCAAGACCGAAACGAAGAAACAGCAGCGTCATCACGTCGACGCCCGCGGCATAGGCGAATCGCGCAAAGATGGCCAGCGCGCCAAACGCGCTGGCGGAGAAAAGAATGTAGAGCATGGCAGCGAAGCAGAAGCGGTCGGCGCAGCGTATCAGGAAGTCGACGCGGAGGAGTCGGATGCGCAACCAACCGGTTCGGGGGCCGCGGCCAGCGCCATTCACACATGACTGACCGGATGGTTCCGGCGTCATCAATCCGGGTTACGCTTGCGCATCCCATCTGCCCGGACGCGCATTCGCGTGAGGAACCACCCCATGCTGTTGGTCGAAACGCTGTTTGTGCTGCTGGTCGTCGGCTGGTACGTCGTGTTCCGCTGGCTGCCGGCCTGGCGCTGGCTCACCGTGTCCGCCGGAGCCGTGTGCATCGTGGCGGTGCTGTCCGGCTGGCTGCCTTCGCATCTGCTCGAGCGGCTCCGCGTCGCGGAGATCCGGCCATTGCCGCCGTGTGCGTCGTCGGTATCCATTGTCGTGCTCGGAGGTGGGACCCGCTTCGATGATGATCTCAACCAATACGTGCCGCAGCGCGATTCGGAAACCAAAGAACTCACGGCGCGCGCGCTCTATGAGCGGTGCAAAAGTGTGTCGGCCTCGTGCACCCTTTATTTAAGTGGTGGCGATCCTCAGAAGCACGGTATCCCCGAGGCCGAAGCTTTCCACCGCGACATGCTCGCGCTGGGCATTCCCGAACGCGACATGCGCGTCGAAGGCAAGAGTCTCAACACCTACCAGAACGCGAAATTCACCACACCGATGCTCGGCGCATTGGGCTCGACGCAGGTCTATCTGGTGACGACGCCGTATCACATGCGTCGCGCGCTCGCGATGTTCGGTCGCTTCGGCGTCGATCCGATCGCTGTCGAATCGCCCTTGTCGCCCCCGCGCGCCCACGACTTGCTGCGACCGATTCGACCGCTGCTCGAAAATGTCCGGTTCACGGTGATCGGCACGCATGAGTGGCTTGGCCTGTTACAGCTCAAGGTGTACTCAGCATTGGGCTGGTACTAGGCTCACCACGTCATCCGGAGCGACACAGTCCGCGTGGATATCACGCCCAGTTCCATGGCGTGATCTGCGCAAAAGTTTGCATTTGGCTAACATCGTTGTGCTGGCCGGCGGGCAGCTCTGCCCCGCCGGCCATTTTTTTTGCACCCGTTTCCCAAGAACCTGGGGCTGCCAATGTCTGATGTCCTGTCGCAAGGCCAAGCCGACCACGCGATGCGGAACTGGTCTCATCCCGGGCCAGGCCGCGTCAAGATCGGATCTCGCGAGCATCTGAACATGTTCTGCGACATGCTGCTCGAGACGCACAACCCCTATAAGCCTGCTGTCATCGATTGGCCGACGTTGTCGCCCGAGGCATTACAGCGCGTCACGTCGTTGCCCATCTGGAACATCGCTGTCCAGAAAGAGGGCAGCGCCTCGATCAGCGTGGAGACGTTTGCGAATACTGTCGACGACCCCTTGCTCCGGCGCGCGCTCGAGATGGACGGCAATGAGGAACTGCGCCACAAGGCTGTGCTGTCGAAGCTCGTCGAGGCATACGGTATTACGCTTGAGCCCGAACCGGACTATCCGGCGCCCAAGGACCCGGAGTGGGGCTGGATGGCGATCGGCTATGGCGAGTGCATCGACAGTTTTTTTGCGTTCGGACTCTTTGAAGTCGCGCGACGTTCGGGCTACTTTCCGCCCGAGCTGATCGAAACGTTCGAGCCTGTCATTCAGGAAGAGGGACGCCATATCCTGTTCTTCGTGAACTGGGCCGCGTGGTATCGCCGGAACATGCCGTGGTGGCGACGCCCGTGGTTCGTGGTCAAGACGGCAGCCGTCTGGGTTCATCTGATCTGGGAGCGCATCGGTCTCGCGAAGGGGCTCGACGCGGATGGCGCGGTGCAGGATACGAATTTCACCGTCAACGGAACAGGTGCGGTCGGTGTGCAACTGAGCCCGGCGCAGATGATCGATCTCTGTCTCGAGGAGAACGAGCGCCGGATGGCCGGGTACGACCGGCGGTTGCTGCGGCCGCGCATCGTGCCATTCATGGCGCGACTGGCGCGCAGGTTCCTCAAGTAGCGACCCCGGGGCCGCCGAACGTGCGTGCTGCGTCCCCCGGTGAGGGTCGGGCCTCGCGCTTCCCGATGAGGCTCGGGCCTCGCGCGTCCCGTGCGCCGAAGGTTGGCTGAGGCCCGCTTCTTGCTGATCACGAAGCGAGTCGGATGGATCCGCGGTCCGTGCATGACGTGCGTGCTGCGATGAGGTTCATCATCGCCCCTCCGACGAGGTTTCGACCTACCGGAGGATGGATCATGACAAGAAGCACGACCCGAAGTGTCGGGCACGTCGCCGCACGTGCCATCGTCTCAGGCCTGATTGTCACATCGGGCTTTGCCAGTGCGGTCGCCGCGTATGCCGACGACACGCCGAGCCCGTGTGCGGCGCTCAAACGCATTGTCTCGGCGGCGCCGCAGGGATTTGAAACATTGGGACCCAACGACGGAAGGGCCGTCGCTCAGCCCTATGGCAGCGACGCGTCGTGCACGGGTTCGCACGATACCTATGAGTGTCAGTGGTCACCGAACCCCGGCGCCGGATCGGTCGCCGATGCGCTGCAGGCTGTCGCGGCGGATATCGCGTCATGCCTGCCCGCTGCGACGCATGATCAGAACACGCCGGGGCTGCAGCACTTTTACATCGGACCGAAAGGCTCCCGGACGGAGATCTCTGCAACGACGGCCGGTGGCACGAAGCTCAAGATCATCGTGTCGGGCAAGTGAGGCTCGGCCCCGCCGTGACGCCGAAAGCGTTGTGACGTTAGCCTCGGTCGACGCGGGCCGGAAGCTCCGTCCCCGCCTCGACAGGCAATGCGTTCAAGCGAGACATCGTCCTACCGATGGTGCCAATGATCGCCGTAGTTCGAGATGCCGATGCCGACGCTGACCGATGGCTCAGGTGCGGGGTAGTAGGCCGGGGCGGGCTCATAGTAGCCGGGTCCCGGCCCGTAAGCGGGTCCATATGCGTATTGCGGCGGTCCTTCGGCGACACATCCTCCTAGCAGACCCACTACACTCGCTGCGGCTGAAATGACGAGGATCGTTTTCATGATCGTTCTCCCTTTCCATATCCTGTCAGGCAGCACGGGGGATGCCCGCGAAAGACGGTGATGGAACACAGGTGTAACGATGTGAAAGGTCAGACGTAAGGTGTGCCGATGGGAGCGTGCCGGTACGCAGGCGTGCCGTGCATGGGGCGCTTCATCCTCAGCGTTGGGTGACGCGTTACGCATCCGGAGATTGCGACACCACCATAGGTTGGGCGATGGAGCTCGTGTGCGATGCGTGATTGATGCGCGCCGGCGTGAATAGATTGCTGCTGCAGCTCGTTTACCCGTCGCAGTCCTACGTTTTGATCAGGCGACGTCATGTGCGATGCCATCGCGTGGGACACACCGCGAGGGGCATGCCATGCACAGCGCACCGGTCGAGCCGTTTCTCGAATCCCTTGTCGAGCTGCCTACCTGGGCACATCAAGCCTCGGTTGCCGACACTGCCGTTGCTCGACAGCGGGCATCGCTGTGGATAGCGAGCGTATTGCTGCTCGCGTCGTGCGGAGGCGGAGGGAGTGGCGGAGGCACCGCAAGCAGCGGCACCTCGACGGCGCCCGTGACGATGTCAGGCACAGCGGCCACAGGAAAAGCCTTGGCCAATGCGTCGGTCAGCATGACCTGTGCACGAGGATCGGGGAGCACCACGAGCGATGCCAACGGCAATTACAGCGCGTCGTTCATGGCAGCACTGCCGTGTTTAATCACGGTCACATCCGGATCGACGGTACTGCATTCGGTGGCCTTCGCCGGTGGCACATTCAACACGACGCCGGAGACTGAGTTGTTGCTCGACTACCTGTCCGCGCAACTCGGCACCAATCTCACCGGCCTGTTCGCAGGCCTGACATCAAGCGTGACGATCGAGCAAGTGCTGGGCAATGCAGCGGACGTGACGAGCGCCGAAACGGCCGTCGTGCAGACACTCGATAAAAGCAATCAGGTCTCGCTAACGACCACCGCGTTTCTGACGCAATCGTTCTCTGCGACGCAGTCTGCTGAAGACACCGATCTCGAAATGCTCAACACCGCCGGCGCAGTCGACGTCAATGGCATGCCAGTAGCAGCAACGTCGAGCGCCGTGACCGCCGCAGGCGCCGCAAACCCGATCCCCAATTCAGGCACCACCAACACCGGCGGAGCGGGAGGACAAAGCGGCGGTATAGGCGGGATGGGCGGCGGGATGATGTGACGTCTGTCTCGGATAACGCATGCAGTGCCTTTGCAAGGGCCGGCGGCAGGTTGTTATCGACAAAGAAATTCACGCGGTCAGGCTCTCTTCAAACGCCACGGCCGCCTCAACCGCTGTCGCAGGCACTTCATAAAGTTTGGCGACAAACTGCTTGTCGCCTTCTGCGACGACGGCGTCGTACAAAACCGACGTTCTGATAGACCCGTGAGTCACGACGGGCTTGCCGAATGCGATCTTCGGATCGAGAACGATTGCTCGGGTTTTTGATGACGGATACCACCGCGCGGCAGTCGAGTTCGTATCGAATTCGATGCCTCGATAGAGCGACGGTTCGATGATCTTCCGGAAAGCGTATTGTTGTTTGACCAGATCTAGCAGCTGCGTTTCGCCCGTTTCCTGAAGCGCCGAAGCAAAGATAGATCGGCCATCTGTACGGAACTGGCGCGAGGTAAAGGGGTAGTCGGTCTCGAACAGCTCACGCGCACGCTGGCTCGCTAGCCGAATGGTATGGAGACTGACGCCATGCTTGCGGAAAGCATGAACAAACCGAACCTCGAGAAGATCGTGAAAACTGATCGCGTCCAAACAATCGTCGGACAGTTCAGTTTCCCAAAGCGGCGCGTTGGCTTTCCGCGCACCGTGCTTGTCTCGAGAGGGATATCCATTCAGCCAGCGACGAAGATCACGAAGCGGAACCTTCGTCAGTTTGGCGGCTTCAGGGAAGGTGTACAGGCCTACGCCGGTCAACTGCATGTACGCCCCTCCCGTTTCGTTTGGTCGCCGATGGATTCGGCAGTGCAAGATGACGAATTCTACTGAATCCGAGCAGGCTCGGTCTGCGACGTGTGGTCGCACCGGTCGGAGCTTATCGTGCGAGTCGTTTCACCGCATTTAGATGTGAGCGCCCGGGTGTGCTGAGAGGTGCCCTACTTCCCAATACAAAACCGGCTAAAGATCACACCCAGCAAATCGTCCGAACTGAACTCGCCGGTGATCGAGTTGAGCTGGTCCTGAGCGAGACGTAACTCTTCCGCGAACAGATCGAGCGAGTCTGAACGTTGTTCGGCGTGGTCGTGCGCGATGGCCAGGTGCTCGGCAGCGGCGCGGAGTGCGGTCAGGTGACGTTCGCGCGCCAGAAACACGTCCTCGCCGCCGGGTTGCCATCCGGCGATCTTGAGCAACGCAGCCCGCAGCAGATCAATGCCTTCGCCTTCGCGTGCAGACAGGCGCACCTCGACGGCATCGCCCTCATCATCGATCACGACTTGCGCGTGCTCACCGGCAAGGTCGATCTTGTTCACGATCCGCAGGACGGGCACGCCCGCCGGAAATCGCGACGCGATGCCGATGTTGTCGACCGTCATGCCTTCGCGTGCATCAAGCAGATGCAGCACGACGTCGGCACGTTCGATCTCGTTCCACGACCGCTCGATGCCGATGCGTTCGACTTCGTCTTCCGTCGCACGCAAACCTGCCGTATCGATCACATGCAGCGGAATACCTTCGATCTGGATGGTCTGCGCGACCTTGTCGCGCGTGGTGCCGGCGATCGGCGTCACGATGGCGAGCTCGGCGCCCGCGAGTGAGTTCAGCAGCGACGATTTTCCGACGTTGGGCTCGCCCGCCAGCACGACCGACATGCCTTCGCGCAACAGCGCACCCTGACGTGCGTCCGCAAGCACGTGCGCCAGCGAGGCCCGGATCGCCGCGAGCTTGCCGCGTGCATTGGCTGCTTCGAGAAAGTCGATTTCTTCTTCAGGGAAGTCGAGCGTCGCTTCGACGAGCATGCGCAGATTGATCACGTCTTCGACGAGCGCGTGAACGAGTTTCGAGAACGCGCCATCGAGTGAGCGTCCGGCCGATCGGGCGGCGGCTTCAGTGCTTGCCTCGATCAGATCGGCGACGGCCTCGGCCTGTGCGAGATCGAGCTTGTCATTCAGAAACGCGCGACGCGTGAATTCGCCCGGCTCCGCGAGCCGCACACCCATCGCGCGCCCGACCTCGATGCAACGCTGCAACAGCAGCTGCATGATCACGGGACCGCCGTGCGCCTGGAGTTCCAGCACGGCTTCACCGGTGTAGGAATTCGGCCCGGTGAAGTACAGCGCAATCCCACGGTCGAGGATCTCGCCGCGGCCATCGTGAAATCCGCAGTAGTGCGCGTGGCGCGGGGTCAGCGCCTGACCGCAGAGTGCCTCGATGGCCGACTCGACCACTTCCCCACGGTGTTTGCCGAACGAGACGCGCACGACGCCGATCCCCCCGCGCCCCGCGGCAGTCGCTATGGCGGCAATCGGATCCTGATCGGTAGCAAGCATGGTGAAGTCTCGGTAGCACGGGCGCGTCGTTGGCCGCGAATTGTAGCGTGATGCCTGCGAGCACGAAGTCGTGTCCATCCAATGACTGCCGCTGTAAGACGAATTCGTCAAGACGCCGTCGCTCAATGGACGCCGGAAGAGGAAATGCCTGATTTCGCGATAGGCCATCATCCCGAATGGAGCGGGATGGAAGCTGATTTAAACCGAGTGGGATATCCGCGACAACATGTCGCATATTGTTTGTTCTGACTGCATGGCTTCGAACGGTCGTGCTGCGCGCGCAAAAGGCAAGTCTCGCGTTTCGGGCCGTGTCATTGAATGGGATTGCACGGCGCGAGCGCCCGTGCGAAGGGTTGCCGGAGCGCCGATTGGGGATCCGTACCCAATTGCTCGGGCGGTTGAGCATCCACGACGTCCTCAATGCAGAATTTGCCCCATGCCCTCAGACATCGAAAAACAGTCCTTCTCGCGTCGCCTGCGAGCCGCGCTCGACCAAGCCACCAAGGGCAGAGGCGCAACGGACCTTGCGCGCGAGTTCAACCTTCAGCATCGAGAAGGTGAAGGTGTGAGCGTTCAGAGTGCCCACAAGTGGCTCAGCGGCAAGGCGATCCCCACATCCGACAAGCTGGGTACGCTTGCGCGCTGGCTCAATGTGTCCGAGCACTGGCTTCACTACGGACCACCGCCCGATTCCGATGCGACGTCCAGCACGCCGTCGAACCGGTTGGGCATGGACGTCCATCCGCGTTTTGGCGAGTGTGCGTCGCTCGTGCGCAAGATCGAGGCGCTGTCGCCGCGTCATCGCCTGCTCGTCGAGGAAATCGTGACGCAGTTCTATGTGGGGTCGACCGATTGAGCCGGAGTGCCGGAAAGCGACGCAACATCGTCCCGACACCGTCTCGCTTGCGCTCACTGCCAGGTCGTCATTGAGCGCAGGCAAAAAAATAGCCCGCGTAGTCAAGCTACGGCGGGCTAAATCCATATCGGAGGACATGGAGGAGACGGGTTCAATGTACCGGGTCTGATTTTGCGCCGCAACAAGAAAAAATTAAGCGCTTGACCCCTTGTACGGGTAAACGTGGGCCTGGCACGCTCGATGCCCTGTCTGGCATGGCTCTGCAAGCCTTACGTGACAAGGCTCTGCCGTAAGCTGACAGAGCGTAATCGTTTGCGCAAACCCCTATTTTGCCCAATCCGAGAGACTCCTCTAGCCTCTGATCGGAAAAAATGGTGTGGTGCACATACGACTCATCTGTCGCGCGCGTAACCGGCTCGCGCTACTTTTTTCCGCCGGTCGCCAGCCCCTTTTGATCGAGTTCCGGGTAGTGGCGGAAGATGCACGACTCGTTGAAGGGAATCCGGCGGTCCGACTCGAGGTACGCCGCGATGCGCGGCAGTTCACGTACGCGGTCGCGTAGCGCGGCGAGCCGGGGCCACACATCGTCGAACGACTCGACGCCGAGCGGGAACGCGTACTGAGTGCCCTCGACGATCTGAAAAATCGACAGATCGACGTAGCTCCGGCTGTCGCCCACCATCCATGTGTCCCCCGCCGGATTCTGGGCGAGCACGCGCTCGAAATACCCCATGAACTTCGGCACCCGATGTTCGAGAAAGGCGGCGGAACGTTGCTTGGCCGCCGGCTTCTGGTCCTCGAAGTAAAGATTCGTCGACAACGGATGGTGCGTGTCGTGAGCTTCCGTCACGTAGTCCGCGATCGTGAGCTGGAGCGAATGCGCCCAGTATTTGCCTTGTTCGTCGGATGGCGCGAGCCCGTGCTTGTCCCCAAGGTAGAGCAGCGCGTTCGCGGTCTGGCACAGCAAAAGATCGCCTGCTTTGAGGAACGGCGGCGCGAAAGGGATATAGGCCGTGTGCCTGTCTTTCATCGGGGCCATCATCGCCTTCGTGCCACCGTGTTGCTCGGCCGGTTCGCGTGCGACATCCACGTAGGTCAGGCCGGCCTCTTCGAGCGCGAGGCGGATGAATTCGCCGCGGCCGGGCAGCCCGTCCCAGTAGTGAAGTTCGTAGCGCAGTTGACCGCTTTTGTTGTCAGTCATAGGTGCTCCGTCGTTAGGGGAATTCTGCAAGCGCAGCGATGAGTCGATGCGCGGAGGTCGATGCGTGCGTGCTCAACATAGCACCGTCACGATGCCGCGCGTCGGGAATGCACCTGGGTCGCCGGCGCACGGGATGTGCCTGCCGGGACGCTTTTCTGCGAATCGCCGGCACTCGCCAAGGTAGAATCGGCCGTTTCCCCGGCGGCAAGGTCATGAGCGCAAATCCGACAATCGAATGGACAGAGGATGATGGTGAGGCGCGCTCGGCGCATTGGCGGTCCGAGACCGGAACGCCCGCACCGCGACGCGTCGTGATTGCCGACGACACCACGACGGCCGACACGGCGTTCCGCCTTGCGTCCGAGGGAACGGGACTTCTGTGGCGCGGCGATTTCCAGAATGCGCGCCAATTGCTGCAGGCGATGGCCCGTCGCGTCGACCGCCCGCCGAAGAAAAAGAAGGCGCCGCCCGCCACGCTCATCGATGCGTTCAACCAGCATCGCCAGGCCCAATCGCAACGGGCACGCACGCTTAACGCGGTGCTGATTCCGGTCGAGGCCGATTACGGCATCGCGTTGCGTCGCGCACCCGACGTGCGCGCAGCCTGCGAACAGGCCTACGGCCCCGCCGACGGCGAACCGTCCGTCGCTTCGCTGAGAGAATTGCAAGGCCTGGTTGGCGCGTACGAATGGCGCAAACGCGGGGTCGAGATTCCCGCGCTCGGCGATCGCATTCATCCGCACTATGGTGTGTTCTCGCCCGTGCGCGGCGAATATCTTGACCTTGTGGAGCAGGCTCCGTTGCCTTCCACGTCGCTGGCTTTCGATATCGGCACAGGGACGGGCGTGCTTGCCGCGCTGCTCGCAAAACGCGGTGTCGAGCGCGTGGTGGCTACCGATCAGGATGCGCGCGCCCTCGCGTGCGCGCGCGAGAACATCGAGCGTCTCGGCTATGCGAAGCGCGTCAAAGTCGTCGAGGCCAATTTGTTTCCCGAGGGCCGGGCACCGCTTATTGTCTGCAATCCGCCCTGGCTGCCCGCTCGCCCCAGCTCCGCTCTTGAGTACGCGATCTACGATCCCGAGAGCCAGATGCTCAAGGGCTTTCTGAACGGTCTGGCTGCGCATCTCGAGCCCGGTGGAGAAGGCTGGCTGATTCTGTCAGACCTCGCCGAGCATATCGGGCTGCGCACGCGCGACGAACTCCTCGCGCTGTTCGAGCAGGCCGGGCTCACCGTGCTCGACAAACTCAGCGTGCGGCCACGGCACCCGAAGGCGAGCGACACGGAAGACCCGTTGCACGCCGCGCGCACGCGGGAGATGACCTCGTTGTGGCGCCTCGCGGCGCGGAACAATCAGGCCGCCAGATAGCTGACGACACCGCGGCCGGCAGCGACGCCGGTCGCGAAGCATGCCGTGAGTAAATACCCGCCGGTCGGCGCTTCCCAGTCGAGCATCTCGCCCGCGCAGAAGACGCCGGGCAGTGCACGCAGCATCAGGTTGGCATCGAGCGATTCGAACCTCACGCCCCCCGCGCTGCTGATCACCTCGTCGATTGGCCGGGCTCGGTCCAGACGGATCGGCAATGCTTTGATCGCCGATGCAAGGCGCGCCGGATCGGCGAAATCCTCCCTGGACACGCATTCATGCAGCAACCCTGCCTTGACGCCTGAGAGTCCAAGCCGGCTGCGCAGATGGCTCGACATCGAACGCGATCCACGCGGATGTGCAACTTCGTCGAATACACGCTCGTCGCTGAGCCCCGGCACCAGGTCGAGCAACACGGTCGCCTGATCGGCACGTGTGATTTCGTCGCGAATCACCGATGACAACGCGTAGACCAGACTGCCCTCGATGCCCGATTCCGTGACGACGCATTCGCCCTGGCGAAATGCAGTGGTACCGGCGCCGGTCACCACCGCCAGCGAGACGGACTTGAGAAAGTCCCCCGCATGCCGCGAGCGGAAGTGCTCTGTCCATGTCGTATCGAAGCCGCAATTGGCCGGCACCAGCGGGGCGATATCGACGCTGGCGGCCTGAAGCCACGGAGCCCATGCCCCGTCCGAGCCGAGCCGGGGCCAACTGGCGCCACCCAGCCCCAGCACGACGGCGTCGGCCAGAAACGAGCGTTCGCCGTCGGGGGTGACGAACGTCAGCCGATGGCCGTTGCGGTGATCCGGTCCTGAGCCTTCGATACGGTGCAGCGACGACCCTGTCCATCGGTGTCGCATATGAAATTGCACGCCGTGCTGCTTGAGCCGATGGAGCCACGCACGCAACATGGGGGCGGCTTTCATGTCGGTCGGAAAAACCCGTCCGGAGCTGCCGATAAACGTCTCGAAGCCGAGCGAGCGGGTCCACGCGCGCAGCGCCTCGGGCCGCATCAGGTCGATCAACGGGGCAAGCTGCGCACGTCGATCGCCATACCGCCCGAGGAACGCGTCGAGAGGCTCGGAGTGGGTGAGGTTCATGCCGCCCTTGCCGGCCATCAGGAACTTGCGTCCGACCGACGGCATGGCGTCGAACACGGCGACGGCAAAGCCTGCGGCAGCCATCGTTTCGGCGGCCATCAGCCCGGCAGGACCGCCACCGATCACAGCCACCGTGCGTTGGCGATGGCCCGTCGACAGCGCGTCGGACGCGTTGTCGAGGGGCGCGAGCGACATCCCCCCAGGCAACGCGCGCGCAGCGGAGGCGACATGAACGGGATCCGAATCGGGCCCGGAAGCGGGACCAGAAGCAGGATCGGAAGCGGGTCCAGAAGCAGGACCAGTCGG
Source organism: Pararobbsia alpina (assembly GCF_965118125.1). Lineage (GTDB taxonomy): Bacteria > Pseudomonadota > Gammaproteobacteria > Burkholderiales > Burkholderiaceae > Pararobbsia > Pararobbsia alpina_A. The sequence goes on from NZ_OZ221287.1 coordinate 481,985, forward strand.
AAACATGTTCTGCATGAATGCGGCAAAAATTGGGCGTCGATGGCGGCGCGCGGACGTGACCATACCTCAAAACCATCGCTTATCGCGTGAATGTTCGCTCGGGCACGGACTGCCGGGCGCGCACCTGAGAGACTGGCGGCGATCGGGCAGAGGCTGAGCGGCGCACATCGAGTCACTTCGCGGCACCTGTCCGGGCATCCCGGATGCCGGCGATCGGTGGCCGGCTCGGCGTGGCCTGACATTGTGGGGATTTTGACGTGATCGACAGCGACGTGCTTGTTTCCATTTGCATCCCGACCTGTGACCGGCCGGAGTTGCTCGAGCTCGCGCTCGCGTCGTGTCTCGCGCAGACCTATCCGCACATTCAGATCGTGATCGGCGACGACTCGCGCGGCGATGCGACGCACGCGATGATGCACACGCGCTACGCGCAAGACGGTCGCATCCACTACGTTCGCAACACCCCCTCGCTCGGCCAGGGGCAAAACGTCGCAAGCCTGTTTTCGCGTGCCGAAGGCGACAAGATCCTGCTGCTGCACGACGACGACCTGCTCGAGCACGACGCGCTCGAATCGATGCTCGGCCTCTGGCGACGTCATCCCGACCTTGAAATCGCATTCGGTGATCAATATGTGATCGATATCGAGGGCAAGGTCGATCTCGAACAAAGCCGGGCCGGCAATATCGCGTTTTATCGGACCCAGCGCGCCGAAGGGCTTCAAAAGGAGCCGGGACGCACGGGCCTGGTGTCGATGTTCCCGAACAACGGATGGCTCGCGAACGCTGACCTCGTCAAGCGCGTGAACTACAAGGCGAAATTCGGCTCGGGCTGCGACTACGCGTTCGGCGTCGAAATTTGTCTCGCGGCGTCGAAGATCTACTACCTGAAGAAATACGTGTCGTCATATCGCGTGACGCCGGGTGCGATTTCGCAGACGACCGCCGTGTCGCTGAACTCGGCGGCGGTCGAGGCCTATCGCGTCGTGCACGCGCTCAAGTTGTCGCGCAATCTGGAGTCGGCTCGCCGGGTCGCCTACAAGCGCATGGTGCCGATCGTCGTCTCGACGCTGTCGAGGCACAACCAGCCGATCAACAGCCTCAAGCTCGCGCTCACGCATCTTCACGCGTACAACTACGGGCTCAGCCCGCGCTTTTACTACCACATGCTCCTGATCGGCAAATCGATGCTTCAGCGCACGCGCGGCAAACGGGCGGTGGCGTAGCGATCGGGGCACATCGGTCGCGCCGTGCGTGGATTGAAGCTCAAGCACCCGATAAGGTGGGGGCGCGGTCTAAGGCGGGCGAAGCACGCGACAGACATAAAAAAACCACCCCGAAGGGTGGTTTTTTATTGCGCCCTGCCATCAGGCTTGCCGGTCATCAGCGAGCCGGCTCGGTCTGACGCTGGCGCTGGGCTTGCTCGGCCTGCGCCGCGGCAATCGTCTGTTCCTGCACATCCAGACGCAGCAGCGGGTGGCCCGGGTTCATCGAACCCAGTTCGGCGCTCAGCTTGTTGCGCAACGACGCTTCGCCTGCCGCACGCGACTCGAACAGCGCATTGCGTTCCATGGCGTCGTTCAGGTGCTGCTTGAGCTTCTTCGCATACGCATCCCACTTCTCGTAGTTGCGGTGCACTTCTTCCATTTCAGCGTTGCGGCGCTCGACATGGGTCGCCAGCTCGCGCTGCAGGTCGTTGACCTTCTTCACGGCCTCGACTGCTGCTTCACGTTCCGAGACGAGATCCTGCTGTGCACCACCGATCGTCGAAGCGAGTTCGGCGAGTCGTGCATCGAATTCGTTCGCACGCGTTTCGGCCGTGACCACACGGGAATCGGCGTAGTCGAGTTCGTTGAGCAGTCGATCGATTTCGCCTTGCATGCGATCGATCTCAGCCTGCGCGTCGCCCGACACACCGTCCGAATGAGCGGCGACGAGCTTGTCACGATCCGCGTCGTACATCTGGATCGAGCGGCGCAGGTCGTCGTTTTCACGCGAAATCTGGGCCATCGCTTCGGCGTGGCTCGTGCGCTGATCCGACAGTTCCGAATGCGCCTGCGCGAGTTCGATACCGAGTTCCGTCAGGCGCGACTGCAGTTCGTTCTGACGCGTTGCTTCGCCGATCGAATCGACGCGGCTCGCGCGTTCGTTGTCGAGCTCGGCTTGCGCGTGCTCGAGCGAGGCATTCAGTTCCGATGCGCGCGCTTCGAGTGCGGCCGTCTGGGCTTCGCTCGATGCGAGTCGATCGTGCTGGGCGGCCAGCTTGGCCTGAAGATCGGCGAGTTCTGCACCACGCGCATCCGCTTGCGCCGCTGCCGGCGACAGCTCGGCGATCTGTGCGTTCAGTGCGTCGATCTTGGCTTGAGCCGCGGCGGCATCTCTTTGCAATGCGTCGATGTGCGCGGCCGACGATGCGACCTGCGTGCTCAGATGATCCGATTGCGCCGCAGCTTGCTGTGCCAGACCGTTGGCGTGGGCCGACGAGTCTGCCATCTGCTGTTGCAGATGCTCGATATGCGCCGACGACACGCTGGCTTGCTGGTTCAGCGCATCCACTTGGGCCACTGCGGCGGCGTAACGCTGGCTCAGGCTTTCGAGTTGCGCGCGGGCTTCGCCGTGTTCCTTGCGCAGCGTTTCTGCGTCGGCCACTGCGGCGGCGTGCTGTTGCGACAACGTGTCGAGCTGCGAGGTCGAATCCGCGTTCTGCGACATCAGCGTGTCGACCTGAGCCGCCGAGATTTCACCTTGCTGCGTCAGCGTTTCGATTTGGGCGGCGGCGCCTTGTGCCTGCTGCGTCAGCACTTCGATGCGAGCCGCCGCTTCCGTGGCTTCCAGCGACAGCTGATCGACCTTCGACGCGGCTTGCGTGGCCTGCTGTGCGTGTGCGGCAGCCGCAGCGCTCGACTCGGCAACGTGTGCGGTCAGGTCTGCGACGTTCGTGGTCAGTTCGGCGACGCGTGCCGATTGCTCCGCAGCGCGTGCGGTCTGCTCGGTGGCGCGCTGCTCCGAAGCGTGGAGTTGCGACTTGAGCGCTTCGACTGTCGAAGCCGCGTCCGTGACCTGCGCGTTCAGTTCGGCGATCTTCGCTTCGTCCGCGGCCGCCTTCATATTGAGGTCCGACGCGGAGTTCTGGGCTTCCGAAGCCTGGCTCGCGAGCTCGCTTGCGAGTGCGCTGACTTCCGTCACTTGCGCGTTGAGCTTGGCGATCTCGGCATCCTTCGCCTGCAGCTGAGCCGTCAGCGCGCTGGCTTGCGCTGCGTGGGCGGCACCCTGGTCGACCAGCGCCTGAAGCTCCTTGAGCTGCTGCGCATAGGCGGCGTGATCCTGAGCCCGTGCCTCGTTCGCCGCAGCCAGTTCGTTACGGCCGCGCTCGAGGTCCGTCGACATCTGGAGCATCTTGTGGTCGGCGGCACCTGCGCGCACTTCGGCCTGTTCGGCGCGGCTGTTCGCGTAGATCAGGTCGGCCGACACGCGCGAGAGCTCGTCGCTCTTTTCCTGGTATGCATCCGACAGCTCACCTTGGCGACGGCGGCTCGACTCGAGCTCCTCCACCGTGATCTGAAGTTCCTGAAGCGCCTCGTCCCGTTCGGCGTTGGCCTCGTCGATGCGCTTCGAAGTCAGGCGCAAGCGGCGCGACGCATCTTTTTGCGCTTCGTCGTTTGCGGCCGTCCAGAGGCGATCGAGAGCCGACAGCATCAAGTCCGAAATATCGTTCGGCAGTGCAGGGCGCTCATATTGCTGACCCAGCGCCATCGACTGCGACTCGCGCCAGCGGCGCAGCGCGGCCGCGACCGTGACGATCGAGCCACCGTGGACTTCGGACCAGACTTCGAGAGGGGAGACTTTGCGGCCTTCGACGGTCAGACGTTGGGCGATTTCGCTGACAATGTCGTCGGTTACTTCGGGGGTGGTGCCAGCCATGGTGCCTCGGCAATCGGTATAGAGGTGAAATCAGGTACTTGTTTCGGTCAAACCGGCGTTTCGGGGGAACCGTCGATTCAGGCCGTGCTGCGCAATTCGGGAGGCGATCGCTCGAGGGTCGGCTTCGACATGCTCTGCTCGCCACGGTACAGGCGTTACAGTAGCCGAATTGATCCGCATCGATCGGGCAAACAGAGCGCCGAACGCCCCTTATTTCATGATGCTTTGTTGATAACCCACGTGAACTTCCGCGTCGCAAGCGTCGTGCCGCATGGCACGGACTGCTTGTGCCACGCAACATCAGGCCAGGCCATCACTGTGTTTTCCCCGGATTGACGACATCCGCGTGGGTCTTATCGCACAGCCCGAAGCGCTGCTACATCCATGAACCGCAATCATTTTTTATGGGCGCACCCGACGTATTGCGGTGCATCGCCCGGACTTGTACGCCATCAAGAATAGGACGCAAGTTTGGCAGGAATAGGGCGGATTTTATTGCGTAGAAGTTCGGCATCCGAAGTGTTGTAAATGAGTCGGATCGAGCGGGTATCAACAGGGATTAACCGGTATTCACTGATGGTGAATTCACGGTGAGTTCCGAAGCCTCGATACAGCGACCGAATCATTGATTGCCGCGCATCTGGCATCCGGCGCAAGCATTAGCGTAAGTATTTTGAAAGAATATCAGCCCTTTCCACTTCCTTACCGCCCTATTACCTTCACATTAAGATGCTGAAATCCGCGCCTGATCGCGGTCGCATTTCGTCCCTTTCGCAATACCTATATATATCCGCCCTGGAGCCCGCATGAATCTCGTTTCGCTGGCCAACTTCGGCTCCGACAACGTCGGCCTGATCAACGGCTTCCGTTTCTCGCCGGGCGAGCCTGGCGTGGCCATCGAATTGCCCGAAGCGGCCGAGTGGCTCGAATCCGCACCGCACGGCGAAGACTTTCTCTGGGTCCACCTGAACCTCGCGCGATCGTCATGTGAGCGCTGGATGCGCACACATCTCGACCTGCCCGACGAGTTCTTCGACGCCTTGCGGGACGGTTCGCGCTCGACGCGGATCGAGCAGCTCGAAGGCAAACTCCTCGCCGTCGTCAACGACGTGATCTTCAACTTCGACCTTGCTTCGTCGGATATCTCCACGCTTTGGGTCTGCGTGACGCCGAACCTGCTCGTCACGGCGCGCCTCACGCCCTTGCGTTCAGTTGACAAGCTGAGCGCCGCCGTGAAGCGCGGCGAAACATTCCGCTCACCCGGCGAGCTGCTCGTGCATCTGCTGCGCGATCAGGCCGATGTGCTTGCGCAAATCGTGCGTCAGACGAGCCTCGGCGCGGACCGCGTCGAGGACCAGCTGCTGTCCCAACGCCTGCTCGACAACCGGGCCAACCTCGGCTCGATGCGGCGCGTGCTCGTGCGGCTGCAGCGCGTGCTGGCGCCCGAGCCGGGGTCGCTGTTCCGCCTGCTCAACAAGCCGCCCGCATGGCTCAACGACCTCGACGTTCAGGATCTGCGCGAGTCGACCGAAGAGTTCTCGGTCGTGCTCAACGACCTCACCTCGCTCGTCGAGCGCATCAAGCTGCTGCAGGAAGAAATCGCCGCGAAGCTCAACGAGCAGACCAACAACACGCTGTTCACGCTGACGGTCGTCACCGTGCTCGCCCTGCCGATCAATATCGTCGCGGGCCTGTTCGGCATGAATGTGGGCGGGATTCCGCTCGCCAATCACCGGCACGGGTTCTGGGTTCTCGTGCTGCTCGTGGCGACGTTTACCGGAATTGCAGGCTGGTGGGCCTTCAGAAGACAGCGGCGGTATTGAGTCGCCGCAGCATTGAGCAGCCGTGCTTTCAAGGTAGGGTGTGAAGTCCGGCGTCGCTCAGCGGTGCCCCGTCTACCCGCAAAACGGCTCCGTCTGAAATCAGAGCGGGGTCAGCGCGTCGCTGATGGCCGGCACCGGCATCGCATCGAAGTCGGCATCGCGCCACGCCTGTTCGACAAGCGCGGCGTGCTCCGGGGCGTCGCTCGTATGCATCCCTTGCAGCGCCCGGATACGGAGATCGACGGCGTGGCAGCGCGGATAGTCGCGCACGCGCAGGACGGGATCGATGGTCGTGAAAACGGCCGTAGTCGGCACGTCGAAGCCGGCCGCAGCGTGCACGGCGGCCGAATCGGCCGTCACAAGCGCACGCGCACCGCGGATCCAGCTCAGGAACGTCGCCGTATCGGGCGACAGGCCTCGGATATCGATGTAGCGCGGATGGTCGATCGGCGCAAAGCCCAGCACCGGCAGGCCGTGCGCATCCCAGAGCCGGTCGATCCAGGCGGCATGCATCGACGCCGGAATCTGACGGATCGGCGTGCTGGCCTCGGGACTGAACAATACATAGGGGCGGTCTGCCCAAGGGGCCGGCAGCTTGGGCAACGTCAATCCGGTGAGCCAGCGATTGGCCTTGTCCGACGCGGGCACGAGCGACGGATCGACACCGATGGCGCGCAGGAAGAAGTCGATCATCGGCATCGTCGCAAACGACGGCCAATAGGCAATGTTGCCAAGGTCGACGACCAGCTCGTCTTTCGCGATGCTCGCGACCGGCCAGGGCAATTGCCTGATTTCGCCGATGCGAACCGTATGGGCGAGCCGATAGAGCTGTTCGACATAGTCCGGCGCCGAAGCGGGCCGGTACAGCACGAGTTCGAGCGGCGGGTGCGTGCGGCGCAGCCAGTGCAATGCCGTCAAACCGACGATCGAATCGCCGAGCACCACGCCCATTGCGCCGATCAGATGAACGACATGGATCTGGCGGGCCGGCAGCGTAAATGGGGCATGAGCTGCGGTGGAGACATTGCGCAGCGTCGCGAGCGAGCGGGGCGTCGCGCTCGGGAATGGACGGTGGCCCGTTTCGATGTCGTACGGCAGATCGATCAGACGTCCGTCGGTAACCCAGGAGCCCCGGTGCGCGAGGATGGCTTCGCGGGGGGCCGCATTCTGATCGCCCGCGCCGGCGTTGGATGCGGAGCCTTGCGACGCCTCCCGGTGGGGGGCGTCGGACAGATCGGCTTGGTCGGCGGTCGTGGTGTTCACGGTCGGGTTCCCTGCGTCGCACGCGGCGAATTGATCGCTACTGTACCGTGTTTCGAGTGCGCGCTCATCGTTCGCCCCCGCTGGCTTGTTGCACGCTTATTACGCGCTCACCAGGTACGCGCTCACCAGGCGCCCGATTCGGTCACGCCGATGTCGAGCGGGATGTCGTGCGGTTCCCGCGGAAGGGCGTCGACGCGACCTGCGTCGAACGCGATGCCGACTGTCACTGGCCGACGCAGGCCACGAGACGCGAACGCGGCCAGCGTCCGGTCATAAAAACCGCCGCCGTAGCCGAGGCGAAATCGCGCATCGTCGATGCCGACACACGGGATCAGCAGCAAGTCGGGCTCGACTTCGATCTGCGATTCCGGCACCGGAATATCGAAGCGGCCATTGCGCATCGCGTCGCCGGGCGCCCAGCGATGAAAGGCCATGGGCGTATCGCGTTCGACGACAACCGGAAGCGCGGCAACGGCATCCGGACGCGTGGCAGACCATCGGGCGAGTGCAGGTCGAGGATCGAATTCGGCGGCGATCGGCCAATAGATCGCGACGCACTTTGGGGCGCGATCCGCCAAAACGCGGACGACATGATCGCTCAATCGGGCGTTGCGCAATTCGTCGAAAAGCAACTGTTGTCTTGTTGCCAGCAACGCCTTGCGCAGCGCGGTTTTAGAGCGTGCGAGCTCAGGATCGCGTGCTATGCTTTGCGCCACTGAATTGCCTCGTATCAATGATGTCGAAGAGTCTCGTCCGAGTATATCGCGTGGTCGCCGCGCTTATCGCCGGTGTCACGCTGGTGGCATGCAGCAGTGCCTCACCGATTCGCCCGATTGCTGCCGCCGGACTCTCTCCGGACGATCAGGCATTTATGCAGTTGCGCGACGCCGCGCGACAGAACGATGTGGGTCAGGCCGCGAGCCTCGCTGCGCGTCTTTCGAGCTATCCGATTCCTTCGTACGTCGAGTATTTCGCGCTCAAGCCGCAGCTGTTCGACGGTTTCGGGCACGCGAATCCGAACGCGCCCGACGATCAGATCCTTGCGTACCTCGACAAATATGACGGTCAGGCGATCGCCGACCGGCTGCGCAACGACTATTTGCTCGTGCTCGGTTCGCGCCACGACTGGAAGAATTTCGACGCCCAATACAAGCGCTTCGCGCTCGACGACGACACGCAGGTCAAGTGCTACGCGCTCGAAAGCCGGCTCAACCATAACGAGAACGTGACCGAGCCGGCGCGTGCGCTGCTCGTCGAGCCGAAGAACTACGGTGACGCCTGTGTCGATCTGATCACGGCGATGGCGCTCAAGGGCCAGCTGACGAGCGACGACGTCTGGCAGCAGATCCGCATCTCGTACGAAGACAACTACGTCAACACGGGCAACCGGATCGCCGACGCGCTTGGCCAGCAACGCCCCGACGACACGCTGCTCGACATGGCGGCGAACAAGCCGCCGCTGTTGCTCGCGCGCGGTGTGTCGATGAATACGCCTTCGCACCAGCTTGCGCTGCTGGCGATCACGCGCATGGCACGCAATGATCCCGCCGTCGCCGCTGCGACGTACTCGTCGATCGCGCAGGCGCTTGCGCCGGAAGAGCGCTCGATTGGCTGGGGCACCATCGGTTATCAGGCTGCGCTCAAGCAGGTGCCGGGTGCGGTCGATTGGTACCGCTTGTCGGTCAATGCGCCGATGTCGTATCCGGCGTATGAATGGCGTGTGCGTTCCGCGCTGGCCATCGGCGACTGGACGATGGTGCGCTGGGCGATCGAGTCGATGCCCGGTACGCTGCGCACGCGTCCGGCGTGGGTGTACTGGCACGGGCGTGCTTTGAAGGCGCTCGGTGACCCCGTGGGCGCCGCAGCTGATTTCGGGTTAATTGCGTCGCGCTACGATTTCTATGGCCAGCTCGCCACCGAAGAACTCGGCAATCCGATCACCGTGCCCGCGCGCACGACGGTTACGGATGATGAGATCCGTGCCATGCGCAACGTGCCTGGCTTCGCGCTCGCTCAACGCTTCTACGCGATGAACCTGCGGTTCGAAGGCAACCGCGAATGGAACTGGGCGCTGCGTGGCATGACCGATCGTCAATTGCTGGCGGCCGCCCAGTATGCGAAGTCGGTCGAACTCTATGATCGGGTCGTCAACACCGCCGATCGCACGCAGCAAGAGCACGATTTCACCCTGCGCTATGCGGCGCCGTTCAAGGACATCGTCGAGCGTGACGCGAAGCAAAACGATCTCGACGTCGAATGGGCGTATGGGCTGATTCGCCAGGAATCGCGTTTTGTGATCGCGGCGCGGTCGGGCGTGGGCGCGCAAGGGCTGATGCAGCTGATGCCGGGCACCGCCAATCTGGTCGCGCGCAAGATCGGGCTGGGTTCGCTGTCCTCGGATCAGATGTCCGATATCGACACCAATATCCTGCTCGGCACGACGTATCTGTCGATGGTCTACAACCAGTTCGACGGCTCGGCCGTGCTCGCGTCCGCGGCTTACAACGCAGGCCCGGGCCGCTCCCGCCAATGGAAGGCGGCCCTGACGAAGCCCGAAGAAGGGGCAATCTTCGCCGAAACGATCCCGTTCACCGAAACGCGGGATTACGTGAAGAATGTGCTGTCGAACACGGTCTACTACGCCGCTTTGTTCGAGGGCAAACCGCAATCGCTGAAGGTGCGCCTGGGCTTTATCGAGCCCTGATTGGTCCTTGATTGCGCCTTGATTGAGCCTTGCGCCTCCGCCCGGGGACGCCGCGTTAATATCCTGTCTTGAGCCCGTGCATCTCGTGCACGGGGTCGGGACGGCATGCCATGTGCTGCCGCCGATAACAATGCGTCGATCTCGGAGGAGCGAAGATGGAACACAACACGGTGGCCGTGCTCGGTGGTTCCGGATTTGTAGGCGCGAGCGTGATCAACCGTCTCGTCGCACGCGGGCACAAGGTCAAGGTTGCAACGCGGCGCCGTTCTCACGCCCAACATCTGCTGATGCTGCCTGTCGATGTTGTCGAAACGAATATCCACGATACCGACCGGCTTGTGCAGTTTGTGAGCGGCTGTGACGCCGTGATCAATCTGGTCGGCGTTCTCCACGGCGGTACGGGCGATCCGTACGGGCCGGGTTTCTCCGTGGCGCACGTCGAACTGCCTCAGAAACTGGTGCTGGCGTGTCGTGCCGCGAAGCTGCGTCGCATCGTGCACGTCAGCGCGTTGCCGGCTGATCCCGAGGGGCCGAGCATGTATCTGCGCTCGAAGGGGGACGGCGAGCGCGTGTTGCGGGAAGCGCGCGATCTTCAGATGACGATTTTCCGACCCTCGGTTGTGTTTGGCCCGGGCGATCGCTTCCTCAATACGTTCGCCGATCTGCAGCGCCTGTTTCCCGTCATACCCCTTGCGTGCCCGGATGCGAAGATCCAGCCGATCTTCATCGGCGATCTGGCGGACGCCATCGTCAACTCGATCGACCTGGATCTGACGCTGAACAACACGTATGACGTTGCGGGGCCGCGCGTCTATACGCTCGAGGAGCTCGTCCACTACGCCGGGCTCGCGATCGGGCGTCCGCGCAAGATCATTCGAATGCCGACGTCGCTCGCCCATCTGCAGGCGCTGACCTTCGAGATGATGCCCGGCGAGCCGCCGATTACGCGCGATAATCTTGCGTCGTTGACGGTTCCCTCGACGTCCGACGTACGCCTGCCGCCGGAGCTTGGCGTGCAGCTCACGAGTCTGGAGGCGGTTGCCACGGACTATCTGCGAGGCAGCGCCCTGCAGGCACGGCTCGACGGATACCGGGCCAGTGCGCACCGATAGCCAACAAGGATCCCATGAAGCTCGTCATTGCCAACAAGAACTACTCGTCGTGGTCGATGCGTCCGTGGTTGCTGCTCAAGCACTTCGGCATTCCGTTCGAGGAGATCCAGGTCTGGCTGGATCAGCCTGACACGCGTGAGCAGATCCTCAAGTATTCGCCGTCGGGCCGGGTGCCCGCGCTGATCGACGATCGCGGCCATGCGATCTGGGATTCGCTGGCCATCGCCGAAACGCTGGCTGAGCGGTTTCCGCAGCACGCGCTGTGGCCGGTGAATCCGGCCGCACGTGGCCTCGCTCGGTCGATCAGTGCGGAGATGCACTCGGGCTTCACCGACGTGCGTCAGACGATGCCGATGAACATCAAGATCAGCCGGCCCGATATCGGCCGGCGCGACGAAGTGCGTGACTCCGTTTCGCGTATCGATGCGTTGTGGCGTCAATGTCTTGCCGCGAGCGGAGGACCGTTCTTGTTCGGTGAGTTTTGCATCGCCGATGCGATGTATGCGCCCATCGTGATGCGCTTCAATTCGTATCAGCCTGGCGGATTGTCAGCCGAGTCGCTCGCGTATATCGAGCGCGTGAAGGCTTTGCCGGCGGTGCGCGAGTGGATCGACGGGTCGAAGGATGAACCCGCGATTCAGTATTACGACGCGATAGCTTGAGGCATCTGGATAGCTTCAACCTGCGCTTCCACGAGCACTTCACACAGTGCTGTACAGGCAGCGTCGCAGATCGACTAGGTGCGGCGTCAGGATGCTGCACGATCAACCTCAGCGCATGAGTAACGAGATCGCATGAAGATTTATGCAGTGGGGGGCGCCATTCGCGATGGGCTATTGGGTTTGCCCATCAAGGATCGCGACTACGTGGTGGTCGGCGCCACGCCGGAGCAGATGGTGGCGGACGGATATCGCCCCGTCGGTAAGGACTTTCCCGTCTTCTTGCATCCGCGTACGCAGGAAGAATATGCGCTCGCACGGACCGAGCGGAAGACCGCGCTGGGCTATCACGGGTTTCAGTTCTATTTCGCGCCGGACGTGACGCTTGAAGAAGATCTTGCGCGTCGTGATCTGACGGTGAATGCCATGGCGCGCGAGTGTGCGCCTGATGGCAGCCTGATCGGCGAGATTGTCGATCCTTACCTCGGACAAAGGGACCTTGAACAGCGCGTGTTCCGTCACGTCGGCGAGGCGTTTGTCGAGGATCCGGTTCGCATTCTTCGGCTCGCGCGGTTTGCCGCACGCTTCGCCGAATTCACTGTCGCGGACGAGACGCGGGCGCTGATGCGTCAGATGGTGGCGGCAGGTGAAGTCGATGCGCTCGTTTCCGAACGTGTGTGGCAGGAGATCTCACGCGGCCTGATGGAACACGCACCGTCGCGGATGTTCGACGTACTGCGCGACTGCGGCGCGCTCGCGCGGATTCTTCCCGAAGTTGATCGGCTATGGGGTGTGCCCCAACGTGCGGACTATCACCCGGAGGTGGACACGGGTGTGCACGTGATGATGGTGCTCGACCATGCAGCGCGTCAGGGGTATTCGCTGGCCGTCCGCTTTGCGGCATTGACCCACGACCTGGGCAAGGGCACCACGCCGGCCGATATTCTGCCGCGCCACATTGGCCACGAAGGTCGCAGTGTCGATTTGCTCAAGCCGTTGTGTGACCGGCTCAAGGTACCGAACGACTGCCGCGATCTCGCCGTGCTCGTCGCGCGCGAACATGGCAACATCCATCGCGCGCGCGAACTCAATGCGGCAGCGTTGGTGAGGTTGATCGAGCGATGCGACGGACTGCGCAAACCCGACCGCTTCGAAGAGGCCATGCAGGCATGCGAATCCGACGCACGAGGGCGCCTCGGGTTTGAAGACAGCGCCTACCCTCAGGCCGACCTGCTGCGCCAGGCACTATCCGCAGCACGCTCCGTCGACGCCGGCGCAGTCGCAAGCCAATACGCCAATCGCCCCGCACAGATCAAGGAAGCGGTGCATCAGGCGCGTGTGGCGGCGGTAGAGACGGCGCTAGGTGCCGCGAAATGAGCCCACGACATTGCGAGCAATCCACAACACACGTGGGTGGCGAGTGCATGTGCGCTTTATCGATGGCATTGCGCTTACGGTGCTGATGCGTGCGCTCGGCTGAATAACACGCCGAATCGCCTGAGCGACCGGCGATGCAGCGGAGCCGGGCAGCTCCCTACAACGTATGCGACCGGTCGCCGCTCACGAATGCGGTGATCGCATCAGGATCGACGCCCTTACCGAATGCGACAACCTTGAAGAGTTCGCCCATCTCAGCTTCCGATACGAGCTTCTGAACCGCGTTGGCCGCGGGTAGAAACGCAATTGTGTCGCGCGGATCGATGTCGCTGAGCGTATCGGCGAGCCCGCTGTTGAGCAGAAAGCGTCCCTGCGTCATATATCCGAGCAGATCCGCACCGGCATCGATGCCGGTCTGAGCGATGCCCGTGAAATCGACGTGGGCTGTGATGTCCTGCAGGCCCGGGTACAGAAACGGATCGCCATGCGCGCGGTGCCGATAGTGGCACATCAACGTGCCTTCGGCGCGCTGCGGGTGGTAGTACTCACGCTCCGGAAAGCCGTAGTCGATCAGCAGGATCACGCCTCGCGTGAGCTTCTCGACCAGCGTGCGTGTGAAAGCGCGTGCGGCCTCGTGCGATTCGGTGACGAACCCCTCGTCGGCGTCGATCGCGTCGAGCAACGTCAGCAGCGCGTCATCGTGTGCCGTGCTTCGATCGTCCCAGGCGAATGCCGATGTCGCGCCAGATCCGACTTCGATCGCTTCGCCACCGCGCGACTTCGCGACTACACCGCGTTCGAGCCAGCCGTTCTCGCTTCGCACATGCAACCGGACCGGCATGGCATCAAGTACCTCATTGCCGATCGCCACGCCTTCGAACTGCTCGGGCAATACATCGATCCATCGAACACGATCAACGAGGTGCGGCACACGATCGGCAATCGTCTGCCGTTGTTGCTCGCGCAACGCTCCCGACAGGTCGACGATCGTGTACCGGTCGACCGGCACCGACCAGCGATCCAGGGTCTCGAGCAACCCCGCCGCGAGCTTGCCAGTACCCGCACCGAACTCAAAAACCTCGCGCGTACCTGAGCTTGTCAGGGCGTCGGCCACCGGCCGGGCGACCGTGCGGGCGAAGAGCGGCGTGAGTTCCGGTGCCGTCACAAAGTCGCTACCGTCCTCCGGACGACGGCCAAAACGCACCGATCCGCCGCTGTAGTAACCGAGACCGGGGGTGTAAAGCGCGAGCTCCATATAGCGCGAAAACGGCAGCCAGCCGCCGGCCGCCTCGATTTCGCGTTCGATTCGGGCGACCAGCGCAGCGCTGTGCGCGAGACCGTCCTCGCCGGGAGAAGGTAAACTATCGGGTTCAAGATGGGATGCCATAGCCCGGCATTGTAAATGAGCGACCGAATGACCTCGACCCTTTCCGACCCGCCTCGCCGCGTCGCGCTGATCACCGGCGCGGGCCGGCGCATCGGCCGTGCGCTCGCGCTCGGATTCGCCGCGCATGGCTGGGATGTTGGTGTTCACTATCATCGATCCCGTGATGCAGCCTTGATGGTGGTCGAGGAGATCGAAATTCTGGGCGGTCGCGCGGTTGCGCTCGAAGCCGATCTGGCCGACGAGTCCGCCGTCGCGAGCCTGGTGCCCGACCTGGCCGACGCGATCGGCGTGCCAAACTGCGTGATCAACTGCGCGTCGGTATTCGAGGAAGACAGCGCGACCGATTTCCGGTGCGACTTGCTCACGAAGATGATGCAGGTCAACGTCGGCGCGCCGCTTGCGCTGGCCCGGGCGCTTCACGCGGCGACGCCCGATGAGGCCATCGACGACGAGCGCCTGCGCGGCGTTGTCATCAATGTGCTCGACCAGAAGCTGTACAACCTGAATCCGGACTTTCTGTCGTATACGCTGACCAAGGCTGCGCTCGACACCGCGACCACGATGCTGGCCGAGTCGCTCGCGCCCAAGCTGCGTGTGGTCGGCCTGGCACCCGGGCTGACGCTGCAGGCGTTTGACCAAAGCCCCGAGGAGTTCGAGCGCGCCCACCGCAAGACGCCGCTTCGCGCCGGCTCGCGGCCTTCCGACCTCGTCGAGGCGGCGCTGTACCTGGCTGAAGCGCGTGCCGTCACGGGCACGACCCTGCTCGTCGACGGCGGCGAGCACCTGAACCCGTCGCTGCGCCCGTCAGCCGACCACTAGAACGAGATACGCCATGTCCTTCGTCCTTTCTCACCCGAGTCTCGCAGAGTGCCGGCGCCTGTTTCTTCGTAATTACGAAGTGCAGACCAAGATCGGCGCCTACGAGTCGGAGAAGGTGGGGCCACAGCGCGTGATATTTAACGTCGACCTGTTTGTGATGCTTGCCGCCTCGACTTCCGCGTCGGACAAGCTCGCCGAGGTGGTCGACTACAACCTGATGCGCAACACGATTGGACGCCGCGTGGCCGCGGGCCATGTCCATCTGCAGGAAACGCTGTGCGACGACATCGCACAGGCATTGCTCGATCATCCGTCAGTGCGCGCGGTGCGAGTGTCGACCGAAAAGCCGGATGCGTATCCGGACTGCGAATCGGTCGGAGTCGAAGTATTTAGAATCAAGGCAGCCTGAAATGAACGCTCCCCACGAGCCCGGCGCAGTGTTTGCGCCCGCGGAACCGACGACCTCGGCGACGACGTTGAACGAGTCGACAGCATCGACCGCATCGACTGCTGATGCGGCCCCGTCGGATGCGGCCCACGCACGCGTGCACCCGTCCACGCGCCGCGAGCAGCGCGACACGTACGAGAACAACAAGCTGTTCAAGCGTCTCGCGCGGCAGGTCGGTCAGGCGATCGGCGACTACAACATGATCGAGCACGGCGACAAGGTCATGGTCTGCCTGTCGGGCGGCAAAGACAGCTATGCGATGCTCGACATCCTGATGCGGCTGCGCGAACGCGCGCCGATCGACTTCGAGATCATCGCGGTCAACCTCGACCAGAAGCAGCCGGGGTTCCCGGAGCACGTACTGCCCGAGTACCTGACGAAGCTTGGTGTGCCGTTCCATATCGAGAACCAGGACACCTACAGCATCGTCAAGAAGCTTGTGCCGGAAGGCAAGACCACGTGCTCACTGTGCTCGCGCCTGCGCCGCGGCATTCTGTATCGCGTGGCTGGCGAACTCGGCGCGACCAAGATCGCACTGGGTCACCACCGCGATGACATCCTGCAGACCTTGTTCCTGAACATGTTCTACGGCGGCAAGCTCAAGGGCATGCCGCCCAAGCTACAGTCGGATGATGGCAAGAACATTGTGATCCGCCCGCTCGCGTATGTGAACGAGCGCGATCTCGAACGGTATGCGGAACTGCGCGAGTTCCCGATTATTCCCTGCACTCTGTGCGGTAGCCAACCTAACCTCAAGCGCGCCGAGATGAAGGCGATGATCCGCGACTGGGAAAAGCGCTTCCCGGGCCGTATCGAGAACATGTTTAACGCGCTCGGCAACGTCGTGCCTTCGCACCTGATGGATCGCAACCTGTTCGGCTTCGAAGGCTTGCGGGCAACGGGCCGCCCGGATGCGGACGGCGATATCGCGTTCGATGAAGATCCGTGCGGCACGGAGCCGGCGAGCCCGGCGGGGCAGACGATCTCGTTCGTCAAACTCGACGAAGAGTAGTCGGACGGGTCGTGAGGCCGAAGGCCGGCCTCGCGACCGAACGAGTTGCCCCCGCGTGCGCAACGCCAGCGTGTCTATCAGGCCGGCGTCGGGATTTTTGCGGGAGGCGTCTAGTGGGTGATCGACACGGTACGCTTCGTCACGTAGCCCAGTCCGCTGTCGTCGATTTCATAGTTATGCAGGGCGAATCGATAATCGTATAGATACGACTCTTCGTATTCGAAATGCTCCCCCACGGCGCTGCATTTCAGGTCGACCGCATCGCCCGTAAAGGCCGGGTCGATCTTCGAGGCGGCATATCTCGCAGATACCGTGCAGTCGGCGCCCCGATCGTTGTCCCGCGAGGGCAATGCGGCAGGCATGTAAATCGGCGTGCCGGGCCTCGGCTCGAATGCGTCGGCGTCGAGTTTTGCGTCGTACTCGGCAGGCATCAGCCCCGGGGGGAAGTAGGGCTCGCCGATACTGACCGAATGTGACTTGAGATCCACGTCACCGTAAACCGCGCTGAATGTCGCGTAAGTTTGCCGGGGCACTCCGGCGAGGCGCTCTACTGACACGATCACGCCCGTGTCGTGCATATTCCGGAAACTCTGTTCAATCTTGTAATGCGAGTGCGGGTCTTTCGCGTTGGTCCATTCGGTAAGCACGACCACGCGGCCATAGGGCATCGGATGCGCACCTGACTTGGGCAGGTGTCTGACCATCTCCGCCGGCAGATCCTGGATATCGAAATCGCTGTCGATGTATTGGTCGGGGTTGCTGGCAAGCTGGGCGGCGAGCATACCTTTCCAAGGCGACGACAGGACGTCCCAGCTGGCGATGGCGCGCTCGGGCTCTTTCATTGCAAGCAAAGATTCATACAAGCTGCCGAATGCCAGGCATGCCGCGCGGCTTTTGACGCCTGTCTCAGGTACGAGCGGAAGTTCGGGATCGTGCTTCCGTAGCTTCGCCCAGGCAGTGTTGGTGGCGGATGTCAGATCGCCGTCTGCCTTAAGGATGGCCGCCGTCGAGTATGTCTCGCTGGAGGGCGGATTGACTGCGTTAGCCTTGATGATCGAGGTCAGAATCGCGAGGGCTTGTTCGAACTGCTTCGGTGAAAGCATTGATAACGCCGATGCGAAATCACCTTTGGCCCCGTCTGAAAGCACAGCGCATTGTTCGGGCGTCATCCCTGAGAGCAGCTGCGTATACGATCGGAGGAGTGCGAGGCGATCGTCGGCATTCAGCCGTCGTAGCGCCGCATTCATCTGAGACACATGGGTTTGTGAGCCCTGCTTGATGTCGGAACGGTTGCTTTGCGCCAGCGTGAGAGCGTAGCGCCGCGAATCAGGGTCATTCAACGCATTGATGAGCCATTGCGTCAGCAGGCGTCCATTGTCGCTATTGGGGTCAAGCCCAACGGTGCGCACGATGCCTGCGATGCTTGCGAGAACCGCGGGTGTCGGGGTGATGGCGTGCGGCGCGTTGGCCTGGACTGCAGTGGACGTCGCGGCGGATCCGGCAGGACGGGCCGACGACGGGATGCTGCGCGTTACCGCGGGCTTCACCGTCACCGACGGTTCCGGCGCGATGGAGGCTTGCGAAGCCGCAGTGAATACGGACAGGCTGAGAACGGCAGAGCAAGTGACGAGGCGTTTCATGGCCGGCATATCGATATGGATGGGTAACAGAGATATCGACCGCCCTGCTGAAGACTTGAGGCAGCACAAGCATGTTGAAAAGGCGCGTCAGCCCTTGTCTGTCAAGGATTTGACGCATAGGTGCGTGCTAGAATCCGGCTTCCTTTCAACCGGGATTTCACGCCGTGAATATCGTCATTCTGGCTGCGGGCGCGGGCAAGCGTATGCGTTCCGCGCTGCCGAAGGTCCTGCATCCCCTGGCCGGCCGGCCATTGCTTTCCCATGTGATCGACACCGCGCGCGGACTCAAGCCGACGAAGCTCGTCGTGGTCGTCGGACATGGCGCGGATCAGGTCCAGAAAGCCGTTGCCGCACCCGATATCGCGTTCGCCGTTCAGGCTCAGCAGCTCGGCACCGGTCACGCCGTTCAGCAGGCCCTGCCGCTGCTCGACGCATCCGTTCCCACGCTCGTGCTGTATGGCGATGTGCCGCTCACGCGTGCTTCGTCACTCGAGCGCCTCGTGAGCGCGGCAGAGGGTGGTCACTACGGCGTATTGACGGTAAATGTCGCCGATTCGACCGGCTATGGCCGCATGGTTCGCAATGCGGACGGCCATGTCGTGCGTATCGTCGAGCACAAGGATGCGACGCAGGTCGAGCGCGAGATCAAGGAAATCAACACCGGCATCGTGATTGCGCCGACCGCGCAACTCGACGGCTGGCTCGCCGGACTCAAGAACAATAATGCGCAGGGCGAGTTCTACCTGACCGATGTCGTCGAATCCGCGATTCGCGATGGCGTGCAGGTGGTGACTGCGCAACCCGACGAAGAATGGGAAACGCTCGGCGTGAACAGCAAGTTGCAGCTGGCCGAGCTTGAACGCATTCAACAGCGCAACGTGGCCTATCGACTGCTCGACGAGGGCGTGACGCTAGCGGACCCGGCGCGGATCGATGTGCGCGGCAACCTGCGTTGTGGGACCGACGTGTTTATCGATGTGAACAGCGTCTTCGAAGGCGAGGTCGAGATCGGCAATGGTGTATCGATCGGGCCGAACTGCGTGATCCGCAATGCGAAGATCGGTGCAGGCACGCAAATCGCCGCCTATACCGCGATTGACGATGCCGTCGTCGGCGAGCGCACCGTGCTCGGTCCGTACGCACGTTTGCGCCCGGGTGCGCAGCTCGGCGACGAATCGCATGTCGGCAATTTTGTCGAGATCAAGAACGCTGTGCTCGGCGTGGGCGCCAAGGCGAATCACCTGAGCTACATCGGTGACGCCGACATCGGCGCGCGCGTGAATATCGGTGCGGGCACGATCACGTGCAACTACGACGGTGCGAACAAGCACCGGACCATCGTCGAAGACGATGTCTTCGTCGGATCCGATACGCAGCTCGTCGCACCCGTTCGTGTAGGACGCAACACCACGATTGCCGCAGGCACGACCGTCTGGAAAGACGTGCCTGCCGACACGCTTGTGCTCAACGACAAGACGCAGAAGACGCGCGACGGTTATATCCGTCCGGTCAAGCAGAAGTCGAAGTAAGGCCAGCGCGAGTCCAGCCAGTCAAGCCAACTTTATTCAGGGAAATCGCTCATGTGTGGGATCGTCGGAGCCGTCGCGCAGCGCAATGTGGTGCCTATTCTCGTCGAGGGCCTTCGCCGGCTTGAATATCGTGGATATGACTCGTGCGGCGTCGCCGCGATCGTTGACGGCGAGGCGCGTCGCGCGCGCAGCGTGTCGCGCGTGGCCGAGCTGGATTCGCAGATTCGCGAAGGGCACCTCGAATCGGTGACCGGTATTGCCCACACGCGTTGGGCGACGCACGGCGCACCGGTGACGGACAATGCGCACCCGATCTTCTCGCGTGACACGGTCGCCGTCGTGCACAACGGGATCATCGAAAACTACGAAGTGCTGCGCGAAGAGCTGCGTGGTCAGGGCTACGAATTTGTATCGCAGACCGATACAGAAGTCATCGCCCACCTTGTGCACAGCGTGTATCGCGGCGATCTGTTCGAAGCCGTGCGTTCCGCAGTCGCGCGTTTGCACGGCGCGTATGCGATTGCCGTGTTCCATAAGGACGAGCCGCACCGTGTCGTCGGTGCGCGTCAGGGGTCGCCGCTGGTTGCCGGTATTGGCGACGGCGAAAACTTCCTGGCCTCTGACGCACTTGCGCTCGCAGGCAGCACCGAGCGCTTTATCTTCCTCGAGGAAGGCGATGTCGCCGACGTGACGCTCGAACGCGTGCGTGTGTGCGATCGTGATGGCCGCTTCGTTGAACGTGAAGTGCGTCACGTCGCAGCGTACGGCGGCGCGGTCGAACTCGGACCGTATCGTCACTTCATGCAGAAGGAAATCTTCGAGCAGCCGCGCGCGATTGCCGACACGATCCCGGGTGGCGACGTGTTTGCGGCCGAGCAATTTGGCGAGAACGCGGCCGAGGTGCTCAAGAACATCGACAGCATTCTGATTCTGGCCTGCGGTACGAGCTCATACGCCGGGATGACCGCGAAGTACTGGCTCGAATCGATCGCACAGATCCCGACGCAGGTCGAAGTTGCCAGCGAATACCGGTACCGCGATTCGGTGCCGAACCCGAAGGCACTCGTGCTCGTGATTTCGCAGTCGGGCGAGACGGCCGACACGCTTGCTGCGCTCAAGCATGCGCAGACGCTGGGTCATCACAACACGCTCGCGGTCTGCAATGTGGCGACGAGTGCGATGGTGCGTCAGACGTCGCTTGCGTTCCTCACGCACGCCGGGACGGAAATCGGTGTTGCTTCGACGAAGGCTTTCACGACGCAATTGACCGCGCTGTTTGTGTTGGCGTGCACGATCGCGCGTCTGCGCGGACGCCTCGACAAGTCGCAGGAAGCGTCGTACACGAACCAGCTGCGCCACTTGCCGGCGGCGTTGAATAGCGTGCTCGCGCTCGAGCCGCAGATCATTGCGTGGGCCGAGGAATTCTCGCGCAAGGAAAACGCGTTGTTCCTGGGCCGTGGCTTGCACTACCCGATCGCGCTTGAAGGCGCGCTCAAGCTCAAGGAAATCTCGTATATCCACGCTGAGGCGTATCCGGCGGGTGAGCTTAAGCATGGTCCGCTTGCGCTGGTGACGGAAGCGATGCCGGTGGTGACGGTCGCGCCGAACGACGCACTGCTTGAGAAGCTCAAGTCGAATATCCAGGAAGTGCGTGCGCGTGGTGGTCAGCTTTATGTGTTCGCGGATGCGGATACGCGGATCGTCAATGCGGATGGTCTGCATGTGATCCGGATGCCGGAGCACTATGGCTTGCTGTCGCCGATCCTGCACGTGGTGCCGTTGCAGTTGCTTGCGTATCACACGGCGTGTGCGCGTGGAACGGACGTGGATAAGCCGCGGAATCTGGCGAAGTCGGTGACGGTGGAGTGAGGGGGGCGGTGGGACACAGGTGCACCTGTTTCAAGGAAAAGAAAGCCTTCCGTGAGGGGTTTCCAGAAGCCTTCCGTTCGGGGTGCGCGACACCCGTCAAACGCTTGCCAGATGGGCATCGGAAGGCTTTCATTTCCCACGCAGAATTCGACCGAAAAATAGAGGCGTTAGCCCCCCCATTGTGAGCAAAAAACGAGGCCACCGACTCACGCTGCTGGTCCGTTCGGTTGGCGGACCCTATTCAGATTGGAAGCGATAGTCCAGGGCAAGTTGCTCGCGGTGCGTTGAGTCGACCTCAGCGTCTCCAGTGAGCGAATATCGAGCGACGGTTCTCGTCCTCCCACGCACCCGCAGGCGCTCGCTTTACCAACAGGACGCCCCTGTCCTCAAAACTGCTCAGCGCGCCGACCTGCCGGCCCACGTCGGCCGCGCGCTAACTGCCTCAACCCTCCGCACCCTTGCTTTCAATTTCGCCGGATTGATTAGTTGTGTATAAATTCGGCGGTTAGTTCTGTACAACGGGGTATCTTGTCTGGCGCGAACGCGCGCTGGACAAGGTTTATACGGAACTAATCGACGGAACCTTTCATCGAATTTGCGGCCAGCAAATCGTCAGAACTTCCCCTGAAAGCAATCCCCGCTCGGCTCGGACCAGTGCGAGGGCTTGCCTCGCCAGCTCTTCCCGCCCGCTCCGCACCTCAATCAGCGACCCGGTTTCGTGTGCGGCACGCAGACCATGATTTCCTCCGATGGCCGTCCGTTTTTTTCTTCGCTAAGTAATCGAAAACAAGAGTCAGCGAAGAAAAATGTCGGTCGAGGCCCGTCCACTGCCGATTCGCTCGTTAGGACGGATTGTCAGAACTGCCCCCGACACGAGCCTCAGTTCGGGCGAATACGAGGGCCTGCTTCACCAACGCCGCGCCCCTGTCCCCAAAGCCGGCCAGCGCACCAACCTGTCGAATCCACGATGGCGGCGGGCTAATTGCCTCTATCATCCGCATCCTTGCTTCCAACTCCTGAACGCCTACGCTGTCGTATCGTTCCTGCGACGTAGAGGTGGAGTGATGCATCGAGTCGACCGAATTTGCCAGCGGATAGAGGGGACGGCTATTCAAATCCGACGAGCGCACGACGACCTTGTTGCAATGCGCGACTACGCACAAGTGATGCGTCACTGCGAGCAGGAGCATTTGGCCACAAGGCTTGCGGTCAAGTTTGCTGAGCAGCGGCTGTGCAAATGGCTGCGACTTCAAGATGCAACGCACGTCTTTCCCTTAAACCGAAACCGGTCTATCGTCGGTCGGCGACGGCATCCGCTGCCCTGATGACAATCTACTACGCGGCATCGCCCAGGAGACGCCCGCGGCCCAATCGGTTGCGCAAACTACGGTTGAGATTGTCAGATTGGCCGTGCAGGCAGTTGCTGAGCCCTGCATGTTTTCCTTTCATCCAACCCCATGTTGGCGTAGCGAAAGCGGAGCCCTATGACCGCCAGACAAACAGACAGGGAATCCATGAAGCTTCACGCCTATCGACTACGGAATTATCGCAGGTTGCGCGACGTTGCTATCGAGCTGGACGACGAGATTTCCATCTTTGTTGGCGCAAACAATAGTGGGAAGACATCTGCTGCGCAAGGCCTCTACTCGATGCTTCGTGGCGATGCGTCTAGCTTCGAGCTGTTCGATTTCAGCGCCATCCTATGGGCGGAAATTGACAACATCGGGAATGCTGCGCCAGGCGACGTGGACACGCTCAAGCAACTTCCTGCCATCACCCTGGACTTATGGTTTCGCGTGGGCGATGCCGATTTGGGTGTAGCCATGCCGCTGCTGCCGAGTACCGACTGGGAGGGAAAATGCGTGGGCATGCGCGTTTCGTTCGAGGCGAAAAGCCCTTGCGACCTGGTCCAAACCTACCGTGAGCTGCGCGACAAGGCGACGGCTGCAGCCACAAAGCTTGCAGCGAAAGCCATGGCTGGCGAAGCGGCGAGCGCAGAATACAAGCCGTGGCCAGAGACTCTGACGAAGTTCCTCACAAAGGAGCTGACCAAACACTACGGATTCCGCTACTACGTGCTCGATGAACGCCAGTTCGACGGATATAAAGAGAAGTCTGCCGAGTACCGTCCGCACGAAGTGGTCGGGGATAGAAAGGGGGATACCATCCTCAAGTCGCTTCTCAGAGTGGACTTCCTGCGTGCCCAGCGTCACCTAGATGACCCGCAAGGGGGAGGTGCTGCGCGGGCAGAAAACCTATCCAGCCGCTTAAGTAAGTTCTACGAGCGCAATCTAGAGAAGCGCGAGGACGACCATCAGGCGCTACAGGCCCTGGATGTTTCCGAGAAAGAACTGAATTCGCACCTGAAGAACGTCTTCAGCGACACGCTTGAGCAACTCAAGAAGCTTGGCTATCCCGGTGTGAATAACCCCGACATTGTCATCAGGGCTGCGCTGGACCCGTCCAAGGTCTTGGGTCAGAGTGCGAAAGTGCACTACGTTGTTCCCGGGGGCGGCGAGGCTCAACTTCCCGACAGCTACAACGGTTTAGGCTTCAAGAACCTCGTGTACATGGTCGTCGAGCTGATTGACCTGCACGAGCGTTGGAGCAAGGAGAAGAACGAGCGACCGCCGCTACATCTCGTGTTCATCGAGGAACCCGAAGCCCATTTGCACGCACAGGTCCAGCAGGTTTTCGTTCGCAACGTCCTGAAGCTCTTGAAAGAGTCCCACGAGCATGACTCGATTTTCCATACCCAGCTCGTGGTCACCACACATTCGCCGCACATCTTATATGAGAGGGGCTTCTCGCCTATTCGCTACTTCCGACGCGTAAGCGCGGAGATGGAGCATCACACCGATGTTCGCAATCTCTCGCGCTTCAAAGCTGGCGAAGACGAGAAAGATGCACTCGCGTTTCTGCAACGCTACCTGAAGCTGACCCATTGCGACCTGTTTTTCTCTGATGCCGCCATCCTCGTGGAAGGCAACGTAGAGCGGCTGCTTGTTCCAGCCATGATTGAGTCATGCGCGCCTCGGCTGCGCTCCTCGGCACTCACGGTCTTGGAAGTTGGTGGTGCATTTGCCCATCGCTTTCGCGAGCTTATCGAGTTCGTTGGAATCACAACTCTCGTCGTCACCGACCTGGACAGCGTGCTCGTCAGGGCGCCGACGACGGCCGGCGAAGAAGGTGATGAAGATGACCTCAAGCCGTTCGAAGTAGAAGAGGATGAGGAGAGTGGTGTTGTGGACGGCAGAACCGACCCGGGCGTGAAGAACACGTCAAAGAAGCGCGGGAAGACCTGCGAGGCGCACACCCCGAACGCCGTCACCGCCAACCAAACGCTCATCAGCTGGATACCGAAGAAGCGCACCGTCGCCGAGCTTTGGGCCATTGGCGATGACGAGAAGGTGCATACGCTCGATGACGGAAAGGCGCACGTGCGTGTGGCCTATCAAACCAAGGTCTCGGTCACGGTAGGCAAGGTCACCTCTGCGGTTTGCGGCCGCACGCTGGAGGAAGCGTTCGGACTGGAAAATGCGGACTGGTGCCAAGAGGAGATAAATTCGTCGGTGGGGCTCAAACTGCGTACTGCTGCCGAGACTCCTCAAGACCTTGCTACTGGGCTGCACAAAAGGGTGACCAGCAAGAGCTTCGACAAGACTCGCTTCGCGCTGGAGGTGCTGGCTAGTGGGCCGCTTAACGGCTGGAAAGTGCCTGCCTATATTTCTGAAGGCCTCACCTGGCTTGAGACCATGGTGGCCTATGAAGCAGAGGCGGAAGGAGCCGTGGCCGTCAGTGCCGCAGCGATTGAACCGGTCGATGGCGGCGCCATCGCACCTGACGCGGCCCCTGGAGCGCAAAAATGAGTCGACGGACCAACAGTCCCGATACAGATGCAGACCGGGAAATTTTCGACTGCATCACCGCCATCCCTCCCCGCTCCTTCATCGTGACGGCCGGTGCGGGCTCCGGTAAGACGACATCGCTCATCAAAGCGCTAGAGCACGTGATTGAGGAGCATGGCGATAGCATGCTCATGAAGCGTCAGCGAGTCGCCTGCATTACATACACCGACGTCGCGGCCAACGAAATCCGTGGGGACGTGGCGGCAGACAACCTCGTTCATGTCGCGACCATCCACAGCTTCTACTGGACCATCGCGAGCACGTTTCAGGCTGACATCAAGGCGTGGGTGCAGAAGGAACTTCAGGAGCAGCTCGACGGACTTGCCAACAAAGTATTCGGCCCCAGGGTTCAGCAGAAGACGAAGGACAAGAACAAGAAGGACCAAGCACGGTACGCGAAATACCTAGAGGCCGTGTCCAAGGTCTCCACTTTCCGTTACGGCGTAGCCAGCGACTACGAAGAGGGTGTGCTTGGGCACGAAGACATCCTTAAGCTCTGCAGCTTTCTGCTCCAGCAGAAACCTCTATTTAGACGCGTCGTCGCCCTCAACTTCCCCTTCGTTTTCATCGATGAAAGCCAAGACACCTTCCCCGAGGTTGTCGAGTCGTTCAGGATGGTGGAGGCTCAGATGCGTGACCGCTTCTGTCTAGGCTTCTTCGGCGACCCGATGCAGAAAATCTATCTGCGAGGTGTGGGAAAGATTGGGCTCGATGATGCGTGGAGGCCCATCACCAAGCCGGAAAACTTCCGGTGCGCGCAGAGCATCTTGCGCGTGGCAAATGCAATTCGCAAGGAAGGCGACGGCTTGCAGCAGGTCCGAGGACTCCACGAGCTCATTGATAACGTCCCGCAACCTGTTGAAGGCTCGGCCAGAATCTTCGTGCTGCCGAATACAGGAGACCGTCAGAGCGCCCTGACCAAGGTCCGCGCGTGGAGCGCGGTAGCGAACAGCGACGACGGCTGGGTCAAACCAGAAGATGCGGTCAAGATTCTTGTCATCGTTCACCGCATCGCCGCCAAACAGCTGGGATGGGCAGGAATTTACTCAGCACTCAACGATGGAGCGCCGCCGTCTTTTAAGCAGGGGCTTTTAGATGGAACTTGTTGGCCAGTCCGTCAGTTCCTGGGCTTCGTTGTACCGCTGGTTCAGGCGATGGGTCGCGCGGATGAGTTTGCGGCAATAAACATCTTGCGCGAGCACTGCCCTCGCCTCCAACGGGGGGGAGTCGGGGGCAGTGTTGCGACCGTATTAAAGGAAGTCCGAGGCGCGACGCTTGCACTGCAAAGCATGATAAGCGACCCATCGACCACCCTAGGAGATACCATCGCGCACCTGCATGAGACGCAGCTGCTCGCAATCGACAGGCGCATGGAGCGGGCGATGGCGCTGCAAGCGGGAGTCGAGGACCAAGTCGCCGCCGATGCTGAAGCCGGAGCCGGAGCCGGAGCCAGCGGAGGGGATGAAGAGCTTGGTGGTACTGCCGCCGCCGACTCGGCTGTAGCGCAGCTGCTGCAGTGCCCCGCAACCGAGCTTCTACCGTACGCGCTGTACGTCGCGGAGGGCTCACCGTTTGCGACTCAGCATGGTGTCAAAGGGGCTCAGTTCGACAGAGTGCTGGTGGTGATGGATGAAGAGGAGAGCGATTACAACCTCTACGACTACGAGAAGGTTCTAAGCGAGAAGCAAGCGAGTGCGGACGACCGCAGGGCATTCGAGACTGGCGAAGACAACACCTGGAGCCGCACACTGCGGCTGCTGTATGTCTGCTGCCGCGAGCCAAGCGCGGGCTTGCGCTCGCCTTCTTCGTGGCAAACCCAGCGGCAACAGCTGCGCACGTTGTCGCGAGCGGCGTGTTCCCCAAAGAGTCGGTCATCACCCACGAACTCTTGGAAATCGCTTAAGCGGTGCAGGCTCACCTTGTCATCCACGGCTAGACCCGAAAGTCAAAGTCGGCTGACGGTGGAATCCGACGTTTTCTCGGGCATGGGTAGCGCGCTTCGCACGATGGTTCGGAGGCTATCGATGTGGTTTCCCGAGAGAACCTTGGGGCCATCAACGCTCTCCCCGCGAAGCTCTGCTTCTGCGGTGCGTATGAAATCGTCGTAGCTGCACAATCCGTTAATTAGCGCTGCTAGAAACCGCGAGCGCGTGTCAGAAACGTTAGCCAGTATCCCGAGGACATCGTATATCCTCGCATGCGCGACGAAGGCGGAACAAATCGTGGTAATTTGGTCCGATGTTTTTCGATTTGTCAAAAAGAACTCTCGCATAAGCTCTGGAAGAGAGAACGATGCCTTCGAGAAGGCCGGCGGCAACGACTGACAAGCCCAGAGATAAGCCAGCGCGAACGACCCGAATACCCCGTCAACGGTGACGGAGGTTTCTGATTCACCCATCCAGCGGAAGAATATCTGACGGTCAATCAGAGAACGGATGAACCTGCGAGCGTCTTCCGGTGATACGCGTGCCAAGCGCGCTAAGCATTCCAGAATATGCTCGCGCCCCATGTCTCCACGCGCGGCCATGACTGTAAGAAGCTTTTGGCAAACAACCTCAAAAAATTCGGGTCCTTGGGCATCGAACCGCTGCTTAAAAACGACAACGACATTCCAGTCGCTAACAGCAGGTAAAAGTTGACCGACTATCCAGTCAGCCAAAACGTCGTCTGAATCAGAAAGGGCTACCGACTTTAGCGCAAACGCCGTTGCGACATCGTTCGATAGTGTCATACACAACTGAGCCCATTGGTCGATTGTCAGCCTCAGTTCAAGCCGCCGCGACTCGTTAATGGAGGTCCAGCCTCTTGCTTTGGTTTTCGTCAATATCTCCACTAACGAACGAACCCAGACCTTCCATGCGCCAAGGAGATTGAAAGTAGTTTCCTCGGGCTGGGGCATTGTCCGTAAAAGATGGTCGACCCTCGCTGCCGCCTTGCCTGTGTCTACGGATATATCGATGTACGCTTCGATTCCTTCGGCGATATTGGGGTTGTTTAACTTGAGCGACGTAAGTCGGTATGCTACCTGGTCGATGCATATTCGAATATGGCCCAGGAAGCTGTTTGAGCGTTGGTCGCCGGGCTTCGTTGAAGTGAATAGCGTGAGTGCGCGCAAATAGGCGAAATACCGGTCTTGCTCGTTGTTTGCAAACTCGGGCGCTTGGGCCATCCTCGCGAACTCTTTGGTCAGAAATTGCTCGAGGACGTCGAGTGATGCCGAGCTACTGTCAAGGGCCTCACCCAGCGCATCTGGATTTCCCATTTCCAAGGCACGTTCGAGTGCTGGAGATACCAACAGATACAACGAGTCCTTTCCACGTTCGGCATGCAGAAAAAGCGTCGCAAAATCTTGTTGGATGGTGGCGTCGAAATACACTTGCGCGATGCTCTGAGGGACGTCCCACAATCGGGCTCGGGTAGCTCGTCTCGATAGGAGGTACGCTGCAAGCGTAGCTAGCGGAATGTCCCCACCGCGTTCAATGTGCAATGCTACGAGTTCATTCACAAACAACACGATGTCTCGGGGCATCGGCGCCCCGCTTTCTAAGACAGAGTGGAACATTCTCGCGATGATTGGGGCATTTTGTTCCCCTGGTGCACCAAAAGAGAGTTGCAGCCGAGTGGCAAGGAACTCCTTCCATGACCGTAGCATCGGGTGAGGTAGCGACATTCGAACTTGAAAGACCTTGTCCAGAACGCCAGCGCTTGCGCCTGCATCGTCGAGAAGACTTTGTTCGGCCACGGGAACGAGTAGCCACAATCGCTGAAACCATTCCTTTCGTCGAAAAGCTGAGTTATCCAGGAACGAACGAAGGAGCGTCCAGACCTGCCTAAGCTCGTCGGACTCAACGCGGTCGAGATTGTCGACGACAATGACTAACTTGCGCGAATCGATTAGACACTGGCTCATCAACTTGCCAAACGCATCCTGAAATTCGACAGAGGTTGGGTCGGGGTCGGTCGTTGTGTCAGTTATGTCTTCGAGTGACGACCTTGACAGCAGCGCTTGAAGGTCAGCGACTCCGAGGCGAAGAATGACGAAAAACAGTATCACTGCAACGCAAATAGATAGCAGCGCCAATCTATCTATAGGCCAGTTTTCGAAGATTGATGCGAGACATTTGTAGAAGACCGGCGCCATAAACACCGCCGTCAGGCCAAGTGAGATACCCACCCGAGTTCGCTTGCTAAGTGTTGGAGATACTTTTTTTTCAACCCGCTTGCGTTTCCCGGCCATTTGCATGAGCCGGTCGTCCCAGTCTTTCTCAGCTGTTGAACCCTTCGGAATCCATCCCGTAGCTTTGAAATTCTCAACTAGCGCCACGAGAAACGCGCGCCGCAAGCCTTCTCCAGAATGAACCCACGCGTCATATGTGAATGTTGAAGTCTTTGGTACGGTTGTATTTTTGCGGTTCGCCGTGCTACCCAACTTCGCTTTGACCGACTCCACGACCGTCGATTTGCCTGCGCCCCAAGCACCGTCTAGTCGGATGCTTTTGCCACCGGGGGATGTACAGATAAGCGTTACTAACGCTGACGCTATTCGTTCGTGCGCACCAAATGAGTCCACGAGTGCAGGCTCGTCGGACAGTAGTTTTGGTAAATTAGACGAAGTAGATGTCGTCATTGCTTTGTTCAATGTCCGGCGTTCGTCGACATGTCTCGACGGGATTGATGACAGTACCGAATCGTACTTTCGAGATGAAGTCTACTGCGCACGGAGGTGTATGTAGGCCCGCCAGACTTCGCGATTGTCTTCGAGCAACGAGTCGTTGCACATCTGCTCCAATACGCCTCGCATTGCTTTCGTTGCAGGCGGCCACGCCTGGACCAAGCGAGAGCTCAATTCGGCGAAGGCAGTTAGCCCATCCGCCACCTTGTTCTTGCGGCAAAGCAAGAGCGTAATTTCGATGAGTTCTGTCAGCAGCTTTCCGCGAACGTCCGTCGAATTTAGCTCGACCGCGGACTCGTTTCGTTTATGCTGAAGGGCGAATCGGTCCGCGAGCGCCACTATTTGATTTGCAATCTTCTCCAGCGTGTCGGGACCACCGTACAGCGCAGCACATCCTGCTAGTCCACGGCAGCCATAGAAGGGATGCTCTGGCTGGACACTTAATTTGAGGATGTCGGCACGCTGAAGGAGGTCTGGAATCTCAGCGGCAATCGATTCGGACACTCCGACCCTGGACAACGCATGTAAGTGAATCCAGGCTATGGTCGAGTTCGGGGTGCTTTCCAGTAGGTCTATCAACCTCGATTCGAATTGGTCGATGTACGTGGACGTCACAAGGGCTGGCTCAGGAAGCACCGAATGCTTAAACCTAAGAAAGCTACCCGTCCGATTCGTCATGCTTTCGCGGCCGGATGAAATCCAGGGATTGATTACATCGGAAATGCGAGTTGCTGCCGCCACC
Organism: Pararobbsia alpina; assembly: GCF_965118125.1. Lineage (GTDB taxonomy): Bacteria > Pseudomonadota > Gammaproteobacteria > Burkholderiales > Burkholderiaceae > Pararobbsia > Pararobbsia alpina_A. Next base: position 512,867 of record NZ_OZ221287.1, read on the forward strand.
CGTTTCCATTGTTCGTCGGACAAGGGGTCGTAGTCGCCCGCCGACCGCAAAACGTAGTTCAAGCCGCCGTAAAGCAATCCTACACCGGTGTGGGCACTCGGCGATGCCGCATCTCTCGAGAGGTCAAGTCTCCCCAGGGCGCCGTCGGGAGACAACGCTGACCGGAATCGTTTAAATCGTTCTGCAATCTGATTTGGCGAAGCAGCGGGTTCGTTCAACAAGACCATTAGATTCGAGGCGTGCAGCCAGAACGCCACAATTTGCGCAGTATCGTCCATCTCCCGCCATTCTTGTTGAGTTTGCGCACTAGATTCCATCCAAGTTAGAAGCGCACCGAGTGCCTCCCCCAGCACCTCCCATCGCTCGAGCACGTGAGACGCGATGCGTTGATACGCCTCGGCGACTACGGAAGTGGGGCTGTGAGCACGGAGTAGCGATAGCGCATGAAGAAAGTGGGTCGGCGATTTGCTTGCGGCATCAGCGCACCCCATCAAAACGCTGTGCCGCATGTCCGTCGATGCCACACCAAATTCGCGCACAAAGGCTTCGGGTAGCGGTATCGGAAGCGCTGCGAAACGTAAGAAGCACTGTTGCAACCCAAAATCCTGAAGCACGGCTTCGGCTGCACTTTCCCACTTAGACTCAAACGTGCCGTTGCCTACACCCGTGAATCGTAGATGATTCAGCAGCTGCGTTGGAGCCGGAAGCGCAAAACTTGCGACAGGCACTCCGTCTGCCGTGGAGAGCTTTTGTTGAATCTCGCCATATCGATGCCAAAGCGAGCTTCGCTTTGAGGCGTCAACAGCAGCAAACCGCTGTTGTGCGTCTGGAAGCCGAAGAATCTCATTGACCAATTGCTCTCGCTCCGACTGCTCGCGGTCAAACCATTCGGGATGTCGGAGCAGGACCGCCTTGATGTCTTCATTCTTAGCTAAACGAAAGAGGGCGAACATATCGTCATCGATTGGATAGTCTTTGCCCTCGAAACGAAGTGAGAGACCGGTGTCGGTCCTTCGAAATTTTGCCTTTGGCTGCCCATTGCGCGTGTGCGTTGACGACTTACCAAATCTTGTCGCCTTCTCGACCGCGCGGAAAAACGCCGCACGCTCAATGTGGGCAGGCCCGATAGTCACCTCAGAAATCACGTTGATTCTGAGTAGCGGCCGAATTTTGTCGTCCGACTCTAGCCGTTCGCGAATTCGCTTTGGAAACATCAAGAAAGCCTGTCGCAAATAGGTTGCCGTGATGTTTGTTGCAACCTGACCTTCGTGCTGCTCTAGCTCGTCAAATGAAAGACCGAGGATAAGCAACGTGAGCTGCTCGCAGACGTGCCGCAAAAGACGTTCGTCGTTATCGAGACGACTAGCGACGACGTCTTCGAGCCAATTCGAGAACGCACGCCTGCGCTCATCGGACGCACCAGCAACGAGTTGAAATGCCGTGGATATTGCGGCACAGATGGTCAAGGCCACATACGTACGCACGCCATCGATGTCGCCTTTAATCGATGGGTGAAATCCAAGGTGACGCTCAACCAACAAGTTTGACCAAAGCCAATTGGCTTTCGCCGTCGCTTCGCTTTCGCTGAGGTCCTTCGATGCCCAGACGGTCACGAGACAGTCGTCGACGAGGCGCCGCAGCGAAAGCAGTACCCATGTCTCATCCGGGCGCCCTGCTTGGCCGGCAGGAAAGTCACCTATCTTTAGATGTTGCTCTAGTAACACCGCCCGAGCGACATAACGTCTCAAAGTAGCGAGCGCGTCTGTCTCCTTCACCACGCCGGCGAAGACTGGCGCACCGAGAAGGTGGAACGCGACTTCGTCTTTCTCGAGAGGCAGGAACATCGCAGTTGAACTTCGCAAAGCGAACATCTTGGCGAAATATTCACCGTCTGTAATCTGCCTCGACACACGCAGAGCTCGAAGAACCTCGTAGATTCCGACCAAGGGTGCGATGCCGATAGAAGGATAGCCGCTTAGATATCGGTCATCGCAGATGAAGACGGCGTCGTTTGCCGGCTGACAACGTAGCAACTCAAATAGACCCGACGCCGGAGCAAGATTCCCAGTACGAAAGGATTCGCTCAAGCCAATGTCAGCGTCGTTATGTTGGTCGTTGGGCGTGTACACCGGGAGCGTTTTGTATTCGCCAGAGATTAGCTTGTCTGCGACGTGGCGCCTCAAGTTATCCACAGCCGATGCGCACTTTTCACGCCGCTCAGAGTTGTCGAGTTCGGCGTTGCATGCGGCGGCGAAATCGCTGCAGACGGTCACGCTGTACGTGGCAAGAACAGCGTTGAGTGAGCTCGCTGCAGCCACCAGTTCCAGCGAATTTGACGAGAATATAAGTGTTGCGCCTGACGGAGGAATTGCCCCGCAATCGGAATCGATTGACTTCAAGGACTCGATGCCCCGCGCGTACGTAGCCTCATCAACCTTTCCGTTTTGTCTCAGGCCGTCGAATACCTCCCGCACGGAGGTCGCAAACCCTTCATCGCTGGCAGATTCGATTTCTGCCTGACTGCTGACTATTCTCCAGACCTGCCTCGAGTCCGCACGTTTCTCTCTTTGGTCACTGGTGTCTTCGGTGGGGCGGTAAAGGTCGATTCGCCCTTCGCGCAATGCTCGAGCAATCTGCCGCAGCATCTCTGAGCGCGCTGGCTGCTGATGCTCGAGCGCGGCGCGAAATTCCAGGAGCTGATGCTGGATTGTCGAAGGCACCGTTATCGAGATAACGCTTTGCTCTAAGGCTTCGAGTATGTCGAGCTGATGTGCCAAAAACAAACTTGTAATGTCCGCGTACACGTTCCACGCCTGGAGGGGGACCTGCGTTTCGAAGTCGGCGGCTCGCGCACCGTGGCGCAGCATTAGAGGCGAGCGAAACAAGTCGCTCTTTGCCGAGTGTGTCGAGAGAAAATAATACTCAGCAAGATTTAATTGCGCCATTGCCGAGGCAACGTGAAACGGTGCTCTTCCGTCGAGATATGCGGCGATGAAATTCGTTCGGCTTTCGCTCCACGCCGCAATCCTTTCGCGAAGCTCTTCAAAGGTAACAACAACCGTACCGCTTCCAGGTGTGTTAGCGAGTCTCGCCAACTGTGTGCCCAAAACGCTGGCCTCTTGCTGGAGGCCAAGGCGTAGCGCCTGTTCGTGAGCGGCTAAGGCAAGCTCATCCGGCACACCGTCCATCTGAGCTTGCTTCCAGAGCCTGGTTGCCAGTTCCTTGTCCTCGGGGGCTACCAACCGAGATAAGCGCAGAGCATCTTCCGCGCCGATGGCGTTCGCCGACAACGACTTTCGAATTGTTGGCAGCGCTCCGCGCACGTCCCCCAGAATAAGTCGAATGTGTGCCGCAAGCATCTTCTCTCGTGGAGAGTCTGCCTCGAACGCAAGAAGCTCTGCGACTTTCAGGGCCTCTTGAGGCTCGCCTACGTCGGCCATTGCTCTTGCCTGGATTTGACGAAGAACCCGAGGCATTGCACCGCTTGGAAATACGTCGCCAAGTTCCGACATCAATTCGAGAGCACGAGCGGAATTGCCAGTGTTATAGGCCGCATGAATGGCAATTTGAACCGCTGAAGCCGTTGCAAATCTCAGGACGTGTTCGGCATTCCGTGCAAGGAATTCCCAATGACTGGCCGCGGCGAGGCGACTACTCGCGGCGAGCAGCGAAACCGAGTTTGGATGTTTTGTGGCGATGTCTTTGAACAGCGATTCAACTTCGTCCCACGGCCCTTCATCTGCGCAGTGTGCTACCACGTAAAGGAGTCGCTCTTCCGCGATTTGTGACTCATGCGCTGACGAGTGCTGCACGTCGTCGAAGCCTTCCCACGAGCGCATTCTGGCTTGATACGCGGCGAGTTGTGCCTCTGTTTGGAAATCCGACTCGTGTCTACGGAGAAGAGCCTCTGCTTCTTCGTCGCGGCTCTCCAGCGACAGGAGCCAGCTGCATGCTAGAACCTCGTTGGGGTCCACGGGAGTATTTTCAATCGAGGCAGAAAGTGCTTGGATGGAGCGCGACCTGTCGAAGTCGTAGCCGCGAGCGATGGCCCACCCAATGGCTTCCGGGTACGCAGGCTTATTGTGAATTAACTCTTGGCAGCGCTGCTCGGCTTGCTTCGATTGACTGATGATGTTGCATTCGCACGCCAGAGCCCAAATCTCGTCCCGAGAAATCGCAGATTGCGACTGTCGCTGGGTGGCCAAGGACGAGAAAGTTTGAAGGGCGTACTTCAATTCGCGTTGACTGGTGTCATCCTCTCTGACCAATTCGCGCGCAATAGGAGCGGGATTCGTAAAAAACTCGGGCCCTACAGCGGGTGACAATGCGAACGCGTATCGAATGACGGCGCCCGCATGCTGAACTGATAGCCAGCGTGGTGCTTGCGACTCGGCGCGCTGAATCGCTCGCAATGCGCCCTCTCGGTCACCGGAAAAGAGCTGCAGAAAAGCAGTTAGCCTCGCGAACTCGATTGAACGCGGACCATCCAATGGCTCACATATCTGGTCGAGCTCACGCTTGGCGGTGTCGAGGTCTCCGCCTTCAAGAAGCAAGGCTACCTTTAACTCCAACGCCTCAGGCTCTGTCGTAGATTCGAGGATACGAAGAGCCGCTTCGGGCTCCCCTTTGCGAGCGTACAACAACGCACGCAATGCCAAGCCGCCATTTGGTGAAATAGCGTCGGCTTCGGCGACGAGTCGCCCCGCTGACTCGGCGTCGCCGCTTTGGATTTCGGCCGAAGCCAGGTAGCGAAGACATTTTGCGCGCGTGGTCGAGGGTAAGTGGGACCAAGTCGCCGAATCGCGAACCTGTTTGAGTTCGGAGACGATTGGGCCAGGGCGTTCTTCTCTCAGCCTCGCTTTTAGACCATCGAGACGCCCATCCACTTCGTCTGCTAGAGCTACTTGTAAGGGGGCGATTTGGTTCGATGCCATCTCAAGAAGCACGCTGATGCCAGCGGGTGCTAGTTCCGACGGCGTCGAAACGCCACATATTCGGTCTGCCCAGTACGCATCCAAAAACTGAGAGACAACGCCGCGATGGGGGCGCAACTTCTCTTGAAATTGCCGTGGGCCCCAGACTTCGTATTCGATGCCAATCGCCTGGAACCGACTATGTTGCTTCGAGACCTCGTCCATCAGGTGACTTTCATGGACATGCGCGCTTATGGCTAGGATGAAGCGCTGCACGCCCCGTGTTTTCCAATGAGTTTCCCAATGGTTGAGAAAGTCTTTCGACCAGTCAGCTATTTGTTTTGGAGTTGCAGATTTGTAGCACTTGCACGATACGACAACAACGCGCCCTGATTCTTCCGACCACCCGATGACGTCGATTCCATACTGCGCTTGGCCGTCCAAATGATACAAATCTGCGGTGCGAATTCCCGCCTCTTTATCAAGCAAAGAGCATGTGAGTTCCTCGAATTGCTTCGACTCAAGTCTCGAGAAGTCTGGCGGGTCACCCCGATTGGGGCTGGGCTCAGGGGTGGTCCATGAGGCGTGGTCGCTCATTGTCATCAAAATCGAGAGTTTCGTTTCGTCACAGGATTTTCATTTCAGAGCCCAACCGACGAAGTCGGGCAACAGATTGGCTGTGCCATCGACTCCTGAATTCGAACAAACTATTGACGTAAGAGTAGCATCGCTGGTTCATCTGCATGAACGCTTATGGTCGGAGCCACCGTATTGCGTCGGGTCTAGGGAAATGCCTTAATTTGGCATACATCGTGCGTCTCGTTGCTACAAAGCAGATGATGCCTGATACCCACAACCGCGCAAATTGGGATATTGCCTTCCGCTCGCTATTCATAATAGCCTCGCACGGGGTTCACACACCGAGTCGCCAAGAAAACTCTCTCCGCGAGGAGTGCGTTAGAAACTCAACGGGACACATATGAAATTCGAGTTCGGGGACCTTTACAAGTTTGTGGTTTCGGCGGGTTTCGTATTGGTGGGTGCGGCCGTCATAGCATTCTGGCTTTTGCTAAAAGAACCCTTTGATTTGACTTTGAAAGATACCGACATTAGGGCATTGACGCCCGTCGCTCAGCAGACGGTCCGACGTCGCCAGGAAATCGTGGCGGACCTCGTTGCATGGTCCCCTTGGGTCGCGCCCGCATTCGTAGTCGCGGGGCTAGGTCTCGTGGGTTACGGACTGAGACGCTGGAGGAATCTCCAATCGATGTCGGACGAGCTCGCCGACCTCAACTTGCAAGAGAAGCGTGCTTCGATACGACCCAAAACGGAAGACGAAATCGCCGGCATTGATGGAATGGATAGCTCCGACGCAGGAGACGAAGCCGAAACACCGATGGGTGGCTTCGCGTCGACCTCTCATAAGTTTGAACAGGAGCTGACTTCTCGGCTACTTGCCTCGCTCGACGGCGAGTACATTGCGCAACCGCGAATGATGGTCGCGGACGTTGGCGTCGATTTGGTATTGCGAGCGAAGGCGCTGTTGAGAAAGGACATCCTCGTGGAGGTCAAGTACATACGAAAGGGATTCAACGAAGGGTGGCTGACCCAGGTTGGCCTAAAGATGCGCTCGGCCGCTCTTTTCTATCAATCGGCCGAGAATCGAATCCCGAATACCTGCTTAGTGGTTGGCGTCGCGGACGATGCATGGAGCAAGAGGAACTACAGTGAAATCGCGAAACGCGTTAGCGTTGCGGCGCCGCACCGGTCGGCGAAACACATAATTCTTGTAGCGCCTGAGAGTCAACTGCTCAGAATGCCCCTCAGTGTGTTGCGAAGCGAACTTGGAATCGCCCCAAAAACGGCTTGACCGTTCGCGTCCGCCGTTGCTTCGTCAGGCGGCATTGCATGCTCAACCTCGCATACCAGCGGATGAACCAGCGGCCATGGCTTGCTGGTTCTACAGCATTAGTTAGGGCTCTTCGCGGTGTGCTTCACGACCGATTCCCAATGCGGAGGGTCGGATTCTTTGACTGCGACACCGCCGCTAGCCGGAGGTACGAAGACTTGAACCGAGCTCTCGGTGCATACCTTGCCGCCGACTTGAGCACCGATGGAATACGGCTTTCCAGCGTACAAACAAACGTCTTTGCTGTTCACGTTGGCCTCGGCCGTTGCAGCCTGCGCTGTGCCGACGGACGAAAGAGTGATGCCGGTGAGAATGAGAAATGCCTTCTTCATAGTTTCCTTGTGAACCGAACGTAATACTTCGTCGGTTGCCCTGGTTTTTTGAATAGTGTCACGACGCCGGAATGCAAACGGCACGCGAAAAAATCAGAGTCATTCCGAGTACTGACTCGTGTGCTATCGGCGCACGATAGCTATTTCTTTAACAACAAGCGACGCTGTGGTGTCACAGTGCGGACGCATGAGGCCGTTGGTGTGCTGACCCAACGAGTGGTAACGACTGTCGATGTTGGCAAAGAGGAAACTCGAGTTCCTTCGGGGAGTACGGTAGCCATCAGCCTCTTGCCGCTGCGGCTTGCTCCCGGGGTAACTTACATCGCCGCGTAGCTAGCCTGAGTTTCCCGCTCAACGCACCTCGAACAGACCTCGCGACTGTGGGTACCGTTCGACATATTCCCCCGTTAAGTCGCCGAAAGCGCGATTTAACGGAGAAATTTGTCGAACAAGGCCCGTCCCCCGGCCCTCCACCGGACCGACGTACGTCTACTTTTTCTGCGCTAACTCAATCCACCGATTCGGGCCTTGGGCCCTCCATCGCCAAGTTTGCCTGCTCGATTGGAAGAGCAAAGCGCAGAGTGAGCTGCTCATTGCCAATTGAAGAGGCGGCGGCACTTTGGGTGAGCCAGTATCGGGCGATCGTTCCCGGTCTCCCGGGCACGCGCACTCGCGATGAGCGCACGTCCCAGCCGAGGTTGCGAAGCCGATTGACGTACGCGGCCAAGCGCCAATGAGCTGTGCCGAAGGAGATTTGCGTCAGGTGTTCGCCGGCGACCAGCCGATGGAGTACTTGCCCAGCCAAAGAGCCTCGGCAGGGCCACGCCGGAGTTCCCGGCTGCATGAAAAGGTCTTGAGAGTGTGAAGACATCGTCTTGTTCCTGTCCGCAGGTGCGGTCTGTTGATGACGATGCCTATTTGATTTCCCCTCTTGGTGTCCCCCGCAAGCGTCCCCTTATCCCCCAAATTGGGGGCGCTAATCTACGTCTTTGATTGTTTTGTCTTTGCGTAGGCGTTCCCACGCCTTTTCAAACACCTTGTCCGTAAACTCTGGCAGCTTTGCTCGGATGGCCGCTTTTATTCCCGACTTCCCACTCTGCCACTTCGGAATTGCTGCCGGGTCGTGCCCGAGTCCCCTGATGACACGCACTATCTCCTGCTCTTGGAATCGGTGTCGTTGAAGCGGCTTTGATTGCTGTTCGGACTGGCTCTGCGGCGAGTCCAGAACATCTTCGACTTCAATCGTCGATGGTTCGAAAAAGCGATACGCTAGTTTTGGCTCATTCTTCGCGAGCCACGAGTTCAGGTCACCCCAATGAGCCTCCTCGTAATACGGACGAACCTCCCGACCATTGCCGTAAACGTACCGGGCTGACTCTCCTGGGCCGTACGTGGGAAGGTCACCGCGTCGAGCGGCATCACACAGCTTTTCGACAAGCGGGCCGAAGCGCTCGCCTGAGTCGGCAATCTGCCTGGCCGCTTCGTTCAAGGTGAAACGCCCGCCGGCCTGTCGGTCTAAGGCCTGGCGGGCGACCTTGTCTGAATTCGCTTTCGTACTGGCAATCGTTTCTCGTATGCGTTCTCTCTGCGCGCCGGGTGCATCTTGCCAATCGTCGACGGTCAGGCCAATGGTCGATAACTCACGAGCAGTCGGCGCGTCGATTTCTCGCGGCTCCTGCGATTTATCGTCGCTGCCGCTTGTGTGAGCACTGGAGACCGCAGGCTTGGCTTCGCGCCACGCGAGGTTGTAGTGGTCCAAGTAGCGCTTAACATCCGCAGTGCGGATGAGCCCGTTCGTTGTGTCTGAGGTCTCAACGCCACCAGTCGTTAAGAGTGAAATATGATTCGCATTGAGCCACTTCGCGATTTGTTGGCCGTGAGCTATCGATGCATCGGACCATCGCGCCTGAGCTTTTGCCATCTCATCGCTCGGCTTAAAGTCACCGACCAATGACCATTCAGGTTTGTTTTCCGCAGCGGCAAACTTGCCGCTCCATTCTTCGAACTGCGACCGCGAGCATGGTACGGGCGGATTACCGCAAATCGAGCGAATTAGGCGCCAGTCCTCGCCACTGAGAATTGAACAGGTCGCCCCTCGAGTGCGGGCCGCCACGGTCTCTTTGCATACGGTGGCGAGCTGTTCGTCGTCGGGAATTGCAACCAACGAGAACGCAATTTGATGGGCTAGCCATTCGACGGAAAGCGGCCGCGCACTCGGAAGAACAACTACGCCGGAGCCGAGCGCTGCTTTCATATCTTCCCTAGTCCGCTTGGACATTTCTTCTTCGATGGAACGCAACCAGGAAGTATCAAAGCCCCGCGCTTGACACCACTTGATAAAGTCAAGCGGCCGTATCCTTGCCGGCGGGCTTTCTTGGCTATACCAAACGCCCAGCAGACGTTTGGCCTCATGAAACGGGTCCTGGCTGCCCATGAGGAAACCGTTATCGAGACCCATCGCACCTTGTTCGGGAATTGATGTGTATAGCTGGCCGTCAATGATGGGCGCCTGTATGCCGCACACGAGCATAGCCGCCGCCTCAGGCGTCCATGTGTCGTACGCGAGGTACTTGCTCAGGGTGGTTAGTTTTTGCATCTCTGGACCGAATCCGTCGCCGAACAGTTTTGCGGGTTGCCTCCGCGACCAGAGTGTTGCCTGCTCCGCGATTACCGCCGACGTGGACAGCGGTGACGAGTCGGGAACAGGCTCGAACCGTACCAATATCTTGAATTGCGCTGCATACCGACGCAGCTCCTCGACGGACATTTCCGAGTCTCCACGATATTCGTCCGTCGGAAGGCGTGTATTCGGTGCGACCACGGTCAACTCACGTCGTCGAATTGCCGTGATGATTGCCTGTCGATGCTCTTTCTCGGCCTGGAGGCGATTGATTCCCGCAATTAACGATGGATTTGTCCAGACGACACCCAAACTCCAATCGAGGTCGGCGCTATCGGCTCGCGCAAGGTAGGGTTCCACTTCCTCGGAGGTAGCGTGGTCGCGCAGTGCAGGAAGGTCCTTCCAAAGGCGTGCCAACACCATCCTGTCATCGTCGTCGATTGGCCAGCCATTCCACTTCGCCATTTCGCCAGTTGCGTTCGGTCGAGCGGTCTTGGTGAAATAGGACACCGTCCGCGGCTCCTGCGCGACTTCAGGATGAAGCGCGCGCGCTAGCAATCGCGCAGCGTCCACAGTGGCAACGTACTCAACGCCTGATGGCAAGACAATTTCAGTTGGCATTTGCATTCGCTATATGTGTGCTTCGCTGGAGCTGACCATACGCTCTTTGCCTGTTCTTGATGACCAGCACTCTTGCGAACGAAAGAAAAACGAGCACGCTGAGCCGCAATGGACTTGGCGCTAGCCGCCGATTGTCAGAATGTTACTGAGGGTCCATCGAGCGACACCGTGAAAGAGTCACAGAAAGCGTGGTTGGCAAGCAGAGCCGCATGCACCGACGCGCTTGACTGCCTTCGTTGGGTGTATGGACAACGCATTGGGCAATTTCACGACTCCCTCCGTTATAAAATAGCCACCGACACAGAAGAGTAGCAAAGGTAATTAAACGCGTCGCTTCCCGAACGCAGCACAACGGAAGTTGTCAGTTTGCCTCGAGTTTGTCTATTAACGGTCGAAGCGCTTCGTTTGCATCGGACTGACATCTTTCGGAAAGGAGTGTCGGCACGTCTTTTTCCGTGCTGTCTTGATTTAAGAAAGGTTGATAGCCGGAAATCTGGCAATGCGATTGGGTTTCCGTTGGCGTGGTCAACCGCTATGATTGCGCGTGCTCATAAACGGCGGAGGCATCTGATGTCTGGAAACGAATTGGTCGTCCAAGTTCCTTTCGGAACGGATAGTTTTGCGGACAATCCCGAGCCAAGATGCCCTTGCTTACTGCTTCTTGATACGTCGACTTCAATGGACGGCGCACGTATTGCCGAGCTGAATGCCGGTATCGCCACCTTCAAGGACGAACTTTCGTCGGATTCGCTGGCAATGAAACGAGTCGAAGTGGCTGTGGTCACTTTCGGCCCGGTCGAGGTCAAGACTCCGTTTCAAACCGCGTCCCATTTCTTTCCCCCTCATCTTGAAGCAAACGGCGATACGCCGATTGGTGCGGCTATTCAACAGGGACTTCAGTTGCTGGCCCAGCGCAAAGTCGAATATCGTGAGAACGGCATTTCGTTCTACCGGCCGTGGGTCTTTCTAATTACGGACGGAGCCCCTACCGACGACTGGAAGGATGCGGCCGCACTTGTTCATGCCGGAGAAAAGGCGAGCTCGTTCGCGTTTTTCGCCGTAGCAGTGGGTGGGGCGGACATGAGCGTGCTCCGTCAGATTTCGGCACGCGTTCCGGTCAAGCTGGACGGGTTGAAGTTCAGGGAGCTGTTTCAGTGGCTCTCGAATTCGATGAAATCGGTGTCGCAGTCGGCGCTGGGCTCAAAGGTTTCTATCGACCCTCCGACGGACTGGACGCTCGTGTGACCTGGAAGACCGTCAGCGCTAGTGCCATCGGTACAGCTCATGTCTCTGCCGGTGATGTTTGCCAAGATACCTGCTTTGTCGACCTGCTCACCAGCGGAGGTGGGCGCTCGTACTTGGTCTGTCTCGTCTCTGACGGCGCGGGCAGTGCCAAATTCTCGGCCCGAGGGGCGGACTTAGCCTGTACGACGGCCATCAACGCCATTCAAGAAACATTGAACGAAGGGCGTGGGCTGGCAGTTAACGATGTCACGCAGTGGGTGGGCGCCGTGCAAGTTGCGATTCAACGCGCCGCTTCCGAAGCCAAGGAAACGGCTCGCGATTACGCATGCACATTGCTGGGTGCGGTGCTTGGCGACGACGAGTCAGTGTTCTTTCAGATTGGTGACGGTGCAATCGTGCTGACCACAGACAGTGCCCAAGGTGTCGTGTTCTGGCCCGATAACGGACAGTACGCCAACATGACTCACTTCGTGACTGACGACGATGTGGCCGAGCACCTGCAAGTATGCAGCGTTCCTCTGCATGCTCAGGAAGTCGCGCTGCTCACTGACGGGCTCCAACGTCTTGCCTTGGTGTTCGAATCGCAGATGCCGCATTTCGCCTTCTTCGACCCCATGTACGGTGTTTTGCGAGGCAAAACGCCAGAGGATTGCGACGCGTTGAGCGCGCAGCTTTCGCTGTTTTTATCCGGGAAACAGATTAACGACCGAACAGATGACGACAAGACGTTGATACTTGCGACCCGCAGGACCGCATAAATGGAGCTTTTTGACGGACAGGGTCGCAAAGTCTCGCTGGGAAACGAACTAGGCCGAGGGGGCGAAGGTACCGCGTTTGACGTACTGCTTCCTGGCGCTAACTTGGCAGCGAAGCTTTATCACGGCCCGGTCTCGAAAGAAAAGCAGGAAAAGCTCCGTGCAATGGTAGCGCGTTCGGACGACCGCCTAAAAGCAATCGCCGCGTGGCCCCTAGAGACTCTGCATTTGACCCGACAGGGTCCCACCATCGGATTTGTTATGCCGAAGGCAGTCAATGCTGAGCCGCTGCATCACCTCTACGGTCCTGGCCATCGAAAACAACAATTTCCGGACGCTGATTGGGCCTTCTTAGTAAATGCTGCGCGCAATGTCGCTGCGGCCTTTGCAGTGCTTCATGCTTCGGGCTGCGTGGTCGGCGATGTGAATCCCAATCTGGTTTTTGTCGGTCGCAACACGGTTACGCGACTTATCGACTGCGATTCGTTCCAGTTCTCGAGCGGAAACAGAGTCTTCGGATGCGAAGTTGGTGTACCTCTGTTTACCCCGCCGGAGTTACAGGGGCTGTCGAGTATGCGCGACGCAATGCGAACCGTGAACCACGACCGGTTCGGCCTCTCTCTTCTAATTTTTCACCTCTTGCTCATGGGGCGGCACCCGTTTTTTGGCGTTTATTCAGGCCGAGAGGACATGCCGCCGGAAAGGGCTATCAAGGAATTCCGATACGCCTTTTCCAGTCCCGCGGGCAGCCAGGGAATGCGCCCTCCCCCCAACACAGTGGGGCCGGAAATCTTGCCGCCGAGCATGGTCGCAATGTTCGAACTTGCGTTTTCGAAGGCTGGCGTACAAAGTAACGCGCGACCGACTGCAATGCAGTGGGTGACGGCGCTGGACGGGCTGAAAAACCAGCTTCGTACGTGTAGCACGGACTCGGTTCACAAGTACTACGCAGGCATAGGAGCGTGCCCGTGGTGTCAACTCGAGAGCCGAACCGGCTTCGTCTGTTTCATCAATATGCTCGCGGGAAGCCCGGGACCGGGTTCGTCATCGTTTGATTTAGCTAGGGCGTGGTCCAACATATTGGCAATTGCGTCGCCCGGAACGGCGGCCGCCCCTTCGTTCGTCAGGCCGAAGAATTTGAAGGCAAAGGCGTTGCCGGCCGAGATGCGAAGGGCGCAAACATGGAGGCAACTCCGCCCATGGATTGCCGTGGCGGTCAGTGTCGCCGGCATCGCCGCAGCCCAGCAGTATGCAGTGCTTTTTCTGGTGCTCTCGAGTCTATGCTTCATATGGGGCAACGGCGCGGCGCCCGAAAGAATCCAACGCAAGGCTGCTCTCGACCTAGCTAATAAGGTGTCGGCGGCCGCGTGGTCGCAATGGGCGAGCGCCGCCACGGACAAGTCCTTCCAAGACAACTTGGAGGAGCTAAAGCAAACGCGGCGAGAGTACGAAGAACTCGGCCAACGACTGGCCCAGGACAAGCAACGACTTCATTCCAACGCGCGCGAGATTCAGCTCCGGAACTATTTAGAACGCTTCTTCATCTCGGACCACGACATCCCCGGGATTGGTCCCACGCGAAAGGCGATGTTGGAGTCGTTCGGAGTGGAGTCGGCAGCGGACGTTTCCTGGAATCGAGTCCGCTCAATCAAAGGGTTTGGCGAGCGCCTCACCGGTGAGTTGGTGGCTTGGCGGAAATCGCTTGAGGCGCGTTTCGTGTTTGACCCGAACAAAGGAATTGCGCCAGCCGATTTGGCCACGTTACAACAGCGTTATGCGCAGCTTCGCCGACAACTGGAAGGGGCTCTCGCAGCAGGGCCCTCTCAACTCACGCAATCGAAGAACAAGCTCGAGCAGCAGCGCGGGTATTTGCGAGAGATGGTGCTGAACGCGGACCTACAGGTCGCACAGGCCGAAGAAGACTACCGAGTCGTCAAATAGACGCGAGCTATCGAGAGAGGCCTTTCAGCCTCAATCCATAACGGCAATTGTTTGTCCGGCATCCTTGTTTGTTAGGCGTTGTCCGCATCTCACGACGTGTTGTCCTCGCCGCCACTCGGCCAGTATTTGTGCGTCACTGGCTGCTACCGGAGTCAATTTCGCGTAGTCAGACAAGTACAAGTATTTTCCATCTGCGGCAACGGCGCCGACCCAAAAAGCTTGGCAGCGAGTCACATCGGGATGCGCATTGGAAGGTGAACTCGCCAATCCAATCTGGGGTGCCGATATCGATGCCGCGGGAGTCGAAGGGTTGACCGCCGTCGTGATGGACACGGGGGCCGGCACGGGCGCTAGACTGGGCGATGGGGCCGTCGTAGGCGGAGTCGCAGCCTGCGTGTCTTCCGCGAGCCAGTCGCGCCGACAGTTGAATTGCATAGTGGGCGAAGCACAGTTCCGCTGATTGACGCGATGTTCGGCGTCATGCACGGCGACCGTCTGCTCCGCCGTCAAGTCCTGATGTCGACAAATGAACGGAGTCACGCCACTTAGACACGTTCGATAGTTCTCCTGTCGCTCGGCCTTCGTGACTTCAGATTTCTCGGCCGCACTCAGCCATACGTGGTTGCACAGCGCCGAGTATCGCCCCTGAATGCATACGGCGTAATTCGCTCGGTGCTCGGCCTCGCTCACTGACTCGATTTGTGGCCCTGTGAGTAAGTCATGCCGGCATAGCGCCGGATATCGGCCAGTCAGGCAAACGTTGTAGTTTTGAGCTAGCTCAGCTTGCTGAACCGCAGCTGCTTGGTCCGGAGTCAATAAATCATGTTGGCATAGGGCGGGGACGCGGCCGGACAGACACGTCTGCAGGTTTGAATTCACCTGCGCTGACGTCGGCATGGTCCAAAAGCCTACCAATGCGCAGAGACTCAAATTCACCAGGACGTTTCTCACGACGCCCCTCCCGGTGGCTGCGGCGAGGAGGCAGGAGAATCTTCGGTCGGATGTGCCGCCGATTCGTCCGTGTCTAGGGCGTAGCCCGTTCCGTTGAACTTAGCGACGAAGGTCCCATCGACCGGGACAATCAAGCCGGTCTTATTCTTGATTTTGCCGGTAATTTTTAGTTCGAGCGGATAGTACGCGCTCTTGTTATCTCGGACAAAGCGAACCTTAGTCCGGTAGTTCTCGCACACGGCGTTGGACCCGTCACAAGACATAGAGGCAGTTGCATCTTCGTATGTCGCAATATTCGCCAACTTGCGAATGCTGGCTGAATCGACGCTGAAGATGCTGATTGACCCACTTGTTTCGCCTTGTCCAGTGTATTCAAACGGGAACACAAGACCAACTCGCCTTTTTCCAATTTCCACGAGTGCGACATTTGTCGTGTCGTACTTGCCCCACGCGCCCATTTGGTCAACGTCCTGAATGGGACCCGCTAACGCTTCGACGCCTCGCTTTGACACGGTTGTGACCGCGACGGACACGACGGGCGCACACGCGTGGCAGTCGTATGCTTGCGATTCGACTGGAACGGAAGTCAGGAGGTAGAGAACCCGAGAGCCAAATGGAAGAGGAATACGCTGGGCCACAGTCGTGTTAAACGAGCCCGACTGGCTCGCAGGAACTGAAACACCGGTGGGTAGGTGAAACGAGTTACCTGGCCGCAAGGCCACGCCGCGCACTGTATCTACCGACTGCAACTCCGGGATGTCCTTCAAGAATGCGTAAGGCTGTGGGCCACTGGGCGTTTCTGCGGCGGGCGCGCTCGCAACAACGGCCGAGGCGTCGGAGCCGGCGCTGGATGTAACGGTAGGTGCGGGAATAGCCGACGAGCTTTGTTGCTTCTCCGAAAAGTGCTGAAGCATCACGAAAAAAGCTATCGCGGCCACCGCCACAAGGAGAAGTGCTTTGCCTTGCCCGCCAACCGCTTTTCCTGCTGCATAGCCGGTTGAGTACCCACCTTGACCTGTTGCCGGCGCACCCTGACCGAGAGTGCGCGTCGATTGATTTACCGAGGGGAGTAATGTCTTGTCAGCGAGCGCGCATACTGAGTCGGCGATGCTTCCTGGGCACTGATGCGAAACAAGAATGCTGCGAATTGGGTCGGCCGCATACCCTTGGGTGCGAAGTTCAAGCACCCATTCAACCATGCTGCTTATAAAAACAAACTCAGCCTCGGCGACCACCGGGGACGGATGATAGCTGCGGGTTCTGCCGGCCGGATGGCGACGGACGTCATACACACCGCGGGCGGTTTCGTCGGCAAGGACCGAATACGCTTCTGCAAGTTGCGAGAAACGACGAAATGAATCGGGCAAGGCATTTCCATGTGCCGGATGAACCTTCGCGGCGGCATATCGGTACGCTAGTTTGACCTCATTCGTCGACGCGTCTTCGCGGATGCTCAATATGTCGTAGTAGTTTTCCATTGCGCAGCGCGAGTGTCGCGGTTTGTGGTTTTTTAATTCATTTTGGATATTGAGTCTATCCAAAGACTCGAGGAAGCAAGGCACGCACGAGGGGCTGGCCGAAGTCCGCCGTCATCAAGCTTCCCCTGTCGGGCGAGGAAGTGCGCTACCTCAGAGGCTGCGACGATGAAGCGTTCGACGAACTCATCTTGAAAGCGAACCTTGATGTGCGGAAAGCCGTCCGACGCGTTTTAAGTTCGCAGACGATTCAACGCTGTACGATTTCGCGACCAAGTTCAGTCCAACACTGAACTCCATGGGCGCTGCGGAAGCGAGCACACAGATGGGCGGAACGACTCCGTACTACGACTTTCAGTATTTCACTTTGTTGCGGCGGGCTGCGACTGGACGAGACGTCGCGCTGCAATTCTTGTACGACCACGTCGGGGACGAACGGCGGGCAAACAACCCACTCGTTTCGAACAGCGTGCAGACCTTCCCCGACCTTATGCAGATTCATCAAGTTGAATGCCGCTCGACATCAGCCCCTATCTCGACGGGCTCACCTTCTTGACGGACGGCCGTGTGGCTGGGCGCCTGCGGCCGCGGCCGCGGCCAGAACGATGTTGCATGGCTTCAAAGCCACTATGATGGCAAGAACGCCGACCGTCAGGCCCTAACCCAACATTGTCGCGCGATGGGCGAGAAATCATGCTCAAAGGCGATTCGCGTGTAACCGTGGCGACCGGACTTGCGCCCGGACCGCTCGCGTGCCGCACTCTTCGCACTACAGGTCACCCAGCATTGCGTTCCCGCTCCGCGGCAACCAGATATGGCTGCCAATGTTCCAAGGTGCGCGGGAGCGTCGGCGCGGCGTTATGACTGTTCATTTGGTCATTCCGCCAGTGGCTGCACTTGCTTTCCCACAACGCAAGCAACCTCTTCGCTTCCTCCACTTGCTGCGCGCTGGCCTCTGGGATGCGAGGGATGGCAAGCAAAATACCTAGCGCGTGACTGTCGCTGAACGGGCGAGGTTCCATCGCCACGGCTGTTTGAAAGGTTTGCCCGCACTGCGGATGTTCGATGGCCGCACGTGCGCTTCGCAACGCGTTGGTGACTTCCAGCATACGAGTTCTCCTTTACGTGTTTCAACCTTGCCGTGTACCCAGCTTCATTCAACGCGTGAGCGCGCTACTGGATGCGCTCGATGAGCGCCGACCAAAAGTGCTCAGCTGCTCCTGATTCCGATAGCTGATTCTCAGTGCCTCGCCCAATGTTCCCGAGCGGCTTCAGGAACAGCCTTTGACTGTCTTCGCCAACTGTCAGAACATCGCTGTAGCTATTGAGGTGCGTCGATATTTGATTCGAGTAGCGGATTTCGCTGTGACGTCGACCGTACCCACCCTGCGATATCGTGCACTCGGCAACGCTCTTGCCACCCTTGTAAACGCTTGCCGTGAAATTACGCGAATCAATCCGTTCGAAGCGTCCTGTGAGCTCGGGATGACGTTCTTGCAGAGCCAACAGCGAGCCTTCGAAGAAGCGCGCCATAAAGCTGAACGCGTCCGAGAGAAAGGTGTCCCGGTCAAGGTCCGAAAACTCCTTTCTCACGCGTAGATTGCTTGAGCGAGGAAGGTACTCCTCCGCCCTGCTTGCGGCCGCGATTGCCACGCGCTGCGCAGGAGAATTTACTGTCCTTGCGGGTGCCGCATCTCTGCTTACCGCCTTTCGAATAGCTCTTGCGACGTCAGCAAACGCTTCGTCCTGGTTGGGCCAAGATGTCACCGGACGAGCGTCAGTCGGGAGCGCCAGGAGCTTTCCGAAAGGCGCAGTGTGCCAGTCGCAGGCGCGCAGGATGACCGGGATGACACGTGCTTCTCCGCTTACGTTTCGCTCAATAGCTCGACTCATCTCTCTCGAATAGCAATACTCTGAAGCGATGAAATTGGCGCTTACGAGGAGCAAGATGACGTCGGCTTGCTCCAGTTGCTCATCAATACTGTCGTCGAGAGTGTCCCCGGCACTGATACGTCGGTCGTGCCAAGTGTCGATGAGCCCGTCGCGCTTTAACATCGCCAGATGCACTTCGAGTTGGTCCCGCAGGGCCTCGTCAACGTGTGAGTAAGAGAAAAATAGGGAAGGCATCTTATTGATTGTTGGCGCGATGTTAGTGGATAAGAAGCCTATTGCCTCTTGGAGGCGCTGCCCCCGCTATGGCAAAGGCGGGTGGGATTGCGCCGCGCGTGGGCTGAAAGAAGAAAGATGGATGCTTTCAAATATTTGGAAACACGGAAGTAGCATCTCATCGCGAAACTCGACCCAACAGGGCGAATGCGCCGTTTATTTCCTTCGACTTCTGTTCCGCGAGCTCACGAAACTCAGGCCCAAGGCTCGCCACTTTGTCCGGATGATATTGCGACATGCGCTGACGATATGCCGTTCGCAACTCGTCGTCCGTGAAGGGCCTTTTGAGCTGAAGCACTCGACATGCTTCGTCGATGAGGTCTTCACGCGTTCGCTCCGTGTCTGCCGCATTTTCCTTTTCACCAGCACTCCGGGATGAGGGGGCACGTCGCTTCTTCTGAACGGTTTCGAAAATGGCGCCAACTATCCAAAATCCTAAAAGGGCGAACACAACGAGAACCGCAATCCTCATTTACTCATCTCCCCGAGGCGCTCGCCGATGAGTGTTTGCAAAGTGGCGATGTGCGCTATTTCGTGCAAATCGTCCGTCACGATACGATGGTCTTCTAGCTTGACGCGCAAGTCTTGAAGGTCTTCCAAGCGCAATGCAGTAGCCGAACGGAGCACGTCAACGAGTGGTACTGTCAATCGATAGTGCTCACTCAAATTCCGAAAAAGCCGCGTACCGAACGGAAGACACAGCAAAGGCTCAAGCAAGACCCTCCAGTGCTTGGCCAAGCGGCGGCGGTCCTCGTCGCCGCCGCCGTACATCAATACGACGGTAGTGCCGACGTACATCAGGTACGCCAGACACGCCAACACCAAAAAAACCCGGTCTGCTCCTCGAACGAGCAGCCATGACGGAATCGCGAAGACTACGACCGCGCTTACGGCCATCAGAATCGGACGCGCGCGACGCATCGAGCGCGCTAACTGGTCCGCGGAGACCATAAGGTCACGCATCGAATTCTCTCGCGCACTCTCGAACACGCCAACCGCCGCCATCGGCCAAAACGAGCGAACCGGGAGCACTACCATCGCCAGACGACGTCCGAATGTTGCTCTCCAGGACGGAAAGCGCAGTCGCACGTCGCCCGGGCCGAGATATGCCACACCCATCCCGGTTGACTTCAGCATCACGAATCCGCTGGCAGTGCACAGCCATATAGCAGCGGCGAGCAAACGGCTATAGTCACCGAAGAACGTGCTCACGTGGTTCGCCGTTTAAAGAGCGATTTGATTCCTGCAAGCGCTGCTACAACGGCCGCCGCTATAAATTTCCAGCCGACAGCCAACATGCCGACAATCCATTTCCATGCACCGGCTTTGACGGCGACGGCCGCGGCACCACCTACAATCAGCCCGGTGAGGCCATATTCCGCTATCTTGTCGCCGCTACGAAACGCTGCGTACTGTTGGTCCGGATGGAACTCGAAGTTGTCGAGTTGAGCCTTGAGTTCCGCGATGGATGCGTCAAGGCTGGCAGGCGCGGTGACAAGCGTGACCGTGGCGACGCCCTCCCGCGAAAGAATTTTCGTGGTGTAGTTGATTACTTGTTGGCCGCCGGATTCCCCTAGCGTCGCCCACGATAGTCGTTTGGTGTCTGGTTCGTAGTGAGGCTCGACCTGCCAACCGATAATGTGGAATTCATTCCAACCCCGCTTTCGCCGCTCCTCGTTTCCAACCTCGGTCGCCCGTTTGAGTTGCTCAAGCACGGCCGCAGCATCGATTTTCTCATCGTCGCTCACATGCCCGGTTTGGCCGTATCTGATTACTGAAAACCATCGGTCAAGCCCTTTTGGCGCATAAAGCCAAGCCTCGACGACCCCGGGATTCTGCATTGACTCCATCAGTCGCGTCGTGTCGTCGCTGTCGAGCGACAGATACCCAGGCTGGACATTCCACGCAGCTACGGATGCGATTTGTTGTGTATATGGGCCGAAGTGTGGATGTTGAACCACGGAGTCATCTGCAGCCCTCGCCGTTGCAGCTGTCAGGCCGAGCGCAAGAATGAATGCGCCCATGAGTTTCGTCGCACGGCAAAGCGTGCTGCAGTCCCGCACCAGTTTCATTTGACGGTCTCCAATCCCCATTTATTTGATGGGCAGCCGGAGGTTGGGACTTTCCGTCACGGCGCTTTCACACAACGACTCCTACACGCAGTATAAAGTCTGCCATATTTCCTCATATCATAGGGTGGTCGGTCACGCTCTGGCCGTCATGTTCCGTTTGGGAATTCATCACGGCAAAGTCGCTCGAGCGAATGCAACGACGAGGCCGCAGGCGTTGAGTCGTTCGGTTATCCCAGACCCATCCACCGGGGAGTGCAGGCTGTGCTGAAATTGCTTCTTGCCGCAGTGTTGTTGGTCACTGCAGAGACGGCTACGGCTGAAGGAGCTGATTGGGATGTGGTCAGTCGCACCGCTAACGTCTCCGTCGATATCGAACGGTCAACGTTGGCGCGTGACGGCAACCAGGTATCGGTTTGGTTCAGAGAACGGTTTTCAACACCTCAAAGTATTTCCGACGACGCAGCTCAGTTCAACGATGTCCGTTTCCGCATCAGCGTCGACTGCCGCGATTTCGCAGCGACCGTCGTGTCGACACTGTGGACGTCGAACGGCCAGCCAGTCGCGAGGACCGATGAGCGTATGCCCATAGTTTCGGCGGCACCTGACACGGCACTTGGGGATGTTGCTTCAAAAGTATGTGGGCCGCTGACGAATACTCCTGACGACCAGTAGCCAGTTGTCAACGCGCGTCGCCTCGCGCGCATTGGAACTTCCGGCACCCCTCCCCACGAGGTTTGTGTTCACCGCTGTTCGTGCGATAAGAGATTGGTCGAAAATCAGGTCGGTACCGGTGCGGAAACAACCTAGACTGGGCACACGGAAACCGCCGATGAGGTTGACGATGCCCACGAGCGCATTCAAGTACACCTTTGAAGACTTAGTTCGTGCGCTATTGCGCGACCAAGGTATTCAAGAAGGCCGGTGGGCGCTTAGTCTCGAGTTCACCACTACTCCGGCTGCATTGAAGCCAAACGACCAGATTGCCATTCCCCTACCATCGATAGTTGTGTCGGTGACAGGAGCCACGTTGACGAAAGTGGACGACCCGAATACGGTTGGACTGGACGCGTCAGACGCCTAGCTCCTGTCGCTTGCGCGCGGGGCTTTGCAGGTACGACGCGAAGGCCCTGCTCCGTGTCTCATCAACGAAGGCGTGCTCGAGCTTAGGCGAGGTCAACATCGATGGACGAACGAGACATCGACGATAGTCCAAATGAGACATCTTCGGCGCGCGTCACTGCGGTGCTTACACGGGAGGAGCTGTACCAACTGGTCTGGGCTGAGCCAATGCTCAAGCTGGCCGAGCGATACGGTGTTTCGTCGAGTTACCTGGCTCGCGTATGCACCACACTGCACGTCCCAAGGCCTCCCCGAGGCTATTGGGCAAAACGGGCTGTAGGCATAGTCGCGAAGCAACCCACGCTGCCTCCAGCAAGACCGGGCGACGAAACCTTCTGGAGCCGTGACGGACGGCTGCCTACAACGCCGCAAGCACCTGCCGCTCCCCAAGCCAAAGCTGAATCGCCAAGCCCTCGAAGTTTGCGGATTGAAAGCCGAAAACGTCGCCACGCTCTCGTGGTTGGAGCGCGGGAGCATTTTGGGACCGGGCGGACATCGTACGAGGCCGAGTACCTCAAGCCGGCAAAGCGGCTTCTGGTCGACTTGGCGGTCACAAAAAACGGCCTCGACCGGGCGCTCGAAATAGCCAACGAACTCTTTGTGTCGCTCGAAGCGCGAGGTCACCGAGTTGTTATCGCGGCCAATGGCGAACGCCTCTGTCGTCACGAAGTTGATGAAAGAGAGAAGCCAACGCGCGGCAATCACTTTCAGAACCTGTGGTCACCGTTCAGATGTACGGTTGTATACGTCGGCACGGTTGCAATCGGCCTTACGATTATCGAGATGTCCGAGGAAGTACCCGTTCGATACGTGAAGGGGGAATACGTAAGAGAATCTGAATATGTACCGCCTAAGCATACATATGGCGCTGACCATACGTGGACCACTACAAAGGCGTTCGCCACCGGTAGATTCTGCTTGCAGGCGTATTCCCCGTATCCCGGGGCGAAGTGGGTTCATCATTGGCGTGAGAGCAAGCCTCGAGAAATTGACGGGTTGCTTCACAAAATCGTCGACACGATAGAGGCGGCGGCGCCGGACATCGTGAAGTTGATTGAAGCCGAGCTGCGCCGACAAAAACTTGAGCGGGAGAAATGGGACGAAGACGACCGGCGCCGAAGAGCCGCTGAGCGAGTCCGCAGGGAAGAAAACGCCGTGAAGGAAAGCAAGGAGGAACTTCTTCTGCTATTTCAAAAATGGACCGAAGCCCGACAGATTCAGCAGTTTGTGGAAGAGATTGAAGCCGCTGTTTTGGCCGCGGACGAAGCGACGAGACCCGAACTCCTTGAGCGCCTGCAGTTGGTCAAAGAGTTCTTAGGGAGAGTCGACGTTCTTGAGCGACTCAAGTCTTGGAAGACACCCAAGGAAAGGCTTGGTAGCTAGCCAAGCGACCAGAGCGACGGCCATCGCTAGCCGTTAATGCTCACACCCACTGTTTTGCACGATGTCCCCATATCGAGATTCAGCAGCAATGGATGGCCTGACGCAACGGCATCCGCATTGCTATATTTCTCAAAGAGCGACTTCTTAGCGGTTAAAGGCGCCAAGATTAAACGGAGATACGACTCTTCGAGTGTGCCGTCCGGTCTAGGAGCCTTGCGGATTAGCGTGCGGAGGCAAACCTGCGCCGCACCGACGCGCTCGTTGGCCACCTGGTTGTAGTGCCAATCTTGCTTGGCGACGGAAAGCCAGTAACTGAGCGAAGCGCTCGCAAATGCCAAGGCGGCATCGTGAGTAGGCTTCCAACGGAAGTTCGCGTCTATGGATTTAACAACTTCGCCCGGAAGCTCAAAAGAGTCGCCTCCAGTTGCTGCGTTTGGATAAGGAAGAACCGGGCCCGGAAGTTTTTCGTCGTGGGTGGGGGCAACGTCGCGCGAGGGTGCATTTGCGGCCGTCGGGTGCCTGTGCATGCATTCGTCGAACAATCGTGTGACTTGCTGGCCCGCGTAACTAAGTGCCATTTCCCCGGTGGGTTTCCCAGAGTGCCAATAGATGTCGATGAAACTATGACCTGGCGGTTCGAGAGGGCTGTTCGTCACATTCCCCGCAAGCGGACTGCGCCAGTTAGGCGAGCCTAATTGGCGAAGCGTCTCGATAACCAGGTCGTTCGTATTTGTGACGTATGGGGCGCTTGCGACTTTGGCCATGGCCTCGGGGTCGCCTTTCGCGAGCAGTCGATTGTTGGTCTGATTGTCGCTGACGACGAATGCTGCCGGCACGCCGAGGCCAAGTACGCTCAACGTCCCTGGAGACACTCTGTCGTTAAGTGAAAGCACTGCCGCATTTGTGTAGAGGTTTCCCATCGAATGAGCCACTATGAGCAGTGGGCGTCCGGAATTTAACTCGCTTGAGATTTGGCGTGCGTCATCGGCCGTTTGGCTGCTAACTCGCTTCAAAATCTCAGGGCTAAAACTCTTGGATGCGATGAACTGTTGCACCGATGCGACCAAGCGACCAGTTGGCCAGTTTAGCGCGAGTGCTTTGTTATTAAGCCCCATGACGGAGAAGACCCGGTCCATGAGCGCTTGCCGTTTCGCAAACTCCTCAGCCTCGCTGTTTTTTAGGTGAAAGACTTCGGCAAGATTGTTCAGACCGTCGTCTCTGTGATAAAGGACGAGCATCTGGCCCGTGTTCAACTCCTCCCACCGAGACTCGAGAGCGAATGAAACGACGATGGCCTCGTCGTTAGCGTGTGGCTCATCGGTCAACACTCCATTTGCAAATGCGGAATCGACTTTGCAATCTCTCGGCTGTGCCGCCAGCGAGAGCGGAAAGGAAGTAAGCGAGAGCACTAGCACCAAAACGAGCCATTTCATCGAAATTTCTCCACTGCCTGGGTGCACTTCGAGTCGTAGAAAGTAACTTCGCTGACGGAGGACGCGCCGAAGTTTGTTCGCCCCACCAGGCCTGACACGTCAGCGTCCGAGAAAATGCGGATGGCGCTGGACCGAGCAGCTAGCGGTCTATCGCTGATAGCGAGCGCGCTCCATTGTTCTTATAAGGGCCTTCCGGCTACACGTCTCCGCGGCGCGAATAAACGTCGCAGCACGGGTGTGGAGCCGGGGCTACGCATACCATCTTGTCCGCAGTAGATGAGCGATGCAACGCTCATAGATGTCACGCGCCGGTGAGAAGGACAGGTCGAGCCGGATGTTGTCGTCGAGCATTGAAAGCAGGTCAGCACTGCTTAGCTTGATTGCGCCTTCGCTCTCAATCTCCTGCGCCAACTTTAAGGCTCGGCTCGCGAGCATCGACCTTCTCACGACGTCGTTGCTGTCGTAGCTCCTAACGGACGCGAACGTAGAGCACTCGACAACGCCTTCGAGCGTCATCCATCGACCCGTCGAATGTCTCTCGAAAAGCTCTGAAATTATGAGATACGTCAGGAGTGCAGCTTGCGACGTAAGGCTATGACGCGGCATGGAAGGCATGGCAGCTTCGGCACGGTGCGATGCTTCGAGTGTAGGGCGCAGCCAACCGATTTCAAGTTTGCTGTCCCAGACAGGAACGTCTGGGCAGCATCCGCCGCGCGTCGATTTGAGCACATGTTGCAAGCCGTCATGCGACATACGTGTTGCGCCCAACGATGCTTACGTGAGTTCAGGACGTCGACATGCATTTCGACCCGAAGGATGGCAGCGAGCGCTCTGCCCACTTGAGCTACCGGCGTGAGTATCCGGCGCCGCATTCATCGTCTCTCGCTGCAAGCAACAAGTGCGTGCGCTTCATTACCCATGCTACTTCAGCCTGCGAGAAATCCCATTTTCCTGCGTCGACTTTTAGTCGCACACCTGTTTCCGCCCGTGCCAGAGCTACGTCTGGCGACAGACCCGCCGTAACAACTTTCCGTGACACGTATTCGAAGAGTTGGTTGGCAAGGTCGTCGCACGCATCGTAGCGTAACCACAACTCGTCATCAGTGAGTCCGCTCACATAGCGACCGTCGATTTTTCGGACAAGAAGCTTCGGTTGAACGCCGGCCACAGCGCCAAGCGTCGGCTCTCTCGGAAAGTCTTCAGGCACGTGTCGGTCTGCCATTTCGTCCTCCATCACTTGATACTGTGCTGCGTGTCGTTCACAGCTTCGCGCGCGTTGATGATGTAGACCTGCCTGGATTCGTCCCGAGCTGGTCAAGATATTTCACTGGCACATGCGCGGTAAGCCACACACCATTCTCCGAACAGAAGAACTCGAACCCGTCGGCGTGCATTCGTGCCGCGTCGACGACGAGCACGACGGGGGCCCCGTGACGAGCACCGACACGCGTCGCCGTCGCCACATCGATGCTGAGATGAACTGCGTGCCTGCTTCCCGGATTCAAGCCCTCGCGAGAGATGCTTGCCAGGTTCGTTCGAGCGGTGCCGTGATAGAGAACCGCGGGCGGCTCCGTCGCGACGTACCCGAGGTCGACGCTCACCGAATGGCCTTGGGCTGCGCGGATTAGCATGCGGTCGGGTGACAGCGAGAAGCGCTGCTTATCGCTTTGCGCGACGACGGCGTAGATGAGGTCTTTCGTTATTGGCGGCAGTGTTCTGAGGCGCTTCGATGCGCCTGCCGCCTTAGCCGCTCGGTCGATTGCGCGTATGAGCTCATCTATGCCTACCCAACCTTGAGGGTCGAGCGTTACGCCAACCAATTCGGGCTCGTGTCGCAGTATTTTGCTCAGTAGCCTGCTCACCGCGGAGTGCTCGCCGGATGAGCTCGAGTTTTCGCTTGCTTCCATAGATGCTCAGTTCATCAAGATTCGGAAGGAGGCGACACGCCTACGCCGAGCGAACATCAGCCACTCCTTGGATTCATGTCGTCAATATCGATGTGCTCGACGGTGTTCAGCAATCCGGCCAAGTTAAAATGGACAGCGTTATGCGCAGATGATGGGGGCGCTGTTGACGAAATTCCGCCTCCGATAGGACGCGTCCGGCATCATCGTCACTAAGGCTGGCACTAGCGTCGACGAATGTCAGATTCTTGGCTCGCTCACGACTCAACTCGCGTTCTTGCACGTGTCGTATCGTCCGCCTCTTGATGCGAATGCGTACCTTCATGACTGGGCGTCGTTCGTGCTTAGCGCAGCTCTTACATCCGCTGCGTTCAATACCGTCTTCAGTGAGCCGGCCATCAGAAGCTGAAGTGGCGTCGCACCGCCGTGTAACTCAAGCGCCGTAGTAAGGAAAAGATACTTCTCCCAGCCAGACATTCGCTCCAATCGGCGGACCACTTTTGCAATGGCTTTCCGTTCGAAGAGCCCGGATAGAAAGACGGACGGCACGTACTGTTCTGCTCCAATGTTGACGCTAAAAACCCGCTGCGCGGCGAGTTCCTTCTGCAGTCTGCCCACCTTGATTCCCGCTGCCCTGCAGTAGTCAGGGACGCTCAGAAATTTTCCCTGCCGCACAAGCGCATAGCGTTCGGCGTCCTCGCTCGAATCTTCTTGCTCGCTGACCCGACGTTTCGAATATTGCTTAGCGCGCCTCTGTAACGCCTCTCCCTCGGCCTGGAGCGAAGGCAGGTCGAGATTGTAGGCTGCAGCAATTCCGGCCGCCTTCCATAGTCGGTTTTTGAATTGGCGACCGAGCTCGGCGTCAGGTACTTTAAGCCACTCATCAACGCCCTCCGGCTCGACCAATATCGCCGCTCCGACGGCGACGTGGATGAAATGCTCGGCACGGGCATCCTTGAGTTCTGCATTGGTTTTACTATCTCGTGCAGACCGCGGCATATGCATTCCCTCTTTGACATTGCCAAACGTCGCTTCAAACAACTTCGATTTTTCGGACCTCTTCGACGTGTTTCGACGCCGGGACCCATCTTTCGATGATTCGACGCTCTCGACGGTTTCGGTGCCGTTTTTGAACGGACCATAGCGGGCGGTGTAACCGTTTTTCGCCATGTCTTCGGCGATAAGTTCGTCTGCGCGCTCGCGCGTTAGAGGAGTCGCCTTCGCAAGTAAGGCTTTCACGTTGATGGCCATGTCAGAATCCTGTCGAGATGTCCGAGCTAGCTTCCTGTTAGCGCCTTCTGCGACATCGCTCGGCACAGTTCCAACTCGTTGCCGAGAGAGTCAATCTTGATTTGCATAAACGCAGCGCTGTCATTGGCATTTTGTGCGGACTTCGGAGTGGCGACTCGCTCCTCATCTTGCACACGCGCTGCTTGTCGGCGTCCACATCAATGCTTTTTGCGCAGCATCGCCTGGCACCGTTCTAGCTCCTTGCTGAGCGCGTCGATGTCCGCTTGCATGCGCGCAGCACGTTGTAGCAACCGTCCGACCTGATTCCAATAGAGAACGCCAAGGTCGCTGTTCGATTCCGCCGCGAGTTCGTGAATTTTCTTGAGCGCAATCTCGAGGTCGATATGGCTTTCGGATGGCATGTCCTTTTCCCGTTCAGGCGGTGCAAGTGATGGGTCGGGTTCGCCAGACGACCGTTGCCCGAAAAAAGCCTGTGTTCTCTCGGTGTCTCTTGAAGCGCAACACGACCATCGTGAGCGCGACCCCGCACGTCGGCGCAACCAGGAGCGCAGGGTGATTGAACGTAAACGCGAGAAAAGTGTTCATGACTTGGGGCGACACTCGCAGTCGATGTGGCTACTGTCACGTGTATTAACTAAGTACAGCTTAAGATGTGGCCCGGTCTAAAGTACGATGGGTCACGGGCGATAGTCTAGGTTCCTTCAACCCGTGTGGTCACGGAGACTGACTTCTTTCGACCCCTAGCAAGCCCGTCGGCTTGAGCGATGGACTAGAGGCTTTGAGAGCGCCCCAACGGTTCCCACAACACCAAGCAGTCGAGGCTCGACACCGTGTTACCGCGTCGACGAGCGGTAGGAGTCAAAAAATTAAATGGGGACCGAAGAAATCAAAATATGACATTTTTCAATCATTTTTAAGCCTAGTCGAGCCTGCAGATAAGGCAAGAAAAATCGTTATCGACGCTGAGCCGACCCAGACTGCGCCGCGTGCATCAGAGACTCGAAGGCGACGTACCGTCCCGCCGAATCGGCGTTTAGTACGTACAGCAACTGAAGGAAAAAGGCGAGGGAGGAGTCGCCTGAACGCACGCGCGAATCGAACGTCCTTAGTGAGACGGGAGCGCCCATCCGTTCTAGCCTTCCGACGATGTCGCTGCTAGATTCGGTGGGTTGTCTAGCCAACTCTGCTTTCATGACGGCTGACGCTCGCGCTTCCCAGCTGGCGGGCGCGCGAAGCGCGTCAATCCACCGCTTTGGCGTGTCGTCGCCAGTCATCGAAATGACGCGGAGAAAAAGGCTTAGGTGGACCGTGCCGCGCGATATGCGGGAGACGATGGCACCTTGGCCGGCCGACACTCCATCTTTCACGAGCGATTCGGACAGCGATGCGTAAGTCACATCATGCCGTGCAAGCGCAACGCGCATTGCTCGCGAGGCGAGCGATGCCCAGGGGTCGCTGAGGTCGTTCACGGTGCTCCTGTGAAGAATCTTGCTTTTTGTGAGATTTGGCCTACGCTAAAAGCGAAAATAATGTCGAAATTTGAAACGAAATTCGGTGCGTGATGCGCCGAGCTGTTCGCTGCCATCGGTGGGGATTCATGCCCTTGCCGAAGGCCTGCGCTCACAAATTGTCACTGCCGTAGGCACGGTTCGTGTCACGAACTTGTGCCACGAATGACGGTGTGCAATCAAGATTGATGGAGGGACTGTAGCGCGAAACGACGTCTGCGAAGTGCCGAAAACGACGAGGCACTATCAAACTGCGGAATCTCGGAGTGCAGGGTTGCGAACCGCTCCTGCATCGTCTACTATCTTGCGCTGTTTGCTTCGCGTTGAGCGAACTTACCGCAAGATAATGACAGTATAGCGAGAAATGGCACTTCCAGCAACTTCGCGCGCTGTCAACACGTTGCGACGAATTGGACGACGCTCGCGCTTACGTTTCGAAGTCCAGCAAGAAACTGTGACCAAATCCGTTACGCACGAGCCCACCTCATGGAGAACGTAGGCGAAGAAAGCAACGAATAGCACGGCAAAGCCGTAAACGAAAAAAGGACGAAGCGCTAACTTCGTCCCATCTCGTCGAGTTCCCGAAAGAAACTCGCGTACACGTCTCACGCGCGAATTCTTTCACACGGGAACTCGTTTGTCAACGCTCGTCCGTTGCGCCCTTCCGGCGCAGCGCGGATGAGGTCGCCATACGAAAACAGGATTTTGTGAAATGAAGTTCGCGATGCATTTTGTATCGCGCGTCACCCCAATCGTCGTTGGGGGGAGCGCACGCCGTGTTTCGAGCCATCACGTCCCCGCGTCTAGGCGTCGAGCGCCAGTGTGTCCCCAGGGGGCTGACCAAAAGGGTCACAGCCGTGACCGCCAGTCGGCGCCCTCACACTTTCTACTCCGTCACAGCCTGGGCTCCGCGCCGCGTCGCACGCAGATTCGCGGCGCCGACCAAGCACGCGTCATGACCTCGTTGAACAAACGAGGCCATGACGCGCACGTTCGTGCAGGCGAATGATGGAGCTCATGGAAATGCCAAGCTGGCCGGTGTTCCGCCGCCAAAGCGTGTCGGCTGAGTCAGGGAGCCTGGAGTCATACGTCAATCAAACCTCGGAGCTCCCGGAGTTTGCCGTTCCGCCCAGCAAGCAGGCGCTCATCGAGCGACTCCGAAACAGGCTCGTCCCAGCGGACCCTGAGTTGTGGAGGGCAAGTCCCGAGGCAAAGATTCAGGCCATGTCGAGATTCGACAAGGGATACCTAGCAACAGAAGAGGTCGCAAGATACACGTTCACACTCCTTTCGACCTACGTCGAGTGTATGAAATCGAGGAGCCTCGCTGATAGCCGGTACCGGCGCTATTTCTACTCTTTCCAGGAGGCAGTACAAGGACGCGGCGGTATCCCTAGCCGCCAACATCTTGAGACGTTGACCGGTGCGAGCTTTGTCATAACCGGGCCTTCCCAACTAGGCAGAACCGCATACATACAGCGCTTGCGAAACCTCTTCGGAGCGCCATTTCGCGTCGTGGGCGATTCGCTGGGTGACATTGTGCTTGTCTGGTACTTCCCACTCTTGGTGCTGCAATGGCCGACTTGCGGAACGCTGAAGGGGCTGCTCAAGCAGTTCCGCGAAAAACTCGTGTCCGAAATACGCGACCCGCGGGATGTCGCGCCCATTTTTCGGAAGATGCGCGGCGAAAATGCCGAGTCTGCAGTCATCGCCGCAATGGTCCTACTGAACGTCGGAATGGTAGCCATCGACGGCGCCTCAGCTAATAGCCTCAAAGGCCAGGTTCGAGACATCCTCGCGTTTCTTTGTCGGCTACAGGCGCATACGAACGTCCCAGTCTTGCTTTCGTGCACTGACATGTTCATGCATGGGGCCAAGTTGCTGGGCTCGGAAGTCGACGCCGTACTAAGGGGCCACCGTCTCGAATTCAAGCCGTTTAGCCCTCCCAATCCAAAAGCCCCGGGCACTGGTACATGGGGCACGTACAACAAGTGGTTCTGGCAAGCAGGGCTCCTCCCACCGCTTCTGGAGATGCCCCGCAATTTACCCATTTGGACTTCTGAGCTGTGCCATGGGCGTGTTAGCTGGCTTTCGGCAGGTTTTCGTGCACTTCTCGAGCGTCTCGTTTGGGAACCGAAGTTGCTCGAAAGCGGTGGCCCCTCGGAGCAAGCCGTCAAGGAGACTTTTGAGCAGCAACTTTGCACCTGGGCGGGAGCGAGAACCACCATCGCGGAGTACGGGGAAGACCCCGCATTCGTAAGTCGGGCGAATGCCCTTCGATACGTCGACCATCTGCCCTTCGCCGCAGGCTCGGCAATGGAGGCGCTCAGCTCGCGCCCGCTACTCGGAGTCGGACATGCGTGACGTACAACCGTCGCTTGCGTTGATACCGTCATTTCCCGATGGCGAAACCGTGAACTCGCACCTCCGGCACTGCGCGGCGCTCGCCGGTGATAGTTCGATTCGCAAGGTAAGCCGTCAGCTTCTCGCTCGACTTCCAGCTTTAGAAGGAATGCCGAGTCGACTCGACGAGTTCCAAGAACGCATCGGTTACCTTTTCGGAGACATACAGGCGCTTGAGGCGAGGCACACGCTGCTTGCGTATCAACTACTTGGTTTGTCGCCCGACCGCCATTCGGCCCAACGAGCCCGAATTCGAGGGCAATGTGCAGGCCCTGTTCGACTGGTGCGGCTTCCTGTATTGCTTGCGACAGCTGAGGGTGCATTCTCTGTTTGCCCGGAGTGTACCGAAGCGGCACTTGAGCGGTTCGGCTTCGGGTTTACGCATCGTCGTGATGTTGCACCGTTCGTAGGGGCGTGCCCGCATCACGGCTGTTGGCTAAGACAGCGCGTATCGGGAGAGAACTTCTTTGACGCAGCATGTCGGAGAGAGCGCTCGACGGAGCACCTGAGCTATGCCCTCCAATTTGCGCAGCATTCCGCTGCATGCGTTGAAGGCGACGAGACGACATCCCCGTACAGAAGAGCTGGAGTGGTCGCGTCCCTGCGGAGCGCAAACTGGTTGACTGAGAGCAATCGCTTCAGGTTGTCCAAGCTGGTGTCGGAATTTCGCTCGTTCTTTCGTAACCACTTCGATGACTGCCGGCTAACTGAACTCGTAACCAACTCCAACTACCTTGAAGTGGCGCTCCGCGCGCTTGTTCGTGAAGACCACGCGGTGCATCCCGTCTGGTGCATCTTGTTGACCTGGTTCGCGCGGCAATGCGAATGCGACAGCGTGAGCAAGGGGCGCCCCAGCCCTCGCGAGACAAACAGACTCACCAACGACACGGTGCGGGCGGCACTGTCCGAGTTCGGTACGGTCGTCTCCGCCGCGCGAGTCCTTCACACGAGCCCACATCAGCTGTCTATTTTCTGCCGGGGCGCGGAAATCCCTGTTGATGCCAGACCGTCTAAGTTGACCGACGAAAAGCTGATGCAGATTCGCGAACATCTGCTTCGCGGACTAGCGCCTCAGGAAGTAGGTCGCGTCACCAGTACGTCGACGACGACCGTGTACCGAGTCCTAAAGGCGATGCCCTGGGTTGACTCGAACTACAGGCGCCGAGTGAAACAAGCGAGTGAGAGGGCGAAGCAAGATTGGCAATCGCTCAAGGACGAAAGACCCAACTCGACGCAGACACAACTCCGGCTACGTGCGTCGGCGACGTTCGCTCAGTTGTATCGCCACGAGCGTCAGTGGCTTAGGCATGCGACGCCTGCAGCGACGCGCCGCGCAAGACTTCCCCGCCGCAGACCGCGCATCCCACTGGCTGCCCTGACCCACTCTGTCCGAGATGCAGAGCGCATCCTTGATACGGCTGAAGGGCCACCAGCGAGGAAAAGTGCGTATCGACTTCGACTGATGTTGGGAGTCAGCGAATACGCGCTCAATTCTTCGCTCGCTCGCACTTCGCGAGGCGGCTTCACACAGAGCCGTGATGAGCACGTTACGGACCGTATTGCGTGGGTAGCCAGAGGGCAACGCTCCGTCCAGCTCAAGGAATGGCGTGTGGCGCGCGCGGCGAAACTGCGTCAATCGACAGTCAGACAACTTAAGACTCGTCGGTTAGACGAGCTGAATACAAGAAAAAATGAGCAACGTAATTCCCTTTCACGCGACAAAAATCCGACCTGAAGAGGACATCACAGGGTTTGTCGTCCGGCAAACCGAACTTAGCAACGTCAGCGGTCACAGTGGGTTGATGACTCTGCTTCAAAGAGACGGTCATCGACCGGCATTCGTGCATAGCACCAATGTGGCAGTGACTAAGGAACTTTTCCATGCCCTACTGCCCTCGCTGAACGACGTGGTCATGAAGCACACGCGGTATCTTCTAAACAGTGTCAGCGGCACTGGTAAATTGATACACAGTCGGCACTGAGGAATTGATACACCTCGACGAAGGGATAATGGCCGCTTTGAGCGGCGATGGTCTCGTACGAGGGATACATGCAGATCAAGATATTGCACAAACAGGGCAAGAG
Organism: Pararobbsia alpina; assembly: GCF_965118125.1. Classification (GTDB taxonomy): domain Bacteria; phylum Pseudomonadota; class Gammaproteobacteria; order Burkholderiales; family Burkholderiaceae; genus Pararobbsia; species Pararobbsia alpina_A. The sequence goes on from NZ_OZ221287.1 coordinate 546,953, forward strand.
CCTTCGCGCCATAGCTTGTGAGGTTGGCTGCTCAGTCAACACGGTGAGGAAGTACTTGGCGGCGCAGGACGCGCCGACGTTTCGGCCTGCAACGACGCCACGTGAGTCGATACTGGTTCCGTACGAAGCCTATCTACGAGAACGCGTAGCGGCAGCGGCACCCGAGTGGATTCCGGCGACAGTCCTGTGGCGCGAGATTCAGGCGATGGGGTTTGGCGGCGGCGAGCGGGTCGTGCGCAAATTCGTGGCTACGCTGCGCCCCGCGCAACCACCCGATCCGCTCGTGCGATTCGAAACTGCTGCAGGCGATCAAATGCAGGTGGATTGGGTCGAGTTCCGCAGGCGCAAAGGTGCGAACCTGTTCGCGTTCGTCGCCACTCTCGGCTACAGCCGCGCGGCGTACGTCGAGTTCGTTTCCGACATGCGACTCGATACTTTGCTGACGTGCCATGCCAATTGTTTCGATTGGTTCGGCGGCGTGCCTCGGCGAGGGCTCTACGACAATATGAAGACTGTCGTAGTTGAGCGAGACGCATATGGTCCGAAGCAGCATCGCTTCCAACCTGGGTTTCTCGACTTTGCTCGGCACTATGGGTTCCAACCCGAGCTGTGTCAGCCGTACCGCGCCAAGACCAAGGGCAAAGTCGAACGGATGAACGGCTATTTGCGCCGCAGTTTCTACGTACCGTTGGCCGCTCAGTTCAAGGCGGCGAGTGTTGAGCTAGACGTGACGACAGCCAACACTCAAGTGTGGCGCTGGCTGCGCGAGGTCGCACACATGCGGGTACATGGGACAACCAAGCTCAAGCCGGGCGAACAGTTGCTTGTGGAGCAGAAGGCATTGCAGAGTCTGCCGCCGCCGTATCCGGCCTTGTTGCCAGCAACGACGCCGGCGAGCGGGCAAGAGTTGCGTGAGCGATTCCACGACTGGCTCTCTCCGCTGCAGCACCCGCTGTCGGTGTATGACCAGTTGATTCGGGTTGCCGCATGAACGTCGCACATGAACGTGTGGCGCAGCTATGTGCCCAACTCAAGCTCTCGACGGTCGCTGACGTGCTGCCGCATTTGGCTCAGAAGGCCATCGCCGACGAGATCAACCTGACCGAGTTCCTGGAGTCGGTGTTGAAGGCCGAGCACACGGCGCGGCTCGTGCGGCAGCGAGCGACGTTCGCACGCCTGGCAGGCTTCCCGGCGATCAAGACTCTGGATGGCTTCGACTTCGCCATCGCTAGCGGCGTGCCGAGATCGCAGGTTCAAGAGCTGTCGAGCCTTGCCTTCCTGGAGCGCAACGAGAACGTCGTATTGCTCGGACCGAGCGGCACGGGCAAAACGCACATCGCGATGGCACTGGGCTATGCCGCGACGCAGGCGGGCATCAAGGTGCGCTTCATCACGGCGGCGGATCTGCTGATGATATTGACAACGGCGCATCGACAAAATCAGCTCGGCGACGCGCTCAAACGATTCGTGAATCCGTACCGACTGTTGATCATCGATGAGATCGGATACCTGCCCATGAGTCGCGAGCAAGCCAACCTGTTCTTCCAGGTGATTGCCAAACGATACGAGCGCGGCAGTCTGATCGTGACCAGCAACCTTCCGTTCGGGCAATGGGATCAGACGTTCGCCGACGACGCAACGCTGACTGCCGCGATGCTTGATCGGCTCTTGCATCACGCTCACGTCGTGGCCATCCAAGGGGAGAGCTACCGGCTACGCGAGAAACGACGGGCCGGGTTGGTCTCGAAGAGATCGGCTGTGCCAAAGGAGGACGACGCCCACTGAGCGCGGCCGGCACCGCAATAACACCACAAATCGGTGTATCAAATCTAAAGTGCCGATGCCGGAAGTCGCTGTATCAATTCCGGAGTGCCGTTGACAACAGCGCGTTTCTACCGCGGGCCAAAAAGTTAAGGATGCTAGAGCAGTACGAGACAGGGCGCGAACGTGGAGCAACGCAGCATCTGGTGATGCACACCAGAGGGCGCCTCGCCGTGTGTCTAAGCTGCATTTCATCCGATGTTAAGGAGCACGGCTTCTCTATCTGGCGGCGTATCCACCTTATGCCATCAATCTTCTTCTGCCCCACTCATGCCGAGCCGCTGATGACTTTCTGCGAGCATTGCGACCTCAGCCATCGGAGGGCGCGCAAAACTTGGTTTCCACGTGACTCATGTGTTTGCGGGCGCTCGCTCAAACACCTCGAGACAATCGAGCATCCGAACGGCGTTGACGCGGCCGTTCAAATTGCGAGGATGGCGCAAGACGTTCTAACAGGGAACGTCGACTTATCGGAACTAGCTGATAACACGGCACCCGTGCTTAAACGACGAGTGAGTGCAATCGCGCACAGTTTGGGGCGACGCGACTACCATCGGGTTGCACGCGAACAGTTCGAATCTCGCTTGGGGGCAGACCTTATCTCCTCTCTACGCTTCACGGAATCTAGTATTGAACGGGCCGGTGGTCGCTACGGTGTCGAGGGGCCGCTAATAAATCCCGTTCAGAACATCGCTGCAATATGGAGCCTCTTCGGAGGCTGGCCGGAGTTCCTTGCGGAAACGGTTGAAAGGGGTACGAACCCCGGCCAATACGACGCGGCCGAGCGCTACACGCCACAGCGAATTCGCCCACACAACAACACGAAATCGGTGAGGTGGCGTCGTCAAATTAGCCAGCTTGGTCCAGCTGAGTTCTCTCGCTTCCGAGCTGACTGTAGAGCCAAGATTTTGCTTGCGATTGCGCAGAACAGAAATCTTGTGCGGTCGGATTTTCACTTCCTTCCGAACGGCGAGAAGCTCGTGTTCTTTGCGAAGAACTTCGATGAAGGGTGGTTGGATGCAACTCTTCCGACTCAAGCCCGCGTGCCTACATCTCTCGCCCAAGTCGACCGAAGCTTTAAACGAGATTCAGAGATGGCGGCCTTGGTCAGAAGGCGCTACGCCGAGACAGTTCGGACTCGTCCGGAACGCTATATCAGCAGGGCCCTCTTGCTCAGTGAGGTAGGTAACGAAGCGGCGTACAGGCGGGGAGCGGGTGGCCCGGAACTTGAGACTGCTCTCAACGAGTGCGCGGACACGCTTACAACGTGGCGCAATCGAAAGATTGACATCTTTGTATCGCTTGCTCGGGGCATTGACCCACGTTCTGAGTGGGCAAAAAAGAAGACCTTCGACGGTTTGCAGGGACGGCAGCTATCCAGACGCTTTACGCGGGGGAGAAAATGGTTGAAGCAAAACGAAGGCTGATTGGGGATTGCTCACACCTGTCTTTCTCGCGAGCTCGCGGAAGACTGTTACGCGGAAGTGCGATTGCGAGCGGCGTCCGCTCGACCGATTGGTATCCATGGTCGGAACCTATCGAGACGCCGAAATCAAAGGGAAAGGAGCAACAAGACCTCGAGGTCGACGCGGTACTCGGCGAACGGCTCCAACTTCGCCGCCTAACGGGACATCCGATACTTCAATGGCCAATAGCGCTTCCCAAGCGTGACCGGCGCGGTGTCTTGAGTGCCCCGCAATTCGAGTGTTGGAAGAAAGCTAGCGACAGCCGCGTGGGGGTGGCCGGCTACTACTTCAGCTTCAAAGCAGGTGGACAGGTCGCGTGCCATTCACATTTGGAGGCTCGGCTCCTGGCGTATTTCGAGATGTGTCCGTTCGTAGTCGAGATTCGAACTCAATACCCTCTGTGGAATCGCGAATCCTTTCTCGCCTATTGCCGAGAAGGCCGGATGTTTCCGCGCAACGAACTTATGACTGTCGATTTCATGCTGACGCTGAAGGTGCCCGGCATACCCCACCTCATCTATCACGGCGTGTCCGGGAAGCCGGCTGCGCACTTGAAGCTGCCGAACGTGATTTCACGGCATCAACGGGAAGTAGATGAGCTGTGGATATGGGGTACGTCGCACGAAGTCATGACGGAGGACGCAGTTTCCGAAGTTGAGTACGAAAGCTATCTGCGAATGTTCTCTTACATGAAGTACGTCGAGCTCGATGAACTGGAGCAGTTGATGGGAGGAGCACGACAGCTCTCGGAGGCGCTGCTGGAAACCCAAGCAGACGGACCAGCGTCGCGAGTAGTCCCTATGGTTGGAAATATCCTAGGTTTGAATAGACAGACGTCGTTCCGTCTACTCGCAGTGGCGTTGTTCCTCGGGCATCTGAGGTGGGACGTGCAGTATCTCTTCGCGCGGACGGAGCCACTTAAATTCGTACGCGCCTAATTTGACGGGGGACGCCACGGAGGTGGCTGAAGGTAAAGGAGTTATCACCATGGAAAACAGCGATGAAGCAGCCAGTCCCGGGCTGCTATTCCCAAAGAACTGCAACTTGGTTCTAGTGGTCGACAAGGAAACACAGAAGCTCATTCGCTACTTAGGGGAAGACGAGGCGCGAGCATACGTCGTTGACCTCGGTTCGACGAAGGACGATGTTCTGAATCTGAATCGCGCACCTAATACAAAGCGTAATCGATTTGTGCTGCCGATTGAGCACCTCCGAGCGCTGAGAGAGAGGAAGATGGTTTGGCGCGTGTCCGAGCGTGGCATACCGCCAGAGATGAACAGCTTCGTCGCCTCGGGGGATGCGGAAGCGAACCTCAAGAGTAAGACGGACGTCGTTGAGCACATCGTGAGCGCGCATGGCGACGCTGCGTTCAAGAATCGGAAGGTGTACGCGACTGCCGTGAGCGATGCAGCGACGAAGTACAACCTATCCGAGAAGACAGTACGCCAATACTACGAACGCTACCTCTTTTACGGCGAGCATAAGTTTGCCCTCATAGACCATGATTGGGAAAAGGGTGGGCCCGGTATCGAGAGGCGCGGCGCGCGACACGAAGACGGGACGCGAATTGATGCCGGTCGGAAGACCTACGCGCAACTCATCAATCCGCAGACTAAATTGACCCGCGTGCAAGTTACAGCGCGCATGCACGCAAGGTTTTCGAACTTCGTGCAACGGGAAGCGAACGCTCCTGGTGCGAAGCTCACCGCGATTGTTCGACGTTTCCTGGCAGGCATGCGTATCAGCAATCGTGGGGCCGATGGAGAAAAGCGGAGCTTTCCCATCAGCCCGGTGAAACTGCCGTCGGAGGACAACCTCAAAAAAATCGGGAGACCGTTATTTAAGCAAGAACGGGCCAGAATGGCTGTGCTCCGCAGTTCAGCGAAGGGGAAAAGTTACTCGGCGAAAATAGCAAATGGTGACCTCAACGTAGTCGATATCGACGGCACCGTTGCCGATTGCTTTCTGCGCGTTGGCGACTCGGTTGTAGCAATCAACGGAGTGTTGAAACCCACGGTCCTTCTCGCGATTGATAGGTCAAGTCGCGCCATCGTCGGATGGTACGTAACATATCGACCGGAAGACGGAGATTCATACTTGGCGTGTCTCTTCAGCGTCTGCACAGACAAGGAAGAAGACCTCGCGCGATGGGACCTGGCGCACTTGAACGGCATGGTATTTGGCTGCCCGAGCGCGATTTTCGTGGACCGCGGCTCCGGAATTTCCGAAAAAGTAAGAAGAGCGGTCGTCAAGCTGATGCGGCTGCGCTTACTGATGGCGCGACCTGGCGAGGGGAAGGCAAAAGGTGACGTTGAGCAATTGATGAGTTTCTTCCAGGACGAAATCGCTCATTTGCCTGGCGTCACGCACGGTGAGGTAGTTAACGGCACGGCGACGGAGAAGGAAGAAGCGAGGAAACGGAACAGGAACAAGTTACGAAAGGCTCCAGCCGGAGCGACGCTCACGCTGAGGGATTTTATGCGGGCGTTGCTCACAGCAATAAGCCGATACAACTTGCAGGCGGACATGCGCAGGCTTAGGAACAGCGTCATGCTTGAGGCGAATGTCCCGCCGGTGCCGAAGCACATGTTCCAGTTCAACATGGCTATGCGCGAGGGGGATGCGGCGTGGGAGCTAACCGAAGAGGATGTGATTCGTCGGCTCGCGAAGCCTTTCAAAACCGTGGCCCCCGGCGGCGTCGTAACCCTTCAGAAGAAGGAGTTCACTTCATTCGAGCTTCGAAGGAGAGCCGTTGAATATGAAGCCATTCACGGGCAATCGATGCCAGTAGCAGGATATGAACTGTTCACGTCGCAGTTACATGCGATATGGGATGACAACGGCTACTTCGAAGAACTTGAGGCCACAAAGTTGACGTTGTCGAAATTCGGCGTTTCGATTCCCGACATTCGCGACTACTTTCAGTTTCGTGACCTCTCCGACCTCGGCGACCAACTGCTCAAGACTCGGGACCATCCTACAGTCGACCAGGCGGTCAAACGCGGCGGCGTTTCACAGGCCACCAAGAAGCAGATGGACGCTGTCGAAGGGCTTCCACTGGAGGTCAACAGCCGGCGAGCCCGAAGGACCGCCGTGGCGCATACAGGTGCAGCCGACACCCGCGCAATATTGGCGAAGGTGAATAGAAGCGCTAGGACAGCTTCAGATGAAGTGCGAGTCGCAGCGGACGGCCTCACCCATCATGTAGCGGAGGATGCCTCGGAGATTGACATCGATTTTTAACGAGGGGGGCAATCACCTTGAATCGCTTGGTGGGCGGGCTTCGGAAGGCTTTCTTTTCCTGCGCGGCCTATCAAGCGAGTTTGACCAAGAATGGGGGGTGACCGCGCTTCGCGTTTTGCGTTTGGGAAACCGGAAAGCCTTATCCAGCGGGGCACGGCGAGTCAATCGACGGCCAAACGGAAGCCTATCGTTTCCCTGACACAGCACCAGAATCAGCAAATGAGTTGCGTGCAGCAAGGTGACTCGTCCGGCGCAAAAGCGTGCCGGGCGAGGCTGTGACGCAACTCGTGCCCGAAATTTCTTTAGCAAGTTCGTAGTGCACGGCGCTGTGCCGGCATTGACGCAAGATCAAAGGGGCTCTGTCAGTTTCCCTATCCGTGCCCGCACGACCCCAATGGCTTGCTTGAGCAAATACACATCCTGGATGTATTTGCGCGGCATCCGGATGCGGCTGGCCTGCGCGTCGATGTATTCGATTTCATCTCGCCATCGGGCGATCTGCTCCGAAGTCGGCGATCGAGTTGTCCAAAGTTCATCGTCCAGCGCCTTGAGATCGCGATACCAGACGACGAGCCGCTTCTTGACCTGCGCCTCATAGAAGCGCGGGAGCGCCTGGATCAGACCGAACAGGACCGCCATAAAGGGTAGAAGGATCAAAAGGCGGCGCTCGATAAAGCTCGCGAGCCAGAACGGCAGGTAGTGCAGCAGAAAAGGCTGCCCCGATTTGAAGTATCGCTCGCTCTCGCCTGACACCGGGAACTCGTCGGTCTTCAGGTTGGGAAACGCGCCGATCGGCGTGAAGTAGTCCTCGCCGCCATGTACTTGCTTCGCTGCCTCGAGAAGCACATAGACCATCGCGGGATGAAGCGCGTCCTTCGCAACAAGCAGGGCAGTGGCGGCGAGCAGTGTCACATCCGTGCGAGGCAGGTCCTTGACGATGCTTGTCGACCCGCGCGGATAGATGATCTTCGAGAGTGAAGGGAATTTCTGAACAAGGGCATCGGCCTGGGAAAAGCTCATCAGCTTGAGGTCGCTATTCAGTAGCTTTTGCTGAATGACTGCGTCGGGGCGTCCGATAAAAAAGCCTGCGTCGACCTTCTTGCTTGCGAGCGCGTCGTAAGAACGCACAGCGTCCATTTCGAGCAGCGTCGAGTTCTCGCGCGTGACATCGCTAAAGCTGAGCAACGCCATCGCGACATTATTCAGTCCGCTACCCGGCACACCAACGGCAATCGTTTTGCCGCGTAGGTCGGCGAGGCGAGTCAGGTCCGTACTACCGCGATAAAACACCCAGATCGGCTCGTACGAGACCACCGCGATCGTTTCGAGATGATCGGATGGCTGAGGATGAGTCGTGCCTGATTGAATAAAGCCAACGTCGTACTTGCTGCCAGGGTCCTTGAGTCGCTCATAGTTTTCGACAGCGCCCGAAGAACTGTGGATCTCGAGATTGATACCCTGCCGTTTAAGGACCGCTGCATATTTGTCCGCGAAACCGCGGTAAATGCCGTTGTCCACGCCAGCGGTCATGACGATCGTGTTCTGGAACGCGGGGGCGATAATGAGCGCGAGGATCCATCCGAGCAAAGCCAAAAGCAAGATGATCCCAACAACAAGCAGGCTCTTGCGAGCTCGGGTCATCGGGGCATTCGGTTGGCGGTGATGGAGGGATCTTGGGGGACTCATGCCCTGATCAAAATCATCAAGTTTGTGGGCGAATTTGCCTGACACAAAAATGATGATACTGATGAGACCTGCATCGTGCTGAACGGAGCGCTAATACGTCACGCGCCTCGAACACGAAAAAGCTCGACGTCTCCCTCTTCAACCCGCTAGCGTGGACCCGCTGCATTGAGCGCCACAGCGTGCGCCACACTCGGTAATAGTGCTGTAAACGGGTTGAAGCGGATTACTGAAACTCATGGTCCGAGACATCCGTGATCATTTCCAAGAAGAGCGATTCGTCGACGAGTTTGGCCTTCCGAATTTGGGCCTCGCGCCAATACCATCCATCTCCGGCATGGCCTGAGTACGCAGAAGAGTGCATCGCGCGCGAGATCACATCATCACCCGACGCAGCACTCGCCGTGCGTTCGGGGTCGTCACGAGTTTGATAAAGAAGGGCATGACGAGCCAAACACCCTTTCAAGTCGATCCGTCCTTGCGCACACATGATCGCCGAACCCGTCGGAAGTAACTCGGCGATAGGCACGCCGCTCTGTCCATTCAGGATGAGCAGCGAGGGTGCCAGATACTTGGGCGCGCAGGACTCAATGACGACCGCTGGCAGGGATTCGACTCTGAGTCCATGCGCGGTACACCACGCCCGCGCCTGCTCCATAAAAACTCTGACACGCTCGACGTACGTACTGACGTTCTCGTCAAGTTGCTCCGTGGCATTCGGTACCCCTTCGATAGCCGTGGCTGCACGTATGCCGGCAACGGGTAGCTCAACGTCCGACTCGATGGGTCGCTTGAGCAGCGTACGAGCCGCGCGTTCAGCGTTGGCCAATCGGACCGCAGAGTCGAACGATTGCAGGTTAGTGCGTGCGATCGAAAGCGCATACAGTTGTTGAGCAGCTTCGGCGACCTGAAAAACAAGCGAGGCAACAACTCGAACGTCGTTGGTCGTTGCGGTCAAGGTCTCGTCTTTGAGTAGCTTGACGCACCCACACGACGCAAGCGCACGTGCCCATCGAGCGATTTCATCCGACTCCGTATCGCCGCCGGCCATATTCGCTCGGAAGCACGCCTCGCCGTTCTCATCGATCAAATAACCTTCTTTGTGATGCCGCACCCGAACGATGATGCGATCTCCCGTTCCGGGAAATTCGAAGGGCGTCATGACCCGTTGTGCGCCATGCTCCTCGGCATGTACCTCGAACAGAGAACCCAGTTCGGCTTGGAGATTCACGAGACCACCCGCTGCGTTTGTGTGATGACGCGCCATACTGACGCACGCTCTGCATGTGCGTACAGTACCCGACGGGTGTTTGAGCGTTATGTGCAAACGTATGCAGATCCTTCGCGCGCTGGCTTGTCCTTGCAGCGCTATGAAATGCGCAGATGGTGCTCCTGTCGCTGAGCGCTAACCCGCCTCGCCCGGACACGTCTTCGGCAACTCGTTCAGATGCTGATGCATCAACTCAAACGATGCGCGCGTATTTCCCTTCGCATCGGGTTTGAGCCGCACGACATACAAACTATCGAAGTCATCGCTTTCCCACTTCGGCACGCTTTTGTCATCGCCTCCGAATTGTTTGAGCAGGTCCTTTGTCACGGTGCGTGCGAGGTGATGTTCCCAGGCGACGAAGACGATGGCGTTTGCATATTCAGGGGCCGTCAACGCTTTGCGCAGACCATCGACATCCTTGAACCCGATATCCGTATTCACGGGCAGTGCGAATGTAATTGCAGTGGGCTCAATAGTCGCGAGCGGGCGCACGTAGTCATACGACACCCCGCTATCGTCTTTCCGAACGCTTGGATTCGGCGCAAAAATCGCGGTGGGTTTTCCGAACAGCGTGTTCAACACGGCCGGCAGATGGAGTGAGCGCTGGAGGCCCTGGCAATCCAGCTGTCCAAGCCCGGCTGCGGGCTTTTCGCCGTGCCGCAGAAAGACGATTGTTTCATCAGCCAGACAGAGTGGCGCTGCGGTAAGCAATGCAGCGGCGACCAGAAGCGTTTTGACTGCTTTCATGAGGGCGGTCGAAGAAGGGATCGACCGCTATTGTAGAAACATAACGCCGACGCGACATATTCCTTGTCGCTCACTAGCGTTAGCCGTGCGAGCGGGCGGCCGTCGAATGCTTCTGAAACTCGGCGAAGACGAGACACCTGGTGTTGCGAGGCGCATGCTTGCGGCCCGAAGAACACGTCGCCTACGACTCCGAAATTCTCGAAGTAATCGATCTCGGCCCACCATGAGACGGCGTTTCCGGTGTCACTGCATAGAGCCAGCGCCGCTTGCTTTCAACCCGGTCCGCACGCGCCGCTCTGCGCACAAAAGTCGCAGCACTCACCAGACGCACGTGCTCTTCCGATGAATCTCTCAGACGGAATTTCCCCTCGTCTGTCATCGCCACGGCATCGGTGCGAATCAGCGCGAGCAGTGCACGCTTGAGTGCGCCGCTATGAATCTCGTGTTTTCTGATTCCAGCGACCGGGAATCGGATGACCGCCTCGGAATATCGCGCCTTGATATCGGCAAAACTCGCAATGCCGCTTTCTTCAATGATGCTAAGCACAACGTCTTGCTGCTGATGCGCGAGCGCTGCTCCGCGGTCGCGCCGTTTCCTCTCGGTCGATATCACGGCAAGGCCAATACCGACTGCGATCAATGAAAGCAGCACTGTCTTTGCGGGATCTCTGTCCATCATCAGCCTTACTGAGTAATGAGGTGTGGGGACGCAACTAAGCCCTTTATAGGTTGCTATCTCATTGAATACCAGTGCGCGGCAGTTGCGGTTCCGTATTCGTTGATCAGCGCGCAAATAACGAGCGTGCTTCATAACCTTCGCGTGTCGACAATGCTCCTGCATGCTGCATCGCCGCAGCTTGTGCGACATTCGCATGCCTGTGGTGCTGCTGCAATGCAAAAGACGTGAAGCTTTCATTGGTGCGGCGGCGCGCAGTCCCGTGTAACGAAGTTCGGGTAGCATCTGACCCGCACCGGGAGTTGGCGCTGGGTAGCCTGAAGCACCCGTCGGGATCAGGGAGGTGGTTGCTCAGGCAGGGTTCTCATGGGTACCAGAACTCAATACATGCATAACAACAAGCGCGACAACACGCGCTTTAAACTCGACGATCAATATCGTGCCTCCACCCGATATCGGACCTCATGCGAGTCTGGCAAGCATCTATCAGAGCCTGCCCACGGAACTCGATCAGTCCGCCTCGATCACCTTTACACAGGGAGCGAGCGGCTTTGTGACGCTCGTGAGCGTCGAGCCGCGCTTTTATACGCTCGTCGTGAATCAAATGCTGCTCTATACGGGGCCGGCGATCGGCATCATTAGACAGATTCGTCACTACGAAGTGACTGGAACCATTCTGCCCATCGACGGCATGCTCCCCCGTGAGCTGGGTGGGGGCGACCGATAGTCGATAGCCGCCACCTCCTGCTTTTCCTTGATCATCGAATGCTTGCTCGTGTCGCGCATGCCGGCATAGACAAGCAGTGAACAGAAGATCGCCGCGGTCACGTACCAATAGAACAGCGATTCGTGACCCGCTTGTTTGAGCCACAGGGCGATGTACTCCGCCGTCCCGCCGAAGATCGACACGGTCAGCGCGTAGGGCAAGCCCACGCCCAATGCGCGTATCTGCGCAGGGAACAGTTCGGCTTTGACGACGGCGTTGATCGAGGTGTAACCCGAGACGATCGCCAGGGCGCCAAGAATCAGAAAGAACGCAGTCCAACCGCTATGCGTATGGCTCAGCGCGGTCAGGATGGGTACGGTCAACGCCGTGCCAAGCACGCCGAAGGCGATCAGCACAGGCCGCCGTCCGATCCGGTCGGAGATCGCGCCAACGATCGGCTGCATCACGGCGAACAACGCCAATGACGCGGCGGAGATCAGTGTCGCGTCATGCTTGGTGAGGCCCACCGTGTTGACGAGGAACTTCTGCATATAGATCGAGTAGGTGTAGAACGCGATCGTGCCGCCCATCGTCAGGCCGATCACGGTCAACACCGCGCGCGGGTGCTTGCGCAATTCCGCCAGGCCGCCACGCGCCTGCTTCGATGCGCGTGCGCGTTTGAACTCGTCCGTCTCTTCCATCGTCGAGCGCAGACGCATCGCGGCCAGTGCGCACGCGGCGCCCACGAAGAACGGAATGCGCCAGCCCCATGCTTCGAGTTGTTCGGTGCTCAGCACATATCGTTGCAATACAACGAGCAGCCCCAGTGCAAGCAATTGACCCGCGATCAGGGTTACGTACTGAAAGCTCGAATAGAAGCCCCGACGACGCGATGTCGCAATCTCGCTGAGATAGGTGGCGGAAGTGCCGTACTCGCCACCGACACTCAGACCCTGTAAAAGGCGAGCCGTTACGAGCAGGATGGGCGCCGCAACGCCGATCTCTGCATACGACGGGCACAGGGCGATGATCAGCGAGCCGAAGCACATCAGCATGATCGACATCAGCAAGGCTGACCGTCGGCCATAGCGGTCGGCACAGAGGCCCATGATCCAGCCGCCGACCGGACGCGCCAGAAAGCCAACCGCAAAAACCGCGGCCGTGTTCAATAGCTGCGCGGTCTGATCGCCGGCCGGAAAGAACGATCGCGCGAAATAGAGTGCGAAGGCTGAATACACATACCAGTCATACCACTCGATCAGGTTGCCTACGGAGCCGGAGAAGATGGACCGTAGACGAGAGGCGGTGGTGGGTGACGTGGCCGGGGGATCGGTGACCGCGAGCGCGGACGCACCCTTGGGGGAGGAATTCATGGCGTCTCCTTGAGCTTTATGAAATGACGCAATCGATCTCGATCGATCGGGATTGCGTATCCGCATGCGACTGGCAGTGCCTTTCACGCGCAGGGGCCCAAGTGTCTTGCCTTATTGATGTCTTGAAATGGTAATCGGCCCTATTTCAGAAATGTCGGACAGAGAAGCAGACTCGGCCTACGACGTGAAGCAAACCGACACGGTTCCGGGAGTACACTCGCCTCACCATTCATCACCATGACGGGCCCATGGAGACGATCGGACAACAAAGGTTGTGGTCGTTTATCGTCGGACAAGCGGACGCCGTCACGGTCCGCTGCTCGGACGTGCGTCGCGGCAACGGCCACTTCGTGAACAACTTTCTCGAGCTGGCCTCGAAGGTCGCCGAGCTTCAGTTTCGCAATCGTGATCACGTGCTGCTGTTTCGCGGTCAACGGGCCGATCATCGGAATACGCAGCACAATTCAACGCTCAAGCCGACGCTGTTTCGCGCAAGGAAAGGCAATCCGACGCCAACGGAGTTGCAACAGCGCTTTGAGGTGCTCGAGGCCGCGGAGGCCTATCTTGCCGAGGAGTATGTCAACGACGGCTTTCTCGGCATGCAGCGTTTGCAGCGTCAGCGCATCGTGCGGTGGGCGGTGTTGCAGCACTACGAAGTCTGTCCGACACCGCTGATCGACGTCACGCATTCCTTGCGCATTGCGGCGTCGTTCGCCTCGCACGGTGCGCAAACCGAGGCGTTTCTGTTCGTGCTCGGCATTCCTTTTCTGGGTGGTGGGTTGACAGCGAGTGCCGAAGCGGGACTTCAGGCAGTGCGGCTATCGAGTGTGTGTCCGCCGGCCGCGCTTCGCCCGCATGTGCAGGAAGGCTATCTGCTGGGTGAATACCCCGAGATGGGAGGCTTCAAGCAGAAGGAGCTTTACCGCCACTTCGAGATGGACTTCGGACGGAGGCTGATCGCCAAGTTCTGGTTCAACCCGCAGACGTTCTGGACAGACGCCAATTTCCCGCTTGTCAGCGAGACGGCGCTGTACCCGCCGATCGAGTGGGATCCGCTGATGCAGCTGGCGGCACGTGTCAAAGCCAGGCTGGAGCACACGGAAGCTTGATCGATTGCCACGGCCGGCAGCACGTTGATGCAAGACGGTGCCGCACGACGCCCGGACAAAACGCTGAAGCAGAACGCCCTCGGTGTCGAACGCGTTGATGCATTTTTGATGTCGGGATCAACGCCGCTCACGACGGTTTCCGAATAAGCTGCTCCGACGCGATACAACACAATCACGGAGGAGACGGCATGGTGATCAAGGAAGTCGGCAGGCGGATCAGACTCGGCCTCGTTGGCGGTGGCCCGGGTTCGATGATTGGCGAGACGCACCGTATCGCGGCGCGCATCGACGGACACTACGATATCGTTGCCTCGGCATTGTCGTCGGATCCTGAGCGTGCGCGGCAAGCAGCTGCCGAGCTTGGCATTGCGCCTGAGCGCGCGTATGCATCGTGGCAGGACATGCTCGTGCAAGAAGCCGCGCGGGACGACCGCGTGGATGTGATCGCCATCATGACACCCAACGACTCGCACTATGACATCTGCATGCGTGCGATCGACCACGGCTTCCATATCATCTGCGACAAGCCGCTCGCCAATACGCTCGCGCAGGCGCGCGAGATCGCCGTGGCCGCGCAACGCAAAGGCGTCGAGTTTTGCGTGACGTATTGCTACACGGGATTCCCGATGGTGCGCCAGGCACGTGACATGGTGCAAAACGGCGAACTCGGTGAAATCCGGCAAGTGCATCTGCAATACGTGCAGAGCTATCTGGCCGGCGAGTTGCCCAAGGGATGGCGCACGGAAAACAAGCGCGGCGGCGATTCGCTGGTGCTGATGGATATCGGCACGCACGCATTCCACTTGGGCGCGTATGTGACGGGGCTCGATGTCACGAAGCTGTGTGCGGACGTCGGCTCGGCGATACCGGGGCGCAGCGTCGACGACTATGTGTCAGCCCTTCTGCACTACGAGAACGGCGCGCGCGGATCGCTCTGGGTAACGAATGCGGCGGCCGGTTCGGAGCATGGGCTGAGTTTCCGCATTCATGGCGACAAGGGCGGCCTTGAATGGCATCAGGAAGAACCCAACAAGCTGATTCACCGACGCCACGGCGGCTTTGAAGAAACGATCACGCGCCGGCTCGGGCCGGAGATGAGCGATGGGGCGCAGCGTTCGACACGCATTCATATCGGTCATCCGGAGGGGTATCTCGAGGCGTTTGCGAACCTCTACACGGAGTTCGCAGAACGCGTAGCCGAGCGACTCAAGGGGATCGATTCACCGCGCCGCGCGACGCTTTACCCGACGGCCGCCGACGGCGTCAAAGGGCTCGCGCTTGTCGCAGCGTCGGTCGCGAGCACGCACCACGGAACATGGCAGGACGTGGACCGCAGCTAGGCGCGAAGCCGAAGCAGGGCCGGGCCCGGTAGCCGCGCTCCCGACGAAGCGCCGGGTTCCGATGCCGCTTACGCAGCGAAAGGTCCGGCCTGATTCATCGTATGCATTCCGTCGATCGCGGCAACCGTCTCGGCCGGCTTCATCGAATGCAAGGGCAACGCAACGAACACGCTGATGCGGCGCAGGATCTGGCGGAAGACCTGTTCGAAAGCGCGGGCCTGATCAGCATCGGTGCCGTGCTTCTCGACAGGGTCAGGGAAATTCCAGCGGCAAAACATCGGATCGCCGGGGAACAATGTCGGCGACAGCGCGCCCGATTGCTCGCACATCGCGATGATCAAATCCATCTTCGGCGCTTCGGGGCGCGCATACAGATGCCAGCTCGCCGGGCGCATGCGCTGATCCGACGTCACATGCGGATCGAGCTGCGCAAGCGCGAGCGGGTGAACGTTCGTCGCAGGCTGAATGCCCGCGCTGTATGCGCCAAATTTATTGCCGCCGAGTTCGCGCAGCAGCGCCTCGGCCATGATGCTTCGCGCCGAGTTAGCCCAACACAGGAACAACACATTGCACTTCTGTTTCATCGTTCACTCCGCTACCGCGCGGTTCGTCTGTGTGATGCGATCCGTTTCTCGCCGTCAGTCGAACCATCGTGGATCTGCGAAATGCAGATGATTGGAACGAAACACCGGCTTCCAGAGCTAAACAGCACGGTGTCTTGCACGACACGCCGTTAATCGAGACACATCTGTCTGTTTATCGGTTGCAGATTCAAAACCTTGATTCTGATCGGCCGCAGCGGAATAAAAAAACAGCTGCCTTTGGTTTAGGTCACGCACTGAATGCTCGAAAACCCGCGCCCTGTATGAAAACAGCTTCTGCCATGCATATTTAGATGATGTCCTCGACTCCGCCGATGTAGTGAATGCCACATGCGTGCGATAGAAAATCGTAAGCATGCTGCGTGACTGTTGTCCGCATGCAGCTTATGGCCGCTTTCAGGGGGCTGGCGCGCCAGAAAACCGCGTTTCCATCTGTATCGGCGCGATATACTCACGCGAAGAACAACGCACATCACGAACCACGTGAGTCGGGAGTGACACAGTCGACACCGGTCTGTGTCGACGAGGTCCGTCAGGCGCTTCACGTCAGAGCGACCTGATTGAGGATGGCGGCGTTCGGTTCAAGACCCTAAAGGAAGGTCGCGCAGGTCGCTCACGGATGGTTACGGCACATTGACAATGGTACGGTGGTCACTCAAGTCTCGCGTTGTCGCGATTACCGTCTCGGTGCTGGCCGTGTTGATGGTGCTGCTGATTTTCACAGCGAGGCACTACGCGTATATCGGCTTGCGGCGCTTGTTGCAGGAACAGCAGGACAATCAGGTCGCCTTGGTTGCCACGCAGCTCGACGACAAGTTCGAACTCCGGGCGCGCATTCTTCAGGCTCTGGCGGTGCATCTTGCGCCTGCCATCGAGCACGATCCCGAACATCTCGAGACCATTGCACGTCAATCGGTCGCCATCCCCGCGACGTTCGACTGGCTGCTGCTGATTTCGCCGGACGGTCAGCGCATCTTCGATACGCGACCGGGCATCGAGGCCAACGTCGCGTATTCGGATCGTGACTATTTTCAGAAGCTCGCCGACGGCGCGCCTTTGGCGATCTCCGATCCAGTCATCAGCCGGGCCACGGGACGGCCAGGCGTGATCATCGCGGTGCCGGTGCGCACGGCGGATGGCCGCATGGTGGCGGTGCTCAACGGTGGCCTCGATCTGCAGAGCAAGAACTTCCTCAACGAGCTGTCGCACGCGCGGCCGGTGCAGTCGGGGACGTTCTGTCTTGTGACGGAAGGCCCGCAAGCGACCTATGTCATGCATCCCGATGTGTCGCGGATCCTCGCGACCGTGGGCGGTGCCGGCGACGCCTGCGTGCCGAGTGCACCGCGGCGACTCTGGATACTGAGTCCCAAGCTCGGACCCATCGTTTCTCGTCATCAGCTCAGGTCGACGCATTGGGAATTGATTGCGAACCTGCCGCCCGATGAAGCGTACTCGCCGTTCACGAGTACCCGACCACGTCTGATCACCGCACTGGCCATCGCGCTTGTGTTCGGCGCGCTGGTCGTCTATGCCATCGTTCGGAGGCTGTTGATCCCGGTGCAGCATCTGCATCGTGTGGTGATCGAAAGTGCACATGACCCGGCGGCCTACAAAGCGCTCGCCACCACTCAGCGCGGCGAGGTCGGCGACCTTGCACGCGCCTTTGCGTCGCTGATGCGGCAGCTCACCCAGAAGACCGACAGCCTGCGTGAAGCGGGCAAGCTCGCTGAGGAACGCAAGCAACTGATCGAGACGATCGCGAATCGTATTCCCGACCTGGTCGCGTATCTGGACCTCAACGAACGTTACGTGTTCGCCAATCGTGCGTTCGAATCGCGCTATGGCTTCGTCGTGCCCGACATGATCGGACGGTCGGTGCGCGAAGTCTGGGGCGATGCGATGTACGACACGCATATCGCCCCGCATATCGCACTGGCTCGCTCGGGCGAGTCGTCAACGTTCGACTATGCATGGCAGACGCCTGCGGGCACACGCTATTTCGAAGTGGTCTACAAGCCGGTGCGCGACGCGGAGCAGCAGCTTGTCGGCATCCACGTGTTTTCGCGCGACGTGACGACGGAGCGTGAGGAGTTTCGTCGACTCGAGCAGACGACGCTCGTCGATCACCTGACCGGGCTGCTCAACCGCAAGGGCTTCGATCGACGCGTTTCCGCGGCTTTCGAGCGATCGAACGACAGCCTTCGTCCGATGGCGTTGCTGCTCGTCGATCTCGACGACTTCAAGGACGTCAACGATACGCATGGACACGCATGTGGAGACCGCCTGCTCGAGTTCGTCGGCGGACGCCTTGAGCTCTGCGTGAGCGAGACGGATGCGGTCGCGCGCATCGGCGGCGACGAGTTTGCGATCGTGCTCGAGCGCGATGTCAGCGTCGACACGATCGACGCGATCGCTCGCAAGATCGTCGATTCGCTTGCGCAGCCCTACGACATCGAAGAATGCGACATTCGTTGCCGCGCAAGCGTCGGCGCCGCGATTCACGATCCGCGTGACAGCAGCTCGACCAACGAACTGTTCATGCGTGCCGACAGTGCACTCTATGCGGCCAAGCACGCGGGCAAGAGCCAATACACCTTGTTCGGTGCTGCAGCGGTCAGGGTCGAATAGCCGGGACAGGTCGACGTTCGATGCGAAGGTCGGCCCCAGTTCCTGAACCGCCACCACGCGGCGCCTGAGCGCTGGGGGACGAGTCGCCGTCGCTCGTCAGACCGTCACCACCAGTTGCGGATTGAACGCCGCGTTTTCCCATTTGAGTTGCGACGGATCGTCGACATATTTTCGATTGCGCGCGTACCCGCGTGGATTGACCACGACGCGGCACGCGCCGACGCGATAGTCGAATGAGTCGTGCACGTGGCCATGCACCCAGAGATCGACGTGTTGCATCAGCGGCGTGAGGTCACTCACAAACGCGGCATTGACGATATCGCCGGCATAGCGCGGATGGACTGAATCGGGATGCGGGCCGTGATGCGTGACGACCACCGTCTTCCCGTCGAAGGGCTTGGCGAGTTCGGCCTCGAACCATTCACGCGTACGCAGATGTTCGGCACGTGCCGATTCCGGCGTGAACCACGCGTCATCGCCGAGCTGGATTACGCGATGGTCGTGCATCTGTCGCGTGGCTTCTTCCATCGCCGCGTCAATATGGTCGCCCCACAAATAGTCGGTCCACAGGCACGCGCCGAGAATGCGCACGCTACCGAGCTCGATGGTCGTGCGCTCGAGATAGTGAATGCCCGCGTGTGAGGCCGCGCCGCGAATCTGATCGATCACGCCACCATATTCGCCGCGCCAGCATTCGTGGTTGCCGTGCACATAGATCACGGGCACAGGCCAGTCGTCGAACGCATGGATCGCCTCGGCGTGGCTATGCACGTCGCCGGCGAGAATCAGCGCATCGGCATCGGGAGCGGGTTCGATCACGCGGAATCCCGGAAACGCGGCGAATTGTTCGAGATGCAAATCCGAAGCGATCTGGAACTTCATGCTGAATGTCCTTGCGGTGTGGTCATCGCGATGTGGAGAATCAATCGCATCATGCCTTCGAATCGTAAGCCTGCTGTGACAACGGTATCTCGTCGGCCACCCGGTCGCTCATTGCGTCGTTGTTGAAACTACTGATGACGTCACGGATGCCGTTACGGATGACGTCGCCCATCACGTACCTTTCTTCGTGCGGGTTGCCGTCTTCGTCGCGGTCTTCGTCGCAGTTTTTTTAGCGGACTGCGCGCGCTTGACCGAGCCCGAGCGCTTGCGCGTTCCGGGTTCGATCCCCATGCGCGCATCGCGTCGCAATGCGAGTCGCGCGAGCTTGAGTGCAAGCGATTCGAAATCAGGATGCGTTTGCGACAGGTACAGCCATTTGCCGATGATCGGATGCGCGTGCAATTCCGGAAAGTCTTCGATCAGGCTTGCCTGGTGTTCGTGCGACGTGCAGACAACCAGGCCATTCCACGGCTCCTCGCCGACGTTCACGGCGAGGTAAAGCAGGCCGTCGAGATAGGCCGCGTCGAACATGAAGAACTTGCGCGTCATGAAACCCGGATCGTCTTCGAGGGATTCGAATACCCAGAACAAAGGGCTGACTTTCCGGACTTTCGGATTGAGATCGATCGCTTTCATGGGCATGACTCGTGATGGACGCGCGACAAGCTATCTCTTCGTATAGTCGTTTCACACTGGAAACTGAAAGAACTGCTTGATCGTGCAATTGTCCGGGGTCCCGTGCGTCCGTAACTTTAGCGGCATTGGCGTTGTCATGCCGAATCGTTACGACAGGAGCCTCCATGTGGATCGTCAGACTGGCGTTGAGCCGGCCCTATACCTTTCTGGTGCTCGCGATCCTGATCGTGATCGGCGGGCCGCTCGCCATCCTGCGCACGCCGACCGATATTTTTCCCAACATCAATATCCCGGTGCTCAGTGTCGTCTGGAGCTACAACGGGCTGAACGCCGAGGAAATGTCGCACCGGATCACCTCGATCTATGAGCGCGCGCTGACCTCGGATGTCGACAATATCGAGCATATCGAGTCGAACTCGCTGAACGGTGTCTCAGTCATCAAGGTGTTTTTTCACCCCGGCGCCGATATCAATCGCGCGGTCGCGGAAGCGACGGCCAATGCGCAATCGCTGCTCAAGGCCATGCCGCCCGGCACGCTGCCGCCGACCGTGCTGACCTATAACGCGTCGACGGTGCCGATTCTGCAGCTTGCCCTGTCGAGTCCGACGCTTGCCGAGCAGCAACTGTACGACCTCGGCAACAACTTCATCCGCACGCAATTGTCGACGATCGAGGGGGCGTCGATTCCCTTGCCCTTCGGCGGCAAGGTTCGTCAGATCATGGTCGATATCGACCCGCAGGCGATGCAGGCCAAGGGCCTGTCGCCCGCCGATGTCGTCAACGCGGTGAATGCGCAAAACCTCGTCGTGCCGGGCGGCACGGCCAAGATCGGCAATCAGCTCGTCAACGTGCAGCTCAACGGGAGCTTTCAGCACGTGGATGCGCTCAACGCGATTCCGCTCAAGACGTTGCCGGGCGGCGGAGTCATCTATTTGCGCGATGTCGCGCACGTGCGCGACGGCTACGCGCCCCAGCTCAATATGGTGCGCAACGACGGCAAGCGCGCGGCGTTGCTGACCGTCGACAAGACCGGAAGTGCATCGACGCTGACGATCATCAGCGAGATCAAGCAGCTCTTGCCAACGGTGCTCGCGGGCGTGCCGAGTTCGCTGCATGTCACGCAGCTCTCGGATCAATCGGTGTTCGTGAAGGCGGCGATCGCAGGGGTTGTCCGCGAGGCACTGATCGCGGCGGGCCTGACTGCGTTGATGATCCTGCTGTTCCTCGGCAGCTGGCGTGCCACGTTGATCATTGCCGTAACGATTCCGCTCGCTGTCTTCAGTTCGATCATGGCGTTCTCCGCGCTCGGTCAGACGATCAACATCATGACGCTCGGTGGCCTCGCGCTCGCGGTCGGCATCCTGGTCGACGACGCGACTGTGGCGATCGAGAACATTACGCATCACCTCGAAATGGGTGAGCCGCTGCACGATGCGATTCTGAAGGGATCGGGAGAAATCGCGGCGCCGACGTTGATTTCGACGCTGTGCATCTGCATCGTCTTCGCGCCGATGTTCCTGCTTTCCGGGGTGGCGCGCTATCTGTTCGTGCCGCTCGCCGAGGCTGTGATCTTCGCGATGCTGGCGTCGTATCTGCTCTCGCGCACGCTGATTCCGACGCTGGCGATGTTTATCCTGCGGGCCAAATCGTTTCGGCGCGCCTCGGGCGCGGAGAAAGGCTTCCTCGTACGCCTGGGTTCGGGCCTGAGCGCTTTCCAGCAGCGTTTCGAGCATCGCTTCGAAGCCCTTCGCGAACGCTATCACGGCACGTTGGCCACGGCGCTCGCGAACCGTCGCGCGGTCGCGCTCGCGTTCGGTGTGATCTGCGTCGGTTCGCTTTGCGCGCTGTTGCCATTCACGGGTCGCGACTTCTTTCCGTCTGTCGATGCGGGGGAAATCCGGCTGCATATGCGCGCACCGACGGGCACGCGCATTGAACAGACGGCAAGCCTGGCCGATCAGGTCGAGTCGGTCGTCAAACAGGTGATTCCGCCTGCCGAACTCGGCAGCGTGCTCGACAATATCGGCTTGCCGGTCAGCGGCATCAACCTGACCTATGACGCCGCATCGCCGATCGGGACGAGCGACGCCGATATCCTGATCTCGCTGAAACCGGGCCATCGGCCGACCGCGGATTATGTCGAGCAGCTTCGCCTGAAACTCCCGAAGGCATTTCCGTCGATCGAGTTCTCGTTTCTGCCGGCCGACATCGTGAGCCAGATCCTGAACTTCGGTCTGCCTGCGCCGATCGACGTGCAGATCGTCGGGTCGAACGTCGCGGACAACTACACCGTCGCACAGCGCCTTCTCGGCGAGATGCGTGGCGTGCACGGCCTTGTCGATGCGCATATTCAGCAGCCTCAGGACCAGCCGTCGATCAATGTCGATGTCGATCGCACGCGTGCGCTTCAGGCCGGGTTTCAGCAGCGCGACATTGCGCAGGATCTGCTGATTGCCCTGTCGGGCAGCTCGCAGACCTCACCGAATTTCTGGCTCGACCCCAAGAACGGCGTCAGCTATCCGCTGATCACCGAGGTGCCCGAGTACGACATTGCTTCGATGCAGTCGCTGGCGAATCTGCCGTTGTCGACGTCGTCGGGCGGGGATGCAGAGTCCGGAGCGTCGGGTACTTCCGGCGCGGCGCCACGAGCCGCGCAAGCAGGCGGATCGACGGGGGCAGTCGCGTCGGCCGCACCGACGCCCGATATTCTCGGCACGCTTGGCACCATGACGCGTTCGACGCAGCAGGCGGTCGTGTCGCACTACAACATCCAGCCGGTCATCGACATCTACGCGTCGACGCAGGGGCGTGACCTCGCCGGTGTCGCGTCGGACGTCAGCAGGATCATTGACCAGGCGAAGGCGACTCTGCCGCGCGGCACGCGCATCGTGTTGCGCGGACAAGTCCAGTCAATGCGCGAGTCGTTCTCGGGGCTGGCGAGTGGACTGGTCTTCGCCGTAGTGCTCGTCTACCTGCTGATGGTCGTCAATTTCCAGTCGTGGATCGATCCGCTCGTGATCATCTCTGGTCTGCCCGCGTCGCTGGCCGGGATCGCCTGGATGCTCTTCACGACGCGCACAACGCTCAGCGTGCCCGCGCTTACGGGGACCATCCTTTGCATCGGGATCGCGACGGCCAACAGCATTCTGGTGATCAATGCGGCCCGTGAGTCGCTGGCGCGCGGCGCGTCACCGCATGATGCGGCGCTCGAAGCCGGGTTCACGCGTTTCCGTCCCGTGCTGATGACCGCCTTGGCCATGCTGATCGGCATGCTGCCGATGGCACTCGGGCTGGGCGATGGCGGCGAACAAAACGCGCCGCTTGGCCGGGCGGTGATCGGTGGCCTCGCTTTTGGCACATGCGCCACGTTGATGTTCGTGCCAGTCGTGTTCGCGGCGGTCCACACGTGGATGCAGAAGCGAAGGGAACGACTCGCGGACGACGACGGCGATTCCGCGCCGCCGGACGGTCCCGGCCTGTCGGCCGGCCCGGGCGGCATGGGGTTGGGCGGCGTGCATACCGCTGCTCACGATCACGCCACCGCTTCGCATACCACTGCACCCGCCCTCCCCAATACCCCTATCGCCAATAGGTGAATTAAAACATGAACTCGCCTGCTGAAAAGCCCCCCGCCACCGGCCGAAACCTGCGCCGCGCCGGGCTGGTGATCGTCCCCGTCGTCGCCGCTGTACTTGCGATCGGCATCGTGCCCCGATTGCGCGCGAACGAGCATGTCGCGTCGATCTCGCGTGAATCGGCGGTGCCGGTTGTACAGACGATTGCCCCGAAACCCGCGCCGGCGACCGAAGACCTGACGCTGCCGGGTAGCGTCGCACCGTTCCAGGATGCGTCCATTTATGCGCGCACGAGCGGGTATATCGCCCACTGGTACGTTGACATCGGCGCTCGGGTCAAGGCGGGCACCTTGCTCGCGACGATCGCCGCGCCGGAACTCGATGCGCAGCTCCGCGAGGCCAAAGCGGCGGTCGAACAGGCGCAGGCGAGTTATCAGATCGCGAGCACGACGGCGCAGCGCTGGCAGACGCTGCTCGCCACGCAATCTGTGTCGCAGCAGGAAACGGATCTGAAGGTCAGCGACATGCAGCAGAAGCGCGCGGCGCTCGACCAGGCGCAGGCGAGCGTTGCGCGTCTGACCGAGTTGCAGTCGTACGAGAAGGTCGTCGCGCCGTTCGACGGTGTGATCACCGCGCGGCGCATTGACGTCGGGGCGCTTGTCGACGCGGGGGGCACGGGCGGCGGGGCGTCGACCCCGGCATCGGAGCTCTTCCATATTCAGCAGACGCAGGCGCTCAGAGTCTATGTACAGGTCCCGCAGTCGGAGGCCGCGCTGGTTTCGCAAGGGACATCGGCGTATCTCGAGACGCCGGAAAACCCCGGCGCACGGATCGCCGCGACGGTCACGCGCACGAACGACTCGATCACGCCGTCGAACCGGACACTGCTTGCCGAGATCGACGTCGACAACCGCGCTGGCGCGTTGATTCCAGGCGCGTATGCGCAGGTGCATCTGCAGCTCAAGCCCGCGACACCGGGGTTTCAGTTGCCCGTGAATGCGCTGCTGTTCCGTGCATCGGGGGTGACGGTTGCGGTGGCCGAGCCGACGGCGATTGGTTCGTCGGGTGCTTCGACCTCGGGCGCCGAACAGGCGGAGCATGTCGAGCTTCGCACGGTCACGATCCGCAGGGATTTCGGCACGTACGTCGAACTTGCGAGCGGACTGAACGGGGATGAGCGCGTGATCCTGAACCCCGGTGATTCGATCTACGCCGGCGCCCGCGTGCAGGTCGCAGCGGATCCGGCAGGAGCGCGATCATGATGCGCGGGCGTGTGACTGTCGCGGAGACGACCCGCCGCCGGGAAATCGGCGTCCGGGCAACGCGCGACCGGACGATCGGCACCTCTGCAGGCGGCATTCGGGCGAACGGGCCACGGATGATCGCAACACCTCGTCCGGCTCTGGGGCTCGCGCTGGCATTGGTGTTAGCGACCGCGTTGTCGGCGTGCTCGGTCGAGCCGCCGTATGCATCGCCCTCAGTCGCGGTGCCTGACCACTACCTCGAAACTGGAAAAGCGGGCGGAACGGGAGGAGCGACATCGGCGCAGACGGCCGCGGCATCGTCCTCAATCTCTGATGCACCGCATTGGCAAGCTGCCGCACCGGCCGACACCGTGCCCCGCGGTGCGTGGTGGTCCGTGTTTCACGACCCGGACCTCGATGCGCTGGAGCAGCGCGTCGATGTGTCGAATCAGACTGTCGTCAAGGCGGTCGCGGAACTCGACGCCGCGCGCGCGTTGGTGGCGTACGAACGCGCGGGCTATGCGCCGACGGTGACAGCCGGCGCCTCGCAGGAGCGCTTCCGGACTTCGTCGAACGTCGAGGGGCATTCGCTGGCGGGCAAGACGATTCCGGATTACTCGGTTGGCGTGGGTGCGTCGTGGGAGCCGGATCTTTTCGGCAAGATCCGCTCGAGTGTCGACACCGCGAACGCGAATGCCCAGGCGAGCGACGCCGACCTCGGCGCCGTGCGCCTTGCCGTTGGGGCGGAACTGGCGACCGACTACTTCGACCTGCGCGAGACGGATTTCGACAAGGCCTTGCTCGACGATACCGTCGCTGCCTATCGCGATGCCTACGAGATGACGCAGCAACGGCTCAAGATCGGTATCGCGAGCGCATCGGACGTCGCCGATGCGAAGGCGCAACTCGATGCAACCGAGTCGAAGGCGACGGACGCGGGTTTGACGCGCACCCGGCTACAGCACGCGATTGCAACGTTGATCGGCGTGCCGGCATCGTCCTTTGTGCTGGCACCCCGGACCGCGTCGATAAGCGCAGCCGCGTCGACGGGCGCCATTGCTCCGACCCGCCCGATCGTTTCGACCGGCGCTATGGCATCAAGGGGCGAATTCGCTTCGACCGGCGCTATCACATCGCCGGGGGCAATGACTTCGACCGACGCTGTCTCATCAATCGGCACCATCGAGGCACCGGACATTCCCGTCGGCTTGCCGTCGACGTTGCTCGAGCGGCGACCCGATATCGCAGCCGCCGAGCGCCGCGTGGCGGCCGCGAATGCGCAGATCGGCGCGACGCGAGCCGCGTTCTACCCCGACCTCACGCTGTCCGTCACGGCCGGTCTCGAGAGTTCTGCCTTCGGTCCCTGGCTGACGGCGCCGAGCTTGTTCTGGGCGCTCGGGCCGCAACTCGCGCAAACGCTGTTCGACGGCGGCAAGCGTACGGCGTCACTGCATGTAGCCGATGCGCACTACACGGCCGCTGTAGCGGACTATCGTCAGACCGTGCTCACGGCATTCGAGCAGGTCGAGAACAGTCTGGCCTCGGCGCACGCGCTCGACGACGAAGCGCAGAGTCAGCATCGCGCCGTCGAGGCTTCGAACGAAGCCCTGACGCTCGCGATGAACCGTTACAAGGGCGGCGCGATTTCGTATCTCGACGTCGTGACGGTGCAGACGACCGCGCTGGCTAACCAGCGTGCGGAGATCGATATCGCACGCCGCCGGCTCGATGCCGATGTGGCATTGCTCGAAGCGCTGGGAGGCGGGTGGCGCGTGCCTGAGGTGGCGTCGTCCGGCCAGTAAAGGCACGAGACGATCGTTTGCCTATGCATCGAGGCGCAATGAAGTGGCGGCCCGTCGAAGTCGCGTACCCCGGCTGCCCGCTACCCGCCGGATCGCACGGTGGCGCCGCGGATCGAGGGTCTGTCGGAACGCTGTGGTTGCATTACACTCGTTTCGATTCGATGCGCCATGCGATACGACATGCTCTCTCCCACGCAACGTGTACCCCTGATCGGCAAACCCAACCCGACCCTCACGCTGACGCTTGCGGGCGTGCTGGCACTCGTCGTCTTCGTGATCGACACTTTCGGTCACCTCGCGACGGCGATCATGGTGCTCTACGTGATCGTCGTCATGCTCGCCGCGACTGTGCTGTCGCGGCGTGGCACGCTGGCGGTCGCCGCGGGGTGCATCGTGCTCACGATCATTGCTTATGTCTTCGGTCATACCGAAGGCCCCTCGTATTCGGCGATCGGGCGATGTGTGCTGGCGTGTGTTGCGATCGCAACGACCACGTATCTGACGCTGCGCCTGCAAGCGAACACGGTTCGACTCGAGGCGCAGGTGCATGAGCTCGATGCGGCTCACGAGGCACTGCATCGATCGATGACAGAGCTCGCGCATGCCACACGCGTGACGATGCTGGGTGAACTCGCTGCGTCGATCGCGCACGAGGTCAGTCAGCCGATCGCAGCGATCGTGACGAACGGCGATGCGACACTCAGATGGCTGCGCCGCGATACGCCCGAAATCGGCGAGGCGTGCGAGATCGTCGAAGCGATGATTCGCGATGCGCGGCGCGCCAGCGACATCATCCGGCGTATTCGCGCGCTCGCGCAAAAGCGCGAGCCTGCTTTTGTGCCGATTGATATCAACGCGGTGGTGAGCGAAGCGATGGACCTCGTCAATCGCGAGGTGCATCAATATGGCGCGCACGTGGATCTCGAACTCGCGCACGGACCGCTGATCGTGCGAGGCGATCGCGTGCAGCTTCAGCAAGTCGTGATCAATCTGCTCATCAACGGTCTGCAGGCCATGACGTCGATCAAGGATCGACCCCGTGTGCTGGCCGTGCGCACTTATACCGACGACAGGGGACGCGTGATTATCGCTGTCCAGGACTCAGGCGTCGGCGTGACGCCGGAGAACGCCGCGAAACTCTTTCATGCCTTCTATACGACCAAGGCCGACGGCATGGGAATGGGGCTTTCGATCTGCCGCTCCATTGTCGAGGCGCATGATGGCATGATCGATTGCGTCGCATCCGCACAGCCCGGCGCACGCATGGAAATCACCCTGCCATTGCTTTCTGAAACGCTGATCACACCGTGACCCAAACGACGACATCCGGCAAGGAGCCGGTCCACGAAGCGGCGCCGATCGTCTATGTCGTCGACGACGACGAATCGCTTCGCACTTCGCTTCGCAATCTGCTGCGCTCGGTCGGCCTGCGTGTCGAACTGTTCGCGAGCGCGAGTGAGTTTCTCGACTTCGAAATGCCCGACGCACCGAGTTGCCTGGTGCTCGATGTGCGGCTCAAGGGGCAAAGCGGCCTTGCGTTTCAATCCGAGCTTGCAAACACCGAGATCGATATTCCGATCATCTTCATGACCGCGCATGGCGATATCGCCATGTCCGTTCGCGCAATGAAAGCGGGAGCGCTGGATTTCCTCGCCAAGCCGTTTCGGGATCAGGACATGCTCGATGCGATCGATCACGCGATCGAACACGATCGCCAGCGTCGAAAAGCGAACCGCGGGCTGGGTGAGCTGCGTGCGAAGTACGAGACGTTGACGCTGCGCGAACGGCAGGTCATGAGCTACGTGATCGCGGGCTTGCTCAACAAGCAGATTGCCGCTGAAGTGTTTCTCAGTGAAATCACCGTCAAGATTCACCGTGCCCAGGCGATGAAAAAGATGGAAGCGACATCCGTCGCCGATCTCGTTCGCAAGGCCGAGGCGCTGGGTATCGAGCCGGCGGCGCCGAAAGGGTGAGGCGTCCACAGAGGCTCGCGAGCGTGCCTCTCTGTGTCTGAGCAGCAACGCTGGTGCGAGCGGTCATACAAGCGGTCAAACGACCACCTGAACGATCACCCAAGCGACCACCTAAACGACCGCCCGATGCGCGGCTTGTGTGCCGGGGGCGTTGCAGCGTCCAGTTCGTGCACATGATGTACCTCAGCGTGTCAATCGAGTTCGTCTGGCAGTGTTGCTTCCAGGGGCTCGCGCGAGGGCAATGCCCCTGCGAGCCTGCCCAGCGTGCGGATGGCCTGCTCGGTGTTCGCCGACCACGCGTAGCTGTAGTTGAGCCGGATAAAGCTCGAATAGCGTTCAGAGCGCGAGAACAAGGTCCCGGCGCCAACGGTGATGCCTTCGGCGATGGCGGCCGAATAGAGCGCCATCGAATCTGCGCGGTTCGGTAGTTCGATCCAGAGCAGATAACCGCCGGCGGGCTTCGAGATGCGTGTGCCGGAAGGGAAAAAGCGGCTCACCATCGCACGCATGATCGCGGCTTGTTGGGAATAGCGTTGGCGCATGCGACGCAAGTGCGCGTCGTATCCGTCGTTGCGCAGATACTCGGCGATCGCGCGTTGTGGCGTCAGCGGCGTGGTCAGCGTGTTGAAGAATTTGAGTGTCTCGAACGCCTGCCGGAAGCGGCCGGGCATGGCCCATCCAATGCGCTGATCGGGGCTCAGAGTCTTCGAAAACGATGAGAAGTGAAGCACGAGACCCGCCCGGTCGAAACGCTTGAGCGGCAAGGGCGCCTTACCCTCGAACGCGAGCTCGCGATAGACATCGTTCTCGATGATCGGAATGCCGCGCGCATTCATGCGCTCGACGAGCAGTTGCTTACGCTCGTCGCTCATCTGAAAACCCAGCGGATTCTGGAAATTCGGCATCACGACGCAGGCGGCAATACGTTGTGTGTCGCAGAGGCGAGTCAGCGCATCGATATCGATGCCCGCTTCGGGGTGTGTCGGCACTTCGAGCGCGCGCATGCCGAGTTTCTCGATGGCCTGGAGATGGGCATAGAACGTCGGCGATTCGATGGCAATCGTGTCACCGGGTTTCGCGACGACTTGCAGGCACAGGTTCAGGGCTTCCGTCGCACCGACCGTCATCACAATCTCGCCGGGATCCACATAACACCCTGCGTCGGCGTAGCGGCGTGCGATCTGGTGGATCAGGCCCGCATCGCCAGGCGGCAGGTCGGACAAGACACCTGGCGCTTCACGCTGACGCGCAAGCGCAGCCGCATATCGGTTCAGGCGCGTGGTCGGAAAGATCGAGGGATCGGGATACGGCGAGCCGAGCGGCAATGCGCCATGCCGGGCGATTTCGCGTAACGTCGCCAGCACGAACTGGCCCGCATCGGGTGCAGGGTCGGAGGCCGACCAGCTGAAGGACGTGTGCGTGGGCGCGTACGTTGATTCGTGCGTAGATGCGTTCGTGGATGCGTACGTAGATGCGTACGTTAATGCGCTCGATGAATCGCTCGATGAACTTCGATGGCCTTTCCGTACCCGACTCGTATCGGGGACTGCGCCATCACGCCGCTCGCTCGCACTCACGCTCACGTCGCGTTCCGAATTGCGCACGGCCTGCGGCTGCCCGATTGACGCGCGTTCAACGCTCGACGCCTCGACGGGGCGGCGCACGAAATAGCCGGATTGCGGGCGGCTTTCGATCACACCACGGCTTTCGAGCTGCAAATACGCACGCAGCACGGTCGTCACGCTCATGCTGTTCAGATAGCACGCGTGCCGAACCGAAGGGATCCGTTCTCCCGGCTGATATACGCCCATATGGATCAGATGCTCGACCTGGCTCACGAGCTTTTCGTAGAGTTTCATGGCGACCGGCTCCCGGTTCATCACGCGTCATTGCGTAGTGAATAAGGTAGCCATCGGGCCACGCGCGGAACATTGTCTGTAAGGATGAAATTGCAGAAGGCCGTAGGTTAGCCGGACTATACGAACGTGTGAATCGCAAGACGAATCGGTGTCGCTGGCGCATTTCTATACAGGTAGATGATTACCTTGCGCTGGTCTTGTGCCCTAAGCTGACAACGTTGAAGGGCCGCACGGTGTGGCCCCTAACGCAATGCCAGAGTACGTACGGCCAGGGACAGAGTGTTGAGCCATCACCCGCTTGTATCGATCGTCGACGACGATGAGTCGGCGCGCCGTGCCATGGCGAACCTCGCGCGTTCGCTCGGTTGGCGCGTGCAGGTATTCGATTCCGCCGAGGCACTGTTGTTGTCCGGTGCATTCGACGACGTACAGTGCGTGATTTCCGATGTGCAGATGCCGGGTATGACGGGCGTCGACATGCAGGATCGTCTGATCGAGCGCGGTGTGAAGCTGCCGATCATCTTCGTATCGGCCTTTGCGACCGATACGCTGCGCCAGCGCGCGTATGCCAATGGCGCGCTGTGCTTTCTGACCAAGCCTGTCGACGGCGCAGTGGTCGCGCGCCTGCTCGACAGCATCGGGCACGCGGCCTGAAGCGCTGCTCTGCCCCAAGTCGCGCCGATATTGCGTGAAAGGTTTGTGTCAGTGATGAGCGAACCGATGTTCGGAGCGATGGAGTACGATAGCTGCGTCCAACCCTGCGTTGGTCGATTCGCATGAAGCCACGAACCCGGTAAGTCAGTCTCTTCCTTTCACGGAGGTCACCATGGACCACGCTTCGCACGGCATCATCTTCTGGATCATTATCGGCGGCATTGCAGGTGCACTGGCAGGGCGGATTGTCGACGGCGGCGGATTCGGCATCCTGATGGATATCGTGGTCGGCATTGTCGGGGCCTTTATCGGCGGCTGGGTCGGTGGCGCACTCGGGATCAGCCTGGGCGGCGGCATTCTCGGGTCGTTGTTGACGGCGCTCATTGGTGCGGTGATTCTGCTCGCCATCCTGCGGCTTTTCGGGCGCGGGCGAAGGGCGTAGCAACGCGGCGTCCCTTTTTCTTGCGTCATTCTCCCGCGCGGCGCGTTCGGCCGCTCAGACGCGATTCGATCTGCTGCGGAATGTTTTCGGGCGTCACCACGACGACCGACGACGATTGTTCGACCGCCGCGCGGGGCAACAGCTTGTGGAAATGCATGATCTGGTGGCATGCGCAACGCATGTCCTGTCGCAGGTCGTGATGCAGGATCGCGTCGATCGCACCGTCGCGCAACAAACCGACGTTATCGCGGTCGAGGTCGTGACCGATAAAGCACGCAGGCTTTTGTCTGAGCCCACGCAGCGCACGCACGATCGCGACATTGCCACCTCCCATTGAGTACACGGCGGCGATCTTCGCGTTGCCGATCGCGGTTCGCACGTGTTCTTCGGTCTGCGTATCGAGTCCCTGTCCGCCACTTGCGTCGATCAGCGACAAGTGCGGAAAGCGTTCGGCCAGCACGCGGCGAAAGCTTTGCAGCCGTTGTTCCTCGCCGTAGAAGCGCTCGTGGCTCATCGTGACAAGCACATGACCTGCGCGCCGGCCGAGCCATTTGCCGACGAGGTAGGCCGCCGTCGCACCGGCAATGGTGTTGTCGAGCCCGGCATAAGCAAGACGCGGCGAGCCGGGGATATCGGTAAAGATGGTGATCACCGGGATGCCGCGTTGTTCAAGCAGCGCGATGGCTTGCACGATCTCGGGCTCGTCGCGCGCCTTGAGCAGCACACCATGACTCCCGCGCCGCGCGATCGCATGCAAGGCTTCGACGACCTCGCTCGTGGTCATGATCTCGCGAGTCAGGTAGCGCAGCCGGAACACGGCGGGCTGGAGATCGGCCACGTCGGCCTCGAGCGCATCACGGATTTCGTCTGCAAAGCGCTGAGGCGCCTCGACCACGACGTCGACCACAAGCTTGCGGCCCGCGCTCGCAAGCTGATATTGCTGCTGTTCGAGTTCCCTGATCGCGTGCTCGACGCGCCGCCTCATGTGCTCGCGCACATGCACGCGGCCGTTCAGCACGCGATCGACGGTCGCGGTGCCGACACCCGCCTGAAGGGCAATTTCCTTGATCAGGAATCGATGGCTCATCGGGTGCCGGTGCGAGTCGCGCTCAGGCGCAGGGCGATGTCGACGAACCGTCTTCGTGTTCGTGACCGGCGTCGATACACTCTTCTTCCTCGACCTGCACTGTGACATGAGAGATGCCGTAGCGCTGAGTCAGCCGCTGCTTGACCGCGATCACGATCTCGCGCGTGGTCGCGCCGGGCACGGGGTGCACGTGCAACGTCAGCAAATGCTGCTCGCCGGTGATCGACCACGCATGGATATGGTGGGCATTGCGCACGACGGACACGTGCTGTTCGAGGTCGGCCTTGATGTCGGCAAGCTCGACACCTTCGGGTGTGCCTTCGAGCAGGATATGCGCCGAGGATCGGACGATACCCCAGGCGCTCTTGAGGATGATGACCGCCACGAAGATCGAGAGCAGCGGATCGATCGGCGTCCAGTGCGTAAGCAGAATCACGACCGCCGCAACGATCGCAGCGGCGGAGCCGAGCATATCGCCGAGCACATGCAGCCAGGCGCCGCGCAGGTTCAGATTCTCGCGATTGCCGCCGTGCAGCACGAGAAACGCCGCGATATTGGCGGCAAGCCCGATGAACGCCACGATCAGCATCGTCGTGCCGGTGACGGGGACCGGATTCGCGAATCGGGTGATGGCTTCGATGACGATCCACGCGGCGATGACAAAGAGTGCGCAGCCGTTGACGAATGCAGCGAGGATCTCGAGCCGCTTGTAGCCATACGAGAGTTGCGACGTCGCGGGGCGGCGGCCGTAATGAATGGCGGCCCAGCTGAAGCCCAACGCCGCGGCATCGCTGACCATATGGCCCGCGTCGGCGAGCAGGGCGAGCGAGCCGGACATCACCCCTCCGGCGACTTCGACGATCATGAAGATCGCGATGATCAGGAAAGCCCAGCCGATACGACGTTGATCGGTCACCCCGTGCAGATGGTTGTGGCCCGAGTGGCTATGGCCATGGCCGTGATCATGCGCATGTGCGTGACTTGAATGATCGTGATCGGCGTGGTCGTGAGCCGGATGGTCGTGACCGGCATGGTCCGGAGCCGAGTGGTCGTGACCGGGATGGTCGTGGCGATGTTCGTCAACCATGGGAGTGTCGCTCGGTTTAGCAGGTGACAGGCGCGGGATACAAGCGCGGATACGCGCACATTATGCCGCGTCCGATCGCGACGAAATCCGATGGACTCCTTCGGGCGCGGGTCTTTCACAGCCGTCGCGCTGCGGCATCGCCGCGGTATACCAACGGGATCGTTCATCGGTATCTGTTACCGGACGTCGCACAGACAACCGCTTGACGTCATCCGTTGACGTCATCCATGAGACGTCATGACCACGACTATATGTGTGGCGGTCTAAACACACGCCTCATCATATTTGTCTGTAGATAGGACGAATAGGAGACAGTGCAGCCGTATCTTTGCGCCCAAGACTGCAAAAGACAGTCATCTCAACAGGGGGGCCAAATGACCAATCTCACAGACATTGAATGGGCGCGTGTCGAACATCTGTTCGACGAGACGCGTCAACGCAAGGGCGCCGGCCGGCCGGCAGCCAATCCGCGTGCAATTCTCGACGCCATCCGCTGGATTCAGCAGACAGGCGAACGATGGCTTTATCTGCCGGCGTGCTTTCCGCCACAGCAAACGTGCTATATGAAATTCCTGCAGTGGAGAAAGGACGGACGTATTCAGGAGGTCGAACGGTTGTTGGGTGCGACGGTCGTCAATGACCTGCTGCCGCCGGCGATGCCGGCTCAGTCTGCCTGAACGGATTGCCTGAACTGCATGCCATGAACGGATGGGCGGTACCCGGTGCGCAGCCGGGATGCCGGGCCCCATCGTGAAATAGCATGATCCTGCCGCGGCGTTGTTCGCGGCCGGCAACGAAGAGGAAGCAAAGGCGGATCCGCGTGCACCGCGCATGCCGGATGCCGCATTCGAGTGCGGACCGATACGCATGGCGAGTTCGAACGATGACTCGCCGCGCGAGCTTTGAACAAAAAGACGGTCACGCTATGGTGGAAGCCATCGGTAAGTGTGCTGAGTAAATCACGACAGTGTTCTCCGCGCAGTATCTCTTTGGGAGAACCAGCACCTTCGCGCCTTCTCGGAGCTTTGCATGATCTGGATGCACAATTGGCACTCGCGTGAAGTGGCGCGCGTGTTTCCGGGGTTTGCCCCGCGTGAACGACGACCGGGCCCGGGCGGCCCTGCTACGGATGGCCGGTCCGATCGGCGCACGACGGGAAAAGGATGGCCACGCTCGGGTGTGAGCCCGATTGCGAAGGCGTCTCAGCGCGCGGCCGAACGCGCGCCCGCGGCGTCGCCCAAACGCCTGACGCGTCGCTCCGCGAGCGAAGCGGCAGGCGACGCGCCGTCCGCATTTTCCGTATTGCCGGATCGCCGACGAAAGGGGCCGGCGGCCTTTGACGATGCGACCACCGGTCAACGCGCGAAGCCGCAAGCCTGGCCAGTCGATTCCGCGGATCGTGCTTACGCGCCGATGCAGATCATTGAGGCGTACGTCGATACGGTCCGACGGGCCCAGGGTAAGCCGACCTACGCTGAAATTCACCTGGGCACCCCGGATTTCGAGGCTCAGCTCAAGGACTTCGCCAGCGACGTATTCAAGGCGATGGGGGCTGACGGCGCCTAGCGCTTGCCCATTTATGCATGGGCGCTCGAGTCCGTATTCGAGTCCGTGCTTGAGCGTACCTCGTCGAATGGCAGCTCGACCACGGTGACGCGATTGCGTCCTGCGCTCTTGGCTTGGTACAGCGCGCGATCGGCGGCCGCGAGCAGCTCGACGATGTCACTGCCTTCGGCGGGGAATGCGGTCGCGCATCCGATGCTGACGGTCAGCACTTCGACGACACCCGCCTCGTGCGCGATGCCTGCCGCCGCCACGCGCTCGCGCAGGCGCTCGGCGATCGCGAGTGCACCGTCCGATCCGGTGGCCGGCAACACGACGACAAATTCTTCGCCACCGTACCGCGCCGCAATATCACCGGGTTTGCGGATCGATGCCTCGATGCAGTCCGACACGGCGACCAGGGCGTCGTCACCCACGGCGTGACCGTACGCATCGTTGAACAGCTTGAAAAAATCGATATCGACAAATAACGCCGATAGCGGCAAACGTTCGCGCCGGGCGTGGGCCCATGCATCGCCCACGCGCAGATCGAACGCCCGGCGGTTGAGCAAACCGGTGAGCCCGTCCGTGCCAGCGAGACGCGCCAGTTCCATCTGCGTCGCGACGTGCTGGCGCATCATGCCGACGAGCGCCCAGGCCAAGCCGATAAAGGTCAATCCGAACAGCAGCGTCAGGCCGCCGACGACCAGCGTGCGGCGGCGCCACGGCGCGAGCACGTCTTCTTCAGCCGGCGCCACGACAGCGATAAAGGGCGTATTCGGGATGCGCGCAAACGTATAAATCCGGCGCACACCGTCCACTGCCGCGCGCGCGGCATAGGTACCGTGGTCGTGCGACGCCATCACGCCAAACGTCGGCGACCACGCGATGCTGGCTCCGATGTCTTTGGGGCTATACGGCTTGCGCACGACCATCGTGCCGTCGCGTCGCACGATAAAGGTCGATCCATGCTCACCCGTGCTGACCCGATCGAGCAGCGAACGAAACAGCTCGATGCGCAAGCCGATCGAAGCCACACCCGCAAAGCTCCCATCGGCGCGATCGATGCGCCGGCTCATCGTGATCGTGGGGCCGGCATTCTGTACGCGAGACTGGAACGGATGCGAGATGAACGTCGCCGTCGACGGATCGTTTTTATGGTGAATGAAGAATTCGCGATCGCTGGCATTGAGGCTGCGCGCGACATCGCTGTCGCGATCGAGCACCGCCTGCCCGTCG
Source organism: Pararobbsia alpina (assembly GCF_965118125.1). Taxonomy (GTDB): domain Bacteria; phylum Pseudomonadota; class Gammaproteobacteria; order Burkholderiales; family Burkholderiaceae; genus Pararobbsia; species Pararobbsia alpina_A. The sequence goes on from NZ_OZ221287.1 coordinate 583,639, forward strand.
GGATTGAAGACGAACGCGCCGCTGAGATAGCCCGCATGCGTTGCGCGATCGAACACGACCTGACGCCGCACCAACGGAGGCAGCGCTTTAACGCCCTGCGCGAATGCTCCGTCGACCATCGCCTGAAGCGACAGGTCGTACACCTCCATATTGCGCGCGACGTCGTTACTGATCACGCCGACGAGATTTTCCGACGTCTCTCGCGAATGGGCGAGCGCATCGGTGCGGCCGTTATAGAGCGTGACAAGCGATAGCCCCATCATCGCCAACGCAACGACGGTGCCTGTGATGCCGACAAGACCGGGGCGCGCGTAGAGATAGTTGGCCACACCTGCCAGCCTGTTGCCGCGCTGCGCCGCAATCAGTGTCCCGACGGCGCCGGAGATCCGGCGTGGCCTGCTGTGGATACCTTTCATGGACGGGGTTCGGGTCGACACAAACTGCAAGTCGCCCACGCTCAGTTACGACGGTTATCGACACAGCGCCCGACCTACTTTAGTGCGAGCGAACCCGATACGTCCAATGGAGAAAGCATTGACGCAAGGGATTGCGATGCCTCAGCGGCGCGGTATCCCGGTTTTTCAACGTCATGGCGTCGCGGTGCCCGCACGGTACAGCAATGAGACGCGCGGTCAGGCCGCGGTGCCGCAGAGCCAATCGATCGTCGAGTCAGCCAGCTCCGACAGACGGCGGCATTCCGAACTCGAGGGCACGGTGACGCCCGTGCGCCAAAGCTGCACATCGCTGGTCGACACCCGCATGAGCTCCGCGACGCGGGCCGAACTCAAACCGGCACGGCTCAACGATGTGTCGAGGCGGGCACCGAAGGCGCGGAGGAAACGGGGATTTTGAGCGTTTTGCTCAAGGTGAATCGTGAGTGAACGGCGGCCCTGCATGGGTAATTGAACGGCAAATAGAACGCCTTGCAGCCTAATGATCCGATGCGACGCTGATGTGACACTTTGTGTGACTGTCAAATAACTGCCACGTAAGGGCTCTTACGGATGTCTTGCGTTTCCGTTTCATGCGTCGGCGAGACGAATATACCGGCAGTGGGACGATTGGGAGACGAAATCCGTCCAGCATTTGCCGACCCCGCGCAGACGGGTTGGAAGTAAGGGAGCCTGACGTGACAAACCTTTCAGACGTCCAGTGGGCCTGCATCGAGCACCTGTTCGAGGAACGGCGTGCCGGATCGGGAGCCGGACGCCCGCCCGCGGATGCCCGCGCGATTCTCAATGCCATCCGCTGGATCCGGCGGACCGGCGAACGATGGATTTATCTGCCCGCGGAATATCCCGCGCAGCAGACGTGCTACATCAAGTTTCTCGCGTGGAAAAAGTCCGGATTGCTCGGCGAGGTCGAGCGGCTGCTCGATGCGTGCTGTCCACCTGAGGATGGTGCGCGCCACGCCAGTCGATGAGCCTGCCGGTCGATCCGTGAGCCTGTGTTTACAATACGGGTCCACCCATCATTGCTCACGAGGTTTTCACGTGAAAACAGCTGTCGCTTTGCTTGTCGCCCTGTCGGTTTCCGCAGCTCTGGCTGCGCCTGCTTCGGCTGGCACGACGGAAAAGCTGCCTTCGGGCGTCGTCGTCGAGCATCTGGTCGACGGTAACGGTCCCAAGCCCACCGCTGCCGACACTGTGAAGGTCAACTACCGCGGCACGCTGGCCAACGGTACCGAATTCGACAGCTCGGCCAAGCATGGCGGTCCGGCGACGTTCCCGCTCGGACGCGTGATCCCGTGCTGGACGCAAGGTCTTCAAACCATCAAGGTCGGCGGCAAGGCCAAGCTGACGTGCCCCGCCGCGACGGCCTACGGTGAGCGCGGCATCGGCCCGATTCCGCCGAACAGCGACCTGACCTTCGAGGTCGAACTCGTCGGCATCGGTAACTGATCGTCCGCTGGCGGCGCGATTCGGCACCCAGTCGCATGAAGACCATTCTGATCATTGGCATCGGCGCGGGCGATCCCGAGCAGATCACGATGCAGGCGGTCAACGCGCTGAATCGCGTCGACGTGTTCTTTCTGCTGGACAAGGGCGTGGCGAAGGATCCCCTCGTCGCGTTTCGTCAATCGCTGTGCGAACGCTATATCACGCATCGGCGGTACCGCTTTGCGCATGCGCCGAGTCCCGAGCTCGTCATCGGCACCCCGGACTTGCAGGCGACCGTCGCGGCGCTGAACCGCGACAAGCAGGCCGTGTATGAATCGCTGATCGCAAGCGAGCTCGCGCCCGGCGAGTGCGGCGCATTTCTCGTGTGGGGCGACCCCACTCTTTACGACAGCACGCTTCGGATCGTCGACGCGATCGCCCTGAAGGGGCGCACCGTGGCCGAACTGGCGCTCGAGTACGAGGTGATACCGGGCATCAGCAGCGTGCAGGCACTTGCCGCACGCCATCGCGTGCCGCTTAACCAGATTGGTGAGCCGGTCGAAATCACGACGGGGCGCAAGATCGCCGGCGGATTTCCCGAGCACGCCGACACGGTGGTTGTAATGCTCGATGCGAATGGTGAGTACCAGCGTATCGATCGCGATGACCTCGAGATCTTCTGGGGGGCTTACGTCGGCACGCCCGACGAGGTGCTGGTCGCCGGCAAGCTCAAGGAGGTGGCACCCGAGATCGAACGGATCCGGACCGAAGCGCGGGCGCGCAATGGCTGGATCATGGACAGCTATCTGATGCGCAAGGTAACGCGCAAGGACGAAGGCTAGGCATGGTTACGCACGCCGCAGCGATGCCGGCGGCGGTGTATCGGGGAAGATCGCAAGTCGCAACGAGACCAGCGCATGCATCGCGTCGGTCGACTCGCCACGCGCGATCGGGGCGAGCGTGTGGTCCATCGCTACGTCGATCGTATCAAGCAGGTTTTGCGGAGGCACCTGACGTGCGCCGTGCTCGATGCACGCGTCGAAATGATGCCGGATGCCAAGCAGTACGTGATCGATGGCAGCAACGAGGGATGGATCAGCGGTCTGGCGCTCGACCTGAAGATCCAGGGTATTCAGGCCGACCCGCATGTCGCGGAAGTATTCGACCTGCGGATGAAGGCGATCCGGCGTGTCGGTCGACGCGAGCCGCGGCAACAACTGCAACAGCCGGTCGAGCATTCGCGCCGCGAGATCGCGCTGTGTGTCGATCGGATGCGGCGACGCCGCGGCGATCAGGTCGCGCCAGCTCGAGCGCGTCAGGCTGCGCACGGCCATTTCGGCCCCGAACGGACGCGTAACGAGCGTCCAGAGATACGCGAAGAGCACGCCGACCAGGGCCGACAGATTCGCGTTGAGGAACGTCTGAAAGTCGTAGTCGTAGGCACTCTGAATGCTGATGAACGTCGCCGTATTGAGCGCGACCAGCGTCGCCATCAGGCTGAAGCGTGGATTCGGCATCAACGTGCCGACGCAGATAAAAGGCACGGCAAACACCACCACCAGCATTTCGAATTCATGCACGTTCGGCAGCACGACGAACAGCAGTAGCCCCGACACCACGATACTGATGCATGAAGCGATAAAGAACCGGAACACGTTCGGCGCCGGGTCGTCGAGGCCTGCAAAAAAGAAGCAGGCCACCGCGCCGAGCGACACGGCTGCCGCACCGTCGACCCAGCCCGATTCGATCCAGAGCAGGCATGCGACGAACACGGCGGAGACCGACGTCACGATTGCAAAGAGGATATTGCCGCGGTCGAAGTACGGATTGATCGCGCCCACGCGCCAGTGACGAAATTGGGGATGCCACGCATCGGTGTCGTCGATCGAGATCGAGTGCTGAAGCGTGATGCAGTCTTCCCAGATGTCGACGACGAGCTTGAGCCGCCAGACGACGGTCGAGAGCAGCGCGGCATGCCAGTGCTCGAGCGTTGCACGCGCGGGTTCGAGCTGCTCGATGTCGACGCGCAGTTCGCGCGCGATGCGCCGGACGTCGCTGTCCGGGTGCGAGCCCGGGCGCCGGCAGGTCTCGTCGATCCATGCCTCGAGCTTGTCGACGACCTTGCGTATGGCCTCATGAGCCGGCGTCGTGTCGGCCAGCAGCACCCGGAGCGGATCGGCAAGCGCCGAGATCACGGGCAGCAGCACGGACATGCGTCCGCGGAGTTCAGTCGCATGCCGCACGATATCGGGGCGGGTTCCGTCGTAGCTGAGCTGGCTCAGCAGGAGTTCGAACGCATCGAGCGTCGTCGCCATGCGCTGTCGGCTATCGGTGGACGCCTTGAGCGCGACGCGTCCGGCGAGCGTCTCCTTCGCGTAGATCGACGCGTCGCGGAACCAGCCGACGGTTCGCTCGCTGAGCACCGGTGCAAGCTTGGACGGCAGAATGACCGAGTTCACGACGGCACCGCAGGTGATGCCGAGAATGATTTCTTCGGCGCGCGTGATGGCCACATCGAAGATCGATTCGGGATTGTTGACAGTCGGGAATGCCACCAGGGCCAGCGTGTAGCTGGCGAGCAGGAACACATACGACCGCGCCGTCCGGTCGGTGAACGCAAGGTAAAGCATCACGCCCATCCAGACTGCCGCGACGAGGCTCAGCACGAGCGGCATTTCGACGAAAGGCGGAATGAACAGGACCGAAGCGGCGGCACCGAGGATCGTGCCCAGCGCGCGGTAAAGCGCCTTCGATGTGGTCGCGCCCACAAAGGGATTCGACACGATATAGACGGTCGCCATCGCCCAGTACGGGCGCGGCAGCTGCGTTGCAAGCGCGATGTAAAGCGCGAGCATCGCAGCGATGAACGTTTTGACGGAGAAGATCCAGTCCCGGGCGGAGGGCAGCGTCATCATGATGGTTGTTCTGACGAACGATGCCCGAAGTATGCATGGGGAAGCGCGAGCCTGACAGAGCGTGTGTCAGGCTCCCCCGGCGCTGCCTGCTTACGTCGTGCGGCGTCCCGGCTTCATGCCTGCGGCGACGAGCAGCGAGATCAGGCACCCTGCGGCGAGGTAGCCCGCGACCGAATGCCACGAGCCGCCGCCCATATTGACCAGCGCCTGGGCAATGAACGGCGTGAAACCACCGCCCACGACGCTCGCGAACTGGTACCCGACGCCCGCGCCGCTATAGCGATACTCGGTGCCGAACAGCTCGGTGAACAGCGGCTGCTGGACGCTGACGATCAAATCGTGCGCGCCGTTAGCCAGCATGACTGCAAAGATCACGATCCACACCGTCGAACGGGCTTCGAGCGCGAGGAAGAATGGCACCGCCGAGAGCAGACCGATGACCGCACCGATCAGATAGATGCGACGCAGGCCGAAACGGTCGGCGCACCACGCGAAACACGGAATCGTCACGCAGCTGATTGCGCCGACAAGCAGGGCGATGTTCAGAAAGAATTCACGCGACATGCCGAGCGTGGACGTCGAGTAACTCAGCGCGAATGCCGTGACGATATACATCGTGAACAGCTCGGCCAGGCGCAACGCGATGATCAGCAAAAACGCCTTCGGATGTTGCGTCAGCGCTTCGATGACCGGCATGCGCGACGTGTGATGCTGCCGTTCGACTTTTTCAACGAATTCCTGCGACTCCTCCATGCTCGATCGAACCCAGAGGCCGATCAGCACGAGCACGACACTGAACAGGAACGGGATACGCCAGCCCCACGACTTGAACGCCGCGTTGTCGAGCGTCGCGCTCAGAATGGCCACGATGCCGGTTGAGAGAATGAGCCCGACGCCATAGCCCACCTGCACGCCGCTGCTATAGAACGCCTTCTTTTCCTTGGGTGCGCTCTCGACAGCCATCAATGCGGCGCCACCCCATTCGCCGCCGACGGCGAAGCCCTGGATCGCGCGCAACAGCACGAGCAGCGCTGGCGCCCACCAGCCGATGCTCGCGTAGGTCGGCAGCAGCCCGATCGCGGCAGTGGACAGGCCCATCATCATGACCGTGAGCACGAGCATGCGCTTGCGCCCGAGATGGTCGCCGTAATGGCCGAACACAATGCCGCCGAGCGGCCGGAACAGAAAGCCCACGCCGAACGTGGCGAAGGCGGCCAGCGTGCCGACGCCTGGATTGCCTTTGGGGAAAAACTCCGTGTTGAAGATCAGCGCGGCAACGATGCCGTAGAGCAGAAAGTCGTACCAGTCGACGACGGCGCCGACAAAGCTGCCGAGCGCGGCTTTGCGCGCGCGGGAGCGGGATGCCTCGACCGGTGTCGAGACGGGGGGCTGTATCGCGAACGTCATGCGTGTCTCCTCGTGCCCTGTGTATGGGTCAACCGACGGAAAGCACGTTAATGACGGGGCCCGTGGGGCACAAGTGAAATCTGGAGAAAATGTGCGATTAACGAACGCGTGAGCGCGGTTGTCGAACGCTTTTCGGGTTAATCCGAGCGTCACTCCCTTTTTTTCTCACCTTTCGTGACCCGGCCGCTTCGATGCTCACCGAGCCGTTTGTCCACGATTCTTCCCGATCGCCCCTCCTGCCCTCCTGCCGTTCTGCCCTTCTGCCTCTCTGGTCCGACTTGTCCGTCAATGCGCAATCTTGCAGTCGTGATCCTGAAGCTCTTCGGACGACGCGCGGTCGAACCCGTGAACGTGATCGGCGAGCAGGATAAAACCCGGCGCTCCGTTGGCGAGCGTCGTGCCCGTGACGAGCAGCGTCTGATCGCCCATCGTTTCGCCGCGCGCGGCGATATCGGCGGCGAGGTCCTTGAACGGGTTGTCACGCTCGAGCGTCGCTTCGTCCATCACGCGTGCGCGGTAGGTGTGTCCCGCGAGCGGTTCAGGGAAGTCACGCCATTGCGTTCCAATCGCATCACGGTGGGCGACCAGCGTTTGCATCACGTCGGGTCGCATGCAATCGATGTGAATATGCAGCTGGTTCTGCGAGCGGCCGCTCGCGGAATTGATGGCCAGCCCGACCTCGTCGCGGCGTAGCGGTGCATTGAGCTTCTGCTCGACGTAAGAACGCGCATTCCACGCGTCGACCCAGTAGTTCGGCGCTTGCGGGTCGAGCAGCAACGGGCTTTCGATGCCGGTGACGCGCGTGGTCGGAATCAGCAGGTACTGCGCGACGCCGTTGATGTCCTTGAGCAGCGCGTAGCCTGCGGAGGTGTCGACCAGGGCGCAGGTATTCGGCGTCGTCCCCGCCTGCGCCGCGGGCACGCATTTCTGACTCACGATCTGCCAGAGCGCATCGGGGTTGGCCGCGCAGGCATTCAGCGCGATCACAGCCGGAATGCAGAGAGAAGCAAGCGTGAAAGCAGCGCGTAGGGTGAAGGTTCGGGTCATGGTCGAAGCGTGGCGATGTGACTCAGTCGGATTCAGGTACTTCAAGGAGCGTCAAAAAACGCAGGGGAACGTCGGGGAACGTCGACATCTCGTGCGGGTCGATAAGCAGCCGGTGCGACGCCAGGGCAGTCCGGCCTCCGGGCGCCACCGCTTCAGCAACGTACCGAGTGTCGCGTATCCGGAAGACCCGGACGTGTCCATGGTAAATTCGTGCCCGCACAAAATGCAGTCATATCGCAACAGAACAGAAAGGTCGCCATGAATATTCCGAAACGTATCCGCGAAGTCTCCAAGCTGACGGGCGACTTCCTGCTTCGCTCAGGTAAGCGGAGCAATGTGTACTTCGACAAATACCGTTTCGAATCGGACCCCGTGCTGCTCAAGGCGATCGCCGAAGCGATGGCGCCGTTGATCCCGGCCGGCACGGAAGTGCTGGGCGGCCTCGAAATGGGGGGTATCCCGATCGTGACGATGCTGAGCCAGGTCACGGGCCTGCCGGCGGCGTTTATCCGCAAGGAAGCCAAGGAATACGGCACGTGCCAGTATGCCGAAGGCGCGGAGCTCAAGGGCAAGAAGATCGTGTTGATCGAAGACGTCGTGTCGAGCGGCGGCGCGATCACGGATGCGGTCGAGAAGCTGCGCAAGGATGGCGTACCGGTCGATCTGACGCTCTGCGTGATCGACCGCGAGACCGGCGGCAAGGAAAACCTCGCTGCAATCAACGTCGAGCTCAAGGGCCTGTACACGTTCTCGCAGATCGAAAGCGCAGAATAAGCGGCAGTCTGCGACCGGGCGGTCCGTCAACGGTGGTGGGTCATCGGGCGGCCCGGCAATCCGGCGGCCACCCCGTCAAACCGTTCTGGGTTCCGCGTGCCGCGCGGCGACCTCGGCGACGAGCGCTACATAGTGCGTGAGATCGGGGGTCTCCAGACCCTCGACCTTGGCGCGGTCGTCCCAGCGGCGCAGCTGCAATGCGTCCTGCGCGTAAGGCTTGGCCAGGAAGGCCTGGGCCTCCTCCTGACTGAAAACCCCACCCTGAAGCTTCAGGCTGCGCACGGAGTCCGCTGACAGCTTGCCGAAATACTCCGGATCGATCGCGCACAGGCAGCGCTTGGCGTCGACATGCAGGCGGATCGGTTCAAGCACCGCTTCCGGCAGCACACGGCGCAGAAAGGGCAGTGCGAAGTACTGATGCTGGTCGTCGATACCCTGAACGGTCGGCGAGTCGCCCTGAAGATTGAGCAGGTGCCCGAGGTCGTGCAGGAACGCCGCGACGACGAGCTCCTCGCTCGCGCCCGCCTGCTCAGCGAGCATCCCCGATTGCAACGCATGTTCAAGCTGCGTGACGGGTTCTCCGCTATAGGCAATGCCGCCGTGCGATGCGTAAAGCTGGCGGATGTCCTCGATACTCAAAGCCATGCTGTGTTTCCCAAAGTGCCTGGTTGGATGCGGTTAACCCCAGGGCAAGGAAAACGTCTTCAGGTTGGTAAAACTCTTCATCGCTTCCTGCACGCCTTCCTTGTACCCGAGCCCGGAATCCTTGATACCACCAAATGGTGACAATTCAATTCGATAGCCCGGGACTTCCCAAACATTGACGCTGCCGACCTGGAGTTCATCGACAAAACGACGGATCAGGTCGAGCCGATCCGTGCACAGCCCCGACGACAAACCGTAAGCGGTGCCGTTGCTGATCCGGATGGCATCGTCGACCGTATCGAAAGTCATGATCGGCGAGACGGGCCCGAAGGTCTCTTCGCGGACGACGGTCATCGCGGGATCGACCCGGTCCAACACTGTCGGAGCATAAAGCGAGCCGTCCCGGCGATTGCCTGCGAGCAGCCGCGCACCTTGCGCGATGGCTTCGTTCACGCGCGTCTCGAACAGCATGGCGGCGTGCGCGTCGATCACCGTGCCCATTTCGTTGTTTTCATCGAACGGATCGCCGTAGGCCCAGCGCTCGGTCAGGGCCACCACGCGCTCGGTGAAGGCCGGCGCAATCGAGCGTTGAACCAGCATCCGCTTGACCGCCGTGCAGCGCTGGCCCGAGTTGCGATACGAACCCTGAACCGCGAGCGACGCGGCGCGGTCCAGATCCGCGTCTTCGAGCACGATCAGCGGATCGTTGCCGCCGAGTTCGAGCACGACGCGCCGATAGCCGGCACGCGCCGCAATCGATTTGCCGATCGCAACGCCGCCCGTAAAGGTCACCAGTTGCACCCGGGGGTGCGTGACGAGTTCGTCGGCGATTTCGGCAGGGTCACCTGTCACCACCTGAAGCATTGGCTCGGGCAAGCCGGCTTCGTAGAGCAATTCGGCCAGGTAGTACGCGGAAAGCGGCACCTTTTCCGATGGTTTGAGAACGACCCGATTGTTGGTCGCGATGGCCGGGGCGACCTTGTGCGCGACCTGGTTCATCGGGTGATTGAACGGCGTGATCGCGACGATCACGCCGTCAAGCGGCTCGCACTGTGTGAACACGCGGCGCGCCTTGCCGTGCGGGGTCAGGTCGCACGAAAACGTCTGGCCGTCATCGCGCAGCGCCTCTTTGGCGGCGAACTGAAAGACATCCGCGACACGACCGATCTCGTAGCGCGAGTCCTTCTTGGACAGACCCGACTCGCGCGTGATGAGGTCGGAAGCCTCTTCGGTGCGATCACGCAGCAAGGCTGCGGCGCGCTCGAGGATCTGCGCGCGCTCGAAGCGCGTGAGATGCGCGCGATAAGCGTAGGCGGTTTCGATCGCGCGGCGCACGTCGTCGACGCTCGCCATCGGCACGGTACCCACGCGCTGCCCTGAAAACGGATCGAGAACGTCGAGCGTGCGCGAGCGTTGCTCGCGCCGGCCGCCGATCAGCATCGATGCCGCGCGAAATGCGGCGTGTTCGTGCATTACCGTAGCCATCATGCAGTCACCAGGTGATTGAGCGCGATATCGATGACATCGAAATTGCGCAGTCGCGCGCGGTCCGCGGAAAGGGCCGCGACGCGATTGAACAGCAGCGGAACGGTCTGCTCGGATACGCCGCCATGCGAGCGCAGCGGCACCGTCAGTCCGGACAGGTCGTGCTCGGCCTCACGCGTTCCGAGCACGACATGCGTATCGGACACCACGACGAGGTCGCCGATGCGATCGGCGGGCAGCTCGAAGCGTTGCGCGGCAGCGGCGTTATCGAGCACGAGCGGCACACCGGGCAGCGCGGCGATACGGGATGCGACCGCCCGGGCATCGACGCCTTCGCCGACATAGACGGTCGCGAACGAACCCAGCGCGCCGTGATGCACGACGTAGGGGTCGGTGATCGGCAAGATCACGCGCGTTGCATCGCGGCCGAACCCGGCGTCGAGGACGTCCTGCAGATACACGACGTTAGGCTGACCCGAAGCAGGATCGTGTTTGGCGTTCATGCCGTGATCGGCGGTCAGCCCGATATGCGCGCCGAGTGCATCGAGGCGGGCAAGATAGCGATCCATCATCGCGTAGAAGGCATTGGCGCCGTCGCTACCGGGCGCGCATTTGTGCTGCACGTAGTCGGTCGTCGACAGATACATCAGGTCGATCGGTCGCGTCTCGAGCAGACGGACACCCGCGGCGAACACGAACTCGGACAGCTCGGCGCTGTAGACGTCCGGGACGGGCATGCCGACGAGATCAAGAACCTGATCGATGCCGTTCTCGGCGAGCGTCGCCTTGTCGGCTTTTTCAGCCGAGAAGCAGATGCCTTCGAGCTGCCAGCCGAGCAGCCGACGGAGCTTGTCCTTGGCCGTGACGACGGCAACCTTGGCGCCGGCCTGCGCGGCTGCGGCGAGGATGGTGCCTGCGCGCAGATACGCGGGGTCGTTCATCATGACTTCGGCGCCCTTGCCGTCGTTCGCGGCCGGGTCCCAGAAGTAGTTGCCGCAGATGCCGTGGATCGACGGCGGCACGCCGCACACGATCGACAGATTGTTCGGGTTCGTAAACGACGGGATCACGCAGTCGCCCTTGAGCGCGGTGCCGCTTGCCAGCATCTTGCCGATAAACGGTGCAACGCCTGCTGCGACCGCTGCTTCAAGGTAGTCATACTCGCAGCCGTCGACACACACGATGACGGTGGGCGTGACGGGCATCCGGTAGGAACGGCCGTTCACGGCGATTTCGGAAGTGGGGTGGCGTGCGGTCATGCTCGAGTCCTCATGTGCTGCGATGCGGTGTTCAGTTAAAGCTCTGTGCAGGGTGCGCCTGCGTGACGATATGGCGATGCATGATCTGCGCCGCTGCGTCGGCGTCGCGCGACGCGAGCGCCGTCACGAGCGCGCGATGTTCGGCAAGCACGCCGCGCATCGCATCGACCGGGGCCTCGTCCGTCCCCGCCCGCGTCGACAAATGAAGCTGATCGATCATGTCGCGATAGATCCCGTGAAGCTTGCGATTCCCGGCCGACGCGACGATAAGGTCGTGGAATGCGCGATTGAGCTGCGCGTATCGCTCCCGATCGTCGAGCGTCAGCGCATCCGACATTGCATCAACAAGCCGATGCAGCTCCGCGGCGTTCCCCGCGTCGAGCCTTTCGGCCAGCAGCCGGCATGCGTGGCTTTCGAGCAGCGCGCGCACGGCGCGAAGTTCGTCGGCCTCGTGCTCCGACACCGTCCGTACAAAGACGCCCCGGTTGCGATACATCTCGAGGAGGCCCGCTTGCTCGAGTGCGCGGAACGCTTCGCGCACCGGGGCCCGCGATACGCCGAGGCGGTTTGCCCACTCGACCTCGACCAGCTTGGCACCCGGCGTCAGTTCTCCTGACTGGATCGCGTCGAGCAGGGCGTCACGCACGCGCGTGTTCAGTGCCTGATCGCCGCCAGCCCCGTCGTGCTTCGGGTGGCCGTCGTTCGTCGCGTTCAGCGTCGACTCAGCGTTGTTGTTCATTTCGCCTCATTATGCAACATAAAAGCACGAATTGCCACATTTAAGGCCGAGCGGCACGGATCACGTGCGGCGCACGGATGGCTGATTGCCCGGTGGAAAGGGCGCGTCGGCGAGGCAGGCCTGATGCGGCGTCAGCCCCGGCGCGCGCCGTTGTTGGATCTCAGGCGCCGCGTCGGCGCGGCATCTTCACGGCGATCAGCGAGAGCGCCGCGAGCGAGGCGATCAGCATGATCAGCGACAACGCCGAGGCGGGTAGGTAATAGCCGCGCTCAACCTGCCCGACCACCACGATTGGCACGGTCGCGAAACCCGGCGGATAGACGGTGAGCGTCGCGCCCAGTTCGCCGAGCGACAGCGCGAAGCCCAGTGCGAGGCTTGCGCGCAGCGCCGGAACGAGCTGCGGCAGGACCACCGAGCGCAGCACCATCGAAGGGGGGGCGCCGAGGCTCGCCGCGGCTTCGCGGAGCACCGTCAGTTCCGGCCGCAGCGCCGCGGCCGCGCACCGATAGCAGAACGGCAACACCAGCGCGAGCTGAACCAGAATCACGATGGCCGACGAACTCGACAGGTCGACCGGTCGCTTGTGATACGCAATCAGCACGGCGAGGCCGAGCACGACACTCGGCACGCCGTTCGGCAGCATGGCGACGGTGTCCACGAGTGCACCCAGACCCTTGCGGTCGCGGCCTTCGAGCGCGAGCGCGAGCCACACGCCGAGCGCCGTGCCGAGTGCGGCGACGGTAAATCCGATCACGATGCTCATCGTCAGCGCGTCGAGGTCGCTGCCGCCAAGGCGTTCAAACCATCGCAGGCTGAAGCCCGTGGGGAAGATCGTCCCCGACCAGTGCGCCGCGACGCTGGACAGCGCAACGACGATCACCGGCAGCACGAACAGCCAGAAACAGATTAGTGCGGCCACGGTGACGCCGATTGCCGACAGTGTCTTGCGCAGAAGATGCCGCCTCGGCGCCACGAGCGGCAAGGAGACGCTAGCGGGTTGTGCGTTGGACATGGCGTTGGTTGACCTGGCGATAAAGCATGTAAAGAGACAGCGAGAGCACGAGCATCAGCACCGCGCCTGCAGCGGCTGCATTGAGATCGAGGTCGACCGTCGCGGCGCTGAAAATCGCGACGGGCAGCGTGACGAGCCTGGCGCTGCCCAACACGAGCAGGATCCCGAACTCATTGAGCGTGAGCAGGAAGCAGAGGATCGTGCCGGCCGCAATGCCGGGCCATGCCAGCGGCAAGACGACGCGCATCGCCACCATCCAGCCATTCGCGCCGAGGCTGCGCGCGGCTTCGATGATGCGCATATCGAGCAGCGCGAACGACGCGAGTGTCGGGCGCACGACGAACGGTGCAAAGAACACGACTTCGGCGAGCACGACACCCCAGGTTCCGAACAGGAAATCGAGCGGTGGACTGTCGAGGTGCAGCCATTGTTGAAGCGCGATGCTGACCGAGCCCTGCGTGCCGTACAGGAAGATCAGCGTGAACGCGACGAGGAACGACGGGAACGCGACGAACAGTTCAAGAAACCGCGTGAGGAGCTTCGCGCCGGCGAACGGTTTGAAGTGCAGCAACGCTGCAATCGCTACGCCGAGCAGCGACGCAAGTCCGGCGCTCGTGACGAGAATACCCAGCGTGGTGCGAATCACGCCCCCCGTATCGCTGTTGCCGAAGAAGCGCTGATACGGCGCAAAGCTCAGGCCGTGCTCGCCCGTGATGCTGAGTGTCAGCAGTCGAAACAGCGGATAGACGATCATCGGGCCCAGAACGACCACGAGCAGGAACAGCATCTGCCACCACGCCGCGCGCTCACGGCGCCGGCGCAGCACTGTCTGAAGGGGCACGTGCGGATTCAGCACATCCGGCGCAGCGGTACCGACCTGCGCAGCGACGCCGCCTGCACCTGCGCCGGCGACGTCTGCGGACGCGGCGTTCAGCGCGCGGGACTCAGGGACGGACGAGTACGACATCGTCGACCTCATAGCGAAGCGAAATACGATCGCCGCGAGCCGGCTGGCGACCGGAGCCGTGCTGCATCGAAACCAGCACGGGCAGGCCCGGCAGCGCGTCGAGTTCGACGGCGACCGACAACGTGGCGCCATACCAGTCGACCGCGTTGATGACGCCGTGTAACGGACCGGCACCGAGCGTGTCGATCTTCAATTGCTCGGGGCGCAGGCATGCAAGCTTTTCACGTTCGGCGTGACGCGGATCGCCGATCGGGAAGACGAGCGACGGTGCGAGCAGATTGGCCGCGCCGAGGTAGCGCGCCACGAATCCGTCCGCCGGGTTTTCATACAGTTCCTGCGGGGTGCCGAGCTGCGCGATGCGGCCGTCACGCATCAGGAGCGTGCGGTCCGACAGCACGAGTGCGTCGTCCTGATCGTGGGTGACGCAGACGATCGTCAGATCGGGCAGCCGTTCGTGCAGCGACTTGAGCTCCGAGCGCACCGACGCGCGCAGATTGGCGTCGAGCGCGGACAGCGGCTCATCGAGCAACAGCACATCGGGCTCGATGACGAGCGCACGCGCGAGCGCGACGCGCTGCTGCATGCCGCCCGACAACTGGGCGGGCATCAGGTGGCCGGCGTCACCGAGTTGCACGAGCTTGAGTGCATCGGCGACCCGCCGCGCGATTTCGCCGCTTTTGATGCGACGTGCGCGCAGGCCGAATGCGACGTTGTCGAAGACGGAAAGGTGAGGAAACAGCGCATAACTCTGGAACAGGAGGCCGAGGTTGCGCTGGTGAGGCGGAGCGTCAGTCAGGTCACGGCCCGCCACGGTCAGGCGACCGGTGACGTGATCGGCTTCGACGAAGCCGGCGATAAAGCGCAGCAACGTGGTCTTGCCGCAACCGCTGCGGCCGAGCACCGTCAGCAACTCACCGCGTTGAAGGGTCAGCGACAGATCGTCGAGCACGGCGCGTTCGCCGAATCGCACGGTCAATCGATCGATCTGCACACCGGCCTCACCGGCGGCGACGTGTGCGCCGTCGAGCGGAATTGTGGGTTCGGCGGCGGCGTCCAGAGCGGCAGAGCTGCTTGCGAAGTTCACCGGTTCGTCTCCTGCATGTGAAATCGGACTACGTATTGATACGGGCTGCATGCGGCGGCACAGCGCGGTGAACGCGGGTCGGCCGCTTTGGCCGGGGATGCGTCACGCTTGCGTCGCGCTCGCACGGAGACGGGGTCGTGCGTCCGTCTCCGCGCGGGTTAACTGCTTC
Organism: Pararobbsia alpina; assembly: GCF_965118125.1. Taxonomy (GTDB): domain Bacteria; phylum Pseudomonadota; class Gammaproteobacteria; order Burkholderiales; family Burkholderiaceae; genus Pararobbsia; species Pararobbsia alpina_A. The sequence goes on from NZ_OZ221287.1 coordinate 599,022, forward strand.
GAGCACAAGGGCACGGATCACGCCAATGCGCGATCGTGCCCCGGCAACTGCCTTACTGCTTCGGCTTGACGACTTCGAGCTGCTTGCCCGAATCGGCGATCACCGTGCTCTTCCAGCGCGTGACCCAGTCAGCCTTCTTCGACATCACGGCGTTCCAGTCGACGGGGATCAGGTTGACGCCCGTGATCGCCTGCTTGACCGCCTCGCCGTTCTTGCCCGTCAGCGGCACGTCGGTGCGAGCGGGGATGCCATAGATATCCGGCACCTTCGACTGCACGTCGGTCGACATCAGGTAGTCGATCAGCTTCTGACCTTCGCTGGCGTTCGGCGCACCCTTGATCAGGCCGATCGCGTAGGGCAGCTGGAACGTCGTCGGCTTGTCGCCGGGCTTGACCGAGAGGAACACCGGCTTGAGCGACAGACCGCCATTCGCGGCGTCGTCGAGATCCATCTGCAGGTCGCCGTTGGCCACCGACAGTTCGTCGCGCGACAGCAGCACGTCGAGGTAGCCCGTGCCCTTCGTGTGGAACTTGACGCTCTGCTCGAGCTTCTTCAGGTAGTCGAACGCCTTGTCTTCACCCATCAGCGAACTCGTCAGGATGATGACGGCCATGCCGTCGCCGGCCGTTGCCGGGTTCGAATAGGCGACTTTGCCTGCATACGCCGGATTCAGCAGATCGTCGAACGTCTTCGGATCCTGCTTGACCTTGTCCGGGTTGATCGCGAACGAGAAATAGTTGTTCACGAACGTCGCCCACGTGCCGTCGGTCGACTTCGAGATCGCCGGCACGTTCTTGTAGTTCACGCTCTGGTACGACTGCAGCAGACCGGTCTGCGCGGCTTGCTGGATGAACGGCGGCAGCGTGACGAGCACATCGGCCTTCGGCGAGTCCTTCTCGACCGTCGCGCGGTTCACGACTTCACCGCTGCCGGCCGTCACGATTGCGACCTTCACGCCCTCTTTCTTTTCGAAAGCGGGCAGCACGTCTTTGTAGAGGTTTTCGAGGCCGTCGGCCGTGTAGAGCACCACTTCGCCAGCGGCGAAAGCCTGCGACGTCACGCCGAACGTGGCGAGGACAGCAGCGGCGGACATCAGGGTGCGGGCGATCAGGCGGGATGCGCGCGGTTCAGTGATCTTCGTCATTGCTCAGTTTCTCCGTAGTGCGGACTTCCAGCGGTCGGCGGTGCCGACACACAGATCCGGTGAGCGGCCGTGTGGCGGCCGCGAGTCTTGTACGGGCGTTGCGGGATTGTCGACAAATTTAACTTCACTCCCGATGCCCGTGTCCTGCCCGGCATCAGTGCCGGTGTCTCGGATGCGAGACAGAATCAGACAGCCGCCAGCTTCACCGCTTCGTGTGACGTAGCGATGACGACGCAAAAAATTTCCAACAACTGACACATTTTGCCACTAAACTACACAGGCGTTGAACGAGCAAGTGTTCAAAAAAGTACCTCCGAACCGGAAGACAGGGCGTGTTGAACCGCCCGGCAAGGCGTGTTTGTCGAGTGTGGCTCGCCGAAATTCCACGGTGTGGCGAGGACGTATGAAGGGGGCGGAAGGTGAGCGCGACGCCTGTCGACGCGTCGAGCGAGTGAACGCGCGATCGTCGATGCGGTTACGCGCTGCGGATGAGGGGCTCAAAGCAGGCGCTGAGCGCCGGGAGAGACACCTCGCTCCGCGGCGACCAGTGATCGTTGATCGGTGATCGAGGCGTTGGGTCAGGCGATCAGCAGTTCCGGTCCGAGCGCGGCGAGCGCTTTGCGCAACGCCTTGTCGGGGGCAAGTTCGGTGACGAGATATCGCGCGGTTTCGAAGTTGGCGACGCGCACGGGTGTCACGTGACCAAACTTGGAGTGATCGGCGACCACGATGGCCGTTTGCGCGGCCACGAGCATGCAGGCACGCACCTCGGCGGCCATGCGCGAATAGTCGGTCAGGTTGCCGTCGAGCGAGATGCCGCCGGCGCCGACCAGGGCGATATCGGCGCGGTACTGGCGCAGCTGATTGATGGTGTCGAGGCCGAAGGTCGCGTCCTCGTGGCCCGACAACTCGCCGCCGAGCAGCGTGACGCGATTGTCGTTGCGTCGCCCGAGCAGCAGCGCGATGCGCCAGTCGTTCGTGTAGATCGTCAGGCCGCGACGCTCGAGCAATTCGCGGGCTACCGCGAGCGTCGTACTGCCGGAGTCGATCACAAGCGAAGCGCCATCGGGGATCAGCTCGGACGTGCGTCGGCCGATCGCGCGTTTGGCCGCGGCATTCGACGCCTCGCGTGTATCGACGTCGGGTTCGTTTCGATCGACGGTGAGTGCGCCGCCATGGGTCGTGACGAGCAGGCCGCGTTCGGCGAGCGCGTTGAGGTCGCGACGGATGGTTTCGCGCGACACGTCGAGTTCGCGTACGAGGTCGGCGACCGATAAGGCGCCGTCACGGCCGAGTTGTTCGAGGATCCGTTGCTGTCTCTGTTTCGCAAGCATGTGCGCGGCGGGCTGGGGGCGGTTGGGTGACGAACGCCGCCATTTTATACGGCACGCAGGCCGCGCAGGCGTGTGGTGATTTTGCAAGGAGCATCAGATTGAATGCAGTCAAGCGTGTCGGCGAGACCGACGTGGCCATCGTGGGGGCGGGCATCCTCGGTTTGTCGCATGCCTATGCCGCCGCTTCGCGCGGCTTGCGCGTCACCGTATTCGAACGAACCGGCACACCGACCGGCGCGTCGATCCGCAATTTCGGCCAGGTGCTGGTGACCGGCCAGCCGCCGGGCGAAATGCTGACGCTCGCGAAGACATCGCGCGGCATCTGGAAGCACTGGGCAGAGCATGCAGGGTTCTTCGCACGAGAAGCCGGGTGTCTGCTGTTTGCGCGAACCGATGCCGAGGTCGCTGTCATCGACGAGTTCGTTGCGACGCGCGCGAGCCAGCAAGGCTACGACGTCGAGCGGCTCGATCAGTCCCAGGTTGCCGCGCTCTACGACGGCCGGTTTGCGCATCACAAGGCCGCCTTGCACGGTCGGGAAGACATGCAGGTGTTCTCGCGCGAGGCCCTGCCCGCGATCATCGAGTACCTGCGCACCCATCTCGGTGTCGAGTTTGTGTTCGACACGCTAGTCAAGAACGTCGCTGACGGTTATCTCGAAACGACCACCGGTGAATGGCATGCCGCGCATATCGTCGTGTGCTCGGGGCACGACTACCTGACCTTGCTGTCGGATGCGCTGGCTCCGCTGGGGCCACGCGTGTGCCGACTCCAGATGCTGCGTGTGAAGCCGACGCGCGACATCGCCGTGCGTCATGCGTTGCTGACCGGCCTGAGTTGCCTGCACTACGGCGCGTTCTCTGACCTGTCGTCCGCACAGGCATTGCACGAGGAGGTGCTCGCGACCGATCCCGCCCTCCTCGATGAAGGCATCCATTTGCTCGCGAGTCCGGCCCCCGATGGAAGTGTGATCATCGGTGATTCACATGACTACAACCCCGACCCGATGCCATTCAACGAGGAGCAGGTTGACCAGCATTTGCTCAGACTGGCCGAGCGACTCTTCGACGAACCCTTGCAGATCATGCAGCGCTGGCAAGGTGTCTATGGATCGCGTGCGGCGAATGTGAATCGCCCATTCAGCGTGCTCAAAGCGTCGCGCGGGGTGACGGGCGTCTGGATGCATACCGGCGTCGGCATGAGTGTCGGACCCGGTATTGGCGAATCCGTGATCGCGGAGATCGTCGAAGGGAGGATGCGCAGCGCCGCGTAAGGCGCAAGGTGTTCAGCGTGCTGCGCGCGCAGATCAGCGCGCGGCCGCCTTGAGAGAAGCCGCTATTTGAAACATCAGACTCGGGAGCGCGGGCTGCGTTGTCGGCGTCCGTACATCGATCAAGGCCCGTATCCGTAAATATGCGTCGCGACCAGCACCGCGATGTAGCCGCCTGAGCCGCAGAAGGCAATCGTTGCGGTTACCCAGATGATTAACATGCGGGTGTGCTCCCAACCCCACGGCGGACAGGGGTCTTCCTGCCTCTCTGCTGTTTCAGTGTTCATCGTTTTGCTCTCCCGAAGCCCGTCTGGTCCATCCGAATATCTGCAGTGACTACCTTGGCGCTGAGATGACCATCATGTAGAAGCTGAAAAAGAAGAACGGGAGCACGGAGAGAAAGTACACGCCAAAGAATCGATCGAACTCCCTGCTGGTCCAGTTCCTGATGCCACGAATAGGTTGCGATTTCATTGAGTCCTCAACGAGTCATTTGATCGTGCGTGTAGATCATTGTTGCAGCGGCGAGCATCGCGACAAACACTGAAACGGCCAGACTGAGCCGGTGCCTCGTGTAGGGCCGCACGGTTTCGGAACAAGCCACCGCGGTAAACGTACCGACTGCCGAAATAAAGAACCCGGCAACGATGCACCAACCCATCCACGAAGTACTCCGTGGTGCCTCCGACAAGCGCTGCCAACCGTCAAAAATAGCACTTGCACTCCACGCGATGGCCAGCCAGCTCAGCTGACCGAATCGGATCGTGTCCAGTACGATCGTCGCGAGATGACGATGGGATACGGCTTTAAACATAACCAGCAGGCAAGAGCCCAGCGTAGGCAGGACGAGCGGGTAGACGACGTTGACGCCTATCCACGCTGCATGAGTTCGGACCAGGCCTACCGCGTAGAGGAAAAGCGCTTCCATCTCGACCTCGCAGGCAAAACGTTCTCGCGGCTGAACTTCGAATACTTCCATTTGGAATGACGCAGTTGCTGTTGCAGCAGGCAAAGTGTGTTCGTGTCCATCTCAACTCCGGATAGTCAGATGCGGGCACGTCGCGGCCCGGAAGCGTTGCGATCTTTTTGCGTCTGCAAAAGGACGACGGAAACGATTCTAGTCAGCGCGGCGCCCCGTGTGACGGGCCTCTGTTGGAATCCGGCTTGCCTGAATTGAGATGGCGCTTTGTCCTACAGAGCGCGCCGATGGTGCCCTACAAAAAAGCGCGAAAAGGCTGCCACGCCTACAATGTATGGATGGGCAATGAGAAGTCTGTCGGACGGACAGTGGATTGAATACGGCGGACGAGATGCGGTCGGGGCGAGGCGTTCCAGCATTGTTCAGCCGACTGTGATGTGGAGGTCAGGGATGAACTTAACCTTATTGAAGAACGCGACGAAGCGCATCGGTGCAATGACGGTGGCGACTGCCGCGTTGGCCATCGCGGGTTGTGCGACCAACGATCCGGTGTGGCAGCAGAATCAGCGGGATCTTGCCAACCTCGAGGCGTGCGGTTACACGCCGAAGGCGTGGGATCCGTACTATCCGACGGATCTTCAGGAGGCCCAGCGGAAATATGACGCCGGACAGTGCGGTGCCCGGTAGAGGCCGTGGCACCTGACTCACTCACTTTTGCGCGCGCGCCGCGTTTGCGTACCACCCTTCCAGCGTGGCCTCGCTGACCCGGCCACTGACGGCCTGCTGGCGAGCGCCGGCGACATAGAAGTAAGTCCTCGGCAGCTCGCCGTGCCATGCAGGATCGAATGTGCCGCGAATCCGTTCTGGAATCGCGTCTGCGAAGATCCAGTTGTCATAGCGATCGACGCCGTACGATTTGAGCGCGGCCTCCACCGGCTCGGTGTCGTCGACGTTGTCGGTCGACACGATCTCGAGCCGCACATCGCGGTGCTTGCGCGCAAACGCATCGAGCACGGCCATATCTTCCTTGCAGTACATGCAGTCGAGCGACCAAAACGCGACCAGCACCGGCGCGTGGTCAGGGCTCGACGCGAGCGCGGGAAGCGTGTCGACGGTGAGCGGCTTAAGTGACCCTGCATGGGCGCCGTCGATACGCGCGCACATCGACAGCAACGCAACGAACACTACGCGCATCACGTGCGCGCCTCGACGTTCTCGCTTCATCGGGATGCCCCGGCTTGCAGCGATTTCGTGGGTTTCCGCGTCGACATCAGCCGATATCCCTCATCCTGGGTGAGCCACGATAGAAAGATCGTGCCGTCATGCGAAAGCAGCAGCGGAAAGTCGGACCCGCCCTTCGTCGAAGCGATCGTTTCGGGTGAGGACCAGTCCTTGCCATCGTCGTCGGATTCGAGAATGCGGATGCGGCTGGCGTTGTCGGCGAACTCTTTCCACACAATCACCACGTAGTGTCCGCTTGCTGCGACGTAGGGGTGCCCGGCTTGAGCCGCGTTGTCGCCGAAATGCATGGGCTTCGAGAACGAGCGGCCGCGATCGGCCGTGTTGCGGTAGTACAAGCCTTCGGTGCCCGGAGCACCCGTGTACCAGACCATGTGGTAGATCCCATTGTCCGAAATCGACAACGACGGTCCGTGATGCGGGCATGCCTCGATATGCCAGTTGTCCTGTGTCGCGCGAATGGCGGTCGCGTGACCGTCGAGTCGGGCAATCGCGTGCTCGCGAATGTTGTCGCCATAGATCTGACGCCAGAAGACGACGGGTGTGCCGTCGGTATCGACAGCGATGGCGACCCGGCAGCACTCGCAAGCGTTATCCATGACCTTGCTGTCGGCGATTGCGCGCGTCTCGTTCGAGCCGTAGCGCATGTAGTAGAGCGCCGCGCCGTCGTACGTTCCGCCGCTTGACGTCGCCTTGGCCTGGTCGCGTTTGTCGAGCCATGCTATCCAGAGCGAGCCGTCCGGTGCGACGATCGACGCGTCGAAGCGATGGCTGATCGGATCGAGATTGTCGTTGACCGTGACGGGTGCCGAAAACGTGCGGCCATTGTCGTGCGATTCGATGAGCCGGATATTGCCGGCCCAGGATGTGCCGATGACCTGGGTGTACGTGATGTACAGATGGCCGTCCTTCCCGGGCAGCACCTTCGGGCGATTGTCGCCATCGGCATAGAGCTTCTCGCTGACCTCGTTGACGCGTCGCTCGGTGCTCAGCGTGTTGCCGAGGTCGTCGGAGTATTGAAGCCAGAGAAAATTGTCGTGCGAGGTCAGTACCCAGAGCCGCCCGTTCGCATCGAATGCCGCGCTGGCGGTACCCGACACGCCGTGATGCGTGGAGCCGTGCATATCGCCCATACCGGACATACCGGGCATACCGGGCATACCGGATGTGCCAGATGTGGTGGACGTGCTGGACGTGCCGGCAGATTCAGCCGTTTCAGCATGCGTGGCGCTGGACCCATCGGACGTGCTGACCGCATGCGCATGTGCGGTCGCTGCAGGAAGGCCGATCATCATCGAGGCCGCGCAATACGCTGCGATCGCTTTCCATTTCAGGCGTGTGTTCATGACGTGTTTTCCCCTTTAAATGCCGATCTTCGCTTCGACGAAGAACGTGCGCCCCGGATACGGGTGATAGACGAAGTAGCGCTCGTCGAACAGGTTGTCGACGCCGACGGACAGCTCGCTGCGTTTGTTCGGATGGAACATGACCTTGAGATCCGCGACGGTGTAGTTGCTCGTGCCGCCGAACACATCGGGATTCGTGTCCGTGTTCGTCAGCGTGTTGTATTGGCGGCCGGAGTACCGCACCCCGGCCGATGCCGCGAGCTTTTCGGTGAAGTGATACGTGGTCTCGAGATTCACGCGCCAGAGCGGGATGCGATAAAAGTATTTGCCGACCGACGCCGGGTTCTGTGCGTTCTCAAGGATCTTCGACTGCGTATAGGCCACGTTGGCGATCAGGTCGAGTCCGCGAATCGCCACGTCCTCTCCTGAATACCCGAGCTCGACGCCGCGCGAACGTACGCGCCCGATATTCTGGAAGCTCGTGACATTCGGAATCACCGTCGTATCGGTCTGGCTGAAGATCGTGTTGCGCACATCGTCTTCGAACAGCGACAGTCGGAAGAGGCCGTTCCAGTGACTCCACTCGGCCGTGAGTTCCTTCGATTGATCGTTCTCGGGCTTCAGATTGGGGTTGTTGTTGATGATCGACGAACCGTTGATTTGCCCCTGGAAGAGTTCGCCGACCGTCGGGAACCGATATGCACGGCCCCACGACGCGCGCAGGATGAGATCGTCAGTCGCATCGAACGACAGCGAGACTTTCGGGGATGGATGGTGTTCGCTGGAATCCGGATAGGGCGCCGATGTCGCGCCCAGCGCCCGCGAGCCGTCATAGGCCTGCCACCATTCGTAACGGAGTCCGTACACGGCGTGCCAGCGCGGAGCGAATTGCCACGCGTCTTGCGCATAGACGGCTTGCGTCTGCGTCTTGCCCTTGAACGCGTTGGCAAAGCCCGATGGGCCGCCGTCCTGCCAGTTCGTCGTGTTGAACGTCTCGTTGTCGACGAAATAATTGTCGTAGTGATAGCCGAACGTGACGACGTGCGCGTCGAAGCCGAGCCCGGGGGAACGCGTTTCAGGCGTATAGCTCGCCTTGAGATCGAGCGTCTTCCAGCCCGTACCGTCGCCATACGTGATCGTGCCTGCATTACTACCCGGCACGCCCGAATTGGCGAGCCGTGCGACGCTGTTAGTCACGTCGTAGTACGACGCGATCGCTTCGCCGTTCCAGCCGAATGCGTTGTGCGTGCGCAGCGCCAGGCCGTAGAGCCAGTTCTCGTTCTGGCCGAGGCTCGGCGCAAGCGCCGACGCCGGCAGCGTGTAGTGATAGCCGTCGATATTGAGTGAACCCGCGTATACGGGATTGCCGTTCGCATCGCGCAGGAACGTCGACGTCTGGCTGTTGTAGGTCTGGTGCCAATAGCCGAGCGTGAAGTCGCCGTCGAGTGTGGGCGTGAACGCGTAGCGCAACTTCAACTTGAGTTCGTCCTGGATCGTGCGCTCGATGCCTTCGCCGTTGACGCCGAATACGGCCGTCGGCTTGTTGTTCTGATCGTTGTAGAACTGCGCGCCGGTCACCGGGGTGTCGCCCGGTTGCGCGGGCGTGGTCGACTTTGCGAGCGTGGCGAACTGGAGCGGCTGGCTTGTGTTTTCGAGGTGGTTGGCGCCGATGAAATACGAAAATTTTCCGATGCGGTCGCCGACTGTCGCGCTCGTCTGCGCGCCGCCAAAGTTGCGATTGATACCGAACAAATCGAAGTGTTGCGTGAACGCCTGCACATCCGCATCGGCCTCGAAATGATCGGGCATGCGTGTCGTGAGTTCGACGGTCGCGCCAATGGAATTGCCCGGATACAGCGCGGAATACGGGCCGTAAATCACATCGGCTCGCGCAATCTCTTCGGGAAACACGAGGGACCACCGCGGCGGGAACGAAAAACTGTTGCCAAGGAAGTTGCTGAGCAGCAGGCCATCCGCATAGACAACGCCGTGCGCGCTTTGCGAATTGCTGGTGCCTCGCACAGCAATGATCGAATTGAGATCGCCGACAAAGCGTTTTCGAACTGCGAGGCCGGGCATGTACTTGAGCACGTCTTCGGTATTGACGACGTTCCAGTTCTCGAATTGATCGCGCGTGACGGACTCGGTGCTCGCAGGAAGTTCGGGGTCGAGCGGCGACGCGGCCACAAGCTTGGGCGCCACCACGGTGACGGTCGGCAGCGCGACGGTGCCTTCCTCGGCGCGAGCACCGTTGCACGTCAGTGCGAGCGGGACACTTGCGATGAGCATGGCAATGGTCGAGCGGCGGGGTGGTCGTTCGGAGACCCTGCCGCTGCACTGCGTGCAGGTCAGGCGAGCGAATAAAGCCGAGGTGCGCTTCGCGTGGGCGCGTGCGTACACCTGCCGGCTTTGCGAGGCAAAGCGAGGCATGAGCGATTCCCTGTGTATCGAATGGGCGAACGGCTGTCACGCGCGAATACATCGCGCGTGACACGGGCGTCAGTCGGAAACGATCAGGAAGCCGCGGGTGGGTCGCGAGGGCGGCCCGATGGGAAGGTGGCGTTGGGTAGCGTACCGGCCGACAGCGCAACAGCGTGCGTATGTGCAACCCACGACGTGGTCGTGACGACGACCGGTGTGGCGGCAACGGCGGGATGATGCGCGAGCATATTGCAGTAGCCGCACGCATCCATGTGCCCGGCTACCGTCGAATGCCCCTGGGCCGACGATGAATCGACCGTACAGAGTGCGGCGAGCGCGTCGTTCGTTTGCTCGCTATGCACGAGGGCCTGGCTCATGACCGGCATGACGACAGCCAGCCACATGGCAATGATGCCAAGCCAGGCGGTGAGTCGTCGATGGGCGCGAGAGGTCTTCATAGGTCGTGTCTTAAGCGCGGCAAGAATAGCATGCGGACACGAACGTGTGCCGGGCAAGTTGCTTCTCGGAGTGCTTATCGAAGTGCTTCACTGCGCCGACGCGAAACGCTCTCCCATGCGGCGACGACAATCAGGATGACTGTCGTCAAGCCGTCGACCATCAGCACGTCCGTTTCGAATGCGAATGGAAACAGCACGAGTAACAGACCCAGGCCGATCCAGTGCGACAACGGAAACACGCCATAAATGATTCGCTTGTAAATCGCATTGCCGAATACATAGATCGCCGGCGCAACGACCAGTAGCAGAGCCGTCGCCGCGCGGATGCGTTCGTCGGGGTGTTCGATCACCAGATCGTCCCCTGCCGCGATGCCGATTACGCCGGCCACCAGCACGGCGTGCACGTAGTGAAAGTACGCGGCCATCTGCCCGGGCCGCTCGGCACGCGCAATCCGCTCCGAGCCTGCGCGGCTACCCGTGTCGAAATAGATCCACCAGAGCGCGACGGTGCCGAGAAAGCACACGAGAAACGCAATGATGCCCGGAGCGGTCCATCGCTCGGCGCTACTCAGCGTGCTGCCCGTCGATAGGAGCGACTCGCCGAGCACGATGATCACGAAGGCCTGGCAGCGTTCCGCTATATGTCCGCCCTCGGCGCTTTGCCAGTCGCTCGAGCGCGATCGCCCGAGCACGGGCAGTGCGAAGCCGAACATCGGCGACACGTATTCGCACGCCACGGCCGCAAGCCAGAACGCAAGACGGCCCGGACCGTCGACGCAGCCGCCCGCGATCCAGAGCACGCCCGAGATCGATAGCCACGTCGCGATGCGTTTGAAGTTCTGACTCAGATCGTGCCCGCTCCCGAGAAATGCGATGGCCACAAGACTGCGTCCGACCTGGATGACGACGTAGCAGATCGCAAACGTGAGCCCGCGTTCGCCGAACGCGAGGGGAAGGCTCGCCGACATGATCGTGCCGATCAGCATGATCACAAGGATCAGCACGCGAACCGGAAGGCGCTCCGGGTCGAACCAGTTGGTGACCCAGCACGTGTATTGCCAGCCCAGCCAGACTGCGAACCAGAGCACGATCGTTTGTACCGTGCCCACTGCCGAGAGATCGCCCGCAAGCTTGTGCGAGAGCTGCGTCACCGCGAACGCGTAGACGAGGTCGAAGAACAGCTCGATATTCGTGACGTGCGCTTCGTCACCGGTACGTTCGCGCAGATAGCGGGCCGGGCGACGTGCATGAGCGGGCATGGGCGGGGCTCCTTGACGGCGTGACAGCCACACCGTGTGGAGCGAGCATGCAACAAAGGCAGGGGCGCTGGCAATGCAGGGATCGTTGCCGTGCAACAGTCACGCTATTTGGGCATCAACGGGGAAGCGAACAACGGTGGCAAGTGGCATCGGGCGACGCGCCAGACTGCGGATCGGGCCGGATACAGGGCCCTGGGTCAGGGGGTGAATCTGGCCGCTGTCTGCGGGGCCGGCGGAATCGCGGCACAGCGCCGATGGGGAGGCGTCGTCGCTATTGCGCGCCACCGCCCGCGGAACCTGATGCGGCGAACGGCGGCGCCGCGCCTGGGCCGCCAGTTGCGCCCGGAGGAGGGCCGTTCGGCGCATCGGGAGGCGGATTCCCCGGCATGCCGTTCGGGCCAGGGCTCGGTCCGGCGTTCGTCCCGTTGTTCGCCCCGGCGTTCGTCCCATTGTTCGCCCCCGTGGTCGCCCCGTTCGATCCGTCGCTCGAGGCGCTGCTTGTGCCTCGCATCCCGCGACCACCGGAGCCGCGCCCGCCGCCTCGGCCATGCCGCGGGCTGTCGCCGGCGGGCGGCGCACTGGCCGCGACCGGCTTCGCTGGCGGACTGGTGATGAATTTCCAGTTGTCGTTGATGGCGCCGCTTTCGGGGCCGTCGTCGACGGCGGCACGGTGCGTGAACACGCTGCTTTCCACGGGTTGGCTTGCTTGCGCGAAACAGAGCGATGTGGCGCCGCTCATGGCAACAATCAGAATCAGGAGTGTGGGTGTTCGCATCGGCGTCGCGCGGGTCCGTAGCCAGCCTTGGGGTGTCGCAGCGATTCTAGCGGCGGGGGCCGGCGGTTTTGTCACGACGTTCTTACGCTCAGTTACGGTCCACAGACCCTTCAGCCGTCGCAGACGGACCTGTCGCGCAGACTCGGCTAGACTTGCGGTTCGCTTTAGAGGAGTGCCATGAGAAAGACGTTGTTGCCGGTGCTCTGCGCCGCCTTGTCCCTGGCGGCGGTGACCGCCTCGGTGCGTGCGCAGCCGCTCGAGGACTGGATTCCGATCGCCCAGAGCAATACCGAGACGCTGCTGATGAAACGCACGGCGGCAGAGATATACCCGGACGGGACGCGCCGTGCGTTCGTGAAAACGGCCTACAAATCACCCCAGTCCGCGGGCGGACTTGAATTTACGACGACGGTCGCGCGCATCGTGTTCGATTGCAAGCGGCACGAGGCGAAAATCATTCATACGGATTTCATCGCATCAAGCGGTGACATCGTGTACGCCGACGACGCCGCCGACGCGAGCTTCGTGGCGATCCAGCCCGAATCGGAGCCGGCGTTGGTCGAACAGGTCGTCTGCCAGCAGAAGAAATAGCGAGCTGCGGACCCGCGGAGTGGGGCGGCGCAGCCTCGAAGAGGGCGAGCAGTGTTGCCTCGCACGACTTGAGGCACGATCCGCTTGCTTATTGCGCCGACGTGTTGCGTGCCGCGGCTTGTTGCATCGCAAGGACGTGCGCGCGCAGGGGCTGGTCGTACGGCGCAGGATAGTGGAACTGTGACAGCTCCCAGCAGCCATTGGCTTTTTCCGCTTGCATTGCCGCCACGACCTGCGCGCGGGTAAGCGGGCCCGTCGAGGCGGGCTGTGTCGGCGCGCACAGGTTGCGCGTGTCGACGGGGTTGATCGTATCGGCGTGCGCGGACGCGGAGAGTGCGGCGCAGGCCAGGCCCAAGCCGATAAGGGCGGCGCCGGCCAGTGACTTCATATTCGACTTCGTATTCATTGCATCACCTTGTATCCGAATTCATACGGTCTGCGGATAGTAGGCGTGGGCATCGGCCCGGATAAATGTCGATCCCGCTAATGGTTTGTTACTTCAAACACAACACTCGAACGATTTGACACGGTGGCGTGCGCAGTGGCTTGGCTATCATGGCAGCGCATGACGAACCTGGACCGCGGGTCGGACCGGAGGGTCGCACTGCCGGCTCGCACCGCTGGCTCGTACCGCCGGTCTTGATCACGCTACGCGCGGCTGAAACGCGATGATGCACATGCCGAGCATCGCGACAGCGGCGCCGCAGAGGTCCCAGGCTGTCGGGCGCACGCGGTCGATGGTCCAGAGCCAGAGAATCGCGACGCCGATATAGACACCACCGTACGCGGCGTAAATGCGTCCCGCGGCGCTGGCGTGCAGTGTCAGCAGCCACGCGAACAGCGCAAGCGAGAGGGCACCGGGAACGAGCAGCCACGCACTGCCGTCCTCGCGAAGCCAACGGTAAGGAAAGTAGCAGCCGGCGATCTCGGCGATCGCCGTCGCAAAGTAGAGCAGGAAAGTTTTCATCGGGTTCCGGCAAAGCGTACGCTTGAGACGGGCATTCTATCGACCGCATGCGTGCAGCGCCGCGGGAATGCCCCTTGCTTGACGTTGCTCGCAGCGATGCGCCATGCGGGCGAACTGCAGCGTGCGCGGCCCGGACGCACTATTCAACCGTCGCCGGTCGCGCCGGTGTTCACAGTGAGAGTTCTATGGATGGCGTACCCAAGCCGCCCCGGCCGCCTGCACAGGTGGCCCCTGCGGAAGCACCCGGTATTCGTGTTCTCACGACGCTGATCACGGCGGTTATCGTCGTCTGCGCGCTGTATTTCGGCCGCACGGTGCTCATTCCGATCACGCTGGCGATTCTGCTGAGTTTCCTGCTCGCGCCGCTTGCCGACTGGCTGCGGTCGTTTCGCCTGGGCCGGATTCCTTCAGTGATTGCAGCCGTCGTGTTCGCGCTGCTCGTCGTGCTCGCGATGGGCGGGCTTATCGGCGTGCAGATCGCGCAACTCGCGTCGTCGCTGCCGCGGTATCAGGCCACCATCGAAGACAAGGTCAACACCGTCCAGGAAAAGACCCTCGGCAGGGCCGACGACCTGCTGACGCGCGCCGCCCATGCACTCAAGGAGTCGGGGCAACGTGTTCAGGACAATTCGACACCGAAGCCGGCCGACGCGGAAAACGACGTGCGCCCGCTGCCCGTCGAGGTTCATGAGCCGTCTGCGTCGCCGCTCCAGCTCGCGCAGCGCTTCCTGTCGCCGGTGGTCGATCCACTCGCGACGTCGGGCATCGTGCTGATTGTCGCGATCTTTATCCTGATTCAGCGCGGTGACCTACGCGACCGGATGATCCGGCTTGTCGGCTCGAGCGACCTGCACCGCACGACCACGGCGATGGACGAGGCGGCTCGCCGCCTGAGCCGGTATTTCGTCGCGCAGCTGTCGATGAACGCGGGCGTGGGCATCGTCATCGCAATCGGGCTCGTCGTGATGGGGGTGCCGGGCGCGCTGCTGTTCGGCGTTCTGGCGGCGTTGCTGCGGTTCGTCCCGTATATCGGCTCGTGGCTCGCTGCGGCCGCGGCGGCATTGCTGGCTGCGGCGGTTCAGCCCAACTGGACGCTGTTCGTCTGGACCATCGTGCTGTTCGGCTTTGTCGAGATCCTTGCCTCGCAGGTGATCGAGCCCGTGCTGTACGGGCATAGCACGGGCCTGTCGCCGTTCGCGGTGATTGTCGCGGCAATCTTCTGGAGCTGGATCTGGGGGCCGATCGGGCTGATTCTGTCGACGCCGCTGACGCTGTGCCTCGTGATCCTGGGCCGGCACGTCGACCGGCTGCAATTCCTCGAGGTGCTGTTCGGAGACAGGCCGGCGCTCACGCCCGACGAGAATTTCTATCAACGCATTCTCGCCGGCGACCCCGATGAAGCCCTGACGCAGGCCGAGGTCCTGTTGCGCGAAAACTCGTTGATGGCCTATTACGACGAAGTCGCGATCAAGGGCCTGCGCCTCGCCTACAACGATATGGCGCGTGGCGTGGTGACCGAGGCGCAGTTGCGACGCATCAAGCAGGCGACGCAGGACCTGATCGAGGGGCTCGAGGATGTCGAGGACCGGGCGCTCGAATCGATGTCACCTGAAGAAGCCGCGGAACGCGCACCCATCGGCGATCTCCTGCCCGAGCGGCTTGACGGGGCCGTGCAATCGGTGCCCGACTTCGATCCGGGCCGCGGCGGACGTCACGCGCCGGTGCTGTGCATTTCCGGCCGCGGCGAGCTCGACGAACTGATGGCCGCGATCGCGATGCAGTTGCTCGACAAGCACGGCATGAGCGCGAGTCACGTCGCGTCGGACGATTTCGCGCGCGACAATCAGGCCGTCGAAGCACTCGAGCGCTCGACGATCGTCTGCATCCTCTCGTTCGATGCCGAATACCTGCCGTTCTATTTGCGCTACCTGATCCGGCGCGTGCAGCAACGTGTGCCGGGTGCCACCATCGTGTTCGGTCTGGGCCGGGAATGGATTCATGCGGCGGCGAAGGGAAGCGGATCGATTTCGGATCTCGGCAACGCCAATCTCGTCGCGACGCTTCATGAATTGACCGAAGCGTGCGTGCTGGCTGCACACCTTCAGTTCGGCGGCCGCGTGATCCCGGCTCAGGACACCGAGGGCGAGGGCACATCGGGCGCTGACGAATCCGCTCATCGCCGCTTCGCCGCACGTTGAAGGCAGGTGCGCATGCTGTGACCTGCTTTGAGCGCGCGCGTGCAATGGCCGATAGAATGTCGCGATGCCCGCGCGGAATCGTCCGCGCGGCCCAATTCAGTCGAATGTGAATGCCCATTACCTATAAATCCGCGGAGGATCTCGCGAAGCTGCGCATTGCGGGCCGGCTCGCCGCGGACGTGCTCGAGATGATTGCCCCCCACGTGCGCGCGGGCGTGACCACCGACGAGCTCGATGCGATCTGCAACGACTTCATCGTCAATCATCAACGTGCGATTCCGGCCAATGTCGGCTATCACGGTTTTCCGAAGACCATCTGCGCGTCGGTCAATCACGTGGTCTGCCACGGGATTCCGAACGCGAAGCAGACGCTCAAGGATGGCGACATCATCAATATCGATGTCGCGGTGATCAAGGACGGCTATTTCGGCGATACGAGCCGCATGTACTTCGTGGGGCCGGCGAGCGACAAGGCGAAGCGTCTGGTCGAGACGACGTATGAGGCCATGCTTGCCGGGATTCATCAGGTGCGCCCGGGTGCCACGCTCGGCGACGTCGGGCACGCGATTCAGCGTGTCGCGCATCGCGAGGGGTATTCAATCGTGCGTGAGTATTGCGGGCACGGCATCGGCAAGATCTATCACGAAGAACCGCAGGTGCTGCACTACGGGCAACCGGGCACAGGCCTGAAGCTGAAGCCGGGTATGGTGTTCACGATCGAGCCGATGATCAATATCGGACGCGCGGCGACGCAGGTGCTCGAAGACAACTGGACGGTCGTCACGCGAGACAAGTCGTGGTCGGCCCAGTGGGAGCACATGATCGCGGTGACCGACGACGGGTACGAGGTTCTCACGCCCTGGCCGGACGGCACGGGTACGTATCCTGCACCCTGAACGGCATCTCGAGCGGCACCCGCGACTTCATGCTGCCGGCTGAAAACTTGTCGAAAGGCGCCCCGCTCGATACAATGCCCCCCGTCATTGGGGAGTAGTCTTCTTCCGCTTCGGGAAGAGAGCGCGTCAACATCATCGGCGATAGCCGTGGCGCGTTCGACCTTGCAAGGTTTGGCGAGACCATTGACGCGCCACTTCGTCCTGGCCGGACGAGAAGGGTGCGTCATGGATCGATCGTCCGGCCCCTGGAGCTTGCGTGATCTCTCTTGTTCTCGAGTTGCTGCTGATGCTGGTGATTATCCTCATCGCAGCCGAACTCTTTACCAATGCGCTCGAACATCTGGGCGAGCGCCTCAAGATCTCCGAAGGCGTCACGGGTTCCTTGTTCGCGGCGGTTGGTACGGCTTTGCCCGAAACCACGGTGCCGTTGCTCGCCATTTTGTCCGGCGACCATGCGACGGGAACGGTCAACGAGGAGATCGGGGTCGGCGCCATTCTCGGTGCGCCGCTGATGCTTGCCACGCTGTCGACATTTCTGATGACGCTTGCGGTGTTCCGCGAGCGCAAGGTGTCGGGCCGCATCCGCCCTGAACGCTCGGGCTTCGAGCGTGACCTCAACTTCTTTATCTGTGCGTTCGTACTCGCGGCCGCGGCGATGTTCGTGCCGCACCACAACACGCTGGTGCGTGCGCTGATCTCGCTGGCCCTGGTCGGCGTGTATGTGGCCTACGTCGCGTCGACGCTGCGCGCCTCGGAATCCCTCGTCGATGCGGGCCACGGCACCGAAGCCGAGGGACATATGTTTCTCGCGCGATTCGGGCTGCCGACCAACCTTGCCACCATCGTGCTGCAGCTTGCACTCGCCGTTGTGTTGCTGGTCGGCGGCGCGAAGGGCTTTATTCACGGTGTCGAAGGCGTCTCGAAAGCGCTCGGCGTCTCGGCGTTGCTGCTGTCGTTGTTGATCATTCCGATCGCGACCGAGCTGCCGGAGAAGGTCAATAGCATTCTCTGGATCCGCCGCGGCAAGGACACGCTCGCGTTCGGCAATATCACGGGTGCCATGGTGTTCCAGGGCACGCTGCTGCCGGCAATCGGCATCATGCTGACGCCGTGGGCGCCGCGCATCGAAGTGCTCACGGGGGTGACGATCACGCTTATCGCCGCGATCTGGATGCGGCTCAATTCGCACAAGGACGGCGTGCGTGTCTGGGCATTGCTTATCAACGGCGGGCTTTACGCGGCGTATTTGCTGATCACGCTGTCGCGGTAGGCCAAACCGGCAAAGACGTTGTCGCGCGCATGCGCTTACACTCTCACCGACTCGCGAACGGCGAACGGAGACACCCATGTCGGCTGACGAAAAAGCAACGCGCAAGACTTCAAAGAAACCAACGAGCTCCGCTTCCGATAAAGGGACGTTGAAAGCGGGTTCCGCGACGGAGCTCAAGGCCAGTACGAAATCGGGTACGAAAGCGGGCTCGAAGGCGGATCCGGATCAAGCTTCAAAAGCGGTTTCAAAAACGAGCCCGAAAACGGCTTCAAAGGCCGTTTCGAAGGCCGCCCCGATGGTCGCCGACCATTCGGAAAGCGCCGAGATGGTCGCGCGTTGCCACTGGTGCGAAGGCATCCCCGAGTACCAGCGCTATCACGATCACGAATGGGGTTTTCCGGTCGACGACGACCGGCGCCTGTTCGAAAAGATCTGTCTCGAGGGTTTCCAGTCGGGTTTGAGCTGGATCACGATCCTTCGCAAACGCGAGGCGTTCCGCAAGGCCTTTGCGAATTTCGACGCACGCAAGGTCGCGCGCTTTGATGAGCGCGATATCGAGCGCTTGCTCGGCGATGAGGGCATCGTGCGGCACCGGGGCAAGATCGAGGCTGCGATCAACAACGCGCAGCGTCTGCTCGAACTGCTTGAAACGGAGCACTCACTCGCCGCATTTCTCTGGCGCTTCGAGCCCGATCCGAAGACGCGGCCGAAGAAGCTGACCCGTGAGGTGTTGAGCACGATGGCCATCACGCCGGAATCGACGGCGCTCAGCAAAGAGCTCAAGAAACGCGGATGGAAATTCGTGGGGCCGACGACGATGTATGCGCTGATGCAGGCGATGGGGCTGGTCAACGACCATCAGGATGGATGCGCTGCACGGGCGCTCGCGCTCAAGGCGCGTGAGTCTTTCAAAGTGCCGGTCTGAACGACGTCGTCTGAAAGATGCCAGTCTGCAAGACGCCGGACTGCAAGGCGCCGAACCGAAAGACGTCGTCGCCATGATGCACCCACGCCAGATCATTGAGTGATCGGGCGTGGGCTGGCGAATCTAGCGTTCGCCGTCGAGCAGATCGTTGAGCAGACCGTCGAACGCCATTTGCGCGTCCTCGAGTTCCTGTAGAGCGACATCGAGCACCTGAAGCGCGAGCTTCGACGGCTGACCGCTGCCTTCGGGCGGAAACTGCGATTGCAGCGAGGTAAAGGCCGTCTGGACCTTGTGTGTGGCGGCGACCACGCGTTCCATCGCCTGAGCCTCTTCGGCGCGCTTCTGGGCTTCTGTCGGTTCGTTCATAACGCTCTCATCGTTCGCTTCTTTTCGGCATCGTTGTCAGGGATGACATCAGGCATCGCATCGCGCGACGGCTCGACCCTGAGGTCCGACCATTATCCTCGTGTCGCGGCGGAGCGGGTATCCGCATAGAGCCGCTGCGCGTCACGCTTGAGCGCAGCCGCAATGCCGGGTTCAAAGGTGTAGTGGCCCGATGCCTTGACCAGCGACAGACTCGCGCCGGGCCATGCGTCGGCGAGTGCTTGCGCCTGATCGGCCGGGCACACCATATCGAAGCGGCCGTGCACGATATAGCAGGGCAGGTGTGCGATCCGGTAGACCTGCAGCAGCAGATCCGGCGGCGGGAGTTCTTTCGCCATGTAGTGGCGTTCAAGCAGCGCCATCGATATTGCCGATGAAGGCACGCGCGCCGCGCCGGGCGTGTTTGCAGCGGTGTTCTGCGCATGGCTGCCTGCCGCGCCCGAACCGGCCGCGGCACCCGCGCCGTTTGCTCCCGCAGCGGAGCTAGTCGCACTCGTAGCACTCGTGTTCCGCACGCCGCCTGTTCCATCCGCATCCGAAGCGCCGGTGTCGCCCGACTTGGCTGGCGCATCGTCCGGCATGGGGCCGACGGACGACAGGCCATATTCGAACCCCGACCACTGCTGAGCGAGACGTAGCCCCGCCGTATCGAACCGCGACAACGGCGCCTCGGCGAACTCGAGCACCTCGGCGACGTTTTTCGGTCGCCGCCCGCTCGCCTGTTCGATCGCGTCGAGGAACCGGGCATGCGCGTCGGGAAATACGCGCCGCACATCCCAGAGAAACCAGTCGATGTCCTGCCGGCGCGCGAGGAAGATGCCGCGCAGCAAAAAGCCCGTGCACCGCTCGGGATGCTGAATGCCGTAGGCGAGTGCGAGCGTGGTGCCCCACGACCCGCCAAACACGGCCCATTGCTCGATGCCAAGCAGTGTGCGAAGTGCCTCGATATCGGAGACGAGTTGCTTCAGGCCGTTTTCACGCAATTCGCCAAACGGTGTCGACCGACCGCATCCGCGCTGGTCGAACATGACGATGCGCCACTGCGCGGGGTCGAAGAAGTCCGCCCATCGCGGATTGGTCGCCCCTCCGGGACCGCCGTGCAGGATCACGACCGCAGGTCCGTTCGGGTTGCCGTGACTGCGCCAGTAAAGCGAGTGGCCATCGCCCACATCGAGCATGCCGTCGCGAAAGCCGGGGGCTGCGGCGTCACCGTCCTTTTTCAGATCTTCCATGAGATGTCTTGCGCGTTACATATCCGGCAAGAGCTTACCCGGGTTCAGGATGCCGTGGGGATCCAGCGCGCGTTTGATGGCGCGCATGGCCTGGAGCTCCGCCTGGGTCCGCGACACCGGCAGGAACGCGCGCTTGAGCACGCCGATGCCGTGCTCGGCGGACACCGACCCGCCATACGGGGCCAGCAGCGCATAGAGTTCGCGGTCGATCGCCTCGTGCGAGACGCCCGGGACGGAGCGGCCGTCGACCGTCACGTGCAGGTTCGAATCGCCGATATGACCGAAGTAATAGGAGACCTGTCCTGGCCAGCACTGCTTGAAACGCGCACGGCAGGCATCGGCGAAACGCCCGATCTCGCCGATCGGCAGACTCACGTCGAAATTGACAGGTTCGAGCCGAAGCGGAAATTCGGCGGTGGCCTCGCGTATCGTCCAGAGAGCGCGTGCATCGGAGAGCGACTGAGCGATCACCGCGTCGCGCAGCGCACCGGCTTCGAGCGCATCGGTCAGCACGCGAGAGAAGGCCTGCCCATCGTCGTCAGGATCGAGGCCGGCATGTTCGATCAACGCGTACATCGGATGCGGCGCGTCGAACGGGGAGCGGGCATGCGACGTCAACGACACGCCAAAGTCGAAAAAGTCCGGCCACATGATCTCGAACGCGCCGACATCATTGCCGAAGCGCGCGCGCAGCGTATTGAGCAGCGCGACCGCGGCGTCGTAGTGATCGAGCGCGACGAGCGCGGTATGGCGTGATCTCCGGGGCGGGGACAGCCTGAGCACGGCGCGCGTGATCACCCCGAGCGTGCCTTCGGAGCCGATAAAGAGGTGCTTCAGGTCATAGCCGGTGTTGTTCTTGACCATCTTGTTGAGCGAACTGAGCACCGTGCCGTCGGCGAGCACGACTTCGAGGCCAAGCGTCTGGTCGCGCGCGGTGCCCGACTGGATCACGCGGTTGCCGCCGGCGTTGGTCGCGAGGTTGCCGCCGATCTGGCAGGAGCCGCGGGCGCCAAGGTCGAGTGCGAGTTCGAATCCCGCGTCGGCTGCTGCCTGTTGGGCCACTTCGAGCGGCGTGCCAGCGAGCACGGTCATCGTCGCGGCGGCCGTGTCGATCTCTTCGACACCGGACATCCGTTCAAGCGAGAGCGCCACGTCGATGTCACGCGCGATCGCGCCACCGGCCAGGCCGGTCATGCCGCCTTGCGGGACGACTGGCTGGCGAGCGGCATCGCAGATGGCCAGTGCCCGGGAAACCTGCTCCGTCGATGCCGGCAGGATGAGCGCGGCCGGGCGCGTGGGGGTCATGCGAGTCCAGTCCGTCAACGCGCGCTCGCCGATGGCTTCACCCGTGCGCACGGCCTCCGCGCCGAGCGCATCGCGCAGCGCGGCGATCACGGTGTCGATCTCGCCCTTCGCCGCCGTTGCGGTCTGATCTGTCGTCGCGCCGCTCATGCGCGGCGCTTCCGGTAAGCCATGGAATCGTTGATCCGGCCGAGGATATAGTCGCCCGCGGCGACGGGCTCGTAGCGCAGCGTGCCATGGTCGGCGCCGAGCTCGCGCGGATCGACGCGCGCGTCGTAAGTCGGGTCATAGAACGTCGCGATCGAGTACCGCTCGCGGCCGGACGTATTGATCACGCGATGCAGCGTCGAGCGGAACCGGTCGTTGCTCCATCGCGCAAGCAGGTCGCCGACATTGACGACGAACGTGCCGGGAATCGGCGGTGCGTCGATCCACGTATCGTTGGCGATTTCACGGACCTGCAGGCCACCGACGTTGTCCTGCCAGAGCAAGGTGATGCAGCCGTAGTCGGTGTGGGGCGCGACGCCGAACTGGTCCTCGTCCGACATCGGCGGTTGCGGTGGGTAGTACACCATCTGCGTGCGCTGCATGCGCTTGGTATAGCGGGAGGCGAAGAAGGCCGGGTCGAGGCCGAGTCCGCATGCAACAGCGCGTAGCAGATCTGCACCGCAGGCGCCGATCGCGTCGTAGTACCCATAGAGCGCGGGTTGCAGTTCGGGCATGAAGTCGGGCCAGTTGTTCGGGCCGCGCAATGCCTGGCCGGCCAGCACGTCGGGGTCGTCTTCAGGCAGTTCGAGACCGATGCTGAAGAACTCCTTGTAGTCGGGTCGCTTGGCCTGGTACATCGTCGCATCGCCAAGTGCGTTGAAGCCGCGGTGCCGCATGTTGACCGCGGCGCGGCGCTTTGTGTCGACCGGGAAAGCGAAGAACGAGCGTGCGGCCTGCTCGGCCCGGTCGATGACGGCCTGCGGCACGCCGTGGTTCGCCAGATAGAAGAAACCGATCTGCGTGCACGCGTCGTGGATCTCGCGGCCCACTCGCGCGAGCGTGACCGGGTCGGGCGCGTGCGTATCGGTGCTGCGCATGCCGGAGAAATCGATAATCGGAATACGACTGGACGACGACATGAGCGCTCCTCGGCGATATGGATTCCCGACGAAAGGATTCCCGACGAAAGGCGGGTGGCCTTCGACACGCTTTCAGGCGTCCAGGCAACGCGCACCTACCGCTGTATATACCGCGAAAACTGCGCACGCAACTGGCTGATTCCCGGGGCGATGCGACACGAAACTCGGCGCACCATACGCCCACGACAGGCGTTGGGTCTGCAGAACAGCGCCTGCAAGCCCGAAGCTCGAGACACGTTCGTTGTCGGTTCGTTGCGCAGGCATCGCATGTTCGATCAGCGTGCGAACCGTTATTTTTTTCGGCCGAATATCGCGGTATATACTGCCCCGCATCGTATCCCCGTCGCTTATCCGCGCTACGTGACACGCTCACGCGGCGCCAATCGTGAATCGAGTTGTGAATCGAATTGCAGATCGAAACGCAACCCGAATCGCAGCGACGCTTGTCGGGGCCCGCACGCTGTCTTACCCCTGGTTTACTCGGAGATCTTTTATGAAGATTCTGGCAGGCTGGAAGCGCAGTTTCATGACGCTGGCCTTGTGCGCGGCGAGTGCGGTGAGTCTCGGCGCGCATGCCGAAGACCAGCTCGCGAAGGTCAAGCAGGCGGGCGAGCTCGTGGTCGGCACGGAGATGCAGTTCGCGCCGTTCGACTTCCTCGAGAACGGCCAACAGGCCGGCTTCAACAAAGACCTGTTTGCCGAGGTCGGCAAGGAACTCGGCGTCAAGGTGCGCTTTATCGATCTGCCCTGGCCCAGCGTGTTGCCGGGTCTCGAAGCGGGCAAGTTCGACATGGTCGGCGGCCCGCTGACGATGACCAAGGCGCGCGCGGAACGCTATGCCTTCTCGCTACCGATCGCCGATGCGACCGATGCGCTGCTCAAGCGGTCGAACGACACGAGCATCAAGATGTCGGGCGATATCTCCGGCAAGGTCGTCGGCGCCGGCAAGAGCTCCGCGCAGCTCGAGCAGCTCAAGACGTATATCGCCACCTTGCCCAAGCCGCCGGAAGTGCGCGAATACGTCGACAACAATCAGGCCTACGCCGACCTGGCCGCCGGTCGTATTTCGGCCGTCGCGAATTCGCTGACCAATATCGCGTATGTCGCGAAGCAACGGCCCGACACGTTCGCGGTTGTGCAGCCTGCGTTCGGCGCGAAGGTGTATTTCGCTTACTGCATGCGCAAGGACGCGGACAGCAAGCCCTTGCTCGATGCGTTCAACGCGGCGCTCGTCAAGCTCAACAAGGATGGCCGTCTCGCGGCGCTCCAGAAGAAGTGGTTTGGCACGGCGATGGATGTGCCGACAACGGAGCCCGTGCTCAACTACTGACGTGCGTGCTGATGTGCGTACGGACGTGCGTACTGATGTGCAACAAGCTGCGTCGCGCGTGAATCGCGTATTTCGTGTGTGACGCAGTGCATTCTCTGGCGCGAGCATCATGTTCAACCTGAGCGTATTTCTTCAAGGCTTCCCGCTGCTGTTCAAGGCCGCGCTCGCCACGATCGGCATTTCGCTGGCGGGCCTCTTTATCGGGTTCTTTGTCGCGGTCGCCGTCTGCGCGGCGCGGCTTTCGCACGATGCCTTCGCGCGGGCGCTCGGCGGCGCCTACGTCTTTTTCTTTCGTGGCGTTCCGCTGCTCGTCCAGCTTCTGCTCGTCTACTACCTGCTGCCGTTTGTCGGAATCAACGTACCGCCGCTCGTCGCAGCGATCAGCACCTGCGCGCTGTGTTCGGCGGCGTATGTCGCCGAAATCCTGCGGGGAGGCTTCCTCGGGATTCCGCATGGACAGGTTGAGGCAGCGCGCCTGCTCGGGCTGTCGCGCTTCAACATGCTGTGGCGCATTCAGGTCCCGCAGGCATTCCGCTTGACCCTGCCTGCACTGGGCAACGAAATGGTGTTGTTGCTCAAGGCGTCGTCGCTCGTGTCGGTCGTCGGGGTCGCGGAGCTGACGCGCACGTCGCAGAACATTGCGGCGAGCACGTATCGGCCGCTCGAGGCGTACCTCGCGGCTGCATTGATCTACTTCGTGATCAACGGCGCGCTGTCGCTCGCCGCGCACTATGCCGAGCATCGGCTGCGTGTCGCATGAGGTGGGACACATGAGGCGCTGCACAGTAGGGCGGGGCACATGAGGGCGGGGCACATGAGGGTGGGCCACATGAGGGTGGGCCACATGAGGGTGGGCCACATGAGCACGGGGCAGCAGAGGCGGGCGGAGGCGACGCCCGGATTCAGCACCGCACGCCTCCGCGCGGCATCGCGCACGGAGTGAAGGAACGGATATGGCGAGTTTCGATCCGGGTGTGATCACCCACAATCTGCCGGAGATCGGGCACGGGCTGCTGTTGACGCTCGGCACGTGGGCGGCCGGTGTATCGATCGGCTTGCTGCTCGGCTTTGTTATCGCGGTGATTCAGTTGTTCGCCGGCAAGGGCGTGCGCGGCGTGCTGCGTGCGTATATCGAGCTGTTTCGCGGCACACCGTTTCTGATCCAGCTCTTCCTGCTGTATTACGGCGGCCCGAATTTCGGGCTTACGCTCGAGCCGATGACCGCGGGCGTGCTCGGTCTGGGCCTGTATGGCAGCGCGTATTTCGCCGAAGTGTTTCGCGCAGGATTCCAGTCGGTGCCGAAGGGGCACCTCGAGGCCGCCGAGTGCCTGGGTCTGTCGCGCTGGCAGGCCGTGACGCGGATCCAGCTGCCACAAATGCTCGTGATCATCGTGCCGGCCCTGACCAACCTGATCATCGTGCTCAGCAAGGAGACAGCGGTGCTGTCGATTGTCACCGTGCCGGAGCTGACCTTCGTGCTGACCGGCATCGGCACCGAGTCATTCGCATTCGTCGAGACCTTGCTCGTGCTGTGCGTCTGCTATCTCGCGCTCGTCGAGCTGACGTCGCGAACGGGAACATGGGCCGAGCGCAGGCTTGCGCGTTTTGCGTTGCGATAAATCGCCGCCGAGGACACAGGATGAACGCCATACAACGAGGGATGCGGGCGGATGAACCCGCGGCGGAGCGCGACGGGCCCACTGCGCCTTCGCCGGCGCCATGGGTTGCGAGTCATGCGTCGAGCGTTCCTGGATCGGCCGGAACAACGATGACGGGGCGCGTCGAGCCACTGATCCAGGTCAGCGCGTTGCGCAAGCATTATGGCGACGTCGAGGTCCTGCGCGGCATCGATCTCGACATCGCGAAATCGGAAGTCGTCTGCATTATTGGCCCATCGGGCTCAGGCAAGAGCACGCTGTTGCGTTGTCTTGCCTTTCTCGAGGAGTACGACGCGGGCGATGTGCTGATCGAGGGCGCGTTGCTCGGCTACACGACGCGCAACGGCAAGCGTGTGAAAGCGTCGCACACACAGATCAATCATGTTCGGCGCAACGTCGGCATGGTGTTCCAGCAATTCAATCTCTGGCCGCATATGACGGCGGCGGGCAACGTGATGGAAGCGCTGCAGCGCGTGCGAGGCATGGGTCGCGACGAAGCTCGCCGGGTCGCGCTCGCAATGCTCGATCGCGTGGGCCTCGCGGCGCGGGCGGATGCGCATCCCGCGAAACTCTCGGGTGGACAGCAACAACGCGTCGCGATCGCGCGTGCGCTCGCAATGGAGCCGCACATCATGTTGTTCGACGAACCGACGTCGGCGCTCGATCCCGAGCTCGTCGGCGAAGTGCTCCAGGTCATGAAGCAACTCGCACGCGACGGCATGACGATGGCGGTCGTCACGCACGAGATGGGCTTTGCGGCACAGGTCGCGGACAAGGTGGTCTTTATCGACGAGGGGCGCATCGCAGTGCAGGGTTCTCCGCAGCACGTCTTTCACGACGCGCAGCATCCGCGCTTGCGACAGTTCCTGCAGAACTACTTCGACCGCAATGCGTTCTGGACGCGGTCGGCCGACGGTGCGCCGGGCAATGCGGCTGTTGTCGAACACCGCACGCCGCCGGCAGCCGAAAGCGCAGATTCGACGATGGTCGGCAACGCGGGCGCCGGCCCACGCTCATGAGAAGCGCGGCATTGCGCACGAATCACTCGGCGCCGGCCTCGCGGCATGCGGAGCCTTTGGCTCGATATGCGCGCGTGAAGGAATACATCCGCTCGACGATCCAGTCGGGAACGTGGCGCGCGGGCGATCGGATCCCGTCGGAACTGAGTCTTGTCGACACGCTCGGTGTGTCGCGCATGACGATCAATCGTGCGTTGCGCGAGTTGGCCGACGAAGGCTTGCTGACCCGCTTGTCGGGCGTGGGCACATTCGTCGCGCAGGCCAAGCCCCAGTCCACGCTGCTGATGATTGCCGATATCGGCGACGAGGTTCGTTCGCGCGGACACGAATACAGCTGCACTCACGTGATGCTGGCGCGAGAGGCTGCGCCTGCGCACGTATCGACGGCGCTCGGGCTGGAGCCCGGCGCGTCGGTCTATCGCATCATCTGTGTCCATCGCGAGAACGGTTTGCCGGTCCAGCTCGAGGATCGCTATGTGAACCCTGCCGTGGTGCCGGAATTCATCGATCAGGACTTCACGCGGACTCGCCCGTCGGAGTATCTGATGAGCATCGTGCCCGCCCACGAGATCGAACATATCGTCGATGCCGGATTGCCGACGCGAACCGAAGCGCAATGGCTTGAAATCGGCCCCGAGGCACCTTGCCTGACGCTGGTCCGACGCACGTGGAGCAGCGGTGTGGCCGTCACGTTTGCGCGCTTCGTGCACCCGGGCTCGCGGTACAGGCTCGGGTGCCGGTTCAGCCCGGACACGCCGCGCAGCCAGAGCTGAAGGCGTGACAACGAGTGACATCCGCGATGTGCGGCGACTAGGGGCGTGGAACCCGCGTGCAGACCGGGCCGATGATCGCTTCTGAGAGTTTTGAAATCAGCGTGTGGAATGCGAAGTCGACATCGTCGTGCGCGAGGTTGAGCTCGACGACGATTTTGCGTGGGGTCACCTGAATGTCGGCGACATAGGCGCCCAGGCCGCTCTGCATCAGGGTATGGAGTTTGGTGTCGGCCGCTTCGCGAGGTGCAAGGGGCAGGGTGACGTCGAGCCGCACGCGAGGCGCGGTGATGACTTTAACGGCGTGAAGCCGGGCAGCGGGTCGAACGGCGGGCTGAACGGGGGAAGTCAGCGGCGGAGTGTCACGAACCGTGCTCTCTCGCACTTGCTGCCGCAACCCGGGCTGCGCCGCAGCGCCGGCCGCGATCGCGGCGGTGACTGCGCGACTGATCGTTGTCGAAGGACTCATGTTCGAATTGGCCGCCGGACTGTTCAAGTAGCCGTGCGACTCAAGCAAAGCGGGACGTGCGGCCGTGAAGACCGATGTCACCGTACTCGCGAGCATTTTGCTCATCATCGTTGCTCTTTTCCTGAAAACCCACGTCATCGGGCGGCCTGATCGCAATCGATCGGGCGGCCTCATGGGAAGCGCAGCCTCAAGCCTAACGCCGTTCGGGGCTTCGATGCCAGTGACGACGCACTCGAATGCGCCGGGCATACGTTACCGCGTTGCGTACAGGCTTGCTTCATGGCGAGTGGGTGTCGTGCAAGCGACGCGGACTCACCGTGACAGTCACGCTCGTCGTGCGCGTAACGTGGCGCGCACGGACCTTCCAAAGGTAGGCCAGGGCGGATATCGACGCAGGAAAACTTCAGCGAGCGGGTGTAAAGGCACTGTAAATAGCCGAAATCCGGACGAGGCGACAGACGGCGTTCTGCCGGGAATGATGCACTCCCTTTGAGCCCTGCTTCCAACCCTGACCGATTCAGCGGGGATCTGCTCACGCGCTACGCACACACGCTACGCACACACTGAATCGGCCGTCTGAGCGACGCTTGAGCGCGACTGAAAACGCGCACGGAAATCCTGTGGCGCGACTTTGAGGTGGCGCTGGAACGAGAGGCGCATGGTTTCGAGCGAATTGAAACCGCACTTGCGCGCGATGGTCGACAAGGGCACGTCGCCATCGGTCAGCAGGCGACGTGCCGCGTCGATCCGCAGCGCCTGTACGAATTTGCCCGGCGGTGTGCCGAGCGCCTCCGCGAAGCGGCGCGCAAAGTTGCGCGGACTCATCGACACGCGCGCGGCCAGGCGCTCGACCGACAGGTCGTCGGCGAGATGCTCACTCATCCAGCGTGTGAGTTCGGCGAACCGGTCGGGGTCGGCCGCCCGCACATCGGCGGCCATATGCGCGCTGAACTGCGACTGGCCGCCCGGGCGTCTCAGGAACACGACGAGTTCTCTCGCGACCTCCAGTGCGACTGGGCGACCCAGATCGTGTTCGATCAGGGCCAGGGCCACGTCGATGCCGGCGGTAACACCGGCCGACGTATAGAACTTCCCGTCGTGAATGAAGATGGCGTCCGCATCGACATCGATACGCGGAAAACGCCGGGCGATCACGTCGCAATACTTCCAGTGCGTCGTGATGCGACGGCCGTCCAGCAGGCCGCCTGCCGCGAGCACGAACGCACCCGTGCAGATCGAGACGACGCGCGAGGCTTTGTTCGCGAGCCTGGCGATAGCCGCGACGGCATCGGCGTCATCGGCGGACAGCCGTGCTCCGCGCCCGCCGCAGACAACCAGCGTGTCGGGCGCCAGCGTCTCGTCGTAGAAACTCGTGCGCGCATTGAGTTCGAGCCCGGACGAGGTCGATACGGGGCCAACGCGCGGACCCGCGAAGGTGATCGCGTAGGCAGGCGGGCGGCCGTTCGCCTCACACGCCGTATTGGCTTCGGAGAACGCGTCCATCGGACCCGTGACGTCGAGCATCTGGGCATTGTCGAAAGCGACAAGCACGATGCGGTGGGGCTGGGCGGTGGTGTCCATATGCGCGGACCTTGAAGACAGGACTGGACCTCGAATGATAGGCAGCCCCGGCGCTGGCATCAATGACATTGATTCCAAGTTTTCTGCCAGTCGGTGCGCTACGGGTGTTTAGCGGGTGTTTAGCGCGCGCGACTGTCGCTACGCGCTGCCCGTATGCCTGAACGTGCATCGGACGGCCGCTCCTCAATCTGAGAGCCCAATGTGCGCGGGTTCGCCGCGCGCATTCTCAATACCCACCCATGCAACCCCCTCCCAACCCCTTGATAGCGCTTGCAGCGGGCTTTTGCGGCATTCAGCTCCTCTCGTTTACCCGCCTTTTGAGCTTTGTTTCTTGACGTGTCGACACGCAACGGCTTTACTAACTCACAGAGATTGATTTAGTGCTCGCGAAGTGGTCCGACTGGCAGCTAAACAGCGACTTGCAGCGAGGCCGGGTTGAAGTCCCAGAAGTGCCCAACGATGCGACGCCAGGCCGCGAAAACGCGGCGGTGCGCATGTCACGTGACCGGCGACCCCGGTCTGAAAAAAAACGGAGGAAGACACGATGAAGACGTTGAAACGCACCCTGTTTGCCCTGGCGATGACGGCCAGCGTGGTCGCCATGGCTGACCAGCCGATCGTCGGTCTTATCACGAAGACCGATACGAACCCCTTCTTCGTCAAGATGAAACAAGGCGCGCAAGAAGCTGCCGACAAATCGGGTGCGAAGCTGCTGACGGCCGCGGGCCGCTACGACGGCGACAACGCGACGCAGGTCACCGCGATCGAAAACATGGTGGGCGCAGGCGCGAAGGCCATCCTGATCACGCCGAGCGATACGAAGGCCATCGTGCCGAGCATCAAGAAGGCACGCGACGCAGGCGTGCTCGTGATTGCACTCGACACGCCGACCGAACCGAAGGAAGCGACCGACGCGCTGTTTGCGACGGACAACTTCAAGGCTGGCGAGCTGATCGGCGAATACGCGAAAGCCAAGATGAACGGCAAGCCCGCGAAGATCGCGACGCTCGACCTTGCCCCGGGCATCAGCGTGGGCGTGCTGCGTCACAACGGCTTCCTCAAGGGCTTCGGCGTCAAGGAAGGCGACCCGAGCATCGTGTGCAGCCAGGACACGCGCGGCGATCAGGCCAAGGGCCAGACCGCGATGGAAAACTGCCTGCAGAAGAACCCCGATATCAACGTCGTCTACACGATCAACGAACCGGCAGCCGCGGGCGCGTATCGCGCAATCCAGTCGGCGGGCAAGAAGGACGTGCTGCTCGTGTCGATCGACGGCGGCTGCGAAGGCGTGCGCAACGTCAAGGCAGGCGAGATCGCCGCAACCTCGCAGCAGTACCCGCTCAAGATGGCGGCGCTCGGCGTGCAGGCCGGCGTGGACTACGCGAAGACGGGTAAGAAGCCGAGTGGCTACACGGATACCGGCGTCACGCTGATCACCGACCAGCCGCAAAACGGCGTCGCGAGCAAGGACACGAAGTTCGGCCTCGACGAATGCTGGGGCACGAAGTAAAGCCCATCGTCTGACGCAAGCGATCCACGCGCCTCGCGCGTGAACGGGTGCCGGTGTGATGCCGGGGCGTGACGCCCCGGCGTCTGCGGCGACCCGCACCATTCCGCAGGATCGGCGCCCCGGTCGAGGGGCGCCTCAGTAGTCGCGGCGGCTTTGCCCGCGGCCGCGCCGCGCACGTCGAAGCGCGGCGCGTTTGCCGCCAGGCCGACGCTCAGTCTCATACAGGAGCACATGATGAACGCCACACCCGCCTCTCCGATCGCCAAGCCCAAGGCGAAGCTCTCCGACCATCTGCCGCCGCTCACCTTGCTCGGGCCGCTGGTCGCGCTCGTGCTTGCGTGCATCTTCTTTATCTCGCAGACGCCGCGCTTTCTGTCGGTGCAGAACCTGTCGCTGATTCTTCAGCAATCGATGGTCGTCGGCATCATCGCGATCGGTCAGACGCTGATCGTGCTGACTGCAGGCATCGACTTGTCGTGCGGCATGGTGATGGCGCTCGGCTCAGTGGTGATGAGCAAGGTCGCCGTGGCGAACGGCATCAACCCGTTTATCTCGATCCTGCTCGGCGTTGCCGTGT
Source organism: Pararobbsia alpina (assembly GCF_965118125.1). Taxonomy (GTDB): domain Bacteria; phylum Pseudomonadota; class Gammaproteobacteria; order Burkholderiales; family Burkholderiaceae; genus Pararobbsia; species Pararobbsia alpina_A. Next base: position 630,991 of record NZ_OZ221287.1, read on the forward strand.
GCACGCTGTTCGGCCTGATCAACGGCCTGCTTGTCACCCGCGTGAAGCTGCCCGCTTTCATCGTGACACTCGGCACGCTCAATATCGCGTTCGCGATCACGCAGATCTACTCGAACGCCGAGAGCATTTCGAACCTGCCCGCGCCGCTGACCTTCTTCGGCAACACGTTCGGTATCGGCGCCGGCACGGTGACGTTTGGCACGGTGCTCATGCTGCTGCTGTATCTGCTCACGTGGTTCGTGCTGCGCGAGACCGCGCCCGGACGTCACGTCTACGCGATCGGCAACAACGCCGAAGCGGTGCGACTGATGGGGCTGCCGACGCAGCGGATCCTGATCACCATCTATACGCTTGCCGGCCTCAGCTACGGCATCGCCGCATTGCTGGCGGTCGCTCGCACCGGTGTGGGTGACCCGCAGTCGGGCCAGACCGAAAACCTCGACAGCATCACGGCCGTCGTGCTCGGCGGAACGAGCCTGTTCGGTGGACGCGGCACGATGATGGGCACGCTGCTCGGCGTGCTGATCGTCGGCGTGTTCCGCAATGGCCTCACGCTGATCGGCGTGTCGTCTGTCTATCAGGTCCTCGTGACGGGGATTCTCGTGATTCTGGCCGTGTCGGCCGACAAGATCTCGCACCGCTGAGCGGCTACGTAGAGGAGTCCACCATGTCTACCGTTCAATCGAACTCTCCTGCGGCCCAGCCGATGGCCAATCCGCTGCGCGGCGGTTCCGCCACGGCCTCGCAAAGCGGGCTTGCACCCGTGCTCGCCGCATCCGGCCTCGTGAAGCGCTATGGCCACGTGACCGCGCTCGACGGCGCCGACTTCGAGTTGCTGCCCGGGGAAATCCTCGCCGTGATCGGCGATAACGGCGCGGGCAAATCGTCGTTGATCAAGGTGCTCTCGGGAGCCGTGCGTCCCGACGAGGGCGAGATGTATCTCGACGGCAAGCCGGTGAGTTTTCGCGGCCCACTCGATGCGCGTGCCCAGGGCATCGAAACCGTGTATCAGGATCTCGCGGTCGCCCCGGCGATGACGATCACCGAAAACCTGTTCCTCGGGCGCGAGCTCTACAAGCCGGGCTTCTTTGGACAGAAGCTGCGCCTGCTCGACAAGCGACGCATGCTCGCCGAGGCGAATGCGCATATGGCGAGCCTCAAGATCGGCATCCGGTCGATGAAGCAGGCCGTCGAGACACTCTCCGGCGGTCAGCGTCAGGGTGTGGCCGTTGCGCGGTCGGCGGCCTTCGCACGACATGTTGTCATCATGGACGAGCCGACCGCCGCACTCGGCGTCAAGGAATCGAACATGGTGCTCGAACTGATCAGCCGGGTCCGGGACAAAGGGCTGCCCGTGATTCTGATCAGTCACAATATGCCCCACGTGTTCGAGATCGCCGACCGGATTCATATCCAGCGTCTCGGCCGCCGGGTCGCGCTCGTCAACAAGCGTGACATTGATATGAACCACGCCGTCGCCGTGATGACCGGGGCCGCCACGTTGCAGTAGGGCGGTCGCAGTGAGGTGGTTGCAACGAGCGTGCAGCGGCGACAAGGCTGTTGCGCGCTCGGTGTGAAGTCCGCGGTGTGGGCACAGCCGCCATGGCGTTCGTCGCTGTCTCGCGAACGTCTTTCGATTGTTTCCAGGGTCCAGTCGTATGAGCAAGCGCAAAGCGGATGAGCACGTGTCGGCCGACGACGAGGTCACGCCGCCGTCCGCGCGTGAAGCGGACGACCCGGCCCGCCATACGAAGCGCGCAAGCGTCGCGCCGCTTGCGGGAACGGTCGGCTCGAACCATGTGGGCATGCGCCAGTTCAACGAGCGTATCGTGCTGCAGGCGATCCGGCTGCATGGCCCGTTACCCAAGGCTGAACTTGCTCGCGTCACGCGCCTGTCGATGCAGGCGGTCTCGGTGATCATCAACGCGCTGCTGACCGATGATCTTGTGGTTAAGCAGGAGCGCCTGCGTGGACGTATCGGCCAGCCCTCCGTGCCGATTGCGCTCAATCCCGACGGTGCGTTCACGCTCGGCGTCAAGGTCGGCCGCCGCAGTCTCGATGTCCTGGCGCTCGATTTCACTGGCCGCGTCCGGTGCCGGGAGATCGTCGAATACGACTACCCCGACCCGGAGATCATCTTTCCGGCGATGCGGCGCAAGCTCGAACTCGTCGAATCGACGCTCGGCGAGCATGCGTCGCGCATCGTCGGCATCGGTGTCGCCGCGCCACTCTGGATGGGCGGATGGCGCGATCTGATCGGCGCACCCGTGCAGGTGCTCGATGCATGGCGCAATCTCGACATCCGCGAACGCGTGCAGGACATGACCCGTTTGCCGATCGAGTTCGCCAAGGACACGACCGCGGCGTGCGCAGCCGAGCTCGTCACCGGGCACGGCCAGCGCGTGCACAACTTTCTCTATGTCTTTATCGGCACATTTATCGGCGGCGGGCTCGTGATCGACGGCCGGCTCCACCACGGTCCTAACGGCAACGCGGGCGCGATCGGCTCGGTGCCGCTCGATACCGCGACTCAGTTGCTGCATCGAGCGTCGGGCCTCGTGCTCGAGCAGGCGGTGCGCAAGCAAGGGGTGCCGGCCGCCGCCGCGCATGATGAACGCGCGCTGTCCGACGCGTTGCGTCCGGTCACTCAGGCCTGGATCGCCGATGCTGCGCAGTCGCTCGCGTCGACGCTCGCGACCTCGGCGGCCTTGCTCGACCTCGATGCGATTGTCATCGACGGGTCATTGCATCGTGATCTGATCGCGGCGCTGATTGCGGCGACGTCGGAGGCGCTCGATGCCCAACGCTGGGAAGGGATCGCGCGCCCGGCGCTGCTGCAAGGACGCGCGGGCGCCGATGCGCGGGCGATGGGTGGTGCGATCCTGCCGTTGTACGCGCACTTCGCGCCAAGTCATCAATTGTTCCTGAAGACCGCGCCCGCTTATACTTGACGCTTCTCATAAAAGGCACGACCACCGGGGCAGGATTTATGCCGTTGATTAAGCTGGCAAAGGCCGACATTCAGCTCGGTAAGCCACTCGAATACGCGATTTACACGGAAACGAACCGACTGTTGCTGCAGCGCGGTCAGATCATCAATAGCGTCGAGCTGCTCACGAAGGTACGTGAGATCGGTGCGTACCGCGAAGAAGGTCTCGCGCGTCCGAAGACCGGTCCGTTCGTGGCCATCAAGCCGAATGTGCAGCGTGTGATCGCCGAGCACGAAGAGGAAGAAGCCTCGGCCCGTTCCGATCGTGACGATGTGCCGTTCCCGTCGCTGCGCAAGGGCGTCGAAGCATTCCAGTTGTCGGCGATCACCGACAGCGATGTGACCAACGCGCCGTTCCGCGTGGCCTATATCGGCGTGATGAAGGACGTCAGCATCATGGTGACGCCGCTGACGGGCTTCCCCGTCGACGCATTGCACGAAGGCCAGGAACTCAACGCAAAGATGTTTTCGGGCCGCCATATTTACGAATTCCGGACCTATGTGCGGAAGGTGTGCGTCGAACCTTTCGAATACCTTCACCTGCATTACCCCACGCATGTGCGCGAGATCCCGGTGCGTCAGCATGTGCGCGTCGAGGCCGACGTGACGGCCAAGATGCTGACCAACGGTCTGCAGCCGCAGCTGCATGAGGCACGCCTGTCGGACATCAGCCTGATCGGCGCGGGCGCGACATCGACGTCGAACGTGTTTGAAGTCGGCGAGCGCATCAAGATGTCGTTCAAGCTGCACACGGGTGGCTGGGACCGCCCGGTAGCGCTGACCACGGTGATCCGCAACAAGCGCGAAGATGACGGTGTCACGCGCTACGGTCTCGAATTCGTATCGATGCCGCAGGAAAGCCGCTCGACGATCCGCAATTACTTGTTCGAGACCGTCACGCAGACCGTGATGCCGGATTGAAACCCGGGGGCTGAAATCGCCCCTCTGCAAATCGGGTTAACGCGAAAAACAGCGCGACCATATTGCGGATTTGAATCCTGAAAACCCCCTTCGATTGAAGGGGGTTTTTCTTTTTCGAATCAGCTGTTTAAGCCTTTCCTGGTACGAGTTGCCGGCACGAATTGCCGGATCCTCGAATGATTTTCCGCAGCCCTAAAGATTTTTCCGAAAAGTGCCGTTACGCAGTCATCTGGCCGACGCAATGAAAGCATCTCGACAAAGCGCCGCCAGACGGGTTCAGGGTGAAGTCACCGGTAGTGCGCGGAAGTGAGGGGAAGGAACATGACAGCCGAGATCGTGATTCGGGAAACCACCGAAGGGGTTGAAATCATTGCGGGTGAGCGCCGTCTCACCGAGCTGCTGGCCGTGCGTGATGAAGTGGTCATCACGACGCCCGAGCTGGGCGAAGTCGTTGTCGCACGCCTGCCCGACGGTCGATTGCGAGCGTCGTGCGACCCGGAGCTGATCAAGCTGTTCCGCCAACCTGCCTGAACGCTTAGACGAGATAGACCTCGAAGGGGCGCAGCCAGTGCGCGAGTGCGCCCTGGCTCAGGACGGCCTTGTGGCCGGTTGAAGCATCCTCTTCGAGCTGGCTGGAAAACGCTTCGACCGCATGGCGCTTGCGCGCATGCGTGTTCGAATCCAGAGTCAGCCGACGCGCGCGCCCCCAGGGCAGGCGCGTGTCGCCCGGCGACGACCAGTGCCAGGCCCAGACCGGCACTTCAACGAGCGTCGCGCCGGATTGAACACAGGCCGCCGCGGCGGCGCGGCCCGTCGCCTCGTGATCGGGGTGACCGTCGAACCGCCACGTCGTGATCACGACATCGTCAGCGCCAAGATGCCTGGCGATGTGGTCGCGCAGCATGTGCTCCGACTGGCGGACCTTGCCGTCCGCGACACGCAGCCTCGACACCTCGACATTGAATGCGCGCAGGCGCTGCAGCGCTTCACGTGTCTCGATCGGCCGTTCGGCGCGCAGGCGCTCGGGCGTCCAGGCCGGCGAGCCCGGATGACTCGCGTCGCCGTCGGTGACCGCGACCAGGGCCAGTTTTCGCTGCAGTCGTGCAAGATGAACCATGAGGCCGCCCATGCCGAGGACTTCGTCGTCGGGGTGGGGCGCCACGAACACGGCCTTGCCGTGCAATGGAACCAGCGCATCGGGGCGCAATTCCGGCAGCGCGTCAAAACCGCCCCATGCCTGCCAGACTGATTCGGGTGTGCCGTCTACGGCGTTGTCTGAGTGCTTCAAAGCGTCCATCCGGCGGAGTCCTGTCGTGGGCGCGCGACGCGCGAAGAGCGCCGTCGCAATAGTCAGATTTCACGCTATGACGGCAATCCTCATGCCAGACCCCGACGGCGGGGCAATTTCGCGGGTGTGGGCCGGATGTCCGGCGGCGATCCGCAAAGTTTGCACACATCAGTCAACGCTACACAGCCGGCCGCTTCAGGCGCGGGACGAACCCGATGCGAGCGTGCCGGACGCCTCTTGCTGGCGCGCGCCCCAGCGCTGCGCGAGCACGGCGCACGTCATGAGCTGGATCTGGTGGAACAGCATGAGCGGCAACACGACGGCACCGACGGCATTGCTCGAGAAGATGACCTTCGCCATCGGAATCCCTGCGGCCAGGCTCTTCTTCGAGCCGCAGAAGACGATGGTGATCTGATCGGCGCGGTTGAATCCGAGCCGTTTCGCCGTAAAGCTCGTCATGAACAGCGCAATGGCGAGCAACACGCAGGACAGCACGACGACCATCAGCAACGCGAGCGGAGACACGTGATGCCAAAGGCCTTCGACAACCGCCTCACTGAACGCTGTGTACACGACCAGGAGAATCGAACCCTGATCGACAAACTTGAGCACACCCTTGTTGCGTTCGATCCATTGCCCGATCCAGCGACGCGACAGGTGCCCGGCGATAAACGGCACCAGCAACTGCAACACGATCTTGAAGATCGAGTCGAGCTCGGACGTATGCGCAGCCGATTGCGTATTGACGATGACGTTGGCGAGCAACGGCGTCAGGAAGATGCCGATAAAGCTCGAAGCCGATGCGCTGCAGACGGCGGCCGAGACGTTGCCGCGGGCGATCGATGTGAAGGCGATCGACGACTGGACAGTCGACGGCAGCACACAGAGAAACAGCACGCCCGCATAGAGCTCGGGGGTGACGAGCGGCGCAAACACCGGGCGCAGAATCAGACCGATGATCGGAAACATGATGAAGGTCGACGCCAGCACGAGCAGATGCAGCCGCCAGTGCGTGGCGCCCGCAACGATGGCCTCACGCGAGAGCTTCGCGCCGTGCAGGAAGAACAGCAGGGCGATCGCGACCGTGGTGATGCCGTCGAACGCCGAGGCCGCCGGGCCGCGGCAGGGCAGCAGGCTCGCGATCACGACGGTCGTGATCAGGGCGAGCGTGAAATTGTCGGGAAGGAAGCGTGGGCGCGACATGATGGACGGTCCGGCGGAGATTCGGAAACTGGCATTGTGCGGGCGACTTATTCAACACGCAAATTCATTCCACGCGTCAATTCATTCGTGAAGGGTATTTCTGACGCGCACACGCGCGGGAGGGTCACGAGCGAGGCACCGATGGGTCGCCAAGTTGATCGCCACGCTGATCTCCAAGTTGATCGCCGAGGGGGCCAACGTCTGGATGGCAACGACGACGCGTGGAGCATACCTTCGGTCCGAAGGGCGAACAGACCGTGTCGACCGTGCGACCGGGTGCCGCCTTCCTGCGTTGGCAGCGCGTCCGATCTTCGCTGTTTCACCGAATGTGACAACCTGAGGACAGCGCCCGGCGGGGGCTCCGCACGGATCCCTCCCACGGAGCCCAAAGGGCTCTGGAAGGCGCCTCGGAATTCACTTAAGTACCTCATCCAGCAGTATTTTTTACCAGTAACACGTAGTTACATCCGCGCCTCGTACCTAACATTTTTCGGCTCGACAGGGTGGGGGCAGATACCTAAATTGACGACAACGGTCACGGGTATTTCACGCAAGAAAAGCGAGTACCCGCTAACCCGGACAGCGGCGCGAAATGGTTTTGCGCCCAATAAAGCGTCAAGCAGTCTACTCACCATGTCCTTGCGGTCAGGAACCTTAGCCTTCGTTTCGCTGGTCTTTGCGAGCGCGTGCGCTTGCACGGTCGCGTATGCGAACGGCGGATTTCGCCCCGTCAGCGAGGAATTCCGTGGTGCTGCCCGTGCGCCGGAAGATGCATCGATGCGGTCGAATTCGATCCGCAGTGATGTGAGCCGGTACAACGCCGAGCGCGCCACGCCACGCGCGACGGGAGGCGGCGATCCGGCACGCGCGCCTCAAATGCGCGGCGGTTATCGGTCGAACTAGCGATCGACCGACACCCCTCCATACACGGGCGCAAATTGGCCCGAATCCCCTGTTTTGAGTATTGAGCGTCCGCCACGGTTATTTACCGCGCCGGATAAGTGCTTATGCACTTTATTCGATGTGCGGAAAGCGGCCGATTCGTGTCATTCGACCGCCTGATAAAAAGGTCGCGTCAAGCCTGTCAAAACAACGCCGCAAGCGCCCTGCTGCGGATTTTATATTGCACCGCAATATCGGTTAAATCCCATGCTGGATAAGGGATTCGCGCAGGTGTTCCCTCTTTTTCTCACCTTTAATTCAGCACCTTCCGAATTCGATATACCGCTGATAACGGCGCTGGAATTCTTTCCAGAAAATGTTCGTCGAGCATCTGCAAAACGTTTGGCGCCTGACGCTCTGCGCGCCATCGGCTGGGCTCTCCCGCAGGTCACCCATTTCGAGTTTTTGCATGTGTCGCCCGCGCGCTTTTGTCGTGCGGGCTCCGGTCTTTTTTAATCATTGATCGACTTCGACGAGGAAGAAGAATGAATCGCACCTTCAAACGGGCCCTGATCGCCGCCGCCTGCGCGTGCACTTTTGTCAGCACGGCAGCGCATGCCGACGGCGATGTCCAGTTGTATGGGCTCGTGGATATGTTCGTGGGCAGCCAGAAGGCGCCCGGTGCGGATCGCGCCTGGGTCGAGGAGAGCGGTGCGATGTCGACGTCCTACTGGGGCATGAAAGGCACCGAGGATCTCGGCGGCGGACTGCAGGCCGTGTTTGCACTCGAAGGCTTTTTCCTTGCGAATACCGGTGCGGCCGGGCGATTCCAGGGCGACACCTTCTTTGCGCGTAACTCGTATGTCGGCATCGTCTCGCCAAGCTGGGGTACCGTGACCGTCGGCCGGCTGACGACCGAAGCGTTTCTGTCGACGATCATTTTCAATCCGTTTGTCGATTCGTTCACGTTCTCGCCGATCGTCTTGCACACCTTTATCGGCGTGAACGGGCAGGGGCTGGTCGGCGATTCAGGCTGGAACAACGCCGTGCAGTACCAGACACCCGCATTCGGCGGCTTTTCCGCCAATGCGATGTTCTCGTTCGGCAATTCGACGGACTTCGGCTCGCATAAGTGGAGCGCGGGCGCGAGCTACTACCAGGGACCGTTCGGTGCGACCGTCGTCTATCAGGACGCTAAATACAACAACGTCGCAGACGACCTGACGCCCGGTATGACCGGACAGAATGCCGTTCAGGCCGGTGTTTCATACGACTTCGGCGTGGTGAAGCTCTACGGGCAGTACATGTTTGTGAACAACTCGATCAACACCGGCGATCTCAAGGTCAACACCGGGTCGGGAGGTTTCTCGATTCCGCTTGGCGGCGGCGCGATCCTCGCCGACTACGCGTATTCGAAGTCGAACGGCGCGGCGACCCAGAGCCGCAGCACGTTCGCCGTTGGATACGATTACCACCTCTCCAAGCAGACCGATGTCTACGCAGCCTATCTCTATGACAAGGTCACGGACCAGTCGGTCGGGCAGACCTACGGCGTCGGGATCCGAACGATGTTCTGACGTGCCGCTGCACAACGGCGAACGGACACAACAGCGAAAGGACACGACGGCGGAAGCACACTGCGGCGTAAGGACACGGCGGCACGGCGCGTCGTCGAGGACGCGGTCTGATTCGCGCCGGTGAGCCGCAGCCCGGTGCGCTTGCGTTGAAATCCGGCTGGCGATGCGTAAAGTGTGCATCGCGTGACACAGTTGTCCCGATACGGGCTTGTGCCGCGCGATGCGCGCGTCATGCGACAATCCGCAGACGCATCAGTCCACAAGAGGAGCTTCAATGTTCGGCGACGTAGCCAGTTTTCTGCTCGACACCGTGTTCTCGTTATTTGGCGCCGTGCTGTTGCTGCGCGCCTGGATGCTGGCAGTGCGCCTGCCGCCGTTCAATCCCATTTCGCATACCGTGTTTCAGCTGAGCAACTGGCTCGTGCTGCCGCTGCGCAAGGCGATTCCGAACGTACGCAATATCGACTGGACGAGTATCGTCGCCGCGTACCTGGTCGCGCTTGTCTATCTTGTGCTGCTTGCCGGATCGACCGGGGCTTCACCGCTCGGACTGTTTCCGCAGGCGCTGCTCGTCGCGCTGTTGATCGTCATCAAATGGGCGCTGCAACTGCTGCTCTGGACCACGCTGCTGCTGGCCGTGCTCTCGTGGGTGAACCCGGGGTCGCCGGCGATGGGTGTGGCGATGCAACTGACCGCGCCGTTTCTGAACCCGATTCGCCGCGCCATGCCGCTGATCGGCGGCATGGATCTCTCGCCGCTCGTGCTGTTCGTCATCATCCAGGTGCTGCTGATCGTGCTCGCCCGGCTCACTTTTTCGGCCGCGTTGTTCGGGTTTTAATCGGCTTGAAGCTGAGGCAAGACGCCGTTGCCGCGTTGCATTGCAAGCGGCATGGGCTTGTAGCCGCCTGAATTAACCGGCTCGTACCCGCACGAGTCGTTGGACGGAAACAGAAAGAGGCGCGCACCGGTTACGGAGCGCGCCTCTTTTTTCGCCCTATGGATCGGATCCGCTGGCGGCCATTTGGCTAGCGTGCGCCGATTCGCGTGCGTGCCGCCTCGTATTCCGAACGCATTCTGGCGATCAGGTCTGCCACGCTCGGCACATCGTCCATCAGGCCGACGCCCTGTCCGGCGCCCCAGATATCCTTCCACGCTTTGGCTTTCGCACCGCCGTCGCCGAAGTTCATGGCCGACTTATCCGAAACCGGCAGATTCTCGGGATCGAGGCCTGCGTTAAGGATGCTTTGCTTGATGTAGTTGCCGTGCACGCCTGTGAACAGATTCGTGTACACGATGTCCGACGCATCGGCTTCAACGATGGCCGACTTATAGACCTCGGTGGCATGCGCTTCCTGCGTTGCGATAAAGCGCGTGCCCACGTACGCGAGGTCGGCACCCATTGCCTGCGCCGCGAGCACGGCATCGCCCGTCGCAATCGACCCCGACAGCACGATGGGGCCATCGAACATGCGCCGGACTTCACCGACCAACGCAAACGGCGACAGCATGCCGGCATGGCCGCCTGCGCCCGCCGCCACGAGAATCAGGCCATCGACGCCGGCTTCAAGCGACTTTTGCGCATGACGCAAGTTGATGACGTCGTGCAACACCACGCCGCCGTACGCATGCACGGCGTCGATCATCTCGCGCGGCGGCGCACGCAGCGAGGTGATGAAAATCGGCACCTTGTGATCGACACAGACTTTGATGTCGTGCTCGAGACGCGCGTTCGACGCGTGGACGATCTGGTTGACCGCGACGGGTCCGATGGTAGCGCCCGGGTTGGCCGCCTTGAACGTCGCGAGCTCTTCTTCGATTTGCGTCAGCCATTCATCGAGCATTTCCGCGGGACGCGCATTCAGTGCCGGAAACGAACCGACGATGCCGGCCTTGCACTGCGCGAGCACCAGCTCGGGATAGCTGACGATGAACATCGGCGACGCGATGACCGGCAGCGTCAGGTTTTGCAGGACGGACGGAAGCGCCATGTACTGTCTCCTCAGTGATGACCGGGTGCGACTCCTTAAGGGGCATCAATGGCCCTTAAGGAGTCGCACCTGCTGCGCACAGCAGATTGTGACGTTCGAAATTGCGAACGATCGTTCTATTGTAGAGGCCGAAACGCATTTGCGCTGCCGACTATTTTTCGAACGAGTACTCAGGTTCTACGAAAAAGCGCGTTTGCGCGCTGACCGCGTCACACGCGGCTTCTACAATCGTCACACTTCAATTTGCACGGCGATCCGACGCGCGCAAGCGTAATGCGAGGCGGGTTCGTTCGCCGTACGGCGGATTTCCGACGTTTTTCTTTTGCAGGGATGACCGCTATGCGCTTCGAAGATTTCACTGACTTCGAGCTCACTGCCAATGGCACCTCGATCCGCGGGTTCAAGGGCGGCGACGGCCCGCCGCTTCTCCTGCTTCATGGCAGCGCGCATTCGCCGAGACTCTGGCTCGCGGTGGCAGGCCAGCTCGCCGAGCGGCACGCGATCGTCGTGCCGGACATCGATTTCGCCGCGTTGCGTGATGGGCGTCCGACGTCGGGCGACACCGGTACGGGCCATGACGCAGCGAACCCAGGCGGCACCACGCGTACGGCACAGCGGGATGGCAGTCCGCTCGCCGCCGCCGCTACCCAGACGGCTCCGTTTGGCCATCGCGAAATCGCGGCCGAACAGGTCGCGATGATGGAAGCGCTCGGCTATGCGCAATTCATGGTTTGCGGGCATCTGGACGGCGCGCGCGTCGCTCAGCGCCTTGCGCTCGATCATGGCGGATGTGTCGACCGGATGATGGTGCTCGACACGGCGCCGACCTTGCCGTCGGAGCTCGACGGCGTACCCGACCCGGACGATGCATCGGCGACCAACGGCGCCGTGCCACCCACGTATATCGTCGACGCGGAGCATGCGGACCGGGAACTGGCTCGCGGCAATCTGGAGCGGGGCGAGAAGATCGCGTGCCCGGTGAGGGTACTGTGGGGCGGTCGGGGAGCCTGGACGATCCATCCGCTCGACGGCTGGCGTCAGGTCGCGCGCGATACATCGGGTCGTGCATTCGAGTGCGCCCCGTGCATTCCTGAGCATGCGCCGGATGCGCTGCTCGACGAGATGTCGCGGTTCTTCGATACGCGCGCTTGCTGAAACGCCTCACGGCATCGATGGTTCAGGGAAAGTCCCGATGCTTGCCGGTAGGGTGCGGCGTAGCATCAATCACGACGGATGATCACGTCACAATTAGGCCGTTCGCAGCAGTGCGAGCGGCTTTCTTTTGAATACGTGCCTTCGGGGCCGTATCCCCTTTCTCGCTGCGCAGGACTGCGAACCGTTCCGATATTCACCCACTTTCGTGCCGACGCGCGAGAGTCCGCGTCGTGCACGTCTGGGGTGATTCATTCGCGGCAGATCAGATCTTTTCGGTGACCAGCAGTTTCGCGGTGCCGTTGACGAGCGTCTCGCCCTCGCTGTTCTTGACGGTGCCTTCGAGCGTCACGATGTCGCCTTCGAGCGATTCCTTGAATACCGCTTCGGTCACGATCCAGCGAAACGACAGTTCATCGGTCGCCATCGCGGCTTTGCGCAATTTGAAGTCGAATTCGAGTCCGAGCGGCTGATGCGTTTTCGAATAATGCGTGGCCGGCACGGCCATGAACAGCGACACGAGTTGCGTGGCGGAAGCAATTAAACCGCCAAAGTCTGAATCGATCGCGTAAATCGAATTATGGTGAAGCGGATTCTGGTCTTCGGCCGCGTTCGCGAATTCGCGCACATTCTTCGGCGTGAGTTGATACGTGTGATGGAGGACTTCCCCGGCGCGAACCAGCCTGGGTGCGAAACTTGAGTGTGCTGTCATGATCTTCGAACCATCTGATACCAATACAAATGGAAAGGGTCGCGTGGGTCTCACACACGCCCTCGACTCTCCGAACTCCCTTTACTGCACCGGTCCCTGCTTGTGTGCCACTGCGACGCCCATCATCGGCACCCCTGTCGCCCGGGATCCGGTCATGCACGCGAATCCCCCGCGCGTGCACCCGGCACTGTGCCTCAATCGAGCGCGATGGCTTCACCCGCTGTCTCGCTGACGCGTGGATTTGACTCATCGCGATTCAATGTTTTACCTATCGTCGACCCGTTCCCCCTGCTGGCCGCGATGCTTGAACCCTTAACGCTATAACGGCCGTTTCTTCGCGAGCTTGATTGCATGCATTAAAAAATATGCAGCGCCGTATATTGAATTCGCGGTCTTTCTGAAACGTCGATCGAATGCGCCTTAAAACCTAGGCCTGCAGCTTGACGTCGACGACGGGCGCGCCTGTCATCGAAACCAATTCCTGAGGCGACAGGTTGAATACGGCATGCGGGTGACCCGCCGCCGCCCACAGGCTTTCGAGCGCAAGCAAATCCTGGTCGATCAGGGTGACCGGTTTGGTTGCGTGGCCAATCGGGCAGACGCCGCCGATCGCATAGCCAGTTTGCTCGCGGACGAAGCGCGCATCGGCTTTGCCAAGCGGTCCGACATGCGCCGCGACCTTCACTTCATCGACACGATTCGCGCCGCTGGCAATGACCAGCACGGGCGCATTGTCGGTGACGCGACGGAAGATGATCGACTTGGCGATCTGGGCGACTTCGCAGCCGAGTCCCGCGGCGGCTTCCGCTGAAGTCTTGCCCGTTTCAGGCAGCATCACGATCGGCTTGGTATATCCGTGCGTCTCGAGCAATTCGGCGACGCGCCGAGCGGCGTCGGGCAGTTCGTGTTGAGGTGTTGCTTGCATGTTGCTCCGTCTGGTTATTGCGTTGATGCCTCGGCTCAACGAGGGGACCGACTCGTGTCCCTGACTTACTTCACCGAATCACTGGCCCGATCCACGGCCCCGATTCACGCGGCCGATCCACGGCCCCCATTCGCGCACCCGATTCACGTACCCGACCGGGCGCTCAAGCCGTGGCCGCTTCGCGTGCCGCGCGTTGTTTGGTGAGCAGGGCCTTGCCGGCGCGCGAGCCGTTCGCGCGGCCGAGCGCATTCGAAATGAAATCGCCCGCTTCGACGACCTTGGCGAGTTCGACACCGGTCTCGATGCCGAGGCCGTCGAGCAGATACAGCACATCCTCGGTCGCGACGTTCCCTGTCGCGCCCTTCGCATACGGGCAGCCACCGAGGCCTGCCACCGATGCATGGAAAATGGTGATTCCCGCTTCAAGCGAGGCGAGGATATTGGCGAGCGCCTGCCCGTAGGTATCGTGGAAATGGCCCGACAGGCGCGACCGGTCGATCACGCGCGTGACCGCATCGAACACCGCACGCACGCGGCCGGCGGTACCCACGCCGATCGTGTCGGCGATATCGATCTCGTCGCAGCCGAGTTCGTCGAACATCTGCGCGACGCTGACGACCGACGCCACCGGCACATCCCCTTGATACGGGCAACCGAGCGCACAACTGATCGCGCCGCGCACGCGCACGCCGGCGTCCTTCGCCGCGCGTGCGACCGGGCGAAACCGTTCGACGCTTTCGGCGATGCTGCAATTGATATTTTTCTGCGAGAACATCTCGCTTGCCGCACCGAAAATCACGATCTCATCCGCACGCGCCGCAAGCGCGGCTTCGAGACCCTTCATATTCGGCGTGAGTGCCGAGTACAAGGTGCCCGGACGACGTGCGATCTCGCGCATGACGTCAAGTCCGTCGGCCATTTGCGGCACCCACTTGGGCGACACGAACGACGCGGATTCGACGTTCGGAAATCCGGCATCCGCAAGCCGGTTGACCAGCTCGACCTTGACGGCCGTCGATACGAACGCCTTCTCATTCTGCAAGCCGTCTCTCGGACCCACTTCAACGAGCTTGACCTTGCGCGGCAACATAACTGTCTCCTCGATGTACGGTGCGACGCCATGGCACCGCGACGATCGGTGCCGTGCCATGTCGGCGCGTTGGCCCGGGGGTCCCGATCGGAGACGCGCGCGCGAGCCGTCGATCGAATGCCACCGAAGGCCATCGACCGCAAAACGACAGCCTCGATTGTAGGCCCAGCGCGACGCAGCCGGCACCGAACCCTCCGCTACAATCCCGAGTTCCTCAAAAAACATTCGGAGCACACGCATGATGGCGATTCGGGCGCGAAGCGGGCGCACCCTGGCGATGGCGGTATTCGCGATGTCGGTCGGCATGACGGGCATGACGGGCATGGCGCACGCGGACACCACGCTGCTCAACGTCTCTTATGACGTGACGCGCGAACTCTACAAAGACATCGATACCGCGTTTATCGCGAGCTACAAGAAGTCGAGCGGCGAATCGATCGAGGTCAAGCAATCGCACGGCGCGTCGAGCGCGCAGGCGATGGCGGTCTCGCAAGGCCTGCAGGCCGACGTCGTCACGATGAATCAGTCCAATGACATCGATCTGCTGCACGACCGCGGCAACCTGGTGCCGGCCGACTGGCGAGCGAAGTTCCCCGACAACAGCAGCCCGTACACGACGACGATGGTGTTCCTCGTGCGCAAGGGCAATCCGAAGCAGATCAAGGACTGGGACGATCTGACCAAGCCGGGCGTGCAGGTCGTGATTCCGAACCCGAAGACGTCGGGCAACGGACGCTACAGCTACCTCGCCGCGTGGGGCTATGTGCTCGCGCATGGCGGCAACGACGCCAAGGCGCGCGACTTCGAAACGAAGCTGTTCCGCAACGTGCCGGTGCTCGATACCGGCGGTCGCGGCGCAACGACCACGTTCACGCAGCGCGATATCGGCGACGTGCTTGTGACGTTTGAAAACGAGGTGATACTGATCAACAAGGATGTCGGCAAGGGCCAGTTCGAAGCCGTCTATCCGTCGACGAGCCTGCTGGCCGAGCCGCCTGTCGCGATCGTCGACAAGGTGGTCGACAAGCGCGGCACGCGCAAACAGGCGAAGGCCTATCTCGACTTCCTGTATTCGCCGGAAGGGCAGGAAATCATCGCGCAACACAATCTGCGTCCGCGCGACCCGCAAGTGCTCGCCAAGCATGCGGATCAGTTCAAGCCGATCAAGACGTTTACGGTCGAACAGGTCTTCGGTGGCTGGGCGAAGGCGCAACAGACGCACTTCGCCGATGGCGGTTCGTTCGATCAGATCATTGCCGAAGCGAAGAAATAAATAAAATCATTCGACGCGAATCGCTTTATTTATTGTTGATTCGGATTTGAAGCCGATTCGATTTCGCAGATTTACGGCGATCAATCGAATCGGCCCATAGAATCGAATCAAGCGAATGCCCGATCGAAGACGACAAAGATATTGAGTCGTCAGGCAATAAAAAAACGCCCCTTGGACCGACGTGTCATCGTCGGTCCAAGGGGCGTTGCGTTTTTTGCGGGGCGCTTAAGCCGCGCCGACTTCCGAGCGCATGCCGAGGCGTTCAAGCAATTTCTTGTCGGCCTCTGCCTGCGGATTCCCTGTCGTCAGCAGCTTTTCCCCGTAGAAAATCGAATTCGCGCCGGCGGCGAAGCACAGTGCCTGCAGCGCTTCATCCATCTGCTCACGCCCGGCCGACAGGCGGACCATGGCCTTCGGCATTGTGATGCGCGCCACCGCGATCGTGCGCACGAATTCGAACGGATCGATCGCCGTCGTACCCGCGAGCGGTGTTCCTTCGACTTGCACGAGATTGTTGATCGGCACTGATTCAGGATACGGGTCGAGGTTCGCGAGCTGGGCGATCAGCCCCGCGCGTTCGCGGCGCGATTCGCCCATGCCGACGATGCCGCCGCAGCACACGTTGATGCCGGCATCCCGCACGTGCTCGAGCGTGTCGAGGCGGTCCTGATACGTGCGCGTGCTGATGATCTGGCCGTAGAACTCCGGCGACGTATCGAGGTTGTGGTTGTAGTAATCGAGACCCGCGTCCTTGAGCGAGCGCGCCTGCTCCGACTTCAGCATGCCGAGCGTCACGCAGGTTTCGAGGCCGAGTGCCTTCACGCCGCGCACCATATCGGCGACCTGTTCGAGATGATGATCCTTCGGGCTGCGCCACGCCGCACCCATGCAGAACCGCGTCGCGCCATGCGCTTTCGCGCTGCGAGCGGCGTCGAGCACGTCGTCGAGCGGCATCAGCTTGTCGGCATCGACGCCTGTGTCGTAATGCGAAGACTGCGGGCAGTACGCGCAATCTTCGGGGCAGCCGCCGGTCTTGATCGACAGCAGTGTCGAGAGCTGCACGAGGTTGGGATCGAAGTGCTCGCGATGCGCTTGCTGCGCCTTGAACAGCAGATCGTTGAACGGCAGCTCATAGAGCGCAACGACGGAGGCGACGGTCCAGCGTGCGTCGTTTGCTCGCGCATCGCCGGTTGCGACCGCCGACGCAGCGCCCGCATGGGCACCTGCATGAGTCACTGCAGCGGCGGTTTGGGTTTCGAGGGTCATCAGTTTTTTCCTTCACGATCGGATGTCGCGATAAGCGGTGCGACATCGAGACTGGCGGCCGCGATACGCGGCTGCGCAGGTTGGAGAAACGGCACGATGCCGAGCATCGGCACCGGGTAGGGGATCGCGCTGGCGCCGCTCGTCACGCCGGGCGACGCGAAGCGGCGGCGCAGCGTGTCGATGTTTTCGTCGGCAAACGTGAAATTCGGGTCGATGCGGTTGGCGACCCATCCTGCGAGTGTCAGGCCGCGCGCGACAATCGCTTCAGCGGTCAGCAACGCATGGCTCAGGCAGCCGAGACGCATGCCGACCACGAGCACAACGGGCAAGCCGAGCGCCACGGCGAGATCGCCCGTGTCATAGCGGTCGTCGAGCGGCACGCGAAAACCGCCGACGCCTTCGACGACCACGTACTCGGCGCGCTGCTGCGCCTGGTCGTGACACGCAACAATCCGTCCGATATCGAGCCTGGCGCCCTCCCTCGCGGCGACCAGATGGGGCGCCGCGGGTGTCGGGAACAGATACGGTGTCATGGTCTCGGGCGGCAACTGCACGGCAGCCGCCTCGACGAGCGCATCGACATCGTCGTTGTGCCAGGCGTCGTCGCGCCACTCCGCACCCGATGCGATCGGCTTCATCGCCGCGGGCCGGATACCCAAGCCACGCAGTGCGTGCAGGATCGCGCTCGATACGAAGGTCTTGCCGATTTCCGTATCGGTGCCCGTCACGAAGACACCCCGCGCGCGGCGCACGCGAGGGCCGGAGTCAGTCAGTTCAGAGGAAGTCATCGCAAAGCTCCGTGCCGCTCACGCGGCATGCTCCGAGGCAGGCACTGCAAGCCCTCCCGCAATTCTCAGGCCGCGTTCGAGGCGGTCGAGATCGTCGTCCGAATGATCCGCCGAGAGCGAAATGCGCAGCCGCGACGTGCCGGCCGGCACGGTCGGCGGGCGGATGGCCGGAACCCACAGCCCCTCGGCATCGAGGGCAGAGGCGACCGCGAGCGTCGCTTCGTTCGATCCGATGATCAGGGGCTGGACGGCGGTGGCCGAATCGACCGGCTGCCACGGGGTGCGCGTGAGCATGGCGCGCGTACGCGAGATCAGATGACGCAGATGCGCGCGTCGTTGTTCACCTTCGACGCCGCGGATCAGCGTGAGGCTCGCGCGCACGGCGTGCGCGACGGCCGGCGGCGATGCGGTCGTGAAGATATAGGTTCGTGCGCGCTGCACGAGCCATTCGATCACGCTGGGATGGGCGACGACAAACGCACCGGCGACACCGGCCGCCTTACCCAGCGTGCCGACATAGATCAGGTGATCCGAACGCAGGCCCGCTTCCTCGATGGCGCCGCGGCCGTCGCGGCCGAGCACGCCGAAGCCATGCGCGTCGTCGACCACGAGCCAGGCGCCGTGCTTTTCGGCGATCTGGAGCAGCCGGGCAAGCGGAGCGATGTCGCCGTCCATGCTGAACACGCTGTCGGTGACGATAAGCTTGATGGGGGCGGCGCCCGTATCCGCACCAGCGGCGGCCGTGGGGGACGCGTTCGATGCGTCTGCTGCTGCGCTCGTCCGGGTCGCCACACCGGGCATTTCGCTTGCCGAAGCCTTGTCTGCTTCGAGCATCGCGTCAAGCGTGTCAGCGTCGGCATGCGGATACACGCGCAAGTTGGCGCGAGAAAGCCGGATGCCGTCGATCAGCGACGCGTGATTGAGCTTGTCGGAGTAGATCGTCGCGCCCGGGCCCGACATCGCCGACATGACGGCCAGGTTCGCCATGTACCCCGTCGAGAAGTAGAGGGCACGCGGCGCATCGACGAAGCCGCCGCAGAACGCGGCCAGTTCGCCTTCGAGCAGCGCATGCGCTTCACCGTGGCCGCCGAGCAGATGAGAGCCGCCACTGCCGGCCCCGTATTTCGCGGCGCCTTCGGCGAGCGCTTCCCGCAGCGCCGGATGCGAGGCAAGGCCCAGATAGTCGTTGCTCGCGAAGCCGACGATCTCGCGACCGTCGACCCGCATATGGGCGGCGCAGCCGTTGTCGATCACCCTGCGCCACCGTGTCAGGCCTTGCGAATCGATGTCCGCGAGGCGCTGATTCAAATCGTCCAGCAATTGCATGTTCAACTACAGATCGAGTGCCATCACGTGTTCGAAAATGGCGCGCGTGCGCCATCCGAGCAGATCGATGTCTTCGTTGCTGAGCACGTACGACGGCATCAGGTACACCGTGGTGCCGATCGGACGCAGCAGCATTTCGTGACGCAAGGCGGTTTCAAAAAAGCGGCGTGAGAACGTCTTCCTGGATTCGGGACGCGTGATCGCGGCGTCGAAGGCGAAGATCGTTCCGCACTGGCGCAAATTGCGCGCCGCCGGATGTTTGGCAAGCGGTTCGAGCGCCTTGGCAAGGCGCGCGGATTTTTCGCGATTCGCGTTCAGCACATCATCGCGCTCGAAGAGATCGAGCGTTGCGAGCGCCGCGCGGCAGGCCAGCGGATTGCCCGTGTACGAATGCGAGTGCAGGAACGCACGCGCCGTGTCGTCGTCGTAGAACGCCTCGAAGATGGCATCGCTCGACAGCACGACCGACAGCGGCAGATACCCGCCGGTGATGCCTTTCGACAAACACAGCAGATCGGGCCAGATACCGGCTTGCTCGCACGCGAAGAACGTACCGGTGCGACCGCATCCCACGGCGATCTCATCGGCGATCAGATGGATGTTGTGCATGTCGCACAGCTTGCGCACGGCCGCGAGATACGCGGGCGGATGCATGACCATGCCGCCGGCGCATTGCACGAGCGGCTCGAGGATCACGGCCGCGATCGAATCGGCGCGCGCTGCGAGCAGTTCTGCCATCGCGGCGACGCTCGAGCGAATCGATGTCTCGTCGCGCGAATCGGGGGCCGCTACCGTATGTGCGCGCTGGATCAGCGGGTCGTACGCGTCGCGGAAGATCGCGACGTCGGTGACGCCAAGTGCGCCGATCGTTTCACCGTGATAGCTGCCCTGGAGACAAACGAACTCGCGCTTGGTGTCCTTGCCGTGGTTGCGCCAGTAGTGAAAGCTCATCTTGAGCGCGATCTCGACGGCCGACGCACCGTCGGAACCGTAGAACGCATGGCCGAGCACACCGCCGGTCAAAGCGGACAGGCGCTCACTGAGCTCGATGACCGGCTCATGCGTGCAGCCCGCGAGCATCGCGTGCTCGAGCGTATCGAGCTGGCTCTTGATCGCAGCGTTGATCGTCGGGTTCGCGTGTCCGAAAAGATTGACCCACCACGAGCTGATGCCGTCGAGATAGCGCTTGCCGTTCGCATCGTAAAGCCAGGGGCCCGAGCCGCGTGCAATGGGAATCAACGGCGACGTCTCGTGATGCTTCATCTGCGTGCACGGATGCCACACCGCACGCTTGCTTCGTTCGACCCAGTCTGCGCCTGGGGAAATGTCCATTCGCTGGTTCACCTGCACACCCCGTGTGTTTAGCGTTCGGCCCATGGCGGGCTGCTTTTTTGTAAGAAACTGCCGATGCCGGCGCGGCCCTCTTCGGAGCCTCGCACTCTCGCGATACGGTCGGCTGTATCGAGCATGAGTTTACTGTCGATCGACTGGCCGGCGACATCGCCCACCAGACGTTTGCATTCGATGACCGCTTGTGGCCCGTTGCCCGCGATCGCCTTCGCGACACGTTCGACAACAGCGTCGAGCGCGTCGGCCGTGGTGAGTTCGTGCACGAGGCCCAGTCGCAATGCTTCCGCCGCATCGAAGCGCTCGGCACTCACGAAGTATCGGCGCGCGGCGCGCTCACCGATCGCGCGGATCACGTAGGGTGCGATCGTTGCGGGCAGCAGTCCAAGCCGCGCCTCCGACAGGCAAAATTGCGCCGAGTCCACGGCGATCGCGATATCCGCTGCCGCGACGAGGCCCATGCCTCCCGCGTACGCATCGCCCTGGACACGCGCGATCACGGGTTTCGCACACGTGTAGATCGTATTGAGCATCGTCGCCAGGCCCAATGCGTCGGCGCGGTTTTCCGCGTCGGAAAAGTGGGCCATGCGCTGCATGTATCCGAGATCCGCGCCCGCGCAGAATGCCGGACCCTGTGCCGCCAACACAATCGCGCGCACGTGAGCGTCGTCGGACAGAGCACGGAATGCACCGGTCAGCTCGACGATGGTCAGATCGTCGAACGCATTGCGCACCTCGGGGCGCGCGAGTGTCACCGTCGCAATCGCGCCATCGTGTTCGACGGCGATACGCTGGAGTGTGGCGGAAGATTGTGTCATCGCGCGCATTCCTCGGATCGAAAGGGGCTGGCAGAACGGACGGATCCGCGCTGCGTGGCTGCAGGTGCCCGATTATTCCTCAAACCGGCCTGCTTGTGCGACACAGACTTATTTCACGCGCCACACAACAATGTCGTCGATAGCGTACGCGTTGCACGGTATTGAGGATTTTTGCGAGCAATTGTCGATAGCCTCGGCGAACGGGTCGTCTCCTCCGGCGGCCCACGCCCAGCGGCCGGTCCGCGAAATCGCGAATACACGCGGCCTGGGCTCGGATAAAAAGCGTAAATAGCCGATGCGACCGGTGTCGTCGAGGAAAGGCACGGCATCGACGGCGTCGACTTGAGCGAAGCCGCTGGGTCGAGGAGCGGGCTGTTGTTTGCGCGCATCGTCGACGCGATAGACGACGTCCGTGGGGAGCCCGATCGCATTCAAAAAGCGCGCAGTCGCAGGCCACCAGATCGCCACAGCGTCCCGATCGCCGACGAGTCCGTGTGCGTCGTCCTTGTACGGGCCGTAGTCGATCAGATGCGCTTGTCCGCCCGCCGACCTGTACGCATGCTCGAGCGTGCTGACGAGCGCGGTGTCGAACACGCGGTCGTTGCTGCCGTAAAACCAGAGGGAAGGGATGCGAGACCGCGCACCGAAGTCAGCAAAGGCAGCGGTCAGCGCGTGTTGCCACTGCGTGCATTCATCCTTGCGCAGGCCGCCGGAGAAGTTCAGGATGCCGCGCACTTCCGGGTACGCGTTGATGCCGGCGTCGGCGTTGAAGGCTGAGGCTGAGGCTGAGGCTGAGGCTGAGGCTGAGGCTGAGGCTGAGGCTGAGGCTGAGGCTGAGGCTGAGGCTGAGGCTGAGGCTGAGGCTGAGGCTGAGGCGGGCGAGGTCGTGGCGGTGGATGCAGTATGTGCACCATACGCCAGACTCGCGAAGCCGCCGTGCGAGACGCCCGCGATCACGATGCGCGTGGGGTCGACGAACCGCTCGCGCGACAGCCACGCGATGGCCGCGGCGATGTCGCGAGCTTGTTCGAGCCCGTCGGCTTCCAGATCGCAGCCCGTGTCCGCATAGATCCCGGTCGAGCCCGCGAACCCGCGACGATTCGGCACGGCGACCGCGTAGCCGCGCCGCACGAATTCGCGAGCGAATGCAGTGGGACGGCTGCGCGGTTGCGCGTGAGGGTCGCCTGCGTCGCGGCCATGATTGAACACAACGAGCGGGAAGGGGCCCGGCCCATCCGGTTTGAACAGCGTGGTCTCGAGTTCGATGCTTCCCGAACCATTCGCGGGAATCATCACGACGGACTCGTTCATGCCGGGACCGACAACCGGCAGCGATGCCGCGATCGATGGCGCCGCGCAAAGCACGCTTGAAGACAGCATCAGGGCTGCCAGGCACCTCGTGAACCTCGTGACTCCGGTGTATCCACGTTGCCGTAGCACCGACGCGACGCGATGCACGCGTGTGATCAGCGTCGACGCAGGACAGCCCTTCATGACTCGGAAACGTCGCCGTCGACGTAGCGCCACCGTCCGTCTTCCGCGCGCATGAAGCGGCTGGTTTCATGGATCCGGTGCGCGCGGCCCCCGACCTTGTACCGCGCAACGAATTCGACCTTTGCATGCGTCGCATCGACCGGCTCGTATCGCTTCACATCGAGCCCGAGCCACTGCGGGCCCGGTTCACTTCCGAGGTCGGGCGGACACGTCGCGGCGTCCCATGTTTGCCGAAGGTAGTCGAAACGTTCGAGCACATAGGCGGTATAGCGGGACCGCATCAATTGCTCGGCGGTCGCCGGAATGTCGTCGTGGTCGATAAACCGCGCACAACATTGGTCATAGGTTGCGGCTGGCTTGTGCTTCGCGTCGATCGCCCGGCCGCCGCACGGACAAGGCGACGTCGATTGCGCAGCCGCGGCACCGCCTTTCGCTGAATGCGGATTCTTCTTGCTCACATCACCTCGATGGCAATGGCGGTGGCTTCGCCGCCGCCGATACACAAACTTGCGACGCCGCGTTTGCCGCCGCGATGACGTAATGCGCCGAGCAGCGTGACCATGATGCGTGCACCCGATGCACCGATCGGATGACCCAGTGCGCAGGCTCCGCCATTCACATTCACGCGCTCGTGCGGCAGGCCGTGCTCGCGCATCGCAGCCATCGTCACGACCGCGAACGCTTCGTTGATTTCGTACAGATCGACATCGTTTGCACGCCAGCCCGTTTTGTCGAACAGCTTGGCGATCGCACCGACCGGCGCCGTCGTGAAGTGATCCGGGGCCTGCGCAAAGGTGCTGTGCCCGACGATGCGTGCGAGCGGTTCCAGACCGAGCTTCGCGGCGGTCGACTCGCGCATCAGCACGAGGGCAGCCGCGCCGTCCGAAATCGACGAGGAGTTCGCTGCCGTCACCGTGCCGTCCTTGCGAAACGCGGGCTTGAGCGTCGGAATCTTGTCGGGGCGCGCGGTGAAGGGCTGCTCGTCGCGATCGACGCGGCGTTCGCCCTGCCTGGTCGTTACGGTCACGGGTGCCATTTCCCAGTGAAAGTCGCCGCTCTCATTGGCCGACTTCGCGCGCCTGAGCGATTCGACCGCGAAGGCATCCTGTGCCTCGCGCGTAAAGCTGAACTCGTCGGCGCACGTCTCCGCGAACGTGCCCATCAGTCGACCCTTGTCGTAGGCATCTTCGAGTCCGTCGAGAAACATATGGTCGAGCACCTGCCCATGACCCATGCGCATACCACTCCGCGCCTTCGGCAGCAGATACGGCGCGTTGCTCATGCTTTCCATGCCGCCGGCGACCATCACGTCGACGGAACCTGCGAGGAGCATGTCGTGCGCGAACATCGCCGCACGCATGCCTGAGCCGCACATCTTGTTGACCGTCGTGCAGCCTGTCGAGAGCGGCAGCTTTGCGCCCAGCGCGGCCTGCCGCGCGGGCGCCTGGCCCTGGCCGGCCGGCAGCACGCATCCCATGACGACCTCGTCGACCGAGTCGGGCGAGACGCCCGCGCGTTCGAGCGCGGCCGCAATGGCGACCGAACCCAGCTCGGGTGCCGTCAGCGACGACAGTTCGCCCTGAAAGCCGCCGACGGGGGTGCGCGCGGCGCCTACGATAACGATCGGATCGGTCATGGTTGTCTCTCTCCGTTGCTTTCCTGAGGTGCGTCGAGAGCCGATCGGGCTCAGGCGCACGCTCGCTTGCCTGATGGAAGCATGCGCGTTGTGTGCGCACGCCTGATTCGCTGGACCGGAGCAGGGGTCGCCCGACCGTTCCAGATGACTGCTTTGGACGGCGCGTTAATCAGACCACGGGTACTTCGGGGCCGCGGTCCGGATGCACGTGGCTGAGTCGCTTGCCGCCGGGGGCGAGCGATGCAACGCACGCCTGATAAACCGGCTCGAGCGTTTCGGCCGAATCGACCGTCATGCCGAGATCGCGCAGCTTGCCGTCGTGCACGCCGTACGCCCATGCGTGGACGGTCAGCGATTGTCCGCGCGCCCATGCGTCTTCCACGACGGTCGTGTGGCAGACATGTGCCGCTTGTTCGATCGCATTGAGTTCCACGAGACGGCGATGGCGCGCTTCACCGATCGGCCAGTTTTCGAGCAGGGCCTGATGTTTGTTGTGCACGTCGTGCACGTGTCGCAGCCAGTTGTCGGCGAGGCCGACGCGCTTGCCGAAGACAGCGGCGCCGACGCCCGAGCAGCCGTAGTGCCCGACCACCATGATGTGCTTGACCTTGAGCATGTCGACCGCGAACTGGAGCACCGACAGACAGTTCAGATCAGACGGCACCACGACATTGGCAATGTTGCGATGGACAAAGACTTCGCCGGGCGGCAAGCCGATGATCTGGTTCGCGGGCACCCGCGAATCCGAGCAGCCGATCCACAGAAAGGCGGGCGATTGCTGGTCCTTGAGCCGGGTAAAGAACTCCGGGTCGTCGCCGAGCATGCGGGTCACCCATGCATCGTTGTTGCGGAACAGTTCCTCGAGCGAGAACGGATGGCTGTGGGAATCGTGGTCAGTCATGAAGCTCCTCGTGAGTGTGTCAGGCGACGCGAGCGGTACGGGCCCCAGAGGGCCCACGCTCAACAGCGTCGGCTTGGCGCATGGGCGTAGCGCGAACCTGAGCGCGAACCTAAGCGCACGCGAAAGCGCAGGTGCGGATCGTACGGCAAAAACTCCGGTACTTCACCGTTCAGCATTGCGCTACGCGGCGTCAGCCGCATCGTGCGGCGTGGCGCCTTCAAGCAACGCCTTGCATTGCGCCTCGTATTGGGCGAGATCTTCGAGCGTTGCGGTCAGATCCTCGAGTTGCCGCTCGAGCACGTGCCGATGCTCGGCGATTGTGCCCAGGAAGGCCTTGAGCTGAGGCACCGTATCCGTCGGCGACTCGTAAAGATCGAGCAGGCGTTTGATTTCGGTCAGCGTGAAACCCAGCCGCTTGCCGCGCAGGGTCAGGCGCAGCCGCGTGCGATCGTGCCCCGAGTAGACGCGTCGCTGACCGCCCGCTCCCTCGCGTTGTGGCGCCAGCAGGCCTTGATCTTCATAGAATCGGATCGCGCGCGGCGTAATGTCGAATTCGCGCGCAAGTTCAGTAATCGTGTAGCGGGCGCTCATGGCGAAAGACCGGAAAACGGAATCGGACGACACGACCGCTGCCTCGGCAGCAGGTCGCCATTCGGACGATTACAATCGAGGTTGACGTAATCGTCAACCTTGCCGGTTCGCGTAAACTGCCTTTTCACTTCATGAAGCGCTTATGAACGTACTCGAACAGCAACTGACCTACCCATTGGGCGATCGTCTGCCGGAAGCCGGCCACGTCGTCGAGGTCGCACCCGGCGTGCGCTGGATCCGGATGCCGCTTCCGTTCGCGCTCGATCACATCAATCTCTGGCTGTTGCGCGACGAAATCGATGGCGTTGCCGGCTGGACGGTGATTGATTGCGGCATCACCGACCCGTCGATCAAGGCGCATTGGGAACAGATATTCGACCAGCATCTCGACGGCCTGCCGGTGCTGCGTGTGCTCGTCACGCACTTTCACCCCGATCACGTCGGACTCGCGCACTGGATCAGCGCGGGCGGTGACAAGCAGCGCTGGGACGTGCGGCTCTGGATGTCGCTGGGCGAATACATGACGGCCCGCACGCTGTGCCTCGGCGACGTGTCCGGCTCGAGCGCCGGTGGCGAAGCGGCGGCGAAGCATTTCATCCTGCACGGGATGCATGATGAGGACGCGATCGAGAAAATCCGGGCGCGCAAGGACTACTACAGCAAGCTCGTGCCGAAGATGCCCGAGTCGTATCGACGCCTGCGCGAAGGCGACACCGTTCGCATCGGCGAGCGCGACTGGCGTGTGATCACGGGCTTTGGGCACTCGTCCGAACATTGCGCGCTTTACAGCGCACAGGGCGAGATCCTGATTTCAGGCGATATGGTGCTGCCGAGAATCTCGACGAACGTGTCGGTGTTCGACGTCGAGCCCGAAGCGAACCCGCTCGCCTGGTTTCTCGATTCGCTGGGCCGTTACGACGATTTGCCCGAGCAGACACTCGTGCTGCCTTCGCACGGCAAGCCGTTCTGCGGATTGCACACACGTCTTGGCCAGTTGCGGGATCACCATGCCGCGCGCCTTCAGGAGGTTCGCGACGCGTGCGCCGTGCGACCCCAAAGCGCTGCGGATATCCTGCCGATGATGTTCAAGCGCAAGCTCGACACGCACCAGATCACGTTTGCGATGGGTGAGGCGCTCGCGCATCTGCACGTGCTGTGGCACGGCGGTGAACTGCGACGCGTGCGCGGCGAAGACGGTGTGCTGCGCTTCGCGCCTTGAGCTGTGGGGCGTCGGCGCTCTTAGTCTGTGTGAGCGATCCGACGGGGGCTTTGCCCCATCGCGCCGCCCGCAATGACCGCAGCATCTCGCTTGATGAAGCACCCTGCCTTGAGCGCCGGGTTGACGGACCGACCCGGTGAACGTGTCGGTCCGCGGCGGCGGCGTTAGTTGAGCTTCACGCCCGCGAAGTTCAGGCGACCGAACGGGCTCACAGTGAAGCCTTGAACATCCGGCTTCAGAATGGCCGCGGCGGTCGGGTAAGCGAGCGGGATCCAGAGCGCCTGATCGTGGATCTGTTTCTGGGCCTTTTCGTAGTCGGCGGTGCGCTTGGCCGTGTCGTTCGTCGTGCGCCCGTCGGCGATCAGCTTGTCGAGCGTCGCATCGCAATACCGCGCGAAGTTGATGCCCGACTGCACCGACGCGCAACTGAACTGGGGCGTGAGGAAGTTATCCGGATCGCCGTTGTCGCCGGCCCATCCCATGAACAGCAGATCGTGCTGCCCTTGCTTGGCCGAGCGAATCAGCTCGCCCCATTCGACGATCTTGACCTGCGCCGTAATGCCGATCTTCGCGAGGTCGGCCTGCAGCAGTTCGGCCGAGAGCTTCGGATCCGGATTCAACACGCTGCCGGTCGGGCGCGTCCAGATTGTCGTCGCAAAGCCGTTCGGATAGCCCGCGTCGGCAAGCAGCTTCTTTGCTGCGGCGATGTCATGTGCGTAGGGCTTCACGTCCTGCGCATAACTCCATGTGCCTGCCGGATACGGATTGACCGCAGGCGTCGCTGTGCCGCTGAACACTGCCTTCACGTAGGTATCGCGATCGAACGCCATATTGATCGCTTCGCGGACCTTGGGATTGTCGAGCGGCTTGTGCTGCGTGTTCAGGGCAACGAACGCCGTCATGAACGCGGGCCGCTCGCTGACCTTCTCTTTCTTGTCGCTTTTCGCAGCCAGCACATCCTGCGGCTTCGGTGACAACGCGATCTGGCATTCGCCGGTCTTGATTTTCTGGAGCCGCACCGCGGTGTCGGGCGTGATCGCGTAGATCAGCTTGTCGAATGCCGGCTTCGTGCCCCAATACGTCGGGTTCACGTCATAGCGAATCACCGCGTCCTTCTGGTAATTGCGCAACATGAACGGACCGGTACCGATGGGTTTCGCATTGAGATCGGTCGTCCGGTTTGCCTTGAGCAACTGGTCCGCATACTCGGCCGAATAAATCGATGCAAAGCCCATCGTCAGAATGGGCAGGAAGGTCGCGTTGGGTTCATTGAGCGTAAAACGCACCGTCTGCGCGTCGACTTTGTCGATCGACTTGATCAGCTTGGGCAGATTCATCGACTGCGCGTGCGGAAAGCCGCTTGGGCCGCTCACCTTATGCCAGGGCTGGTTCGCATCGAGCATCCGCGCGAACGTGAAGACGACGTCGTCGGCGTTCAAGGGGCGAGTCGGCGTGAACCAGTCCGTCTTCTGGAATTGCACGCCCGCGCGCAGGTGGAACGTATAGCGCAGGCCGTCCGGGCTCACGTCCCATTTGTCCGCGAGTGCGGGCACGACCTTGTCGTTCGATTCATCGAGCGCGACGAGGCCGTTGAAGATCACGTCGGCCGACGCATTGGTCGTCACGAGTGAGTTGAACTGTACGACGTCGAATCCGTCGGGGCTCGCTTCGGTGCAGACCGTTAATGCCTTCGCGTATGCGGCACCGGGAGTCAATCCGGCGATGACGCCGGCCATGACGGCGAGACCCGCGAGCAGCGGCGCTGGCTGAAATCGACGCGTGACACCGTGTTGGGCGTCGATCTGGCGGGCACCCAAACTTGCGCCGGCATTGGCACTCGCGCCGCGGTGGTGCGTTGTTTCGTTGTCATGTCGACCCATGCGAGCCGGGTCGGGACGGAATGACATCATGGTGAAGTCCTTTCTGTATCAGTCTGCCGCACGTTTTTTGCGAGGTGCGCGCTCGAAGGCCCAATCGTAAAGCCAACGTGGCATCACGTGCAGCAGCGACGAGACGATCCCCATCTGCCATGGGATCACGACATGCCGCCGTTCACGGGCGATCGCACGGACGGCCTTGCGTGCGAAGACATCGGCTTCCATGATGAAGGGCCGCGGATAGTCGTTGCGCGCCGTCATCGGCGTGCGCACATAGCCCGGCGCGATCGTGACGACGGATAACCCCGCCGCGCGTAATTCGACGCGCAGGCTTTCAAGATAACGCGTGGCCGCCGCCTTCGACGCGCTGTACGCGCCGGCGCCCGGCAGCCCGCGGACGCCCGCCACGCTGCTCACGCCGACGAGCGTGCCATGCCGCTTCGCGGTCATCGGCGCGATAAAGGGCTCGAACGTCGCGGTCATGGCCAGGTAGTTGATATCCATGATTTCGCGAAACACCTCGAGATCGCCTCGGCCCGTGACCGAACCGGCGCTGATCCCTGCGTTGGCGATCACGATATCGGGGCATCCGACATGCGCCATAAAGTCCTGTGCGGCAGCCGCCAGTGCGGCGTGGTCACGCACGTCGATCGTATAGAGCGCGATCTCAAGGGCGGGATACTTGGCGCGAAACGCCTCCAGCAAGTCACCTCGCCGCGCGACCAGGCCGAGCGTCGCGCCTTGCTCGGCGTACTGCGTGGCGAGTGCGAGGCCGATTCCGCTCGAAGCGCCCGTGATCCACACCTTCTGTGCCGATGTCGGTTTCATTGACGATGTCCTGTGACGGGAATCCTATAAATGCGCAATCGGGTAACGACGTCCGCTTCAGCGTGGCCGAAAGCTGGACCACAGCCACAGCCACAGCCACAGCCACAGCCACAGCCACAGCCACAGCCACAGCCACAGCCACAGCCACAGCCACAGCCACAGCCACAGCCACAGCCACAGCCACAGCCACAGCCACAGCGCAGATTCCGTTCCCCAATAAAAAATCCGCGGTTCATCGAATGAAACCGCGGATCGTTTTCATGGCGCCTTCGTTTGCATCACCGGGTCAGCCCGCGCCGTACGAGCCCGCGTTGCATGAGCCGGGTGATGCAGCGCCGATTACATCTTCTTGGCGCGCACTTGCGCGATCAGGTAATCGAGCACCTGAAGCGTGCCGTCGAGGCTGTTGGTGATCCCCGGGCCCGTTTCGTACTTGCCCTGCACGGCGATCGTCGGCACGCCGTCGATCTGATACGCCGAGATCAGCTGCTCGTCACGCTTGATCATGCTGTCGTTCGCAAACGAGTTGTACGCGGCCATGAACTTCTGCTTGTCCACGCCGTTCTTCGCGAGGAAATCGGCCTGCGTGTCCGGCGTCAGCAGGTAGTCCTTCTGCACATGGATTTCATTGAAGATCTTCGGCGTCATCTGCGGTTCGACACCGAGTTCCACGACGGCGTGATACAGCTTCTGGTGCGGCACGAACTGCGGCTGGAAGGCGACCGGCACGCGCTTGAACACGACGTCCGGATTTTGCTTCTTGAGCCACGTTTCGAGATACGGCTCGAACTCATTGCAGTGCGGGCAGCCGTACCAGAAGAACTCGGTCACTTCGATCTTGCCGGCGGGTGCGTCGACGGTCTGCGCCGTGGGCAGCGTCTTGTAGTCCTTGCCATTGACCGGCGCAGCGGGCGTCGCGAACGACGGCGCGCTCACGAATGCAGCACCAAGCGCGAGCGAGGCGACCAGGGTACGGAAGAGTTTGTTCATTGAGATCATGTTCGGAGAAGGGAAAACATTCGCTGTCAGACGAACCGCGCGGGATTTGGTTCAGCCGCGCGGTTTGCCGGGCATCGCGAGCAGGGGCTTATTGCTGCGTATCCTTCTGGAAGCGGATGACGACCGTATCGATGCCGGCGTCGGCCAAGCGTTGCCGCGCCGAGTTCATATCGGCGAACTTGGTGAACGGGCCCACGCGCACACGGAAATAGGTCACCCCCGCGGCATCGCGTCGCGTGACTTTCGACTCGAAGCCCTGAAACGCGAGGCGCGCACGCTGCTGTTCGGCATCGCCTTCGGTCTTGTACGCGCCGACTTGCAGCAGGTAGCCCGAATTGGCGTCATTCGCGCCAGGTGCCGGTTGCGCACCCGGTGCGGGTTGAGCGCCCGGTTGGTTCGCGGCGTTCTGCGCCGGCTTGGCCGCCGGTGCCGTCGAGGCGGGCGGTGCGGCCGGAGCTTCAGCTGTCGGGCCGTTGCTGCCCGGCACGACCTTGGGTCCCTGAGCCTGCGCGGGCGGTGCCGACGACGGTTCCTCGATGATCTGCGGTTCGAGGTTCTGTCCGCCGGCCGCCGGGTTGTTCGCTTGCGGCTGGGGTTGCTGCGCGCCCGGAATCGCCTGGCCCGGCGACTTGCCTTGCAGCGAACGATTGAGGTCCACATCCGATGCGGCCGATGCATCGCTTGCGCCGCCGCCGGTGAGCTTGGCCACAAAAGGTGTCGGCGAGCGCGTGATATAGAGCGCGACGATCACCGCTATGGCGAGCCCGACGATCAGGCCGAGCACGATCCCGACAAAAGTGCCGCCGCCCTGCTTCGAAGGGGCACCGCCTTGTTTTGAACTGGTCCGACGTTTTGTTGCCATCGCGAAAGGGATTCCGGAAACGGTGATCGATTATAGACGCGCGTTGTTACATTTTTTCCGGCGCGCTCACGCCGATCGTCGCGAGGCCGTTGGCGAGCACCTGGCGCGTCGCCGCGAGCAGCGCGATACGCGCGGTGCGCAGCTCGGCATCGTCGACCAGCACGCGGTCCGCGGCATAGAACGAGTGGAACTCGCTCGCGAGGTCGCGCAGATAGAACGCGACGGCATGCGGAGCCAGTTCGTCCGCCGCGCGAGCGAGCATTTCCGGGTACTCGGCCAGGCGCTGGAGCAGCGACTGCGCGCGTTCGGTCGTGAGCGGTGCGAAGTCGGCGGTACCGAGCTTGGGCAACGCTGCGAGGTGGCCGCCGTGTTCCGCGACCCACGTGTTCAGAATCGAGCTGATGCGCGCATGCGCGTACTGCACGTAGTACACGGGATTCTCGTCGTTCTGCTTGAGCGCGAGATCGACGTCGAACACGAATTCCGTATCGGCTTTGCGCGAGATCAGGAAGAAGCGCACGGCATCGCGGCCGCGCAGGATGACCTCCGGCGTCGCGAACGTCGTGTCGCTTGCGTGCGCGTCGTCGGCGTTCGCGCCGCCACCCGACCAGACGATCAGGTCGCGCAGCGTCACATAACTGCCCGCGCGCTTGGAGATCTTGACCTCCTTGCCGTCGCGCATGACCGTGACCATCTTGTGAAGCACGTAGTCGGGATAGCCCTTCGGAATGCCGAGGTTCAGACCTTGCAGGCCCGCGCGAACACGCGCGATCGTGCCGTGGTGGTCGGTGCCCTGAACATTGATCACCTTCGTGAAGCCGCGTTGCCACTTGGTCAGGTGATAGGCGACGTCGGGCACGAAGTACGTGTACGTGCCGTCGGTCTTGCGCATCACGCGATCCTTGTCGTCGCCGTCGTCGGTCGTGCGCAGCCACAGCGCGCCATCGAGCTCATAGGTCTTGCCCGACGCGATCAGCCGTTCGACGGCTTCTTCGACACGGCCTTCCGTGTAGAGCGACGATTCCAGGTAGTAGCAATCGAACACGACGCCGAACGCCTGAAGATCGAGATCCTGCTCGTGGCGCAGATAGGCCACGCCGAATTTGCGGATCGCGTCGAGATCGGCGATGTCGCCGGATGCCGTGACCGGCTCGCCATCCTTGGCGGATACCGTTTCGCGGTTCAGATAGTCCTGCGCGATGTCCGCAATGTACTCGCCGTTGTAGGCAGCCTCGGGCCAGTTGGCGTCGCCGGGCTTCTTGCCCTCGGCGCGCGCGAGCACCGACGCGGCGAGATTGCCGATCTGCACGCCGGCATCGTTGTAGTAGAACTCGCGGTGCACGTTCCAGCGCTGGGTTTCGAGCAGCTTCGCGAGTGCGTCGCCAAGCGCAGCCTGGCGTGCATGGCCCAGGTGAAGCGGGCCGGTCGGGTTGGCCGACACGAACTCGACCATGACCTTCTCGCCGGCGTGCGGTGCGTTGTCCGGCGCAAAGCCGAAGCGTGCGCCCTGCACGAGGATGTCACCAACGACAGCCTGCTTCGAGCCCGCGGACACGCGCAGGTTGATAAAGCCCGGACCGGCGATTTCGATCGCGTCGATCAGGCCCGCCGAACGCGGATCGGCTTGCGCGACATCGGCGATTTTTTGCGCGAGTTCGCGCGGGTTCATCTTCAGCGGTTTGGCGAGCTGCATCGCTAGGTTGCTCGCCGCGTCGCCGTGTGCGGCGACTTTCGGACGGTCGAGCGAGATCGAGGGCGGTGCTGGCGGGGTCTCGAGGCCGGCGTCGGCGATCAGCTTCGCGGCGGCGTCAGCAAGAATGGATTCGATCGTTTGGCGTTGTTGGGGCAGCATAAAGGCTCGGCAAAGCAGCTTGGACAGCGCCTGGACTGGGAAGTGCTGCACAATCGGACAAGCCGCATCTGGCGGCGAACCGGTCGGCGCGTCAGCCCGTCAGGCGTCGGAAAAAGCGAGTTTATCAGGTGCTATGATGGAAACTCACATGCGACGCATGCGCGAGCGCGTCGTATGCAGCCCCGTCGACCTGTGATGCCACAACAATATCGAGGAGTTTTCATGCTGATCACGTTCAAATCGACCGCGGCACCCGAAGTCATCATGCTCGATAATCTTGCCCAGTATTTGCTGGGGATTATCGGCAAGCATCTCGGCGAGCGCGGCGTCATTACCCACGGTGAACTGCCTGTCGCCATCGAAAAGCTCGAGGCCGCGATCCTCGTCGACAAGGATGCAGAAGCGCATCACGACGCGCTCCATCACCGCGAAGACCCCAATCACCATCACCATGAAATGCCGGTCGGTCTCGCGCAGCGCGCGTTTCCGTTTCTCGACATGATGCGTGCCTCGTTGCGCGACAAGGCCGATATTCTCTGGGGCGTTTGACGTCAAAAGGTAGGGTCTGCGCGGTGGCGCCTTACATTTAATTCAGGCTAAGCTTGGTGGCCGTTCAGACTTTTTCCCTTGGGAGGGTACGATGCGCCAAGCTCTAGCCGTAGTCGCCGCGACGCTTGCACTGAGCGTTTCGCTGCCGTGTCTGGCGAGCAGCCAGACCGACAAGATGACCGATTGCAATAAGCAGGCTGCCGGCAAGAAAGGCGATGAACGCAAGGCGTTCATGAGCCAGTGTCTGTCGAGCGCACCCGTCGCGGCCTCCGCGCCGATGACGCAGCAGCAGAAGATGACGGACTGCAACAAGCAGGCTGCAGGGAAAAAGGGCGACGATCGCAAGGCATTCATGTCGTCATGCCTGAGCAACAAGGGCTGACGCAAAACCAGAACATGCGGCGCCAGACCATGCATTGCCAGACCGTCGGGCGGTTGGACGATCGGTGAGATCTCGCAGGCGATTGGAAAGCAAAACAAAAAAGGCACGGCACACTGAAGTGGGCCGTGCCTTTTTCTTTGGCGAATCGTCGGCGAATTCCGGTAAGGATTCACTTACATCCTAGAGATTCGGCGAGAGTGCGCGCCGGGCATTGTCGAGCGACACATCGGCACGTCGCGCATAGTCTTCAAGCTGGTCCTGACCGATCTTGCCGACCGAGAAGTACGTGCTGTCCGGGTGCGCGAGATAAAAACCCGACACGCTCGCCGCCGGCAGCATCGCCAGCGATTCCGTGACAGTCATATGAATCGTGTGACAGTGCAGCGCGTCGAACATCGGCTTCTTGACGGTGTGATCCGGGCACGCCGGATACCCCGGGGCCGGCCGGATACCCAGATACTTCTCCGAGATCAGTTCCTCGTTCGAGAACGTCTCGTTCGGCGCATAGCCCCAGAGGTCCGTACGTACACGCTCGTGCATGCACTCGGCGAATGCCTCGGCAAGCCGATCCGCGAGTGCCTTGAGCATGATGGCGCTGTAGTCGTCGTGGTCGGCGAGGAACTGTGCTTCCTTCGATTCGATACCGAGCCCCGCGGTTACCGCGAACACGCCGATATAGTCGGCGACACCCGATTCCTTCGGCGCAATAAAGTCGGCGAGGCAGCGATTCGGGCGACGCACGCCGTCCACGACCGGCCGCTCCGTCTGCTGACGCAGATTGCGCCACGTCAGCGCGACCTTGGTGCGTGAATCGTCGGTATAGATCTCGATATCGTCGTCGTTCACCGTATTGGCGGGCAGCAACGCGACGATGCCGTTGGCCTTGAGCCAGTGGCCCTGAATGAGGCGCTCGAGCATCTTCTTGCCGTCAGCGAAGACCTGGCGCGCCGATTCGCCGACGATCTCGTCATCGAGGATCGCAGGGTAGGGGCCGGCGAGGTCCCATGTCTGGAAGAACGGACCCCAGTCGATAAAGCGCGCGAGTTCGGCGAGGTCGAAGTTTTCGAATACGCGGCTGCCGACGAACTTCGGCTTGACCGGCGTATAGCCCGACCAGTCGATCTTGTGCTTGTTGTCGCGAGCCTGCTCGAGGGTGACCATCGGCACGGCTTTGCGATTCGCGTGCTGTTCGCGAATGCGGACGTAGTCGGCCTTGAGCTCTTCGACGTAGCGCGCCGCGCCTTCATCGGACAACAGGCTTGAAGCGACCGACACCGAACGCGAGGCGTCGGGCACGTAGACCACCGGACCATCGTAGTTCGGTGCGATCTTGACGGCCGTGTGCACGCGCGAGGTCGTCGCACCGCCGATCAGCAGCGGAATATTCTGTTCGCGGAAGTGCTCGTCGCGTTGCATTTCCGATGCGACGTAGGCCATTTCCTCGAGACTCGGCGTGATCAGCCCCGACAGGCCGACGATGTCGGCGCCTTCGGCCTTGGCCGTCGCGAGAATCTCGGAGCAGGGCACCATCACGCCCATGTTCACGACGTCGAAGTTATTGCACTGGAGCACGACCGACACGATGTTCTTGCCGATGTCGTGCACGTCGCCCTTGACCGTCGCGATGACGATCTTGCCCTTCGATCGGACGTCGGCGCCGGCTGCTTCGAGCTGGCGCTTTTCTTCTTCGATAAACGGAATCAGGTGGGCCACCGCCTGCTTCATCACGCGCGCCGACTTGACGACCTGGGGCAGGAACATCTTGCCCGCGCCGAACAGGTCGCCGACGATATTCATGCCGTCCATCAGCGGCCCTTCGATCACCTGGATCGGGCGCGTGAACTGTTGCCGCGCCTCTTCGGTATCGTCGACGATAAACGTCGTGATGCCGCTGACGAGCGCGTGTGCCAGACGCTCGTTGACGGGCTTCTGGCGCCATTCAAGATTGTCTTCGCGCTTGGCCGCGCCGCCCTTGAACTTGTCGGCGATCTCGAGCAGGCGCTCGGTCGGCGTGAGTTCGCCTTGAACTTCGCGGTTGAGCACGACATCTTCGACGCGTTCGCGCAGGTCTGCATCGAGGTCTGCGTAGACGCCGAGCTGGCCCGCGTTGACGATGCCCATGTCCATCCCCGCCGCCACGGCGTGATAGAGGAACACCGTGTGAATCGCCTCGCGCACGGGCTCATTGCCGCGGAACGAGAACGATACGTTCGACACGCCGCCGCTGACCTTCGCGAAGGGCAGATTTTCCTTGATCCAGCGCGTCGCGTTGATGAAGTCAACCGCGTAGTTGTTGTGTTCCTCGATGCCGGTCGCGATGGCAAAGATATTCGGATCGAACACGATGTCTTCGGGCGGGAAGCCGACCTCGTCGACGAGGATCCGGTAGCTGCGTGCGCAGATCTCGGTCTTGCGCTCGTAGGTGTCGGCCTGACCCTTTTCGTCGAAGGCCATCACGACTGCAGCGGCGCCGTACCGCTTGATCAGCCGCGCATGGTGCTTGAACGGTTCGACGCCTTCCTTCATCGAGATCGAATTGACGATCGCCTTGCCCTGCACGCATTTGAGCCCGGCTTCGATGACTTCCCACTTCGAGGAGTCGATCATGATCGGCACGCGCGCAATATCGGGCTCGGAAGCGATCAGATTCAGAAAGCGGACCATCGCCGCTTTCGAATCGAGCATCGCTTCATCCATATTGATGTCGATGATCTGCGCGCCGTTCTCGACCTGCTGGCGCGCGACAGCCAGCGCCTCGTCGAACTGGCTGTTCAGGATCATGCGTGCGAACGCCTTCGAACCCGTCACGTTGGTGCGTTCGCCGACGTTGATGAAGAGCGATTCGGCGTCGAAATTGAACGGCTCAAGCCCCGAGAGGCGTGTCGGATTCTTCGGGCGATTGGAGTCGAGGGTCATGCAACGTCCCGGTATTGTTGTGGCCACTGGCGAGGTTGGACATCGGCGAGCTTCTTTGCGATCTCGGCGATGTGGGCAGGCGTGGTGCCGCAGCAGCCGCCCGCGATATTGACGAGGCCGGAACTCGCGAATTCGTGAATCAGGCCCGACGTGATATCGGGTGTTTCGTCGAAACCGGTGTCGCTCATCGGGTTGGGCAGGCCCGCGTTCGGATAGCACGACAGATAGCAGTCGCAGAGCTTCGCGAGCTCGGCGATGTACGGGCGCATCAATGCCGCACCGAGTGCGCAATTGAGTCCGAACGTCAGCGGCTTCGCATGGCGCAGCGAGTTCCAGAATGCCTCGACGGTCTGACCCGACAGAATCCGGCCCGACGCGTCCGTCACCGTCCCCGAAATCATGATCGGCAGCAGCTCGCCGGTGTCCTCGAACAACTGATCGAGTGCAAACAGCGCGGCCTTCGCGTTCAGCGTGTCGAAGATCGTCTCGACGAGAAACACATCGGCGCCGCCATCGAGCAGCGCCTTGGCTTGCTCGTAGTACGAGTCGCGCAATTCGTCGAAGCTCGTATTGCGGGCACCCGGGTCGTTGACGTCGGGAGAAATGCTTGCGGTCTTGGGCGTCGGTCCGATCGCGCCGGCGACAAAACGCGGTTTGTCGGGTGTCGAATACTTGTCGCAGGCCTCACGCGCGAGACGTGCCGATTCGAGATTCATCTCGGCCGCGAGGTCTTCCATCTGATAGTCGGCTTGCGCGACTCGCGTCGCGCCGAAGGTATTCGTCTCAATGATGTCCGCGCCGGCGGCCAGATACTGTTCGTGAATTTCACGAATGATCTGGGGCTGCGTCAGCGACAGCAATTCATTGTTGCCCTTGATATCGCGATTCAGGTCAGCGAAGCGCGTACCGCGATACGCGGCTTCGTCCAGCTTGTATTGCTGGATCATCGTCCCCATCGCGCCATCGAGGATCAGAATCCGCTGCGGGAGCAGCTCGGCCATCCGCGCACCGCGCGTATAGCGGCGCGCAGTGGCGGCCTTCGGTAATGAGATCGCTTCGCTCATGATCGTTCCATCGGGTCCATCGATTGAATCGCCGGGCAGCCCGCATTGACGCGGTCTGGCGGCCGTTTGCGCAAAGCACGCAAACCGGGCAGACCGGCATTTTACCGGGTGTGACGGGGCTTCACATTTGGATACAAAGCCAAAGGGATGCGTGCGCCATCAGGAGCGGGCGGCTCTTCCAATGCGAAGGCCCCGTCCGCCATGCGGAACGGGGCCTTTTTTTCGAGCAGACGCGGATACCTGCACGCGCTAGCGTAGCCGAAGTACTCCGATTATCAGCGCCTCAACATCACGTTCGACTCACGCGTACCCGCCTCAGTGCAACACCACCGGCTGCTGCATCAGGCTATCGAATTGACCGAGGAACTCGTCGACCTCATCGAGGGACGGCTGCGTTTCGATCAGCTTCTGGACGTGCTCGCGAAAACGGGCCGCCATAAAGCCATCGATGTACAGCTCTTTCTGCAGATTCTTGTCGACGATCTCGTAGCCGCCGGAGGTCAGTGCGACGTTGTCTTCTTGCGCGGGAAACTCGACGACACAATAGTTCGGGCTGTTATAGATCATTTGCATGGCGACGCTCCTTTTCCTGCTGCTCGATTCACGGTTAAACCGTAAATGGAGCGGGTTGATCGGAATTCAAGAGGTCGACCCGGACGCGCCCGCCTGCGCCGCTTCCGAATCTACAATTTCGACTCTGCTGTGTAGAAACGTTTTCAGCATAGTCGCAAATCCAGGCCACTGCAGTGAGACACCGCACGCATCCGTGCCCGACGTGTCTCAAGTTGCGCGATGGCAACGTCCGATAGGCCGATTGTTCACACTACCGGTGATCGTGGGTACCGGCTTTCACAATCTGAGCATATCAGCGCAGTTGTTGTTCCCGGTCCTCACTGGATGCAATCGGTACCGCACGTAACCTCATGGCCTCGCCCTTAGCCGCTTAACGCGCGTGACCATGATGCCGATGACAGCACACTGCGGTCCTGCACGCAGCACGCGCTGTAACCAAAAGTAAACGCGCGGACTGCTTGTGTTGCATGAACCGTTGCGTGCGTCCTTATACAGAATAACGGTGCCAACTCGCGTTGGCTTTAGGGTTATCTCGTTCAAACGCATGTTGTGCGTGTCGTTGTTGCGCTCACCATGTGTCGATACCAGACAGGCGGTGGACAAAGCATCGGTCATGGGGAGTCCTATATGGTGTGGCGCATGGGTGTGCCGCATGTTTCGCGCCGTATCGCTAAACGAGGGGCGTTGAACGCATCGACGCAGGGGTCTCGACTTGCGTGTGAAGTCGTACAACGTGTACGCGGCTATCGATGGGTCGCGTCGCGTGATGTGTCGCTTTCGCTCGGCGTAGCGTCGGGGGCGCTCGATGCGTCAGACGGAGCGGGAGCGTTTTCGTTCTCCTGCGCCGAAGGCTCGTGCGCGTCGTCATGCAATGTCGATCCCGCAAAGCGGAGTTCGATTTGCGTGCCGTCGGGTTCGGTCTGCAGGAAGCGAATGGGGAGCCAGCCAAGCGAAGGCGCCAACCATACATCCACCTTGCGGCGGTCACCTTCATGACGCGGCAACCGCGTGAAATGGCGCGCCGGTACGAAGCCCATATTGGTATGGACCGTCTCATCGCCGACCGTTTCGATGGGCCAGAGTTCGCCACTATCGTTATCGAGTACAAAAAATTCACGGG
Source organism: Pararobbsia alpina (assembly GCF_965118125.1). Lineage (GTDB taxonomy): Bacteria > Pseudomonadota > Gammaproteobacteria > Burkholderiales > Burkholderiaceae > Pararobbsia > Pararobbsia alpina_A. The sequence goes on from NZ_OZ221287.1 coordinate 671,399, forward strand.
TGACCCCGGGGGTAAAACGCGACGGATTGCCGCGCACGAGACTCGATAGCTGCATGAACATGCTGAACCGATCTTGCGCGCCGGCGGGCAAGTCCACATTGGCAGGGGTCCGCGTGAAGCTCACGTGCGGTTTGCCATCGGGCACATCGCGGTCGAACGTCGTGACATCAGTACCGCGTCGGCCATGTTGTTCCGTGTAACGCGTCGGTGACAGACCGTATGCATCGATCCGACCTTCACTGATATACGAATACGTGCCGACGAACGGCAACGGTATCGAAACGATCATTTGATACGTCGATCCGTCGGTCGCCCAGTGAATCGTACCGGTCGGGTTTTGCATGCCGTTGTAAAAGCTCTCGTATCGCAAGTCGCTCGATGGCGGTAATGAGAACTTCTCGCCTTTGGATGCATTGGCTGCGTGTGCCGCAATACCGGGGACCGAGCCCGACGCCGCGCCACTGCTCATGTCGTGATCGTTCGTCGCCGTGGCTGAAGTTGCCGAGGCCGATGCGTTGGCGTCAGCCGGTGAAGAGGCTGCGGATGCGACGGATGGCGTTGATGCAATCGATGCATGGGAGGCCGCTGTCGATGCAGATGCATCGACCGTCGATGAGGATGCAGCGGAGGGCGTCGACGCCTGAGCATCGGGCGCATGTTCCGTCGAACGCTCGTCGCGCGGGCGGTCTTCGCTCGACGAGCGAGACGTGCGTGCAGTTTTCGTCGGCGATGTCGACGCAGACGGAGTGGGTTTCGCCTGATTGGCCGCGCGAGTTGCATGAGTCGCATGAGTCGCGTGCGCCGTGTCCGGCGGGCGTCGCGGCGCCGTTTGCGCAGGCGCACGTGATGGCGCGCCGAAGTGCGCTTGTAACGCGCTGTGATTCCCGGCGCCGGTATCTGCTTGACTCTCCGTGGACGTCGAGGGCGCAGGGGGCCGCTGCGATGGCGCAGTCGCGTCCTGCGTTGCCTGCGGATGACGGGCCGACGCATCGGTCACTGCCTGCGGCTTGAGCAACGCGACTTGCACCGGCACGTGCGACGCGCCTTCATGCGTATCGGCAATGCGTGTGGCGCGGATGACCCAGACTCCCGCAAGGAAGTGCAGCACCAGCACGACGGCAAGGGCGAGAGTCCAGAGGAGCCAGCGGTGAGAGGGGCGAACGTGAAGCGGTTCGATGGCGGTCAGGGGCGTCATGCGCAGTTCGGGGAGCGGCCGCAGTCGGGTCCACTTGTAGAATACCCGGATTCCAACTAGTTCCCTTGTTACCCCATGAAGCTGGCCACCCTCAAAGATGGCACCCGGGACGGACAATTGATCGTCGTCTCGCGCGATTTGCGTTATGCGGTCATCGCCGATTCGATCGCACCGACCCTGCAGCGCGTACTCGACGACTGGAACTTTTACGCGCCCCAACTTCAATCGCTGTACGAGACGTTGAACCAGGGGCGTGCGCGCAACGCTTTCGACTTCGAGCCGGAATCGTGCATGGCGCCGCTGCCGCGTGCGTATCACTGGGCAGACGGTTCGGCGTATGTGAATCACGTCGAACTCGTGCGCAAGGCGCGGGGCGCCGAGATGCCTCCGGAATTCTGGACCGACCCGCTGGTCTATCAGGGCGGCAGCGACGACTTTATCGGTGCGCAGGACGATATCGTCTGCGTGTCGGAAGATGACGGCATTGATTTCGAAGCCGAGGTCGCCGTGATTGCGACCGACGTGCCGATGGGTACCGCGCCTGACGCCGCGTTGCGAGCGATTCGCCTGGTGATGCTCGTCAACGACGTGTCGCTGCGAAACCGGATTCCGGCTGAACTCGCGAAGGGCTTCGGCTTCTACCAAAGCAAGCCTGCGACCGCGTTTTCACCGGTTGCCGTCACACCCGATGAACTCGGCGAAGACTGGCGCGAAGGTCGCGTGCACCGGCCGCTGACCGTGCACTGGAACGGCAAGCGTGTCGGGCAGCCTGAGTGCGGCACGGACATGGTGTTTCACTTCGGGCAATTGCTTGCGCATCTCGTCAAGACGCGCAACGTGCGCGCCGGCACGATCGTCGGCTCGGGCACGATCTCGAATACCGATCGCTCGAAAGGCTATGCATGCATCGCTGAAAAGCGCATGCTCGAAACGCTCGAGCATGGGGAGCCCAAGACAGGCTTCATGCAGTTCGGCGATCGGGTGCGTATCGAGATGTTCGACACGAACGGCAAGTCGATTTTTGGTGCGATCGAGCAAGCGGTCGCACCGCTCGATCGCGTCGCGTAAGCCGCTGCATCTGAACGCAATAACGCAGTATGTTGGCGCGAAGCCGAGCCTGGTAACCGCGCCTGGACTGTGCCCTGACTGCGCCCTGAGTGCGCCGTGAACTGAGCTGGGGGAATCGATGACTGAGTCCGCAGGTACGCCGTTTGGCTATGACATGTTCGAAAAGATGTGGGGCATGTTTCGCAGTGGTCCGTTTGCGATGGCAGGCATGACGCCGGGCACACCGTCGCTGTCGATGATGTCGGATATGGTGACGCCGATGACGAGTGTCGAGGAGCTCGACAAGCGTATCGAGGAAATGCGCGCGGTCGAGCAGTGGCTCAAGCTCAATCTCAACATGCTGCAATCCGCGACGCAGGCGCTCGAAGTGCAACGCGCGACATTGGCGACGCTGCGTGCGTTCGGTGCGTTCGCGCAGTCGTCGGTTGCGGCTGCAGCCGAGGCAGGCGCAGCGGTGACACGCGAATCGACCAAAGCGGCCGAGACGGCGGCGGAAGCCGCGCGCAAATCCGCTTCGGGTGCGGCGGGCAACGCGAGCGGGTCGGCCAGGACCGGTGCAGCGAGCGATGCGGCGTCGGGCAGTGCTGGCGCATCGTCGGGCTCACTGGGTCAGCAGACGGCGCAGGGAGAGGCGTCGTCTTCACAGGCGAATCCGATGGCCGGCGCGTTTAACCCGAATGGCTGGTGGAACCTGTTGCAGACGCAGTTCAATCAGATCGCCAGCCTGGCCGCAGCGAGTGCACAAGCGGGTGCAGCCGCGGCAAGCGCGGGGACGCCGGCAAGCGCCGGTGCAGGCGGCTCGGAGCCCAAGGCAGGGGCGGGCAGCGCCAAGGCCGCGGCCAAGCCGTCCGCACGGGACAGCAGCACGACGCCTGCCGGTTCCGACGCGGCAGGGGCCGGCAAGCCGGCAAGCAAAGCGGCGAGCGCGCCGACGGCGAAAACGGCCGTGAAGCCGGCGCAATCGGCACGCGCTGATGAGCCGGCATCGCCCGGTGGCGCGGGCGCGACCGGGCGCGGCTCGAAGGATCCGGACAGCCGCGCAGCAAGTTCAAAGAAAGCAAAGCCGGCCGGGAACGGCGCCAAGAAGGCCTAGCGATCGTCGGACCGCCCGGGCGGCTAGCAACGGCTCGTCAGACGGCCGACGCTGTGGGACGTGGGTGTCCGGTCCGCGTCAGTGCACCGCGGATCAGCGACGCAGGGCGACGGCTCAGCGCGGCGGCTCGCCATGGCAGCTCAGCGTGGCGACTTGGCACGACGACTCTGCGTCATATGTAACTGCGCGCGACACGTTCAGCGTAGATGCCGACGAGGTCTGAAACCACGTGAGGTACACAAAGGCGCAGGTGATGCGGGTGCGTGCGAAGCGAGCGGCTTGCGCACGGCTTCGCCCATTGTCGTTCCCGCGACGGCGGAGTTCGCCGTCGTGTGTCCCTCTGTTGCGGCGCCGGTCGCGACTTTGTGGCGTCTCTGGTAGGGTGGCTTCGATACACGCAGATGCTGCGCGCCGGTCAGCGATCGAGAGGCGCGCGGAAGACCGCGTAGAGTGGACATTCGTCTAATTTGTCGTGGACAAAATTGTCATTTCGTCGACGGCATGTGATCTGCAGCGGCCTATAATAGGTCATGACGTCTTTATCCGGATTTTTTGTCCAGGTCAGACTATGCACATCGATCCGAACAGTCCCGACTCTCCCCGCCAACCGGACGACGCCACCGGTGCGAAGGATGCTCACTCTTCAGGCTTCGATTCCGGCGCGATCGACGGGGCCGGAGCGCACTTGAACGCCGACTCGATTCGAAACACCGCTTCAACTGCAGGCGCGTCGCAGGCCTCACCGGCCGATGCAGACGGCGCCGCCAGCGCGGACGGCGCGGCCGATGCGGACGCCGTGGCTGACCACGACCCCGATCAGGTGGACGGCGTAGCTAACGGGCACGGTGATTCGAGCGTGGCCGGTGCCTTGGGAATCGGCGTGATTGCCCGCGAGATCGGCCTGACGAAGGACACGTTGCGCGTGTGGGAGCGCCGTTATGGCTTTCCGCAACCGCTGCGCGCCCATGGCGGCGAGCGTGTCTATCCGGCGGAGCAGATCGAGCGGCTCAAGATCGTCAAGCGACTTCTCGACGGCGGCCATCGTCCGGGCAAGATCATGCGGCTCCCGCTCGAAGCGTTGCAGCAGCTCGCCGGATCGGCGACGCCGCGCGCCGGCGTGCTGCCCGACGATGTGCTCGATGCACTTGTCGATCTGCTGGCGGCAGGCCAGGTCGGCGAAGTCCGCAAGGCGCTCGCCCAGCGGCTGCTCGCATTCGGCCTCGGGCGATTTGTGCTCGAGACCGCCGCGCCGTTGTCGACGCGCGTCGGCGACGCATGGGCAAGCGGCAAGATCCAGGTTTATCAGGAACATTTGTTCAGCGAGGTCCTTCAACACCTGCTGCGGGGTGCGATGAACCTGATGCCCGACGCGCGGCAAGACGCCGATGCGAGGCCACGGGTGCTGTTGACCACGGTGCCCGGCGAGCAACACGGGCTCGGGCTGCTGATGGCCGAAGCCATGCTCATGCTGTCGGGCGCGAGTTGCATTGCACTCGGCACGCAGACGCCGTTGCTCGAAATCTGCGCGGCCGCACAAGCGCAGCGCGCTGACGTTGTTGCCCTGTCCTATTCGGAGGTTATGGGCATGCAGGACGTGTGGACCGGGCTTGGCGAATTGCGCGACCGCCTGCCAACCGGCACGCACATCTGGGTCGGTGGATCATCCGCGGCGCTCGCGCGGCGCACGCTGTCGGGTATCGAGCATGTCCCGGCGCTCGGTCGCGTCGACGAAGCGGTCATCGGCTGGCGCAAGCGTCAGGTCGCTGCGAGCTAGTTGCGCGAATGCCACACACCGCGCAGGTCGCCGCAGCGACGGGCCGGTTCGGGCGTCCCTATGCCGCGTTGCTTACGCTTGGATAACGCCGCAGAAAATCGGATACTACGGGCGATTCCAATATTCCCCACATATAAAAGCTGGATCCAGGTCAAGAATTTCGACTCTGGCGGCATGCTAAAATCGGCGGATTTCTCGCAACTTGGGGCGGATGCATGCCCGGGCGAGTCGGCGCTCGAGCAGGCCGAAAATCCTCGGAACGTGGCATCTGTCATGCATTTTGCTGCGTAAAATATTTTAGAGCCGACTTTGCGCAAACGGGTTGGCGGGCGCTTGATCAGGCGGAAGGCGTCGCACGCATGCGATAGCGCGTCTTCGGCCCTGAGGCACAGCGCTGGATAGGGGTGGGAAAAATGGAAACGATGCTTTACCCGGAACTGTACAAATCTCTCGAATCGGTCCGATGGGACATGGCCAAGGACATCCCGTGGGAGAGTTTCGACGCATCGAAGTTGTCGGACGAGCAGGCCAAGACGATCAAGATGAACGCGATCACCGAGTGGGCGGCGTTGCCGGCCACCGAAATGTTCTTGCGCGACAACCACCACGATAGCGACTTCTCGGCGTTCATGAGCGTCTGGTTCTTTGAAGAACAGAAGCACTCGCTCGTGCTCATGGAATATCTGCGCCGTTTCAAGCCGGAGCTGGTGCCGACCGAGGAAGAGTTGCACGCTGTGCGCTTCACGTTCGACCCGGCGCCTCCGCTCGAGACGCTGATGCTGCACTTCTGCGGCGAAATCCGCCTGAACCACTGGTATCGCCGTGCGGCCGAATGGCACACGGAGCCGGTTATCAAGGCCATTTACGAAACCATCTCGCGCGACGAAGCCCGTCATGGCGGTGCTTACCTGCGCTACATGAAGAAGGCGCTCGTGAACTTCGGCGACTCGGCGCGTGCCGCGTTCGCGAAGATTGGCGTGCTGATGGCGTCGGCCCGCCGGACCGAAAAGCCGCTGCACCCGACGAACCTTCACGTGAACCGCGATCTGTTCCCGCGCGACACGGTGCAATCGCGTCTGCCCGACCCGGAATGGCTCGAGCACTGGCTCGACGAGCAAATCCGCTTTGATGACAGCTGGGAAAAGAAGGTCGTCGAGCGCATTCTGCACAACCTGTCGGTGCTGTTCGAGCGCACGTTCACGACGGCGCAGGAGCTCAACCGCTATCGCAAGGAAATCGTGGGTCGCCTTCAAGCCTCGGGTAACGAGGAAGATCAGGCTCAACAGCCAGCCTGATGCGGCGTCACCGCCATCCGATCAAAGCCCGTCGCCGACGGGCTTTTTCTTTATTCGACTATTCCGATGCCTGCTCCCTTTGAACGCAAGATCGTGACGCGCGAGCACCTTGCTGCGCAGCGTCCCTCCCTGACGGGTCCGGTTGTCTTTACGAACGGCGTGTTCGATATCCTCCATCGCGGCCATGTGACCTACCTCGCCGATGCGCGCGCGCTGGGCGCGACATTGATTGTCGGCGTCAACAGCGATGCGTCAGTACGCACGCTGGGTAAGGGTGACGATCGCCCCATCAATGCCGAGGCCGACCGCATGGCGTTGCTTGCGGCGCTGGAAAGCGTCGACTGGGTCGTGATGTTCGAGGAATCGACGCCGGTCGAGCTGATCGGCGAACTGCGTCCTGACGTGCTCGTCAAGGGCGGTGACTACAACATGGATGTGCTGCCTGAGTCGGCACTCGTCAGAGGGTGGGGCGGCAAGGCACTCGCGATTCCGTTTGAGCACCAGCGCTCGACGACGTCGCTGCTCAAAAAGGTGCGCGCGGCAACCTGACGGGATTCGCTGCCGTCACGGCGAGCATGGCCACTCGCCTTGTGTTGCACGGGGCGGCGCCAACCTTGTGAATGAGCGTGAGGGGAGTGTCGCGTCCGTCGCCGTGCGCCGGACCGCCGGATCAGTGACCTTGCGAAGCTGCCTGGGCCGGAGCCGCTGCCGGCGTTGACGCGGCTGACGGGGCGGCTTGCGACGGGGCGCTGCTGGCAGTAGCAGGCGTTGCCGTTGCGGACGATGCCGACGGCGCGCTCGCGGCAGCGGGTTCGCTGGCCGATGCGCCCGCGCTCGATGCCGCTGCGGACTCTGACGCAGTCAACGCCGCCGACGCCGGAGCCGATGTATCAACCGGCGCCCCGACGATCGCCGTCGATGCCGGCGCGGCCGCGAGCTGGACATCCAGATGTTCGGGATGGACCTGGCTGCTCGAATGACCCGGTTCGAGGTCGCCGGCAGACGGCAGGGGGCCGAAGGCGCCGCTCACCGCAGCAAATGCCGCGAGATTCGCGATAAGCAGAAATGCGATCACCCAGCGCAACATCGTTCGACTCCTTCGTTGTGTATTCGGTTAATCGTACCGTCGTCTTATCTTGCCGCTTCGGTCGCCATCTTCATGGGCGCATTTCGCGAGCGATCAAGGCGAGACCGGCGAGTACGAGCCCGTCGTGCCGCGTGAACGGAACGCGCAGCGCTTCACCGATCGCGTCAGCGGCGCCGCCGCCAAGAATGCAGCGTACCGTTCCGCCGAACAGGGTCTGCGCCTCACGCCACGCATATTCGATAAACGCTGCCTGCGCCGCGCGGCTGCCCTCGCTGAGCGAAGTGCGAGTATCGCACGCGAATGCGCCGCCATTGTGTTCCGTCGCATCCAGTGCACGGAGCGCGCGCCGCGCATCGGACGCATCCAGCGACGGAAGCTGAGCCGTGCGCTGACCGAGCGACTCCATCATCAACGACCAGCCGGGGGCGATCAGGCCACCGGCGAAGAAGCCGTCGTCGCGCAGCGCCTCGACGGTGGTGGCCGTGCCGAGTGTGGCGATCAGCAGGTGTTCGCCCGGATAAGCGGCGTGCGCACCGATCATGCCGCACCATCGATCGGTGCCGAGCTCGGATGGCGTGCGATAGCCGTTCGTCACACCGGCGCGCCGCTCGGTCGACCGTACCCATTCGCAATGCAGTCCCGGCCACGTGCGCTCGATCAACTCGGTGATCCGCGCCGCGCCGTCGCTACCCGCGACGTTCGAGATGACTGCACGATCCGGCCTGGGTGCCTCAGTGAGCGCCACCTGCACAGACGACACGGACGACCCGGCGCCATGGTCGAAGACCCCCGAGGCGAGCGATCCAGCGGGTGTTCCGGGCTGGACGACTGCCGGCCCAGCCTCAACGACTGCGGGCGCAACCCCAACCGCCGGCCCAGCCCCAACCGCGGGCCCGGCCCCAACCGCGGCTGCCCCGGCTTCAACCACCGCTGCACCGGTCTCCACCACCGCCCATTTGACCCGGCTATTGCCCGAGTCGACCAGTAGCGCGCGGCTCATGCGGCGCGCAGCGAAACGTCGCCGCTCGAAATCGTGCGCAACCCGTCATCCGTTTCGATAAGCAAGTGCCCGCTTTCATCAACGCCCCGGCTGATCCCCTGTGTCGGTCGATCGCCGCCTTCGTAGAGCGCCACCGGCAGGTTCCGGTAACTGTCCGCCTCACACCATGCGGCGCGCAATGGCGCAAAGCCGCGCTCACCGAAAGCGTCGAAGGTGGCCCCCAGCGCATTGAGCAGCCGGGCGAGCAAATCGGTCATCGACGGCTCCGGCCAGATCGCATCGAGGGCGGTTGGTGGCGTCGGCGGAGCGCTCAAGGCCGATACCGGCGTCGCGTTCGCGTTCGCCTGACGTGCCTGATCAACCTCTCGTGCAATCGTCGCGGCACCGCGCAAGTTGATGCCAATGCCCACGACGAGCGCTGTCGAGTCACGTGTGCTCGCCGCCGTTTCGATCAGGATGCCCGACACCTTGGCGCCGTCGACGAGGACGTCATTCGGCCATTTGAGAGTCACGCGTGCCGCATCGACCGGAGATTCGCGCAGTACCTCTCGTAACGCATCGTGCACGGCCAGCCCGACGGCAAGACTGAGCCCGCCGAGCCCTTCAATGCCTCTGGGCAGCCATCCACCGACCGAGAACAGCAGGGCATCGCCCGGTTGGGCGACCCAGCTCCGTCCGCGGCGACCGCGACCGGCGGTCTGTTCGTAGGCGACCTTGACGCGCGCCTTGGCGAGCCCGGCGCTTCCCGGCGTAGCGAGGGCAGCGGAACCACGCGACGCAGGTTCAGGAGGCGTGCGTTCACTGCGCAGGGCTTCGAGCAGGTCGGCATTCGTCGACGTCGTCTGCTCGACGACTTCGATCGGCCACGCGCGAGCCGGCGATGACAATTGGCGCTCCAGCCGGTCGCGATCGATCGCGCGCAGCGGATGAAGGGTCGGCTCGAGGTCAGGAGGAACGGCGGACATTGAACTCTTGATAAAGCAAACAGGTTAATGATCGATCGCGGACGCCGTGGATCGATGGCAGACGCCATGGATCCATGGTGGACTGCCATGTCTGCCACGGCCCCGGCTTGCCGAGGCACAAACGTTGCGACAGCATGGGCAACTCGCGCGGGCGCCGGGCGGCCGGGCTCAAGCCGAATCATCTGCTGCCGTCATACGTTTTGAATACTGTGGCGAAGACAGCGAGCCGCGTGGAACGGGCAACCGTGAAATCACTCGCTTGCCGACATGCGAGACGCGACTCATGCAGCTATTGTAACGATCGATACCCGGGCTCGCGCCTTAGCCAGACGGACGATTGGTGTGTTCGTCGATTGCGCCATGAAAGCGGTTCGATACAATGCCGCGAGCACCGACCCATTCAACGCGTTCATCGGCCACCCATTTGGATTTCGACACTCCTCCGCAACTGCAGATCGACTCGGGCGCTGATGGCCCGATCGTGCGACTGTCCGGGCAATGGACCGCGCTGGCGCTCGCGATCGATCAGCGCAAAGGTGGCGTGAGCCGCAAGATGCAGCTCATGGCGCACGCCCATGCTCACGAATGGGACCTGTCGGGTATCGAGCGACTCGACCATTCGGGCGGGCAGGCGCTCTGGCGGGTCTGGGGGCGCAAGTGGCCGACGACGGTCCGGCTGACGGACATGCAGCGGCAGATCTTCGACCGGATCGCGGCCCTCGACGCACAGTACGAGCGCCCCGAGGGCCCCGAGCGGATCGACCTGGTCACCGGCCTCGGCTTTGCCATCTTCAAGTTCCTGCATCACATGACCGATGGCATTGGCTTGTTCGGCGGGGTCATCGTCGACACGTTTCATATCCTGCGAGGTGCGCGGCGCGTTCCCTGGAGCGACGTGTCGGCCAATATCTATTCGGCCGGCGCGCGCGCACTCCCGATTACTGCGCTGGTCGGCTTTCTGATCGGCATCGTCCTGAGCTATCTGTCGTCGCAACAGTTGCGGACCTTCGGCGCGAGCACCTATATCGTCAATGTGCTCGGCCTCACGATCATTCGCGAACTCGGTCCGGTGCTCGCGGCCATTCTTGTCGCGGGCCGCTCGGGCTCCGCAATCACCGCGCAAATCGGCGTGATGCGCGTGACCGAGGAACTCGATGCGATGCAGGTGATGGGCATCCCGCACAGCCTTCGCCTTGTCTTTCCGCGAGTCGTCGCGCTTGCCGTGGCGATGCCGTTGCTGGTGATCTGGACCGATATCATTGCCTTGCTCGGCGGCGCGATGGCCGCGCACTTCGCGCTCGACATCGATATGAGCCTGTTTATCCACCAGTTGCCCAACGTCGTGCCGATTCGCAACGTGTGGATCGGCCTGCTCAAAGGCGTGGTGTTCGGCGCGCTGATTGCATTGACCGGGTGCCACTTCGGGTTTCGTATCAAACCCAATTCCCAGAGCCTCGGCGAAGGCACGACGTCATCTGTTGTTGCCTCGATTACAGTCGTGATCCTCGCCGACGCCGTGTTCGCGATCATGTTCCAGCGTGTGGGGTTGCGATGACGCGTCCTGCATCGTTCCCTCCCGCTATCGAAGTCCGCGGCCTGCTCAAGCAGTACGGCCCGGCGGTCATTCACGAGAATCTCAATTTCGAGGTTCATCATGGCGAAGTGATCTCGCTGGTCGGCGGTTCGGGCTCGGGCAAGACCACACTGATTCGCCAGATCCTCGGACTCGAAGCGCCGACCTCCGGCACAATTCGCGTGCTCGGGATGGATCTTGCGAAGCTCACCGAGCGCGACGCGAAACTGATTCGTGCGCGCTCGGGGATGTTGTTCCAGCGTGGCGCGCTCTTTTCCGCAATGTCGGTGTTCGACAATATCGCGCAGCCGATTCGCGAACTCGGACATGTGCCGCCCGATCTGCTTCACGATCTCGTGATGCTCAAGATCGAAATGGTCGGGCTATCCACGCGCCATGCGCAGAAGATGCCCGCGGCATTGTCGGGGGGCATGATCAAGCGCGTCGGCATCGCGCGCGCGATCGCGCTCGAACCGGAGCTGTTGTTTCTCGACGAGCCGACGGCGGGGCTCGATCCGCAGGCGTCGGAAGAGTTCGTCGAACTCATTGCGTCGTTGCGACGGGCGCTGGACCTCACCGTCGTCATGGTCACGCATGATCTCGACACAATGACTTCGCTATCGACGCGGGTCGCCGTGCTCGCCGATCGCAAGGTCATCGTCAATGCGCCGCTCGAGCAGGTTGCCAACGTCGAACATCCGTTCATTCAAGAATATTTCCTCGGTGCGCGCGGACGGCGTGCATTGCAGGCGCTGCCGGCGGACCGGCGCGCCCAATTGCCCGAGGCCGCGTTCGAGCCGGTACCGGCCGATATCGCGCGCTAGGGGAGACAGGACGCCATGGAAAACAAGTCACACGCATTCTGGGCCGGCGCCTTTACGCTGGGGTTACTCGCGGTCGTGGTGCTCGTGATCGCGTGGTTCAACCACGATCGCGCGGTCCGCATTCCCTATGACCTGATCGCCAAAACGAGCGTGACGGGGCTCAACCCCGACTCGATCGTCCGGTATCGCGGCATCCCTGTCGGCAAGGTCCGTACGATCCAGTTCGATCCGAAGTCGCCGGGCATCATCATCGTGCGCATCGCCGTGAACCCCGATACGCCGATGACGCATTCGACGTTCGCCACGCTCGGCTATCAAGGTGTGACGGGCCTGGGCTTTGTGCAACTCGATGACAACGGCGCCGATCCGACGCCGCTGCCGTCATCTGAAGCCCATGTCGCGCAACTCACGTTGCGCCCCGGCCTGCTCGACGATCTCCAGAAGCGCGGCGCCGACATGATCAAGCAGATGGAGCAGGTGACCGTGTCGCTGAACCGCATGCTCAACGATCAGACGCGCGAGCAACTGCTGCACACGCTGCAAAGCGTGCAGCACGCGGCCGACGGCATTACGACGCTCACGAAGAATGCCAACCCTGCTGTCGCCAAATTGCCCGAGACGATCTCCAAGCTCAATGGCACGCTCGATTCGGTGCATACGCTGGTGGGCACGATGAACAGCCCGCAGGGCCCGCTGATGACCAACCTCAACAAGGTCGGCGATGCGGCGAGCCGTGCTGGCGCCGCGGTCACGCAGCTCAGCGACTCGGTCCAGTCGATGAGCTCGACGCTCAACTACGAGACCTTGCCCCGGATCGCGACACTATCCGACGACATCCGGGTCGCGACGCAGTCGTTCAATCGTGCGGCCGATACGTTATCGAGCAATCCTCGTGGCCTCCTGTTCGGGCAACCGGCGCCGGCGCCGGGTCCCGGCGAGGCGGGGTTCAATTGGCCGGCTGCTCCGACGGCGCCGACTGCCGCGGGAACGAAATAACCGATGACTGGAACTTCCATCATGCGACGCAGAACTTCCGCCTCCACGGCTTTTCATAGGGCCACTCGAATCGTCTGGCGCCCTGCGGCATTGGCCGCCACCGTCTCGCTCGTCGCGTTGACGCTGATTGCCGGCTGCTCCACGGGCGGCGGCAACGCGCCCGCTCCGCTTGCGCGATACGACTTCGGTTCGCTGCCTGACGAGACGACGCTCGCCAAGCCGCTCGCGACGCCGATTCGCGTGGCCGCCGTATCGGCGCCGGCCGCGTTGAGCACCGATGCATTCCAGTATCGGCTTGGCTATGCCGACGATCGGCAGACGCATGCGTATGCATCGGCCCGCTGGACGATGCCGCCGCCGCAACTCTTTACGACGCGCTTGCGGGAGCAGCTCGCCAAGCAGGGGCATGTGCTCGATACGAGCGATGGCGGCCCGACAGTGCCCGTGCTCAAGGTCGAGCTCGACGAATTCGCCCAGGTGTTCGACCAACCCGGCTCGAGCGCGGGACGCGTGCGCGTGCGCGCAACGATCCTGCACGGCAGCGCGCTGATCGCGCAGCAGACATTTATCGGCACCTCTCAGGCATCGTCGGCCGATGCGGCGGGCGGCGCCCGCGCGCTGGGCCTGGCCAGCGATGCGGTGATCACTCAACTGATCACGTGGTTGTCGACGCAGAACCTTTAGCCCGCTTCACTAAACGAACTGTATTCACGCATTCATCATGGCTGCCTATTTCGAACATCACGTTTTCTTCTGCCTGAATCAACGCGACCCGGGCGAGCGTCAAAGCTGCGCCAATTGCGGATCGCAGAAGATGCAGGAATACGCCAAGAAGCGCATCAAGCAGCTGGGGCTCGCGGGTCCCGGCAAGGTGCGCATCAACAAGTCGGGCTGCCTCGATCGCTGCGAGGAAGGTCCGGTCGTCGTGATCTACCCGCAGGGCACGTGGTACACGTACGTCGACGAGGCGGACATCGACGACATCATCGATTCACATATCGTGGGCGGGAAAGTCGTCGAGCGCTTGCTGCTCGATCCGGTCGATTCGAATCAGTAAGAGGTATGGCCTGAATGAATGCCTATACCGAGAAGTATCTGATCGAGGGTCCCGTGGGCAAGATCGAGGTCGCGCTCGATCTGCCCGATGCCGTTCGCGAGCAGGGCGCCGCGCCGCGCGGCATTGCGCTCGTCGCGCATCCGCACCCGCTGTACGGCGGGACGATGGACAACAAGGTCGCGCAAACGCTCGCGCGCACGTTCGTCGGCCTCGACTACATCGTGATGCGGTCCAATTTCCGTGGCGTGGGCCAGACCGAAGGCACGCACGATCAGGGCAACGGGGAGCAGGACGATCTGCTTGCGGTGTTCTCACATCTGCGCGAGAAACACGGCGGCGATGGCCTGCCGTTTGTCCTGGCCGGTTTTTCGTTCGGCACGTTTGTGCTGTCGCACGTCGCCGAGCGGCTCGCCCAGGCGGGCACGCCTGCGCAACGACTGGTGTTCGTCGGCACCGCCGCCAGCAACTGGCAGGTGGCCAACGTGCCGCAGGACACGATCGTGATCCACGGCAACGAAGACGACACCGTGCCGATTCAGTCCGTCTACGACTGGGCGGCGCCGCAAGAGTTACCGGTCATCGTGATTCCGGGCGCGGAACATTTTTTTCATCGAAAACTTCATATCCTGCGTCGCGTGATCACCGAGGCGTGGCGCGTATAATCCTGCAGACCTCGCGATGCCGCGAACGGCGCGGCCGCTCCCCGCGCCACGTTTTTCAGCACGACTGACCTATACCCTATGCGCTTGACTGTTCCTCGCCTTACGACGTCTTTCGGCGTCCCTGTCCGTGCCGTTCGAGCAACGGCTCTTGCCCTGACCTTCCTGCTGCCCCTGACCGCCGAGGTCGCGCACGCTCAAGTGCCGCCGCCCGCCGTCACTGCGCGCTCGTGGGTGCTGGTCGATGCGACGAGCAACCAGATGCTCGCTTCGGGCAATTCGGACGAACGTGTCGAGCCGGCATCGCTGACCAAGCTGATGACGGCGTATCTCGTGTTCGATGCGCTCAAGACGAAGAAGATTTCGATGGAGCAGACCGTCGTGCCGAGCGAAGCCGTGCGTCGCGTCGGCACCGATGAATCGCGCATGTTCATCGAGGCCAACAAGCCCGTGACCGTGCACGATCTCGTCTACGGCATGATCATCCAGTCGGGTAACGATGCCGCGATCGCGCTGGCCGAACTCGTCGGCGGCAGCGAAAGCAACTTCGTCACCATGATGAATGCCGAGGCGCAAAAGCTCGGCATGACGCATACGCATTATGGCGACGTCAACGGCATGCCCGATCCGAATCACTACACGACGGCGGGCGATCTCGCGATCCTGTCGACGCGTCTGATTCGCGACTTTCCGGATTACTACTCGATCTTCTCGATCAAGGAATTCAAGTACAACAACATCAAGCAGCCGAACCGCAATCGTCTGCTGTGGATCGATTCGACCGTCGATGGCCTGAAGACCGGCCACACGCAAGCCGCCGGCTACTGCCTGATCGCGACGGCCAAGCGTCCGCTGCCCGCATCGCCCGATATCTCGCGCCGCCTGGTCGTCGTCATGATGGGCGAGCCGAAGGAATCGGACCGCGTGCAGGACAGCCTGAAGATGCTCCAGTACGGCTACACGGCCTACGACGCGGTGCGTTATTACAAGCCGGGTCAGGTCATCGATACGGCGCGCATTTACAAGGGCGCGCAATCGACGGTCAAGCTGGGTGTCAACGTCGACAACCTGATCACCGTGCCGAAGGGTTCGGCGGACAAGCTCAAGCCGATCGTGTCGTACAACCAGCCGCTGATCGCCCCGCTGACGGTCGGTCAGACCGTCGGTACGGTCAAGATCCAGGCCGATGGCAAGGACGTCACGCAGTACCCGCTCGTCGCGCTCGAAGCCGTGCCGCAAGCCGGTATCGTGGGCCGCCTGTGGGACTCGATCATGCTGATGTTCAAGAAGAAAGCGGGCTAAGGTATTGCTCGAGGGGCGCCACCTGAGCGCCCCGATACAACGCGCCCCGGTGGCGTCATCGTGACGCCACTTGAAAATTGGGGTGCGCTACCCATATTCGTTCATCGAAAGGCCAGTCGGCGTCGATGACATGCGCAGTGCGGACGAAGTGCTGCAGACGCCGGCAAGCCCGGAAGCCCCCCTCGCTTCATACTGGTCCGATGCGTCGACGAGCAGCGTGACCCGGGAGAGGCATCCTGGCCCGGTCCGTGCGGCATAACAAGCCGCCCACCCGCGTGCGAGAACACGCGAATTTGCACGAAAAAGGATTCGACATGGCTGCTACTCCCACTGATGACTCGCTGTTCGAGTTTCCGTGTGACTTTCCGATCAAGGTCATGGGCAAGTCACATCCCGAGTTCACCGAGACGATCGTTCTCGTGATCAAGGAATTCGACGATGAATTCCACAGCGGACGCATCGAGTCACGTCCGTCGAGCGGTGGAAACTACACGGGCCTGACCTGCACGGTGCGCGCGGTGAACCGCGCGCAGCTCGACGATATTTACCGGGCGCTGTCGTCGCACCCGATGGTGTCGGTCGTGATGTGATGGGGGAGACGCGGTGCGCGCGACCGGGTGGGTTGCACGCACCGGGTTGCAGTACCCCTCGCGGCGGATCGTTGCGGGTTGTTGTTGATCGTCGTTGATCGTTGCTGGCCGTTCCTTAAGCACAGGCGCTCATTTGGGCGCCTGTTTGCTTTTGCGCGATCGGGATTGTCCGCGTGCATGCGCGTCCGGGCACGGAAACGCCTCGGTCTGTGTCTGGGGCGCGCTCAGCGGCGGGAACGACTTGAGCGCGCCGCTCGTCGTACGGCCGAGACCGCGCGGCGAGGGCGGAATCGCGCCACCGACCGACGCCGTCTCGGGCACGAAGGGCATCGTCGGCGTAGTCGTGTCGGGTTGCGCGTCGAGAAAATCGCGCGCTTCGGCGATCACCCATTCGCGAAACCGCTTCACGGGCAGGCGCTCGGCATTGGACTTGGACGACACGACCCAATAGCTCCACGGCGACGGCGCAACGATCTCCGGAAACAACTGCACAAGCCGGCCGCTTGCGATTGCATCGGCGGCCAGCGAGGCGCGCACCATCGCAATGCCGAGCCCTTCCGCTGCGCCTTCGATCAGCAGCGACGAATCTTCGTAAATGGCGCCACGCGTGGGCGTCTGCGCATGGGGCAGACCCGCCGCGTCAAACCACAGCCGCCAGCGTTCGTAGTCCGAACGCAGCAGCGTGAAGTCAGGCAGATCGGCCGGCGTCTCGGGAAACACGCCGCCGTTGAACTTCGGGCTGCATGCGACCAGAAAGGTCTCGTGCATCAGCGGCTCGTAAAACAGTTCCGGGTAGGGCCCCGTTCCGAAGCGAATGCCGACGTCGACATCCGAGTGCTCGAGGTCGACGAGATCGGTCGATGAACGCAGTTCGAGGTCCACTTCGGGGTTGTCGATGATAAAGCGGCCCAGGCGCGGGGCCAGCCACCGTGCGGCAAACGACGGGATCGTGCTGAGCACGAGCCGCGGCGTACGGTGGTCGCGCACGATGCTGGCCGTGGCGAGCGCGATATTGGCGAAGGCCGCAGTGATCTGGTTCGCGTACGCCGCGCCGATTTCGGTCAACGCAATGCGCCGCCCCGAGCGCTGAAACAGCGTCGCACCGAGTTCTTCCTCGAGCGCCCGGATCTGGTGGCTGATGGCGCTGTGCGTGACAAACAGCTCGGCTGCGGCGGCTGTGAAGCTCTCGTGGCGTGCGGCGGCCTCGAATGCGCGCAGTGCGCTGAGATTAGGCAGTCTTCGTGGGGGATTGGCCATCGAGTTCTCCGTCACCGTGTCGCACGTCAGGCCGCCTGACCGAATCTGTTAGCAGGCGTTGTAACGTGAATTAAATTCACATTTGCACTGAAAATATCTCGTTAAGAGAATCCCTGCAACCCTTCTATGATGGTTTCCAAGGCAGTACGCAATCATTTCGGAGCTCATCATGAAAGAGATTTACTCAACTGTAGCGTTTGAGTTGCAGGCAGGCGAGCGCGTCGGAATTCGCGTGCGGCGCGGACAGGAACTGTCGGTGTCCGGCGCTCGCGTCTGGCTGACCCGCAGCAATGATTCGGTCGACTATTTCCTTCACGACGGTGAGTCGCTACCGCTGCGGCAGCATGAAATGCTGTGGATCAGCGTAGACGCCGATGCCCCGTCGCGGCTGCTGTTCCGCCTTGCGGGCGGCTCCGGCAGCCGGGTCGTCGACGCGATCAATAGCTGGTGGCAAGGACGCCGCGCCGGCGGGATCGCAGGTTCGCGACTGGGTTTGCGGATCGGGTGAGGGCGCGGTTTGGGACACAACGGCTTCGGCTCGCTCCAGCAACGGGGTCTCCGACGCAGCAGGACGGCAGCACGCCTGCGGGGATGGCCGCGCGTGCGGGCCGGCTACGGTGAAGTTCGCCGGATTTGATTACACTACGTCCCATCATGGACGATCAGTCTTCTCTTATTGCAGCGGCGGGCAACGGTGAACCCGTTACCCCTGCCGCCAGCACGGCCCGCGTCATTCCGCCCGTCGATGTGCTGTGGCGCGGCATCGAATCCTACGAAGTCAGTTTCGACGCGATGCGCGCGTTCACCGAAGCGCGCACGCCGGACACCCCCGACGAAATCTGGCTGGTCGAGCATCCCCCCGTCTACACGCTGGGCCAGGCCGGCGATCCGGCTCACCTGCTGGCCGAAGCGTCGGGTATTCCGCTCGTGCGCGTCGATCGCGGAGGGCAAATCACCTATCACGGGCCGGGGCAGGTTGTGGCTTATCTGCTGTTCGACCTGAGGCGTCGCAAGCTCATGGTGCGCGAGCTGGTCACCCGGATCGAGCAAGCCGTGATCGATACCCTCGCGGCGTATAATCTGGCCGGTGTCCGCAAGGCGGGCGCGCCGGGCATTTATGTCGATGGCGGGCCGCTCGAAGGCGCGAAAATCGCCGCCCTGGGTCTGAAGATCCGCAACGGTTGCAGCTACCACGGCGTCAGTCTGAACGTTGCAATGAACCTACGGCCGTTCGACGACATTAACCCGTGCGGGTATGCTGGCCTTCGCACGATCGACATGGCGGCACTCGGCAGCACGGCGACGTGGGCCGACGTCGCGCAGACGCTGGCAGAACACCTGATCGCGCAGATTGGCGGTCGGCAAGCCGCCATCGCGGCATAAGGAGCCTGAGCGGGCGAAGCGCTCAATCGGGCCTTTCTCGAGCGGGATAAAGCGTTCCGCGCGAGCCTTTACTTGGAATCGACATGACTACCGCAGCCCCTGGCAACGCCGCAACGAACCCGACGGATGCCGCATCGGCCCCGTACGACGCGACGGCCAAACAGAAATCCCAGGCCAAGACCGCCCGGATTCCGATCAAGATCATTCCTGCCGAGAAGCTCAAGAAACCCGACTGGATCCGCGTGAAGGCGGCCACGGGCAATTCGCGCTTCACCGAAATCAAGTCGATTCTGCGCGAACACAACCTGCACACGGTCTGCGAGGAAGCGAGCTGCCCGAATATCGGCGAATGCTTCGGCAAGGGCACGGCGACGTTCATGATCATGGGCGACAAGTGCACGCGTCGTTGCCCGTTCTGCGATGTCGGCCATGGCCGGCCGGACCCGCTCGACGTGAACGAACCCGAGAACCTGGCGCGCACGATTGCTGCGCTCAAGCTCAAGTACGTCGTGATCACGAGCGTCGACCGCGACGACCTGCGTGACGGCGGTGCTGGACACTTCGTGTCGTGCATTCAGCGCACGCGCGAACTCTCGCCGAATACGCGTATCGAGATCCTGACGCCGGACTTCCGTGGCCGTATGGACCGCGCGCTCGAGATTCTCAACGCCGCGCCGCCCGATGTGATGAACCACAACCTCGAAACGGTGCCGCGTCTGTACAAGGAAGCTCGCCCGGGCTCGGACTACAACCATTCGCTGATGCTGCTGAAGAACTTCAAGGCATCGCATCCGAACGTGGCGACGAAGTCGGGCCTGATGGTCGGCCTCGGCGAGACCGAGGAGGAAATTCTGCAGGTCATGCGCGATCTGCGCGCGCACGACGTCGATATGCTGACGATCGGCCAGTACCTGCAACCGTCGGAACACCACCTGCCGGTGCGCGAGTACGTGCATCCCGATACGTTCAAGCGCTACGAAACCGCGGCGTACGAGATGGGCTTCGAACACGCGGCCGTCGGTGCGATGGTGCGTTCGAGCTATCACGCTGACGTGCAGGCGCACGAGGCCGGCGTGGTCTGAGCGTTCGACCCGGTTCGCATCAAGCAAAACGCCCGATCGGCATAGCCGGTCGGGCGTTTTTTTTGCGGAGCGGAACGAAGGGCGCTTCTGGCTGCCGCGACCAAAGGTCGCGGTCAGAGACCTTCAGGCCGCGGCCGGTTCATTCGCCTTATGCCTGCTTGGCGAGTGCGTCCTTGAGCAGCTTGTCGAGTTCGCTGTATTCGGGCTGGCCGACGTAGCGCTTGAGGATCTTGCCGTCTTTGTCGACGACAAACGTCGTCGGCGTCAGCTGGACGTTGCCGAATTCCTTGGCGGCCGAACCGTCGTCCATCGCAACCTTGAACGGCAGCGCGCGCGTTTGCGCGTAGTTCGTGACATAGCTCGGCGGATCGTAGTTCATCGCGACGGCGATGTACTCGAGGCCTTGGCCCTTGAACTGGTTATACGTCTGGACCATCTTCGGCATTTCCTCGATGCAGGTCGTGCAGTCGGTTGCCCAGAAGTTGATCAGGTACACCTTGCCTTTGAGTTGATCGGTCGAGATGTGCTCGCCCGAGAGCAGCGTGAACGAGGCTTGCGGCACGTGCTTCGACGAATTGAACGCAAACCAGCCGGCGACGGCGAGCGCGACCGCGACGAGCGCAATCGCAATACCGGCGACCGGAGTCTTTTTAGCGGTGGTGCTGGACATGGCAGAACCCTGATCGGAAAGGGAATTTGGGCGTCATTGTAGCGCTGAACGATCCGTAGCGTATGTACACCGGATCACCTTTCATGAAGCGGATCCGATTGCGTCGCCTTGGGCGGGTTTTCGCTCGAAAAAAGCGGGTTTGCGTCGCGGAAGGTGAGGGAGACGGCGAGAACAGGACGAAGGCGAGGCTGAGGACCCAAAAAAGCGTGCGCGACAACGATCGGAGATAATGGGGCCTTACGGCGCAGCAATGATCCGTCGCCGTTCACACCAACCGAATCGATACGCTGTGCCGTCTCTCCGCGCCTTGTTTTCCACCTCCTTCCGCCGTTTCGCCATCGCCCTGCTGATCCCGATCGTTGCGGCATGTTCCGCGAAGTTCGATTGGCGAACCATTACGAACGACGACGGACGCTTCTCGGTCATGTACCCGTCCAAGCCAGGGCTCGACGAGCGTGTGATCCCGATCGCCGGGCATGCCCTCAAGATGCAGATGCAGTCGGCGAAGGTCGGCGGCGCCTTGTTCGCCGTGGGTTCAGTCCTGCTGCCGAGCGAAGATCCGGCATTGCAGCGCGCGGTGCTCGAGGCGCTCGAGACGGGCCTCGCACGTAACGTCGGTATCGACGACAAGCCAAGCAAGGTTCAGATCGCACTGACCGAGAACGGCCAGTTCGTCGACGGCGAAGCGCTGTCGGGTAGCGGCAAGGTCGCCGGCCGCTCCGAGCACCGGACCGTCGCCGCGCATTTCGTGATCCGTGGCCAGCGCGTGATTCAGGCCGTCGTGATTTCCGACAAGGAAGTCCCGGCTGAGCAGGTCGCCCAATTTCTCGATTCACTGCGCGTTTATTAATCCGCCGCGTGGTTTTCGAAGTGGGGCGCAACCCACTATCTGAAGAAAGATGTACTGCATCTGCGTTTGAACATACCGCGCAAAATTGAATGCAGAACACGAGGTTGCGCTGCTAAAGCCCCGATTCTTCAGCCAAAAATCTGCTATCCACAGAACCTGTGGATAACTGTGTGGGTAAGCGGTCGCCAACCCCCGGAAGGGCCGCAGGACAAGGCTTTCAGTCACATTGCCTTGAAACTGCGCAGATCCAGGCTTTTGTGAAAAATCAATGACTTGATCGAAGTGCCCCAGCCTGTTGCGAAAACGCACCCCTTCAAAGTGCGAGGGCCCTCACATTGTGCATAAGTCAAGCCCTTGACAAGGACGGTAAGGATTTACTCGCTTCGAATCGAGCGCCGATACTGGATCGCCTCGGCGAGATGTTCGACGGCGGGTTGCGCCTGATCGGCCAGATCGGCGATCGTGCGGGCGACGCGCAAGGTGCGGAAATGGGCACGGGCTGACCATGCGCGTCGGCTTGCTGCGCGTTCGAGCAGGCGCTCAGAGGCGGAATCAAGCTTGCAGACGTCTTGCACCTGGCGAGCGGTGAGCAAGCGATTGGGCACGCCCTGTCGGTCGAGCTGACGACTGCGCGCCGCGGCAACGCGTTCGCAGATCGACCGACTGGACTCGGGCGCAGCTGACGGGCATCCGGCCAGTTCCGCCGGAGCGAGCGCGGGAACCGAGACCAGCACATCGATCCGATCGAGAAGCGGACCGGATAGCCGCCGCTGATAGCGATCGATCGCTTCGGCGCCGCACCGGCATCGGCCATTCGGATCACCAAGCCACCCGCACGGACAGGGGTTCATCGCCGCAATGAGTTGGCAGTTGGCGGGGAAGTCCGCGTGACGTGTAGCGCGACTGATTGTCACAGAACCTGTTTCGAGTGGCTCGCGCAGCATTTCGAGCGCGCGTCGGTCGAACTCTGGAAGCTCGTCGAGGAACAGTACCCCGTGATGCGCGAGCGAAATCTCGCCGGGCTGCGGCGGGTTGCCACCGCCCACGAGCGACGCGGCTGTGGCCGAGTGGTGAGGCGCACGAAACGGCCTGCGTCGCCAATGCAAAGGTGAGAATCCGTGGTGACTCGCGCTAAGGAGCGCAGCGGACGCGAGCGCTTCGTCATCGGTCATCGGCGGCAGAATGCCGGGCAAACGCGCAGCGAGCATCGATTTCCCCGAACCCGGCGGACCGACCATCAACAAGTGGTGCGCTCCGGCTGCTGCGACTTCAAGCGCCCGACGTGCGCCCATTTGCCCCATCACATCGGCCATATCGGGAAAGGCATGGCGCGCCGCGAGCGTGTCGACGCTTAGCCCGGCGCGCGGTTCGCCGTTCGCCCCTTCGGTCAGCGCGCCGCCAACACCTTCGCCTGCGGAGCCACCGGCCGGCGTGAGCGCGTGGTCTGGCCGATTCGCAAGATGGGCGCAAAGAGCCGTCAGCGTCGGCGCACCGTAGACCGTCAGCCCCATCACCAACGCTGCCTCGCCGGCATTCACCGACGGCACAAACAGTCGAGGCGTGCTGCTGCGCTTCTCTTGTGCGATCCCACATGCAATCGCAAACGCACCGCGCATCGGCCGCAACTCACCGGTCAACGAGAGCTCCGCCGCGAACTCCGCATCCCGCGCGCACCCCGGAGGCAACTGCCCACTCGCGATCAGGATGCCGAGCGCAATCGGCAAATCAAAATGCCCCGCCGACTTCGGCAGATCTGCTGGCGCGAGGTTGACCGTAATCCGCCGCGTGGGAAACTCAAACTTCGAATTCTGAATCGCCGCACGCACCCGATCGCGGCTCTCACGCACTTCCGTGGCGGCAAGTCCCACGATCGCAAAGCAAGGCAACCCATTGGCGAGATGCACCTCAACCGTGACTTCAACCGCGCGCGCAGACGTAAGCGCACGGCTCCTGACCACCGCGACGGATTGGGACATGAAGATTCCGGAGTTAACGCGTCGTGCAATAGCGCAGTCGCGTCGCCCAGGCAACGCATCTGACGGCGCGACAGGAAGGGATTCGAGCGCGACGCGTCCTCGAATCGATCATTCCGAGAACGCTAAGCGTCAGACGTTGGAGTCGCTTTCAAGAAGCGACCAACGAATTGGATGGGGGGGGGGACGCGAGCCCGAACGGGCTCGCCTTACGCAAGCCTTCGTTAAACCTTACTGCGCCTCAGGCGCCGAAATCTTCTGCTCGAGCAACGCTACCCGACGCTCAAGCTCTTCCAACCGTGCCCGCGTACGCGCCAGCACCTGGGCCTGAACATCAAATTCCTCACGCGTCACGAGGTCGAGCCGCGCGAACCCTTGCGTGAGCATTGCCTTCACATTGCGCTCGACATCCTTGGCCGGTGAGTTGCGAAACAGCTCGCCGATCTTGTTCTGGATGTCTTGAAATGCTTCATTCGGTTTCATTTGAATTCTCCTTGCATGCATCGCTTCGAGGCGTCACGCACAGCGTCCGTGCGTACGCCCCTGAACCGTTCCTGAGCTCTGGCCGTGAGCGCCAGCATGGTGCATCGATGCCCGTGTTCGAAGCATCGGAGCGGCTCTCCGATGTCCATGCGAACAACTGTAGCACGAAGCGTCACGCACTCTGACCCCTGCACGCCCTCGTTCGCACTTTGCCCGCGAGGCCGCTTTCTCCTTGCGAATGAGGATGTTGATACGGCTTCCGACAATATTGCCGATTTATTTTCATCAAATTGGCATAGAGGTTGCTGTTACCTGCCGCGGCACGGCGGCGAGTCATTCATGTCAGTGAGGAGCTCATCGAACACGTCGCGCTTCAGGGAATGGACCGCCCTGAAAGCGTGCAAACACCGTCGCGATCGGGCTGAAGCCTGAACGCGGCGGCGTCGGCCGGGGCCAAAGCGCCCGGCAGCCGTCGAGGTAAGAACGCATTCATCCGTTTCGCACACTCTTTGACGGAGTTTTTTATGAAATTGATTACAGCAATCATCAAGCCCTTCAAGCTCGATGAGGCGCGCGAGGCCTTGTCGAGCATCGGGGTCTCGGGCATCACGGTGACCGAGGTCAAGGGCTTTGGCCGTCAGAAGGGCCATACCGAGCTCTATCGCGGCGCGGAATACGTGGTCGATTTTCTGCCCAAGGTGAAGATCGAAGCCGCTGTGTCCGACGACATCGTCGAGCAAGCGATCGAAGCGCTCGAACGTGCAGCACGTACGGGCAAGATCGGTGACGGCAAGATCTTCGTCACGCCGATCGAACAAGTCATTCGCATTCGCACCGGCGAGACCGGCGCGGACGCTCTCTAAGAAACAGGGGATATCGACCATGCGTAAATTTTTGCTAGCCCTCTTCATGGCGGGCTCGTTGATGGGAGCGGGCGTGAGCTCCGCACTCGCCGACGACGCGTCTGCTCCGGCGGCCGCGTCCGCCGAAGCCGCACCGGCCGCCAGCGCGCCGGCTGCTGACGCAAGCGCACCGGCCGCTGCCGCTGCTTCGGATGCAAGCGCCGCCGCTGCCGCTCCGGCATCGGGCGCTTCGGATGCCGCACCGGCTGCCCCGACGGCACCGGTCATGGTGGATTCGTCGAAGATCAGCGGCGGCGACACGGCGTGGATGCTCACGTCGACCGCACTCGTGCTGTTCATGACGATCCCGGGCCTCGCACTGTTCTACGGCGGCATGGTCCGCAAGAAGAACGTGCTGGCGACGCTCATGCAGAGCTTCGCAATCACCTGCGTCGTGACGATCGTCTGGGTCGTCGTCGGCTACAGCCTCGCGTTCACGCCGGGCGGTGCGTTCATCGGCGGCTTCTCGCGCGTGTTCCTCAACGGTCTCGCCTACGTGAAGGGCGACAAGGCGACCACGCTGACGGTCAGCCACCTCGCGACGACGATTCCTGAGTCGGTCTACATGTGCTACCAGATGACGTTCGCGATCATCACGCCGGCACTGATCACGGGCGCGTTCGCCGACCGTATGAAGTTCTCGGCCATGCTCGTGTTCATGACGCTCTGGTCGATCATTGTGTACTCGCCGATCGCACACATGGTGTGGGAACCGACGGGCTGGCTCGCAGCCGCTGGCATTCTCGACTTCGCAGGCGGTACGGTCGTTCACATCAACGCCGGTATCGCTGGTCTGGTGTGCTGCCTGGTGCTCGGCAAGCGTGTTGGCTATGGCCGTGAAGTCATGGCACCGCACAACCTCGTGCTGACGCTGGTTGGTGCAGCCATGCTGTGGGTGGGCTGGTTCGGTTTCAACGCAGGTTCGGCAGTCGCAGCAGATGGCCGTGCCGGTTTCGCGATGCTGACGACGCAAGTCGCAACGGCGGCTGCCGCACTCGCATGGATGTTCGCTGAATGGATCTTCAAGGGTAAGCCGTCGGTGCTCGGTATCGCTTCGGGCGCAGTCGCCGGCCTGGTTGCAGTGACGCCGGCTTCGGGCTTCACGGGCACGATGGGTGCCCTCGCCATCGGCATCATCGCAGGCGTGGTCTGCTTCTGGTCGGCTACGTGGCTCAAGTCGAAGATGGGCTACGACGATTCGCTCGACGCGTTCGGCGTGCACTGCGTGGGCGGTATCGTCGGCGCAATCCTGACCGGCGTGTTCGCGGTCAAGGACATCAGCGGCCTCGACTCGAGCGTGCTGCTCCAGGTCAAGGGCGTGCTGACCACGCTGATCTACAGCGGTGTCGTGAGCTTCATCCTGCTCAAGATCATCGATGCAGTCATCGGCCTGCGCGTGACGGAAGAAGAAGAACGCGAAGGTCTGGATGTGACGCTCCACGGCGAACACGTCGAATAAGTCGCATCACGTCGGAGCACAGCCTGCGCCGATGCGAGCAACAAGGTTTTATCGGGGTAGCAACGCGGTATTCGGGCCCGCCTTCTGGCGGGCCTTTTTTGTCTAAAGCGATCATGTTTGGGTCATCGCATTGAGGCGCGCAACGCCGCTCCCTATAATCAAACCGTGTGCTCCGGGTCTTCGTTGGCGAAAGCCTCCCCCTGGAGACGACTGACGCAGCGGCCCACTTCGATGGGCCGTTTTCGTTGCTGGCCGCTTTTGCACCGTCAAATATTACGAATCGCTAACAATTTATGTTGCAAGTCAGTTTGTCAGCTTTATTTATCCCCTAATTCCGCATATTGATCGCGTCATTCTGCATAAAACACTTGCAAACCGACCGGTCATCCCCAGATGGGCAGGGCGAATACCCTACAATCGTCGTTCCCCCGTACAGAGAATTCCATGGTTCCGCACCTTGTTACTGCGCTCGATGGTCCGCTGCTCGACCTCGAACAGCGCGTCCTGGATGCGACGCCGGCTATCGAGCGCTGGCTGCGCCTCGAGTGGATGGAGCACACACCGCCGTTCTATTGCGGTGTGGACCTGCGTAACGCGGGTTTCAAACTCGCGCCGGTCGATACGAACCTGTTCCCGTCGGGGTTCAATCATTTGCCGCCCGAGGTCATGCCGCTGGCGGTGCAAGCCGCCATGGCTGCGATCGAAAAGATCTGCCCCGACGCGAAGAATCTGCTCGTGATTCCTGAGCGGCATGCGGGCATCGGCCGCCAGACGTTCTATCTCGAGAATATGGTGCGCCTCGCCGCGATCATGCGTCAGGCGGGCCTCAACGTGCGCTTCGGCGCGCTCGACGACGAACTGCGTGAACCGCTTTCGCTGACGGCCGCCGACGGACAGAAGATCGTGATCGAGCCGCTCGAGCGCTCGCAGCGCCGGCTCGGGCTCAAGAATTTCGATCCGTGCTCGATTCTGCTCAATAACGATCTGTCGCTGGGCACGCCTGAGGTCCTTGAAGGCCTTCACGAGCAATATCTGCTGCCGCCGCTGCATGCGGGATGGAGCACGCGTCGCAAGTCGAATCACTTCAACCACTACGACGATGTCGCGAAGCGCTTCTCGAAGATGCTCGATATCGACCCGTGGATGATCAATCCGTATCACGCGAGCGTGAGCGGTGTCGATTTCGAAGCCCGCACGGGCGAAGAGCAGCTCGCTGAGACGGTCGACGCGATCTTGCGCAAAATAGCGCGCAAGTATCGCGAATACGGCATCGAAGATGCGCCGTATGTGGTGATCAAGTCCGATTCAGGCACGTACGGCATGGGCGTCACGATTGTGCGCGATGCGTCGGAGGTCGCGGGCCTGAACCGTCGTGAACGCAGCCGCATGGCGGTGGGCAAGGACGGCGTCGAGATTCACAACGTGATCGTGCAGGAAGGGGTGCAGACTTTCGAGCGCGTCGACGATGCCGTCGCCGAGCCCGTCGTCTACATGATCGACCGCTACGTCGTGGGTGGGTTCTATCGTGTGCACAATGCGCGCACGAACGAAGAGAATCTCAACGCGCCGGGCATGAAGTTCGTGCCGCTGCCGTTCGAGCATGCCGCATTGCCCGACGTGCATGCGAAGCCGGGTGCCGCGCCGCCGAACCGCTTCTATCTGTATGGTGTCGTGGCCCGGCTCGCGTTGCTCGCTTCGTCGATCGAACTCGAGAAGACCGACCCCGAGGCGATTCAGGTCTGAGCGCCGGCGCCTCGTCCATTTATCGACTGCCCCTCGCCTGTTGAGCGATGCTCAGGCGAACATCCAGGCGACAACACAGGCCGACATGAACATTCTCTTTATCGCGGACCCGCTCGACCACTTCAAGATCTACAAGGACAGCACGTACGCGATGATGGCCGAGGCCGCGCGCCGCGGTTATCGGATTCATACCTGCGAACCGTCTGAGCTTGCGTATTCGGCGGGCGTCGTCGAAGCGCGTACGCGCGAGATCACGCTGATCGGCGACCACCGCAATCACGAACCGCATGTCTGGTATCGCGCGGAGACGCCGGTCGTCACACCGCTTACGAAGTTCGACGCGGTGCTGATGCGCAAGGATCCGCCGTTCGACATGGAATACGTGACGTCGACGTGGCTGCTTGAACTCGCCGAACGCGCGGGCGCCCGGATCTTCAATCGCCCGCAGGCGATCCGCGATCACTCGGAGAAGCTCGCGATTGGCGAATTCCCGCAATTCGTCGCGCCGACGCTGGTCACGCGCGATGCAAGCCGGATTCGCGCGTTCCACGCCGAGCATGGCGACGTGATCCTCAAGCCGCTCGACGGCATGGGCGGGATGGGGATTTTCCGCGTCAAGGAAGACGCGATGAATCTCGGCTCGATTATTGAAACGCTGTCGGACAACGGTGCGCGCACGATCATGGCGCAGCGCTTTATCCCCGAGATCAAGGCGGGCGACAAGCGCATTCTGCTGATCGGCGGCAAGCCGGTGCCGTTCTCGCTGGCCCGTATTCCCCAAGGCACCGAAGTGCGCGGCAACCTAGCGGCGGGCGGTCTGGGCGTTGCCCAGCCGCTGTCGAAGCGTGACATCGAGATTGCCGAAACGCTGGCGCCGGTCCTCGCGGCACGCGGCCTGCTGCTGGTAGGTCTGGACTCGATTGGCGACTGGCTGACGGAAGTCAATGTCACGAGTCCGACCTGCTTCCGTGAAATCATGGACCAGACGGGTTTTGACGTGGCGGGCATGCTGATCGACGCGCTCGAAGCGGCAGTCAGCCAGAACAAGGTCGGCGAACCGGCGTAAAGGCACGACGAGCAAAACGAGCACTAAGAGCACGACGCGAATGCATCGCTTGAACGCATGAGCCAGACGCGCGGCAGCCGACACGCCGCGCCGGACGGCCGGCGGGCATCGATCGGGACAAAGCGCGACAATGGCTGCCCGACGGCGTCAAGCGGACTGTTGGCAGATAGCCGCGCCCCGGACGCCGAACCGTCCGGAGGCAGGCCGGTTGCGATCGCGCGAGTACAATCGGGGCGAAAGGACGGAATCCGGAATTCCGAGCAATCATGGCAGGCATACTGATTATTGCGCATACGCCTTTTGCGAGCGCACTACGCGACTGTATTTCGCATATCTACGGCGGGCTTCCCGCACGTATCGGCGTGATCGATGTGACGCCGAATTGCGACCCGGTCGAACAACTGAGCAACGCGAGCGCTGAAGTCGAAAGACTTCGAGAGGAAAACGGCGTGCTGGTGCTCACCGATATTTATGGTGCGACACCGGCCAATATCGCAGGCCGATTGTCGTCGCTGCCCGATGTGCGGGTCGTCGCCGGCGTCAATCTGCCGATGCTGGTGCGCGCGGTCTGTTATCGTTCCACGCCGCTGGATACGCTTGTCGACAAAGCCCTGTCGGGCGGCGCCAAGGGAATTCAGGGCGTTGCCCCGCCGGCGCCCGCTCCGCTGGCTTCCCTTCTGACTCCTTGCGAACCCGCTACTGAAACCGAGCACCATGCTTCAACAAGAAACGACCATTGTCAATAAACTGGGATTGCATGCTCGGGCTTCGGCCAAGCTCACACAACTGGCCGCACGCTTCCAATCGGAAGTCTGGATGACGCGGAACGGTCGTCGCATCAACGCGAAGAGCATCATGGGCGTCATGATGCTGGCAGCAGGCATCGGTGCAAAAGTCGAAATCGAAACCGATGGCCCGGATGAAGCCGACGCGATGCAGGCCATGCTTGCCTTGATCGCCGACAAATTCGGCGAAGGTCAGTAAGCACAAACTCGACAGGCGGGATCGTCAGCGCGGCCTGCCTTTGCTTCCGCACGAACCGTGAACGCGAGAATCGCCGGTTGCCCCGCGCGTATCTCGCTTGACGACCGTATTCGCGCCTCAAGCCGTGGCGCTCGCATGCCGTTAATGCGGGCAGGAAGGGCTTACAGAACGCATGCCAATAAGCGGCGCAAGACGGCTGTAAAAAAAGAATCGATGTAAGGCCCCGCAAGCCTCATGTGTAGGCTGCGATGCACATGTGCCGAACCTTATAATGCGTCGAGCGGTCTACTTCTGCGCCTGGATGCGGAAGTCGATTCTTTGACGCGGTGCAGTACCTGCGAGTCTCGCAGGCCACGCTGCCCAGTACCGCTGGCGCCAAACAACAAACCTATCAAGGAGGCGCGCGTGTCGTTCACGCTGCACGGTATTCCGGTCTCCCGAGGCATCGCCATCGGACGGGCCTACCTGATCGCGCCCGCTGCGCTGGACGTCGATCATTATCTTGTCGAGCCCAATCAGGTCGAAGCGGAAGTCCGCCGATTCTGCACGGCACAAGATGTCGTTCAACTCGAACTCGATACGCTGCGCGCTGACCTCCCTGCCGATGCACCCAGCGAGATGGGCGCATTTCTTAACGTCCATACGCTGATCCTTCGCGACGCGATGCTCGCTGAAGCGACCGTTGAATTGATTCGTACGCGCCGCTATAACGCGGAATGGGCGCTGACCGAACAGCTTCAATTGCTGGGCCGCGTGTTCGATGACGTCGAAGACGAGTACCTGCGCGAACGCAAGGCGGACATTGAACAAGTGGTCGAGCGCGTGCTCAAGGCACTCGCCGGTGCACCGGGTGTACCCGACGAACTCGGCGCCGAAGCCGAGAACGAAGAGATGATCGTGGTCGCGCACGATATTGCGCCGGCCGACATGCTGCAATTCAAGGCGCAGACGTTTCGTGCGTTTGTGACCGATCTCGGTGGACGCACGTCGCATACGGCGATCGTGGCGCGCAGTCTTGGCATACCGGCCGCAGTGGGTGTGCAACAGGCAAGCGCACTGATCCGCCAGAACGACCTGATCATCGTCGACGGCGACCAGGGCATCGTGATCGTCGATCCGGCGCCGATCGTGCTCGAGGAGTATTCGTATCGCCAGAGCGAAAAGGCGCTCGAACAGCGCAAGCTGCAACGCCTGAAATTCGCGCCGGCGCAAACGGTCGACGGCACGAATATCGATTTGTGCGCGAATATCGAGTTGCCCGACGACGCCGCCGCGGCGGTTGCCGCGGGAGCGGTGGGTGTCGGCTTGTTCCGCACCGAGTTCCTGTTCATGAACCAGGGCAACCATATGCCTGGCGAAGAGGAACAGTTCGAAGCGTATCGCCGTGTGGTTGCCGGAATGGGCGGGCATCCCGTTACGATCCGGACCATTGACGTGGGTGCGGACAAGCCGCTCGACTATCGTGACCGCGATGAAAGCCGCGATGACTACGAGGTGGCGCCCAATCCGGCGTTGGGTTTGCGCGCCATTCGGTACAGCCTGTCGGAACCGCAAATGTTCCTGGCGCAGTTACGCGCCATTCTGCGAGCCTCCGCGCTGGGGCCGATCAAGATTCTGATTCCGATGCTCGCGCATGCACGCGAGATCGATCAGACGCTGGATCTGATCGCCGAAGCGAAACGGCAATGCGATCTCGCCGGACAACCGTACGACCGCAACGTCAAGGTCGGCGCGATGATCGAGATTCCGGCGGCGGCGATTGCGTTGCCGATGTTTCTGAACCGGCTCGACTTCCTGTCGATCGGCACGAACGATCTGATCCAGTACACGCTAGCGATCGATCGCGCGGACAATGCGGTTGCACACCTCTACGACCCGCTGCATCCGGCCGTGCTGCACCTGATCGCGCATACGCTGCGCGAAGCCAAGCGCGCGGGCGTGCCGGTGTCGGTCTGCGGTGAAATGGCCGGCGATCCCGCGTTGACGCGTCTGCTGCTCGGCATGGGACTCACCGAGTTTTCGATGCATCCGAGTCAGTTGCTCGAGGTCAAACAGGAAGTGCTGCGCGCACATATTCCGACCGTCGAGCGTCACGTGCAGGATGTGCTCGCGGCGTTCGAGCCGAACGAGCAGCTTGCGGCGCTGAAACGACTGGAACGCTGCTAAGCGTCTCCGAAAGGTGTTGAACGTCGGGGTGCCATGGCGCACCGTCGAGTGCGTCATGCAAATTCGCAGGCATTCGCTAACGCGGCCGATGGGTGGGGGCTCGCACAGTCGGCCTCTGAAAGAGCACCGGCGCGATTACGGTTCCGCGTGCCCGCACACCGGGCAATCGGCGTGGCGATGCGCCTCGAAGCTGTCCCAGCGCATCGTCAGGGCGTCGAGCATCAGCAGGCGGCCGACGAGCGGCGTGCCGAATGCACCGATGACCTTCAGTGCTTCCGTTGCCTGAATCGAACCCACGATACCCACGACCGGGGCGAGCACGCCCATGGTCGAGCACGCGACTTCCTCAAAGGCGTCATCGGGCGGGAAGATGCACGCATAGCACGGTGACTGTGCATTGCGGGCGTCGAAGGTCGAGATCTGACCGTCGAAACGTAGCGCGGAACCTGAGACCAGCGGCACGCGATGCGTGACGCAGGCGCGGTTGATCGCATGGCGCGTGACGAAGTTATCCGTGCAGTCGAGCACCACGGTCGCGTGCGGAACGAGTGAGTCGAGCAGTGCCGCATCGGCGCGCTGCGAGACGGTCGTCACCTCGGTTTGCGGATTGAGCCGGGCCAGCGTGTCGCGCGCCGAATCGACCTTGCGTTCACCGACCGCGCGCGTCGTGTGCGCGATCTGACGCTGGAGGTTGGTCAGGTCGACCGTATCCTCATCGACAAGCGTCAGCCGTCCGACGCCTGCAGCGGCGAGATACATCGCAGCGGGCGACCCCAGGCCGCCCGCCCCGATGATCAGGGCATGCGCATCGAGAAAGCGTTGCTGCGCCTCGATGCCGACTTCGTCGAGCAGGATATGGCGCGAATACCGGAGCAGTTGATCGTCGTTCATCACAAGGGGCCAGCGGGCCCGCAATAAAAAAGCGGCCGGTGCATGACGCACCGGCCGCGTTATTTTACTTCTGAGCTTTGGAACGGGTGGTCAGACGCCTGCGGCTGAAACTGACCCTGCTGCGCTCCTGGAAAACTGCGTGGCAAACTGCTCGACGAACTGCGCGCGAACCGCCGCGCAGTCATCGCCACGATCACTTGCTCAGCTGACCCGTCGGTGCCGACACCGGCAGCGGCGACGAAGCCGACGAAGCGGGTGCTGCCGGCGGTGCCGACGAGGCACCTGCAGGCGCCGCTTCAGGCTTCGAGTTCGAGTCGTCTTGCGCGAACACACGTTCGAACGGCGACTTCGAGCGCACGACCGGCTTGCCTTGCAGCTGGTTCAGCGCCTGCTGGAGCATGAAGTCGTCCTTGCTGCCGAATTCGACCGGCGCGCGGTTACGCTGCTTTTCCTTCTCGGCGGCCGTGAGCTTGTCGTTCTTCTCTTCAAGCTCGCGCAACGCGTCCATGCGTTCCTGTTCGCGCTTCTCTTGTTCGGCCTGCTCGTTCTGGTCTTGCGTGTTGGCCAGGTGATTCGAGTAGTCCACTTCACGCGTGACGAGCGCGTCGTCCGGGTCGCCATCCGAGAACTGGTCGACCGCAATATCCGGGCGAATGCCCTTGTTCTGGATCGAACGGCCCGACGGCGTGTAGTAGTACGCCGTCGTCAGACGCAGCGCGGTGTCGGAGGTCAGCGGGCGAACCGTCTGCACCGAGCCCTTGCCGAACGTCGTCTTGCCCATCGTGATTGCGCGGTGATCATCCTTGAGCGCGCCGGCCACGATTTCCGACGCCGATGCCGTGTACGGGCTCGTCAGCACCACCATCGGGATCGTCTTGTAGATCGACGGCACGTTCGCGAGCGGATCGCCGTCGAACGACGGCAGACGGTAATCCGAGTACGTATCGCGGTAGACCTGCTTCGAGTCGGGGATCTGACCGTTGGTCGACACGACGACCGAGTCGTTCGGCAGGAAGATGCCGGCGACACCGACGCCGCTCTGGAGCAGGCCGCCACCGTTGTTGCGCAGGTCGAGCACGAGACCCTTCAGATGCGGGTCTTGCTTGGCGAGGTCTTCAAGCTTCGCGGCGAGATCCGGAACAGTGCGTTCCTGGAAGCTCGTGACGCGCACCCATGCATAGCCGGGCTCGACGATCTTCGCCTTGACGCTCTGGATCTTGATTTCAGCGCGCGTGACGGTCACCGGGAACGTGCGCTCTTCGCTCTTGCGATAGATCGTCAGCGTGACCTTCGTGCCCGGTTCGCCGCGCATCTGCTTGACCGACTGGTCGAGCGTCATGCCGCGCACGGGCTTGTCGTTGATGCGGGTGATCAGGTCACCCGGACGGATCCCGGCGCGGAACGCCGGCGTGTCTTCGATCGGGGAGATCACCTTGATCAGGCCGTCTTCCTGACCGATTTCGATGCCCAGACCCGCGAAGCGTCCGCGCGTCTGTTCCTGCAGATCCTGATAGTCCTTCTTGTCGAGATACGACGAGTGGGGGTCGAGGCTCGAGACCATCCCCTTGATTGCCGCGGTCAGCAGCTTCTTGTCGTCGACCGGCTCGACATAATCATGTTTGATCTGGCCGAAGACTTCAGCGAGGGTGCGCAACTGGTCGAGCGGCAAGGGCGCTGACGTGTTATCGGGTTGCGTCGCGGCAACGGCATTGAATTGGTGGGTGGCCAACGCACCAGTCATGAGGCCGGCCACAATCAAGGCCAGAGGTTTCACGTATTTGCGCATAGAGATCAGAAAGATAAAACGGCCGGCGGCGTCGCCGTTGCAGGCAGTATAACGAAGATCAACGCAGCATTGCCGTCGGCAAGCCCCGCATTTGCCCGATGCCATCGGCTTTCACGGGGTACGCGGGGGGCGTGTCGTGGGGGCCGCATCGGGTGTTGGGTTCGACGCAACGCGTCTCACAAGGTTCGCAATAGCACGGGGCGCGCCTGGACCGTCATTTCGCAAATAAGGCCTGGCGCGGCTCTCAAGGGTGGTCATGCGGGTTTACGTGCGGTCAATATTCATTGCGATACAGCGCGTCGAGCGGCGCCCTGTGTCGCAATTGGTGCCGCCCGCCCGCTGCAAAACACGGTAATGGACGGGGCCACGCGGCCTCGATGACTGATTGCGGCCGCGTGAATCGATGTAAGCCGATGTGGTGCGATGTAGGGCGACACGCGCTGCCGTCAGCCGCATCGAGTCGCTCTACGCCACGTCACTTCAAGTCGCCTTAAGCCGCCTTGCCCTGATTCGCCACGGCCGCCTGGGCCTTGGCAATCGCGTCGGCATCGCCGAGGTAGTAGTGCTTGATCGGCTTGAGATCGGCATCGAGCTCATACACGAGCGGCACGCCGTTCGGGATATTGAGCGCGACGATGTCGTCGTCCGAGATCTTGTCGAGGTACTTGATCAGTGCGCGCAGCGAATTGCCGTGTGCGGCGATCACGATGCTCTTGCCGGCCTTGATTGCGGGTCCGATCGACTCGTTCCACACGGGCAGCACGCGCGCGACGGTGTCCTTCAGGCATTCGGTCAGCGGCAGTTCCTCGCGCGGCACCTTCGCATAGCGCGGGTCGTTGTACGGTGCGCGCTCGTCTTCCGCAGTCAGCGCGGGCGGCGGCGTATCGTAGCTGCGGCGCCAGATCAGCACTTGCTCGTCGCCGTACTTGGCGGCGGTTTCGGCCTTGTTCAGGCCGGCAAGCGCACCGTAGCTGCGCTCGTTCAGGCGCCACGAATGGACCACCGGGATGTACATCTGGTCCATTTCGTCCTGCACGTGCCAGAGCGTGCGAATCGCGCGCTTGAGCACCGACGTATAGGCGATGTCGAAGCGGTAGCCCCCTTCCTTGAGCAGTCGCCCGGCCTGGCGCGCTTCGTCTGCGCCTTTCTCGGTCAGGTCGACGTCGACCCAGCCAGTGAAGCGGTTTTCCTTGTTCCACGTCGATTCGCCGTGGCGGATCAGGACCAGTTTGTACATGGGATGTGCTTTCCGAGGGTGATACGGGGGTTGAACGGGTAAGACGGCAAAACCCGGCACGAGGCCGGCTGGCACGACGCTTTCGCGCTGCCCGGACGGTGCGGGCGAGGGCGCCGCGATCGCATGGGCTTGCATGCCGGTGCAGCGCCGCACGATTTGCACGCGCATCGAACTTTAAATGATCGAAGTCGGCGAGCCGTGGCGTCAAGCAGATATTTTATAATGCGCGCTCGTCACCCTACCGAGCGGACTTTTGTGAGCTTCTTTACGAATTACCTGAATGTGGCGCTGATCGCGATTGCGGTCATTTCCGGCGTGATGCTGGCCTGGCCGACGATCACGCGGCGCGGGCACGGCCTGTCGGCGGCCGACGCGACGCAGCTCATCAACCGCCGCAATGCCGTCGTGCTCGATCTGCGCACAGCTGAAGAATATGGGAAGGGCCATCTGCCGCAGGCGCGCAGCATTCCTTTCGAAGAGCTGTCGGGCAAGGCCGCACAAATCAGCAAGAACAAGAACGCACCCGTGCTGCTCGTGTGCCAGACCGGCCAGCGTTCACGCAAGGCGGAACAGGTATTGACGGAAGCGGGTTACGCGGAAGTCCATACGCTGCAGGGGGGAATCGAGGCGTGGCAAACTGCCGGCATGCCGGTGGTCAAATAAGGAGCCCGCAACATGAGCAGCAGCGCTAGCGAAGCACAGGTCGAGAACAAGGTCGTGATGTACAGCACGACGGTCTGCCCCTATTGCCAGATGGCCGAACGCCTTTTGAAGGCGCGCGGTGTCGAGCATATCGAGAAGATCCTGATCGACCGCGAGCCGGGCAGGCGCGAAGAGATGATGACGCGGACCGGTCGACGCACCGTCCCGCAGGTCTTCATCGGTCAGCAGCACGTAGGCGGTTTCGACGACCTGTCGGCGCTCGATCGCCGCGGTGGTCTCGTACCGCTGCTTCAAACGGCCTGACCGCGGGGCGCGCGCCGTCCGCCGCTGCAGCGGCGACCGGCGCGACGCACCGGGAGTTTGAAAAATCCGAGTGCGCCTTGCGGGGCTTGACCTCCCTGCCAGGCGCTTTGTCATGGTTGCGCGGCATACGTTTTATTGTTTTTCCACCAAGGAATTTTCATGTCAGACCAGAATAACCAGCCGTTCTTCAATATCCAGCGCATCTACCTGAAGGATCTGTCGCTCGAGCAACCGAATTCGCCGGGTATTTTCCTTGAAACGGAAATGCCGTCGGTCGAAGTCGAGGTCGACGTGAAGGCTGAAAAGCTCGCTGACGGCGTGTTCGAAAGCATGGTGACGGGCACCATCACGGCGAAGGTCAAGGACAAGGTTGCGTTCCTCGTTGAAGCCAAGCAAGGCGGCATCTTCGACATCCGCAACATTCCGAACGAACAGCTCGATCCGCTGCTCGGCATCGCATGCCCGACGATCCTGTTCCCGTACCTGCGCTCGAACATCGCTGATATGGTCACGCGTGCCGGCTTCCCGCCGATCCATCTCGCGGAAATCAACTTCCAGGCGCTCTACGAGCAACGTCTTGCGCAGTTCCAGGCGCAGCAAGCGGCTAACGGTGGCGATGCGTCGGTCGTCGTCGGCGACGCTTCGCAAAGCAAGCACTGAGCGAACAGCGCATGAAAGTGGCTGTGCTCGGCGCGGGCGCCTGGGGCACGGCGCTCGCCGCGCACTTGGGTGAGCGTCACGACACGGTATTGTGGGCGCGCGATGCGGCACTCGTGGCCGCGCTCGCGCGCGATCGACGCAATACCGCGTATCTGCCCAGCGCCGCGCTGCCCGATGGGCTACGCTACGAAGCCGATCTCGCAACGGCGATTCGCCACGCATGCGATGACGATGCACTCGTCGTCGCCGCGACGCCGGTCGCCGGCCTGCGCATGACGTGCGAGGCGATGCGCGCACAATCGTGCGTGCCCGCCAACCTGATCTGGCTGTGC
This sequence comes from Pararobbsia alpina, assembly GCF_965118125.1. Taxonomy (GTDB): domain Bacteria; phylum Pseudomonadota; class Gammaproteobacteria; order Burkholderiales; family Burkholderiaceae; genus Pararobbsia; species Pararobbsia alpina_A. Next base: position 709,767 of record NZ_OZ221287.1, read on the forward strand.
AAGGGTTTCGAGCAGGAGACGCATCTGCTGCCGCATCAGGTCGTGCATCAGGTGCTCGGCGATCATCCGAGTTGCGGTGCGTTGTCGGGGCCGAGTTTTGCGCGTGAAGTCGCGGCGCATCTGCCGGTCGCGCTGACGATCGCGAGTGCCTCTGAAGTCTGCCGTGCGCGGACCGTCGAAGCGTTCCACGCGGGCGCGATGCGCATCTATACAGGCGATGACGTCGTCGGCGTCGAAGTCGGCGGCGCGGTGAAGAACGTGCTCGCGATTGCAACGGGTATTGCCGATGGCATGTCGCTCGGCCTCAATGCGCGCGCGGCACTCGTCACGCGCGGACTGGCGGAGATGACGCGCCTGGGTGTCGCACTGGGCGGTCGTGCCGATACGTTTATGGGACTGACCGGCATCGGCGACCTGATCCTGACTGCAACGGGTGATTTGTCGCGCAACCGGACCGTGGGTCTCGAGCTCGCCAAGGGCCGCACGCTGAAGGACATTCTCGACAGCCTCGGGCATGTGGCCGAGGGCGTGCGCTGTGCTCAGGCTGTGGCTGCACTGGCTCGCGCGAATCAGGTCGAGATGCCGATTACCGAGACGGTCTGCGCCGTGTTGTTCGAGGGACTGCCGCCTGCTGACGCGGTCGACGCATTGCTTCGGCGCGATGCGCGCGCTGAAGGGGCTTCAGAGTGACGACGCAACGCGCCCACCAAGAGGGCTTCCCTCGGGGTCGCTTGTGTGCGGCGCGAAGACCGCGCAACCCGTAGCAAACCACGCGAATGGATAAGGCCCGGCCGATCGAACGATCGCCGGGCCTTTTGTTTGCTCATTGCGTTTGCTCGTTTTGCTTGACCAACTAGGCGCCGCCCTCGAAGCCCTGCTGGCGCCAGGCCTCATAGACCACGACCGCCACCGTGTTCGACAGATTGAGACTCCGGTTGCCGGGACGCATCGCGAGACGCACGCGTTGCGCGGTGTCGAAACGCTCGAGCAATTCGGGCGGCAAGCCACGCGTCTCGGAACCGAACACGAAGTAATCGCCGTCGTTGAACGTATGGCTATGGAAGGGGCTCGACCCGCGTGTCGTGAACGCGAACATGCGCGACGGATCGGGCTGCTCGCTCACGAGAAAGGCATCCCAGTCGGCATGCACGGCCATCTCCGCATACTCGTGATAATCGAGGCCCGCGCGGCGCATCTTCGCGTCATCGAGCGGAAAGCCAAGCGGTTCAATCAAATGAAGGCGCGCGCCTGTGTTGGCGCACAAGCGGATGACGTTGCCCGTATTGGGCGGAATTTCGGGGTGAACCAATACGACGTTGAACATGGTCTGGCCAGCCTGGATCTAGGGTGTCGGCGTACGCAATACGGCAAACACCGTCACGCGCACGGCGCCCGCGCGCTTGAGCGCACGCGCGGCCGCATCGAGCGTTGCGCCGGAAGTCATCACATCGTCGACGAGGCCGACGTGCGCGCCGCGCACGCGTTCGGGATGCGCGACGACGAACGCGCGCCGCATATTGCGCCATCGATCCGCACCCCGCAACCCGGATTGTGCGCGCGTGTCCCGCGTACGCACGAGACACCGCGGCTGGGCAGGGCGCCGGATCCGGCGCGCCGTGACACGCGCGATCTCCCAGGCCTGGTTGTATCCGCGCGAAGCAAGGCGGGCCGACGATAGCGGAACCGGGACGATGACGTCGGGCAGCGGGAGCTGCTGCTCCTGAATGCGTGCGGCGAGCACTGAGCCGAACAAGGTGGCGAGCGCGAGCTGGCCATGGAACTTCAACGCAATGGCGAGCGAATCGGCGGGTTCCACATAGTCAGCGACGCAGACGGTCGCGTCGAATGCAGGCGCGCTTGCGATGCATCGGCCGCACACCGTGCGGAAGGCGTTGCGGTCCGGGTCGTTGAACGCTGTGCCGACCCGCACGCCGAATTCCGGGCCGATTTCCCGGTTAGCTTCGCGGCTAACTTCGCGGCTAACTTCGCGGCTGACTTCGGCACCGGCCTCAACAGGGATGCCGCACTGCGGACAGCGGCTCGCTGCGTCGGCAAGGCAGTGTGCGCATCCGCGGCAAAGCGCATCCTGCGAGCGCGCGCCGCACAACGCGCAGACACTCGGCAGCAGCGCGGCCACAAAGCTTCGCCATACCGCACCGAGGGTCACGTAGAGAGCGCGTTTCATCGAAGAAGGCGACAATGAGCGTCCGGGTATACTGCCGTGCTCAGGCGCACCCGACCGCGAAATTTCAGTCACGATGTCTTCTTCTTATACCGATTCGGTGCGGCCCGATGCCGATATCCGCCGGATCACCCGAATTTTCGACCGCCGCGCGAACACCTTCGCTGAGGTCGCGTTTCTGCCGCGCGAGGTCGCGCAGCGCATGCGTGAGCGTCTCGATTACATAAAGATCGATGCGCAAACCGTCCTCGACGCAGGGTGTGGCGCAGGCGAAGACCTCGCACCGCTCGGCACGCGCTTCACACAGGCATCGGTGTTCGGCATCGACGCTTCACATCGCATGCTGTCGCGCGTGCCGGCCGTGACGGCTCCGGCAAGCGGGTTGCAGCGGCTCTTGCCCGGCGCATTGCGCGAACGCCTGACGACACGGCGTGCGCCCGTCGCGCAAGCCGACTTCGGCGCGCTGCCTTTTGCCCCGCAAGTCTTCGATCTCGTCTGGTCCAATCTCGCCCTGCATTGGCATCCGCGTCCGCACGAGGTGTTCCCCGAGTGGAATCGCGTGCTCAAGACGGGTGGTCTGCTGATGTTCAGTACCTTCGGTCCTGACACATTAAAGGAATTGCGTGCAGCGATGGCGACCGTCGAATCCGAGGCGGGTTCGAGCCTGCGTCATCGCGGCCGTCGCGTTATCGATTTCACCGATATGCATGATTTCGGCGACATGCTTGTTAACAGCGGGTTCGAAGTGCCGGTGATGGACGTCGAGCGCCTGACGGTGACGTATCCGAGTGCGGACAAAATGCTCGCCGATATCCGGCGCTGGGGCGCCTATCCGTTCGGCGATCCGGCATCGGAACGTATGACCGGGCTGGGCGGCAAGCGCTGGAGAGCCGCGTTGGGCGAGGCGCTCGAGCGTGTGCGCAATCCCGACGGCACGCTCGCGCTGAGCTTCGAGCTGGTCTACGGACACGCATGGAAAGCGCAGCGCACCACCACCGATGATGGCCATGCGATCGTGCGAGCCGACCAGATCGGCGGCCGGCGCCCGCGCAACTGACGTACGCGTCGCGAGTCGGATTCATGCAACGGACACACGAATCGGCAACATCGGACTTACCCTCGTGTCGGTCTTGCGAGAAGCATGAGAACGTGCCCGCAAAGGGTGACCAGACGGGGCGCTCCGCGATTGAAGCAGGTGAGCAGGGTGCCGGCGCATCGCCCGCAAACGGCCGTCCGGCGTGCCTCCGAAGCGAATCCCGTTCGCTTGTCGCTGATGGGGAACCCGCCTATAATGCGTCCGTTTGCGGGTGGGGTCTTGCGAGGCCGGGGATGCACGCCAACAGTGAAGGGGTCGAAGACGAACCTGTCCTGAAGGACTGGATGCTCAAGCGGAACTGCTCGGTGTCGCCGAAACAGTTTCTCGTTTTCTATGTGTCGCTGTGCGTCGTGTCGTTGTCGGTTGCGTTGACGGTGGTGCTCTGGGGTGCGTGGTTGGTACTGCCGTTTACCGGGCTTGACCTCCTCGTAGTGGGAGTGGCATTTGTTATTTACGCACGGCACGCAGTCGATTATGAATATATCCGGCTGTGCGAACACCGTCTTGTCATTGAGCGTGTGTCTGCCGACCGTGTGTCGCAATTCGAATTCAATCCGCGCTGGGTGCGGGTCGAACCCGGAGCGACACCGCGGGACCGGATAACACTGCACTCCGCCGGACAATCCGTGACAATCGGGCAGCACCTCGCCTGGCACCTTCGAGCGCAATTTGCGAACGAGCTGCGTAGCTGGCTGAGACGATGTGCCTGAAATCACACGGGCGAGGGTTTGAAGTAATTTTGGGTAAGGAAGCCATGAAAATAATGAAGCGAGCCCTCGCGGGTCTGCTCGCGGGCGGCGGTTTGCTGACTGCCGGCCTGGCACAGGCGGTCAACGACAGTCCGGGCGGCCCTGCGCTCTACGAGCTGAACTTCCAACCACCGGCCACCCACGTTGCCGAGACGCTGTATGACCTGCACACGATGATGCTGATCATCTGTCTGGTGATCTTTATCGGCGTCTTCGGTGTCATGTTCTATTCGATCGTCATGCACCGTAAGTCGCGTGGCGTTCAACCTGCCCATTTTCACGAAAGCACCACGGTCGAAATCATCTGGACCGTCGTGCCGTTCCTCATCGTGATCCTGATGGCGCTGCCCGCTACGCGCGCCGTCGTCGCAATGAAGGACACCACCAACGCCGATGTCACGATCAAGGTCACCGGCTACCAATGGAAGTGGGGCTACGACTACGTCGGCGGCCCGGGCCAGGGTATCGGCTTCTTCTCGACGCTGACGACGCCGCGTAGCGAAGTCAACGGCGAGATCCCGAAAACCGATCTGTATCTGCAGGAAGTCGACAATCCGCTCGTCGTCCCGGTCAACAAGAAGATCAAGATCGTGACCACGGCGGCCGACGTCGTTCACTCGTGGTACGTGCCGGCGTTCGGCGTCAAGCAGGATGCGATTCCGGGCTTCACGCGCGAAACGTGGTTCAAGGCCGATAAGACGGGCACGTTCCGCGGCTTCTGCACCGAACTCTGCGGCAAGGAACACGCTTACATGCCGGTCGTCGTCGAAGTGCTGTCGGACGCCGACTACGCGAAGTGGGTCGACGAGCAACAGAAGAAGATGGCTGCGGCCAACGACGATCCGACCAAGACCTACACGCAGGCCGAGCTGATCTCGCGCGGCCAGAAGGTCTACACGGCGAACTGCGCAGTCTGCCACCAGGCCAGCGGCAAGGGCGGCGGCGCATTCCCGGCACTCGACGGCGACGCTGTCGTGCAGGGCCCGCTCGCCGCGCATATCAACGTGGTGCTGCACGGCAAGCAGGACGCCGGCAAGCCCGCGATGCCGAATTGGGACAAGACGCTCAACGATGTCGAGATCGCCGCGGTGATTACGTACGAACGTAATTCGTGGTCGAACCACACGGGTGAGACTGTCCAGCCGAAGCAAGTGGCCGCCGCGCGCGACGGCAGCAAGACCTAGGAGAAGCACCATGTCGACGATCACGGATCACGAACACGCTGGCCACACCGGCCACGAGCATGAACACGACGATCATGCACACGGTCACCCGACCGGCTGGCGTCGCTGGCTGTATGCGACGAACCACAAGGACATCGGGACGCTCTACCTGATCTTCTCGTTCATCATGTTCCTGACGGGCGGCGTGATGGCGCTGCTGATCCGCTCGGAACTGTTCGAGCCGGGCTTGCAGATCATGCGGCCTGAATTCTTCAATCAGCTCACCACGATGCACGGGCTGCTGATGGTGTTCGGCGCGATCATGCCGGCCTTCGTCGGCTTCGCGAACTGGATGGTGCCGCTGCAGATCGGCGCGTCGGACATGGCCTTCGCGCGGATGAACAACTTCAGCTTCTGGCTGCTGCCGGTCGCCGGTCTGCTGCTGTCGGGCTCGTTCCTCGTGCCGGGTGGCGCGACGGCTGCGGGCTGGACGCTCTATGCGCCGCTGTCGACGCAGATGGGCCCGGGCATGGACCTCGGCATTTTCGCGGTCCACTTGATGGGTGCCTCGTCGATCATGGGCGGGATCAACATCATCGTGACGATCCTGAACATGCGCGCGCCCGGCATGACGCTGATGAAGATGCCGATGTTCGCGTGGACGTGGCTGATCACGGCGTTCCTGCTGATCGCCGTGATGCCGGTGCTCGCAGGCGCGATCACGATGCTGCTGTTCGATCGCCACTTCGGCACGTCGTTCTTCAATGCAGCGGGCGGCGGTGACCCGGTTCTGTACCAGCACATCTTCTGGTTCTTCGGTCACCCCGAGGTGTACATCATGATCTTGCCGGCCTTCGGGATCATCTCCCAGGTCGTGCCGGCATTCTCGCGCAAGCCGCTGTTCGGCTATAGCTCGATGGTCTACGCAACGTCGTCGATCGCCGTGCTGTCGTTCATGGTCTGGGCGCACCACATGTTTGTGACGGGCATGCCGGTCACGGGCCAGCTGTTCTTCATGTACGCGACGATGCTGATCGCCGTGCCGACGGGCGTGAAGGTGTTCAACTGGACGGCCACGATGTGGCGCGGCTCGCTGACGTTCGAGACGCCGATGCTGTTTGCAATCGGCTTCCTGTTCGTGTTCACGATGGGCGGCTTCACGGGCCTGATCCTGTCGGTCGCACCGCTCGACATTGCGATGCACGGGACTTATTACGTGGTGGCGCACTTCCACTACGTGCTGGTCGCGGGGTCATTGTTTGCGCTGTTCTCGGGGTGGTACTACTGGTCGCCGAAGTGGACGGGCTGGATGTACAACGAGACGCGCGGCAAGATCCACTTCTGGAGCTCGCTGATCAGCTTCAACCTGACGTTCTTCCCGATGCACTTCCTGGGTCTGGCCGGCATGCCGCGTCGCTATGCGGACTACCCGGCGCAGTTCACGGACTTCAATCAGGTCGCTACGATCGGCGCATTCTGGTTCGGTCTGTCGCAGGTCTACTTCCTGTTCTTCGTCGCATTGCCGACGTACCGCGGAGGCGGTGAGCACGAGAAGGCTGGCGACAAGCCGTGGGATGGCGCGACGGGCCTCGAATGGACGATTCCGAGCCCGGCACCGTTCCATACGTTCGAAGAACCGCCGTTCGTCGAATAAGCAGAATCGCAGGCGCCCCGACGCTGTCGTCGGGGCGTCGTTTGTCCAGAGTACGATGGTGCAAGTGAAATGACGGGGCAACGACAAAAGCCACTGCAGCAGAACGAGGCAGCACGAAAGGCCACGCAGCGACGTAATAACTGGCGTCTGGGCGTCTTCCTGTTCGTGATTGCCGCAGTGTTTTTTGCCGCTGCGATTGTCCAGCAGGTGCGGTCTCACTAATGTGGTTTCACTGAGCGAGGCTTCGCAATGAACGCGGCGAAGAACGATATCGGTGGCGAACGCGACCCGGACGATCCGGACGCGTCAGCGACGGATCGGCCGATTCGGTTCTCCGAATCGTTCAAGGCGGTGTTCTGGTCGTTTTTTGGCGTGAGAAAGCGCCGCGACCTCGAACGGGACTCGAAGCGGTTGAATCCGGTGCACGTCGTCATCACGGCGTTTGTGATGATGGCGATTTTTATCGGGATCCTGCTGACGGTCGTGCACTTCGTGGTGTCGTCGAAGTAGACGAAGCGCGGTGATGCGCGACTTGGGTGAAGCCTGGGTCGTGCGGGCAGTCATGCAGTCGGGCCTGCATTAAGGACATGAAGGACGTTAAGAACGTCGGTCAGAACGTCGATAAGCAGGATGGCGACGCATCGAATTGCAGCTGAGCAGTAGCAGCGACGAATGTATGCCCCGCTGATAAAGGGACGCTGTTCCCGTATCGAGCAGGCGAAGTGACGGAATACAAGAAACGGATCGAAGTGGAGAATCCCTGATGAACGCTCAGAACCAGAGCCCTTACTACTTTATTCCGCATCCATCGCGGCACCCGATCACGGCGTCGATCGGGCTGCTGTGCATGATGGCTTCGCTTGCGTCGTGGATCAACGGCGAGAAGCTGGCCCCGATCGGATTCGTCGTTGGCCTCGTGTGGCTGCTGTACGTGCTGTGGCACTGGTTCGGTGACTCGATCACCGAGTCGGAAGGTGGCCAGTACGGCAAGCGCGTCGACAAGTCGTACCGCTGGAGCATGAGCTGGTTCATCTTCTCCGAAGTCATGTTCTTCTGCGCATTCTTCGGCGCGCTGTTCTACACGCGTGAGTTCGCGCAGGCGCTGCTCGGCAGTCTCGACAGCAAGCTGGTGTGGCCTGACTTCGCTGCCGTGTGGCCGAACACCGGTCCGGCGAATCTCGTGTCGCACTTCAAGCCGATGCAACCGTGGCCGGTGCCGACGATCAATACGGCACTGCTGCTGTCGTCGGGCGCGACGCTGACGGTGGCTCACCATGCGCTTCAGCACAACGAACGCAAGAAGACGATCGTGTGGCTCGCCGCGACGATCCTGCTCGGTGTGATATTCCTGTTCATGCAGGGCTTCGAATACTTCCACGCTTACAACGAGCTCAACCTCAAGCTGACCTCGGGCGCATACGGTTCGACGTTCTTCCTGCTGACGGGCTTCCACGGTTTCCACGTGACGCTCGGCGCCCTGATGCTGTCGGTTGTGCTGGTTCGCGTGATTCGCGGTCACTTCAAGCCGGATCACCACTTCGCGTTCGAAGGCGCAGCCTGGTACTGGCACTTTGTGGACGTCGTCTGGCTCGGTCTCTACGTCGTGGTGTACTGGCTGTAAAGACGCGAGACTCCAGGAATCGATGGGCAGGGCGGCGATGCCGCCCGACGCCGGATACCGGATTGCAGTAGTGACAAGCTGTATCGGAACGACGCCGCCCCTCGGGGCGGCGTTGTCGTTTTGGGATCGTATTTGCGTTGCGGTCAGCGTCCGAGCGGGATCTGCGAAGACTGGATCCAGCCCATCCAATGCGCGAACAGGATGAAGAGGAACAAGCTGATCGACAGTCCCACGCGCGTCGCGAGCGACCAGACCATGCGTTGCGATTTGCCCTTGTCGTGCATCATGAAGTACAGCGCGGAGGCCATGCTCGCGATGATCAGGACAAAGACGATGGGAACCAGGATGTGCATGAATCGGACCACGTGGAGGATGGCGGCCATTATCGCACCGCGCCGCACCCGCGGCGTGCCAGGCGAGGGCCGTCGTCTTTCGTTGCTCTTGAAGCGAGCATCGCGCGTGCCCGGCAGCTCGTTGCGGTGCAACGGCCCGAGAGGTGATGGGATTTCGCCACACCGGGGGTGCGGCAAATTGACGCAGGCTAATTGAAGCACGCTCATTGACGTAGGACTACGCATGTTAAAGATCCGGTTCTGGCCGGCATTGATTGTGCTGGCGGTCGTGCTGATCACGACGCGGCTGGGCTTCTGGCAGCTTTCGCGCGCGCATCAGCGCGAAGCGCTCAACGCGCATATGACCGAATATCAGAACGAGACGCCGATTCCGGTGACCGCATCGCCTGTTGCGCTGTCGTCGATCGAATATCATCGCGTCGTCGCGCACGGTAAGTGGATGCCCGAGAAAGCGGTCTATCTCGACAATCGGCCATACAAGGATGCACCTGGCTTCTATGTCGTCATGCCGCTGCAGTTCGCCGACGGCAGCGCGATACTGGTGAATCGCGGATGGCTGCCGCGCAATGACGAAGATCGTTCTCGTATCGCGTCGTACCGCACAAGTGACGGTGAGGTCGATGTCACCGGTACCGCGCGTGCGAATGCGAGCCAGGCGTTCGAGCTGGGCCACGGTGGATCGGCTGCGCATCTGAAGATTCGGCAGAATCTCGCGATCGACGCGTATGCGCAGGAAACGGGGTTGAGGCTTCAGCCGTTCGTCATCCAGCAAACCGGCGGCGCGAACGATGGGCTCGTACGCGACTGGCCCGTCCAGACCGCCGATGCCGAGCGCAACTACGGCTATATGGTTCAATGGTGGGCCATGGCGCTCGCCGCGCTCGCCTTCGGGGTGTATGCGGCGCGCCGCGCGGCGGTGCACGGGCGACGTTCGCAGATCGTGGCGACCGAGGCACCTCAGGCGAGCGGCGAGGTAAAAGCAGACGCAACCGCTCAGGCAACCGCTCAGGCAGCACAACGGAATAGAGGGAAGGTTTGACTGATTCGAAACAAGTGCCGCGTCCAAACGGACCGGCCGTGGCAAAGCCGCGCGGCGTGATCGAAGCCCCGAAGAAGGGAAGCTGGAACCAGGGTCGCTGGATGCTGCTGCTCATCATCGGGATCTGCGCGGCACCGGTGATCGCATCGTATTTCACGTACTACGTCGTGAAGCCCCGTGGCGGTTCGACGAACTATGGCGCGCTGGTCGATCCGCAGCGTCCGATTCCGGCGTCGCTGCAAGTGACCGACGAGCACGGGCAACAGGTTCCGTTGACCTCGCTCGAGGGGCACTGGCTGATGGTGGTCGTGAACAAGAGTGATTGCGACGATGCGTGCGCGACGAAGCTCTACCTCAGTCGCCAGATCCGCCTCACGCAGGGTGCGGAGCGCGATCGCGTGCAGACCGTCTGGTTGCGTACGGATAACGCGCCGGTGCCGGCCAAGGTCCTCGACGCCTATGCCGATACGCGGATGCTCGTGGCCGACCCCGCTGCGCTGGCCGCCTGGCTGCCCGCGGAAAGCGGCACGCAGGACACCGACCATATCTATCTCGTCGACCCGAACGGCAACCTGATGATGCGCTTCCCGAAGGACCCCGATCCGTCGAAGATCAAGCGCGACCTCGCCAAGTTGCTCAAGATCAATACGGGACTGGGTACGGGCAGTTAACGTACTTCACGCAGGTCGGAACCTGGCGATCAGGCCTTCGACGTGCTTCGCGCCAGCCTCACCCGAATGACCTGTATGAACTGTCTCACCCGCGCGATGCGCAACTCGCGCAACGCCGATAACGCGTCCAACGAACGCGTCCAACGCTTGAGTGACCCTGCTTCATGTTTATTCTTCAACTCGGACTGATCGGGCTGTGTGTCGCGCTGGTGCCGTTGTCCTACGTATGGGGCAGCGGTGACCCGGACAAATTCCGCAAGCTCGTCTGGATCACGACCTTTCTGACGCTCGATCTCGTCATGTTCGGCAGCTTTACGCGCCTGACGGACTCGGGACTCGGCTGCCCCGACTGGCCGGGTTGCTATGCGAGTTCGTCCCCGTTCGTGGCGCATGCCGCGATCCACGCCGCCGAGGCCGCGATGCCGACGGGACCCGTGACGATGAGCAAGGCGTGGATCGAGATGGTCCACCGCTACATCGCGATGGCCGTCGGCGTGCTGATCATTGCGCTGACCCTCATCGCATGGCTGCGCCGCGCGCGACTCAAGATCAACCCATGGGCCCCGACGGCGCTGCTCGGCCTGATTCTGGTTCAGGGGGCATTCGGCGCGTGGACCGTCACGCTCAAGCTTCAGCCTGTGATCGTGACGACGCACTTGCTGCTCGGCCTCTGCCTGCTTGCGGGCCTCGGATGGCTTGCCGCGATGCGCTCCGACGCAACGGGCGTCGGGCCGCGCGGCAAACCGTTTGGCGGCGCCGTCCTGGCGTCGAGCGCGCGCTTGCGCTCCGCCGCGGTGATTGCGCTGATCCTGCTCGTCGTGCAGATCGCGCTCGGTGGATGGGTCAGCACGAACTATGCGGTGCTCGCGTGCACCGACTTCCCGACCTGCAACGGTCAGTGGATCCCGACGATGGACTTTGCGAACGGGTTCCATCTCTGGCGTGCACTCGGCCGCACCGGTGACGGCGGCTTCATTACCCAGGACGCTCTGGTCGCAATCCACTGGACGCACCGCACCTTCGCTTTCGTGGTGTTCTTCTTTGTCGGCTGGCTGGCTCTGCGGTTGCGACAGGATCCCGCGCTGCGCGGACTCGCGACGACCTTGCTCGCCGTGCTCGTGATCCAGGTCGCGACCGGCCTGTCGAATGTGCTGCTGAACTGGCCGTTGCCGGTCGCCGTCGCACACAACGGGGGCGCTGCGATCCTGCTGCTGACCCTCGTCATGTTAAACTTCCGGCTCATTTCCCGTCGCGCGATCGCGGCCGCCGCGCCTGCACAGGCCGGGGCCCGCGCCTGATCCAGCCATGCCCGCATCCCTCGCTCATCCGTCGGCCGGTAACCGTCTCGCTCAATACTGGGCGCTGACGAAACCGCGCGTCACGCAGCTCGCCGTGTTCTGCGCCGTGATCGGCATGTTCCTGTCGACGCACGGCATGGTGCCGTTGCGTGCCCTGATCGGCGGCACGGTCGGCATCTGGCTGCTCGCCGGCGCCGCGTTCGCGATCAACTGCCTGGTCGAACAGAAGGTCGATGCATTGATGCGCCGTACTGCGTGGCGTCCGTCCGCGCGTGGCGAAATCTCGTCGGTGCAGATCATCGTGTTTTCGTGCGTGCTTGGCGGGCTCGGCATGTGGACGCTCGACACGTTCACGAACCCGCTGACGATGTGGCTGACCTTTGCGACGTTCGTCGGCTATGCGATCGTCTATACGATCATCCTGAAGCCCGCGACACCGCAGAACATCGTGATCGGCGGCGCATCGGGCGCGATGCCGCCCGCGCTGGGCTGGGCCGCCGTGACCGGCACCCTGCCTGCCGAGGCATGGATTCTCGTACTGATCATCTTCGTCTGGACGCCGCCGCATTTCTGGTCGCTCGCACTGTACCGCCGTGCCGACTACGAAAAGTCCGGCCTGCCGATGCTGCCTGTCACGCATGGTGAGAAATTCACCGGCCTGCATGTGTTCCTGTACACGATCGTGTTGTTCGGCGTGACGCTGCTGCCGTATGCGATGAAGATGAGCGGGCTCGTCTATCTCGTGGCCGCCGTGATCCTCGGGGCGATCTACCTTGTGTACGCGTGGAAGATCTGGCGTCAGTACAGCGACGCGCTCGCGCGCCGTGCGTTTCGTTTCTCGATCATCTACCTGTCGCTGCTGTTCGCGGCGTTGCTCGTCGATCACTACGTGCCGCTTGGCGTCGGCCTCTGAGGACGTGACTGTGATATTGAGCTGGCGCCGTCTGGCCGCTGCGGCGGTGATCAGTTGTGTGGCCGTCGTGGCCGGATGCAGCAAGGCGCCCGATTTCACAAACGTCGATATCACTGGCAGCAAGAGTTTCGCGACCGATTTCTCGTTGCCCGATACGCACGGCAAGGTCCGCACGCTCGCGGACTACAGGGGCAAAGCTGTCGTCCTCTTCGTGGGCTATACGCACTGCCCCGATGTCTGCCCTGCCACGATGGCGGATCTCGCGCAGGCACTTCAGCGACTGGGTCCGGATGCATCACGTGTGCAGGTCCTGTTCGTGACTCTCGACCCGGCGCGCGATACGTCGTCCGTGCTCGAACAATACGTCCACGCCTTCAGTCCCGCATTCGAAGGCCTGCGGCCGGCGTCCGACGCCGATCTCGCGGCGTTCGCCAAAGCCTTCCGCGTGGTCTACGCGAAGGTACCGGCCAAGTCAGGTGGCGACTACACGCTTGACCACACCGCCGGCAGCTATGTTTTCGACCCTTCAGGCCAATTGCGGCTGTTCGCCCGCGATGGCCAGGGACCCGATCCGTGGGTTCATGATCTGAAGTTACTGCTCGATTAAAGCCGCCTTGCGTCTGACGTCGCGCTTCGACGTCGACGCTTCGGTCGATCCGATTCGCGCGCACCGATGACGCGCGCGTCGCGCTGCACAATCGCCTGAGCAGCACGCCATTCCACGTTTGTCCAAGTCAACCTGATCCCGCAACGTCCGCCCTCCGCGCGTCGCGCGAGTGTCGCCGTGCTCGCGGCCAGTGCACGCTGCCCGCCCTTCGCCCGCACACGTCCAAATATCGCGCGGTGCCGCATGATACCGGTGCATCCAAAATGCTTGAACTGGTATGCAATTCTGATAGGGCATACCCTGATAATGCTTCGATTTTTACCTTAAGAAATCGCCTGAAATCCTTATGCATCAAGGGATTCAAGCCTTCAACTGCCGAATTTAGATTTAAATTGACTGGTATTACTTTGGTCCTATAATGGCCCGCAAATAACAGCCGTATGACGACGTCGACGGAAGGCCGATGGAAACACGCTGGCAAGAGTTGAAACCCGATCCCGACAGCGTGACACCGCTGTATCTGCAGCTTGCACGGAAGCTCGCCGATTCGATTCAGGCGGGTGTGTGGTCTGCAGGTGAAGCGTTGCCGTCCGAGCGCGCGTTGTCGGAAGCGCTGGGCGTGTCGCGAATCACCTCGCGCAAGGCCATTGCGCTGCTCGTCGAACAAGGCCTGATCAAGCGCACGCAGGGTGCGGGCAGCTTTATCACGCCGCGTCTCGAGGATCCGCTGTCGCAGCTCACCGGCTTCTCGGAGATGTTGCGGCGACGTGGCTTTACGCCGAGCTCGCAGTGGCTGTCACGCGAAATCGTGCCGGCGAACCGGGCCGAAGTGATTCAGCTTGGACTGTCGCCGGCAGCTGCGGTCGCGCGTCTTCGACGCCTGCGCCTGGCCGACGACGTGGTGATGGCGGTCGAGCATTCGACGTTTCCGGCGGCGCTGATTCCGGATCCGTCCGCGATCGGTGACTCGCTGTACGCCTATCTGGACAAGCGCGGACTGTCGATCGTCCGCGCGCTGCAGCACTTCCGCGCGGTCAATGCGACCGAGGAAATTGCGGGTCGCATGGGTATCGAAACCGGTGAGGCCTTGCTGCTGATCACGCGTATCGGCTTTACCACCGATCAACGCGCGATCGAACTGACGGACACGTATTGCCGCAACGACTACTACGACTTCGTTGCGGAACTGAGGCGATAGGCATAGACGGTTGGACCCTCTTGCTCCGGTGGCGCACCGGGCGATGCAGCGAGGCGCGAGGCACCTGTCGCGAGCGAAGCGCAACCCGCTCGCCGCGACACAGCGCTCGCCATCCTGCTAGCCCGGCGCGCCGCACCGGACCTGACGAGGGCCACTCCAAGGAGTTCATGTGGTTACGGGCAATATTCTGACCCCTGCTGGCTGGCGTCATGGCCGGATCGAGATTGAAGCCGGACGCATCGCTGCGATCGATGCGTCGCCGGTCGACCCGGCGCGCAACGACGCGCCCTATATCGTGCCGGGCTTTATCGATCTGCACGTGCATGGCGGCGGCGGCGCCGACACGATGGAAGGCGGCGCGGCGGCCGTCACGATGGCGCGTCTGCACGCGCGGTTTGGCACGACCAGCCTGCTGGCAACGACGATGACGGCGCCTCGCCACGAGCTGCGCAAGGTGCTCGTCGAACTCGGCGAAGTCGCGCGCGAGCGGCCCGCCGGTTCGGCGCGCATGCTCGGCGTGCATCTCGAAGGCCCCTACATCAGCCCGTCGAAGCTCGGCGCGCAGCCGCCGGAAGCAGTCGTCGCGGTGCTCGACGAGGTACTCGATTACCTGAACGTGGCGCCGATCAAGGTCGTCACGCTCGCGCCGGAAATCAGCGGCCATCCGCGGATCATCGCGGAACTCGCTTCGCGCGGTATCCGCGTGCAGATCGGTCACACGCTCGGTAGCTACGACGAGGGCGTCAACGCACTCAAGCACGGCGCAACGGGTTTCACGCATCTGTTCAACGCGATGTCGGGACTTCACCATCGCGAGCCCGGCATGGTCGGCGCGGCACTCGCGCATGCGGACTACGCCGAGCTGATCCCCGACCTGCTTCACGTGCACCCCGGCGCGATCCGCGCTGCGCTGCGCGCGATCCCGAATCTGTACTGCGTGACCGACAGCACGGCCGCCGCGGGCATGCCCGACGGCGAATACCGGCTCGGCAGCCAGGGCGTCGTCAAATGTCTGGGCGCCGTGCGCCTGAAGGACGGCACGCTCGCGGGCAGCACGCTCACGATGGACAAGGCACTGCGCAATCTCGTGTCGCTCGGCCTGCCGCTCGCCGATGTCTCGAACCGGCTGTCGCGCTACGCCGCCGATTACCTGGGTATCACCGACCGCGGTCGTATCGAAGTAGGGGCATGGGCCGATCTGGTCATGCTCGACCGCGCGCTTGCCCTGCAGGCGACCTACGTCGAAGGAGAGGAAATTGTCGTCGAATATGCTTAAAGAAGCGCTGGCATCCGCGGATGCTGTCGCTGCCCAACTCGCCGCGCCGGAACCCGTCGCGCGCGTCGCCGCCGCACTGCGCGAACGCGAGCGCCAGGTCGCGCTCACCGTCGCGCGCGGCAGTTCCGATCATGCGGCGAGCTACTTCGCCGGTCTCGCGATGAGCGTTGCGGGCGTGCCCGTCGCGTCGCTGCCGATGTCGATCGCCACGCTGCAGCAAGCACCGCTCAAGGTGCAGCACCAGTTCGCGCTCGGGTTCTCGCAATCGGGCAAGAGCCCTGATCTCGTCGACACGATGAAGGCGCTGCGGCATGCAGGTGCGCTGACGGCAGCCGCTGTCAATGTCGCCGATTCACCGCTCAGCGAGGCCAGCGAGTTCACGTTGCCGCTGCTGGCCGGGCCCGAGCTGTCGGTCGCCGCCACGAAGAGCTATGTCGCGATGCTCGCGATCTCGGCGCAACTGGTCGCGCACTGGAACGGCAATACGGCGCTGCTGCACGCGCTCGAGTCGCTGCCCGACGCATTGCGCGCGGCTGGAGCGCTCGATTGGTCTAAGGCCGTCGAGGTGCTCGCGGGCGCGGATCAGATGATGGTGATCGGCCGCGGTCTGTCGCTGGCGATCGCGCAGGAGTCGGCGCTCAAACTCAAGGAGACGTCGGGCATTCAGGCCGAGGCGTTTTCGAGCGCGGAAGTCCGTCACGGACCGATGGAAATCATCGACAGCGAATACCCGCTGCTCGTGTTCGCTCCGCGCGGACCGACGCAAGAAGGCCTGCTCAAGCTCGCCTCCGATATGCGTGAGCGTGGCGCGCGCGTGCTGCTCGCGGCACCCGACGATATTGCAGAACGCGATCTCCCGCTGGTCACGACGGCGGACCCGCTGCTCGATCCGATCGCGGCGATCGTGAGCTTCTATGTGATGGCGGCGTCGCTCGCGCAAGCGCGCGGACGCAATC
This sequence comes from Pararobbsia alpina, assembly GCF_965118125.1. Taxonomy (GTDB): domain Bacteria; phylum Pseudomonadota; class Gammaproteobacteria; order Burkholderiales; family Burkholderiaceae; genus Pararobbsia; species Pararobbsia alpina_A. The sequence goes on from NZ_OZ221287.1 coordinate 726,543, forward strand.
CGGACGCCCCGCGCCATCTGAAGAAAGTGACTGAAACCCATTGAGTCCGTCGCACGGACGACACGCCGAGGAGGCGTCGTAATGAATCGCCAGGTTAAGGAAATCGAACTGCTTGCTCCGCTGACGGGGCCGGTGGTTCCCATCGAGGATGTGCCCGATCCCGTGTTCGCCGGCAAGCTGTTCGGCGACGGCATCGGTCTCGATCCGCTCGATAATATTCTCGTCGCGCCGTGCGACGGCACGATCTCGCACCTCGCCCGTACGAGCCACGCTGTCACGATCACCACGGGTGAAGGCGCTGAAGTCTTGCTGCACGTCGGTATCGATACCGTCGAACTCAAGGGCGAGGGCTTTACGCCGAAGGTCAAGGAAGGCGAGCGTGTGGTCGCCGGACAGGCGCTGATCGAATTCGATCCCGATTACGTTGCACGCCGCGCGCACAGCCTCGTCACGGTTGTCGCGATCGCCAACGGCGACGCGTTTCAGATCGCACGTCGCGGCAGCGGCATGATGCAATCGGGCCGTACGCTGCTGTTGACGCTCGTGTCGACCGGCCACCCGGCCGTGAGCCCCACGGCCTCGGATGCCGAGCGCGCAGCCGCGATCGCATCGACCACGACGGTCTCCGATCCCGCGACGGGATTCACGATGACGGAATCCACCGTCGCCGTCGCCACGCAAGTGGGTGCCGCGGCCGAAGCGCGCGCGGACGTCACGCTCGCTCACAAGGGCGGTTTGCATGCACGTCCGGCAGCGCGTGCGCGCGAAGCGGCGCGCAAGTTCGCGTCCAAGGTCGAGCTTCACTATGGCGGTAAGGCTGCGTCGCTGAACAGCATCGTCGGTCTGCTGGGCCTGGGCGCGGGCGAAGGCGCGAACGTCACGGTCGTCGCGACCGGTCATGACGCGCACGAAGCACTTGCTGCCGTGATCGCCGAACTCGAACACGACGCACCGGCCGAACACGAGCAGCAAAGCCCGGCGCAAGCGGTCTCGCCCGCACCGCGCACGGCGGCGACATCGCGGCCGCTCGAGCCGAACACACTGGCCGGCGTTGCGGCCTCGCCGGGTGTCGGCGTGGGTACGCTCGTGCGCTGGGATGACGGCGATATCACGCCGCCGGAACTCGCAACGGGTACGCCGGCTTCGGAAAGCCGTGCGCTCGACAAGGCACTTGCGGTCGTCGACGACGAGCTCAAGTCGACCGTGCATCAGGCCTCGCAACGCGGTGCTGTCGGCGAGGCCGGCATCTTCGCGGTTCATCGCGTCCTGCTCGAAGATCCGGCGCTTGTCGACGCGGCTCGCGACCTGATCAGCCTCGGCAAGAGCGCAGGCTTTGCATGGCGCGAATCGATTGGCGCACAGACGGCCATGCTCGGTAGCCTCGACGACACCTTGCTGTCGGAGCGTGCGGCTGATCTTCGCGATATCGAAAAGCGCGTGCTGCGTGCGCTGGGCCTCTCGAGCCCGAGCCGTGCACGCGACCTGCCGAACGAAGCGGTGCTGTGCGCCGACGAATTCACGCCGTCGGATCTGTCGGGACTCGATACCTCGCGCGTGACCGGCCTGGTCACCGCGCGCGGCGGTGCAACGACGCACGCCGCGATTATCGCGCGCCAGCTCGGTATTCCGGCGCTGGTCGCGATCGGCGATGCGCTGCACGCGATTCCCGACGGCACGATGGTGGTGGTCGATGCGAGCGCAGGGCGTCTGGAGTACGCACCGACCACGCTCGACATCGATCGCGCGCGTGCCGAGCGTGCACGTCTCGCGTCGGTTCGCGAACAGAACCGCAAGACGTCGCAGCTCGCTGCGCAGACGACCGACGGCCATGCCGTCGAGATCGCCGCCAATATCGCGACCGTGAACGACGCGCAAGTCGCCGTCGACAACGGCGCCGATGCGGTGGGCTTGCTGCGGACCGAACTAATGTTCATCCATCGCCCGACAGCGCCGACGGCCGCGGAACACGCCGAGAGCTATCAGTCGATCGTGACGGCGCTGCAAGGCCGCACGGCAATCATCCGCACGCTCGACGTCGGCGCCGACAAGGAAGTCGATTACCTGACGCTGCCGCCGGAGCCGAACCCGGCGCTGGGCCTGCGCGGGATTCGTCTCGCCCAGGTGCGCCCCGATCTGCTCGAGGATCAGCTGCGGGGTCTCGTCGCGGTTCAACCGTACGGCACGGTGCGCATCCTGTTGCCGATGGTGACCGACGTCAACGAACTGATCCGCCTGCGTGCGCGGATCGATGAACTTCAGCGCGAGATGGGCCGGACCGATCCGATCGAGGTCGGCGTGATGATCGAGGTGCCGTCGGCTGCGTTGCTCGCCGACCAGCTTGCGCGTTATGCCGATTTCCTGTCGATCGGCACGAACGATCTCACGCAGTACACGCTTGCGATGGATCGCATGCAGGCGCAGCTTGCCGATCAGGCCGATGGCCTTCATCCGGCTGTGTTGCGCCTGATTGCCGCGACGACTCAAGGGGCCGCCAAGTACGGTCGCTGGGTCGGCGTATGCGGCGCGCTCGCGGGCGACCCGGTGGCGGTGCCGCTGCTGGTCGGCCTGGGTGTGACCGAGTTGTCCGTGGATCCGGTTTCGGTGCCTGCCATCAAGGCCCGCGTCCGGAGCCTGGATTATCAGCTGTGCCGTCAGCGCGCCCAGGATGCCCTGGCGCTCGAATCGGCGCAGGCAGTACGAGCAGCAAGTCGCGAAGTCTGGCCGCTCGACTAGGAGGACTTGGCGCACCGGCATTGCCGACACGCCGCCCGCCGGATGCCCTGAGCGTCGATCACGGGTGTCGGGCAGGCGGCGCAAGACTGCCGGTGTATCGAGACGCCTGGGGGAGACAAGCGGGTAGCTCGCAAATGGGGAAGCGCGTGGTGCACGCGCCGGCCGCGAGGCGATGGGGACGGGCAGACCTTTGTGCCGTTTGCATCTGACGCTGCGTTCGCTGTACGGGTTGCTTCGGCAACGCGGTGGAGGACGCAATGTGCGGTGAGTGCACCAGCCAGTAAATCAACGACGAGAACTTCTGGAGAACTACATGGATTCGAATCCATTTGCAAAGGTCCAGCGATTGGGGCGCGCCCTGATGCTGCCGGTCGCGGTGCTACCCGTGGCCGGGATTTTGTTGCGCCTTGGACAGCCTGATGTGTTCAATGTCGCGTTGATCGCGAATGCCGGTGACGCGATCTTCTCGAACCTCGCACTGTTGTTTGCAATCGGTGTGGCGGTCGGTTTTGCGAAGGACAACAACGGTACGTCGGGTCTGGCCGGCGCGATCGGTTATCTCGTGCAGGTTGCAGTGCTCAAGTCGATCGACGCCAAGCTCGACATGGGCGTGCTCGGCGGCATCATCGACGGTATCGTCGCAGGGATGCTGTACAACAAGTACAAGGACATCAAGCTGCCCTCGTACCTGGCCTTCTTCGGCGGCCGGCGCTTTGTGCCGATCGTCACGGGCTTCAGCTGCCTGATTCTCGGCGTGATCTTCGGCTTTGTGTGGCCCCCGATCCAGACGCTGATCGGCAACGTCGGCAACTGGATCGTGACGGCAGGCGCTGCCGGTGCGTTCGTGTACGGCGTGCTGAACCGGTTGCTGCTCGTCACGGGTCTGCACCACATCATCAACAGCCTGTGCTGGTTCGTGTTCGGTAGCTATACCGGCGCCGACGGCAAGGTCGTCACGGGCGACCTGCACCGCTTCTTCGCGGGCGATCCGACCGCAGGCGGCTTCATGGCCGGCTTCTTCCCGATCATGATGTTCGGTCTGCCGGCAGCGTGTCTGGCGATGTATCACGCAGCACCGAAGGGCCGTCGCGCAATCGTCGGCGGCCTGCTGGCTTCGATGGCGCTGACCTCGTTCCTGACGGGCGTGACGGAGCCGATCGAATACGCGTTCATGTTCCTCGCACCGGTGCTCTACGCGATCCACGCTGTGCTCACGGGCCTTTCGCTCGCGATCTGCAGCGCGCTCGGCATCAAGCTCGGCTTCACGTTCTCGGCGGGCGCGATCGACTATGTGCTGAACTACGGCCTGTCGACGAAGGGCTGGGAAGCGATTCCGGTCGGTATCGTGTACTTCATCGTGTATTACGGCCTGTTCCGTTTCTTTATCGCCAAGTTCAACCTCGCAACGCCGGGTCGTGAAACGGATGCGGAAGTCGCAGCGGATGGTCCGTCGCCGGTGTACGGTGGCAACCAGAGCGCACCGGTCACGGCATCGAATACGCGTGCCTCGAAGTACATTGCAGCACTGGGTGGTGCAGGCAATCTGACGGTGATCGATGCGTGCACGACGCGTCTGCGTCTGAACGTGGTCGATAGCGAAGTCGTGTCGGAGCCGGCATTGAAGGCAGCAGGTGCACGTGCATTGTTGCGTCAGGGCAAGACGACGGTCCAGGTCATCATCGGACCGGAAGCCGATCTGATCGCGGATGAAATCCGCCAGGAAGTCGATGCAGGCGCGGGCCGCGCTGCGGCACCGGCTGCTGCTGCACCGGTCAAGGCTGCCGATGCAGGTCCTCTGGATCCGGATCCGGTTCGCTGGATCGCCGTGTTCGGCGGTGCGGGCAACGTCGCTGCACTCGACGCCGTGGCAACGACGCGCCTGCGCGTGGTGGTCCGCGATCCGTCGGCGGTCGATCGTTCGCGTCTCGACACGCTTGACGTCGCATGGGTGTCGCCGGATACGTTCCATATCGTCTGCGGCAATGCTGCACAACGCTACGCACAAGTGCTCGGCGCACGTCTGCCTTCGGGCGGTGCTTCGCCGCAACCGGCGTAAGCGTCGTCACACGGTGCGGGTCTAAGCGATTCGCGCCCTGTAGGTAAAAAAGGGGTGGCCCATGAGGCCACCCCTTTTTGTTTCTGCGTGCTTCGGGCGGAGTCGATGCTGGATGCCAACGTACATTGTTTCGGACACACATCGATACTTGCTTGTATCGATGCGTGCCTTCAGAGCCATGCGCGCTTTCGTAGATGCGCGTTACATCGACACGTGCTGTATCAAGCCGCGTCGGCTACAGGCTTTCGCAGCGCCGCGGGCTTGCCCGGTTTGCGATGGCTTGCGTGGCGATCGTCGTGCGCTTCAAACCACAACGCGCTGATGACACCTGCGGCGAGTGCGACGCCGACGCCCAGAATCCAGCTGAAATACCACATCGTCTTGCTCCTTAGTACATGACATGCGAATCGCGCTCGACCGACTCGGCGCTGATCTTTCCGCGCAGGACGCGGTACACCCAACCCGTGTAGATAAAAATCACGGGCACTAACACGGCCGTCAGGAACAGCATGATCTCGAGGGTGCGCTGGCTCGACGTCGCATCCCAGAGCGTGAGGCTGCTGCGGGGGTCGAGCGACGACGGCATGATGAACGGGAACATCGCGCAGGCTGCGGTCAGGATCACGCCGATCACCTGCACGCCCGATGCGAGAAACGTCACGATGCCGTTGCGCCAGCCTGCGGTCAGGCAGACGAGGAGGCCGCCGATCAATGCAGCAAGCGGTGCCAGCATGGTGATCGGATAGCGGCCGTAGTTCGTGATCCAGAGGCCGGTCTGCGCAACGACTTCCTTACCCAGCGGATTCGCTACGCCTTGCGTTGCGGGTTCGCCGACGATCTCGTAGCCCGGCACCTGCGTGAGCACGAAGAAGCCCGCGACGACAAACAGCACGAGCGCGAGCAGCGACGCGTAGCGGGCCGCGGGCTTCGCGCGACGCGCGATGACGCCATCCGTCTTGAGCTTCAGGAAGGCCGCGCCGTGCGCGACGAGCATCGCAACACTGAGTACGCCACACAGCAGCGCAAAGGGATTGAGCAGGGCGAAGAACGAGCCCGTGTAGGTCGAGCGCAGATCGCTGTCGAACGCAAACGGAACGCCTTGCAGCAGGTTGCCGAATGCGACGCCGAACACCAGCGCCGGCACCGCGCTCCCTGCGAACAGGGCCCAGTCCCACGCCGAGCGCCAGCGCGGATGGTCGATCTTGCCGCGATAGTCGAATCCGACCGGCCGCATGAACAGGGCAAACAGCACGAGCAGCAGCGCGACGTAGAAGCCCGAGAACGATGTCGCATAGACCATCGGCCAGGCCGCGAAGCTTGCGCCGCCGAACGTGATCAGCCACGTCTGGTTGCCTTCCCACGTGGGTCCGATCGCGTTGATGACGACGCGGCGCTCGACATCGGTCCTGCCGATAAACGGCAGCAGGATGCCGACCCCGAGGTCGAAGCCGTCAGTCAGCGCGAAGGCGATCATCAGCAGGCCAATCAAGCCCCACCAAATCAGTTTGAGTGTTTCGTAGTCGAACATGAGGTGTCCTTGTTGTCGTGGTACGCCACGCTGAAGACGTTGCTGCCGGTCACGATGCGCTCGGAAGTGCGCGGCTTGCCGGCGCACGGGGTGCGTCGTCCTGCGTCGGCGGTGCTTCGAAGTGGTAGCGGCCGGTGTGCAGCGACGACGGGCCGAGGCGTGCGTACTTGAACATCAGGAACATCTCGACGACGAACAGCACGGTGTAGAAAAACACGAAGCCGCCGAGGCTGAAGTACAGATCGCCCTTTGTCAGCGTCGATACCGATGAGCTCGTGGGCAAAATGCCCGCGATCGTCCACGGTTGACGGCCCATTTCAGCCGTCACCCATCCGAACTCGGCAGCGAGCCAGGGCAACGGAATGGCGAACACGGCCCAGCGCAGGAACCAGCGTGAGCCCCGCTTCTCGAACTTGTTGCGGATCGACAGGTAGCACGCCGTTACGAAGGTCAGCAGGAACAGGATGCCGAGGCCGACCATCATCCGGAACGAGAAGAAGACCGGTGCGACTTTCGGGATCGAATCGCGTGCGGCTTCGGCGATCTGCGCATCGGTCGCATCGACGACGTTCGGTGCGATGGGTTTCAGCAGAAACGCGTAGCCGAGGTCTTCCTGATGCTTGGCGAAGGCCGCACGCGCTGCGTCGGTCGGATTGCCTGCCTTGAGTTCCTGGAGCGCCGAGTACGCGACCATACCGCTGCGCACGCGCGCTTCGTTCGAATGGATGATGTCCTTGAGACCCGTGACCTGATCGTCGAGCGAACGCGTCGCGATCAGCCCGAGCATGTACGGAATCCTGATCGCGTAGTCCGTGCGCTGTTCCTTCTGATTGGGAATCCCGAACAGCGTGAACGAGGCAGGCGCGGGCGTCGTATCCCATTCGGATTCGATCGCCGCGAGCTTGGCTTTCTGCACTTCGCCCGTCGTATAGCCCGATTCGTCGCCAAGCACGATCACGCACAACGTGGAGGCCAGACCGAACGCTGCCGCGATTGCGCAGGAACGCAATGCAAACGCCCTGTCGCGGCGCTTGAGCAGATACCAGCACGACACGCCGAGCACAAACATCGCCGCCGTCACGTAGCCCGCCGAGACGGTGTGCACGAACTTGACCTGAGCGACCGGATTGAACAGCACGTCGGTCATATCCGCGAGTTCCATGCGCATCGTCTGGTAGTTGAAGACGGCGCCGACCGGGTTGTTCATCCACCCGTTCGCGACAAGGATCCAGAGCGCGGACAGGTTCGACCCGAGCGCGACGAGGAACGTGACCATCAGGTGCTTCGCGCGCGAGAGCTTGTCCCAGCCGAAGAACATCAGACCGACCATCGTCGACTCGAGGAAGAAAGCCATCATCCCTTCGATCGCGAGCGGCACACCGAAGATGTCGCCGACGTAGTGCGAGTAGTACGACCAGTTGGTGCCGAACTGGAATTCGAGCGTGATGCCCGTGGTCACGCCCATCGCGAAATTGATCGCGAAGAGCTTGCCCCAGAAGCGCGTCATGTCCTTGTAGATCGTTTTGCCGGTGATCACGTAACACGACTCCATGATCACGAGCAGCCACGACAGGCCGAGCGTCAGCGGGACAAACAGAAAGTGATAGAGCGCGGTCACGGCAAACTGAAGCCGCGAGAGCTCGACGACGTCACTACTTATCATGGTGGGGTCCTTCAGCGGAGACGGCAGGCCCGAGCAGGGCCTGTGCGACGACGGCCGGCGGCAATTGCATGTGTTCGGCGGCGGGATGGCTGAAGCACAGGGTCTTGAGTGCGAACAGCAGTGCGGCCTTGACGAGCAAAACGCCGGCGATTTCGAATTTGAGCGTGCCGCGACGGCGCGCGCGATCGAATACGGAAATGAGCAGATTCATAAGCGGGGCTGCCGCTCGACGGAGATCGAATCTGCGTGGATAAGAAGGTTCGCGGAGTCGGTGAGCGATCTAGCCGACACCGATTGTAGGAATCCACTTAAAAGGTGCCCATGCGCCAAATTGTCGCAGTGCGGTGTCGCAGGCGCGAAAGCCCATACAGTCGGGCATTCCCGGTGCTGCGGCGCGACAATATGTCGCAGGCGCGGACGCAACTCGCGCCGAGAATCAGGTTTAATTCACCTACTGTCAGTAGGTGATTAGAACGGGAAACTCGGATGAGGCGACCTGAAGCCGGGAGGCGGAGTCCGGCGGCCGGGAAGGGCGCTGGGGAGGGGCAGCGAAGCCGCGGAGGGGAATCGAGCGATACAGGTCGCATCCTGCCCTTGCGCGAACGAGGCCCGCGTCAAGTCGACGCCATAGAGCGAAGCGCCGTGTCGGGAAATAAAAAAGCCAGCAGCGCCCGAAGGCAGTGCTGGCTTTTGTCGCGGGCCGGCGCGTGCGCGCCGTTAGCGTTGTGCTGACGACTTAAGCGGCTTCCGCAAGCGCCGCGCGCATCTTCTTCATGGCGCTGGCTTCGATCTGGCGGATCCGTTCGGCCGAGACGCTGAACTCAGCGGCGAGATCGTGCAGCGTCGCGCCACCGGTACCGTCGTCGGCCACGTTCAGCCAGCGCGCTTCGATAATGCGGCGGCTACGTGCGTCGAGCGACTCCAGTGCCGATGCCAGGCCGTCCGATTGCAGGTGGTCGTACTGACGTGCGGCGAGCACGGCGGTCGGTTCCTGCGTCGTATCGGACAGATACGCGATCGGTGCATAGCTTTCTTCACCGTCCTCGACCTGACCTTCGAGCGCGATATCGCCGCCCGACAGACGCGTTTCCATCTCGATCACGTCTTCACGCTTGACGCTCAGCTCTTTCGCGAGACCTTCGATCTCGTCCGGCGTCATCGCCTGCGTGCCTTGCTTATGGCTGCGCAGGTTGAAGAACAGCTTGCGCTGCGCCTTCGTCGTTGCGACCTTGACCGTGCGCCAGTTGCGCAGCACGTATTCGTGAATCTCGGCCTTGATCCAGTGCATCGCGTACGACACGAGGCGTACGTTCTGTGCGGGATCGAAGCGTTTGACGGCCTTCATCAGACCGATATTGCCTTCCTGAATCAGGTCGGCGTGCGGCAGTCCGTAGCCCAGGTAGTTACGCGCGATCGACACCACCAGTCGCAAGTGCGACAGGACAAGGCGTCGCGCCGCGTCCAGGTCGCCGTCTTCACGGTAATCGGTCGCCAGCTGCTTTTCCTCGCCCGGCGTCAACAACGGAATCTTGTTGACGGCCTGGATGTAAGCGTCGATGTTGCCAAGCTGACCCGGCAACATCGCGTTCCCTGCGAGCGCAAGGGCGCCAGCCGGCGCGACGGAACGGGTTGTGTTCGGAAAAGTGGCAGTGCTCACTCGGCAAGCTCCTCAATAGTCGGGGTCCATCTTAGCACTCTCCAATTTCGAGTGCTAAGCCATTAGAGCAACGATGTTACTCAGAGTTCCCCCGTTGCTATTGAAATATAGATGATGATAGTCATCTGTCAAGGTCGATTTTGGATTGCCGAGTGTTTGCGCCGAAGCGTCAGATTTTCGACAGCCATAGGAAGCCTTGCGAACGTGGTGTAAATTGCAGCAAATCGATGGTCCGATGCTTTCCAGGCGAAGAGGTTCCGACGATGGCGGCAAAGTTCAGCGACACGGTTGTGAATACGGTCAGAGAGCTCGAGCGCGAGCGCTTTCGCGCCATGGTCGAGGCGGACGGTGACCAGCTCGACGCGTTGCTGTCGGACGCCGTCAGCTATATTCATACGAATGGGAAGCGCGAGTCGAAGGCGCAATTTCTGGCGGCGATCACCAACGGCAAGCGCCGATACCGCCAGATCGAGGCCGAATCGCAGGATATCCTGCTTGCGAGCGATTCGATGTGCATCGTGACCGGCAAGGCCCTCGTCGAACTTGAGGCCAATAACGGCGCGATCCTGTTCCATATCGCCTACACGGCCGTCCAGGTGCTCGAAACCGACGGCTGGCGGCTCGCCGCATGGCAGGCGACCCGCTGCGCCACGGAGAGCTGACCGGCCCGCAAAGCTGTCAGCCCGTCCGGCCGCCGCTCACGCCGCTACGAGCGCGGGTTCTGCGGACATCGCCGCACGCGCGCCGCGATTGACGGCGCACACGACGGCGTCGACGACCGCCATCTCCCTCGAATCGCGAATGGCCGCACCGTAGCGATGCACACCTGACTCGTCACGGCCCTGGTCGCCATGTTTCGTGCCGCGCGTGCCGCCGATCCGGACGCCGACGAACACTGCCGTCTTGCCGTCGGCCGTGCGCTGCTCCTCGATATCGACGACGCTGACCGCCTGCCCGATCGCCTTTGCGATCACGGCTGCGATGCCCGTCACGTCCGTTGCACCCGTCGTCGGCGTATCGACGCCGAGGAAGCGCACGGTGTTCGGCGCGACGCGTTCGACGGGGCCTTTAGCGTCAAAGTACGTCTGCCGGAACAAGTCGCAGATGCCTTGCGGGGTGACCTCGATGCCGGTCTCGTCGGCGCGTTCCTGAACGATTCGGCTGAACTCGATCTGCATGCGGCGCGGCGGCGTCGCGCCGATGCCGCGTTCGAGCAAATAGGTCGTACCGCCCTTGCCGGACTGGCTATTGACCCGGATCACGGCGTCATAGCTGCGGCCTACATCCGCCGGATCAATCGGCAAATAAGGCACTTCCCAGATTTCGTCGGCCTTCTGGGCCGCGAATCCCTTGCGAATCGCATCCTGGTGCGAGCCCGAAAAGGCGGTATAGACGAGGTCGCCGGCATACGGATGGCGCGGATGCACAGGCAATTTGTTGCAGCGTTCGACGGTGCGGCGCACGGCGTCGATATCCGAGAAGTCGAGGCCCGGCGAAATGCCCTGCGTGTAGAGGTTCATCGCAAGCGTGACGATATCGACGTTGCCGGTGCGCTCACCGTTGCCGAAAAGACAGCCTTCGATCCGGTCGGCGCCGGCGAGGATCGCCATTTCGGCAGCCGCGACGGCCGTGCCGCGATCATTGTGCGGGTGCACCGACAACACGATGCTGTCGCGGAACGCGATATTCCGGTCCATCCACTCGACCTGGTCGGCGAACACGTTGGGCATCGCCGCTTCGACCGTCGCGGGAAGGTTGACGATCATCTTGTGCGTCGGCGTCGGGCGCCAGATCCCGGACACCGCGTCAACGACTTCGCGCGCGAAGCTCAACTCGGTCATGCTGAACGTTTCGGGCGAGTACTGGTACGTCCATTCCGTGTCGGGCCGCTCGGCGGCGCAACGCTTGATCGTGCGCGTGCCCTCGACGGCCAACGCCTTGACCTCGTCCTTGCTCATGCTGAACACGATCTTGCGGAACGACGGTGCGATCGCGTTGTAGAGATGCACGATGGCGCGCGGCACGCCTTCGAGCGATTCGAATGTGCGTTCGATCAGGTCGGTGCGCGACTGCGTGAGCACTTCGATCGTCACGTCGTCGGGAATGCGCTTTTCGACGATCAGGCGGCGGATGAAATCGAATTCTGTCTGCGACGCGGAGGGGAAGCCGACTTCGATCTGCTTGAAGCCGATTTTGACGAGCATCTCGAAGAATTCGATCTTCGTTTCGATGCTCATCGGGTCGATCAACGACTGGTTGCCGTCGCGCAGATCGGTGCTCATCCAGATCGGCGCCTGGGTGATCGTGCGGGATGGCCATCGGCGGCTATGGAGCGCGACGGCGGGGAACGGACGGTACTTGGTGGACGGGTTGGTGATCATGTTCGCCTCGAATTCGATATGGGGTTCAGAGAGGTGGCTCAAGGCGAACGGAATTGCCACAGGGCGCGCGTTCCGTCAGCCGATCGGTAGCGGTAGCGATAGGGTCGAATCGAGGTTCACGGTGCGGAACATGGCTTTTTCCAGGTCTGGCCGCCGGTGGGCGGGCCAAAGGTTATGAAATGGTGCGAACGGCGGGCGGATGGCCTCGTGCCTTCAAAACCACTTCAACTGAAAACTTGGGGGTGTTGCTGGAACTGCGGATGCGCTGACGCGCAGGGGCCTTACGCTAGCGCCGGTAGTAGGCGTAGCGATAGCCGCTGCGATAGCAGGCGGGTAACGCGGAGGGTGGACTGTGCAGTAGATTGCATGAGGCCGACTATAGAGGGCGGCCTCGGAACCTGTCAACCCGGAATTTCGGGGCCGTGTTGTGCAACGACCGCGCGGCATGCATGCCCGAGCCGGGCGCCCGCTACGGACGCCGCTATCGACGCCGCTACGGACGGGCGGCCAGACGCTTGATCAGATCGACCTGCCGCTCGATTTCGGGCGGAGCGGGTTGCCGGCCCTCGAGCACGGCCTCGATCCAGCGCGCAGTCGAAGCGGCATCGCGCTCCGGCAATGCGGTCGGCGGTGCGTCGTCCGACCGGCGCTCCGGCTCGACGATCGTTTCCATCACACCGTCGTGCAGCCAGTCGATCTGCACCTGACGGCGGGTATCAGCCACGGCTTCACCTTCAGTGCCGCGCGCCAGCAGCGCGCCGCCGACGCCGATCTCGGGATGCTCGCGAAACAGCGACGACAGGCTTTCGCGGTACGGAGGGTGGGTGTAATTGACCAGTCGCAGTGCCGGATTGGAGGCGGCAAACGGCTGCAGCAATTTCACCAGCGTATGGGTCGAATTGCGTACGCCCAGCACGCGCCGCATCGACAGCAGGCGCGCCAGTTTCGGCGACAGCGTCGCGATCGGCGCGAACGCGACGCGCTTCACATCGAGCGCGCCTTCAATATCCGGGGTCTCCGACGCGGCGGGAATCCCGAGTTCGGCAAAGATTTCCGCGCTCGTCACGCGCCCGGGATCCTCGGTCACGCCGTGCACGAGGACCGGCACACCTTCCTTGGCGAGCAGCATCGCCAGCAGCGGCGTGAGGTTCGCTTGCTTGCGTGCGCCGTTGTACGTCGGGATCGAGACGGCGCGATACGCGCCCTCCGGCGTGCGCAGCAGATCGATCGACGCATGAGCGGCGGCGAGCATGCCCGACAGTTCAACCGGCGTTTCGCCTTTGAGGCGGTAAGCCAGCAATACCGCGCCGAGTTCGACATCGCTGACGCGCCCGTCGAGCATCGCTGCATAGAGGTCGTGTGCGTCGTCGCGTGAAAGCGGGCGCGCGCCATTCGGGCCTCGGCCGATTTCCTTGATAAAGCGGGCGCAGGAGAACGTCGACTCAGTCATTGCGTTTTGAAGTGTGGGGTTGAGCGCGCACGGCTTAAGCACTCATTATCGCGCGACCTTTCGCCTCACGCTCGAATCGCGAATCCGTCGGCGTACGCGCGTGGATCAGATGCATCCCAGACCGAGCCGTCCACCAGCGTGGACCGCCGCATCGGCTGCTCCGGAATCGGGACACCGGCTGCAGCGGCGGCATCGCGATACAGGTCGATCCGATTCACACGCGTGGCGACACCAAGGTAATCGGGGTGCGCGTCGATCATGCCCCAGCGCTTTTGCTGCGTCATGAACCACATCGCATCGGACAAATAAGGGAAATTGACGGCGCCGTCGGCGTGGAACCGGAGGCGGTGCGAATCTTCCCATGTGCGGCCGGTCCCGCTCGCGTACCGTCCTTGCATGCGCGGGGCGATCGTCAACGGATTCACGTCGATAAAGTCGCGTGAGCAGATGATGCCGGCCGCACAGGCGCGGTTCTCGTTCGAGGCATCGATAAATCGCGCGGCCTCGAGCAGGGTGGCGATCAGTGCGCGCGCGGTGTGCGGATGCCGTTCGGCGAAGTCGGCCGTGCACGCGAGCACCTTTTCCGGATGATCGGGCCAGACGTCCTGCGACGCTGCCACGGTGAACCCTGCGCCGCGCGCGATGGCGTACGCGTGCCACGGTTCGCCCGCACAGAAGCCGTCCATGCGGTGCTCGCCCATGCCGGCGACCATTTGCTGCGGCGGCACGGTGACGGTGCGCACGTCGCGCAGCGGATCGATGCCGTGCGCGGCGAGCCAGTAGTTGAGCCAGAGCGCGTGCGTGCCTGTCGGGAACGTCTGCGCGAACACGGCGCGCCGGCCGGACGAACGCAGATAGGCCGCGAGCGAAGTCCCGTCGGTCACGCCTTCGCCGGCGAGCTGCGACGACAGCGTGATGGCCTGGCCGTTCTGATTCAGCGTCATGAGGACCGCCATATCCGTCTGACGGCTGCCGATGCCGAGTTCGACGCCATACACCATGCCGTAGAGCGCATGTCCCGCATCGAGATCACCGCTGACGAGCTTGTCGCGGACCGCCGCCCAGGACGCCTCGCGCTGCGCAACGATGTGGATGCCGTGCTTCGCGTCGAGCCCGAGTGCGATCGCCACCGCAATGGGGGCGCAGTCGGTCAGCGGAAGAAACCCCACCCGGACTTCGGTTTTCTCGATCGTCATGCTGATCTCACACTCACAAGCGGCATAGTGAAAGGGCGGTGCGTCATGTTGAGTTGATGCACAGTCGACTTTAGTCGACGTTCAGTCGTCGAGCGCGGCAGAGATATCGATGATGCGTTGCGCGGCGTCGGCGAGCCGGAGTTTCTTGTCCATGGCGAGACGCCGCAAGCGGTGATAGGCCTCGTCTTCCGTGATGCCGAACTGCTTGATGAGCAGGCCTTTGGCGCGTTCGATGACTTTGCGCTCGACCAGCTGGTTGCGCGCTGAAGCGAGCTCGCCCCGCAATTGCTGCTCGAAACCGAATCGTGCGAGTGCGACGTCGAGCACGGGTTTGACGCGCTCCGCGGTCAGTCCGTCGACGATATAAGCCGTGATCCCTGCTGCGAACGCAGTGCGCATGCGCTCTGAATCGTTGTTGTCGGTGAACAGGACGATCGGGCGCGGCGCATTGCGCGTCGAGAAGCACACGTGTTCAAGCACATCGCGCGCGGCGGCTTCCGATTCGATGATCAGCATATCGGGCTGCGAGGCCTCGATGCGTTCCGGCAGATCGACGTCGGCGTCGGCGACGCTGACGAGCTCATAGCCGGCCTCGGCCAGTCCGGAACGGATGGCTTCGACGTCCTCATCGTGCGAATTGAACGGATCCCGCACGAGAAGAATACGCAGCGGCGTGCCCGCGGGCGATTCCGGCGGCTGCACAGGCGGCGGTGGGGGCGGAGGCTTGGACGAACGCATGATGCTCAGAGTACAGGCCGTGCGGCACGTGCTACGTCACATATCGCAGCACATCGCGCAGCGCGTGACATCGCACGACATCGACGGTATCGAAAGTCGCGACGGTCACAACGGCGTGCCGGCGGCGCGGACTGTAACATGTCAATATCAGGATCAATAGTCCGGTTGCGCTTCGGACACATTCTTGGAGGTTGCATGACTTACGTTTTTACGCCGGCGCCCGTTGCGTCGGTGCCGGTGGCTGGATCGGACGCGCAATTCCCGGTCCGTCGAATCTATTGCGTCGGTCGTAACTACGAAGCGCATGCGCGCGAGATGGGGCACGATCCGAACCGTGAGCCGCCGTTCTTCTTCGCCAAACCGGCCGACGCCGTTGTCGTCGTTCCGGAAGACACGACTGGCGAGTTCCGCTATCCGTCGCAGACGGACGATGTGCATCACGAGATCGAACTGGTCGTCGCACTCAAGAGCGGCGGGACCGATATCGACGAGGCCCATGCGCTCGAACACGTGTTCGGCTATGCGGTCGGCCTCGACATGACGCGCCGTGACTTGCAGGCGGAAGCCAAGAAAGCGGGCCGTCCGTGGGACACGGCAAAAGGTTTCGACGGGAGTGCGCCGATCGGACCGCTGCACCGGGTCGAGGACATCGGTCAGCCTGTCCAGGGCGCCATCTGGCTCGATGTGGATGGCAAGCAGGCGCAACGCGGCGATCTGCGCGAGCTGATCTGGTCGGTGGCCGAGACGATTGCCTATCTGTCACGGTTCTTCGAGCTGAAGGCGGGCGATCTGATATTCAGCGGCACACCGTCGGGCGTGGGTCCGGTCAAGCGTGGCCAATTGCTTGAAGGCGGTGTCGAAGGCGTCGGACAACTCCGGCTTCAGGTGGTGTGAGCCGGGGCGATGCCATGATCAAGCTCTATAGCTATTTCCGGAGTTCGGCCGCATACCGCGTGCGGATCGCGTTGAACTGGAAGGGTCTTAGTTACGATTACCTGCCCATTCATTTGCTGCGCAACGGTGGCGAGCAACTGTCTGCTGAGTATCGTGCCGTGAACCCGGCTGGCCTCGTCCCCGCATTCGTCGATGGTGACGAGATGCACGGCGAACCGTTTCAGCAATCACTCGCGATCATCGAATATCTCGAGGAAACGCACCCGGCTCCGCCGTTGCTGCCGGCCGATCCCGTCGACCGGGCGTACGTGCGCGGGGTCGCGTTGCAAATCGCCTGCGATATTCATCCGGTGAACAATCTTCGGATTCTCAAGTACCTGAAGCACACGCTGAATGCGGACGATTCGCAGCGTGAGGCGTGGTATCAGCACTGGATTCAGGATGGCTTCGCGACGCTCGAGCAGCGTTTTGCGAACGATTCGCGCACGGGCGACTTCGTATTCGGCGACACGCCGACGATGGCGGACATGTGCCTGGTGCCGCAGGTGTTCAATGCACGCCGGATGAAGACGGACCTGACGCCGTATCCGACGCTGGTTCGCGTCGCCGACAACGCTGCGGCACTCGATGCATTCCGTCGCGCGGCGCCGGATTGTCAGCCGGATTCGGAGTAGGTCGCGATCTTTTTACCCGCGCCGCAAGAAGAGCGGCGCGGTTTTTCGCTTTGACTTAGCCGAGCAGGGCGTCGGCGAATTCTTCCGCCGAGAACGGCTGCAGATCTTCGACCTTTTCGCCGATGCCGATAAAGTAGACCGGGATCGGGCGTTGACGCGCGATGGCGGCGAGAATGCCGCCCTTCGCGGTGCCGTCGAGCTTCGTGACGATCAGGCCGGTCAGGCCGAGTGCATCGTCGAACGCCTTGACCTGCGTCAGGCCGTTCTGACCCGTGTTCGCATCGAGCACCAGCAGCACTTCGTGCGGCGCGCCGGACATCGCCTTGCCGATCACGCGCTTGACCTTCCTGAGCTCTTCCATCAGGTGCAGCTGCGTGGGCAGGCGACCCGCCGTATCGGCCATGACGACGTCGATCTTGCGCGCACGCGCTGCGCCGACGGCGTCGAAGATGACGGCAGCCGGATCGCCGCTTTCCTGCGCAACGACGGTCACGTTATTGCGTTCACCCCAGATCGTGAGCTGCTCGCGTGCGGCTGCACGGAAGGTGTCGCCGGCCGCCAGCAGGACTGTCTGGTCGAAGCTTTGCAGATGCTTGGCCAGCTTGCCGATACTCGTGGTTTTGCCTGCGCCGTTGACGCCCGCGATCATCATGACGAGCGGTTCGGCACGGCCGAGCATCATCGATTTTTCGAGCGGACGCAGCAGGTCGATCAGCAGTGAGCGCAAGGCCGTCTTGACCTGCGCACCGTCGGTGAGCCGTTCGGCGCGGACCTTCTCGTGCAACGCGTCGAGCAGATATTGCGTGGCGTCGATGCCGGCGTCGGCCATCAGCAGCGCGGCTTCGAGTTCTTCATAGAGCGCTTCGTCGATCTTGACGCCGATAAACAGCGCGCTGATGTTCGAACTCGTCTTCGACAGGCCGGTCCGCAGGCGTTGCATCCACGAGGACTTCTTCTCAGGCGCCACGGGCGGCGGCGGAATCACGACCGTTTCTTCGTAGTCGTCTTCGGGCTCGGGCCGGGACGATGCGACGCGGGCCGCTGCTGCCTGCGCACGCGCCGCGGCGCTCTCCTGGGCAGGCGCTGATGGTGCCGGCGAGCCGAATGCGGCAGGACGCGCGGGCTGCGAAGGAGTAGCCGCCTGCACGGGCTGCGAAGGAGCTGCAGGTTGGGCGGCCGGTGCGGATTGCGGTGAAACAGGGCGCGGCGCCTCGGTGCCGTAGTCCGGGGTGCGTGCGGTAGCAGGCGGCTGCGGAACGGCGGGTTCGGCCGCGGGCGTTGCTGGCGGAGCGGCCACCGGCGCCGGTGCCGGCGCGGGTTGCGCTGTAGCAGGCCGTTCGTCGTCGCGCAGGTCCTGCGGCGATTCGTTTTCGGGGGTGGCCGTGTCGCTCGACGTCTTCGAGCCGGATTTGAAACGTTTGAAAAAACTGAACATGGCGGAGGATCGAAACCCGTCGGGACGTCGGGTCGTTGGAAGCCGAATCTTAACAGAGCGGGCCTGCCGCTATCCGCCCGCACATCCTGATCCCGCCGTGCAAGGTGCATCGGGTTCGCCATCGGGCATAATTCGGCCACTTCACGGAATTCACCATGCCGCGCCCGAACAAGCCAGACGCCCCGCCATCCCGTCCGCCCGTGCGGCTTCGCCATGCTCCCCAGCAGGTCCGGATCATTGGCGGGCAGTGGAAGCGGACACCGCTTCCCGTCGCCGCGATCGACGGGCTGCGCCCGACGCCGGACCGCGTGCGTGAAACGGTGTTCAACTGGCTGGGGCAGACGCTCGACGGCCTGTCGTGCATCGATTTGTTCGCCGGCACCGGCGCTTTGGGGTTCGAGGCCGCGTCGCGCGGCGCGGCGCGCGTGGTGCTCGTCGAGCAGAATTCGCGAGCGGCGGCGCAACTGCGCGCGATCAAACAGAAACTATCCGCCGAATCGGTGGATATTGCGGAAGCGGACGCGGTCCGCTTCGTGCGCAGTCGGGTCACGGACAGCGTCGATGTCGTGTTTCTGGATCCGCCGTTCGATTCGCCGCTGCTCGCCGCCGTGTTTGCTGACGCATTGCGACTGGTCTCACCGGGCGGCGCGGTCTACGTCGAATCGAAGGAGCCTGTCGAGTCGCTCGGCGAGCTGCCGGAAGGCTGGAGCGTCGACCGGCGAGGTAAGGCGGGGCTCGTGCATTATCATTTGCTGCGTCGCGAGATTAAATGAATAATGCGCCCGTTGCGGCCAGTGGCCCGGCCGGGTGCTCTAAGGAGATGGCTATGGTGGTTGCGGTGTATCCGGGCACGTTCGACCCGCTCACGCGTGGACACGAGGATCTCGTGCGCCGTGCGTCGAGCATTTTCGACAAGCTAGTTGTCGGTGTCGCGGACAGCCGGGCCAAGCGTCCGTTCTTCACCCTCGAGGAGCGACTTGACATCGCCCGCGAGGTGCTCGGCCACTATCCGAATGTCGAGGTCGAAAGCTTTACGGGGCTTTTGAAAGATTTCGTTCGAAAAAACGATGCGCGCGTGATCGTGCGCGGCCTGCGCGCCGTTTCCGACTTCGAGTACGAATTCCAGATGGCCGGAATGAACCGTTACCTGCTGCCGGACGTCGAAACGATGTTCATGACCCCGTCCGACCAGTACCAGTTCATTTCCGGTACCATCGTCCGTGAGATCGCCCAACTGGGCGGTGATGTCAGTAAATTCGTGTTCCCCTCCGTCGAGGAACGCCTGATCGAGAAGGTGGCGATACTCAAGCGCGCCTAGCGCTGAGCGCCTGAAATTATGGCTTTGTTGATTACCGACGAGTGCATCAACTGTGACGTCTGCGAGCCTGAGTGCCCGAATGACGCCATTGCGATGGGCGTCGACTACTACGTGATCGATCCGCACAAATGTACCGAGTGCGTCGGTCACTTTGACGAGCCGCAGTGCCGCCAGGTCTGCCCCGTCGAATGCATTCCGCTGAACCCCGAGTGGGTCGAGTCCAAAGAGCAGCTGATGGCGAAGTATCTGCGGCTGACTGCGGAAAAAGCCGGGAAGTGAGAAGGGCGGCACCGATGCCGCCCGGTCTCTTCTGACTAGCTCGCGACTTTGATCAGCGTTTTGAGTGCTTCGACAAGCGCTGCGCATTCCGCATCGGTGCCCACGGAAATCCGCAGGAACTGATCGATACGCGGCAAGCGGAAGTGCCGGACGAAGATCTCGCGTTCGCGCAGTGCCGCGGCCAGTGCTCCTGCATCTTCTTCCGCGTGGGTCGCAAAGACGAAATTCGCCGCGGAAGGCAGCACACTGAATCCGAGTGCCTGCAGATCCGCAGTCAGCGCATCACGCGTCGCCATGACGGCATGACGCGTCTTGTCGAACCATTCGACATCGTCGAGCGCGGCCACTGCGCCGACTTGTGCAAGCCGGTCGATCGGATAGGAATTGAAGCTGTCCTTGACCCGCGTGAGCGCTTCGATCAGGTCGGGGTGGCCGATCGCAAATCCAACGCGCAATCCAGCCAGCGAGCGCGATTTCGACAGGGTCTGCACGACGAGCAATTGCGGATAGCGATCCACCAGCGCGACAGCCGACTCCGCACCGAAATCCACATACGCTTCATCGATCACAACGACGGAATCGGGATTCGCGTCGAGCAGGCGTTCAATCTCCGACAGCGGTAAAGCACGCCCGGTAGGGGCATTCGGATTCGCGATCAGCACGCCGCCATTCGGACGGCGATACGCATCGACATCGATCGAGAAATCCGCTTCGAGCGCAAGGGTCGAGTACTGCACTTCGAACAAGCGCGCGTAGGTCGGATAGAAACTGTACGTGACGTCCGGAAACAGAATGGGGTCCGCATGGCGGAGCAAGCCCTGGAACACATGGGCGAGCACTTCGTCGGAACCGTTGCCGACAAACACCTGCTCGAGACGCACGCCCATGCGACGCGCGATGGCCTCGCGCAAGGCGCGCGAAGTCGGATCGGGGTAGCGGCGCAACGAGTCGGCGTGATCACCGAGTTCAGCATTGAGCGCGGCGAGCACGCGCGGCGAGGGGCCGTACGGATTCTCGTTGGTGTTCAGCTTGACCGGATGGCTGACCGCGGGTTGCTCACCCGGAGTGTACGGGGCCAGGCGGTGAACGATGTCGCTCCAGAATCGGCTCATAAGCTTGCTTCGGATAACTCATTGAGTGGCTGCGAACGCGGTGCGTTTCAGAGCCTGACGTGCGATTCGCGTCGCACTCGCACTGCATGATGGGAAGTCGTCTATGGCTGACGATGCAACTGCATCATCGCACGCTCGACCTCGCCCTTGATCACCATCGGCATCACGGCGCTTGCGCGCTCGAGCGACGCATCGATCGATTCCTGCTCTTCCTTGCGCGGGGGCTTCAAGACGAAGTTGACCACATCGGCGCGACCGCCACCCGGAATCAGATCCCGAGGGTGTCCGATCCCCACACGCAGCCGATAGTATTGCGGCGTCGTGAGGTGCGCGCTGATGTCCTTGAGGCCATTGTGACCGCCGCTGCCGCCACCGAGCTTGAGCTTGGTCGTACCGGGCGGAAGGTCCATCTCGTCGTGCACGACCACGATTTCATCGGGCAGGATTTTGTGAAAACGCGCAAGCGATACGACCGACAAGCCCGAGCGATTCATAAATGTCTGTGGCTGCAGCAGGAACACTTCTTCACCATGCAGTCGCGCCTTGGCTGCGAACCCATGGAAGCGCGATTCATTGCGCAACGTGGCGCCCGCTTCGCGCGCGAGCATATCCACGAACCAGAAGCCCGCGTTGTGGCGAGTCGCCGCGTATTCCGCGCCCGGGTTACCGAGACCGACGATCAGCTTGATCATGACAGGCGAAACCGA
Source organism: Pararobbsia alpina (assembly GCF_965118125.1). GTDB lineage: Bacteria > Pseudomonadota > Gammaproteobacteria > Burkholderiales > Burkholderiaceae > Pararobbsia > Pararobbsia alpina_A. The sequence goes on from NZ_OZ221287.1 coordinate 748,364, forward strand.
TTGAGAATCAGAAAGGAAGATCGAACGTAAAACGGCGAATTCGAGACAGGCAAAAAAAATCCGCCGGGGCGACGTGCCGCGGCGGATAGTTCGACCGTCGCGAGACGGTTCGAGAGGATAGCATTGTGCGTATCGGGGAAGCGTACCTGATCGGGCGATGCTTCCCGGACAGCGGCCGGGAGCGTTGACCCCGGAAACACAGCCCGAAAAAACAGGCTGACGGAGTCGCGGCTCGCGGGTCAGGGCGCCCGAAAGCGCCCTGCGATTCCGGCTTAGGCTGCCGGCGTTTCGCCGCCTTCTGCAGCTGCTGCGCCTTCTTCCGACACCACGGCTGCCGGCACGGTGACCGACAGAATCACGGGGTTTTCTTGCTCGACGTGCGGAGCCAGTTCCACGCCCTTCGGCAGGTTCAGGTCCTTGACGTGCAGCGACTTGCCGATTTCAACGTTCGTCAGGTCGATCTCGATGAACTCGGGCAGTGCGTTCGGCAGGCAAACGACTTCCACTTCGTTCATCACGTGCGTGAGCACAGCACCGCCTTGCTTCACTGCCTTGGCCGTTTCCTGGTTCAGGTAGTGCAGGGGCACCTTCGTGTGAAGCTTCTTCGACGGGTCGACACGTTGGAAGTCCACGTGAAGAATGATCTGCTTCCACGGGTGGTACTGAACATCGCGCAGCAGCACTTGCTGTGTCTTGCCTGCGACTTCGAGCTCGAGGATCGACGAGTGGAAAGCTTCCTTCTTCAGTGCGTGGAAGAGCGCGTTGTGATCGAGTTCGATCAGTTGCGGCTCGGCCGTTGCACCGTAGACGATGGCCGGGGTCTTGCCGGCGTTACGCAGGCGGCGGCTCGCACCCGTTCCCTGCAGGCTGCGCTCGAAAGCGACGACTTTCATGGTGTTCTCCAAAAACTGTCCGCGACCAGACAGTGGATTAGGACTCGACGAGTCCGGTTACAAAACAACGAAAGCGACGCCGTATGCGTCGCTTCGATTCCCGGTACGGACGCGTACCGGCAAATTCCGCGAACTGCCTGAACTTCAGCAGTCCGATTCAAACTCAAACTTCGTTCAGACCGCGTGCTCGGCAAACAACGACATGACCGATTCGCCGCTGCGAATCCGCTTGAACGTTTCGGCGAGCAGCGGTGCGCTCGACAACGTGCGGATCTTCGCGCAGTTAAGTGATTCATCGCTGAGCGGAATCGTGTCGGTCACGACCAGCTCGTCGAGCACCGACGCCGTCAGGCGCGCTGCCGCACCACCCGACAGAACGGGGTGCGTCGCATACGCGAACACGCTCAATGCACCGCGGTCTTTCAGCACCTGTGCGGCCTTGCACAGCGTACCGGCGGTGTCGACCATATCGTCCATGATCACGCATTGACGACCGGCGACATCACCGATGATGTTCATGACTTCCGCGACATTCGCCTTCGGGCGGCGCTTGTCGATAATCGCGAGGTCCGTGTTCAGCTGCTTTGCAAGCGCTCGGGCACGCACCACGCCACCGATGTCCGGCGAAACCACGAGCAGGTTGTCGTGGTTCTGCTTGCGCAAGTCCTGCAGCAGGATCGGCGTTGCGTAGATATTGTCGACAGGAATGTCGAAGAAACCTTGAATCTGGTCCGCATGCAGATCCATCGTGATCACGCGATCGACGCCGGCGATCTGCAGCATGTTCGCGACGACCTTCGCGGAGATGGCCACGCGAGCGGAACGCGGACGGCGATCCTGGCGTGCATAACCGAAGTACGGAATCGCTGCGGTGATACGACCTGCCGATGCACGCTTGAGTGCGTCGACCATGATCATCAGTTCCATCAGCGTGTCGTTCGTCGGCGCGCAAGTGGACTGAAGGACGAAGACGTCCTTGCCGCGAACATTTTCCTGGATTTCGACCTGGATCTCGCCGTCAGAGAAACGGCTGACCATCGCTTTGCCAAGCGAGATGCCGAGAGTTTGGGTCACTTCCTGAGCAAGGCCAGGGTTGGCATTGCCAGTGAAAACCATCAGGCCGTCGCTGCTCATCATGTACCTGCAAATGACGCCCTACGCGATGGAGCGACCGGACGCGGACTTTGGCAAAAGCGAGATATTTGGCAGGGGAGGAAGGACTCGAACCCTCGAATGCCGGAATCAAAATCCGGTGCCTTAACCAACTTGGCGACTCCCCTACACTAACCGATAGCTCGTCGGACTGTAGGCGTCCGGCGAAGCAAAAACTTATGACGCGAAGCTATACAGCGGGTGACGCTGCAGGCTTGCCGTTACAACACTCTTCCAATCCGACGGCACTTTAGCTTGCGCTTCGAGTGCTGCTGCCTGACTGGGGAACGCTGCAAACACACACGCCCCGGAACCCGTCATGCGCGAGGCCGCGATTATATCCAACCAATCGAGCACTTTCGCAACTTCCGCGTACTTTTTTGCAGCCACTGTTTGCATGTCGTTTCGGCCGTAAGTATCTGGCCAACCCGCCTTGCTGCCGTGCTCTGCAAGAAAGTCCGTCATTGTGACGACTTCAGTGTCGCGTGTCAATTCCGGATCTGAAAATATTTCGACAGTCGGAACCTGCGCGTTCGGCACAATCACCAGAAAGTGCCGAGCCGGCAATTCTACTGCTTCCAGCTCTTCTCCGACACCCCCAGCAAATGCATTTCTTCCAAAGATGAAGAACGGCACATCGGCGCCAAGCTTGAGGGCAATTTTTTGCAGATCCTCGCGCGACACGCGCGTGTCCCACAGATGATTGAGCGCGAGCAGCGTCGTCGCCGCATCGGAGCTTCCGCCGCCAATGCCGCCGCCCATCGGCAGACGTTTGTCGATTTCGATATCGGCGCCGAAATGCGTGCCGGTATGCGCCTGTAGCATGCGTGCCGCGCGCACGGTCAGGTCGGTATCTTCAGGGACGTTCGGAATATCGTTGACGCGATGGATCGCCCCATCGTCGCGACGATTGAAGTGCAGGACGTCGCCCCAGTCGATCAACTGAAACACCGTCTGCAACTGATGATAGCCATCGGGACGTCGTCCCGTGATGTGCAGGAACAGATTCAGTTTCGCCGGAGCAGGGCAATCGCGCAGGGTAGTGGTCATACGGTAGGACGGCAAAGCAAGACAAAAAAAGATTCGCGTGAAGCCGGCAGTTCACCGATGCGAGCCGCAGGGTGCAAAGGATGCAAAGGGCGCAGTGCGAGCGGCGTCGCGCAGCATGACCGACTCGAACTACGAAGGCCTTGAGCGGGCAACGCCGGACTCACCGCACGCCTATCGGTCTATCACGATCCGGATCGCGAGAGGTGGTTCTTCGCGCGTGAGGTTCATCCGCTTGACGTTGTTGTCGTCGGTGTACTCGTAGTAGTCCACCGTCCATCCGTCCTGCTTCAGTTCCTTGATACGGCGATTTTTCGGATCGATGTCCGTGGTCGCCTTCGAGGTCGGTGCCGGCATGGGCACAAGCCAGTAGCGCAGGTTCGACACCGGCAACGAGAAGCCGAGCGCGTCATGCATGAGGTCATCGACCCTCGCGGCCGTCTGGGGCGCACGGTTGGGCAACTCGAGCGTCGCGCTTGCCGGCGCCGATTCGATCACGGCGAGCGTCTGACCCAGCGGGCTCTTGAGCTCGACGCTGACCGTTTCACCATCCTGATGCCACGTGAAATTGCCGTACGCGTTCTTTTCCGTGCCGTTCTGGTCGTTGTACTTGATCGCGAATCGACCGGTGTAGTCGATCTGTGTGCGTGCGGTGACCTCGGCCTGGCCAGGTGTTTCCGGTTTGACCGGCGCCTGCGCGCACGCGCCGAGCAATAAGGCGAGGGCCGCCACGCTGGCGGCCGAACAGAACGAAAGAGCTCGCATCAGAAGAGGATCAGGGGTTGGTCACGTCGAAGTGCTTGAGCGTGTTGAGCACGGTCTCGTTGTCGGGCTCGAGCTTGAGGGCATCATGCCAGGCCTGCTTGGCTTCATCCTGATGTCCGGTGACCCAGAGCACTTCGCCGAGATGCGCGCCGATTTCCGCGTTGGGCTGAATCTGGTACGCACGGCGCAGCAACGTGATGGCCTGGTCCTTGTCGCCCTGGCGGTATTTGACCCAGCCGAGGCTGTCCATGATGAACGCATCACGTGGCGACAGCGCCGTCGCATGTTCGACGAGCTTTTGCGCTTCGGCGAGCCGCTCGTTGCGATCCGCAAGCGAATACCCAAGTGCGTTGAACGCATTCGGATTGTTCGGCTGCATCGACATGAGCTTGCGCAGATCGGTTTCCATCGGACCAAAATCACCGAGCTTTTCAGCCGCCATCGCGCGGTCGTAGAGCAGATCCGGATCGTCAGGGAATTGTGTGATCGCCTGATTCAGTCGCGCACGCGCATCGGAATAACGCCTGGCGTCGAACAGGATGCCCGCGTCGGCGCGCGCGATCGCTGCCTGATCACGCGGATCGGGCGATTGCAGCGCGGCGAGCGTGCGACGGCCGCCTTCGACATCACCATCCTGCGCTTGCACTTGCGCAAGTGTAATTCTCGCGCTGACATATTGCGGACTGCCTGCCGTGACCTTGCCGAGCCACTTGATGGCAGCCGGATAATTCTTGCGATTGACCTCGATCTCGGCCAGATAGATATAGGCCTGACCCGCATCGATGCGCAGGTTGTTCGATTGCTTTTCCGCGCCCGCCGCATATTGCTGCAGATACGAACTCGCTTCGTCGAACTGCTTTTGCTGCAAGTCGATCAGTGCCAGCGCGAGCAACGGTGCGAGATCCTTCGGATCGTTCTGACGCATTGCTTCGAACTGCTTGCGCGCGTTGTCGATCTGGTCGTCGGCGAGATACAGCTGGGCGAGCGTCGTGCGCAAGTCGCGCGTCGGGCTGGCCGCCACGGCCTTCTCCATCGCAACGATCGCTTCCTTGCGTTCGTCCGGACCCATCTGCGCGAGCAGCAGCGCAGCCGGTTCGAAATCGGGCTTGAGCTTGAGCGCCTGTTCGAGCGACGCACGCGCACCCGGCTGATCGCCGGCGATCAATTGCTGGCGCGCGATCACGAGCTGCGCGACCGGGCGTTGCATATCGTTCTTGAGCAGCGCTTGCAGCAGCTTGAGGCCGCCCGAGCGGTCGGGGCCGCGCGAGATCAGCGTCTGGAGCGAGACGATTGCGCTCACGCGTTGATCTTCAGGCACCCCGGCGAGCTGCTGGGCCAGCAGCGGCTGCGCTTCGTCGAGCTTGCCGTTGAGCACGAGCAACGATGCATCGAGCTGCGCTGCCGGATCCGAATCGGGTGCGTACTGATGCCACAAGCGTGCGGCGGTCAGCGCGTCGGACGGGCTTTGCGCGCGCAGTGCGATCTCGGCCGCGCGCTTGGCCATGCGCGGATCCTTGGTGTCGCGCGCGAGCGCGATATACGTCTGGTAGGCCGGAGCCGGTTCGCCGCGCTGAAGCGCGATTTCCGCTGCCAGCACCTGGAACATGATTTCGCCCGACAGCTCAACGTTGGGCAAGTCTTTCGAATCGTCAGCTGCCGCACTGTTGACCACCGTCGGGCCGCTGTCGTCGTCATCGTCGGCCGGCTGCGCATGCGCGCCGGAAACCATGAGAGTAAAGGCCGCCAGCGCCGCGACGCTCAGCCGCGTCAGTGCTCGCTTGGGGGTATGCTGAAGTTTCGACCGCTTCGAGAGAAGGTCCGCGAAAAGGAATTCCATAAATATCCGGGCCAGGTTTCCAATGATTGTAACGCGGGTAGATAAAATAACGCGCAACGTTCCCACCCCGTTCAGAACAGCAGACCCAATCAATATGCCAGAGTTGCCGGAAGTTGAAGTGACGCGCCGGGGCATATCACCGCACATTACAGAGCAGGTGATCGAGCGCGTGGATGTACGCACACCCATGCTGCGCTGGCCTATTCCGGCCGATTTGACAGCCCTTGTCGGCGGAAAACGCGTGGAGCGTGTCGAGCGCCGAGGCAAATATCTTTTAATCGAAGTCGATGCCGGCTGGCTGATTGTGCATCTGGGAATGACCGGCACATTGCGGGTTCTGCCGCGGGCAGCGCTCGAACGGCGGCCCGACAAACACGAGCATGTCGATATCGTCTTCGAGCAAACCGTGCTGAGGTTTCGCGATCCGCGCCGTTTTGGCGCGGTCTTGTGGCATTCGCGTGAGCACGGTGACATCACCGGTCATCCTCTGTTGCTGTCGCTCGGCGTCGAGCCGTTTTCGCCCGAGTTCACGGCGCAATTGCTTTTTGACCGTACGCGCGGGCGTTCGGTATCGATCAAGCAAGCTTTGCTTGCGGGCGATATCGTCGTTGGCGTCGGCAATATCTATGCATCGGAAAGCCTGTTTCGCGCGCGCATTCATCCCGCGCGCGCCGCGGGGCGCATTGCCAAACCCCGCTATGAGATTCTCGCTGACGCCATTCGCGATACCCTCGCCGAAGCGATTACAAAAGGCGGCAGCACCTTGCGCGACTTTGTCGGCAGCGACGGTGCGCAAGGCTATTTCCAGCTCGATAATTTCGTTTACGATCGCGCCGGCGAACCCTGCAAGGTCTGCGGCACGCCGATCCGGCAGATCGTGCAGGGACAACGTTCAACGTTTTATTGCCCGCAATGCCAGCATTGACGGTCATGCTCGCCGCGTCGCTCGTTTGAGCCGATGTTCGTCCCGACCCGACGTCTCACCCTAACTCAGCGCTTTCGACGATCTTGCCGACCACGCCCGCGAAGACACCCCGTACCAAAACGATCCGCACGGATACGAACCGCACTGCGATGGCCGATGTGCTCGGCCCGGCGGCCGGACGTGGCGAACTGATCGAACAGTTCGCGCCGACCCTGGTGGCCTGGCAGCGCAAGCATGGGCGGCATGATCTGCCGTGGCAGCAGAGCCGCGATGCTTATCGCGTGTGGCTCTCCGAGATCATGCTGCAGCAGACGCAGGTCTCGACCGTCATTCCGTACTACACGCGTTTTCTCGAGCGTTTTCCAACCGTTCACGCGCTTGCGGCGGCACCGTCGGACGAGGTGATGAGCCTGTGGGCCGGACTGGGCTACTACACGCGCGCGCGCAATCTGCATCGTTGCGCGCAAGTCGTCGTCAGCGAGCATGGCGGTGAATTTCCGCAGACTGTCGAAGCGCTCTCGGATCTGCCGGGCATCGGCCGATCGACGGCGGCGGCAATCGCCGCCTTTTCGTTCGGCGCGCGTGAGACGATTCTCGACGGCAACGTCAAACGCGTTCTTGCGCGTGTGTTCGGCATCGACGGCTTTCCCGGCGAAAAGCGCATTGAAAATGCGATGTGGGAGCTCGCCGAGTCACTGCTGCCGCCGCACGGCGATACGGGAATCGATGCCTACACGCAAGGGTTGATGGATCTCGGCGCGACACTTTGCACGCGCGGGCGGCCCGATTGCGCGCAATGTCCGTTCGCGTCGCATTGCGTGGCAAACGCGACAGGACGCCAGCGCGAACTCCCTGTCGCACGGCCGCGCAAGGAAGTGCCGACGCGCCATACCTTGATGCTCGTCATGCGGCGGGGGCCGTCGGTCTGGCTCGAGCGCCGTCCGCCGACGGGAATCTGGGGTGGTCTCTGGAGCTTGCCCGAGGGGCAGGACAGTGCAGCGCTCGCGTTCGAAGCCGAACGCCATGGCGTGCGCGATTCGGCCGTTGAATTCGAACCGCTCTCGCCGTTGTCACACACCTTCACGCATTTCAGGCTCGAGATCGAGCCGGTGCTGCTCGATGTGCCGTCGAGCATCAAGGTGCGTTCACGCGACGACTCGGAAGGCCGCTGGGTGGAACTCGCCGATCTCGAAGACTTTGGTCTGCCTGCGCCGGTCAAAAAGCTGCTTTCTGGCCTCACGGGCACCTTGCTCTGATTACACCGGGAGCGCCCCGCTTAATCGGGTGGGAGCGCGAAGCAGCCGTGCACGCGCAACGGCACCCTGTCGAGATCGTGCGGCGCTTGCGCTCCGGTCAGGTCCCGATCGGATGCGGCGTGCCCGCCTCAAAGCATCTGATGTTGCTGCATGAAGTGATGCACGATCTCGAGACGCGCTTCCGCGTCTTCGATCTCCATCAGCTTCTGCCGCGCGCGAAGCGGGATCGGCAGGATCTCAGCCAGGCGATTCGATAGCCAGATCGGGTCGTCGAAGCGGTACGGCTCGAGAAACGGCACGTTGGCCGGATCGCGTTCAGCCACGCCCTTGATGATCCGCTCGAGCACTTCGGCACAGGCCGCGTGGGCTGCGAGATAGCCGTTGCCGTCGGGTTGCGGATCTTCGCCGATCGGCTCGGCCATGCCGCGCAGCAATCCGCTCGGCTCGACACGCGTCGACAGTAGCCGAAAGCGGTGGCCGCCCTTGACCTTGATCTGCATAAGCCCGTATTCCTGCACATCGCAATCGAGCAGATGCGCGAGACAACCGACGGGCTCGGGAACGGTGGGTTCGTCGGGGCGGGCCACTTCGTTGCCGCTGCGGATCATGCACACGCCAAACGGCGCCTGATCACGCAGGCAGTCGCGCATCATATCGAGATAGCGCGCCTCGAAGATCTTCAACGGCAACAGGCCGTCAGGAAAAAGCACCGTATGCAACGGGAACAGCGGCAAGTCGGCAAGGATGGATGACATGGCGCTCCGCAACGTGATGCAAAGGGTTCAGGCAATTTTCCTCAGTTCGTCGGGCGGCGCGATTTCGCGATGCCTGACCAGGACTTGCGCTTCGCCTGCAAAGCGCCGACCCAGCGTCTCCGATATGTACACCGACCGGTGCTGGCCACCTGTGCAGCCGATACCCACGGTCAGATAGCTGCGGTTATCGTCACGAAAACGCGGCAGCCACTTGTGAAGATACGACGAAATATCGTCGATCATTTCGAGCACATCCGGCTCGGCCTCGAGGAAGTCGATCACGGGACGGTCCAGACCCGTCAACGGCCGCAGGCGATGGTCGTAATACGGGTTCGGCAGGGTCCGCACGTCGAAGACGAGGTCCGCATCGAGCGGGATCCCGCGTTTGAAACCGAACGATTCGAACATCAGCAGCAGTCCGGCATGCTCGTGTTCAACGAATTTCTTGACCCATGCACGCAGCGCATTCGCGCGCAGATTGCTGGTGTCGATCTGGTGTCCAAGCTCCGCAAGCCCCGCGACGAGTTCGCGCTCGCGCTCGATGGCGTCCGCAAGCGAATCGATGCCGACTTCGGGATTGCCGCCCGACAGCGGGTGGCGGCGCCGTGTCTCGGAAAAGCGCTGAATCAGCGCGGTCGTGCTCGCATTGAGAAACAGCACGCTGACCTGGTGGGCCGTGCGTAACTCGCGAATGATCGCTGGCAAACCGGCGATCGATGTACCCGAGCGGGCGTCGATCGCAACGGCGAGGCGCTCCTGACCTTCACGGGCGAGGTAGGTCGCCAGTTCAGGCAGGAAGCCGGCGGGCAGGTTGTCGACGCAGTAATACCCCGCGTCTTCGAGCGCGTTGAGCGCGACTGACTTGCCGGAGCCGGAGATGCCGGTGATAAGGACGATGCGCATGGATATGAAGAGTTTTGCCCATCATACCGTCAGAATGCGGTCGCGGACAGGGTCCGGATCGCGCGGCGAGCCGCCCCGAGCGGGGCTGGCGGCCGTAGCGGGCTGAAACAGAAGATAAACAGAAGATGCACCCGCGATGCCGATATCGCAAGCGGTCAGAAGTGCTGCCTAGATCAGCTTGCCCGGGAACTGACTGTCCGGATCCTGCATGGCGAGGCGCTGGCGATCCATGAAATCGCGCAGCGTATCGATACCGCGCAGCTGGAGGATCGTGTTGCGCACGGCGGCTTCGACGAGCACGGCGAGGTTGCGGCCGGCTGCAACCTGAATCGTGACCTTGCTGATCGGCAGGCCGAGCACGTCGATCGTCTGCGATTCCAGGGGGAGGCGCTGGAATTCGCCATCGGGGCGACGCACCAGCTGAACGATGAGCTTGAGCTTCATCTTTCTGCGGACCGCGGTTTCCCCGAAGATCGTCTTGATATCGAGCAGGCCAAGGCCGCGGACTTCAAGCAGGTTTTGCAGCAGCGGAGGGCAGCGCCCTTCGACGAAGTCGGGGCCGAGCCGGACGAAATCGACGGCATCGTCGGCCACGAGGCCGTGGCCACGCGAAATCAGTTCGAGACCGAGTTCGCTTTTACCGAGCCCGGAATCGCCTGTGAGCAGCACACCGACACCCAGAATATCGAGGAACACGCCATGCATCGTCGCGCGCGGCGCGAGGATGCGCGACATGTACAGACGCAGGCTGTCGATGACCGCTGCGGCCGACATCGGCGTCGTGAACAGCGGTGTCGACGAGCGTGTCGCGCGCAGCACGAGATCGGGCGGTGCTTCGATGCCGCCGGCCACGACGAGGAACGGCGGCTCGAGGGCGATCAGCTCGGCCATATTGCGGCGCCGGTCTTCGTCGGTCTGGCGCTGGTAGTACTGGATTTCGGCTTCGCCAAGCACCTGAATCCGGTTCGGGTGGATCAGGTTCAAGTGGCCGACGAGGTCGGCGCTCGACGTGGCCGTGGCGACGGTTTCCGGCAAAAAGCCGCGTTCCCAACCCTCATGACCCGTCAGCCAGCTGAGTTTCAACGACGCGGCGTTGTCGTCGAAGATGCTTTGGGCGTTGATGCTAGACGTGTCCATGAAATGATCGCGATCGTGGGGAGGGCCGGGTCATCAGCCGCGGTCGAAGTGTGACATCTGGCGCCCGGACACCCCGAGTACGGCCGGTTCGGTGAATTCGAGCCAGTGTGTACGTCGGTCTATCAAGGCTGCCACTCGGTAATCAGCTGATGGACAGCCGCCCGATCAGGCTCCGAAGTCAATCGCGACCGCGCGTCGCGGTCCGACAGCAATTGCGCGATTTCCGACAATATTTCCAGATGTTGCTGGGTCGCCTGCTCGGGCACGAGCAGGAAGATCAACAAGCCGACCGGCTGGCCATCCGGCGATTCGAATGCGATCGGCTCGGCCAGGCGCACAAACGCCGCGAGCGGCTGCTTGAGCCCCTTGATCCGGCCGTGCGGAATGGCAACGCCTTCGCCGAGCCCTGTCGAGCCGAGGCGCTCCCGTGCGAACAGGTTGTCGGTCACGATACTGCGTGCGATACCGTGCTGGTTCTCAAAAATGAGACCGGCCTGTTCGAATACACGCTTTTTGCTTGTAACGGCAAGCCCGAGAACGACGTTTTCGAGCGGTAAGAGTTTGGCTAGACGATTCATATTGGCAGGCGGATCGCGCCCTCGCGGCGCGTCCGGCACGACATTTCGAGCTTCAAACCCTGCGAGGGTTCAACAGCATGTCGGGTCGTGTCGCGTATTCCGGCTCTATGGGTCCCCGTAAAGAGTCGGCACATTATAGATCAGCCAATCAGGCGATGGTGCGCCGCAGAACCCCTGTGCTGCCGGACGTTGCAGCGCGCGGAATACGCGAGCATCAAAAACGACTTCGCCCCGCAAGGCGGGGCGATTTCATGAAGCGTCGGCGTGACGATGTTCTGCGGTGGTACCTTCAAACAGCGTCCCGGATCAACGCGTTGTTTTGAGCTTGAAGCACAACGTCCGCGCCGTGCGTGACGTGTGCATCGCGCCTATAGCGCAGCAGGCTGTTCGTTGATCGACGGCGACAGCGTGTCGCCCTGATGCTTGATGGCGTGATGCGCGTAGCCCTGCAGCTTGTCCTTGTAACGCAGGACCTGACGGTCCAGTTTGTCGATGAGCAGATCAATGGCAGCGTACATATCCTCGTCACATGTTTCCACGAAGATGTCCTTGCCTTTGAGGTGGAGATTGATTTCTGCCTTCTGGCGTTTGTCCTTTTCCCTATGATTGTCGACGGTCAGTAGCACCGCGGCCTCTATCACTTGGTCAAAGTGACGTAGCACGCGATCCAGCTTGGTGGTCACGTATTCGCGCAAGGCGGGCGTGACTTCGAGATGGTGTCCACTGATCTTCAAGTTCATAGTGCTCTCCGTACAGAAAGCCGCTTACGCGTACTTCCGTACGACCACAGCGTCGGTCGGCTTGAGCCAGCCGCGCAGCCATGTCCGTGCACGGATGCGCGGAGAACGTCCGGTGAGAGATGCCGTGCGAGCCTTGCTTGCATGGAAACCCCGTCGAGGCGCGCTCTTCGTCGGCCGGCCTGGATCGCGCGATGCGTTCGCGGCCGGGAAATGCCCACAACGGTATGTCGCAGGCCTAAAGGGACTTGCGCAGGTTGACGGCTGGGATCTTCAGGGCTTCTCGATATTTGGCCACGGTGCGGCGGGCGACCACGAAACCCTGTTCAGCCAGCAGTTCAGCGATGCGGCTGTCTGAAAGAGGTGTCTTCGGTTCTTCGGCTCCTATCAGTTGCTTGATGAGGGCGCGGATCGCCGTCGAGGATGCTGCCCCGCCGGTGTCGGTCGACACGTGCGAACCAAAGAAGTACTTGAATTCGAGCGTCCCGAAGGGCGTCAGCATGTACTTGCCGGTCGTTACGCGGGAAACCGTTGATTCGTGTAGCCCCAGCGTATCAGCAATCTCACGCAAGACCAAGGGGCGCATGGCGATTTCGCCGTGAACAAAAAAATTCTTCTGCCGATCGACGATCGCCTGCGCAACTCTCAATATCGTTTCGAAGCGTTGCTGGATGTTTTTTATCAGCCAGCGGGCTTCCTGGAGTTGCTGGCGCAATGAGCCACTGCCCGGATCGCCGCGATTGTTGCGCAGGATGTTGGCATACAGGTGATTGATGCGCAGCCTCGGCACGATGTCCGAGTTGAGGTCGGCGATCCAGCCGTCCTTGGTCTTGCGCACGATCACGTCGGGCACCACATAGTCGGCTTCAGCCTTGCCGTACGCCGCGCCCGGGAAGGGCTCGAGCGAGCGGATCAGCGTGTGGGCGTCGCGCAGGTCGTCGTCGCCGACCTTGAGCTGCTTGCGCAGGCGCGTGAAGTCGCGCGCCGCAAGCAGTTCGAGATGCTGCGACACGATATCGATCGCCAGTTCGCGGATCGACGAGTCGTCCATGCGCAGCAACTGGATCTTCAGACATTCCGACGCCGAGCGCGCGCCGACTCCCGGCGGATCGAAACTCTGAAGCAGCGCCAGCGCGGCGCCCGCTTCGTCGGTATCGATCTCGAGTTCTTCGGGCAGGTCCGCAACGACCTCGTCGAGCGACATCGACAGATAGCCATCGTCGTCGAGCGATTCGATCAGGAAGGTCACGAGCGCACGGTCACGCGGGCTGGCGCTCGTCAGGCGCAGCTGGACGCTCAGGTGATCGCGCAGGCTGGTGCCGGACTCCTGAAGCTGCATCGGAGGCAAATCGTCGTCGTCGGCCGCACTGCCCGGGCGTGAATAGTCGTCCAGGCTCCAGGGCGAGTCACTGTCTCCCGAACCATTGCTGAAATCGTCGAGCCCGTTTCGCTCGTGCGTTTCTTCGCTTTCGCCGTTGCCGCCGGAAGGGATCGAACTGGTCGGGGCCTCGGGGGCCGTCGGCGGCGCGCTTTGCTGCGACGCGAGCACCGAACCATCGGCCGCCACGCGCAGCGGGCTGCTCAGCCAGTCCTCGTCGTTCTCGAGCAGCGGGTTCTGCTGGACCGCGGTCGCCACCTCCTGCTGGAGTTCGAGCGTCGACAATTGCAGCAGCCGGATGGACTGCTGCAATTGCGGGGTCAAGGCCAGATGCTGCGAGAGACGAAGTTGGAGGCTCGCTTTCATGTCGGGTGCGGGTCCGTCAGTAAGCGCGTCGGCATTCGGTCGGGCCGGTGCCTGCGATGACGGTCGTATTCATTGTAGAGAGTTTGCCGCGCAGCGGGAACCTCGGAAATTTGCCGGGGAAACGGCGCTTGACGCGGCAATTGCGAGGCACTAAGCATGTGCACCCGCGGCATTCGGTATGACGATTCCCGATCATTCCCGTGCGCATCGATGACAGGTGGGCCTGCGCGCACGTAGACGATGCCGCGAGGCCGATCCGGGCGCTGTGCGGCTGACGAACGCGTCGCCCCGGGTCGGGGGCGGCGTGTCTGTGTATCGGGGAGGAGAACTCACGCAACGCAACCGGGCTTCGGCAGCGCACGGGCGAGACGTTTAAAGCATGGCAGCGCAGGCTATGCCGGAGCGTGACTTCCGGGAGTGGCCCGCGCCAGGGAGACGCGTATCACATCCGGAAGTGCTCGCCGAGATAGACCCGACGTACGCGTTCGTTTTCGATAATGTCCTTCGGTGCGCCGGCGGCAAGCACGCTGCCATCGCTGATGATGTACGCGTGATCGCAGATACCGAGCGTTTCGCGCACGTTATGGTCGGTGATCAGCACGCCGATATTGCGCTCCTTGAGGAAGCGCACGATCTTCTGGATTTCGAGCACGGCGATCGGATCGACGCCGGCGAACGGTTCATCGAGCAGGATGAAGCTCGGATTGGTCGCCAGGGCCCGTGCGATTTCAACGCGGCGGCGTTCGCCTCCCGACAGCGACAACGCAGCGTTGTCGCGCAGGTGCGTGATCTGAAGCTCTTCCATGAGCGCTTCGGCTCGCGATGCGACGGCGTCTTGGGTCAGCGGCTTGTTGTTCGCATCGACCTGCAGCTCGAGCACCGCGCGAATGTTCTGCTCGGCGGTGAGCTTGCGAAACACCGACGCTTCCTGCGGCAGATACGACAGGCCGAGGCGAGCGCGTTCGTGGATCGGCTTCTTGCTGATCGAGTGACCGTTGAGCACGATGTCGCCACGATCCAGCGCGACCAGCCCGACGATCATGTAGAACGACGTCGTCTTGCCGGCGCCGTTCGGGCCGAGCAGTCCGACGACCTCACCGCTCTTGACGTCGATCGACACATCCTTGACCACCGTTCGCGCGCCGTAGCGCTTCTGAAGATTGCGAACGTTAAGCGTACTCGTCGAGCCGGCCGCCGGTTGTTGGGGAAGGGCAGGCGCGTTCAATTCTTGTCTGTCCCCTGCATCTTCGCGGCCGGTGCGGCCGTGGTGTTGCCGTTGCTATTACTGTTGCTACTACCGCTGCTGTTGCCGCCGTTGCCGCTGCTGTTGCTATTGGTGCTGCTGCCGCCTGTCGACGCGCCGCTTGCCGCATTCGGCGAGGCCGGTGCGCTTGTGCCTGCGGGCGCCGACGCGCCGTTGTTGACCGCCGGGGCGAGCATGGCGCGCACGCGACCGCTGCCCGAACTCGATCCGCTGTTCGAACTCGCCGTATAAAAGTCCTTCTGGCCGTCGTAAGTGATGACGTTGCCGCTGACGGTGTCGATGACCTTCGACAGCCCTTGCAGGCGGCGCACGACGGCGCGGCCCGTGAGGGTCGTGAAGTCGCGCTTGCCGTCGTATTCGAGCTTGTCGGCGTTGCCTTCGATATATTCGTCGAGCCCGTCGCGCTTCTGACGGAAGTACGCAAGGTTGCCCGAGTCCATCGTCGCCACGGCGTATTGATAGCCTTGCGGGTCTTGCGTGACAACAGCGCGATCGGCCTTGATCAGGATCGTGCCCTTGGTCAGCACCACATGACCCGTGAAGACGTTGACCTGCTTGAGGTCGTCATACGTCATGTTGTCGGCTTCGATATTGACCGGCTTGTCGCGGTCCGCGCGTTCGGCGTGCGCGGCAGTGCCCGGCAGCACCGTGGCCAGCAGCAGCGCAAGCGCGGCGAGCAGTCGCTGCGGCGAGGCCGAGCGGCGGGCGAGCGGAAAGGTCATGGAGCGCGTCAAATTATTCTGTTCGGTGAAGATTCGGTTGCTGAGGGCGCGCGTGGAAGGAGTCGCCCCGGTCATTTCGAGCTTCCCGGCAAGGTTTCGGACGCGGCGATCTGGCCGCGGACCTGGCCGAGCAGCCTCATTTCGCGCGTGACATTGTTGTAAATCATGCCGTTTGCGGTCGTGAGAGACTGACCGCGCACAAGTTTAACCGGCTTTTCAGTTTCCACGATGTCGTCGTTCACGAGCACGTGGAAATGCTCGGAATACGCTGCCATGGCCGGATCGCCCGCGCCCGGGTCGCGCAGCACCTTGGCGTTGCCGTAGAGATCGACGATGGAACCGTCGCCCTTGATGACCCCGGTGTCGCCGTACGACGTCACATCAGGCTTGCCCGGCGTGAAGCTCCGGATCGACGGCAGCACCGCATCGATATTGTCGTCATCCTCGTAGTGCGTCATCTTCGTCGCGTTGATCCGGTATTGCGTCTGACCGGTCTCGTCGAGCGTCGTGATCGAGAAATGATCGGCGAAGTAGTCGGGGGTGTGCGTCTTCGGCCGCGCGGCCTGATGCGCGAGCGAAGGCAAATTGGCCTGCAGCAGCCAATAGGTGCCGCCCGCGATCGCAGCCATCGCGAGCACAGGCAACCACTGCAGAAGGTTCATCCGCCGCACCATCGTCATGCTCCGCAGGCTTGTTCGAGCAGCGCGTCATAGTAACCGCGCGCGCGCAGGATCAGATCGCAGACCTCGCGAACGGCGCCACGTCCGCCGCGCGCCTGCGTGACATAGTGCGCGCGACGCACGAGCTCGATATGCGCATTGGCCGGCACGGCCGCGAAGCCTGCCTTGAGCATGACGGCGAGATCGGGCCAGTCGTCGCCCATATAGCCCGCGTCCTGCGCGCTCACGCCGGTCTTCGACAGCAGTTCGGCGAACGCGACGGTCTTGTCGTGCACGCCCTGATACACATGATCGATCGCCAGTTCGCGCGCACGCGACGCGACGATCTTCGAGCTGCGACCCGTGATGATGGCGGTTTGCACGCCGGCGCTGCGCAGCATCTTGACGCCATGGCCGTCGAGCGTGTCGAAGGTCTTGAGCACTTCGCCGTCCGGGCCGTAGTACAGGCGGCCGTCGGTCAGCACCCCGTCGACATCGAACACCATGAGCTGGACCTGCGCGGCGAGCGCAGTGATCCGGGCGAGATCGCCGCCGGGCGCGTCATTGGCACCAACTTGTTGAATAGGGTCGACCATCACATTACCTTGGCTTCGAGCAGGTCGATCGTATTGAGCGCGCCCATAAGCTTGCCGCTGCTCTCGTCGACGACGAGCACCTGATTGATCCGGTGGCGCTCCATGAGTTCCACGGCCGCAACGGCCAGATGGTCGGGACCGATCGTACGCGGACGCGATGTCATGACTTCCCGGATCGGGAGGTGCCGGAAATCGCCGTCACGGGCGAGCACACGCCGCAAGTCGCCGTCGGTGAAGATGCCGGCCACATGGAACGCGCCATCGACGATCGCCGTCATACCCATGCGCTTGTCGGTGATCTCGAGCAGCGCCTGTGCGACGGTCGCATCGAGACCGACATGCGGGATCTGGTCGCCGGTGCGCATGACGTCGCGCACGTAGGTCAGCAGGCGCCGGCCGAGCGCGCCGCCCGGATGCGAGCGCGCGAAGTCTTCCGAAGTGAACCCGCGCGCGTCGAGCACGGCCATCGCGAGTGCGTCGCCGAAGGCCAGCGCCGCCGTGGTGCTCGCGGTCGGTGCGAGGTTGTTGGGGCACGCTTCCTTGTCGACGCCGGCATTCAAATGGATGCTGGCGATTTTTGCGAGACTCGACCCGCTGTTGCCCGTGATGGCGATGAGCTGCGAGCCCGTGCGCTTGACCAGCGGCACGATGTTAAGCAGCTCCTCCGTTTCGCCCGAATTCGACAGCGCGATGAACACGTCGTCGGCGGTGACCATGCCGAGATCGCCATGGCTGGCCTCGGCGGGATGCACAAAAAAAGCCGGGGTGCCGGTGCTTGCGAACGTCGCTGCGATCTTGCGCGCGACGTGACCTGATTTTCCGATCCCCGAAACGACCACGCGGCCTTTACATTCGAGCAGGACCTGGACCGCGTGGGCGAAGGCGTCGTCGAGCCGGTCTATCAGCGAACGCACCGCGTCCGCTTCGATCTCGAGCACCTCGCGAGCGAGCTCCAGGGCCCGATTTCCATTGATTTTCGCTATCATGCGCGGAGTATAACAAAGCCCTCTGAGCCAAGCGGCGCAAGCTGTCGCGGCCTATCGACGTACTTGGAGAAGCAGTCCGGATGACTTCACCGCTGGAATTGACGCTCGTGCTGTTGGCTGCCGCGGTGGTGGGGGTCGTTGCGTTTCGCAGCCTGAATCTGCCGCCGATTCTCGGCTATCTCGTCGTCGGCATCCTGATCGGGCCGCACGCGCTGGGGGTTGCCAGCGACGCGCCGCGTGTCCAGTATCTCGCCGAGTTCGGCGTCGTGTTCCTGATGTTCTCGATCGGGCTCGAGTTTTCGTTCGCGAAGCTCCGGGCCATGCGTCGCATCGTATTCGGTCTGGGCTTGTCGCAGGTCGTGCTGACCATCTTGTTGTCGATGGCCGGCGGCTTCGTCGTGAACTTCTTTTTCCGGTTCGGCTGGGAGGCCAGTCTGGCGCTCGGCGGCGCGATGGCGATGTCGTCGACGGCGATCGTGACCAAGTTGCTGGCCGAACGGCTCGAGCTCGAGTCGGCACACGGTCGCAATATCATCGGCGTGCTGCTGTTCCAGGATCTCGCCGTGGTGCCGTTGCTGATCGTGCTCGAAGCGCTGGGCAACGATCCGACGCAGCTCGCGAAGGCGCTGATGTTCGCGGCCGTCAAGATCGTCGGCGCCCTCGCGCTACTGCTGTGGGTTGGTCAACGGGTGATGACCCCGTGGTTCAACGTCGTGGTCCGCCGGCGCTCGCAAGAACTGTTCATGCTGAACCTGCTGCTCGTCACGCTCGGCATCGCATTCGTGACCGAGGTGCTGGGTCTGTCGATGGCGCTGGGCGCGTTTATCGCGGGGATCCTGATCGCCGAGACGCCGTACCGGCATCAGGTGGAAGAAGACATCAAGCCGTTTCGCGACGTGCTGCTCGGCCTGTTCTTCATCACGACCGGCATGTTGCTGAACCCGTCGATCCTGGTCGCGCACCCCGTGCTCGTCCTCGTGTTCTTCATCGTGCCGACGCTGACCAAGGCAGTGCTGATCACGGCGCTCGCGCGGCTGTTCGGTGCCACCTCGGGCGAAGCAATGCGCACGGGTATCGGGCTCGCCCAGGCCGGTGAATTCGGCTTCGTCATGCTCAATGTGATTTCGGGCAACAAGCTCGTGCCGCCCGAGCTGCTCAACGAAGTCCTCGCCGCGATGCTGCTGTCGATGCTGGCCGCGCCGTTCATGATTCAGAATGCCGACCGGATCGTGATGCGGCTGTCGTCGACCGAATGGATGAGACAATCGCTCCAGATGACGCGGATCGCGACGCAGACGATCAAGACGAGCGGGCATGTCATTATTTGCGGATACGGCCGTTGCGGGCAGAATCTGGCGCGCATGCTCGAACAGGAAGGGCTCAGCTACGTCGCGCTCGACCTCGACCCTGACCGGGTCAGCGCCGCGGCGTCGGCGGGCGAGTCGGTCGTGTTCGGCGATGCCGCGCGCCGCGAGTCGCTGCTGGCGGCGGGGTTGCATCGCGCGGCGGCGGTGGCGATCACCTACGCCGAGACACCTTCCGCGCTCAAGGTATTGCATCACGTGCATGAGCTTGAGCCTGCGTTGCCCGTGATCGTGCGCACCGTCGACGACGCGGAGATGGAAAAGCTCGTCGCGGCGGGGGCGACCGAAGTGATCCCCGAGATCGTGGAGGGTAGCCTGATGCTCGCATCGCATACACTCGTGCTCGTCGGCGTGCCGATGCGCAGGGTCGTGCGGCGAGTCGAGGAAATGCGCGACGCGCGGTATAGCCTGCTGCGCGGCTATTTCCACGGCGCCGACGACGAGGAGGACGACTACGAACGCGAAGGCGTACGCCTGCAGCCGGTCTCGCTACCCGCGAGTGCCGATGCAGTCGGGCGCACGCTTGGCGACTTGTCGCTCGACGAACTCGGGGTCAACGTCACCGCGATCCGCCGGCATGGCATCCGCGGCGTTGAACCCGATCCGAGCACCCGGCTGCGCGCGGACGACATTCTCGTGCTGCGCGGCCTGCCTGACGCCCTGGCGAAGGCTGAACAACGTTTGACGGTAATTCGGCGTTCCCATCCGAGCACCGTCTGATCTTTCAAAAATCTGGAGTCACCATGTCGGAATCGCCGACTCAAGGCGGGTCTTCGAACGGCCCTGTCACCCAAAACGAGACGCAGGGCGCCGGCGCGCGACCTGCCGCGCTCGCGCCGCGTGAGGCGAGCGCCTATGTGCGCAGCCTCGTGCGCACCGTGCCGGACTGGCCGGAGCCGGGCGTGCAATTCCGCGATATCACGCCGGTTTTCAAGAACCCGAAAGGCCTGCGCACGCTTGTCGATGTGCTCGTCGACCGGTACTTCGACGCGAAGCTGAACTACGTCGCCGGGCTCGACGCCCGCGGCTTCATGATCGGGCCGATCGTCGCGTACGAACTGAATATCGGCTTTGTGCCCGTTCGCAAGGCCGGCAAACTGCCGTGGAAGACCGTGCGCGAGTCGTATCAACTTGAATATGGCAGCGCGACCGTCGAGATCCACGCCGATGCGTGCAACCCCGGCGATCGCGTCGTGCTGATCGACGATCTGATCGCCACCGGCGGCACGATGCTCGCGGGCAAGAACCTGCTCGAGAAGCTCGGTGCGACTGTCATTGAAGCCGCCGCGCTGATCGACCTGCCCGATCTCGGTGGTTCGGAGCGCTTGCGCGCCGCGGGCTTGCCGGTGTTCTCGATCTGCGAATTCGCGGGGGAGTGATGGCAGGTCAGCGGTCCGACGCAGAGCAGGCGACTCAAAACTTGACGGCCGCGGTGGGTGTGGAGCAGCGGCTTGCCGTGTCACACGGCCCGTTTCCGTGCATCCGTGCGGCGCGGCGCTTCGATGCGTCGCGTCACGTCGTGTTCGATATCGCGGGTATCCGGGTGGGCTGGATTCGCCGCAGCGACCTCGCGCGCCTCGATGTGTGGCGGCACGTGTTCGATATCGACGACGCGCGCGTCGCGCTGCGGGCGGAGTTCGACACCGTCGACGCGCGCACGCGCGTGCTTGGAGAGGTCATCGGCGCGCTTGCAGCCGAGGGCTGCATTCCCGGGTGGCGCGATGAAACGTATGCGATCCGCAATCACTTCGATGATGCGCCGCTCGCGTATATCGAACGCGCGGCTTCGCGGTTCTTCGGTACGCAGACGTTTGCCGTGCATCTGAATGGCGTGGTGTTCGGTCGGGCCGGCACGTCGGAAGGCGATGTCATCGGCGTCAGCGACGTCATCGGGGCGGGCGATGCGCTCCGTAGCGCAGGTGGCCAGCTTTCCGACGCCGCGCGCGAAACCACGCGCATGTGGATTGCGCGCCGCAGCCTTCAAAAGGCCACCGATCCGGGCATGCTCGACAATCTCGTCGGCGGCGGGATCGGCTGGGGCTACGGCATCGAGGAAACGCTGATCAAGGAATGCTGGGAGGAGTCCGGCATCCCCGATTCGCTCGCGCGACGCGCGGTGCGAGGCGGCACGATCCACGTGCTCCAGGAAATCGAAGAAGGCACGCAGGCCGAGCAGCTGTTTATTTTCGACCTCGATGTCGGGGCGGATTTCGAGCCGCAAAATCAGGACGGCGAAGTCGCCGATCATCGTCTTGCGGCGATCGACGATGTCCTGCAATGGATTCAGCAAGGCCGCATGACGGTCGACGCGAGCCTTGCCGCGCTCGACTGGATGTCGCGCCACGGGGCGCTTGGTGAGGTCGCACGCGCCGAACTTGCTGCGCTTTCGAACGCCCCGGTATAGCAACGAACCCGGCGCAACGACACGATCGCAACATGACGAACGCAATAGCCCGGTCTCAAGAACAACATCCAAGAGCAACGCCGTAAGAACAACGCCGTAAGGACACCATCGCATGACCATGACTGAACACAGCTTTATTCTCACGCTCTCATGCGCCGACCGGCCCGGGATTGTCCACGCGGTGTCGGGCTTTTTGTTCGAACGTGGCGCCAACATTCTTGACTCGGCGCAATTCGGAGACCGCTATACGGGCGAGTTCTTCATGCGCGTGCACTTTCAGCAGATCGGTGGCGATCCGGGCGAAGACAAGCTCCGTGGCGATTTCGGCGCGCTCGCCGACACATTCGGCATGCGCTGGCAATTGCATGACGCCAACGTCAAGCCACGCGTGCTGATCATGGTGTCGAAGATCGGTCACTGCCTCAACGACTTGCTGTTCCGCCACCGCACGGATCAGTTGCCGATCGAGATTGCCGCGATCGTGTCGAACCACAAGGATTTTTATCAGCTCGCCGCGAGCTACAACATCCCGTTCCATCATTTCCCGCTGGCCGCAGGGGCGGGGGATGCAGCGAAGGCCGCGCAGGAAGCCAAGATCATTGAGATCATCGACGCCGAGAATATCGATCTCGTCGTGCTTGCGCGCTATATGCAAATCCTGTCGCCTGCGCTGTGCCGGAAGCTAGAGGGCCGCGCGATCAATATTCACCATTCGTTCCTGCCGAGCTTCAAGGGCGCGAAGCCGTATTACCAGGCGTTCGATCGTGGCGTGAAGCTGATTGGCGCGACGGCGCACTATGTGACGGGCGATCTCGACGAAGGTCCGATCATCGAGCAGGAAGTCGAGCGCGTGGATCACGGCATGGACCCGGATCAGCTGACGGCCATCGGCCGCGATGTCGAATGCGTGACGCTTGCGCGCGCGGTCAAATGGCACGTCGAGCACCGGATCGTGCTCAACGGTCACAAGACGGTGGTGTTCAAGTAACGGTGGTTTGCACCCGGGCCGAAGGCGACCGCGTTTCAGCGGATCGCCGGCCCGGAAGCCTGCGTTAAACCAGCCGCGCGACGATCAGCTCGCGCTTGATATACGCATAGAAAATCGGCGCCGCTACGACGCCCGGCAGTCCGAACGTCGCCTCCATCACGAGCATTGCCAGCAACAGTTCCCACGCACGCGCCTCGATCTCGCCGCCGATAATGCGCGCGTTCAGGAAATATTCGAGCTTGTGAATCGCCACGAGAAACACAAACGATGCGATCGCAACCGGCAGTCCGACCGACAGCGAAATAATCAGGATCGCCGTATTCGAAATCAGATTGCCGATTACCGGCAACAGGCCCGCGATAAACGCAAGCAACACCAGCGTTTTCGACAGCGGCAAATACGAGTGGAAAATCGGCAATGCGACGAGCAAATAAATTGCCGTGAACACCGCATTGATAAACGAGATTTTGACCTGCGCGAACACGATGCGGCGAAACGCGTCGGAGAGCCGTGAGGCTCTCGTCGTGAGCGCGGCCGTCAGCGGAAGCTTGTCCCGCCGGCATGATGCGACGCTGATGGCGATCATCGCGCCGAGAATCATGCCGATCACGATATGCGTGAACGTGCGCGCGACGCTGATCCCGCCCTGCTGGAGATCGACCATATGCGAACGGCCGAATTCGATCACTTTGTCGCGCATGTCGGCGTTGTCGGCCGGCACGTAAATCTGCGCCCACTCGGGTAGCCGTGCACGTGCGCCGTCGAGAATGCTGCCGAGTTGCTGGACCAGCACCTGCGCATGCGGCAATGCGTGCTCGACGTGCTCGATCATGCCGAGAATGGCGATCGTGAGCAGCCCGATAATCCCGGCCGAGAGTAATACGACGGAAATCCAGATCGAGCGTTTGCTCGACAGCCGCCGTTCGAGCAGCGGCTTGGTGAGCTGGATTAACTGGAACACCAGCAGCGCCGAGAGCACGCCGGATAGCAGATGCAGCACCATGATCGCGACGAGCGCGATGCCGGCGAGCAGGAAGCTCGCGATTTCCACTTTGGTGTAATCCGCCTGCTCGCGGACGATCGACCTGAGCTGGCGCGCGTTCATTCGCCTTTCGGGAGACGGGCCGGGGCGCACGATGTCCGCCCCGGGGTCACCTTCCTGAGACGCGGGGCGTTCCTGCCTGTCTCTGCGGGCATCCTGCGCCTGACGTGACATCGCGTAGTCTCCGTGGGTGCCGCCGGGGCACCCGGTTCATTCCAATCGTACCTGCGGGCAACCTCGCCCGCGCCTTGCCTGAAGCGCCTTCCCTTGTCGGGAAGGTGCTTGTGTTGCTGTTTTTATTGCGCAGCAATTGCCGGACCCCCCGTTTTGGTCCGTCAATGCCGGTCGTCGCCGGCCGTCCTGCCTACGCGTCGTCGCTCGTCACGGGCGCGCCGCGCTTGAGCAACGGTGCGAGATACCGCCCGGTAAAACTTGCCTTGGCCTTCGCGATCACCTCCGGCGTCCCCTGCGCAATGATCTGCCCGCCGCCTGCGCCCCCCTCGGGGCCCAGGTCGATGACCCAGTCGGCGGTTTTGATCACGTCCAGATTATGCTCGATGATAACGACAGTATTACCTTGATCGCGAAGCCTGTGAATGACCTCCAGCAACAGCGCGATATCGTGAAAGTGCAAACCCGTCGTCGGCTCGTCGAGGATATATAGCGTGCGACCGGTATCGCGCTTCGACAGTTCCAGCGAAAGCTTCACGCGCTGCGCTTCGCCGCCCGACAGCGTCGTCGCCGACTGGCCAAGCCGGATATACCCGAGCCCGACTTCCAGCAGCGTCTTCAGCTTGCGCGCGATCACCGGCACCGGCCGGAAAAACTCATGGGCCTGCTCGACGGTCAGGTCGAGCACCTCACTAATGTTCTTGCCCTTGTAGAGAATTTCAAGCGTCTCGCGGTTGTATCGTTTGCCGTGGCAAACATCGCAGGGCACGTAGACGTCGGGCAGAAAGTGCATTTCGACCTTGATCACGCCGTCGCCCTGGCAGGCCTCGCAGCGGCCGCCCTTGACGTTGAACGAGAAGCGCCCGGCTTCATAACCGCGTTCCTTCGCGGCCGGCACGCCCGCGTAGAGTTCGCGAATCGGCGTGAACAGACCCGTGTACGTTGCCGGATTCGAGCGCGGCGTGCGCCCGATCGGCGACTGGTCGACGTTGATGACCTTGTCGAAGTGCTCGAGACCGTCGATCGATTCGTACGGCGCCGGTTCGGTCGCCGAGCCGTACAGATGGTGTGCGACCGCGTGATAGAGCGTGTCGTTGATCAGCGTCGATTTGCCCGAGCCCGACACGCCGGTCACGCAGGTCAGCAGGCCGACCGGCAGATCGAGCGTGACGTGCTTGAGGTTGTTGCCATACGCCTCGACGATCGTGAGCCGGCGCTCGTCGGGCTCGTTACGCTTCGTCGGGCGCGGGATCGAACGCTCGCCTGACAGGTACTGGCCCGTCATCGATGCAGGGTTCTGCTTGATCTGCGTGGGCGTGCCCTCGGCGACGACGATACCGCCGTGCTCGCCCGCGCCCGGACCCATATCCACGACATGGTCCGACGCGTTGATCATGTCCTCGTCATGCTCGACCACGATGACCGAGTTGCCGAGATCGCGCAGATGCATGAGCGTCTTGATCAGCCGGTCGTTGTCGCGCTGGTGCAGGCCGATCGACGGTTCGTCGAGCACGTACATGACACCCGTGAGGCCCGAGCCGATCTGCGACGCGAGCCGGATCCGTTGCGCCTCGCCGCCCGAGAGCGTATCGGCGCTGCGATCGAGCGACAGGTAGTCGAGGCCGACGTTGTTCAGGAAGCTCAGGCGCGCCGTGATCTCCTTGACGACCTTGTCGGCGATCTCGTGCTTCGAGCCTTCGAGATGCAGCGTGAGGAAGTAGCTCAGCGCATCGCGCAGCGGCTGGTTGCTGATCGAATAGATCGGGCGCGCCTCGTCGCCTTCACCGAGCATCACATGGCGCGCTTCGCGACGCAGGCGCGTGCCTTCGCAGTCGGGGCAGGCCTGGTTGTTCTGGTACTTGGCGAGTTCCTCGCGGACCGCGGCCGAGTCCGTTTCGCGATAGCGGCGCTCGAGGTTCGGAATGATCCCTTCGAAGGCGTGGTCGCGGACCGTGGGCCGCCCGCGTTCGTTCATATAGGTGAACGGGATGGTCTGCTTGCCCGACCCGTGCAGGATCACCTGACGCGTCTCGGCCGACAGGTCCTCGAACGGCGTATCGATATCGAAATCGTAGAACGCGGCGAGGCCCTGCAGCATCTGGAAGTAAAACTGGTTGCGGCGGTCCCACCCCTTGACCGCGCCTGAGGCGAGCGACAGCGACGGGTGGGCGACGACCCGCTTCGGGTCGAAGAACGTGATCTGGCCGAGGCCGTCGCAGTGCGGGCACGCCCCCATCGGATTGTTGAACGAGAACAGGCGCGGCTCGAGTTCCTGCAGCGAATACGAGCAGATCGGACACGCGAACTTCGAGCTGAACAGGTGCTCGTGGTTCGAATCCATTTCGAGCGCAATCGCGCGTCCGTCTGCAAGGCGTAACGCCGTTTCGAACGATTCGGCGAGGCGCTGCTTCATGTCGCCGCGCACACGCAGGCGGTCGACGACGACGTCGATCGTGTGCTTGTCGGTCTTCTTGAGCTTGGGCAGCGAATCGACTTCGTAGACCTGCGCCTCGCCTTCATGCGTGGTGCCGCCGCCCGATTTGATGCGAAAACGCACGAAACCCTGCGCCTGCATCTCCTCGAACAGTTCGACATGCTCCCCTTTTCGGCCCGCGACGGCCGGCGCCAGGATCATCAGCTTCGTTTCCTCTGGCAACGCGAGCACCGCGTCGACCATCTGCGAGACGCTTTGCGCCTGCAGCGGAATATGGTGATCGGGGCAATACGGCGTGCCCACGCGTGCGTAGAGCAGGCGCAGGTAGTCGTGAATTTCGGTGACGGTGCCGACCGTCGAGCGCGGGTTGTGCGAGGTGGCCTTCTGCTCGATCGAGATCGCGGGCGAGAGCCCTTCGATGAGATCGACGTCGGGTTTTTCCATCAACTGAAGGAATTGCCGCGCATAGGCCGACAGGCTTTCGACGTACCGGCGCTGGCCTTCAGCGTAGAGCGTGTCGAACGCGAGCGACGATTTGCCCGATCCCGACAGACCGGTAATCACGACCAGCTTGTGCCGCGGCAGGTCGAGATTGACGTTTTTCAGATTGTGGGTGCGAGCGCCACGGATCCGGATCTGTTCCATGTCCTGCCGAATTTAGGGGGGGCCAAACCTGCTACTATAACGACTTTTGCGGCGAGCCGATCGGCCCGCCCAAGGCCGTTCCCACCTAGCTATCCCATGTCGCAAACGACCGTCACGCCGCAGGCCGCAGAGCGAATGAGCCCCCTGGAAGTCCGTTCAAGCGCATCGTTGGCCGCCGTGATCGGCCTGCGCATGCTCGGGCTGTTCATGATCATCCCCGTTTTCACGATCTACGCGCGCTCCGTGCCGGGCGGCGAGAATGCGACAACGGTCGGGATCGCGATCGGCATCTATGGTCTCGTTCAAGCCCTTTTCTATATCCCGTACGGATGGATGTCCGATCACCTTGGCCGCAAGCCGGTGATCGCCGCGGGGCTCGCGATCTTCGCCGCAGGGAGCGTGGTTGCCGCGCTCGCGCACGATATGAACGGGTTGATTCTGGGGCGGGCGATCCAGGGGCTTGGGGCCGTATCGTCGGCGGTCATTGCCTTTGTCGCCGACCTCACGAGCGAGGCGAACCGGACCAAGGCGATGGCCATGGTCGGCGGGTTTATCGGCATTTCGTATGCGGTGGCGATCGTGTCCGCGCCGGTGCTGTTCGAGTGGATCGGCATGAAGGGGATCTTCCTGCTGATCGCGGCGCTGGCCGTCGTGGCCATCGGCGTGGTCTTCTGGATCGTGCCGGATCCGGGGTCGAAGCCCGTACACCGCAAGGCGCCGTTTTCGGTCGTGCTGCATAACCCGGAACTGCTGCGCATCAACTTCGGCGTGTTCGCGCTGCATGCGACGCAGATCGCCTTGTTCGTCGTGATCCCGCGCGCGCTGGTCGCCGCGGGGCTGCCGGTCGTGCGCCACTGGGAGATGTATCTGCCGGTGATGGGCCTGACCTTTGTGCTCATGGTCCCGGCCATCATCGTGGCGGAGAAGCACGGGAAGATGAAGCCGGTGTTGCTCGGCGCAATCGTGTTGCTGCTGGCGGGCCAGATCCTGCTCGCGACCATGCCGCACACGCTGTGGCTGGTGGCTGCGTTCCTGTTCGTGTACTTCCTGGGCTTCAATATTCTCGAGGCGTGTCAGCCGTCTTTGGTGTCGAAACTCGCACCCGGCGAGCGCAAGGGTGCGGCCATGGGCGTGTACAACACGACGCAGTCTTTGGGGTACGCGGTGGGCGGTGCAGGCGGTGGCTGGCTGCTCGCTCATGTGAGTGCGAACGCCGTGTTCGGGGCGTGCTCCGTGCTCGTTTTCCTGTGGCTTATAATCGCCGCCAGCATGGCCCGGCCGCCTCAGCGCGGCCATGGCAAGGCGACGACGGGACAGCATTGAAATCTCCTGCCGCGGCGGTGCGTCGCGGCTTGGCTGGACAGTTCGGAAAGTACAGATACACATCAGCAGCCGCCCCGGCGTGACCGGGACGACCTGGCCGAAAGCCAGAATCGACATGCGGCGATCTACGGGATAGCGTTAAGGCATTCAGAGGAGAAATCATGGCATCCGTCAATAAAGTCATTCTGGTCGGCAACCTCGGTGCCGATCCGGAAACGCGGTATCTGCCGAGCGGCGATGCCGTGACCAACGTGCGACTCGCAACGACTGACCGGTTCAAGGACAAGGCGTCGGGCGATATGAAGGAAATGACCGAATGGCACCGCGTGGCGTTCTTCGGTCGTCTGGCCGAGGTCGCGGGCGAGTACTTGAAGAAGGGTTCGTCGGTGTATGTCGAAGGCCGGATTCGTACGCGCAAGTGGACCGATCAATCGGGGCAAGAGCGTTACTCGACCGAAATCGTCGGTGAGCAAATGCAGATGCTGGGCGGCCGTGGCGGCATGGGCGCCGGCGGTGGCGATGACGGCGGTTACAGCCGTGAGCCGATGGAATCGCGCGGCGGTGGCGGCGGTGGTGGCGGTTCGCGCGCACCGTCGGGTGGCGGCAGCCGTGGTGGTTCGGGTGGCGGTGGCGGCTCGAACCCGGGCGGCGGCGGCCGTTCGAATGCGCCGGCCGGCGGCGGGTTCGACGAGATGGACGACGATATTCCGTTCTAATTCCGACTAACACAGTTTTTTGTTGGTAGCAGCCCGCCCTCCCTTGGAGCGCGGGCTTTTTCTTTACCCACACATTTTTTTGTGCTTTACTGAATAAACAACTAAACCACTACTCGAAAAAAAAGGTGGGTAGATGCCGCAATATGTCGCGAAGCGAATCCGCTTTCGGAACGGAGAGCATTGCTCAGTTCTACAGGTTCCTTATGGACTTCCAGTTCATGAAGTGACAGTTTTTCTGGACACGTTCCGAAAGCGGGGCCGAGCTGCGAACACGATCCACTTCGTCTGTTGCAGTCTTGCTCTTCTTTACCGGGAGCTAGGCAATGCGAAGGTCAATTTGCTCGACCGGTTGGCAGAGGGGCGGTTTCTGAGCACTGTGGAACTTAACCGACTAGCGTCGGCGGTCCAGTATCGGGCCCGAGACCTCGATGAGGATGAGCAAGATGAAAGTAAGTCCAACGTCATTCACATTGCAAAAATGGGCCTGCGTCGGCGGAGCAACGCCGCCGATCGCAAGCCTGTCGACCCTGGAACCCAGGCGTCGCGCCTCCGATACATCGCCGACTTTCTCGCCTTCATATCCGACTACGTCGGTTCCACCCTTCCAAAAGAATTAAAACGGGAACTCAAGGCGGAAAGTGACCAGGCGCTGACCGCGTTTCGGCAACACATTCCCCCTGTGTCTAGACGAGCGAAACTTGACGCCCGCGTAGGTCTGGGCCAAGAGGAACAGGACCGGCTTGTCAGCTTGGTGCATCCTGATTCACCAGAGAACTTATGGGCCCGAGGCTTCGGTCGCCAGCGTAACTGGCTCATTGTGGTCCTCCTGCTCGCCACTGGAATGCGAAGTGGTGAACTGCTTGGCTTGCAGATCGGAGACCTGCATCCGAGCCAACCGAAGCTGCGCATCATCCGGCGGGCCGATGCGGTGGAAGATTCCCGCCCTATTCAAGCCAACACGAAGACATATGACCGTGAGATTGAGCTGACGCCCGTCATCATGAGGGTGTTGTGGAACCACATCAACAAGGTGCGCTATCAGATCAAGGCAGCGCGTGCTGTTCCGCAGGTCATTGTATCTGGCAAAGGGAAGGCACTATCCCAGTCGAGCATTGACAAGATCTTCGCGCAACTGCGTGAGGCGTGCCCTGGTTTGTCGGTAGCGCTGACGAGCCATGTGATGCGACATACGTGGAACGAGCGTTTTTCGGAGCAAGCTGAAACGATGGGCCTTAGTGATGCCGTGGAGCAGAAGGCCCGTAACAGCCAGCAAGGCTGGAGCGACAATTCGGAAATGGCGGCGACATACACACGTAGACATACCGCGAAAAAGGGACGTGAGATGTCTTTGAAACTTCAGGAACGACTTGATGACAAGCTCGATCGCGACAAGTGAAGGCCCTCCGACTGGACTCGCGCTCCACCTGCCCGAGACTGCGTTCACGAGAAGCGGCGTTGAATTTCGACCACATGACGATGTCTGGCATTGGACCGACGGACCCTTTCGCCTACATTTGGACTTTGGCAAGGTGGAGGTGCACGCGGCATTCCTGCGCGATTCCTTGAAGCACACGTTGCTGGTGTTCGCGAAACGTAGCTCGGCATCGCATGTCATCAATCTGTTCAACGTATTCCAGCACTTTCTTGCTCTTCGGGTGGGCGCCGCGCCGCTGGTCTCGATAACTGCCCAAGAGGTTTCGAACTATGCTGCTCGGCTGCAAGACCACGAAAAATGGCGAGTCGGGACCTTGAATGTGCTCCTTCAGAAGTGGGCAGCCCTTTCCCTCTGCGGCGTCGAACCGGATTGCACGCGGTATTTGCGCGAGCGGCGCAAGCCAGGTAATGAGAAGGGGGCCGCCGTACGCACCCGCGACCCTGAGGTGGGTCCATTCAGCGAAGCGGAATACTCGGCACTCTACAAAGCGGTAGATGCGGCGTACGGCTCGGGCGAGGTGCCGCGGTGGATCGCCGTCCTGACCCGGCTACTGTTCGCGTGCGGCGGCCGGATTTCGCAGTACGCCTCTCTCAAAATGTCGGATCTTGCCGGGCGCCAAGCCCCCTTCGTGCTTAGTCTTCCACAGGTCAAAACAAGGGAAGTGCACTCTCGCGTTTCTTTCAAAGAGTTCGACCTAAGCCCGCAAACGGGCAGACTTGTGCTGGAGCACATCGAAGATTTGAAGTCGCGAGGTTTCGATGACAATGCGCCGCTGTTTCCGGCGACTGTGGTGATGACACGGGGTCCACGGGAGCAGCTTCGATCTAAGGGAGATCTGTTCTTTGGCCACTGTACGAGAGATGCTCTCTCCAGAGCGTTCATGGGTATTGTGAATCCGATTGCTCCGCCGACCGAGCGTCTTGCTTTCGGACCGACTCCGGTTGCGCCAAAGCGATTCCGTTACACATTCGGGACACGACTTGCGGAGGAAGGTGCCAGTAAAGCTGTCATCGCGGAAGGCCTGGGTCACGCGGATCTTCAGAATGTAGACGTGTACTTTGAAGCCTCTCCGAAGATTATTGAAAACATCGATAAAGCGATGGACCCTCAACTTGCGCCCTTGGCGCAAGCCTTCAAGGGGCGCCTCATTGCGGACGAGGAACACTCGACACACAGGGGCGCTCCCGGTAGCCGCATCATTGACTTCCGCGTGTCAAAGGCGCCCGTCGGAAGTTGCGGCTGCAAAGGCGAAGGGTGCGGATTCTCCCGTCCGACTGCTTGCTACACCTGTTTCAAGTTCGAGCCGTGGCTTGATGCACCTCATGACAAGGTGCTCCGGCGACTACAAGATGAGCGAAAACGTGCGGAAGGCGACGAGCGACTGGCGGCTATTAACGATGACGCCATCCGGGCGGTACGAGAGGTCATTGCGGAATGTGCACAGGCCAATGAACAGCGCAGATCGGGAGGGGCCGCATGAACGCGCCTGTCCTTCATTTCACTCCCCGCGCAGAGCTGGAGCCGCAGGCCAATCTCGAGGCTTTCATTGCGCTCTGCAGGAATTCGGACGTGCTCGGTGCCCGGGAGCAGTTCGATAAGAACGCTTGGGAAGTCGGATACGTCAAAGGACAGAACAAAGTAAATCGGGTTGTGTTCAGCACCCTCGAAGCATCCCGCGAAGACAGGTCCGAGCCGAGTCTGCCACATCCGTTTCTGGACTTCGCGAAGGCGACTATCGTCTACCTTCACGATAAGCGCCCGGTCACGTCTCAAGCTCAGCGCATCGCGGCTCTTCGATGTTTAGAGGCGGCGTTGCGAGAATGGAACAAGGCGTCGCGCCCGGCGGCGGTTAACGTTGAGGTGCTGAACACTGCGGTCGAGTTAGCCAAAAAGCAGGTCTCGGATGCGGTGGCTTACCGTATTGCCGGCCAACTGCAGCTGATTGCGGAATTCATGAATTCGAAAGGCTTCATCTCGCATCGGCAGACATGGGTCCATGGGATGAAGAGGCCTCGGGAGCTCGGTTCGCGAATCTCTAAAGAGGCTCTCGATGCTCGCCAGGAGAAGTTACCTTCCGCAGCGGTGCTACGAGCGCTAGGCGGTATCTTCCAGGAGGCGGTTCAACCGGCAGACGTGGCGGTGTCCAGCTACCTGGCGGTGATGCTCTGTGCGCCGGAGCGGATCAACGAGGTGCTCCGACTGGCGCGCAACTGTCTGGTCGAGGGCGACGGGAGATTCGACGGGAAGCTTGGCCTCCGCTGGGCGGGGTCCAAAGGTGCGAAGGACACGACGAAATGGCTCCCCACCCAGATGGTCCCAGTGGCAAGGCAGGCTATTTCCAACCTGCTGAAAGTGACAGCACCCGCCAAAAATATAGCAGCGTGGTACACCGACAATTCGAACACGCTTTACCTTCACGACGGCGCGGCGCACCTCCGCGGTCAAGAGGTCCTTACGGCAGCAGAAGTGGCGCTGATCCTGTGGGGAGATGAGGATGCGACTGACCAGGCTAACACTTGGGCTCGGATGACAGCTGAGTTGCCGAAAGTTCAGCTTGCCGGTCGCAAGGCTGGGTACCGGTTCGAAGACGTTGAGCTCGCGGTACTGGCAATGCTTCCAGAGACCTTTCCGTTCGTTCCGGGTGCTCCCGAGCTTCTTTGCAAGGACGCCGTGGCCATCATCCGGACAAACGAGATGCACGCGCAGAAGGCGACGTACCTCTGCATGATTACTTGCGTCGACTACAGCTCGATAACGAATCCGCTCGGGGCACGGGAGGGTCGGTCTTCGATCTTTGAGCGCTTCAACTACACGGAGGACGACGGTTCGCCCATCGAGCTCCGAAGCCATGCTCTTCGGCATTACCTGAACATGCTCGCCCAGTTGGGTGGTCTTAGCAACGCAGAGATCGCTATCTTCTCCGGTCGTAAGGACGTTCGTCAGAACAGGGCCTATGACCACATGAGCTCGGACGAGGCTCAGGCACCCATCAGTCAAGCTCTGAAGGCGGGTTTTACAGCCGGCCTTGTTCCTGCGGCGACGCGGGATCTGATAACGCGTAGCGAGTTCAAGAGGTTTGGGGTCGTCGCCGCCCATACGACGGAATATGGCTGGTGCATGCACAACTTCGCTAGCGAGCCATGTCAGATGTACCGCGACTGCATAAACTGCGAGGAGCAGGAGTGCGTCAAAGGCGATGCGCACAAGGAAGCCAACTTGCGCCTGCTGAAGGAAGAAACCGAGTTCCTTCTGAATGAGGCGCGGGAGGCGTTGAACGACGAAGAATACGGTGCCGATGTCTGGGTGGTGCATCAATCAAGGACGCTGGAGCGCGTGAACGCCCTCCTGTCTTTAATGGACGACCCGTCGGTAGAACGCGGAGCTCGGATTCGGCTCAACCTGGAGAACGCTGCCCTGATTACCGCTGAGTCCACGCAACCCGTCTACTTCCTCAAAGCCGAGGACCAAAAGCTGCTGCCATGAAGAAGACCCGCGCACCTGATTTGACCGCAGAGCGTATCAAGCTTGTGCTCGATACTCTGGATCGGTGGAAAGGCAAATTGACTTGGGACCTGCTGATTGACGCGATCCGGAAGGATACCGGCCACACGTACTCGCGGTTCACGTTCGCGGAATACACGGAAATTGCCAACGCGTTCTCGCTGAAGAAAGACGCTTTGCGGGGCACCTGGAAGGGCGAAGGCGGTCAGCCTCGGGACGAACGTGTCCGGGCCGCCCTTGAGCAGGTCGAACGTTACAAGGCCAAGGTCGAGCGTCTCGAAATGCAAAACCAACTGCTCCTGGAGCAATTCGTGACCTGGGCGCACAACGCCGAGCTCAAGGGGGTGACGGTGATGATGCTAAATGCCCCCCTGCCCAAGCCCCCGCGCGACCGAACCAAAGGGGTGGAGTGATGGCGAGTGGACAGCAACTTACAGAAGAAAACGTCAGACTTGGGAATGGTGCAGTTCGACGCTGAAATGGCGCAGGTCGCGGTTATCAAGCATTCTGGCTGCGTTGCCGCGGTCCCATTTTACGTAGACAAGCCACGCTCGCGCGCGGAAGTTGATGTTTTCCCCAACCCGTCAACGAATTGCCGTCGTTGCCGCTTACGCTCGACGCGCCGATTTCTTGCGATCCTGCAACAGCGATGCTGGCTCGACCCCCAGAGCGTCAGCGATACGCTCGATGTTATAGATCGTCACGTTCTTTTCGCTGCGCTCCAACATCCCAACATACGTACGATGGACGCCGGCCCTCTCTGCAAGGGCCTCTTGCGAGAGATCTAACTCGATGCGTCTTCGCCGAACGTTAGCGGCGAAAATGGCAACCAGGCGGCACTGAGTGGGAGCAACGGACATCTATGAAATGTCCGTCGTTGCATACTTTGATTCTACATACTAAGATTAGCATTTTTACTGTAGGCGCCAGATGCGAGTCGTTCTGCACTCGTGCTCATGGTAGACACCCAGCACACCCATGCTTTTGACTCAGACGACCTGGGAAGAAAAGAATCCCGTACGCCGACAACTAGTCAGCCCCTACACCGCCTTCCGATGCGTGGCTGTCTCCAGCGAATCTCCTTGCTTTTTAATTCAGCACACTCGCGAGGACATCGAGGAAGATTCACTACCCTTGGACACTTATCTTGTGACGAAGGCCGAGGACGTTCTCGAAGTCGTTGGGCAACTCGAAGCCGGTTGCAGTCGCGTTTATGCATTTCCGACGCAACCAATGGAGGACGAGCGATGTGTCATGAACGCGATCGTCGATATCACGAGCTATTGCGAAGACGGCGTGACTTGGTTTTCATATGTCACCACAGACGGCACCATTACTCCTTGCCTCCCTTGGCAGCCTCGTGCGAGTTCCGACCACCAATTGACGGTTGAGTGGTCGTCAAAGCGAAAGCTAGGAGCCAAGCATCGTGTCAGCGATCGAGTTCCGTGACGAACTGCTGCTTGAGAAGGGATGGCCCGACGATCTTCGGGTTGCCGTGCTGGCCGGCGAGGCGCCCGGCCCGGAACTCACAACATCTGCGTTCCGGGCGCAAGCGAGCGGTGAGCTGCTGGGAGTATGGTCTGCGTCCCGGCGTTGCTTCCTCTACCCCGACTTCCAGTTCCACCGCTCGGGCGCGATACGGAAGGACGTTGCCGGCCTCCTCGTCGTCCTGCCCAGCGAAGACGATCGCGGAGGCTGGAGACGGACGTTCTGGCTATATTCGCCGCATGCGTTGCTTGATGACCGGACGCCCGCGGAGATCTTTATTGACGATCCGGCGCGGGTGATCGCTGTTGCGCGAGAGGAATTTCTGGGCGATCGCGAGGCGACCTGGTGAATTATCAACTGGCCCGTGCGGCGGGCAGGATTTCCGTCTCGCGCATGCTTGGCACTCTGCGGACTGGGTCCGCGGCGCGGCGAGGTGATAACGAACAGCAGGCGGCCCGCTGGCCGGTACATTGGTAGCATTTTTCCCGGGGGCGAACCATGACTGTGCGCATCATCCAGAATCGCCAGGAGTATCGCGAAGCCCGACAGACACTCCTCGATCTGGTTAGGCGTGACCCGGCGCTTGGCACGCCGGAGGACGACCAACTTTTGGCACTGGCGATCGACGTCGAACGCTACGAAGTGCAGCATGTCCTGGATCTGCCCGCTGGCTCCCGACTGACGATGGTCGCGAAGCGCGGCTGGAACGCTGACGGCTCTCACCGGTTTCTGCTGCCGTCATGGGAGCGACGGCGGCTGCGGTTCGCGCTGGGTCTGCACACTCCTCTGACCCGGGACGACCGTCAGGTTCTGCAGCAAGCCGTGCCCGTGATTGAGGACGTAGGCGAGCCGTACGCAGTGCGGATCGCGGAAGTGCCCGAGCCTCTGCGGGAGGAATTGAGGGAGTGGTGGCGGATGTGGTGCCTGCCGTTGTTCGATCCGGATGGCTGCGGCGACTGTATATATGTGTGGGACTGGTCGGACTGGCTCGACGGGCGGGTTCCTGATCTCCCTTGAGTCCAGACCGCCGCAGGACACCAGTCCCACAAGGTGACGGTGTCCGATCGCGCTGTAATGCGTCGCAAACGACGCATTACTAACGCATTCATCCATCGGGAGGGGGCGGGACGACCGGCACGCTCCTAAACGACGCAGTTTTACGCAAGCCGTCGGCGGCGTCGTTCGCCGCCTTGACTGGATGGTGCCAACTTTCGTGCTCGTGCGGTTTGCGGCCGCTTCGCTCAGTTGCGAGTGATTTGCTTCGGTGTTGCCCCGTCCTGCTTTACTAGCCTGAGACCACCTTGAGGACGTAGACCATATAGTCGAGCCAGCTCTTCGAAATGAAGGCAAAGCGCGCCAACGAGGTCTTCGTCCGAATACCCGAGGGTCGTAGTTAGGTTGTTGATCAAGCCGTTCATGACCGTAGACGTTTCAGGGGCGAAGTCGAGTGCTTGCGGTTCCTGAGTTCGATAACCACGGCTCGACATCTGTCGCCAAAGCCATTGTGATTTGTTGCTATCGATCCGATGAAGTGACGTTGCGCGCACAATCAAGGCTGCCATCGAGACCTTCCAGAACGGTTTCATATAGGCAGCTTTTTCCAACGTCAGATTGCCAAGGTACGGCCCAATATCGTCGGCTGGCATGAGCAATTCGGATGCGAACTGATCTGCTTCCTCCTCCATGCTCGGCGTCGGATAGTCGTGCATCACAAGGTGTCCGAGTTCATGCGCGAGCGAGAACCGCTGCCTATCGGCTGGTCGATCCTTGTTTAGAAAAATCAACGGCGGAAGCCCGGCAACGCGGTAGCTAATACCGTCCACTCCAGCGTCTGCCATTTCACAGAAGGCGACGATGCATCCCGCCCTTTCGGCATACTCGACCAGATTACTAACGGGGCCGGACGGCATATACCAGGCGCGACGGACATTGCGTGCTATCTGTGCCGTATCCCCGTTGAAATCATCAAGGTCATAGTGCGGAAACGGTAACTCCGGTGCGATATCTGCACTTTCCAGTAAAGTTCTGACATGGCCAATGCGGACATTGATCTCAGCGATCAATTTGTCGATCACCTTTTGTCCCGTCGCCGCTCGCTTCCTAAACATCGGGTGCGCACTCAGCGGCGCGCCGTACACGCGCTCCGTACGGCAAAAGAACGAAACCGGGCAGTCCAACGCGACGCCCAGTTTCTCTATTACGTCGTCCGTAGCCGGCCGAAGTCCCTGTTCAAGCTTTGAGAGAGTTCCTTGCGCAATTCCGGCTCGCTCAGCGAGTTGAATTTGTCCCAGCCCGAGCATCCGCCTGCGCAGTGAAACAAGCTCAGGTCGGAATGTCTCCGCCAGCGGCTGCCTTGTCTTGAGTTCCATCTTTCCGTGATCCGTCTGTTTTCGGCTTGATAACGCGGTCGGCAACTGCCACTCCGTCCATCGTCGGGGACGGGGCAAACGGCATTACCGTTTGCGTGTCGGTGCCCGACTCGCCATGCACGTCGATTTTCCAAAGGATCTGCTTCTTGTGTCGCTGCACCAGTACGATTTGCTCGATCTCGGTTTCGTCTTTCGAGAGCACATACAGCAGTTCCAGTCTGGCGATCCCGCCGAAAAGATCCTGAATTTGATCGTGAAACGCCAGAGCGGCCTGCGTCGGATAGTTGCGAGACAGAAGCGACTCTTCTGCCTTCTTCATGCGAATGAAAATTCGGTCATCGATCAACACCCCATCCCAATTGCGCAATGTTTCGACGCGTGCGGTAGGGTGGCCGTCGAATCGTACTTTGGCGTGCGAGATCAATTGATTCCACATCAGGTTTGCACGCACGCGTTTGTGCTGCATCCGAGACGCCACTGGGCTGGCAAGCCAATCTTTCCATGCCGAAGCATAGATGTGCTGGAAATCAGCAAAATAAGGGAGCACTACCTTGCGCACTTCTTCTTCGGCGATGAAAGGCATAGCAACACTCAGGCAGATGACATGGGCGCT
This sequence comes from Pararobbsia alpina, assembly GCF_965118125.1. GTDB lineage: Bacteria > Pseudomonadota > Gammaproteobacteria > Burkholderiales > Burkholderiaceae > Pararobbsia > Pararobbsia alpina_A. The sequence continues at coordinate 786,813 of NZ_OZ221287.1, forward strand.
ATCATAGCGGGCGACTACAAAATGCACAACAAAATATTCCAAAAATTATTCCAGCCCGCTCTAGCGGTGTTATTTGCTCACGCTACTTGGTGACGTGCCTCAGGGTGACGAGGGTGCGCGGGCGCGGCTGGCATGAGCAAAGTCTTTTCGGGCCAGCACGCAGGTAGACATAGAATGGAATGCACAGAGGATGAAGGCCTTAATACATGACCGAACACGCCATCTGCTTCAAGTGCATCGAGGACGAGGTACTGCGCGGGACAGTCGAGAGCGACGGTGAACCACTGCTCTGCGAGTGCTGCGGTGAAGAGAGCAACAACGCCTTTTCCTATGAACGGCTTGGCGAGGAGTTGGAGCCAATCGTCCGTGAGCATTTTCAACTCGGGCCGACGGTTCGAAAGTTTTACGATGACGACAAGGAGGGCTGGGAACAGGAGGGCGACTTGTTGTCGGACATAGTCCAAATGGTGCTAGGCCAGGACGTTGACGATCCGGACGCGCTTGTCACCGCGCTTATGGACGCCGAAGACTATTGGCCAGGCGACGGCGAGGAGGCCTTCTACGACGACACCCAGCTCTACGTGCCGTGCAAGGCAACGCCGCACACCTGGATGGCTGAATGGCACTACCTTCGGGAAGAGTTGGCGCATCGGCGACGTTTCTTCAGCGACGGCGCGAGGGCGCTCTTCGATCGGCTATTCGAAGGCGTTACGGGCTTGAAATTCTTCGACAAAGACACTGATCAGTGGCTGCCCGTGGTGAATGACCTGCCGGCAGGGACGGATGTTCTTCGTGCGCGCGTGGTTCGCTCAGACCCTGAGCTACGGGCGTTCGTCGAAGCGCCGTCGCGGGAACTGGGTGCGCCGCCGGCCGAGAAGGCGCCGGCCGGCCGGATGAACGCGGCAGGAATCGCTGTTTTCTACGGGGCTCTGGACTCGGGCACCTGCCTTGCCGAGATGCGCCCGGCACTTGGGGGGCGAGTGCTGGTCGGTGAATTTCGGACGACTCAGGCACTACGTATCCTCGACTTTCGGCGGCTCGAAGCTGCGAAGCTCGCCGCACTCAGTTACTTCGATTCAAAGTATGCAGAGCAACGGGAGCGTGCCGTATTTCTGCGGCGGCTGCATGGCCTTATTAGCCGTCCAGTGGTCCCGGGGCATGAGGATGAGTACCTCATTACGCAGACACTGACCGAATATCTAGCACACGTGCATCTGCCAGCCTTTGACGGCGTGATCTTTCAGTCGGTTCAGCGTCAAGGAGGCGCGAACATGGTCCTGTTCGGCCGTGATGTCTTTGAGCCGGTGATCGACGTCACAGAGGATGACTCGGGCGCGCTGCCGCTTTTCGCACCGGCGCTGCCGGGAAGCGAGCCAAAGCAAGTGCTGAGCTTTCCCGTTGAGTATGTGACAGGCAGTGCGAAACTCTTCGTAACCCGATCAATTGAATACTCGCACCATGAACTCCACTTCTCTGTTGGCAAAGAGTACGTGTTCATTCACGACGCTGACGAAGATCTTGACGATGGCGACTGGGACTAGGCGCCCGAGATGTCGAATGACACGGAAAGTGCAAGCTGTCAGGTAAGTGAAAAATTTCTGACATAGATAACGAAAAATCCGATAGCTAGTGAAGGTCAAGACGCCCGGGAGTTCCGGGCGTTGTTATTGGCGGTTAGTCTGAGCCTTTGATGGCTCACCGGCCAAAGTCGACCCATCGCCGCCGCTCGGATATCGCTCCAAAACGGTCATCCGCGATCGGAGCAGCAGTTGCCCACGCCGGACTGCCGGGATTCGAGGCTGGTGCTGGTCCGGAAAATAAATCGGATTAAGCTAAGCTACTCCCCTGTCATTCAACCTGGCCGGGAGACTACGGCGGAAACACCGGTGAAACCGCAGTACCAGCGCCGACACTCCGGTATCACGGGAAATGGATATGAATGAAACAAGTCGAGCTGACCACGGGCCGCTTACTTTTGAAGCGAGCCTTGCGAAAAGCTTTTCCCTAAGGGATGTACCGACGCTGCGGGCCGGCGTGGCGACGCTGGCACCTCCTGTAATATTTTCGAGGTTGACCAACAATCGCCCTCAGCCAGGTCGCTCACTCGCGCCAAAACCGGAAGAAGCGTTCATCTTTCAGGTACCGCTCATTGCTAACCCTGACCCGGATATTCGCTACTCCGGCAAGCCGACCGCCCGTTCAGCAGACGCTGGCAAGCCTGGCTGGTCTTGTCTGCTGGACTTGCGCGATGGCCCCACACGCCGGCTCGACACGCCGTTCGATAACATGCGACTCTACATCTCGCAGCGCACGATCGACGAATTTGTGTATCAGAAGGGCCGGCGCCGCATCCACGGGCTCGTGCAGCAGGGCTTCGGTGAGTGGGACGCCGTGCTATTTCACTTCTCGCAGACATTAATGTCGGTCCTGGAGCGCCCCTGCGAGGTAAATACGCTTTTGGTCGATGCCCTCGCCGTCGCGTTTTGCGAGCACGTGATAGCCCGATATGGTGCAAGCGTCACTTCAGAACCTGTCCAGCGGCCCAAGCTGGCTCCCTGGCAGATGCAGCGCATTATCGATTTCTTCGAGGCGAACCTGAATGGCAACCCGTCCATTCTGGATCTCGCAAGCCAATGCGATCTTTCCGCGAGCTACTTTGCGGAAGCCTTCAAACAGACAGCCGGGCTCTCGCCGCATCAATGGCTACTGAGGCGCAGGATTGATCGCGCGAAATCGCTACTCAGCGGCACGGACGCGAGCCTTGCCGCCATTGCAGCCGACTGTGGTTTTTTTGATCAGAGCCATTTTTCTCGGGTGTTCGTCCGCCTCGTGGGTTGCAGGCCGAAGGATTGGCGGCTACACAACCGCGCCCGCTGACGCATGCGTTGACGCGTCGCGTCCCCAGCCTGCCCGCCTTGATTCCAGGCGCCTATCCGCGTTTTGTCCATCGCGCCGTCGCTTTATCCAAGACCGGGCCGCCTCACCCAGCTACGCTGCAACTACATCGAGCTGGGGAGAAAAATCTTGGATCAGTTGCTTGAACACGCGTCGGCCGGCATTGTCGAGACGCGAATTGGCAAACGCAAAGCACCGATCGTACGTTCGTTCTTCGACGAGGGCACGTGCACGGCAAGCTATGTCGTGCACGATCCGGTCACACTTACGGCAGCTATTATTGACTCCGTGCTGGACTTCGATGCACCCGCGGGCCGCACCTCAACGCGGTCGGCACAAGCTATTGTTGCCTACGTCGAGTCGGAGGGGCTATCGATAGAATGGCTGCTTGAAACCCACGCTCATGCGGACCATCTCACCGCTGCGCCTTTTCTGCAGGCGCAGGTGGGCGGCAAGATCGCCATCGGGCGTGCCATCACAGCCGTACAGAAGATCTTCGGCGACATCTTCAACGCCGAGCCGGAATTCAAGCGAGACGGATCGCAGTTCGATCATCTTTTCGATGACGGCGAATCGTTCACGATCGGGACGCTTGAATGCACCGTGCTCAACGTTCCAGGCCACACGCCGGCGGACGTGGCTTATGTGATTGGCGACGCCGTGTTTTGCGGTGACACGCTCTTCATGCCGGACTACGGAACCGCGCGAGCAGATTTTCCAGGCGGCGATGCAGGCCAGCTCTATCGCTCGATTCGGCGGCTTTTCAGCCTGCCCGACGAAGCGCGGCTCTTTCTCTGTCACGACTACAAGGCTCCGGGACGTGACATCTATGCCTGGCAAACAACGATTGGCGCAGAACGTATGGCGAATGTGCATGCTCGTGACGGCGTGACGGAAGGCGAGTTCGTCGCCGCACGTAACGCGCGCGATGCAACATTGGCCGTTCCGAAGCTGATCCTTCCTGCCATCCAGGTGAACATGCGCGGCGGTGCACTACCGCGCGTGGAAAGCAATGGCCGGCGCTACCTCAGGATTCCGCTCGATACGATCTGATTAGTTGGACGCGCGCGCAGGAGCCGTTTGCGGTCCGATAGCGAAGCGTCCCGGTTCAGTCGCTCAAAGCGAATGCGCGGAGCCTCTCTCGCCCCGGCCACTTGTTCCCATGAACGAACCCCCCAGGAAGGATTCTGATGAACCCCAAAGAGCTTGCGCCGAACCTCTCGGTCAGTCCGCAGCTGAGCATTGCCGATATCGGCGAGGCAAAGGCGCGCGGTTTTCTCTCCGTCGTCGTCAACCGTCCCGACGCCGAGGAACCGGGGCAGCCCACCATCGCCGAAATGCGTGAGGCCGCCCGCATGGTCGGGCTTGGTTTCGCGGCGATTCCCGTTTTACCTGGAAAAGCCACGGCTGACGACGCCGCGAAGTTTTCGTCCGCGCTCGAAACGTTGGATGGCCCCGTGATTGCGTATTGCCGCACCGGTGTACGGGCCGCCACGCTGTGGGCGCTATCGGTCGGCGCGTCGATCGAGCCGGAGGAAATCCTGCAACGGATCACCGCCGCTGGCTACGACCTGAGCGGGCTACGCCCTCGACTTGAAGCACTTTACAGAAGCGATCAGCCAGGCGGCGAACCAGATGCTGGCAAACGCGGATAGCGTTGCACCGCGCAATTCACTGTGTGCCCAACCCCGACTAGAAAGGAGAAGTTCGAAATGGCAACCACCAATCCCCCCCTGCCGCAATTCGTCGAGCATCGCGTCAGGCGTGACAGCGGGAGTGTCTACGTCCGCGACTTCGCCGGCACTGGTCCCGCATTCGTTGTGCTGCACGGCTTTCCGGACGACTCGCACATCTACGACCTGCTCATTCCTCGCCTCGTCTCGGCGGGCCGACGAGTGGTCGCCGTCGACTTCCTCGGATTTGGCGGGTCCGATAAGGCGGTCGGGGCGCAATATAGTTTCCCGCAACAACTGGGAGATCTCGAAGCGGTCGTCGAGGCGCTCGCCCTCGAGCAGATCATTCCTGTCGGCCACGACGCCGGTGGACCCGCAGCCATCAACTTCTCGCTGAAGCACCCCGACCGTACAAGCGCGGTCGTGGTGATGAACGCCTTCTACGGAGATGCACCAGGCCTGCGGGTGCCTGAGCTGATCGAGCTTTTTTCGAACAGGGAATTGCGCAAGCTGGCGATGCACTTCCTGCAAAGTCCGCAGCAGTTTGCCTGGCTGATTGATTTCCAGCGCAACCTGCTTCAGCACGGGCTGACCGACGAACAGAAAGTGAACTACTTTGAGTTCCTAGGCCCTGTCATTGACAACAACTTTCGCCAACAGCCGAGCGCAGCCATCGCGTTCGCGCAAATGACGTCGCAGTTGCATGAAGAGGTGGCGGCGAACACGGCTCGGATCGTCGATTTCAGGCGCTCTGCGGTTCCGCTTCATCTGGTCTGGGGTAATGCCGACCCTTACCTTCACCTGAGCGTCGCGCAACACATTCAGTCGCAGGCGAAGAACGCCTCACTCCACGCACTGGATGCTGGGCACTGGCCTCAGATCGACGCCGCCGACGAAGTTGCGCAAATCATGCTCGGCGTGCGCTGAACCCATCTCTGCTGTTCGCTGCGAGTGACCGGCAGAGGTTCTGAGGTGCCCCGAGACGTCTTGGAGAGAATATGAAGGCTGAAGGTTCAGTGGTGTTGATTACAGGGGCGTCCTCTGGTATCGGTGGCGCGACCGCACGGACGCTGGCGGGCGCTGGCTACCGCGTGTTTGGCGGCGTTCGCAGACCTGAAGCCGCTGCAACGGCACCCGGCGTTGAGTACGTCGGAATGGACGTGCAAGACGATGCATCCGTCGTGGCGGCCGTGAGCAAAGTGATTGAAAAAGCCGGGCGAATCGACATTGTGATTAACAACGCTGGCGTTTCGCTGGTTGGCCCTGTCGAAGCCACCAGCGATGCCGAGGCGACGGCACTGTTCGATGTGAATGTATTCGGTGTGCTGCGGGTCATTAGGGCCGTTTTGCCGTCCATGCGCAGAAATCGAAGCGGCCTCGTCCTTAATATCAGTTCGGTACTGGGCTTTCTGCCTGCTCCTTACATGGGGCTGTACGCGAGCAGCAAGCACGCTTTGGAGGGTCTCTCGGAATCGCTCGATCACGAGGTGCGGACGTTTGGCGTGCGAGTCGTGCTCGTTGAGCCAAGCTTCAGTCGAACGAATCTGGACATAAACGCAACGCGGACCCAGGCGGTGATCGAAGATTACGCCGCCGCTTGCGCCCAAAGCGTCAGCGCCGTGCGGCAGCAGATCAACGACGGGCCAGCGCCCGAGGAGGTGGCGGGAAAAATCCTTTCGATAGTTCGCGGCACGTATCGGCTGAGACAGCCTGCGGACGGCAGGGCGAGGGTGCTCAGCCTCTTGCGTCGCTTTGCGCCGTTCGGGCAGGTCGACAAAAGCTTGAGGCGGGCGTTCGGACTTCAGTCTTGAGCAAATCGCGGCGCTTCCATTTGCGAAGTTTCAAGTGGTGGCGTTTGCGCGACAGCCAGGCTCACGAACAGTATCGTGGGCTCCGTAGCGTCATACGCGACTGGCGCGAACAGGCTGCTAGATGCCATGACCTCGCGCGCCAGGAGCGAACGGATACGACGATTCCGCGAGGCGCCGCCTCGCGGCTCGGGCGCCTTAGCGGCAAGCGTACGAAACTTTTCTCGCTGCGTTGCGTCTGGCGGGCGAGCCACAGGATACGAAGTTTCATCAATTCCTTGAATGGACGGTGCTGCCAATCCCGTCTCGACATGTGAGGGTACCTGAAATGACTGACCGGATATTATTCGTCGCAGGCGCGACTGGCGATACAGGCGGTGCTACGGCTGACGCACTCTTACACGCAGGCGAAAAAGTGCGAACCCTGGTGCGCAAGGAGAGCGAAAAAAGCGAGCGACTCAAGTCACAAGGTGTCGAGGTCATCGTCGGTGACCTTGGCGACCTCGACGATGTAGCGGGCGCTCTGCAGGGAATTTTTTCTGCGTACTTTGTGTTTCCCATCGAAGCAGGCGGTATTCAGGCAAGCGCCTATTTTGCGCAGGCCGCCGAAGAGGCAGGCCTGACCGCCATCGTGAACATGTCGCAAATCTCCGCACGACGGATGGCAAAAAGTCGTGCCGCTCGCGACCACTGGATTTCGGAGCGTGTCTTCGACGGCTTCAGTACCCCGGTGACGCATATCCGTCCAACCTTTTTTGCACAATGGCTGACATATCCAGGGCAAGTTGCCAACGTCAAGAAAGATGGCATGCTTCGGCTCCCGTTTGGCGAAGGCCGTCATGCGCCTATCGCGGCTGAAGACCAGGGACGGGTCATCGCGGCGATTCTCAGGGAGCCTGGCACCCATGCGGGTAAGGTTTATCCGCTCCATGGACCGGTCGAAATGAATCACCACGAAATTGCTGCTGAGATGACACGCGCGCTGGGCCGCGATGTGAAATATGAGCCAATCGACCTTGAGCTTTTCAAAAAGCGTCTCGATAGCGATAGTAGGTTCAGCGATACGTTCGCGCAGCATCTTTTGTCCGTCGCTCTCGACTATCAGAACGGTGTTTTCGCGGGGACCAATGACGTCGTCGCCGATATAACCGGTGAACCGCCGATGACCGTCGAAACGTACATCCGAAAACATGCTGCAGTATTCGCCGACTAGGGTGCCAGTTATCTACGACAGCAGCCACGCCCCGGGTGGGGAACGAAGAGCGCAGGTGACATCCACGATTGATTTCTGTGACCCGAGGCGGCTCCTTACGTCAGACCGGTGAAACGTTGCCATTCCACCCGCCGAACTGCAACAGAAGCCGCTGCGCGTGGGCCTTTTGATGAACGTGGACGTGAACTCGAAACATCTCAGCGGTGACGGGCCTGATTCGTCGGCAACGCCGACGTCAACCAACAGGACTGAGATGTGCACGAGGTACGGCAACGATGCGGATGCTGCGATCCTCGGAATCATCGTCGCCAACGAATGAGCGTCCGCCATCATGTCTACCACTACTCAACCTCAACATCCCCCGCTCAGCGGGGCGACGCTCGCGCTAGGCTCGCTGAGTGTGGGCCTGGCGGGTTTCATGACCGTGCTCGACTCGTCGATCGCCAACGTCGCGATTCCGACCATCTCAGGCAACCTGGGCGTATCGGTCGATGAAGGCACGTGGGTCATCACCGTGTTCGCGGCGGCCAACTCCGTCGCAATACCGCTGACGGGCTGGCTCACGCAGAGGCTGGGGCAGGTCCGTCTGTTCGTGGGTTCGATCCTGCTATTTACGCTCGCTTCCTGGCTGTGCGGCATCGCGCCGTCGCTGCCCATCCTGCTGGCAGCGCGCATACTCCAAGGGACCGTGGCCGGACCACTGATTCCAATGTCCCAGGCGCTTCTGCTCAGTTCGTGGCCCAAGGCGAAGTCGTCGCTGGCGCTCTCGATCTTCTCGATGATTGTGGTGACCGGACCGATCGTCGGGCCCGCGCTCGGTGGCTGGGTGACCGACAGCTATAGCTGGTCTTGGATCTTTTACCTGAACATTCCGGTCGGACTGTTCGCGGCGGCGATGGTCTGGATGCTCTACCGGCACCGCGATACACCTACGAGGACGATCCCCATTGATGTCGTCGGGCTCGCGCTGCTGATCGTCTGGGTCGCGTCGCTGCAGGTGATGCTCGACAAGGGCAAGGATCTTGACTGGTTCTCGTCGAAGACGATCGTCATTCTCACCATCGTCGCAGTGGTGGGGCTCGCGTTTTTCATTGTCTGGGAGTTGACGGAGAAGAATCCCGTGGTCGACCTGACGCTTTTCAGGCAGCGCAACTTCCTGGGTGGCACGGTTTCGATCGCCGTCGCGTACGCAATTTTCTTCGGCACGCTAGTGTTATTGCCGCAGTGGATGCAGGAGTATCTTGGCTACCGCGCGGTGGATGCTGGTCTCGCAACTGCGCCGCTCGGCATCTTCGCGGTGATCGGCGCGCCAATCATGGGCAAGATCCTGCCACGCTCGGATGCTCGCATCATCGGCACGCTCGCGTTCATCGGCTTCGCGATCGTTTACTACATGCGCAGCTTCTTCTACACAGATCTAAGCGAGGGCTACATCATACTGCCGACCCTGTTGCAAGGCGTCCCAATGGCGCTCTTCTTCGCGCCGCTCACGGTGATCATCTTGTCGGGGCAGCCGCCGGAGAAGGTGCCGGCCGCGGCCGGCCTGTCGACGTTTGCCCGCATGTTCTTCGGCGGCATCGGCACCTCGCTTGCGGGCGTGGTGTGGAACGACCGCACCATCATGCACCATGAGATCCTGACGCAGCAGTCGAGCCTGACCAACCCGCAGTTCAACCAGCAGATGGATGCCTACCATTCGCTGCTTGGACTCGGTACCAACGCGTCCTATGCGCTGTTCGATCATATGGTGCAGACCCAGTCAGCGATGCTCGGGCTGAATGACGTGTTCTACGGCGCGGCGATCATTATGATCATCATCATTCCGCTGATCTGGATAACGAAGCCAGGCAAGGCCGGTGGTGCCAGTGACGCCGCCTCGGCGGCGCACTGAGCGGCGATCGGGCCTTAGCGGTCGCGTCGCAAAACATTGCTTTCGCTTGTTGTACCTGGTAGACGGTACAAAATAGCTTATAGGCGTCGCTCGCTGAATGTATCGGGCAGGGGTCGGAGGTTGTGTGGTGGACCGGCCGCATGTTTTCCAGCTAACACGGGCTTCCTATTGCAGATGGGCACGCGTGATCGCCGTGGCAATTGCTTGTGGATAACTTTTGCTCACTACTCCCCCGCACCCCCTCGTGCCAAGGAGAGATATTGTTGTTTAAACGTCTAAAACGACAAAATGCCGCAAACACCCGCTGTGCGGGCATTTGCGGCAAACGAAGTGCTACCCACAGTTTGGTGATTCGCGTCGATTTTTGCGTGGAAAATGCGCTTCTAGTTACACTTACCCACATTGTTTGAGGGTATGGTGGCATGAAAGTGCCGTGCTTATTGGCACTGACTCATCTACCAACACTTACGAATGTGGATAACCGTTCTGATCCGAACAAGCGCGCCTCACAGCGACAAACAAGCCCCAGGGATGACGAGTCCCTGGGGCTTTCGCTTTTTTGGGACGAAATTCGAGCGGCCGTCGGCGGCTAGCCCCGATTTCCTGGGGTTTACTTTTCGTACCGATTTCGGTACGCTTTGTGGGTCGGAACTATGCGCCTTTCATTTTCACGGCCACTTCCAGTCAAGAAGCTGAGCGTGGTCTTTTTTGCGACGGATGTCGGAAAAGAACCTGTGCGTGAGTGGTTGGTCGGCTTGCCGATCGACGACCGCAAAAAGGTGGGGCAGGCCATCCTCGAAGTTCAGATCGGCTGGCCGCTCGGGTTACCGCTCGTAAGGCCGATGGGAAAAGGATTGTTCGAGGTGCGCGTCAATCTACCAACGCGGATTGCACGCGTGCTTTTCTCGCTTGAAGGAGCGGACATGGTGTTGCTGCATGGTTTTATTAAAAAACAGCAAGCCACACCAGACGCAGATATCAACATCGCGCGGATTCGGAAGGCGCTGATTTGAACGCACGTGACCGGCCTCAGTACGTGGTCGGGTATCAGGATCTTTCGTTAGCTGGAAGGTGAATCATGGCAAAGAGCAAGCACATTGGTAGCAGTTTCGACGATTTCCTCGCCGATGAAGGGATCCTTGAAGAGGTGCACGCAGCGGCGACCAAACGCGTCATCGCAATGCTGATCCAACAGGAGATGGAAGCGCAACAGATCACGAAAACTGCGATGGCCGAGCGCATGCAGACGAGCAGGACCGTGCTTAACCGTCTGCTCGACGAGAAGGATCTGAGCCTTACCCTTGCCACCCTCATGAGCGCCGCAACGGCGCTTGGAAAGCGGCTCAGTATTTCTTTTTTGCCCGCGTAATCCTGCACAAGGCGCTCACGACGGAAGGCGACGTGAGCCTCGGAAAGCACCCTCCACCAAGCGAATTGAAGAGATAGGGGCACGTCGCTACGTACAAAAAATGGCGCGTCGCCGAAGGGGCCGGATGCGTGTCAGGTCTGCCCCGACACCTATCTGCCTATCCGTTTGCCGGCACCTGACACTTAGCTTTCGAATTGTCCTCCCGGACGCCGGGAATGCCCGCCAGATATAGGTTCGAGCCTTTTGGCACGGACTCTGCAATGGATTGGGTCCCAGCCGTAGCATGACTCGCCGATCCGACCATCTGGATCCGCACCCGATGCGCGCCTGGCTCGTCAGTGTCGTGCCCCCGATTCGGCCGATACGTACTTCACCCGGCCGTCGTTCGGAGGACGTCATGCTCATCCTGTTCATCTATTTGTTCCCGCTCTTGCGAAAGGCACTCGACCGCGCCGAGCATAGCCGTCGCGACGCGTACCTCGCATCTGCCAACGACATCAGCGAACTTGAGCGCCGCATGCAGGCGATCGATATCGATCGTTGAGGCCGGCCGTGGCATCACAGGATCTTTAGCAGGGGGCCTTGAGCAATCTGGCCCATTACGGGATCCGAGATTGTCAGGGCTTCCCATTCGCTCGGCTCGTACAAAGCGAAGTTAATCGGGCGTCGAAGGGTTTGCTCGACTGTGTGCAGGGCTTCCGAGAGTTCGAGAAGTGGAGCGGTGCCGATCACCATCAGGTCGATATCGCTTCGGCCGCTGTCAGTGCCCTTCGCTACAGATCCAAATACGAACGCGGCCTTGATGTGGTCGGAGAAGGGGGTGAGCGCTTCTTTGAGCGGCTCCGCAACCGCGAACGATTTGCGGGCGATGCTGAGCAACTCCGGGTAGAAAACGAACTCGGTGTTCGCTCGAATGCTCCGTTGCCGTCCCCTGCGGGCGTCCTCCTGAAGCACACCGACTTCCACCAATCGGTCGACTTGCTTCTGCGCGCTCCCGCGCCCGCTGTCGGCCAGACGCAGCAGCTCCTGCAGCGTAAAAGCTCGCTCTGGATCGAGAAGCGTTGCACCGAGCACGCGCTGCAAGCCCGGAGTGAACAGAAAATCCGCCAGGCTCATTTCGAATCCTTAATATGGGGATATTTGTCCTTATTATAGGGATTTTGCGTAAATCCTCAACTTGAGGATGATTGTCCCTCTTTTGAGGATTCGGTGGATGCTCGCCCTCAGCGAGTAGGCGGCTGGCGCTTCGCGCCGATGTACCGGCACGCGTCAAATCGAAGGACTGAGATCGGAAGCATCGGAAGTCGCAGTCCGACAAGCCGGGCGGGGCGAGTCCGATCTGCCGGATGCCACGAGGCTCGCCGATCTATTCCACGAGAATGGCCGTTCGAGGTGCAGGAACGGGAGGGCGCGTTGGGAAAATGTAATCAGTGCGCACACAAATTGCTGACGTGAGGGTCCTGCGACTGCGCAATGACCGCAACCATTACAACAACCACCTCGCGCCCGATGAAAATGCTTTCAAACAAGCCGCCCACTCCCAAGTCTCGCTCCGAAGCCCTGACCCGGTTGCGCAACCTCAAGATGGCCCGGTCCGCGCATGCCTATGTGCGCGGCAATACGGCGCAGTTCTACGAATGGCTCGAGCAAGCGGATATCCGTACGCTGCCGCAAGGTCCGGCGATCTGGATCTGTGGCGACTGTCACACGGGCAACCTCGGTCCGATCGCCAACAGCCGAGGCAAGGTCGAAATTCAGATTCGCGATCTCGACCAGGCTGTGATCGGCAATCCATGTCACGACGTGATTCGGCTTGGTCTGTCGTTGGCCACGGCGGCGCGCGGATCGGATCTTTCCGGCCTGACGACGGTGCATATTGTCGAAGCGCTCGCGGCAGGGTACGAATCGGCACTCGAAAGCGACCCGGACAAGGTGCACCTGAGCAAGCGTCCGACTCCGGTGCATGTCGTGATGCGTGAAGCGGTGCGTCGTTCGTGGCAGCACCTCGCGCGCGAGCGCATCGAAGATCTCCAGCCGACGATTCCCTTGGGCAAGCGCTTCTGGCCGCTCGACAAATCTGAGCGCAAAGAGATCACCGCGCTCTTCGAGCGCTCGGAGTTGTCCGGGCTGGCGACGAGCCTGAAGGGGCGAAGTGACTCGGGCGCCGTTTCGCTGATCGATGCCGCGTACTGGGTTAAAGGATGCAGTTCGCTGGGGCGACTGCGTTATGCCGTGCTGCTCGATGTCGACGGTGGAGTGATCGATGGTGACGATCTTTGCCTGATGGACATCAAGGAAGGCGTGAAGGCGGCGGCACCTCGCTACACGCAGTCAGCGATGCCGCGCGATAACGCGGAACGCGTCGTCGAAGGGGCACGTCATCTATCACCGTTTCTCGGCGAGCGAATGCGCGCTGCACGCCTTCTTGATCGCGCAGTCGTGATTCGCGAATTGCTGCCTCAGGATCTCAAGCTGGACGTCGAGCAACTCACGCAAAAGGATGCGATGAAGCTATCGGGCTACCTTGCGATGGTGATCGGCAAAGCGCATGCGCGTCAGATGGACCATGCGACACGCAAGCAATGGCTCGCTGAACTTCGCAAGAGTCGCTCAAAAACGATCGACGCGCCGCTGTGGTTGTGGAACAGCATCGTCGAACTCGTGAGTAGCCATGAAGCGGGGTATCTCGAACATTGCCGACGATACGCAACGGGCGTGTAGCGACGTGGACGTGGCGGACGCCGCCGAAGCCACGTGCGCGGTTCGGGAGACCCATCCAGATGCCGCCTATCAGGGCGGAATCTGGATCCGGGCGAAGCCGCCCTTGCTATGCCAACGCCCCGCTGACACGGAACACCGACACCGTCTGTCTGAGCAGCGCGCCCTGATCTTCGAGCGAACGTGACGCGGCCGCGACTTCTTCGACGAGTGCAGCGTTGCGTTGGGTGGTCTCATCCATCTGCGAGATGGCGAGATTGACTTCGCGGATACCGTGGCTCTGCTCTTCCGACGCGCTTGCGATGGCGCTGATCCGCTCGGCGACGTGCTGGATCGCGTCGCGAATCTCGGCCATGGTGGTCCCCGCATCGTCAGCGAGCGACGACGCCGTGCGAATGGTTTCGACCGAGGCCGAGATCAGGTCATTGATCTCCTTGGCGGCGACGGACGAACGCTGCGCAAGGTTACGCACCTCGCTTGCGACGACAGCAAAACCGCGTCCCTGCTCGCCGGCGCGAGCGGCTTCGACGGCAGCGTTCAACGCCAGGATGTTGGTCTGGAATGCGATGCTTTCGATGATGCCGATGATCTCGCTGATCTTGGTCGAGCTCTCGCGGATGCTCGACATCGTGCTGACGACGCGACCGACGACTGCACTGCCCTTGGCGGATACGGTGGAAGCGCTTTCAGCGTGGCTGCGCGCCTGGATGGTGTTGTCGACGTTCTGTTTCACCGTGGCAGTCAGTTGCACCATGCTCGATGCGGTCTCGGCGACCGACGCAGCCTGTTGTTCGGTGCGCGCTGACAGATCCGAATTCCCCGCGGCTATCTGAGTCGATCCCGATACGATGCCTTCCGATGCCTCGCGCACCGCGGCGATCAGGTTGGCCAGCTGGGTTTGCATCTCGGCGATCGACGTCAAGACGCTGTTGCCCCGCGTACGCTGCGTCATGATCGGCTGGCTCAGGTCGCCTGATGCGACGCGCTTCGCGGCCTCAATCAACGCCACGGGGTCGGCGCCGAGATCGCGAAGCAAACCGCGCGTGATCATGACGCCGGCGACAACGGCACTCACAATGGCGGCGAGGCTCAGCGCAATCAGCGCAGCAAATTGAAACGCGTAGGTGTCGTCGGCCTTCTGGATCAACGACGCTTCGCGAGCACGGGTGTATTCGGTGTAGTCGTCGGTGGCCTTCACCAGAGCTGCGAGGAGCGGACGGCATTGCTCGTCGAGCATCGACACCGCCTGATCGTGCTGGTTCTTCAACGCCGCATCGACGATGGCGAGGGCGACGGGACCGTACTGCGCTTCGACGCTGTCGATTTTGCCGACGAGTGCCTTCGCCTGTTCGGTCGCGTCGGAAGCCGCGATCATCGCGTCGAGCTTCTGAAGGTGACTCTTGACGTCCTCGTGCGCTTTCACGACGGCCGCATGCTCGAGCTCGACATCGGACGGCTGAGTTACCAGCACGAGATTACGTGCCGCGATCGCGCGGCGGTCAACGGCGGTGCGCACTTGCGTCGCTTCGGCTTCACGCGCGTTGATTCCAGTCACATACCGCGTGAATTGCGCGTTGGTCTCGCGCAAGGTCTTTAATGACATGAAGGAAATCACGACCAGCAATATGCACATCAGGCCGAATCCGGCCATTAATTTTGCTCTTACGCTCATTTGTGTTCTGATTTACCAGTGAATGACCGATCGCCAATAAACGGGCGATTTATTTAAACGAATTCGCAATGAATCCCCAGCTTCCCCGTGGGTGAATCATTGCGCTGTCGCGCCGAATCGAGCCGGCCATGCCGTAAGACGACATGGGTGTTCCGATATCGCAGAGAACTGGCTTGATACAACGCGCGCAGGCCGTTTCTAACATGGCAAAACAACATATTCGTGAATCGTGTTTTTTGATGTTGTATTCCTGCAGCAGAAAATATCTCAAAATCGCACATATCTAACCAAAGGTTTCAATGCAATAAATCCTATTTCACGATGATAGGATAAATACATTCAGATATTATTTATTGTCTTGTCAATAAAATGATAGAGGGTGAATAAACGGCAACTTGATCGAAATCACGTCGACAATGTCTCGACAAAATGATTGCGACGTAACGCATTACCCGTCTCTGCGATGGGCGCTCGCTGCATTAAACATATCGATGCGAGGCGTTTTGATCCGCATCAACGCACTGCGATATCCGGGCCACGACTTGCCCCGCGTGACGCAAATCAAAAAAACGCGTCGTCGAAAACCCTAGTCTGGACGCGTTCGCGAAGCAATCCAGTGCTGGCTGAGGCGGCCGGCTGCGTCTCGCGACGGTTTTGATATCGCGAAAAAATGTCTGGACTCAAAAAAACATTGCGGGGGTTGGGTGCTGCATGGGTAAGCGCAGTGCTGGTGATATTCGGCGGGTTTGCGTCGACCCATGCCGAAGCGGCGCAGGGTGACGTGATCGTCCGATTGCGGGGAATAGTGGTGGCGCCCGACGTGTCGTCGACCGGCACGCTGTCGACGATTCATTCGGGAGTCGATACGACCGCCGTTCCGGAACTCGATTTCACCTATATGTTCACCGACAGCTTCGGTGCGGAACTGATTCTTGCAACGAGCCGTCACGGGGTCACGTCGGACCTCGGTAACCTCGGTAAGGTGAGTGTGTTACCGCCGACACTGACGCTGCAGTATCACTTCAACGACGCGGGCCGAATCCGGCCTTATATCGGCGCGGGCATCAACTACACCTTGTTCTATCACAACAGCCTGGCGGTCAGCGGGCAGGGTGTTGATATCACGAACCACAGCTTCGGACCGGCGCTGCAGGCAGGCGTTGATTTCGCCGTGTCCGACGCATGGTTCGTGAATCTCGACGTAAAGAAAGTCTGGATCCGGACGGACGCCTCACTCGGCGGCACCGATCTCGGCAGATTGCGGATCGATCCGTGGATCGTAGGGTTCGGCGTCGGACGGCGATTTTGAGCGGCGTAGGCCGAGCCGCCGCCAGCGGTCCATCGGCATGGAATCGGAACGCGCCATTGTCGGCGCCGCGTGCTGGCGGGTACGTCGAAATGGCGTTCAGGCCTTGGGAGGCGACTGCAACGACAACCTATCCAAGCAGCCCATCCCCCACGCACCTATCCCAGCGCCGCGGCCATTTCGACGAGCTTGGCCACCGTATTCATGTTCCGCCCGGTTCCATCCTTGGCGCAGGGTACTTTGAGCTTGGATGTACCCATCCCGCTCGGGTAGAACACGTACAGGGCGCGCGGCCCGAGGCGGAGTTGTTCGTCGCGCGTGCCTGTCGCGCCCTCGTTGGGATCGACAGGCAGCGCGGCGTCGGAGAATAGCGCCATCACGCGGTTGCCGGCTTCGTTCGAGAACGGATTCCGATCGAGCACCTCGGACATCTCGCGGGCCGTGCGCACGAGCACGCCGACTGGCTTGCCCGCATACGCATGCAGCCGCGCTTCAAGCGCCGAACGCACCTTGGCTTCCGTCAGCGTGCTGCGAAACACGACGTTGCCGCTGGCGATATAGGTCCGCACGTCGGTAAAGCCCGCGTCGTTGCAGATGTCGACGAGCGTGGCCATCGGCAATTTGCCCGTTCCGCCGACATTGACGGCGCGAAGTAGTGCGACAAAGACCGTCATCGGTGCTCCTGGCTTGCTCGGCAAATTGGCGTCACACCGTCGCCGGCTCTGATATCCAGCCGTTCAACGCATCACGTTTTACCGCTTCAACGGCTCAACGGCTCAACGGCCTGACCGCCGAGCCGCCCGACCGCGAACGACCTCAATACACCATGCAAACCTCGTGAAGCGCGCTCAGGCGCCGTTCGGGGTCGGCGACATACGGGTTCGTCTCATCCCACGCGTAGCCCGCGAGAATGGCGCTGATATAGCGGCGCACAAACTCGGTCTGCTTCGGATAGTAGATGATGTCCTGCAACTCACCCGTGTACCAGCGTTCGACAAAGGCCCGGAACGCATCGATGCCCTTGCGCAGCGGTTTGTCGTACTCGCTCTGCCAGTCGACGGCGTCCCCGTTGAGCTGCCGCTCGAGCGCCTTGACCGCGAGATGCGATGAACGCAGCGCGATCGTCACGCCTGACGAGAACACGGGGTCGAGGAATTCACCCGCGTTGCCGAGCAGCGCATAACCCGGGCCGTGCAGTCGTTCGACGTTGGCGGCATATCCGCCGATATGACGCACCGGCATCAGGAACGGCGCATCGCCGATCAGGCGCGCGAGGGTCGGCTCTTCGCGAATCAGTTTGCGCAGCAGTGCCTCGCGCTCGGCGTCGGGGGCATTCAGAAAGCTGGCTTCCGCGACGCAGCCCACCGACGAGCGGCCGCCCGCAAGCGGAATCATCCAGAACCACACGTCCCGATGCTCGGGGTGTGTCGCGATGGTGATCTTGTTGCGATCGTGCGCATCAGGCGCAATGCCGTCGCGCACGTGCGTAAAGATGGCCGCGCGCGTGGGCATGCGGGTCGCTGCCTCGAGATTCAGCAGGCGCGGCAACACGCGACCGAATCCGCTCGCATCGAGCACGAAACGCGCGTGAACCTCGTAGCCCTTGCCGCTTTCGTCGGCTTCGTCGACGACCTCGAGCACCGGCGCATCGCCAGTGCGCATCGCGCGCACAGTCTGGCCGAAACGGACTTCGGCACCCTGCTGCGCCGCGCAGCGAATCAACACGTCGTCGAATTGCGCGCGCTCGACCTGATAGGTCGTGCCCCAGCCCGCCGAATGCTTGTCGCGGAAGTCATACGACGATGTCTTGTCCCGCCAGCAGAAATGCGCGCCATTCTTGTACTGGAAGCCGGCTTCGACCACCGCCTGAAGCATGCCGGCTTCTTCGAGATACGCCATGCTCTGCGGCAGCAGGCTTTCGCCGATCGAGAAGCGCGGGAAGTGTTGCCGCTCGAGCACGAGGACAGAACGCCCGGCCTTTCGCAACAACGCTGCAGCGACCGCACCTGCAGGGCCTGCGCCAATGATTGCGACGTCGACCGCGGTCGCGTTTGAAGTGTGAGTATTCAAAACGGTATGAATGGAAAGTAACGAATCAACACAGCCAAGGGCCACGCACCAACGGTCTCGAGGCGAGGGCGAAAGCCGAAAGCCACGGACCGAGCGTTGAAAGCCACGAGCCAAGAGCAGGAGACAAGCGCGCGCACGTCGTTGTCTGCGCATCACACAGCGCGTGCCGCCCGGAAACAAGGTCCGGGCTGCGCGCCATGCCCCGCACCTTACTTGAGCGTCACGACCTCGCCGGTCAGCGCCACGCCCGCGATGATGGCGCCCGCGCCGCAGGTGAACTCGGTCGCGCTTTCGCGAATATGGTTCTCGTAGTTGCTCTTGATATTGATGACGGCGTTGCCGCCCTCCTTGCGTGCACGCTCCTGAAGCTCGATGACCGCCGAAAGGAAGACGTGCTGGCATGCCTTCAGATCACTCTTGCCGAACGAGTTCGTCTTCTTGTTGGTGTCGAACGTGCCGTACGACTTCACAACGCGCGGATGATCCTGACCTGCAAAGAACAAGGGCACGTCGTCGCCGACCTTGCCCGGCTCGCTCTTGAGCGCATCGGACACGTCGTAGTTGTCGACCGTATCGCGTGCGAAAGCATGGGACGTCGCGAGTGCGGCACAAACGGCTGCAAGCATCAGTTGTTTCTTCATTCTTTTCTCCGTTAAGGATGATGGACTTGAATCAAACCGCGACATGCATCTACTTCAAAATCATCCGGCAGGCGCGTGACAGAACGTGCATCGCTCCGCCGCGCGCCACGCGAGATCAATCGGCCTTCAGTACGACGAGGTCGCCCTTGACCGCGATCGCTGCGGCGCTCGTGCTGAGGCCGCACGCATAGTCCGTCGACGACGTCGACTCGGTGCTGTGGAAACGCGTTGTCACGTTGACGACCGCGTTTGCGTGATGCGACCGCGCATCGCTGATCAACTTGTCGAGCGCTTCCTGCAGCGCCTTGTTGCACGACGCTTCCGGACCCATCGTCGTGCGGGCAATACGGACCGAATGGCTGCTCGGTCCAAGCTGGCTTTGCACGGCCGGATGCGCCTGCGCACCAAAGTACAACGCCACGTCGTGTGCAGAAGTGCCTGCTGCTACGGGTGCGATGGGCAGCGACTCCACTTGCGTTGCACACCCCGCTTGCGTCAACGCGACGACAGTCAAAGCACCCAGCATGAGTCGATTCTTGGTCATGGTTCCCCCGTTGTTGTGGTTGTGATTCGCACTGCGATCGCGCAGTGTTGTTGCCGACTACAAATACGACTACGAACCTGACTACGACGGCCAGGCTTCGAACATCAGACTCGCGTAACTACCGCCGAACCCGAACGACACGGACATGGCACGCTTGAGTGCAGCGTCTCGAGAAGCGCGCACGAGGGGCATGGATTGCACGGCAGGCTCCGCTGTATCAATGCCTGCTGTGCCCGCCATAAAACCATCGCGCATCATCAGCAAGGTGTAGATCGCCTCGTGCGCTCCGCACGCACCAAGCGGATGGCCGGTCGAGCCCTTGGTCGACGAGAACTGCGGCACATCCGGGCCGAACACCTCGTTGATGGCGTGCAGTTCCTGCAAATCACCATGCGGGGTCGAGGGCGCGTGGGTGTTGATGTAATCGGGGCGCGAGCCCGCATCGTCGAGTGCTTCGCGCATGGCGCGCGCAATGGCCGACGCACGCGGAATCACCATGCCCGTGCCGTCGGTTGCGTGGCCATACCCTGTGATCTCGGCGCGGATCCGCGCACCGCGTGCGAGCGCATGGTCCAGTGACTCGAGCACCAGCACGCCCGCGCCGGATGCCATCACAAAGCCGTCGCGATCCACGTCATAAGGGCGCGACGCATGCTCCGGCCTGTCGTTGAAGTTGCGCGACAGCGCACCCATCGCGTCGAACATCAGCGTCATGTTGTCGTGCAGCGCTTCGCTCCCGCCAGCGAGAACGATGTCCTGACGCCCGGACTCGATCAACTGTACCGCCTGCCCGATGGCCAGCGCGGACGTCGTGCACGCCGATGACGGCGAATAGGTGATCCCCTCGAGCCCGAACACATGCGCGACATTGGCGGAGGTCGTGCTGCTCATCGCCTGCGGCACGACGTAAGGTGGCGTGCGATCGAGACCGCGCGCGTGTGCGATGCCCAGTGCGACGTCGTACGCCGACATGGTTCCGACCCCCGAGCCGATCACCGCGCCCGCGCGCGGCGAGTGCAATGCCAGTTCATCGAGTTGCGCGTCGTCGATGGCACTGCGCGCGGCATGACACGCGAACCGCGCCGTCTCGCCCATGAAACGTTCCTGCTTGCGGTCGAACGAAGGCTGTCCGTCGACGGATGCCACGCCCGCGACCTGGCTCGCAAATCCGCGTTCGCGCCACGCGTCGACACGTACGATGCCGATGCGATGCTCGCGCAGCGCCACGGACACCGCATCGAGCGTATTGCCGAGGCACGACACGATGCCCATGCCGGTGACAACGACGCGTCGCCGGGTTCGAGGTTCGCGATGAAGTGCAAGCGTCATGAACGACGCCTGAAGATCAGCGACGTATTGACGCCGCCGAACGCGAAGTTGTTGCTCATCACGTATTCGGCATCGATCGTGCGTGCTTCGCCGACGATGTAGTCCAGCTCGGCGCAAGCGGGGTCGACCTGATGCAGATTGAGTGTCGGCGCATAGGTGTTGCGTTTCATCGCTTCGATCGTCCACCACGCTTCGATCGCGCCGCACGCGCCGAGCGTGTGACCGATAAAACTCTTGAGCGAGCTGATCGGCATGCGCGCGCCGAATGTCGACGCGGTCGCGTGGCTTTCAGCGATGTCACCACGATCGGTCGACGTGCCGTGCGCGTTCACATAGGCGATGGCGTCGGGCGACAGGTTCGCATCGCGCAAAGCAAGCTGCATCGCAATAGCCATTGTTTCGGCCGTCGGCTGCGTAATATGCGCGCCATCGGAATTGCAGCCAAAACCAATGACCTCCGCATGAATGCGTGCACCGCGCGCGACTGCGTGGTCATACTCTTCGAGCACGAGCGTCGCGGCGCCTTCGCCGACGACGAGGCCGTCGCGTGCAACGTCGAACGGGCGCGGCGTCAGGTGCGGCTCGTCGTTGCGCGTGCTGGTCGCATACAAGGTATCGAACACGGCTACCGCCGGGCCCGAGAGTTCTTCCGCGCCGCCGGCGAGCATCAA
The DNA here is from genome assembly GCF_965118125.1 of Pararobbsia alpina. Taxonomy (GTDB): domain Bacteria; phylum Pseudomonadota; class Gammaproteobacteria; order Burkholderiales; family Burkholderiaceae; genus Pararobbsia; species Pararobbsia alpina_A. The sequence continues at coordinate 808,613 of NZ_OZ221287.1, forward strand.
GGTCTGTTTGCCGTGCGCGATCATCTCGTATGCATAGCCAATGGCCTGGCTGCCCGACGCGCACGCACACGACGTCGGCACGATGCGTCCCTTCAGGTCCCAGAACAGGCTCACGTTGACCGCGGTCGTGTGCGGCATCATCTGCACGTAGCTGTTCGAGGTCACGTCGGTCATCGATCCGGTCTCGAGCATCTTGCCGAACGCGCGTATCGGTTCGACCGAGCCGGCCGACGATCCGTAGGCGACGCCCATGCGGCCGTCCTTGATCGACGCATCGTCCGCGAGCCCCGCGTCAGCCAGTGCAAGTTCGCTCGCGCGCACTGCGTACATCGACACAGGCCCCATCGAGCGGGTTTTCTTGCGCGAGTAGTTCGCGGGTGTCTCGAATGCCGGAATCGGGCAGGCAAGCCGCGTATGCAGAGACTGGAAATAGTCCCAGTCGGCAATGCGCTTCACGGCATTGCGGCCGCCCTGCAGCGCGGTTTCGATTTCGTTCCAGTGGTTGCCGAATGCGGTCACCCCACCCATGCCGGTAATCACGACACGTTTCATCACACTCATGGCCGATAACTCTCTTTGATAAACGCCTCGAAGTCGTGCGGCTGATACACCTTGACCACGGCCGAGGCGAACAGCTGGTTGCCGTGCTCGATCGTGCAGTCGTAGGCGCCTGTGCCGTCTTCGCTGCGCAGCACTTCCTTTGCATGGATCCGCAACAGCGCGTTGCGCGGAAACACGGTCACGCGCGCTTCGTAGCGACGCGCGCCGAGCAGCACACCCGGCCGGGCCGGATTGCCCTCGCGCATCGACAGCAACCCTTCGTGTGCGGCAATCGCCTGGGCCATGAGTTCGACGCCGATCCACGCGGGCATCGCTCCATCCTGATCGGCGTACCAGGCATCGGCGTGGACCGTTGCGTGCGCGGTCAGCGAGGTGGTGTCATAACTGCGGACCGCGTCGAGCAACAGCATCGTGCCCCGGTGCGGCACGATGTCCTCGATATGCGGGATCGCAGCGCCGGCATGGTCGTGCGAAGCCGTGCCTGCATGCGCATGGGCGTGTTCATGGGCATGCCCATGTGAGTCATGCTCATGCAGGTGGGCAGCGCCCGCGTTGAATATGCTCGATAAGGTCGGGTCAGTCATCGGTGTCATCACCGTCCAAGAATCAGGCTGGCATTGCTGCCGCCAAATGCAAAAGAGTTGCTCATCACGTATTGAGTATCCGTGCCGCGCGACAGGTAGCGTTCCTCTGATACCAGATCGAGTACGGGCAGCTCGGGATCGGCATCGCCGTCCCAGAGGTGTCGGGGCAACGCGACGTCGTCACGCGCGAGCGCGAGCCAGCACAAGCCGAGTTCGGTTGCGCCGGCTGCCCCCAGCGTATGGCCCGTCAACGGCTTGGTGCCGCTCGTCGGTACGCCGCCCGGAAACACGCGCGACATCAGGCGTGCCTCCATCTGGTCGTTCTTGACCGTGGCCGTCGCATGCAGATTGACGTACCCGATCGTGCGGCTGTCGAGCCCTGCATCGCGCAGCGCGTTGCGCAAAGCGATTTCACCGCCTGCACCTTCGGGATCGGGTGACGAGATATGGTGTGCGTCGCTCGATTCGCCGGCGCCGACGAGCGCGACCGGCGCTTCGTCGCGGCTCATCAGGAAGACCGCCGCGCCCTCGCCGATATTGATGCCGCTGCGTGTGCGGCTCATCGGGTTCATCCGTACCGGGCTCGTCGAATCCAGTGCCGAGAACCCTTGCAACGTGAGCTCGCAGAGCGAGTCGACACCGCCCGCGACGACGGCGTCGCAGAAGCCCAGTGTGAGCAGGCGGCGCGCGGAGATCATGGCCTTTGCGCTCGACGTACACGCGGTCGAGATCGTATACGCGGGTCCTTTGACGCCGAGCGCGGCTGCGGCAAAGGGGGCTGCGGTGCCGATTTCCATCTGCCGGTAGTCGAACTCGCCGGCGAGCTCACCGGTGCGGGCTCGATGCGCGAGCGCAGCCTCGGCGGCGCCGACGCCCGAGGTGCTCGTGCCCAGCACGACGCCGATGCGATGAGCGCCGAAACGCGCGCTGGCCGCGTCGATCGCGGGACGGATCTGCGCGAGCGCCGACAGCAGCAGGCGATTGTTCCGGCAGTCATACGCAGCAAGCGCGTCGGGCGGTGCGAGATCGAGTGGCGTGTGCACACGGCCAACGAATGCATCACCCAGCTGGCTTTGCACGGGCTGCATGCCGGGCGCAACACCGGCAGCGAGCGATGCCACGATCGAATGCGCATCGTGACCGAGGGCGTTGATCATGCCGAGCGCATGAAGATAGACGCGAGGTGCGCTCACGCGGTCCTCCTTTGAATGCGGGACATGCCGATCGGCGCGAGCACGACGGACACGAGAATGCCGATCGTCAGCGTGGCGCCGAAACTCTTGAGTGCGGGCATCGAACTCACGCCGAGCATGCCGAACGAGAGCAAGGTCGTCGCGGCGGAGAGCATCACGCCGGTCCAGACAGCGCCAAGATCGGCATCGGCGCGCAGCACGCCTTCACGCAAGAACACGGCGTAGTTCACGCCGACGCCAAGCACGAGCATCAGGGCGAGTCCGTTGAACAGCGTGAACGGCACATGCGCATAGCCGAACACCGCGAGCGTGGCGCCGATCCCCAGGCAGACGGGCAGCGTGACGCCGATGCCGCCGCGCATGCCATAGCGAATCATCAGCAGTACGAGGACGAGGGCAAGCGCGCCGCCCAGCCAGATTGCGCTGTCGAGCCGGTACGCACCGAACAGGCGCGAAACGCTGGCTGCCTTGTCGACGAAGCTGACTCCTGTAACGGTGCGGCCCGTTGCAATCAGTGCTGCCGTGTTCGACGCAGTGACACCCTGCGGAATCACGACGGCGGCGAATACGTCGGGCACGCGGGTCGAAGCGCCGATCCAGAGGTGCCTGAACGGCTGGGACCACGGCGTGGCGAGCCAATGGTCGATATCGAAGACGCCTTCGCCCGCCTTATCTGCATTGCTAGCGCTTGCGAGCCATGCATCGGCGACGTCGTCACGAAATCCCGCGCCGGCCAGCATGGCGCGCACGGCAGCCGGATCGTTGAAGACGTGCGCTGCAAACAGCGCATGGTTGTCGCGTTGCCGCGCCGCCGACGGCACGAAGGCGGTGACCGTCTGCAGCCCGGCGATCCGGTTTGAACCCGTCAGGGCGGTGAGCTTGTCGCTCAGTGCCTCGGCGCGTTGAAGCACGGCTTCGACGGTGTCGCCACGCACCACAAAAAACTGCGCGCTGTTGTCGATGCCGACGGTGTCCGCAATGCGTCGCTCCTGGGCAACCAGCGAGGGGTCGCGTTGGATCAGTAGATGAATATCGTCGTCGCTGCGCAATTGAAGCCAGCCCGGAATGGCGATCAGCACAACAACGATGGCCACGCCCGCCGCGCGCGTGCCACCGATGCACGCATGCCACGCGGCGAGTAAGCGTGCGGCCGACGCGAACAAGGCGCGCGGACTGCGCCGTGCCGGCCGGGGCAGACCCGTCGGCAGCAACGAGATCACGGACGCAAAGGCGGTGGCGATCCCCACGATCGCAAAGCACGCAATCTGCTTGAGCGCAGGGAAGGGAGCCACGGTCAGAATCGCGTATCCGAGCAAGCTTGTCGCGAGTGCGACGGTGAGCGCCGGCGCAACAGCACGCGCACCGCGCCGCGCGTCCCAGTCGCGCGAGGCGCCCAGATAGACAACGAAATACTGGATCGAATAATCAACGGCTTCACCGATCAGGCTGGCGCCGAACACGAGCGTCAGCAGGTGGAGCTTGCCGAAGATCAGCAAGGTCGCGGCGAGCGCGAACAGGATGCCGAGCGCGGTCGAGACAAAGCCGAGCGCCAGCAGCCATGGTGAACGGAATATCCAGAGCATCAGCAAGGCGATGCCAGCAAGCGAGACGATGCCGATCTCATGGACCTCGCGTTCCGATGCGCTGCGCGCCGATTCGGCGTAGAACACGGCGCCGGTGCGATCAAGCGTGACGTCGGCATACGTCTGCTGCACGCTCGTTTGCGCGTTCGCGATTGCGTTCAGCACGGCATGCTGGACCTCGGACTCGTAGGCCGATCCGCGCAAGGTCGCGACGACCATCACGCGTGTCGAGGTACCGGCGTGAGCGACAAGCAGATTGTCTTCGACGGTGAGGTTCGATGTCGCGAGCGGCAGCCCGGCAAGCCAGTTCTGAAGCCAGCCGAACGGATCGTCGGCGAGTTCGGTGGCAAGGCCAGCGCTCGGCGGCGCATAGAGGCGTTGCATCAGCACGTCGTGCAACGCACCCGGACCACTCAGGACCGCGGCGCGATCCGCGGGCGTCAGCAAGCCGAAGCGATAAGGCTGGTACGCACGCGCAATCTGCGAGACATCGAACGGCGGGATCTCTGCGGTGACGGACTGGAAAGCACCGCTGGCCGACAGCGCCGCGCCGAGCTGCTTCGCGGCGGCCTTTGCATGGGCTGCGTTATCGCTCGACACGAGCAACACGGCACGATTGCCGAGCACGCCGGCGAGGTGATCGACGGCCTCCTCGGCGACGGGGTCGGCTTCGGTCGCCGGCAGCAACGCGAGCAGATTCGTTTCCAGCGGCGACGGCCCTGCCATGCGCCACCCGCAATAGGCGAGCGCAGCGAGTGCGAGCACGAGCCAGAGCGCGCGGACAGGCCACGTGCGTTCGGCGGCGCGAGTTTGCAGCGCCTTCATCAAGGCGTTCCGAACAGGCTGCGCTCGGCGGGAGCGAGCTCGGTGACGGGCGTCGTGCCGGTAAAGTCGAATTGCGTCACGTCGCCGCGTGCCGTGGTGACGCGCAGGCTCTGCAAATACTCGCCGCCGCTCATTGTCAGCGAGGCGATGGCCTGGGCGATCTGGGGCTGATTGGGTGTGAGCACCATCTGCCAGTGCGAGGTCGTGCCTTCGGCGCGCACGTCGAACTGTGAGTACAGCGCGCTCAGATCGCCCGCGAGCATCGAGCGCATCATCGTCGAGACTTGGGCGGCACCGCGCGCGCCTTGCGCGCCCTTTCCGGGGACTGCGTGACCTTGCGCGTCAAGCTCGCGCACGCCAGCGTCCGTGATGATCCAGCTCGCCTGATAGGGGGTATCGATCTGCCAGAGTGCGCCGCGTTCACGAACGAACAGCAGCGAGCCGGTGCTGACGAGCGGCTGTTTCAACGCCGCGCGCGATTGCGTCTGTGTGAAACGGGCGCGGATACTTTTCGCCTGGCCAAGTTGGGCCGCGATCTGCGACACCAGGGTGCTCGAGGATGCAGATGCCGAACTGGAAGCGTGGTTTGGTCCCGAAGCCGAAGCCGAAGCCGATGCCGATCGAGGCGCGGCCGCCACGCCGGACGCCGATGCTTGCCCTGCGCCACTCTGCGCGAGTGCCTCGCCTCCGGCCAGGCCGGTCATCGTGCCAAGAACGAGCACGGCGACGACGCCAAGGCATGTGCGCCCGACGGTTCGCTTCACTGGGCCCATGCACGCTCCAGCTTTTCGAATACGACAGCCGGCGACAGGTATTGCAGCTCTTGCGTAGCCGCGTGCACGGCGACCTGGATCGTATAGCCCTTGGTCAGGCGCGTGCCGCTCGCGCGATCGAAGATCTCGTACGCGATCTTCAGGCGGCATTCGTATTCGAGCAAATGCGCGTGCACGTCGAGCCACTGGCCGTAGGTCGCGGGCTTTACGTACTTGAGGTGCGCCTCGACGACGGGCCAGACGTAGCCCGATGCCTGCATCTCGCGGTAGTCGTAATCGAACTTGCGCAGCAATGCCGCACGGCCCGACTCGAAGTACTTCAGGTAGTTGCCGTGCCAGCAGACGTTCATGGCATCGACGTCATGGAACGGCACTTCGACGGATGCACTGGCGCTCAGGAATTTGGGGCGATCGTTCATGACGCCGCTCCCTGGGTCAGAGTTCCCTGAGTCAGCACTCCCTGAGTCAGCGCTCCCTGAACCAGCTCGCCTGATGCAATGCGCGCGGTGATATCCCGCAGCTCATGCTCGAGCGCGCGGTCTTCGTCGACGAACGGCGACGCGAGCGTCACCTCGTCGATAAAGGCCTGCAGGGGGGCGGGAATCGACGTCGAGGCATTGATGCGAAGACGCAGCCGCACGGCTTGCACGGTCGCGAGCGTGTGCGCCGCAAAGACCTGCTCGGTCAGCTCGAGCACGCGCAGGCAGTCGCGCGCTGCGATCGTGCCCATGCTGACCTTGTCCTGGTTGTGCGCTTCCGTCGAGCGCGAAAAAACGCTGGCGGGCATCGTGTGCTTGAGCGCCTCGGCCGTCCATGCCGACGATGAGATCTGCACGGCCTTGAAGCCATGATTGATCGGTGCGCGTGCCGAGGTCGCGCCGGTCAGGTTGCGCGGCAAGCCGTTGTTGAACTTGTCGTCGACAAGCAGCGCGAGCTGCCGGTCCATCAGGTCGGCGAGATTCGCGACGGCGGTCTTGAGTGCGTCCATTGTGAACGCGATGTGCCCGCCGTAGAAGTTTCCGCCATGCAGCACGCGTTCGCCGTCAGGGTCGATCAGCGGATTGTCGTTGGCGCTGTTGAGTTCGTTTTCGATGTCGCGGCGCATCCAGCTCAGCGCGTCGCAGACCACGCCGATCACGTGCGGCGCGCAGCGAATCGAATAGCGATCCTGGAGCCGGTGGCCCGGGGTGTCCGCGCGGTCGGCCAGGTCGGCGCGGATCCACGCCGCGGCTTCGGCCTGTCCGGCATGCGGCTTCGCTTCGAAGATCATCGGGTCGAAGTGGGCCGCACGGCCGTCGAGCGCGACCGTCGACAACGCGGTCAGGCGCGACGCGAGACGCGCAAGCTGGCTCGCGCGCGCAAAGGCGAGACATGCGAGGCCGGTCATCACGGCCGTGCCGTTCATCAGCGCGAGGCCTTCCTTGGGCGCAAGCGTCAGCGGTTCACGATCGAGTTCGGCCCACACGTCGCGCGCCTGCATCAGGCGGCCGCGATAGTCGACTTCGCGCTCGCCGACCAGTGCGGCTGCGACGTAGGAGAGGGGTGTCAGGTCGCCGCTGGCCCCCACCGACCCTTCGGCCGGGATGCGTGGCAGCACGCGATGGTTGATCAGGTCGGCGACGCGCTCGAGCAGCACGGGGCGAACGCCCGAGAACCCGTATGCGAGCGAGTTCAGACGCGCCGCGATGACGGCGAGCGCCTCCGCGTCCTCGAGGTAACGGCCCATGCCGCATCCGTGATAGCGCGTGAGCTGTAGCGGCAAGGCTTCGACGAGCTCCATCGGCACGTCGACGACACAGGCGTCGCCATAGCCGGTGTTGACGCCATAGACGGTCGCGCCGGACTCGAGGTGACGGCGCAGGAAGTCTGCGCCACGTGCGATGCGGCTGCGCCATGCGGGGTCGGTGCTGAGCTGCACGGGAACGCGCCGTGACGCGATGGCCACCACGTCCTCGATGGTCAGGTGGCGGCCGCCGATCGTGATGGCGTCCGTAGCGTGCTGCTTCGCTTCATCGGCAAGGTGACCCAACTCCGCAGCGTCGCCTCGGGCAGCCGGATTCGTATCGGTCGCCGGCACATTTGCCGATCCGGCGTGAGCGGGTCGAGCCGCGTGCGCAGGCGTGCGCGCGGTGTCGTTCAAATCATGTTCGGCCACGCGCGTCTCCACTCGGCTGGGCGGGGCGCGCCCAGAAATCGAAAAAATTGAACCATTGATAGGGTGCCTTGCGGCAGTAGTACTCGAGGCGCGTCGCATAGCGTTGCGCCCAGTCGGCGAGATGCTCGGCGCGGCCCTTGCGCGGCAGTTCGATGCGCTCGGCGAACGACTCGAAATACAGACGGTGCTTGCCGCTGTCCTTGAGGCAGAAGAACAGATACACGGGGCAGCCGAGCGCGTGGGCGAGCACATACGGGCCCAGCGCGAACGGAGCGGCCGAGCCGAGGAACTGCGCCGACGTCGTGCGGCCGGATTCCCGCGCGGGCGTGCGATCGCCGACGATGACGAGCCACTCGCCACGCTCGATGCGCTCCTGCAGCATCAGCGTGGTTTGTGGACCGAAATCGCTGACCTGGATCAGGCGCTCCGCGAAGTCCTTATTGGCCGAATTGAGCACGCTGTTGAAGCGGCGTGCATGCTCGGTATAGACCACGGCGGTCACCTTCGTATGCGAGCCTTGCACGGCTAGCGCACGCGCCATCTCGAGGTTCCCGAGGTGCGAACCGATGATCAGCGCACCGCGTTTGCTCGCGCGCAGGGCATCGAGCGCCGCGCTGTCGTCGAGCGTGACGGTCGCACGGTCGAGCCGGCCCGACCATGCGACGAGTTTGTCGAAGCCCGATTGGGCGAACGTCAGCATGTGCCGGTAGGCGCTGAGCCATCCGGGGCGCGGCGTCGGCTCGGGCGATGCAAAACGTTGAAGCTGGGCGAAGTAACGGTGCGATGCTTCGCGCGCGGGTCGGCCGGTAACGAGGAAATACGCAACGATCGGATGCAGCCAGAGCGCAGTGAGCCGGGGGCCGATCGTGCGGCAACCCAGTGCGAGCAGCATCATGCCGAAGCGGCTGCCGCGCTCGGCCATGCGCCACCACGGCTCGGTCTTGCCGCGCGGCATCACCTTGTGCGCGAGCAACATCGGCAGGCGCCAGAGCATGCCGAAGAAAAGGCGTGTGTGACTTTTGCTGATACGCACGTTGTCGCGAAACACGTCGAAATGCGACACACCATCGATCGCATACGTGACGCGCGTCGGAATCGACACGAATTCCGCGCGGCGCCAATACAGGCGCACGAGGATTTCGATATCGAAGTCCATGCGCGTCGGCAGTGCGACGCGATCGATCAGATCGCAGGCGAGCGCAAGCGGGTACAGTCGAAAGCCGCACATCGAGTCGCGAATCGTGAACGACAGGGTTTCGATCCAGACCCAGACGTGAGTCAGGTAGCGGCCATAGAGACGGGACTTGGGCACGCTCTCGTCATAGATCGGCTGACCAATGATGACGGCGTGCGGCTTGGCACGAGCGGCCTCGAGAAACCGCGGCACGTCCGACGCATCGTGTTGCCCGTCCGCATCGATCTGCAGCGCATGCGTGAAGCCTGCCGCGCGCGCCGCGAGCAGTCCGGCCATGACGGCGGCGCCTTTGCCACCGTTGACCGGCAAGCGCGACAACCTGACCTGTTCGCCGTGCCGTGCGGCCAGTGCGGCCAGCACGCGCTGAGTCGGTTCGTCGCTACCGTCGTCGACGATAAAGATCGGCAGGCCATGCACGGCGAGCCGCTCGACGGTGATGCCGATCGCGTCCTTGTGGTTGTAGATCGGAATGACGACACAGGCAGCAAGGCTCATGCGGGCTCCCTGTAGACAATGACGCCCGACGCGCAGTCGCGTTCGCCAAGGCGATACCGGAATTGCATGCGCCGGCGTTGCACATCATGTTTGAGTGTCAATTTGAGCACCACGCCCGGAGGCACGGGGGCCGTGAACTTGATCTGGTCGACCGATGCGACTGCACGGACGTCCGGAACATCGACCGAGGCGAGCTTGACCGCCCAGTCGATCTGCACGACGCCGGGCAGAATCGGCAGGCCCTCGAAATGTCCTGCGAAATGGACGAGGGAATGCGGCACATGCAATTCGTAGACGTGTTCGTCGGCGTGTGTCGATTCGCAGAGCAGGTCGAAGCCTTCGTCGCCGGCTTTGAACGCTTGTGCGACGCGCGTTGCCTGAAGCTTGCCGCGTACGTCATACGGCAATGCGCGGCGGAATCGCCAGTAGCGCGGCAACACCACCACGTCGAAGTAACCGGCAAGATGACGCCGCAGCGTCTTGGCGAGCTGAATGCGGCCTTCGGCGTGCAGGGCCTGCTGACCCTCGGCCGACAAGGCAATCAGCGCGCCGACCCGTTGGCGCGACGCGCCGTCGAGCTGCACGGTCGCTGCCTGAGAGACGAACGGGTGCTGCCTGAGCCGGCCTTCGAGTTCGCTCAGCGACAGGCGTTTGCCTTCGATCTTGAGCACGCGGTCCAGGCGGCCCTGAAGACGGAAATGGCCGTCGTCGTCAAATAGGGCTTCGTCATCGGTGCGATGCCAGCCGTCGTGCCCGATATGCGCGGACCGGACCTCGAGCGCGCCGTCTTCGCCACGGCGCACGGCGATGCCTGGCATCGGCGACCAGGCCTGCGTCTGATGCTGCGCACGCCATGCGATGCCGCCCGTCTCGGTGCTGCCGTAAATCTCGAACGGCGCAACGCCGAAAGTGTCTGCAAACTGCGCCGCGGTGTCGGGCGCGAGAGGGCCGCCGGACGAAAAGAATGCGCACGGCACGGGATCCAATCCGGCGAATCCGGGCAATTCTGGCCAGCGCGACAGTTGGGCCGGGGTCGACACGATGGCGGCTCTGCCGCAGTGCGCGATCTGTGCCTGCGCATGTTGCGGATCGACGCAGGTGGCGCGCGCGAATGGCCGGCCCGCGGCCAACGGCCAGAACACGCGGAACAGCATGCCGTAGATATGATGATGCGGGACGCTCGCGAGCATCGTCGCGTCGCCAAGATGCGCGCCCCATTGCCGCTCGAGCGTGTGGACTTCGGCGTTGAACTGGGCGAGCGTCTTGTGCACGGGCTTGGGCGTGCCGCTGCTGCCGGAGGTGTAGAGCGTCAGCGGCGCATCGGCGCGAATTGCCAACGCCACGGCGTCGCCTGCTTTGGCGTCTGCCTCGGCGATGGCGCGGTCGAGCATCGCGGCGATGGTCTCGTGCGTCAGCAACTGATCGTACGCGCCGGAGAGATCGGCCAGATACCCGGGCGTCGAATTGGCCGGAATCACGGGAACGTGGCCGCACGCGAACAGCGCGAACAGCGCGCACGCGAATGCGTACGGATCGTCGGTACAGAGTGCGACGCGTCGCGCCACGGATTGCGCACCCAGCGGCGCTGCCTGGATCGGGCGCTGCGCTGCCTGAGGAGAGGCGTGCTCTGCCTGAGGAGAAGAGTGCCCTGCCTGAGAGGAGAGCGGCCCTGATTGTGGATCGTGCAGCGCGGGCAGCGCGCGAAACTGCGCCACCATGCCCGCTGTATGCGCGCGAAACGCTTCAAAGTCGATGTGGGCCGTACCGTCCCGGCAGACGAGCGCCGATCGCGTGTCGGGCACCGCCGCGGCGTCTGCCGCATCCGGTGCAGCAAGGGCGTGTGCTGCGCGCTGGTCGGCGAGCAGGTCGTGCAGTGCGATCATGCGATCCCCTGGCGTGCGGCGCGCGGCTCCATGACGCATTTGCGCCATGCGAATTCGCCGATCAGGAGGGTGCCGCAGAGCACGTAGGCCACTGCGCCGTTATAGAGCGACCATGCCTCGCGCGACCAGTTGAGGGCGGTGTAGACCGAAAACACCGTGTTCGCTGCGAAGAACACGCACCAGATCTGCGTCACGCGGCGCGTATAGCGGATGATGTGCGGCGCGGGGTCGGGGCGCGAGATACGCGCGAATTTCTCGATCATTGTCGGGCCCTTGACGAGGGTCGCGCCGAACACGGCAAGCAGACCGAGATTGACCAGCGACGGGTACAGCCGCATCAGCTGTTCACTGTCGGTCAGCACGACCGCCGCCGACGCGCAGCTCAACACGCCCGCAACCGTCCAGTCCACGCGTGACAGCTTGCGCAACGAAGCGGCAAGCGCGCCGGTGCCCGCCCATCGCTGCAACCACAGCAAGGCGAACAGCAACGCGCCGACATAGCGCGGCGACACCCAGCGCCATACGCACAGGATCACGACCGGGTAAGCGAGACTCGCGGCAACGCGCAGTACCCTGCGTGGCTGCATCAAGCCTGCTCCGCGAGCAGCGACTCGACGGCCGCGATCACGTCACCGACCGTGCGCACGGCCTTGAATTCATCGGGCTTGATGCGGCGGCCCGTCATTTCCTGGAGCTTGATGGCGAGATCGACGGCGTCGATGCTGTCGAGGTCGAGTTCCTCGAACAGATGCGCTTGCGGCGTTACGGTCGCCGGGTCGATGTCGAAGTTTTCCTTGAAGATGGCACGGATGCGCTCAAGGATTTCTGCTTCAGTCATGATGTATTTCCCTGTTCTTCTGTGTGCTTTGTAGTGCGTCGTAGCGTAGCGTGTCGCAGCGCGCGTTATTGTGTTTTTCCGGCCGTGTCTGCGACGGCGGCGGAGTCGCGCTGACTCATGATGAATGCGGCGAGCGTGTTCACCGAGGTGAAATACTCGCGCACGTTTTCGTCGTCCGGGGCGATCGTCAGGTGGTACTGCTTGCGCAGCACGATGCCGATCTCGAGCGCATCGATCGAGTCGAGCCCCACTCCGTCGGTCGAAAAGAGCGGCGTGTCGTCGCCGATATCGTCGGGTGTCAGGTGTTCGAGATCGAACGCGTCGATCAGAAGCTGCTTAATTTCCAGTTTTAAAGAATCCATGGCCGAACAGGTGTTGAGTGATATGCGCTTCGATGGCGCTGGTCACGCTGCGCGCGGCAAGAGCCGCGGGCGCTTCGTGCGGTGCGAGTTGCTCGATGCCGATCGGGTCGAGCACGTTGACGCTGATGCGGAATGCGCGCGGTGGCACGTCATACCAGCGCATCTGCTTGGTGAAAGCGGGCGGGTCGCAGTGCATCAGGACCGGCAGAATCGGCGCGCTCGCGTGCAGGGCGATGTAGGCGAAGCCGCGTGAAAACGCATGAAGGCGGTTGAGCCCGGGGCTGCGCGAGCCCTCGGGAAAGATAATGATCGAATAGCCGTTGGCGAGCTGGCGTGCGCAATCTTCGACGAGCCCGGCCGGGTCGGCATTGCTGACGTATTGGGCCGCGCGCACGATGCCCCAGAAGCAAGGGTTGCCCCAGTGTGCGTTTTTAACGACGCAGCAGGCGCGCGGCATCAGCGACAGCAGGACCATCACGTCGAGATAGGTCGGATGGTTGGCCGTGACGATGACCGGTCCGCTCGCCCGCAGCCTCGCGGCGTTCGAGGTGTCGAGCCGCATCACGCCGGCGTAACGCAGCGCAAGGACGAGCGCGCGAAAGAACACGTGAATCACATAGGCGACCGTGCGCTGCCGTGACGCGCGATGAGGCCACAGGCACGAAAGCGGAAACGCGACGATCGAGAACAGCAGGCCGCAGATGCCGAAGACGACAAAGCTCAGGCCGGTCGCGAACAGCCGCCAGGCGTAGTTAAACCGTGCCGGCATGTTGCCCCCGCTCGTGTGCCGCGCTCAGGCCGTTTATCTCGCGCGCGTCCGCGACGGGGCTCCAGCCCCAGTGCCAGGTCGAGCCCGTGTCGTGCCACATGGTCGGACGCCCGCTCTCGAGGCATCGCTGGAGTGCCTCGCTTTGCGTCGCGAACGCGGCGTCCGGATCGGCGGGCGATGTCACATGCGCTGCAGCGCTTGAAGTCGCACTTGAAGCCGCTATCAAAGCCGCATTCGTCGCCATCACCGCACAGTCCAGATGACCCAGCGGGGCGTGCTTCGCATCGATCAGGATCGCGACCGCGCCCTGCGTGACTTCCTGCTCGACCGAACCGTACACCGGATCGGCCGGCACATCGGCATAGACGACCAGCACGGGAGTCGACGGATCTTCGGAGTACTGCGCATGCGCTTCGAGCAGCGCATAGCCGAGCGTTTGGGCGCCGGCCGCGACCGCGGTGGCCGGCGAACGATCATGCCGCGCGATGCCGTAAATGCCCGACATCGCGTTGAGCACCGACAGGCTGAATGCGTTGGGCGACACGGGTTCGCGCGCCTCGATGTCGTTCAGGATGGCGGTGGTGCGCTGCAACTCGCCGTGTCGCGAAGCAAACACGAGCCTGACCTCCGGGCGCGCGTGGGCACAGTCGTGCGCGACCGACAGGGCCATCTTCGAGAGCGCGCTCAGGCGGCGGCGCACCATCGGATCGATGAAGTCCAGTTTCGGGGCGGTTGTCGTAGTCGAAGACCACGAGGCGACCGGCAGGGTCCAGCGCAAATCGGGCATCTCAGCTTCGCAAAGGAAAAGGTGCGCCGGATCGTTGAGAGTCTTTGAAACGGCGCTCACTGCTCCACTTGCGCGCATTCACGCAAGGGATTCGCTACGTTCGAAGTTTATCGGCAATTTGTATGGATTATTTAGGGTGAAAAAAGATAATCCCACTTCAATAGCGGCTCCGAGAAAATTCTGGTGAATCGTCGGGTTCCGCTTGAGTATTTATTGATTTATTGACTCGGAAGTGTCTGACTGCCGACACAGATTTCGCGATCGGCGATGTGATGCGCAATACGAGCAATACGACCCCGGACGCGTTTCGCTCATTAATGGCCGGTGCTACACGCGCTGTATGAATTAGTCAATCTTGTGGAGTATGGAATGACTAGATTGCACATTCGAGACATTGCAATAGCCAAATCGTCAAAAAACGTAACTGCCGCCGATGCACACCACGCATGCCTGACCGGCGAGACACGCTGATGCGGCAAGGCGCACTGTGCAGGGTATGCGGTGAAGGCAACTGTAGGCTTCGTAACCAGGCGTAACTGGCGGGAAACAACTGGATTAAGGCGCTGCGCCCCCGGAGTTCGACGGCGATACTGGTTTGTCGCCCGCACGCGGCATCTTCCAAGACCCCCAACCGGAGGACCCATGCGTCTCTCGCTCCCCGTTTTTGCCGTTGCAGCGGCTGCCACGTTCATTTCCGCCAGCGCCTGGGCGGATGTCGCGCAACCCGATATGGATGCTGCACTTCGTTCGCTCGAAACCGCGAAGCACCAGATCGAACTCGCCGACAAGACGCCCGACAAGGACGGTCATGCCCACAAGGCATCGGCGCTGATCCTGCAAGCGATCGACGAAGCCCGCGCGAGCATCGCGTCGCGCAACGCTGAAGGCAAGTAACGAGCGACCCGCGTCGCTACGACTTGCCGGCGGGGACGCCGCCCCGGCGCGGCGTCCCCGCTGTTGCTCCCTCTGTTGTCTTCGACAGGCGCACGAGCGGATCGGCGACGATCTCACCGAGCTTGCGAATCGATTCCTCGAGTTGTGGGCTCCACGGATGTCCGAAATTGAGCCGGATACAGTTCTGAAAGGCGTGGGTGGCCGAAAAGATCGGCCCGGGTGCAAGGCTGATTCCGTGCTCGATGGCGCGACGGTGCAAGGCCATCGCGTCGATTGCCAGCGGCAGTTCGATCCAGACGAAGTAACCCCCCGCGGGCAGCGTCCAGCGCGTACCTTCCGGCATGTAGCGGCGTAGCGCCTGCTGCATCGACGCCATCTGCGTGTTCAGTGCGGCGCGCAACTGGCGCAGGTGCTTGTCGTAGGCGCCGTGCTGTAAAAAGTCGGCGATGCCGGCTTGCGCGGGAATGCTCGCCGAGAGCGTCGTCATCAGCTTGAGTCGCTGTATGCGCTCCGCGAACCGGCCCGCCGAAACCCAGCCGATACGATAGCCGGGCGCCAATGTCTTCGAAAACGACCCGCAGTGCATCACGAGCCCGTGTGTATCGAACGCCTTGGCTGGCAGCGGACGCGCCTTGTCGAAGTGAAGCTCCTGATAGACGTCGTCCTCGATCAGCGGCACGTCATGGGCGGCGAGCAGCTCGACGAGCGCCTTCTTCTTCGTGTCCGTCAACGTGGCGCCCGTCGGGTTCTGGAAATTCGTCATCAGCCAGCACGCCTTGACCGGGTGCTTCTCGAGCGCCTGAGCCAGTGCATCGAGGTCGAGGCCGGTGAGGGGATCGACGGGGACCTCGAGCGCGCGCAGATCGAGCCGCTCGATCGCCTGCAGCGCGGCATAGAAGCCCGGGGACTCGACCACGACGATATCCCCCGGACGCGTCACGGCCATCAGACTCAGGTTCAACGCTTCGAGCGCACCGTTGGTGACGACGATCTCGTCGACCGGAGACGCCATGCCCGCGCCGACGTAGCGCAGCGCGATCTGCCGGCGAAGTTGTTCGTTGCCCGGCGGCAGGTCTGCGACCGTGCTCCACGGGTTCAGCGATCGCACGCCCTGCGTCAGTGACTTGGCGAGCCGCGACAACGGAAACAGCAGCGGCGACGGAAACGCCGAGCCAAGCGGCACGGCGTCGACGTGCTTGGTCGCTTGCAGCACGGAGAACACGAGGTCGCTGATATCGACCCTTGCCGACTCGGCCAGCGACGGCCGATGCGCCTCCGGCGCGGGCGAAACGGCGGCGCCCGGCGTCACGAAGTAGCCCGAGCGCTCTTCGGCGCGGATCAGCCCCCACTCCTCGAGCAGGTAGTAGGCGCTCAGCACGGTGGACTGACTCACACCGTGCTGCGTCGTGATCTGCCGCAGCGAGGGCAGCTTCGATCCGATCGGCACGCGGCCGGCGCGGATCTCCTCGGCCAATGCATGGGCGAGCGTTTCGTACCGGTTCATCAGGGCCTCGATATCGCTGCTACGGCCGAAAAAGTGCCATCTGCTTCTGTCATGGGCGGGCGCAAACGGGAATCATCGCAATCAAGGCCCGGATACCCGTGCCGGGCACACAAGCCGGTATCGATCCGGGGAAGGAGAGGATCATGACATTTCTTCGCATGGTGCGCGTCGTTCTATGGAGCTTCTTCGGTGTGCGCAGGCGCGCTTCGCATGAGGCCGACTTTGCGCACGTCAAGCTGCCGCTGTTGCCGGTCGTCGCCTTTTCGCTGGCGGCGTGCTTTGGCGGCACGTTGTTCTGCGTGGCGCGCTTCGCGGTCACGCACGCGCACTGATCGGGCTCGCCACGTCGGCACGCCAGCGCGCAAGGAAGGCGCGCACAGCGGGCGCGCGTTCGCGTTTCCGGCTTGCAATGGCAATTTCGGTCGGCACGGCCCTGCCGGCAATCGGCCGGTACACGACGCCCGGCAGCGCAACACACCGCGCGAGTGCGTCGGGGACCACCGTCACACAATCGCCGAGCGACACTCTCGCCAGCACCGAGGTCAACGTCCCCGGCTGGCCGATGATCTCGGGCGTAAATCGGCCGCGCCGCCCCACCTCCATCACGCCTGACTTCTGTTCGGGCAGCACGAACGACTCGTTGCGAAGCTGCGTTGGCGAGATCTCGTCGAGGGCGGCCAGCGCGGAGTCCGCGGGCACCCCGAGCACAAACGTGTCGCGCATGATGGTCGTGCTTACGATCGAATCGGGCAGCAGCATCGGCGGCCGATAGTAGGCGAGATCGAGCTGTCCCTCCTCGAGCATCTCCGCCACCTTGTGCATCAGGACCTCGCGCACATTGATTTCCACACGCGCGTGCGCCTTGCGAAACGTCCCGACGGTATCGCGCAGCACCCCTGAATACGCGGCCGACGAGACGTAGCCGATTTCGATGCGGCCGAGTTCGCCGCGCTCCGCCGCCCGGGCAGACTCGGTTGCGCGCGCCATGTGGTCGAGCGCGAGTCGCGCGTGCTCGGCATACGCCACGCCGGCCGCGGTGAGTTCGACGCTGCGCTTGGTCCGCAAGAAAAGCCGGGCGTCGAGCAGGCGTTCGGCTTCCTGGATCGTTCGCGTGAGCGAGGGCGGGGCGAGGTCCAGTGCTTCGGCCGCGCGAGAAAAGTGCAGATGCTCGGCCACGGCCAGGATGCAGCGCAGATGCCGGGTGTCGAGCGGCGGTTCGGGAGCCTGCGACGCTCGCGTACGGGACGTTGCTGCGCCTGCGTGACGACCGGTTCGCTCGTGCGGATCGGTCGTGGCCGAGGCCCTCTGGTTCTTGCGATTCGGGCGTGTTGAAGTCATGTCGCTCTGCGTCATCGTCGACTCCGTGTATTAACATTTTCGTCAATTATTTTGCCTCGATCTGTCAATGACGCGCAATTGAGCGATCGGTACGATCAGAGCGTTTCCTTGATCCGCGGCCATCATGTCTTCTGTCTCTCCCACACCCTCTTCGCCGGTCAGTGCGCCTCCAGCGCGGCCCCGCACGTCGCATGAGCATCGCGCGCCAGCGGCCGGCACGTCCGACGGCGCGTCGGCGCAGCACTCCGCCGGGCGGCGCGCCTCGAATTTCATCCTGGCCACGGCGTCGGGCATCTGCGCATTGATCGTCCTCGACACCAATGTGGTCGCCGTCTCGCTGCCGTCGATCGCGCGCACCTTCCACGCGAGCTTCGCCGACGTCGAATGGGTCGTCAGCGCCTACATGGTGACGTTCGCTTCGTGTCTGCTCGCGGCGGGCGGTCTCGCGGACCGCATCGGCCGCAAGCGCACGTTGCTGATCGGACTCGCGGTGTTTGCGCTCGCGTCTCTGGGTTGCGGCCTCGCGCCTTCGGTGTTCTGGCTGAATGTCGCGCGCGCCGTCAAGGGGCTCGGCGCGGCGATGGAGATCACATCGGCGCTCGCGATCATCGGCCATACGTTCCGCGAAGAAAAGGAACGCGCGCGTGCGTGGGCGCTGTGGGGCATGTGCATGGGGATCGCCACGACTGTCGCGCCGCTCGTCGGCGGTGCGATCACGCAGTACGTCGGATGGCGGTGGATCTTCCTGATGAATCTGCCGATCTGTGCGGTGCTGGCCTGGTGCGCCAGCCGCGCCATGACCGAGTCGAAGAACCCTGAAGCCGCCGCGATCGACAAGGTGGGGAGCGTGCTGTTCGGCCTTGCGCTCGCGAGCGCGATCTGGACGCTCATCGATGCGGGCACTCACGGCTGGATGCGCGCCGCGACCTTCGAGCGTGCAGGCTTCAGCGCGCTGATGTTCGTCGTCTTTGTGCTCGCCGAACGCCGTAGCCGGCACGCCATGGTCGACCTCGCACTGTTCCGCGATCGCCGCTTCGTCGGCGCCGTGCTCGCGATGTTCGGCTACGCCGCGTGCGCGCAGGTCATGATGACGTTCCTGCCCTTGTACCTGCAAAACGCATTTGGTTTGCCGGCTGTCGCGGCAGGGCTGGGCATGTTGCCCTTCGCCATTTCGATGATCGTGGGCCCGTTTATCGGCGCGGCGATGCTGCGGCACTATTCGATCGCGTGGGTGCTCATCGCCGGCTTGCTGATGATTGGTGCGGGCAATGTCGCGGTCGGCAGCGTGGCACAGAGCGGCAGCTATGTATGGGTCGCACTCGGGATGATTGTCTGCGGCTGCGGTGCGGGCATCATGAACGGCAATACGCAAAAGGCCATCGTGGCGCTCGTTGCGCCGTCGCGCATGGGCATGGCGTCGGGTATCAGCACCACGACGCGCTTTACGGCGATCGTGATGTCGGTCGGCGTGCTCGGCGGGGTCTTGTCGGCCCGCACGACCGGTGCGTTTGCGAGCCACGTGGCCGCGCGCCCGTCAATGGCGGACCTGATCGACAGCACGTTTGTGTCGCGCGTCCTTGCCGGCGATGCGGCGGCCGCCGTGGCGCAGGCGCCCGAGTCGTTGCACGCGACGCTGACGATGCTGGCCCGCAGCAGCTTTGCGAGCGGGTTTTCCGTGTCGATGTATGTAGCCGGGGCGGTCGCACTGGTGCTGTCGTTCTGCGTCTGGGCCTTTGCAGCAAGAAAATAGGCCATCTGCTACGCAAAGAATTTGCCTGCCTGCTGCTGTCCAGGCGTGAGCGCGGCGAATCACAATAACGCACGAAATCGTTCCGACATCCCTGCGGCCAGCACGGCGCGCATCGTTCAGCGCATGGTTCAGCGGATGGACCCGTGCGCTGACCGGCGCATCGACTTGCGCACTCGCTCGCGCATTCACTCATGCAACGCGCCGTGGCGCAGCGTGTCGGACCCACGACTGTGCTGCCGCCATGTACCAATACGACGAATTAGACCGAACGCTTGTCGCCGAACGCGTCGAGCAGTTTCGCGATCAGGTCGCCCGACGTCTGTCGGGCGAGTTGAGCGAAGAAGAGTTTTTGCCGCTCCGCCTGCAAAACGGGCTGTATCTGCAGAAGCACGCCTATATGCTGCGTGTCGCGATTCCCTACGGCACCTTGTCGTCGGCGCAGTTGCGCAAGCTCGCCGAGATCTCTCGCCGCTACGACCGGGACTACGGCCACTTCACGACGCGCCAGAATATCCAGTTCAACTGGATCCGGCTCGAGGACACGCCCGCTATCCTCGCGGAGCTTGCCACCGTCAATATGCATGCGATCCAGACATCGGGCAATTGCGTGCGCAATATCACGACCGAGCAATTCGCCGGCGTGGCGGCCGATGAATGGCTTGATCCGCGACCGCTCGCCGAGATCCTCAGGCAATGGTCGACGCTCAACGCCGAGTTCGCGTATCTGCCGCGCAAGTTCAAGATTGCATTGTCGTCATCGCGAGAAGATCGCGCGGCGGTGCGCATGCACGACGTGGGTCTGTATGTGTATGAGGGGCCCGACGGTGAGCGCCTGCTGCGTGTGCATGCGGGCGGCGGGCTCGGGCGTACGCCGATCCTGAGTTCATTGGTTCGTGATGCGTTGCCGTGGCAGCACATGCTGACCTATCTCGAAGCCCTGTTGCGCGTGTATAACCGCTATGGCCGCCGCGACAACAAGTACAAGGCGCGCATCAAGATCCTCGTGCGCGAACTCGGCGTCGAGCGATTTGCCGAAGAAGTCGAGCAGGAGTGGGCGCATCTGAAGGAGGGTCCTGCGACGCTGACCGAGGATGAGTACGAGCGCGTGCGTACCCACTTCGCCGCGCCCGCGTACGCGCCCGGTGCGATCGACGATCCGACGATCATGCAGCGTGCGAGCGAGCATCCGCGTTTCGCGCGCTGGCTCAGGCGCAACGTGCATCCGCACAAGGTCAACGGCTATGCGTCGGTCATCGTATCGACCAAGCCGGGTGTGGCCGCGCCGCCGGGCGACGTGACGGCGGCACAGATGGAGCAGGTGGCCGACTGCGCCGATGCGTTCGGCTTTGGCGAGATCCGCGTCGCCCATGAGCAGAACCTCATCCTTCCCGATGTGCCGGTTCGCGACCTGTTCGTCCTGTGGAGCACGCTCGATGCGACGCATCTCGCCACGCCCAATGTCGGTTTGCTGACTGACGTCATCGCGTGCCCGGGCGGCGACTATTGCTCGCTCGCGAATGCGAAGTCGATCCCGATTGCGCAGGCCATCCAGCAGCGTTTCGACGACCTCGACTTCGTTCACGACCTCGGCGAGATGTCGCTCAATATCTCGGGCTGCATCAATGCATGCGGGCACCATCACATGGGCAATATCGGCGTGCTCGGCGTCGACAAGAACGGTGAGGAGTGGTACCAGGTGACGCTCGGTGGCGAGCAAGGTCACGATGCGTCGATTGGCACCGTCATCGGTCCGTCGTTCAAGGCTGAGCAGATGCCAGGCGTCGTCGAACGGATCGTCGATGTCTATCGTGCACGCCGCCACGACGGCGAGGCGTTTATCGAAGCGGTACGTCGCCTGGGCGTTGCGCCGTTCAAGGAGCATGTGTATGCAGACCAGTGACACCACTCCGCACGCCGTCGCGGACGAGGTTGATCAACGATATGCGTCATCGCCGAGAATCATTCGGCTCGAAGAGGGCCGCCCCTGCGTCGTGAACGACACATGGCGCATCGTGCGCGACGTTGAAGCGGCGACGGCGCTGGTCGAGGTCGGTGCGTCTGCCGTTGAGCGGACCCTACTTCCCGTCGATGTGTATCTGTCCATGCGCGATATCCACGCCGATGCCTTGCGACATGCAGGCGCATGGATTGCGCCCGAGGCCGATTTCGAAGCATGGGCAGAGCACCTGCTCGACGCGCCGGTCATCGCAATCGATTTTCCGAGCTTTCGTGATGGCCGCGGCCTGAGCATCGCCGTGATGTTGCGTACGCGCTATGGGTATCGCGGTGAACTGCGCGCGATCGGCGATGTGCTCAGGGATCAGCTCGAGTACATGCGCCGGTGCGGATTCGATGCGTTCTGCGTGCGCGCCGACAAGAATATCGACGACGCCATCAAGGGCTTCAGTGAATTGACGGTCCGCTATCAGGGCATGGTTGGCGACCCGACGCCGCTATTCCGGCGCCGGGATCGCGCTGTCTGACATCGCTGCGTGATCGGCGGCGCTAGTTTGATCGCAATGCGTTCAACCCCGCCGTGACCGCGCTGCGGAACGTGACCGGCATCCACGGTTCGTCCTGTACTTCACGTGACGCGGCGGGTTCGCCGAGCAGAGCCTCAATGATCTTCTCGCTCGCATGGCCGTCGCCATACGGGTTGTTCGCGTGCGCCATCGCGTGATACGCGTTCGGGCTGTCGAGCAGGGCACCGACTTCGGCGATGATCCGATCCGCGCGCGTCCCGACGAGTCGCGCGGTACCTGCCTGCACGGCTTCGGGCCGCTCGGTCGTATCGCGCATGACGAGCACCGGCTTGCCGAGCGCCGGCGCTTCTTCCTGGATGCCGCCCGAGTCGGTGATGATCAGATAGGCGCGCGACATCAGGTACACGAAGGGCAGATAGTCTTGCGGTGCGATGAGATGCACATTGCCGATGCCGTCGAGAATCGCGTTGACGGGTCCCTGCACGTTGGGGTTCAGGTGCACGGGGTACACGAGCTGTACGTCGTCGTAGCGGGTGGCGATATCGCGCAGGGCGTGACAGATCTCCTTGAACGGCTCGCCGAAGTTTTCGCGTCGATGCCCGGTGACCAGGATCAGGCGGCGCGTCGAATCGAGAAATGGATAGCGCGACGCGATGCTCGCGCTCAGCACCGGGTCGGCGTCGAGCTTGCGCTTGACCTGCAGCAGCGCGTCGATCACGGTGTTGCCGGTCATCACCACGCCGGCCGGCGGCACGCCTTCACTGAACAGATTGTGTTTCGCCTGTTCGGTCGGCGCGAAGTGCCACGAGGCGACCGCATCGGTCACGCGCCGGTTGAGCTCTTCTGGCCAGGGCGCGCGGATGTTTCCAGTGCGCAGCCCGGCCTCGACATGCCCGAGCGGGATATAGCGATAAAAGGCGGCCAGACTCGCGGCCAGCGTCGTTGTCGTGTCGCCGTGCACGAGCACGGTATCGGGCTGCCATTCCTCGTAGACCGCGTTGATACCCTGAAGGATGCCGGAGGTCAGATCGGTCAGCGTCTGGTTCTTGCGCATGACGTCGAGGTCGAAGTCGGGCTCGATTTCGAACAGGCTGAGGACCTGATCGAGCATCTGCCGGTGCTGAGCCGTCACACACACCTTCGACTCGACGCCGGGGTGGTAGCTGAGTGCGCGTACGAGCGGCGCCATCTTGATGGCTTCAGGCCGTGTGCCGAAAACAGTCAGGATTCGCTTCATGAGATCCTCGTCGATTGCGCACGGCCAGGCCATCGCCGATACCGGGCCTCGCGCGGGTGGGCGGAGTTCAACAAGCGGCCTTGCCTTGCAATATCCGAACCATTGAGAAGATCGGCTTCGCAGTCATCGATTCGTCATGCAGTTTTGATGCGCACTGGGGCGATGGCGCGTGCGTTGGCGGGATGCGTCTGGGACGGTGTTTGAAACGAGTCACGCATGCACCCGTTTTTTCGTTACACGGCTGAAAGCCGACGCGTGGATTTGTTGTGTGCGGTAGCTATCACTCCAACACGCTGCGAAAGCGAAGATCCTTGCTCGCGCATTTCTGCAAGCGCTCTCAATGACGAACAAATGACGCGCTTTGGGTAACGCAAGCGAAACGGTTTACCCAAAGGGTTTGCTAACGTCGAAAGGATTTCTTTTTAAGCGACCGCCTAGATTTTCGGAATGCAATTGGTCTGCTCTACTTACTAATCGCTTTCGTTATATTCGGTAATAATCGCAACTGAGGGGATTTTCCCCCGATCGCGCGCTAACGATTTACGCGCAGTGCTTAGCCGTAAAACTTGCGGCCTGTTGCGGTCAATGTGCGTCCGGAATTTCGTTTCTTCCGCGAAACGAAAAAGCACGGCGCATACGTTGCCTCCCCCCGTCCCTGACCCGTCATCCCCCGGACATACCCGGCAGCGCCTTGTCGGGCCATCGCGCCCACTTGCGAGCGTCGCGCTGCGACAGCTGTGGTCCGGCTCTTGCATTTGGGTCGGCGGTGCACGCGTCGATGTGGCCATTGCTGACCGAAGCGGTCTGTAACTGGCGCAGCGACACACCCCGCGTGCGCAAACCGGGAGGAATAAGACGTGGACGCACTGCGTTCAATCGCGAGGCGCGTCCAGGGCCGCTCTTTGCCCTGGATTTGCGTGGCGGCACTCGGCGGGCTGCTGTGCGCAGACGGCGCAGTAGCCTTGCCCGATCCGCTCTTCTGCGATCCGTCATTCGAATTGCCGAACGCCGCGGCGTCCGTCGCGCACTTCCAGGCCCCGTCCGGGGCAGGGGGGATTGTCGTCGGCGCATTGCTCGGTTTTATCGGCGTCTTCGTCGCGCTGATTGCCGCGTACTCGACGCGTCACTACGTGTTCGCGATCTCTCGTCTGTTCCTGCCGCAGCGCGCGCCTTACCGCTCGATCATCGATGCGCAGTGGCCGATGCTGACGGTGTTCGTCGCCGCGCATAACGAGGAGGCCGTCGTCGCAGACTGTCTGCAGGCCTTGCTGCGTACGACGTATCCGCACGACCGTCTCACGATCGTGCCGGTCAACGACCGCTCGACCGATCGCACGCGCGAGATCGTCGACGCGATCACCGAGACAGCGCCGACGCTGATCCGCCCGTTTCACCGGACGACGGGCAAGCCGGGCAAGGCCGCCGCGCTCAAGGATGCGCTCCATGACATCCGGACCGACATCATGATCGTCTTCGATGCGGACTATCTGCCGCGTCCCAGCCTGCTCAAGGAGCTGGTCGCACCGTTCTTCGATCCGGAGGTCGGCGCGGTCATGGGACGTGTCGTGCCGCAAAACGCCGGCCGCAATCTGCTCACGCGCTTGCTCGATCTCGAGCGCGCGGGCGGCTATCAGGTCAATCAGCAAGCCCGCATGGCGATGTCGCTCGTGCCGCAATACGGCGGGACGGTCGGCGGCCTGCGCAAGAGCGCGCTCGATGAGGCGGGCGGGTGGCGCGACGATACGCTCGCCGAAGACACCGACATGACGTATCGGTTGTTGCTGAAAGGATGGCGCACTGCGTATCTGAACTACGCCGAATGCTATGAAGAAGTCCCCGAACGCTGGCCGACCCGCAAGCGCCAGCTGACCCGCTGGGCCAAGGGCCATAACCAGACCATGCTGAGTTGCACGGTCCCCCTGTTGCGCGATCGGTCGTTGCACCCGGGATGCCGGCTCGACGGCATGTTGCTGCTCGGCGTGTACCTGATGCCTGCGCTGCTCGCGCTGGCCTGGGTTGTCGCGGCGTTGCTCTATTTCATCAACGTGACTGCGCCGATTGTGCTCGAGCTTGTGCTGACGCTCGTCGCGTTGTTCGCGCTCAGCGCGTTCGGCAACTTCGGCGTGTTCTTTGAAATCGTCGTGGCGGCGCGCCTCGATGGTCACGCGCGACGGTTGCGCATGATGCCGCTCAACGCGATCGGCTTCTGCGTCACGATCGCCTCGGTGACCCATGCGCTCTCGGGGCTCGTGCTCGATGCGCTCTTCAAGCGCGAGCTGAAGTGGGACAAGACCGAACGGTTTCGTCGGCCCGCGGCCACCGTTCCCGGATTTGCCGCGACGGCTGGCTCGCCGGCGGGTGTCGCGGCGGGGCTCGGAACGGGGATCCCGGGGAGTGGCCCGGGCGAACTGGCCGTGGCGATGGTCGATGTGCTGACCGCGTCGACGCCGGGCGGTCTGCCTCCGATGGCGTCGGGTCCGGCCGGTGCCGTGCCGGTCGCCGTGTCGTTCCCGGCGGGGGAGTAGCTCATGGCCTCCCTGATCCTGCTCTGCGCCGTGCTGCTCGTGCTGGGCATTCCGTTTGTTCCACTCGCATTCGAGTGGCGCAAGCCGAGCGACGTCGCCGCGCTGCCCATACCCGAAGCCGCGTTTGAAGATGCGCGAGCGCTGGCGGTGCGCTGGATCACGCTCTTGCGTGAGGCCGTCCACTTGCGCGCGCTCGATTCGCACGCACACGACGCCGATCAGTCGACGCTCCATATCGAAGAACGCATCGCGCTCGAACGAGGGCGCTCCGAAGCGCGTGTGCTGTATGCGACGCAGTCGATCTCGATCGGTCGCGAAGCCCAGGCGACCTACGTATTCGCGGAGCGGTCCATTCGCTTCCGCGCGGGCTCGCGGTTGGCGAACTTCGCTTACGCACCCCGCGTCGACGCATGCGATGCCGATCTCGCGGGCACGGTCTCCGCGCATACGCTGCGGCTGCGTGGAGAGTGCCGGTTCACGCGGCTCGGCGGGCAGCCGATCACCCTCGGGATCGGAACGGGAAGCACGGGCACCGGAAGCTCGGTGGCCGGCGCGCTCGACGCGGAAGCCCGCCGGTCCGTCGACGACACGCATCGCACGCATCGGCCGATGACGGACTTCGTGCACGACCGGCGGCATCGGTTCGGTGACACGCGGTTTCGTGTGCGCGGCGATCTCGAGATGCCCGGCCACACCGAATGTGAAGCGGATCTCGTGGTCGACGGCGCGTTCTATCTCGGCGAGGCCAGTGTGCTGCGCGGCAACGTGCGCGCGCACACGGTGGAGCTTGCCCGCCATGCGGTCATACAGGGCGCCGTCTTCGCGCACCGCGACATCGTGCTGCGCGAAATGAGCGGGATCGAAGGGGTGCTGTCGGCGGGCCGTGCGCTGCACGTGCGACGCGCATCGATCGGGCGTCGCGGCCAGGCGGTGACGGCCAGCGCGCAGGAGATCGTCGTGCAGGAGGGTGCGTCGGTGCACGGCGAGCTGGTAGCGGAAAAAAGCGGTCGGTTTTCGGAGTCTTGTCAGTGAGTGTGAGTGTGCGTGCCCCATCCATCGAAAGCTTGTGTCCGGAGCGGCCCCATGAGACCACCACGCACGACAGTCACGCCCGGTGCGGCGATTGTCGCCATCGTGACGGTGCTGTCCCTGATGCGCGTCGGAGTCCCCGACGTGCGCGCTCAGGCGCTGCCGGCCAACCTGTCGAGTGGGGCGGATCCGGCTGCGCTCGCGGACATGACGCCGTCGGAGACGACGGATCGGCCGCTCAGCGACATTCAGACGCTCAAGGCCGCGTCGGACGAAACGCTGGGCTCGGAGGTCGCGTTCGCCATATCAGGTGCGAGTGTGACGAATGGTTACGGCGACTGGTACGGATTTCATTTGCGCGGACTGCATCATGAAGGCAATTCGACCTTTCTTGGAGAAGTCGCCGAACTGCAGCGCTTCGGCGAGCGCACCACGTTCGGCTCGATCAACTACATCACCGATTTCGACGCGGACTGGTATGGCGCCGTGGGGTTTTCGGGCACGACGGCCGGCACGATTCTGCCGAGTGCGCGCTTCGACGTATCGATCAACCGCAAGCTTCTGCCGCAGCGAAGCCTCGTGCTGTCGGTCGGCGCGGGTTATGCGTGGAATCGCTCTGACCATAAAGACCAGCTCTATCACGTGGGTCTTATCTGGTACGTGGTACCGCAATGGATTCTCGAAGCTGGGTGGAACTACGACATCGATTCGCCGGGGTCGATCAAGGCGCCCGCCTATTACGCGGCAGTGACATACGGAGAGGTGGGCAAGAGCCTCATCGCAGTGCGCGGGGGATATGGGAGAGAGGCGTACCAATCGGTGGGCATCGCGAACCAGCTGGTCGACTTCGACAGCAAGGAAGCCAGCGTGCGCTGGCGGTACTGGTTCACGCGCAAGTGGAGCACGCAGCTGCAGTTCGAGTACTACCACAACCCGTTTTACAACCGGTACGGCGGCGAGGTCAGTGCGCTGTATCAATTCTGAGGGTGGTCTTGCGATGAAGCTCGCCGACGAAAGACAGGCATGGCATCGCAATCGCGCATTGCGAACGCAGGACGGACCGCGCCAGTGGGCGGTGTCCGTCTTCGTGCTGATGCCGCTGTTTTACGTGCTGACGTTCACGGTCCATCCCGTCGCGCATGCGTACTGGGACGGACTGCTGTCGCGCGCGATCGGTTTTCTCGGCGACGGGCTGCGGCTCGAGCGTATCGACTATCGCGGCGCGGGGTTTCACATGACGCTGCTCAGCGCGAACGTCGCGCCGCGCGAACCGGGGCCGTGGCTGCTCGCACTGACTTCGGTCATCTGCGCCGCCGGTCTGTGGGCGAGTTATTTCCGCAAGGACCGCTGGCTGCCGCTCGCCTACCTGCTGCGAGTTGCGTGCGCGACGCAACTCGCGGTGTGTGCGTATTTCTGGCTTGCGCCGGGCAGCTTCCCTTACAACCCGCGCCTGCATCTGCGCGATCTGTTCGTGCTGCTGGTCGGCGCCATTGTTTCGACACCGGCGGTCATGGCGATGTTCTATTACCCGCTCGATTTCAGCCTTGCGCAAAAGGCGCTCGCGACAGCGTTGACGCTCGGCTATCTCGTGATCGCGGTGCCGTTCGTCATGCTGCTTCACATCATCGTGATCCACCACGGATCGATGTTGTTCATGCCGTTCTGCTATTTCGTGCTCGGCGTGCCGTTGATTGTCGGGCTTCTCGTTACCGTCTACGCGTATTGCGCGAGCTGGAGGGGCGCGCTGACTTTCTGAACTGCCTCCAAAAGGATGTCGCAGCAACACGGGGAAGAAGGCTTGCGATCGGAATGCCAATCACCGTCGCGGGCCCTGTGCATCGGGCATGCTGTTCATCGGGAGCATGAGCATGTGGGCTACATTCAGGCGTCTTATCGGGGCGGCGCTGGCTACCCTTGTCATTACCTTCGGGCTTGCGCAATCACCGGCGTGGGCGACCAACAATTCGCTGATCCTGCTGATTCCCGACAACTTCACCTTGCCTGATCCACGTGTGTCGGCGTGGCTCGATGCGGCACAGGAGGAGGGGTTGCAGCTCACGGTCATGAGCGATACGCAGTTCATGCAGGCCGGGTCTGCGCTGCAGCAGTATCCGGGTCTGATCCTGCCGGACCAGGTTCACGTGAACGCCGACGACACGCTCGTGACGGCGATCCAGAACTATGTGCTCAATGGCGGCAAGGCGATGCTCGTCTATGACTTCGGCGCGCTGACGTCGACGGGCTTCTATCCGGTGCCGAAGTCGCGCTTCAGTTCGATCGTCGGGGTCGACTACGTGCTCTACGATCAGCTGCGCGACGGCACGATCGGCCTGGGGCCCGTTACGGGCATGGGCAGCACCTTGCGCACGCTGCAGGTGCCGCCGGGCAAATCGATGACGTGGACCACCACCTCGACGCCGGCCGCGACGCCCGCGACGACGACGGCCACTGCGATGACCGCGACGGCGAATATCAGCTCGGCTGCAGTGCAACCGGCGGCCAAGGCCAAGCAGGTGCTCTACCTGCCGGCAAGTCCATCCAACCCGGGCGGCCTCAGGAACTACAACCACAACGTGTACTTCAACTACAAGACGCCGGGTGCGGGCAGCGGCCTGCTGTCCAAGGCGACACCGAAGGTCATGGGCACGGCCACCGGTGCACAGGTCAAGGCGGGTTCGTATAACGCCGCCACCGTGGGTACGACGGGCAGTCTCGGCAAGTCGCGCGCGGCCGCGCAGGTCTCATCGCTCGCCGCTACGACGGCTGCGGTGACGACCACCGATGTGCTCGAAGGCATTTCGGGCTACGTGTATGGCTTCCTGACGTACCCGAGCTTCGTGACGCAAGGCACTTACACGGGCACGCCGATCCTGACCTCGCCGAACTTCGGGCTCGTGGCCGGCTACAACACGTACGGCAACGGCGGCGTGCTGTTCGTCAATACGCCGCTCGCTTACCTCGAGGGGCAGACCGACGGGATGTTGATGCACGGCTTTCTGCACTATCTCGGCGTGAATCTGCTCGGCATGCCGACCCTGTCGCTCCTGCCGAAGGCGCAAGCCGGCATGGTGCTGAACTGGCACTTCTGCGCCGGCGACGAAATCGCACCCGCAGTGCAGCTCAAGAACCAGGGCATCTTCAACAACGGCCCGTTCTCGGTCGTGATCACCGCGGGT
Source organism: Pararobbsia alpina (assembly GCF_965118125.1). Taxonomy (GTDB): domain Bacteria; phylum Pseudomonadota; class Gammaproteobacteria; order Burkholderiales; family Burkholderiaceae; genus Pararobbsia; species Pararobbsia alpina_A. Next base: position 838,552 of record NZ_OZ221287.1, read on the forward strand.
CCTGACCAGGTCAACTTCGGTGATGGCCTCGGCGTCAATCTGGCGAACAACACCACCGCCAAATCGCTCGTGACCTATCTCTTGTCGAAGGGGCACAACATCGGCAGTCATGGCGGATGGATCCATGACTACTGGGGCGCCAACGCAAGTGAAACCAATGCGAGCACCTTTACGCAATATCTGGTGCTCAACCAGCAGGCCATCGTCGCCGCGACGCACAAGCCCAGCGTCGAATATGCGGCGCCGGAGGGGAACACGCCTACATGGTCGGTCACCTGGCTCGAAAACAATGGTGTCGTCGGCTACTACTTCACCGGGCATACCGGCATGGCGCCGACGCGTGCTTATCGCAACGGCTCGATGTTGAACACCAACATCTGGGCGTTCCCGGTGATGCCGTTCGGTGTGAATGCGACGTTCGAAGAGTTCGAAGACAACCACGTGGCCACAGCGGATGTCACCAACTGGTACACGGCCCTGATGAATTTCACCGTCAACTATCGGACAAGCCGGCTGATCTATATGCATCCGCTTGGCGCGGTCGACTATCCGACGGTGCTCTCGTCGATCTTCACGCAGGCCAATACGCTGATCAAGGCAGGCCAGTTCCGCTGGTACACGATGAACACCATCGCGACGTTCGATAAACGCCGTCTGTCAGTCACATGGCAGGCGACGGATACGGGCACGGGCTGGTCGTTCGCCGCGACGCATCCGACGGACCTGACCGATATGACGTGGCAGTTGCCGAAGACCTCGTTCGCGCAGCCGGCGATCACCAAAGGCTCCGGCACCGTCACGACGACAGACGCGACGTACTGGCTCGTCACCGCGAAATCAGGGACGAGCCTCAACTTCACGAGCGCGAAGGTGCAGTAACCGCTCGGGTCCCGCGCGCTGCCCTGCCGGTCGGCGCGCGGGCCGCACTGGCGCCCGCGTGGCGCCGTCCTCCGTGTGCGCAGTCGCGCGGGGGCGGTCGCGGCGCGAGCCATGGCCCTATGGGCGAGGGAGGTTCCGATGACCCGCTTTTCGCAGCGGTGGGTTTTCGCGGTCGGCCTGGCATGCCTGCTTGCAAGCGCACCCACGAGTGCGCAGACAAGCGCGGAGGGAGGCATTCTGAATACCCGGGCAAGACCGCTCGATCTCAACGGTCTGTACCAGCGTCCCGACGGCGCGATCACCGTGCTGATCAACGGCGACGTGATCGATCCGTATTTCTCGAGCAAAGCCTTGCTCTCCGCCGCATATCTGAATGTCGACGCGCGCGCGACGACCCAGGCGTGGATTCATTGGTTGCTCGCGTATCAGCATCCCGATGGCCGGTTCGACCGTTATTGCATTAAAGCCGGCCAATATTCGCGGTGCAAGGAGGCGGACGCCGACGATGCCATGATGGCGGTCTGGATCGAACTGTTGCTCCGTTCGGCGCCGGCCGGGGAAATGCCGCCGCGATGGCGCGACAGCATCGAAAAGTCGCATCGCTATCTGACGACCTTGCGCGATCCGCGTACGGGGGTTTATCAGATATCGAGGACATTGCCCGTCGCGCTGCTGATGGATAACGTCGAGATCTACAGCGCGTTGCGCACGCTGGCCGAGTATCGCGCCAATGAGCACGACGAGGCGGGCGCGAAGCAGGCGAAAGCCGATGCCGATGCCCTCGGTCGCGCAATCCTCACGACGTTCTGGAGCCCCGATCGCGGCTTTCGTGCGAGCACGCAGGTCGTGAACGACAGTGACTTCTATCCGACGCGCGTCGCCCAGCTGTTTCCCCTGATGTCCGATATGCCGGTGCCAGGACAGAACCGCGCAGCGACGTATCGGAAGTGGATGCGCGAGAACTGCCGTACCTGGCTCTCGATGCCCACGCACGACTATCCGTGGGGACTCGTCGCATTGGCTGCCTACAAAGCCGGAGATACCGAGACCGCCGCGTGCTGGCACGCGACGGCCGGCGCCTATCGCCATGGCGCTCACTGGAACGTGCTCGAAGAGACGGTCTATGTCGCGATCGATCAGCAGATGGTCGATCCGCTCGCGCCCGCACAATGCTGCCCCGACAAAACGGGAGGTGCATCGTGATGCCGGAACCTGAACAGAAGCCGGGCTCAAGGCGCTACCGGTGCCGGGTGACCTATAGCCTTGAAGTTGCACGCCAGGCGGCGCACCTCGAAAGCACGCTTCACACGGCGGATATCGGCCCGCGCGTCCGACGGGTCGTCAGTGATTTCGAGGCACAGTTCGGTGCGGCGGACGTGCGGCCGTTCCTGCGTTTGTTGTGCCAGGCACTCGAAGTCAGGGGCAGCCGCGACGCGGAGGTCGCGGTCAGGCGAGAGATGGAGCGGTTGCGCGCACGCGAGATGCGTGTGGTGCGCGACGGGTCGTAGCCCCTGCGGCCCGGGCCGTCAATGCGTCGGTGCGTTGGTGTGTCGCTGTGTCGCGGTGTCGGCGCAATGGCACGAGGGCACGGCGGGAGGAGCGCGGCGCGCAGCGGTTTCGTTAAAGCGCGTCGTGGAAAATCACGCCCAATGTGTGCCGATGACCGGAACGCAGACGGCTGACGCCATGCCGCAGATTGACACGGTAGACACCGCGCGCACCCTGCACGGGGCGATGACTGACGGCGAAAGCGACCGCATCGCCTTTGCGCAAAGGCACGACCTCGGGCCGTGATTGCATGCGGGGGCGCTGCTCGGTCATCACAAATTCGCCGCCTTCAAAGTCGGTCCCGGGTGACGACAGCAAGATGGCAACCTGGATCGGGAACACATGTTCGCCATAGAGATCCTGATGCAGGCAGTTGTAGTCGCCGGGGCCGTATTGAAGGATCAGCGGTGTCGGCCTGACCTGCGAGGCGGCATGGCATCGTTCAAGAAACGCCGCGTGATCCGACGGGTAGCGGATATCGATGCGCATCGCCTCGTTCCAGCGGTTCGCGACCGGGACCAGGTGAGGATAGAGGCGCTCGCGCAAGGTCTGCACGACGTCGGGAAGCGGGTAGGCGTAGTAGCGATACTCGCCTCGCCCGAATCCGTGGCGTGCCATCACGACGCGGCTGCGATAGGTGTCGCTCCCGGTCTCGCTGTCGTCGTAGCCTGCAGCAAGCGCATCGCAGTCCGGTGCGTCGAGCAGGCCGGGAATCACCGCGTTCCCGAAGGCGTCGAGTTCGCTTTCGATACGTGCCCAGTCGAGCGTATCGATTCGCCGGGCGGTCGGCGTTGGCGAGTCGTGGGTCCGTACCTGCCCGGGACGGTAGACGTCACCTTGCGCGCGCGTCCCGGCATCGAATAGCACTGCCTGTGTGGTGTCGCTCATGCTTCTGCCTCATTGCGTTCGTTCAGGTCAGTATAGAAATACCGTCCGATGCGAACACTCGGGCTCTTGCGGTCAAACTCGCCGGGCCGCGGTCGGTATGGCGAGCGGCTCGGCAATCTCGAGCGCCAGGCCGTCCTGATCGAACACATGGATATGCGCAGGGTCAGCGTCGAACGCCAGGGTGTCGCCGAGTCGCACATCGAGTGCGCCACGCAACGACGCGCGCAACGGCTCTCCCGATTCGAGCGCGCCGGCGACGATGGTCTCGGACCCCAGGAATTCGCGTGCGGTGACCTTGATGCGCAAGGCGCCGCGTTCCGACAATTCGAGGTGCTCGGGGCGAATGCCGAGCGTGCAGCGCAGATCGCCCGTCGTCGCATCGGCAAGGCGTGGCAACTGCAGCCTGAACCGGCCGCCGTCGGCCGACACCGAGAAACGGCCTTCACCCGACTGAAGCCCGAGCGCCGGCAGCATGTTCATCTGCGGGGAACCGATAAAACCCGCGACAAACTGATTGATCGGCTTCGCATAGAGTTCGGCCGGCGTGCCGGCCTGTTCGATGCGACCGTTGCGAAGCACCACGATCGTGTCGGCCATCGTCATCGCTTCGACCTGGTCGTGCGTCACATAGACCATCGTCGAGCCCAGCCGCCGATGCAGTGCAACGATCTCACCACGCATCTTCACGCGGAGTTCTGCATCGAGGTTGGACAGCGGCTCGTCGAACAGGAAGGCCTTCGGCTCCTTGACGATCGCACGGCCGATCGCGACGCGCTGGCTCTGTCCGCCTGAGAGTTGTGCAGGCTTGCGATCGAGCAGGTGCGTGATCTGGAGAATCTCGGCGGCGCGCTCGATACGCGGCTTCACCTCGTTTTTCGGGGTTTTCTGGCAGACGAGGCCGAAGCGCAGGTTCTCGTAGATGCTCATGTGCGGGTAGAGCGCATACGACTGAAACACCATGGCCATGCCGCGCGCGGACGGCAGCAGATGATCGCAGCGCGTGCCGTCGATATGAATCTCGCCGCCGCTCACCTCTTCAAGACCGGCAATCATGCGCAGCAGTGTCGATTTTCCACACCCCGAGGGTCCGACAAACACCGTGAACGATCCGTCGTCGATGGCGAGATCGATCCCGTGAATCACCGCCGCGCCGCCGAAGCTTTTGCGCACGCCCTTGAGTTCAAGCCTTGCCATCGTCGATCTCCGAAACGGTCTCGAAGGTGTACGTCGCGTCGCGCGGGGCGCGACGAACCGGCTGAGCGTCGGCGTTCGAGAGCGTAAGCCGCTCGCCGGCAGCGAGCACGCGCGAGCCGCCGGTCATGTGCCATTCATGACTCACCGCCGTGTCGAGTGACACCGTCGCCACACGCAGCTCACCTCCGAGCACAGCAATATCCACGCCGTCGGGGCCCACGCCGACCGTGCCCCAGCCGGTGCCCGCGGACCACGGAAACACGCCGTGTGCGTCGCGCGCCGGCGCGAAGCCGATGTGATCCCTGCGGGCGTCGAAGCTGAGCCCCGTGTAGGCGTTGAGCAGTGCATAGCTCGACAGCGATCGCGCGTAGTAGCTGCCGCATTCGATGTCGTTCCACGGATTGCGATTCGAACCGTCGTGCCGCGCCCGCGCGGCGCGCACGATCGTGAGCCCTTCGTCGACGAGGCCGCGCTTGATCAGATGCGAGCCCATCATGTATTCGAGGCCCGTCCAGACTTCCTCCGCATAGGGCACGGGCACGGCGGGCTTGTGGCTGCCTTCGGGCCAGGTCGCGAGCAGCAGGCCGGCCTCGTTTTCATACGCGTAGACGCGGCACGGGTTGAAGTGATCGCGCAACGTCGGCCGGAAATTCTCGTGATAGATCGCCTTGAGCGCCGCGTGAATATGGTCGGGCTCGAACAGGTCGCCGAGTCCCGCGAGATCGGCGTGCCATTGCCCGAGCAACTGGTCGGTCAGGCAGCCGTCGCCGATCTGGTATTTGATCTCGCGATATTCGTCGGACCAGTACGCCTGCATGAAGCTGTCGGCAAGCACGCCTGCCGCACGTTCGCCGCCGAAGGGTTCGATCCGTGAGCGGTCGTGAAGATCGAGCTTCTGCTGGAACCATCGGCCGTTGAACAATTCGCAGTCGACGAACTCGCGGCCGTTGTCGGCCATATGAGCGAGTTCGCGCGCAAACTCGGGCTCGTTCATGGCCGTTGCCATTTCGGCCGCCGCTCTGAGTGCAGCCAGGTAGAACCCCGTCAACCACGAGTTCGGGCCGAACAGCTCCATGTCGAGCGTATGGTGCTGACGACCCCACAACACGCCCGTGCGCTGCGGATCCCATTGGTCCGGGTTGTCGGGTGACCACGCGTAGTCGAGCGCGCGCCGTATCGCCGGCCATTGCGCGGCCAGCCAGCGATCGTCGCCGACGTTCTTCCACTCGCGATACGCCTTGATGACGGCGCCGAAATGACCGTCGGCGCAGGGGCCGATCACGTCAAAACCCGAACCGAGCGGCAGGCGCTGACGGAAGGTCAGGCCGCCATTGGGCAGCTGGTTGTAACGGAACTCTGTCTCACGCAACGTGCGCTCGAGCGCGGGAAACAGCCACGGGAGTGCCTGCTGGTAGTTCCAGACGTGGGTGCAGCTTCCTTCGCACGAGCCGTCATGTTCGTGCTGGCCTTCCCATCCCCAGAGTTCACCGCCTTCGAGCCGGATCACGGTCGCTGAACGCAGCAGGCCCAGCGTGCAGGAGACGGCGTCGACAATCTCGGCAGGCAGCGACGATTCGAACAGGGCATCGCGGAACGCGAGCGTGCGCGATTCGAGATCGCTCCAGCGGCGCAATGCGTCGGTACCCGTCGCGAGTGCATCGGCCCATTGCGTCGCGTAGTAGTTCTTCCACGTCGGTGCGACGCCGTCATAGAACGGGCTGCCGGGACCGTGTCGATTGAACCAGTAGATGCTCCCGAGCGGGTAGTTCCAGCTGATCGCGAAGCGCACCGTACGCCGCTCGCCGGGTTCGACACGAACGCGTGCCGCGAGCGTGCCGTGCTCGGGCTGGTTGAACATGTTGCGGCTTGCCCGCGGCGCGTCGTAGTGACGCTCGCGCAGCGGCCCCGCGCTCGCAAACTCGCGCCAATAGAGGCTCAGGCTGTCGAACCACTGGCCGCGAAAGTGATAGTCGACGTGTTCGACGTGCTCCGCATCTGTCACGATCGCGAGATCGCCGCGCTGCTCAGGCGGACGCTCAATGTCGGCGGATTCGAGGTGAAGAGCGCTGAGGCCCTCGGTCTGGACGAAGCGATGGACGCCGCTATCGCAGCCGAGATTGCCCAGCGTGCCGCCGATCGTATAGTCGATCGCCGCCGCCGTGGTATTGACGACCTCGATCGCGAACAGGGCGACCGGCATCGACGAATTGCGTTCGTCGTGCGGGATGAACGGGCTCATGGCGGTCAGGGCCACGCTTCCCGGAAACCGTGCGTCGTCGAACAGGACTTCAGCGACGGGAAAGCGGCCGATCATCGTCGCGTCGTCGAAATGCGGTACACCGGCGAGCGTGTCACGGTTCGCGCCAAAGCCGAATCCGTCGAACTTGCGCGTGGCCGGCGAGCCGGTCGGGTTGGCGTCGTAGGGACCGTTGAGCACGCGTGCATCAAGCAGCACGCCGTCGCGCTCGGCCTTGATCGCGAAGTGGCTATAGCCATTGAACTGGTGAATATCGGGCTTGTTCCGGATGCTCCAGTCGATCAGCCGGCCGCTCGCGGTCAATGAAACACTGCCGGTGCCGATGCCGCCGAGCGGAAATGCGGCATACCGGCGCCGCGCACCGGCAAAGACGAAACGTTCGTCGACGCCGGCGAGACGGTGAGCATGCCCGTGTGCTGCCCGATCCGCTTGATCCGCTTGATCCGCTTGATCCGTTCGATCGGTTCGATGTGGTTGATCCATCGCCATCGCGGGAGGTCCTCCGGTTGGGATACGCGTTCAGTTCTTGATGCCGCTCATCGCCATGCCTTCGATCACGAGCCGCTGGGCGAGCAGAAAGATGAGCACGGCGGGCAAGATCGCCATGCTCATCGCGGCCATGACGAGCGACAGGTTCCCTTCGCTCATATAGCCGCGCAGCAAGTCCATGGCGACGGGAAGCGTCATGGCGTCCTGCGGCTCAAGCAGCACGCGGGCCTGGAAGTAGTAGTTCCACGTCTGGGTGAAGGTGATGATGCCGAGCGCCGACAGCGCGGGTTTGAGCTGCGGCAGCGAGATGCGCAAAAAAATCTTGAGATGACCGGCCCCGTCCATCAGCGCGGCTTCCTCGAGTGCCTTGGGCTGCGACAACATGAATTGCCGCACCAGAAATACGCCGAAGCTCGAGGTCACGTACATGAGCGCGAGGCCGGTCGGGTGATTGAGCAGACCGATCTGTGCGAAGCCCAGATACACAGGAATGATCGTCACCTGCGCCGGAAACATGATGCCGACGAGCATGATGAAGAACAGGCTGTCGCGTCCGCGGAATTGCAGGCGTGCGAAGGCGAATGCGGCAAGGGAACACGTCACCAGCTGGCCGGCGGTCGCGATGATCGCGATATAGAGGGAATTCCAGTAGATCTGGAGAAACGGCACCGACGAAGCGAGCACCGCGCGGTAGTTGGTCAGGTGCAGGTTGGGTGGCAGGAAGCTCGGCGGCATCCGGTATGCCTCGGCAACCGGCCGGAACGACATGCTGAACAGCCACGCAAACGGCAGCACCATCGCGATGCCGAGCACGATCATGATCGCGATGATGATCCGGTCGATCCATCGCGTGCTCGCGCGCGTTTGCAGGCGCGACGGCGCGGGGCTGCGGGCGGGGCCGGACGGGGTGGGCGATGCGGCGCTGGCCATCGGTGGTGCTCCGTCAGTGATGGACAAATCGTCGAGACGCTGCGAGCTGGATCGCGGTGATCACGAGAATCACGAGCGTCATGATCACGGCGATCGATGCGGCATAGCCGATCTCGAAGCTGCCGAAGGCCTCTTCGACGATCAGGATCGACATGGAGCGCGTCGAATCGCCCGGGCCACCCTGCGTGAGGATCACGATCGACTCGTAGACCTGCAGCGCGCCGATCGACGCATAGACAATGTTGAAGAACACGACGGGCGAGATATACGGCAATACGATGCGGAAGAAGCGTCTCCAGTACCGCGCGCCGTCCATGATCGCCGCGTCCATGATCGTGCGCGGCACGCCTTGAAGCGCCGCGATAAAGATGATCATGAAGAAGCCGGTGTTTTTCCAGACGTCCATGATGATGATCGACATCATCGCCGTGCGGCTCGATGTGAGCCAATGCACGGGAGCGAAGCCCAGCCGGATCAGGTAGTAGTTGATGATGCCGAGGTCGTCGCCGTAGAAGTAGCCCCAGACGATCGACACGAAGGCGGCCGCAATGATGACGGGCAGAAAGAACGACAGGCGAAACAGATAGAGCAGGAACGCGGGCATCGCGCGATTGAGCGCGAGCGCAAGCAACAGGCCGATGCCGACGTTGCCGCAGACGGCGAAGATCGTGAATCGCAGCGTATTCCAGAAGATCTGCAGCGAGCGGTCGTCGGTCAGGAAGCGATGATAGTTATCGAAGCCGACCCACGTCGAGCCTGCCATCGGATCGTATTGCGTAAAGCTCAGATAGACGGTGACAAGCACGGGCGCGAGCACGAACGCCAGATACAGCACGAACGATGGCAGCACGAACGCATAGCCGACACGTGCCTGCGCACGGCTCAGGTCCGAGCGCAGGCGTTCGCTGGTCACGGGCGTGTCGCCGCCGGGAAACACCGGCGGGCGACGGGGTTCATAGGTGCTCATGGAGACGGATCACAGACTCACTGCTTGCGGGCCGCGAGACGCTTGAACGACGCCTGCAACTCTTCATGACAGCGCTTGACGCCCTCCGGGATCGGCATCTCGTCGGCCATCATTGCGTCGTAATAGCGGATAAAGATCTTTTCGACTTCCTGGAAATTCGCCGGCGAAGGCACGGGTTTCGTGTGCGGCAGCGTCTGGTAGTACAGGGCCGCACTCGGCGGGAACTTGAGGAAGCCCGGCGATTCGGCCGCGGACTTGCGCCCGGGCACGCCGCCGCCGAGTTCGCCTTCCTCCTTCTGCGTCTCCGCACTCGTCAGTTCGGTGATCAGTGCCTGCGCGAGCTCCTTGTGCTGTGACGTCGACGCGACGCCGTAGCCGCCGAACCCGATCACCGTCGTGTCATCGACCTTGGAGGGCGGGATCGCGACATCCATATCGAGGTTGGCCTTCTTCGCGTTTTCGATGATCCAGTGCCCGCGCGAAATCATCGCGATCTGGCCGGCGAAGTACTGGTTGTCGAGCATGTCCTTGCCCGGGATCGGCGAGACCTTGTCGACGTGGATCAGGTCATGCAGGAACTGCAGCGACTCCGTGACTTTCGGGTCGAGCATGTTCGACGCAGTCCAGTCGGCGTTGAGGATCGACGTGCCATTCGAATAGAACCAGGGCTGCACGAAGAAGAACTGGTTCGGCACCTCATAGCCATACTGCTTGACGTTGCCCGACGCATCCTTGACGGTCAGCTTCTTCGCGGTCTCGCGGAAATCGTTCCACGTCCAGCCTTGCTTGGGGAAGTCCACGCCCGCGGCTTTGAACAGCGCGCGGTTGTAGTTGATCATGATGTTGTTCCATCCGATCGGGATGAAATACGTCTGCCCCTGATAGGAGGCCTGCTGGAACAGGCTCGGCGCGAAGTCCGAAAAGCCGGGATTCTTCTTGATGTAGTCGTTGAGCGGGACAAACATCTTGCGCGATTCGAACGTACGGAACGTCTCGATTGCGGTGCCGTAGACGTCGTAAGCGTTGTGCGCGTTGAACTGGCTCATGACCTTGGTCACGTAGTCGCCCCATCCGCTCGAGATCGGATCGATCGACACGTCGACCTTGACGTTCGGGTATTTCTCGTTGAAACGCGCGATCGCGTGCTTGACCGCGGTCAGTTGCGCATCGCTGCCGAATGCCATGAGGCGCAGATTCGCGCTCTCGTTCGATTGCGCGTACGACACACCGGTGAACGATGCACCCGCCGCGAGGACGAGCGAAAGCATCAGCGGCGATAGAAACCGTCTCCTCATGGCTGCTCCTTTGTTGTCGGGAGACAGTGGCCCATGACTCTGGCGCGCGCCTCCAATAAACGAATGCCGTACCGATTCCGGTGAACGGTGATCGCCGCGGATCGCCGCTTCACATGACCGGTGAAAGCAGATCTGTGAACGTCGCCGCTCGAAACGTTTCGATCCCACTATAGTCAAGAAATCGCAGGAGGCAAGGTCGGGTTTTCATCATTGTTTTGATCATTCGTTAGCGATGCAAAGCAATGATGCAGCGCGATTTCCGTGCGCAACACCGACGAAGGCCGGTGCTCGGTCACAAGCAAACGGTGCCGATACGGTTCAGCCACAGGACAGAACTTGAACGAATCGTTTCGATGGGCTATACCGGTGACGTCCCCTTGCACGAAACCAGCCATGCCTTCTGTTCGCGATGTCGCCAAACGGGCCGGCGTGTCCATCTCGACGGTGTCCGTCGCGCTCAACGACGCGTCGCGCGTATCGGCCGAGACGCATCGCCGCGTCATGGAAGCCGTCGAGGCGATCGGGTATTCGCCGAACAGCATTGCGCGCAGTCTGCGACTTGGACGCACGAACCTCATCGGGCTGATCGTGTCCGAGATCACCAACCCGTTTTTCGCAGCGCTTGCGAAGATCATCCAGAGTGAGGCGCTTGAGGCCGGCTATAACCTGATCGTCTGCAATTCCGATGAAAACCCGGCGCGCGAGCTCGAGCTGCTCGACATCCTGCGTGCGCAGCGTGTGGCCGGCATCATCGTGTCGCCCTGCGGGCACGACGATGCGTACCGGCGCGCGCTGGCAGGCGTGACCGATGTGCCGATGCTGACGATCGACCGCTACGTCGAGGGGCTCGAGCGCGGCTTTGTCGGCCTCGATAGCCGGCTTGCCGGACGCATGGTGACCGAGTACCTGTTGCGCCTCGGCCATCGGCGGATTGCGTTTGTCGGAGGACCGGAAGGGATCTCTTCTGCCGAATTGCGGCTCGCAGGGTTTCGCGATGCGATGGAGGACGCCGGCGCCGATGTGCCGCCCGATCTCTGCCGGCATACCGACTTTCGCGCGGAGACCGCCTATTCGATAGCGCGTGAACTGTTACTGAGACCGATACGGCCATCGGCATTCATCGCGGTCAACAACTTTGCCATGATCGGCACGCTTCAGGCGATCGAAGACCTGGGCTTTCAATGCCCGTTCGACGTCTCACTTGCTGGGATGGACGAGTTTCCACTCAACAGCGTGATCCGTCCAAAGCTGACGGTCGCCGCGCAGCCGATCGACGCCATCGGGCGCCAGGCGGTCGCCTCGCTGCTGGCCGACGTCGGACGGCCCAAGGGCGGGGCGTTCGAGCACCACGCGTTTTTCCTGTCTCCCACGCTGCTGGTGGGCGGTTCATGCCGCGATCTGCGCGCTCCGTCGGGATAACCTCGGGTTGTGCTCAGACGAATCCGGTGGTTCTGTTATGGGCATCACAACTCGGCTCTCAAGCCGGCCCATCTGGAGGAAGACGCAATGAAGAAGTGCGTGGCACGTGGTCTTGCGGTCATTTCTGCAGTTCTTGCCTGCGGCTTTGCGCAACAGGCGCTTGCCGATGCGTCGCATCCCGTCGTGGCGTTGCTGCCCGGCGTGACCGATCCCTTTTACTTCACCATGCACCGCGGCGCCGAGAAGGCGGCGAAGGAAGACAACGTCGAGTTGTTGTTCCAGGTCCCGAAGGCGTGGAACACCACCGAGCAGGTGCCGATCCTCAAGGCCTTGATCGCCAAGCACCCTGACGTGCTGCTCGTCTCGCCGGTCGACAAGCAGCAGCTGATCGGACCGCTCAAGGAAGCGTATGACGCGGGGATCAAGGTGATCACCGTCGATACGTATATCGGCGACGGCAAGTACCAGACGGGCAAGGGCGACGCGGACTTCCCGCTGTCGTATATCGCGTCGGACAACCTCGAAGGCGGCCGCGTCGCGGCGCGTGCGCTCGCGAAGTCCATCGGCGACAAGGGCACGGTCTACTGCGAGAACAACAAGCCGGGCATCTCGAGCACTGACGCACGCGCCGAAGGCTTTCTGGACGAGATGAAAAAGCACCCCGGCATCAAGGTCCTTGAAACGCAGTACAACGAGGATGATGCCAACAAGGCCGCGTCGCATGTGGCGGCCGTGCTGGCGCGCAATCCGGACCTGTCGGGTATCTTTGCCGCGAATACGTTCTCGGGCAGCGGTGTCGCCCAGGGCGTGAAATCGGCGGGCAAGACCGGGCAGATCAAGGTCGTCGTATTCGACGCGGTGCCGGGCATCGATCGTGATCTCAAGGCGGGCGTCGTCGATATCGCCATCGCGCAGCGGCCCGACGATATCGGCTACTACGGCGTGAAGTTCGCCGTCGACGCGATCCATGGCAAGAAGATTCCGACGTTCAAGGGCACGGACTTCGTGATCCTCGACAAGAACAACGTCGATCAGCCGGAGATGCACGCGCATATCTATTCGAACTGAGCGAGCTTCGCGAACCCGGCGAACTTGGCGAAGTGACTGAGCTGAGTGAGCTGGGTGCTGCGAAGTCGCCGCGTCGAGGTGATCGTTCCGGCATGACCGAGTCGCGGGCATGGTCCCGTAGTCGTTGTTCCGTAGCCATCGTTCTGAAGTCATCGTTCTGGAGCGATCACCGATTTGCCGGTGTGGACGCCGCCTGATCGTCGTCCGCACCGGTCGCCCTGCACAGGATTTTTCCCCCGATATGGATGACTCGCGCGTTGCCCGGCTTGCCTGGATCAGCAAGTTCTGGCCCTGGCTGTTTCTGTTCGTGCTTCTGGTTTTCTTCGAGACCTATGCACAGGTCTCCGACCATCGTTCCTTTCTGTTCAATGCGTACAACCTGCAGTCGATCGGATTGGCCGCATCCGCGCCGTTGTTGCTCGCGATCGGCCAGACCTTCGTGATCGTGACCGCCGGCATCGATCTGTCGGTGGGTTTCGTAATGGGTCTCGCGGCGGTGTGCGTCGCGCAGTTCACGTTGTTCAGCGAAGACAATGCGTCGATCCTCCTGCTGTCGATTCCGCTTTCGATCGTCGTGTGCCTGCTTCCGGGGTTCGTCAATGGTTTCCTGATCGCAAGGCTCGGCGTGCCAGCCTTCATCGGCACGTTGGGCATGTATGGCGTCGCGCGCGGCGCGGGGTTCCTGGCAGCGGGCAGCGGCATGACGGTCTCCGTCAATAGCGCCGCGCTGGCGTGGATCGGCGCGGGCTGGAAGCCCGTGATCCTGACCGCAATCCTGCTCGTGGTCATGCACTTCATCCTGTCGAAAACGCGCTTCGGTCAATACACGTACGCGATCGGTGGTAACCCGCAATCGGCGGCGCGCGCCGGCATCAATGTGCGCCGGCACCTGATGGCGATCTACCTGATTTCCGCGGTGTTCGCGGCGATCGGCGGCATCGTCTATACCGCGCGCTTCGCAGCCGGTGTGGCCAACGCGGGCGAGCCGATGCTGCTCGACTCGATCGCGGCGGTCGTCATCGGTGGTGCCAGCTTGTTCGGTGGCACCGGCAACGTGATCGGCACACTGATCGGCGCGCTGATCATCGCCGTGATTCAGTTCGGGCTCGTGTTCATTGACGTCAACGCGTTCTGGCAATTCATTGTCGTCGGCATCGTGATCATCCTGTCGGTGCTGATCGACCAGTACAAGGAACGACTCGGAGGCGGCGCATGAGCAAGCCGATACTCGAAGTCCGCGGTATCTCGATCCGCTTCGGCGGTGTTGAAGCCCTCAAGCGCGTCTCGCTGAGCGTGGCGCCCGGCGAGGTGCTCGCGCTCGCGGGCGACAATGGCGCCGGGAAGTCGACGCTGATCAAGATCATCTCGGGCGTCTATCACGCGAGCGAGGGCGAGCTGCTGTTCGACGGCAGACCTCTGACGCTGCGCGATCCACAGGACGCGCGCGCCGAAGGGATCGAGACGATCTATCAGGACCTTGCGCTCGCTGACAACCTTGATGTCGGCAGCAATATCTTTCTGGGACGTGAACCGACGCGCAGGCAATTCGGTGTGCCGGTCATCGATCGCGAAGCGATGACGCGTGTCGCTCGTGAGGTGCTCGACCGGCTCGAGATCGTGATTCCCGATCATAAACTGCGAGGGCCGGTCAAAATGCTGTCGGGCGGACAGCGTCAGGCGATTGCGATCGGCCGTGCGATCTACTGGAACGCGAAGCTGCTGATCATGGACGAGCCGACCGCAGCGCTGGGTGTGCCCGAGCAGCGCAAAGTCATGGAACTCATCACGACGCTCAAGGCGCAAGGTGTGTCGGTGCTGCTGATCTCGCATAATCTGCACGATATCTTTGCCGTCGCCGACCGTATCGCGGTGCTGCGGCGTGGCGAGATGGCCGGCGAACGTCGGGTGAGCGAAACAAACGGCGACGAGATCGTTCACCTGATGGTCGGCGACACGTATGCCAACACAGGAGGCGCTTCGCATTGAGTCAGACCTGGCAACTCGAATGGGGCTTCGGCACGGCCGAAGTTCAGGCATTGGGCGGCATGCTCGCGCCCTTGACGTTTCGTCTCGCGGATGGACGCAGCCTTCAGGCGATGCAGATCGCCCCGTGGGCGGGTACCAAAGAGGCGGCCGGGCAACCCGGGATCATGCAGCGCCTGCGCGGCGATTGGCCTTGCGTGCCATTTGGCGGGCCTGCAGTGCCTGATGGCTTGCCCGCGGAGTGGCAGATCAAGGTGCCGGACGATACCTGGCAGCATGGTTATGGGGCGAATCACGAGTGGCAATGCATCGAGTCGCGCGGCGACCGATTGACGATCGCGATCGACTATCCGGAAGACCTGGCCATCGCGAGGCTCGAACGCCGTTTCGTGGCGGATCCGACAGGCGCACGGCTCGACGTCGAGCTCACGGTTCATGCGCGACGAACGGTGCGTGTGCCGATTGCACTTCACCCGACATTCCGCATACCGCGCGAGCCGGGTCGCGTGGTGCTCGAACCGGCACGACATGGCGCGATCCACACCTATCCCGTGCCGACCGAGCCCGGCGTTTCGCGTGTGCTCGCCAATGCCACGGCGGATTCGCTGTCGCGCCTGCCGGGCGTCGATGGTCACCCGGTCGATCTCAGCCGCGTGCCCTTGCCGTACACGACGGAAGAGCTGATCTTCGTCACCGATATTGGCGCGCAGGAGGGGACGCCGCAGTTCGCTCTGCATTACCTCGACGAGCAGGTGCACATCGGGCTCGGGTGGGACAGGACTGCAATGCCCGACGTCATGCTCTGGTTCAGCAACGGCGGCCGCCAGGCGGTGCCCTGGTCGGGTCGCCATTACGCGCTCGGCGTCGAACCGGTCAATGGACTCTTCGATCTCGGTCGAATCGCGAGCGTGCCCGATTCGCACCCGCTCGCAAGCCGAACCGGCGTGACATTCGAAAGCGGGCGGCCGTGGAGCATGCGATACCGGTTCTCCGCATGGTGAGGTGCGCGGGGGCGGCGCCGACTCACCACGCGTAGGTTGTCACGTCGGGTCACCGCACCCGAGTCGCCACATCTGAATCGCCGCATCTAAGTCACGAGTTCGATCCCGTTTGTCCGCGCGACGAACTCGTCGACCTCGCCCGCTTGCACGGGCGAGGAAATCAGCGGGCCCTGGACTTCGCCGTGGCTCAGCGCGCTGAGCCATTCGAGTTGCGATTCATGTTCGACGCCGTCGATGACGGCGCTTCGTTCCACACGTTTGCACAGCGCGGCGAACGACTCCACGACCTCGCGCGCAACCGGATCCTGCGGTGCCCCCGACAGACACGATCGATCGAGCTTGACCGTGCTGAACGGAAATCGACGAAACACATTCAGCGACGCGAAGCCCGTGCCGAAGTGGTCAAGTGCGAGGCGTACCCCGAGCTGTTGCAGCGGCAACAAGTCGGACTCGAGCGTCGGAAACACCGAATAGTCCGTGCGGTCGGTCAGGGCCACCTCGAGCGATGACGGTTCAATGTCGTACCACTTGAGTATGTGTTCGACTTGCGATGCAAACCCTTCGCGGACGATTTCGGCACCGGGCATGCCGATGCTGACGAAGAGTTTGCCGAGCCCGCGACTGCGCCATTCCGCAACGCGCAGCACGGATTCCGTCAGCAGAAACCGCGCGAGCTGTGCGGACAGTGTCGATGACTCGAGATCCTCGATGAATTGCGAGGGGGCCAGCAGGCCGATCCTGGGGTGCTGCCAATACAGTACCGCCTCGAAACCGACGACGGTCTTGCCTGGAAGGCTGACGCGCGGCTGAAACATCAGGCAGAACTGATTGTTGCGGAAGCCATGGCGGGCTTCGGCAAGAAGCGAATAGCGAAGCATGGCGCGATTCCTGGGCAAGGTGCGTGTCGCCGTCATGGCGATCGGGTGGATGTCGCTGATCACGGGCGTTCAGCGGCGCCGGCAGTGCGAACGGAGGCTCGAACTACGACACGAGTGTAGTGACCACCGGACGACCTGAACGACGAGAAATATTCAACGCGACAACCCCGGGTCAGCGATTTGAATTGAGGAGTTTTCTTGTTTGAAAGGAGGGCGACTAAGTCTGCGGGAAAATAGAAATATATTGAACACTAATTCTTTAGTGGCAAACGTTTCGCCGAAAAGAAATGATCTGCGAAAATATTTCTTTTAACAGCAGAGAGTCCCATTTATTTTCTTCTTTCCGTCGCCTATATTTCCTATGAAATGGCGGTGGACAAAGGCCGGACAAAGTCCATGACATTCAACCGGTGAGTCAAAAGTAGAGGCTGGACGACGATGCGACCCAATCAATTGCGGGCGCTGATTGCGGCTGTCGATCACGGCAGTATTCGCGCCGCGGCGCGCAGTATGTTTTTGTCGCAAGCGGCGTTGACGAAGGCGCTCAGAGAGCTCGAGGATGAAGTCGAAGTCGCGTTGATCAATCGCACCACTTACGGTATCCAGCCGACCGAGGCGGGTCGCGCGCTCTATACGCACGCGAGCGCGATGGACGCCGAGATGCGCGCGGCGCACGACGCGGTCGAACGGCTCAAGGGCAGCTGCGCCGGGACGCTACGTGCCGCACTGTCGCCGTTTACCGCTGTTGTGCTCTTGCCGACTGCATTCGAGGCATTTCGCAGGCGTATGCCCGATGTCGATCTGCAACTGGTCGAGGGCAGTCTCGCCTTGTCACTCCCGCGGCTGCGTGAAGGCTCGCTCGACGTTGTCGTAGCCGGTGCAACCGAACCCGAGTCATGGCCGGATCTCCATCACCGCGAACTCTGCACCGACGAGATGGTGCCGGTGTGCCGGCACGGTCATCCGCTCGAACAGGCACGTACGGTCGATGAATTGCTGTGCGTCGACTGGCTCTGGTTTTCTGCGCAGACCGATTCGCTGGAATTCGAAAGGAAAGTGTTTTTGAACAATGGCGTGCCAGCGAAAAAGCATGCGGTGCGTTGTTCGAGCCTGACGCTCGTATTTCCGCTGTTGCTCCGCACGTCGGCGATCGCGTTTCTGCCGAGTCGCATGTTGGCGTCGGCGGTCGTCGCATCAATGGTCAGGCGTATGGACGTTCCCTTCGTCATGCCGACCTTTTCGTTGCGGCTTTTCACGCGGCGGCACGCACAAGTCACTCCGCCTGCACGACTGCTGATCGACTGTCTGGTCGATGCCGCCCGGCGCGAAATGGGTGGGTCGATTGAGATCGCGGCACGCAAAAACTCATCGCGAAAGACGACGCATTGACGCGACGCCTGGCGCCTTGCGTTTGTACATTGCCTAGCGAGTCCAGCGAGCACAGCGATGCGACCTCATCAGCTTCGCGCGTTGACCGCCATCGCCGAGCACGGCGGCATCCGTTTGGCTGCACGTAGCGTTGGCTTGTCGCAAGCGGCCCTGACCAAAGCGATCAGGGAACTCGAAGACGAGATCGGCATGGCGGTCGTTGTGCATACGAGTGACGGCATGCGACTCACGCAAGCCGGTGAAGTACTGTATGCCCACGGCCAGGCCGCAACGGCCGAAATGCGGGCCGCGCTCGAAGATATCGAGCGCGTCAAGGGCGGCGCGGGCGGTGCAGTCACGGTCGGAATTTCGCCAGTCTCGTCGATTGCGTTGCTGGGGGCTGCGTATCGCGCGTTTCGATCGCGCCTGCCCGATGTGCAGGTCGATCTGGTCGAAGCGCATCCGTGGCATTCGATGCCGCGACTCCGAGACGGGTCCATTGACTTCGTCGTGGTGGGCATATCAGGCGACCGCGCGCGCGAGGAGTTTGCCACGATCGATCTGTTTACCGATGAGCTGATGCTCGGTTGCCGGCGCACGCATCCGTTCGCTTACGCCCAGTCGATTGCTCAACTGCGCGACGCGGAGTGGATCCTGCACGCAACCAGCGTTGAATTCAGAGACGCCCTGAACGCGATGCTCGCGCGGCAAGGGATCGCGGAACCGCGATGGTCGACGCGCTGTGCAAACTTCGCACACATCATGACGCTGGTGACGGAGTGCGACGCGATCGTGGCGATGCCGTCACATGTCTGGCGCGCTCCCTGGGTGGCGGGGACCGTGGCGCGTATCCATGTGGCGGAGCAACTGCCGGCCGTGGAGGTATCGATCTACACCCGTCGCGCAGGTTCGTTGTCTCCGGCAGCGCATGTATTGATCGAATGTTTCCGTGATGCTGCAACGGCGTATCGGGCGTCACTCACCGGCGAAGCGCGCACATAGTGTGAGCCTTTCGTCTTTCGCCTTGCGCATCGCTTACGCATGACGGGGGAGCGGATCGGGTACCTGGACCCGCCCAGTCCCGCAATCCGCGGGCTGTTCGATTCGCGTCATACGCCGTCTTCCGGCGCGAATCGTTCGACCAGAAAATCGACAAACGCTCTGACGGCGGGCGACGATTGGCGATGTTGCGGGTAGACGGCGAACACGCCGCCCTTGGGTGGTTCGAACGCTTCGAGCACCTTGATCAGCTTGCCGCTGGTGAGCGCGCCCTGAACGATGAACGTCGGCAACATCGTGACCCCTAGCCCGGCGATTGCGGCATCTCGCGCGATTTCTCCATTGTTGACGCGAAGGCGCCCGCTCACCGGCACCGAACGCGCACGACCGTGAAGTGAGAAGGGCCACTCAACGCTTTTGCCGTGACCGTAGAGCAGGCACTGATGGTCTGCGAGATCGGAGGGGGTTTCCGGCGCACCGCGCTGAGCGAGGTAGGTCGGGCTCGCGCACGCCACCATTTCAAACGGCGCGATGCGTCGCGCGATCAGCGATGAATCGGTGAGCACGCCGATCCGTACACCCATGTCGTAACCCTCGCCGATCAGGTCGACCGTGCGGTCATTCAGATCGATCTCGAGTCCGACCTCGTCGTATCGATGCAGGAACTCAGGCATGACGGGGCCGAGATGCATGGTGCCGAACGACATCGGCGCAGTGACGCGGAGTGCGCCGCGCGGCTTGGCGTTCTGACTCGCGACGATGCGCTCGGCGTCCTCGACGTCGGCGAGGATTCGCACGACGCGATCGTAATAGTCGCGGCCGACGGGCGTGACCGACAACTGCCGCGTCGTGCGCACGAGCAGCCGGGCGCCGAGCTGCTCTTCGAGCGCCATCACGCGTTTGCTCACGAATTGTTTGGACAGGCCGAGCCGGGTCGCGGCCCCCGTGAAGCTCGCGGCGTCGACCGCCGCGACAAAGATTCGCATGTCTTCGAGCTGCATCGTGTGCGTCTGGTAGGGGATGAGTATTGTCGCCTTGAGGTTGACAGTTTTTCAGATTCCAGGTGATTTATCAATGATTCAGGTGACACTACACTGCGTCTCATGGTTCCGCTTCGTTGAGCGACGCTGGCGACGGGGGGAAACAGCAGCAAACAGGGAGCCCATGTGCGACGGGTGTCACCGGCGCGCAGGGATCATCGTTCAAAGTGTTCATTCGGGAGATTCACATGCTTGAAGTTCGCAAAGCAGGCGACCGTGGCGTTGCCGAGCACGGCTGGCTCAGTTCGCGTCATACCTTTTCGTTTGCCAACTACTACGATCCGAAGCAGCAAGGTTTTTCGGACCTGCTTGTGATCAACGACGACCGTGTCGCGCCGAGCGCAGGCTTCGGCAAGCACCCGCACCGCGATATGGAGATCTTCTCGTACGTGCTGGAAGGCGCGCTCGAGCACAAGGACACGATGGGTACGGGCTCGGTGATTCGCCCGGGCGACGTGCAGATGATGAGTGCGGGCAGCGGCGTCGCCCATAGCGAGTTCAATCACTCGCAGGCGGAGTCCGTGCACTTCCTGCAGATCTGGTTGATGCCGTCGAAGAA
Organism: Pararobbsia alpina; assembly: GCF_965118125.1. Taxonomy (GTDB): domain Bacteria; phylum Pseudomonadota; class Gammaproteobacteria; order Burkholderiales; family Burkholderiaceae; genus Pararobbsia; species Pararobbsia alpina_A. The sequence continues at coordinate 859,314 of NZ_OZ221287.1, forward strand.
GGGTGTCGAGCCACGCTATCAGCAACAGCATTTCGCCGAAGTCGACAAGCGGGGCCGTTTCGTCAACATCATCTCGCCGCAGGGCGAGAACGGTTCGCTCGCGGTGCACCAGGACACACGCGTCTACGCCGGGCTGCTCGACGGTGACGAGTCGGCGAAGGTGTCGGTGCCGGAAGGTCGTTACGCCTACGTGCATGTGGCGCGCGGCGGTGTGACGCTCAACGGCACGGTGCTCAGTGAGGGCGATGGCGTGCGGGTGCGCAACGAGCGCGAACTTGCGTTCAGTGACGGCAAGGACGCCGAGGTGCTCGTCTTCGACCTGCGCCCGAACGAGCAGCCGGCCTGGTAGGCACGCGCGGCTGCAGGCACGAGTGATACGCCCCGCAGGCATTGAATGCCTGCGGGGCGTTTGTCGTACAGGCGCAGCATCGAGTTCGCAACCGTCCGGGCGGCGTGACTCACCGACCGCCGCGCAGCACAAGGGTAGTCACCAGTGCAGTCCCCTGGGCTAACCGATGACCGGCACATTGCCCGAATGCAACCGATATCGCCCTGCGAGCGCATGAGCGTTCCGCTACCATGCAGCGATTCGTTCATGCTGATTCGTCTCATATGGACCTGCTTAGCCGCCTGTTGAGCCTCATGCCCGTCGCCGGCCGCATCGATGTGCGGTGTCATTTCGGCGCGCCCTGGGCTGTCGCCCATGATCAAGCCGGCGTGCGCGAGATTCCGTATCACGTGCTGCTCAGCGGCGAGGCCGTGCTCGAAGACGGCAACGGCCCTCCGCTCACGATACGCGCCGGCGACATCGTGCTCTTCCCGCGAGGCGCAGCGCATAAGTTGCATGATGGCAGCGGCAAGAAGCCTCGCCCGATCCAGATGCGCGAAACGCCGACGCTCAAGATCAAGGAAAACAAGGGCACGGGGCCCGCGATGGATTTGCTGTGCGGCACGTTCGTCGTCGCAAGCGTGCAGGACCGACTGTTGCGCGATCATTTGCCGGATCGCCTGGTTGTGCGCGTCGGCACGCTACAGGCGCTGGCGCGCGCAGGCGCAACGAACCGCCTGGCGGACGACGCAGCCGAAGGCACTGCCGGTGACGTCACCGTTGACGTCACCGACGAGGCGGCGGGCATCATCACAGTCGCTGACGCTGCGGCGACACCGCTCGCTCGTTTGGTCGACCTGATGCGCGACGAAGCTGTCGAGGAGCGGTCGGGTGCTCGCGCTTTGCTCGACTATCTATCCGGCGCGTTGTTTGCGATGACGCTGCGTTTCGCGAGCGAATCCGATGCGCCTCCCCAAGGCCTGCTCGCGCTTGCGCGGCACGCGCGGTTGCAACCGGCGCTCGCGGCCATGTTCGACAGGCCACAGGAGCCGTGGACGCTTCCATCGCTGGCTGCGCTGTGCAATATGTCGCGTGCGACGTTCGTGCGTCATTTCGAAGAGTCCGTCGGCCGGTCCGCAAGCGACTTGCTGACCGAGGTGCGCATGACGCTCGCGGCGCGGCAACTGGTGCAGACCGATTTATCGACGGCGGCGATCGGTGAAGCCGTCGGCTATCGCTCCGAAGCCGCGTTTCAGCGTGCGTTCAAGCAGCAGATGGGCATGACGCCTTCGAAATGGCGGGGCGCGGCGGCGGAACGTACGGCGGGTGAGTCGGGCGATGCAGAGGATGCGGACATCGCCGCGTAGCGATCTTTCTCAATCAAAGCGAGTGTTTTGACGATGTCGACCGAGCGATTCCAGTTTCCCGGCGCCGACGGACAGCTCCTGTCCGGACGGCTTGACGTGCCTGCAGGAACCCCGCGCGCGTATGCGCTGTTTGCCCATTGCTTTACTTGCGGCAAGGATATTTTCGCAGCCACGCGGATCGCCCGGGCGCTCAATGAGCACGGCATCGCGGTATTGCGTTTCGACTTCACCGGCCTCGGTGCGAGTGAAGGCGAATTCGAGAACACGAACTTCTCGTCGAACCTCGCCGATCTCGAAGCCGCCGCGCAGTATCTGCGCGAAACCGGCCGTGCCCCGGAACTCCTGATCGGCCACAGTCTGGGCGGCGCGGCGGTGCTGGGCGTGGCCGGGCGGCTGCCCGAGGTGAAGGCGGTTGCCACCGTCGCGGCGCCCAGTGATCCTCACCACGTGACGGGGCTCTTTCGCGAACATATCGATACGATCGAAGCCGAGGGCGTCGCCGATGTGCAGCTCGCCGGACGGCCATTCCGGATCCGCAAGCAGTTTCTGATCGATGCCGCCGAGCAGAATTTGTCTGCGCAGATTGCGAACCTGAAGCGGCCGCTTCTCGTGCTCCATTCTCCGATCGATGCGACGGTCGGCATCGTCAACGCGACGCAGATATTCACCGCGGCAAAGCACCCGAAGAGCTTTATCTCGCTCGACGGCGCGGACCATCTGCTTTCGCGCCAGTCCGATGCGATCTATGCCGCCGACCTTATCGCGGTGTGGAGTGCGCGTTATATCGGCGAAGCAGCGCAGCAATAGACGACGCTTCACTAACGATCGCCGCGAAGAAAGCCCGACGATTCAATTCGCCGCACAGGAAGACGCTGCGAAGGATGCCAGGCAAAAAGAGCTGGCAATCCACAGCACCCGGTAACAAAAAACGCCGCGGTACTCCGTCAATTCACGGTGTACCGCGGCGTTCGTCATGCCTGATGAGCGTCGCCCGCGTCTGGCCGGCACGCGCGCCTCGCTCATTCCGGGCACTTAGTCGGCCTTGATGCCTTCAACCTGGATCTGCAGCTTGGTCAGCGTCTTGAAGCCGTACTTGACGCCCCAATCCACACCGTAGTCCGCACGGTCGAATTCGGCGCTCGCGTCGGCGCCGCAGTCTTCACGCTTGAGCATCGGGTTCTGGAAGCACTTGAACGAGTTGATCTTCAGGTTCAGCGGTTTCGTCACGCCATGGAACGTGAACGTGCCGTCGACTTCCACGGGCGTGTCGCCGTCGAACTTGATCGACGTGCCCTTGTACGTCGCCGTCGGGAACTGTTCGGCATTGAGGAATTCGGCCGACTTCACATGCTTGTCGAGCGGTGCATTGCCGGTGTCGATCGACGCCACGTCGACCGTCACTTCGACCGTGCCGGTCTTCGCTTCGCGATCGAGCGTGACAACGCCGCTGCTCTTCGTGAACTTGCCGCGCCACACCGACACGCCACCGAAGTGATCGGCTTCGAAGCTCGGGTACGTGTGGTTCGGGTCGAGGTTATACGTCGCGGGTGCGGCGATAGCCGAGCCGGCGAGCAGTGCGAGTGCGCTGAGCGCGATCAGTTGCTTTTTCAATTTGAACTCCTTCTCGTAGCGTCGTGCGGCCTTACTGGCCATTGGAAACAATGTGGAACTTCAGCTGGACATCGTCAGCGACGAGCGACGTGTCACTCCATTCGCCCTGACCGATTCCATATTGCAGGCGCTTGATCGGCAGCACGCCGTCGAACACCTGGGCCGCGCCGTCCTTGTGATACTGGACCGGCACCGTGACCGTATTGCTCTTGCCGCGGATCGTCAGCGTGCCCGTCACCGAATAGGCGCCGTTGGCGCCGGCCTTGATGGCGTTCGATACGAACGTCGCGTGCGGGAAGTCCTTTGCGTCAAACCAGTCCTTGCCCGCGACCTGGTCGTTGTACTCGGCGCTACCGAGGTCGAAGCTCGCAACGTCGACGTCGAGCTGGGCCTTCGAGGAGCCGAGGTTCGCCGGGTCGAACTGGATGGTGGCGTTGATCTTCTTGAAGCTGCCGTCGACCGGAACGTTCATCTGTTTGAACGTGGCCGTCAGGGTGCTCTTGGCGGTATCGATACCGGCGTGCGCCGCGGTGGCGAACGCCACGCCTGTGACGAATGCGCTCAGCGTCAGCGTGCGCAACGAGTTCTTCAAAAACATGGTGTGCCTCGAAAAGTGGAATGACACGCGGTAAGTGACCGCCGCCAAGATAGCGCGAGCCGGCAAGCCGTGCATGAAACCAGGGTGAAAGTGCTCATCGGCCAAAAGGCAGCATTCGCGACAGCACCGGCACGCGGTCGATCAGGTGATGTTTGATGACGGCCAGCACATGCCCCGCGACCGCCGCCAGCAATGCGTAGTTCAGCGCGATGTGAATCAGCTTGAGCACGCCGGCCGTTGCGTGGTCGGGTGCGATGACCATCGGCAGCGGCAGCACGCCAAGATAGACGACCGGCACGCCCGCCGCGCAGGTGTAAAAGTAGCCGCTCACGGGAATGGCCAGCATCAGGATGTAGAGCGCGATATGGCCCGCGTGCGCCGCGAGCTTCTCCCAGCCATGCATCCCTTCGGGCAACGCCGGCGGCCGGTTCAGCGCGCGCCAGACGAGCCGCAGTACGGCAAGCCCGAGCACGGTGACGCCGATCCATTTGTGCCAGGAGAAGTAGCGCAGCTTCGTCGGCGTGAAGCCCGGGATGTCCGTCATGATCCAGCCGAGCGCAAAGCCCCAGACGATCAGTGCGGCAATGATCCAGTGAAACGCCATCGCGATGGACGTGTACTTCTGCGCACGGCTCGTGCTCGGGTACGGCTGCATCGTCAGGGTTTCCACCAAGGTCGGAAGCTCTGCACTCTACGCGCGACCCCGGATACAAACAATGACTTAGAATCGATCATTACTATCGATTTTCTCGATAACCATGACCGATCGATCACCCACGCTGGATCAACTCCGGACCTTCCTTGCCGTCGCCGAGACCGGCAGCTTTTCGGCTGCGGCCGATGTGCTCGACAAGGCGCAATCCGTCATCAGCTACACGATCTCGAATCTTGAAGGGCAGTTGGGGTGCGCGTTATTCGAGCGTGCCAGGCGCAAGCCCGTCCTGACCGAAGCGGGTCGTGCGCTGCTCACCGATGCCCGCCGCATCGACCTGATGATGCGCGCGATGACGGCGCGGGCGGCGGGCATGACCGAAGGGCTTGAAGGGGAAGTGTCGCTTGCCGTCGACGTCATGTATCCGTCCGCGAAGCTCGTGGCGGTGCTGCAGGCGTTTGCCAAGCAGTTTCCGACCGTCGCGCTCAAGTTGCAGATGGAGGCGCTGGGCGGTGTGCTCCGGCTCGTGCTCGACGGCGAGAGCGAGCTCGGCATTTCCGGTCCGCGCGAAAGCTGGCCCGACCCGATCGAGGCGGTAGCCGCAGGCACGACCCGGCTCGAAGCGGTGGCCGCGCCGTGTCATCCGCTTGCCAAGCACCAGGGGGCCCTGACCGTCGCTGCGTTGCGCGAACATACGCAGCTCGTACTGTCGGACCGAAGCAAGATGACCGAGGGACGCAACTTCGGCGTGTACGGTGCGCAGACCTGGCGGCTTGGCGATCTCGATGCCAAGCATCGTTTGCTGCTTGCGGGGCTCGGCTGGGGTTCCATGCCCGAACATATCGTTGCCAAGGACATTGCAGAGGGCACGCTCGTCAAGCTTTCGCAGCGAGACAGGAGCTATGCGGTCTACCCGTTTTCATTGATACACCGCGTCGATGCGCGGTCCGGCCCGGCGACGCAATGGCTCGTTGAACGCTTCGCGGCGATGGCATCGGATACGGCGCCCGTCGACAGCGACACTTTTGTGCGTAGCCTGCGAAAGGCCGGGTAGCGGCACGCGTCGATCAGCGGGTTTCGATCACCAGGCGTCGATCACCAGGCGTCGATCATCAGGCGTCGACGAGGGCCGCTCGATCAGCAAGCTTCGGGCAAGAAGTTTTTGTCAGTAGGGCGGAGGCTCGGCCGCTCGGGCGTGTTTAAGCGCTCGTGCATGCCAGAACAATTCGGCGAGGAATCGCTGCAGAGATTGCTCGAGTCTTTCCTCGGTCGGCTTTCCCTGCTCGTCGAGCGCCACGGCGATTCTCGGGATCGGCATCAGGCTCGGGATGCTCGACATGCCGAGTTCAGCCAGCATCATGCGCAGCTGCATCGCGGCGCGCACACCACCATAGGGTCCCGCCGAATAGCTGACGATCGCGGACGGTCGCCAGAAATATTCTTCGAGAAAGTGATCGAGCAGGTTGGATAACGCGGGCGGAATGCTGTGGTTGTATTCGCCGCTGACGATCACGAACGCGTCAGCGCGGCGATACAGCGTCGCGAGCGCATCGAGCGGTGGCGGCGCCTCACCTTTCGCGTATTCCTTGTACATCCGGTCGAGCAATGGAAGCTTGAGTTCCATGGGATCGATCAGCACGGCCTCGTGCCCGTGAATCTTGAGTGCATTCACGACAAAACGTGCGGCGCGAATACCCTGGCGATCGCGACGAACCGATCCGAGCAGGACCGGAATGATGAGGCGAGCGTGCTGTTCGGTCATGGGGCGATCCTCGAAACAACGCTTAACGCGGACTGCGTCGGTGCAGAGCGCGACCTGCCTGGGCGCTATTGGCGTTGCAGACGCTCGATTTGCGCCGGCGTGTCGGGTGCGCCCATGCGTGCCGCTGACGCGGCTGCGTCATGGCCGCCTGAATCTCGCGCGCTGACATTGGCGCCGTGTGCGACCAGATAGTCAACGATCTCCGTGCGGTTGAACATCGCGGCCATCATCAGCGCCGTTCTTCCATCGGGCGATGCGCCTTCGATATCCGCGCCGTGTGTGAGCAGCAATTCGATCATCGGCAGATTGCCCTTGAACGCGGCCCCTGCGATCGGCGTCTGCCCCATATTGTTGCGAAGGTCCGGGTCCGCATCGTGTTCAAGCAGAACACGCACAGCGTCGACGTGGCCGTGATAGCTCGCAAGCATCACCAAACTGTCACCTTTCTCGTTACGCAGATTGGGCGGCAAACCTTGCGCGAGCAAAGCACCCAATGTCTTTGCATCGCCGGCGCGCGCGAGGTCGAACACCTTCGTCGCGAACTCAATCGTTTCATCGTCGAGTTCAGGGCGCTGCGGTTGCTGCTGCGTATCGTTACGGGCATGGTCTTGCATCTGGAACTCCTCGTTTCGCGTTTGCAAAACGTTCTCTGAATTCGACACGCGCGCTTCACGCATCAGCCGCGACATGTCGGTATCGTGATGGACAGCTGTCCCGCGATGTGCCTCCGGGACAGATGATCGGGCACGGATCGCCAGCCATGATAGATCGGTCGATCCGACACCGCAGTGGGACATTGCCGCGATTTCCGTGCCCGCGTGCGACTTGCAGAACGACTCCGCGATGGATATCCGCTGTGACAGCGGCGTCACGCAAATTTTGCATGCCGTCGAGCGGATGTCCATTTGCATCTGCAAATCGGACCGATAGGCACCCATGCACGCGTTGTGACGACTGCGTGAGATACGTCACGACGGGTGCACCATCGCGGGTCACGACATCGGGCCTCGCGACATCGGCTTCACGGCATCGGGTGTCACGGCATCAGGCTTCACGGCATCAGGCTTCACAGCATCGATTTCGCCTGGCTGAGGATCTTGTCGCACACCTGTTTGGTCGCTTCGGCCTTGAGGCCCCCGCCGCTCAGGTCGAGTTGCTTGCCGCCGTTGCTGTCGAGCAAGCCCTTCGCGCCGTCGGTATAGCCCGAGTCGGAGGTCGGCGATCCCTGAGTCTGACCCGATAGCTTGCTCATGAGCTGATCCTTGACGGACGACGCACCGCTTCCCGAGCCCAGGTAATTGTTCTTGATGCAGAACTCGACGACCCCCGTCACGTTGCCGAGGCTGCCGGAACTCACACTACTCATGCCCCCCAGGCTACCGAGGCTGCCCAGTCCTCCGGCGCTCGAGTCGTTGCCGCCCGACCCGCCGATTTGCGACTTCAGCATGTCGCCGATCTGCGCTTGCGCGATGACCATGGGTGAAAGCAGGGCGATGAAGGTGCATACACGTGCGGCACGCTTGAAATGAAGGCTCATGTCGACACTCCGCGGTTCGGGTTGAACGAGTCTTCACTATAGGACGTTGTGGCGGACTTCGTGTGACGCGTGTGAGTCGCATGCACGAAGCCGGTCGTCCACGACGTACATCCGATTCGTTCGTGATCCAAGCGCGTCGTGAGGCAGGCAACGCACAAGACGACCTTCGTCCGTTCGCGCAATTCAATGGTGAGAATAGATGTGCGTACCCAATCGCGGCAGAGTCTGTACCACATTCAGACTTTTCAACACGGCCATCCCCTATTTTTGATACTCCGAATACGTACACTCGTCGGTTTCAGTTCGACTGCGTGTGAAACGATCCGACGCGCAGCGACTCGACAAGCGGGCCGCGAGGTCCGGCTACTTTCATGCGAGGTGCCATGCGACACAGAAAGAAAGTCCCGAAAGTTGCGGGGCCTCGCTTGTCAGACAACGACGTCATGGCAGAACTTAGCTACGCATATGTGCACGCCGTCGCCGCGTCTGCGGGTGTCGAATGCGTGGTGTCCGGACGTATTTCGGATAACGAAGGGGTCGATCTCCGTTTGTTCGGTAACGGGCCCTTCCCGGACGGAGTGAAACGAAGGTTCGCTCAGCTCGATGTGCAAATCAAGGCGACCTCCGGGAAACCCGCACATGTGGACGGCGCGTTTTCGTATTCGCTTCGGGATGTCTCGAAGTATGACCTCTATCGATGCCGAACCCGTACACCGCCCTGCATCCTGGTCGCACTGTTTTTACCCGAGAGTCGGGCCGAGTGGGTGGCCCAGGACATTTGCGCACTTTCGCTGCGCCGCTGTGCCTATTGGCTCAGCCTGCGAGGAGCGCCGGAAACGAGCAACGCCACGTCCGTCACGATCCGGTTTCCGACAGATCAAGTATTTGATGCTGCTGCACTGAAGACATTGATGCGGCTAGCCGCCTCGGACGAGTTCCCCTTTTACAAGGAGTGCAAGCAATGAGCGAAAGGCGCTACATCAATGCAGGCAATTTGGAAGACTTCCTGCTGACCCAAGGATGGGTCGCTGACCGTCGTGGTCCGGATCAGCTCGAGGTTGAGCTGACCCATGTCGATCATCCAGAAGAGTGCATTTGCCTGCCGTCTTCGACGACCTATTCGGGTATTGAACACCTCACTGAGCGATGCCTGCTTCAGTATTTGCGGCTTACAGGCGAATCCGACGCGGACATACGCTATCGCATCGCGCATGTGCACAGCGACACAATCCGGATTCGCGTGTTTGGCGGCCCCGCATCCGAAGGCATGCCGTTGAACTACGTCAACAAAGTCGCGCAAGCGCTGCGCACGTTCCTGCGCACAGGATTTCGCATTGCCACTTCGCAGTCCGACAACAAGGCGATTGGCAACACCGAAGAGGCATATACCCGCAACCTACGCGCAACACTTGAAACGGAGCGGTATGAGACATTCATGGAATATCGCCTGGCGTGTCCGCTCGGTCTTTCGCGCGTCGAGTTCGAGGCGCGTGGAGTCGGCATCGCCACGCCTATCGTTCGGCGAGTGATGCTCGCCATCCACGACCAGATCGGAGAACTTTACGACACGATCGTCAATCGCGAGCAGCGCGAGTTTCTGTCCTCGGCCAGGCAAAGCGGGTGGAACGACACATCGGCTTCTTTTGTTGAAGCGTTCCTCAACCTGTTCGATGTCGATCGTGGATACTCTCTCGAAGTTCGATTTCTTTGGGGGGGCGGGTTTCCGAACGAGGGAAGGCATCTCGCGCAGCCGCTGACTTTTCGTTCGGGCGATAGTCTGTTCGTTCACGATCTCTATCACGCTATGGCGTGTCGCGAGGAGTCCGACGTGTACGTGGGAGTTCTTGCGCATCTGCAACGCGGCCAAGGGGCGGCGTCGGCAGTTGGTCCGAGGGCGGTACTGACGTTGCTACTGGCGAATGGCGACGTGATTCCGGCCCACGTTGATCTGTCGGAAGCGCAATACTCCAAAGCTCGACAGGCGCAAGAGAGCGGGCATCAATACGTCAGGGTCGGCGGCGTGCTTGAGACGGTGGACCAGCCTGGACAGCTTGCGCGACTGGAGCTCACCCGATTGACCGAATTTGATGTCATCGGGTGAAAAGCAGAGACGACGATGAGAAGGTGCGTGAGAGGCGCGATCACACCACCTTTCGCCGCCCCTTTGTCGTCGGCGCCGAATCGCGCACGCGTGCGACGGAGTTACGTTCCGACACCGAGATCGGAAACTCGCGTTCGATGGGCAGTTCGTCGCCGTAGCACGCGTTGATCAGCCAGCGCACCGCGTTGGCGGTCATCTCGTCCATGGGGATGTGCACTGACGTCAGCGTCGGTGCGGTGTGTGCAGCGGCATCGACATCGTCGTACCCGATGATCGACAGGTCGTTCGGCACCGAAATGCCCGTGTGCCTCAGATACGAAAGGGCGCCGATCGCCATATCGTCGTTCGCGCAAAACAAGCCCGTGAAGTCGCGCCCTTGATCGAGCAGCGCCTTCATCGCGCGCCATCCGCCATCGGGCGTGAAGTTGCTTTCGACGCGCTTGATCGCAGACGGATCGATTCCGTGTTCCGACACGACGCTCAGGAATCCTTCGATCCGGTCGAGGTTATCGGGCGCTGTCGTCGGCCCCGCGATGACGGCGAGCTTGCGATGACCGTAGTCGAGCAAGGTCTGCGCGGCCATTTCGCCGCCACGCCGATGATCGACCGAGAAGCATGCCTCGCCCATCATGTCGAACATGCGGTTAAGCACAACCAGCTTGGGCATGCGCTGCCGTATGCGAACCAGATCGTCGTCGCTGAGCTCATGACTGATCACGACGATACCGTCGCAGTCGCGCGAAATCAGGAAGTCGATCGCATCGAGCGCCTGTTCGCGGCCGGTGCCTTCACCACTGCCGTTTGCGACGACCATGTGCCGGTGCACGGCACGCAATTCATTGTCGGTGGTTTCGAGAATCGTGCCGTAGAAGTTGCCGCGAAACGAGGGCACGAAGAGCCCGATCATCCCGAGCGATTGTTTGGACAGGGCACGGCCGATCGAGGAGGGGCGGAAGTCGAGCGCCGCAATGGCGGCCTGCACGCGTGCAGCCGCCTCGGGCGATACGGACCCTTTGCCGGAAATGGCGCGCGAAGCCGTGCCGACACCGACGCCGGCCAGTTTTGCGACATCCTTGATCGTTGCCACGCGCTCTCCCCTGTACTTGTCGCGGTGATCTGGCGCGTCGATGCACCGGACAAAAAGCGGCGATTATAGGGCCGTCGCCGCAGGCCCATGGTCAGAAAAAAATAGTCAGATCGCGCGCGAAGCCACTCTGCGTCGAGCCGGTTGCCGGCATCGCTTCGGTGATCCGAAGTCTGACTGCCGTGAGCCGGCCTCCGGGATCTCACGACGAGATTCCGGAGGCGAGGTGCAATAAGCGCGTGTGAGAGCCTGAAAACGCCGGCCCGACTTCTCAGACAAAGGCGGATGCCCCGCCCGCCGGACGCATCAGAGGCGTTGACCGCTCGTCTGATCGAACAGCGAAATGTTGCGAGGATCGATCACGAAGCCGACGGACTGGTCGAGCTGGGCGCTCTCCGTATCGCCGGCGATCGACGACAGCGTCTTGCCGGCAAAATCGATCCAGACGACGTGGTGATTGCCCATCGGTTCGATCAGCGAGACGGTGCCACGATATTTCGCGTCGCCCAACGCGACATGCAGATCTTCCGGACGAATGCCAGCAACGACTTGCGCGCCTGCAGCGGGTTCACGCGTGAACGCGTAGCGCGACACGTCGATCACGACATCGCCCGAACGGAACGTATAGCCGTTGCCGTCGCGCTCGATCTTGCCTTCGAGGAAGTTCATGCCCGGCGAACCGAGGAAGCCCGCGACGAACAGGTTGGCCGGCTTTGCATAAACCTCGGCCGGCGCGCCGATCTGCTGGATCACGCCGCCGCGCATGACGGCGATGCGTGTGGCGAGCGTCATGGCCTCGACCTGATCATGCGTCACGTAGATCATCGTCGAGCCGAGCGTCTTGTGCAGTTGCTTGAGCTCGCGGCGCAGTTCCGTACGCAGCTTCGCATCGAGGTTCGACAGCGGCTCGTCGAACAGGAACACATCCGCTTCACGAACGATCGCACGACCGATCGCGACGCGCTGACGCTGACCGCCGGACAGCTGCGCAGGCTTGCGCTTGAGCAGGGGCTCAAGGTGAAGAATCTCGGCGGCGCGCTTCACGCGGCGTTCGATTTCGTCTTTCGGCGTGCCGTTGATGCGCAGGCCGAACGACATATTGCGCTCGACATTCATCGTCGGATACAAGGCGTACGACTGGAACACGAGACCGATCTGGCGATCCTTCGGATCGGCCCACGTCATGTCCTTGCCACCGATCTCGATCGTGCCGTCCGAGGCTTCGATCAGGCCGGCGATGCTGTGCAGCAGGGTCGACTTGCCGCAACCCGACGGGCCGAGCAAGACGATGAATTCCCCTTCGTTCACATCGAGATTGAGCTTCTCGATGATGGCGTTGCCGCCGAGGGTGATATCCAGATTACGAACGGAAACGTTAGACATGTTCTAGCCCTTGACTGCGCCGGAGGCAATGCCGCGAACAAACCAGCGGCCGGAAATCAGGTAAATCAGCAGCGGCACTGCCGACGTCAGGATGGTTGCAGCCATATTGACGTTGTAGAGCCGTTCGCCGGTCGTCGTATTGATGATGTTGTTGAGCTGGACCGTCATCGGCAGGTTCTTCACGCCAGCGAACACCAGACCCAGAATAAAGTCGTTCCAGATGCCAGTGACCTGCATGATGATCGCGACGATGATCATCGGGGTCGACATCGGCAGCATCAGCTGCAGGAAGATCCGGAAGAAGCCGCCGCCGTCGATCCGCGCGGCCTTGAACAACTCGCCCGGAATCGTCGCGTAATAGTTGCGGAACATCAGCGTCATGATCGGCATGCCGAACACGGTGTGGATCAGCACGATGCCGGGCAGCGAGCTGAACAGATGGACGGTGGCGAGCACGCGCACCATCGGGAAGATCATGACCTGCAGCGGAATGAACGCCCCCATCAGCAGAATCGCAAACAGGATGTTCGCGAACTTCGTGCGCCAGAACGACAGCGCATAACCGTTGAGCGCGCCGAGGAAGATCGACAGGATCGTGCTCGGGATGACGATCTTCACCGAGTTGAAGAAGCCGACCTGAATCCCGTTGCATGCGAGACCCGTGCAGGCCTCTGTCCACGCCGATATCCAGGGCTTGATCGTCAGGTGCATCGGCAATGCGAACAGGTTGCCGAGACGAATCTCGTCCATCGTCTTGAGCGACGTCGTGATCATTACGTACAGCGGCACGAGGAAGATCACGGCGGCGGTCAGCAGGAACGCGTAGACACCAATGCGGGCCGGCGAGAACATCGGCCGGTGACGGCGCGCTGCACGCTTGACCGGATGCGCCGCGGCAGCCGCGGCGCCGCCGACGGCAGACTGGCTCAGTTTAATGTCGTCCATTACGCCCCCCTTCCGGCCAATGCGCGATGGCGCGCGTACAGGATCGGCGCGACAAGCGCGGCGACCGTCAGCAGCATGACGATCGATGCTGCCGATGCGAGACCGAGATTGGCCCGGCCAAACAGGTAATCCATGATGAATTTCGCAGGCACTTCACTGGCCGTGCCCGGTCCGCCCTGCGTCATGGCGACGACAGCGTCGAACAGCTTGATCACGGCGACGAACAGCAGCACGAACGCGGTCGCGATCGACGGTCCGAGCATCGGCAACACGATGCTCGCGTAGACACGCCAACGCGGAATGCCGTCGATACGCGCAGCCTTCCAGATTTCTTCGTCAACGCCGCGCAGACCGGCAAGCAGCAGAGCCATCACGAGACCCGATGCCTGCCAGACGGTGGCCATGACGATCGTGTACATGACCTTGTCCTGACTGACGATCCAGTCGAACTGGAAGCTCGTGAAGCCCAGTTTCTGGATCACCGACTGCAGGCCGAGCGTGGGGTTCAGCATCCACTGCCAGACCAGGCCGGTCGCGACGAACGACATGGCGTAGGGGTACAGGAAGATCGTGCGGAGCACGCCTTCGCCCGTGATCTTCTGATCGATGAACACGGCGAGCAGAAAGCCGATGATCAGGCACGCGGCGATAAACAGAATGCCGTAGAGGATCAGATGCTGCAGGGAGACGATCCAGCGATCGTTATTGAACAATCGCACGTATTGGGTCATGCCGACGAAGTCATTCGCCGGAAAGGTGCGTGAACTGCTTACGGAGAGTCTTGCACTCCATACCATCGTGCCGAGATAGACAAACACGACAGTCAGGGCCATCGGTATCAGCGCCAGGTAGGCCGTCCACGGATAACGCTGTCGGCGAGGCTTATTGGCCACAACTTCCTCCAGGTCAAACCAATTCAATCAAAACAAAGACGGCCAGCCGGGGTCCCGTCGGCTGGCCGCTGGGCGCTGCCCGGGAGGGCAGCGTCCATACTACGCCAGAGCGCGATCAGGCACCCTTCATTGCGCTCACGAAGGCCTTCTGCGCGTCGTCAACCGACTCGTTCTTGTTCCAGAAGTTCGTGATCACATCTTGCAGTGCACCATTCAGGTCCGGTGCAACCAGCATTTCGGCGTTCGGCAGTTGACGCGACTTGTCCTTCATCGCGGCGATACCCATTTGTGCGCAGACGTCGAGCTTCGACTCGTCCACGTCCGTACGGATCGGGATCGAGCCCTTCTTCGCGCTGAACGCAACCTGCGGTCCCGGCGAGGTCATGACCGTTGCGAGCAGGTGTTGAGCCTTGACCGCATCGGCGTTGTCCGTCTTCGGGAACACGAACACGTCGCCCGCAACGATGTACGGCGCCTTCGGACCGAAGCCCGGCAGGCAGCCATAGTCCTTGCCCGGCTGTTGCTTCGCGGCGATGAATTCGCCCTTCGCCCAGTCGCCCATGATCTGCACGCCGGCCTTGCCCTGAATCACGAGCGCCGTAGCGTCGTTCCAGTTACGGCCCGGCGAACCTGCGTCGACGTAGTCGTGCAGCTTCTTGTACTGCGCGAGCACGTTCTTGAACGCCGGCGAGCTGGCCGCTGCGATGTCCTTGTCGCGGTAGACCTTCAGGTACAGGTCGGTGCCGCCGACGTCAGCCAGCACGGCGTCGAACGTCAGCTTTTCCTGCCACGGCTGGCCGCCGAGTGCGAGACCGGTGATGCCTGCGGCCTTCAGCTTGCCGAGGTCAGTCATCAGCTCGTCATAGCTCTTCGGCTCGCTCGTGATGCCGGCCTTCTGGAATGCCGGCTTCGAGTAAAAGAACCATGCCGGCATGTGGATGTCGACCGGTGCTGCGTACCAGTGACCCTTGACCTTGATGCTGTCGATGACCGGTTGCGGCAGGATCTTGTCCCAGTTTTCCTTGGTAGCAACGTCGTCGACGTTGTTCAGGAGGCCCTGGTCGATGATGTCGTGGAACTGCTTCGACGTGTTGAACTGAGCAGCCGTGGGAGGATCGCCACCGATGATGCGGTTGATTGCCGCGGCGCGAGCCTGCTCGCCGCCTGCGATAGCCTGGTCGACCCAGACGCCGCCTGCCTTGTTGTACGCATCCGCGAATTCCTTGATGGCTGCCGACTCACCGCCCGACGTCCACCAGTGGATGACTTGTGCCTTCTCGCCGTCGGCATGCGCCACGGCTGCGCCGAGGACCAGCGCGACGCCTGCGGCGATTTGCGACAGCTTTGCTGCTTTGACCATGTAGACCTCCTCCGTTGTAAACCGCAGGCTGACGGGCGTGTCGCCCGCCGCTAGCGTGTGGTTGCTGCTCTCTCGGTACTGCTATTTCAGCTCCGGGCCTTGCGATCAGCCAGGAACTGGGCAATCTGCAGCGCGCTCTTCTTGGGCGTGCGCTTTTGCGTCGTGTAGTCGACGTGAACGATGCCGAAGCGACGCTCGTAACCGAACGCCCATTCGAAGTTGTCCATCAGCGACCAGATGAAGTAGCCACGGATGTCCACGCCGGCCTTCGCTGCATTGTCGAGCGCGGCGAGGTGGCGGTTCAGGAACGAGATCCGCTGGTTGTCGACGACTTCGCCGTCCACGACTTCGTCATCCGACGCCATGCCGTTCTCGGTGATGTAGATCGGGGGCAGGTTCGAATACGTCTTGTGGAAGCCGATCAGCAGATCCTGCAGGCCTTGCGGATACACTTCCCAGCCCATCTGCGTGCGTTCGACGTTGGCCGGCGGCGCTTCGACGAAGCCATGCGCGCCGTCGCTCTTCACGTTCGTGCGGAAGTAGTAGTTGATGCCGAGGAAGTCGAGCTTTGCGCCGATGATCTCCATGTCGCCTTCGAGCACGAGCGGCTCGCAACCCGGCCACAGTTCCCACAGATCCTTCGGGTAGGCCTTGTTGAGCAGCGGTCCGAGCACCCAGGCGTTGTGCTGCACTTCGAACAGGTGAGCCGCGCGCTGATCCGCCGGGCTGTCCGATTCGGCCGTGCCGCGGCCGACGTTCGCGACGATGCCGACTTGCGACGTCGGGTCGTTCTTGCGCAGGATGGGGATCGCCAGGCCGTGACCGAGCAGCAGGTGGTGCATCGCCGTCGGCGCATAGCGCAGCGTGGTCAGACCCGGTGCGTGATGGCCGTTGGCATAGCCGAGGAACGCCGAGCACCACGGCTCGTTGAGCGTCATCCACGCGTCGATCTTGCCGGCGAGTTCGCGGCTGATCAGGTCGGCGTATTCGGCGAAGCGGTAAGCGGTGTCGCGGTTGAGCCAGCCGCCGCGGTCCTCGAGGTACTGGGGCAGGTCCCAGTGGTAGAGGGTCGCGTAGACCTTCATGCCCTTCGCGCGCAACGCGTCGACGAGGTTCTTGTAGAAGTCGATGCCCTTCTGGTTCGGCGTGCCGTCGGCGTGCATCACGCGCGGCCATGCGATCGAGAGGCGGTAGCCGTCGACGTTCAGCGACTTGAGCAGCTCGACGTCTTCCTGCCAGCGATGGTAGTGATCGCACGCGAACTCGCCCGTGTCACCGGCGAGCACTTTGCCCGGCTTGGCGGAGAACGTGTCCCAGATCGACGGAATGCGGCCGTCTTCGTTGACGGCGCCTTCGATCTGGTACGAAGCCGTTGCGGTGCCGAGCAAGAAGTCCTTGCGCCACAAGATCGAATCGGAAGGCGGGGAGAACGTCTGATCACCAGCGTTCGAGGCGTGAGGCGCGTCGTTGAACACAAAGACTCCTAGCAAGGGATATTTCAGAAATGAAGAAATTGGAAACGGTTCCAATCAAGTTCGCGAAATGTATCAGCCACCCAAATGGTGAGTGAATAGGGGTTTCTACAGGGGGTGAAAAAAGCGAGAAACTGGCGGCCGGGAGCGAGGCCCGGCGCGGCCGTCAGTGTGTTTGGGGTGTGCAAGCGGCGCCGGGCGCGGCATCCGGTTCCGCTTGGGTCAGGGCAGGGGTCTCGCCGACGACACGGCCGCCAACGATTGCGATCGCGCAGGCGGCGACGAGCAGCAGCAGGAACGCGATGCGCATGCCGAGCATGTCGGCGCAGAAGCCGATGATCGGCGGTCCGATCAGGAAGCCGGCATACCCGGCGGTCGCGGCCATCGAGACGCCGATCGCGGGCGTCGCACCTGCGCGCCCTGCCGCGCTGAAGATGATCGGGACGAGGTTCGACAGGCCGACGCCGATCAGGACATAGCCGGCGCAGCCGATGACCACTTGCGGAACGGCGATCACGATCAGGAATCCGATCGCGGACAGCCCTCCGCCGATCCACATCATCGCTTGCTGACCAAAGCGGCGCACGAACAGGTCGCCGATCAGCCGGCACGCCGTCATGGCAAATGCAAACGAGGCGTAGCCCAAGGCGGCCTCGGCGGCGGTGCCGTGCGCGATCGTGCGCAGGTAGACGCCGCTCCAGTCCGTCACCGAGCCTTCCGTCACCATCGACAGGAACGCGACCGCACCGAGCAGGAGCAAGAGCCGGTTGCGGAACGTGAACGGCACTTTTTCGTGATGAACGGGGGGCGCTTCGAAGCCGGGCTTCAGGCCGATGATCGCGCTGGCGATCACGATGACCGCGCTCGCGACCGCAGGCAACGCGAGGCCGGCGCCAACGGAGAAACCCGACTTTGCAATGAAGCCGCCGAGCGACGCGCCGAGCAGCCCGCCGAAGCTCCACGCTGCGTGAAACGACGACATGATGGCCTTGCCCCAACGCGTTTCGATATAGCTTGCGTGCCCGTTCATGAGCACGTCCATCGAACCGTTGCTCATGCCGAGCACGAACAGTGCGGCCATGATGACCGGCAGCGAGGGGGCAAACCCGGGCAGGCCGAGCAGCACGACAAACGCGAGCGAGGCAAGCAGCGTCGAGCGCGGCGTGCCGAGCCGCAGCGCGACGCGTCCGGCCATCGGCATGGCGATGATGGCGCCGGCGGCGAAGGACAGCAGCGCAATGCCGAGCAGCGTGTCCGAGAGCCCGAGGTGTTCCTTGATTCGCGGAATCTCGGCCGCCCAGGCGCCGATACCCAGTCCGTTCGCAAAGAAAGCGCCGATGGTCGCAATACGCTCGCGCGCGGGCGTCGTTGCGGGCGCCCGATGCGTCGCGTTTGCGGGCGCATCACCTGCGTCGCGGGTGTTGTGCTGCGTCATGCTGTCTCCCTCTTGCCTTCTGTCCTGGCGAGTCTTTGTGAATCTTTGCGATCGACTGCGATCGATCGCAACTTCGTGCGAGTTATTGCGCATTCGGCATGCGTGATTCGGCGCATGTTATCGCAATGAAAGCGTGCGGCAAGAGGGGGGCGCCATCGGCAATGGCAGTCTGGAAGGTCGCTACGCCGCAAGCGCTGACCAGTTCGGGCCGACCACTTGGCTCGGGATGCCGCAGTCGATGCGCGAACGCAAACGTTTTTGTCTACTCCGCCGGGACCCTCCGCAGCATTCCGGGCGTCGAAGAAAAAATATTTTGTGTCGCAAATAATCTGCATGGCCACGCTGCGGGTGTGGAATCCGGTCCTTGCGTTTGCTGTACCGGGCAGCGGGGCGCCTGCTAGAATTCTGCGGAACTTCCAAATCATCATTTCAAGAACAACTCACGCCATTTCACCGGATCATGAGCATGCGCGTTTTCTGGAAGTGCGTGATTCCAATACTGTTTATCGGTATCGCCAATCTGGCCCACGCGACCAAGTGGGTTCGGCTTTCTGACGCCCCGGACTTAACGTTTTCGGTCGACACGGACAGCGTCATCAAGGACGAAGACGGCTACATCGACTATCTGACGTTGACGACCTGGAAGGACCCTGCGAACCCTCCGGGTGCCACTGCGCCGGTCGTATCGGCGGTCACCCGCTACAAAATGGATTGCACGCGTCGCCAGTCGATGGCCATCGACGCGCATTATGTCGGCGCGGATGGTGCGGCTGCGGGGGTGCACAGCTTTCCTCCCAACGCGTGGACACCGGTTGCGCCGGGTACCGTGGTGGATGCCATTTATTCGAAGATTTGCTGACCCCGGTGGGGCCAGATCCATTCGCTGACTGCGCTGACTCAACTCACTGCCCCTCATCCTTCGATCCCGCATTCACCCACGCATCATGGCTATCAAGATTTCGGGTCCGTACAAGGGTTACTTCATCACCGTCGAGGCAACGCTCGCGTTCGAGCGTCGCCTCGACGAGCGTCCTGCATTTTCGGCGACGACCTATATCTATCGTCATGCGCCAAGCGGGGATGGTCGGGGTCGAAAGGTCGAAATGAATCACGGGCGCCGCTTTTTGAGCGTCGCGGACGCGTTCATCTTTGGCGAGCACTGCGCACACGCGCAGATCGACGACGCGGAAGCCTGATCGTCCGCACGGGCATGATCGGCTGCCCGGCGTCATGGCCAGGTGACCATGATCGACTATGCGGCGCAGGCGACGGTTTCACGACGCGGTGTCGCGGGTTCACCGCTCTGCCGGAAGTATTGAATCGCGAACTCGACAAAGGTGCGCGTCTTGGCCGACTGATGACGCCGTCCGGGATAGACGATCGACACGTCGCAGCACGCGTCGGTCGGGCAATATCCGGGCAGCACGCGCTGGAGCGCGCCGTTTGCAATATCACTGGCCACGAGCGACTCGGGAACCAGCGCGATGCCTGAATTGGCCAGCGCGGCGTGCCGGATCAGTGCTGCATCGTTTGACGCGTAGTCGAGTTCAAGACAGACCTGCGTCGAACGCCCTTGCGGGCCTTCGAAGGACCAGACATTGTCGCGAAGCGTGCTGGTCGGCCCGAGCACGGCGTGGTCCACCAGCGCTTCTGGCAGATCGGGACGGCCGTGGCTTGCCAGATAGCGTGGCGTTGCGACAATGGTGCCGCGTATCGACAGCAGCGGTCGATGCACGAGGCTTCCCGCGCTGACCAGATCGGGCGTGACGATGCCCGTGTCGTAGCCTTCCTCGACCAGATCGACGCGGCGATTCATCAAGGTCACGTGAACGCGGACATCCGGGAACTGCGCGCGGTAGGCCGACAGCATCGAAGTGAGTCCGCCGATCGAGCACGATGTCGACGCGACGACCCGCAAGGTGCCCGTTGGTGTGACCGTTGCATTGCCCACCGTGGATTCGATTTCGTCGATACGGACGAGGACTTCGCGGCACCCCTGCGCGTAGTCGCGCCCCGCTTCGGTCAGCGAAACGGATCGCGTCGTACGGTTCAACAGCCGCGTGTTCAGATGGGCTTCGAGCAACGCCACATAGCGCGTGACGGCGGCGTTCGACATATCGAGACTCGTCGCTGCCCGCCCGAAGCTCCCGGTTTCGGACACGCGCAGGAAGACACGCATCGCTTGCAACACATTCATCGATCGAACTCCACAGCACACCCGTGCATCGAGCCCGGTGTAGATCGCCACATGATGCCGTTCCCACGTGGAAAACGGGTTCGGGAGATTCCGAGATTGGGGTAGGAAAAGGCCGCGCCACGTCACGCCGTCTCGCTATTCAACTTTCTCGAAATAGCTTTTGTGTTGTTTCAGGCTATCCATGCGGGCAGGCAGTGCGCAGACTTTGGCCTCTCCATTGCGATACGAGAGGCTGTTGATGCGTCAATCCGTCTTGATTTCGTCGTACGCCGACTGCTGTGATCCGGCTCGTTCTGTTTATCCGATTGCTGCGGGTCTGACGGCAGATCCTCCGGTCACCGGTACTGTCCGGCGCCGGCGCATCCGCTCAAGGGCGGCTTCGCTCGCCGCGCTCTGCACGTGTCTGCTGAGCGCCGGCAACGCGTGCGCCGAATCGGAGGTCGCGCTGTACGGGGAAATCGATACGGGCGTCACCTACGCGAACCCGGTTGCGGGAGAGGGTGGTCGAGGGCGCCGATGGTCAGTGTCGAGTAGCAATGTGGCCGGCAACTTTGTCGGGCTGCGTGGCAGTGAGGACCTCGGCGGAGGCGCGTCCGCGATATTCACGATCGAGCAGGGCATCGATTCGAGCAACGGTCAGGCCGTCGAAGGACAGCCCATGTTCGTCGGGCTTTCGCATCCGGTATGGGGCACGCTGACGCTGGGCCTGCAGTACGACGCGATCAACGATTTTCTGGCGCCGTTGACATTGACGGGCAGCGACGGCGGCACCTACTTCGCGCATCCGTTCGACGCGGACAATGCCAACGCTTCAGTGTTATCGAGTCATTCGGTCAAGTGGGCCAGCGCGGACTGGGACGGGTTTCGCGTCGGAGGGCAATATTCGATCGATCCGGAACGCTCCGACCGCTCGACCTGGAGCATCGGGGCGGGCTACGGCGCGGGCGCGCTGAGTCTGGGTGCGGCCTACGCGCAGTATGCCGACGTGGCCTTCAGCGATCTGCCCGAAGCGGGGATCGCGGGGATCGGTTCAGCAGGGGCGCCATTCCCGCCGGTCCGGGTTATGTCATCCCAGCCGGCGGGGAGCGACTCCGCCAGCGTGGCGGACGCCGCCCGCGTAGCACGCCGCGTCTACGGCGCAGGCCTCAATTACTCACTCGGGCCTGCGACGTTTGGCGCGGTCTATACGCATGTTCGTTACGACAGCGTCAATCTGGCGCCTGGCGTGCGCGCCGCGCTGGACAACTACGAAGTGAACGCACGTTATGACGCGACACCCGCGGTGCGGCTCGCCGCGGGCTTCACACATTCGTCGGGCACATTGCGCGTCGCGGGCCAAAGCCAGCGTGCCGCATGGAATCAGATCGGCGTGCACGCCAACTATGCGATGTCGCGACGCACGGACCTCTACGCCGAGGGCCTGCATCAGCGCACGATGAGCGGGGCGCCGTTAGCGTTCGTCAACGGGATCGGTGCATCGGGTACCGACCAGATGTCGGTGCTGGCGATGGGCGTGCGGCACCGCTTCTGACGGGGCTAGGCCGGCAGGGCGTCCCACTGCGCCCGGACGGCTTCCTCGCCATAGCGACGTTCAAGCGCGCGGACTGTGAAATGCGCGTCGGCAATATGCTGAAAATGGTCGATAAACGCCGCATTGATCGCTGCGCCGAATACGGCGCCGAGCGCCGGGACCGATTTCGCGGCGATCTGCTCGCTGATCTGCACGGATAGCCGTGAAGCGATTTGCCGGATCAGCTGGAGCAGCACGGAAGACGAATGCGCGCCGATGCCTTTTGCCGCCAGCTCGCTCGAGGCGCGTGACACGGCCTGCGCCAGTGCGCTGCGAACCATGAAATAGCCCCACTGGGCATCGTCGTCGTCGCTTGCCGGACCGCCGAGCGCCAGCACGAGCAGGCACTGCATCTGCACGGCGGGATCGGCGAGCGTTTCGCCCTTGTCCTGCGCGATCGCACAGATCGAACGGAACATCAGCGTCGTCGTGACCGGGAGCTCCGCCGGCAGCGCGATCATGCCGAAGGCGCCACCTGCAGCGCCGGTCCCGATCACCGCAAGCTTGTGCAAGGTCCGCGATTGCGCGCGTGTGGCCTGGGTCAGCCGGCCAGTGAGTCGCGTGAGCGTGCGTGGCGCCGAGGGCGGCGGCGAAGTCGAAGACGAAGACGTCACGGATGTCGACGACGGCAAGGTTTTGACCGCGACATCGAGGCACTTGCGCAGGGCCGCTTCGGCGATATCGGTGATCTTGTCGTGGGCACCGCCCGGGATATGACGCAGCAGCGTATCGATCCGCGTGCCGACCATCGACGCGAGCCGGATCGCCAGCGACGGACGTAGCAAGGTCGTTTTTGCCGCGGCAAGCGCACGCAGGTCGGCATCGCCCATCGGCGTATGTCGGGCAGCGCCCGGAGCGGCTTCGACCCGACGTTGCGCAGACGCATCCGGGTTATCCGGGCCATCCGGCCGGTCGGGAAAGGCTGAGTGACGGTTCATCCGGTCTCCATCCGGTCGGGGAGGTCTTACCATTCGGCGCGCTCGTGAAGCGGCATGCGTGCTATGATCGCTTCACTTGACGCGTCAACAATTGCATTATCAAACATGGCAGTTCACACCGCAGCACCGCACTCGCAAGGCCAGGTCCTTCCGTTTCGCGAATCGCTTCTCGCTATTCTCGGCATCGCCTTTGTCACCATGCTCGTCGCGCTCGACCAGACGGTCGTCGGGACGGCGTTGCCGACCATCGTCGCCGAACTTCACGGATTCGATCTCTACGCCTGGGTCGCGACGTCCTATCTGCTGGCCTCAGTCATCACCGTGCCGGTATTTGGCCGGCTCGGTGATTATTTCGGGCGCAAACCGTTTGTGCTCGCATCCATTATCGTCTTCACGGGCGCCTCGCTCCTCTGCGGCGCTGCGCACTCGATGCTCGGACTCGTGCTCGCACGCGGCCTCCAGGGGATCGGCGGGGGCATGCTGGTCGGCACGGCCTTCGCGTCGATTCCCGACCTATTTCCCGAAGCACATACCCGGCTGCGCTGGCAGGTGGTCATGAGTTCTGCGTTCGGCATTGCCAATGCGGTCGGCCCCTCGCTCGGCGGGTTTTTGACTCAGTACTATGGTTGGCGTTCGGTGTTTTACGTGAACCTGCCGATCGGCCTGCTGTCGCTGTTTTTCGTCTGGCGCTTCCTGCCGCATCTGCGCAATAGCAAGCATGTAGGGCGCGTGCAAATCGACTGGCTCGGCGCCGGGCTGATCGCCGTGTCGCTGGGCGCGCTCCAGATGCTGGTCGAGGAGCTGCCCAAGCGCGGGGTCACGGTGATGACCGGTTTGCTGTTCGTGCTTGCGGTCATCGCGTTCGGTGCGCTCGTTTTTTGGGAGCGTCGCGCCCCGCACCCGATTCTGCCGCTCGACATGTTTGCGAATCGCGCCTTGTCCACGCTGTTTTTACTTGCGGTGCTCGGAGGCTTCTCGTTGTTCGCCCTGTTGTTTTATGCGCCCTTGTTGCTTCAGGGCGGTTTCGGGATGACGCCGCAAGAGGCGGGCCTGATGATCACGCCGCTCGTGGTGTGCATCACGATTGGCAGCATCACGAACGGGCGGATCGTCACGCGCCTGCGCAATCCGAATGCGATGCTGTACGTTGGCTTCGTGCTGATCGGCATCGCGTGCCTCGGCATCGGCATCGCGACGCGTTCGATGTCGCATGCGCTGCTGTTTGTGTTCATGCTGTCCGGCGGCATGGGGCTCGGCTTTGTCTTGCCGAACCTCACCGTCTTTGGCCAGCAGGCAGCGGGGCGCGAACACTTCGGTATAGCGACGGCCTTGCTTCAGTCCTTGCGCATGGTCGGCGGCATGCTCGGCACGGCTTTGACGGGTACGCTGGTGACGC
Organism: Pararobbsia alpina; assembly: GCF_965118125.1. GTDB lineage: Bacteria > Pseudomonadota > Gammaproteobacteria > Burkholderiales > Burkholderiaceae > Pararobbsia > Pararobbsia alpina_A. The sequence continues at coordinate 883,943 of NZ_OZ221287.1, forward strand.
ATCTGTACCGGCACGGTGTGCACGTTGCACTGGATGACGCACACGCGCTTGGATGGCTGGCACGGCTTGCCGACCCGCAGATCCTCATCGATCGCGAAGCGCAAGCCGCGCTGGTGGCGGAGCTGGCCAAGGCGGGGCACAATGGCGCCCTGCTGATCGAACAGGCGCGCGAGTCGCTCGTCAGCGGAATTCATTTGGGTGAGGCGGTTGCTGCCGTCGTCGCATTTATCGCTGTCGTGTGTTCGCGGCGCGTGCCACCGGTCCGGCTAAAACGAGCCGTGGAGCCGACCTTAGTTGCGGAGTAAGAGGTGAGTCATGAACGATCGTGAACGTATCGCGCTGATCCAGCAGTTCGGGCGCACATACCGTGCGTTCATGGCGGGGTTCGAAGGTCGTGTCGGACAGCCGCTGCCGCGCTGGCGTGTGCTGATCGCCTTGTACGACCATGGCGGCGCGCGCTCGCAGCGGCAACTGGTCGAACAATGCCGTATCGATCCGGGCGCGCTGACGCGCCAGGTCAAGGCGCTCGAAGCGCTCGAATGGGTCGAGCGTCGCAGCGACACACGCGACAACCGCGTGACGAACGTGACGCTGACCGATACGGGGCGTGCGGTGGTCGAAGGGTGTCTGCCCGACCGCGACGCGTTCCTCGCGGAAGCCATGAGCAAGATCGACGATGCCACGCTCGCCGCATTGTCGAGCGGCCTTGCGTTACTCGAAGCGGGTGTGGCGGAAACCGTCGCGGCGCATGCGGCCAACGCGGCCGAGCCTGTCGAAGACCCGGTCGAATAAGGCCACTGCGACCGGCTCCGTGCCGCCCCTCCATTTCTCGGAAATCCAGTTTGCTGACTGGCGCATTTTCGCGCTGCTGCTGATCGCACTGAGCGCGCTGCTGATCTGGCGGCGCGGGCCGCGCTGGCCCGTGCTCGTGGCGATGGTCCTGCTTATCGCCGGTTTCTTCGAGTGTCGTCTCGAGACTTCGGTGGACGACAGCGCCGTCCGTGTCCGGTTCGGGTGGGTTCCGGTGTACTCCCGGACGATCGAAAGAAGGGCCATTGCAGCCGTGGCGCCGGTGACCGCGCCCTCCGCAACAGCCTCCGCTGTGACGACCGATGCCTGGGGATGGGGAGCGCACTGGGAACGTGACGGCACATTGGCGATGACGATCCGCGGCTCGCAAGGCGTCATCGTGACCCTGCGCGACGGCAGCCGCATCAGGATCGGATCGCAGGAACCGGGTGCACTCGCCCGTGCGTTGGCCCCGGCGTAACGACTGCTCGAGCCGGGGGAGGAAGAAACCGCGCACGCAACGCACCAGTCCGCGATACCGCTCACATACAAGCCTGCCATCGCGCCCGACCCATGCAGCGCGAACGTGCCATTCGTTCGGCGCTATTGATTATTTATTGCCGGGCCGTGCGCGCGTTGTCCGGGCTCGGCATGCTGAAATTCGTCCGGAACGGATTGATATCGAGCCCGCCGCGACGCGTATATCGCGCATAGATCGCGAGGCGCGTGGGCCGGCATTCGCGCTGGATATCCACAAACATCTGCTCGACGCACTGTTCGTGAAACCCCGTGTGATTGCGATACGAAATGATGTAGCGCAGCAGCCCGGCCTGATCGATTTGCGGACCGTTGTAGAAGATCTGGACGCTGCCCCAGTCCGGTTGCCCAGTCACGGGGCAATTGGTCTTGAGCAGGTTCGAGGTCAGCGTTTCTTCCACCGCCGCTTCGTCAAAGTTGGCGCGTAGCAACGAGGGCGTCGGCTCATAGATCTCGGTATCGAGATCGAGGCGGTCGAGCAACAGGCCGTCGAGTTCGTCGAACTCGAGTTTCTCGAATTCGTACGGCGAGGTCAGCCGCACCTTGACCGATGCGCCTGCCACCGCCGAGAGATCCGTGCGCAGCGTCGCAGCGAGTGCCTCGGCCGATTCGACGACCGTATTGGCAAACGAGCCGAGATACAGCTTGAACGACTTCGATTCGATGATATTCGGCGATTCGGCCGGAATCGTGAATGTCGCAATGGCGATCTGCGGCTTGCCGCGCGCGTTGAGCCACGACAGCTCGTAGGCGTTCCAGATATCCGAGCCGAAGAACGGCAGCGAGCCGGTCAGGCCGATCGGGCCGCGTCCCTGCATCCGTTCGATCGGGAACAACAGCGTCGGGTCGTAGTGCTGCAAATACTCGGCGGGTTTGCCAAGCGGGGATTGATCAGGATTCATCGTTGGAAATACCGGAGATGACGTGGCCCGTCGGCGTCACGCTGATGGCCGACTCGCAGTGAAGCGTCTGGTCGTCAAAGAAAAAATCAGGTTCGAATTCTCGCAGAAAGCGTCCTTTCTCGAGTCCACCGAGAAACATCGCTTCGTCGACATAGATGTCCCATGCCATCAGCGTGCGGATGGCGCGCTCATGCGCGGGGGCAGAGCGCGCCGTCACCAGCGCCGTGCGAATGCGCATCGGCACCTCGGCATCGGCCGCGCTTTGCAGCCGGTGCAACGCCTCGAGCAGCGGCTTGAACGGTCCATTGCCCAAAGGCTTGGCGACACGGCGCGTCTCGTGATGCTGGAAGGCATCGAGCCCTTCGCGCTGATAGATGCGCTCCGCCTCGTCCGAAAACAAGACCGCATCGCCATCGAATGCAATACGGATCTCGTGCGGCGAACGTTCGGCCTGCTTGACCGATTCCGGAAAGACGCGTGCTGCCGGGAAGCCCGCATTCAGCGCGGCCCGCACATCATCGGGGTTGGCCGACAGGAACAGGTTGGCGTTGAGGGCGTTCAGGTAGCCGAACGGCGGTCGCCCGCGCGTAAAGACGCCGCGCTGGATATGCAGATCGTGCCGCTTGGCCGATTTGAACACGCGCAGCCCGCTGACCGGATCGTTCCGCGACAGGATCACGACCTCCACGCGATGCATGTCGCCCTGGTTGAACTGCTGGAGCTTGCGGATCAGGGGATAGGCGACACCGGGCTTGGCCGGGACATCGAGGCGGTCGAGTTGCAGCTTCATGTACGGCCGGTCGTCGCCGTCGGCCTCGTCGAACGCGCGGTTCTCTTCCTCGAAATCGAAGAGCGCGCGCGACGAGATCGCGATGACGAGTTTGTCCTCGAGCGAGAAGGCCATGCGCGCGTCTCCGTGGGGCGATTAATCGGGTGATCGATCAGGCGGCAAGAAACAATCGATACACCGGGTTGCGGCTCTCATCGTAGTACGGATAACCCAGCGTCGTCAGGAACTGCTGGAACGCCGCGATCTCGCCCGCCGGCACCTGGATCCCGACGAGAATGCTGCTGTAGTCGGCGCCCTGATTGCGGTAGTGGAACAGGCTGATGTTCCAGTTGGGCGCCATCGACGACAGGAAACGCATCAGCGCGCCCGGACGCTCGGGAAATTCGAAGCGGTAGAGCAGTTCGTCCTGCGCGAGCGGCGAATGGCCGCCGACCATATAGCGGATGTGCTGCTTCGACAATTCGTCGTGCGACAGATTGACCGTCGGAAACCCGTGGTTCTCGAAGGTCGAGCTGATTTGCCAGCTCTCGTCGCGGTTGCGGATCTGCACGCCGACGAAAATCTGCGCTTCACGCTTGTCCGCGATCCGGTAGTTGAATTCGGTCACGCTGCGATCGCCGACGAGTTCGCAGAAGCGCCGGAAGCTGCCGCGTTCTTCAGGGATCGTGACGGCAAAGACGGCTTCGCGCGACTCGCCGACCTCGGCGCGTTCGGCGACGAAACGCAGCCGGTCGAAATTCATGTTCGCGCCCGAGGTGATGGCGACGAGCGTCGCATCCTTGAGTCCTTCGCGCTCGACATAGGCCTTCAGGCCCGCCAGCGCGAGCGCACCCGCCGGTTCAAGCAGGCTGCGCGTGTCCTGATAGACGTCCTTGATCGCGGCGCATAGCGCGTCGGTATCGACAAGCACGACTTCGTCGAGATACGCCTTGCACAAACGGAAGGTTTCTTCGCCGACCAGCTTGACGGCCGTGCCGTCGGAGAACAGCCCGACCTCCGACAGGGTCACGCGTTCGCCCTTGGTCAGGGATTGCGCCATCGCGCACGAATCCTCGGTTTGCACGCCGATCACCTTGATCGACGGGTCGAGCGTCTTGACGAACGCAGCGACGCCAGCCGCGAGTCCGCCGCCGCCGATCGGCACGAAGATCGCGTGGACCGGGCCGCGACCAAGCGCCTGGTACTGGCGCAGGATCTCCATGGCCACGGTGCCTTGCCCGGCGATCACGTCCGGATCGTCGAACGGATGCACGAAGGTCAGGCCGCGCTGCTGCTGGAGCTCGGCCGCGCGCTGGTAGGCATCCGAATACGATTCGCCGGCCAGCACGACCTCGACCGCATTGCCGCCGTGAGCGCGGACGGCGTCGATCTTGACCTGGGGTGTCGTGACGGGCATCACGATGACCGCCTTGACGTTCATGCGCGAGGCCGACAGTGCAACGCCCTGGGCGTGGTTGCCCGCCGATGCCGTGATCACGCCGCGCGCAAGCGCCTCGGGGCTCAGATGTGCCATCCGGTTGTAAGCGCCGCGGACCTTGAACGAGAACACGGGCTGATTGTCTTCGCGCTTCAGATAAATCGAATTGCCCAGGCGTGCCGACAGGTTGCGAGCGGGTTCAAGCTCGGTTTCACGCGCAGCGTCGTAGACACGCGCTGTCAGGACCTTCTTCAGATAGTCGGGAGCGGACATGGGCGAAGACGAAAAGAGGCAAAAGATGGCAATGATAGCGCCCGGCGGCTTGTCGCCGGGCGTCAGGCGTTTTGAAGCGGGGTGTTTCGGCGGACCTAGTCCCGCATCAGCTCGGCGAGGTCGAGGGGCGTATCGATGTCGCGTACTACGCCGGCATCGAGCGTGTCGAGGTACTGGACGGGATGATCGCGGAGCAGGGCGCGGGCGCCCTCGTCACCGTCGAGTGCCGCGAGCGCCGGGCCATGCGCGGCACCGAAGCCGACCGGATGGCCTCGTACGCCGTCGTGCCGGGGCGCGACGATGACATCGCTGCCTGCGTCGGGCGCGATCACCGCTTCAGCAATCTCGAGCATCGTCGCCGGCGCGATCGCCGGCATATCGGCGAGGGCGACCAGCCAGCCGCGCGCGTCGTGGCTCGCACGTACCGCAGCCGCCAGCGCGGCACCCATTCCCCGCTCGGACTCGGCACTCAGCAGTACCTCGCAACCGGCTTCGGCCAGCAGTTTGCCCAGCGTGTCGGCATGTGCGGTGCCGGGGCGCACGACGGCAATGACCCGCGGCAGGGCCGCGCGCAGGCGCCGCGCGGCAGCGAATGCAACGGGCAGGCCGCGCATCGGGCCCGCCGGCAGCGGTTCGGTCAATTTGTTTCGCACACCCGCCGGGTCGAAGCGGGAGCCGAGGCCGGCGGCGAGCAGGATACCGACCGGCAAGTCCGGGCGAGGGCGGGCAATGTGACGCATGAAGAGTCTCCTTGGCTCGGGATTGTCGCATCGCTGACCCGCCGGGCGGGCGTTTCGAAAAGCCGCGAACGGCGAGCCCGGGCAGGGTCGCGCGTGGCCCACGCAGGCGCGGCTTTGCCGTCCTGCGACGAAGCGGCGCCGGTTTTTACCCAAATATCCCTTCAAAACCAAGGACAAACACCGATCGATGCATTGCAGTACAATCGCCATTCAAGAAAAGGACCCCGCAATGCTCTGGCAGCCCGCCCTTTCCCGCCATGCTTCGGCTTCCGCGCGCGTCACCCGCGTCGCTGTGGCACGCTCGCTGCTGCCGTCCCGATCGTGGCGCCCGACCGAATCCTGCAGACACTGACAGAATCAGTGCTCGAGCTCAGGAGGTCGATGCATCCGCACCCTCTGGATGCCGGCCCCGCCGCCACAGCCAGCCTTTTCCAAGCAATCCGCGCGCACTGCGCGCAACCGGCATCGGAGCCTGATTCCGGCGCCGGATAAATGAATCGTCGAACATGAACGCTCCCCAAGTATTCGACCCGCAGCCGAATGATGCGACGGTCGCTGCTCATGAGAACGGCCCGCGTCTGCGCGAGATCCCTTACAACTACACGTCGTTTTCCGATCGCGAGATCGTGATCCGCCTGCTCGGCGACGAGGCATGGCATGCGCTCGACGAGTTGCGCGCCGAACGCCGCACGGGACGCTCCGCCCGCATGTTGTACGAAGTGCTCGGCGACATCTGGGTCGTGCAGCGCAATCCGTACTTGCAGGACGATCTGCTCGACAACCCGAAGCGCCGCGAACTGCTGGTCAATGCGCTCTATCACCGCCTGAGCGAGATCGAGAAGCGCCGCAAGGCCGATCTGTCCTCGCACGATGACGAAGCGGGCCGCGACCGTGCTTCGCGCGTTGAAACGCTCGTGGTCGCCGCACGCAAGGCGGTCGAATCGTTCAAGGCGCAGTTCGAACAGACTTACGATCTGCGCAAGCGCGCGACGAAGGTGTTCGGCCGCGTCACGCAGAAGGACAACGTCAAGTTCGACGGCCTGTCGCGTGTGTCGCACGTGACCGACGCGACCGACTGGCGCGTCGAATATCCGTTCGTGGTGCTGACCCCGGACACGGAGGAAGAGATCGCCGGCCTGATCAAGGCCTGCTTCGAACTCGGCCTGACCGTGATTCCGCGCGGAGGCGGCACGGGCTACACCGGCGGCGCCATTCCGCTGACGCCGTTCTCGGCGGTCATCAACACCGAAAAGCTTGAATACCTGGGTCCCGTCGAAATGACGGATCTGCCGGGCGTCGACCGTCAGGTCGCGACGATCTATTCGGGCGCGGGCGTCGTCACGCGTCGCGTGACGGAAGCGGCAGAGGCCGCGGGCTTCGTGTTCGCGGTCGATCCGACCTCGCTCGATGCATCGTGCATCGGCGGCAATATCGCGATGAATGCGGGCGGTAAAAAGGCGGTGTTGTGGGGCACGGCGCTCGACAATCTCGCCTGGTGGCGCATGGTCGACCCGCAGGGCAACTGGCTCGAGGTCACGCGTCTCGAGCACAACCTCGGCAAGATCCACGACATCCCGGTCGCGCGTTTCGAATGCAAGTGGTTCGACGGCAGTTACGCACCGGGCGAAAAGCTGCTGCGTGCCGAAACCCTCGAAATCGAAGGCAAGCGGTTCCGCAAGGAAGGTCTCGGCAAGGACGTGACCGACAAATTCCTCGCAGGCCTGCCCGGCATCCAGAAGGAAGGCTGTGACGGCCTGATCACGAGCGGCCGCTGGATCCTGCACAAGATGCCCGCGCATACGCGCACGGTGTGTCTCGAGTTCTTCGGTCAGGCGCGCGATGCGATTCCGAGCATCGTCGAGATCAAGGACTTCATGTTCGAGCAGACGTCGAAGGGCGGCGCCATTCTCGCGGGCCTCGAGCATCTCGACGAACGGTATCTGCGCGCGGTCGGCTATGCGACCAAGAGCAAGCGCAATGCGTTCCCGAAGATGGTACTGATCGGCGACATCGTCGGCGATGACGCGGATGCGGTCGCGGCGGCAACGTCCGAAGTCGTGCGCATGGCCAACGGCAAGAGCGGCGAAGGGTTCGTCGCCGTGAGCGCGGAGGCGCGCAAGCGCTTCTGGCTCGATCGCTCGCGCACTGCGGCGATTGCCAAGCATACGAACGCGTTCAAGATCAACGAAGACGTCGTGATCCCGCTCAATCGCATGGGCGAGTACACCGACGCGATCGAGCGCATCAATATCGAGCTGTCGAACAAGAACAAGCTGCAGTTGCTCGACGCGCTCGACACGTTCTTCCGCTCGGGCAACCTGCCGCTTGGCAAGAGCGACGATGCCAACGAGATCCCGAGTGCCGAACTGCTTGAAGACCGTGTGAATCAGGCGCGCGAGCTGATCTCGCAAGTGCGTGCGCGCTGGACGTATATTCAGCAGCATCTCGACACGCCGCTTGCCGAAGCGCGCGACGATCTGTCGGCGGTCGGCTATGCATCGCTTGCCGATACGCTGGCCAAGCGCCTCGAAGTGCAACCGGATGCGCGTGTATTCCACGTTGCGCAGGACCGGACGATCCGCGTGTCGTGGAAGCAGGAGCTGCGCGCGGAATTGCGGCAGATCTTCAACGGCGGCGAATTCAAGCCGATTCTCGAGGCCGCGCAGGCGATTCACAAGAAGGTGCTGCGCTCGCGCGTCTTCGTCGCGCTGCACATGCATGCGGGCGACGGCAACGTTCACACGAATATCCCGGTCAATTCCGACGACTACGCGATGCTGCAGGACGCGCATCAGGCCGTCGCACGCATCATGGATATCGCGCGCTCGCTCGACGGCGTGATTTCGGGTGAGCACGGCATCGGCATCACCAAGCTCGAGTTCCTGACCGAGGACGAGCTGCGTGACTTCCGCGAGTACAAGACGCGCGTCGATCCTGAAGGCCGCTTCAACAAGGGCAAGCTGCTCGGTGGCGCCGACCTTCGCAATGCCTACACGCCAAGCTTCGGCCTGATGGGCTACGAATCGCTGATCATGCAGCAAAGCGATATCGGTGCGATCGCCGACAGCGTCAAGGACTGCCTGCGCTGCGGCAAGTGCAAGCCCGTGTGCGCGACCCACGTGCCGCGCGCCAACCTGCTTTACAGCCCGCGCAACAAGATCCTCGCGACCTCGCTGCTCATCGAAGCGTTCCTCTATGAAGAGCAGACGCGCCGCGGCGTATCGATCAAGCACTGGGACGAGTTCAACGATGTGGCCGACCATTGCACGGTGTGCCACAAGTGCGTGACGCCTTGCCCGGTCAAGATCGACTTCGGCGACGTGACGATGAACATGCGCAATCTGCTGCGCAAGATGGGCAAGAAGAAGTTCAACCCGGGTTCGGCGGCCGGCATGTTCTTCCTGAACGCCACGAACCCGAGCACGATCAACATGACGCGCAAGGTCATGATCGACTGGGGCTACAAGGCGCAGCGCCTCGGTAACGAGGTGCTCAAGAAGGTTGCGCGCAAGCAGGTGGCCAAGCCGCCCGCGACAGTCGGCAAGCCGCCTGTCGTCGAGCAGGTCGTGCACTTCGTCAACAAGAAGATGCCGGGCAACTTGCCGAAGAAGACGGCGCGCGCGCTGCTCGATATCGAAGACGACAAGATCGTGCCGATCATCCGCAATCCGAAGGCGACGAGCGTCGATTCGGAAGCGGTGTTCTATTTCCCGGGATGCGGCTCGGAACGCCTGTTCTCGCAGGTCGGACTCGCGACGCAGGCCATGCTCTGGCATGTCGGCGTGCAGACCGTGCTGCCGCCAGGCTATCTGTGCTGTGGTTATCCGCAGCGCGGAGCGGGCCAGTTCGACAAGGCCGAGAAGATCGTGACGGACAACCGCGTGTTGTTCCATCGTGTGGCGAACACGCTCAACTATCTCGACATCAAGACGGTGGTCGTGTCGTGCGGCACGTGTTACGACCAGCTCGCGGGCTACGAATTCGAGAAGATCTTCCCGGGCTGCCGGATCATCGATATTCACGAGTTCCTGCTCGAGAAGCAGGTCAAGCTCGAAGGGGCGACGGGCGTGCGGTATATGTATCACGATCCGTGTCACACCCCGATCAAGACGATGGACGGCACGAAGCTCGTCAATCAGCTGATGACAACGGGCGACAACGGCGGCTATACGATCGAGAAGAACGACCGTTGCTGCGGCGAGTCGGGCACCCTGGCCGTCACGCGGCCCGATGTGTCGACCCAGGTGCGCTTCCGCAAGCAGGAAGAAATGCAGAAGGGCACAGCCAAGGTCCGCAAGGACGGTTACGAAGGGGATGTGAAGATCCTGACGAGCTGCCCGTCGTGTCTGCAAGGCTTGTCGCGCTATCAGGGCGACACGGGTGTCGATGCCGACTACATCGTGGTCGAGATCGCACGCAACTTGCTCGGTGAGAACTGGATGGCCGATTACGTCGCGCGGGCCAATGCAGGTGGCATCGAGCGCGTGCTGGTCTGATACGGTTGGATACGACGAAGTGCGTCGATCTGGCTCGATGCACCTCAATGCACCTCAATGCGGCAAGGCGTGTGGCGCGCCACGCAGCGGGCGCTGTCATGCGGGCCGCGCAATCTGAATAACGGGGAGTCAGCGATGAGCTGCGTGTTTTGCGATTCCGATGGGGGAACCGTATTGTGGCGCGACGCGTCGCTGCGAGTCGTGCTGGCCGATGAGCCCGGGTATCCGGGCTTTTGCCGGGTGATCTGGAACACGCACGTTGCCGAATTCTCCGACCTCGATGCGCCTTCGCGCGCGCATCTGATGGAGACGGTTGCGGCTGTCGAGCGTGCGGTGCGGCAGGTCATGAAGCCCGGCAAGGTCAATCTCGCGAGCCTCGGCAATCAGGTACCGCATGTGCACTGGCATGTGATTCCGCGCTATGCGGACGATGCGCACTTTCCCAAGCCAATCTGGGCGGCGCCCGAGCGCGACGTCGCCGAGGTCCGGATCAATGAACGCGCGGCGCTGTCAGCCGGTCTGCACGATGCGGTCGTTCGCGAGATGCAGACGCTGGCTCCGACCGCGGCCGGAGGCATGCAATGAGCGTTTCGCCGACACCGTCCGGCCTCGTGCTGCACAAGCAGTCGAAGGTACTCGAACTTCAGTATGAAGACGGGCGTTCTTACCGTTTGCCTTTCGAATTGCTCCGTGTGATGTCGCCATCGGCCGAAGTGAAGGGCCACGGGCCAGGCCAGGAAACCTTGCAGACTGGCAAGCGCGACGTCGTGGTCGCGGGCCTCGCGCCCGTCGGACACTACGCCGTGCAGATCATGTTTTCGGACGGCCACGACTCCGGCATCTATACGTGGGACTATCTGTACACACTGGCGACACGGCAGGATGAAGTCTGGGCCGACTATTTGTCACGCCTCGCCGCCGCGGGTCTCGACCGCGATGCACCGATGCCGCCGGCCGGCGGCCATGGGCACGGCCACGCGCACTGACGCACCCAAAAAGGCGCGACGCAGGTAATATCGCGCCCATTCAAACAAGATTCGGCACACATCGGGGCCACGCCGCGCGCAGCGCACCTCGCGCGCGATGTCCGACGCCACGCGGCACACACCTTGCCGCGTCTTTACAAGGGTATGCAGCAATGAGCAAAACGCACTTCGGATTTGAGACCGTCGACGAAAGCGACAAGGCGGGCAAGGTCGCCGGTGTGTTTCATTCGGTCGCCTCGAAGTACGACATCATGAACGACATGATGTCCGGCGGGCTGCATCGCGTGTGGAAGGCGTTCACGATTGCGCAGGCCGGCGTACGGCCCGGATTCAAGGTGCTCGATATCGCCGGCGGCACGGGCGATCTCTCGAAGGCGTTCGCGCGTCAGGCCGGCCCGACCGGTGAGGTCTGGCATACCGATATCAACGAGTCGATGCTTCGCGTCGGCCGCGACCGTCTGCTCGACAAGGGCATCATCACGCCGTCGATGATTTGCGACGCCGAAAAGATCCCGATGCCCGACAACTACTTCGATGTCGTGACCGTCGCGTTCGGGCTGCGCAACATGACGCACAAGGACGTCGCACTCGCCGAAATGCGCCGTGTGCTCAAACCCGGCGGCAAGCTGATGGTGCTCGAGTTCTCGAAGGTCTGGGAGCCGCTGTCGAAGGCCTACGATCTGTATTCGTTCAAGGTGCTTCCGTTCCTCGGCGAGAAGATTGCCGGCGATGCCGAGAGCTACAAATATCTGGCCGAATCGATCCGCATGCATCCGGACCAGGAAACGCTCAAGACGATGATGGAAGAAGCCGGTCTCGATCGCGTCCGGTATTTCAATCTGTCGGCGGGTGTCGTCGCGCTGCACGTCGGCATGAAGTTCTGAAGTCCGGACTTCGCAAAGCCGGAAAGCCGTAAGACCGGGACGACCGGAGGCTGGAAACCAGGAAGTGCGGAAGTCCGAAAGTCCGGCGACGCCATGCTGCAAGCGCCGGGGTTTGCGATTCGCCGCGGGCCATCCGCATGGCTGTCCCGTATAGGTCATCCCCAGCGAATCGCCGTCGTCCACTAGAATGGCGAATTCTGGCCGCTGTCGCCGCTATTCAGAACGCACATGACCGTCGCTGCCAAACCCCTGATGGCCGCCATCAATCACCTGCTCGCACGCGAGGCCTGGGCGCGCGAGAAGCTCACGCCCTACGCAGGGCGCCGCGCACGCGTGGCCTTCCCGCTTGGCAATCTCGATCTCGAAGTTCAGCCCGATGGTTTGTTCGGGCCGGTTGCGCCGATGCTTGCGAGCGCCCATGAGGGCGATGCGGCGACGACGTCGGGCCAGCGTGAGCGTGAGACGCAAGCTTTCGATGTGACCATCGCTGTCGAAGCCGGCGCGGCTCCCGCGTTTTTGTCGGGCGGTCAGGCCGGTGCGATGAAACATGTCCGGATCGAGGGCGATGCCGAATTCGCCACGGCACTGGGCTATCTCGCCGAGCATCTGCGCTGGGAGCCCGAAGAGGATCTCGCCAGACTGATTGGCGATGCCGGCGCCTATCGCGCCGCGACGCTCGCACGGGATGTCGCCGAACGTGCGAAACGCACTGGCCGCAATCTGATCGAATCCGTCGCCGAGTTTCTGCTCGACGAAGACCCCCAGCTCGTGCGACGCGGCGAACTCGACACGCTGACGCGCGACCTCACGCGCACGCGTGACGACCAGGCCCGCCTCGAGAAGCGACTCGAGCGTCTCGAGCGTCAGGCCGGCGGCGCGTCTGCCGCGCCGAAACACGCGGACGGGACACACTGATGCGCGTGCTTCGTTCAATCAAGATTTTCTTCACCATCTGGCGCTACGGCCTCGACGAGATGGTGCTGTCGATGTTCCGCGGTCGTATGTTCCGTGTGCTCCTGCGGACCGTCACGATCGGGCGCCGGCTCGATACGATGTCGCGCGGCGTGCGCTTGCGTCTCGCTCTGGAAAGCCTGGGCCCGATCTTCGTCAAGTTCGGTCAGGTGCTGTCGACGCGACGGGATCTGCTGCCGCCTGATCTCGCGGTCGAGCTCGCGAAGCTCCAGGATCAGGTGCCGCCGTTCAGCTCCGAACTTGCCGTGTCGATTATCGAAAAGGCGCTGGGCAGGCCGATTGTCGAGATGTTCGACGACTTCGAGGCGGTCCCGGTTGCGAGCGCTTCGATTGCGCAGGTGCACTTCGCGAAGATCAAGTCGGGGCAGCATGCAGGCAAGGCCGTCGCCATCAAGGTGTTGCGGCCGAATATGCTGCCGGTGATCGACAGCGACCTCGCACTGATGCGCGATCTGGCCCGCTGGGCCGAGCGGCTTTGGGCTGACGGCAAGCGCCTGCGTCCGCGTGAAGTCGTGGCGGAGTTCGACAAATATCTGCACGACGAACTCGACCTGATGCGCGAGGCCGCGAATGCGAGCCAGTTGCGCCGGAACTTCGTCGGGCTCGATCTGCTGCTGGTTCCCGAGATGTACTGGGAGTATTGCTCGCAGCAAGTCATCGTGATGGAGCGCATGGTCGGCGTGCCGATTTCGCAGGTCGATACGCTGCGTGCGGCGGGTGTCGACATTCCGCGCCTCGCGCGCGAGGGTGTCGAGATCTTCTTCACGCAGGTGTTCCGCGACGGCTTTTTCCATGCCGACATGCACCCCGGCAATATCCAGGTAAGCCTCGCCAACGAGTCGTTCGGCCGGTATATCGCGCTCGACTTCGGCATCGTGGGCGCGCTGTCGGACTTCGACAAGAACTACCTCGCGCAGAACTTCCTCGCGTTTTTCAAGCGTGACTATCACCGCGTCGCGACGCTTCACCTCGAGTCGGGCTGGGTGCCGCCCGAGACGCGCGTCGAAGAACTCGAGGGGGCGATCCGCGCGGTCTGCGAGCCGTATTTCGACAAGGCGCTCAAGGACATCTCGCTCGGCCAGGTGCTGATGCGGCTGTTCCAGACCTCGCGCCGCTTCCAGGTCGAAATCCAGCCCCAGCTCGTGCTGCTGCAAAAGACCCTGCTCAATGTCGAAGGCCTCGGCCGTGAGCTCGATCCGGAACTCGATCTCTGGAAGACTGCGAAGCCCTATCTTGAGCGCTGGATGGCCGAGCAGATCGGGCCGCGCGGCTGGCTTGAGCGGCTCAAGGTCGAGATTCCGCAATGGAGCAAGACCTTGCCGCAGATGCCGCGCCTGATTCACCAACTGCTCGTCGATTCGCAGCGCGATATCGACGACAGTGATCTGCTGATGAAGGCCGTGCTGCTCGAGCAGCAGCGCATGAACAAACTGTTGCACGGGCTGTTGCTGTTCGCGATCGCAGCCGGTGTCGGTGTGGCGGCTACGTACCTTTGGAATATGTGGGCGGGCGGCTGAAGGATCTGAAATGTGCCGTGGCGGGTCGGAACGGGCGGCACGTCGTTGAGCCGGAGCGAGGGTGGTCGGAGCCCATTGAAGCCGGCGCTGGTGTGAGGCGGGATGGTGTCCTATGAGCGACAAACTTCGCGATCAGTTCGATATTCACGATCCGTCGCGTCCGGATTTCTGGAGCGAACGATTCGACAAGGGCTATACGCCCTGGGACCATCAGGGCGTGCCGGGTGTGTTCGTCGAATTCGCCACGGCGATTGAAGGGGGTGATGCACCGGCAGGCTCGCCGGTGTCGCGCCCCAGTGTCCTGATACCGGGCTGCGGCCGCGCGCATGAAGCACGCTGGCTCGCCGACCACGGCTTCGCCGTCGAGGCGGTGGATTTTTCGCGTGCGGCCGTCGCGGCTGCCCGCGATCAGCTCGGCCCGCATGCGCACATTGTGCGGGAAGCTGACTTCTTTGATTTTGCCCCCGCGCGTCCCGTCGGCTGGGTCTATGAACGGACCTTCTTCTGCGCGTTGCCGCCCGCACGACGCGCCGACTATGCGGCGCGCATGGCCGAACTGCTGCCTCCGGGCGGCCTGCTCGCCGGCCTGTTCTTCGTGACCGAGAAGCCGGTCGGCCCGCCGTTTGGCACCTCGCTCGACGAATTGCACCGGCTGCTGGATGCCGACTTCGAGCTCGTCGGCGAACGCCCGGTCGAGGACTCCATGCCGATATTCAAGGGCGTCGAGCGCTGGCTCGAATGGCGGCGCAGGTAGGCTGACGGTATCGACGACCGCGCGTCGGGTTTCCGCTGACGCTGTTTGAGGGCGCGCCGCGACCGGGCCGGGCCGACGTGGCCTGACGTGGCCTGACGTGGGCCGAAGGCCGGTGCCCGGGCGCCGGAGAGCGCCTGTCGACCCAATCCGGCGCGTAGCCGCAACGCACGAACCACGCCCAAAACCTTGGGGTTGGGCTTTCCGTCTATAATTCCGGGTTTTGCGTCACCTGTCAGGGAATCAGTCATGCCGATCTATGCTTACCGGTGCGAATCGTGCGGTTTCGCGCAGGATATGTTGCGTAAGATCTCCGATCCGCCTTTGTCCGTGTGCCCCGAGTGCAACAAGGACACCTTTCGCAAGCAAGTGACAGCCGCGGGCTTCCAGCTCAAGGGCAGCGGTTGGTATGTCACGGACTTCCGCAATAATGGCAGCGCACCGGCGGCGGCAAGCAAGAGCGGCGGGGCGACCGGCAGCAGCGAATCGACGTCTTCGTCCAGTGGCGATACGTCGGGCAGCGCTGCGTCGGCCCCGGCTGCGGCATCGTCGGCACCGTCGAGTGCATCCACTCCGTCATCGGCTTCGTCCGGCCCGAGTTCGGGCACGGCGGCCTCCGGCGGCGCGACGTCCTCTTCTTAGGCTTGACCGATGACTGCAAAGACAGCGAAGACCACCAAGAAAGTCACGCTCAAAACGTACTTCCTGACCGGGCTACTGGTGCTGGTCCCGCTCGCCATTACCTTGTGGGTGCTGGGGCTCGTGATCGGCACGATGGACCAGACCCTCAATCTGCTGCCGAGCTCGTGGCAGCCTGAACGCCTGCTCGGCTACAACCTGCCGGGCATCGGCGCGATCCTGACGCTCGTCTTTATCTTTATCGTCGGCCTGCTGACCCAGAATTTCATCGGGCAGAAGCTCGTCAAATGGTGGGAAACGCTGCTCGCGCATATTCCGATCGTCGGGCCGCTCTATACGAGCGTCAAACAGGTTTCCGATACCTTGCTCTCGAGCAGCGGCAATGCGTTTCGCAAGGCGCTGCTGATCGAGTATCCGCGCAAAGGGTGTTTCACGATCGCGTTCATGACCGGCATTCCCGGGGGCGATGTCGCGAATCATCTCAATGGCGATCACGTCAGCGTGTATGTGCCGACGACGCCGAACCCGACGTCGGGCTTTTTTCTGATGTTGCCGCGTAACGAGGTCGTCGAACTCGACATGACCGTCGACGCGGCGCTGAAGTACATCGTGTCGATGGGCGTGGTGGCCCCGAGCTCGCCGAACCGGCGCCAGATCGATCCGCCGCTGTAACGCCGTTTCTCCCATAACGAATAAACGAAGCAACGAAAGCTACTGAGCGAAAGTCCATATCATGTCGATGAGAACTCAATACTGCGGGCTGGTGACTGAAGCCCTGCTCGGCCAGACCGTTTCCCTGTGCGGCTGGGTGCATCGCCGCCGTGACCACGGTGGTGTGATCTTCATCGATCTGCGCGACCGCGAAGGCCTCGTTCAGGTCGTCTGCGATCCGGACCGCGCCGAGATGTTTGCGGTGGCCGAAGGCGTGCGCAATGAATACTGCGTGCATATCACGGGCCTCGTGCGTGCGCGCCCGGCCGGCACCGAAAATACGGGCCTCAACAGCGGCAAGATCGAAGTGCTGTGTCACGAGCTTGAAGTGCTGAACGCGTCGATCACGCCGCCGTTCCAGCTCGACGACGACAACCTGTCGGAAACGACGCGCCTGACGCACCGCGTGCTTGACCTGCGCCGTCCGCAGATGCAGCAGAACCTGCGCCTGCGCTATCGCGTCGCGATGGAAGTGCGCAAGTATCTCGACGCGCAAGGCTTTATCGACATCGAAACGCCGATGCTCACGAAGAGCACGCCGGAAGGCGCACGCGACTACCTCGTGCCCTCGCGTGTGAACGCCGGTCACTTCTTCGCGTTGCCGCAGTCGCCGCAGCTGTTCAAGCAGCTGCTGATGGTGGCGAACTTCGATCGTTACTACCAGATCACGAAGTGCTTCCGCGACGAAGACCTGCGCGCCGACCGCCAGCCCGAATTTACGCAGATCGACTGCGAAACCTCGTTCCTGACGGAACAGGAGATTCGTGACCTGTTCGAGACGATGATCCGCACCGTGTTCAAGAACACGATGAACGTCGATCTCGGCGATACGATTCCCGTCATGAAGTACGAAGAGGCCATGCGCCGCTTCGGCTCGGACAAGCCCGACCTGCGCGTGAAGCTCGAATTCACCGAGCTGACCGATGCGATGAAGGACGTCGACTTCAAGGTGTTCAGCACGCCGGCCAACACGAAGGACGGTCGCGTCGCTGCACTGCGCGTGCCGCATGGTGGCGAACTGACGCGTGGCGATATCGACAGCTACACCGATTTCGTCAAGATCTACGGCGCGAAGGGCCTCGCCTGGATCAAGGTCAACGAAGTGGCGAAGGGCCGTGATGGTCTGCAAAGCCCGATCGTCAAGAATCTGCACGATGCAGCCATCGCGGCAATTCTCGAACGTACGGCAGCACAGGATGGCGACATTATTTTCTTCGCGGCGGATCGCGCGAAGGTCGTCAACGACAGCCTCGGCGCGCTGCGCCTGAAGGTGGGCCACTCGGAGTTCGGCGTCGAGAAGGGTCTGTCGGAACAGGCATGGCGCCCGCTGTGGGTCATCGACTTCCCGATGTTCGAGTACGACGAAGAGAACACGCGCTGGGTTGCAGCTCACCATCCGTTCACGAGCCCGAAGGACGAGCACGTCGACTACCTCGAAGCCGATCCGGGCCGTTGCCTGGCCAAGGCCTACGACATGGTGCTCAACGGCTGGGAAATCGGCGGCGGTTCGGTCCGTATCCACCGCGAAGAGATCCAAAGCAAGGTGTTCCGCGCGATGAAGATCGGCGCTGAAGAAGCTCGCGACAAGTTCGGCTTCCTGCTCGACGCGCTTCAATACGGCGCGCCGCCGCACGGCGGTATCGCGTTTGGTCTCGACCGCATCATCACGATGATGGCCGGCGCCGATTCGATCCGTGACGTGATCGCGTTCCCGAAGACGCAACGTGCGCAGGATCTGCTGACGCAGGCGCCGAGCGAAGTCGACGAAAAGCAACTGCGCGAGTTACATATCCGCTTGCGCGCGCAAGAACCGGCAAAGACGGTCTGAGCAGCGCCGCCCGGTTGATACAGGAAACCTCCCCGATTCGGGGAGGTTTTTTTTTTGTGCGCGAACAGGCGGCGCGCGGGGTGCGCGTACGCCTGCTATCGTTACGGTGTTCACACTCCGGTCACCGACCCCTGGCACTTGCAATGCGGCCTTTCAAGATTCCCGAATCCGTTCTCGTCGTCATTCACACCGTCGAACTCGAGGTGTTATTGATCGAACGCGCCGACCGGCCGGGGTTCTGGCAATCGGTCACGGGCTCCAAGGACCGGATCGACGAGCCGCTCGCCGAAGTCGCCGCGCGCGAAGCGGCCGAGGAAACGGGCATCGTCGTCGGTGCGAGCGGTGCGACCGGCGTGCCTGAGCACGCGCTGGTCGACTGGCACCATACGATCGACTACGAAATCTATCCGGTCTGGCGCCACCGGTACGCGCCGGGCGTGGTCCGCAATACCGAGCACTGGTTCGGCCTCACGGTGCCCCGCGATATCGAAGTCACGCTTGCGCCGCGCGAACACACGGATTTCATATGGCTGCCCTATCGTGAGGCCGCCGAACGGTGCTTCTCGCGTTCCAACGCGGAAGCTGTTCTCCAACTGCCGCAACGCCTTCGGACCGCCGCATGACGACGGACGCGCCTATCCCGACGACCCGAGCCCAGGAATTCACGTCCGGCGACGCCGAGCCGGACAGTCCCGATGCGTTGCGCGTGTTTCCGCGAGCGCACGGGAGTGCGCGACTATCGTTCACGTCCGGCAATCAGGTACGGTTATTCCGTTCCGGCGACGAGTATTTCGAAGCGCTGGCTGAACGGATTCGCGCGGCGTCAAAGACGGTCGTCGTCGAGGTCTATATCTTCAGTGACGACGAGGCCGGCGCCAAAGTGTCCGCGGCCCTTGTCGAGGCCGCGCGTCGAGGTATCGCGGTGCGCGTGATCACCGACGGCATCGGCACTGAGCGCACGCTTCGGTTCTACGATGACTGGCGCGCCCATGGCGTGCGCTTTCGCATCTTCAATCCGCATCTGTTCGGCCGGTTCGGTTTCTCGCGCACTCATCGCAAGATTGCGTCGATCGACGGAGAAATCAGCTTCGTCGGTGGCATCAACATCGTCGACGATCTCGAGAACGAAGGGGTGCGGCTCGACGCGCCGCGCTGGGATTTTGCCGTCGAAGTCACGGGACCCGTCGCGAGCGAAGTCAATGCGGCGTTCGAAGTCCAATGGCGCCGTCTCGATCAGAATCCCGTTACGTCGGGACTTGAACGCACGCTGCAGTTCATGCGGCGCATCCCGTATGCGCCGGTCGAAACCTCGTCGCGTGGGCCGCAGGTCGCGTTCGTGGCGCGCGATAACCTGACCCGGCGTCGCACGATCGAGAAGGCGTATCTCCACGCGATCGGGCGTGCGCGGGAGGAGGTTGTTCTTGCGAATCCTTATTTCGTACCGGGGCGCAAATTGCGCCGCGCGCTGGTGTCCGCGGCTGAGCGCGGCGTGCGCGTCCGTTTATTGATCGGGCGCAAGGAATTCCCGATTCTCGACTATGCGGTGCCTTCGCTCTACGGCATGCTGATGCGTGCCGGGGCAGAGATCGCCGAGTACAACAAGACCTTGCTGCATGGGAAGGTTGCCGTGATCGACCGCAGCTGGGCCACGGTGGGGTCGTCGAACCTCGACGCGCTGAGCCTGGTGCTGAACCACGAGGCGAACGTCGTGATCGTCAACGATCCGATCGTGCCCGATCTGCATGCGGCCATCCTTTCCGCGTTCGACGATTCCCCCCGGATCGATCCGCAGCGCTACGCGTCGCGGCCTTTGCCGGTGCGGCTGTTGAACTGGTTCACCTATAACGGTTACCGCCTCGCGATGAAACTGTTGACGATCGGTGAATACGATTAGTCCAATCGTTCGAAATCGCGGCGATCATGGGGTTGACGGACCTTACGATCGCTTTAAACGCCGCGTCGCGCCTGGCTGCGCCGGCCGACGGACGCCCGGCGCGCACGCTCGCCCGGGCTGCGTCTGAAACGGTGCCGGATCACGAGGCCCGCGCCGCCCGGAGCAATCCGGGCGCCTTTCAAACCCCTTCCCTGCCGTCGCCCGCCACAAGCAGGCCGGCAAATGCCCGCGAGCCTTCTGCCACCTGCGTGAGGATCGCCTCGGTTAGATCACGGTTTCTAATAAAGTGCTTGTGACTCGGGCGGCCGAAGAACCACAATAGTACGGCCGTTCGTTTTTGTGCTTGACATGTTTGAACGGTAGAAAAAGATTATGCGAAAAGGCGAACAAACACGAGCTGCGATTCTGGACGCGGCGCTTGACCTGGCAAGCCGGGACGGTCTTGAGGGACTGACAATCGGCTTGCTGGCCGAGCGTATGCAGATGAGCAAGAGCGGCGTCTTCGCGCACTTCGGTTCGCGCGAGGACCTGCAGGTCGAGGTGGTCCGGGAGTATCACCGCCGCTTCGAGCAGGAGGTGTTCTACCCCGCGATTCGCGAGCCGCGCGGCATGCCGCGCCTGCGCGCGATGATGTGGCGGTGGATCGACAAGCGCGTTCAGGAAGTCACGACCGGCTGCATCTACATCAGCGGCGCGGTGGAATACGACGACCGCGCCGACAGTCCGGTCCGCGAACAACTCGTGCAGAGCGTAACGATCTGGCGTCAGGCGCTGTTGCGCGCGATTCGCCAGGCGATGGATGAAGGTCATCTGCGTCCCGACACGGATCCGCAGATGATGTTGCTGGAGTTGTACAGCCTGACACTCGGCCTGCATCACGATGGACGGTTTTTGAAACTGCCCGATGCGGTCGATCTCACGCGCAAGGCACTCGAGAAGCTGTTCGATTCGTATCAAAGCATCAAAGCGTGACGTGACCGCGGTTCAGCGCCGCGGCGTCGTTCGAATTTATTGGAGAGACTCATGGGTCAGTACGCCGCGCCGCTGCGCGATATGCAATTCGTCCTGCACGAACTGCTCAATGTCGAAGCCGAACTCAAGCAGATGCCCAAGCACGTGGACATCGACGCCGACACCGTCAATCAGGTGATCGAGGAAGCCGGCAAGTTCTGCGCGGACGTCGTGTTCCCGCTCAACCAGAGCGGCGACGAGGAAGGCTGCCATTGGGCCGACGGCGTCGTGACCACGCCCAAGGGTTTCAAGGAAGCCTACAAGCAGTACGTCGAAGCGGGCTGGCCCGCGCTCGCGTGCGACCCTGACTTCGGCGGCCAGGGCCTGCCGATCTTCATGAACAACGCGCTGTTCGAGATGCTGAACTCGTCGAACCAGGCGTGGACGATGTATCCGGGCCTGTCGCATGGCGCGTACGAAGCGCTGCATGCACACGGCACCGACGAGCAGAAGCGCGTGTATCTGGCCAAGCTCGTGTCCGGTGAATGGACCGGCACGATGTGTCTGACCGAACCGCATTGCGGCACCGATCTCGGCATGCTGCGCACGAAGGCCGAACCGCAGGCCGACGGTACTTACAAGATCACCGGCACGAAGATTTTCATTTCGAGCGGCGAACACGACCTCGCGGACAACATCGTCCACCTCGTGCTCGCGCGCCTGCCCGACGCACCGGCGGGCACCAAGGGCATTTCGCTGTTTGCCGTGCCGAAGTTCAACGTGGCCTCGGATGGCAGCATCGGCTCGCGCAACGGCATCAAGTGCGGCTCGATCGAGCACAAGATGGGCATTCACGGCAATTCGACGTGTGTGATGAATCTTGATGATGCGGTCGGCACGCTCGTCGGCGAGCCGAACAAGGGTCTCAACGCGATGTTCGTCATGATGAACGCCGCGCGTCTCGGCGTGGGCATGCAAGGCCTCGGCCTGACCGAAGTCGCGTATCAGAACTCGCTCGCCTACGCGAAGGACCGCCTGCAGATGCGTTCGCTGAGCGGTCCGAAGGCGCCGGAGAAGGCCGCCGACCCGATCATCGTCCACCCCGACGTGCGCCGCATGCTGCTCACGCAAAAGGCCTACGCCGAAGGCGGCCGCGCGTTCTCGTACTGGATCGCGCTGCAGATCGACCGCGAGCTGTCGCACGAAGACGAAAGCGTGCGCAAGGACGCGGCCGACCTCGTCGCGCTGCTCACGCCGATCATCAAGGCGTTTCTGACGGACAACGCATTCGAATCGACCAACCTGGGTCTTCAGGTATTTGGCGGTCACGGCTTCATCCGCGAATGGGGCATGGAGCAATACGTGCGCGATGCGCGGATCAACCAGATCTATGAAGGCACGAACACGATTCAGTCGCTCGACCTGCTGGGCCGCAAGGTGCTTGGCGACATGGGCGCGAAGATGAAGAAGTTCGGCAAGATCGTGCAGGACTTCGTCGAGCAGGAAGGCATCAAGTCGGAGATGCAGGAGTTCATCAATCCGCTCGCGGACATCGGCGAGAAGCTCCAGAAGCTGACGATGGAAATCGGCATGAAGGCCATGGCGAATCCCGACGAAGTCGGCGCCGCGGCGGTGCCGTACCTGCGTGTCGCGGGCCACGTCGTGTTCGCCTATTTCTGGGCCCGCATGGCGCGCATCGCGCTCGACAAGCAGGACAGCGGCGATACGTTCTACAAGGCCAAGCTGGCGACGGCGCGGTTCTACTTCGCCAAGCTGCTGCCTGAAACGGCTTACCAGATCCGCGCAGCGCGCGCGGGCGTCAAGCCGTTGATGGAACTCGAAGCCGAACTGTTCTGAACCGACTTCTCATTCCCGGAGACAACTCTGTGAGCAATCTGATCATTCGCAAGGTCGCCGTGCTGGGCGCCGGCGTGATGGGGGCGCAAATCGCTGCGCACCTCGTCAACGCGAAAGTGCCCGTGCTGCTGTTCGACCTGCCTGCGAAGGAAGGCCCGAAGAATGCGATCGCGCTCAAGGCGATCGAGAACCTCAAGAAGCTGAGCCCCGCGCCGTTCGGTGTGAAGGACGACGCGCAGTACATCGAGCCTGCGAACTACGACGACGATCTCGACAAGCTCAAGGAATGCGACCTGGTGATCGAGGCGATCGCCGAGCGCATGGACTGGAAGCACGACCTGTACAAGAAGGTCGCACCGGTGCTGGGCGCCAATGCGATTTTCGCGTCGAACACGTCGGGTCTGTCGATCACGGCCCTGTCCGAAGGCTTCGACGACACGCTGAAGGCGCGCTTCTGCGGCGTGCACTTCTTCAATCCGCCGCGCTACATGCATCTCGTCGAGCTGATCCCGACCGCGACGACGAAGCCCGAGATTCTCGACAACCTCGAAACGTTCCTCACGAGCGTCGTCGGCAAGGGCGTCGTGCGCGCCAAGGACACGCCGAACTTCATTGCAAACCGTGTCGGGATCTTCTCGATTCTCGCAGTCGTCACCGAAGCGGCCAAGTTCGGTCTCGGTTTCGACGTCGTCGACGACCTCACGGGTTCGCGCCTGGGTCGCGCGAAGTCGGCCACGTTCCGCACGGCGGACGTCGTCGGCCTCGATACGATGGCGCACGTGATCAAGACGATGCAGGACACGCTGCCCGACGATCCGTTCTACCCCGTCTACCAGACGCCGGCCGTGCTCAAGGCACTGGTCGAGAAGGGCGCGCTGGGCCAGAAGACGGGTGCCGGCTTCTACAAGAAGGAAGGCAAGGTCATCAAGGTGCTTGACGCCGCCAAGGGCGAATATGTCGAGTCGGGCGCGAAGGCGGACGAGCTCGTTGGCCGCATCCTCAAGCGCCCGGCCGCAGAGCGTCTGAAGCTCCTGCGCGAATCGGACAACCCGCAGGCACAGTTCCTGTGGTCGATTTTCCGTGACGTGTTCCACTACATCGCCGTGCATCTCGAGTCGATCGCCGACAACGCGCGCGACGTCGACCTCGCGATCCGCTGGGGCTTCGGCTGGAACGAAGGTCCGTTCGAAGGCTGGCAAGCCGCCGGCTGGAAGCAGGTCGCCGAGTGGGTCAAGGCCGATATCGACGCCGGCAAGGCGCTCGCGAACGCACCGCTGCCGGCATGGGTGTTCGAAGGCAAGGTCGCCGACAACAACGGCGTGCATGCCGAAGCCGGTTCGTATTCGCCGGCCGCGAAGAACTTCGTCGCACGCAGCTCGCTCGCCGTGTACGACCGTCAGGTGTTCCGCGCGCCGGTGCTCGGCGCCGGTGGCCCGGATCCGCTCAAGTACGGTAAAACCGTATTCGAAACCGACACAGTTCGTGCATGGACGGATGACAAGGCCGGCCAGGACGACATTCTGGTCGTCTCGTTCAAGAGCAAGATGAACACGATCGGACCGTCGGTCATCGACGGCATCGTGCAGGCGATCGACATCGCCGAGAAGTCGTTCAAGGGCGTCGTGATCTGGCAACCGACGTCTTTGAAGCTCGGCACGCCGGGTGGTCCGTTCTCGGCCGGCGCAAACCTCGAAGAAGCGATGCCCGCCTTCATGGCCGGCGGCGCGAAGGGTATCGAGCCGTTCGTCAAGAAGTTCCAGGACGGCATGATGCGCGTCAAGTATTCGGCGGTGCCGGTCGTTGCCGCGGTGTCGGGCCTCGCGCTCGGCGGCGGTTGCGAACTCGCGCTGCATAGCGCGAAGCGTGTCGCCCATATCGAAAGCTATTTCGGCCTCGTCGAAATCGGTGTCGGCCTCGTGCCGGCCGGTGGCGGCCTGAAGGAAGCCGCGCTGCGCGCAGCAGAAGCCGCGACGGCAGCGGAAAGCGTCAACTATCTGCAATTCGTCACGAAGTCGTTCACGAATGCCGCGACCGCGAAGGTGTCGACCTCAGCACTCGAGGCGCGCCAGATGGGCTACCTGAAGCCGTCGGACACGATCATCTTCAACGTGTTCGAACTGCTCCACACGGCACGCGGCGAAGCGCGTGCGCTGGCCGAGGCTGGCTATCGTGCGCCGCTGCGTGCGCGTGCGGTGCCTGTCGCGGGACGCTCGGGTGTCGCCACGATCAAGGCGCAACTCGTGAACATGCGCGACGGCCGTTTCATCTCGGCGCACGACTACCTCATCGCGGGCAAGATCGCCGAGGCGGTGTGCGGCGGTGACCTCGAAGCCGGCAGTCTCGTCGACGAAGAGTGGCTGCTCAAGCTCGAGCGTAAGGCATTCGTCGAACTGCTCGGCACGGCCAAGACACAGGAACGCATCATGGGCCTGTTGCAGACCGGCAAGCCGGTTCGCAACTAAGCGCAAAGGAGCACGAAATGAGCAAACAACTGCAAGACGCCTATATCGTCGCAGCAAGCCGCACACCGATCGGCAAGGCGCCGCGTGGCGCGTTCCGCAACACGCGTCCCGATGAACTGCTGGTTCATGCGCTGAAGTCGGCGTTCGGCCAGGTGCCGGGTCTCGACACGAGCCTCGTTGAAGACGCGATCATCGGCTGCGCGATTCCTGAGGGTGAGCAAGGCCTGAATGTCGCGCGCCTTGGCGTGCTGCTGGCAGGCCTGCCGAATACGATCGGCGGCGTCACGGTCAACCGCTTCTGCGCATCGGGCGTCACGGCGCTGGCCATGGCCGCTGACCGCATTCGCGTCGGCGAGTCGGACGTGATGATCGCGGGCGGCGTCGAATCGATGAGCATGGTGCCGATGATGGGCAACAAGCCGTCGATGTCGCCGACCATCTTCGAACGCGACGAGAACGTCGGCATCGCCTATGGCATGGGCATGACCGCGGAAAAGGTCGCCGAGCAATGGAAGATCAGCCGCGACGCGCAGGACCAGTTCTCGTACGAGTCGCATCAGAAGGCACTGGCGGCGCAGGCCGCCGGTGAGTTCAACGACGAGATCTCGCCGTTCACGGTGCGCGAGCACACGCCGGATCTGTCGACGGGTGAAGTGAAGATTCGCGAGCGCGAGATCAAGCTCGACGAAGGTCCGCGTGCGGATACGTCGATCGAAGGTCTGGGCAAGCTCAAGACCGTGTTCGCGAACAAGGGTTCGGTGACGGCCGGCAACAGCTCGCAAACGTCCGATGGCGCAGGCGCGCTGATCGTCGTGTCCGAGAAGATCCTCAAGCAATTCAACCTGACGCCGCTCGCCCGCTTTGTGAGCTTTGCAGTGCGCGGCGTGCCGCCCGAGATCATGGGTATTGGCCCGAAGGTCGCGATCCCGGCTGCGCTGAAGGCGGCGGGGCTCAAGCAGGACGATCTCGACTGGATCGAACTCAACGAAGCGTTTGCCGCACAATCGCTCGCGGTGATCCAGGATCTCGGCCTCGATCGTTCGAAGGTCAATCGCATGGGCGGCGCGATCGCACTCGGTCACCCGCTCGGCGCGACCGGTGCAATCCGCGCTGCCACTGTCGTGCATGCGCTGCGTCGTCACAACCTCAAGTACGGCATGGTGACGATGTGCGTCGGTACGGGGATGGGCGCCGCCGGCATTATCGAGCGCGTCTGAGGCGGAACCTGAACGCGATATCGCAGTGCGGGCATGGCAAGCACTGACAAACGGCCTGCCTCATGCAGGCCGTTTTTTCTTGGACACGAAGCAGGCTTGAAGCAAAGACGGCCGGCGAGCATGGCCTGACATCACAGGAGACGGAGATGGATACGAGCGTCGAGAATCAAACCGATATCGTCGTGAGCCGCGAAGACGGCGTGCTGACGATTGCCTTCAATCGTGTCGCGAAGAAAAACGCGATCACCGTCGCGATGTACCAGGCGATGGCGGACGGGCTTGCCGAAGCGGCGGCCGACACGTCGATTCGCGTTGTGCTGATTCGTGGTGATGCGCAGATATTCAGCGCGGGCAACGATCTCGCCGATTTTGCGCGGAACCCGCCGCGTGGCGACGACCCGCCGGTCTTCCAGTTTTTACGGGGCATGGCGAAGGCAAGCAAGCCGATCGTCGCCGCGGTGTCGGGGGCTGCCGTCGGCATCGGTACGACGATGCTGCTGCATTGCGACCTCGTCTATGCCGGTGCCAACGCGCGATTCTCACTGCCTTTCACGCAACTGGGCCTGTGCCCCGAAGCAGCGTCGAGCCTGTTGTTGCCGCAGCTCGCCGGATATCAGCGTGCCGCCGAGAAGCTGCTGCTGGGCGAGGCCTTCGATGCGAATGAAGCGCTGGCCATGGGGCTCGTGAGCCGCGTGCTGCCGGCCGAAGAAGTCAATGCCTTTGCGTTGGCCCAGGCCAAGAAGCTTGCTGCGCTGCCGTCGGCATCGCTGCGTGTGACGAAGGCGTTGATGAAGGATGCGAATCGCTCCGCGGTGCTCGCACGAATGGACGAGGAGGGCGCGCAGTTCGGCAAGATGCTTGGGGCGCCCGAGGCGCGCGAAGCGTTTGCCGCCTTTATGGAAAAACGCGCGCCGAATTTCGCGCAGTTCAACTAAGGCGACAACGAAGGCAGCGTGCAAGACGCTGCGACGCGAGCGCTCGGGACGCAGCTTGAACCGAGCGTTCGCGACGGACGCCTGAGGCGGAAGCGTAAGGCGGACGCCTGAGGCAGAAGCGCGAACGAAGCTTCTCAGGCCGGCGCGTACTCGACGAACCCGTCGCCGCGCGCAAAGGCGACGAGACGGATGCCGGCCTGTTTTGCGATGTTGATCGCCAGCGACGTGGGTGCCGAGATCGTCGCGATCATCGGCACATCGACGCGCGCAGCCTTACGGATCAATTCGTAGCTCGCGCGGCTCGACAGAAACACGAATCCGTCCTGCGTCGACTGACGAGCAAACGCTATTTTCCCGATCAGCTTGTCGAGAGCGTTGTGGCGCCCCACGTCTTCGCAGACGTGCAGGATCTCTCCGTTCGCATCGCACCATGCCGCCGCGTGCACGCCACCGGTGAGCTTCTGCAGCACCTGACGATCGGGAAGGCCCGCCGCGGCGCGTGCCACGGCTTGCGGATCGAGCGTTGACAGAAAGGTCCCTGAAGCGATCCGGTCGGCCTCGAGGTCGAGCAACTCGATGCTCTCGATTCCGCATACGCCGCAGCCCGAGCGCCCGGCGAGACTCCTCCGCTTGACCTTGAGCTCGCCGAACGCCTGCTGCACCAGCGTGACCTCGACTTCGGCACTGCCGTCATGCCAGACGATCTCGATGTCGACGACATCGCTGCGACGCTCGACGATCCCCTCGGTTAGCACGAAGCCGAGTGCGAACGCTTCGAGATCCGCTGGCGAGCACATCATCACTGCATGCGAAATGCCGTTGCAGACGATCGCCACGGGCCACTCCTGGGCGATACGGTCCGTCGTCGCCGTGGCATGTTGCCCGCGGTGGCGGACCACTGGCACGGTCGCGGTGGTGTGGGTCTCAGTGTCGAGGGAATCGTTCATACGGTGCTGTCCGGTGCGTTACGCGTGCCACAATGCTCGTGTTTCCATGACCTCGATTCTAGGCGCCGATCATGACTTTCGCTTCCAGCCCCTATCTGTTCTCCTTCGAGCGAGCTCATTCTGATCCCCTGGCGTTTATCCCGCTCGGCGTGCGGTTTTACCTCGATCTCTGCGGGATGCGGCTCACGCTGGCGCAGTGGCAGGCATTGCCCGAGCCCCGTCGCGCGCAGCTCGCGAGTCTGGAGCCCGAATTCGACGCTGCGAAGTCGTCGGCATTCGAGTCGCTGCTGACGGCGGCGATCCTGGACGTCGCCGGCGGAGCCATTGAGCGGCAGGCGCCCGAAGGCGTCGGTGAACTGGCCCCCGGAGATGTGCCCGAGTCCGTCATCTCCCAGGCTGCCCAACATGGCGTCGACGCGCTTTCGCTGAAGGCCTGGTCGGGATTGAGCGTCGGACAGCGTTACGCTCTCACCAAACTCGCGCGAAAGGCCCGGCGTAGCGACGACTTCGCGGCCGCCATGACCGAGTTCGGCATCAAGGGCTGAAATCGCCACTTGAAATGCCGCAAATCCCACGACGAAAACGAACTGTGTTCGTTTCGCTCACAAATTGAACATGTTTAGGATATCCACCCTGGAATCCCGCACTTGAACCATCTGTTTGCCGCCTTTTTGTCCAGCGGACGCTCATGATTTTCTAAAAACTGCCGTTAGCCGGTGGATAGGTTGTTATCTACAAGCAACTCAATCTGCGCCGGCGAGTCCCTGCGGCGAAAACGGGGATATGAGCTCCTTCTTTTCCAAACGACTACTGATCACGCTGGCCGTCGTCTGTGCGGCCGTCGGCGCGAACGGGTTTATCGCCTACACCCAGATCCTCGGCCAGTCGGAAGCCGACACCTGGATGGCGCGGTCGCTTCAGATGAAGGAGGACCTCGAGGCCTACCTGCGCGGCTTGTATGACGAGCGATCGCTCTACGAATCGGCCTCGCAGCATCACAGTGTGCCGGCGCTGCCCGACGTCGCACGCGTGACGGCAGCCCAGCATGTGATCCTCGATCGCATGCGCCATACCGTCGCGGGTGATCGCGAACAGGCCGTGGCGCTCGACAAGCTCGAACACATCGTCGAACGATGGCGCGCCGATCTGTCGCGCGCGGCCATGGAAGTCGACGGCATGCGCGACGACCCTGCGCTCGCTGAAGATCGCCGCGATGTCAGCGATGCGCTCGCCGTCCTGCGTGTGCACGAAGACCGCGCGCTCGCGGCCCGCCTTGCCCAATCGGCACGCCGCACGCGCATTGCAACGATTACCGTGCTGATCGCGACCCTGGCCGGTATCGGCCTGCTGGTCTATGCGTTCCTGATGCGCGACCGTGCCGCACGTGAGCGCGTACGCGCCGCGCATGCCGCACGCCAGAGCGACGCGCGCTTTCGCGAATTGTTCGACGCCCACCCCGTCACGATGTGGATCTGCGATTCGTCGACGCTCGAGGTGCTGGCGGTCAACTCAATGGCAGTCCGGCAGCTTGGCTACACGGAGACCGAGCTGCGCAGGATGACGCTGCATGATCTGAGTCCCGAGAACGAGAAACAGCGTCTCGCGCGCTTTATTTCCCGTCATGCGCCGAGCCGGCTCGACGAAGGCCGTACGCGCGGCGGCATCTGGCATTACCTGCGCCGCGACGGGTCGCTGTTCAGCGCCGACATCACGTTCTATCCGCTGACGTTCGATGGCCGTCTTGCGACCGCCGTGCTCGCGGAAGACCTGACTGCGCAGCTGAGCACCGAAGCGGCACTCACGCAGTCGAACCAGATGCTCGAGAGCATCATCGACAATATTCCGCAGCGGATTTACTGGAAGGACCTCGATTCGCGCTTCCTCGGCGGCAACTCGGCGTTCGCGCGCGATGCGGGCATGGCGTATCCGGAGCAACTGGTCGGTCGAGGCGATGCGGATCTGCCGTGGGAGTGCGACGTCGAAGCTCAGCGCAAGCGCGACCTCGATGTCCTTACGACCGGTGTGCCGCAGCTCAACTACGAAGACGAGATCGTCATCAACGGCCAGCGCCACGCGATCGTCGCCAATGTGTTGCCGCTCAAGGATGCGAACGGCGAGACCATTGGCGTGCTCGGTTCCTATACCGATGTGACGGACCGCAAGCGTACCGATCAGGCACTGCGGATCCAGAGTCGCGCGGTCGATGCGAGCGTCAACGCGATCCTGATTACGTCGCATGTCGACGGTCAGAACCTCATCGAATATGTGAACCCCGCGTTTCGCCGCATCACGGGCTATGAGACGCATGAAGTCATCGGCAAGGACTGCCGCTTCCTGCAGCGCGACGACAACAATCAGGAAGGCCTGGTCGCACTGCGTTCGTCGATGCGCGCGAATCGCGAAGTCAGCGCCGTGCTGCGCAACTATCGCAAGGACGGCGCGCTGTTCTGGAATCAGCTGTATATCGCACCGGTGCCGGATGCGGACGGCACGATCACCCACCACGTCGGCGTGATCAACGACGTAACGGAGCTGATCCGGTATCAGGAGCAGCTCGAATATCAGGCGAACTACGACGCACTGACGCATCTGCCGAACCGCAATCTGCTGCGCGATCGGCTCAGTCAGGCGCTTAATCGCGCCCAGCGCGGCTCAGGGCGAGTGGCCGTCGTGTTCCTCGACCTCGATGGCTTCAAGAACGTCAACGACAGCCTGGGTCACAGCGTCGGCGACAAGCTGCTGACCGTGATCGCCGGACGTCTTGCGGGATGTGTACGCGCCAGCGATACGGTTGCACGACACGGTGGTGACGAGTTCGTCGTGGTGTTGACCGATCCGGAAGACGAACGCGCGCTCAACACATGGGCCGAACGCGTGCGCCACGCGATCAACGAAGCCGTGTGGGTCGACGGTCATGAGTTCTACGTGGGCTGCAGCCTCGGCGCGAGCATGTTCCCGCAAGATGGCGACGACGCCGAGACGCTGCTCAAGAAGGCCGACCTCGCGATGTACCGCGCGAAGGATCTCGGCCGCAATCGCTTCCAGTTCTACCAGCCGGAAATGAACGAGAGCGTCGGCACGCGACTGAACCTCGAACGCCGCCTGCGCCGTGCGCTGCGCGATCAGGAATTCGTGCTGCACTATCAGCCGCAGATCGATATCGCCACGAGCCGCATCGTCGGTCTCGAAGCGCTCGTTCGCTGGCAGGATCCCGATGCCGGCCTGATCATGCCGTCGGAATTCATTCCGGTCGCCGAAGAGAGCGGCCTGATCGAAGCGATCGGCGAATGGGTGCTGCGCGAAGCATGCCGTCAGAACAAGGCCTGGCAAGACGAAGGTTTGCCGCCCGCACGCGTGTCGGTCAATCTGTCGGCGCGGCAATTTCATCGCACCGATATCCGGCAGGTCGTCATGTCGGTACTCGAAGAGACCGGGCTCGCACCCGAGTATCTCGAGATCGAATTGACCGAAAGCGTGATCATGACCAACGCCGAGGAAGCCGCGGCGATGCTCAATTCGTTGCACGACCTCGGTATCAACCTCGCGATCGACGACTTCGGTACGGGCTATTCGAGCCTGTCGTATCTGAAGCGTTTCCCGGTCGACCGGCTCAAGATCGATCGCTCGTTTGTCAGCGATATCGGTGTGTCGAACGACGACGAGACCATCATCACCGCGATCATCACGCTAGCGCACTCGCTGAATCTGCAGGTTATTGCGGAAGGCGTCGAAACCGCATCGCAACTGCGATTCCTGCTTGCACGCGGGTGCAATGAAATCCAGGGCTACCTGTTCAGCGAGCCCGTCGAAAATACGTCAATCCCCGAGTTGCTCGAGGCGGACGGCGAAGTCGAAGAAGCGCTCGTCGAATAAAAGTGCGTTGCTGAAGCAGGGGTGGTTCGTCGCCGCAAAAAAACGCCGCTTTCAAGCGGCGTTTTTATTTCAGATCGCACACTACAGCACAAGCTCAGGGCAGCGCCGGCAGCTCGCGCGGGCGACGGTCCGTGCCCGTCGCCACGTAGGTCAGGGTTGCTTCGGTGACCTTGACGACTTCGTCGGCCAGGCGCATGCGCTGGGCGAACACGACGACTTCAACGGTGATCGACGTGCGGCCGGTCTTGACGATTTTCGTATAGAAGCTCAGCAAATCGCCGACGAACACGGGTTCGCGAAACACGAACGAATTGACCGCCACCGTGACGACGCGGCCGTTCGCACGCCGGCTCGCCGGAATCGAGCCGGCGATGTCGACCTGCGACATGATCCAGCCACCGAACACGTCGCCATGGACATTCGAATCGTGCGGCTGCGGCACCACGCGCAAGGCCGGTTCCTGATTGTTGGGGAGCTGGGTCGGAAGGGCGTCCATCGGTGTCTTCTGAGTGAAAAAGGCGGGTACGGGAACAGCGGATCGCGGCCGCGCGCTTCGACGCGCGCAAGGACCGGTTCTGCGACAATGACGGCACCCGCAATTGTACGGGACGCCGTGTCATGTTGCACTGCACACTACGTGTCTCGTTTTCACTCAAGTTCTTCATGCGTCGCGTTGCTGCCTCCTCCGAACCCGGCCCCCTTCCGACTCCGGGTGCACCCCGCAACGACTGGCAAACGATCCGGTCGCTGTTGCCTTACCTTGCTGACTATCGCGCCCGCGTCGCGCTGGCGCTGTCCTGTCTGATCGGCGCCAAGCTCGCCAACCTCGGCGTGCCGGTGGTCATGAAGTCGATCATCGATCACCTGTCGGTGTCGCAGCACCTCACCGATCTCGCGCGAGCCCAGCAACAGCCCGGCCTCGTGCTGTTGGGCGGGCTCGGCATGCTCGTGGTCGCATACGCACTCGTACGGTTGTCGACATCGGCGCTGACCGAATTGCGCGAACTGCTGTTTGCCAAAGTCACGCAAAGCGCGGCACGCAAGATCGCCCTGCGCGTGTTCGAGCATCTTCACGCGTTGTCGCTACGGTTTCACCTCGAGCGCCAGACCGGCGGCATGTCGCGTGACATCGAACGCGGCACGCGCGGCATTCAATCGCTGATCTCGTATTCGCTCTACAACATTCTGCCGACGATCGTCGAAGTCACGCTCGTCCTGTGTTTCTTTGTGTTTCGCTATGAGCCGTATTACGCGATTGTCACCCTGATCGCACTGGCTTCGTATGTCGTATTCACGATCAAGGTGACGGAATGGCGCACGCATTTCCGGCGCACCATGAACGAGCTCGATTCGAAAGCGAATGCGCGTGCGATTGATTCACTGATCAATTACGAAACCGTCAAATACTTCGGCAATGAAACGTATGAAGCCGAGCGATATGACGTCAATCTGCAGCACTATCGGCGCGCGGCAATCAAATCGCAGCAATCGCTGTCGATGCTGAACTTCGGTCAGCAATCGATCATTGCCCTGTGCATGGTGCTGATTCTCTGGCACGCGGTTGCCGGGGTCATGGCGCACAAGCTCACGCTCGGCGATCTCGTGCTGATCAACACGTTCATGCTGCAGCTCTATATCCCGCTGAATTTTCTTGGGGCGGTGTATCGGGATCTCAAGCAAAGCCTCACGGATATGGATCGCATGTTCGGGCTGATCCACGTCGCGCAGGAAGTGGCCGACCTGCCCGGCGCACCGGCGCTTGCTGTCGCAGGAGGCACGGTCCGCTTCGATCATGTCGAATTTGCCTACGAGCCCACGCGCCGCATTCTCGAAGATCTGAGCTTCACCATCGAAGCCGGCACGACGACGGCCGTGGTCGGTCACAGCGGCTCGGGTAAATCGACGCTGTCGCGGCTGCTGTTCCGTTTTTACGATCTCGATCGCAAGAGCGGCGGGCGCATTACGATCGACGGGCAGGATATCCGCGACGTCTCACAGGCGTCGCTGCGCGCGGCCATCGGTATCGTGCCGCAGGACACGGTGCTGTTTAACGACACGATCTACTACAACATCGCGTACGGGCGTCCTTCGGCGACACGCGACGAAGTGATCGCCGCCGCGCGTGCAGCGCATATCCACACGTTTATCGAGAGCCTTCCGGCGCAATACGAGACCACCGTCGGCGAGCGGGGTCTTAAATTGTCAGGGGGCGAGAAGCAGCGTGTCGCGATCGCGCGAACCTTGCTCAAGAACCCGTCGATCCTGATTTTTGATGAGGCAACGTCGGCGCTCGATTCGAGATCGGAGCGCGCGATTCAGCATGAACTCGGACTGATCGCGCAAAACCGCACGACGCTGATGATTGCGCATCGATTGTCGACGATCGTTCATGCGGAGCAGATTCTCGTGATGGATCACGGCCGCATCGTCGAGCGGGGCACGCACGAAGTCTTGCTCGCCGCGGGTGGCCTGTATGCGCAGATGTGGGCGCTTCAGCAACGTGCGGCGGCCGCGACCGAGCAGGCTGCCGTGGCCAGAGAGGCAGCCGGCGAAGCGACGGGAGAGGCGACCGGCGCAGGCCTGTCTGCGGATGGCCCCACGCCTGCACCGAATGCCGGAGCCCGCGAGGCGCTCGCTGTCCCGGCGAGCCGGTGAGGGCGCCATGGAACTGAAATGGCTCGAGGACTTCGTCTCGCTCGCTGAAACGCGGAGCTTCAGCCGCTCCGCCGCGTTGCGGCATGTCACACAGCCTGCCTTTTCGCGACGCATTCAGGCGCTTGAAGCGTGGGTCGGCACCGAGCTGATCGACCGGTCGTCGTTTCCGACGCGGCTGACGCAAAGCGGCGAAGTCTTTCACGCGCAAGCATTGACGATCCTGACGCAAGCGCATGAGGCGCGCGCGTTATTGCGGAGCCAGGAGGGCACACCGGCCGCAACGATCGAATTCGCGGTGCCGCATACACTCGCGCTGACGTTTTTTCCGCAATGGCTGTCGGATGTCGAGCGCAAGATCGGCCGGCTGCGCACGCGTCTGCGCGCGCTCAATGTGCACGACGCCGTGCTGATGCTCGTCGAAGGCGGTGTCGATCTTGTGATGGGCTATCACCATCCGGGTCAGCCGCGGCCGCTTGATCCGGCACGGTATGAATCGGTCGTCATCGGGTCGGAACGCGTCGCGCCGTTCTCCGCTGCGCATGCGGACGGATCTCCGATCTTCAGCCTGCCGGGCAGCGCCGGCGAACCGACGCCTTATCTCTCTTATACGCCCAACGCGTACCTCGGCCGCATGACTCAGATCCTTCTGAGCAAAGCGCCGGCGCCGATCTATCTCGACAAGGTCTACGAGACGGATATGGCCGAAGGGCTTAAGGCGATGGCGCTCGCCGGCCACGGCGTCGCCTTCCTGCCGCATAGCGCTGCTGCCGACGCGGTGACGTCCGGCAGGCTCGTACCGCTCGACTCAAGAGGCGAACTCTCGTTGACGATGGAGATCCGTCTGTATCGCGACAAGCTCGCCGTGCCTGCCGACGAAAGCCGGCGCGCGCTGGTTGGCACGCTCTGGCGGCAAGTGGCAACATCGCAGGCGGAACCTCATGCCGAACCGACATAGCGATATGTAGAAACGGCATTGGCCTTGGCAGGCCGGGGTTCTCACAATGCGGTCAGTCGCCGGAACGACGTTTGCGGCAATGCAGCGCACCCCGTGCCCGCTGCACTGATGCAGGCGCCGGACTCCTCCGACGGTTTAAGCGAGCAGCAGGCCACGCAGCGCAGCGATTCGCGTGCGGCCTGTTCCGATATCCCGGAGAACCGAATGTCCACCGAACAACAACACGCGTTGCCGTCCTACCTGCGAGCCGAAGAACTGGGCCCGTGGGGCATCTACCTCCAGCAAGTCGATCGGGTGACCCCGTACCTCGAGAGTCACCTTCAACGGTGGGTCGAGACGTTGAAGCGTCCGAAGCGCATTCTCGTCGTCGACGTCCCGATTCATCTCGACGACGGCACCGTGCGCCACTTCGAAGGCTATCGCGTTCAGCACAACACTTCGCGCGGTCCCGGCAAGGGCGGCCTGCGCTATCACCAGGATGTGACGCTGTCGGAAGTCATGGCGCTTTCCGCGTGGATGTCGATCAAGAACGCGGCCGTCAATGTGCCGTACGGCGGTGCCAAGGGCGGCATCCGGGTCGATCCGCGCACCTTGTCTCGCAGCGAACTCGAGCGCATGACACGGCGTTATACGAGCGAGATCAACGTCATCATCGGACCGAACAGCGATATCCCGGCTCCGGACGTCAACACCAATGACCAGGTGATGGCGTGGATGATGGACACGTATTCGATGAACCTCGGGCACTCGGCCACGGGCGTGGTGACGGGCAAGCCGGTCTCGCTCGGCGGCAGCCTGGGTCGACGTGAAGCCACGGGGCGCGGCGTCTACGTGGTCGCGTGTGAAGCGGCCCGCCAGACCGGTCTCGAAGTCGAAGGCGCGCGAATCGCGGTGCAGGGCTTCGGCAATGTGGGCGGCACGGCAGCGCATTTGTTTGTCGAAGGCGGTGCAAGGGTCGTGACGGTGCAGGACCATACGGGCACGATCATGAATCTCGGTGGTATCGACGTCGCGGCTCTGAGCAAGCACGTCGCGGAATTCGGTGGCGTCGGCGGTTTTCAGGGGGCAGAGAAGATTGCCGATGAAGACTTCTGGTCGATCGAAACGGAGTTCCTGATCCCGGCC
Source organism: Pararobbsia alpina (assembly GCF_965118125.1). Lineage (GTDB taxonomy): Bacteria > Pseudomonadota > Gammaproteobacteria > Burkholderiales > Burkholderiaceae > Pararobbsia > Pararobbsia alpina_A. Next base: position 921,046 of record NZ_OZ221287.1, read on the forward strand.
GCACTCGAAGGGCAGATCACCGCGAAGAATGCGCCGAAGATCAAGACGAAGATCGTGGTCGAAGGCGCAAACGGTCCGACGACACCTGAGGCCGACGACATCCTGCGCGCGAACAACATTCTCGTGATTCCCGATGTGGTCGCGAATGCGGGCGGCGTGACCGTGTCGTACTTCGAATGGGTTCAGGACTTCTCGAGTTTCTTCTGGACTGAAGACGAGATCAACGAGCGGCTCGAGCGTGTGATGCGTGAAGCCTTCTCGGCGGTCTGGCTCGTGTCGCAGGAAAAGAAGGTATCGGTGCGCACGGCGGCGTTTATCGTCGCGTGTACCCGGATCCTGACCGCGCGCGACGTGCGCGGGCTGTATCCCTGATCGTCGTTGCGCTGGGTAGTGGACACGTGTCGTGTCCGCTGACAGCGCGGCACGATCGAATCAACCTCAAGATTCCGTTGTGCGTTGTATATCGATCGTTCCCGCGGCGCACGGCGATTGCGCCGCTTTGACACGGACGGCGTCCGGTACCGGCAGGTTGGCCGTCATGACCGGCTCGCCGTCCTGAAACATCATGAAGTCGCCGGGCTGAAGGCGCGTCCACACTTCGTTGTCGGTCAGCGGCTGTGTCGCGATCACCGCGACACGATCGTCGGGCGTCGTGTAGTTCGCGAAGTCGACGGTCATGTCTTCATCGATCAGATGGGCGGTCGAGAACGGCCATTGCCGCACCAGGTAGTGCAGGTGTGTCGAGCAGTGCACGAAGAGCGCTTGCCCGTTCGACATCAGGAAGTTGAAGACCCCGTGACGCGAGATCTCGAGCGTCAAATCGCGGATCGCATCGAACAGTTCGGGCAAGGGCGGTTGCGCGGTCGGGAATCGCTCGCGCAGGCCTTCGAGAATCGCGCAGAACGCGTACTCGCTATCCGTGGTGCCGACCGGCTGGAAGACCCCTGTCAGCGCCGGCTTGAACTGCGTCGGCTGCACGACGACTTCGGTTGTATCTTCGACGACCGAGCCTTCCGCCAAGGCCTCAGCCAGCGGGTCTTTCTGCAGGTCACCGTTGTGCGCGAAGATCCAGTGACGGCCCCAGAGTTCACGCTGAAACGGATGGCAGTTCTCGAGCAGGATGCGTCCTTGCGTCGCCTTGCGAATATGCGCGATCGTGTTCTTCGACTTGATCGGATACTTTTTGACGAGCTCCGCGATCGGTGATGTCGCGGACGATTCATGATCGATGAACAGGCGGCACGCCTTGTCTTCGAAGAACGCGATCCCCCAGCCGTCGGCGTGATGGTCGGTGACGCCGCCGCGTTTGGCGAACCCCGTGAACGAAAAAGTCACGTCGGTCGGCGTCGCGCAGTTCATTCCTAGCAGTTGGCACATGGGTGAATCGTCCGCATTGCGCGGCAAGTCCGGGTCAGGTCGGTAAAATGCGATTTTGTCCGAGCATAGCACCCGACAGAATTCGATGAGCACGATCTTGAATACGGCCGCTTCGGCGGCAACACCTTCCTCGCAGTCCACCGCTGCGCCGATCAACGAACTGAAGATCGCCCGTCCCGACGACTGGCATCTTCACCTGCGAGACGGCGCGACACTGGCCGCCGTGCTGCCGCATACCGCGCGCCAGTTCGGCCGCGCGATTGTCATGCCCAACCTCAAGCCGCCGGTCACGACGGTCGCGGCCGCTGCCGCGTACCGCGACCGCATTCTGGCGGCGCTGCCGGCCGGCATGCGGTTCGAGCCGCTGATGACGCTGTATCTGACCGACAACACACCGGCCGACGAAATCCGCCGCGCGGTGGAATCGGGCTTTGTGCATGGCGTGAAGCTGTATCCGGCGGGCGCGACCACGAACTCCGACGCGGGCGTGACGGACCTTGCAAAGTGCAAGGGCGCGCTCGAAGCGATGCAGGAGCTGGGTCTGCCGCTGCTCGTGCACGGCGAAGTCACCGATTCGGCGATCGACCTGTTCGACCGCGAGAAGGTCTTTATCGACAAGGTCATGATTCCGCTGCGCCGGGACTATCCTGCGCTGCGCATCGTGTTTGAGCACATCACCACCGCGGATGCGGCTCACTACGTGCGTGACGCCGAAGCCGCACCGGGGCAGCTCGGCGCGACGATTACGGCGCACCACCTGCTCTACAACCGCAACGCGATTTTTCAGGGCGGCATCCGTCCGCACTACTACTGCCTGCCGGTGCTCAAGCGCGAGACGCACCGCGTCGCGCTCGTCGAAGCCGCGACGTCCGGCAATCCGCGATATTTCCTCGGCACCGACAGTGCGCCGCACGAGAAGGGCACGAAGGAGCACGCGTGTGGCTGCGCAGGCTGCTACACCGCGTTGCACGCGCTCGAACTGTACACAGAGGCGTTCGACAAGGCAGGCGCACTCGACAAGCTTGAAGGCTTCGCAAGCTTCTTCGGCCCCGATTTCTATCGCCTGCCGCGCAGCAATGAGCTGGCGACGTTGCGCCGGGAAGCCTGGTCGCTGCCCGCCGAGTTGCCGATGGGCGACGGCGTGGTCGTGCCGCTGCGTGCCGGCGAATCGATTGCGTGGAAGCTCGCCTGAGTCGAGCGTCCTGAGTTGACCTTGCAACGAGGCTGGGCGCGCGGCCGGCTGTGAGCTGGCGTGGGTATGTCCGTTGTCCGGTCGCGTCCCTGGCGACGAAGTCGGGCAGGTGCCCGTGCTAAACTCGCGTCCGCAAAGTGGGTCAGGCAGTCGCCGCCTCCGTCAGGAGGGGGAGGAAAGTCCGGACTCCATAGGGCAGGGTGATGGCTAACGGCCATCCGTGGTGACACGCGGAACAGGGCAACAGAGAACAGACCGCCGATGGCCGCGGGCGCAAGCTCGCGGATCAGGTAAGGGTGAAACGGTGCGGTAAGAGCGCACCGCGTCTGCGGTGACGTAGACGGCACGGTAACCTCCACCCGGAGCAATTCCAAATAGGCAGGCGCGCGCCTTCGGGCGCAGGACGGGGCCCCCGTTCGTCTGCGGGTAGGAAGCTTGAGCGCGCCAGCAATGGCGCGCCTAGAGGAATGACTGCCACGTGCGTTGGAAACGGCGTGTGCACAGAATCCGGCTTATCGACCCACTTTGCCCACTTATTCCAGAAGTCTCAATCTTCGACGATTTCGAACGAGTGCGTCAGTTCGGCCGTTTTGGCCATCATGATCGACGCCGAGCAATATTTGTCGTGCGAGAGGTTGATCGCACGTTCGATCGTCGCAGGGTTCAGGTTGCGGCCCGTCACCGTGAAGTGGAAGTGGATCTTCGTGAAGACCTTCGGGTCTTCCGATGCGCGATCCGCCTTCAGCGCCACCGTGCAGCCGCGAATGTCCTGACGGCTCTTCTTGGCGATCATCACGACGTCATACGCCGTGCAGCCGCCCGTGCCGAGCAGCACCATTTCCATCGGCCGCGGGGCGAGATTGCGGCCACCGCCTTCAGGCGCACCATCCATATTGACGAGATGTCCGCTGCCCGTTTCGGCCGCGAACGACATGCCGTCCTTGCCCATCCAGCTGATCTTGCATTCCATGCTTGTGCCTCATTGAAGTCCAGGGAGGCATTGTAGCGGGGGCATGCAAATCTCGCGCAAATTGAGAATTGCGGCATCGCACCATCTCGCTGCAGTGCGGGATATCCCTCGCTTTTTCGCGATATATCAGTGCGTGCAGCGCAGTGCATTCGCAGTCATTCGATCCAAATGATTGATTCATATAAGCATCGCAAGATCGGAGTATTCGTTATTCTTTTTTCTCAATATGAAATGCGATTTCGTAATGCAGGTTCTCTTGCATTGCACAACATTAGTCCTTATACTGCGTCTCATTGGTTGGCGAGCAATCGCCACCTCCGCTTGTCTCCTCCACCCTCCTCCAAAGGTGGATTACGCCCGAACATCGCGTTCGGGCTTTTTTTTGCCCCGAATCCTCGTGTGCAAGCAGTTTCAGCTTGCCGGGACAGGCAAATTTCCTTTAGAATCCACGGTTTTCCGCAAATGCCCGCGGAAAAAGATTCAGGGAGAGCCTGCGCGGATCGCGAGCGCGACGCAGCCCAAAGCCCCGCCCCATTGGATTCAGCAGTCGATGGCCATGCCGTTGATGTGAATGTGAAGGTGTGCGGAGCCGGGGTACAGACGTTGAGCCGACGGCCACCAACAAGCAGGAAGCAAGCAGGGCACCGACTTAATTTGGATCGATCATGAAGACTTTTTCCGCCAAGGCACATGAAGTGCAGCGCGAATGGTACGTGATTGACGCGACGGATAAGGTTCTCGGCCGTGTCGCCAGCGAAGTGGCACGCCGTCTTCGCGGCAAACACAAGCCTGAATTCACCCCGCACGTCGATACGGGCGATTTCATCGTTGTCATCAATGCTGGAAAGCTCAAGGTGACCGGCAACAAGACGACGGACAAGAAGTACTACCGTCACTCGGGTTACCCGGGCGGTATCTACGAAACGACGTTTGGCAAGATGCAGGAACGCTTCCCGGGCCGTGCGCTCGAGAAGGCAGTGAAGGGCATGCTGCCGAAGGGCCCGCTCGGCTACGCCATGATCAAGAAGCTCAAGGTCTACGCTGACGCAACTCACCCGCACTCGGCTCAACAGCCGAAGGCGCTCGAGATCTAAGGGAGCCTCACTGTGATCGGTAACTGGAACTATGGCACGGGCCGCCGCAAGAGCGCGGTCGCACGTGTGTTCATCAAGGCTGGCAAGGGCGAAATCACCGTCAACGGTAAGCCCATCGCTGACTACTTCTCGCGCGAAACGTCGCTGATGATCGTGCGCCAACCGCTGGAACTCACGCAGCACGCTTCGACGTTCGACATCAAGGTCAACGTGTCGGGCGGCGGCGAAACCGGCCAGGCTGGTGCAGTTCGTCACGGCATCACCCGTGCGCTGATGGACTACGACGCAACGCTGAAGTCGCAACTGTCGAACGCCGGCTTCGTGACGCGTGATGCGCGTGAAGTCGAACGTAAGAAGGTCGGCTTCCACAAGGCACGTCGCAGGAAGCAATTCTCGAAGCGTTAATCGGCTTCGATGCCATGGAGTCTGGCGTTTTTCCGGGCTCCATGTGCGAAAGCAAAAAGCCGCAGGCACTCCGCTTGCGGCTTTTTCTTTGTCCGGATCTTTTACAGATCCTTATCTGTAGGGTTGTTGCAACGCTCTGGAAGCGTGCTGCCTCAGCGGATTCTGGCGCGGGCGGGTACGGCGCATGCCTGCACCCGACGATACTTCCGGAATTCGAGCTGCTGAAACCGGCACGTCTGCGCATCGAAGATTTTTCGAGTCGCGGAAGGCCAAGGGCTTGAAAAACCCCTTTGCCGACATGACGTTGCGATAAGGACTACAATCGAGCCCAAACCCTACAATCGACCCCAAACTCCTTGGGAGAAGTTTATGAATGCAGTTACCGATACCGGCATCGCTGAAATGCCGGCACCGCTCGTCTTCACCGATAGCGCCGCTGACAAGGTCAAGCAGCTGATCGACGAAGAAGGCAACCCGGCGCTCAAGCTGCGCGTGTTCGTGCAGGGTGGCGGTTGCTCGGGCTTCCAGTACGGCTTTACGTTTGACGAAGAAGTCAACGAAGACGACACCGTCATGACGAAGGCCGGCGTCCAGCTGCTGATCGACTCGATGAGCTACCAGTACCTGGTTGGCGCCGAGATCGACTACAAGGACGACATCAACGGTGCGCAGTTCGTGATCAAGAATCCGAATGCAACCACGACGTGCGGTTGCGGATCGTCGTTCTCGGTTTAAGACCGGAAAGGCGGCGAGAGTCCATCGAACGCGACGCGTGACGCCTGCGGGGTGACCGCGTCGGTCGCTTGACCCGGCCCGTCGCATCTGCGACGAAAGCGACGAGCCAGAAAGCGACGAGTTCGTACTCGACGAAAAAAGCGCCTCTTCCGAGGCGCTTTTTTTACGTCTATCGCGGATACAGTGCGCCGAGCACGCGAGGTCCGCGAGCGCCGGTCACGGCCACGAGATTGCCCGGTTCACGGTGAACAAACCGGTAGGCGAGCCAGGCAAACGCGAAGGCCTCGACATGGTGAGGCGGAACGCCCAGCGCCGCCGTCGACTGGACCTCGGCGCGCAGGCCTCGACGGTTCAAGGCCTCATCGAGCATCGACATCAACGTCAGGTTGTACGCGCCGCCTCCACACACGTAGACGGCCTCGCACGCCGGCGCATGGCGGGCGATATCGCTCGCAATGGTCTCGGCAGTCAGCGCCGCCAGCGTTGCTTGCACGTCCGCAGGTTCCGGCAGCACGGCGACGTCACCGAGGCGCTGTGCGAGCCAGTCGGGATTGAACAAATCGCGACCCGTACTTTTCGGCGGCGCCGCCACGAAATAAGGATCTTCGAGCAGCGCGTCGAGCAAGGCTTCGTCGACGGTCCCGCTCGCAGCAAATGCCCCGCCCTCGTCGTACGCGGTGCCGCGGTGCTGCTGCACCCAGTAATCCATCAGCGCATTGCCCGGACCGCAATCGAAGCCGGTGACCGAGCCATCGGCGCTCAGCACGGTGATATTGCTGATACCGCCGATATTGCAGACCACACGGGTCACACCCGGGGCGCCGAACATCGTGGCATGAAACGCGGGTGCTAGCGGCGCACCGTGCCCCCCGGCGGCGATATCCCGGCTGCGGAAGTCCGCGATGACGTCTATGCCGGTGAGCTCGGCGATCAACGCCGGATTGTTGGATTGCCAGGTAAAGCCCAGTTCCGGCCGATGCCGGATGGTTTGTCCGTGCACGCCGATCGCAGTGACTTGCGACGGCTCGAGGCCGTTGTCGGTCAGGAGCTGGCGGCACACTTGTGCATAGCGTTCCGCCAGGGCGTTCGCGGCGAGCGCCTCGTGGTGGATCTCGTCCGCGCCGGGCGCCTGCAAGCGATGCAGCAGGACGCGCAGGTCGTCGGGAAAATCGACGAATGCCTCGCCGAGAACGCACGGGTGGGCGGGGTCCGACAAATCGACGGCGAGGCCGTCGACGCCATCCATGCTCGTGCCGGACATAAGGCCAAAGTAGATCTGCCGGGTCATCGGCGCTCCTGCGTCTGAGGTGGGTGATCGGGCGGTTCGTCGCCGCCATTGTGCCTCGCCCGGGCCTCGCTTTGCGAGCGCGCAGGCTGACGCGCCGGCGGCGCCGACGGTTCTGGCGAACACCACTGGGCCAGCAGGGCCGCGCACAGCAGCAGCCCGAGCACCTTCAGGCCAAAAAAATCTCGGTCAATCAGCGACATCACGTAAAATCCAGCGCTGAACCTTGCGTTGCGCGACCCCTTGTCGCACCGACGCCCGGCAGCCCGAGCAGGGCTGCGCCGACCGCCGTCCGCAGATCCGGCCCAGTATATCGACGGGCTTTCGCGCGAGGCTTCGGACAATTCCCAAATCCATTCAGTCGATCCAGCATGTCGAGTCCGCAATCTCCGAATCCCGTCTACCCTCTGACCGATGAAGTCCGTCACGCGCTGGCTGTTGCGAAGCGCGGCTGCGACGAACTGCTGATCGAAGAAGAGTTTGCGCAGAAACTCGCGCGTAGCGCCGCAACGGGCAAGCCGTTGCGCATCAAGCTGGGTCTCGATCCGACGTCGCCCGATATCCATATCGGCCACACGGTCGTGCTCAACAAGATGCGCCAGCTTCAGGACCTCGGTCACCACGTGATCTTCCTGATCGGCGACTTCACATCGCTGATCGGCGACCCGTCGGGTCGTAACGTCACTCGCCCGCCGCTCACGCGCGAACAGATCGAAGACAACGCGAAGACCTACTTCGAGCAGGCGAGCATGGTGCTCGACGCCGAGAAGACCGAAATCCGCTACAACAGTGAGTGGTCGCTGCCGCTTGGTGCCGATGGCATGATCAAGCTGGCTTCGCGCTACACCGTGGCGCGCATGCTCGAGCGCGACGACTTCACGAAGCGCTACCAGGGTGGCGTGCCCATTTCGGTCCACGAATTTCTTTACCCGCTGATGCAGGGCTACGACTCGGTCGCACTCGAATCCGACCTCGAGCTCGGCGGCACCGATCAGAAGTTCAATCTGCTCGTCGGCCGTGAACTGCAAAAGCAATACGGGCAGGAGCAGCAGTGCATTCTGACGATGCCGCTGCTCGAAGGGCTCGACGGCGTCGACAAGATGTCGAAGTCGAAGAACAACTACGTCGGCATCAAAGACAAGCCGGAGGACATGTTCGGCAAGCTGATGAGCATTTCCGACGTGCTGATGTGGCGCTACTTCGAGCTGCTGTCGTTCCGCGCCATGGATGAAATTGCGGGTTTCAAGCGTGAGGCGGAAGCCGGCCGCAACCCGCGCGATTTCAAGGTCATGCTGGGCCAGGAAATCGTCACGCGATTCCATTCGGCAGCCGATGCCGAGCGTGCGCTCGAGGCGTTCGACAAGCGGGCGAAGGGTGGCATTCCGGACGACATTCCCGAGATCAGCCTCAGCGGCGCGCCGCTGGCGATCGGTGCCTTGCTCAAGCAAGCGGGCCTCGCGCCCTCGACGAGCGAAGCACTGCGTAACGTCGAGCAGGGCGGCGTGCGCATTGACGGCACGCAGATCTCCGACAAGGGCCTCAAAGTCGACGCCGGCACGTTTGTCGTGCAAGTCGGCAAGCGCAAGTTCGCGCGTGTCACGTTGACGGCCTGAAGCAAGGAACCGTCTCGAACCTGGCGGGCCGCAACGAGCGCCTTCGCAGCGGCCGCGCGAACGCTCCCTCTTTCACGCAGTGGCAAGCCAATTGCCACTTGCCGACGCGAGACGTTTTCGATGATTGCATTGATCCAGCGAGTCAAACGCGCCGACGTCACGGTGGAGGGCCAGGTGATCGGCTCGATCGGTGCGGGACTGCTCGCATTGGTCTGCGCCGAGCGCGACGATGACGAAGCAACGGCCGAGCGCCTCGTCTCGAAGATGCTGAACTACCGTGTGTTTGAAGACGGCGCGCAGAAGATGAACCGCAGCGTGCGCAGTCTCGATGGCGCGGATCAGGCGGGCGGCGTGTTGCTGGTGCCCCAGTTCACGCTGGCGGCGGACACGTCGAGCGGATCGCGCCCGAGCTTCACGCCTGCAGCGCCGCCCGAACTCGGGCGTGTGTTGTTCGATCATTTTGTCGCCACGACACGCAGCCAGCACCCGATTGTCGAAACGGGATCGTTCGGCGCCTATATGCAGGTCTCGCTGGTCAACGATGGTCCTGTGACCTTTTGGCTTCACGCGCGCTCCGAGCGTGCTTCCGCCCGGAGCGCGGCATGACAACGACACTGATTCTGATCCGTCACGGCGAGACGTCCTGGAATGCGATCAAGCGCATTCAGGGGTTCACCGATATTCCGCTCAATGAGGTCGGGCTGCGCCAGGCCGATGACCTGGGCGAGCGATTTGAGCGGCTCGTTCGATCGGCTCAAGTCCCGACAGGAACCGGCCATTCCACGGCACATGCCGAATCGACGGAATCCATCGGGTCCACCGAATCCACTGAATCCGATCCGCTCATCGCTGCATTGGCCGATGCCGACGGCATCGCGTCGTATGCCGCCAAGCCCATCGCGGCGGTGTATTCGAGCGATCTGATTCGGGCGCAGCAAACCGCGGCGCCCCTCGCGAAGGCGTTGGGCCTGACACCGGTCCTGGATGCGAGCGTACGCGAGCGCAACTACGGGTTGTTTGAAGGGATGAGCCCGGAAGAAATCGCCGCCCGTTTTCCCGAAGAATATGCGCATTGGCAGACACGCGATCCCGAGTTTCGACCGGGTCCGGGCGAGTCGCAGCAGATGTTTCATGATCGGGTCGTGACGGCGTTGCGCGCGATCGCATCGAAGCACCCCGGCGAGCGTGTCGTGGTAGTCGCGCACGGTGGTGTGCTCGACAATGCGCGCCGTCACGCGCAATCACTGCCGCTGCAGCACAAGCGCGACTATCTCTTGCTGAATGCCAGCGTCAACGTGTTTGCGTTCGAACAAGCGGGCGTACGCATGGTGCATTGGGGTGACGTGGCGCACTTGCATTCGGATGACGCGGCGCAAGACGATACGCGTCCTGAGCGCGTACCGGATACGCGCATTCTCTGAGTTTCGGTTAATCCTGCCCTGCCGCGTCCCAAAGATCCTTGATCGGACCGGCGTCGGGCGCTGCCAGCCCGAAATGCCGATAGGCGAGCAACGTCGCGACCCGGCCGCGAGGCGTGCGTTGCAAGAACCCTTGCTGGATCAGGTAAGGCTCAAGCACATCTTCAATGGTGTCTCGCTCTTCGCCGATCGCGGCGGCCAGATTGTCGACACCGACGGGACCGCCGTCGAACTTGTGCAGAATGGCCTCGAGCAGCTTGCGGTCCATCAGATCGAACCCCACGCCGTCGACATCGAGCATGCGCAATGCCGCATCCGCAACGGCTGCACTGATCTTTCCGTCCGCCCGTACTTCAGCGTAGTCGCGCACGCGGCGAAGCAGTCGATTGGCGATCCGCGGCGTGCCGCGCGAGCGCTTTGCGATTTCGAACGCGCCGTCTTCAGCGATCGTTGCACCGAGCAGATCCGCCGAGCGCAAAACGATGCGCGTGAGTTCCGTCGCGTTGTAGAACTCCAGGCGCGCAACGATGCCGAAACGGTCGCGCAGCGGGTTCGTCAGCATGCCGGCACGCGTCGTCGCGCCGACGAGCGTGAACGGCTGGAGGTCGAGCTTCACGCTGCGCGCCGCCGGCCCTTCGCCGATCATGATGTCGATCTGATAATCCTCGAGCGCCGGGTACAGAATTTCTTCGACGACCGGCGAAAGCCGGTGAATCTCGTCGATAAACAGCACATCGTTGGCTTCGAGGTTGGTCAGCAGCGCGGCGAGGTCGCCCGCGCGCTCGAGCACGGGGCCCGATGTCTGACGCAGGTTCACGCCCATTTCGCGCGCGATGATATGCGCGAGCGTCGTTTTGCCGAGTCCCGGCGGACCGAAGAGCAGCACGTGGTCGAGCGCTTCCGAGCGCTTGCGCGCCGCCTGGATGAAGATCTCGAGCTGATTGCGGACCTTTTCCTGCCCGACATATTCGTCGAGCACCTTGGGCCGCAGTGCGCGTTCGAACGCTTCCTCGTTCGGAGAGACCGGGGTGGCGGCGATCACGCGCTCGCCAGTGAGCTTGTCGGATTCAATCATGGCAACGATTGTACAGCGCTGCTCGCAGGGAAATCGGGTGCGTTTGGGTCACGGACCACGGCGACCCCTTAGCCCTTCGACAACGCCTTCAGTGCGAGTTTGATGCCTTCTGACACGCCGGTGCCTGCCGGAACGCTCTTGATCGCGGTGAGCGCTTCCTTTTCGGAGTAGCCGAGTGCGAGCAGCGCATTGAGGATGTCGGATGCATGATCGGAGGCCGATACCGTCGCCGCCGCAGCGCCGAGATCCGCGCCGAGCTTGCCCTTGAGTTCGAGCAAGAGGCGTTCAGCCGTTTTCTTGCCGATCCCCGGCACGCGCGTCAGTCGCGCCGCATCCTGCAGCGTGACAGTCTGCGCGAGTTCGGCGACGCTCATCCCCGACAGCACGGACAGCGCCATGCGCGCGCCAATCCCCGAGATCTTGAGCAACTCGCGGAACGCCGCACGCTCCTCGCCGGTGCCGAAGCCGAACAACTGATGCGCATCCTCGCGCACGATCTGCTGCGTCAGCAGCACCACGCGCTCACCCGTCGAAGGCAGGTTGTAGAACGTGCTCATTGGCACATCGATTTCGTATCCGACGCCGTTGCAGTCGACGAGCAGATGAGGGGGATTTTTTTCGAGCAAGACGCCCGCAATGCGACCGATCATGGCAACTCAGCAAGAAAGAGAAAGGCTGAACGAAACGAGTAGCGCCGAGTGTATCCGATGGCTGCCGCATAGGGCACCGGCATCGACGCGTCGTTCGTCCGCACACCGGTGTTGCGGCTCGCGCGCGTCTAACCGACCAGCCGTCCGCGTCGTACGCGATAGCCCTTTTTCGCAAGCCCGGGCGCGAGCGTACCAATTGCCGCGATCGCGTTGTTCGCATGCGCATGGCAGATCGCCACGCCGAGCGCATCGGCGGCATCCGTTGTCGGTGTGCCGGACAGTGACAGCAGGCGGACCACCATATCCTGCACTTGAGCCTTGGTCGCCCGACCCGTCCCGACAACCGCTTGCTTGAGTTGGAGCGCTGTGTACTCGGCGACGGGCAAGCCGCCGGCAACGAGACCAGTGATGGCCGCGCCGCGCGCCTGACCGAGTAACAGCGTCGATTGCGGATTGACGTTGACGAAGACTTTTTCGATCGACGCCTGATCGGGCCGATGCTCGGCGATCAACGTCGTGATGCCGGTGAAGATCGTGCCGAGGCGCGTCGCGAGATCACCATCGGGCGTACGGATCACGCCCGATGCGACGTAGCTGAGCGCATGCCCGTGTTTGTCGATGACGCCGAACCCGGTGACGCGCAGGCCAGGGTCGATCCCGAGGATACGCACGGTCGGCGGCTCTCGATAAGGGCGGAGTGGAAGATGGGGGTGACGGACTGCCGGACGCCCGCTATGCAACGCGCGTCCGGCGCACTCCGGTCAATGACGGAAGTGACGCGTGCCCGTGAGCACCATCGCGATATTGTGTTCGTCGGCGGCAGCGATCACTTCGTCGTCGCGCACCGAGCCACCCGGCTGAATCACACAGGTCGCGCCGGCGTTGACGACGACGTCGAGGCCGTCGCGGAACGGGAAGAACGCATCCGACGCCACGGCCGAACCGTTGAGCGAGAGGCCGGCGTTCGTCGCCTTGATGCCTGCGATGCGCGCCGAGTCGACACGGCTCATCTGACCTGCGCCGACGCCGAGCGTCATGCCGCCCGCGCAGAACACGATCGCGTTCGACTTGACGAACTTCGCGACGCGCCACGCAAACAGCAGGTCTTCCATTTCCTTCGGAGTCGGGTGACGCTTGGTCACGACCTGAAGTTCGTTCTTCTGTACATTCTTTGCATCGGCCGATTGCACGAGCAAGCCGCCGCCGACACGCTTGAGGTCGAACGGATTGTGAATGTCACGATCGGCTTGCGTCAGCGGAATCTCGAGCAGACGTACGTTTTGCTTCGCTGCGAAAACAGCCTTCGCACCAGCGCTGAACGACGGTGCGAGCAGCACTTCGACGAACTGCTTCGCGACGGCCTGTGCAGCGGCCTCGTCGACTTCGACGTTGAACGCGATGATGCCGCCGAAAGCCGATGTCGGGTCCGTCTTGAAGGCCTTCTCATAGGCTTCGAGCGCGTGTGCGCCGAGCGCGACACCGCACGGATTGGCATGCTTGATGATCACGCACGCAGGGCCGACGAACGTCTTCACACATTCCCAAGCCGCATCGGCATCGGCGATGTTGTTGTACGAGAGCTCCTTGCCCTGAAGCTGCGTGTAGTTCGCGAGCGAGCCCGACGGCACGACGATATCGCGGTAGAACGCAGCCTTCTGGTGGGGGTTCTCGCCATAGCGCAGATCCTGCACCTTCTCGAATGCGAGGTTCAGCGTCGCCGGATACGGATTGCGGTTCTGATGCGAGAGGTCTTCGCCAAGGCTCGTCAGATAGTTCGTGATCGCGCCGTCGTATTGCGCCGTGTGCTTGAACACCTTCGTCGCAAGGCGGAAATTCGTCGGGTAGCCGACCGTGTTGCCATTCGCGCGCATTTCATCGAGCACGACGGCGTAGTCGGCCGGATCGACGATCACCGTGACGTCGCGATGATTCTTCGCCGCCGAGCGCAGCATCGTCGGGCCGCCAATGTCGATATTTTCGATCGCATCTTCAAGCGTGCAATCGTCCTTCGCCACCGTCTCACGGAACGGGTACAGATTGACGACCATCAGGTCGATCGTCGGAATACCGTGTTCTTCGAGCTTGGCCATGTGCTCGGGCAAGTCGCGGCGCGCGAGGATGCCGCCGTGCACCTTCGGATGCAAGGTCTTGACGCGTCCGTCGAGCATCTCCGGAAAGCCCGTGTAGTCGGCGACTTCGGTCACCTTCAGGCCCGCCTCGGCAAGCAGTTTGGCGGTGCCGCCCGTGGAAAGGAGCGAGACGCCGAGCGCGGAGAGTGCCTTGGCGAAATCGACGATGCCCGACTTGTCGGAAACGGAGAGAAGCGCTTGCTTGATCATGGCGATGGGGAAGGCAAAGGTGAGGGCGGCCGGCTCGCGCGCCGGGTCACAGCAGTCCGTGCTGCTGGAGTTTCTTGCGCAAGGTATTGCGGTTGATGCCGAGATATTCGGCGGCGAGCGACTGATTGCCGTTCGCATGTTCGAGCACGAGTTCGAGCATCGGCTTCTCGACGATCGAGATCACCATTTCGTAGATGTCGTGCGGACGCGACCCATCGAGGTCCTGGAAATACATGCCGAGGCTGTCGCGCACGGATTGTTCGATATTGTTCTTGCTCATGCTGCTAGTCGATCGAGTTTGTCGGGGCCGCCTTCCGCGTCGCCCGGCTCGGCTTCTTCGGTGTAGACGAGACGGTCCGAGAACTGTGCCTGCTCGTCGAAAAACGCATTGACGGCGGCAAGCTGCTCGCGGGTGGAATCCAGCGTATTCATCCGGTGGCGGAACCCCTGTGCGCCGGAAAGGCCGCGAGTGTACCAGCCGATGTGCTTGCGCGCCGTTCTCACGCCAGTAAATTCGCCATAGAACGCATAGTGATCTTCGAGGTGGTGATTCATCACCCCCCGGATTTCATCGATGCGCGGCGGCGGCAACAGCTCGCCCGTGGCGAGAAAATGCTCGATCTCGCGAAACAGCCACGGGCGCCCCTGCGCGGCCCGGCCAATCATCAACGCATCCGCGCCGGTTTGCTCGAGCACGTATTGCGCCTTTTGCGGCGACGTGACATCGCCGTTCGCGACAACCGGAATCGACACCGAGCGCTTGACCGCGGCGATCGTGTCGTACTCGGCCGACCCGTGGTACAGGTCCGCACGCGTGCGGCCGTGTACGGTCAGCATCGAAATGCCGGCTTCCTGCGCGATATGCGCAATGCGCAAGGCATTGCGGTTTTCGTGATTCCAGCCCGTGCGGATCTTCAACGTCACAGGGACGGCATCGGGTCCCGTGCCCACCGCGCCGACCACCGCCTCGACGATCTGTTTGACGAGTGCCTCATTCTGCAAAAGCGCCGACCCCGCGGCGACATTGCAGACCTTTTTGGCCGGACATCCCATGTTGATGTCGATGATCTGCGCGCCGTGATCGACGTTGTATCGCGCGGCCTCGGCCATCATGGCCGGATCGGCACCCGCGATCTGCACGGCGATCGGTTCGACCTCGCCCGTGTGGTTCGCGCGCCGCATGGTTTTTTCGCTTTTCCAGAGCTGGGCGTTCGACGCCACCATTTCGGAGACGGCATAACCCGCGCCAAGCGACTTGCAAAGCTGGCGGAAAGGACGATCCGTTACGCCGGCCATAGGGGCGACGAACAGATTGTTTCGCAAGGTGTGACGGCCGATCGAAGGCATGGCAGCAAACGCGCGCGACCAGGTCTTGAGGGTCACGGCGGCGTGGAAAAGTGCGTATTTTACAGGCAAACAAAACCGAGCCTGAAGAGGCAGGATGTTAAATCTGTGACCGCATGAAATAACCTTGCGGTGCAGCGCGCGATGTCCTATGCGCTAGCGCCGTTGTCCGAACATCATGTGGCGGGCGAGCGCGGTCTTTGCCGCAGGCATCAGGTCGAGTGCGGCCAGCGCGAAACCGCGCAGCGCAGTGAGCGGGCCGAGATCGATCGTAAAGGCGCGCGCCATCGTGTCGGTGAGCCCGATCGTGACACGCCGGTCGAAGTCGCGCCGTTGCGCGAAATCGCGCAGCGCCTCGGGTGTCGCACCAAAACGCGCGATGCTGTCGACGAGCGCATGCGCGTCGCGCAGTCCGAGATTGAGTCCCTGTCCGGCCACGGGATGCAGCGTTTGCGCAGCGTTCCCGATCGCGACGACGCGACGGTCGACGGTTTGTGTGAGCGCCGTCAAACCCAGCGGAAACGCCGCGCGGCCCGTGATCGACGTGAAGGCCCCCATTCGTGTGCCGAAGGCCTCTTCGAGTTCGGCAAGAAATGCCGCGTCGCTGAGCGCGAGCCGTCGTTGGGCGTGATCAGGCTCACTACACCAGACAAGCGCATAGGCACAGCGCGACGGATCGGCGTGCGTGTCGAGCGGCAGCAGCGCAAGCGGTCCGGCGGCGGTAAAACGTTCCCACGCCGTGTGCCGCTGCGGTGCAGTGACCGTCACCACACCGACGATGGCTGTCTGCCCATAGTCGCGCTGCCGCTGGCCCTGAGCAGGTCCTTCGGCCAGTCTGGGAACATCGGATCGATTGCCGCGATAGAGCCCGCCCTCGGCATTGACGAGCACGCGTGCGCTCAGCGTTTTGCCTGCGCCATTCGCGTCGAGCGTGAGTGTCACACCGTGGTCGTCTTGTTCCGTGGCCGTGGCGCTGGCGAGCGTCAGGTCGATGCCGAGGCGCGCGGTCCCGTCGGCGAGCGCGCCGACGAGCGCCCCGTAACGCACCACGTAACCGAGCGCCGGCACATCGTGCTCGTCGTGTTCGATCAGCGCCCGGCCGAACGTGCCACGCTGCGATACGTGAATGCGTTCGATCGGCGTCGCCTGACGGGGCCAGCCGATCGGCTCAAGCAGCACGCGGCTGCCGTGCGACAGCGCCAGTGCGCGCGGGTCATCCAGCGCGGCCTGCGGCGCGCGCGCATCGAGCAGCATCACGGAAAGCTGAGCCGTGGCGCTGCGCCGCGCAAGCCAGCCTGCCAGTGCGAGGCCGACCGGGCCGGCGCCGACAATGGCGATATCACAGTCGAGGGTCGAAGCCGTCATCGTTTCATCAGATATTCGATCGCATCGATGTCGACGGGGACGTCGCGCGTGAGCAATTCGCAGCCCGAGTCCGTGACGACAGCGTCGTCTTCGATCCGGATGCCGATATGGTGGAACGCCTCAGGCACGTCGTCGGATGCGCGGACATAGATGCCCGGCTCGATCGTCAATGCCATGCGTGGCGCGAGGGTGCGCCGGGCGCGTGGGGTGTCGCCTCGCGGCGCGGCATCGAGCGGCTCGAAGTAGTCTCCGACGTCATGCACGTCCATGCCGATCCAGTGGCTCGTACTGTGCATGTAGAAACGCCGATAGGTCTTCTTCTCGACGACATCGTCGAGTCCGCCATGCTCGTTGCGATCGAGCAGTTGCGTGTCGAGCATCCCCTGAGCGAGCACGCGCACCGCGGCCTCATGAGGCGCGTCGTAGCTCGCGCCCGGCCGCGTTGCATCGATGGCCGCCTGCTGCGCCGCGTGAACGATGGCGTACAACTCGCGTTGAGCGCCAGTGAAACGCCCGTTTGCCGGGAACGTGCGCGTGATGTCCGACGCATAGCCGTCGAGTTCGCATGCGGCGTCGATCAGGATCAGGTCGCCGTCGCGCGCAATGGCATTGCCGGCCGGGTAGTGCAGCACGCATGCGTTCGCACCGCTTGCGACGATCGATCCATAGGCAGGGCTCTGCGCGCCCTGCCGCCGGAATTCGTAAAGCAGTTCGGCTTCAAGTTCGTATTCCCGAACGCCCGCGCGGCTCGCCTGCATTGCGCGCCGATGCGCGGCGGCCGAGATGCGCGCTGCGCGCCGCATGATGTCGAGTTCGTGGTCGTCCTTGAACAAACGCATCTCGTCGACGAACACGCGAACGTCGTGAGCGATCGCGGGCGCCGCGATGCCCACGCGCGACCGTGTGCGCACGCCGTCGAGCCAGGTCCGCACACGGGCATCGAGCTCGGCCGATGTGCCCAGTGCGTAGTGCACGGATGCAGCGTGCGCCAGGATGTCCGGCATGCGCAGATCGAGTTCCGCGATGCTGTATGCCGACGAGAAACCGAACTGTTCACGCGCGGCGTCGGGTCCGTAGTGGAAGCCTTCCCAGATTTCGCGCTCGACATTCTTTTCGCGGCAGAACAAGGTCGTTTCACCGTTCGTGCCGTCGAGCACCAGCCATGCCTCAGGCTCGGGAAATCCGCTCAGGTAGTAAAAGCTGCTGTCGTGCCGGTACGGGTATTCCGCGTCGTGATTACGGATCGCGGACGGCGCGGTCGGTAAGATCGCCACGCCGCCGGTGCGCGCAAGATGATCGAGCAGGCGAGCGCGGCGCCCGGCGTGGATGTCGGTAGCGGCAGGCGCGAGGCCGGCGACCGCGGGTTCATTCGCAAGGTTCATGGCGAGATTGTAGCGCCAGGGTGCTCAGCGAAGTGGGGGTGAAGCCCGCAAGCGCGCGTCGACTTCCGCGAGCTCGGCGGGGGTGCCGACGTTGTGCCAGATCCCGTCGAAGCGCTGGCCCGTCGCCCGGCCCGCAGCGATCGTCTGAGCGAAGTAGGGCGCGAGCTTGCGCACCGTGCCGCGTGGGATGTCACGGAACATGCGTGTGTCATAGACGCCGATGCTGCCGAACGTGAGACGGGGCAGGGTCTCGTCGGCGCATAGCGTGCCGTCGTCGCGCAGGACGAAATCGCCGCGCGGGTGAAACAGCGGATTGGGCACCATGACCAGATGCATGCCGGGATCGGGTGCCCGCGTCAGGCGCGTGACAGGTTCACGCAGGCTCGCATAGTCGAACCCGGTGTACAGATCGCCGGCAATCGCAACGAAGGCGCAGGGCTCACCATCGGCTTCGAGTAGCGGCAGGGCCTGTGCGATGCCGCCTGCCGTTTCAAGCGCGTCGCCCTCGGGGGAGTAACGCAAGGTGACGCCCCATCGCGAGCCATCACCGAGTGCGGGCTCATACTGCTCTCCGAGCCACGCATGATTGATCACGATCGTTTCGAAGCCCGCGCGGGCCAGGCTTTCGATCTGCCAGACGATCAAGGGTTTGCCGCCTGCTTCGAGCAGGGGCTTCGGGTGAGCATCCGTCAGCGGGCGCATGCGCTCGCCGCGGCCTGCCGCGAAGATCATTGCAATCGGGTTCATCATGCGTCCTCAGAAGGTGTAACCGACCTGAGGCGACTGGCCTTCGATCTCGTCGAGCAGTCGTGCAAGCGGTGCGAGCGGGCGATAGCGCACCGCGACCTTGCGTGCGTACGCGATAAAGCGGGGAATATCGGCGAGGTAGCGGGGCTTGCCGTCGCGATACGTCAGGCGCGCGAACAGCCCCAGTATCTTCAAGTGACGTTGCAGGCCCATCCATTCGAGTTCGCGATAGAACTCGCCGAAATCGGCACGCACCGGCAACCCCGCCTTCTTCGCCTGCTCCCAATACCAGACGAAGCAGTCGAGTTCGAACTCCTCGTCCCAACTGATAAACGCGTCGCGCAGCAGCGACGCGACATCGTACGAGATCGGCCCTTCGACGGCGTCCTGAAAGTCGATGACGCCCGGGTTCGGCCCTCCGATCATCAGGTTGCGCGGCATGAAGTCGCGCAGCATGTAGAGCTGGGGTTGGTTCAGCGCGCTGTCGGCGAGCAGACGGAAGACCGGCGCGAGCGTGGCGCGGTCTTTCGCGAGCTGCGCCTCGTCGTGCCCGAGATGGCGTTCCAGATACCACTCGGGAAACAGGTTCATCTCTCGCTGGAGGAATGCGTCATCGAACAGCGGCAATACACCGGGCTTCGACGCGCACTGCCAGCGCACGAGCGACGCAAGTGCATCGCGCATCAGCGGCAACGCCCTGGCGGGCTCGTTCGGGTCGAGGACGTCGATATAGGCGGTACGGCCGAGATCGGACACGAGCATCAGACCCTGGTCAAAGTCGTGAGCGAGGACGCGCGGCACGTGCACGCCGGCGTCGGCGAGCAGCCCGGCGATCTGTACGAACTCGCGACACTTTTCAGGCGGCGGCGCGTCGACCGCAATCACGGTTTGCGCCGGCCCGGCGTCGCCCGACGCCGTGTCGGGGGCGTCGACAGGGGCACGCAGTCCGAGCGCCTGTGCCCCGGCCGCGTCAATGCCCAGACGAAAGTAGCGCCGCGCGCTCGCGTCGGCCGATGCGGGGTTCAGCGTGTCGATCTGCAAGCCGCGCGGTGAAGCGAGACCGGCCAGCCAATTGCGCAGCTGGTCGAGTCGGGAATCGGAGGCAACCATCGAATTCAAATAGGCGCGCGGCGCGAAAAAAAGAAAATATGAGAAAGGAAACGCGGTGATCGGCGCCGAGTATTACAGGATGCGGTCGCCCGTAAAACGTCTTGCCATATAATACCCCACGACTTTTTACGCGCGACCCGCGCAAGCTTGCTCCGCTTCCGCCTGAGGGCCGCCACACAAGGCTTCCCGGCTGGCACCGCCCGACGCGCGTTCGCGAGGTGGTTGCCCGCAGCGGCGAGGGGCGCACGTTGCCGGGTCAGCCTGACCCTTGCGTTCATGCCGCCGAGACAGATCCGACGAACGAACTTCCGCCGTTGCTCACCGTTGCGCGCCACGCCGCTTTTTGCGGCGATTGTCGCCACGGCGGGCTGGACGCCCCATTACGCCCATGCGCAGCTTGTCGGCAAGGCTGCGCAGCCGACGCCGATCGACGCGACCTGGGGCCTCAGGCTCGCGCCTCAGCTCGAAGAGCATACGCCGCCGCCTGATCAGAAGTCGGCGCGATTCACGATTTCCGACTATGCCGCGGGAACGACGGACCAGGACGTTTCGCTGACAGGCAATGCCGAAGTCCGCAACACGACGACCGTCATCAAGGGCGACAACCTCCATTACGATCAGGACACCGACCGCGCCGACGCGTATGGCACCGTTCACCTCGTGAACAACGGTAATACGTTTATCGGGCCCGAGGCGCACCTGAAGGTCGAAGCGAACGAAGGCTTCATGCTGACGCCGACGTATCACTTCAATGACACGGGCGGCAGCGGTCATGCGAAGCAGGTCAATCTGCTCGACCCCGAACGCACGATGATCGACCACGGCACGTACACCGCGTGCCAGTGCGCTGAAGATCCCTCCTGGTATGTGTCCGCGACGCAGGTCGACCTGGACTCGGGCACGAACCAGGGGGTCGCACACAATGGCGTGCTGTTCTTCGAGCACGTGCCGATCTTCGCGACGCCCTATATGACGTTCCCGTTGAACGGCGACCGTCAGTCGGGGCTGTTGCCGCCGACTGTGTCACTGAGTTCGAACACGGGT
Organism: Pararobbsia alpina; assembly: GCF_965118125.1. GTDB lineage: Bacteria > Pseudomonadota > Gammaproteobacteria > Burkholderiales > Burkholderiaceae > Pararobbsia > Pararobbsia alpina_A. Next base: position 942,191 of record NZ_OZ221287.1, read on the forward strand.
TTCGATTATTCGCAGCCGTACTACTTCAATATTGCGCCGAACCGCGATTTGACCGTGACGCCGCGACTGATGACGCGACGCGGCCTGCAGGTGACGGGCGATTATCGCTATCTGGCGCAGACGTACTCCGGCGAGCTGACGATTGCCGATTTGCCGCACGATCTGGAGACCAAGACCAACCGGTACTCGATCGAGTTCAAGCACAATCAGCAGATCGCCGACGGCCTGAATTTATACGCGATTTATAACAAGGTGTCCGACGATCGCTACCCGGAAGACCTGTCGGCACCGGATGTCTACGCGAACGGCACGCAGGTGCTGTATCAACAGGAAGCGGGCCTGACGTACAACAAGGGCGACTGGTCGATTCTGGCGCGTGTGCAGCACTGGCAGACGCTGCCGCCGTCCAATACGGCGCCGCCGTACGGGCGCGAGCCTCAATTGAACGTCAAGTACGACAAGTACAACGTCGGCGGCTTCGACTACGGGTTCGAAGCGGATGCGTCGCGCTTCCGCGTGACGACCAGCGACATGACGCAGGGCGACCGGTTCTACTTTGACCCGTACATCAAGTACTCGTTGATGGGGCCGGGATACTTTGTGATCCCGAAGCTCGAAGCCCACGCGGTCGCGTACAACCTGGACTATCTTTCGACGGGCTCGCCCGCAGGTCAGACGCGGGATCCCCGCTCTTTCACGCCGACCTTCAGTCTGGATAGCGGCCTTGTTTTCGAGCGCAATATCCGGCTGTTCGGCATGGATTTCATCCAGACGCTCGAGCCCCGCGCTTTCTACGTCTACACGCCGTACCGGAACCAGAACTTCCAGCCGCTGTTCGATACGGCGCAGTCGGACTTTGGTCTGGCCGAAATTTTTACCGAGAACACGTTTGTCGGCGGCGACCGGATCGCGGATGCAAACAAGCTGACCGTCGGTGTCACGACCCGCTTTATCAATGCCGATTCGGGCGACGAACGTGCGCGCTTCACGATCGCGCAGCAGTACTACTTCACGCAGCAGCGCGTCACGCTGACGCCCGACGAAACGCCTGATACGGCGAACCACTCGGACCTTTTGCTCGGTGCCTCGTTCAAGCTCGGCCCGACTTTCGCGACCGGTCTGGCGTTCCAATATAATCCGAGCACTGAGCAGCTGATCCGCTCGAACCTCGGGTTCGCGTGGAGCCCGGCTGAGCGCGAGGTGATCAATATGTCGTACCGCTACACGCGCACGACCGCCTCGACCGCCGACACGCCGATCAACCAGTTCGTGACGTCCGCCCAGTGGCCGTTGACACACCGCCTCTATGGCGTCGGACGCATCAACTTCGACCTCAACGAGCATCGCGTCGTCGACGGCCTCGTCGGCCTGCAGTATGACGCGGATTGCTGGACGCTCGGCATCGCGTTCCAGCGCTATGCGAACGGCGTCGAGACGAGCGGCGTGCCGGGCACCGGCACGCGGATCCTTGCGCAGCTGGAACTCAAGGGCTTTTCGAAGATCGATAATGGTCTGATCGCCCAGTTCCGGGCGAGCGTGCCGGGCTATCAGGAAACGCCGGCATTGCCGCCGCCCCAGTCGCGTTTCACGAATTATGAGTAAAGCTGTCGCCGCTGAAAGGCGGCGGCCGGGCAGTCGGAAGTGCAACCCTGCGCGCGCAGGCGAGCGTCGGACCCTCAATCGGGCCACGAGCGCATCGCGCGTTGCAGCAGAAATTAAACGGAGTATCTGTTGGGAATCATGAAAACCGTCAAACCCACGGGCTCGCGCTGGTCGGTCGCGCTGGCTGTCCCCCTGCTCGCGCTGGCTGCCGCGATCCTCAATGCGGGCCCCGCGCACGCGCAGGCGCTTACGAACGGCGGTATCGAGCCGGTCGACCGCGTCGCTGCGGTCGTCAACAACGGTGTGATCACGCAGCGCGAACTCGATGAACGCACAAGCCTGATCATCAATCGTCTGAAGAAGCAAAACTCGTCGATGCCGCCCGAAGCGGAACTCAAGCGTCAGGTGCTTGACCAGATGGTGCTTGAACGCATCCAGATCGAAAAGGCGGAAGACGACGGCATCGTGGTGGACGAGGCGATGGTTCAGCGCACGCTGCAGCGTCTTGCCGCGCAGAACCAGATGTCGCTGGACCAGTATCGCGATCGTTTGACGAGCGAAGGCGTGCCCTGGTCGACGTTTCAGCGCGATGCGAAAAACGAGCTGATCCTCGCGCGTCTGCGCGAGCGTGAAGTCGACAGCAAGGTCCAGGTGTCCGACACGGAAGTGGCGGCGTATCTCGCGAGCCAGCGCGGACCGGGCGCACCGCAGAACGACCTTCATGTCCAGCTGATCGAATTCAACGCGCCGCAGACGATGTCGGCGACGGAACTCGAAGCCGTGCAGGCGAAGGCGCAAATCGTGCTGCAGCAGGCGACGGATCCGAAGGCGGATTTCGGCAAGCTCGCGGCACAGTACTCGCAAGCGACGGACGCAGCCAAGACGAGCGGCGACCTCGGCTTCAAGTCGCCGTCCGTCCTGCCGCCGGCGGTTGTTTCGGCAACCTCGCAACTGCGCCCGGGCCAGGTCGATGCCACGGTCGTCAAGGGTGACGACAAGCTCTACATCGTGAAGCTCGTCGATCGCCGTCCGGCGCAGAGCGCGGGCGCCGATGCGCCGAAGATGCAGCAGACGCACGTCGAGCACATCCTGATCCGCGTCGGCGGATCGACGTCGGAGCCGGCGGCGCGCCAGCAGCTCGCCGATATCAAGACGAAACTGCAAGCGGGCAACGGCGACTTCGCCACGTACGCACGCACGTATTCGCAGGACGGATCGGCCCAGCAGGGTGGCGATCTGGGCTGGATCAGCCCGGGCGAAACCGTGCCTGACTTCGAGCGTGCAATGAACCTGCTCAAGGTCGGCGAGATCAGCGATCCGGTGCGCACGGAGTACGGCTACCACCTGATCGAGGTGCTCGGCCGCCGCGACGCGGACGTGAACGTGCAGCAACAGCAAGACCTCGCGCGTCAGGCCCTCGGCCAGCGCAAGGCGGAACAGGCGTATTCGGACTGGCTGCGCGAGCTGCGTGACAGCTCCTATGTGCGGTACGAGACTGACCCGGTGCAGGCATCGAAGTAAGTGTGTGGCTTGTGTCGGACTTTTTGAGCAAGACGTTGTGAGTGGACCTGTGAGCAAGACCCCGCTGCGGATCGCGATTACGACCGGCGAACCCGCCGGGGTCGGTCCGGAGCTGACCGCGCAGGCGCTCGCGCAAGCGTACCCGCTGGTGCAGGGCGGCTCGGGTGCAACCGCGGGCGTGGTGGCCACGCGCTGGCCCGGGGCGCAGATCGTGCTGGTCGGCGACGCCGATCTGCTCGCCGAGCGCGCCGCGCTCGTGGGCGTCGACTGGCGTGCCGTGCTGGCTCGCGGCGATGTGCTGATCGAGCATCGGCCGCTTGCCGTGCCGTCGCATGTCGGACGGCTCGACCCCGCGAACGGGCGCTACGTGCTCGATTTGCTCGATGCCGCCATCGACGGCGCGGTCAGCGGCAGCTATGCGGCGCTTGTCACTGCGCCACTCCAGAAGAGCACGATCAACGACGCGGGCATTCCGTTCACCGGCCATACCGAGTACCTTGCGGACCGCACGAATACGGCGCGCGTCGTGATGATGCTCGCGGGCACCGGCGAGCGTCCGCTGCGTGTCGCACTTGCCACCACGCATCTTCCATTGCGCGATGTCGCGCAGGCGCTGACGACCGATAGCCTGGTCGACACGCTGACGATCATCGATCGCGATCTGCGCCGCTCGTTCGGTCGTTCGGCGCCGCGCATCCTCGTGACAGGCCTCAATCCGCACGCCGGCGAAAACGGCTATCTCGGGCGCGAGGAAATCGACGTGATCACGCCGGCGATCGAGCGTGTCCAGGCCACGGGTATCGATGCACGCGGCCCGTATCCGGCGGACACGTTATTCCAGCCGCGCCATTTGCGCGACGCGGATTGCGTGCTCGCCATGTTCCACGACCAAGGCCTGCCTGTGCTGAAATACGCCACGTTCGGCGAAGGCATCAACGTCACGCTGGGCCTGCCGATCGTGCGGACCTCGGTCGACCACGGCACGGCACTCGATCTTGCGGGCACAGGGACGGCCGATTGCGGCAGCCTGCTCGCGGCGATCGACACGGCGGTCACCATGGCACGCCATCGGCAGCACGCGACCATTTCATGAAGCAGAAACCTCATCAGGGCCACGTTGCGCGCAAGCGCTTCGGCCAGAATTTCCTTGTCGATCACGGCATCATCGATTCGATCGTCGACGCAATCAACCCGCAGGCCAGGGATCGCATCGTCGAGATCGGTCCGGGCCTTGGCGCGTTGACGACACCGCTTGCCGCGCGCCTCGACCAGATGCACGCGGTCGAACTCGATCGCGATCTGATCGGACGACTGACGCGGCAATTCGGTGACAAGCTGGTGCTGCACGCCGGCGATGCGCTCGATTTCGATTTTCGCCCGCTTGCCGATGTGCCGGGTGCGACCGGGCCCAGGAATCTGCGCGTGGTCGGCAATCTGCCCTACAACATCTCGAGTCCGCTGCTGTTTCACCTGATGACGTTTGCCGACGTCATCATTGATCAGCACTTCATGCTTCAGGACGAAGTCGTCGAGCGGATGGTCGCGGAACCCGGAAGCAAGGCGTTCAGCCGGCTGTCGGTGATGCTTCAGTATCGCTATTGGATGGACAAGCTGTTCGACGTGCCGCCCGAATCGTTCGAGCCGCCGCCGAAGGTGAATTCGGCGATCGTGCGCATGATCCCGCGTACCGACGACGAGCTTGCCGAGGTCGACGTTCGTATTCTCGGTGAACTGGTCACGGCGGCGTTCAGCCAGCGCCGCAAGATGCTGCGCAATACGCTGTCCGCGTATCGGGAACGTGTGGATTTCGATGCGATGGGCTTCGATCTTCAGCGTCGTGCTGAAAATGTGCCCGTCGACGAATATGTGCGCGTCGCACAGACGCTTCAATCCGCCTGAGCCAACGTAAGCGACGCGCTCTCAAGCCACGACAGGTCGCTGCGCAGTCAGCGGCGGACGTCGCGCGTCGCGTTACGTCTCAGTCTTCGAGTTCCGACGGCGCGTCATCCCTGGGTTTCACGACGACCGTGCCGATGCGCGGTCCGATCAATTCCTTGACCGTGATCGTCGCGGGCTCGAAATCGATCACGTGACCCGGCAGCGGCAGTTCACCGAGCCGATCGAGGATCATCCCGCCGACCGATTCGGAATGTTGCTCGCCGAAGTGCACGCCCAGCACATGCTCGAGCGAGACGATCGTGAGGCTGGCCTGGCCCTCGACGCTGCCGTCGGGCAGGCGTTCCCATTCGACTTCGGTTTCCCGGACATCGTCCTTGATCTGCCCGACAAGCGCGCTCGCGAGGTCCGACAACGTCACGAATCCGATCGGCGCGATGCCTGGGCGCCCGACGACCGCGAAGTGCGGGGCGCCTGCCCTGAACTCGCGCAACAGCTCGAGCGCCGGTGTTTCGGGCAGCACATGCAGCACAGCGCGCATCAGGGTGGTCAGGGCAGGGTCGGTCGTGTGGTCTGCTGAGCCGTCCGTTCGGGCGAACAGCAGATCCTTGAGGTCGATCATGCCGACCACCGTGTCACCGTCTTCGCCGAACAACGGATAGCGGCTGAAGCGCTGTTCGCGTGCCACCGAGATGACTTTCCCGAAGGAATCGGTGACTTCGAACCCGACGGCATCGCGCAACGGGCGCATCAGGTCAGACGAGGTCAGCCTGCCGAACTCAAGTGAATGCGAGAGCGTGTTCCATTCGTCGCGAGTGAACTGACGCGGCTTTTCGCTTCCGCGCAGGATCAGGCGCAATTCGTCCTCGCCGTAGGGCGCCTCCGCGTGATCCGAGGCTGTCAGGCCGAAGAGCCTCAGAATGCGTGTCGCGCATGCATTGAGCAGCGCAATCGCCGGATACATGACCCAGTAAAACAAGTACAGCGGTGCGGCCGTGAGCAAACCGGCGCGTTCGGGCATGCGGATCGCGAGAGACTTCGGAGCAAGTTCGCCGGCGACGATATGCAGGAACGAAATCAGCACGAACGCGAACGCGAGTGCGATCGCGTCGCCGATATGCTGGGCAACACCGATCGCCGGAAACAGCGGACTGATGAGATGCGCGAACGCCGGCTCGCCGAGCCAGCCGAGTCCCAGCGACGCGAGCGTGATGCCAAGCTGGCACGCGGACAAATAGGCATCGAGATGGCCATGGACACGACGCAATAGCCGACCGCGCCAGCCGTGCTGTGTCGCGATGGCCGCGACGCGTGTCGCGCGAAGTTTGACGAGCGCAAACTCCGCGGCGACGAAGAAACCGTTGAGCGCGACGAGCAGCAGGGCTCCAATCAGGGCGAGGAACGTTTCCATTCAGTGCGCGTGCGTGCTCGTCATATGGTCAATGTTTTCGCTCAATGAATTCGATCTTATAGCCATCCGGGTCTTCGACGAATGCGATGACCGTCGTGCCGTGTTTCATCGGTCCGGCTTCACGCGTGACCTTACCGCCTTTGTTGCGCACGTCATCGCATGTTTTGGCCGCATTGTCGACTTCGAGCGCGATATGGCCGTAGCCCGAACCGATATCGTACTTTTCCGTATCCCAGTTGTGCGTCAGCTCGATGACGGACGCCTTGTCTTCCGTGTCATAGCCGACGAAGGCCAGGGTGAACCGGCCTTCAGGATAGTCGTGCTTGCGCAGCAGCTGCATGCCGAGCACTTGCGTATAGAAGTCAATCGAGCGCTCGAGATTGCCGACGCGCAGCATGGTGTGAAGCATTCTCATGATGTGGGGTCCTGATGCGAGACATGGGGATGACGCGATGCGCTCGCGCCAGCCGTAATCGTAACGTTCTCGTCGCGTCACGCCTATGGCACATCGATGCATGGCACTCATGCGCGCCGCGCAACGACGTCCGCTGAACCACTGAACGACGGAAGGACTCAGAGCGCCGGGAGCAGCTCCGGCGGATGATTCTTGAGCGTATGCCGTGCTTCGCGGAATTCCGGAAAGATCGACGCGACGGTTTCCCAGAAGCGGGCGCTGTGATTCATTTCGCGAAGGTGGGCCAGTTCGTGCGCGACCACGTAGTCGATGATCGACATCGGAAAGTGAATCAATCGCCAGTTCAGGCGAATCTTGCCGTCGCTCGTGCAACTGCCCCACCGCGTCGATGCCGACGACAGGCCGAACTTCGTATAGGTCACGCCGAGCCGCTGCGCATACAAGTCGAGTCGCGGCGCGAAGACGCGTTTCGCTTCGGTCTGCAGCCATCCCTGCACGCGATCCTTGACCTGCTGCGCGTCGGCTGAAACCGGCAGACCCAGCGACAGTACCTGCGCCTCTTCGTCGAAGTACAGGCTGCCTGTGGCCGACGCGATCGCCACGCGGATCGTCTTGCCGAGGTAGGGCAGTTCGGCGCCATCGGTCCACGCGATGTCCGGCAATGCGCGGCGTTCGGCGCGCCCTTGCCATTCGGTGAGTTTGTTGACGATCCAGTTCTGCTTGTCCGAGATCGCGTGCTCGATATCCGTCAGCGTGACCCAGCGAGGCGACGTGACGGTCAGCCCTGTCCCGTCGATGACAAAGCCGATCGTACGCCGCGACGAACGCTTGAGCCGATAGGGCAGCACACGCTGTCCCAGCATGACATGACGCAGGCGTGAGCCATCGGGGAGTGTCGTGGGCGCCGGCAGTCGCGGAGAGACGAAGGCGTCGGGCGAATCGGAAGTCTTGACGAGCGGGGAGATGAGGGAAGCGGGAGAAGACAGTGGGGACAGCAGGGCCGGCTCGTCGAACAACGGCAGATCGAGCTGCCGGGTGTCGAGCGCTGCGGTGCGCGGTGAGGAGGCCTGAGGCATGTTCAGCGGTACTCCGGGGCATCTGTCGCGCATGGCGCGCCGGATGCGGTCTACGTTGGAGGCAAGTGTAGACGATTTACAAAAAATCGGCGAACTGTGCTTTCTGAGTGGTGCTTTCGCGACGCAATCAATCCACGGCGCGCGAGTCCGCCTTCGATCCGCGCACATAGAGCGTCGCATCGTCCGGCGAGTAAGGTGCTGTGTAGGCTGCCGGATCGATCCTGCGCATCTCGGTTTCGATCCAGGCTTCGACTTCGCGATTGACCTCGTCAATGTTGCGACCGGCCGTCGGAATCGGTTTGCCGATCGACAGTGTGACCATCCCCGGATATTTGAGCCACGAGTTGCGCGGCCACAGATGGCCGGCATTGTGCGCGATCGGTACGATCGGCGCCTGCGCGCCAACGGCAAAGCGCGTACCGCCGCTCTTGTACTTGCCGCGGCGGCCGACCGGGATGCGGGTGCCTTCAGGGAACATGATGACCCATGACCCGTCGGCAAGCCGTGCCTGGCCTTGCTTGAGCACCGAGGCAAACGCAGCGCCGCCTTGCTTGCGATCGATCTTGATCATCTTGAGCATCCCGAGTGCCCAGCCGAAGAACGGCACATAGACCAGTTCCTTCTTGAACACAAAGCAGAGCGGCTTGGGCATCAAGCCGGGCAGCGCGAGTGTTTCCCATGCCGACTGATGCTTGACGAGCAATACCGCAGGGCCGTCCGGCAGGTTCTCCATGCCTTCGATGCGATAGCGGATGCCGTTCAACGTGCGCAGCACGTTGAGCGTCACGCGACACCAGCCCGCGGCGACCCAATAGCGTCGCGGCGCACTGAGGAACGGAAACACGATAAAACAGAATGTCGCGTACGGAATCGTGAACGCTGCGAAGTACAGCAGCAATACGATCGACTTGATGCGCGTGCCCAAGATGATGTCCTGAATAAAAAACGTCCGGTTACCGGGACGCGTATCCGCATCGATACCGATCGCGGCGCATCACCGGCCTGTCTTGCGGCTAGGCGTGCTTGTCATCGCGCAACCACGCGCGCGTGAACGCCAGCAGGTTGTCGTGCACCACGGTGCCCTCTGGCAGGCCACCTGCGGCCAGCGTCGATTCGCCCTTTCCGGTGAGCACGAGATGGGTCTGGAAGCCTTCTTTCGCCCCGGCCTGGAGGTCGCGCAGCGAGTCGCCGACCACGGGCGTTTGTGCGCGATCGATATCGAAGCGCTCGGCAATCATCTTGAACATGCCCGAACGCGGCTTGCGGCATTCGCAATTGTCCTGCGTCGTATGCGGACAGAAGAACACCGCATCGATGCGGCCGCCGAGCGCCGCGAGCGCCGTATGCATCTTCTGGTGCATCGCGTTGAGTGCCGCCATATCGAACAGCCCCCGTCCGATGCCGGACTGGTTCGACGCGACGACGACGCGGTAGCCCGCCTGATTGAGCAGCGCGATCGCCTCGAGACTGCCTTCGATCGCCACCCACTCGTCCGGCGATTTGATGAACAGGTCCGAGTCGACGTTGATCACGCCGTCGCGGTCGAGTACGACGAGTTTGCGTGGCGAAGTCATCAGGCGGCCAGCTTCGAAATGTCGGCGACGCAGTTCATCTGCGCGTGCAGTTGCGAGAGCAGTGCGAGGCGGTTTGCACGCAAGCCCGGATCTTCCGCATTGACCATCACGTCGTTGAAGAACGTATCGACGGGAGTACGCAAGCTGGCCAATGCCGTCAACGCACCGGCGTATTCGCGCGCGGCAAGCTGCGTCTGCACGACCGGCGTGACGCTCGCGAGCTTGTCGAACAGATCGCGCTCGGCAGCTTCGCCGAGCAGCGCGGCGTCGACAGCCAGCGTGGTCGTGCCGGCGCCGTCGGACTTCTTGAGGATATTGGAAATCCGCTTGTTGGCCGCTGCAAGCGCATCGGCTTCGGGCAGCGTGGCAAACGCGCGTACGGCGTCGAGGCGCGCGACGATATCGTCGATACGCGCCGGCTGCTGGCTGACGACAGCTTCGATTTCGTTCGCCGTATAGCCGCGGTCGCGCAGCAAGCCGCGCAGGCGGTCGAGCAGAAACGCATAAATCGCGTCGACCGAGTCTTCCACGTGCGGTTGTGTCGCGAACTGTGCGTATGTCAGTTTCAGAAGCTGCCTGATATCGAGCGGCAGACCTTGCTCGAGCAGAATGCGCAGCACGCCGAGCGCATGACGGCGCAGCGCGAACGGATCCTTTTCGCCGGTAGGCGCGAGGCCGATGCCCCAGATGCCGGTCAGCGTTTCAAGCTTGTCGGCGAGCGCGACGATCGTCCCTGTCTGCGTCGTGGGCAGCGTATCGCCTGCAAAGCGCGGCTGATAGTGTTCGGCGCAGGCTTGGGCCACATCGGCCGGTTCGCCGTCATGCAAGGCGTAGTAGCGGCCCATCGTGCCCTGCAACTCGGGGAATTCGCCGACCATGTCCGTCAATTGGTCGGCCTTCGCGAGGAATGCGCCGCGTTTGGCCAGCGCGAGATCCGCGTGCATCAGCGGTGCGATCGCTGCGGCGATCGATTCGATGCGCAGCACGCGCTCGAGCTGCGAGCCGAGCTTGTTGTGATACACGACGTTGGCGAGCAACGGAACGCGATCCGCGAGCTTTTTCTTCTTGTCCTGCTCGAAGAAGAACTTCGCATCCGCGAGGCGGGGGCGCACGACGCGCTCGTTGCCTTCGACGATTTCGCGAGGTGTATCAGTCGCAATGTTCGACACGATCAGGAAGCGCGAACGCAGCTTGCCGGACGCATCCGTCAGCGCGAAATACTTCTGATTCGTCTGCATCGTGAGAATCAGGCACTCCTGCGGGACGGCCAGGAATGCGTCGTCGAACGCGCATTCGTAGACGACGGGCCACTCGACGAGCGAGTTGACTTCGTCGAGCAGCGCTTCGGGCATCACAACCTGGTCATTGCCCGCTTTGGCGAGTAGCGCCGTACGAATCTGTTCGCGACGATCCGTGTAGCTTGCGACGACGCGCCCTTCATCGAGGAGTTGTCGGGCGTAGGTGCTCGCGCTCGTTACGTCGAACGCCCCCTTCGAAAGGAAGCGATGGCCCGTGGTTTCACGGCCGGCCGTGATGCCGAGTGCGGACACCGGCACGACCGCATCGCCATGCAGGGCGATCAGCTTGTGCGCGGGGCGCACGAACTGGACATCGTCGCCGTTGGGCCGCTGATACTTCATGACCTTCGGAATCGGCAGCTTCGCGAGCGTTTCGTCGAGCGCGGCCTGCAGGCCTTCGGCCAGTGTGGCGCCCGGCGCCGTGTAGCTCAGGAAGAAGGCTTCCGCCTTGCCGTCCGACGCACGTTCGAGCTGATCGATGCCGAGGTCAGGGAAGCCGAGCGCGGCGAGCTTCTTCGCGAGGGGCGGCATCGGCTCGCCCTGTGCGTTCAGCGCGACGGAGACGGGCAGCACCTTTTCGCGAATCTCGCGCGAAGGCGCGACGCTGCGCACGTTGTGCACGATGACGGCAAGACGTCGGGGCGTGGCAAACGCCTCAGCGGCAGGTGCGGTGGCGTCGATGAGCCCGCGCGATGCCAGACGCTCGGCAATGCCTTGCGAAAACGCATCGGACAGGCGTGCAAGCGCCTTCGGGGGAAGCTCCTCGGTCAGCAGCTCGACGAGCAGCGAGGCGGTAATGTGATCGGTCATGGTGCTCAGCGTAGCGGTATCAGGTGCGGCGTGCAGGCGGCGCGGTGTATCGGTTTGTCGTGTCGATGTGTCGGTTCGACGGTCTCAGGCTTGCGCGGCCGTCGCAGCCGCGGCCCGCAATGCGGCACCGGCCGCGCCGAGCATCGGGAAACCCAGCCGCTCGCGCGAGTCGAAATACGCCTGCGCGACGAGACGCGACAGATTCCGGATGCGTCCGATATAGGCGGCACGCTCCGTCACGGAAATCGCACCGCGGGCATCGAGCAGGTTGAACGTGTGTGCGGCCTTCAGGATCATTTCGTAGGCCGGCAACGCCAATTGCACGTCGAGCAGACGCTTGGCTTCGTTCTCGTAATTCTGGAAGAAGCCGAACAGCATCTCCGCATTCGAATGCTCGAAGTTGTACGTCGACTGCTCGACTTCGTTCTGGTGGAACACGTCGCCATACTTGAGGACGCGGCGTTCGCCGTTTTCTTCCCATTCCGTCCAGATCAGGTCGTACACGTTCTCGACCTTCTGCAGATACATCGCGAGGCGTTCAAGACCGTATGTGATCTCGCCCAGCACAGGCTTGCAGTCGAGGCCGCCGACCTGCTGGAAGTAGGTGAACTGCGTGACTTCCATGCCGTTGAGCCAGACTTCCCAGCCTAGGCCCCAGGCGCCGAGCGTCGGGTTTTCCCAATCGTCCTCGACAAAGCGCACGTCGTTTTGCTTGAGATCGAACCCGAGCGCTGCGAGGGAGCCGAGATAGAGATCCAGAATGTTCTCGGGCGCCGGCTTGAGCACGACCTGATATTGGTAGTAGTGCTGCAGGCGATTCGGGTTTTCGCCGTAGCGGCCGTCTTTCGGACGGCGCGACGGCTGGACATAGGCGGCGCGCCACGGCTCCGGGCCGATCGCGCGCAGGAAGGTCGCGGTGTGCGACGTGCCGGCTCCGACTTCCATGTCGTACGGTTGCAGCAGTGCGCAGCCTTGCGCATCCCAGTAGGACTGGAGCTTGAGAATGATTTGCTGGAAGGTGAGCATCGTTCTGTTCAGTGCGGTCGCCTTGCGGCCTGGCCATGCGTGGGCTCTCCCCGAAGGGGCAAACCGCGCGCGTTGAGCGAAACGACGAATTTTACCCGGAGTTCGGGCCGACACTGCGATTTCGGCTCGCGGGGTCGCCCCGGGCGGCCGGTTACGCGTCGACGCGGCTCGCGCAGCGGGTGCGATCGCGGCGTACGCGCCAGGCGAGGGCGACCAGCAGAAGGATCGAACCGCTGATGACGGGCCAGTTGCCGACCACGATATATGGCGTGAGCCCGTCCATGCCTTGCACGGTGCCCATTAGCGAACCGACCGTGAACGGCGTGAGCCGGCCGGCGACTTCGCCGCTTGCGTCGATCATTGCCGTGATGCCGGTGTTCGTCGAACTCAGCATCGGACGTCCTGTCTCGATCGATCGCATGCGCGCCATCTGCAGGTGCTGCTCGAGCGCGATGGTGTTGCCGAACCAGCCGAGGTTGCTCGTATTCACGAGGATCCGTGCGCGAGGAACCTGATGACGCAGACTGTCCGCGATCTCCTCGCCGAAGATGTCTTCGTAGCAGATGTCGGGGGCGATCGTCGTGTCCTTGACCGTGAACGGCTGCTGGAGCGCGGGTCCGCTGTCGGAGTCGCCAAGCGGGATTTTCATCATCTCCACGAACCAGTGAAAGCCGGTCGGGACAAATTCACCGAAGGGGACGAGATGGTGCTTGTCGTACTGGTACACGCCGTTCTTGCGCGGCGTCAGGCCGAACAGGCTGTTCTTGATATGCGTCGGGCCCTGATCGGTCATGATGGCGCCGAATGCACCGAACAGCAGCGCCGATTGCGTCTGGTCGGCGAACTGGCGAATCGTCTGCACGAACGGTTCGGGCAGGTCCTGCACCAGCAGCGGGATGGCGGTTTCGGGCGTCACGATCAGATCGGCCGCGTGAGAGGTGATAAGCGACTGGTAGAGCGCCACCGACTGATCGACGCCGGCTTGCTCGAATTTCATGCTTTGCGGCACATTGCCCTGCAGCAGGCGCACGCTGATCGCCGAGCCGCCCGGGTGTGTCCACTGAATCCAGGAGACGCCCATCCCCCCGATCAGCACGCACAAAGCGACGATCACGGGCGCGAGCCGCGCGCGCGATGGCCGCTGCTTTTCGCGGGGACGTGCGTTCGTGACGCGAGGCGCGGCTTGTCCGGAGACGTCATCTGCGTCCCCGCCATACGGCGGTTCGGTCGTTGTGTCGCCGGTCGTCGACCCGGCGGCTTGTTCATGACCGGGCGCCGAAGCTGCCGAAGTGGTCGAAGTTGTCGACGTTGTTGAAGCCGATCGCTCCGCACGACGCGCTTCGAGTTGCCGATGACGCTTGGGTTCGCGCGGAGCGGGATTCGGGAGCGCTTTCCATCCCAGCACCGTCTGCACCAACAGCGCCGCGACGAGCGCCACCGCAAAGCCGACGCCATAGACCCCGAAAATCGAAGAGAGTCCTGCGAGCGGGCCATCGACCTGCGGGTACCCGCTGCTGAGCCACGGAAATCCGGTGAGCATCAGTCCGCGCAGCCATTCGCCGATCGTCCACGCGGCGGCAAAGGCAACGCTTGAACGCCAGCCGACGCCGTTCGACACGCGATACCAGAGCGCGCCCGCAAGCGCCGGGTAAATCGCGAGATACAGCGCAAACAGCACCACTGCACCCCAGGCTAACGGTGCCGCAAGCCCGCCGTAATCGTGCATGCTCACATAGAGCCACCACACGCCTGTCACGAAATTGCCGAAACCGAAGGCGCCAAGCCGAAAAGCAGCACCGGCCGTCGAGCGCGCCCGCTGAAGCACGAGAAAAGCCGCTGCGACGATCAGCAACTCGAGCCAGCCGCCGCCCGGTGTCGGCGCAAAGGAAAGGGTATTGAGCGCGCCCAGCGCCGCGGCGCCGAGGATATGCAGGCTCGTCGCCCATGCCGGGCGTCGAGTGGTCGTCGTGGTGTCAGAGTGCTTCGTCAGTTGCATCGGCCGGTCGGTGTGTCGGCTCAGGGTCCCGGCGGACCAAAAGCATATGAATCTGCCGCGCGTCGCCGCGCAGGATCTCGAACGACAGATCGTCGATCTTGACCTTCTCGCCACGATGCGGGACGCGGCCGAAGCGATGGGTCACGAGGCCGCCGATCGTATCGACTTCGTCGTCGCTATAGTGCGTGCCGAATACGTCATTGAATTGACTGATCTCGGTCAGCGCGCGCACGCGGTGCCCGCCGTTCGGCGCGGCAATGATGTTGTCTTCTTCTTCGTCGAAGTCGTACTCGTCTTCGATATCGCCGACGATTTGTTCGAGCACGTCTTCAATTGTGATCAGACCCGCGACGCCGCCGTATTCGTCGACAACGATCGCAATATGGTTCCGATTCACCCGGAAGTCATGAAGCAGCACATTGAGGCGCTTCGATTCAGGGATGAATACGGCAGGGCGAAGCATGCCGCGCACGTCGAATTCTTCTTCGGCGTAATAGCGAAGCAGGTCTTTGGCAAGCAGGATACCGATGACATTGTCACGGTTGCCCTCGAACACCGGATAGCGCGAGTGCGCCTGTTCGAGCACGTAGGGAATGAAGTCCTCAGGCTTGTCGGCGATATTGATCGCGTCCATCTGGGCGCGCGGGACCATGATGTCGCGCGCGCAGAGTTCTGCGACCTGAAATACCCCCTCGATCATCGACAGCGAGTCGGCGTCGATCAGATTGCGGCTGTGCGCGTCCTGGAGGACTTCGAGCAGTTCAGCGCGCGATTCGGGCTCAGGGGAAATAAGATCAGTCACACGCTCGAGCAGCGAGCGTTTTTTTTCAGGGGATCGTCGACTAGGAGGGTGAGGGTCGTTCATGTCTCGGCGTCCCGGACGGGCCGGCGCGCTGTGGCGGAACGCACAGGATACACCATGGTCATGACGGGAACCGCCTCATGGGCAGAGGCCTTTTTTCGCTGTAACATGCGCCGGGCCTTACAGACGGCGGGAATCGCCGGGAGAATCGGGGAATGTCGGATTTCGAAGTACACGGACCGCACGATCACGCGGTCGAGCACGCGACGGAACACGCCGCGCACAGTTCGGACTCGATGGCGTCGCGCGTGGCCGTGATGACGGCTGTGCTCGCGACCGTCGGCGCGATGGTGTCGTACCAGAGCGGCAATGCGGAAAATCTTGCGCTGTACTACAAGAACGAAGCGGCGATCCGCAAGACCGACGCCGCGAATCAGTGGGCGTACTACCAGGCGAAGGGCGAGAAGCAGAACCTCGCCGACCTCGGCGCGCAGCTGTCGGGGAACGATCCCAAGGCGCTCGAGCATTTCTCGAGTGAGGCCGCGCGCTACAAGTCGGAGAAGGAAGCGATTCGCAAGCAGGCCGAGTCGCTCGAGGCGCAGGTCAAGGAAGCCGACGAGAAGAGCGAGACGCTGCTGCATCGTCACCACCGCTGGGCGCAGTCCATGATGGTCGTGCAGATTTCGATTGCGCTCGCGGCGATCACTTTGCTCGTGCGCAAGTCCTGGCTGCAGGTCTGCACGTTCGGCGCCGCGGCGACCGGCATCGTATTGGGCGCGCTGGCGATGCTCGGTATCTGACGCTGACGTCAGGTGCAGCGTCTGAGCAGGTCTTCGAGCGCGAGGTCGGGCATGCCGCACTCGCGCAAGGCGGCGACGGTGCGTGTTACGTAGTCACGGGTCGTGCCGTACCGGCCCGATGCGCACTGGAACACGTGCCGGACCATCGCGTCCTCGAGCTTGCCCGTATAGGTCAGCGCTTCGCGGCGCATGACGAACGACAGCGCCTTGATGCGGCGCCCATCCGCGAGCGAGCAGTTCAGCCAGGCGGGACGATACGATCCCATGGCCATTTCGCGCTTCCAGAGCGCTTCGAGATGCGGCATCGCGCTTCCGCCCTCGATCCTGAAGGCCATCCCCGGACACGAACCGCCACGATCGAGCGCCAGCACGAGCCCGGGTATTTCGGGCGTACCGCGGTTCACCCGGGACCACAGGTAAAGCCCCCGGTGATAGCCGTGCACGCGGGCGCGCACGCTCTCGATCGCCGGCATGCCGGGATTCCAGATCAGCGATCCATAACCGAACATCCAGAGATCGGCCTGCCTGTCCCAGTGCGAGAACGCGCCAGCGAGCGACGTCGCGAGTTCGTCGTCGGTCAGGTGGCGGGGTTCGCCAAGAAACGGAGGGTAGCCTTCGCAGCAGGACTCGCTGTTCGTCGGTGCAAGCCCGTCTGCAGCCAGGTCTGCGGGTGTGTCCGCGCCGTTGTCCTCAGGTTTGTCGGATCCCATGGCGGCTCAGCGGCTTACTGTTCCCGGTACGGATCCGGAAAGCCGAGGCCGGCCAGCACCTCGGTCTCGATACCTTCCATCTCCGCGGCTTCGTCTTCGTCTTCGTGATCGTAGCCTTGCGCATGTAGCACGCCGTGCACGATCAGATGCGCGTAGTGTGCTTCGAGCGGCTTGCCTTGCTCTTGAGCCTCGCGTTCGACGACGGGGCAGCACAGGATGATGTCCCCCGTGACCGGGTCATCCTCGGATTCGGCATAGGCGAACGTCAGAACGTTCGTCGCGTAGTCCTTGCCGCGATAGCTGCGATTCAACGCGCGCCCTTCATCGGCATCGACGAAGCGCAGCGTCAATTCGGCGTCGGCAAAGAGTGTCGCCTTCACCCAACGCACGACCGTCGCGCGGCTCAGCAGGGCCTTGTGTTCAGCGAAGGCCTTGGCTGCAAATTGCAACGAGAGCGTCAGTTGCGGGGTTGTCGCCATGTTGCTCAGCTTTGCTGCGGTGAGGTGTCGCGGCGCGACTGGCCGTTGCGACCGCCATGAAATCCTCGCCCGCCGCGGTCATCACGCGACCTGCCGTGATCGTCGTCATGATCGTTCGCGTGCTCGGCCTGGTGCGCCTCGTATGCGTCGACGATACGTGCGACCAGCGGATGCCGCACGACGTCGGCGCTCGAAAAGCGCGTGATCGCGATGCCGCGCACCTTCTGAAGCACTTCCTGCGCTTCAATAAGCCCACTCTTCTGCCCGCGAGGCAAGTCGATCTGCGTCGTATCGCCGGTGACCACCGCTTTCGACCCGAAGCCGATCCGCGTGAGGAACATCTTCATTTGCTCTGGCGTCGTGTTCTGCGCCTCGTCAAGAATGATGAACGCGTGATTCAGCGTGCGTCCGCGCATATACGCGAGCGGCGCGACCTCGATCATCTGGCGTTCGAACATCTTCGCCGTTTTGTCGAAACCGAGCAGGTCATAGAGCGCGTCGTAGAGCGGGCGCAGATACGGGTCGACCTTCTGCGAGAGGTCACCCGGCAGGAAGCCGAGACGTTCGCCGGCCTCGACGGCCGGACGCGTGAGCACGATGCGCTTGACCTGGTCACGCTCGAGCGCGTCCACCGCGCAAGCGACGGCCAGATAGGTCTTGCCGGTCCCGGCAGGCCCGATACCGAAGGTCACGTCGTGCGCGAGCACATTCTTCAGATACTCGCGTTGTGCCGGCGTGCGGCCGCGCAGGTCCGAGCGTCGCGTATACAGCGTGGGCGCGCCCTCGTCCGTGTCGTTTGCCGTCGCGTCGAACGGATGATCCGGATCGTCGCCACTTGCACTGGCTTCGGTCTCGCGCGGCTTGAAGTCCGCATGACGCATGCGCGGATCGAATTCGGGGTGACGCGATTCGACCAGCGCGAGCTGCACGTCGTCGACCGACAGCGGATCGCGTGCGCGATTGTAGAAATTCTCGAGTGCCGTGATGGCGACGCGTGCCGCATGGCCGCGGACCGTCATCCGGTGGCCGCGGCGCGTGATTGTCACGTCGAGTGCTTGTTCGATCTGACGAAGGTTTTCGTCGAGCGGCCCGCAGAGGTTGGCGAGCCGCGCGTTGTCGTCCTTCGGAGCGGTGAATTCCAGGTGCGGGATCGGTTTCATGCAGCCTGGTCGTCGCTCATCACGATGACACCGCGCAGCGAGTGCGGGTACGCGTGGTTGATTTCGATATCGATCATCTGTCCAATCAATCGCTTGTGCGATGCGAGAGGGGCCGGGAAGTTGACGACCCGATTGTTTGCCGTACGGCCCGCGAGTTCCGACGGGTCCTTGCGCGATGGGCCTTCGACGAGCACGCGCTCGATGTTGCCGACCATCGACTGACTGATCTTGAGCACGTTCGCCTCGATCGTCGCCTGCAGGATCTGCAGACGCTTGAGCTTGACCTCGTGCGGCGTGTCGTCGCTGAGGTTCGCGGCCGGCGTGCCGGGGCGCGGGCTGTAGATAAACGAGTAGCTCGTGTCGTATTCCATTTCGTGCACGAGCGCCATGAGCTTGTCGAAATCGGCGTCGGTTTCGCCCGGGAAGCCGACGATGACGTCGGTCGACAGCGCGAGGTCCGGCCGAATCGCGCGCAGCTTGCGCACGATCGACTTGTATTCGAGTACGGTGTAGCCGCGCTTCATCGCCATCAACACGCGGTCCGAGCCATGCTGGACAGGCAGGTGAAGGTGGCTCACGAGCTTGGGCACCTTGGCATACGTGTCGATCAGACGTTGCGTGAATTCCTTCGGATGCGACGTCGTATAGCGAATGCGTTCGATGCCCGGAATATCCGCGACGTATTCGATCAGCGTCGCGAAGTCGGCGAATTCCGACGAGCCATCGCCGTAGCCGCCGCGGTACGCGTTGACGTTCTGGCCCAGAAGCGTGACTTCACGCACACCTTGATCGGCGAGGCCTGCGATTTCAGCGAGCACGTCGGGCATCGGGCGCGAGACCTCGTCACCCCGCGTGTAGGGCACGACACAGTAGCTGCAGAATTTGCTGCAGCCTTCCATGATCGACACGAATGCGGTCGGACCTTCGACCTTCGCGGGCGGCAAGTGATCGAACTTCTCGATTTCGGGGAAGCTGATATCGACCTGCGAGCGACCGGTTTCACGACGCTTGTTGATCATCGCGGGCAGGCGATGCAGCGTCTGCGGACCGAACACGAGATCAACGTAGGGTGCGCGGGACACAATCGCCGCGCCTTCCTGGCTTGCGACACATCCGCCGACGCCAATCACAAGATTGGGGTTCGCTTCCTTAAGGGCCTTGACGCGGCCGAGGTCGGAGAAGACTTTCTCCTGGGCTTTCTCGCGGACCGAGCAGGTATTGAACAGGATCACGTCCGCATCTTCGGGCGTATCCGTCTTTACGAGACCTTCGGCGCTACCGAGCACATCGACCATTTTGTCGGAGTCGTACTCGTTCATCTGGCAGCCGAACGTCTTTACATACACTTTCTTCGTCATACTTTTCGCCGATCGCAGTGGTTGACCTGGGGGCGTTTAGGGGAAAAGACGAATTATAGACCTTTGACGGGATGCGGCTGCGCTCGGCCGGATGGCCAGGAGAGGGCGGCGGATGCCGGAAAGGCGCAAAGCGGGCTGGCGAGTGGGATGCCAAAAAACACCGGCCCAGCACTGCGCTGGTCCGGTGTTGGAACGAGCGGGCGCAGGTCGGCGAAGTTTCGCCGACCTGCGCCACCCAGCGACGGGGTCAGTGTGCTGACTGGTGAACCGCTGCTCCGGAGAAGGCAGCAATTTTGTCCAGATTGGACAACGCTGCGACACCGACACTCGAAAGCACGGCGGCGACAACGGAGGCCGCGTACATTTTGTGCGACAGCGACGATACTTTGTCTTCGAGTCGGTCGAACCGCTTTTCGACGGCTTCGAAGCGCTTGTCAACCGCGTCAAAACACTTGTCAGAGTCTTGTTTAAGCTCGTCAAAGCGCTTGTCGACCGTCTCGAAGCGCTTGTCGACGGCATCGAAGCGCTTCTCTACATCTTGCTTGAAGTCGCGGTTTTGCCTGACCACGAAGTCGAGCCGCACGTCGATGTCTTGCTTGAGCTGGCCGACGCACATATTGGTGTTGTCGAACTCCGAGTCGACATGTTTACGAAGATCGTCGATGCGTGTATCCAGGCTACGGCGATGTTCTTGAATACTGCGTTCGAGTCCTCCGACGCGTTGATCGAGCGCCACGACACCATACGCCACGTTGTCGAGCAGAGTGCCGGAATCGGGCCGGCCCGCAGAGGCTGCGGGGGCATTCCGCGAAACCTGCTTTGCGCGTTTTGAATAGCGTTCTCGCATGTTGGAAACCGTCTTGTGTTGGAAAAGGGTCGATTTTCGAAGACCGACATCGGGCATCTTCAAGACACCCGGTGTCGGCAAGCCCGCTTGGACTGCAAGGTCGAAGGACATTGTTCTACTCCCAGTCGTTGGCGCGCGAATAGGTGCCGCCATCACAAAAGAGAGCCTACGCCTCGTTCGCGGGCTTTTCGAGGTAACCCAATCCCTTTACGTGTCAGACTTTTCGGAATGCGACCACGCGACAATCCGTCGCTAGCGGGATGTGCGACGAACTGATTAGGACAGCAATGCGTCGGCAACATCCGTCGCTGCGTCGTCGACGGATCTTCCATGCCCGTGCGCGACGCTCAAGGCGCGCCGATATTCGACGAGTTCGTCTATGGTCAGGCAGGGCAGCCCGTGCTGTTTTGCAAAGCGCGTGACTTCTTCGCCGCGCGACATCGTGCCGTCCGGGTTCATGAGTTCGCACAGTACGCCCGCGGGTTTCAGGCCAGCGAGTCGGGCGAGATCCACCGTGCCTTCGGTGTGGCCGCGGCGCTTGAGCACGCCGCCGGGCACGGCCCGCAGCGGGAACACATGCCCCGGGCGTGCAAGATCTTCGGGCTTTGCGCCGTCAGCGATGGCTGCGCGAATCGTCGTCACGCGATCGGCTGCCGACACGCCGGTCGTTACACCGTGACGTGCCTCGATCGTGACCGTGAATGCCGTGCCGTAGCGGCTCGAGTTCGACGCCACCATCGGAGGCAGGTCGAGCGCACGGACTTGCTCATCGGTCAGGCACAGGCAGACGATCCCGCTGCAGTCGCGGATGAACATGGCCATCGCTTCGACGCTCAGACGCTCGGCGGCAACGACCAGATCGGCTTCATTCTCGCGATCGTCGTCGTCGAAGAGAGCAACAGGGCGACCTTCGCGCATTGCATCGAGTGCGGCGGCGATCCGCGCGGGAACAGGGACAGAAGGGTGGGGCAGGTAAGACATGAAACGCTCCTCGCAAGCCATAAGGCGAAAAACGTTTCAGGGCAACGCGGTCAATGGCCGACCCTGGCGGCCGGACGCAAACCGTATACACGAAAGACGTGCGAAAAAAGCTCGCACGAAAAAGCACACACGCGCCCGGCCAACGCCCGAAGCGTTGGCTGCCCGTGATTCGTATATATCGTTTCGCACCGCCAGCCGCTCAAGGGCAGACCGTACTCCCGCGCATCTTCTCTCATCCGGACTCTGACCGTCGGCTCTGGCTTCTCACCAGATCTGCTGACCTTGCGCCTGTGAATCGGATGCTGCGGCGCAAGCGCTCGCGGGCTCGCCAGATTGCCTGGCATACCGCCGGTGGGGAATTTCGCCCCGCCCTGAAGACGCACTTGTTCACGCATGGCAATCGAACCCGGCCTTGAACGAAGACCCCGTCCACCCGTCGAGTCACAACGACCATGCAGTGCACCAAGCTTAACTCATGCACGAAACGCTTGCAGGAGGTGGCCCGCTCTAAACCAAGGTCTTTCAGGCGCCGGCGCGGCAAGTTTTATCCGACTCGCCGCACTTGATAGAGTCCGCGTATTCGATCGCCCGCGGCTGTGCGGCGTTGCTCATTCAGCATCGGCCCAGGCCTTCGCCGCGTTGACCGCACGATGCCAGCCACGCAGTTGTCGTCCCGCATCGTCGCGCGAGATGCCGGCGGTGAAGTGTCGATCGGGTTGCCATTGCGCCGCCATGGCCTCGATGCTCGGCCAATACCCTACAGCAAGCCCGGCGAGATACGCCGCACCCAGTGCAGTCGTCTCGATGACCTTCGGGCGCACGACGTCGATGCCAAGCAGGTCAGCCTGGATCTGCATAAGCAGGTTGTTCGCGACGGCGCCGCCGTCGACGCGCAGCTCGGTGATCGGCTTGCCCGCATCGGCCTCCATGGCACGAAGCACATCGATCGACTGAAACGCGATGCTGTCGAGCGCCGCGCGAGCGAGATGGGCGGCCGTCGTCGCGCGCGTGGCGCCGAACATCGAACCGCGCGCATGCGCGTTCCAGTGCGGTGCGCCAAGCCCCGCGAAGGCCGGCACCAGGTAGACGCCGTCACTGTCGCCGACCGATCCCGCGAGCCCTTCGATTTCGGATGCGTGCCGGAAGAGACCCATGCCGTCGCGCAACCATTGCACGACCGCGCCACCGATAAAGATGCTGCCCTCGAGCGCGTAATCGACACGATCGCCGATCTGCCATGCGATGGTCGTGACCAGACTATTCTTCGATTCGATCGGCGTGCTGCCGGTGTTCATCACGAGGAAGCAGCCTGTGCCGTAGGTGTTCTTGACCATGCCAGGCTCGATGCACATCTGGCCGAACAACGCCGCGTGCTGGTCACCGGCGATGCCGGCGATGGGGATCGGTGCGGCGAACAGCGACGGATGTGTCATGCCGTAGTGTTCGGACGATGCACGGACTTGCGGTAACAACGCTCGCGGGATATCCAGCGCCTCGAGGAGTTCGGTATCCCAATCTCTCGAGTGAATATTGAACAGCATCGTGCGCGACGCATTGGTGATATCGGTGATGTGCATCGCACCGTGCGTCAGGTTCCACACGAGCCAGCTGTCGACGGTACCAAATGCCAGTTCGCCGGCCTCCGCGCGCGTACGCACGCCTTCGACGTTGTCGAGCATCCAGCGGATCTTGGTCGCCGAAAAATACGCATCGACGGGGAGTCCCGTCTTCGCCCGGATCGTCGGCGCAAGCCCTTGCTGCTGAAGGCTCTCGCACAATGCCGCTCCGCGACGGTCCTGCCACACGATCGCGTTGTACACCGGCTGGCCCGTCTTGCGATCCCAGATCAGCGTGGTCTCGCGCTGATTCGTGATGCCGATGGCAGCGATCTGCGCGGGCCCGAGGCCCGCACGTGTGACCGCCTCCGCGGCGACCCCTGCCTGCGTCGACCAGATTTCGCGCGGGTCGTGCTCGACCCAGCCCGAGAGCGGATAGATCTGCCCGAATTCCTTTTGCGCGGCAGCAACGATGCTCCCTTTTTGATCGAACACAATCGCGCGTGAGCTGGTCGTGCCCTGGTCGAGCGCGAGGATGTACTGGGCCGGATTCGGCATGCAGATGTCTCCGTGTTGTCTTTGTGGGGGCGTGCAATCGGTGTCGGACAAGGTAACAAACTCATCGGGCATTGTCGCGCATCGGCTCGATGTGACGTCGGCTTCGCCAGATCGTGTTCGCGTAAATCAGAAATCTCTCGCTTTCGACATGCTTCAGGATGTGCTTCAGGTTGCTGAATATTGCTGTAAGTCAGAGACGCAAGGGCATGCTTCGACGTGCTTGGAATGGACGAAAACGCCAGCCGGTCGGGCTTCCAGCCGCGTGTCACGCTGTGTGTCAGCTTGCCGAAACTTCGTCTCCTGGCACTCTGGCGGGCACGAATTCTGCGAATGACCAATAATAGGATAGACACCCGGGTGGAACCGAAGCGCGCACGAAACAGTCTGTCGACTAAGAACGAGCGAATTCTGATCCACCGTTGAGCACAGTCGGCGGTATCGAAGCGGCATCAGGCGGCTCACAACCCGGCGGGCAATGGCAGCGATGGAACGCGGCCTGCTCGTTGCGATACGAGCGCTGCGCCTTGCATGCCACCCCGGGTGTGTCTCGTTTCGGTTCGGATTGCGATCTGCTTGCAGTACATGGCTCATCGCCTTGCATCACGCGGCGCACGGCCGGCCCCAGCCGGCGGGCTACGCACACACCCGCGTGATCACAAGGCCTCAGCACGACTGGAGGGCGGGAAAGTGCAAAGTGAAAACATTGTTGTGATGCCGTGGAGGATCGAGGACATCGACCTTTCGCGCATCGATCAGCGCGCCGCGACAGCAGATGAAGACTTGATGCTCTTGCTCTGTGCGTCATCGTTTATCGAAAGCGGCTCAGACCTCTACACCTCGAATCTGTCGACGTACTTCGGCGACGACAGCGAAATATCGGGTTGGCTCAACGATCACTGGGAGCATGAGGAACTGCAGCACGGACGTGCCTTGCGTGCCTATATCGAGCATGTCTGGCCGGACTTCGACTGGGACCTTGCTTTCAGGAATTTCTTCGAAGAGTATTCGAAGACCTGCTCGATCGAAGGCTTTGAAAAGTCACGCGCACTCGAGATGGTGGCACGCTGCGTCGTCGAGACAGGGACCGCAACCCTGTATCGCGCCATTAGCGAGCTCTCGACCGAGCCCGTGCTCAAGGAGTTGACCGGCTTGATCCGGGCGGATGAAGTGCGTCACTACAAGCACTTCTTCAAATACTTCCGCAAGTACAACGAACGAGAAGGCAACGGCCGCATCGCGGTGCTTGGGGCGCTGGCGCGCCGCGTTGTCGAGATCAAAAGCGAGGACTCGGAGATCGCGCTGCGTCACGCGTTCGCGATCCGGTATCCCGATCGAGCCGACGACAAGGCCTATCTGAAGCAGAAGTGTGCGCGCGTTAACGCGCTGGTGCGGCGCAACCTGTCTGCCGATATGTGCGTGAAGATGTTGCTCAAGCCGCTCGATATCCCCCCTCGCATCTCGCCGGGCGTGCACTATCCGCTGGCCAAGATCACGCAACACGTGTTCTTCCGCTAGTCGGGAGCGGTAGCGCCGAAAGCGTTTATACCGAATGAACGGTTATGTCGGTATGCGCGGCGCCACGTGGCGCATGGACGCTGGCGCGCCCCTTCCGGGACAGGCAGGAACCGGGAACTCAAAACACAAACGGCCGCATCAGCGGCCGTTTTTCTGTGTTTGTCTTCGACATCCGTCGTTTGCGCATTCACGCGTCGTCATTCAGACGTCGCGCGTTGCTCGGGCGTGTGCTTCAGTCGCCGCGATTCTTCGTGCTCGGCTGAGCGTGCGCGCCGCCGTGCGAAGGATGCGCTTTCGACTGCGCGTTGCCGGGACCTCCGCCGAGGATCGCGGCGCGACGGCCCGTATTGGCCGAGCGATTGCCCGGGCGGCCCTGGTTGTCGCCAGCGTGATCGTTATGAGCGCGGCCTTCACCCTGGCGGGCATTGCCGTGCTGAGCGCCTCGCGGGCCTTGAGCGCGATCGCCGCTGTTGCCGCTGCCCGAACCACCGTTTCGATAACCGCCTCCGTTCGAGCCACGACCTTCCGTGCCCGAACGCTGACCACCTTGCCCATGAGCCGGGCGGCCGTCTCGATCGCCCTGCGCCGAGCGGCCAGGCTGACCGCCGCTCGAACCGGCGTTCGCGCTGCGACCCTGGCCCTGGCCGTTTGCCTGGCCTTGGGACCGGCCCCCGCGACCTTGTCCTGCGCGTTCGCCACTTTGCCCCGAACGCGCACCTTGCGATGCACCCGGCGCATTGCGGCGTTGGCCGTTGCTTCGCTGTCCGCCGCCTTGTCCGCCACGTTGACCGTCGCGCTGTCCGCCGCTGCGCCGTTGAATCGGCTCCGGCTTGGCGGTGGGGTCCGGTTCGAAGCCGGGGATGACCTCACGTGGCAACGAGCGCTTGATCAGCTTCTCGATATCGGCCAGCAGCTGATGCTCGTCGACGCACACCAGCGACACCGCCTCACCCGTTGCGCCCGCACGACCCGTGCGGCCGATCCGGTGAACGTAGTCTTCCGGCACATTCGGCAGATCGTAGTTGACGACGTGCGGCAGCTGGTCGATATCGATGCCGCGCGCCGCGATATCCGTGGCCACGAGCACCTGCAGGCTCGCGTCCTTGAACTCCGACAACGCACGCGTGCGCGCCGACTGGCTCTTGTTGCCGTGGATCGCCATCGCCGTGATGCCGTCCTTGGACAACTGCTCGGCCAGACGGTTTGCGCCGTGCTTCGTGCGCGTGAAGACGAGGACCTGGAACCAGTTGTGTTCGCTGATCAGATGCGTGAGCAACTCGCGCTTCTTGTCCCGGTCGACCGGGTGAATCTTTTGCGAGACCGTTTCGGCCGTCGTATTGCGGCGTGCGACTTCGATCATCGCGGGCCTGTCGAGCAGATCGTCGGCGAGCTGCTTGATTTCTTCGGCGAAGGTCGCCGAAAACAGCAGGTTCTGACGTACCCGCGGGAGCGCGGCCATCACCTTGCGGATGTCGCGGATAAAGCCCATATCGAGCATCCGGTCCGCTTCATCGAGCACGAAGATCTCGATGTGCGACAGATCGATCGTCTTTTGCTGGAGGTGGTCGAGCAGGCGGCCCGGCGTGGCGACGACGATATCGACGCCCCGGCGAAGCTGGTCGATTTGCGGGTTGATGCCCACACCACCGAACATCATCATCGACTTGAGCTTCACGTACTTCGCGTATTGGCGAACGCTTTCTTCGACCTGTGCGGCGAGCTCACGCGTCGGCGTCAGGATCAGTGCGCGAATGACGGGCTTGACGGCACGATTCGGCAACGGATTCGAGATGAGGCGATGCAGGATCGGCAGTGTAAAGCCTGCCGTCTTGCCGGTACCCGTCTGGGCGCCTGCGAGCAGGTCGCCGCCTTCGAGGACGGCCGGGATAGCCTGTCGTTGAATCGGGGTGGGTGTTTCGTAGCCGAGTTCACGGACGGCCCGCACGATTTCATCGGCGAGGCCCAGTTCAGCAAATGACATGTATTGCCTAGGTATTGCGGTCGCGCACCACCAAGCCTGCACGGCGGTACGGAGGAAACGAAAGCAAAGGGCGCGTCCGACCGGAACGCGCCCTGGCTGTACGACTAGACGGCAATGGCGCTGGCGTTAGTCCAGCGGCGCCGAGCGGAGGTCATTGACCTGTTGCGGCGAGACCGGCGTACCGTGATTGCCCCACGACATACGCACATACGTGACAACAGCCGCGACTTCCTGATCCGACAGACGCTGCGCGAACGGCGGCATGCCGTGCGGCTGCGGGTTGTCGCCCGTCGACGGCGGGTAGCCACCGTTGAGCACCATACGGATCGGGTTCACAGCCGACGGCATCTGAATCGACTGATTGTTCGCGAGCGGCGGGAAGCCCGGCGGGTGACCCAGGCCATTCGCGGCGTGGCACTCCACACACTGGCTCGTGTAGATCTTCTCGCCCTGGGCCAGCAGCTGCGTGCCGAATTGCTTCGACGTTTCGAGCTGCATGTTCTCCGGCGCTTCCTTCTTCTGCGGCAGCGACTTCAGATACACCGCCATCGCCTTCACGTCGTCGTTGGTCATGTACTGCAGGCTGTTGTGAACGACTTCAGCCATCGGACCATACACGGCGCCGCGTTGCGACACGCCCGTCTTGAGCAGCTTCGTGATGTCGTCGAGGTCCCAGTCGCCGAGGCCGGCTTCCTTGTTCGACGTCAACGACGGCGCATACCAGTTCTGCAGCGGGATCAGGCCGCCGGCAAACGCCGCGTTCTGATTGGCACCGCCCAGCGCGTTGATACTCGTGTGGCACATCGAGCAGTGGCCGAGACCCTGCACGAGATAAGCACCGCGATTCCATTCGACCGATTGCGTCGGATCCGCCTTGTACTCGCCTTCACGGAAGAACAGCGTACGCCAGCCGATCAGCGCGTTCCGGTTATTGAACGGGAACGGCATTGCCGGCGTTTTGTTTTCCTGATGGACCGGCTTGATCGAGCGCAGGTAAGCGTAGATCGCATCGGCGTCTTCACGCGTGACCTTCGTGTACGCAACGAACGGGAACACCGGATACAGCAGGCTGCCGTCCTTCGCGCGGCCCGTGTGCATGGCGCGGTAGAAGTCGTCCTGCGTCCACTTGCCGATACCCGTTTCGTCGTCGGGCGTCAGGTTCGGCGAATACAGCGTTCCGAACGGCGTCGCCATCGGCAGGCCGCCGGCCATCGGTTCACCGCCGCGAACCGTGTGGCACGCGATACAGTCGCCGGCGCGCGCGAGGTACTCACCCTTCTTGATGAGCTCGGCGTCATTGGTCGGCGTGGCGGCTTGCGCCGTGCCTTGATGTTGGCTCGAACCCGGCCACAGGACCGGGACCAGCGCTGCCGCAGCGACGATGACGACCGCCGACAGCGCGAAAAGGCTCTTGCGTTGCATGGTTCTCTCCTGATCGCTTACTGCGGTTCGCTGCCGCAGGCGAGCGGCGTCTTCAACGAACCGGCGGGGACGGGCACGGGGTTCTGCGGCGCCTGTTGCGTGGAGAGCCATGCGGCGACGGCGCTGATGTCAGCGTCATTCAAACGCGTGGCGATTTCATGCATGCAGTCCGGCGCGAGCGCGTGACGGGTGCCCGAACGCCATGCGCCCAGCTGGGCGCTGATGTAGTCGTTGTGCAAGCCGACCAGGCCCGGGATCGCCGGCTGCATACCGGTCAGGCCCTTGCCGTGGCAAGCGATACAAGCGGGAACGTTCTTCGACGAATCGCCGTTGAGGACGATCTGCTTGCCGCGCTGCACGACCGAGTCAGGCACGGTCGGCGTCGCGGGCGTCGGATACGGCGGACGCTGATTCGAGAAGTACGTTGCGATCTGGTGCAGATAGTCGTCCGACAGGTACGTCACCAGGTAATTCATCGGCGGGTACTTGCGGCGGCCTTCGCGGAAATTCTGGAGCTGGTTGAACAGGTAGTCAGCCGGCTTGCCTGCGAGGCGCGGGAAATAGTCGTTGTCGGTACCCTGACCCTGAGCACCGTGGCATGCGGCGCATGCCGCGACCTTCGATTGCATCGTGTCGGGGGCCGCCGGATTCGCTGCATCGGCAGCGCTGGCAGGAACGAGTGCGCTGGCGCCGACGAGCAGCAAAAGAGCCAGCAGCGGACGATAAATGCGTCGTGAAGACACGCTTTACTCCATGAATTACGGGGGGACCTATTGGTTGCCAGCCCCGGTCGCGATACCTGGACGGCCCTTCTTCTTACCCTGTTCAACCCCGTCGCGTTGTCCGTGCGCCGCCCGCAGGCGAAGGTCTGGAGAAGCGTTGGGCGC
Source organism: Pararobbsia alpina (assembly GCF_965118125.1). Lineage (GTDB taxonomy): Bacteria > Pseudomonadota > Gammaproteobacteria > Burkholderiales > Burkholderiaceae > Pararobbsia > Pararobbsia alpina_A. The sequence continues at coordinate 971,872 of NZ_OZ221287.1, forward strand.
ATCAACCGCGCGGCGGACTTCGTTGCCTTCGCGCAGGCGTTCGGTCCGGCAGTTGACGCAGCGCCGCATTCTAGCATCGGCCCTTAAGCTATTCATCTTAGAGGCTGAGAACCCGGCGTCAGCCCGAGATTATGCAACGATTCCCGCGTGAGCGGGAGGGTAAACGCCGATCGGTTGACTCTTCGGCGATGTTGATGCAGCGCCGTTCCCACGGGGCTCGCCCCCTTGCGTGACCATCAAAAAGCCAGCCAAAAGGGCATTGCCCGACCCCAAATTCGCGCTTGAACGCGCCGCGCGGCGAGGGGAAAGTGTCTCAAATTTGCGAACCGATTCTCCCGGCGCGTCTCGCGGTTTGCGTCTGGCAGGCACCAAACATGCCTGCGGAATGCATGATGACCGGGTTTGCGTTCGGGTGCCGACCGGCATTGGCCGACGCCGGTCGAATCGAACGTGGCCGTGCGCCAAAGAAAAACGGCCGGGGTATCCCGGCCGTATTCCAATTCGGCTGTTTTCTGTGTGCAGCGCCCGCCGCCCAAGAAGCCGTCAGCCTAGGCGGCCACCGGCTCCTCCAGGCGTAGCACCATATCTTCGTGGAACATTTCCTGGCGCAGCTCGCCCTTCTGATCGAACCATTGGCAGATCAGCCAGACGCCTGGCGCAAAGGCAACCGGACCCACCTGATTCACCGTCATGGGTTGGCCGCCCGATTTCAGGCGGACCACGTCGCCGATTTCGTAGCGTGTTGTCATTGTCTTCCCCGTAGGTATTGCCGGCCCTGCATTCTTATTTTGGGTGTGACACGCACGCGCTGCTCGAGCAGCGCGTGCGCAGACCGGGTGCCGCGTCGGAAGGACCAGCTGGGACGCGCGGCTTGCCAGGTATTCGTTCATTTCTGATATCCGAGATTGCGGTAAAGCGCTGAAGCACCAAAGTACGCGAGCGTGCAGCCGATCAGCTTGCCTTCGAGCACGGGCCAGGCCATGCGAGCGAGGGTGCCGTCGGCAAAGACATCGGCCAGCTGCGGAAGGATGAACAAGCCGACGAGGCCAAGATAGAACGAATTGATCGTCGAGCGGCGAAATGCGTGGCTCAGTCCGAAGCCCAGCATGGCGAAACGCAAGGCCAGGAACGCAAACAAGGCGCCGACCGCGTTTTGTTCTCGAAGCAAATAATCTGGAATGTAGTCATACATGGCACGCTCCCCGTTGAATCGCGCTGTGTATGAACTAAAAAGCAAGGTTCGGGCCTGATTTGCATTTATTTCCAAAATGGCGTTTAAATCGGAAATAAAAAATACATTTATAAGTATTGTGAGTAGTAAATTGTTTTCTGCTTGCCGAATCCGGGGGGAATCTCGTCGCTGCGGGCAAAAACGTTACGTCCACGAAACGTGACATGTGTCCCGCCCGTCGTAACGTCGCCGACGCATCGGCGACCCGCCGCCATGAACCTGATGATGTTAACGGGTGGGATCGGGTCGAAAGCCGCGCCGTCCGCGGTCTTTGGCGTCGAACGATCGTGCGGCGCGTCAGGCGTTGCAGGCTTGAAACATAATCAGGGTTTACCCCAACTCAAGAATGCCGTGCGCGCTAAGGATCGATGCATTCGTGAGAATTCGACCGCCGGCGTGCCGGATGGCGCTGAGAAAGCGCGCGGTCGAATGGCTGCGGCAGCCCCCGAGGCAGGGCGTCTCGGGCGCGACGGTCGCTTTGGAGCGTCGACTAACGCCCGGCCGGCGAAGTCGTTGTGTCGGGGGAGGACGATCCGGCGGAGGCGTTTGCCGGGCGCGCCGAGCTGGCTGACGGTGCACCGCCCGGGCGACGCGCCGCTGTCCTGCGGGGCCGCTGGGGCAGGCGTTTGCGCTCGGACAGCTGCATCCAGTTGCGCAAAGCGATCAGTCCGCCGACCGCCTCGAGCAGCGCGGCCGGTACCCACATCACGAGCCCGCCGATGGATTGGTCCATCGATTGGGTGATGCCACCGAAGGCGCGTCCGCACAGGTCGAACACAGGGTAGAGGTCGTGCTGGGAGAACGTGATGTACGCGCCGGCCAGAATCTGCGGCGACATCGTGATCACCGGCGACAACACCCGCATCCCGGCCTTCATCCGCGCCGGCGGTGCCGGCCGATGATCGAGCAGCATCCACCAGTAGACGAGGCCGGTGATCGTCACCGACCAGTTCATGAAGTGGTAAAGGCGCCAGTCGAGCATCGAAACGAACTGAATCGACGGGACCAGCCAGATCAGCACCGACAGCACAAACACGAATGTCACGACGCCCGGGTTGAGCGCGATCGCGCTCAGCGCACGCATGCCGGGCCGACGGGCCAGGGCACGAAGGCGCATGCGCCACGGCAGCGGCAGTCCCTTCCACATGACCGGGCCGGGAAAGCCCGCCATCAAAATAAGGGGCGCGAAGTGATGCAGGATCAGATGCTGGATCCGGTGAATAAAGAACTCGTGCTCGGCGTAGTAATCCAGGCGCGTATGCAGCGATAGATAGAGAACGGTCGTGCCGAACCAAAAGGACAATTGCCGGCCGATCGACACACGCTGACGCAGCGTGCCGCGCACATAGAGCGCGATGCCCGCGAGAAACAGCAGGACGAGAGGTGGGGACGGCTCCCACGGAATCAGATAGGACAGCAATGAAACCTCGAACTTTCGGGCGCAGCGGGTGTTCCCACAGGGCACCCCGGCACCGGGGCGGCCGACTCGCGGACGCGGTTCTGGCACGTTGCGCCGGCAAGCGGTCGGCGCGGATCATCGGGCGTCGTCTGGCGCGTGGACGCATTCACTCTACGACGAATGGCGCGCGCCCTGATCGACGATGACCTTCTCGTGTCAAACGGCGCCCATCTTACCAGCGTGAGGCGACCTATTCTGGCTAGAGGGAATTCCCCGACTGGAAGCCCGTTCTGGTCCCGATACCATCAGCGTTCATGAAAAAGCCATCAGGTCCACCCGAGACCGTCACGCTCGCGAAAATCGCGCGCGCGGCAGGGGTCTCTTCCAGTACTGTTTCGCGGATCCTCAATGGCACGGCACGCGTTTCTGCCGACAAGCAGCGAGCCGTCGAGGAGGCGGTCCAGCGATATAACTACCGCCCGAACGTGCTCGCACGTAGTCTGGCCAGCGGTCGCACACACACGGTCGGCGTCCTGACGCAAGACATCTCGAGCCCGTTCTACGGCGAATGGCTGCGCGGCATCGAGGACGAACTGGCCGCGACCGGTCTCTCACCGCTATTTGTCAGCGGTCATTGGAACGCAGCCGACGAGCAACGACAGCTCGAGCATCTGCTCACACGATGTGTCGACGGCGTGATCGTCCTGCACGGTCTCGTCGATCCCGACTACCTGCGTGCCTATGCCGACCGCGTGCCCGTGGTCATGTTGGGACGACCGCTCGAACCGATGCCGCGGCTGGTGTGCCTGGGCGTCGACAATCGGCAAGGTGCCTACGACGTGACCACCCGTCTGATCGAACTCGGTCATCGGAGAATCGCCCACATCGCAGGTCACGCGCTCCAGCCCGATTCCGAGCAGCGCATGATCGGCTATCGACAGGCGCTCGAAGACGCGGGGCTCGCATTCGACGAGACACTGATCGAACGCGGCAATTTCGAAGAGTCAGGCGGCCTCGTTGCGATGGATCGATTGCTCGATTCTGGCGCAACGTTCAGCGCCGTATTTGCAGCGAACGATCAGACTGCATACGGTGCACGGCTCGCCATGTACCGGCGGCACATTCGCGTGCCGGACGATATCTCGCTGGTCGGCTTTGACGATCTGCCGGCGTCGCTGTATTCGACGCCGCCGCTCACTACGGTGCGCCAGCCGATCTACGACATCGGACGCGTTGCGGCCGACGCCATGACACGCCTGTTGCGGGGCGAGACCGTTCCGAACCAGATCATGCCGGTCGAGCTGATTGAGCGCGAGACAACGGCAAAGCTCGTCGAAGCGGCGAGTCTGTAGCCGACATCGTCAAGGGCATCCGATCGGATCGAGGTCCCGGATGACCCACGACAGCTGGTACGCAAACGTCCCGACGACAAACACGAAGTGAAATATCCGGTTTCGCACGTGCATGGCGACCAGACACAGCACGACGAGAATCCCGCTTCGCACCGGATATTCGAGGCCGAGTGCGTGAAAATGCACAGGTCCCTTGATGAGCGTGTCCACCACATCGGCGCAGAACGTCAGCGCGAGAATGCCGAAAAACCACGTGCGCCGTGAAAAGAAATAGCTTTCGTAGCCGCTGTATTCCGCCGTCGAGTCGGGGAACAGCAGTGCGCACAGCAGGAAAAACAGCACGGCATACAGGATCACAAAGCAGTAAAGCTGAAACGTCCAATGCGCGACTTCAGTGAGTTTGAATTCCCACCACCAGAAGTGCACGACCATCAGCAGCATCGTCATCACCCAGCCCAGATGCGTGGGGTACACGCGAGCCGTGCGCGGATGCTGGATCAGGGACGCGATGCCCGATAACAGCCGCGTGATACTGAGTCCGACGACGATCGCGATCACGACTCGCAGATGCAGAAAGATCGCCGCGTTCGATCGCGGGTCGAGCAAGAAGTTTTCGTCCATGTCCTTCACGCTGGCGGGCCCATGAGCGGTGCGCGGGACCCAGCCAGAACCGGTGCTTGGGAAGGTTCGATGATCCGCGATCTGACAAGCGTCCAACAGTTCTTGAAATCCGCGTCGTACGTCCGACAATTCGGAATTTGCGCGCCAAACTCGCCCAAAGTCCTACAGCGGCTCGGAAGATGTCCGAATCGCAGCGAGGCGTGCATGTTCTTGCGCCGATCGCGCAAGCCGGCGCGGTTCCGGAATGCTAGGCGTCGGGGGCAAACCGGCCGCGTCAATACGCCGACAATCCCTCGTATTGATGAAAATCGCCCCCGATTTTGAAGAATTCTTTGAAGATGAATTTGCCGTCCGGTGGTTCTTCGACCCGTCGCCGCGCCGCATCATCTATCCCAACGACAGGCCTTTCCGATCCGCTGACACCTGCCAGCGTTCGCCTGAAAGGCCCGTCCATCCGATCCGACAAACATCCTGCAGCGTGAGGACACCATGAAAGCCATCGCTTACCGCAAGGCGTTGCCGATTACCGACGCCGAATCCCTGATCGATCTCGAGTTGCCCGATCCGACACCCGGCGAACACGACTTGCTCGTCGAAGTGCATGCCGTCTCCGTGAACCCTGTCGATACAAAAGTCCGCAAGAACATGGCACCCCCCGAAGGCGAAGCCAAGGTGTTGGGCTGGGATGTTGCGGGCGTGGTGAAGGCCGTGGGTTCGAAAGCGAGCTTGTTCAAGATCGGCGATCGCGTCTGGTATGCGGGGTCTTTGATCCGGCCGGGTGCCAACAGCGAACTCCATGTCGTCGACGAACGCATCGTCGGTCACATGCCCAAGAGCACGGATTTCGTGAATGCCGCTTCGCTGCCGCTCACGACGATCACCGCCTACGAAATGTTGTTTGACCGCCTCGCGATCAGCGAGGGCGAGGGCAGCAAGGGCAAGACACTGATGGTGATCGGCGCAGCCGGCGGCGTGGGTTCGATTCTCGTGCAGCTCGCACGTCAATTGACCGGGCTGACGATCATCGGGACGGCATCGCGCCCCGAGACCCGGTCATGGCTCGAAGATCTCGGTGCACATCACGTGATCGATCACTCGAAGCCCTTGTCGGAAGAACTGAAGCGCATCGGTATCGACAATGTCGACTACATCGTCTCGCTCAACCAGACCGATTCGCATTGGCCGCAGATCGTCGAGTCGATTGCGCCGCAAGGCAAGATTGCATTGATCGACGATCCCGAAGCCATCGACGTGCGCATGCTCAAGCGCAAGTCCGCGTCGCTGCATTGGGAGTTTATGTACACACGGTCGATGTTCGGCACACCGGACATGATCAAACAACACGAGCTGCTGGATCGTGTGGCGTCACTGATCGATGCCGGGAAGATCCGCACGACCGTGAGCGAGAACTTCGGGAAGATCAATGCCGAGAATCTGAAGCGCGCGCATGCACTGATCGAGAGTCACAAGTCCAAGGGCAAGATCGTGCTCGAAGGCTTTTGATCAGGCGCGCTTCGTTGACCGGCCGTTCGACGCCACCTGTTCGTCGAGGCGTTCGTCGTCGAGGCCGGTCGGTTCCAGGTGGGCCGTGACGTCTGCGGCGGGGAAGAGCGTGGCGACGGCATCCTCCACGACATCGCAGATCGCATGGCCTTCCGTCACCGACAGTGCGCCGTCGACTTCAACGTGAAAGTCCACAAAGACTCGATCGCCCGCATAGCGGGTGCGCAGATCGTGCATGCCTTGAACCTTGTCGCATGCGATTACCGTTGCACGAATCTTCTCGCGCTCCACATCGGTGAGTTCGCTGTCGAGCAGTTGCGATAGCGACGTGTCGGCCATTCCTCGCGCGTTCCACAGCATGTAGCACGAGATCAGCAAGGCACCGATCGAGTCGGCGCGTACCCATCCGAAATAGTGATCGAGCGCGAGCGCGATGAGCACCGCGACGTTGACCGCGATGTCGGTCATGTAGTGCGCGCGGTCGGCCGCGATGGCCGTCGAGTTCGTGCGCTTGACGACATACGTCTGCATCGCGACCAGGACCACCGCCGCGCAGGTGCTGCCGATCACGATGTAGATGCCGAGCCCGAGCTTGTCGAGCGGAGCCGGCGTGATGAGGCGCGCAATCGACTCGGCGCCGAGTGCGACCGCCGCGCCCGCGAGCAGAATCGCCTGCACGAGGGCCGCCACTGCCTCGCCCTTGCCGTGACCATACCGGTGTTCGCGATCGGCCGGCTGCGCCGCGTATTTGACGCCCGTAAATGTCACGACCGATGCAACGACATCAACAAGCGCATCCGCGGCCGACGAGAGCAATGCAATCGACCCGGTTGCGAGCCAGGCCCAGAGCTTTACGCCGACCAGCGCGAGCGCCACGATCACCGAAGCGACGGACGCGGCATGACGTAAAGCCGCATTCGCTTCGGCTGTGCCGGACGACGACTGCGTCGAGTGTCCGGCGTGAGGGAGAGTGGTCTCAGTGATCACGGCGTGGTTTTGGCCTTCTAATTAACGGCTAAGTGATGCGATTATGCGTCGATTTGCGCAGGAACTGTGCCTTACCCCGCTTTTTGGCTTTAGAAGAGAATCGCTCCGATTCTCGTTTTCGTCGCGGGGTGTTCGACGCGGTGATTCGCATTAGCGACGCAGTGTGCGGCGCATATATGACAGTTCGGTTTCCGGCGCGGCATTTCGCGTAATGCGTGATAGGCTGCGCCGCGTAGGGCTTTGGGCAGGGTCAATCGTTCGCAGTCGGCAAGTCAGGGGCAAGACTTCACTTCGAGGAGACGCCGGTGGCCAGTCTTAGCGACATTCGCCAGATCGTGGTTCTGATGCTCGAGAACCGTTCGTTTGACAACCTGTTCGGCTATATGCAGCCACAGGCCGGGCCCATAGACGGATTAAACCCGGCGTCACCCCGGACCAATCCGAGGACAGGCGGTGCACCTGTCGCGACATGGTCGAAGGACGCCGATCCTTCTGCCAAGACGATTCCCGACCCGGATCCGGGTGAGCTGTTCACCGATATCTCTGCACAACTGTTCAACGGCGGTTTATCGACGGAGCCGCCGTCGATGGAAGGCTTCGCGAACAATTACGCGTCGCATGGCGGCAATCCGCTGAACATCATGCACGGGTTTCTGCCCGACGATCTGCCGGCGCTGACGACACTCGCCAATGAATTTGCGCTGTGTGACCGGTGGTTTGCATCGGCGCCTTGCCAGACCTGGCCGAACCGGTTTTTCGTACATTGCGCGACCGCGGGTGGCTTCGAGAACAACGAAGTCGAGCACGCCCCGTTTCCGATGAACACGATCTTCAATGAACTCGACGGACTCGTGCCGTGGAAGATCTATTTTCACGACTTTCCACAGTCGGCTTTGCTATCGCGACTGTGGGGGCGACTCGATAACTTCCAGTTATTCGATCGGTTTGTCGCCGATGCAAAGAGCGGGACATTGCCCGGGTATTCGTTTATCGAGCCGATGTATTACCCGACGTTGACCGAGTTGCCGAACGATATGCATCCGCCGCACAACGTCGGATTCGGCGATGCGCTCGTGGCGCAGGTGTACAACGCAGTGAGGTCATCGCCGCAATGGTCATCGACGATGTTGATCATTACGTTCGACGAGCATGGTGGGTGCTATGACCACGTACCGCCGCCGGCCGCGGTTCCGCCGTCGATTCCGGCGCCGGGTCAGGTCTTCGCTTTCGATCGCTACGGAGTCAGAGTACCGGCGGTCGTGATTTCGCCGTTCACGTCGCCGATGATCCTGCGCGCGCCTGCGGGGCAGGCGCCGTTCGATCACACCTCCGTGATCAAGACCGTACGCAATTGCTTTGGTGTCGGTAACAGTTTGACGGCCAGAGACGCGATAGCACCCGATCTCTCACCAGTGCTCAATGCCGCACTCGATCCGAATCGCGGACCGGCGAGCCTTACTGTGACGACGCCGAATGTTGGCTTCGCAGATATCAAGGACCTGATCGCAAAACCGGTCAACGATATGCAGTGCGCGCTGCACGCATTCGCGAATCGATTGAAACCCGCGGCGACGTCGACGGCGAGTTCGCCGGATGAGCATCTTGCGGATGTGATTGCGCAAGCTTCGAGCGGATCATCAGGAGCCGCCTGCGCACCAACCGACGCGCGCCCGAATGCGCAGATTGCCGGCAGCGACGCGCGTGCGGTGTTCGATAGCATCCTCGCGCGGTTTGGGGGAGAGGGAGGTGCAACGCCGACGCCGTTATCGCCAACCGACAAGAATGGCCCCGGTGGGATCTATAAGGGGCATTGAGCGGCGGCTTAGGATCGACGCATTTTCGGGATGAGAAATCCCGTACTATCGCTCCATCATGTCCCTCGCCTCTGTGCCCTGCCACGTGCAGGTGTCTCAAGCGGGGGATTTCTGTTTTTGACGTTCGCCGTCGCGGGACGAATATGACCGGCAAAGAGAAAAGCCGCTGACCCTTGCGGATCAGCGGCTTTCTTTTGAAGCTGGTGGCGAATCAGGGATTCGAACCCCGGACCTGCGGATTATGATTCCGTCGCTCTAACCGGCTGAGCTAATTCGCCAAAGAAGCGAGATTATCTAGAGGCGGCCGGGGTCTGTCAACCCCCGGTCACAAACTTTCTTATGAAGCCTTACCAGACAAGGCTAGGGGCACACCTGCGCGCCCACGCTGCGGTTCAGAGTGCCGCGGCCGGCTGATCATCGTGATCCGCCGGCCGCAACCATCTGACCCACTACACACCCGCCCCGTTCAGATAAACGAGCCCGCGAGCCGTTTCATTCCCGCGACCTCAATCCTCCGCGTAAATATCCCGATCCTTCGTCTCGCGAACGAACACCATCCCGATCACGAACGAGGCGACGGCGATGATCACCGGATACCAGAGGCCCGAGTAGATATTTCCGTTCGCCGCCACGATCGCGAATGCGGTCGCGGGCAGGAAGCCACCGAACCAGCCATTGCCGATGTGATACGGCAGCGACATCGACGTGTAGCGGATCCGCGTCGGGAACATCTCGACGAGCATCGCAGCGATCGGGCCGTAGACCATCGTCACGAAGATCACCAGGATTGCCAGCACGACCACTGCCAGCGTCTTGTTCATCTGCGCCGGGTCAGCCTTGGCCGGATAGCCTGCCGCCTTCAGCGTACCCGACAGGTTCTTCTCGAACGCAGCGGTCTGTGCCTTCGCATCCGGATCCTTGCCGTTGACTGAGTTCACCACCTGCTCGCCGACCTTGATCGTCGCCATGGTGCCTTGCGGCGCTTCGACGTTCGAGTAGTTCAAGCCAGCCTTCGACAGCGCAGCCTTCGCGATATCGCACGACGTCGTGAACTTCGACGTACCCACAGGGTTGAACTGGAACGAGCATTCCTTCGGATCGGCCGTCACGACGATCGGCGCGTTGGCCGTGGCCGACTCGAGTGCCGGGTTCAGGGCGTGCGTCAGCGTCTTGAACAGCGGGAAGAACGTGACGGCGGCGATCAGCATGCCGGCCATGATGATCGGCTTGCGGCCGATGCGGTCCGACAGCGAACCGAAGAAGACGAAGAACGGCGTACCGATCAGCAGGCCGGCGGCGATCAGCAGGTTGGCGGTCGTACCGTCAACCTTCAGCGTCTGCGTCAGGAAGAACAGCGCGTAGAACTGACCCGTGTACCAGACCACGGCCTGACCGGCCGTGAGGCCAAGCAGCGCGAGGATCACGACCTTGAGGTTGCGCCATTCGCCGAACGCTTCGGTCAGCGGTGCCTTCGAACCCTTGCCCTCGGCCTTCATGCGCTGGAACACGGGCGATTCGTTGAGTTGCAGACGAATCCACACCGATACGGCCAGCAGGATGATCGACACGAGGAACGGCACACGCCAGCCCCACGACGCGAACGATTCTTCGCTGAGCATCGCGCGGATGCCGACGATCACGAGCAGCGACAGGAACAGGCCGAGCGTTGCCGTCGTCTGAATCCACGACGTGTACGCACCGCGCTTGTTCGACGGAGCATGTTCAGCCACATACGTGGCTGCACCGCCGTACTCGCCGCCCAGGGCGAGGCCCTGCAGCAGACGCATGCCGATAAAGATCACCGGCGCGGCAATGCCCATCGACGCATAACCCGGCAACAGGCCGACCACGAAGGTCGAGATACCCATGATCAGGATCGTGACGAGGAAGGTGTACTTGCGCCCGACGAGATCGCCGAGTCGCCCGAACACGATGGCGCCGAACGGGCGCACCGCGAAACCGGCGGCAAAGCTCAACAACGTGAAAATGAATGCGGCGGTCGGATTGACGCCTGAGAAGAACGCCTTGCTGATAAAGGCAGCGAGCGAGCCCGCGAGATAAAAGTCGTACCACTCGAACACGGTGCCCAGCGACGACGCAAGAATCACCTTGCGCTCGGCCGCGGTCATGCGTGACGACGATACGTGTCCGCTAACGGTAGCCATAAGCCTTGTCTCCAATTTTCTAGTCTTAATGTCGGCCCGTTGATCCCATGGGCACGGTTGGAGAGTGGCACCGCAAACTTACCGCCGACTGACATTACATATCGCAAGAATCTGATTGCGTCGATTCGCTAAACAACGGCGTATGAGGATTTAAAACCGGTTTACTTTTTAAAACATCGGCCAAAATGACGATATTTCACATTCATGCCAATTCAAATTCCACGTCAGAATGCTGACGGATAAGGGTAAGTCCGGTATTCGAAAAGCGGCAGGAAAACCCTGACGAGGACGCCCGGATGAAGCGCATCGGGTCGCGAGGGCGGGTCGGCGATTTCCACCGTGCCCTGATGCATCGCAGCGATTTCCGACACGATAGCGAGTCCCAGTCCGCTGCCTTCGGCTTCGCGACCGAGGATCCGATAGAAACGCTCGACCACGCGCGCTCGCTCGGATTCGGGAATGCCGAGGCCGGTGTCTTCGACTTCGATGATGGCGCGGCGAACAACATCACGACGCGGTTCCTGCGCCGCATGCGATTCGCCGGGCGCGCTCTCGCGCTCCTCACGCAGCCGGACGGTGACGCTGCCGCCCGCTGGGGTGTACCGGATCGCGTTATCGATCAGATTGGTCAGCAGCTCGCGAAGCATGACGGCGTTGCCGATGACTTCGACGCCTTCGTCGGGGGCCTCGAGACCGAGATCGATATGTCGTTCGCTGGCGGCCGGGAACCAGTCGCGAACGACGTCGCGCACGAGCGGCGCAAGCGCCATCGCATCCATGCCGCGTGCGGGCAAACCTGCTTCGGCGCGGGCAAGCGCAAGCAACTGACTGACCATGCGTGCCGCGTTTTCCGAGCTCGCGGCGATGTGTTCGAGGCATCGATGCACTTCGGCCGACACGTCCTGGCGCAGCGCGAGTTCCGCCTGCGTTCGCAAGCCGGCGAGCGGCGTCTTCATCTGGTGGGCCGCATCGGCGATAAAGCGCTTCTGCGCCGCCACGTTCTGTTCGAGCCGCGTGAGGAGGTCGTTGAACGACGTGACGAGCGGCGCAATCTCGAGCGGGGCCTGCTGTGCGTCGAGCGGCGACAAGTCGTCGGGACGCCGTTCGCGGATCTGGGATTGCAACGCATGCAAGGGCGCGAGCCCGCGCGACAGCCCGAACCAGACGAGCACGATTGCGAGCGGCAGGATCACGAACTGCGGCAGGATCACACCCTTGATGATGTCGTTCGCCAGCCCGTTGCGCTTGTCGAGGGTCTCGCCGACCTGCACGAGCGCGGGCTGCGCCGCGCCCGGGACGTCGACATAGGTGTAGGCGATCCGGATATCGTTGCCGCGCAGCGATTCGTCGCGAAACGACACGATGCCGGCGGCCGGCTTGTCATCGTCACTCGGCAACGGCATGCGCGCGTCGCCGCTGATGATTTCGTCGTGCGCGCCGCGAACCTGATAGAACACGGCGTCGACGTTGTCGGTACGCAGGAAGTCGCCCACGACATTGGGCAGTGCGAGGGTCACGGTGCCATTTCGGGCGCCGATCTGCCGCGCAAGAACATAGGCATCTTGTTCGAGCGCCCGGTCGAACGGCTGATTGGCAATCGACTTCGCAACCAGATAGGTGACCGCGAGGCTCATTGGCCAGAGCAGCAGCAGCGGCGCGAGCATCCAGTCGAGCACCTCGCCAAACAGCGACTTCGCGCGCGGCTCGTCGACGGCGGGCATCGGATCGGAGAACGGATCCTTATAGCGGACGTCACGCAGTGCGTCGGCATCGGCCGCGTCGAGCGGCATGCGGGATGACGGTTCGGACCGGGAGGGCGCGCTCACGGCGAGGCCTTAACCGGCGGGCGAACGCGGCGTGCGCGAAGCAGGGGCGGCGGAGGACTGGCTGGCCGCTTTGGTTGCGTCGTCCGCGTCATGTGCCGACGGCGTGGCATCTGAACCTGACAAGCCAGTCGCGACCGTCGCCGTCGTAGCGGCCGTTGATGGCGCAAGGGAAGCGTTGACGGACGCGGTCGAAGTTGCCTGAGCGGTTCCGGCGCCAGGCTTCTCCATGCAATAACCGAGTCCGCGCACGGTCGTGACCCTCACGTCGGGTTCGAGCTTCTTGCGCAGCCGGTGGACATAGACCTCGATCGCGTTCGTGCTGACTTCTTCGCCCCACTCGCACAGATGATCGACGAGCTGCTCCTTCGATACCAGCCGGCCGGGGCGCAGGAGCAGGACTTCGAGCAAGCCCAGCTCGCGCGCGGACAACTCGATCACGCGGTCATTCAGATACGCGACGCGCGCGACCTGGTCGAATGACAGCGCGCCGTGCCGAACGACCGTCGAGCCGCCGCCCGCACCGCGGCGCGTAAGTGCGCGCACGCGCGCTTCGAGTTCGGTCAGGGCGAACGGCTTGGCCATATAGTCGTCGGCCCCGAGGTCGAGGCCTTTGACGCGCTCGTCGACACTGTCGGCTGCAGTCAGGATCAGCACGGGCAGCGTCGAATTGCGCGCGCGCAGGCGCCGCAGCACCTCGAGTCCGCTGAGCCGCGGCAGTCCGAGATCGAGGATCAGCAGGTCGAATGTCTGGAGCAAAAGCGCGTTATCCGCGTCCGCACCGTTGTCGACGTGGTCCACGGCATAGCCCGACTGGCGGAGGGATCTCGTCAGTCCGTCGGCGAGTATGCTGTCATCTTCGGCGATCAGAATTCGCATGGAATGGTGGTGCGGGAATCCGGCTCGCAAGGGCGGACACGGTCAAATTGACGGCGGTTGGCGACAAATGCGCAAGAGGCGCTTGTCAAAACTACTGTTCTTTTATACAGTGTCGCCAATCGCGGCCGCTCGCCTGTTTGAGGCTCGCTTGTGAGACTCGTGACAGCACGCCGTTTCCCGAAAAAAGCGCCGTTCATCATAGCAAAGGACCATTCATGGAAGAAAGCAAGAAAGGCGCGGCCGGGCTCGCAGCCGAAAAGGGTAAAGCACTGGCAGCGGCGCTTGCCCAGATCGAGAAGCAGTTCGGCAAGGGCTCGATCATGCGTCTGGGCGACGGCGAAGCGATTGAGGAAGTCCAGACTGTGTCGACCGGCTCGCTGGGTCTCGACATCGCGCTCGGCGTCGGCGGCCTGCCGCGCGGCCGCGTTGTGGAAATCTACGGTCCGGAATCGTCGGGTAAGACAACCCTGACGCTCCAGGTGATTGCCGAGATGCAGAAGATCGGCGGCACGTGCGCGTTTATCGACGCGGAACACGCACTCGACGTCACCTACGCAGCCAAGCTCGGCGTGAAAGTCCCCGACCTGCTGATCTCGCAGCCGGACACGGGCGAACAGGCGCTCGAAATCTGTGACGCGCTCGTGCGCTCGAGTTCGATCGACCTGATCGTCATCGACTCCGTCGCGGCACTCGTGCCGAAGGCTGAAATCGAAGGCGAAATGGGCGACTCGCTGCCGGGTCTGCAAGCGCGCCTGATGTCGCAGGCGCTGCGCAAGCTCACGGGCACGATCAAGAAGACGAACTGCATGGTCATCTTCATCAACCAGATCCGGATGAAGATCGGCGTGATGTTCGGCAACCCGGAAACGACGACGGGCGGTAATGCGCTGAAGTTCTACTCGTCGGTGCGTCTGGACATTCGCCGTATCGGCTCGATCAAGAAGGGCGACGAGGTCGTCGGTAACGAAACGCGCGTCAAGGTCGTCAAGAACAAGGTCGCACCGCCGTTCCGCGAAGCGATTTTCGACATCCTCTATGGCGAAGGCATTTCGCGTCAGGGCGAAATTATCGACCTCGGCGTGCAGGCGAAGATCGTCGAAAAGTCGGGCGCCTGGTATAGCTACAACGGCGAACGCGTCGGTCAGGGCAAGGACAACGCACGCGAGTTCCTGCGTGAAAATCCGGACATCGCTCGCGACATCGAAAACAAGGTCCGTGCGCAGCTCGGCGTGACTGCCATGCCGGGTCATGTGTCGGAAGACGACGACGTCGAAGAAGAAGCCTGATCGATCGTCGATCGATCGGCGACGTGTAGCGTACTGAAGGGATCAAGCCGATGTGGCCTTCACGCCCTTCCCGGCACCGGCCGGGGCAATCGGATGGAGTCGACGACGCGTTCGACTCCGACGATGCCTCGGCGGACGAAAGCCCGTCGGCGGGTACGCGATCATCCCAGTTTCCCGCTTCATCGCCGTTGTCCGCGTTTGCGACCGGCCGACCGTTTGAACCTCCCGAATCCGCTCGCGCCACCGATCTTGAGAAGAAGCCGGGTCGTGAACGACCCAAGCGCTCGCTCAAGATGCGGGCGATCGGTTTTCTCTCCCGTCGCGAACACAGTCGCACCGAACTCGAGCGCAAGCTGAAGCCGTTCGTCGAAGAAGGCGAGTCGATTGAAGACGTTCTCAACGCGCTCGAGCGCGAGGGGTGGCTCTCGGATCAGCGGTTTGCCGAAAGCGTGGTTCATCGTCGCTCCAGCCGGTTCGGCGCAAGCCGGATCATCGGCGAACTCAAGCGCAATGCCGTCGACAGCGAACTGGTCGATCAGATGGCCGGACAGCTTCGCGACTCGGAACGCGCGCGCGCCTATGCGGTCTGGTCGAAGAAGTTCTCGGATTTGCCGACGACGCCTGCGGAACGTGCAAAGCAAGCGCGCTTCCTCGCAAGCCGCGGCTTCTCGAGTGCGGCAATCACGGCCGTGCTGAAGGGCGGCGAATGGCTCGAAGAGGCCGGGGGCGAGTTCCCCGAGGACTGAGGCATGGGGTCTCGACGTCGGTCAGTTTCCCGGCGTCCGTGCCGCGCGTCGCCTGCCGACCGACGCCAGGAACATGGCCGCTCGGTGCGCCGGCTCGGACCGGCGTTGCATCGGTTCCCGGGAACACGCCGTCGTGGTTCCGTTCAAGGTGACCATTCAGTCATTTCCTCCGGATTCACCCGTAATGGCCGACCCGGGTCTAGCCCCGGGGGGCAGAAGTTGCTGTGTTAAACTCGCGCGGTTTAGAGATCACGCAGCGCTTTATCCGCATGTCCCTTCCACCTGACCTTCATTGCCGATCGCCTCGTCCCTGTACGAAGCCGGTCGTAGTGTCTGTGCGTGAAATGGACCTTTGCGACGAGCGTCATGTGAGCCAGACCGGCCTACGCCGTTTCAACCGCCCCACCTCCCGGCGTTCTGTCGGTCAGATCTCTTCCCGTTTCCTGCCGTTGAGTGCCTTTGCTGCGTTCACGGCGTCTCCAACTTCCGGTTCCAGAAACAAGAAGTTCAATCCATCCAGCTCCTTATAGGGATCACGCATGAAGATTCACGAGTACCAGGGTAAGGAAATCCTGCGGAAATTCGGAGTCGCGGTGCCGCGCGGCAAGCCGGTTTTCAACGTCGACGACGCGGTCAAGGCGGCTGAAGAACTCGGCGGTCCGGTTTGGGTCGTCAAGGCCCAGATCCACGCAGGCGGTCGCGGCAAGGGCGGCGGCGTGAAGGTCGCGAAGTCGCTCGACCAGGTCCGCGAATACTCGCAACAGATCCTCGGCATGCAGCTCAAGACCCATCAGACGGGTCCGGAAGGCCAGAAGGTCAACCGCCTGCTGATCGAAGAAGGCGCTGACATCAAGAAGGAACTGTATGTCGGTCTGGTGATCGATCGCGTTTCGCAAAAGGTCGTGTTCATGGCCTCGAGCGAAGGCGGGATGGACATCGAAGAAGTGGCCGCCAAGACGCCTGAAGCGCTGCACAAGGTTGCGGTCGATCCGGCTGCTGGCCTGACCGATGCCGAAGCAGACGACCTCGCAACGAAGATCGGCATTCCGGCCGGCTCGCTCTCGCAATCGCGTGAGATCTTCAAGGGTCTGTACAAGGCATTCTGGGATACGGACGCATCGCTCGCCGAAATCAACCCGCTGATCCTGACGGGCGACGGCAAGGTCATCGCACTCGACGCGAAGTTCAACTTCGATTCGAACGCACTGTTCCGTCATCCGGAAATCGTCGAATACCGCGATCTGGACGAAGAAGATCCGGCTGAAGTCGAAGCCTCGAAGTTCGACCTCGCCTACATCTCGCTCGACGGCGATATCGGCTGCCTGGTTAACGGCGCCGGCCTCGCGATGGCGACGATGGACACGATCAAGCTGTTCGGCGGCGAACCCGCCAACTTCCTCGACGTCGGCGGTGGTGCGACGACGGAGAAGGTCACCGAAGCATTCAAGATCATGCTGAAGAACCCGGGTCTGAAGGCGATCCTGGTGAACATCTTCGGCGGCATTATGCGTTGCGACGTGATCGCCGAAGGCGTGATCGCTGCATCGAAGGCTGTTTCGCTGAAAGTACCGCTGGTCGTCCGCATGAAGGGCACCAACGAAGACCTCGGCAAGAAGATGCTGGCTGAGTCGGGTCTGCCGATCATCGCAGCCGACAGCATGGAAGAAGCGGCACAGAAGGTCGTCGCCGCCGCCCAAGGCAAGTAAGGCGTCCATTCAGCCAAACGAACAGAGGTCATTACATGTCGATTCTGATCAATAAAGATACCAAGGTCATCACGCAGGGCATCACCGGAAAGACCGGTCAATTCCATACGCGTGCTTGCCGTGAATATGCAAACGGCCGCGAAGCTTATGTCGCGGGCGTGAACCCGAAGAAGGCCGGCGAAGATTTCGAAGGCATTCCTATCTACGCTTCGGTCAAGGAAGCGAAGGCAGAAACCGGCGCAACGGTTTCGGTGATTTACGTGCCGCCCGCAGGCGCAGCTGCTGCGATCTGGGAAGCCGTTGAAGCCGATCTGGATCTCGCGATCTGCATTACCGAAGGCATTCCGGTCCGCGACATGATCGCGCTGAAGGACCGCATGCGTAAGGAAAACCGCAAGACGCTGCTGCTCGGACCGAACTGCCCGGGCACGATCACGCCGGACGAACTCAAGATCGGCATCATGCCGGGTCACATCCACCGCAAGGGCCGCATCGGCGTCGTGTCGCGTTCGGGCACGCTGACGTATGAAGCAGTCGGCCAATTGACGGCGCTCGGCCTCGGCCAATCGTCGGCAGTCGGTATCGGCGGCGACCCGATCAACGGTCTCAAGCACATCGACGTCATGAAGATGTTCAACGACGATCCCGATACGGACGCCGTGATCATGATCGGTGAAATCGGCGGCCCGGACGAAGCCAACGCGTCGTACTGGATCAAAGACAACATGAAGAAGCCGGTCGTTGGCTTTATCGCGGGCGTCACGGCGCCTCCGGGCAAGCGCATGGGCCACGCAGGCGCGCTGATCTCGGGCGGTGCCGATACGGCAGAAGCCAAGCTCGAGATCATGGACGCATGCGGCATCAAGGTCACGCGCAACCCGTCGGAAATGGGCCGCCTGCTGAAGTCGGTGCTGGGCTAAGTTGTAAGTCGACATTTCGTCGACTGTAAGCTGTCGTACAAGCGGGGTATCCTTTGCGGGATACCCCGTTTTTTATTGGTGCTCACGCTGAATGCCAATGATCAGCGGTGTTCGACTATCGAACACGGAACATTACGCATGCCTGAATATATTGCCGATTTTCAGTGGAGCGCCGTGATTCAGATCATTGTGATTGATCTGCTTCTCGGTGGCGACAACGCGGTCGTCATCGCTCTTGCGTGCCGCAATCTCGATGCAAAACAAAGAACGCAGGGCATTATCTTCGGGACATTGGGTGCCGTCGTTCTGCGCGTGATTCTGGTTTCATTCGCGGTGTATTTGCTCGATATCCCGTTTTTAAAAATGATCGGCGGCATATTGCTGCTGTATATCGGCATTAAATTACTGCAGCCCGAGGATAGTGCCCATGACAATATTGCTGCGTCCGACCGCCTGATTTCCGCGATCAAGACCATCATGATTGCCGACCTCGTGATGAGTCTCGACAATGTGGTCGCGATTGCGGGGGCTGCGGAAAATGCGCCTTCCGGACAGCGGATCGTTCTTGTCGTGCTCGGGCTGATTGTCAGCATTCCGCTGGTTGTATCAGGCAGTGCGCTGCTGATGAAACTCATTGAGCACGTGCCGCTCATCATTGTCGGCGGCGCAGGTTTGCTCGGCTGGATCGGCGGCGGCCTGATCATCGGCGACCCGTTTGTCGATCGTTTCGACTGGCTCCAGTCCGATTTCATGAATTACCTGGCCTGTGTGATCGGCGCACTGTTCGTGGTCGGCGTGGGCCTCGGCGTCCGGGCCCGACGGCGATCCGCTCAGGCGTAGCGGCATCGTTCGTCTGGCCAACTGTTGCACGGTCATTGGTGCGCTTAGGATGAAGACTCAGGTTCGCCGCTCGGCAAGCATGCGGTGGACTACGGCCTATCCGGAGCACTGCCATGATCGCCTGCCACGCTGCACGCTTCGCTGCCCCTTCGAGCGGTACCCCCTCGGACAGTACGCGTCATGCGCGGCGATTCGACGGATTCGGATTCACCATGGTCGAGCTGATGATCGTGCTGGCGATCGTCGGCGTGATCGCGGCCTACGCAGTGCCCTCGTATCAGGACTATGTCGCACGCAGTCGCGTCGGGGAGGGCATCATGCTGGCCGGCGCGGCCCGACTGGTGGTGGCCGACAACGCACTGAACGGCGTGCGTTTCGATCTGGGATACGCGCCACCGCCACCGACGCGCAATGTGGAGTCGCTGCAGATTGACCCCGATTCGGGCGAAATCGAGATTCGCTATACCGAACGCGTATCGCCTTCGGGCGCGAACACCTTGCGGCTCGTGCCATCCACTTCCGCCGATGCCGAGACGGACGATGCATGGGGATCAGCGGGAACGAACCGTGCGAATGGTCGCACGGCATTGCGTCCGGGCGTGCCGCCTGCGGCGATGCTGGCGTGGGAGTGTTTCGCTGCTGGCAAGGCGACTTCGTCGTTTGAGACGCCTGGCCCGGCGCCGGCGCAAGCCGCCACCCTGGCGCCGAAATTCGCGCCGCCGGAGTGCCGAGGGTGAAGCTTGAGTGAGACCCTGGTGAGGCTTCGGTGAGGCTTTGACGAAGCTTTGATGGGGCTTTGACGTGGTGTTGATGCGGTGTTGACGAGCCTTTGACGAGGCTTTGATGAGGCACTCGTGAGGCTGGGACGAGGCCTTGGGTACGACGCGGGTCGCGTTTGCGTATGCTTCGAGCGGCACATTGATGGCCCGCCACGGAGGGGCTGATCCTGAGCCGATTACATTTCACGACCGAGCTGCAAGAAAAGTTTTGTATAGTGCGCGGTTTGCATCTCAACCGAACAAGTACCGATGCCTGTCCAGTTCCCGCGAATTCTGACGCTGCTTCTGCTGATGCTGGCATTGACGATCCCGTACGGCGTCGTCTCTCATACGTATCCAATTCCGACGTTCTACGCCGAGTACGTTTCGTATTCGCTGTTCCTGATGATGACGGTCGGCGTCGCGTGGTACGCGAGCACCACCAACAGCGCGCGTTTGCTTGCGTCGCCGCGTTCGGGCGCGATCATGCTGCTGTTCGGCATCTGGATCGCACTCCAGACCGTAGTCGTGCCGACGACCCTGCCGCGCATGAATGCGCTCGGACTCGGCTTTGTCCTGATGGCGCTGCTCGTCATGCATGCAGGCTATTGGTCGTCGCGCATGCTGATGGCACCGTCAATGATTCGTGCGGCCGCGATCGCGCTGGTCCTCGGGGCGCTGTTCGCGGTGTTCTGCCAGGTCGTGCAGACCTTCAGTTGGGAAGTCCACGTACGGCCGTTCGTCGTCGCATATCGCGTGACCGTCGAACGCCGGCCTTTCGGCAATATGGCGCAGGCGAACCACCTCGCGACCTATATCGCATTCGGAATGACCGCGGCCGTCTATCTCGTGACAACGCGCCGTCTGCCGTGGAGCGTGTGGTTCGTCGTGAGCCTGCTGTTCGCGATCGGACAGGCGCTCACCGTGTCGCGCACGCCGTGGCTGCAGACCGGCGTGATCGTGCTGGGCGCGCTGTGGCTCGGACTGAGCCGCCAACCTGAAGCGAACGGGGATGCGATCCCGACGCGCCGGCCGATGTCGGGACATCGGGCGTCACGCTGGCGTGGCTTGATTGCCCCGGTGGGTGTGCTCGCGATTTTTATCGTCGCCAATATCTTCGTGCGCTGGGCCAACGTGGCGTGGCATCTGAACCTCGCCACGTCGGCCGCAGAGCGTTTCCACGAAGCGGGCCAGATTTCGCCGCGGCTCGCGTTGTGGACCTACGGCTGGTCGATGTTCAAGGAAAGCCCGCTGTTCGGCGTGGGCTGGGGTGAATTCCCGATTCACCAATACGGCCTGACCGAAGCGCTCGGCAAGATCGAACTGGCCAACAACTCGCACGATATCGTGCTCGACCTGCTCGCGAAGACCGGCATCGTGGGCGCCGTGATCATTTTTGGCGGCATCGCGATGTGGCTGATTCGCGTGCTGCGCGCACGGCACAACCCAGGGATGATTTTCGGCCTGACGATCCTCGCCGTGCTGGGTGTGCATGCGCTCGTCGAGTATCCGCAGCAGTACATGTTCTTCCTGCTGCCCGCGGCGTTTATCGTCGGCCTGCTCGAACCGGCGGCGGCGCGCTTCGTGCCGGTGTCGTTCACGCGCGTCGGCTACGGATTGTTGCTGGTCGCCGGATTGGGCGCGATGTACCCGGTGCTGTCCGACTATTGGCGCGCGGAAGTCCTGTACTACGGCGAGTCGCCTGAGAAGCAATATCGCGCCGCGCCCTCGGAGATTTTCCAGCCGTGGGGCGACTACGGCCTCGCGACGCTGCTGTCGCTGAACAAGGCGGATCTGCAGACGAAGCTCGATATGCACCGCAAGGCGATGGATCTGCTGCCGGGTGAAGTCGTGCTGCGCCGTGAAGCTGCACTGCTCGTGCTCGCGGGGCGAGAAGACGAGGCGCTGGACACCGTGAAGCGCATGAAGGTCTACGCCGAAGGCGTCGACAGCTGGCCAAGCGCGCTGTCGGGTCTCTATGAAGAGTGCGACCAGATGGGTTCAGCACTCGTCGACTTCAAGGCAAAGCTGGTCGCGCTTTACGGCGAAGCACCGGAGCCGAAAAAGCAGGACGACGACGATAGCGACAGCGACGACTAATGCCCTTCAGCGATGATTGAGGCGGGGCAGCGGCGGTCGAGGCGCGGCAAACATGAGTGAGATGGGCCAGCCCGACTCAGCAAGGTGAGTCACACGGGTGACTGAGCCGGCGCGGGTCGGGCGCGACGGCCATCCGCGCCGCCGCGCGACGCTCGACTAAGCCGCCGTCCAGTGCCCCGACTTGCCGCCGATCTTTTCCTGCAGACCGATATCGGTCATGACCATGCCGCGGTCGATCGCCTTGCACATGTCGTAGATCGTCAGCAGGCCGACCTGGACCGCGGTCAGCGCTTCCATTTCGACGCCTGTGCGACCGATCGTTTCGACCTGCGTCGTGCAGCGCACACCGGGCAGCGCCGCATCGAAATCGAAGTCGACGGTCACGCGTGTGAGCGCGAGCGGATGACACAAGGGGATCAGATCCGCCGTGCGCTTCGCGCCCTGGATGGCGGCGATGCGTGCGATGCCGATGACATCGCCCTTCGATGCGCGTCCTTCGCGAATCACGTCGAGTGTCTCAGGTTGCATCCGGATCGAGCCACGCGCCACGGCGACGCGTCGCGTCATATCCTTGTCGCCGACGTCGACCATATGGGCGCGGCCAGCGGCGTCGAAGTGGGTGAGTCCGGACATCGGGCAATTCCTGTTTTCTGGCATTCTGTGGGGGCCTATCATAGCAGGCACCTGTCGCCCAGCTCCCGCCGAAAATTCGCTTGAAATCGCGCCCGACTCGCAACAGAACCCGCAGGCTTCTGACGAAGCTTCAACGCCGCATGCCACTGCGCTTGCCTGTGCGCATGCCGCTGCGCACGCCGCTGATCAGCTGCCTGATCGTTTCGCTGGCTTTGCCCGCGCCGGCATCCTTTGGTCAAGCGCTACGCACGCCGGCCTCGATCGCATCGGAGGCCGCCGCGGCCGCCGCAGCCGCGAGCGCCGCCGCGATTCAGACGCAAACCAATCGCCAGCTCGCGACGGGCTCCGTCTCGATCCAATCCAAAAAGGCCGCCGTCCCGCTACCCGCGTCGGCCCTGCGTGCCGTGCCCGACATGCCGGTCGAGCGGCTCAAATATGCGGCTGAGGCGCGCGACGATATCTCCGATCACTCGAGCTCGATGACGGCGCTCGAATCGCCGACGGGGCTCAAAAACCCGTTCTCGATCCAGCAACTCCCGAGTCTCGGCGACGGATCGGGCGGCGACCTGTCGCCGGCCGCCGAACGCAAGCTCGGCGAGCGCGTGATGCGTGAAATTCGCGCCGACCCCGACTACATCGACGACTGGCTGCTCGTCGACTATCTGAATTCCGTTTCGCACAAACTCGCGGTCGCGGCGCAGGACGAATATCTCGGTACCTATGTGCCGAACTTCGAGGTCTTTGGCGTTCGCGATCCGCAGATCAATGCGTTCTCGTTGCCGGGCGGATTTATCGGGATCAATACGGGCCTGATTCAGGTCACGCAGACCGAGTCGGAACTCGCGTCGGTGATGGGCCACGAGATGGGACACGTGCTGCAGCGGCACATCGCTCGGTCGATCAGCCAGCAACGCAACACGGGCTATACGGCGCTGGCGGGGCTGCTGTTCGGTGTATTGGCCGGCCTGGTCGCTCACAGCGCCGACCTTGGCGAAGCCATGGTGCTCGGTTCGCAAGCCCTGGCCGTCGATAACCAATTGCGCTTCTCACGGACCGCCGAGCACGAAGCCGATCGCACGGGATTCCGCATGCTGGCCGGCGCTGGCTACGATCCTTATGCGATGGCCGCGTTCTTCCAGCGGCTCGAGGCCGCGTCGCATGACAGCGGCATCGTGCCGGCCTACGCGCGCACCCACCCGCTGACGACGGATCGCATTGCCGATATGGAAGACCGCGCGCGACGCACCCCGTATCGCCAGCCGACGCAGAACCCCGAATACTTTTTCGTGCGTGCTCGCGCGATCGTGCTTCAGGCCAATTGGCCGAGCGATCTGCGTGAAGTGGTCCGACGCTTCCAGTCCGAGATCCAGAGTCAGACGGCGCTCAATATGGCGGCGAGCTGGTATGGCGTTGCTGTCGCGCAGAGCATGCTCCATGACACGGTCGCCGCCGAAGAGGCGCTGGCGAGTGCACAGCAGCTCTATCGTGCGCAGACAAAGAACCCGAACGCAGACACACCGAGCCTCGTTGTGTTGTCGGCGCATCTGGCGGTGCAGGCCGGTCGGGATGCAGACGCGCTGCGCATCGTCGACGCCGCGCGCCGCGCGTGGCCGCAGTCGAACGCCGTGATCGATGCGCAGCTCGAAGCGCTGCTGTACGCGCACCGCTATTCGCAGGCGCAGGTCGTCGCGCATCTCGAAACGATCAAGTCGCCCGAGCAACCCGCATGGTGGGCGTACCTCGCTGAAGCGAGCGACAAAGTCGGCGATACGGTGATGGAACACCGCGCGATGGCCGAACGCCTGGCACTGCGCGGTGCATGGCCGGCAGCCACCGAGCATCTGAAATCGGCCGAGGAAGACAAGAACGTCAACTTCTACGAAGCGTCGGCGATCGCGGCACGCCTCCACCAGATGGAGGCGCAATACAAGGAAGATCAGAAGGAAAAGGACGACTTCAACTAGCGGGACTGTCGGCGAGTTCAGCAGGGCTTCTGACAAATCCAAATCGAGCGGGAACGTCGTCGAAGCGTACGGACGTCATCGCAAGGACGTGATCTTTGCTCCATGCAAATTCGGGCGGTGCATCGCCCGGGACGACGTCCTCGACAAAATCGGAGAACAGATCGAGGTCGTGATCGTGCAGTACCCCGACGCGCGGGCGTGGGTCGTCTGCCACGCGCCCGGTGAACACCACCGCGCCCCGATCATCGACCCAGCATCCCTGCGGTTCCCATCGCGTCCCGCATTGATCGGCCAGCACCAGCGCGGCATCAGCTTGCGCATCCTGCGACAGCCTCACGACGAATGGTGTGTACTCGAGTTCGATATAGACGCGCTGCGGTCCGTTCTGGAAGTACCACTGGCCGCGTTCGTCCACGTCGTAGTTGCGCACGATAAAGGCTATCAGCGCGGCATGCCGCACGGGCGAACCGAGGCCGCCGGCGCGCTGGACTGCTTCGTCGCGCATGCGCCAGTTGCCGCGCCGGTCGAGCATCAGCCAGCCGTAGCACGCGGGCACATTGGGCCATTTGGCGAGCGCCTGTCGAACGATGTCATCCATGCTGCGAAGCTCCAGCCTCCGTATGGCAACGATCGGCGCACATGACGTGCCCGGGTGTGCCGCAACGCGTCTATTGCGCGTACGAATCAAAGAAATGCAGCAAACGCGTGCCTAGCCAGTCGAGCCGGCCCGGAAACCCGCCGGTCATGAACCCGACATGGCCACCCGTCTCGGGTTGTTCGAGCTCGACCATCCGGCTGACCTGAGCGTGCGTCGGCAGCGCGTGCGCGGGCAGGAACGGGTCGTTGCGCGCATTGAGCACGAGCGTAGGCACTTCGATATCAGTCAGCAAATGAATCGACGACGCACGCTGCCAGTAATCGTCCGCATTCTTGAAACCGTGCAATGGCCCGGTCACGATGTCGTCGAACTCGTGCAAGGTGCGCGCGCTCAGCATCGCCTCACGATCGAACAGGCCGGGAAACTGCGCGAGCTTCTGAAGACTTTTGACCTTCATCGTCTTCAGGAACGAGCGTGCGTAGACCAGGTTGAAGCCGCTGGATAGCGCGTGACCGCCGGCGGGAATGTCCATCGGCGCCGAGATCGCGGCTGCCGCATCGACGATACCGAGTGCGTCTGAGCCGCGTTCGCCGAGCCAGCGCAGCAGTGCGTTGCCACCGAGCGAAACCCCGGCCGCGAAGAGTTTGCCGTGATGCCGCTCGCGCAGGCGGCGCAGGATCCAGTCGATCTCGGCGCTATCGCCCGAATGATAAAAGCGGGGCGCGAGGTTCATCGGTCCGCTGCAGCTACGGAAATGCGGCACCACGCCGCGCCAGCCGCGCGCCTGTGTCAGCGCCATCGTCGTCAGCGCGTAGTGGCTCGACGAGTTGCCTTCGAGCCCATGAAACAGAACCAGCAGGGGCGGAGTGTCGGCGTCCCGCGCATGGGCATTCCGCGCATGGGCGTTCGGCGTAGCGGTCGGCGGGGCGGCGGCTCCGTTCGGTCCGTGCGTCACGCCGGAAAGGACGGTAGCTGCCGACGAACCGACCCCGGACAACACCGCGCTCGCCGCCGCACTGATCGTCGACGGCGCCACGAGATGATCGAGATCGATGAAATCCCCGTCGGGCGTATCCCAGCGCTCCCGTTCGAACACGACCTTGGGCAGACGCCCGAGCTTGGCGGGCACGATCGTCTGCAGGTGGCCGCTCGGCAGCCAGCGTGGGGAAAGATAGATCAACGGGGTGTTCATGACTTGCTGGGCACCGGCGCTGCCGGTGCGCGTGCCTAGTGCAGCGGCCCTGCGTCGCGTCGCATGCGCGTGGCGAACTGGTCGGCGGCCTTGGCGGGCATCGCGCTCGAATGAATATGGGCGATTCGCCATTCGCCGCGCTCATGCACCATCACATAGGTCGAAAACACCATCTCGGGCACATCGTGATCGTCGAGCGCGCGATGCGCCTCGGCGACCGCATAGACGATCGTGCCCAGACTGTCATAGACCCGTACATCGAGCGGTTCGATCTGCGTGCGCGGAAACTCGAACTGTTTGGAGAGCCCGATCCGGATCTGATCGAGGCCATGCAGGTGTGAGCCGTCCGGACAGATGTAGCTGACGAACTCCTCGTCGATCCACAGCTCCATCAGGCCATCGAGATTGGCTTCGCTGACCGCGCGATAGAACGCGTGCAGGGTGTCGGCGGCGGCTTCGAACAGGCGGGCAAATCGTGGCATCGGTCGGTCAAAAGTGCGGCGGTTTAACTGCGCCGATAAGCGCCAACCGGAGCTGGCGCTCGGAGCGGCCGCCTGGCGGCCCCGAGCAGCGCCGCGTCCGCGCATCTCGCGCGGACGGCACGCTGCACTACCGGCGCGCGAGCAACATTTCGCGCAACTGTTCGAACACTTGTTCCGGACTCAGATCGCGCATGCACTTGAAATGACCCAGCGGGCATTCGCGCTGAAAGCACGGCGAGCATTCGAGGTGAAGCCATTGTACCTTCGCGCTTTCCGACAGGGGCGGCGTATGACGCGGATCGGACGACCCGTACAACGCCACTAGCGGCCGTCGCAGCGCTGCAGCCACGTGCATGAGGCCCGAATCGTTCGAGATGACCACGCTCGCGCGTCCGATCAACGCACACGCGTCCGAGAGCGACGTCTGCCCGCAAAGGTTGCGGACAAACGGCGCGTGCTCGGCGATTGCGGCGGCGACCGGCGAGTCTTTCGGCGACCCGAGTGCAACGATCTGTGCATACGGGAACGCATGACGCACGAGTTGCGCGAGCGCGCCGAAGTGCTCGGGAGGCCAGCGCTTGGCCGGACCGAACTCGGCACCGGGGCAGAACACGACCAGCGGCACGCGCGTATCGAGCGTAAACCGGTTCGAGACGCGTACGCCTTCATTGAGGTCGGACTCGATGCGCGGCAGCGGCAGGTCGTCGGGCAGCGTGGCGCCCGGTTTGTACGCGAGCGCCGCGTAGTGACGCACCATCGGCGGCCGCTCGTCCTTGCGAGGATTGGCGTGCCGCACGTTGAGCAGCCCGTAGCGCGACTCGCCCGTATAGCCGACGCGCAGATTGATGCCCGCAAGCCACGGAATCAGCGCTGATTTCAACGAGTTCGGCAGCACGTAGGCCGCGTCGTACCGGTTCTCGCGGAAGTCACTGGCGAGATGCCAGCGATTCCAGATCTGCAGCTTGCCGTGGGCGAGCGTGCTCGAGTAGACCTCGTTGATTTCGGGCATGCGCTCGAGAACGGGCGCGACCCAGCCCGGCGCCAGCGCATCGATCGCGATACGCGGGTTCTGCCGCTTGAGCAGCGTGAACAGCGGCTGCGCCATCAAAGCATCGCCGATCCAGTTCGGCGCAATAACCAGAGCGCGACGCGAACTCAATGATGACCCTTGAGCACTTCGCCTTCACGGAGCTTGTAGCGTGTGCCGCAGTACGGGCAGCGGGCTTCGCCGTGGGTCACGTCGATGAACACGCGCGGATGCGAGCTCCAGCGTGCCATGTTGGGGTTCGGGCAATAAGCCGGGAGGTCGTGGGCGCTGAGTTCGACCAGCGGCATCTGGGTGTTGTCGTTCATGGGAACCGTTCTTCTGCCAATGCTCTAAGGATCGCGACGGCCGGTTCGGCGGCCGTCGCTCAATACGGCGTGATTACCGCGTGATGCTGTGCTACGTGTGTGAATTCTGCGTTGCGCTGCTGCGCCTTGCAGCGCGCGCCGCGTGTGCTGCATATGCTGCGTGTTACCAACGCGTCGTCAGGACGGGTCAGACCTTGGCGAGCCAGTTTGCGTACTTCGGGTTCTTGCCGCCGACGATGTCGAAGAACGCGCTCTGGAGCTTTTCCGTCACGGGGCCGCGGCTGCCGCTGCCGATCGTGCGGTTGTCGAGCTCGCGGATCGGCGTGACTTCAGCGGCCGTGCCCGTGAAAAACGCTTCGTCGGCCGTATAGACCTCGTCGCGGGTGATGCGCTTTTCGATGACCGGGATGCCCATGTCGCGGGCGAGCGTGATCACCGTGTCACGGGTGATGCCGTCGAGGCACGACGACAGGTCAGGCGTGTAGACCTTCCCGTTGTTGACGAGGAAGAAGTTCTCGCCCGAACCTTCCGACACATAACCGTCGACGTCGAGCAGCAGTGCTTCGTCGTAACCGTCGGCCGTGGCTTCCTGGTTCGCAAGGATCGAGTTCACGTACCAGCCCGACGCCTTGGCGCGAACCATCGAGATATTGACGTGGTGGCGCGTGAACGACGAGGTCTTCACGCGAATGCCCCTGGCCAGGCCGTCTTCGCCGAGGTACGCACCCCACGGCCACGCTGCGATCGCGACGTGAATCGTGTTGCCCTTGGCCGCGACACCGAGCTTTTCCGAGCCGACCCAGACGATCGGGCGGATATAGCAGGACTCGAGGTTGTTTGCGCGCACGACTTCAAGCTGTGCGTCGGCGAGGGTCTTCTGATCGAACGGAATGTCCATCTGGAAGATCTTGGCCGAGTTGAACAGGCGCTTGGTGTGCTCGGCGAGGCGGAAAATCGCCGTGCCGTCCGCCGTCTTGTACGCGCGCACGCCTTCGAACACGCCCATGCCGTAGTGCAGGGTATGGGTCAGGACGTGGATCTGTGCATCGCGCCAGTCGATCAGCTTGCCATCCATCCAGATCTTGCCGTCGCGGTCAGCCATGGACATCACGGTTCTCCTCAGTGTCTTGCTTAGTGTCTAAAGCGGGCTTTGAGCCAAGTGCCGCATTGTAAATCAGGTCGGTCCGGCGTCCGGCGGTTTTGACCGTCTGCGTCGGGATAACCGGCGTTTATAAGGTCTGCCCGTGTGATTTGGCCGGATAGGTGACTAATCGAGTCGGGATTAAGGCAAAGCTGTATAACAAACGACACAGGAAAAGACCGCCGGGCATTGCGAATTCTGCCGCCCGCGCCGCTCGCATTTCAGCCGTTGGCTCGGCGCATTCCGCCATAGAGGGCGATTGACCTGGCCGCAAAACGCTGCGGGGACGCCGCAGCCTCAATGAGTCCAAGCCCAAAAACGCCCGTCTGGCGTGGCCCGCGAGCCGGTCGGCGTGGGTTGTGCAGTCGATGCGGCAAAGCCGTATCGGCGATGTAGGAAATGCATAGGCCATCCGGCCGGGGTGTATTCATTGCACTTTTCCCACATAGTTGGCGTGTCCGCCGCATTTGCTTTGTCACATTGGAACGCCGGTGGGATCGGGTAAAATACCGTTCCCTTTTCGCTCGAGCGTGCTGCGTTGTGGTGAAGCGGCGCGTGCAGTGTCCCACCCACCCGGAAACTCCCACATTCACATGACCCACGTTTTGCGTCTCTCCGATCTGATCGCCGACGGCAAGCTTTCCGGCAAGCGCGTATTCATCCGCGCCGACCTCAATGTGCCGCAGGACGACCAGGGCAATATCACCGAAGACACGCGGATCCGCGCATCGGTCCCGGCAATCCGTCAGGCGCTCGACGCCGGCGCTGCCGTGATGGTCACGTCTCACCTGGGTCGTCCGACCGAAGGTGAATTCAAGCCGGAAGACTCGCTCGCGCCCGTCGCCAAACGTCTGGCCGAGCTGCTGGGCCGTGATGTTCCGCTCGTCGCCCAGTGGGTCGAGAACGGCGTGGACGTCAAGCCGGGTCAGGTCGTGCTGCTCGAGAACTGCCGCGTCAACAAGGGCGAAAAGAAGGATTCGGACGAGCTGGCTCAAAAGATGGCCAAGCTCTGCGACATCTACGTGAACGACGCATTCGGCACGGCACACCGCGCTGAAGCGACGACCCACGGCATCGCGAAGTACGCCGGCATCGCATGCGCGGGCCCGCTGCTCGCGCAGGAACTCGACGCACTGGGTCGCGCGCTGGGCGCGCCGAAGCGTCCGCTCGTGGCGATCGTCGCCGGTTCGAAGGTCTCGACCAAGCTGACGATTCTCAAGTCACTGGCTGCCAAGGTCGATCAGCTGATCGTTGGCGGCGGCATCGCGAACACGTTCCTGCTTGCCGCGGGCAAGCCGATCGGCAAGTCGCTTGCCGAGGCGGATCTCGTCGAAGAAGCGAAGGCGATCATCGAACTGATGAAGCAGCGCGGCGCATCGGTGCCGGTGCCGACCGACGTCGTGACCGCGAAGGAATTCTCGGCGAGCGCGAAGGCGGAAACGAAGTCGGTCGACGACGTCGCTGCCGACGACATGATTCTCGACATCGGCCCGCAGACCGCGGCGGTGCTGGCCAAGCAGATCGGCGAAGCCGGCACGATCGTCTGGAACGGCCCGGTCGGCGTGTTCGAGTTCGACGCGTTCGAGCAAGGTACGAAGACGCTGGCCAAGGCGATTGCCGACTCGGCGGCGTTCTCGATCGCAGGCGGTGGCGACACGCTCGCCGCGATTGCCAAATACGGCATCGCCGACAAGATCGGCTACATCTCGACGGGTGGTGGCGCGTTCCTCGAATTCCTCGAGGGCAAGACGTTGCCGGCCGTCGCGGTACTTGAATCGCGGGCCCAATAAGATGACAGCGCGCCGCACACCGGCTTCTTCGAAATCGACGGACGGCGCACCCGGCGCCCCGTCGTCGGCGAAACCCGCGACCGCCGCTCAGCCCGTAGCCGGCGACACCACGGGCGCATTGCCCGTGGCGCCCGAAACGGCCCACGACGTCTCCGACGTGCTCAAGGCCCTGGATGCCACGACCGCTGCGGCAGCCGGCCACGATGCCGCGCACGCCGCAGACGGTGTTGCCGTGCCGGGCGTGGATGCCTCGATTGCATCTGGCGCCGCTGCGGACGCTGCGGCTCCCATGCAGTCCACGGCGTCGTCCGTTGCGAGCACCGCGTCTTCACCGAATACCCAACACACAACAAACCCGACAGCCACCGATGACCGGACGATCCCGGCATCGGCAGACCCGGCTGCGTCATTCAACAGTCCTGCCAATCGCAGAATGAGGAGATCCATGCATCGCGCCACCAAAATTGTCGCAACCCTCGGCCCCGCTTCGAGTACGTTCGACACCCTGCATCAGATGATCAAGGCAGGCGTCGATGTGGTGCGCCTGAACTTCTCCCACGGCAAGGCCGACGATCACCGTCAGCGCGCCGAGACCGTGCGCGAAGCCGCACGCCAATGCGGTCGCGAAGTCGCGATCATGGCCGACCTGCAAGGCCCGAAGATCCGCGTCGGCAAGTTCGAGAACGGCAAGACCACGCTGATCGCGGGCAACGCGTTCATTCTCGATGCCGCCTGCGAAGTCGGTAACGACGATCGCGTCGGCCTCGACTACAAGGACCTGCCGCGCGACCTCAAGCCTAACGACGTGCTGCTGCTCAACGACGGCCTGATCGTGCTGACCGTGTCGCGCATCGTCGGCGACGAGATCCACACGGTCGTCAAGATCGGCGGCGAGCTGTCGAACAACAAGGGCATCAACCGCCAGGGCGGCGGTCTGACCGCGCCCGCGCTGACCGCGAAGGACATGGAGGACATCAAGACCGCCATGTCGCTCGGCGCGGACTACATCGCCGTGTCGTTCCCGAAGAACGCGACCGATATGGAAATGGCGCGTCAGCTCGGCAATATCGCCGGCGAGCAATACGGCATCCGTCCGAAGATGATCGCGAAGATCGAACGCGCCGAAGCGATTCCGGTGCTGCAGTCGATCCTTGATGCGTCGGACGGCATCATGGTGGCCCGGGGTGATCTGGCTGTCGAAGTCGGCAACGCGGCGGTGCCGGCGCTGCAAAAGCGCATGATCCGCATGGCGCGCGACTCGAACAAGCTCGTGATTACCGCGACGCAGATGATGGAGTCGATGATCCAGAACCCCGTGCCGACGCGCGCGGAAGTGTCGGACGTCGCGAACGCGGTGCTCGACGGCACCGACGCCGTGATGCTGTCGGCCGAAACGGCTGCGGGCAAGTATCCGGTCGTGACCGTCGAAGCGATGGCGGCCATCTGCGTCGAAGCCGAAAAGTCGGAACACGTCGAACTCGACAATGACTTCCTGAACCGCACGTTCACACGCATCGACCAGTCGATCGCCATGGGCGCGCTGTTCACGGCGTACCACCTCGATGCGAAGGCCATCGTCGCGCTGACCGAGTCGGGTGCGACTGCGCTGTGGATGAGCCGTCACTGGATCCCGGTGCCGATCTACGCGCTGACGCCGCGCGAGAGCAGCGTCCGCTCGATGTCGCTGTATCGGAACGTCACGCCGGTCTCGATCGACTCGAACCGCGACCGCGATGCGGCGCTGGCTGATGCGATCAACATCATCGTGTCGAAGGGCTATGCGAAACACGGCGACAAGATCGTGCTGACGGTCGGCGAGCCGATGGGTCAGGCAGGCGGTACGAACACGCTGAAGATCGTTCGTATCGGCGAGCCGATCTAAGCGCATCAACGCAGCTCCTGACGGCTTTCGGGGTGCGCCCCGAAAGCCGTCGGGGAGTGCACTTCGAAGCGGGTCTGGGGACCCGTGGAGGCGGTAACGCACCGTCGATGGCCCGGCTCAACCGGGCCCGCTTCGAAGTTGGCCGTGATGCCGGCGAAGTCGGACTCCGTGTCGCGTAATGATCGGCGCGCACGATGCCTGGGCTGGCAACGCGCGAACTCGTGCTGTGTGCATAAGACTTGCGCGCGCCGCTCCGAACGACGCGTCGGGGCGACGCTGCGCCGCGAGCCGCTGTTGCATGAGAGTCGCGTGGGCCGCGTGGTTTCTACACAGCTAAGGAGTTCCACATGCCTCTCGTTTCGATGCGCCAGCTGCTCGATCATGCAGCCGAGCACACCTACGCGCTACCGGCGTTCAACGTGAACAACCTTGAACAGATCCAGGCGATTATGGAAGCCGCCAACGAGGTCAACTCACCGGTGATCATGCAGGCATCGGCCGGCGCCCGGAAGTACGCGGGCGAGCCGTTTCTGCGTCATCTGATCGAAGCCGCGGTCGAGGCCTACCCGCATATCCCCGTCGTCATGCACCAGGACCACGGTCAGTCGCCGGCCATTTGCATTGCGGCCATTCGCAGCGGCTTTACGAGCGTGATGATGGACGGCTCGCTCGAGGAAGACGGCAAGTCGCTGGCGAGCTACGACTACAACGTCAATGTGTCGCGTCGCGTCGTCGACATGGCGCACGCGATCGGGGTGACGGTCGAGGCTGAGCTCGGCGTGCTGGGTTCGCTCGAAACGATGAAGGGCGACAAGGAAGACGGCCACGGCGCTGAAGGCACGATGACGCGCGAGCAACTGCTGACCGATCCGGAGCAGGCCGCCGACTTTGTGCGCAACACGCAGTGCGATGCGCTTGCGATCGCGATCGGCACATCGCACGGCGCGTACAAATTCAGCAAGAAGCCGACCGGGGATATCCTGTCGATCCAGCGGATCAAGGACATCCACACACGCATCCCCAATACGCACCTGGTGATGCACGGCTCGTCGTCGGTGCCGCAGGAACTGCTCGCCGAGATTCGCGAATTCGGCGGCGATATGAAGGAAACGTACGGTGTGCCCGTCGAAGAGATCCAGGAAGGCATCAAGTACGGCGTGCGCAAGGTCAATATCGACACCGATCTGCGCCTGGCCATGACCGGTGCGATCCGCCGCTTCTTCGTCGAGAATCCGTCGAAGTTCGACCCGCGCGACTTTATGAAGCCGGCGCGTCAGGCAGCGATGGAAGTGTGCAAGTCGCGTTTCGTCGCTTTCGGATCCGCAGGCATGGCCGACAAGCTGAAGCCGGTGGCGCTCGACGCCATGGCGCAGAAGTACAAGCGGGGCGAACTCGCGCAAGTCGTGCATTGATCATCGACCGTGAGCGGACCGGCGATCCGGCGATCGCGGGTCCGCTTCGGCGATTGCATTAAAATGCGCGGTTCAGATTCAGGTACGCCACCCGCGGCTGGGTGGCGTTTTCGATTTCACGTTTGACCTAGAAAGCAAGACTGGAAAGGCTGCCATGTCCTCGACTCTTTACGATTCCTCGCTCCATTCGCTCAAGCTGCTTGGCCGCGGCAAGGTGCGCGACAACTATGCGGTCGGCGACGACAAGCTGCTGATCGTGACGACCGATCGTCTGTCGGCGTTCGACGTCATCATGGGTGAGCCGATTCCGGCAAAGGGCCGAGTGCTGAACCAGATGGCGAATTTCTGGTTCGAGAAGCTCGGCGGCATTGTGCCTAACCACCTGACGGGTATTGCACCGGAGTCGGTCGTGCAAGCCGACGAAGCGGCCCAGGTCGAAGGTCGTGCGGTCGTGGTCAAGCGTCTGAAGCCGATCCTCGTTGAAGCGGTGGTGCGCGGCTATCTCGCGGGCAGCGGCTGGAAGGACTACCAGGCGACGGGTGCGGTGTGCGGCGTCAAACTGCCCGCGGGTCTGCAGAACGCGCAAAAGCTGCCCGAGCCGATCTTCACGCCCGCGGCCAAGGCCGAGATGGGTGAGCACGACGAAAACATTTCGTTCGAGGAAGTCGAGCAGCGCATCGGCGCCGAACTCGCGGCAAAGATCCGCGACGTGAGCATCCGCCTGTACAAGGAAGCCTCGGCCTATGCAGCGACGCGCGGCATCATCATCGCCGACACCAAGTTCGAATTCGGTCTCGACGACGAGGGCACGCTCCACCTGATGGACGAAGTGCTGACGGCGGATTCGTCGCGCTTCTGGCCCGCGGATCAATACCAGGTTGGCAGCAATCCGCCGTCGTTCGACAAGCAGTTCGTGCGCGACTGGCTCGAAACCCAGCCGTGGGGCAAGACCGCGCCGGCGCCGAAGCTGCCGGACGAAGTCGTCGAGAAGACCGCCGCGAAATATCGCGAGGCGCTCGAGCGTCTGACCGGCGAAACGTTGAAGTAATAGCGGGCGTCGTGCAACAGGCGCGTGCAGCAGGCGCGTGCAACGAGCGCGCGGCAAGCGCTTGTGAGAGGCGAGCGCCACCGGCATGTGCCGGTGCGACAAGCCCAAGACGCCAGACACCTTGGCGCATCATTCGAAGTCGAAGGTACAGGGAAGGAAACAGGACGTGAGCGAATCGGTACAGGTAGGCGTATTGATGGGTTCCAGTTCCGACTGGGACGTCATGCAGCACGCGGTCGCGGTGCTCAAGGAGTTCGGTATCGCGCATGAGGCGAAGGTCGTCTCGGCGCACCGGATGCCCGACGAGATGTTCGAGTACGCCGCGGGTGCGCGTGCACGCGGCCTCAAGGCGATCATCGCGGGTGCGGGCGGTGCGGCGCATCTGCCTGGCATGCTGGCGGCCAAGACGACGATTCCCGTGCTCGGCGTGCCGGTACCTTCGAAATACCTGAAGGGTGTCGATTCCCTGCACTCGATCGTCCAGATGCCCAAGGGCGTGCCGGTCGCGACGTTTGCAATCGGCGAGGCGGGCGCGGCGAATGCGGCGCTGTTCGCTGTTTCGATGCTTGCGAACGCATCGCCGGAACTCGCGGCGAAGCTCGACGCGTTCCGTGTGCGCCAGAACGAGGTCGCGAGCAATATGACGTTGCCGCCGGCCTGAGTCGCCGGCCCAAGTATTCATCCAGATTTGCAAGGCACACCATGACCGTTTCGCTATCGACCACCGCTTCGATCGTCACCACGGTGCCGGGCGCCGAACAAGGCTCCGCGCCCGCTGCGCCGCTGCTTCCGGGCGCCTGGCTCGGCATGCTCGGCGGCGGCCAGCTCGGCCGCATGTTCTGCTTCGCGGCGCAGGCAATGGGATATCGCGTGGCGGTGCTCGATCCGGACCCGTCGAGCCCGGCGGGGACGGTGGCCGACCGGCATATCCGTGCTGCATACGACGATCAGTCGGGCCTGACTGAGTTGTCGCGCCTGTGTGCGGCGATTTCGACCGAATTCGAAAACGTCCCGGCCGCGAGCCTGGAGTTTCTCGCGCGTTCGAGCTTCGTTGCGCCGAGCGCGCGTTGCGTCGCGACCGCGCAGGACCGCGCGATTGAGAAGCGCTTTCTCGTCGAATGCGGCGTTCCCGTTGCACCTCATGTCGTGATCGAATCGTCGGCGGCGCTGGCCGGCATGGCCGATGCGGACCTCGACGCGGTTCTGCCCGGCATTCTGAAGACGGCGCGCCTCGGCTATGACGGCAAGGGGCAGGTCCGCGTGAACAATGTCAACGACGTGCGCCTCGCGCACGCCGAGATGGGGGGTGTCGCGTGCGTGCTCGAAAAGCGCCTCGCGCTCGCCTATGAAGTCTCCGCGTTGGTCGCGCGCGGCGCCGACGGCCGTTCGGTGGTCTATCCGCTTGCGGAGAACATCCATCATCACGGCATCCTGGCCGAGACGACCGTGCCGTCGCCGCGCGCGAGTGCTGCGGTCGTGTCGCAAGCGCAGTCCGCTGCGCAGGCCATTGCTGCGCATATGCATTACGTCGGCGTGCTCTGCGTCGAGTTCTTCGTGCTCGAAGATGGCACGCTGGTTGCGAACGAAATGGCGCCGCGGCCGCACAATTCGGGGCACTACACGATCGATGCGTGCGCGACGAGCCAGTTCGAACAGCAGGTCCGCGCCATGACCGGGCTGCCGCTCGGCGATACGCGTCAGCATTCGTCGGCGGTCATGCTCAACGTGCTTGGTGACATCTGGTTCCACGACGGCACGCCGACGACACCGCCCTGGCACGATGTCGCCGCACTGCCGGAGGCGCGACTTCATCTGTACGCAAAAGAAGACGCGCGCGTAGGTCGCAAGATGGGCCATATCACGCTGACCGCCGCCACGCCCGAAGCCGCTCGCGACGCGTCGCGCGAATGCCAGCGGCTCCTGGGCATCGCATTCGATCATTGAAGCCGATCATGACCGCGCATCTCAAACCGTTTCTGCAACCGGATGAGGCAGGGATCGCAACCGCTGCCGCCGTGCTGAATCGAGGCGAGCTGCTCGCGTTCCCGTCTGAAACGGTCTATGGCCTTGGCGCGAACGCCGAGGATGTCGATGCGGTCAATCGTATCTACGCGGCCAAGGGCCGGCCGTCGACGCATCCGGTGATCGTCCACGTGTCGCCCGAGAGTGACCCCGGTTACTGGGTACAGTCGCTGCCGCATTCCGCCCGGTTGCTGATCGATGCGTTCTGGCCGGGCCCGCTGACACTGATCCTCAAACGCGCGGCGCATATTCCCGATGTCGTGAGCGGCGGACAGGATTCGGTCGGCCTGCGTTGCCCGTCGCATCCGGTTGCGCAGGCGCTGTTGCGCGCGTTCGATACGCTCAGGAACGGACACGGCGGTGTCGCAGGGCCCTCGGCCAATCGGTTCGGTCATGTGAGCC
Source organism: Pararobbsia alpina (assembly GCF_965118125.1). Taxonomy (GTDB): domain Bacteria; phylum Pseudomonadota; class Gammaproteobacteria; order Burkholderiales; family Burkholderiaceae; genus Pararobbsia; species Pararobbsia alpina_A. The sequence continues at coordinate 1,009,921 of NZ_OZ221287.1, forward strand.
CGACCACGGCGCAGCACGTGCGCGAAGAATTCGGTGACTCGATCGAGATTCTCGACGGCGGTGCATCGAAGGTCGGCATCGAATCGACGATTCTTGATTTGTCGCGCGGTTTTCCCGCGTTGTTGCGGCCGGGTCATCTGCGACCGGAGCAGCTGGCAGAGGTACTCGGCGAAATGCCGCGTTTGCCCGATGGCTCTGACGTCACCGCGCCGCGTGCATCAGGCACCCTCAAGGCTCACTATGCGACGCGTACGCCGCTCGCCCTGCTCGACGCCGATGCGATTGCCGCGACTGCAATTGAACGCGCCAGCGAAGCGATCGCCATCGTCGCGCGTCCCTCGGCGATCGGCGATATCGCGAAGCTGCCGAACGTGACGTTTATCGCCGCACCCGAGGACCCGCCGCGCTACGCGCAAGCACTCTACGGATTGCTTCGCGAGCTGGATCGTTCGGAGGTCGATCGCATTCTGATCGAACGTCTGCCGTCCACGCCCGAGTGGGCCGCCGTCAACGACCGGCTGGGTCGCGCGGCCGCTGCATTCGAGGACGATCTGCCAGTCGACGACTGACGCAGCGTGACGGGCGATTTCGAACGCCTCATGTCTCGTCGATCCTCCTGCGGCCCCACGGCACTCAACGTCGGCCATGCATGACGTGCGCAACGCAACGGCTCGCCGTTCCTGATTCTTTAACGAAAAAAAAGCCGCCTCGGTCGAGGCGGCTCTTCAACGGCAACTCGGTCGCCGGAGCGATACTTCGTTGAAACACTGTGGATCCAGGTCCTGTCCGTAACTCGGATCGTTACGGATTGACGCGTCGATCGAGCCGTCGCAAAGCGGCGCTTAAACTCAGGCTCAAACCGACGCGCCTGCGGATTACTTGAGACCGAACGCCTGATTCACCGCAGCTTCGACATACGCTGCGAAGCGAGCGTGCAGATGCGTCGTCGGGTGGATCTGGTCGGCGAACATATACGTCTGATCGGCGTTGGCCACGGTGTAGAGCTGCGGCGAGCAGAACAGCGAGCTTTCGAAGTCACTCGGGTTGGCTTCACCGGCCCGCTGTGCGTTTTGCGCCATCAGCGCGAGGTTACACGCCGTGCCGGTGTTGCCGACCGTGAATCCGTTCTGCGCGAAGTTCGCGACTTCCGAATCGATGAACTGGAACGAGCTGACCTGGACGACCTTGTTCGCAAGACCCAGGGAGGTCAGCGCGCCGCTGACGCCCTGGTTATACGCCGTCACCGCCGCGCTGAATGCGGCCGCGGTCTGCCCACCGTCATTCGCGAGAACCGCCAGCGGCGTCTTCGCGATATCCGGCACATCGACGACCACGACGTGCGTTGCGCCGGCCTGCAGCAGCGCGGCAACGGCGCCCACGAACTTGCCCGCCGCGGTCGCGATATTGGCTTGTGCCGTGGCGAGTGGTTCGAGCCCTTGGGAAGCGGCCGTCAGCTGTTGAATGATGTCGTTCGCGCCACCCTGAATAAACACGAGCTGATTGTTGGTGAACGTGCCGTGCATCGAGATGTAGTTCTGGATCTGCTGCGTGACCGGCACGGTCAGTGCGGCGGCGCCGTTGGCGGCCCAGCCATTGCCTTGCGCGCCATCGACGAGCGCGCCGCCTTGCGCGTAGCCATAGCCGTTCGGGTTGTTGATGACGGCCGCGCCGAAGCCACCCGTCTGTGCCGCGGTGAGCGAGCCGCCGTAGTACTGCGCAACGTCCTGCGTCCAGACTTGTCCCGGGTTCGTCGTAAAGCGCCCGCCGCCGAAGATCAGCGAGATGTTCGGCGCATACGTGCCGACGTCCGACAGGCTGTCGCCGAACGACACGACCTGGAAGCTCGCGGACACCTGGCTCGTTGGCGTCGACGAGTTATTGTCGTCGCCACCGCCGCACGCGGTCATCGTAGCGGCGAGCGCGATCGCAACGGCGCCTTGAACAAGACGCAGGGTCGTTTTGGTAAGGGTAGGGCTCAACTTCATCGTGCTCCTCGCATGATTGCGTAGTAGTTATTAGCGGCCTATCGATTCGCGGATGCCGACTTCCGTGCTGGAAATCGCATGGGCTCTCGGGACGCTATGCAAAGATCTGAACGGGGCACGTTCAGTCTTGTCTCCCATCACGGCGCGCAGCGATGCTGCGTGCGCCTTCTTCATGAATCGTCGATGACACGGAGGTGGCAGCAATGGCGTACCAAATAATGTCGACAATTGGCGCGACATATGCTTACAGCGCACCCACACACACGCTTCGCTGATGCAACGCGCGGCACTCCGTTCCGAACGCACGATCCTTTCTTGATATGTAACGAAGCGTACAACGCGTGCCTTCTAATGGCGATAGAGGGAGATAGAGGATGCGTTCGAATGCACATGAGTGGTTAAAAATTGCACGCACCATGTGTGTTAGCGGTGCATCACCAATGCTCATAAGTGGGGCATCAAATATCGTTTGTTTGATGTGTAACTTTTATAAAAGTGTGTTGTTTTAGAGACAAACCATTATGTCCGCTCGCGCCGTCGCGAGCGCTGCGCTACTGTGCAACCCGTACCGACGTTAATTAATAAATCGCGGAGAGCTGAATGAAACGACTCGTACTGTCTACCCTCTCGCTGTCGTTGTTGGCAGCAGCAGGTGCCGCTTCGGCACAGAACAGCGTCACGCTGTACGGCGTGATCGACGAATCGCTGACCTACGTCAACCACGCCAACGGCAATCAAAAGCTGTGGGCCCTGGGCAACTCGAGCGCAGGCGACCTGGCTGGTTCGCGTTTCGGCATGAAGGGCAATGAAGATCTGGGCGGCGGTCTGGCTGCGATCTTCACGTTGGAAGGCGGTTTCGACCCGAGCACGGGCAAGTCGCAACAAGGTAACTCGCTGTTCGGCCGCCAGGCATTCGTTGGCCTGACGAGCAACCAGTGGGGTACGGTCACGCTGGGTAAGCAATATGACCCGCTGGTCGACCTGGTTCAGCCGATCACTGAAGACAACTACTTCGGTTCGGCCTTCGCAACGGCTGGCGACGTCGACAACTACGACAACAGCTCGCGTACGACGAACTCGATCAAGTACCTGTCGCCGACGATCGCTGGCTTCCAGGTTGAAGGCTTCTACTCGCTGGGCGGCGTAGCCGGCTCGACGGGTTCGGCTCAAACGTGGTCGATCGCAGCTGCGTACAACAACGGCCCGATCGGCATCGCTGCCGGTTACTGGGTTGCTGACAACTACAACCCGTCGAACCGTCTGGGTTGGGGCAATTCGTCGGGCGCATCGCCGACGTCGACGGGCACGTTTGACGGCGACGCTGTCAACGGCGCGTACGCTTCGGCTCGTTCGATCAACGTCGCACGCGTTGCTGGCCAATACGTGTTCGGCCCGTTCACGGTCGGCGCGGCATACAGCAACTCGCAATACAAGTCGGACGGCGGTTCGCTGTTCGCGACCACCGAGAAGTACAACACGGGACAAGGCTTCTTCAACTATCAAGCCACCCCGGCTCTGCTGGTTGGTCTCGGCTACAGCTACACGCACTCGTCGGGCGACACGTCGGCGAACTACCACCAAGGTTCGGTCGGTGCTGACTACTCGCTGTCGAAGCGCACGGACGTCTACCTGGTCGGTGCTTACCAGCACGCCAGCGGCGAAACGGGCGATGCATCGTCGGGCGTCGTGACGCCGACGGCAGCAACCGCTTCGATCGGTTCGTATGGCTACATCGGCACGGACTCGCAAGTCCTGCTCGCACTGGGTCTGCGTCACCGCTTCTAATGCTCTGAGCGGCCACGGCGTGGCCGCTACAGTCAAGCAAACAAAAAAGCCAGTCAGTGGTTCTACCACTGGCTGGCTTTAGTCTTTTATGCGGCTCGATTTGCCGGATTGTGAGCACGCTTACTGCCTACGCGTGCAGGCCGGGATCGGTACTCACCGCGTGTACATTTTGCAATGAATCACCGTGGTGCGCAGCGCGGCATCGGATGTCGTCCACGAGACGCACGGCGTGTAGCAATGCCGTATACGACCGATTGCGGCCGCGACAGTTCTGAGAATTTTCTCGCCGCCATTCGCCGGTGCTTCGAGCGTGTGCGGCGTCGTGTGCGCGTATCCGGTGCGTCGTTCAGCCTCGGGTGCAATACGAGAGTGCATCGGTCACGAGTGCCGTGAGCAGCGGCTCGATCGCCTTGGCTTTCGCTTCGTCGTACGCGTACGGCGCCGCTTCCTCCATATAGCTGATCTGGGTGAGCTCCAGCTGCACGGCGTGAATGCCCGTGTCCGGGGTGCCATAGTGGCGCGTGATATAGCCGCCCTTGAAGCGCCCGTTGCCGACAGACGTGTATCCGCCATGCTGGTTCACGCGCTCCGACAGCAGCGTGGCGAGGCCCGGGCGTGCGCTCATATCGTCGGCCGTGCCGAAGTTGAAGTCAGGCAATCGTCCTTCGAACAGGCGCGGCACCACCGAGCGGATCGAATGGGCTTCCCACAGCAGGACGCGCCCGTGTTCGCGCTTGAGGCGGTCAAGCTCATTGCGTAGCGCATCGTGATACGGCTGCCAATAGGTCGCGCGTCGCGCCGCCTGTGTGGCTTCGTCAGGCGCCATGCCATCGAGGTAGAGCGCGTCCTTATCGAAGGTATCGACAGGGAACAGGCCTGTGGTATCGCGTCCCGGATAGAGGCTTGCGCCATCGGGAGGCCGGTTCAGGTCGACGACATAGCGCGAGTACGACGGCGTCAGAATCGATGCGCCAAGGTCCCTGGCGAAGCCATAGAGCCGATCGAGATGCCAGTCGGTATCGTCGAAGCGGCTCGCGACGTCGGTCATGGTGCCCGCGATGTCGTCGGGCAAATGCGTGCCCAGATGGGGGATCGAAATCAGAAGGGGAAGGGTGCCGCGATGAAGCGACGCGATGGGGCGGTCCGTGTTATCCGTCATGACAGTGGTGTTCGGTTTTCCGGGTTTCGCAAGCATACCGGTACTCGATGAAACTCGACGGTGCGCGATGCATGTCAGTTTGGGTCGAGCAACCCTGCAAGTACCTTACGATAGTCGGCGAAAGCCACCGCCTCATCCTCGTGTTGCCGATTTGTAATCCGGCGTTCCCCACCGACGTAGACATCGAGCACGGGTGTCTCGCCATGCTCGGCGAACACGGCACCCGACAGCCACATCGATGCGGGCCGCTCGGCGATGTTCGGGTGATCGGGGTCGAGCACGATCCAGTCGGCACGTTGCCCGGTCGCGATGGTGCCGACGGGGCGTCCGGTGGCCTGAGCGCCACCGAGCACGGCAGCGTCGAACAGCCGGTCCGCCACGTGCGAATCTGTTACGGAAACCAGTACATTACGTTCGCGGCGCGTCAATCGCTGGCCATATTCGAGCAGACGCAATTCCGCGCGCCAGTCGACGGCGATATGACTGTCCGAGCCCACGCCGAAGCGGCCCTGGGCGTCGAGATAGTCGAGCGTCGGAAACACGCCGTCGCCGAGGTTGGCCTCGGTCGTGAGGCACAGACCCGCGACTGCACCTGACTGCGCAAGCGCGCGCGTTTCATCGTGATCGATATGCGTCGCATGCACGAGGCACCAGCGCGCATCGACGTCGAAGTGATCGAGCAACCACCGCACCGGACGTGCGCCTTCGGTCGCAACACACGCGTCGACCTCCGCGGTTTGTTCGGCGATATGAATATGGATCGGCGCACCGGGGAACGCGCGATCCATGCCCGCGAGCATCTCCGTCAGCGTCTCGCGCGAGACGGCGCGCAGCGAATGCGGCGCGACGCCATAGCGGCGCGTTCCGTTCTCGGGATACGTGCTTCGTACGCGTTCGAGCATCTCGAGCAAGCTGTCAGGCGTGTGGATGAACCGCCGTTGATCGGGGTTCGGGGTGCGCGCACCGAAACCACTGAACTGATACAGCACCGGTAACAGTGTGATGCCGATACCCGCCGAGGCGGCGGCGCCGGTCACGCGCTCGACCATCTCCGCGCGATTGGCGTAGTGCTGCCCGTTCGGTGCGTGATGCAGGTAGTGGAATTCGCAAACCGACGTATAGCCGGCCTTGAGCATTTCGATGTAAAGCCAGCGCGCGATGGCGCCGACGCCCTCGGGCGTCAGCTTCGCGGCAAAACGGTACATGAGGTCGCGCCAGCTCCAGAAGCTGTCGGTCGCATTGGCACGGTATTCGGTCAGCCCGGCCATCGCACGTTGAAACGCATGCGAATGCAGGTTCGGCATGCCCGCGATCACAGGACCCTTCGCGTGCGGAATGGTCGAGCGATCGCCGTCGTAGTCGGGCGTCACACGAATGAGCGTGCCGTCGGCATCCCATTCGAGCAGGACGTGTTCGCGCCAGCCATCGGCGAGCCGCGCATGCGCGGCAAAGAGGGCACCACCTTTCATCGATGCATTCCTGAGCCGTAAGAGGGGCGAGCGCCGACAGGCGCGTCGGCGATACCTGACTGGTCCTGTGTGGGCTGATCCTGTGTCTGAAGGCCGGAGTCCAAGCCCATGCGATCACGTGACACCTCGCCGTGACGCACGACGAGCGCACAACGATCGAGACCGCTCCAGTATGCGAGTTCAGCCAGTGAGTCGATGTCCCACGCAACGAAGTCCGCCCATGCGCTCACGCGGATTTCGCCGCACACATCGGGGTGACCGAGCGCCTTCGCAGCATGCCGGGTGACGCCTGCCAATACCTCGGCAACCGACATGCGAAACAGCGTGCAGCCCATATTGAGCATCTGCAGCAGCGACGTGATCGGCGAGGTCCCCGGGTTGCAGTCCGTCGACAGCGCGATCGGCACACCGTGACGCCGCAGCAGGTCGAGCGGAGGAAGCTGCGTTTCGCGAATGAAATAGAACGCGCCGGGCAACAGCACGGCGACCGTGCCCGCCTGCTTCATCGCAATGACGCCCGCCTCATCGAGGAACTCGAGATGATCGGCCGACAGCGCGCCATGCTGCGCGGCAAACGCGGCGCCGCCCATCAGCGACAACTGTTCCGCATGCATTTTGACGGGCAGGCCCAGCCGCTGAGCGGCGGCGAAGACCTTGCCGGATTGTTCGAGCGAAAACGCGATGCGCTCGCAGAACACGTCGACTGCATCGACGAGCCCTTCGCTCGCCAGCGCGGGCAGCATGATGTTGCAGACGAGATCGATATAGTCGTCGGCGCGTCCCGCATAGTCGGGCGGCAATGCATGCGCGCCCAGAAAGGTCGTCGACACCGTCACGGGTCGTACGCTGCCTAGGCGTCGCGCGACGCGCAGCATCTTGCGTTCCGATTCGAGATCGAGGCCGTAACCCGACTTGATTTCGACGGCTGTCACACCCTCCGCAAGCAACGCGTCGAGACGCCGCAGCGCTTGTGCGAAAAGCGCGTCTTCCGTGGCCTCGCGCGTGGCACGGACGGTCGATACGATACCGCCGCCGCGACGCGCAATCTCTTCATAGCTCACGCCATCGAGCCGCATCGCGAATTCTTCTGCGCGCTGCCCGCCGAAGACGAGGTGCGTGTGGCATTCGACGAGCCCCGGCGTCACGAGGCGCCCGCCGAGATCACTTCGCCGCGCCTGAGCGGCTTCGGACGGTGCGTCGGCGAGCGATCCGTACCATACGACACGCCCGTTGCGCACGAGTATCGCGCCGTCCTCGATGATGACGCCAGGGTCGGCGGTCGGCGCGAGCCGCGCGTGATGCCATAACGTGAGCGCCGCAGGCGTGGACGACATGGTGGGCTTCCTAAGGTTGAATGCAGACCGGCCCGCGCTATCGCGAGCTCGGCCTCGCGGGCTCGATGCGCGCATCGATCAGCGTCGATTCGGCGGCAAGCGGCCGCACGTCGAACACCATGCGGGCGTCGAGATCCACGCGAAGCGTGTCGCCTTCCTCGAGCACCACCGGCGATTCGTCGTCACCGACGGCGCTGACCGAGAACGAGCCGGCCGCGCAGTGAAGAAACACAACGCCGGTCGCAATCGCGAGTTGCTGGGCCGCGTGATAAACGTACACAGCACCTCGGCCGTAAGCGCGTCGCACCATCAGATTGAAGTCGCGCGTCGGGCCAGCCGGAAGATGCGCGGTGATCGAGTCTTCGCCGGCAAACGCGAACGGCTCCCAGCAGGCAAGACGGTGCACCGTGTCGCGGTGCCGCAAGGCCATCTGCCCGCCGCGCGTCACCACGATGATGCGGTCGACACCGTCGAATTCCGAAAACGGTCCCGGCTGGTCGACATCCGCGACGCTCACGCGCCAATCAAAGTCGGCGTACGGGGAATGCTGCACGGCGATTTCACGTGTCACACCGCCGCGATTTTTCCACGGCACCGGACGGCGGCTCGCCGCGCTGATCTTTTCGAACGTCACGATCGATGAGGCGTTGCGCATGCGCTTAGTCCGTGATGAACGGAAGGTCGAGCTGCTGCGCACGCGCGCAGTCGATGGCCTGGCGATAGCCGGCATCGGCGTGGCGCATGACGCCAGAGCCGCAGTCGTTGACGAGCACGCGCGCAAGACGCTTGTGTGCAGCGTCGGTGCCGTCCGCGACGATCACCATGCCCGCGTGTTGCGAGTACCCCATGCCGACGCCACCGCCGTGGTGGAGGCTGACCCAGGTTGCACCGCCCGACGTATTGAGCAAGGCATTGAGCAGCGGCCAGTCCGACACCGCGTCGGTGCCGTCCATCATGCTTTCCGTCTCGCGATTCGGGCTCGCGACCGAACCCGTGTCGAGGTGATCGCGGCCGATCACGATCGGCGCCTTGAGCTCGCCCTTGCGAACCATTTCGTTGAACGCGAGACCGGCCACATGACGTTCGCCGAGGCCGAGCCAGCAGATCCGCGCGGGCAGACCCTGGAATGCGATGCGTTCACGTGCCATATCAAGCCAGCGGATCATCGCCTTGTTATGCGGGAACAGCTCCTTGAGCTTCTGATCCGTCTTGTAGATATCTTCCGGGTCGCCCGACAGCGCGACCCAGCGGAACGGCCCCTTGCCGTCGCAGAACAGAGGCCGGATATACGCCGGCACGAAGCCCGGAAAGTCGAAGGCGTTCTTCACGCCATCATCGAACGCGACCTGGCGAAGATTGTTGCCGTAGTCGACAGCGGGCACGCCCATCGCGTGGAAATCGAGCATGGCCTGAACGTGGACCGCGCACGACTTCTGCGCAGCGGCCTTGAGCTCGGCGTGCTTTGACGGATCGCGGCTCGCCGCGGCCCATTGTTCGAGGGTCCAGCCCTGCGGCAGATAGCCGTTGATCAGATCGTGCGACGAAGTCTGGTCGGTCACGAGATCCGGCTTGATGCCACCGGCTTTTGCGCGCTTGACCAGTTCGGGCAGCACGTCGGCCGCGTTGCCGAGCAGGCCGATCGAGATCGCGTCGCCACGTGCCGTATGGTGCTTGATCAGTTCGATGGCGTCGTCGATGTCCTTCGCCTGCTTGTCGAGATAGCGCGTGCGCAGACGGAAGTCGATGCTCGACTGCTTGCATTCGATCGTCAGCGATACGGCACCCGCGAGCGTTGCGGCGAGCGGCTGCGCACCGCCCATGCCGCCGAGGCCCGCCGTCAGGATCCAGCGGCCTTTCCAGTCGCCGTTGTAGTGCTGGCGGCCGGCTTCAACGAACGTTTCATACGTGCCCTGCACGATGCCCTGGCTACCGATGTAGATCCAGCTGCCGGCGGTCATCTGCCCGTACATGAACAGGCCGCGCCGGTCGAGTTCGTTGAAGTGCTCCCAGTTCGCCCATTGCGGCACGAGATTCGAATTTGCGATCAGCACGCGCGGCGCATCGGGGTGCGTCTTGAACACGCCGACCGGCTTGCCCGACTGCACGAGCAGCGACTCGTCGTCTTCCAGGCGGCGCAGCGTCTCGAGAATCTTGTCGAAGCATTCCCAGTTGCGCGCGGCGCGACCGATGCCGCCATAGACGACGAGGCTCTGCGGATTCTCGGCGACCTCGTCGTCGAGATTGTTCTGGATCATCCGGTACGCGGCTTCCGTCAACCAGCTCTTGCACGACAGCTCGGTGCCGCGCGGCGCGCGAATCTTGCGGGTCGGGTCGGTACGCGTGCCGATCGGTTGGTCAGGGGCGTTCATCGTGACTCTCCTTGAAAGCGATGCAATGACTGTCGGGTGTGGGCAGGAATCAGAAACTGCCCGAAAACTGGAAGCGGTTGGCCGGGTGCGCCAGCGTGACGGCGGTTGCGACCTGCGTGCCGACCCAGGTGCGGCGCCAGAGCAGCAGGCATGGTTCGCCGATCTCCATATTGAGCAGGCGGCGCGTCGCCGCGTCGGCCTGCTGTGCATAGATCCGGTATTCGGCGCGCTGGATCGGCGCGATGCGCACCATGTACTGGTTCGGTGTCTGTTGCGTGAAGTCCTGCTTCAGATACTCGGGAAAGACGGCCGGATTCACGTAGCGTTCTTCGAACTGAATCGGCTCGTTTTCCTCGAAGTGCACGATGCGCGAGTGGAAGGCCGGCCCTTCGGCCAGCCCAAGCGCCTCGAGCACCATCGCTTCGTGGCTTTCGTCGAGCGCGAGCACGCGCGCGCTGTGGCGATGCCCGCGCGCTGCAATTTCGTCGGCGATGCTGCCGATTTCGACGAGCGTCGACTCGTATTTGCGGGCCGCGACGAACGTGCCCGCGCCTTGCACGCGCGTCAGCACGCGCTCTCCGGTCAGCTCTCGCAGCGCGCGCGTCACCGTCATGCGCGCGACGCCGAATTGCTTCACGAGCTCGCTTTCGGACGGAATCATGTCGCCGTCACGCCATGTGCCGGCCTCGATCTGGCGGATCACGTACCGCTTGATCTGCTCGTACGCAGGCGGCGCCTTGATCTGTGGCTGCGTTTCGGATTCCATGGGCAACGGTTCACCGTGGGGACTGCGAGAGAGGAAAGTTCGATGCGGACGATGTGCCGGTTCGTCGACCGGCGCGGTCACGCAGTGAACTGACGTCGTCACTTATCTTGTATAGACAAGTTTGCGACGGAAATGAAGGTAACGCAAGCGATAAAAATACCGTGGCCTTTCATCCTACGATCTTATAGATCACTGATTATAGAAAGGAAAGTCAGATATTTCCGATCATTAAGCGAGACAGGGAGGGTAAACACCCAATCAAGATGACTATACATCTCGTATCCGGATATTCCGGTTTCGACGCGTCATGCGAGCCCGTGAAGGGTAAGCCCGGAAGGCTAAGACGGGAAGGACGAAACGGAACGGGCGAGATGGGAAGGGTAGGCGGGGAGGGCGAGGCGGAAACGGTAAGCCGAGACGGAAACGGTAAGGCGGGAAGGGTGAGGCACGAACGGGTCATCAGGAACGCTGTCGCGGACATGCCGGCGTGCACGGCATGCCCTGCGCGGGCCTGTCCGACGACAGCGGCCCGTGTGAAACGCGTCGACTTTAAGGCGGCGCGTTGACGCTGGTCCGTTCAGTGCGCGGACTGATAGATCCACTCGAGCAGCGCGTCGTGGATGCTGCGTCCGGCCTCGGATCGCGGGCTGTTGATAAAACTGACGACGACGAACGTGTCGCCATTCTGGCTCGCGACGTAGCCGGCGATCGCGCGGACATCGGACAGCGTGCCCGTCTTGATACGCGCATTGCCCACCACGGGTTGGTTGGCGAGCCTGCGCCGCATCGTGCCGTCGACGCCTGCGATCGGCAGCGAATCGGTGAACACCTGTGCGACGGGGCTCTGGTTGGCAGACTGAAGCAGCTCGGCGAGCCCGACCGCGGTGATCCGTTCGTCGCGCGACAAGCCGGAGCCGTTGTCCAGAACGAGTTCGGGGATCGCGATATTGTTCTTCGTGAGCCACGTGCGAATGATCGCAGCCGACGCGGCGGTCGTTGCCGGCGGTTTGCCCTCGACCGCGCCAATCGTCAGGAACAGATTGCGCGCCATCACGTTGTTCGAGAACTTGTTGATGTCGTGGACGATGTCGCCGAGCGGCGGGCTCTTGTGCTCGCCGACCGCGTGCGCCGTCGCCGGCGTCGCGCCTTCACGGACCGTGCCTTTGAACGTGCCGCCGGTCTGTTGCCACAGCGCAAGGAAGCCACCGCTGAAAAACGCCGTATGGTCGAGCACAGCGATATTGGTCACGTGGTCGCCGCAGCGCGCCGAGTACTCGCCAGAAAAAATCGCATCGACCGTGCCGTCGGCGTTCGGCGTCAGGTCCGGTGTCAGCGCCGCGCTCAGGCACGGGCCGTGGCTCAGCTTCAGCTGATTGTTGACGTGCAGTTGCGCCAGGGGCGGCAAGACGTCGATGCCGACCTGTCTGCCCGGGAAATCCGGGTGCATCGTGAACGACAGCGACTTGAACGCATAGAGCAGCGGGTCGGGGCCGACGTTGTAGGGTGCGTCGGCCTCTTCGTCGAGCGGCGGTGCATTGCGCGTCGACGCGTCGAAGTAGCCCTTGTCGAGCACCAGGTCGCCTTCGAGGCCGACGATGCCGGCCTGATGGATCTGATTCACCAGGTCGACGAGCTCTTCAGGCACGAGCTTCGGGTCGCCGGTGCCCTTGATGTAGAGGTTCCCGTGCAGCACGCCGCCGATCAGCGTGCCGTCGGCGTACGCCGTCGTTTTCCAGCGATAGTCGGGGCCGAGCATCGACAAGCCCGAATACGTGGTCACGAGCTTCATCGTCGAGGCCGGCTGCATCGCCGCATCGCCGTGAAGATCGATCAGCGGCACGGTCGAGCCAATCTTCTCGACATAGATGCTGAGCGCCGAGAGCGGAATTTTTTCCTTGATCAGCGCCGCGATGACCGTCGGCGGCAATTGCTCGGCGCCGGGTAGCGTCACGCGCGTGCCCTTGTGCAGATACGTGCGGCCGTTGTCGGGGCCATTGCCGTTGCGACGCAGTTTCGACGTCGCATGCGCGTCGGGAGGCGTTGCAACAGTGAGCGCCAGCGCGCCAAGAAACGAAAACGCCAGGGCGGTGAGGCGTGCCTGGCAAGACACGGAAGGCCGGAAAACGAAAGGCATGAGCTTGACGCGGGTGAATGCGAAACTGACCGGGCCGGCCGCGGAAGGAACGCACCCGAAGGTATCGGGTCAGATTCGCTTTGCGCGGCCCGGCGCGAACGAGCGACCATTGTAGAGATAAAATCGCCCGCACCGCCGCGGCGGAATTCGGATAGATGTATGCGTGCAACGCTTGAGCGTGCCCGCCCCCACATGACCTGAGAGGACCACGCTGTGCGCGTATTGCTCGTCGAAGATGACCGGATGATCGCCGAAGGGGTGCGCAAGGCCTTGCGCTCAGACGGCTGCGCTGTCGATTGGGTTCAGGACGGCGCGAGCGCAATCAGCGCCGCGAGCAACGAACCTTACGATATCGTGCTGCTCGACCTCGGTCTGCCCAAGCGCGACGGCCTCGACGTGCTGCGCACCTTGCGCTCGGGCGGCCGCGACGTGCCCGTGATGATCGTCACCGCGCGCGATGCGGTCAGCGATCGTGTCAAGGGACTCGATGCCGGGGCCGACGACTACCTCGTCAAGCCGTTCGATCTCGATGAACTCGGCGCACGCATGCGCGCGCTCGTGCGCCGCCGCGAAGGCCGCAGCGACAGCCTGATCCGCCACGGGGCGCTGACGCTCGATTCGGCGACCCATGAAGTGACGCTGCACGGTGAACCCGTCGCACTGTCCGCGCGCGAGTTCGCTTTGCTCGCCGCCTTGCTCGCGCGTCCCGGTGCGGTGCTCTCGAAGGCCCAGCTCGAGGAAAAGATTTACGGCTGGGGCGAGGAAATCGGCAGCAACGCCGTCGAGGTCTATGTGCACGCGCTGCGCAAGAAGCTCGGCTCCGACCTGATTGGCAACGTGCGCGGCCTGGGCTACATGATCAATCGTCCGACCGAATGAACTCGATCCGGCGTCGACTTTTGCTGTGGCTGCTGATGACGGTGCTCGTCGGTCTCGCGGCCGCCGGCTGGCTGATTCATGCCCAGGCGCTCGCCGAAGCGAACGAGATCTTCGACTTCCAGCTCCAGCAGACGGCATCCGCGTTGCCTTCTGAATCGTTCTCGTCGGTGTTCGGCGCGAACGGCGACACCGACGAAGGTGTCGTGATCCAGATCTGGAGCCGCACGGGCGTGCTGCTGTACTACTCGCGTCCGAACGCACATCTCGCGCCGAACGCTGCGCTGGGCTTCAGCACGCAGCACACGCCGCGCGGCGACTGGCGGGTCTACGGCGCCATGGTCGGCGACAACGTCGTGCAACTCGCGCAGCCGATGAGCGTGCGTGACCATCTGGCCGCGCAAATGGCCTGGCGCACGATTCTGCCGTTGCTCGTGCTGTTGCCGTTGCTCGCCCTGATCGTGTGGTTTGTCGTGGGTCGCGGGCTGTTGCCGCTGCAGCGCTTTGCGCGCGCCCTCGACGTGCGCAAGCCCGAGGCCCTCGAGCCGCTGCCCGACATGAAGCTGCCCGACGAGATCCGCCCGGTGGCGAACGCGCTCGACGGCTTGCTTGGGCGTCTCGGTCAATCGCTGGATGCGCAGAAGGCTTTCGTCGCCGATGCGGCCCACGAGCTGCGCACGCCGCTCGCTGCGTTACGCATCCAGTTACAGTTGCTCGAACGTGCGCGTGCAGACGAAGATCGTCACGAAGCGTTGGGCGATCTCAAGAAGGGCGTGGATCGCGCAACACGTCTCGTGGAACAGCTGCTCGCGCTCGCACGCGCGGAGCCCGGCGGTGACGCGGCGGGTGTCTCGCGTGAGCGTGTGAACCTGACGGCCATGCTGCTCGAATGCGTCGCGGCGCACGCGGCGATCGCGCAAGGCAAGCACGTCGATCTTGGCGTCGGCGAGCGGGCGCCTGCCGAGCTTGATGGCGATGCCGCGTCGCTGCGCGTGATGCTCAACAACGTGCTCGACAATGCCGTCAAATACACGCCGCAAGGCGGGTGCATCGACGTGTGCATTCGCCAGGTCGAGATCGAAGGGCTGCCTCATGCACGCGTGGTGGTGGTCGATTCGGGTCCGGGCATTCCGGCGTCGGAGCGCGAACGCGTGTTCGACCGCTTTTATCGCAGCACGTCCGTGTCGGGGTTCAACGCGCCGGGCAGTGGCCTCGGGCTCGCGATCGTACGGCGTATCGCAGAACGGCACGGCGCGCGCGTCACGCTCGGCGACGGCGGCGCGCCCGGGAACGAGGACGCTTCGACAGGGAACGCTTGTGCGGACGGAGCCGAATCCTGTGCGATCCGTCGACTTGCGGATCGCGCCCGTCCTTCCGGCGAGAACGGTCGTGGCGGCGACGACGGACACCGTCACGATGGCGACAGCATGGACCGCGAGAATGGCGCGCAGGGCCGTGGTTTGCGCGTGACGATCGACTTTCCTCTGGGCACGCCGCGCGACTCGGTTCCTGCGTTCCGAAGGTGAGGTTTTGCTTGTCTGACAACTACTTAAGTTTGCTTTAAGAGACCTCCCTTACGCTGCGTTTCATCGAAATTCGTTATTTGTGCGAGGAGCCCAGAATGCAAACCAAACGGTTCTCACGCAGCCTTGTCGCCGTCGCGGTCGTGGTTGCTATCTCTGCAGGTTTTGTCGCGGGTCGCCATGGCGCGACGCCGCAATGGATCGACAACGCGCATGCGGCTGGCGCCGTGCCGGCGCTGCAAACGACGCCGCCCGCGCCGCAACCCGCGCCGGTGATGCCGGCCGAAGCCGCACGCGCGACGGGCGTGCCTGACTTCTCGGGACTCGTTGACGCGTATGGTCCCGCCGTCGTGAACATCAGCGCCGAGCACGTCGCCAAGACGAAGCTCTCGTCGCCGCAGCAGCAACGCCGCGCAACGCCGTTCGGCAACATGAGCCCGGACGACCCGTTCTTCCAGTTCTTCAAGCGCTTCTACGGTGACCAGTTCCCGGGCGGCGGCGGCCAAGGTCAGGGCGGTGACGACGATGGCGGCAGCGCGCAGGATCAGAACAGCATGAGCCTCGGCTCGGGCTTCATCATCAGCCAGGACGGCTACATCCTGACCAACGCGCACGTGGTGGCGGGTGCCAACGTGATCACGGTCAAGCTCACGGACAAGCGCGAATTCCGCGCGAAGGTCGTGGGTTCCGACAAGGCATCGGACGTGGCTGTCCTCAAGATCGACGCGAAGTCACTGCCGACGGTGAAGATCGGCGATGCGAGCAAGTCGAAGGTCGGTCAATGGGTCGTCGCGATCGGTTCGCCGTATGGCTTCGACAATACGGTGACCTCGGGGATCATCAGCGCGAAGGCGCGCTCGCTGCCCGATGAAACGTATATCCCGTTCATTCAGACCGACGTGCCGGTCAACCCGGGTAACTCGGGCGGCCCGCTGTTCGATATGTACGGCAACGTGATCGGCATCAACTCGATGATCTTCAGCCGCACGGGTGGCTTCCAGGGTCTGTCGTTCGCGATTCCGATCAACTTCGCGATGAAGATCAAGGACGACCTCATCAAGAGCGGGCATGTCGAGCGCGGCCGTCTCGGTGTCACGGTGCAGAGTGTGAATCAATCGCTTGCCCAGTCGTTCGGCATGACCAAGCCGCAAGGCGCGCTCGTGAGCTCGATCGACAAGGATGGCCCGGCCGCGAAGTCGCAGCTCAAGCCGGGTGACGTGATTCTTTCGGTTGACGGCATCGCGATCGACGATTCGGCGTCGCTGCCGACGATCATTGCCGACATGAAGCCGGGTGCGACTGCGCACCTGCAGGTGTGGCGCGACAAGAAGGAGAAGGACATCGGCGTGACGATCGGCGCGTTCCCGAACGCCTCGAAGGTCGCTTCCGACGATTCGAACGCATCGCAAGTGAAGCTCGGCGTAGCCGTGCGATCGCTGACGGCGGATGAACGTCGCCAGGCATCGGTGGCGGGCGGCCTGCTGGTCGAGCAGGTGACCGGTCCGGCAGCGGCAGCCGGTATCCAGCCCGGTGACGTGATTCTTGCGATCAATGGTCAGCCGCTGACGGCGGCCGATCAGCTGAAGGATCGTCTGGCGAACGCGGGGACGTCGGTCGCGTTGCTGATTCAACGCAACAGCCAGCAGATCTTCGTGCCGGTCGACCTCGAGTAAGCGCGTTGTCGTACGACTGAATCCGTGACTGCGCAGACGCCGCGTATGACTTGAGCGGCGACTGCGCGGTCACTGAAAGGTCATCGGGCAGGCACCGCACAGTCACTGAGAAGTCACTGAGCGGTCACTGATCAGCCACTGAGCGATCCCACGGATGGGAGCCCAACCCCGGGCGCGCTTCTTGCGAATCCTGGGTTTCCCGGTCTCAAAGGAGCGAACGATGAAGCGATTCAATCAGTCACGCTGGATGCGCGGTGTGGCGGGAGCCGCGATGGCGCTCGCGCTAGGCGTCGGCACAGTCGGTTACGCCGCCGCGCAGAGCAACGACAGCGCCATGGCGCCCACGGGCATGCCCGCGGTCAAACAGGCAGGATCCATCGATTACGTCACGGGCGGCGTCGGTCTCGACGAGTCGCACGCGTTGAAGGCAGCGGCACCGCATTGGCCGCTCGAATTGCTCTTCGCCGGTCCGGGCTCGGACTATCTGTCGGACGTTCACGTGAACGTGACCGGAGGAGGCGGAAGCGTCTTCCAGGCGACGGCCGACGGACCCTATATGCTCGTCAAGTTGCCGCCGGGCGACTATGTGGTTCATGCGAGCTATAAGGGCGAAGAGAAGACCCAGTCGATCAAGGTGGGTGCTGCGCATCAGAAGGCTTCGTTCCGCTGGAGCACCCAGTGACGAGGGTGTCGTGGATCGAGCGGTAAGGATTGCAACGGGTCGGCAGGAATGCCGGCCCGTTTTTGCTTGTTCGGCGGCCTGAACGGTGACTTGAACGGCGGCTGAAGCGGCAGCTTATGCAGCGCAGCCCGATTCCGCCGTTGACGGTTCGGACGCTTCGCGACGCTGGCGCACGTCGATACCGTGCTTGATTGCGGTCATCTCCGACAGGATGGAGACGGCAATTTCCGGCGGTGTGCGCGCACCGATATACATGCCCACGGGTCCGTGCAGGCGCTGCAGTTCGGCGTCGGTCACATCGAACAGCTTGAGCCGTTCCTTGCGCTTCGCCTGATTGGCGCGCGAGCCGATGGCGCCGACATAGAAGGCCGGCGTCTTGAGCGCTTCCATGAGCGCCATGTCGTCAAGCTTCGGATCGTGCGTGAGCGCGACGATTGCCGTATGCGCATCGACGCCGATATTCAACACGACGTCGTCGGGCATCTCTCGCGTGAAATCCACGCCTTCGATATCCCACTCCTGAGCATATTCTTCGCGCGGATCGCAGACGATCACGCGATAGTCGAGCGCCTGAGCAAATTGTGCGACGTAGCGTGACAGTTGCCCCGCGCCAATCAGGATCAGCCGGTAGCGCGAGCCGAACGTGGACACCAGCGAGGCGCCGTCAAACTCGAGTTCGGGGCGGTGCGAGCCCGGCGAAATGCTGACCTCACCCGAGGCGAGATCCAGTTTTCGAACGACAAGCCGGTGGCGCTCGATGGCGTCGAGCAATGGACGGATTTGCGATCGTGTGGTGACCGGCTCGAGCACGAGCTCAAGCGTTCCGCCACAAGGCAGGCCAAAGCGATGGGCTTCCTCGGCGCTCACGCCATAGGTCGTAACCTGTGGCAGCGACGGCGCGTCGGGCGGAAAGAGCTGACCGTCGCGCGCGCGGTCGATCAGATCGTCTTCGATGCACCCGCCCGACACCGACCCGTGGACGTGACCATCGTCGCGCACGGCCAGCAGCGACCCGACCGGGCGCGGTGCCGAGCCCCAAGTGCGCACGACGCACGCAAGCGTGACGCGCCGCCCGTCTTCGAACCAACGGGCCGCACTTTTGAGTACTTCGAGATCGACGCTATCCATAGATTGCCTGTCACTGCCGGATTGACGGCGATTTGCCGCCGGGAAAACGCGTATTGGAAACAATGTGCAGGCCACGATACGGCAAACGACACGGGCCCGCAGGACCTCCTTGAGAGGTTTTGTGCCATTCCGTACCTCGCACCGCATTTCGCGCGCCTGTCCCGCGCTGACCCAATCAGGTCAACGCGTGCCCGGCCGGCGCGGCCAGGTATCCGACAGCGCGATGGCGCGGATGCGATGCATCAAAAAAGTATAGGGGCACGCCTCCCGTTCTGCCTCCCTCGAAAACGCTGATGACCGGATAGCCGCGCCAATCGCGGTTTTGCGCGCATCAGGGTAACCGTATATGTGCGCGTCCGTGACACACGCTGACCCGTGTCCTAAGCTGGATTGAGCGTGCCGGCCTCCTGGCTGGCTTCGTGCGTTCGCCTTCCGATTATTTCAAATTGCTTTCAATTGCGAAAGCGGGGATGGGGGACGCGCGGTCGCAGAGAAGGATCACCTTCCGTCCGATGGAGACAAACGTCATGACCGTGTCCGTAACGCTGACCGTCAATGGTCAGTCGCATACCGTCGAGATCCCCCCCGAAACCCTGCTGGTGGAATTGCTGCGCAATCGTCTTGAGCTGACGGGCACGCATATCGGTTGCGACACGTCGCAATGCGGCGCATGCACGATTCACCTCGACGGGCAGGCCGTCAAATCGTGCGCGATGCTTGCCGTGCAGGCGGCGGGCCGCTCGATTACGACCATCGAAGGTCTCGCTGCGCCTGATGGCACGTTGCACCCGATGCAGGCTGCATTCCGCGAGAAGCATGGGCTGCAATGCGGCTTCTGTACGCCGGGCATGGTCATGTCGGCGTGCGAGCTGGCCAGCCGACCCGGTCCGTTGAGCGATGACGAGATTCGCCACGCACTCGACGGCAATTTGTGTCGCTGTACGGGCTATCACAACATCGTCGCGGCGGTGCGAACGGGCCTGGCGGCCATGCAGGGCACCGGCCAGACACAAGCGCCTTCAACGCAGTCGTCGGATGCCGCGACGAGGGCATCGGCCACGGTCTAGCACCGGGGCACCACGGAGCCACCGAATCGCTTCGTGCGCCGCAGCGCCGCCACACGCATGGCAACACCCCTTGAGGCCGATCGCGTGTGACCGGCATTCCGATCGCGGATGCTGCGCCGACCGATTTCCCATCGACCTGATACCTGATAGCCGGAGTTCAGTCATGACCGATCTTTCTGCCGGACGCGGCCCGCTGGGCGCGCCCATGCCGCGTCGCGAAGACTATCGCTTCCTCACGGGCAGCGGCCGCTACACCGACGACGTCAATATCTCTCAGCAGACGTACGCATATTTCCTGCGCTCGCCCTACGCCCACGCGAAGATCCTGGCTTACCGGACCGACGCTGCCAAAGCATCGAAGGGCGTCATTGCGATTTTCACGGGCGAAGACATCAAGGCGGCGGGCATCGGCGGCTTGCCGTGCGGTTGGTTGATCACCGATGTCGACGGCCAGCCCATGAAGGAGCCGCCGCATCCTGTGCTGGCGATCGACAAGGTGCGTTACGTGGGCGACCACGTTGCGCTGGTCGTCGCCGACACCTATGAACATGCCCGCGACGCCGCCGAATTGATCGATATCGACTACGAGCCACTCGACGCGGTGGTGCGTCCCGACGATGCGCTCAAGCCCGGCGCACCGGTGGTCCACGATGCCGCGCCCGACAATACGTCGTTCGTCTGGGCACTCGGCGACAAAGCGGCAGTGGATGCGGCGTTTGCCAAAGCCGCCCATGTGACGACGCTCGAGTACGTCAACAATCGTTTGATTCCGAATGCCATCGAGCCGCGTGCCGCGGTCGCGCAGTATTCGCGTGCCGACGACAGTTACACGGTCTATGTCTCGAATCAGAATCCTCATCTCGAGCGTTTGCTGATGTCCGCGTTCGTGCTCAATCTGCCTGAGCACAAGGTGCGCGTGGTCGCGCCCGATGTCGGTGGCGGGTTTGGCTCGAAGATTTATATCTATGCCGAAGAGGCCGCGATCGTCTGGGCCAGCAAGAAAATCAATCGCGCGATCAAATGGACGGCCGATCGATCGGAAGCCTTCCTGTCCGATGCGCATGGGCGCGATCACATCTCGAAGGCCGAACTCGCGATGGATGCCGAAGGTCATTTCCTGGCCTTGCGCGTCGACACGAAAGCGGCGCTCGGCGCGTATATGTCGACGTTTTCGTCATGCGTGCCGACGATCCTTTACGGCACCTTGCTCGCGGGGCAATACAAGACACCCGCGATTCATGTGACCGTGACGGCCGTCTTCACCAATACGGCGCCTGTCGATGCCTATCGCGGTGCGGGGCGTCCTGAAGCGACCTATCTGATCGAACGTATCGTCGAGACCGCCGCGCGCGAACTCAAGCTCGATCCCGTTGAAATCCGGCGTCGCAACTTCGTGACGGAATTCCCGTATCAGACACCGGTCGCGCTGGCTTACGACACGGGCGACTATGCCGCGAGCCTCGACAAGGCCTTGCAGATCGCGGATGTGGCCGGCTTTGCGGCCCGGCGTAGCGAGGCCAAAGCGCGGGGCAAGCTCAGGGGCATCGGATATTCGTGCTACATCGAGGCGTGCGGACTCGCCCCGTCGAATATTGCCGGGGCGCTCGGCGCGCGCGCGGGTCTGTATGAAGCGGGGCAAGTCCGCGTGCATCCGACCGGCAAGGTGACCGTGTTCACGGGCTCGCACAGCCACGGGCAAGGTCATGAAACAACCTTCGCTCAAGTCGTCGCCGACCGGCTCGGCATCCCGTTCGACGATGTCGAGATCGTGCACGGCGATACCGCGCGCATTCCGTTCGGCATGGGCACGTATGGATCGCGTTCGCTGGCTGTGGGCGGCTCGGCCATCATCCGCGCAATCGACAAGATCGTCGAAAAGGGACGCAAGATTGCAGCACACGTGCTCGAAGCCTCGGTGTCCGATATCGAGTTCAGTGCCGGCGCCTTCCGCGTCGCAGGAACGGACAAGAACATTCCGTTCGCGCAAATGGCGCTGACCGCTTACGTTCCGCACAACTACCCGCTCGACAAACTTGAACCCGGGCTCGACGAAACCGCGTTTTACGATCCGCCGAACTTCACGTTCCCGGCCGGCTGTCATATCTGCGAGGTCGAAGTCGATCCCGAAACGGGTGAGACACAGATCATTGCGATGACTGCCGTCGACGACTTCGGCAACATCATCAATCCGATGATCGTCGAGGGACAGGTGCATGGCGGCCTCGCGCAGGGCATCGGGCAGGCTTTGCTCGAAGGGTGCGTCTACGATCGCGAGAGCGGTCAGCTCCTGACGGGCTCGTATATGGACTATGCGATGCCGCGTGCAGCCGATCTGCCGAACTTCAAGGTCGGTACGACGTGCACACCGTGTACGCATAACCCGCTCGGCGTCAAAGGATGCGGCGAAGCCGGCGCGATCGGTTCGACGCCAGCGGTGATCAATGCGATCACCGATGCGATCGGCGTGCGCGACATCGCGATGCCGGCAACTCCAGAACGTGTGTGGCGCGCGCTGCAAGGCGCGCAGTCCGCCTGATCCGTCAGCGTGAATCTGATCCAGGAGCGATGATGAAAACCTTCGTCTACCACCGTCCGACCGCGCTCGCCGATGCCGTGAAACTCACGGCACAACCCGGTGCGGATATTCGTGTGCTTGCAGGCGGCCAAAGCCTGTTGCCGGCGATGAAACTGCGCCTTTCCCAGCCGACCGATGTGATCGATCTCGCGGGCCTTGCCGATCTGAACGGCATTCGCGTTGAGGGCAATACATTGAAGATCGGTGCGATGACCACGCATGCGACCGTCGGCGCATCGGCCGACGTGCGGCGCGTGTTTCCCGCGCTCGCTGAACTCGCAGGCAATATCGGCGACCGGCAGGTGCGCAATCGCGGCACGATCGGTGGTTCGCTTGCTAACGATGACCCGGCGGCGTGCTATCCGGCGGCGGTGCTCGGCTCGGGTGCGACCGTGCACACCGATCGGCGTTCGATTCCGGCCGATGCATTTTTCCTTGGCCTGTTCGAGACGGCCCTTGAGCCCGGAGAGCTGATCACCTCCGTCGACTTCCCCGTGCAGCAACGTGCGGCCTATGTCAGGCAAAGGCAGAAGGCGTCGCACTTCGCGCTCGTGGCAGTGTTCGTCGGGGCCGGCGCTGACGGCGGCGTGCGAGTCGCAGTCACAGGTGCCGGACAAAGTGGTGTGTTTCGGGTGCGTGAGTTTGAAGACGCACTGGCAAAACGCTTCGAACCCGGCGCGCTCGACGGGCTCGGCGTCGACGCCGATGCACTGATGACGGATATCCACGCGAGCGCGGAATATCGGGCGCATCTGATCCAGGTGCTCGCCAAACGCGCGGTGGCGCAGGCTATCGAGCGGGGCAATGGATGAGTGGGGGGGCGAAACGGGCACGCTTGCATCGATCACTTCGACCTTCTCGATGACCACGCAGACCGGATGGCCCGAATTTCGCGCTACATCACAGGCTGATGAGCAGTCCGGCACGCAGACGGGGGGACGTTCCGCAACATGAGTTTCGAATCGATCGAGGGCGTGCAGGACTGTCTTGCGCAGGCGCAGTACGTCGCGAGCCGTGCGCTCGCGACGACGGTATTTCTTGCGATCCGGATGGGGCGGCCGTTGTTTCTCGAAGGCGAAGCAGGTGTGGGCAAGACCGAGGTCGCCAAGGTATTGGCCCTCGGTCTCGGGCGTGAACTGATTCGTCTGCAGTGCTATGACGGCCTCGACGCAGCGAGCGCTGCGTATGAATGGAATTTCCCGAAACAGATGCTTGAAATCCGCGCTGCGCAGGCGGCGAGCGATATCAATCCGGCCGCCGGGTCGACCCACGCACTCGATCTGTACGACAACCGCTTTCTGCTCAAACGCCCTCTGCTGCGTGCACTCGAACCTCATGCGGGTGGCCCGCCCGTGTTGCTCATCGACGAGCTTGATCGTGCCGACGAGCCATTCGAAGCCTACTTGCTCGAGGTGTTGTCCGATTTCCAGATCTCGATTCCGGAGCTCGGCGTCATCAAGGCGACGCAGCCACCGATCGTTGTGATCACCTCGAACCGCACGCGCGAGATTCACGATGCGATCAAGCGGCGCTGCCTGTATTTCTGGGTCGACTATCCCGACGCTGCACGTGAGCTTGAAATCGTGCGGCGCAAGGCGCCCGAAGCATCCGAAGATTTGTCGCGGCAGGTCGTTGCATTTGTGCAGAAGCTGCGGCGCGGCGATCTGTTCAAGGCGCCCGGCATCGCCGAGACGCTCGACTGGACGCGCGCGCTGACGACGCTTGACGCGCTGTCGCTCGATCCGCAGGTCGTCGACGATACGCTCGGCGCCTTGCTCAAGTACCAGGACGATCTCGCACGCGTGCAGGGTGCGACCGCGGCCGCGTTAATCGCCGAGATACGCGCCGAGGCGGGAACGTGAAGCAACGCACGATGCAAACGCAGATGCAAGCGCAGACACCACCTCTGCCTCCGATCCTCGAAGGCGGCCATGGGCGTCTTGCCGAGAACGTCGTGCATTTCACGCGCGTGCTGCGTGTCGCAGGTCTGCCGGTCGGGCCAGCACAGATGCTCGATGCACTCACGGCCGCACGCATGGTGGGGGTGCAGCGGCGCGAAGACTGGCAAGCGGCGATGGCCGCGGTGCTGGTCAAACGTCGAGAGCACCGCGAGATTTTCGATCAGGCGTTCGCCGCGTTCTGGCGCGACCCCGATCTGCTTGCGAAGATCCTCGCCGCGATGCTGCCGAAAACGCAGGGGCGTGTCGAGCCCAAGGGCCTATCGCCACGCGTCGCGCACGCGTTGTCTTCGCCGCGTCGCGGCGAACATCCTCCGCGCGATCGCGATCAGGAACCCGAACTCACGGCGTTCGGCGCGTCGACCGCGGAACAACTCCATCACACCGACTTCGAGAAGATGACCCCCGACGAATGGAACGCGGTCGCGCGTCTGCTCGAAACGTTGTCGATGCATATCGAGCCGCGCGAAACGCGTCGTTATGCAGCAGCGTCGCACGGCACCATCGATCCTCGCGCGACCCTGCGCGCCGCTTCACGCGCAGGCGGCGAAACGGTGGCGCTGCGTTTTCGCAAGCGCAAGTCAGCGCCGCCGCCGCTCGTCGTGCTGTGCGATATCTCGGGATCGATGCAGCGGTACTCGCGAATGATGCTGCACTGGCTGCATGGGCTGATTCAACGCGAACCGGTCTCGGTGTTTCTGTTTGGCACGCGCCTCACGCCCGTGACGCGCTTGCTTCGCACACGCGATGTCGATGTCGCACTCGGCGCCGTGTCCAAAGGGGTCTCGGACTGGTCGGGCGGAACGCGCATTGCCGCCGCGCTCGAGCGATTCAACCGCGACTGGTCACGTCGCCTTCTCGCGCGCAATGCGGTCGTGCTGCTCGTAACGGATGGGCTCGAAGCGGATGACGACGACGGCGACACGAACACCGACGATCGCCGATCGGGGCCTGGCACCGACGTCGCGAGCAATGATCGTCGGTCAGACACTCGCACGTTGACCGGTGCACTTGCAGGCGGAACGCATCTGCGCGTCGTTCGCGCTTCATCGATCGAGCGCCTCGGCGCCGCTGCCGAGCGACTCTCGAAGAGTTGTCGCGAGCTGATCTGGCTGAACCCTTTGTTGCGCTATGACGGCTTCGAGCCCAAGGCGGCCGGCGTGCGCGCGTTGATGCCGCACGTGGATCGCCATATTCCCGTTCACAACCTCGCCGCGTATGCACAGCTTGCGCAGGCGCTTCAGGAGACGACGCGATGGAGATGAGCCAGTCACAAGTGCTGCGCGTGTCGCAACAGACCGCGTGGGAAGCGCTCAACGATCCCGAGGTATTGCGTCACTGCATTCCCGGTTGCGAGTCGATCGAGCCGACGGGCGCAAACGAATTTGCCGTGGCGATGGTGGCCGCGATCGGTCCGGTGAAGGCACGGTTCCAGGGCAAGCTGCAGATTGAAGAACCCGTGCCGCCGCGTGCGTATAAGCTCGCGTTCAACGGACAGGGCGGCGTTGCGGGGTTCGGCAAGGGAACGGCCGAAGTGACCTTGACGCCGTCGACTGTCGATGGGGCCGATGCGGGGGAGGGCACCGCGACGAACGCCGGGGGGCCGAGCCCGTTCACGCGGCTCGACTATGCGGTTCACGCGCAAGTCGGCGGCAAGATCGCCCAGATCGGCTCGCGGCTTATCGACGGCGCCGCACGCAGGCTCGCAGCCGAGTTCTTTACGGCGTTCGATACGCTGATCCGGGAACGCTACCCCGATGAGGTCGCGGCCGCATCGGCAGCCGATCCCTCAGCGTCCGACCCCTCCTCGCACGCGTAGCGCGGCTGAATTGCGGAACATGTCGAACAGGGCGTCGATATAGACGCCCGCGTCCTTGCCCAGATCGATGTGGTCGGGCGACAGCAGCCAGTCGGCGAGCATGCCGTTGAGAAAACCATGCAGCATGACCGCCGCTTGCCGGGTGTCGAGATCTGCCGGCAATTGCCCTTTGGCGCTCGCATTACGCAGACCCGCCGCCATCTTCTCGCGCGCATCCCGCATTGCGTCCGTATGGCGCGACAGCACCGCGCCCATCTCCTCGGTGAACTCACACTTGAAATACAGGATGTCGAGCACCCGCGCGCGTTGCGGGTTGGTCGCCGTGCCTTCGAAGATCAGCATCAGCAACTCGCGGATGCGAGCAAGCGGGTCCGGCTCGTTGGTGTCGATCGTCGCCTCGATCAGCTCCTCGAAAGGGGTTTTGACACGGGCGAACATCGCCTCGAACAGGTCCGATTTGTTGCGAAAATGCCAGTAGATTGCACCACGTGTGACGCCCGCTGCCTCGGCAATATCTGTCAAAGAGGTGCGTGAGACGCCCTTGTCAAAGAAAACCTGCTCCGCGGTGTCCAGGATTCGGCTACGTGTTTCCTGCGCTTCTTCTTTGGTTCGACGTGCCATTTTTCTCCCTGTGGCCGGCTATTCGACCTAATTGTTCTTCGAACCCGAAAGCTTAGTAATATTCGGATAGATACATACATCCGTGATTGTATCTATAATGCGAATCTTGAAAAATCTGCCCTGGCAGGAATTTCACGCAAACATTTGCTTTTTGCGCGGTAATATCACACCCATTTTTCCCGGAACTGCAACACGGGAAAGGCGGCGAGACCTGCGCGTGAGCACTCACTGCGCTGCCGGAAAGAACGCAAAACCGGACGGATCGCCTCACGAAGGCGTCTCAGTCCGAAGATCAATTCTCAGTTAATAGAGGTCGTTCATGCACGTCGATCGGGTATCTGCACGATTTTTCGGTGTTACGGGCACCGCGGCTGCAGTGCTGGCAGTGTTCGCACTGTCCGCCTGCGGGAAGAAGGAAGGGCCGCCGCCGCCCCAGACACCGGAAGTCGGGGTGATCACGGTGCAGCCGCAACCGGTCGAGGTCGTCGCCGACCTGCCGGGTCGTACCAATGCCTATCTCGTCGCGCAGGTGCGTGCACGGGTCGACGGCATCGTGCTGCGCCGCGAATTCGTTGAAGGCGCCGAGGTCAAGGCTGGCCAGCGTCTGTACAAGATTGATCCGGCGCCGTATCAGGCGTCGCTCGACAGCGCGAAGGCCACGCTGGCGCGCGCCGAAGCGAACGTCGTGTCGGTGAAGGCCCAGGCCGAACGCTATAAGGTCCTCGTCCAGCAAAACGCGGTCAGCAAGCAGGACTACGACAACGCCGTGGCCTCGCAAGGCCAGGCCGAAGCCGATGTCGGCTCGGGCAAGGCATCGGTGCAGACGGCATCGATCAACCTCGGCTATACCGACGTCGTTTCGCCGATCACCGGCATTGTCGGCATCTCGCAAGTCACGCCGGGCGCCTATGTGCAGGCAAGCCAGGCGACGCTGATGGCCACGATCCAGCAGCTCGATCCGATCTACGTCGACGTCGTCGAGTCGACGACCGACCTGCTCAAGCTGCGCCGCGCGGTGGCAAACGGCCAGGTCGAGTCGGCCAATTCGCATGCCGCGAAGGTCAGCCTGACGCTCGAAGACGGCACGAAGTACGCCCAGCAAGGCAAGCTCGAATTCTCCGATGTCACCGTCGACCAGACGACGGGCACGGTCACGCTGCGCGCGCTGTTCCCGAACCCGAATCACACGCTGCTGCCGGGCATGTTCGTGCACGCCAAGCTCGCTCAAGGCGTGAACTCGAAGGCGATGCTCGTGCCGGAAGTCGGCATCACGCATACGCCGAAGGGTGATCCGGTCGCGCTGATCGTCGACGCACAGGGCAAGGTCGAGCCGCGTCCGCTCAAGGTGGCGGGCACGCAAGGTCCGAACTGGATCGTCGAAAGCGGCCTGAACCCGGGCGACAAGGTCATCGTGCAGGGCACGCTGAAGGTGCAGCCGGGCATGACGGTCAAGACGATCGAGGCGCAACTGCCGCCGGCCGCAGCCGCCGGTGAAGAAGCCGCAGCGGCCAGCGCCGCCGGTGTGACCGGTACCGACCAGAACGTGAACCACGGTGCAAGCGGTGCGTCGTCGGGCGCGCCGGCCAGCGGCGTCGCAGCGGCATCGGCAGGTAATGCTTCGAGCGCCCAGGCGCAGTAATCAGGAGCCCGTCTCATGGCAAAGTTTTTTATCGATCGCCCGATCTTTGCTTGGGTGATCGCGATCGTCCTGATGCTTGCTGGTGCGCTCTCCATTGGGCGCCTGCCGGTCGAGCAGTATCCGACGATCGCTCCGCCGTCGATCCAGATCAGCGCCAGCTACGCCGGTGCCAGCGCCAGCACGGTGGAAAACACCGTCACGCAGGTCATCGAGCAGCAGATGAACGGGATCGACCATCTGATGTACATGAGCTCGACTTCGGACGACTCGGGTACAGCCACGATCACGCTGACGTTTGCCGCGGGTACCAACCCGGACATCGCGCAGGTGCAGGTGCAGAACAAGCTGTCGCTCGCGACGCCGCTGCTGCCGACCGAAGTCCAGCAGCAGGGCATCAAGGTCACGAAGTCGAGCAGCAGCTTCCTGCTCGTGCTCGCGTTCGTGTCCGACGACGGCAGCATGACCCGCACTGACCTCGCAAACTACGTCGCGTCGCACATCCAGGATCCGATCAGCCGTGTGAACGGCGTGGGTACGGTGACGGTGTTCGGCTCGCAGTACGCGATGCGCGTGTGGCTCGATCCGATCAAGCTCAATAACTATGGGCTGACGCCGGTCGATGTGACCAACGCGCTGAGCGGCCAGAACGTGCAGGTGCCGGCCGGCCAGCTCGGCGGCACGCCGCCGGTGCCGGGCCAGATGCTGACTGCAACGATCACCGAAGCGACCCTGCTGCGCACGCCGGAGGAATTCGGCAACGTGCTGCTCAAGGTCAATGCGGACGGATCGCAGGTCCGCATCAAGAACGTCGCCCGCGTGAGCCTGGGTCAGGAAACGTACGTCTTCGATACGAAGTACAACGGCAAGCCGGCCGCCGGTTTCGGTATCCAGCTCGCGACGGGCGCCAACGCGCTCGCGACAGCGAAGGCCGTGCGCGACCGCATCAACGATCTCCAGAAGAACTTCCCGCACGGGCTGGTCGTCAAGTACCCGTACGACACGACGCCGTTCGTGCGCCTGTCGATCGAGGAAGTGGTCAAGACGCTGTTCGAAGGGATCGTGCTCGTGTTCCTCGTGATGTATCTGTTCCTGCAGAACCTGCGGGCAACGATCATCCCGACGATCGCGGTGCCAGTGGTGCTGTTGGGCACCTTCGCGGTCATGGCCGCGGTGGGCTTCTCGATCAATACACTGTCGATGTTCGGGCTCGTGCTCGCGATCGGGCTATTGGTCGACGATGCGATCGTGGTGGTGGAAAACGTCGAGCGGGTCATGGCCGAGGAGGGGTTATCGCCAAGGGATGCGACCCGCAAGGCGATGGACCAGATCACCGGTGCACTGGTCGGTGTGGCGCTCGTGCTGTCGGCCGTGTTCGTGCCGATGGCGTTCTCGAGCGGCTCGGTCGGCGCGATCTATCGACAGTTCTCGCTGACGATCGTGGCGGCGATGGTGCTGTCCGTGCTCGTCGCGTTGATTCTGACGCCGGCACTCTGCGCGACGATCCTCAAGCCCATCGAGAAGGGTCATCACGAGAAGACGACAGGCTTCTTCGGCTGGTTCAACCGGACTTTCGAGCGCAGCCGCAACAAGTATCACGACGGCGTGCACCACGTGATTCGCCGCTCGGGTCGCTGGCTGATCATTTACGCGGTGCTCGTGGTGGCCGTGGGGCTGCTGTTCGTGCGCATGCCGACGTCGTTCCTGCCTGACGAAGACCAGGGCACGATGTTCGTGCTGATCCAGACGCCGCCGGGTGCGACGCAGGAGCGCACGCAGCGCGCGCTCGACCAGGTCAACAATTACCTGCTCAACGACGAAGGCAGCATCGTCGAGTCGGTGTTCGAAGTGAACGGCTTCAACTTCGCGGGCCGCGGCCAGAACTCGGGTCTGCTGTTCGTGCGGATGAAGGACTGGTCGGTGCGGACACACGAGAACCAGAAGATTCCGGCACTCGTGGGTCGGTTGTTCATGCACTTCGCGAGCTACAAGGACGGCATGATCATCCCGATCAACCCGCCGCCGATTCCTGAGCTCGGTACCGCCGCCGGCTTTGACTTCGAACTGCAGGATCGCACGGGTGCGGGTCACGCGGCATTGATGAACGCGCGTAACCAGTTGCTCGGCATGGCCGCGAAGGACCCGGATCTGGCGCTCGTGCGTCCGAACGGCCTGAGCGACCAGCCGTCGTACCAGGTGACTGTCGACCGCGAGAAGGCCAGCGCGCTCGGTCTCAAGACCACCGATGTCGATCAGACTTTCTCGATCGCATGGGCGTCGGCGTACGTGAACAACTTCCTTGATACCGATAACCGGATCAAGCGCGTCTACGTGCAGGGCGACACGTCGTTCCGGATGAACCCGGAAGACGTCGGTCACTGGTACGTGCGCAATGCGTCGGGCACGATGGTTCCGTTCACTTCGTTCACGACGGGTCAATGGACGTATTCGTCGCCGAAGCTTGAGCGCTACAACGGTATCTCGGCGGTCGAAATCCAGGGTGCGGCAGCGCCGGGCAAGAGCACGGGTGCCGCCATCGCAGCGATGGAGCGGCTCGCCGCCAAGCTGCCGCCGGGCTATGGCTTCGAATGGACAGGCCTGTCGCTGCAGGAAAAGATCTCGGGCTCGCAAGCGCCTGCGCTCTACGCGATCTCGATTCTCGTCGTGTTCCTGAGCCTGGCCGCGCTCTATGAGAGCTGGTCGATTCCGTTCGCCGTGATTATGGTGGTGCCGCTCGGTATTCTCGGCGCGCTGCTCGCGGCGACCGGCCGCGGCCTCGCGAACGACGTGTACTTCCAGGTCGGCCTGCTGACCACGGTGGGTCTGTCGGCGAAGAACGCGATTCTGATCGTCGAGTTCGCGAAGGACCTTCAGCAGAACGAGGGCATGAGCGCGTTCGACGCGGCGACCGAAGCAGCACGACTGCGTTTGCGACCGATTCTGATGACGTCTCTCGCGTTCATTCTCGGCGTGCTGCCGCTCGCGGTGTCCAACGGTGCAGGCTCGGGCAGCCAGCACGCGATCGGCACGGGCGTGATCGGCGGGATGCTGAGCGCGACGTTCCTCGCGATCTTCATGATCCCGATGTTCTTCGTCGTGATTCGCGATCGGTTCAGCAAGGGCAAGGGGGCAGCGGGTACTGGCCAGGCTGTGCCCGTGACCGCGCCGG
This sequence comes from Pararobbsia alpina, assembly GCF_965118125.1. GTDB lineage: Bacteria > Pseudomonadota > Gammaproteobacteria > Burkholderiales > Burkholderiaceae > Pararobbsia > Pararobbsia alpina_A. Next base: position 1,041,649 of record NZ_OZ221287.1, read on the forward strand.
AGCAAGGACACTGATATGAAAAAGACAAGCAAGCGTCATTTGCCGGGTATTGCGCTCAAGGCGTCGTCGCTCGCCGCGCTCGCGCTGTGCGCGGCCTGCACGATGATCCCGCACTACGACCGGCCCGACGGATCAGTCGCCGGCACGTACCCGACGGCAGGCGATGCCGCGAAGGCGATGGGCAACAGCACGTCGGGCATCCCCGCGGCGTCGGATATCGGCTGGCGTAATTTCTTCACCGATCCGCGGCTGCAGAAGCTGATCGAGCTGTCGCTCAAGAACAATCGCGACCTGCGCGCTGCTGCGTTCCAGGTCGATGAGCTGCGCGGCCAGTATCAGATCCAGCGCGCCGCGCTGATGCCCGAGATCGATCTCCAGGGCACGGGCACGCGTCAGTCGGTGCCGCCGGCGCTGTCGCAGTCGGGCACGCGCTATGGCTCCGTGTATCAGGTCAACTTCACGGAATCGCAGTGGGAACTCGATTTCTGGGGCCGCATCCGCAGCCTGTCGCAGGCTGCGTTGCAGACCTACTTCGCGACGGCCGAAGCGCGCAAGGCGACCGAGATCCTGCTCGTATCGCAAGTGGCCGATCAGTATCTGACGCTGCTCGCGTATGACGACGAACTCAAGGTCACCAACGACACGTTGGCGACCGCGACCGAGTCGTACCGCCTCGCGAAGCTGCAGTTCGACGTCGGCACGGGCTCGGAACTCGACTTGCGCCAGGCGGAAGGCGTTGTGGAAACCGCGAAGGCCAACCTGCAGACGCAGGTGCGCCTGCGCCAGCAAGCGATCAACAACCTCGTGCTGCTGGTGGGTGAGCCGCTGCCCGACGATCTGCCTGCGGGAACGACGCTCGGCGAGCAGAAGCTGATGACGGATATCCCGGCGGGGCTGCCTTCGGATCTGCTCACACGTCGTCCGGACATCATGGAAGCCGAGGCCAAGCTGAAGTCGGCCAACGCGAATATCGGTGCGGCGCGTGCGGCATTCTTCCCGAAGGTCACGCTGACGAGCAACGCGGGCACGATCAGCCCGACGCTCGGCAGCCTGTTCAAGGCCGGGTCGGGTCAGTGGGCATTCACGCCGAGCATCTCGTTGCCGATCTTTGATGGCGGTGCGAATATCGCCGGCCTGGCAGTCGTCAACGCCGACAAGAAGATCGCGGTCGCGCAGTACGAAAAGGCGGTGCAATCGGCCTTTACGGAAGTCGCGAACGGCCTGGCCGGACGTGGCACGTATGACGCGCAGATCGAGGCGCAAACGCGCTTCACCGCCACGACGCAACGCCGGCTCGATCTGTCGAACCTGCGTTACAAGAGCGGTGTCGACAGCTACCTCAACGTGCTGACGGCGCAGAACGATCTGTATCAGGCTCAGCTGTCGCTGATCACCGCGCAGCTGGCTCGCCAGACGAATCTCGTCGATTTGTACGAGGCGCTTGGCGGTGGCTGGATCGAGCATACCGGCGACACGCCGCGTCCGTCGGATGTCGAGTATTCGATCGAACCGGCTGCGCCGGCCGCTCCGGCTTCGGCTACGACGGCGGGCTGACGCTACGCGTAAAGACGAGCGAACGGCGGGGTATGGCTTCGTCGTTCGCAGACACGCCCCAGATGCTGGACAGTAGTCCAGTTTCTGGGGCGATTTATTTTCCGGGTCTGATCTCGGGCCTGAACTCGCACTTCAACGAGTAGAATTTTTTCGCGTACGGTCGGGCGGGAGCATCGGGTGATGCGCCGGTTGCGTGCCGGGGCGGCGCTGTTGACGGTGCGGGCGCACGCCATATTCGATCCGCCGGGCGGGGTCCGACTTCGATCAACGCTATTTGCTTCGCAAAACATCGCCCTGACACCCGCAGAGTAGCGTGATTCGAGTGTTATGTTATACCATCGGCTCCTCACTTGAACCGAAGGTGCCGCGATGGCGGCCCCGCTGTGCCGGAGATCACCGATGACCCCGATGTCGCGTCTGTTCCGCATTGCCCGCCTGCGCCGCTTTGCCTTGTTGTCGCTGACCGTCAGCACCGTAGTGGGTGGGTTGATGGCCCAACACGCCCTCGCTGCGAGCCCCGTGCCGGTCGTCGCGGCCGAGAACTTCTACGGCGATGTCGCGACGCAGATCGGCGGCAGCCATGTCGCGGTGACGAGCATCATGAGCAACCCGGACCAGGATCCGCATTTGTTCGAGACCAGTCCGTCGACGGCCCGTCAGCTGTCGGCAGCGAAAATCGTCGTATTCAACGGCGCCGCCTACGATCCGTGGATGGACAAGCTGCTGGGCGCCTCGCCCCGCGCCGGCCGCGTCCAGATCGAAGCCGCCAACCTCGTGGGCAAGAAGGGCGGCGACAATCCCCACCTGTGGTACCTGCCGGCGACGATGCCGGCCGTTGCCAAGGCCTATGCCGACGCGCTCAAGCAGGCCGATCCGTCGAGCCAGGCCGACGTCGACCGTCAGCTCGCAGGGTTCCTCTCATCTCTTGACCCGATCAATGCGAAAATCGCGGCGATGCGCGCGAAGTATCAAGGCGTGCCCGTGACGGCGACCGAGCCGGTGTTCGGCTATATGGCCGATGCAGTCGGCCTGGACATGCGCAATCTGCGCTTCCAGACCGCAGTCATGAACGACACGGAGCCGACCGCCACGGATCTCGCCGCATTCGAGAAGGATTTGAGCGAGCGGCGCGTGAAGGTGCTGTTCTACAACGCGCAGGTCTCGGATGAACTGACGCGCAAGCTGCTTGCGATTGCGAAGAAGTCGGGGGTCGCGGTGGTCAGCGTGACCGAAACGGAGCCGCATGGCATGACGTATCAGGCCTGGATGCTGCATCAGCTCGATGCGCTTGACGCGGCACTCGCTGCGCAGACGGCGCAGGGTTCGGCATCGAAGGCGGCAACGGGTGCCGTGGCTACACAAACGGGTGGAACGAAGCAATGACCTTAGCGATTGAACTCGACCGCGTGACCATCGAACTCGCCGGACGGCGAGTGCTCGAGGACGTGAGCCTCTCGATCGGCATGGGCGAGTTCATCGGCGTGCTCGGCGCCAATGGCGCGGGCAAGACGACGTTGATGCGTGCGTTGCTGGGCTTGATCGAGCCCGTCAGCGGCTCGATCCGCATCCTCGGCAAGCCGGCTTCGCAAGGCAATCCGGCGATTGGCTATATGCCGCAAATTCGCGCGACGCTGGCTGAGCGCCGATTACGCGGCCGCGATTTCGTAGCGTGTGCGCTCGATGGTCATCGTTGGGGCTTCGCCATCGGCGGCGGCGCGCGTACGCGCCGCGTTGTCGACGAAGCGCTCGAGCGCGTCGGCGCGATGAATCTCGCCGAACGGCCGCTCGTTTCGATGTCGGGCGGCGAGCGACAGCGCTTGCTGCTCGCGCAATGCCTGCTCGGCGAGCCTGGCTTGCTGCTCCTCGACGAGCCGCTGATCAGCCTCGATCCGCATCATCAGCAGGCCACGGTCGACCTCGTCTATCAATTGCAACGTGAGTTCGGCATCACCGTGCTGTTCAGCGCTCACGAACTCAATCCTTTGCTGCACACGCTCGATCGCGTGCTCTACCTCGGGCGCGGGCAGGCTGCGCTCGGCACGGTGGATGAAGTGATCAACGGGCCCGTGCTATCCAAACTCTACGGCTCGCGGATCGACGTCATGCGTCTGGGTGGCCGGATCTTCGTGATGTCGGGCGCGGCGGATCTCGAGCACGACGAGCATCGGCACGAAGGCGACTGCGGCCACGATCATTCTCATGGTGACGGTCCGGCGCATTCGCATGGCCACAAGCATGGTGCTGCGCACGATGCCGTGCATCACCCCGCGCATCATCATGTCCATCGGCATTGAAGAGGCCCGGGCCTCATAATGCGAATCCGGAAGACGGCGCATGAGCGCATCGGCGTGGCCTGAATGATGGTGTTCGGCGTTTCACGTTCTTGCATCTCGCATTAAGTGAATACGCCGGATACGCTAAAACGCTCAATCAGCACAACACCGTAAAAATAACTGGCTCAAATCCATTTATTGCTGCCAATGAATATTCGATTATTCGAGCTCGATAACGATTTAAAAAGGGCGCCGAATGTTTGCCTATGATTTTATGGTGAACGCCTTTGCGGCGGCGGGCATCGTCGCGCTGGTGGCGGGCATCGTGGGCTTTTTCCTGATCATGCGCGGACAGACCTTCGCGGGTCATGCGTTGTCGCACGTGGGCTTTACCGGCGCGACGGGCGCGGTGTTGATTGGCGTATCGCCGCTCTGGGGCCTCATCGGTTTCACCGTGCTCGCCGGCATCGGCATGGGCGCGCTGGGCGAGCGCCTCGCCGGCAGGGATCTCGCGATCGGCATGATCCTGTCACTGTCGCTCGGTTTCGGTTTGCTGTTTCTGCATTTCTTCACGGCGTACGCGACGCAGGTCACGGCGCTGCTGTTCGGGAACGTGCTCGGTGTGAGCCGCGACACGCTCAAGATACTCGTCGCGCTCGGCGTGTTGTGTCTTGCTGCATTGGCCGCGATGGGCCGGCCCTTGTTGTTCGCGACGTTGCAGCCCGAGCTTGCCGAAGCGAAGGGCGTTTCGCTGCGCACGGTGTCGATTCTGTTTCTCGTGATCGTGTCGGTCGCCGTCGCGGAGTGCGCGCAGATCGTCGGCGTGCTGCTGGTCTTCACGCTGATGGTCGGCCCGGCCGCCGCCGCGCAGAACATGACGACCCGTTTGTCGACGGGCATCGTGTTGGCCGCGGTACTCGCGCTAGCCGAGGCGTGGCTCGGCATCACGCTTGCGTTCTATACCGACTGGCCGAGCAGCTTCTGGATCACGCTGCTTTCCGCGCTGGCCTATGGCATCAGCTTGCCCATGCGAGGCAGAAGTTAATCGGTAGCGCGCACACGTCACCATCATCACCATCACTGGCCCCTGACGCGGGGAATCGCATTCGTCCGCTGCACTGCGACGAAGACTGCGTGTACCGGGCAAACGCGATGGTGAGCCGTCGGGTGTGTATGCGACAGCGTGCACACCGGCCTGCTTGGTATCATCTTGCCTACGCGTGATTCGCGCTTTTATCCATCGATCGCTTCCGACTCCCGACCATGACCACAGTTGCAGCCTTGCCCCGCCTGCTCGTATTTGGCGAAGCCCTGACCGATTTCGTCCGCACGGGTGACAACACCTGGCAGAGCGCGGCAGGCGGTTCGTGCTGGAACGTAGCGCGTGTCGCGGCGACGCTGGGCTTGCCGACGGGCTGGGGCGGCGCGGTCAGCGACGATTTGTTTGGCAAGGAGATCGTCGAGAAGTCGGTCGCGGCCAACCTCGACATGCGCTTCCTGCAGGTCGTGAACAAGCCGCCATTCATGGCCATCGTCCACAACGCGAATCCGCCCGAATACTTTTTCCTCGGCACCGATACTGCAGACCTCGCATTCGACGAACGCAAGCTGCCTGAGGGCTGGCTCGACGCGTGTGAGATCGCCCACTTCGGCTGCATCAGCCTTGTGCGTCAGCCGCTGGCCGCACGCCTCGTGACGATTGCCGAGATGCTCAAGACCCACGGCGCAAAGATCAGCTTCGATCCGAACTGGCGCAACCTGATGGGACCGGACTTTCCGGCCTTCGTCGAGCGCATGGCCGGCCTGTCCGACATCATCAAGCTGTCGGACGAAGACATTCTGCGCATCTATCCTGATGCCACGCCGGCCGATTCGCTCGCTCGTCTGCGCAACATCGCGCCGAAGGCGTTGATCGTGTACACGCGCGGCAGCGAAGGCATCACGCTCTACACGCCGGATGGCGAATATGTTCAACCGGCAAGCCGTGTCACGGTGGCCGACACGGTCGGCGCGGGCGACTCATGCATCGGCGGTCTGATCACGAGCATGCTGCAGCAGCCAGATGCGGGCTGGCAGCGGCACCTTCAATTCGCCGCCGCGACTGCCGCGGTGGTCTGCTCGCACACGGGCGCTTATGCGCCGACGCACGCCGAAGTCGAAGCGTTGATCGCGGTATCGGCCTGATCGGTTGGCCGCATGCAAGCGCGAGTTGAAAGCCTCGCGCGGCGCGGCTGAAGCCTGTATTCAGCGGAACGATTCCTCCGCCGAAACTTCAATGCTTTGAGCCGAATCCATCGTGGCTGCACTCAAAAGTCGATGCGTCGCGCAGGAACGCCTTGCCGCGACGCGGTTCGTTGGGGTGAAGTCACAACACATTGCCCTCCGACCCGGATGGCTCAACGAATGACGTTCATGACCTCGTAGCACGCGCCCATCGTGTGGTAGTCGACCTTGCCCGCCGGGCTCTTTTCGTCGCTGTATTTGCGATTGTCCGGCGTCAGGATCCGGTACCACGCGCCGTACTTGTGGTCGACGAAGTGCGTCCACGAGTAGTCCCAGATTTTGTCGTACCACTGCCAGTAAGCTTCGTCGCCCGTGCGGTCTGCGAGCAACGCCGCCGTTGCGAGTGACTCGGCCTGCACCCAGAAGTACTTGTCTTCGTCATAGAACTGGCCTTCGGTGTCGAAGCCGTAGACGAGTCCGCCATGACGCGAGTCCCACGAGAGTTCAACTGCGCGGTCGAACAGCTCGCGTGCACGCGGCACGTGCCAGTCAGCCGGGGCATGACGATCGAGAATCAGCAGCAGCTTCGCCCATTCGGTCTGGTGACCCGGCTGATAGCCCCAAGGACGGAAGATATTCGAGCGATCGCCCTTGTTGTATTCCCAGTCGACCGACCAGTCCTTGTTGTAGTGCTCCCAGACGAGGCCATCGGCGAGCTTGGCCTGCCGGTTGACCATATTGTCTGCAAGCAGCTTCGCACGTTCGAGATAACGCGCCTCATTGGTCGCCTCGTAAGCAGCGAGCATGGCTTCACACGCATGCATGTTCGCGTTCTGGCCGCGGTAGTCCGACACTTGCCAGTCGACTGTCGCTTCGTCGGCGTAGAGACCGTATTGCGGATCCCAGAAGTGTTTCTCCATGAGATCCCACGTTTCGCTCAAGTACTCGCGCGCTTCGACGATACCCGCTTCGATGGCCTTCGAATAAGCGAGCACGACGAACGCGAGGCCATAGCAGTGATTCGTGCCGTCTTCGACCTCGCCGTCCTTGAGCTGCCACGCATACCCGCCCGTTTGCGGATTGCGATGCACTTCGCGCAGGAAATTGACGCCGTGGCGCACACCGCCGAGGTACTCGTCGAGACCGAACTGCTTGTAGGCCATCGCGTAGTTGAACACGAAGCGCGTGCTCGACACGAGGTGACGCGTGGCGCGGTCATAGATGCTGCCGTCGTCACGGAAGAAGTGAAAGAATCCGCCCGCCGGATCGATACAGGACGGATGGTAGAACGCCATCGTGCGGGCAATATGGTCGACCAGGAATTCGCGGGAGCGGAAGTTGGGCATCGTCTTCGTGCAGTGTCGGGAGAGTGGGGCGTTGCGCGTCTGTCGCTGTCGATCAGGCAGACCGGTCAGGCAGACGTGCGGCAGGGCATTCTAAACCAGCAAGCCGATCGGAGCGCCAGAACGGCATGCGCTGTCGCGGCGCGCCTTTCACTGGCATGCGCCACGCGCGTGCGCAAGCAACGCGAGACGCACTTGCGCTGCACCACGTTTGTGCCAAAGAAAAGGCCGCCACGTTTGAGCGTGGCGGCCTGGATACGACTCAGGTCTTGATGGACGTGCGCCGGCGGCGCAGGCTTACTTCGGCAGCGAACCCTCGACGCCTTCAACAAACCAGTTCAGACGTTGCAGTTCCGGATCGGTGAGCGTCGCGCCCTTGGCGATCTTGACGGCGCCCGACTGATCCTTGATCGGACCGGCGAACACGTCGAACTTCCCGCCCGCGATGTCATTGCGCTTGTCGCTGATGGCCTTCTGCGCATTCGACGAAACGGCATCGGTGTTGATGTCTTCAAAGTCGAGTGCCTTTTCCTTGAGGCCCCACCAGATCGGCGTGTTCTTCCACTTGCCTGCGAGCACCTGCTCGATCACCCACGTGTAGTAGACGCCCCAGTGGCTCACGCACGCACCGAGCTGTGCATTCGGGCCGAACTTCTTCATGTCCGAATCCCAGCCGATCGCATGGATCTTCTTCTCTTCGGCAGTCTGCATCGTCGCCGTCGAGTCCGTGTTCTGGATCAGCACGTCGGCACCCTGGCCGATCAGCGTTTCAGCCGCTTGCTTTTCCTTGCCCGGATCGAACCAGCTGTTGATCCACACGAGCTTGGTCGTGACCTTCGGGTTGACCGAGCGCGCGCCGAGTGTGAACGCGTTGATGTTACGCACGACCTCAGGCACCGGAACCGACGCGACGAAGCCGAGCACGTTCGACTTGGTCGTGTAGCCCGCGGCGACGCCGGCGAGGTAGGCGCTCTGATACGTGCGCACGTCATAGGTGCCGAAGTTCGGCGCCTTCTTGAAGCCCGTCGCGTGCAGGAAGACCTGGTCAGGGAAGTCCTGTGCGACCTTGAGTTCAAAGTCCTGATAGCCGAAGCTCGTACCGAAGATGATCTTGTTGTCCTTCGTTGCGAGGTCGCGGAACACACGTTCCGAGTCGGCCGATTCGGGCACGTTCTCGACGCGGGTCACCTTGATCTTGTCGCCGAACTTCTTCTCGACTTCCTTGACGCCCTGTTCGTGCGCGTACGTCCAGCCCGCGTCGCCCGGGTTGCCGAGGTAAGCGAACGCCACTCCCACCGGTGCGGCGCTGGCAGCCGGCGCGAGCGCGCCGAGCGCGAGTGCGGCCGTCGTGGCCGCGAGCATCTTGTGAAGCTTTCTTGTCATTCCGATCTCCGGTCGAGTGATATATGTCGTTGTGGCAGCGGACACCCCGCGCGCATCGCCCCGTTGTCCCCGCGACGCGGCCGTGCCGCAAACAGCGCGAAAGGCAAAGCAAGCTGCGGGCCATGCGATCAAATTCCGCCTATATGGCTGAACGGATAGAGGCGCTCTGAATCCGGCCCGGCGCGGGCTCCAGTTTGCTGAGGCAAATCGCACTCGCCAAGCGGACTTACCCGAATGGAAGACGCGGAAAACGCGAAGGGTGGGTTGTTTGCGTCGTCAGATCCGACACCGATGCAATCTCTCGGACCTTCGGCGCCGGCGACCGAGAGGGCGAGCAGGCAACCGGCAATGACGCGATGCCGGAGTGCGACGCCGATGCAAGCCGCTCACTTTGGAAGGAGGTCAGCGAGCGATGCCCGAAGCGTCAGGCGGGCCGGACTCTTACATCCACTCGCTGAGATCGTGCGGACCGTGATCGTCGGTGGCCAGCGTCGACAGGTAGTCGCCCTCGACGTAGCGCACGTCGTACTGGCGCAGCAGCCTGAATTGGGCTTCATCCCGGATACGCTTGAAGATCAGCGGCACCTTGAGCCGGTTCGCATAGCCGACGAGCGGCTTGACCATCGAATCGCGAATGGCCGCGGACGTATCGATCTTCACGAAATCGAGCCGGCTCTCGGCGGCGGAAAGAATCTGCCCGGCATTCGAGAGATTGCCGGCGACCTTGAAGCCATAGCTTTGATAGCTCTTGGTCAGATAGCCGAGGAAGGTCTTGTGCGCCGATGCCGCTTCGGGAATCTCGATCACGATGCGTCCGGGGTTTAAACCGAACGAGAGCAACACCAGCGAGAAATACCGTCCGTGGTCATAGCGCACGCTCTTGAGCAGGCGCTCGTGGACGTTGAGGAACAGCAGGCCGTTGCGGTGCTGTCCAAAGAAATTGATCGCGTGAAGCGCGCGGGCCAGACGGTCCAGCGAAACCAGTTGCTGGTCGTCGCGGATCGTGGCGAACAGGTCGGGCAGCGACAGGATTTGACCCGTCGCCGAGTCGCGCGCCTTGAGCTTCGCCTCAAAGCCGACCTCGTCGCCGAACTCTCCGACACCCGACATGGCCGGCGCGCCCGACGACGCGTACGAGGCCAGGTCGTAGATCGCGAGGTACTCGCTGCTCAGCTCGACGCCCTGCGCGCTCGCTTCGACGCTCCCGTTCTCGCCCGCATGCAGGGCGCCGGCGAGTTGCGGATGGGATGCGGCAAGCTCAAGCAGCTCGCTGGTGGAATGAATGGTCATGGAGCGCGATCAGGGCACGAACGGGCGTGCGGAACGGACGTGCAAAGGGGACCTATCCTAGCAGCGCCGCCGTTGTGTGCCGCAACTTTTTACGAATATGCATCGATGCCGCCACCCGCGAAGCTCATGACGGCGGCTGCGATGCGCAAGGGGCCACGTTATCCCCAATCGCAATGCAGCAAGAAGGCGTCAAATACAAATGGGGGCTGTTTAAGGGTATACGTGGATGACGACACGCGGCTGACAGAGGTGTCGGATTCAGCCAACCGGTGTGTCAGTGATGCGGGGCCGACGGGGCGCGTCGCGCGCTGGCGATGGGCGACGCGATACCCGGTAGTCGTCGGCTGCTGCAGGCGCCGCTGTTACGACGCGCTTGACGGTGCGACGGCGGTGCCGCGACGTTCCATCCACGCCGACGTGCCCATGACGCCGAGCGAGAGCAGCACGCAGACGACGCCGACCCATGGCAGGGACGTCAGCGAGACGCCGGCCGTGATGGCCGCGCCGCCGAGCCACGCGCCGGTCGCATTGCCGAGGTTGAACGCGCCCTGGTTGAGCGTGGCGGCGAGGTTCGGTGCGTCGTTGGCCTTGTCGACTACACGCAGCTGAAGCGGCGGCACGATGGCAAAGCCGAACATGCCCCAGACGAGCAGCGTGACCACGGCGGACAGGGGTTCGTGCATCGTCACGGTGAAGACCACGAGCACGACCGCGAGCGCGCCGAGGAACGCGAGCAGCGACGGCATCAGGCGCCAGTCGGCGAGCCGACCGCCGAGCGTGCTGCCCGCGGTCAGCCCGAGGCCGAAGGTAAGCAGGGCGAGCGTCACCGCATGCGGTGTCAGGCCTGCAATATCTTCGAGGATCGGCGTGATGTACGTGAACACCGAGAAGAGACTCGCGGAAGCCAGCGCGCTCCCGCCGAGGACCATCAGCACTTGCGGGTCGCGCAGCACCCGGAATTCGCGTTTGAGACTCGTGCGCTGCATCTCGATGTTCGACGGCACCCAGAACGCGACGGCCGCCGCGGCGAGCAGCGCGATGACGCTGACCACCCAGAACGGCGCGCGCCAGCCCGCGTATTGCCCCAGTGCCGTGCCGAGTGGCACGCCGAGCACGTTGGCCAGCGTCAGGCCGGTGAACATCAGCGCAACCGCCTGCGCGCGCTTGTTCGGTGCGACGAGGCTCGCCGCGACGACCGAGCCGATACCGAAGAAAGCACCGTGTCCGAAAGCAGTGACGATGCGCGCGAGCATCAGGATCGTGTAGTTCGGCGCGATCGCGCAGAGCGCATTGCCAAAGATGAACAGCGTGATCAGACCCATCAGCGCGCGCTTGCGCGCCACGTTTGCCGTTGCCATCGCGACGATCGGCGCTCCGATCGTGACGCCGAGCGCATACCCGGTCACGAGCATTCCGGCCGACGGAATCGAGACGCCCAGATTTTGAGCGACATCGGGCAGCAGCCCCATGATGACGAATTCAGACGTGCCGACGCCAAAGGCGGCGATGGCGAGGGCGATCAGGGCGAGGGGCATGGCAGCAAACAGGGAAGGCGGCCCCGCCGGCGAGCGGATGATTGGCCGGACGCGCGGAAATGCGCGCATCGCCTGCGATTCTACGGGATGAGTTAAACGTTTGCTGCATGAATGCTGCATTGCGGCAGGGAGCGTGGCGCAATATCAACATCCCGCTTGTTCAACCCCTTCCGTGGCGCGCACGGACACCTTCCCCGACCGCCGACTTCATCCCATCACCTATTTAAGCAAGCCGATACGCCGGAATCAGGCGAGTCTGAGGCGCGTGGCATTTGACTGAGCGCGAATTAGGAAATGTCGCGCCGAGTAATCGGACTCGCCCGAGCGTTGTCGAGGTGTTCTCTCTTTTTTGCGTCATGTCGGGCGGAGCAAAAAATCGTGCTGCTTTAAGTCATAGGAATTGGCCGATCCACTGCCCAAAGGACCGCCGCAGCGGAGGCAAGAGTGCGTCAGCCCGCGCGGGACGCGAGGTGACATCACCATCGGACACGCTATAGGACGCTTAACGCCATGAATGCCACGAAGAAAAAGAGAGTCATCGTCGTCGATGACCATCCGATCATTCGGATGACGCTCGAATGCGAGTTCGAGCGCAGCGGGGAGTTCGAAGTCGTCGGGCAGGCTCCCGATGGCGAAGAAGCGCTGCGGCTGATCGCGCGGTGTCGACCCGACATGATGGTGCTTGATCTTGAATTGCCGAAACTCGACGGGCTGTCGGTGCTCGAGCGCTTACGATCCCAGGGGAGCCGCTTGCCGATCCTTGTGCTGTCGGCGAAGGACGAACGCGTGATGGGCACGCGCGTGCGTGCCGCAGGCGCCAATGGTTTCGTGAGCAAGCTGCGCGACGTGAAAGAGGTGCTGACCTCGATGCGCATCGTGATTTCGGGCTACCAGTGTTTCTCGCAGTGCATCTACGAGTACCGGCTCAGCGACAAGGATCTCAGGCTGCGGGATTTGTCGCAGCGCGAACTCGAGGTGCTTCGGTACGTGTCGAGGGGATTCAACAACAAGGATATTGCCGATCGCTTGCTGATCAGCGACAAGACCGTCAGCACTTACAAGATGCGGCTGATGAAGAAGCTCGAAGCGGGGTCCGTGTTCGAGCTGACCGAACTCTCACGCGCCAACCACCTGATTGACTGAAGACATACGGTTGCCGCCGGCAGGCGCGGGTGGCGGGACGATGTGTCTGGAGGAGTGCGCGTGGGACGCCACAGCTTGAGAGGCGTCGCGACACGCGAGGGGCCGCATGTGCTGCATGTCATCGCGGTGATACGTAACAGGCGGAGGTACATACCTCCGCCTGCTTCACGACTTAATCACTACTTAACCACGACTTAACCACAGCTTAGTGCCGATCGTGGTCCCAGTGACCGTGGTCATGGCCATGATCCCAATGATCGTGGTGCCAGTCGCGCGGCGGCGGGTTGTGCCAGCGGTCGCCACCGTAGTAGACCACCGGGGGCGGCGGTGCATACGCCGGCTGGTACACCACCGGCGGCGGGGCCGCCACGACACCCGGCAAGCCGATGCCGATGTTGAGGTCAACGTGCGCCGATGCGGCCAGGCTTGCCCCGGCAGCCGCAATGCCAAGCGCACTGAGCACTATCCACTTCTTCATATTCAATCTCCCTTACGGATGTCGTGACCGCGAGCCACCGAAACGCTCAACAGGCGTGCCGCCTTATTGAGCCTTCGCGGCGCCCGAAGCAGCCTCGGCCGGCGCGGCCTTCGGCTTCATCGGATGCTTGGCCGGCTTGCCCATGCCATGCTCACCCGTGTGATGGAAGGCTTCATCCGCTGCCTTCTTTTGCGTATCCGACAGGGCGGCGTACAGCGGCTCGAATGCCGTCTCGACGCTCTTCACGCTATCGGCGTGAGCTTGTGCCAGGTCGGCGTACGACTTGAGGTCATCGACCGCATTGAACTTGTCGGTCTGTGCCATACGCTGTTCATAGAGTTCGCGCATATGTTGCGATGTCGAGCGCATCGTGTCGGCGACCTTGCCCCACAGATCTTCTTGCGCAGGCGTAATCTGGAGCTTCGTATGCAGTTCCTTGATCCGGTCCTCAATGTGCTTGTCGGCCTTTTGATCGAACTTGGCGATCTTGGCGGCGGTGGCCGCCGGTGCGCCCGAAGCTGCAGCCGGTGCACTCGCCGCTGTTTGAGCGAATGCGCCCGATGCAAAGGCGAGGGATGATGCGGCGGCGAGAGTTGCGAGTACCAGTTTCATGGATTCTCCTTCTTGGATGGTCTTCAAGAGTTGCAGTTGTTGCGTCCGGTGCCGGCGGCATCGCCGCGCTTCAACGTGCGTGACGCGACTGGAAACTGCCGGCCGGGGGATGCAATTCCTGCACGCATATGCAGGGGTTGCGACACCCGGCTCACCATTCGCGCCGAACCGTCGGGGGCTGAAAATAATCTCCGCCCCTTGCGCCGTTTGACGCGTGAGCGGACTCTCACGTTGACGGGCGTTACAAGTGTTGCACTCTTGATTGACGCTTTGACGAAATAAGCCAGCTTGAACAAGCAATTACGATTCCCGGCCCGAACCGTGCTGCTTGACGATGAAATTCGACGTTACGGAATATGACGCGCTACGATAGGCGTCTCGTGCCGGCAGACCCTGTGTCCGGTCACAGTCCCCCCACTTCGCAGGAGCTACTTGATGAGCCCTACCGAATTGTCGGCAGACCTCGCGCATACGAGTGAGAACGATAGAACGTCGCTGAGCAAGGATTCATTCAAGCGCGCGTTCCTCGATAACCTGTTCTATACACAGGGCAAATTCCTGCAGGTCGCCACGCAGATGGACTACTACCTCGCGCTGTCGTACACGGTGCGAGACCGTCTGCTGTATCGCTGGGTGAGCACCGCCTCGGCCTACACCGAGAATGCATCGCGAACGGTCAGCTATTTGTCAGCCGAGTTCCTCATGGGACCGTCGCTGGGCAACAACCTGATCAACCTCGGCATCTTCGACGAAATCCGCCAGGCAGTCGCCGAACTCGGCCTCGATCTCGATGAACTGCTCGAGCAGGAGGCCGAACCCGGTCTCGGCAACGGTGGCCTGGGTCGTCTGGCCGCATGCTTTATCGATTCGCTGGCGGCGCTCGAGTTACCTGCGCTTGGGTACGGGATCCGTTACGAGCACGGTATCTTTTACCAGACGCTGCGCGATGGATGGCAGGTCGAGAATACCGATAACTGGCTGCGCTACGGCAACCCGTGGGAGATCCGGCGTCCGGAGTGGTCGGTCGAAGTGAAGATCGGTGGTTATACGGAAACGTACACCGATGCAGAGGATCGTCTTCGCGTGCGCTGGGTGCCGGCCAAGACGGTGGTCGGCGTGCCGTTCGATTCACCGATACTCGGCTATCGCGTCAACACGGCCAACACCTTGCGGCTCTGGAGCGCGGAGGCGACGCAGTCGTTCGACTTCGAAGTGTTCAATCGCGGCGACTATATGGGCGCCGTCAACAAGAAGGTCACGTCGGAGAATCTGTCGAAGATCCTCTATCCGAACGACGAGACACCGCAAGGCAAGGAACTGCGCCTCGAGCAGCAATACTTCTTTGTGGCTTGCTCGCTGCAGGACATGTTCCGCATTCTCAGCGGGCAGGGCATCTCGATCGATCGCTTCCACGAGAAGTTCGCGGTACAGCTCAACGATACGCATCCGGCCATCGGTGTGGCCGAGCTCATGCGTATCCTTGTCGACGAATACGTCATGCCGTGGGACGAGGCGTGGGCGATCACCACACGCACGTTCGGCTACACCAATCACACGCTGTTGCCCGAAGCACTCGAGCGCTGGCCGCTCGAGTTGTTCCGCCGCGTGTTGCCGCGTCACCTCGACATCATCTTCGAGATCAACGACCGCTTCCTTCACGACGTGCGCGTCGCGTTCCTCGGTGACGATGCAAAGGTGCGAGCCCTCTCGCTGATCGATGAAAGCGGCGAGCGCTATGTGCGCATGGCCCATCTGGCCAGCGTGGGCAGCTACGCGATCAATGGCGTGGCGACGCTGCACTCGGACCTGCTCAAGCAGGATGTGCTCGCCGACTTCTACGCGTTGTGGCCGAACAAGTTTCATTCGGTGACCAATGGCGTGACACCGCGCCGCTGGATCGCCTTGTCCAACCCGCGCATGACGGAGTTGCTGCACGACACGATTGGTGATGCATGGATTCGCGACCTCGATGGTTTGCGCGAGCTCGAGCGCTACGCGGAGGATCCGGCATTCTGTGCGCGCTGGCGCGAGATCAAACGGTCCAACAAGACCCAGCTCGCCGAGTTGATCGGCAAGCGCACGGGCATCGAAGTGAACCCGGACTCGATGTTCGATGTGCAGGTCAAGCGCATCCACGAATACAAGCGCCAGCATCTGGCAGTTTTGCAGATCATCGCGATGTATCACCGGCTCAAGTCGAACCCCGGTGCCGATATCCTGCCGCGTACGTTCATCTTCAGTGGCAAGGCCGCGCCGGGGTATTTCATGGCCAAGCTGATGATCAAGATGATCACGGCGGTGGGCGACGTGATCAACAACGATCCTGAGGTGCGAGGCCGGCTCAAGGTTGTGTTCATGCCGAACTTCAGCGTGACGACGGGTCAGCGCATCTATCCGGGCGCGGACCTTTCGGAGCAGATCTCGCTGGCCGGCAAGGAAGCGTCGGGCACCGGCAATATGAAGTTCGCGATGAACGGTGCGCTGACGATCGGCACGATGGACGGCGCGAACATCGAGATCTGCGAGGAAGTCGGTTCGGAGAACTTCTTCACGTTCGGTATGACGGCTGCGGAGGTCGACGCACGCCGCCGCGCAGGCTATGTCGCGCGGGACGTGATCGACGCCAATCCGGAGCTCTATGCCGTCGTTGAACTGATTCGCAACGGCTTGTTCTCGCGCGGCGACACCGAGCTGTTCAAGCCCATCGTCGACAGCCTCGTCTGGCACGATCCGTACATGCTCGCGGCAGACTATGCGTCGTATTCGGCGTGTCAGCTCGAAGTCGATGAAGCCTACCGGGACGTCGCACGATGGACACGCATGTCCGTGCTCAACGTCGCGCGCTCGGGTAAGTTCTCGTCGGATCGTTCGATCGAAGACTACGCCACCAAGATCTGGAAGATCTCGCCGGTATCCGTACCTTTGCTTTGAATTTGCTTCAGATGCGCCTGGCCGGGGTCCGCATGGGCTCGGCCTGGCTCACGCTCAACGCGTGGTCAGGGCAATCAGACTGGGCAACAACGGGTGCAACGAAAGTGCGCGTGACGGAAGGTCAGGCGGCGAAGTCATGCAGGTCAGGCTCAGTTCAGCAAGCGTACGCATGCGAGGCATTGTGCGCGTTCGTACAGATCAGTGCGAATACGTCACGAGCACCGCACGCGTCGCGTTTTGCGCGACCGGGTCGGTGTCGATCCAGTTGGCGATTGCTTCGGCAGCCGGCAGCGCTGCATCCGTCGATACACCTGCAGGTTCCGTCGAGAACGACGAACCCTTGACCGCGTCATCCAGCATGATCGCGCTGACGATGCCGAGGAAGGCGACCATCAACGTCGCGGTCACGGCGAGCATCAGACGCGTCGGCACCGGGCCATGCGAATGGACGGCGGCGTGATGTTCCGGTTCGAGCTTCGGTTCGCGTTGCTTGCGCGGCGCGTCGGATTGGTCCTTGCCCTTGGCGGGCGAAGTGGCCGGGGGAGCTAGTGGACAGTAAAGTGAGGCGTTCATGGCGAGACCCTATTGATATTGATTTTGATCTATGGCACGGATTGTCTCGCGCGAGCCCCACTTTGATAAATGCCTGAAACTGGTAATCACTGTTCAGGAATTCGCAACAGAGTCGGGCACGATCGATCTCCGGCTCTTCGATGTTTTCAATAAATCCTAATTACGCCAAGGGCTTACGTCTTATTCGGGGGCTTGGTATGGCCACAATCCCCGTTGCGGGATGAGGTCTTTTGCCACGGTTGATGCAGGGGTCAATCGCTCTGAAATGTACGTCTCCCGATCTCCATTCCCCGATTAAGGTCAACGCGGCGCACGCTCGCCGCAAGTGGATCGGAATCATCAAGCGCGAAAGTGGTTCGGTCGATAACATCGAGTTTGCTTCTTAGTCAGGAGCCACTCGTGGCCAGTGCGTCATGCCTTGAAGGGGTCTGCTTGCGCGCCAGGGCTGCGCGCTTGCGCGTTGGAGGATCGTGCAATCGGTGCGACGATGAGGATCGGGCGACCGCGATGGCCGACAAGGGATCCGCGCGGGTTCCCAAGTGGATGCTTGAGCGGGTTCTTGGGCGGCGCCGGTCGATGGTTGTTGCGCTGGTTTCGGCCCTTGTCTTCGTTTCGGCGGCCGCCATGCCCCTGTCCGCATCCGCATGGGGTTGGACCGGTCATGCCGTGATTGCCTACATCGCCGAAGCACGCCTTTCGCCCGAAGCGCATCAGCGTGTGACACAGTGGCTCGCAACGGATCGAAGCGGGCTCGCGGATCCGCTCGACATGGGTGACCAGGCCTCATGGGCTGACCGTTACCGTGATGCGTACACACACGTCGACGCGGCGGGTGATGTGCATCGCGTGACGCGGCAATGGCACTTCGTCGATCTCGATCGACGCAGCCCCGACATCAGGAAGGCCTGTTTCGGGCGTCAGCCTCCTGATCCGGCGATGCCCGCATCGTTGGGTCCGGATTCGATGTGCATCGTCGACAAGCTGATTCAGTTTCGCGAGGTGTTGGCCAACGCGTCGACGCCGCAACAGGAGCGACTGCGCGCGTTGCAGTTCGTGCTGCATCTGGTCGGCGATATTCATCAGCCGATGCACGCGATCACCGATCATGACGCGGGTGGCAACGACACGCATGTGTCGCTCCCGTCGCTCCCGCCTAACGTGTCGCCTGCAAGAGGGCACGGTCGCGCCCGAACGCAATCGCTTCATCATCTGTGGGACACGACGCTGGTCGAGCGGCTGGGTCGGGCGCTCGGGGAACATCAGGTGCCCAGAGATCGAACGGCGATGGCGCATGCGATCGCCGATGCGTTGCTTGAGGATATCGATGCCGCCGCTCAGCAAAGCAGCGAGCCCGCTTTGCTCACGCGATTCGATCCCGAATCATGGGCGCGAGAGTCGTACGAGATGGCGCGTACCTATGCCTATCGACCTTTGCGGCCCGTGCGACCTCGACGTCCCGGGCGAGCGCGGTCGGGTGCAAGCTCGAACCAGAGCACAGGCACAGGCATGGACCCTGGCTCAACCGCGAGGTCGAACGAGGCGGGCTCTCTTCAAGAAGACGAGCATCCACATCGCGTCACGTATCGCCTTCGCAAGCGGGACGTGATGCGCGCGGAGGTCGCTGTGGCGAAGCAACTGACACGGGCGGGCATACGATTGGCCAGCCTGCTGGAAGCGCTATTCGGCACGACGACCGCTATGCAACCGACAATGAAACCGGCGACGTTGTCGGGAACGCAATCGCCGCTATTTCCGCTCGGCAATGAGTTCGCGAACCCACTCGGCGAATACGCGTACACGCGGCGGCAGATGCCGGCCGTGCGGATACAGCAACGAGACGGGCGTGGCGGGGGCTTCGACATCCTCGAGCACCTGCACGAGTTCGCCCGTACCGACCAGGTCGACGATGCCGGTGTTCGGAAACTGAATCAGCCCGAGGCCCTGCCGACAGCATTGCAGATAGGATTCCGCGCTGTTGACCGACACATTGCTGCGCATCTTGACGAGGCGCACCTTGTCGTCCTGGATGAATTCCCAGTCGAAGTCGCGTCCGGTGCGGCTCGAAAAGAAGCCGACAGCGACGTGTTCGGCAAGATCTTCGATGGTCTCGGGCGCACCGTGCTCCTCGATATAAGAAGGAGAGGCCACAACGATCTGCGGCCACGTGCAGATGCGCCGCGCAACGAGACTTGAGTCCACCAGTTCGCCCACGCGCACGACACAATCGATCCCCTCGTCGATGAGGTTGGCGACCCGATCCGATGCGCTGAGCACGATGCGGAGGTCCGGATACTGCGCCATAAACGCGGGCAGGGCGGGGACCACCACCCGATGCGCGATGCGCTCGGGCAGCTCGAAGCGAATCGTGCCGCGGGGCACGGCCGAGATTTCGGAGAACATCGCTTCGGCGTCGTCGAGCTCGCCGAGAATGCGAAGGCAGCGCTCGTAAAAAGCGGCGCCTTCTTCCGTCAAGGTGACTTTGCGTGTCGTGCGCTGAAGCAGCCGCACGTGCATGCGCGACTCGAGATACTGGACAGCGTGAGTGACCGTGGGCCGCGGCAGCCGCATTTGTTCGGCCACTCGCGTGAAACTGCCTTGTTCGGCGACGCGTGCAAAGATTTGCATGGCTTGGAGACGATCCACGCGGTTCCTCCTTTCGTTGCGCACCGATCGTAACTCACTTCGCGTGCAAATCGCTTTGCCATGTGGACGCGTGGGCCTTTAGGGAGGCTAGCTCAGTGTGTCGGCTGCCGCGTCCGCATTGCTGCGGACGGGCAAGCCGAAGCAGCGGCGCTTCGACGCGCCCCCCACAGCGCGCGAGTACGCCGGCGCGCAAAGGCGCACGGGTATTCAACGCAGCAGTGCGTATTCGCCGCCCCTTTCAAGGGCGCGACCATAGGCAGGGCGCGAATGAATGCGTTCGAGAAAGGCGCCGATCGCCGGAAATCGCGATCCCATTCCGCCACGCGCGGCGGCAGCCTCGAGCGGGAAGCTCATCTGCACGTCGGCAATCGTGAAGTCGTTCCCTGCGAACCAACCGGTGGCAGCGAGTTCACCTTCAATGTATTTAAGGTGGGTTTCGAGTTGCGGATCGATGTATCCACCTTGCAGGCCGGACGAAATCTTCCGGGCAATGGGGCGCGCGAAGAACGGCATCGGTGTGGCGCCGATACGGGCCGCGACGAGTTTGAGCAACAGCACCGGCATCGCCGAGCCTTCGGCATAGTGCAGCCAGTAGCGTTGCTTCAGATAGGCGGGCGTGCCGCGCTCAGCGACGAAGCGGCCATTGCCGTAGGTATCCACCAGGTACTCGATGATCGCACCCGATTCCGCGATGGTCAGGCCGTTGTCGGTGATCACGGGTGACTTGCCAAGCGGATGCACGGCGCGGAGTTCCTTGGGCGCGAGCATCGTTTTCGGGTCACGCTGGTAGCGCTGGATGTCGTACTCTAGGCCCAGTTCCTCGAGCAGCCAGAGCACGCGCTGCGAGCGCGAATTGTTCAGGTGGTGGACGGTGATCATCGGCGCGGTCGCCTCATCGAAGATGGGACGCTTATGCTACCGCGCCCGATGATGCCGGGACGCCTCCTGCGTTAGGGGATTCATTCGGACCCGAGCGAATCAGTAGACCACGCAGCGTGATCGCCCCGGTCGCTACTCGGGGCGTGGCCGGGACCGTTGCTGAAGCGGCTGGCGGATTGGCCTCACAGGTTTCCGCCCCAGCCGCGCACTCGCGTCGGCTTTATGCGCCGAGCGCCGCAATGACTTCGTCGGTGTTTCGCACGAAGCCGACGCGCGGGAAGATGAACTTCACCGATGCCTCGTGATGGTCGGTCGCCCCCGCGGACATGGCGTCCTCGACGAGCACCTGATCGTAGCCAAGCTCATAGGCCGAGCGCGAGGTCGATTCCACGCCGATATTGGTCGAAATACCGCCGAGCACGATGGTCTTGATGCCGCGGCGGCGCAGTTGCAGATCGAGTTCCGTGCCGAAGAACGCGTTCCATTGGCGCTTGACGATCTGAATGTCCTTCGGGCTCACGTCGAGACCGTCCGCGAACTCGAGCCAGTTCTCGGGCAGCATGCCGGGCTTCAGGTGCGTCGGCTGATCGGCCGGCTGACGCAGCGAATCCGCATAGTCGTCATGCCAGCCCACGCGTACGAGTACGACGAGGCCGCCGAGTTCGCGAAACCGTTTTGCGAGGCGGGCCGAGGCGTCGACGACTTCCTGTCCGGAGCGCGGGCCTTTCGCGAACGGCAGAATGCCTTTCTGAAGGTCGATCAGAACGAGCGCTGTTGTGCGAGGATCGAGGTTTTGCATAAAGATGGACCTTTGCCCCGGAAGGGGCGGCAAATAAAGCGGCACGAAAAACAGCACGCAGCACGTATTAATATGAGGGTGGCCTCGTATTGGAGTATATGAGCATGTCCTCACAAAATGCAAGTGACACGATCGAGGTCGGCACACCGGCGCGCGCCAAGGCGCCGCAGCGCGAGCGCGGGCGCGCGCGCGTGGCCGCCTTGCTCGAAGCCGCAGGGCAGGTGTTTGCGGAGAAGGGCTACGACGCAGCCACCATGACGGCGATTGCCGCGCGCGCCGGGTCGTCGATCGGCTCGCTCTATCAGTTTTTCCCGACCAAGGATGAAATTGCACAGGCGCTGCTTCAGCGCTACGTCGAGGCGTTGATGGAGCGTCTGCACCAGTTGCGCAACGAGGCATCGGAGCTGGAAGGCTCGGCGATCGCCGGCTTTGCAGCAAGACTCACGCGGACTTTTATCCGGTTCCGCGGCGAGCATCCTGCTTTCGCGATGCTGTCGGAAGGCTATGGCAGCGTGGTGCCGGGCTCGGGCGGCATCCGCGGGCGTATCCGTGCGGAAATCGGAGCGGTGCTGCTGGCGTTTGCACCGGGCCAGACCGCCGTACAGGCAGACGCGCGCGCAGGCGTGGTCCAGCACTTGATGAAGGCCGCGGTCGCGATCAACGGCGATGAAGGATTTGAGAATCGCGATGCCGCGCTTGTCGAACTCGAGCATCTCGTCGAGCACGCATTGCGGAGCTGTATCGGACCGCAGGAAAAATGATCCGGGCAGCGTGAGCGTACCGCCCGACATGTGCGCACGTAACTTCTGCAAAACGTGGCAATCTTGAACCGGAACTGTATGCGATGCGATTGCACTCGGCCCGCTGAGCCCCGACGCGGGCCGATGTGCGTCGGATCGGGCGCTTCGTGCGAATCTTGCTTGCAGCTATACTCCGGCCGGATTGACTTGCTGACAAACGATGGCCCGGGCGCATGGGCGGCGAGGGCGGACGGAGCCAGTGTCCCGAACGATCGCGCCACACGTTGCCGCGCGATTCGAGCCTGAACGACCGAACACACAATCATGACAAACGACGGTGCGGAAACCTCTCCTGGCCCGATAACGACGGGCGTGAAGGGTCTCGATGACATCCTCGGCGGCGGGCTCGTCGCCGGAGGCCTGTATCTGATCGAGGGCATGGCCGGCGCCGGCAAAACCATTCTGTCGAGCCAGATCGCATTTCACCGGATCAAGAAGGGCGAGCGCGTGCTTTACATGACGCTGATCGCCGAATCGCATTCGAAATTACTCGCGCATCTGAAGCCGCTGTCGTTTTACGACGAGCGCGCGATTTCTGACCAACTTTTGTTCGTGAGCGGCTACCACGAGCTGATGACCGCGGGCCTGAATGGCTTTCTGCGTGTGATCGCCACCACGCTGCGCGCGCACCGTCCCGCACTGCTCGTGGTCGATGGGTTCCGAAGCGCGCGCGAATTCAGCTCGACCGATCTGCAACTCTCGCAGTTCATCCACGAACTCAATGCGCTGGTCACTGCGGCGAACTGCACGACACTGCTGCTCGCACCGCTCTCGGGCAATGAGCCGCGCCCCGAACACACACTGGTCGACGGGCTGATCGAACTCAACCGGATCAGTGTCGGCATGCGGCGTTCGCGTGAAGTTGAAGTGCACAAGTTGCGTTCGCGCAATCACCTTCTCGGCAAGCACTTCTTCAAGATCACCGATCACGGCCTCGTCGCGTTTCCGCGGATCGAGTCGATGGAAACCGATCCGCCGGGCCTGCCCGACCTCAAGACGCGTTCCGGTTTCGCGGTACCTGGTTTCGACGAGATGCTCGGCGGCGGCCTGGTGCGCGGCTCGACGACGACATTGCTCGGGCCGTCAGGGATCGGCAAGACGCTGCTCGCGCTCAAGTTTATGGAAGCCGGCGTGCGCAAGGGCGAAAAGTGCGTGTATTTCGGTTTCTACGAATCACCGGGACGTTTGCTCGGCAAAGCCGAATCGGTCGGCATCGACTTGAACGAAGCGATGGCCGACGGGCGATTTATCGTGCAATGGCACCCCGCGATCGAGCAGGCGATCGACGAACTCGCCGATCAGTTGCTGAACACCGTCGTCAACGTCAAGGCATCGAGACTCGTGATCGATGGCGTCGAAGCGTTTCGCGACTCCGCATTGCGCTCCGACCGGATTGGGTTGTTCCTCAACGCGCTCACGCACCGGTTACGTGAAGCCGGCGTCACGACGTTGATGACCGAAGAACTGCCGTTGTGGGCCGAGTCGATTCAATCGAATCCGCTGCGTGCATCGGCCATGACGGAAAACATCGTGCTGATGCGCTATGTCGAAGCGGGCGCGCGCATGCAGCGGCTGATTTCGGTGATCAAGCTGCGCGAAAGCGCACACGATCCGTCGATTCGGGCGCTGACGATCGACTCGTCCGGCCTCAGGGTGACCGACAGTTTTGTCGGCGTCAGCGGGCTGCTCTCGGGTCAAAGCGTTGCCGTCGTGACGGCGCCGCCGGGACACTCGCAATGAAAGTGATCCTTGTGGTCGACGATGAGTTCGACATCCTGACCACGTGGCAAATGGTGCTTCAGCTCGAAGGCTTTACGGTGCTGACCGCGCCGAACGGAAAAATCGGACTCGAGATCGCGCGCAGCACGCCGCCCGACCTCATCATCACCGACTGGATGATGCCGGTGATGGACGGCCTCGAGCTGTGCAGGATGCTGGCTAAAGACCCCGCGTTGGCCGTGATCCCGTTGATCCTGGCCAGTGCAGCGTGGCACGAACCTTCCGTGCCGCATCCCAACGCGGTGTTCCTGCGCAAGCCCGTGTCCATGGACGCGCTTGTCGACATCGTGCGCCGACTGATCGCGGCGCGCGGCGAGTCGTAACCGACGTCGTCTTCTTCGCCTGTGCGTTGCATCATTCCCTAAGCATTTATCCCTATCGATTTGCAAGCGAGCCGCATTAGCCGCGGCCTATACGCTTGCCGGGTCCATTCCTCAGTCAGAGTCGCTAAAAATTCACGGAGCTTTCTCTAAAGCCGTCGCTTGTGCACGCCGTTACACCAGGTGAAGGCAGACGAAAGCCGAAGTGAAATAAGCGTATTAAGCGTTCGCGGAACGCTGGCGAAGGGGACTGAATTGAATCGGTTGAGTCTGAATGCAAAGCTGTGGTCAGCTTTGGCAGTCATGTGGGTCGGGCTGATCGTGTTGGGGAGCTGGGCCGCATTCCAGTCTCGTTCGACCATGCTGGACGAGCGCAAGGCGGCGATCAAGCAAGTGGTCGAAAGCGGATACGGCGTGGTCGCCGATTACGCGGGCCGCGCCGAACGCCATGAACTCAGCGTCGACGAGGCGCAGAAGCAAGCCATGGAGCGCCTGAGCGTCATGCGCTTCAGCGGGAACGGTTACTTCATTATTACCGACTCGCATCCGACGGTCCTGATGCATCCGACGCTCGCCGATCTCCGGCATAAGGACGTCAGCGCCTATAAGGACGCCTCGGGCAAGGTGCTGTTTGTCGAAATGGTGCAGGTCGCCCAGACCCACGGCGAAGGCTACGTCGATTACGTCGGCCGCCTGCCCAACAGCACGGTGCCCGCGCCCAAAGTCACCTTCGTCAAGCAATTCAAGCCGTGGGACTGGTACATCGAATCCGGTCTCTATCTGAACGACGTCAGCGCCGCGTTCTACTCCATGCTCGTGCAGTACCTGCTGACGGTCCTCGTGATCGGCGGCGTGATCACCGTCGCCATGATGCTGATCATTCGCAGCGTGCGGCGTAGCCTGGGCGGCGAACCGGACTATGCCGGCCA
The DNA here is from genome assembly GCF_965118125.1 of Pararobbsia alpina. Lineage (GTDB taxonomy): Bacteria > Pseudomonadota > Gammaproteobacteria > Burkholderiales > Burkholderiaceae > Pararobbsia > Pararobbsia alpina_A. The sequence goes on from NZ_OZ221287.1 coordinate 1,067,136, forward strand.
GATCGCTGAAACGATTGCGGGCGGCGACCTGACGGGCACCGTGGCGCTCAACGGCAGCGACGAGCATTCGATGCTCTTCTCGATGAGCCGCATGCAGCAGACGCTCGCATCGACGATTTCACGCATTCGTATGGGCACGGACGCGATCACGGTTGCGTCGCAGGAAATCGCAGCAGCCAACGACGATCTGTCGGGCCGCACCGAGCAACAAGCGGCTTCGCTCGAGGAAACCGCGTCGAGCATGGAGGAGCTGACCGCGACGGTCAAACAGAACGCCGACAACGCGCGCCAGGCGAGCCAGATGGCAGCCAACGCCTCCGACATTGCACTCGAAGGCGGCACGGTGGTGCGACAGGTCGTCGACACGATGCACAACATCTCGGCGAGCTCGAAGAAGATCGTCGACATCATCGGCGTGATCGAAGGCATCGCATTCCAGACGAACATCCTCGCGCTGAATGCCGCTGTGGAAGCTGCGCGTGCCGGCGAAGAAGGCCGCGGTTTCGCGGTCGTCGCAAGCGAAGTGCGTTCACTGGCTCGCCGCAGTGGCGATGCCGCGAAGGAAATCAAGTCGCTGATCGAAAACTCGGTTCAGCAAGTGCACGACGGTGAATCGCTCGTCGAGCAGGCGGGCACGACGATGGAGTCGGTCGTGCAAGCCGTGCGCCGCGTGACCGACATCATGGGCGAGATCTCCGCCGCCTCTGAAGAGCAGAGCACCGGAATCGGGCAAGTGAATCTCGCCATCACCCATATGGACGAAGCTGTCCAGCAGAACGCCGCGATGGTCGAACAAGCCGCCGCGGCTGCCAAATCGCTTGAGGAGCAGGCAAATGAATTGCGTGATGCGGTCAACACCTTCCGCGTCTCGAACCCCGGTTCGGGCGCCGCGCAGACTTCGGCACAGCGTGCATCGTTTGGACAAGGCCTGCGAACGGCAGTCGGTTATTGAACTCGAGTTGCCCGACTCGCGCCTGCCGCAGGCCGAGATTCCGGCGTGCCCGTGGCGCCGCAGCCCTGAAGGGCTGTAACGCTACTGCTCCCTGATCTCCGTCGCCGCCTTCCCCGTCCAGCGCTTCAATGCGCGACGGAAGTTGGCGGTGTCGCTGAAACCCAGCAACATCGCGACGTCCTCGGTCGTCAACTTGGTCGTTCTCAGATACTCCATCGCGAGAGACGACCGGACATCGTCGAGGATCGCGAGGAACGACGTTCCCTCCGACTCGAGCCGGCGCCGTAGCGTACGACTCGTCATCTTCAGCGTCGCCGCGACGCGTTCCATGTCCGGAAACTCACCGGGCTTGCTCATCAACACCTGATACACCTCGCCCGACGCACCGACCGACGTCTTCGACTGTCCGATCAGGCGGTCGCACGTTTCCTGCAGCATGGCCGCGGAATGCTTGTGAGCGAGCTGAGGCTTTTGCTCGAGGATCGCGCTGTCGTAGACCAGCTCGCACTGCTCGGCGTCGAATTCACACGGACAGCCGAGATACTCGGAATAGATCGATGCATGCGCCGGCGCCGGATAAGAAAACCGCGCGAGCATCGGCGGGCTGGTGTGTCCCGCGACATCCTGCAAGTGATTGACGTGCTGCGTGTATTGCTGCTCGAGCAAGAACCGTTGCACTTCACGCGAAGGGTTTGAAGCGAACGCATTCGGAAACGTCCAGACCGCGCGGTCCGGGAATTCGGTCCATTCGATGATGAGCGTCGGCGTCGCAAGACGATGGTATTTCACGCCGAGGCGGAAGTAGTCGCGCAGCGACAGGCACGACATCAGCGCATAGCCATACATGCCATATGCGGCGAGATGCAGGCGCGAGCCCGTCTTGAACGGCGTGGCCGGATCCGTCGACAGTTCGATCGCATTGCGGCATACGGTCATGTACTGACGGACCGACGTCATGACCGACGCATCGTAGATCTGATCGGGTTCGATGCCGCTGCCGTCAAGACTCTTCTCCGCGGGGATGCCTTGCTCCGCGAGGACCTCGACTAAAGCGGCGATCTTGTACGGCGCGTAGATGCGCTCGTTAAGCAGCGGATATCTCGATGACATTGCACCTCCGCACCATGTCCGCATGGGACATTCTCTTGTCCGAAAATAACCTTATAAACGCGAGCCTATCGCACTACTATCGACGGCACAAGAGATGAGTCCGTCTGATGATCGGACGGCTCACGACTATCCGGAGACAGCATGAGCCGTTCCATCACAGACGCGCCGACGCAAGAGCGCGCCGCCAAAGATCGCAAAGTCATTATTTCGTGTGCCGTCACGGGGTCGGCCCATGTGCCTTCGATGTCGGAGTATTTGCCGATCACCCCTGATGAGATCCGCACACAAGCGCTTGAGGCCGCCGAGGCTGGCGCCGCGATTCTTCATCTGCATGCACGCAACCCCGAAGATGGGCGCCCGACACCGTCTCCCGACGTGTTTCGCCAGTTCGTGCCCGCGATCGCGCAGCAGACCGATGCCGTGATCAATATCTCGACGGGTGGCAGCACGCGGATGACGCTCGACGAGCGCCTTGCCTACGCACGCGTCGCCAAGCCCGAGATGTGTTCGCTGAACATGGGCTCGATGAATTTCTCGCTGCATCCGATCGCGGCCAAGATCCCGTCCTGGCGCTTCGATTGGGAAAAGGACTATCTGGAAGGGATGGAAGACATGATTTTCCGGAACACCTTCCGGGACATCCGAAACATCCTGACCGAGTTCGACGACTACGGCACGCGCTTTGAGTTCGAATGCTATGACGTCGGCCACCTCTACAGCCTCGCGCATTTCATCGATCAGGGGCTGATCAAGCCGCCGTTCTTTATCCAGTCCGTGTTCGGGATTCTCGGCGGTATCGGCGCCGACCCCGAGAACGTATCGGTCATGCGCTCGACCGCAGACCGTCTGTTCGGGCGCGAGAACTACCACTTCTCGATTCTCGCCGCGGGCCGTCACCAGATGCCGCTCGTGACCATGGGCGCGATTTTCGGCGGCAACGTTCGCGTGGGCCTCGAAGACAGTGTCTATCTGTCGAAGGGCGTCAAGGCGAAAAGCAATGCCGAGCAAGTCAGCAAGATCCGCCGGATTCTCGAAGAGCTGTCGTTCGAGATTGCCACGCCGGCAGATGCGCGAGCCATGCTCGGATTGAAAGGCCGCGACAAGGTCTCGCTGTAACGAACTCGGCGCGCGGCGTATTGAATCGTCGCGCGCAGGCTTCGATTGTCATGCGCTTCCGCCGGAGGGCTTGATCCGACGCATGACGTTGATCGTAGATTTGAAGCGGCCGCCATGCCGCGCCGTGAGAACGCCTCACGGGCTACACATAACAACGACATCGCAGAGTGCGAACAGAGACAAAGACATCATGAGTACCACTACCGTAGACCCTGTAATGGCCGAGGCGCATCGGCTTGCGACACGCAAGGCCATGATGCGGTTGATTCCGCTGATGGTCGCCATTTACTTCCTGTCGTTTATCGACCGCACCAACGTCGCGTTGGCCAAGATCCATCTGGCCGCCGACCTCGGTATCAGCGCCGCGGCGTATGGACTTGGCGCGGGGATTTTCTTTATCGGTTACGCCTTGCTCGAAGTGCCGAGCAACCTTGCCGCACACCGTTTCGGGCCGCGTCGCTGGATCGCGCGAATCGCCGTGACGTGGGGCGTGTTGTCGACCGCGATGATGTTCGTCCAGGGCAATATGTCCTTCTACGCGCTGCGCGTGCTGCTCGGCATTGCTGAAGCAGGGCTCTTTCCGGCGCTGATGTATATGGTCACGCTCTGGTTCGCGCCGAAAGACCGTGCGATCGTGGTCGGCTGGATCTATACGGCGCCCGCTGTGGCGTTGAGCCTCGGAACACCGCTCGGCGCTTCGCTGATGCAATTCGACGGTGTTGGCGGCTTGCACGGATGGCAATGGATGTTCTTGCTCGAAGGCCTGCCGACCATCCTGTACGGCGTCGTGCTGTTCTTCGTGCTGCCGGATCGGCCGACCGATGCAAAGTGGCTCTCAACGCAAGAGGCACAAACGCTCGAGAAGCACGCGGTCATCGATACACATGGTCACGTCGAGCTGTTCTCGTCGGACTGGGTTGCAGCCGTCAAGCGACCGACGACGTTGCTCATCGCGCTCATCTACTTTCTGAATCAGGTCGCGTTCGTCGGGCTTTACTTCTTCACGCCGTCGATCGTTGCGCAGATGCATGTGAGGTCGCCGCTGCTTGTCGGCGTGCTGTCGAGCAGCGTGGGTATCGGCTTCCTGATTGGTGTGCTGCTGCTGCCGCGCATTCATCGTCGTCTGACCAGTGGCTGCATGTTCCTCGGCGTACTGACGGCGGGCCTGGTCGCGAGCGCATTGGCGTTTATGGCATCGAGCGGCAATCAGGATGTGCAGATCGTCTTGCTTGCCGTGACCGGTTTCTTCGCTGGCGGGATTCTGCCGTCTTACTGGCACGTCGCGATGAAGCGGCTTCAGGGCATCCAGGCTGCGGCCGGGTTGGCATTTATCAACACGGTCGGACTGCTGGGCGGCTTTGTCGGGCCTTACCTCTTCGGCCTCGCAGAGACCATGACAGGGCGCAGCGACGCGGGCTTCAATGTCGTCGTCGTCGCGTCGATCCTCGGGCTGTGTCTGGTTCCGCTGCTGGCCAGGGCCATTCGAGCCGCGGATCATCCGGCCGGTGCGGGCAACCGCGTGCTCAACGCACGGGCCTGAGCGCTTGATTCAACGTCAATATTCACCAGGGTGTAAGAGCAATGAGACTCGAAGGTAAAGTGGCCATCATCACGGGGGCGGGCCAGGGCATCGGTGCCGCAACCGCACTCAAGTTCGCACGCGAAGGCGCGGTGGTGGCGGTGTGCGATCTGAACGCGCTGGCGGTATCCGCGGTGGTGGACGCTTGCCGGGATGCGGGTGCGACTGCAGCGGGGTACGCCATCGATGTCGCGAATCGCGAAGCGGTGTCGGAGATGGTCGAGCAGGTGCAGAGGCAGTTCGGGCGCATCGACATCCTCGTCAACAATGCCGGCATCACGCGCGACGCGCGGCTTCAGAAGATGACACTGCAGCAGTTCGATGATGTGATCGACGTGAATCTGCGAGGCGTCTTCCATGCAGCGCAGGCCGTCGTCGATTGCATGGTCAGCCAGGAATCGGGCGTGATCCTGAATGCAAGCTCGGTGGTGGGTATCTATGGCAATTACGGTCAGACGAACTACGCGGCTGCGAAGTTTGGCGTGATCGGCTTTACGAAGACGTGGAGTCGCGAACTCGGTCCGAAGGGCATCCGCGTCAACGCGATTGCACCGGGCTTTATCGATACGCCGATTCTGTCGACCGTGCCCGACGAAGTGCTCGACAAGATGCGAAGCCAGGTACCCTTGCGTCGGCTCGGCACGCCTGAAGAGATCGCGAACATCTACGCCTTTCTGGCGAGCGACGAAGCCAGCTATATCAATGGTGCCGTGATCGAGGCGTCTGGCGGGATGACGCTGTAGTGTCGATGCGCGAGCGCAGGTCCTGAACGCGTAATCGACGCATTCGGTGCATGCGGCGTAATCAGCGAAACAGGCGGCACGCAAAAAATTGTCCCTTCTCGACGTCGGGCGAGGGTGTCATGGAGACGACAGATGAATCCGCTCAAGCATTTTGTAGTCGACGCATCGGCCATCAAGACCATTGGGAAGGACCTGAAACGTCCCGAGTGCATTCTCGCCGAACGCGACGGATCGATCTGGACAGCGGATGCGCGTGGCGGTCTGGTGCATCTGTTACCGAACGGCGAACAGACGCTGGTGTTGCCGAAGGACGCGGCACAGCCGGGCGCGAGCGACGGGCTGACCAGCGGTTCATTGCCGAACGGTCTGGCGTTCGACAAACAGGGCAATGTCATCATCGCAAACATCGGCACCGACAAGGTCGAAATGCTCACGCGCAAGGGCGACCTGAGCGTGCTGCTCGACCGCATCGACGGCAAGCCGATGGGCAAGGTCAACTTCGTGCTTCGGGATCGCAAGGACCGGCTGTGGGTGACGGTCTCGACGTGCGTCAATCCGTGGCCCAATGCGATTCGCAACAATCTCGCCGACGGCTATATCGTGCTGATCGATGAGCGCGGTGCGCGCGTCGTGGCCGACGGCCTCGCATTCACGAACGAAGTGCGCCTCGATGCACGCGAAGAATTTCTCTATGTTGCGGAGACCACGGGCAAGCGCGTCAGCCGGTTCAGGGTGCTGGACGACGGCACGTTAGGCCCGCGCGAAACCTACGGGCCCAGTGATCTGGGTGTGGGACTCATTGACGGCATTGCATTCGATGCCTACGGCAACCTGTGGTGCGCGATGATTTTTTCGGACCGTATCGTCGCGATCGAACCGAATGGTGATGTGCTGACCTTGATGGACGACGGCGACAAGGATGCGACGGCCCGCTTCGAAGCCGCGTTTGCGACGGGTGAAGTGGTGCCCGGGGATGTGATGGGTGCCACGGGCGGCAATATTGCGACCTGGATCACAAGCGTTACGTTTGGCGGCCCGGATCTCAAGACCGTCTATCTCGGCAGCTTGAAGAAGAGCTACGTGCCGTATTTCGAATCACCCGTCGCCGGTTTGCCGATGGTCCATTGGTAAGCGCGCCGGCGGGAATTTCTTTATCTGACTAGCCTGAATGGTGTGAAGCATGAATACGTTTGAACTGCTCAAACCCAGACCCGGACTTCGCGTGCTGATTTCCGGTGCGGGAGCGGGCATCGGTGCTGCCATGGCGGAGGCGTTCCTGCAGGCGGGCGCAAACGTCTATGTCTGCGATGTGGTGCCGTCGGCGCTCGAAGCATTGAAGCAGAAGAACCCGGCATTGCATACGGGTGTCGCCGACGTGGCAGTGCGTGAGCAAGTCGACGCTATTGTCGACGACGCGCGCGAAAAACTCGGTGGCCTCGATCTCCTGATCAACAATGCGGGTATCGCAGGGCCAACGGGTGAAGTCGAGAACATCGCGGCCGCGGATTGGGAGCGGACGATTTCGACGAACCTGAACAGCCAGTACTACTTCCTGAACAAGGCCGTTCCGATCCTCAAGGAAACCTCGGACGCGCCGGCCATTATCGCGATCTCTTCCGTCGCGGGCCGACTCGGCTACGCGTATCGCACGCCGTATTCGTCGACGAAATGGGCGATCGTCGGCCTGGTGAAGTCGCTTGCGATCGAGCTCGGACCGAGCAATATCCGCGTCAATGCGATTCTGCCGGGTGTCGTGCAGGGCGAGCGCATGGACCGCGTCATCGCCGCGCGAGCCGAATCGACGGGTGTGACGTTCGAAGCGATGCGCGACGAGTATCTGCGCAAGATCTCTCTGCGACGCATGGTGACCGTCGACGATATCGCAGCGATGGCGCTGTTCCTCGCTTCGCCGGCGGGGCACAACATCTCGGGTCAGGCGATCAGCGTCTGCGGGAACGTCGAATACCTGTAGTGTACGAGCACGCTGCGACCTCGCGCGGGACGGCAAAGCGCGACAGCGGAGCAGCGTCGCGTTACGTCCGCTAGCACGCAAGTGAGCACGAGTCCGCACGGGCCGCCGCGAACTGCGGCTCGTACGGTCTGGGCGCGTCGCTTCACCCCCTGGTGACCTTGATCAGGTGCAAGGCAAGCCTGCGCCGGACCTCGTTGGCTTCTTCATCCGTCCACGTCTGGAATCCCGCACCTGCGCGCATGCCTGTATGCCCTTGTGCAATCAGCTTGTCGAGCAGCGGTGACGACGTTTTCGAACAGTCGAGGTCCGGGAACACGAGCCGGTGAATATCCTGTGCGAGCGGCAGCCCGACAAGATCGGCGTTCTCCATCGGCCCGAGCACCGGCAGCCGCATGCCGAAGCTTTGCTTGACCACGGTGTCGATGGTCTGCGCATCGCACACGCCGCGCTCGACGAGCGATATTGCTTCACGCCAGAGTGCGTGCTGAAGACGGTTACCGATAAATCCCGGCACGTCCTTGTTGACCTTCACCGGGCACTTGCCGACGCTCTCCAGGATTCCGAATACTTTCTCGAACACCTCGTCGGACGTGAACGGCGTGCGGATGACTTCGACCAGCGGAACCAGATGCGGCGGATTCCACCAATGCGTGCCGACGACACGTGAGCGTGCCGCATCGTCGAGCTTCAGGCCGATGTCGATGATCGGAATCACGGAGGTGTTGCTCGCAAGAATTGCGTGAGCCGGCGCGAACTTCGCAAGCTCGGCAAAGATCCGTTGCTTGAGTTCGACTTTCTCCAACGCTGCTTCGATCACGAGGTCCGCGTGCCTGACCGTGTCGGCGAGCTGATCGAACCGCTCAATGCGTGCGAGCACCGGATCGGTTGCCAGACCCATCTGCTCGAGGTTATGGGCGATATACGCGGGCGCGGCCGCCAGCACTTCGGCACTCGTATCCGTGATGGCCACTTGATGGCCCGCAGCGGCAAAGACTTGCGCGATGCCATGGCCCATGAGCCCGGCGCCGATGACCGCGACGTTCAACGTGTTCTGCACTGCTGTCTCCTGTTCGTGAATAGACGATCCTGCGTGGATGTCCTTAGCGACGACTGTAACGACAATCTGATGGATGACCTTAATGATGACGTTACTGATGACCTTTGCGATGCACTGAGCGACGCTCTGAATGGACCTTCCTTAACGCACGTTCGTTCATTAATAGCAGATGTCTGCGGCTTGTTAATTCAAAGCGCATCGCTGTAGGGAAAGCACTGATCCGTGATCAAAACCAGGCCCAATAAAGCTTTGCACGCAGTCTGTCCACATCGGACATTTTGCTGGCCGGAAATGACCTCGTTTGTCGCGTGAGCGCTTCGTACCATCGATGTACCTCATCGATCGTGATCGAGGGGAATCGCATGCACACGGCGCGCGCAGCATCCGTGAGCGATTCGACAAGAACAACGACACACGGAGACATCGATGCGACTCTTTCGTAAGGTCTTGGTAGTGGCAGGCGCCCTTTGCATGACGGTGGCGATTGCGATCCCTGGCACAGCGCACGCCGCAGACAAATACAAAATCTTCCTGAGCATGAGCTACTCGGGAAACGATTGGCAGACCGAAGCGCAAAACATGATCGAGGCCATGGCGAAGGCGAACAGCGACAAGGTCGATCTGAAAACGCAGATCGCCGGCACGGATGTGCAGCGCCAGATCCAGCAGATCAATGCGATGGTCCAGGCCGGTGCGAGCGCCATCATCGTGTATCCGATTTCGCCGACCGCGCTGAACACGGCGATCAGGAATGCCTGCGCGAAGCACGTCGTGGTGTTCGCCTATGACTCGAAGGTGACCGAGCCCTGCGCGTACAACGTCTACACCGACCAGAAGAAACTCGCGACGGACAGTGCTGAATGGGTCGCCGATAAGATGGGCCACAAAGGCAATCTGATCTTTATCACCGGCGTTCCCGGTACGACCGTCGATACCGAGCGCAACGATGCCGCGCATGAAGTCTTCAAGAAGTATCCGGACATCAAGATCGTTGCCGAGCCCAACGGCATGTGGTCCGCCGCAGTGGCTCGCAAGGCGCTGACCGAGGTCATGTCGACGCGCAAGTGGTCGGATATCAACGGCATCTGGGGTGGCGCCGCGTGTTACGTCTCGTGGTCGATGGAACGTGAAGCCGGCGTATCGCCCGACAAGCTCGTGCCGTGTGGTTCGGAAGGCACGAACGGCATGCGCGTGAATATGCTCAAGCCCGGCACCCAGACGACGGGCAAAGATGACTACGTGCCGGACGGTGCACCGGGTATCTCGATCGAGAGCCACCCGGCAGCCGGCGCGTTGGCGCTCAAGCTCGCACTCAAGGTGCTGCAGGGCGGAACTGTGCCGAAAGTGACGGTCATGCCGCTCGTCGAAGTCACACCCGACACGGTGAAGCTCTGCAAAACCGGCTCGTGGGCAGAAATGAAGGACGGCTGCAACACGTTCGATCCTTCGCTCGTGCCGCCGGGCTGGTTCTCCAATATCTATAGCGCCGATACGCCGGAGACCGGTCTCGCGGCTGCGCTCAAACGCGAGCCGGAACCGAAGTGAACGACGCCTGCGCCATCGCGATTGAAGATGTGACCCGGCGTTTTGGTCCCACCGTCGCACTCGACCGCGTCAGCATGCAGATCCGGCGCGGCGCGGTTCACGCCATTCTCGGAGAGAACGGCGCGGGGAAGTCGACACTCGTCAAAGTGCTGAGCGGGATGACGCATCCTGACGAAGGGACGATCCGTGTCATGGATGCCGACGTCCGTTTCGGCGGCCCCAAGGACGCGCAGCGAGCCGGCATTGCCACGGCGTTCCAGGAGTTGTCGCAGGTGCCCGATCTGACCGTCGCGCAGAACCTGCTCTTGCCCGACGAGCCATCGCGCTTCGGCATACGGCGCGGTCGTGAGTGCCTCAAGCGTGCTCAGGCGTTGCTCGATCAATTCGAGCTCGGCGACATCGATCCGACGATGCCCGTCAAGGAACTGGATCTGAGCGTGCGCCAGAAGCTGGAGATCGCGTATGCGATATCGCGCAATTCGAGCGTGCTTCTGCTCGACGAGCCGACCTCGGCACTCACCAGCGAAGACGTTGAATGGCTTGGCCGACGCATCGCCGAATGCAGCAGGCAAGGTGTCACGATCGTACTGATCACGCATCGCATGCCCGAGGTGCGCGCATGGTGCTCGAGCCTGTCGATTCTTCGTAACGGAAGTTGCGTCGGCACCTTCAATGCATCGGAGATCCCGGACGATGACGTGTTCCGCCTGATCATGGGGCGCACGCTGGGCTCTGCATTTCCGCAGCGGCTTCCGCTTCCCGAGGCGACGGCACAACCGCGCCTCAAGGTCGACAAGCTCGGCGCGGGCAAGCGCCTTGTTGATGTCTCGTTCGAACTCCGGCCTGGTGAGTGCCTCGGCGTGGTCGCATTGCAGGGCATGGGGCAGCTCGAGCTCTTCAAGTCACTATTCGGACTCGAGCGAAGCACGGCGGGCACGATCGCGGTCGATGGCAAGCCGGTCACGATCCGCTCTCCGCAGGACGCGATCGCCGCGCACGTGGGCCTGAGCCTGGTGCCGGAGGAACGCAAGACGGAGGGACTGGCGCTCAACCTGTCGGGACGCGCGAATATCTCGCTGCCGACCCTCGCGCAGTTCTCGCGCTGGGGAAGGATCGACAAGAAGGCCGAAGCCGCCGCAGTCTCCGAGGCCTTGCAACGCGTGAGCGGAAATCCGCGTGCGCTGTATGAGCCGGCATCGGCATTCAGCGGAGGCAATCAACAGAAGTTTGTCATTGCGAAGTGGCTGCTTGCCGACAGCCGTGTATTGCTGCTGTTCGATCCGACGCGAGGTGTCGACGTCGGCGCGAAAGTGGAGATCTATCGCGTGATGCATGACTACCTGTCGTCCGGCGGGGCGATTCTGCTGCACTCCACGGAAGTCCCCGAGGTGGCGCATCTGTGCGACCGCATTCTCGTGATGTATGCGGGACGGGTCGTGGCTGAGATGGATGGGCGTCGCGCGTCCGTGCATGAAATCACGGCCGCGATGCTCGGAGGCGCATCGTCTCATGCGCATGCGCCTATGGCTGGGGAGTACGCCTGATGGCTTCGCTTGCGAGACACGATCGTCCTTATCGACCTATGCGTTTTCACTTTCGGCTTCACCGGGGGCTTTGGGTTGCGCTTGCGGTCCTTGCGCTCGTATTCGCTGCGCTCGACATCAACCTTGCACAGCCATTCGGTTATAGCGATCTGAGCTCGACCGCCGCCAGCACGGCCAGTCTCGCGCTTGCCGCGATCGGCGAGACGATCGTGATCGTGAGCGCCGGGCTGGATCTGTCGACTGGCGCGGTGCTCTCCTTGAGCAATTGCTTGTTCGTCACGCATGTCGGCGACTCCACAGGTTCGTTCCTGGCCTGGGCGGTGATCGCAATCGGTGCGGGCGGCGTGGTGGGTGCCGTCAATGGCTTCTTTGTGGCGTATGTCAGGTTGCAGCCCGTGGTCGTGACGCTCGCGACGATGTTCATCACACAGGGCATCACGCTGCTCATCATGAAGCAGCCGGGCGGCGCTGTGCCGCAGGACTTTACTGCGGCGCTTGGCGGCGATGTGCTGGGCGGACACGTACCGATGCCCTTGATCGTGATTGCTGTGGGTCTGCTGATCTGGCTACTCATCCGGAAGACGCGCTTCGGGACGGCGATCTACGCCGTGGGTAGCGACGAGTCGTCCGCGCATCTGAAGGCGATCCCGACGCGCGCCGTGAAATTCTGGGTCTATGTCACGGCCGGATGCTTCTACGGGGCTGCCGGCGTGTTCTTTTCCGCGCAGACGGGTGGTGGAGACCCGCTTGCCGGTGCGGGCATGCTGCTGCCCATCTTCGTCGCTGTGGTGCTCGGTGGCACGCCACTCGGTGGGGGGCGCGGCGGATGCCTGGGCACCGTAGCGGGCGCGTTCTCCGTCACCCTGATCGCCAACATGTTGCTGGTGCTTAACGTGTCGACGTACTACAGCACGGTGGTCGAGGGTGCGATCCTGATCCTGGCCGTGCTCGGTTCATCGGATCTGCGCAATCCCTTGCATGGCTTTTCTTTGCGCGTGCCGCGACGGCCGGCCGTCCGCGTGCGCACGGCTGCTTCGGCGTCCGTACCCGCGCTGAGCCTGCGCCAGCGCATCCATTACGGCATGGACACCCTGCGCATTGCGTTGCCGTCGTTCGTGGGCTTGCTGGTGATCGTGGTCCTGACGCTGGCCATCAACGCAGGCATCAGCATCGGCGCGTACTTTCAGTCGCTGCTGGTTCTTGGCTCGTTTCTCGCTGTGTTGGCGCTCGGGCAGGGTGCGGTGGTACTCAGCGGCGGGCTCGACTTATCTGTGCCGTTCACGATCACACTTGCAGGGGTCGTGTTAACGGGTGTGACGAACGGCTCCGACGCAGCGGGCGCGATCGCGATACCGCTGGTTCTGCTCTTGGGCGCGTGTATCGGTGCGCTCAACGGCTTCGGTGTCGCGCACTTGCGCATTTCGCCTCTGATCATGACGCTCGCCATGAACGGCATGCTGCAAGGCGCGGCGCTCGTCTATACCGATGGCGCACCCACCGGATTTGCTCCGCCCGCCTTGCGATGGCTGATGACGGGGCGCCTCCTGGGCGTGACACCCGTGATCTTTGCTCTCGCAGTCTTCGTTGTGCTCGCGTATTTCGTCGTTCATTCGACCGTATTTGGACGACGGCTCTTTGCGGTCGGCAGCAACCCGGTGTCGTCGGAGTTTTCGGGCGTGCCGGTTAAGCGAATCCTTGTCGCGACGTATGCGTTGAGTGGTCTGTGCAGTGCCCTGGTCGGCGTGATGTTGAGCGGGTTCACGGGGCAAGCGTTCAACGATATGGGAGACCCCTATCTGCTGACCTCGATTGCCGTGGTCGTTGTCGGCGGGACCTTGATGACAGGCGGCCGGGGCAACTACGCGGGGATGCTCGGTGGTGCGCTGATGCTCACGGCGCTCGCGACCTTGTTATCGAGTTCGACGCTGCCTCCGGCCGCCCGGAGCATCGTCTATGGCGCCGTGGTGCTGCTGGCCGTGGTGGCCATGCGGGAGAAGCGCCGCGCGTGACGTCTGGCGATCGAGGCCGCGACCGACGCAGCGACTGACGCAGCGACCGACGCTGGCAAATGGTCGTGCGGAACTGTTTAGCAAAACGCGAAGTTGACCACAACACGATCCAGGAGACACGCCATGTTGGTTCCGGTTCGCAGAATCGTCACGCACAACGACGAAGCAGGGCAGTCCTACGTGCTCAAGGATGGGCACGCCACGAATACGATCGGCTTGTTGACGGAGCTTTGGACCACAGCGGGCGGTCCCCACACGCATGCCACAACTGACGACGCGGGTGCATCATCCAAGAGTCTCGGTCCGGTCTCGCGCGGCACGGTGTTCCGCTACTTCCAGATCCCGCCGGAATCTGCCAGCGCCCATCTCTCGATCGAGGAAAAACAGAAGATCTGGAGCGACCTGTTCAAAAGCTGGAACGCGTCCGGTGCTCAGCCGGATACGAGTCGCGACCCGGGGATGCATGCCACCGAGACGACGGATTACATCATCCTGCTCAAAGGTCAGATCACCCTGGTGCTCGACAAGGAAGAGGTCGACCTCCAGCCGCTCGATTGCGTCGTTCAGCGCGGCACCAATCATGCATGGGTCAATCGCGGAACCGAAGACGCGCTGTTGATGGCGGTGCTGGTCGACGCAAAAGGCTAGGACCTTTCACGACACGGCCCGCGCGTGTTCCCTATGCGTGTTCCTCATGCGCGGTGTCGAGCAAAAAGTCGCGAAGCAGTTTCGCACTCGGCCCGATGCGTTTCGAATGGACGAGAAAGATTTCCAGCGGTGCAGTTTCAACGTCGGGAAGCACACGTACGAGATCACCTGAAGCGAGGAGCGCCGCAGCATCGTAGGCCGGCAGTCTGGCGATGCCATCGCCGGCCAGCACGAAAGCGAGGCGCGATGCCGCGCTATCGGTGACGATGTCGCCCTGCACGGGGACATCCACGTTCTGTTCGCCCACGCGCACAGTGACGTTGCGCTGGCTCGGCGGATAGACGACCCATCGGTGACGACCCAGTTCTTCGACCGAGGCCGGCGCACCCTGTTTGCGCAGATAGGCCGGCGCTGCACAGAGCATCGTGGCCTCGCGCAGCAGCGGACGCGCAAGCAGCGACGAGTCCGCGAGCGGACCGGCCCGCACGGCCAGCTCGACGCCGTGCTGGACGATATCCACATTCGAGTCCGACATCGCTACATGCAGATTGACTGCCGGATAGCGCCGCCGGAACGCCACCAGCGCCGGAAGTATCCATTTCGTGCCGAAGTGATGCGAGCACGTCAAGCGCACTTCGCCCCGCGGCTCGGCACGCAACAGCTCCATGCTGCGCAAGCCATCGGCGGCCTCGTCGAGCATGCGCTCGCAATGCACCCGGAATGCCTGACCGGCCGGCGTCAGACTGAAGCTGCGCGTGCTTCGCTGCGCAAGCGGCACGCCCAAATGGGCTTCGAGCAGGCGAACGTGATGACTGACGACGGCACGCGTGAGACCCAGCGACCGGGCCGCAGCCGCAAAGCTGCCGCAGCGAACGACGGTCGCGAAGATCGCCATCCCGCGGAGTTCATCGAGGATGGGAAGGGTCGGGTGGAGGGTGTCCATGTCCTGATTGTCTAATTTGATGAGCCAATGCGTCAACCCGGAGCTATCTACCGCCGCAGCCCAACACTCCTTAAAGTTCACTCAACCCCGTGAGAAACCAACCCGAGCGGGAAGCTGAATACTCAAAGGAGCTCATCATGACAGTCAAGCATGTGCTGTTTATTTTGACAAACGCCGCAGAGATCGGTCCCAACAAGCGCGCCACGGGTTACTTCTATCCCGAAGTCGCGCATCCGTTCGAAGTGCTCGATGCGGCGGGCATCGCAGTCGAGTACGCGTCGCCGCTGGGCGGGAACCCGCCGTTCGACGGCTACGACGAGACCGATCCGGTTCAGCGCGCATTCAGCCAGAGCGCGGCGATTCGCCGGATGGCCCACAGCCGCAAGCTGTCGGAAGTCGATGTGCTCGACTACGACGCGATCTTCTTCCCGGGCGGATTGGGGCCGATGGTCGATATCGCGAACGACCCGGACGTGAAGCGCGCCGTGCTGCGGGCATGGAACGCCGGCAAGATCGTCTCGGCCGTGTGCCACGGTCCGGTTGCGCTGCTCGGGGTGACACTTGAAGACGGCACGCCGCTCGTCAAGGGGCGTCGGCTGACGTCCTTCTCGAACGCTGAGGAGGAGGGCTATGCGAAGGCCGATGTGCCGTTCATGCTCGAAGACGCGCTCCGCGCTGCGGGGGCCGACTATTCGTCGACGGATCCGTGGCAGTCGAAGGTCGTGGTCGACGGGCGCTTGATCACCGGACAGAACCCCGGTTCCGGTACGGCAATCGGCGAAGCACTGGTCGAGGCACTTCAGGGGGTGACACGATGAACGCATCGGAACAGATTGTCGTCGTCGCGCGCTGGCATGTCGCGCAAGACCAGGTGAATGATGTGCTCGACATCGTCAGCACGCTGCGCCAGCACTCGCTGGCCGAACCAGGGTGCCTTGGCTATGAAGTGTTCCGCAGCACCGAAGACACCGGCACGGTGCTGCTGATCGAGCGCTATCGCGACGCCGAGGCCATCGATGCCCATCGCAACTCGGCTCACTATCAGGAGCTTGTCGTCGGACGCATCATTCCGATGCTGACCGGCAGGCAGGTGGAGCTGCTGCGCGCGTGACGGTTGGTTCGTGTCCGGGATAGGCCGTGTTCTTGCCGCAGGTCGTCACGCCGTTGCGCACTCATGTGTCGGGCGGCGTGGCGACCGCTTTACTTTATCCGTTCGCGGCGAGGTAATCCGTCGGCGACTGTCCCATGGCCTGGCGGAACATCGCTGCGAATGCGCTCGGGCTCGCGTAGCCCAGGTCGTTCGCAATCTCGGTGACCGGGGCTCCGCTCTCGAGTCTGCGCAGCGCTTCGGCGAGGCGGACTTGCTGCACCCAGTGGCGAAACGTCTGCCCCGTCTCCTTGATAAACAGGCGGATCAGGGTCCGCGAACTGCCACCCACGATCTTTGACCAGTACTCGAGTGTCATCGGCTCATGAGGCTTGTCGAGAATCGCCTCGCAGATGCTGACAAGACGACGATCCCGCGGCCAGGGAATTTCGAGGTCCATCGTCCTGGCGGTTTCCAGTTCGAGCGCGATCAACGCGACGATATGTTCGTTTCTGGCGTCGGCCGGATATTCGATGGGTTGTGCCAATAGCGCGAGGATCAGTTCCCTCAGCAGCGGGCTGACCTCGATCGTGCGGCAGGTGTCGCCAAGCCTCCGGGCCGCTTCGGCCTCGATATAGATCGTGCGCATCGAAGTCGGACTCAGCATTTTCTGGTCGTGCACGATGCCGGCCGGAATCCAGAGCCCGCGTTGCGGTGGCAGCAGCCAGATGCCGGACTCCGTCGCCGCACGCATCAGGCCCGTCGTTGCATAGAGGAGTTGACCGCGCGGGTGCGAGTGCGGGGAGATGTACGTACCCGTTGGCTCGTCACGCGCAAGGGCAGTCATGACCCGGGGCACCGTCTGATACTCGGTGTGGTCGATGCTCTTTCCCATCTGGCCCAGCTTGTCACTTCCGCGACGAATCTTGTCAGGCATCGTGATTTCCTCGTGCGGCCGTGAAACCTATGATCGCTCAAAGCCTGGCGTGGCTCATTAGGTAGCAGAGCCGTGGCCGTTGCGTGGTGTTAACGAGGAATACTCCATGAACTCCGTTACTTTTGCCAGCCGCCGTGCGGATACGGGACGATTCGCCATCGTTGCGTGCCTGCTGGTGCTGTCGTTTGCGTTGCGCCCGGGGATCGTTTCGATCGGGCCGGCGTTGCCGCAGATCCAGCACGCGTTCGGGCTGAGCTACTCTGAATCGTCGCTGCTGACGTCGATCCCTGATGTGTGCATGGGTTTGTTTGTGCTTTGCGTACCCGCCATCAGCCGACGGCTGGGCGTGGACAGAACGATATTGTTTTCGCTGCTTCTGCTGACCGTGGCGACGTTCTGCCGTGCCTTGAGCCATTCGACACCGTCGCTGCTTTTCTGGACGACGATGGTCGGCATGGGTATCGCCATCGCGGGCGGCTTGATGGGCGGATGGATCAAGAAGCACTTCGCTGATGAGTCGTCGCTGTTTATGGGGCTCTATGCGGGTGGACTCAGCATCGGCGCGACGGTCGCGGCCGGAGGCACGGGGCTGATCGCAAACGTGACGGGCAGCTGGAGAATCGGCATTGGCACATGGTGCATTCTGGGCGTGACGGCGGTTCTGAGCTGGCTGAGCCTGAGTCGCAGACTGAGTGCGGATGCCGGTAACACATCGCATCAGGTTACGCGTACCGCGAGTACCGCTAATACCGCTCGTGCCGCGATCAAACTGCCGTGGACCCACGGACGGGCATGGCTGATCGCCATTTTCTTCGGCTTGTGCCAGTTCATCGCCTACGCATGCTTAGCGTGGATTGCACCGTGGAATTTTGAAGTGCATGCGAGTCGCATTCCGAGTGGGCTGATGCTCGGCACGTTCACGCTGTTGCTGGCGGCAGGGAGCTTTGCTGCCGGCGCGCTGGCGCGTAAGACACCGGACCGTCGAATCCTGTTGGCGATCGGAACCGGGATGACGGCGATCGGCTTTGCGGGGCTGGTGTTCGCGCCGACTTCATTCCCTGTCGTGTTCGTGGCGCTGATCGCGTTCGGTCAGGGAATCTGTTTCGCGTTGGGCATGACACTGCCGCTCGACTTCGCCGACACACCGGAAGACGCACACGCATGGACCATGCTGGTGTTGTTTGTCGGTTATCTGATCGCCGCGTTAGGTCCGTTTGTATTCGGATATCTGCGTGACCACACCGGGGCGTTTTCTTATTCGTTCGTGACGTTGTTGATCGTCAGCGTGGTGACGCTCGCGATGACGCCTGTTTTGAAGCGAAAGCATGGCGCCGAGGTGTGAAGCTTCGGTTTATCGGGTTAAGAAACGATTCTCAGGCGGTTCAATAGCGGTTCACTGGCGATTCGCAAGGAACGCCCGTGTCTCTAAGACTCGGGCGCTGACTCGCCGATCACCGAGGCACCGGCGTCTCGCGGAAGTTTCATGTACCCGTATATCGATGCGGTCAACAAGGCTCCTGCGCACAGAAAAGCGAACCGGAAATCGTGAAGCGTAAAGGTCTGCAGGGTCGCAGTGTCGCCGCCACCGAGCGCCGAACCCGCGCGTAGTGCCAGCGCGCCGAACGCGATACCGAGACCGATGCTCAACTGGTAGGCCGAATTCCACACCGTGTTGGCGGCCGTCATGCGTGCGGGCGGAACATCGGCATACGCAAGCATGGCCAGCATCGCGAACTGCGTCGACCGCGTTACGCCATACACGAAGACCACCAACGCGATCCACGACAGCGGAGACGCTGGCGTCAGCAGCCCGCACGCGACGATAAACACACCGCCCACCGCGCAGCCGATGGTGGCGACGCGCCTGAATCCAAAGCGCCGCAGGATCGGCGTCGTGAACGCCTTCATGGCGAGATTGCCGACGGCACTGACGATCAGCAGCAAACCCGCGTTGAATGCAGACAGCCCGAACGCGACCTGAAACATCAGCGGCAACAAGTACGGTACCGCGCCGATCGCGATACGCGTCAGCGTTCCGGTCACGACTGTTACCGAGAACGTCGGGATGTCGAGGGTGGTGACATCGATCAGCGGATGTGCCTGATGGCGCGCGTGACAGACCGCAATGCACCCGACCACGATCCCGGCTGCGACAACGCCCAGACCCATGAACGGATTCGTGCCCTGCTGACTCGCGATGTCCGATCCATACACGATGGCCGTCAACGCCAGCCCGCTCAGCACAAGGCCCACCATGTCGAAGGGGCGACGCTGCGCGTTGCGCAGATTCGGCACCCACCTGAGCACGGCGGCCATTGCGGCGAGACAGACCGGCAGATTGAGCATGAAAATCCAGCGCCACGACGCGTACGTCGTAATGAATCCACCCAACGGCGGTCCGATCAAGGGCGCGACGACCGCAGGCCACGTGATCGTGTTGATGGCCTTCATGAGAAGTCCTTTCTCGGTGGTGCGTACGACGATCAAGCGTCCGACCGGCACCATCAACGCCCCCCCGAGACCCTGCAACACCCGTGCGGCGGTAAACTCGGCCACATTCTGCGAGATGGCGCAGAGCAACGACGCGACGGTGAACGCGACAATGGCGGCGAAGTACACGCTGCGCGACCCGAAGCGGTCGGCGACCCAGCCGCTTGCGGGGATGAAGATTGCGAGTGCGATCATGTAAGCGCTCATTCCCAGACTGATCGCGTTCAGGTTCGCTCCAAAAGAGTGGGCCATCTGCGGCAGTGCGGTGGTGATCACCGTGGTGTCGAGATACTCCATAAAAAAGGTGGCAGCCACCACGTAGGGCAACGGCCCGACTGAATGGGGGCGTGATGAAGCGGCATTCATGGCGGTACGGATCCAGGCAGTGAGTGGTGATCCAGATCGGGTTTGTCGATCCTCACCGAGTCTGTTGCCATGGTAGAAAGCGACGTTGCGAAAGGCGATTGCCGTTTTTCGAACGCTGCGTTGACTTTCTGTCAACGGGAGAGGCGCTCGACAGCGCGGAGCAAGGAGCGAGGAGAAGCCATGACCGGACTCAGCGTCCATACTCTGACGAGGCGGATTGACCTGTTCACCTTGAGGTTGTTTCTGACCGTAATCGAGGAGCAGCAGATTCGTCGTGCCGCGTCGCGCGAGAGCATCACGCCGTCGGCGGCGACCCGGCGGATTCAGGACCTTGAGGAGGTCGCCGGCATTCCGCTTTTCGATCGGTTCCCGAACGGGATGACGCCTACCGCCGCAGGCGACGTGTTGGCGCGGCACCTGCGCCTGATGTTCGCCGGTCTCGATGTGATGCGCGGCGAGCTCGCGCAATTCACCGAGGGCGTACGCGGACATATCGGCATCGGTTCCACCAGCACAATCATTGTTCACTTTCTCGCACGGGAAATTGCCGAGTTCGAGCGGGACTTCCCTCTGGTGGATATCGAGTTATACGAAGACGCGAACGTCAACGTGATCAACGCTGTCGTGGCCGGCAATGCCGAGATGGCCGTGTTTTACGACTCGGATGATGTCGACAGCGAAACGCTCGACATTGTCGAGTACCGCACCGACTATCTGGTTGCCGTGGTACCTCGCGGTCACCCGCTTGGCGAGCGCGCGAGCGTAACAACCGCGGATCTGCTTGAAGAGAATGTCATTGGCATTTCGCCCTCGACGTCGATGATGAAGCAGCTACGCAACGCGGCGACGGCATTGGGCCGTGAGTTGCGGGAGAAATACAGCGTGGGCACGATGGACGCCGCGCGTGCGTTGGTCAGAGAGAACCTCGGTGTGACGATTCACCCCGAGAGCATGGTGCCCCGAGAGGACTTCGACAAGGTGATCACGGTGCCGCTAGACGAGCCGTGGGCCGTTCGCCGGATTTGTGTCGGCACGAAGCGCGGCGGCGTGCTGACCGCGGCTACGAAGGCGTTCATTGCGCAGTTGACTCGTCCCTGACGCGCACTCGGGCTCGCTCGGGGCACTGTTGTACCTTACCGGAGAGTATGCTGCGGCTAATTAGCCGACGTCGGCTCACAGACATTCTCGTATGGAACCTCTGCCTACTCGCCGTCCGAACCGTGCGAAGTTCTGGCGCGAGCCCGCGTTTGCGGGTATCGAGATGCTGCAAGCCACGTACCGCACGCATCGCTTTCCGCCTCATGCGCATGACGAATTCGCCGTGGGTGTCATCGAACGCGGTGCGCAAGCGTTCCTCGACGGGCGCGGGCATCGTCTGGTGATGCCGGAGCGCACGATCTGCGTCATTAACCCCGGCAGCGTGCACGAAGGGCGTCCGGCGCTTGAGGGTGGTTGGGACTATCGGATGATGTATATCCCGATGCGTGATCTTATCGACGCGCTCAAACAAGACGGCGAACCGTTCGCAGGGTCAGTCTATTTTCCTGAGACGGTGATCGATGATCCGCAGACAATGAAGCTGCTGTATGAGGCGCATCGGTGCTCCGAGTCCCCGGATGTTCATCCGTTAGAAAAGGCCTCTCGTTTGACGGCCGCGCTCTTTCAACTCGTTCATCGTCATGCGCTGACGGCTCGTGGGATTGACTGCAAGTGGCTGATGCCGGGCGCTGTCAAACGGGCGCGAGACTACATCGACGCGCACTTCGTTGAAAGTCCGGCACTCGACGCGATTGCGGAAGTCGCCGGTATGAGTCCGTATCACCTGATCCGCGCATTCAAAAGCACGGTGGGTGTCGCGCCCCACGCGTATCTGATTCAGAGGCGCGTGGAGATGGCGAAGCATCTTCTGCTAAAAGGGCAGACCCTTCGGCATGTGGCGATCGAAGTCGGATACTGCGATCAAGGTCACCTGAGTCGCGAATTCAAGCGCTTCTTTGGCGTTCCTCCGAGCCGTTCCCAGCGATAAAAGGCGCAACTTTATCCAAAAGACTACAAGTCTGAGCGCGCAGACTTCCGAGTACGAGTCACGTACTGAGGGAGCACGACATGATCGATCTGCGCAGCGACACTTGCAGCCAACCGACAGCGGCGATGCGCGAGGCCATGATGGCCGCGCAGGTGGGAGACGACGTCTACGGGGACGACCCGACCGTAAAGGAGCTCGAGCGGGAAGTCGCTGAGCTGCTTGGCAAGGAAGACGCCGTGTACATGGTGACCGGAACCATGACCAATCAGGTCGCGATCCGCGCTCACACGGAACCGGGAGACGCCGTGCTGTTCGATCAGAACGCTCACGTCTACATCCTCGAAGGTGGAGCGCCCGCCGCGTTTTCTGGCGTGCTTCCGCGATTGTTGCCCGGCATTCGTGGCGTGTTTTCTCCGGAAGATGTGTTTGACGCTCTAGGCGTTCCCCATCGGTTTTTCCCCGCCACGATACCTGCGCCCGTCAAGCTGCTCTGCCTGGAGAACACGCACAACATCGGCGGGGGCAAAGTCTGGCCGATTGATCAGCTGGTCAGTGTTTGCGATGCGGGCCGCTCAATGGGCTTGGCACTGCATCTCGACGGAGCGCGTCTCTGGCATGCAACGGCGGCGACCGGCATTCCCGAGCGAGACTACACAAAACATTTCGACACCGTGAGCGTATGTTTTTCCAAGGCGCTCGGCGCGCCTGTCGGATCCGCGCTTGCGGGCCCGCGCGACTTCATTGCGCGGGCGCGGCGCTTCAAGCAGCAAATCGGCGGGGGGTTCCGGCAAGCGGGCATCATCGCGGCCGGCGCGCTTTACGCGTTGAGGCATCATCGCGCTCGCTTGGAGGAAGATCATGAACACGCACGGATGCTCGCACGCGGTATTGCATCGTTGCCTGGCATCGCTCTGGATGTCTCGACGGTGGAAACCAATATCGTGCGATTTGGCGTTACGTCGTTGCCCGCCGGCGAATTCGTCGAAGCGCTGCACGCCAAGGGCTTGTACGTGTTGCCGTCAGGAGCGGATGGCGTGCGCGCGATTCCGTACCTCAACATATCGCGTCAGCAGGTTCAGCAAGCGATAGACATCATCGCTTCGGTTGCCGAAGCGCACGCGGCTGACGCAGGGGTGTTCGGTTCGGCGACGCGCGTCCCGGCAGGTGCTGGATATTGAATCGCGAATCCGAGTGCCGGTCGCGATGAACCACTCCCGCCTGGCCGGGGAGTCGCGCATGCGAACTGACTCACGGGCGGGCGGCGAGTGGGACCTCTTGGCAGGCGGACTACCGGCGCTTCTGAAACGGTGCGCCCGAGTGCTCGCGCAGTTCGTTAAAGACGATGTCCGGCCAGGATTCTTTCGCGGCGTTGATTTCCGCAACGTGTCCGGCGAGGAAGGTCGGTGCGTCGGACGCATCGAGCGCGAGGCGGTCGGTGTAGAAGTCGACAAACTTCTTCAGACGCGCCGGGTCTTCTGCGGTGATCCAGCGCGAGAGACGGAAGCGCGCAGGAGCCATACGCACGTCGACCTTGTATTCGTTCGACAGGCGGTGCGAGACGACTTCGAACTGCAGTTGCCCGACGGCGCCGAGCACGGTCATGCCGCCGAGCATCGGCTTGAACACCTGAATCGCACCTTCGTCGCCGAGCTGCTTGAGCGCTTCACCGAGCTGCTTCGCGCGCATCGGGTCTTTCGCTTCGACGGTCTGGAAGATTTCCGGTGCGAAGAAGGGCAGGCCGAGGAACTGCAGCGCTTCGCCTTCAGAGAGCGTGTCGCCGAGGGCCAGCGTGCCGTGGTTCGGAATGCCGATGATGTCGCCCGGATACGCGTCTTCAACCGTCTCGCGGCGCTGTGACAGGAACGTCACCACGTTATTCGCGCGGAACGTCTTGCCCGAGCGCGATACGCGCAGCGCCATGCCGCGCTCGAAATGGCCCGAGCACACACGAATAAAGGCCACGCGGTCGCGGTGCGCGAGGTCCATATTGGCCTGGACCTTGAACACCATGCCCGTGAACTTCGGCTCTTCGGGCGACACTTCACGTTGCGCGGCCATACGGCCCGACGGCGGCGGTGCGAGATCGATCAGCGCGTCGAGAATTTCCTTCACGCCGAAGTTGTTGATCGCCGAACCGAACAACACCGGCGACTGGTTACCTTCGAGAAACGCGGCGCGATCGAAGCTCGGTGTCGCACCGGTGATCAGGTCGACCTCTTCCTTGGCCTTGCGCCAGCTTTCGCCAAAGCGCGCCACGCCGTCGTCATCGTTCAGGGCCTGCAGCGTCTGCACGTCGCCGCCGAGCGTGCTGTCGCCCGGGCGGAATACGCGAACCTGATCGGCCTGGATGTCGTAGACGCCCTGGAATTCCTTGCCCATGCCGATGGGCCACGTAAACGGGATCGCCGACACGCCAAGATGCTGCTCGATTTCGTCGATCAGATCGAGTGGCTCGCGCACTTCGCGGTCGAGCTTGTTGATAAACGTCACGATCGGCGTCTTGCGGCTGCGGCAGACCTCGAGCAGCTTGAGCGTCTGCTCTTCGACGCCGTTGGCGCCGTCGATGACCATGACGGCCGCATCGACCGCGGTCAGCACGCGATAGGTATCTTCCGAGAAGTCCTGGTGGCCCGGGGTGTCGAGCAGGTTGATGACCGCGTCGCGGTATTCGAACTGCATGACCGAGCTCGCGACCGAGATCCCGCGCTGCTTTTCGATCTCCATCCAGTCGGAGGTCGCATAGCGATTGCTCTTGCGGCCCTTGACGGTGCCGGCGATATGGATGGCGCCCGAAAACAGCAGCAGTTTTTCGGTGAGCGTGGTTTTACCGGCGTCAGGGTGCGAAATGACCGCGAACGTACGTCGCCGTTGGACTTCTGAAAGTGACATTGAAACCGTCGAATGCGTTGAATAGTGGGCGTGCCGGCGTCACGAAGACCACGGCGCGCTGGGCGCGGCAGGGGGACGAAACGGCAGGAAAGCCGGCATTTTACCGGAAGCGGAGAGCCCGGCTCCGGGGAGGGGGCGCAGGACGCCACTGAAAATAGGGCGGATGGGGCGTCCAGGCACGTTCCGCACCGGGTCGCGCAGGCGGGACGGGCGTTTCGGGGTGCAGTGACGGGTGCGTCTGTCCGCCGGGTACGCAGGCGGTCTGAGTGGTTTGCCCGAATATCGGAACGCCCTCAAAAGCGTCTTCTTCCGCTAAGCCTTGCTGCGCGCGGCTCGGGGCAAGGCTCGCCGGAACTTGCTATCATCGGCCCCCTGCAGAATATTCATGGCGCGCCGCCCGGTGAATCAGGTTCCGCTTCGGTTCCGGCCCGCGCGCATCGAGGTCCCATCATGTCTACGCCCCCCGAGATCAGGCCCGGTCAGTCGATCGAGCTGCTGAAGGAGCTTCATATCCTGACGCGCGACGGGAAAATGAACCAGGATAGCCGTCGCAAGCTCAAGCAGGTCTATCACCTGTACCAGTTTATCGAGCCGCTGCTCGAATCCGTGCGCGCGGAACACCCTGACCTGACGCTCGTCGACCACGGCGCGGGCAAGTCGTATCTCGGCTTTATTCTTTACGACCTGTTTTTCAAGTCGTTACCGGCCGGCCCGATGATTTACGGCATCGAGACGCGGGACGAGCTGGTCGACAAATCGCGCGAACTCGCGACGCGCCTCGGTTTCCCGGGCATGGGGTTCCTGAATCTGTCGGTCGCCGATTCGATCACGTCGGACAAGCTGCCCGCGACCGTCGATATCGTGACGGCGCTACATGCGTGCAACACTGCGACCGACGACGCGATTCAGTTTGCGTTGAAGAAGAAGGCCAAACATATCGTGCTGGTGCCGTGCTGCCAGGCCGAGGTCGCCGCGGTGCTGCGCAAGAACAAGCAGCAGGCCCTGCGCAATCCGCTGACGGAGCTGTGGCGGCATCCGCTGCATACGCGCGAGTTCGGCAGCCAGATCACGAACGTGCTGCGTTGTCTGCAGCTCGAGGCGCACGGCTATCAGGTGACGGTGACCGAGCTGGTCGGCTGGGAGCACTCGATGAAGAACGAACTCATCGTCGCGACCTTCAAGGATCTGCCGCGCAAGCGTCCGGCCGATCGCATGCACGACATCCTCCAGACGCTCGCGCTCGACGAGATGAAGGAGCGGTTCTTCGTCGAATAAGGCGCGTTAAGCCGGGCTGTGATTCTCGCCCGGCGCTTGCCCTCTCTCACGCTCACGCATCATGTCCCGGTGCGTGAGGTACAGCCTCAGATCAAACTCGTACTGCGCGTAGCCCGGCTGCATATGTTCGCAGAGCCGGTAAAACGCCTTGTTGTGCTCGCTTTCCTTGAGGTGCGCGAGCTCATGCACGACGATCATTTCGAGGAATTCGGGCGGCACATCCTTGAATAGCGACGCGATCCGGATTTCCTTGCGCGCGGTGATCTTGTTGCCGTGCACGCGCGAGATCGCGCGATGGTGGCCGAGTGCGTTGTGCAGCACGTCGAGCTTTGCGTCGTAGAGCACCTTGTCGATCATGGGCGCGCTGCGGAGAAACTGCACGCGCAGATCATTCGTGTACTGATAAAGCGCCTTGTCCGTCTGCACGACGTGGCGCTCGGGATATTTCTTCTCGAGATAGGCGCCAAGGCGGTCGTCGCGAATCATCGCGCGAACCTGATCGAGTAGCTGGGCTGGATAAGCGCCCAAATATTTTAGGTGCTGCATGGTCACGGATAAAACAGATGAAACCGGCGCGAACGCTGCGTTCGGTCAGTGCGGCGAGAGATGACGGCCGCTGTCGCGTCGATACAGACGTAACAGTATGCCTGTTTTACGGGGCGGCCCGCCGGATGTGGCGTGAACGGGGGACATCGGTGGCCATGGAGCTGTCGAGCGAGATGCAGTGCTTGTCGCCGTGAACGACCACAGCGTCACCGTGCCATCAGCACCTGACCGCTCGCCACGGTAAGATGCGGATATCGCGGGCCGTGAGTGCCCGCTTCCCTATTTGATGCGTGTATCGAAGATGTTTTCTGCAACGATTGACTCCAGTTTGTCCAAGCCCGCGCTCTACGCGGAACTCGTCGAACAAGCGCGTTCGCTGCTTGCGGACGAAACGGACCGCATCGCGAATGCGGCCAATTTCTCGGCGCTCGTCTACAACGCGTTGCCCGATCTGAACTGGGCGGGCTTCTATCTGTTCGACGGCACCGAGCTCGTCGTCGGTCCGTTCCAGGGCAAGCCTGCGTGCGTCCGCATCGCACTCGGCCGCGGTGTCTGCGGCACGGCGGCGCAGACGCGTGAAACGCAAGTCGTGGGCGACGTGCATGATTTCCCCGGTCACATCGCGTGCGATGCCGCGTCGCAATCGGAAATCGTCGTGCCGCTGATCGCTGCCGATGGTTCATTGATCGGCGTCTGGGATGTGGACAGTCCGAACGTCGCCCGCTTCGGTGACGACGATCGCGCCGGCATGGAAGCACTGTGCGCGGTGTTTATCGAGCACGGATGGCGCAAATGAAACTGCGTCGGGAACGTATCTGTCTTACGTACGTTTACCGTTTATTTGTTTACTGAGTATTTCAGAAAACCCCTTAAAAAAGGCGCTCTGCAGAGCGCCTTTTTGTTTGGTATGCCGCAACGAAACATGTCAGGCTCATGACATGAAGGAAGAGCGAATTGTCGGTATGCCATCTCGTTGTGCACGCGCGACGCGTGTCGACAATCGTTGTTCGAGCAAATGAATTGTCACGGCAAGGTTGGTACTCTTCGCGCAGCTTTTATGGGGGCCGGGGTTGTAGCGCTTCCATATGCAGCTGCTCACCACACCTTAGATCGAGAATATTCAACAAATGAAAAAGTCGCTTATCGCGCTGGCAGCCCTCGGCTCGCTCGCGTCGGTCGCTCAAGCTCAAAGCAGCGTCACGCTGTACGGCCTTATCGATGCAGGCCTGGTCTATACGAATAGCAACAAGACGTCGACTGGCGCTGGCCATTCGCTGATTCAAGAACAAGACGGCGCGAACGCCGGTCTGTCGGGCAGCCGTTGGGGCCTGCGTGGCACGGAAGATCTGGGTGGCGGCAGCAAGGCCATCTTCGTGCTCGAAAGCGGCTTCAACTACAACACGGGCGCTTCGGGCCAGGGCGGCGACTTCTTCGGCCGTCAAGCGTTCGTCGGTCTGTCGAACACGTCGTACGGTACGATCACTCTCGGTCGTCAATACGACACGGGCGTCGACCTGATTCAGCCGCTCGCAGCCTACGGCACGTGGGGCAACCTGACGGCTCACGCTGGCGACATCGACAACATCGGCAACCTGAACCGCGTCAACAACACGATCAAGTACGTCAGCCCGACGTTCGCCGGCTTCAAGGCAACGGGCATGTACAGCCTCGGCGGCGTCGCTGGCGATGCATCGCGTAACGGCCTGATGTCGTTCGGCGCTCAATACGCCAACGGCCCGGCAATCGTTGCAGCGAACTACCTGTTCGCCAAGAACCCGAACTACGGCTTCTTCGCAGCGAACCCGAACGCAGTCACGTCGGGCAGCAACTTCGGCGGCACGCACACGGCTTACTCGGGCTTCGCTTCGGCTGGCAGCGAGCAGATCATCGACGTCGCAGGCAACTACGCAATCGGACCGGCAACGCTGGGTCTCGTGTACTCGAACGTCAAGTTCTTCAACCTGGGCAACGCAGCTGGCGTGACCAACGCGTTCCACAACGGCGATTCGGCTACGTTCAACGACATCGAAGCGAACGTGAAGTACACGCTGACGCCGTCGGTTGTCCTGGGCTTCTCGTACAACTACACGAAGGGCCAGTCGATCACGACGGCCAAGGGCGTCGAAACGGGCGCGACGTACAACCAGTTCAACCTGGGCGTCGACTACCTGCTCTCGAAGCGCACCGACGTGTACCTGCTTGGCGTGTACCAACACGCAAGCGGTATCGACTCGACGGGCTCGAAGGCTGTCGCTTCGATCACGGGCGAAACCCAATCGACGACGCCGAACCAAGTCGCGATCACGACGGGTATCCGCGCTCGCTTCTAAGCGACGCAGACCGGCCCAGGCCGGTTCGCTTCGCGCGAACCGGTCTGCGGCAGTCGTATTCATGCAGGAACAAAAGGGAGCTTCGGCTCCCTTTTTGCATTGGCGCCCCGGCGTTCCACCACGACCGATCGGGCCGCTTTAACGCAGAGCGAGCGCCCGCGCCCGTGGCAAGCGACATAGCGGTTGCGCGTCGATGGGCGTGCGGGGATCTTGTCGCCTGGCGCGAATCGGCACGCCGGGGGGGCAGGCACGCGGATTGCTATCCAGATACAGATGGCCAGAACTCAGGCCGGCGGTGCGCGATAATCGCGGCTCGTCGACCCCTATCGCGCACGCATGGTGACCGCCTCCGAAGATTTCGAAATCGAACTCCCGCTGCTGCTCGAGGCGATCTACAGGAAATATCACCACGATTTCCGCAGCTACTCGCTCGCGTCGCTGCGGCGCCGGCTGACGCTTGCGCTAGGCGATATGCGTGTCGAGACGCTCTCGCAGCTTCAGGATCGCGTGCTTCGCGACGAGGGTGTGTTTGCGCGGCTGTTGCAGTACCTGACGGTGCAGGTCAGTGACATGTTTCGCGACCCCGAATATTTTCGGGCGCTGCGTGAGCATGTCGTACCCGTGTTGCACACCTATCCGTCGATCAAGGTGTGGGTCGCGGGATGTGCAACCGGCGAAGAGGTCTGGTCGCTCGCGATCCTGTTCGAAGAGTCGGGTCTGGCTGACCGCACGTTGTTGTACGCGACCGATATCAACCCCGATGCGCTTCGCGTCGCGCAATCGGCGGTGTATTCGCTCGACCGGATCGCGGGCTTCGAAAAGAACTACCTGGCTTCGGGCGGCACGCGCGCGCTGGCCGACTATTACCATGCCGCCTATGGCAATGCGAGTTTCGCGCGATCGCTGCGCACGCAGGTCATGTTCGCCGACCACAGCCTGGCGACCGACAGCGTGTTCTCCGAGATGCATCTGGTGTCGTGCCGCAACGTACTGATCTATTTCAATCGCGGTTTGCAGGATCGCGCGATCGGGCTGATCCACGATTCGCTCGTGCGGCGCGGGTTTCTGGGGTTGGGCAGCAAGGAGAGTCTTCGCTTTTGCGCGCATGCCGACGCATTTGGCGAAGTGGATGCGACGCAGCGCGTGTTTCAAAAACGATAGCGCCATGAGCGACAGCGAGAGCGTGTCAACGAGGACGGACTGGCCCTTCGATGCCGTCGTGATTGGCGCATCGGCCGGCGGTGTCGAGTTGCTGGGCGCCTTGCTTCCGCGCCTGCCCGCGGCGTTTCCTTCGGCGGTCCTGATCGTGCAGCACCTGCGCGCGAGCACGCGTGCGTTATACGAGCTCTATGCGCCACGCTGCGCGATCCGCGTGTGCGAGGCAGCCGACAAGCAGCCGATCGAAGCGGGCACCGTGTACTTCGCGCCGCCCGACTACCACCTGCTCGTCGAGGCCGATATGACCTGCGCCTTGTCGGTCGACGACCCCGTGCAGTATTCGCGCCCGTCGATCGACGTGCTCTTCGAATCTGCGGCGTGGGCCTATCGGTCGCGCGTGCTGGGCATCTTGCTGACGGGGGCAAGCGATGACGGCGCGGCGGGTATGACTGCGATCCGCAACGCCGGGGGCGCGACCTGGGCGCAACTGCCGTCGACCGCGCGTTCGGTCACGATGCCGTTGAGCGCCATCTCGCGCGGCGTCGTCGACGAAGTGCTGACGCCCGACGATATCGCGCACCGTCTCGCGCATCTGTGTGCGACACCTGATTTGACCGATAACAATATCCCGCCGCATCCCGATGCACGCGCAGGGACCACAGAACAATCCAAAGGGGCAAGCCACCGCCATGAGTAGCCGAGTCAAAGTGTTACTGGTCGACGATATCGAGCAGAACCTCGTTGCCCTCGAGGCCTTGCTCGATGAGCCGCAGATCGAGACCCTGCGCGCGCGGTCGGGGGCCGACGCGCTCGAACTGCTGCTGCAGCACGACTTTGCGCTCGCGCTGATCGACGTACAGATGCCGGGCATGGATGGCTTCGAACTCGCTGAATATATGCGGGGCTCGGTCCGCACGCGCCATGTGCCGATCATCTTTCTGACAGCGACGGATCGAAGCGCGGTGCGTACCTTTCGCGGCTACGAATCCGGCGCCGTCGATTTCCTCTACAAGCCGTTCGACCCGCATATTCTGCGCAGCAAGGTCGAGGTGTTCGTCGAGCTCTATACGCAGCGCAGGCAGCTTGGCAAGCAGCTCGAAGAGCTTGAACAGTCGATTCGCATGAACGAGATGTTCATGGCCGTGCTCGGACACGATCTGCGCAATCCGCTCGCGTCGATCATGGCGAGCGCCGAACTGATCGCACGGCTCTCGGACGACAACCGGCTTACGACCTCGGCGCAGCGCATCCTCAATAGCGGCACGCGCATGACGCGCATGGTCGAGCAGCTCGTGGACATCGCACGCATGCGAGCGGGCCAGATGACGCTGTCGAGGAGCTTTGCCGATATGACGCCGGTGTGCGCTCGCATCGTGGCCGAGTTCGACCGGCCGCTCGAAAGCGAGACGCCGCGCATCATCTATCGGAGCCGGGGCGATACGGCGGGCTACTGGGACGTCGATCGACTCGGTCAAGTCTGGTCGAATCTGGTGGGCAACGCGCTTCAGCACGGTGACCCCAGCGTGCCGATCGAAGTCGATCTCGACGGCGATGCCGCGCATGCCGTACGCGTGTCGGTCGAGAGCGGCGGCGCGATACCGGAAGCGGTGGCGCGCAATATCTTCGAGCCGTTCTTTTCCGATAACCAGAACCGCGGGCGGAGCACGGGCCTCGGGCTTGGACTCTATATCGCTCACGAGATCGTTCGCCTGCACGACGGCGAGATTCACGTCGATTCGTCGACCGCGCGCAATCGCACGCGCTTCGAGGTGTCGCTGCCGAGAACGGCGCAGCAGTAGCCAAAAAAAAGCCGGCGTAAGCCGGCATTCAAGAGACGGACCGGCGATTCGCGCGCGCCGGGACCATCATGGTCTTGCGGATTCTGAGGTGTCGGCATTAGCAATGCCGGGCGTAACCTTACAGAATCCTTGTGTCGGATTTGTGACTCGGGCGCGTACAGAAGCTCACCCTGGGCCTTACTAGGCCTTTCTTTGCTGCAGCGCACGGATTCGCGTCATCGCCGGATGATTCGATGTCGCCGCTTCGTACATCTTGGCAAGGTCGGCTTTGAGCTGCGTGCGCGAGCCGCCGTCGAGATACACCATATGTCCCGACGGATAGAAACGCGCCGATAAATTCTCGCGCACCGTCTTGTCGATCAGCGGCATCTGCTGGAGATCGAGCACCGTCTGATAGAAGGGTGTGACGAAGTCGTAGTACCCGTTCGCCGACAACACCTTGAGATCGACATTGAGCGCCATCACGGCGGCCAGGTCGCCTGCGGTGTAGAGAATGACGTTGCCCTGCGCGTCCTTGCCCTTTTGCGCACCGGTCGGATCAATGTGGCCAAAATCCCAGTTCAGAAAGGCCTGATCGTTCAGATCCGTGAAGGACGAGTTCGACGTGTACTTGAGCTGTTCGTTGAGATACGTGTTCCACATGCTCGTGTAGACACCCGTCACCGCCGTCATCGTCGGATCGTTACCGCCGGAGTTCGGGTCGATCTTGCCCGCGATGCCTGTGCCGATCGCCGTGACGCGTCCGTCGTACGACCCCAGCGACAGGCCGCGTGAGGTCAGCAGCGTCGTCAGGAACAGGGAATTGCCGCGGCTGTCGTAAGCGGCGATATCGAGGCCCCATGCGAGCAGCGTCGGCTTGTCGATTCCCGTGTACTCCGACAGCTTCTCGACGGTGGCATCGTCCTGATGCGGATACTTGCGCAGCGCCGTGAGGTAGTCGGTCCGCGCGAAGTCGGCAACAGTTTCGGCAAAGTCTCCGAGATTGGCCGGCGCGGGCTTCACACCGAGCTTCTTGTGATACCAGGCATCCGCGGCCGCGGTCGGCAACGCACCGACGGGGTTGCCCGCCTGTGTGTAGTCGAGGATCGACGACTGCAAGGTCACACCGTTCAGGTCGACGCCGTCTTCATGCAGCCGGTACGCGAGCACGCAGCTGCGTGCCGTTCCATACGATTCGCCGTACAGGAACTTCGGAGAATTCCAGCGGTTGTTCTTCGTCAGAAACCGCTTGATAAATTGCTTGATCGAATCGGCATCCTGATCGACGCCCCAGAAGTCGCGATTCTTGCGAGGCGCGATGGCCGCCGAATACCCCGTGCCGACCGGATTGATAAACACGAGGTCGCTGTGATCGAGCAGGCTGTCGGGGTTGTCTTCCATCGAATACGGCGCGGGCGGCGTGAAACTTGGCATCGACGTCTTGATGCGCCGCGGCGCGAACGATCCGAGCAGGACGAACACGGACGACGAGCCCGGCCCGCCGTTATAGAAGAACGTGACTGCGCGCGATTCTTCGGTTTGCCCGTCCTGCGTGAACGCGACGTAGAACATCTTCGCGTCGGGCTGCGAGCTGCTCGGATCGACCGTGACCAGGTGGCCCGCTGTCGCGGTGTAGTGAATCGTCTTGCCGCCGATCACCGCGGTGTGATGTGTGATCGCCGCCGCTTCCGTGGCGTCCGTGACCGAATCGTCGGGCCCGTTGCCGTACGCGACGGGGTCGAAAAACGGCTGATCCACAGCATGCCTGGAGTTTCCTTGAACGGAAGAGGAGGTGACCATGATGGCTCCGACAGTCGATGAAGTTGTTGGAATGTCCGTCGCTACGTGATGAAAAACCTCAGATGTTTTCAGATGCGCGTTAAACGTTGTGCTACTTAACCTGACTACTCGCCCCAGCTGCTCGGCACAGGTACCCGGCATACGCACCGGGCATAGATATCCGGGAAAGATATCCGGCCTGGCTACCCGGCAAAACTATTCGGCCCTCGTATCGGCCGGCCCCGGCACCCGGCAGTGTTATCCCGACACCGTCGCCGACAACGCTGCGGCGACCGTCGTGCCATCGGGACTGCCCAGGCCTGTGCACGCGTCCCATCCGGTCGTCGCCTCATACGCACCGTTATTGCCGCGCGTGATGTCGTGGCCGACCGATTTCGCTGCGTAGATCTTCGCGTTGATCAGGCCCGCCGCGCCGCCGTTCGCGCCATTGATGCGCGCGATCAGGCCGGCCCAGAGCGGCGCCACCGCACTCGTGCCGCCGACGACCGTCGACTGCCCGTCGAACAGCACCTGATAGCCCGATTGCGGCGATGCATCGGCCGCGACATCAGGTACGCCACGGTGCGTCAGCGCGACGGTCCGCCCGCCCTGCGTGAGCTTGGCCGACAGGCCCTGCTGCCATGCCGGCAGCGCGAACACCGTGCTGATGCCGCCACCTCCCGCGCCGCCCTGGGCGCCGTCGTTCCACACCGTCTCGCTCGAGATCGATGTGCCGCTCGCCGAGACATGTGTGCCGCCGCAAGCGAGGACATAGGGACTCGACGCCGGGAAATCGACCGCGTTGGCGTTGTCGGTGCTGCCATCGCTCGAGCCGCTGTCGCCGGAGGCCGCACAGATAGTCACGCCGAGTGCCGCAGCGCTTTGCAACACGTCGTTGAACGCATTGATCGACTGCGACGTCCAGTTCGACTCCGGGCTGCCCCAGCTGATCGAGACGACCGACGGCTTGTTCGTCGTATCGTGGATGGCCTGATTGAGCGCATCGACAAAACCCGAGTCGCTGTTCTGCGAGAAGTAGACCGCGATGGTCGCTCCGGGCGCGATCGCGCCGGCAATCTCGACGTCGAGCGTGACTTCGCCATCCGGGCCGTTGGGGTCGCCCGTCGGACTATTGGTCGTGCCGTCGACACTGACATCGATCACGTTCGGCTGGCCCACGCCGAGGTTCGAGAAATACTGCGTGACGTCGGAGCTTGCGTAGCCGCCGCCGAGCTCGATCAATGCGATGCACTGGCCCGAACCATCGCCTTGCGGAAAGTTGTAGAGCGTTGCGAGATCCAGCGGCGTGAACGACTGCGCTTGTTGATCGCTCGCGGCCGGCCGGAACGGCGGGCGAATACGGAAATGCGGACGCGCCTGAGGGCGGCTGTCGAGTCCGAGCACCGCCTTCACAAGCGGGTGAATGTCTTCAGGCAGATGCACGGCACCCTGGCGGCCACGATATTCACCGATGCCCGCATGTTCGTAGCGTTCGAGCTTGACGTCAAAGGCACGCTCGAATTGCGCAATCGTGCCGGACAGCACCACCGATCGCTGCGCCGCATTGGCACGTGAGACCTCGAGGCCGTGCGCGCGCGCGAAGCGACGGGTCGCCTCGATGTCGGCTTCCGACGCGCCGAATCGCTGATCGAATTCATCGCGTGAAACAGGGACGGGCGGTGCGTCGCCCGCATTGATCTGCTCCATCAACTTCTGGAATCCTGCTTCGTCCTTGCGCCTGAGCATCACGATGACTTCAATGCGCTGCTCGGGGTCGCACGCACCGATGCATTTCGCGCCTGTGGGATGGGTTTGCTCGCTGCCTGTCACGGGGTGCTTCGTCGTCATTGAACGCTCCACCAATTGCACACGGGTACTTAAATGTAGGCGTGCGCGATGCGGCGCGCAGGAAGATTTACATCTGGTTTCTGCTAGACGGGGTGCGATCAACCGGTCTACGTTCGAGATGCAGTACGTTTTACCCGCGTATTAGGTAGGGGCACGTAAAGTTGGCACAACCCGTTTGCGCGCGAAGCGGGTCCGGCTTGCACGATCGATCGGACGAAGTGCAATCGGGGTGCGTACAGATCAACGGGAGTCGGATGCGACCGTAGCGGTTTCGAGCGGCGGGAGCCCGTGAATCGCGCGCGCTTTTGCGCATTCGGGCGTGCCTTCTTCGAACTCGCGGCACGTGCTCGATCGTGCGTGATAGATGCTGCATGACACCGAGCAACCCACCGTGCCTTCGAGCGCGATGCAATGCACGGGCTTCACGTCCGTGCCGCGCATGGCGACGTGGTGCGGTGTAACGGGCAGGGTCAGTTCAGAGGGGACAGTGCCGCCTTCATGCGCGTCGGTTTCGCCCCAGTAGAACGAGACGCGAAAGCTCGCGCAGCAGGCGCCGCAGGATTGGCAAGCGTGACTCATGGGGGATACACGGACATTCGATCGATCAGCGTCGAATGGTACACGCGTTGCATCGACCGACTGAATCGACCGGCTGAATCGACCGGCGCCTCCGAGCCGCCGCATAACGGGGGCTGCTGGCGGCGCGCGGTCCTATCGCGCCGGATTAGTAGCGGCGATAGTGCGGGTGATGGTAGTAGTAGTCGCGACGACCCCACCAACGGCGACCGTCCCAGTAGCGGTCGTTGTGCCAGCCGATCACGACTGCCGGGCCGCCGTAGACCACGGCCGGAGCCGGTGCATAGACGACGGGCGGCGGAGGCGGCGCGACATAAACCGGTGCGGGAGCGACATAGACCGGCGCGGGGACGCCAACGTTGATGCCCACATGCACGCCAGCAGATGCGGCTTGCGAGGCTGCCAATGCCGCAAGGGCGGCGCCCAGACCCACGAACAACTTAGTTTTCATTTTTCCTTTCTCGCCGGAAATACCTAAAAGCGGGCTCGACTATACCGAACCTGCCCGTTTTTTGATTACTAGCGGGCAACACTTTCAGGATGGATGCATCGGACGGTGACAGATCGCCAACCGCGCCGGAAGCCTTACTGGCACGGCTGGCAGCCGTTTTAACGGCGTCGCGGCTGTAATATTTAGATGCAACTTCGTTAATGCGGTAGAAAATCGTCAGCGATTTGACGAGACGAAGTGCCCAAGATTCTTAAAATGTGAACAACCGCAGCGGACGAGGTGGTTACCTGGTAGCCCGGGGAGAGACGTCCGACGGGGTTGGCAACGCTCGTTCCTGAGCGGGCCGTCGACCCGTCCGTTGGCCCGCCTGCGGTCGAGTCCGATCAGCGAGGCTTGGGTTCGACCGGGTTTTGCGCGTCGTATCCGCCGCCCAGCGCCTTGATCAGTGCAATCTGCTCGCTGATCCGGTGTCCCTCGATATCGACGAGCACGATGCGCTCGACGACGACGGGCAACTGGCTTTCGATCGCCTCATATTGGCTGGCGAGCCCGCGTTGATAGTGGGCTTGTGCGCTGTCATGCGCTTGCGCGAGGCGTTCGACCGCCTGGCGTTCGAGCGCCGCCTGCGTGTCGAGGCTCTGCAATGTGTTTCCCGTCTGGGCGACGTCCCGTACCGCGTCGAGCACCGACGCGTTGTATTGCTCGATCAGCAAGTTGCTGCCCGACCGTGCGCCGCCGAGGTTGGCGTTCAGGCGCCCGCCGTCGAAGATCGGCAGATACAGGCCGGGAATCACGTTGAGCTGCTGGCTCGACCGTGTGAACAGTTCGCTCAGATGGATCGCATTGACGCCGAAGAAGGCCTTGATGTCGAAGCTCGGATAGAACGCGGCCTTCGCGGCATCGATACGGTCGAACGACGATTCGACGTACCAGCGCATGGCCTGAAGATCCGGGCGTCGCGCAAGCAACTCGTACGACAGCGTGGCGGGAATGCCGGCTTGCGTTTGTGGCACCGACGTTGGCTTGATGTCGGGCATGTCCGACGCCCCCGCGCCGATCAAGGCACGCAGCGTTTCCCGAAGTGCGGTGATTTGCGCCTGCATTGCGGCGATCTGCCGCTGCGCGCTGAATTCGGACGCTTGAGCCGTGTCAACGAACGACACCGACTCGAGACCGCGATCCGATCGAGCCTGATGCGTCTTGACCGAGAACGCCGATATCTGTTCGGATTGCTGTAACAGATCGATAAGCCGATATCGCGTCTGAATACTGTAGTAAAGCTGGGCAACGTCCGTCGACACTTCGAGTTCCACGGCGGCCGTTTCCGCGAGACGCGCGTTATGCACCCCTGCGGCAGCGGCGATCTGCGAGCGTTGTTCGCCCCAGATATCGATCTTGTAGTCCGCGCCGAGGCCCACCAGCCCGCTCGTGTACCACGGGCCGGTGAGTCCTGCCGCCGGTTCGTTTTCGGCGAACGGACCCAGAAAGCCATGCGCCGACACATGCGTGCGATCGACCAGGCCGATACCGACCACCTGCAGGTTTGAACCCGCTTCGACCAGTTCGACGTCCGATTTGGCCTGCGCCACGCGCATCCGTGCAATCTTCATCGTGGGTGCGTCAGCGAGAGCGCGCGTGATCAGGGCATCGAGCTGCGGATCGTGATATGCCGTCCACCACTGCGCATCGGGCCAGGTGCCGATGTCCCTGGGGATGTCATCGGCGACGCGAATGTCTGAGGCGGGGATCAGCGTGTCGGGTGCGCTGTCGTGATGGATCAACGCGCAGCCGGCGAGGAGAAAGACAAAGACAAAAACACACACGAGCGCATACACAAGTCCGTACACCAGTTCGTACGCGAGCCACGAGGCGCCGGCGGCGCGACCGAACGGTTTGATGAGGCGCAGTGCACGCAGGAAATCACGGTCGGACTTGTTCATTGTTATGTGGCCCCCTGAGGAGCGGGCGTGAGACGATCGCGGGCTTGAGCAATGACCGCCTGAGCGTCAAGGATCAACTGATCCTGCTCGCCTTCCTGCCAGCTGGGTTCGAATGCAATGCGAGCGAGCGTGGCTTCGCAGTCCGCAATCGCAGACCATGCATTCAAATGTTCCTGCGACTCGACGACAGTCGGCGATGGATCGGTTTGCGGTGTCGCATGACCGGCATCCACCAACGCGCCCACGGCTTTCTGCAGCTTTGCGAGTTTGCCGTGCAACGCGTCACTTTCTCCCTCACGCCAGAACGACATCTGAATGATCGTCGCAACGATGACACCCAGCGCGATACCCATCATGCGATCGCGAATCTCCGTAAGGTCGATCGTCGGACCGAAATGTTCAAACAACGCGAGCGAGCACGTGAACACGATCTGCACGCCCGCATAACCAATGCGTTCCGAGCCCGCCGCAATCCATGAGCCGAATGCGATGACGGGAAGCACGGCTAGTAGCAGACCGGTAATGCTCTCGAGCTGCGGGATGACGAACACCACGAGAAGCAGCGCGATGAGACTGCCGATCGCCGCACCGCCGACACGGAGCAACGCGCGCTCGGCCGATGCGCCGAGACTGGGCAAGGCGACGATCAGACAGGTCAGCATGATCGTATGTGCGCCCTGCCAGTCGGTTGAGTTATAGAACACGTAGCAGAGCAGGACAGCCAGCAGCGTTTTGAGCGAGAAGCGCGCATAAGCCGGGTTGGTCCAGGCATCAGGCGCAATGAAGGGTTCGCGAGCAGACTCACGCGCTACTTCTTCGGGGAGGCTGCGATATTCGGCGAGTGCACGAAATGCGGTTTGCATTTCTGCAAGGACCGGGGTGATGCCGGCGTCGTGTACGACGTGTGCTTCATGCGTGCCGGGAGCGGCAAGCGTACCGGGCACAACGGGAGTCGCTGAATATCGCCGTTGCGCACCGATGGCCTGGATCAGCGCTTCGCAGTGCGCCCTGAGTTCGAAGATCGCTCGTGAGTTCTCGGCACTGGATAAAGACATCGCTGCCGGCAACTCACTGGCGACCCGATAGATTCGCGAAACCGTTGCAACAAGCGCCAACGCATAGGCCTGTTCATCGCGACTCAAATGCTCTCGCATCGCCTGGAACTTCAAAAGCTTGGGTAACGCTACGGCACTCTGCCGTGCCGCCGCCGGCGTGACGTCAATAGGCTCGGCCGACGCTTCGCCCGCCCATTGCCCGAGTGTCATCTCGACCGCTTTGAGTTTCCGGATCAATTCAGCGCGAAGTTGAGCACCGGGTTCCACCGGCAACAGCCACGCATTGATCAACAGCGTCAGGAGTATCGGATAGTTGACCGCGACCCAGACCCAGAGCACCGCACGCACCAGTGTTTCTGCCTGATCGGTGCGATCGACAAACGTCTGCGAGTAGATCACCACGATCGCGACGATAAAAAACACGATGCCGATCTTCAGCACACGCATCAGGTACACCGAAGCGAAGAACAAGCCGCTGGCGACGACGATGCGCACGAGCGGCACGTCATACGTGTACTTGAGCAGCACAATCGACGTACCGATCGCAAGGGTCGAGCCGACGATAAACATCGCACCGACGAGGCGCGTGACAACGACGTTCGACTGCGTCACATAGAAGACAACGAGCAACGACAACGCAAGCTCGGGCACTTCGAGCGTCTGCGCGATGACGATCACGATCGCGCTCGCCACGACACAGCGCATGAGAACGTTAAGTCGCCCCGGAAAGGGCGCGAGTTCCGTCCGCAGGTAGTGAACGAGATCGAAACCCCGGGGCGATGCGTGATCGACCGTGCTCATCGCAGGTGCTCACTCAGGATGACGATTGGCGTCATGGTCATCGTGGTCGTCATGGCCGTCTTGCCCGGGATGCAACACCACGACAGCTGACGTGCCGACGCGGAACAAATCCGGATTCGGATTCTCGACAAGGATCTTGACGGGGAATCGTTGCGAGACGTGCACCCAGTTCAGGCTGCGCTGGATGTGCGGCAAGCCGCCCGGAAGCGCGAGGCCGCCTTCGTCTGAGGCGATGCCGAAGCCGATTGAGTCGATACGCCCTTTGAATCGCTGCCCCGTATCACTCATCAGATACACCGTAGCAGGCGTGCCGGGTAGCATGCCCTTGAGTTCCGTTTCACGGAAGTTGGCGACCACATACCAATGGCGCGTATCGATCAGCGTGAAGATGGGTTTGAGCGCCGAAGCGAACTGGCCTGTCGCGGTCTTGAGTGCGACGACCCGGCCGTCGAACGGCGCGCGCACCGTCGCGAACTCCAGATTGAGCTCTGCCGTCGCAATCTCGGCTTCAATCACCGCGCGTTGGGCAACGAGCGCGTCGACACCGCTGACGGCCGCTGCTGCTTGCTGCGCCTGCAATTGCGCCGCCGCAAGTTCGGCCCGTGCGGAGCGGCTTGCCGTCCGCGCGCGATCGACTTCCTCTGCCGACACGAAGCCGTTGGTCAGCAGCGGTTCGGTGCGGCGCAGTGTGTCATTCGCCTGTTCCGACGCGGCGCGAGCGCGTTCGACCGCCGCGCGCGCGGCTTCCGCGTTGTATTGCTGGGCGTTGACCGAGCGCTGCGTCAGTTCGATCTGCTTGTTCAGCGCAACGAGTGACGCTCTGGCGCGTGTGAGCGCGTCGTTATAGGGCCGCGGGTCGATCTGAAAGAGCAGATCGCCTTGTTTGACCGCCTGATTGTCATGCACCGGCAGATCGACGATGCGACCGTTGACCTCCGGTACGACGTCGACGGTGTCAGCGTAGACAAAAGCGTCATCCGTTCGCGGTGCTTGATCGACCATGCGAATCACGACGACCAGCAGAATCAGCGCAACCACGACGACCGCAAAGGCGACGAGTTTCTTCGGAGGTTTGCCGCCCTCGGTTTTGGCGGGGCTGGAGTTGGCGCTTGCCATGGCCATTGCGTCGGATCCGTCGAATGCTTAGCGTTGAAAGGAAATCAGCCAGATCAGCAGCGCGAACATCAGCAATGCCGCCGGATATACCACGGCAGTGGGGCGCAGCCACACAGCGAAACGTGTCCGTCCGAAGGCTGCATGCAGGGCAACTGTAAGCAGCACGCCGCCGACGATGCAGAACATCCATTCCGGGAAGTAAGCGCCGAGTACATTGATCGACGGCGAATTTGCGCACCCGCTCGTGAACAGGTTGAGCGCGGCCGCCAAGGCGGCGATGACTACGTGATAACGCGTGCGTGGCATATTGAAGTCGCGCATGGCGTGCCTGGAGAGTGACCGGACGTCTTCGGCGTTAGAGCGTGCGCTACCGATTTGACAATAGTCTGCATGCCTCACGGATGCAATCTTGTTGTCACAGTGGTGCACCAGATTGGCCATCGGCCGACCTGACGACCTGACCACGCGCCGATCGCGA
The DNA here is from genome assembly GCF_965118125.1 of Pararobbsia alpina. GTDB lineage: Bacteria > Pseudomonadota > Gammaproteobacteria > Burkholderiales > Burkholderiaceae > Pararobbsia > Pararobbsia alpina_A. Next base: position 1,109,280 of record NZ_OZ221287.1, read on the forward strand.
GACGGCGAACTGTATCAACGAGCCGTTCAGATGTCTTTTGGAAAAACGACCAACGGTTTTGTGCAGAAGCACAATTCGATGCCGACGCTTCAGGGCTGGGGGTGGTCGCCATAAGGGGGCACTTGCACCGCCCGAGGGGCGCAATTCACGGTCTGCGTTCCGTCGTGGGGCGCGCGACACTCGAAGCAATGAGCCCTGATTCGGTGCGGCCTGTGGAAAAACCCACAAAAACCTTGTGCAACGTCACAAGACCGAATGCTATTCAAGCTTATTGTTTGTACCTATGATTGCGCCGACCGGAACCGACATCGGGGAGATGTCCGGACAAGGTGCGGATCGCTCTGTGATGACTCAGCGAACACATTGACCATGAACAACAACGTTCCGGAAATTTCCGCGCCACTGCGCGCATGGACAGAGAAGATATCGGGCGAGCGCGTACGCATCATCGACCGCGTGTTCGAGATGCTGACGCACGTCGGCCCTTACGATGCGCTTGATGCCGCGACACGGCTCGACTTGCGTGAGTCGATTGCGTTTTCCGCGGAGCTTTGGTTCAAGACGCTGCTCACCGGCGTCGAGCCCACGGCGAACGATCTGTCTGCGTTTCAGGAATTCGGGCGCCGGCGCATTTATCAGGGCGTGCCGCTGCAGTCCTTGCTGCGTGCATTCCGGCTTGGCTCGCGCGAGCTCTGGTGTGCGTGCATCGAAGACGTGCGCAACCACGATGGTTTGCAACAGGAGTTGCTCTTCAAAATCTCGCCGTACCTGATGCAGTACTTCGACGAGATGGCGCAGTTGATTTCACAGGCGTACATGGAAGAACAGTACAAGCAGGCGCGGTGGCGCGAATCGCTACAGCACCAGTTGCACAGCATGGTGTTCAATTTTCCGGACGATATCGAAGGCTTTACGAAGACGACCGCCGCACTCGGACTCGATGCCACCGTGCCGCGCATTGCACTGGCGATCGATATCGAGGGCATCGACGTCGAGTCCGTCGGTTTCGACAGCGAGATCGATCGGGTGGTTGCCACCATTGCACGCCGTATGCGTTTCTCCGTCGACGACGTCTTCGAGTGCTGGCATCGCGATTTGCTGATGCTGTGGGTGCCGTGCAGGCGCGGCGATCTGATGGGCATGAGCGATCGCGATGTCGCGTTGCGAGTCGGCGCGGTCATTGAAGTGCTTCCCGAGATCCGTGCCATTGGTGTGGGCCTGATGGGCGAGGGCGCCTCGGGCTGGGCGATGTCTGCGACCGAATCGGGGCGAGCCTTGAGTTTCGGTCGCGGCCGCCAGGGCGAAGGCAAGGTCCGGATGTACTCGGACATCATCGTCGAAGAGAGCGTGCGCGGCACGAAGAACGCGCTGCGCTATCTGGTGTCGCTGATCGAACAATTGGCGAATGAGCCCGAGTTGCTCACGACACTCGAAATGTATTTCGCACAGTTACAGCGCCGCAAATCGACGGCAAGCGAATTGGGTATTCATCCCAACACGCTCAATTACCGGCTTGACCGGATCGAAAGCATTTTGGGCGCGTCACTCGACGACGCCGGTTGGGTATCGAAGCTGGACGTGGCGCTCAAATTGAGGGCGTCGTCGCGCTAAAAGTGGCGCGTGTAGTGAATCGTTTGCGTGTCATTCCCCCTCGCAAGGCGGCGACACCGCCACGCGGGGTGTCAGCTGGTTTTCTCGACCTATCCAAGAGGACTCCTGATGAGCATCGGTTCGTTCGACAAGCAGGTATGGCAGCAAATCGTCGGCTCATTGACGGGCGACGCCACGTTGATGCCCGTTTCTCCGTCGTTCAACGGTCGCCCTGCTGCCGCACACGCCGGTGCAGGTTCAGGTTCAAGTTCAGCGGAGGGGTTGCCGCCCGCCGCTACCGTCATCGTCCACGGACGAGCCAGCCCAATCACGATCACCGTATCGTGGGCCGACGCGACCGCATGCCGATACCTTGAGCAGACCTGGCGCGAGGGCGTAGCGCGCCGACCCGGCGCATGCGCGTTGTCGAACGAACCCGTCCGTATCGGCGACCCCGTCTACCGCCCGATCCCCGTCGCACCTCGTCCGTCGAACCACAGTTCGATGATCCTCTCTTCAGTCGTTGATCGACTCTACGCCTGGGAGCCCGGATCGATTCACGCGTCGACGACCAGCGAGTCCGAAGCAGCCAGCCAGAACTTCAGCTCCGCCGACACCGGGTTGCCTTGCTTGTCGAAGTAGTGGTCCTGCCATGAATCGTCGCTTGCCAGCGAAGTCCAGGCGTCATTCGCATTCTTCGCGAGCCACCAGCGCCATGCATAGTGATCGTAGATGTCCAGCGCGTTAGCGGCATAAGCCTGTGCCAGCGCACGATGGCCTTTGATGATCGCCATGTTTTCGTCGTTGTTGTACGACGCCTGATACCCGAGGTTGTGGCTTCCGGTCACGACCACGCAGTTATCGGAGAACGGATCGATCACAATCAGTTTGCTATGCGTGACGGCAAAGCCGATCTTGTTGAGTTCTCTTTCCCAGACACCGATCGGATCCTTGACGCCTGTCGCGGGGATGACCCGATAGTCCTCGGGCACCTTTTCTTGCGGAAGGTCAGAACCGGTTTTATCGCCCTTGGCTGCATCGCTCTTGATGGCGACGGCGAAGGCGTCGGCGGCCTTTGAAACGGTCACCGTACCGCGCACAAACAGGTCCGCGTTCGCATTCTGCGCCTTGGCGATCTCTTCGATGATGCTCGGCGAACCGGGTTCGAAAGCGACAAACAGAATCGCCTGCTTGGCCGCAGCAATCAACGCAAACACTTCGGCGAGATCGGGAGGCACGGCTTCGCCATCGTGCTTTTTTGCGCGGACATGCTCAGTGTTCGGAGAGAACCAGAGATCGACGGTGCCGCTACCGTCTTCAAGCTCAATGCTGACCGGGCCGTTCGCGTCGGCATCGCGCAGCGTGGCAGCCTGCTTGCCTTTGCCACCGGCTGCGTCTGTATCTGCCTTTAGCCGGTTCCAGTAGTCCATGTACGCGGCTGCCATCTTCGGCGAGCGCGCGATGATCGAGTTATTCGACTGCGCGCACAAAGCGCGATCCGTCCAGTTCGTCGAACCGAACTGCACCGCGGCCGGACCGTTGACGTCGAGAATTGTGAACTTGTTATGGCCGATATGTCCGCCCGGCATCATACGGTCCGTCACGTTGACGCCTGCCTGATGCGCCTGGGCACGCTCGGGCGCGTACACATCGTTAGTGCTCGCATCATCGACCTTGCCGGGCATATTGGACAGGATCACGTTCGCGTTGCCCGCGAGCGGTGTGAGTGCGCCGATCAGTTGCGTGTCTTCGAACTCATACAGAGCGCAATACACCTTGCCGTTGTGCTGCGCCGCCTCCGTCGGCAATGCAGTCATCGCTTCAATCATGTCGCCGGCAAGATTGGCCCGGAGCGGATCATCGAGGTTGGCGATCCGCTGCGTCACTTCCTGCGCCATCTTCGTGAGGTCATCGTCGTCATGCAGGGCCCTGGCCGTCGCCTGTGTCGCGAGGATGCCGCGATTGAAGTAGGCCGACAGTGTTCCGTAGTCCGGGGAAATCTTGACGATATTCGAAGTGAGCGGAGCGATCAGCAAGGGCTGCAGGCTTCCGGGGGCACCGCCCATCGGAACGATCTTGTACTGATACGAGCCACCGCGTTTGGCCGTGAGGTCTTTCCAGAAGAACTTCTGCACCGGATCCTGCTCGGTCGTGCGATGTGCCGTCGGATCCTGGCCCTTGAACGTCGCGAGCGCGGGCAAGCAGGTTTGCGTGCCGGTCGCCGTATCGATCCGGTAAATCGCAAAGCCCAGACAGTCCTTGATCGTACCGTCGAAGCTCCAGGCTACGACGGCGATATCGTTGTTCGAAAAGGCAACCGATTTCATAGCGCGCTCCTGAAAGAGTGAGACTCTTGTTGTGGACGGGTATCGCTAAGACAGGCGCTGCAGAAAGCCTCGACAGATAGTGTGAGGCGGAGATGTGTCAGTTCGTGTGACGAAAGGGGAGGATTGTTGCGGGTATCGATGTCGCGAGAGTTATCGAAGAGCGGGCAAACGAATTCAGCTCGGCCGCCTGGCGACGAAGTCAATCTCCACCAGCGCGTCGCGCGCCAGCCCAGTTACGCCGATACACGTGCGCGCTGGCAAACGTCCCGCCGGAAAATACGCGGCATAGACGGCGTTCATTGCTGCGTAGTCGCGCTTGAATTCCGTCAGGAAGATGCGGGCGGACAACACGTTCTCCAGCCCGAGTCCAAGTCCTTGGAGCACGATGATGAGGTTGTCCATCACGCGCTGAGTCTGCGCAGCGACACCTTCGGGCAGCGGCGCACTGTCATCGTCGGGCCACGTCGGCATTTGCCCGGTCAGGAACACCCATCCGTCCTGTTCGGCGGCGTGGGAAAACGGGGCGACAGGCGTCGGCGCGCCTTCGATCATCTTGAATTGCGGTGATGATGCCATCAGTGTGTACCGTGTGGATGAGGTCGATTGTCGGGAAGGGCGCATCCGGGCACCGGCGATTGCGGTGCAGTCTGCCGGATACGCTACGTGCCAAACAGTGCTTTGCGAATGATGGCGTGCACCCCCCAGTTGCCGTCGACAACCTGCGTGACGCCGAAGTCGACGGCGACCGACATCAGCGAGATCGCTTCATCCTCGCTCAGTCCCTTGGTCGTCATCAGGAAGCGTCGCGTTTTGATAAATGCATCACGCATCGCGAGGTCGAGCGTCGATTTCTCGTAGACCTTGCTTTGCGCCTGTGCACCGAATTCGGCGAGATAGTTCGCATGACTGAAGCCATGCAATACCCACTCGTCGGCTGTCTCGACGAGCGGATAGGTCAGGTCGGCGAACGGCTGAGCATCCAGTGATGCCTTCTTATGGAGGATCAACTGGAAGTCGCCCGTGAGCGAACACTCGATCGCCGTGCCGCACAATTCCGAATCGCCCTGCGACGCATGCGGGTCGCCGACCGACAACAACGCGCCCGGCACGCCAACGGGCAGATAGACGCTGGCACCCTGCGCGACACGCCAATTGTCGAGATTGCCGCCGAATGTCGATGGCGGAATCGAGTCGATCAGGCCGTTTTGCTGGGGCGCGACTGCAATCAGGCCGAAGTGCGGTCGCACCGGAATCCTGACGTTCTTCAGAATCTCGTGATTTTCGACAACCGTTGAATGATCGACCGGCACACCGGGATAGTCGATCGTCGGATGCACGACACCGAACGGATCGCGCTGCGGCGTCCAGCGGTAGTTGTAGACCGCTCGTGCGTACGCGGGACCGTCTTTCGGTCGCTCTGCATCAAGCTCATAAATCGTGATGACTTCGCGCGGCTTGGGTTCGGTCAGTAGCTCCCGATAGTGAAACCCCCACCAGGCCGCCGCGTTACTGCCGAACGCCCGCCCGCTGAAGCGCGGATTGGCGCATCGGCGAGGGTGTACGTCGAGGATCCTGACTTCGAGCACGTCGCCAGGTTCAGCGCCGCGCACAGCCACCGGACCTGTGCAGATATGCACGCCGAAGCCCTCACCCGCACCGCGCCCATAGATCGATGCGTCGATCGGCCCTGCGCCGCGTCGATTGACGTTCTTGCGTTCCGCCGTCCAGTGAAACACGCTCTCTGCGCCAGGATCGTCGGCGACCATGCGTGCCCAGTCGTCCGAGGCGTGTTGGGTCAGTGTCTCGATCGTTACGGTATCGCCGCTGTCGACCTCGAGCACAGGCTTGAGGTCATGCGAGAAATAGCCCCAATGGACCGTGTTCGCCGACACGCGCAGCAGGTGATGACGTGGCTTGCCCGCGCGACGAGCAGCAGATTTTCCGCCTTCCCCGCGGCTTGTGGCCGGAGCCTTCTCGACGAGCGTTTCCGCATCGTCGAGGGGAGCACGCGCAGGCGGCCGGCCGACAGCGGCGGCACCTTGCGCGTGGGCGATCAGGCTCTCAGCACTGAAAGGCAGTCCGCGCGAAATACGCCTGACGAGATGTCTCGCGAGTTCGAGATTCGCTTCGTGCCGAAACGCGCGCGGCGACGTATGGTATTGCTCGCGAAACGCCCGGCTGAAGTGCGCCGGATCATTGAAGCCCCAGCGGAAGCAGATGTTTGAGATCGACATCTTCATATACAGCGGGTCGATCAGTTCCGCGCGGCAACGCTCGAGCCGACGAATGCGCAGATACGTCGAGAAGCTTTGTCCGACCGCCTCGAACAGCTTCTGCAGATACCGCGGCGACACGCCTTCCTGCTTGGCAAGCGATGCCACGCTCAGGTTCGAATCGCCGAGCTGCGCATCGATGCCACGACAGACGCGCGCAAAGATTGCAGCTTGCGACGTCGTCAGCGCGCCGATGTTTTCATCGAGTTGATGCGCAGAAAGACTCGCGACCATGAACTCGGCGAGTGCGAGTTCGAGAGGTCGCAGATGCGTGACGGATAGCGTCTCGATGCTTTCTGCGATCGATGCGAGAAATCCCGCGAACACGTGACCGATGCCCGCGTCACCTGCAATGTGCCCCGCGCGAATCGCTGCCGGCGCGAGTAGCCTCCCGCTGATCGCTTCACGCGGCACGCGGATGACCAATGCGCGGAAATCCGTCGAGAAAGTCAGCGCCGCATGCTCGCGTGAAGGCAAGTAGACGAGATCATGGACAGCAACACGCGCTTGCCGACCATTGGCAGTCAACGTGGCGGCCCCGTCGAGATTCAGCACGATCAGCAAGCTGTCGACACCCGACGTATTGAGCTCGAGCGTCTGTGCAACCGACGCGAGCACACTCAGGTCGAAGCCACCGATCGATGTGCGCGAGTGCAGCGTGCCGTTGAGTTCGCCACGGGCCGGGAACGCTCCGGCGCGTAAGCCGATGCGGTCGAGCGCGTCTCTCCACGAACGATGGCGCTCGATCTGCGGATACGATTCGGTGGTAAAGCGCAGTAAGTCCAACGCCAGCTCCGAGGCCATGGATAACGACGCACGTGCGTCTCCATGCGCCTCGAGCGGGGCCTGGTATCGATCGTCGCGAAATCGTTGAGCCGGGCCCGTCATCGAAGCACCCTCGAAGCAACCTTTATGCCATTACATGGCCGGTGACCGCACACACACCGTACCGTTGCCGTGTATCGAGGCGCGACGCGGGCGACAGGCGTCGAGCGCGCCGCGAGCGCTGGACATGTAGCACTCAGGCATGCACCGCGGCGGAGCACGGAGAATCGGGGAGGCCTCAAACCGTGCGCCGCCCGGCGAACATGTTCTTCCGTATCGAACCGTGCACGCCCCAATTACCGTCGACGACCTGCGTAACACCGAAGTCCGCGGCGACGGACATCAGCGCAATGGCTTCGTCCTCGCTTAACCGGTGCACGGTCATCAGAAAGCGGCGCAGCTTGCGAAAGGCGTCCCGCATGGCCTTGTCGAGACTCGCGTGCTGCGCCACCTCGAGTTGTGCGTTCGGGCCCAGTTCCGCGAGATAGTTCGCGAACGTAAAGCCATAGACTGACCACTGATCGTCGGTCTCGAGCATCGGATGCGTAAGGCCTTCGAGGATCGTGCCGCCGAGATCGTTCTTTTTGTGCAGCACGAATTCGAAGTCGCCGGTCAATGACGTTTCGATTGCCGTTCCGCCGAGCTCACTGTCGCCTTGCGCCGCGTGAGGGTCACCCACCGAAAACAAGGCACCGTCGACGGCGACGGGGTAGTACATGCGGGCGCCCTTGCCGACACGCCAGTCGTCGATATTGCCGCCCGTGTGGCCGGGCGGGATCGAGCTGACGAAGTCTGCTTCGGCGGGCGCGACGCCCATGGTGCCGAAGTGCAGACGAGCAGGCACCTTGACGTCAGTCAGTATGTCTTCGCGCTTGCTCACTAGTGTGTGATCGACCTTGACGCCCGGATAGTCGATCGTGTTGTGGACGACGCCGTCAGGATCGGTCTGTGGCGTCCAGACATAGTTGTAGACCGCGCGCGCGAACGGCTCGCCTTGCGTGTCGAGTTCGAAGATTGTTACCACTTCGCGTGGCTTCGGTTCTTCGATCAGGTCGTGATACTGAAAGCCCCACGACGCAGCGACATTCGATCCGAAGCAGCGTCCCTGATAGCACGCGTTGCAGCTCGGACGCGGACGTACGTCGAGGATCCGCACTTCGAGTACGTCGCCGGGTTCCGCGCCTTCGATTGCGACCGGTCCGGTGAGCAGATGGACGCCGACACCTTCTCCAGCGCCGAGCTTGAAGGGCGCATCGGCAGACCCCGCGCCACGACGCGACATGGCTTTGTGTTCACGTGTCCAGTGAAAGACGCTTTCCGCCCCGGGGTCGCCCGCGACCATGCGCTCGTGATCGTCGTTGGCGTGGTGCGTGAGCGTTTCGATTGTGACGCGATCGCCAGACTGGATGACCAGGGTGGGTGCGACAGCCTTGCTGAAGTAGCCCCAATGCATGGTCTTGGGAGACACGGGAAGAGTGTGGTGCTTCATATCGATTGGAACCTTGTCGAAGGCTCCCGCCCGGCGTTGGGATGGCGGGAGGTATGTTCAAGCTCGTTCTGACGGTGTGCGGACGGAGCCGATTTGCCTTGCTCAGGACGCGGGAGCAGGCCGATGCGTCATGCCCGTCATGCCTGTCACGGTTGTTGCGTCCGTCACGTCGAACCCTCAAGCCGTTCGTCGGCGCCCATCACGCTCAGAAAGCGCATCGTCAGCGGATGGCGTGGCCGCGTGAGCACATCGTGCGCATGCCCTTGCTCGACGACCTTGCCGCCGCTCATGAACACGACGCGATCCGCGACCTGATTGGCAAATCGCAACTGGTGCGTCGAGATGATCATGGTCAGACCGTCTTCGACCGCGAGACGCTCGATCACGTCAAGCACTTCGCCGACCAGTTCCGGATCGAGTGCCGAGGTCGGCTCGTCAAGCAGCAGCACACGCGGATTGGGTGCGAGGGCACGCGCGATCGCCACGCGCTGCTGCTGCCCGCCGGACAGATGACGCGGCAACGCATCGGCGCGATGACTAAGTCCGACGCGTTCGAGCAACGCTCGCGCGCGCCGGTCGGCCTCGGCCGGTGCGACGCCGAACACCCAGCGCAATGGCCCCGCAATGTTTTCGCAGGCCGTCAGGTGGCTGAACAGATTGAAGTGCTGAAACACCATGCCGACACCGACGCTCGCACGTTCGTTAGCGATGTCGTGCGGGGTCATCGGCCTGCCGTCGACGCGAATGCCGAGCCGCCGGCCGTCGACCCGAATCTCGCCCGCGTCCCATTGCTCGAGGTGATTGATACAGCGCAACAGCGTGCTCTTGCCGGAGCCGCTTGGACCGAGCAGCACGACCACCTCACCGGTGCGCACCGTCATGTCAAAGCCTTCGAGCACGGTTTGCTTGCCATACGACTTCTGCAGTCCGGTGATCTGCACGGCAGGTGCATGGCGAGAGAGTTCGGCCTCGCGGGCCGCGCGGTCGGGTCGCAGCGGTGACGCCGGGGCACGGCGTGCGCCCGGAGAAAGACCTTCCATTGCTTCGTCCGGTCGCACTTCGGTGTGCGCTTCGGCCTTTACGTCAACGTCTACGTCAGCTTTTACTTCGGCCGTTACCTCAGCCGCCGCAGCGACACGTCGCCACGGCACCCACCTCGAGAGCCGGCCGGAGCTTTTCCGGTCAAGATCCAGCGCCGCCTCGAAGGCCAACTGAATGGCAGCGATGGCGCCGGTCAGCAACAGATACATCAGCCCTGAAGCGAAGAAGATCGAGAAGAAGTCGAACGTCGACGAGGCGAGCTGTGTGCTGCGCAACGTGAGTTCGTCAACAGCGATGACCGACGCGAGCGACGAATTCTTCAGCGCGCTCACCGATTCATTGCCCAACGCCGGCACCATCGTGCGAATGGCTTGTGGCGCGATGACCCGGCGCATCAGCACGGACGGCGTCATGCCGAGCGCCTGCCCCGCAAGCAACTGTCCGCGATCGACGCCGAGGACCCCGGCGCGCAAGATCTCCGCAATAAAAGGCCCTTCGTTCGCTGCGAGCGCAAGACCCGCTGCGCCCAGTGCGCTGAGCTTGAGCCCGATATGCGGAAGGGCGTCGTACGCAAAGACGAGCTGCAGGATCAGCGGCGTGCCGCGAAAGATCACTGTGTAGCTGCGGGCAATCGCAGCAAGCGGGCCGACCCGGCTCAATTGCATGGCGGCGATGACGACCCCGATGACGAGCCCGCCTGCGAGACCGAGCACCGTCACCGCGATCGTGAAGCCAATGCCGCGCAGCAGATACGGCAGCCCGAGATAGTGCAGAAACAATTCCATCAGGTCGACACCGTCAGTTCGAGGCAATCAGTTCGAGGCAATCAATCCGAGGCGATCAGTTCGAGACGATCAGCTTCGGCGTTTCGAGGTTTTCCGCGCCCAGGGACCACTTCTTCAGCAGGTCGTTCTGGATGCCGGCTTTCTGGATCGCCAGGAGGGCATCCATGACGGCGGCGCGGAATTCGGGCTTGTCCTTGGGTACGCCGATACCGATCGAGTAGGGCAGCGTGACGGCCGTTGCCTTTTCGAGCTTGTCGGGATAGGCCTTGACCGCCTGATCGACCGTGTTCACGTCGTTGATATACGTGTCAGCACGGCCCGCGAGAATGGCCTGAATGCAGTTCGCATTGTTGTCATAGAGCTGTATCGAGGCTTCGGGCTTGCTTGCGCTCTTGCATTGCGGAGCGAGGTTCTGAATCAGCGGCACCTCGACATAGCCGGTGTTTTCGGCCGCAGTGGTGCCGCACATCGAAGCGTTGATGCCCGAGATCTTCTTCGGATTGCCCTTGGCCACGAGCACCCCGTCGAACACCTTCGAATAGGTGATGAAGTCCGCGGCTTTGGCGCGTTCTTCAGTCGCATAGATGTCGGAAATCACGATATCGGCCTGGCCGCTTTGCAGCGTCGTCAGCAGCGCTGCGAACGTGACCGGCTTATAGGTCATCGTGAAGCCGAGACAGTTGGCAATGGATTCGCCGAGGTCGATATCGAAGCCGATGTATTTGCTGGGGTCGTTGGGGTCAAGCGCTTCGTACCCGGGCGTGTGCGGGTTGATTGCGTTGACGAGCGTCTTGCCCTTGAGCGCTGGGTACTTGGTTTGCAGCGCTTTGCATTCGGCTGGCGCCGGTGCACCCGCGGCGTGCGCGTGGCCCGAAAGCAGCAATGCGACTAAACAAGCCGCGCCGACGACAAGCTCGCGCGAGCGGCGCGCGACGCCGCTTTTGTCGAGCCAACCCTGTGCGTGTCCGACGAGAGTGAGGTGCATCCCGAAACTCCTGAGCGGCGAATGTCAATGGCGTACCCCATGTAGGCCTTGTTGCATCGCTTCAGCGCAAGAGTAGGTAGAGGAAATTCGGCGGACTTGTTCAGGGGCGAACAAAAGCTTGGATGGGGGTGAAGGGAAGCCACCCGACTCGCTAAAGGACGAGCGGCGCCCCCATCATGAGCTGGGCCACATAGAGAGGAGCATGCAGCGCCGGCTCGCTGTCATCAGAGAGGTATGGATAGAGACCGGGAGGAAGGTCGGCGTTCAGATACAAGGCAATCAGCACGACGGCGTCGATGTCGACGAGCGCTGCAGGGCGCAACATCATGGGCCAGTGATGCGTGTCTTCCATGGCCTCGATCAGGCGCTGGCGGCGCGTGTTCACCATCGTCTGAAACCCTTGCGCGATCAGATCGATGCGATCGTGGTCGCGCTCGACCAGTGCCTGGGCGATCTGGCAATACTCCGCGACGGTCAGCCCCGACGGCTCAAGCACCACGTGACGCTGTCTGGGCGAAGGGGATCCGCCTCCCATCGTTTCGACGGCCCAGCCGAATGGCGGTGAATCGCGCGAGCCGTTATCGCGTCCGATTGGCGCGGCGTATTCGCCGGAGTCGTTTTGAAGATCGAATTCAACGAACTCGTGGCGCCCGTACCATCGGCCGGTGTCGCTGGACCCATCTCGCGTTGACGCGCGGCGGCTCCGCGCCAGCCAACGTGTTTGCAGAATGGCGAGATGTTGCACGGGCGACGCCAGTGACGACGAGAGAAAGGGGTAGGGCCCTACGCTCTGCGGGTCGATGCGCTCATTCTGAGGTGATGCGAGTCCCGCCATCCTTCGGTCATGACGATAGAGGTCGTCTGAGCGGCCCGCGAGCGCAAGCAACACGGCACCGCCAAACACGCCAAGAGTGAGGTAACGGTCCCCGACTGAAGCTAGCCGCGCCGCTGCGGCATCTTGTGCGCGAGCCATAAGCAGGCGCATATACGCGGCATCCCGTAACAATGTCGCCGCGAACGCGCGCTCGCGCACGCCGACTGGAGCGCTGAGGTGCGCGCGTGCGCGTGACAACAAGAAACGGCGTCGGTTGCGCAACTTACCCGGGTCGAATCCGAACGGAGGTTCCATCAGAACAGGTCCCTCAAATTGGAGAGCCGTGCGGGCTCGGTGTATCCGGGGTTCCAGAGGGTCGCCACGGGATCGCGTGTGTCGATCGATCCGTCCCACCACTCGACGCGCTCGATCTGGTTCGACGGTACCCAGCCTTTTGCGGTGACCTCGCCTTCGAGCTGGTATCTCGACCAGCGACGATAGATCAGCAGATCGCGAACGGACTCGGCGACCATATGGTTCTCGACGGCAGCATTGACGCCCGTCAGCACCCAGCAATAAACCAGCGCGCCGGACCGGCTCCAGTTATCCGTCGCAAAGTCGAGCGCAGTGTCGATCGCCGAGTAGTCTTCGTTGTCCCACGCGACGGTGTCACGCCTGACCGCGCCGCTCGCAAGCGAAATAAACGGCGTGCGGCCCCCATACGCCGGGAAATCGTGAATGTGACGATCGAGGTTAGTCTCGGTCAGATGAGCGGCGATGTCGGCGGTCGAGAATGTACCGTGCCCGTTTCGCCATCGGTTGGCCACAATGCCAATGGAGCTGTGTATGAGGTCGAACGCACCAGTCTGCGTAATTCCGCCGTATCCGCCGCCGATTCCCTTGACGCACTTCTGGATGATCATGGCTCACACCCTGCGCCGCTCGAGCGCATCGATGATCAGATGGAACAGCTCGTCGGGTGCCGTGGTCATGCCGAATGCCCCTGGCGGCCGCACGCGTGTCGGGTCACCGACATAGAAGATCAGCGTCGGCCCGAGCATCGCCGTACGAATCGGGGTGATCAGAGCCAGCCCGGCGTCACGGTTTCCTCCGCGCGACATATTCGACAGGACGACGTCGTACACGCCCGTCTGCAGTTGATGCAGCGCGATGTGGTCATTGATAGCGAGATCGACGATGGATCCGAGCGAGATGAGAACCTGGATTTCGTTCCGGTTGTTCTCCGGCGCGCTGTCGATCCATAAGAAGCGCGCCCGTTCAAAATAGGGCTTGGCGTTTTCAAGGCGCCGGACGATCCTGTCGCGCTCGTGTTCGGGCAGTTCGACGCCCTGAGCGAGCGCGGCTTCATGCACGCCGGTGCTCAGTTCGATTTCAAGTCCGGCCACGCCGATTTTTGTCGCCCGTGAGAGAAACTGCTTGAGTCCCCAATCGCCGAGCCAGAACAGCAGCACGATCACGATCAGCAGCCAGATCAGGCTCGGCAGGATCGGGATGAACTCATGCCATGGAATGCCCGCGTGAGTCGCCTGTGTGACATGAACCTCGTACGTGGTGTGGTCCATCGCCCGTCCTTGTTGATCAGGAACCGATTCGGTGGGACTTCGCAGTGATACGTAACGAGAAAGCGAGAAGCCGCTGTCGCAGACTACTTTAGGAGATATTGGGGGCGAAGGGTAGGGCGCTGCCGGCGGCTGACCGGCGACGGGTGGCTGGCAAGGGGTGGTCAGTGTCTGGCCATGTCACTCATCGAGCCGGCCTTTGAACAACGCAATGCACCACGTCCGTCCGTCCTTCGACAAACCCCGCTTCGCAATACTTCAGATACAGACGCCACGTCCGCACGAACCTTTCGTCGAATCCCAGTGCTCTCACTTCATCAAGCCTGGCCTCGAACGCCGCGTGCCAATGACGCAGTGTCTGTGCGTAATCGACGCCGAAAGTCAGCGTTGTCTCCGCGCATAAGCCGGCGCGCTCCGCTGCGCCGATAAGTCGCTCGGGGCTTGGCAACATCCCTCCCGGGAAGATGTACTCGCGAATAAAGTCGCTCGAATGTCGATATGCGGTGAATTGGGCCTCGTCGATCGTGATCGACTGGATCAGCGCGCGGGCCCCAGGAGCAAGGCAGCGGCTTAGCGTCCCGAAGTAGATAGGCCAATACGCTTCACCCACCGCTTCGAACATTTCGATCGACACGATGGCGTCGTACTCGCCGGCAACATCGCGGTAGTCCCGCAACTCGATCTCGACAAACTTCGACACGCCTTCTGCGCTAACCCGTGCGCACGCCGATTCGAACTGCGCGCTTGAGATCGTGAGCGCGTGTACGTAGATGCCCTGACGTGCCGCGTGCACCGCAAAGCCACCCCATCCACAGCCGATTTCGAGCACGTGCATGCCTGCACGCAGCCCGAGCGTGTCGATGATGCGCTGATACTTCGCGTTTTGTGCAGCCTCGAGCGACAGCGTCGCATCGCCGTTGAACCACGCGCTCGAGTAGGTCCATGTCGGATCGAGCCAAAGTGCGTAAAACGCATTGCCGATATCGTAGTGCGCGTGAATGTTCCGGCGGCTGCCGGCCTTTGAATTGATCCGTAGCCGATGGCGCAGGGCGTACCAAAGCTGCGAAATGCGCGCGCCTGTCACTGCAGGCGTGAGTTCACGGATATTGCGGATGGCGACAATCAGCACCGCGGCTAGGTCGTTTGAGTCAATCCACCCTTCGCGATAGGCCTCCGCGAATCCGATGTCGCCCGCGCGAAGAATGGCGCCGCACGCTCGCCAGTCGCGGATCTCGAGCGTTGCGGACGGATGCTGATGCGGGTCGCCAAACACGAATGACATGCCGTCCGGCGTCATGACCGTGACGTGTCCGTGCCGGATACGGCTCATCAGCGAGAAGAACACGCGGGCCGACAGGGGCATCGCCGAAGGCGAGCCGAACGCGTGTAGCAAGGTCATGAACGTGCCCCGTGATCGTGATGGATGGTGTTGAGACTGCTCGGGTCTGATTCGCGATGTACGGCGTCGCGCCGGGCAGCGTCAGCGTCGCGCGCCAATTGCAACGCGTCATCTCGGCCGCTCGCGCTCGTGCTCCCGCTTGCAGCAGACGGCGGTGTCGTGCCGTGAAACGGCACGCGCTTGATCCACAGGCGCAAGGCTTGCCAGTGGATTCTTGCCATGACGCCGACGGCAACAAACGGCTGCGTGAGAAGAACGCGGCACACGCGCCGGCCGTCGAATGGCTCGATATGCATGCCGATCGCAGTGCGCAAAAGGGGACCCGTTGCATCGTCGTAGTCGATGCACACCACGAGCCGGCGTCCATCCCGTCGGACGCGAAACGCATAGTGCCCGTCGACGTCACAGAACGGAGACACGTGGAAGGTCTTGCGGGTCATCAGCACGCTATCGTCGGTGATGGGCTCATGATCTGGCGCGCTGAGCAGATAACCGTGATGCTCGCCGAAGGTGTTGCGAACGTCCGCGTACAAGGCGCGCAATCGCCCCTCCGTATCGTGGCAATACCAGAAGCACACGGGATTGAACGCATAGCCCGCGATGCGCGGGATGGCCTGCAGCCAGATCGCTCCGTTTGCCGGAATGCCTTCTTGGGCAAGACGTTCGCGCATCCATGCATCGAGCGGGCGTCCATCGCGTGGTCCGAAATCGCTCGCGTGAATCGAGACTAAGCGCGTGCGATCGACCCCGAACCACCAGCGCGGCAGTTCATCGAGTCGACCAAGATCGCAGAGCACCTGAAACACGGGATATCTGAATGCGTGACGCACGGGGCGTAGTCGCGCATGCGACACATATCCGGTCAGTAGCCGTGCTGCGCTCGCGTCAACAACGTTGTGCGTGTTCATAGCGCGGCCCATTCCGGCGCCACACCGAAATCCGCCGCGACGCGCAGCGCCGACTTCAGTCCGTCTTCGTGAAATCCGTAGCCCGTCCACGCGCCGGCAAACCAGGTGCGACGACGACCCTGCAGTTCGGGGAGCATGCGCTGAGCGTCGATGGCGTTGAGATCGAGTAGCGGGTGTTCGTAGTCGTATCGCCCGAGCACGGTGTCATCGCTGGGATCGACGTGCGGATTCAATGTGACGATGACCGGAGTGCGGAACGGCAGTGGCTGAAGCTGATTGAGCAGATAACTCACGCACACCGGCGCATGACCGCTTTCTCGTTCGTTTTCACTTTCGACTGTGTGCGTGGCCCGCCGACTCAGGTAGTTCCATGCCGACCATACGCGTCGGCTGCGAGGCAACAAGGCTGGGTCTGTGTGCAGTACTGCCACATTGCGCTGAAAGCGGATTGCACCGAGTGTCTTGCGCGCGAGCGCGTCCGCGTCGTCGAGCAGCCGAAGACTTGTCGGCGCGTGACTCGCAAGAACGACCGCGTCGAAACGCTGCGCGCCGAAAGGGTCGGTCGTGACAGTGACGCCTTCATCGTCGCGCCGCACACTTCGCACGGGAGTACGCAGACGGATATCGTCGAGCTTTGACGACAGACGATCCACATACGTGCGGCCTCCGCCGACGACTGTTTTCCACGGCGGACGCCCGTTGACTTGCAGCAAAGCGTGATTGATGCAAAACCTCAGAAACGTCACCGCGGGAAAGCGCAGGATGTCGGCGGCCGAGCTCGACCAGATCGCGGCGGCCATCGGCAGCAGATAGTGCTGCTGGAAGGGCACGCCGTATCCCTCCGTAGCGAGTAGCTCGCCCACGGAATATCCCGAGCGCGTCGCTGTGTCGAGATGCATCGCAGCAGCGCTGTTGAATCGGAGGATGTCGCGGAGCATGCCGAGAAACGTCGGTGAGAAGACGTTGCGCCGCTGGGCAAAGACCGTGTTCAGGTTGGTGCCGGCCCATTCAAGCGCGCCGCCGTCGACCGACACAGAGAACGACATGTCGCTGCGATACGCCGCAACGCCGAGTTCTTCGAACAGGGCAACAAGATTCGGATAGGTCCGATCGTTGAACACGAGGAACCCGGTATCGACGGCCGCACGCGACCCTTCGAGCTCGACGTCGACGGTATGCGTATGGCCGCCGAGATAGTCGGCAGACTCAAACAGCGTGACGCGATGCCGGCGCGACAAAAAATAGGCGCTCGCCAGGCCGGCGATGCCCGAACCCACCACGGCAACGCGCTGGCTCGGCGGCATGGCGTGCTGTGCCGGGTTCATTGGCTGGACCTCGCGGACGATGAACCGGTGGTGGTGGTGGCCGGGGCTATGGCTGTGGCTGCGGTTGAAGCCACAGTTGTGGTTGTGGCTATGGACGTGGCTGCGGCAGAGGGCGTGGTTGTGGATGCGGGTGTAGTTGTCGTTGCGACAGCGGCAGTGGCAGGAGCAGTGGCAGCGTTTGTGACAGCGGGTGTGCTTGTGCCTGTGCGTGCAGCCGTAGCCGCGTACTTCAACGACTTGCCAAGCAACACATGCGCGACACCCCATTCCCGCCCGGCCGCGTAACCGAACAGCTCCGATACGGCCATGTAGAACATGCGCCAACGCTGAAACGCGACGCGGGCGTCGGCACGATAGATGTCGTGCAGGACCGGCATGACGATTTCGCGTGAGCTGTCGAGCGAAGCAAGCCAGCGGTTCGCCGTTCGCGCATAGTGCGTGCCGTCGACCCACCAGTCGCGTTCGACCACGAGGTCATCATCGAAGCGCGATAGCATGTCGGCGCTTGGCATCGTGCCGCCCGTAAAGAAGTGGCGCGACATCCAGTCCGACGTGTCACGTGAAGCGAAGTGATAGGCAAGCCGATGGTGGGCGAAGTGATGAACAAACAACTTGCCGTCGTGTTGCATCCATCGCGCGATCTTCGAGAGCAGGGCGCCGTAGTTCTTCATGTGCTCGAACATTTCGATCGACAGCACACGGTCGAATCCCGTCATCTCCGGCGGCAGTTCGAGCTCGGCGATATTGCCCGTGATGATCCGGACGCGCGTCAACCCGCGCGAGGCGCACCGCTGCTCGATAAAACGACGCTGACTCTGCGAATTGGAAACGCCGACGATCTGCGCGTTCGGATACTTCTCCGCAAGCCAGATCGACAGCGAACCCCAACCGCATCCGAGGTCGAGTATGCGATGCCCGTCTGCAAGCCCGGCGCGTTGGGCATAGAGCGACAGCATGGCGTCTTCGGCTTGCGCAAGCGTCTCGTTGCCGCGCGGATAGTATCCGCACGAGTATTTGAGCCGGGGGCCGAGGTGGGCTTCGAAGAACGCGCCGGGAATCTCGTAGTGCTGTGCGTTCGCAGCGTGGGTGTCGATGGCGATCGGACTGGCACGGAGTTCGTTAAGCAGCGCTTCAAAGGTGTGCGACCGATCGCGTCCGTATCGCGCAGTCTCTTCGGCGAGGCGTTGTCGTACAAGCGTGCGCATGCCGGCACGAGTGAGCGCATCGGGGAGCCAGCCGCGCTCACACCATCGGATCAGCCAGTGGTCGGACGGCTCGCCGGAGGTGGCGGAGGAACGGGTAGGCTGTGCGGTCGTACCGGTCATGGCGGAGTGTCTCGCAGCGGTCGATGGGGATGGATGGGGGGTGGGCGGGCGATGCATGCGTATCAGGATTGGGTACGGTCCGCGCTGGCCTTCGGCGGCCAGGGCACCAGCGCACTCGTGGTGCGCATGTATTCGCGGTAGCCGGCGCGCCGTTGCGCGAGCCGCGCCTCCAGGATCGGAATGCCCGACACCTTCATCAGGAGCCACGCCATCAGGACAGGTGAAACGAGCGTCAGCCAGCCGGGCAAGGTGCCGAACACCAGCGGCACATACGCGAGCCAATGCAGGCATTCGAAGAAGTAGTTGGGATGACGCGAATAGCGCCACCAGCCGATGCGACACACTTCGCCGTGATGGGCGGGATCGGCGAGGAAGCGCCTGAGCTGACGATCAGACGACGCTTCGCCGGCGACAGCGATGCACCAGATCGCGATGGCGACGGCGAGCGCAGGCATGGACGGCACCTGCCTGGAATACGCGGGAACGAAGAACGAGATCGAAAGAATCAGGGTGGTCAGTGCCTGCAGCTGGAAAAACCAGAACATGTTTCGCGCACATGTATCGCCCCAGCGCTCGCGCAAGGCGTGATAGCGAGCGTCTTCGGGCTGACCCCGTTGGCGCCGCCATAAATGACTGGCGAGCCGTATCGCCCATACACCCCCACCGAGCGCGACGAACAGGCGATTGACGGCCGCACCTTCGCCCGATGCGGCCGCGAGCAAGGCGAGACCGCCGAGCGCCGCCGCCCAGACGGGATCGATCACGCCTGCGTTGCGCGTGCGCAGCTGAACGAGCCAGGTGGCGGTGAACGTCACCACCACCGCAGCAAAACTGACAGCAAGGGTCGATGCGAGATGCATATCGGCTCCATGTCGCTTCTGAATTCAGATACGAAGCATCTGGCCGAATGGATGCAGGGGGCGCGTGGCTATCCGCATTACGCAGCCGCCACGCTCGCAACGTTGCAGCACACTTATCTCGCCCGGGAACGCTGCCCGGACTCGCAGCGCTACGCGTTCATTCCGTTACGGCGCGACAACTACAGATCCGTCAGGATCTT
Organism: Pararobbsia alpina; assembly: GCF_965118125.1. Taxonomy (GTDB): domain Bacteria; phylum Pseudomonadota; class Gammaproteobacteria; order Burkholderiales; family Burkholderiaceae; genus Pararobbsia; species Pararobbsia alpina_A. Next base: position 1,129,006 of record NZ_OZ221287.1, read on the forward strand.
CAGCGCAAGCGGATTGGTCGACGCAGTGGCCACAGACCCGATCGCAACAGCCGTGTAAATCCCGCCCGACGCCACCGTGGCGGATGTCTCGATGGCCGTCGTCGAAGTCCCCGTCGCATTGACCTTGATGTCATAGGTGCCCGCCGGCACGGTCAGGTACTGGGAGATCGCCTGGAACGGGACGTTGGACAGGACAACCTTGTCGTTGACGAGGACGTCGACATTGCCGGCATCGGGTGCTGCGTGAATGACGCGCAGCTTTGCGTTGCCCGAAGTCGGTGCCGTCAGATCATCGGTCGCGATCAAGGCTTGGATGCTGTTCAGGAAGCCGACGGCGAGCACGGTGTACGCGGCGCCCTTCGCCAGCGTGGGCGTGACGTCGATCACCGTCGTCGATGTTCCGGTCGCGTTGACCTTGATCTCATGCGTGGCCGCTGTGACGGTCAGATACGACGACACGGCGGAGTACGGCACGTTGGTCAGCACGACCTTGTTGTCGACAAGCACATCGACATTGGGCGCGTTTGGCGACGCATGCACGACACGCAGGCTGGCGTTGAACGTAAGCGGCGTGTCGTCGCCGCCGCACGAGGCCAGGCCGAATAAGGCCAGTAAACCGAGAGCCACGAGAATGACATGGTGAAGGGCTTTCATAACGTCTCCTGATATTTGTTTGTCTACGACAAAAAATCGTGTGACGCAAAAAAGAGACCGCGAGGGTCTTCGTTGTGGTGGTGAGTCTACGAACGGGCGCGCGAACGCGTAGCCGTACTGAAACGGCTTATGACGGCTATATGAGTCGCATGGCACGCCTGGTGCATCCTCGAAAAATAGGCTGCTTTCTGAGTATAGGTTTCGGAATGACGAGTTCAACGTGAACAAAGGATGATATTTTGTCCACCGTTGTAGTTGAACAAATCGTGTCGACACTGTATGAAGTCGGCCGTGACGGCCGTTGCGCGAACGGCGGTCGGCGGGGCTGACGTGAGTGCCCGGTTCGACCGGGCCGCGGGAGATCAGGGAGGGCGGCCTACACGAACATCGAACGCTGAGGCCGCCGTTTGCGTTCGGGACGTGCCCCGAAATGGGCAGGTCTGCCCTCTCGGGAGACGAGCCCTCGATCACCCGATGTGCTTGCGTATGGTGGGTTTGCAAACGGCGTTCACGTCTTGTTTGCGTGTGGAATCCGCGTCACGAGAGACTCGGGCAAATTGAGGGATTCGGCGACTTTGCGCGTGTCGAACTCCGTCGTGAGGTCGATAACCAGCAAGTCATTTGGACGCTCCGAAAAGTGCCAGATGATTTGCTGACTCCGTGCGCGCTACAGCTGCTCGTGGTGTTCGGCGTAGTAATAGAGCTCACGGTCCGACTTCAGCATTACTTCGCGTTCGAGAGAGTTGAGCGAACTGAGCCGACCCATCGGTTTGATATTGTCTGGGTAGATATAGTTCGCGTTTTCCAGGGCATCTGCTTCAATCGGCATGTCAGCGCGGAACGCTGAATATTTTTTATGAAAACCGCGCGAAAGATCAAACCGCGCATCGGCATCGCATCATGCGCAAATGAATTTGCTTCCGGGAAGCAGAGCATCGGCCTGCGCGTAAAAGGTTTAAAATAAAAAGGGGAGTGCCCTGAAATGCGTCGCGACGGTTGATAAAATCGACAAAGGGTCTCAGTCGCCCTTATAGGCGTGAGCGTCGTAAAGCTCGCCTTTCCGTCGATATGTGGCATTCAAACCGACAATCTGGAAAACGCCTTGCAGCGACATAGTGCCTGTTTATCCGCGGAAATGCCGAATACCTCGTTGAAGGTTTTATATGTGACGCAAATTGGAATGGAGATTTGCCGAAATTGATTCCGATTAAAATGAGCGTCTCTAGTAGTTTCAACCGCAACATGCTTCTTTCTATTTGATTGTATGAAATATCGGGTGTATTGGATTTTATTCGGCGTCGCGCGTTAGGGATCATTTCGAACGGGCTCGCGGGCACCGCCGCGACGACGGAAGGATTGGCAGGACAGGCGCGGGAGCAAGGTCAGCACGTTGCAAGTGGGGCCGCAGTTTGTTCACCCCCGTAGCGTTGGCAATGTACCCGTCCGTCCACGAAATGCCCGCGTCCGAAATCTGCGTCCAAAGAACCCCGTCGACCTGGTGCCCGCTGCCCGATCGTATCGGAGCCTGGAAAAACAATAGAACGCCGTGGCGGAAAATTCTGGCGTACCAACGGATCATTGATCCGTTCTCGCGCACGACGATTGCGAGCCCTCGCCGTGCGCGAGAGCGATGTCGGAGTTCAGCATCTGCAGATACGTTCGAGGTCCCGGTCACAAACTCGTATCAGAATACGGAACTATTCGCGATAAGAAGAGAAAAAATGCGCTCTTTTCGGGGATGGTCGGCTTTTAGCTAAAATCCAAAAAAATCGATTGATTAGAGGTGCCGCGCCCGCTATGGTGACTGCACCTGCGCGTCTCTGACGCATCGACTCGACAATTTATTGTCCTAGCTGTTCGCTTTAACGAGTGCTGCTTTTGAGGCACCAACCTGAGCCTTTTTCGCGCCCGATCGAGCGTCGAATATTGCAAGTGATGGCGGAGCGCCTCGTTTTTTGGGAGAGCGTTCTGGAGCGCTTTCTTTCGCAATGACGCGTCACCCCCGCGGGGTGCGTGTTAGGCAAGATTCGTAGCAAGCTCTCACGTCACACGCCATCGCATCCGATTGATACGTAGTCCAATGGCTTGGAATTTGTTCGGGCCACATTGAACCCGTGAAAAGTCTTGCTTTATATATCGGCGTCGTTTGTTGAAGCGACGTCGCATATCTTGCGATGCGTTTCCCGACGCAGGTTTAACGCACTCGAGAGCATCGACCGGTCTTCTACCAATCTTCTACCAATGCTTTTTTTTGCATTCGGCCTCTCGTGGCGCAGGCATGTTGCCGCCACATACTTTTCCAAAAAAATCTAGTCTTCTTTAAATCATGTGGGTCCTTTCGCGCAAACGCTCGATTCGAAACCTCAACCATACCCACGTGCCCAACTCGCTCATTCGCGCTCGTGCAAGTGCCAAGTAACAAAGAAACGCGGTAGTAGAAAAGATCGGTAGCAGTTGTCCCAGATATCCGAGGTTTCTCAAACGGCAGTGCAACGAAAATCAAAACGAGGCAGACGAATGGGAAAGAAAGCTAAACTCAGGCACGAGGCTGTTGTAATCAGTCGGCGATGTGGCGGCAGCCGGCGGCATCAGCAAAATCGCCATCAATTGATTCAACCGTTACTAACATATTTGCAAGTGGTCGGCTCTTTGCCGGATCGGATCAAAGATGTGGATCAGCAGTGTGCAAAAGAGTATTTCCGCGTTCGCGTTGTGAAGGGGGATACCCCGGGGCACTTGCACAACATTGCGTCTGCATTGAGGGTAGTCCTGCGCAATGCAGGCAGGGATACACAAGATTTCTCGAACGCTGATTTATCAATACCACCTCGAGATCGAACCGGCAAGCGCCAGCCAATTAGCGATAGCGCGTACATCAGTCGAATGAACGCGCTTCGAATAGCCAATGAGGGGCTTTACCACGTCGCGAAGCTTTCTCGTTTGCTCGGGCTTCGAACTATGGAAGCTCTGATGTGCGGTCCGAGCCTTCTTGATTGGGTAAGAGCGCTCGAAATAGGTCCTGTAACCGCGTTGTACGTGACGCGCGGTACAAAAAATGGGCGTCATCGCGAAGTAGAGCCTATTTTCTCGCGGGTCACTGAAACTCAAGCAGCCGTGTCAGCGGCAATGGAGTTTTACACGTTGCATGGCGCATTAGTTGGCATTCCCGGTGACTTAAAAACTAGCGCGTATAAGATGCGCCGAATATATCGGTCCGTCGGATTTCGTGGCGAATATTCGCCGCACACTTTACGATATGCATATGCCTGCGATAAAGCCATTGAGTTGCTTTCGCAGGGCATGACTAATCGTGAGGTGCTAGTCCGTCTAAGTCGTTATTTAGGGCATGGGGATAGTCGGTATCGATGGATTAAATCGGTGTATTGCAGGTCGTTGATCGATGTGTTTGCTCAGAACGCTGACAACATGAACGGTGCCGGGGCAACAATAGAGCCGACGCGGGATTCCGCGAAGCAGTAGCACTCAGCGAAGACCACTGTCATGCCTCGAGTCGTTCGCATCCGCTGGTCCAAGGCTTCTGCTATCAGTTTTGCGTGTCTAGATCTACATTTCGGACCTCGCGGCGCATGAAGGGGCATCGGACGGGGCGCAGAACGGCTTGGGTGCTGAGTGGAAGACGTACTTCCACTTGAAAACCCCCCACCCCGTCCCTATACTTAGCACTCGTCAGCCCGGAGTGCTAACACCACGGGCTTGCGCATCCGGTTTCCGGCGACTGGCCCCCCGGCTGGTTGGCCCAATCAAGCGTTTCTGTTTCGAACTCAAATAGGAGTGTGTATGAACCTTCGTCCGTTGCACGATCGCGTCATCGTCAAGCGCCTGGACCAAGAAACGAAGACCGCCTCGGGCATCGTTATCCCCGAAGCCGCTGCTGAAAAGCCGGATCAGGGCGAAGTCCTGGCCGTCGGCCCGGGCAAGCGCGATGACAAGGGCGCTCCGATTGCGCTCGACGTCAAGGTCGGCGACAAGGTGCTCTTCGGCAAGTACGCAGGCCAGACCGTCAAGGTCGACGGCAACGAACTGCTCGTGATGCGCGAAGAAGACATCATGGCCGTCGTGCAAAAGTAAGCCTCAGGCTACTTGCTCAGAAGGTTACAAAGCCTCGTGTCCGACGTAAGCGGGCACTCGCTTCATTCCCGAATCAAATAGTTTCAAGGAGCCTCAAATGGCAGCTAAAGACGTCGTGTTCGGCGATATCGCCCGCGCAAAGATGGTCGAAGGCGTGAACATTCTCGCCAACGCAGTCAAGGTCACGCTGGGCCCGAAGGGTCGCAACGTTGTGCTCGAACGCAGCTTCGGCGGCCCGACGGTCACCAAGGACGGTGTCTCGGTCGCGAAGGAAATCGAGCTCAAGGACAAGCTCCAGAACATGGGCGCGCAAATGGTCAAGGAAGTTGCTTCCAAGACCAGCGACAACGCCGGTGACGGCACGACGACGGCAACGGTTCTGGCCCAGTCGATCGTCCGCGAAGGCATGAAGTACGTTGCATCGGGCATGAACCCGATGGATCTGAAGCGCGGCATCGACAAGGCCGTCGCAGCTGCAGTGGAAGAACTGCGCAAGATCAGCAAGCCCTGCACGACGAACAAGGAAATCGCGCAAGTCGGCTCGATCTCGGCCAACAGCGACTCGTCGATCGGCGATCGTATCGCTGAAGCGATGGACAAGGTCGGCAAGGAAGGCGTCATCACGGTTGAAGACGGCAAATCGCTGAGCGACGAACTCGACGTCGTCGAAGGCATGCAATTCGACCGCGGCTACCTGTCGCCGTACTTCATCAACAACCCGGACAAGCAAGTCGCCGTTCTGGAAAGCCCGTTCGTGCTGCTGCACGACAAGAAGATCTCGAACATCCGTGATCTGCTGCCGGTGCTCGAACAAGTCGCGAAGGCTGGCCGTCCGCTGCTGATCATCGCTGAAGACGTCGAAGGCGAAGCGCTCGCAACGCTGGTCGTCAACAACATCCGCGGCATCCTGAAGACCACGGCCGTCAAGGCTCCGGGCTTCGGCGACCGTCGCAAGGCGATGCTCGAAGACATCGCGATCCTGACCGGTGGTCAAGTCATCGCTGAAGAAACCGGCCTGACGCTCGAGAAGGCAACGCTGGCCGAACTGGGCCAGGCAGTCCGTATCGAAGTGGGCAAGGAAAACACGACGATCATCGACGGCAAGGGCGAAGCCACGAACATCCAGGCTCGCGTTGGCCAGATCCGCAAGCAGATCGAAGAAGCGACGTCGGACTACGACCGTGAAAAGCTGCAAGAGCGCGTGGCCAAGCTGGCCGGCGGCGTTGCAGTGATCAAGGTCGGTGCTGCGACCGAAGTCGAAATGAAGGAAAAGAAGGCACGTGTCGAAGACGCGCTGCACGCAACGCGCGCAGCTGTGGAAGAAGGCATTGTTCCTGGCGGCGGTGTTGCACTGATCCGCGCACGTGCTGCAGTGTCGGCTGTGAAGGGTGCAAACCCCGATCAGGACGCTGGCATCAAGATCGTGCTGCGCGCGATGGAAGAGCCGCTGCGTCAGATCGTGACGAACGGTGGCGAAGAAGCTAGCGTCGTCGTGGCGCGCGTGCTCGAAGGTAAGGGCAACCTGGGCTACAACGCTGCAACGGGCGAGTACGTCGATCTGGTCGAAGCCGGTGTTGTGGACCCGACGAAGGTCACGCGTACGGCACTGCAGAACGCAGCTTCGGTTGCTGGCCTGCTGCTGACGACGGACTGCGCTGTTGCTGAACTGCCGAAGGAAGACGCACCGGCAGGTGGTGGCATGCCCGGCGGCATGGGCGGCATGGGCATGGACATGTAATTGGCGCAAGCCAATGCATGACCGAAGGCAGGGCGACCTGCCTTCACCCCTGCAGCATCTCGGCGATCTTCACGGATCGCCAAAAGCGAAAAACCCGCGGAAACGCGGGTTTTTTGCGTCTTGTCGTCCTTTGTCCTTTCTGCACCCTGGTTCCCTCAGATTCGCCGAACCGTGTTCTGCAATGTCTGCGACCATTGTTGGCTCCCCGCGCCTGCGTTGGGCACCGTCACCCGTGGCGCTGTCGCTGGAATGCCGGTAACGGGCAGATCCTCGTCAAGCTGCCAGAACGGTCCTTGACCGGCATTCGTATGGGCGAGGCGATAAGCGTCTGCGATCGTGAAGTAGCTGTCTTTGCTGCGCGGATGTGGCAGCACACCGTGGATATTCGGGTTCTTGAAGATGAGATTGTCAGACCCGCTCAAACCCACGATCACGATGACATGCGAGCCGATCCCGAAGCGTGACCAGCCGTAGTTGCCTTCGGCAATCACCGGGCCGCGCGACAGTGCGTTGCGCCATTCGCCAACGCCTGCGACCGGTGAATTCAGCGCGTGATTCTCACGCAGGCCGTAGTGATCAGCATGAGCGCCGATGTGACTGCCCCTGTTTCTCCGGAATTCGGCCATGGCGTGCGCGCTGTGCGCCGGACGCGGCTGTCCCTGGTCGTCGATCCCGTAGATCGTGCCGTACTTGTACTGCATCACCATCTCGATGCAGGTCAGCCAGCAACACTCCTTCATGCCTTGCCAACGCCAGGCCACATGCCTTCCCACCACCATTGCCATACCGCTTCTCCCCACCGAATAAACGCATAGAGGGCGTTGTCCCCGATACGAACGACAACACCTGTCAGCGGAAAATATTCCGGCGGCAGGAGAGTTATCGGAAAGAAGAGAGCGAAACCAGTGCGCGAAATCAGGCACTGAAAGAGGCCAGCGGAAGAGGCCAGCGAAAGACGTACGGGAAAACGGTGGGGAAAAGCGGAAATCGGGTATGGAAAGGCGCGGCGTGCGAGGTGCGGCGCAGCGGACAGGAAGTGGAAGTTCGCACCCCGTAGTGCGAACTTCCACAGGGCGAATCCTTAATGCAGCGCGTCGCCGCTGCCGATATCGCGCTCGGGTCCGCGAAGATCCGGATCCGGCTCGTGACCGCCTTCCGCATCGTCGCTCTCGCCTTCTTCCTTCATCTCGTCGGCCTTGGCCCAGAAGAAGCGATCGGGGACGTAGCCGCCCATGCCCGGGCGGAACGCGTTTTTCGAGGCCTGGAACAGATACTCCTGGGCCTCGCGCACAGCTTCCGGGGCTTCGATGCCGTTTGCGAGCAAGGCGCACACGGCGGCCGCCAGCGTGTCGTTGACGCCCAGCACGCGGTTCGGGATGCGTTCCCACGCGTCCTGACGAATCTGGCCGTCTTCGCCGTAAAGCGTGTTGATCATCTGGTTCGTCGACGTGTCCGTTGCCAGCACGAACTCGCATCCATGCGACAGCAGATGACCAATCGCGTCCTCATGCGACGGTGATTCCGCATCGGGGTCAGGCTGGGCAAGCTGCGCGATGGCGCTTGCATCGGCGACGAGCAGCGTCGTCTGCGGTGCGAGCAATTCGGCAACCGATTCGCGCAGTTCATCGGCGGAGAGCACATGCTCGTCGTCGATCGCGAAGTCGGGCGAGAGAATCAGCGGCACGTCGTCGTAGTCAGCGACAACTTCGGCAATGGCGCTCGCGATCTCGGCACGCAATGTAGCGCCAACCTTGAAGGCCGCGATGGGCATGTCTTCGAGCAACATACGCGCCTGATTGGCGACCGCATCGGGATCGAGCGCCGTGATTTCATCAACGCCTGCGGAATCGCGCACGGCATAGCCGGTGAGCACGGTGACGCCGTGGCACCCCATACTAGCGAGCGTCAGCAGGTCGGCCTGGATGCCGGAAGCGGAAGTGGGATCGGAGACGCCGAAGCAAAGCACGATCGGCGGAGCGTCGTTGGCCATGTAGTCTGTGATTCGGATCAATAAGAGGCCAAATGCCGGAGGAAGCGCGCTAGGCAGCCCTCCGGCAAACCGGTAACATCAAGCCTTCGCATTGTAACGGATCGGCCTCGGCCGACAGCCCACAATAAACGCCTGGCGGCGCGGCGAATTCGCGCGTTTGAGCTTGCTTGCGGCAGGTTGCGGTGGGGCGTGCACGTGTCTTGCGACCGCCTTGGCACGTACCGGACCGGACGGCCGATTGCCGCTCCGGATCGCTTTCTAAGGACGCGACAACAGGAATGGAATACAAAAGCTGGATGTGCCTGATTTGCGGCTGGATCTACGACGAAGAAGCCGGCCTGCCGGATGAGGGCATCGTGGCCGGCACGCGTTGGGAAGACGTGCCCGTCAACTGGACCTGCCCGGAATGCGGCGCGCGTAAGGAAGACTTCGAGATGGTCCAGATCTGAGCGTCAGATTTCACTGAGCGCATTGAGTCGTACTCCCTGAGTCGTACCGACCGGCCCGCGGCCCTCTGACCTGGATGGATGCTCACTCGATCCGATTCGAAATAGGCTTCAATCCTTTAGGGGGCGCACTGCCGGATGCCGAGCAGGCGATCGCCGACGCACGTGCGGCCGTGCGCACCGGCGCGGACCCGTTCAGCGGGGTGCACCGCGCGGCTGCCGCGTTTCGTTCGGCAGGCTGGATGCCGGCCGTGCTGTTCACCGAAGCGATCGACGCGTGTTCGCCGATCGCCCATATTCAGAGCCGCCTCTACGACGGCGCACTCGCCGATCTTGCGCACGCTGTTGCAATGCGCAATTTGCCGGCGCTCACACGTTCCGCGAGTCTCTTTGAGCGATATCGCTCGTTGCGCGTCGCTGCTGAGGGCGAGGGCGTACATGTCGGCTACGAGACGTTTGCGATGGCCGGGCGCGTTGTGCCGTATGCCACGATCGCGGCCGTGTCCGACAAGGACTTGAGCGCGGTTCGAACGCGCTACGAGACGGCCTTGCTTGGCGCCTTGCGCGGCGGTGTCGAACGTCTTGTCCGCGAAGCCGCGTTGATCGAACTCGAATGGTGCGCCTCGGCGCTCGCGGGTGCCGATCCGCTCGATATCTGGCGTCTGGCGGGTGCTTGCATGCATTTGCTGCGCGAGCACGGTCCCCAGTTGCCCGACGACCGTCGTTTGCTGGCCGGCTTCAATATGCTGCTGGCCGATCAGGCAGGCGGTGCGACGCGTGCGCCTCGCGAACTGGTGCGCAGCGCGGTGGCACTGCTCTGGCGCGCATCGATCCCGCCGTCTGATACGCCTGAACGGCCTGTCGAATACGACGGCTTGCTGCGCGACTATGGCGTTGCGGTCGGCCGTCCGCCGTCGCCAGTCGATTCACCTGAAACCCTTTGGGAGCAAGCCGCGACGCGCGACGAGATCCAGTCGCGCATCGCGCGCGGATTGACCGGCGAGGCGCTTGCCGTGGACCGTTCACGGTTTATCGGCCCGCTCGTTGTCGCGGCAGGGGCGTACGAAGACTTTCTGGCAACGGCCGACGCGTCGATGGCCGCGCTCGGCGATGCAAGCCGCCTGTCATCAATGCGCACCTCGGATGCTGCCCAGGCTTCAGAGGCGGCGTTCCGGATGGCCGCGGCGTCGGCGGCTTTAGGCCTGGGGCAGGTCGGCCTGCTGGCCGATGCGCTTGCGCTGTCGTGGCGTATGCGAGCTCGGGCGCTGGCCGAAGCGCGCGAGTCGATCCTGGCTTCCCGCATCGGCGACACCGCCTTGACGCTGGGCACCGATGCACTGCGCGGCGCGCTGCTTCGGATCGCCGCCGGCATTCCGCCATTGCCGCTCGATCAATCGATCGCAACGCTCCAGGAGCTGATCGATTCGAATTGAATGATTCGAATTGATCGATCAGGCGTTATCGGGGCACACTTCGGAACAGCCTTTGAGCAAGATCGACTTGTCCCGTCCGCCGGTCTGAGTTTGGCGAGTCACAGGTCGTTATCCGATGTATTGCGGTACAAAAACGGCATCAAAACCCGCGAGCGTTCCAATGAAGGATGAGCTGCCGGGCGCGCCGTGCAGGCTGCAGCGTCGGTTGACGACGGCTGTCAGACTGCCGCCGTTGCTGCTGTAGAGGCACGACAAACAACAAATAGACGTATCAGATCATCGCACTCGAAGAGACACTCAATGCAGTCAGGCGATACCGGCAGCGTAGGCAATATGGACACGATGGGCGTCAAGCTCATCGACTTTTTCGACGTCACTCCGACGTCGTTGTGGCTCGAAGACTATAGCGAGCTGCGCGCGTTGTTCGAGCGCTGGCGCGCCGACGGCGTGACCGATCTGCGTCGCTTTCTCGAAGACGATACGCGGCGCGTGGCCGAGTGTTCGGCCTGCATTCGCGTGCTCAAGGTCAATCAGCGCACGCTCTCGCTCTATGCCGCGACGTCCCAGGACGAACTCGTTTCGCGTCTCGATCATGTGCTGCGCGACGATATGCTTGAGGCGCATGTCGACGAACTCGTGCAGATGTGGGAGGGCGGCCCTTCGTTCCAGAGCAAGAGCGTGAACTACGCGCTCGACGGGCGGCGGCTCGATATCCTGCTCAAGGGCGTGATCCTGCCCGGCCATGAAGACAAGTGGGATCGCGTGCTGGTCGCCGTAGACGACATCACCGAGCTTGAAGATGCACGTCGCCGCACCGCGATGAGCGAGGCGTATGCGCGCGGCATTTTCGAATACGCGCCTGTGTCGCTGTGGGTCGAGGATTTCGAAGCCGTCAAAGACCTGCTCGAAGAACTGCGCGATCGGGGCATCACTGATTTGCGCACGTTCACCGATGTTCACCCGGAATTCGTCGAGCGTTGCATGGCCGAGATCCAGGTGCTCGACGTCAATCACCATACGCTCGAGATGTTCAAGGCCCCGAACAAGGCCGAGCTGCTGGGCCGGCTGTCCGAGGTGTTTCGCGGCGAGATGCGTCATCACTTCCGTGAACAGCTGATCGATCTCTGGGACGGCAAGCTGTTTCATACGCGTGAAGTCGTCAACTACGCGCTCGATGGCGAAGTCGTCAATATCCACCTGCAGTTCTCGGTATTTCCGGGGCACGAGGGGCATTGGGATCTCGTGTTGCTTGCATTGACCGACATCACTGCGCGCAAGAAGGCCGAGGCTTACCTCGAGTTCCTTGGCAAGCACGACGTGCTGACCAAGCTCAAGAATCGGTCGTTCTATGTCGACGAACTCAACCGTCTGCAACGCAAGGGTCCGTTCCCGGTCACGGCGATCATGATCGACGTCAATGACCTCAAGAAGGTCAACGACCAGCTTGGTCATGCCGCAGGGGACGAGTTGTTGCGGCGCGCGGGCGAGGTGCTGACCAAGGCCGTCGACAAGCGTTATCACGCGGCGCGTATCGGTGGCGATGAGTTCGCCGTGCTGTTGCCGGGCGTCGATGCGCGCGGCGGCGAGCAGATGGTCGAACAGATCGAAAAGCTCATCGAGCTCAACAACCAGTTCTACACGGGCACGAAGCTGAGCTTCTCGATGGGATCGGCGACATGCGACGGCAAGGAGCGGCTTGAGGAAACGCTCAAGCGTGCCGACCTGGCGATGTATGAGTCGAAGCGCGCGCACTACGATCAGACCAAGTCGAATCGGCGGGCTGCGAATTGATGAGAAAAGGGCGCGCGCAAGCTTGCTGCCGCGCCTACCTTTGTCGTTGCTTCGACGTATGGCGCCGCTCAATGAATAAAGATCAGCGCCGCGATGCCGCCGAACAGCATCCACTTCACGACGTAGTAGACCTTGCGATTCCACGCCTTCAGGCGTTTGCCCACGCGCCGGATTGCGTAGAGATAGCGGAACGCGTGATTGAGGCCACCGGTGCGATCGCCGACATCGTTCGGTGAAGTCGCGGCTCTCATCAACGTCACACCAACGCCGTGCGTGATCCATGCGGCCCAGCGGAATTTCATCGGGCGTTCGATATCGCAGAACAGGATGATCCGGTCCGTCTGGGTTTCGTTGGCGGCGCGGTGCAGATACGTCTCGTCGAACATCACTTCCTGCCCGTCGCGCCACGAGTAGCGCGTGCCATCCACCTCGATCCAGCATCCGTCATCGTTCGGCGTCGAGAGACCGAGGTGATAGCGTAACGATCCCGCATACGGATCACGATGCGGATTGAGCTTGCCGCCCGGCGGCAGCTGCGCAAACATCGCTGCTTTGACGGAAGGCAAGGTACGCAGCAACGCCGTGGTGCGAGGGCATAGCGCAGCCGCGGAAGGGTGCGCGTCGTTGTACCACTTCAGATAAAAGCGCTTCCATCCGTTGCGGAAGAACGAATTGAAGCCGATGTCGTTATAGCCGGCGGCCGCGCGGATCTGACTCGCATCACGCAGTGCGAGCGCTTCGTCGCGGATCATCTCCCAGTTCTCACGCAGCAGCGACAGTTCCTCGAAATGCGAGAGCGAGAGATAAGGCGTCGTCGGGACCCGCGAGAAGAGATACGCAAAACAGTTGATCGGGGCCATCAGGGCCGAGTGGTCTGTCAGCTGGCGAAAGAAGCCGTGCCGGACCTTCCCGCGCCAATGCACATACAACCCGCAAACGATAAAGATGACGAGCACGACCCAGCGCATCGTTTCTTCCCCTTCGGTCCCGCTTCCCACCAGGCCGCGCTACGGCCCACAACAGACCGAGCTGCGACAGTCCGAGCGACGGTGGACCCACCGGGCTGCGGCTTTGTGCCGACCGAGCACCCGTTCAAAACGCCGGTTAGTGACGTCGCTATGAGCGCATAAATTACGCGCGTCGTAAGCGAATTGCAGTGCACCCGATATTGGGTGTGGCGCGTCGAATACGGTCCCCGAGATCGGAACGTTCGCGGGAAGCCTTGCCTGGCGGGGCTTGAAAGCGATTGATGCGAATTGGAGCGGTAATCGCGCCACTTTCATTGCAAAACTGCAGACGCAATTCCGCGAAAAAGTGGGTTGTTTGGGCGGGGAAGTGGGGTGAGGTGAGGGGTGGCAGCCCTCGGCAAGGGCCGTACCGGTTTGTTTTAGTCAATGAGTGGGAAAAAGTTTGCGTCCAGGCCCGAGCGAGAACTCGAGCCCAAGTCTGACACGAAGAGCAAAAAGACCACGCTCAGCCCACGCTACGCGTCGAACACGCAACTACCCGGCAATCGGACCCATCAATCGTCCTCATCCCTCTCAGGCCGCTTCGCATCGACGCCCGCGTCCTTGACGACACTAAAGCGCTCAAGCGTGCGCTTGCGGGCCACGTCGTGATCGACAACCGGCAACGGATAGTCGCTGCCCAGTGAAATACCGGCCGCGCTCAACGCCTCAGGTTTTGCACGCCATGGCGCATGAATATCCTTGTCCGACAGCTTCGCGACCTCGGGGACGTAGTGACGAATGAATTTGCCGCGCGGATCGAACTTCTCCGATTGCGTGACGGGATTGAAGATGCGGAACCACGGTTGCGCATCGCAGCCAGTCGAGGCCGCCCATTGCCAGCCACCGTTGTTGGCTGACAAATCGAAGTCGTTGAGCTTCGCTTCGAAATACGCCTCACCGAGCCGCCAGTCGAGCCCGAGGTCCTTGACGAGGAAACTCGCGACGACCATGCGTAAGCGGTTATGCATATAGCCGCTCGCATTGATCTGCCGCATGGCCGCATCGACGAGCGGATAGCCGGTGCGGCCTTCACACCACGCCGCAAAGTTTGCGTCCGCCGCGGGTCCGGTTTCCCACTCGATCGCGTCGAAAGCCGGCCGGAACGCCTCATGCGCCCCCGGCATCCCCACGCGCGGGGCGTGATACAGGATCTGAAAGTAGAAGTCGCGCCAGATCAGCTCCGACAGCCAGGTCTCCGCGCCTTTGTTACCCAGCCGCATCGCGTCATGCGCCTCTCGTGCGAGCGCGCGGATCGAAATCGTGCCGAAGCGCAAATGGACCGACAGATAGCTCGGCCCCTTGATCGCCGGGAAATCGCGCTGCGCCTGGTAGTCGTCGATCCGGTTACGGAAATCGTCGAGCAATTGGTAGGCGCCCGTGCTGCCCGCGGGCAGGGCGGGCGCTTGTGCATCGGCAAAGCCGAGATCGGCGAGCGACGGGATGCCCGGCGTGCGCGACTGGTCGGGGAGGGCGTTCGTGTGATGCGAGTGCGCACTCGCGCGCGCGCGTCCGCTGCGAGCGCCATGCGGATCGTCGTTCGTGTGTGAGCGGCCAACTGCGTCCGAAGAACGGGTATGTGCATTGCGCGCCGCGCCGGCAGGGTCGCCATGACTCGCATGATCGTCCCGTTCCGGATCGACATGACGCGAGCGCTGCGCCAATGGCCCATCCGGATCGAACCAGTGCCCGCCGAGCATCGGCGGCCGCGCAAGCGTATGAAGATAGTCGTCGACCGCGTAAGGCGCGAGCGCGCCGGGCGTGACCGCCGCGAGCCATGCACGTTTATAGGGCGTGAACACCGTGTAAGGTCGTTTTTGCCCTGTCAGCAGCTCATCTTTCTCGAAGATGACCTGATCCTTGAAGCTGAAGAACGCAATCGACTGTACGGTCAGCGCTTCGCTGACACGCTCGTCACGCTCGATCGCCGCTGGCTCGTAGTCGTGATTCGCAAAGACCGCCTCGGCGCCAATATCCTTGGCCAGCGCGGGGATCAGCGAAACCGGGTCGCCGTGGAGGACCGTGAGTCCGCCGCCCGACTCCCGTAATGTGGAATCGAGTTCGACGACACTTGAGTGGATAAAGGGGACACGCCGGTCGTCCGGAGGCAACGGATCGAGAATGGTCGTGTCGAAGACGAAAGCACATACCACCCGCTGGCAGCGGCTCAGTGCGTGATAAAGTGCAGCATGATCTGCGACTCGCAGATCGCGCCTGAACCATACGAGCCCGCAGGTGAAATCGGACATGTCGTCTGTTTGCTAAAATCTGGATTATGTCCAAGACCTCAGAGCGCATCAATCTTACGAATCAGTTCCTGATCGCCATGCCGAACATGGTGGATCCGACGTTTTCAGGAACGGTCGTCTATCTCTGCGACCACAGCGAGCGCGGCGCGCTGGGTCTCGTGATCAATCGTCCTACCGACATCGACCTTCAGTCGCTGTTCAACCGTATCGACCTCAAGCTCGAAATCGAGCCGTTGCTGCATCTGCCCGTCTACTTCGGTGGCCCCGTGCAGACCGAGCGCGGCTTTGTGCTGCACGAGCCCATCGAGGGCACCACGTACACGTCGTCGATGTCCGTGCCTGGCGGCCTCGAGATGACCACGTCCAAAGACGTGCTCGAAGCCGTTGCAAGCGGCACGGGCCCGAGCCGTTTCCTGCTGACCCTCGGCCATGCAGGCTGGGGCGCCGGCCAGCTCGAGGAAGAACTCGCGAAGAACGGCTGGCTCAGCGTCGCCGCCGATCCGTCGGTCATCTTCGACGTGCCTGCCGAAGATCGTCTGTCGGCGGCCCTGTCGCTGCTCGGCATCAGCCCCTCGATGTTGTCCGGTGAAGCGGGTCATGCCTGATCGGGCGATTGCGGCAATGCCCGCCGCTGCGACTGCGCTGGTTACAGATCGCATGCGAGGGCACACGTGAGCGATGCCGCGACGCTGCTCGCCTTCGATTACGGCGAGAAGCGGATCGGTGTGGCCGTGGGCAATACCCTGCTCGGGCAGGCGCGTGCGCTGACGATCATCCAGAACCGCAACAAAGAGTACCGATTCGAAGCCGTCGGCAAACTGATCGACGAGTGGAAGCCGCAGGCGCTGGTTGTCGGCCTGCCGCTGCACCCCGACGGCACGGCGCACGAGCGCACGCAGTTGTGCAAGCGATTTGGCAATCAGCTCAACGGCCGGTTTTCCCTGCCGGTCACGTGGGTCGACGAACGGTATTCGTCGGCTGCCGCCGCGGATGCGCTCGGGCGCGATCAAGATATCGACGCCGAAGCCGCCCGCATCATCCTCCAACAGTTTTTCGACCAGCCATGACCTCGTTTGACGCAGAAGCGCTCTACGCGGCGCTGCGCGAGCAGATTCGCGCTGCCTATCCTGACTGGACCCAGGCCGACAGCCCCGTGCTGGCGGGCATTCACACCGGTGGCGCATGGATCGCCGAGCGCCTTGCCGCTGACCTGGGCGTGACCCAGTTCGGCACGATCAGCGTGGCACTGCACCGCGACGACTATTCGCGACGCGGCCTGCAGGCCGAAGCGCGCTCGACGCAGTTGCCGTTTGCGATCGAAGGCCGGCGCGTCGTCCTCGTCGACGACGTGCTGAACACCGGCCGTACCATCCGCGCCGCGATCAACGAGCTGTACGACTTCGGCCGCCCGGCGGCAGTCGAACTCGCCGTGCTCGTCGATCGGGGCGGCCGCGAATTGCCTTACTCCGCACGATTTGTCGGCACCGTCGTCGACAGCGTGCCGGCAGGCACAACCCTGGTGCTCGAGCGCGACGAGGCCGGTCCGGCCGGCCGTCTGACGTTCGGCACTGAAGCAACCCGTGCCTGACGCGTCGCGCAGGCACACCCCCTCATTCGAGCAGGAATCGTCATGAGTACCGCATCCCAGCCCGCGCCGGGCGCGAGCGCACAACCCGCTACGGGACCCATTACGGGAGCCGGCATCCAGGTCGGTCGACCGGGCTTTCTTCGAGCCAACCCGCAGCTCACGCGCAATGGCGAGCTCAAGCATTTGCTGACCATCGAAGGCCTGCCGCGCGCCATCGTCACGCAGATCCTCGACACCGCCGACCAGTTCGTCAGCGTGACGGATCGTGAGGTCAAGAAAGTCCCGCTGCTGCGCGGCAAGTCCGTCTTCAATCTGTTCTTCGAGAACTCGACGCGTACGCGCACGACGTTCGAGATTGCCGCGAAGCGCCTGTCGGCCGACGTGATCAATCTGAACATCAATGCGTCGTCGACAAGCAAGGGCGAGTCGTTGCTCGACACGATCAACAACCTGTCGGCCATGCATGCCGACCTGTTTGTCGTGCGCCATGCCTCGAGCGGTGCGCCCTACCTGATCGCCCAGCATTGCGCACCGCACGTGCACGTGATCAATGCCGGTGACGGGCGCCACGCGCACCCGACGCAGGGCCTGCTCGATATGTACACGATCCGGCACTTCAAGAAAGACTTCCGCCAGCTGACCGTGGCTATTGTGGGCGACATCCTGCACTCGCGTGTCGCGCGCTCCGATATTCACGCGCTGACCACGCTCGGCGTGCCCGAAGTGCGTGCGATCGGTCCGGCAACGCTGTTGCCCGGCGGTCTCGAGCAGATGGGTGTGCGCGTGTTCAACAATATCGAAGAAGGCCTGAAGGGCGTCGACGTCGTGATGTGCCTGCGCCTGCAGAACGAGCGCATGAGCGGCGCGCTGCTGCCTTCGGCGCAAGAGTATTTCAAGAGCTATGGCCTGACCCCCGAGCGCCTGGCGCTTGCCAAGCCCGACGCAATCGTGATGCACCCCGGTCCGATGAACCGTGGCGTCGAGATCGATTCCGCCGTGGCCGACGGTCCGCAGTCGGTGATCCTGAACCAGGTGACCTTCGGCATTGCCGTGCGTATGGCCGTGATGGGCATCGTTGCGGCAAACAACGACTGAGGCGCGAGAGAACACACGCAATGAAGATTCATATCAAGGGCGGCCGCGTCATCGATCCGGCCGCCGGCACCGAGCAGGTGGCCGACGTATTTATCGCTGCAGGCAAGGTCTGCGCGATCGGTACCGCGCCTGCCGATTTCAACGCTAACCGGACGATCGACGCGAGCGGCTTGATCGTCGTGCCGGGTCTGGTCGACCTGTCGGCGCGCCTGCGCGAACCCGGCTACGAATACAAGGCCACGCTCGAGTCGGAGATGAACGCCGCACTCGCAGGCGGCGTGACGAGCCTGGTCTGCCCGCCCGACACCGACCCTGTGCTCGACGAGCCGGGCCTCGTCGAAATGCTCAAGTTCCGTGCGCGCAACCTGAACCAGGCGCATGTGTATCCGCTGGGCGCACTGACGATCGGCCTCAAGGGCAAGGTCATCACCGAGATGGTCGAGCTGACCGAGTCGGGCTGCATCGGGTTTTCGCAGGCCGATACTCCGGTGATCGACACCCAAGTGTTACTGCGTGCGTTGCAATACGCGACGACCCACGGCTTTACCGTCTGGCTGCGCCCGCAAGATGCGTATCTGTCGGCAGGCGGCGTGGCCGCGAGCGGTCCGATCGCATCGCGTCTCGGTTTGCCGGGCGTGCCTGCTGCGGCCGAAACAGTCGCACTGCACACCATCATCGAGCTCGTGCGCATGACCGGCGCGCGCGTGCACCTGTCGCATCTGTCGTCGGCTCCCGGCATCGATCTCGTGCGTGAAGCGCGCAAGGAAGGGCTGCGGATCACGAGCGACGTCACGATCAATCACCTGCATCTGACCGATATGGATATCGGTTACTTCGATTCGCAGATGCGCCTCGATCCGCCGCTGCGGACCCAGCGCGATCGCGACGCGATTCGTGCGGGCCTGCTCGATGGCACCATCGATGCGATCTGCTCCGATCACACGCCCGTCGACGATGACGAGAAGCTGTTGCCGTTCGCCGAGGCATCGCCGGGCGCGACCGGGCTTGAGTTGCTGATGTCGTTGATTGTGAAGTGGGCCAACGAGTCGAGAGTGCCGCTTGCCAAGGCCCTGGCCAAGGCGACGACCGCATCGGCCGATGTGCTCGGCTTGCAGGCGGGAAGAATTTTGGCGGGTGCGGTAGCCGACATAGCCATTGTCGACCCCGCAGTACAGTGGATGGTCGAGCCTCGGGTGCTGAAGAGCCAGGGGCACAACACTCCGTTCCTGGGATATGAACTGCCGGCGCGCGTGAAAACCACGATCGTGGCCGGCCACATCGCATACGAGGCCAAATGAAGATGACGATCCGTAAAGAAATGGCTCGGTTGTGGTACGTGTTGAAGATTGCTGCGGGCACCGCTGCGCCCGCAGGCGCGACGAGCGAGGTTTCGGCGACTGACGCTTCAGCGAATGAAGGTTCGCGAGTCCGGCACCCGCGCAACCCCGCACTCGTGGTGATTTCGCGTGCAGGGCGGACCAACGTGCAGGCGCAGCATCGCCGCAGCCTCCAGGCTGACGGCCGTCGTCCTGCCTATGCGTTGCCTTACAGCCCGCATACGGACACCCATCTTGAAGCGCGCAGCGCTGTGGCGAGCGTGGCACGCCATGGTGCCGTTGGCACCGTGGTCGATGGCGACGCGGGCATGATCGTGTAAAGTGTTCCGCCACGCACCGTCCAAAGGGCGCCCTGATGCCGGTTTCGACCGGTCTCGGCGCCCTTGGTCTATCCGAACCCCCTCGTCAGGCCTGCCACCGTTTTGATCGTATGAGTCACAGTCTGCGCAAGGCGCGCATTTTTCTGCATATCGGCAAGGGCGTGCTGCTTGCCGCCACGATCTTCCAGGCTGCGAATGCGGCCAAGAAGCAGGCGATGATCCGCAAGTGGTCACAGCAGTTGCTTGCGCTGTGCGGCATGAAGATCGTCGTGCATGGCAATGAGCACACCATCGATACGGGCGCGCTCGTTGTCGGGAATCATGTGTCGTGGATCGATATTTACGTCGTGAATGCGTGGCGGCCGACACCGTTTGTCGCGAAGTCGGAGATCGCAAAGTGGCCGGTGATTGGCTGGCTGGCGAAAACGATCGACACGATCTTTATCGAGCGCGAGAAGCGCGGCGATGCGCGGCGGATCATGCATCAGCTCGCGGCACAGATGACCGCGGGCAAGAACGTGTTTGTGTTCCCTGAGGGGACCACGGGGGATGGCAGCGGGTTGTTGCCGTTCCATTCGAATCTGTTTCAGGCTGCAGTGTCGGCGGGTGCGCCGGTGCAGCCTGTTGCGATGGTGTATCTCGATGCGCAGGGCAAGCACACGCTCGCGCCGGCTTATATCGGTGATATGAGTCTGCTCGATACGCTCAACGCGATGCTTGATGCGAAGCCGCTGCAGGTGCATCTGTATGTCGGTGAAGGGATTGCGCCGGGGACGGAGCGAAGAGCGTTGTCGGCGAAGGTGGAAGGGGTGATTGGCGCGGCGTTGACGGCGATGCGAGAGGGGCGAGATCCGGAGTCGGCGGTGCGGGAGCTGGGCGAGGCGACAGCAGTCGGGGTGAGTGTCAATGAGTGAGAATTTAGCTTCGCTTTCTTTCGAAAGTTGGCTGGGCGAGGTTCGAACGAAGTTTACCGGCGACGCCCCGGACCTGCTGCCCCTGTTCGAGACCTACGCTGCCGAGGCGATTTTTGGCCGACGCTATATTGCGGCCGACCTTGCGCAACTACAGGCGGCAGCTCAAGTGCTTGAAGTCGGTGCCGGGTCGCTGTTGCTTAGCTGCCAGCTGGTCAGAGAGGGGTTCACCGTTACCGCGTTGGAGCCTATCGGCGTTGGCTTTTCGCATTTCGATCGAATGCGCCAAGTGGTCATGGAACTCGCGGAGGCGTCAGAGTGCCTCCCGAGAATTGTTGACTCGACGGCCGAAGCTTTTTCCGAGGCTGGGCGCTTTGCATACGCGTTCTCAGTAAACGTCATGGAACACGTGAACGATGTGGCAAGCGTGATGCGCAACATAGGCCGCAGTCTCGATGATGGAGCAAGCTATCGATTCACGTGTGCAAACTATCTTTTTCCCTACGAGCCGCATTTCAACATTCCGACGCTGTTCTCGAAGAAGTTGACTGAGAAGGTCATGCATCGGAGGATTTTTAACGCTGGGAACATGCCTGACCCGACGGGTACCTGGAAGTCTCTAAATTGGATCACTGTCGCCCAGGTCGCTTCAATTGCTCGAGGCCTGCCGGGCTTTCGCGTGGAATTTAATTCGAAGCTACTGGTGGAAACTGCCGAACGGATGGTGTTCGACACCGAATTTGCACACCGTCGTTCAGCCGCTGTGCGAGGACTATTCGGAGTGCTCGTGCGATCGCGTTTGCATCGCGCGCTTCGGTTTGTCCCACCGGTATTGCAGCCCCTGATGGATTGCCGCCTTCGAAGGGCCGCTCACCGTGAGTCCCGCTAGTTATTGCTTTCGCGAAAAAGTAAAAAAGTTGTGTCCCAGGTAGGACAGAATCACGACGAGAAGAATGACTACGCCTTGCGCAATCCACATCGGGATGCCGGCAAAATTGACGAGTAGCCATAGAAGCGCGGTGCTTAGAAGCGCCGCGAAACCGTACACGACATACGCGCGCAAGTATTCCTGAAGCCACTTCCCGTGTGTTCTGAAGACGAACACCTTATACGTCACGAACGAGAAGGTGATCGATATTACGTTGGCGATCAGGCTGATCGCGACGATATGCAGACGATGTACCAGCAAATAGTAAAGGCCAACCGTGACGCCGTAGCCGAAGGCGGTGTTGCCGGCGCCGACGATCAGATACCGCGCCTGCTTCGCGTCGAGCACGCGGCGTAGCCAGCTCTCTGCTTCTTGAGGGATGAATCGCAAAAGCGCTTTCCTGGTCTAGGTATATGGCGAAATTCCGGCATCGAGCTGCCCGGGCATCGTCGCAGGGTCAGGCTCAATGACGCTTGGCGGCCGTTGATGGCGCGCGTTCGACGCCCGACATCATCGGATTATAGCGACGCCACCCTTAGCACCCGTCGCCGCATTTGACCTGGATCAGTTCGCGCTGCTCTGGATCGGGCGCAAGACGCAGCGCGCTGAGCCGGTTGCCCCATACGCATCCGCTGTCGAGCGCACACAGGTTGTCGCGGATCTGAAGCCCGAGCGCGGCCCAATGCCCGAACACGATCGTCGTATCGATGGTCTTGCGCGTAGGGATGTCGAACCACGGAAAGTAGCCTTCGGGCGCACTCTCGATCCCGCCGTTAGCCTTGAACTCGAGCTTCCCCTGCGCGCTGCAGAAGCGCAGGCGCGTCAGCGCATTGACGACGACGCGCGTACGGTCGTCGCCGCGAAGCGACTCTTCCCAGGTCGCCGGCTCGTTACCCCAGAGCCTAAGCAGAAATGACTTCCACGAGGGCCCTCTGAGTTGCGCTTCGACCTCAGCCGCGAGTTCGAGCGTCTTCTCGACGGTCCAGTCGGGTAGTACACCCGCGTGCACCATGAGAAACCCGTTGTCGTAGTGCGCGAGCGGCTGGTGGCGAAGCCAGTCGATCAGATCGTCGAAATCGGGTGCTTCGAGAATAGCGTCAAGCGTGTCGCCCTTCTTTTGCGTATGCGCGCCGGCAGCGATCGCCAGCAGATGCAGGTCATGGTTGCCCAGGACGACTTTGGCCGTGTCGCCCAGCGCGATGATCGAACGCAGCGTCTCGAGCGACGCGGGTCCGCGATTCACGAGATCGCCTGTGAGCCAGATCGAAGACGTTTCGGCCATGTCGATCTTCGCGAGCAAACGCTCGAATGCGCCGTGGCAACCTTGCAGGTCGCCGATCGCCACGGGCCAGGAGGAACGGGGGGTGGAACTCATGAATGGTGGGTCATTGATCCGTCTTGCGAACAGCGGGACACGGCCGACTCGCCGGCCGGAAGCCGAATCTGTCTGCCGCGGGCGGATTTGCGCCTCTATAATAATTCCCCTCGCCGGCGGATGTCAGCGCTGGTTTAACAAGGAAGTCTATGATTCTCGTAACGGGCGGGGCCGGTTTCATCGGTTCGAATTTTGTGCTGGATTGGTTTCGCGAACATGACGAGGGCATCGTCAATGTGGACAAGCTCACGTACGCGGGCAATCTGACGACGCTGAAGTCGCTGTCGCACGATACGCGCCACGTGTTCGTGCGCGCCGATATCGGCGATGCCGCGGCCATGGCCAGCGTGCTGGCCCAGTACAAGCCGCGTGCAGTCGTGCATTTCGCCGCCGAAAGCCATGTAGACCGTTCGATTCACGGGCCGGCGGAATTCGTCCAGACCAATGTCGTCGGTACCTTCACGCTGCTCGAGGCCGTCAGGGCGTACTGGAACGGGCTCGATGAAGAGGCGCGCCTCGCGTTCCGCTTCCTGCATGTGTCGACCGACGAGGTCTTCGGCTCGCTCGAAGCTGCGGATGCGCCGTTTTCCGAGACCACGGCCTACGCGCCGAATAGCCCGTATTCCGCGTCGAAGGCCGGGTCGGATCATCTGGTGCGCGCATACCACCACACGTACGGCCTGCCGGTGCTCACGACGAATTGTTCGAACAATTATGGTCCGCACCATTTCCCGGAGAAGCTGATTCCGCTCATGATCCAGCATGCCATCGAAGGCAAGCCGCTGCCGATCTATGGCGACGGACGCAATGTACGCGACTGGCTTTACGTGACCGACCACTGTTCCGCGATCCGGACCGTGCTGTCCGCCGGGCGCGTCGGCGAGACCTACAACGTTGGCGGCTGGAACGAAATGGCCAATGTCGACGTCGTTGGCCTGCTGTGCGATCTGCTTGACGAGCTCAAGCCTAAGGCAGGTGGCTCGTATCGCGATCAGATCAAGTTCGTTCCCGATCGTCCGGGTCATGACCGGCGCTATGCGATCGACGCGCGCAAGATCGAGCGCGAGCTCGGCTGGCGTCCTGCCGAAACGTTCGAAACGGGTCTGCGCAAGACGGTGCAGTGGTACCTGGCGAATCAGGACTGGGTTCAGGGCGTGACCACGGGCGAATATCGTACGTGGGTCGAAACGAATTACTCGCAACGTCACTAAGGAAACGCCGCGATGGCGCGCAAAGGCATTATTCTCGCCGGTGGATCGGGGACGAGGCTGTACCCCATCACGCTCGGCGTCTCGAAGCAATTGCTGCCGGTCTACGACAAGCCGATGATCTACTATCCGCTGTCGACGCTGATGCTTGCGGGCATTCGCGATGTGCTGGTGATTTCGACGCCGGAAGACACGCCGCGCTTCTCGAGCCTGCTTGGCGACGGATCGCAGTGGGGCATCCATATCCGGTATGCAGTCCAGCCGTCGCCGGATGGACTCGCCCAGGCGTTCGTGATTGGCCGCGAGTTTGTCGGGAACGATCCTGCGGCACTCGTGCTCGGCGACAACATTTTCTATGGTCACGACCTCGCAAGGCAGCTTGAACGCGCAAACGCGACGGATAGCGGCGCGACCGTATTTGCGTATCACGTCCAGGACCCGGAGCGTTATGGCGTCGTCGAATTCGACGATCGGGGCCAGGCATTGTCGATCGAGGAAAAGCCCGCCCGGCCGCGCTCGCATTACGCGGTGACAGGCCTGTACTTCTACGACAAGCAGGTCTGCGACATCGCGGCCGGCATCCGGCCATCGGCGCGTGGTGAGCTCGAAATTACCGACGTCAACATGCATTACCTGAAGGCCGGGCAGCTCAACGTCGAGGTCATGGGCCGGGGCTATGCATGGCTCGATACGGGGACGCATGACTCGCTGATCGAGGCGTCATCGTTCATCGCCACGCTCCAGAAGCGCCAGGGGCTGATGGTTGCGTGTCCGGAAGAGGTGGCGCTTCGCAAGCGCTGGATCACCCGGGAACAGCTCGCCGCGCTCGCCGCGCCGCTGTCGAAGAATGCCTACGGTCGATACCTTCAAACGCTACTTGCGGATACGCGCGCATGACCATCCAAGTTCTTGAGACCTCGCTGCCGGAGATCAAGCTGATCGAGCCGCAGGTATTTGGCGACGCTCGCGGCTTCTTCTACGAAAGTTTCAACGCGCGCGAGTTCGCGCAACTGACCGGCGTGGATACGCCGTTCGTTCAGGACAATCACTCGCGCTCGGCCAAAGGCGTATTGCGCGGGCTCCACTATCAGATCGAGCACGCACAGGGCAAGCTCGTGCGCGTCGTGGCGGGCGAGGTGTTCGATGTCGTCGTCGATATCCGTCGTAGCTCGCCGAACTTCGGCAAGTGGGAAGGCATTCGGTTGTCGGCCGAGAACAAGCGTCAGCTTTGGGTGCCGCCCGGTTTCGCCCACGGCTTTCTCGTGGTGTCCGAAAGTGCCGAGTTTCTGTACAAGACGACCGACTACTGGTATCCGGCGCACGAGCGGAGCATCGTCTGGAACGATCCTGATCTTGCGATCGAGTGGCCGCTCGACGGCACGCCGACCGTCGCAGCCAAGGATGCGGCGGGTCAATTGTTTTCGAACGCCGAGGTGTACGCGTGAACATCCTGGTCACGGGGCGCAACGGGCAGCTCGGATGGGAATTGCAACGGGCACTGGCACCGTTGGGCCATGTTCACGCGGTCGACCGGAGCCAGCTTGACCTGTCGCGTCCCGAGACGCTGGCGCCTTTCGTGACCGCGCTGCGCCCGGCAGTCATCGTGAATGCCGCCGCCTATACCGCGGTGGATCTTGCCGAGAAGGAAACCGAGGTCGCGAGGCGCGTGAACGCGGAGTCGGTGCAGCTTCTCGCGGCACTCGCGAAGCAACTCGGCGCGCTGTTCGTCCACTATTCGACGGACTATGTGTTCGACGGCAACGGGCTGCGTGCTTACCTCGAAACCGATCCGGTCGCGCCATGCAATGCATACGGCGCGACAAAGCTCGAAGGCGAGCGCGCTGTCGCTGCATCAGCGGCCGACTGGCTCGTGTTCCGGACATCGTGGGTGTACTCGACGCGCGGCCGGAATTTCATGCGTACGATTCTGCGGCTCGCATCCGAGCGTGAAAGCATGAGCGTGGTCAACGATCAGCAGGGCGCGCCGACTTCTGCGCGCATGATCGCGGACCTCAGCGCGCACGCGATCGCGCTGGCCTTGAAAGAGCGCAGGCAGGATGCGTTCGAGTCGGGCCTGTTTCATCTGACCGCGCGCGGGACGACGACCTGGTATGGGTTTGCGAGCGAGATCGTTTCGCTCGCGCGGCAAAGCGGCGTGTTCGATATCAAGGTCAACGACGTGCTGCCCGTGGGCACCGAGGCGTATCCGACGCCGGCGCGTCGCCCCGCGTTCTCGGTGCTCGACAACGCGAAGTTTGAGCACAGGTTCGGACTCTCCCGTCTCGACTGGGCCGCGGCACTGAGGCTCGTATTCGACGATCTCGCACGCGCGTAACGCGCGCCCCGCATACCCGCCCGCAGCTCGGCGATCCGCTCGCGTGAAGCGGGCGGTCACCTTCTCTTGTGCTTCACTCGCGTACTTCGGGGAGCCTGTGCATTCACGGTGGCTCTCGCACGCCGTCATGTCCGGCAATGGGTAAGCAAATGTAACATTGGCCGTCCGGGGGCGAATGAAAGACGCGCTCTAAACCCTCACGGAGCCTTGCGCTCACACTTGCGATTCTTTGGCAACGTGTCACGGTGTGATGGTGTCTTTCTTCAAGGACCTTGAGTTAGAATGCGCGTTTATTGCCAAACGCTCCCGTGATGCGTTAGGCAATGAAAATGAATCTGTCAGGCCACTATTCGATTTCGCTGAGCGCGCTATTTAATCGGAATTGCGCGATTGTTCGTATAGTTTGCCGTCTTTTTTACGCAGGAGCCTTGCCAGGATATGTTTAGCCTCGCGAGGCCTCACGAGGAATCTATCTGGCATATGAAGGCCGTCATTCTTGCAGGCGGGTTGGGAACACGTATCAGCGAAGAAACCGCAGTCAAGCCTAAGCCGATGGTCGAAATCGGTGGACGTCCGATCTTGTGGCACATCATGAAGATCTATTCAGCCCATGGCGTGAATGACTTCGTTATTTGCTGTGGCTACAAGGGCTACGTCATCAAAGAGTACTTCGCGAACTACTTCCTACACCTCTCCGATGTGACCTTCGACATGAGCCAGAACACGATGGAGGTGCATCAGCGCAAAGCTGAGCCCTGGCGTGTCACGCTCGTCGATACCGGCGACGCGACGCAGACCGGCGGGCGCCTCAAGCGCGTTGCACCGTACCTCGGTTCGGAAGACTTCTGCATGACCTACGGCGACGGCGTAGGCAATATCGATATCACGAAGACGATCGCGTTCCACAAGTCGCATGGGCGGCTTGCGACGATGACGGCGACGCAGCCTCCGGGCCGTTTTGGCGCGCTCTCGATCGACGGGACGGCCGTGCGCAGCTTCGTCGAGAAGCCGGCCGGCGAGGCGGGCTGGATCAATGGCGGCTTTTTCGTGCTGTCGCCGCGCGTGCTCGATCTCGTCGACGGTGACGAGACACTCTGGGAGCGTCAGCCGCTCGAGAAGCTCGCGAGCTCCGATCAGTTGCAAGTGTACGAACATTCGGGCTTCTGGCAGCCGATGGACACGCTGCGTGACAAGAACCATCTCGAAGATTTGTGGGCGGCGAAGAAGGCGCCCTGGAAGGTCTGGGAATGAGTCCTTCTTTCTGGCGTGGCAAGCGCGTGTTCCTCACGGGGCACACGGGTTTCAAGGGCAGCTGGATGTCGTTGTGGCTTCAGTCGCTCGGTGCCGACCTGACGGGCTACGCGCTCGCCCCACCCACGCAGCCTAGTCTGTTCGAGCTTGCGCGTGTCGGCGATGCGATGCGATCGATCATCGGTGACGTGCGCGATGCCGATGCGCTGCGCCGCGCCATGGTCGAAGCGAAGCCCGATATCGTGATTCACATGGCCGCCCAGCCGCTCGTGCGCTACAGCTATACCAACCCCGTCGAAACGTACGCAACGAACGTGATGGGTACGGTGCATATGCTCGAGGCCGTGCGCCAGACCTCGTCGGTGCGCGCCGTCGTGAACGTCACGACCGACAAGTGCTACGAAAACCGCGAGTGGAACTGGGGCTATCGCGAAAATGAGGCGATGGGCGGGCATGACCCGTACAGCAGCAGCAAAGGCTGTTCGGAACTGGTCACGGCCGCGTATCGCTCGTCGTTTTTCGGCACCGAGGCCTACGGCACGCATGGCGTCGCGCTCGCGTCCGCGCGCGCGGGCAACGTCATCGGCGGGGGAGACTGGGCCAGCGATCGCCTGATTCCGGACATCATTGCGGCGTTTTCTGCGTCGCGGCCAGTGAATATCCGCAATCCCAATTCGATTCGTCCGTGGCAACACGTGCTCGAGCCCGTGCGCGGGTATCTGATGCTCGCCGAAGCGCTGCACGATCACGGTATGCAATTTGCTGAGGGTTGGAATTTTGGCCCTTACGACGAAGATGCACGGCCGGTGCGCTGGATTGTCGAAGCGCTGTCGCAGATGTGGGGCGAGGACGCGCACTGGCAGGTCGATGGCGCAGACCACCCGCACGAGGCGACATTCCTGAAACTCGATATTTCCAAGGCGCGTAACGCGCTTAAATGGCAGCCGGCGTTGCGCCTGCACGATGCGCTCGGGATGATCGTCGACTGGACCCGCCGCTGTGCCGCAGGCGAGGCATGCCGTGAGGTGACGCTCGATCAGATCCGGACGTACCAGGATCTCAGCGTGATCGCCCCTTCCCACTAATCCAGACGGGCCACCGCCGACGGCTGTTTCCGCCGGCGAGAGTCGAAACTGACGATAACAAACGCCCCCCAATCCGATTGAGCAGAGATTGATTATGGAAAACTCCAAGACCAAAGCCTTGCGCGAGCAGATCGCCACCCTCGTCGAGGAATATGCGGCGATCGCCCTGGCACCGCAGCCGTTTATGCCCGGCGCCATGACCGTGCCGCCGTCGGGCAAAGTGCTCGGCGCCGCCGAGCTGAAGCTGATGGTCGAGGCGTCGCTCGACGGCTGGCTCACGACCGGGCGCTTCAACGACGAATTCGAAAAGCGCCTCGCGCGCTTTATCGGCGTGAATTACCTGATCACGGTGAATTCGGGCTCGTCCGCAAATCTCGTCGCGTTCTCGACACTGACGTCTTCCAGACTCGGCGATCGCGCGATCAAGCCGGGTGACGAAGTGATCGGCGTCGCGGCCGGTTTCCCGACGACCGTGAACCCGATTCTGCAATTCGGCGCGGTGCCCGTGTTCGTCGACGTCGAACTCGGCACGTACAACATCGACGCGACGAAGATCGAGGCAGCGATTTCGGACAAGACCAAGGCGATCATGCTCGCGCATACGCTGGGCAATCCGTACAACCTCGAAGTCATTGTCGCGCTGTGCAAGAAGTACAACCTGTGGCTCATCGAAGATTGCTGCGATGCACTCGGCGGCACGTATAACGGCCAGCTCGTGGGCACCTTCGGTGACATCGGCACGCTGAGCTTTTATCCGGCTCACCACATCACGATGGGTGAAGGCGGCGCGGTGTTCACGAACAACCACGAGCTCAAGCAAATCGCGGAATCGTTCCGTGACTGGGGCCGTGACTGCTATTGCGCGCCGGGCAAGGACAACACCTGCGGCAAGCGCTTCGACTGGCAGCTCGGCAATCTGCCGCACGGCTACGACCACAAGTACACGTACTCGCACCTCGGCTACAACCTGAAGATCACCGACATGCAGGCGGCATGCGGCCTCGCCCAGCTCGATCGCATCGATGAGTTCGTCGCGGCCCGCCGGCGCAATTTCAAGTATCTGACGGAGCGTCTCCAGAGCTGCACCGAATTCCTGATCCTGCCGCAAGCGACACCGAATTCGGATCCGTCGTGGTTTGGTTTCCCGATCACGATCCGGGAGACTTCGGATGTGCGCCGCGTCGATTTGCTCGAATATCTCGATCAGAGCAAGATTGGCACGCGTCTGTTGTTCGCAGGCAATCTGGTGCGTCAGCCGTACATGCAAGGTCGCAACTATCGAGTGAGCGGCGAGTTGACCAACACGGATATCGTGATGAACAACACGTTCTGGATTGGCGTGTATCCGGGACTGTCTGAAACCGAACTCGACTTTGTCGCGAGCAAGATTGAGACGTTCTTTGGCGTGAACTTTTAATCAATAAAGTTGATTTTGTGGAAGACAGGCGATTAAGGTATCTACTGGTCGGTGGGTGGAATGCGGCATTTGCCTATTTCGTGTCCCTCGGCCTTTACCATGTGCTTTCAGCGCATTTGCATATCGTAATTATCGGTATCATTGTGAATGTTATTTGCATTACAATGTCGTTTGCGACGTATAAACTTGTCGTCTTTAAAACGCACGGTAATTGGATTAAAGAATACGCGCGGTGCTATGTGGTATATGGAGGCAGTGCTGCCTTCTCGATCGCCTGCTTGTGGTTGTTGGTGAATGGCTTGCATATTCCATATTGGGTGGCTCAGGGTGCTGTGCTCGTCGCCTCTGTGGCCATTTCGTATGTGGGGCATGCGCGGTTCACCTTCAGAAAACGTCACGCCGACGACTCGGAGCGCAATGCGTACGCTCCGGATGTGTGACTGGCTTGGGACGGGGTATTAAACCGGGCGCGTCGAATCGCTCGACTTGTCATTATTTTTATTGGGAAAAATACGATGAATGCTCGTGAACGCAAGATGCTGGATATTCTGAAGCGACTGAAGCAGGAGTTTGGCTGCGTCGCTGTCAAGGCAGAGTTCGAAGCCGAAGGTACGCGTGTCGACGAGCTGCTGCGCCTGGTCGAGCTCGTGCGTCGTGCGGATCTGAAGTTCGGCCTGAAAATCGGTGGTTGCGAGGCCATTCGCGACCTGATCGAAAGCAAGCAGATCGGTGTCGAATACATCATCGCGCCGATGGTGGAAACGCCGTATGCGTTGTCGAAGTTCATTGAGGCAAAGAACAAGATCTATACGGCGGAAGAGCAGGAAGATACGCAATTCCTGTTTAACCTTGAAACGCTCCAGACGTTCAAGACGCTGGACGAAATGGCTGACATCGCACGGCAGCCCCACGGCTGCAGCGGCATCGTGTTTGGCCGCGTCGACTTCTCGGGTTCGCATGGCTGGTCGCGTGATGCGATCAACACGGATCCGGTGACCGAATACGTGCTGAAGACCGCCGAAGTCTGCAAGGCGAAGAACCTTGAACTCGTGGTCGGCGGCGGCGTGTCGATCGACGCAGTCCCGGCGCTCAAGCGCATTGCTGCTGTGCACCTGAACCGTTTTGAAACGCGCAAGGTGATTTTCGCTGCGGAAGCCGCAACGGTTCCGACGATTGAAAAGGGTCTGCTCGAAGCAGTCCATTTCGAATTGCTGTGGCTGCTGAACAAGCGCGACTACTACGGCACGATCGAAGCCGAAGACAACAAGCGCATTGACATGCTCGAAAGCCGCTGGAAGGTGCTCAACGGCGCCCAGTAAGACCGTCTGAGTCTTCAGCCGGGTTAATCTGCCTGGTGACCAGCCCGGTGAGCTTTGGCAGGCTCACCGGGCTGGTTCATTCACCGGGCCGCATCAAAACGCATCATTCGACGGGCCATCATGACAGCATTACAGCGAGTCGCCGTGTTCGGCGCATCGGGGGCCATCGGCAGCGCGATCGTCGAGTCGTTTGCCGCACGCGGCGACACCGTGATCGCGATCAGCCGCTCGGGCCGGGGTCCCGCATTGCCGAACGTGCACTGTGTGACATGGGATGGAGAGGGCGAACTGCCTGAACTCGATGCCCCGCTCGATGCCGCTGTCTGGTCGCAGGGCGCGAACTGCAGCGACAGTATTCGCACGTTCGACCTCGCCGCGCACCAGGAGATGTATGCTGCCAACGTGACGTATGTCATGACGAGCCTGCAGGCGCTGCTCGCGCGCGAACAGCTGGCTGCGCGTGCGCGTTTGTGCATCATCAGTTCGATCTGGCAAAACATTGCCCGGCAGAACAAGCTTTCCTACTGTGTAACCAAGGCGGCACTGCAGGGGCTCGTGCAGTCCCTGGCGGTCGATCTGGGGCCGTCGGGCTACCTGGTCAACGCCGTGCTGCCGGGCGCACTCGATACGCCGATGACGCGTGCCAATCTGAGCGCGGAGCAGATCGCGCGGCTCGAAGGCATGACACCGCTCGGCACATTGCCTGCGCTCGAAGACGTGACCAACCTCGTGGGCTTTTTGTGTTCTCCGGCCAATACGGGCATCACGGGTCAATTTGTTTCGGCTGATAAGGGGTTTTCACGTGCAAGAATCCTTTGACATCGTGTCTTCGTCGGGCAGTTATGCGGTCCGGATCGGCCGCGGTTTGCTTGCGAACGTCGTCGACGCGCATCGCGACGCGATTTATCTCGTCGATGAGCGGCTTGCTCATCTTCTGCCTGAGGCCGCGGCGCGGCGCGTGCTCATCGAAGCCAACGAGAGCCGCAAATCGCTCGAGGCCATGCCCGAGGTCATCCTCAAGCTGCGCGAACTCGGCGCGAACCGTTCGACGCATATCGTCTCGATCGGGGGCGGTGTGCTTCAGGACATCGCGACGTTCGCGGCGTCCGTCTACATGCGCGGCCTGAGCTGGACCTATATGCCGACCACGCTGCTCGGCATGGCGGATTCGTGTATCGGCGGCAAATCGTCGATCAACGTGCTCGGGTACAAGAACCTCGTCGGCAATTTCTATCCGCCCGTCGAAGTCGTGATCGATATCGATTTCATTCGTTCGCTCGATGCCGAGCAGGTGATCGGCGGTCTCAATGAAGCGGTCAAGATTTGCTATGCCCGCGGCGCGCAGTCGTTCGCGGACTACCTGGCGGAAGGTCCCGCGTGGCCGTTGCCGCCGGAGACGGCGCAACGTCTGCTGACGCGTTCGTTGATTACGAAGAAGTGGTTTATCGAAATCGACGAGTTCGACCGCAAGGAGCGTCTGCTGCTCAACTATGGCCACACGTTCGGTCATGCGCTTGAAGCTGCAACGCAGTTTGGTGTGTCGCATGGCGTGGCGGTTGGCCTCGGCATGCTCGTCGCGATCGACTTCGCGAAGCGCGGCGCACGTCTCACGCAGACGGGCGCGTCGCACGCAGAGGCGCTCGGACGCCATGTCTCTGCGATGACCGATATCGTCGTCGAGAGCGGCGTGCGCTGGCCGAAGGTCGACCTGACCGCCGTGCTGCAGAAGTTCGACAACGACAAGAAGCACAACACCGAGTTCTATCGCGTCGTGGTGCCGGTTCGCGACGGCGAGCTCGAACTCGTTTCGATTGCACGCAACGACGACACCCGTGCCGCTTTGCGCGCGTCGTATGAAGCCGTGTTCAGCCAGCTTGGCATCGACACTGCCGTTGCAAGCAACGTTGCCTGAGGACGCGAAACCTGGTTATGGAACGAAGCGGTACAACGACTGCGCTGACGTCGCAGGACTGGTCAATTGACACCGATCTCGCAGAGATCTGTGCGGCTGCCGGGCCGGCATGGGACGCGTTGCGCGGCGCCCGGATTTTCGTGACGGGCGGCACGGGCTTTATCGGCCGGTGGCTGCTCGAGTCGCTGCGTTACGCGAACGAGCGCCTCGGACTCGGCGCACGGGCGACCGTGCTGACGCGCGACCCCGAAGCCTTTGCGAACAAAGCCCCCCATCTGGCGGCGCATGTCGGGTTCGACTATGTCGCGGGCGACGTTTCGACCTTCGGGTTCGGCGAAGGCCGCTACGACTTCCTGATTCACGCGGCCACCGACGCGAGCGCGGCGCTCAACGAGCACAACCCACGCCAGATGTTCGATACCGTCGTCAACGGCACGCGCCGGGCGCTTGATTTTGCCGAGCATCACAAGGCGCGCATGTTGTTCCTGAGTTCGGGCGCGGTCTACGGACAACAGCCATGGGAGATGTCCCATGTGTCCGAGACCTGGACGGGCGGCCCCAAGTGCAACGATGCGCGTAACACTTACGCGGAAGCCAAGCGCGCGGCGGAGATGCTCTGCGCCATCTACGCGAAGCAGTGCGGCGTGAGCGTGATCACCGCGCGCATCTTCGCGCTACTCGGACCGTTTCTGCCGCTCGGCACCCACTTTGCCGCCGGCAATTTCCTGCGCGACGCGATGGATGGAAAAGCCGTCGTCGTCAACGGTAACGGCCTGCCGTGCCGTTCGTATCTGTACACGTCGGATCTGACGGCATGGCTCTGGCGCATGTTGACCGGGGCGGCGGCCGGCAGCGTCTATAACGTCGGATCCGAAGAGTCGGTGTCGGTCGCCGGACTCGCCGAGCGCGTTGCGGCGCTGGTCGGCAATGGAGAATTCAAGGTGCTTGGCGCTGCCGATACGGGTTGGAACCCGGGACGGTATGTGCCGGACATCTCTGCAGTCATGCATGACCTGAACGTCAAAAGGTCGATATCGCTGGATGATGCGATCGTGAGGACCGCGTTGTTCAATGGATGGAACGGAAGGACATAAAAAACATGAAGCTCTCTGACTACGTAGCGCAGACCATCACCGCCCATGGCATTCGCCATGTGTTCATGGTCACGGGCGGCGGCGCAATGCACCTGAATCATTCGCTCGGAACGCATCCGGACATCGAATGCATCTTCAACCATCACGAGCAGGCGTGCGCGATGGGCGCGGAGGCGTACTACCGCCTCACGAACCGGCTAGCGGTCGTGAACGTGACATCGGGTCCCGGCGGCACGAATGCAATCACGGGCGTGTATGGCGCCTACGTCGATTCGATCGGCATGGTCGTGATCTCCGGCCAGGTCAAGTACGAAACCACGGTGCGCAGCACGGGCCTGCCGCTGCGTCAGTACGGCGACCAGGAGCTCGACATCGAGCAGCTCGTGCGCCCGGTGACGAAGTACTGCGAAATGGTGACCGACCCGGAAACGATTCGCTATCACCTCGAGAAGGCTCTGTATCTTGCAACGTCGGGACGTCCGGGCCCGGTGTGGCTCGACATTCCGTTGAACGTTCAGGCGGCGCAAATCGATCCGGCTACGCTCAAGGGCTTTGATCCGGCCGAACTCGACGAGCCGTGGAAGCACACGGATCTCGACGCGACGTGCGATGCGATCCTGGCCAAGCTCGCGAACGCCAAGCGTCCGGTCGTGTTTGCGGGCGGTGGTGTTCGCTTGAGCGGCAAGCATGCCGAGTTCATCAAGCTGATCGACAAGCTCGGCGTGCCGGTGGTGACCGGTTGGAATGCGCACGACGCCGTGCCGAACACGAATTCGCATTTCGTCGGCCGGCCGGGGACGATCGGTGACCGGGCAGGCAATTTCGTCGTGCAGAACGCTGACTTGCTGATCATTCTCGGCAGCCGCCTTAACATTCGCCAGGTCAGCTACAACTGGACGACGTTTGCGCGCGAAGCCTACAAGATCTGGGTTGACATCGATCCGTACGAGCTGCAGAAGCCGACCGTCAAGGCGGACATGCCCGTGCTCGGCAACCTGACCGACCTGGTGCCTGCGTTGCTTGCGCGGCCCTACGCGGGACCGTGCGCCGAGCAGACCCAGTGGCTCGAGTGGTGCCAGGAACGTCAGCGCCGCTTCCCGGTCGTGCTGCCCGAGTATCACGACAACGCGCAGATCAATCCGTACGTGTTCATGGACAAGCTGTTCGCCGAACTCGGCGAAGACCAGATTGTCGTGACGGGCAACGGGTCCGCGTGCGTGGTCAGCTTCCAGACGGCGCACCTGAAGGAAGGCCAGCGCCTGTGGACGAATTCGGGCTGCGCATCGATGGGCTACGACCTGCCGGCCGCGATCGGCGCGTGCAAGGCCGCAGGCGATCGGCCGGTCGTCTGCCTGGCGGGCGACGGCAGCATCATGATGAATCTGCAGGAGCTGCAGACGATCGCGGGCAACCACCTGCCGGTCAAGATCATCATCCTGAACAACAGCGGCTATTCGTCGATCTTCCAGACGCATCGCAACTTCTTCAAGGGTGTTGAAGTCGGTGCGGGCCCCAAGAGCGGCGTCAGCTTCCCGGACTTCGCCAAGGTCAGCGCCGCGTTCGACCTGCCGTTTATCCGTGTCGCGACGCACGAAGGTATTACCGATGCGCTTCGCCGCACGATGGAGACTGACGGCCCTGCTGTGTGCGAAGTGATGATCGACGAACATCAGCCGTTTGCACCGAAGCTGTCCTCGAAGCAACTGCCGGATGGCCGCATCATCTCGCCGCCTCTCGAAGACCTCTCGCCGTTTCTTTCGAGAGAGGAATTCGAAGAGAATATGATCATCGAACTGTTCAACGAGTCGCTCTAAGCCGGACGAAAGGGGCCGCCGCGAAACACATCGATCGTTTTGCGCGCGGACCTTCTCTCGCCGTTCATGAATCACGTTGTCTGAAAGCGAGAAAGAGGACATGTCGCTCCGCCCACTTCTGAGTATCGTCACGCCTTGCTACAACGAAGAGAGCAATGTCGACGAGCTGTACGCACGCGTTCAGGCCGCCATCGCGCCGCTGCGTGAACGATACGACTTCGAATTCCTGTTTATCGATAATCATTCGGTCGATACGACCGTCGAGAAGCTCAAGGTGCTTGCTGCAAACGATCCTTCGGTAAAGGTTATCGTCAACGCACGTAATTTTGGGCATATCCGTTCGCCGTACTACGGCATCCTGCAGTCGACGGGTGTCGCGACGATCTATCTCGCGTCCGATCTCCAGGACCCGCCTGAAAAGATTCCCGAGTTCGTTCACTACTGGGAGCAGGGCTTCAAGCTCGTCATGGCGACCAAGCCGGTTAGCGCGGGTGCTACGCTGATGCACCAGATCCGAAAGGGCTATTACCGGTTTCTCGACGGGATTTCAGATATTTCGTTGCTCGCCGATTCGACGGGCTTCGGACTCTACGACCGGATCGTGCTTGATCATCTGCGAGAGATCCAGGATCCCTATCCGTATCTGCGCGGCCTGATCTGCGAGCTGGGCTACGAGATCAAGACGATTCCGTTCACGCAGCCGCGCCGGATTCGCGGGGTGTCGAAGAACAACTTCTACACGCTCTACGACATGGCGATGCTCGGCATCATCAGCCACTCGAAGCTTCCGTTGCGGATTGCGTCGATGTTCGGCTTCGTGCTAGCGTTTCTGAGCTTCGTGTCGGCGATTGGTTTCTTCGTGTACAAGCTGCTGCATTGGCGTGACGTGCCACTCGGACTTGCGCCATTCGCCATTCTCGTCATGCTCCTGTTCGGCATGATGTTCATCTTTATCGGCGTGCTCGGCGAATATATCGGCTCGATTCATACCTACGTGCAGAAGCGGCCAATCGTGGTTGAAAAAGAGAGAATCAATTTCTGATTCCGGGGGAGTTTAATTTGTATATCGAAGACTTTGTGCGGCGTATCGCCGGCGGATGGCGTGTGTTGCTGGGCTCGATCATGGCATGTGTCGTGATCATGGGCATATTTCTCGCCGTTTTTGCTCCAGAGTACGAAGGGTCTATTGCGCTGAGAGTAGGCAACGCATCGACCGGGAACCCCATTGAATCTGTGCCGGCCGTCGCGGCGCGTATGCGCAACGCGCACGTGCTGCGCGCGACGCTGAAGGAACTGAACCTTCCCGGCACTGATCGTCAGGTGGACAGGTTGCGAAGCGCAATCCGTGTGCAATCGATCGACGACAACGCGTTTCAGATGACGTTGCGCTGGCCTGATCGTGCGCAGGCGTTGCTGATTTTGAACCGGATTGCCAACGACATGATTGCGCAGCATTCGAGCATGCAAGCATCGTTCACGCAAGGGATACTCGAGAAGTTCCATCAACTGGCGGCGAACACGGGAGGGCGGAGCGCTGTGCTTTCTCCGTCGGTGCAAACCAGCTCGGGTGAACCCCATGCGGAGGGTAATGCCTCCTCTCGCGGCCTTCAGTCGCTGGATGATCAGGCCGCTGCTTTTGCCGTCACGACTCCGACGATCGTCATTTTCCCTGCTGATGTGACCGAAGAGCCCGTGTTTCCGAAGCCGGCAATGATGCTTGCATTGGCCGTGCTTATCGGACTCGTGATCGGTGTCGCCTGGGTCTTCAGCTCGCGTCCGCGCGGCGCCCGCTAAACCCCGTCAGCGCCTCGCGCGGTTCCATGCGAACGCGATGCCGCGGCGCAGGTCGCCGCTCACGGCTCGACCGATCAGCGTGGCGAGGCCTCCCCAGACCAGCGCAAGCGGGCGAGGCCACACAAGAATCGGTGCGAGCCACCAGCGGTAGAGTCCGCGGTCGCCGAGCCGCTCGCTGAAACGCCGGGCAGTTGCCCGGACGTCGCCAGCGTTGGCGAGGCGCTGCCTGAACAGGTAGAACGGGTAGTAGGCGAACATCATCCGCTGCTCGTAACGTTCGATGGCCTGGGCGCCGAGTCCGTCGCGTCGGTAGCCGTCGAGAATCGCGCCCAGGTTCGTCACGAACACCTGCGAGAAATCGTAGCCTCCCGAGTTGTTGCGCTTGCACGCGATCAGATAGCGGTTCATCACCAGGTTGACGCGTGCCGCGAGCGCCGCGCGCAACGCCAGATGAACCTGCACGAGGTTTCCGCCGCGGAAATTCATTGCATCGGCGCCGGGGAGCAGGCGCTTGTTGATCACGCATGATGAGATCAGCGTCAGCAGCGGCCCGATCGCGGGCAGGAATGCGTCCACGTGGTCGTACGCCCGATCGTTGCCCTTACCGCCTGGATATTCGCGCCGGAAGTCGTGCTCGAATCCGTACGGGCGCATGCAAACCACACCCCATTCGTCACGCTCGAGTGCATCGAGCAGGCGTTCCAGTGCACCGTCGACGAAGAGGTCGTCGTCGCCGAGGATCTGAACGTAGTGACCCGCCGCGACATTGAAGCACTGTGCGATGTTGGCATCCGAGCCGATGTTTTCGGCGTTGCAGATATACCGGATCTTGAGCCCCGCCGCGTCTTCGCGCGCGACGACCGCAGCGGTGTTGTCTTCGCTCGCATTGTCGGAAACGACGATTTCGACGAGGGACTGACGCACCGCCGGCAGGCGATGGAGCTCGAGACGCAATTGCTCGAGGGTGATTTCGAGGAAGCTCGCGCGTTGCCAGGTCGGGATGGCAATCGTCAGCAGCGGTGAAGCGGAATTCAGGATGGTAGCCTCCAAAGTTGATTGCAGCGGCGCCATACGAAGGTCGAGACGGGCAGGATAAACACCGTCTGTACCAGTAGCAATGCTACGACGACGCCTTCGGCCGAGTAGCGCTGCGCGGCCCATGCGGAGATCGGTACCGTGAGGCAGGCGCCGGCCACAGCGACCCACACGAGCGGTTCACGGCGGAAGGAGCGCAGTTGCGCCGCGAGCATGCCGATGACGTTGTTGAGCAGCGCTACGCCGAGCAGTCCTGCAAATGGCCAGAACGGAAGCACGCGTGTGGCATATGCGGTGCGGTCGAGCAGAAACCGCATGCCGCACAGGACGAGCGCGCCCGCGATAAAGGCGAGCGTCGATGTGCGGAAATCGTGCTTGAACAACGCATCGAGGCGCGGCCAGTCGCGACGGCTTGCAGCCTGCGCCATGGCCGGAATACGGCGCGCCATCCACGACTGCGCGAGCAGGCCGAGCATGTTCGCGATGGTCAGCGACAGCCCCATCTGACCAGCGACGACGGCGCCCTGCGTATGGAACAGCAGCGGCGTGTAAATCTGGGTCAACAGATAGCCCGACAGCCAGCTCAGGCCAATACGCCACTGCAACGGCCAGATTTCATTGCGCCAGCTGATATGCGCACCTTCGGTCGCATGGCGCACGGCAGTGATGAGGCCCGGGCGCCGCCACGCGATCCACGCCGCGGCGATGACAGGTGCGGCGATCGCCGGCAGGGCAGGCGCCCACAATCCCTTTCCGCATGCGATGGCGACCCATGCGCCAAGGGCGCCGACGACGCCTTGCGCAAGCCGCACCTGATACGCCTCGCGAACGCGCCCGCTGCCTTCGATGACAGCGATGAACGGCAGCGCGAGGATGCCCGTTGCAGTCGCTGCGCACAAGACCGACCACGCTGGCACCCAGGTATTCAGCGGCACCGCGTCGGCCGAACCGTGATGAAGGAAGAAAACCAAGCCCGCCGGGAACAGCAGAATGAGGAATGCGATTGCAAGAGCAAGATAGATCCGCGCGGACAGCCTCAGCAGTGCATGGAACTGGTGACGGGATTCGCCGCTCGTGTGGCCCTTCGAAAGCCACTGCGTAGACACGAACAGGTGGGCTGTGAGCTGAATGATGACGATCGAAAGACCGAGGTCGAACAACGTATAGATCGCTGCGAGGCTCAGGAAGCTGTAATACCAGCCTTGCTGGACTGGAGACAGGAAGTGTGCGACGAGGGCGACAGTCATGAGACCCGACGCGGCCTGCCAGCCTCGCTGGGCGACGATCATCATGATGTCGGACCGCGCGGCGCGTGTTATCGAAGCGAGCATGAAGAGTGAGCGAGGCGCGAAATTCGATCGTTAGGTCGGGAAATCATCGGCATCGCGCGCGTGCGAATCTGTGCCGACCGTGCATTTTACGCGTTACGGGTGGAGATGCGCGAATTTGACCGAAGGTGCGATGCGGCGTGGGGAGGTACGGCATTTCGCCGAAACACGCATCTCGGCGATAATCACGCCGCCTGGTTCGGAGTCGAGCCTTCCACCCGCTTGCGTCGCACCAAAGGTTGTCCCAATGACTGTGTGGATCGTAGAACAATGAAATTGACGCCCGCCTCAGCTACTCGACAAACGATTCCGTTGCTGTGCGCTCTGTTGGTAGCGATTGTGGCCGTGGTCGGGCTGTGGGTCTGGCATCAGTTGCCGATCTACCCCGATGAAATCGCCCTGAAAATCTCACGCGGTCGATTCATTCAGGACCATGGCATCGCCTATGGGCTGTACAGAGCGATGTGCCCGGACACGGTGCGGACTACTCCGCTGTTGTTCGTGCCGTCTGCGTGGCTTCTTTCATGGGCTTCGACGGACCTGACGCCGCAGGGGATGCGGATACTTCCCGCTGGAGTCGTACTGGGATCGTTCGCATTTGCCATTGTCTACGCGTTGCGCAGGTATCGCGTATCGAGCGCCTTTTTCATGCTTGGAGCGCTTGTGGGCGTGGCTGGATCCGGTCTGATACTCGCGCGACACGAATTTGCTGCTGAACTGAATGTGCTGATCTGCTTCGTCGCTCTGGCTGTACTGGAGCGTGCGAGTCTTCCGATTGCGATCCGTTTGGGTATTGCGTGTCTTCTGGCCTTCAGTGGCGTTTTCTCGTTGTCGGTCCACGTGCAGGGCGTGTTGTTTATACCGCTGACGGCGCTTTTGATCTACCGACTTATTCAGCCCATTGCACCGCGTTGGCTGCCGATCCCGATTGTATTGGTATATGCGGGGATCGTGATTTGGACCGCCTTCGCATTTCAAGCTCCGTCGTGCACCGGCCATCCGGAGATCGAGAAATTCTGGCGCGATATGACCTACAGCAAAGCGCCGCTGGGAGCTGCATCGGTCTGGAGGTATCTGGCGTCAAGTTATGCCGAGTACCTGCAAACATTCTTCTACGCGAAGGACTACGCCATCCATTACCTCCCGCCTGTCGTTGTCGAGTCGTCCTCCCAACAGAAGTGGCTGGACGGGCTGAACGATCTTATCGCCGTCGCCTTGTCGTTCAATGCGCTCATGCTTGTACTGATCACCATCATTGGCGCCGGTGTGTTTTTCGCCGGGATGTTCCGACTGCGTGGGCGCTCCCTAACCAGCACGCTGCATCACTGTCTCGTCCGACATGAAATCGCGTTGGCCGCGATCGCAGCGCCGATCCTTTTTCTGTTTGTCTATGATCCACTTCACAACTTTTACCGCACGTTTTTTCTTAACTTCGTGGCATCGTTCGTGGTCGCCGTCAGCCTGTCGCGGTTGAACATTCCTCGACCCTGGAGCTGGATCCGCATAGGGATGGCGTCTGTCGTGACCGTGTGTGCGGTAGCATCGATTTTCGCTAACGCGACGTGGTTCGCGACTGCGTTTGAAGGCACGTCAGTCTCGCCGGGTTATGAAGGACCCTCGGTGTCGGTCAACCACGACCCCGCTCATCTCGAAGGCGACGTACGCGCCCTCGAAGCCGAGTGTCACATCGATCCGAAAAAAGGCGGTGCGGTGGTCGATGACATGACTTACGAGGCATTTAAGCGCACCCAGGAGGTTTACGCGATTACGTATATTTACCTGATGGGCACTCTGACGCATCGAACCAGCGCCCAAGTGCTAGAGGGCACATCAGCCCGATTCACGCTCGCTCGTTGCTCCATGATGAACGATGCACGACTGCCGTTCTCGCACCAGCATGGCGATTTGTGCTGCCTGGATTTGACCGGGAAGTAAGACCATGGCTCAGTCACTGCGCCGTTTTATTTTGTCCGCCACGCACCGACCCGGTATCTGGGCGCTCGTCAGCGTATTGAGCCAGAGCCTGACCATCGTGCTGCTCAAGGCCGGCGCGCAACAGTGCGGCAAGGCTTTCTGCGTCGCGCAGATTCCGGTGTACGCGATCGCGGGATCGTTCATCGTATTCCGCGTCATTTCGTGGAACATCGCGCTCAGACGCGGACGGCTGTCGCGCATCTATGCCTATACGGCGTTGAACCCGGTAGTGCTGCTGGCGCTAGCCGTCGCTTTCCTGCGGGAATCCGTGAGCATCTGGGCGGTGGTCGGCGCCTGCATGATTTCGCTCGCGATCTACCTGCACCAGGACGACCGCTCATGATGACCGCCACCGACGCGTTCTACATCTTCATTCCCGTTGCCAACAGTCTGG
The DNA here is from genome assembly GCF_965118125.1 of Pararobbsia alpina. Classification (GTDB taxonomy): domain Bacteria; phylum Pseudomonadota; class Gammaproteobacteria; order Burkholderiales; family Burkholderiaceae; genus Pararobbsia; species Pararobbsia alpina_A. The sequence continues at coordinate 1,171,917 of NZ_OZ221287.1, forward strand.
GTAACATCGCGCTGAAACTATCCGTCGACCGGATGAAGACTCACGGCCGGTTGCAGTTCGCGCTCCTTCAGGCCGTGGGATACGCCATATTCGTTGGCGTCAGCGCATGCTCGTATCTCTATCTCGTATCGCATCCGGCGTCGTACTACGTGGTCGTGCTGGCGCTCACTTACCTGGTCACGATGTATTCGGCGCGCTTGCTGTTCGACCGTCGGATCTCGCTCAGGAATTTCCTGTGCGATTGCCTGATGGTCGCGGGCATGGTGGTTTTCAACCTTTAGCGGACACTATCGGGGTGTGCTTCGACGTAGAGCACCATCGCTCGGTCTGACCGGCTGAAAAGCCTTTGTAGCAAATGCATCGGATAGAGCACCACAGGATTCAGCACGAGACCCAGGAGGTTCGGAAAGTGCGTTTTCATCGGCACGTCGCGATTTCCGGACTGCTTGGTTCGCTCGGTCATGCTCAAGGTGAGCTTGTTGGCTTCACTACGTCTGACCAGCCAGTTCGACACAGGAAAAAGCAGATTGGACACCGGAAAGGTGAGGCCCGCGATGTGATCGATCGTCCATCCGGCTTTCGCCAGGAGGCTTTGCGCTGAATCAGCGGTGTAGCGGCGAAAATGGCCCGCAATTTCGTCTTCGATGCCCCAATGCGCGGGCGAAGCCGGCACGAGAGTAATCATGCGGCCGCCACTCATGAGCGTCGACCGCGCGCGTTCGACGAACGCCTGTTCGCCTTCATCGTCCAGATGCTCGATGACCATGCATGACACGACAAGGTCGGCCGTCATATCGGAGCCGGTCTGAAGCCAGTCGCCGAGCACCGGCCGGTAGCGCCCTTGCGCGATCTCCGTTGAAAAGCGGGATTGCAGCTTCTTGATGGTTGCGGCCTCAAGGTCGAACGCCGTGCCTTGCCATCCCAGTTCGAGCAATAAATTGGACAGATCGCCTGCGCCCGGGCCGATCTCGACGAAACAGCCCGGTTTGATGTGGCGCAGGCGCTCCTTGACATACATGAGTTGCAGTAGTGTGCCGGGCGGAAGTGCGTTCATGGGATAAGCGTCATTCAGTGAGTTGATGGCAGCCACACTCTCGGTCGACCACATAGAGCGGGCGCCCCTTCGCGGCCTCGAAGATCCGGGAGACATAGAGCCCGACGGCACCGACGCTGGCAAGAATCAGCCCGGTCGAGAACAGGATCGCGACGGCAAGGCTGGTCCATCCCGGCAACGCTGACGCGGCCAGGTACCGATAAATGAAATAGCACCCCAGCAACACGCTCGCCAGCGTAAAGAAGAGGCCCGCCTGTACGATCCAGTTCAGAAACACGCTTGTCTGGAAAAACATCCCGTCGAGCGCGTGCTTGAACAGATGCCGAATGGTGTAGGCGCTCTCACCCGCGTGCCGCTCCGCATGCGCATATTCGATCGTGCCGGCGTTGAATCCGAGCCAGCGCAGGATGAACAGATAGTGACGGTCGCGTTCCGGGAACTCGAGAAATGCATCCGCGACGCGTCGGCTCAGAATGCTCAGCGTACTGTAGCTGCCGTCGATGCGTGTGCCTGTCAGCTTGCTCATCAGAGAGAAGTAGAGCTTCGCTCCGACCTTGCGGAACGCAGAATGCGTGCGCTCGACACGGCGCGCAAGTATGAGATCGTAGCCTTTGTCCATCTCCTTGATCAGGTCCGTGATCATTTCCGGAGGATCCTGCAGATCGCAATCCATGAGTACGACGCGATCGCCTCGCGCGTGCGCAATGCCCGCGGTAATGGCGATGTGCTGTCCGAAATTTCGGCTTAGCCGGACGCCACGAACCTGCGGAAACCGTTGCGACAGTGTCTCGATCAACGGCCATGAATTGTCCGGGCTGCGATCATCGACAAGGACAATCTCGAACGAGCCGACAAGCGGAGTCAGCACGCGCTCGACGCGGGTGCACAAGGCCTCGAGGCAATCGAGGCAGTTGTAGGATGCAACGACGACACTGATGTCGGGCCGCTTCATATCGTCGGCGCTGACCGTCATTGCGAAGCTCCTTTCCGGGCAAGCAACCGCTTTTGACGGTCCTGCCTCCAGCCGAGCGCCGTCACCGGGACTGCGGACGTATAGCCGAGCAGCTGTTTCAGCGCGGGGTCGTCGGTGAACGCGTCGCCTAGCGCCCGCGGGAAGTCGTACTGTTGCTTCAGAATGGGCACTGTGTAGAGGTGGTTGACGCCTCGACGCACGCGCTCCGACACATTCGTGCCCGCGCGGTGGAACGTCATTGCGTCGAACAAAATGACGGATCCCGCCGGGGCGTCGAGCTGGACCGCGTGCCGGCTCAGATACGATTGCGATGGAATCTTCGGCTGGCGATGTGTCGATGGCAGAACCAGTGTGCCGCCGGTTTCGCGATCGAACGAGTCGATGGCGAAGAGCGCGCCAATTGCCAGCGGGCGAGAGATGACCCATTCCTGATATGGAAGGTCTCGATGCCACTGGCTTTGATGGTGGCGCAGATCGGGGCGGTTGATGATTGCGTTCTGAAGATTGAGGATGACCCAGTCGCCAATCAGGCAGCGCACCACCTCGAGTACTCGAGGGTGATTTGCAAGCTGCACGAACGACGGGTCGTAGAGAAGGGGCGCACGGCACATGTCCGCTTCCCCGATCGTTTCGAGAGCAGCGCGACCGCCGAATTCAGCTTCCTGAGCGGCGTACGTCGAATCGATGCGCTCGCGCCATGTGTCGAGTTCTGTCGCTGCGACGACATTGGGCAGGATCGAATACCCGAGCGTCGTCACTTCTTCAGCATGCTCGCTTGCACGGTCGGCGAGCTGCTCCGGCGCCATGGAGCCGTAGTAAGCGTTGTGAGTCATCGTAAATCGGTCGCACGTGTTTCAGTCGTGGCGCATTTATAGCATGGGAAGTGAGCGTATTATGCACGCCCCAGCCGCCTATCCATGACTGATCCATAGTTTGCGACGTACCGAACCACGGATCGCTCGGTAAGAGATACACGCGCTTGCCGCAATGGAGGAGCGGCGCAAAAAACGTAGGCATAATGCACAGTTTTGAAAGGCCATTGAACCTGTGACAACAGACGCTCCAAACACGCAAAGTGCTCGACGGCTGACGGTCAGCGTGGTCACGTACCGACCTGACCGCGCGTTGCTCGAGCGTACTTTCAGGAGTCTCGTGGCGGCGTGTGTGCGCATCTGCGGCGGCAGGGGAGCCGAGCGGCTTCGCGTGATCCTGATCGACAATGGGGATGATTTGGACGCCGACTTGTATCGCGTACTCACTGAATGCCAGCAAGTCGAAGTCATTGCGCTGCGTGGACATGGCAACGTCGGCTACGGTGCGGGCCACAATCTGGCACTTCCTTACGCGGACGGCGACTACCATTTGGTCCTCAATCCCGATGTCGAAGTCGGACCGGACGCGATCGAACGCGCACTTACCTTTCTCGACAAGCATCCGGCATTCGGATTGCTTGCACCACGCGTGCGTAACGACAGCGGAGAAGTCGAATATCTGTGCCGGCAGTTTCCATCGATGCTCACGCTATTCGTCCGCGGGTTCTTGCCGCAACGGTTGCGTGGACTATTTCGGGGCCGTTTGGCCCGTTACGAACTCCGCGACAAGATTGGCAGTGACGGGGAATTGATCGACCCGAGTCTCGAAACTCTTGAACCGCAAATCGTGAGCGGGTGCTTCATGTTTTTTCGGACTGCCCCGTTGCTGCAGGTCGGTGGGTTCGATCGACGCTACTTTTTGTATTTCGAGGACTATGATCTAAGCCTGCGTGTTCGCGAGGTCGCGCGCATCGCTTACGTTCCCGAGGTGCGTATCGTGCATTCGGGCGGTGGTGCCGCGCGCAAAGGCCGCGCGCACATCAAGATGTTCGTGGCCTCGGCGATGCGTTTCTACGCGCGGTTTGGCTGGCGGGTGTTATGAGCGCACGCGTCGCCCAGCCGAGCACATCGCATCACGATTCGCGTGCTGCGCGAGCACGTGTGGTAATAGCGCGTGATATCGTGGTTATTTATTGATAGCCGATATGCGCTATTTTTCGTGAAAATGTTCAAAACGTTGAATTGATGTCGAACGCGCTACTACATCGTCGCCGGCTGTCCCGCTTGGTGACCCTTCTGGTCGTTTCGCAGATCATCATGCTGGCGTATGGGATTTTCCTGTTCCTGCGCAGCGGGCGATTTCCGGTCCCGGTGTTTTACGACCCGTACGACACCTTCATGGACTTTTTTAACACGAACTATTGGGCGGTCCATGCCGGACGCTACGATGTCTGGCATTCAATCTATCCCATCTTTACGTTCGTGCTGGGTGCGGCCATGACGCCCGCCAGGTGTGTCTCGCAATTGTCTTCCGTCGGAATTCGCACTTGTGCTTCCGACTCAATCGGATGGATCGTTGCTGCTTATCTTGCGGGGGCATGGGTTTGTGCTCTGGTCGTGACCCGCAAGCTCGACGAAACATGGCCACGCCGGTGGTGGCGTGTCCCGGTGTTGACATTCGTATTTGCCTTAGCGGCCCCGGCCCTGTTTGCCGTCGAACGTGGCAATTACATCGTCATCGTGTTTCTGTGCCTCGGGCTTTCCGAGTTGTCGGGCCGTGACTGGAAGGGGGCCTTGCTGCTCGCGCTTGCGATCAATCTCAAGCAATATCTGGTCGTTCTGTGGCTCGCCCCTTTCCTCAAGCGCCGTTTCGACTATCTCGCACTAAGCGTGATGATGGCACTCGCGATCAACTGGATTTCGTCGATAGCCCTGCCTGACGTACACTATTCAATGCTGTTCGAAAATATGGCTGGATTTTCGACCGGTGCGTCAACGAGTTACTTTGAGAAAATGTGGTACGCGACCTCATTTTCTGCATGGGTCAAGGCTATCGACAATAGTCCGTGGGTTGGCCGTCTGTCTCCCCTCCTGTTTTCGCTGGGGAGTCTTGGCGTGTATTCCCTGCGATGGATTTCACTCGCACTAGTCGGAGTATCTCTGTTGCTGCTGGCGCGGGATCGCGATCAGATTAGCTGGGAAGAGATTTCATTCGTTTCCCTCGTGTCGCTCATGATGCTGACTGACAGCATCGGAGGGTACGCGTTGATTCTCGCATTCCCTGTGGCGGCTGTGCTTGTGGGCCGCGGGCGTTTCGAGGGTATGCTTGTATGTCTGTTTATTCTTGTTACCCCGCTGGACTTCCCCGTCGGACCGTCGCACATCGAGCGGGCGTGGGGCTATTTGATCGGGCGAAGGAGCGACTACATCGCTTCGCTCAGCTTGGGGGCGTACATTCGCCCATTTGCGCTTCTATATCTGCTCTGGGCCTTCATGCTTCCTCAACTTCGTGAGGCGGCGAAAACCTATCTTGCTGTTGCTCGGCGCGAATCCGATGCACCACTGACTCGTGGTTCAAACGAGCAGCACACTCACGGCTGAGCATGTCTGTGCTGGCTGGGCATGACCCATTGCGAGAATGCCGGCCTGAAACGGTGCGTCGGCAAATCGAGGGTCAGTGTCGGTGTGTTCCGGGCTCGAAACCGAGCGTTTGTTTGTGTTTTGCTCACTAAAGATCGATTTGAATGAAACAAATGTTGCACGATATCGTTGTTGTGATCGGCATGCCGCGTGGCGGTACCACGTGGCTTTACGAGAATATCAAGGCCCATCCCGATGTCTGTGTATCCGAGATCAAGGAGATCAACCGCTACTTGCTCGACATGAGCGATGACAAATATCGTCGTCTCTTCAAGGACACGTCGCGTAGATTCAAAATAGACATCAGCCCGTTGTACTACTTCGACCGGGAAGCACTTGCCGAAATTGCACGGCGGCACGATAAGGTCATTTTCCTCGAGCGCGAGCCTGACTCGTGGCTGGGGAGTATGCGAAAACAGATTGCCAAGTACGACAACACGGCCGATCAGATGGCCAGCACGGGGGTGTTCAGAATCCCCGTCGCCAAACATCGCACTATCATCTTTGACGCCAACGAATACGATCAGCAGCGATATATTGCCGAGGTTGAAACGATCTTCGGAGACAAGCTGCTGAAACTCCGTTTCTCGGATGTCGAGGAAAGCCCCGTCGCGCTTTTGAGCTCAATCGAGAGGTTTCTGGGAATCCGTTCGTACTTCAATGAAACCAATGTCGTCACCGAAAAGATCAACGCGGGTGACAAGACGCTTTCGAGGTTCTACGCCGCTTTGGCGCGTTCGCACGCTCTGGACATAGCGATCCCGATTGCGCTGGCTATTCTGCCGAGGCGCGTGATTCACTGGCTCAGATCGCGTTTTGTCTACAGACGCTGACGGACTCGCGGCGCATCCCGTGTTGCATCGCACGTATCAATGTGCGACGAGCCAGCGCGTAGTGCCAATGTCATCTGGTCTCCCGCTACGCCAGCTCAATCACAAATCTCAGAGTTGGCGGGCGGCTTTGACCAGGATGTCGATCACACGATCCTGGTCGCTTCGGTCGAGACCGACCCATAACGGGAGACGAACGAGCCGCTCTGACAGGTTCTCGGTCACATCGAGCGAGCCATGGGGGCGTCCATAGCGCTGCCCCGCGGGTGACGAGTGCAACGGGACGTAGTGGAACACCGACACGATTTCGTTCTTCAGGAATGCGTCGAGCACGTTTTGCCGGTCTACCGATTCATTGAGCAATACGTAGTACATGTGTCCATTGTGTCCGCAGGTATCCGGAATAATGGGTCGACGGAGAAATCCCTGTTCCTCGAGATCGGCAAGTTGCTCGTGGTAATAGTTCCAGTGCGCGAGGCGCTCCCGCGTGATCTTGTCCGCTTCTTCTAGTTGCGCCCACAAGAATGCTGCGATGAGTTCACCGGGAAGGAAGGATGACCCGACCTCTTGCCATGTGTATTTGTCTACCTGTCCTCGGAAGAACCGGCTGCGGTCCGTACCCTTCTCCCGAATGATTTCCGCACGTGACGCGAGTTCACTGTCGTTGACGAGCAGCGCGCCGCCTTCACCGGAAATGACATTCTTCGTCTCGTGAAAGCTGTATGCGCCGAGATGTCCGATCGAGCCCAACGCGCGGCCGCGATACGTTGCTGTCACGCCTTGTGCAGCGTCTTCAACCACTCGCAGGCCGTGGCGTTCGGCAATGGACATGATGGTGTCCATCTCACAGCCCACCCCAGCATAGTGAACCGGGACGATGGCTCGGGTCCTAGGTGTAATGGCCGCTTCGATGAGCTTTTCGTCGAGATTGAGCGTGTCCGGCCGGATGTCGACGAAGACGGGCACACCGCCGCGAAGCACGAACGCATTGGCGGTCGAGACGAAGGTGTACGACGGCATGATGACTTCATCGCCTGGCGAAATGTCCAGCAGAAGAGCCATCATTTCGAGCGCCGCGGTACACGAATGCGTGAGCAGTGCTTTGTGTGCACCCGTGCGCTTTTCAAGCCATTCGTGACAGCGCTTGGTGAAGGGGCCGTCGCCTGCAAGCGAGCCGTTGAAATGCGACTCAGCGATGTAAAACAGCTCCTTCCCGGTCATGTGAGGTCGATTGAACGCGATGCGTTGACCGACGGGCTTGGATTTCGCATTCATAGCGGATGTGACGTAGCGGACGAGCCGGAGTTATGAAGAACTGTGGCGAACGAGTCGGGCAAGTCCGAACCCGGACTTACCAAAGGCGTTTCCGTTATAGAGCATATAGCGCTGACCATCATGATCGAACACGTACGGATATTCGATCATTTCACTGTCCCATCCGTCGGGCGATACGCCGATCCCGGCATTTGCGAGGTCGAGTACCCAGTGCTTGCCGTCAGCGCTGTGCGCGTAGCCGATGCGATAACGCTCCCCCGTACCGCTGCGGTACGAGAACCACATATCCAGTGAGCCGTCGTCGTTTGCCGCGACCGTTGGACGAGAGAAGGCCTGTGCTTTGCCAAGCTCGTAGGGTACGGCCAGACCGTGGCGTTGCCACTTGTGCCCATCCGTCGATGTGGCGTGCTTTATCACATGGATCATTTCCCCGTTCGGGCTGTCCCATGAGAGCGTTGAGCCGTACCACATCTGGTATTCGCCATTCGCAGCGCGCATGACCCAAGGATACGAGAGGCTGACCGGGTCGGTGGAGTCAGACGTCATCAGGGGCGTCTCATCGGCGGGTTCGAGACGCCAGTTGTCGGTCAATCGGATTCGCCCGATGTCGCCTCGCCAATGTTGACCCGGCGGAGTTTGCCACCCCATGAATCCGATGAAGCGGGCGCCGTCGGCCTCGTACACGTTGCCGATGCTGACGCCATCCGCGTAATAGCTGCCGAGAGCACCATATGCAAACAGGGGTTCCGTGAGCACGTTCTCGATGACACGCCGGACGATGTCGACATCGACTGCGCCGACGGACGAGCGATTGTTCTTGTCCCTGCCGCTGAAAAATACTCGGTAGACGTCGTCGTGCAAATGCACGGGCAAGGGATTCGCCGCATGCGTCAGCAGCAACGGATGAAGGCCGTCGTCAGGGACACGGAATAGCGGCCCGAGTTTTTCCCAATGGTGTTTCATATCTTTCGGAGTCGTGAACTGGGGACGCGAGATCGTTCCGTTTCGGTGCCCAGATAGACGCCTTCGGCTTCTGCGTCACTTAAGATCAGTGCTCCCGCGCCAATCACGCAACGGTGGCCGATGGAGATGTGATTGCGCAAGGTCGCGTTGACGCCAATGAAACATTGCTCACCGATCTTGACGCCACCGGAGATTACGGCGTGTGAGGCGATAAAGGTGTGCGCACCGATCGTGCTGTGATGCCCGATGTGGTTGCCGCTCCAGAGCGTCACGTCGTCGCCGATCGTCGCGAACGGCTGGATGGTGTTGTCTTCGAAAATGAAGCAATTCTCGCCGATGCGGCCGTCGTTCAGCACCGTCGCGTGCGGGCTGACAAACGATGTCAGTGTATAGCCGAGTGCTTTCGCTGCCTCGAATTTTTCCCGGCGCAATGCATTGAGTTTCGAATAGCCAATCGCCACGAACATGTCGTATTCCTCGGGCGGATACAGCCGGGTCACGTCCTCGAAAGCGATAAGCGGAAGACCGCAAAAAGACTCAGCGTTGACGAATGGCGCGTCCACGGTGAAGGCCGCGACCTTTTGGCTCGTTTGCCGCTCGAAGTAGTAGTGCGCAACTTGCCCGATTTCGCCGATGCCAAAGATCACGAGCTTGTCTTTCATGGATCTTTCCTTACGAGGACCGTGAACTCATGGAGCCCGTAGTCATGGAGAAAAGCGACCTTGTGCGAGTCGTCGCGCCGCCAGTATTGAATATATTGACACCGATGGAATTCTTCGATGCGATATGCATCATTGTCTCGCGTCGGATTCGGAACCGAGATCATATGACGAAAATGTTTCTTGATCGACTATCGCGCCGGACTGGACGCTTCGGATTCACTCCGGGATGCAGCGCATCGAGCGCGCAGATTCGGCTCCGCAGTTGAATAGAAGGTCGACGATGGATACGCCGTGAACGAAGTCGCCCCACAGCTGCGGATAGTCCGGGTAGCCCGCGTAATCGAACCAGCTGACCTGAATGTCTCGTTCACTGAAAACGGCGTCGTCGATATAGTCTTTGGCGGCGGGCCCTGATACATAGATCGCGCCGCCGGCCTGCGCGCAGAGGTCGGCCAGCCGCTCCGACTTGCCCTCGATGAGGGTGTAGTCCCACGAATTTGTGATTCGGGTCGTGATGCCCAGATAGCTGCAGATGTGCTCGATGAACGTCCGATTCAGCTCGGAGATCGACGTGTATTCGTGTTCCAGATAAAGCGGGCGAAGCCATTGCGCGACTTCGTTGAAATGAGCGGCGCGCTTGTAGTTCTGTTCAATCGTTTTCCAGTGAGCGGCCGCCCAGTCCGTGCCGTCGATCAGTGTCTCGCGGATCGTCTGATGGTATTTGCCTTTGACGAGCACGGGAACAGTCAGCCATTGAACGCCCTGCGGCGTCTTGATCTGATTGCGGTTTCGCCAATCGCGCCGCGTGTACTGCATGTCGTCATACAGAATGAATTCGTCGACCGCCGCGATCATGTCGAAGTATCCCTTCCACGGGATGTAGTTGGATTGAACGATGGCGACTTTTTTCATGACGGGCTTCACATCCGTGGGCGACGGTCTGCGACGACGAATTGTGCAATTCGTGCCTACGCAGTTGCGGGAAGCTGGGGATTATTACATGCGTCGCAGGGGGCAAGCGGATACCGTGGGGATCGATGTGGAAGCGGGACTGTGGGAGTGCCACTTCCACCCGACACGGTAAGATAAGGCGATCGGTCTGTGGTTGGTGGCGTCAAGCCACCGCGACCGGCACCGGCAATTTGAACATGCTCGGCACGTCAACGCCGATCATCCATTCCAGCGTGTCGTCAAAGTCACGCAATGCGCGCGCCCCAATCAGCGCGTCGAGTCGCAGCGTCGAACCGCGTACCAGCCGCGGATCATTGGCCCGCACAAACGCTGGATTGACCGTGACCTCGATCGGATGCCCGGTCACCGCACGCAGGGTGTCAAGGACGTATTGCAGCGGATACGCGCGTCCCGAGCAGATATTGACGACCACGGACTTCGCTTCGCTTTCGACTAGCCCGAGGTAGGCTTGAGCCACATCGCGGACATCGGAGAAGTCGCGCTCCACGTCGAGGTTGCCCAGTTCGATCCGGGGTGCGCGCCGCGCGAAGTGATCGACGATTTTGGCAGTGACGAAGTTGATCGCCTGCCCGCGGCCGATGTAATTGAACGGGCGGACGACGAGGATCGGCAAACGGTCGAAATACGTGCGCGCCGTGAATTCCATCGCCACCTTGCTGATGGCGTAGTGATTGGCCGGCTTGAGCGGCGCGTCTTCGTCGATTTCGCTCTGTCCCTGCGCAGGCGTGCCGTACACCATCGAGCTGCTGACAAGCACGATCTTGTGCGGCACATGCCCGACCTCGATGCAGGCACGCAGCAGATTCTCCGTGCCCAGAACGTTGACGAGGTAATACGGCTCAATGTTCTTTTCCGCCGCGAACGCCACGCCCGCGAGATGCAGGATGACGTCGGGCCGGTGCGCATCGATCACGCGACGGCAAGCTTCGCGGTCGACCACGTCGAGTGCGACCTCGTTGGCGTCCAGCGGTGCGGTCATCGCATTCTCGAGCACCGCGCCGATCACCGTGTGCCCGGCCGCCTCCAGCACCGCACGCACATACGGGCCCGTGAAGCCCCGAGAACCGGTAAGCAGGACTTTCATCGCAGCCCCCTCAGACGGCGACCAGCCGATCGACCTTGTGCCGCTTGAGGTCCGCTTCGACCATCATGCGGCACAGTTCGTCGAGCGTGGTCTTCGGCTCCCAGCCCAGTACGCGCCGCGCCTTGTCGTAGTCGCCAATCAGCAGATCCACTTCCGCGGGTCGATAGAACTTCGGATTGACGCGCACGATCGTATTGCCGGTCGCAGCATCGAGTCCGATTTCGTTTTCGGCTGAACCCTTCCATTCGACCTCGACGTCGACCGCACGGAATGCAAGCGTCACAAAGTCACGCACACTTCGGGTCTGATTCGTCGCGAGCACGAACGTATCGGGCTCGTCGGCCTGCAGCATGCGCCACATGCCTTCGACGTATTCGCGTGCATAGCCCCAGTCGCGTGACGCATCGAGGTTGCCCAGTTCGAGCGTGTCAAGCGAGCCCGAACGGATGCGTGCAACGGCGTCCGTGATCTTGCGCGTCACGAACTCAAGTCCGCGCAGCGGCGACTCATGGTTGAACAGAATCCCGCTCGACGCGAAGATCCCGTACGACTCGCGATAGTTGATCGTCGTCCAGTGCGCGAACAGCTTCGCGACGCCGTAGGGGCTGCGCGGATAGAAGTTGGTCGTCTCGGTTTGCGGCACGGCCTGGACCTTGCCGAACATTTCCGACGTCGACGCCTGATAAAACCGGATGTCGCGATTGACGATGCGGATCGCTTCGAGAAGATTCAGCGCGCCGATGCCGGTGATCTGTGCGGTCGTCGCAGGCTGGTCGAACGATACGCCGACAAAGCTCTGCGCCGCGAGATTGTAGATCTCGTCCGGCTGCGTCTTTTGCAGCAGACGAATCGACGAACCGAGATCAGTCAGATCGTGCTCGACCAGATGGAAGTCCGGATGCTGCGCGATGCCCAGTGACTCCACTCGCCAGAAGTCGACCGAGCTCGTGCGGCGAAATGCACCGTAGACCTGGTAACCCTTGGAGAGCAGCAACTGGGCAAGATATGCACCGTCTTGCCCGGTGACGCCGGTAATCAAGCAGCTTTTGGTAGCCATAAGGCCTCGCGTTGGTCCGTAAATCGTATGGTTGTTTAAACGTATCGAAAGCGCGTCGTCTGATGCGACGCGTCTGTCCTATGCGGGTTGCTCGGCCGGCTGTTTTTTCTGAGCCACTTCCGGCAGACGGCCGTAAATGTCCTGGAAGCGCACGATGTCGTCTTCACCGAGGTACTCGCCGCATTGCACTTCGATCAGCACGAGATCAAGTACGCCAGGGTTGGTCAGGCGGTGCTTCTCGCCTGCGGGGATATACGTCGACTCGTTCGGCTGAAGCGGAATCACGCGATCGCCGCATACGGCTTCTGCGCATCCGCTGACAACGATCCAGTGCTCGCTGCGGTGGTGATGCATCTGCAGCGACAGCGATGCGCCGGGCTTGACGACGATGCGCTTCATCTTGAAGCGTTCGCCTTCTTCAAGCACGGTGTACGTGCCCCACGGACGATGCACAGTGCGATGCAGCTTGCAGGACTGGTGACCGTCCGTCTTGAGACGCGCAACGATCTTCTTGACGTCTTCGGCGCGATCGCGACTCGCAACAAGCAACGCATCGGGCGTATCGACGATGATGAGGTCGTGCACGCCAAGCGCGCCGATCATGCGTGTTTCGCCGCGGATAAAGCAGTTCTCGACGTCATGCAGCGAGACGGCGCCCTGCACGCGATTGCCCGACGTGTCGGGCTTGGTCAGTTCGCTGATCGCCTGCCACGAGCCGATGTCGCTCCATCCGATGTTGCACGGCACGACGACGACATTCGACGAACGCTCCATCACCGCATAGTCGATCGACACGTTTTCCGCGTGCTTGAACGACTGTTGTTCGAGTTCGATCGAATAGCCGTCTTCCGATTGCGCCTTGGCCGCGCGTGCGATGGCCTGAAGGGTCGGGCCTGCAACACCCGGCGCATGCTCGCTGAGTTCATCGAGCATGACGGTCGGGCGGAAGCAGAACATGCCGGCGTTCCAGAGGTGCTTGCGTCCATGCACGTACATCTCGGCAATATCAGCCGAAGGCTTTTCGACGAAACGCGAAACGGGGTGAATGTCGGCGCTCGACAGCGGCGCGTCGATTTCGATGTATCCGTATCCCGTTTCGGGGCGCGTCGGCTGAATGCCGAATGTCACGATGCGGCCCGCTTGTGCGGCTTGCGTGGCGCACACGACGGCCGCTTCGAACGCGTCGAGGTCGTTGATCAAATGATCGGCCGGCATCACGAGCATCAGGGCGTCGTCGCCATGACGTTCGCAGACGGCGATGGCTGCAGCGCCGATGGCGGGAGCGGTGTTCCGAGCGATCGGTTCGAGCACGAAGCCCAGCGACACATCTTCAACGCCGGTTTCGCGAAGATCGTCTTTTGCGAGAAAATACGTTTCACGGTTCGTCACGACCATGACTTCGCTGACGCCCGGAAGGCGGCATGCGCGCAGAAAGGTTTTCTGGAGCAGGCTTTGTCCGTCATCGAGCCGCATCAGCGGCTTCGGAAAGGCTTCACGGGAAACCGGCCACAACCGGGTGCCCGCACCGCCGCAAATGATGACGGGGACGAGCTTCGGTGTCTGACCGGCAGACGTTTCGATCGCATGCATGTTCTGACCTCGTGTCGATTCGACGAATACCGGCGCCGACGTCGCCAGAAACGACATTCCACGCACGCGTAGTCCAGATGTGTGACAGCGTCACCACTCATGCATGCAGGCTAAAGGAATTGCCTCGTAAGCTATGTACGGCGGACAACACAGCTATGAAGAAACGACAGAAGGGCAAGGGATGAAGACGTATCTGGTATCAGGCGCGACGGGGTTTGTGGGCAGGGAATTGGTGCCGGCGCTCGAACGGCAAGGCGGGCGTGTTGTCGGGCTGGTACGGAAGGCGAGGGGTGCCTCCGGCGGCTTCGACGTGATTGAAGCGGGTGAGGACTTCGCGCATATCGCCACGGCGTGGCCCCAAGGGTTTCGCCCGGATTGCATCATTCATCTCGCCGCCCGCGTGCACGTGATGCACGACACGGCGGCCGATCCGCTGGCGGCGTTTCGGGCAGTCAATGTTGACGCGGCGTTGAGGCTTGCCGAGGCTGGCGTTCGCGCGGGCGCGCGACGGTTCGTCTATGTCAGCAGCATCAAGGCACTCGGCGAGGACAGCGACCCGGGCAGGCCGCTTCGCGAGACGGATGAGCCGCGGCCGGTCGATCCGTACGGTCAGTCCAAGCGCGAAGCGGAAGTTGCACTGCTCGCGCTCGGACAGCGCACGGGGCTGGAGGTCGTCATTGTTCGCCCGCCGCTCGTATATGGGCCCGGTGTCGGGGCGAATTTCCTCAGCTTGATGGGGGTGGTCGCTAAAGGATGGCCATTGCCGCTCGGGAAGGCTGATGCGCCGCGGAGCCTGGTATCGATCGACAACCTGGTGTCGGCCGTCGTGGCGTGCGCCGACCATCCAGCCGCCGCAGGCGAGATTTTTCACGTCTCCGACGCAAGGGATGTCTCGGTCTCGCAACTCGTCCGATTGATCGCCGGCGCGATGCACCGCCGCGCGAACCTGATACCGGTGCCTGTGCCGGTGTTAAGGATGATTGGCAGCGTGACGGGGAAGTCGGAAACGATCAGGCGCCTGGTCGACCCCTTGCGGCTCGATGTAGAGAAGCTCGAGCGTCAGCTCGGCTGGGTGCCGCCATCGTCGATTGAAGCCACGCTGGCGCGCACGGTGGAGTGGTATCGCACGCGCGGCGTGTCATGAGGCGAGCCGCGTCAGGCGTGCGCTGCTGGAAGATTCTGAAAAGGGATGCTCAGGCAGACATTCATGGTGTAACTCGCGAGCTGGAGGATGCATGCTTCCTGCTCGTGAGCCATCGTGTCGATGACGAGTTCCGGGTGTTTCGGCGCCTCATAGGGCGAATCTAACCCCGTAAAATTCTTGATTTTCCCTTCTTCAGCGAGCCGATATAAGCCTTTCGGATCGCGTGCCCGACAGGTTTTAAAATCAGTGTTCACGAACACTTCATGAAAATGCGAGCCAATCGCGGCTCTCGCTCTTGAGCGATCGGCTTCAAACGGAGAAACCAGCGCGACGAAAGCCGTGATGCCAGCTCTCGAACACAATGCCGCAACTTCAGACGCGCGGCGTACGCTTTCTGCGCGATCTTCGGCCGAAAATCCTAGATCCGAACTCAAACCGCTTCGAAGTGCATCGCCGTCGATCACGATGGTTCGAATGCCCCGGAGATCGAGCAGGCGGCTCGTTGCCGTGGCGAGCGTCGACTTTCCTGCACCAGACAATCCGGTCAACCAGAGGACTGGGGCGGCCCAGGCGCTGGGTGTCGGTGCGTGGATATTGCGGGGTGCCCCGCTAACCATGGCTGTGCGTTCGATACTTCCGGACTTTTGCACGCTCACGCGTCGATCCTCCTACTTGTTGCGGTGTTCGAGACTACGTTTCCTTTCGGAAACTAAACATAAGCATGCTCGCACGAATTATCGTGCCTTGTAATCGACTTGTCATGTAAACGCATTACGGCAGTTAACAGCGAACTATATTTTCTCGTAGCGCGTGAGGGAAAAATGCGCTAAGCATGTTTAATTTATCTGAGTAACTAGCCCCGCTTTTGATGTATTTTCTGCTGTATATAACGGATATTCCCTATTGAACGCCTCTTTCCGGATTCTTTCGACATAAAGGATGCTTGATTTTTGCGATTATTTAAGAACGATTCGTATTTGCATTTAATCTTGCTGGTTAACTGACACGTCTGTCATCTGCGCGAGTTTCGCTGCGTGGGCTGTCGACAGGCATCTTTCGGGCGCGCTGCGAGACATCCCACGAGCGATTGAATGCACAGTCCTTCTTTCATCGGATCCGTTGAACTGCTGTTTGCGTTCGCGTCACTCAACCGACGGCGGTGATCGCTCAGACTCGACAGGCGCAGCGCGAAAAGGGTTCGAACATGCCGCCGCGTGGTATCGTTCTGACTCCCCCAAGCTACCTGTTGTTTCACCCTTGAGCTTTACAAACACCGTACTGGCGACGATTTTCGTGGCCTTCGCCGCCAGTGTTTTGATCCTTGGACTTCTGCTTCGGACGGGCGCGGCGTGGAAGCTGGCCATGGATATTCCGAACGCGCGTTCGCTTCACACGCGTCCGACACCGCGGGTCGGGGGCTGGGCAGTCACGCCTGTGGTCGTAGTCCTGATTCTTCTGATTGCGCAGCCATTGTGGCCATTGGCTGTACTCGCCGCGCTGCTGGGTTTGCTTTCTCAGGTCGACGATCGCCGCGGATTATCGGCGCGCTATCGATTTGCGGGGCATCTCTTTTGCGCGATCGCACTGGTCGCAATATCGCCGCCTCCGTACGGATGGTGGCTTGCAATCCCGATGGTTGTCGTATTGGTCTGGATCAGCAACCTTTACAACTTCATGGACGGAGCGAACGGGTTGGCCGGCGGAATGGCGGTGATCGGGTTCGCAGCTTATGCGTTGATGGCGGGCGCGTTGCATGCGGACCTGAGCCTTGCCGCCGCCGTCATTGCGTCCGCAGCGGCAGGATTTCTGGTTTTCAACTTCCCGAATGCGAAAGTATTTCTCGGCGACGCCGGTTCGATTCCGCTGGGGTTTCTCGCCGGCGGAATGGGTTACTGGGGCTGGTGCTCACAAGCATGGCCGTATTGGTTTCCCGCGTTCGTGTTCTCGCCGTTTATCCTCGACGCATCCGTGACGCTGCTGAAACGGCTGGTAAGGCGCGAAAAGTTTTGGGAAGCGCATCGGCAGCATTACTATCAGCGCATGATCGGGATGCAGGGTGCCCACACACCGGTGGTGTTGAAGTGGTATGCAGCCATGGTGTGCGGCATCGCACTTGCTTTGGCCTCGGCGACGTTGTCGGGTTTTTGGCCTCTCGTTGTCTTGGCCGCTTGGTTAATGATTCTTGCGCTTTGGGGTTGGACCGTCGATCGCCGCTGGCATCGTAAGCCGGCGTACTAAGAGACTGCCTGACTATGCCTACTCTCAAACAAATCTGTTTCAACGCGCGGGTGCTCTCATTCGCGGCGTTTGGCTTCGACATCGCCGCCGTATTTCTGACCTGGGTGGCGGCCTATTGCATTCGCTTCAACGGTTTGCCTCCCGACATATTCCTGCACGGTGGCTTGCATGCCGCGCTCTGGATCACGCCGCTCTACGCGATCATGTTCCGCGTGTTCGGCCTGTACCGAGGCATGTGGGTGTTTGCCAGCCTGCCGGATCTGATGCGCATCGCGAAGGCGGTACTGGCCGGTGCGATCGTCGCCACGGTCGTCTCTGCGATGCTTCAGCCGTTTCCTGCCATTCCTCGTTCGGTGCTGATCGTTGGCCCGATACTGTTGTTCCTTGTGATGGGCGGCGCACGGGGCATGTACCGCGCCACCAAGGAGTTCTACCGATACGGCGGCCTCGTAGCCCAAGGCAAGCCGGTTCTCGTCATCGGTGCCGGCGACGAAGGCGCGAGCCTTGCGCGCGAATTGCGCCGCTCGCCCGAATGGCGACTCGTTGGCTTGCTTGACGACGATGCAGCCAAGCAGGGCCGTGAGATTCACGGCTACAAAGTGCTGGGCCGGATCCAGGACCTGAAGAAGATCGCGGAAGCCCGCAAGATTGAAAACGTGATCATCGCAATGCCAGGAGCCACCGTCGAATCGCACAGACGGGTTGCCACCCTATGCGTGCGCGCTGGGGTCAAGTCGATGGTGCTGCCAGCGCTCACACCGCTCACGCAAGGCCAGCCGTTTCTGACCCGCGTGCGCCAGATCGATCTCGAAGACCTGCTTGGCCGCGATGCCGTGACGATCGACACGCCGCACGTCGAGCATCTGCTGCGTGGCCGCATCGTCATGGTCACGGGCGCTGGCGGGTCGATCGGTTCGGAGCTGTGCCGCCAGATTCTGCGGTTTAACCCGGCACAGCTGATCGCCTACGAAATTTCCGAGTACGCGATTTACAAGCTCGTCGAAGAGCTGCACGAAAAATTTCCGAATATCGGCGTGGTGCCGGTGATCGGGGACGTCAAGGACTCGCTGCTGCTCGATCAGACGTTCCAGCGCTACGCCCCGCATATTGTTTATCACGCGGCCGCCTACAAGCACGTGCCGTTGATGGAAGAGGTCAACGCATGGCAAGCGATTCGCAACAACGTGCTCGGCACCTATCGCGTTGCCCGGGCCGCGATGCGCTTCAAAGTGCCGAGTTTCGTGATGATCTCGACGGACAAGGCCGTCAATCCGACGAACGTCATGGGCGCGTCGAAGCGCCTGGCCGAGATGGCGCTGCAGGCGCTCCAGCAGACCAGCGAGCACACGCGCTTCGAAACCGTGCGGTTCGGTAACGTGCTTGGTAGCGCAGGCAGTGTGATCCCGAAGTTCCAGCAGCAGATTGCGCGCGGTGGCCCCGTGACGGTCACGCACCCGGAAATCACGCGTTTCTTCATGACGATTCCCGAGGCCGCTCAGCTTGTGCTGCAGGCTTCGAGCATGGGCGAGGGCGGCGAGATTTTTCTGCTCGACATGGGGCAGCCGGTCCGCATCGCGGATCTGGCGCGCGACCTGATTCGTCTTTATGGCTTCCGTGACGACCAGATCAAGATCGTCTATTCGGGCCTTCGTCCGGGCGAAAAGCTCTATGAGGAGTTGCTGGCCGACGAAGAGACGACGCGCCCGACACACCACGCGAAGCTGCGTGTTGCACGCGCCCGGGAAGCGTCACCTGGCTTGCTCGAGGAGCTGCTGCCGTGGCTGATGCAGCATCGGATTCCTTCCGACGATGAGGTGCGCCGCGATTTGCGCAAGTGGGTCGAGGAGTATGCGCCCGCCGCAAGCCCGACGTTGACGAGCGTGCAAGCGGTAGGGGCGTCGGCGAGTTCATCTCACCCGGCTAGCGCCGCGAGTGCTTGAACTTTTGGGCGCGCGAGTACTGGCGGGAGTCGCCAATGCGCCCTGACTCGCAATTGCCGACATATCGCAATGTCGCGTCGCACGCAAACGCGACGGATGTTGGTGCGGCGCCCGCCGCGCTCGAACCCATCTCCCCAGTAGAAAAGTGGGCAAGCAGTCACGTCGTATCGCGACCCGGCGTTAAGGCTGGCCCGTACATCCATCGCGCCAGCCCCAAGTTGCCGCCGAATGTGGCGCGTATGACATCAGGCCGGGATGTAGCTTCACGCCGAACACACCGAAGTGGCAGCCCAGGTTATGTTCTTCGAGCGTCGATTCGATACGCCGCGCCCACTGTGTCAAATCCGTATTTCCGCATAGGCGTGCCGAAGGGGATACGATTCCTCCGATTCGGGAAGGCGTTCAGGTGCTGACGATGCGCGTTTCGCTGACACCGCGAGGTCGGCATTCCGAATGGGGTAAAATTTTGGTCCCGCAAAGGACGAAGCCAAATGCGTCAAAAGATACTGCCTGGACTGACAGGGGCCCGAGGAATTGCAGCCTTAATCGTGGCCATTGATCATTCACTCCCCGCGTGGCCACATTTCCGAGTCACAGCCTTTGTTGCCGAGCTAGGTTTCCTTGCGGTGCCGTTTTTCTTTTGTCTTTCTGGTTTTGTCATGCAGTGGAGTTGGAATGCCGTTCCACGGAAGCCGTTTGAATTTATTGTGCGGCGCTTTTCTAGAATTTATCCACTCGCCATATTGACGCTCGTCGCTGCGCTTGTCGCTTTTAAGCTAATCGGTGCTTCGCTTGCTGGTTATGCGGGACCCCGGTCTTCAATCGTGCTCTCGGCTCTCTTGCTCCAGTCGTGGGCATATAACACTCCTGAGATCCGCCAAAGCTGGAACGGGGTAAGTTGGAGCCTATCGTGCGAAATGCTCTTCTACGTGATATCGCCGTTCGCTCTTCCACTCATCCAATCGATTAATATTCGACGCTGCACCCAATGGTTGGTGTTCTTGGTGTTGTTTTATGCTGCGTTGAAGGTGATTGGAAGCCGAACGTTGGGCGAAGACTTTTTGATTTTTTCTCCGATCGCTAGATTGCCCGAGTACCTTTGCGGTGCGCTCGTGGCGAGAATATTCATTCTCACGAAAGAACGAAATATTCGGATCGGAGTCGCGCTTCCATTGATTGTGGGTTATATTGCCCCGATTCTGATTGCATATCGAGTCGCGGGAATCACATCCGCAAGTTGGCTCGATTTTGTTGGATTGCCCGGATCGCTCGCATTCATATTTTTTATTGCAAACCGCGATCGAAATAACGACCGATCCTCATCGACAGTAATTGCCTCCAAACCTCTTGTCACGCTGGGTGACGCATCATATGCGCTTTACATGACCCACGCATTGACTCTTGGTCTGGTCGGTACTCTCTTTTTGCATCTTCAGTTTGTGGCTGCCACTGCAGTCGGCGGAGAAGCGCTCAGAGCGGCGTTTGTTATCATCGCTATCGCCATTGCGTTGCTCATTCATCGTTCATTCGAGGAGCCAATTTACGCTTTCCTCACACGCTCGCTGATCAGACGCAAGAAGAAGGACTCAAGTGTCGTTTCGTCGACCGGTTAGGTCAGGTGCGCGAACTCCGTTCTGGTGTAGCTATAGGCAATGTCGATACGACCTTCTTTCGCACACCCACAACTACCAGCGCCTGAGTCCACACGCTCCATTGCCTGGAGAAGTCGAACGACTCATCGACAGCGAACGCAATATCAAGCGCTTCATTCAACGTGCGGCCGCCTTGAAGAGCCACAAAGGCGCAATGCGCGGCTTCCGACTGGTTCAGCACGGTCGCACGCCATGCGGGACGCACGACGAGCGCATACGAGGGTGCGGCGATTGATGCTGGAAAGATGCCGCCGGGCTGATGGGCGCGCCAGATGTCACCGATCGCAAATGGCGATTCGATCGCGCAGCACGCGGGATGGATTGCTACGCGCTCGTCAAGCAAACCGCCGCCCACGCGCGCCCACTCCTCCGTCGTGAAGGGCTTCACGTCCTGCGCATAGTGCGCTTGATGCGCGGCCCATTCGAGCCGTGCCATATCGGCGAAGTACGTATATTTTGTGTCGCTCTCGTAAGTCGCGATAAACGCCGGTAGCGCATCGCCGAACCGATTGAGGTCAC
This sequence comes from Pararobbsia alpina, assembly GCF_965118125.1. Lineage (GTDB taxonomy): Bacteria > Pseudomonadota > Gammaproteobacteria > Burkholderiales > Burkholderiaceae > Pararobbsia > Pararobbsia alpina_A. Next base: position 1,193,322 of record NZ_OZ221287.1, read on the forward strand.
CGCTTTGCGACGGATGCGCGAGACCATATGCACGAGAGAGTGCGTCGAAATACGCATCGCCGACCAGCGACAACAAGACCGGGTAGGCGTTGGCCAATGCTGCCCGGCGATGCGCGTGGACGTTGCCGCGATAGAGGCCGACGCGATCGATCAGTTTCGAAAGCGATGGATCCATCACGGATTCGTCGGCGCGGTTGCACGAGTCAGCCGTCAAGTCGTGATAAGGGCTCGCTTCTGGCGTGCGGTGTAGTCCGTCGTCTGCTCGCGCAAGCTTCTCCATCAACGCCGACGTGCGCGACGAATCGAGCAACGCTGCCGCAAACTCGATTTGCAACGCGGACGGCGCGGTAGACGCAGCTAACTCAGGCGACGCAGCCAACGCGGACGACGCGGCAAACTCGGGCGAGCCAGGCAATGCAGCCAACTCAGGCAAGGCAGGCAACGCATCACTCCGCCCCGACATGACTCACCTCCGCACGGCCAACCTGCTCGAGCGCAGCGAGCATCGCACGTTCGCGCCTGCTCTTCGCGAGCCGCGCTTCATCGAGCAACACATCAAGAGAAGGTACGTCGGTGTCCCACTCGATCAACGTCGGTACCGCGCCAAACCGGCGAACCGCATGTTCGTAGAGATCCCAAACAGCAGGCGCGACCCGTGAGCCATGATCGTCGATCACCGCGACCTCAGTCACACGATGTCCGGCGAGGTGGATCTCGCCGACATACTCGCGCGGCATCGCCTCCATGGCCGCGATTGCGTTCTCACCATGGTTGCATTCGTTGACGAACAGATTGTTCACATCGAGCAGCACACCGCAGCCGGTGCGCTTCGCCAGCTCAGCGAGAAAAGCGGTCTCGCCATACTGATCATCCCGAAAGCGAACATATGTCGATACATTTTCAAGGAGAATCGGTCTCTTGAGTCGGTCCTGCAGAGTGTTCACGCGGGCCTCGAGCCAGTCGAGCGCGCCGTCGGTCAGGGGCATCGGCAAAAGATCGTTGAGATGACCATCGGGTACAGCGCCCCAGCACAGATGTTCCGATACGACCGCTGGCTCGATACGCGTCGCGAGACGAGCCAGCTTGTCGAGATGCATGGGATCGATCGGCGTCGGAGAACCCAAACCCAGGCCCACACCATGCAGGCTCACCGGCAGATCGCGCCGCACGGTCTCGAGCACGTGCAGGTCGTATCCGCCATCACCAAAGTAATTCTCGCTATGCACTTCGACCCAGTCGGTCGCAGGCACGGCTGATAGAAACTCGCGATAGTGCGAATGACGGAGTCCGATGCCGACGCCGGAAGGCGCTCGTGCACGATCGGAGTTCGAGGGCATCGGAACCTCATTAAAGATTGAGGAGACGGCCGACCTCAAGCCCCCAGCTTGCCGCCCATCTTTTCGCACGTGCCCTTCGGTACGTTCTTGAAATCGCTCTTGTCGTTGTCGACCTTCGACTGGCCGGCACAACCGTGCACGCCCGTCTTGCTCGCGCAGTCGTTCTGGCCGGCCTTGGCGATGCCAAAGCATGCTTCCGTATCCGCTGCTTGAGCCACGCCCATGCCGGCGACGGAAATTCCAGCGAGTGCAGCAGCAACCAGAGCCTGACGGGTGAGTTTCGAATTCATCTTGCATCTCCTGGTGAATACGCGGCCGCAGGGCCGCATTGAGTTGGATGTCCTGCGCACAAACGGCTCAGGAGTCCGTGAGTCGACGATCGACATCGCTGACCCGCATTGTGCGCTTCAGTTTCAAAACTGTTGCGACGCGCGCGTGTCAGCTCCGTCGATATCCCAGATACGCGGGCTCGAGGCGAATGGATTCAGAGCGGACGGGAGAGGGAGAAAGACTGATCACAACCAGCCGCTCCCCCGGAAGCGACCGGCTGCAATCATTTCGAAAGGAGGTTGGGGCTCAAGCCAAAGCCACCATCAAACCTTGACCGCAGCCTCTCTATGCTGCGGCACGCTGTTGATTTCCGACTGAAGCCCGTTGGCCGCGATCAGCCGATAAAGCGTCGCGCGCGACACACCGAGTTCGGCGGCGGCATCCGTAAGGTTGTACGCGTTGCGTTTGAGCGCATCCGCAACGGCCGCACGTTCGGCCCGGCTACGAATCTCAGCCAGGGTCTCGATATGCGTTTCAAACCCCGCAGTCAGCCCGAGATCATCCGCTGTCAGCACGCGATCTTCGGCCATAACCACCGCGCGCCGCACGCGATTGATCAGCTCACGCACATTGCCGGGCCACGCGTAGTTCATCATCGCGACCGAAGCGTCAGCCGAAAACCCGCGAATCTTGCGGTGGCCATCCTGCTTGTACATGCGCAGCGCGTGATCGGCGAGCAGCTTGATGTCGCTGCCGCGGTCGCGCAACGGCGGTTCGGTCAGTCGCAACACGCAGAGCCGGTGATACAAGTCCGCCCGGAATTTCCCCTGCGTCACGCCGTCATCGAGATCGACGTGTGTCGCGGAGATCACGCGCACATCGACCTTGATCGATTCATTGCCGCCGAGCCGCTCGATCGTGCCTTCCTGCAGGAAGCGCAAGAGCACAGCCTGGCATTCATGGGGCAAGTCGCCGATCTCGTCGAGAAACAACGTGCCGCCATGTGCGGATTCGATACGGCCGACCTTGCGTTGAAGCGCGCCGGTGAAGGCGCCTTTCTCATGACCGAACAATTCGGCCTGCAGCAAGGAAGGGGGAATGGCCGCGCAATTGATCGCGACGAACGGCTGACCCACGCGCTTGGAGCGATCGTGCACGGCCCGCGCAGTGAGTTCCTTGCCGGTCCCCGATTCGCCCGCGATAAACACGGACGCATCGTTCGTCGCGCAACGATCGATGCGGCGATACAGCTGCTGCATCGCGTCACATTGACCAATCATTGCGTGCCGTCCGAGCGATGCATCGGGCGTCACTGTCGCGCGTTTGAGACGCGACAGACCGTGCGCATGACCCAGCGCGAAGCTCAGGCGCTCCACAGGGCAGGGCTTGGTCACGAAGTCGAAGCAGTAGTCGAGGATGAAACGGCTCACCAGCTCATCGTCGATCTGACCCGACGAGATCATCGCGATCCAGACGGTTTCGGACCGCGTCATATGGGCCGCAAGCGCAGCGAGGTCCTGCGAGGTGCAGTCCTGCGACACTTCGACGAGCCCCACGCGAATGTCGCGGTCGGCCAGTGTCCGCTCGGCGGTCGCGGTCGTGCTCGCGTGCACGACGCGCCAGCCGGCTTCGGTCAAGCCTTCGGCCTGCCGCACATCCTTGTCGGCTGAAACCCAGAGCACGGTTCGCACCGTGTCTTGCGTATTGTCGGTTTTGGTCATAAATACCCCGATCACTCCCGCCACCCGCGGCTCCTTGCAAGCCGCCGGGCAGCATCCAGCTGTGGCGTCAATAGTAGTGAGCCATGCAACGAGTCCACGCTTCCGAGGTGGGCCCTCGCGGCTCGCGCCTCTTCAATTGAGCGCTTGGATCTGTCTTCGGGGGAAAAAACACCGTACGCGCGAGGCACAACGTTGGCCTCATCGAGCTTCGCGTTTTAAACGCATTCGAGACATCGTCTTTTGTGAGCGGGTTATCACGTTTCACATGACGGTCTTCGGTTTCAGCGTTTGTTACGGTCCCTTTACAAACAAGGATTCAAAGAAATGCTTTGAACATTGCACTCTCTACGGTGCATGTAAATGCACATTAATCAAAAGTGTAACTGGAGACAAGCTTTTCAAATAAAACCTCGGGTAGCCCCTAGGTAATCGTTACTTTCCACACACAGCGTAAATATCAGACAAATGAATGCGCATCCCGCATCGCTGATCGGCATGCCACACGGGGCGACAGGCGATTTGAAGGGTTTGCGCCATTCTCACTTCTGCGACACATCGGCCAATGTTCCAAAACGTCGCAGATCATTTTCCTATGAAGATTCGGAAATTTCGACCGTCAGCCATACGGCATGCGGCTTAGACGATATTTTGCATGGATTCTTGAAGGCGTTTTCATAGTTTTTTGTTGCGCGCGATGTCAAAAAATCGAGTCGTTACAGGTGTAACTGGGTGTAACGGCGATGCAACAGTGATACCGCTTTGCACCATTCAAATCGGCGATCGAAAAAGTCAGCGCCTTGTCAGGCAAGGCTTTTGGCCCTCATGGCATAGCCGTTGCAATAGGTCGGTCACAGCGAATTCGTTGCTGTCCGACCGAAACCCGGACGAACGGCAACAACCAGCTTCGTGATCGCGGTCGGGGCAAAACCAATGCGGTTACGGGGAGAGCGGCGGGGCCAAGTGCAGTACCAAAACAAAGTGGTGCGGATGTCCCAGGGCAAGGTCGGGCCATCCGCTTCCACAAGCCGGACTGCATGACAGCGTTGTCGATCACCGCCGAAAGGCGGATCGCGTAGCAGGGTCACTCGGAGTGCCCTGACGCAAATAAAGACCAACCCATACCTTACGGGGCCAAGCATGAAGACGACTATTCAGCAGTTCCTCAAGCAAGAAGACGGTGTTGCGGCAATCGAATACGGCCTGCTCGCAGGGCTGCTTGCCTGCGCAATCATCACGGCCGTAGGGCTGGTCGGTACCGATCTGGCCGCGATGTTCAACGCGGTCGCGGGCCGGCTGGTGAGCGCCACGCCGGCTGCGGCGGCCTGAGCGAACGGCTCGCGAAACGATCGCGAATTGAGCTGAGCGCAGACCCGACCGCTTCCCTGCCTCCGCCCTCGGAAGCGGAGGCAGGGAAGTCGAGGGTCTCGCGCAAAGCCCATCACACGCGATTCGCTTCTTACGAACCAGGACGCAGGACTTACGACCCACGATCCGAACGCTGACAAAAACGCTGACTGAGCGCTGATCAAACGGAGTCACTCATGAACGGCATCCCTTTCCCTGTTGGCCCCTGCGTGCTCGTGGTGATCGCGTTGGCGTCGGTGTGGGATCTGCATGCGCGTCGCATCCCGAACTGGCTCGTCGTGGCCGGACTTGCGATGGCGCTGCCCGTTCAGTGGTTCGTGCACGGTCCGCTTGAAGGTCTGGCGTTTGCGCTCGGCGGCTGTCTCGTCGGCGGTGCACTGATGTTGCCGGGCTACATGCTGCGGCTCCTGGGTGCGGGGGACGTGAAGCTGATGGGGGTGGTCGGGGCGCTTTGTGGGGCGCAGGGGGCATTTGAAATCGTGCTCGCAACCGCGGTGATCGGCGGGGTCTGGTCACTGGGCGTGATGGTGGCGAAGCGCGAAACACGCCGGGGGCTGCATGGCGCGGCATCGATTCTGATGACGCCGCACGCAGCAGAGCAGCACGCAGCAGAGCAGGACACACAACAACACAACGCACAACAGAAGGTCGCGGCCAATGCAGTGGGCACGCTGCCATACGGGGTTGCGATTGCGTTGGGCACGGTCTTCGTGCTCTTCGCAAACGCATAAATCGATCGATCGAGCAGGGGACCAAGATGAAAAACGCACGGGCCATATTCATGCTGTTGATTGCCACAGCCGCCGGGCTGGCCGCGGTGATGTTCGGCTCGCGCTGGATGATCTCGCAGGCCTCGAGCTCGACGACGAAGGTTGTCGTTGCATCGTCGGATATCAATCTCGGACAACGCGTCTCCCAGACTTATCTCAAGGTGGTCGACTGGCCGTCGAACAGCGTGCCGCCTGGGTCGTTCAACGAAGTGCAGAAAGTCGATGGCCGCGTGCTCAAGGAAACCCTCCTTACCGGTGAGCCGGTCGTCGAAGCCAAGCTCTCGCCGATCGGCACGCTCGGCGGCTTGTCCGCGGTGATCGGCGAAGGCAAGCGTGCGATCACGGTGCGTGTGAACGACGTGATCGGTGTTGCGGGCTTCGCGCTGCCCGGCAACTACGTCGACATCATCGTCAACACGCAGAAAGATGCCGCGCAGGTCGCGCAACGCGACAAGGACCAGAACATTTCAAAGATCGTGCTCGAGAAGATCCTCGTGCTCGCCGTCGCCCAGGAAGTCGGCCGCGATGAAACGAAGCCGAAGGTGGTCGACGCGGTCACGCTCGAAGTCACGCCCGACCAGGCCGAGAAAATCGACTTGGCACGCAGCATCGGCACGCTCTCGCTCGTCTTGCGCAATCAGGTCGATCCGCAAGCGACGGCCACGGCCGGTGCGACAAAAGACACCTTGCTCAAGCTGCCTGTTGCACCGGCACCGGTCGCTGCGATCCCGGCACCGAAGGTCGTCAAGGTCGTGCAACACGTCGCGGCCCGCGCACCGTCGAACTGCATCGATGTGATCAACGGCCCGGATACGAAGAAAGAGTGCTTCTAAGCGAAAGGGATCGTCGGGCGCACGGAACTGAAACACGACGTTGCCACGACGACGCAACCGCGAACCAAGACATCGCGGTACGCGTGAAGCGTGATGGGAAGAGGCACAGATACAGCGGCGCGCGCAGAGCGACGCCAACGTAGCAGCAAAGAGACATCGGCAGAGAGCTAGCAGCACCCATAAAGCAGCACAGACACAACGACCAACAGCAACAACGACCAATAGCACGGCGAAGCGCTAGAACGCCACCAACCTGCACGAGCGCATCGCCAGAGCAGCATCCATACGGGGTGAAGACATGAACGTCAGAACGAGCCAACGCGCGCCTTCGCGGCGTGAACGCAGTGCGGCAGCGCCGACCCGGACGCGCATTGCGCAAGCCGCGGCATGCGGCCTGATCGGCGTGCTGCTGTCGACGCTGTCGATTGCGAACGCTGAAGTGGTGGCAGCGGCAAACGCGAATGGCCAGCCGATGCCGATCCCCTCGGGTGCGACGTTCACGCTGGCCGCCAACGGCGGCGCGCATAACGGCAACGGCGCGGGCGCCCCGAACGCAGCACAGGCACCGGCAGCGGCCAAGGGCCCGAACTGCATCGGCGCAATCGCGGATCACCAGGCGGTCGACGTGCCGGTGGGCAAGTCGGCGCTCGTCAACGTGCCCGAGCCTGTCCGTGCACGCACGGTCGGCAATCCGATGATTCTTCAGGCGATGCTCGTCTCGCAGCAGACGCTGTATCTGCTCGGACTCGATGTCGGCACGACGAACATGATCGTGCAAGGTCGCAGCGGCTCGTGCAGCATCATCGACGTCAACGTCGGTGCTGACCCCGCCGGCCTGCAAAACGCGCTCAACGTGCTGATGCCCGAAGAAAAGGACATCCATGTCCGCGCTGCGGCGGACAACCTCGTGTTGACGGGCTCGGTTGCCGACTCGGCCAAGCTTGAACGTGTCCTGCAACTCGCACGCGCCTTCGCGCAACGGCCGAACTCGCCGGTCGCGGCGGGCGGATCCAACGCACCGCAAGGCGTGACGTCGATGCAGGTGTCGTTCTCGCAGGTATCGTCAGGACCGTCGGGTGCGGTCAAGAACGAGCACCTGATCAATATGCTGCGCGTTGCGGCACCTCAGCAGGTCATGCTCGAGGTCAAGGTCGCGGAAGTCTCGAAGACGCTGATCGACCAGCTCGGCGTGCAAACGAACCTGCAGGGCTCGATCGGCTCGTGGAGCTTCGGGCTGCTGGCCGATTTCGTATCGGGCGGCATGGCCGCGATCGGCGCGTCCAAGGCGAACAACCGGCCCCTGTCCGTCAATATCGATGCGCAGAAGGGCGATCAGCTCGTCAAGATCCTCGCTGAACCGAACCTGATGGCGATCAGCGGCCAGGAAGCGAGCTTCCTGGCGGGCGGCAAGGTGTTTATCCCGGTGCCGCAAACGAATGTCGGCTCGGGTCAGACGATCATCCTGCAGGAAGAGACCTTTGGTGTCGGACTCACGTTCACGCCGACGGTGCTCGAAGGCGGCCGTATCAATCTCAAGGTCGCGCCGGAAGTCTCTGAACTGTCGCCGACCGGTGTTGCGGTGACCACGGGCACGGTCGACGGTATGTCGATCCTGCCGTTGATCACCACGCGCCGTGCATCGACGACGATCCAGCTGTACGACGGTCAGAGCTTTGCGATTGGCGGGCTCATCAAGAACAACGTGACGGGCACGCTCAAGGCACTGCCCGGCGCAGGCGAACTGCCCGTGCTCGGCGCGCTGTTCCGCAGCAACAACTTCCAGTCGGACAAGACGGAACTCGTGTTCGTCGTGACACCGCGCATCGCGCGGCCGCTGCCGCCGAACTATCCGATGCCGACCGACAGCTTCGGCGACGTCAACGAAGCCAACGTGCTCGCCACGGGAAATATGGAAGGCACGAAGCGCGTTGTGCCGCCTGCCGGCATGCCTGCTGCACCTGCTGTACCGGCCGCGCCTACCGCGCCGGCGTCCTCCAACCAGCCTGCTTCCCCCAAAGCACCGGCCTCTCCGAACGCGTCCGCTTCCCCCGCGACGCAGGCGGCGGTCTCGGGTTCTGCGACAACCCTGCCGCCGCCGCGGATCGTGCCGACGCCGGACGACATGCCGTCGACCTCGGAGTCTGTTCTGGGTCCGTCGACGGCCTTGCCGCCGCGCGTTGTCCCGATGCCGGGCGAGATGCAGTCGACCGCCACTCCGGTGCTCGCGTCGAATCAGAAGTGAAACGAGCCTGATCCCAACCTGAAGCTGATACCTGCGTCGCGCGCCGCCGACGGTCGATCGCCGATTGTCGATGGCACGCGCACACAAGGAGACTGAGATGAAAACGATCCGCGTACTGATTCGCTCGATGCTGTGTGTGACGGGCCTGGCCACGCTGCTCTCGCTCGGTGGTTGCCTGACGTCAACGCCGCAATGGGATGCGAACTTCGGCAACGCCGTGACGGCGATGCGCACGATGCAGACGGCGAACCCGGATGCGTCGATGAATGACAACCCGGTCGTGGGCCTCGACGGTGAAGCCGCGGGTTATGCGATCGAGAACTACGGCAAGTCCTTCGACGCGCCGCCGCCGCACGTGAACCTCTTCACGGTCGGAGTCGGTTCATCGGGATCGAATTGAGCGGATACGCGACGTAGCGATGCGGAGACCAACATGATCAACATTCTTCTGATTTCATCGACCGACGATCACGCGAAGCGCATTGCTGCGTTGATCTCGGAGAGCGGCATCTCGCATGAGCTGCGCACCGTTGCCGGCGCCGCGAAGCAATTGCGCTCGCATGCGGACGATATCCGCCATGCCGATCTGTTGATCGTCGACGATACGCGGCTCGATGCCAGCGACCTCGCGGGCATCGAGGATGCGATCTCGCACCATCCGCGCCTGAATTGCATGTTGATCACGGCGTCGCAGTCCAACGATTTGTTGATGGGTGCAATGCGAGCAGGTGTGCGCCATATGCTGAGCTGGCCGCTCGACAAGGCCGAGTTCGCTGAAGAGCTCGCGCATGTTGCCGGTCGCAAGGCGTCGAGCACGCGGCGCGCGGGCCGCGTGGTTTCGTTCACCTCGTGCAAGGGCGGTAGCGGCACGACGTTTGTCGCGGTCAACTTCGCGCACACGCTGACGCAGCTGCGCGACAAACGCGTGCTGCTGATCGACCTCAATCAGCAGTTCGCTGATGCCGGTCTCTATATCGCCGACAAGCTGCCGTCGGCCACCTTGTTCGATTTGAGTGCGCAGATCGACCGGCTCGATCCGGCGTTCTTCGATGCGTGTGTGATGCACGTGAATCCGATGCTCGATGTGCTCGCGGGCGCGGGCGATCCGGTCAAAGCCGGCGAGCTGCGTGCCGCGCACCTCGAACGGATTCTCGAACTCGTGCGTACGCGTTACGACGCCGTCGTGGTCGATATCGGGCAAAGCGTCAGCCCGCTGTCGATCCAGGCGCTCGATCAGAGCGATGCGATCTGCATGGTGGTGCGCCAGAACGTGCTGTATCTGCATACGGCGCGTCGCATGCTCGACCTCTTCGGTGCACTCGGTTATGCCACGGGCAAGGTACGTGTCATCGCCAACCAGTACGACAAGAGTGCGCAGGTCAGCGTGGCCATGATCGAAGAAACGCTCGGCGTACGCGCCGTGCATTCGTTGCCGCGTGACGACAAGAGCGTGGCGGCCGCGCTGAACCAGGGCGTGGCACTGCGTGACGTCGCGAAGACCAGTGCACTCGCACAAGGCATCGAAAAGCTCGTCGAGTCAGTGTTCCCCGCGCCGGTCGCGAACGCGCAGAGCATCCTGCGCCGCATCTTTGCGAACAAGACGGGCGCGGCGCCGCAGATGAAGACCGAACACTGAGCATCCATCACGATATTAAGCAGCGGCGGAGACGACCATGTCATTGCGCGAAAGACTTTTCAGAAGCGAAGCGGCGGCGGCTGACGTAGCGACGCCGTTGAAGCGTACGACCGACGCAAACACATCGGGCGCCTCGGTATCGGCCGTTGTCGTCCCGCTGTCTTCGACGCCCACGATCAGCGCGGAAGAACGTCATGCCCGCCGCGCTTATCAGAAGCTCAAGATGACGGTCCATCAGTCGATTATCGATCGCGTCGAACTCGACAAGCTGCAACGACTGTCGCCCGAGCAAGTGCGCCGCGAACTTGCCCAGCTCGTCGAGCGCATTCTCGATGAAGAGAGCGTGCCGATGAACGAGGCCGAACGTCGTCGACTCGTTCAGGACGTGCAGGACGAAATGATCGGCCTCGGCCCGCTCGAACCGCTGCTGAAGGACCCGACGATCTCCGACATTCTCGTCAACACGTCGCAACACGTGTACGTCGAGCGGCGCGGCAAGCTCGAGCACACCGACGTGACGTTCTACGACGACGCGCACCTGATGAAGATCATCGAGCGCATCGTGTCTCGCGTGGGTCGCCGCATCGATGAATCGACGCCGATGGTCGATGCACGTCTCCCCGATGGTTCACGCGTCAACGCGATCATCCCGCCGTCGGCGATCGATGGTCCGTTGGTGTCGATCCGGCGCTTTGCGGTGAATCCGCTGACGGTGACCGATATGGTCGCCAATGAGAGCTTTACGCCGGTGATGGCGCAGTTCTTCGAGGCGCTGATCAAGGCCAAGCTCAATGTGCTCGTGTCGGGTGGCACGGGCAGCGGCAAGACGACGCTGCTCAATCTGCTGTCGGGCTTTATCCCGGGCGATGAGCGCATCGTCACGATCGAAGATGCGGCCGAACTCCAGATGCGCCAGGAGCACGTGCTGCGGCTCGAAACGCGCCCACCCAATATCGAAGGTAACGGCGAAATCTCGCAGCGCTCACTGGTGCGCAATGCGCTGCGGATGCGCCCCGATCGCATCATCCTCGGCGAAGTGCGCGGCGCCGAAGCGCTCGACATGCTGCACGCGATGAACACGGGCCATGAAGGCTCGCTCGCGACGCTGCACGCGAACACGCCGCGCGACGCGCTCGCGCGGCTCGAAAACATGGTCGGCATGGCCGGCCTGTCGATGCCGATCAAGGCGATGCGCCACCAGATCGCATCGGCGATCACGGTGGTGATTCAGGCGTCACGGCTGACGGATGGTCGCCGCAAGATCATGAGCGTGCAAGAGATCACCGGCATGGAAGGCGACATCATCAATATGCAGGAGATCTTCACGTTCAAGCGAACCGGGCTCGGTGAAGACGGCGCGGTCAAGGGGCACTTCTGCGCAACGGGTGTACGGCCCAAGTTCTGCGACCGGCTGACGGCGTTTGGCGTGGCGCTGCCCGACCAGGTGTTCGACCCCGCGCAACGTCACGAGGTCTGAGGGAGCCCGCCATGGATACGACCTTTCTGTGTTTCGCGGTGTTGGGTTTTCTCGCTGTTGTGCTGATGCTCGAGGCGCTCTACCTGCTTTGGAACAACAAGCACGGCCGCGCGACGAAGCGCGTCGAAGAACGCGTGCGCGCGATGAGCGCGAGCGGCTCGGTCAGCGCCGAGCAATTGTCGATCCTCAAGGGCCGCATGCTCAGCAATTCGCCGTGGCTCACGCAAGTGCTCGCGATGATGCCGCGTGTCAATGCGGTCGACCGGCATCTGTTGCAGTCCGGTGTGGGTTGGTCGGTCGGGCGGCTCGTCAGCTCGATGGCGTTCGCTGCAGGGATCGGCTGGCTGATCGCGTTTTCGCTGCATCTGCCGGGCTTCGTGGCGACTGCGGTGGTGATCGTCGCTGGCGCATTGCCGATGCTCTATGTGCGGCGTCGCCGCGCCAAACGCATTCTGCATCTCGAGCGTCAGCTGCCTGAAGCGGCCGACCTGATCGCGCGCGCACTGCGGGCAGGGCACGCGTTCCCTGAGTCGATCGGCATGGTGGCCGACGAACTGCCCAATCCGCTGGGTGGCGAATTCCGTCTCGCTTACGACGAGATCAGCTATGGCGTGTCGATGAACGACGCGCTGCTCAATATGGTCAGCCGCGTGCCGGTCGACGACCTGCGTTACTTCGTGATTGCCGTGCTGATCCAGCGTGAGGCCGGCGGCAACCTTGCCGAGATCCTCGGCAACATCAGCTTGATCATCCGCGAGCGGCTCAAGCTGCTCGGCAAGATCCGCGTGCTCTCGGCCGAGGGCCGCTTGTCCGCGTGGATTCTCGGTTTGTTGCCGTTCGTCGTGGTGGGCGTGCTCTCGCTGATCAATCCTCACTTCACCGATGTGTTTTTCGATGATCCGACGGGACAGGCCATTGCGCTCGGCGGGATGGTGTCGATGGCCTTCGGCGTGGTGTGGATGCGCAAGATCATTCGTATTCACGTCTGAACGACGGTGGGTGGACCACAAGCTGGACATTCAGAAGCCTGGCAACTCGGAAACTTAGACATTCGCACTTTTGGACCAGCGAAAATACGGATCATCGGACTTTCGGATTTTCGGACCCACGGACACTCGGGGACATCATGAATACCCAACAAATCGCGATGCTGGCCTTGATGTTCGTGGTCGTGTTTTGCGCGTCGCTCAAGGCGATGACGCTGTTGCGGCCGGATCCGCTGCGTCGCCGCATCGAAGGCATTTCGCCGGCGAGAACGACGGACGGTATCGAGCGCAACGCTGACAGTCCGTGGCTCGAACGGATGACACGCGTGTCCGAACGTGTGGGCAAGCTCTCGCTGCCGAAAGACGATCTCGATCATTCGGCCTTGCGCCGGCGCTTTATGAACGCCGGGCTGCGTCAGCCGTCAGCGCCTGCGTATTTCTTTGCGGCCAAGTCCGTGCTCGCACTCGTGTTGCCGACTGTGGCGCTGATTGCCGTGGGGTCGAGCATCGACGCGGCGCATCGCATCTACCTCTTGTTTCTGCTGCTGTCGTCGTCGGCGCTGGGTTTCTATCTGCCCAACGTCGTGCTTGCCCGGATGATCGAGACGCGTCAGCGTGCGCTGTTCGAAGACTTGCCCGATGCACTCGATCTGATGACGGTCTGCGTCGAGGCCGGGCTGGGGCTCGACGCGGCGATGTTGCGCGTGACTGAAGAACTGGGCGTGCGCAGCACGGCGCTCAAGGAAGAGTTCGAGCTGGTGCTGCTCGAGTTGCGCGCCGGTGCCGGTCGCGAAAAAGCGTTGCGTAATCTCTCGCTGCGCACGGGCGTGGAAGACATCGACACGCTCGCCGCAATGCTGATCCAGGCAGATCGCTTCGGCACGAGCGTGGGCGACTCGCTGCGCGTGTTTATCGACAACCTGCGTACCAAGCGCCGGCTGCGCGCCGAAGAGAAGGCCGCAAAGATCGCCTTGAAGTTGTTGTTCCCGCTGATGTTCTGCATCTTTCCGACGCTGATCGCCGTGCTGATCGGGCCGGCGGCGATTCAGATCGTGCGTCAGCTGTTTCCGGTCGTCACGTCGCTGAGCAACTGAGTCACCGAGCTACCGAGTCACTGAGTTACCGAGTCATTGAGTCGCTGAGCAACCGAATCGCTGAGCAACCGAGTCACTGATCGCAACGCAATCAACGAACCAAGGAGCGTGTCCATGTTTGCATCGGGTCTTGCCGCATCGTTCGCCGACCATCTCCAGAGCTGGTTGTCGACGTACGCTGTTGTGATCGTGATGCTGACTGTCGGCGCACTGGTCGAACGCACGCATCGTCTCGATGCGAACCCATCTCGCCAGGCGACGCGATGGGGCCTCGCGTATTCGGTTGCCGCGAGCGTGGTCGACCACGTGGTGCGCCCGCTGACGACTGTCATTGCCATGGCCATCGTGCAGACCTGTGGCGGTGGCCTGATCGAATTGCCGTCGCACGGCGCGTGGGCCGTGTTGTCGGTCGTCGTGATGTTCGTCACGATCGATCTGCTCGAATATGCGTACCACCGGCTGCAACACACCGTACCGTTTCTCTGGCGCCTGCACTCGCTGCATCACAGTGCGAGCACGTTCAACGTGACGGTAACGTTGCGTCATCACTGGCTCGACGCGGTGATCAAGGTGTGCTGCCTCTATCCGGTTGCGGCAATCCTGTTCAAGGTAGATCTCTGGATTCTCGGTGTCGTCGGCTTGCCGTTCCTGCTCGTCAACTACTTCGCGCACTTGAACCTGCGTGTAGAGCTTGGGCGTTTCGGCGCGTGGGTGAATAGCCCGCAATATCACCGGCTTCATCACGCGCGTGACGCGGCGTATTTCGACAAAAACTTTACGCAGTTCCTTCCGCTCTGGGATTGGCTCGGCGGCACGATGCGCCTGCCTGAAGCAAACGAATGGCCGGTCACGGGGCTCGACGATGGACGGGAGCCGGCCACCGTGCTCGACGCCCTTGTCTGGCCGCTGCGGTCGCAACGCAATACGAACGCACGGGGCGGTACGTCGTCGGACGGCATCGTCAACGCGGCGATGAGCGCGGACGCTGAATTGGGGAGAGCGCCATGAAACGCACGATCAAGCCGGCCAGGCCACGCAGAACTCTGCGCAGTCGCATGCGCGGCACGAGCGCTGTCGAGTTCGCGCTGATCGCGCCGGTGTTGCTGTTCATGCTGTTCGTGATCGTCGACTTCGGTGTGTTGTTCTGGGTCAATCTCACGATGCAATACGCGGTGCGCGAAGGTGCGCGCTACGCGGTGACGGGGCAGAGCAATCTCGATCCGAACACGGCGAGTCAACAGCGTTATCTCGCCATCGTGCAGGAGATCAAGAACAGCTCGATGGGGCTCTACAACATGGTCTCTCCGTCGTACGTCATCACGGTCAATGGCGCGACGCAGAACTACGCGTCATCGGGGTCGTACTCCACGAGCATGTTCGGCAACCCCGGCGATATCGTCGTGCTGCAGTTGAACTGTACGTGGCCGTTGCTGACACCGTTTATCAAGCCGTTGTTCGCGAACGGGACGTACAGCTTCAGCGTCGCGGCGACGATGCGCAACGAGGGGTTCTGATATGCGCGCACCCATCACTTCACTCGCTTCCTTGCAACGTGCCCGGCGTCTTGCGGGTTCACCGCGGCGCCGCTCGTCGGGCGTTGTCAGCGTCGAGCTTGCGCTGCTGACGCCGTTGCTGCTCGGGCTGTCGCTGCCGATCTATGACGTCGCGCGCAATATCCAGGCGCAGATGATTCTGATCAACGTGAGCCGCGAAGGTGCGAACCTCGCGTCGCGCGCATCGACGGTGTTTCCGATGCAGACGATCATGAACTCGCTGACCGCGACCACGCCGCCGCTCAACATGACGTCGAACGGCATGATCTATATCACCGAGATCATGGGCAATAACAACTGCGATGCGAACGGCAACAACTGCACGGGCATCGTGATCGGGCAATGGCGCTGGAACAACGGCGGATATCACCCGTCGAGCGGCCTGTGGAATTGCGGTGGCGGCGGGACGAGTTGGGCCACGGACGGCTCCGGTGCCTGCAATGGCATTCCGAGCGCGGGTACCAATTCACCGGCTGTTCAGACGCTCAAGGGGCAGTTGTCGGACGGGCAGATTGCCTACGTCGTCGAAGCCTTCTATTCGCAGCCGCAGCTGATTGCGCCGATGGCCCTCGGAAGAGGGGTCACGACGCCTTCACTGTCGTCGAATTTGTATGCGATGACGGTTTTCTGACGCATACCAAGACCAAGATTGAGACCAGGACGGCGATCGGGGAAGCCATGAAAAAGACATCCATACAAAGGCAGCGGGGATCGGTCAGCATCATTGTGGTGGTGTCGCTGATGGCATTGCTCGGCGTGCTGGGCCTCGCGATCGATTCGGGCATGGGCTATATGATCCGCACGCGTCTCGATGCGGCGGCCGATGGAGCGGCGATCGCGGCGGGCCAGGCCGTCACGCGCGGCAACACGCAATCGCAGCAGGTCGCGAATGCCACGCAGGCTGCGACGGCGTTCTTTGCGGCGAACTACCCGACAGGGTTTCTCGGCTCGACGGCGTCACTGTCGAATCCGTCGATCGTCTTCAACAACGGCACCGTCACGATCGATATTGCGGCAACGGCTTCCGTTGCGCCGACGTTCATGCAGATGTTCGGCTTCAAGATCCTGAATGTCAGCACGTCCTCTGAAGCGGTTCGCAAGGATCTCGACATGTCCTTCGTGATCGACACGACGGGCTCGCTGAATTCGTCCGGCGTACCGGCGGCGGTCCGTTCCAGTGCCGTCAATTTCCTGAGCAACTTCGATGTTACGAACGACCGCGTTGCTTTGATGCACTTCGCCTACGGGACCATTGTCGATGTGCCGTTCAACGGCAATACGCGCGGCTTCGACCGCACGACGATGACAAAGGACATCAATGCTTATAGCTTCTCGGGCAGCACGAATTCGGTCGAGGCGATGTGGAATGCGCGCAATCAGCTCGATACGGTGATCACGCAGCCGTCGAGCCTGCGTGTGATCGTGTTCTTCTCCGATGGCGCGCCGAATAGTTTTTCGGGCCTGTTTCCGGCGGTCAACACTGCGTGCGGCAAGACGGCGGGCACGGTCAGCAGCCCGGACACCTCGGGCAACTGGGGCTCGATTGCGAGCGGCCTCTATACGATCAATGCGCAGCAGACGCAGATGTCGGGGTGCTACAGCAACACGGTGTCGAATGTCGTGACGGCCATGCCGCGCTGGTACAACGCGCACAACGCGACCGATCAGACACTGCCGATCTGGCCAGTGACGTCGCCGCGCGCTGTGCCGAACGGTACGCCGACGCAAGCGAACGTCAATCGTGCATCACGCAACCTGCTCGAAGGGATGGCTGAGCAAGCGCGCCTCGAGGGCACGTACGTCTTTACGCTGGGCTATGGGCCGTATCTGACGCAGGCAACCGGGCCGGATAACGAACCGGGTGCGAACGTGCTCAAGTGCATGGCGAACACGGCGGATTCCGATTGCTATAAGCCGAGCGAACCCGTCGGTGTCTACTGCTATGCGGCAACGACGGCTGATCTGAAACCGTGTTTCTCGCAGATTGCTTCGCAGATTTTGCGGATTACCAAGTAGGGGCGTCGATTGCTTTGAAGAGTTTGAGTGCATTCAAGAAGCTCAGTGCGTTGAAGAAGTTGAATGCGTCTCCGTGAAGGGATTTTGAGTAGAGGTGGGTATGTTCGATACGTCGTCCCTGACACCGGTCATCACCGGTTCGTCCCATAGTGCGGGCCCTGGTAATGGCATTGGCAATATCAACGGCGATGTCGATATCAACGCCAATATCAATGAGCCGCGCGCCGCCGAGTCCCCGTTGACGTTGTCGCGTCTTGCGCTTGAAGTCATGGTTCGCGCCTCGACGGCGGGCTTGCTGGCCGTGTTTGGCTACAGTGCATGGCTTCACTGGCGCGCCGACCCGTCGCGCATCACGCTGCTGTTGATTGTCGTGGCGGAATGCCTGACTGTGGGCCTGTCGCTCGTTGCGCGCGTGCCGCGCAAGCGCGACTGGCATGCGCTGGCGATGGTGCTCTCGGTCGGTGGCACGTACTACTTTCTCGCCGTGCAGCTTGTACCGGGTGTCAGGGTGATTCCTGAGTTCGTTGGTGCGGCGTTGCAGATCACCGGTATTGCGTGGCAGATGTTTGCGAAGCTGTCGCTGCGCCGCTCGTTCGGGATCCTCCCAGCGAACCGGGGCGTGGTGTCGCGCGGCGCGTACCGGTTTATCCGGCATCCGATGTATCTGGGTTATCTGTTGTCGGACCTCGGCTTTCTGCTCAGCAACTTCGGCGTGCAGAATCTGTTGGTCTACGGCATACAGTTCTCGTTGCAAGCGGGCCGTATCGTCAAAGAGGAAGGGCTGCTGTCCGAGGATCCGCAGTACGTGCAGTACAAAGCATCGGTGCGTTACCGCGTGATCCCCGGCGTGTTTTGAACAGTCGCTAGCGCTTCACCGGCAGCTTCGTCATCAGCTTCGTCCGCAGCTGCATCGGTGGGCTAACTCGGGCGAGTCCACAGCTTCGTGAGCTCGCCGACTTGTCCGGTCACCGGATCGCTATCGGGGAACGGCAGGCGCGCGATGGCGACGAGATCGGCTTCGGTCGGCGCTTCGCGGCGGATATCGAACTTCTGACCGGGCGGGTAGGCGCCGACGACGCGAAACGCGGGCGTCGACGACAGGCGGCAATGACCGGTGCCTGCAGGCAGCACAAGGACATCACCCGGATGTACGTAGATGACGCGGCCATTCGGCCCGCCGAGAATGATTTCGGCCTCGCCCGAGATCACGCCCAGGACTTCGTGCGCGGTCGAGTGGTAGTGGTGATAGTCGAACACCGAGTCGTGCCATTGCACGGGCCACCCGTTCGCTTCGAACAGGGCATCGAACGTTGTGCCGAGATCGTCGCGTTCAGGGAGTGCCTGGTGATAAAGCATGACGGGCAGGCGCGCGTTGTTGGGCACCCAGCTCCTGGGCGCGAGCACGAAGTGCTCGAGCTTGCGTATAGCGGCGCCGTTGCGCGTCTCGCGTTCGCGATCGTGCGGGCGTCCTTCACGGTGAAAATGGAACAAACGCATGGGTCAGGCTCCTTGGCTAGGGCGCGCGTGCCGTTCCTGCATGGCCGACGCCGATAGCGGGGTCGGGAAAACGAGTGAAGACTTTGTCGGGTGTGATCGGCAGATCGCGCACGCGGACGCCGGTCGCATGGAACACGGCGTTCGCCACGGCGGCCGCGACGCCGACGATGCCGATCTCAGCGACGCCTTTCGCGCCGAGTTCGCTGACGACATCGTCGAGTTCATGAACGAACATGACATCGATCTCGCCGATATCGGCGTTGACGGGCACGTGATAGTCGGCGAGGTTGTGGTTCATCAGGCGGCCGAGGTCGGGGTCGTATTGCGCCTGCTCGTGCAGGGCCATGCCGATACCCATCACGACCGCGCCCTTGACCTGGCTGCCGGCCGTGCGTGGATTGATGATCCTGCCGGCCGCCACCGCGCTTACGACACGCGTGACGCGCACGGTGCCGAATGCTTCGTCGACACGGACCTCCGCGAACACCGCGGAGTGGGTGCCCATCGAAAACTGTTTCTGGCGCTCGTTGGGCTGATTCGTCGCCACGCACTCGAGGCGCTCGATGCCTGCGCGATTGAACAAGTCGGACAGATCGATATTGTCGGCGGCCCCGTTGGGCATCTCGATGCGCGATCCGTCGAACGTCAGCTCGCTTGCGTCGACGTTGCGGAAGCCGTTGCCGCCATGTTCATGCAGCAATGCCGCAAGCGCTTCGCGTGCCTGCGTGCAGACTTTGTGGACCGCGCCGCCGACTGACGTCACGGTCCATGAGCCGCCTTCGAGCGGTGATTTCGGCAGCGTCGAATCGCCGAGCGCGAAGCTGATGCGGTCCATCGGAATGGCCAGCGCGGCCGACGCAATCTGCGTCATCACGGTATAGGTGCCGGTGCCGATATCGGCGGTCGCGCTCGATACGTCGACGGTGCCATCGGCATGCAGAATCACGCGTGCGCTGGCAGGGCCTTGCATCGCGTCCCACGCGCCCGTGGCGATGCCCCAGCCCACCCATTCGCGTCCTTCACGGCGCGACCTCGGTTCGATTCGACGCTGGCGCCAGCCAAACCGCTCGGCGCCTTCCCTGAAGCATTCGCGCAGCGCCTTGCTCGAGAACGGCAGATCCTTGTTGGCGTCGCGCTCGGTGTAGTTGAGCAGGCGAAACTCGAGCGGATCGAGGCGAAGCTTGTAGGCGAGTTCGTCCATGGCCGATTCGAGGGCGAACAGGCCCTGACTCGCGCCGGGCGCGCGCATATCGCCGGGCGTCGCGGTATCGATCTTCGCGACATTGAATTCGAGGCGCACGTTGTCGCATTGATAGAGCTGGCCGGCCCAGTTGACCACTACGTCGCAGTAGTCCTCGTAACGCGACACGCTCTGCACGGCCTCGTGAATGATGGCGCTGAGGTGGCCATCCTTTGAGGCACCGAGGCGTAGTCGCTGGATCGACTCGGGACGATGCACGAAGCTGAACATCTGCGCGCGCGTGAGCGTGATGCGTACCGGGCGGCACAGGTCCTGTGCGGCCATCACCGCCAGCGGCAGGTAGTAGTGCGGCCGCAAGGCGTTGCCGAACGCGCCGCCGACGAAGGTCGACACGATCTTGATCTTGTCGGCGGGCAGGCCGAAGACCTTCATCAGGTACTGGCGCGTGTTGAGCACGCCCTGGGTCTTCTCGTAGACGGTCAGCGAACCGTCTTCCGCGGGTATGACCGTGCAGCCCTGAAGCTCCATCGGGTTGTGATACGCGGCGGGCACGCTGTACTCGACGTCGATCGATACCTCTGAGCCGCGGAACGCACCGTCGGCGTTGCCACGCGGTTTGGGCGGCGGCTCGAAGCCGCCTTTCTCGGTCGAGGGCGGATAGTGGTCGTCGAGCACGGCATCGAGTTGTGTCTCGTGCGCGGTCGGCTCATAGCGCACGCGAACGAGCGACGCCGCGTGTTGGGCGAGTTCGATATGGTCCGCTACGACGAGCGCAACGGGCTGTCCGCTATACCAGATGCGGTCGTCCCACAGCGGGCGAAACGGCATGCCGCCCGGTGCGACCTGATCCTTGTACGCGGCGTCATGCAGCGGCATGTCCGGACGGTTCTGATGCGTGAGCACGGCGCGCACGCCGGGCAATTGAAGCGCTGCGGATGCGTCGATCTCGATGATGCGGCCCGTCGCAATCGTGCTGCTCACGATAAAGCCATAGACGAGGTCCGGCGCATCGTAGTCGGACGCATAGTGCGCCTGGCCCGTGACCTTGAGGATGCCGTCGACCCGCTTGACCGGCTCGCCGAGCGCTGCAGGTGCAGGACGGTTGCCATGGCGCAGCGGCTTCCACGTCCGTGCCTTGTCGACGGCCTTCTGAAAGAGGGAGCTCATGGTCTAGCCCTCGAAGGTGCGTTGGGTGGCCTCTTCGAACGCACGCACGATGACGCGTGTCGCGAGTTCGATCTTGAAGGCATTGCCGCGCCTGCCTCGTGCGTCGGCCATCATCGCGCCCGCGAATTTGCGTACTTTCTGCGTGGTAAGCGGCTGGCCCTTGAGCTGGTTTTCGAGGTCGTGATTGCGCCACGGTTTGTGAGCGACGCCGCCGAGCGCACAGCGCACATCGATAACCGTATCGACGTCGAGTTCAATTCCGAGTGCGACGGACACGAGGGCAAACGCAAACGAGGTGCGGTCGCGGACCTTGATATAGGCGTGATGCTTCGCGAAGCCATGCTCGGGCAATTCGACTGCGGTGATGATTTCGTCGTGTTCGAGTTCGGTGTCGATATGTGGCGTCGAGCCCGGCAACCGATGAAAGATCGACATCGGCAACGCGCGATCGCCGTAGGTGCCACGTACGTGAACGATGGCATCGAGTGCGGCGAGCGCGACGCACATGTCGGACGGATGTACGGCGATGCACTCGTCACTGGCGCCGAGGATTGCGTGCATGCGGTTCACGCCGTTGAGCGCGCCGCATCCTGTTCCGGGCTCGCGCTTGTTGCACGCGGTCGCGGTGTCGTAGAAGTACGAGCAGCGCGTACGCTGAAGCAGATTGCCGCCGACGGTCGCCATATTGCGGACCTGCGCGGATGCACCGGCAAGAATGGCTTCGCTGAGCAGGGGATAGCGCGTGCGGATCTGCTCGTCGTAGGCGACGTCGCTATTGCTGACGAGCGCGCCGATCTTCAGGCCTTGTGCGCTCGTGAGTTCGATCGTGCGCAGCGGCAGGCGATTGAGGTCGATCAGCGCCGACGGGCGCGCGACATTCTCTTTGATCAGATCGACAAGGTTGGTGCCGCCCGCAATGAATTGGGCGGAGTGCACGCGCTGCGCGCGCAGCACGGCGTCGGGCAGGCTCTCGGGGCGCACGTAGGAGAAGCGATTCATCGGCGTGCTCCCGGAGCGGGTGTGTCGGAGGATGTATCGCCGCCTAGACCTCTGCCTGGGGTGGCGTCGCGGGAGGAGGGGCCTGATGCACGGACACGCTTCTCGCCATCGTTCACATGATCGACGCCTGCCACTTCCGCGATGGCGTCGACGATCTGGGTATAAGCGCCGCAGCGGCAGATATTGCCGCTCATCTGTTCGCGGATGTCCGACTTACTGCGTACATGGCCTTCCGCGAGCAGGCCGGCTGCCGAGCACAGCTGGCCGGGCGTGCAGTAACCGCACTGAAAGGCGTCGTGGTCGATAAAGGCCTGCTGGATAGGGTGAAGTGCGTCGTCGTTGCGGCTTTGCGGTGATGACTTCTCGCCTGATGTCGGACTTGCGATCGAGCCGGTGGTGGAACCCGATATGGGGCCTGTTAGTGCGGCCGAGGTGTTGTCATCCGGACGCAGCGACGCGAGTCCTTCGACCGTGACGATCGACGCGCCGTCATGGATCACGGCGAGGGCCAGACACGCGTTAGCGCGTTTGCCGTCGATCAGCACCGTGCACGCGCCGCATTGACCGTGATCGCAACCCTTTTTGGTTCCCGTCAGGTGGAGGCGTTCTCTAATGAGGTCGAGAAGCGTGGTCCAGGGTTCAAGCTCGAGTTCGAGGAGTTCGCCATTGACCCTGAGCGACACAGGGACAAGGAATCGCTCCACCGGTCGCTCGGCGTCGAGCGTATCGGGAGCGAGCGTATGTCGCGAAGCCATGGGGCGCATCTCCAGCAGGAGGGGACCTGTGTGGACAGCAAAGGCCATTCCATACACCCGAGACCCGCTCTGTTGGGATGCGGCGAACACCTCGCGCAAGGGTTCGTCCTTTCTTTCAAGAGCTTGTGAATTTCGCGCGATCGATTTGCCGCATCGATGGTGTGCCGCCGTACAGCGTTATTGCTTGATTTTGAACAAACTGATTCGAATGAACGGGTCGCCAGAATCCGCGTAGTGCACTAGTCTATGCGCACGTCGCTGCAGACCTCGCCGTGTCACGTCGGTGAAAAACGGGGCTGGCACTGTGCGTGCTTAGAGATGGTCGTGAAGCGGTGGATCTGAAGAGCTGGACTCAAAGCAGTGGATGTGAAGCCGAACGTTGTGGAACAGGATTCGTATCAAGGAGTAGAGATGAAACGCTTTCGACCCTTGCAGTGCCTGGCAGCGGCAACATTGCTCGTCTCGCATTTTGCGGGCGCGCAGGGGCTCGATGCGAGTCTCGACTGTCGTGCCGATCCGCACCAATTCATCGCGCAACTGATCAATAACAACGATATCGAAGCGAAGCCGATGAAGACGTCCGACCAGACGGTCAACGCCTACGGCGCGCACTCCGATCGGCACCTGACTGCATTGGGATTCCCGGTGAAGGCCGTGTTCGGCACGCCGGCGGCTGGCTCGAATGACGGTGTCGTCGCGCAGAAAGTCAGCGCGTCGCAGGGCGGCGTTCAGCAGGTCAGCGACCAGACAACACCCGATACGCCTGCCGCTCCTTCGAAATACGGCGTCGTCGTAATGGCGGGGTCGGATCAAGTCAGCGACCGCCTGCACCAGATGGGCAGCCCCGCGACCGTCAAGGAAGTCATGCCGCTCGTGATGACGGCAGTGATTTGCCAGAAGTGAGAACGTGAGGCGACTTACGTTCGCCCTGTCAGCAGTTTCTGATTTGCGTTAGGAATCGAGCTTGCTCGTCGTACGCGCATATCAAGTCGGGGGTGCGCTTTCTCCGCTTTACTCTTACATCGACCGATCATTGTCCGAGTTCTCGTACGATCGCCCTTTTGCGGCGTTGAACTGCGAGGCATCTCGGATATGAATGATGAGCATGACAAGTGCGCCGCGCGCGACGCACTACGCGTGAACTTAGCGCGATGGGCCGCCGAAGTCGTAAGTGCGTATGTGCATCTGAAGGCAAATCCTCAAGGCACGATGACGCGCGAACAATCCTACGCAAAGCTCCAGGAGCGGCGCCTGCAGAGACGGTCGAGAAACGCGAAAGCGGAATAGCGATGTGTTGAATCTCGGTTTTGCGCGCATCCCGCCGACACCCATAGTTTCACCCACACGCCCCGACTTCTCCGCATGCGGTGCAGAAGTCGCAGCCGTCTTTGCGGATGACGGCGTTGGCGCCGCAGGTCGGGCAGGGGCGGCCGTGCATCGGGAGGAGCGTGTGCGGGTCGCTGCCGGCGGCGCTCTTTGCGACGAGGGCGCTGAGCATGTCGTCTCCGGTGTTCGGTTCTGCGTTGCTCTTGGTTTCGCCTTCACCTTCCGCAGTCCCAGGGTCAAAACCCGTTTCGCGCTCGTGCCGGAGTTTGGCCAGGACGCGCGACGGCACCTGACCGCCTTCCTCATCGAGGAATCCGCGCCGAAACAGGATTTGCTGGAGCGCGTATGCGAGCGCGGCTACTTCTGAATCGTGCCAGCGTGGTACGCGGTGCCCGTCGAGGCGTTTGACGTCGCCGAGCCGTACCTGACCACGATCCCATGACACCTTGCGCAGATCCTGGAGGTTGCGTGCGACAAAACCTCCGCGTGCCGCGAGCGACAGCGATCGCATGGTCGCGGTAATCCATTGCTGCGATTCGTCGCGTTGGCCGGCCGGCATAAAGAACTCGATCGGGCGCTCGATCGTGAGATCCGTGCCGCTGAGCCTGCCTGTGACTTCGATAAACGACACGGCAACGTAGAGCGATTTCTTGCCCATTGCCGTCAGGTATTCGACCTTCTCGATGATCGCCGGCAACTCACCGCGCGGACGATGCTCGATGGCAATGCGCAACGGGTCGATTTCGCTGTCGGCCTCGGGGCTCGGCGCGTCGCTAGGCGTCGCTTCGGGTGTGACCGACAAGACGGCACCCAGCGTCGCGTTCGGGCGATAGGTCGCGAGACCCTTCAGGCCACCGCGCCACGCTTCGAAATACAGATCTTCGAATGCCTCGAACGGATAGTCGGCTGGCACGTTCACCGTCTTCGAAATCGACGTGTCGACGAACGGTTGCACGGCGGCCATCATGCCGAGATGGTCATGCGCCGACATCTCGAGAGCATTGACGAAGTAATCGGGCAGGGCGTTCACGTCGCCACCCAACTCGCGATAGAGACGGTACGCGTGGTCTTCGACGGCGAAGCTCTGGCGCGAGCCATCGGCCATGCGCTTGGTTCGCTGATAGGTCCATGAGAACGCGGGCTCGATGCCGTTTGACGCGTTATCCGCAAATGCGAGGCTGACGGTGCCGGTCGGGGCGATCGACAGCAGATGGCTGTTACGTATGCCGTCGCGGCGGATGGCGTCCTGAATGTCGGCGGGCAGACGCGACGCGAATGTGCCGGGCGACAGGTACTCGCGTGCATTGAATAGCGGAAACGCGCCGCGCTCACGCGCCAGATCGACCGAGGCCGAATACGCCGCGTCACGCATGGTCTGTGCGACGCGTTTTGCGAAGTCACGGCCTTGGTCACTGTTGTAGCGCAAGCCGAGCATCACGAGCGTGTCGCCGAGGCCGGTAAAGCCCACGCCGATTCGCCGCTTGGCGCGCGCTTCGGCGTCCTGCTCCGGTAAAGGCCACAGCGTGACGTCGAGCACATCGTCCAGAAAGCGGACCTGCGTTCGCGTGCTTCTGACCAGACCATCCCAGTCGAACGATGGAACGCCGCCATGCCGCTGCGCAAACGCATCGCTGACGAAGCGCGTGAGATTCAACGGGCCCAGGTTGCAGCAGCCATAGGCGGGCAGGGGCTGCTCGCCGCACGGATTCGTAGCCCGTATCGTTTCAATGGCGCGCAGGTTGTTGTCTTCGTTCATATGCGAGACGAAGACGACACCCGGCTCGGCGACGTCATAGGTCGAGCGCATGATCACGTCCCAGATCTCTTTGGCGCGCAGTTCCTTGTAAATCCACTTGCCGTCATCGCGCCGGCGAATATCGGCCGACGCCTTGAGCGCAGGCGATGGCTCTGCACGATGCACGAGTTGCCAGATCCCGTCGTCGGCGACGGCTTGCATGAATTCATCTGTGACGGCGACGGACACATTGAAGTTATTCCAGCGCCCTTGCGTGTGCTTTGCGGTAATGAATTCGAGCAGATCGGGGTGATCACAATCGAGGATGCCCATCTGCGCGCCGCGACGCGAGCCCGCGCTTTCGACGGTGCGGCATGATGCATCGAACACGTCGATATAGCTGCAAGGGCCCGACGCGGACGATCCGGTCGAATGCACGCGCGCGCCCTTGGGGCGAATCGCTGAGAAGTTGTAGCCGACGCCGCCGCCACGACGCATGGTTTCGGCGGCCTGAAGCAAGGCGACATAGATGCCGGGCAAGCCGCTCTCGTCGACACCCTGGATGGAATCGCCGACGGGTTGCACAAAGCAATTGATCAATGTGGCGGCGATGTCCGCGCCGGCGGCGCTCATGATGCGTCCCGCACCCAGCGCGCCGCGTTCGAAGTTGTCGATGAACTCGGCTTCGGCCTCCGCACGTTTGGCCTCAGGTTCAGCGAGTGCGACGCCACGGGCAACACGGCGATAGATATCGGAAATCGTCGTCTCGTCGCCCTTTGCGTATTTCTCGAGCATGACGTCGACGGAGAACTGCTGCGGCGCAGGCCCGGAGCGAACAGGCGCGCGCGTCGGGTTGCGTCGGGCGGGTGAAGCCATGTCCTGCTTGAGATCTTCGGCCATGTCGAATCCTCGGGACGAGCGGGTCCGGCTGGCGCATCACGAACGATGCGCAGGCCCGCGGGCGATCTCTAGCTTATACCTAACGTCGGAATGTATGGCCTTGCGAACGGCACGGTCTTCGTCCAATCACGCGCTGTCGGTCAAATACTCAAACTAGCGCTCGACGCACGCAGGCCGATCAATGATCGATGGGCCTGCGCGAGGCGGGTCGGCGCCGGAACGCGCACGCTGATAGATGCGTTACTTGTGCGTCAGGTCTTCTGTGGCGAGCGGCGCTTTTTCCGAAGTGTCGTCACGCTCGATCCGGATATGCCGCGACGCATGCATGCCGTTCATGTCCGTTCTCACGGTCGTCCCGAGATCGACGACGTGCCAGCCAGGTTTCGTCGCGATACGCACACCCGGGCCTTCGAGCCGGCTGTCGATGCCGCCCAAGCCCACCGGTGAAGTCGGCACGTGTTCGTCGGGCGACGCATTCGAATGAACGAAATGATCCTGCCGGGGCTTGCGCTCGCGCAGGGCTTCGCGTGACTTGCCGTCTGTGTCGACCGTGCTGTCGGAAGCTTGCGTGCCCGCTGTGTCGACCGACACGATGCGGGACCGGGCTGCTTCGAAGTGATCGGGATGATCGACGGCCTTGAGGCTGATATCTACGGGCGGCAACGGTGATGCGCTACGCGCAACGCGCTGCGTCTCGGTTTTCTTCGCCGACGGATGGTGGCCTTCCGGGGAAGTATTTGCAAAGCTCTTGGCCATTTTCCCCGGGTCGGCATGCGCGGTTTCGTGTGCCGGCTCTTTCGCGGGGCTTTGGCCGCTCGCTGCGCTTTGCTGTCCCTGAGTCGGGTTTGCGCGAGCAGAGTCTTTCTTGTCCTGATCCATTTGGGGGCTCCCGTTTGTGTCATCGGTCCTCCCATTAGCCGCGCAACCTGCGTTCCTGAACCGCCGAGCGCGACGCCGGCCCATGCAGTGAGGCCGCGCAGCGGCGGCCGCGTGTAGCGGGTGCCTGCAAGGAACGCGCTAGGTACGCGCATAGGAACGCGCATTGCTCATGGAAATTCGCTGCCGCAGCAGAGATTTCAGGACGACTGCCGCTGAACTCCTGCCGCCTTTTGAACCGATGCGACCACCGATCTTCTACGGTCGGCGTCCCCACCTGGAAATGCACCATGGCTGACGACACCGCACATCGTCCCGACGACGAACGAGATGAGCACGACGATGCTCATGATTCAGTTCGGGGACATGACACCGCCGACAATGACAAGAACAAGAACGAGAGCGAACGGAGCAGTGCCGATCAGAACGACGATGGAAAGAGCGGCGGCGATAAAGAGCACGGGAAAGACGGCAAGCAGGACGCAGACGAAGGCGACGACGAACAAAAGCCTCGCAGCAAAAAGCCGATCTTTATCCTGATCGCCGTGGTGATCGTGCTCGCGATCGTTGCATTTATCTGGTGGTTCGCGACGCGCAACGAAGTCAAGACCGATGACGCGTACACCGACGGCAATGCAATCACGATCGCACCGAAGGTATCGGGCTATGTCGTCGAGCTCAATATCAACGACAACGTCTACGTCCACAAGGGCGACGTCCTCGTCAAGATCGATCCGCGTGACTATCAGGCGCAAGTCGATCAGGCGCAAGCGCAGCTGGGTCTCGCGCAGGCGCAGGAGCATGCGGCAGAGGTGCAGTTGCAGATTGCACGGGTTCAGTACCCGGCGAACTATGCGCAAGCAAAGGCGCAAGTCACTTCGGCACAGGCGAACCTTAAACAGGCACAGGCGGCTTACGAGCGGCAGCACGCGGTCGACCAGCGTGCGACGTCCCAACAAAACGTCGACACGGCCGATGCGCAGGCGGCGAGCGCGCGTGCATCACTGATGCAGACCGAAGCGCAGGCGCGTACGGCGAGCCTCGTGCCGCAACAGATCCGGACCGCAGAGGCAACACTGGAGGAGCGCCAGCAAGCCGTGCGTCAGGCCCAGGCCCAGCTTGAACAGGCTGAGCTCAATCTATCGTATTGCAATGTGACTGCGCCGTCGGATGGCTTTGTCACGCGGCGCAATGTCTATCTCGGCAGCTTCCTGCAGGCAGGCACGTCGTTGTTTTCGATCGTGACGCCGGACGTCTGGGTCACGGCGAATTTCAAGGAATCACAACTCGACCGGATGCAGATCGGCGACAAGGTTGATGTCGAAGTCGATGCGTATTCGAAGCTCGAGCTTCACGGTCACGTCGACAGCATTCAGCTCGGCAGTGGCTCACGTTTCTCGGCGTTCCCTGCCGAGAATGCGACCGGTAACTTCGTCAAGATCGTCCAGCGGGTGCCGGTGAAGATCGTCATCGACAGCGGTATCGATCCGCACCGTCCACTAGGCCTTGGACTGTCGGTCGAACCCAAGGTCTACCTGAAGTGAGCGCGATATGAATACGAGCTGGAAGCCCGCGGCTAATCCGTGGCTGATTGCGATCGTTGTCACGCTCGCGGCGTTTATGGAGGTGCTCGATACGACGATCGTCAATGTCGCGCTGCCTCATATCGCCGGCACGATGTCGGCGAGCTATGACGAGGCCACGTGGTCGCTGACGTCGTACCTCGTCGCGAACGGGATCGTGCTGCCGATCTCGGCGTTCTTTGCGAAGGTGCTCGGACGCAAGCGTTATTTCCTGATCTGCATTGTTGCGTTCACGATTTGCTCGTTCCTCTGCGGCATCTCGACCAATCTCGGGCAACTGATCATCTTTCGCGTGCTTCAAGGGTTTTTTGGCGGTGGACTTCAGCCGAATCAGCAATCGATCATTCTCGACACGTTTCCCCCCGAGCAACGCGGCCGTGCGTTTTCAATTTCCGCGGTTGCGATCGTGGTGGCCCCAGTGCTTGGGCCGACATTGGGCGGATGGATTACCGATAACTTTTCGTGGCGCTGGGTGTTTCTGCTCAACGTGCCGGTCGGTGTCATCACGTCGATTGCTGTCATGCAGTTCGTCGAGGACCCACCGTGGGAGCGGCGCAAAAAGGGGAAGGTTTCAATCGATTACATCGGCATCACTTTGATCGCGATCGGCCTCGGCTGCTTGCAGGTCATGCTCGATCGCGGCGAAGACGACGACTGGTTTTCGTCACCCTTTATTTCGTCGTTCGCCGTGATGGCTGTCGTGGGCATTGCGGGCGCGGTCGTGTGGCTGCTTTACACGCGACACCCGGTTGTCGAATTGCGCGTGCTCAAGGATCGGAATCTCGCACTCGGATGCGGCGCGATCGCAAGCTTCGCCATGATCCTTTACGGCAGTGCCGTGCTCGTGCCCCAACTCGCCCAGCAGCAGCTGGGGTACACCGCGACGCTCGCGGGGCTGGTGCTCTCGCCTGGGGCGCTGCTGATCACGATGGAAATTCCGATCATCAGCCGGCTCATGCCTCATATCCAGACGCGCTTCCTTGTCGCCATGGGGTTTGTGCTGCTTTGCGTGGCGTTGATGTACTCGCACACCCTCACGCCCGATATTGATTACGCCACGCTCGTGCGTATGCGCAGTTCTCAAAGCCTTGCGATCGGCTTTCTTTTTGTGCCGGTGACGACGCTTGCGTATCTCACGGTTCCCAAGGAACTCAACAACGACGCATCGGCACTCTTTACGATGTTCCGCAACGTGGCGGGATCGATCGGTATTTCTGTCGCGACCGCCGCGATCCGCGAACGCACCCAGGCGCGCATGGCCCATCTTTCGGGGCATCTGTCGCCGTTCTCGCAGAACTATCAGGACACGCTGCACCAGACGGCACAGACGGTCACGCAGATCACCGGACAACCTCCGGCGCTCGCGATGCAGACAGCCACGGGACGTCTCTTCGAAACGTATGTGAGTCAGGCGACGGTGCTCGCGTACTCCGATGTGTTTGCCTATTGCGCCATTTTTTGTGCGCTCGTGGTGCCGTTCACATTCCT
This sequence comes from Pararobbsia alpina, assembly GCF_965118125.1. Classification (GTDB taxonomy): domain Bacteria; phylum Pseudomonadota; class Gammaproteobacteria; order Burkholderiales; family Burkholderiaceae; genus Pararobbsia; species Pararobbsia alpina_A. Next base: position 1,224,149 of record NZ_OZ221287.1, read on the forward strand.
GTTTTCTCCGGTCAAGGCATCGGGCCAGGCGGGAGGGCATTGAGATGAAATCGATCGTTGAAGCGCTGCGGCTTGACGAAGCACGTGCGGTGCGGGCGTTGAAGTCCGCTGGCAGGCGGGATGCATCGCATCCGCTGAGGATGGATGGCATATCGGTCGTGAAGAGGGCCGTTGTGTCAGGTGTGCTCATCGCGCTGGCCGCGTGCACAGTCGGGCCCGATTATCAAAAGCCGGCAATCGACACGCCTGCGACGTGGCATGACCTGCATGTTGCCTCGTCGCCAGAAGAAGCGTCCGCTGCGCAGCCGCCCGACCTGACGCTGCCGTCGAGGTCAAAGCACGCGCATGCTGCGTCGGCTGGGACCGTCACGAAATCGCCGACGCCCGATCACGCTGGTGGGTCGTCGCTCGAAGCCGGCAAGCCGGCTTTGCCTCCGACGCGCGTGGAATCGAGCCCCGTCGAACAGTCCGACCCCGATCCCCGGTGGTGGCGCAGTTTTCACGATCCCGTGCTCGATGCGCTGGTCGATCGTGCGGCACAGGACAACCTCGACCTCAAGCAAGCGGTCTTGCGCATCGAGGCAGCGCGCACGCAAGTGCAGTCCGCTGCCGCGCAAGGCCTTCCGAACGTCCGTGCGACTGGCAGCTATACGCGCGAGCAACTCGGCATTCGAGGATTCCTTGATGACAGTGGGGTCTATGGCAAGGTCGACTCGCTGGGCGCGCCGAATTCACCGGTGAACGGCATCGCGCCGGGTGAGGGGCCAGCCGTTGAGCGCGGTGCAAACAACCTGCTCAATCAGCTGACCTCGCCAATCAACCTCTGGCAGGACGGCTTCGACGCTTCGTGGGAACTGGATTTGTTCGGGCGTGTGCGCCGCTCGGTCGAATCGGCGCAGGCGCAAACGCAGCAAGCTGTCGAAAACCGCAACGACGCGCTGGTGTCGCTCGAAGCGGAAGTCGCCCAGACCTATATGCAACTGCGAGGCGCACAGGCCATGCACGCGATTACGCTGGAGTTGATCGACCAGCAGCGTGGCGTCGCCGACCTGACGCGCAGTCAGGCGAGCGTGGGTATAACCAGTGATGTCGACGTCGAAAGCGCAAACGCACAGCTCACGACGACGCAAGCCCAACTCCCGCAATATGACCAGCAGATTGCACAGGCGCTGAATGGCTTGTGTTATTTGCTTGGCATGGCGCCCGGCTCACTCGACGAGATGCTCGATACGCCGTCCGCGCTGCCTGGTATCCCGCCGCAAGTGCCGGTTGGCATGCCATCGACGCTCGCGCGACGGCGCCCCGATATTCGTGCGGCGGAGGCGCAACTCCATGCAGCAACGGCCGAGGTCGGCGTGGCTGTCGCACAGTTCTATCCGGACATTTCGCTGACCGGACAGATCGGCATGCGAGGCACGCACGCACGTGATCTGGCACATTGGTCGAGCCTGTTTTATTCTTTCGGACCGAGTATCTCGCTGCCGATTTTCCAAGGCGGCGCACTCGTCGCTAACCTGCGACTGACCAAGGTCGAGCAACAGGAAGCGGCGGTGGCATACCGCAAGGCGGTGCTGACTGCGTTGCGCGATGTCGATAATGCGCTTGCCGTTTACCGCACGGATCAATCTCGTCAAGATGCTTTAGGGCATACGGTGGCCGCGCAACAAACATCGTTCGATCTCGCGCGCGATAGCTATCGAAAAGGTATTGTGTCGTTTATCAACGTGCTTGATGCAGAGCGGCAGCTGGGTCAGGCGCGGTTGCAATATGTACAAGGTACGATGCAGGTGACGACGGACCTTGTCGCGTTGTACAAAGCATTGGGCGGTGGTTGGGAATCCGGCACGAGCGTGTCCGGCCAGAACCCGGATCACGACACGGGGCAGGCCGGCGAGTTCGCGACCGTTGTGGGTTCACAGCAGAAAGGCCCGGCCGGGCAGGAGGATGCGGCCGGTCATTAGCACACTTACCATCGCGCGCACGCCACCTTCGATGACCGCACCAGATCGCACGCTCGAGACGGACTATGCGGCGCCTTCGCGCGATCTCTACAAGATCCGCCGCGCGCTGATCGCCGTGCTTGTGCTGACTGTCGTGTTGCCGCTCATGTATCTCGCGATTTACGGCCGCATGGATCTGCATCGCCGGCAACTGCAAGCCAACGAAAGCATCGACCGGCTCGCGCGCGTCGCGCAGGAGCATGCGGTCAAGATCATCGATATGAACGCCGAGCTTCAGGCTCGCGTGCTCGATGGTCTCAATACGCGAAGCGGTTCGGATATTTCTCATGACCAGCGCCAGATGTATTACTGGCTATCAAGACTCATCGAGGCGTATCCGCAGGTGGCGGCGCTGTCGATCTTCGACAGCAACGGCACCTTGCTTGCGACAAGCCGCGCGTATCCTGTGCCGCCGGTCAATATCAATGGCCGCGAAGATTTTATCGGTGCGCGCGGGGTATGGCCTTCGAAATATTTCTCGCTGCCCTTGCGCGGCGCGGTCAGCAATAACGAAGTCTTTACGACGTCGGTCGCGCGCCTGGATGCGCAGCAGCAATTTCTTGGCGTCGTGACGGTCGCGCTCAAGCGCGAATACTTCGTCGATTTCTATCACGACCTCATTGGCCACAATGCTTCATTGACAATGAGTCTTTACCGGCGCGACGGCGGACTCATTGCACAGTATCCGCCGGTGCCGTTCGATGCGCCTCAGCAGGCGGTCGATCCGCAATTCGCTCGCGCGCTCAGGGAGGAAACGCTTGCCGGGATGATCCATACCGAAGCGGCCCACGGCGAGCCCGATCGGGTGCTGGCTTTCCGGCGCGTTAATGACTATCCGCTTTACGTGTCCGCGTCGGTCGACGAGCACTCGATCCTTCAGGGCTGGATCGTGCATATGGTGCTCGTCTCGCTCGTCACCCTGATTCCGAGTGCAGCGATCGTGTGGCTGGTTTTCTACGCGCTGCGCTGGGTCAAAGCCGACGAAGGCGCATGGGATCGCTGGCGGCTCGGCTATGAACGTCATGTGATCGCTGACCGGCAGGCAGCTCAGGAACACCGGATGGAAGGCTTCGGTAACCTCGCGGCGACGATCGCGCACGACTTCAACAATATGCTGATGGTCGTGTCGTCGAATATCGATGTGGCCAAGAAGAAGCATTTCTTCGGGATCGATCTCGAAGTCGAATCGATCGAACGCGCGATCGGCGCCGGGCAGGCCATTACGCGGCGGCTGCTCGGTATCTCGGGTAAGCAACCTTTGAATCGCGAGAACATCGCGCTGCCGGAGTGGTTTCATCATGCCGATACGCTGATCCAGAGCGCGGCCGGCCCGGCCGCGCGGATCAGCTACGACGTGCGCGACGATACGTGGCCGGTCTTTGTGGACCCGCGCGAGCTCGAACTCGCGGTCGTCAACATCGCGATCAATGCGCGTGAGGCCATGGCGGATCGGTCTCAGGCACAGTTACGGATCGCGACGCGCAACGTCAGATTGCCCGATGGGCAGCACGAGCTGGCGCCGGGGCGATATGTGGTGTTGTCGGTTTCAGATAACGGTCGGGGCATGTCACCCGAGGTGCTGCGGCGCGCGCTCGAACCCATGTTTTCGACCAAGGCTTCAGGCACCGGAGCAGGCCTTGGCCTCGCCCATGTGCTTGCATTCTGCCGGCAGTCCGGCGGCACTGTCCGGCTCGAAAGTTCGATGGGCATCGGCACGGCAGTGCGCGTTTATCTGCCGGGTTCGACGGGCGCGGTGGCTTCGGTGGCCGACGAGCCGGCGGTCGATGTCGCACCGGAGGCGAGTGGCGGGGGGCATCCGCATATCCTGATCATTGAAGACAATATCGAGGTCGCGGCAGGCATGGAAGCCGTGCTCGAGTTGATGGACTGTGATGTGACGCATGCGCCGAATGCCGACGAGGCGCTCAAGCTGCTCTCAATCGGCGCTGCGTTCGATCTGATGCTGTCGGACATACATATGCCGGGCAGCATGAACGGTATCGACTTCGCCGAGCATATCCGCAAGGAAATGCCGATGCAGCGGATCGTGCTGATGACGGGTTATGCGCACGAACTCGATCGGGCCAATGAGCGGTTCGACGTGCTCGCCAAGCCGTTCGATCTCAATGTGCTGGGTGCGATCGTCAAGGACTTGCGCGCGCACGCGCTATAACGCGGCCCTCCCGAAGGACGGCCGCGCTCCTGCATCGCTATCTCGCGCGGTTATTTCCCGCCGCCACCGGCGCCACCACTGCCTGCGCCGCCGCCAGTTCCGCCGTTACCCCCTCCGGACCCGGCGCCCGTACCGCCATTGCCGCCGCCACCCGCACCCGTTCCGGCGCCGGTGCCGCCACCGTTGCCGCCACCGCCATTACCTCCACCGCCACCGCCGGCCACGCCCTGATTGCTCGGGTCGTTTGGCGTGGTGGTCGCGTGGTTCGAAGCGGGCGATGCTTTCTTCGTGGTCCGCTTGTGTGTGGTACTGCTGTTGGTCGACGACATCGCGTTGCCCGATGTCGAGTCATTGCTGGTGTTCTGGGCGAACGCCGCGAGCGGCGTAACGCCGACCGACAAAGTCGTTAGCCCGGCAATCAATGCACGTCGCAGTTGTAAAGGTGTAGCCTTCATCGTCATCTCCCTGGTTTATGTGATGGGTTGAGGCATAAAGGTCTTGCACCCTGGTAACAGCAACGGGTGTACCTATGCACAAGGGAGCACGGTGATGGAGACGCGGCGACGCATGGACGTCGACCGGACAAAGGCGGAGGTGTGCCATGACGCAACGCCGTGGTTCGCATGTGACGGGCAATGCGCTGGCAGTGACGTCGGCGTGGCTTGCCCTGGGGCTGCTACTGGTCAGCGGCATCGCAGCTTGCGGGAAATCCAACGATATGCCGGCAGCGAACGGCGCAGGCGGACCCTCGGCGGCAAGCGGCCTGCTGGGCTCTCCCGCCAGTGGCGTGATGAGCAATCCGGCCAGCGGCGTGCTGGGCGGCGTGTCAGGCAAGCAATAGCGGACGCGCAGTAAGCCGTAGCGTATTCAAGCGTCTTGCAGGATTTGCACGCATCGCCAGCTCAAGGCTCGCGACCGAATTGCTTGCTTAGTGGCCGCCGGGCTTTTTCAAGCACGTCGCGTCGCGCTTTGGGCAAATTGCGTCCCGCGCGGTTCGCGTAGAAATTCAGCATCGACATCGCCGACTGGAACGGTGTGTCTCTTCTACGCGAGCTCGCGAGTGCAGAGTATTTGAGCGACGACGCAGCCCACTCAGAACATATAACCGACGTAGATCTGATGGAAGTTGATGCCGGGGTTCGGTCGCTTGATGCTCGCGTTCGATAAATGCTGGAAGCGGTAGCCGACTTCGTACTGGCCGCGGTCGCCGAACTTCATGCCGGCACCGGCCATATCGGCAAACTGGAACGCGGTGCTGATGTCATAGGCATCGTTCAGGTGCACGCCCGTGAGCACCCGTACGCCCACGCCCGCTTCGAAAAACGGCCTGAAAAAACCGGTGTCCTTGCCGATGCGGAACACCGGCGTGATGCCGAATGCGCCAAGGGTGCGCGGATCGGAGCCTTCGGTATTGCGAATCATCGCGGCATGCAGCTCACCGAGCAGCGAGAAGCTCCAGTCCCCCATGTGCCACCAATGCAGATTCGGGTCCCAGACGAGCGCTGCATCGAAGGTGCTGGTGTGGTGATCGGCAATGCCGCCCATCACGATGACGCCGAACTCGCCGGAGTCGGCATGGGCAAGCGAGGGAAGCAGACCCGCGCATGCGCTGAGCACGCCGGCCAGGATGAGGGATCGCGTTGCTTGTCGCATCGATGTTTTAGGTCTTTTGTCGTTGGCCGCCATGCGCCGAGCGGACGGCGACACAACGTGATGTATATGCAACCCGCCAGCTTTGCGGACAGCGTGCCATCCGCTAAGCGTTCGGACCTTGGTTGCAGACTATGCCAGCCTTAATTCATCTTTGCAGCGCAATCACTTTTAGTGTTGATCCTAATATCGTTAGCGCGAATGCGAACGTCGTCAGGCGGATCTGAGCAGAAATTGCGGCGGCGCAACGGAACGAGCCAATGCAACGAGCGTGGACGTAGTACACGCGCGGAAGTCGGTGTTAAGGGCGGCGACGGCCGCGGCGCACGACCATCCAGCGTGGCACGCGGAACCGCACGATGCTCATATAGAGCCAGACGTACGCGACGATAAATACAACGACAAAAATAAACAGGTGCAGCGTATGCCGCCAGAACAGCGTCGCCGGCACGACGGCGATCAGGCAGAGCAGCCACAAATACGGCGACGTCAGCGAGTTGCGACGCGTCAGTTCGCGTGCCGCACGTGAGCCGACGACCCAGCGCATCAGGCGCTTGTAAACGAGCATATGAAGGTGCACGCCGTCGGGCACGCCGGGCGAAATGCCACGGATGAACTTCTTTCGATAGATCGAGAAGCAGGTCTCGAAGATCGGGTACATGAACAGCAGCACGGGGTACCACGCCGAGACGCCGGGGTTGCGCATGACCAGCATGATCGCGAGTTCGCCGAGCATAAAGCCGACAAAATAGGCGCCGCCGTCACCGAGGAAAATCAGCCCGGCCGGGAAGTTCCAGATAAAGAAACCGAGGATCGCGCCCATCATGATCATCGAGCCCGACAGCACGACCGGGTCGCTGACCTCGAATGCGACGTACGCAAGCGACCCGAACATCATCATGGCGACCATCGAGGCCAGCCCGTTGAAGCCGTCGATGATATTGACCGCATTGGCAAGCGCGGCGACCGCAAAGACGGTGATCACGCACGAAATGACTGGGATGGCGAGTGCCGCATCGAGCCACGGCACGCTGATCCGCGTGACCGCGGCGCCGACGACGAAATACGTCGCCAGTGCCGCCGCCATTGTGCAGATCAGCCGGATCAGCGGCGTCACGCGCTTGGTGATGTCCTCGACCATGCCTGAGATAAAGGCAGGCATGCCGCACAGGGTGACGAGAAAGATGCCGGCTGATACATGCGGATAGCTGATCATCAGCTCCGCTGCCGAAACGATGAGGCCGGCGAGGATGCCGACGCCGCCGATCCGCGGCACCGGGTTGACGTGGAATTTCTGTACGCCCCCCAGATCGGTGTCGGACGACAGATGCTCGTGCAGGTGATCGTAGTGGACGATCAGCAGCGTGACGAGCAGCGAGGCAATAAATGCAATGGCAAAGCTCAGCATGACAGCGCTTTTTTGGAGGATGGCGGATTATAGCGGGGCGCCCGCACCGCCATCCGGCGCGCAATTTCAGGCGTCTCAGGCGTCCGCGGGGTATCCGTCGGGGTTGCTCGACTGCCAGCGCCACTGGTCGGCGCACATGCGCTCGATGCCGAACTCGGCGCGCCAGCCGAGTTCGCGCTCCGCGGCGGCCGGATTGGCGTAGCACGATGCGATATCGCCCGGCCGGCGACCCACGATTTCGTAAGCGATTTGTCGGCCGCTCGCGGCCTCGAACGCACGGATCGCGTCGAGTACGCTGTAGCCCTTGCCGGTACCGAGATTGACCGTGACGCTGCGGTCCTGTTCGAACAGGGCGTCGAGCGCCGCCAGGTGACCACGGGCCAGATCGACGACGTGGATATAGTCGCGTACGCCGGTGCCGTCGTGGGTATCGTAGTCGCCCCCGAACACGCGGAGCTTGGGCAGCTTGCCGACCGCGACCTGCGCGACGTACGGCATCAGGTTGTTCGGGATGCCGTTCGGGTCTTCGCCGATCAGGCCGCTCTCGTGCGCGCCGACGGGGTTGAAGTAGCGCAGGGTCGCGATCTTCCAGTCCGGCAGGGCGAGCTGCACGTCGCGCAGAATCTGCTCGGCGATCAGCTTCGACTGGCCGTACGGGTTGGTCGCCGACAACGGGAAGCTTTCGTCGATCGGCACGGTATGCGGGTTGCCGTACACCGTCGCTGACGAGCTGAACACGAAATGTTTGACACCGCGTGCGCGCATCGTGTCGAGCACGACGAGCAGGCTGTCGAGGTTGTTACGGTAGTACTCGAGCGGCTTCGCCACGGATTCGCCGACGGACTTGAGTGCGGCGAAATGGATCGCCGCGTCGATCGGATGCGCGTCGAAAACCTTCGCCATGGCGGCCGGATCACACGCATCGACCGCATGCAGACTGACGGTGCGCCCCGAAATGCGCTCGATACGGCGCACGGACTCGGGTTTGCTGTTGACGAAGTTATCGACGATCACCACGTCGTAGCCTGCGCCAAGCAGTTCGACACAGGTATGCGAGCCGATATAGCCGGCACCCCCGGTCACCAGAATCGTCTTGTTCTTGCCTGTCATACCCTTATCCCCGTGGTTCTGTCGTGAGAGCGTCGTCATCGGTCGGTGACGCGTGTGTGCGTCGTCGGGCCCGCTGGCTCGCTAATTTACCAGCAGACCGATGTCATGACGGTGTTCCTTCGCACACCGTGGCGTCCCAACGAGAAGTCGGCTCGCCCTCGATGTGTCCTCAGGCTGCAGTCCATTCGCGCCCGGTGAGGCGCGCCAGCGTCGTGAAGTATCGGTCGACAACATGACGCTCATCGAACTCCGTGATCATTTTTTCGCGTCCGCGCGCGCCCATCGCGTGGCGGGCGTCGGGTCCCATGTCGATCATGGCAGCGAGCCGGGCGGTCAGGTCCGCGGCGTCGCGCGCCTTGCACAACAGGCCCGTTGCGCCGTCGTCGACGACTTCGCGGCAGCCCGGCACATCCGTCGCGACGATCGGCCGCGCCATCGACGAGGCTTCGAGCAGCGTGCGCGGCACGCCCTCGCGATACGACGGCAGCACGACGCAGTCGCCCTGTGCGATATGCGGACGCACGTCATGGGCTTCACCGAGGTATTCGACGATGCCTTCGCGCTGCCATCCATCGATATCGGCTTGCGAGATCGCGCTCGGGTTGGCGACGCCGACCGGGCCCAGCAGTTTGAAGCGCGCATGCGGGTAACGCGCCCGCAGGGCCCGGGCGGCTTCGACGTACTCGCCAACGCCCTTGTCCCACAGCAGGCGGCCGATCAGGATAAAGTCGATCGTCGGTTTGGACGCTGCGGGAACATCGGGCGCATACATCGTGAGATCGATGCCTTCGCCGTTGAGCAACTGTGCGCGTTCCGGATGCACAAGCAGTGATTCGCCGCGGAATGCGTCAAGGTCGTCACGGTTCAGAAACCACACTTCGCGCGGGAACCGGAACGCAAAGCGGTAAAGCCGGCGGGCGACGCGTGCGGCCATGCTCTCCTGAATAAACACGTAGCCGAGACCCGTGGTCACCGCGATCGATTTCACACCCGCGAGTGCGGCTGCGACCGACCCGTAGATATTCGGCTTGATCGTGTAATGGAACACGACATCGGGCTTCAACGACCGGTAGTGCGCGCGCAGTGTCGCAAGTAACTTGAGATCTTCAAGCGGGTTGGTGCCTTTCGAAGCAACGACGAGATCGATGCATCGCACGCCCATCTGTTCAAGCAGCGCGAAGGTGCGGTCCTTCGGCGCGATCACCGTGATGGCGACGCCGCGTGCACGCAAGGCGTGAAGCACGCCGTGGCGATAGTTGTAGATCGACCACGCGGTGTTCGACACCATACAGACGTGGAGCGGGAGATCGGTAGTCATGGAGTGTCGTTACGCGTCGTGTCGTGTTGTGCTTTCATTGCCGGACGCCTTGCCATACACGCGCTGCTTGAGCGCCCCGAGCCACGAACGCGGTGTCAGCAGATGCAGCAGGTTTTTAGCGAGCCCGGCCCAGTAATACGGGTTGCCGGGTTCGAAATACGCGAGCTGCAGCGCGAGCGTCGAACGGATTTGCGTGCGGCGCTTGGTCGCGCTGATGCTGCCCGGGTTGATCTCGTAGTACAGCCCGACCTCGGGCAGATTCGCGCAGTCGTAGCGCTGCATGATCCGCAAAAACAGATCGAGATCTTCGGCCGCGCGATATTTGACGCGATAGTTGCCCGCTTCGACGACGGCTTGCGTGCGCAGCATCATCGCCGGATGCACGAAGCACGAACGCAAAAAGCGCACGCGCCGGATCTGCGCCGGATCGGTCGGCACATCGAGGCGGAACAACGGGCGTCCGTCGGGTGTGATGACTTCGGCGCGCATGCCAAGCGCCCCGACACGCGGATGGGCTTCGAGCCAGGCACGCTGCCGCACGACGCGTTTCGGAAACGCCAAGTCGCCCGCGTCGATCCGCGCGATATAGCGCACGCCGCGCGCCGCCAAAACCTCGACGCCTGCCGCCAACGCGCGTTCGATACCGCCGTTAGGCGTTAGCCTCAGCACATCGATGCGCAGCCCGGGCATGTCGGGGACGACCACGGGCGGGGTGCTCCCATCGTCGACGATCAGCACATTGAGCGGCGCCGGCTCGTCAAACGAGGCGAGCGTGCGTTCGAGATCGGCCTGGCAGTTATAGGCCGGAATCAGCACCGCGACATCGTCGAGCGAGCCGGATGCATCGAATGAGTCAGACGAGTTGAGCGCGTCGGACGAATCGGACGAATCGAACGTTCGGGCGGCGACGTCGGTCATGATCGAATAAGGCGGAAACGGATGTAGTACAGATCGACAGCGATGGCGACAAGATAGCCGGCCGCAAGGCCCATCAGTGCTCCGTGGCCACCGAAACGCGGGATCGCAACGAGATTCACGACGAACGCGGCCGCGAGCGCAAGCAGCCACTTCACGAGCAGGACGTAGCGCGCCTGGTACTTGAGCACGACGAGGTTCGCGATGGCTTCGATGCCCGCAGGCAGCGAGAGCCAGACGGCCCACCGGAAGATGTCGATGGCGCCCTCGAAACCCGGCCCGAACACGAGCCGGATGATGAAGCCGCCGAGCGCGTCGAGCACGATGGCGCCGCCGATCATCAGTGCGGCGGTCATCGCCAGCAGCCGGACCATATTGCGCAGCAGCTTCGCCGTGTCGTGCACGCGATAGACGAAGGCCGGCCCCAGCGTCTGCGACAGCATCAACGCGAGCGTGATCCAGTTTTCATTGAGTTGCTGTGCCGCTGAATAGCGGCCGAGATCCGCGTAACTGACGACGCGCTCGAGCATGAGCCGATCGAGTTTGAGGAACAGATACATGCAGATGAGTCCGATCCAGAAGATCGAACCCGCCGAGACGAAACGGCGAAACAGCGCCGATTCGATGTGCCAGCCGAGGCGCCCGCCATGCTGCTTCGCGTAATAGACGACGAGCGCGGCGGCGATGGCGGCCGCCTCGAGCGCCCAGAGCCAGCCGTACCAGCCGGCGGCGATCGCCGCGCGCACGCACAGCCAGACGAGCAGCATCTTGGCGATGGCGGCCGCGATCGCTGCGAGCAGGGCCGGTTTGCTATGCGTGCGGCTTTGCAGCCAGGAGCCGATCACGCCGAACGGCTCGCGAAACAGCATGGTCATCGCGAGTCCGCCGAGCATGGCCGCCACGGTGGCGTCGATGCGCCCCATGCCGGCGCCTGCGCCGAGCACGACCCACGTGAGCAGCATCATCGCAAGCGAAATGCCGAAGCGCAGCGCAAACGCGCTGCCGAGTATCGTGCCGAGCCGTTCGGGTGGTTCGTGCACGATCGTCGGCACGAGAATCTCGTTGCCGCACACCCATGTGACGGGCACGAGCACGAGCAGCAACGTGTTCGCGTATTGCCATTTCCCGAATACGTCGGGTCCGAAATACCGGGCCAGCATGCCGCTGATGACGATCGCGACGCCGATCTGCGTGAGCCGTTCGCAACCCAGCCAGATGAGGTTGCCGATGGCGCGCGAGACGTCTTCGCTGATCTTTCGCCCTACCTTAGGCATTACAATGGCCGCACCTTTGATTGCCCGAGAACCGCGGATCTGCCTACGGGGCGGGTATCCCCGGGCAGGCACAAAAGCTGCGATTATAAGCGGCCCGAGTCTCTGCCAACCGCTGCCCCCACCCCCTTTCAACCTCCATCCGTCTCCGTGCGCTTTCGTACTTTTCAGGCTTAACGACAATGATCTCTCAATCCATTTTCAAGGCTTACGACATTCGTGGTGTGGTCGGCAAGACGCTCGATGCCGATGTGGCGCGCTCGCTGGGCCGTGCATACGGCAGCGAAGTGCGCGCTCAAGGCGGTGACGCCGTTGTCATCGCGCGCGACGGACGCCTGTCGGGTCCTGAATTGTCGAAGGCGCTGGCCGAAGGCCTGCAGGCTGCGGGCGTGGACGTTGTCGATATCGGCATGGTGCCGACACCGGTCGGGTATTTCGCGGCCAGCGTGCCGTTGACGGGCCTCGACAACCGGCGTGTCGACTCGTGCATCGTGATCACCGGCAGCCACAACCCGCCCGACTACAACGGCTTCAAGATGGTGCTGCGCGGCGCGGCGATCTACGGTGAGCAGATTCAGGCGCTGTACAAGCGCATCGTGGCCCAGGATTTCGCTAGCGGCTCGGGCTCGTATCAGACCTATGACATCGGCGACGCCTATCTCGAGCGCATCGTCTCGGACGTCAAGCCGGCACGTCCGCTCAAGATCGTGGTCGATTGCGGCAACGGCGTGGCGGGCGAACTCGCCCCCAAGCTGTTCCGCGCGCTGGGCTGCGACATCGTCGAACTGTTCTGCGACATCGACGGCCATTTCCCGAACCACCATCCGGACCCTGCCCACCCCGAAAACCTGCAGGACGTGATTCGCGCCCTCAAGGAAACGGATGCCGAAATCGGTTTTGCGTTCGACGGCGATGGCGACCGGCTCGGCGTTGTGACGAAGGACGGCCAGATCATTTATCCGGACCGCCAGCTCATGCTGTTTGCCGAGGAAGTGCTTTCGCGCAACGCGGGCGCGCAGATCATTTATGACGTCAAGTGCACGCGTAACCTCGCCACCTGGGTGCGCGCGAAGGGCGGCGAGCCGCTGATGTGGAAGACCGGGCACTCGCTCGTGAAGGCCAAGCTGCGTGAGACGGGCGCGCCGCTGGCCGGTGAAATGAGCGGCCACGTGTTTTTCAAGGACCGCTGGTATGGCTTTGACGATGGCCTGTATACGGGCGCACGCCTGCTCGAGATCCTGTCGCGCGTGGCCGACCCGAGCAAGCTGCTCAACGATCTGCCGAATTCCGTGTCGACGCCCGAGCTCCAGCTCAAGCTGGCCGAAGGCGAGAACTTCGAACTGATCGGCCAGCTTCAGAAGACCGCGAAGTTTGAAGGTGCGGACGACGTCGTGACGATCGACGGCCTGCGCGTCGAGTATCCGGACGGCTTCGGTCTTGCGCGTTCGTCCAATACGACGCCGGTTGTGGTGTTCCGCTTCGAGGCCGACAGCGATGCGGCGCTCGACCGTATTCAGAGCGACTTCCGGCGCGTGTTCCTTGCCGCCAAGGCCGACGCCCAGTTGCCGTTCTGACGGAGTTTCGCTAGATTGACGCGCCCGCAGTGTGTTACTGCGGGCGCTTTTTCATTTGTGGCCATGTCCGACTTCTCCGCCAGCCCCGTGCAGCCCGCAGGCCGTCCGCGCAAGATCCTGATCGTCAAGGTGTCTTCGCTGGGCGATGTCGTGCATACGACGCCGGTGGTCGCCGATATCCTCGCGCATGAGCCCGATGCGCAGATCGACTGGCTCGTCGAAGACGGTTTTATCGATCTCGTGCGCATCGTGCGTGGCGTGCGGCGGGCGATTCCCTATTCGCTTCGGCGCTGGCGCAAGACGTTGACGCGCGCGGAGACATGGGCCGATATCCGGCGTTTCAGGCGAGACCTTGTCGAGGAACAGTACGACACGGTCATCGACTTCCAGGGCTTGATCAAGACCGCGTGGACGGCAAGCTGGGCGCATGGGCCCGTGACCGGTCTTGCAAACCGGACCGACGGCGCGGGTTTCGAGTGGCCGGTGCGGTTTTTCTATGACCGGCGGGTGCCGATCGAGCCGCGTACGCATGTGGTCGACCGTTCACGCCAGCTGGCGGCCGCTGCGCTCGGGTATCCGGCGCCGGCGCCGTTGTCGGCGGACATCGACTTTGGCCTGGATCAAAGCGCAGCCGCGGCGGCGCTGGCAGGCTACGACCTCAATTTGCCGCTGCCGTATGTCGTGTTTGCGCACGCCACGTCGCGCGCCGACAAGCAATGGCCCGAAGCGCACTGGATCAAGCTCGGACAGTCACTCGTGCGCCACGGGGCATCGCTCGTACTGCCGTGGGGCAGTGACAGCGAGCGCGAGACGAGCGAACGGATCGCACGCGAATTTGGCGCGGCGGCCTTCGTGCCGCCCCGGCTTTCGCTGCCGGCGGTCACGGGTCTGCTCGGCGGTGCGGCGGCCGTGGTCGGCGTCGATACCGGCGTGATCCATATTGCCGCGGCGCTGAAGGTGCCGACGGTCGAGTTGTACAATTTCGAAACTTCGTGGCGCACCGGCGGGTTCTGGTCGCCTCACGTCGTCAATCTCGGCGGTCGCGTGTCGCCGCCGCTCGATCAGGTGCTGCAGGCACTCGTGCTGTTCGGGCTGCTGTAGACCGCGCCGCGGTCCGGTACCGCTTGCGACCCGCTTCCGTCCGGATTCCGTCCCGTTTTCGTCGGGGTTCCGACACCGCTTCGGTCAGGTATTCATGAGCGATTCACAGATTATTGAAGTGCGCGGCAACGACTGGCTCGCCCGGGACCTCGAAGTGCCGCGCGAGACGCTGCGTGCCGACCTCGAGCGCGGCAAAGTGCTGTTTTTCCCGTCGCTCGCGTTCGAGGTGTCGCCGGCCGAGCGCCGTCTGTTCGATCCGGCCATTGCCGATCCGAAACGCAAGAACATCAGTCTCGCGCCGGGCGGCGGGGCGATCGTCGGCGTGCAGGGCGACGATGCGACCCAGGCGGCCGTGCACGCGATGGTCAGCCGATTTCAGCGCAAGGCGCATGAACTCATCGACGCCTTGCTGCCCGAGTACAAAGGCAAGCTGCGCAGCGCGCCGACGAGCCTGCGTCTGCATCAGGTCGAAACCCGCGCGACGTCGTGGCGCAAGGACGATAGCCGGCTGCATGTCGATGCGTTCCCGTCGCGCCCGAATCGGGGCGAGCGGATTCTGCGCGTGTTTATCAACGTGAACCCGGCCGGTACGCCGCGCGTCTGGCGCGTCGGCGAGCCCTTCGAGGCGGTTGCGCGCCGCTTTGTGCCGCAGATCAAGCCTGCGTTGCCGGGCTCGGCCTGGCTGCTCGACACGCTCGGCATCACGAAGTCGCGCCGCACCGAATACGATCACCTGATGCTGAACCTGCACGATGCGATGAAGGCCGACCTTGCCTACCAGCGCGAAGCGTTCCAGCAGACCATCCCGTTTCCGTCGGGCAGCACGTGGATCTGCTTCTCGGACCAGACCTCGCATGCCGTGATGGCAGGCCAGTTCATGATGGAACAGACGTTTTTCCTCGCCGCGGCCGATATGGTCGAGCCCGACTGCGCGCCGCTGGCCGTGCTCGAACGGGTCATGGGGCACGCACTCGTCTGAGCGATGGGGCCGCCCGTCGAGCGGCCATTGAGACGGCTCTTAAACCGCTCTCGGACGGACTCTGGGGCGGCTCTTCGGTGATTTCTCACGATGCCCGAGCGGCTCTCAGGCGGTTATTGCAGCAGATCGCGCTCCGCAAAGACCAGTCTTTCCCCTGTGCCTCCTGCCGTGAGATGATCCGGGCTTCGTGCGCTTTGGCCGGCAGGCCGGGCGCGGCCGCTTGCCGAACCTAACCCGACCTCACGCCTGCCCGGATGCTCAGACTGATCTATCGCGCGCTATGGCTACTGATCGCGCCCGTTGCGGTGATTCGCTTGTATGTGCGCTCGCGCAAGGAGCGCGGTTATCGCGAGCATATCGGCGAGCGCTTTGGCGCGGTCGAAGGCCGTCCCGCTGACGATCGCAAACGCCTGATCTGGCTGCACGCTGTTTCGGTCGGCGAGACGCGTGCGGCACAGCCTTTGGTCGAGGCCTTGCTCGCGGCCCATCCCGAAGTGCGTTTTCTCATCACGCATATGACACCCGGCGGCCGGGCGACCAGCGAAGCGCTGTTCGGCAACCGCGTGATGCGATGCTATTTGCCGTACGACTTCCCGTGGTTCGTGCGTCGCTTCCTGCGCGCGTGGCGGCCCGCGCTTGGCATTGTGATGGAAACCGAGGTCTGGCCGACGCTGATCGATGAGTGCCGTCGCCATACGATTCCGCTGGTGCTCGCCAATGCGCGGATGTCGCAGCGCTCCTATAAGCGCGCGGATCGCTTTGGAAGGGCGACGCGCGAAGTGTTCGGCGGCTTTACCCGCGTGCTTGCGCAAAGTCCGTCCGACGCCGAGCGGCTTCATGCGCTTGGCGCACGAGAGGTCGCCGTGCTCGGCAATCTCAAGTTCGACATGACGGCGCCCGATGCGCTGATCGAGCGCGGGCATTTCTGGCGCAAGGCATTTGGGCGAACCCACGTGTGGGTGGCCGCGAGCACGCGCGACGGCGAAGAGGCATTGCTGATCGAGGCTGCGAAGCGGATTGCGAGCGGCGTTCCAGGCGGAAACGCCAGCGGGAACGCGATCGACGACGCTTTGCTCGTACTCGTGCCACGGCATCCGCAGCGTTTTGACGAGGTGGCCAATCTGCTTGAGCGCGAAGGCTTGAGTTACGTGCGCCGCTCGCAGTGGACAGCGGGCGCCGACTCGCTCGACGCGGCCTCGCGAGATGGCCGTCGCGTGCAAGTCCTGCTCGGCGATTCGATGGGCGAATTGCCCGCGTACTATGCGGCCGCCGATGCGGCCTTTATCGGTGGCAGTCTGCTGCCGCTCGGCGGGCAGAATCTGATCGAGGCGTGTGCCGTGGGGACACCGGTGCTGTTTGGCCCGCACATGTTCAATTTCACGCAGGCGAGCGCCGATGCGCTCGCGGCCGGCGCGGCGATCCAGGTTCAGGATCAGGCGGCCCTTGCCGACGCGCTGCGTGGTCTGTTTTCGGACGAAGCGCGACAGGTGTCGATGAGCGGCGCCGCAAGCGCATTTGCCGCACGCCATCGTGGGGCGACGCAGCGAACCGTTGCCGTGCTGGATACGTTTCTGCGCTAGACGCTCGGCACGCTCAGCGTGCTCAACGTATCGTGACCTGGCGTATGGTCACCTAGCGGATCGTCACCTTTGGGGCGTCGTGCGGAAACTCGTAGTGAATCCGCATGACGATGTCCTGCGGGTAGTTACCGAACTTGCGCCCGAACAGATTGAGCCCGCCGCGATGACGCGCATCGGGCTTGATGCCGAGCTTCACCTTGACGTGATTGGCTGACGTCAGCGCGAGCGAATCGACGGTCGTATCCGACAGTTCGACACCGTCGATCATGGCGCCCTCGGTGGTGACGCGCCAGCGCTTGAGCATTCCATACGTCGTCTGATCCGTATGCCACCATGCCGGCGTGAGCAAGCCCGATGTGCCGCCGAGATCGCCCGGCGATGTCCACGTGCCGACTTCACGATCGTTGATCCATAGCGTGATGTCCGACGGCCAGTTCGGATCGTACTGAGGCGCTTCCGAGCAGATTTCCATCGACAGCTCGAGCGAACGCGCAATCGCGCCGTAGGGCAGGTTGTTCGGAAACGCATACTCGACATAGCCTTCGCGAAACCAGAGGATCTGCGCATAGACGTGCTCGGGCTCGAAGAACGAACGGGGGTCATCGAGCATGCCGATGATCTTCGTCTCCGAAGCGATGCCGCACGTCGGTGAGGCTTCGAGATAGCGATAGCTGCCGATCGGCATCGTTACCACGACGACCTGATCGGCCTCGGATTCCACCGCGGCGCCCGGCAGCCGGATATGGACTTCGTCATACGCCTTCGCGCAGAGCTTCTGCGAGCCACGCGTGCCGGGCTCGAACTCGAACGTCACCAATCCGGCGGCCTGCAATTGGTTCAGGTTGAAACTGATCGTCGAATGGGGCTGGCTCATGATCTCCGCGAGTTCGGAGACGTTCATGACGTTATGCGTGAGCAGGCTCAGGATCATCTGGCGTGTTTCGGATGCCAATGCCTTGACGACCGGCAGTGCGGCTTCGCCTTCCACGACCAATACTCGGCTTCCCGATACCGGAGCCATGCGTTTCCCCTTGACGATGCCTGTGATGCCTGGCGGCGAATGATCGCGGTTTGAGCGGCGGTGCGCACGTATGCGTTTGCATCGTCGACCACGCGCCGCCGCGATTTGTCACAACTTTGCTTGATGTAATGTGCGTCCACTATCCGGTTTTGCCCGGCTCGCATGGCGCGGCGGCGATTATACCGGGATCATGGTGATGTCGCCGAAAACCCCGATTCGCCTGATTTAAGGGGCTCACCGGCATGGAGTCAGCGCAATAAGACATCACATATCGGTAAAACCGGCGTGTCATCCCATTTGCTGGAACTACCACAAGAATATTGGTTTATCGCAACTATTATTGTTAGTATCGCCGGACGATGTCACGTAGCGCGCAATGGATTGCCTGGATGAGCACCGAGCATGGCGATTCCGAATCGATATCGAATCGATCGCGGCTGCTGACCTGAATAACGACAAAGTACCGGAGACACAGCGATGGACTACCCGCGTCCGCAGTTGCGGCGTGCCGCATGGACGAATCTCGACGGCGCCTGGCAGTTTGCGTTCGACAACGAAGCGAAGATCGACGAGCCGTCGGGCGTGACGTTCGATCGCGTCATTCAGGTGCCTTACGCCCCCGAAGCGGCGCTGTCGGGCATCGGCGATACGGATTTCCATCGACGTGTCTGGTATCGGCGCGAGATCGATCTCAATGAGGTGGCTAGCGATGCGGGTAACGCGGCTGGTGCGACCGGTGCGTTGGCAGCGCAAGAACGCCTGATCCTTCATTTCGGCGCGGTCGATCACGCGGCGCGCGTCTATATCGACGGCGTCGAGGTGGGCTCGCATCGCGGCGGTCATGTGCCGTTTTCGTTCGACATCACGCGCTTCGTCAAGTCCACGCGCTTTACGGTGATCGTGCGTGCTGACGACGATCCGTTCGATATGAACAAGCCGCGCGGCAAGCAGGACTGGAAGCGCGATCCCCACTCGATCTGGTACCCGCGTACAACAGGCATCTGGCGCACGGTGTGGCTCGAGCGCGTGTCGGCAAGCCGCATCGAAAAGATTCGCTGGCAGGCCGATGTCGCACGCTGGGAGATTCGTGCGGATCTGCGGCTGGTCGACGCGCCGGTGGGTGGAAGTGTGCGCGTGAAGATGACGATTCACGGCCGCACGATCGTCGACGACACGTCACGCATCGACGGCAACGCATTCGGCCGTGTATATGCGATCGCTGCGGACTATGGCATCGACGACGGTCGCGACGACTGGATGTGGAGCCCCGAGCATCCGCAGCTGATCGATGCGGAGCTGGAGCTTCGCGATGCGTCGGGCCAGGTCGTCGATCGCGTGCAAAGCTATACCGCGTTGCGCAGCGTGTGGGTCGATGGCGAGCGCTTCATGCTCAACAATCGTCCGTATCCGCTTCGCATGGTGCTCGATCAGGGGTATTGGCCCGACGGCCTGATGACGGCCGATTCCGACCGCCTGCGTCGCGATGTCGAGCTGACCAAACAACTGGGCTTCAATGGCGCGCGCAAGCACCAGAAGGCTGAAGATCCGCGCTGGCTCTACTGGTGCGATGTGCTCGGTCTTGCGGTATGGGGCGAGATGCCGTCGGCGTACGGCTTCAGCGACGAAACGGTCTCGACGGTCGTCGACGAATGGCAGCAGCAGATCGATCGCGATATCTCGCATCCGTGCATCGTGGCCTGGGTACCGATCAACGAATCCTGGGGCGTGCCGGATCTGCCGCACTCGCCGCGGCAAGTTGCACTCGTCAAGGCACTGTACGAACTCACGCATGCCATGGACGGCTCGCGTCCGGTGGTCGGCAACGACGGCTGGGAAATGCCGTGCGGCGATCTCGTCAATATTCACGACTATCACCATGACCCGGCCGTCATCGCGCAACGCTATGCGACGCGCGAGGCAATTGATGCCACGCTCGCCGAGGTGCGGCCTTCGCGCCGCCGTCTGCTGACGGACGGTTTCGACGCGACGGGACGTCCGGTCCTGCTGACCGAATTTGGCGGCATCGCGTGCATCACCGAAGGCTCGGGCTGGGGCTATTCAATTGCACGTTCGGGCGACGAACTGCTCGAGCGTTATTCGAAGCTGCTCGAAGCCGTTCATCAATGCAGCGCGCTGTCGGGGTTCTGCTACACGCAGCTGACCGACACGTTCCTCGAGAAGAACGGGCTCCTGACCGAGAACCGCGAACCGAAGGCCGAGCTTGCCGGCCTTGCGCGCGCCACGGTCGGTGAGGCCGTTGCCGCCCGACGCGACTTCGCGGCCAATCCGCTCGGCTATAGCGATCGCTGGCTTGCGAGGGAGCACAAATGATTTCCCTGAGAACGTTCGCATGGACGTTCTCGGGGTCTTCCTCGGGGTCGTCCTTCCGTACGTTCGCATCGACGTTCTCATAGCAGCATCAACACAAAGCAGTCTGCATCACCCGTCATCAATACAACTCATAACACTCGAACCCTGCCAAGGATCGAAGGAGACAACATGAAGGTGAAGGCATCACGTACGGTCCGCGCGGCCGCCGCTGCGCTGTCCGCAGCATGCGCAATGTTTGCGGGCGCCGCGCACGCGACAACCGATATTCAGCTCTGGACGCTGCTGTCGGGCGGCGACGGTGCGCGGATGAAGCAACTTGTCGACGGCTTCAACGACAGCCA
The DNA here is from genome assembly GCF_965118125.1 of Pararobbsia alpina. Taxonomy (GTDB): domain Bacteria; phylum Pseudomonadota; class Gammaproteobacteria; order Burkholderiales; family Burkholderiaceae; genus Pararobbsia; species Pararobbsia alpina_A. The sequence goes on from NZ_OZ221287.1 coordinate 1,244,921, forward strand.
GAAGGACGTCAAGGTCACGACCACGACGCTCAAGTGGGGTGAGCCGTTCTATACGAAGGTCAAGACGGCATCGGCGGTCGGCGAAGGTCCCGATCTCGTGACCATCCACTTGTCGCGTGTGTCGGGTCTCGCGCAGACCGGCGTGTTGCGTCCGATCTCGCAAGCCGAGTTCGATGCTTCGACGCTCAAGGGCTCAGACTTCTTCGACCGCCTCTGGGCGAAGGCGCACTACCAGGACAAGCTCTACGCCGTGCCGCTCGATACGCACGCGCTCGTCCTGTACTACAACAAGGACCTGATCAAAAAGGCAGGCCTCGCCGGTCCGGACGGCAACCTCAAGCCGATCACGAGCCTCGCTGACCTGACTGCCGCGTTCAAGGCCGTCAAGGACAAGACCGGTGTGCCGGGCGTGACGATGGAAACGTCGCAGGATTCGTATAACGCGGCCTGGCGTCTGTGGGAAACGATGATCTATCAGCAGGGCGGCAAGATCGTCGACAACAACACGCTGGTGTACGGCAAGGCGGGTCAGCAAGCGCTGCAGACGATGGTCGATTGGTACTCGCAAGGTCTGGGCACCAAGGGCCTCGACTACGGTGCATCGACGTCGGAGTTCATTGCGGGCAAGGCAGGCTTCATGATCAACGGCGTGTGGGAAGTGCCGACGCTCGTCGACGATGCGAACGCGAAGAAGCTCGGTTTCGACTACGGCGTGATTTCGCTGCCGGCGCTTTATAACGGCAATCAAACCGTGTGGGCCGACTCGCACGCGTTCGCGATTCCCGACAACAAGGGCAAGCCGATTCCCGCCGATCACGTGAAGGCCGCGCTGCAGTTCGTGGCCTATGTCGAGCAACACGCGATCGTGTGGGGCGGCGGTGGCCATATTCCCGCGTACAAGCCCGTGACGCTGTCGGATCAGTTCAAGCAACTCAAGCCGAACTCGGACTATGCACAGACGACGGCCGAGCACGTTGCGTACGACCCCGACGGCTGGTGGAGCGGTGCGGCAGGTCCGCTTGAAGCGGCGGCTGCCAAGTATTTCCCGGCGGCGATCAACGGTCAGCTGCCGGTCGACAAGGCGATGAAGATGTTCGACTCCGACGCGAACAAGTTGCTCAAGCGTCCGGCGCCTTAAGATGCCCAACCAAGCTCCTGTGATGGCGTCGTCAAAGGCGACGCCGCCTGGGCCGAGCACTTCGCAGGTGGCGAAGCGGTCGCGCCAAGGCGGCGTGGACGCGCGCGGACAGATGCGCATGGCGTGGCTCATGCTCGCGCCATTCGTTGTCGCGTATCTGTTGTTCTTCCTGTGGCCGGCGTTGCAGACCGTGCGGCTCAGCTTCACCGACAGCGGGCTCACGGATACGAAGGGCTATGTCGGGCTCGCAAACTACGCACAGCTCATCGCCGACGACGACTTCTGGTCGGCGTTGATCCAGACCGGCTACTTCGCATTGTTGACGGTCATTCCGTTGACGGCGCTTGGCCTGCTTATGGCGGTGCTCGTGAACCGGCTCACGCGTACGCGTGCGATTGTCCAGGCGATTTTCTTTTTGCCGTACGTGTTGCCCGTTGCAGTCATGACGCTGATTTTCGGGTGGCTCTATCACCCGGTGTACGGGCTGATCAATGCGCTGCTCGGCGGCCAGCGTGCGTGGCTCAATGACGTCAACTGGGCGATGCCGTCGGTCGCGATTGCAACGATCTGGTGGACGGTGGGATTCAACATGCTGCTGTTCGTTGCGGGTCTCAAGAACATTCCCGGCGAACTCTACGAAGCAGCACGGCTCGACGGCGCGAACCGCTGGGAGCAATTCCGCTACATCACGTGGCCTCAGCTCAAGCCAACGACTGGCCTTGTGTTCATGCTTCAGTTGATTGCCTCGTTCAAGATCTTCTCGCAGCCCTACATTCTGACGGGAGGCGGACCGTTCAATACGACGCGTGTCACGTTGCAGTACATGTATGAGCAGGGCTTCACAAACCAGAACGCGGGCTACGCGTCCGCGATTGCCTGTGCGTTCCTGCTCGTTGTGCTTGCGCTTGCGTTGTTACAGACCGGCTTGACGTGGTGGCGTATCAGGAGGGCAGCGCAATGAATACACGTGTGACATTTGCGGCGGTGCTCGCGACACTGTCGACGCTGGCGCTTGCCGTGGTCTGGGTGCTGCCCCTGTTGTGGGCGGCGAGCACTGCGCTGCGGCCCGAAGAACAAACAGTGATCACACCGCTGCAGTGGCTGCCGCATCCCGTGGTGTTCGGCGCCTTCGCTCACGTCCTGTCGGTGGGCAATCTTCCGATGTGGTTCGTCAACAGCGCGGTGACGGCGATCGCCGTGACGTTGATCACGATCGTGATCAGCCTGACTGCGGCTTATGCGTTTTCGCAATTGCGTTTTGTCGGCGGCAACACCTTGTTCTGGCTCGCGATGGTGGGCTTCATGTTCCCGTTCGAGGCGCTGCTGATTCCGCTGTTTCGCGAGATGCACAGCTTCGGGCTGACGAACACGCTTGCGGGCATCGTGTTGCCGCAAGTTGTCTCGCCGGTGGCGATCTTCGTGTTCAAGCAGTTTTTCGATCAGATTCCGAAGGACTTCAAGGAAGCCGCCGTGCTCGATGGTGCAAGCGAGTGGTCGGTGCTGTTTCGCGTGTTTCTGCCGCTGTCGAAGAACATCGTTTATGCGGTCGCCATCGTGGTGTTTATCGGCGCATGGAACAACTTCCTGTGGCCATTCATCATCGTGACGACACCGAACATGATGACCGTGCCGGTGGGGCTGACGCAGGTGCAGGACGCATACGGCGTGCGCTATGCGTCAGATATGGCCGCCGCGTTGCTCGGCGGAATACCGGTCGCGATGGCGTACCTGATTTTCCAGCGCCGCGTGACGCAGGGGTTCTTGGCCGCGACGGGTCTTAAAGGTTGAAGTGGTGGATGTAGCTGAGGGTGGTTGTCGCAGTACTTCATGCGGGCGACCGTCGGCGGACGGCGCCCGCTCTTTTTTTGTGTGTTCTCGTCGGTGGTAAGCCGGGTGGACTCTTCGTCCAACGCACCGATGTCTCAGCACTCCCGACTACGAAGCGAAGTCTAGTGAGGTTCGCGTTGAGAAGCCGCTATCCTGAGCGGGCGGGGCGGCCCGCGCGAGAGTCGTGCCACAAGGGGCTTTGAAGGGGAGTTGCGCCTTCCGGCGACAGACTCGGTTACATGAGCCGACGGAAGAACGCGTAAATTCCTACGCGGTGTCAGCTTCGTCGTGCTCAGCAGGCAGGTTAGCTGACGAGCAGCCCCTTCTTCTCGATAAACGCAACGACGTCGTTTATGCCCTCGAGTGACTTGAGGTTGGTCATCGTGAACGGGCGTTCGCCGCGCATTTTCGTGGCGTCGGCGGCCATGATGTCGAGTGAGGCGCCGACGAGCGGGGCAAGGTCGGTTTTGTTGATCAGCAGCAAGTCCGATTTCGTGATGCCGGGGCCGCCCTTGCGTGGGATCTTTTCGCCGCCGGCAACATCGATCACGTAGATCGTGAGGTCGGAGAGTTCGGGGCTGAACGTTGCGGCAAGGTTGTCGCCACCGGATTCGATAAAGACGATGTCGGCGTCCGGGAAGCGCGTCAGCATGCGGTCGACGGCTTCGAGGTTGATCGACGCGTCTTCGCGAATCGCCGTATGCGGGCAGCCGCCGGTTTCGACACCCATGATGCGCTCAGGCGGCAATGCGCCCGCCACGGTCAGCAGACGTTGGTCTTCCTTCGTGTAGATATCGTTGGTGATGACCACGAGGTCGTACTTGTCGCGCATGACCTTGCAGAGCATCTCGACAAGCGTCGTCTTGCCGGAACCGACGGGGCCACCGATGCCCACGCGCAGCGGCGGAAGTTTCTTGGTACGGGCAGCGGAGGGTGCGTTCATGATGGTTTGCTTTATGAGCGAAAGAGTCTTGAGTACTGGCTTTCATGCCGTGCCGACAAAATGCCAAGCATGGGGGCGAAGGTCACGACGCTGTCTTCATCGGTCGACATCGCTCGAGCGACAGCACGCTTGATCGGCTCGCGCTGTGCGATGAGCGCACGTTGACCGGCGAGTTGTCCGAGCGGCACCGCTTTAAGCGCAGCGGCAACCTGATTTTCGGCCCAGGCGAATGCATAAGCGGTCAGCGTGCCCTCCAACGTAGCGCTGTGCGCCTGCGCGGCAAGCGCGAAAACGGTCGGCTGCGCAACGGGCTTCATCGTTGAAAGATGCGTGCGGCGCTCGGCATCGCTCCATTCGAGCGACGCACACAATTGCGCGAGCGACCATCCCATCTGCTCTGTTTCTTGCCGCAGTTCAAAGGATTCGCGGCTCGTCAGGAACTGTTCGTTCGCAACGCTCAGTGCGTGCGCAGCATCCGGATCGAACGTTTGCCAGCGCCGGAATTGGTGAGCCAGGAAAGGGAGTTCACCGTGAGCCAGGACGTGTTCGATCCCACTTGAAATCCATGCCGCCGCACTCGGACCGTCTGTGATCAGCCCGCTTTCCACCGCCGCCTCAAGGCCTTGCGAATAGCTGAACGCACCGATCGGCAACGCCGGCGATGCGAGATGCAACAGGCCAATGAGTTCTGCGGTGTCGGTGCTCATGCTTCAATCGTGCGAGTGCTTGTGCTTGTGATCGCCATGCTCATGGCTGTGGCCATGATCGTGGCCGTGGGCATGTTTGTGCCCGTGTTCATGGTCATGGTCGTGCGGATGCTCGTGTTTGTGCGCGTGCGAATGCGAGTGATCATGATCGTGGCTATGTACATGATCATGGTCGTCGCCGTGTCCCTGTGCTTGCTTGTGCTCGTGCTTGTGGTCATGAGCGTGGTCATGCCCATGCGCGTGGCTGTGCTCATGCTTGTGATCGTGCCCATGAGCATGCGCGTGGTCGTGCGAATGGTTGCGGTCATGGTCGTGCGAGTGCCCATGATCGTGCTCGTGGCTATGGTCATGGGCGTGCGAATGACCATGACGCTCTGCATAGACTTGTTGTGCGAGCGCGTAGTCTTCAGCAAACGTCTCGTCGTGGCCATGCTTATGACCGCCGCCATACGCGCCGGCCTCGGGTGCGAACGGTGCTTCAACGGCGTCAACACGCATGCCCAGACGACGCAGCATGTCGGCGAGGACCGGATCGCGCTCGATTTGCAGATACCCATCGCCGATTTCAACCGGGGTGTGCCGGTTTCCAAGGTGATAAGCCGCACGCATCAGAGCGAGGGGCGATGCGCCTGTGATCAGCAGCACGGGTTCCGCCGCGGCCTTGATGACCACCATCGTGCCGTCTTCGGCGACGAGCACATCGCCATCTGCGAGGATGGTCCCGCGCGGCAGCACGACGCCGACCTCTTCGCCCGAATTGAGCTTCGTGGCAAACCGGCTCTTGCGCCGTTCGTCAAAAGCCAGCGTCAGCGCCTCGGCGCGCGCGAGCAGCGGCTTCGCGATGCGCGTGCCGGGAGGAATAAGTCTGTTCAAGGTTCGCATAGTCACCACTCGGGAGGCGTGCAGGAATCGCTTGGGGACTGCGGCTTGAGCGTGCTCAGCCCACAAGCATCCGTTTCAGGGTGACTGCATCGTACGCCTTTTACGTCAAATGCTCCGGCGTCATCAAAACAGGAAATACCGCTGCGCGAGCGGCAGCGACTCGGCCGGCTCGCAGGTGAGCAACTGGCCATCGGCGATGACCTGATAGGTCTCGGCGTCGACCGTGATGTTCGGCTGCCACGCGTTGTGGATCATGTCCGATTTGGTCACGTTGCGGCAGTTCTTGACCGGCACGACACGCTTGGCCAGACCGTAACGATCGGCTACTCGGGCATCGAATGCCATCTGCGACACAAAGGTCAGTGACGTCCGGCCAAGCGCGCCGCCGCGCGTCGCGAACATTTCTCGGTAGTGCACGGGCTGCGGCGTCGGGATTGATGCGTTCGGATCGCCCATCTGCGCCATCGCGATCATGCCGCCCTTGAGGATCATCGCAGGCTTCACGCCAAAGAACGCCGGATCCCAGAACACGAGGTCGGCCCACTTGCCGGGTTCGATCGAACCGACTTCATGCGCGATGCCATGCGTGATGGCCGGATTGATCGTGTACTTCGCCACGTAACGCTTGACGCGTGCATTGTCGTGGCGCGACGGATCGCCCTCGAGGCTGCCACGCTGCACCTTCATCTTGTGTGCGGTCTGCCACGTGCGCATGATGACTTCGCCGACGCGGCCCATGGCCTGCGAGTCCGACGAGATCATCGACAGCGCGCCGAGATCGTGAAGGATGTCTTCTGCCGCAATCGTCTCGCGACGAATACGCGATTCGGCAAATGCGATGTCTTCGGCGATCGACGCATCGAGGTGATGACAGACCATCAACATGTCGAGGTGTTCGTCGAGCGTGTTGACCGTGTACGGTCGCGTCGGGTTGGTCGACGAGGGCAACACGTTCGATTCGCCCGCGACCTTGATGATGTCGGGCGCGTGTCCGCCGCCGGCGCCTTCGGTGTGATATGTGTGGATCGTGCGGCCTTTGAAGGCGGCAATCGTCGCTTCGACAAAGCCTGCTTCGTTGAGCGTGTCCGTGTGAATCGCGACCTGCGTGTCGGTGTCGTCGGCGACCGACAGGCAGCAATCGATCGCTGCGGGCGTCGTGCCCCAGTCTTCGTGAAGCTTGAGGCCGATCGCTCCCGCCGCAATCTGTTCGACGAGCGGTTGCGGCTGGCTCACGTTGCCTTTGCCGAGCAGTCCGATATTCATCGGCCAGCCGTCAATGGCCTGAAGCATGCGTTCGAGATGCCACGGACCCGGCGTCACGGTCGTCGCATTGGTGCCCGTTGCAGGGCCCGTGCCGCCGCCAAGCATGGTCGTCACACCGGATGCGAGTGCTTCGTCAATCTGCTGCGGGCTGATGAAGTGGATATGCGAATCGATGCCGCCTGCCGTGACGATCTTGCCTTCGCCCGCAATGACTTCGGTCGCGGCGCCGATCGGGATCGTGACGCCTGGCTGAATATCGGGGTTGCCTGCCTTGCCGATCGCAGCGATGCGTCCGTTCTTGAGGCCAATGTCAGCCTTGACGACGCCCCAGTGATCAATGATCACGGCATTCGTGATTACGGTGTCGACCACGTCGCCTGCCGTGCGCTGGGACTGACCCATGCCGTCGCGGATCACCTTGCCGCCGCCGAACTTGACCTCCTCGCCGTAGATCGTGAAGTCGCGTTCGATTTCGATCAGCAACTCGGTGTCGGCGAGACGCAGGCGGTCGCCGGTGGTCGGTCCGAACATTTCCGCGTAGGCGCGGCGGCCGAGCTTGAGTGACATGGTCAGGATGTCCTAGGAGGGGTTGGGACGCGCTGCTAGTCGAGCTTGCCCATGACAAGACCGCGGAATCCGTAGACGACACGATCGCCCGCCAGCGCGACGAGTTCGACGGTGCGCTCCTGGCCGGGCTCGAACCGCACTGCGGTGCCCGATGCGATGTTCAGGCGAAAGCCACGCGCTTTCTCGCGATCGAACTCGAGCGCCGCGTTCACTTCGTAAAAGTGGAAATGCGAGCCGACCTGAACCGGGCGATCGCCTGTATTCGCGACGGTTACCGTTGTGGTTTCGCGGCCTGCGTTGAGTTCATGCTCACCGTCGTCGGTGATCAGTTCGCCGGGAATCATCGAAGGCTCCGTCAGGGAATCGGGTGATGGACCGTCACGAGCTTGGTGCCGTCGGGGAACGTTGCCTCGACTTGCACGTCGGGAATCATTTCGGGCACGCCTTCCATCACGTCGTCGCGTGAGAGCAGTGTGGTGCCGTAATGCATGACGTCGGCGACGGTCCTGCCGTCGCGTGCAGCTTCCATCAGCGCGGCACTGATAAAGGCCACGGCTTCAGGATGATTGAGCTTGAGGCCGCGGGCCTTGCGCCGTTCGGCGAGCAGGGCGGCCGTGAAGATCAACAGCTTGTCTTTTTCGCGAGGCGTGAGGTTCATCGTCCGGGACCACAACGCAGAAGTAGGAGAACGGGGATCGTATCACCCGAATGGGGCAGAACAATATTGTGGTGCAGATGTTATTGAGGTTTTTGCACGGGTATTGATCGTGCAGTGCGGCATAGGATCCAAAGGCGTTGCGCTCGTGGTGCAGTCGGGCGAGCGACCCTGGCGCTCGCCCGAACTACGTTGACCAGATCCGCAGCGGCTGAGCGGCAACACCATGCACGATGGGGCGCAGCTTGAGCCAGCAATCGATGAGTGTCGATTGGAGCACTTCCATCGAATGTGCGACGACGCGAATGAGCATTACGTTACCCGGCAGGCATGTTGCACCGGCTTTGACGGCATCGTCGAACGGCAGTGAGGGCGCGATCGTTTCGGCAAGCTCTGGTGTGCAGGCGGGTCCCACGGCCCACATCGTGCCAAATGCCGGATAACCGGCGAGGGCCTGGGCCGCATCACGGAGCGGCGAAGCCGAATCGAACACGGCACGCTCGAACCAAAGCAGACGCCCATCGGCGCCTACGATGCGGGATTCGGCGCGAAGGGCCGCGTCAGTCCAGTGCTCTCCCGCCGCCTGACGCCCGAGCTGGGTGACGTCCCAGCCGAGCGCCGTGGCGCCATCGGCGACGGTCAGCGTGAAGTCGAGTGCGACATCGGCCTGATTGAAGATCAGATTGTTCTGAGGCAGCCAGTCGAGTTTCGCACCGGCGCCGAGCGTGATGGAGATCGCCTGACTCGCACGTCGCTGGTTTGCCTTGTACCACTTCGTTGCGCCGGGGGTGGTCAGCAGGGCATGCGCGCCTGCGCCTACATCGATATCGATCGACAGTGCGTCACCCCCCGCGACCCCGCCGGGCGGATGCACGATCACCGTATGACAGACCGACTCGCCTTCGGGATAGAGCGGCTTTTGCACGCGCAGCGGACCCTCGTGCTTGCGGTGTACGAGCGTGGTGCGGGTCTCGTGCCGCTCAAAGCCAAGAGCCAGTCGCCCGTGCCAACGTGAGTCGGCGAGTGAGGGGCGATTCTGTTCCGCGAATGTCGTCGAGTCACATTCGACGTGAGGTATTCCTATGCGATGGTTTGCTTCATCGCGTCGTATTTCGGCTACGATTTGTTTGGCCTTTGCCTCGGCAGCGGCGCGCCGCTCGGCCGGAATCACCGCGCGAAGCTCGCTATATTTTTGCCCCATCTTCTTCTCCCTAGTCTGCTTGCGAGACATCAGCCATCGTGTTGCCGAGCTGTCCAAGATGATCGTCAAACGCCCTATTCTTTGGCCTTCGGGTGTGCGATTGCTCTTGATGGTCGATCGACCTCGCATAGGGATGTCGACCGAGTCGACGGCGACCGTTTGGATTGGGTTACGGTCTTTGTCCGCTGCTTGGCAGGCTTTGGATTGGTGACGCGAGCCTTCTCGCGGCCCGCCGCTGCTAGGTTGTCAAAGGTGATCTTCGTGATCCCGTCCGGCAAAAGCGCATAAAGCAGAAGCTTTCCGCCCATTGCTTCGATGTAATTCCGAAGCGTCGACACATGCATGTCGGACCGCTGCTCGATCTTGGCAATGGCTGGCTGGTGCACGTCGAGCGCGTCAGCGATGTCTGATTGAGACAACCCACGACTCTGGCGCATGTTGGCTAGGTTCATCTCGGCGATGATTTCCTTAGCCAGCGCGTCAGTCGCCGCCAAACGCTCGGGGCTCATCTTCGCTTCGAGGTCGCTAAATTTACGAGTCATTCCCATCACCTCTTGTGTAACTTTACGCGCTCGCTTTTCTTGTCTTCAAGAGCAGCGAGATGTTCATCGTAGAGCCTATCCGCGGCCGGAACGGCTTTCTCATACCATCGATCGCCTTTCGATGTCTTGTCTCCCCCGAAGAGCAAGACCGCAACGCGACGCGGATCGAAGGCATACAGCACTCTGAAGGGATGCCCTCGATGTTTGATGCGTAGTTCCCGCATTCGACCGTGCCTTGATGAGCGGATCTGCGATGAGTACGGGTCGCCGAGCTTTGTGCCTAACTCTCTGAGCAGCTTCGCGACCAAACGGACGGAATCTTGCGCATCGTGGTCGAGCGAATTCCACCACTGCTCAAATGCCTCTGTGTGTTCGACGTCAGTTGCCATCTTAGGGTCATCCGAAATATTCCGTCAAGGGAATGATCTTCGCGACCCAAAACTCAGAAGGAATGCGTTACGCGCATGGAAATTCAGAGTCGCGAAATGGACCCTGATCGTAGAAATTTAAGGCACGGTTGTATGTGAGACAGGAGCGCGGGCGGCGTGAGAACGCGGCTCTGCGCGCGTAGGATGTTGGAGCAAGATGTCAGGATGACGGTGCGTTCGTGTCGGAATAATCCTCACTGAGTGCACCACCGATTCAGCTTTTTGGCATCACACGGCGATCAATTCTCGCACGCCGGCACTGTCCATCTCACTACCCGCACCCCCCGCGACGATTTCGCCGCGGCTCATGACCCAGTATTGGTCGGCGAGCTCGCGTGCGAAATCGTAGTACTGCTCGACGAGCAACACCGTGAGCCCGTCTTCGTCGACGAGGCGGCGCAAGGTGTGGCCAATGTCTCGGATGATCGAAGGTTGAATGCCTTCAGTCGGCTCATCGAGAATCAGCAACTGCGGATCGCTCATCAACGCGCGGCCGATGGCCAGCTGCTGTTGCTGACCACCCGACAGGTCACCACCTCGCCGCGCACGCATGTCCTTGAGCACAGGGAACAACTCATAGATCCGCTCCGGCACGCTCTTTACGCGCTTGGGCAGGCTCGCAGCCCCGACGATCAGGTTCTCTTCGACAGTCAGGCGCGGGAAGATATCGCGTCCCTGTGGCACGTAGGCCAGGCCTTTCGAAACACGTGCGTAAGGCGGCAGACCACCCAGTGCCTGCTCGCGCCATTTGACCTGACCGGTCTTCGTCGGCACGACGCCCATCAGGCAGCGCAACAGCGTGGTCTTGCCGACGCCGTTGCGGCCGAGCAGCACGGTGAGCTTGCCGTCGGGCGCGGTCATCGTCACGTTGCGCAGAATGTGACTGCCGCCGTAGTACTGGTTCAACGCATCGATCTGTAGCATGTCTTACATTCCTTCTTGTCGGGATCGTACTGCGTGCGATAAGCAAGTGGCACGTCAAGTGTCCGCTGGGCACGCACCCTCATGTCGAGCGTGGCTTATCGTCCGAGGTACGACTCGATCACCGTTTCGTTGCGCTTGACTGCGTCGAGCGTACCTTCGGCGAGCACACTTCCTTCGGCCATGACGGTGACTCGACCGGTCTCACCCGCGAGCGCTGCGACGAACTCCATATCGTGCTCGACAACCATCATCGAACACGACCCACGCAAGCGATTGAGCAGGTCGGCAAGCTGCATGGTTTCGTCATCCGTCATGCCGGCAGCGGGCTCGTCGAGCAAGAGCAACTGAGGCCGCTGCATCAACAGCATGCCGATCTCGAGACGCTGCTTCTGTCCATGCGAAAGTTCGCCCGCAAGACGATAGGCTTCGGATTCGAGATGCAGTAGCGATAGCGTGTTCTCGATGCGTTCACGTGCATCGCCAGTCAGACGCGCGCGCAGCGACGACAGCCAGCCGCGACTGTCTTCATGCGGCAGACGCATCGCAAGTTCGAGGTTCTCCCACACAGGATGCTGCTCGAACACGGTCGGCTTCTGAAACTTGCGACCGATGCCGCTCATCGCGATCTCGGGTTCGCTGAGTCGAGTGAGGTCGGTGGTCTGCCCGAGAAAGGCGGAACCCGTATCGAGCTTCGTCTTGCCCGTGATGACGTCCATCATGGTCGTCTTGCCGGCGCCGTTGGGTCCGATCACGCAACGCAATTCACCGGTGTCGATCGACAACGTGAGCTTGTTCAGCGCACGAAAGCCGTCGAAGCTTACGGTCACATCCTCGAGATAGAGGATCGGACCGTGCGAGGTGTCGATCTTTGTCGGATCGACGACGTGGCCGAGGCCAGTCAGCGTCGCTGCGGTGCTGCCCTGCAGTGCGTCGTCGAGCGTCGCGTCAAATGAGTCTTCGCGCGGTTTGAGTGTCATTGTTCACCTCGCTTGCGCGCGAGCAACGCGGGAATGCCCATGATGCCGCGCGGCAGCAGCAGTGGCACGAGCACAAAGATCAGGCCCAGGAAGAACAGCCAGTACTCAGGGAAGTTCGCCGTAAAGAAGCTCTTTGCGCCGTTGACCGCGAACGCGCCGATGATCGGCCCGATCAGGGTGCCGCGACCGCCGACAGCGACCCAGATCGCCATTTCAATCGAATTGCCCGGCGACATTTCCGATGGATTGATGATGCCGACTTGCGGCACGTAGAGTGCGCCGGCAATGCCGCACAACACTGCGGAGAACGTCCAGATCGCCAGTTTGTACGCAAGCGGGCTGTAGCCGAGGAACATCAGGCGCGATTCGCCGTCGCGGATCGCCGTGACCACACGTCCGAGCTTCGACGATACGATCGCACGCCCCGCGATAAAGGTCAGCACGAGCACTGCGAACGTCAGCAGGAACAACGTCGTACGCGTGCCCGGATGCGTGATCGGTGCGCCCAGGATGCGCTTGAAGTCCGTGAAGCCGTTGTTGCCGCCGAAGCCCGTCTCGTTACGGAAGAACAGCAGCATCGCCGCGAATGTCATGGCCTGCGTAATGATCGACAGATACACGCCTTTGACGCGCGAACGGAACGCGAAGAACCCAAACACCCACGCGATGATGGCCGGTACGAAGATCACGAGCGCGAGCGCCCACCAGAAATGCTGCGTGCCTTCCCAGTACCAGGGCAGCTTGTGCCAGTCGAGGAACACCATGAAGTCGGGCAAGTCGCTCCCGTACTTGCCCTCGTGGCCGATCTCTCGCATCAGATACATGCCCATCGCGTAGCCACCGAGCGCGAAGAACAGGCTATGACCGAGGCTCAGAATGCCGCAATAGCCCCAGACGAGGTCGAGCGCCATCGCCCCGATCGCGTAGCACATGAGCTTTCCGATCAGCGTGAGCGAATACGCTGAGAGATGCGTCGGACTGGTCTCAGGCACGACCAGAGAAAGCAGCGGCACGCCAATGCCCACGACGAGCACGATCGCGATCAGCAAACTCCAGCCGGCTTTGCCGAGCAGGGGTTGCCGTTCGGGCAGCGCGAGGCGAAACGGCATGCCCGGGGTCGCACCATGAGCACCACTGGCGGGAATCATCGGCTGGCGCTGCGCATCGGCACCGGCGGACGGCGTCACGGTTGACGCCGATGCAGGCGCCGCGGTGTTGCCCGCGCCTTGTGTCACCGTTGTCATATCAGACCTCCGCACTGCGGCCCTTCAGGGCAAACATCCCCTGCGGCCGCTTTTGAATGAACAGCACGATCAGCACGAGCACCGCGATTTTCGCGAGCACCGCGCCCCAGAACGGTTCGATGAGCTTGCTGATCACGCCGAGACCGAATGCACCAATCACGGTGCCGGCCAGCTGACCGACGCCTCCGAGCACCACCGCCATAAACGAGTCGATGATGTAGTTCTGCCCCAGGTCGGGGCCGACATTGCCGATCTGCGCGAGGGCACAGCCGCCGAGGCCGGCGATGCCTGCACCGAAGGCGAACGCATAGCTGTCGACCAGTGCGGTCTTCACGCCGACGCACGCTGCCATGCGCCGGTTCTGCGTCACGGCGCGCACGAACAGGCCCAGACGGGTCTTGTTGAGCACGGCCCATGCGATGGCAATCACGGCGACGGAGAACAACAGGATCACGATGCGGTTGTACGGCAGGATCACGTCCTGCATGATCGTCACGCCGCCGCTCATCCACGACGGGTTCGAAACCTGAACGTTTTGCGCACCGAACAGCATGCGCACGGCTTGAATCAGGATCAGGCTGACGCCGAACGTTGTCAGCAAGGTCTCAAGCGGGCGACCGTAGAGATGTCGCAACACCAGGCGCTCGAGCGCGATGCCGACGACACCGGCGGCGATAAAGGCAGCAGGCACCGCAAAGAGCGGATACCAGTCGATCATGGACGGCGAGTAGCGTGCGATAACGGTCTGCGTTGCATATGTTGCATAAGCGCCGATCATCAGGAATTCGCCGTGCGCCATATTGATCACGCCGATCAGGCCATAGGTGATTGCGAGGCCGAGGGCGGCAAGCAACAGCACGCTGCCGAGGCTCACACCGGCGAATACCGTGCCGATCAATTGGCCGCGCATGCGGATCGTCGCCAGCGCATCGAGCCCGGCCTGCGCGGCGGCGCGCACTTGCGCATCGGGTTCGGCGAAGGTGCCGTCGGGTTTCTTCGCAACGATCGGTAACAGCAGCTCGTTCATTTCCAGATCGTGACGGGCGGCCACGAGCTGCACGGCTTCAAGGCGTTTGGCGGCGTCAGGATTGTGCAGCGCTGTCATCGCCCATAGCGTGTCGAGCTTGTGCTTGAGTCCGGCATCCGTCTCCTTGGCGCGCGCGGCATCGATCAGCGGCTTGAACGATTCGTTCGGTTCCTTGAGCAGCGCGTTGATGGCTTGTCGACGAACTTCGATGTCGGGTGAGTTCAGCTGCAGCGCTGACAAAGAGCCTGCGACGCGCGCACGCAGCAGGTTGTTCAGCGTGACGGGCTGGGGGTTGTCGGCTTTGACGGGTTGACCCGTAACCGGGTCCTTGTATGCGTCGCCATCCATGATGACGACGTCGCCCGCGTCGGTCGCGGCCACGCTGTCTTCGGACAGTGCTTTGAGCACGGCGAGCGAAGGCGCGTCGTTGTTCGAAATGAGTTTGTCGATCGCCGCGGACTTCGCGTCGAAGTCATCGCCGCCAAGCGGCTTGACGTCATCGGCGCTCAGGGCAGAGGCGAGCGGACTCAGCGCCATGCCTGTGAGTAACACAAGCGCGGAGAGTGCGTTCAGCAGGGAAGAAGTTAAACGAGGCATGGTGTCAGCGCTCGGTAGTGCGGCGGGTAGTGCAGCTAAGAAATGCAGCTCGGAAATGCAGCTCAGGAATGCGGCTCCCAAGCTTCAATCGTCCGTCGTCCGGGTATCGCCTGAGCATGGCGACGGGATACGCGCAATGCTCCGGTCATGACGGGCTTCGAGGAACGCTTCGCGCAGCCCCGCGCGAGTCGAGGCTGCGCCACGCGCGCGGTCCTTTGAAGGCCCGCGCCCGATCCTCCATCGAAGCGTTCGTTATGCGACGCTGACGTGAGCCGGCGTGGCCGAAGCGACCGTATCAGGCTTCTTCTCGTCGCCCGGGATGTACTGGCTCCACGGCTGTGCACGCACGGCCGTCTTGGTACGCCACACGACATTGAACTGACCGTCCGCACGCACTTCGCCGATCATCACGGGCTTGTGCAGGTGGTGATTGCCGTCCATCTCGAGCTTGAAGCCGCTCGGTGCATCGAACGTCTGGCCGATCATCGCGGTGCGAACCTTGTCGACGTCGGTGCTTTGCGCCTTCTCGACAGCCTGCTTCCACATATGGATGCCGACGAAGGTGGCTTCCATCGGATCGTTCGTCACGCGCTTGTCGCCGCCGGGCAGGTTGTTCTTCTTGACCCATTCGGCAAACATCGCCTTGAACTTCGTGTTCTCGGGGTTCTTGAGCGACATGAAGTAGTTCCATGCCGCGAGGTTGCCCACGAGCGGCTTCGTGTCGATGCCGCGCAGTTCCTCTTCGCCAACCGAGAAGGCGACGACCGGAACGTCGGTGGCCTTGAGGCCCGCGTTGCCGAGTTCCTTGTAGAAGGGCACGTTCGAGTCGCCATTGACCGTCGAGATCACGCAGGTCTTGCCGCCTTGCGAGAACGTCTTGATGTTGGCAACGATGGTTTGATAGTCGCTATGACCGAACGGCGTGTAGACCTCTTGAATATCGGCTTCCTTGACGCCCTTCGAGACCAGGAACGCGCGCAGGATCTTGTTCGTCGTGCGCGGATAGACATAGTCCGTGCCGAGCAGGAAGAAGCGCTTGGCGCCACCGCCTTCCGCGCTCATCAGGTATTCCGTCGCCGGGATGGCTTGCTGGTTCGGTGCTGCACCCGTGTAGAACACGTTGCGCGACATTTCCTCGCCTTCGTACTGCACGGGGTAGAACAGCAGGCCGTTGAGTTCTTCGAACACCGGCAGCACCGACTTGCGCGACACCGACGTCCAGCAGCCGAACACGCAGGCGACCTTGTCCTGCGTGAGCAATTGGCGCGACTTTTCGGCGAACAGCGGCCAGTTCGAAGCCGGGTCGACGACGACCGGCTCGATCGGGCGGCCCATCACGCCGCCCGCAGCGTTGATCTGGGCGAACGTCATGAGTGCCGTGTCCTTCAGCGACGTCTCGGAGATGGCCATGGTGCCCGACAGCGAGTGGAGCACACCGACCTTGATCGGCTCCTTGTCGGCCGCAAACGCGAGCGGGGTCTTGCCGGCGAGGGCAGCAGCACCGGCGAGCGAGCCGAGCTTGAGAAGATTGCGTCTGTTCATCATCGTCCCTTCTTGTAGTCCAGGTGAGTGGCGTGTGCGGTGGTGTTACTGGGTGAAGCGGGCGCACGTTGATGCAGATGTCTTGCGCGGCGGTTAATGCAAGGGGTGTGCCATTCGCGTGTCACGCAGTAGCGGCGCGGGTTGTATGCAAGTTGGTATGAGTCGCTACGAGGCGTGCGTGGCCTGTCGGGCCGGACTTGGTGCGGTACTTGCACGGTGATGGTGCGACGCGGAACTCACCGTCGCAGGGACGATGCGCGCACGTGGTGCGCAGAATTCTTTCGAGTCTTTCAGTACAGTTATGCAACGGACGCCACTACAGTTTTGTGCTGAACACGACAAATGCTGCTGTCTGTATTGGTCGACAGTGAATAGACTCACGGTGACTATCGAAGGAGACTCCCTATGAATATGCGCGAAGCGGGTAGTGCGGTCGACTTGTCGGCCTTCTGGATGCCGTTCACCAACAACCGCCAGTTCAAGGAGGCACCGCGCCTGCTTGTCTCGGCCAAAGGCATGTACTACCGCACGGATGACGGCCGCGAGATTCTCGACGGCACGGCGGGCCTCTGGTGCGTGAATGCGGGCCATTGCCGTA
Source organism: Pararobbsia alpina (assembly GCF_965118125.1). GTDB lineage: Bacteria > Pseudomonadota > Gammaproteobacteria > Burkholderiales > Burkholderiaceae > Pararobbsia > Pararobbsia alpina_A. The sequence continues at coordinate 1,261,983 of NZ_OZ221287.1, forward strand.
CGGAGATCGTGGAGGCGGTCAAGGCGCAGGTCGAGCAGATGGAATTCGCGCCGACATTCCAGATGGGGCACCCGAAAGCGTTCGAGGCTGCGACGCGGATCGCGGCGCACACGCCGGGCGATCTCAAGAAGATCTTCTTTGCAAACTCGGGTTCAGAGGCGGTGGACTCGGCGCTCAAGATCGCGCTGGCGTATCACCGTGCGCGTGGCGAAGGCCAGCGCACGCGGTTCATCGGGCGCGAGCGTGGATATCACGGCGTGGGCTTTGGCGGCATTTCGGTGGGCGGCCTCGGGCCGAACCGCAAGGCGTACTCGGGCCAGCTGCTGCCGTCGGTCGATCATCTGCCGCAGACCTTCAATCTGAAGGAGCAGGCATTCTCGAAGGGCCAGCCGGCCTGGGGCGCGCATCTGGCGGACGATCTTGAGCGTCGTGTCGCCCTGCATGATGCGTCGACGATTGCCGCGGTCATCGTCGAGCCGCTCGCGGGCTCGGCGGGTGTGCTGGTGCCGCCGCAAGGTTATCTGCAGCGTCTGCGCGAGATCTGCGACAAGCACGGCATCCTGCTGATTTTCGACGAAGTTATCACGGGCTGGGGCCGTCTCGGTGCGCCGTTCGCTTCGCAATTCTTCGGCGTGACGCCCGACCTGATCACGATGGCCAAGGGCACGAACAATGCCACGGTGCCGATGGGTGCGGTCGCGGTCAAGCAAAGCATTCACGACGCGATCGTCGACGGCGCTGCCGCTGGCATCGAGTTTTTCCACGGCTATACGTATTCGGGCCATCCGCTTGCCGCTGCCGCGGCCGTCGCGACCATGGATGTGTATGAGAACGAAAAGCTGTTCGAGCGCGCGGCAAAGATGGCGCCGCACTTCGAGAAGGCCATTCACGCGCTGCGCGATGCGCCGCACGTGCTCGATATCCGCAACCTGGGCCTGGTCGGCGGCATCGAGCTGAAGCCACGCGACGGCAAGCCGGGCGCGCGCGGTTTCGATGTGTTCCTCAAGTGCTTCCAGAAGGGCGTGCTCGTGCGCTGCACGGGCGACATCCTGGCGTTCTCGCCGCCGCTGATCGTCGACGAACAGCAGATCGATCATCTGTTCGGCACGGTGGCTGAGGCGCTCAAGGAAACGGCTTGATGGCGGGGCGTGCGGACGTCGGTGTCTGACGTCTGCATGCCGGATGGCGCTGGCGCAGATACGGTGACGGCGGCGCTGCGGTTACCACTCTGCAGTGTTCGCCGGCTCGCGTGCATTCGGGTGACAAGGCGACCGGGTCGTCCGCTCGTGGGAAACAAAAAAGGCGCTTCGTTTCGACGAAGCGCCTTTTTTATTGCATGAAGCCTTCTTGCGAATCTGTTTAGCGATTCGTGAGAAACGCGGTGCGCGCGTCGCCGCGTGCACCGGCCATTCTCAATACGTCTTCATCTCCGGGTCGATCTGACGCGCCCAGCCGTCGACACCCGTTTGCAGGTTGTAGACGTTCTTGAAACCGCGCGACTCGAGGAACATCGCGGCCTGCGCGCTGCGTCCGCCGTGGTGGCAGATGCAGACGATCGGTGCGTCTTCGTCGAGCTCGCCGGTGCGCGCCGGAATCTCGCGCAGCGGGATCGTGACCGAACCGGTGATCTTCGCGAGTTCGAGTTCCCACGGTTCGCGCACGTCGAGCAACACGGGCTCTTTGCGTGCGGCACTGCTTTCAGCTTCGGCCAGCCATTCGGCGAGCCCTTGCGGCGAAATCTGTTGCATGGTCAGAACTTGAATTGCGGCGGCTGGACCGCGTTGATCAGCGGCTCGACATACGTTTCGAACACGTCGTCGATCTTGTACTCGGTTTCGCCGACGCGCGTGATGATCTGCGCCTTCTGAACGGGCAGCACGCCGACGAACGCAGCGAGGCGGCCACCGACCTTCAGTTGGCCCAGCAGATCCTGCGGCAGCACCGGCAGACCGCCAGAAACGACGATCACGTCGAACGGCGCGCCGTTGGACCAGCCGCGTGCGGCATCGCCCTCGACGACTTCCACGTTCGTCACGCCATTTTGCGAAACGTTCTCACGCGACAGCGCGACGAGTTCCGGCTTGATATCGACGGCAAGCACGTGGCGGCCGCGGTGTGCGAGCAGCGCGGACATGTAGCCCGAGCCGGCACCGATTTCAAGCACGGATTCGTGCTTCTTGATGCCGAGTTCCTGCAGAATGCGGGCCTCGAGGCGCGGCTGGAGCATCTTCTGGCCAGCGGGCAGCGGAATCTCGAGGTCGGCGAACGCGAGGTTCTTGTAGGCGGCAGGCACGAAATTTTCGCGCTTGACGATCGACAACAGGTTCAGCACATCCTGGTCCAGCACGTCCCACGGCCGGATTTGCTGTTCGATCATGTTGAAGCGCGCTTGTTCGGTGTTCATGATGATGGCTGAAGTGAAATCGCAGAAGGATCGGGCGAGATTGTAGCAAATCGCGCATGGCCAGTCGGAACAGTGGGTGCAACTATTGCTTGACGGCCCGGTCGTACCCGCAGGCCGCTTGCTGTAGGCTGCTCCCCTGTACTGATGTCTGGAGTGTAGTTTGACGCCACGAAGAATCCAGTTAAGCGATGATGACCACGCGCTGGCTCGCCGCCGTTTCCTGCTTGGCACGCTGACCGGCGCGGCCGCGGTGCTTGCCGCAGGCGTTGTGCCTGGCGCCGGGCTTCGCCTGGCCGTCGCCTCGCCGATGTTTCCGTTCATCCCCGACCACTACACGTTTTCGCGTGATCAGGTGTACGGCGCCGTGGCGCGCAAGTTTCCGTATCACCGCGCGCTCGCGCAGGTGTTCGACCTCGCGCTGACCAACCCGGCCATCGGGTTCGAGCCCGACGCGAATCGTGTCGCGGTCAGCGCCAACGTTGCGCTGACGAGCCCGTTCCTGAATCAGCCGGTCAACGGTTCGTTGACGTTGAACACGCAACTGGCTTACGACGCGCCGACCCTGTCGGTGCAGCTCAAGGATCCTCAGGTTGAACGCAGTGAGTTTGACGCGTCGGCCGAGCAGTACAAACAGCAGATCGATGCCGCGCTCGCCGTGGCCGCGCAGCAGTTGCTCAATAACTATCCGATCTATACGTTCAAGCCGGATCAGCTGACGTTCGCAGGGGCGCAGTTCGAGCCCGGCACGATCACGGTGCTCAAGAACGGCATCAAGGTCGAGATCGTGCAGCGTACGCAGTAGGTTTTCTGCGCGTGCGAAGCTTGCAGGTGTGATTGAAGCACGCAGGCGAGCCACGCTGATTGATCGGGGCAGGCGTTGTGCAGACGCTCAGACCGCGAAGCTTGGCTGTTGCCTGAGGCGACGTGTTGCTTGATGCGACGTGTTGCTTCGACGCGGCCTGCTTGCGACTCAGCAAGGCTTAAGCCATCTCCCTGCATTGTTCGGTGCGTAAGCCTTCCCGGCGATCCACAAACCTTGTCTCAACTTCACAGGACGACTTCATGTTGCTGCCCGAGCAGGCCACCGCATTGATCCTCGGCGTTGTCGAAGGACTGACCGAATTTATTCCGGTGTCGAGCACCGGGCATCTGATCGTCGTGGGTAATCTGCTCGGCATGCAGGGCGACGCGGCCAATCTTTTCGATATCGTGATCCAGCTCGGCGCCATTCTCGCCGTGTGCTGGGAGTTCCGCCGCAAGCTGATCGGTACGGTGCTCGACTTGCCGTCACACACCGAGGCGCGCCGGTTCGTCGCCAATGTCGTGCTCGCTTGCATACCGGCGGGGCTGCTTGGCTTGCTGTTCGGCAAGGCCATCAAGGCGCATCTGTTTGCGCCAGTGCCTGTCGCGATTGCGTTGTTTGTCGGCGGGCTCGTGATCCTGCTGGTTGAGCATCGCAACCGCCGCGTGGCGCGGCAGAGGGAGGCCGACAATCTTGTGGGGTCGGGCGCGCGCGTGATTTCGCTCAATCAGATGAGCGCGGTCGATGCGATCAAGGTGGGCGTTGCACAGTGCTTCGCGTTGATTCCCGGGACATCGCGCTCTGGTGCGACGATCATCGGCGGCATGCTGTTTGGCCTTGATCGCAAGGTCGCAACCGAGTTCTCGTTCTACGTTGCGATCCCGCTGCTGTTCGCGGCAACGCTCTACGAATTGCTCAAGGCGCGTGCAGGACTCACGGGTGACTCCGCGGCCGTGCTCGCCATCGGACTGATTGCGGCTTTTGTCAGCGGACTGATCTGCGTAAGGTGGCTCATGCGCTTCGTGTCGTCGCACGATTTCCGCGCGTTCGCCTGGTATCGGATCGCGTTCGGCGGCGTCATTCTCGCGACGGCGTATGCGGGCGTGGTCGAGTGGTAAGCGTCGACCGGTCGCGTTTTCAGCCGAGTGTATGCGGCCAAGCGTGGCTCAGGTGCGATTGGCTGTGTGTGTGATGGGTAGCGGGGTATGTCTGCTCGACGGGCGTTACCTGAACGCCCGTGAACGGGAGCTGCGGGGTCTTATACCTTCTTGAACAGCAGATCCCACACGCCATGACCGAGCTTGAGACCGCGGCGTTCGAACTTGGTCACCGGACGGTAGTCGGGGCGTGGCGCGTAGTCGGAGGCCGTGTTCTTGAGCGACGGATCGGCCGACAGCACTTCGAGCATTTGCTCGGCGTAGTTCTCCCAGTCCGTCGCGAGGTGGATATAGCCGCCGGCCTTGACGCGTGAGGCGAGCGTTGCGACGAACGCCGGTTGAATCAGCCGGCGCTTGTGATGGCGCGCCTTGTGCCACGGATCCGGGAAATAGATATGCACGCCGTCGAGACTGTTCTCGGGCAGCATCTGTTCGATCACTTCGACGGCGTCGTGCTGGATGATCCGGATATTGGTGAGCTGCTGTTCTTCGATCAGCTTGAGCAGGGCGCCGACGCCAGGCTCATGCACCTCGATTCCCAGAAAATCGTCGCCAGGACGCCGCGCGGCGATCTCGGCCGTCGTCGCGCCCATGCCGAAGCCGATTTCGAGCACGCGCGGGGCGATGCGGCCAAACGTCTTTTCCCAGTCGAGCGGCTGACCGTCGAACGGCAGCACAAAGCGCGGGCCGAGTTCATCGAGTGCGCGACGTTGACCCGTCGATACGCGTCCTGCGCGCGTGACGAAGCTGCGAATGCGGCGGCGGAACTGCTCCGGGACTTCGCTGCCGGGTGCGTTCGCTCCGGTTTCTTGCGATTCGGACGAACTCTGGCCGGCTTCGGTCTGTGCGTTGTCTTGGGGCTTGGCGTTCTCGGGGGTGTCGGGCGTATCGGGATGCATCTGAAGCGCGTTGAAGTCAGGCGGAATGGGGCGGATTATACCGGGCGGCCAATCGGCTGGAGATCGGCAGGACGTTAGCGACGACGCGTCCTGGCCAGCCAGTGCAGTTAGGGCGCCATTTGCGCGTCAAGGCGAATGCTATCGACGTTCGGGTTCTTAGTGAGGCTTGCGCTGGCGCGGCGGTCCGTCTCTTCGCTGTCGCGCGATCTATTGTCGAGGTATGCTCGCGCAACTTTAAATACTGGCCCTGTGTGGACGCTATGCAGCGACGTCGTTTCTTTGCTTCGATGGGTGTGATTGCTTCGATGGTGTCGTCGCGCAGCGCGTTGTCGGCGTCGCCTGCTGCGTCGGCCTCAGCGGCCACTGAGCCGGTGGTCGGAACACCGACCGCGTCCACGAGCGCGACCGAAGCGCTTCAGTACTACCTCAAGCGGATTGCGGACATCGATCGCGCCGGGCCGCAGGTTCGCAGCATGCTCGAACTGAATCCTGACGCGATGTCGATTGCCGGCACGCTCGATGCCGAGCGCAAGGCCGGAAAGGTTCGAGGGCCGCTGCATGGGGTAACCGTGGCGATCAAGGGCAACATCGCGACGGGCGATCGGATGGCAACGAACGCAGGCTCGCTCGCGCTCGACAAAATCAGCGCGAAGCGCGATTCGTTTCTGGTTCAGCGTCTGCGCGAGGCCGGCGCAGTGATCGTCGGCAAGACCAACCTGTCGGAGTGGGCCAATATCCGTTCGACACGTTCGACGAGTGGCTGGAGCGGTGTCGGTGGCCTGACACGCAACCCCTATGCGCTCGACCGCACGACAAGCGGTTCGAGTTCAGGGTCGGCAGCTGCCGTTGCGGCCGGGCTGACCGCGATGGCGATTGGCACGGAGACCGACGGGTCGATTACTTCCCCGGCTTCGATCAACGGGCTGGTCGGCCTGAAGCCGACCGTCGGACGCGTGAGTCGTGACGGCATCATTCCGATTTCGCGCACGCAAGACACAGCGGGCCCCATCGTACGCACCGTGCGCGATGCGGCGGTGCTGATGTCGGTGATTTCGGCGAAGGATGCGAACGACTCGGCGACCCATGACGCACCGTTGCCCACTGATTACCTTGCCGCACTCGATGCGAACGCGTTGCGTGGCGCGCGGATCGGTGTCGCGCGCAACTACTTTTCAGGGCATGACGAAGTCGATGCACAGATCGAGCGAGCGATCGCGCAACTGAAAGCGCTCGGTGCCGACGTGGTCGACCCGGTCGACTTGCCGAAGATCACGTACGACAACGAAGAGCTGGCTGTCATGCTGCACGAGTTCAAGCATGATTTGGCTGTGTGGCTCGACACGTTCGCACCCCATGCCAGGGTCCGCAATCTGGCGGACGTCATCGCGTTCAACGACGCGCATCGCACCACCGAGATGCCTTACTTCGGACAAGAGCTATTTCTGCAGGCGCAGGCGTTGGGCGGGCTCGATAGCGACGTCTATGTGAAGGCACTCGCTACGTGTCGCACAGCGTCGCGCGATGAGGGCCTCGACAAAGTCATGGCCGACAACCACCTCGACGCAATCGTCGCACCGACAGGCGGCACCGCCTGGCTCACCGACTTCATCAACGGCGACAGCGGCGGCGGGGGTTTTTCGACACCCGCGGCGGTGGCGGGCTACCCGCACCTGACCGTACCCGCCGGCCTCGTCCGCGGCTTGCCCGTCGGCCTGTCATTCGTCGGCCCCGCATGGAGCGAAGCCCGCTTGCTCGGTTTCGGCTATGCGTTCGAACAGGCCACGCAGTGGCGACAAGAGCCAAAGTTCATGGAGCGCACAAGCGTGCCGGTAGTTTAGGCGTGAAAGGCCACGTGCTCGCGTCGTGGTCGCAGTGAGCGTGCTTCCGAATGAGCAATGCAGATCGTTTATGCCCGAACGATCTGCCGGGACGGCGCAAGTCGTAGCTCAATTGCGACGATCGTAGCCTTTTTGGCTACGTTTTGTGGCCGTCGAGTGCGTTAGCCCGTCAGAGCGATGGCGTAACGGATTTCGCTCAGCTCCGCTTCGCCGAGCTTGAAAGTCTTTTGCGATGCTTGCTCGGCGGCAAGGCCCATGCGTTCGTAGAACAGGCGGGCGGCTGTGTTTTCGCTGAGCACCCACAGTGAAGCGTGGGTGTAGCCGGCGGTAGCCAGGGCCGTCAGCGCTTCGCGCGTCAGACGCGATCCGATGCCTTGTCGGCGAACAGAGGGTTCGAGATAGATCGCCTGGATTTCGCCCCACCCCGCGCCATTGTCTTTGTCTCTCGAGGCCGAGGTAGCGACCCACCCGACAACCCGGTCGTGCTCGATGGCGACTGTCGTTGTGAGTTTCGTTGCGTCCTGCAGCGGATTGGACAAGACCTCGCTCCAGTACGCGTGCCGCTTCTCGATAGAAAGCGACGCTAGGTACGCATCAGGGACAAGGCCTCGATACGCTGCTTGCCACGCGCGAACATGTATCGACGCGATATCGAATGCATCCGCCGCAGTTGCACTTCGCAGTGTGATCTCGCGCGTTACGGATGAAAGATCCGACTGAGCCATGGGACATGTCCGATAGGGGATACGGCACGATACCTTCGGACCTTCTGCTTCATCAAGTCGGTGGGTCGAATCTGCTAGCGCCTCAGTCTTTGCACAAACCGATCAAGACCGCTTGCGCGACCTCAAAGACGCTCCCCAAAAGCGTTTCTGCCAGCTAACGTCGCTGGTCTGGAAATACTTTTGAGGCGCGAAAATGGATGCGACAACAGATCTCCTCGCAACGTCCGATGCCGAGGCATCAACATACGGCAGCCCAACTACCTCTTTAGAGGGCGGTGAGCGTGGGCGCTCCGGTGCAGCTTATGACCTTTACTCACGCTTTGTGCAACCGGTATGGCTCGCCGAGCAGCCACGTTCGCCGTGGCAAGGTGATAGCGCTGTGTTACGCGAGCACCTCGCCAGACCATTGTTGACGCGTAAGCGTGTGAGCTATCAACGAGAGTTCGTCGACAACTACATACCCAACTACAGCAGCTTGTTGCCGGCGTCCCTTGCCGAGGAGCTGATGTCGCTCGGCACGATGAAAGGACAGCAACCCGCTGGGACGTACGCACGGAAAGTACTCGAACCGTTGTTGATCGATCTCTCCTGGTCGTCGTCGCGTCTCGAAGGCAACAGCTATACGTTGCCTGGCACGAAAGAGCTGTTCGAGAGCCGCCGGCGCGGCGATGACCTTGACTCGATCATGCTGCTGAACCACAAAGACGCCATCGAGTTCCTGGTCGAAAGCGTGCCGATGCACGGACTGACGACGATGCTGGCGCGCAATTTGCACCACGTGCTGATGGACGGGTTGTTGGAGAACACGGCGGCTTTGGGCTGCATACGCCAGCAAGTTGTTAGCATCAGCCATTCGACATATGTGCCGACACATATTCCTTCGCTGCTCGAGGAGATGTTCGGACACATTGTGGCAAAGGCCGGCGCAATCAAAAATCCGGTTGAAGCCGCATTCTTTTTGCTGGTCAACATCGCGTATCTGCAGGCATTCGAAGACGGAAACAAACGGACGAGTCGTCTGGCGGCAAACATACCGTTGATGCTGTACAACGCTGCACCGTTGTCCTTTCTCGAAGTCGATGCGAACGAATACGCGCTCGCCATGATCGGTGTCTACGAATGCCGCGACGTGTCGCTGGCCGTCGAATTGTTCGAGGACGCCTATCGCCGTTCCATCGGAAAATATTCTGCCGCGCTGAAAAGCTGGCGGCCGGACCCCGTGCGAGAGCGTTTTCGAGAAGATTTGAAGTTTGCAGTGAGAAGCGTTGTCGCGGACGCGCGGACTTTTGATCAGGCTGTTGACGCGCTCAAGCTTTCCCCGGAGGACGCGGCATTGTTCCGCCCGATGTTTGCCGAGGCGATACACATGCTCGACGTCTACAAAGCGACTCGCTATTGGTTGCGTTCGGTGGACGTCGAGCGGTGGATCAATGCAGGGCGGCCCCAGTAATTCCTCGGTGCCCGTCACGGCAGTGCGAAGCTGCGCACTGTCCGGGAAAGGTCTTAAACCTTTGATCTGGAATTGCCCGGAGACGGCTGGGAACAGAAGACTGGAGCGGGCGATGGGAGTCGAACCCACGTCTCTAGCTTGGGAAGCTAGGGTAATAGCCGTTATACGACGCCCGCGCAGTCGGCGATTCTACGCGGGTTTTCTGTTTTGACGCAATCGGCCGGACATTCGGGCGACCCGAAGGCAAGCGCAGACAGGCCCACGCGCGAATGAGGCGCGGGTGAATTTGTGCGACCGCAGCGCTGCCGTTATCTGGGATTCTTCGATTTGTTTTTTTCCTCACGCCTTTAATTCTCATGATGATTGAGGCATGATTCTCCCGGGATTGAGACCACCTACCCATAAAAAGTAAAAGGCGCACAGGAAACGTCATGAATATGGCAGACGATGAGATTCAGGCGATCGACGCAATCGCGAGACTCGTTGGACGTGATGTCTTGTTTATCTCTTTCGAGAAGGTGATCCAGGAAGGACACAGGATTACCCTGCAGGCGCTCGAACGCGATGACTGGCGCAGCCTCCCGCAGCGCCGGCAACTCGTCGATTGGCTCGAGGCCAATGACATTCCCTGGAAGTCGTGCCGCTCGTTTAGTGAATCGGGCGACGACGGCACCTATCGCGGCCAGATTTATGTCGATATCCATCGCGACGACAGCGATCCGCGCCTCGCTTTGCTCAAGCGTTTCCTCTCCCATTCGGATGGCACGATGCGCATGCCGGGCACCGCGCTCTGCTACACGACATACGAACAGGCTGTCGCTACGTCGCGCGACGCGGATCCCGACTTCCTCGACGACGCTCAGTGGTTTTAACGCGTCTTCGCTCGCCCTGGTTCCTGCAGCGCCGACCGACGCGAGTCGGATAACCCGGGGCGATGTTCTCGATGGCCGGTGTCACCCCGCCATTGAGAACAAAGCGATTTCCCGAGCAATTTCTCTCAAACACTCCCAAAGCCCGGCAGTTCTTGCCGGCTCGCGCGCGAAACGCGAACGACTTACCAGCGTTTGACCCTCAGTCAGCGCGCGCCACCGCACAGTCCCGGCAGGGATAACCCCATAGCATGGATAGACGGCGAAATGCCGGCGGTTTCCCCATGGGCGGGGCACCTCCGCGTCGGCCGATGGTTCGGAGAATCCATGAGAATTGTTCACCTCGCCAATCACGTCGAGCGAATCGGTAACGGAATCGTCAACGTGATGGTCGATCTGGCGTGCACGCAAGCTGACGCGGGCCACGAAGTCGTGGTCGCGTCGTCGGGCGGCAGCTTTGAGCCGCTTCTGGCGCAGCATGGCGTGCGCCATGTCCTGCTCGATCAATCGCGGGATCCCCTCAAAATGCCGAAGATGGTCCGGGGCCTGAATCGCCTGCTGCGCGAGTTCGACCCGGACGTCGTCCACGCCCACATGATGACGGGCACGATGATCGCGCGCTTCGGCACGTGGCGGCGACGCTTCGCGCTCGTCACGACCGTGCATAACGAATTCCAGCGCAGCGCGAGCCTGATGCGGTTCGGTGATCGCGTCGTCGCCGTGACCAAAGCGGTCGAGATGGCGATGATCCGGCGCGGCGTTCCCGCAGGGCGCATGTGCACGGTCCTCAACGGCACGCTCGGCACGCCGCGCCTCGAGAGTTCTGCCGACGTGGCGGCGCAGGCTTTGCCTGCCGTCAGCCGTCCTTCGATCGTGACGATCGCGGGCTTGTATGAACGCAAGGGCATTCAGGACCTGGTACGCGCGTTTGCGCAGCTCGGTACGGCACACGCCGATGCCTCGCTCTACATCGTCGGCGGGGGACCGGACAGAGATGCGCTGGCGGCCCTCGCGAAGGAGCTTCAAGTCGGGGAGCGCGTGCACTTTACGGGCTTCGTGCCCAACCCCTCGCCGTGGCTCGCGCAGACGGATGTGTTCGTGCTGGCGTCACACAGAGAGCCTGCCGGGCTCGTGCTTTCTGAGGCACGCGAGGCCGGATGCGCGATCGTGGCGACGAATGTCGACGGCATTCCGGAAATGCTGGACCACGGCCGAGCGGGGTTGCTGGTTCCCGCCCGCGCTCCGGAGAAGCTTGCCGAAGCGATCGGCTCGTTGCTCGCGAACGATGCACTGCGCAATGACTACGCGCAACGCGGGCGCGAGGACATCGAGAAGTTTTCGGTGCGACGTGTGACCGACGAGTACATGGCGGTCTATGCCGACGCGCTCAACTCGTTTCGCCAGAAATATCGGCGGCGTGCGCGGCCCGTGCTTGAATCAAGCTGAGCCTGGCACGCCCCGACCTTCTTAATGCGCGGGTACTGCGCTGCCCGATTCCGTTACGCCAGCCCGCGCTTCTTCCTTGATCAGATCGGCGATCCGCTCGGTCAGCATCAGCGTCGGCATATTGGTGTTGGCGCGCGGAATCGTCGGCATGATCGACGAATCGCAGACCCGCAATCCCGGCACGCCGCGCACGCGACCCGCACCGTCGGTCACGGCCATCGGGTCGTCGGCTGCGCCCATGCGGCAGGTGCCCGACGCATGCCACACGCCGGCAACGCCGTTGCCGACGAACTCGCTGAGCTTGGCATCGTCGGCGAGCAGATCCTCGATACGCAACCCGAGCGTGATGACGGTATGGATCAACGCGTCGACCTTCGAGCCCGCGTGATCGAGCATGGCGCCAAACGTATTCATCTGGATCGTGTTGAACGTGCCGGGCGCGGACACCTTGCGCACGCGTTCCGAATAGCTCGTCGGAAAGACCGGGCCCCGCACGCCGTCGAGCGATGGATGCCGAAGGATATCGGCGGCGCGACGGAAGCCGTCCTTGAGCCGGTCGAAATCGCGCGGATCGGACAGCAGCTTGAAATCCACCTCGGGCTCGACGCGATAGTCAGCCGAGCGCAGCTTGACGCTGCCGCGCGAATACGACTTGTTGACCCAGATCAATAGCGTGCCCATCCGTTGTCCGACCGCATGCCACGCGGTGCGGCCGATCATCGCGACGTGCATGTCACCCGGCGGTGCGTTGCCGATGTTCGATGAATAGCGCAACAGTGCCTGATCGTGGTGCTCGCTGAGGTCCTTGATCCGCGACTCCGGCGGAAGGTACGTGGACACGGCGATCAACGGATGTTCCATCAGATTGGCGCCGACACCCGGCAGGTCGGCGTTGACCTGGATGCCCAGCTTTGCCAGATCGGCGGCCGGCCCGATACCGCTACGCATGAGCAACGCGCTCGAATGGATCCCGCCGCAACAGACGATCGTCTGCCGCGCCTGAAGCGTCTGCGGTGTCGCGCCTCCTGAACCTGCCGGAACGATCGTCGCACCCGTGACGCGGGCGCCTTCGAAGCGCAGCACGTCGACTTCGGTGTCCGTCAGGATCTTCAGGTTCGGGCGCTGCCTGACCTCGGGTGTCAGATACGCGATAGAGGCAGGAATGCGTTCGCCGTTGTCCGTCGTCGCAATGACCGCGGGAAACACGCCATCCTGCCATTCGCCGTTCTGGTCCTCACGCGCGGGGTAACCGCGCTCGACGAGGGAGCGGCAGACCGCGGCAATGAACGGCGAGGTGCGTTCAGGGTGATGGCGCCGTACGGTGATCGGACCCGTACGGCCGTGATACGCGTTGTCGAAGTCGCAGTCGCGCTCGAGCTTGCGGAAATACTGGAGCGCGATATCGCCGCTCCAGCCCTGCGCGCCCATCTCAGCCCATTCGTCGTAGTCTCCGGGTGCCCCCCGGTTGGCGACCATCGCGTTGATCGCGGAGCCGCCGCCGAGCACACGTCCCTGTTCGTAACGACGCTGGGTACGGTTCGGCGCTTGCGTCGGCGCGCCGCTGACGGTCACGTTGAGGTCGGTCCAGACGTTGTTCGCGTCGAGATAGGCGAGCCCAGGATACCGCGTGCGGATATTGTCGGGCAACGCATCCGCGCGCAGATCGCGCCCGGCTTCGACGAGCACGACCTGCTTGTCCGCGTCTTCAGAGAGCCGGGCGGCAAGCGCACAACCTGCTGTGCCGCCCCCGAGAATCAGATAGTCGATCATCGCGTCTCCTGCTTACTTTACTTGCCGCCCCATCGTTGGGGATAGCCGGGCATCTTGTCGCAGCCACACGTAGCGTAGTGCAACGGCGGCATTTTGTCGTTGACGTATTGCGCGAGATTCTTGTCGGTGATGACGGGCTGCGGCAGCGTCCAGACCGGGCCCGGCACCGACTCGCCCTTGACGATCGACAGTGCGGCGATCAAGGCCGTGCGCCATTGGTAGGCCGGATACGTCGGTGCGATGCCCTTGAAGCCTTCCTTCTTCCACGCCTGCAGATAGTCTTCCTGGTCTTCACCCGTGATGACCGGATAGGGCTGGCCTGCGTCTTCGAACGCTTCGGCGACGGCAACGGACATGGCACCGAAGTCGACCCATACGGCGTCGATCTTGCCGACGCGGCTCAGGTAGTCGGCCACCACCGCCTTGCTCTTTGCGCGGTCAGCCCCCGTAAATTCGACGCCGATTGGCTGGATGCCTGCTTGTTCGAAGACGCGTTTGGCGGCTGACCATCGCGTCTCGAACACGTCGATGCCCGGTGCGGTGCGCAGGACGAGCACCTTGCCACCCTTGGGGATATTCGCCGCAACATACTTCGCGCCGACCATGCCCCATGCGTAACCGCCGATCGTACGCACGGCAGTCACCGGGCAGTTCGTATCGACAAAGCGGTCGAACGTCACGACAGGCAGCTTCTTGCAGGCTTCCTCGACAACCGGTGTCAGCGCGGCGGTCGTGTTGGGTGACACGATCAGCACGTCGCACTTGCCGCTGTTGACGAACGAGCGGATATCAGAGATCTGCTTGTCGTCCTTGCCCTGGGCGTCGGCGTAGTCGAAGCTCGCGATGTCGCTCTTGTGAAGATCGCGCTCGGCCTGCATCGTGTTCCATCCGACCACGCGCCACGGGTTGTTCGTGCTCGCGTTGGAGAAGCACACGTGATACGGGCCGGCCTTCTTGTATTTCGCCGTATCGACCATGCCGTCGCCGATATGCTGGATCCAGGGCTGATCCGCCGGGCCTTTGGGTGTTTCGGTCATCATCTTGGCTTCGGCGTCGTATTCCTTTTGATCGTCAAATTCCGCAGCCTGCGCGGCAAGCGAATGCGTGATGACGAAGGCGGCTGCGACGGCGCCTTGCACGACCAGTTTGAACCATGTCGGGAACTTCATTGTCTCCTCCGGTTTGACTTCGTTGTCTGCGTCGATCGCGCGTGAAAGGGTTACGCGACACGATGCATGTCGTTGTCGATCCTGTTCGCTGGCGTCGTGCGCCGGGCGAGCGTATCCACCGGCTGGCGTCAATAAACGCAACCGTCGGACGTACAGATCAGGATCGGTTCAGGTTCGCCGCATATGGCGCCGCGCGCTCAGGGCGGCGGCTCCGATCAGAATCAGCCCCTGCACGGCGACTCGCAGCGGCTCGGGAAATCCAACGAGATTCAACAGCGTAAAGAGTGCATAGAGCGTCAACGCGCCGATCGCGGCACCCGCGATCGAACCGCTGCCGCCGAGCAGCACGACGCCGCCCACAACGGCCGCTGCAATCGCCTGCAAGTCGTAGCCCGTGCCCACGTCGACCGAGACGCCCGAAAATCCGCCGAGCACGATGCCCGCGGTGACGGCGGACAGCGCGGAAATCACAAAGGCCGCGATGCGCACGGGGCGCACCGGCGCACCGGCGAGTTCGGCGGCATTCGGGTTGTCGCCGATCATGACGACGAGCCGGCCGAAATTGGTCCGATGCAGCAGCCACGCACACAGCGCAATGCAGATGACGAGAACGATCACTGCAATCGGCAGGGTCTCGATGCCGGGCAGATTGCGAATAACGCCGCGTCCGAAATAGCGGTAGTTCTGCGGCAGATAGCCCGAGGGGGCACCGCCTGACCACATCATCGCCGCGCCTTTGACCGACAGCAGCGTGCCGAGCGTGGCGATGATGGACGGCACCTTGAGATACGCGACGACGCCTCCGTTGATCAGGCCGACGACCAGGCCGAGGGCGTAAGCGACCGCGATTGCCTGCCACGTCAATGCGGGATCACCGTTGGCGATCATCGCGCTGCCGATGACGACGAGCGTGATCAGCGAGCCGACCGACAGGTCGAAGCCGCCGACGATCAGGACGAACGCCTGGCCGCACGTCAGCACGACAAGCGGGGTGGCACGCTGCAGAAAAGCCATGAGGCCTGCGGGTGTCCGGTAAAGCGGGCTGATCGAGCAGATCGCGATCAGCAGCGCGATGAGCACGAGTGCGCAGGGGCTCACGCGGCGCAACAGCGCGGGGCGTGGAGGCTCGCCGGGTGTCGAGCGGGCGAGTGAGATCATGCGACGTGTCCTTTGTGGCGGAACGTGTAGGCGCCGACGGCCAGAATGACGATCGCGCCGCGCAGCACCTGGCTCAGGAACGGATCGATCTGCAGCATGTTGAAGACGGCGTCGAGCGTCGCGAACACGAACACGCCGGCGATGGTGCCGGCGACACCGCCACGACCGCCTGCGAGCAAGGTGCCGCCGATGACGATGACGGCGATCGAGTCGAGGCCGTAGCCACCGTCCCGTCCGACCCACGGTGTGCCGGCTCCGAGCCAGCTCGCGAGGTAGAGACCGCCGATGCCGGCCATCAGGCTGCCAATGACATGCGCGCCGATCATCACGCGGGCAGTACGGATGCCCGCGAGCCGTGCACTGTGCGCGTTGCCGCCTACTGTGTAGAGGCGTGCACCCGACACGGTTCGCGTGAGCACGTAACCTGCGATGCCGAGCGCTGCGGCGAGCAGCAGCACGGCATAAGGGATCTGCACGACACTGCCGTAGGCGATCGTCTGGAACGATTTGGGCACGGCCCCGCGCAAAGTCGTGAAGGCGACCGAGAGCACGCCCTGCAAGACCATGCCGACGCCGAGCGTCGCAATCAGCGGGCTCACGGAAAGCCGTGTGACGAGGAGGCCGTTGACCGCGCCGACCAGCGCGGCGATGACGAGGGTCAGCACCACGCCATAGACGATTGCGTGCGCATCTCCCTGCATCAGGTATGACGCCATGACCGCGCAGACGCTGATCAGATTCGCGACCGAGAGGTCGATCGAGCCTGCGATGATCACGAAGTTCTGGCCGATCGCAACGAGGCCCAGTGCGACCATACGCTGGAGCAGGCCCATGATGCCGCCGAACGACAACTGGGCGAACTGTCCGGTGTAGATCGCTGCGGCGGCATACACCGCTGCCGACAGGCCGACGAGGGTGATCGGCAACCACGCGTCGCGCAGCGGCGAACGACGGCGAGCAGGGCGTGCCGCGCGCGGGTTTTGATCGGGTGTGAGGACCACGGACGATGGGTGGGTCATTGCATCGCCTCCGGTTCGCCCAGGCTCTGATGGCTTTGCACGGCGTGGGCGATGACCGCTTCTTCGCTCGCACCCGCGGGCAGCATGGCGACAAGACGTCCGGCAGCCATCACGCCGATACGGTCGCTCAGGCCGATGACCTCGGTCACGTCGGACGAGACCATGAGCACCGCGCCGCCCGCATCCGCGTAGTCGCGCAGGATCCGGTAGACCGTGGCTTTGGCGACCACGTCGATACCGCGCGTCGGCTCGCAGACGATCCAGAGTTTCGGTTCGCGCGCGAGCCATCGGGCGATGACGACCTTCTGCTGATTGCCGCCCGACAGTGCTTCGACGGGGAGCCCGAAATGCGCCGCTCGAACGTCGACGCGTTTGAGCAGCGCATCGATGGCGTCGTGACTCGCTGAACGTCGCGTCGGGCTCGACAGTGCGCGGGCCATCGAGCGCACGGCAAGCGCCGCGTTGTCGCGCAACGACTGGCGAAGCCCGAGTCCGTCGCGCTTGCGATCGTCCGGCAGGTAACCGATGCCGCGACGTGTCGCTTCACGTGCATGGCGTGGTGCACCCCCGCCGTCGATGAAATGGATTTCGCCGCGTGTGAAGGGCGTCTCGCCGAACAGGGCGCGAGCCAGCGCGATCTTGCCGGAACTCTCGAGCCCCGCGATGCCGACGATTTCGCCGGCATGGATCTCGAGATCGATATCGAAGAGTGTGTCGTTGCCAGCGCCGCGCAAGGTGATGACCGGGGGACCCGGCGGTGTGGAGGCACGTGGCGGATAGAAATCACGTACATCCCGGCCCACCATCATGCGCACGACCTGATCGACACTCGCTTCAGCCACGGGCATCACGCCCATGCGTTTGCCGTCCTTGAGCACGGTGATCCGGTCGGCGACATCGAAGACTTCGGCCATGCGGTGCGAGATATACAGCAGCGCCACACCATGTTCACGCAGCTCGTCGATCAGGCGGAACAGCTTGGCCGATTCGACGTTGTCGAGCGGTGCCGTCGGTTCGTCGAGCACGAGGATGCGTGCGTCGAGCGACAACGCTTTTGCGATTTCGACGACCTGTTGCTCGGCGATCGACAGACGCCCGCATTCAGTATCCGGATCGATCGAAGAGCCGACACGCGCGAGCACATCGAGCGTCTGCCGGCGCAACGCGGCGCGGTCGATCCGTCCTGCGTGACTAGGTTCGCGGCCGACGAAGATGTTTTCGGCGACGGTACGGTGAGGCAGCAGGCTCAGTTCCTGATGAATGATGCCGATGCCAGCTTCGCGTGCGTCGATCGGATGGGCGAACGATTGCGCGATGCCGTCGAGGACGATCTCGCCCTGATCGGGCGTATAGACGCCCCCGAGGATTTTCATCAGCGTCGATTTGCCTGCGCCGTTCTCGCCGCAGATCGCATGCACTTCGCCGGCCGCGCAGCTCAGGCTCACGTCGTCGAGAACGACAACGGGCCCGAACGCCTTGCCGATGCTCCGCATATCGAGCAACGGCCGCGAGGCAGGGACTTGAGCATTCATGCTGCGATCCAAACGTGCCATCAGGCTGTCTCCGTGACGCAGGATGCAGGCTCGGGCCCGTTGCGTCGTTTCTGGTTTTTATAACCGTTTGGTTACATACTATACGTGCGAATTTTCGAACGTCAAGCACGCGTATTTCCCGATCATCGGGATGTGGGTGAATGACGCGCGACGCACTATGCTGGTTCTGTGGCGGGATCAGCACGATTAGAATTCGACATTTCTTTGGTCCGGGAGAACCATGGCAACACGTTCGCGCACGACGCGCGCCTCGGCGGCGGTAGCGCTGGCCCAGGCGCCGGCAGACGAAACCGGGCAGGCGTCCGATGTTCTCGATACGGCACCCGCACCAGCCGCGCGCAAGGCGCGCACGGCGACGACGCGCGACCCGGAACGCACGAGTGCGGCCATCCTTGCGGCGGCGGTCAAGGAGTTCAAGGAGCATGGCTATGGCGGCGCGCGCATCGATGCGATCGCCAAGCGCGCGAATATCAACAAGCGCATGCTCTATCACTACTTCGGCGACAAGGATGCGTTGTATCTCGCTGTGCTCGAAGGCGCGTATATCTCGATTCGTACGGCCGAAACGCGCTTGCATCTGGCCGACCTCGATCCGGTGGCGGGCGTGCGCGAGCTGGTGCTCTTTACGTGGCGCTACTACCAGGAACACCCCGAGTTCCTGAGCCTGCTCGGCACGGAAAACCTGCTCAAGGCCAAGTTTCTCAAGCGCTCTGCACGCATCTTCGACCTCAATTCGCCGTTGATTTCGACGCTCTCGGAACTGCTGCGTCGCGGCGAAGCGGACGGGAAGTTCCGCCCGGGACAGGACGCGCTCGATGTCTATCTGAGCATTGCGGGGCTGGGTTTCTTCTATCTCTCCAATCGCTACACGCTGACGACCACGTTCCGCCGCGATCTCGGTGCGAAAGACGAGCTCGACCGCTGGGGCGAGCATATCGTCGATGTGATCCTGTCGTATCTGCGACCGTAGTGCCGCAGCGGCGCGCGTCCCGACTTGGTTGTTGTCGTGGGGCTACGCCGTCGAAGCGCCGGTGACCGTGCCCCGGTCGCCGGCCAACGATCGTGCCAACCAAAGCACCAATCAAAGCACCAACCAAAGTGCAAGCCTCCACCCGGCGGGCATCGCCGTCTTCGCTCGCCACCGTTGTCGCTCTTGCTGTGAGCTTCTGCTGAATTCCGCGTCTTGACGCTCTCTGGCGCGTGTGCTTTCATAGTAACCAGTTGGTTACATCAAGCTCGGTCGCAGCGTTCGCTGCGCCACAACACAAGTCGACGACGCAGATCTGTTCGACAACCGATATCGGAGACACAGCACGATGGCAACGCAAAGACTTGGCCTGGTCATGCACGGCATCACGGGCCGCATGGGGTACAACCAGCACCTTGTGCGCTCGATCTGCGCGATTCGCAAACAGGGCGGAGTTCTGTTGCCGGACGGCTCGCGCGTGATGCCCGACCCGATTCTCGTGGGGCGCGACGCCGAGAAGATCGAGCGCATCGCGCGTGAACTCGGCATCGAACGCACGACGACGGATCTGCAGGCCGCGCTGGCCAATCGTGACGACACGGTGTTCTTCGATGCCGGCTCGACGCAGATGCGAGCCGAACTGCTGACCCGCGCGATCGAAGCGGGCAAACACGTCTACTGCGAAAAGCCGATTGCCGAGACGCTGGACGATGCGTTCGCGGTCGCACGGCTTGCTCGCGAACGTGGCGTGTGTAATGGCGTCGTGCAGGACAAGCTCGCGCTCCCGGGCCTGCGCAAGATCGAGATGCTGCGCAATGCCGGATTCTTCGGGCGCATCCTGTCGGTGCGCATCGAGTTCGGTTACTGGGTGTTCGAAGGCGACTGGCAAACCGCGCAGCGTCCGAGCTGGAACTATCGCAAGAAGGATGGCGGCGGCATCATCCTCGACATGCTGTGCCACTGGCGCTATGTGCTCGACAACCTGTTCGGCGAGGTCAAGTCCGTAAGCTGCCTCGGTGCCACGCATATTCCGCGGCGCGTCGATGAACGCGGTCACGCCTATGAGGCGGACGCCGACGACGCCGCGTATGCGACCTTCGAGCTTGAAGGAGGGGTGATCGCCCAGGTCAATTCGTCATGGGTCACGCGCGTCAAGCGTGACGATCTCGTGACGTTCCATGTCGACGGCACGCATGGTTCAGCCGTCGCGGGCCTGACGCGCTGCTTTACGCAGCATCGCGTCAATACGCCGCGCCCCGTGTGGAATCCCGACCAGCCGCAGACGATGGATTTCGCTTCGCAGTGGGAGCCCGTGCCCGACAACCAGGTCTACGACAACGGCTTCAAGGTGCAGTGGGAAGACTTTATCCGTCACGTGGTCGCCGGCACGCCGTGGCACTTCGACCTCATGCAGGGCGCGAAGGGTGTGCAGCTCGCCGAGCTGGGTCTGCGCAGCTGGGCTGAGCGACGCTGGATCGATGTCCCGCGCCTCGACGTCGAGCAACCCGTGCGGAGCGCCGCATGAATCATGTCGCCTCGCCGCTCCATTTGAAATTGCCTTACGACGACGGCAGCATTGCGGGCTATACGGTGCGTCACCAGCCGCTGGATGTACGTGGCGCGAATGCGGGAAATCGCGAAACCGTTCAGCGCGGCACGGATCGGACCGCGATGGGGCATTCGAATACGAGCCAGCCGGCGACGGGGCAATCCAATATGGGCCAACCCAATACGGGTCGACCCGATATGGGCCAACCCGATACGGGCCAACCCGTTTTCAATCGCGTGGCATTCGCGGCTGCGCACGTCGTCACCGACCCGCTGGCGGATATCGACCCTGCGATCGACGTCGCGATCGATTGGGAGCGCACGCTCGCGTTTCGCGAGTACTTGTGGGATCTCGGCCTCGGCGTGGCCGAAGCCATGGATACCGCGCAGCGTGGCATGGGATTGCAATGGACCCACGCACGCGAATTGATCCGGCACTCAGTCGGCGCCGCGCGCAGACGTCCGGGGGCGATGATCGCAAGCGGTGCGGGCACCGATCATCTGGACCTGCGAGAACCTGTCACGCTCGACGACGTGATCCGCGCGTACGAGCACCAGGTCGAAACGATCGAGCAGTTCGGCGGCCGCATCATCCTGATGGCGAGCCGCGCGCTCGCCAGCATCGCAAAGAGCCCGGACGACTACGCAACAGTCTATTCGCGGATCCTGTCGCAGGTGCGCGAGCCCGTGATTCTGCACTGGCTCGGCGAGATGTTCGACCCCGCGCTCGAGGGCTACTGGGGAGCGGCCGATCACACGGCGGCGATGGACGTATGCCTGTCGATCATTGAAGCCAACGCCTCGAAAATCGACGGCATCAAGATCTCGCTGCTCTCGAGCGAAAAGGAAATCGCGATGCGCCGCCGCCTGCCGGCCGGTGTGCGGATGTACACGGGCGACGACTTCAACTACGCCGAACTGATCGCAGGCGACGCGCACAGTTACTCGCATGCCTTGCTCGGCATTTTCGATGCGATCGCGCCGGCTGCGGCAGCCTCACTCGCGGAACTCGCCAAAGGCGATACCGAAGCGTTTCACCGGATTCTCGCGCCGACGGTTCCATTGTCGCGGCATATCTTCAAGGCGCCAACGCGGTTCTATAAGACAGGCGTGGTGTTCCTCGCCTGGCTCAATGGTCTTCAGGATCACTTCCAGATGGTCGGCGGCCAGCAAAGCGCGCGCTCGCTGTTGCATTTCGCCGAACTGTTCCGGCTCGCCGACGACGCGCGTGTGCTGCGCGATCCCGAACTGGCGACGGCCCGCATGCGCTCGTTGCTCACGCTCGGGGGGATCGTTCAATGAGCGTCACGAAGCACGACAAGACGAACCCGGTGCCGAACCGGGCATCGAGCGCATCGACGGCACGCGCTGAAGGGCTGTCGATCAATCTGGCGACCGTGCGTGAGCAATGGGATTTCGCGCAGGCGGTCGACCGCTGTCTTGCGCATGGCATCAACGCGATCGCGCCGTGGCGTGATCAGGTCATGCATATCGGCCTCAGCGAGGCGGCGCGTATTGTCGAGTCGAACGCGGTGCGGGTGACGGGCCTCTGCCGCGGCGGCATGTTTCCGGCCGCCGATGCGGAGCGTCGCGCGGCCGCTGTTGAAGACAATCGGCGCGCCGTCGACGAAGCCGCGGCACTGCATGCGGATTGCCTCGTGCTGGTCGTCGGTGGCCTGCCGCAAGGTTCGACGGATATTCGCGCGGCGCGCGACATGGTGGCCGAGGGCATTGGCCGGTTACTGCCCTATGCGAGAGCCAACGGTGTGCGCCTTGCCATCGAGCCTTTGCATCCGATGTATGCGGCTGATCGCGCCTGTGTGAACACGCTCGAGCAGGCCCTCGATATCTGCGAGCTGCTCGGTGATGGCGTGGGCGTCGCGATTGACGTGTATCACGTCTGGTGGGATCCGAAGCTCGAGCAGCAGATTGCGCGGGCTGGTGCGGCGGGCCGCATCTTTGCGCATCACATTTGCGACTGGCTCGTGCCCACGCGTGATCTGCTGCTCGATCGCGGCATGATGGGCGACGGCGTCATCGATCTGCGCCGGATCCGGTCCGTGGTCGAAGCAGCGGGATACGACGGGCCGCAGGAAGTCGAGATATTCTCGTCGCGCGACTGGTGGAAACGTCCGGGCGATGTGGTGCTGTCGACGTGTATCGAACGTTTCAACACCGTATGCTGAGCAACGTGTAAGAGGAAACGGTACACACATAAGGAGACATCATGAGCTTTGAGTCACGCAATCCGGCGACGGGTGAAGTCCTCGAGACGTATCCCGCGCATCAGGCCGGCGATATCGATGCACGCCTCGCGACGTCGTGGGCGACATGGAAGCGCTGGTCGGCAACATCGATCGAGGAGCGCACGGCGTTCCTGCTGCGCCTCGCCGGACTGCTCGAACAACGCGCGGAAGAGTACGGGCGATTGATCACGCTCGAGATGGGCAAACCCATTGGCGAAGCGATCGGCGAGGTCAAAAAAGCGGCGCTGGGTGCGCGACACTTTGCGGAGAAGGGTCCGGAGTACCTTGCGCCGACGCCGATCGAGGGTCTCAACGCGCGTGTCGCGTATCAGTCGCTCGGCCCCGTGTTTGCGATCATGCCGTGGAACTTGCCGTTCTGGCAGGTGCTCCGTTTCTTTATTCCGACCGCGCTCGCGGGCAATACGGTGCTCGTCAAGCATGCCGAGACGGTTCAGGGATGCGCGCGTGCCATCGAGCAGCTCGTGCTCGATGCGGGTGGCCCCGAAGGCCTCTATTTCAATCTGGCCGTCGAGCGCGACGCGGTGGCGGCGATCGTCGCGGATCCGCGCGTGGCGTGCGTGACAGTGACGGGCAGCGTCGGCGCAGGCCGTGCAGTCGCGGAAGCGGCGGGATCGCACGGCAAGAAGGCCGTGCTCGAACTCGGCGGTTCCGACCCGTTTGTCGTGTTCGAAGATGCGGACTTCGACCGTGCGGTGCAGTGCGCGGTCACGTCGCGCTATTCGAACAATGCGCAGAGTTGCATCGCGGCCAAGCGCATTCTGGTCGCCGAATCGATTGCGGATCGTTTCGAAAAGGCCTTTGTGGAAAAGGCGGCCGCATTGCGCGTGGGTGACCCTCTGAAGCCCGAGACGCAGCTCGGGCCGCTCGCGCGTCGGGATTTGCGCGACAACGTGCACCGTCAGGTGCAGACGGCAATCGAACAAGGCGGCAAGCTGCTTGCGGGCGGCGAAGTGCCTGAAGGCGGCGGCAACTTCTATCCCGCTACGGTCATCACCGGTCTCGCGCCTGAAGCGCCGATCGTGCAGGAGGAGTTCTTCGGCCCGGTCGCCTTGTTCTTCACGTTCAAGGACGAAGACGAAGCGATCCGCCTTGCGAATGCGACCGAGTTTGGCCTGGGCGCCGCGGTCTGGAGTCAGGATGCGACGCGTGCGAACCGGGTCGCTTCGTCCATTCACGCGGGTGCGGTGTTTATCAACGACTTCGTGCGTTCCGATCCGCGTGCGCCGTTCGGTGGCGTCAAGGGGTCCGGCTTCGGCCGCGAGCTCGGTGCACTGGGTGCACGCGAGCTCACGAACGCGAAGCTGGTGTTTACGGGCGGCTGAGCCCGGGCCGGGCGCGCCGTTGGAGCAAAGCAGGCGCGCCCTTCGTGTTGGCCGAGGTGTCGTATCGACGGCACCTCACGACGGCACCCGAACGACGGCACCGTAACGACGCCGCAGCGCTCTCCTTATGCGATCCGCGCCTTACGCCGCAGGTTTGATGTTCTGGTTGCTACGGAACAGATTGCGCGGATCATATTCCGTCTTTACCTTCACGAGGCGCGCGTAGTTCGGCCCGTAAGCGGCGCTCACGCGCGCGTCTTCTTCCTCGGTCATGAAGTTCACGTAGACGCCGCCTGTCGCGAAAGGTGTCATCGCCGAGAACAGATCACGTGACCACGCGATGCATTTCGCATCGTCAGCAGGGTCCGTCCAACGGCCATGAATGTTGACGATATAGCGCGCATCGCGACTCGAATACGCCGTTGCCTCGACCGGAATGCGGTTGATCTGTGCGCCAAGACTGCCGATAAAGACTTCGCAGTTCGGTGATGGCGGCCTGGCGGCGAACGGCAGGATCGTATCGATCAGCGGGTCCGTGAGTTCCGTGAAGTTGTGTGACTTCCAGTAGTTGCGTGCACCGGGTGCAAGCAGCGGGTCGAACGCCTTCTGCCACGCGACAAAGGGCATCGGTCCCAGATGCTCGCCCAAAGGTGTGCCGAGATGCCTCAGCGGCTCGACCGCGGCTTGCCCGTTCGCGAGGGCGCCAACGTAGCAGCTCGCGATCACGATCACGGGTTTGCCATGCGTATGTTCGGGCACGAAGGGCAACGGAGGGGCGGGGCGAAGCACGCCCCACGCACTCAGATCATCGGGCGCTGCGTCGACGACCGCCCGGTAACGGCGCAACACGTCGGCGCCTTGTTCAAAGGGGTAAACGACAAGTCCGCCATAGACCTCCGGCCCGACAGCATGCAGCCGGAATTCGAACAGCGTCACGACGCCGAAATTGCCTCCTCCGCCGCGCACCGCCCAGAACAGATCCGGATTCTCGTTCGCGCTGGCGCGGACACGTTTGGCATCGGCGGTCACCATCTCGACGGCGAGCAAATTATCGATGGTCGTGCCGAACTTGCGGCTGATCCATCCGAATCCGCCGCCGAGCGTCAATCCTGCGACGCCGGTCGTCGAATTGATCCCCAGCGGTGTCGCCAGGCCGAAGTGCTGGGCTTCGTGATCGAAGTCGGCGAGTGTCGCGCCGGGTTCGACATACGCGTTTTGCAACACGGGGTCGATGCGCACCGATTTCATCATCGACAGGTCGAGCACGATCCCGTTGTCGCATAGCGCGCTACCGGCGATGTTGTGACCGCCTGCGCGAATCGATAGCGGCAAACCGCTATCGTTCGCCGCGCGCACGGTCTCGACGACATCCGCGACGCCCGCGCATCGGACGATCAACGCGGGGCGCCGGTCGATCGTCGCATTCCAGATCTGACGCGCGGTGTCGTACGCAGCGTCGCCAGGTTGAATCAGTGTGCCTCGTAGTTTGGACTTGAGTGTGTCGACGATCGGCTCGATCGCTACGCCGGTGAGAGTGGCCATAGTTACCTCCCGCCGAGAGGGCCTCGGCACACTCCATTAAAGAAGCGAGTAGGCGAAGCGTAAACAACGGGGAAGGTTATTGCGGATTCCGCGGCGTGAAGAGCGGAACCTGCGCGCGGCGTAGCGGATCGTACGCACTGCGCGCATTAGGAGAGGATGTAGGGAGAGAACGATCGGGCTTGGTGATACGCCCGGTTTGCTGCTTTAGCCCTGAACTTGCGAGCGGTCCTTCGGCAGGATCAGTCGATCGGGAATCCGTGCGAACGATCCTTTCGCGAACACGTAGTAGAGCACGGCGGGTACGACGAGCCCGATGATCCACGAGATATCCGTATCGCCGAGCGACGCGACGAGCGGCCCCGTGTAGAAGCTCGTCGAGATAAACGGCATCTGGATCGCCACGCCGATCACGTAGATCAGGATCGCGGTCATGTTCCAGCGACCGTAGCGGCCATTCGGATCGGACAGTGCCGGCACATCGTAGCGCGAGCGCGTGAAGCAGTAGTAGTCGACCAGATTGATCGCGCTCCACGGCGTGAAGAACGCGAGCAGGAACAGGATGAACGCCGAGAACTCCTTGAGAAACGAGTGGCGCCCGAGCAGCCCGATCACGGTCGACAAGCCGACCATCGCGACGATATAGATCAGGCGGCTGCGCGTGGAGACGACGCGTGTGCCGCGGAAGCCGCTCACGATCGTGACCATCGACATAAAGCTGCCGTATGCGTTGAGCGTGGTCACTGTGACTTTGCCGAACGCAATGCTGAAAAACAGCAGGGCGGCCACCGTGCCGGTTGCGCCGAGCCCCACGATATAGGCGACTTCGTGATGCGCGAACTGACCGCCGGCGAGTGCGGCGGCAAAGACGCCGAACACCATCGATGCCTGTGCGCCGATCACCGAACCGAGCCCGACGGCCAGGAACGTTGCGACCGATGAAGTCGTGCGCGGCAAGTAGCGCGAGTAGTCGGCGACGTACGGCCCGAAAGCGATTTGCCACGAAGCGGAGAGCGACATCGACAGCAGGAAGCTCGCGAGCGAGAAATGACGGTTGTCGAGCAGCGCGCCGATATCGTGTCGCGCAAACAGCTGCACGAACATGTAGATAAACGCGAAGATGCCGACCACGCTCGCGATGCGGCCGACCGCGTGAATCGTGCGGTAGCCGAAGATGGTCAGCGCAATGATGACAAGGCCGAACAGCGCGATACCGATTGCGTCGTCGACGTGCAGCAGCTGCGCGACAGCCTGACCGGCCAGCACGGATCCGCTCGCCGAGAAGCCTACATACATGATGCAGACGAGTGCGATCGGGATGACCGCGCCGAAGACGCCGAACTGCACGCGGCTGGAAATCATCTGCGGCAGGCCCAGCTGAGGACCCTGTGCCCCATGCAGCGCCATCACGGTGCCGCCGACGATCTGGCCCAGCGCAAGCGCGACGAGCGACCAGAACACGTCGCCGCCGAGCACGACGGCAAGCGCGCCGGTCACGATGGCGGTGATCTGCAGATTCGCGGCGAGCCAGAGCGTGAACTGGCTCCACAGACTGCCATGCCGCTCGGAATCGGGGATGTAGTCGATTGACCGTGTTTCGATCAACGACGCGCCAGCGGCGCGGTCAGGCGAACTTCCCATTGCAGATTCTCCGGATGCTGCGCGCCGAATCGGAACGGCGTCAGGCTGAGTCAGGGCGGCAGGGCCGCTGCGTCAGGCGCGGGTCGTCGCGGACGACGGATTGAGTCAAATCGTCCTTCGATGCCTGCGCCGTACTTCGTATCATCTTGTATAGACAACTTGTCTTGATATTGGGGATTTCCCGCTGGAGCGAGGCCGGAGGCCGAATTGGGGCACCTCGTTGATGGTGCCTGTCTATACAACAATCCGCTTTCGGGGCGGGCGACGCAGGGGTGAGGGGCTGAGAGCCTGAGCGGGGCGGCGGCTGAAGGGCGCTCGACGATGACTGTTTCCCAAGGGAAATGCGGCGAGCGCGCGCGCCGGACGAGCGGGGCACCGGCAACGTGCTGGAGACGCCAACCGGACTCAGAGTTCGATTGCCGCGCCCTGGGTATCGGGAGCCGGTGCCGGGGGAGACGCCGGATCGCTTGAAGGCGACGACCGGGCATCGGATGAACGCTGAGGCACCGCCGCGCGACTCAGCGCGACGATGCGCAGCAGCGAGCCGAGCAAGCCTGCGAGGAGGACGATAACGATGGCGATCGCAGCAAGGCGTCCCTTGTGCGAGGTTTCGGACAAGCGTGCGGTCCAGATGTCGGGGAAGCGCCGCGACGGATCGTCGGCGACGGACTTCGGATCGCTCGCTGCGAAGTGCAGCGGTTGGCCGTGCAGACCCTCCATCAAGCCGATCCATGTTCCCGAGAGTGCGTAGGGAACGCCGGCATCGGGATTGGCAGCCGGCGGGTAGTCGTCTTCGACGATGTTCCAGTTCGTGAGCGCAGGGGCAATATTCATCGTGACCACGACGATGCCGATCGCGATCGCGACGCCTGCGTATCGACGCCCGATCTGCATGAGCACCGCCGCCGCTGCGAAGAACACGAAGGGCAACACGGGCAGCAATTCGCGCGGTCCCCATCCGAACACACTCCAGTTCACCTCTCTCGCCAGCGACATGAAATACACCGTCGCACTGGCGAGCGTGAACGCGATGAGCGTGCGCTGCGCACTGCTCAGTCCTCGCCAGACGACGGGCAGTCCAAGGCACAGCAAGGCGACCGGGGCGTACATAAACAGCCCGTGATTGCCGCTAAACAGCAGCCCCAATGAGCCGTTGAACAAGGAACCGTCATACGGGTTGAATCCGTCGACGTAGTAATCGAGCGGGACGGCGCCGTGCAAGGGCGAGCCGGTGCGCACGAAGTTGTACGCGAAGGTCGGAACAAGCCCGAGCAGGCACACGGCAATCAGCGCGACGCCAGCACGCCAGCGTGACGCTCCGAGTGTGACAAGACTCGCGACGAGCAAGGTCAGCGGCGGGAGGAGGGCGAAGTGAAACGCGCAAGCGGTCGCGAGCGCGAGGCCCGTCAGCGCGAACGTGCAGATCGAGGGATCGCCCCGAAGGATGCGTGACCATCCATAGAGCACGGCACATACCGCGCAGGCGGCCGGTGCGACATCCCACGCGACACGCGCATAGGCCACGAAGAACGTGCCCAGTGCGAACACCACGGAGAGCAGAAAGGCCGCGCGCGGCGAATACCACTCGGCCAGGCATGCAAACAGAAACGCACAGCCGATGGCGCAGACGACGGCATAGGTGAGGTCGGCCGCGACTTTGGTGACCACCGGCACACTTGCTACAGGGCTCGAGTGCGTGAGGTGCGAGGCGCGCGCCCCGGCCCATGCACTTGGCAGCATCAGAATGACGGCGCCGATGTCGTGTCCATCGTAGACCTTGCCGTTCGGTGCCCGAGGCCAGCTTGGCAAGTCGGGTGACGGGTCGGCGCCCAGCGTGCCGCGGAGTACGAGATCGTTGGCCGCCGTCAGCTCGCTGCCCGCATCGGCGCTGCCGAGCCGCCCGCTCGCGATTAGCACGAACAGGCAGGCAAAGAACGCGAATACGTAGGCGACGAGCCTGCGTCGATCGGCCATCGATTCACCTCGGGCAGCGTGTTTCCGCCAACGGGAGTGCGATCGGGCTGCACGACCCTGCCGCTCGCGGGCGGCGTGCCGCTGGCCGTTGTCCGGGCGGTCGGGGTGAGACGCTTATCGCACTGCTTGCATAAGGTTAAGCCGAGCGGGGCTGCCCCTCTGTGCGGTGTGTCTCTGAGCGGGCGGCTGAACGAGTCACCGAATGAGTGCCTGCACGAACGGCTGAACAAGCGGCGGGGCGCGGCGGGAAGAAGCGCCGGGAAGGGCGCCGCTCGAACCGGACGCCCGGCGTGTTGCCGGGCGGGTGTCACAGCGGCTTCGATGCCAGCGCGACGTACGTTTCAAGGTGCGTGCGAACGAGCGGTGGGACATCGATGAATTCGAGCCCGTACGTCGCGAGGGCGGTACTCGCATCGATGCTTTGGCGGCGCACGGTGGCCGGAACACGCACGGGCATCGCGTCGCCTTCGCCAGCATGCAATGTGAACACGAGCAACACCTGCGCGCCTATAGGAAGGCGAAGGTACGTCGTGCGTACACCTGCGCTGGTCGTGCTCAGGTTGACGATGGTGGCGCTCGTCGCCTCACGGGTGCGCTCGCCGTCATGCATGAGCACGGCCTCCAGCTCGACAGGCGCGCGCAGCGTCCGGCGAGGGGGGCGCTCGGAGAGTTCGCCGGGGAACGACAGGTGCAGATACCGGAACGGCTGCTGGAATCGGCTGACGATGCTCGTGGCAAACGTAAAGATGCGGCGTCCGTCGAATACGGTGGCGTTGAACTGACGCCCCGGCTGCATCGACAGCCAGTCGCGCTCGAGCGTCGCGCTGGTCACCATCAGGGCCGTATCGTCGATCACGCCAAGCAGCGAGAGCCGGCAGCTCACGGGTTGGCCGCTCGCGCGGTCCGTGATGTGCATGAAATCGATCCAGCGCTCGAACAGTTCGGCAGGCGTGGTCGACGAGCGCACGGGTTTGCCCGGCAAGGGGGCGACGGCGGTACACGTGCGCCATGCAGCAGGCGTCAGGGGCTCGCCCGGGGCCGCGGCAGCGGCATACCCAAGCGACGAAGGGGTTTCGCGCTCTCGGGCGGCCGGTTCCGTCACGATCGTCGTGTCCGCCCGAGGCCACGAAATGGGCTGGCCAGGATCGGCCGGGGCGCCATCGTGAATCGGCTGAGCCACCGCGACGGGAAACGCGGCGGAAGCGTGCTCGTCGGCGGGTCCGAGCGTGAGCTTGTAAGCGCCGAGCCTCAGCAGCTTCTCGTGGAGCGCTGCGCTGACGATATTGCCGCGCGAGAGCAACAGATTCTTGTCCTGGTCAAACACCGAATGCCGCAGTGGTTGTCCAGGTTCGATATCCGACGGATACAGGTCGGTGAGGATCATGGAATTCTTTTCAGCCATTCATTCGACAACAACTCGACTGCATTTCGACCGCGATTCGGCTGCAATTCGTCAGCAACTCGACTGCGATGCAATTGCGATTCGACGGCACACCGCTCATGCGATTGCGCGCGTGAGTATAGAAACGATCGTTTGATTTCAAAACGTCGAAAAGCGCGGTTCTGGCCCCGCAGAGGTCACGACAGCCCTTCGGGGCGAAATGTAAAGGAATTGGAAGGTGGTGTCGCAGCGGGGTTTCGGTGATCCATCCGCCAAGATGGCGTCGAATTCCGACAAGCGGCGCGGGCCGGCTGTGGTACCGGGGTATGCTCGGCTGACGCGGCAGGTCGCGTCTATGGCGCTGCCTGTCTTTCCAGAAACGCACCGAGGATTTCAGTATGACGCTCGTGCGCCGCGCGCTCGACGATATTCGAGCCAATCCCTTTGCCCACGGCGCGATCCTGTTGCTGCCGTTGATCCAGTACGGCGCCAATCTGTTCGCGTCCGTCGAAATGTTGCTGTGTCTGGCGATCATTTACTACACGCGCGTGCGCATTCTGCCGCTTGCGACAGCCGTGTGTGTGATCGCGGTCAGCATGAGCCTGCTGTGGGCCGCGCTGTTCCTGCCCGAAGTGCCCATCCTGTCGCGCGAGCTCCGGCTCGGCGTGGACCTGGTGTTGATGTTCTGGCTGATTGCCGGTTCGCCGCGGCATGATGTGACGCGCGTCAACGGGAACTGGGCGTTGCTGATGCTCTGCGGCCTGTTCCTGTTCGCAGCCGTCCAGAACGTGGCGGGTCGCAAGGGCATTTCGCTGTATATGCCCAAGGGGCTCTACGTCAACAAGGACGACGGCATGCTCGCCGGCGCGTGGGTTGAACACGCTCACGAGCACGGCTATGACTTCAGCATTCGTCCGACGGCGTTTTATTCCGAGCCGTCGTATCTCGGCGGAGTGAGCCTGCTGCTCAATTTCATCTGTCTGTACACCCTCGAGGGGCGTCGGCGGATGGTGGCGAGCCTGGCCGCCATTGCGACGTGTGCTGCCGCGCAGACGTTCTATGGTGCGCTGGCCAATGTCGCAGTGACCGTCGCGTTTCACCATCGGCGCATCGACAAGATGCTCATCATTTCCGTGGCGATGGTCGCGCTCTCGCTGTTTGCGCTGCCGTTGTTCGCCGCCGAACCGGGACGTCTCGAAAATATTCTGGCCGGCCGGGATGTGTCGACAGGATTGCGCGTCACCCAGCCATTCGAGTTGCTGGGGTATGTGCTCGCACACGATCCGTTCGGGATTCCGCAGTCGCTCGCGAAGGAGTTCTTCGAACAGCGCGGCCTGATCGTGCGATTCGAAGACGTGCCGTTCCACAACGGCGCGCTTAACCTGATCTTCTCGTACGGATGGCCGGGCTTTGTCGTGGTTGGCCTGCTGCTCGCTGCCACAGGCAGTCCGATTTGCGCGCTGTTCCTGTTGCTGTTGATGTGCCAGAACGGCGCATCGCTCGACTACGACAAGATCTTTATGCTGACCTTCGGCATTCATATCGCGCGTGGCGCCATGCAGCGCCAGAAGGAAATCGCGGCCGCCATGTGCATGCCGCGATTCCGCTCCGAGGAGGTCGAGGAGCCGGTCACGGTGTGAAGGTTTGAGTCTGGCGGAGTCGCTAGGTTTTACGGTGGAAGTTGCCGGATCGCCTGATTCGGCAGACCCAGGAAAAAGGCCTCGTCGTTCGACGAGGCCTTTATTGTTTCTATCTTCGCAAGATCAGCGCACGCCTTTGGAGACGCACGTATCGGAGGCGTTCATCGTCAATTCGACAGCACGATCTGCGGCGCGTGCGTGTGAGGCTGTACGTGCGCGTCTTCATGTTCGAAATACGCGCGCGAGTTTTGATGGACCGTGTGGTCCTCGAGAATTTCGTCTGTCGTGGCCCAGCGATAGTCCGAGTGCTGTTCGACGGGCAGATGCGGCAGATGGAGCGCGGACCGCACGCGGTAGCCGAGCACGACGTAGTGCGTGCTGATGCCCTCGGCGCCGCTGAAATTGTCTTCGTAGAAGTGTTCGTACACGCCAAGCAAGGTGGCATCGGCGCGTTCAAGTGTGGTGATGCCGAGCTCTTCCTGAGCGAGGCGCGCGAACGCGGCGTCGAGGCTCTCGTTCTTCTGAATGCGTCCGCCGGGTACGAACCACGAACCCTGTGCGGGTTTGTTGACGCGTCGGCCGAGCAGATAGCGGCCCTTGATGTCACGCACGATCAGATCGATCGAGACCAGCGGCGTGTGCGTGACCACGCCGAGAAAGTCGCGCTGCGCGAGCTTAGTCATGCGGAATCCTCTTGTTATTGGAATGTCGCCAGCGCGCGTTGTGCGCGTCGGCGCCATGACGTGCGCCGCGAACGGCGCGGCGTACGTCATGGGGAAGCGCGTTAGCCCACCCGCCGCGCGGCATCGGCAGCCAGCGGCAAGCGGCGCAATCCCACGAGCAGGCGTGCAAGATCACGAACGTCCGTAGGTGTCTTCGAAGCGCACGATGTCGTCTTCGCCGAGATAGGAGCCCGACTGGACTTCGATCATCGCGAGCGGTGTCTTGCCCGGGTTCTCGAGCCGGTGGACTTCACCCAGCGGGATATAGGTCGACTGGTTTTCCGACAACAGGAAGCTTTCCTTGCCACGGGTCACGCGTGCGGTGCCCTTGACGACGATCCAGTGCTCGGCGCGGTGATGGTGCATTTGCAGCGACAGCACGCCGCCCGGCTTGACGACGATGCGCTTGACCTGGAAGTTGGTGTCGGCATCGATCGAGTCGTAGTAGCCCCACGGACGATAGACCTTGCGGTGATACGTGGCTTCGGTGCCGGCTTCGCTGCGAATGCGGGCCACCACAGCCTTGACGTCCTGCACGGCCGATTTATTGGCGACCAGCACGGCATCCGGCGTTTCGACGACGACGAGATCGTCGGTGCCGACGCACGCGACCAGGCGCGACTCGGAGTGCGCGTAGGTGTTGTTCGCGCCTTCAAGCATCACGCGGCCATGCGAGACGTTGCCGGAGTCGTCCTTGGGCATCACATCCCACACGGCGTCCCACGAACCGACGTCGGACCAGCCGGCGCTTAGCGGCACGACTGCGGTTGCGAAACCCGAGTCCGGGTGCACGACGCGTTCCATGACCGCGTAGTCGATCGACTGCGACGGGCATGCGTCGAAACGATCGCCGTCGACGCGCTGGAAGTCCGAATCCTTGCTCTGTCCTTCGAATGCGTTCACGCAGGCCGCATAGATGCCCGGCTCGTACTTTTCGATTGCATTGAGCCAGACCGATGCACGCAGCACGAACAGACCGCTGTTCCACCAGTACTGACCCGAGTCGACATAGCGTTCCGCGATTTCGCGCGCCGGCTTTTCGACAAAGCTGTCGAGACGCCGTCCGCCTTGCGCGTCGAGGTCTGCACCGACCTTGATGTAGCCATAACCGGTTTCGGCGCGGGTGGGTACGATGCCCAGCGCGACGATGCGGTTGTCGGCGGCGTAGCGAATGGCCGTCGACACGCTTTCCTGGAATGCCGCGTTGTCCGTGATGGCGTGGTCGGCCGGCATGACGACCATGATGGCGTCATCGTGCTCGTCGACCAGGGACAGGGCGGCCAGCGTCAGGGCCGGCGCCGTGTTGCGTGCGTCCGGCTCGAGCAGGATGCGCGCGCGGATATCGGCCTTGCGCAGTTGCTCGGCGATCATGAAGCGGTGTTCTTCGCCGCAGACGATCAGGCTCGCTGATGCGAGCGGATGGCTCGATGCGAGGCCTTGCAGGCGCTTGGCCGTGAGCTGGAGCAGCGAGTCGTCGCCGACGAGGCCGATCAGCTGCTTCGGGAATTCCTTGCGCGACAAGGGCCACAAACGCGTGCCCGAGCCGCCCGCGGGGATCACCGCGTGGACCTGGAGATTCGTATTGAGCGCGTCGGTTACGACGTCAAAGCTCGAGTGGCGGATATTCATGTCAGTCACCCCATTCGCTGATGCGATGAAAAGTGGGCCAGACGTTGAATGCAACGACGATAAACGACAGCATCAACGCGGCTAGCACAAACGGCCCTGCGAACAGGGTCAGGATTAGTTCCGAAAGGGCGGGGCGCGGGTTCGACGATCGCGCGCCTCGCACTTCAAGTCTTGTGTCGGGCATATCTGCCTTCTTGACGATCGTGTGTGTCCTGCAGAGCGTTGCCGGGTCTGAGTACTGCTGGGTCTGCGTACCCAGTACTTAGCCCTGTGCGACGCGCAACTGCGGGCGGCGTGCAGCTTCCGGAGGCAGCGCACGGCCGATGGCGTAGTACTCGAAGCCGTTTTCGAGCATTGCGCCGGGTTCGTAGAGGTTGCGGCCGTCGAACACGACGGGCGTCTTCAGGGCTTCACGCAGTGCATTGAAGTCCGGGCTCTTGAATGCCTTCCATTCGGTCACGATCAGCAAGGCGTCCGCATTCGGCAGTGCCTCGCCTTCAGTACGCACGAACGACAGGCGTGCCTGAGCGTCGGGCGCATCGGCGAGATCCTCGGCAAACGCGGCGCGTGCGGCGTCCATCGACACGGGGTCATAAGCCTTCACGCGTGCGCCGCGTTCGAGCAGTCCGCGGATCAGCGTGCGGCTCGGCGCTTCGCGCATATCGTCGGTATTCGGCTTGAACGCGAGGCCCCAGACCGCAAATGTGCGATCGGTGAGGTCTTCGCCGAAGCGCTCGGTGATCTTCTTGATCAGCACTTGCTTTTGCGCATCGTTGACCGCTTCGACAGCATCGAGGATGCGCAACGTGTGGCCGTTTTCCGATCCGGTCTGAATCAGGGCGCGCACGTCTTTCGGGAAGCACGAACCGCCGTAGCCCGCGCCGGCGTACAGGAAGTGATAGCCGATGCGCGGGTCGGAGCCGATGCCGCGGCGCACCGCTTCGATATCGGCGCCCACGCTGTCGGCGAGGTTCGCGAGTTCGTTCATGAACGAGATCCGCGTGGCGAGCATCGCGTTGGCCGCGTACTTGGTGAATTCGGCCGAGCGCACGTCCATGTAAAGCGTACGGTCGTGGTTACGATTGAACGGTGCGTACAGACGCTTCATCGATTCGCGTGCGCGATTGCCCGAGTCATCGGCTTCGACGCCGATCACGATGCGGTCGGGGCGCATGAAGTCTTCGACCGCCGCACCTTCCTTGAGGAACTCCGGATTCGACACCACGCTGAACCCTTGTTTTGCGCCGCGGCGCGTGAGTTCGGCGGCGATCGTGTCGCGCACGCGTTGTGCGGTGCCGACCGGCACGGTCGATTTGTCGACGATGATCTTGAAGCCGTTCATATGACGACCGATATCGCGCGCGGCGGCGAGCACATAGTTCAGGTCGGCCGAGCCGTCTTCGCTCGGCGGCGTGCCCACAGCGATGAACTGGATATCACCGTGCGCAACGCTCGCCTCGACATCGGTCGAGAACTGCAGGCGTCCTGCGGCACGGCTGCGGTCGATGATTTCCTTGAGCCCCGGCTCATGGATCGGAATGCCACCGTTGTTGAGCACATCGATCTTCTTCTGATCGACGTCGAGGCAGAACACATCGTTGCCGATTTCCGCGAGGCATGCGCCTGTGACTAGACCGACATATCCGGTGCCGACGATCGTGATTTTCATAGTGTTCCGTGTCCTCTACGTGGATGCGTACGTGGTGTTCAGTAACGTTGAGTGTTCAGTAACGTTGAGTCGTGCAGAGCGAGCGACGACGTGCGTTCGTGTACGTTGCGCGTGCAGTCGTCAGGCAGCGCGCCCGCCGAATGCGGCAGATCAGTGACGCAGGCGAGTGCGCCGGACGAATGCGTCAGATGCGTGCGCTCACGCTTGTCACGCTTCGTCGCGCTCATAGATGTCTTCATAGACATCCTTGAAGCCCTTGCTTTGCGCGTCCGTGCCGGGCGACTGCTGCGCATCGGCGCAGCGCACGCGCAGCGTCTGCTCGAACGTGCCGAGCACGCTGTCGCGCGACAGCGCGGCGAGTGCGAATTCGCGGCCGGCGCGGCCGAGCCGCTCCCGGCGCACGGGATCGCCGGCGAGCGTTTCAATCGCTTTGACGAGCGGCTCGAGTTGTTCGGGGGGCACCACGACGCCGCGCGGCGATACCGTCGCGTGCAGCTCAGTGCCTTGATGGGCCATGGCGATCACTGCGCGGCCGCTAGCGAGCATGCCGGTGAGCTTGGATGGCATCACGAGGTCGGCGGCGTCTGCACGCTGCGGCAGCACGTGAATGTCGGCCAGGTTCAGCAACTCGTTGAGTTTCTCGGTCGGCTGTAACGGAATGAAGCGGCACGTCTTCATGTCGCCGCATACGGTATGCAGCGCAATACGGCCGGGACCATCGCCGCAGAACACGAACACGATGTCTTCGCGCTCACGCAATGCAACGGCTGCGGTGGCAAGCACTTCGAGCCCTTGCTTGGCACCCATGTTGCCGGAATAGAGCACGACGGTCGCATGCTCGGGGATCGCGAGTTCGGCCTTGAGCTGGCTGCGCCGGTCGAGCGGATGAATCGACGACGTATCGACCCAGTTTGCAAAGTGCACGATGTTCCGGCGCTCGACGCCCTTGTTCAGCGCGTGCTCGATCATCTTTCCCGAGATCGTCGACACCGTGTCGAAACGACGCAGCAGCGTGCGTTCGAACTTGAGCGCGAGGCGCTTTTTCCAGGAGCCCTTGAGCATGCCGAGCTTGAACGCGGCATCGACCTCATAGTCCTGCACGTGCAGCCACGCATGCGCGCCGCTCAGGCGTGCAACGAGCCAACCGGCCGGGGCGTTGAGCAGGCTCGGTGCAATGCTCAGCACCGCTTGCGGACGCCAGAAGAGCTGGCGAATCATCACGGGCAGACTCGACACCGCAAAGCTGGCGAGATGCAAGAGCCGACGGGCACCCTTCGGTTGCGAAGGCACCCACAACGGTGCGCGCCAGATTGACACGCCGTCGCTGTTTTCCGTCGCATAGCGCCGGGCCGAGAAACCCGGAGCGATTTGCCAGGCGGGGTAGTAGGGTGGCGCGGTGACGACGCGAACGTCGTGTCCAGCGGCCGCGAGCGATGCGGCCATATCGGAGGTATAGCGCCCGATCCCTGTCAGTTCCGGCGCGTAGTTGATGCCGTACACAAGAATCTTCATGAGTCCTCGCGGAGTGACGACACTTCGCGTCATGCGATTCTCAAGAAATGCAGAGCATGCAGAGCGCGATATGTGCCGTAGTGCGATACATAGTGATTGGCATCTTGCCCTTGCTGCAGTGCACGGTTCCGCCAGGATATCGTCGCGTTCCGCCATTTGTTGCTAAGGACACATCGTGCTCGTCCTGAGCAGCCTTGGCGCGCCAAAACTACGTTGTTCTTCGCCATTCTTTTTGAATGCGCTTGCTTCTGCCTTCGTCGCCTTGCTTTACTGGAGCCACGGAACAACCCCTCCTTCAACTGAGAGAACACCCCATGTCGAAGATCGCGCTGATCACAGGTATCACGGGCCAGGATGGCTCGTATCTGGCCGAATTCCTCCTGAACAAGGGGTATGAAGTCCATGGCATCAAGCGACGCACGTCGCTGTTCAATACGGAACGTATTGATCATCTTTACCAGGACCCGCACGAAGAAAACCGTCGCTTTTTCCTGCACCATGGCGATATGACCGACTCGTCGAGTCTCATTCGCATCATTCAGAAAATTCAACCGGATGAGATCTATAACCTCGCGGCGCAAAGCCACGTGGGTGTCTCGTTCGAAGAACCCGAATACACGGGTAATGCCGACGGTCTGGGCACGTTGCGCGTCCTCGAAGCGATCCGCCTGCTCGGCCTGACGAAGAAGACGCGCTTCTACCAGGCATCGACGTCGGAGCTGTACGGCAAGGTGCAGGAAATTCCGCAATCGGAAACGACGCCGTTCTATCCGCGCAGCCCGTACGCTGTGGCAAAGATGTATGCGTACTGGATGACGGTGAACTACCGCGAGGCGTACGACATGTACGCATGCAACGGCATTCTGTTCAATCACGAATCGCCGCTGCGTGGCGAAACGTTCGTGACGCGCAAGATCACGCGCGCACTCGCACGGATTTCGCTGGGCCTGCAAAACACGCTGTACCTCGGCAATCTCGATTCGCTGCGCGACTGGGGCCACGCAAAGGACTACGTCGAGATGCAATGGATGATGCTGCAACAAGACAAGCCTGAAGACTTCGTGATTGCCACGGGCGTTCAGCACAGCGTGCGCGAATTCGTCGATCGCGCAGCGCGCCACGTGGGCATCGAGCTTCGTTGGGAAGGCAAGGGAGACCAGGAGGTCGGTATCGTTTCAGACGTAGGGCTCGATCCGAAGGTGAACATCGGCGACATCGTCGTCGCAGTCGATCCGCGCTACTACCGCCCGACCGAAGTCGAAACGCTGCTCGGCAATCCGGCCAAGGCCAAGGCGAAGCTTGGCTGGACGCCGAAGATCACGTTCGAACAGCTCGTCGCTGAAATGATTACGAAGGATCTCGCCGACGCGCGCAAGGATGCGCTTGTCAAGAAGCACGGCTTTCCTGTCTTCGAACGCCAGGAGTAAGCCATGGTCACGATCGCAAAGAAGCGCGTATTTGTCGCAGGACACCGTGGCATGGTCGGCTCCGCGATCGTGCGCCATCTCAAGCGCGACGGCGATGTCGAGCTCGTGGTGCGTACGTCCTCCGAGCTCGATCTCAGAGACCAGGCCGCGGTGCGCGACTTTTTCCGCAACGAGCGCATCGATCATGTGTATCTCGCAGCGGCCAAGGTCGGCGGGATTCACGCGAACAACACGTATCCGGCCGAGTTCATCTACGAGAACCTGATGATCCAGTCGAACGTGATTCATCAGGCGCGTCAGGCGGGCATCGAGCATCTGATGTTCCTGGGTTCTTCGTGCATTTACCCGAAGCACGCGCAGCAGCCGATCGTTGAAGAAGCGCTGCTGACCGGGGAACTGGAGCCGACGAACGAGCCGTATGCGCTGGCCAAGATCGCGGGCATCAAGCTCTGCGAGTCGTATAACCGTCAGTACGAAGTCGACTATCGCAGCGTGATGCCGACGAATCTGTATGGTCCCGGCGACAACTATCACCCCGTCAACAGCCATGTGATTCCGGCGATGATCCGCCGTTTTCACGAGGCCAAGGAAAGCGGTGCGGACAGCACTGTGATCTGGGGGACGGGCAAGGTACGCCGCGAGTTCCTGTACGTCGACGACCTCGCTGCGGCGTGCGTGCTGGCGATGAACCTGCCCAGGGACGTCTACTACTCGATCGCCAGCGAACGCTGCTCGCATCTGAACGTCGGTTCGTCGGTGGACTACACCGTGCGTGAAATCGCCGAGAAGGTCGCGCGCACAGTCGGCTTTGACGGCACGATCGAGCACGACCTGTCCAAGCCCGAGGGTACGCCGCGCAAGCTCATGAGCAGCGCCAAGCTGGCATCGCTCGGCTGGGAGCCGCGCGTGACGCTCGACGAAGGTCTGGTGTCGGCGTACTCGGACTTCCTCGAATCGGAGGCGCTTGTCGCGCACTAAATGCGTGACGGCGAGGACGCCATGAGCCGCGTGCATCGAGAGCAATCCTTCAAGGTCGTGGATGCATCATGGTCCGACGAGACCGGCGACAGCGACGCAACGATCGCGGAGCTGACGCCGGTGCGTGGACTGCCTGCGGGCGATGCATCCCACGTCGACATGCCAGCGGCACCCGGCACGTATCTCGATCTGTCGACATTCCGTGTGCCGGCAGGCTTTCGTGGCCGCCCGGGCTGGTATGTGCAGCTCTGGTGGCTCGTGCAAGTGCTGTTTTTCAAGCACTCGCCGCAGGTCGCCTACGGCTGGCGACGGATGCTGCTGCGCCTGTTTGGCGCGAAGATCGGCGAGGGCGCAATCATCCGGCCCTCGGCGCATTTCACGTATCCGTGGAAGGTGACGATCGGCGAGCACGCGTGGGTTGGTGACGACGTGACGCTGTACTCGCTCGGCGACATCGAGATCGGCGCGCATTCGGTCGTTTCGCAGAAGTCGTATCTTTGCGCCGGCGATCACGATTATCAGGCAGTCGATTTCACGATCCGCGGACGCTCGATTCGTATCGGTTCACAGGTGTGGGTCGCGTCCGATGTGTTTATCGCACCGGGTGTCACGATCGCCGACGGCGTTGTCGTGGGTGCGCGCAGCACGGTGTTGCGTTCGCTCGAAGGCGGATTCGTCTACGCCGGCAACCCCGCGCGTGCGGTCAAGCGCCGTCCGCCGAGCCGCTCGCACTGAGCTCGACGCCGATCGGCATGAATGAAATAAAGGCCACCTTCGGGTGGCCTTCGTCATTGCGTGCGGACTTCGCATTGCCGTGCGGCGTAGGTCGTTAACTCGCTTCAATGACGCCGGGCTCCACGCATGCCCGATTGCGACTCAATGCGCCTTCGTGCAATGCCATCAATGCGAGGTCGCGCCCCATTGATAGTTGTCCGTCGTCGATTTCCAGGGTGACTTGTAGACCGAAGACGCCTTGGTGCCGAGGCTCTCGGCGCCGTACGAATACTTGTACTGCTTCGATATGCCGGCTGAGGCGACGGCGGAGGCCATTTGCGCCTTTGCAGCCTGCGACTGGCCGCTCTGCTTGGGTGCATACAGCCCCCCC
This sequence comes from Pararobbsia alpina, assembly GCF_965118125.1. Taxonomy (GTDB): domain Bacteria; phylum Pseudomonadota; class Gammaproteobacteria; order Burkholderiales; family Burkholderiaceae; genus Pararobbsia; species Pararobbsia alpina_A. The sequence continues at coordinate 1,303,563 of NZ_OZ221287.1, forward strand.
GGCCGCGAGCCCGAATAGGGGCCTTTGCTGAGCTCGTCGCCGATGCTTTGGCCGCTGTTGTTGCCGGAGCCGCCGGACGTCGAGCCGGATCCGGATTGGCCTCCTGATCCGCTGCTTCCGATCCCGCCGCCGGGCCGTTGCATGCCAGTCCCTTGCCGTTGAGCACCGCCGATGCCGGAGCCCCCGGGCGCGAGACCGCCGAACGAGCCCGACGAACCCGCCGAGCCCATCGATCCGCCACCGTTCAGGCCGAGACCAGATCCCATGCCGGGACGCTGGCCCAATGCAAAGCCGCCTCCGGTCCCGCCAGAACCGTTCGAGTTCGATTGCGCCGATGCAAGCGAGGGCCAGACAAGACAGGCGCCGAGTGCCAGGGCCAGGGCAGATACATTGCGCAGGAGCGTGGGTTTCATGATGCCTCCCGTTCACGCCGCGAAGGGCGTTTCGATTGCACATGCGCGAGCAAGGCGCGCGCCGCGGCTTCGATCTGGAAGTGCGTCGAGAAGGTCTCGAATGCGCTCGCACGCATGGCGTCGCGTTGCTCGGGCGTCGTGTCGAACACCCAGCGTGCGAGCAGATCGCGCACGCTGTCCTGCGTGTCGCTGCAGATCCAGCCGCCGCCCGACGCTTCGATCTCGCGCCAGATATTGATGCGGTTCGTGATCAGCACCGGCGTGCGCGATGCGAGTGCCTCGACCACGGCGATGCCAAAGTTTTCCTGATGCGAGGGCAGCACGAACACCTCGGCGGCGGCGAGCGCGCCCCACTTGAGCTCGCCGCTCAGCATGCCCGGCCACAGGATTCGGTCGGCCACGCCGCGTGCCTGCGCCTGCTGCTTGAGGGCGGCGACGAGCGACGTTTCGCCCGGGCCGGCCATCACGAGCAACAGCGACGGGTCGCGCGCGGCGACGTCGGCGTAGGCGTCGATCAGCAGATCGCAGCCCTTCTTTTCGTGGATGCGGGACAGGAACAGCAGCACGCGCTTGCCCTGTGTATCCGGGTAGGACTGCCGGAACGCGTCGATCGCACGCGCAGGATCGATATCGGCCGGTACGGAGTCGATGCCGAATCCGTTGACTGCGAGCCGATGTCGCGGCGTGAGAAACGGGCGTCGCGCGAGTTCGAGTTCTTCTTCGCAGGTGAAGAGCACACCGTTGGCGCGGTCAAACACCCAGCGCTCGAGCAATGCCCAGTACACACGCTTCTTGAGGTGCTTGGCCGGATAGGTGCGCTCGAACCACGGATCGAGCATGCCGTGCGGAAACACGAAGAGCGGTGTGCGCGTGCCGACGACGCCGGTCCATGCCGCGAAACTGTGGAATTGCCAGATGCCGTGAACGATCACGGCGTCGAAACGAGCGCGATTCGCTCGAATCCAGCTGACCAGGCGCGGGCTGAGACCGTAAAAGCCGCGGCCCGGGCCCACGCGATGCACGATGGCCCGAATGCGCTCGGGCACGGGGCCTTCGTCGGTATCGAGTGTAACGACCTCGCTCACACATCCGAGCGGTGCGAGATGGTGAGCCAACTGAACCACGGCTTCCGCAACGCCGCCCATGCGAGGGTCGAGCGAGGGCACGACGTGCAGCACGCGCGATGCGGCGTTCGCCGTGGTGACCGGCATGCCGGGGTGGGGCACGGCATCGGCCGTCTGCGTCGTGTTAAACATGACGCCCTTGCGGCGTTCGGCGAATACCGCGGCTACGGGGGGCAACGGCATGGTGTCATGTGCATGGACATGGCCCATGGGCGCTCGTCGGCCCAGAGGCTCCCGTACGGGCTCCTCCGGCAAATAATCGTGGGGATTCATAGGTAGAACTCCTTGGGGCGCAGCGCCCCTCCGGCGCGATGCCGGACAATCTGTTCGAAATACGAGGCGCCGGCGCGTGCGGTCAATCTGTCGCATGCCCAGTTCGAGCGATAGCGACGCGCGCGTGCGGTGAGCTGTCCGGTCTGCTGGAGGTCGCGCACGGCGTCTGCGATGGACTCGGCATTCGCAGGCGGCACGACGCGGCCATTGCGCGGCGTGTCGAGCAGGATCGACGCGCCCGCGCAATGAGAGGCCACCACGGCGGTGCCTGCCATCAAGGCTTCACTGACCACCGCGCCCCAGCCATCGTCCCGGGTGGTGGACGGCAGCACGAGTACGTCAAAGGTCCGCATGCGCAGCTGAACCTGTTCGATCGGCAATACACCGCAGAACACGGCGTCGACGCCAAGCTGAGCCGCTTCACGTTGCAGCGGCTCGCGCAATTCGCCGTCGCCGATGATCGTGATGCGTGCACCCGGTCCGAGTGCGCGAACCGCCGGCAGCAGATAGCGCACGCCCTTCTTTTCCGTAAGGCGGCCGACATAGGCGATATGCAGCGACGCTTGTGCGCCGGGTTCGGTGTCGGCTTGCGGCGACGGCGGCGGCAGAAAGTAGGCGAACGGAAACACGCGATCGCGCCGGTAGCCGACCGACTTAAACCACGGCGGGCCGTGGCGGCCGATCGCCAGCACGAACTGAACACGGCGTCGTAGCCACGACTCCGTGAGCCATGACTGGATAAAGCGCACCGCGCCCTTGACGCCGGCGTTATCGCGCGGCTCGGACATGATCGCGAACGCACGGCCTTGCGCGCGCACGAGATCCAGCGCGGTGGTCAGCGTACTGAACCAGCGAATGCCCGAGAACACGTGCAGGCAGTGTTCGCCACCCGACTCGATGATCGCGGCGATACGTTCGGGGGACGGCGCGACATCGGTCGGCGGCGCGGCGGCAGACCCGTCGCCCCATCCGAGCGCCTGGCGCGTATCGGGCACGCCTTCGTGTGCCACGCAGCGCACTTCGACCGACGGGCCGAATCGTTCAGCGACCGCGTTGATGAAGGCCGACTTGTGTGGCGATACGCAGGGCTCCCAGAACACGATACGCGAATACACCGGCGCACGGCCGGGTGTCGCCTGCGCATCGTGTGGCCGGCGGCTTGCCATGGCATCCGCCGGGTCCGGCGTGTTCGAGACGGGCATGTCCATCAGAGTGCCCTCTTCACGGTGGCCGGCACGCCCGCGAGTAGCGTATCGGCCGGATAGTCGCCCGCAAGCAGCGTGGCGCCCGCGGCAAGAATCGATGCGCTGCCGACATGCGAGCCGCCGAGCACGACCGACCCGGTACCGATCCAGCTACCGTTGGCAATCGTGATCGGCGACGAGTAGCCTTCGCCGGCGCGGCGTTGTCCATCGCCGATACGGTGCGAACCGGTATGGAAGATGACCCGCGGCGCGATATCGCAGCGCGAGCCGATCACGATCTCGGCATCGGGGGCGACGATAAACATGCAACCCAGTCCGATCCAGGTGTCTTCGCCGATCGCGATGCGGCCGCGGCCATAGAACTTGACGCCGCCGGTGATCTTGCAGCCCACGCCGATCTCGAAACCGAGGGCGTTGAGCAGCGCGCGCTTGAGGCCGAAACACCGGGTGGCCGGCAAGAGCGCGATCGCGAAGTTCGCGAGGGGATTCTTGAACAGGTCGAGTAGGCGATTCATGGTGGTGTCGCGTAAATGCTGTGGGCCGGGCGGCGCTGTGATGACAATGTGAACTGGTGATAACGAATGCCTGCTGCGTCTTCAACGCATATCGTGAATCCGGGCAACCGGATCAAGGCACGGCGGCGACGCCGAGAAACTCGACCAGCCGCGCGCCAACCGCGCGACGACTGCATCGCTCGACGATCCGGTGCTGGCCCGCTTCGGCGATCCGTGCGTAGTGCTCGGGCGTCGTCGCGATATCCGCGATCCACGATGCGAGTGTCGGCGCATCGGCTGAGCGCAGGATCGCCGCGGAGGTGTCGTCGAACAGCAGCGAGATGTCGCTGATATCGGTCGTCAGCACCAGCAGGCCCAGACTCGCAAGCTCGATGACCTTGGAAGGAAACGTCGTCGCGTTGAAGGCACTCGCGGGCATCTTGAGCGAAAGCCCGACATCCGCACTGGCGAGAATGCGCCGGTATTCGTCGGGACCGATGTCCTGCCGCACATCGAGCGAGAAGCCTGCTTGCGCGAGTTCGGCCGACAGGGCGTTGAGCTGCGCGCCGCCGCCGAAGCCGGTCACGACAAAGCGGACCTGTGGAGCAAGCTCGGGCCTGGCACGCGCAAGCTCGCGCAAGCCCGCGCAGAATAAGTCGAGACCGGTGCTCGTCTCGATCGAACCGCCGTACAGAAAAGTCACGGGCCGGCCGAATGAGCCGCGCTGATGCATGGTTTCAGGCGAAACGCCGTTGACCACGCAAGCCTCATCGATGTGCATGACGTCGGCGAGCTGACGCGACACGACGATGGCGCGCGGGCTGCAGACGCGCGTCATCATGCGCAGGCTCAGCCGGTTCATCACGCCGCGCAGGTCGCGCTCGTCGTCACGCGGGCCGTCTTCGAGGTCCATCACGACTTTGTCGCGGCCGAGGCGCCAGCGCAGAAATGTCGCAACGGGCACGTACTCGGGGAAAAAGTTGTAGAACACCACGCCATCGCCGGGCCGTACGTGGCGCATGGCAAACGCGAGATAGGCAAATGCGGCGAAGATGCGGTTCAGTCCGCGCAGACTGATCGCGGGCAGGTACGCACACGCGAGCCGTTCGTCGCGGCACATAAAGCCCTTGAACCAGCGCGGTCCGTTGCTTGCCGTGACGATCGGTGAACTGACGACGACCGATGCATGCGCCTGACTGCGCACACCGGCGGCAAGGCCTGCCACCTTGTGCGAAGCCGCGCCGACCTGGAATTTCTGGGCGGTGCGCTCGTTATAGCGGCGCAGCACGATCGGCGCGAAGAAGAACTGGCGTGCCGATGTGCGACGCCGGGTGAGGGGAGGGGAGATGGGCAATGTGCTCATGCGGCCACCGGAACCGTTTCGACGTGACGCATGCCAAGCAGACGCGTGTAGAGCGCTTTGCCACCCGTCGAGCCCAGCGCACCGATGGCGAACCAGAACACCGTGCGCTTCGACAGACGGTCGGCGAGCATCGCGCGCGTAAAGAAGCCCAGCGACGCGACATACTGCGCACCCATGCGGGCCTTGCCATTCGCGATCAGCGCATCGACGATGACGCGACGCTTGAACGCCGCGAAATCCACCTGGGCGCTCATCGCGTGCCCCCACTTGGCTTCGATCGCCGCGAGCCCCGCAAGGCGACGCGTCAGGTTGACACTCGTGCGCTCGCCTTCGTGCTGGACGAACGTGACAAGCGCTTCGTCGACATAACCGAAATCGCCCTTCTCCAGGCAACGCAGCCACATGTCGAAGTCCTGGAAGCTCGGCAGCGACTCGTCAAAGAGACCTGCGTCGACGAGCACGGACTTGCGGATCAGCACGAGACTCGTCGACGTCGGGCATTCGCCGGCCAGCGCATGCTCGCGCTTGAGCACGGGCCGGCTCGAACGGCAGCGCCGTGCGTGGTTGAACGCCATGTCGACGTCGATATAGCCGCAAAACGACGCGACGTACGCGGTGCGCTCGAGCAACGAGACTTGTTCGCGGATCTTGCCGGGCAGCCACAGGTCGTCGTCGTCGAGAAAGGCGATGTAATCGCCACGGGCGCGCTCGATACCGGTGTTGCGGGCGCCGCACGCGCCTTTCTGGCGCTGGTTCGGAATCACGACGACCTGCTCGCCGAAGTCGGCGAGCGCGGCGCGCACCGCTTGCTGCTCGGCCACGTCGGTGTTGTCGTCGACAACGATGACTTCGATCGATGCATAGTCCTGCGAGAGCACGGTCTCGACGGCTTGCCGGACCATCGTGGCGCGTCGATAGGTCGGAATGATCGCCGTAACGAGGGGCTGCAGCGGCTCGGACGGTTCGCGGTGTTCTGCGCGAGTGTCAGTCATGGGGTCCTCGTATTCGTATGGCTTCGTATGACTTCGTATGACTTCGTATGACTTCGTCAGACAGCGGATTCAGGCATGGCTCAGGTAACGCTCAGGCAAAGCGAAATGCACGGCGCAGGGCAAACATCTGCTCGGGGTTGAAGCGCCCGATATGCCACAGCCCATACGCGAGACCAAATACACCGGCCACGAGCAGGCGCACCAGTGCGGGCCACTCGAGCGGTCCGATCACATGGGTCGCGAGCATGGCCACGCCGCACACGCCAAAGCCGAGCACGACCTGCCAGCGCAGCGCACGGAACAGCGCGTACAGCGGGAGATCGAGCAGGCGGCACGTGACGGTCAGGTTGACCGGCGTGCTGATCAGCGTCGCGATCAGATAACCCGCGGCGATGCCCTGCAGGCCGAAGCGCGCGCCGAGCAGCCAGCAGACGATATGCAGCATCGCGAGGCCGAAGTTCATCCAGAGCAGCCAGTCCGTGCGTCCCTTCACCATAAAGACGGCCGGCGCGGTGCTGAGCACCGACTGCAGGAAGCCGACGGGTGCGAGCCAGACGAGCAGCGGGGCAACGCTTGCCCATTTGGACCCTAGAGCGACGGCGATAAACGGCTCACGCAATGCGACGAGGCCGCCCATCAGCGGCGCGGTGATCAGCGCGACGAACGACACGCTGCCGAGCCACGTCGAGCGCTGCTTGTCGGGGTCGTGCTGGTTCGCGCTGAGCACCGGATACAGCGCCTTCGACGCGACGAAGGCGATGCTTTGCAGCGGGTACAGCATGATCTTGAACGCAAGGGAGTAGGGGCCCAGTGCGATCGCGCCGAGCACCTTGCCGACGATCATCGAGTCGGCGTTGCGGTTCAGGTAGATGACCAGGTTCGACAGCGTCAGATTCGACGAGAAGCCGAAGATGCTGCGCACTTCCTTGCCGTCCCAGCGGAAGCTCGGGGTCCACGACGAGGCCAGGTAGAACTGGACCGACGACATGGTTGAATGCACGATCGCCTGGATCACGAGGCTCCAGAGACCGAGACCGAAGCGCGCGGAAAGAATGGCTGCGCACATGCCGGTCGTGTACGACATCACATCGACGCGCGCGACCGTGCGGAACTGCGAAGCGCGTTCGAGCAGGGCCTGGTGTGCCGCGCCGAAGCTCATGATCGGGAAGATCAGGGCGAGGCCCCAGAGCACATGCGTGAGCGCGGCGGAATTGAACAGGTGCGCGATCGGTGCGGAGAACAGAATGACGATGAGCGCAATCACGCTGCCCGCCGTGACGTTGACCCAGAAGACCGAGTTCGCGAGTGTCGTCGACATATCGCGGCTGCGGATCAGCGCGGGGCCGGTGCCCATGTCACGCAACAGGCCCGCGAAATTGGTGACGACGGTCGCGAGCGCCATCACGCCGAAGTCGGTCGGACTCAGCAGACGCGACAGGATCGACAGACCGACGAGCTGAACGACGCTCTTGGCGATCTGTGCAGTGGCAAGCCAGCGGGCATTACGCGCGACGGACGGCGCGGGGGGCGCCGAGGCCGTCGGAGGGGTAGACGCCTGGGGTGTCGACATATCAGCTTGCCTGGTGGAAGACATCACGGAACAAAGGAGCGAGGCGCGCGCTGCCGCGGCGGCTCAAGTGGTCGCCATCGATATAGAGCGGAATCAGCGAGTCCGATCCATAGCAGCGGCCATCGCGGCACAGATAGGGCGTCGGGTCGAGTACCTTGACCCCGCATTGCTGAGCGGCTTGCTCGATGGCCGCATGGGCCGTCACATTGCGCAGGTTGTAGGCGTCTTCCGTAATCGACACATCCTCGGGGTGCTGGCCAAGGATCAGCCGGCGCGACAGGTAGTCGGGCACGTTGTGATCCATTTCAGGGATCGGCAGCAGCACATAGGTCGGCCGCGTCTGCGCGAGTTCGCACAGGTCATGCGTGAGGAACGATGAGTAGAGCGTGCGACGCTGAACCGGATCGCCGGACGGACGCGTGCCGTTGTAGCCGATCAGGATCGTCGGATCGTTCTCGTTGTTCTTGCCGTCGACGTACGCCGAGAAACGCGCGACGACGACCAGCGGCACGGTCGACGGGTATTGGCGCAGGTCGTCGACGACTTTGCTCGCGAAGCGCCGGCACGGCTCTTCCGTATGCTTGCCGAAGCGGCTCGCACCGGCGAACGGCGGGCAGCCGGATGTGCCGTAGAACATCACGCTTTCATTGGACTGCGCAGCGCTTTGCGCGACGCTTGTAATTACCGCGTTGCCGTGGCTGTCGCCCCAGACGATCGCGCCCACCTTCGGCGATGCGCCGTATTTGCAGCCGATCTCGCTGCCGGGGCTGTCGAGCCGATGCACGCTGTCGACCAGGCATTCGGTGCGGCGCGGATCGACGTCGCTGCTTTCAGCCGACACGGCCTTCACTTCGGGCGACAGGCGCGCCGACGCGCCGTTGGCAAAGCCGATCGCTGCGCAGGCTGCGATCACAACGACCGGAGCCGTCGCCAGCGTGCCGAGACCGCGCGGGCCGAAGCGTTCGCGCAAGCCCGCGGCGCGGCGTTCGACGAGTTCATACGACAGCCAGCCGAGCACGACTGAGCACGCAAGGCCGCTCGTGATCACGAGCGGGTCGCGCGTGTTGAGGTCGAGATAGTGGGTGAGCACGACCACGGGCCAGTGCCACAGATAGATCGAATACGACCAGCGGCCCAGCAACTGAAGCGGCTTGTTCGTCGAGAAGAAGCTGTCGTTCGCGTTGGCGAGGACGACGAGCGCCGCGCCCAGTACCGGCACGACCGTGTAGTACCCCGGCCAGTCGAGACCATCCGTGAAGAAGAGCCCGGCGATCATGATCGCGACGAGACCCGCCGTCTGCACGGCGGTCGCGCCCAGCTTGCTGAGCTTGAGCTTGTCTTCGTTGAGCATGACGAAGCCGCCGATGATCATTTCCCACGCACGCGTGGGCAGCAGGAAGAAGTTCGCTTCCGGATGCGCGCGGACAACGACCGGCATCAGCGCGAACGACACCACGCCCATCACGGCAAGCAGGCACTGGAAGACCGGCCGGCGCGCGCCAAAAAGACGCGCACCCGCCATCAGCACGATCGGGTAGATCAGGTAGAACTGCCACTCGGTCGACAGTGACCAGGTGTGCAGCAACCACTTGCTCTGCGATGAGGCATCGAAATACCCGCTTTCGCGCCAATACACAAAGTTCGAAATAAAGGTGATCGACGAACCCGCATGCTTGGCGAGCAATTTGTAGCTATGCGGGTCGAGATAGAACCAGCCGAAGACGAGCAACGCGGCAGAGACGCCCACGAGGGCAGGCACGATCCGTGTGAATCGCGCCAGATAGAAATCCCACAACCGGAACCGGCCGACGTCGAGCTTGCCGACGACGATGGCTGTCATCAGGTAACCCGAGATGACAAAGAACACATCGACTCCGGCGAAGCCCCCGTGGAAATGGGACGCCTGGAAGTGAAACAGCGCGACGAGCGTCACCGCGACGCCACGCAGGGCATTGATGTCTTTTCTGAAGCGCATGGTCCCGCTCCCCGGGCAAGGGCAGTCAGCCCGTTATGAATGGTTGAATGAGTGCTGGGTTGTCGTCAGGCTTCAGCGTGCGGGACGCGCGAACGTCGACACATCGAAGCCTTGCTGCAAAGCCGGCGTACCGGGTGCGAGACGCAGGTCGTCGAGCGAGCTGCGTGCTTCGTCGGGCATCGCTTTCGCGAACTTCACCTCGCCCGCACCGAAGGTCTGTTGCACATCGATATACGGTTGTGCCTTGTTGTCGATGGCGGTCGGCGTGCCGTTGATCACCGCATTGCGACGGATCACGTTGCCCTTGGGCGCGCCCGGCGCATCGGTCAGCATGGTCGCCAGCGACGGGTAGTGCGTCGAGTACGGCGGCTGCGTGAAGTTGACGAGCGCAAGTCCTTGCTGAAGCGGGCCGCTCGGCGATGTCGCCAGTGCGCGCTGCCAGGTCAGTCCGCGCGAGTCGACATGGATCGCCGGCGTGCAATTGACGAACAGGTTGTCTTCGATCACGTTGTCGCGGCCACCGCCGATGAATACGGCCTGATTGACCTTCGAGAACAGATTGCGCCGGATCGTCGTGCCGCCCGCCTGATCGTCGAGGTAGATGCCCATCGTTGCCGTCGGGTGGTCGGCGGTGCCGATGTCGTGCATGAAGTTGTCTTCGATGACCGTGCCGCGCGACGTCCAGTCGCGCCCGGAATAGATCGCGCCGGTATCGTCGACTTCTCGCGCGACATGGTCGATCTCGTTGCCTGCGATGCGATGGTCGTTGCCGGCGAAGATGATCGCGGTATGCGGTCCGTCGTAAATGTGATTGCGTTCGATACGGTCGCCGACGCCCGACACGGCGATCGCGGGGCGGTAGGTCCGGCTACGCGTCGCGTAGTCGTGGATCACGCTGTCTTCGACGGACGTGTTGCCGGGCGCCAGTGTCTTGCGGTTGCCCGCGAAGATCACGATGCCGCCTTCGCCGGTGTTCGAGACATGCATGAAGCGGAAATGGCTGTCGGCCGCGGTTGACCACACGGCGACGCCGCCTGCATTGCGCACGGTTGCATGGTCGACAACGATATTGGCCGCACCATTGATCTGGAAGCCGTTGCCGCGCACGCCGTCGATCGCGAGATTGCGGATCGTCACGTTCGGCGCGTTGTCGAGCACGAACATGCCCGAGGCCATCGACACTTCGGTATCGCCGTCCTTGAGCGGGGCAGGGGGCCAGAAATAGACCGCCTTTGCCTGCGTGTCGAGATACCACTCGCCCGGACGGTCGAGCAACTCCAGCGCGTTTTCGAACACCATGCGCTGGCCTTGCTTGAGGCCCAGCATCGGCGCAGGTGCCTTCAACGTGACCGCCTTCGATGCGGGATCGACCGCGTCGACTTCGAGCGTCGTGTCGGCCCAGTCGCGTGCCCAGTAGCCGAACGCGCGCAAGTCGTGCGAGGTCTTCATCGCATTCGCCAGCGCTTCGTACGGTGCATCGCGCACAGTGAATTTCAGTCCCTTTTCGCCATCGGGCAGCGTATCGATCGTCGCGTAGCCTGTATCGGGCCAGCGAGCGATCTGCACGGGATTGTCGCGATAGAGCAGCGTGAGCGGCTCTGGCTTGCGGGGAATGCCGAAGCCGTGCCGCTCGAAGGTCCCCATGTCGGAGATGCCGCTGTCGGCGAGCTTTGCGACGAGCACGTGGCCGCGCGCGGCTTCGGGCAGACGCCGTGCCGCATCGGCGTCGACGGGGCGGAAACCGTTCAGCACGCGGCTGCCTGACAACGTCGTCTTGTCTTCACCGGCTCCCGAGATGGTGATGGCCGCACCGCGCCAGCTCGGGTCGAGCGTCACGCGCAGCGGCGCTTCGATGCGATAAGTGCCGGGGCCGAGATCGATGTCCACGCGATCGGCCGAGGCGTTGGCTGCGTTGCTCTCACCGCCGCCCGCTGCCGCGGCTTTGGCGCGAGGCGACGCCAGCACGCGAAGCGCCGCCCGCAAGCCCATTTCACCTTGCGACGCGGGCACTGCCGGCGCTGCCGCGACGGCGGCGCCAGATGCCGCAGGGGCGCCCAGTTGCGCATCCGCGGCCGTATTGGTCATCGCGGCACTGACGTGCAACGTCATCGCGGATGCCGTGCCTACGCAGAGCATCGCGCCCGCCGCCGTGATCATGCGAAACATCTCAAGCCCTCGATGCGCGTGCCGGAACGGTCGGGTAGCTGTACTGACCGTAGCCATACTGCTTGTCGCCCGGACGCGCACGCACGCCGTTGAGCACCACGCCATTGAGCGGCACGCCCGCATGGCTGAGTCGCTTGATCGATTCCTTGATCTGGCCGAAGGTCGTCTCGCCCTGCTTGGTCACGAGGAACACCGAGCCGGCCTGATTGCCGACGATGCCGGCATCGGCCACCGCAAGTACCGGCGGGGTGTCGATGAGCACGACGTCGTAGTGCTCGCTCGCCCCTTCGAGGAAGCGCGTGAAGCGCGGGCTCGAGAGCAGTTCCGACGGGTGCGGCGGCACCTTGCCACAGGTGATCACGTCGAGGCGCGGCAGCACGTCGCGCTGCACGACTTCCTCGACCTGCATGTCGTTGCCGATCATCTCGGCGAGGCCCGGGCCCTGCGGCAGTCCGAAATGGCGACTGACGTCGCCCTTGCGCATGTCCGCGTCGACGAGCAGCACGGTCTTGTTCGACGCGGCAAGCACTGCCGCCATATTGGCGGTCGTGAACGTCTTGCCGACGCCCGGCGTTGCACCCGTCACGACGACGATATTGTTCGCCGAGTTGAGCATCACGAACTGCAGCGCGGTACGGAAATTACGCAGGCTCTCGATCGGAATGCTGTCGCTGTGCACGTGCGCGAGCACGCCCACCCGGCCCGCATGCTTGGGCGACCAGCGCCGGCCGTCGGTCAGACGCTGCTGCTTGCTGTGCGGCACGATCGCGTAGACCGGCAGGCCCGTCGTGGTTTCGATATCGCGTGCATGCACGATGCTCTTATGCATCTGCGAGCGGATCCAGGCGATCAGGCAACCGCCAAACACGCCGACAAGCGCTGAGAGCAACACCACGATCTTGCGATTCGGCTTGACCGGGAGTTCTGCGACCTGGGCCTTGTCGACGAGCCGTGCATTCCCCGCTTTACCGGCACTCGCGAGTCGCAACTGCTGTTCGCTGTTGAGCAGGTTCGTATAGAGATCACTGTTGACCTGCACGTCGCGTTGCAGGCGCAGCTCGTTCTGCTCGAGGTCGGGCAGCGAGCGCGTCTTCGAATCGATGGTGCCGAGGCGCTGCTTGAGGACGTCTTCCTGCTGCTGGATCGCGATCACCGCCGGGTGCTGCGCTGTGAAGCGGGCGCTCAGCTCCTGCTTTTGCTGTTCGAGATCGGCGAGCTTGTTCTGGGCGTCGACCGATTGCTGAAGCACGGCTGACCCTTCCGCTGTCAGGTCGAGCGACGCGTTTTTCGTGCGGAACGCGTTGTAGGCAGCTTCCGACGCTTCGAGCTTCTTCTTGACGGTCGGCAACTGCGCTTCGAGGAACGCGATCGACTTGTCGGCTTCGGCCGATTTCCGTGCGATGTTCTGGTGAATGTACTGCTCGCCGATGGCCGTCAGCACCGCGCTCGTGCGTGCGGGGTCATTGCCCTGCAGGCTCGCCTGGATGACGTCCGAGTCCTTGTTGGACTGCGTGATCTTGAGCGCCTTGGCGAGGGCATTGGTCGTCGCGATGACCGACTTGCGCTTGAGCGCGAACTGGCCACCCGCCGCGGACTGGATGTTGGACACATTGATCGTGAACGGCCCGACATCGCTTTGCGCCGTCAGCGGCTGGCCCGCCATGCCGGTCGCATGGATATGGAATTTCTGGCTGTCGATCGAGTATTTGCCGCCACCCAGCGCCGTGACGACCAGGGGCTTGTCGTATAGATCGGTTGGCGTATCGAACTGCGCGACGTCGATCTTTTCCGAACCCCATAGATACCCGCCGTGGCCGAAGAAGCCCGGCGTGTACATGCCGACATGCTTGCCTGCCCACCAGCGCCCGAAGATCGGGAAGCGCTTGGGTTCGGCAACGATATAGAGGTGCGACTGGTTGACCGCGGTCTCGAGCACGAGACGCGAATTCAGAATGTCGATTTCGTCGGATGCGGCCGTCTTGATGTCGAACATCTGCGAGATGCTCGTCATCAGATCGGTGGCCGAGTTCGAGTTGTCCTCGACCTGGATCAGGATGTTCGACTCGTAGACGGGCGGCGCGAAGATCGCGTAGCCGATCCCGCCGAGCACGGCGAGCACGGTGATGGTCGCGATCAGATAGCGGCCATCGTAGAGTGTGTCCACAAAGGCGCCGCCATCGATGTGGCCGCGTTCGGTCACATCGATCACTTGCCCCATCGGAATGGCGCCGGCGTTCGAAGCGGAAAGCGAAGAGGTAATGGGTCGGAGCGTGCGCCCCTGCGGGCCAGGATGCTTGGCGGGCGGGTTGTTCGGTCGATCCACGGTACGGCTCCTGCAACGGTAAGTGGCTAGGCCCGGCGGGCGCGCGCGGTATGCGCTCCCGCCGGGTTTCCGGGTATCAGACGCCGGTCTTCGGATTCCTATCCGAATTCAGGCATCAGTAAGTGGCCGCAGCCTTGCCGAAGTACGCGGCCTGCGCGCTCGGCACGATGTTGTTGACCACACGGCCCCAACGCACGACGGCGGCCGTATCGACAAACACGACGTCCTTTGCCTTGAGCTGGAAGTTCTCCGCCATCGCGTAGGACGCCGGATTCGATGCATCAAGGTGGAAAATCTCATGCTTGTCGCTTGCGATATTGCGCACGACATAGAGTTGCTTGCCGTCACCGGTGGACTGATTCACGCCACCTGCATCGCCCAACGCCTCGTTGAGCGTAAGTTCGCCGTTGCGGATAAACAGCGTCGTCGGACGCGTGACTTCGCCGAGCACGAAGACCTTGCTGTCTTCACGCGCCATCACGCGGACCATGTCGCCGTTCTGGAGCATCACGCGGTTCGGGTTGATGCCTTTGGCGACGAGATCCTGGATATTGACCATGATCGACTTGCCGCCGCGCACGACTGCGATCGAGGCGCGGTCACCCACGGGTGTGTAGCCGCCTGCCCGATTGATCGCTTCGGGCAATGTCATCGGCACGTCGTTGAAGATCTGCACGCCCGGCGTGCGGACTTCGCCATCCATATAGACACGACGGCTGCGATACGACTGCACGCGCAAGGTGATCTGCGGGCTCTTCACAAAGGCGCCGAGTCGTGCCGTCAGCACGTCGCGCGCCTGCATTTCCGTGAGGCCGCCCACATGCACGGCGCCCGCATACGCGAACTGGACCATGCCGCTCGAATCGACGGTATAGCCCGACGAGACCGAAGCGGAACCCGTGTAGTCGATCCCGACGGTCTGCACGGAGTTGGTCGGCAGATTCAGTTCGGGGTGATCCCAGACATTGATCGAGAGCACGTCGCCCGGCCCGATCTGATAGGGCGCGGGGTCGGCGAACAAGCTCTGTACGTCGTGCGAGATATTGGTGGGCTCGGCGCGGCGTTCGGCCTGGATCAGCTCAGGCGTGATTTCGGTCAGCGCTCCGGGGGGAGGCTGATCTCCAGGGGCGACGGTCTTGTCGCCGGTCGTCCGGTCGGCACCCGGCATGCCCGATACGGTCTGGCCGTACTTGTCGATGTCCGAGCTGCTGTAATGCTGGCCCGGATCAAGACCGCAGCCGGCGAGGGTCAGTGCCATCGCAATCGACGACGATGATGCAAGCGTTTTTAAAATGTTCATCTTTCTGGCAGCCAAACGACATGACGCCGGTGGACATAGGCCACCGGAGGATCAACCCGGGAGAGATGGGCGACCGCTCAGTGCGCAGCCGGCGTACGGGATAGAGCGCTTAACTCAGTACGCGGCTTGCGCCTGGCGGTTCTGTACGCGGTACTCGGTCGGCGACACGAGCATCCGCTTGCGGAAAATCTTGGCGAGACGGTCGCCATTGGCCATGCCGTTGCGTCGAGCGATTTTGTCGACGGGCAGATCGGTTTCAATCAACAGACGGCAGACAGTGTCAAGACGTGCGCGCAACAAATACTCCGATGGCGTGACGCCAATTTCATCCTTGAAACGTCGCAGGTAGTTGCGCTCGCTCATTGCAGCGACCTGGGCGGCATCCGCCACCGAGATCGGACGCTCACAGTTTTCCTTCAACCAGCGTGCCGAAGTACGGACCTTGTCACGCACGCTCGTCGTGCCGGCATCCGCAAGCAGCGGCGCAAGACGCGGTGTCGCGCCCGGCATCATCTGCTCGCCGATCTCGCGTGCGATATCGATGCCGAGATCGCATTTGACGAGCATCAGCGCACTGGCCATTGACGCAAACCAGTCTTCTTCCGAGCCCGGCGTATGACCGCTCATGCCCATCCCGTCGATACCGGTCGTCAAACCCGTGCTAAGCAGCGCGAGTCGGGTGACCGGTGTGTTACGGAACGACGCATCGTTGTAACCGAAGCGCATACGGCCAAGCAGCCGGTCGTCGAGCGCGGCGTGTTGAGCGCCTTTGCCGCCGCCGATAAACAGCGCGTCGAAGTTCTGATACTGGCTGGCGTCGAAACGCTCGGTCCAGATATGAACGGCCGACGAGCATGGCACGCTACCGCCCGAAAACGACAGCATGCGAATGGTGTAGACGGAGTTTCCTGCTGGCCGACGCATGGCAAGTAGATTCGCCCGATTGAAGACCTCGGCGATCACTCCCGCGCGCAGCAGCGAGAAACCTTCAAATAGCACGATCCCGATCTTGCGGGCCGGTGTGGCGGCCAGCGTCGAGGACTCGATGCCATGGCCAGACAGCGTTTCCACCTCTCTGCAGAGGCGGTGAACGAAGCTGCCCGACTGTTCTAGGTGTGCAACAAACGGCATGTCGTTTCCTCAGAAACGTTTCCCCGGAATGTTGTTGAGTTTCTTGTTGTAGGTTGCACTGCATCATACTCAGCCGCCTCGCCTTCGCTCGCCAACTGACCGATTAGAACGGCATGTTGGCGGATTGTGAGGGGGTGAGGGTTTCTGGATATCACATCAAAAAGTCGCTCAGGTGGCAGAGCTAAGAAATTACCAAATTTAGTGCTGGGAGGGAAAGGAGTCTCTATCGGACTGCCAAATAGCAGATTCTTCCTGCTCCTAAGTTCATGGGGTGGAAAACGCGCAAAAAATACCTGAGCGCTGTCTCGCATTTGTCTATCGATATAACTAATCGGCAGTTAAAGCGCATGTTTGAAGTGTCGGAGGGGGCCGCCGGGCAAGGCACACACATCTCGTAACGCTTCCGTGTCCGTCTGAAAAAGATATGTCCAAACGTAATAGCCGCAACATCGTCGTAATACGCCAACACGCTTGTTTAAGTTGCACGTTTGATAAGCGGTAAATTTGCCGAGCTGGCGGAAAAATGATGCGGTGCGGGAGTAAATTGAATTGGGTGCGCTGCGCATTCCGCCAACATCTCTGCTTATTCAGTCACGGCAAATTTGCCCGCATTCCGCGTCGTTATGATTCAACGCATAAGACAGTAAATGCGTTTGGTACGGCCGTCGGGGTTCGTTGGAGGTCGATCAAACCAGGTCTCGTTCGCCGAGCGCTGTCATTCGCCTGCCCGATGGGGCGCCGGTCCACCGGACCGGCCTTCTGGAGAATGAGTCATGTTCGACGCCGTCCGCCAGTTGCTAGATCTGGTAATCGTCGTGCTGGGTGCGTTGATCGCCTACACGCTCGTCCCTGATATCGATCCGCGCCTGATCGATGCCCGCGGCATGATGATCGCGCTCGATGCTGCGCTCGTTACGCTGATCTTCCCGATGTTCAACGCGTACCAGTCGTGGCGCGGCAAGACTGCGTTGCAGTTGAGCGTGCCTGCGCTGGCCGGATGGTTCGTTGCCCAAATCATCGGCGTCGCGGCCTACGCGATGCTTCATCGCGTCTCCCATGTGCCGCATGCGTGGCTCGTCTGGTGGACGGTGTTCACGGGCGTGCTGCTGATCGTGTCGCGTCAGATCATCGCGACCGCACTGGGACGTCTGCGCAGCGCAGGCTACAACCAGAAGCGCGTGGCGATCGTCGGCTCGACGCCGGATGCCTACCGTCTCGTTCAGCGGATGGCCGGCGCACCGCATGCCGGCTACCTGCCGGTGGCGATCTACGACGAAACCGCGAGTGTAGCGGCCATCGACACACATGGCGCGATTGCCGAAGCGGCGGGTGTGCCGGTGTTGAACGGCTGGGAGGCGCTGACGCGCCTGATCCGCGAATCGGGGATTACGGAACTCTGGCTCACGGGGCGTCCGTCGGAACCGCACCCCTGCGATCGCTATATCGGCGAGTTCAAGCACGACTTCGTCAATATCCGCCTGCTGCCCGACCTCGATCACCTCGCACTCGCAAATCTCGGCACCGTCGACGTGCTGGGTCTGCCGTCGATCAATCTGGTCGCCGCGCCGCGTTCGGGCATGAGCCTGATCCAGAAAGACATGTTCGACCGTGCGTTCGCCGCGTGCGTGCTGCTGATGCTGGCGCCGGTGTTCCTGGTGGTGGCCATCGCGGTCAAGCTGTCGTCAGAAGGCCCGGTGCTGTTCAAGCAGAAGCGCAAGGGCGTCGACGGCAATGAATTCTGGATCTACAAATTCCGTTCGATGCGCATGCACAAGCCCGAAGTCGGCAAGATCAAGCAGGCGACCAAGGGCGATCCGCGGATTACGCGCGTGGGGGCGATCCTGCGCAAGTCGAGCATCGACGAGCTGCCGCAATTCATCAACGTGCTCAAGGGCGACATGTCGGTGGTCGGGCCGCGTCCGCATGCCGTCGAGCACGACGAACAATATAAAGACCTCGTGCAGAACTATATGTACCGGTACCGGATCAAGCCGGGCATCACGGGCTGGGCACAGGTCAACGGCTTTCGCGGGGAGACCGACCGCGTCGAAAAGATGGCGGGCCGCGTCGCTTGCGATCTCTATTACATGGTCAACTGGACGTTCTGGTTCGACGTCAAGATTGTGTTCATGACGCTCGCTCGCGGGTTTATCGGCGCCAATGCGTATTGAGCCGGGTGCCCATGAGTATTGAAGCCGACGCGGCGCGTCTGACGCGCCCCAATATGCAGGGCCGGCGGGTCGAGCTGGATTTCGTGCGGGGTCTCGCGATCCTCGCGGTGATGCTCGATCACTTCGTCAGCGTGTCGACGGGCGTGCCCGTGTTCGATGCGTTCGACGTGGCGTTCCGGGAGTTCGGGCTCGAAGGCGTCAATCTGTTCTTTACGCTCAGTGGCTTTCTGGTCGGCGGTCTGTTGCTCAAGCAACTGGCCGAGAAGGGCACGATCGACGCCTGGCGCTTTATCGTGCGGCGGATCTTCAAGATCTGGCCCGCGTACTACGTGCTGCTCATATTCCACGTGATCGCCGGACGGCATCCGATCGACTCGTTCCTGTGGCAGAACGCGTTTCACGTGCAGAACTTCTTTGGTTCTTCGATCACGCAGACGTGGAGTCTTGCGATCGAGGAGCATTTCTATCTGATCCTGCCGCCTGTGTTGCTGCTCGCAGCGAAGTGGCGGGTCGGGTCATCTGCGTTGATCAAGGCATTGCTCGGCGTCTGCGCGGTTGTGCTCGCCGCGCGCTGTGTGGTCGTCTATGAAGGCGAGTTGCATGCGGCGGCAATGTTTACGCAGTACCGGATCGACAGCCTGCTTGCGGGTGTGATCCTCGCGGCATTGTATTGGCTCAAGCCGCGCACCTATGCGGCGTTCGCGAACCGGCGCGTGGTGTTGTGCGTGCTGGTCGCGCTGACGGTCGCGTGGATCGCGTTCGCGCATCGCCGGCCCGACTGGAACGAGACCATCGGCTACACGATTCAGGCCGTCGGTTATAGCGCGTTGATTGTGCTGGTCAGCGAGCATAGCGGCGCGCTGGCGCGTGCGCGCCTGTATCGCGGCATCGCATGGCTCGGTGTGTATTCGTATGGCATCTATCTGTGGCATTCGCTGGCGCTTGCGCCAGGGCAGGCCCTGATCACGCACATGACGCAAGCCGGCCTTTCGCCGGTGCCGATCTGGATCGCCGCACTGGTGGCGCAGATGGTGATTGGCGTGACGATCGGCTACGTGACCACGCGTGCGATCGAGTTCCCGTTCCTGCGGCTGCGCGATGCGCTGTTTCCGGCGTCCTCGCGTGGACAGAACCCTGCGGTCGTCGCGGCGGAACGTACCGGCGTGTAACGATTTCGAGGCGATGTCCGGCGGTCGCCGGACATCGGGGCAATGCCTTATCAGGCTGCCTTCATGCGGAACACGCTGACCGTGTCGGTCATGCGCGTCGCTTGTTCCTCGAGTGAAACTGCTGCGGCAGCCGCCTCTTCGACGAGCGCTGCGTTCTGCTGAGTCACTTCGTCCATCTGCGTCACGGCCTTGTTGACTTGCTCGATGCCGTCGCTCTGTTCTTCTGATGCAGCGGCGATCTCGGCCATGATGTCCGTCACGCGACGCACCGCATCGTTGATCTCGCTCATCGTGCGGCCTGCGCGGCCGACGAGTTCGGTGCCGTTGCCCACGCGCTCGACCGACTCGTGAATCAGCGCCTTGATTTCCTTGGCAGCCGTTGCGCTACGCTGAGCAAGCGTACGCACTTCACCGGCTACCACTGCAAAGCCGCGTCCCTGTTCCCCCGCACGCGCCGCTTCAACGGCGGCGTTGAGCGCCAGGATGTTCGTCTGGAACGCGATGCCTTCGATCACACCGATGATGTCGGCGATCTGCCGCGAGCTGCCGTTGATGCCGTCCATCGTGTCGACGACCTGCGAAACCACGGTGCTGCCCTGATTCGCGACATTCGATGCGGAGCGCGCGAGTTCGGTCGCCTGGCGCGCGTTGTCGGCGTTCTGACGCACGGTGGACGTCAGCTGTTCCATGCTGGATGCCGTTTCTTCAAGCGATGCCGCCTGTTCTTCCGTGCGTTGCGACAGATCGGTGTTGCCCGCGGAAATCTGCGCGGTCGCCGTGGCGATCGATTGCGCGCCGTCGCGCACGGCGACCAGCGTCGACGTCAGCTTCTGCTGCATGCCCTTGATGCCGTCGAGCAATTGACCCATTTCATCGTGCGAACGCACGTCGACTTGCTGCGTGAGGTCGCCTGCGGAAATCGCACGGAAATGGCCCAGCGCGGCGTCGAGCGGTTGGGCGATCGCCTTGCGCAGGGTGCTCCAGGCGAAGAAGGCCAGTGCAAGGCCCACCAGCAAGCCGACGCCCGTGATCGTCATGATCATATGGAAGCGGTCCTGCGCGCCTTGATAGAGCGCTTTCGCTTGCCGTTCTTGCATGGATTGCAGCTTGGCGATGCCATCGGCTACGTCGTTGTAGGGACCTGTCAGCTGACGAGCGATCAGCTCGTTGACTGCGGCGGTGTCTTTTGCCTCGAGTGCGGCGAACGTTTTGGCGAGTACGCCTGCCTCAAAGGCCTTGCGTTTGGTGTCGACCTGAGCCGTCAGGTCGGCTTCATCCGGCGACGACGGCAGGGCGCGATAGGCGTCCCAGGTGGCGTCCGCCGAACTGAACATCTCGTGGGCGCGCTTGAGCAGGTCAGCGGCATCGCTGCGGTTCGGATCGATCGCGATACGGTCGAGCACAAGGCGGCCACGTGCATAGAACACGCTCGAGCGGCCCAGTGCGACGGCCGATGTCAGTTGATTCGTGTACAGCTCCTTCTGATCCGCATTGCTCATCGAGATACCGACTGCGCCGAGCGCAGCGCCGATGATCAGCAAAAGGCCCAGAAACCCCATGGCCAGCGCGAGCCGGGTGCGAATCGTGATGTTCTTCAGCATGGCAATTGATTGGTATTGCGAAACGAGGACGAAATGCCGGTTTGTTTAGCGCGGCGCTCATCGGTGTTTACGACAAGATAAAGAACATCTTAACGATCGATGTCGAAGTTTTTACCTATCGCTTTGAGTGATAGGTAGGCAAGGGTTGCTGGATCGGCGCGCGATGTGAGACTGACATTTCGTCGCCGAAGCGCGTGCGCTTAGCGAACGGTGCGGAGAGCGCAGAGGGGAAACGTAGGAGAGCAGAGCATTGGGCGCGGTTGCATCGCTGAACCTGCGAGCCCGCTAGTGATATGACGCTCGCGTGACACGCCTTGCATCAGACATCCGACGGATGCCTGAAGGACGTGTCACGGGGTTTGAAGCAGAGGAGTGTTTAGTTCGTCGTGCTGCCGGCCGAGTGTTCGTTGACGAAACACTGGAGCGCGAGGTGCTCGACCGGCGCGAGCGCTTCGAATTCGAGGCCGTAGACAAACAAGGTCGGATCGTCAGCCGACGCATTGATGCTGCGAATGATGGCGGGCGTGCGGATCTCGATGTCGTAGTCCTGCGTACGCACCGAGAAACGCAAATGGAGCCGTCCACCGGCCTCTGCAATGCGGCCGCGAGCGTTCAGCGACGCGCCCATCACACTGATGTCGCGCACGACGCCGAGCATGTCGTACGTGCCTTGGAAACGTTCCCCCGACGAGAGCCAGCATGCGATGCGCGCCGACACGCGAACCGAGCGGCGCAGCTTGACGCGGCGCACGTCGAACGGCTTCGACAGGATCAGGTACTCGAACGGCGTCATGCAGACGGTTTCGACCGAGCAGCGAAACTCGAAAATATGCTTGCCCGAGAACGCCATGATCTGGATCTCTTCGCCCGGCAGCAGTCGCAGTGGCTTTCCGTCGACCAGCGGCGGCGAGATAAACGTCTTCTGGTTCAGCGTCTGGCCGATCACGCGGCTCAGGGCATGCGATTGCTTGATGCCCTTGGGCGTCTTGATCCGCAGCACGTGGCCTGTTTGCAGCGAGAAATCCGACGGCGTGCCGTTCGCTGTTTCAGGCGACATGGCGGCCGTCGTGCCGGCCGGTCCGTCGATCGCAATCGTCTGATCGCCGTCGATCTTCGTGCGATGCGGCTCGAAATGAATGAACAGGAAGTCCCGGTCCTCGCGGCTCGGCAGCATCTGGCCGCGCTCGGCGATCAGCGTGCCGTCCGAATCGAAAATCGGCCAGTCGAGTTTGGTCTGCGGGAGCACTTCGCTGGGCAACAGCGGCTGAAGTGCGCTTCCTCGGTCGAGTCGTTTGAATTCCATGTTGTTCTTCTACTCCCCTGTGCTGGTCCATAGCGGCATGGCCGGCCGCTCCCTGCATGTCCGTCGCGTGTGCTCGCGCGCGTATTCGCGTTCGTGCTTTCCGCGCCTCATCTCTTGTTCGCTACCCCGGTCGACGCCGCCTCGACGCTGCGGGGTGCCGGAACGTATGCGATACGTGCTCGTGAAGTCGCGTGCTGCATTCGTCGCGCTCTGATAAGCCCGAGCGCTTTGTAAATAAAAATTACCGCAAAAAAATGATCCTTCCGTCTGTCCTGCAAATTTTGCCACGTTCCGTGCGGGCATGGGCGCGCTGTCTATTGATTTTGATAGAAACACCACGATCTGAATTGGGCACACACAGTGCGTCCCATCGTGTGCGCAAGGCGATTACAGAAACGTGAATTGCAATTTGGTACAAATGGCTTCTGCAGCCGGGCTCTGTTTTCGCTAAATTGAAGTCATCGCAAAGGTCCATTTGGACGTTATCGCCTCAGTAGGCCCATTTGGACGCAGAGTCACCAGGAGAGCGCTGTGAAAAAGATCGTTCCATTGATTGCCGTTGCCGGTATTGCATTGGGTGCCGCGAGCGCCGCGCAGGCACACGTGTCGGTCGGGATCGGTATCGGGGTGCCGTTTGTCGCGCCAGCCCCTGTATACGTGGCACCGGCTCCGGTGTACGCGGCGCCCCCGCCGGTCGTCTACGCGCCGCCGCCGGTTGTGTATGCTCCGGCCCCGGTTGTCTACGGCGGAGGCGTGTACTACGGTCCGCGTTACTACGGCCGCGGTTATTACGGTCGTGGTTACTACGGCCATGGTGGGTATTACGGGCACCCGCACTACTACCACCGGTATTGATCGTTTTGCTGCCGGTACGGATCGTCGCGATCGTTGCTTCAACGAGGCGGTGTCAGACACCGATTCCCTCGGCAGTATAAGAAGCAGAACGAACCGGTTTTGACCGGGAGTCTCAGTTTCGGATCGGCCGCTTAAAGCGGCGTTCCGAATGAATGAAAATGAAACGCCGTCGTAGCGTTGAATCTCCCCGCGGAATGTCGTCCGGTCGGGAAGAAACAGTGCCAGCGACGGCGTTTTTATTTGTCACACCACGTTGTCACAGTCCGAGGGTCTGCATCAGCCCGTCGACGCGCGCCTTGACGGCGGCATCCATTTCGATCGCGCGGCCCCATTCGCGATCGGTCTCTCCCGGCCATTTGTTGGTCGCGTCGATCCCCATTTTCGAACCGAGGCCAGCGATCGGTGATGCAAAGTCAAGATAGTCGATCGGCGTGCGATCGACGAGCAGGGTGTCGCGGCTCGGGTCGACTCGCGTCGTGATCGCCCAGATCACTTCCTTCCAGTCGCGAATGTCGACATCTTCATCGACGATCACGATGAACTTCGTGTACATGAACTGCCGCAGGAAGCTCCAGACGCCGAACATCACGCGCTTGGCATGACCCGGATAGCTCTTGCGCATCTGCACGATCGCCATGCGGTAGCTGCATCCTTCAGGCGGCAGGTAGAAGTCCGTGATCTCGGTAAACTGTTTTTGTAACAGGGGAACGAACACTTCGTTCAACGCAACACCGAGTACCGCAGGCTCGTCGGGCGGCTTACCCGTATACGTCGAGTGGTAGATCGCATCGCGACGCATCGTGATGCGCTCGACGGTGAACACCGGAAACCATTCCTGCTCGTTGTAGTAGCCCGTGTGATCGCCATACGGACCTTCGAGGGCGTGTTCATACAGAGCCGCCGGCCCCTTCGTGGGGCGGGGTGGTGCGCCGGCGGGCGCAGGATCGGGCGCGCCGTTTTGCGGATGAATGAAACCTTCAAGCACGATCTCGGCACGTGCCGGCACGCGCAGGGATTCGAGGCCGGGCGTCAGGCAGTTCGCGAGCTCGGTCTTGCCGCCTCGAAGCAGGCCGGCAAACTGGTATTCGGACAGCGTGTCGGGCACCGGCGTCACCGCACCGAGAATCGTCGCCGGATCGGCGCCGAGCGCCACCGCGACAGGGTAGGGCTTGCCCGGGTTTTGCGCCGCGAATTCGCGGAAGTCGAGTGCGCCGCCTCGATGCGCAAGCCAGCGCATGATGAGCTTGTTGCGGCCGATCAGCTGCTGCCGGTAGATGCCGAGATTTTGCCGTGGCTTGTGTGGTCCGCGTGTCACGGTGAGACCCCATGTCACGAGTGGTGCGACATCACCGGGCCAGCATGTCTGTATGGGCAGTCGATACAGATCGACATCGTTGCCCTCCCAGACGACTTCCTGGCACGCGGGCGACGACACGGTCTTCGGCGCCATGTCCCAGACGGCCTTGGCGAGGGACAACAGCTTGCCCGCATCCTTGAGCCCTTTGGGTGGTTCGGGTTCCTTAAGAGCGGAGAGCAGGCGTCCGATATCGCGCAGCGAGGTGAGTGCACCGTCGTTGCCGCTTGCATCGACGCCCATGCCCAGTGCTACACGGCGCGGCGTGCCGAACAGATTGCCCAGTACAGGCATCGTTGCGCCGGCAGGCTTCTCGAATAGAAGCGCAGGCCCGCCAGCACGCAGCACACGGTCGCAGAGTTCAGTCATCTCGAGCACCGGTGAGACGGGAGCCGAGACGCGCTTGAGTTCGCCCAGTGCTTCGAGCTGGTGCGTGAAGTCACGCAGATCTTTGTATTTCATTCGATGGGAGCCGTGCTTGTGTCGGCCAGCATTGTCGCCGCTCGCCGGTATTTCTGCCCGGCCTGGTGTGTTGTGCATCGCGCATCGGAAAAGTCCTCTTCAGCACGACGTACAAGTTGCTGCGTAGCTCAGTCCGATGGCATGCGCATGACGGAAAAATGGCGAGCGTTTGTAGGATCAATTACCTCTACGTGGGGGACCCCACGCAGATTTACCGATAGTAACAATTAACTCCGAAGTGCCCATTAACTTGGAGACCTCGTTGCTTGGGGCACGTCCCGAGGGTGAACTCTTGCCTGTCGGGTCTTTATGCTTTTTTGTTATCAAGTGGCCGGGTTTTATCGTTGACGGAACATAAAACCCTGCTAGAATCCGCTCCCACTAGTCGCGGGGCTCTCTAAACGATGGGTTTCCATACCGGACGAACCGTCCGGGACGCTTCGGCGTTGGCCGCCTCCCCGCCCGGCCTTGAATGAGATGGCTTACCGGACGTGCGCCCCTAGTGCGCGACGCCCGGTGGTGTTGACGTGGTGTAGTACTGCGTAGTGCCCCGCAAGCCGCGGGCCTGGATGCAGCCTCTGCGACAGCAATTGCCTTCACCCCGGTGTCGGGCGCGAACCCTCCCTGGTCCGCGCAGACACCTTGGTCTGCCCGAGAAGCGCCGTTCCGGCTTCGACGGTCCACCATGCACGAGGGAGATTCGCAGCATGAATGCTCGATTACCTTGGCTGGCCGATTCGCGAATTCCGCAGGTCGTGCGCGTGGCTTTCCGACGCGCGACGAGGTACAGCCAACATTTCTTCAGCACGCTCGGCGTGACGGCCTCGGTCGTCGCGATTGCGCTGTGGCTTCAGCCGCAGTGGCGAGCGGCCGCTGCCGGACGCCTGATGCCGCTGCTCGCGGCTGCTGAGCAGACGGGACCTGCCGTGGGTCGCTTGCTTTCGAGCGGCGCGATCCAGGTGCTCGTGCCGAGCGCGGATGCGCGCGCGTCGAGCATGCCGTTGGTCCCGTACGCCCAGCCGCCGCTCGCGTTCGAGGGCAACGCCCAGCAGCTCGGTGCGTCCTCGGCGACCGCCAACGATTCGTCGCTCGACGTGAACTCGACGCGGATGCCGTCGATCCAGCCGTTCGCCAGTCTGATCCCGGACGATCGTGTCGTCGCCGATGCGCGCGACGATCGCGTGATCATGTCGCAGGTCGAGCAGGACCGTGTCGCCAATTTCCTCTCGCGCCGCTATCACGTGGCCGAGTCGCCAATGACGCGTCTGGTTCATGCCGCATTCGACACCGGTCGCGAAGTCGGTCTCGATCCGCTGCTGCTGCTCTCGGTCATGGCGATCGAATCGGCCTTCAATCCCTATGCTGAAAGCGGCGTGGGCGCGCAGGGCCTCATGCAGGTCATGTCGAAGGTGCACTCGGACAAGTTCGACTACTTCGGCGGTCCGGCGGCTGCGCTTCAACCGCTCGCGAACATCAAGGTCGGTGCGCTGGTGCTCAAGGATTGCATCGCGCGCGGTGGTTCACTGCCTACGGGCCTGCGTCTCTACGTCGGCTCGACGACGCCCAATAGCGACGGTGGCTACGGTCTGAAAGTGATCGCCGAGCGCACGCGTCTGCGCGATGTCGCGCACGGCCGCGCGGTGCCGATCAATGCACCGCAACTGCCGGTTCAGACGACGGCTCAGGCCGCGCCTGCGCCCGCGAAGGCGATTCCGGCTGCGCACACGACGAAGGGCTCGTCGACGGATGCGTCGACGGACGAAGACACGACGACGGATACGTCGACGCCGAGCCATGCCGGCGCCAAGGCCGCCGTGCATATCGCCGACGCGAGCTAAGCTTCGGCAGCGGCAACACCGGATACTGAAAACAAAAAAGCGGATGCGCCAAGGGCGTATCCGCTTTTTTTACGTTTCCTTTATCGAAAAGCGCCGCGTGCTAGGCGCTCCGCGCAAACAACGTCCCGATTCGTTCGACCGCTTCCTCGATCTTCTCGTACGCCGTCGCATACGACAGACGCAGATACTGGCGCGGCGCAGCCGTGCCGAAATCGACACCCGGGACGAGGCCGACACCCG
Organism: Pararobbsia alpina; assembly: GCF_965118125.1. GTDB lineage: Bacteria > Pseudomonadota > Gammaproteobacteria > Burkholderiales > Burkholderiaceae > Pararobbsia > Pararobbsia alpina_A. The sequence continues at coordinate 1,330,885 of NZ_OZ221287.1, forward strand.
CGTCATGAAGAATCGCGCGCGTCAGCGCCGAGCTGTCCCCGCGCGCCGCATGCGGGACCTGTGTGCAATCTGCATACACATAGAACGCCCCGTCGGGCACGACGGGCACGCCAAAACCCAGCTGACGCAATGCCGGCACAATGTAGTCGCGGCGCCGCTGGAATTCGCGACGGCGCGACTCGTAGATCGCGAGCGTCTCAGGTTCGAAGCAGGCGATCGCCGCGTGTTGTGACACCGCGGAGGCGCAGATAAACAGGTTCTGTGCGAGCTTCTCGAATACCGCAACCCACTGCTGCGGCACGACGAGCCAACCGAGTCGCCAGCCCGTCATATTGAAGTACTTCGAAAAGCTGTTGACCGTCACGATGTCGTCGCCGAGCGTGAGCGCCGACTTCGGATGCGCTTCGTAACTCAGGCCCTGATAGATCTCGTCGACGACCGTAAAGCCGCCGTGAGAACGCACGACATCGACGAGCCTGCGCAATTCGTCATGCTCGATCGATGTGCCGGTCGGGTTCGACGGCGACGCGAGCAGCACGCCGCGCGTGCGCGGGCCCCAATGCTGCTCGACGTGCTCTGCCGTGAGCTGGAAGCGGGCCTCGGGTCCGCTTTCGATCATCACGGGCTTGCCGTCGGCGGCCGACACGAAGTGCCGGTTGCACGGGTAGCACGGGTCGGGCATCAGGACTTCGTCGTCGCGATCGACGAGCGCCGTGCACGCCAGCAGCAGGGCCGCCGACGCGCCGGCCGTCACGATGATGCGCGACGGATCGATGTCGAGTTGCTGGGTATCGCGATAAAAGCGCGCAATGGCTTCGCGCAGCGGCGTGAGACCGAGCGCATTGGTGTAATGCGTACGGCCGCCATGCATCGCAGCGGCGGCGGCCTCGACGACGGCCGGCGGCGCCGTGAAATCCGGCTGTCCGACCGACATATGGATGATGTTGCGTCCGGCGCGCTCGAGTTCGAACGCCTCCTTCATCAACTCCATCACATAGAACGGCGCGATGTCATCGACGCGCGCCGCGAGCTTGGGCAACACCATGCGCTTACGACCTCGGGCGTTGCTGTTTCGCTTCTTCGGGACGAACCTGTGCGGCGAGCTTGTCGAGCACGCCGTTCACGTACTTGTACCCATCCGAGCCGCCGAACGTCTTGGTGAGTTCAACCGCTTCGTTGATCACCACGCGATACGGCACGTCGATCTGATTGACGAGCTCGTACGCGCCGATCAGCAGCACCGAGCGCTCGACTGGCGAGAGTTCGGCGATCGGGCGGTCGAGCAGCGGCTGGAGTTTCTCGCTGAGCGTTTCGGAGTCGCGAATCACGCCCTTGACGAGCGTGTCGAACAGCGCCTTGTCAGCCTTGTCGAAGCCGTCCGCGCCACGCAGCTGCGCTTCGATTTCGGTGTGACCCGCACCCGAGAGCAGCCATTGATACAGACCCTGCGTGGCAAATTCGCGGGAGCGACGGCGTGCGCTCTTCATTCACCTTCTCCTTCTTCATCTTCATCGGAACCGTCCTGCGCGAGCTGGTCGAGCGCCGACGTGAGGTTGGCCATTTCGACGGCGACACGCGCGGCGTCACGGCCCTTTTCGTTCATGCGAGCGAGTGCTTGCTCGTCGTTTTCGGTCGTCAGGACAGCGTTGGCGACCGGCAGGTTGAAATCGAGCGCGACGCGCGAAATACCCGAACCGCTTTCGTTCGAGACCAGCTCGAAGTGGTACGTTTCGCCACGGATCACGGCGCCGAGCGCGATCAGCGCATCGAACTGGCCGCTTTCTGCGAGCTTTTGCAGCGCGAGCGGAATTTCGAGCGCGCCGGGCACCGTCACGAGCAGGACGTCTTCGCCGACGACGCCGAGACGCTCGAGCTCTTCGACGCACGCGTCGACGAGGCCGTTGCAGACCGGTTCATTGAAGCGCGACTGCACGATGCCGATGCGAAGGCCATCACCGTCGAGGTTGGGTTGGTATTGTCCGATTTCCATTGTCAGGTTCCGGGTTGGAAGTTCGTATTCGGTTGGAATCCAGATTTTTGCGGCGCTACATCACGATTCGATGTCAGCGCGCACGATCACCACGCAGGATCACTACTTTTGCTCGCTGTATCAAGCCCCCGTATACAGCTCCGCGGGAACCGGCGTTGGCGCCTTGACGCCGGGCATCGGTACGAAGCCCGTGATCTCGAGGCCGTATCCCGACATGCTGCTGATCTTGCGCGGGTTGGACAGCACTTGCATGCGGCCGACGCCCAGGTCGCGAAGGATCTGCGCGCCGATGCCGAACGTCTTGAAATCGACCGGCCGGCGTTTGAGCGCTTGCGCTTTGTCGGCGCAGTCGAAGGCCTCGAAGACTTCGAGCAAGTGGTCCTGCGAATCGCCGCAGTTCAGCAGCACGACGACGCCCGACTCGCGCTCCGAGATTTCGCGCAACGCCGCGTGCAGCGTCCATGAGTGGGTCGAGCACGACGTCTCGAGCAGATCGAGTAGAGAGAGCGGTTCGTGCACACGGACGATGGTATCGCGCGCCGGCTCCGGCGAGCCCTTGACCAAAGCAAGGTGAGGTGCGCCGCTCGGCTTGTCGCGATACATGATCGAGCGGAAGGCACCGTAGACCGTTTGCATGGTGCGCTCACCGACGCGTTCGATGATCGATTCCGTGCGGCTGCGGTAGTGGATCAGGTCGGCAATCGTGCCGATCTTGAGGTTGTGCTCGGCCGCGAAGACGGTCAGGTCCGGCAGGCGCGCCATCGTGCCGTCGTCCTTGATGATTTCGCAGATGACGGATGCGGGCGTGAGCCCGGCCAGGGCGGTCAGGTCGCAACCCGCTTCGGTATGGCCTGCGCGGACGAGCACGCCGCCGGGCTGGGCCATGATCGGAAACACGTGACCCGGCTGGACGATATCGTCGGCGCGCGCATTCGGTGCGACCGCGGCCAGCACCGTGCGGGCACGGTCGGCGGCCGAGATCCCCGTCGTCACGCCTTCGGCGGCTTCGATACTGACCGTGAATGCCGTGCCGTACTGGGTACCGTTCTTGTACGTCATCAGCGGCAGATTCAACTGCCGGCAGCGGTCTTGCGTCAGCGTCAGGCAGATGAGCCCACGCCCGTACTTCGCCATGAAATTGATGGCTTCGGGCGTGACGAATTCGGCGGCGATCACGAGGTCGCCCTCGTTCTCGCGATCTTCCTCGTCAACGAGCACGACCATACGGCCTGCTTTGAGCTCGGCGATGATTTCCTGCGTAGAGGCGATGGTCGTCATGGTGGAATACGGTCGGAAGCGCCGAATGGGCGGCAAGGCCGGTATTTTACGCCATGATGGCGGCGCCAGGCCGGGCATTGGCCGCGGCACTGGCTGAACGGGTGGTTTCTAGACGAAAGGCGCAATCTGTCCGAGTCCTGTCCCGATAGTGCGTCGCTCTTCGGCTCGACTCGTGCCGGTCTTTTCTGCTATTCACAGATCCCGCCTGCCGGCCGGTCTGTTCTGTGATTGCCCCGACCCGCTCCTTCGCCGATGTGTGCTGGGTGGCGAACATCCTGTTATGGGCGACACGGCCACCGGAAATCGCGGACCGGCAGCCACGATGCGCATCGAGGCACCGTGCGGCCGCCGGAAGCACGGGTGACATCAAAAAACTGCGACTGGACCAGGTGCTTTTGTCAAACTGGAGGTGCTTTCGGGACCAGTGACTGCCTAAGCTTGGGGCGTGATTTCAAGCAGAAGGCGATTCATGACTTCCCTGACGACGAGCGAGGTAAGCCGCGCCTCAGCCGAGCGCCGACCCGCAGCGTGGCAAGGCCGCATCGATCGGATCCATCGCGTGAACGCCACCGTGGCAGTGGTCACGATCCGTGTGGCGCAAGGGGACGCGTTTCGCTGGCTGCCAGGCCAGTATGTGGACGTGCTGGCCGACGAGGGTGGCTTCCGTAGCTTCTCGCTCGCCGGAGCGCGGCTCGTTGATGGCTGCATCGAACTTCACATTCGCCACGTCCCCGGAGGCGCATTCAGCGATCGCACGTTGAACAGGCTTGAGCCCGGCGATCGCGTGTCCGGGCGCGGTCCGTTCGGCGAGTTCTGCTGGCGCGATCTGCCTCACGCTACGCATGTTCTTTTCATGTGTACGGGTACCGGTTACGCACCAGTCAGAGCGATCGTGCAGAGCTTGCTGTCGACATCGCTCGAACGTCCCGTTTCGCTGTACTGGGGCGGCCGGTCCGCGGCCGATCTCTATTTCATTGATGAGGCGCGCGAGTGGGCGCGAACGCATCGCCACTTCCGGTTCGTGCCAGTTCTTTCGGGTGATGCCGAAAGTGGTGCCGACAGTCTCGTGGATGCGCGACGCGGATATGTCCAGCACGCGGTCATGGCGGATTTCGATGCACTTGAAAACGCGTCCGTCTACGCGTGCGGATCGCCGGCGATGGTCACCGATGCCAGGGCAACGTTGATCGCCGAACGTGGCCTCCGAGGCGAGTCGTTTTTTGCAGACCCGTTTGGACCCATCGATGACGCGGTCAGCAGAACGCCAAACGCAAGCGAAATACGTGTTCACGCGAACGGCGTCGAGTATCGATTGGCAGGCGATCAAACGCTCCTCGCGGCCCTGCGTTCGGGCGGTGTCCCGATGCAGAGTGTGTGCGGCGGTAAAGGCGCATGCGGTACGTGTCGGATCGAAATCGGCGAGGCGTCGCATGCCTCCCTGCCGGCGCCAGGCGTCGACGAAACGGACCTGCTCGAGTGTTTGCCCAACGTGACGCCACGTTCACGACTTGCCTGCCAACTGCGTCTCGATGAATCGATGGACGGACTTGTCCTGTCGATTCCTTGACCGCTTGACCGCTTGACCGCTTGTGCAACGCCTGAACCTGTTCCCTACTGTCCCCACACTAAAGGAGCTTCACCCCATGAGTACCGTTGCCCTGGCCGACCTCGAACGCGTCGGCACCGCCTTCGCAGCCGATACGATGCTGACCGTGCGGGACAAGACCCGTGCCGCGATCCACGAGATCGCCGCGCAGTGCAAGCCCGGCATGGTCGAAGAAGATGCCGTCGAGATGGCGAAGCACATTCTCAAGGCCGCCGGGATGCGCCGCGGCTGGCACGACGTCTATGTGCGCTTCGGCTCGAATACGACGAAGACCTTTGGCGCTGCATCGGAACCGGGAGTCGTACTCGGCGACGACGATATCTTCTTGATCGATATCGGCCCTGTGTGGGAGCAATGGGAAGGCGATGGTGGCGACACGTTTGTTACCGGCACCGATACAGAGATGGCCCGCTGCGCGCGCGATGCCAAGGCACTCTTCCACGAAGTCCGCGCGAAGTGGCGCGACGACAAGCTCACGGGCGAAGCGCTCTATCAATTCGCCGACCGTCGTGCGAGCGAGCTCGGATGGAAGCTCAATCTCGATCTTTCCGGGCACCGCATTTCCGATTTCCCTCATGCGGCGGTCTATGAAGGGCCGCTTGCCGAGGTGCCCTTCGCGCCGTCGCCGCTGCTATGGGTCCTGGAAATCCATATCCGTCACCCCGAGAAGGCCTACGGGGCATTCTTCGAAGATATGTTGCTGGATGACAGTTTCTTCGACGATGCGGCGTAAGCGATTGCGAGCCTGACCCTCCCGCAACCCTAACCTTCCCGCAACCCTTTCCAGCTCTTCGCCAACCGTGTCACGGCCTCTTCGAGCTCTTGCTCGTTGAGGCCTGCAAAGCCAAGGCGTAGCCCGGACGTCGGTTCGCCCGACATCGAGTACGTGGCCCCGGGCAGCACCTTCACGCCATGCGACGCCGCACGTGCGACCAGTTTTTCGACATCGACGCCGTCGTCGAAGCGAACCCAGAACGCCAGTCCGCCGTCGGGTACATCGAATTCGATCGCCGTACCAAAGTGACGCCTGAGAAGCTCGGCGAACAACAGCCGCCGTTCGTCGTAAATCTTGAGTACCTTCCGCGCGTGCCGGCGTATCTCGCCGGCCTCCATCATTTCGGCGACCGCGCGTTCCGTCGCCGGGTCGCCCTGCCGATCGATCAGCAAGATCTCTTCGGCGACGCGATCGACAAAACGCTTCGCACCGGCGATGTAGCCGCTGCGCAGACTCGGCGTCAGCAACTTCGACATCGAACCGATATACGCGACCTTGCCCCATTGATCGGCGCTCGCGAGCGGCAGCATCGGGCGATGTGAAAAATGGAACTCATGGTCGTAGTCGTCCTCGATGATCGCAAAGCCGAACTGATCGGCGAGGGCGAGCAGACGAAGGCGCCGCTCGGGCGGCAACAGGACCGTCGTCGGAAACTGGTGGTGCGGCGTCAAGTAGACGCATCGCACGCGTTTGACGCGGCATAGCCTTTCGAGCTCGTCGAGCCGCATCCCCTTGTCGTCGATATGCGCGGTCACGACTTCGACACCGTTCGCGAGAAATGCCTCGCGTGCGGGCGGATAGCTCAGTGACTCGAGCACGGCCGTGTCGCCAGGCTGCGTTAACACACGGGCCGCGACAAAGATCGCCATCTGACTGCCGCGCGTCAGGCAAATCGTCTCGGCAGTCGTATTCAGTCCGCGGTCGGCGTTGAGCATCGCCGAGATCGCGCTGCGTAACGCCCATGTACCGCGAGGATCGCCGTAGCCCAACTGATTCGACCGGCTCAGCAGCAACAGGCTGCGCCGGTACGCGCGCGCCATCTCGTTGACCGGCACGAGGCGCGTGTCGGGTGCGCCGTCGTCGAACATCAGCACACCGGGCTCGGGCAACAGGAAGTCGACCCGCGTCTTCTGGCCGGGTAACCGGAAATCGGGCTCCTCCGGAACGCGCGGCGTCTCGACCGGGCGAAAAGCGAACGCAGCCGGCTGCGCGGTCGGCAAGCGTGGCGACACGAAGGTGCCCCGCGCGCGCTCCGGCGTCAGCCATCCCTGCGAGGTCAGCTCGTCGTAGGCCAGGATCACCGTCTTGCGATTGACCTCGAGTGCCTCGGCAAGGTCTCGCGTACCGGGCAAGGCATCACCCGGTTGCAGGCGGCCGCGCCGGATTTCCTCGATCACCGCGTGGACGATCTGCAAATAGGGCGGCGTGCGCGAGTCGCGATTGATCGTGATGCCCAACTCCGACGCTCGCAGCATGCTGGTCCACCCGCGTTTAATTTTCTGGAGGATTCGTCTGGTCCATGGAGATCCTAGCATCAGGTTGTTGACAACCGAAGCCGGAATTTATTCGCGGCGCCCCCTGTACGTCGTTCTTGCCCTCGAGGTGCACTCCATGGAAAGCAATGCGCTACGCGCCAACTGTCTGAGCTTTTCCGAACTACTGGGTCAGGCAGTCGCGCTGATATCCCCGACCATGACGGCCGCGCTGATCATCCCCGTCATGTTTTCGAACACGGCCAATATGAGCTGGCTCGCCTACCTGCTCGGTACGGTCATGCTGTTGTTCGTTGCGTTGAACCTGAATCAGTTCGCGCGTCGATCTGCGGGCGTCGGCTCGATGTATGCGTATGTCAGCCGTGGCCTCGGGCTGACGGCTGGCGGCATCGCAGGGTGGTGTCTCGTCTGGGCGTATCTGGGTATTGCGATGGCGGGCATGACGGGCTTTGCTGTCTTCGCGGGCAAGCTGGCCGAGATGGTCGGGCTCAGCGCGTCGCCCGTCGTGTTCTTCGTGATCTGCGGAGCAGCTGCGTGGTACTGCGCGTGGAAGAACGTGCAGCTTTCCGCCGTGCTGATGCTCGTGCTCGAAGGCGTGTCGATGCTGCTGATCGTCGGGCTCTGCACGCTGGTGTTGTCGCAACATCATTTCGCGATCGACGCGCGGCAGTTCAGCCTCAGCGACACGCCGTTGTCGAGCATGGGCCTCGGCGTGGTGGTGGCCATCTTCAGCCTCGTCGGCTTCGAATGTGCGACGGCTTTCGGCACCGAGGCGAAAAACCCGCTCAAGTCGATTCCGCGTGCGGTGATCTGGAGTCTGATCGTATCGGGTGTGTTCTTTGTGTTCGTCACGTATGCGATGGTCGACGGCTTCAACGGCTATTCGATGACACTCGACAAGATCGATGCCCCCCTGAATGTGCTTGCCGAGCTCGCACATGTGAAGTTCCTGCAGGTGCCGCTTTCCCTGGGCGCGATGTTCACGTTTTTCTCGCTGGCGCTGTCATGCATCAACGCGGGCGCTCGTGTGATTTTCGCCATGGGGCGGCACGGGCTGTTTCATGCATCGACAGCGGGATCGCATTCGACGAACGAGACGCCGCATGTCGCGATCAGCGTGATGGCCGCGATTGCGTTTATCGTGCCGACCGTGCTCACGTTGCTGCACAACGAGCCGCTCGATATTTTCAATTGGGTCGGCACGTTGGCGGCGTTCGGCTTTCTCGTGCCGTATTTCCTGATCACGATCGCTGCGCCGGTGTATCTCGCCCGCATCGGGCAATTGCGTCGTCGCGACATGGGCTACTGCGTGGCCGCGCTGCTTCTGCTGTTAATCCCCGCTGTCGGCAGTGTGTATCCGGTGCCGCCTGCACCGGTGATCTACTTCCCGTATCTTTTCGTGGCTTATTTGCTGGCGGGAGTTGTGTGGATTGTGTCGTTTCATCGGCGCGTTCCTGCGGCACGTGCCCGGATTCGCGAAGAATTCGCCGCCATGCATGAAGGCTATCCCTTGTCGTCGAATCCACCCCTCACCGAGATCTGATCCATGAAAGAAGTCCTTGCCATCCGTCACGTCGCGTTCGAAGACCTGGGCACGCTGGAGCCGGCGCTGGAATCGGCCGGATATCAGATCCACTATGTCGACGCCCCGACGCACGCATGGCAGGGGCTCGATATTGAAACGCCGGACCTTGTTGTTGTCCTGGGCGGCCCGATCGGTGCTTACGAAGACGACCGGTATCCGTTTTTGAGTCGTGAGCTTGCGCTTATCGAGGCGCGCCTGAAAACGAGTGGGCCGTTGCTGGGTATCTGTCTGGGGGCGCAATTGATGGCGCGTGTGGCCGGTGCGCGCGTTTATGCCGGGCCTGAGAAAGAGATTGGCTGGAGTGGCGTGAGCCTCACGGAAGCCGGCTCACGTTCGGCGCTGTCGCCACTCGGCGACGGGACCCCAGTGCTGCACTGGCATGGCGATACGTTCGATTTGCCCGCGGGTGCCGAACGGTTGGCTTCGACTGCCTTATACGCGAACCAGGCGTTTTCGATGGGGCCCCGCGTGCTCGGATTGCAGTTTCATCTCGAAGCGAGCCCGCAGGCGCTCGAGCGCTGGCTGGTCGGTCATGCGGTCGAACTCGCGCATGCGGGCATTGACGTGCAGACGCTTCGCAATCAGGCCCCCGCAACGGGAACGTACGGAGCGGCGATTGTGTTGGACTGGCTGAACGCCGCAGAGGCGTCGGTTCCAGCGCGAGCGTCGACACCCGCCATCGTGTAGCGCGCAACGACGCCACGTTGTGAATGCGCCATGTCGATCGAGGCATGGCGCAACGTGCGCCTTTCAACTCAAGAGGCCGTGCCGGAGACCCGCTTTCTCCAGCGCACCCTTCAGGAGTGCGCTCCGATTATTCGGTGATCCTTCCCATTCCGCCGTTTGCCCTTTAAATCGCGCGAACCCGCGTGCGATAAGCGGCACGCAAGTTATTTCAATTTGATCGAGATTTTCATTGCGACCCTATATTGGGTTTCTGCATATCTGCCATCGACGCGCAATATTTTCTTTCTGCTTTACTTTTCGTGATTTCCGGATGTGGGAATGGGGTTGGTATACAAAGATTCGTGATTTTCGATGCGATCTTGCGTTTTATCAAATGAACGAGTGGCGTAATTTTTTCTGACATGATGGTCGGCAATAATTGCGCGCCGACATGCCTGTCTCTGATTTTTGGCGTGTGATTGCGTCACGGAGCCTGTCGCACTAGGATCGATAAAAAAATATTTAATCTGATGAATGTGCCTGCCGTTATAGGACCTAGATGGTTGCAAGCGCATAGCCGCACGGGGAAAGCGATGAAGGTCTCAAATCTGAAAATCGGGGTTCGCCTCGGAATGACGTTTTTGTTTGTTGTGATGCTGATGGTCGCCGTAGCACTAGTCGGTGTCATTCATTTAAACGCCAGTACGGCAAGAATGACGCAAATCGTTCATCAGCGTTACACGCTGATCGATCTCAGTACCCAGATCAAAAACAACGGCAACAAGGCGAATGCGGTTCTGAGCAATCTCCTGATGTCGACTTCGGCCGAGCAGGCGAAACACTATATGGACGACTACGCGGTGATTCGGCAGAAAAACGCCGACGCGTATGCCCGGCTACAAGCCTTGCTTGACGACGATACGAGCAAAACGCTATTCCAGCAGCAATTCGATGCGCGTACGGCTTATGGAAAAGACGTCAAGAAAGTATTTGATTTAATTGCGTCGAATCAAAAGGACGCGGCGCGCGATCTTTATCAGGGTGAATTTGCCCAATTGCAGGATCAGTACTACGTCTACGTCGACAAGATGGTGTCGTATCAGGCGGAGCAGATGAGCAACGACGTGGCCGGCGCGACGCACGATGCCGACATGGCGAAAATCCAGATGATCGTGATCTCCTTGCTGGCGATCGCCATCTCGGCCGGCATGGCCGTGTTCATGACGCGCAGTATTACGGGCCCCGTCGCGCGCGCGGTCGAGCTCGCCGAGGCGGTCGCGTCGGGCGATCTGACGCATCAGCTCGAAGTGGAAACCACGGACGAAATCGGCAGGCTGTCGGCCGCGCTCAAGCGCATGACCGAGAACCTGAACGGTATCGTCACCGAAGTGCGCACGGGTACCGACGCCATCGAGAGCGCGTCGCGAGACGTCGCCGCCGGCAATGCGAACCTGTCGACGCGTACTGAGCAACAAGCGAGCGCGCTCGAGGAAACCGCGGCGGCGCTCGAACAGCTGACGTCGACGGTGCGGCAGACCGCGGACAACGCCGTGCAGGCGAACGAGCTCGCAGCGAGCGCCTCGACGGTCGCAAGCCAGGGCGGTGAAGCGGTCGATCAGGTCGTGAACACCATGGCCGCGATCCATCTGTCGTCTCGCAAGATCGTCGACATCATCGGCGTGATCGACGGCATCGCATTCCAGACCAATATCCTTGCGCTCAACGCAGCCGTCGAAGCGGCGCGTGCGGGTGAACACGGGCGCGGGTTTGCCGTCGTCGCGGCCGAAGTGCGCGGCCTTGCGCAACGCTGCGCCGTGGCCGCGAAAGAAATCAAGGGCTTGATCGACGAGTCGGTGAGCCAGGTCAGTGCCGGTGGCGAGCTGGTGCAGGACGCGGGACGCGTGATCGAAGAAGTCGTCACCAGCATCCAGCGCGTGACGCAAATCGTTGCCGAGATCAGCGGCTCGAGCCGCGAACAGAGCGACGGTATCGAGCAGATCAACCAGGCCATCACGCAGATGGACCGCGTGACGCAGGAAAACGCGGCGCTTGTCGAACAGAGCGCGGCCTCTGCCCAGGCGTTGAAGGATCAGGCCGATCACCTGACCGAGACGGTCAGCGCGTTCCGTATCGACGGGCCTGCGCATTCGCATGCTGCCCACGGGTTTGAGCATGCACGTGAGCGCGCAGGTTCGGTCGGACGCAGGGCAATGTTTGCCTGACGCGGCGCGAGGATGCGGAAGGGGACACGAGTCACGGCAATGCTGTGGGCTCGCCAACACAGGAGCGCAATTCCACGCCGAACCGCGTGAGGGTGAGCGCTTCGCAGCCACCTCGTGGAGTTTTCGGGGCGCGTCCATGCAGCGGGCGCGGCGAGCCTTGCGCGTACGCAGGGCGGGACCGTAAGCGGCGGGGTCTGAACAACGCCTTTTTTCGAGCGCTTGCTTACCATGGCCACACTCCTTGTTTCGCAGCCTGACGCCCTGCATCGGGACGGTCGCGCACCTGGTCGAGTCGTCCCCGAGCCCGTTGCCGCGTCCGCGGTGTCGAGCAGTATCGGGGACCTGATCGAGTCGTATCGCTTGCACGGCTATCGGATCGCCGATCTCGATCCGCTGGGTCTCGCCGCGGTCCCCGAACTGTCCGAGCTACGGACCGGTGCTTCCGTGACGACCCCGGACGTGCACGCGCAGTACGGCATCGCGACCGACAACACGGTCATCGACCTGCTCGAGCGGACACTACGCGGTATCTACTGCGATGCGATTGGACTCGACTGCACGGGCGTGCGTGATGCGACGCGCCGCGCCTGGCTGTTCGCCCGCATGGAGTCGACCTCCGCCGCCGACCTCGCGCTCGATGCGCGTCACGCGTTGCTCGAGCAACTCATCCGTGCGGAAATGTGGGAGCGCGTGGCGGGCGAGCACGTCGAGCATGCCAAGCGATTCTCGCTGGAAGGCTGCGAGAGCCTGATACCGCTGATGATTTCGCTCGTCGAGCATGCCTCGCGGCGTGGCGTAGATCGCCTGTTCGTCGGCATGCCGCATCGCGGCCGTCTCAACGTGCTTGTAAATCTGATGGGCATGCCGGCGAAAGAAATCCTTGCGCGCCTCGATCAGGCGACGCCCCTCGCGGCGCAAGCGAACGACTTGCCGTATCACCTGGGTGCGACGACCACGCGTGCGACGCCGCACGGCGATGTGACGCTCACGCTGTCGCACAACCCCTCGCACCTCGAAAGCGCAACGCCGGTAGTGTCCGGCATGGCGCGCGCCTATAACGACGCCCATCCGGACCGCCCGGGCGCGGCGATCATCGTGCACGGCGATGCGGCGTTTGCGGGGCAGGGTGTCGTCATGGAAACGCTGAACATGACGCGCAAGAACGGCTACGACCACGGTGGCACGATCCACATCGTCGTCAACAACCAGATCGGATTCACGACGCCGAACGCAGCGAACGCCGTCGACGCGGTGTATTGCACCGACGCGGGTCGCATGGTCGATGCGCCCGTGATCCACGTGAACGCCGATCGCCCGGAGGCCGTGTTGCGTGCCGCGGCGGTTGCGTTCGATTACCGGATGGTCTTCGGTTCGGACGTGATTATCGATCTCGTCGGGTATCGCCGCCTCGGGCACTCGGAGCATGACGTGCCGAGCCTCACGCAGCCCTATCTGCACAGCGTGATTGCGTCGCATCCGACGGTCACTGAGCTGTATCACTCGGCACTCGGCGAGCGGATCGATCTCGATGCGATGCGTGCCGAGGCGGCGCAGAAGCTGCTTGAAGAAGACGAAAGCCACGTACGTGTCGGCGTTGCGACAGGGATTGAGCCGGGCATCAAGGCGATGGATACGTCACGCATGGCGGCATTGGCTTCTGCTCTGACGCGCGTGCCGCCCCATATGCGTCTGCACAAGAAGATCGAGGTACAGCTTGATGCGTGGCGAAGCGCTGCGAGCGGTCGCCACGCGGGCGCCGACTGGTGCTTCGCCGAGAACCTTGCATTGGCTTCGCTGCTCGCCGACGGTGTCGATGTGCGCATCTCGGGCATGGACGTGGGGCGGGGCACATTCATGCATCGGCATGCCGTATGGCATTCGCAACACGGCGTGACAGGCGTGCCGGATACGTACCTGCCGCTCAAACATATCAGTGCGGAGCAAGGGCGCTTCGATGTGTTCAACTCGCCGTTGACCGAAGAGGCCGTGCTCGGCTTCGAATACGGTTACAGCGTCGAGGCGCCGGACGGACTGACGATCTGGGAAGCGCAGTACGGCGACTTCGTCAACGGGGCGCAGGTTTTTATCGACCAGTACATCGCGTCGGGCGAGTCCAAATGGGGCTATCGATCGAGGCTGGTGGTCGCGCTGCCTCACGGACATGAAGGTGTCGGCCCCGAGCATTCGAATGCCTATCTGAGTCGCTTCCTGCAGCTGTGCGCCGAGGCGAATATGCAGGTCGTGATGCCGTCGACATCGGCGCAATGGTTCCATCTGCTCCGTCGGCAGGCGAGTGCCGTGGAGCCGAAGCCGCTGATCGTGATGTCGCCGAAATCGCAACTGTATGGAAACGTGGCGTCGCATTCGCCGACTTCGTCGCTGGTCGACGGGCATTTCCACGAGGTGCTCGGTGACGCCACGATTGAGGACGTGACCGCCGTCAGGCGCGTGATCCTGTGCGCAGGCAAGTTCTTCTACGACCTCGATCTCGCCCGGCGCGGGTCGGAGCGCGAACCGGAGCGCGAATCGGACTGCATATCGGTTGCGATCGTTCGCATCGAGCAGCTCTATCCGTTCCCGGCCGCGCACCTTGGTGCCGAGCTTGCGCGCTTTCCGAACCTCGAAGAAGTGGTCTGGGCGCAGGAAGAGGATGCCAATCAGGGCGCCTGGCGATCGATTCGTGTCGAGCTGGAGTCGATCGTGGCGGGCCGCTATGCGTTGACGGACGTATGCCGTGAGTCGACAGCTTCAGGCGCGCATTCGTCGGTGACCGCGCATTTGCGTGAGCAGTCGAGACTCGTGGGCCGTGCATTCGCGTGAAGCGACCGGGACGCGACGCGTTCAGTGATGCGTTGAGTGACGTCAGTAGTCAGTAACGTCGGTCGCGTCGGTCGTGTCGCGTCAGTAGCGTTAGTTGGATCAGTAGCGCCAGTGATGAAGCCGAAAATGTTTCTTCAGGAGCATTGAACACGTCGATATACGATCGCATTTCGCATTTCGCGTCACGCTAAAACCTGAAATTGGAATAACGTTCGTCGTCCTGAATCTTTTTAATCGTAGATCACGGCCGACTCGCGGCGTGCGAGTCGGCTGATTCTCGTTGTTCAATAAGATGGGTGACATGTTTTGTCATTTCATTTATTCAGAAGATTTGCTTCAAATGGTATACCGTTTGTTAAATCAATAAATATTGACGTACCGCAAAGCGTGATTCTGGAAAATAGGATCTCGCGGCGCATCAGCGCCCGATCGGACTGATTCAGGCGCACTTTCTTTGCCCATTTCCGGTGTCATCAATATCGCTCAAAGCCTTGCAATGCAAGGCTGAACGGCGTCTTGGCAGAACTTCCTGGATCTGATGCCGCGATTCTGGAAGCATAGTCCAGTCACATAAATGCAAAGAAAATAAAAAATAAGATGACCCCTAAAGTTTCCGAAAACAGTGCCGTCTTGAGGGGTTCCATATTCATAGTGATTCCACGCAGGCCTTGCGTGCTCTGGATTTTTACGGGGTGATGAAAATGCGGCGTTGAAAATATTTTGTAATTTGGATTATTCGATTAACACGCCAAAAAAATGACATCAAGCTAGGATAGCGTCTTACACGCATTACTTTTACTCGTCAGTTCCCCTTCATCGAGTCGGATTCCGCGCAAGCCGTCGTGGAATCGGATCTTTGTTTCGAGCGCAGAGAAAAAGAATGGTTTTGAATCGCGGTGATGCCCAACGGGACGAGCAGCACACGATCGACCACGCAACGCGACAAGGCGTTTCGCGGATCGCCGTGGATTCGGGTCACGCATCCGTCGACATGCGGGGTGGTCTCGATCCATCGCGCGAGCGGCCGCGCCCGCGCCTTGTCGTCATTGGCAACGGCATGGCGGGCATGCGCACGGTCGAGGAACTGCTGACGCTCGCCCCTGAGCGCTATGACATTACCGTGCTGGGGGCCGAGCCCTATGGCAACTACAACCGCATTCTGCTGTCACCCGTGCTCGCCGGCGAGAAGCGCTTCGACGACATCACGCTCAACACGCCCGAGTGGTACGCCGACAACGGGATCGTGCTGCGCGCGGGTGATCCGGCTATCGAGATCGATCGTGAACGTCAGGTCGTCCGGGCCCGATCCGGCGCTGAATTCGGCTATGACCGCCTGCTGCTCGCGACCGGGTCGAACCCGGTCGTGCTGCCGGTACCGGGGAGCACGCTCGACGGCGTCGTGTCATTTCGAAACTTCGCCGACGTCGAGACGATGATCGCTGCATCGCGAAGCCAGCGTCACGCGGTGGTGATCGGTGGAGGACTGCTGGGTCTGGAAGCCGCCAATGGCCTGCTGAGCCAGGGCATGTCGGTGACAGTCGTTCATCACGTCGACACGCTGATGGAGCGCCAGCTCGACAAGACTGCATCGATGTTGTTGCGAAACGAGCTCGAACAGAAAGGCATGCGGTTCGTGCTGAACGCACGGACCACGCAGATCGTCGGAGAAGGCCACGTCACGGCCGTGCGCTTCGAAGACGGGCGCGAGATCGCCGCCGGTCTGGTTGTCATGACGGTCGGCGTGCGTCCCAACATTGAATTGGCGCGGCAGGCAGGCCTGCAATGCGATCGCGGGATCGTCGTGGACGACACGCTGCAGAGTTCTGATCCGTCGGTGTACGCGGTCGGTGAATGCGTCCAGCATCGTAACGCGACCTTCGGCCTGGTCGCGCCGATCTGGGATCAGGCGCGCGTATGCGGCGCACATCTCGCGGGTGCAGATCAGCTGCGTTATGAACAGAAGACGACGGCGACGCGGCTCAAGGTCACGGGCGTGAGCCTTTTTTCCGCGGGTGAATTCAACGGCGGCGTCGACACCGAAGACCTCGTGCTGCGCGATCTGCGACGCGGCGTCTACAAGCGGCTCGTACTGCGACGTGGTCGCATGGTCGGTGCGGTGCTGTTCGGCGACGTTGAGGATGGTGCGTGGTACTTCGACCTCATCCGGAGCCAGACCGATATCACCCCGCTGCGCAGTTTCCTGCTCTTTGGCCAGGCGCTTTGTGACGCCAAGGCCGCGTGAACGGACCCATCGCATGAACCTACCCACTGTGACGCCCATTGCGCCGACGGGCATCGCCAGCGTGCAGACCACATGCCCTTACTGCGGCGTCGGCTGCGGGGTGCGTGCGAGCCGGTCCGCGGATGGCCGTGTCGAGGTGTCGGGAGACGATGCGCATCCGGCCAATTTCGGCCGCCTCTGCGTCAAGGGCTCGGCGCTAGCCGAGACGATCGGTCTCGAGGGGCGGCTACTGCGGCCGAAGATGCGAGCGGCGCGTAGCGATGACTTTCGCACGTCGTCGTGGGACGACGCACTCGACACCGTCGCTCACGGCTTTCGGCGAATCGTCGAGCAGCATGGTCCCGATGCGGTCGCGTTCTATGTATCGGGCCAGTTGCTGACGGAGGACTACTACGTCGCCAACAAGCTGATGAAGGGCTATATCGGCAGCGCCAACATCGACACGAATTCGCGCTTGTGCATGTCGTCAGCCGTTGCGGGGCACAAGCGTGCGTTCGGCGAGGATCTGGTGCCGGGATGCTACGAAGACCTCGAGCTTGCCGACCTGATCGTGCTGGTCGGATCGAACACGGCGTGGTGCCACCCGGTCCTCTTTCAACGGATCCTGCGAATCAAGGCCGCGCGGCCCGAGATGAAGGTGGTCGTTGTCGATCCGCGCTTTACCGCGACCTGCGAGATGGCGGATATGCATCTGCCGATCGCGCCGGGGGCCGATGTCGCGCTGTTCAACGGGCTGCTCGCATACCTCGCTCATTCAGGGATCGTTGATGCGTCGTACGTCGAAGGTCATACGGCGGGCTACGCTCAGGCACTCGAAGCCGCACGATCGGAGACGCATGGCGCGTTCGATCTCGATCACTATGCGTCGCTGTGCCGGATCGAGCCGCACGACCTGCTGGCGTTCTATCGTCTGTTTGCGCGCACCGAGCGTGTCATCACGGCCTACTCGATGGGCGTGAACCAGTCGAGCGCCGGGACGGACAAGGTCAACAGCATCATCAACTGTCATCTCGCGACCGGCCGTATCGGACAGCCCGGGATGGGGCCGTTTTCGCTGACCGGACAACCCAACGCGATGGGCGGCCGCGAAGTCGGCGGGCTCGCCAACATGCTGGCCGCGCACATGGAACTCGACAACGCGCAGCATCGCGAATGGGTGCAGACGTTCTGGGGTTCGCCGACCATTGCAACGCGGCCCGGACTCAAGGCGGTCGATCTTTTCAATGCGATCGAAGCGGGCACCGTCAAGGCCGTCTGGATCATGTGCACAAACCCGGTCGTCAGCATGCCCGACGGCGATCAGGTCAAGCGCGCGCTGTCGCGGTGCGAGCTCGTCGTCAGCTCCGACTGCATGGAGCACACCGACACCCATGCCTTTGCGCATGTGCTGCTGCCCGCGCTGGGCTGGGGCGAAAAAGACGGCACCGTGACCAACTCGGAACGGCGCATTTCGCGCCAGCGAGCATTTCTCGACGCTCCCGGCGTAGCACAGGCTGACTGGCAAATCATCTGCAATGTCGCGCGCCGCATGGGTTTTGAGGGGTTCGAGTATGCGACGCCGTATGACATCTTCGACGAGCATGCACGGCTGAGTGCGTGGCACAACGAGACGCACGACGACAAGCGCAACGACACGCACTCCGAGACGCACAACGACACGCCGTCGGCGCGGGGTGACCGTGCAGGCACCGATACGCTGGATGAATCCGATGATCGCGCACGTCACGATGCCGTCGCGCGCGGCGCGCGCCGCGTATTCAATCTGTCCGGTCTGACGACGCTGGGTCGAGACGGTTACGACGCTTTGACGCCCATCCAGTGGCCTGTGCATGCCCGTTATCGCGCCGGTGACCGAGGGACCGCACGTCTGCTCGAAGACTCACGATATTCCCATCCGGACGGCAACGCGCGCTTCGTTGCGACCGTGCCGCGAAGCCCGGTCAATGCACCCGATGACACCTACCCGCTGACGCTGAACACCGGCCGCGTACGCGATCAGTGGCACACGATGAGCCGCACCGGCAAGGCGCCGACGCTTGCGAACCACGTGCCGGAGCCCTTCGTCGACATCGATGCCGCGGATGCGTCTCGATGCGGTGTGCGCGAGGGCGAGCTCGCGCGTCTGTCGACCCGCTGGGGATCGATGCTTGCGCGCGTGCAATTCAGCGGCGGCGTGCGACGCGGCAGCGTGTTCGTGCCGATCCACTGGAACGATCAGGTCGCCTCCAGCGGGCGCGTCGGTGCGCTGGTCAATCCTGTCGTCTGCCCGGTCTCCGGCGAGCCCGAGTTCAAGCACACGCCCGTGCGTGTCGAGCCGTTTCGACCGGCGTGGCACGGGTTCTCGATCAGCCGCTTCGAGCCGGCACTCGAAGGCAGCGCGTATTGGACGCGCATTCAGGGCTCGCAATTCGTGCGCTACGAGCTCGCTGGTAATGCACCGATCGCCGAGTACGGCGTTTGGGCGCGCGAACTCTTGCGTATCGACGATCCGCACGTCGAGCTGATCGAGTACCTCGACAGCCATGAAGGGGTGTATCGCGCTGTCGACGTGAGGGACGGACGCATCGAAAGCTGCGTGTTCGTTTCGGCGCGTCCTGAGGCGTCGGCGCGCACGTGGCTCGCGAGCCTGTTCGCCAAGGACGTGCTCGACGACGACGATCGTGCGGCCTTGCTGCTTGGCGAGCCGCTCTCCGCGCGCGGCGACACGGGGCCCACGGTCTGCGCGTGTTTCGGCGTCGGGCGTGCCGTGATCTGCGAGGCCATCCGCGAGCAAGGCCTGACGAGCGTCGCGCAGATCACCGCGGGCCTGAAGGCCGGCGGCAACTGTGGATCGTGCGTGCCCGAGCTGAAGAAGCTGTTGACCGAGACCGTATCGATGGCGCCAGCCTTGCCCTGACACGAGCGAAAGCGCAACGGACAGCCCGAGATAGAGCGATACCAACACTGACACCCACACCCACACCCACACCCACACCCACACAGTCATAGGCACTGAGACAGATACCTCATGAAGGACGTCCTCGACTCGCTCAAAAGCGGAAACTGGCGCACGCTGATCGCCTGCTTTTTGTATTTCGGCAGTGGCTTTACAGCCTGGGTGCTGTACGGGCCGCTTGCGCCGTTCATCAGCAAGACCCTCACGATGAGCGCGGCGGAGCAGGGGTTCCTCGTCGCCGTGCCGGTGTTGTCGGCAGCGATTCTGCGGGTGCCGCTCGGCAATCTGTATCAATCGGCGGACGGTCGGCAGATCGCGTTGTTCGGCGTGGCCTTGTGCTCGATTCCGGCTGTGATATTGCCGCTCATGCCGTTCGAGCCGTCATACGGGCTCTTGCTGGTGCTCGGCGTTTTCCTCGGCGTGGGCGGTGCAAGCTTTTCCGTCGCATTGCCAATGGCCGGCAGCAACTATCCGCCCAAAGTGCAGGGACTGGTCCTTGGCCTCGCGGCCGCCGGCAATCTGGGCGCCGTGCTGGACGGCTTCCTGCTGCCGCCGTTGGCCGCCCACTTCGGCTGGCGTGCCGCCACCGCCGCCGCGTTGCCGGTGTTGGCCTTGTCAGCGCTGGCGTTGTTCTTCTGGGCGAAGGATGCCGGTCCCAAGACGGGCAGTGCGATGCGAGCGGCGCGCGGCTTCATGCTGACGCTGGCCGGGTTGATCGTCATTGCGCTGTTGTTCGATGCAGGCGTGATGGGCACCGGGAAAGCGCGCGTGCTGCTGATGCCGGTGCTTGGCGTACTGCTTGCTGTGGCGTTGCTTCCCCAACGCTATCGCGCGGTGTTTGCGGAGCGTGATGCGTGGGTGCTGATGCTCGTCTACAGCATCACGTTCGGCGGGTTCGTCGGCATGTCGTCGTATGTGTCGCTTCTGCTGACGAACCTCTACCACCTGCCAACGATCGAGGCCGGTCTGGTCATGGCACTCCTCGCCGCCCTCGGCGCGCTCGTGAGGCCGCTGGGCGGATTGATCGCCGACAAGGTGTCGGGCGTGCACACACTGCTCGTGCTGCTCGCGGGCATTGCCATTTCAGACCTCGTGTTCGCCGCCGCGATGCCGCCGTTTGCCGGCGGGGCCGCACTGCTCGTCTGCCTGTATTTCGCATTTGGCCTGGGCAATGGCGCGACGTTTCAGCTCGTGCCGCATCGATGGAAGGAGCGTACCGGCCTCCTGTCGGGCATCGTCGGCGCGGCAGGCGGCATCGGCGGTTTCTATCTGCCGGTCGTCATGGGCATTGCCAAGGAAAGCACCGGCAGCTACCAGATCGGCTTTGCAACGTTCGGCTTGCTCGCCGCTTGCGCTTTCGGCGCGCTGTTTGCGTTGCGCAAGTCGTGGACGGTCTGGGCGCGGCCTGTGCACGCGACCCAGAGCAGCCACGCGACTCACGCGACCGGTTCGCATCCGGTCATGGGGTCCGCCGCGGAATCCGGTGGCGCAGCTACCGGCGTATTGCATTTCGATTCGCTTGAAGCGAAGCGATGAAGTCCTCCACGCTTCAGGGCGGGCCCCGGGGTGCCCGACGTGAGTGTGGTTGTTGTATGGATGTTGTTAAACGTATCTGATCAAAGAACAATTAGAGAAGAAAAGAGATGAATGCTGAAAACATGAAGATCGGCACGCGGCTAGGCCTGGGTTTCGGGCTGGTTATGCTTTTGATGGTCGTGCTGATTGGTGCGGGCCTGTCGCGCTTCTCGCGAATCGGGGACATGAACGCGCAACTGATCGATTCCGACTGGGTCAAGTCCCAGGCCGCCGGTGCGATCAACATCACGATGCGGTCGAACGCGCGACGCACGCTCGAACTGATCGTCACGACTGATCCCGCGCAGCGAGACCAGATCTTTCACGACATCGCCGACAACAAGAAGCTGATCGACGACAACGTGCAAACGCTGCAGAAGCTGATCGATTCTCAGGAAGGCACTGCGCTGCTGAATCAATTCAAGCTCGATCGTGCGCAATACGTGGCGTCGTTCACGAAAGCGGGGAAGATGACCCGCGACGGCGATATGGAAGGAGCGAAGCAACTGGTCATGACTGAAACGTTGCCGCGACTCGATGTGGCGTCGAAGTCGCTTCAAGGTCTGGTCGATCTGCAAAACAAGCTCGTGCAGGAAAAGGGCGTCCAGACGACCGAAGCTATCGTGTCGGCTCGCAACCTGATGCTGGCGGTCGGTGCGTTGGCCATGCTGCTGGGTACGGCCTTCGCCGTGTGGATCACACGATCGATTACGCGCCCCGTCAATGAAGCGGTGAATATTGCGCAAACGATTTCCAATGGCGACCTGACGGCCCGGATCGAAGCGCGCACGACGGACGAAGTGGGCCAATTGCTGCTGGCGCTGAAAAACATGAACGGGCGTCTTGCCGATATGGTGCTGCAGATTCGCGAGGGCGCGGAAAACATCTCAACGGCGTCGGGTGAAATTGCGGCTGGCAACACCGACCTGTCCTCGCGTACCGAGGAGCAGGCCGCGTCGCTCGAGGAAACGGCTGCGTCGATGGAAGAACTCGCGACGACGGTGAAGCAGAACTCCGACAACGCCCATCAGGCGAACCGGCTCACCGCCACGGCTTCGGAAGTCGCGCTGCGAGGCGGTGCAGCGGTCTCCGAGGTCGTGACGACGATGAAAGACATCTCCGAGAGTTCAGCGCGGATTTCCGACATCGTGTCGATGATCGACGGGATCGCCTTTCAGACGAACATCCTCGCGCTCAACGCAGCTGTCGAGTCAGCGCGCGCCGGCGAACAAGGCAAGGGATTTGCCGTCGTGGCGGGCGAGGTGCGCACGCTCGCGCAACGTTCTGCGCAGGCCGCGAAGGAAATCAAGCAGCTGATCGAAGAGTCTGTCGACAAGGTGCAGACCGGCGCGCAGCAAGCCGAGCGTGCCGGCGCAACGATGGAAGAGATCGTGCGCTCTGTCAGGCACGTCACGGCCATCATGAGCGAGATTTCGACGGCATCGGACGAACAGTCGAACGGTATCGACCAGATCAATCATGCCGTGTCGCAGATGGACGAGGTGACACAGCAAAACGCGGCGCTCGTCGAACAGGCGGCAGCGGCTGCGAGTTCGCTGCAGAGTCAGGCCGGGGATCTGGTCCGTTCGGTGGCTTCGTTTACGCTGCCCGCTTGAGCGATTGCGAAGATGAGGGCCGTTCCGTGAGGTCGAAGCGCGAACGTTCGCGATTGACCGGCAAGGCTGACCGAGCCGTCTGTCTGCGGCAGCTGACTGCGACAGCTGGCTGCCACCGGGACGGCCGGATTCCGACGCTCATGGTCGTGCATGAAACCTGGCAAACGAGTACGTGACGATCAGGGCGTCGTCACGACGATCGCGACGCGGCGATTCTGTGCGCGGCCTTCGACCGTCGCGTTGTCGGCGACCGGATCTTGCTTGCCTTTGCCTGCGGTAACGATGCCGTCTCTCGGCATGCCGGCGTCGACAAGCACATCGGAGACGGAATTGGCGCGACGCCACGACAGCTTGTCGTTGTAGTCGTCGCTGCCGGTCGAGTCGGTATAGCCATAGACGCGCACGTGCCGGATATCGACCTTGGTCAACGTTTGCCCCAGACGGCCGATCGTCGTTTTCGCACCCGGCAGGACATCGGACTTATCGACGTCGAACAACACACGATCGTCAAGGCCCAGTTCCCAGGCGCCGTCGACCTCGTGGAATCCGGCCTGTTCGAGCGCCTGGATCTGGCTGGCGTTCAAGCCGTGGATCACCGGCGCCGACTGGCATCCCGCCAGGGTTCCTGCAAGCGCACTGGCAAGCAGTACGCAGGTCATTCCCACGCTGCGAGACACGTGCTTCCGGACTGCGTGCAACGTAGCTGACTGCCGATTGTTCTTCATGGTGTTTCCCCGCGTGGAGAGCCGACGAGCGCTGCCCACGATGTGGCCTGTTCGTTTCAACTGCATGCTGCGGATACTGGGTGATTCGTCAAACGGGCCCCTCAAGCGGACCCTTCAAGCGCACCCCTCAAACGGAACCGTCAAACGGCGGTCTCGCCTTCAAACCATTGCCAGGCGCTGCGGCCGGTGCGCTTGGCGCGGTACATCGCGTCGTCCGCGGCGCGGACCAGCTCGGGCAGGTCGCGCCCGTGTTGCGGATACATCGCAATGCCAATGCTGATTTCGGCGACAACCGGCGTCACTGAGCCGGCGATCGTGATGGGCTCGTGCATCGCTTCGATCAACGATTGTGCGATTTTACGCACCGGGACGTCGTTCTCGATGCCCGGCAATATGACGGCAAATTCATCGCCGCCGAGTCGGGCAACGACATCGATGGCACGCAGCGGCTGACGCAGTCGCGTCGCGAGAGCGACGAGCACCGCATCGCCCGCATCATGTCCGAGCGTGTCGTTGATCTCCTTGAAGCGGTTGCAATCGACATAGAGCAACGCGACGCGGTGACCCGACTCGTTTGCCGCCGACATTGCCGAACGCAATTGCGATTCGAATCGCGCCCGATTGGGCAGCCCGGTCAGCACATCGTGATTCGCCTGATGGCTGAGCGTCGCGTTCTGCTCATGCAAGTTGCGTTGCCAGCCTGCGAGTTCTTCGAGCAACGCGTTGAAGTCGTCGCCGAGTTCCCGGAGCTCGACGATCGGTGTCGGGCCGACGCGCGATCCGAACGAGCGCTCCCGACGCACGGCGTGCGCGACATGGGCCAGCTCGCGAAGGGGCTTCACGATGTCCATATACATGCGCTTGGCGAGCAAGGCGCCGACAGCGACGGTGCCGATCAGGCAGGCGATGATGCCGGCGATGCCGCCCCACAGGAACAGCGCGAACCGCCGGCCGCGCGTGCGGACTTCAAGCGTGCCGACGAGCTGGCCGTTGTGGTTCACCGGCACGATGACGGGGCCCGGCAGTGCGAATGCGCTCAGGCTTCCCATGATCGAGACCGAGCGGTCTGCGTGGTCGTCCCATTCGACGAACTGTTTGCCGTGGCTGTCCGAAATGCGGACCTGGGCGATGTCTTCAAACGGTGCAATCGATGCGACGGCATCGCGTGCCGCGACGTTATCGCCGAACACCAACGCTGCCTCGACGGTATAGGCGAGCGAGCGCGCGACCAGATGCAGGTTGTCATCGGCGTAGGCGCGCAGGGCGATCCAGCCCACCAGAATCAACGGAATCGCGGCCGTCGCGATCGCCATCATCGCAAAGCGTGAGTACGTACGACGGAACACGGCACGCAGGGAGGTGGCGCGCGTTGCGGTCGTAGGTGCCGGGTTGACCGTTGCCGTGGCGGTCGAGGATGTCAGGCGAGTCGTCATGGCGTATTCAACTTGCGGGCGAGTTCGAGCACGCTCGGACTCACGCGGACGCCACTACGGGACACGCTGTCGATGTTGACGTCGAACGAGACGTGCGAGTGGCTCGCGCTGATGCAAAACATGGCGCCGGACGTGCACGAGCGGTCTTGCTCGGCAATCGTCAGGAGCGGGTGGCCCGCGATGCGCTGGAACAGCGCACGACGGTCGGTGTCGGTCATCGCGCCGATGTAAAGCGCATCGCAGGAACCGACAAGCGTGTCAGCCGATGGTGCAGATGGCATCACCGAGATCGGCGGCGTTGAAGGCAGGGCGGATGTGGTTGTGGCTGAGGACCAATCCCGCGCGTCGCCGACGACACACAAGCGGACGGTCGACAACGGGGTAGGCCAATGCGTGTAGCTGATGATGCCTGCGACAGCCCTTGCGATGGCCGCGTCGGTGTCGTGACTGTCCGAAGGGGCTGTTGTCGTCTGTGCGGAGGGGCACGTTGCGTGCGCGACTGCCAACAGCATCAACAACAACTTCACTCTGGATAGCAGGTTGCGCATACCCGCCAGGCCCCTTTTTTATGACCGCTTGGATGGTGTGTCTGTCATCGCGCTGCATGGGTTGTGGCGGGTGATCAACCGGTCAGCCGTGCAGTCTGCGAATGGGCGCAAGGTTACTATGAAATGCGGTCGGGCGACACGGACCCGCACTGCCGTTTGAATCCATTGATCCGCAAAACCCGCAAGCCGCAGATCCATTCGCACGCTCTGCTCATAGCTCGTGGCTTACGTATCGGCTTTATTCCTCGTCGCACCGTCTAAGGCTGCGGATGCGACGAGGCGCCACGTTGTCACACTCAGGCAATCACCAACACTTCCACAACTCGTGTCAGCCTCTCGGCCTGTTATGTCGGCCGTATTCCTCGTCGCACTGTCTAAGACCGTGGATGCGACGAGGCGCCACGTTTTTACACTCAGGCAACCACAAACACTTCCACGGCTCGTGTCAGCTTCTCGGCCTGTTCCGCCATGGCTGCGGAGGAGGCCGACGCTTGTTCGACTAGCGCCGCGTTTTGCTGAGTCACCTGGTCCATCTGCGAGATCGCGATACTCACGTGATCGATGCCGTTGCCCTGGGCCTGAGACGCCGTCGCGATCTCGTCCATGATCGCGTTGACCTGCCGGATCGCGTCGACCGTCCGTGACACGGTGTCGCGGGCTGTGGTCGTCGTATCGGCGCCTTCCTTGATCTCCGAGACCGATTCTTCGATCAGCGACTTGATTTCCTTGGCCGCAGACGCGCTTCGCTGTGCCAGTGCGCGGACTTCTCCGGCGACGACCGCAAAACCACGGCCCTCGTCGCCCGCGCGTGCGGCTTCAACGGCAGCGTTCAGCGCGAGGATATTGGTCTGGAACGCGATGCCATCGATCAGGCCGACGATCTCGCTGATTTTCGTGGCGCGGCCCGATATCCGGTCCATCACGACGGCCACGGACTCGACGGCACTCCCGCCGACGCGGGACGTTTCCGATGCGGCATGCGCAAGATCAAACGCGGCGCCCGCATTTTGCGCATTCTGCTTCGCGCTGGCGGTCAGCTGCTCCATCGTCGATGCCGTTTCTTCGAGCGACGCAGCTTGCTCTTCCGTGCGCTGCGACAAATCAGTGTTGCCGCGCGCGATTTCGTTGGCGGCCTCTGCGATGGCCAGGCAGCTATGTCGAACGTTGCCAACCAGCCCGAGCAACTGGGCGTTCATGTCCTGCAATGCGAGCAGGAGCTGAGCGCTCTCGTTGTTGCCCGTGACTGCGAGATGACCCGTGAGGTCGCCCTTTGCGACCCGGCGCGCGAACTCGACGGCCTGGTCGATGGGCCTCACGACCGAGCGGATAACCGCCATCGCGAACGCGGCCGACAGCAGGACGACGACGAGCAGCGTGGCAAGCACGGTCAATTGCATGGCGCGCAGGTGGGAGCGCTGTTGCCGGAGCTGCACGTCAAGGCCGTCCACGGCGATGGTGCCCGCGCTGAAGAACAGATCGATCGCGTGCGTGTACTGCTTGACGTACTCGACGGGCGCGAGATCGAGCGCCGTCGCATTTACGATGCGTTTGTCCGCAAGGTCCAGTACGCCTGCCGCCGCGGCCTCAGCATCTTCGATCGGACGCGTCAGCAGTTTGGCGAGCTCGGGATTCTGGCTGGTGGCTTTGCCCATCGCGCTGTTGAACAGGCCGGACCGCTCTTTGCCGCGGTCGAGCAGATTGGTGAGTTCGACCACATCAGCCGGGGTGGCGTGGCCCTGGGACAGGATATTCGCGCCTTTGGCCCGTGCTTTGCCCAGCTCTTCGGTCAGTGCGGGAAGATCGCTTAAAGAACTGGTCGTCAGGTGTGACGTATCGAGATCGCCGTCGATCGACAATCCGTAGTGATCGAGAAGCAAAGCGTTTGCCTTAAGCAAATTCGCAATGACGCTCGCGTGTGCCGTAAAGCTCTCTCGTTGATTAATGGATTTGTTTGCGACGTTCTGGCGCAAGGTGTGCCATGCATCGACGGTGCGCGCCCATTGCTGAATCACGGGATCGCTTTTGTCGAACTGTTCGACTTCTGCACTGACAGTTTTGTATGCCGTTTCCGCATCGTCGGCCGTCTTTTGCGGAGAATGATCACCGGTGTTGTCCGGCGATAGCCAGATAGCCGAATCGGCGCGGTGCTTTTGTGTCAACTGCAAGGCCCGCAAGACCGCCCGTTCCGTCGGAATCCCCGAGATCTCGCGCTCCTTCAGGCTGATCTGGGCATTCGTGCCGTAGAAATAGAAGGTGCTCGGAATTGCAACAAGAACAAGTGCCATTGCGCCGAGAATCGCCAATTTCGAGGCAAGGCTGAGTTGTGAAAGTAATTTGGTCATTGGTCTGGAATTGTTTTTAGGCCCCATTGATCCAGCTTTCCCCAAGCTGCTGCGATTCTGTGCGCAATCAATGAAGACTCTCTTCTTTTGAGAGAACGCTTAGCGGGTATTCGCGTGCGTTATGTCATTCTTTGATGTTAATTTGTCTCTGGCGTGTCAATGTTGATTTTATTTTATTGGTGTGTTGGAAAACGACGCTGCTGGCTTTTCGAGGCGAGTTTTGCGGGGGATGATGGCTAGGGAATGAAGGGATATGTGGGATACGCTGCCGTTTACAGATCCATCTTGATATGACTCAACGACAGTTTCTGACGTTGCGTGCAAAAGGACGACCTTCGATGAGACGCTTTCTGGGAGCATTGGCAGCGATCGTTGTTTCGATTCAAACCTTCGCTGCGCCACTCGACCACGGTGATCTGGTGCGCTTGACGACGCGAGATGGTGTGACGCAAAGCATCTTTATCGAATCGCCGGCTCCGAACCCGGACTGGGTCGTCGTGCTGTTTCCCGGCACGCCCGGGGCATTGCATCTGGATGCCACGGGGGCAACAACGCTCAGAGGCAACTTTCTGGTGCGTTCAGCGAGTCACTGGCTTGAAGCCGGCGATGCTGTTGTGCTCGTCGACACGCCGTCTGACAAAGCCGATGGCGTCGACGATCTGTTTCGCTTGAGCAGCGAGTCGTTCGCCGATTCGAAGGCCGTTGTGGCCAATGTGCGGCAGCGTTTCCCGAACGCCAAGATTGCGTTAGTTGGCACAAGCGCGGGAACGGTCTCGGTCGGCAATGCAGCGCAACGCGATCCAAGCCTCGCGGACGCGTATGTGCTGACTTCTCCTGTCACTGTGTCGCGCCGAGGTGGTGGCACGCTTGCAAGCCTCGATGTGGACGGCACGAAGTATCGCGGACTGGTCGTGTCGAACCAACATGACGAGTGTGCATCGTCACCGCCCTACGCGGCAAAGCAGCTGGCCGATCACAACCACTTCGATTTCGTATCGATGGACTCGGGCGAGGGGAGTGGCGACAAGACGACGGAATGTCAGGGGCACTCTCCGCATGGATTCCTTGGAATCGAGCGGCAAGTGCTTGGCGGAATCCAAGACTGGCTATTGCGAAAATCTGAAGTTGCGAAGTAGGCGGGGCGAAAATGCGTCGCTCCGCCTTCCATCAAGCGGCGATTGAGATCTTTAGCGAAGATCAGGGATCAAGCTCGGTCGTTGCCCCATAGAACGCCGTGCATCGCTCCTTCGCGTGCAGTGATCTTGGTCGCCCGGCATTTGACGAACTCGCCCAATACACCGCCGTATGTCGCGATTCCTCGACGCAGTCCACAAGCGCGGGTGCGAGGGCGGTCACAAGCGGCATGTTTCGAGGCCGAAATGTAGCGTGGCGATCGCGCCAGGCTACGACTGCGGCGGCCACGCGCGGGTTACTTGAACCTGCGTAGGCACTTGCCAGTCTGTCGCCAAACTCCCGAAGACTATCCAGACAATCGCGGAGCGATTCGCGTAGCGGCTCTCCAAGCTCGGGGCAAAGCCATACTGTTTCACCGGTGCGAAAGCAGGTGACTGCCGGGAGCCCGAGTCCTTTCCACGCAGCGGAGAGGTTGTGCCTGCGATCGAATTCGATCAGGGCGGGCTCCTCAAGATCCGCGATGCTGTCCCCGGTCTGCGCCCAACGCCGGTCGGCGATGGTCCATAGTTCGCCGGGATGCGTTGCGTCCTGAAGCCAATCAAACGGATAGGACTGTTCAGAAGCGAGTGCGCTCCACGCGCCCGCCAGATATTCGAGGAAATCAATCCAGGTCCACGACACTGGCGAAGGGTCTGCGTCGGAGCCGAAAAACCAATAGGGCTTGCCGTTTAGCAGCAGCATGCCGAGGCCCCAGCCATCATTGACGCGTTGGGCATCGTTGTCGGGCGAAAACTCGAATCGGAGCAGTGAATTAGCATTCATGACACGTCATCCATTCGTGAAACTCTTTTTCATAGCCTTGCCGCTGAGCGCGTTCCTGAAGAACAGAGCGGACGCGACGGGGAAGGCGATTTCTGCCGGGGCGACCAAACCATGGATAGCCGTGATACGAACCGGCTTGGGTGCGCACAGCTTCGTATACGATGCCTCGATGAACATTCCACATGCGTTTGGGTTGCGCATCGAACGCCTTTTCGCCGGGGATCTTCCCCTCGTACTCAGCGTCATCGAGTAGGTCGCGCGCCTGCCTTTTGGACATGACTCTGGGGCATTTGCCGACGACTGCCACGCCGCAGCGGACGATGCCTGCGAAAGGCTCATGCCAACAGTGTTTGACCCGGTGTTCGTCTGGCTCGTAGATCAGTTTCTTCTTGATGTTGTTCGCATTCACGTATGGTCTCGGCGATCGTTGATGACCCTACGTGAATGCTGAATGGAAACGGGATGTTGGCGCTTGCACAAACCGACGCGATTGTCCCGCGGACCCCCCATCTACTTCGTCGGACCCGAGAGGGTATACGTGCATTTGAAGAATGAAATGGGACGACGTAATTTATTCTCATGCCGTTCCGAAGCACGCCAAAGAAAGGCTTTCTTACTTGGTTGTTGATTTTCCCTAAGTGTCGTGATGAAAGTCTGATGTGAAATCACATTCAGGCGGGAGACTCATCGTGCGAATTTCTGCCCCATTGCAGTCTGCGCATCAGCCGCCGTGTGCAATTGCATTCGCGTTCTTGCGTCGGCGTCGCCGACGGTACCCATCCGCTTAGCAGCAAGACTCTTCGACAAAACTGGATCTTGGTCGCGACGACTCGCGATCGGGATGATGTCGCCCATTTCCGGCAAGCGATCACAGACAAGCGTGGACGCGTGAATTCCGTTGAGTCGGATCGCCTCTGCCGAATTGATGCAGCGTTGGGTTTCGCGAACAAATAAAGTAAGGAGCCGCGATGCATGTCAGACGCTTGGAAAGCGCACTTGCCGCAAGCGCGATTTGCCTCTGCGCAGGTTGCAGCTCAATCGATATAAAGGAAACACTCCCGAATGTCAGACCGGCGAACGGGCTGCCCCTTGCGAAATCCGCCTGTCTGGAAAGCTCGGAGGTCTTTAAGGCGAAGGATGCCGCGCCCGAGCGCATCAGATTCATCAAGCGCGGGCTGGATATTCTGGCGGGCGACAACGATTCCAGCGAGCCGAGCGGTGGGGTGTTGGGCAAAGTCCTTGATTCGGTCGCGGAACGTTTGACGAACCTGCCGGGTAAGCCCATTAACGAGAATCCTCTTGGGCCTCTGGATATGCGCGGATTGGCTCACCAGGTGCACGGTCAGGTCACGCAGTCTCCGCTCACGTTCGCGCTGAAAATGCACGAGGTCACGCGGGCGATGGCGAGTTCCGGGGCAGCGTCGAAAGCGGGCCCGGCAAAAGACGAACAGAACGCGAGGCTGCTCGCCGTCGTCCTCTACTACTACCTCGATGCCCTGTTCAACAACAAGTACGTTGATCGAATGGGCACGGCGATCCCCGCGCCAGCGATGTCGGCAACCGTCAGTGATACCGAAATCGCTGCGGTGGTTACCGTGTTCGTCGATGCATTGATGGACTTCGCCGATCGGCGACCGGTTTGGGTCGAGGCAGGGACGCCCACGGCCCCGTTCAGCCCCTCGGACTATGCGGCCAAAAACAGTCATTACTACCCGTACATGGGAGCGGAGACGGCGAACGCATCGGGGGGCAAGGCGGGAGCCAAGGGTGCGGACGGTCAGGTGCCGGGGGAGACCGCCGCCGCTCCCGCCGGGCATGCAGAAGCGAAAGCTGCGCCGAAGCTCGGGCACGATGCCGCCCAGCCCATGCGTGTCGCTAAGAAGGCGACGATTCCTGCAACGCCGGTGCCTGTCCAGGCGGCCGCGCCCGCATCACCGGCAGCCCCAGCTCCGGCTGGGACGTCCGAGGGAAGCAAAATCGCTGTGCCGACCGCTGTTGCATTTGAATATGACCCGGAGATTCTGGATTCGAAGGTCCTGCGTGATGAAACGTGGGCGCCTGTTCAGGCGCTGTATGGGCAACCGCAAAAGCCGTCAACCGTTTCTGCTCCGCAAGCGGCGGGGGCGACCGACGCGGCCGATGGCGAAGCTGCAGCACAGGCGGAGGCGGCGATGACAGCTGCTACGCCAGCCAGCGCGGCGTATTGCGGGCTCGACGCAAACAAAGCGAAGGCCGTGTACTACGTGTCGCAACTCGTCAATCAGAGCGTATCCGGCATGACAGGGCTGACGGTAGGCAGCTTCGGTGGCGTGGGTGTTTCGCTTGGCGTGTTCGGGAAATTGTCGTTCGGCGATAACAAGACAGTCGAGGCCGTACTCAAGGCCGTGTTAGCGAGACTGGGTCAGCGTGTCGCCACCGAAGCAGCCATCAAGATTCTCTGGGCAGTCGACGATAGCGGGTGGAAGTCGCCAAGCGAACTCGTCATCGGATACCTGACCGTTGCAAAGTCGCACTAAGGGCAGCGTATCTGTTTCAAATCCAACGACACATGGAGCACGCTATGACGGCCATTCAGAACATCAAGAAACTGTTTGTGCTGATGCTCGAGAATCGTTCGTACGACAACATCTTCGGTTGGTCGGACATCAGCGGCTGGACGCCTGACGGGACTGCGACGCAGGCGGATGGATTGCTCGGCAAGGTAGCGATCTCAAACACGGATGCCAACCACAACGCCTACGCCGTCGGACCTGGGGCGATGTTCCGAATGCCCTATGATCCCGGCCACGAATTTACGGACACGCTGGTTCAGCTGTGCGGTCCGGTCAATGCGGCGGCTTACCTCGCCGGTATCCGGCAGGACTCCGCTGTGCTGGCCGGGGGCACCTATCCGCCCATTGCGACGAGTCCCGCAGCGTTGGGATATGCCTACGATCTCCAGGCACACGGATACGACGTGCCCGTCGGAATGCGTGGCTTTACGCCAGACCAACTGCCCGTGCTGAACTTCCTCGCCCGCCAGTTTGCCGTGTGTGACCGGTGGTTTGCCTCGATGCCGGGCCCGACCTGGCCGAACCGGCTGTTTGCATTGGCCGGGACATCGTGGGGACTGGACCACTCTCCGAGCGATGCCGACACCGTGGTGGACACCATCTTCGAAGGTGCAAAGTTCGGGAACGGTAGTGACTCGCTTCTGACTCGATTGGCGCCGCAGCAGTGGCTCGTCGCTCACGGTGATACACCGCAATCCTGGTCGCTCAAAGGCGTGGACGCGCATCCATCGAACTTCATCAGACACCCCGAACTTCAGACTGCCCTTGCTGCAGGCAAGGTCGACGCGAGTTTTATCTTTATCGAGCCTGAGTACGACCCGATCGGAGGGTTTCGTCGAGGTGAGTCGATGCACCCTTGCGGTGACGTCAGAAGCGGCGAGGCATTGGTAGCCAACGTCTACGAATGGATTCGCAGTTCAGTCTATTGGGAAGAAAGCCTGCTGTTGATTGTTTTTGACGAACATGGTGGCTTTTTCGATCACGTCATACCCGACGCGTCCGTGGTGAGCGATATGCCCACTCTCGAGCCGACCCAGCCGACCGGACTGACCAAGCGGGGTTTCCGCTTCGACCGCTTCGGCGTCAGAGTCCCCGCTATCGTGGTGTCCCCGTACGTCAAGCAAGGCACCATCGACCACGGCTTTCACGATCACGTCTCCATCGCGGCAACGCTTGCTCTGATCCTGGATACCAAGACACCTCCCTTGCTCAACGTGCCACGTTTCAGGTCGGCCACCACGCTGGCGAACTTGTTGACGCTGAGTCAGCCACGCAGGGCGAGTGAGATCCATCCGTGCCCCGCGCCATTGCCGTTGGCACCGGCAGCCGCAGCGCCGAAGATCAATCAAGGCGCTGTGGCATTCAAGACGTTGAACTGGCCAGCGCCCGACATCTATCAGGGATCGTGAGCAAGGTGACGTCCGCCGAGCAGTTCATGCTCAGGCTAACCCTTGCCTCGAATCTCTATCGACCGCTGTCTAGTTGACAGGGGAGCTTACGCATGGACCAACCGGAGAAGTGTGCGAAGTGCTGGGCGTGTCTCAATAGCTTGCGTCGTTTCTGTCAGTCATCCGCAGTAGCTCATCATCGTTGAGCAGATCCAGGTTGCGCATGTGCTCGAGCAATGCCCTTGTCCCAATCTCGAATTCTTCGGAAAGTTGCTTGATCCGGGTTCTAAGATCTCCTGGTGTCGACGCCTTTTCCAGTGCGTGAGGCGTGGCCAGAAACATGGCCGCGAACGCATTGGCTCGCTTTTCGACACGCGCTGACGCCCACGGCCCGCTTATGTGAGAAAGACGTCGGGCACTCGAGCGGTCGAAAAGAATGTGGCAGAGCTCGTGAGCGAGAGTAAATCGCCTTCCGCGCTTGTTTTCGTTGAATCCACTGCTCTTGTTAACCAGGATTGATGGCGAAAACCCAACGCCTGCGATGGCCACGCCACGGACGCTGTTGGTCTGTAAAGTCTCGTCCCGGATCGTGACCCCTAGGTCGCTCAGGATCTTCTCGATATCGACGTATGTAGCGTAATGATCGATTCCGAGGGCTTCACGTGTTTGATAGGCGAGCTCGTACCCATGCGTGTAGGGCTGGATGTATTCGTAAATCGAAGGGGACGAAGCGAGCGCGTTGAGCTTATGCGATTCAATCCCATCGCGATGCTGTACCAACACGTTAAAAAGAACGCGCACGTCGCGCTCTCCAATGTTCACGTTTAAGCCGCCGAACATGAGAGCAGGAGCATCTAACTCAGTCACCACGGGAGGGGTGGTCAGCGCTTTCCGATTGGGTTTCCAATGGGATTCAGCTTGGACCTTCTCCAAAATAGTGTGCAAGGTCTCGTTTGCAACACGTGTCGCCTCGAATTCAGCGGCGGTAGTCTCGTGAAGGGCGGTCAAGCGTAGGCGGAGGTCGTCAACTTGCTTCTGATCTCCATCAGTAACAGGTCGAGCCGAACCGACGGCCCATTGCAGAAAGTCCCAGAGCGGCTTTGCGACATCCTCCACCGGAAGGAGCGCGGCGCCAGGTCTCAAGTCCAGTTCAAAGCCGGTAGGAGGAAACTCAGGCTGTCTGTCTAGCCAAGAGATCTCGATGTTGTCGCTGACTCGCCGAAAGAAGATGTCGGGATATAAGGCACTTGAATCCGCGGAATGCAGTGCGTGCCGTTTCCACCAGTCGCGCACTGTCTTGTAGAGTTTCCTGTCGGGAGCATACTCTGATGCGATATACCGCTCCAGGTCGGCGGCGACTGCGACCGCAGCCGATTCACCCGATCGCGTCTGCCAGCTAAACGCTTCCTCGTGCATGAGCCATTTCCACTGGCTGATGAGCCAGGAAACAACAGGCCCCAAGTACCACTGAATCGCCCCTCGCCGTTCGTCGTGAATGCAATGTTCGGTGAGCGTGACACCCCCCACCTTGATTCGCAACTCGCCCATCGACCATCCAAACTCCTTTGGGAGTCGGTCTCTGGGTTCCCGATCGTTCAACCACTGGGCGGCAATCTCAAAGCTATCTGGATTGCCGAATGTGTGGATGCTAGTCATTTGGATTGACTTCCAAAGCCCAGTGAATGTTGGTCTTGAGGTATTTCTGGCGTTGCTTGATTTGTCGATTTGTCACAGCGCGACTCTCAAGCCATTGGTCAACGATAAGATCCGGCACGCTTTTCCAAGGGACAGGGTATCCATGCCATTTTCCATCATTGGTAGGTTTCGCCTCAAAAGCGATTCCATTCATGGTCGCGTAGCATCGCTCCTCTCCATCAGGGTGCGGCACGGCGGCTGCGAAAAGGGTGTGGGCTTCCGTCTGCGACCAATCGTGGTGGAATGGGTCGCCTTCGTAGCCGCTTTGAGGTATCGAATGCGTCCATTCCGGACATAGCGTGCCCTTAGCGCCATGAGAAGGACGATTCTTGTGTTTTTCCGACCCGCGATATTGGCTGGCGGTGGCATTCATAGCGATGGTGTCGCAGAGATGTGTCGCTGAGCAAGGGGCGTCTGTCACCCCTCCACTTCGCGAGCGTTGCATTTTACCAATGGGGAATGCATTGACGTCTAAAGCTTAGGTAGTGCTCAGACGCTGAGCCTTCTCGCGCATTCTTGTCGCTAGTTTCGCCGTTCTGATGTTGTCGCGCATTCAAAATTCGCGCATTTGCACGGCGCATTGAAGTTGGAATGCGATCTTTACGATTGAATGTTCCGTTCAATCTATGAGCGACACATCGAAGACTAGCAAGCGCGCGTCGATTGTCTTGACGACGGGATGTCAAATCCGTTGGTCGGGACCGCGCCGCGACGGCTCATGTGCCCGACTGACGCGTAGCGTTAGAAATTGTGTCCGAACGATGCACACGCAGAGCCAGAAGAGGGCCGACAGACGTGATCGCGAACCGACAGCGGTTCAATGACTATGGCTCGTAGCGGATGCACTGAGCATCCGCTCCACATACCGCGCAATCACGTCGATCTCGAGATTGACCTTGCTGCCTTCACGCAGATGCCGAAGCGTCGTGACTTCGACCGTGTGCGGGATCAGGTTGATCGAGAACTCGCACCCGTCTGCGCGATCGTTGACGGAGTTGACGGTCAGGCTCACGCCGTTGACGGTGACCGATCCCTTGAACGCGAGATAACGGCCGATCGATTGCGGTGCGAGGACGCGCAGCTCATGTGATTCGCCTACCGGGGCGAAACGCGTCACGGTGCCGAGACCATCGACGTGACCCGAGACCAGGTGGCCGCCGAGCCGGTCGTTGGCACGCAGCGCTTTCTCGAGGTTCACGTCGCCGGGGACTTCGAGCCCGACCGTGTGGTTCAGGCTTTCACGTGATACGTCGACCGTGAAGCGGTTGCCCTTGATCTCGATCGCGGTCATGCATGCGCCCTGGATCGAGATGCTGTCGCCGATCGCCACGTCGTCGAGACCGAGCGAACCCGCTTCGATCGTCAGGCGCACGCCTGCATCAGGATCGCCTGCGCGCTCCGGTTCGACGGATTCGATGCGGCCCACTGCGGCGACAATGCCTGTAAACATGGTTCGGTCCTTCAATCGTAATGGCTATGAATCAGGTGGTACCGCCCGGCTAGCCTCAAACCGCCT
This sequence comes from Pararobbsia alpina, assembly GCF_965118125.1. Classification (GTDB taxonomy): domain Bacteria; phylum Pseudomonadota; class Gammaproteobacteria; order Burkholderiales; family Burkholderiaceae; genus Pararobbsia; species Pararobbsia alpina_A. The sequence goes on from NZ_OZ221287.1 coordinate 1,367,843, forward strand.
CAGGCGGAGCCGATGCCGCGGAGGCTGCAATGCGCGCCAGAATGCGTAAATCGTCACCGAGCCGGTCGACAGAATGGAATGCGAGCTGCGTGCGCGCATCGAGTGTTGCGGGCGGCGCGAGATTGAACATCGGCATGGCATCGCCCAGCAGACTCGGCGCGACATACAGCAACAACTCGTCGACGCAGCCTTCTCTCAGCAGTGAGCCGTGCAACTTGTAGCCGGCTTCGACATGCAATTCATTGATCCCGCGCTTGCCGAGATCGAGCAGCATCGAGGGCAGATCGACTTTGCCCGCGGCATTGGGCAACGCGACGACTTCGACGCCTCGATCACGCAGTGCCTGCGCGCGCGGCGCAGCCTCGCCCGCATCGCTTGAGCAGTAGACGAGCGGCGCCGGTCCTTCGAGCAGTCGCGCAGTCGAAGGCACTTCGAGATTGCGATCGACGAGTATGCGCAAGGGCTGGCGCGGCGTTTCAACGGCGCGTACGGTCATCTGCGGATCGTCGCCGAGCACGGTGCCGATGCCGGTCAGGATCGCGCAAGCCCGCGCGCGCCATGCATGGCCGTCTGCACGTGCCGCTTCGCCGGTGATCCATTGGCTTGTGCCATCGGGCAGGGCCGTGTGGCCGTCGAGACTCGACGCGACTTTGACGCGGACCCAGGGCCGGCGCCGCGTCATGCGCGACACGAAGCCGATGTTGAGTTCGTACGACTCACGCTCGAGCAGCCCGCATCGCACATCGATGCCTGCAGCGCGAAGGATCTGTAAGCCCCGTCCTGACACTTGCGGGTTCGGGTCTTCCATTGCCGCAATCACGCGTCCGATCTTCGCATCGATCAACGCGCTGGCGCACGGCGGCGTACGGCCGAAATGACTGCACGGTTCAAGCGTGACGTACGCGGTGGCCCCGCGCGGGTCGTGCCCGCGCGCGCGTGCATCCTTGAGCGCACGGATCTCGGCGTGATCCTGGCCGGCAGGCTGCGTAAAGCCTTCGCCGATGACGACGCCGTCCTTGACGATCACGCAACCGACGCGCGGATTCGGCGTGGTCGTGTACATGCCTTTGGCCGCGAGCACGAGGGCTCGCTCCATATGCGCGAAGTCGGTGTCCGAGAACATCAGGCCGCCATTGCGGAGAATGCGGTCCGCGCGAGCGCAATCGTTTCATCGATTTCCGCGTCGCCATGCGCGCTCGACACAAAGCCTGCTTCGTAAGCCGACGGCGCGAAATAGACGCCGGCATCGAGCATCGCATGGAAGAACGTATTGAAGCGCGGGATGTCGGACTGCGTCACGTCAGCAAAACGCTTGGGCACTTGCGGCGCGAAGTACAGGCCGAACATGCCGCCGATTGCATCAGCGGAAAAGACGACGCCAGAGTCCTGTGCGGCTTTCGTCAGGCCGTCTGCAAGGCGTGCGGTCCGCGCGGTCAGGTTTTCGTAGAAGCCGGGCTGCTGAATCAACCGCAGGGTTGCAAGGCCAGCCGCGACGGCGACCGGGTTGCCCGACAGTGTCCCCGCCTGATACACACCACCGAGCGGTGCCAGCATGGCCATGATGTCGCGACGGCCACCAAAGGCCGCGGCGGGCATGCCGCCGCCGATGACTTTACCCAGGCAGGTGAGGTCGGGCTTGATGCCGTAGAACGCCTGAGCGCCGCCGAGGGCGACACGGAAGCCGCACATGACTTCGTCGAAGATCAGCACGGTGCCGTGCGCGGTGCAGAGTTCGCGCAACGCGAGCAGGAACTCGGGCGTCGGGCGCACGAGATTCATATTGCCTGCGACGGGTTCGACGATCACGGCCGCTGTTTCGTTGCCGAGCGCGCCGAAGAACTCATGCAGTTGCTCGACGTTGTTGTATTCGAGGACGGTGGTCTGGGCGGCGACTTCGGGCGCGACGCCCGCCGACGTCGGGTTGCCGAACGTCAGCAGGCCCGAACCGGCCTTGACGAGCAGGCTGTCGGCATGGCCGTGATAGCAGCCTTCGAATTTCACGATGCGGCTGCGGCCGGTAAAGCCGCGCGCAAGGCGCAAGGCGCTCATCGTCGCTTCGGTACCGCTCGAGACGAGGCGCACTTGTTCGATCGACGGCACGAGCTTGCAGATTTCTTCGGCGATTTCGATCTCGGCTTCGGTCGGCGCGCCGAAGCTGAAGCCGCTCGCGATCGCGCGTTGCACGGCTTCAAGGACGTCGGGATGCAGGTGACCGACGATCATCGGACCCCAGGAGCCGATGTAATCGATATAGCGCTTGCCATCCGCATCCCAGAAGTACGCGCCGTGCGCGCGCTTGATGAAACGCGGCGTGCCGCCGACTGAACGAAAGGCCCGCACGGGGGAATTGACGCCGCCGGGAATGGTCCGCTGCGCGCGCTCGAAGAGGCTTTGGTTTTGCGACATGGAGTTCTGCAAGAGGGACAGGGGCAGAGGGCGCGAATGTGTCTCGCCAAGCGGGGATTGTACCGGAGCGGGTCGTTTGCCACCGGGGACGGCCCCACGCGTCTGCACGGGCCTGCGGCGCTTTTTCACTAATGCGAAAAGATTTGCCAGCTTTTTGTGCCAGCAACCGGCAGGCGCAGCGGCCATACTGTCGCTCCTGCACGGCTTCGTCGGATGAACGTGCGCGCAACCGGAGGACTCGATGCATCGAATGGCCTTTGTGCTGATCGTCGTACTCACTGCGTGGCTGGCGGCATGCGGACTGGCGGAAGCGGATGCGACCGGGCCGCGTCTGCCCGCGATCGTCGCGCACCGCGGCGGTACGGCCGACTACCCGGAAAACACGCTGCGTGCGATCGATGGCGCGCTGCGCAACGGCGCCGACCGGATCTGGCTGACGGTGCAGCTCAGTGCCGATGGCGTTCCGGTGTTGTACCGTCCGGCGAATCTCAAGGCACTGACGCCCGAGAGCGGCCCTGTGTCGTCCCGAACGGCGGTCGAACTGACGCGGATCAACGCGGGCTGGAATTTCAGAAAGACGCTGCCGAGCGGCGAGGTGATCTTTCCCTATCGTGTCGATCCGACACCGATCCCGACGCTCGATGCCGCACTCGCGCTGATTCCACCGGACATTCCGGTCATCCTCGACATGAAGGCCTTGCCGGCCGAGCCGCAGGCGGCCGCTGTTGCGGCCGTGTTGACCACGCGGCATGCATGGCCACGCGTGTTGATCTATTCGACGGATGCGACGTACCAGAAGGCCTTTGCCGCTTATCCGCTGGCTCGCTTGTTCGAGTCGCGTGATGCGACGCGCGGGCGCCTGCTGGACGTCGCGCTGTCGGGGCAATGTGATGCACCTGCCAATGGCGTGTGGACGGGCTTCGAATGGCAGCGCGATATGCAGGTGACAGAGTCGTTCACGCTCGGTGAGGCACGTACGCCGGTCAAGGCGAAGCTATGGACGCGCACGGCGCTCGCGTGCCTCGATACAAACGGGCCAGCGCACACGGTGGCGTTTGCGGTCAACAACGTGGGCGATTACCACGACGCGGCGTGTCTGGGGATCGAGGCGGTGCTCGTCGATTCGCCGAGGGCGGCGCGTGAATGGCGTTCGCAGGCTGCTGCGCCGCTAGACTGCAGTGCCGTCGCGCGAGGCAGAGAGGCGGTTGCGCACTGAGCAAGTCCGCGGGGCGTTCGCTGGATAGCGACGATCCGCTGTCGTGAGAGGGCAGGCGTGGATTTGACGGCTCGGCTGTCGCGCCCCCACCTTGTCGGTGCGACGGTGCCCGCCTGCTTTGCTAGCTACCTAGCTTGCTGCCGAGACGATCGCCGATTCCGCCGATGCAATGGCGTCGTTGTCGGCATGTTCACCCGGATCGGCAACACGCGCGGGCAGGGGGGTGTCGTGCTCTGCGGTCGTGACGGAATCGACAGACGCAATGCCCGACTTCAAATCGTCGAGCACGCGGCACAGATCGTTGAGACGCGGAATGCCGATCTGGTCTTCAATGCGGCGATATTGCTCTTCGATCAGCGGTCCGATGCGCTTGACCAGCGTCTTGCTGTTCGCGCTCAACGATACGACCACCTTGCGCTGGTCCTGCGCCGGACGCACGCGCTGCACGAGGCCGTCGCGTTCCATACGTTCCAGCACGCCGGTCAGGCTCGGGCTCAGGATGCAGCATTCCTTCGCAATCTGGCCGGCTTCCATTTCACCGGTCGGATGATCGTGCAGCACGCGAATGATCCGCCATTGCTGTTCGGTCAGCGAGAATTGCTTGAGGATGGGTCGGAACACCGACATCGCGGCTTCGCGGGCCTGCAGCAGCAACATCGGCAGATTGCGGTGTTGGAACTCGCCAGTCATGGAATATCCGTTAGCGCGATGGCGCCGCGCGGGGAGCGCGGCGCGTCGGTGGTCGCCATGCGGCGACCCGTTGAACGTCTGGATTAAAACGTCGGAACAGCAGATCTGCAGAAAAACAGCTTAGGCGATACGGGCTTCGGTAGCCGGATCGAACAGCACAGCCTTCGACACGTCGAACAGCAGGTTCAGCGTTTCACGCGCATGCGGATCCGACGACGGGTGAACGCGGCTGATCGCACGCGCGCCGTTGAGCTTGAAGAACACGAGCGTGTCCGGACCCGTCGGCTCGATCACATCGACCTTGACCTCGATGCTTTGCAGCTGCGCATCGGCCACGTTGTGCGCGCTGCGGTCGTCGGTGATGCGTTCCGGACGCAAGCCCAGAATCACTTCCTTGCCAATCGATGCACGCACGGCGTTCGCGCTGAACGGCAGGTTCAGCACAGTCTTCTGCACACCCGTATCAATCGTGATGCCGACAGCCGAGCCTGCTTCGACGAGCGTGCCCTTGATGAAGTTCATCGACGGCGCACCGATAAAGCCTGCAACAAACAGGTTCGACGGGCTGTTGTAGATGTCTTGCGGCGCGCCGAACTGCTGAACGACACCGTCCTTCATGACCGCAATGCGATCGCCGAGCGTCATGGCTTCGATCTGATCGTGCGTCACGTACACAATCGTCGTGCCCAGGCGTTGATGCAGCAGCTTGATTTCCGAGCGCAGTTCGATACGCAGCTTCGCGTCGAGGTTCGACAGCGGTTCGTCGAACAGGAACATCTTCGGATCGCGTGCGAGCGCACGGCCCATGGCCACGCGCTGACGCTGACCGCCCGAGAGCTGGCCCGGCTTGCGGTCGAGCAGGTGGCTCATCTGCAGCATTTCCGACACGCGGCCGATGATTTCCTTTTGCTCGTTCTGCGGCACCTTGCGGATATTCAGGCCGAACGCGATGTTTTCGCGAACCGTCATCGACGGGTACAGCGCGTACGACTGGAACACCATCGCGATGTCGCGATCCTTCGGCGACAGGTTGTTGACGACCTTGTCTTCGATGCGGATCTCGCCGCGCGTGACGGTCTCGAGACCGGCGATCATGTTGAGCAGCGTCGACTTGCCGCAGCCGGAGCCGCCGACAAGAATCAGAAACTGCCCGTCTTCGATATCGATGTTGACGCCCTTGAGGACTTCGACACCGTTCGGGTAGGTCTTGAAGACGTCACGAATGGATAGGCTGGCCATGCGACTGAATCCTTTTCAAACAATACTGTGAGTTGGCAGGGGAGGGCGCGGCGCAAGTCACGCAAGCGCCGCGCTTGCCATCAACCCTTGACCGCGCCGGCCGTCAGCCCGCGCACGAAAAAACGACCCGCGATCACGTACACCAACAGTGTCGGCAACGCAGCGATGATGGCCGCGGCCATATCGACGTTGTATTCCTTGACGCCCGTCGAGGTGTTCACGAGGTTGTTCAGTGCCACCGTAATCGGCATCGAATCGACGCCCGAAAACACGATACCGAACAGGAAGTCGTTCCAGATCTGCGTGAATTGCCAGATCAGGCACACCATGAAAATCGGCAGCGAGACGGGCAGCAGGATCTTGTTGAAGATCGTGAAGAAGCCGGCGCCGTCGATGCGGGCGGCCTTCACGAGCTCAGCAGGAACCGACACGTAGAAGTTCCGGAAGAACATCGTCGTGAACGCGATACCGTAGATCACGTGTACGACCACCAGACCGGTCGTCGAGTTCGACAGACCGAGCAGGCCTTCGAGGCGAGCCATCGGCAGCAGGATGGCCTGGAACGGAATGAAGCAGCCGACCAGCAGCATCGTGAACAGGCCGTCGGCGCCGCGGAAGCGCCAGTGCGTGAGCACGTAGCCGTTGAACGCGCCGATGATCGACGAGAACAGCACGGCCGGAATCACCATCTTCACCGAGTTCATGAAGAACGGTTGCATGCCTTCGCAACGCACACCGGTACAGGCTTCGCTCCACGCGCGGATCCACGGGGCCCACGTCGGATGCGACGGCGGCGTCAGCAGGTTGGTCGCGCGCAGCGTGTCGAGGTCCTTGAACGACGTGGACAGCATCACGTAGATCGGGAAGACGAAGTACAGCGCGAACAGGATCAGGATCGCGTAAATGATCGCGCGATTGACGGTGAATTTAGTTTCCACTGCGCGTGCTCCTCGATTCGAGATACATCAGCGGAACAAGCACGGCAACCACGGTCAGCAACATCATCACGGAAGAGGCGGCACCGAGGCCGAGCTGGCCGCGGTTGAACGAGAACGTGTACATGAAGATCGCGGGCAGGTACGACGACGTGCCCGGACCACCGGCATTCAGTGCGATCACGAGGTCGAACGTCTTGATCGTGATGTGGCACAGGATCAGCAGCACCGAGAAGAACACCGGACGCATGCTCGGGATCACGATCTTGCGATAGATCCGCGGCAGCGTCGCGCCGTCGACCTGGGCGGCCTTGAAGATTTCACCGTCGACACCGCGCAGACCTGCGAGGAACAGCGACATGCAGAAACCCGTCGATTGCCACACCGCAGCGATGACCACGCAGTAAATCGACCTGTCGGGATCGCCGAGCCAGTCGAACGAGAACGACGTCCAGCCCCAGTCGTGGAAGACTTTTTCGAGGCCGAGGCTCGGATTCAGAATCCATTGCCATGCGGTACCCGTCACGATGAACGAGAGCGCCATCGGGTACAGGAAGATGGCGCGAAGCGCGCCTTCGGTACGGATCTTCTGGTCAAGCAGGATCGCGAGGAACAGGCCAAGCAGCGTGCAGATCGCGATAAAGGGGATACCGAACAAGGCCAGGTTCTTGGCCGAAGTCCAGAACACGTCGTTCGAGAAGAGTTCTTCATACCGGTCGAAGCCGGCGAACGTGTAATTCGGCATCAGTCGAGAGGTCGACATCGACAGATAGCCGGTAATCAGGATGAAACCGTAAACAAAGATCAGACTGATCACGACGCTCGGCGACAGAACGAGCTTCGGAATCACGCGGTCAGCAAATGCGCTCAGGGAAGACGCACGCCGTTCGGTAGGGCTCAAGGAGACAGCCACAACACGCTCCTAAAAACGAGCCGGCACGAAGCGGATGCACGTGCCGGCGCGAGGACTCACATATCAAACCCGTTTGTGGGGCGCCGCCGATAATCACGCCGCGCTGCAACATGCGCGACGTGGGAGTCGGCAGCCTGCCCCGCAAGGTCAGGCTGCTGCTAATACATTACTTCGTCTTTGCTGCCTTCGCGAGTTCTGCGACGGCCGTCTTCGAATCTTCATCCGAGTTCATGAACTTCGTCACGACGTCGGTGATGGCGCCTGCAACGGCGTCACCTTGTGCCATGCCGTGAGCCAGCGACGGGACGTAACCGCCGCCCTTGATCGCCGTTTGTTCATCCGCGTACGAAGCCTTCGCGCAGTCGTCGAACTTGTCCATCGGCACGCCCAGGCGAACCGGGATCGAGCCCTTGTACAGGCTGAACTGTTCCTGGAATTCCGGCGTCATGATCGTCTTGGCCAGTGCCAGTTGACCCGGCGTTGCAGCCGACTGACCCTTTTCCTTGAAGAACACGAACGAGTCGACGTTGAACGTGTAGCCCGTTGCCGTGCCCGGTGCTGCCGAGCAGACGTAGTCCTTGCCCGGAACCTTGCTTGCGTTCGCGAACTCGCCCTTCGCCCAGTCACCCATGAACTGCATGCCAGCCTTGCCCTGGATAACCATCGACGTTGCGAGGTTCCAGTCGCGGCCTGCGTGGCCCTTGTCGAAGTAGGTCGTGATCTTGCGGACCGTGTCGAACACTTGAACCATCTGAGCCGACGTCAGCGTCTTCTGGTCGAGGTCGACGATCGCCTTCTTGTAGAAGTCGTTGCCTTGCGACAGCACCACGTCTTCCCACAGCGTCAGGTCTTGCCACGGTTGACCGCCGGCTGCAACCGGGATCAGGCCGTCAGCCTTGAACTTGTCGGCCAGGGCGAAGAATTCCGGCCACGTCTTCGGCGGCTGAGCGCCAGCCTTGTCGAGAGCGGCCTTGTTGATCCACAGCCAGTTCACGCGGTGAACCGAGAACGGAGCAGCAACGGTCTTGCCTTGGTACTTGATGATCTTGTCGATCGCGGGCGGCAGGTTCTTGTCCCAGTCGGTCGCTGCCGAGTCGATCGGCACGAGCACGTCCTGTTGCGCCCAGTCTTGAATCAGCGGGCCCTTGATCTGGGCTGCCGACGGCGGGTTACCCGAGATGACCTGCGTCTTCAGCGCAGTCATGGCGGCTGCACCACCGCCACCGGCGACAGCGTAGTCCTTCCATTGATAGCCCTGCTTGTCGAGATCCGACTTCAGCACGCCGACGGCCTTGGCTTCACCGCCCGACGTCCACCAGTGCAGCACTTCGACCTGTTCGGCAGCTTGCGCGGTGCCAACAACCATTCCGGCTGCGCACAGCGCGCCGATGATCGCACGGACTTTCATTGCTTATCTCCTCCAGACACCAGATGAAAACGAATGGTTGACTAACCCTCTCGGGCATTGTTTTGACTACATCGGGGACGGTCGAGCGGCGGCGCGATCGTCCGCGGCTCTCAAGAGATGAACATAGCGTGCAGCAAAGACGTGTCTCCTCTTTTGATATTGACCGGACCCCTTGTTGAAATTCGAGGATGCTGCTCGTCCGGTCAGGGGGCCTGGTGACCCGGGTGTACGGTCTGAAACCGTTGCGTTCTACGCAGGAGAGCTGCGCCCGCCGCGCCGCTCCACCACTGCCCGGGCAACCCGGCGATCCGGTGTGATGCGCATGCCGACCGATGGACCTTATGCGGGTCAACATCATGTCGCGACGTGTTGTCCGCGCATTCCGAAACGTGGGATACCCCTTGAATTCGATTGTAGTTAAACTACAATTCAGTGTCAAAAAATTTATCGGTCGGACTACCTCGGCTTAGGGCAACTCCCTATCACGAGCTCACCCGTACTGTGACCATCATCGAAAGCTTGATGCGGGGCGCAGGGGGTGCGAGGTTCGATCATGCGGTACCTGTCTTCGTATCGGCGTGTCGTGACAAAGACATGACGCACGGGCGGCGAATGCGGTGAGCAGTGCGAACGGCGCGCGGATGCGGATGCGTGTTTAGCTCGTCTCTCGCTGCGCGCGCCCGATATCGAGGCCGGATGCGGCACAGCGTGTTGCGCTGACGTTGAGCGCGGCAACTGCATCGTGCATGCCACGACGTGGCATCCGGGATCGAAGTGTGTCAGTTGATATATCAATTTCACGGCATTCGATGTACGCGAGCGGGCGAGGGCCCATGACGGCCTCAACGCTCGACGTGCACGCTGCGATGACTAGGTGTTACCCGCATGCCGCTCGACGGTCGAGCAGGACAGCGGTCCTGCGGTCCGCCAGGCGGTGATCGCAGTCAAACCAATAGCGGAGACACATGCAAAACGACTCGGGCTTCACGTTTGTCCTGTTCGGCGGGACGGGCGATCTTGCGATGCGCAAGATCCTGCCTGCGCTTTACGAAGCGCATAAGGGCGGCATGCTCGCCGACAGCGGCCGGATCGTCGGCATCGCGCGCGACAGCTACGATCGCGCAGGCTATCTCGCATGGGTCGAACAGCATGTGCGCGCACATGTATCGCACGCGGACTTCGACGAGAGCGTCTGGCAGGCTTTCCTCAACCGGTTCGAGTACGCTGCGCTCGATTTGTCGCGTCGCGACGATTTCGTGTTGCTGCGCGACATGCTCAAGGAATTGCCGGCGAGCGTGCGCGTGTTCTATCTCGCAACCGGCCCGTCGCTGTTCGTGCCGACATGCCGTGCGCTCGCGAGCGTCGGCCTGAACGCGGGCGCGCGCATCGTGCTCGAAAAACCGCTCGGCTATGACCTCGCGTCGTCCAACGCGATCAATGACGCGGTGGGCGAGATCTTCGCCGAAGAGCAGATTTACCGGATCGATCACTACCTTGGCAAGGAGTCGGTGCAGAACCTGCTTGCGCTGCGTTTCGGCAACGTGCTGTTCGAGCCGCTGTGGCGCCGCGAGTGGGTCGAGAGCATTCAGATCACGATCGCCGAGGAGCTCGGCGTCGAGGCGCGCGGGGAGTTTTATAACCAGACCGGCGCACTGCGCGACATGGTGCAGAACCATTTGCTGCAGCTGCTTTCGATCGTGGCGATGGAACCGCCCCATTCGATCGAATCCGACAGCGTGCGCGACGAGAAGCTGCGCGTCTTGCGCTCGCTCAAGCCGGTGCAGCGCGGCGACATCAGCAAGGTCGCTGTGCGCGGCCAGTATCACGCGGGCGTGATCCGCGGTACGCCGGTACCGGCTTACGCGGCCGAACCGGGTGTGCCTGCGGACAGCACGACCGAGACGTTCGTCGCGCTCAAGGTCGAGATCGAAAACTGGCGTTGGGCGGGTGTGCCGTTCTTCTTGCGCACGGGCAAGCGGCTTGCCGATCGCGTCGCCGAAATCGTCGTCAATTTCCGGCAGGTGCCGCACTCCGCGCTCGGCGGCTGGCCCGCGGGCCAGAACCGCCTCGTGATCCGGCTGCAGCCGAATGAATCGATTCGCCTGTATTGCCAGGCGAAGCAGCCCGGTGAAGGGTGGAGCCTCGCCCAGGTGCACCTGGATCTTGCGTTCGACCAGTTCTTCAAGGAGAACCGGATGGAGGCGTATCAGCGGCTGTTGCTCGACGTGATCAACGGCCGTCTTGCGCTGTTTGTGCGGCGCGACGAACAAGAAGCTGCATGGCGCTGGGTCGAGCCGATTCTCGACGAGTGGGCTGCGTCGCCGCTCAAGGGGCCGAAGCCTTATGCGTCGGGCACCTGGGGCCCGGCTGCGGCGAGCGCCATGCTGGCGCAACATGGGACATGCTGGCTCGAAGAAGAGAACTGATCGTACGCATTGCAGAGGGGGGCCTGACGCGCCAGGGCGCGGCAGATCCGGATTCATACTTATAAAGAGAGAAGGACGGAGGAGAAGTGATCGAGCTTCACGCATTCGACGACCCGATCGTCCAGGCGGACGCGTTGTCGCGCGCCGTTGGCGATGCGCTTCAGGCGCACCTTGCGGCTGGGCCCGCATCCCGTCACGTCACGTTCGCCGTCTCGGGCGGCAGCAGTCCCAAGCGCTTCCTGCAGGCGCTGTCGGGCCAGCCGTTCGACTGGTCGCGGATCGACCTGACGCTGGTCGACGACCGCTGGGTACCCGATGATCATAAGGACAGTAACGTCCGGTTTGCACGTGAGAACCTGCTGCGCGGCGAGGCCGCGAATGCGCGCTTTACGCCGCTCGTCGACGTCTCGCGCGATCCCGCTGACCAGATCGCACGGCTCAATGCGTCGGGCGACCCGGCGCTGCCCAATATCGCCGTGCTGGGTATGGGCGAGGATGGCCACACGGCATCGATCTTTGCCGATGCGCCCGAGTGGAACGAGGCCATCACGACCGACGCGCGCTTTGTGCTCGTGCACCCGGGCGCCGCACCTCACGCGCGCGTGAGCTGGTCGTTGTCCGCGCTCAAGCGGATCGACCGCCTGTTTCTGTTGATCGCTGGCAAGAGCAAGCTCGACGTGCTCGAGAAAGCTGCCGCGAGTCCACTCGATAATGCCATCTCGAAGCTGGCGAATGATAAGGGAGTCAAACTCGATGTCTACTGGTCAGCGGAATAAGTCCACCGCGGCGGCGCATGAAAACCCGCACGCGGACGGCCCGCGCCTTCTTGCCGACATCGGTGGAACCAATGCGCGTTTCGCGCTTGAGTTCGGACCGGACCAGATCGAACAGGTCCGTGTTTATCCGTGCGCTGACTATCCGGGCGTCGCGGATGCAATCCGCAAGTACCTCAAGGATACGAAGGTCGGTCACGTCAACCATGCGGCGGTCGCGATTGCGAACCCCGTCGATGGTGACGAGATCAAGATGACGAATCACCACTGGAGCTTTTCGATCGAGTCGACGCGACGTGCGCTCGGCTTCGACACGCTGCTGGTCGTCAACGATTTCACCGCGCTCGCGATGGCACTGCCGCGGCTGACCGACGAGCAACGCGTTCAGGTCGGCGGCGGCAAGGCCAAGCAAAACAGCGTGATCGGCCTGCTTGGCGCAGGAACGGGGCTCGGCGTGTCGGGCCTGATTCCGGCTGACGATCGCTGGATCGCACTGGGCAGCGAAGGGGGTCATGCGACGTTTGCACCGGTCGACGAGCGTGAAGTCTTTCTGCTCGAGTATGCGCAGAAGAAGTGGCCGCACGTGTCGTACGAACGCATGTGCGCAGGTCCGGGTATTGAGCTCATCTATCGCGGGCTTGCAGCGCGCGCCAAGAAGCGCGTCGGCTCGAATATCGACCCCGCCGAAGTCACGCGCCGTGCGCTCGAAGACAACGAGCCGCTCGCGGTTGAAGCGCTCGATGTGTTCTGCGGCATTCTCGGCACCTTTGCCGGCAGTCTGGCCGTGACGCTCGGTTCGCTCGGCGGCGTCTATATCGGCGGCGGGGTCGTGCCGCGCCTTGGCGAATTCTTCACGAAGTCGTCGTTCCGTCAGCGTTTCGAAGCAAAGGGCCGCTTCGAAACGTATTTGTCGAATATCCCGATCTACGTGATCACGGCCGAATATCCGGCGTTTCTCGGCGTGTCGGCGATCCTGCACGAGCAACTGAGCGACCGCGGCAGCGGCGGCTCGGCGGTGTTCGAGCGCATTCGCCAGATGCTCGACGCACTGACGCCGGCCGAACGCCGCGTGGCGGACCTCGCGCTCAACCATCCGCGCTCGGTCATCAACGATCCGATCGTCGACATCGCGCGCAAGGCCGCGGTGAGCCAGCCGACGGTGATCCGCTTCTGCCGCACGCTGGGTTGCCAGGGGCTGTCCGATTTCAAGCTGAAGCTTGCGACAGGTCTGACGGGCACGATTCCGATGAGCCATAGCCAGGTCCATCTCGGCGATACGCCGACGGACTTCGGCACGAAGGTGCTCGACAACACGGTGTCGTCGATTCTTCAGTTGCGCGAGCATCTGAACTTCGAGAACGTCGAGAAGGCAATTGACGTGCTGAGCAGCGCGCGCCGCATCGAGTTCTATGGCCTCGGCAATTCGAACATCGTCGCGCAGGACGCGCACTACAAGTTCTTCCGTTTCGGCATTCCGACGATCGCCTACGGCGATCTGTATATGCAGGGCGCTTCGGCAGCGCTGCTCGGCCCGGGCGACGTGATCGTCGCGATCTCGAAGTCGGGCAAGGCGCCCGAGCTTCAACGCGTGCTCGATGTCGCGATGCAGAACGGTGCGAAGGTCATTGCGATCACGTCGAGCAATACGCCGCTTGCGAAGAAGGCCACCGTGGCGCTCGAAACCGATCACATCGAGATTCGCGAGTCGCAGCTCTCGATGATTTCGCGGATTCTGCATCTGGTCATGATCGACGTACTCGCGGTGGGCGTGGCGATTCGCCGTGCTGCGCCGCAGGTCGATGTGCAGAAGAGTGCGAAGCGCGCGCGTGCCGAAGGAAAGGCGGAGACGGTCGATGTGCTCGACTGGCTGAGCCATGGAGCGGCGGCGGCACAGAAGGGCGAGTAAATGTAGTCGTGCCTTGCGTGTGCGAATCGTCGCGCAGATCAGCTTCGTGTGCGACACGGCAGCATGGACATCAAGAGCGGACCTCGTGGTCCGCTCTTTTTTTCGCCCCGGCGTTGGCCGCAAGAAGCGGCGTTCCATGCTAGCCGCGCAAGGCTCGAAGGGTGACGATCAGCGTGTCCCGTTTGGTGAGTGCACGCACATGTATCGTTCATCGACCAAGATGCAGCCCCAGCTCTTCGACGTGTGGAATCCGAATCAGCGGTCCAGGGATCGGGTCATGGGCCGGTCGTCCGATCAGATGAGGCTCAATCGGCAGAACGCCAGAATACGGCAAGGCGACTACGACGCGCGTATCGGGCCGGACATGCGAGCGAGGTTGCAAGCACCCTTCTGGCGCCGTGTGTCGACAGTCCGATCGGCGGCTCATCCGGCGGCAGGCTGGGGCGTCGCACTCGGATTGCTTTTCGCCGCGGGCGTGCATCTCTGGTTTGGCGCTGGCGGAAGCAGCACAAAGAAAACGGAGGCGATGTGCCTGCTGGCAACCTTCTTCGTCGGGCTTGTCAGAGTGGTGTCGGTGAACAGTGCGGCGATCGGGTGGGAGGTCGATGGTGCAGACGGGATGCCGCGCGCCGTGCGGTTGGCGCTAGCAGCCCGAGCCAGCCTCGATGCGGCTGTCGGCAACGGGGTCGGCTTTATAGTCGGTGCCGGCCTCTACTGCGCCTGGAACCGATAATAAAATCGGCGCACAGGTTCGAAAACCTGATGCGCCGATCTGTACGTACCGCTGTTGCCTTTCTGTTGTCTTAGCCGCTCCGTCCCGAGAAAGACGCTGACGGGGGATTCCGGCTAAGTGGCAACGAACCCGTGGCGATTAGAACGAGTGGTCGATGCCAGCGAAGAAGCCCGACTGGCTGTGACCCGGCAGCGGGTTCTGGCTGTTCTGGATCGACTGCGCGCTCGTCGTGTTGAACGCTGCGCTGTTGTCCGGTGCTTCAGCGAACAGCGAGAAATTCGCCGTCGAGCTGTTGCGCACGGTTGCGCCCGTCAGGTACAGGAACGTACGCTTCGACAGGTTGTACGTACCCGTCATTTCGTACAGGGTTGCGTTGCCGCCGCCCTTGTTCACGTTGATGTGATAGCCACCGCCCGTCAGCGCGAGAGCCGGCGTGAACTGGTACGTCACACCGAGCCATTCGTGGTCGGCCGACGTCGGGCCGCCATCGGTCACGGCGTTCGCGTTCAAATGCTCATACGCGCCTTGAACCTTGACCGGTCCGAACGTCAGGTTCACAGCAGCCGTGTACTCGCGGCTGAATGCGAACAGGTTCGAGAACTGACCATTGCCGTCGCGGATTTCGTCGTACAGGCCGCGGACCTGGAAGAACGAACCCGTGTACGTGATCTGCGCACCACCGGCACGACCGGTCGACGACACCGCTGCCGGCGTACCTGCGTTGTTGTTGCCGTTGAAGTTCGTGCTGTTCGAGAACGCATACTGACCTGCGAAATCGAAGCCGTAGAACTTCGGCGACTGGTAGTTGACCGAGTTGCTGACTTGCGGCCAGTTACGACCACGAACCAGCGAAGCCGACGACCAGTTTTCCTGCACGAACGGGTCAAAGTCCCACACGCCGTTCGAGATGAACAGCGAGCGGCCCAGTTCGAACGTACCGTACGTCGGGCTGCTCAGACCAACCAATGCGTAACGATTGAAGAGCTGGCCGCTGCCGCCGCCAACCGTACCGTTTTGCAGCGCAAAGCCGGTTTCCAACTTGAAGATGGCCGACAGACCGCCGCCCAGATCTTCCGAACCCTTCATACCCCAGAGGCTCGTACCCCAGTCGCCCGACTCAGCTTCGAAGCGATGGCCGTTCTTCAGGCCGTTGACATATTCCACGCCTGCGTCGAGACGACCGTACAGCGTCACGCTGTTTTGCGCGTACGCCGCGGTCACGCCCGCAGCCATCAGCGATGCTGCGAGCATTGCCTTTTTCATCATTGACTCCTCCGTACCCTGTAGTGCGTGTAAGCAGTCCGACCGCCTACCGCCTGGCGCAATGCGCCATTCGTCCGGCACCCCAGTGGCACCGGACACCTGCACCGACGCCCAGCGCGTCGGATTCGTGCGTCCTGATTTCGCGGCTCCCCAGCACGCAATCGCGAAGCAACGCCCCAGCGGCATCGATCGCAATCAAGAAATCAGGATTTGATTCGGAGAAACACCGGCTGGCATGTCGTGCAGCGGACCTTCCCCAGAAGGTTTTTCGCTAAAGGCCCGACCGTGGCCGCTGTCTCAATAATTGGTAAGTCTCCTGGTGATCCCGCCATTTGGAGTAAAACTACGCCCGATATTCCGGGTTTTCGTTGTTTGATTACCAATCTAGCAAAAGATAAGCATGTACACCAAGTTCGCTTATCGGCACGGCGCGGGTCTGTCGCACAAATGCAATGCGTGGAACCGCCGTTTATAAACGGGTGGGATGACCAGTTTCATCCAAATGATTGAATGCATGTCGTTTTCGCCCGGTAACCGTTGCTTGATAAGGGAAACCCACTATTGACGGTTCATGTCAGGAATATGAATCGGGCGCATGAAATCCATCTGTAAGATGCACTTTTATGCGCAAAGTGAGTTGCCCGTGCCCGACCGGCGCGTTCCGGCAAACCGGATCCGGACGATTCGGGGTGACCGGCGCTTGGCGGCGAAGATGCGAAAGGAGGAAAGGCGAGGCCCCTGACGGGGTGCCGGGGCCGGCGGAGGACCGCCGGCCGGAAGACTTACTTGAGGCTGCCTGACAGGAACTGCCGGAGCCGTTCGCTCCTGGGTTGAACGAGCACTTCACTCGGCTCGCCTTCTTCTTCGACGCGCCCCTGATGCAGGAACATCACATGGTTCGACACGTTGCGCGCGAAGCCCATTTCATGGGTGACCACAACCATCGTGCGACCCTCTTCGGCGAGTGACTGCATGACCTTGAGCACTTCCGACACGAGCTCGGGGTCGAGCGCGGAGGTCGGCTCGTCGAACAGCATCACATCCGGTTGCATCGCCAGCGCGCGTGCGATGGCCACGCGTTGTTGCTGGCCGCCCGAGAGGTGCGCCGGATACTGCTTTTCGACGGCAGGAGCCAGGCCCACCCGCTTGAGGTAGGTACGGGCGCGTTCCTCAGCCTCTGCACGAGACAGGCCGAGCACATGCATCGGCGCCTCGATCACGTTCTCGAGTGCGGTCAGATGGGCCCACAGGTTGAAATGCTGGAACACCATCGACAGCTTCGTGCGCACCTTCTGAAGCTGCTTCGTATCGGCAACCTTGAGCGCGCCACCCCGATCGGCGACCGTGCGGACTTCCTCCCCATTCACATAGATGCGACCCGCATTGGGTTGCTCGAGAAAGTTGATGCAACGCAGGAACGTGCTTTTGCCCGAACCCGAGGAGCCGATGATGCTGATGACGTCGCCGGCCTTCGCACGCAGCGAAACGCCTTTGAGCACTTCATGATCGCCGTATTGCTTGTGAATATCGTCGACGAACAGTTTGTCCATAGCAATCCTGAACCGGTTGAATCAATGGCGCCGCGGCGCGAGGTACGCGAGCCAGCGCTTTTCCGCGCGCCGAAACAGCGCGACGAGGCTGAACGAAATGCCCAGATAGAGCAGGGCGGCAATGCCGAATGCCTGAAAGGACAGATAGGTCGCCGAATTCGCGTCGCGCGCAATCTTCAGAATATCGGGCACCGTGGCCGTGAACGCGAGCGTCGTGGCGTGCAGCATGAGGATCACTTCGTTGCTGTACAGCGGCAGCGCCCGGCGCAGCGCCGACGGAATCACGATGCGGCGCAACGTCGTGAAGCGCGACATGCCGTACGCGCGCGCGGCCTCGACCTCGCCATACGGCGTGGCCTTGATGGCGCCCGCGAAGATCTCGGTCGTGTACGCGCACGTGTTCAATGCAAAGGCGAGCAGCGTGCAGTTCATGCCGCTGCGAAAGAACGCGTCGAGCGGCGCATGGTCGCGCACGACCTGCAGTGAATACACGCCCGTATAGAACAGCAGCAACTGGATGTAGAGCGGCGTGCCGCGGAACACATACGTGTAGAGCCACACCGGTGCCGAGACCCACTTGTTCTCGGACACGCGTGCCACGGCGAGCGGCACCGACAGGCAAAAACCGATGCCGATCGAAATGACCAGCAGCCACAGCGTGATTGCGACGCCCGTGATGTGTTCGCCGTCCGTGAACAGGAAGGCGCGCCAGTAATCGTGAAGGATCTGGATCATATTTGCGCCCTGCGCACGCCGGTGGCGTAGCGACGTTCGAGCCAGATCAGCACGAGATTCGAGATCGTCGTGATCGCCAGATACACGACCGCGGCCACCATCACGAAGAAGAACATATTGAACGTTGCCTTGCCCGCATCCTGCGTCGCCTTGACCACATCGGCGAGACCGATGATCGACACGAGCGCCGTCGACTTCACGAGCACCTGCCAGTTATTGCCGATGCCGGGCAATGCGAATCGCATCATCTGCGGAAACAGAATGCGCGAGAACGTTTGCCAGCCCGTCATGCCGTACGCGGCGGCCGCTTCGTATTGCCCGCGCGGAACGGACAGGAAAGCGCCGCGGAATGTCTCTGTGAAATACGCCCCGTAGATAAAGCCGAGCGTGATCACGCCGGCCACGAAGGGGCTGATGTCGATCTGGTCCATGTTGAACAGATCGGTGATCTGGTTAAGCCAGATCTGAAGGCTGAAAAACAGCAGCAGCATGAGCACGAGGTCGGGCACGCCGCGAATCAGTGTCGTGTAGACCGTCGCGATGCCCTTCAACGCCCTGTTTTTCGAGAGTTTGGCGCCTGCGCCAAGCAAGCCGAGCACGAAGGCGACGACGAGCGACAACACAGAAAGCTGGATCGTCTGCCACGTGCCTTGCAGGATCAGCGGGCCATAGCCTGCCAGCATGGAAAACCTTGTGTCGGGGAGAAGCGGGCAGCGCGTGCCGCCCGCCGGGTTGCTTCTTCAGAGACCGGGTGCGTCGGAGACGACGGTGCCCGGTCGAAACTGCATGTGACGTACGAAAGTCGACTTTGGAAAAGCGACTTCCGGCTCCGGCTGCTTACTTCGAATAAATGTTGAAGTCGAAGTACTTCTTCTGCAGCTTGTCGAACGTGCCGTCAGCGTGAATTTCGGCCATGGCCTTGTTCAGCTTGGTCTTCAGCTCGGTGTCTTCCTTGCGAAGGCCGATGCCCGTGCCGGCGCCGATCGTTTGCGGATCGTTGACTTCCGGACCGGCCCACGCGTAGCCCTTGCCTTGCGGCGTCTTCAGGAAGCCGATGTCGGCCTGCACTTCATCCTGCAGCGTCGCGTCGAGGCGGCCCGAGATCAGGTCGGCATAGACCTGTTGCTGATCCTGATACGGAACGACCGTCACGCCAGCCGGGGCCCAGTGAGCCTTGGCGTACGCTTCCTGCGTCGTGCCCTGCTCGACGCCCACGCGCTTGCCCTTGAGCGAATCCGGAGTCGGCTGGAGGTTCGAGCCGGCCTTCGCGATCATGCGTGCGGGTGCGTCGAACAGCTTGTCCGAGAACGCAATTTCCTTTTCACGCGCTTCGGTGATCGACAGCGACGAAATGATGCCGTCGAACTTGCGTGCCTTGAGTGCAGGGATCAGACCGTCGAAATCCTGCGGAACCCAGACGCACTTTGCCTTGAGCTTCGCGCAGAGCGCGTTGCCGAGGTCGATATCGAAACCGACGATGTCACCGTTCGAGGCCTTCGATTCGAACGGGGGATAGCTGGCGTCGACGCCGAAGCGAATGGTCGAGTAGTCCTTGGCCTGGGCGCCGAAGGCGACCAGAGCGAGCGACAGGCACAAAGCGAGTTTTTTCATTGTTTCCCTGACTTGGATGAGAGAGCCGGACTGGCGGGCGAATCACTCTTGGCGAATCGTCCGAAAAACATTGTAGACGGACAAAATGCCTGCTGGCGTGGGGCAGGTCGTCCGCGCCGGACGCACGGCGGAGCGGTTGCCCGGCCTTGCGAATGAGGCGGGATTGTACCCGAAGCGCGTCAGGATCAAATTGGGGCTTGTCTGACCGGGTGCAGGGGGATGGGCAAGTGCGCCGGCCCGGTGTAGGGCGGGCAGGGACGGTATACCGGATGGTGCGCTATGGAGTGCGCTGCTGAGTGCGCTGCTGAGTGCGCTGCTGAGTGCGCTGCTGAGTGCGCTATGCAAACCGGTCCGGCTACGCAATCTGCGTGAGAGGACGGAGCGGCGAAGACACCTTCTCGACGAGGGTTCGCCGAGAAGGGTCGCAGATGGACGGTCGACGATTGCTCGCCGACTGAGCCGTCGCCTTATTGCGCTGCAGACGAAGCCGCGCCTTGATGCTGCTGTTCCCAGCGTTGCTTGAACGCGGCATGGCGCGCCTGCGCTTGTGCCCAGTCGGCCTTCAGCGTGGAGCTGACAAGCGTCTTTTGCTGGTCGTTCAACGCGCTGTAGACATTGAGCCAGGCCTGGACGGTCTGCTCATGCAGCTGATGGAACTGCTGCATTTGCTGCTCGCGCTGGGCATGCATGCCGCTCAGGTCGAGGATCGGCACTTGCGATTGCGCCTGCATCTGCGACTTGTCCTGCTGGTGCAGCGTGCGCTCCTGCTGGCGGTTAGCCTTCGTCGTGGCGACGGCGGTTTGCCAGAGCGCTTCCTGCTGCGACGTGAGGTTGAGCTGGGCGTGGAGCTTCATGAGCTCGTGCTCGAAGCCGCCGTGGTGGTGATGCCACCCGCCGGCGTGCGCCCCCGAAGCTGCAAGCGGCGCGGACGTCTGAGCGACCGCGACGCCGCCGACGGCGAGGGCGGCCACTGCCGCGACTCCCGCGATCTTTGCCGCGAAAGAGGTCGTTGCACGGGGCGATGAATGGGTTTTGCGGAACATGTTGTCGTTCTCCGATCAAACGCTAGATAGCGTGAGTGAAGCGTATCGACTCATCGGTGCGCGACGTTTACGCTGTGGGCCGAGTTTGTTACTTGCAATTACCCTTCCGCGTCCGAGTAACCTCTTGTAATTCCTCGCGGGACTGACCCCTCAAACGCTCTTCATCGACCGTTTACACTGCGCACCATGGCTACTCAAATTCTGATCATCGACGACGACCCCGAACTGCGCGACCTGCTGCGTGACTATCTGCAGCGTCAGGGCATGGAGGTCTCGGTTCTTCACGATGCGGCTTCGCTCGAGCGCCGGCTCGAACGGGAGCGTCCCGACCTGATCGTGCTCGATCTCATGATGCCGGGTGTCGACGGTCTGACCGCGCTGCGTCAGTTGCGCGCGACCGGCGACGATATCCCCGTGATCATGCTGACCGCGCGTGCCGATGACGTCGATCGCATCGTCGGGCTCGAGCTCGGCGCCGACGACTATCTCGGCAAACCGTTCAACCCGCGCGAGCTGCTGGCGCGCGTGCAAGCCGTGCTTCGCCGCCGCAAGACGGTGCCCAGCGCCGCGCCCGAGCAGCGTGAACCCTATAACTTCGGCCGTTTCGTGCTCGACTTCCAGGCACGCACGCTGACGCAGGCGGGTGCGGCCGTGCCGCTGTCAGGCAGCGAGTTCGCCTTGCTCAAGATCTTTGTGAACCACCCGATGCGTACGCTCACGCGCGAGCGTTTGCTCGAGCTGCTGCACGGACCCGAGTACGACGGCACCGACCGCGGTATCGATGTCCAGGTGTGGCGCCTGCGCCGCATCCTCGAGGGCGATCCGTCCGCGCCGCGCTTCATTCAGACGGTGCGCGGGCGCGGGTATGTGTTCGTGCCCGACGGCGAACACGACGCTGCGGCGGCTGCCAGCTGAAGGTTGCCCATTGAACCTGACTCGCACACTCGGGCTCGGTGCGCTGTTTCGACGGCGTGCGCCGTCGCGCGGCGACACGGACGAGGGTGTGCGATTTGCTGTACCCAAGATGAGAATCCGACCTTTTGATTCGCTGTTTGGCCGCCTGTCGATCTTTACCGTCGGCGTGCTGCTGCTTTCCCATTTCGCCTGGTATACCGTCATCCGGTTCGAGCGTTCGGAAATGCAGACACGCTATGCGGTCGAGGAAACCACGTTCCTCGTCGACGCCGTGAAGCAGCATCAGGTGCGCACGCCGAATCTGCCATTGCCGTCGCGCGTGCGCCTTGTCGATCAGGGGTCGTCTTCCGTTCCGGCGTCGGACCCGGACAACAACTCCCCGTTTTCCCGTTTCCTGACCGACTTCCGCGAGTCGATGCCTTCGGGCACGATGCTGCGCATTGACGACAGTGCGCATCCGCCGCGCCTGTGGGTGCTGATGCCCAACGACACGCAGTGGATCGTCGTGCCGTTGCAGCCGCTGCGCGGCGGCCCGCGTACGTTCGACAAGATGCTGTTCTGGCTGATCTTCATCACGATCGGCGCGGCGATGTCGGCGTTGTTCGCGGCATGGCAGGTGCAACGCCCGTTGCGTACGCTGGCCGGCGCGGTCGGCCGCTTCGGGCGCGGACAGCATGTCGCGCCTGTCGCCGAGTCGGGACCGCGCGAACTTCGTCAGCTCACGCGCGGCTTCAATCAGATGGTGAACGACATCTCGCAGACGCAGAGCGATCGCAACGTCATGCTCGCGGGGGTTGCCCACGATCTGCGCACGCCGCTGGCGCGCTTGCGCCTGCGCGCGGAAATGATGGAAGACACGCGCTCGCGCGACGGCGTGGTGCGCGACGTCGATTCTCTGACGCACATCGTCGACCAGTTCCTGATGTTCGCGAACGACACGCTTGACACGTCGATGCCGACTTCGGTCGACGGACTGTGCGAACGTGCGGCACGCAATTTCCACGCGGTGTACCCGTCCGAGCCGCCGGTCGTGCTCGAACTCGCCGCAGGCGAATCGTTCGTGTTGCCCGAAGCCTCGCTCGACCGGATTCTGGCCAACCTGCTCGAAAACGCCCACGCGTATGGGGAAGCGCCGATCACGGTGTCGACCTGGCGTGACGACGGCACGTGGTGCCTGCGGGTGTGCGACTCGGGCGACGGCATTTCACCGGCGAATCTGGCGGCGGCCACGCGGCCTTTCGTGCGGCTCGACCCCGCACGCGGGGGTAACGGGCACAGCGGCCTGGGGCTAGCGATTGTCGACCGCCTCACGCGTCACGCGGGGGGCGATTGCGAGATCGACAACCGTCCCGAGGGTGGCCTGCGCGTGACGATGCGGTTCCAGGTCCGCGCCTAGGCACTGCGAATGCCGGTGATCCGGTCGTCTTCCGGGCGGGGCATGTACGTGGGCCGCTGCGCGCAAGCACGTGGCGGCCGCATACGGCTTCGACCGATGAGCGGCCGTACTGCAGACCCGGCATGAAGCTCCATCGGGCTTCCGACGAGGTCGGTTCAGCGTTGCTACAATGGCGCCTTTGCGGCTGAATCAGTCGCTCGACAGGTGGCTTTCGGAGCCGCCTACGCCATTTCCTGACCAGGCCGCCACGGCCGATTCCGCCGCCCATGAAGCAATATCACGATCTGATCAAGGACATTCTCGCCAACGGCGCGAAGAAGGAAGACCGCACAGGTACCGGCACGGTCAGCGTGTTCGGCCGCCAGGTCCGTTTCGATCTGTCCGAAGGGTTCCCGCTCGTCACGACGAAGCGGATCCACCTCAAGAGCGTGATTCACGAGCTCCTGTGGTTCCTGAACGGCGACACCAATATCCGTTACCTCAACGAGAACGGCGTCACGATCTGGGACGAATGGGCCGATGAAAACGGCAACCTCGGTCCGGTCTACGGTTATCAATGGCGCTTCTGGCCGAAGCCCGACGGCACCACCGTCGACCAGATCAGCGAACTGGTTCGCCAGATCCGTACGCGCCCGCATTCGCGCCGGCTGCTGCTGACGGCGCTCAATGTCGCCGCGTTTCCCGACGAGTCAATGTCGCCGGTCGACAATGCGCGCGAAGGGCGTATGGCGCTCGCACCGTGCCACGCGTTTGCGCAGTTCTACGTGAACGAAGGCAAGCTGAGCTGCCTGCTTTACTGCCGCAGCCAGGATGTGTTCCTCGGCACGCCGTTCAACTGGGCGAGCTATGCGTTGCTGACGCATATGCTGGCGCAGCAGTGCGATCTCGATGTGGGTGAGCTCGTGTGGGCGGGCGGTGATTGCCACATCTATTCGAATCACTTCGAGCAAGTCGAGACATTGCTTGCGCGCGAAGCGTTTCCGTTGCCGAAGCTCGTCATCAAGCGTCGTCCGGAATCGATCCTCGACTACAAGTACGAGGACTTCGAGGTCGTCGACTATCAATACCACCCGGCCATCAAGGCGCCGATCGCCGTCTGACGTTTCCAGCGCTCAAGAAAAAAGCTCGCCATCGGCGAGCTTTTTTCGTTTCGGCAGTCAGCCGCGCGAGAACCTGTCGCTGTCGACTTAACCCTGTGCGACGCGTTCGATCGGCAGACGGTCTTCGCTCGGGCTGCGCAAGCCATGCGCAACCATCAGGCGGTAGAGCGTCACGCGCGAGATCCCCAGTTCGACCGCAGCCTCGTTGAGGCGGTGGCGATGGCGCAGCAGGGCGGCTTCGATCGCGTGCCGCTCGGCTTCTTCACGGGCTTCCGCGAGGGTGACCGTGCGCTGCGACGCAAAGCTCTGCAGCTCCAGATCTTCCGGCGTGATCAGACGGCCTTCGGCCATCACGATGGCGCGGCGAACGCGGTTAATCAGTTCGCGCACATTGCCGGGCCAGCCGTAGTTGTACATCGCCTCGATGGCCGGAGCCGAAAACCCGCGCAGACGTCGTGCGTTGTCGGTCCGGAAGCGCTCGAGCATGTGATGCGCGAGCAATTCGATGTCTTTGCCACGGGCCCGCAGCGGCGGTTCGTCGACGCGCAGCACGCAGAGACGGTGGAACAGATCGACGCGGAAGCGGTTCTCGCGCATCGCCTGCTCGAGATCCACGTGCGTCGCTGCGATCACGCGCACATCGACCGGAATCGACTCCTGGCCGCCGAGCCGCTCGATTTTCCGCTCCTGCAGGAAGCGCAGCAGGCTTGCCTGACTTTCGAGCGGCAAATCGCCGACTTCATCGAGAAACAATGTACCGCCATTCGCGGCTTCCACACGGCCGATCTTGCGGGCATTCGCACCGGTAAAAGCACCGCGCTCATACCCAAATAATTCCGACTGTAATAAATGATGGGGAATAGCACCGCAATTAATTGCGATGAAAGGCATTTTGCGCCGTTCAGAACGCTCGTGAATCGCACGTGCGGTCAATTCCTTTCCGGTACCTGACTCGCCAGCGATAAACACACTTGCATCTGTATTGGCAACCTTTCGAATAGTGCGAAACAGCTGACGCATCGCATCGCAACTGCCGACCATTTCCTCATCACGTGAGGCGCCAATCAGCGAAAACTCCTGCTCGCCGAGCGCAACCATGCCGTATGCATGGCCGATCGAGTCGACGATCTTTTCGCCCGAATACGGCACAGTCAGATAATCGAAGCAATAGTCGCGAATCAGGCGGCGCACGAGGCGGTCGGCAAGCTGACCGCTGCCGGCAGTCGCGACCCAACCGACGTTGGGCAGCGTGAGGCAGCTCTCGAACGCGCCGAGTTCATGCGTGCCATAGCCGCTGCTGACGTCAAACAGGCCTCCAGTGGGGCCGTCCTGATGAATCGCGCGCTGCACTTCGCGTGCGGTCGTGGCGAACTTGATATCCCAGCCGCGCGCACGCAGCAGGTCATGCAACTGCTCGTTGGGCTGACGGGAGACGTATACCAACTGCCGTCGTTGTCCGGTATCCATAACGTGACCCTGTCGTCAAATCATTCAGTCGTTGTTGCGATCGTGACCAAATCTCGCACATTGACTCGCGTTGTAATTACAGGCGCGACGCCACGTCTGCGTCCGACGATCTCGATCGTCTTCACAAGCTTCGACTGCGGGTCCCCGAATGGCATATTTTACTTCTGAGCGGATTAATTCCGCCTCTGGTGCTTAATCCTGCCCTGCCAGCAAGTGTGGCTACTATAGTACAGCGCCAGCGGCCGCCGTAATCAAAAAGTGGCCGGGCGCCGAATTTTGCGGGATTTTAATCACGCGCGCCAGCCGCTTTTCTTTTGCCTCTTCTCACGACGTTCACTTTCTGCTTAACGGCATCCGCGTCATCAAACTTTAACTGACGGGCGTTTTGAACAGCCACCGGCTTGAAACCCGCATGCAGCCTCGCTTTGCGCCGGACCCGTCGTTTCACAACTGAAACGTTTTTTGATGTTTACGCGGCGCGTGACTTTGCGCGCGCGCGCCGAGTCCCCACGGCAGAACGCTTTCGGGCCAATGGCACACTTATCGCTAAATGTCCTGCCGTGAAGGAGGACATCATGCGTACCCAAACTTCTCATCCGCAACACCCCGGCATGCTGCGCCACGCTGCACTGAGCGCCATGCTGGTCTGCGCAGGCTGGTTCGCCGGAGTGTCCGGCGTCGCCGCGCAGGATGCTGCAGGACAAGGCGCAGATGCAGTCCAGGCCTCGCTGGGCGGTGCGCAGGCCGATGCGGCCGCAGCACCATCGGCCCCCGTCGCGGCGACACCGGAGCGTGTCGCAGGCGATACGTCAGCGCAGTCGGCATCGGCCTCGGAGAACAGCGAACAAGCGTCGGCTTCGAACGACGATTCGGTCGCTATTGCCGATAACGCCGCAAGCAAAAAGGTGTTTGTTACCGGCTCATCCGTAACACGTTACGACGTAGCGTCGCTCGACGATCGCGTACTCGGCAATCAACACGGTCGCGCGGTGGGCATGCTGATGGTCGCCGCCGTACCCGACGCGTTTCGCAATAACTCGGTGACGCTGTGGGACGAAATCGCGCCGCCGACGCAAACGCCGCAGCAGCCCATCGGCTCGGCCGCAGGTGCCGCGCAGTCCGGCAACATCGTGAACTACACGAGGAAGTGAGATGAACGCCACGCACCTCGCGCGCCTCGTCCCGCTTGCGGCCCTCGTGTTCGGCGCGGCCGCCGCGCTGACCGCACAGCCCGCATTCGCCGACGAGCCTGGCGACCTGATCGTCGCACGCGATGTGACGCCGCGAATCGCTTATCGCCCGGTGCCGACAAAAGACGACCCGGTCGCGATTCGCGTGTCGACCTTCCCGTCTTCGACATTCGATCCGCTGATGGAAAGCCTCGCATCAGATGTCGACCTCGGCAGCGCACGCGGATCGGCAGGTGTGCAAAGCAATAACAACGCTGCAGCGATGGGCGCGGCCAACGCGGCGCTTGGTATCGGTGGCGGCGGTGCGCAGCAACGCGGTGGTGCGCCGGTCGGCATGAGCGGACAAGGCGGTACGAATGCGATTGGTGCAACGGTGACGCAAACCATAACGGGCGCGCTGACGCCCTTGACCTCCGGCCTGGGGAATCTCAAATGACTCGCTCCACCACCCTCCGACGCGTGCTCGCATGCGCGGGATGGCTTGTGTTGTCAGGCGCCGCCACTTCGGCCTCGGCGCAGAGTTCTTCGTTGTTCGTGATGCCGGACAAGGCGGCATTGCTGATGCAGGACGTGAGCGCCGTTGTCGGTGAGGGCGCCGCACACGGGGTGGTCGGTGCACTGGCGGTGAACATCGCCGCGGGCGTCGACAACGTACAGACGAATCAGGCTGCCGTGTTGTACGGCAGCGGTGCAGCGATCGTCACGGGGCAGCAGCAGACCACGCGTTCTGTGCCCGTGCGGATGGGTAGTGCGAGCGCGACAATCGGCTCGAATGCGTTTTCGAACACCATCGGCGTGATTGCCGTCAATCAGGCCGCGGGTGCGAACAATCTTCAAAGGAATGCCGTATCGGTGGGCGGTCTTCCTGTTGGAGCGGAAGCGGTAGCGGACAACGAACTATCCGCGACCACTGCCAGGAACGGCGGGACTCGAGGCCACGCGGTCGATGGTCACGCCCTTGAAGCGTCGATTGCAAACGATGCGTTCAAAGGCGCGACCGGCGTCGTGCAGGTCAACCAGTCTGTCGGTGCCGGGAATGCTACGGCAAACAGTTTTGTGCTCCGTCCCCCGGCGGGCACCTTTTTCTAACGTCGTAACACACACTCGTATCGGAGCGTAACCATGAAGCGCACTCTCATTGCAGCAGCCGTGCTTTCCGTTGCTGGCGTCGCCCACGCAGGCCCGTGGTCGGACCCGTACCTCTACAACGGAACCGAAGTCGCACAATCCGTGTGGATCACGGGCTTCTTCGGCATCTACGGCTGCGTGTCGGTGGACGACAGCGCCGGCGCCGTCGTCAACAACAACCAGACCGCAAATCTTAATGGCGCGAAGATGTCGCCGACCGCCCAGAGCTATCAGAAGGGCGCTGTCACGACGTACACGAATGCCACGACCGCCTGGAACAACAAGGCAGACAACGGCTACTCGTATCACGACAGCAAGTCGAGCTACAGCTCGAGCATCAATGCGTCGGAGCACTCGTCGCAAAGCCAGTCGGCCACGCAGTCGGCTTCGATCAATGCCTCGGGCGGCTATAACTACAAGACCGATGCGGGTTCGAAGGACACGACGTACAACGCCTTCAAGGGTCAGCTCAAGGCCGGTGTGGTCGCAGGCGTCGCCGCGGGCTATCAGCAAGACAGCGGCTATCTGTATCCGCATGGCAGCTGGGGTGAACTCACGGCCGGGCTGGTTGCTGGCATCGATGCCAAGGGTGAAGGTTCGCTGTCGACGGTCAGCGCTCAGGACAACAAGACCTGGGGCAGCGGCAGCGGCTCGCTGTGGGGCCATGTCACGACCAAGGAATCCGAATCGAGCAAGCAAAGCTCGTCGTTCAGCGCCAGCGTGAAGGCCAAGAGCGAAAGCCACGATTCGGCTGACTGGGGCTACGCCAACAACTGGTCCGACAGCTATGGCTCGGTCACGGTCAAGGGTGGTGTGACGCAGATCACCGATACGCAACAAGCCGCAACGTCGATGGCAACGATCGGCTCGGGCGCCCTCAACGGTGCGCAAGGCAATATCGGCGTGAACGTCACGAGCGGTCTGGACAACGCCCAGTCGAACAACGCTTCGCTTGCATCGATCGATGCCGGCAAGACGTTCGGCAATGCGCAAGTGTTCTCGTCGCAAGGTTCGAGCGGCCACGGCACGATCGACAACTACAACCTGGTCGCATCGGTGGGTGACGCCTCCCTCCAATATGCAACGGGCAATGTCGGCGTGAACGTGTCGTCGGGTCTGGGCAACGTGCAGAACAACAGCCTCGCACTCGTGTCGTCGACGCCGAGCGGCAAGCACTCGCAAGGCGGTGCGGTTGTCGCGACGGATGACAGCACGCAAATGGCTGGCGCTGCTGTGACGGGCACGTTCAACGGCTCGGCCACGCTCGGCGCGAACGCCCTGATGGGCGCGACCGGCAACATCGGCGTGAACATCGCCTCTGGCGGTGGCAACCTCCAACACAACGGTCTGGCCGTTGCGAGCGTGAAGGCAGGGATGTAAAGAGCCGCACCCGGCCCGCGCCGCCTGAGGGCGGCGCGGGTGGATGTCCTAGTTTCACCCGCATTGAACTGGCGTGAAGCCGACCGAGAAAGCGGCGCCGTCAGCAGGGCAGGAGACCGAAATGACCGGACCATCCCCGCGTCAGTGGATTCGCGCAGTCACTACCGGGACGTTGTTGGGCGTAGCAGGCCACTGCTTCGCCCAGATGGCGCTTGATACGACGTCGTCTGTCGGCGTGCCGCTCGTCAAGAGCGTCAAGTCGATCCGCGACATCCGCTACCAGAACATTCACACCCAGCAGTTCGACTACAGCTGCGGCTCGGCCGCGCTGGCGACGCTGCTCGACTACGGGTACGGCATCAAGATCCCCGAGACGGAACTGATCCAGCGAATGATGGTGTTCTCGACACCTGAGGTCGTCGAGAAGAACGGCTTTTCGATGCTCGACATGAAGAAGTTCGTCGAGACGATCGGCCTGCGCGGCCGCGGCTTTCGCGTGAATGTCGACGCGCTGTACAAGCTTCAAATACCGGTCATGGTGCTCATGGACATCGACGGCTACCAGCATTTCGTGATCGTCAAGCATGCGGAAGACCAGCGCATCTTTATCGCTGACCCCGCACTTGGCAACCGGATCGTATTGGAATCCGACTTCGTGAAGTCGTGGAACGGACTCGTCTTCGCGGTGCTCGGCAA
Source organism: Pararobbsia alpina (assembly GCF_965118125.1). GTDB lineage: Bacteria > Pseudomonadota > Gammaproteobacteria > Burkholderiales > Burkholderiaceae > Pararobbsia > Pararobbsia alpina_A. The sequence continues at coordinate 1,397,962 of NZ_OZ221287.1, forward strand.
ACCATTCAGGGAGGATTCACCGCTGTTGCAGAACAACGAGTCGCTGGCGCTGAAGCTGCGCGAGCGTGCTCTGGAGTCGGGTACCAGTCCGACTCCCTTTGTCGACTTCGGTTTGATCAAGGCAGACTTGTTCTGATTCCACGATGAAGCAAAGAAAGCTCATGCTGGGGTTCGCAATCGGCGCCGCCATGACGGGTGTGGCGCACGCCGAACTGATGAGCCCTTTCAGCGAGACGATCGCCGCACCGATCATGCAACCGGTGGGCGATGAAGTCCTCGCGGCGCAAACAGGCAAGTTCGCCGGCATTCCGGCGATCTCCGGTTTTGTGCTCAACCTGCTGTCGCAATGGCAGCTTCCGAACGGCGAATCCGTCGCAGCCGGCGGCACGCTCGCCGTGTCGAAGACCGCCAACGGGTACTCGTTGCAATCGAGTGTGAACGCGGCCGTCACGAGCCTCGTCAATCAAACGAACCAGGCCGTCAACACGTACGTGAACGGTGTTCTCAACAACGGCGCAAATGGCGCCACCACGGCCGGCGGTGAGAACGTGCGGGCCAACGGCGTATCGCAGGTCACGCAAGTGGCCGGCTTCAACAATGTCGGCAACAACTCGGCGACGATCGATTTCTCGCCGGGCAACCTGCCTCAGACTTTCAACGGGGCAACATCGGCAAGTGCGAGCGGACCGAATGGCCTGGCGGCCAGCATCGCGTTCAACGCTAACGGTGCGGTTGTCAAACTCAACACGCCCGCAGGCGTAGCAACGCAACAGATCACGGCAAACCCGACACAGGCGGCGAATATCGCTCAGCTCATGAAGATCGCGGGTAACAACCAGTCCGTGATGAACCAGCTCCAGCTTCATCTGCAGACCAGCTCCCTGACCGCGAACCAGTTGCGGCTCATGGGTGTGCAGGCGGCGCTGGCCAATATGACTTCGCTCAAAAAATAACAGGTGCGACCCACGTACCGAAGCGTGCCTGACACGAGAAGCAAGGCGAAACGAGCAACGAAGCAACGCGCTGTGTTTTTGGAGTGACGGAGTGACAGAGCAGCGCGATTTTTGAAACGGACTGCAAAGTCCAATCGCGGGAAGGCCGTGGACCCGGCCCTCTCGCAACCGGGGGGACAACAATGAAAACGCAAGGCAGCAGCTTGTACGGGGCACTCGCGCCCTATGCCATGGCGCCGTGCGCAACGGCCGTTCTGCTCGCAGTATCCGGATCGGCTTACGCGCAGTCGCTTGAATCGCAGTCGGTGGAGCAGAGGCTGGACATGTTGTCGCGGGTTGTCGAGCAGCAGCAAAAGGAAATCAAGTCACTCGAAAACCATATCGTCGAACTCGAGATGGCTCAGCGTGGCCGGGGAGAGCCGGGTTACGCAGCATCGCAATACGGAGCAAACGGGGCACCCAATGGGGCCGCAAGCGGTGCGACAAGCGGGGCCGGTGTGCAGAACGGCACCGGTGTGCAGAACGTCGACGGCACGGTCGCGTCGGACGGCATGGGTCAGCAGCTCGCCCAGTCGAACGCGGGACCGTCCGTGCCGTACGGCTCGGGTGGCCCTGCCGCGGCAGGCGCTGCGGGTGCAGTGAATGGTGCGAGCCAGGGTACGGCTAACGGCGTCGCGGTGACACCGGCATCAGGCGCAGGAACAGGAACGGCGCAAGCAGGTGGTACGACGCCGACGATCGGCACCGACAACAAGGCGGCCGAGCCGGAACGTACGCAAAGCGAGCAGGCCGTGGTGCAGAAGGAGCACGCTCCGTTGTTCGATCACAAGCTGACGATCGACCAGGGGCTGTCGTACACGTATTACGATCGCCGTCAACTTTCGCTCACCGGCTTTCTTGCCCTCGACGCGATCTTTCTCGGCAATATCAATCTCGATCAGACCAAAGCGTCGCAATACCAATACGACGTCGATGTGCGCTATGGCCTGACCGATCGCATCAGCATCGATGCGGATCTGCCTTACATGTATCGAAGCAGTACGTTCATCAGTGGCGGTGCAGGCGGTGCATCGTCGTCGCTCTCCGATACGAGCGTCAACAGCAGCAATATCGGCGACGTCAACTTCGGCATCTACTACCAGGTGCTCAAGGAGACCAATGACTGGCCCGATGTCGTCGCGAGCTTTCGCGTGAAGTCCGATACGGGCACATCGCCCTTCGGCATCAAGCTCGTCACCGGCGATCCGAATAACAACAACCTGATTACACCCACGCGATTGCCGACAGGCACCGGGATCTGGAATTTCACAGCCGGTGTGTCGGTACTTAAAACATACGATCCGGTGGTGCTATTCGGCAGCCTGTCCTATACCTATAACGTTGCCAAATCCTTCTCCGACATCTCGTCGGTGCAGGGTCAGGTCGAACCCGCCAAGGTCAAACTCGGCGACATCGTGCAGATCGGTGCAGGCGCAGCGATCGCGTTGTCGGACAAGACCTCGGCGAGTCTGTCGTTCACGACCGCTGTCGAACCGGAGACCAAGATTGATTCGGGTACGGGTTACCAGAAGGTGGCCGGAAGCCAGACCAACGCCTCGACAATGAATTTCGGGCTGAACCAGGTGATCAACAAGCATCTGACGATCAACGGTTCGGTGAGCATCGGCTTGACACCTGATGCACCCAATTTCGTCGTCGGCGTACGTTTCCCGTACACGTTTTGACAGCGACAAGACGAGGCTATTGTGCGTGAATCCATTCATTTGACGGCCGTGCACCCCGTGGCAGGCGCCAGGGCGCTCGAAGGCCGGCTTGACGCACCCGCGGTATCGACGGCAGCCGACGACGGTGATATTCCGACTTCGCGCCCGCTGCTCATGAGCGTCGAGGGCGGGGCGAAGCTGCGCGCGGCACTGCAGTCGGAGCGGTCGCTGATCTACCTGTCGCGCCAGCCGCGGGACGAACTGGCCGACTATCTCGGCGAACACGGGTGGCGCGTGCAGTTCGCGCGCTCGGTGTCGGACGCGGCGCGGCTGATTCGCAGCGACGACGCGGCCGCCGGGCTCATCGATCTCGCGGGCGGCTTTACGAACCGCGACCTCGGTGCGCTCGAGGGCTGTCTGCGCCGCACGAACGTCGGCTGGGTCGCCGTGACGCCTTCGGCGCAGCTCGACGATCTCGGCCTTCGCCGGATGATCCGCAACTATTGCTTCGACTACCTGAAGCTGCCCACTTCGAACGAGACGATCAACTTCGTACTTGGCCACGCGTTCGGCATGATCACGCTGTGCGATTTCGATATCGCGCAAACGGTCGCTGCGTCGGGCGATGACGAGATGGTCGGCACGTGCGATGCGATGCAGCAGCTGTTTCGCACGATCCGCAAGCTCGGCAATACCGATGCGTCCGTGTTTATCGCGGGGGAATCCGGGACCGGCAAGGAACTGACGGCACTCGCGATCCACGAACGCTCGGAGCGCAAGAAGGCGCCGTTCGTCGCGATCAACTGCGGGGCGATTCCGCATCATCTGTTGCAGTCCGAACTGTTCGGCTATGAGCGTGGCGCGTTCACCGGTGCGAACCAGCGCAAGATCGGCCGGGTCGAGTCGGCCAACGGCGGCACGCTGTTCCTCGATGAAATCGGGGATTTGCCGCTCGAGAGTCAGGCCGCCCTGCTGCGGTTTCTGCAGGAGGGCAAGATCGAACGCCTCGGCGGTCGCGAGTCCATTCCCGTGGATATCCGCATCATTTCGGCGACGCACGTCGATCTCGAGGCGGCCATGCAGGACGGACGGTTCCGTGCCGACCTGTTTCACCGGCTCTGCGTCGTGCGCGTTGACGAGCCGCCGCTGCGCTCGCGCGGCAAGGACATCGAGATTCTTGCGCATCATGTGCTGCACAAATTCCGTAGCGACAGTGCGCGCAAGATTCGCGGCTTCACGGCGTCCGCGATCGAAGCCATGTACAACTACGGCTGGCCCGGCAATGTGCGCGAGATGATCAACCGCGTGCGGCGCGCGATCGTCATGGCGGAAGGCCGGCTGATCTCGGCCGAGGACCTCGGTCTCGACACCTTCACGAGCCAGTTGCCGATCACGCTCGCGCAGGCGCGCGAGGACGCCGAACGCCGCGCCATCGAGCAGGCATTGCTCAGACATCGTCACCGGCTCAATGAAGCCGCGATGGACCTTGGGATTTCACGCGTGACCTTATATCGTTTAATGGGCACGCACGGCTTGAGGGACACCGATGACAAGTCATTCGATGAAGAAACGGAACACGGCGAGTGATGTACGGCGCTTGAGCGCGATGCGTCGCATGGAAACGCCCGGCGACCCGTCAGCGAGAGGACGGGTCGCGGGCATGGGCGACATGCTCGACGCGAAGTCTCTGCAGGACAGGACGCCGCCGGGTTTCAGCGGCGTGATGTCGCGGGTGTGCGAGATGGTGTGGCCGGTATGGCCCGATACCGCATCGAGCGAGCACGGTGCCGATCTGGCCGGCGCCGACGATCTGACGATCGGGGGCGGGGCATGCGGCACGGCGGTCTCACGTCATTCGATCCTTCAGCGCACGCCAGTGGCACCCGTCGATCAGCGCCGCGCGGCCTGCACGCCGATTTGAGGCAGGTGCGTCTGACCCTGACTGCTGCGGCTGCCCGGATCCGACGTACGCCCACACGCCCGCACGCACGCGGCGGCCGCGGTTGCGCGCGGCTCATGGCGGTGCGCCGAGGCACGCCGCTCTCGGGCTAAAATCCCGGCTTCCCTATTTCCGACCTCGCCGGTTCATGACCCGTCTGATCCTGATCGTCGCACGCGCCCGCAATGGCGTGATCGGCCGCGACAACCAACTTCCGTGGCATCTGTCCGAAGACCTCAAGTTCTTCAAGCGCACCACGATGGGCGCACCCGTCATCATGGGCCGCAAGACGCATGAGTCGATCGGCCGGCCACTGCCCGGCCGGCGCAACCTCGTGGTGACACGCGACGCCGCAAAGCGCTTCGAAGGCTGCGAGACGGTCGGTGGCCTCGACGCTGCGCTCGCGATCTGTGCGGGAGAGGGCACCGCCGACGCTTATCTGATCGGCGGCGCCGAGCTGTATCGGGAAGGGCTCGATCGCGCGGATGCGCTCGTGGTGACGGAGATTGATGCGGACGTCGAGGGCGATGCGACGTTCGCTGCCCCCGATGCGGCTGTCTGGCGTGAGGTCTCGCGCGAATATCCCGCGAACACGGCGCCCGGAGAGCTGCCGTATTCGTGGGTGCGCTACGAGCGGTACTGAGAGTTACTGACCCGCGATCGTCATCTGCTCGATCAGCACCGAGCCCGTCTGCTTGGTGCCGCGCACGATGGTGTCGGCGCCGATCGCGACGATATGGTGGAACATGTCCTGCAAGGTGCTCGCGACGGTGATTTCTTCGACCGGGTACTGGATCTTGCCGTTTTCGACCCAGAAACCGGCCGCACCGCGCGAGTAGTCGCCCGTCACGTAATTGACGCCCTGACCCATGAGTTCCGTGAGCAGCAGGCCTGTGCCGAGCTTGCGCAGCATGGCCTCGAAATCGTCGTCGTCGCGGGTATGACGGCTACGCAGCGCGATATTGTGCGAGCCGCCTGCGTTGCCTGTCGTCTGCATGCCGAGTTTGCGTGCCGAATAGCTCGACAGGAAGTAGCCCTGCACGACACCACCACTGACCACGTCGCGTTTGTGCGTGCGCACGCCTTCCTCGTCGAACGGCGAACTGCCCATCGCGCGTGCAACGTGGGGATCTTCGACGATATCGATATGCGGCGCGAAGACGGGCTTGCCGAGGCTGTCGACAAGAAAGGTCGTCTTGCGATACAGCGCGCCGCCGCTGGTGGCCTGAACGAATGCGCCCAGCAGCCCGGCTGCCAGGGGCGCTTCGAACAAAACGGGGCATTTGCGCGTATCGAGGCGGCGCGAGCCCAGCCGGGCCAGCGCGCGCTCGGCCGCGTAGCGGCCTACGGCTTCCGGCTCGGAGAGCGCACCTGCGCTGCGCTGCGACGTGTACCAGTCGTCGCGCTGCATATTGCGGCCCGAGCCGGCAATCGGCGCGCACGACACGAAATGGCGCGAGAACGGGTAACCCGCTGAAAAGCCGCGGCTCGTCGCGAGCACGAACTGCGAATGCTGGGCCGACACGCTCGCGCCTTCGCTATTGGTGATCTTCGGCGCAGTGTCGAATGCCGCCTGCTCGGCGCGGCGGGCGATCTGCACCGCCTCGTCGGCCGTGAGCGCCCACGGATGGAAGAGGTCGAGGTCTTTCGGAGCCGTTTCGAGAAGCTCGGTTTCGGCGAGGCCCGCGCAGTCGTCTTCGGCCGTGAAGCGCGCGATGTTGTACGCGGCGGCGACCGTGTCGCGCAGCGCGGCGGGCGAAAAGTCCGATGTGCTGGCATTGCCGCGCTTTTGACCGATAAACACCGTCACGCCGACCATCTTGTCGCGATTGTGCTCGATCGTCTCCACTTCGCCGCGGCGAACGGTCACCGACAGGCCGTCGCCTTCGGACAGTTCCGTCGCGGCGTCGGTCGCGCCGAGCGATGTGGCGTGCCGCAGGATCTCCGCGGCAATCTCTTTGAGTTGGTCCTGAGTATGCGGGAAGTAACGCGGTTGCGCGGACATGTCGATGGATTCTCCTTGATCCTGCGATCATAGCAAGGCTTGGCGCAAAGTTCCCGAACACGCTTGGCCATGCCGCTTGTGCGGCCGGGTTCGATACAATACGCCCCATGACGCAAAGACCACGCACTCTCCCCGCCTCCCGTACTGGCCACGTCGCCCCTGTCGACGAGGACGATCCGTACGGCGGCCGCCCCAGCAAATCGCAGCTCAAGCGCGATATGCTGGCCCTGCAGGCCCTGGGCGCCGAACTTGTCGCGCTGTCGAAGGACGCGCACAAGAAAATGCCGCTGCCCGAAGCGGTTGACGAAGCCGTGCGCGAAGCACGCCGCATCACCGACCACGAAGGCAAGCGCCGGCAGATGCAGTACGTCGGCAAAGTAATGCGATCGCTGGACGACGAAGAGGTCGCGAAGATCCGCGCTGCGCTCGACGCTTATAACGGTGTGAGCAAGGCCGAGACCGTTCGCCTGCACGCCGTCGAGCGCTGGCGCGAGCGCCTGTTGGCCGACGATGCAGCACTGACCGAATTCGTCGCGAAATATCCGGCTGCCGATGTGCAGACGGGTCGCAACCTGATCCGAAGCGCGCGCCGCGACCAACAGCAGCAGCGTCCGCCGAAGCATTTCCGGGAACTGTTTCACTGGATCAAGGCCGCGCAGGCCGCGGCATCGGCGTCGGCGGAGCCCGTCGAGCCGTCCGATGATGACGATGACGACGATATCTTCCCCGTGCGCGAGGACGACGATGGCAGGTATTGACCGGCCGTCATCGGGCACGCCGGGTAGTGCCGCTTCCCCGGCGGGCGAAGCGTCGCAGTCTTCCCGCCCGGTCCGGATCGGACTTGTTTCGATCAGCGATCGCGCGAGCACCGGCGTTTACGAAGACAAGGGGATTCCGTCGCTGCTCGAATGGCTCGGCAGCGCGATCACCAGTCAATGGGAACATCAGACCCGGTTGATTCCGGACGAGCGTGAGACGATCAGTGCGGCATTGGTCGAACTCGTCGACCGCGCGCAGTGCGACCTCGTGCTGACAACCGGTGGCACGGGCCCGTCGCGGCGCGATGTGACGCCCGAGGCGACACTGGCCGTCGCGAGCAAGGAGATGCCGGGGTTTGGCGAGCAGATGCGGCAAATCAGCCTGCGCTTCGTGCCGACCGCGATCCTGTCGCGCCAGGTGGGCGCGATCCGTGAAATCGACGGGCATGCGGCGCTGATCGTCAACTTGCCCGGGCAGCCGAAGTCGATCCGCGAAACGCTCGAAGGCCTTCGCGACGCGCAGGGCACGTCGATCGTGCCGGGCATCTTTGCGGCCATTCCCTATTGCATCGACCTGATCGGCGGCCCGTACATCGAGACCGACGAACGTGTCGTCAAGGCGTTCCGCCCCAAAAAGAAATAGCGACGGGAATCAAGCCATCGCGACGATGGCGATGATGGCTACGATAGCGACACGAAGGCTGCGGCGATCGCTCGCAGTCCGGCGACACCGCCTCAAAAACGTCCGCGCATAAAAAACCCGCTCGAAAGCGGGGTGTCTCTCAACAGCTCCGGGTGTGCCGTCGCAGGCGCGCGGCCTGCTGTTCCCGAATCAGCCGGAATCAGCCAGATTCAATCGTACTCAGTCCTCGAACAGCGCGTTCAGCGATGCCGCGGCTTCGCTGTCGACTGTATTGAACGTGACCGAGGTCGCTTCAAAAATGTAGTGCGTAGCGTACTTGCCCAGACGCTGGACGATCTCTTCCTGCACAAGCTCCGGCGCGATCTCGAGCTTGAGATACCAGGCGGTGGACGAGAGCCGAGTCTGGAACGCGCCATACTCCGACATGATCGCGTCGAAGTCGTGGGCGTCCTGATCGCGGCAGACGATGACGAGGTTACCCTTCATGCGCGCCTCCATAGAACCGGTTGGGATAACCGATAATAACCGGTCCGGTGCGGGTGCGCGCAAGACAGCCGTTTAAATGCTTGTTCGATCCTGGGGAACGCCTTGCCGGAGGTCTGACAAGGCGCGGCTCCCTTTGCGGGCCATCGCAGGCCCATGTCGGCCCATGCCGGTCAACTTGTCCGGCCGTCGGCGGGCACTCCGCCGGTTCAGCCTCGTCAGACCGTCGTCGTGGAGTTCGCCGACTCGGTCTGGCCTGCGGCACTCAGGCCGGCGGCGCCCTGACCCGGCGTGCGTGATTCGACGTTCGAGTGCGTGTCGAACACGACCGAGCGGTTACGCCCGCGCGCCTTGGCCAGATAAAGCGCCTGATCGGCGCGGGAGAGCAGGCGTTCGGGTGTGTCGTTGCGCATCGCGGCGGCAATGCCGAGACTGACGCTCAGGCCGATATCGTCAGGAATCGATTTGGGCCGCGCGCGCCGGAATTCGAGGCGGATCGCTTCGGCGACTTGCTCGGCCTGGCCCGCGGGCGCGCCCGGTAGCAGCATCCCGAACTCTTCGCCGCCCAGGCGGCCCACTGCGTCGCCCACGCGCAGCGCACGCTCACAGACCGCAAGGAAATATTCGAGCGCGCGATCGCCCGTCGCATGGCCGTGCCGGTCGTTGATTTGCTTGAAATGGTCGAGGTCCGCGATGACGACGGTGAGCGGCGCGCGCGACAGCTGCGAAGCGCGCAGCTGCGTGCTCAGCAGGTCGAGGAAGTAACGGCGCGACAGCGCGCCGGTCAGCGAGTCGTAGCGGGCCTCGTCGGACAGGCGCGCATTGGCTTGCTGGAGCTGGTCGGCCATGTCGCGCGTGTCGTGATGCAGACGTCGCTCGCGATAGTAGGACAGCGACAGCACCACACCGACGGACAGCACGCTCATGGCGGCGAGGAAGATCAGCAGGCGGTTGCGCCGGAAATTGGCTTGCGCTTCGTTCCAGACGTCGAACGGCATGATCAGGCCCGCGGCCAGTCCTCCGTGCTCGATGGTCTTCATGCTCAGCAGGGACGGCGGCCCGTTTTCGATCGACACGAGCTTGTCGGCCGTCGCGCGGGGCAGCCAGGGTGCCTGTTCGTGGACATGTTCGCCCTGCGAGGTCACCGTCAGCGTCGGGAAAATCTGCTGCGCGTAGGTGGCCGCGCGAACAGCCGGGTCCATGGTCAGCACAGGGGAACCCGGCAGTGCGTACAGTTCGAGCGAGCGATCCTGGGCGAGCACGATCACGCCGTTCTGGTCGGCGACGAACGAACCTTGCTGCGCGACCCAGTGGCGTGCACGGCTGGTGTTGAGCTTGCCGACGATGCCGCCGACGATGCCGTGGTCGGTGACGACGGCGGAGGTTACATAGATGCCCGGGCGGCCCGTGGTCAGGCCACGCGCAAAGGCGATCGTGGTCTTGCCCGAGGCGATCGCCTGCATATAGGGCCGGGCGGACAGGTCGTCACCCACAAACGAGATGGCTGTGTTGGCATTGCTTGATGCGATGCACAAGCCGTCGCGCGTGACGACCCAGACTGCGTCGATGCCGGCCAGATCGCTGACGCGCCGCAAAAAGCCATTGAGCGAGGCGAGCGACGCGTCGCGTTCGAGCTGTGTGCGTCGCTCGTCGTGCGACAACGCATGGGTGAGAGCGAGCGTGTTCGGTGAATCCGGTGCGAGCGCTTCTCGAACGACCGGGGCTGCCGCGACCGTCGCGGGGATACCCCGGAGCAGGGCCACGTCGCCGTCCAGCGACTGGCCGACGCTATCGGTGACTGCCGAGGCGACCTGCTGGCGTGCTTCGACGGCGGCACCGAGTTCGCGCCGCGCCAGCCGGTTCGACATCGCGTCGGCGAGCCACCAGCTTGCCGCCATCAGCACGCCGATGACAAGCAGGATGGCGAGCCGTTGAAGGCTGCGCCGCACTGCGGGCCGGACCGGCGACAGTGCGAAGTAGGGTGAGCGATGGCGAGCGGGGTGCTGCATGGGTCCGGTGCGTGAGCCGCGAGCGCAGAGCAATAATCATCTTTATCGGCTTTTCGCCGACTTTCTTTATGTAAGTGACGCGTGTATGGCCCGAAAATCAAATATCTCTGACATACCGTGCAATTCAATAAGCCACTTAAAGACTGAAACGGTCGAAAGCCAGCGTTAAACTCGACGCGCTAACCCTTGCAAACTCCTTGCGCAACGGGCGTTTCCGGGGATGTTGCATTGCCGCGTTTCGGGGTGTCAGAGGTTGTGCCTGTCACGTGGGTTGTAGTAGTGTCGTGCCTCTCGACAGGAGCGGCCATGGCCTTTGGTTTCGAACTTCCCAATGCAAATGCGTCCGCCTGGCGGCTGCTGCCGAACCGGTGGGATTTTGTCGCGTTCCCGATGATCATTTCGATCATCGCGATGACCGTGATCGGATTCCACCAGACGATGGCGCCGATCGGCACGCTACAAACACAAACGATCTCTCTGGATCCGGCCAATCTGCCTGAATACGCGTTACGAACGACGCTGCGCATGCTGGCCGCGATGGTGGCATCGCTCGTCTTCACGCTGACCTACGGCACGCTTGCCGCGAAAAGCCGCCGTGCGGGTCAGCTGCTTGTCCCGATTCTCGACATCCTCCAGTCGGTGCCGGTGCTCGGCTATATCTCGTTCACGGTCACGTTCTTTATCGCACTGTTCCCCACGCGAGTGGCGGGTGCTGAATGCGCGGCGATCTTCGCGATTTTCACGAGCCAGGCCTGGAACATGACGTTCAGCTTCTACCAGTCGCTGCGCACGGTGCCGCGCGATCTGGATGAAGTGTCGCGCGGGTTCCACCTGACATCGTGGCAGCGCTTCTGGAAGCTCGAAGTGCCGTTCTCGATGCCGGGCCTGATCTGGAACATGATGATGTCGATGTCGGGCGGCTGGTTCTTCGTCGTCGCATCGGAAGCCATCACCGTCGGCAATCACTCGATCACGCTCCCGGGAATCGGAGCGTATCTCGCGATGGCGATCGAACAAAAGAACCTGTCGGCGGTCGGCTGGGTCATCGTCGCGATGACGGTCGTGATCCTGGCGTACGACCAGTTTCTGTTCCGTCCGCTCGTCGCATGGTCCGACAAGTTCCGCATGGAGACCACGAGTTCGGGTGATGCCCCGGGTTCGTGGCTGCTGGACCTGATCCGCCGGACGCGCCTGATCCATCAACTGCTCGTTCCGGGCGCGTGGCTGCTGACGACCGCCGCCCGCATTCCCTTCCGTCTGCGTGCGCCGAGCTTCCCGTCGATCGTGCCGGCGATTCCGCGCCCGTCGACGCGCGCCGCCGATGGCGTCTGGGCATTGCTGGTGCTCGTCGGAACGGCTTACGTTGTATGGCGCGTGATCGCATTCGTGGCGAGCGGCGTCGGTTGGCACGACGTTGGCGAAGCGTTCGTGCTGGGTCTGATCACGCTGTTGCGCGTGATCGTGCTGATCGCGATCGCTTCGGTGATCTGGGTGCCGCTCGGTGTGCTGATCGGCCTGCGTCCCAAGCTGGCGGAAAAGATACAGCCGGTCGCACAGTTCCTCGCGGCGTTCCCGGCGAACCTGCTGTTCCCGGTGTTCGTCGTCGTCATCGTACGTTTCCACCTGAATCCGGATATCTGGCTGTCGCCGCTGATCGTGCTCGGTACGCAGTGGTACATCCTGTTCAACGTGATTGCCGGCACCACCGCTTATCCGAACGACTTCAAGGAAGCGGCGACCAACTTCCGCATTCGCGGCTGGCAATGGTGGCGGCAGGCCATGCTGCCGGGCATTTTTCCGTACTACGTGACCGGTGCGATCACGGCATCGGGCGGCGCGTGGAACGCGAGCATCGTGTCCGAAGCCGTGTCATGGGGTAACGAGCACGTCGTCGCCCACGGCCTGGGCGCCTATATCGCCGCGACAACGACTGCGGGCGATTACCCGCGGATCATTCTGGGCATCGCGGTCATGTCGCTGCTCGTCACGCTGTTCAACCGCCTGCTCTGGCGTCCGCTCTACGCGTATGCCGAAGACAAGCTCCGCCTGAACTGATCGGGATCCCGCCATGCTCAATCCGACTGCTACTCCCGCGCCCGCACCCGCCAGCGCGAATCAGCCTGCCGATATCCTGCGCGTGAGCCACGTACGCCGCGGCTTTGCCAAGCCGCAGGGCGAGCTGCTCGTGCTCGACGATGCGAACGTCGAACTCAAGGAAGGCGAGATCGTCGGCCTGCTCGGACGTTCGGGCTCGGGAAAATCGACGCTGTTGCGCATCATCGCCGGCCTGATCCGTCCGACCGGCGGTGAAGTCGAATACCTGGGCAAACCGTTGAGCGGTCCGGCCGACGGTGTCGCCATGGTGTTCCAGACGTTCGCCTTGTTTCCGTGGCTTACGGTGCTGCAAAACGTTGAAGCCGGTCTCGAAGCGCTGGGCGTCGGTCCGAAGGAGCGCCGCGAACGCGCGCTCAAGGCGATCGATCTGATCGGTCTCGACGGGTTCGAGAACGCCTATCCGCGCGAGCTGTCGGGCGGCATGCGTCAACGCGTGGGCTTTGCGCGCGCGCTGGTGGTCGACCCGACGCTGCTGCTGATGGACGAGCCGTTCTCCGCGCTCGACGTGCTGACCGCCGAGACGCTGCGCACCGACTTGCTCGACCTCTGGAACGACAAGAAGCTGCCGATCAAATCGGTGCTGATCGTCACGCACAACATCGAGGAAGCGGTCTTTATGTGTGACCGCATCCTCGTGCTGTCGTCGAACCCGGGCCGGGTGATCGCGGAAATCAAGGTGCCGTTCGCGCATCCGCGCAATCGTCTTGCCCCGGCATTCCGCCAGCTGGTCGACGACATCTACGCAAAGATGACGACGCGCCTGATCGCCGATCTCGCGCGGCCGGGCCAGCTCGCGCTGGGCAGCTGGCTGCCGCCGGTGTCGACGAACCTGATGGCGGGTCTGATCGAAACGCTCGCTGCCGCACCGTACAACGGCAAGGCTGACTTGCCGGAAGTTGCGCGCACGCTGCACCTCGAGGTCGACGAACTGTTTCCGGTCGCCGAAATGATGCAGCACCTCGGCTTCGCCGATATGCGCGAAGGCGACATCATGCTCACGCAGGCCGGCAAGATCTTTTCCGACTACGGTACCGACGAACGCAAGCGCATGTTCGCCGAGCACGTGCTCCGCTACGTGCCGCTCGCCGCGCGGATCCGCACGGTGCTGAACGAGCGGCCGGGGCATCGTGCGCCGCGCGTGCGCTTCGAACAGGAGCTCGAGGATTTTCTGTCGGATTCCGCTGCCGAGCAGACGCTCGATGCGGTCATCAACTGGGGCCGTTACGCAGAAATCTTTTCCTATAGCGATCAGGCCGAAATGTTCAGCCTCGAAGATATCGAGAGCTAATCACGTTCTACGGTCGCTGGATTTGAAGCACGTGCGTTCCCGCGTGTAGCGGATCGAAAGAAATTACTTATCGAAACAGGCGCCGGTACATTTTGTACCGGCGCCTGTTTGCTTTTGCGGCACGCGCGTTGCTGCCGCAAGGGGGCAGGCCTGCTTATCCGTCGCCGGCGTTCGGTTGGAGCGGGCGTCAGTCGTTGGGGCGTGGGCTTTGCGAGTGATCTGGCAGTGCGAGTTGCGCGTCGTTCCGGGTGGGGCGGCGCGCTTTTTTGTGCGTGACACAGATACAGTTCGTCGACTTCAATACAGTTCGTCGACTTCACTGAGGGCGGCGAGGTCGATCAGGCGGATCACTGGGTCGCATCGCTGGCGGACCGTCTGGTCGGATTGCTCAGGCGGACCGCCTGAGCTGATCACTTACTCCGGCGTTTCGTCGTCCGCTTCACCGGGTTCCACGGCGGCGCCTTCGTTCTCGTAGGCGCCCAGGCGGTTGTACAGCGTCTTGAGACTGACGCCGAGCGCTTTGGCGGTCTTGCGTTTGTCGCCGTTGCAGTGCTTGAGCGTGCCGAGAATGATCTGCTTCTGCGCGTCCGCGAGCGGTGTGCCAACCCACACGCTCATCGCATCGCCTTGGGCCACCGCTTTGCGCTGCCGCGTCTGCAAGTGCGGGTGAGGCAATTCGACGATCTTCTCGGCGAGGATGAATGCGCGGTAGACGGCGTTCTTGAGTTCACGGACGTTGCCGGGCCATGAATACGCGCGCAAGGTCTCGAACGCCTTCTTCGAGAACGTCTTGTCGGTGCCTTCCTGCGCGTTGAGCTCGGCGAGGAAGTGCTGCGCTAGAAACTCACGGTCGTTCTCGCGTTCGCGCAGCGGTGGTGCGCGTAGCGGGAAGACAGCGAGCCGATACATCAAGTCTTCGCGCAGGCCGTTTTCCTTGACCGCGGTCGAAGGGTCGCGATTGGTCGCGGCGATCACACGAACATTCGACGACAGCTGATCGGTGCCGCCGACGCGATAGAACGTGCCGGTCTCGAGCGCGCGAAGCAGTTTGACCTGGCGCACAGGCGCCATCTCGGTGACTTCATCGAGAAACAGCGTGCCGTTATTCGCGTGCTCGAAATAGCCGACGCGATTCTGCACAGCACCCGTAAAGCTGCCGCGCTCATGGCCGAACAATTCCGCCTCGATCAGGTTGTCGGGGATCGCGCCGCAATTCACGGCGATAAACGGACCATCCTTGCGCGTACTGTGATCGTGAATCGTGCGTGCGATCAGTTCCTTGCCGGTGCCGGATTCGCCGATGATCAGCGCGGTCGCTTCGGTTTCGGCGACGCGATGAATTTGCTCATAGAGCGCTTCCATCGCGCTTGACGAACCATATAGCAAGCCGAACGATTTCAACCCGGCGACCGCACCCGCTGCACGCTTGGTGCGGCGGCGAGGTGTCGGTGTCGGCTCGGCGTTATCGCTCGGGGTATCGGGAGTTTCAATGGATGACATGCGGGTCCGGTCAAGGAGGCCAACGGCCATCGTGTCTCAAATTAAAGCCACATGCTAGCCGAAATTGCCGATCGTCAAAACAGGTAGACGATGCAGCGCGCGACATCGATGCCGCAATCGCGAACACGGAGATGCACGGCTGCGGGCCAAATTACATTGTGCTCCGTAAGACTTACCCGTGAGGGCACGATCAGCGCGGAAGTCGTGTTGGTGCCGCCGCGCGGATCGCGTTTTGATTCGCGCGTGCGCCGCAGGATGGGCGGATGATCGCCACGCTGCAGCGAGGGAGACGACCCGAATGCATTCGCGTGGCACGAAAGCTGCGAACGCCGTGAGCATGCGTCATAGACCGACGGCGCGAAGGCGGGCGTGGATATGACTGACCGAATGACCGAGTGGCATCTGCGTGATCCGCTCTCACCGGCTTCGCCGGCAGCGCCAACCTCGCCACGCATCGATGCCGATACGAAACGTTCACCCACCGGGCTCAAAGCCGTGCGCACGGCTTCATCGGCCCCCGATATGAGGAGCGACACCATGACCGACCAATCGATTCAGCTGCAGCTGGGCCGCCAGAAAATCGCGGAAGACCTGCGCACCCTGATCGCCGATACCGAAGAGCTGCTGCGTCTGACGGCAAGCGCATCGGGTGAGCAGATCGACGTGCTGCGCTCGCGCCTGCGCGAGCGGCTCGATGAAGCGAAGACGGCATTGGCCGAAGCATCGAGCGTCGCACGCGGAAAGTATCGCGTCGCAGCCGACAACGCTGATCAGTATGTGCGCGACAACCCATGGCAGGCCGTGGGTGTCGGCGTGGGCGTCGGCATTTTGCTTGGCGTCCTGGCTGCGCGCTGATCCGATACCCATCCAAAGAGGTGAGCCCATGAGCAGCCTGGTTCGTTCCGTCAAGGACATCGCCATTGGCCTCATCGACCAGGCGAGCGACCGGCTTGCATTGCTGGGCCTTGAAATCGCCGAAGAGCGTGAACGCGTGCTGGCGCTGGTGCTGGCGGCGCTCGCGGCGGTGTTCTTTATCGCACTGACGTGCGTATTTGGCGCGTTCTGGATACTCGCGGCGTATTGGGACACCCCCTATCGTCTGCGAGCGATCGGTGCGCTGACTATCGGCGCGGCCGTCGTTGCGGCGATCGTCATCGTCCTGTTCGTGCGGCGCCTGCGGATGCCGACGGCACTCTTCGCACACAGTCTTGCGGAATTCGAGCGCGACCGGCAAGCGCTCGAACGGCTCGAATGAGTGCGTCATTGCTGGCGCGGCGCCGGAATCGCCTGGTCGAGCGAATCGCGGCGGGGCGCATCGATATCATTGACGGTCTCGACGTGGTGCTCGAGCCTCTGCGGCGCATCGATCGGATCAGTGCGTCGTTGAGCCGCTTCTTCGGGCAGTCGCGCGAAGTCGCCCCGATGCTATATCCGCTCGCACCCGTCGGTGCGCTCGTGCTCTTGCGCGGCCGTCACCGGATCGGCAGCATGGCCGTCGGCTTGCTTCGAGTCATGCTCAAGTCCGTCGCATTTGCGCGCGTCGCACGTCAGGTGGGGCCGTTCGTCGAAGCGGTCGCCCGAGGCGCGCGCAGGCACGCGTCGCATCGCTGACCGCTCGCGCCGCGACACGGTGCGCGATCACGCATTGTCAAAATTGAAGTCGCGCATCCGATGCGCAAGCCCCTATAATCAAATTTACAAACCGACCGAAAACGCCGCCCGGTAAGCCTTTCCGGGCGGCGTTTGTGTCAGGTATTTTGTGCCTCTACACGTAAGACTGTCGTTGATTGCATCGGCGGTCGGGCGCGACGCGCAAAGCGTCGTGCCGCGTTTAACTTCACCGGTTTATTGCGTATGCCACATGCTCTGATTGTCGATGACGATCCGAATACCCGACAGGCGCTCGCCGAGGTGATCCGCGAGGACGGATTGACCTGTGTGACGGCCGGCGATCTGCGCGAAGCACGTATTCAGATCGTGCGGCAGATGCCTGACGTCGTGTTCACCGATCTGAAACTGCCGGACGGCAGCGGTGTCGATCTGTTCGAGGACCTCGACCCGACCGGCGTCGAAATCATTGTGATCACCGGCCACGCGACGGTCGAGAGCGCGGTCAATGCGCTCAAGAACGGCGCGACCGATTACCTCGTCAAGCCGATCAATCTGCAGCGCGTGAAGGCGATCGTGAATCGCATTCCGCGCTCGGGCGATCTCAAGGCCGAGATCGGCACGTTGCGCGGCGAATTGCGGCGCATGGGCCGCTTCGGACTCATGCTGGGCAACTCGCCCGCGATGCAGACGGTCTACGACCAGATCAGCCGCGTTGCGCCGACCGCTGCGTCGGTGCTGCTGGTCGGCGAGTCGGGTACCGGCAAGGAACTCGCGGCGCAAACCGTTCACGAACTCAGCCTGCGCCGCAAGCATCCGTTCGTCGCAGTCAACTGCGGAGCGATTTCGCCGAACCTGATCGAATCCGAAATGTTCGGCCACGAGCGTGGCTCGTTCACGGGCGCCGATCGCCAGCACAAGGGGTATTTCGAACGTGCGAACGGCGGGACGCTGTTCCTCGATGAAATCACCGAAATGCCGATCGAGCTGCAGGTGAAGCTGCTGCGCGTGCTCGAGACCGGCGTGTTCATGCGCGTGGGTACGACCAAGGAGATCGAGACCGATGTGCGGCTGATCGCGGCCACCAACCGCGACCCCGAAGAGGCCGTGCTCGAAGGCAAGTTGCGCCTCGATCTGTATCACCGGCTCAATGTGTTCCCGCTGCATCTGCCGCCGTTGCGCGAACGCGGAAAGGACGTCGAACTTCTCGCGCAGGGTTTCCTCGACGACCTCAATCAGCGCTACAGCACGCACAAGACCTTTCCTCCGGAAACGCGCGACGCACTGGCGGCCTACAGCTGGCCGGGCAATGTCCGCGAGTTGAAGAACTACGTGCAGCGGGCCTACATCATGTCGGGCAACGAGGCGGCCAACACGGCTGCCGTTCCGTTGCAGATCTCGCTGGCCAAACCGTCACCCGGCACGTCGGTCACGATTGCATTCGGCACGTCGCTCGCCGAGGCCGACAAGCAGCTGATCCTCGCCACGCTCGAACAATGCGGGGGCGTCAAGACGCGTGCCGCGGAGATTCTGGGCATCAGCCTCAAGACGCTCTACAACCGTCTTGTTGAGTACGGCGACAGCGCGAAGGGCGATGCGGCAGGCGACGCTGATAACGACGAGAAGGCCGATCTCGACGCTTGAGGGGTCGAAACGGCGATGGGCGGGGCATGATCATTGCGTCGTGAAGGACAGGTTGCAGAACCCTGACCTTGACCTTCGCAATGCATGCCCAATCGACCATGAATACCTTCGCTACCTATCGTCTGCGTCGGCCCGAGCCTCCCAGCCCCAATCCGAACCCGCCTCCGCCGTCGCCGCCGGCCACGCCGCCGGATATGCCTCCGCCCGATCCGACGCGCGATCCGCCGGTCGTTCCCGACATGCCTCCGATCGGCGACCCGCCGCCCATGCCAGGGGAAATGCCGCCCCAGGCTCAGCCGCAGATTCGACCGCAGGTTCAAAGGATTCGCCGCGTGCCTGGCAGGTGGCTGCGCACGCCCCATGCGTGAAAACGCCGGGTGAAGCTCGAAGGCACGAATGCTGCAGTGCGTTGGCCTGCCGGTTCGTCATTTAGCGACTATGCTTGATGGACCGGCGTCGAGCCGAGAACCCATTCAGGAGGCCAGCGATGCCCACACCCCAGACACCGACCGCACCCGTGACCGATACGACGCGCCCAGAAACGCAAGCAGACAACGAGGCGGCCGACGAATCCTCACGGCCGCACGACGGTGACCACAATCAGGGTGGCGCACGCCCCGCAGGAATCGAATACCAGCGCGAACTCGGCACCGAGCAGGACGCCTGAGCGCGACCCTGGATGCTTCGAAAGGTCCCGTACGCATCGGGGCGTGCGACCGTGCATCGTCCCGATGACGGGCGTTCGACGACTGTCGATCGAGGCTGAACCACGCCCAGGCACACCGCTGCACGATGTCGGGGGCGCGGCCAGTGAAGGGCTTCTGATTACACTTTGATTACGCAGGCACGGCGATTGCTGTTACCGAAAGAGTCATTTATTTCGGGAATGAGCATGAGCAGACTGATCGTCGTATCCAATCGCGTCGCTCCCACGCAGGAAGGCCGCCCCGCCGCGGGCGGTCTGGCCATTGGCGTTCTGGACGCGCTCAAGCAAACCGGCGGCGTCTGGTTTGGATGGAGCGGCGAAACCGTCGCGCAGCCGCAACCGCCCGCCATCGACGTTCAGGGCAAGGTCACCTACGCGACTGTTGGCCTCGCCAAGCGCGACTACGACCACTATTACCGCGGCTTTTCCAATGCGACGCTCTGGCCCGCATTGCACTACCGCACCGATCTGCTGCGATACGACCGGCAGGAGTATGCGGGGTACCTGCGCGTGAATCAGCAATTCGCGCGCGACCTCGTGCCGATGCTCAAGGACGACGATGTGATCTGGGTGCACGACTATCACCTGATCCCGTTGGCCGAGGCATTGCGCGAAGCCGGTGTGCGCAACCCGATCGGCTTCTTCCTGCATATCCCGTTTCCCGCGCCCGAAGTATTTCGCGCAGTCCCGCCGCACGCGGAACTCGCCAAAGCGCTGATGGCCTACGACCTGATCGGGTTTCAGACGGACTCCGATGTGCAGGCGTTTCGCGACTATGTGACGCGGGAAGCGATGGGGACGTCGGCCGACGTCCGCGCAGCGGATGGGCGACCGGTCGTCCGGCTGACGGCTTATGGCCGCACGGCCAAGGCGGCGGCCTACCCGATCGGCATCTATCCGGATGCGATCGCCCAGGCCGCCGAGCAGTTCAGCACGCGCAAGGCCGTTACGGAGTTCGCCCAGAGCATGCAGGGCCGCAAGCTCATCATGAGCGTGGACCGCCTCGACTATTCGAAGGGACTCGCCGAGCGGTTCCTTGCGTTCGAGAACCTTCTGCAGGCTTCGCCGCATTGGCAACGCCGTGTTTCGCTCGTGCAGATCGCACCGCCAACGCGTTCAGACGTCCAGACGTACCAACGTATCCGGCAGAACCTTGAGCGAGAGACGGGGCGCATCAACGGGCGTTTTGCCGAGCTCGACTGGTCGCCGATCCGGTACCTGAACCGCAAGTACGACCGCAACCTGTTGATGGCGTTGTTCCGTATCGCTCAGGTGGGGCTTGTCACGCCGCTGCGTGACGGCATGAATCTCGTCGCGAAGGAGTATGTCGCCGCGCAGGACCCGTCGGATCCCGGCGTGCTCGTGTTGTCCCAGTTCGCCGGGGCGGCCGAGCAGATGCCGGGTGCGCTGGTGGTCAATCCGTTCGATATGCTTCAGATGTCCGAAGCCATCGAGCGCGCACTGTCGATGCCGCTTGCCGAGCGTCAGGCGCGCTATCGCGACATGATGGGACCGCTGCGCAAGAACGATCTTTCGGTCTGGCGCGATTCGTTCCTCGATGATCTTCGGGCCATCGAAGCGGAAACCATCGCGCATGCGCGAGTCAAACGTGCCGCTTCTTCGTCGCATGGGCGAAGAGACCAGGTAAAAGCGTAACGTTCGGAATCGCTCAAAAGCGTTTCAAAGCGCTCGTATTTCGTTTTTAAGCCGCTCTCAAGCCGCTCTTGAGGCGCTCTCAGCCGCTCTTAATCCGGCCTCGAACCACTTCGAGCCACGAGAGAGACCTTCAAGCCGCCCCATCGGGGGCGGCTTTTGCCATTCCGGATCCATCGAAGATAAACAAGAGGGTGGTGCACGGCGCCGCCTTTAAGCGTATCGATGCGGGATACCTTAAGGATGCCAAATCCAAAATGTGGCGAATAAATCGGAATCGACAAACGTTCGCGAGCCGGAAATCGACGTGCGATTGCCGCTGATTCGAGTGTGTCATCGCCCCATGCAACCCCATGCCTAAACCTCAAAACCGTGGCGTAAAAGCGATTCAGGTATTGCGCGACTAAACATCCGTCAATGATCGGATGCGCGTGCGATCCGCAACGCGCTCGCCGCGGCATGCCGTCGCGAGCTATAGCGAAAACACCCGTCACGCATCATCTTGGCGCATGGGTGCGGTATACCGAAGTCATTGCGACTTCGTTGCGACATCGTTACGACGCCATTGGCATCCCAGGCTTTGTCTCTGGGTCCTGCGTTTGAATCGGACCTTTCAAATGGGTTGATGAGGCAGGCTTGAGACAACTTGAAACAAGCTCAGATAAAGAGGGCGTGTACGAGAGCGTTAAAGCGAAGACCGTGAAGCGCGTTCATCATGTATGCCACATGCATGCTCATCGAACCGTTTCGATACGTACGCGAGAGTGTTTCATTTACCGGTTGACAGCAATGATTCCTCCTCTCGCGGAAGTAATTATCGAGTCACGATCATTTGCGTCGAAATAGACTGCTTTGCCACTACCTTTTAAATCGAGTTTGACCTAGCATATTTCCTAAGAAGATTGACGCCGGATCGCATAACCGGCGAATGCCGATCAGTCGTATATGGGAGGCGAATCATGGGGATGGCAGTCGCGCTCAATCCGAAACGGGACGCCCTTGAAGTTCTCCGCGCGGAACATCGCGCGATCGATCGACTGCTCGAACGCTTCGAGCTGCTCGATCCTCACGACAGCGAACGCGCCGACGCCGCAGTGGATATCGGCCGCGAGCTGACGTACCACACGATGCTCGAGCACGAGATCGTGCTGCCAGCCATTGAGGCAGCGGCCGACTCGCCCGAGGCGCGCATGGCGCTTGAAATCGCCCGGCTCGAGATCGATATGGCCAACGCGCTGGTCGAACGCTCGGAAACATTGCTCGACGATGCGGTGCGTCTCGATGCCGTGTTCCGGCTATTGATTCCACTCGTGCGCCGCCATCTCAGTGCGGAAGAGGCCAATCTCTTTCCTGTGCTGTGTACCAGCTGCATCGATACGCACCAGATGGCCGCGCAGATTTGCGACCACCGCGTGAGCATCGAGAAGGCGATGGTCGATACGGATGCACTCGCTTATGAGTACGACGACTGAACGCCGGGCCGGCGACGGTTAGAGCACGCCGCTGCACGAGCGCTGTCAACAACCCGAGCCGCCGCGCGCCATCAAGCGGCACCTGGCGAGTTCGAAGCGGCAGTCCGGCATTCGCTCGCCCCACTTCCCTGAGCTGAACGAAGATCACCGCGACCCGTCCGGAGGGACGGGTACGCATGTTGCGTTTATCCAAAAGGAGGACCTATGTCTCGTCATCAAGGCAAACGTAGCGAGCGCACCGGCGAAGGCGGCGTACGCCTGCCGAGTCCGATCGCTATCCAGAAGGCGCTGGGCGGACTGGCGTATCCCGCATCGAAGCCGCAGCTCATGGAGCGTGCACGGGCGCGCGGCGCCGACGATGCGATACTGAGTACCCTCGACCGGTTGCCGGAAGGCGACTACGTGGGGCCCGCCGCGATCTCGCGTGCGATGGGCAAACTCTGGCACTAGCGTGTGAAGTCCATGCCAGCCATCGCACCCTTGCGGCCTATCGAATGGGCGATCTGCGCCTCGAAGGAGCGATGTCTTGAAACCACCTGGACAACGGATGGACGTGGCGCGCATGCGGCGCTGGGCCGACTGGGTCATCGAACCTGTGTCCTCATGGGTCGGTCATCGCGGCAGTTCTTCGGCGGCGTCCATCGCGTTTTACACGGCGTTCTCTCTGTCTCCGACGCTCGTTATCGTGATCGCGGTAGCGAGCTTTTTCTATGGCGCTGATGCGATACAGGGGCGGCTCTTCGAGCAGATACGTGGCGTCGTCGGCAACGAGGCGGCCGCCACGATCCAGGCCATGGTCGCCAACGCGCGACATGCGAACCTTGCGGCCGGCACGACTCTCATTTCACTATTCGCCGTGCTTGTTGGCGCGTCGGCGACATTCTCATCGCTGAATACGGCGCTCAATGTCATCTGGCCGATCGAGGCGCACCTGAAGCCTGCGCAGAGCATCATGTCGCTGGTCAAGCTGCGTCTGCTGTCGTTCGGGCTGGTCGTCGGCGTCGGCTTTCTCGTTGTCGTGCTCCAGGTGCTCGATACCGTCGTCAACATCCTCGGGCGATGGGTCTGGGGCGAGACGAGCGTGTCTTACGTGCTCGCGAATGGTGCGCAGCATCTGACAAGCTTCGCCGTCCTGATCGGTGCGTTTTCTGCGTTGCTCAAATTCTTGCCCGACGCCGTCATGGACTGGCGCGACTCGACGATCGGCGCGCTGGCTGCCGCGATCCTGTTCGGCGGCGGCAAGAACCTGTTCTCGATCTATCTCGCCCATGCGGGCACCGCGAACATGTTTGGCGCGGCCGGCTCGCTCGCGATCATCCTGATGTGGCTCTACTACTCGTCAGCCGTGTTCCTGCTCGGTGCGGAAGTGGCGGCGTATAGCGGCAAGCTTCGCCTGCAGCATGCCAAGGAGAAGGCGCGGGCCAATGTACAAGCCAACGCGCAAAACGCGGCGCAGTCACTGCAGCGGGATACGCAGGACGGCGCCCGTTCGCACTGAGCGCCGCTCCGCAAAAGACGGGTCTTACGCCGGCACAGTCTGGCGACGCATTTCTGCGGGCGGCACCTTCATGAGGCGCCGATACTTGGCGACCGTACGGCGCGCCACGATGACGCCCTGATCGGCGAGCAGCTTGGCGAGCGTGACGTCGGACAGCGGTGACGTGGCGTCTTCCGCATCGATCATTTCCTTGAGCAGGGCGCGCACGGCTGCGGACGAACACGTCCCGCCGCTTTCCGTGCCCAGCTCGCGCGGGAAGAAGTGCTTGAACTCGAAGATGCCGCGCGACGTGGCCATATATTTGTTGCCCGTGGCGCGCGAGACCGTCGACTCATGAAGCCCAAGCTCTTCGGCAACATCGCGCAGCACCATGGGCTTGAGCGCGATCTCGCCATACTCGAAGAACGCTTTCTGGTGAGCGACGATGCATTCGGCGACGCGCTGAATCGTCGTAAAGCGCTGCTGGGCATTGCGGATCAGCCAGCGCGCTTCCTGAAGCTGCTGTGCAAGCGGAGAGCGGCTTGTGCTGCCCGATTGCGCAAACATTTCGGCATACATGCGGTGGATGCGCGTGCGCGGCTGCACGGCGGGATTGATCTGCACGACCCAGCGATTCTTGATCTGGCGCACGATGACGTCGGGGACGATGTAGTTGTTCTCGTCGCGGCCGAAGGCATCGCCCGGACGCGGATCGAGGCGGCGCACGAGCGAACACGCGGTGCGAATCTCGTCGCCCGTGCAGCCGATCTGCCGCTGCAACTCGGCGAGCTCGCGTCGCGCCATGCGGTCCAGATGTTCGTTAACGATCTTGAGCGCGACCGCGCGGCCGTCGGTGTCGTCAGGCAGGGCTTGCAATTGCAGCGACAGACATTCGGACAGCGATCGCGCCGCGAGACCCGGAGCATCGAGGCGCTGCACGAGCATCAGCGCGACATGAAGCTCTTCCTCGCTCATCGGCGGATCGAGCGTTACGAGTTCAGTGAGCTCATCGAGCGATTGACGCAGATAGCCATCGTCGTCGAGCGCTTCAATGATCAGCTGCGCGGCGATGCGATCGCGGTCGCCGATCGCGCACATGCGCAGCGACTCGTGCAGATGTTCACGCAGCGTGGCTTTGGCGTGGATCCACTCAGTCGGATCATTGTCATCGCCGTCGTTACGATTCGAGCGCTGCGCATACGGGTCGACAGGGAAGTCAGCGCCCGTCAGGCTGTCGCGCTCCGGCGTATCGGCAAGCGCATCGGCGATGACTTCGGCCGGCACGTCCTGGCCTTCGCCCGCGGCTTCATAGTTTGTGACGTCCGTCGCGACATCGCTCGGCAGCGAGCTGGCCGCGTCGGCAAACTCGGCGCTCGCGATGTCGCCGGCGGTACCGTCCAGCGTCGCTGCATTGAGGTTGTCGTCTTGCGTCTCTGTCTCGTCAGACGCCTGCCCGTCGTCGAATTCGAGGAAGGGGTTCGTGTCGAGCGCGTTACGCAACTCCTGCGCGAACTCCATCGACGACAACTGCAACAGGCGCACAGATTGTTGAAGACGCGGTGTCAGCGTCAGGCTTTGTTTGGCTCTGAGTTCAACGGTGGGATGCATTGAGTCCGCTCCAGCAAATTGGCGTCTTGGACCCCATATAAAGCAACCACCGTACCAGCTATGTCAGGCTCAGGAGTTGCAACGCTCTCACCGTGATTTGTCAGGGCAAACGAGCGGCTCCGGACGGGCAGAAATTACAAGCCGATCGTTTGATCCGACAAGCTTCGGGAGCGTCGGGAAATGTAACGATGGCGCGCACGCGAGTGCGTCGTGACGGTGTGGTGAGTACGGGGTCGATTTGTCGAGGCGACGCATATCGGACTATTCTTGAGTCTTATGAGACTTCGCGCGTGCACGTATCACCCTGGCCCCGTAATTTCCCTAGCTTGCCGATTTATCGATGTGCTGGAGTGGAAATTCGTTGGTATTAAGCAAAGGTGATTAAGTTCTTAAGCGCTTGAAATCGACGGTTACGCATATGAATCAAGGCTGTCGATCAATGTGCGCCAGCGTTTGCAAGGTATGGGCGGCACATTGAATATCGATAAGCATGCTCAATAGCGGCATGTCGGTTGAGCCAGCTTGAGTGAGCGTTGTTATGCGGCCACGCAAACGAAAGGAGTGTGCAATGACCGCTTCGCAGAGTCAGCGTAAAACTTATAATCCCGGCGAGACAGTCGATCAGGATGGCGGTTATGGCGAATCCCCGGGTGAGGGGCCGCACCATAACCGCGGCGATCTTGAGCGGCGAGACGAGCCTGGCTATCGCGAGTCCCATGCACCCGACGACAAGACGGAAGGCATGCACGCGGTGAGCCCTGATGGCATGCAGGACCCAAAAAACATAAAGTCGCAGGAGACAGTCCAGCACATATCGCAGCAGAGGGTTGGAGAGGACCAGCAGGCCCAGGCGATGATCGACGGCAAGCCGCAGGCACGCGTGAATCATGCGGACCTGGGAGCGGCGCCGTATCGAGACGATACCCCTGCACAGCGCGTGGATCGCGACGATCCCGCCGCGTACTCATCCCCCGACAGACCCATGACCGACGCCGAGATCCTGGCGGCGGTGACAGAACGCCTGAAGCGCACCGAGTCGCTGGATATCTCGGATGTGCGGATTGCGGTAGTGAGCGCGAACGTGACGTTGGAAGGTTTTGTGCCGCATCGTTTTATGCAGCATGCAATAGAAGATGTCGTGGACCACTGCGCCGGCGTCCGCGAGATCGACAACCGCATTCACGTCAGGCACCGGCCTGGCGAGGATGAGCCGACACTCTCGATCGGCAACTGACCGGTGTGGCGCGTCCTCGCTCGGGCGGCGGCGTAGGTCGCCTCAGTGAGGCTGTGCGGGCACTGGTTTTTTCATGGCAAACAAGGAGAAATTGAATGAAATCTGTGGACTTCCTGAAGGCGATCGGTGGTGCTGCCGCTGTTGTGTTCGCGCTGAACGTGTACGCACAAGCTAGCGACGCAGCTCCGGCAGCGCCGGCCGCTACGTCGTCGAAGGCAGCGAACCGCGCGCTGGTCAAGCAAGTGCGCAAGGCGCTCGCCCGTGCGAAGGGCCTCGAGCCGACCCGCATCTACACGAAGGCAGTGGACGGTGTCGTCACGCTGACGGGTTCGGTGCCGGAACAAGGCCAGATCGATATCGCTACGCAAGCTGCACAAGGCGTGCAGGGCGTGACGTCGGTTTCGAACAAGCTGACGGTTCGCGCGAACAACTAAGCACGCGAGTACGGTTCGCCGTACGCGTGTGGACATGAAAAGCGGCGCGTGAGCGCCGCTTTTCTTTTTCTGCTGCCTTTCTGGATCAGCAAACGTCAGTCGATCCAAAGACGTCGACCAATTGACGTCGAGCAACTGACGTCATCAACCGACGTCCATCAACCGACGTCGATCAACGGACCGCCGCGTACTGGTCGCGCAGCTCACGGATGCGGTCGTGGTTCTGCAGCACGCCCTGGAACTGCAATTCAATCAGTGAGCGGATATCGGCGGGCAGCTCTTTGTCGAGCGCTTCGCGATACCGTTTCTTCGCAACGTCCTCTCCGCGCTCGCACTCCGCAAGAATCGCGTGATTGTCCCGGCTCGATAGTGCGGACTTGATGTCCACCCAGCCTCGATGAATCGAGCCCGAGACCGAGCCCCGGTCTTCTGGTTTGCCGCCGAGTTCGACGACCCGCGCCTGCAACTCGCGTGCGGCGTTCGCGCACTCCTGCGCGCGGCTCGCCAGCAACGTCTTGAGCTTGGGATCGTTGGTATCTTCCGCAGCCTTGAGAAAGCCTTGTTCCCCGTCCTTGGACGTTTCGATCAGGTCATTGAGTACGGAAACGGTGTTCGTCATGGTTGTTCTCCTTGAATAAGAAACTCGGGAGGCGTGGACCACCAGTAGCGCACTGACGATGTTGCATCAGGCATGCCTGCCGCCTGGCCGGCACGGGAGGCGCGTCGCAAGCCGATGAAACGCGTCCGCAAGGATCGACCTGCGTCTGCTGCCCGCGTCCGCTGAGCGCGCCTGTTACACGCGTCTGCTACACGCGTCTGCTGCGCGCGCCGCAATTACAGGGATTTGGTAAGAGGTTCAATTCATGCCGGAACATGTCACTCACACGTCAGGTCGTTACGTGACAGCGGCGCCATCTTCGTGTCATTCCGACGCGATTCCGGCCCGATTCCGGGTGCCGGGCGGCGATAGCCGATCGAAAGGTGTCGACCCGAAAGGCCGCCCCAGTGAGCGACTACTTCAGTCGCAAGCCTATTGATTCGTACGTGCGTGCGAACAATCGCGGCCGGACACACGCGGACGTCTCGTCTCACCGAATAGCTTTCAGACCCACTCACGAGAAGGTGACGTGCGCGCGACAACCCTGCGCATGCGTCGGCACGACCTTTGCGTCTGTGCAGGCGTCGCGCGCGCACGGGGACGAAGCGCAGCGAGGTCCGGCAACCCTGCCGGGTCCGCCTGCGTTCGAGAACGCGCAGCCGCAGCGACGTCGTCGACATCAACCAGGCTAAGAATCAACACAAGGGGCGTCGTCATGAAAGCGAAACGAATTCAGATTCGCCAGTGGCTGCTGTTCGTCGTGCTCGTCACGATTGCGCTTTACCTGCATTCGCGTTACCCGATCGAATCCGTGGTGCCGCCGGACGACGAGCAGACGCTCGATATGAGCGACGCATCGCCCGACGCGCCGTCGTCTGCGACTTCATCTTTGGCTACGCCGTCCATGGCGGCTCCACAAATCGCGGCCCGGTCGATGGCGACCCCGCCGGATGCATCGTCTTCCACGCTCGCAACAGCGCCTGACGCGCCGGTGCGTGCATTGCGCGGCGCGCCGATGCCGCGCACCTCAGTGCGGCCCGCGCCGCCTAACGTCACCAGGATCTAGTCATGTCGGAATCGGACCGTTGTCACGATCGTCTCGCCACGCCTGAGCGGGACTTCACTGAGATTTCCGAAGCGCCGGTGCGCGCTGACGAACGCAACGGGCCGAGTCCGGCAACATCGGCGGACACCGGGCGCCGCCGATTTCTTCAGTCCGCGGTGGCTGGCGCAGCATTGAGCGCAGCGCCGCTCGCTGCCCAGCATGCGCGGGCAGCCGATGCGCCCGTCGCGACGCCGCCCCTCGCACCCCCCGCTGTTGCCGCGCCACGCACGGTCGAACTCGATATCAATGGCCGGCGCTACGCGCTTCAACTCGAGGCTCGCGTGACCTTGCTCGATGCGTTGCGTGACTACGCAGGCCTTGTCGGCACGAAGAAGGGTTGCGATCGAGGTCAATGTGGCGCGTGCACCGTGCTTGTCAACGGACGGCGGGTCAACTCGTGTCTGACGCTCGCGGTCATGCACGAGGGCGATGCGATCACGACGATCGAAGGGCTTTCGGCCGCGGCGCATGGCGAGATCATGCAGAAGGCATTCGTCGAATACGATGCGTTCCAGTGTGGCTTCTGTACGCCGGGGCAGTTGTGTTCGGCCGCTGCCGTACTGAGCGAGTACGAGCGCGGCGATGCAAGCACCGTCACGGCCGCAATCCAGCGCAAGCCAGAGACGCTGACCGATGCCGAGATCCGCGAGCGCATGAGCGGCAATCTCTGTCGCTGCGGCGCGTATCAGAACATCGTCGGTGCGATACGCGCCTGCGCGCGCGCCGCCCATCTCCAGACCGATTCCACCGAACAGGCCGTCGTCCCCGCGCGTGCAGCTCGCACGTCCGGCGTCTGACGCGCGTCCCTTCGCGCCCTAAACGTCTCTGCATCCACGGAGCGACTCTCATGAATGCGATCGACTATCAGCGCGCGCCCGACCTCGCGTCGGCTGTGCGCGCCAATTCGCTGGCGGGCTCCGCCATCATCGGCGGCGGCACCAATTTGCTGGACCTGATGAAAGGCGGCGTCGCCCAGCCTGTGCGCCTGATCGATATCACGCGCATCGCCGGCCTCGACCAGATCACGACCCTGCCGGGCGGCGGCCTGCGCATCGGCGCAACGGTGCGCAACAGCGATCTCGCCAACCATGCGCTGGTTCGCGAGCGCTATCCCTTGCTGTCGCAAGCCCTGTTGGCGGGCGCCTCGGCTCAGCTTCGCAATATGGCCACGGTGGGCGGCAACCTGATGCAGCGCACGCGGTGCCACTACTTCTACGATGTGGTCTACGCCGAATGCAACAAGCGACGGCCGGGATCGGGATGCGCGGCGCAACAAGGATTCAACCGGATGCATGCGATCTTTGGCGCCGATGCCCGGCTCGATCCGAATGCGCTCGCGGGATCGACGGCAGCGGCCGCTGCGATGAATTCGCAAGGCGACGCAGGCGCTGCCCATTCGCAATGCATTGCCGTGCAGCCGTCCGATATGAGCGTCGGACTCGCAGCGCTCGATGCGACCGTGCGCGTGACCGGGCCCAACGGTGATCGCCTGATTGCGATGGAGCATTTTCACCGGCTGCCGGGAATGACACCCGAGCGCGACAACAACCTGGAACCGGGCGAGATCATTACGGCGGTCGATCTGCCGGCATCGAACTTCGGGTCTCACGTGCGTTACCTCAAGATACGTGACCGTGCCAGTTACGCATTCGCGCTCGTATCGGTTGCCGCTGCACTGGATATGGACGGCAACCGCGTGCGCAGCGCGCGGATCGTACTGGGCGGTGTTGCACACAAGCCGTGGCGTGCCGCGAGCGTCGAGCAGATGCTCACGGGCCGCACGCTCGACGACGCGACGCTCGCTCAGGCCGCCGCCAGCATGGTGCGCGAGGCACAGCCGTATCCCGGCAATGCCTTCAAGGTGACGCTCGCGCAGCGCGCCGTGATTCGCGCCGTACGCGAAGCTTCACAAGGAGTGCCGGCATGAATAGCGATCTCCGACTCGATGAGCCGCTCACAGGGCAACCCGCCGATCGTGCCGACGGTCGCCTCAAAGTCACGGGCGCGGCGCGTTATGCGAGCGACTGGGCCTTGCCCCGGCTCTCGCATGGCGTGCTGCTGACAAGCGGTACTGCGAAGGGACGTATCGCACGAATCGATACGACGGCGGCGCGCGCCATGCCGGGTGTGCTGCTCGTCATGACGCATGACAACGCGCCGAGGTTGCCCAAGGCCGGGCAGGGCGCATTTGGCCCGCCGGCGGGCCGGCGCCTGACTCTGCTGCAGGACGATCGGGTCGACTATCAGAATCAGCCGATTGCGATCGTGGTCGCCGATACGTTCGAGCATGCAGTCGATGCCGCTAACCATATTTCCGTGACATATCAGGTCGAGTCTCCGCGGCTCGATATGCAATCGATGAAGTCACAGTTGGCCACACCCGAACGTCTGACGCGTGATCCCGTCGACACGACGCGCGGTGCGCCCGATACATCGCTGCAATCGGGTTCGGCCCACGTCGATGCGGTCTACACGACGCCGTTCGAATACCACCTGCCGATGGAGCCCCATGCGACGACGGCCGAATGGGACGGCGATTCGTTGACGCTCTACGATGCGACGCAGGGCATCTCGGGATGTGTGAACACCGTATCGAAGACACTTGGCATCGAGCCCGCGAAGGTGCACGTGATCTGCCCTTTCGTCGGCGGGGGCTTCGGGTCGAAGGGCTCGGTGTGGTCCCATGTCGTGCTGACCGCGATGGCGGCCAAAGCAGTCGGCCGGCCTGTGCGTCTCGCGCTGCAACGCCCGCAGATGTTCGGCATGGTCGGTCACCGGCCCCAGACCGAGCAGCATATCCGGCTGGCCGCGCAGGCCGATGGCCGTCTCGTCGCGTTGCGGCACGATGTGGTGTCGACGACGTCGACGTTCGAGGACTGGACCGAGTCGTCAGCGGTCGTGTCGCGCATGCTGTACGACGTGCCGAACGCGGCGACCACCCATCGGCTGGCGCGCATCAATACAGGTACGCCGACGTTCACGCGTGCGCCGGGAGAAGCCAGCGGCTCGTTCGCACTCGAGGCCGCCATGGACGAGATGGCCTACGCATTGAACATGGATCCGCTGGAGCTGCGCTTGCGCAACTACGCGGAACGCGATCCGCAGGACGGCAAGCCGTTCAGCAGCAAATCGCTGCGCGACTGCTATACCGTCGGTGCACAACGATTCGGCTGGTCGCGCCGGTCGATGGCGCCGCGTTCGATGCGCGACGGCGATCAATGGATCGGATGGGGTATGGCGACGGCGAGTTACCCCGCGAATCGCAGCCCCGCTTCGGCGTTTGCGCGCATCCAGCCCGACGGCACGGCCATCGTGGGTTCGGGCACACAGGATCTCGGCACGGGCACGTACACGATCATGACGCAAGTGGCTGCCGATGCGCTGGGTTTCCCGATGCAGAACGTGCGCTTTGCGCTCGGCGATTCGACCTTGCCCGCCGCGCCGGTATCAGGTGGGTCGCAGTCGGCGGCCAGCGTCTCGCCGGCTGTGCAGGCCGCAGCGCTGTCGGCGCGTGATCGCCTGATCGGACTTGCCGTTGCGGACTCCGCGTCGCCCGTGCATGGCGCGTCGCCGGACGACGTCTTCGTCAAGGATGGATGGGTCACGTTGAAAGCCGATCCGTCGCGTCGTGATCCCGCTGCTGCGATCATTGCGCGCAACGGCGGGCAGGCGATCGAGGCCACGGTGCAAGTGAAGCCTTCTGATGATGCCCGCAACTATTCGAAGCATTCGTTCGGCGCCGTGTTTGCCGAGGTGCGCGTCGACGAGATGCTCGGGGTGATTCGCGTTTCGCGCATCGTCGCGGTCTATGACGTCGGACGTTTGCTCAACGAGAAGACCGCGCATAGTCAGCTGATGGGCGGCATCGTGTGGGGCGTCGGTCAGGCATTGACCGAGGAGGGCCTACTGGATCCGCGCTACGGACGGATAGCGAACAATAACTTCGCTGAGTATCACGTGCCGGTGAATGCGGATATCGGATCGATCGACATCAGTGTCATCGAGTCCGAAGACATGCACCTGAATCCGCTTGGCGCGCGAGGTATCGGCGAAATCGGCATCACGGGTGTTGCCGGCGCCGTCGGCAACGCGGTCTATCACGCTACGGGCGTGCGTGTGCGCAGTCTGCCGATCACACTCGATAAAGTCATTCGCGCGTGAGCGATCGCGCTCGTCGATCACGACGTCATGGAACATACGACGTCATGGAACAGATATCGAAGGGGTGTGCGCATTCACGTGCGCGCACCCCTTCGTGCCGCGGCTTAGCCGACTTTGACGTAAGTAAAGACTTTCGACACGCTGGGCGGCACATAAGCCCCGCCGATTCTCACGCGTGGAGTAAGGCGTTTGCGTTGATCCCACCAGACGCGCCGTTGTTGGTGATTTAAAAACCGCAAGTGACGGCGATACGCAAAAATACTCATGATGGCCTCGCTTACCGGATTGAAAAGCTCAGGACTCGACAGTGTCCTGCCCTAGACTTCCGATGCTGCGGCACGGCGCGTTCACTCCCTGCTGTTGAACTTTTGCGCACCGTACGACGGCATGTTCTCTTTGATTGGATTGTTACGCCGCTTGTTTCACTTTAATCAATACGGCGTATTTCGTCTTACCGCGCTGCGGGTTATTTACGAGCAAGGGGTGTGCCAATGGAGTCCGCAAGCGCCGATGCGGGCCGCAAGCGAAGTGGCGCCACCGGATCTTGAGCAAAACGATAAGGAGTTGAAACGTTGACGAGTTCAGGCGCACGTTGGAAGCGGGGACACGACCCTCATTCCTATGAAGATCGTGTGTCCGCCGTGCGGCGTTTCACTGACTGTCACGCTTCCGGGTGCACGCGCTCCACACGCTTTCAAGCTTGAAAATGGTGGGCACATTCCAACACGGCAGATGCGCGCCGGGCTCAGGTCATTGCCACTGAGCGGTTGGCGAGACGGCCCAGGCTCACGAGCGCTGCCGTCGCGGAGAACGCCGCGCCCACCAGCAGCGTGATCGTGGTGCCATGCGCCGGAATCAGGCCGAAGATCAGCGCGACGAGCGCTGCCCCGAATGTCTGACCCGTGAGACGCGCCATGCCGAGCATGCCGCTTGCGCCGCCGCTGCGTGCGCGTGGGGCAGATGAAAGGATCGCGCGATTGTTCGGTGTCTGGAACAGGCCATAACCGAACCCGCATACCGCCATGCGCCAGCAGATGTCGAACGCACCCGGATGCGCAGGCAAACCTGCGAGCGCAAACAGGCCGCCGGCAAACGCAAACAGTCCGATGCCGCCGAGCACGCCCGCCGGAATGCGATCGGACAAGACGCTCGACAACGGCGCGACAAACACGATGGTCAGGGGCCATGGCGTCATCAGCAGACCGGTCTCGACCTGCGAGCGGCCCAGCGCATCCTGCAGATAAAACGGAAGCGAAACGAAAGCGAGCATCTGCGCGACGAACGCGCAGACCGATGTGCCGATGGCCATCGCGAACATCGGAATGCGCAACAGATCGACGGGCAGCAACGGAGCGGTCTGCGAGAGTTGGCGGCGCACGAAAAACACGCCGATCACGAGCGACCCTGCGGCTTCGGCGATGACCCAGTTGCGTCCATCGGCATGCCCGAGTCCGTCGACCGCAAGGATCGCGAGTCCGAACGTCAGGGCGTTGAGCACCGCACTCGTGTAGTCGTAGGGACGATCGTGCAATTCATTGTTCGGCATCGTGCGCAGGCCGAGACCGACCGCAAGAACACCCAGCGGCACGTTGATCGCGAATAGCCAGTGCCAGCTCGCGATCGACAGGATGCCCGAGGCCAGTGTCGGCCCGATCGCTGTCGAGATGGCGACGACGCTCGCATTGATCGAGACGCCTCTGCCGAGCAAGCGGGCCGGGAAGATCATCCGGATCACGGCGATGTTGACGCTCATCAGCCCCGATGCGCCGAAGCCCTGGAAGACGCGCGCAACGGTCAGCATCGACATCGAATTCGACGTTGCGCACAGCAGCGACGCGATCGTGAACAGCGTGAGCCCGCCGAGATACACCTTGCGGAAGCCGACGCGCTCGGCGAGGGACGCGAGCGGCAGCAACGAGATCATGACGGCCATCTGGTACGCGTTGACGACCCAGACCGACGTGGCGGGATCGGAGTGCAGTTCGCGCGCGATCGTCGGCAGCGCCACGTTGGCAATCGCGCCATCGAGAACGGCGAGCATGGTGCCGAGTGCGAGCACAAACAACGCGTAGTAGCGACGCGGTGTGGGAAGTCCGTCGGGGTGTTGCATGGTCGGCGCGAGGAGGGCGGGCAATCCCGCATTGTAGCGGTCGCTTCAGAGACGTGCGTTGAACGGGGGCCTGATGAGGCTCGCGAAGTTGCTCGTGATCGCTGATCGATCGCCGATCGGGACGTGTTTCGAAACAGAAACATCTGAGCGGTGTATCGCACACAGCGGCGTGCAGTCCGGCTGGCGGGGCGCAGGGCGTACGGAAGCGGTTTTATCTAGCGAATCCGTTGTAAAAACCGGTTAAATGTTCGGAGCCCAACATAAAAAGGAAATTCGACCCGATAGCATTCCGGGTACTACGAGATCGCCGAAAAAGGCCATTGGAGAATCGAATGCCCACCTTCCTGGCGATCCTTGCCGTGGCGTTCTTCGCACTCGCGTGGATGTCGATTCGCGAGCAGCGACGAGAAGCCGCGAAGTCCGAGCACCAGCGCCGCGCGCGTGCGTTCGCGCAGACTTCGGCAGCCTGCAGCTATATCCAGGAAATCAATCGTTCGCGTTCGTTCCCGCTTGTGCCGACTGCCAATCTGAAGGTCGTCGACGGCGAGTTCAGCCTGTTGTTCGAGCATTGCACGCAATATGAAGTCGTCAATGCACGGCTTGCGCGGCAGCGCGCGCGGCGTCGTGCCGCGGGCCAGAGCGTGCGTGCGCGCATGCCGATACGGGTGAACTCCGGTGACGGCAGTTCCGAACTGGCGCATCCGGTTGGCGGCGGCGAGCTGTTTCTCACGAATCAACGGCTTGTTTTCATGTCGCCGGCGCGCTCGACGAACATTCAGCTTGGGGATGTGATCGGCATTCGCGGCAGCGCCGATACGCTGTCGATCCATATGGCGCGCCGTCGCCGTCCCTATCATTTCTCTGTCGAGAATCCGGTGCTGTGGGCCTTGCTCGCCAAGATGATGAGCTCGCACACCCCGGCCTCGCCTGTGCTCCCCGATGGCATGCGCCTGCATGCTGCACCGACCGGCGTGCCTGGCGAAGTGCATCTCGAAGCGACGCATGCGCGCGGTTGGGAAACACCGCTCGCGCAGAACTAAACATTCCTGTTTCGCCGCGCTTTGGCGTGTGCTTGATGTGTGTCCGCGTGTGTTTCGAGCGGACACGGGGCGCTCGCATCGGTCAATGCGTTCGCTTGCGAACATGTTGAGCGTGACCCGGTACGAAGTCCTTGCGCACTGACGCCAGGTCGCAGGAGCGCACGGTCACAAGAGCGAGGCGCCGAAGCGATTGTGCCCGGATCGGCATGGATGTTACGCCGATGTTCTGTTCGCACGTCCCGATGTGTACGTAACACCGATACACGCACGTTGGGTTTGCGCGGACAGTGTTGCGCTCGACCCCACTGTCCTGTCTACGCTGCTGCCTGCTTCGATCTGCTCAACGGCCGTAAGCCGGGTCGACGGGCAGGCCTGCGAGATTGAAGACCGCACGCAACGTCGCAGGGCGGATATCGCGCTGTGCAGCCAGCGCCGTCAACACGTAGTCGACCGCCTTGGCGAGGCGCAGGATCCGCAGCGTCGCCAGCGTATCCGGCGTGCCGCGGCGCATGGACTCGGCCACGTGCAGCATGGTGTTGGCCGCATCGCGTGCCATTTCAAGCTCAAGCTGTTGCTTGGCTGTCCAACGTGGGAAGTCGAGCAACTTGTCCAGCATGTCGCGGAATTTTTGCTCTGCATCCTGATTCGGCTGGGCTTGCATTGTCATGATCGTCTCCCCAAAGAACCTGCGCGACCTCGTGTCGGCAGTCCGGCGAATCGGGCCGTCGCTCGAGTAGATGCACGATCTGTTCCAGGTCTTGCCTCACGCATGATGGAACGGGTCTCGCACGCAACGGGCGCTGCCACTTGAGAAAAACGTAACGTAATTGAATCACCAAAAGCGCCGGATGTCCTTGCGGTTCGCTCATGAGGGCGTATCCGAAACACCGGGGTATCCGTTGCCCTGCCTGGGTGGTCGGTGCGTGACCCAGCTGCCGCGCAGCGCCGCGAACGCAAGTGCAGAGTTGAAGCATAGCGCCGGCCGATCGATTTCATCCGCCAGCTTCGAGTCAATCAGGTATCCGGGCCGGGTGGCGAAACTGTCCGTCCTTGCGACGCGCAGGTGGTGAGCGGGTTACCATGGCGCCGTCGCCATGCCATGTGTGTCGTATTCGATGTCGCGAAGCGAGTCGGTGTCATCGAGTGTCGTTTCGTTTAGTTGCGCCTTGTCTTGTTTCGTATCGTCTCGTCGCGTCTTGTCTCGTCGCGCATGGCCCCGACACTGAACACCGAGCCTCCTTCCATCGATAAATCCGGACACACTGCATGACTACCAATCCGCGCATTGCCGAGCATCCGATCGAACAGCAATTTCTCGAACGCTGGTCGCCCCGTGCCTACACCGGCGACGAGATCCCCGAGGCAACGCTCAAGTCGCTGCTGGAAGCGGCACGCTGGGCCCCGTCCTGCTATAACGCGCAGCCCTGGCGTTTTATTTATGCGCGCCGCAATACGCCGCATTGGGAACAGTTTCTCGGCTTCTTGAACGAGTTCAATCAGGCATGGGCCAAGAACGCGGCTGCGCTGGTCATCGCGATTTCGAAGAACACGTCGCTGCCGCCGGGCGCGACGGAAGAAGTGCCCTGGCCGACGCATTCGTTCGATGCGGGCGCCGCATGGGGCTACCTCGCGCTGCAGGCCTCCTATTCGGGCTGGCCCGCGCACGGCATGGCCGGCATTCACAAGGACAAGATCCGCGCCGAGCTCGGCTTGCCGGACAACTACATCATCGAAGCCGCGATCGCGATCGGCAAGCAGGCCGACAAGTCGACGTTGCCCGAAGCGCTCCAGCAGCGTGAGCTGCCGAGCCCGCGCAAGCCGCTCTCGGAATTCGCGTCGGAAGGCAAGTTCATCGGCTGATCGCCGAATGTCGTTGATCGCACGTCGTTGAATGCACGTCGTTGAATGCACGTCGCTGATTGCGCGCTGCAGATCGGACGTCGCAGATCTCGTGCTATGACGAACAACCGGGCACTGCGTCTGTCGGCGCATGCCCGGTTTTTTTACGTGGATGGGGTCTGGGGGGCTCAGTTGCCGTCTATTCACACCTCGTCACAGCGTCACAGCGTTATCGCGTCACAGGGGCGCTGCGGCACCGTGCGGTGCGATGGCGCTAGCTGTTGTCCGACGCTGTCGCACGTGCGCGACGCGTGGGCCGGGGTGCGGGGTCTGATGGACGGCGTGTCAGCGACGTCACCGCGTGCCGGATCGTTTCGACCGGATGCCGCGCGTGGATGACCTGCCAGAATTGCCAGACCAGATCGGCATCGGCCAGCGCCCGATGGCGGCCAAGCGGCTCGAGCGCATACCGCTCGACGATTGCGCTGAGACCGTGGCGTCCAGCGTCCGGAAACAGCTTGCGCGACAGCTGGACCGTGCACAGCATGTCGGCCTCGAAGGCCACGCCCGCACGCTCGAACGAGCGCTGCAGGAATCCGTAATCGAAGCGCGCGTTGTGGGCGACGAAGAGCCGCTCGCGCAGACGCGCTGCCAACGCCGGCGCCAGTGACTCGAACACGGGCTGGCCGCGCACCATGTCGTTCGAGATGCCCGTGAGCTCCTGGATAAACAGGGGAATCTCGCGTCCGGGGTCGACCAGCGATGTCCAGGTCTCGACGCCGTATCGACTGACCTCGACGACGCCGATTTCGGTGATCCGGTCCGTCTGGGCGTTGCCGCCCGTCGTTTCCAGGTCGACAAAGACCATCGGGCGCTCGAGTGCGCCCAGCATGCGGTCGAGCAGGGCATCGCCGTTGGCGCGGCCGAGTTCGGCCACGGCCTCGCGGACCTGCTCGAATACGGGATCGTCGGTTATCGGTTTGTCTTCCATTCGGCGGTCACAACGTAGACATCAGAATACTGTATATTTGTACAGTGTCGCTCGCAGCGTCACCGGGGGTCCTGCCTGGATTCATGCGGGATCGGTCGGATTCCGGACGGGTCGTCGCCCCCATTTGCGAGGCCGCGCAGTCAGCATTGTCGCTGAAACCTGAACAAACCATGAGCGCCGTGTGCCGGCGCGAGGAGATTCGCATGAATGTCGTCGCAGAGCGGCGCCCGGCTGTCTCGCGCGCACAGCCCAACTCCAACCCGGGCGCCAACCCGAACCTCAACGCCCATCCGAACCTCGGCGAGAACCCGAACCCGAGGTCCAAGCCGCTGCGGGAGGCCATGCCCGAAGTCGCCGGCTTTATCGACGCGCTGCGCGACGCATTTGGCCGCGACAGCATCGACCCCGCCTTGAGCCAGGGCCTTGCCGGAGAGCCGACGTTTTACGCCGTCGAAGGCGGGCATGCCGTCGGCACGCCAATTTCGTCGGACACGGGCACAGCATGGCGTGCCGTTGGTATCCGCGACCGGTACTATTGCAACGGATGCGATGGCCGTTGTGCGGGCACGGAAGCGCGATGCTCGGTGGCGGCCCCCTTAGAACACGACGTGCGTGCCGGATTCGATACCGGATTCTGAATCCGCGCAGACCGTCGATCTCTGAACCCAGGAGGGCAGGCAGATGGCGGCAGGCGGTTTTTCAGACGCGCGGCTCGCGCGGATCGGCGACGCGATGGCGCGCCATGTCGATGTCGCCGACGGCGGCACGGGTGTCGCTGGGATGGTCACACTGCTGCACCGCCACGGCGAACTTGCCTTCGCCGATGCGCGTGGCTATCGCGATGCCGAGACGCGAACGCCCATTGCGCGCGATTCGATCTTTCGGATCGCGTCGATGACGAAGCCGATCACCACCGTGGCCGCGCTCATGCTGCGGGAAGAGGGGCGTCTGCGGCTGCGTGACCCGATCGAGAAGTGGTTGCCCGAGTTTGCCTCGCCGCGTGTCATGCGCTCGCCGGAGGGATCGGTGGACGACACGGTACCGGCGGCACAGAAGATCACTGTATTCGACCTGCTTACACATCGTGCCGGGCTTGCCTACGATTTCACGGCGCCACCCGCGCTTGCGCCGCTCTATGCGCAGGCGTTCAATGGCCTGCACACTCGGGCGAGTTCCGATGAATGCGTGCGACGACTCGCAGGTATTCCGCTGCTCTATCAGCCCGGCGAGCGCTGGTTCTACAGCGTGTCGATCGATCTGCTCGGCGTGCTGATCGCGCGCGTGACCGGCATGACGCTCGGCGAATACTTCCGCACGCGGATTTTCGAGCCGCTGGGCATGCACGACACGGGTTTCACGCTGCGCGATGATCAGGTATCGCGGATGACAAGCGCGTACGTGTTCAACGATTCGACGAATAACGTCCTGATCGCCGATCACGCGACAGAGAGCGTCTGGGCGCATCAGGGCAGGTTCGAAGGGGGCGGGGGCGGACTGATCTCCACAGCCGACGATTACCTTCAGTTTGCGAAGCTGATGCTCGGTCGCGGACGCGTGAACGGCGTGCGGCTCCTGTCGCACGCGTCGGTCGATCTGATGACATCGAACGTGCTGAGCGCGGAGGAGCGCGCGCGACCGACATTCGGGCTCGATTTCTGGGCGGGGCAGACCTTCGGGCTCGGCCTGTCGATCGTCGACGATCCCGTCAAGCGCTTGCCGCTCGGGTATCGAAGCGTTGGTGCCTATAGCTGGGGCGGGGCGTTCGGAACAAACTGGCTCGCTGATCCGCGCGAGGACATGATCGGCATCTTCATGATCCAGCGGCGTTCCGAGTCGCACTACCCGGTGTCGGCCGAGTTCGAACGGCTTGCCTACGACGCGATCGACGATTGAATACGCGTGCGGGGAACCGTCGTGCGCACCGCGCGCACGACGGTGGCATCGATCAGTGGCCGCCTTCCGCGTGATACTGCGTCACGCGCTCGACTTCGTTCTTCGAGCCGAGGAACACGGCAACACGCTCATGCAGATGCTGCGGTTTCAGATCCAGGATGCGCGACGTGCCATTGGTGGCCGCACCGCCGGCCTGCTCGACGAGAAACGCCATCGGATTGGCTTCGTACATCAGCCGCAGCTTGCCCGGGCGCGACGGGTCGCGCTTGTCCGCCGGGTACATGAAAATGCCGCCACGCGTCAGGATCCGGTTCACGTCAGCGACCATCGACGCGATCCAGCGCATATTGAAGTCCTCGCCGCGCGGGCCGTCCTTGCCGGCTTCGAGTTCGTCGATATAGCGCGTGACAGGCGGATACCAGTGACGCGCATTCGACGCGTTGATCGAATACTCGTGGGTATCTTCCGGGATCTTCATGTCGCGCGTCGTCAGGACCCATGAGCCGAGCTCACGGTCGAGCGTGAACGACTGCACGCCATTGCCGGTAGTCAGCACGAGCACCGTTTGCGGGCCGTACACCGCGTAGCCTGCCGCGACCTGGCGCGAACCCTCCTGCAGGAACGATTGCTCGCTCGGGCTCTCGATGTTGTCCGGGCAACGCAGCACTGAGAAGATCGTGCCGATCGATACGTTCACGTCGATGTTCGACGAGCCGTCGAGCGGATCGAACAGCAACAGGTATTCGCCCTTCGGGTAGCGATTGGGAATCGGGTGAATCTTCTCGAGTTCTTCCGAGGCCATGGCGGCGAGGTTGCCGCCCCATTCATTGGCTTCGAGCAGAATCTCGTTGGACAGGATGTCGAGCTTTTTCTGGACTTCGCCCTGCACGTTTTCGCTGCCCGCCACCCCGAGCACGTCGCCCAGCGCGCCTTTGCTCACGTGGTGCGCAATCGCCTTGCATGCGCGTGCGACAACCTCGATCAACAGACGCAGGTCGCCGGGAATATTGTCGTGCTGGCGCTGCTGCTCGATCAGGTACTGCGTTAGGGTAGTGCGTCGGGCCATTGAAAACTCCGTGACTGATAACGCCCCCGATTGTACGCGCCGATCGCAACGGTTCTATGTCGACCGGCATCTCCACTAGAATGGCGGTTCCGGCGGTTGACTCTTCTTAAAACGGAGACACCATGTCGTACATGCTGCTCATCGTCGAACCGACTGATCAACGCGACACGCGCACGATCGAAGACGGGCGTGCGCTTTACGACCGGATGGTCCGATTCACCGAGGACCTCTCGGCGCGAGGCATCCTTCAGGCGAGCAATTCGCTGATTTCCGACAAACGTGCGACACGCGTCCAGATACGGGACGGAGAATCCCGTCTCGTCGACGGCCCGTTCGCCGAGGTCAAGGAAATGATCGGCGGTTTCTTCCTGCTCGATTGCGACACGCACGAGGAAGCCCTGCAAATCGCGCGCGAGTGCCCGGCGGCCGAGTGGTGCACGGTCGAAGTCCGCGAAACGGGGCCGTGCTACTTGTAGGCACGCCCCCGCCGCACGGGCACTGAGTTAATGAGTCACTGTGGCCCCGAAGCAAGGTACGCAAGGCAGGCTCCCAATGCGCCTTCGCTGAAGCGTGCAATATGACGTGCTCAGCCGTGTCGATTTTCGTTCGCGCAGTTCGTCGTGTGGGTGGGAGGTGGGCCGCGTAGCCGGTTGCCACGTTCAACTCATACAACATGGAGAACAAGCGATGCGATTCATGATCATTGTGCGCGGCAACGCCATTAGCGAGTCGGGAGCAATGCCCGACGAGCAGCTCATGGCCGCCATGGCCTCGTTTCACGAAGATCTGGCAAAAGCGGGCGTATTGCTCGACGCGACCGGACTGCAGCCGACTTCGAAGGGCTGGCGCATTCGCTACGACACAGGCGGCAAGCGCACGATTCTCGACGGACCGTTCACGGAGTCAAAAGAACTCGTCGCAGGCTATACGATCATCCAGGTCCGTTCGCGCGAAGAAGCGCTTGAATGGACGCGGCGTTTCCCCGCGCCGTTCGGCCCGGACATGCAAAGCGAAATCGAGGTCCGGCAGCTTTACGAGGCCGAGGATTTCCAGGACATGCCCGGGTCGCAATGCTTGCGCGCACTGAAAGCTGACACCCAATGAACGGACCCGCGCAGCGTGACGCTGCAACGCATCGCGCGATCGAGGCCGTCTGGCGCATCGAGTCCGCGAAAGTCATCGCTCACGTTGCGCGGATTGTTCGCGATGTCGGCTCGGCCGAAGAGATCGCGCAGGACGCCCTCGTCGCTGCGCTCGAACACTGGCCCACCGAGGGCGTGCCGGACAACCCGGGAGCGTGGCTGATGACGACCGCCAAGCGTCGCGCGCTCGACAAGCTCAAGCTCGATGCGCTGCACCATCGCAAGCACGACGAGCTTGGCGCGGACCTCGACGCGCTCGAAGCGCACGTCGTGCCCGATTTCGTCGATGGCCTTGACGCCGCGCGCGCCGACGATATCGGCGACGATCTGCTGCGGCTGATTTTTACGGCGTGTCACCCCGTGTTGTCGACCGACGCGCGCGTCGCGCTGACCCTGCGTCTGCTTGGCGGCCTGACGACAGATGAAATCGCACGGGCCTACCTGAGCAGCGAAGCCACTATTGCGCAGCGCATCGTGCGCGCCAAACGCACGCTGACGGCGGCGAAGGTGCCGTTCGAGTTGCCGCGTGCCGACGCGCGCGGGGCACGTCTCGCATCGGTGCTCGAGGTCATCTACCTGATCTTCAACGAAGGGTATTCCGCCACGGCCGGCGATGACTGGATGCGCCCGGCGCTGTGCGAAGAAGCGTTGAGGCTCGGACGCATACTTGCGGGACTTGCGCCCAAGGAAGGAGAAGTGCACGGCCTCGTCGCACTGATGGAAATTCAGGCCTCGCGCCTGCATGCACGCACGGATACGGAAGGCCGGCCGGTCCTGTTGTTTGATCAGGACCGCAGCCGTTGGGACCGTCTGCTGATCCGGCGGGGCCTCGAAGCGCTCGATCGCGCGATCGCGTCGGGCGGCGACGCGGGGCCGTACACGCTTCAGGCAGCGCTTGCTGCCTGCCACGCGCGCGCCAATACGCCCGAAGAAACCGACTGGAACCAGATCGTCGCGCTCTACGATGCACTGGCGCAGATTGCGCCATCGCCTGTCGTCGCGTTGAATCGTGCGGTAGCGGTAGGGATGGCGTTCGGCCCGCAAGCCGGTCTGGACTGTGTCGACGCACTGGTCGACGATCCCGCGCTGTCGAGATATCACTGGCTGCCGAGTGTGCGCGGCGACCTTCTCGCCAAACTCGGCCGCATCGACGAAGCGCGCGCGGAACTGGCGCGTGCTGCGTCGATGACCCGCAACGCGCGTGAGCGGGAGTTACTGCTTGAACGCGCGAGCCGCTTGCACTGA
This sequence comes from Pararobbsia alpina, assembly GCF_965118125.1. Taxonomy (GTDB): domain Bacteria; phylum Pseudomonadota; class Gammaproteobacteria; order Burkholderiales; family Burkholderiaceae; genus Pararobbsia; species Pararobbsia alpina_A. Next base: position 1,442,384 of record NZ_OZ221287.1, read on the forward strand.
CGCCTGCAACGTGATCGTTGTGCCGTCCTGCAGCTGACGAGCGCCGCTGGCCCGGCGACTACCGACGGGCGGCTATCGACGCGCACTACGGACTGCCGGATGCCTGCCTCAGGCGAGCGCCTTCTCGACAACCTCGCGGACGTCCTTCGATTGCACACCCGCTGCGACGCGCTCGAGCGCCGCGCGCATCTGCTCGCGCAGCGCCGGCGTGAACTTGCGCCAACGTTCGAGCGAACGTGCAAGGCGCGATGCGACCTGCGGATTCAAGGCATCCAGTGCCAGCACCTGATCGGCCCAGAACGCATAGCCCGAGCCATCCGCGGCATGGAACTGCGCCGCGTTGCCCATGCAGAACTGGAAAATCAGCGAACGCGCACGATTCGGGTTCTTCAGCGAGAACGCCGGATGCGACATCAGCGCACGCACGTCATCGAGCACACGCTCGCCGCGAGCGCCTCGGCGCACCGCTTGCATCGCAAACCACTTGTCGAGCGCGAGCGGGTCCTGCTCGAAGCGGTGATAGAAATCGTCGAGCGCGGCGCTGGCGAACGACTTGCCCATTTGCAGCAAGGCGGACAGCGCTGCGCTGCGATCCGTCATGTTGTCGGCGTTCTGGTACTGGGCGCGAGCGAGCGCGGCGCTATCCGAGGGATCGTCGAGATCGGCCAGATAGTTGAGCGCAACGTTCTTCAGGCCGCGATGACCGGCATCGATCGCGCTCGGTGAGTAGGGCCCTTCGACGCGGTTGCGGTCATAGGCGGCGAACAGGTCGTCGCGCAGGCCGTTGGCGAGCGCGCGGCGGAAGAACTGGCGCGCGGCGTGCACAGCGGCCGGATCGGCATCGTCGATTTGCTCGGACAGATACGTCTCCGACGGCAACGTCAATGCGAGTTCGCGGAACGCAGGCGCAAGCGTGTCGTCACGCAGCACACGGCCGAACGCGGCAATGATTGCCGGATCGATCGAGAGCGGCTCGCCGCGGCTTGCCGTTGCGGTCAGGCCCAGCAATGCGCGCGTGGCCAGGCGCTGGCCCGCTTCCCAGCGATTGAAGGCATCGCTGTCGTGCGCGAACAGGAACGCGAGCTGATCGTCGGTGTAGTCGTAGGTGACGATGACCGGGGCCGAGAAATCGCGCAGCAGCGAAGGCAGCGGTTGTTCGGCGACATCGACGAAACGGAACGTCTGCTCGGTCTCGGTCAATTCGAGTACGAGCGTCGTCGGGGTGTCGGCGCGTGTGCCGCCTTCGAGCTTGAGCGGCAGATCGCGGCCGTCGGGGCCGACCAGGCCGATCGCGAACGGGATCAGCAGCGCACCTGTCTGCGTGGCCTTCGCGGCGGCACTCGACGGACCATAACCTTGCGAGAGCGTCACGTCGAACGTGCGCGCGGCTTCGTCATAGCGGGTCGTGACGGCAACGCGCGGCGTGCCGGCCTGGCTGTACCAGCGCTCGAATTGCGCGAGATCGCGGCCATTCGCGTCGGCCATCGCGGCGCGGAAGTCGTCGCAGGTGACCGCGTGACCGTCGTGACGCTGGAAGTACAGATCCATGCCCTTGCGAAAGCCCTCGCGGCCGAACAGGGTCTGATACATCCGCACGACTTCGGCGCCCTTCTCATACACGGTCATCGTGTAGAAGTTATTGATCTCGACGTAGCTGTCGGGGCGAACCGGGTGGGCCATCGGACCTGCGTCTTCCGCAAACTGGCTTTGACGCAGCCCGCGCACGTCGTCGATGCGGCGTGCTGCGCGCGCGGCTGCAGCCGCTTCCGGGCTCAGGCCCTGGGCCGACATGTCGGCCGAGAATTCCTGATCACGGAACACGGTCAGCCCTTCCTTGAGACTCAGCTGGAACCAGTCGCGGCACGTGACGCGATTGCCCGTCCAGTTGTGGAAGTATTCGTGCCCGACGACGGCTTCGATACCTGCAAAATCGAAGTCGGTGGCCGTTTGTGCATCGGCGAGCACGTACTTCGTATTGAAGATATTGAGGCCCTTGTTCTCCATCGCGCCCATATTGAAGTCGCTGACCGCGACGATCATGAAGCGTTCGAGGTCGAGCGGGAGACCAAAGCGCTCTTCGTCCCACTCGATCGAGTGAACGAGCGAGTCCATCGCATATTCGGTCTTCGGCAGGTCGCGCGGTTCGACCCATACCTGGAGCAGTTTCTCTTCGCCGCTGCGAATTTTGATGCGCTTTTCGCGCGCAACGAGCTTGCCCGCGACGAGCGCGAACAGATAGCTCGGTTTAACGAACGGGTCGTGCCACGTTGCGAAGTGGCGGCCGTCGGGCAGTTCGCCGGTCTCGACGAGATTGCCGTTCGAGAGGAGCACCGGATAGTCGTCACGCGACGCGCGCAGCGTGACCGTGTACGTCGTCATGACGTCGGGACGGTCGAGGAAATAGGTGATGCGGCGAAAGCCCTCGGCTTCGCACTGCGTAAAGAAATTGTGGTTCGAGACATAGAGCCCGGACAGGGTCGTGTTTTCCGCCGGCTTGTTCGTGTTGACGAGCTTGAGCGTGAAAGCGCCGGAAGGGACGTTCGAGATCGTCAGGCCGTCGATGCTTGCCGTATAGGCCGTCCACGGCTGGCCGTCGATCGCGACGCTGACGAGCTCGATGTCTTCGCCGTGCAGCACCAGGTCGCGCGACGTCGATCCGGGCAGTTGCCGGATTTTCATCGTGCTGGTGACCGTCGTTTTCGCGGGGGAGAGATCGAACTCGAGTTTGACTTCGTCGATCGCAAAGGCGGGCGGGGTGTAATCGAGACGGCGAATCGCTACGGAAGCTGCGGAATTGTCGAGCATGACGGAATCTCTAGAAACAATATTGCCATTGTACAAAAAGGGCACCGTCCCCGCCCGGGGTATCACGGTTTCAAAAGCCAAACTCAAGTGCGGATACGCCATCAGGAATACAACGGGGCTTCGAATCGTTTGTGTAGGGTTGTGCGATGCGAGTTGCCGTGAGTTGCTGTGAAAGGCACCACGGCTCCCGAATGTCCCGATAAGCCTTTGCAACGATGAACCTTTGAATCGGTCCAACGGTCATCGTATGATCCAGACGCATCAATCAAGGATAAACATCATGGCAATAACATGGATTCGCCGTGCGGCTTTCGGGGTGGTTGCCGCCGCCGCGCTCGCGCTGGGGGGCTGCGCGAGTTATGTCACGACGCAGGTGACCGCATTTCAGAACTGGACGGCAAGCGACGCCCAGCGCACGTATGCGTTCCAGCGCAGTACGGCTCAGCAGAACAGTCTTGAACAGGCGACGTATGAGCAGCTCGTCGACAATGAGCTTTCGGTTTATGGCTTCAAGCTGACACCGATCGCGAGCGCAAATTTCCTCGTTTCGATGAATTACGACAGCCAGGATCACACGGTGGTCGTCCAGCAGCCCGATTTTTACGATCCCTGGGGCCCGTGGGGCATGCCGTATTACCGCCCGTGGGGCCCGTGGTGGGTCGGCCCGCCTCCGCCGCCGACCTATTCGACACAAACGTATTCGGTGTCGAATCAGCGACTGGCCATTCGAATGATCGACAAGGCGACGGGTAAAGAGGTGTATCGCGTGACCGCGAGCGCGCAAGTCGATGATCCGTCACTATTGCATGCCATGCCTTTCCTCGTGCGTGGCGCGCTGGCCGACTTCCCGCTTGCCAACGGCACGGTACGCAACGTGCGCGTGCCGGTTGACCAGAACGGTACAGCGGGACTGCCGAGCAATGAACGGTCGGTCAATGTCGCCCCGCCGGTGCCCGCATCGGCACCGGCAGTCAACTAGCTCTGCGCATCTTCACCGCCGCCCACGCCATCACAATCTGCAATATCGGATGGGTTGAAATAGCGACGATGCGGGAATCGATACAACCCCGGCGACCGCTGGGGACGATCCCGCCACAAGCATTTCGAGCAGGATTTATCTGAATCCGCCGTAAGACAATTCTTGCCGCCGGAACCGCGCGTTCTTTTGAGATGTCTGTACGCCGCTTTGCAGGAAGCGACTGCAGTCATTTCAAAAGGAACGTTATGTTTTCGGAGTTTTCTCTTCGTCGCGCACGTCGATGTGCGGCCGGCGCAGGTCTGGGGCTGATGCCTCTCCTGTCCCACGCTGCCTCTGCGCATCCGTTCGAAGACACGCTTGCCAATGGCATCTCATGGGTCGCGATTACCGTCATGCCGGTGGTGGCGATTTATCTCTTCTGGAAAATCCACGTGTTGCCCGAGGTGATCGCCGAGAAGCGTCACCATCCGCAGGCCGAAGCGATTAAGGTCCTCTGCCTGCTTTCGCTCGTATTTGGCGGTTTGCTCTGGCCACTGGCGTGGTTGTGGGCCTATATGAAGCCCATTCAGTTCCCGATCGTCAGGGGCACTCGAAGCAGGAAGGCGCATCACGAAACAGCGCATGAGAATCCAGGGCATGCAGGCCACGGTCGCCACGGCGGAGGGGCGAAGGGGGACGAACTCTTGCGATCCACAGAGCATGGCAAGGCGCATACCGCTTCTGATCAAGGCGAGGTGGCGTAATGCTCGAAATGATCGTCTGTACGTACGCGCTACTTGTCTGGCTGGTGTTCTTCAAGTTCAAGTTGCTGCCATGGAATATCAAGACCCAGGTCGGCACGGTGTCGCTGGGCTTGGCAGGTCTTGCCGCATTGATCTTCACGATTAACGTGACGTCGCCGCAATCCGATGATGTCCGCGTGACGAATTACGTCGTTGAAATCGTGCCTCGCGTCACCGGGCGTGTGATCGAAGTGCCGGTCGAAGGCAATGCGCTCATTCACAAGGGCGATGTGCTGTTGCGTCTTGATCCTGAACCGTATCGCCAGAAGGTGACCGAGCTTCAGGCGCGTCTCGTCGAAACCGAATCGAAGGCCGCGCAGCTTCAGTCCGATGTCGATGCCGCCAAGGGTCAATTGGCCAATATTGACGCGCAGCTTGTGCTTGCGAAAACGCGCCTACATGAATCATCCACGCTGGCTCACAAAGAGGCGGGCAATCAATACGACGTCGAGACGTATGCGGCTCAGGTCAAGCAATTTGAGGCTCAACGCGACGCGGCGCGCGCGAGTGTAGTACGCGCTAAAACTGCTTTGAACGCAACGGTTGGCGATGAACACTCGATGGTGGCACAGACGCGTGCGCAGCTCGCCTCGGCGCAATGGGAACTCGAGCAGACCGTGATTCGCGCGCCGGCCGACGGCTATGCCGTCAACCTCCAGGTTCGCGAAGGTGCATTCGCCGCGGCGCTTCCGCTGCGTCCGGTGATGAGCTTTGTCGAAAATACGCAGAACGTTGTCGCGTTCTACGATCAGAACCAGTTGACAAAGGTCGAGCCGGGTAATGAGGTCGAGATCGCGTTGAAGGCGAGACCCGGCCGCATTCTTCGCGGCGAAGTCGAGTCGATTGTCTGGTCGACTGCGCAGGGACAGTTCAATGCATCGGGCACGTTGCCGACGACGGCTGTCCAGGGCGCGCATCCCGATGCGCCGCTGCGCTACGCCGTCAAGGTGCGCATCGATCCCGACGATGTCGATGCATTGCCGATGGGCGCACGAGGGGAGTCGGCGGTCTACACGAACCATCTGACGATGCTGCATATGGTGCGCAAGGTGATCATTCGCGTGAAGACGAAGATCAACTATCTCGTGTTCAAGATCGAGTGAGGGCGGCAATGAAATCACTGATCAAGGCACTCAATTCATTGAAGGGCGTGATGCGCGTGATGCGCGGGAAGTGCCTGCTGCGGTTGCTCGAGCACTCGGACCGCCGCGCTCGCACCTATCATCTGTCTCGCATTGCGGCGTGTGCGGTGATCGGCGTATCGGGCCTCACGCTGGCCGGATGCGCGGATCTTAACGAGCCCGATGCGCAACAAGCCTACGACGCGGCATTGTCATCGCCGCTCCCCACGCATTGGGCTGCGAGCGCGGATGCCGCTGCGTTTCAGCCCGAGTGGCTAGGCTTCGACTCGCACGGCGAACTGCGTCAGCTGATCGACGAAGCGTTCGAGCACAACCCCGACATGCGGGTCGCGGCCACGCGCGTCGAGCAGGCACGCCTGCAAGCCGAACTCGCCGGTTCAACGTTGTGGCCGACCGTGAATCTTGGCGGCAAATGGTCGAACTCCGTCATTTCGCCCGACGCACTCAGCCTGTCCGGCGTGTTCGCCACGGCGTCGTGGGAAGTCGATGTGTGGGGCGTCGCACGTGCCGGCGTCAAGGCAAGCGAGGCGCGCTATCGGTCGGCCGAAGCGGACTATGTGTATGCGCGAGCGTCTCTGGGCGCGGCGGTCGCCAAGGCATGGCTGATGAATATCGAAGCGACGCGCGAGCTTGCGTTGCTCGAATCCATCGATGTCGATACATCGCGTCAGCGGGACATCGCGGCGGAGCGCGTCAAAGTAGGGAAATCAACGGCGTCCGAACTGGCTCAATCGGAGGCACGCATGCAGGCGGCGCATGAGCAGCGCATTCGCGCGCGTCAGGCCCGCGAATCTGCGCAACGTTCGCTCGAACTCCTGCTGGGCCGATATCCGTCAGCTCAGATCGAAGTGCGGGACACCACCACCTTGTTCAACCGCGCGACACTGCCGCCGATACCCGCAGGCGTACCGCTTGGTGTGCTCGATCGGCGCCCCGACGTGATCGCGGCTCGCAATGCGTTTTCCGCCGCGTTTTTTGGTTCGCAGCAGGCCAAGGCCGCACGGTTGCCCAATGTGGCGCTGACTGCCGGCACGGGGTATCTCGATACGCGCGCAGCGGGCTTGCAGGATCAGCTCGACAAGATGATTTTCCCGGTGGGAGCCAGGATCACATGGCCGCTGTTCGATGCCGGCAAGAGGCAGACGCAGTATGAGATCGCCACGGTGTCGCAAAGCGAGGCGGCCGCGCGTTACGCACAGACAATTCAGCGGGCGATGGGCGAGGTCGAGAATGCCCTCGCCGCGGAGCGCGATTTCGGCACCCGGGCCGAGGCATTGTCGACTCGCCGCGATGCGCTCGCACGGACGGCCGATCTGACGGGCGTTCAACGCGAAGTGGGGCAGGTCGATGTCGACAAGGAACTTGAAGCACGCATGGATGCCGCACGCGCGCAGATTTCCGTGGACCAGGCGCGCATGGCGGCGCTCGCGTCACGTGTCGATCTCCATCTCGCGCTGGGCGGACGATTCTTCGATGAGGGTGAGGAATCGTCCCCGACGCCGGATGCGGTTCATTGAGCAAGCACCGTGGCGCTTCAACGAGCGGGCGACCGATTCGTTTAGCGTGCCGCCCGCTGAGCAGCTTGGGCCACGTGATCGGGCCGCTTCGTGAGTCGCTCAGTGCGTCGACGAGTGTGCAGGGGGATGAGCCCGTTTAACTCGCCACGGAGGCCTGTATTCCCCTTGCGGAACGCAGGCCGCGTTCGTGCACACAGCGCCCGTTCGCATACGTCGCTGCGATTGCGCGATCGTCGCCGAGCAACGCGAACGCGAATAGCAGCGCTTCCAGATCGTCGACGCGCGCGGTCCGTCGTTCGAGCAAGGGTGTCGCCGCGGGATCGAGCACAATGAAGTCGGCCTCGGCTCCCGCCGCGAGCGTGCCGATCTGATGATCGAGACCGAGTGCACGCGCGGCGCCGGTTGTCGCCAGATAAAACATGCGCAATGCACTGAGGTGATGACCGCCCATGCGCGCGACCTTGTGCGCTTCGTTCATCGTTTGCAGCATCGAGAACGAAGTGCCTCCGCCGACGTCGGTGCCGAGCGTCACGGACATCTGCGTCTTCTCGGCGGCATCGAAGTCGAACAGTCCGCTGCCGAGGAACAGGTTCGAGGTAGGGCAGTGCGCAGCGATGGCACGTGCCTCCGCCATCCTGCATCGATCGCAGTCGTCGAAGTGAATGCAGTGGCCGAATATGGCACGGGGCCGCACCAGTTCGTAGTGATCGTAGACATCGAGGTAGCTGCGGCGTGCGGGAAACAGCTCCTTGACCCAACGGATCTCATCGAGATTTTCGGCGACATGCGTCTGGATAAAGATGTCGTCGTACTCACGCGCGAGCGTGCGGCACGCTTCGAGTTGCGCTTCGGTGGACGTCGGGGCAAAACGAGGCGTCAGTGCGTAAAGCTGGCGCCCGTGCTTATGCCAGCGCTCGATCAACGCCTTGCTGTCGTCATAACCCGATTGCGCAGTATCGCGCAGGTACTCGGGACAATGCCGGTCCATCAATACCTTGCCCGCGATCATGCGCAGGTCTCGCCGATGTGATTCGGTGAACAGTGCCTGCGCCGATTGCGGATGCACGCTGCAATAGATCGACGCAGTCGTTGTGCCGTTCGCGAGCAGTTCGTCGAGAAAGAATGACGCGACGTCCGCCGCATGGGCGGCATCCTCGAACTTGCGCTCGGCCGGAAACGTCCAGTTTTCGAGCCACGGCAGCAAACCGGAAGCGGGCGACGCGATCATCTCCGTTTGCGGAAAGTGCACATGCGTGTCGATGAACCCGGGCACGATGAGCTTGTCGCGCATCGTGTGTAGCGGGGTATCCGGGGCGAGTTGCGTGTGCAGTGACGCATAGTCGCCGAACGTGACGACTTTGCCGTCGTCGCCGACGATCAATAGCCCGTCTTCATGGAAGACGACACCGTGTTCGTCGAGCGCCGGGTCTGCCCGAAAGCTCAACAGACGTGCGCGGTATGCGGCGCGGCGACCGGACTCCGGTGCGCATTCGCGATTGCCGCCGCGCGATGCGTCGCGCTGACCCAGGCTCACGGACGAATCACGCATGCCAGTACGCGTCGAGCTTGCCAATCATTGCGCTGCGCTGCACAGGATCAACGAACGACGCTTCGAGGCTATTGCGCGCGATCGTGTAGAGATCGCGGTCGCCGAGATCGAGCGCTTCTGCGATCGCAACAAAGTTGTCGTTCACGTATCCACCGAAGTAGGCCGGATCGTCAGAGTTCACCGTGACCGCGACGCCGGCATCGAGCAGCACCTTCAACGAGTGCTTGCGCAGGTCGTCGAACACCATGAGCTTGAGATTCGACAACGGGCATACCGTTAGCGCAATACGTTCGTCGGCAAGGCGTTTGACGAGGTCGGCGTCTTCGATGCTGCGTACGCCGTGGTCGATCCGTTCGACGCGCAGGATATCGAGCGCTTCATGGATATAGGCAGGCGGTCCTTCCTCACCGGCGTGCGCGACGAGTCGCAGGCCGCGATCGCGCGCCTTGCCGAATACGCGGGCAAAGTTCGACGGCGGGAAGTCGCGTTCTGATGAGTCGAGCCCCACGCCGATCAGGCGATCGCCGTAACGCTCGAACAGCGGCAGGGCGCTTTCATACGTCTGCAGCGCGTGGTCTTCCGGCAAATGACGCAGGAAGCACAGGATCAGCTTGCTCGTGAGCCCGTGGCGACGTTCGGCGTCGGCCATGCCGGCTTCGATCCCTTCGACGACGGCTTCGATCGGCACGCCGCGTTCGGTGTGCGTCTGCGGATCGAAGAAGAGTTCGGTGTGAATGACGTGGTCGGCAGCAGCGCGGTCCATATAGGCGCGCGTCATGTCATAGAAATCTTCGGCTTTGAGCAGGACGCTCGCGCCTGCGTAGTAGATGTCGAGGAACGACTGCAGGTCCTTGAACGCGTACGCCTTGCGCAGTGCCTCGACGGTGTCGTAGGTCAGCTTGACCTTGTTGCGCTCGGCGAGTGCGAAGATCTGCTCGGGCTCGAGCGAGCCTTCGATATGCATGTGAAGCTCGGCCTTCGGTGCGCGGAGAATCTTGTTGAGCAGAGCTTGTTCCATAAGCGAAGTCTTCGTGTGTTCTGTCGTGATGCGTGGGCCTCGATCAGCCGATCGCTGTCGGGCGAAATACCGGGATCGTCGTGATCCCGAATGACCCCATAGTTTACCGTCGCTTCGGTGCGCCGGACGCGAAGGTCCGATCTGCTTACAACATGTGCGTGTCTATCGTGCCTATCGCGCCTAATGCGCGTAGTGCGTGTACCTGGTGCTCGTAGCCCATGCGCGTACCCGATGCACCTATTTCACGCGCGTACACCCGGTGTTGAGCTCACGCCGTGACCGGGCGCGCATGACTCACCCTTGAATCGACGACCTGCAACATCTGCGCCGCGACCGCGACCGCAATGACCTCGGGCGACTTGTCCGTGATGCCCGGCACACCGATCGGGCAGATCATCCGCGCGATCTGGTGCGGGTCGATGCCGCGCGCGGCGAGGCGGTGCTCGAACTGTTTGCGCTTCGTGTGCGAGCCGATCAGACCGAAATACGCATAGTCCGCGCGGCGAAGAATCCGTTCAGTCAGCGACTGGTCGAGTGCATGGCTATGCGTCATGACCAGGAAATACGTGCCAGCCGGCGCTTCATCGACCGCGGCCTCGGGCGCATCGTTCGCATCGATTGTCAGCGTGGGGAAACGCGCGAGGTCCAGCTTCGGAAATTGCGCGTCGCGTTCGTCCACCCAACGGATCGTGCATCGCAGGGTCCGCAGAATCTCGATCAGCGCAGCGCCGACGTGTCCTGCGCCAAACAGCACGACCGGAAACGTATCGACCACGAGCGTCTCAGTCAGCAGCGGGCCGCTCGCGTCGCCGGTCCACAGCAGGCAGTCCGGGCTTTCGCAACCGGGTTCCGGATCGCTGAGCATCACAGGCAAGGTCGAGTCGAAGGCGACGCTGCGCACGGTGGCCTGGCCGGCCGTCATACGCCGGGCGAGTGTCTTGACCCATCCGAGGTCCGCGATCGTCAGCCGTTCGAACGCCAGCATCACGGCGCCGCCGCAGCACTGACCCAGGCTCGGCCCGAGGGAAAACCGTTCGAGACGCCGGTTAACTTCGGTCGGTCCGCGGCCCCCTTCGCGCAGGACTTGACGCGCTACCTCGATGGCCTTGAATTCCAGGTGGCCGCCGCCGATCGTGTCGCTGACCGTATCGCGCGTGACGACCATCTTCGTGCCAGCGTCACGCGGGGCCGAACCCTCCGTGCGTGCGACGGTAACCAGCACGACGGCGTCGCCGTGCGCGAGGGTCTGTTGCAGTGCCTGAAGCCATCGTTCCATACGCTATCGCCCCGTCGTTTCGACGCTCGACAGGATGGCGCCTTCAACGAGTGCCGGGGCGGCGAGCGGACTGATGCTCGTCTGCACAGCGCTCTGGCCGTCGGCTACCGCGTCGAGCGCATCGAGGATCGCTTCCGGCGTCGCGGGTGCGCGCAACGGCGGTACGCAACGCGGATCGGCCGAGGTCGATGCAACGGCATCGCGAATCGCGAGGAAGACCGAGAAGGGCAACAGCAACGGCGGCTCTCCGACGGCCTTCGAACGGTAGACGCTCGGCTCGGCGTTCACGTTGTCGAACAGCTTGACGTGGAAAGCTTCCGGGCAATCGCTGACCGATGGAATCTTGTAGGTCGATGGGGCGTGCGTCATCAGACGCCCCTGCGCATTCCACCAGAGTTCTTCGGTCGTCAGCCACCCCATGCCCTGAATAAAGGCGCCTTCGACCTGTCCGATATCGATGGCCGGGTTGATCGAGCGGCCCGCGTCATAGAGCAGATCGGCTTGCAGGAGCTTCCATTCGCCAGTCAGCGTGTCGATCACGACCTCGGATACGGCTGCCCCATAGGCGAAGTAATAAAACGGCGAGCCAGTCAGTGTCTTGGAATCCCAATGCACTTTCGGCGTGGCATAAAATCCGTCCGACCATAACTGTACGCGCGCCAGGTACGCAGCCTCGATCACGGTGCGAAACGCGAGATCCTGGCCGTTCGCGTGAATCATCCCGTTGCGGAATTCCACGGCGTCGGCGTCGCCGCCGTACTGTTTCGCGGCGAACTCCGCGAGACGCATGCGGATTGTCAGGGCAGCCGCTTCGGCCGCTTTGCCGTTGAGGTCGCTACCTGTCGATGCGGCGGTTGCCGAGGTGTTGGCAATTTTGCTCGTGTCGGTCGCGGTCGAACGCACGCGGCTCAGATCGAGCCCGAGCACAGCGGCGACGACCTGCGCCACCTTGGTGTTGAGCCCCTGGCCCATCTCGGTGCCGCCATGATTCACGAGCACGGAGCCATCGCGATAGACGTGCACGAGCGCCCCGGCCTGATTGAGATGGGGCACATTGAACGAGATGCCGAACTTGACCGGGGTGAGGGCGATGCCGCGCTTGAGCACCGGACTCGTCCGGTTGAATGCGGCGATCGCGGTCCGGCGTGCTTCATAGTCGCTTGATGCAACGAGCTCGTCGGTCAGCGGCGCGATGACGTTGTCCGTCACGCTCTGACCGTACGGCGTGATATTGCGCTCGGTGGTGCCGTAGTAGTTGACGCGCCGGACGTCGAGCGGATCGCGGCCCAGTTTGCGCGCGATGCCGTCGAGAATGACCTCCATCACGAGCGCGCCCTGCGGGCCGCCGAAGCCACGAAACGCTGTATTCGATTGCGTGTTCGTCTTGCAGGCGAGCGCCCATATATCGACGTCCGACAGATAGTACGCATTGTCGAAGTGACATAAGGCACGCGTTGCGACGGCACCCGAGAGGTCCGCCGAATAGCCCGCTCGCAGCGCGATTTCGACACGCGCGCCTTCGAGCCGGCCCTGTGCATCGAAACCCGCTTCGTAGCGATACCACGCGTCGTGGCGTTTGCCCGTGATCATGAAGTCGTCGTCGCGGTCCGCCCGCAGCTTGACCGGACGATTCAGATGGCGCGCGCAGAGGGCCGAGACCGCGGCAAACAGCGCCGACTGGGATTCCTTGCCGCCAAAGCCGCCGCCCATGCGGCGACACTCAACGAGCACCGCGTGACTCGGGATATCGAGCAAGTGTGCGACCACGTGTTGCATTTCGCTCGGGTGCTGCGTCGACGACCACACGTGCATCGAGTCGCCTTCCTTCGGGACGGCGTACGCGATCTGGCCTTCGAGATAGAACTGTTCCTGGCCGCCGACCTCGAATTCGCCCGTGATCCGGTAGGGCGCCGCGGCGATTTTGCCGGCAGGGTCGCCGCGCACGAGGTGCAGCGGGGGCACGACGTACTGCTCGCGCTCATGTGCCTCGCGCGCAGTCAGGACGGCCTCGAGCGGTTCGTAGCGCACCACGTCGTCGTGCTTCGCGAGTTGAGCGGCGCGACGAGCGAGATCGTGAGTCTGCGCAACGACCACGAACACGGGTTGCCCGAGGTACTGAACCACGCCGTCCGCCAGCACGGGATCGTCGTGAAAAACCGGGCCGCAGTCGTTAACGCCCGGGATATCGGCCGCCGTGAAGACAGCGATGACACCCGGCGCGTGCCGCACGCGCTCGAGATCGATCGAGGCAATGGTGGCGTGGGCGTGCTTTGACAGCCCGAGCGCTGCGTGGACGGTGCCGTGCAACTCGACGATGTCGTCGGTATACGTGGCTTCGCCGGCCACATGCAGCGCCGCCGATTCATGTGCGCGGCCGACGCCGATGGACGCAGCCGATGCACCTGGCGCACCTGATGCGCCTGCACCGCTGTCCATACGATCCATGCCGATCTTGCCGGCGGCGGCAACGACCTGTGCTTCATCGTGCTTGTTCATGATCCCTCCTTCGCTCAGGCCGAGGTCAACGGCGCAGTCGTGGCGAACACGTTGACCTGAGTCATGTCGAGCGGCGCTTCCTCACGTGTTTCGAGCCAGAAGCGATAGAGCAGGTTCCGCGCGGTTTTCGCGCGATAGGCATCCGAGGCGCGCATATCCGTGAGCGGCGCGTAGTCGGTGGACAGTGCATCCATGGCGGCGCGCACGGTGGCCTCGGACCACTCGGTGCCTGTCAGTACGGCCTCGGCCGCGACAGCGCGCCTGGGCGTCGCCGCTACGCCACCGTAGGCGAGGCGTGCCTGTTCGATGCGGCCGTCCTTGAATTGAATCGCAAACGCGCCGCAGACGGCCGAGATATCCGAGTCATAGCGTTTCGAGAGCTTGTAGGTCCGGAATCGCAGGTGCTGCGAGGGGCGCGGCAGGCGGATGGCTTCCACGAACTCGCCGGGCGTCAGCGCGGTCTTCTGGTACGCGAGATAGAACGCGTCGAGCGGCAGGGTGCGCTGTACGGCGCCATTGCGCAGCACGACCTCGGCGCCGAGCGCGATCAGCGCGGGCATCGAGTCGCCGATCGGCGAGCCGTTGGCCACGTTGCCCCCCAGCGTGCCGGCGTTGCGGATCGGCACCGACGCAAAGCGCTGCCAGATCTCGGCGATTTCCGGATAGTCGGCGGCGATGGCGGCGAATGCGTCCTGCAGGGTCGCCGCTGCGCCGATGGTCAGCGCCTCGCCGTCAGCATCGATTTCCCGGAGTTCGGCGACGTTGCCGATATAGAGCATGTCGCCCAGATCACGGAATTGTTTGGTCACCCACAGCCCGATATCCGTGCTGCCGGCGAGGACGCGCGCATCGGGATGCGCGGCGCGCAGTTCGGCGAACGCTTCAAGCGTACGGGGCGCATGGAAATGATGGGTGTTGCCGTTCGCATCCGTGTACGGATAGTCGAGCGTCCCGGTGCGCCCAATCGCCGCAAGCTGGCGCGCAAGGCCGGCGCGGTCGATCCGGTCACCGGCTGAAGCGGGATAGTCGACCATGGCCTGCGTCGCATCGATGATCGGGCGATATCCGGTGCAGCGGCACAGGTTGCCCGACAACGCTTCGTCGATCTCCTGACGCGTCGGCGCGCCCACGGCGGGGTCGAGGTTCTGATAGAGCGCCCACATCGACATCACGAAGCCTGGCGTGCAGAAGCCGCATTGGGAGCCATGACAGTCGACCATGGCTTGCTGAACCGGATGCAAGGTTCCGTCGTCGCGGCGGACATCCTCGACGGTGAACAGCGCGCGGCCGTCCAGCGTGGGCACGAACTGAATACAGGCGTTGACCGCTTTAAGCGCCACATGGCCTGCATTGTCACGTTCGCCGACCACGACCGTGCAGGCGCCACAGTCGCCTTCGGCGCAGCCTTCCTTCGTGCCGGTGCAATGAAGGTCCTCGCGCAGGTGCTGGAGGACGGTGCGTGTCGCGGCAATGCCGCTGACTTCGCGGACTTCGCCGCGATAGAAAAATCGGATGGTTTGCGGATCCATATCGGGACTCGGCTGAACATTCGGCTTGATTGAGCCGCACGATCGGCACGTCCACAGGCCGCGCGCGAACAGGTTCGCAACGCGGCTCAGCAAGCGGTTCGATCAGGCAGCTCGATCATGCTTCGGACCGGGCGCGCGCCGCGCTGATGCGCACGTGATCGCCATCCATGTTCCGAACCATAGCACTGTGAAGCCTCGGAAAGTATTGGCGCGTCTGATCCGGGCTATTCGAGGGCGGCTATGTCGGGGCACGGAGAGGCCGGTCGTTCGGGCGGTGACGGCGGGTCGAGCCGGCGCGCGGCAATGTGAGCGGCGACTATGGTGAGCGCCCAACCCAAGGCTGGCGGCGCTTCAGCAGCGAACGACGACGCGGGGCAACAGGCTGGCGCGCTTGTTATTGAGTGCGCACTTACCATGCCACGCCGCGTGCGGGACGCATGCCTGCGCGGCATCGGTGTTAACCAGAAGATGACCGGTGAGATGGCCGTAGGGGCCATAGAGGGCCGAAGCTGGCTGTAGAGAGCCGGTGAGGAGAGCCGGAGAGGGTGGCAGGCGGGCAACGCCCGCCGGCGAGGGGCGAAGGTCAGCGGCCAGCGGCCAGCGTGCGCTTGCGCGTCGACATCGATCGCGCCACCGCGATCGCGATGATCACAAAGCCGATCAGCGACCACTGCGGCAGTGTGAGTCCGAGAAGCGGCGGATAAGGCGTTTCACACAGGCCGGCGACCTGGAACACCTTCGGCAGCCACTTGGCCGGCGGCAGGCCGTCAACGATCGGCTGAAGCTTGTCGAAGCCGCAGCTGAAGCTCGGATGCGCCTGAATCCACACGTGGCGGGCCGACACCGCGACGCCGAAGATTGCGCTGATCAGCACGAGCGTCTCGGAAATCGCGATGCTGCGCCAGCCCGACGAAGTCGACCCGAGCAATGCGAAGATCGCGACCAGCAGGTAACCGTAGCGCTGGAGGATACAGAGCGGGCAGGGGTCTTCGCCCTTGAAGATCTGCAGGTAGAGCGCTCCGCAGACAAGGCCGATGCAGATGAGAGCTAATACAAGCAGGCGCCGGCGTTCGCGGGCCAGCAAACGCGCCGAGGCGTCAAAGGTGCGGTTCATTGAGCAGTTTTGCCAGTGGTTCGGTGATGAATCTCTTATCGGTCAAACTTGCACGGTCTTGAGTGGTCCGGGCCGCGGCGCGCGTCATTGTAGCCGCTCCACTGTGCGCAAATGATGTAGCGCAGCCTCCACGCGCCGGCCCAGCGCGAGAATCGCTGCATCCGTGCCGCCGGTTCCGGCCACCATCAGACCGACCGGCGCATCGCCCGGCCGGTTGCACGGCAGCGACAGGGCGCACCCGTCGATGAAGTTGATTACGCTCGGATTGCGCAGGATCAGCGGGTTGAGCCGGAAGAATGCCGTGTCGTCGGCGAGGTCAGCGACCGTCGGCGGCGCGATCGGCACGGTAGGGCAGACGACGGCATCGAACGGCGCAAACGCGCGCGCGGCGGCTTCGATCATCCGGCGGCGTTCGCCGAGCAGATCCAGATAGTCGCTCGCCGGCACGCCTTCGCCTTTCATGATGCGCAGCAGCACGCGCGGATCGTATTGTGAAGACCGGTCGAGCCACGGACGGTGAAGCGCATAGGATTCCATCGACGAGAGGCCGATCCGGTTGATGTCGGGAAGCCGGTCCAGTGCGTCGAACGTGAAGTCGACGAGTTCCGCGCCGGCGGCTTCGAGCTCGCGCAGCGCCCGTTCGAAGGTCGGCGGCACGATGCTGTCCGCGTCATTGAACATATAGTTGCGCAGCACGCCGAGGCGACGCCCCGCCAGCGGCCGGGCGCCGAACGGTACAGCGGCTCCGCTGCCGGAAGCGCCGGCTGGCGAGTCTGCGTGCGCTGGCGCAGAGGCCGATGACGACGATGACGATGACGATGGGCCTGCGAGGATGCGGTCGACGATGGCGCAGCAATCGACAGTCAGGCCGATCGGGCCAATCGAGTCGAGGCTCGTCGACAGCGGGAAGGCGCCCGTCGAAGGCACGCGTCGGGCGGTCGGCTTGAAACCGGTCAACTCACAGAACGCCGAAGGAATGCGAACCGACCCGCCCGTGTCGGTGCCGAGGGCGACGGCGGCCATACCGTCCGCGACGGAAGCCGCGGCACCCGAGGACGAACCGCCCGACACGGTCTGCGCGGCGCGCCGATAGGGCGCCAGCGGATGGCCATAGTGGGGGTTCAGCCCGACACCGGAAAACGCAAATTCGCTCATATTCGTCCGCCCGATCAGCACGGCGCCCGCGCGGCGCAGCCGTGCAACGGCCTCGGAATCGGCGCTCGCCGGCGCGGCATCGCGCAGGATCGACGATCCAGCGCGCGTGACCTCACCCCTGACGTCGAATAGATCCTTGATCGACACCGGCACGCCATGCAATGGCGAGAGCACATTGCCGGCACGTCGCATGGCATCGGCCGCGTCGGCCATCGCAAGCGCCCCGTCGACATCGACATGAATGAAAACCCGGCTGCCCTGGCCGTCAGGGTCCGCGATGCGTGCGAGCATCGTCTCAGTCAATGCACGGCTCGTGATGCTGCCTGAGGCCAGATCGTGCGCGAGCGCGGCGAGGCTTTTCACTTGATAACCGGACGGTCCGGCACGGCGTGTTCCGTCCCGTGCATCCGTGGCGGCAGAATGGCCAGTCGTATCGTTGGAAGTAGCGGGGGCAGCGTGCTGACTCATGGCGGCAAGTATCCTGGTTCACGACAGCTCGGTTCACGACAGGCCGCCATTGTAGGACGCATTGACGTGACGCCGCGTCGTAGAAAAACGTGACGAGTCGTTGCGGACCGTTTCGATCGGTTGCAAAAGGCAGGTTTGCCCGCGTCCGGTGACAAGCGGATAATGAATTCGTCCTAGCCGTCAAAGCGCCTTGCGCTCGTTCAACCACGATGAGTGAAGACCCGTCGCGTCCTATCCCGCCGGCATCCGAACCGGCAGTCCAGGCTGGCGTCGCGCCTACTGCGTCGACCGTCGCCCCCAGTACTCGTCCCGATCCCGTCGTCGAATCCGCGACGGACTCCGCTGGTCCGGCGGTGCCGCCCGAACCGATGCGCGGTACCGCAACCCCGAATGTGCCGCCTGCGTATCTCAAGTCGCATGACTCGGCGTGGTCCGTGTTCGGGAGGATTTTTGCGGCACGCGCGCGCGCATTGTTTGATCGCGCGGGTCAGCGAATCACCCAGCGCACGCTGCGCATCGGCGTGTCGGCGCGGATCTTCCATCCGGAGCCGGGTGCGAAGGGCTTGCGCGGCAAGACGCTTCAGTATCTTGAAGAGTCGGTCGCGCACTGGGTCATGTCTCGTGACGTGATCGTTTTCATGATCCCGACGGTCGGTCATCAGGGCATGCTGCACCCGAGCAATATCCGTCTGCGGGACTACGCGAAGCAGCTCGATGGGCTCGTGCTGCAGGGCGGGGCTGACGTGTCGCCTCAGTCGTATGCGGATGTCGCAACGCGTCCCGAGTGGCCCGGCGACCGCGTCCGCGATATGTACGAGCTGGAGTTACTGCATGAATTCATTGAAGCGGGCAAGCCGGTGCTCGGCATTTGCCGCGGCTGCCAGCTGATCAATGTCGCATTTGGCGGGACCTTGTATCAGGACATCGCGACCGATGTCCCGACCGCGACCGTCCACGTGAACGAGCAGTACGACCGCCTGCGCCATACGATCCAGTTCCCGCAAGGCTCGACACTCGCGTCGATGTTCCCCACGCGCAGTGAAGCGCTGGTCAATTCGATCCACCACCAGGCAGTCAAGGTGCTGGGCCGCGACCTGACGGTCGAGGCGGTGTCGGCCGACGACGGCATCGTCGAGTCGATCCGGTATCGCAAGGCGCCGTTCGTGATGGGCGTGCAGTGGCACCCGGAGTTTCATAGCGCGGGCGGGCCTGAATTGCTCGATTGCACGCCGTTGCTGGATACGTTCCTGCGTCACTCGCGCGAAACGCGGTTCTAAGCCCGGCGAACTTCAGGGCGGCGGGGCGTGCCGGCGATCGGCATGCCCCTGCCGGGTAGCGCGACCTCGGGCTCCGTTCCGCACGACGGATTCCGCGTCGAGCAGTGCCGGCAGGTATTCCAGAGATGGCGCCGGAGACGGAGACCTCAGCCTTCGAGCTTGTAGATATAGCGGCACGCGATGGCGCGCGTTTCGACGAGTTCGTCTTCGAACTTCTCGGCGCAGTACCAGCCGAGATGCTCGTAGAAACCGCGCGCGGGCAGATTCGCTTCCCACGCGAGCAGATACATCTGGCGAGCGTTGCGCGCTCGTGCCCACTGCTCGGCGCAGGCAATGAGACGCTTGCCGGCGCCGGCGCCCTTGTGGCCCGGCATCACGTGAAGATGGTCGAGATAGATGCCGTACTGCGGCTCGCGGTCGTCCACCACGGTCATAAAGCCGATCGGCTCACCGTTGAGCTCGGCGATACGGATCTCGCCATGCGCGGGGTCCCACTCGGCCATCTTGTGCTGCCAGTGCGCTTCGCGCTCCGCGAACACGCGTGACTCGAGAAAGTCCGCGCTCATGATGCCCTTGTACGTCATCTGCCAGCTCGTGGCGTGCAGCCGTGCGAGCAGGGACGCATCCGCCGGCGTACCGACCCGGATCACGAGCCCGCCGGTGCCAGCCTCGGCGTGCGTGGGAACAACGGCGCCGGCCGGTGCGTGGTGAGGGGCGGTGGAGTGCTGATTGTCGGCAAACATCTTATAAATCAATGAGAAACGGTTCAGAATCGGCCGGATTATACTTGCCTTTACGTTGTGGGCCGCTGCGACCCGGCGACGGCAAAGGATGTGTGGGCGACCAAAAACCGGTATCGTTGCGCCCCATTGCCCCAGGGCGCGTGTCCGGCCTCGAACTGAAGTTGAAGCCGGCGTGCATCCGGGCGTGCGATTGACCGCGAGTCCGGCGCGGGCCATACAAGAAGGGCGGTTCCTGCCTGGAGCCGGCCGTCGCTCCATCCGACATCGGGCCATGCCGCGCGGCACGATAGAGCGATCAGACACATGAGACGCGCATGACTACCCCTGCCAAGCAAGAGTCCAAAGCCCGCACCGTCTTTCGAGTGACCAGCGGCAATTTCCTCGAAATGTACGACTTCATGGTGTACGGCTATTACGCGTCGGATATCGCGCGTACGTACTTCCCGAGTCATGACCCGTTCGCCTCGCTGATGCTGTCGCTGTCGGTGTTCGGCGCCGGCTTTCTGATGCGCCCGCTCGGGGCGATCTTCCTCGGGGCATATATCGACCACCATGGACGTCGCAAGGGGCTGATCCTCACGCTGCTGCTGATGGCGGTCGGCACCTCGCTGGTTGCCGTGGTGCCCGGGTACGGGACAATCGGCTTCCTCGCGCCGCTGCTCGTGCTGCTCGGGCGGTTGCTGCAGGGCTTCTCGGCCGGCGTCGAGCTCGGCGGGGTCTCGGTCTATCTGAGCGAGATGGCGACCAAGGGGCACAAGGGCTTTTATTGTTCGTGGCAGTCGGGCAGCCAGCAGGTCGCGGTGGTCTTCGCCGCATTGCTCGGCGTGGTGCTGCACTACACGCTTGGCGATACGACGATGGATGCATGGGGCTGGCGTGTGCCGTTCATCATCGGCTGCCTGATCGTGCCGTTCCTGTTCCTGATCCGGCGTTCGCTGCAGGAAACGGAAGAGTTTCTCGCACGCAAGCATCGCCCGAGCGTCGGGGAGATCTTCAAGTCGATGCTTGCGAACAGCGGCATCGTGATCGCCGGCATGATGATGGTCGTGATGACGACGGTGTCGTTCTATCTGATCACAGCCTACACGCCGACGTTCGGCAAGACCGTGCTCAAGATGTCGGCGGTCGACACGCTGGTCGTGACCGTGTGTATCGGGATTTCAAACTTGTTCTGGCTGCCGGTCATGGGCGCGTTGTCGGATCGTGTGGGGCGCCGGCCGTTGCTGCTGACCTTTACGATCCTGACGATTCTGACGAGCTACCCGGTCATGCAATGGCTGACCGCGGACCCCTCGTTCGCGCGGCTGCTGATGGTCGAGCTCTGGCTGTCGTTCCTGTACGCAAGCTACAACGGCGCCATGGTCGTGGCACTGACCGAAGTGATGCCGCCCGAAGTGCGGACCGCCGGATTCTCACTCGCCTATAGTCTGGCGACGGCATTGTTCGGCGGCTTTACGCCGGCGATTTCGACCTGGCTGATCCACACGACGGGCAACAAGGCGGCGCCGGGGCTCTGGATGTCGGCTGCCGCGGTCTGCGGTCTGATCGCGACGCTCGTGCTGTTCCGTACGCCGGAATCGCGTCAGCAGTACAAGACGGCCTAGCGCGTCACCAGCCGCCGCTTCGAAGCGCGGCGCACACGTCGTTGACGACGCCGGACCAATCGCCGGCGGTGGTTTGCCGAAACAGCTTTGCGCCCGGATACCAGGGCGTGGTGCTCGCCGACGGCCCCCACCGCCAGTCCGGCCCCTTCGGCAGCATGATCCACACCGGCCGGCCCATCGCGCCGGCGAGGTGGGCCACGGACGTGTCGATGGTCACGACCAGATCGAGCTGCGCGATCAGATCCGCGGTATCCGCGAAGTCCGTCGGCTTGTCCGGATACGAGATCGAACTCCATGCTGCGAGCCTGACCCGGTCTTCGTCGGGCACCTCGTGCTGCAGCACGCACCACTCGATGTCTTCGATCACGAAGAGCGACGTCAGCGCATCGACGGGAATCGCTCGCGTTTCGCGCCGCTCGCGGATGGCGCCTGACCAGACAATCCCGACGCGTCGGCGCGTGGTCTCGGTGTATCCGCTGCCCAGACCCGGCGCCATCACATAGGGGACGTTGCGCGGGATCGAATTGGCCCGTGTGCCGAGTGCGAGCGGAAGACTGAGCAGAGGGCATTCAGCATCGACAGCCGGACGGCGCGCGCCGCGTTCAATCAACTCCACCCCCCACGCTTCTGCACTCGGCGCGAAGAGTTTCGCCAGCGACGGCTGGACTTCGAGCACGACCTGCGCACCCGCCGCGACGAGGCGCGGAACGTAACGGATGAACTGGATCGTATCGCCGAGACCTTGCTCGGCATGGATCAGCAGGCGCTTACCCGTCTCGGGCAGCGCGCCGCCGCGCCACGGCGGTGCAGCGACAGTCGGCCTCGGCCATACGTTCCAGCGCCATTCATAGGCATCGAAGCCGCGCTCGAAGTCGCCATTCATCAGCGCGACGAGACCGCGGTTGTATTGCGCGAGCGCAAGATCGGGGCGCAGGCGCGTGGCCTCTTCAAATGCGTGTCCGGCTCTCGCGTAGTCGCCGAGGTCGTAGGCGACCGTGCCATAGTCCTGCCATGCCAAGGCGAATGACGGATCCAGTTCCACAGACTTGGCGAGCGCGGCCTCGGCGTCCGCGAGCCGCCCGAGATTCGCATACGCATTGCCAAGCGCGTAATGTGCAGGCGCAAAGGCGGGCTGGTCGCGCGTCACGCGTTCGAGGGGCTCGATGGCATCCGCGGACCGGCTGAGCTTGTCGAGCGTTGTGCCGTAGTTGAAGCGCGCGAGCGTGAAGTTCGGCTCGGTCAGCAGCGCTTTGCGGAACTGGTCGAGCGCTTCGTCGTGACGACCCAGCGCATTGAGCGCCAGACCCAGGTTGTTATGCGCGCCCGCGTAGCCGGGCTGCAATTGAATGGCTTTATAGAACGCGCCGGCTGCGGCTTCGTGCCGTTGCAACGCGGCCAGCGAATTGCCGAGATTATTGAACGCGGCGGCGTGGGTCGGCTGCAGGCGCACGGCCTGCTCGAAATGGTTGATCGCGTCCTCGTGATGTTCGAGCGTCACGAGGGTATTGGCGAGGTTGAAGTGCGCGTGCGCGAAATCGGGCTGTACGGCGAGCGCGGCGCGGTAGCTCGCCTGGGCTTCGTCGAATTGCCGGAGGGCCTTCCATGCATTGCCCAGATTCAGATGTGCACCGGCAAAGCGGGGGCGCAATGCGACCGCGCGCCTGAGCAGTTCGACCGCCTCGGCGTTCCGACCCTGTTGGTGCCGCAGCACGCCGAGCAGATGCAGCGCGTCGACTTCGTCGGGCGACTGTTGCAATGCGGCAAGATAGCCGCGCTCGGCTTCAACCAGACGGCCGCTCTGGTGGGCTGCGTAGGCTTCGCGAAGCTCGTTCACTTCAGATTCGGCGTGGTCCAGCTTGTAGGAACGCGTATTGTGCCACGCACACTCGAACCGTCTCGGTGCGCTGGCGCGCGCACGGCGCCTTGCGCAGCATGGCGGGCGGTCCGGCTGGTGCGGCTGAATGAAACGGCGGATGGCCACCGCGGCATCGTGACCCTTCGCAGCGCGACGCGTTCCGGCGTTACACTGAACCGGCCGTGGGTTTTCGGAGCCGACCATGTCTGAATCCAGCCGTGAGTCTTCTGTCCCGACGGAACCGGGCCATCAGGCCGGTCCGCGACGCTCGCGCACGGATGTGCTGATCGTCGGCGCGGGGCCGACAGGACTCGCGCTTGCCGTGTGTCTTGCACGTTGGAAAGTGCCGTTCCGGCTGATCGACCGCGCGCTTTCGCCTGCCCAGGGCTCGCGTGCGATCGGCGTGCAGGCGCGCACGCTCGAGCTGCTCGAGCAGCATCGCATCGTCGACGCGCTGTTGGCGGCCGGTCATCGGGGTCATGCAGGCAATATCCTCGCCGGGAAGCGTCGCATCATCCGGATCGATTTCGATCCCCTCGACAGCCGCTATCCGTTCCTGTTGTTCGTCGACCAGTCCGAGACCGAGCGGGTGCTGACTCAAGCTCTCGAGACGCTGGGCGGCCGCATCGAACGCGGTGTCGAACTGGTGTCGCTCGAGCAAAGCTCGCAGAGCGTGACCGGGATCGTCCGGCATCCGGACGGCCGCACCGAAACCGTCGACGCCGCGTGGCTCGTCGGCACCGACGGCGCACACAGCGTCGTGCGACATTGCCTGGCGATGCCGTTTGAGGGCGTGACCGTCGAACAGGACTTCGTGCTTGCGGACCTGCGCGTCGAATGGGATCTGCCTGACGACGAATTTCATATCTTTCTGTCGCGCGAAGGGCTGACGGCCATTTTTCCGCTGGGTGGCGGCCGCTACCGCCTGATCGCCGATGCGAGTCCGGGTACACCGAATGCACCGCATACGCCGAACGGCGGCGAAGCTGCCCGAACGGAAGGCGCCGCCGCGCCGGCCGAAGCTGCATCCGCACCGGCCGAAGGGGCTGGCGCGCCGACGCTCGAGCAGTGTCAGGCGATCGTCTCGTCGCGGGTCGGACGTCCTGTCACCCTGGCGTCGCTCGGCTGGTCATCGCGCTTCACGATCAACTCGCGCATGGTCGCGCATCTCAGCAAGGGCCGCGTGCTGCTCGCGGGAGACGCCGCGCATATTCACAGCCCCGCCGGCGCGCAGGGGATGAACACCGGCATTCAGGAGGCGATGAACCTCGCGTGGAAGCTCGCACTGATTCAGCGCGGTGCGCCGTTACGCCTGCTCGATACGTATCACGCCGAACGCCATCCGATCGAACGCGACGTGCTCAGGCAAACGGCATTCGTCACGCGCATGGGCATGGCCGACCACGGCTGGCTCATGATGGTCCGGGACCGGATCGCGCCGCTGCTGACAGCACTGGGGCCCGTGCGCAATGCCGCACGGCGTGGCATCAGCGAATTGGCGGTCCACTATCGGCGCGGTCCCTTGTGTTTCGACCGGCTTCTAGACGGCGGCGCACAGGCCGGCGATCGCGCGCCGGACGCGTTTGTTGAAATTCTTGACGGGCCGCTGGGCAAGGTGCCGAGTCACGCGCGGCTGTTCGACCTGCACGACCCCGCGAGTTTTTCGTTGTTCGTGCTGCTCGAACCCGGTTCGAATGGCGCGCAGATCAAACCGCTCGAGCCGTTTCTGGAGGGGTTCCGGCATCTGTCGGATCGAGCCGGCGGCATGATCCGCATCTGGCTCGTCGCGGACGCGCCCCAGCGCAATGGCAACGGCCACAATGGCGGACCGCAGCACAGTGGCGGTCCCCCATTGAGCGACGGCTACGGGCAAAGTCGACCCGTGTTCTTCCTGTGGCGCCCGGACGGCTATATCGTGGCCCGCGGCCGGCCGACCATCGACGGGCCGGCATGCCTGACGTTTTGCTCGCGGTGGTTTGCCGCACCGGTGAGTGCGTAAGCGCTTGAGTGCGTGCGTGGGGTGGTCACGATTGCGGTGCGGTGATCGTTATCGCCTGACGAACGTCGTGATCGTCAGAATCCCCAGCATGGTCATGAGCACGGAGCCGATGACATGCACGGCGATCTCGCCGAGCGCCCATCCCACGCGCCCCGCTTGCAGATGGGCCGTGACCTCCGCCGAGAAGGTCGAGAACGTCGACAGGCCGCCGAGAATGCCGGTAATGACAAACAGCCGCCATTCGAGCGGCACATCGGGATAGCGCGCGAAAAAGGCGACGGCAAGACCGATCACATACCCTGCAGACAGGTTCGCGATCAGCGTGCCAAGCGGCAGGTCGGGCATCGCAGCATTGAAACGCAAGCCGAGCACCCAGCGCAGCAACGTGCCCAGTGCGCCGCCCAGTGCGACGGCAATGAACGACAGCATCATGTCGAACCCCGGTTGATGTTCGTAAGGGACGGCGACGTGCGCGTTTCAGTGCGTCCTGCTGCGTCGCAGGGTCGTCGTCCTCGTGTCACATAGGCGTCCGATCTTAGCATTCGTGATCACGACGACATCGCGGTCAGCGTGCGGCCTGGTCCCGACGGCGGCTTGCGACCCTGCCAAAGCGTTCCGTCGGGCTTGCGTCGGCCCCAGTCATCGACACGCCGACGGGCTCGACAGGTCAAGGGGGCCAGGCAAGGCAGTCAGGTGCGTCGATCTTGCGCGGGCCGGCGTTTTTGCGGCGCAGCGTTTGCGCCGATATACTGACGTGTCCAAAGCATCGAACGCCACGACCCCCATGACGAATGCCGACCCCCATGAACTCCAGAAATTCAGCGAGCTTGCACATCGCTGGTGGGATCCGCGCGCGGAATTCAAACCGTTGCATGACCTGAATCCGCTGCGCCTGGGCTGGATCGATTCGCATGCGTCGCTCGCGGGCAAGCGCGTACTCGATATTGGTTGCGGTGGCGGGATCCTCAGCGAATCGATGGCCACGCTGGGCGCGAGCGTCAAAGGCATCGACCTGTCGACCGAGGCGCTCGGTGTCGCCGACCTTCACAGCCTCGAAAGCGGGGTCGCGGTCGAATATGAAGAAATCGCAGCCGAGGCGATCGCCGCACGCGAGCCCGGCACGTTCGATGTCGTGACCTGCATGGAAATGCTCGAGCACGTGCCCGACCCCGCAGCGATCGTCGAGGCGTGCAAGACTCTCGTCAAGCCCGGCGGCTGGGTGTTCTTTTCGACGCTCAACCGCAACGCGAAGGCCTATCTGTTTGCCGTCGTCGGCGCCGAGTACATCGCGCGCATGCTGCCGCGCGGCACCCACGATTACGCGCGCTTTATCCGTCCGGCAGAGCTCGCGCGTTTCGTACGCATGGCCGGCCTGCAGGCCGCGCAGTTCAAGGGCATCACGTATCACCCGATCGGGAAGCACTTCGCGCTGTCCGACGACACGAGCATCAACTACATGCTCGCCTGCCGGCGCGAGGGTTGAGGCCACCATGCAAGAGCCCGATACGCCAGAGCTGTACCCGCTGCCCGAACCGCTGCTTGCCTCGACGCTGATGACAGCGAGGGCCGTGCTGTTCGATCTCGACGGCACGCTCGCCGACACCGCGCCCGACCTCGCCGCGGCGGCCAACAAGATGCGTGATGCACGCGGACTCGAATTGCTGCCGCTCGACGTGTTTCGCCCGGTGGCGTCGGCTGGCGCGCGCGGTTTGCTCGGCGCCGCGTTCGGCATCGGACCCGACGATCCGAAGTTTCCGGCGATGCGCGATGAATTCCTTGCGAACTACGAGGCAGATCTGTGCGTGGAGACGGTGCTGTTTCCGGGGATTGGCCCGTTGCTCGATGAACTGACCGCGCGCAATGTGCGTTGGGGCATCGTGACCAACAAGGTCGCGCGATTGACCGAGCCGCTCGTCGCGCAACTCGGGCTTGCCGAAGTGGCGAGCTGCGTGGTGTCCGGCGATACGACGCCGCATTCGAAGCCTCACCCCGCGCCGCTGCTGCATGCGGCGTCGGAGCTTGGCGTGAGCCCGGGGCATATCGTCTACGTCGGCGACGACCTGCGCGACGTCAAGGCCGGCAAGGCCGCGGGGATGATGACGATTGCCGCTGCATATGGATACTGCGGCACCGACTCGCCGCCTGCCACCTGGGATGCGGACTGCGTGGTGGAATCGCCCGACCGGCTCGCTCAGGTGCTGCGCGGTTCGGTCTGACGCGCCGGAAGCACTCGGGTCAAGGCCCGGTGACGCCTGCACGGGCCTCGTCGAACACGCCTCGCGAAGCGAGGTTGCGATAGAGCGCACGTACACCGAAGGTCCACGGCGCAATCTGTGTCGACAACTGCACCGTATTGACCAGCGCGCCAAGCGACGGGGTCGCGATCGTCACGAGGTCGCCGAGCTGGTGCGTAAAGCCGCCTCCCGGGGTATCCCGATCCTTGATCGGCGAAAACATCGTGCCGAGAAACAGCATGAACCCATCGGGGTACTGGTGATGGGCACCGCAGGTCTGCGAGACCAGATCGGCCGGGTCGCGGCTGATTTCGCTCATATGGCTGACGCCATCCAGTTCGAATCCATCTTCGCCTTCGATCCGCAACGACAGGCTCGCGGCGCGAATCGTGTCGAGCGTGAACTGGCCATCGAAGAGCCGGATAAACGGGCCGATCGAGCATGACCCGTTGTTGTCCTTGGCCTTGCCCAGCAGCAGCGCGCTGCGGCCTTCGATATCGCGCAGATTGACGTCGTTGCCGAGCGTTGCGCCGGCAATCTCTCCGCGGCTGTTGACCGCAAGCACGATCTCGGGCTCGGGGTTGTTCCATTGCGATGTCGGGTAGAGGCCCACCGGACTCGCAAATCCCACCGACGACATCGGTTGCGACTTCGAGAACACTTCCGCGTCGGGGCCGATGCCGACTTCCATGTATTGCGACCACGCGCCGCGGCGTTCGAGCTCTTCCTTGAGTCTGGCTGCTGCCGGCGATCCCGGACGGATCTTCGACAGGTCCGTGCCGATCAAGGTGTTGATGGTTTCGCGTGTTTCGCGCGCCTTGGTCGCGTCGCCGCCCGCTTGTTCTTCGATCACACGCTCCAGCAGGCTCACGGCGAAGGTGACGCCGCAGGCCTTGATGGCCTGCACGTCGCACGGGGCGAGCAGGCGTAGCGAGGCGGGGTTGTGAGCCGATGCGCCCGCGCCAGCGGGGCGCGTGCCTTCGCCATCCGTGCTGCCATAGGCGGCGGTCGTCGACTCGAGCAGCGCGGTGACCGTGCCGAGCGCTTCGCCGGGCGCGTGGCGGGCGATATCGACGGCATCCTCGCGGTCGAGCAGGTCGGCCATCGTCGCCACGGTCGACGTGATGTCGTAGACCTGACCGTGCCGGACGACGACGACAGAGGGGCCGTCGACGGGGGCAGGACGCCAGACACGCCCGACGAGCAGGGCGCTGTCGAGATCGGCGGGCAAACAGGAAGCGGGGCTTGGATATTTCATGATGGATTGGGCGGCTCGGGCCGCGCTGTGGTCTTGTCGGGAATCCGAAATCGAAAAGGGTTCGGCGTCGGCCTACAAATCGAACTTGCCGAATGCGACGTGCATCCTGATGCCAGGCCCGATGGCCGAGGCCGATGCGCAGTCGTGTCTCCGTGCGACAGCGTAGGGGGCGGCCGCGTGCGTGTCCAGCGCGGGCGTTCTTGATGCGATTATGTTTTTGCCGCGTCTTGCCGGCTATGACGTGCTTCACGAAACGCGGATCCGGCGCGGGGCACCGGGTACCGGACGGCGGACAGCAGATGAGCGTGTTTTAGCTTCCGGGCATCCGACGCGCCGCACGTGCCGCTCGCGCGCCGGCCCTGCGGCCGAACGTCGCGGGCCTTTCATGAGGGTGTCGATCTGCGTTACACTGCCAGACTGCTCATATCGTTGAGCGTTCCGACCGTGGGGGCGACCTGGTTTCGACAGGGGTAGCGAAGCGGCTCAGGGCATGCCGAGGACCCGTCACCTCGTTAATCAATGGGAAAAACGTAACTGCAAACGACGATACGTTCGCACTGGCAGCCTAAGGGCCGCCGTCCTCGTACTAGCTCGCTGACGGGCTAGGGCCGCAAGGCCACACGAGGTCATATACGTCAGATAAGCTCGCGTGGTGTCACGACGCGTGGGACGAAAACTTAGTGAATCGCCGTCCGGCAGCGTGTTCGTCCGCGTCCGTCCGGTTAAATTAAATGACTGAACTAAGCATGTAGAACTGGTCGTAGAGTGCTTCTGGACGCGGGTTCGATTCCCGCCGCCTCCACCATCCTTTTATCGGTTGCCCGCGCCAAGGCGCGAGCTCCCGGTTCTCGCCGGGCGACGCTACTCGCGAACCGCCTGGATTCGTCCTGTCTTCGCGGCTTTCTTCAGCGCTTCCCAGTCCGCTTCATTCTGATCCGCATACGCCAGCGCGAAACGCTCGATGCTCGCGTCGAAGGCGTCCGACTTGCCGACATAACCGGTCAGTAGTGCCGGGTCGCCCGCCTTGGCCATCGAATGGGCGAGCGCGTGCGCGCAGGAGACCGCATATTCGCCAAGGTCCTCGAGGTCGAACGTGCTGAAGTCGAACGCCCCCTTCATATCGCGCAACTGACGCACGTAGAAGTCGTTTCCCGTGTGATGCATGTTCGACCAGCCGAGGAAGATGTCACTCGCCGACTGAAGCAGGCGCTGCCCGTTGACGACACGCTGGCCGTGGTTCGGAAACCGGCTCGCCGGCAGATAGCCTTCCAGCGCTGACGCGCGCGCTTCCTTGAGCTGCAGAAACAGCGGCGACTCGCCATCGGCCATAAAGAGCGCTTCATAGCAGCGTGTGCCGACTGACCCGATGCCAACCACGCGGATCGCGACATCGACGAGCTCATACCGGTCGAACAGCGCGCGGCGGTCGTCGGGCAGCGTCAGCCGATAGTCGGCGAAGAAACGTCGCACCTGGGCGTTGTACTGCTTCTGCTCGACGTGACTGGCAAGCGGTACGTGATAGACGAGCGGAGGAACATCCTTGATCCGGATCTTGCCGTTCACGAGTTCCGTCGAACGTGTCATGACCGATCGAGAGGACTGCACGCGCGCTTTATCGATCACCATCTGTTCCTTGCGGCGCTCCGTCTCGGAGTCGGCCGTGGCGAGCATCGTGTCCGCATCGAACTGGTGGTACCAGACGTCGAGCGTATCCATGCGGCTGAAGTCGGTGATCCTTCGCCGGAAGGTTTCGCACAGCCGGCGCACCACCGCACGCTGGCCTCGCGTCGGAAACCCTCGCTCACGGGCTGCGATCACAAACGACGCGGCGAGTCGTCGCACGTCCCAGTCGAACGGGCCCGGCAGGGTTTCATCGAAGTCGTTGGGCCCAAACAGAATGCGGCGCTCCGGACTGGCAAACAGCCCGAAATTGGCGAGATGCGCGTCGCCGCCGAGCTGCACATGCACGCCCGAGTGGGGCAGCGCGGAGAGGTCGTGCGCGAAAAGCGGTGCGCCGCCGCGGTAGAACGCGAACGGGTTGGCGAGCATGCGCCCGTACCGCACGGGGATCAGTTCTTCGACCCGCCCGGCGTTCGACGCGTCGAGCAGCGCAATGGGGTCCCGTCGCTTGATCGTGCATTCACCGAGCTTTTCGCGGGGGACCTGGCGGCGCAAGGCTTTGCCCTGGCCGACACGCGCCGAGACGGCGTCGCGCCCGGAAAACAGCGACTCCGGGTCTTGCACATTGGCGGCGGCCTTCGGATTGGCGCCTGACGCACCAGATTGAACGGGCTTCGCTGCTGCTGAATCGGACACGATGGCATTCCTCCCGGACGTAAGCGCCGAGCGCACGATCTCGCACGCCTGACAGAGCGCAACGCTCGCCGTTTTCACGGAAGCCGTCAACACCTCGCCTGCCGTAGCGCCTTGCGGTCAGGCGGGTGTCTGAAAGCCTTCCGTCGGACCGCCGTCAGGGTTGGCTGGTCCCGGCGGCAGGGCGAGGACGCGGGAGATCCCACGACGGGGCGACGCCGGTTGAGACGGCTTGGCAGGAACGCGCGGGGCAGGCGTGCGACGGGCGAAGCTCAGCGAACGTGAAGCGGAACGTAAAGCCGAACATCAGGCCAAACGACGCTTTGATACGGAGGGAGGGCGAAGGGCGATTGTCACAAAAAATTCACAAAGCAAATTGGCTTCTTTTCAGCGTGAATATTTCGACTGCGCAAGTAACCGGTTAAGTCACCCGATGAGTTGGGCGATTTGTATTTATTACGGGGTGAGAAGCGATTAATAAAAATGTTTTATGCGGCACCGCATTTTAATTTTCGCTTAAGAATGCTCGGGTAAGCGTCAGTGTTTCGCGAAATCTTTATGACGATTTATTCAATCCGCAGACCAAACTGATGAGCACTTAATTGAACCACGAAAATAGCCTAATAGGATAGTTGATCAAACAACGATTATGGATATTTCTAGTCCTGGAAAATCGCACGCGATCAGACTACGTCTTTGACATTGCACGAATAAATCGATGGAATTCGATCTGTGCATTCGGTCGGGAATGGGTCCCGCACGATATGTTCAGGCGAAAAAAAAGCCCCGCCGGAGCGGGGCTTTTGATCGCAGCAGAAGCTTACTTCGACGTGCCGACCACTTCGACTTCCACGCGGCGGTTCGGCGCGAGGCAGGCGATGAGGGCCTTACGGTTCTTCTGGTTGCAATCCGTCACGACCGGGTTACGCTTGCCCTTGCCTTCCGTGTAGATACGGTTGGCGTCGATGCCCTTGCTGACCAGGTATGCCTTGACAGCTTGTGCACGGCGCAGCGACAGACGGTCGTTGTACTTGTCCGAGCCAATCTTGTCGGTGTAGCCCGTTGCGACAACGACTTCCAGGTTCACGTCGCCGATCTTCGATGCCAGATCATCCAGCTTCGCCTTGCCTTCGGGCTTCAGAACAGCCTTGTCGAAGTCGAACAGCGTGTCAGCTTGGAAGGTGACCTTCTGGCTCGTGATCGCCGGAGCCGGAGCCGGAGCCGGTGCAGGTGCCGGAGCCGGTGCCTGAGCAACCAGGGCGCCGTCGCACTTTGCGTTGGCCGTTGCCGGGGTCCAGAAGCCGTCACGCCAGCAGAGCTCGTTCGTGCCGTTCATCCAAACCCATTCGCCCGTGCCGTTTACCCAGTTATCGTTCACAGCTTGACGCGATGCCGGAACCGATTGAGCCATTGCCGATGCAGCCATGACTGCGGTAGCTGCAATGAACGCGAGCTTTGAAAGTTTTTTCATATTCTCCTCTCGAAATTGAGATTACCGCAGGTTTACTGCGAGCTTGGTGACCAAGACGAATCTGACATTGCCCGGAGTATAACATCGCCGTTTATCAAAAAAAGCGACGATTACACTCTGACCAATCCCAGACAGTGCGGGCATTCTGCCATGATGCTATCCGCAGTCACCGAAAAAGTCCTTTTGCGACGATAAGCCCGTAATGCATGTAGCCAGCGAGCAACATCCGCGCGGACGCCATCCTACCCTGAATCCTGCGCAACCTGCCAAACTTTTGCAGAACTTTTTCGTCGTTTTGCACTCTACGCGCGCACCAGACCCCTCGCAAGCGTCCGGACGCCCGTGTGTGGCCTGTTTGCACGACGTTCGTGCCCGTCACGTGATAGCGGTTGACAGCGACTTTCGTTCTCACGTCGAACTTTTCGCGTAACCCGCTGTCACGCGTCGTTCCCGACACTGTAAACGTGTCTTTCGCCCAATGCATTCCGCTTGAGTGCGCGCGTGTGTAACACCGCGTTAAAAGAACACGGCAACGCGCGGCCGCATCGGCCTCAGCATGCCGTGGGTTCGCACTACGCACAGGGCGTTTCAAGTCTCTCGTTGCCGTTCGCTCACGACCAGTAACTCACTACTAGTAATAGAGGGCCCCGTCACAGGAAGCCCCAGGGTGCGTCGGCGGCTGTGCGCCGCATGCTAGAATCCCCCGCTTATGTGTCCGGGCTTGCCCGTGCCAGAGAAGGTTCTGGAACAGAAAGGGATAATGGATCAATTCGCGAAAGAGACTTTGCCGATCTCCCTTGAGGAGGAAATGCGCCGGTCGTACCTCGATTACGCCATGAGCGTGATTGTCGGGCGTGCGTTACCGGACGTCCGCGACGGCCTCAAACCTGTGCATCGCCGCGTCATGTACGCCATGCACGAGCAGAACAACGACTGGAACCGGGCTCACAAGAAGTCGGCGCGTATCGTCGGTGACGTCATGGGTAAGTACCACCCCCATGGCGATGCATCGATTTACGACACGATCGTGCGGATGGCGCAGAACTTTTCGCTGCGCTATATGCTCGTCGACGGTCAGGGCAATTTCGGGTCGATCGACGGCGACAACGCCGCTGCGATGCGGTACACCGAAATCCGCATGGCCAAGATCGGCCATGAGCTGCTTGCCGACATCGACAAGGAAACCGTCGACTTCGGTCCGAACTATGACGGTAGCGAGCAAGAACCGCTCGTGCTGCCCGCGCGGATCCCGAACCTGCTGATCAACGGCTCGTCGGGTATTGCGGTCGGCATGGCAACCAATATCCCGCCGCACAATCTCAGCGAAGTCATCGACGCCTGCCAGCATTTGCTGCGCAATCCGGATGCGTCGATTGACGAACTGATCGAAATCATTCCGGCGCCCGATTTCCCGACCGCCGGCATCATTTATGGCATCTCGGGCGTGCGCGACGGCTATCGCACGGGGCGCGGCCGCGTCGTGATGCGAGCGCGCACTCACTTCGAAGATATCGATCGGGGTCAACGCGAAGCGATCATCGTCGACGAGCTGCCGTTCCAGGTGAACAAGCGCACGCTGCTCGAGCGCATTGCCGAGCTCGTCAACGAGAAGAAGATCGAGGGCATTTCCGATCTGCGCGACGAGTCCGACAAATCGGGCATGCGCGTCGTCATCGAACTCAAGCGCGGTGAAGTGCCCGAGGTTGTGCTCAACAACCTCTATAAGAATACGCAGCTGCAGGACACGTTCGGCATGAACATGGTCGCGCTCGTCGACGGCCAGCCGCGCCTGCTGAATCTCAAGCAGATTCTCGAGAACTTCATCTCGCATCGCCGTGAAGTCGTCACACGCCGTACGGTGTTCGAGCTGCGCAAGGCTCGCGAACGCGGCCACGTGCTCGAAGGCCTGGCCGTTGCGCTCGCGAACATCGACGAGTTCATCGAGCTGATCAAGTCGGCGCCGACGCCGCCGATCGCGAAGCAGGAACTCATGTCGCGTTCGTGGGACTCCTCGCTCGTGCGCGAAATGCTGTCGCGCACCGACGCGCAGGCCGTCGGTGGGATCGAGGCATTCAGGCCCGAAGGGCTGAATCCGGCGTTCGGCATGCAGGGCGATGGCCTGTACCGTCTGTCGGACACCCAGGCGCAGGAAATTCTGCAGATGCGTCTGCAACGCCTGACGGGTCTCGAGCAGGACAAGATTACCGGCGAATACCGCGACGTTATGGCGCAGATCGCCGACCTGCTCGACATCCTGGCCAAGCCGGAGCGGATCAGCACGATCATTGGCGACGAACTCACGCATATCAAAACCGAGTTCGGCGATGCACGCCGTTCGCTGATCGAGCCGAACGCAATCGACCTGAACACGGAAGACCTGATCGCGCCGACCGATATGGTCGTGACGATGTCGCATGCGGGCTACGTGAAGTCGCAGCCGCTGTCCGAATACCGCGCCCAGAAGCGTGGCGGCCGCGGCAAGCAGGCGATCGCGATGAAGGAAGACGACTGGATCGAGACGCTGTTCATCGCGAACACGCACGACCACATCCTGTGCTTCTCGAACCGCGGCCGCGTGTACTGGGTCAAGGTCTATGAAGTGCCGCAGGGCTCGCGCAATTCGCGCGGCCGGCCGATCGTCAATATGTTCCCGCTTGCCGAAGGCGAGAAGATCAACGTCGTGCTGCCGGTGCGTGAATTCTCGGCTGACCGGTTCGTATTCCTGGCTACGTCGCTCGGCACAGTCAAGAAGACCCCGCTCGAAGCCTTCTCGCGTCCGCTCAAGAAGGGCATCATCGCCGTCAATCTGGACGAGGGCGATTTCCTGATCGGTGCGGCGATCACCGACGGCCAGCACGATGTGATGCTGTTCTCGGATTCGGGCAAGGCCGTGCGTTTCGACGAAAACGATGTGCGTCCGATGGGCCGTGAAGCCCGCGGCGTGCGCGGCATGCAGCTCGAAGACGGGCAGCAGGTTATTGCGATGCTGGTGGCCGGCGACGAGAACCAGTCCGTGCTGACCGCGACCGAAAACGGCTACGGCAAGCGGACCTCGATCACCGAGTACACGCGTCATGGCCGCGGCACGAAGGGCATGATCGCGATCCAGACGAGCGAGCGCAACGGCAAGGTCGTCGCCGCAACGCTGGTCGACGCCGATGCCGAGATCATGCTGATTACCACGTCGGGCGTGCTGATTCGTACCCGCGTTTCAGAGGTCCGCGAAATGGGCCGCGCAACGCAAGGTGTTACACTCATCAGCCTCGACGAAGGCACCCGTTTGTCGGGTCTCCAGCAGATTGCGGAGACCGACGCAGAATCAGACGCAGAAGGCGAGCCGGAAACGGGTGCCGATGACGCGACTGAATAAACATAGCCCGCAGAAATCTTTCAAGTTATTCATGGAGCAATGATGCAAAAGCATTTCAAACTGTTGCCGATCGCGCTGTTCGTCCCGACCCTCGTGTTTGCACAAGCGTTGCAAGGCCAGAACGCACCGGCTGCGGGCACGACCGCCGCACCCGCGCAGGCACAGCAAGCTCCCCAGCAACCGGCTCGCGTCGACATCGACGCACCGAAGAAGGCTGCGATCAAGGACCTGTTCGCCGCCATCGAAGTCGACAAGCTTGAAGCCGCGATGGCCAACAGCGCCCAGATGCGCGCCAAGGAAATGGTTCCGGAAATCCTCCAGGAAGCCCTCGTCGAGAACCAGTCGATGACCGTTGACCAGAAGCGCGCTGTCGTGCCGCAACTGCAACAATCGTCGATTCCCAAGCTAGTCGACTCGGCAGGCACGATCTTCACGACGCCGCAATTCAAGGCTGACCAGACCGATGCGCTGTATCAAGCGTATGCGCGTTACTACTCGACGCAGGAAATCAAGGATCTGACGGCGTTCTACAAGAGCCCGACCGGCCAGAAGTTCCTGCACGCCCAAGACCTCGTCGGTCGCGATGTCGTCAATGGCCTGCTCGACAAGTACATGCCGCAATCGGTCAACGCGACGCGTTCGCTGGCCGACAAGGAAGTGGCAAGCGTGAAGGCGCCGGCGGCCGGCGCAGGTGCAGCTCCGGCAGCGAAGTAAGCCCCGGTAGCCAGACCCCCGTCATGGGCCTTCGGGCCCGTGCCATTGAGGCCGTTTGCGTACGTGCGCAAGCGGCCTTTGTCGTTTCTTGATCTCGGAATCCGAATGCGGGCGTTTAATTTTTCGGCCGGCCCGGCGGCATTGCCCGTCGAAGTGCTGGAGCAGGCAGCGAGCGAGATGCTCGACTGGCAGGGCAGTGGTATGAGCGTGATGGAAATGAGCCATCGCGGCCGCGAGTTCACCTCGATCATCCAGACCGCTGTCGCCGACCTGCGCGAGCTGCTCGCCGTGCCGTCGAATTACAAGATCATGTTCCTGCAAGGCGGCGGGATCGCAGAAAACGCGATCGTGCCGATGAACTTGCTCGGCAAGCGCAACAAGGCGAACTACGTCGTGACGGGTTCGTGGTCGAACAAGTCACAGACCGAAGCGAAGCGCTATGGCGACGTGCACGTCGCGGCGACGTCCAAGGGCAACTACACGTTCATTCCGGCATTCGACAGCTGGAACGTCGAACGCGATGCGGCCTATCTGCACCTTTGCTCGAACGAGACCATCGACGGCGTCGAGTTCAACTCATTTCCGGACCTTGGCGATCTGCCCATCGTCGCGGATGCGTCGTCGCATATCCTGTCGCGGCCGCTCGACGTGTCGCGCTTTGGCGTCGTATACGGCGGGGCGCAAAAGAATATCGGCATGGCCGGCGTGACGATCGTGATCGCGCGCGAGGACCTGCTCGATCAGGCGATGCCGATCTGCCCGAGCGCGTTCACGTGGAAGACTGTCGCCGAAAACGACTCGATGTTCAATACGCCGCCGACGTACGCGATCTATATCGCCGGCCTCGTGTTCAAGTGGCTCAAGGCGCAAGGCGGCCTGGCGGCCATCGAACGCCGGAATATTGCCAAGGCTGAGCTGTTGTATCAAACGATAGACAGCAGTGATTTTTATCTGAACAAAGTGGAACGATCGGCGCGCTCGCGAATGAATGTGCCGTTCTTCCTGGCCGATGAAACGCTCAACGAAGCGTTTCTCGAAGGCGCTAAAGAGCGCCGTCTTCTGCAGCTGAAGGGCCACAAGTCCGTTGGCGGCATGCGTGCATCGATCTACAACGCGGTGCAAATCGACGCTGTGCAGGCACTCGTCGATTACATGAGGGAATTCGAACGAACGCGCGCGTAAGCGCTGCGTCGGAATACCGGATCGCAGGTGTGCGGCTGCGCACCAGGCTGGCCGCCGAGTGTGGCCGCATCGTGCGTCGGCGCCACGCCCCGGGGCAACTTGCCCGGGAACAGGCCTGGCCTGCGCTCGCCCTCGGGCCAGCGCGTGGCGTTGCGCGCCTGCACCGCTCGCATATAGACAATGGACGAAGAACTGAACCTTAAATTGCAGCCGCTGCGCGATCGCATCGATGAGCTCGACGCGCAGTTGCTTGCGTTGCTCAACGAGCGCGCCGCGGTGGTGCTCGAAGTCGGCGAGGTCAAGAAGACCATGTCGGCCCCCGTGTTCCGGCCCGAGCGTGAATTGCAGGTCATCGCGCGCCTGCAGCAGCTTGGCGCGGCCGGTCCGTTGAGGCCCGAGCACGTCGAAGCCATCTGGCGCGAAATCATGTCGGCAAGCCGCTCGCTCGAGCGCGAGCTGACGATCGCCTATCTCGGCCCGGTCGGCACCTACAGCGAGCTCGCGATGCAGACCTTGTTCGGCCAGTCGGTCAAAGGCTTGCCGTGCTCGTCGATCGACGAAGTCTTCCGGGCGGTCGAAGCCGGCGGAGCGGACTATGGCGTGGCACCGGTCGAGAATTCGACCGAAGGCGCCGTCTCCCGCACGCTCGATCTCATGCTCGATACGACGTTGACGATCAGCGGCGAAATCGCCGTGCCGATTCACCATAATCTGCTGACCAAATCGGGCAAGCTCGATGGGGTCAAGCGGGTGTGCGCGCACGCGCAGGCCCTGGCGCAGTGTCAGGAGTGGCTGTCGAAGCACGCGCCGACGCTCGAGCGTCAGGCGGTGTCGAGCAACGCCGAAGCCGCACGTCTCGCCGCGGAAGATCCGACGCTTGCCGCGATCGCCGGCGATCGCGCGGCCGCGCACTACGGCCTGCAGGCCGTGGCCTCGCTGATCCAGGACGATCCGCACAACCGCACGCGTTTTGTCGTGATCGGCGGCACGTCGCCCGAATCGACCGGACGCGACCAGACGTCGATGATTCTGTCGGTGAAGAACGAGCCGGGCGCGGTGTTCCATATGCTCGAGCCGTTTGCGCGGCACGGCGTGTCGATGACGCGCTTCGAGTCGCGGCCCGCGCGCCGTGGGGCATGGGAGTATTGGTTTTATATCGATATCGAGGGCCACAGCGACGATGCGAATGTCGCCGAGGCCATCGAAGAACTCGATCGCAGCGCGGCCTTTATCAAGATCCTCGGGTCGTATCCGCGCTCGCATTGATCGCAGGCGCGAAAGCGCCGGCCGCGCGTGCGTCGCGGCGGCCGGCACCGTCAGTCAGTCAAGAAGGGAGCATTCATGTCCGCCACGTCTTTCGGACCGTCGTACGTCCGTGCACTTGCGCCGTATATCGCCGGCAAGCCCATCTCCGAAGTCGCCCGCGAGTTCGGTCTCGATGAGGCGCGCATCGTCAAGCTCGCATCGAACGAAAACCCGCTCGGCATGCCGCCGTCGGCGCAGGCCGCGATGCAACAGGCCATCAGCGACCTCGGCCGCTATCCCGATGCGAACGGCTTCGATCTGAAGGCGGCGCTGTCCGCGCGATACGGCGTGACCGAAGACTGGATCACGCTTGGCAACGGCAGCAACGATATTCTCGAACTCGCGGCGCATGCGTTCGTTGAGCGCGGTCAGTCGATCGTGTTCGCGCAGTACTCGTTTGCTGTCTATGCGCTGGCGACGCAGGGTGTCGGCGCACGCGCGATCGTTGTGCCGGCGCAGGCCTATGGTCACGATCTCGATGCGATGCTCGCTGCGATCGAAGCCGATACGCGTGTCGTATTCGTCGCCAATCCGAACAACCCGACGGGCACGTTCATTCCGGGTGACAAGATCGAGGCGTTTATCAAGCAGGTGCCCGCGCACGTTGTCGTCGTGCTGGACGAGGCGTACACGGAATACTTGACGGCCGATCAGCGTTACGACGCGATCGAGTGGACGCGCCGGTACCCGAACCTGCTGGTCTCGCGCACGTTCTCGAAGGCCTACGGCCTCGCTGGCCTGCGCGTTGGCTTTGCGATCGGTCAGCCCGCGTTGACCGATTTGCTCAACCGCCTGCGTCAGCCGTTTAACGTTAACAGCATGGCTCAGGCTGCGGCGGTCGCCGCGCTCGGCGATCACGCGTTTCTCGCAAAGAGCGCGGAGATCAATGCGGCCGGCTACAAGAAGCTGACCGCGGCATTCGACGAGCTCGGTCTCGAATACGTGCCGTCGTCGGGCAACTTCGTGCTGGTCCGCGTCGGCGATGACGACAACGCCGGCTCGCGTGTGAATCTCGGCTTGCTCAAGGAAGGCGTGATCGTGCGTCCGGTGGGCAACTATGGCCTGCCGCAGTGGCTGCGCGTGACGATCGGCTTGCCCGAGGAAAACGACGTGTTCCTGGCGGCACTGCGCCGTGTACTCGGCCGCGCGTGATGAGTGCAATGAATTCAGGCCCGCAGGGCGCTGTGTCGCAGGATCCGGCCGCGAATCAGAACGGTAGTGCCGGGCAGGGGGCGGGCGCAGGCGCGGCTGAAGGTGCTCCGCTGCCGGACTCGAACGCTGTTGCGGGACAGACCACGCCTTTGCAAGGCAACGGTTTTGCGTTCCGCAAGATTGTGATCTGCGGAGTCGGCCTGATTGGCGGCTCGCTCGCGCTGGCGCTTCGCCGTGCCGGATGCGTGGGCCCGTCGAGCACGATCGTTGGTGTGGGCCGTTCGCATGCATCGGTCGACCGCGCGGTTGAGCTGGGCGTGGTCGATTCGGCCTGTACGTTTGACGACGTCGCCGGGCTCGCGTCGGCGCTCGATGGCGCCGATATCGTGTTGCTCGCTGCGCCCGTCGCGCAGACCGGCGCCTTGCTCGACGTCATGCTGCCGCATCTGCAGTTGCAGACGATCGTGACCGACGCCGGCAGCACCAAGGGTGACGTGATTGCCGCGGCGCGTGCTTCGCTGGGCTCGCGGGTCGGGCAGTTCGTGCCCGCGCATCCGATC
Organism: Pararobbsia alpina; assembly: GCF_965118125.1. Taxonomy (GTDB): domain Bacteria; phylum Pseudomonadota; class Gammaproteobacteria; order Burkholderiales; family Burkholderiaceae; genus Pararobbsia; species Pararobbsia alpina_A. The sequence goes on from NZ_OZ221287.1 coordinate 1,483,251, forward strand.
GCGGGTCGTGAGCGCAGTGGTGTCGATGCCGCGCTCGAATCGCTCTATGACGGCCGTAACGTCGTGCTGTGTCCGCTGGACGAGAACCGCGGTGACGATGTCGCGCGTGTCGACGCGATGTGGCAGGCGACCGGCGCCCGCACGCACCGCATGACGGCTGCGCAGCATGACGGCGTGTTCGCGTCGGTCAGCCATCTTCCACACCTGCTGTCGTTTGCGCTGGTCGACCAGATTCTCGATTCGCCTGACGCCGCGCTCAAATTCGGCTTTGCCGCGGGCGGGTTTCGCGATTTCACGCGGATCGCCGCCTCCAGCCCGGAAATGTGGCGCGATATCTTTCTCGCGAACCGCGATGCCGTGCTCGCCGAACTCGACGGCTATACCGCCGTGCTTGCACGTCTGCGCGCCGCCATTGAGCGGGGCGACGGCGAATCGCTGTCGGCGGTGTTCACCCGGGCGCGTGACGCACGGGAGGCGTGGAGCGATCGTCCGGGCACCGGCGCGGCAGGGCAGGCACCGGTCGTTCAGGCTCCGGCCACCGGCCGGACAGACGCCAACCCAGGCAACTGAGGCGTGCGTCGGCATCCGTGCCGGCATTCCAGACGTGCCGCGCGCCTGGTCGAACGGCTGACTGGACGCGCACGGACGCTCGTCGTCCAATAAAGTAGAGCCCACAAGTCGAGCCTGCGTTCATTCGGGCCGGCAAAGGTAGGGCCTTAGCGGCCGTGTTTCGATGTGCTTTTCGGCACGCGACGGCATGGCCGAACAACAGGGATTCAAGATGGAACAACTGGTATTGGGACCGTTCTCGCGTGCTGCCGGCACCGTGCGTCTGCCGGGTTCGAAGAGCATTTCGAATCGCGTGCTGCTGCTGGCGGCGCTCGCCGACGGCGAAACCGTCGTCGACAACTTGCTGGCGTCGGACGACACGAAAGTCATGCTCGAGGCGCTCGCGAAGCTCGGCATCGGGATCGAGCGTGACGGCGATCGCTGCACCGTTCGCGGCGCGGGCGGCGTGTTTCCGGTCAAGGACGGCGAGCTGTTTCTCGGCAACGCCGGTACGGCGGTGCGTCCGCTGACGGCGGCGCTGGCGCTCAGCGGCGGCGAATATCGCGTGCACGGCGTGCCGCGCATGCACGAGCGCCCGATTGGCGACCTCGTCGACGGGCTGCGCCAGATCGGCGCTTCGGTCGACTACGAGCAGAACGAGGGCTTTCCGCCGCTGCGCATTCATCCGGCAACGATCGCCGTCGCCGCGCCGATCCGTGTGCGCGGCGATGTATCGAGCCAGTTTCTGACGGCGTTGCTGCTGACGTTGCCGCTCGTTGCACGCACCGCGCCCGTGGTCATCGAAGTTCAGGGCGAGCTGATCTCGAAGCCGTATATCGAGATCACGACACGCCTGATGGCGCGTTTTGGCGTCGACGTGGCACGCGACGGCTGGTCGCGCTTTACGATTCCGGCGGGGGCGCGCTATCGCTCCCCGGGACGCATCGCGGTCGAGGGCGACGCGTCGTCGGCCTCGTACTTTCTTGCCGCCGGTGCAATCGGCGGTGGCCCGCTGCGCGTGGAAGGCGTCGGCCATACGAGCATCCAGGGCGACGTGCAGTTTGCCGATGCGCTGGCAAAGATGGGCGCGAACGTGTCGGTCGGCGATGAGTGGATCGAAGTCCGCGGTGTCGAGAATGAAGACGGCCGCCTGAGCGCCATCGACATGGATTTCAACCTGATTCCGGATGCCGCGATGACGATCGCGGTCGCGGCGCTGTTTGCCAATGGCCCGAGCACGCTGCGCAATATCGCGAGCTGGCGCGTCAAGGAAACCGACCGGATCGCCGCGATGGCGACCGAGTTGCGCAAGGTGGGCGCGACCGTCGAGGAAGGCCAGGACTACCTCGTCGTGACGCCCCCGGCGGCATTGACGCCGAATGCCGAAATCGACACATACGACGATCACCGGATGGCCATGTGCTTTTCGCTCGTGAGCCTGGCGGGCGTGCCCGTCAAGATCAACGACCCGCGTTGCGTCGGCAAGACGTTCCCCGACTATTTCGACCGTTTCGGGGCTGTGACGCATCAATGAGTGCCAATCTGAAAGTACCGGTCATCACGATCGACGGCCCGACCGCGTCGGGCAAGGGCACCGTGGCCCAGAAGGTGGCCGAAGCGCTGGCGTTTCACTATCTGGATAGCGGGGCGCTCTACCGGTTGACGGCGCTCGCGAGCCTGAAGATCGGGATCGACGAAAACGACGTCGACACGCTTGTCGAACTGGCCCAGGACCTCCATATCGTGTTCCGCGAGGGCTGCGTGCGCCTCGACGGGCAGGACGTGTCGCTCGATATCCGTGCCGAGCACGTGGGTAATCGGGCCTCGTCGATCGCCGTGCATGGCGCGCTGCGGCAGGCGCTGATTGCCCGCCAGCGGGCCTTCCGCGTGCCTCCGGGCCTGGTCGCGGACGGCCGCGACATGGGCACTGTGATCTTCCCGGATGCCACGCTCAAGGTGTTTTTGACCGCCAGCGTGGCCGCCCGCGCGGAGCGCCGATATAAGCAATTGATAGAAAAAGGTTTTTCTGCTAAGCTAGACGATCTCAGTCGCGATTTGCAAGCACGCGACGATCGCGACAGCCAGCGGGCCGCCGCGCCGCTCAAGCCGGCCGACGATGCGCTGACGCTCGATACCTCGGGTCTGGACGTCGAACAGACCGTTCAAACGGTGGTCGGGTGGTTTCGCGAGAGAGTGCAGAAGAAGCAAGAGTAGGCGCAGTGAAGTGTCCCGGGCGTTGTGCTGCGGGACGTGTGTTAAACCTCTAACCCCGCATGTTGACCGTTTGGCAGTGACGCGCGCCGCGCGATGAACGGGAACGTGTGATTTTTCATTTTTTATGTCCGACCTGCAAACCTCAACCTCCAGCAACGAATCCTTTGCGGCTCTGTTCGAAGAGTCGCTGACCCGTCAAGACATGCGCGCCGGCGAAGTGATCTCCGCCGAAGTCGTGCGTGTTGACCACAACTTCGTGGTCGTCAACGCGGGTCTGAAGTCCGAAGCCTATATTCCCATCGAAGAATTCTTCAACGATGCAGGTGAGGTTGAAGTTCAGGCGGGCGACTTCGTTTCGGTCGCGATCGACGCGCTCGAAAACGGTTATGGCGACACGATCCTGTCGCGCGACAAGGCGAAGCGCCTCGCTTCGTGGCTGTCGCTGGAAAAGGCTCTCGACAACAACGAACTCGTGACCGGCACGATCACGGGCAAGGTCAAGGGCGGCCTGACCGTCATGGTCAACGGCATCCGCGCGTTCCTGCCGGGTTCGCTCGTCGACACCCGTCCGGTCAAGGACACGACGCCGTACGAAGGCAAGACCCTCGAATTCCGCGTGATCAAGCTCGACCGCAAGCGCAACAACGTTGTGCTGTCGCGTCGTGCCGTGATCGAAGCCACGCAAGGCGAAGAACGCGCGAAGCTGCTCGAGACGCTCAAGGAAGGCGCGATCGTCGAAGGCGTCGTCAAGAACATCACCGACTACGGTGCGTTCGTTGACCTCGGCGGCATCGACGGCCTGCTGCACATCACCGACATCGCATGGCGCCGCGTGCGTCACCCGAGCGAAGTCCTGTCGGTTGGCCAGGAAGTCACCGCGAAGATCCTCAAGTTCGATCAAGAGAAGAACCGCGTTTCGCTGGGTATCAAGCAACTGGGCGACGATCCGTGGGAAGGCATCTCGCGCCGCTACCCGTCGGGCACGCGTCTGTTCGGCAAGGTCACGAACATCACCGACTACGGCGCATTCGTCGAAGTCGAGTCGGGTATCGAAGGCCTGGTCCACGTCTCGGAAATGGACTGGACGAACAAGAACGTTGCACCGAGCAAGGTTGTCCAGCTTGGCGACGAAGTCGAAGTCATGGTGCTCGAGATCGACGAAGACCGTCGTCGTATCAGCCTCGGCATGAAGCAATGCAAGCCGAATCCGTGGGATGACTTCAGCCGCAACTACAAGAAGGGCGACAAGCTCAAGGGCGCGATCAAGTCGATCACCGACTTCGGCGTGTTCATTGGCCTGCCTGGCGGCATCGACGGCCTGGTCCACCTGTCGGACCTGTCGTGGAACGAAAGCGGCGAAGAAGCGGTTCGCAAGTACAAGAAGGGCGACGAAGTCGAAGCCCTGGTGCTCGGTATCGACGTCGAGAAGGAACGCATCTCGCTCGGTATCAAGCAAATGGAAGGCGACCCGTTCAGCAACTACGTTGCGATGAACGACAAGGGTTCGATCGTGACCGGTTCGGTCAAGACGGTCGACGCGAAGGGTGCTGTCGTGACGCTGCAAGGCGACATCGAAGGCTACCTGCGCGCTTCGGAAATCACGCATGACCGCGTTGAAGATGCGCGCAATGTGCTGAAGGAAGGCCAGCAGGTCGAAGCCGTCGTGATCAACATCGACCGCAAGTCGCGCAGCATCAATCTGTCGATCAAGGCAAAGGACCAGGCTGAACAGTCCGAAGCCATGGCGAAGATGGCGAACGACAGCTCGGCGGCAAGCGGCACGACGAATCTCGGCGCGCTGCTCAAGGCTAAGCTGGACGGTCAGAACCAGTAAGGTTGCCGGCGTATGACCAAATCCGAATTGGTCGCGCAATTGGCCACGCGATTTTCACAACTGGTGTTGAAGGATGTGGATTTCGCCGTGAAGCAGATGCTCGATGCGATGTCCGACTCGCTTGCGAAAGGACACCGCATTGAAATTCGAGGCTTCGGTAGTTTCGGACTGAACCGCCGCCCGTCGCGAGTCGGGCGCAATCCGAAGTCTGGCGAGAAGGTGCTCGTGCCCGAAAAGCACGTGCCGCATTTCAAGCCAGGCAAGGAATTGCGCGAACGCGTCGACGGTCGTGCGGGAGAGCCGCTGAAGCAGGACGGCGCGAGCAGCACGCTGTAAAGCATGCTTGCGCCGCGGTCCGCGGACCGCTTTTCTTCGAGGGTCGCTCAACGAGCGACCTGAAATGAAGCGCGGCACCGGGTTCGACTGACGGCTCGCATCGTCCGCCGCCAATTGAAGTGATTGCAGTACCCTTGAAAAAGCGCCTTCGGGCGCTTTTTTTGTATCTGTGCGGCGTTGCTGCCCGTCCTGCCGGGACATTCGCGGCATCCTTTACAATACGCACGATTCGCAAACCGACGTCACGGCTCGCTGGTCGGGCTGTCCTGGGCGTCTTTCGTCACTCATCAACGGAAACGAATCGCATGAGGTTTATCGTCTGGCTGTTGCGCGCGGTGGTGTTCATTGTGCTGCTCGTGCTCGCGTTGGCGAACACGCAGGACGCATCGCTCAATTTCGTCGCCGGCTACTCGTGGACGGCGCCGCTGATCCTGATCGGCCTCGTGTTCTTCGCCGTTGGCCTGCTGGCCGGTGTGCTGGCCGCCGCGCCGGCGCTTGTGCGACAGCGCCTTGAGATCGGGCGGCTCAAGCGCCAGTTGAAGAACGTGCAGGACACGCCCGCCGTCATCGACGAGCCCCCGCTGCCCCCGATCATTTGACGCGGGCGCCAGGCGCCTCGATACCCGAATGTATTTCCCACTCTCTTTTATTGCCTGATCACACCGCATGGATCTTGATTATTGGTGGCTGTTGCTGATCCCCGTGGTGTTCGGGCTCGGCTGGATGGCCGCGCGTTTCGACGTCAAGCATCTGCTTTCCGAAAGCGCGAGCCTGCCGCGATCCTATTTCCGCGGGCTTAATTTCCTGCTCAACGAGCAGCCGGACCAGGCCATCGATGCGTTTATCGAGGTCGTGAAGCTGGATCCGGAGACGACCGAACTGCACTTTGCGCTGGGCAATCTGTTTCGACGTCGCGGTGAAACCGAGCGCGCGATTCGCGTTCACCAGAACCTGCTCAATCGCAATGACTTGCCCGAAGTCGAACGCGAACACGCCTTGTTCGAACTCGGTCAGGACTTTCTGAAGGCGGGTTTGCTCGACCGTGCCGAAGACACCTTCAAGGCGTTCGGCAGCGGCGCATTCGCGGTCGAAGCGCAACGATGCCTGTTGACGATCTATGAGATCGAGAAGGACTGGGCGCAGGCGATTGCAATGGCTGAAAAGCTCGCGAACACGAGCGGCCAGTCGTATCGCAAGGAGATTGCGCAGTTCCACTGCGAGCGCGCGCAGGAAGCGCTGCAGCGCAAGGACGCGACGGCATCGGCCGACGAGCTGAAGCTCGCGCGTGACGTGAATCCGGCGAACGTGCGAGCGACGATGCTGGCGGGCGACGTCGAGATGGCCGCCGGCAATCCGGCGCGCGCCATCGAGCTGTGGCGCCAGGTCGAAACGCAGTCGGCGGCCCATCTGCCGCTCGTCGTCGAACGCCTGATGAAGGCCTATACGGCGCTCGGCAAGGACGCCGACGGCGCGCACCTCATCATGCAATATCTCGAGAAGTATCCGTCAAACGATCTGCTCGACATCTCGTATGCCTATATTGCGCAGCACGTCGGCACCGAGGCCGCGCATGAACTCGTGCGCGCGCAAATGCAGAAGGCACCGAATCTGGCCGGCATGTCGCGATTGCTCGAATCGCAGGTCGCCACGGCGGAGGAACCGCGGCGCGGCGAACTCGAGCTCATGCGCAATCTGATTCGCCAGCGTACGAAGAACCTGCCGCGCTATACCTGCCAAAGCTGCGGCTTTCGTGCGCGTCTGTTTTACTGGCAGTGCCCGGGCTGCAGCGGCTGGGAAACCTATGCGCCGCGTCGCGTTGAACCGATGGCCAGCGGTGGCTGATCGCCGCCGAATCGACTCAGGAGTATCCCGAAGATCATGAAAATCACTATTATCGGCACTGGCTACGTGGGCCTCGTAACGGGCGCCTGCCTCGCGGAAATCGGCAATGACGTGTTCTGTCTCGACGTCGATCCGCGCAAGATCGACATTCTCAACGCGGGCGGCGTGCCGATTCATGAGCCGGGCTTGCAGGAGCTCATCGCGCGCAATCGCGCAGCGGGGCGCATCCAGTTCTCGACGGACGTCGCTGCCAGCGTCGCGCATGGCGATGTGCAGTTCATCGCGGTCGGGACACCGCCTGATGAAGACGGATCGGCTGATCTGCAATACGTGATCGCCGCCGCGCGCGCCATCGGCAAGCATATGACGGGATTCAAGGTCGTCGTCGACAAGTCGACGGTGCCGGTCGGCACGGCGGCGCGCGTGCAGGCCGCGATCCGCGAAGAGCTGAGTGCGCGCGGCGTTTCCGCGACGTTCTCGGTCGTCTCGAACCCCGAGTTTCTGAAAGAAGGCGCGGCAGTCGACGATTTCATGCGGCCGGACCGCATCGTGCTCGGCTGCGACGACGACGCGCTCGGTCAGAAGGCGCGCGAGATGGTCAAGCGACTGTATGCGCCGTTCAATCGTAACCACGAACGTACGCTTTACATGGATGTCCGTTCGGCAGAGTTCACGAAATACGCGGCCAATGCGATGCTGGCCACGCGGATTTCATTCATGAACGAACTCGCGAATCTCGCCGACTGCGTCGGCGCGGATATCGAAGCCGTGCGCCGCGGGATCGGTTCCGATCCGCGCATCGGATACGACTTTCTGTATTCCGGGTGTGGTTATGGCGGCTCGTGCTTCCCGAAGGACGTGCAGGCCCTGATCCGCACGGCGGACGAAAACGAACAGCGCCTGCATATTCTCGAAGCCGTCGAAGCCGTCAATGAAAACCAGAAGCAGGTGCTGGTACGCAAGATCGTCAAGCGTCTTGGCAATGATTTGAGCGGCAAGCGCTTCGCGGTCTGGGGTCTCGCATTCAAGCCGAACACGGACGATATGCGTGCGGCGCCGAGCCGACCGATCATCGCCGAGCTGCTGGCGCGCGGTGCCTCGATCGTCGCGCACGACCCGGTTTCGATGGAGGAGGCGCGCCGCGTGTTTGCGCTCGATTTCGCGGACCAGCCCGATGCGCTGTCGCGCATCACCTACGTCGACGAACCCCGCAAGGCGCTCGCAGGCGCCGACGCGCTCGTGATCGTGACGGAATGGAAGGCATTCAAGAGCCCGGACTTCGCCTACGTCAAGGCGCAACTCAAGACGCCGCTGATTTTCGACGGCCGTAATCTCTACGACCCGTCGACGGTCGCCGAGCAGGGCATCGAGTACTTCGGTATCGGCCGTTCGGAGACGACGTTCTCGCAGGAAGGGTCCGTCAATGTCGTCGCTTGATTCGGGAAGTGCAATGACCGCATCCACGACCACCATGACATCCTCGACCGCTCAGACGTCGCCTTTGCCCCCCGTGTCCCGCGAACAGCTCGGCGCGTCGCGTGTGCTCGTGGTCGGCGACGTCATGCTCGATCGTTACTGGTTCGGCGACGTGAACCGGATCTCGCCCGAGGCGCCCGTGCCTGTCGTTCACGTCAACCGCAGCGAGGAGCGCCTTGGCGGCGCCGCGAACGTCGCGCGCAACGCCGCTACGCTTGGCGCGCAAACCAGTCTGCTTTGCGTGATCGGCGACGATGAACCTGCGCAGAAGCTCATCGAATTGCTCGAGCACAGCAATGTGTCGGCGCACGTCGAGCGCGACCCCGGTCTCGCGACGACCATCAAGCTGCGCATCGTGTCTCGACAGCAGCAGCTGATCCGTATCGACTTCGAGAACACACCGACACATGAGGTCCTGCTTGCCGGCCTCGCCCGATTCGACGCCTTGCTTTCGGGCCATGATGTCGTGCTGCTCTCCGACTACGCGAAGGGCGGTCTCACGCACGTCGAACGCATGATTGCGAGCGCGCGTGCCGCAGGCCGTACGGTGCTCGTCGATCCGAAGGGGGATGACTGGGCACGCTATCGCGGCGCTTCGGTCATCACGCCGAATCGCGCGGAATTGCGTGAAGTCGTGGGCAGGTGGCAATCGGAAGCGGATCTCGAGCAGCGCGTGGCGAAGCTGCGTGCCGAACTCGGCTTGTCGGCGCTGCTGCTCACACGGTCTGAAGAGGGCATGACGCTCTTCACCGATGCCGGCGCCGTGCACGAGCCGACGCATGCGCGCGAAGTGTATGATGTTTCGGGTGCGGGCGACACCGTGATCGCCACGCTTGCAGCGATGCTTGGCGCAGGCCTCTCGCTGCCCCAGGCAATGGCCTACGCGAATCGCGCGGCAGGCGTGGTCGTCGCGAAGCTCGGTACGGCGACCGTCGAATACCATGAGCTGTTCGGCTAAGACCCGACAGTGACAGTCTTACGAAGCTGGACTGCCCCGGGCGGTCTGGCTTGCGTGTCTTATCCTCGCAAGGCGACCCATGACACTTATCGTTACCGGCGCGGCCGGCCTGATCGGCAGCAACCTCGTCAAGGCGCTCAATGAGCGTGGCGAGACCGACATCATCGCGGTCGACAACCTGACGCGCGCCGACAAGTTCCGCAATCTCGTCGACTGCGAAATCACCGACTATCTCGACAAGACCGAGTTCGTCGAGCGCTTCGCATCGGGATACTTCGGCAAGGTCCGCGGACTGTTCCACGAAGGCGCGTGCTCCGACACGATGGAGACCGACGGCCGTTACATGATGGACAACAACTTCCGCTACTCGAGCGCGTTGCTGGACGCGTGTATCGGGCAGCGGGTGCCGTTCCTGTACGCGTCGTCGGCCGCGATTTATGGCGGGTCGGAGACGTTCGTCGAGAACCGCGAATCGGAGCGGCCGCTGAACGTCTACGGCTATTCGAAATTCCTGTTCGATCAGATCGTTCGTCGGCGCCTGCCGACGGCGAAGAGCCAGATCGTCGGCTTTCGCTACTTCAACGTCTATGGTCCCCGTGAACAGCACAAGGGTCGCATGGCGTCGGTCGCGTTCCACAACTTCAACCAGTTCCGTGCAGAAGGCAAGGTCAAGCTGTTCGGCGAATACAACGGATACGGCAAAGGGATGCAGACGCGTGACTTCGTGTCTGTCGAAGACGTCGTGCGTGTGAACCTGCACTTCTTCGATCGCCCTCAGCTCACCGGGATTTTCAATCTCGGCACGGGGAATGCGCAGCCGTTTAACGACGTCGCATCCACGGTCGTCAATACAATGCGCGCGCTCAAGGGCGAGACGCGCCTGTCGCTCGAGGATCTCGTTGCGCAAGGCCTGATCGAATACATCCCGTTCCCGGATGCGCTGCGTGGCAAGTATCAATGCTTTACCGAAGCCGATCAGACGCGTTTGCGCGCGGCCGGTTATACGGTGCCGTTTCTGACCGTGCAGCAGGGCGTCGAGCGTTACGTGCAGTGGATGATCGAGCAGAATCACTAAAGACCGGACGACCGTCGAAGGCCGGACAGCCTTCGAACGTATCTTCGGCATAGGCCTTCCGGCTGACTACGCGCCGGATGGCGCGCTCCCTAGACTGGCTTCTCATCGCGGCATCGTGCTGCGATGGGTTTCCAAGGGAGTCAGCATGTGCATTATCAAACGTGGGTTCAGCGCGGTCATGGCACTCGCGCTCGGGGTGTCGGTATCGTCGGCGTACGCAGCGGTCGACGTGAACACGTCCAACGAGGCCGCGCTCGAAAGCATTACGGGAATTGGCGTGTCCAAGGCACGAGCGATTGTCAAGGAACGCGAAGCAAACGGCCCGTTCAAGGACGACGATGACCTGGCCGCGCGCATCAGCGGACTCGGTCCCAAATCGATCGCACACTTGCGCGAGAACGGCCTGACGATCGGCAGCACGGGCGCGCAGGGAAGCGGGGCGCGCAGTGGATCGACTGCGGCGGGCGTGCCTGAAGCTGCGGCGGGCGGTGCGACTGCGCCAATTCCCGCGCACAGCAAGAGCGCGGCGCGCGCTACGCAAGCGGCGCGCAAATAGCGTTCACCTCACACCGTTCTGACATTGAGCACACGCGGTTGTGTGCAGGCAGGGCACGACGAAGCATCGCTACGCCGTGCCCGCGCTAAAGGCCTCCCCGATGACCTCGTTGCCAGCATGCCTGACAGGCGTGGATTACAATCAAACGCTCTACACGTCTCGAGCCTTCGCATCCCTACCTTCGCCATGCCTTACAAAACTATCGAAGACACCATCGGCAATACACCGCTCGTTCAACTCGTTCGTCTGCCGGACGATGAGATTCGCGCGCGGAACAACGTGATTCTTGGCAAGCTCGAGGGCAACAACCCCGCGGGTTCGGTCAAGGACAGGCCGGCGTTATCGATGATCAAGCAGGCAGAGGCACGTGGCCGTATCAAGCCGGGCGATACGCTGATCGAAGCGACGAGCGGCAACACAGGTATTGCGCTCGCGATGGCGGCTGCGATCCGCGGGTACAAGATGGTCCTGCTGATGCCCGAGGACTTGTCGGTCGAGCGTCGGCAAAGCATGGCGGCGTATGGGGCGGAAATCATTCTGACGCCGCTCAAAGGCGGCATGGAGTACGCGCGCGACCTCGCCGAGCAGATGCAGCGAGATGGGAAGGGCGTGATCCTCGACCAGTTCGCCAATCCCGACAATCCGCTTGCGCACTATCAGACCACCGGTCCGGAGATCTGGCGCGATACCGAAGGGCGCATCACGCACTTCGTGTCGGCGATGGGCACGACGGGCACGATCATGGGTGTGTCGCAGTTCCTGAAAGAACAGAATTCGGCGATCCAGATCATCGGTGCGCAGCCGGCTGAAGGTTCGCGCATTCCGGGTATCCGCAAATGGCCGGAAGCGTATATGCCGAAGATTTTCGATCGGGCGCGCGTCGATCGGGAAGAGTCCGTGAGTCAGGCAGAAGCCGAGTCGATGGCGCGGCGCCTGGCATCGGTCGAAGGGATTTTCTGCGGCATCTCCGCGGCGGGCGCATGTGAAGTCGCGCTGCGCATCGCGCGGCAAGTCGAGAACGCGACGATCGTGTTTGTCGTGTGCGACCGCGGCGATCGCTATTTGTCGACGGGCGTATTCCCCGCCTGAGCAGGCCACGCCGCGCATCACCGCTTAGGGCTCGCCCGACGGTGAGGCACACATCGGTGCGTGCGGCGAAAGCAGTTCAAGCCGCATCGGTTCTCAGCTCTTGCGAGCTAGCTGGGGGAGGGCACATCTGTGTGCGCAGCGGAATCAGTTTGCACCGCGCGGGCTCTCACCTCCGGGCAACACCTGAGGGTGAGAGAACATCTGTGCTCACAGTGGGATCAGTTTGAACCGCTGCCTTGACCCGCCGGCGCGTTGACACTGTTGGCGGGAGCGCCGCTGGCATCATTCGCGCGCGCGGCTGCGGCGGCATCGAGGGCCATGACCTTTGCCTTGACCGCTTCGCCGAGTTCGTAGACCGCCTGGGCGTAGAAGAAGCTGCGGTTATAGCGCGTCAGCACGTAGAAGTTCTTGAGGCCCAGCACATACTGGGTCGGCGCGGCCGGTGAAGGCAGATCGACCGACGTCAGCATCGTAGAGCCTTCACGCGCCGGGTCCAGGCCGGGCTGATTGAGCAGCATGCCCGCCGTGAGCAATTGATTGAGCGTCCACGCGGGTTCGGGCTTGCCGTCGTTCGCAGCCTGCGCGATCCCGACGCTGCCCGTGTCGCCGGCGATATGCCACTCGACGGGGCGATCCTTCTCCCAGCCATTCTTGCTCAGATAATTGGCCACGCTGCCGATCGCATCGGTCGGGTTGTTGCGCAGATCGATCGTCTTGTTGCCGTCGAAATTCACCGCGTACTGCACGATGCTGCTCGGCATGAATTGAGGAATGCCGATCGCGCCCGCATACGAACCCTGAACCGTGGTCGGGTCGATGCCCGAGTCGCGAGTCCAGACGAGCAGGTCGGCCAGATTGCGTCGGAACGTCTGCTCGCGTTCGGCCTGGTTCGGCGTCGGCGGATAGTCGAACGAGAGCGTGGTCAGCGCGTCGAGCACACGGAAGTTACCCATGTACTTGCCATAGATAGTCTCCACACCAATGATGCCGACGACCGCCTCGGGCGGCACGCCGTACTGCGCGTAGGCACGCTGCAGCGCATCCCGGTTTTCGCGCCAGAACTTGACGCCCGCATTGATACGGATCGGTTCGACGAAGCGGCTTCGATACACTTGCCAGTTCTTGACGCCCGGTGCAGGCGCCGGAGTCACGAGCTTGACGGCCGTCGCGGAATAGCTGACCTGATTGAACAACTGGTGGAGCGCGTCTGCATCGAAGTCGTATCGCGCGACCATGTCGTTGATGAAGGCGTCGACGTCCGGGTTATTCGCATAACGCTGCGGGACGATTTCTTCTTCGAAGGTCTGGCCGGGTGCACCGGACTGACCGGGAAAGGTCTGGGGTGCGGGGTCCTGTGCAAACGCAGTCGTCGATGCAAGCGCGAATCCCGCAGCTGCAAGCGCGATTCGGGCGGACATACCGGAAGTGAGACGGAGAGCAAACAGGCGAGACAAGCGTGAGGCGATCATTGGTCGTGTCGGGCGCGGTTTGCAAGCAGTATAACCGAGGCCGCTGTGGTAACTTATTGTCATTCGAACCCGCACCGGGCTTAGCGTGCGATTCGACCCACATTGCAACGAGCATGGCCACCGCACTCTATTCCCATCCTGATTGCGTCCTGCACGACATGGGCGAATGGCATCCCGAATGTCCCAGGCGTCTGCAGGCGATCGAAGATCAACTGATCGCGAGCCGCATCGACCCCTTGCTCGTGCACGAGGATGCTCCGCTCGTCGACGAGAACGAGCTGTTGCGCGTCCATCGTCCTGAGCACATTGACCATCTGCGCGCGCTTGCGCCCGTCGACGGTTATGCCGAGATCGATGCCGACACGCGGATGAACGAGCACAGCTGGCGTGCGGCCATGCGTGCGGCCGGCGCGGCCGTTGCGGCGACCGATGCGGTCATCGATGGCCGCTATGACAACGCGTTCTGCAGCGTGCGTCCGCCGGGCCATCACGCCGAACCCGATCGCGCGATGGGGTTCTGTCTTTTCAATAACGTGGCGATCGCCGCACGGCATGCGCTTGATGTGCGTGGGCTGTCACGCGTGGCGATCGTCGATTTTGACGTGCACCACGGCAACGGCACGGAGGCCGCGTTCGCGGGCGACCGGCGTGTACTGATGTGCGGCTTGTTTCAGCACCCGTTCTATCCGTATTCGGGGGACACCCCGATGGCGCCGAACATGATCAACGTACCGCTGGCCGCTCGCACGAACGGCGCGACCATGCGCGAGGCCGTTGACATGATGTGGATTCCCGCGCTGGAAACCTTCAAGCCCGAGATGATTTTCGTATCGGCGGGTTTCGATGCGCATCGCGAAGACGATCTCGGCGGCCTGGGCTTTGTCGAGGCCGACTACGAGTGGCTGACGATGCAGATCTGCGCGATCGCGAAGCGGTATGCCAAAGGCCGCATCGTGAGTTGTCTCGAGGGCGGCTACAACCTGTCGGCGCTGGGCCGAAGCGTCGCGACGCATATCAAGGTGCTGACCGAAGCATGAGCGCCCGCGTCCGGCGGATTCGCGTCGGACGCGTTCTCGAATGACTGTCTGAAACGAGGCAAAGCGCCACGTGGCGGCCGATTTCAAGGGTTAGAACTTTTTATCCACTATGGCCGCTGGCCAAATCCCGAACTCGCCCCTAAAATAGCACGACCGTTCGGCAAATGAGACGGGTCTAATGCGCAAGGCTGCGCTTTGCATCGGGCGCGGCGAGTCGGCAGGACCCGGCTCTGACCGGGACGTCGGCACAGCGGTACGCGCGTGGCAGGCAGGGCCAGGAGCGTCGGGCCAGCTTGACTGGCTGAGAGGCGGCCCCGTGCCAGCATCGTGGCCTGATCATGCACACAGGCCGTGGGCGGTTGAACAGGCCCCTGTCGCTATAATGGTGCGATTGACGTATTCGTTACTCTGGAGCATGTGGATGAAAGTATTGGTGCCAGTCAAGCGCGTGGTCGACTACAACGTCAAAGTCCGCGTGAAGTCCGATGGTTCGGGCGTCGATATTGCCAACGTGAAGATGTCGATGAACCCGTTCGACGAGATCGCTGTGGAAGAGGCGGTGCGCCTCCGGGAAGCGGGCGTTGCGACGGAAGTCGTCGTGGTGTCGGCCGGTGTGACCCAGTGCCAGGAAACGCTGCGCACGGCGCTCGCGATCGGCGCAGACCGTGCGATTCTGGTCGAGACGGCTGATGAACTCCAGCCGCTGGCCGTCGCAAAGATCCTCAAGGCGCTTGTCGACAAGGAACAGCCGCAGCTCGTGATCCTCGGCAAGCAGGCGATCGACGACGACGCGAACCAGACCGGCCAGATGCTTGCCGCACTCGCCAATCTGCCGCAAGCGACCTTCGCATCGAAGGTCACCGTCGCCGACGGTAAGGTGCAGGTCACGCGTGAAGTCGACGGCGGCCTCGAAACGCTGTCGCTGACGCTGCCCGCGGTGGTCACCACCGATCTGCGTCTCAACGAGCCGCGCTATGTGACGCTGCCCAACATCATGAAGGCGAAGAAGAAGCCGCTCGAGACGATCAAGCCGGCGGATCTCGGTGTGGACACTGCACCGCGCCACAAGACGTTGAAGGTCGCCGAGCCGGCGCAGCGTGCGGCGGGCGTCAAGGTGCCCGACGTCGCGACGCTCGTGACCAAGCTCAAGACTGAAGCCAAAGTGCTGTAAAGGGATACCGACATGACGATTCTGATTCTCGCCGAACACGACAACCAGTCGATCAAGAGCGCGACGCTGCATGTGGTCGCTGCTGGCCAGAAGATCGGTGGCGATATCCACGTGCTCATCGCCGGCCACAATGCACAAGCCGCTGCCGACGCAGCCGCAAAGCTGCCGGGCGTCACGAAGGTGCTGCTTGCGGATGCCCCCCAGCTCGCTGACGGTCTTGCCGAAAACGTCGAAGCTACCGTGCTGACGATCGCGAAGAACTATTCGCACATCCTCGCGCCGGCCACCGCGTTCGGCAAGAACGTGGCGCCGCGAATCGCCGCGAAGCTCGACGTCGGCCAGTTCAGCGACATCACGGGTGTGGTCAGCGCCGATACGTTCGAGCGTCCGATCTACGCCGGCAATGCGATTGCCACCGTGCAGACGAGCGACCCGATCAAGGTCATCACGGTGCGCGGCACGGCGTTCGACGCAGTTGCATCGGAAGGCGGCAGCGCATCGGTCGAGAAGATCGAAGCGGCGGCCGACAGCGGCATCTCGAAGTTCGTCAGCCGCGAAGTGACGAAGCTCGACCGTCCGGAACTGACGTCGGCGCAGATCATCGTGTCGGGCGGTCGTGGCCTGGGCAGCGGCGAAAACTACACGCAGGTGCTGGAGCCGCTCGCCGACAAGCTCAGCGCGGCGCTCGGCGCGTCGCGTGCGGCCGTCGATGCCGGCTACGTGCCGAACGATTATCAAGTCGGGCAGACGGGCAAGATCGTCGCGCCGCAACTGTATATCGCGGTCGGCATCTCGGGTGCGATCCAGCATCTGGCCGGTATGAAGGACTCGAAGGTGATCGTTGCGATCAACAAGGATCCCGAAGCGCCGATTTTCAGCGTGGCCGACTACGGTCTCGTTGGCGATCTGTTCTCGGTCGTGCCTGAGTTGGTCAAGGCACTCGGCTGATCGCCAGGCTGGAGGAGACAAGAAGAAATCGGGGTGCCTTGAGGCACCCCTTTTTTTACGGCCACATTTGTACGCGCCACGATAACGATTACGTGTTGTTGAATTGATCAGGGAGAGACGCAGTGACATATCAAGCCCCCGTTAAGGACATGCTGTTCGCGCTCAACGAACTGGCTGGTCTTGCCGACGTCGCCACGCTGCCCGGCTACGAAGATGCACAGCCCGAGACCGTTCAGGCCGTGCTCGAAGAGTCGGCTCGCTTTAATCAGGAGGTCGTCGCGCCGCTGAACGTGACCGGCGATCGCGACCCGAGCAGCTGGCGCGACGGCCACGTCACGACGACGCCCGGCTTCAAGGCGGCGTTCCGGCAATTCGCCGAGGGCGGGTGGCAGGGTGTGCCGCATGCGCAGGACTTCGGCGGACAAGGTCTGCCCAAGCTCGTGGCGACGCCGTGCATTGAGATGCTCAATGCGGCGAATCTCTCGTTCGCGCTGTGTCCCTTGTTGACGGATGGTGCAATCGAGGCGCTGATGACCGCGGGCACCGACGAGCAGAAGGCGCTCTACGTGCCGAAGCTGATCTCGGGCGAATGGACCGGCACGATGAACCTGACCGAGCCGCAAGCAGGCTCGGATCTCGCACTGGTGCGCACGCGCGCCGAACCGCAGGGCGATGGCTCATTCAAGGTGTTCGGTACGAAGATCTTCATTACGTACGGCGAGCACGATATGTCCGAGAACATCGTGCATCTCGTGCTGGCGCGTACGCCGGGCGCGCCGGAAGGCGTGAAGGGGATTTCTCTGTTCGTCGTGCCGAAGTTTCTCGTCAACGCGGACGGTTCGCTCGGTGCGAGGAACGACGTGCATTGCGTGTCGATCGAGCACAAGCTCGGCATCAAGGCGAGCCCGACGGCGGTGCTGCAGTACGGTGATCACGGCGGCGCGATCGGCTATCTGATCGGCGAAGAGAATCGCGGCCTCGAGTACATGTTCATCATGATGAACGCCGCGCGCTTTGCCGTCGGCATGCAGGGCATCGGCGTCGCCGATCGTGCCTATCAGCATGCGGTCGCCTATGCGAAAGACCGGGTGCAGAGCCGGCCGGTCGACGGGTCGGCAAAGCAGGCCGTGGCCATCATTCATCATCCCGACGTCAAGCGCATGCTCGCGACGATGCGCGCCTATATCGAGGCGGCACGCGCGCTGGCGTACTACGCGGCGGCGCAGTCTGACTACGCGCACGCGTCGGGCGACGCGGCAGCGCGCGCGAAACATAACGCGCTTTACGAATTCCTCGTGCCGATCGTCAAGGGCTGGAGTACCGAGATGTCGATCGACGTCGCAAGCCTCGGCGTGCAGATTCACGGCGGCATGGGCTTTATCGAAGAGACGGGTGCGGCGCAGTTCTATCGCGACGCGCGCATCCTGACGATCTACGAAGGCACAACGGCTATTCAGGCGAACGACCTTGTCGGTCGCAAGACGGTACGTGATGCAGGGGCGGTGGCCAAGCACGTGATCGCCGCCATCGGCGAGACCGAGGCCGCGTTGGCCACTCGCGCGAAGGCAGCTGACGATGGGGCAGCCTACGAAGCGATGCGCAAGCATCTTGCCGCAGGACGCGAAGCGTTATCGACTGTAGTTGACTATGTCGTTGCCCACGTGAAGTCGGATCCGAACGCGGTGTTTGCGGGCAGCGTGCCGTACCTGAAGCTCGCGGGCATTGTGCTCGGTGGGTGGCAGATGGCGCGCGCCATGATCGCCGCCGACGCGAAGCGCGCCAACGATCCGTCGTTCAGCGCAACGAAGATCGCCACGGCAGCGTTCTATGCAAGCCATATCCTGTCGCAGGCGCCTGGCATCGCTGCGTCGGTCGTGGAGACCGCGGGGCAGGACCAGTGGCTCGCGCAAAGCGTCGAAGCGTTTTGACCGGGTTCGCCCCGTCGCGACTTGATTCGCGCGGGTGCCGGGCCGTCGTCCGGTACCCGTGCGATGCCTGGACTTCGTACGATGCGTCCCGCTTGAGCCATGCGTCGCAGTCGAACCTCGCAACAAGAGGTCACCTTCAGCCGACGCTGACGATTCGCTGAAGCGCCAGCAAAAAAAATCCCCGCACGCTGGAAAGCCTGCGGGGATTGCTTTTTGTACGCGTTGCTTGCGGATCCGAGGTGCCGTCGATCGACGGCACACCCGAGCGGCTTAAGCGCCTGCGTAAGCCGGGCGCCATGCGCGATCGCCGCCCTTGAGGTAGCGCGATACCGACAGATCATCCGACTGAATCGCGGGACGGCGACCCGACATCAGGTCGGCGAGCAACTGACCCGAACCGCACGACATCGTCCAGCCGAGTGTGCCGTGGCCGGTGTTCAGGAACAGGTTCGGCAGGCTGGTCTTGCCGACGATCGGCGTGCCGTCCGGCGTCATCGGACGCAGGCCCGTCCAGAATGAAGCCTCCGCCGTATTACCCGCACCCGGGAACAGGTCGTTGACGACCATTTCGAGCGTCCCGCGACGCGCCGGGTTGAGGTCGCGGTTATAGCCGACGACTTCGGCCATGCCGCCGACGCGGATCCGGTCATCAAAGCGCGTCACGGCGATCTTGTACGTTTCGTCGAGCACGGTCGAAATCGGCGCATTCGATGCGTCGACGATCGGCACCGTAATCGAATAGCCCTTGAGCGGATACACGGGGATCTTCACGATCTTGCTCAACAGCTGCGTCGAGAACGAGCCAAGGGCAACCACGTACGAGTCCGCACGCAGCGTCTCTTCGCCGCAGCGCACGCCCGAGATGCGGCCGCTCGCGACTTCGAGTGCATCGATCGACACGCCATAACGGAACTTCACGCCGAGCGCTTCCGCCATCGCCGCGAGGCGACGCGTGAACAGCTGGCAATCGCCGGTTTCGTCGTTGGGCAGACGCAGTCCGCCGGTGAGCTTGTGCTTCACGTTCGCCAGCGCGGGCTCCGCCTTGGCCAGTTCGTCCGGCATCAGCAGTTCGTACGGCACACCGGCGTCTTCGAGCACGGCGATATCCTTGGCCGCGCCTTCGAGTTGTGCGTCGCTGCGGAACAGTTGCAGCGTGCCGCCCTGACGACCTTCATACGAGATGCCGGTGTCGGCGCGCAGTTGCTGCAGGCAATCGCGGCTATATTCAGCAAGACGAACCATGCGTGCCTTGTTGACGGCATAGCGGTCGGTCGTGCAGTTGCTGAGCATCTGCCACAGCCATTGCAGCTGGAAGCGCGAACCGTCGGGGCGGACGGCGAGCGGCGCATGCTTTTCGAACATCCACTTGATGGCCTTGAGCGGCACGCCCGGTGCGGCCCACGGCGCTGCGTAGCCCGGCGAGATTTGTCCGGCGTTGGCGAAGCTCGTTTCGAGCGCCGGACCATCCTGACGGTCGATGACCGTGACGTCATGGCCCGCACGCGCGAGATAGTACGCGCTTGTTGTGCCCACCACACCGCTGCCAAGGATCAGGATCTTCATACGCCGTCTACCCAAACTAAAAATAAGGAATCGGTCGCTCAATGAGCGCGGAGCTGGCGGGACAGGGCGGTTGAAGCGGGCTTCGCGTCGCTCGACCGGATCAAGTCGCGAAAAGGCACTGATTGCCAGCAGATGCTGCTATGGTATTGAGGTTCAGGCAGTAAAGGTTTCTGTACAAAAACGATATTTGGTGAAAAATCATGAGAACACAGCGCCAGCCTGTCCGGACCCTCGACAAGATCGACCACAAGATCCTGCGTCTGCTTCAACGCGATGGGCGCATGGCGATGAAGGAGCTGGCCGAGCAGATCGGGCTGTCGCTCACACCATGCATCGAGCGCGTCAAGCGCATGGAGCGCGATGGCGTGATCACGGGCTACTACGCGCGGGTGAACCCGGCGCAGCTTGGGGCGACGCTGCTGGTGTTTGTCGAGATCACGCTCGATCACAAGAACGGCAGCATGTTCGAGATGTTCCGGCGCGAGGTCGCGAAGATTCCCGAGGTGCTCGAGTGCCATCTCGTCTCGGGTGACTTCGACTACCTGATCAAGGCGCGGATTCGGGAGATGGGCGACTATCGAAAATTGCTTGGCGATATGCTTCTGCAATTGCCCGGCGCGGTGCAGTCCAAAAGCTATGTCGTGATGGAAGAAATCAAGGAAACGCTGGAGATCTCGATCGGCGAGTAGGGCGTAGGCGCAAGCAGCAGAGGCCTGCGCGCAAGGCTTCCCTTTCACAATTCGGCCCTGCCGGAAATCGGACTCACGCGAGGCTGGCGAGATGCAACACGGTGGTGTACTGTATGTTTATACAGTATTCGAATGTGATGCGCGTCAAGTCCGACGGCGCGTCGCATCTCGATCGCCTCACGATGCCCGCTGCCATGATTCCGCGCAAACCCGCTTCCGATATGCCGCCGCGACCCGATGTGGATCGGGCGGACCCCAATCTCCCCGGTGAGGCGCCGATCGTCGAGCGTCCGCTGATGGCGCGCAAGGGCCGCGGCGCGGTCGTCAACGTCCAGGGACGCTATGAAGTCGATGAGCGCCGGGCCTTCGATGACGGTTGGAGTCAGGACGAAGAGGGTGACGAAGCTCCGGCGTTGAAAACGCAGGTGTTCGACGAGCGGGCGAAGAGCATCCTCACGCGGAACCAGTCGCCCGATATCCCGTTCAATGTCTCGTTAAACCCGTATCGCGGCTGTGAGCACGGATGCATCTACTGCTTTGCCCGACCCACGCACAGCTATCTCGGGCTGTCTCCCGGACTCGATTTCGAAAGCCAGATCTACGCAAAGGTCAACGCGGCCGAACTGTTGGAGCGCGAACTCGCGAAGCCGACTTACCAGCCTGAGGCGATCGCGTTGGGCGTGGCGACGGATGCTTATCAGCCGATCGAGCGCGAACGGCGCATCACGCGAGACGTGATCGAGGTGCTGAGCCGGGCGGCCCATCCGTTTGCATCGATCACCAAATCGTCGTTGATCGAGCGCGATATCGATTTGCTCGCACCGATGGCGGAGCGGAATCTGTTTTCGGCGGCGATCACGATTACGACGCTCGATCCCGTGATCGCACGCACGCTCGAGCCGCGCGCCGCAGCGCCGGCGCGCCGTCTGAAAACGATTCGAGCGCTTGCTGACGCCGGCATTCCGGTTGCGGTGTCGATCGCGCCGGTGATCCCGTTCGTGACCGAGCCCGATCTGGAGCGTGTTGTGGAGGCGTGTCGCGACGCGGGCGCGACAGCGGCGAGCTATATCGTGCTTCGGCTGCCGTGGGAGGTGTCACCGCTGTTCGAGCAGTGGCTGCAGACGCACTTTCCCGACCGCGCCGAGCGTGTGATGGGGCGTGTACGCGAAATGCGTGGCGGGAAGAATTACGACGCCTCGTTCGCGACGCGAATGAAGGGCACCGGCCTCTGGGCCGAGTTGATCCGCCAGCGGTTTGGTCAGGCGGTCAAGCGATACGGGATGAACGAGCGGCGGCGTGGCGCGATGGACATGTCGCTATTCGAGCGGCCGGCGATTGCGCGACCCACCCCGAACGTGCGAGGGAAGCAGTTCCAGCACACGGCAGGTCCCGGCGCGCAGCCGGGCGACGGCGAGGTGCCGAGCGACTCGCAGCTTTCGCCGCAGCTGCGTCTGTTCTAGTCGCCCTGGCGCAACGGACCTTCCGCGATGGGTCAATCCGCTTCGTTCGCGGTGGTGTGCTCGAAGTACGTCTGGAAGGTATAGGCGAGGCCGCTCATCAGGTAACCCGCGCCGATAAACAGCGCAAAGATCACGATAAGCACGACCGTCCACCCAGAGCGGCTGCGGCGCGTCGACCCGGCATTGAACTGCGCGTCCCAGCGCTCGTCAGGGCGCAGGCCGTAGACGATCGCGGCGAGAAAGCCGGCCAGCACCGATACGCAACCGATCGTGCTGAGCACCCATCCGGCGATCGAGCTCTGGTGGCTGGTCCACATGAGCCAGGCGCCTGCAAGCCCGAGCGTCGACCCGACGATATGCAGCCAGCCGTAGCGGTCGGACTTGCCACGCAAATAGAAGCGATGCGCGCCGATCCAGCCGAGCAAAAAGGCCAGGGCGGCGGTCAGGGTCTTGTTCTTGAACGGCTGGGAAAGCGTGCTGGACATGGACGGCAAGCGAGCGGGCGAACGAAAAGGAGCGGGCGAGGTGCGGGAACGGAATACGCAACTCGACTGGAACAACACGGCGCAAGCGCGTCGCGGCGGCACGCATTGTACGCTGCAGCGGAGCGGCGATCGTGAAGAGCGCGCCGCAGGGGGCTGTGCGTCGCGCCCCGGTTTTCGGCCGCAAGTTGCCGGTTTCACACAAAAAAACCGTGTTTGCCCGGGGTAAGTGTTTGTTCGGTCGGAGGTTTCAAGTTATACTCCGCGGTTTCCGTATTCGATCACTTCTGATCTCCCCAAGGATTCTGTATGGTCATCATCCGTCTCGCACGCGGCGGCGCCAAGAAGCGCCCGTTCTACAACATCGTTGTGACCGACTCGCGCAACCGCCGCGACGGCCGTTTCATCGAGAAGCTCGGCTTCTACAACCCGGTTGCTCAAAAGGGTGAAGCCCTGCGTATCGCTCAAGACCGTCTGACGTACTGGACGGGCACGGGCGCACAACTGTCGGAAACGGTCGCACGTCTGGTCAAGCAATCGCAAGCGGCTACGCCGGCTGCAGCTGCTTAAGTTTTAAAACGGGGCTTGCGTTTGGCCACGTTCGGCAATTTCGCCCGGCGCAAGGTCGCGGATCAGACTCCGGTCGATCGCGATCAGGCCGGTGAGGCAGAGGCGGGCTCGCTCGAAGCGGCCGCGCTGCCTGACGATCTGATTGAAGTCGGCGTGATCGTCGATGCGTACGGCGTTAAAGGCTGGGTCAAGATCCAGCCTCACGCGACCGAAGGGCAAGGCGGCGACGCCATGGTCCGCGCGAAGCACTGGTGGCTCGCGCCGCGTCTGGCGTCCCCCGGCAAGCCGGTGAATGCCACCGGCACGTCGAACGGACCGCTCCGCGCTTACGCGGTCGGTCAGGCCAAGTCGCATAGCGGCAGTGTCGTCGCGCATCTCGGCGGTTTCGCTGATCGCGACCAGGCGCTCGCTGCAAAAGGTTCGACGGTGCACGTGCGCCGCACGGACTTCCCGAAGCTGTCGAAGGACGAGTTTTACTGGGTCGATCTGATCGGTCTGTCGGTGGTGAATGCCGATAACCAGTCACTCGGCAAAGTCGTAGGCATGATCGACAACAGCGCACACGCAGTCATGCGCGTTGCCACGAGCGATGATGCGCCGGCATCCGAGGAACGTCTGATCCCGTTTGTCGACGCGTACGTACGCAACGTGGACCTCGAAGCACGGCAAATCGTCGTCGACTGGGGCCTCGATTATTAGTCACGATCCACAGACGGGGAGCGCGATGCAGTTCGATGTCGTCACGCTCTTTCCGGAAATGTTCGGCGCATTGACCGACTACGGCATCACGAGCCGCGCGGTCAAGCAGCAGCGGTTTGCGCTGCGCACATGGAATCCGCGCGATTTCACGACGAACAACTACCGGACCGTTGACGATCGGCCGTACGGCGGAGGTCCCGGCATGGTCATGCTGGCCCGTCCGCTCGAAGACGCGATCGGCGCGGCGAAGGCTGCGCAAGCTGCGGCAGGTGTGTCGAAGCCGCGCGTGCTGCTGATGTCGCCGCAAGGCGCGCCGCTGACGCATCAACGCGTAATGCGCTTTGCGGCAGAGCCTGGGCTCGTCTTGCTGTGCGGTCGCTATGAAGCGATCGATCAGCGCTTGGTCGAGCGATGCGTCGACGAAGAAGTGAGCCTTGGGGATTTCGTCTTGTCGGGCGGTGAATTGCCCGCGATGGCCCTGATGGACGCCGTGATCCGGCTGTTGCCGGGTGTGCTCAATGATGCGCAGTCTGCTGTACAGGATAGTTTTGTCGACGGACTGCTTGATCATCCGCACTACACACGGCCCGAGGAATATGAAGGCGTGCGGGTACCGGACGTCTTGCTCGGCGGCAATCACGCCGAGATCGAAAAATGGCGTCGCCAACAGGCGCTCGCCAATACGCTCGCGAAGCGGCCTGATCTGATCAAGGCAGCGCGCAGGAACAGAACGTTGAGCCGTGCCGATGAGGCATGGCTCGCCAGTCTCGGTCAGGCTGCATCGACCGGGGCGCAACAAGGGGGTGTCACAAAAGTGGCACCCGATGCAAACCCATCCTCTACCGGGGCCACTGAAGCAAGTAGCCGCCTGGCGGCTCAACAAGGCATCAACGCCGGCATGATGGATCCAGGAGTCAGTGATGAATCTGATTGAAAAGCTTGAGCAGGAAGAGATCGCACGTTCGCTCGGCGATAAGGTGATCCCGTCGTTCGCCCCCGGCGATACGGTGATCGTCAGCGTGAACGTGGTCGAAGGTAACCGCAAGCGCGTCCAGGCCTATGAAGGCGTGGTCATCGCAAAGCGTAACCGCGGCCTGAACTCGTCGTTTATCGTCCGTAAGATTTCGTCGGGCGAAGGCGTCGAACGGACCTTCCAGACCTATTCCCCGTTGCTCGCGAGCATCGTCGTCAAGCGTCGTGGCGATGTGCGTCGTGCAAAGCTGTACTACCTGCGCGATCGCTCGGGCAAGTCGGCACGGATCAAGGAAAAGCTCACGACGAAGGATCGCGCGGAAGCGTAATCCAGTCGGAAGAAAGCACCCTTCGGGGTGCTTTTTTTATGGCTGCGGCGAAACACCGCGCGCGCCCTGACTGGACGGCCACTCGCTGAAGCCAGCGACGCCGTGCATCACAATACTGGCATTGACGCGTATTCAGCATGGCTCGCCCACTGTTTGACCCCGAACTCCTCCCTGTCATCGGCATCGATCACGCGCTGCCCGCCGTGTCCGATGAGCGGCTGACCGCCGCCGCATTGCGCAGCCGCTTTCGGGAGCAGCGCGCGTGGGAACCCGAGCCGCGCGAGCCGGCGCCTTTCGTCACCAAGGGCGAGCCGCGCGCCGCCGCGGTGCTCGTGCCGCTCGTGACGCGCCACGACGCGCTGACGGTGCTGCTGACGCTGCGCGCCGCACACCTGACCGACCACGCGGGTCAGATCAGCTTTCCGGGCGGTCGCGTCGAGCCGGGCGACCGGGACATCGTCGCGACGGCGCTCCGCGAGGCACAGGAAGAAGTGAGCCTGGATGCTTCTCACGTTGAAGTACTCGGTCATTTGCCGGAAATGATCACGGTCACCGGTTATCGCGTCACCCCGGTTGTCGCACTCGTGCACCCGCCTTTTACCGTGTCGGCCGACGACGCCGAAGTGGCGGAGATTTTCGAAGTCCCGCTTTCGTTCCTGATGAATCCGGCCAAACACGAAACGCGCGAGTTTCGTTATGAAACCGGCAATCGGCGTTTTTTCTCGATGCCGTATCCACGCGCAGGCGAGGACGGTGGGGTCTACTTCATCTGGGGCGCGACGGCAACCATGCTGCGCAATTTGTATCGCTTTCTGTCCGCCTGATGGTGTGCTCTGGCCCTGTGCTATGTTTACCCGCACAACGACATAAACGGCTGGCCGCATGACCTTCTTTTCCGTATTGCTTGCGCTCGTTCTCGAACAACTCCGCGCCGTATCGCTGGAAAACCCCGTTGCCCGTCTGCTGCGGCTGCACGCCGAGAGCGCGGCACAGGGCGTGGATGCAGGCAAGACCAAGCATGGCGTGCTCGCATGGCTCGGCGTCGTGCTGCCGTGGACGCTTGCGACCGGCATTATTTATTTTGTGCTGTACCGGATCAATTTCGCACTCGCGTTTATCTGGAACGTCGCTGTCGTTTATTTCACGCTGGGATTCCGGCAATTCAGCCACTATTTCACGGATATTCACGTCGCATTAAATAATGATGACGTTCCGCGTGCGAGAGAGATTCTCCAGGAGTGGACGGGTCTTGAAACGCTTGATATGCCGGTCAGTGAAATCGTACGGCACACGTTGATTCACGCCGTCGTTGCGTCGCATCGTCACGTATTTGGCGTGTTTTTCTGGTTTCTGGTGCCGATCGGTCCGGCGGGTGCGGTGCTGTACCGCGTCGCCGAGTTTCTCGCGCGCGCCTGGGCGGATCCCGACGCGGGTCGAAGCGGACCGTTTTCGAACTTCGCGCGTCAGGCGTTCTTTGTGATCGACTGGGTGCCCGTGCGTCTGACGGCCATGGGATTCGCGATCGTGGGCAACTTCGAAGACGCCATCTACTCGTGGCGCAATTACGCGCGCCAGTGGCCGGACCCGAATGACGGCGTCTTGCTGGCTGCCGGCAGTGGCGCACTGGGTGCACGCCTGACCGGTCCGCTCGCGGAAGTCACGAGCGTCGAGGCGCTCGATTCCGGCGATGCGGGACTGCTGCCTGTGGGCGAGGACTGCACGCCGCGCACGCTGCAGTCCGCGATCGGGCTGGTCTGGCGCGCGGTCATCCTCTGGATGCTGCTGCTCCTGATGCTGTCGATCGCACTCTGGGTGTAATCAGCGCACGATCTGACTCGACTCGTGCACGAGCTGCGCATACAGCGCATGCCGTGACGCAGCGATTTCACCCTTGTCGACGGCTTCGAGAATTGCGCAGCCCGGTTCGTGCAGATGATGGCAGTTATAGAACTTGCAATCCGCAAGCCGCGGCCGAAACTCCGGAAACGCGCGCTCGAGCATGCCTTCGCTCAGGTGGTGAAGCCCGAACTCCTGGAAGCCCGGCGAATCGATTAACGAGCCGCCATCGGGAAGGGTATAGAGCCGTGTAAACGTCGTCGTATGGCGCCCGCTGTTGAGTGCCGCGGAAATCTCTCGTGTCGCGACATCCGCGCCTGGCACGAGCAGATTGACGAGCGTCGACTTCCCCATGCCCGATTGACCGAGCAGCACGCTCGATCGCTCCTTGAGCTGCTCGCCGATCAGCGCGATCGCTTCATCGGGGCGCGTCTTGACCGAGACCTCGATGACCGGATAGCCGAGTGCGGCGTAAGGCTCGAGCCGCTCGCGCGCCGCGGCGAGTGCATCGGGCAGATCGGCCTTGTTGAGCACGATCACCGGTGCGATACCGCTGGCCTCTGCCGCGACGAGTGAACGCCCGAGCAAATCTTCGCTGAACCAGGGTTCGGTCGCGAGCATGATCACCATCTGGTCGAGGTTCGCGGCGAACAGCTTCGACTTGAACTGATCCGAGCGAAACAGCAGATTGCGCCGGGTCAGGATCTCGACGATCACGCCCTGGTCAGCCGATTGACGCTCGAACGTCACCTGGTCGCCCACCGCCATTTCGCTGCGCTTGCCGCGCGGAAAGCACTGGATCGGCACGCTCCCGTCGGTCGGGGCCACAAGATAATGGCGTCCGTGCGAAGCGATCACGCAGCCTTGCTCGATGCCCGTTTTGCCACTGCCGCCGGCCGAGCCGATGCCCGCCGATGCGCGCGCGCCCGCTGCGCGCGAAGCCTTGCCCGGGCGCGTCATGCGTGCGACAGCAGGCGGTCGATGCGCTGCGAGGCCGGGGGATGCGAGTAATAGAACGCCGTATAGATCGGGTCGGGCGTCAGGGTCGACGCATTGTCCTGATAGAGCTTGACGAGGGCGCTGACGAGATCCTCGGCGCGTGTGTGACCTGCCGCGAAGGCATCGGCTTCGAACTCGTGCTTACGCGACGTCAGGCTGCCCAGCGGGCTGACAAAGAAGACGAAGACCGGCAGCACGAGGAAAAACAGCACCAGTGCCAGCGCATCATTGCCGCCTGCGAGAGACGGCTCGACGCCGAGTTGCGTATAGAACCACACGTGCTGCACGAGCCAGCCGAGCAGGGCAAGCAGGGCGAGGCTGATCAGGAAGGTCACGACGAGGCGCTTGAGCACGTGCTTGCGCTTGAAATGACCCAGTTCATGCGCGAGCACGGCTTCGATCTCGTCACCGCTGAGCCTCGACAACAGCGTGTCGAAGAACACGATGCGCTTGGCGGCGCCGAAGCCTGTGAAATAGGCATTGCCGTGCGCCGAGCGACGGCTGCCGTCCATCACGAACAGACCCTTGGCCGCGAAACCGCAGCGCGCCATCAGCGATTCGATGCGCTGGCGCAGCGACGCGTCGTCGAGCGGCTCGAATTTATTGAACAGCGGCGCGATGACGGTCGGATACAGCACGAGCACCAGCGAATTGAAGCCGACCCACAACGCCCACGCCCAGAGCCACCAGAGCGCGCCCGCACGCCCCATGAGCCAGAGCACGGCAGCGACGAGCGGCAAGCCGAGCGCCACGCCGAGCGCGACCGTCTTGAGCAGGTCGATGACAAACAACTTGCGTGTCATGCGATTGAAGCCGAAGTGCGCTTCGACGACGAACTGGCGGTAGTACTCGAACGGCAGGTCGACGAGACTCGTGATGATCCCGACCGCCGCGATGAGCACCAGCTGTGCGACCAGACCGTGCCCGAGCCAACCCGTGATGGCCGTATTGAGCCACTGCAGCAGGCCGAGGAGCGTCAGCACGATCAGCAGCACCGCACCCACGACGATTTCGACCATCGTCAGGCGCGTCCTCGCGACCGTGTAATCCGCCGCGCGTTGATGGGATTCGAGGGAGATGGTCTGCGTAAAACGACCTGGAACCGCGCCGCGATGCGCTGAGACGAAGCGAACCTGACGCGAGGCGAGCCACAGTTTGGTCGCGACCATCGCCAGCAGCGCGATCACGAAGAGATAAGTCAACATTGCCCGGGATTCCGTTCGAAAGGGCTCGAAAGAGCTATGCGACAATTATAAGTTGTTGCGGCGCGCCGCATTCTCGCGGCCGCGCAGACGATTGAATTCCACCCTTGCGCACCCCATGGACATCACGCCTCAGACCGACCCGATTGCCACTCCCGATTCGAACGCTGCCGGTACGCCGCAGACGCTCGTGCGCAATGAACTGAACCTGATCTGGGTCGACATGGAAATGACGGGGCTCGATCCCGACAACGACCGGGTCATCGAAATCGCGGTCGTCGTGACCGATTCGCAGCTCGCGAACGCTGTCGAAGGCCCGGTGATCGCCATTCATCAATCCGACGCCGTGCTCGACGCGATGGATGACTGGAACAAGAATACGCACGGCCGTTCGGGTCTGATTGACCGCGTGAAGGCGTCCACGATCGACGAGACGCAGGCGATCGAGATTCTGAAGACGTTCCTCAATCAATACGTCCCGCCGAACAAATCGCCGATGTGCGGCAATTCGATCTGCCAGGACCGCCGCTTTATGGCGCGTCATATGCCGGCGCTCGAAAGCTTCTTTCACTATCGCAATCTCGACGTCAGCACGCTCAAGGAATTGTGCCGTCGCTGGCAGCCCGCGTTGCTCAAGGGCTTTACGAAGCGCGGCGCACATACCGCACTCGCCGATATTCAGGAGTCGATCGACGAGCTCAAGTACTACCGCGAGCATTTCATTCGCCAGGAAGCCTCGGCCTGAACGCGGTGATAGCTTGAAGCGATGGCGCGGCGCGCGTCCTTCATGACGTCGCCGGGCTGAATGACCGCGACGACGTGACGCCAGCGAATCTGCCGGCGCATTCACATCGAATCGACCGAACTGAGGCAGCGCATGGGTGCGCGCTAGAATGGCCGCTCATCGCCGACCGTCTTCAGGCAGGACACCGGCAGGACACCAGCAGGACACCATCATGAAGGCAAGACTGATCCGAATCGCGCTTGCAGCGCTGGCTGCAGGCACCGTCGCCACGTTTTTTGCTGCGTGTGCGCAGGGCGGGGCGGGTGGCGACAGCGCCGCCGTGCCGACCGGCAACGTCACAGCGTACGGCGTCATCGACGAGGGCGTTGCCGTCACACGTAAATAACAAGCCACATCCTCACCGGAGCCCCGCATGACCCAAGCCGACGAGCAGCAACAACAAAGTTCGCCCGACGCCGCAAAAAGCGCGCTGCCGCGCCAGACGATCCTCGACCGCTCGGAAACGACTTTCCGCTTTCTCGCCGAACCCTCGTCCGTGAATTTCGGCGGCAAGGTGCACGGCGGTGCGCTGATGAAGTGGATCGACGAAACGGGCTATGCGTGCGCGGCGATGTGGTCGGGCCGTTACGCCGTGACGGTCAGCGTTGGCAATATCCGCTTTCGCCGGCCCGTGCATGTCGGCAACCTCGTCGAGCTGCGCGCGAAGATCGTCGCGACGGGACGCACGAGCATGCATATCCACGTGTCAGTGCACGCAGGCGACCCGAAGGAAGGCGAACTCGAAATGACGACGGACTGTCTGGTCGTGTTCGTGGCCGTCGACAGCAACGGCCGTCCGATGCCCGTGCCCGCGTTTGAACCGAAGACCGACGAACAAAAGCGCCTCGCACGCTACGCACACGATGTGCGCGCGGCCCTCGACGCCATCGTCGAAATGAAACCCGACGAGGTGACGACGGGCAAGGTGTAAGCGCGGGCGTTTTTCCCGCGCCATCGCACTGTTGCTTACCCGCGCTTGCCCACCATCTGCTCGGGCTTCACCCACTCATCGAACTGGGCTTCCGTAACAAAGCCCAGCTCAAGTGCTGAAGCCTTGAGCGTCGTGCCTTCCTTGTGGGCCTTCTTCGCAATCTTCGCGGCCTTGTCGTAGCCGATGTGCGGATTGAGGGCCGTCACCAGCATCAGCGATTCATTGAGCAGCGAGTCGATGCGCGCACGATTCGGCTCGATGCCGATCGCGCAATGATCGTTGAAGCTTTGCGCGCCGTCCGTGAGCAGGCGGATCGATTGCAGCACGTTGTGCGCAATCATCGGCCGGAACACGTTGAGCTCGAAATTGCCGCTCGCGCCGCCGAAGTTGACCGCCGCATCGTTGCCGAACACCTGGCAGCACAACATCGTGACGGCTTCCGATTGCGTCGGGTTGACCTTGCCCGGCATGATCGAGCTGCCCGGCTCGTTTTCCGGAATCGACAGCTCGCCGAGCCCGCAACGCGGACCGCTCGCCAGCCAGCGCACATCGTTCGCGATCTTCATCAGACTCGCAGCGACCGTCTTGAGCGCGCCATGCGCGAATACGAGCGCATCGGCGGCCGCCATGACCTCGAACTTATTGGGAGCCGTGACGAACGGCAGCCCGGTAAGCTTGCCGATTTCCGTCGCAACCTTTCCCGCAAATTCGGGGTGCGCGTTCAGACCCGTACCCACAGCCGTGCCGCCGAGCGCGAGTTCGTACAGGTGGGGCAGGGCGGACTCGACATGGCGAATGCCTTGTTCAAGCTGGGCGACATAGCCCGAGAACTCCTGGCCCAGCGTCAGCGGCGTGGCGTCCTGAAGGTGCGTGCGGCCGATCTTGACAATGTCGGTGAAGGCCCGCGATTTGGCCGCGAGCGTATCGTGCAAATTCTTGAGGGCAGGGACCAGGCGCTTGGCCATCGCTTGCGCGGCGGCGACGTGCATGGCCGTCGGAAACACGTCGTTCGACGACTGACCGCGATTGACGTCGTCGTTCGGGTGCACAAGCCGCGATTCGCCGCGCTCGCCGCCCAGCAACTCGCTTGCGCGATTCGCGATGACCTCGTTGAGGTTCATGTTTGTCTGCGTGCCCGAGCCCGTCTGCCAGACCGCCAGCGGAAACTCATCGGGGTGCTTGCCGTCGATCACTTCCTGGGCCGCGTCGATGATCACATGCGCCTTGTCGTCGGCCAGCACGCCGAGCGAGCGGTTGACCTCGGCGGCTGCGCGCTTGATCACCGCGAGCGCGTGGATCAGTTCGGGCGACTGCTTTTCGGTCGAGATCTTGAAATTCTGCAGGGAGCGTTGCGTTTGCGCGCCCCACAAGCGGGCGCTGGGCACAGCGATTTCACCGAACGTATCGCGTTCGAAACGGTTGGCTTCAGACATCGGACTGGCACTCCACAAAAAAGGCACTGGACGCAGGGGGGCAGGTCACCTGGATGGTCGGTCGCCGACGGGTCCAGGGGCGCGCGGGTTCGCACATCGAGGCCGCGCGGCTCGCGCCGCTTTGAGCGGCTCAGAGCTGGTTCTTGACCGGCAGCACGAAGAATATCCCGGTCTCGATATTGCGCCACAATCCCGCATCCGGGTCGGTGTTATAGGTCCGGCGCGTGCCGTTGTCTTCCGTGATCCAGACCAGTGACGACGGCGATAAGCCGGGCGGAATCAACTGTGCGGCTTCGGCCTGCGACGCGAGCATGACGCGATAGCTCGTGCGCGGCGAAATCGCCCGCTCGAAGACTTCCTCGACCTCCCCCGCGATGACCGGCGAGTGAATCACGACCGTGAGCTCCGTGTTCAGGCCGATGGAGCGCCGGTCGAGGTTCATCGATCCGATCACGGCGATTTGCCGGTCGATGACATAGGCCTTCGCGTGAAGGCTAGCACGCGATTCCGATCCCATCAGCCCACCGACATGGACGTCGGTCTGAACCGGCTTCAACTCGTAGAGCTCGACACCCGCCTCGAGCAGCGGCCTGCGATAGGGGCTGTAGCCGGCGTGGACGGCGACCGCGTCGGTGGATGCCAGCGAGTTCGTCAGAATCCTGAAGTGCACACCCTGTGCGCTTAACGTACGGATTGTTTCGACACCGTGGTCGTGCGGCACGAAATACGGGGAAATGAGATCGACCGACGTGTGCGCACCGCGCACCAGTTCTCCGAGTCTGCGCGCCGGCGGGCTCTCATAGTCGGGATCGCCTTCGATCTTCTCGGGGTGGTCGACGCGCAACTCGCCAGGGGCCCACACAAGCCCGATCGCTTCCCGTGTCAGCTGGTCCGATATCGACGATTGATACAGGGGTTTGTCGTGGGTGTCGGCAAACTCCTTCTGCCAGTGCTCGCCGAGGTCTTTGCGGACCTTGTCGATGTCCGCCTGATCGATCGACGTGTTGTTCAGCGCATGGAGCGGATAGGCCTCGTCGCTGTTCCAGAACTCGTCGAAGCTCGCCGAAACACCCGAGACCAGTGGACCGGCGACGATCACGTCGAGATCGCGGAAAACGAGATTGGGGCTCGCGTCGAAATATTCGTCGCCGATATTGCGCCCGCCGACGACCGCAATCTGGTTGTCGACGATCATGGCCTTGTTGTGCATGCGCCGATCCAGCGTGTCGAGGTCGGTCATCGCGTTGCCGACTCGCGCAAACATCCCTTCGTCGGCGGTCGCGAACGGGTTGAACACGCGGATCTCGATGTTCTTGTGGTTGTTCAGCGTGAGCATGATGTTGTCGAGATCCTTGAAGTTCAGATCGTCGATCAGCATGCGTACGCGCACTCCGCGATCGGCGGCGCGCAGCGCGGCTTCGAGCACGAGCTTGCCGGTGTCGTCTTCGTCGGCGATGTAGTACTGCAAGTCCAGCGTGCGCTGCGCGGCGTTCGCGAGTGCAAGACGGGCCTGAAGCGCTGCCGAGCCGGTGCGAAGCAGCCGATAGCCGCTGACGCCAGGGTGCGCGACCTCGCGCGCGGCAAGCGCGTCGCCAATATGCGTCGGCATGCTCTGCGGAATCGCGAACGATGCGTCGCGGTGAAAGGCGGTGACGGGTGGCCGGGTCGCGCAAGCGCCGAGGCACAGCGCGAGCACGAGGGTGGACGCAAAAGCGGTCCAGCGTGGCAGGAACGGTCGGGTTCGAATCGCTAACAGGGCGCCGGACAGGCTCGCCTGAAGCGACGTTGCGTTGCGGCGGTCTGTCAAGAGTGCCTCGACGGGAAGTCGCGAATCGAGCGTGCAATTGCAAGTCATGTGCCCGCGCTGATGCCTCGCGGTCTGTGCCCGGGACGCAGCTGCCCGGAATCCCCGCAGCGCGGATCCACGGGCCAGGATAGTGGCTCGCTATGCCTGATTCCGCGCTAATTCGCGAAGCGCAACGTTCAATAGGGCTTGAATGGATTCTAGGTCAGGTTTGACAAACCTTTGGAGCCAGCACGTCAAAACGCCCAGTGATGAAGCAATAAACCGGAAAATAATCGCCATCGCACTCGCACGATGAAGTCTATACGTACAAATTGCCTGGTTTGTAAGGGAATGCAGGCAACGTCCTACACACGATTCCGACTGACGAGACTACGAACGGCGGTACGAAAGCTGCACACTTTGAACCATGCCGCGCAATGTTGCGGGCTTGTCAAACAGGAGATAGCGAATCATGAACAAGGATCAAACGCATGGCCGTGTTGAACAAGTCAAGGGCAAGGTCAACGAGGCAGTGGGCAAGGTAACCAACAATCCGGCCCGCGAACTGAAGGGTGACCTTCAACAGGCTGTCGGCAAAACCCAGGCAAATTATGGCGATGCCAAGGAAGAGGTGAAAAAGGACATCAAGCGCGAAGACAAACATCACTGAGCGCGTCGCCACTCTGTGTCGAACCTGATAGAGGCCGAGGCGGTACGACTTGTCGGCTGATCCGTCGCATGGCGTTTCGCGAGGGATAGTCCGCAGCACACCGTTTTCCACCGAGTCGGGTTCACAGGGGTGTCCCGTCGCAGGCAGCGATGCCGGGTGACCGACCCGACTCGCGCCGACGACCCCGACACCCCTTGTTTCGCCGCCGTCCCCGGTCTTCAGGCCGGGGACGGCTTTTTATTTGCGCCCGCCCATTTCGCTGCGCACGTTTCCTAATTCGTTTCCCGGTGTCAAAATAGGCCGCGTTTTTTTGCTGCCCCGGCAGCAGGGGGCCACGGCGCGCACTGCGTCATACGGCCGGTCAACGTAGAACAACGGAGAAACGGTCTTGGGGAACACGCTTTCGCGCATGGGAGTGGTGGCGGTCGTCACTGCGCTGCTTGGCGCCTGCTCGATGTTCGGCACACAAAAGGAGCCGGTCGCGGTTGCCAAGCCCGCGGCGCCCAAAGATCCGTGGCAAGCGATCAAGACCGAGCTGGCCTCCGGCGCTTCGGGTAGCAGCCTCAGCGTGTCGCCGCAAGACGACGGCTCGCTCAAGGTCAATCTGCCTGCCGACGCCTCGTTCGACAAGGGCAGCTCTGCGATCAAGGTGGCGACGCAGCCTTCGCTGTACCAGCTTTCGCAGTGTCTGAACCGTCACCAGGACATTCGCCTGCGTCTCGTCGGATATTCCGATAACAGCGGTGACGCGGACTTCAACGTGGCACTGTCGAAGAATCGGGCGCGCAGCGTGTCCGAGTATCTGACCGCACACGGCGTCGATCCTGCACGGCTGACGGTCGATGGCCGCGGCGACGCCGATCCGGTGGATGACAACAGTTCCCCGGCCGGTCGTGCGCGCAACCGTCGCGTCGAAATTTTCCTGACGCAGTAAGGCTTTAGGGAGTGGCCGAAGGGCCGGATGATGCGCTCGCCTTCAGCGAGCGCGGGTGACGCGTGGGTTCGCGCGCCCGCTAGCGAGCGCCCGTCGTTACTCGGAATGCGGGGTGGTCGTCAGGCGGCGCTTGCGTGTCGAGACGACAGGGTTGCCGCTCGTCGAGTCGTCTCGCGGACGCGGTGCGGGGCGCGACCCCGTATCCAGCTGGACCGTCGAAATCGCGCGCTTGTAAATCGCCTGGACGCCGGTCGGCGTCTGCAGCATGACGACGAACTGATCGAATGACTCGATGCGTCCGACGAGCCGGATGCCATTCACGAGATAGACCTGGACGGTCTTGCGCTCCTTGCGCATGGCATTGAGGAAGTCGCTTTGCGGATGCGTATTTTCGGTTTCAGTCGACATTGAATCGAGCCAGGACAGTCGGGTCAGTCGCAATGGTAGCGCATGCCGCGCGCATTTGTACCTTACATGTGATCACAATCTGTTCGGCCCCGCCGGGACGCGGCGGCCTCGGGCACTGGCATACCGATATTTTGTTCGAACGGCCCGCTGCGATCACGCGGCGTGCTCGGTGGCGCACAGACACGCGCTGATCGATGGGGGGGCTGAGCGTTCTGTGCACTTGGGAGCGTGCGGGGGCGAGACCGATCGAGTCGCGAGATCCGGGTCGATGACGTCCGACTTTTTTGCAGGCAGCGCGCAGACACGAAAAGCGATCGGGTAAGACTAAGCGGTTTGAGTTGAAAATGTATCTGCAGTGCGTACATATAAAGCGAGCGCGATGTTGGAACCGAGCGGCAGATCGGAAAGCGCGTCATCACGAACGTGCGCCCGCACGCGACTCATGGCGCGGACTCGTGCGGCTGAATCATGCTGCTTCAACGCCCGCCAGGACGGACCGGTAGTGACTTCTGCCCGGACCCGTTTCGTCTGGAAATGCGCTTCTGCGCAGGCCACATTGGAACGCCTGTTTTTTCTCAGACAAATCGTTTGACCATCACTGCAGTTTACAAATCCGGTAATTCGAAGACTGTTTAGTTAAAGTCCGGCGCCCGGCGGACGTAAACACAAACATACGGACAGATTGACTGGTTTTCCTCATGTTAAAGCCCCTTTCCCGCTGGGATATGCAGCACGTGGCAGCGGCCACGCTTTGCGCTTCGGTGTTTATCACCGTGGTTGCGCTGCCGTCCACGTCGGCGGGGCACCAGTGCCGCCGGGTCGCCGGACACGGCTGCAATACCGAGGTCAAGCCGGTCAAATCGGTCAACGACAAGCCGCGCGCTTCGTTCTGGGCCTGAGCAGGCCCGACAGGGGCGGGTTTATCCAAGCTCGCCTGATCGACTTCTCGTTCTTCCGCTCACGTCTCGACGCCTTCTGATTCCGGGCGTTTCGTTACCCCGGCCAGCCGCGCACGCTTACGACGCTGCAAAGGCTCGCGCAATTCACCCCCTATCCCGCCTTGTTCGGCCATCCGATCCGCGCTCTGACGCTGGATATCGGAAACCCTAACTTTGTCTCAATCGCGTTGACTGGTGTGATGACCTTATGACAGCATCAGTACCAGCCCGGAAGCGATGGCCATGGAGCAGTCTGATTTCACGCGGGGTTGCCGGGCGGCTCGCGCGGTGATGGAAGTGCAGTCATAGCACTCACTCAGGAGACAACATGAAGCGCTCGACCCGTTGGGCTGTCGCGGCGGTGGCCGCACTCGCCCTGTTCTCATCCGTCGGTGCAGCCCAGGCCGCCGGTCTTATCGCGATCATCACTCCCTCCCACGACAACCCGTTCTTCAAGGCCGAAGCCGACGCCGCCGACGCGCGTGCAAAGGCACT
Organism: Pararobbsia alpina; assembly: GCF_965118125.1. Classification (GTDB taxonomy): domain Bacteria; phylum Pseudomonadota; class Gammaproteobacteria; order Burkholderiales; family Burkholderiaceae; genus Pararobbsia; species Pararobbsia alpina_A. The sequence continues at coordinate 1,520,913 of NZ_OZ221287.1, forward strand.
GGGTTACGACACGATCGTGCTCGTCCACGACGACGACGCGAACAAGCAGATGAGCCTGGTCGAAACCGCGATCTCGCGCGGCGCCAAGGCGATCATTCTTGACAACGCCGGCTCGGAAGCGTCGATCTCCGCTGTTCAGAAGGCCAAGGACGCAAAAATCCCGTCGTTCCTGATTGATCGTGAAATCAACGCGACCGGTATCGCCGTGTCGCAGATCGTCTCGAACAACTACCAGGGCGCGCAGCTCGGCGCGCGTGCGTTCGTGAAGGCGATGGGCGAGAAGGGCAACTATGTCGAACTCGTCGGCCGCGAAGCCGATCTGAACGCCGGTATCCGCTCGAAGGGGTATCACGACGTGATCGACCAGTTCTCGAACATGAAGATCGTTGCGCGGCAATCGGCCAACTGGAGCCAGCCGGAGGCGTATCAGGTCATGGAGAGCATCATCCAGAGCCATCCGGATCTCAAAGGCGTGATCGCCGGCAACGATACGATGGCCATGGGGGCATCGGCTGCACTCAAGGCGGCCAAGCGTAGCGACGTGATCGTCGTCGGCTTCGACGGCAGCAACGACGTGCGCGATGCGATCAAGCGCGACGAGATCAAGGCGACGGTGCTTCAGCCAGCCGCGCTCGCGGCGACGCAGGCAGTCGAGCAGGCAGACGCTTATCTGAAGAGCGGTGCGACCGGCAAGCCTGAGAAGCAGCTCATCAATTGCTCGCTGATCACGAAGGCCAACGCCGACAAGCTCGATATGTTTGCGTTGCGGTAGAGCTACGATGAAGCACGCACATTCCGCAGCGCCGTCGACTTCCTCATTTGCGGCACCTACGCCGCCGCAGCGGCGTGTGCGCTACACCTGGTTCGCCACCGGTATTGTTGTGGTCTGCTGCATTGTCGGGGTCGTTCATGGGACCAAGCTGGTCAAGAACGATCCCGACGCAGCGAAGTCCGGCGACAGCTATACGGACGACGGCTTCAACGCGAACAAGATGGTCGCCTCGATCTGGCAGAGCAAGGTCGTGCCAGCCATTGAACATCGCGCAACCGACTATGCGACATTGCGCACCGCGATCAGTGCCGACGCCGATGCGGCGGGCAAGAAGTACGGCTATCGCGGCAAGGACGAAAGCGCGCCGTGGAATTTCCCGACGCGCGTGAAGGGCACGATCGTTTCGGTCGATGTCTCGTCGAGCCAGGGCACGGTCGGCGTCGATACGACGGGCAATGGCAAGGCCGATGTGACCGTCGATATCGGACCGACCCTGCTGGGCACGACGCTGCGCGACTCGCTGGATTTCGTGTCATTCACCGACTTCAAGAATCAGATCGACTACGCGAAGTTCGGCACGGCGCTTAACGCGTACACCGCGACGCATGTGCTCGCCAAACTCCCGCGCAACGATCTCAAGGGCAAAAGCGTCTCGGTCGTCGGATCGTTCACGAACGACGGAATGAGCGACACGCCTGAAGTGGTGCCGCTCGAGGTCACGCTCGGAGACAAGTCATGAGCGCGGACGCAGCGAACCCGGCGAACCCGATGAGCGATGCCGATTCCCCGGCACTCGATCATCCGGTGCTGCTCACGGTCGAAAACGTGACCAAGGTCTACCCGGGCACGATCGCGCTCAAGGACGCCAATTTTCAGGTTCGCGGAGCCGCCGTCAATGTGCTCGTCGGCGAGAACGGCGCGGGCAAATCGACGCTGATGAAAATCATCGCGGGCGCCGAGCAGCCAACCACGGGGCGCATCGTGATCGACGGCGAAGCGGTCGTGCTCGCCGACAGCGTCGAGGCGCGCCGACATGGCATCGGCATCGTGTTTCAGGAACTCAACCTGTTTCCGAATCTGTCGATCGCGGAAAACGTGTTCATGGCGCACGAAATCACGCGCGGCGGCATCGATATCGACGCCCCGACGCAGCGTGAACGCGTGCGCGCGCTGCTCGAGCGACTCGAGCTCAACGTGTCGCCCGACACGCTCGTCGAAGATCTGCGCATCGGTCAGCAACAGATCGTTGAAATTGCGAAGGCACTCGCGCAGGACGCGAAGATCCTGATCCTCGATGAACCGACTTCGGCGCTCAGCGCCGCCGAGGTCGAAGTGCTGTTCCGCGTGATCGCCGAGCTCAAGGCGCATGGCGTAGGGATCGTCTATATCTCGCACCGGCTCGAAGAGCTCGTGCGGATCGGTGACTACATCACCGTGCTGCGCGACGGACACATCACGGGTCAGCAGCGTATGAAAGACATCGACGTGCCGTGGATCGTGCGTCAAATGGTCGGGCGCGAGACCAAGGACTTTTCGCGGCCAGTCGATCACACGCTCGGCGACCCGGTGCTGGTCGTCGATTCGGTGTCTTTGCCACGCAAGGGCGCCGGCTATCTCGTCGATCACGTGTCGATGACCTTGCGGGCCGGAGAAATCGTCGGCATCTACGGTCTGATGGGCGCGGGCCGTTCGGAGTTGTTCGAGTGCCTGCTCGGATGCCATCGGCACGCAAGCGGCACCGTCACGCTCGGCGGCACGCCGCTTGCCGGCAAGTCGATCGCGCAGCGGGTCGCGCTTGGCCTGGCCTTGATTCCGGAAGACCGCAAGGCCGACGGACTACTCGAATCGCTGTCGATCGGCAGCAATATCACCTTGTCGAGCCTGCAGGCGCTTGCGCACGGATTCGATATCCGGATGCGCGACGAACAGTCGTCGATCACGCGCTATATCCGTGAGCTCGCGATCAAGGTCGCGGACTGGCGTCTGCCCGTGAGTTCGCTCAGCGGCGGGAATCAGCAAAAGGTCGTTATCGCGCGTGGCCTGATGACATCACCCAAGGTCCTGCTGCTCGACGAGCCGAGCCGCGGCATCGATGTCGGCGCGAAAGCCGACGTGTTCAAGGTCATGCGCGACCTCGCGAGTCAGGGCATCGGCATCCTGTTTGTCACGTCGGATCTCGCCGAGGTCAAGGCGCTTTCGGACCGGATCCTTGTGATGTCCAACGGCCGGGTGACGGCTGAATTCGAAGGCGCCGCGGCGACGGACAGTGCAATCGTCGCGGCCTCCGTCATCGGACACGCTGTCACGCGGTCCGGGCATACCACGCAGTCGGACACGATCTCCACGCCGGAGGTTCATGCATGAATGCGTATGACTTCACTGACTTTACGTTTGCACGCCACGGGAGGCGTTGTCCATGAGTCTGGCTATCAAGCGTCCGGCGTCGGTTGCGGCCGTCGGTGAAGCGCCGCTGCTGCTCTTGCTCAAGCTGCGCACGTTTATCGCGTTGTTCGCCGTCGCGATCTACTTCTCGTTCGCCGCGCATAACTTCCTGAGTCTCGAGAATCTGCTGATCATGTCGAGGCACGTGGCGCTCAACGCGTTTCTCGCCATCGGCATGACCTTCGTCATCGTGTCGGGCGGGATCGATCTGTCCGTGGGCTCGATCGTGGGCCTGTCGGGGATGGTCGCGGGTGGATTGATTCTGAACGGGATCCCGCTGGGCGGCTATACGTTGTATCTGAGTGTGCCGCTCGTGATCGTCGTCGCGTTGATCTCGGGCATCGTGATTGGCGCGATCAACGGGCTGCTGATCACCCGGCTGAACGTCGCGCCTTTTATTGCCACGCTTGGCACGCTCTATATCGCTCGTGGCGCTGCGTTGCTGTCGTCGAGTGGTTCGACGTTCCCGAACCTGATCGGCAATGCCTCGTACGGCACGACCGGATTTCCGGTTCTCGGCTCGGCCATGTGGCTCGGTGTGCCGTTGACCGTGTGGCTTCTCGTGCTCGTCGGAGTCGGGGCCGCCTATCTCGCGGCGCGAACGCCGCTAGGGCGGCAGATCTACGCAGTGGGGTGCAACGAGCGTGCGGCCCAGCTGTCGGGTGTGCGCGTGAACCGCATCAAGATGTTTGTGTATATGTTCTCGGGCTTCTGTGCGGCGATTGTCGGGCTCATTATTTCGTCCGAGCTTGTCGCTTCGCATCCGATGACGGGTGAAACGTTCGAACTCAACGCGATTGCGGCGGCCGTGCTGGGCGGAACGTCGATGTCCGGAGGCCGGGGCAAGATCGGCGGCACGATCATCGGTGCGTTCGTGATTGGCATTCTGTCGGACGGGCTCGTCATGATGGGGGTCAGTTCCTTCTGGCAGACGGTGATCAAAGGCGTCGTCATCATTGCAGCGGTGGTGGTCGATCAGGTTCAGCGACGGATGCAGCAACGATTTGCGCTTGAGAAGCAGGCCGAGAAACCGGCGTGAGAAACCGGCGTGAGTAACAGGCGTCGATAACAGGCGTGTGCAGGCGACGCACATCGGACCGGGCGCAAGCACCGCTCCCCATACGCAATCGCGTCGCACATTCAGCAACACTCAGCAACATTCAGCAACATTCAGCAGTAACGAGCAGGCTCGATTCACGAAACGCAAGGAGACAGGCGTGGAGGCTGGTGCAATGACGGCGCAGGCGAAGGGTGGAAAGACGGGCGTGGTGAGAGGTGCGCTGATTGGCTGCGGTTTTTTTGCGCGCAATCATTTGAACGCGTGGCGCGACCTTGATGGCGTCGAGATCGTTGCGCTTTGCGATGCAGACGTCACGCGCCTCAATGACGCCGCGCAGGCCTTCGGCGTCGCAAAGCGCTACACCGACGCTGCGCAGATGCTCAAAGACGAAGCGCTCGATTTCGTCGATATCGCGACCACCGTGGCCAGCCATCGGCCGCTTGTTGAACTGGCGGCGTCGCATGGCGTTTCGGTGATTTGCCAGAAGCCTTTTGCGTCGACACTCGAGGATGCGCATGCGATGGTCGCGGCGTGCGAGCGTGCAAATGTCGCGTTGATGGTCCATGAGAATTTCCGCTGGCAGTCGGCGATTAGAGCCGTTGGTGATGCGCTGAGCGCCGGCGAGATCGGACGTCCGTTCTGGGGGCGTGTTTCGTTTCGGTCTGCGTTCGATGTGTTCAGCGGGCAACCGTACCTCGCTCAAGGGCGGCGTTTTATCGTCGAAGATCTCGGGATCCATGTGCTCGATATCGCGCGATATCTTTTCGGCGATGTCGACACACTGAGTGCGACGATTGCACGCGTCAACCCGTCGATCAACGGCGAGGATGTCGCGACCGTGCTGATGTCTCATACGGCCGGTGTCTCGAGTGTCGTCGATTGCAGCTATGCGTCGCGGCTGCCGCACGAATTGTTTCCGCAAACGCTGGTCGAGGTGGATGGCTCCGAGGGCACGCTGCGTTTGTTCGCGGACTATCGCGTGCAGATCCATAACGCGCTTGGCACGCACGAACGCGTGTGTGCACCGCCCGCGCTGCATTGGGCGCAATCGCCGTGGGAAGCGATTCAGGACAGCGTGTTGCGCATCGAATCGCACTGGCTCGATTGTCTTCGCGCGGGGCGCGAGCCCGCAACGTCCGGTCGCGACAATCTGAAGACCCTGGCGCTTGTCGAGGCCGTGTATCTATCGGCGAAGGAACGCAAGACGATCGTTCCGGACAGCTTGTGGTCGCACCTCGATAGCGGATCGGCGCCACACGCGCCTCAGATGGCGGATCGGGCTTCAGCATGAATCGTGACCTTGCCCTGGCCGAGCTTTATTACGGGACAGCAGAACCTGTCCCTGAAGCACGCAGACTCGAGGCGGGGCGCTGGTCCGCTTTGCTGATCGACGGCGCCTTGCGCGATATTCGCTGTGAGGGTCGCGAAGTGATTCGTTCGATCGCGTTTCTGGTTCGCGACCGTGACTGGGGCACCTGTTCGCCGCGCATCGACGCGTTCGACGTCGTTGAAACAGGTGATGCGTTTCGTGTGCACTACACGGCGACGTGCGCAAATCCCGACGGCCAGCAACTCGAATACCGGATTCGCTTCGATGGCGACGCACACACAGGCATCTCGTGTACGGCGGATTGCATCACGCGGACGGATTTCCTGACGGCACGCAGCGGATTCTGCGTGCTGCACCCCATCGACGGGGTCGCCGGCGTCGAGGCCATTGTCGAGCACGGCGACGGGCGGATCGCGCCGGGGCGCTTTCCGGATGCCATCGATCCGTGGCAACCGTTCAAGGACATTCGTGTCATCGAGCATCGCTTGCTCGGGCATCAGTGGTTGCGCTGCGCGCTCGAAGGCGACACGTTCGAAATGGAGGATCAGCGCAACTGGTCCGATGCCTCGTTCAAGACCTATTCGCGGCCGCTCGAATTGCCCTGGCCGTTTGTGCTCGAAGCCGGGCAGTCGTTCTCGCAGGCTGTACGGATATCGGTGCGCGACGAAATGCCGCACGACGAGACCGTAGGGGCAGCCAAAGAAGTGGAGGGCCAGCGTCAGGCGGCGGATATCACGCTGGGTGATCGTTCTGGCGCGTTGCCCGAACTCGGCATCCTCATCGCGCCCGACGAACTCGACGCGACGTTCCAGCACCTTGCGGCGTTGCGCGCGACTGCGCCGAAGCGGATTTCGCTGCACTACGACCCGCTCGCCGGGCATGGCGTCAGCGTGCTCACGCGCTACGCTGAGTTGATGCGGCACATCGATGCCAGCGCCACGCTCGAATATGCGTTGCCCGGTGTCGACAGCCCGGCTGACGAGATTGCGGTGCTCAAGCGTGAGCTCGACCAAAGCGGCCTTGCGATCGCAGGCCTGATGATCAGCCCGTCGGTCCACCGTCAGTCCAATCCGCCGGGCAGCGTAAGCCCGCCATGTCCGGATCTCGTCGAGGTCTATCTCAGTGCGCGCCGTGCTTTTCCGGCGCTTCGCCTGAGTGGCGGCATGCTGAGCTATTTCACCGAGTTCAATCGGAAGCGTCCTCCCGTCGGGCAGGTCGATGAGGTGGTGCACGCGACCTGTCCGATCGTGCATGCCGCTGACGACACGAGCGTCATGCAAACGCTCGAAGCGATCACTCACATCACACGCTCGTGCCGTGCGCTGATCGGCGATCGGCCTTATTCGATCGGTCCGCTGTCGATCGGCATGCGCCAGAACCCCTATGGATCGCGCACGATGCCCAATCCGCATCGACAGCGCATCGCGATGGCGGACGACGATCCTCGGCAACGGGGCTTGTTCGGCGCGGCCTGGCTTGTTGGCTACCTCGCTGCGGTTGCCGAAGCCGAATTGGCGGCGTTGACCGTTGGCGGGTTGACCGGCGCGCGTGGCTTTATCGACGCACACGGGCGCCCATACCCGATTGCCGCGGTGATCAGGACGCTCGCCTCGCTCGGCGGCGGCGCGCGTATCGATGCGAGGTCGAGCCGTCCCGGCGAGATCGCGGCATTCGCAGGGCAAGCGCCCACGGGACAGCGCGTCGTGATGGTGGCGAATCTCACGCCCGAGACGCAGGCATTCCGGTTCTCGGCGTTGCAAAGCGCCGCCCGCATGTGGGTGCTCGACGAAACCACGCTGGCGGACTTTCGCAATGACACGGTCACCCCGTCCGACGATCGGCTCGACGAGCGTGAGCGCTTGCTCAGGCCGTATGCGTGCCTGGCGATGTCCTTCTAAGCGATCGATGGCTTCGGGTTAGTAATAACCCGAATGGTATGCCGATAACGCGTTATGGTCTACTCATCATACCAGTTTGATTCGAGCGGACGCACTTTGGAGACGAGAGCATGAAAGAGAAGATCGCTTTGTTCGGGGCGGGCGGAAAGATGGGGTTCCGACTGACGAGCAACTTGCTGAAGTCCGACTATCGCGTGGCTCACGTCGAAGTCAGCGAGGGGGGACGCAAGCGTCTCAAGGACGAACTCCAGATCGAGTGCGTGTCGATCGATGATGCGCTCGAAGGCGCGGATGTCGTGATTCTTGCGGTGCCGGACACGCTGATCGGCAAGCTCAGCCACGACATCTCGCCGAAGATGAAGGCCGGCACGATGGTGATGACGCTCGACGCGGCAGCGCCGTTTGCCGGGCATCTGCCCGAGCGGCCGGACCTCGTGTACTTCGTGGCGCACCCCTGCCATCCGATCATTTTCAACAATGATGATGATCCGCGCGCACGTCGCGACTTCTTCGGCGGCGCGTTCGCCAAGCAGTCGATTACCAGCGCATTGATGCAAGGTCCGGAGTCGGCGTTCGATCTCGGCGAAGACATTGCGAAGGTCATCTATGCCCCGATCCTGCGTTCGCATCGGCTGACGGTCGAACAAATGGCGCTGCTCGAACCGGGGCTCTCGGAAACGGTCTGCGCGACGTTGTTGCAGGTCATGCGCGAGGCGATGGACGAGACCGTCAAGCGTGGTGTGCCCAAGGACGCCGCGCGCGACTTCCTGCTCGGACACATGAACATCCTGAGCGCCGTGATTTTCAACGAAATCCCGGGTGCGTTCTCGGATGCGTGCAACAAGGCCATTCAATTCGGCAAGCCTCGTCTCATGCGCGACGACTGGATTCATGTGTTCGATCGCGGCGAGATCTCGGAAAGCATTCGCCGGATCACCTGAATGGAGGCGGGGCCCGAGTCGCCCACATCCCTTATCTGTTACCAAGAGGAATACGGTTGTGAGCGAACGGATTCATGCGACGTACTGGCTCGAGACAGGCGATGACCCGGCCCGCGCCGCTGAAGTGATCGCGGGGGAGCAATCGAGCGGCACGTTTGTCGCGTTGCCCAACGAGACGCCTGAACTCAAGGCGCGGTCGGGCGCGCGCGTGGAGCGATTGAACGTGCTCGGGCAAGTCGATGCACCGAGCCTCCCCGGTGGCATGCGCGCGCACCGCTACACGCGGTGCGAACTCGAGCTGTCGTGGCCGATCGAGAATATGGGGCCGTCGGTGCCGAACCTCATGTCGACGATCGCCGGCAATCTCTTCGAGTTGAGACAGGTGTCGGGGTTGCGTATCACGGGCCTGCGTTTGCCGCCGTCATTTCTGGCCGCGTATCCGGGGCCCGCGTTCGGTATCGAAGGCACGCGTCGCCTGAGCGACGTGCATCGTGGCCCATTGATCGGCACGATCATCAAACCCAGCGTCGGACTCTCGCCGGAGCAGACGGCCGAGCAGGTCGAAGAGCTGGTCGCCGGCGGTATCGACTTCATCAAGGACGACGAGCTTCAGGCAGACGGTCCTCATTGCCCGTTCGACGAACGCGTGCGCGCCGTCATGCGTGTGGTCAACGAAGCGGCGGAACGGACCGGCAAGAAGGCGATGGTCGCGTTCAATCTGACGGGCAGCCTTGACGAGATGAAGCGTCGTCATGACCTCGTTCTGCGGGAGGGTGGCACGTGCGTGATGGCGGTGCTGAATTCAATCGGTATCGTGGGTTTGCAGGAGCTGCGCCGTCATGCGAGCTTGCCGATTCACGGGCATCGCGCAGGTTGGGGCTATTTGTCGCGCTGCCCCGAGCTCGGGTGGGACTATGCGCCGTGGCAGATGATCTGGCGTCTGCTCGGTGCCGATCATCTTCACGTGAATGGCCTGCGCAACAAGTTCAGCGAGAGCGACGACAGTGTGATCGAAGCCGCTCGTGCCGTGCTCCAGCCGATTTCGAATGATCATCCGATGCGCGCCATGCCTGTGTTCAGCTCCGGGCAAACGGGGCTCCAGGCGGCGGATACGTATCGCGCGATCGGCACGGCCGATCTGATCCATACGGCGGGCGGCGGCATCTTCGCGCATCCCGGCGGTGTGAGCGCGGGTGTCGAAGCCCTGCGCGAGGCGTGGGTGGCCGCACTGGACGCGAAGCCGATCGCCGATCACGCCGAGCGCGTGCCATCGTTGCGCACGGCGCTGGAGTTCTGGCAATGACGTCGACGGCGTTGCCACCGGGCGTGCTGCTTGCGTACTACGGCGACGACTTCACCGGTTCGACGGACGCGATGGAGTCAATGACCGCGGCCGGCATCCCGACGCTGTTGTGTCTGGAGCCACCGACGCCCGAGCTGCTCGCGCGTTTCCCTGATGTGCGCTGCGTCGGGATCGCAGGTTCGTCGCGAGGACGCAGCCCGGAGTGGATGTCACAGGCCTTGCCCGAGGCGTTCGCGAGTCTGGTGGCGCTCGGAGCACCGATCGTGCAGTACAAGATCTGTTCGACCTTCGATTCGTCACCGCAAGTGGGTTCGATCGGACGTGCCATCGACATTGGCATCGAAACGGTCGGCGGCCGCTGGTCGCCGATGGTGGTCGGTGCGCCGCGTCTGCGCCGGTATCAGATGTTCGGGAATCTGTTTGCTGCCGTCGATGGCGTGGGTTACCGGCTCGATCGGCATCCGACGATGTCCCGGCATCCTGTGACGCCGATGCATGAGGCCGATCTTCGACTGCATCTGCGCGAGCAAACCGCGCGACGCATCGAGCTTGTCGACATGCTGAGCCTTCGCAGCGCACGCGGCATCGAGCACATCGATTCGCTGGCCGGAAACGACACGCCGATCGTACTGCTCGACGTGCTCGATGCAGAAACACTTGAGGCCGCCGGCGAGGCCATTTGGGAACGCCGTGGGGACAGGCTGTTCACCGCATCGTCGTCGGGCCTTCAATATGCGCTCGGCGCGTATTGGCGAGCGCGTGGATGGGTACCTGACACGGTGACGCTTCCCGAGGCCGAACCTGTCGGACAGATCGCGGTGGTCAGCGGCAGTTGTTCACCGGTGACGGCCGGACAGATTCGCCACGCGCGCGAGGCGGGGTTTCATACCGAGCGGCTCGCTATCGAATGCGTCCTTGCGACAGCCACGCGCGAACGCGAAATCGAGCGCACAGCGAGTGCAGCGGTCAATGCGCTGAGCCGCGGGCAAAGTGCCGTGGTGTTCAGCGCCGAAGGGCCGGATGATCCGAGCGTGATGCGGTTCGACGACAGTGCGCGCGCAGCGGGTATCAGTCGGGGCGATGCGGCGCGGGCCATCGGGCAGGCACTCGCGGCTGTCATGCAGCGCATACTCGATCGTGTCTCGCTCGATCGCGTCGTCGTGGCGGGGGGCGACAGCTCGGGCGAAGTCGCGAGTGCGCTGGGTGTGACTGCGCTCAGCGTGGCTGCAGCGATGGCGCCCGGTGCGCCTGTATGCCGGGCGTGGTCAGAGGACGCGCGCCGCGACGGCCTTCAGATCGTGCTCAAGGGCGGGCAAATCGGCGGGGCGGAGTTCTTTCGTGAGGTGCGCGACGGGCCAAAGGGGCAGCAAGGGCAGCCAGGGCGGCAAGGACAAGCGACTCAAAGCGCGTAACAAGGCGAGCGAGCGGTGGGGATCGACGGAATCGGGGGCAGCGAGGGCGACAGGCACTGCAGGGTTCCCTGAGGTTTGGCGCACGATGATGGGCCCAAAGGTCCACGCCCGTGTCACGCTTTCCTCAGGCTGAACACTTCCATCAGGCTGAAAGTCCGTGGTACTGTCATCAGACCAAACGACACCAATCAGGTTGATTCATGGCTGAGACCATTCCGCGCCGGAAGTTGTACCAGGAGGTACTCGACCGGCTCATGGACCGCATCCGCAGCGGGGAGATTGCGCCGGGTGCTCAATTGCCGTCCGAACGGGAGTTGATGGAGCAATACGGCGTGGGGCGGCCCGCGATCCGCGAAGCGCTGCAGGCGCTCGAGCGTTCCGGCATCGTCGAGATTGCCCACGGCGAACGTGCGCGCGTGGTGGTGCCGACTGCCGAACGGCTGATCGCCCAGGTCGCTGGCGGCGCCATGCATTTGCTGCGGACCCAGCCCGATATGCTGGGCCATCTGAAAGAGGCGCGCGTCTTTCTCGAAACGGGCCTGGCGCGATTGGCCGCCGAGCGGGCGACCGACGAAGATGTAGCGAACCTTCAGTTGCGCGTGGCCCAGCAACGCGCGTCGATGGTCGACCTCGAGAAATTCATTGAACGCGATATGGCATTTCATCGCGAGATCGCGTTGATTAGCGGTAACCCGATTTTCCCTGCCATTGTCGAATCGCTGTTTCGCTGGGCGAGCGAGTATTACCGCCCGCTGGTCCGTGCGCCGGGTGTCGAGGAGCTCACACTCAGCGAACATCAACGCATTGTCGACGCCATTGCCAAGCGTGATGGCAACGGCGCAGCCGAGGCCATGCATCAGCATTTAAGTCGCGCCAACGAGTTGTATCGCCGCGCAGGGCAGACCTGAACGCGATCGGACAAGTCGTGCTCGTTGCGTACGCCTTGTCCGCTTCCTGATTGGGATCGGGCAACCTGGTTCCGGCTTTATCCGTACCTCTGTCATTTCCGGGATTTCACTGATCTTCGTGCGCCTTGACTGGTATCATGAGGTGATGATGTAATGAGTCCACATTATGAGAGCGCGGAAGCCCTTCAGTGCTGACCGCCCGTCCATGCCCGCGTGTGAACCGCGGCCAACAACAATGATTTGGAGGACGACATGAAGCATCTGGGTAAGGCCGCGCGTTGGGCGAGTACGCTGGCCGCAGTGGCACTGCTGTGTGCAGGTTCTGTCGCGCAGGCGAAGACGACTCTCAAGGTGTGGACGATTCCCTGGAGCGATGACGGCCGCGCAGCCTTTCAGGGGATGATTTCCGACTACACGGCCAAGCATCCGGATGTCGACGTCAAATGGGAAACGCGCGGCATTGACGAACACAAGACGGCGCTGCGCGTGGCGATGCAGTCGGGACAGGGTCCTGATCTCTACTACATGTGGGGCGGGCTCGGACTCGGTGGCGAGTTCGCGATTGCGGGCGCGAGCGCACCGCTCGATCAGGCCTATGCGAAGTACAAATGGGACGACCGTTTTTCGACACCCGCGCTGTCCGATTCGAAGCGCTATCCGGGCGGCCGGCATGGCGTGCCTTTCGTGATTCACGGTGAAGGCCTGTACTACAACAAGGCCCTGTTCGCGAAAGCGGGTATCGCCCAGCCGCCGAAGAGCTACGACGAGCTGGTTGCCGATGCGGAGAAGCTCAAGGCCGCGCACATCCCGGCCATCGTATTCGGCGGCAGTGTGAACTGGCACCTGATGCGCCTGATGGATGAAATCCTCGAGGCCAAGTGTGGTGCTGCCAAGCACGATGAACTCACGAGCATGAAGGCGAGTTGGGCCACCGAACCGTGCGCGACTGCGAGCTTTGTCGAGCTCAAGAAGTGGGCCGACAACTATATGCTCAAGCCCTTTATGGGGCTGGCCGACGATCAGGCGCAAGGGCTGTTTTACGCGGGACGTACCGCGATGGCGCTTGAAGGCGACTGGTTCGTGGGCATGATCAAGTCGCACACCGATATCTCGAACTTCGGACTGTTCCTGTTCCCTACAGGCACGCAGCGCCTGTATTTCTTCAGCGAATACTTTTACGTTTCGTCGAAGAGCCCGAACAAGGAAGCCGCCGAAGATTTCCTGAACTTCATTACGTCGCCCGAAGAGCAGCAGAAGTATCTGGGCAAGTTCAGTTCGATTTCCGTCGTCAAGACGGTCGACTACAAGTCGGATTCGGTTGACCTCGATAAGCAGTGGCGACAGATCTTTGCGGATTCGAAAGACACCTACGCGAATGGCGATCAGGCGTTTCCGCTCGATGTGACGACGGAATACTGGCGCATCATCAATCAGGTCGCATCGGACGCGATGCAGCCTGCCGATGCGGCAAAGGGCATGCAGACGTTTATTGCCAATCGCAAGCATTAAGCAACGTGAAGGTTTGGCGCAGCACGTGAGTGGCAGCGTATTGATGTCCTGACACGCGTCTGCATGTAGCACGCGTGAATCGCACAGGTTCGATCGTGCGATTCACGCAAGCACCACCTTTGGGGAAGTGTTCGATGTCATCCCACACCCATCGCGTCGATAAGGCAGTCGCATCGCATGACGATTCACATGCGATCGCCCAGGACGGCGCTGCTCCGACACATGCGAGTTCATCGCAGCCGCGCGCAAACTGGCGAGAACGCATTCGCGAACCGCGATCGCAAGCCTTGATATTGCTGGCGCCTGCGCTGTTGATCTACGTGATGTTTGCCGTGGTGCCGACGCTCGATGTCTTTCATTTGAGCGTCATGCGATGGGACGGGTTGTCACCCGACAAGCAGTTTGTCGGGCTCGACAACTACCGGGCCATCTTCAGTGAAGACCCCGTGTTCTGGGGCGCGTTCAGAAATACGATTATCTGGACCATTCTGTCGGTGCTGATACCGCCGGTGTTCGGATTTGGTTTTGCGCTGGCGCTCAATCAAAAGATTCGCGGCCGAAATACTTTACGCGCAGTGTTGTATCTGCCCGCCGTGATCGCTTCGATTGCTGTCGCGACGATGTGGCGCTGGATGTACGACCCGTATTTCGGCATTGTTACTTCGACGTTGACGTCACTCCATCTCGACGGGCTGGTTCACGATTGGCTGGGTGATCGCAATGTCGCCTTGTATTCGGTGTTCGTCGCCTATGTCTGGCAAAACGCCGGCGTCAGCATGGTGCTGTTCCTTGCGGGATTGCAGGGCGTTTCGCAAACATTGATCGAAGCCGCCCGTATCGATGGCGCAAACCGGTTTCAGATTTTTTTGAATGTGACGCTGCCTGCGATGCGCACGTCCATTACGGTGGTGCTGATTCTGACCATCATCAATTCATTCAAGACCTTCGATATCGTCTATGGCATGACGCACGGCGGCCCTGCTCAGGCGACGCAATTGCTGGCGTTCTGGGCCTTCTGGCAATCGCTTCAGCTGCACGATTTTGGACGGGGCAGTGCGATCGCGGTGGTGTTGCTCTTTATGACGGCGCTTGTCGTTATTCCGTATCTGCGCTGGACTCAACGTCATGAAGGAGTATCGCGATGAGTGCTGTATTGCAAGCCGATCCGGCCGCTCACAAGCGCAAGCAACGCGCTCCGAAACCGCCGCGCGACTGGGTGCTGACGGGATTGTGGATCGCGCTGATTCTGGTCGCCGCCATCTGGGTGATGCCGTTTATTTTTATCGTCTTTACGTCGCTGAAATCGGATGCGGAGATTTATGGCAGCGGCGCGTTCATGCCACCGACTTCATGGGCCTGGCATAACTACGCGGCAGCATGGAAGACCGGCAACTTCGGTACGACCTTGTTCAACAGTCTGATCATCAGCGTGATCAAGGTGCCGCTCGGCATCTTGTTTTCCGCGATGGCGGCCTATGCGATTGCGCAGGTCAAGGTCGGCGGCCGCAAATTCATTTTCCTGCTGTTCCTGCTCGGGACGATGGTGCCGTTTCAAGTGTTGCTCGCGCCGTTGTTCGGTCTCGTCAATCAGCTTGGACTCACGAATACTTATGTCGGCGTGATCCTGCCGTATATCGCCTTTGGCGTGCCGTATCAGATCTTTATTTTGCGTGGCTATTTTCGCGAAGTACCGTCTGAACTCAGCGAGGCGGCGCTGATTGACGGCGCATCGCATGTGACCATTTTCTGGCGGATTTTCTTGCCCGTCTCGCTTCCGGCGCTGGCTGCCTTGTTCATTCTGGATTTCGTTGCAACGTGGAATGAATTCGCCATGGCCCTCGTGCTGCTGCAAGACAGTGGCAAATGGACATTGCCGCTTGGCCTGATGGCCTTTCAAGGGCAATTCGCGAGTGCATATGGTCCGCTCAACGCCGCAATCGTGATGACGGTGTTGCCCGCCACGCTCGTGTATTTGATTTTCCAGCGCTATTTCGTGAGCGGATTGACGATGGGTGCGGTAAAGGAATAGGTCCTTCGTCGTGGTTCGTCGTTCCTCGTCGCGCAGATCAGACCTCTTCGATTCAACGTCGCCCGTTTCGGGCGACGTCCTCAGATGGAACTCTCCATGAAAAACGAAACCCTGGTTGTCCGCAAATGGGACATGTTCGAGTTGTCGCTGAATGGTCCGCGCACGGGCAATCCATTTGTGGACGTCGATGTGAATGCGACGTTCGAATACGGCAATCGTCAGGTCCGCGCGACTGGCTTTTACGACGGTGATGGCGTTTATCGTGTGCGATTCATGCCGGATACCGAGGGTGAGTGGCATTACACGACCCATTCGAATGTACGGGAACTCGACGGAAAAACCGGCTCGCTGTTTTGCGATGCCGCTGCGCCTGAGAGCCATGGGCCCGTGCGCGTGCGCAATCACCATCATTTCGCCTATGCCGATGGCACGCCGTATTTTCCGTTCGGGACAACGTGTTATGCGTGGACCCACCAGCCCGAAGCGCTGCAGGCACAAACGCTCGAGACCCTCAAGCACGCGCGATTCAACAAGATGCGCATGGGCGTGTTTCCGAAGCACTACATCTACAACGAAAACGAGCCCCTGTACCTGGTGTATGAGACGGACGCCGATGGTAATCCCGACTTCGCGCGCCCGAACGTCGAGGCATTTCGACAGTTCGAGAAGCAGGTCGCTGCGCTGATGTCGATGGGGATCGAAGCGGATGTCATTGTGTTTCATCCGTACGATCGCTGGGGCTATTGCGATCGGTCGTATGAAGACGACGCGCGGTATCTCAAGTATCTGGTTGCGCGGCTGAATGCCTATCGCAACGTATGGTGGTCACTGGCCAATGAATACGATTTTCTGCTCGACGTAAAACCGGTCGCGCAATGGGATCGGTATTTCCACATTATTGAAGAGCACGATCCGAACCGGCATTTGATGTCGATCCATAACGGCGAGGTCAGCATGAAGTTCGACCATCGCAAGCCGTGGGTGTCACACGTCTGCGTGCAGGACTGGGACGTCAAACGCACCGATCAATGGCGACGCGAGTGGGGCAAGCCGCTCGTCAATGACGAACTCGAATATGAAGGCGATATCCCGCGTCCGTGGGGCAATATCTCCGCGCAAGAGGTCGTGCATCGCTTCTGGATTACGGTCACACGCGGCGGCTACGCAGGACATGGTGAGACGTATATGCACCCGGACGACGAACTCTGGTGGGGGAAGGGTGGCGTGCTGCGTGGCGAGAGCTGGAAGCGGATCGGCTTTCTGCGCGAGCTTATCGAAGAAGACGTCGTCAACGGACTGACCCCACTTGCGGAAGAAGGGCGCTGGGAGTGGTCACGCGTATCGGGCGCTCGCGATGGCGATTACCGGCTGATTTATTTCGGCGAGCATCAGCCGAAAGAATGGGCGATCGGCTTACCGATGGAAGACGGCGACTACGAGATCGATTTGATCGATACGTGGGAGATGACGATCACGCCGCTGGAAAAAGCGCCGTTGCCGGTATCACCTGCGCTGCGTCAGCGCGGCGGAGAGTTACGAGGAGGCGAGCCCGAAGCCGCGTTCGGCGTGCACCTGCCCGGGAAGCCGTATCAGGCCGTGCGGGTCAGAAGGCGGAAATGAGGGAGCGAAGGGCGGCGCTTGAATGCGAAGCGTAAATGGCACAGCGACAGGGCGCCCGCTACGAAAGACTTCTCAAGGACCCTCGGTTTGCTGGTCCCGCCGACAGGAATCGAACCTGCTTTGAAGCCAGTTCATGCTAGTTTGCTCCTTTAAAACGGCCCCAAGAATGCTGTTCTGATGTGCTATTTCGCGTGATTTATCACAAAGTTCATCACGATCCGTGCTTCCGACTTTCACGCGATAGAAGGGCATCCATCTTGGCCTTTTCGCGTTGGCTTGCTTCCCCTTCGATCCAGGTCGAATAGACCTCGAAAAACATCTTCGGGCTATTGCCCATTTGCTTTGCGACATAAGCCGGATTCATGCCGGCGTGCAGGCAAAGCGTCGCGAACGAATGTCGAGTCTGCCGCGCATCGCGATCACGAATGCCGAGTCGACGCAGTACCGAGTGCCATACGATGAGTGGTGCGTCGGTGTTGAATAACCTGTCGCCGCTGTTCGGGTTGTGAAACACGAACCCCGACTCGGTATCCATGAATGTGTGTTTCTTCTGGCGAGTGAGCGCATCAGACGCGCGTGTCTGAACGTCGATGTCCCGCACGCGGTGCGTCTTTGTACCCTTGTCGATTGCACGAACGCGCGCCGCTTCAATGCGCACCTTCTGGCTTCGGAAATCGACTGACGGCCAGCGCAAGGCGATTTGTTCAGACGGTCGCAAGCCGGTGAAAAATGCAAACTCGAAGTAGTTCAGCCAGCGCTCGTCGTACTCCCGCGCGATGAAGGCAAGGACAGCTTCGATCTCCTCGTGGCTCAAGGGGTCCGGGGCGGCCACCTGGATCCTTCGGCTGTCGATTCCCTCGGTGATATCGTCCGTTACCTTCTTGGCCTGCCTGGCATATGCATAGACCCGGCGCAGAGGCGTCATGATGTTGTTGAACGTCTTGGGGCTCTTGATGCCGAGTCCAGCGATATAGGCGCTCATCTCCTCGAAACTGATGCCCGCGATCTCGCGGTCATCCCAGATCGAGAAATAGCGCTCTAGCGCACGCGAATATTCCTTGAACGTCGTGGGCTCGAGCTGAGATTCCGCTACCTTCGACCATGCTTCCCTGACCGCCTTGAATGTGTCTCCTGCAGGCTTGCCGTGACGCTTGAGCCAGGGCGAATCAGGAAAGATGCGCGCAAAGTCCTTGACCGTGAATTTGCCGAAGCGGATTGCAGACACGATATCCTCGCGCGTTCTCTCAGCAGCTCTCAGATTGGGAGCGGTCGGGGCAAGTGCGATGCGCTCGCGAAACTGTCGGTTGCGTTGTCCTTCTTTGCCGCCGTTCCACTGGAAGCTGATGAGGATGGACGCCTCCCGCGCGTAGACCCCTTCGATTGGCTTGTTGCGACCCATTCGTCGTAGGCCTCAAGGTTGATGTGACGACGGTTATCCGGGGACCACTTCCAATGTGTTCCCTCGATCAGACGTCCGTCGTGCACAAGGTGGTTAAAGGAATCGACAGAGCGGCCGGTAAGCTCGGATGCCTTCTCGACAGTGACCCACACGACAGGGCGAAAATTGAGCTGCATAGGGTACTCTCCGATTCTTACAACGCTTCCGGACTTGTGCTGCAATGCGCTACGAATATATTTTCAACGTGGTCGACGCGGACGGCCGCAAAGCCGAAGGCGCATGCTCTTTCGAATGCGACGAGCCAATCGCGCATCTCGTGCGCGGTGCCAAGATCGTGCTGCAGTTGACCAACAATCTCGCCGACCACGCCGTCGAGTGCTGGGTCATGCGTGTCACGCTTCGACCCGAGATCACCGCGTATGCCGTGGTCAAGCAAGTGATGCATGTCGAAGTCACGCGGGCGTGAGGTCATCAGGGGCGTCTGTTCCAAAGCGCCTCGATATTCGCAAGCGCCAATGCAGGCGAACTCTCGCCAAACTGACCGCTGACCGACACTTCGCACCGAGTGCACTCGATGTATGCATTCCATTTGTCGGCCTGCGTCTGCTCGATCTGAGGATCGTTTGGTGCACCCTCGCAGAAAGGACACGGCTTCAACTTCTCGCGCTGGCTGGTCATGATTTGCTGATCCTCGTCATCTGCCCGCAATGCTCGCACTTGGTTCGCGAGCGTTCGCCTAGCCGCTTGAGCTCGTCGTGGTAACGTGCATGCAGTTCGTGATATCGGTTCTCGGCGAAAGCCAACTGCTGAAGCACCCACATGGGGTTCAGCTTCTCGTGACAGTCGGCGCACTCGACCTCGGCTTTCTTGTCATCAACTAGGTATCGACGGTGCCAGCATGTCATGCCCGGAACCATTGTGAAAACGCGCTCGTCGACGAGGTTCGGCCGAGGCGTCACCGGCAGAACGGTCACGTTATCGTCAATAGTGACCTTCACGATCCCTCTCCGGTGCTATTGCGGGCGATCTGGGCATCGATCGCCTCATCGACTGTTTCGCGCTTGAAGCGGACACCGTGGAACGCTTGGCCTACGGACAGATAGAACGCGCAGATGCCCGGTTCGCTGATATCCCGCAGCCACCGATACCGCGCAGCATCCCGCGCCTCTGCCTGCGCTTGCGGAGCGGCGAGCAGGGCGCGCGCAAAATCGATGATCGCCAAGTCTCGAACGCGCGGCCGCGTGACCGGTGGAATGAATCGCGCACTCAGTTCAAGAATCTGCTCGTCGCTCAGCCCGCTTGCGGGAGCATCGGGGGCGGCGTTGAGCATGGCTTGATATTGATCTCGCATCTTCTCGCCGTTCGTATTCCAGCGCGTGGCGGGCTCACAGTCGCAACCTGCATCGATCATGTCTTCGGTCGGCTCGATCGGCACTAGCTTGTATTGCGTGCTCATTGGGTTACCTCGCTGGCGGCTTTCTCTGATTCAAGAGCGGCCGATGCCATCAGATTGACTTGCAAGCCGAGTGCGATCGAGAGGCGCGAAGCCATGATGAGGCTCATCTTGTAGCCACGATGGTTTTCGACTTCCCACACGTAGGACTTCGAGCAACCCGACGCATCAGCCACTTCGTCGAGCGTCAGGCCCAGCGCTTCGCGCCGCTGTTTGAGCAGGTCACCGAGTCTCATGACGCCTCCGGTGGCCGCGCGTTTTTGATCCAGTCAGGCTGTGCGTCGAGTTCAGCTTGGGTCATCGGAACAGGCGCTCCCGATTGCGCGGGGGCTTCGCCAAAGTCGCGGCCAGTCAATTCGCGATAGCGCTTGTCGAAAATCTTGGTACAGCGATTTGCTGCGCGGAGGTCTTCATCACTAACGCGCTCGCTCGCCTGCTGCGCGGGAGCCGTAGACCATTCGTGGTGCCACATGAACGCGCAATAGTTCGCAACATCTAGCGGATCGCCTTTCGCAATGTGGCGATGGAAATCCGCAACGATAAACGCTTCGTTCGCGGGGTCCATCCATTCGATATTAAATCCATGCTTGCGCTGTGCTTTCACAAGCTTCGCACGCATCGCATCCGCGAATCGATCAACGAGCGCGGCCGTCTCTGGCATCAATTCGGCTTCAATCGGATGCTGCGCGGGAGCGGCAATAGCGGCCATTCCTGCAATCGCCTCATCAGCGAGTGCATCCATTTTCTCCGGCGACGGGTTCGAAACGGCGAACAGATATGCATGTTGCCGCACCTGCCGATAGCGGGCAGCATCGCGCATCGCTTCATCCCGCTCGCGTACGAGGGCGTCATGGGCTTCGGCCTTTTCGGCGAGGGCGTCGAAGGCAGCCATATCAGCGTTCCATTTGGCACCTTCAGCATATCGACGGTCTTCGTCGAGGATATCAACGACCCTGCGATGCCAATATGCGGAGAATCTTTCGCGCAGGTCGGCGGTAGTGATTTGGTCGGTCATGGTGGGTCCTTAGGCGATGATTTGAACGTGGCAACGAGATGCGAGATCGACGAGCCATTTAGCGAGCTCGATAGGCGTGTGTTCGCGTTCCGATTTCGTGATTTCTTTTTGGCGGCCACTGCGTGTCCCATCTTTGCGGCGGCCACTAGTTCCCACGACGTATTCAGCTTTCCCGAGCACGATCGGCATGAGGGGGGTATCGGCCGGCTCGCATCCAACGATGTAAAGCCATGTAGCCTTTTGAGCACGATGGCCAAACCAGTATTGATGGATCGGAAGCGTCCACCCCCCAAACTCATCGCGTGCGCCGGGCATGGGCATATGCTTCGCGTTCCAAAGCCTGGAATGCGCCGGATGTTCGAGCACGCCGCCAAAGGTTCTGATCTGATCGACAGCGAACAAACCAAGCGCGGGTTCGTCTTCACGCGGCTTTGCCATATGCGACAAGCGACCCCAAGCACGGCAGGGAGGATGGGCTACCAACGGGGTTCCGCCAGGCCAATTGCGCGCATCGCGATCGATGTCCCACACGTCGCAATTCGAGAACGTTTTGTAGACGCTGTCCATACGCGCAAACAGCACGGCCACTGGCATGCTCATCTCAACCTCTCAGGTGTTATTGGGTGGCATCACATGTGGTCGTACGAACTCGCGTGCTCGTCTTCGCGCTTCGGTACGTGGCCTACACCGCGAATCGCCCAGATAATCGAGAGGATCGCGAGTAGGGCTCCGATCGCCATATAGGCCATCGCGTGGGTCGTGTTCATGTGGTCTCCTGCGGCCCGTCTGTGCGGACGTTATGCATCGATCTTCGTGTCGTCTTGCGCGAGATCGGAGCCGGCAAAGGGATCGTCCGATTGCTTATCGGCGCGCGTCTTCTTCGGCTCTTTCTTGCCCTTGAGGTCGAGGTTTTCCTGCGTCTCGACGGGCCCAACGAACGTGCATTCGACTTCGGTCTGCGCCATGTGGTCCACGAATCCCTGCAGTTCGGGCGGCAGCTTCTGATAGCCCTTGAAACGCAGCGGCGTCGTGCCACCTTCGCACGCGTCGACGAGCACGAAATCGGTGAACTTCACGTCGGCCGCTTTGATATCCGATTGCGGAGTCGCGCCGCGGTGATAAACGACCGTCCAGCCAGCAAGCTCTTTGCGCAGCTTCATCGGCATCTGGATTGCCAGGCACTTACGCGCGGTGAGCTTCACGCCATCGAGCGGCATCGTGAATTCGCCTTGGCCTTCTTCGCCGACCTTTGGCTTACCGTCTTCGGGTTTGTAGAGGGCGCCCGGCAGATCCTTGTCGAATTCGGCGAGGATGGTGTTATCGAAGTTGCGCTCGAATGTGACGCTCACGCCGTGGTCACGCTTGTCACCCTTGAACTCGGAAACAGGCGTGACTGCGACGATCTTGATCAACTGACGATCCATTTCGAACTGCTTCATGTGCGGCTCCTTACGAGGAAAAATGCTTGGCGTGGAGTTCGTCGAGCGCTTCGACCTGCTTGTCGCTCAGCGACGTAATGTGTCCAGCGTCGGCGATACGCTTGAGCTTCATCACGAATCCCTGTTCCCATGCGCTCAGATCGTTCGTGTTTATAAGGCCGCTCAGGCGCTCGACCATGACTTTCGTAGAGACGTGGCGCATATCAGGCTCCGTTCGTGCGGCCGGCGTATTTGCGGATGACCTTTTCGACCATCGCCGGCACGTGGCAAATCTCGCCGCCGTCATGGGCCGCGAATACCGGACGCAGCATCTCGCGGTCGATCGGTTCGAGGTCCATGTGACGGATCAGATGCACGAGGCGAAAGAGTTCGTTCATTGCGCCTCCAACTCGGCCCGGCGCGCGCGATAGGCATCCTCGAGGCGCTTGAGGTCATCGCCTTCGTAGTCGCGAATTTCGTCGGCCACGATGTCGAGCACGTCGGTATCGGTGCACGAATTAATGCGACCGATCATCGCTTCGACGTTGGGATTCTGCTGCGGCGTCTGATCGAACTCAGTTTGGGTCTGCGCCTTCTTGTTCGATGCCTTCTTCGCCGCGGCTTTCTCAGTGATGTCCTTGAGTGTCGTGGTCGCTCCGGCTTGCGCAGCCTCATCCATATCGAACCATTCGGAAGGGGAGCTCATGCCATCACGCAGACTCGCGTAGATGCGCTTGAGACTGACGACCTGTGCCGGCTGAATCGCGTCCAGGCGGCGTTGGATGCGTTTTTCGATGTGCTCTTTCGTGACACCGAAAGGTTCAAATGCGGCGACGATCTTCTGGATTGCTTCGGGGCTGGTATCGGCCTTAGCCTTAAGCGTAACTTCCGCTTGCTGCATGGCCGCGTCAATCACATCGCCCGGAATCAATGCGAGGATGCAGGCGCGCACGCGGCGCTGAGCCTGATTCGCGATCAACTCATAGATGTCGCGCTCTTCCTTGATCTGGTAACCGCCTTGCCGCGTATCGCGCCAGTGCTTGACGATGAACTGCAGGCGCTTACTCGTGCGGCTTTCGAGGTCCACGCAGAAGGCTTCGACTTCGGAGAACGGAACGCCCTTACCGTCGACGCCGCGGGAGCGCTCGCGAAAGCCCTGTTCGATATTTCCCCAGTGCTGAGCCATCGCCTCGGCTGCACGGATGCTAGGGCCGCTGATGTCGCTGCCGCCGCGCGAGAACTGATACTGCGACTGCTCAGCAAGCGTCGGCCGCGTGAAGGCATTCAGGATCTTGTCCGTATTCGCGATCTCATCGCGCGGAAACTGCTGAGCCATCAGGTACTTGACCTGCGTCTCGGCAAGCTCGCGGCTCTGATCCTGACGAGCGCCAGCCGTGTCGGCGACTGCGTTACGGGTGCCAGCAAAAGGGGATGCGACGAGTTCGTTCATTGTTGTGATTCCTGAATGGCCCACTGCGGGAGCGAAATGAGATCGATGGCGTTGCTGAAACCGGGCCACACGCCGCTGCGATGGCATTCGGCATAGGTGCGCAGGTCGCGCTGATACAAACGGCGCCCTGCGGCTCGCGACGGTTCGTCGAGCATCACGGCATTGGCGGCGTAGGGCCATTCGGTTTCGACGGCCACGAAGATGAAGCCAAGCACGGGCGCGCCGGATGCAATCTCGTAACCATCGGAATAGAACGCGTCCTGTACGTGGTAACGCTTGCGCGCGGCTTGGCGGGAGAACTCGCCGCTGCTGGCGTCGCCATAGGTCTTCACGTCGAGCAGGATTGAGCCCGCATCAATCGTGTGCACGAAGTCGGGACGGCAACGGCATGCGACGCCTGTTTCCGGATCGGTCCAGAACGCTGAAACCTCGGGCTTGCCGCTCGCGAGCGCTTCGGCGACATCGGCAATGCGGCGCACAGATTCAGCTTGGCGCATCGCTGCTTCGTACTGGTCAGGCTGGATCGCGGTCTTGTCGGCATTGGCCTCGACAAACTCTTTCCATGCCTTCGTATTGCGATTCAGCGCCGGACCCACGATGTAACGATCGTCAAATTCGTTCGGCTCGAGGATCGCGCAGTGCGCAAGATTGCCTTCGAGTTGACCGGCTTTGTCGCGCGGTGCTGGGCGATTCGGGTCGAGGTGCAGCGCGTGATAAAGAGCCGGCGAGCGAGCGATATCGTCGAGCCCGGACTTCGACACTGCATCCTTAATCGCGTGGTATTGCTCGATCGTCAACGAGTGATCGAGCCATGCAGGGGAATGAAGTTCAGCATTCATGGTTGTCTCAATAGGGAACGTCTTCTTCGCAAATCAGCCACGCACCGCTCGCTGCCTCGCGCTTCGCCTTCGCCACCGCGAACACTTCGATCTGCTCGGGCGTCGAGCCGTCCGCGATCCATTCGTCGTAGATCGACTCGTAGATCGCGTCGGCGCGCGTCTCGATCCACGCTTCGCGCGCTGCATCCTCTCGGTCGCGCAGAGCAAGCATGCGGTCGTCGCGGGACTCGACGGCGAGAGCGATGGCGGAGGGGGTCATGGTCAATCCGTGTAGGCGATGAATTTGAACTTGCCGTCGCGGAAGTATTCGAAGCGACCGCCGAACGTTCCGTCTACGACTTTGCGTACTTCATCGATCGTCGTTCCCTCTGGATAGACGCCTTCCTTGATCATCGAGCAACTGGAGTGCGGGTGATTCCGATAGTCAATGCGCGTCGGGTCCAGCGGACGGGGTTTCCAGTGCTCATAGACGCCGGTCGCCTTGTTCGTGGTGACCAAGTAGTCGTTGAGCACGTGCCGCTCGGCTTCCCAATCGCATTCAGGACAATGCAAGTACGTTGACGTGCATGCGTGACAGGGTGGCGATATATGGCAACTGCAGTTCTCAGGCTTCGTGAATTCGATGACGCCCTCACAACCATCGCGCCCGCAGCGTTCGCCCTCTTCACATCCGTAGGCCATGATCAATACCCCCGCACGTACGCGTAGGTCCGACGCACGGCATCGGGCAAATAAGCTGCGCCGATCTGCACCCGCGGCCCCGTAATGCCGCGCTGCGCGTTGAGTGCACGTGCCTCACGGATGCGCTCGTTGAGCTTCGCGTCGAGCATCAAGCGCTCGGATTCGGCGCGGTCTTCGTCGGTCAACTCGACATGCGTATCGACGCACGTCAGATTCACGTCGATCACGCTAGCGGCCAGTTCCTGAGCCTCGGCGCTGATATGCACGTCAACGTGCGCGTCGCGGAATTTGATGGGCTTCATGCGACCCTCCGCTGCTTGATTTCGTCTTCGATGGCGCACAGAGCGTCGACACTGGAAACGTCGTGATGCGCGCAGTCGCGGATCAGTTCGCCATACCCACGAATTTCTTCGACGTGTTCACGAGGCTCGCAATCGCGCACCTTGATAATCAGCGACGTGCCGTCCGAGTAGGCGATTGCGTAGGTTTTCTCGGCCCAAGCGCGAAGGCTCTTTTCCGCGCCCTTGTGCACGGTGCGATGGCACACACGGCGCTGAGTCGATGTGTATCCGCTCCATGTTCCTTCGATGATGTAGCGGGGCGCATTCATGCGGTCACCTCGTCTTGAATGCAATCGAGATAGCGCCAGCGTGCGACCCCGATCGCGTACACGTTGACGGCAAGCACGCTATGCGGCTCAAACGCGCCAACGAAGAATTCGTCGCCAAAGTCGTCGACGCCGTGCAGCGGATGAACGACTGCGACATCGCCTGTGCGCTCGAGCATCATTTCTCGCCTCGGCTGAAGTAAGCGATCTCGCGCGCTTGGCGATGCACGCAGTGATCATTGGCGGTCGTGTCGGGATAGAACGCGCTACATGCCGCACGCTCGCCCGTCGTCTGGAAACGGTCCGAATTGCTGTTCAAGCAATCGCCGTAATGACGGTCGAAGTACTCGCATTGGCCGCACGTCTTACCGGCGCTATCGACCGATGGCATCGACGCGCGCAGGCGGTTCGGGTTGAGGTAGGTGCGGGACATGTCAGGCCTCGACGAGTTCGCCCGATGCGTTGAGCGTGTAAAACGTATCGGCCTTCACGCCATCGCGGCCGACGATCACGGCCTTGGCATGCAGGATCTGTCCGTACTTGTCGCTCGAACCATTCGAGTCGCGATAGACCAGGAAGAGGGCTGCGCCGTCGATACCCTTGGCGCTGCCGTAGAAACCGGAGGCCATCGCGACGGAGTGCTTGCCGTTCGCCGTGGCAGCACCGCTGTAGCCCGAAGCCGTGGCAGCACCGCTGTCGCCCGAAGCCGTGGCAGCACCGCTGTAGCCCGAAGCCGTGGCAGCACCGCTGTCGCCCGAAGCCGTGGCAGCACCGCTGTCGCCCGAAGCCGTGGCAGCACCTCTGTCGCCCGAAGCCGTGGCAGCACCGCTGTAGCCCGAAGCCGTGGCAGCACCGCTGTCGCCCGAAGCCGTGGCAGCACCTCTGTCGCCCGAAGCCGTGGCAGCACCGCTGTAGCCCGAAGCCGTGGCAGCACCGCTGTCGCCCGAAGCCGTGGCAGCACCTCTGTCGCCCGAAGCCGTGGCAGCACCTCTGTAGCCCGAAGCCGTGGCAGCACCGCTGTAGCCCGAAGCCGTGGCAGCACCGCTGTAGCCCGAAGCCGTGGCAGCACCGCTGTCGCCCGAAGCCGTGGCAGCACCGCTGTCGCCCGAAGCCGTGGCAGCACCTCTGTCGCCCGAAGCCGTGGCAGCACCTCTGTAGCCCGAAGCCGTGGCAGCACCGCTGTCGCCCGAAGCCGTGGCAGCACCGCTGTCGCCCGAAGCCGTGGCAGCACCGCTGTTGCCCGAAGCCGTGGCAGCACCGCTGTTGCCGCTCTCTACTGCCAAACCATTCGCGTCTTTCGAGAATGCCGGCGAGTTCAGATCAACCGGCTTGCAGCGAGCCAGCGTGTATTCGACCGACGCCTTGATCAGGCCCGCGAGATTCAATTCGACGCCGAGCTTGATGCGCGAGCACGCGACCTTCGTATCGTCGCTATGACGGCTGAGCGTGCCGGACTGCTCGACCGTGAAGAAGCGGCTTGTGTTCGGCGAGTAATAGCGCAGGACATCGAGCGGATATTCGCAGGCGTGGAAGCCGCCTTCACAGGCCTCGACGCGGCCCTTGTGCTCGAACGTCTCGCCTTCCTTGTATTGGAAGTCGCGGCACGTCAGATCGGCATTGAAGGCCTTGTATGACGTGATCGACTGTTGTTCTTCGGACATCGTGTCTCTCCAGGTTGTGAGAGACCGTGTCTCTCGCGGGTCGGTGACCGTTGAGAGAAGGATACAATCTTTTCTTGTGTATGCAAGAAAAACTTGTGAGGACGAGCAAAAAAAATCCCGCAGCTGCGGGAGGTCAATTACTAGGCGCGATATCCGCTAGAACGGTAACCACGATAAGTCGGCGCAAGAGCGTAGGTGCGAATACAGGTCCGGCGCGCAATCGATAGCACACTGACTATCCTGTGGCGTCAATGGCCTCTGCATAGCGGAGAGGCATTTCGCTTGGCACTCTTGCAGGGCTGGATCAGCGTCGCCTTCGCTGCCGATCCCGGCGCGCCGAGCATCTCTGATTCCTCGTTGCTGGGCTGCGGATGCGGCAAGCGTTCCTTCCTCCGAAGCAAGCGCGCGTGGAATCACATATGCGCGAAGGCGCGATGCCTTTTCGGTAGCGTCGTCGACGGTGGTCTTAAGCGTGTTGGCGATATCAGAATCCGCTGGGATTCCAGACGCAAAATTTCGGTAGTATGCAGCAGCCGTGTATTCAAAACCCAAACAGTAGGCGGCATGCACAAAGACGTCGTATGAATCGTCGGCGTAACAAGGATGGGCAAAGCAGAGTGCGACTTGTGTCGCAGCTATAGACAAGGCTCGACGCATTTTGGATCGATCCTGCTTGGACGCCCTAGAGGGCGCCCGAATTTTTTGGTCTCATGACCCGCTTGGAAAATCGGATCCCCGTTTTTTAGGAAATTGAAGAATCGTTGCGGATCGCGGTCCCCTTAGCCAACCTTCTTGAGCTCTGAGCGATTCTGTTTTTCCCATGTCTCGACGGTGTCCAATACGAGACGACCGGCACGAGCCTTTTCGTCAGGGGGTAACGCGTCAAACCTTGCGCGCGAAACCCACTTGGATAACGGCCAGATCGGATCGTCTGTCGTTTCAACGCCAAACTGAAGCCATTCTTGGGAAACGCCCAGAGCTTCAGCTACTCGTGGCATCCGAGTTCTCGTCGGAGCCGTTCCGTCTGATTTCTCCCATTGCTGGACCGCCTGATAGCCCTTCAAGCCGCAGGCGGTTGCCAGTTCCTGCATCGACATCCCTTTCTCGAGACGCTTCTGTTTGATCCGGTCATGAATATCCATACCGGGAATATAGGTGCCAGAGAAACTGGTGTCATCGCCGGAATTTCTTGTAACACCAGACTTTCTTGTATAAAGTCCAATCACTGTTTCCCCGTCAAGGAAGTTCGATGAACACCGCCATTTCGCGAGCAGTTGAGCACTTTGGATCGATGGCCGAGATGGCGCGGCGTCTCGAGTTGTCGAGCTATACGGTCATCCAGCAATGGAAGCTGGCCGGACGTGTTCCGCCCGAGCACTGTCCAAAGATCGAACGCATGTTGGACGGCGCCGTCCGGTGCGAAGAACTGAACGACCGCGTCGACTGGGCATACGTGCGATCGACGCAGCCTGCCGGGCAGACCTCCGCGTGACACCGCGACCATGCCGTGAGACGCATGGTCTTTTTTTCGCTGCGGCGCGTCATTCCAAACGGCTACAAATTATTTGGACGCTACATACATGGACCAGCCGGCCCTGTTCTACGAATCGATCAACGACGCGCTTGACGCGTGCGTGAAGGCCTGCGGGGGCGCGAAGGTAGTGGCCTCGAAGATCTGGCCGGATAAGACACCTGATGGTGCTCATCGGCTTCTGCTTGCCTGCCTCAACGAGGGCCGAGACGAGAAGCTCGGGCCCGACCAGGTCATGTTCATTCTCAAGCTCGGACGAGAGAAAGGCTTCCACGGCGCGATGTCATTCCTCGCTGTCGATGCTGGATATGAAGCGCCGCGGCCTGTCGATTCCGAGAAGCAGGCCAAGCGTCTCGTCGATGTGATTCAGCAGTGCACACAGACGCAGCAGGCCGCACTCAAGCAACTGCAGGCGCTTGCGGAATTGAACCCGACGTTGTTGCGGGCGGTGTCATGACACCCGACCTGCGCGACGCCGCCAATTACCTCCGCGCGTATTTCATCGCGCGCCAGGCGAAGGCGCATGCATCGCCGCTGCATCTGCGCGAGCACGAACGCAGCGACGACTTGAATTTTTTTTGCTCACCCGTCGGTAACTCCGACTCGTCAGCAGAGTTTGTGCCTTGCAACACATTCGGGGCCTGAAAGTATGAACGGGACACAGGAAGAGATCGACGCCGCTCGCGAGGCAAGGATTGCCGAGTACGCCCAAGCGATCGTTACGGCACTGACGGGTGAAGAGCGCCGGCGCGCTTACGTGCGCATGTGCGACGAGATCCACAAACGCTCGCCGCAGCAAATCGCTCGTATGGAACAGCAGCAAGCACTGAGGTAAGAGGCCATGGCCGACTGGATCAAGATGCGCAGCGGGCTCCTGACGAATCCGAAAGTGATTCGCATGTCGCGCCTGCTTGCTGAGAGCCGCACATTTATTAATTGGTGGCTGCGTGGCACAAACAAGGTGACGTGTGACGTCACTGTCTACGAAATATGTGACGTCACGGTTGTGACGCGCGTGACGGTGGCGTCGTTACTTTCCGTATGGTCTGCCGTCAACGACGCGTCACAGACCGATGGTTTCGTTGCTGGAATTTCGCTTCTCGACGTTGATGAAATGGCGGGCGTTCACGGTTTTGGTGAGGCAATGCAAACCGTCGGATGGCTCCAAATTTCAGATGATGGAATACTTTTCCCGAATTTCAGCGAACACAATACTGTTGGAAAAGCCCGTCAGGTAAAGGGTTCCAGCAGCGCGAAGACTCCGGCTGAGCGCACGCGAGCATGGCGCGATCGAAAGCGCCAACTCGAACTTGATGTGACGGGTGACGCAACGACGTCACGAGACGTAACAGTGACGTCACAGCGTGACGACAGAGAAGAGAAGAATAGAGAAGATATAAAACCCTCTACGTCGAACGTCACGAGTGACGCATTCGACTCGTTCTGGTCGGCGTATCCGAAGAAGGTCGCGAAGGACACGGCGAAGCGATCCTTTGCAAAACTCAAACCCGATGCTGCGTTGCTCGATCGGATGCTTGCCGCAGTCGCCGCTGCAAAACTTTCGGACCAGTGGCGCAAGGACGGTGGCCAGTTCGTGCCGAACCCCACCACGTGGCTGAATCAGCGCCGGTGGGAAGACGAGACCACAGGGCATGCGCCGACAAACGGCGTTGACCGGTACGAGGCGATCGACCCTGTGCAGGCCGCATGGATGCGGGGTGCGATATGAGCCGCCTGCCGCAGAACGCCGAGCCGCTCGTCGCCATGCGCCAGCGCGGTGAGAAGCCCGAAGCGATGGTGCTCGTCAGCCTCGTTGGCAAACTCGATTTTCCGAATCTGACGCTGATCGCACGGTCGTCTCAGGCGTACGACTGGCGCGTTCTGACCGGGCTCGATGTCGAGGTGTTTGCCTCGCATGCGGTGCCGTTCGACGAGGTTCTCCGCACGCTCGCCGCTATCGCCGCAGTCGTGCCGGCCTCGATGGTCCTGACCTTTCCCGGACACGCACGGGTGCACTGCGGCGATTGGGCGCAGATCAGCGATTTCCGCCTGTTCGACTGGTTTCCGATCCCCGTCGATGTGATGCGATATCGCAACGGCAGCAAGCTTTCGGCGTTGCTGTGGGGCGAGCTCGGCAAAGCGCTGCCCATCCCGTACGTGGAAGCAACCGAGGCATTCCTGGCCGTGGCGCAGGAGGCACAGAAATGCGCGTGATTGCTGACGACATTGACTGGAACGCCTACGCCAACGATGCAGACGATGGCCGAGCAGACGTGCGCCGCGCGTCCGATTGGGCCGACGCCGTGGCGAAGCTTTTCCACGGCGAAGACGAACAAGCCGTCGGTACCGCCACGCCATGGGCCAAGGTCGAGAACAGGATCATGTTCCGGCCGGGCGAGGTCACGCTGTGGCCCGGCATCAACGGTCACGGCAAGTCGGGGACTGTCGGCTACGTGATGCTCAACGCCATGGTGCACGGCGCGCGCGCGTGCATCGCTTCGCACGAGATGGCGCCGGAAGCGACGATGAGCCGCATGTGCCGCCAGGCCGCCGGGTCGAACCTTCCCACGCTCGAACTGATCGAGCGCTTCCACCGCTGGACCGACGATCGGCTGTGGCTCTACGTGCATCGCGGTGCCGTCACGCCGCAACGCATGATTGCCGTGTCGCGCTACTGCCGCAAAGAACTCGGCGTCGATCACATGGTCATCGACAGCCTCATGAAATGCGGCATCGCACCAGACGATTACAACGGGCAAAAGAACTTTGTCGATGCGCTGTGCGTGCTCGCGCGTGACACCGGTTTGCACATCCACCTCGTGCACCACATGCGCAAAGGTGAGCGTGAAACCGACGTGCCCGACAAATTCGGCGTCAAGGGCGCTGGCGAGATTTCCGACCTCGTCGACAACGTGCTCATCGTCTTTCGCAACAAGCGCAAGGAAACCCAACTCGAGACCGAGACGGACCCGAAGAAGCGCGACGAAGCCGCGGTCATGCCGGACTCGTTCCTCATCTGCGCCAAGCAGCGGCATTTCACGTGGGAAGGGAAGGTGTCCCTGTGGTTTGACAAGGACAGCCAGCAATTGCTTGAAGGACCGAGCGCGGGGCGTCATTACATCGACTTCGCGTCGGGGACCTGGAAGCAGGAATGGAAACGATAGGAGACCAGTCATGACCGGAAGAACTCAACTCGGGGTGCTCGACTTCCTCGAGTCGCACACCGAATCCAGCAGCCCAGAGATTGCGAAGGCGCTCGGCGAGCAGCGTCATCGCATCTCGGCTGTCATGAACAACCTTGAGCGGCAGTGCTTGGTGGTCCGCACCCGCGAAGTTGGCCGATCGAACAACCGGACTATTTTCTGGCGCCTCGCGACCGACGACGAGATCCTGCACCCGCCCAAGCGCGGCAAGCCCGAATTTCCCGAGAACTGGCCGCGCGTCGACCGGCTCCTTTACGACTGCATGCTCAACATGGTGAGGGCGTCATGAAACTCGAAGACAACGGCTGGCGTCATCTTCCGTGGCGGCCAGCGCAGACGGTCATTGTTCGATCCGACCTGTCGTTCGAGGCTGAAACCGAATGCGCGCGTGAGGCGAATCGCATCCTCGCCGAGGCCATGCAATCGGCCGCGATCAAGTCGGAACTCGACCGGCAAATGCTCTCAGCTGCAATGCGTCACGCGCAGTCGAAGGAAGCAACCTACGTCGACATGTCACGCAGCGCGATCGTGCCCCTGCAACGGCCGGAGAAGGAACTGTGAGCACACTCCTCGCAATCGATCCGGGCACAACGCAAAGCGGTTGGGTGATCGTCGAAGATTCCCGTGTGATGCAGAGCGGTGTGATGCCCAATCCTGACATGCTCAACTTCATCGACGATTGCCGGTTCTGCGACGACATGGCGATCGAGATGATTGCAAGCTACGGCATGGCAGTGGGCCGAGAGGTATTCGAAACGTGCGTGTGGATCGGCCGCTTTATCGAATGCTTCCGCGATCCCGACCTCGTGCGCCTCGTCTATCGCAAGGACGTCAAGCTGCACCTCTGCGGTACGCCGCGCGCCAAGGACGCCAATATCCGGCAAGCGCTAATCGATCTATACCCGGCGACGGGCGGCGGCAAGACTCCACAGATCGGCACCAAATCGCAACCGGGACCGCTCTACGGTGTGACATCGCACGCGTGGCCTGCGCTTGCCGTTGCCGTAACTGCCAATGCACAGCGGAGGGCAGCGTGAACCAATACCCGATGTTTTACCGCACGGCATGTGGCGCGCTCCGCCTGGTCAATTCGGAAGCGGAATTGAAGGGCGCCATCCGAGCTGACCGAATCGCGATATGCATCGCTGTCGTAGTCAATGTGGCTCTCGGCATCGCGCTTTGCGTTTTCCTCCCCTAAAACGGAGACCACCATGAAACTCAGCACTCTCTTTGTCATTCTTGTGTGTGTGGCGGCTGGTGCGATCGGAGGGTCACAAATCGGCCAGCACATCGAGCGCGACCGCATCCAGGCCACTTGCGAAGATGACAGAGCCGCCACCGTCATAAACGGGGTGAAGTACGAATGCTTGAGCCCGGCACTTGCTCAGAAGTTGCACGAGATAATCGAACAACTGATGCATCAGGGCGAACAGCAGCCGAAAGGGCCGAGCGCATGACAGGCGTCCTTGCGATCGAAGCGCCGACAACAAAGACGGGGTGCGCCGTGGACAGAATTGATGACTTGCTATTCGACTGGTACATCTGGTCGCAGGGCTATAACCCGGGCGTCGACTATCAGGCGTTTGATAGCTCCTGCGCGCAATCTCGCACCAGTCGTCAATGGATGGATTACGACGAGATCGATGCCGAGGTCGAATGGGCTATCAAGAAAGGGATTGGCAAGCTGCTCGACCCGATGATTCAGAAATTGCATCTGCCCGCTCGTGTGGCGATCAACACGGCCATGCGCAATTTTGAGGCGGGTGTCGAAGTCTGGTCGTCGATGCGCTTGCACGGCGTCGACCTTGCGGCGGAGTATGCGCAGGCCAAAGCGATTCTATGTCCGCAACTAGTCGCTGCCGGTTTGCTTACACAAGATGCTTGTAAACCCGCAGAAACTGCCCTATAGTGCGCACCAGTTGGGATAATTGTCCCTAGAGAGCCCCGCCAGTTCACGCTGAGCGGGGCTTTTGCGTTTTTACCGCGTCTCCTCCAGGTGCTCATGTGAGTGCTGGATTGAGCCCCGACTGCTCCTCCGACGGTCGGGGCTTCTTTTTTGGAGCAACGAAATGGCGAAGCTCACCACAAAGGCCCGCAAGGCAATGCCGGCGAAGGAATTCGGTCTGCCCGGCAAGAAGGCATATCCGATGGAAGACGCCAGCCACGCAGCCAATGCGAAGGCTCGCGCATCGCAGGCAGTCAACGCTGGCCGCATGTCGAAATCAACCGAATCGAAGATCGACGCCAAGGCCGATCGCGTGATGGGCAAGCGCGGCGACGTGCAGCATCCGCAGTCGCACGACGAATTCGAGGCGCTGGGCAAATGATCTGGCGCGTGCTCGGCTGGACTGCTTCGATGGCGATCTTGATCGCGATCATCGCAGGCATCGCTCTGGCCGGGCAGCCATTGAAGTGCTGACTTGGAGCGCTACCCGAAAGGGCGCGGCTGAAGATGGCGAGTACATACAAACCCGAGTACGACGAGTTGGGGCGGAATTATTGCCTGCTCGGCGCCACGGACGAGGACATTGCGCGATTCATGGGCATCACGGCGCGCACGTTGCGGAACTGGAAGACGTCCCACCCGTCCTTCGCTGAGGCCCTTGAGAAGGGCAAGGCGTGGGCCGATTCGCTGGTCGCGCGCTCGCTCTATGACCGTGCCATCGGCGGCGACACGACGGCTTGCATCTTCTGGCTCAAGAACCGTCAGAAGCACGCCTGGCGCGATCGGCACGAGATCGACCATAGCGGCAAGGTCGCGGTCGATCCGATCCAGCATCTGTTGATGCAGGTCGAAGGCAGCACACTCAAGCCAAAGGAAGCGAAGCTTTGAACGCTCGGCTGAACGTCGAAGACTGGAAAAACCCAGTCTGGCGTTTGCACAACCTGTACTGGATCACGGACAAGTCGGGCGCGGTCGTCAAGTTCAAGCCGAACGCGGAGCAGACCGAGTTCCTTGAGGCGCTGCACTACCGCAACGTGATCCTGAAGGCACGGCAGCTTGGTTTCTCGACACTGATCCAGTTGATCTTCCTCGATGCGTGCGTGTTCAACTCGAACGTGCGTGCAGGGGTTATCGCTGACTCGCTCGATAACGTCACGATCATCTTCCGGGACAAGATCAAGTTCGCGTATGACCGCCTCCCGGAGGGAATTCGCGCTGAACGCATGCCTATGCAGGACAGCACGAGCGAGTTGCTGTTGTCGAACAACTCGAGCGTGCGTGTGGGCACGTCGATGCGCTCCGGCACGCTTCAGTATCTGCACGTGTCGGAGTTCGGGAAGATCTGCGCCAAGCATCCTGAGAAGGCGCGGGAAATCGTAACGGGCGCGATCCCCGCCGTGGCGCAGGACGGTTTCCTGTTCGTCGAATCGACTGCCGAAGGACGCGAAGGACCGTTCTACGACATGGTTGAACGCGCCCGCAAGCGTGTCGGCCAGCCGCATCTGGCGATCGAGGAGAAATTCCACTTCTTCCCGTGGTGGCGCCGCGGCGAGTACGAGGCGGATCCGGCCACAGTTGTGACCTCGGACCAGGACCGCACGTATTTCGCAATGATCGAGCGGCGCATTGGTACGCGTCTGAGTGAACGCAAGCGCGCCTGGTACATCGCAACGCGCACGGTGCTGCGCGAGGATATGAAGCGCGAGTACCCGAGCACAGCGGACGAGGCATTCGAGGCTTCGAACGAGGGCGCGTGGTATCGCGAGCAGTTCGACAACATGCGGCGCGACGGTCGTATCTGCCGCGTGCCGTACGAACCGGCAGTGCCCGTCAACACGTTTTGGGATCTCGGCGCGAACGACACGACGGCGATCTGGTTTCATCAGCTCGTCGGTCCTGAGCATCGCTTCCTGCGCTTCTACGAGGCGAACGGTCGATCTCTCGACCACTTCGTGCAATACCTGCGCGAGACGCGCTATGCGTTCGGCAAGCACTACCTGCCACACGATGGCGATCATAAGCGGCTGCAGTCTGGCTACGCGAACCGCTCGGTCAAAGAGATGTTGCAAGACCTGCTGATGCGCGACATCGAGATCGTGCCTCGTATCGAGGACGTGACCGTCGGCATCAATCAGACCCGCATGGCGCTGTCGACAGCATGGTTCGACGCCGAGGGATGCAAGGAAGGCTTGGGCCACCTCGAGAAGTACTCGAAGGAATGGGACATGAAAGGCGGCTGCTGGAAGGATTACCCGAAGCACGATTCGCATTCGAACGCGGCCGACTCGCTTCGTCAGTGGGGCCAGAAACAGCCAAAGCTTGCGACGCGCACCGATTGGGGCGGCGCACTCAACTACGGTAAATCGGGAGTCGTATGAGCATCGCACTTCAGGTGCAGGTCGATCGATTGCAGCAACGCGTCGACGAGGCAGAGCAACGCAGTCTCGATCTGGCAGTGAAGCTTTCAGATGCGCTTGACCGCATCGCCGCGATCG
Organism: Pararobbsia alpina; assembly: GCF_965118125.1. Taxonomy (GTDB): domain Bacteria; phylum Pseudomonadota; class Gammaproteobacteria; order Burkholderiales; family Burkholderiaceae; genus Pararobbsia; species Pararobbsia alpina_A. The sequence goes on from NZ_OZ221287.1 coordinate 1,557,834, forward strand.
AACAATCCAAGACTGTCCAGGCTCCGAAGAAGGGCAACGGCAATGGCTGACGACAAGCAAATGAGCGAAGAGGAACTGCTCGCGCTCATCGGCATGTACGAGAAGGCCGCGCTTGGCTCGAGCGTCTCCGTCGGCCCGAGCGTTGGCGGCAGTGTGAAGCCGACCGGCCAGCAAATGACCACGCTGGAGCTCGACCGTTACAACGCCCTGAACGCGTACTTCGCGCGCCCCCTCGGCAACGAGATCCCCGACCGCTCGCAGATCGTGCTGCCCGAACTGCGCGACACGATCGAATGGATCATGCCGACGCTGATGCGCATGTTCGTGGGCTCCGGCAAGCCGGTCCAGTTCGACCCGGAAGCGCCGGGCGATGAGGATCAAGCCGAGATTGAAACCGAGGTCGTCAACTGGGTATTCATGCGCCAGAACCCGGGCGTCATCATCCTGCACGACTTCCTGAAAGACGCCCTGATGCTGCGCAATGGCTATATCAACAGCTATTGGCTCAAAAAACGCAAGACAAGCGTGGAGCGTTACTCGGGCCTTGGCGAGATCGAAGTCACGACGCTGCTGCAGGACGCTGAGCAGAAGGGCGACGAGATCGAGATTCTCGAGCAGCAAGAGACCATCACGCAGGTCGACACGCCGATGGGGCCGCAGCCTCAAAGCACCTTCGACATCAAGCTGCGCCGCACGACGCAGGTCGGTCAGGTCAAGGTCGAGTGCGTGCCGCCCGAGGAAATGCGCGTGTCGCCGCAGGCGCGCCACGGCTTCGACGAATCGCCGTTCACCGAGCACGAGTGCAAGAAGACTCGCTCCGAATTGAAGGAGCTTGGCTTCGACGCCGACAAAGTGGACGCGATTTCGCAGGCCACGCCTGACTGGCTCGACCTGATCGCGCTCGCTCGCGACGAAGTGACAGACCAGCTTGGTGAGGAAGAACCGACCGACCCCGCGAGCCAGCAATGCAGCCTGCGCACGGTATTCATCCGCGTCGACTTCGACGGCGATGGCATCACGGAACTGCGCCGCGTGATGGTTGGCGGCGACAAGATCCTCGACAACGACGAGTGTGAGGAAGTCAGCTATTCGTATGGCTCGCCGATCCGCATGCCGCATAGGCATGTCGGCATCAGCTACTACGACCTGCTGTACGACCTCCAGGTCATCAAGAGCACGCTGTTCCGGCAGGCGCTGGACAACCTGTACATCTCGAACAATCAGGGCTACGCGGTCGACTGGCAAAAGGTCAACATGGGCGACTTGATGACGTCGCGCCCGGGCCGCATTGTCCGCACGGACGGGCCGCCCGAAGGCGCGATCATGCCGCTGTCGACGCCCTCAAACATGATGTCGCAGGTTGTGCCGGCGCTCGAATACTGCGACTTGCAGCGCGAGATGCGCACCGGCATCGGCAAGGACACGATGGGCGTCGACGCGGACTCGCTGCAGGACGTTACGAAGGGCGGCCAGCTTGCGGCCATGTCCGCGGCGTCGATGAAGGTCGAGCTCGTCGCGCGACTGCTCGCCGAAGGCGTGAAGGATGTGTTCCTGAAGATTCACAATCTGCTGCGTCGTCATCAGGACAAGCCGCTGACGCTCAAGCTCACGAATCGCTGGGTTGAGGTGAATCCGGCCGACTGGCGCGAGCGCACGGAACTGATCCCGAATGTCGGCCTTGGCTCGGGAAACCGAGAGGAAGCGCGCGCGAACGTGATGTTGCTTGGTCAGGCGCAGTCGCAACTGGCTTCGTTCGGCCTTGTCGGACCGAAGCAGGCATACAACACGTTCCGCAAGGTCACGCATCTGCTCGGCTTCGAGAACCCGACAGAGTTCGCGATGGACCCGGACTCGCCTGAATTTGCGCAGTACCAGCAACAGCATCAGCCGCAGCCCAATCCTGCCGTGCAGGTCGCGCAGATCAAAGAGAAAGGTGCGATGGACCGCGCGCAACTCGATGCGCAGACCACCGCGCAGCAGACGCAGAGCAAGCAAGCCACGGAAAACGCGCATCTGCAAGGGCAGCTCATCCAGGCTCAAGCAGCCGAGAGTTCGGCGCGGCTCCAGGCGCAAGCCGAGATCATCCATGCCGCCGCGCAGGGTGGCGCAGATCGCGACGTGCAACTGGCGCAGATCAATTCGCAGGAATTCCAGACCGTGCTGAAGGTCATCGGCCAGATCGTCGCGTCGCAGCTCAAGCAGAACGCGGCCGCCGACGCTGGCGCAATGGTCAATCAAGACGTGAGCGAGGTACAGCGTGGAAGCTGAAGACGAAATCGTGATGGCCGGCAAAGCGGCTCAGGTGCTGGATTCGGCTCTCTTCATCGAAGCCCGCAAGCGCGTGCGCGAAGGCATCGATCGTCAGATGCTAGCCGTGCCACTCTCTGACCAGACCATGCACACGCGGCTGATCGTCGCACGTCAGGTGTGGGATCAGATCGAGAAGTATCTCGAGGGCATCAAGCAGACAGGCGAGATTCGGCAATTCCAGATTGCGCAGGAAGAGGAGCGCAAGAAGCGCTTCTCGCTCTTCGGGTAGACGCAGTTCACACCACAGCAGGCCCACTTCGGTGGGCCTTTTTTATTTGAGGCGAGCAAATGAGCGATCCAGTAGCAGCGACCACCCAGCCGGGCGCCGCGGTCTCGACCGAAGACGAGTTCCAGAGTTTCTACGATCAGGGCGGCATGAATGACGAGCCGCCGCGCGATCCGAAAGAGACTGCAGCGCCGGCCGCAGACAATGCGTCGACTCAGGATGCGCCTTCGACCTCACAGCCGGCCATTGGTGACGATCCAGCGCCCATTGAGCCCGTTGACACGCCTCCGCAGTACGCCAGCCTCAGCGAGCTTTTGACGGCGCACAAGATCGATCCAGAATCGGTCATGGGACTGCACGTCACGACGAAGATCGACGGCAAGGAAACGCAGGTTCCGTTGTCCGATGTTCTCAAGTCGTACCAGCTCGAAGGTCACGTCAATAACAAGTCGATCGAGCTGTCGAATCAGCGTGCCGCGCTCGAGGCTGAACAGACGCAGTTCCGGCAGGCAGTACAGCAGGAAATCCAGCGCCATCAGGCCGCAGCCAATCTTGCGGTGCAAATGCTCAGCCACGATTACCAGCGCATTGACTGGAACGGTCTGCGCGCCAACAACCCGGCTGAATTCGCTGCCTTGCAGACCGAATTCCAGCAACGCCAGCAGCAGATCGGCCAGTTCATGCAGAACGTGGGCGTTATGCAGCAGGAAGAGGCCCAGCGCGAACTGGCGGCCAAGCAACAGATGCTCGCTGGCGAGAACGAACGATTGATGGGTGCGCGACCCGAATGGCGCGATCCCAAGGTCTTCACGCAAGACCGTGAACAGATGACGCAGTACGCCCGCAACCTTGGGTTCAAGGACGCCGATCTCAACGCGATATACGACCACCGCTACATGCTGATTCTGCATGATGCGGCGCGTTATCGCGCCCTCCAAGCGGCCTCTCCGCAAGCGTTGAAGCAGGTCCGGCAAGCGCCTGTTATGGCCGCCCCGGGATCTCGGACGGACGTCAATCCGAACGAGGCGAATCGACGCAAGGTCGTTGACCGCCTTAACCGAAATCCCCGCGACGTGGACGCCCAAGCAGCGGCGTTCGAGTACTTCGCAAACCAATAACGGAGGGCGCCGTGAGCGTTCCTGCAAATACCTATCAGACGTACCCGCAGACCAACATCCGCGAGGATCTGTCGAATCTCATCTTCAACGTTGACCCGTACAAGACGCCGCTGCTCAACATGAGCAAGAAGAACAAGGCGACGCAGGGCAATCACGAATGGGATACCGACCAACTCGCGGCCCAAAACCTCAACAATGCCCAGGTCGAAGGCGATGATCCGGCAGCGCAGTCGCTCACTCCGACGGCGCGCATGGGCAACTACGTGCAGACGTCGAACAAGGTCGTCCAGCTCTCGGGCAAGTCGCAGGCGGTGATCGCGGCCGGTGGCTCGAACAAGATGGGCTACCAGCTCATGAAGAAGTCGAAGGAACTGAAGCGCGACATGGAAGGCATTCTGACCTACAACTCGGCGAAGAATGCCGGGTCGTCGGCAGTGGCTTCGACCATGGGCGGCCTGCCGTGCTGGCTGATGACGAACACCGTGTTTCAGACGGGCGGCTCGCCATCGGGCGCGAATCCGACGGCTGCTGCAAACGGCTGGACGGATGGATCGCAGACGCGCACGTATAACAGCGTGACGACGACGGTTACCGAAGCGCAGGTCATCACGGTGCTTCAGGAAATCTTCACGTCGTCGGGTGAAAGCCCGGAATACGCGCTCGTGTCGCCGAAGAACAAGACGAACATCTCGAAGTTCGCCGGCCCGGGCACGCGTTTCATCGAAGTCGAAGACAAGGTGCTCAAGACCGCGGTCGACGTGTACGAGTCGGATTTCGGCGACGTGAAGATCGTCCCGGATATCTTCCTCGCGCATTCGGGCGACATCTTCTTCATCAACCCGAACTACATCCGCGTGGCCTACCTGCGGCCGTTCCAAACGGTGCCGCTCGCGAAGACCGGTGACAGCGACAAGAAGATGCTGCTTGTCGACTACACGCTCGAGGTCGGCAACGAGCACGCCCACGGCGCGATTTACGACACGAACGGCTGATCGTCGACAGGCGAGGGCTTCGGCTCTCGCCTTGTCGCGGCCAATTCAATTCAGGAGAGTCAAATGAGCTCAGTTATCACGGCTGGCACCACGCGAACGCAGGCGGGTGCTACGCAAATCAACGCGGATGTGACGACGGTCAATACGTCGACCGCACCTTCGGCCGGCTCGATGCTTGGCGATGGCGTCGCGCTTCCGCAGGTCGGCACGGGCGTCGATCGAATCTGGCTGATCAACAACACGGCGAATCCGATCCAGGTGTACAGCTTCAACGGTTCTGGCGACACCATCAACGGCGTTGCGGGCTCGACCGGTATTCCGGTGGCTCCGAACTCGGCGGTCGAATTCATCGAGGCCAAGCCGGGTGCATGGAGCGTGCTGGGAACGGCAATGGGCTACAGCGCTGGCTTTGCTACCGAAACCGCGCTGAACGGCATCACTGCGCATGCCGGTGGGGGCCAGTCGAGCGCCACGCCGTTGCCCGCGTCTATCAATCGCGTGACGACGGTTGCTTCCGCTAACGACAGCGTCCTGCTGCCCGCGTCCGCGCCCGGCATGATCCTGACGGTTGTGAACGCGACCGCGACCAACGCAATGGCCGTTTTCCCAGCCGGCACGGATGCCATCAATGCGCTTAGCGCGAGCACGGCGTTCTCGGTGGCTGCGGGCAAGACGGCAACTTTCTATTGCACGAACGCGGGCCAATGGCACTCGATTCTGAGCGCTTGATCCATCGTCACGCTTGAGTCTGGGGCGGCCTTCGGGTCGCCCTTTTTATTGGAGCCTCCGAAATGGCATGGACACCAATCAGCCCGTGGCGACCGCTGGCCGGCAAAGGGCAAAACCTCACGATCGGCGCCGCGTCCGTTGCATCGACCGCTTTCGGCGACGGCGTTCAGGCGGTGCAGATTTCGGCCATCGGTGGCAATTGCCATGTCGCGGTCGGCATGACGCCGGTCGCCGTTGCAACTGACATGCTCGTCAAGGCCAGCGATCCGCCGCTTGTGATCCGGATCGCGCCTGGTGAAGAAATCGCTGTTATCCAGGATCAGTCTTCGACTGGCACGCTCAACGTCATCGAAGTGACGCACTGAATCCATGGAAACGACTGCGATCGCACAGGCACACGGCGCACCGCTCGAAGCCTCCCCGGATGGCATGCGCACGACGTATCACGAGGAAGACAACAAGATCTTCGTGAACTATCAGCAGGACGTAGAAGGCGTCCTTAAGTATGCGCACGAGTGCCGCGCGGCTGAGGGTGCTTTCGACAAGACGCCGAACATGCGTCGCACGATGACGGTGCCGATGGTCGTGTTGCTCGATATCCGCACGAAGTATGGGTGGGACTTCATGAACAAGGATCATTGGCCGTTCGTGGTGAAGATCCTGAAGGGTCCCGAATACGCGGCGTTCCGCACCACGAACAAGCGGATCTGACCATGCAAAAGTACATTCAGACGATAGCGGACCCGACGGGCGCGCCGGTTGCAAACGCGTCCGTGCAGGTCAATAACTGGCCTGCCGGTACACCCGCGACCATCTACTCGGACAACGGTGTGACGATCGCACCGAACCCGCTGACAACCGATACGAACGGCCAGTTCTCGTTCTACGCGGCCAACGGTCACTATCAGTTCGTCATCAGCGGCGCGAACATCACGACGACGACATTGAACGACATTCTGCTCGTCGATCTGCTGCCGGCCGATCTGCCGACCAGCCTCCCTTCGTCCGCTGGTCAGCCATGGAACAACGGCGGCACTCTCTCGGTATCCTGAAATGATCAAACGCATCCTGATTGCGGCACTTCTGCTACCGCTGCTGGCGTTCGGCCAAAGCTACCCGAGCCCGACGTTCAATAACGTCACGATCGACGGCACGCTGACGCTGAATGGTGGCTTGCCTCCCGCGAGCCTTGCGCCTCAAGCGGCGAACACATTGCTTGGCAATGGCACGGCATCGAGCGCTACGCCAACGGCCCTTACGGTGCCTTCGTGCTCGACCTCGAACAGCGCCCTCAAATGGACGAGCGGCACGGGCCTTTCGTGCGGCACGACGTTCGCGCTGACGAGCGGCAATCTGTCTCAGTTCGCCGCAACGACCTCCGCGCAGCTTGCCGGTGTCATAAGCGATGAGACGGGCTCCGGGGCAGCGGTCTTTGCCACCAGTTCTGTCATCAATCCGACGAGCACGGGCGCAACGACTCCGGGAAGCGGCGCATTTACGACGCTTTCGGCTAGCTCGACGGTCAGCGGGTCGGGTTTCAGCACATATCTGGCGTCTCCGCCTGCTATCGGCGGCACATCGGCCGCTGCTGGGGCATTCACGAACCTGTCATCGAGCGGAACAGTCAGCGGCACCGGGTTCAGCGGCTACTTGGCGTCGCCCCCTTCGATTGGAGGCACGACTCCAGCGGCTGGTGCATTCACGACGTTGTCAGCCACAGGGCTGATCACTCCGTCGACGACAAGCGGCATCAAGGGCACGACAGCGGCCGACAATGCGAATGCAGGCTCGGATGGGGAATTCGTTACCGCGACCGCGACATCTACCTCGCTAAGCGTGAATACGCCGCTCAGTCTTACGTCGATTACGCTCTCCGCTGGAGATTGGGACGTCAGCGGGGTCGTTGAATTTGTCCCTGCAGCGTCGACCGTGACCGTTCAGGCCGTTGCTTCCGTCAATACGACGACAAACGTGCTTAATACTGCGCAGGGGTTAGCGGCGGTTCCAACAGGATCATCGGCTGGCGTTCATACCGTGATGCCGACGCCTATTTGGCGGGTCAACGTGTCCACGTCGACGACGGTGTATCTCGTCGCGCAATGCAATTTCACCACGAGCACGCTCACGGCAGATGGCGTGATCCGTGCGCGTCGCGTCCGGTAAGCCGATCATGACGATCTTTGTTCCGGTTCCGAACCCCGACCATCCAGCCGGGGTCGGCGGCGTTTATGACTATGCGTCGCTCGGCCAAGCTATTCAAGATTGGTTCGCGCGCTCGGACATTGCGGGCTACGTCGACTATTTCATCCAGAAGGCCGAGCAGAAGATTTATCGCGACATCTTCGCGATGAACCGCGGTCAGGGCGTGCGCGCGATTGAATCGGCCATCTCAACCACGATCAGCGCAAGCGGCACGTTGGCGCTCCCGAGTGGCTATCTTGGCATCAAGTATCTGCTGGTCGGCATTGACGGCCGCACCTTCATGCTCGAGCGGCGCAACGCGGAATTCATCTACACGCAATTCCCGAATCGTGGCCCAGTGGGCACGCCCGCGTATGTTGCGCGCGATGGTCAGAACTTCGTATTCGGCCCGGCTCCGGACTCCGAATACACGATCACGGGCGTCTATTGGCAGCAGGCCGGTCAACTTACGCCGGTGAACAACGTCACGTGGATGACCGAGACGATTCCGACGATCCTGCTCGCGGCATGTTGCGGGGCCGTCGCGCGCTTCCTGAACGACACGCAGCGCCAGCAGTTATGGGACGCGGAATACATCTCCGAGATGCGTGATTTCCTCGACGCCGACCGCGCCGAAGAGCAATCGGGCTCGGCGTTTGCCATGGTGTCCGCGTAATGTTGCTCCCGATCAGCGATTACGCTCCCGATCTGCCGCCGAACAACAGCGAAGGCGCATCCGCGAACATCGTGAACTTGTTCCCGCGCACGAAGGAGTCATGGGGTCCGGTGGGCACCCTCGTGCCGTTTGGCGGTCCGAATCTCGTCTCGGCGTGCCTTGGCGCAATCACGGCGATCGATACCGGCGCTAACAACTCGCTATTCGCGGGCGATGCCACGAGCCTGTATCTGCAAGCGCCTGGCGACACGGGCTTTACCGCGCTCAACACGTCATATTCGCTGTCGTCCGGCGAGGTCTGGAATTTCACGCAGTACGGGCTGGACGTCATTGCATGCGGATGGGGAAATGCGCTCCAGTCGTACACGCTTGACTCATCGAGCAGCTTTGCGAACCTGTCCTCATCGTCATATGTGCCGCAGGCGCGGTATATCGCGACGATCCGCGACTTCGTGATGGTGGCGAATACGTTCGATTCGATCAACGGTGTGCAGCCGCAGCGTGTGCAGTGGTGTGCGATTGATGATCCGACGACATGGCCACAGGAAGGCAGCAATCAGGAAGCCGAGGTGCTGGCGGGCTCGCAGATCATCCCGGGCGTGCAGGGCTGGGCAACGGGCATCGTGGGCAACCTCGGTAACGCTGATGGCGCGGTGTTCTTCGAGCGCGCTATCTGGCGCATCATCTTTCAGGGCTCGCCGACGGTCTTCGGCTTCTACATCGCAGAAGGTGCGCGCGGCTGTCCGGCACCGCGCAGCATCGTGCAGATGGGCGCGCTTGCATACTACCTCGGTGAAGATGGCTTCTACGCGTTTGACGGTGCGAACTCGACGCCGATCGGCTTGGATCGTGTCGACAAGACGTTCTGGGCGAACGTGAACGAGCAGTACCTGATCAACGTGATCGGCGCGGCCGACCCGCTCAATCGTGTGATCATGTGGCTGTACCCGTCGAACTCGTCGCCGAAGGGCCAACCCGATTCGTTGCTCGTCTATAACTGGGCGCTCAACAAATGGGGCTTCGCGAAGGTCAACGCCGAATACATCTTCCGCGCGATCACGCAGGGCTTCTCGCTCGAGAGTCTCGATAACTACGCGGGCGGCATCTACAACCTCGACACGCTGCCGTTCTCGCTCGACTCTCGGGTGTGGACGGGCGGCCAGGTACTTATGGCCGCATTCACACCGTCGCATGGCCTTGCGTACTTCACGGGTGCGCCCGCTGGTGCATCAGCCGATACGGTCGAGATCGAGCCGTTTTCCGATATCGGCAAGCGGGCGTTTCTGTCGACCACGCGACCTATCGTCGACGGCGCATCGCCGTCGGTGCAGATCGGCACGCGAAACCGTCTCGTCGATTCGCCGACGTTCACGGTGGCGAGCGCTCTGAACGCCAACGGTGAATGTCCGGTGCGCGCCGACGCGCGATACCTGCGCGCGCGGATCCAGTTGAACGGCACGTTCACGAATCTCCAGGGGCTCGAAGTGCCGCAAACCGCGCTCACGCCGTCGGGGTCCCGATGACAGCGAAGAACGTCGGATACCCGCTTGCGCAGACGAGCAACCCGAACGAGAAGGAGCACCGTCGCCAAATCGCGGAGGTCGCTAATCGCGCGATGGCCGGGAAGATCAACGCGACGACGCAGGTCACGCTGAACGCGAATGCGACAACGACGACCGTGAAAGACAGTCGCATCGGCGCGTTCACCTATTTCGGGTTTCAGCCGACCACGCAGGACGCAGTGACGGCTCAGATTTCGGGCCTATACGTCTCGGCTCAGGCAAACGGACAAGCGACGCTCACGCATGCGAGCTCGGCTTCGACTGATCAGACCTTCAATTTGCTGCTCATCGGCTGATTTCCATGCTCTATGGCATCCAGATACCTCAAATCAACGAGGTCTGGCCCGAGGTGCGTCCGTGGATTGAGCAAGCGTGCGAAACGACGCGCGGCAAGTTTGATGCAGAAGACATTCGTGCTGGCCTGCTGACGGGTGAGGACCAGCTCTGGATTTGGAAGACCGCGACGGCATTCGCTGTCGGTATCACCCGTCTCGCGAACTACCCAAAGCAACGCGTTTGCACGCTGCGCATTGTCACGGGCACGAACATGGCCGAATGGGCTGTGCCGTGCATCGAGACGATCGAGAAGTGGGCAAAGGCACGCGGATGTCACGCGATGGAGTTTCAAGCGCGCCCCGGTTGGCAAGCCTTTCTCAAGCCGCGCGGCTACGACATGACCCATCTCTATCTTGAGCGTGCCCTATGATTCGCAACCCACGACAACTGCACCTGATGCGGCTGGGGCTCCCTGCTGTTCCTACCAATGGTGGCGGCGGGGGTAACACGACCAGCAATACCGTGTCGACCCCCTGGACGGGCCAGCAGCCGTATCTGACCAGCGTCTTTAACGGCGCGGCCAATACCTATAACGGCATGTCGGCCAACCCGTCCTCATCTGTGGCCGGCTTCACGCCGATGCAGCAGCAGGCCATGGGCGACACGCAAAACGTCGCCAACGGTACGAATTTCGGCAATGCCGCGACGCTGAACAACTCGGCTTCGTCGTACACGAACAACCTGGTCAATGGCGCGTATCTGAACTCGAACCCGGCGAATTCTACGCTGCAAAGCATCGCCAGCGGTTCGCAGTTGAACCCGAACAGCAATCCCTACATGCAGGGGATGGCGAACGCGGCCAACACGAACATCATCAACGCGTACCAGACCGCAACCGCTCCGCAGACCTCGAGCCAGATGGAAGCGGCCGGCCGATATGGCTCGGGAGCCGCGGCCAATGCGCAGAACATGAATCAGCAGGGCCTCGCGACGCAGCTCGCGAACGCGCAGAACAACCTCTATGGCTCGATGTATCAGACCAACGAGGGCAATCAGCTCAACGCTGCGGGCCAGCTCAGCAATAACTACAACACGGCGGCGCAGCAGCAATTGCAGGGCTCGTACAACGCGCCGAACATCGTCAACTCGGTGAACAGCGGCATTTCGAACCTGTACAACATGGGCGGCAATCAACAGGCGCTCGCGCAGTCGCAGATCAACGCCCCATGGCAGTTGCTCAACAACTATTCGAACCTCATCCAAGGCCAGTATGGCGGCAACACGTCGACGTCGACGCCGTATTACACGAACAATGCGGCCGGCGCGCTGGGCGGCGCTACGATGGGCGCTACGCTCGGCAGTTCTCTGAGCAACGGGTCTAGTTACGGAGGGGCAGCAGGAGCGCTTCTGGGCGGTCTGGCGGCGTATTCGGACCGACGCCTGAAGGAAGACATTGAGATCACCGACGAGCGCCTTGCGAACGGTCTGCCGGTCTATCGCTATCGCTACGTCTGGGACGCGCCGCACGCGCGCCGCTTCGGTGTCATGGCGGACGACGTGCGCCGTGTGCATCCGGGTGCGGTGACGACCGACGCGATCGGCTTCGACATGGTCGATTACGCGGCGATCGGAGGGGCGCATGTCCTTCTTCGGTAACCTTCTCGACATGGCCGGCGATGTCGGCGGCGAGCTCACGAGCCACCCGTGGCAGACGGCCGCGACCGTGTTCGGCGTGCCCGGCTTCGATCCGTTCTTCGGCGGCCTGTTCAACAATCGGCCCGGGGGCGCGCTCATCAGTCCCACGGGCAATTTCACGTCAAGCGCCTGGCAGGACATGTATCGCAACAACCCAGGCGATACAGGCGCGTTGAACACGTTCAGCACGATCAACGGTATCGCCGACAAGGTGGCCCCCGTGATCGCGTCATTCTTCGCGACGCCAGCGATTGGCGCAGCCATGGAAGGTGCTGGTATCGGCGCTGATACGGCGGCTGCCGGAGCGGACACTGCAGCTACAGCCGCTGCGGGCACCGACGCCGCAAGCGCTGCTGGCTCGACAGCGGCAGGAACGGGAGCCGGTGCCGCAGGAGCCGGTGCAAATATCGCGGCAGGGCTCGGCGCAGGTTCGGATGCCGCAGCGGCAGGCGCAGCGGGCGCAGGCTCGGCCGGCCTGCTCGGTACCGGAATGGGAACCGGGGCTGCTGGTGCCGCAGATATCGGGGGCGGTCTCACAGGTCTTTTTTCGATGCCTGGCAGCGCCATAGGGGCTAGCGGTGCCGGCGCTGTGGTCCCGTCTACTGGTCTGCTGGGTGGCGGCGTCGGAATCGGGGACGCGTCTGCAAGCGCCGCGTCCGACATGCTGCCAGGGCCGGCTGGGCTGTTCAACGGGATTCCAGGAAGTGCTGGTGTTACGCAGGCTGGCGCGTGGGGCAATACCGGCGCTTCTCAGCTGACAAGCCAACTCCAAAACGCGTTCAAGACAATCAATCAGGGACAACAGTTGCTCAAGATGGGGCAACCACAGCAGCAACAGCTTCCGGCTTCTGCGGTCGGACCGCAACGCTTTGGCAATCAGCGTGCTGCCAATGGACCGATCGGGCCTTCGATGCCATACGCGCAGTTCAATCAAACTCCGTTCGGAAGTCCGGCGGGGGCTACGCCTAACTATTTCGGATTCGGGGGCACGTATGGTTAGCCTTCCAAGCTGGCTCGGCGGTTCGAGCGACGACAGCGATAGCGGCAGCGCAGGGAACGCGCAACAACAAGACCCGTTCGGCGGGCTGCTGCGTCTTTACACGAACCCGCAATCGGCTGGGTTGATGGGTCTCGCATCTGGATTGCTTCAGGCCGCTGGTCCGTCGCGCATCCCGGTCACAATGGGGCAAGCCATGGGCGCAGGACTCAATGGCATGCAAGCGGGCGTTGGCAATGCGGTGCAGGCGCAGCGTCAGATGCTCCAGATGCAGGCCATGCAAGGCCTTATGGGTGGCGGTCAACCTCAAGGCGCACCGCAGGGTCATTCGTCTCAATCCAACGGCAGCGCTGGCCTATTTGGCGGCTCTGCGGGGATGGGAATGCCCGGCGCACCGAACGCTGCGGGACCATCCGCTGCGCCGAACGCAGCGCCCGCGCAAGCAGGTCCGCTCATCATGGGCCGCACGCCGCAGCAGCTGTGGAATCAGGGCATGCTGATGAACATGGCCGGCATGCAGGGCGGTGCGGAGATGATGCAGGAAGCGCTCAAGTACGATCCAACGCTCGCCGCGCAGATGCCGACCGACATCACGAAGATGGGCACACAGGCTGGCATGACGCCTGACCAGATCAAGGCGGCCAACGCCGGGGGCATCGCGAAGGCGAATTACATCGCGCCGACGTCTGGCCGACCGGGCGGCTATCTCAAGGATCCGACGACCGGGCAACTCACGTGGCTGCCGAATGTGCCGCAAGGTGCCACGCCGCAATTCGACTCGAACGGTCAATTCACAGGTGTGGCCCCGATGGCGGGAGCCGCGCAGGTCGCACAGCAGCAAGCAGCCGCGACGGCAGGCGGGAAGGCGCAATTCGCGATTCAACAGGTATGGGACCCGACGGCCAACAGTGGTCAAGGCGGTTTCGTGAATCAGACCGTTTCGAACGTCGCCAACGCGGCGAACGGAAACGGCGGTTCGTCGTCGCAGGTCCCCGTCGGCATCCGCAATAACAACTTCGGCAACATCAAGGGATCGAACGGCCAATTCGCGACCTACTCGACGCCGCAAGAGGGCGTGAACGCGGCGGATCAGACGCTTGCTGCCTATGGCAACAAGTACGGCATCAACTCTCTGACGGGCATTGCGAACCGGTGGGCACCGAAGGGCGACGGCGACAACAACCCGACGGCCAAGGCCGCAGCCATGGCGACGTCGCTCGGCGTCGGCGTCAATGACCCGATCAACCTGTCGGATCCGGCTGTGCGCGCGAAGGTGCTGCCCGCGCTCTTCGACACGGAGACGCCGGGCTGGCGCAATGCGATCGGCGGTGGCGCAGCACCTGCTGGCGCTGGAAACGGTCCGATGGCGTCGCAACCGCCGATGGGCGTCGCAAATGCCGCGAACGCATCGCAGTCGGCTCCGAGCAAGCAGATGGCCGACGCCTATAACGGACTGTCGACGGCGGACGCAAACTACCAGCAGTCGCGCGAGGCGTTGAACGACATGATTGGGCTCGCGCAGAACAAAGGCGCGGGTGGCACGGCGATCGGGCTGCTTCCGTCGAGCGTCGGCACGAAGATCAGCCAGGACGCGGCGACGTATCAGAAGGCGCACGCGACCTACGTCGCCTTGCAAGGCAAAGCGCTTGGCTCGGGCGGCACGGACGCATCGCGCGAGACGATCAACGAGTCGGTGCCGACCTACGACAAGCCGCAGGCGGCGATGATCACGGGTCTGAATAACCAGTTGAACAATCTGGACCTCGGCCACCTGAAGACACAGTTCCTGACTCCGCTGTATCAGGCTGGTAACGAGAAGACGTACACCCAGCAGTCGGCCGCGTTCGACCAGAACATCAAGCCGTCGATGATGCCGGTCCTGAACCTGACGGGCCCCCAGCAGCAGGCAGCCGTGCAAGCCGCAGTCAAGGCGAATCCGGCGATGCGTGCCAGCTATGAATGGGCGTTCAACAATGGGTTGCTGAAATGAGCGCGTTCGACGATTACCTCGCGACGCCGCCGGCGCAGGATAACGCGCAGACGTTCGATGCGTACCTCGGTGCTGCGCCCGCGCAGACGCTTTCTCAGCAAATGGCACCCGCGTCAACCCCTACGACGCTTAGCGCGCCTTCGCGAGGCTTAACGAGCGACGCGCAAGCGCAGGATATGGCTGCGGGCGGTCTACCTGCTGGCACATGGAATCAGATTCAGCAGATTGCCGGTGGCGCTGCGCATGGGATTGGCAGCATGTTCAACAACGCCGCGAACGTGGTTGAACAAGGCGCGTCCGCTGGCCTGAACGCGATTCCGGGTCTGCGTGAAACACCACTTGCGCGAGCTGCAAAGTCTGTCGCGAATGCCGATGTGCTCGCTCAAGCGCAGGCCGATCAAGCGTTCAAGCAAAACGCATCGCCTGGTGCGCAGGCAGCCGCGACGATTGCCCCGCTCGCGATCCCGATGGGAGGTTTGTCCGATGCGGGCGCCGCGATCTCGAGCGGCATTCGTGCGCTCCCGGGGATGGGTGGCGCAATCGGTCGCTTGGCCGGCGCCGGGCTTGGCAATGCAGCGACCGGTGCCCTTGCTTCCGCTGGCTCCCCCATCAATCCGAACGGCGGCGACTACTGGTCGCAGGTCGGCCGCAACGCCGCGTTCGGCGCCGGCGTGGGTGCCGCGCTGCCCGCTGTCGCCTCTGCCGGGCGAGCCGTCAGCACCGGTCTGTGGGGTGCGCTGCGTCCTGTGCTGAATCCCCAGCAGTACGTAGGCCAGGGCATTGCCAATGCCATCGGCGATGACGCCGCGAACGTCGCGACGAATATCCGGTCCGCGCCGCAGTTCGTTCCCGGTTCGTTGCCCACGACCGCGCAGGCCGGCGCAAATCCGACACTCGTTGCGACCGAGAAGGCCGCAGCGAACGCGAACCCGGATTTCAAGACGGCGCTCGCGCAACGTGCGATCGACAACAACGATGCGCGGTGGAGTGCGCTGATGGGTGTTGCAGGCACGCCGGCCGATGTGCAAGCCGCGCAGGCCGCGCGCGATGCCGCTGCTACGCCGCTCTATCAGGCCGCCCACGCCGCGACCGCTAACGTCGGGCCCGCGTTCATGCGTTACGCGCAGATTCCCGAGATGCAACAGGCCATGCAGGCCGCGCACGGGGCCGCAGCGCTCGATGCGGCGGTGGGCCGCGGCGTGCCTCCCGTATGGCCGACGCCGACGAACAATACGATCAACGGATCGGCGCTCGACTATACCTCGCGCGCGCTCGGCGACATGATCAATGAGGCACAGCGTGCCGGTGCGAACTCACGCGCCGCGTCGCTCACAGCCCTGAAAAGCAACGTCGACAACTGGACTCAGCGCTATATCCCGGGCGTTCAGGCCGCGAAGGCCGCATATGCGGCGGGCAGTGTGCCGATCAACACGATGGAAGTCGGCCAGCAGATTGCTAACGGGCTCGGCACACGTGCGATGAACGCGGGCGGCGCGCCCGAGATCCCGCTGACGCAATTCCGCTCTGCGCTCACGCGCGCGATGAACACCGGTGCGCCGGCGCAATACGGCATCGATGCGAACGCGCTGGGCACGCTGCAGGGTATCGGACAGGACTTGCAGCGCGGCACAATCTCGAATTCGCTGCGCTCGCCTGGAAGCGACACGGCGTACAACCTTGCGGCGCAGGGCTGGCTGGCGCGTCAGTTGTATGGTCCGACATTCGCGGGTGCTGGCAATGCCGGGAAGGCAATCGGCGCTCTCGGCGCGACGGCGCTCGGGCATCCGATGGTGGGTCTGGGGATTCTCGGCGGCGGCAACCGGCTCGGCCAGATGGTCGGCAACCGGCTGAACGGGCAGCTATCGGACCTTCTTCTTAACCCCAACGCCCTCCTTCCGTATCTGGACGCTCGTGCGGCCCCGGCCGTCAATGGAGCGCAGCCAGCGCTCGGTGGGCTTTTGCAGCGGAATGTCCTCCCAGCCGCTATCGGTGGGCTTACGCGTAGCGGCCTCATGAATGCCAATTAAGACATTCACGAAGAAGACGATGACGAGAAGCGCTACCCAATGCTGTTTGACGAGTTCGAAAAGCATTCTGTCTCCGAGCCCCGCCAAGTGCGGGGTTTTTTCATTATAGGTGAACCGAAATGGCTCTCTGGCAGTGGTCAACTACCCCGGCGAACAACGCAAGCGCGGGTGCGATCGATTGGGCCGAAGGTCAGCCGCCGAGCACGGTCAACGATTCCGCGCGCCAGATGATGGCCGACGTCGCGACCTGGTACGTATCGCCCGAATGGCTGAATTATGGCTTGACGCCGACGTATGTCAGCACGACGTCGTTTTCGCTAGCTGGCAATCAGACTGCCATGTACTCGGTCGGGCGCCGCGTGCGGTGCTTTGTGTCGGCCGGCACGGTGTACGGCACGATCACGGCTTCGGTCTATTCGTCGCTGACGACGGTCACTGTTGCGATCGACTCGGGCAATCTCGACAGCGGTCTGTCAGAAGTCGACGTCGGCATTCTCAACCCGGCTGCCTCGTCGCTACCTACGGGTCTCGCGCTGGCTGTCGCATCCCTGACTGCGACGGGTGCCATCAGCGGCGCCACGGTCACGCAGACGTCCGACGCGCGCCTCAAGAAGGACTGGAAGCCGCTGGCCGACGACTTCCTCGAGCGTCTTGCGGAAGTGGATCCCGGCACGTACCGCCTCATCGCCGGGTTCGAGCGCTATGCCGGCGTGAAAGCACAGGACCTGCAAAACGCACTGCCGGAAGCGGTGTTTTCGGATGAAGAAGGCAAGCTGTCTGTGGCCTACGGCAACGCCGCGCTCGTCGCCGTGATTGCGCTGACGCGCGAGGTGTTCCGTCTGCGCGCGATGGTGGAGTCGGCCAAATGACACTCCAGTCGACGCCGCCGATCGCGATCGGGGATGTTGCGACGGAGCTCGGCGTTGCGCTGCCGATCTCGCTCGGACACACGTGGGTGATCGCGCTGGCGGGAAAGAGTGCGCTACCCGTGAGCCTCGGAGATCTGCTCGGCAAGTCCGGACACGTCAATCAGACGTCATTTTGCTCGGCGGAAGCGAACGGACTCACGATCTCGCTTGGCCTGGACGTCCTGTTTGGCGGCCAGATGAATTTCTTCAACACGAACCATTTCAGCGGCGTGTACAGCGCGACTCTTCAGTTCCTGACGGGTACGGGCGTCGTGCAACCCAACTGGAGTGGAAATTTCAAGATCACGAATAACACGACGGGCGTCTCGCTCGTGCTGCCTCCGATGGGCGGCGGCGCGTGGGGACTCTCGTCGACAAGTCCGGTCGCCCCGGCAAACCTGCTTCGCTCGGGCGCTTCCGACAATTTCACAATCGCACCATCGACCTAATCGAAACGGGGAACTTATGCCGACGACAGACGAACTGCATGCCGCCGACCAGGAGCACGCCGTGGCTATTGCCGAACTGAAAGCCAAGATCGAGGGGCACGAAGAGGCGATCGAGAGACATGACCGCCATCTGTTCAAGCTCGATGAGATCGTGTCGACCTTGCGTGAATCGGTCGCCAAGGTCGCGACGAAGGATGACATCGTTGAACTGCGAAAGGACATAGGCGAGAAGTTCGACAAGCAACTCACCGACGCGCAGAACGCAGTGCCCGGCAAATTCGCCGCGATCTTCGCTGGCGGCGGCCTCGTGATCGCAGCAATCGAGATGTTCCTGCACATCCATGGATGACGAACTGATCGAGCAGCGCTTCGAGCTCCACGACGAACGCCTGGACCACTATAGCGAACGCATCGAAGCCCTTGAAGGGCAACGTGAGACGAAGCAGGGACGTCGTCTCGAGTGGATCGTGATTGTGCTCGTCGCGCTCGAGGCCGCTTTCGAAGTGCTCATGTATTTCCACCCGCATGCCTAACTTCTCGAAGTTGTATCTCGCGTTCCGTCAGCCGCGCGTGTTTCTGGTCGCGCTCGTAACGTTCGTCGCGGTGTCACTCGTCAGCCACTTTCTGCATCACTACGACCCGGACTTCGGCGCAACGAACCTGATTCTGTCGATCGAGGCGTCGATTGCCAGTGCAATGCTGATGGTGGTCGCCGAAGAGTCGGCCGAGATGCAGCGCCGCAATAGCGCTGATCAGGCACGCATGCTCGCCGCAGTGCTCGCCATGGCCGAAGCCCAGCGCGACATGCTCGCGAGCCAGACCGATACCCTGCGCGCAATGCGCGACACCGACGAGCGTATCTACAACGCACTCACCAACGGAGAACAACATGGAATGGCTCGATAAAGCTGTGGCGCTTGCGAAGGAATTCGAGGGTTGCCGTCTGGAGGCATATCCGGACCCGGTCTACGGCTGGCGCGTTGCGACCGTCGGCTACGGCGCGACTGGACCTGCGATCGCAGAGGGGACCGCCTGGACGCAAGAGCAGGCCGACGCCGATCTCACCTATCGCATGACGGGCATCGGTCAGCATGTCGATCTGCTCGTGAAGACTCCGATCAGCGACGAACAAAAAGCTGCGTTGTGCGACCTGGCATACAACATCGGCCTTGGCGCGCTGGAGCGCTCGACGTTGCTCACGTGCGTGAACGCCAATCACATGCAAGGCGCGGCCGATCAGTTCATGGTGTGGACCAAATCCGACGGCGTTGAGCTCGAAGGGCTCGTGAAACGCCGGGACGCTGAGCGCGCGCTGTTCCTGCTCGGCGCGAACCTATCGGGGGAATCGCCTCCGGGGGAGTCTCAATCGACCACGGAGGTGCAATCGTGAATCAGACATCGCCTGTTTCGACAGGCGCGGCCGCAATTACCGGCGCGATGCTGGGTGGCTGCATCGTATGGGCGTGTCAGGCGATGAAGCTGCCTGCGCCGCCCGCTGAAGTCGCCGGTACGCTCGGCGCGATCCTGTTGACCGGTGCCCACACGGTCAGCAATTGGCTTTCCAACCGCAACGCCCCCAAGCAGTAACTCTCCCCACTCCCTGAAAGGTCTCACCATGAAAAAGATGCTGCTTCGCGCGGCAGGCTTAGCCCTGTCCGCTGCTCTCGCAATCGGTCTTGCCGCGTGCTCGACCACCCAGCAACAAACCGCCTCGCAGGCGCTCGCCAAGCTGCAAACTGACATCGTGAATGGCTGCATGGTTGTTCAGCCGACGCTCATTGCGGTCGCGGCCATCGACCCGACGGTGCAGGTCGCAGCAACGGCCAATGGCCTAGTGTGCACGGCTGCTGCGTCGATCACGCCGACGTCTGTCCAGACGCTGCTATCGACGGGCATCCCGGCCATCGAGCAGGCTGTGACGCAATCGACGCTGATCCCGGCGAATCAGAAGCCGCTCGTGACCGCCGCGCTCGGTGTATTTCAGTTGACGGCTACGAACGCGCTTGCGATCTATGGTCAGGCAGCGGCGTCGACGGCGGCAGCTTCTGGGCCGGCCGCCGCGAGCGCGCCGCAATGACCGTGATCGACTGGAAAGCCGCGGCGCTTGCTGCGGCCCGTGCGAACGCTGCGTATGTCATCGATAGCGCGGCGTCGCGCGCAGCGTTCTCGGCACTCGGCGACACGTGGATCGGTCACTTCACGAACTCGTCGCACCAGGCGGTCTTGTCTGCCGATCCGAACGGCGAGACGCATCTGAGCATCAGCGGCACGCGGGCGAGC
The DNA here is from genome assembly GCF_965118125.1 of Pararobbsia alpina. Classification (GTDB taxonomy): domain Bacteria; phylum Pseudomonadota; class Gammaproteobacteria; order Burkholderiales; family Burkholderiaceae; genus Pararobbsia; species Pararobbsia alpina_A. The sequence goes on from NZ_OZ221287.1 coordinate 1,578,250, forward strand.
GCCCTGAAGGTTCTGGACGTCCTTTGCGACGTCTCCCTTGAGCCAGTCTCGGTCGAGGGTGGCAGCGTTACCAAGGGCGTCTATGAGGGGATGGGCGACCTGTGGGCTTGGGTGCTCGACACGGTGCCGACCGGCGATGTCGTGCACGTCGCCGGACACTCGCTCGGCGCGTCCCGCGCGCATCTGACGCCGCTGTTCCTGCCGCAGAGCCAGATCGGTCGTCTGCACTCGTTCGAAGCACCGAAATTCGCCGACGCCGCATATTACGCCTCGCATGCAGCAGCACTAGCCGGGATGGTCTGCGTGCTCAATGGCGCGGATCTGTGGGCGGCATGGCCGTGGCGGGATTCGCGCTGGCAGTCGCGTCCGTTGTTCGACCATGCGTGGCTGAAAGACGATGCGGGCAATTTCGAGATCATTCCCGGCGCGCAATGGCCGGGAGGCGCTGACTCCGGCGACCATGACATCTCGCGCGTGCAGTCTCGACTCGAGACGATCGCGGCCACCCAAGCCGTTAGAACGACCGTCTGAGCATCAAGGCCAGCACGCTCGCCTGCGTCTTCTTGATCGCGGGCAAAAACTCCAACTCGACCGCTGTCCGGCCGTAGCTAATCCCTACGCTGGGCAGCGCGCCCCAATTCGTAAACCCGCTCCCGTTGATGTAGCCAGCACGGAGCGTCGCCTCGACAGCAAATTCCCCGTACACCGGCAGTGAATAGCTGTACCCGACGTACGCGGCCTTCGCGACTTTGTAGTATGAGTCGTGATAGGCGACCGCGCCGACCAGAAAGCCATCGGCGCGATACTCGGCACCGAGACCGAGATTGTTTTCGTTCCAGTGCTGGGGCGCCATTTCCGACCCGTCGAAGTGCCAGGACCGGACGGGCGCAACGATATCGAATTCGCCGGCGTGGGCGTGCGGACATGCAGCGACGGCGAGCATTGCACACGCCGCATTTATCACAAACCTATCACGATGAAGCTTGATTGCCTTGCTGCCGTGGTCCCGCCGACAGGAATCGAACCTGTATTTTTCGCTTAGGAGGCAAATGTTCTATCCATTGAACTACGGCGAGGACACCCTGCGTTCGCTGCAGAGACAGCAGAGTATATCAAACAGAAGTCGTCTCTAAACCGACCATCCCCGTGATGGTCGGCGGCCCGCGGCGCCGTCTGGCGGCTGCGTCAGAACTCCGTGACGACGAAGTCTTCCTTGCCGACGTCGCATTCCGGGCACCGCCAGTCGGCCGGGATGTCTTCGAAACGGGTGCCGGGCGCAATACCCTCGTCCGGCAGGCCGTCTTGTTCGTTATAGACCCAGCCGCAAATCAGGCAGACCCATGTTTTAAATTCCACTACTTCAGTCACGTCAGTACTCGCTTGCGTTGTTACACAAATTCAGGCAAAGCCGGGATTCTACCCGTTCGGCGTGACTGAAGCCGTTGACATGGGTCAGACGTCAGTCGCCCGCGAATTCTGCGGGCGCCGCGACGCAATCTGCCGCCGTCGTGCCATCGCCCCTGACAGTGTCGGATTCAATATCGGCTGAGCGCTGTCCGATTGCGCCGTCGCACGCGTCGTTAGGCGGCGACTCCTCAGGCGGTATACAGGTCTCGAGCGATGCGCAAAGCTTTCTCGCTTCGCTAAGCGCCGCTATGGCTTCGTGCATCGTGACGGTCTCGTCGACCTGATAGTCGGCTCGGCAGCGTTCAAGCTTGAGGTTATGCATGGCCGTCCCGAACCTCCGCGCTGGAGCGTGCTCGGAAGACGTAAACCTTCCGATCAGCTTCTTATGGCTATGAATCCCACTATCGCCGCTCGTGCCCGGGAAGTGTTTTTTTGCCACCGCGTGGGCGGCATGAAACACGCCATAGTACGCACGGCTTATGCAGTTGCGATACTCGATCTCTTGCTGGCTTTGCGAAGCGGTGGCAGCAGAATTCATCCAGTCATCAGGCGATACCATTTGCTCTCCCAATCTGCACGTTGATCTGCGAGGGACGCCGTATGCGCCCATAGAGCGGGCGGGCGCCTAACGGGACGATTTCGGAGATAAGCTCTTCCCCAGGACGATTCCACAGCGTTTCGGTCAACGTCACGGAATCGTGCCACGCTTGAGAGGTCGTTGCGTTCACGTAGAAGTAGATAGAGACCGCTTCAATAGGGCCGCCGAAGCGAATTTGATGAATATGTCGGCCAAGGCCCCTGATGATCTCGACTGCAAACTCAACATGAGAGAAGAGCGCCTCGAAGTCGATCCCCAGGTGATTGGCTTGGAACTGCAACTGGGAATAGAGCCAAAGATTTCCCTTGATTCGTCCGCTTCGATCGGTGACGAGTTCAAGGTGTTTTGACGCAGTAGCCGATGCCTCGACGAGATCAACGCAGTTCTCGAATACGCGCGTGACATTGCGCAACACGTCGACGCTATCGCTGAAGCGTTCACGCACTTGGAATGCGAGATCGCGTGCGGCGCGTATGTCGCCGATGTGTGACAGCGAGCGCACCGCGTTCGCGGCGACAAACTCGTTGTCCATCGCGCTGTGGCCCAGTTCGGTCAGGATGGCCCGAGCCTCGTCGTGATGGCCCAACGCCATGTTCGATAAGGCGTGTCCCAGGAGGCAAGTCGGGACGTGTTTGCAGGGCTTCGATTCTGCCTCGTCAAGTTCGTCTTGAAGCGCTTCGAGTGCAGCAGCGACGCGTTCTTGACGTTGGCGGTCTAGCAAGACCAGCAGTTTTTTGCAGACCTGATGCTCAGGGGAGGTCGTCAATTCATCCGTACCGTTTGGCAGTGCCGGCGCTCCGCAGGCGTTGGACGCCGTCGACAAAGCGTTGCTACTTTCGACAAGGGGCGTGAATGCGGCGTCGTGCGTCTCAGGAGAGACTTTGGTTGAGCGGCATACGTGACTCAACTCACTATTGGATGGGTGATCCGCTTTCCGATCTCGATGAATGCACTCGTCGATGTCACAAGCAAGCTGCTCGACGGTGGGTTTCTCAACAACATGGTTCATGCTGACTGCCTCGCAAACTGCGATGCCTCAAGTCCTCGTGACGCCGATCGTCACGCCGTTGTGCATCGTTTCAGAGATGCAATAACTGTAGTGAGACATCGCGGAGGAGTGGGCCGCGACTCTTGTCAGACATTTCCGCTTTTGGCCAAGAGTGACTGAGGCAGTCGCAGTTCAACGTCCGCAATACCGTGCGACGAACCGACGACGCCTGCACAGCACCCTGTCGGTCGCCCCGGCATCCCAAACACTCCCCGGTACAATGACGCTCTTTCCGTCTAATCCAGTTCGTCATGTCGCTGTTTTCAATTTCCGGTGCGCACCTTGCGTTTGGTCACGTGGCCTTGCTCGACGGCGCGGATTTTTCGCTTGAAGCGGGCGAACGCGTTGGTCTGATCGGCCGCAACGGTGCAGGTAAATCGTCGCTGCTCAAGATCGTGGCCGGCGAGGCCCATGCCGACGACGGCCTGATCTCGCGTCAACAGGGCCTCACGACTGTCTACGTGCCGCAGGAGCCGCAATTCGATCCTGAACAGTCGGTTCGCGACATCGTCGCCTCGGGCCTCGGCGAAACCCGCCAGCTGCTCAGTGAATTTGACGACGTGACGCACAAGCTTGCCGACCCGGCGCACGATCACGACCACGACGCGTTGCTCTCGCGGATGAACACGCTGCAGGCGCGACTCGATGCGACCGATGCGTGGAACTGGCAAACGCGCGTGTCGACGACGCTTCAGCAACTCAAGCTTGACGGCGACGTGAAGGCCGGCGCGCTGTCCGGCGGTTTGCAAAAGCGCCTGGCGCTCGCTCGCGCACTCGTGTCGAAGCCCGATGCCCTGCTGCTCGACGAACCGACCAACCACCTCGATTTCGATTCGATCCGCTGGCTTGAAGAACTGATGATTGCCTTCACGGGCAGCCTGCTGTTCATCACACACGATCGCTCGTTTCTTGATCGCGTCGCGACGCGCATCGTCGATCTCGATCGCGGCAAGCTGTTGTCGTATCCGGGTAACTTCACGGCCTATCAACTGCGCAAGGCGCAACAGCTCGAAGTCGAACAGGTCGAACAGGCGAAGTTCGACAAGCTGCTCGCGCAGGAAGAGGTCTGGATTCGCAAGGGCGTCGAAGCGCGCCGTACGCGCAGCGTGGGCCGCATCGAGCGTCTGGTCAAAATGCGTTCGGAGCGGCAGGAACGCCGCAATGTCCAGGGCAACGTCAAACTTGAAGTCAGCCAGGGCGAGAAGTCGGGCAAGATCGTCGCCGAATTGACGGATGTGTCGAAGTCGTATGGCGACCGGCGCATCGTCGATACGTTCAGCACGACGATCGTGCGGGGCGACAAAGTGGGTCTCGTGGGGCCGAATGGCGCGGGCAAGACGACGTTGCTGAAGCTGATCCTGGGTGCGCTGTCTCCTGATAGCGGTAAGGTCCGCACGGGTACGAACCTCGAGATCGCCTACTTCGACCAGATGCGCGCCCAGCTCGATCCCGAGCGCAGCCTTGCCGATACGATCGCGCCGGGCAGCGACTGGATTGAAATCAACGGTGCACGCAAGCATGTGATGAGCTATCTGGGCGACTTTCTGTTTTCGCCCGAACGCGCGCGATCGCCGGTGCGGTCGCTGTCGGGCGGAGAGCGCAACCGGCTGTTGCTCGCGCGCCTGTTTGCGCGTCCGGCCAATGTGCTGGTGCTCGACGAGCCGACCAACGATCTCGATATTCCGACGCTCGAGTTGCTCGAAGAGTTGCTGGCCGACTACGACGGTACCGTGCTCCTGGTGAGCCATGACCGCGCGTTTCTCGACAATGTCGTGACGTCGGTGATCGCCGCCGAGGGTGACGGCAAGTGGCGCGAGTACGTCGGTGGCTTCAGCGACTGGCAAGTCCAGAAGGCGCGCTCCGACGAACTCGCGCGGGCGGCCGAAGCCGCAAGCAACGCGAGCGCCGCGGCCGAGGTCAAGGCAGCGCCGAAGGACAGCGGGGCCGGGCGGGGCGCACAACGCACTGTCAAGTTGTCGTTCAAGGAGCAACGCGAGCTCGAGGCCTTGCCGGACCAGATCGCAGCGCTCGAAGCCGAACAGGCCGAGATCGCCGCCAAGCTCTCCGACGGCTCGATCTACGGCAAGGACGCCAAGGAAGCGCAGCGTCTCGTTGAACGCAACGCGGCCATTGACGAAGCGCTGCTCGAGGCCCTCGAACGTTGGGAAACGCTCGAGGCCAAGACGAGCGGCAAGGCCTAGTCGGCCAGGAACGCCAGTCTTTGCGCGGAATTTCGTCCCGAAAACTCCGCAAATCGCCAACATTTCATCCGGTTTTACCGTGATCCGAGCCGCCCGGAGACCCCTCTCCTGGCGGGCCGCGACAGGGTTTGGCACTGTCCGGATCTGCGCTCAAACAACGTTCGCCAACACGCCGATGGCGTCGCGGCCACAACTCGCCATTACAATAGCCTCGCCGAAACGGAAGGGGGTTCTCGACCACGGCGCGTGACGTCCGCGTGAACGCGGTGCGACCGCGGCGCCCAATTTTCGGGCGCGGGTATCGAGGCCCTTGTTTCATATCGGCTTTTTGCAGAACTCCCTGGCTTGTCCACGCAGTTGTCCACAAACGATGGGGATAATTGCCGCAGGCGCGGTGCCGACGCAGTGTGTATCGGCATGCGTTATGCGGTCGCGTGGCTCTGCCAGGCGGTTCCGCCAGACAAGCAATCCAGTCTCCAGCGCAACGGGCTATGTCCACGAAGAAGCCAACACCGTCATACAGCGAAGCATCGATCAAGGTGCTCAAGGGGCTTGAACCGGTCAAGCAACGACCGGGCATGTACACGCGCACCGAGAACCCGCTGCACATCATTCAGGAGGTCATCGACAATGCTTCCGACGAAGCGCTCGGTGGCCACGGCAAACAGATCCTCGTCACGTTGCACGCCGATGGTTCGGTCAGCGTCGAGGACGATGGCCGGGGCATTCCTTTCGGGCTCCACCCGGAAGAAGGCGTTCCCGTCATCGAGATCGTCTACACGCGCCTGCATGCGGGCGGGAAGTTCGACAAGGCTGCCGGCGGCGCCTATACGTTTTCGGGCGGCCTGCATGGCGTGGGCGTGTCGGTGACGAACGCACTGTCGACGCGTCTCGACGTCAAGGTCTGGCGCGAGAACAAGGTCGCCGAACTGGGCTTCGCGCATGGCGACGTCGTGCGCGCGCTCGAAGTGCACCCCGCGGCCCGCGGCGACAAGAAATCGGGTACGCGCGTCAGCGTGTGGCCGGATCCCAAATACTTCGACTCCGCCAACCTTCCGCTCGCCGAGCTGCAACGTCTGCTGCGTTCGAAGGCCGTGCTGTTGCCGGGCGTCGAGGTCGTTCTCTCTATCGAGAAAAGCGGCGAACGATTCAGCTGGAAGTACGACTCGGGCCTGCGCGGCTATCTGCTCGAAGGTCTCGGTGATGCCGAGCCGCTGATCCCGTTGTTCGAAGGCGAACGCTTTGCGGACGGCGCGCGCGGCAGCGACGACAACTTCGCCGAAGGTGAAGGCGCCGCATGGGTCGTCGCATGGACCGAGGAAGGGGCGCTTGTTCGCGAGTCGTACGTGAACCTGATCCCGACACCCGCGGGCGGCACGCATGAATCCGGGCTGCGCGAAGGGCTGTTCCAGGCCGTCAAGAGCTTTATCGAACTCCATAGCCTGTTGCCCAAGGGCGTGCGCCTGTTGCCAGAAGACGTGTTCTCGCGCGTGTCGTTCGTGCTCTCGGCAAAGGTGCTCGATCCGCAGTTCCAGGGGCAGATCAAGGAGCGTCTGAACAGCCGCGATGCCGTGCGTCTCGTGTCGTCGTTCACGCGGCCGGGGCTCGAGCTCTGGCTCAATCAGCACGTCGACCAGGGTCGCAAGCTTGCCGACCTCGTGATCAAGCAGGCGCAGGCACGCACGCGTGCGGGCCAGAAGGTCGAGAAGCGCAAGAGCTCGGGCGTGGCGGTGCTGCCCGGCAAGCTCACCGATTGCGAATCGACCGAGCTGGGCCGCAACGAACTGTTCCTCGTCGAGGGCGATTCGGCAGGCGGTTCGGCCAAGATGGGCCGCAACAAGGAGTTCCAGGCCATCCTGCCGTTGCGCGGCAAGGTGCTCAACACCTGGGAGACCGAACGCGACCGCCTGTATGCGAACAACGAAGTGCACGACATTGCCGTGGCCATCGGTGTCGATCCGCACAACGCGGACGACAACCCCGACCTGAGCAATCTGCGCTACGGCAAGATCTGCATCCTCTCGGATGCGGACGTCGACGGCTCGCATATTCAGGTGCTGTTGCTCACGCTGTTCTTCAAGCACTTCCCGCAGCTGATCGCCCGCGGTCACGTGCATGTGGCGCGGCCGCCGCTGTTCCGCGTCGACGCGCCGGCGCGCGGCAAGAAGCCTGCGCAGAAGCTCTACGCACTCGACTCGGGCGAACTGGACGCGATTCTCGACAAGCTGACCAAGGACGGCGTGCGCGAAACGCAGTGGACGATCAGCCGTTTCAAGGGGCTCGGCGAAATGAATGCCGAGCAGCTCTGGGACACGACGATGAACCCCGACACGCGCCGCCTGATGCCGGTTGCGCTCGGCGAGCTCGACTACACGTCGACCGTCGGCACGATGAATATGCTGATGGGCAAGGGTGAGGCCGCCGCACGCCGTGGCTGGATCGAGGAACGAGGCAACGAGGTAGAGGCGGATATCTGATATGGAACAGCAGGACATGGATTTCGCACCGCCGGCGGACGGCGAGTATCTGACGCTCGGCAAGTACGCCGAACAGGCCTATCTCGACTACGCGATCAGTGTCGTCAAGGGCCGTGCGCTGCCGGACGTCAGCGACGGGCAAAAGCCGGTGCAGCGTCGTTTGCTGTATGCGATGAACGAGATGGGGCTGCGTGCCGACTCGAAGCCGGTGAAGTCGGCGCGTGTGGTCGGTGACGTGCTGGGTAAGTACCATCCTCATGGCGATCAATCCGCCTACGACGCTCTTGTGCGTCTTGCCCAGGATTTTTCGCTGCGCTATCCGCTGATCGACGGACAGGGCAACTTCGGCTCGCGCGACGGTGACGGCGCCGCGGCGATGCGGTACACGGAAACGCGGCTCGCCGCGGTCGCGCGCCTGCTGCTTGATGAAATCGACGAAGGCACGGTCGATTTCATGCCGAATTACGACGGCTCGTTCAATGAGCCGAAACTGTTGCCGGCGCGGTTGCCTTTCGTGTTGCTCAACGGCGCATCGGGGATCGCTGTGGGTCTGGCGACGGAAATCCCGCCGCACAATATGCGCGAAGTCGCCAACGCGGCCGTTGCGCTGATCCGCAATCCGAAGCTGTCGCATGCGGAACTCGGCGAGTTGCTGCCGGGGCCGGACTTCCCGGGTGGCGGCCAGATCATTTCGTCGGCGGCGGAAATCGCCACGGCGTACGAGACGGGCCGGGGCAGCCTCAAGGTTCGTGCGCGCTGGAAGATCGAGGAGATGGCGCGCGGCCAGTGGCAACTCGTGGTGACCGAGCTGCCGCCGAATGCGTCTTGCCAGAAGGTCCTCGAGGAGATCGAGGAACTCACGAATCCGAAGATCAAGCTCGGCAAGAAGTCGCTGACGCCGGAACAGTTGCAGACGAAGCAGAGCATTCTTGCGCAGCTCGATACCGTGCGTGACGAGTCAGGCAAGGACGCACCGGTGCGTCTGGTGTTCGAGCCGAAATCGAGCAAGATCGATCAGACCGACTTCATCAACACGCTGCTGGCGCATACGAGCATGGAGTCGGGTGTTGCGCTGAATCTCGTGATGATCGGCACCGATGGCCGTCCGCGCCAGAAATCGGTGCTCGACGTGCTGCGCGAGTGGGTCGAGTTCCGTGCGTTGACGGTGACCCGGCGCAGCCGCTTCCGGCTCAACAAGGTCAACGACCGGATCCATATTCTCGAAGGCCGCATGATCGTCTTCCTGAATATCGACGAGGTGATCCGGATCATTCGGGAGGCGGACGAACCCAAGGCGGCGCTGATCGAGCGCTTCAAGCTCAGCGAGCGCCAGGCCGAAGACATTCTTGAAATCCGTCTGCGGCAGCTTGCGCGCCTCGAGGCGATCAAGATCGAGAAGGAGCTCGAAGGCTTGCGTGACGACAAGACGAAGCTCGAAGAGTTGCTCGCGAGCGAGACGGCGCTCAAGCGCCTGATGATCAAGGAGATCGAGGCCGACGCCAAGCAGTACGGCGACGACCGTCGCACCCTGATTCAGGCCGAAAAGCGCGCGGTGCTCGAAACGCGTGTCGTCGACGAGCCGGTGACGGTCGTCGTGTCGCAGAAGGGCTGGGTGCGTACGCAGAAGGGCCACGGGCTCGATGCCGCACAGTTCACGTTCAAGGCCGGCGATGCGTTGTATGGCGCGTTCCCGGCACGGACCACCGATACGCTGGTCGCCTGGGGCAGTAACGGCCGCGTGTATTCGGTGAGCGTGGCGGCGCTGCCTGGCGGGCGCGGTGACGGTGTACCGGTGACGACGCTGATCGAACTCGAAACGGGCACGCACCTGATGCACTACTACGCGGCGGGTGCGGATCAGGCGTTGCTGCTGTCTTCGTCGGCTGGCTACGGCTTTATCGCGAAGGTTGGCGACATGTTCAGCCGCTTGAAGGCGGGCAAGTCGTTCATGACGCTCGACGACGGCGCGCTTCCGCTTGCGCCGATGCCGATGTGGGCGGGTGCGACGCAGGTTGCCTGTCTGTCGGATGACGGCCGTTTGCTGGTGTTCGGCATGGACGAAATGAAGTCGCTGTCGGGCGGCGGTCGTGGCGTGACGCTGATCGGGCTGGAAGGCAAGGAAACGCTCGTGCAGGCGACGCCGATCGGGCCGAAGGGCGTTGTGCTGGTGGGCGCGGGCCGCGGTGGCAAGCCCACTGAAGTGACGCTCGGCGGCGCCTCGCTCGAGCCGCATGTCGGCAAGCGCGCGCGTAAGGGGCGCAAGCCTGAGGCACGTGTGAAGGTCGAGTCGCTGCGACCGGCATTCTGATGCTGCGAGCTCAGGCGCGAGGTATCGCGCCTGAGCTCAGCGATCGATCCATACTTCTCCGCATCTCCGCATCTCCGCATCTCCGCATCTCCGCATCTCCGCTTCCACGCCTCCACGCCTCCACGCCTCCACGCCTCCACGCCTCCACGCCTCCACGCCTCCACGCCTCCACGTGAAGTGGTTGGGTGTCCGAATCAATGGCGCCAAAAAAATCGGCCCTGTATGCGCACCCGAGGGTGTGGATACAGGGCCGAGTCAGTTCAACTCTTGGAGGCCTCAGGGGAGGCCACTGGCGCTCAGGCTGCGAGCGCCAGATTCGGTACTGCTTCGCTTACTGCGCTTACTGGAGAAGCTTCAGCACGGTTTGCGGGATTTGGTTCGCTTGCGCGACCATTGCCGTACCGGCTTGTTGCAGAACTTGAGCGCGCGACAGGCTCGACGCTTCCGATGCGTAGTCCGCATCCTGAATCGCCGATTGCGAGCTTTGTGCGTTCTGCGTCGACGATTGCAGGTTCGTGATCGTCGATGCGAAGCGGTTTTGCACTGCGCCGAGCTGACCTTGCAGGCTGTCGACTTCGTTCAGTGCCGAGTCCACTGCGAGCAGGGTTTGCTGTGCGTCAGCGACCGTCAGAACGTCGGCGGTGGCCAGGCTGCTGTTGCCAGCCGCTGCCGTGAAGACCGTCGTTTGAGCCGTCGTCGACAGACCTGCGTCCGAAGCGACTGCGCTGCTGCCCGACAGGGTGATGCCGGCGTTCGAGAACGATTCGAGTTGCAGGTGGCCGCTCGAGTCTGCCGATGCGACAACGTTCGTAATGTGAGCGTTGTTGATCGCGGTGGCGAGGTCCGATGCGTTCCACGTCGTGCCCGTCGTGACGACCGTGCCGTTCAGCGTGAAGCTCGTTGCGGTCGTGCCCGACAGCGAAGCCGACGAATTGACTGCGCGACCCGTAGCTTGCAGGTTCGTGCCGGTCGACAGCGTCGTTGCGTCCGTGCCCGACAGGCCGATCGTGCTGCTCGACGACATCGTGATCGTGCCGTAGAGGGTCTTTGCCGTCGACGTGATCGCTGCACCGCCCGTCGAGATCGCGCCAGCGCTCGACGAATCGGTGATCGCGATGTTGCGGCCGTCAGCTGCCGTCAGGGCCAGCGAACCGTCTGCGTTTTGCGAAGCCGTCACACCCGTCGACGACGATTGTGCGTTGATGCCGTTGATCAGGTCACCAACCGACAGGGCGCCGACGCCTGCGCTGTACACGTCCGTGCCGTTGATGTTGATCGTCGTAGCCGTCGTCACCGATGCCGACAGCGTGACGTTTTGCGTGTTCGTCGCCGTGACGCTCAGGCCCGAGATGTCCGACGAGTTGATCGCCGATGCTGCTGCGTAGGCCGAGTCAGCTGCCTGGCCTTGACCGCTACCGGCCTTAGCCGTGCCGATGGCGTACGTTGCGCCGCCACCGAGCTGGATCGCGAGCGAACCCGACGACAGGTTTTGACCCGAAGCCGAACCGATTTGCAGCGTCGTTTCCGACGTTTGACCGATTTGCGAGGTCTTCACGCTGGACGACAGGTTCACGCTGATCGTCTGGCCAGCGTTTGCGCCGACCTGGAAGTTCGCGACGCCGAACGAGCCGTCGAGAAGGTTCAAGCCGTTGTATTGCGTTTGCGACGCGATACGGTTGATTTCCGAGAGGCGTTGCTGAACTTCCTGGTTCATCGACTGACGGTCGGTCGACGAGTAGGTCGAGTTCGAAGCTTGCACGGCCAGCTGGCGGATACGTTGCAGGTTCGACGTGATTTGCGACAGAGCGGAACCGGCTGTTTGTGCCAGCGAGATACCGTTCGTTGCGTTTTGTTGAGCAGCTGTCAAACCGTTGATTTGCGAGGTCATGCGATCCGAGATCGCGAGGCCTGCAGCATCATCCGCCGCGCTGTTGATCTTCAGGCCGGACGACAGACGCGTGACAGCCGAAGTCAGGCTGGCTTGCGAGTTCGTCAGGTTGTTCTGAGCGATCTGCGAGAGGATGTTGGTATTGATGATCGAGGACATGAAACAACTCCGTTTTCCAAGAGATGTGCGCCGAAGCGCACGTCGATCGGTAAATCGAATTCAGTATTCAGAATGCGACCGACATTTTTGTTAACGGAGCGTGACATTCGACCTTTAATCAATATTTCGATTTATTTTTTTATTTGCCGAAAAAATACGCAAATTAATAATCTTGATTTTAGTTGAGTGTCGGGCTACTGATGTTATCGGCTGTAATCTGAGGATCTTGAGGCGAGGGAGCGCGAAGAGCCGCATCGGGTAACGATTTCCGATGCCGGAGGGGTGGCTGGTGGGTGCCCCATTGTAATGATGGTTACAATCTTGACAAATCCGTGAAAATACCCATTTCCCGATTATGTTTCGTGTTCGGGTGGGGTTTGTTTAGTTGGCAACTAATAGAAGTCTTTTAAAATCATTGGGTGAACGTCATTTGATTAGTTTGTCAGACGAAACAAAAACCGAGTCCCTGTTGCCTCCTGACTGCCTCGGCGGGAATGCCATTCACCCTCCACGGGTCAAGGCGTCGGTCGGCGCCCCTCGACAGGCAGGGTGCCAGCAGACAGGGATGGGGAGTGGTGATGCGAGGTGGTGCAGGAGCAAGGCAAACAGCTAGCGGACCAGCGCAAGGTGCGGGCGGGACATGCCGCTCCGAATGTCCTCGGATGCGGTCGTCGGCGCAGGAACGTTCGCCGTTGCCAATCTGGCGTCACGCTCATGCCGGGCTGAGAGCGCGAGCGCGCGCGCCTGGTCGTGACGCTCGATCGCATCGAGGCCAAATAGCGCATCGATGCTGGTTGAGTTCAGCACATAGCGTCCGGACGGGTCGCGGTGCACGAAGGCCAGTCGCTCGAGACGCTTGATCGCGCCCTGGACTTCGGTTTTCGACACGTGCTCGACGCCGATCGCGTGGGCATAGGCTGCACGGCGGTCCGCCACGTACAACTCGGCCCCCGATCGCCAGACTGCGCGCAATACCGCGGCCTGAAGGTCCGAAAGCCTCCCGAGCCCCGATTCGGTGTAGTGCCTGGCAATCGCCCATCGACGCACGTCGCGCTCTGCGGCCGCGAGGCTCGGCGCATCGCCGCACGTGAGGCGGGTCACGGTGTCGCGAAACAGCTGAGGCGAGCGGCCCACGGCGGACCACGTCGTGCGCAGCGCCTCGATCGGCATATCGTGCCCGTTGGCGCGGCTTGCGACCCACTGAGCTGCCGCGTGGAGAAAGTCTTCGCCGAGATGCGGCAGGGATTCGATTCGCCCGAGCGTGTCGACCGACGAGGGGAGCGTGCCGGACGATTGCCACGGCAGGCGCGACGACGTCATGAAGACCCGCCACGTCGGCGAGGCGCGCATCGCACTCTGCACGCTCAGGAAGCTCGCGAGCGTCATCCATTCGCCGGCGGAAAGGTGCTCGACGTCATCGAATACGATCAGGATGGCCTGGCGAGGCGCGGCCGCGAGACACTCGGACATCGCACCGATGACATGACTGAGCCCGGCAAAGGGCGCTTGATCGAGGACCCGATCGACGGTCGAGCCGTGCGGCTCGCGATGACCCAATGAACCCAGCAGGATCGAAGTCGTCGAGGCGGGTACCGGTTTGCCGGCTGTAGTCATCGACGTCCCGTCGCCGGTGCTTGCGTAGGGGGCTCCCGTCGAGGCCTTGCCGAAACTCACGTAGTGCGTGTCGATCCCATGGGTCGACGCGAACGGCAGCAGGTCGTGCTTCGCAAAGGCCGTTTTTCCGCAGCCGCGCGGGCCGGTCAGCGTGCATGCGCGCTCGCGCGAAGCGAACAGCGTATGAAGATAGAGTTCGGCCAGCCATGCGCGATGGCGATGGGGCCACGGGGAAAACATCGGCTCGCTGGGCATGACGGATTCACGCGGGACAGGCGCCTAGTCTGGCACCGCGTACCTTAAGACTTTCTTAACTGATCGCCCGCGGAGTCTGCCAATCGGGTAGTCTGCGCACTGTGCGTGCGCTCGCCGTCTGCGCGCTCGCCCATATCACGTCGCGCCGGCCGATTCGTGCGCGACCGACGCAACGTTCCTGAGATCGCTCAATGATTCACGCATTCGATGTCGCGCTGTTCCTCCACATCCTGAGTGTGGCCGTCTGGGTCGGCGGCATGGTGTTTGCCCATTTCTGCCTGCGCCCGGCCGTTGCGGAGCTGACCCCGCAGTCACGATTGCCGCTCATGGAGTCGGCGCTCGGCAAGTTCTTCATGTGGGTGAGCGTGGCGGTGATCGTGATTCTTCTGAGCGGCGGCTTCATGATGGCCAAGGTCGGCAATATGCAGGCGCCATGGCCGGTGCTTGCCATGGCGGCGACGGGCATCGTCATGATGATGCTGTTCGGTCACCTGCGCTTTGCGATGTTCCCGCGCGTGCAGCGCGCCGTGCAGGCGCAACGCTGGCCCGACGGGGCGGCGGCGATCGCGTCGATTCGTCGCATCGTCATGATCAATCTCGTACTCGGTATCGTGACGATCGCTTTCGGTGTGCTCGGGCGCGTTTGAACGAAGCCGGTCCGAATGAAGCAGGCCTAAGCGACACAGGCCTATGCGACGCCGGCCTAAGTGATCTCGGCGTTCGTGCACACGCCGTACTTCTCGATCAGCGCGGCGATTTCCGAGGCAGGCACGGGGCGCGAAAACAGGAAGCCTTGCGCTTCGACGTGGCCGACTGACGCAAGCCACGCGATCTGCTCCTCGGTCTCGGTGCCTTCGACGACCACGGTCAGTCCCAGCGATCGCGCGAGTCCGATGATCGCGGACACCATGACGCAGACACTGCGGTCATGCGGAATCGCCTGAACGAACGATTTGTCGACCTTGAGCGTATCGACAGCGAAGCGGTTCAGATACGACAGCGACGAATATCCCGTGCCGAAGTCGTCGAGTGCGATGCGCACGCCGAGCCGCTTGAGCGCGAAGATCTTCTCCGACACAAGATCCGGATACTCCATCATCGCGGTCTCGGTGATCTCGAGTTCGAGCCGGTAGGGCGGAATATTGAATTCGCGCAGACACCGGCTGACCGTGTCGAGAATGTCGCCGCGCCAGAATTGCACCGAAGAGATATTGATCGCGAGCGTCAGCGACCCATAGCCCTGGCGTTGCCAGAGACCGAGCTGGCGGCAGGCCGACTCGAGCACGAAATCGCCGATCGGCACGATCAGGCCCGTCGATTCGGCGACCGGGATAAAGTCGCCTGCCGAGATCAGCCCTTGGGTCGGATGATCCCATCGGACCAGAGCCTCAAAACCGGCGATGCACTTGTGCGTCAGATCGATCTTCGGCTGATAGGCAAGAAACAGCTGCCCTTCGGCGAGGGCGACGCGTAGCTGCTGCTCCCACTTCATCAAATGATCGGCGCGATGCGCGAGTGCCGGCGAGTAGAACGCGTAGCAGCCTTTGCCGGCGTCCTTGGCGCTGTACATCGCGAGATCCGCCTTCTTGAGCAAGTCGATCTCGCTTTCGTCGGCGATCGTGTGCAGCGCGATGCCGATGCTCGCGTGTAATACAAACGCGGTGCCCTGCACATCGAACGGTTCGCGCAGCGTTTGCTCGATCGATTCGGCCAGCCGCGTCGAGGCTTCCTCGACGTGGTCGCCGCGCACCACCACGACAAATTCGTCGCCGCCGATCCGCGCCAGCATGCCCGCGTCGCCCACGGTGTCGCCAAGCCGCGTCGCCGTCATCTGAAGGACCGCATCGCCGGCATTGTGGCCGAGGGTATCGTTGACCGTCTTGAAGTTGTCGAGATCGATATAGAGCAGCGCGAGGCGGCCGACATGGGTCGCCTGGCCGACCTCGCCGCGCAGCAGCTTGAGCGTGTGGTACCGGTTCGGCAGTTCGGTCAGCACGTCGTATTCGACGAGATCGATCATCTCTCGCTCGCGACCGAGCAGTTTCGAGATCAGGCCCGTCGACACCCCGAAAAACGCAATCAGCGCGAGCGTGATGAACGAGCCCATCATCAGATACACATTGCGCGTGTGATGGTAGTCGGCCAGCTCTTCGGCTTCCGACAGCCCGACGAGTACGCCGAGCGGGTAACCGTCGATATGGCGGTACGACACGATGCGCGAGACGCCGTCGATCGGGTCGTCATACACGCCGGACACGTGGCGCCCCGTCGGGTAGTTGCCCGCCGCAGAGAAGGTGCCCGGGGTCTGCGGGCTGCTGCCGGTGCGCCGCGCGAGGATCACGCCGCTGTCGGACACGACCGAGATCACGCCGTCCTTGCCGATCGCCGCGTTGTTGTAGAAGTCGTTCGTGAAGTAAGCCGGGTCCTCGGAGACGACCACCACGCCCGCGAACGACCCGTCGGGGAAGTTGAGCCGTCGCGTGATCTGCAGCGTCCAGTGCCTGGACACCCGCCCGAGCACCGGCGTGCTGATATACAGCTGATCGTCGTTCTCGCGCTTGTGGATCAGGAAGTGTTCCCGATCGGAGAGGTCGATCGGCTTGGGATCGGTTTCGGCCGTGGTCGCGATCAGCTTGCCGTTCTGGTCGATCAGCGAGATCTGGATCAGCGTGTCGCTCTGCACGACGCCCTTTTCGACGGTGGTGCGCAGATCGAAATGTTCGGGGGACTTCTCGAACTCGAACTTGATAAAGCGCGTGATCTGGTCGACCTGGTGAATCGCCTTGATCGTGTGCTGTTCGAGCGCCGCAGACAGGATCGCGGCCGATGCGCTCGACTCGCGATACGTGGCCTCTTTTTCGACCTGCAGGCGGGAAAGGATGACGATCCAGAGCAAGCCCAGCAGCAGGACCCCGAGTAACGGAATCGCAAGCAGTGAGCGACGGCGAATCGCCGAGCGGTCCGCCGAACGCGCCGAGGGTTTTGCGGAGGCGCGTTTCATCGAGGTGCGCCGCGCCTGACAATGCCGCGCACGCCCCCGCAAAGGTCAGCCCGAAGTGTCGAAGGTTGCCGCATGTCCCCGGATCGAAAGAAGCCCAAGGGGCGTGTGAAGGGGTGATGCACAGCACGTCACAGCAAATAACAGCACGTCAGAGCACGTAATGGCACGTTTAGCCGCGCAGTCGATACACGGCTAAACGATCGAAATAGTAGCGAAAACTGTCAGGAAAGGGAAAACAAAAGGAAACGGCCCCGATCCGGGGCCGTCTTTGCGAGGAGGATTGCTGCCTTCGCCGCCACGCGGCGATGTGAACATTCCCAAGCGGCGTTTGAACAGACGTTTGTTCTTTCAGCCCGGTCAAGGCAGGGCCGGAACGACCGGGCTCAGCGCACCTCGGCGATCAGTTCGATCTCGACACAGGCGCCGAGCGGGATCTGTGCGACGCCAAAGGCGGAGCGCGCATGCTTGCCGGCGTCGCCGAACACTTCGACGAACAGCTCTGAAGCACCGTTCGTGACGAGATGCTGTTCGGTGAACTCGAGCGTCGAGTTCACGAGGCTCATGACCTTCACGATGCGCGTCACGCGGTTCAGGTCACCCGTATGGGCATGCAGCGTGGCGATCAGGTCGATGGCCACGGCGCGGGCCGCTTCGCGGCCTTCTTCCGTCGAAATCCCGCCGCCGAGCTTGCCGGCCCAGACCTTGCCGTCGCGCTTGGCGATATGGCCCGACAGCAGGACGGTGTTCCCCGTCTGGGCGCTCATCACATACGCCGCGGCCGGCGCGCCCGCAGCGGGCAATTCAATGCCGAGTGACTTCAGCTTCGCGTAAACATCCTGAGTGGTCATGCTCTCTCCAGTGAGTGGGTCAGATGCGTGCCCGGATCAGTGCGGCGAGGCGAGCGATGCCCTCGTCGATCTTGGCCGGCGGCACCGTCACGAACGACAGCCGCAGTGTGTTCATGCGGGGTTCGTTCGCGTAGAACGGCGCGCCCGGCACGAAGGCGACGTGTTCGGCGATCGCGGCCTGCAGGAGTTCCATCGAATCGATCTGCGAGGGCAGGTCGACCCACAGGAACATACCGCCTTCGGGCCGGTTCCAGCTTACGCCTTCGGGCATGTGCGTGCCGAGCGCCGCGAGCATGGCCTCGCACTGCTCGCGATACAGCGTACGGATCTCGGGGATGTGCTCGTCGAGGAAACCGTCCTTGATGACCTCGTAGGCAACGCGCTGCGTAAAGCTCGGCGTGTGCAGGTCGGTGGCTTGCTTCGCTTGAACGAGCTTGAAGTGCAGCGTCTCGGGGCCGATCAGATAGCCGAGGCGAAGGCCCGGGGCCAGCACCTTCGAGAAGGTGCCGAGATGGACGATATGTTCGGGCGCGAGCGACAGCAGCGTCGGCAGAGGGGTGCCGCGATAGTCGAGCGCACCGTACGGATCGTCTTCGATGACCGGGAATGCGCCTTCGCGCGCCAGCGCGGCGAGCGCTTCGCGGCGGGCGAGCGGCAAGCGGCGGCCCGTCGGGTTCTGGAAGTTCGGCTGTGCGTAGAGCAGTCGCGCGTCGTCAACCAGTTCAGGAGTCAGTCCTTCGGGGACCAGACCTGCCTCGTCGGTCGGCACCTGCACATACTTCGGCTCATAGAGCGAGAACGATTGCAGCGCGCCGAGATACGTCGGGGTTTCGACGAGCACTTTGCTGCCCGGATCGATCAGCGTCTTGCCGAGCAGATCCAGCGCCTGTTGCGAACCGGTTGTGATCAGCACCTGCGAAGGGCGGATCGTGACGTCGCCGGTCGAGTAGCGGCGGGCGACCCATTCACGCAGCGGCAGATACCCTTCGGTCGCGCTGTACTGGAGCGACGCCGTCGGGTTGTCGGTCAGCACGCGCTGAGCGGCTTCGGCGATGCGCTGCGTCGGGAACGTCGCGGGCGAGGGCAGGCCACCGGCAAACGAGATGACATCGGGCTGTTCGGTGACCTTGAGGATCTCGCGGATTGCCGAGCTCGTGAGCTTGCGCGCACGCTCGGAAAGGGGCCACTCGGCGATGGAAAGGTCACGTTGGTTCATGTCAGGGCTCTCGCACTAGAGGTCAGGCCTGCGAAAGGGCAGCACAGGCCCGACACGGAAATCGGGTAAGACGGGATGCGATCTGGCCATCCAGGCTCGTGTCGAGCGATTCTAGACAGCGCGCGGGATGAATGGGCTAGTCTGAATCGCTCACGTCCCGGCCCGTTCAGGTACCGGGCTGGACCGCGGGCCCGTTTTTGTCGGACCTGGCAGGCACTGGCGCATGGGTCACCGCGGCACGCCGGCCCGCGACCACGGTCGCAAGCACGGCAGCGGCAAACAGCCAGCTGATGGGCGCGACGGATTCGCCGAACCAGAGCGCGGAAAACCCGAGCGTCAGGAAGATCTGGAGCAATTGTACTTGCCCGACGCGGGCAATGCCGCCTCTTGCGAGTCCGGCGTACCACGCGAAGAAGCCGAGGAACTGCGAAAACATGGCGAGATAGCCGAATGCGAACCAGACATGCGGCGTGATCGGGCCTGCCTGATGCCAGGCGAGCCAGCCGACCGGCACGGCCAGAACGGGGGCGGACAGCACGAGCGTCCAGCAGATGACCTGCCAGTCACCGAGTTCTTTCGCGAGACGGGCGCCTTCGGTGTAGCCGAGGCCGCCGGTAATGACCGCGGCCAGCATCCACAGATCCCCGACCGCCGGCGCGCCGTGTCCGGTGATCACGGCATACGTGACGACGAGCGCGCTGCCCAGCACCGCAAAACCCCAGAACGCGCGCGACGGGCGTTCGTGCGAGAGCATGACCGCCCAGATGGCGGTGGCCAGCGGCAGCAAGCCGTTGACGACGGCGCCATGCGACGCGGGCACCGTCTTGAGGGCGATGCCCGAAAACACCGGAAAGCCGACGACCACGCCAAGTGCGGTGACGCCGAGCCGGGCGATCTGCACGCGGTTCGGGAAGCGCTCCCGCCGCCAGAGCAGCAGCACGGCCGCCGGAAATGCCGCGACGAATGCGCGTCCGAGCCCGACGAGCACCGGGTTGATCTGCGTGATCGCCACGTGCGTCATCGGCAGCGACAGACTGAAGGTCACGACGCCCAGCAGGCCGAGCAGCAGGCCCTGAGTCGGATGGTACGGAGTGCGGTTTGGCGTCGATGACATGGCGGTGTCCTGCAGATCAGGGCTAGCGCAGCGTGCGCGGTCCCTGTGGGGTGTCGAATTCAGCGGCAAGGCTCGGTCCGACCAGCGTCGGCTCGAGGGAGATCAACGACGTGGCGCCGAGCCAGTCGAGGTATTTCGTGAGGCTGGCGACGTTGGCATGGAAGCCGTTCAGGCGTTTGAGCGCGACACCGTGATACGGCAGACGGTCGCTCGGATGCACCGGCAGGTCCCACTGGATAAGGCTCGGCAACACGCCGTCGCCATTGCGTTTCCAGCTCGGAAAGGCGCCGTTCTCGGGCACGCCGATATGCCAGGCG
Organism: Pararobbsia alpina; assembly: GCF_965118125.1. Taxonomy (GTDB): domain Bacteria; phylum Pseudomonadota; class Gammaproteobacteria; order Burkholderiales; family Burkholderiaceae; genus Pararobbsia; species Pararobbsia alpina_A. Next base: position 1,598,701 of record NZ_OZ221287.1, read on the forward strand.
AAGTCGCCGCGCTGCATCGGCATCAAGGGGGCGATCCGGTCGGGATACTGCTTTTGCCACAGTGCAAGCTGGCGCGGGCGTTCAACGCGTGCCACCCAGTGCGCGAGATACGGGCCATCGGCGAGGCGCGCCTTGACGGTCTTGCCGTCGAGGCCGAACCAGCGCTTGCGCTCGGGCGCGGGAGCGGTCGGGTCTACCGCGATCACTTCGAGGTACACACCGCCCCACAGGCCCAGCAGCGTGTTGTGCGTGCCCATGCCCGGATGCTGGCCACCCGGGGAAAACAGCGCCGGGTCGATATCGAGCGAACTCGCCACGTGTTGAACCCCGGCCTCGAGCGAGGGCGCGGCCACGACGAGGTGGTCGATATGCACGGCGTGAGCGGAGCGGACGGATTGAGCGACGTTCATAGATATGCGGCGTTCGGTGGCAGGTAGGCAAAGACGGGCCGGTGCAACACACGTCGTGCAGATCAATCGTGCAGATTCAATGCACAAGTTCAATGCACAAGTGTTGTTCGCACGCCGCGCCCGATCGAATTTCATCAAAGCGGGCGATGATAGAAGAACACAAGCCTGACGAGGAGCCTAACTGCATCGTGCGTACACTTTACCGGGTCGTACCGGGCCAGTAACGGTACAATCCGGCAAATACTTTTCTGTACAGTCCGGAGCCGGGCATGCCGCTTCCCACACCGCCAGAAGACCGTACGCCGGGGCATCCCGGCACTGAACTCATCCCCTCGCCGGTTGAATCGGCTCAGCTCACGCTGGTCGAACAGCTCGTTCAGTGGGGCCGGCGCCGTATTGAAGAGCGCGTTTTTCGTCCCGGCATGCGAATGCCGTCGATCCGTCGGCTCGCGATCGATAAGGGTGTATCGCGTTTTACCGTGGTCGAAGCCTACGAACGGCTCGTCGCACAGGGCTATCTCGATTCGCGCCGCGGCTCCGGCTTTTACGTGCGCGAGCCCGCCGGCGCGCTCGCGCACACGCCGCGCGTCGCGGCGGCGGTCGGGCACGCGATCGACGTGGTCTGGCTGCTGCGCAATATGATCGGCACGACCAGTCCGGAGAAGGGCCCCGGGCTCGGCTATCTGCCCAATCGCTGGCTCGATGGCGAACTGATCGCCAATTCCTTGCGCGCGCTCGGACGCCAGGGCGGCGCGCAACTGCTGCAGCTCGGTACGCCGCAAGGTTTTTATCCGCTGCGCCAGCAGTTGCAGACGCGCTTGTCGGAACTCGAAATCGCTGCCTCGCCTGATCAGATCGTGATGACATCGGGCATCACGCAGGCGCTCGACCTGATTGCTCGCCTCTATGTGCAACCCGGCGATACGGTGCTGGTCGGCGATCCGGCGTGGTTTCAGATGTTTGGCCGCTTCGCCTCGCAGGGCGCGCGGCTTGTCGGCGTGCCTTATACGGCCGATGGACCGGACCTCGATGCGCTCGAGCGGCTGGTCATCGAGTGGAAGCCGAAGATGCTCGTGCTCAATACGGTGCTCCACAACCCTACCGGCACGTCGCTGGGCGCCGCGCAGGCGTTCCGCATTCTCAAGATCGCCGAGGAGCATGACCTGATCGTCGTCGAGGACGATATTTATTGCGATCTCGCTACGCCGACATCGACGACGACCCGCCTCGCGAGCCTCGATCAGCTCAAGCGCGTGATTTATCTCGGCAGCTTCTCGAAAACACTGGCCGCCAACCTGCGCGTCGGCTTCGCCGCGTGTTCGCCCGACGTTGCGCGTGCGCTGACCGACCAGAAGATGCTTGTCGGCATGACGAGCCCCGAACTTAACGAGCGCGTCGTGTTCAAGGTCCTGACCGAGGGCCACTACCGGCGCCACGCCGAGCGCTTGCGCAGCCGGCTCGATACCGTCCGCGAACGTACGGCGAGAGCGCTCGAAAAGGTCGGTTTCCGCTTGTTCTCCGCGCCCGGACACGGCATGTTCCACTGGGCCGATACAGGCGTCGATACGGCCGTGCTCACCGCCGCAGGCCATGAAGCCGGGTATTTGCTCGCACCGGGCGCGCTCTTTTCGCCGAACCAGTCGCCATCGACGTGGATGCGGTTCAATATTGCGAATTGCGGCGATCCCGGGCTCATGGACTTTCTGGCCCGGGCCCTCGATCGAGGCGTGGAGCGCAAAGAGCCGGTCGCGCTGGCCAGCTAGCCCCCCTTGAAACCCGCCTGTCCGGCCCTATATAACGGGTCGTTGTTTTACTATTCACCCCCGATTTCCATAAGAGGTTGATTCGATGGCGCAAGAGACGCTGAGTTTTCAGGCAGAAGTGAAGCAGCTTCTGCAGCTGATGATCCATTCGCTGTATAGCAACAAGGAAATCTTCCTGCGCGAATTGATTTCGAACGCGTCCGATGCGGCCGACAAGCTGCGGTTCGAAGCGATCGCAAACCCGGCCCTGTTCGAAAGCGATTCGAACCTGCGCATCCGCGTGACCTATGACAAGGCCGCGCGCACGATTACGATCGACGACAACGGTATCGGCATGAGCCGCGACGAAGCGGTCACGAACCTCGGCACGATCGCCAAGTCGGGCACCCGCGACTTTTTCTCGAAACTGTCGGGCGACCAGCAGAAAGACGCACAACTCATCGGCCAGTTCGGCGTGGGTTTCTATTCGGGCTTTATCGTCGCGGACAAGATCACCGTCGAATCGCGTCGCGCCGGCGTCGCAGCGAGCGAAGGCGTGCGCTGGATCAGCTCGGGCGACGGCGAATTCACGATCGAGAACATCGATCGCACGCAACGCGGCACGTCCATCACGCTGCATCTGCGTGCGGACGAAGATGAGTTGCTGAGCGGCTACAAGATCAAATCGGTCATTCAGAAGTATTCGGATCACATCGCCTTGCCGATCCAGATGCCCAAGGAAGAATGGGATCAGGAAAAGAGCGAGATGGTCGTGCGCGACGAAGACGAGACCATCAATCAGGCCAGCGCCTTGTGGGCGCGCTCGACGAACGATATCGACGAAGCGCAGTACAAGCAGTTCTACCAGCACCTGTCGCACGATCACCTCGATCCGCTCGCGTGGACGCACAACCGCATCGAGGGCCGCAGCGAATATATCCAGCTGCTGTATGTGCCGGCTCAGGCGCCGTTCGACATGTATGACCGCAACAAGCACGGTGGCCTCAAGCTATACGTGCGTCGCGTGTTCATCATGGACGATGCCGAGCAATTGCTGCCGGGCTACCTGCGTTTTATTCGCGGCGTGGTCGATTCGAGCGATCTGCCGCTCAACGTGTCGCGCGAAATTCTTCAGGAAAGCCGTGACGTCAAGACCATTCGCGACGGCGTGACCAAGCGCGCGCTCTCGATGCTCGAGCAACTCGCCGAGAACGAGAAGGAGAAGTTCGCGACGTTCTGGGGCGCGTTTGGCCAGGTGCTCAAGGAAGGCGTCGGCGAAGACTTCACGAACAAGGATCGCGTGGCGAAGCTGTTGCGCTTTGCGTCGACGCATACCGATTCGGCCGAGCAGACGGTTTCCTTTGCGGACTATGTGAGCCGCATGAAGGACAACCAGACGAAGATCTACTACGTGACGGCCGACTCGTGGCTCGCCGCACGTAACAGCCCGCATCTCGAAGTGTTCCGCAAGAAGGGCGTCGAAGTGCTGTTGCTGACCGATCGCGTCGACGAATGGGCGCTGTCGTTCCTCAACGAGTTCGACGGCAAGCCGCTCGCGAGCGTGGCGCGGGGTGATCTCGATCTGGGCGAGTTGTCCGACGAAGAGAAGCAGGCGCAGGAGAAGGTCAGCGGCGATCTGAAGCCGCTCGTCGAGAAGATTCAGGACGTGCTCAAGGACAAGGCGAAGGAAGTGCGCCTGACGTTCCGTCTGACCGACTCGCCGTCGTGCCTCGTTGCCGATGAAGGCGATATGAGCGGCTATCTGCAGCGCATGCTCAAGGCAGCAGGGCAAAAGATGCCGGAATCGCGGCCGATTCTTGAGATCAACCCTGAGCACCCGCTCGTCAAGCGTCTGAATGCAGACACGCAGGCGATCGAAGACTGGTCGCATCTGCTGTTCGATCAGGCCTTGCTGGCTGAGGGCGGCACGCTCGAGGACCCGGCGAGCTACGTGCGCCGCACGAACTCGCTGTTGCTGTCGGGCGCGCATTAAGCGAGGCATACGGTACGCATCGATGGGCACACCGGTATTTTGAAGTGTGCCCACTGATCGAAACACGCATCCGATCTTTGGGGGGCACGTCATATCGACGTGCCCCCTTTGTTTTTACCGCTCGACAATTTGGACTCTCGATTTTGGAGGCCCCTATAGGAATCCCCTTTTAGGGCCTACCCTTTGCACCTCGCTGCGCAACGCTTTATGACTCAGCCCGCGAGCGGTTGCGATGCTGCCAGCACCGCAACCCGAAGGCGGGGATCATGCCGTAGGCATGATCCAGGATGTCCGACTGGAGAACCTCATAGGGTTCCCAGCGTGTCTCGTTGACATACACATGGACTTCGAGCGCCATGATCGGCTGGTCGGATTGCAGGTGGCGGATCACGATCGGCATGTCCTGCCGAATTGCGGGATGGCTGCGAAAGTAGTGCGTCAAATAACGGCGGTACAGACCGAGGTTCGTTAATCGTGGTGCATCGGCATCCGAAGGACCGGGCAGCGTGTGGGTCGAATCCGTTCCGTGCGCCTCAAGCCATGCATCGTCGGGAAAGCGCACGGTGTCGACATCGAAATGAATCGCGTGGCGAATGCGTCTGCCGCCCGACTCGGTCATGCCGCGCCAGTTTTTCATCGAGTTGGTCAGCAGCACATAGCTCGGCACCATCACGATCGAGTGATCGAAGTTCTGCACCTTGATCGTGTTCAGGGCAATATCGACCACGACGCCGTCGGCGACAAAGCCGGGCACCTCGATCCAGTCGCCGACGCGCAGCATGTCATAGGCCGTCACCTGAATGCTGGCGACGAATCCGAGCAGGGCGTCGCGGAAGATGAAGATCAGCAATGCGGTGACCGCGCTCAGACCTGTGAGCAGGTAAATGGGGGAGCGCTCGAGCAAAACCGAACTCACCGCGATGAGTGCGATGACGTACAGGACGATCGTTGCAATTTGCAGAAAGCTCTTGATCGGCCGCTCGCTCGCGGACGGAAAGTGGCGGTAGCGTTCGTCGATGCTGTCGAGCAGCGCGAGCGCCGCACGCAGCAGGGTGTAGACCATGTAGGCTGCGGCGAGGATGGCCAATGGGTGTCCGAGCGCGGCCACCATTGGAAAAGTGAGTCCCGAGAGCAGCGGGGCCGCAGCGTAGAGAATGGCTGCGGGGACGAGCGGGGCGAGGCGATGAAACACCTTGTGCTGCTCGGCGGCGCGCAACCAGCGGTGCTGATCCTGCCGGGCGAGGCGGTTCACGACCAGCAGCATGACAGTCCGTGTGACGTAGTAGCAGATCGCGCTGGCGAGCACGATCGCGACGATGAGCGCGACGACAAGCAGGACCGCGACCCACATGCTGTCGGTGTGGACGTAAAAGTGATGCCAGTCCGGACCGCCTTCGATGCGAAGCGTCTTGTCGAGCATGGGCTCTCCCGATGCCGGCAGCCGCCGGCGGATGAAAGACTGGACAGACTGAAAGAATATGACAGAAACACCCGCAACCAAGTCGCGAGTTTCAGCAAAGACACTTCAGCAGGGCAGTCAGCAGCAGGTCGACGAAACGTCGGCATTGCTTGCGGGTTTTCCTCCGGTCGTCGCCGCCGATACGCACACGATGATCTTCGGGAGTTTTCCCGGCGTCGCGTCCTTGTCGGCGACACAGTACTACGCGCATCCTCAGAACCAGTTCTGGCGCTTGCTGGGCGCAGTGCTGGGCGATCCGCTGGCGTCTCTGCCCTATGAGGAGCGGCTGCAACGGCTGCTCTCGCATCGGATCGGCGTGTGGGACGTGCTGGCCGCCTGCGAGCGGACTGGCAGCCTCGACGCGGCGATTCGCAATGCATCCCCGAACGACTTCGTTTCGCTGCGCCGGCATGCCCCTGCGCTCAGGCGGGTGTGTTTCAACGGCAAGACCGCGGGCCGCTTTGAACGCGTCATGCGCGAAGCAGGGTACGAGACGCTTGTCTTGCCGTCATCGAGTCCGGCACATGCGACACTGTCGTTCGATCAGAAGCTCGAACTATGGAGAGCGATTGCGTCGCCGTTCGCGGGATAACGATGTGGTCGGTGGTGACGTCAAAGGTCGCTGCGAAGCGCTGATGTGCGTGCGGTTAAGCGCTTCGTCAGTCGATCAGCATGCGTCGGTGCTATCCTCTCGCCCCATCCGCAAACTCTTGTCTTGTCCGATCCGAATGGCACAACTGATCAAGCGCGCTTCCGCTGAAGCGCGCGCATTTGAACGTCGCGAACGCGACCGCAGCGCTCGTCGTTCAGCGGCGCTCGATAGTACCGAACCATCGCGTAGGAAAAAGCCGCGACGTGATTCGGATTTCGTCACTGAAGCGCTTCCGTACGAAGGCGGTCGCAAGCCGCGCTTTGCGCCGGTGACATTCTCGGAAGAGGACGGCGTGCGCTATCTGCACTTTGGTACCGAGTGGGTGCAAGGTGCGATGCGTTTGCGTCAGCCCGATAAGATCGAGCTCGAATACGCGCAACAGATGATGGCGTGGATGTTGTTTATCGACCCGCCGAAGAAAGTGGTGCAACTGGGCCTGGGCACGGGTGCGCTCACGAAGTTCACGCATCGGAATCTGCCGAAGACACAGACGCAAGCGGTTGAACTCAACCCGGCGGTCGTGGTGGCCGCGCGCACGATGTTCGGTCTGCCGCCTGATGACAAGCGTCTGAGCATTGTCGAAGCCGATGCATGGGAATACGTGAACGACGCTTCGAATCACGGCACCGTTGGCGCGCTGCAGATCGATCTGTACGACGCGACCGCGCGCGGACCGGTGCTCGACTCGGCATCGTTCTACCGTGCGTGCCGCGATTGCCTGGGCAAGCTCGGCGTGGCTACGGTCAATCTGTTCGGCGACCATCCGAGCTTTCGCCGCAACATGAAGCAGCTCGCGGCGGCATTCGATAACCGCGTGCTCGCGCTGCCGGAAATCCATGACGGCAACCGCATCGCGATTGCATTCTCGGGACCGCCGCTGACATTCGAGTGGGCTGCGCTCGAGCGTCACGCTGCGTTCATTGAACGTACGTTCAAGCTCCCGGCCAAATCCTGGGTCGCAGGTCTCAAGGAAGTGCATCCGGGAACGGACTTCACGATCTGATCGCCGCGTCACTGATTGACCGCCCTGGCTGATTGACCGTCTTAAGCGCGAATCGCACCGCAGCATCGAGGTGGGATTCGCGCTTTTTCGTTTCTCCCCTGACTCTCCTTCCCGAACCTTCCTCATCACCGCCGGGCGGCCCTTTGGTCGCACCCGGCCGCTCGTTCCGGCATCGGCGCGTGGCGCGCACGGCCCCGCGCCGTAACGCCTGAGCATTCCGCCTGAATCACGTCCGATCGTCAGTCCGTCGCGCAATTGCGGCGGATTTGTTCGCAACGGCGGTCTTTCCTGAGCCAAGTCTTCGCCTGACGTACAGCGCTCCTGCAACGCAGCAGAGCGTCAATGGTTCTCTCGCTGAACGGGTTAACCCGAATTTTCGGCGAATATTTTCTGTCGAAATAATATAAAAACGAACTTTGTGGACGAAGTACATTTGTACGTCGAGGATGCCAGATTACCTCACCGCGAGTACGCGTGACGCATGCCGATCTCGTGCTGGGCACGTTTTCGCGTGAGCAAACCCTGGCTTGTGTTATTCGCGACCCTTCCGCTCATACCGTTTCGCTGATTGATGTCCCTGCCGCCAGCGGACCGTTTCAGCTCGCTTAAAAGTTACTGCCTCACGCACTTTTCACGAAGGAGAACACATCATGGCCAAGGAAATTCTGGTCGCATTCGGTATCGACGTGGACGCTGTGGCCGGCTGGCTCGGGTCCTATAGCGGCGAAGACTCACCGGACGACATTTCGCGCGGGTTGTTCGCGGGCGAGGTCGGCTCGATGCGCCTGCTCAAGCTGTTCGGGCGCGAGAAGATCAAGACGACCTGGTTTATCCCGGGGCATTCCATCGAGACCTTTCCCGAACAAATGAAAGCAGTCGCCGATGCGGGACACGAGATCGGTATTCATGGCTATAGCCACGAGAACCCGATCGCGATGACGCCGGAACAGGAAGAGGCGGTGCTCGATAAAAGTATCGAGCTGGTCACGCAGCTTTCCGGTCGTCGCCCGACGGGATATGTCGCGCCATGGTGGGAGTTCAGCGCGGTGTCCAACGAGTTGCTGGTCAAGAAGGGCATCAAGTACGACCACAGCCTGATGCACAACGATTTCCATCCGTACTACGTGCGCGTCGGCGATACGTGGACGAAGATCGACTACAGCAAGCACCCCAGCGCGTGGATGAAGCCGCTCGTGCGCGGTGAAGAAACGGATCTCGTCGAGGTACCGGCGAACTGGTACCTCGATGACCTGCCGCCGATGATGTTCATCAAGAAGGCGCCCAACAGTCATGGCTTCGTCAATCCGCGCGATATCGAACAGATGTGGCGCGACCAGTTCGACTGGGTCTACCGCGAACACGACTACGCGGTCTTCCCGATCACGATCCACCCCGATGTGTCCGGCCGTCCTCAGGTGCTGCTGATGCTCGAGCGCCTGATCGCGCATTTCCGCCTGCACCCCGGCGTGCGCTTTTGCACTTGCGACGAAATCGCCGACGACTTTCTCGCGCGCCACCCGCGCGGGAAGTAACTCCTCCCAACCTGTTGCGCTCTCTGGAGAGCACCCATGAAACAGAACCCGCTTGCCACCTCGGGCTTCAAGCTCGAGGCGATTCTTCCTGTTGACGTGAAGCGTGCGACGGTGGTCGCCTTCTTCGCCTGGGTTTTCGCGGTCTACGACTTCATCTTGTTCGGCACGCTGCTGCCGGAGATTGGCAAGCACTATGGCTGGGATGCCGCAGCCCAAGCTGAAATCGCGACACTGGTCGCGGTGGGCACCGCCGTGATCGCCTTCGCGATCGGACCGTTGCTCGATCGCGCCGGACGCAAGGCGGGTCTGTTGTGGACGGTGGCCGGCGCTGCCATTTGCTCGGGTCTCACGGTCGTCGGCGGCGCGCTCGGACAGGTTCCGCTCGTCCTGATCCGGTCTTTGTCGGGTCTCGGTTACGCCGAGGAAACTGTCAACGCGACCTATCTGAACGAGTTGTACTCGGCAGCCAACGACCCCAAGCTCAATCGCCGCAAGGGCTTTATCTATAGCCTCGTGCAGGGCGGCTGGCCGATCGGTGCACTGATCGCTTCGGGTCTGACGGCGTTGCTGCTGCCGCGTATCGGCTGGCAGGGTTGCTTCATCTTCGCGACGTTCCCGGCGATCGTGATCTTCTTCATGACGCGCCGCCTCAAGGAAAGCCCGCAATTCCAGCTTCACAAGCACATCAAGATGTTGCGCGAAGCGGGTAACGACAGTGCGGCACGCTCACTCGCCGGCGAACACAAGGTCGACTACGAAGAGCACGCACGGGCAGGGCTTGCCGAAGCGTTTCGTGGGGACGCACGGCGCGCGACGTTCGTGCTCGGTGGCGGAATCCTGCTCAATTGGGCCGCTATCCAGGTGTTCAGCGTGCTGGGCACGACGGTGTTGACGCGCGTGCACAACGTCTCGTTTCAGAACTCACTGTTGATTCTCGTACTCTCGAATGTGATCGGCTATTGCGGCTATCTGAGCCATGGATGGATTGGCGACAAGATCGGTCGCCGCAACACGCTGGCCATTGGCTGGATGCTGGGCGGCCTCGCGTTCGCGGCCATGCTGTTCGGTCCGAGTAGCACAGGCGTAGTCGTTGCGCTGTACAGCATCGGGTTGTTCTTTCTGATCGGCCCGTACTCGGCAGCGTTGTTCTTTATCGGCGAAAGCTACCCGACGTCGATCCGCGGCACGGGTAGTTCGATCGTCCATGCCATGGGACCGATCGGTGCGATTCTCGCCGGCGTGGGCGTCACCTCGATGCTCAATCACGGCAGCGACTGGATGCATGCAGCCATCGCGTTCGGCGCCGTGCCGTGCTTCCTCTCGGGTGTGCTGATCTTCTTTGCCAAGCATGTGGATCCGGAGGTCGGCGAATGACCGCAGCCAATACGACGCAGAACACGCAGCGCCCGGATCAGGGTGCGAGCCCGAATAACGCACGTGAGGCGATCGGCTCGAGCGGGTCGTCGCGCCGGGTCGCGATCGTCACGGGGGCGGCGAGCGGTATCGGCCGCGCTCTTGCCGTGGCCTACGCGCAAGCCAATGTCGCCGTGGTCGGTGGCTATTTTCCGGGCGATCCGCACGACCCGGCCGACACGGCGCGGGCCGTCGAGCAAGCCGGCGGCGAATGTGTGATGCAGCCTGTGGACGTGCGCTCGCCCGAACAAGTCGAAGCGTTCGCGCGCATTGCCATCGAACGATTCGGTCGCCTCGACTATGCCGTCGCCAATGCGGGGTTGTTGCGCCAGGCGCCGTTGACGGAGATGCGCGACGACCAGTGGATGGAGATGATCGACGTCGACCTGAGCGGCGTGATGCGCACGTTTCGAGCGGCTGCGCGCCACATGTCCGACGGCGGCGCGATGGTCGCCGTGTCGTCGATCGCAGGCGGCGTCTATGGATGGGAGGCGCACACGCACTATTCGGCGGCCAAGGCGGGCGTGCCTGGCCTTTGCCGCGCCGTTGCCATGGAGCTCGCGCCGCGTCAGATTCGCTGTAACGCCGTGATTCCCGGCCTGATCGAGACGCCGCAGTCGCTCGATGCAGTCAATTCGCTCGGGCCCGAGGGCCTGCGCGAAGCAGCACGCATGATTCCGCTGCAGCGAGTCGGTCGGCCCGAAGAGATCGCCGCATTCATCCGCTTTCTGACAAGCGCCGATGCGTCGTATATCACGGGGCAGGCGATGATTGCCGATGGCGGCCTGACCGTGCGTTGGCCGAGCTGAGTTGAACGCGCTGGGCTGATTGAGCTGTGTTGATCGAGCTGCGACAGGCAGGCTCGACGAACCGGTTCGAATGAGTTCCACACGAGCTGAGATACACGAACCGATCCGAACGAGTTGAGATGAACGAACCGAATCGAACGAGGAGTCCAGCGCCATGACGGCACCTATGTTTTCGCTCGACGGCCGGCGTGCCGTTGTGACGGGCGCGGCAAGCGGCATTGGTGCGGCCATTGCCACACTGTATGCGAGCGCGGGCGCACGTCTCGTGCTCGCGGATCGCGATGGCCTTCGCCTTGCAGCACACGCAGAAACGTGCCGGTCACTCGGTGCGAACGTCGAGACGGTCGTTGCCGATGTCGGCGAAGAGGAGGGCGCACAGCGCATCGTCGATACGTGCATCGCCCGCTATGAAGGGATCGACATACTCGTCAACAACGCGGGTATGCTGACCCAGGCGCGTTGCGTCGATCTGACGACGGCGATGTGGGACGACATGATGCGGGTCGATTTGCGAAGCGTGTTCCTCTGCACGCGACATGCGTTGCCGTCGATGATCGCGCAGCGATGGGGACGCGTGATCAACGTGGCCTCGCAACTCGGTATCAAGGGCGGTGCCGAACTGTGTCACTACTCGGCGGCCAAGGCGGGGGTGATCGGCTTCACGAAGTCGCTCGCGCTCGAAGTGGCCCCGGACAACGTGCTCGTTAACGCGATCGCACCGGGACCGATCGAAACGCCGCTCGTCGATGGCATCAGCGCGGCGTGGAAAACGGCCAAATCCGCGGAATTGCCGCTGCGCCGGTTCGGCAAGACGGATGAGGTCGCGCCGGCCGCGCTGTTGCTCGCGTCCGACCCCGGCGGCAATTTGTTCGTCGGTCAGACGTTAGGGCCGAATTCGGGCGATGTGATGCCCTGAGACGGAGGCAGCGATGTGCGGGATGTGCGGAGTGCTGGGCGGCGGCAATCATTGGTCGAACGCGTCGGCGCCGGGCGAAGGGGCGAATGTGCGCCGGCAGAGGCTGATTCAGGTGTCGCTCGCGAACCGCGTCTTGCGGCCCTATCGCCTGACGCTCACGGACTTTCATGGTCAGTCGTTCGTGCTGGGTTCGCCGACGGGTGCCAGTGAAATCGTCGACGATTTCGCGCAGGTCTGGCGCGTCGCGGAACGCATGGCGGGTCGTGCGCTCGATCCGCTCACGATGTTCGAGGAGCCAGCGTGAACGATACCCTGCGGCCTGCATCGTATCCGCGCCTCACGATCCGGGGTGGCGCACGATGAGCCTGGCCTACGATGTGTTGCCCGTGACCCTGGTCACGGGCTTTCTCGGCAGCGGGAAATCGACGCTGTTGTCCGATATGCTGCAGGGCGAAGCGGCGCGCGACACCGCCGTGCTCGTCAACGAATTCGGTGAGGTCGGCCTCGACCATTTGCTGATCGGAGCCATCGACACGCAAACCATCCTGCTCGACAACGGCTGTGTATGTTGTTCGATACGCGGCGAACTCAAGGACGCGCTGGCGTCGCTGTTTTCGCGCCGCGCGCGCGGCGAGGTGCCGCCGTTCGGACGGGTCGTCATCGAGACGACCGGGCTCGCGACACCGGCTCCGATCCTGGCCACGGTGCTCGCCGATCCGCTTGTGAGATGTCACTTTCGCCTCGACGCGACGGTCGCAGTGGTCGACGCGGTGAACGCGCAGGCGCAGCGCAAGCATCATCCCGAATGGCTTGCGCAGGTGACGGCGGCCGATCAGATCGTCATCAGCAAAACCGACCTGGTTGACGACGCCGATGCCGCGCGGGTCGGCGAAACGTTGTCGAGCGTGAATCCGGCGGCCATCCAATGGGTCCGTTGCGGGCGTTCGCGTCTGCGGGCATGGCAAGACCAGGAGGATCGGGAAGGCCAACCGTTGCTGGATGCGTTGCTTCGTCCGTCCAATCCGATTGAAGTGATCAGCAGGGCGGGGCATGTCGTCGCGGGTTGGTTGACGCCAGGCAAGAGTGTGTTTGATGCAGCACAGGCACAGGCACAGGATGTTCACGGTGCGGACTCCGGCGCTGATGAAACGGCGCCGCGGCGTTCACCGCTGATGCATCGTGTCGACGTGCCGGCGTCGGCCGCGAACATCCATGCCTTCACGATCGAAATCGATGCGCCGCTCGACTGGAGCATCTTCACCCTGTGGTTCACCCTCTTGCTCAATCGCCACGGTGATAAGATTTTGCGCGTCAAAGGGCTGCTCTCGGTCGCGGGATCCGAACGGCCGGCGGTCATTCACGCTGTGCAGCATCTCGTGCACCCCGTACTGCATCTGGATGCGTGGCCCGATACGCTGCCGGCGACGCAACGTCGCTCGCAACTGGTGTTCATTACCGAAGGACTCGAGCGCGATGCTGTCGAGGCATCGTACCGGCGCTGTGCCGCTCACCTGGAAAACGACGCGCATTGAACGCGACAACGACTTCTTCGCCTCGCCGATCGGCCGCCGTGCATCGTTCGAAGATCGAGCTGCGCGTGTTGGGCACGACCGTGACCCTTCAGGAACATGTGCGCGAGCAGGCTGAACGGGACCTGGGCATCCGCTTGCGCTATATCGTCGATGACGGCTTCGCAGTTCAGCGCGCAGGCGTCATGCACCCTGAGACGTACGAAGTGTACGACCAGTGGTTTCACAGCATCGACTGCCTGTGGCCCGCGCGTGCGTTGCAGCCGATCGATGTGTCGCGCATTGCACGCTGGACCGAGATTCAGAGCCTCGCCCGCTCCGGCGAGCTCGGCGGGCGCCCATGCGCGAAGGCGGGCAGCGTGCCGGTCGACCGGCTCTACGTACAGCCCGACAACACGCTCGCGCGAGACGCGACGCAACGCATCAGCATGCTGCCGCTGACCCACAACGCCGACAGTTTCGTCTACCTCGACGATGCGCTGCCTGAAGGATTTCAGGGCGCCGGCGAGAGCTGGGCATGGCTCCTTGCTCCCGAACTCAGCGGCCGCGTGGCGCTTCAGGCGGATGCCGCGATCGGTGCGATCGATGCGGCGCTCGCCGCGCAGGCCGCCGGGCTGCTGCGCTTCGACGATATCGGCAACCTGAATATCGAAGAGATCGATGCATTGATCGATCTGCTGATCGAGTTCAAGCAGCGCGGCCATTTTGCGGGCTTCTGGTCCACATTCGCCGAGGCCGCGGAATTGATGATCGCGAACAAGGTGGCCATTCAAAGCATCTGGTCGCCGGCGATTGTCGAGCTCGAACGCGCCGGCATCCGGTTCCGTCTCGCGAGCCCGCGCGAGGGTTATCGCGCGTGGTTCGGCGGGCTTGCCTTGTCGCGCGCCGCGCAGGGGCGCGCGCTCGACGCGGCTTATGCTTACCTCAACTGGTGGCTCGAGGGCTGGGCTGGCGCAAGCATGGCAAGGCAGGGGTTCTATATCTCGAACGCCGAGCGCTCGCGACCCTACCTGAGCGACGCGGAATGGGCTTACTGGTACGATGGCGAGGCCGCGCGCGTCGAGTTGCCAGGCCCGATGAGCGCCCATCTGGTCGCAGCGGGACAGACTCGCGATGGTGGTGGCTATGCGGCGCGCATGAGCCGTATCGCAGTCTGGGATTCGGTCATGGACGAACATAACTACCTCGTACGGCGCTGGAACGACTTCATGCGCGCATGACGCACGGACGGTGACATCACAATGATTCGAAGCGCATCCACCGCGCTCAGGCAGCAAGGACGTACCCCGAACGTTGAAGAAGAGGTGATCGGCGCCGACTCGCGATTGCGTTACCGGCTGATTCACGATCGCCTGCGCGATGCGCTCGAACGCGGACGCATTGCGCCGGGGCTCGTGCTGCTCGAAGGGCCGGTCGCCAAGCTGTTTGGCACGAGCCGTGTCCCGGTGCGCAAGGCGTTCGAATTGCTGCATGAAGCCGGGTGGTTGCTGACGTTCGAGGGGCGCGGCTATCTTGTCGCGAGCCCGGACGGGACGGTACCCGAGCCCGTTCGTTTGCCGTTGTCGGACAGCGTGCTCGGCTTCGATGCGCCGGCGCAGCCGCTCGAACTGGCGCCGGTCAGCGAACGCATCTACCACGCACTCGAGTCGGCGGTATCGATCGCAATCGCCTTCGGACACTTCCGTATCGACGAGAGTGCAGCGGCCGAGGCCTTCGGCGTGAGCCGCAATACCGTTCGCGAAGCACTGAACCGTTTGCGCGAGTTCGGTCTGGTCGAAAAATCCGCGTATTCGCACTGGCTCGCCGGACCGCTGACGGCGCGCGCAGTCGCGCAGGACTATGAGCTGCGCATGCTGCTCGAACCCGCAGCCTTGCGCGCGAGTTTTCCTGCGTTGCCGCTCGAGTCGATCGAGCGCGCGTGCGCCGATATCGATCGTGCCGTGGCGGATCCGGATTCGATCGACGCCGACGGTCTGCAACGCCTGGAAAACGTGTTGCACGTCGACTGCCTCGCCCATGCACGCAACAAGAAGCTGCTCGATACGATTGACCATGCTTTGATGCCGCTGACCGCAAACCACGCGTTCTTCTCCGCGTTCCGTCTGCACCCGGACCCGGCGACGCTCGCAGAGCATGCCGCCGTGCTGCACGCCCTGCGCGATCGCGATATCGACGCCGCGGCCGACGCGTTGCTCGCGCATCTGCGTCTGGCGCAGCGACGCACGCGCGAGCGGCTCAAGGTGCTTGCCGTCCTGCCCGAACCCGAATTACCGGTGTATCTGCAGCGTATCGCCTGATCGTTTTGTACGGATTGCGCATGGAGATCGGCGATCCGGAGTTTCTTTGCATTTGATGTGTTGTTTCTGCGTGTTTTCCCTGCCGATCGGGTGATTCCCGCTTGACCGTGCCTGACGGGGCCTGCATATTTTTGGGTCGTTCTTGCGGGTCTCCCTGAGCCGGAGCCTGCGCCATTCAATCTGGAGACCCCGCATGGCTCAGCCCGTGGCATCCCATGCCGGCAAACGCTGGCTCTGGCTTCTGGTCCTGCCGTGGATCGGTGTGCTGCTCGTACCCATCTACAACATCGACCAGCCGCGCCTGTTCGGCCTGCCGTTCTTTTACTGGTACCAGCTGCTCTGGGTCCTCATCAGCGCGGTGCTGACCGCGGTCGTGTACTGGAAAACGAAGCCGGCGAAACGTACGAGCGGGGGACAGTCATGACCTATCCGATCGCAACGTTTGTCTTTGTGCTGCTGTTTCTTGCCGTGACGGTGCTCGGCTTCGTCGCCGCGAACTGGCGTCGCGGCGATCTGAAGCTGCTCGATGAATGGGGTCTTGGCGGACGCCGTTTCGGCACGGTCGTGACCTGGTTTCTCCTCGGCGGCGACCTGTACACGGCCTATACGTTCGTGGCCGTTCCGGCGCTTGTGTTCGGCGCGGGCGCGACGGGCTTCTTCGCGCTGCCCTATACGATCCTGATCTACCCGTTCGCGTTTATCGTGTTCCCGAAGCTGTGGAATGTCGCCAAGCGTCACGGGCACATCACGGCGGCCGACTTCGTTCATGCGCGATACAACAGCCGCTGGCTGGCGCTCGCTGTCGCGGTGACCGGCATCATCGCAACGATGCCGTATATCGCGCTCCAGCTCGTCGGCATCGAGGTTGTGATCGGCGGACTCGGCATCGATACCCAAGGGTTTGTCGGTGATCTGCCGCTGATCATCGCATTCGCCATTCTCGCCGCGTACACGTACACGTCGGGGCTTCGTGCGCCGGCGATGATCGCGGTGGTCAAGGATCTGCTGATCTACATCACGATCGGTGCGGCGATCATCGTGATTCCGGCGCAGCTCGGTGGCTTTGGGCACATCTTCGATACCGTGCCGCATGCGAAGTTCTTGCTGAAGGCGCCCGATGCGACGAGCCTCAATGGCTACAGTGCCTATACGACGCTGGCAGTCGGCTCCGCGCTTGCATTGTTCCTGTATCCGCACTCGGTGACCGCGATCCTGAGCTCGGCGTCGGGCAATACGATCCGCCGCAATATGGCGTTGCTGCCGGCGTATTCGCTGGTGCTGGGGTTGCTCGCGCTGCTCGGCTTCATGGCGCTCGCGTCGGGCGTGAAGGACATGCCCGAGTTCGCACCGTACTTCAAGGCCTATGGCGCGAACTTCGCGGTGCCCGCGTTGTTCCTGCACTACTTCCCGTCGTGGTTCGTCGGTGTCGCGTTTGCGGCGATCGGCATCGGTGCGCTCGTACCGGCGGCGATCATGTCGATTGCAGCGGCCAATCTGTACACGCGCAATATTCACCGGGAGTTCATCAACAACAAGGTCAACTTCCACGACGAAACGAATATCGCCAAGATGGTCTCGCTGGTCGTGAAGGTCGGCGCGCTGGCCTTCATCATCTTCTTACCGCTCACGTATGCGATTCAGCTTCAGCTGCTCGGCGGGATCTGGATCATCCAGACCTTGCCGGCGATCGTGCTGGGTCTCTACACGCGCATTCTCGATCATCGGGCGCTGCTGATTGGCTGGCTCGCAGGCATCGTGACGGGTACGTGGATGGCCGCGACGCTGCAGCTCAAGTCGTCGATTTACCCGCTGCATCTGTTCGGCTACACGATCCCTGGCTATGCGGCGGTGTGGTCGCTGATTCTCAACATCGTGGTGTCGGTCGGTCTGTCATACGCGTTCCGCGCCGCCGGGATGACGCAGACGATCGACAAGACCGTGCCCGAGGATTATCTGGATCCGGTCGAGGGCTGAATTCGGCGCACTGAAAAGTGCCTGAAGCCCCGGTTCTCGAGAGAGGGCCGGGGCTTTGTGCTTTGGTAGGTGTGACGGAAGTCTCGGCTGATTTGATATCGACGTCGTTTAGCCGAATTCTGGCCGTTCGTCTGACTCTTCCCGGCTCGCCACTTCGTCTCCAATAGGGGTGTTGAGTGGCGCTTCTCCGCTGCTGCGACAAATGCGCGCACCCGATTTTGGGATGCGTTCGCGATCTTATATTTGTGCGCTTCAATGACACAGTTCAGGGAGTGAAAATGCCGGAAACGATCTACAAGAACGGGAAAGTCAAACTTCCGAAGGAAATTCGTGAGCGGTTAAAGCTTCAAGACGGCGATCGGATCGCGTTTTACTGGAGCCAGGATAACGAGGAATACACAATGATCGCGTGCAATCTGGACGCCAAGACGGCCTTCGACGGGCTACCACCGCTGGTGCCAAGGTGGAGTCCGGAGGAGACGGATGCGCTTTTGAATTGGCACCGCGGAAGGAAGCTGTCGAAGTCTGAACTTGAAACAGTCATGCGGGTGCTCAAGGCGGAAGCCGACGAAGCCGAAGACGACGAAGCCGAAGAGGGAAGTATGGAGGTTCATTCATGACGGGTCTCGACACGAATATCCTGCTTCGTTACTTGTTGAACGACGACGAGCATCAACACATGCTGGTTACGAACTTCGTTGACAATCTATCGGCCAAAGGCCGGGGATATGTTTCGCTTGTCGCACTGGCCGAGGTCGCATGGACTCTCAAGGGAAGAGAAGACGTCAACCGGCAAAGTCTGATCGGATATCTCAAGCGCCTGACATCCATTCGCCACGTCCAGTTTCAGGAGCGTGATGCCGTTTGGGAGGCAATCAAACGCTTCAACTCGAGCAATATCGACTTTCCGGACCATCTGATCGAACGAACAGGGCACTTTGACGGTTGCGAAACGACCGTGACCTTCGATCGCAAGGCTTCGAGAACAAGCGGCTTTCGAGTCTTGAGTGTGGATACGGTCGCGGCATTCAGAGCACGGATGCTCGCACTGATGTCGGTCGAGTCGTAAAGAACGGGGGATTGACAGCGTTCGGCGGTCATTGCAGCACCCCGGGGTGACCCTCATGGCCTGAGCAAAGCAATACGGCCTTGCGCGCAGCGAGCGAGCAAGGCCGTAACGAACGACTTTGAACAAACCATTCAGCGATATCTCCCGCGGTGCGAGCACCGCGAGGCATATCGCTCACAGGAAGACCGATCAGGCCGGTTGCTTTTGCAGTTCGAGAATCAGCTTTTCGAGCTTGATGGCGTCGGCGGCGAAGGTGCGGATGCCTTCCGACAGCTTCTCGGTGGCCATCGCGTCTTCGTTGAGCTGGAAGCGGAACGAAGCTTCATCGACGGCGATGCGGGCGATCGAGTCGTTCTTCGCGATGTCGGCCGACAGCTTGCGTTCGACGGGGCTGTTGTCGTCCGCGAGCTTTTGCAGCAGGTCAGGACTGATCGTCAGCAGGTCGCAACCGGCGAGTTCGAGAATCTGAGACGTCGTGCGGAAACTCGCGCCCATGACTTCGGTCGGGTAGCCGAACTTCTTGTAGTACGCATAGATCGTGCGCACCGAATGCACGCCCGGGTCGTTCGCGCCGCCGTTCTTTTGCTCGTCCCAGTTCGGGCCCGCTGCCTTCTTGTACCAGTCGTAGATCCGGCCGACGAACGGCGAGATCAGCTTGGCCTTCGCTTCAGCGCATGCCACGGCTTGCGCGAGCGAGAACAGCAGCGTCATGTTGCAGTTGATGCCTTCCTTCTGGAGGACTTCAGCCGCGCGCACGCCTTCCCAGGTCGATGCGAGCTTGATCAGGATGCGATCGCGCGAGATGCCGGCCTTTTCGTACAGCGCGATCAGGTGGCGGCCCTTGTCGATCGAGGCCTGAATATTGAACGACAGGCGTGCGTCGACTTCGGTCGAGACACGGCCCGGAATGATCTTCAGGATTTCAGTGCCGAATGTGATCAGCAGCTTGTCGATGATCGATTCGAGCGCTTCACCGTTGCTCTCGCGAACCACTTTTTCGAGCAGCGGCCGGTATTCGGCTTTCTGCACTGCCTTGAGAATCAGCGACGGATTCGTCGTTGCGTCTTGCGGCTTGTACTGAGCGATGGCCTGGAAGTCGCCGGTGTCGGAGACAACGGTCGTGTATTGCTTGAGCTGTTCGAGTGCTGTCATGGCAGTCGGGGGTCAACAGAGAGAGACTTCTATTGTGCGTCCAGCGGACAAGCAAGACTAGTCCTTTTGTTGCCACCGGCCGCTACGATTTTGCCGCGTTCTTACCGATCGCGACCCATAGGCCGGCCCGGCGGGCCTGTGGGACCGCGCCGGTATCAAACTGACCTATGCCACGCAGCACGATACCCCTGTCGGGCGCAGGGCGCAGCACGCGTCGCCTCGAGGGTCTCGACAGGCGTCCCGTCCGGCGCCATCGGAAGCGGCGCCGGGCGCGATAAATCGAGCCTGCCGCAGCGCTGCAGCGCCGGGGCAAGGCTCCCGGCGCCCATCTTTACTTGAACGGCTCCTGATCCTGCCGTGACGCATCGCTGCCCGCGCCGAGCCGGTTGTGCGGCACCGTCGTGCCCTGGCCATGCGCACCGCGTTTGCGCAAACCCAGCGCGCGCAGCGGACTCGAAATGAAGTAGTACGACAACGGCGCGAAGATCAGGCCCAGCGCGGTTGCGGCGATCACGCCGCCGAACACGCCGGTGCCGATCGAATGGCGGCTCTGCGCGCCGGCGCCCGACGCGATCACGAGCGGCAGCACGCCGAGCACGAACGCCATCGACGTCATGACGATCGGCCGGAAGCGCAGCGACGCCGCCTCGATGATCGCCTGCGTGAGCGGGATGTTGCGTTGCCGCAATTCGCGCGCAAACTGGACGATCAGGATCGCGTTCTTGCTCGCAAGCCCGAACACGGTCACAAGGCCGACCTTGAAGTAAATGTCATTCGGCATGCCGCGCAGGAGCATCGCGCCGACTGCGCCGATCACGCCAAGCGGCACGATCATCAGCACCGAAACCGGCACCGACCAGCTCTCATACAGTGCGGCCAGTGACAGAAACACCGCGAGCAGCGACAGCGTGATGAGCAGGCCGACCTGCGCCGATGCCTGATTGGCCTCGCGCGCCTGTCCGGTCCACTCGTAGGTCACGCCGACAGGCAGCGACGACCGCGCGAGCTTCTCGAGCTCGGCCATCGCCTGGCCCGAGCTGTAGCCTTCGGCCGCGCGGCCGGTCACGTCGAGCGACGGATAACCGTTGTAGCGCGACAGATCGATCGGGCCCATCGACCAGTGAGCGGTCGCAAACGATGAAACGGGCACCATCTGCTTGCTCGCATTGGCAACCGTGAGCTGCATGACGTCATCGGCCGACATCCGTGTTTCCGCGGTGCCCGACACGAGCACGCGTTGCATCCGGCCGCCCGACGGATAGTCGTCGAGATAGGTTGTGCCGAACGCCGCGCCGAGCGCAGCCTGCACTTCCTGGAACGTGATGCCCATCGTGTACGCCTTCTCGCGATCGACATCGACGACGAGTCGCGGCGCATCGGGCAACGATTCCGTGTGGATCGACGTGATCATCGGATCCTGCTTCGCGAGATCGAAGAGCTTCTGCCGCGCATTGACGAGCGCCTCGATACCGACCCCACCCCGATCTTCGAGCCGGAACACGAAGCCGTCGGTATGGCCGAGCCCCGGCACAGCCGGCGGCAGGTTGGCCATCACGTCGCCGTCCTTGATCTCGGCGAATGCCTTGTTGAGGCGGTCGGCGAGCTGCGGCGACGTGACGTCACGCTTGTCCCAGTCCTTGAGCTCGACAAAGGCCTGGCCCGTATTCTGACCGCTGCCGTAGTCGCTATACCCGACCATGCTCGTGAGATTGGACACCGAAGGCTCGCGACGGATGATCTGCTCGACGCGCTCGAGCACGGCCTGCGTCCGGTTCTGTGTCGACCCCGGCGGCATCTGCACGATGATCTGGATATTGCCCTGGTCCTCGGTCGGCAAGAAGCCTTCGGGCAGATGCAGATACAGGAACACGCTGGCGACGACGAGGGCCGCATAGACCGCAAGTGTCGGGCCGGATCGATTCAGCAGGGTCTGCACGAGTCGACGATAGCGTCGCGACACGCGCTCGAAACGGCGATGAAAGCCCGCGAGCAGACCCGTCTCCGGTGCCGCATGCAGATGACCGTCCAGCGATTGCGTGGTCTTCATCGGCTTGAGCAGCGTCGCGCACAGCGCGGGCGTCAGCGACATCGCCATCAACGACGAAATGACCATCGACGCGATCATGGCCGCCGAGAACTGACGATAGACGCCGCCGACACCGCCGCGCATGCAGGCGAGCGGAATGAACACGGCGGTCAGCACGACCGTCACGCCGATCAGCGCGCCGACGATCTGCTTCATGGCCTGACGCGTCGCATCGCGAGGGGGGAGCGCCTGCTCGTGCATGATGCGCTCGACGTTTTCGACGACGACGATCGCGTCGTCGACGAGGATCCCGATCGACAACACCATCCCGAACATCGTAAAGGTGTTGATCGAGTAACCGAGCGCCGCAATGACCGCGCACGACCCCATCAGGGTGACGGGGATCACGACCGTCGGGATCAACGTGTAGCGCCAGTCGCGCAGGAACAGCCGCATCACGACGAACACGAGCACGATCGCTTCGAGCAGCGTGATGACAACTTCCTTGATCGCGACATGCACAAAAGTCGACGCGTCGAATGGCACTTGGAGCGCGACGCCCGGCGGCAGCGACTTCGAGATCTCGTCGAGCTTCGCGTGAATCGCTTTCGACGTCTCGAGCGCATTGCCGTCCGGCGCGAGCTGCACACCGACGGTTGCGGCCTGCTTGCCGTTGAGTCGCGAATAGAACGAATAACTATCCTTGCCGAGTTCCACGCGCGCGACATCGCGCAGATGGATCGACGCACCGTTCGGCAGCGCTTTCAGGACGATCGAACCGAATTCGTCGGGCGTGCTCAATTGCCCTCGCACGACGATACTCGCCGAGAGCTGCTGGCCCTTCACGAACGGTGCATCGCCGAGTGTGCCTGCCGCGATGGCCACGTTCTGCGCGGCGATCGCATTGCTGACATCGTCGGCGGCGAGGCCATATTCGCGCAGCTTGACCGGGTCGATCCAGATTCGCATCGCACGATCGGCATCCCAGAGCTGCGCGGAGCCGACACCCGGCGCGCGCTTGATTTCGCGCAGCACGTAGCGGCTCATATAGTTGCCGAGGTCGGCCGAGTCGCGTTGACCGTCGGTCGACGTCAGCGCGACGACCATCAGGAACGTCCCCGACTGCTTCGACACGGAGATGCCTTGCTGCAGCACTTGTTGCGGCAGGCGTGGCTCGATTTGCTTGAGGCGGTTCTGGACGTCGACGACCGCGAGGTCGGGATTGGTGCCCGGCTCGAACGTCACGCTGATCTGCACTTCGCCAAGGCCGTCGCTATCGCTCTGGTAATAGAGCAGCCCATCGGCGCCATCGAGCGCTTCTTCGATGATGCTCGCGACATTCGCGTCGACGGTTTCGGCGGTCGCGCCCGGATAGACCGTATCGATCTCGACGCGCGGCGGCGAGAGTCGCGGGAATTGCGACACCGGAAGCTCGGGCAGCGAGAGCGCGCCGGCAATCATGATGACCAGCGCGATCACCCAGGCGAAGATGGGGCGGTCGATAAAGAAGGAAGGCAAGATCGGCTCTGTGTGGCTGCGTCGTTATTGTCGAGCCGCCTTCAGCGAGTGGCGAGACGCGCAGCAAGAACCGTGTTGTCCTGCGTGGCGTGTGCCTTGCCGCTTGTGGCGGACACGTAGTATGGGCCCGAACGCGGGCCCCCAAACGATATTTTTCATACAAACAACACTGCGCGCGAGGTGCGCCTTCGCGAGGTGCGCTTTTACAGCGTCAGCGCAAACCCGCGCAGCAGCAGCCCCGGTAGTTTATGACCGCCCGTGCCGCGCTCGCCGTACGACGCATCATTGAGCACGAGTTCCGGTGCCTGGGTCAGTCGCTCGAGTTCATCACCGAGAATCCGGTAGATCGAGTCATCGAAACGCATGGCTTCGATCGGCGCCACGATCTTGCCGTCTTCGACCCAGAACGTCGCAAAGCGTGTCATGCCCGTGAGTCGCGCATTCATCGGGTCGGAGACGTTCACATACCAGAGGTTGCCGATATAGAGTCCCGTGCCGATCGCGGCAAGGATCTCGCTGTCGGGGAGATCACCGCCTCGCATCGACAGCGACGAGGGCGCTTCATCCGATGTGGCGCCGTTGGTCGACAGCCCGTATTCGCGCGCGGTGCGTGCGCTCGTGAGTTGCTCGACACTGCGGCCGGCGTCGACGAGCGTCACGTTGCGCCGCACGTAGCCATCGTCGTTAAAGCCCGCGGCCACGCCGAGCGCCAGATCCTCGGTGAGGTGCACGCGCGGATCGAGCTGGCGCTCGCCGGTATGCAGCTTGTAGAGCGTGCTGCTCGATGTTGCCTGTTGCCGCGCGGAAAACCCGCCGGTCCAGTTGAGCACGCTCAGCAGCTCGTCGAGCGCCTGGGGCGACAGATAGGCACGATAGCGGCCCGGAGCCAGCGCGCGTGGGGCAAGCTTGAGCACGGGCAGGCGCGCCGCTGCGTCCGCGAGCTTGCCCGCGAATACTGCATCGCTCCACTGATCGCCCGCGTAGGTCGTCTTGATCGCACGGCCGCTCGGGTCATACAGCGACCAGCTGAAATTGAAGGTGTCGGTCTGGTGCCAGCCGCGACTGCCGGTCGACGAAGCGAAACCCCGTACGATCGTGCCGCCGGCGTAAAAGCCGACAAAGTCCAGACCGTGTGCGCGTGCCGTGACGGTGGCGACAAGATGCGCGGGGTCGGGCAATTGTCCGTGACGCCGTAACGATTGCGCCCACGTGGTCGTATCGAACAGCAGGTGAGGGTCGTCGTGCGAATCCTGCAGCGCGCTGCGCAGCACCTTGACGGCCTCGTCGACTTCGGCGAGATCGGCCTGCCGGTCTCCGCTGAGTGTCAGCGTCGAGTACGCATGACGCGCACCGGCGATCAGACGGACGGTCAGACGCCCCTGCGAGACCGTGCCGATCTGGCGGACCTGAGCGGCATTGAAGCGAATGAATTCCGATTGCTCAGCCGCAAGCGAGCACAGTGTGGTCTCGCCCTGCAGGCGCGACGCTTCGATCGCATCGACGAGTGCGATGAAATGCGGATGCCAGTCGAAGCCGGCATGAGCCGTCGCCGACATCGAACTCGCGGACGCGGCAGCACCGGCAGCCATGCCGGACGTCGCGGGCTGATGCGCTTCGGCATTGCCGTGCACGCCGGCTTGCGTTTCGCTTTGCGTATCGATCTTCATGCCTCACCTCCGAACACGTCGACATTCGCAAAGACGCAGGCGGGCGACGCATGGCCGACACGAATGATCTGGGCAGGCTCACCCTTGCCGCAGTAGGGCGTGCCGAGCACTTCGCGCGTCGCCGCATTGCCGACCGCGGTCAGGCTGCGCCAGAAGCTCGCGGAAATGCCGCGATAGTTCGGCCGCTTGACGACAGTCGTGAGCTTGCCGTTTTCGATGAGCTGGCCGAACTCGCAGCCAAACTGGAATTTATTGCGGTGATCGTCGATCGACCACGACACGTTGGTTCGCATGACGATGCCGCGTTCGATGCCGGCAATCATCTCGTCGAGCGAGCTCGTGCCCGGCTCGATGTTGATATTGGCCATGCGATCGATCGGCGCGCGATTCCAGCTTGCCGCGCGTGAATTGGCCACACCCGCCATGCCTGCGCGCTGCTGCGAGAGCGCGCCGCCGAGCGGCCGCTCGAGCACGCCGTTGCGGATCAGGTACTGCTTGGATGCGACCGTGCCGTCGTCGTCATAGCCATAGGACGCGGCTTCCTCGCGCAGTTCGGGATCGAACGTGACGTTGAGCAGCGATGAGCCGTACTGGTACGCGCCGAACATTTCGGGCTTCACAAAGCTCCAGCCCGCGAAATTGCGTTCGTCGCCGAGGATCCGGTCGAGCTCGAGCGGGTGTCCGATCGACTCGTGAATCTGCAGCATCATCTGATCCGGCATCAGTAACAGATCGCGGGGTCCGCTCGGGCAATTCGGTGCGGCCAGCAACTGCAGCGCTTCATCCGCAATGCGGGAGGCACTGCCATTGAAACCCACTTGAGACAGCACACCGAGGCCGCCTTGCAGGAAGGCGCCGTGCCCGGACAGCGAGCGTTGCTGCGTGTCGCCGTTCGCATGCGCAAGCACGCTGATTTCCGGCAATACGTAGCGGAAGTGCTGGTCGGTGCGCACGCCGTCGCTCGTGACGTAGATCTGGTCGGTCTGCGTGATGCGTGCCGAAGCTGAGCGCTCGACGATGCGGCTGTCGATGCGCGCGTCCGCGCATTCCTGCGCGAGCCGGTCGAGCCATTCGCCGCGCGACGGCATCGCGCTGTCATAGTCGGGCGAACGATACACGCCGCTCGCCGAGGGACGCGACACGCTGCGATGATCGATCAGCGATACCGCGGCACTCGCGCGTGCGCGCGCAACCGCGAGGTCGAGCGCGGCCTGAAGGCCCGCCGGCGACAGGTCGCCGGTGGCCGCATACCCCGCACCGCGGCCGGCATAAGCGATCAGCATCGCGCCGCGATCCCGGTCCATTCGAAGCGGCTGGGCGACATCATTACGCACACGATGCTCATCGGTGCGTTCGTCGACGATGCGCAGCGACCAGAAATCGGCGTCGCTACGAAGCGTGCGTCCTGCGTCTGCCCAGCGCGTATCGGTCATGCCAGTGCGTCCTCGGGGGCGGGCGATGCATCGGCCTGTTGAACCATCGAGGCGGCGAGCAGGGCCTGCGTATAGGGGTGGGTCGGATTGTTCAGGATCTCGAGCGCGTCACCGGCTTCGACGATGCGGCCCGATTTCATCACGATGATCTTGTGCGCCATGGCGCGCATGACGGCGAGATCGTGCGTGATGAACAGATAGCTGAGGTTGTACTTTTGCTGAAGCTTGGTCAGCAGCGCAAGCACCTGCTGCTGGATCGAGACGTCGAGCGCGCTGGTCGGCTCGTCGAGCACCATGAATTCAGGCTCGACTGCGAGTGCACGCGCAATCGCGATCCGCTGGCGCTGGCCGCCCGAGAATTCATGCGGATAGCGCGACATCGAGTCGGCGGGCATGCCGACTTCGTCGAGCAGCGACGCAATGCGGTGACGCCGTTGTTCGAGCGTCATCTCGGGCTTGTGCACGACCAACCCTTCGCCGACGATCTGTTCGATCGTCATGCGCGGCGAGAGTGAGCCGAACGGGTCCTGGAACACGACCTGCATCTTCGAGTACAGCGCCTTGCGCGCGCTGGCCGAACGCAGGCCATCCATCGGCTGGCCGTCGATATGCACGCTGCCTTCGGCGGCGCGTTGCAGGCCCAGCACCACGGATGCCAGGGTCGATTTGCCCGAACCCGATTCGCCGACCACGCCCATCGTTTCACCGCGGCGCAGCGTCAGGCTCACGTCGTGCACGGCGCGGAACGCGTCGTTATGGAACAGCGAGCGCAAGCCCTTGGCCGCGACGCGATAGTCGACCGCGAGCTTGTCGATCTCGAGGAGCCGGCGCGCATGCGGCTCGACGGGCGAGACGAGGCGCTTGGGTTCGCTGTCGAGCAGGCGCTGCGTATACGGGTGCTGCGGCGAGCGGAACAGCGCTTCGGTGGTATTCGTCTCGACGAGCACACCCTTTTCCATCACGGCCACGCGCTGCGCGAAACGGCGCACGAGATTCAGATCGTGCGTGATCAGAAGCACGGCCATGCCGTGATCGTTCGCTTCCTGTTCCTGAAGCTCGATCAGCAGATCGACGATCTGCTGACGCACCGTCACGTCGAGCGCGGTCGTCGGTTCGTCCGCGAGCAGCAGGCGAGGGCGGCACGCGAGCGCCATGGCGATCATCGCGCGCTGACGCTGTCCACCCGAGAGCTGGTGCGGATAGCTGTCGATGCGGCGCTCCGGCTCGGGAATGCCCGTGCGCCGCAGCAGTTCGATGCCGCGCGCACGCGCCGCGTTCGGACGCAGGCCTTCGTGCAGCAGCAGGCTTTCGGCAATCTGCTTGCCGATTGTGTAGAGCGGGTTCAGGGCCGTCATCGGCTCCTGGAACACCATCGACACGTGCTTGCCGCGCAGGCCGCGCATTTCGTGTTCGGTCTTCTTGAGCAGGTCTTCGCCGTCGAGGCGCATCGCGCCGCTAAGCGCCGCGCCATGCACGAGGCGCAGGATCGAGAGGGCCGTCACGCTCTTGCCCGAGCCGGATTCGCCGACGAGCGCCACGCGCTCACCGCGTGCAACCGACAGGCTCAGGTCGCGCACGGCGACCTTGCTGCCAAAGCGTGCCGAAAAGTTTTCGATTTCAAGCAGCGGACGCTGCGCGTTCGCCGTCTTCATGTTCTGGTTCTGAGTCATGACTTACTTCCCCTCCGTTTGCGAGCCATGCGAGCGCGTGTCGAACGCGTTGCGAAGGGCGTCGCCCATGAAGGTCAGCAGCAGCATCGTGATCACGAGGATCGAGAACGCCGTCACCGAG
Organism: Pararobbsia alpina; assembly: GCF_965118125.1. Classification (GTDB taxonomy): domain Bacteria; phylum Pseudomonadota; class Gammaproteobacteria; order Burkholderiales; family Burkholderiaceae; genus Pararobbsia; species Pararobbsia alpina_A. The sequence continues at coordinate 1,627,086 of NZ_OZ221287.1, forward strand.
ATCCACCATGCGTCGAGGTAGTTCTTGCCTTCCTGCAGCAGTTCGCCGAGGCTCGGCGTCGGGGGCGGCACGCCCAGACCCAGGAAGTCGAGGCTCGTGAGCGAGAGAATCGACGCGCTCATGCGGAACGGCAGCAGCGTGATGACGGGCGTCAGGCTGTTGGGCAGCACATGGCGCCAGATGATCTGCCAGTTCGAGAGGCCCATCGTGCGTGCGGCCTTCACGTAGTCGAGCGAGCGATTGCGCAGGAATTCCGCGCGCACGTAATCCGACACGACGAGCCAGCCGAACATCGACAGCAGGATGAACAGCAGCACGAGCGACGGCTCGAAGATCGACGCAAAGATGATCAGCAGGTAGAGATCGGGCATCGAGCTCCAGATCTCGATGAGCCGTTGCCCGATCAGGTCGGTGCGTCCGCCATAGAAGCCCTGCAGCGCGCCGACGAGCGTGCCGACGATCACGCCGAATACCGTCAGCGCGAGCGCCATCAGCACCGACAGGCGGAAACCATAGAGCACACGCGACAGCACGTCGCGGCCGAACTGATCCGTGCCGAGCCAGTTCTGGTTATTCGGCGCGGCAGGGTAGGGCTTCGACGCGAAGTAGTCGATCGTGTCGTAGCGATAGTGGTTCGGCGGATAGATCGCGAAGTTGTCGCCCGACTCGAGCCGCTTGCGGATATACGGATCGAGATAGTTCGTCTGCGCCGGGAAATCGCCGCCGAACGTCAGTTCCGAATAGTTGTGGACGATCGGGAAATAGAAATGACCGTCGTAACGCACGACGAGAGGCCGGTCGTTCGCGAGGACTTCCGCAAACAGGCTCACGACGAACAGCGTCACGAAAATGATCATGCTCCAGTAGCCCAGACGCTGCTGCTTGAAGCGCAGCCAGATCCGACGCCCGGGCGAGACCGAGGCGACGGGCGTACCGGCGGCCGGATTAGCGGTCCAGGCTGTTGAATTGGATGCGGGGGTCGACGAGGACATAGCAGACGTCAGCAATGAGTTTGGTCACGAGACCAATCAGGGTGAACAGATAAAGCGAACCGAGCACGACAGGGTAGTCGCGGCGAATCACCGAGTCGTACGAGAGCAGGCCCATGCCATCGAGCGAGAACAGCGTCTCGATCAGCAGGCTGCCGTTGAGGAACGCGCCGACGAAAGCCGCGGGCAGACCCGTGAGCAGCGGGATCATCGCGTTGCGGAACACGTGTTTCCAGAGCACGTCGCGCTCGGGCGCGCCCTTGGCACGCGCGGTCAGTACGTATTGACGGCCGATTTCCTCGAGGAAGGTGTTCTTGGTCAGGATCGTGATGATCGCGAAGTTGCCCACGACCGATGCCGTGATCGGCAACACGATGTGCCACAGGTAGTCGAGGACCTTGCCGATCAGCGTGAGGTCGTCGAAGTTGTCCGACGTGAGGCCCCGCATCGGGAACCATTGCCAGAACGTACCGCCGCCGAACAGCATCAGCAGCAGCACACCGAGCACGAAGCCCGGAATCGCATAGCCTGCGAGCACGAGAACGCTGGTGATCGTATCGAACTTCGATCCCGCCCGAACCGCCTTGGCAATGCCCAGCGGGACCGACACGAGATAGGTGAGCACCAGTGTCCACAGCCCGAGGGTGATCGACACGGGCAACTTCGAGACGATCACGTGCCACACGCTTGCGTGCTGGTAGTACGAGCTGCCGAGGTTGAACGTCGCGTAGTCCTTGAGCATCAGGAAATAGCGCGTGATCGGCGGCTTGTCGAAGCCGAATTGCTTCTTGATCTCTTCGACCTGTTTCGGGTCGAGACCCTGGCTCGCGTGATAGCCGATATTGCCGGCGCCGCCGCCTTCACCGCCGCGCGTGCTGCCGTGGCGCAGCTGGGTCATCATCTGTTCGACCGGGCCGCCCGGCACGAACTGGGTCACTGCGAAAGTCAGCGTGACGACACCGATCAACGTCGGGATCATCAGCAGCAGTCGCCGGAGAATATACGCAAACATAAGGTTGTCAGTCCTTCCTTGATGCTGTCCTGCCCGAGGGGCAGGGGAAAAAAGCAGGGGCGGGGGCAAGGTGCCCCACAGGCCCGGACCTCATCGTGGGTGCGGGCCCTGACTCGCGCGGCTCAGTTTGTCGCCGCGGTCGCCATCGACTTCTGTTTCTGGAACCAGTAGTCGAGCACCCAGTCTTCGTACTGATACGTGCGCGGCACGACGGCCGGATACCCGATCGTCGTCTTGTACGCGATCCGCGAATTCGGCAGGTAATACTGCGGGATCAGGTAATAGTTGTTGAGCAGCACGCGATCCAGCGCGCGCGTGGCGGCCTGCAGATCGTCGACTGAATCGGCCGTCAGTACCTTCTCGACCAACGCGTCGACCACCTTCGAACGCACGCCCGGATAGTTTTCCGAGCCGACCTCGCTGGCGGCCGCGCTGCTGAAGCGGTGGCGCAGCTCGATACCCGGAATCAGGGAGATCGGGTAGATATACGTCGTCATATCGAACTGGAAGTTGTCGATACGCTTCTGGTACAGCGCGCTGTCCACTTCGCGCAGGTTCGCCGAGATGCCCAGCGTCTCGAGATTGCGGATGAACGGCATGATCACGCGGTCCATGCCCGGCTGATCGTCGAGAATTTCGATCGTCATCGGGTTGCCGTTCGCATCGCGCAGCGCACCGTCGCGATAGGTCCAGCCGGCCTGCGACAGCAGGTCACGCGCGAGCTTCAGGTTGTCGCGCAGCGAGTGGTCGCCATCCGTACGCGGCTGAACCATGGCCGGGCCGAACACGGCCTTGGGCAATTGCGAGCGATACGGCTCGAGCAGCGCGAGTTCTTTTTCGCTCGGCAGCCCCGTCGCCTGGAACGGGCTGTCCTGGAAGTAGCTCTGCACGCGCCGGTACTGGCCGTAGAACATCATGCGGTTCATCCATTCGTAGTCGAATGCATAAACGAGTGCCTGACGTACGCGGATGTCCGAGAACATCGGCTTGCGCATGTTGTAGATGAAGCCCTGCATCTGCGCGCTGTGGTTCGGGAACGTGCCCTGCTTGAGCAGACCGCTCTTGAAGTTCTTCCCGACGTACTTGCGCGCCCATTGCGTCGAGCTGTATTCGACCTGCACGTCGGTGTCGCCGGACTTGAACGACTCGAGCTGCGTGTAGTGGTCGAGGTACAGCTTGAAGGTCACGCGCTCGAAATTGAACGAACCCTTGCGCGAAGGCAGGTCCTTCGCCCAGTAGTCGGGGTTGCGCTTGTAAGAGATCGTGTGATCGTTCTTGCGCTGGTCGATCAGATAAGGACCGCTCGCAATCGGTGCGGCCGTCGCGATCGTGTCGAAGTCCGGGTGCGTGCCGTCGGCGCGCATGCCCCACTTCGGCGAGAACACCGGGAGGTCGCCCGCGATCAGCGGCGCATCGCGCTCCGCATGCTTGAAATCGAAGCGCACGGTCGACGCATCGAGCACCACGCAGCGCGCGATGACGGCGAACTGCGCGTTGAGCAGCGGCGAGACCTTGTTGCTCGCCATCACGTCGTACGAGTACTTGACGTCGTTGGCCGTGATCGGGTCGCCGTTGTTGAAGCGCGCGGCCGGATTGATGTGGAACGTCGCCGACGAGTAGTCGGGCGCGACCTGCACATCGTCCGCGATCAGCGCGTATTCCGACGCCTGCTCGTCCCAGCTGCGCTGCATCAGCGTGTCGAACATCAGGTTCTTGATGTCCGGCGCCGGCTGGCCGCGCACGAGGAACGGGTTCAGCGAGTCGTAGCTTTGCGACTCGTCGTAATTCTGAAAATTGAGCACGCCGTCGCGCGGCGCGTCAGGGTTCGCGTAGTCGAAATGCGTGAAGTTGGCGGGGTATTTGGGCTCGCCGTACTGTGCAATCGCGCTTTTGGCGAAAGAGGGGAGGGCGGTCAGGCCGGCAGTGGCGGCGACCAGGCCCGCCAACAGCGGGGCCAGCCAGCGCGTGCGGCGCTGTGTGGCGCGCAACGGAGCCGCCTCGGCGGTCCATGGCACCATCGCCCGCGCGGTGCGCAGGCGCTTCAACTTCACGAGTTTCATAAGCGAATGCGTGAAAACGCCGGTGGGCGGATAGCCCGACGGCCTTCCATTCGGCGTGCTCGCGGCGGTGGGCCGCAACACATGCCGGGTGGTCTCTGATTCTTCGGGCGCGTACTGAACGATGGCCCCGGACCGCGCTTTGCGCAATACCAGGGCCATGGGTTCGGCGACGGGCCAGACTGCGGTGCTTCGCTCACACGCCCGCGAGGGCGGGCGTGCTCAGGCGATGCTTAGTTGTCGTCGTCGCTCGCGGCGGTCGTCTTGAATGCGAATTCGACCTCACCGACGTACGGTTCCGAGTTCTTTTCGCACTTGTACGCCTTGCCGGCTGCAATCACGGCCTCGTTGAACACTGAGGTCGGCGGCGTCACGCGCATGATCTTCACATCGCCGACGCTGCCGTCGGGATTGATCGTCAGGTGAGCGATCACGCTGGCCGAGATGCCGTCCTGCAATGCCTTGCGCGGGATCTGCGGCTGCACCGGGGTGCAGTGGCCGCGACCGTCGACGACGCCGTGCAGTGCCGGTGCCGGCGGCGCACCAGTCGCTGCCGTTGCCGGGCCTGCCGGCGCGGTCGACGGAGCCGTTGCAACCGCCGGCGCGTCGGCCGTCGGGTTCGCGGCTGCCGGGATCACGGCTTCCTTCGGTGCCGGCGCGGGCTTCGCGGGCGGCGGTTTGTCGACGGGCTTCGGCTTGGGCGGAGTCGTATCGATCTTCTTCGGCGGAGCCGGAGGTTCGATCTTCTTCACCTCGGGCGGAGGCGGCGGCGGCGGGATTTCGACACGCATTTCCTTCTTCGCCGGGGGGGGCTCAGTATGGAACTTCATGCTCGAAAGCCCGACGACCAGCAGCAGCTCGACGATCAACGCCGCGCCGATTGCGATCTTCATCGACATCCGCCCTTCTTTGTGCGGATGATGCGAAGCCCACAGGGCGCCGTTGAGTTTGGAGGGCTGTTGGTCTTTCATGTCGGCGGCGGGGCTGCTCATGTCGTCGGATTCGTGACGAGCGCGACCGAGCTGATGCCGGCCTGGCGAACCAGGTCCATCACCTTGACGATGTTTTTGTAGCTGGTGCCTTCATCGCCGGCGATGGCGACGTCGACCTTCGCGTTGGCGTTGGTCAGGCCCTTGAGGGACGTGACGAGATCAGCTTCGCTGACCTGCTTCGCATCCATATAGAGCTGGTTGTCCTTCGTGACGCCGATCGAGACCTTGACGGTCTTCTGGAGCTGTTCAGCCGTGCTCGACTGGGGCAGGTCCAGGTGAATGCCGGCGCCCTGGATCATCTTGATGGTCGCGAGCATGAAGAACACGAGCAAGAACATCATGATGTCGATCATCGGGATGATCTCGATCCGTGCCTTTTCTTCCGCGCCGAGGTAGTGGCTGCGATGGTTTCGCATGGTCTTTCTCCTTCAGTTGACGCGGGTAGCGTCAGGCAGCGAATCGCGAAACGAGCAGCGACTTGATCAGGTCAAACTGGTTGACCGTCATGCGAATGCGCTTGTTGAAGTAGTTGAGGAAGATCACGCAGATGATGGCGATCGTCAGGCCGCAAGCCGTTGCGGTCAGTGCGTGGCCGATACCGCCCGTCACGCCGTTCGGGTTCGATGCACCCGATGCGCCGAGGACGTTGAACGATTCCACCATACCGATAATCGTACCGAGCAGGCCGAGCAGCGGTCCGAGCGTGACGGCCGTGTCGAGCACCCACAGGTTACGGTCCAGGCGCGGCATCTGGAACATGATCGTTTCTTCGATCTCGCGTTCCACGATCGCTTCTTCCTTGCCACGAACGGCCAAAGCCGACTTCACGAGTTCCGACTGAACCGTCTTGTTGTAGTGAGCAACGACTTTCTGAGCCTGATCGAGGTCATTGCCGTTGATCAACTTGAGATCGTGTTCAAGCGTGTCGCCGGCGCGCACGGCGCGGGCAAAAAACGCGAAGCGCTCGATGATGATGGCGATACCGAGCAGGAAGATGAATGCCAGCAAGGGGATAAGACCCATCGACTGGACCGAGTAATTGATGAGGGTGTTCAGCACTGCGGACTCCGAGATGTAACGCTGCAAATGGCCAAAAAAAGTGGAACGACTACCTTTTGAGCAGTCACCCAAGGAAAGCAAACTTCAGAAAGCAAGCGGTATGCCAACTTGCTTGCCGGAACCCTGAGGTCCGGTTTGTCATGCACCGGGCGTCGCAGTGGATGCAATTAGCTGGGGTTGGCTAACCACTGCGGTGCGCGATGCACAACGAAATCGTGCGAAAAGTATCTTAACAGTGCGTACCCTGTGGGTTAGCACAGGAATTTGCATAAGTAAATCTACTTTCGTGCGATTCAAAGCTGCATCAGAAATACTTGAATGCGAGAGGTAATACTCGGGGGCGGATTATAGTCGAAGGAAGTCGCGTGTGTTGAGGGGGCAAAAACCCTTGTTCGCCAGCGATTTGATGATAAGAAATGTAAGCCGCGACGGGCCGGCGTTTGCACCCGGATGGGTCACTATGACTGTGGTGTGATCCCAACATTTATTAGAGGAAGTAGTCGAATCTCGCAAAAGACGGCGCTTTCACGCGCGTTTGCACCAAAAATTGTCTTTGCGTTGCAACATTCACAGATGTGGTGCGTAAAGCGCACTTAGGTGGTGCGTAAAGATGCACCACGCGCTCGCTCGAAACGGGGGGTTTGAAGGGCGTTTGAATTAATTTTGTTTAATGTCACGCCTTGTTGCGAAAGCGAAATGTAAGGCGATTTTCGCGCAACCCGTGCACATGCAACCTTATGACCCGATCGCTCACGAATGAGTTCAAAGATTATTGAACCGGGCGGCGCCGTTTTAATCGATTCGCGACCCTGGAATACGGTGGTATTAAGTGGTCATTAATCGCGTTCGTTAAAATCAAAACAAAAATGCCGAACGCAGGATGCGTTATTCAACCGGATACAGATTGAATTGTGCCTCCGCGCGAAAACGTTTGCAGAACACGATCTGAATCCGAACGTTCGTTCGTCAGGCGGGGCGGGCTTCTCGGGTCGATCGTCGACATTGGATGAAATTGATCCGATCCCACTTTCCGGTCGGTCACAGTTCGATTGTGTTGGCAATCATTTTTCATATTTGTTTCATTTTGCCGGGGCGGGCCAGGGCGATTCGGGTCCGGTCTGTATCGCTCGAGTCTCTCGCCATGCGTGGCGTCTTCGCCGTCGCACCAGAACGTTGTCGGCGCCCGACCGTCTGCATCGACCTGCGCTTTGATGCGGGTTTCATGCGCCGCGCGACGGCGGACTGCAACCGGATCGTCGAAGGGGGGCCGCTTCGTCGATGGTCGCCACCGGGGTCGCCGATCGTTCGTGCGGCGCGCGACTTCACATCGCTTTGCATTACTCATCAGTAATACCGTTTCCCGCCGATCACCTCCCGCCGCTTACCGGGGTAAGCCTCCGCGTTCCCATGTCACGTATGTAAGGTTCGCTGAAAGGTGTCGGCCGTCTGTAAGCCTTGCCCGTCAAGGCGTTGCGCTGTAAGCGGTCCGAAAGATCCCATTGGCATACCCATTGCTTAGTGACGCCGGCCGTAAAGAGGGTGGGGACTGGCGAACTGTATTCAAGTCAGTTACACACAAAGACATGGTGGTGCGCGCGATTCACACAGCGATCGGCGCGCATGCGCACTGCGTGCACGCGCTCACTCGGCGCCGCGCCGCACTAACCAATGGGTACAGCCCAAAGCAACAAGGGGAAAATGTGAAACAGAAGGTGTTGGTATCCGCTATCAGGAAGATCGTGGGGGCTGAGCTGCTGTTGACAGCTGCGTTCATGCCCGTCGCGTTCGCGCAAACCGCTCCGGCCACGCCGGCGAGCGGCACCACCGCAACGACGCCTGCAGACAGCAGCGCGACCAAGCTCGACCGCGTGGAAGTCACGGGTTCGCTGATCAAGCAGTCGGACAAGACCGGTTACAACCAGGTCCAGACGGTCACCGCCAAAGACATCCAGGACAGCGGCTATACGAACGTTGCCGACTACCTGCGCAGCATCAGCGCGAACTCGGGCAGCAGCTGGGACCAGGGTACGAACGACAGCTTCGCACCGGGCGCATCGGGTATTGCATTGCGCGGCCTGAGCGAGAAGTACACGCTGGTGCTCGTTGACGGTCAGCGCGTGACGCCGTACGCATTCGCGGTCAACGGCACGGATACCTTCTTCGACCTCAACACGCTGCCGTTGAACATCATCGAGCGCATCGAAGTCGTGAAGACCGGAGCGGTGTCGCAATACGGCTCCGACGCTATCGCAGGTGTGGTCAACATCATCACCAAGCGCAACATGCACGGCCTGACACTCGACGGCAGCTACGGCGGCGCGACTTCGGGTGGTGCAGGTACGACCAAGTTCAGCGCGGCCGGTGGCTTCGGCGACCTGAACAGCGACCGCTACAACATCAGCGGTGCGGTCAGCTACTACAAGGAAAACGGTGTGCTGTTGTCCGATCGTGACAACACGCAGAACCTGAACTATCTGAACAAGCCGGGTGGCTTGCTCGAACAGGGCCAGAGCTTCCTGAACAACGGCGGCGACAATGTCGCGCTGGCCCCCTGCCCGAACGGTGGTCACGCCGTCAACGGCGCGCTGACGGGCGGTAGCGGCACCGAGTGCGTGAACAACACGGCAGCGAACCAATCGCTGCAGCCGCAGACGACGCGCTGGAGCGCGAAGGTCGACGGCACGTTCAAGATCAACGACAACGTGCAGGCCTACGCTGGCCTGTGGTTCAGCCGTAACGAAACGACGCAGAACATCAGCGCGGCCGGTTTCAACAGCGGCTCGACGTATTTCGATCCGGCGACGGGCGGTATCGCGGGTCTCGCCAACGGCGGCTTGCTGTCGGCGAATAATCCGGCCAACCCGTTCGGCAACCCGGTCTTCATCCAGTACACGTTCCCGCAGACGGAATCGGTCGACACCGTGTCGAACTTCGTGCGTGCGACGACGGGTGTGAAGGGCAGCTTCTCGACCGGTTCGTTCGGCGACTGGGACTGGAAGGCTGAATACGGTCACTCGCAGAACGTCGTGTCCAACACGTACACGAACGTCATCAGCGCGCCGGTGCTCAACAGCATCCTCAACGACGGCACGTTCAACTTCGCAAGCCCGACGGGCATGCCCGCTGGTCTGCTGACGGACGCATCGACGCAGGGTATCAGCAAGCTCGACACGGTTGACCTGACTGCGTCGACGCCGAACCTGTTCAAGCTGCCCACAGGCGATGTCGGCTTCGGTATCGGTGCTCAGTTCCTGCACGAAAGCGAAGTCATCAACGGCGTGACGGAAGATGTGGTGCCGGCCGGCGTTCAGGAAGTCGACGGTCAGCGCAATGTCTGGGCTGCGTACTACGAGTTCAACATCCCGATCATTGGCCAGATCCTGAGCTTCGACCAGTCGGGTCGCTATGACCACTACAGCGACTTCGGCGGCGCGTTCTCGCCGCACTTCGCGTTGCGCTTCCAGCCGATCCAGGCGTTCACGGCGTACGCGTCGTTCGCGCGCGGTTTCCGCGCTCCGACGCTGATCGAAGGTTCGCAGTCGAAGACGTTCTCGGCACAGTCGGCATCGGATCCGTTCAGCCCGGTGAGCACGGCAGCCGCGCTCGTGACCGAAATCACGAACGGCAACCCGAACCTGCAACCGGAACGCACGCGCAACTACAACCTCGGCTTCCAGCTCTCGCCGACGAAGACGACGGATATCGGTTTCGACTGGTATCGCATCGAAATCAACAACGCGATTGCGCAGACGGGCGACAGCATCCAGACGCAGATCAACAACCAGGAACCGACCGTTGTGCGTAACGCCAGCGGCACGATCGAGTACGTGAACACGTCGTACGGCAACGTGTCGTACCTCGACACGGACGGCTTCGAGTTCACGTTCAGCCAGCGCCTGCCGACGAGCATCGGTACCTTCACGCTGTCGGGCGACTGGGCCTACGTGTGGCACTTCAAGATGCCGAACAACGGTATCGCAAGCGACTTCGCAGGCAACAACGGTGCGTTCTACGAGCCGTTCGGTGCTTCGATCCCGCGCTGGAAGGGCACGACGGACCTGAGCTGGAACTACAACAAGTGGGCCGCGACGCTGAGCTGGGAGTACACGGGTCCGTACACGAACGCGATTGCGAACGTGACCGGCGGCTACCCGGGTGCATCGGGCAGCGTGGGTTCGTGGAGCATCTTCAACCTGTACGCGACGTACAGCGGTATCAAGAACTGGACGATCTACGGCGGCATCAACAACATCTTCAATCGCGCGCCGAACTTCGATCCGGTCTGGCAAGCGACGCCGGATGCGAGCTACGACTCGTCGCTGTACAACTACATCGGCCGCTTCGTGCAGGTCGGTGCGACGTACCACTTCAAATAAGCAGAACGAACGCGTCGCGCGTGAACCGCGCGACGCAGATGGTCCTCACGGCGCCTTCGGGCGCCGTTTTTTTTGCCTTGCGTCCTGGCTGCCCAGCCCGCCTCCCTGCGCCTCTCTGCGCGACGCTCAGCTTCGACGTCCCGTGCCACCGCAGATGAATTACGAATAGCCTTCGTAATAATGTCATCGATATTCTTAAAATCTTTTAATTCGTAATTTATTGAAAAATAAAATCGGGGCCTGTAATACAAAAAGTCCGAATGACAGTGCATTGCTGCGTTGAATCATTCACTACGAAACATTCCACCCGTAAGGCAATTCGAACAAAAGTCCAATCTGACATTGGCATACCTCTTGCTATGTGTAGGCCCGCAGTAAGGAGAGCGTGGCCGTCACCATCGGATCGCGCTCGGAGACAAAAACAGGGCGCAGCTGCGTGGCGAAGAGCCGGGCGCTGGCGCACAGCTGCTGACGGGAGCCGACCGTGCCTCCGTTAGACAGGCATCTAACGGGCGCAACCCGCCAGCAACACAAGGGGAACAAGTGAAACAGAAGGTCCTGGTGTCAGCCATCAAGAAGATCGTGGGAGCGGAGCTGCTGTTCTCGACAGTGCTCGTCCCGGTCGCCATTGCGCAAAGCGCACCCGCCACGCCCGCTACCGACGCTGCTCCGGCTGCGAAAGACAAGGGCGCCACGAAGCTCGAGCGCGTCGAAGTCACGGGCTCGCTGATCAAGCAGTCGGACAAGACCGGTTACAACCAGGTCCAGAAGGTCACCGCAAAGGAAATCGAAGACCAGGGCTATTCGACGGTCGCCGAATTCCTGCACGACATCTCGGCCAACTCGGCAAGCAGCTGGGGTGAGTCGAACACGAACTCGTTTGCCCCGGGCGGCGCGGGCATCGCCCTGCGCGGTCTGTCGGAAAAGTACACGCTGGTGCTGGTTGACGGCCAGCGCGTGGCGAACTATGCACTCGCGGTCAATGGCACCGACAGCTTCTTCGACCTGAACACGCTGCCGCTGAACATCGTCGATCACGTTGAAATCGTGAAGACGGGCGCGGTGTCGCAGTACGGTTCGGACGCCATCGCCGGCGTCGTGAACATCATCACGAAGAAGAACTACCACGGCCTCGAACTCGACGCGAACCTCGGCAAGCCCCAGCATCCGGGCGGCTTCGAAGAGCGCTTCAGCGTGCTCGGCGGTATCGGCGACTTCGCGACCCAGGGCTGGAACATCACGGCCGCAGGCAGCTACTACAAAGAAAACGGCTTCATGCTGTCGGACCGCGACTTCACGGCCAGTGAAGACTTCTCGCGCTACGGCGGCTCGGCCCTGCCGACGCAGAACGCACAGAAGATCAACTGGATCAACGCCGACGGCAGCACGACGCCGTTGTCGCCGTGCCCGTACAACTCGACGAACATGGGCGCGTACTGCGGCCTGAACAACGCCAGCGCGATTTCGGCGCAAGCGGCGGTCGAGCGCTGGAACGGCAAGGTCCACGGCACGTACAAGATCGACGACAACATCCAGGCGTACGCCGACCTCTGGGCGAGCCGCAATACGACGTCGCTGCTGCAGGGCTACAACACGCTGCGCGCGTCGACGGTTCACTACGATCCGGCCACGTCGTCGCTCGCTTCGGTGGGCAACACCGTGCTCGGCTCGAACCCGTACAACCCGTTCGGCGTCGACACGGGCATCCGCTACACGTTCGCCGACACCCCGGCGGGCGTTGACACGACGTCGACGTTCTGGAAGGCATCGACCGGTATCAAGGGCTCGTTCTCGACGCCGAAGTTCGGCGACTGGGATTGGGGTGTCGACGTCGGCCATTCGCAAAGCACGGTCGCCACCGAGTACACGAACGAACTGTACGTGCCGGCGTTGCAGAACCTGCTCGCGGGCGGCTTCGACTTCTCGAACCCGGCCAACACGCCGAACGGCACGAATGGCCTGTTCGTCAACGACTACGGTCTGAACATCTCGAAGCTCGATACCGTCACTGCAACGTTGTCGACGCCGAATCTGTTCACGCTGCCCGCAGGTGATGTCGGCTTCGGTATCGGCACGGAATTCCGCCACGAAGCGCAAGAGATCATCATCCCGACGCTGCAAGGCCAGGGCCTGATCGCGCCTGGCGCGTTCCAGACCGTCAACGGCGAGCGCAATGTCGCGGCGGTGTACTACCAGCTCGACATTCCGCTGATCAAGAACCTGACGTTCAGCCAGTCGGGCCGGTATGACCATTACGGCGACTTCGGCGGCGCATTCTCGCCGCGCTTCGCCCTGCGCTATCAGCCGATTCAGCAGTTGACGGCGTACGCGTCGTACAGCCGCGGCTTCCGCGCACCGACGCTGGTCGAGAGCTCGCAATCGACGACGGCTTCGGTTCAGCTGATGCACGACCCGTTCGATCCGAATCCGGACAACGTCGATGCAACGCGTACGGAACTCACGCGTGGCAATCCGAACCTGCAACCGGAACGCACGAAGAACTACAACCTCGGCTTCCAGCTGTCGCCGGCTGAGCACACCGACATCGGTTTCGATTACTACAAGATCGTCATCGACAACGTGATCTCGAACGGCGATCCGAACGCGATCGTCGCGCAGAACGACCCGACGCAAGTCGTGCGTAACTCGGACGGCACGATCAAGTACGTCAACACGTCGTACACGAACCAGGGCAGCCTGACGACCGACGGCTTCGAGTTCACGTTCCGTCAAGGTCTGCCGACGGCATTCGGTACGTTCACGCTGTCGGGTGACTGGGCTTACGTCTACCACTTCAAGATCGAAGACGGCAGCGGCGCAACGACCGAGTACGCGGGTAACAACCTCGCGCTCAACACGGTGTTCGGCGCTTCGTTCCCGCGCTGGAAGGGCAACACGACGCTGTCGTGGGACTACGCGAAGTTCACGACGACGCTGTCGTGGGACTACACGGGTCCGTACACGAACGCGGTCGGTATCTCGGACGCCACGTCGGTGTCGTCGTATAGCCAGTTCAACCTGTTCGCCACGTACCGCGGCATCAAGAACTGGACGATCTACGGCGGTATCAACAACCTGTTCGATCGCCATCCGCCGGCTGACCCGGTGTGGCAGTACTACGCGAACACGACGGGTTACGACGCGTCGCTGTACAACGAAGTGGGCCGCTTCTTCCAGATCGGCGCAACGTATCGCTGGAAGTAATCAGGCTTGACGTCGTCCGCCACGAAGTATCGTGGCCGGACGTCGGCCTGTCTGACTGCGCCGCCTCGCTGAGGCGGGGCACTGGTCTCGCAGCATCAACGGCGGCTCCCGCGAGGGAGTCGCCGTTTTGCTTTTGTATGTACAAAATTGATTCGATGGGTGTATCTGCATTTATGCATTCAATCTGCATAAATCGATTTAAAGAAATATCCCGGATATTATTTTGCTCTTGAATGGTGCGATTTTCTCCGTTATGAGCTTTTAAAGTGCCGTGATATCGAATTTAAATTCGTCTTGCACTGTTTTTGCCCGTCTGTCTACAAATCAAATCAAAAGTCCATCTGCAATCTATTTCTTAGGGATTAAGGAAATATTCTGTATTGTTGTGGTTTGCGTGACACAGCCTTTCAAATACTTTCCGCGTCAATGCCCGCAAGGGATTTGCCACGATGCTCGGGGATTTCCTGAATCCACCGCCCAGCAAGGATCCTGTACGTTTGCTGGTTGGGGAGGCGGTTGCTTACAAAATCATTAAATCATGCTGTGAAAATGTTTTATTTGAATGGCACACCATTTGCATATAGCCAGCTGCTGTAAGCATTTGGGTGTGCGGACAAAATCCAGCCATTCAAATACTTCAAATATAAGTGCATTGCGCATTCAAGCGTGTGTATTTGCACCCGTGTAGTCGCCTGCGACGCTCGACCGGTGGCGTGTGGCGATTATTCCTGGGCTCCGCCCACTTGCGAGAAGGGGAAATAGTGAAACAAAAGGTTCTGGTTTCGGCCATTAAAAAGATCGTGGGCGCCGAACTGCTGCTGTCCGCGGCATTCGTTCCGGTGGCCTTCGCACAAACGGCTCCGACCGATGCGGGGACGGCCAACCCCGACGCGACGAAACTCGAGCGCGTCGAAATCACAGGCTCGCTGATCAAGAAGGCCGACAAGACGGGCAACACGACGGTTCAGTCGGTGTCGGCGAAAGAGATTGAGGACAGCGGCTACACGACGGTGGGCGACTTCCTGCGCGGCACGTCGGCCAACGACGCGAGCAGCTGGGGACAAACGACCATGAACGGCACGGCGCCGGGCGGTGCGGGTATCGCGCTGCGCGGCCTGAGCGAGAAGTACACGCTCGTGCTCGTCGACGGTCAGCGCGTGGCGAACTACGCGCTCGCGGTGAACTTCACCGACACGTTCTTCGACGTCAACACGATCCCGCTGAACATTGTCGACCACATCGACATCGTCAAAACGGGCGCGGTGTCGCAGTACGGCTCGGACGCTATCGCCGGCGTGGTGAACATCATCACGAAGAAGAACTACCACGGCCTCGAAATCACGAGCGACCTCGGCAAAGCCCAGCACCCGGGCGATGCGACGGGTACGTTCGGCATTCTCGGCGGCTTCGGCGACCTGAACGCCGATCGCTACAACATCACGGCCGCGGCGAGTTACTACCGCGACACGGGCTCGCGCCTGTCGGATCGCGACATGTCGAGCAGCTCGGACTTCAGCCGCTTCCCGGGCGGGATGGCACAGCCGACGGGTCCGAACCAGCAGAATTTCTGGCAAACGAGCCCGACGACCACGCAAGCGCTTTCGCCGTGCCCTCCGGGCGCGATCGGCACGAGCGATTCGACGGTGTGTAACTACAACACCCAGCACAACTACTCGCTGATCCCGGAAACGACGCGCCTCAACGCGAAGATCCACGGCCTGTTCAAGGTCACGGACGACGTCCAGGCTTACGCGGACTTCTGGGTCAGCCGCAACGAGACGGTTCAGTACAGCGGCATCGCTTCGGCGACCGGCATCTCGAACGTCTTCAACCTCGTGCCGGGCCAGCTCACGCCGCTGAACAACACGGTCCCCGCGGGCAACCCGTACAACCCGTTCGGCGTCGACACGCCGATCAACTACTCGTTCCTGAACGACCAGACCGCGGTCGACACGGTGTCGACGTACTGGAAGGCTTCGACGGGCGTCAAGGGTTCGTTCTCGGTGCCGAAGTTCGGCGACTGGGACTGGGATGTCCAGTACGGCCACTCGCAGAGCGTGGTGTCGAGCACGTACGAGAACACGCTGAACGTCAACGCTTGGGAATCGGCGCTTGCGAACGGCACGCTGAACTTCTCGAACCCGGTCTACCCGGCCGGCCTGTTCGAGGACGACAACCAGTCGGCGATCTCGAAGCTCGACTCGGTCACGGCGACGACGTCGACGACGAACCTGTTCACGCTGCCGGCCGGTGACGTGGGCTTCGGTGTGGGGACGGAATTCCGCCACGAAACCGACATCATCAACCCGACGACACTCGCGAACCAGGGCATCACGGCGCCTGCGCGGATTCAGTCGGTCGATGGCGAGCGCAATATCGCGGCGGTCTACTACCAGTTCGATATTCCCCTCATCAAGAACCTGACGTTCACGCAGTCGGGCCGTTACGACCACTACAGCGACTTTGGCGGTGCGTTCTCGCCGAACTTCGCGCTGCGTTATCAGCCGGTCAGCATGCTGACGACGTACGCGTCGTATGGCCGTGGCTTCCGCGCACCGACGGCGGTCGAAAACTCGCAAGCGACGTTCATCAGCCACCAGACGCTGTCGGACAAGAATGCGCCGGGCGGTGCCCAGTCGATCTTCGCGTCGGAATACAACGCGGGCAACCCGAATCTGCAGCCTGAGCACACGAAGAACTACAACATCGGCTTTGCGCTCTCGCCGGATTCGACGACGGACTTCGGTGCGGCGTTCTACAAGGTCAAGATCGACGGTGTGATCGGCACGACCGATCCGCAGGCCCTGCTCGATGCGAACGATCCGAGCACGGTGATCCGCAATGCGGACGGCTCGCTGCGCTACATCAACATGCAGTTCCAGAACCTCGGTTCGCTGGACACCGACGGCTTCGACTTCGACTTCCGCAAGTCGCTGTCGACGGGCTTCGGTACGTTCACGCTGGCCGGCGACTGGGCCTACGTGTGGCACTTCAAGCTGACGCAGCCGGGTGGTGGTGGCACGCAGGACTTCGCAGGCAACAACGGCGCGCTGAACCAGCCGTTCGGCGCCAGCAACCCGCGCTGGAAGGGCAATACGAGCCTGACCTGGGACTATGCGAAGTTCACGACAACGCTCACGTGGCAGTACACGGGTCCGTACAGCAACATCATCGCGGACCAGATCGGCCTCGGCGGTACGGGTTCGGTGGCGTCGTACAGCCAGTTCAACCTGTTCACGTCGTATCGCGGCTTCAAGAACTGGACGATCTACGCCGGCATCGACAACCTGTTCGACAAGGCGCCTCCGTTCGATCCGGTCTGGACGCTCAACCCCGACCTGACGGGCTACGACCAGTCGCTGTACACGAACCTGGGCCGCTTCTTCCAGATCGGCGCGACGTACCGCTTCAAGTAAGCCACGCTGCCGACGCAAACAACCTGAGGACCGGAAGGTCTTCAGGCTGCAAGGCAGCGGATTCGATGTTCCTCTTGTTCCCCTTCACACAGGGGAATTTGGCGGCGGCACCCTTGACGGGCGCCGCCGTTTTTTATTGGGGCTGCGGCGCGCGCAAGGCCGCGGACTTGCTCGCGTACCAGTCGATGGTGTCCTTGTCGTCCCAGGCGCTCGCGAGCTTGTCGGCGAGCGAAAAGTGTCGCGTCGCATCGTTATCGCGGCCAAGCCCACGATACGCGCGCACGGTTTCGAGCAGCAGGAACGCGCGATCCACGTCCTCCACGCCGTTTTCGTCGATGATTTTCAGGCCGCGTTCAGCGGCTTCGAGTGCTTCATCATGCAGGCCGAGCCGGTTGGCCGCCAGTGCGCACAGATAGTCTGCGCGTTCGTGATGCGTCCAGCCGCCGGCGCGCATCCAGAGAATGCGTGCGGCACGCGCGCCTTCGACGATCGCGTCGCGCACTTCGGGAGAGGCAATGGCCTTGTCGTCGAGTTCGATGAGGCTCGACACCGCATTGTTCAGACTGCTCGCGAGCGAGGCATCGGCCTGCGAAGCGGCGTTCCAGCCGGCCACGATCTGCACGACACCCAGAATGCCGAGCGCAGCCTCTTGCGCGCGCGGACCCGTGACGAGAAAGCTCAACGCGGCCATGCGCACAACCATCGTGGCTTCCATCGCACGCAGCCGGTGCTGCGTAGCCAGTCGCGATTCGATGGCGCTCGCGCGCAGCAAGTCTCCCGAGACGAGAGCGGCCACCGCGCCGCTGCGCAGCGCGGGCAGCGGCAAGGCGTCGTGCGGCCGCATCGCCTCGCTGATCAGCAGGTTCGCATCTTTCCAGCGCCCCTGTTTCTCGCCGATCACGTGATTGACGAGCCATCCGAAACGGCCCAGCTGGTCGGCCGGCACCGCCTGTGTCGCGAGCACGCGCAGCCGGCTTGCGGCGGCCTCGGGTGCATCGTCGTGAGTCTTCATCAAACCATCGAGCACGTCTGCTATCGCCATCGCTCACGCTCCGGAGTGAGTGGATTCGAAGTTCGCTGCCCCAAAGGTGTCCCGCTGGCACACTTCGGGCGCGTCAATCATGAAGCAGGCAGTCTCTTTCATTCTGTCATTCGTCCCTAGTCCTCCTGGGCCGTGGTCGTTCGATACGATGTCGCATGCCAAAGGATTCATCGACGTGCGGCGAGAATGCCATAAGCCACCACCCCGGCGACCAGCCCCCAGAACGCGGAGCCGATCGACAGCAACGTGAGTCCGGACGCCGTGACCATAAAGGTGATCAAGGCGGGCTCGCGCTGACGCGCATCGGACATCGCGTTGGCGAGGCCGTTCATGATCGAACCGAACAGCGCAAGCGCGGCGATCGAGACCACAAGCGTCTTCGGAAACGCGGCGAACAACGCGGCAATCGTCGCGCCGAGCGTGCCGGCGATCAGATAGAAAATCCCGCACCAGACCGCAGCGGTGTAGCGCTTGCGTGCGTCAGGGTGCGCATCGGGACCCGTGCACATTGCCGCGGTGATGGCCGCGAGGTTGACCCCGTGCGAGCCGAAGGGCGCAAAAATCAGCGACGCAATGCCCGTGGACCAGATCAGCGGCGACGACGGCGTCTGATAGCCATCGGCGCGCAGCACGGCGAGACCCGGCACGTTCTGCGAGGCCATCGCGACGATAAACAGCGGTATGCCGATGCTGATCGCAGCCGACGCCGAGAAGGTCGGCATCGTAAAGACCGGACGGGCCAGGGCGACACTGAAGTGGCTGAAATCCAGCTGTCCCAGCGCCGCGGCGGCCGCAATACCGACCAGCAGGGTCGTGACGATCGCATAGCGCGGCGCGAACCGCTTGATCACGAGATACGTGAAGAACATCGCAAGCACGAGCGCGGTGTCGTGTTCGGCCGCACCGAACAGTCCGATGCCGATCCGGAACAGAATGCCGGCGAGCAACGCTGCGGCAAGAGACGAGGGCAGGCGCTTCATCACCGTATCGAAGACGCCGGTTACGCCGACGAGGATCAGCAATAGCGCGCAGATGACAAAGGCGCCGATCGCGTCGGAATAGGGGACATTCGCAAGACTCGTGATCAGCAGCGCGGCGCCGGGCGTCGACCACGCGACGACGATCGGTGCGCGAAAACGCAGCGACAGCACAATCGTCGTCAGCGCCATCGCGATCGACAGCGCCCAGATCCACGACGAGATTTGTGCGTCGCTCAGATGCGCATTGCGCCCGGCCTGGAACATCAGCGCGAGCGAGCTCGTGTAGCCCGTCATCATGGCCACG
This sequence comes from Pararobbsia alpina, assembly GCF_965118125.1. GTDB lineage: Bacteria > Pseudomonadota > Gammaproteobacteria > Burkholderiales > Burkholderiaceae > Pararobbsia > Pararobbsia alpina_A. The sequence goes on from NZ_OZ221287.1 coordinate 1,646,517, forward strand.
AAGCCGGCGACCACCGACGACAGCGCCGTGTCGCGCAGAGGACGCAGCGGCAGCGGCTCGGCGTCGGCGCGGGTGGTACGGTTGTTCGGGTCGGACGGCGTGGCGGGCGGTGCAGCGTTCATAGGGCGTGGTCGGCAACAGAAGGAAACGCGGCCCGGACGGCAACCGCTACGTCCGGATTCTAACGTCCCTATTTGCTGAGCAGGCGCATCGCCGATTCAAGTCCGTTGATCGTGATCGGGAACATCCGGTTCGCCATGAGCTGGCGCACGAGCGATACCGACTGCCGGTATTCCCACAAGCGCTCGGGCTCGGGATTGAGCCAGACGTAGTGCGGAAAGCGCTCGGTGAAGCGGCTCAGCCACATCGCGCCGGGTTCGGCGTTGTTGTATTCGACCGAGCCGCCGGGTTGCAGGATCTCGTAGGGGCCCATCGTGGCGTCGCCGACGAAGATCAGCTTGTACTCCGACGTGTACTTGTGCAGGACGTCCCAGGTCGGGAAGCGTTCCGCATGGCGTCGCCGGTTCTGCTTCCAGAGAAAGTCGTAGACGCAGTTGTGAAAGTAGAAGAACTCGAGGTGCTTGAACTCGGTCTTGGCAGCGGAAAACAGTTCTTCCGTGCGTTTGATGTGATCGTCCATCGACCCGCCGACGTCGAGCAACATCAGCACCTTCACGGTGTTGTGACGTTCCGGCACCATGCGCAGATCGAGCCAGCCCGCGTTGGCCGCCGTGCTGCGGATCGTGCCGTCGAGATCGAGCTGGTCGGCCGCGCCTTCACGGGCGAAACGCCGCAGGCGGCGCAGCGCGACCTTGATATTGCGCGTGCCGAGTTCCACGTCGTCGTCATAGTCACGATACGCACGTGCGTTCCAGACTTTCACTGCCGAGCGATTGCCGCCCGCTTCGCCGCCGATCCGGATGCCTTCGGGGTTGTAGCCGCCGTGCCCGAACGGCGAAGTGCCGCCCGTGCCGATCCACTTGTTGCCGCCTTCGTGACGCTCTTTCTGCTCGTCGAGCAATTCCTTCATGCGGTCGAGCAGCTTGTCGAGCCCGCCCATGGCCTCGATCTGCGCCTTCTCTTCAGGCGACAGCTCGCGTTCGAGACGCTTCTTGAGCCAGTCGAGCGGAATGTCCGAAGCATCCAGGCCCGCTTCGAGCAGTGATGTGACACCGTTGAAATAGGCGCCAAACGCCTGATCGAACTTGTCGTAATGCTTTTCGTCCTTGATCAGCGTGAGGCGTGCGAGGTAATAGAACTCGTCGATCGACGGTGCGATAACCTCGCGCTCGAGCGCGCCGACGAGCGTCAGGTATTCCTTGACGCTCACGGGCAGCTTCGCGTTACGAAGGGAAAAGAAAAAATCGATCAGCATCGCGGTTCTCCTTCAACGCTCGTGGCTACCGATTGCTTCGATTCATGAACACGAGCCGTTCGAACAAATGCATGTCCTGCTCGTTCTTGAGCAGCGCGCCGGCGAGCGGCGGCATGATCTGCTTCTGGTCCTGGCTATGCAGCGCTTCGGGGCCGATGTCTTCGGCGAGCAGCAGCTTGAGCCAGTCGAGCAGTTCCGACGTCGAAGGCTTCTTCTTGAGCCCCGGTACATTGCGCAGCTCGAAGAAGTTGTTGAGCGCGGCGCTCACGAGAGACTTCTTGATGCCGGGATAGTGGACGTCGACGATTTGCTGCATCGTCGCGGCGTCGGGAAACTTGATGTAGTGGAAAAAGCAGCGGCGCAGGAACGCGTCGGGCAGTTCCTTTTCATTGTTCGACGTGATGATCACGAGCGGGCGATGGCGCGCCTTGATCAGCTCGCGCGTCTCGTACACATAAAACTCCATGCGGTCGAGCTCGCGCAGCAGGTCGTTCGGGAATTCGATATCGGCCTTGTCGATCTCGTCGATCAGCAGCACGCTTTGCTGCTCCGCTTCGAACGCCTGCCAGAGCACGCCCTTGACGATGTAGTTGCGGATATCGCGCACGCGTTCGTCGCCGAGCTGAGAATCGCGCAGGCGCGAGACCGCGTCGTACTCGTACAGACCTTGCTGGGCTTTTGTCGTGGACTTGATGTGCCATTGAAGCAACGGCATGTTCAGCGCGCTCGCGACTTCCTCGGCGAGCATCGTCTTGCCCGTGCCGGGCTCACCCTTGATCAGCAGCGGGCGTTCGAGCGTGACAGCGGCGTTGACGGCCAGGCGCAGGTCGTCGGTCGCAACATATTGGGAGGAACCTTCAAAGCGCATGGCGGGGGACCGGTGGCGTCGAAAGGCCCAGTATAGGTCCAGTCGGCCTGGCGCGTTTCGCAGGCGAATCGAGGGCGGCCTCGGTGCCGGCATGCGGGCCGGTGAGTCCGGTGCGGGGCTCGAGGACTGGAGCACGAACGCCCTGACGCGCTGCATTTCGCATGGTGGCTGCCCGGCTTCCCGAGTTCGGATTCCGCCACCGGCTATCCATTTAACGCGAGTGGGCGAGTCCGTGATGCGCGCGGCGCGTTCACCGTCAAGACTCTTGTCGTCGTAAAGCCGGGTTTGCCCGCCCACTAAGGCTGAACGACCTCAGTCTGTGGACGACCCCGCGGGCCGCAGGCTACAATGCACCGGTTTTTTGGCCAGCGAGCCGATAATTTCGAACAGTCACGGCCGCCGGTCGTCGCTCCGGTGCCCCGTTGCGGGCGCCCCGACATCCGGGTCCCCCCGAACGCTCAGGTTGATAAAGCTATGAAAATACAAGTGACGATTGCCGTGCTGGCTGCCCTCGCAGCGGCTTCGACCGGCGCGCAGGCCGATGTCGTCGGCAACGCGAAGGCCGGGGCAGGCAAGGTAGCGGCGTGTATCGGCTGTCACGGCATCCCGGACTACCGGACCGCCTATCCCGAGGTGTACCGCGTGCCGAAGCTCGGTGGCCAGAACGCCCGGTATCTTGAAACGGCGCTCCAGGAGTACAAGAAGGGCGACCGCAAGTTCCAGACGATGCACGCAAACGCCGCGTCGCTGTCCGATCAGGACATTGCCGACATCGCCGCGTACTACGCTGCGCAGACTCCGGCAACGCAGAACAACCCGAACAAGTGACCGGCCCGGCACACGAATACGTCCAGCACGGACAGGAGCACGCATGAATCAGCGTATCAGCAAGCTCGCGGCCATGGCCGCGTTGATCGGACTGGCCGGCGTCAGCGCGGGGGCGCACGCGGCCGATGCCGAAAACGGCAAGAACCTGGTCGGCAGCCACAATTGCGCGGCATGCCACGGTGCGACCCTGAACAACCCGGTGTCGCCGGAATACCCGAAGCTCGCGGGTCAGTTCAACGATTACATTTTCTTCGCGCTGCGTTCGTATCAGGTCGGTGGCGGCAACCCGCTGTTCGGCCGCAACAACGCGATCATGGCAGCCCAGGTTCAGGGCCTGTCGGAAAGCGACCTGCGCGATATCGCCGCCTATATCCAGTCGCTGCCCGGCGATCTGGTGCAGAAGAAGTAACGATTCGCCGGCGCGGAGCCGGGGCCGCACAGGCTTACGGCTGCGGCGCGCGGGTCGTCGGGGACGGCTCGAACGCCTGCACTGCGCGGAATCAAAAAAAACCTCATACCTGGCGGCGTGAGGTTTTTTTTCGTCCCGTGATTCGCGTGAAACGGCGGATGGGTCGGCTGTGAGACGCGCGCGTGCGCTGCAGAGGCGAAGGGCGGTCGATCGACGTCGCCCCGCATCCGCGCGCGTCAGTGTTGCGAGCCACGCCGTTTGATGCGGTCGAGATACGCGTCATGATCGGGCGGCGTGCCCGTGCGCTGGGCTTCCCATAGGGTTTCGCCGAGGCATTCCATGATTTCGTGCTGGGCTTCGTGCGACGAGCCGAGTTTCGCGGCAAGCCGGTCGTGCGCGGCGCGGATGCCCGGCGGCTGGTCGATCGAGATCTGCTCGCTGATCGCCAGATGCATCGACAGGTGCAGAAAGGGGTTTGTCTGGCCGCCTTCGGGCGTGTAGTCCTTGACGCTCGACTCCGAGGCCTGCATCACATCGTGATACTCGGGGTGCTCGGCAACCCAGTCGGCCGCCATCGTTTCGAGCGGGGTCAGGATCTGGCCGGCTTGCTGCTTGCGCCAGGCGTCGGTGAAAAACTGGCGAACTTCGTCGCGGGTCGGATTGAACATCATGATCGGTCTTGCGGGGCGTGGCCGGACAACGAGCCGCACGAACGCCGCGCGGCCTCTGCAGCCATCAGGACCCGCATTCTACGCCCGCGTGAAAAAACGCGACGTTGACCCCAATCGGCACCGGTGTTCCCGAATGGAGGCCGCCGCGGGGCATTGACGGCGAGAGCAGATCGAGCGACCTCAATCCCCAAACAACCCCAATGACCCCAGCGACCCCAACGACCCCAATGACCCCAATGACCCCAATGACCCCAATGACCCCAATGACCCCAATGACCCCAATGACCCCAATGACGGTTATGGATCATGAGTCCGCTGTCTTTACCGGACGGCGTGCGTCTTCTGCTTGAATTCGCACACCGGCTCGATCGCGCATTGGGTGCACAGGGGTGTGCGCGCCTTGCATACATATCGGCCGTGCAGGATCAGCCAGTGGTGGGCGTGTAACCGGAACTCGGGCGGCGTGAATTTCTCGAGCGCCGCCTCAACCGCGCGCACATCCTTGCCCGGTGCGAGGCCCGTGCGGTTCGCGACCCGGAAGATATGGGTGTCGACGGCGATCGTCGCTTCGCCAAACGCGACGTTGAGCACGACGTTTGCCGTCTTGCGTCCGACACCCGGCAGTGACTCGAGCGCTTCGCGGTCCTGCGGCACCTCGCCTTCATACTGATCGAGCAGGATGCGGCACGTCTTGATCACGTTCTTGGCCTTCGTCCGGTAGAGCCCGATCGTGCGGATGAACTCGCTGAGCGCCTCTTCGCCAAGATCGAACAGGGTCTGCGGCGTGTTGGCGACCGGATACAGCTTGCGTGTGGCTTTGTTGACCGACACATCGGTCGCCTGAGCCGACAGCATCACGGCGATCAGCAATTCGAACGGCGTCGTGTATTCGAGCTCGCTCTTGGGCTCCGGGTCCAGGCGTTGCAGCGTTTCGAAGATCGCACGGCGTTTAGTGGCGTTCATGGGCTGGGGTCGGGTGGGTGCACATCGCGAAGTCCGCGCGAGATCTGCGTACCGGTTGCGCTTACTTTGAATCGTCGTCGATGCCCAGGCGCTTTCTGCGCGCGTCGGCTTCGTCAATCTGCTTCTGCACGTCGGCGCTCACGTGTTCGGTGTTGCGCGGACCGAAACCGCGCTCGGCCAGTTCGTTTTTCTTCTGCCGGGCGCGCTCCATCGCAGCCGCGATGATCGCGCGCTTGCGCTCTTCGGGCGACAACGGGGCGCCCGGCTCACCGGAAGCGCCGGACGTACCCGACGTATCCGACGTACCGGAAGTGCCGGACGAATCAGAGACACTCGCAGCGCCTGCGGTACCTGCGGCCCGAAGCGAGCGTACGTCACCCTGAGGCGCCGGCGCGGACGTTGTGGGTGCATCGATCGCCGATGCGCTTTCAGGCGTCACCGTGGCGTCGCCGCCAAGGCGCTCGCCCGGATCCGCCGGCCTCGTAGCGAGATGCGCCTTGTGAGCTGCCTGCCGTTCGGCGATGCGCTGTTCGGCCGCTTGCCGCGCCTGGCGCTCGCGTTCCATATGCCGGTCGTGATGCGCGCGAGCAGCATCCGCCTGATCTTGCGACCACGCGTCCCAACCCGTGGCATCGCCCGTGACCGGGACCATCTCGATGCAATCGACCGGGCACGGCGCCACGCACAGATCGCAGCCCGTGCAGAGCGACTCGACGACGGTGTGCATGCGTTTGGCTGCACCGATGATCGCGTCGACTGGACAGGCCTGTATGCATAGCGTGCAACCGATGCAGAGGCTCTCGTCGATCCGCGCGACCGGACGCGGCCGTTCGACGCCGTGTTCGATATTGAGGGGAATCACGGGCTTGCCGAGCAGCGCGGCAAGGCGCGCAATACCCTCGGCGCCGCCGGGCGGGCACTGATCATACGAAGCGGTGCCGTCGGCAATGGCTTCGGCATACGGACGGCAGGCCGGATAGCCGCATTTCGTGCATTGAGTCTGCGGCAGCAGGTCTTCGATCCGGTCGGCAAGCGACGGCGGTGAGGCGGTGACGGGGGACACTGGATATGAGTGAAAACACGGACCCCAGATTATCGCCGATTCTGCTTGGTTTTCAGATCCTTATGCCATAATCGGGTGCCTCTCCCTTGGTTGCGGATGCCACCATGAACGAGTCAAAAATCAAAAGAGATCCAGAGGGGACCCGGCGTCGCATACTCACTGCGGCAGCCGAAGAATTCGCCAATGGCGGATTATCCGGTGCGCGAGTCGATCAGATCGCGCGTCGTGCGCTCACTAATGAGCGCATGCTCTATTACTATTTCGGCAGCAAGGAGCAGCTGTTTACTGCGGTGCTCGAGCAGGCATTTGCGTGCCTGGCCGACGCCGAGCGGCAGCTCGATCTTGCCGGGCTCGAACCCGTCGAGGCGATTACGCAGCTCGCTCATTTCATCTGGAATTACTATTTCGAGCATCAGGAATTGCTCCGCCTGCTCAATAACGAGAATCTTCACGAAGCGCGGTATATCAAGAACTCATCCCGCATCAACGAGATGATGTCGCCGATTACCTCGATGACGGCGAATATTCTTCAGCGCGGCGCAGAAGCCGGTGTATTCCGCAAGGATGTCGATGCGGTCCGGTTCTATGTGACCTTGTCGGCACTCGGTTATTACGTGTTGTCGAATCGCTATACGCTTGCCGCGATTCTCGGCCGTGATTTCACCGAAGCCCAGGAACGTGCGGAGATCGTGCGCATGTCGACGGATATGGTGTTGTCGTATCTGCGCGTCGGCATCAACGGCAGCGGCGCGTAGCGCGCCAGCGCGTCCCAGCAAACGAAAAAGCCCACTACGGCCGGATCTCCGGCGGTAGTGGGCTTTTTGCATCTTTTTTCATTCCGCCTGTCCGCATTCGCCGGACTCACGTCGGGCCATCTGGCCGAAAGCCTTGCCAGTGGCCGATCTCCGCTCGCCACGCCCGCCGCCGTGTAAACGTCGTTGATACCGCGTTTACACAGTCTTTATGTGCACCACAGCAACTTTACCCCGGTCTTTATCGGCAAAGCGAGACGATCCAGTCCTCGTCACTGCGTTCTACGGAGACCAAAAATGGACGTGCTGTATGTCGGTGGACTCATCGTGTTCACCGCATTGACTGTCGGCCTGATCAAGGGCTGCGAGGTGCTGCGCCGTCGCGCAGTGGGAGGCCGGCCATGAACTGGATGCTGTGGTTGGCCACCGGCTCGACGGTGTTTCTGCTTGTGTATCTCGCGTATGCACTGTTCAACGCGGAGGAACTCGAATGACCTCCAATGACTGGCTCCAATTCGTCGTCTATACGATCGTGCTGATCGCGCTTGCGATTCCGCTCGGCCGCTATATGACGAACGTGCTCGACGGTTCGTCGCGCGTGCTGCGCTGGTTCGGCTGGGCCGAGCGCGGATTTTACAAGCTGGGCGGCATCGATCCCTCGAAGGAAATGGGATGGAAGACGTACGCCGTTGCGATGCTGGCGTTCAACGTGCTCGGCACGATTGCGATCTACGTGTTGCTGCGTCTGCAAGCCGGCTTGCCGCTGAACCCGGCAGGTATCGCTGCCATGACGCCGGATGCGGCCTTCAACACGGCCGTGAGCTTCGTGACCAACACGAACTGGCAGGACTACGCGGGTGAGTCGGGCGCGAGCTATCTGATGCAGATGCTCTGCTTCACCGTGCAGAACTTCCTTTCGGCGGCTACAGGTATCGCCGTCGTCACTGCGTTGATTCGCGGCTTTGCACGTCACTCGGCACAAACGATCGGCAACTTCTGGGTCGACCTCACGCGTACGACGATGTACGTGCTGCTGCCGATCTCGATCGTCGTGTCGCTCGTGTTCGTCGGGCAAGGTGCGATTCAAAACTTCTCGGCGTACAAGGACGTGCCCACGCTGCAGGTCACGCAATACACGCAGCCGAAGGTCGATGCACAAGGCAACCCGGTCAAGGATGCGAAGGGCAACCCCGTGACCGACACGCTGACGGCCAAGACGCAGACGCTCGCGATGGGCCCGGTGGCTTCGCAAGAAGCGATCAAGATGCTCGGCACGAACGGCGGCGGCTTCTTCAACACGAACTCGGCTCACCCGTACGAAAACCCGACGCCGTTCTCGAACTTCATCCAGATCATCGCGATGCTCGTGATTCCGGCGGCGCTGTGCGTGATGTTCGGCAAGATGGTCGGCGATCGTCGCCAGGGCTATGCGGTGCTGGCTGCGATGACGATTGCGTTTGCGGTGGCCTGCGTGTCCGAGATTTCGTCGGAGCAGGTCGGCAATCCGCTCGTCTCGTCGCTCGGTGTCGATACGCAAGCCAGCGCGCTGCAGTCGGGCGGCAATATGGAAGGCAAGGAAACGCGCTTCGGTATCGCGTCGTCGGGCATCTTCACGGTCGCCACGACGTCGGCCTCGTGCGGCGCAGTCAACAACGCGCACGATTCGCTGACACCGCTTGGCGGTCTGACGCCGATGCTGCTGATGCAACTCGGTGAAGTGATTTTCGGCGGGGTAGGCTCGGGTCTCTACACGATGCTTGCGTTCGCGCTGCTCGCCGTGTTCGTCGCGGGTCTCATGATCGGCCGCACGCCTGAGTACGTCGGCAAGAAGATCGAGTCGTACGAGATGAAGATGGTCGCCATCGTCGTGCTGCTCACGCCGCTGCTCGTGCTCGTCGGTACCTCGATCGCCGTGTTGTTGCCCGCCGGTGTCGCGGGGATTGCGAACCCCGGTACGCACGGGTTCTCGGAAATCCTCTACGCGTTTAGCTCCGCCGCGAACAACAACGGTAGCGCGTTTGCTGGTCTGACTGTCGCCACGCCGTTCTACAACTGGATGACCGGAATCGCGATGTGGTTCGGCCGCTTTGGCCCGCTCGTTCCGATGCTTGCAGTTGCGGGTGCGCTTGCTGCGAAGAAGCGGATCGCCCCCGGCGCCGGCACGATGCCCACGCACGGCATGCTGTTTGTGGTGCTGCTGCTCGGTACGGTGGTGCTCGTCGGTGCGCTGACTTATGTGCCCGCGCTTGCACTCGGCCCTGTCGCCGAACACCTGCAGATGATCGCTGGCCATTGATTGCCATTCAATAAAGGATCGATATGGCTCCCAATTCACGTATTCGTTCGGATCGCGCCCAGCCGGTGACCCCGGCTCCGACGCCCAATCCCGAACACAAGAAAGACCCGAAGCTGCACTCGGGTACGCGCTCGATGTTCGACCCGGCTTTGATCAAGCCGGCCATCATCGACTCGTTCAAAAAGCTCTCGCCGCGCACACAGTTCCGTAACCCGGTGATGTTCTGCGTGTACGTCGGCTCGATTCTGACGACGGTGCTGTGGGTCGCTGCGTTGATGGGCCAGGCTGAAGCCCCCTCGGGCTTTATCCTCGCCATTACGCTGTGGCTGTGGTTCACGGTGCTGTTCGCGAACTTCGCCGAAGCGCTCGCTGAAGGCCGCTCGAAGGCCCAGGCGGCTGCGCTGCGCAGCGCGAAGCGCGACGTCATGGCGAAGAAGCTCGAAAAGCCGAGCCGCAACGCGTCGATTCGCATCACGACGGCGTCGGACCTGCGCAAGGGCGACGTCGTGCTGATCGAAGCGGGCGACACGATCCCCGCCGACGGTGAAGTGATCGAAGGCGTGGCCTCGGTCGACGAGTCGGCGATCACCGGCGAATCGGCCCCCGTGATCCGCGAATCGGGCGGTGACTTTACGGCGGTGACGGGCGGTACGCGCGTGCTGTCGGACTGGATCGTCGCACGCGTGACCGTCAACCCGGGCGAAGCGTTCCTCGATCGAATGATCGCGATGGTCGAAGGCGCCAAGCGCCGTCGCACGCCGAACGAAATCGCGCTGACGATTCTGCTGGTTGCGCTGACGGTCGTGCTGCTGCTCGCTACGGCGACGCTGCTGCCGTTCTCGATGTTCAGCGTCGATGCGGTCAAGCAAGGTCATGTCGTGACGATCACCGCGCTCGTGGCACTGCTCGTCTGCCTGATTCCGACGACGATCGGTGCACTGTTGTCGGCGATCGGTGTCGCAGGCATGAGCCGCATGATGCAGGCCAATGTGATGGCCACGTCGGGCCGCGCTGTTGAAGCGGCCGGTGACGTCGATGTGCTGTTGCTCGACAAAACAGGCACGATCACCCTCGGCAATCGCCAGGCCTCGATGTTCATTCCGGCATCGGGCGTGACGGAGCAGGATCTGGCCGACGCGGCGCAACTGGCGTCGCTCGCCGACGAAACGCCGGAAGGCCGCAGCATTGTCGTGCTCGCGAAGAACCGTTTCAATCTGCGCGAACGCGATATGCAGGCCCTCGCTGCGACGTTTGTGCCGTTCACGGCGCAGACGCGGATGAGTGGTGTCGACCTCAAGGAACGTCAGATCCGCAAGGGCGCCGCCGATGCAATCCGCAAGTCGGTCGAAGCGCATGGCGGTCAGTTCCCGTCGAGCGTGCAGTCACAGGTCGATGACGTCGCACGTCGCGGCAGCACGCCGCTCGTCGTGTCCGAAATGGCCCACGGCAGTGCCCGCGTGCTTGGCGTGATTGAGCTCAAGGACATCGTCAAGGGCGGCATCAAGGAACGGTTCGGCGAACTGCGCACGATGGGCATCAAGACGGTCATGGTCACGGGCGACAACCGCCTGACCGCCGCCGCGATCGCCGCCGAGGCAGGCGTCGACGACTTCCTCGCCGAAGCCACGCCGGAAACGAAGCTCGCGACGATTCGCGAATACCAGTCGCGCGGCATGCTTGTCGCGATGACCGGTGACGGCACGAACGACGCACCGGCGCTGGCACAGGCCGACGTCGCGGTCGCGATGAACACGGGTACGCAAGCGGCGAAGGAAGCCGGCAACATGGTCGACCTCGACTCGAACCCGACCAAGCTCATCGAGATCGTCGAGATCGGCAAGCAGATGCTGATGACGCGCGGTTCGCTGACGACATTCTCGATCGCCAACGACGTCGCGAAGTACTTCGCGATCATCCCGGCCGCCTTTGCGACGACGTATCCGCAACTGCGCGCACTGGACGTCATGCATCTGGCCACGCCGTCGTCGGCCATCATGTCCGCGGTGATCTTCAACGCGCTCGTGATCATTGCACTGATCCCGCTCGCGCTGAAGGGTGTGCGCTACCGGCCGCTGGGCGCCGCGACGCTGCTGCGCCGCAACCTGCTGATCTACGGCCTGGGCGGCATCATCGTGCCGTTCATCGGGATCAAGCTTATCGACATGGTGCTGGCTGCGGCCGGCTGGGTCTGAACGGAGAAGTCATCATGAAATCCATCATCCGCCCGCTGATTGTGATGTTCGTCGGCCTGACGGTCGTCACGGGCGTCGCCTACCCGCTCGTCGTCACGGGGGTCTCGCAAGCCCTGTTCCCGCACCAGGCGAACGGCAGCCTGATCGAGCAGGACGGTAAGGTCGTCGGCTCGGAGCTGATCGGCCAGCAGTTCGATGCACCCCAGTATTTCTGGGGCCGCCTGTCGGCTACATCGCCGATGCCGTACAACCCGACGGCCAGCAGCGCGTCGAACCTCGGTCCGACGAATCCGGCCTTGCTCGACGAGATCAAGGGACGCCTGCAAGCGCTCAAGGACGCCGATCCGGACAACAAGGCACCCGTGCCGGTCGATCTCGTGACGTCGTCGGGTAGCGGTCTTGATCCGGCGATTTCGCCCGCGGCGGCGGCCTATCAGGTCGACCGCGTCGCGAAGGCGCGCAAGCTCGCACCCGAAGTGGTGCAGAACCTGGTTGCCGAGTTCACCGAGGGCCGGCAGTTCGGCATCCTCGGCGAGCCGCACGTCAACGTGCTGCAGCTGAACCTCGCGCTCGACGCGTTGCATCACTAAGTGCAGCGGTAAGTGCAGTAGTAAGCGCTGCACTAGGTGCTGTACCACCACGCCACTGCCCGGCGCCGCGTTCTCGCTGCGCCGGGCAGTGGATGGCCGGTATATAGTGCACGCCAGAGTGCTCCACAGAGTGCAGGCCAGGCAAGCCACGGCAAGCCAACGCAAGCCGATGCAAGCCACGCTGTACTGTGTAGAGCACACCCTCGTGCAGACAAGGCTCATGTCCTGGTATCAATGAATCGCCCCGATCCTGACTCTCTGCTCGACAAGCTCCAGCGCGACGAAGCCAAAGCGCAACGCGGGCACCTGAAGATCTTTTTTGGCGCGTCCGCGGGCGTCGGCAAGACGTTCGCGATGCTGCAGACTGCGCGTCGCCTGCACGACGACGGCATGGATGTCGTCGTCGGCATCGTCGAGACGCACGGCCGGGCCGAGACCGAAGCGCTGCTCGAAGGCCTCGATATGCTGCCGATGCAGTCGATCGACTATCGTGGCCGCGCGCTGCGCGAGTTCGACCTCGATGGCGCGCTCGCGCGCAAACCGCAACTGCTTCTCGTCGACGAGCTCGCGCACTCGAACGTCGCGGGCGCCCGTCACACGAAACGCTGGCAAGACGTTCACGAACTGCTCGACGCCGGCATCGACGTGTTTACGACCGTCAATGTCCAGCACCTCGAAAGCCTCAACGATATCGTCGGGCAGATTACCGGCATCCGTGTCTGGGAGACCGTACCCGATCGCGTCTTCGACCTGGCCGACGACGTCACACTCGTCGATTTGCCTGCCGATGACCTGCTCGAACGCATGCGTGAGGGCAAGGTCTATATGGCGCAGCAAGCCGAGCGCGCCGTACGCAATTTCTTCCGCAAGGGCAATCTGATCGCGCTGCGTGAACTCGCATTGCGCCGCACGGCGGATCGCGTCGATGCGCAGATGCGCGAATATCGTGCGGACCGTTCGATCGATCGCGTCTGGCAAACACGGGAGCGGCTGCTCGTCTGTGTCGGCCCGGGCCCCGAGGCAAGCGCGCTGGTGCGTTCGGCGGCACGTCTCGCATCGAGCTTGCGAGCCGACTGGATTGCCGCGTACGTCGAGACGCCCAAGCTTCAGCGCTTACCCGAGACGCTGCGCGAACGCACGTTGCGCGCGCTCAAGCTCGCGCAGGAGCTCGGCGCGGAAACCGCGACGCTCGACGGCGACGATGCAGCGGTGTCGCTCGTCGACTATGCGCACTTGCGCAACGTGTCGAAGATCGTCGTCGGCGGTACGCAGATCGAGCGCTGGTGGCGCTGGTTTCAACTACCCGTCGGCGAGCGCATTGCGAAGCTCTCGGGCGATCTCGATGTCACGCGCATCGGTGTCGAAGCGCAGCCTCAGCGCGAGGAAATTGCCGCGGCGCGTGGCGCAAGCTGGCGCCGGTTCATTGGCGGCCGCGATGATCGTTCGAAGTCGGTCGGTTATCTCGGCGCGGTCGTGACCGGCGGCGTGGTGACCGTGCTTGCCAAGTGGCTCGAGCACCGTCTCGACCTGACCAATCTCGAAGTCCTGTATCTGCTGGGTGTCGTATTCGTTGCGTTCCGGCTGGGCCGCGGCCCCGGCATCCTGCTGTCGTTTCTGAGTGTGGCGGCATTCGATTTCTTCTTCGTGCCGCCGAAGATGTCGTTCTCCGTGTCGGATACGCAGTATCTGCTGACCTTTGCGGGCATGCTGATCACCTCGCTCGTGATCAGCCATCTGACCTCGAGCCTGCGGCGTCAGGTGCGTGTGGCGTCGTTGCGCGAGCGGCGCAGCAGCGCGATGTACGAGATCGCGCGCGAACTGGCCGCCGCGTTGACCACGGAACAGATCGTCGAGGTCGGCGCACGTCACGTGTCCGAGCTGTTCCGCGCACGCGTGGCCGTATTGCTGCCTGACTCCGAAGAGAAGGTCCGGCAGCCCGTCGACAATCCGATCGGCACGTCGATGCTCACGCATGACGCGATTGATTTCGATGTCGCGCAGTGGGTCTATGACCAGCAAAAGCGAGCAGGGCGCGGCACGGATACCTTGCCGGCTTCACGATCGCTGTATTTGCCGCTCAAGGCGCCGATGCGCACGCGGGGCGTGCTCGCGATCCAGAGCGAGGACTTCGGCGCGCTGTTCGTGCCCGAGCAGCAACGCATGCTCGAAGCGTGCGCCGCGCAGATCGCGCTGGCGCTCGAGCGCGTGCATTACGTCGATATCGCACGCGATGCGGTCGTCGATATGGAATCGGAACGGTTACGCAATTCGCTGTTGTCCGCCATATCGCACGATCTGCGCACGCCGCTGACTTCGCTCGTGGGTTTTGCGTCGATGCTCGCGCAATCGCGTGACCGGCTCGATCCGTCGCAGGCGCCGCTGCTCGATGCGATTCATGACGAAGCGCAGCGCATGGCCGGGCTCGTGACCAACCTGCTCGATATGGCGCGCTTGCAGTCGGGCCATGTACGGCTCAACCGTGACTGGACGATGATCGAAGAGGTCGTCGGCGCCGCATTGCGTGCCGGCCGCCATACGCTGGCCACGCACCCCGTGACCGCTCGCATCGCGCCCGATCTGCCGCTCGTGCAAATCGATCCCGTGCTCGTTGAACGCGTATTCGCGAATCTGTTTGAAAACGCCGCGAAATACACGCCGAACGGTACGCCGGTGACGGTCAGTGCAGCCGTGATCGAAGAAGGCGGCAAGCCGATGCTGCGCGTGTGCGTCGACGATGACGGCCCGGGGCTGTCGCCGGGCACCGAGTCGCGCATCTTCGACAAATTCATGCGCGGCGAGAAGGAATCGTCCAAGCCCGGCATCGGGCTCGGACTCGCGATTTGCCGCGCGATCGTCGAAGCGCACGGTGGCACGATCGGGGCCGCCAATCGCACGCGACTCGCTACGAACGGCTTACCGGTCGATGGCTCGATCGCGGGCGCGCGCTTCTGGTTCACGCTGCCGATCGGTGAGCCGCCTCCATTGCCTGCGCTCGAGGGCGAAGACGCTGAGACCGAACCTGCGCTGTCGATGAATCCGGGGCTGACTCCCGAACTGAATCCCGAATTGAATTCCGAGCCGCGCGCGTATGATCCTGGCGCCACACCCCGTGATGTGCCGGGTGAACACGATGAAGATGAATCGGGGCTTGCGCCCCATCAAGGACCTGCAGCATGAGTGATCCCGTCGTCAATATCGTCCTGATCGAGGACGACAAGCAGATCCGCCGTTTCGTGCGTACCACGCTCGAAGCGGAGGACATGGTGGTCCACGAGGCCGAAACCGGCAAACAGGGACTGGTCGAAGCCGCCACGCGACGCCCCGATCTCGTGATCGTCGATCTGGGCTTGCCCGACATCGACGGTCTCGATGTGATTCGCGATCTGCGCGGTTTCGCGGAAATTCCGGTGATCGTGCTGTCGGCACGCAGCCAGGAGAATGAAAAGGTCGAGGCGCTCGATGCAGGCGCCGACGACTACCTGACCAAACCTTTTGGCGTCTCGGAGTTGCTCGCGCGAATCCGTGCGCATCTGCGCCGGCGTGATCGCGCAAGCGGCAGCGAGGCGCCGGTCATACGATTTGGCACGATTGAAGTGGATCTGCCGATGCGCCATGTGCGCCGCGACGGCGAGCTTGTACATTTGACGCCGCTTGAATATCGACTGCTCGCGACGATGATCCGCCACTCGGGTCGGGTGCTCACCCATCGTCAGTTGTTGCGCGATGTGTGGGGCCCGTCACACGTGGAAAGCTCGCATTATCTGCGCATCTATATGGCCCATCTGCGCCAGAAGCTTGAGCGCGACCCGGCCCAGCCTGAACACATCATCACGGAAACCGGCGTCGGCTATCGCTTAGTTGGCGCGGCGTGATCGGGCACCATCACGTTCATGTACTTTGCATCCATGTTTAAACGTGCGAAATGAACGGAAAATGAATGCGGTATAAGCGCGGCATGAATGCGATATGAGTGGCAACGCTATTTGCGTTCGAGAATTAGGCGGTGGACAATGCGACCGCTAAATTACATTCGAAGCAGATACGCGGTGCGAAATGCCAACAATTATTAACCGGGGGCTCGGGCTGGCCGCCGGGATCGCGCTGGCCACAAGCCTAGCAGCGTGCAATCAGGTCAATGCGCCTTACTCGGCGAAGGACATCGCGAGCAATGCGATGTTCGTGTCCTTCCAGCTTTACCCGAAGTTTCTCGACCCGGTGAGCTCGTACAGTCTCAATGAGACGCCGTACATGCACCAGACCTACGAGCCGCTGCTGCATTACAACTACCTCAAGCGGCCGTTCGAGCTCGAGGGCCTCACGACGGAAGCGCTGCCCACCGTCGTCCTGATCGACAAGGCAGGCAAGCCGTTGCCGGACGGCGCGCCGGACTCGGACGTCGCGTTCAGCACTTACACGATCCATCTGCGTCACGGCGTGCGGTATCAGCCCCATCCCGCGTTGGCGAAGGATGCGTCGGGCCACGACCTGTATCTGTCACTGACGCCGGACGAGATTCGCGGCAAGCATTCGATCTGGGAGTTTCCGCTCGACAAGGCGGCGACGACCACGCGCGAGATGACCGCGGACGATTACGTCTATGAGATCAAGCGACTCGCGAGTCCCTATGTCGCGACGCCTTCGCCAATTTATTCGTTGATGGCCTCGTATATCGTCGGGCTCAGAGAGCTCAGCGATACGCTGCGCGCCGAGCATGACCGTGAGCTCAAGGCCTTGCCGCCGGGGACCACGTATTTGCCGTGGCACGACCTGCGTAACGACCCGCTCGAGGGCGCGAGGGCGATCGACAAGTACACGCTCGAGATCCGGATCAAAGGCCGGTATCCGCAATTCAAGCACTGGCTTGCGCAGACCTTCTTCGTCCCCATCCCGTGGGAAGCGGATCGCTTCTACGCGCAGAAGGGCATGGCGGAGCAGACGCTGTCGTTGAACACCTGGCCGATCGGTACCGGGCCTTACATGATGACGGAGCAGAATCCGAATCACTTCGTCGAGGCGCGCAACCCGAACTATTGGGGCGAGCGCTATCCGAGCGAGGGCATGCCGGGTGACAAGGAAGCGGGACTGCTCGACGACGCGGGCAAGCCGATGCCGTTTATCGACAAGATCGTCTGGTCGATCGAGAAAGAAGCGGAGCCGCGCACGCAGAAGTTCATGCAGGGCTACTACGACTTGCCGGAACTCGATCGCCTCGACGATTCGTTCGATCTGCTCAAGGAGCAGATGGACAACACGGGTCGCGCGCAATTGATTCGAGATCACGGCATCCGCATGACGAATGCACATGATCCGATCAATTGGTACATCGGCTTCAATTGGCTCGATCCAGTGATCGGCAAGGGCAATACGCCCGAGCAGGAAGTGCGCAACCGCAAGCTGCGCCAGGCCATCTCGATCGCGACGAACTGGGAAGAGTACGCCGCGGTGTTCTTCGATTTCTACGGACCCGCGACGGTCGCGATGGGGCCGATTCCGCCTGCGCTCTTCGGATACCGCGACGGCAAGGAAGGCATCGACCCGGTCACACATGTCTGGAAGGACGGACAGGCCGTGCGCCGGCCGCTCGAAGAAGCGAAGAAGCTGCTTGCCGAAGCCGGCTACCCCGACGGGCGCGACGCGAAGACAGGCCGGCCGCTCGTGCTGACCTACGATTCGCGCGAAATCGGCCCGACGTATCAAGGTCGACTGAGCTGGCAGATCAAACAGGCCGCACGCCTGGGGATTCAGCTCGAGGCACACCCGACCGATTACAACCGGTTCCAGGACCGCATTCGTCAAGGTGGCGAGCAGCTGTTCTTCTGGGGATGGAATGCCGACTACCCGGATCCGGAAGATTTTCTGTTCTTGCTCACGACCGATCAGGGCGTGGTCAAGTACGACGGCGACAACCAGGCGAACTATTCGAACCCGCAGTACGACGCGCTCTACAAGCGCATGAAAGATCTGCCCGACGGTCCCGAGCGTCAGCAGGTCATCGACCAGATGGTCGGGATCATTCAGCAGGACGCGCCGTGGGAATTCGGCGAGTTCCCGGGCAGCACGCGGGCGACGCAGGCATGGGTCAGCAATGTGCGGCCGTCGAGCGTCGTGCTCGACAGCGTCAAGTACATGCGTGTCGATGGCGCGAAGCGGGCTGAGATGCTTGCGCAGTGGAATCGACCGAAGCTCTGGCCGGTGATCCTGATCGCGCTCGGCGTGTTCGCGGTGTTCTGGCCCGCATGGCGCTTTTATCAGCGCCGCCAGCTGACCAATGCACGCGGCGAAGTGATCTCGCGCGCGCCTTCACGCAAGCAAGGGGAGTCCGCGTGATCAACTACCTGATTCGACGCACGGCGTATTCGCTGTTCGTGTTGCTTGGCGTCAACTTCGTGACGTTCTTTCTGTTCTTCTCGGTCAACACGCCCGACGACATGGCGCGCATGCAGCTTGGCGATCGTCGCGTGACTGCCGATGCGGTTGCGCAATGGAAGGCTGCACGCGGCTACGACAAGCCGCTGTATTTCAATGCGCAGGCCGATGGCGTCGATAAGCTGACCGACACCGTGTTTTTCCAGAGCTCGGCAAGGCTCGCGCGCTTCGATTTCGGCAAGACCAATGACGGCCGCGAGATCCGCTACGAGGTGGGCAACCGCATCGGACCGACCGTCGGTGTGGCGGCGCCGGTCTTTATCATCGCGATCGGCTTGTCGATCGTGCTCGGCCTCGGCATGGTCATGTTCCGGAACACCGCGCTCGATGCGACCGCCGTCGTCGCGCTGGTTGCCTTGATGTCGATCTCATCGCTGTTCTTCATCATTGCGGGGCAGTGGGTGTTCGCCGTGCAGATGCGCGTGATGCCGCTGTCGGGGTATTCGCCGCCGCCGGGCACGTTCAAGTTTCTGGTGCTGCCCGTGGTCGTCGCGGTGCTCGCACAGCTAGGGCCGAATTCGCGCCTGTATCGCACGATCTTCCTTGAAGAACTCGGCAAGGACCATGTGCGCACCGCGCGCGCCAAGGGTCTGCCCGAGATGACGGTGATGCTGCGCCACGTGCTGCGCAACTCGCTGATCCCGATCATCACATCGGCCGGGTTGCTGCTGCCGCCGCTGTTTGCCGGATCGATCCTGATCGAGACATTCTTCGCGATCCCCGGGCTCGGCATGTTTACGATCGACGGCATCAACTATCAGGACTTCAACATCGTGCGAGCGATGGTGTTCCTGGGGTCGTTTCTCTATGTCGCGACCTATCTGTTGACCGATTTCGCCTACGCGTGGAGCGATCCGCGCGTGCGTCTGCAGTGAGCGGGACCTGATATGAAAATCGTTGTGCTCTGGACCGATGCGGTCATGTTTATCGTGCTGGCCGCCGTGATCGGCTATGCATTCAAGGTCGCGCGCACGCCGCACCTTGCCGCCACGTGGCGCAAGGCGTTTATGCGTCCGTCAGGCGCAGCAGCTGCGACGCTGCTGGGCTTTTTCCTCGTGATCGGCCTGCTCGATTCGCTGCATTACCGGCCTGAATTGCCGAGCGCACCCGGATCGACCGCTGCCCAGTATTCGCCTGTCACGTACTCGGTGCTCGATACGGTGCTGTCGCGTCAGGCCAATGGGCATGAGAGCAGTTACTCCGCGCCGCTCGCGTATCAGGCGTATTCGAAGGATGCGGCGCTCGTCGACGGCAAGACGGTGCGGCTCTATCCGCGCCTGAAATTCGGCGGGGAATCGCTGAAGGACCCTGAAGCGCACTGGGCGGGCGACGTGCTGACCCGCACATTTGAGGGTGTTGTCTGTGGTCTGGCATTGAGCTTCGTGTTGTGGGCTCTCGCGGCCCAACGTGTCGCGCGCGCGGCGAACGTTTCGTGGAAAGCCGGTGCCTGCCGAATCGTGCGAGGTGCCACGCCGCAGCCGTGGCGCGCTGTGCTGGGGACGGCCTCGACCCTGCTCGTGCTCAGCAGCGTCGTCACCGCGCTGGCGCTCGAATATCACGTGTTCGGCACGGATCGCGTCGGGACTGATCTGCTGTACGTCGTGCTCAAGAGCATTCGTACCGCGCTGGTGATCGGCACCATGTCGACGATCGTCACAATGCCGATCGCCGTGGGCCTGGGCATTACGGCCGGTTATCTGCGCGGCTGGATCGATGAAGTGATCCAGTATGTCTACACGGTCATCAACTCGATTCCGTATGTGCTGCTGATTGCGGCGTCGGTGCTGATTCTGATGGTCTTTATCGACAAGAATCCCGATCGCTTTCCGACGGCGGCACAGCGTACCGATGCGCGCTTGTTCTTCCTGTGCGTGATTCTGGGCCTGACGAGCTGGACCGACCTGTGCCGCCTGATTCGCGCTGAAGTGATCAAACTACGCGAGGCGGAATACATTCAGGCGGCGCGCGCATTCGGCGTGGGGACATGGCGGATTCTGAGCGTGCACCTCGTGCCCAACGTGATGCACCTGATCCTGATCAGCATCGCCATCAATTTCTCGGGCCTGGTGCTCGCTGAGGCGGTGTTGTCGTATGTGGGTGTCGGCGTCGATCCGGCGATGCAGAGCTTCGGCACGCTGATCAATACATCGCGGCTCGAGCTTTCGCGTCAGCCGGCGATCTGGTGGACGCTGTCGACGGCGTTCGTTTTCATGTTCGCGCTCGTGCTCGCGGCCAATATCCTGGCTGATGCGATTCGCGATGCGTTCGACCCGAAAGCCATCCACCGCTAATTCGACGCCATGCTCAAACTTCAAGCTTTAAGAACGGAAATCGCGTCGAGCCAGGGCATTGTCGTGCCGGTCGATGGGGTGACGCTGACGATTCGCCCCGGAGAAACCTTCGCCATCGTCGGCGAATCGGGCTCGGGCAAGTCGGTGACGGCCATGTCGATCGCGCGCCTGCTCCCTGAAAATGCGCGCGTGACTCAGGGCACGGTGATTCTCGACGAAACCGACCTCGTCGAACTGCCCGAATATCAGATGCGCCATGTGCGCGGACGTCGGGTTTCGGTGATCTTCCAGGAGCCGTCGACAAGCCTGAATCCGGTGCTGACCGTCGGCGCGCAGATCATTGAAGTCCTGCGCACGCATACGGCGTTGCGCGGCGACGCTGCACGTCACAAGGCGATCGACTGGCTGCGTCGCGTGGGTATCCCCGACCCGGAGCGCCGCATCGACAGCTATCCGTTCCAGATGTCCGGCGGGCAGAAACAGCGCGTGATGATTGCGATTGCGCTCGCCGCCGAGCCGACGCTGCTGATCGCGGATGAGCCGACCACGGCGCTCGACGTGACCGTGCAGAAGCAGATTCTCGATCTGCTGCTCGATCTGCAGCGCGAACGCGGCATGAGCATTCTTCTGATCACGCACGATCTCGGTGTCGTGTCACAGGTCGCCGATCGCGTCGGCATCATGTACGCAGGTGAACTGGTCGAGCTCGGCAGCAAGGCGAGCTTTTTCGGCGCGCCTGCGCATCCGTACGCCAACCGCCTGCTTGCTGCGTTGCCGGATGTCGACAAGCGCGGTCATATGCTCGAAGCCATCAAGGGCATGGTGCCACCGCTCAATCAGGT
The DNA here is from genome assembly GCF_965118125.1 of Pararobbsia alpina. GTDB lineage: Bacteria > Pseudomonadota > Gammaproteobacteria > Burkholderiales > Burkholderiaceae > Pararobbsia > Pararobbsia alpina_A. The sequence continues at coordinate 1,668,083 of NZ_OZ221287.1, forward strand.
GTTCACCGGCTGCCGCTTTGCGCCACGTTGCCATTCGGCGACCGAACGATGCCGTGTGGAAACGCCGCCGATGTATGAGGTCGATGCCGAACACACGGTGCGCTGCTTCGGCTTTGCGCCGAGCGCGCGCGTGACGCTCGTCGATCCGCCGGCGTCCGCGCCGCGCGCGAGCCGGCCCGAGCGCGCACAGGGCGACGTGTTGCTCAAGGCGCAGAACGTGCGCGTGCGTTTTCCGGTGCGCTCCGGCTTGCTTCAGCGCGTCACGAGCTACGTCGATGCAGTGCACGATGTGTCGTTCGAAGTGCGGCATGGCGAGACGCTTGCGCTGGTCGGCGAGTCGGGCTCGGGCAAGACCACGACCGGCAAGGCGATTCTGCAGCTCTTGCGCGGTTCGGCCGTCGTCGAAGGCTCGGCAAAGCTCAACGGTGTCGACCTGATGCACGCCGATGCGAACGCCTTGCAGTCGGCCCGTCGCGATATCCAGATCATCTTTCAGGACCCATTCGGTTCGTTGAATCCGCGCATGCGCGTGGGCGAAATTCTTGCCGAGGGCATGCAGTCGCTCAAGGGCGAAATCAAGGCGGCCGCGCGTAACAAGCGCGTTGCAGAGCTGATTGACCACGTGGGCCTGCCGAGCGGAGCCCTGACGAAGTATCCGCACGAGTTTTCGGGCGGGCAGCGTCAACGCATTGCCATCGCCCGCGCGCTGGCCGTGGATCCGAAGCTGATCGTCTGCGACGAGCCGACGTCGGCGCTCGACGTGTCGGTGCAGGCGCAGATTCTGAACCTGCTCAAGGAACTGCAGTACGAGTTGGGCGTGGCGTATCTGTTTATTACCCACAATATCGGCGTTGTCGAATATCTCGCCGACCATATCGCGGTGATGCAGCACGGCCGGCTTGTCGAGATCGGGCGCAGCGCCGACGTGCTGTCGAATCCGCAAGAGGCGTATACGCAAACCTTGCTGGCCGCGGTGCCGCGCATTCATTAAACGCAGCTTGCCCACGCGATGGCGGCGTTTTCAGTGCCCTTGTCGCCGCCTCGCATGAGATCTCAACGCCACGCAATGCGGTGACGGACCGTTGTCGCGGGAAAGCGCACAGGGGCTCCCCTTCCGACAGGCTGAATCACGAGAAAAGGTCAGGCCCTTATCGCAATACCTTGCGATACGTCGGCTATCATGTTCGATGTCTTTAGCGTGCGGATGGCTCGCCGCGCTCATCTCCGGAGAACTTGATGGCCACGTCCAACGAAAGCGTGAGCATGGCGTTGTTTTGCGACTTCGAGAACGTCGCGCTCGGCGTGCGAGACGCGAAGTACGAGAAGTTCGACATCAAGCCTGTGCTCGAACGCCTGTTGCTCAAGGGCAGTATCGTCGTCAAGAAAGCTTACTGCGACTGGGAACGGTACAAAGGCTTCAAGGCATCGATGCACGAAGCCAATTTCGAACTCATCGAGATTCCGCACGTTCGCCAATCGGGCAAAAATTCCGCCGATATCCGCCTTGTCGTCGATGCGCTTGACCTGTGCTACACGAAGTCGCACGTCGATACGTTCGTCATCATCAGCGGCGACTCCGATTTTTCTCCGCTCGTGTCCAAGCTGCGCGAAAACGCGAAGCGTGTGATCGGTGTCGGCGTCAAGCAATCGACGTCCGATCTGCTGGTCGCCAACTGCGACGAATTCATTTTCTATGACGACCTCGTGCGCGAGCGTCAGCGCGCCGAGGCCAAGCGGGCGAAGCAGGAAGCGCAGGCCGCAGGCAAGCGCTCTGCCGATGAAGAGCGCCGCGCGTCGGGCGACGACAAGCGCGACGACGACAAGCGGCGCAAGGATGACGCCGAGGCACGCAAGCTCGAGGCCGTCGAGATCGCCGTCGAAACGTTCGACGCGCTCGTGTCAGAGCAGGGTGACGGCGGCAAGATCTGGGCATCGGTACTCAAGAGCGCGATCAAGCGGCGCAAGCCCGATTTCAATGAGTCGTACTACGGGTTCCGTGCGTTCGGGAATCTGCTCGAAGAGGCGCGTGCGCGCGGGCTTCTCGATTTCGGGCGCGACGAGCGCTCGGGCACCTATGTGTCGCGGATCCAGGATGCGCCGGGAAATGAGGCGGCGCCTCGCCGTGCTGCGCCGGTGGGACCCGTTGAGGCCGTGCCTGCACCGGCTCAGGCGGAAGGCCGGCAGGAGAAGCAGGGACGCCAGCGCGATCGCAACGATCGCGATCGTCACTCGCGCCGTCGGGACGCGCGTGCACAGGCGGCGGGAGCACGGCCGCATGACCGGAACACGGCTACGGACGCTACACCCGACGACGATGGCGCACAGACGTTCGGCGATGGCGGAGAAGCGTATTCGAACGAGCCGGCGTTCGGCGGCCACGGGGCGGCGGACGACGACTGGCGGCCCGATACGCTGACCGGCACGGGCGGTAACGGCCGCGCCGATCACTTCGGCCATGCCGGCCATGCAGATTCACAGATCGATGCGGCACGTGCCGAACAGCGCGCCGCCGAAGCCGCGTTTGCGCTGGATGAAGCGGTCGCTGTTCCGGCGGATCAATCGGTCGAGGGCGGGTCGTCGGCCGAAGAACCCGGCCCCGGCAGCAAGAGCGCGAAGAAACCCAAGGCCAGCCGCAAGACCCCGGCGCGCAAGACGGCGAAGAAGCCCGCACCGGCGAAAAAAGCGGCCGCGTCCTCAGTCGATGCGAAAGCGAGTGGTGCTGGCACACCTATCGCACCCGAGGCGACTGCATCCGAGCCAGGCGGTACGTCCAATGCTGCGCCGGCCAAATCGGCCGCCAAAAAGAAAGCGCCCGCTCGCAGTCGCCGTCCGAAGAAGGCAGCGGAGCCGACGTAGGCGACCGGGCGAAGGCCGGTTCGGGCTTGAGCGGGATCGTTTACAATTCGCTTTCTTCGTGCGCGCGACGGGACGGTCACTGGCCCTCCCCTTGAGCGATTGAAGACTGCGCGGCGACGACGCCGCGAGGGCGTACGCACTTGAGCGCATGCATCACAGAACGGGGACGGCCCCATCCGCTTTAAGGGAGAGGGCGCATGTCCTGGATCTATTTGCTCGTCGCAGGGTGTCTCGAGGTTGCCTGGGCGGCCGGTCTCAAGTATTCCGATGGGTTGTCTCGGCTTTGGCCGTCGCTTGTCACGCTCGTGACGGCGGCAGTGAGTTTCGGCTTGCTGGCGCTGGCGATGAAACAACTGCCGCTCGGCACTGCCTATGCAATCTGGACCGGTATCGGCGCAGTCGGCGCATTTGTTTTCGGCATTATCTACCTGAACGAGGCAATGACTTTTGCGCGTGTCGCAAGTGCCGCGCTGATAGTTATCGGTTTAATCGGTCTGAAACTTTCGTCCTCACATTAAAAATTCGTAATTTATTTCGATTTTCATCCCAAAGACGACGCAATCGCGGCTTTTACCGCCATTTCGCTTGGATGAAAATCGGGGGCGATGGTTATAATCGACCGCATAACCGCGTGCGCCGCTTCCTGGCGTGAGGCGTGAAGGAGGCGGCGATGCTCTCAGCACTATCCTTGTCGGCCGGCCTGGCGTGGGCCAGCGGGCTCAGACTCTATTTGACGATGGCACTCGTCGGTTTCGGCGCGGCCGTCGGCATCGTGCATCTGCCCCCCGCACTGGCCTTTCTGGCGTCGCCGTGGATGATCGGGGCCTCGATCGCACTGGCCATCGTCGAGTTTTTCGCCGACAAGATTCCCGCACTCGATTCGCTGTGGGACGCCGTTCATACGCTGATTCGAATTCCCGCCGGCGCATTGCTCGCCGCCGCGGCGCTCGGTCATTCCGACCCGACCTTGCAGACGCTCGCCGCACTCGCTGGCGGCGCACTGGCCGGCACCGCGCATCTGACCAAGGCCGGCAGCCGCGCCCTGATCAATTTGTCTCCTGAGCCGCTGTCGAACTGGATCGCGTCGAGCGCCGAAGACGTCCTGATGATCGTCGGCCTGACGCTTGCACTATTCCTGCCGGCGGTGTTCCTTGTCCTGCTGATCAGCTTCCTGTGCTTTGCAGGCTGGGTGCTGCCGCGGCTCTGGCGCGGTGTGCAGGGCGGTTGGCGCGGCATGGCCACGCATATGCTCGGTGTCGAACCCTTTCGAGGCAAACACGAGTGAGCGCACGCGCTGACACGCGATCCCGTTCCATCGAAGCCCGCTCCACGTTTTCATTCTCCGAAGTTATTCGCCAGGCCGTGCGCATGACGGTCCGCGACTGGCGGTCCGGCGAGCTCACGATGCTGCTGCTCGCGCTCGTGCTGGCGGTCGCCGCGCTCACGAGCGTGGGCTTCGTCGCCGATCGTCTGCGGCAAGGCCTCGATCGCGATGCACGCAAGATGATCGGCGCCGACCTCGTGATTCGCGCTGATCAGCCCATACGCGATACGTTCGCCGCTCAGGCGCGGGATGATGGCCTGCAGACGGCGAATACCGCGATCTTTCCCAGCATGGTGTCGGCGTCGAGCGATGCCGCTTCGCCGAGCGCCCAGGGCGCCGCGCGCGCGAGCCGTCTTGCTGCGCTGAAAGCCGTGTCTTCGGGCTACCCATTGCGCGGGCAGCTCCGCATCGCCACCAGTCTCACAGGTCCTGATGCTCCGGTTTCGACGATTCCCGCATCGGGCACCATCTGGATCGATCCGACGCTGCTCGACGCGCTTCACGTCAAAATCGGCGATTCGATCAAACTCGGCGTACGCGATTTCAAAATCGCCGCAGTGATTACGCGCGAACTCGATCGCGGCTTTTCGTTTGTGAATTTCTCACCGCGCGTGATGCTCAATGCCGCGGATCTCGCTTCAACCCGATTGGTCGGTTATGGCAGCCGCGTCGGTTATCGCTTGCTCGTCGCGGGCAATGATCCGGCGGTTGCGCGCTATACGAAGTGGGCGCATGAGCAAGTCGACGGCGGCAAGATTCGCGGCATGGCCATCGAGACGATCGAAGAAGGGCAGCCGCAGGTACGCGACACGCTCACGCGCGCGCGCCACTTCCTGACGCTCGTCGCGTTGCTGACGGCGTTGCTCGCCGCGGTGGCCATCGCGATGGCATCACATCGCTATATGCGGCGGCATCTCGACGGCTGCGCGGTCATGCGCTGTCTCGGCGCGAGTCGCACACAGCTGCGAGCGTGGTTCATCATCGAATTTCTGATCGTCGGACTTGCAGGCAGCTTCCTCGGTGTCGTGGTGGGCTACGGCGGTCACGCGATCCTGCTGAGCTGGCTAGGACAGCTGATCGACGTCGTGTTGCCTCAACCGTCGTTCTGGCCCGTGCTCGAAGGGCTGGCTGCCGGCCTGGTACTGCTGCTCGGCTTCGCCGTGCCGCCGTTGCTTCCATTGACGCAGGTGCCGCCTGCACTCGTCCTGCGCCGCGAGCTCGGTGACGCATCGCGTATCGCATGGGTCGCGTACGCGATCGGTATCGCGTTGTTCGCGGGCTTGCTGATCATCGCGGCCGGCGAACTGAAGCTCGGCGGTATCGTCGCGGGTGGTTTTGCGGGCGGCATGGTCGTGTTCGGCGCGATCTCTCGTGGCGTGCTGTTCGGTTTGTCACGTGCTGCGCGCAGTGCGCGGCATGCGCGTGCGTTCTCGGGGCTCGGGTGGCGCTATGCGCTGGCGTCGCTCGAACGACGCGGCGTTGCAAGCGCATTGCAGATCACGGCGCTCGGTATCGGGCTGATGTGCCTGTTGCTGCTCGCGATGACGCGCAACGACCTGATCGACGGCTGGCGTAAATCGACGCCGCCTGATGCGCCGAATCAATTCATCATCGATATTCAACCGAATCAGCGTGAGGGCGTGCTTGCGTTGATGAAGTCGCGCGGCTTCGACAATATCCAGCTCGCGCCGATGGTACGGGGCCGGCTCGTCGCGATCGGCGGCCGCAAGGTCAATCCGGACGACTACAAGGAAGAGGAAACCAAGCGCCTCGTCGATCGCGAGTTCAATCTGTCGTACTCGACCGAGCTTGCGCCTGACAACAAGGTCGTCTCGGGCACGTGGTTCGGCGACGATCCGAAGCCGCAGATCTCGCTCGAGCAGGGCATGGCCAAGCGACTGCACGTCAAGGTCGGCGACATGCTGCGTTTCGATGTCGCGGGTCAGCAGATCGATGCGCCGGTCACGAGTATTCGCATGCTCGATTGGGGTACGTTCCGCGTCAATTTCTTCGCGGTCCTGCCGCCCGCTGCGCTGAGCGATTTCCCGGCGACGTTTATCACTGCGTTCCGCTTGCCGCCCGGCGATGCAGGGCAGGCAACCATCGATGCGTTGATTCACCAGTATCCGAATCTCACGGCGATCGACACCGGGCAGATCATTGCGCAGATGCAGCGCATCCTGAATCAGGTGATCGGGGCTGTGCAGTTTCTGTTTGTATTCACGCTCGCTGCGGGGGTGCTCGTGCTGTATGCGGCACTCGCGGGTACACGTGATGAACGCACGCGCGAGGCCGCGTTGTTGCGCGCGCTCGGCGCGTCGCAATCGCAGATTCAATCGGTGCAGGCGACGGAATTCGTCGTGGTCGGCGGACTCGCGGGGCTGCTCGCCGCAATCGGTGCGCAGGCGATCGGCTGGGTGCTCGCCGACAAGGTGTTCCAGTTCCGGCTCGAGCTCAGTGCGTGGTTGCCGTTCGCCGGGCTGGCGGCGGGGATCGTCTGTGCGACGGCAGGGGGGTGGTTCGGCCTGCGCCAGGTGCTGCGCAGACCCGCACTACAATCGCTGCGTGATGCGTGATGCGTGATGCGTGATGCGTGATGCGTGATGCGTGATGCGTGATGTTGCGTGAAGGGTGAGGGTGAAACCTGAGCGTCGTACGCACCGCCGTGCCGACCAGCGCGTCAGCGTCGTCTCACACTTCCTTTCGGTGTTCCGACCACTTGGCGACCACGACGGGCTCATAGCGTTGCAGCTTATCGATCAGCGCACTCGTCGTATCGGCCATCTGCAACAGGTCCAGATACGCTTGCCGCATAAAGCCGGCCTTGACGGTGTGATCGAGCATTGCCTTGAGGGGATCGAAATACCCCGCGACGTTCAGCACGCCCACCGGCTTCTGATGATAGCCAAGCTGGGCCCACGTATAGACCTCGAACAGCTCTTCATACGTCCCCACGCCGCCCGGGAGCGCAACGAAAGCGTCGGCCAGGTCGGCCATCATCTTCTTGCGTTCGTGCATGTCCTTGACGACATGCAGTTGCGTCAGCCCCGTGTGGCCGACTTCCTTCCCGAACAGCAATTCGGGGATGACCCCGACGGCTTTGCCGCCGTGCTTCATCGCTTCGTCAGCGACGATGCCCATCAGCCCGACTTTGCCGCCGCCATAAACGAGGGTGATGCCGGCCTCGGCCAGCGCGCGGCCAAACTCGCGCGCGGCTTCAGCATAGACCGGCTCGGCGCCGCTCGAGGAACCACAGTAGACACAGACCGAACGAATCATGGAAATCAGCTGGTTTCTTTGGGGGTACGGAAGTCGCGGAACTCTCGGCGCGGCAGCTTGCCCGATGCGAGGTCCTCGTAGAGCTGACGTGAACGGCCGCGCAGATACGGCGCCATCAACGACAGGATCTGTACGCTGACCTGATGCAGTTCGGCCTGAATCGCGTCCTGGTCATTGTACTTGCGCGGGTTCATGACGAACTGATACGACAGCCAGTACGTCGCGAGCACACCGGTGTTGGTCGCGATCACGCCGATTTCGTCGGGGGTGGCATCCATCTCGCCATCGGAGACGAGAATTTCGCACATCTCCTGAGCGAAGCGCACCTTGTGGCCGATGATCTGCTTGAAATGCGTCTCGAGCGTGCGATTACGCGCGAGCAGATCGTTGAGGTCGCGATACAGAAAGCGATACGTCCAGGTGAAGTCGGCCATGTACTGCAAATAGGCCCAGACTTCATCGATCGTGGGTTTGTGATCATCCGGGAAACGAAGGCGACGCTGAATCTCCTGCTCGAACTGAGCGAAGATGCTGTTGATGATGTCGTCCTTGTTGCGGAAGTGATAGTACAGATTCCCCGGACTGATCTCCATTTCCTCGGCGATCGTCGTGGTCGTGACATTGGGCTCGCCAATCTGATTGAAGAGCTTGAGCGACAACTCGAGAATCCGCTCCCGGGTACGCCGGGGAGGTTTCGCTTCCACCATGTTTACGGCCCCTGGATTACATAGCCGAGGCATTATAAACCGGTCGTTCGATTTATCTGAACCAATGAATGATGACCGGGCCTGCCAATAGTATCCAGGTTAACAGGCAAAGCAAAAGCGCCACAGTGACTGCCGCGCTTCCGAAATCCTTTGCGCGTTTCGACAGCTCGTGCAAATCGAGTGAAATTCGGTCGATTGCGGCTTCGACACTCGAATTGAGCAATTCGACAATCAGGACAAGCAGCACCGAGCCCACGAGCAACACATGCTCGACCGGGTCGACGGGCAGGAAGATCGAGACCGGGACAAGGATCGCGGACAGCGTGAGTTCCTGGCGAAACGCGCTTTCCTCGCGCCAGGCATCACGAAACCCTTGAATCGAGTTCTTGAGGGCGTACCAGGCGCGCGTGAGACCGCGATTGCCTTTGTACGGGTTCAACGGAGGTGCGTCTTCAGCCATGCGTGCCGCCGGTTCGTCGTGCGCGTGAGTGCGTTGCGCGCGGTTACGAGCGGACGGCGAGGCAGCCCCGTTTGCATGGGGTACCGCGCCATCGCGCTCTCGCGGCCGACCGTTCGCGTGGCGTTCGGTCAGGTGGGGGTCTTTCTCGGCCATCTTCGGTTCCTGCACGGTCCGTTCAGGCCGCTACATTCTCGCTGGAAGCCACAACATGCGGCAAGGGGCGCAGGTGCGACGCGAATTGCTCCGACGCGGCACGCCAGGAAAACCGCTCGGCCCATGCGCGTGCATCGGCGCGGCTGATCTTCAGTGCGTCGAGGCAGGCTTCACGCAGGTCTTCGTTCATCGCGCCCGCAGGGCCGTCGGCCAGCACGTCGATCGGTCCCGTGACCGGGTACGCGGCCACCGGCAGACCGCAAGCGAGCGCTTCCAGCAGCACGAGTCCGAACGTGTCGGTCTTGCTCGGAAACACGAAGACGTCAGCGGCCGCATAGACCTTGGCCAGCTCGGGCTGCGAGAGCACGCCGAGGTAATTCGCATCCGGATACTTCGACTTCAGTTCTGCCAGGGCCGGACCCTCGCCGCAGACCCACTTCGAACCGGGCAGGTCGAGCTTGAGAAACGCTTCGACGTTCTTCTCGACGGCGACGCGACCCACGTACAGGAAGATCGGGCGCGCCGTGTTGAGCACCTTCGATTCCTGCGGATGGAAAATCTCGAGATCCACACCGCGCGACCAGAGCACGACATTGTCGAAACCGTACTTCTCGAGATCGTGCTTGACGACCGGCGTCGGTGCCATCACCGCTTGAGAGCGGCCATGGAACCAGTGCAGGAAGCGGTACGTCCACGCGAGCGGAATGCCGAAGCGCGCGTGCACATACTCCGGGAAACGCGTGTGATACGCGCTCGTGAACGGGATCTTGTGGCGCTTGGCGTAATTGCGCGCCGCCATGCCGAGCGGGCCTTCCGTCGCGATATGCAGCGCGTCGGGCTGGAAGTCCTTGATGCGCTTGTTGACCTTGCCGCCCGGGAACAGCGACAGGCGGATTTCCGGGTAGGTCGGGCACGGAATCGTCGTAAATTCGAGCGGAGTCATCAGCTCGACCTGATGGCCGAGGCCGGTCAGCTCGCGTGTCGTTTGCTTGAGGGTACGCACCACACCGTTCACCTGGGGTTCCCAGGCGTCGGTCACGATCATGATCTTCATCGATGCTCCGGATTCAATGTCGACTGTCATGCTGCCACCGTCGTCGTACGACGCGTGGTCGCTTCAGGGGCGCGGAGCACGGTCCAGTAAATGACCTTGAGCTCGCCTTCGACCGTTTCGACGAGTGCCGACAGGCTTTCGACCCAGTCGCCGTCGTTGCAGTACAGAATCCCGTCGATCTCGCGGATTTCGGCCTTGTGAATATGGCCGCAGACCACGCCATCGCAGCCGCGACGACGCGCTTCGTCCGTCATCACTTTTTCGAACTGCGAGATGAAGTTGACCGCGTTCTTGACCTGATGTTTCAGGTATTGCGACAGCGACCAGTACTGGAAGCCCAGGCGCGCGCGGATCCGGTTGAACCAGCCGTTGAGCGCGAGGATCATCGTGTAGAGCGTGTCGCCGACGTAGGCGAGCCACTTCGCATGCTGGATCACGCCGTCGAACAGGTCGCCGTGCACGACCCAGAGCCGCTTGCCGTGCAGCGTCGTGTGGAACGCTTCCTCGCGGATCAGGATGTCGCCGAACGCGTGGTCGCAGAACTGACGCGCCGCTTCGTCATGGTTGCCCGGGATAAAGCAGACCTGCGTGCCCTTGCGCGCCTTGCGCAGAATTTTCTGCACCACGTCGTTGTGCGCTTGCGGCCAGAACCATCCCTTCTTGAGTTGCCAGCCGTCGATGATGTCGCCGACGAGATACAGGTACTCGGATTCGTTGAAGCGGAGGAAATCGAGGAGGTACTTGGCCTGGCAGCCGCTGGTACCCAGGTGGGTATCGGACAGCCAGATGGTGCGGTAACGGTGGTGGGGTTCTTCGTCGTCGTTGCCGGCGTCGCCGGGCGGAGGTGCATCGCCTGACCGGTTGATCGGTGGCGGGCTTCCGGAGTGAGTCGGCCCGTCCATCACAGTCTGGCGAAACAGGGGCGGCAACGACGTCGTCTTGAGCTTCATGGCGGCGTGGGTGAAATGCGATGAGCGCATTTCGCCACCACTGCGTGACTCAGCCGTGACAGTAACAAGTCATTCTTATTACTGTCGCACGGTGGCGACGCCCGGATTCTTGTACGCCGTGATGGGGCTGCGTTTGAAGCGGGTTTTGCGTGCTTTAAGCGCGGTTAGCGGCTTGATCGATGCAGTTTGCTGATGCTGTTGGCTGATGCCGCTGACTGATGTCGCTGAGCGATGCCGTTGAGCCATGCCCGCGCGTGGATCGTCTCTTACTTGGTCGAGGCCACCGCAATGATCCGCGTGCCGGCGAGGCGGTCGTGGAGGAACTGGCGGTCGCTATCGAGCAGTGTGGCTGCCGACCAGACACCGATCCAGACGATGAGCAGCGCCAGGGTGACCGGTACGGTCAGGCCAAGCAGCGGATGCAGCATGAGCGGCGGAAACCACCAGAGCCACGACAGGATGTAGCGACCGATTGCACGCGGCACGCTGACCGGACCCAGCGAGGCATCAACCATGCGGAACCGCCAGGTCTTCATCGGCAGCGTCTGCCCGCCATGCGTCCAGAACCAGACGAAGTACGCACCCACGACGATACCGAGCCAGCTCATGAGCCACAGGTGATGCGTAAGGCCATTGCGCTGCTGGGTCAAGGTGCTGAACAGGTAGCCGGCGATAAACACGACCCCGAACAGCAGGACGCCTTCATAGATCAGGCACGTGAGACGCCGGCGCAGCGCGGGCGCGCGCGAGCCGGACTCGGAGGGCGACATCGCGACGGCGCTCACGGATGGTGGTCGTTGTAGTAGTAGGGCGTGGCGGGCGGCGTCAGCAGCGGCTGGGCCGACGAGGCAGCCGCGGCCGATGCGGCAGCGGCTGCGGACGCATTCGCGGCGGCTGCTGCCGCAGCTGCGGCGATTTGCGCCGCCGAAGCATCCTCGGCGAGCGTCTCCGCGTGCAGCGAGCGATTCAGATCCTTGAGTTCAGGCTTGCCGCCGGTCGGCGGAGCCGTCACGACGGTCGGGCGACGGTTGTGCTTCTCGACGGCCGCGAGCGTCTTCTTCTGATCTTCAGGCAACTGCTGGTATTCGTTCCACGCGTGCTCGCGCTGGTCGGGCGGCACTTGCTTGGACAGCTGATAGTTCTCGCGCGCGGTGCGCCGTTGCTCGGGCGTCATGCGCAGCCACTCGGCCATCCGCTCGTGCAGTCTTTTCTGCGCTTCCGGCGACAACTTCTTGTAACGCGATGCGATCTTGAGCCAACGACGCTTGCGATCGTCGTCGAACTTGTCCCAGTCGTTTTCAAACGGTGCCAGCGCTTCGTGCTGATCGTTACTCAGGTGCGACCACGCGAGCGGACCCGTCGCCTCGGGAGCCGAAGCCACCAGCGGGGCCTTGATGCCCGGGCGCCCGGCGGTTTGTTCCGCGACGCGTGGATGAAAGCGGGGCCAGGTCGCGGCAGTCGAGACCAGTATCGCCATCACCGATACGAAAAATACCGCGAGCCCCCGTTTGTTCCGCACCGCATGTCCCGGTTGTGAGTTACGTCGCGCGACCGACGCTTATCGCGAATGTGAGAGGTACGCGTGGAAGCCGTGATCGAGGTAGGCCGACAGCGGCACATCGTCGCTGAGCATGGCGGCGTCGATATCGGCGTTCTCGTCGATGCGGCGCTGGTCTTCCCACGATGCGACGCCGATCAGCGCGATGACCAGCGCGGCGAGCGGCAACACGAGCGAGAGACCGCGCAGCGGCCGGCGACCCGAGCGGTGATGCGGCGCGGAAGGCGATTCCATGCCGCCGATCGAGCCTGCGGCCGAAGCGCCAGCCAGCACCGGTGCGAACACCGGGACTTCGACCGTTTCAGGCTTTTTTCGTGCGAGTGCCGCGGCACGGGCGGCCGCAAGCCGTTCGAGCGCCGGGGCGGGCAGCTCGGCAACACTTTCATCGAGCGCACGACGCACGGCGTGCGCGAATTCGATTTCCCTTGTTTCGAGAGTGGAGTTCATAACGTGATCCCTTTTGCCTTGAGAGCCTGGGCCAGCGTGTGAGTGGCTCGCGAACAGTGCGTTTTCACGCTTCCTTCGGAGCATCCCATCGCCGCAGCAGTCTCGGCTACATCCATATCCTCCCAGTAACGCATCAAAAAGGCCTCGCGTTGACGTGCCGGGAGTTTCTGAATCTCATCGTCGATCATCTGCAGCACCTGCGCACGCTCGACTTCGGTCTCGCTGCTCAGGCGCTGAGTAGACTCGTCCTGACTGGCAAGGGTTTCGAGCGGATCGAAGTCGTCATCTTCACTATTATTACCGAACGAAGAAAATAGGCTGATCCATGTATTGCGAACCTTCTGACGACGAAAGTAGTCGTGCTGGCAGTTCTGCAGGATCCGCTGGAACAGCATGGGCAGTTCGGCAGCCGGTTTGTCGCCGTACTTTTCCGCGAGCTTGATCATCGCATCCTGAACGATGTCGAGCGCAGCATCGTCGTCGCGCACCGCGAAGGCAGCGTGCTTGAACGCCCTGCGTTCGACGCTTGCCAGAAAGTCGGCCAGTTCCTTGTCTGATGCCATCCGGGGAAGGGCGAGCGCGTGGCGCGCCCCGAAATCGTCCGTAAGATGAGTGGGTAAAAACCCGCGAATCCTAGCAAAAAAAGCGGACCCTTAGGTGAAATGGCCGGAATCGGCGAGCCAGAGGGGCCTGATCGCTAAGCGCAAGCCTTCAGATCGCTTTCGATTTATCTTGCTTTGAGTCCCGGCAAGATGCGTGCGCGATGCAGATTTGTGCTTGACCGCAGGCGGGCTGAGCAGGTAGCCTCCACGGTTCGAAACAAACCGTACCTGTCTTACAGGGGCGAGCTTACGAGGCCCGCCTGCCAGTTTGACGCGCAGCTTGAACCCGGGCCACAAGCACGAGGGGAGAGCACCCGATCAATTTTTTGCCGAAAATTTGAAAGGTGAATGAATGAATATGCCCAGCGCGGAATTCTCCACGTCGGAAACGCCTGCCCACGATCCCCGCGAAAATGCCGGTGAATCGATCGGGGCTACAGTCCTGATGAAGGCCCTTGCCGAAGAGCAAGTCGAATTCATCTGGGGCTATCCGGGCGGCTCAGTTCTCTACATTTACGACGAACTCTACAAGCAGGACAAGATCCATCACGTGCTCGTGCGCCACGAGCAGGCGGCCGTTCACGCCGCGGATGCCTATGCGCGATCGACCGGCAAGGTCGGCGTCTGTCTGGTGACCTCGGGTCCCGGCGTGACGAACGCAGTCACGGGCATCGCGACGGCCTATATGGATTCGATTCCGCTTGTCGTCATCAGTGGTCAAGTCCCCACGGCAGCGATCGGCCAGGACGCATTCCAGGAATGCGACACGGTTGGTATCACGCGTCCGTGCGTCAAGCACAACTTCCTCGTGAAGGACGTGCGCGACCTCGCCGCTACTGTCAAGAAAGCCTTCTTTATCGCGCGCACGGGTCGTCCGGGCCCGGTGCTGATCGACATTCCGAAGGATGTGTCGAAGACGCCGTGCCGGTTCGATTACCCGAAGCAGCTCGCGCTGCGCTCGTACAACCCGATTACCAAGGGTCATTCGGGCCAGATCCGCAAGGCGGTCAGCCTGCTGCTGCAAGCGAAGCGTCCGTATATCTATACCGGCGGCGGCATCATCCTCGCCGACGCCGCACGCGAACTGAATCAGTTTGCCGATCTGCTGGGCTTCCCGGTCACGAGCACCCTGATGGGTCTTGGCGGCTATCGCGCGAGCGACAGCAAGTTCCTCGGCATGCTCGGCATGCACGGGACGTATGAAGCCAATATGGCGATGCAGAACTGCGATGTGCTGCTCGCGATCGGTGCGCGCTTCGACGACCGTGTGATCGGCAACCCGGCGCACTTCGCCTCGACGCCGCGCAAGATCGTGCACGTCGATATCGACCCGTCGTCGATTTCGAAGCGCGTGAAGGTCGATATTCCGATCGTCGGCGACGTCAAGGAAGTGCTCAAGGAACTCATCGAGCAACTGCAGACGGCACAGCACGGCCCGGACCGCAAGGCCCTCGCCGAATGGTGGTCGCAGATCGAGCAATGGCGTGCGCGCGATTGCCTGAAGTTCGACCGCACGAGCGAAATCATCAAGCCGCAATACGTGGTCGAAAAGCTCCATGAGCTGACCGGCGGCAATGCGTTCGTCTGCTCGGACGTCGGCCAGCACCAGATGTGGGCGGCGCAGTACTACCCGTTCGACAAGCCGCGCCGCTGGATCAACTCGGGCGGTCTCGGCACGATGGGCTTCGGTCTGCCGGCGGCGATGGGCGTCAAGATGGCGCATCCGAACGACGAAGTCGTCTGCATCACGGGCGAAGGGTCGATTCAGATGTGTATCCAGGAGCTCTCGACCTGCAAGCAGTACGAGACGCCGATCAAGATCATCTCGCTGAACAACCGCTATCTGGGCATGGTCCGCCAGTGGCAGCAGCTCGAGTACAACAAGCGCTATTCGCATTCGTACATGGATGCGTTGCCCGACTTCGTGAAGCTCGCCGAGGCCTATGGCCACGTCGGGATCCGCGTCGAGAAAACGGCCGATGTTGAACCGGCGCTGCGCGAAGCACTGCGGCTCAAGGACCGGACGGTATTTCTCGATTTCCAGACCGATCCGACCGAAAACGTCTGGCCGATGGTTCAGGCCGGCAAGGGCATCTCCGAGATGCTGCTCGGTTCGGAAGATCTGTAAGCGCCCGCTGATCAGGCGTGAGGTTGGCTGTTGTCCGCGTGTCGCATGCGCGCGGACAAGGGGAAGGCAGGCGTAGGCGTGGGTCGGGGCCGACGCGTTCGATCAACGATCGAAGGCGAACGGCAACGGCGTCAGGGCTACGACTCGCGGGACCCGAACAGCGAGCTTCACGTTCCCCGGTGTGCATTCCGGCTTGCGTTTGCGGTGTTCCCACAAGGAACACAAAAGCGCGCAGCGGCTGGGATGAACAGGAACCGGGCAGCGGAATCGACCGATGTCATGCGACATCGGTCAGAGACACTCAGGAAAGAAGCAAGCGCACATCATGAGACACATTATTTCCGTGCTGCTCGAGAACGAACCGGGCGCGTTATCGCGCGTCGTGGGCCTGTTCTCGGCACGTGGCTACAACATCGAAACGCTGACGGTCGCCCCGACCGAAGACCGCTCGCTCTCGCGGATGACGATCGTCTCGATCGGCTCCGACGACGTGATCGAGCAGATCACCAAGCACCTCAACCGTCTGATTGAAGTCGTCAAGGTCGTCGACCTGACCGAAGGTGCGCATACCGAGCGCGAGCTCATGCTGATCAAGGTACGTGCGGTCGGCAAGGAGCGTGAAGAAATGAAGCGGATGGCGGACATTTTCCGCGGCCGCATCATCGACGTGACCGAAAAGACGTACACGATCGAGCTGACCGGCGCTGCCGACAAGCTCGACGCGTTCATCGAAGGTCTCGATTCGACCGCGATTCTCGAAACCGTTCGCACCGGCAGTTCGGGCATCGGCCGCGGAGAGCGGATCCTGAAGGTTTGACAAGCGCCGGCCCGGCGGCCTGGGCGCTGGCGGTATCAGGCATCCCGCGCGGCTGGCGGCAAGTTTGATTCATTTGAAAATAGCAAAGGAACAGATCATGAAGGTTTACTACGACAAAGACGCCGATCTCTCGCTGATCAAGGGCAAGCAAGTCACGATCATCGGTTACGGTTCGCAAGGCCATGCTCACGCACAAAACCTGAAGGACAGCGGCGTGCACGTGACGGTCGGCCTGCGCAAGGGCGGTGCGTCGTGGGGCAAGGCAGAAGCCGCCGGCCTGACGGTCAAGGAAGTCGCTGAATCGGTCAAGAACGCCGACGTCGTCATGATGCTGCTGCCCGACGAGCAGATCGCCGAGGTGTACAACAAGGACGTCGCAGCCAACATCAAGAACGGCGCAGCGCTCGCCTTCGCACACGGCTTCAACGTGCACTACGGCCAGGTCATTCCGCGTGCCGACCTCGACGTGATCATGATCGCGCCGAAGGCGCCGGGTCACACCGTGCGTTCGACGTACTCGCAAGGTGGCGGCGTGCCCCACCTGATCGCCGTTCATCAGGACAAGTCGGGTTCGGCTCGTGACGTCGCGCTGTCGTATGCGGCAGCCAACGGCGGCGGCCGTGCCGGCGTGATCGAAACGAACTTCCGTGAAGAAACGGAAACCGACCTGTTCGGCGAACAAGCCGTGCTGTGCGGCGGTACGGTCGAGCTGATCAAGGCCGGCTTCGAAACGCTGGTTGAAGCGGGCTATGCCCCGGAAATGGCGTACTTCGAATGCCTGCACGAACTCAAGCTGATCGTCGACCTGATCTATGAAGGCGGCATCGCCAACATGAACTACTCGATCTCGAACAACGCCGAATACGGCGAGTACGTGACGGGTCCGCGTGTCGTGACGGAAGACACGAAGAAGGTCATGAAGGACGTGCTGCGCGACATCCAGACGGGTGAGTACGCGAAGAGCTTCATCATCGAAAACCGCGCTGGCGCGCCGACGCTGCAATCGCGTCGCCGCCTGACGGCCGATCACCAGATCGAACAAGTCGGTGAGAAGCTGCGCGCGATGATGCCGTGGATCGCGAAGAACAAGCTCGTCGACCAGACGAAGAACTAAGCTGTTTGTGATGCACGGACCGCCCCGAAAAGGGCGGTTCGCGAGATTGGGCCGCCCGTTTGCGTCAGGCAACGGGCGGCTTTTGCTATCCTAGCGGTTTCCGTTCGGTCCATTTTTTCATGAATTATCCGCATCCGATCATCGCCCGCGAAGGCTGGCCGTTTATTGCAATCGCCGTCGTGCTTTCGCTGATCATCATGATCGCCGCCGGCTTCGGCTGGTCGCTGCCTTTCTGGCTGCTGACGATCTTCGTGCTGCAGTTCTTCCGCGACCCGCCGCGCCCGATCCCCGCCCAGCCCAATGCCGTGCTGTGCCCGGCTGACGGCCGCATCGTCGCGGTCGAGACGAGCCGCGACCCGTACGCCGATCGTGAAGCGCTCAAGATCAGCGTATTCATGAACGTGTTCAATGTGCACTCGCAGCGTTCGCCCGTCGACGGCGCCGTGACGAAGGCCGAGTATTTTCCGGGCGCGTTCCTGAATGCCGCGCTCGACAAGGCGTCGCTCGAGAACGAGCGCAACGCCCTCGTGATTGCGACCGCTTCCGGTCACACCGTGACGGCCGTGCAGGTCGCTGGACTCGTGGCACGGCGCATTCTTTGCTATGTCCGTGTCGGTGAGCCGCTCACGCGCGGTCAGCGCTACGGGTTTATCCGATTCGGGTCGCGTGTGGACGTCTACCTGCCGATCGGCAGCCGGCCCCGCGTGGCGATCGGCGAAAAGGTGTTTGCTTCGTCGACCGTGCTCGCTGAACTCGCCGAGCAAGTCTGAGTGCGCTGCATCGTCAACCCGAAACGGAGAACTCGATGCCTGCCATGAAACGCCGCCCGCGTGCGAAGTCCGCGTCGCATATTCCGCGTCCGTTCCGGCGCAACCAGGCCGCCGCGGTCGATACGTCCAAAGTCACGAGTCTGCGTGACAAGCGTCAGCAGTTTTTGCGGCGGCGCGGCATTTATCTGCTGCCCAACGCCTTCACGACGGCCGCGCTGTTTTGCGGCTTCTTCGCCGTCGTTCAGGCGATGAACGTGCGATTCGAGATCGCGGCCATCGCGATCTTTGCGGCCATGGTGCTCGACGGCATGGACGGTCGCGTCGCGCGCATGACCAAAACCCAGAGTGCGTTCGGCGAGCAGTTCGACAGCCTGTCGGACATGGTCTCGTTCGGCGTCGCGCCGGCGCTGGTCATCTACGAATGGATCCTGCGCGATCTCGGGCGCTGGGGCTGGCTTGCAGCGTTTGTCTATTGCGCAGGTGCGGCGCTGCGTCTTGCGCGGTTCAACGCGAATATCGGCGTGGTCGACAAGCGTTTCTTCCAGGGCCTGCCGAGCCCGGCATCGGCGGCGCTGATCGCCGGCTTCGTCTGGCTCGCCATCGACAATCGTGTTCCGGTCAATCTGGTCTGGTTGCCCTGGGTCGCGTTCACGCTGACGGTCTATGCGGGCGTGACGATGGTGTCGAATGCGCCGTTCTACAGCGGCAAGGCATTCAACGTTCGCCACCGGGTGTCGTTTGGCGTGTTGCTGCTGGTGGTCGTCGCGTTCGTCGCCGTGTCGTCGGACCCGCCGATCATGCTGTTCGGCTTGTTCGTCCTGTATGGCCTGTCGGGCTATGTCTACTGGGCCTATCAGCTTTTGCGCGGCCGGCCTAATCCGGCGCGCGGCGTGACCGACCGCTGACTCAAAGCTCGATGAGGGCGCGAGGTCTGCGCGTTTTGTGCATAACGGCGCCATGCGGCGCCTACACTCCTGATATTGGCAGTACCGAGGACCCCACACCATGGCAGAGAAACTGATTATTTTCGACACGACGTTGCGTGATGGCGAACAGTCGCCGGGCGCGTCGATGACGAAGGACGAAAAGATCCGCATCGCCAAGCAGCTCGAGCGCCTGAAGGTCGATGTGATCGAAGCCGGTTTTGCGGCGAGCTCGCCGGGCGACTTCGAAGCCATCAAGGCGATCGCTTCAATCGTGCGCGACTCGACGGTGTGCTCGCTGGCACGTGCGAACGACAAGGATATTCAGCGCGCTGCGGATGCCCTGGCCGACTCGGACAACAAGCGCATTCATACGTTTATCGCGACGTCGGCGCTGCATATGGAGAAGAAGCTCCGTATGTCGCCGGATCAGGTATTCGAACAGGCGCGCAACGCCGTGCGTTTCGCACGCAAGTTCACCGACAACGTCGAGTTCTCGCCTGAAGACGGCAGCCGTTCGGATCTCGACTTCCTGTGCCGCGTGCTCGAAGCCGTGATCGCGGAAGGGGCGACCACGATCAATATCGCGGATACCGTCGGCTACGGCGTGCCCGAGCTGTACGGCAATCTCGTCAAGACGCTGCGCGAGCGCGTGCCCAATTCGGACAAGGCAGTCTGGTCGGTGCACTGCCACAACGACCTCGGCATGGCCGTGGCGAATTCGCTGGCCGGCGTGCAGATCGGTGGTGCGCGTCAGGTCGAGTGCACGATCAACGGTCTCGGCGAGCGCGCGGGCAATACGTCGCTCGAAGAAATCGTGATGGCCGTGAAGACCCGCAAGGACTACTTCGGCCTTGAACTTGGCATCGACACGACGCAGATCGTGCCGGCGTCGAAGATGGTGTCGCAAGTCACGGGCTTTGTCGTGCAGCCGAACAAGGCCGTGGTCGGTGCGAATGCATTTGCGCACGCGTCGGGCATTCACCAGGACGGCGTGCTCAAGGCGCGTGACACGTACGAGATCATGCGTGCGGAAGACGTGGGCTGGTCAACGAACAAGATCGTGCTGGGCAAATTGTCGGGCCGCAACGCGTTCAAGCAGCGCTTGACCGAGCTGGGCGTCGAACTCGAAAGCGAAGCCGATCTGAACGCCGCGTTCGTACGCTTCAAGGATCTGGCCGACAAGAAGGCCGAGATCTATGACGAAGACATCGTTGCGATTGTCTCGGATGAAGCGGCTGCGGCCCATCAGAAGGAACACTTCAGCTTCGTATCGTTGTCGCAGCACTCGGAAACGGGTGAGCGTCCGCACGCGAAGATCGTGTTCTCGATCGACGGCTCCGAAGTCACGGGCGACAGCGACGGCAATGGCCCGGTCGATGCGACGCTCAATGCCATCGAGAGCAAGGTCAGCAGCGGCGCGGAACTGATCCTGTACTCGGTGAATGCGATCACGAACGGCACGCAGGCCCAGGGCGAAGTGACGGTGCGCCTGTCGAAGAGCGGCCGCATCGTCAACGGCGTGGGCACCGACCCGGATATCGTCGCCGCATCGGCGAAGGCCTATATTGCAGCGTTGAATCGCCTGCAATCAAAGACCGACAAGCTGAATCCGCAGTTGTAATCGAGGTCGTGATGATGAACTCAACGCGATGACACGTCGCGTTGAGTTCATCAAAAAAGAGAGCCACTCATAGAGTGGCTCTCTTTGTTTCTACGGTCTGTGAGCGGCGGAGTTTCACTCGGGAAAGCAGTATGTCTCTCGCGTGTCAGTGCGGTACCGCACATAAGCCGGTCGTAGTGCGAAATATGTGTTTCAGTCCCATCCCCGTCCCCCTTGCGACACGCAAACCTTTGCTGCTCTGCACCGTGTTGCGTGCTCGCCGCGTTGGCGTCGCTTGGCTAGGTTTTGGCGTCGTGTCACGCGTGTTTACATCCAGCATGTATTACGCGAAATGTAATGAGGTAACGCACAACACACTTTCTTGACGCGGGCGGACGCCCGGAGGGGACAACCATGACCGTACTTAACGATACGGAGTCGTTAGCAATTGCGCTAAGCGAGTCGCCGTCGGAATGGCGCGCATTTCGACCTTTGCATGCAGGTCCGATCCGATGGCGTCAACAAGGCCGCGCGCAATGGGCCGTGTCCGCGTCGACATCGCGCGGCGCCGAGTTTCGCGCGCACCGCACAACGATCTCTGCGCTCGTGACGCTGGCGCTCGCTTTCTGGGCGTGCCCGCATGCGCATGCCGAGGGCTTGCCGACCGGCGGACACTTCGTCGCAGGCTCGGGCTCGATTGCCACGGCACCGTTTGCGACGACGATCACCCAGACCTCGCAGCGCGGCATCGTCGACTGGAACAGCTTCTCCATCGGCAACGGCAACACCGTCATGTTCAATAACGGTTCGGGCGCAACGCTGAACCGTGTCACGGGTGGGAACGCATCGACCATCATCGGTCGGTTGTCGGCTACCGGTAGCGTGTACCTGATCAACCCGCAGGGCATCGTCGTCGGACCGACAGGTGTCGTCAGCACGGGCGGCCGGTTCGTCGCATCGACGCTCGATGTCGACAACAACGCGTTCATGCAGGGCGGCGCGTTGACACTGAGCGGCAATTCCGATGTCAGCGTGACCAACCTCGGCACGATTCACTCCGCATCGGGTGACGTGTTCCTGATCGCGCGCACGACAGCGGTCAACAAAGGGACGATCGACGCGCCGAACGGCACCGTCGAAATGGCCACCGGACAGCAAGTGCTGCTCAAGGATTCGTCCACGGGCTCGCAGGTGTCGGTGCAGGTCGGCAGTGGCGGAAGTGTCATGAACTTCGGCACGATCACTGCCGCGCAAGCCAACCTCGCGGCGGCGGACGGCAACGTCTATGCGCTCGCCGGCAACAATGCGGCGATTCGCGCCAACGGCACGGCCACGCGCGACGGTCACATCTGGCTCGTGGCTGAACAGGGCAAGGTCAGTGCGACGAGCGGCACGATCGAGGCGTCCAACGTCGACGGGACTGCCGGAACGGTCGAGACCAACTCGACGACGTTGTCGCTCGGGACTGCGACAGTGCTCGCCGGAAACTGGCTGCTGACGACCCCTGTCTTCAAGATCGACGACGCGACGGCGGCCACGCTTGAACGCAGCCTCGACGCCGGCACATCGATCAACGTGATCACCACGGCGACCGGTTCGTCCGGCAATGTGAACGTGTTGTCGAATGTCGAGTGGACGGGCGGCGCTTCGCTGGCGATCAACGCGGAACACTCGGTGATCATTGATCCCAACGTCACCGTGCAAAACACAGGCACCGGGAACCTGACCCTGCGTGCAGATCGCAGCGCGCTCGACAACGGCGGCGGCGTGGCCAATTTCGGCACCATCGACTGGTCGCACAGCACGGGCAACGTGGCCATGATGTACGACATGAACGGCAGCTTTACGCCGGGGACCGAACTGTCGAATGCTGCGTGGACGCCGCCGGCCGGAAGCGGGCTCGTCGACCAGATCACGGCTTACGAGCTCGTCAATTCGCTGACCGACCTGAAGAACGTGTCGAACAACCTCGCGGGCAACTACGCGCTCGGGATCGACCTGATCGACCGGCTCGATCCGACGCAGTCGTTCAACCCCTTCCAGATTGGCCAGATCGGCAGCGCCGATACGCCCTTCACAGGGCAGTTTGACGGCCTCGGTCATACGATCGATACGGTCTACGCGCCGACGACTGCTACACCCCCGGCGAACTACGGCCTGTTTGGCGAGATCGGCACGACGGGCGTGGTCCGGAACCTGGGCGTCACGAACGCGCAGAACAATACGGGCGCTGCGTACAACGCCGCAGGTGTGCTCGCCGGGATCAACGACGGCACGATCGTCAATAGCTTCACCTCGGGTAGCGTGACGTGGAGTCCGGCTGTCGTTGCGGGAGGAGGCCTGGTCGGGATCAACAATGGCCTGATCGAAAACTCGTCGAGCACGGTCACGGGGATCGGCACCGGCACGCCGACGAATCCGCGCGGCGAGATTGCCGGCGAGAATAACGGGACGATTGTTACGTCCGTCTCGCCGTAACCGGGTCAGTGAATGGCTTGATGCGTTCCCAACTGCTCCCTCATAAGCCGGCCCGGTATCGCGTGCAGACGCGAGTGAAACGCGTTGCACGCGCCGTGGCGGCATACGTCGCCCTCGGTGCGACGGTCTCGCCTGCGTACGCGCAATCGTACCGGGATGTCGCACCGACGCCGCCGCCCTCGCAAGGCGGTGGCGTGGTTTCGCAGGCACCGGCGCAGCCGCCCGAGAATGCGGCTCAGGTGGCTGTCACGTCCCTGCGCGGCCTGACCTTTGTCGCAGTGACCCGGGCAGGCGGTAACGCGCCGCCCGAACCGCGCTCGCCCGGTGTCACCGCATCCGGATTGCCGTTGCTCGATGATGCTTTTCTTCACCGGTTCGACGACGACCTCGGCAAGCCGCTGACGTTTGGCCGGATCGCCGAGATCCGGCGCGCGATCATTCAACGCTATCGAGAAGCGGGGCAGCCGCTCGTCGATGTGTACTTGCCTGAACAGGATGTGACCGATGGTGTCGTGCGTATCGCGATCGCCGAATTCCATCTTGGGGAAGTCCGTGCGAGCGGGAATCAGTATTTCTCCAGCGCGCTGCTCGTCGGCGAGATGCCACTCAAGGCAGGCCAATTCATTCGCCAAAGCGACGTCGATATCGGGCTGACGCTTCTTAACGACAACCCGTATCGGCACGTCGACGTCGTCTACGCGGCGGGTAGTGCGCCCAATACAACGGATGTCGTGCTGCAAACCGACGATCGCGCACCGTGGCGAGTGAGTGCGGGCTTCGACAATGAAGGCGTTCCGCAGCTTGGCCGCGAACGCTATTCGTTTGGCGCGGACTACGGCAATCTGTTTGGGCTTGATCAGCAGATTGCATGGCAGCTCACGACAAGCAACGACGTCTTCGGAAGTCATCCATCCATCGACGGCCAATCGGGACGGCAGCGGTTCCTTGCCAATGCGCTGAGCTACGTCGCGCCGTTGCCATGGCACGACCGCGTCGAGGTGTTTGGTGTGTATGCGCAGAGCGCACCCGGCGTCAACGGCGACTTCGCGCAGGACGGCATTTCGGCGCAGATCAGCTTGCGTTACGACTGGCTGCTTCCGCAGATCCTGGGCTGGAAGCAACAGGCGCAATTCGGTTATGACTTCAAGCGCTCGAACAACAACCTGGAATTCGGCGGCGTGCAGGTGTTCAACTCGAACACCCATATTCACCAGTTCCTCGCGAACTACGACGTCAGCCACGACGATTCACTGGGCCAGACGCACGCCAATGCATTGGCCGTCGTGAGCCCGGGCAGTCTCGATGGCGACAACAACGATGAGGCATTCGAGGCCTCACGACACGGCGCGACCGCGCGGTACTCGTATTTCCAGCTGTCGGCACAGCGCGATCTCGTGTTCGACTCAGGCTGGTCGGTGATGGTGAAAGGGCTGCTTCAGTGGACGCACGACACGCTGTTACCGAGCGAAGAACTCGGACTGGGCGGCGAGGGCAGTGTGCGCGGCTACGATCCTTACACGGTGCTCGGCGATCGCGGATGGAATCTGCAAACCGAACTGCGCACACCGGCGCTACCCATCGGCACGACCCATGCGGTTTGGCAACCCTTCGTATTCATGGATTCCGGCCACGCGTGGAACAGCATCGATGAACCCGCAGAACCGGGCACGAGTACATTGCTCAGCACGGGCGTCGGCCTGCGATTCCAGTTCGCGCGATACGTGAGCGCTCAGGGCACCTTTGGCAAGCCGTGGCGCGCCGCTGTGCCGAACGGATCGAAGGCGCCGTTCTTTGAGTTCTCGGTGACGATCGGTACTTAAGCCGGTTGCCTACCGACCGCTCGCCTGGATCGCGATGGCCGTTGCGGCAGCGCGCGTTTCGACGTTGAGCTTGGCGAAGATGTGTTCGAGGTGTTTGTTGACCGTGCGCGGGGCCATGCCGACGATGTCGCTGATATCGCGATTCGTCTTGCCGCGCGAGAGCCAGAGCAACACTTCCGCTTCGCGTGCAGTGAGGCCAAAGCGCGTCGAGAGATCGATCGCCTGCGCGGTGTCGTCATATTCGTCGATCAGCATCACCCAATCGCCACGAGAGGCGCGACCCAACACGCGCACGATGCGACGCACGCCGCCGTGTACGCGTTCGAGACTGACCTGCGTATCCGCGCCCTCGGCAATCCAGCGCTGAAGCCATTCTCCCAACGGCGCCGGAAGTGCAGTGACGGAACGATGGCCTTCGTTCGACTTCGTGATCTCTGATGCACGATCGGAAGCGGCGGCGATCGGAGGCTCGGCCTGCCACCCGAGCGTCAACCTCTGTCGCGCCAGATCGCTCTGCCAGACGATTTCGCCCGAGCTCCGCGCGATCAGCGCGGCCTTCATGCCCATTTCGAGCACGAGATCGGCCTGCCGTTGTGCTTGCGATCGCTGGACATGCGCTGCAATGCGTGCGACCACTTCACTGGGTCTGACGGGCTTGGTCACGTAGTCCACTCCGCCGACGCGGAAGCCCTGCACGACATGCTCGCTCTCCGTCAGCGCAGTCATGAAGATGATAGGCAGGTGTTGGTAGCGAAGATCCTGTTTGATGAGCCTGCACGTCTCGAAGCCGTCCATGCCGGGCATCATGGCATCGAGCAGGACGGCATCTGGCGTGATCAATGCAAGACGATCGATCGCAGAGGCACCGTCGAGCGCCATTAGAACCGCGTATCCGGCCGATTGCAGCGTATCGGACAGCAGTGCGAGGTTGTCGGGCGTGTCGTCGACGATCAGGATGATCGGCTTGTCTTCAGGAAGCGAGGGCATCGGGGTCGAGGGAAATGGGGTCGATCCATGTGAGCTCGAGCAGTGCAGCGATCTTGTCGAGCAGCAACGGAATATGCAGTGGCTTGGCCAGGTAGTCGTCGCATCCTGCGACCGCGCCTTTCTCTCGATCGTCCGCAAATGCGTTGGCCGACAGAACGAGAATGGGTGCAGTCGATAGACGGTTGGCGCGGATGAGCTGGCTGGCTTCGAAGCCGTCCATCGCGGGCATCGAGACGTCCATGACGATGAGGTCGGCCGTCTCCATCGCGAGCCAATGAAGCGCGGCGGGGCCGCTTGCTGCCTCGATGACTTTGAAGCCGAGCGGCTCGAGCGCACTCGTCACGATTCTCCGCTGATCGGCGAGATCGTCGACCACCAGTATCGTACGGGGTTCTCCGCGATAGCCCATGACATGCAGGGAGCGGCCTGCAAGCCACTGCGGCGCACGGACCTCGGGCAAGAACAGCTTGAGAATGAATCGGGTCCCTTTGCCGGGCTCGCTGTCGACATCGAGATTGCCACCCATGAGTTCGGTCAACATCCGGCAGATCGTGAGCCCGAGACCCGCGCCATGATCGTTGTCGCGTGCAGCCGCACCGCGCTCGAATGGCAGGAACAAGCGTTCGAGCTCGCCGCTCGGCATGCCCGGACCGGTGTCCGCAATCTCAAAGGTGGCCGTTTCCCATGCGTACGAGACGAGTACGCTGACCGAGCCCGACGAAGTAAACCGGATTGCATTGCCGATCAGATTGATCAGGATTTGCCTGACGCGCTTTTCATCGGCCCGGATGACTTCAGGCAAGCGTCCCTGGCTATGCAGGGCGAAATGAAGTCCTTTGTTGCTCGCTTGCGGTCCGAGCATCGCCGACAATGCATCGAGAAAAGCCGGGAACGCGACTTCGCTGACGTTGAGCTGAAGCTTGCCCGCTTCGATGCGTGCGACATCGAGCAAGCCATCGACGAGTGCGAGCAAGTGCTCACCGCTGCGATGGATCGTCGCGACGGCGTTGCGTTGGGGTGTCGGCAGCGAGGGTGGGTTTTGCAGCAGCAATTGCGCGTAGCCGAGAATGCTGTTGAGCGGTGTGCGCAGTTCGTGGCTCAGGCCGGTGACGTAACGGCTCTTTGCGCGGTTTGCGGATTCTGCGGCGGCGCTGGCCTGCTGGAGCGCTGCATCGGTCCTTCGGTGCGCTTCGATTTCCTGCATCAGCAACTCGGTCTGCCGTGCCGACTCTTCCTGCGTGACCTTGCGGCTTTCATTGGCGAGGACGAGCCACCAGACCCCGATGCAGCCGACGAGTGCAAGCGCAAAAAACGCGGTCACGTAGCCACGCAGCAGTGCTGCGCGTGCGAGTGTCGCGCTTTCGTCGAGGTTGTGTGCGCTCTGATACCAGGCCAGATACAGCACGCCGCCGAGCAAGCCGAGCACGATGAGCAACACGGTCGTGTAGCGCGCGAGCCGCATCGCCGCCGCGTTGAGCCGAACCTTCGGGAAGAGCGACTTGATCGCCCGATTGAGCTGCTCCGACATCTTTGCGCCAGGCTTGCAGACATCGTTGCAACGCGAATCCAGCGAGCAGCACAGTGAACAGATCGATCCCGCGTAGGCCGGGCAGTGCGCCATATCTTCCCGCTCAAACTCGTTCGCGCACACGACGCAACGCAGGTTCGCTCCCGATTCGAGCGTGCTGTCATCACGTGCGAGGTAGTACTTGCCACGTGTAACGATCGCGATCAGGGGCGCACAGACGAATGCGGTGAGCAGCGCGATAAACGGCGAAAGTGCTTCGGCCGTGATGCCGAACCAGCCTGAATGCGACAGCACGGCGGCGACCGACGCAATCAGCATCGCGCCGACGCCGACAGGATTGATGTCGTACAGATGCGCGCGCTTGAACTCGACGTAGCTTGGGCTATACCCGAGCGGCTTGTTGATCACGAGATCGCCGACGAGCGCGCCGATCCATGCAATGGCAACGTTGGCGTACAGCGCGAGCACGTTGCTGATCACGGCGAACACGCCCATTTCGACGAGCAGCAGCGCAATCAGCACATTGAAAACCAGCCAGACCACTCGGCCCGGATGACTATGCGTGAGCCGCGCAAAGAAGTTCGACCATGCGAGCGACCCCGCGTAAGCGTTTGTGACGTTGATCTTGATCTGCGACACGATGACGAACAGGGTCATGGCTGCAAGCGCAATCTCGGGCGAATGCACAACGTATTGATACGCGACCAGATACATTTGCGTCGGTTCGACCGCACGCGCCGGATCGATTTCGTGCTGGATTGCGAGGAAGGCCAGCAGCGCGCCGCCAAGCATCTTGAGTGCACCGGGCACGATCCAGCCGGGCCCGGCTGCGAGAAGGGCAAGCCACCACTTCACGCGGTTGTGGCGCGTCTTGGGCGGAAGAAACCTCAGAAAATCGACTTGCTCGCCGATCTGCACCACGAGTGAGAATGCGACGGTGCATCCCGCACCGAAAGCCAACAGGTTGAATGAGTGGCCGTCGGCAGCCATACCGCCAAAGCTTGCCCACTGTGAGAGCAGATGCGGCTCTTTCCAGAACACGGCGGCGTAGGGCGCAACCAGCAATGCGACCCACAGCGGCTGGGTCCATCCCTGTAGCCGATTGATCAGCGTAATGCCGAACGTCACGATCGGGATCACGACGAGCGCGCTGACGATATAGGCAATCGGCAGCGGTATGGCGA
Source organism: Pararobbsia alpina (assembly GCF_965118125.1). GTDB lineage: Bacteria > Pseudomonadota > Gammaproteobacteria > Burkholderiales > Burkholderiaceae > Pararobbsia > Pararobbsia alpina_A. Next base: position 1,696,825 of record NZ_OZ221287.1, read on the forward strand.
AGTACAACTCGAGCGCGAGCGACATGATCGCCGATTCGAGCGCGAAGAAAATAAAAGTGAAGATGGCGTAAATCAGCGACGTGACGGTGGAGCCGATGTAACCGAAGCCCGCGCCGCGCGTCAGCAGATCCATATCGACGCCAAATCGCGCAGCGTAGTAGCTGATGGGCAGGCCGGTCAGAAAGATCAGCACCGAGACCGCGAGGATGGCCCACACCGCATTACTGAATCCGTAATTGACGACGAGCGTTCCACCGATCGCCTCGAGCGCGAGGAACGAAATCGCACCGATCGCCGTGTTGGCGACACGGAACTCGGTCCAGCGCCGAAATGTGCGCGGCGTGAAACGCAACGCATAGTCCTCGAGCGTTTCGTCGGCAACCCACGCGTTGTAGTCCCGCCGGATCTTGACGATGCGCTGGGTGCCCGATGCGGGCGCCGCGGTGCCATCCGCGCGTGGATGATCGGGCAACGCCGGGCGCGGGTTCGCGCCGGAGGTCGCCGCCATGCCGGGGGCGTGCGCGGGCGGCGATCCCTGTCGCGTCGATGCCTTGCATGCACCGCAGTTCGCTGCGTCGTGACCACATGTATCCGTTTGGTGCATCGGCGCGCCTATGAAGTCGAGAAGCGAAGTTCCCTCGCGCAAATGCAAGTTGCATTCCATCTACGCATCGACGCGCTCAGCAGGCGAAGGCGGACGCGATTGTAGAGAGCCGTTTTTTGAAACGCCCTACGTTAAGTGACGTATTCGCGGACACATATTGATTCCCTAACTTTCGTTCCAACGACACCGGCGGCAAGACATGAACGGGTCGCCCGACCACACGAACCCAGGAGAATCCGATGTCCGCGCACGACAAGAACGATCCGAACGATCAGAACGACACGCACGATCAGCCGTCGATCCTCCGCCGCAAGATTCTGATGGGCCTCGCTGCCGCACCTGCGCTCGCCGTGCCCGCCATGGCATGGGCCCAACAGTTTCCGACGGCCAAGATCAATACGACCGGCCTTGCGGTGACCGACACCGAAGTCACGGTGGGCCAGCTTCACTCAGCCACCGGCACGATGGCGATTTCGGAAACCGGCTCGATCCAGGCCGAGCGTCTCGCGATCGAGCAGATCAATGCAGCAGGCGGCATTCTTGGCCGTCAGATCAAGATCATTCAGGAAGACGGTGCATCGGACTGGCCGACGTTTGCCGAGAAATCGAAGAAGTTGCTCGAGAACGATCACGTCGCAGCCGTGTTCGGCTGCTGGACCTCGGCATCGCGCAAGGCCGTCTTGCCGATCTTCGAGCGCGACAACGGCCTGCTGTATTACCCGACGTTCTATGAAGGTCTCGAGCAGTCGAAGAACGTGTTCTATACGGGGCAGGAAGCCACACAGCAGATTCTCTGGGGCCTGAACTGGGCGAATCAGACGAAGAAGGCGAAGTCGTTCTTCCTGATCGGCTCGGACTATATCTGGCCGCGCACGTCGAACAAGATTGCGCGCAAGCACATCGAGCAGCATCTGCAAGGCTGCAAGGTCGTCGGCGAAGAGTATTACCCGCTCGGCACGACGAACTTCAATTCGCTGATCAACAAGATCAAGATCGCGAAGCCCGATTGCATCTACGCCATCATCGTCGGCGGCTCGAACGTCGCGTTCTACAAGCAACTCAAGGCAGCCGGGATCACGGCGGACAAGCAATTCCTGCTGACCATTTCCGTGACCGAAGACGAAGTGCTCGGCATCGGCGGCGAAAACGTCGCGGGCTTCTACTCGGCGATGAAGTACTTCGAGTCGCTCGACAACGACAACAACAAGAAATTCGTGTCGGCGTTCAAGGCGAAATACGGACCGAAATCGGTGATCGGCGACGTCACGCAAGCGGCGTATCTCGGCCCGTGGCTCTGGAAGGCGGCGTGCGAAAAGGCAGGCAGCTTCGACGTGGACAAGGTGGTCGCCGCATCGCCGGGCATCGAACTCAAGACCGCGCCTGAAGGCTACGTGAAGATTCACGCGAACCACCACCTGTGGAGCCGTACGCGGATTGGTGAGTGGCAGGCCGATGGTCAGGTCAAGGTCGTCGCGGAATCGCCGGATCTGATCGAACCGAATCCGTTCCCGAAGGGGTATCAGTAAGCATCCAGGGCGTCGCGTTGCACGACTCGCGACTCACAACGCACAACGTCGGATGGCGGTCGTGCGATTGGCCATACGCTCGAACGGACAACGCACGCGGCGGTTGTGCATGCGTGAGCAAGTCGGGGATTGAGTGCGGGTCAGTCGATTTCGCGAGGCGACGCAAGCGGGTCAGGCGAACAGGTCAATCGCGAACATGCGTTCAACGCGTGCAGCGAGGTCGCGCAGCGGTGAGGCTGCACATGTCCGGTGAGGCAAGCAGTGCGGGAGACACGGTCAGGACGCCGCAGGCGTCCTGACCTCCATACCGCCTCTTGTCGTCTTGTGCCGTGTCTCGCCGTGCTGTGCCGTCATGGGTTGCCTCTTGCTGCGAGCAAGACGTGTTGTCGAGGCAGTAGCTTATTTCTTCGGGAGGCGACGATGTCCGCTTCAGACATGCTGAATATCACGCTGATGCAGGGCTTTGCGGGATTGAGCTCGTTCAGCGTGTTGTTGCTGATGGGCCTTGGCCTTGCCGTGATCTTCGGTCAGATGGGCGTCATCAACATGGCGCACGGCGAATTCATGACGATCGGGGCCTACACGATCTACATGTTCTCGCAGATTGCCGACAACTTCTGGCACGGCTTTACGCCGCTATATTTCCCGATCGCCATTGTGGCGGCCTTCTTTCTGGCCTTTTTGGTTGGCTGGGCTGCGGAATGGGCGCTGATCCGGCATCTCTACAAGCGTCCGCTCGATACGTTGCTTGCTACATGGGGCCTGAGCCTCGGCATGCAGCAGGTATTCCGCTCGACGTTCGGCCCGAAGGAAGTGAGCCCGACCCTGCCTGACTGGCTCATGGGTTCGTGGTCGCCTGCGCAAGGCCTGGATATTCCGATCAACGGCCTGTTCGTGATGAGCCTGGCCATTCTGATGACGGGCGGTCTGCTGCTCGCGCTGTACCGATCGCGCTGGGGACTGCGCGTTCGCGCGACGGTGGCGAATCGTCCGATGGCCAACGCTACCGGCATCGATACGCGACGCACCGACCGCTTCACGTTTGCGATCGGTTGCGGGATGGCCGGTGTAGCGGGCGCCGCATTCACGGCCATCGGCTCGACCGGGCCAACAAGCGGTTCGCTTTATATCGTCGATTCGTTTCTCGTCGTCACGTTTGGTGGCGCGGCCAGTCTGCTCGGTACGGTCGCTTCGGCGTTCGGTATCGCGCAGATGCAATCGATCAGCGAGTTCTTCATGACGGGTTCGTCGGCGCGGGTATTGACACTTCTCACGATCGTGGTCGTCCTGATGCTGCGGCCGCAGGGGCTGTTTGCTTCGAAGGTGCGGCGTGCATAGCGGGGCGGCGTCACCCAATGAGAGGCCTTTATGGAACCGTTACACCCAGAGCCGGCAACGGCACGGAGCGCAGCGATGACTGAACCCGCCATGCCTGTGCGCACCACGGGCGCACCCACTGCGACAACGATCTGGCGTTCGATCGCAACGAGCGGCTACGCGAGCGTCTTCGTGCTTGCCGCAGTGATCCTCGTCGTGTTTCCGCTGACGCTCGACGTCTTCCGCCTGAATCTGATGGGCAAGTACCTGACCTACGCTTTCGTCGCCATTGGCCTCGTCATGGCGTGGGGATACGGCGGCGTGCTGAGCCTCGGGCAGGGCGTGTTTTTTGGCCTGGGCGGGTACTGCATGGCGATGTTCCTCAAGATCGAGGCGTCAGACCCGGTCAGCACGAAGATTCAGTCGACCCCAGGGATCCCGGACTTCATGGACTGGAATCAGCTGACCGCGTTGCCGTTCTGGTGGAAGCCGTTTCATTTCCTGCCGTTCGCGATTGCTGCGACGTTTGTGATCCCGACTGCGCTGGCGTTCGTCATTGGCTTTGCGATGTTCAAGCGGCGTGTCGGCGGCGTGTACTTCGCCATCATCACGCAGGCCGTCGCATTGATCCTGTCTGTGCTGATTATCGGCCAGCAGGGTTATACGGGCGGCGTCAACGGGATTACCGATTTGCGCACGCTGCTTGGCTGGGACATTCGAACGGATAGCGCCAAGCTCATTCTGTATTTCGTCAACGCCGTGCTGTTGATCGGCGCGATTGTCGGCTGCCGGCTGGTGCAGCGAAGCAAGCTCGGCACACTGCTGCTGGCGATGCGCGACAAGGAAGATCGCGTTCGATTTTCGGGCTACGACGTCGCGATGTTCAAGGTGTTCGCGTTCTCATTGGCGGCACTGCTCGCCGCAGTCGGGGGCGCGATGTTCACGCTGCAGGTTGGCTTTATGTCGCCCTCATTCGTCGGCATCGTGCCGTCGATCGAAATGGTGATCTTTGCGGCGGTCGGCGGGCGCATGTCGCTGGTCGGCGCGGTCTATGGCGCGATCCTCGTCAATCTCGGCAAGACGTATTTCTCCGAGAGTTTCCCCAACCTCTGGCTCTTTCTGATGGCGGCGCTGTTCATCGGCGTGGTCATGGCGTTTCCGAACGGGCTGGCAGGGCTGTACGAGAGTCATGTGAAGGGGTGGCTTGCGCGACGGCTGTCCGGAAGTGCATCGAAACGCGGGTCGACGACTCAGCATTGATGCATCGCTCGCAGCAGCCGACGCAGCGTGCACCCCCGTACCGTACCGAGGACCTCACACCATGAGCAATACCGATTTCGTGCTGGCGGTCGAAGATCTGACCGTGTCGTTCGATGGCTTCAAAGCGATCGACTCGCTGAATCTCTATCTCGACCGCGACGAGCTGCGCGTCGTGATCGGCCCGAATGGCGCAGGCAAGACGACGTTGCTCGATCTGATCTGCGGAAAGACCCGTGCGAGCCAGGGCAGCATCAAGTTCCGCAACGAGGAGATGACGCGCGTGCCCGAATACTTGCGCGTTCGCAAAGGCATCGGCCGCAAGTTTCAGACGCCGTCGATCTACGAAAACCTCTCCGTATTTCAGAACCTGGAAGTGTCGTTTCCTCGCGGACGTGGCGTGTTCGGCGCGCTCGCCTTTCGACGTGATGACGACGTGCGCGACCGTGTGCGTTCGGTTGCCGAGGAAATCGGCCTGGCTTCGCACCTCGATACCGAAGCCGGCTTGCTCTCCCATGGCCAGAAGCAATGGCTCGAGATCGGCATGTTGCTGATGCAGGAGCCCGAGCTCCTGATGCTCGACGAACCCATCGCGGGGATGAGCGTCAAGGAGCGAGAGATCACAGCCGAATTGCTCAAACGCATCTGTGTCAATCGCTCGATGATCGTCATTGAACACGACATGGCGTTCGTCGAGCAGATCGCGCACAAGGTCACCGTCATGCATCAGGGGAAGATTCTTGCCGAGGGAAACATGGAGCAGGTGCAGTCGGACCAGCGTGTGATCGACGTGTATCTCGGACATTGATTCGCATTGACCCACGTGCGCAGTGAACGAAGCCCGACGTTTTACCTAAGGAGATGTGCATGCTCAAAGTCGATGACGTGTTTGTGAGCTATGGCCAGAGCGAAGCGCTCCACGGCGTCACCTTCGAGGCGGCGCGCAACGAGACCGTGGCCATCATGGGCCGCAATGGCATGGGCAAGACCACGCTGTTCAAGTCGTTGATCGGCATCCTGCCGCTCAAGGGCGGAGCGGTCAGTGTCGATGGTCACGATGTGTCGAAGGACGAAAGCTTTCGGCGCGTCGCCAAGGGCATTGCCTACGTGCCGCAGGGTCGTCAGATTTTTTCGACGCTGACCGTCGAGGAAAACATCCTGACCGGCCTTGAGACCGCGAAGAGCAAGACGATTCCCGAAGAGATTTACGCGCTGTTTCCCGTCTTGTTCGAAATGCGTCGCCGTAAAGGCGGCAATCTCTCCGGCGGTCAGCAGCAGCAACTTGCGATTGCGCGTGCGCTGGTCAGCAACCCCAAGGTGTTGCTGCTCGATGAGCCGACTGAAGGGATTCAGCCGTCGATCATCAAGGACATCGCCAAGGCGCTCAACGAAATCCGCAAGCTTCGAGAAATCACGATCGTGGTGTCGGAACAGGTGTTGAGCTTTGCACTCGACGTCGCCGATCGCCTGTTTGTCATCGAAGGCGGCAGGCTCGTGCACGAGAGCGCGCGCGATGCGGCCGATGCCGGAAAGATTCGCGAATACCTGTCTGTGTAGCTGTTCAGCCCGCTATTCGATTCGCCGTACGGCATTCAAAGCGGCCGGCGGCTCACAACACCCTAAGGAGGGGAGTGCGATGCCCGATACCTTGATCAAGGTCGATCTCAATCAATCCGCGTACGACAACGAGCAGGTGCATAACCGTTGGCATCCGGATATCCCGATGGCGTGCTGGGTCAATCCCGGCGACGACTTCGTGCTCGAGACGTATGACTGGACCGGCGGCTTCATCAAGAACAACGACAGTGCCGACGATGTGCGGGATATCGATCTGTCGATCGTGCACTTTCTGTCGGGGCCGGTGGGCGTCAAGGGTGCAGAGCCGGGCGACTTGCTTGTCGTCGATCTGCTCGACATCGGCGCGAAGTCCGATAGCCTTTGGGGCTTTAACGGATTCTTTTCCAAGAAGAATGGCGGCGGGTTTCTGACCGATCATTTTCCCCAGGCGCAAAAATCGATCTGGGATTTTCACGGGCTCTATACGAGTTCGCGTCATATTCCGGGTGTGAATTTCGCCGGGCTGATTCATCCGGGGCTGATCGGCTGCTTGCCCGATCCGAAATTGCTTGAAACGTGGAACGAGCGTGAAACGGGGTTGATCGCCACTGAGCCGGCTCGTGTGCCTCCGCTCGCCAATGCACCGTTCGCGCCGACCGCGCATATGGGCAAGCTCAAGGGCGACGCCCGCGATGCGGCCGCCGCGACCGGTGCGCGCACGGTGCCACCGCGCGAGCATGGCGGCAACTGCGACATCAAGGACCTGTCACGCGGCTCGAAGGTGTATTTCCCGGTGTACGTGGACGGCGCGGGTCTGTCGGTCGGCGACCTTCACTTCAGCCAGGGCGATGGCGAGATCACGTTCTGCGGCGCCATCGAGATGGCCGGCTGGGTGCATATGAAGGTCGAGCTCATCAAGGGCGGCATGGAGAAGTACGGTATCAAGAACCCGATCTTCAAGCCGAGCCCGATTACGCCGAACTACAACGACTACCTGATCTTCGAAGGCATCTCGGTTGACGAAGGCGGCAAGCAGCACTACCTCGACGTGCATATTGCGTATCGGCAGGCGTGTCTTAACGCAATCGAATACCTGAAGAAATTCGGTTACTCCGGCGCACAGGCGTATTCGATTCTCGGCACTGCGCCGGTTCAAGGTCATATCAGCGGGGTCGTCGATATTCCGAATGCCTGCGCCACGCTGTGGCTACCGACGCAGATCTTCGACTTCGATATCTCGCCGACATCCGCCGGCCCGGTGAAACACATCACGGGCGGCGTCGACATGCCGTTGTCGCCGGATCTGGTTTGAGACTTCGGGTTTGAGGCTTCGAGATTGAGGTTTCGCATTTGACGCGTCAAAGCGCGCCATTCGAACGAGATGCGCGCTTTGACCGACAGGGGTACGGCAGGAACGCTGCCGCACGCCGTACCCGCTTTATCGACACAACGAGATGTCTGACGAGAAGGAAAGATACGAACATGCCGGCTTACGACTATCGATGCGAATCCTGTGGCGTTTTCACCGTCATGCGCCGTATTGCAGATCGCGACGCAGACTGCGTGTGTCCTGAGTGCGGAACGTTGACGAGCCGCACGATCAGCATGCCGCAGCTCGCCTTGATGCCGGCTGCGGCGCGTGCCGGACATCAGGTCAACGAGCGTGCAGCCAACGCGCCGCAGCGCTCGGGCGCGTACAAGCATGTACACGGGCCAGGCTGCGGCTGCGGCGCGTCGCGGAGTGCGCCAAAAGAAAAAGCGCCGGCATCGGCGGGTGCATTGAAGAGCAATCCTTCAGCGCGCCCGTGGATGATTAGTCACTAGACGAAAGAGCAAACGTCGGGCGGGAGCGGCTCACCTCGGCGAAATTGACGATGGGGTCGCCAATCTCGCCGACGATGCATGGAGCAAATACCTGAGATCGCTCACGAGAGCGATCGCAGTCACTTAGAAAAAGCCGTGATGCCGATCCGGATCGTGTAGTGGATCGTCGGTCTTCTGCGTCAGACGCACGATGCCTTGATCGTCGAAGTAGAAGTGATAGAGCTTGTACCAGACATTGGTTTCCATATATCGGTACGACCAGACTTCGCGCTTCATCAGCGGAAAATACGCGGTCTCTTCGGGAAGGCCGAATGTCATTTGAATATCGTGCTTCGTCCATTGGCCAACAACGACGCGCGCGAAGTTCTGTTCGGTGAGCATCTGGTCGAGATTGACCAGTTTGCCGTCGGGCGAGATTTCCGCACCCACGGTCGTTTCCCCAAGCGGCCGCGTCGGCCACAGCAAGTGCTTATTGCCGTTCGGCAGATCGTAGACTTCCTTCGGTTGACCGAATCGCGCAATGATCGCGCTTTGATCAACGCCGGGTTGGAAGGCTTGCCAGGGCTGGGCACACGCTGCGAGTCCAATGCCGAGCGTAGCGATGGCAATTGCACGAATTCGATAAATCATTTGCCACGTATTCATGCGACGCGGCGCGTCTTGCAGTTTCATTTCAAGGCTCCAGGGACAGGCTTGCTGCATGCGGGATTCTGACATGTGTTTCACTTAACGAAACGCTTCGGCAGTCCGGATATTCCGCTGAATTTGCGCGCCCAGGGCAGCTCACGTCTCACGTGTCACTCGACCGCGGCTTCGCGAGGAGTCGGGCATCGAATTCGGGCGTTTGTTATGATCCCGCGCACATTCGCTGCAAGGATTCCCGATGCAACGCACTGAGCTTGTCTCTTCTCTTTCGATGCGTACGTTTGTCGCTTCGATTCTCACCTCCGCGGCACTCGTTGGCACGACATTCACGTCGACCTCGGTCTATGCCGCTGCGGGGCAGCCGATCAAGCTTGCCATGCTCGAAGGCATGTCCGGTCCTTTCGCGAACGGCGGCGCTGCGATCGAGCGCAACGTGCGTTACGCGATCGATGCGCTCAATGCGCGCGGCGGCGTACATCTTGCCGATGGTGCGCATCCGTTCGAGTTGCAGGTCTACGACACCAAGGGCGTTTCGGATCAGGCGCTCGCGCAATTGCGCGCCGCCGAAGACGCGCATATTCCATTCATTTTGCAGGGCAACAGCTCCGCGGTGGCTGCGGCGCTCGAGTCGGCGATCGACAAGCACAACGATCGCGAACCGGACAATCGAGTGGTCTTCCTGAACTACTCGGCCGTCGATCCCGCCTTGACCAACGACCATTGCAGCTTCTGGCACTTCCGATTCGACGCGCACGCGGGCATGCGCATGAACGCACTCACGGATGTGATTCAGGGCGACAAGAGCGTCAAGAAGGTTTACCTGATCGACCAGGACTACAGCTTTGGTCATGAAGTCAGCGCGCTCGCACGTTCGATGCTCGCGACCAAACGCTCGGACATCGTCATCGTGGGCGACGAGTTCCATCCGGTCGGTAAGGTCACCGATTTCACGCCGTATATCTCGAAGATCCGAGACAGCGGCGCCGATGCGGTCATCACGGGCAACTACGGCAATGATCTGACCTTGCTCGTCAAGGCGGCGCACGACGGTGGCCTCAAGACGCGGTTCTACACGTTTTACGCGAACAGCCTCGGCGCTGCAGCGGCGATCGGCGATGCGGGTGTGGGGCGTGTGCAGGCCGTCGCCGAATGGCACCAGAACGTCGAGGGTGCGGGTTCGGACGCCTTCTATGCGGGCTACCGCGCGCGCTGGCCGAATCCGGCGGACGACTGGCCCGTTCTTCGGGTGACCGTCATGGTCGACATGCTCGCCAAGGCCATCGAGAAGGCGGGAAGTACCGACGCGCTGGCGGTGGCGAAAGCGCTCGAAGATATGCACTTCGATCCGGGCACGGACTTCCACCCGTCGTGGATGCGGCCAGACGACCACCAGCTGATCCAGCCGCTGTACGTCATGGAAATGGCCAAGCAGGGGGCGCCGGGCGTGCCGCACGACGTCGAGGGTTCCGGCTACGGGTTCAAGACGGTCAAGGCACTGACCGCCGACAAGACCGCGCTGCCGACGACTTGCAAGATGGTCCGTCCCTGATTTTTTGTCGTCCCGCCCAGGGCAAGGGCGGCTGCGACTTATTGACACACACCTGTCACCGCGCTGGGTCGGCAGAGGCCGCTGTGCTACAATGCGGCCCTTGTCGCTTCGGGATCTGCTCATTTGAACGGTTTCTGGCGCGGCAAACGGGTCTTCAAAAGACTTGCAAACGTAACGGCCGCCGGGCTTCGCGCCTGGTTAAAACGGCGGTTTCGCTTGCCAAGGCTGGAGCGGACCCGGTTTATGAAAAATGCCACGGCACGGCCTTTCTTCCGTGACCGCCTGTCAGTTTTTAAGGAAAAATCATGTCTGTTGCAGAAATCAACAAGTCGGAAATCGTCGCGAAGTTTGCGCGTGCTGCCAACGATACCGGTTCGCCCGAAGTGCAAGTCGCTCTGCTGACCTCGCGCATCAACGAACTCACGGGTCACTTCAAGGCACACATGAAGGATCACCACAGCCGTCGCGGTCTGCTGCGCATGGTGAGCCGTCGCCGTAAGCTGCTCGACTACCTGAAGGGCAAGGACGCTGACCGCTATCGCGCGCTCATCGAACAACTGGGCCTGCGTAAGTAAGCGCCGGGCACTCGCCTTTTCAGTCAATGCCTGTATCAGCGTCCTGCTGATGCAGGCATTTTGTTTATCAGGCCCTGCACGCGACACTCGATCGGCCCTCACGGCGACTCGATGACGCCACGGTGATCGCCGCTTTTGCGATGACGTCGCGATGCTCGACCTTGTTGTACGAACTATTCGGACCATTACGGGCGATCTCGGAAGCTTGTGTCATTCCAGCAGCGCACGCCGCTCCGCGCGCCGATGGAATGGCATATCACTCCCGCGGCTTCGTATCTGGCTGCCGTTGCGCGCCGCGCCGCATGGAGCGCGGCATATTGAGAAGGAGTGGAAATGTTCAATAAGATCGTTAAAGAATTCCAGTGGGGTCAGCACAAGGTGCGCCTCGAGACCGGTGAAATTGCGCGTCAGGCAAGCGGCGCCGTGCTGGTCGATGTCGAAGAAACCGTGGTGCTCGCTACCGTTGTGGGTGCGAAGTCGGCCAAGCCTGGCCAATCGTTCTTTCCGCTGACCGTCGACTACATCGAAAAGACCTACGCTGCCGGCAAGATCCCCGGCGGCTTCTTCCGCCGCGAAGGCCGTCCGTCCGAAGGCGAAACGCTGATCTCGCGCCTGATCGACCGTCCGCTGCGTCCGCTGTTCCCGGAAGGTTTCCTCAATGAAGTGCAGGTCGTGATCCACGTCCTGTCGGTGAACCCCGAAGTGCCGGCCGATATCCCTGCGCTGATCGGTGCATCGGCTGCACTCGCCGTGTCGGGCATCCCGTTCAGCGGCCCGGTTGGCGCCGCACGCGTGGCCTATATCGACGGTCAGTACGTGCTGAACCCGACCCGTTCGCAACAAAAAGAATCGAAGCTCGACCTCGTCGTCGCCGGTACGGAACGCGCAGTGCTGATGGTCGAATCGGAAGCGCAACAACTGCCTGAAGACGTGATGCTCGGCGCGGTTGTGTTCGGTCATGACCAGATGCAAACGGCGATCGACGCCATTCACGAACTCGTTCGCGAAGGCGGCAAGCCGGAATGGGACTGGAAGCCGGCTGCGAGCGACGATGCACTGATCGCACGCGTGACAGAACTCGCCGACGCCGACCTGCGCGCGACGTATCAGATCCGCGAAAAGTCGCTGCGTAGCGAGAAGCTCAAGACGGTCTATGCGAACGTCAACACGAAGCTCGCCGAGCAAACGGCTCAAGGCGCACCCGCTGCGGACAGCGCTGCGGTTGGCGACATCTTGTTCGGCCTCGAAGCGAAGATCGTTCGCGGTCAGATCCTGAACGGTGAGCCGCGTATCGACGGTCGCGACACGCGCACGGTGCGTCCGATCACGATTCGCACCGGCGTGCTGCCGCGTACCCACGGTTCGGCGCTGTTCACGCGTGGTGAAACGCAAGCGCTGGTCGTTGCTACGCTCGGTACGAAGGGCGACGAGCAGATCATCGATGCGATCGAAGGTGAATACCGCGATCGCTTCATGCTCCACTACAACATGCCTCCGTTCGCCACGGGCGAAACGGGCCGCGTGGGTTCGCCCAAGCGCCGCGAAATCGGCCACGGTCGTCTGGCCAAGCGTGCGCTCGTCGCCACGCTGCCGACGGCGGAAGAATTCGGCTACACGATCCGCGTCGTCTCGGAAATCACCGAGTCGAACGGTTCGTCGTCGATGGCTTCGGTCTGCGGTGGTTCGCTCGCGATGATGGATGCGGGCGTGCCGCTGAAGTCGCACGTCGCGGGTATCGCGATGGGCCTGATCCTCGAAGAAAACCGCTTCGCCGTGCTGACCGACATCCTCGGCGATGAAGATCACCTCGGCGACATGGACTTCAAGGTGGCCGGCACGGCCGATGGCGTGACCGCGCTGCAGATGGACATCAAGATCCAGGGCATCACGAAGGAAATCATGCAGGTCGCGCTGGCGCAGGCACGCGAAGGCCGTATGCACATCCTCGGCAAGATGCAGGAAGCCGTGAGCGGCGCGCGTACCGAGCTGTCGGAATTCGCACCGCGCATGATCACGCTGAAGATCAATCCGGAAAAGATCCGCGACGTGATCGGCAAGGGTGGTTCGGTGATCCGCGCGCTGACCGAAGAAACGGGCACGACGATCGATATCGGCGACGACGGTGTGATCACGATCGCGAGCACGAGCAGCGAAGGCATGGCGGAAGCCAAGCGCCGCATCGAGAACATCACGGCTGAAGTCGAAGTCGGTCAGGTGTACGACGGCACGGTGCTCAAGCTGCTGGACTTCGGTGCGATCGTGAACATCCTGCCGGGCAAGGATGGTCTGCTCCATATCTCGGAAATCGCGAACGAGCGCATCAAGGACATCAACGACTACCTGAAGGAAGGCCAGGCCGTGAAGGTCAAGGTCATCCAGACGGATGAGAAGGGTCGTGTCCGCCTGTCGGCGAAGGCGCTGCTCAACGAAGGTGCTCCGCAAGGCGGCGAAACTCAGCCGCAATAAGGCAGCCGCAACACGCTTGATGCCGTCCTGCTAACGGGACGATTCGAGCGGATTGAACTAGCATGAAACGGGTGTGGCGCAGTGCGCCATGCCCCCAGACAAAGCCGGAACGCGGGGGACTGCGAACCGGCTTTTTTATTGGTCATGTATTCAGGGAAGTCAGCGAAATGCGTGCAATCGAGATATCGACGCCAGGTGGTCCGGAAGTGCTCAAGCAGGTCGAGCGACCGATGCCCGTGCCCGGTGAAGGCGAAGTCCTGATCAAAGTGACTGCGTCGGGCGTCAATCGTCCGGACGTGTTCCAGCGTGCGGGGCACTATCCGCCGCCGCGCGGCGCGTCGGATCTGCCGGGGCTCGAGATTGCGGGCGAGATCGTCGACGGCGATCTGGGTTCGCAGGCGAATCGCTGGGGATTTCGCAAGGGCGATCGCATTTGTGCGCTGGTCACGGGCGGCGGTTATGCAGAGTTCGCTACGGTGCCGTTGCTGCAGTGCCTGCCCATTCCTGGCGAACTCAGCGACATTGAAGCGGCGTCCCTTCCTGAGAATTACTTCACGGTCTGGAGTAACGTGATGGATCGCGCCATGCTTGGACGGGGCGAGGGCGGTGACGACGAGGTGCTGCTGGTCCAGGGTGGCACGAGTGGTATTGGCGTGACGGCGGTGCAGTTGGCGAGTGCGCTCGGCTATCGTGTGTTCGCGACGGCGGGCAATGACGAGAAGTGCCGCGCGGTGGAAGCGCTCGGCGCCGAGCGCGGCATCAACTATCGGACCGAAGATTTCGTCGAGGTCGTCAAGGAGCTCACGCGCGGTCATGGCGCCGACGTCGTGCTCGATATGGTCGCGGGCGACTATGTGCCGCGCGAGATCGACGTGACGGCCGATGGCGGGCGTCTTGTGCTGATCGCGACGCTTGGCGGTGCGAAGGCCGAAGTGCCGCTTGCCGAGATCATGCGCCGGCGCCTCACGATCACGGGCTCGACACTGCGGCCTCGACCGATCGCATTCAAGGCTGCGATTGCCGCGCAGCTGCGTGAGCGGGTCTGGCCATTGCTGGCATCAGGGAAGATCAGGCCGGTTATCTTTAAAACGTTTGCGGCCGAACACGCGGCCGATGCGCACGCCCTGATGGAGAGCAGCACGCATATCGGCAAGATCATGCTGGCGTGGTGAGTGGCGGTTCGAAGCGATAAGCGGATCCGACGTTCGCAAAAAAACGACAGGTGTTAGTCGCTGCACGACAGTCGAGGCTCGAATCGACGGCATAGGCCGATCGTTAGGCGATAGTCGGAACTGGACGTGCAAGCTTGAATGAAAAAGGGCGGTGGCCGGTCGGTGGATGGTCTGCGACTGACGGCCAAAATCGAACTGTGAGCGAGCTTCGAATCAAGCAACGAAGCAGTCGCTCGTGAAGCACCTTTTTGATGGGCGTGGCGGATCGTTTGGGAGGTGGTGCGCGTCGGAAAACGCGCTACGTTCGATTTTCGATTTTTGAACGTATGGGGTTGTGACTTGAATCACGTGCCGAACGCCGCAGCACGTTGCAAGATACTGGTAACGCTCCCACGCGAGCGAGTTTGCCCGCGTGGTAACCACTCGTTAGAATTCGGTGATTTTGCGTGTGCCCAGTTAGCGTCAGACCACCGCAGTGACGCGGCACGTGTGTTGGCAAAACCCGGTTGATCGGTCGAGAGCGCAATCGTGAGGAGCAGTCGGTGTGGCTGCAGGCTCCTGTCGATTCATCACTGATCACCGCAGAATTGCGGGGCAAACTGCATGTCGAAGATGCCTGAATCGAAGGTCGGCTCGAAGCTGGTCATCGGTAACTGGAAGATGCATGGCGGTCTGCGCGGCAACGAAGCGTTGTTGCAAGCGTTGACCCATGGGACGAAGGCCATGTCTCCCGGGCTGCGAATTGGATTGTGCGTTCCGTTTCCGTATCTCGCTCAAGCGCAGCAGCTGCTGGGCGACTCGCGAATCGAGTGGGGCGCGCAAGACCTGTCTTCGCACGATGAAGGCGCCTACACCGGTGAGGTGTCGGCGTCGATGGTTGCGGACTTCGGTGCGCGGTATGCGATCGTCGGTCACTCCGAGCGTCGCGAATACCATCGCGAGGGCGCGATCCTTGTTGCCGAGAAAGCAGAGCGTGCGCTCGAAGCCGGACTCACTCCGATTGTCTGTGTCGGTGAGACCAAGGAAGAGCGCGAGTTCGCATTCACGGAGCGTGTGCTGAGCGCACAGCTTGATGCGGTGCTTGATCGTTTGTCGGTCGAGCAGGCCGCTTCGATCGTGCTCGCGTACGAGCCTGTCTGGGCTATTGGATCGGGAAGCAGCGCGAGCTGCGAAGACGTGCGCGATGTCCATCATTTTCTGCGCCAGCATCTCGCCCAGAAGGGGCCCGCCGTCGCGCGCATCCCTGTGCTCTACGGTGGCAGCGTGAAGCCGGACAATGCCGCGGGATTGTTCTCGGTGCCCGAGGTCGACGGTGGTCTCGTCGGCGGCGCATCGCTCGACGCCGAACAGTTTCTCGCGATTTGCGAAGCGGCCGCGGGCACGATCGGCATGGTCGCCGCGCATCACGATCACACAGGTTGTTGATCATTGTGGCCGCCTGCCGCGGCCACAATGAAGGCTGCCGTAATGATGCCGGTATCATGCGACATGACGCGGCATCACCGGCTTCGGCATCATCCGCACCCGCATCCCGCTCCCGTGTTCCCGCCCGTTCCCTGTCGCGGCGCTGTCGTCGTTTCATCCGGTATTCAACGAAATGATTGCGAATTAAGCGACGCGAACCCTACAGAATCGTTTAACATACGCTGCTTTGCGCAGCGCGGTTAACGGATACGGTGGGGAGGCGCTTTCAGCGTACGCTTACCGAATCGCAATGGGTTCGCTGTCAGGCGCATCCGAACGGATGCTTTTGTCGCTGGCTGGCGCGTGACTTCAGTGACGCGCGGCATCAGGCACAAAGGCCGGCAAGAAACAACGAAATACTGGGTGAATTGAAATGTTGTTGTTTAAAAGCTTGATTATCGTGCTTCAGGTGCTGTCGGCACTTGGTGTGATCGGTCTGGTATTGCTCCAGCATGGCAAGGGCGCTGATATGGGTGCTGCGTTCGGTAGCGGCGCGTCGGGCAGTCTCTTCGGTGCGACGGGTTCGGCGAACTTCCTCTCGCGCACAACAGCGATCCTCGCAACAGTCTTCTTTATCTGCACGCTGGCGCTGACGTACCTCGGTTCGTACAAGTCGCAAGTGTCTGCAGGCGTGCTCGGTGCGATGCCGGCTGCAAGCGCACCGGCGGCCGCATCGGCACCGGCTGCTGCTGCATCGAGCGCAGCGCCTGCGTCGTCGGCTCCGGGTCAGGATGTGCCGAAGTAATTCCACTGTGCTCTCGTTTTTTTAAACAAACTGCACATTGCAACGTTGAACAAATACAAACAACCTGTTACAGTCTTGGTCTTGAAACGTTGAGCCCGAAACGAAGCCAGCAAAGCAAAAGCGATGCAAGCCAACGGGTAAAACGATACTGATGCCGACGTGGTGAAATTGGTAGACACGCTATCTTGAGGGGGTAGTGGCGAAAGCTGTGCGAGTTCGAGTCTCGCCGTCGGCACCAAACAAAAAACTGATGCCAGCCAGATGCACGAGTGCTTGGCTGGCATTTTGTTTTTCAGGGCCGTGATCTCCGACTGATTTACTCGGTTTTGATGCGGCGCGAAAAAACTGGCCGTAGCATCGTGCGGCTTGAATCATCCAGTCGTAGTATCTTCGACTGGCATCTCTGAACCAAACCGACAGAGGATAGTCGTGAACCTCGCACCCTATTTCCCCGTACTGCTGTTTATTCTCGTGGGCGTCGGTCTGGGAGTTGCGCTCATCACAGTTGGCAAGGTCCTTGGCCCCAACAAGCCGGATAGCGCAAAGAACGCACCGTACGAGTGTGGTTTCGAAGCCTTCGAGGATGCACGGATGAAGTTCGACGTCCGTTACTACCTCGTTGCAATCCTCTTCATCATCTTCGATCTCGAGACCGCGTTCATGTTCCCGTGGGGCGTCGCGCTCAAGGATATCGGCTGGACTGGATTCATCGCCATGATGATCTTCCTGCTCGAATTCCTCCTGGGCTTCGCTTACATCTGGAAGCGTGGCGGACTCGAGTGGGAATAATGACGCGCGTAGCATGACCGATGCGGGCGTCGCGGGAGGAGCTTCCTCTGCCCCGGATGCCTGCCTGGAGCGAATGGCAAATGAGTATCGAAGGGGTCTTGAAAGAAGGGTTTGTCACCACTACGGCTGACAAGCTGATTAACTGGACGCGCACTGGCTCGCTGTGGCCAATGACGTTCGGTCTGGCATGTTGTGCGGTCGAGATGATGCATGCGGGTGCAGCCCGTTATGACCTCGACCGTTTTGGCGTGGTGTTCCGTCCGAGCCCGCGCCAGTCCGATCTGATGATCGTCGCAGGCACGCTGTGCAACAAGATGGCGCCCGCCCTGCGCAAGGTCTACGACCAGATGGCCGAACCGCGTTGGGTGATCTCGATGGGTTCCTGCGCCAATGGCGGCGGCTATTACCACTACTCCTATTCGGTCGTACGTGGCTGCGACCGCATTGTTCCGGTCGACGTCTATGTACCGGGCTGCCCTCCGACGGCCGAAGCGCTCGTCTACGGGATCATCCAGCTGCAGGCGAAGATTCGCCGCACCAGCACCATCGCCCGCCAGTAACGCCGAGCTCCCACTATGACTAGTAAACTCGAGACCCTGAAAGCCAATCTCGAGGCGGCCTTTGGCGGCCGCCTGCAGAGCCTCACCGAGGAGCTGGGTCAGATCACCATCGTGGTCAAGCCGGCCGAATACCTTTCAGTTTGCAAGCAGCTGCGCGACGATCCGTCGCTGCGCTTCGAGCAATGCATGGACGTTTGCGGCCTCGACTATCTGGCGTTCGGTGACGGCGCCTACGAAGGCCCGCGTTTCGCCGCCGTGCTGCAACTGTTGTCGATTACGAACAACTGGCGCGTGCGCGTGCGCGTGTTCGCCGAGCACGACGATATGCCGATCGTGCCGTCCGTCGTCGACATCTGGAATGGCGTGAACTGGTTCGAGCGTGAAGCGTTCGACCTGTACGGCATCGTGTTCGAAGGCCACCCGGACCTGCGCCGTATCCTGACCGACTACGGCTTTATCGGTCACCCGTTCCGCAAGGACTTCCCGTTGTCGGGTTACGTTGAAATGCGTTACGACCCGGAAGAGAAGCGCGTGGTGTATCAGCCCGTGACGATCGAACCGCGCGAGATTACGCCGCGCGTGATTCGCGAAGATCGCTACGGTGGTCTCAAGCACTGAGGCCTGAGGCCTGCACCCCACACCAGGTAATTCGCCATGGCTGACATTAAAAACTACACGCTCAATTTCGGCCCTCAGCACCCGGCCGCTCACGGCGTGCTGCGTCTCGTGCTCGAACTCGACGGCGAAGTGATCCAGCGCGCCGATCCGCACATCGGCCTGCTGCACCGCGCGACCGAAAAGCTCGCCGAGAACAAGACCTTCATCCAGTCCGTGCCGTACATGGACCGTCTCGACTATGTGTCGATGATGGTCAATGAGCACGCGTACGTGATGGCCATCGAAAAACTGCTCGGTATCGATGTTCCCGAGCGCGCGAAATACATCCGCGTGATGTTCGACGAAGTGACGCGGATGCTGAACCATCTGATGTGGATCGGCGCGCACGCACTCGACGTTGGCGCGATGGCCGTGTTCCTCTACGCATTCCGTGAGCGCGAAGAACTCATGGACGTCTATGAGGCGGTATCGGGCGCGCGGATGCACGCGGCCTACTATCGTCCGGGCGGTGTGTATCGCGATCTGCCTGACTCGATGCCGCAATACAAGGCGTCGAAAATCCGCAATGCGAAAGCGCTGTCGAAGATGAACGAGAACCGTCAGGGTTCGCTCCTCGACTTCATCGAAGACTTCGCGAAGCGTTTCCCGTCGCACATCGACGAGTACGAAACCCTGCTGACCGATAACCGGATCTGGAAGCAGCGTCTGGTCGGTATCGGCGTGGTAAGCCCCGAACGTGCGCTGCAGCTCGGTATGTCGGGGGCTATGCTTCGTGGCTCGGGCATCGAATGGGATCTGCGCAAGAAGCAGCCGTACGAGGTCTACGACAAGATGGACTTCGACATCCCGGTCGGTGTGAACGGCGACTGCTATGACCGTTACCTGGTGCGCGTGGAAGAAATGCGCCAGTCGACGCGCATCGTGCTGCAATGCGTCGAATGGCTGCGCAAGAACCCGGGCCCGGTGATGATCGACAACCACAAGGTTGCGCCGCCGAAGCGCGTGTCGATGAAGTCGAACATGGAAGAGCTGATTCACCACTTCAAGCTCTTCACCGAAGGCTTCCACGTGCCCGAAGGCGAGACGTACGCGGCTGTCGAACACCCGAAGGGCGAGTTCGGCATCTACCTCGTGTCGGACGGTGCCAACAAGCCGTACCGCCTGAAGATCCGTGCCCCGGGCTTTGCCCACCTGTCGGCGCTCGACGAAATGGCCAAGGGCCACATGATTGCCGACGCGGTGACGATCATCGGTACGCAGGACATCGTGTTCGGCGAAGTCGACCGCTAAGACTGAAGGTTCAAAATGCTCTCTGCTGAAGCCCTTAAGAAAATCGATGTCGCGGTGGCGAAGTACCCCGCGGATCAGAAGCAGTCTGCGGTCATGCATGCGCTTCATATTGCACAGGCCGAACACGGCTGGCTGTCGCCTGAAGCGATTGCCGCGGTTGCCGACAAGCTCGGCATGCCGCCGATCGCCGTTCAGGAAGTCGCGACGTTCTACACGATGTACAACACGTCGCCCGTCGGCAAGTCGAAGATCACGGTCTGCACGAACCTGCCTTGCCAGCTTTCGGGCGGTGAGGACGCAGCTAATTACATCAAGCAAAAGCTCGGTATCGACTTCAACGAAACCACGCCCGACGGCAAGTTCACGTTGAAAGAAGGCGAATGCATGGGCGCTTGCGGTGATGCGCCGGTCCTGCTCGTCAACAACACGAAGATGTGCAGCTTCATGAGCCGCGAGAAGATCGACCAGATGCTCGAGGAACTTTCCAAATGACGTGTTTGCACGATCGCCATATTGATCCGCTGATCCTTGCCGGCCTGAACGGCGAGAACTGGCACCTCGAAGACTACGTCGCACGCGGCGGCTACGCGCAGCTGCGCAAGATCCTCGAGGAGAAGATTCCTCCCGAGCAGGTCATTGCCGACGTCAAGGCGTCGGGCCTGCGTGGCCGTGGCGGTGCGGGCTTCCCGACCGGCCTAAAGTGGAGCTTCATGCCGCGTCAGTTCCCTGGGCAAAAGTATCTCGTCTGCAATTCAGATGAGGGCGAGCCGGGCACTTTCAAGGACCGCGACATTCTTCGTTACAACCCGCACGCGCTCATCGAAGGCATGGCCATCGGTGCGTACGCCATGGGTATCACCGTCGGATACAACTATATCCACGGCGAGATCTGGGAAGTGTACGAACGCTTCGAAGCCGCGCTTGAAGAAGCACGCAAGGCGGGCTACCTCGGCGCGAACATCCAGAACTCGGGCTTCTCGTTCGAACTGCATGCGCACCATGGTTATGGCGCGTATATCTGCGGCGAAGAAACCGCGCTGCTCGAATCGCTCGAAGGCAAGAAGGGCCAGCCGCGCTTCAAGCCGCCTTTCCCGGCGAGCTTCGGCCTGTTCGGCAAGCCGACGACGATCAACAACACCGAAACGTTCGCGGCCGTGCCGTTCCTGCTCGCGATCGGACCGCAGAAGTACCTGGAGATGGGCAAGCCGAACAACGGCGGCTCGAAGATCTTCTCGATCTCCGGTGACGTCGAGCGTCCTGGCAACTACGAAATTCCGCTGGGCACACCGTTCTCGAAGCTCCTCGAGCTCGCAGGCGGCATGCGCGGCGGCAAGAAGATCAAGGCAGTCATCCCGGGTGGTTCGTCGGCACCGGTGGTGCCGGGCGACATGATGATGGCGACCGACATGGACTATGACGCGATCGCGAAGGCCGGCTCGATGCTCGGCTCGGGTGCGGTCATCGTCATGGACGAAACGCGTTGCATGGTGCGCTCGCTGCTGCGCCTGTCGTACTTCTATTACGAAGAATCGTGCGGTCAGTGCACGCCGTGCCGCGAAGGCACCGGCTGGCTGTATCGCGTCGTTCATCGTATCGAACACGGCCAGGGCCGCAAGGAAGACCTCGACCTGCTGAACTCGGTCGCGGAAAACATCATGGGCCGGACCATCTGTGCACTCGGCGATGCGGCGGCGATGCCCGTGCGCGGCATGCTCAAGCATTACTGGGACGAATTCGAATATCACGTCGAGCACAAGCATTGCCTCGTGCCGGCCGAAGCAGTACTCGCCTGAGTCGAATAGATCATGGTTGAACTCGAAATTGACGGCAAGAAGGTTGAGGTGCCCGCAGGCAGCATGGTGATCCAGGCTGCCCACAAGACGGACACCTACATCCCGCATTTCTGCTACCACAAGAAACTGTCGATCGCGGCGAACTGCCGCATGTGCCTGGTCGAAGTCGAAAAGATGCCCAAGGCCGTTCCGGCCTGCGCGACTCCGGTTTCCGCCGGCATGGTCGTGCGCACGAAGTCGGACAAGGCGGTGAAGGCTCAGCAGTCCGTGATGGAATTCCTGCTGATCAACCACCCGCTTGATTGCCCGATCTGCGACCAGGGCGGCGAATGCCAGCTCCAGGATCTCGCAGTCGGCTACGGCAAGTCGTCGTCGCGCTACAGCGAAGAGAAGCGTGTGGTGTTCCACAAGAACGTGGGCCCGCTGATCTCGATGGAAGAAATGACGCGCTGCATTCACTGCACGCGCTGCGTTCGCTTCGGTCAGGAAGTCGCCGGCGTGATGGAACTCGGCATGCTGGGCCGCGGCGAGCACTCGGAAATCACGTCGTTCGTCGGCAACTCGGTTGATTCCGAAATGTCGGGCAACATGATCGACCTGTGCCCGGTCGGTGCGCTGACGTCCAAGCCGTTCCGCTACAGCGCCCGTACGTGGGAACTGTCGCGTCGCAAGTCGGTGAGCCCGCACGACGGCACCGGCGCGAACGTGATCGTCCAGATCAAGAACAACCGCGTGATGCGCGTGTTGCCGCTCGAAAACGAAGCGATCAACGAATGCTGGATCTCGGACAAGGATCGCTTCTCGTACGAAGCGCTCAACAGCGACGAACGTCTGACGCAGCCGATGCTCAAGCAAGGCGGCGAATGGCGTGAAGTCGACTGGCAGACCGCGCTCGAATACGTCGCAAACGGCCTGCGCAACATCCGTTCGGAACATGGCGCAAACGCCGTCGCTGCACTGTCGACGCCGCACGCCACGGTCGAAGAACTGTCGCTGCTCAAGGATCTCGCAACGGGCTTCGGTACGCCGAACGTTGACTTCCGCCTGCGTCAGTCGGACTTCAGCGCGAACCTCAACGGTACGCCGTGGCTGGGTCTGCCGATCGCTGACCTGAGCACAGTCGATGCCGCCTTCGTGATCGGCTCGTTCCTGCGCCGCGATCACGCGCTGTTTGCTTCGCGCCTGCGTCAGGCTGCGAAGAGCGGCGCGAAGATCAGCCTGCTCAACGCAACGGCCGACGACTCGCTGATCCCGACCGCGCATACGGTCGTTGCAGCGCCGTCCGCATGGGTCGCCGAACTCGCCGGTATCGCTGCCGCTGTCGCGGAAGCGAAGGGCGTCGCCGCTCCGGCCGCATTCGCCAATGCGAAGGCATCGGAAGCAGGGCGCGCAGCCGCGACATCGCTCGTCGGTGGTGAGAAGCGTGTCGTGCTGCTGGGCAACGCAGCCGTTCAGCATCCCGAGTTCTCGCTGATTCACGCAGCGGCGCAGTTCATCGCTGAAACGACGGGCGCGTCGCTCGGCTTCCTGACGGAAGCGGGCAACACGGTCGGCGCACACCTCGTCGGCGCACTGCCGGCCAACGGTGGCCTGAACGCGGCTCAAGTGTTCGAGCAACCGCGCAAGGCGTATGTGCTGCTCAACGTCGAAGCCGAATACGACACGGCGAATCCGCAACAGGCACTCGCGGCATTGAAGGGCGCCGAGATGGTTGTCTCGCTGTCGCCGTTCAAGCACGGTGCCGAATACGCGGACGTCATGCTGCCGATCGCGCCGTTCACGGAAACGTCGGGCACGTTCATCAACGCCGAAGGCACCGCGCAAAGCTTCAACGGCGTCGTGCGTCCGCTTGGCGATACGCGTCCGGCCTGGAAGGTGCTGCGCGTGCTCGGCAACCTGCTCGAGCTGCCGGGCTTCGAATTCGATTCGTCGGAACAGGTTCGCGACGCGGCGATCGGCCAGATGGACATCGCTTCGAACCTGTCGAACGCGACGACGGTCACGCCGGCACTCGGCAAGACCGCGGCCAACGGCTCGGTCGAGCGTATCGCCGACGTGCCGATCTACCACGCCGACGCGCTGGCTCGCCGTGCTGAATCGCTGCAACTCACGCAAGCCGCGAAGGCGGCCGTGCGCGCATCGCTGCCGGGCGAGCTGTATGAAAGCCTGGGTCTCAAGAATGGCGACGCGGTCCGCATCCGTCAGGGCAACCTGTCGGTGACGCTGCCTGCGGTGCTCGACAACAACCTGCCGGCGAACGTGGTTCGTGTGCCGGCTGCAACGACGGCCTCCGCGCAGCTGGGCGGCATGTTCGGTGAACTGGTGGTGGAGAAGGCTTGATGAGCTTGTACGATTCAATCAACCTCGCCGGGGGCCAGGCTCTCGGCGTCGCGTGGCTGCCGGTCTTCACGGTGATCCGCATTCTGGTGGTCGCCGTGGCCATCCTGCTGTGCGTGGCGTACCTGATCCTCTGGGAGCGCAAGCTGATCGGCTGGATGCACGTGCGTCTCGGGCCGAACCGCGTGGGTCCCGGCGGCTTGCTGCAGCCGATCGCCGACGTGCTCAAGCTGCTCCTCAAGGAAGTGATCAGCCCGACCAAGTCGACGAGCTGGCTCTACATCATTGCGCCGATCATGGTGGTCGCCCCGGCGTTCGCTGTCTGGGCGGTGATTCCGTTCCAGGCCGGCGCCGTGCTCGGCAACATCAACGCGGGTCTGCTGTACGTGATGTCGATCTCGTCGATCGGCGTGTATGGCGTGATCCTCGCAGGCTGGGCATCGAACTCGAAGTACGCGTTCCTCGGCGCGATGCGCGCCGCGGCACAGATGGTGTCGTACGAAATCGCGATGGGTTTCGCGCTCGTCGTCGTGCTGATGACGTCGGGCAGCCTGAACCTGTCGGACATCGTGGCCTCGCAAGAGCGCGGCATCTTCGCAAGCTTCGGCGTCAACTTCCTGTCGTGGAACTGGCTGCCGCTGCTGCCGATGTTCGGCGTGTACTTCATCTCGGGCATCGCTGAAACCAACCGCCATCCGTTCGACGTCGTCGAAGGCGAATCGGAAATCGTCGCGGGCCACATGATCGATTACTCGGGCATGGCCTTCGCGCTGTTCTTCCTCGGCGAATACATCAACATGATCGTCATCTCGGCGGTCGCGGCGACGTTGTTCCTGGGTGGCTGGTCGGCGCCGTTCGGTTTCCTCGATTTCATTCCCGGCATCTTCTGGCTGGTTCTGAAAGTCTTCGCGCTGTTGTCGATTTTCATCTGGGTGCGTGCCACGTTCCCGCGTTATCGCTACGACCAGATCATGCGTCTGGGCTGGAAGGTTTTCATTCCGGTGTCGGTTGTCTGGCTCGTGATCGTCGGCTTCTGGCTGATGTCGCCGTGGAATATCTGGAAGTAAGGACGGACGAATCATGATTTCTTCCATCAAGAGTTTCTTTAATTCCTTCCTGCTGACGGAACTGCTGAAGGGGATGGCGCTGACGGGCAAGTACACGTTCGCGCGCAAGATCACCGTTCAGTTCCCGGAAGAGAAGACCCCGATTTCGCCGCGCTTCCGCGGCCTGCACGCACTGCGCCGGTATGAGAACGGCGAAGAGCGCTGCATCGCCTGCAAGCTCTGCGAAGCCGTGTGCCCGGCGCTCGCGATCACGATCGAATCGGAGACGCGCGCCGACAACACGCGCCGGACGACGCGTTACGACATCGACCTGACCAAGTGCATCTTCTGCGGCTTCTGCGAAGAGAGCTGCCCGGTCGACTCGATCGTTGAAACGCACATTCTCGAGTACCACGGAGAAAAGCGCGGCGACCTGTACTTCACGAAGGACATGTTGCTGGCGGTCGGCGACCGCTACGAGACGGAAATCGCTGCGGCCAAGGCGGCCGACGCGCCGTACCGTTGATGCGGTTGAACAGCGTCCCGCGAGGCAAGGGCTTCGCGGATCGCACACTCCGATCCACCGGCGGCTGCCGCGCAGCCGTCCAACGATGATCCGGTAAAAATGGAATTCACGACCGTCCTGTTCTATATCTTCGCGGCGATCCTGGTGATCTCCGCGCTGCGCGTGATCACTGCACCGAATCCGGTGCAGTCCGCGCTGTTCCTCGTGCTGTCGTTCTTCAACGCCGCAGCGATCTGGATGCTGCTGAAGGCCGAGTTTCTCGCGATCCTGCTCGTGCTCGTGTACGTCGGGGCCGTGATGGTGCTGTTCCTGTTCGTGGTCATGATGCTCGACATCAATATTGATGTCCTTCGCCGCGATTTCAAGCGCTTCGTTCCGGTCGCGTCGATCATCGGCGCGATCATGGTCATCGAAGCCGCGCTGATCCTGTGGCACGGCTACGCCGGCGTCGCCGCTCCGGTGCAGGCTGCAGCCGCTGCGTCTGACTGGTCGAACACCCGCATCATCGGCAAGCTGATCTACACGGACTACATCTTCGCGTTCGAAGTGGCCGGCCTCGTGCTGCTCGTGGCGATCATTGCGGCACTCGCACTGACGCTCAAGCATGGCAAGGACAGCAAGCGCCAGGTCATCGGCGACCAGCTGCGTGTGCGTGCTTCGGACCGCGTGCGCGTGGTGAAGATGGCTGCTGAAGTCGAACCGGCTTCGAGCCCGGCCCATGACCCCGCAGCGCCCGGCAACACCGGCGCAGGCCAGACGAACTGATCGAGGACACCATGGTTTCTCTTCCGCACTACCTGGTTCTGGGTGCCATCCTGTTCGCGATCAGCATCGTCGGGATCTTCCTGAACCGTCGTAACGTGATCATCATCCTGATGGCGATCGAGCTCATGCTGCTCGCCGTCAATACGAACTTCGTCGCGTTCTCGCACTACCTCGGCGATATCCACGGACAAGTGTTCGTGTTCTTCGTGCTGACCGTTGCGGCCGCTGAAGCAGCGATCGGCCTTGCAATCCTGGTCACGCTGTTCCGTAGCCTCGACACGATCAACGTCGAGGATCTGGACCGGCTCAAAGGCTAATTCAAGGGCGAATCACAAGCTGTTATGGCAACGACACTCAACCAAAACCTGCTGCTCGCGGTCCCGCTCCTGCCTCTGGCCGGCTCGCTGATCGCCGGTCTGTTCGGCAACACGATCGGACGGAAGGGCGCCCATAGCGTGACGATCCTCGGCGTCGCGATTTCGTTCGTGCTTTCGTTCATGGTCCTGCTCGACGTGATCGGCGGCGCGAGCTACAACGCGACCGTCTACGAATGGCTGAACGTTCCGTTCGGTAACGGATCGCTCAAGATGGAAGTCGGCTTCCTCGTCGACTCGCTGACCGCGATGATGATGTGCGTGGTGACCTTCGTGTCGCTGATGGTGCACATCTACACGATCGGCTACATGGCCGATGAAGAAACGGGCTACCAGCGCTTCTTCTCGTATATCTCGCTGTTCACGTTCTCGATGCTGATGCTCGTGATGGCCAACAACTTCCTGCAGCTGTTCTTCGGCTGGGAAGCGGTGGGTCTCGTCTCGTACCTGCTGATCGGCTTCTACTTCACGCGTGAATCGGCGATCTACGCGAACATGAAGGCGTTCCTCGTGAACCGCGTCGGCGACTTCGGCTTCCTGCTCGGCATTGGCCTCGTGCTGGCCTACGCGGGCTCGCTGAACTACGGCGAAGTCTTCGCACATCGCACGGACCTGGCGAGCATGGTGTTCCCGGGCACGCACTGGAACCTGATCACGGTCGCCTGTATCTGCCTGTTCATCGGCGCGATGGGTAAGTCGGCTCAGTTCCCGCTGCACGTGTGGCTGCCGGACTCGATGGAAGGCCCGACGCCGATCTCCGCACTGATTCACGCGGCAACGATGGTGACCGCCGGTATCTTCATGGTCACGCGCATGTCGCCGCTGTTCGAACTGTCGGACGCCGCGCTGTCGTTCGTGATGGTCATCGGCGCGATCACCGCACTGTTCATGGGCTTCCTGGGTGTCGTGCAGAACGACATCAAGCGCGTGGTCGCGTACTCGACGCTGTCGCAGCTCGGCTACATGACGGTCGCGCTCGGCGCATCGGCTTACCCGGTCGGCGTGTTCCACCTGATGACGCACGCGTTCTTCAAGGCGCTGCTGTTCCTTGCCGCAGGCTCGGTCATCATCGGCATGCACCACGACCAGGACATGCGCAACATGGGCGGCCTGCGCAAGTACATGCCGATCACGTGGATCACGATGCTTATCGGTAACCTCGCGCTGATCGGCACGCCGTTCTTCTCGGGCTTCTACTCGAAGGACTCGATCATCGATGCGGTCAAGCTCTCGCATCTGCCGGGTTCGGGCTTCGCGTACTTCGCAGTCACGGCCAGCGTGTTCGTGACGGCGCTGTACTCGTTCCGCCTGTACTTCATGGTCTTCCACGGCGAAGAGCGCTTCCGCAATCCGCAGCATGGTGACGCGCACCACGGTCATGACGATCATGGTCACGACGATCACGGCCACGGTCATGACGACCACGGCCACGGCCATGCACACGAACCGCATGAGTCGCCGTGGGTTGTCTGGCTGCCGCTCGTGCTGCTCGCGATCCCGTCGGTCATCATCGGCGCATGGACGGTCGGCCCGATGCTGTTCGGCGACTACTTCGCGCACGGTGTCGTGTTCGACAAGGTCATCGAAATCGCCGCGAACCACCCGGCGCTGTCGGAAATGGGCGAAGAGTTCCACGGCTGGCTCGACATGGGCCTGAAGTCGGTGACCGGTCTGCCGCTGTACCTGGCCGCACTCGGCGTGATCGTCGCGTGGTTCTTCTACATGAAGCGCCCGGAACTGCCGGCGAAGGTCGCGGCACGGTTCCCGTTCATCTACCGTCTGCTCGACAACAAGTACTACATGGACAAGATCAACGAAGTCGTCTTCGCGCGCGGCGCCGTGGCCATCGGCCGTGGCCTGTGGAAAGAGGGCGATCAGGTGGTCATCGACGGCATCGTCAACGGCAGCGCTCGCGCGATCGGCTGGCTTGGCGGCGTGCTGCGGTTCATTCAGTCGGGCTATATCTACCACTACGCATTCGCGATGATCATCGGCATGCTGGCGCTCCTGACGCTGTTTGTAACAGTCGGCGGAAAATAAGGCGAGGGACACAATGCAATCTTTTCCGCTTCTGAGTATTGCGATCTGGCTGCCGATCGTTTTCGGCGTGCTGATCCTTGCGGTCGGTAGTGACCGCAACCCCGGGACCGTGCGCGTGCTCGCGCTGATCGGCTCCGTGCTCGGCTTTCTCGTGACGCTGCCGCTGGTCACGCATTTCGACAGCAGCACGGCTGCGATGCAATTCGTCGAGCAGTCCGACTGGATTCAACGCTTCAAGATCAGTTATCACCTCGGCGTCGACGGCATCTCGATGTGGTTTGTCGTGCTGACCGCGTTCATCACGATCATCGTCGTGATCGCCGGCTGGGAAGTCATCACGAAGAACGTCGCGCAGTACTTCGCCGCCTTCCTGATCCTCTCGGGGATCATGGTCGGCGTGTTCGTCGCGCTCGACGGCCTGCTGTTCTACGTGTTCTTCGAAGCCACGCTGATCCCGATGTACATCATCATCGGTGTGTGGGGTGGGGCGAACCGCGTGTACGCAGCGTTCAAGTTCTTCCTCTACACGCTGTTCGGCTCGCTGCTGATGCTGGTCGCGCTGCTGTACCTGTACTCGACGACGGGCACGTTTGACCTCGCCGAATGGGCGAAGGCACCGATCGCCATGACGCCTCAGGTGCTGCTGTTTATCGCGTTCTTTGCCGCGTTCGCCGTCAAGGTTCCGATGTGGCCGGTTCACACGTGGCTGCCGGATGCCCACGTGGAAGCGCCGACGGGCGGCTCGGTCGTGCTGGCCGCGATCATGCTGAAGCTGGGTGCGTACGGTTTCCTGCGCTTCTCGCTGCCGATCGCACCGGACGCCAGCCACTTCCTGGCGCCGGTCGTCATCACGCTGTCGCTGGTCGCCGTGATCTACATCGGTCTGGTCGCACTCGTACAGACCGACATGAAGAAGCTGGTCGCGTATTCGTCGATCGCTCACATGGGCTTCGTGACGCTCGGCTTCTTTATCTTTAGCCAGCTCGGTGTCGAAGGCGCGGTCGTGCAAATGATTTCGCACGGTTTCGTGTCGGGCGCGATGTTCCTTTGCATCGGCGTGCTGTATGACCGCATGCACACCCGCAACATCGCCGAGTACGGTGGTGTGGTGAACGTGATGCCGAAGTTCGCAGCGCTCGCGATGCTGTTCACGATGGCCAACTGCGGCCTTCCGGGCACCAGCGGTTTCGTCGGCGAATTCATGGTGATTCTGGCTGCGGTCAAGTTCAACTTCTGGATCGCCTTCCTCGCGACGTTCACGCTGATTCTCGGCGCGGCCTACTCGCTGTGGATGTACAAGCGCGTGCACTTCGGCGCGATCGCCAACGATCACGTGAAGGCACTGGTGGACGTCGGTTCGCGCGAATTCTGGATGCTGATGGTGCTGGGTCTGCTGACGCTGTTCATGGGCCTGTATCCGAAGTACTTCACCGACCCGATGCACCAGTCTGTCTCGAACCTGCTCTCGCACGTGGCGCAGTCGAAGCTGCAATAAGATCGGACGAGACCCAACACCATGCAAAATACTTATCTGATTCTGCCCGACGCGCTGCTGATGGCGGCCGTCGTGGTCGCCTGGCTCAACGACTTGTTCTTTGGCCAGGAAGGTCGCAAGACGACCTACGGGATCGCGGTGCTGTCGTCGCTGGTTGCCGCAGTCTGGTACGCGATCAACGCGCTCGACGGTCATAGCCAGCTGTTCTTCAGCAATATGTATGTCGTCGATCCGTTCGCGAACGTCATGAAGGCGTTTGTGTCGGTCGGCTACGCGGCCTCGATCGTCTACGCACGCAAGTACATCGAAGACCGCGAGCTGTTCCGCGGCGACTTCTACCTGCTCGGCATGTTCTCGCTGCTCGGTCAGCTCGTCATGATCTCGGGCAATAACTTCCTGACGCTGTACCTCGGTCTCGAACTGATGTCGCTGTCGCTGTACTCGGTGATCGCACTGCGTACGACCTCGGCGCAGTCGACCGAAGCGGCGATGAAGTACTACGTGCTGGGCGCGCTCGCATCGGGTTTCCTGCTGTACGGCATCTCGATGCTCTACGGTGCGACGGGTACGCTGGACCTCAACGAAGTCTTCAAGATCCTCGCATCGGGCCGTGTTGAAAACTCGGTCGTGCTGTTCGGCGTGATCTTCGTGGTCGCGGCCATCGCGTTCAAGATGGGTGCGGTGCCGTTCCATATGTGGGTGCCCGACGTCTATCACGGCGCACCGACGGCGATGACGATGCTGACCGGCGGTGGCCCGAAGGTCGCGGCGTTCGCATGGGGTGTGCGTTTCCTCGTGATCGCGCTGCTGCCGTACGCAGCCGACTGGCAACAGATGCTCGTCATCCTGGCTGCGTTGTCGCTGATCATCGGCAATATCACCGGTATCGTTCAGAAGAACATCAAGCGGATGCTGGCGTACTCGGCCATCGCGAACATGGGCTTTATCCTGCTGGGCCTGCTCTCGGGCGTGGTCGACGGCAAGGCGGACGGTGCGGCAGGTGCGTACAGCTCGGCGATGTTCTATAGCGTGATCTACCTGATCACGACGCTCGGCACGTTCGGTATCGTCATGCTGCTCGCACGCAAGGACTTCGAGTGCGAATACATCGACGACCTCCGCGGCCTGAATCAGCGTCATCCGATCTATGCGTTCGTGATGCTGCTGCTGATGTTCTCGCTCGCAGGTATTCCGCCGACGGTCGGTTTCTACGCGAAGCTTGCCGTGCTTCAGGCAACGGTCAACGCTGGCCTCACGTGGCTGACGGTGCTCGCAGTGATCACGTCGGTGTTCGGCGCGTTCTACTACCTGCGTATCGTCAAGATCATGTACTTCGATGCGCCCACGGATGAAGAACCGGTCACGGCATACGGCGGTGCACGCGCGCTGCTCGTGTTCAATGGCTTCCTCGTGATCGCCCTCGGTCTCGTTCCGGGCCCGCTGATGAACGTCTGCTTGCAGGCCGTTCACCAGCTGACGCCCTGATTTGCAGGTGTCGTAGCGTATGTCCGCAGCAGGCTGGTTTATCGTCTTGTTGGCTGTCGTGTTCGCCAACCTTCCGTTCGTGAACCAGCGCCTGCTGTGCGTGATTCCGCTCAACGGCGGCCGCAAGAGCGCCTGGTGGCGCCTTGCGGAACTCATCGTCTATTACTTCGTCATCGGCGCGGTGGGCAAGGCGCTCGAGGCGCAGGCCGGGAATATGTTCCAGCAGGAGTGGCAGTTCTATGCGATCACTGCCTGCCTGTTCCTCGTGTTTGCGTTTCCCGGCTACACCGTTCGCTATCTCGTCAAGTTTCGCTGATCCGCTGTATTGATCCTTCTTCAGCGGTTCTTCTTCACCGATCCGTATTCGCTGAGCCCTAGGGAGTCGCGCTGTGGCAGATGATCTTTCTCGCGCGGATGACGCCGCGCTGACTGAAACGCGTATCGACGGACAACAGGTCCACAAGGGCACGTTCCTCGATGTGTGGCGTGACCGTGTGCGGCTGCCTGATGGTGCCGAGGCGACCCGCGAATACATCGTTCACCCCGGCGCGGTGATGGTGCTGCCCGTGTTCGACGACGGTCGCGTGGTCGTGGAACGCCAGTTCCGCTATCCGGTGGGGAAGGTCGTCATCGAGTACCCCGCGGGCAAGCTGGATCCGAACGAGGATTCGCTGACGTGCGCGCGTCGTGAGCTCAAGGAAGAAACCGGCTATTCGGCCGACGAGTTTTTCTTCATTACGCGGATCAACCCGGTCTTTTCGTATTCGACCGAGTTTATCGATCTGTTTCTCGCACGCGGTCTGACCGCAGGCGAGCAGAACCTCGACGAGCACGAGTTTCTCGATGTGTTCACGACCGATATCGACCAGATGTTCGACTGGATTCGCTCGGGCACGATCACGGATGTGAAGACCATCATCAGCACCTTCTGGCTCGAGAAGATCCAGAACGGCTCGTGGCCGCTGGGTGCGCCGGCTGTCTGAGTGTGTGATCTGCCATGAAAGTATTTGACCTGCGCTGCGACGGCGACCATCGATTCGAAGGCTGGTTCGGCTCGGACGCCGACTACACGGAGCAGCTTGCGAAGCACATGATCGAGTGCCCGGTCTGCGGCTCGATCTCGATCGGCAAGCTGCCTTCGGCACCGCGGCTCAATTTGTCGGGAGCGACGGCGCCCGAGGATATTGCACCGGCGAAGTCGGGTAAGGGGACTGCGGGGACCGCAGGGGCAGCTACGCCTGCGACCGCACCTTCGTCGACGGCAGGTCAAGGCATCGCACCGGAAATCCTCCAGGAACTCGAACGCCGTTACCTCGAGTTCGCGCGTGAAGTGATTTCGAAGACCGAGAATGTCGGCGATCGCTTCGCCGAAGAGGCGCGCAAGATTCACTACGAAGAAGCACCGGCGCGCGGCATTCGCGGGATCGCGACGCCTGAGGAGCGTCAGGAGCTGATGGAAGAGGGGATCGAAGTCGTGTCCCTGGCGATTCCTTCCGCGCTGGATGGTCCTTTGCAGTGATCCGCTACGGTTGGCTGCGCCTGGCAGCAACCTGATCTGTCAGATCGCCCAAACCTTTCCGAATTTTCTGAAGCCCGTATAGCGCTCGTTTCTCGAAAGATTGCGTGTTGTCGCACCTGATTGTTGATCCGTGACTCGCTGAGTCCGGATTCGGTTGCGCAACCCATCCTTTCGCGAGGAGCCGTGGCCGACTATTCCCGATCCGTTTGTTCGCGTTCGCCACGCCTTGCGCGATGGCGCTCCTTTGTCGCTCGGCGGACTGTCATCCACAGGGGATCCGGCGCTCTACGACGGGATGCACTCGGTGTCGTCCTGTTAATGGTGACGAACGCCCACGTCGCACACGCACAAACAGCAAACACGCTGGGTGAGCAGGAGCAACGCCGCCGAGCACAAGAGCAGGCCACCCAGCGCGAACAGCAACTTCAGGCACCCAAGGTCGAGCTGCAATCGGCATCGCGGCCCGAGGCCGACGACGGCAGCGTGCCGCCGGAATCGCCCTGCTTCAAACTCGACGCCCTCACTATCGAAGTCCCCAAGGGACTCAGCCCACTCGTCGAAGCAGCAGGTACACGTGCGCTCTCGCCGAACCCGCTGTTTCCGGGCGAACTGAGCTTCATCAGCGACTTTCTCCAACGCTACCGCGGCCAATGTGTCGGCCGTGAAGGCCTCAACCTGATCGTGCATCGCGTGATGGTTCGCGTCCTCGATGCAGGCTATTCAACGACCCGTGTGGTGATCGCGCCGCAAGACTTGTCGAGCGGCGTCCTCAAGCTCGATCTGATCCCCGGCGTCATCAGCGATATCCGCTTCGCCGATGCAGCCACCTACGGCACCTGGCGTAACGCCTTTCCGACGCGTGCCGGCGACCTGCTCAATCTCCGCAGGCTTGAACAGGGCCTCGAGCAGATGAAGCGGGTGCCGAACCAGGACGCGGACATGCAGATCGTGCCCGGCAAGAGCACCGGCGAGAGCGAAGTGGTGATCACCGCCAAGCGCGAGAAGTTCTGGGCACTCTCACTGAGCGCAGACGACAGCGGACTCAAGTCGACCGGCCAATACCAGGCCACCGCGAGCCTTTCGATCTTCAATCCGCTCGGCCTGTCCGACATCTTCAACGTCAGCTACAGCCACGACATCAACGGACACACGAGCCAGTACGGCACGCATGGCAGCAACGCCTCGTATTCGATCCCGTGGGGCAACTGGACTTTCACGGCGACTGCAAGCCAATACGACTATCACCAGCAGATTGCCGGTGCCTTCAGCACGCTGGTATCGAGTGGTAACGCGAGGACCTTCGACGTCAAGGCCGAGTACCAGTTCTATCGCAATCAGGTTCAGAAGAACACGCTCGAGTTCCGAGTCGGCAAGTACTTCAGCGAAGCATTCGTCGACGGCTCGGAGCTTGATGTCCAGCACCGCGACAACAGCTTCGCGGAGATCGGCTGGGAACATAAGCACTACCTCGGACCGGCGCAGCTCGATAGCACGCTGGCCTATCGCTGGGGCGTGCGGTGGTTTGGTGCGCAGCCGGATCTGCCTGGCGTCGGTGCGGGCACACCGACCTACTACTACCACATCGAAACCTTCAACGCGACGCTGAACGTGCCGTTCTCGGTCGCAGGGGTATCGATGCGCTACACGGGTACCGTCAGCGCACAGAACTCGCCGAGCGTGCTGTATCCGACCGAGTACTTCTCGATTGGCAACCGCTACACGGTGCGCGGCTTCGACGGCAATACGACGCTCGCCGCAGAGAAGGGCGCGTTTATCCGCAATGACCTCGAGTTCCCAATCGCGCAGACGGGCCAAGCAGTCTACGTGGGCCTGGATGCGGGCGAGGTCTTCGGCCCACAAGCGCATGACCTTCTCGGCCGTCGCCTCGCCGGCGCTGTCGTGGGCCTGCGCGGCAGTCTCCTGCAGCACGCCAGTTACGACGTCTTCATCGGCGGCCCCTTGTACGAACCCGAAGGATTCCCGAACCACTGGCCAGTGGCGGGCTTCAGCGTGAGTTTCAAGCTATGAACAAGACGAATCGTGTCCGTGTGCTCTCCGAATGGATGGGTGTCGCGATGGATTGCGTCGGGCGCGCCCGACGGAAAACGCAGCCGCCTTCGATCACTGCGGGCGCTGACACCGCACGACACCGAGCGTCGTTTGCACGTGCAAACGTGCTTAACGGGTTCCTATTGCGCCGCGTTGCGCTTGCCGTGGTGTGCGTGCTCGGGATGCGGCCTGCGCGTCTCGACGCTCAAATCGTCGCGGCCCCCGGGGCTGGCAGCAAGCCCTTCGTCGGCGCCACCGCCAACGGTCTGCCGATCGTGCAAATCGCCACGCCGAACGGAGCCGGCGTGTCGAATAACGGCTTCGTGCAATACAACGTCGGCTCCAAAGGTCTGATCCTCAATAACTCGTTGGGGACTGTGCAGACCCAGCTTGGCGGCTATGTGACTGGCAACCGCAATCTGGTCTCGGGCTCGGCACGCGTCATCGTCAATCAGGTGGCGGGCGGCGTTCCCAGTCAGCTATTGGGCTACACCGAGGTCGCAGGACAGAAGGCCGAAATCGTCATTGCCAATCCAGCCGGCATTGTCTGTAACGGCTGCGGTTTCATTAATACGAATCCGGGCATCCTGACAACTGGCACACCGATCTATGGTGGCACGGGCAGTCTCGACGCGTTTCACGTGACCGGCGGTCAGATTCAGATCGGCGCGTCGGGGCTGAACGGCAACAATGTCGACGAGGTTGATCTGATCGCACGCAGCGTGGCGATCAACGGCAAGGTCTGCGCGAATCAGTCGCTCAATGTGGTGACTGGCAACAACGACGTTCGTCATGACGACCTGAGCGCACAGTCGCTCGGACCGGACGGCAACGCGCCAAGCGTCGCGATTGATGTCGCGCAACTCGGGGGCATGTACGCCGGGAAGATTCGTCTGGTCGGCACCGAAGCGGGTGTGGGCGTCAATAGCGCAGGAACCATCGAAGCCCAGTCGGGCGATCTGCAACTGACCAGTCAGGGGAAGATCAGCCTGTCGGGATCGACGACGGCGAGTGGCAACGTGTCGATCTCAGGTGCAGGCGACGTTGCTAACAGCGGCGCCATTTACGCAACGCAGACGACCTCGCTGAGCAGCCAAGGACAGGTAAGCAATAGCGGCATCGTCGCGGCGCTGGGCAATACGATGATTACCGGTGCGAGCGTGCGTTCATCCGGTGCTCTGGGAGCGGGCGTCGATCATACGGGTGAGGTTGCAGCCGACGCCAGTCTTGCGGTAGATGCGGCTGGCGCTGTGTCGAACGATCAGGGACAGATGAGTGCAGCCTGGCTTAGCGTGACGGCAGACAGCGTTTCGAATCGCGGCGGCACGTTGTCGCACACCGGCAGAGAGGACCTGCTCGTCGCGTTGAAGGGCGTCTTCGACAACACCGGGGGGACAGTCACTAGTCATGCACGGAACACAACGCTCCGTACAAGCAGCTTGACGAATGTGAACGGCACCATCAGCACCGATAGCCTCTCGCTGACGGCCTCGCTGATAGACAACCGCAGCGGTCAGATCACGGCATCACATGGTCTTTCAGTCGCAGCGAATACCTTGCAGGGCGGTGGCCTGTTGAGCGCGGCTGGCGATCTCACGCTGAGTTTGCAAGGCAACTTTTCGGTGGAATCGAACTACAGCTTCAAATCGGGCCATCTGCTCGCTTTCAAGTTGCCCGGTAGCTTCAGCAATGCGGGTGTACTCGCCGCAGTGAACGACCTGACGATCCATGCAGGGGACATTGCGAATTCAGGCTCTCTCGGAGCCGGGGGACAGCTGACAACCCAATCGAACTCGCTGACCAACACGGGTGCGATTGTGGGTAACAGCGTATCGCTGCACACCGCCCAAACACTGGCGAATCTCGGCACACGTGCGTTGATCGGTGCAACTGACAGCACGGGCAAACTCGAGCTGCTTGCTTCCCGGATCGAGAATCGCGACGACACGACGGCCATCGACGCTCCGGCCATGACAACGATCTATGGCCTCGGGCATGTGATGCTTGCCGGTGGCAAGGATGCGAACGGCAATTACGTCAACGCAAATCGGGTTCATAACCAATCCGGGGTCATTCAGTCGGGACGCGACATGTTGATCGCCGCGAATCAGGTGATCAATACACGGCGACTGATGGCCACAGGCGGCTTCACGTCAAATGTCGATCCTCGCGTGCTGACGAGCCAAGGGATCAGCCTGTCGGGGCGCACCGGGCAAGTCAACTTCAGGAATCCCGCGAGTATCGGCGGCGTCTACGTTGATCCACCCCATAACGGGCAGTGGAACAGCGACTATCAGTTCACGACCTACACCGGCGTCGCGATTGCGAGCACCGTCACATCGATCAGCCCCGAGTCGCGGATCGTTGCGGGCACCAACCTCAACGCGGCACGGGTCGGCACGTTCCAGAACTACTGGAGTCAGGTGGCCGCGGCCGGCAACATTGCGTCGCCCGCCATACTTGATCAGAACAGTTGGCAGCGTCAGACCGCACTCCAGGTCAAAGTCACGTACTCGGGCCAATATCACTACAACAACTACGACAACAGTGAGCATGACTGGCAGCTACCGTTCGGCAACGCGCGGTTCGTCGGAAAGCGTCCACGCGGCTATTCGCAGGTCGCACCGGCAGATGTTCGCACCTATGCGCTGCCGGCCTATGAGTCGAGCTTCACTGCGGGAAAAACGCTCAGCGGCACAGGCGTGTCGATTCACAACATCGCAGGCAACGCATCGATCACACCTCTTGGCGTGCATCCTGGGCAGGTCGTCGGCGTGGGTGCAGGGACAACCACGGGACACGAGCAGTCTGATGGGGCGGGCAACCCCATCGTTGCGCGCGCGACAGCGGGCAATCTGCTGAGCAACCTCACGTTGCCTGCGGGCGGCCTGTTTCACGTCAACAGAGCGCCGGGCGCCGCGTATCTGGTCGAGACCCATCCGGCCTTTACGAATCGACAGCAGTGGCTGTCGAGCGACTACTACTTCAGCCAAATGAGCGTGAACCCGGGCCAGATACAGATGCGCCTGGGCGACGGATTCTATGAGCAGCATCTCTTAGAAAACCAGATTCTGGCGATGACGGGTAAGTCGGTGCTCACCAATTACGCCGACACCCAGGGTGAGTACGAAGCATTGATGACAAACGGCGCCGCATTTGCGAAGGCCGTCGACCTGGCGCCGGGCACATCGCTCTCGCCCGAGCAGGTGGCGCGGCTTACGAGCAACGTCGTGATCATGCAGGAGCAGATCGTCGATGGCCAGGCCGTGCTTGTGCCCGTGGTCTATCTCGCGCAGGCGAGCCAGCAAAACATGGGTAATGGTCCCGTCATTGCGGCGACGAATATCGATCTGCATAACGCGCAGACCGTGATCAACGGCGGAACCATCAGTGCTTCGAATAACGTCTCGATCGACGGTCAAAGCATCGACAGCTCATTCGGTACCTTGGTGGCAGGCAATGCGATGGCGCTGGCGACTGCCAACGATGTCAACCTGACCTCGGCTACAGTCAATGCGGGCAGTCTTTCGTTGCAGGCGGGCGGGAATCTGATTCTGGATACCACAACAAGGACGGTAAGCCAGGTCAGTGCGACAGGCGCCACGCGTGCCTCGACGACGCTTGGGCGAGCAGCAAGTATCAATGTGACGGACGATGCGGCCATCGTCACCGGCGGCAACTTCGAGCAGAACGCGGGCACGCTGAACGTCGGTGGCGCGCTCGGCATGAACATTGGCGGCAACTGGAATCTCGGCGTGCAGCGGACCGGCGAGAAGAAGTTCGTCGCACGCGCGAACGGCGTGTCGGACACGCACATTGTCGGCAGCACAGGTAGCAGTGTGAACGTCGGTGGGGCCTCATCGATCGCAGTAGGAGGCGATTTGACGGCTGTCGGTGCGAGCATCCATCTCGTGGGTGGAGGCACCGTCGCTGCCGACGGCAATGTCTCGCTGCTTGCCGATACCTCGACGTCGACGGTGCACAGCACGAGCTCGGGTGACGACAATCGTCGCAGCTATTCGGAGAACATTGACACGTCGGACGATGCGGTACGTGCCACGGCGCTGCGAAGCGGCCAAAGCCTGAACGTTGTAGCAGGCAAGGACATCACCGTCACCGGGAGCACGCTCAATCTGACGCAAGGTAACGCGACGCTGGTGGCCGCAGGCAACGTGAACATCGTGGCTGCAGACGAGACGCACGTGTCCGGCATCAGCGAGCAGCACGAGCACAGTGGAGTGCTCAGTAGCTCAAACGCGACTCACCGCGTTGACCAAACGACGACCACCACGCGCAGCAGCACGATATCGGCGGACGGTGTGACGGTCGTGAGCGGCCGGGACATCGACGTCACAGGCAGCCATATCGTCGCGACAAACGACGTGGCGCTCGGTGGCAAAGGGCATGTCAACGTCCTCGCCGCAACGGACATCTACCGGGATTCCGAACGTCACGACGTCAAGCATTCGGGCTTCTCCGGCACGGGAGGACTCGGGATCACCTACGGCTCGACCGAGCAGAAGAATCAATACAGCGTGAACTCGGCCACGCAGAGCGCATCGCGTAGCGCCATCGGCAGCGTACAAGGCGATGTGTCGATCGCCGCAGATCAGGACGTTCATATCGGTGGCAGTGACATCGTTGCCGGCCGCGACCTTGAGCTAGTCGGTCAGAACCTCGACCTCCATCCGGGAAGCGATGCAACACAGGCGAGCATGAGACACCGAACGAGCCAGTTCGGTGTGACGCTTGCACTCGGCGGCGTTGCAGGCAGCGCAGCGTCAACGGTTGTCCAACGTGTTCAAAGGGCAGACGAGCCGAAGGACTCCCGCCTTGTAGCGCTCGAGTCTGTGCAGGCCGGCTTGGGCGTGTACGGTGCAGAGCAAGCGGTCGAACGCTATGTGGCGAATCGCGCAGCGCCTGGCGATCAGCCGCTTGTCAGCGTAACCGCAAGCGTTGGAGGGGGCTCCAGCCACAGTGAAGCGCAAAGTCGTTCGGTGGCTAGCAATGGCAGCACGCTGAACGCCGGCCATACGGTGACCTTGGTTGCGACGGGTAGCGGTGCGAACGACGCAAGCGGCTATGCGATCGACGGCGATATCAATGCGATCGGCACGCAGATCGCCACCACAAACGTTGCGCTGAACGCAGCACGCGACATCAATCTGCACAGCGCGCGGGATGCAAGCCAGCAGACGAGCAACAACAGCAGTAGCAACGCGAGCATTGGCGTCGGGTTCGGACTCGGTGGCCAGCAAAATGGCTTCACGATCGAGCTCGCGGCGAGTGGCGGCAAGGGTAATGCGAACGGCAGCAGCTTAGTAAACCGCGGCACGACGGTGTCGGCGAGCGACAAGCTGATGATCACGAGCGGACGCGACACGAACATCCGGGGAGCGGAAGCCTCGGGCAATACGCTTGATGTGAACGTCGGACGTGATCTGAGCATCGTGAGCTTGCAAGACACGAACACCTACAACAGCAAGCAAACGAGTGCCGGCTTCCAGGCAAGCCTGTGCGTTCCACCGATTTGCGTCGGCACGACTGTGACCGGGTCGGCGAACGCGAGTCAGCAGTCCATCAAGCAAAGCTTTCGGTCGGTCAGCCAGCAGTCCGGGCTCTATGCAGGTGATGGCGGCTTCACCGTCAACGTCGGCAACCATACGCAGCTAGATGGCGGTGTGATCGCAAGCACCGCTGGCGCGGACGCGAACAGTCTGTCGACGCAGACCCTTGGCTACTCGAATCTGCAGAACAGCGCGGACTATTCGGGCTCGACGATCGGGTTCAGCGCGAGCGGAGCAGCGGGTGTGACGTCGTCCGATAGCGTGAGCTTTGCGTCGCCTGTGACGCAAGCTGGAAGCAGTGGTCCAGGTCCGACCCACTCGCAAGGGCTGGGGCCGAGCGGCTTCGGCGCGGCTGTCGTAAGTGATAGCACCTCGGGGACGACGCACGCAGCGATCAGCGCGGGAACGATCACCGTTCGCAGTGATGCGGTCCCCGGACAGGACAGCGTGGCGGGACTGAGCCGAGATACGTCGAACGCGAATGGGTCCGTGCAGAACACGTTCAATGCACAGGCCATCGAGAACGACATGGCGGTCCAGCAGCAAACGACGCAAGTCGGAATGCAGGTGGTGGGAGAGGTGGCGACCCATCTGGAGGACAAGGCGAACCGGGCAGCGCTTGCTGCAGCGGCTGCGTTGACCGATGCACAAGCGTCTGGTGATTCAGACGCGATGACTCAAGCCTGGGCAAGCGTCGACGCAGCGGAGCACGACGCTGACCTATGGCGCAACGGTGGCGTCGGACGCATTGGATTGCACACGGTCGTGGCGGGTGTGGGAGCGGCGACAGGGGGAGGCAACGTCGTGGGTGCCTCAGGTGGCGCGTTCGTCGGCAGCATCGCGGGTAGTTATGTGGCCGACAAGCTCACAGACACGCCTGGCGGAACGCTCCTGTCGAATCTGGCCTCAGGTGCGACAGGAGCAGTTGGAGGCAGCGTATTGGGAGGGGCAGCGGGTGCTTTCGGAGGGGCGGGAGCGTCGCTAAGTGCTGATCTTTACAACCGGCAACTGCACCAGTCGGAGAAGGAGAAAATCAGGCAGCTCGCGCGGCAATACATTGACCAGCACGGCAGTTGGCTCTTGGTCAGTGATCCCGATCGTTTGGCTAACGTGATGTCGAAAATGGCGCTCGCGCAAGTCGATTCGGGTTACATGGCCTACCTGGTGAAGAGCGATCCGTATGTGGTTGTGTTCGCACACAGCACGGGTCTTTGGGAGTTCATGACGAGCCACACGCAAGGTGCAACGTTCTTCGACGGAACGGGCAATCACGCGTACTTCACGGCGACGCCCGCTGAGCGATCCGATTCTCAACTTTACCTGGCACCCGCTTCAACGTGGACCCCGGCCGACATCACCCAGTACGGGCGCGTGTTTGGTGCGCCGCCACCGATTGATCCAAGCGCGCTGGGTAAGACGCCTGCGGGAGCCGCACTAGCGAACGCGCAAATTAACGCCGGATATTCCTTTTACACAACTGTGTCCAACATTCTTGGCGCGGTGGGTGGAGAGCGAGGCGCGTTCGCACCTTCGTCTGCCAGATCAAGAAGCGCGCAGCCCGGCACTTCGACTGGGGGCAAAGATAAGGCGCAGCATCCTCATCCGGATTCGGTCGCCGCGAAGGAAAACAACTTTTACCGGGACGGAAGTAACTTGCCGGAATGGACCGCGGGCAAACCTCGTGACATGGCGATGAACGCGGCAGAACATTGGGCGAAGCACGGGGCCGAATTCCCCGAGATCCGTTCGCTCAATGAATATGTGGTCGCCGCCTCCTCTTTTGCGAAGAATCCGCCATCGGGGACACTGACCTACAAGCGAAAGAACGGAGATACCGTGCTATATGATCCGAAGCAAAATACGTATCTGGTGCGCAGGGCGGATGGGCTGCCCAAAACGATGTTTCGACCGGTCGATGGTATTGAATATTGGAATCAGACAAGGAGCAAATAGAACATGGATCGGTATGCGTGCCCTTGTTGTGCTTATCTTACTTTCGCATCAATACCTGACGGATCGTTTGAGATGTGTCCGGTGTGCTGGTGGGAGGACGATCCAGTTCAGTTGGATGATCCAGACTACGAAGGCGGAGCGAATCGAGTTTCTCTGAATCAGGCTCGACGTAATTTTAAAAAATGGGGGGCCATTGAAGAGCGTTTCCGCGATAAGACGCGGCTACCCGAGCCTGATGAAATGCCCGCCAAATGAAGTGCGACGTGCTGTGATTTGGCGTCATTTCTTGCGGTGGTGAATAATAAGTTTATGCGAAACCGCTGATAAACGAAAATAAATGGATATGCGTCATCATGCAACAAAAATGCGA
This sequence comes from Pararobbsia alpina, assembly GCF_965118125.1. GTDB lineage: Bacteria > Pseudomonadota > Gammaproteobacteria > Burkholderiales > Burkholderiaceae > Pararobbsia > Pararobbsia alpina_A. Next base: position 1,740,102 of record NZ_OZ221287.1, read on the forward strand.
TATTTATCTATGTGAGTCTACCGCCAGTGATCGTCTCAAGTTCGTCTCTCTATTTGATGGTCAATTTCAGTATCGCAGTGATGTTGTGTATGTGGGTTATTTGGGAGTTCAAATCGACAGGGTAAAGCTCGTCGCGGTTGTGGCTGATCTTAGAAGGCACGGTATTTTGGGTTTTAGTGTGCCGATTAAATATCGAGACGACAAGCCGCTGTCGATGGACGCGGTATGGCATAAGGTTGAGGGGTACGCAAAATCTATTGGAGCTATCGCAGTAGGATCCCAGGTATCAAGTTCGCATGCTCCGCCTGTTTATTGGGGGTTCCAGCTTGTCTATGACGACGAATACGAAGAACAAGCTGGCGGTGTTGTAATGGTGGACCGGCTTGATGGCCACATATGGAGCGGGTCGGAGTACGAAGAATATATGTATGACTTCAATAATATTTTTTAAGTGATGCATGGGTGAAAGCCGATGCATCGCTCGATACTCGCACACGACGCTGCACGAATAGATGCTGCGCGCAAGCTCTCGGTAGGCTCGCTAGTTGTCAGATAGAGCCTCGACCGCTACGGGTCATTTCCGATTCGTTACGGTGACACGTGGGTACAACCATAGCCGTGACACTGCGATGCCAAGATTCGAATCTTGGCCACACTGAACCGCAGAATACGAATCATGGAATTGACGATTGAGAAATGGGGGCGTTCCGCGATCCTGCGCCTCTCTGATGTGATGCTTGCCGGGCTTAATGTTGAGCCTGGAGATACGCTCGTTGGCGACCTTGAGCGGGGTCGTTTGACGCTCAGACGCGGTCGACCCCAGTACACGCTGGAATCATTGGTCTCGCTCTGCGACGCGCACGCACCCCTTTCGGACTTCGATCGCGAATGGGAATCCATGAAGCCCGTCGGGCGCGAATAGGGGGCAGCGCATCCGTCGGCATGGTCGAGAATGCACTGCGCCGGTCTCAAACAATATTCGGCTCAGCCACGGAACAAGTTCGACGCGCGCGTCGACGCACCTATTCCGCGCTATTACTTAACTCCGCTTCCAGCCCCTCAAGTTTCTGCTCGCGTTCTGCCGACAGCTTGCCTACCGGCGGGCCGGCGAAGCGCTTGCGTACGCCGAGTCCGTACCAGCACAGCAACAACACCGCGATGAGCGCGACGATCACGTAGATGACTTTCTCGTTAGGCGGCTGAATGCCAACGTAGGCCAGAATCAATGCGCCTAGAACAGCGGCGATTGCGAAGGGCTTTGACCACATGCCAAGCTGGAACGGGCCTTTTTCGGTCCACGTTTTTCCTTCCGCAAAAATTCCGGCAGCTGTCGGCATCGCATACGAAATAAACAGGAATACCGCGCTCCCCGCGCTCAACACCGAGAACGCATCGCCATACAGCGTGACTACGATGGCGAGGATCGCCGATACCCAAATCGCAGTGCCCGGCGTGCGATGCGACGCGTTGATCTTGCGTAATTGCTTCGAGAACGGCAGTCCGCCATCGCGCGCAAAGGCAAACATCATGCGCGACGTCGACGTCACCGCGGCAAGCCCGCAGACGTAGTTGATAAAGAACATCAGCAGCTCGATTGTGATGCGAAACGGTGCGGGGATCGGCGCGAGGATCGCCTCAAAGAAACCCGTGCCTTGCTTCACCGCAGCGCCAATGTCCGGCATGACCAACACGAATGCGCAGACCATGACGTAGCCGAACAACGTCGACCACAGCACTGAACTCACAATGCCGCGCGGCACATTACGCGCCGCCTGATGGGTTTCTTCGGACGTGTGTGCCGAAGCGTCGAAGCCGGTGATCGTATAGGCGATCAACAGCAGGCCTGACAAGAACGCAAGACTCGTCGATTGCGTCGGCCACGAACTGCCATCGGTACCCGTGAAATTCGTGAAGGTCGTCAGCCGCGAGAAATCGACCTTGACCGGCGAGAACGCGATAAGCGATACCACCAGCAACACGGTCACGATAAAGATCAGATACCCCGACAGATCCGTAATCTTGCTTGTGATGCGAATGCCGCGGTGATTCAGAAACGCCTGCGAGCACGTGATGATCGTCAGGAAGATCGTCTGATCCCACCAGCCCAGCGAGTCCGGTTTGACGCCGAACATCGGCGCAATCAAGGTGCGGAAAAACGGATCCCACGTGCCAAAGTTGATCGCAGCAACGACGAACACAAGGCCGAGCAGATTGATCCACGCGGTCAACCATCCCCACGTCTTGCCGCCCAGAATCGAACTCCAGTGATAGAGGCCGCCAGCGGTCGGATACGACGACGCGATCTGCGCCATCGCGCACGCCACAATCAAGGCAAACAGCGAACCGAGCGGCCAACCCAGACCAATCGACGCGCCGCCTGCCGCACCCAGGCCGAGCTGAAACGAGGTAATGCCGCCAGACAAAATGCAGATCAACGAAAACGACACTGCGAAATTCGAGAACGCGCCCATGCGTCTCGAAAGCTCCTGCGCATAGCCCATCTTGTGAAGCAGCGAAACGTCGTTATCCGCTTCGGGAGGAGGTGCTGCCGTATTGATGTCCATATCGATCGGTCCTCAGGCTGTCGCAACCATGGATGGAAAGAGCAGGGGAAAGAAATCAGGCCGCCGTGAAGCAGTTGTCGACGAACAGGTGCGCGCCATTGACGAAGCTCGCGTCGTCGCTTGCCAAAAACAGCGCGGCACGGGCCACTTCCTCGGGCGTGCACAAGCGTCCTTGCTGAACAGCGAGTGCGGCTTCGCTTGCATCGAAGCCGTATTGCGCGAGCGCGGCGATTTCGCGTTGACCGTGAGGCGTGTTGATAAAGCCAGGGCATACGGCATTGCATCGAATGCCCTGCTGCCGGTATTCGACTGCAATCGCGCGCGCGAACATGGCGCAAGCGCCTTTGGTCGTGCAGTAAAGGACCTCGAGCGGGGTGGCTGCGGTCGATGAAATCGATGCCGTGCAGACGATCGATCCGCCTCCGCCCTTGAGCATGTGCGGCAGCACCGCACGCGTCATCGTGAACATGCTCTTGACGTTGACGTCCATGAGCCACTGATAGTCGTCATCCGTCGTATCGAGAAACGGTTTGACGATGATGCTGCCCGCATGATTGAACAGCACATGGATCGTGCCGAATCGCTTCACGATCTCGCTGACCGCAGCTTCGACCGCATCGGTCTTTGCGACATCTGCCTTGAAGAACTCTGCGACGCCGCCGTGCGATCGGATCTCTTCGACGACGTGTTGACCGGCCGTCTCGTTGATATCGACGACAGCGACCTGCGCACCATGCTCGGCAAACAATAGCGATGCCGCGCCGCCGCATCCGGTCGCACCACCCGACACGATGGCCACTTTGCCCGCGAGCTTGCCCGCTCCAAAATCCGACTTGCCCATTCGATTCCCTCGCCGTTTTTATACTTTCGTTACGCTAGGCGCATGGGATTTTGCGCACTATCCCATTTTGGCAATCGCACGCTCGGGGTTTTCGGGGCTTTGCGAGGATTTTTGGTCGTTTACACTTTCTTTGCGTTCCGCCTGCCCAGGAGGACTTATGTTCGTCGACTTGACGGGCCGCGCTGGCGTCGATATCCGCTGCTGCCGCAGCATCGACGAGCAGGCGGCTCTGCTCGAAAGCTGGAATCAGACGTACTGCCAGATCTCGCGAGGCGCCTTTGACGGGTCGGTCAGTTCGATTCGCGCAGGTGCGCTGCTGGTGCTCGTCGAGCGGATGAACCGGTCGGTGTTCCAGCGCGGCTGTGTTGACCCACGCCGTTTTGCGATTGGTATCCCATTCCAGCTCGAAGGCCATTCACTGCTGTGCGGGCAGTCGAGTCACCGCGACGGGCTGCATCTGTTTTCGGGCGCGGACGGATTCGAGTTTCTCTCGCCCGACAAGCATGTCGTGGTCAATCTCGAGATCACGGTCGATGAGCTTGCGGATCCGACGCTGCGCGCGGCCATGGAGCACGTGCGCGAGAGCCTGGGCCCACGGCCCGGCGTGATCGAAGCTGACCGGACACGCCTGCATGCGTTCCGCACGACGCTTGCGTGGCTGCTTGATGCTGTGCTGGTTTCGCCGGCGATTCTGGCCGATCCCCGAACACGCGCGAGCTTTGAGCAATCTGTCGTGCTCGGCCTCGCAGACCTCGTCGACCATATCGCGCCGCAAGCCGAGTCAGGCTTGCTGACCGCGATGCCGCGCAACTGGAAGCTCATCGGTGCTGCACGCGAGCTCATCGAAGCCTCGCCTGACTGCCCGTTGTCGGTTGCTGAACTCTGCGCCCGGCTCGGCGTGAGCCGGCGCACGATTCAGTATGCGTTCGAAGATGTGATGGGCATGAATCCGGCCTCGTACCTGCGGACCATCCGCCTCGATCATGTGCGCAAGGAGCTGCGCGTTGCAGATTCGGTCACGGATGCTGCGACGCGCTGGGGCTTCTGGCACTTCGGCCATTTTTCGAACGACTATCGCGAGCAATTCGGCGAACTGCCGTCCGAGACGTTGCGGCGATTCAGGGGAAGTGTGGCACACACGTCGTGAAGCGATGCTACGGTTCGGTGATTGCGTGGGCGGTTAAAGGATACTTCTGCACCACGGCACCACGGCACCACGGCACCACGGCACCACGGCACCACGGCACCACGGCACGCTTCAGCCGCGTGCTCCCGCCTTTTGCGCGTAGTGCCAACCCAGTTCCGCCATGGGCCGAGCCGAGCGCCCCGCGTCGAGTGCTTGCTTGCTCGACGCCGTGCCTTCGACGACGCGCTTCATGATGCCCTGCAGGATGCCGGCCATACGAAACAGGTTGTAGGCCAGATAGATATTCCAGTCGCCGGGGATGTCGAAGCCGGTGCGTTCACGATAGCGCGCGATATAGGCCGCCTCGTCGGGTATGCCAAGTGCACGCACGTCGACACCGCCGATGCCTCGGAACTGTCCGGGCGCGATATGCCAGGCCATGCAGTGATACGAGAAGTCGACAAGCGGATCGCCGATCGTCGACAGCTCCCAGTCGAGCACGGCCAGCGCACGCGGTTCGTCGCGTGCGAACAGCACATTGTCGAGGCGGTAGTCGCCGTGCACGATGGCATGCCGATCGGCGCCGTCGCGCGCACGTTCGGCGGCAGCCGGTAGCCAGTCGATCAGGCGGTCCATCGCGTCGATCGATTCGGTTTCGGACGCGCGATATTGCCGGGTCCACCGCGCGATCTGGCGATTCAGGTAGTCGCCGGCTTTGCCGTAGTCAGCGAGGCCGATCCCGTTCACATCGACGGTATGCAGCGTTGCAATGACGCGGTTCATTTCGTCGTAGATCGCCGCGCGTTCGGCATTCGACAACCCGGGGAGGGCAGGGTCCCACAAGACGCGCCCGTCGACGTACTCCATCACATAGAACGCGCGCCCCAGCACACTCTCGTCGTCGCACAGGGCGAACATCTCCGCGACAGGGACCTCGGTATCGGCGAGCGCGGACATGACGCGGTATTCGCGCTCGATTGCATGCGCCGATGGCAGGAGCTTCGAAACCGGTCCGGGCTTGGCGCGCATCACATACGTGCGCTCTGGCGTCATGAGTTTGTAGGTCGGATTGGACTGACCGCCCGCAAATTGCTCGATCGAGAGCGGGCCGCGGTAGCCGTCGACGTGCGTGGTCAGCCATGCATCCAGCGCCTCGCTATCGACGCGATGCTGCGCCGATACGGGGCCGCTACCTACAAACGCGGAAAAGTCTGTGCTCATCAGTCTCCTCGCTTAAGCAAATGCAGGCGCGTGATGTCGGCGTTCGACGCCGACGTCTTCGCGTCGTCCCGTCGTCAACTCAGGCCGACGCCGGTCCCCAAGGCGTGCCACACAGTCCAGGAGGCAACGCATCGCAATGATGTGGACACCTCTGGGACTGCGTCGATATCGCTCTATCGGAGCCGTGCCACCAGCGCATCGCCTTCGGCCTGCATCTGCGATTGCAAATCCCGGCCGGGCGCATCTTCGAGCAGACGCTTGGCTTCCGAAAAGATGCCGCTCGGACGCTGTCCGATTTCCGTCGCCCAATCGATCGCCGTCTGCAAGGCGTGACCCTGCTCGCTCAGCTTGTTGACGATGCCGGCCGCGTAGAGGCGCGCCGCTTCGATCGGTGCACCGGTCAGTAACATTTCATTGGCGAGCGCCCGAGGTAACTCACGTGCCGCAAACCACGACGCGCCGCTGTCCGGCAACCATGCCTGCTCAGTTTGCGGCAAACCAAAGTGAGCCGATTCGTCGGCGACGATGAAATCGCATGCAAGGGCCAACGAGAGCCCCGCGCCTTCCGCATGTCGCTCGACCGCGGCCAGAACGGGCTTGCTGAACGTACGGAGCGCGTCAAGCAGACCCGCGAAGCTCGTGATTTGCGACGCGAGCGCTGCCTGCGCCGGCTGGCGCCGTTCGGCCAGTTCGCGCAGGTTCGGCGTGACGCTGATCAGTCCATCGAGTCCGGCCACGACTACGGCGCGGGTTTCGTCGTCGCGTTCGGCGACGTCAAGCGCTTCAATAGCCGATGCGAACACATCGGCCGTCAGCACACGCCCGCTCGGATTGGAGATCGAAAGGACCCAGGTGGTATCGACTTGTTTGGCCTTGAGTTCTGCGCTCATGTTCTTTGAAGGTCAGGTCGGGTCGGATTGGGTCGAATGGGGTCGTCGGGGTACGGATGGGTACGGTTTTGCGGGCTCGCGTTCAACTCACAGCTTGGCCAGCCGGCTCAACGCTTCGTCGAGCGTCGCTTCCTTCTTGGCAAAACAGAAACGGACGATGCCCGACTCGTGCGGCGAGTGATAGAACGCGGAAACCGGAATCGCGGCGACGCCGATCTCGGACGTCAGCCATTTTGCAAACTCGGCCTCGGGCAGATCGCTGATCGCCGAATAGTCGACGCACTGAAAATAGGTGCCGTCGCAGGGCAGCAGCTTGAATCGGGTGCGCCCAAGGCCCGCGCGGAAGTGATCGCGCTTGCGCTGATAAAACGCCGGCAGGTTCAGATACGGCGCCGGATCGGACATATAGCGCGCGAGTCCGATCTGCATCGGGGTATTGACGGTGAACACATTGAACTGATGGACCTTGCGGAATTCGGCCGTCAACGCGCGCGGCGCGGCGACGTATCCGACTTTCCAGCCCGTCACGTGATAGGTCTTGCCGAAACTCGATACGACGAGGCTGCGCGCGGCGAGATCCGGGTAGCGCGACACGCTGGCGTGCGGCTGACCGTCGTAGACCATGTGTTCGTAGACTTCGTCCGACAGCACAAGGACCTGGGTATCACGCAGGATGTTCTCGAGTTGCCGCATATCGGCGTCGCGCCAGATCGTGCCGGTCGGGTTATGCGGCGTGTTGATCACGACAAGGCGCGTGCGCGGTGTAATCGCGGCTGCCAGTCGGTCGAACGGGATCGCATAGTCGGGCGCTTCGAGCGACACGAACACCGGCGTGCCGCCGGCCAATTCGATGGCGGGCAGATAGCTGTCGTAGTTCGGCTCGATCACGATCACTTCGTCGCCCGGATGGACGACCGCGAGGATCGAAGTCAGCAGGCCTTGCGTTGCGCCGGCCGTGACGGTGATCTCGGTGTCGGGATCGTAGGCGTGTCCGTAGATCGCACCGATCTTTTTGGCGATCGCCTGCCGCAGCGGAGCCGCGCCGGCCATCGGCGGGTATTGATTGAAGCCGTCACGCATGGCTTCCGACACGGCGTCGACGATGCGCGGGTCGCAATCGAAATCGGGAAAACCTTGCCCGAGGTTGACCGCGCCGCGCTCGGTCGCGAGCGCCGACATCACGGTGAAGATGGTCGTGCCGACGTTCGGCAGACGGGAGGTCAGGCTATCGGCTGAGAAAGTGGCGTGTGGCTGAGCGTTCATGGCGGCATGAGATTCGGCAACACGGCAAGTATGCCTCAGTTGCCCGTGGCGGTTTTGTCGTCGCGCTGGGTAAATGCGGCGGGTAAGCCAATCGCGAAACCGAAATCGCGTGCGATACGCTTGGCCATGCGCAGGAGTTCGCGATCCTTCGATACGAGCCAGTCGGCACCCGCGCGGTGCGCGAGTTCGAGGAACTTCTGGTCATCGCGGTCGCGGCATTGCGGCAGCCGTGGTCCGGGCGTAGGCGCGGCGGATGCCGGCGGCGTATCGGATGCGGGTGGCGCATTGGATTCGGACGGCGCATCGGATGCGGGTAGGTCGGGTGGGGCGATCAATGTCGTCCAGCCATCGACCTGCGCGAGCGCGGCCTCCTTGTCGATCGCAAATCGCTCGAATTGGGGGTAGTCGAGCACCCGGGCAAGCTCGGCCCGGCACCGCGCATCGATGACGGCGTCAATGCGCCGGTCGGCAAGCGCCGCGGCGATCGGGCGCGTGTGGGGGTCGTCGAAGACAAGGATGTCGATCCAGACATTCGAATCGAGCACGACGCGGGTCAAGCCTTCGGCAGGATGAAAACTCATTCGATACAATAAAGGCCGTCATGTTTGGCCGCTGATGCGGCTCGCTTCCCGAATGATAATCGTTCTATCCCCGGCAAAATCGCTCGATTACGACTCTGAGCCGCACACCCAACGGCATTCCTTACCGCAATTCGTCGACCACTCGGCAGAACTTGTCGAGACTTTGCGCGGCCTGTCGCCCGCGTCGATCGGGTCGCTGATGAGCATTTCCGACCCGCTCGCGAATCTGAATTTCCAGCGCTACCAAGACTGGACGCCGCATTTCAGCCCGGCAAATGCCAAGCAGGCAGTGCTCGCGTTCAACGGCGATGTCTATGAAGGGCTCGATGCGCGTTCGCTTGCAGAAGCCGATCTGGACTTCGCGCAGCAACACGTGCGCATTCTGTCCGGTCTCTATGGCGTGCTGCGCCCGCTCGATCTGATGCAGCCATACCGGCTCGAGATGGGCACGCGCCTTGGCAATGCGCGAGGCCGCGACCTTTACGCGTTCTGGGGCGATCGCATCACGCATGCGCTCAACGGCGAGCTCGGCGATCGTGATGGCCTCTCGCGTGCGGTCGTGAACCTGGCCTCGGAAGAATATTTCAAATCGGTCCGACCGAAAAAGCTCGAGGCGCCCGTGATTACGCCGGTGTTCGAGGACTTCAAGGGCGGCCGCTACAAGATCATCAGCTTCTACGCCAAGCGTGCGCGCGGCATGATGGCCCGCTACGCGGTGCTCAACCGGATCAGGCATCCGAACGCGCTCAAGGATTTCGACACGGACGGCTATGCGTTCGCACCGAATGTCTCGAGCGAGCAGACCTGGGTGTTTCGCCGGCGTCTTGCGCAGTAAGCTGGCGCTGGCCCGCACCCAGAGCGTTACGACGAGCCTGGAGTTGCTTGCCTCGGCATCTCGCGCCGAAAGCAGGGCGCGCCGACGGCCCGATAGGGTGGGCCGGCGTGAGCCTGCGTTTTGCGCGGATAGTAGCGTTCTGCGGCGAGTCGGCCGACAATGCGGGCTACTGTCCTGCACGAGGAATTCATGACACTGAGCATTACGAGCCGTTTCGACGGCGGCGCCGTCGAGGTCATCTCGGCTGAGCGCGCCGACGATGTCCGCCTGCGCGTGCGTCCCGATACGCAAGCCGATTTCGCCCAATGGTTTTATTTCCGGGTCAATGGCGGGCGTGACCAGGCGTGCCGGTTCGTGTTCGAGAATGCATCGGCCTGCGCGTTTCCCGAGGGCTGGCGCGACTACGAAGCGGTCGCGAGTTACGACCGGCTCGACTGGTTTCGCGTGCCGACCTCGTACGACGGCGAGCGGCTGACCATCGAACATACGCCTGAATGCGACACGATCTACTACGCGTACTTCGAGCCTTACGATGAATCGCGCCACGACGTCGTGCTCGGCCACCTGCAGCAGCACCCGCTCGCGACGCTGACCGATCTCGGGCAGTCGATCGAAGGGCGCCCGATGGAACTCCTGCGCCTGGGCGATGCGGACCCCGCGAAGCCCAACATCTGGATCATTGCGCGTCAGCACCCTGGCGAAACCATGGCCGAGTGGTTCGTTGAGGGCCTGCTCGGACGGCTGACGGCTCAGGGGGACTGGTCGGAAGACGACACGCTCGGCGAAGACCTGTTGTCTCGCGCGACGTTCTATATCGTGCCGAACATGAACCCCGACGGGTCGGCGCTGGGCAATCTGCGCACCAATGCGGCCGGCGCGAACCTCAATCGCGAATGGATGAACCCCGATCTCGCGCGCAGTCCCGAGGTCAAGGTCGTGCGTGACGAGATGCATCGCGTTGGCGTCGACATGTTCTTCGATATTCACGGTGATGAAGCGTTGCCCTATGTGTTCGTCGCAGGCAGCGAAATGCTGCCGGACTTCACCGAAGAGCAGGCGAAGCGTCAGGCGGCCTTCATCGAGGCGTTCAAGCAAGCCGCGCCCGATTTTCAGGACGTCCATGGCTACAAGGCCGACAAGTACCGCGAAGACGCACTGTCTCTGGCGTCGAAGTATGCGGGGCATGCGTTCGGGTGTTTGTCACTGACGCTCGAAATGCCGTTCAAGGACAACGCGAACAGCCCGGATCCGGAAGTCGGCTGGAACGGCGCACGCAGCGCTGCACTCGGGGCCGCGATGCTTGAGGCTGTTGCGGCACAGCTGGACGCTTTCTCGAAGGTGTGAGGCGCGACGCGCCGATGATGGCGCGCATGGGTCATGGCGTTGTTGATGGACGCCACCGCCGGGGGGCGTCGACGCCGACGTAATCGTGCCAATGCATCCGCGCGGGCCCAGCCGTGCGGATGCGGCGACGCTGCCCGCTAGTGCTTCTTCTTGCCGTGGTTCGTCGAGTGACCTGAGCTCTTCGCGGCGCCGTGCTTGCCCTTGGCGCTACCGCTCTTACCATGCTTCTTGCCGCCGGACCCGCCCGTATTCGGTTCGTTTGAATCGAATGCGAGCAGTTTGTTATCGGCGTATCCACATCGGAATTCAAGCGGATCCGGATCGCTACCGCCGTTCTTGCGGAAGCCCTGACCCTGGATCTTCACCATCGTATCGACCTTGATGCGCTGCTTGTCGGTGCCGAACGCGCCGTTCCACGGCTCGATCGACGCGCGTGCGTCGGTCAGCGTGTCGTCGGGAAATTCGACGTGATCGTATGTGGGTGAGGTGCCGATGATGAACACGGCATGCGCGGCGCAGTCTGCTGCGAGCGGGTTCGCATGCTGTTCGTTGATGTACTTGCTCACGAGGTCGTTGTGCTGTTCAAGCTGATCGGCGTGCGCCACTGTGCTGCCCAGGCACGTGGCCACGGCGAGCGAAACGGGCGCGACGAAGCGCGATACGACGGAGCGGAATGCGAACGAGAGAGAAAGAGTCAAACGCAACTGTCTGGAACCGTTGTTGTGCGGCGGATCGCTGCCGCGGTCATTGCAGATCGTGTGTATCTGATACGCGTTCGTGAACGGAGTTCCGCGCCGCTCACGCTTCGAACCGCAAATACAGTGTTCGCTCTATGCTCGCGAGCGACATGCCGTGCACGATCAACGCTGGTCCAGATGATAGCGGTGATCGTCGTACGTCGTCACCCATGCGGGTTTGTAAATCGCGAGAATCGCTGTCAAGGTGCCTGAAAACCAGGCCTCTCCGCCCGCAACCCACAGTACCTGATTCCAGAAGTCCACAGGAAAGCCTTGCCACTCGCCCGCAAGCGCGGCATGAAGGACAACGCCTGAGATTGCCGCTGCCAGCAACGAGAGTGCCGGGGCGATAAAGCCGTGCCCCAGCACGAAGACAGGGCGGTTGCGCGGCAAGGTGGCCGACATCAGCCGCTGGAGGGCCAGTGCAACCAGCACCGGTACCGCACCCAGTGTCAGGAAGGTCAGGCCCAGTGTATCGACCGGCGCGTCGAGCACGATCGCCGATAGCCCGATCATGACGTAGGTGCCGATCAACGCGAGCGCCCAATCGAACAGCGTCACCATGAGCGCCGCGCCAAGCAGGTGGAACGTCGGGCCGTCTCCGAACCACTCGTCGACGGCCCAGAGCACCGACAGTGTCACGACCGTCGCAAGCCACAGATGTTGAAGCGTGTCGTGACGCAGTTTGCGTAAGGGACGCGTCCAGGCCGCATACGCGAGCAACCCCGCCGCCACGAGCCAGCCGGCGACGATCCAGGACAATGGAAGGGTTGCGTAAATAAATCCCATAAAACCAATCTTACTCGCACAAATCGAGCGAGTGGGTAGCGGCAGACAGCGGTGTTGTTCGCAACGCGCATGCCTTACGAACAAGGCTTGCCTGGAAGGCCTTGAACCGACATCCGGACGACAGACCCCCCTTAAAGACAGCTTAGATTCATCTCAACCCATCGGCTATGGCTTTTGGCTGAGGCGCGTGTGGACTACGGCTTTGCGATGATCGATCGCGTGTCAATCATCGTTTTCAGGGGGGATACGTGCTCTTTTACGTCATGAACGACCAGCCCGAGCGCCGGGAGGGAATCAAGGCGCTGTTAAGACAAATCCACCGGCAGGCGAGGATGTCCGATGTCACCGACTGGCGGCATCTGCAACGGCATCTCGCTCGAGGGTTGCCTGATTTGCTCGTGATCGACTGGCAGCCTTCGATGATGTCGGTTGACGCGTTACGCGCCATTCGTGCCGCGCATGCGGCGCTCGCAGTCGCCGTACTGACCGATGTCGGAGATGCATCGACCGTGGGTCCGCTCGTACGGGCCGGTGCGCTCGGGGTGATTCCCCGGGACCTCGAGCCGCGGCTGATTTTGCGGGCGCTCGAACTGGTTTTGCTGGGAGGTCACTACGTGCCGGTCGGCGCGTTGGGGCCGGATATGGCGCCGGGCCCCGCAATTCAGGCAGGTGTGCCGATCGGAAGGCCGTTGTCGCGCAGCGAACGTGCAGAGCAGGCAGCCGTGCTGGCGGGTTGCCGTGCCGGTGTACGGCGTGCCGCACGCGCTGCGCTGCTGTCTCCCCGGCAGCAACAGATCATGCGGCTGGTGCACCTCGGCAATACGAACAAAACGATTGCCCGCGTGCTGGATATCAGCGAAGGCACCGTCAAGATTCATCTTGCCGCCGTGTTTCGATTGCTCGGTGCCGCGAACCGCGCCGCCGCCGTTGCGCTTTACAACGGCTGGCAATACGGCGAATTGCAGTCGCTGACGGTCGATTCCGGGGTGTCACCGGCGCGCGGAGCGGACGCCGCGCTTGCCCCGGGGGCACTGCGACTGGCGGCGGCATCGGCGCAGTATGGATCAACGCGAAGCGTGCCGGCGCGACCCGCAACGGTCGGTTCCGATCCGACCGATCCGGGATCGACTCCTTACGAATTGACCGAGTCCCGGCCCGCAGTGCGCGGCGAGAGTCGCGCCGAGAGGACGCCGCCCTATTTGATTGCGGCGCAGCCCGAGTGGCCGTTCGCCCCGCCCAGAAAGCGCACGAATAGTGTCAATCAGGGGGGCTCGGATCGCATGCCTGTGGTCCGGTCGCAGGAATTCGAGGCTCGCGAGGGCGCGACACGGCGCACGTGCGCCGTCGCGGTGGCCACTAACGCAACCCGGCATGGGCCCGGGTCTTCCTCGAAGCCGCGCTCGCACATCAAAGCAGGTGCTGACCACACAGACGCGACACTACCCGACGCACAGGGAAGCAGCGCGACTCACGATGACAGCGCCGGTGTCGCGAAGGACGAAGAGCCCGCGTCTGTGCCCGCGAATACCGATCGACCGGCCGCCGCATCCGCGAGCGCGGAGGGCGACGACCCGACGTGACGGCGATTCAGTTCAATGGAAGTGCGGTTGCACGGGCTGAACGTCTTCCGGCATTTCCGCGTGGATGATTTCGCCAAGGGGGTCTGCGTAGAGCGGAACGCCGCAATCGTCGCAGTACTCGGGCTCGAACCGGCCCGAATGCTGCCTGACATCCGTGATGCCGGCTTCGCGAAGCAACGCAATGAGTTCGTCCAGCGGGCCGGCGCCGCCTACGCGCTCCGTGGGGCCGTCGTGCTCGTTGAGGTCGGCGTCGACGTTCTCCCGGCCGTAGAGCGGCCACACGACGCCATACAGCACGTCGTTGCTGCCACGGCGCGTGAAGCCGATCCGGAACTCGTCGACGTGGCGCTCGCCGAAGCCGCCAATGACAGCCCGAAGCTCGGACGGTTCAGCCTGAAGGGTATCGGCAAGGTATCGGACGGCGGTGCGAACCGTGTGCGGGCGGATCTTTTCGTCCGCGTCACGGCATGCCGAGTAGAAGGCATCAGGCAACAGGCATTCGATCTCGCAACCGGGTAACACGAGTGCGAGGTTGGCGCCGCCCTGATTCGACCATTGGTCGAGGCATTGGCCGCGCTCAATGCGGGCACCCGCGTCATCTTCCTGCCAGCGAAACAGCGCTGAGCCTGCCGGGGCGGCAACAGCGGCCAGCAGGAAACGCGGGTCGGCGAGGATCGGCGATGTCTCGGGCAGATCGCCGAACGACATTTTAGGAGCCGTGCCGGCCACTGCGGCTTGCGCGAGTTGCTGGGCGAGCCGGAACGTTTCAACGTGATGCCGCGGCAACTGGTCGATGCTGTACAGGTAGGGCGACAGCGCTGCACGCGAGCCGGTCGCAAGCACATGCGCGTGCAGATGAGTGCGCAGCGCATCCGCGGTGTCCGCCTTCAATGGGCCCGACGGAATGGCATAACGGGTCCATGCAAGCACGGGTGCGGCGATCAGCACGACATCCCAGTCGGCGCCTTCGTGCTGCACGACGAACGACTCGCTATGCGTTTCAGCGATATCGGCGAGTGCGGCATAGGCGTCGGGGTGATTTTGCTGCAGGTGATCGAGTGCGGCGTCGAGCGTGGTCTGGCTGCCGTTGCGCAGCATCTTTGCGAGCAGGGCGTCGATGCGTGCTTCCCAAAAACGGTCTTCGGTGCGACTGCCCGACGCGACAAGCGCGAGCGACAGGCCGACCAGCTTGTCGGCATCAGGAGGAAGACGTTTGGCGATTCTCGAGCGCATGGTGATAAGTCGGGGTGGCGTGGACGGGCCGCGTCACACAAAGCGGTGCATGGCCCCACATTCTAGTCGTTCTCGGCGGGCTCTTGCGAACGGGGCTTGGGACTCACCTGCCGGGAGACAACAACGGGGCACATGGCGAGAGGGAATGGTCGAATTGGACAATCGTGCGGAACCTCGCCGCGGCATCGTCGGAAGCGTGCGCGTCGTTCGTCAGGGTTCGTATCGAACCCGTGCGGCGCGCTTCGCGATTTGATTTCAAGAGGCCAGGATCATGCTGCATGCCATTTCCCAGACTCCCTCCGCCGCCGCAGCCGGGAGTCAACGCACGAAACTTCAGTGTTTCGACGTACTGCGGCACATTGACGGTTCGACGCCGCAATTGAACGGCCTGGCGGTGGGCGTCGGGCGCGAGCTGTGCTCGATTGCGCGCGTCAGGCCGCATGCGGCGCCCCCGCACGATGAACTGCTCGATTCGTTACGACAATGGACGAGCCGGGTCGAACGGTGCGCGGAAGCGGCGGATCGCGGTCCGATACTTCCGTCCGTGACGACACTGTCGTCCTCGCTCGATGCAGGCTTCCAGCGCATCGTGCATGAGTTCCGTGACGCTGCCTTGTTGAACGACGACACGGACGCTGAAGTCGCAAGGAAGTGGGCGACGAACACTCAGTTTTCGCTAGAGCGTTACGTCGGGGAGCGCATGCAAAGGGCGGCGTTCGAGTCGGACCCGATCACGGTCACGGCCGTGTTTCATACACCGCGCCCGTGTACGCCTCTGCTGGTTGCGCCCGGACATCCCGTTCCCGCCGATCTGCTCTCGCCCGCATCGCGGGGCGACGCCGCTATCGTGGACAGCGTCGCAAGGCGCGTCGAGTCCGTGCGGGATATGGCCGAGAAGGGCGCAAAGGTCGTCGTCATCTACCCCGGCGGAGAACTCGACAACCTTCCGCTTGGGCAGCGAATCACTTTCGGAGAGGCCCGAAAATGCCGCAATATCATCGACTTTCCGGCTCAGCCGAGTTCTGCATTCAAGGAACTGTCGGGCGCGACATACGTGGTGGGCACGCGCCAGTCGCCCTATGACGCTTGCATCTATTTTCGGCTCGTCCAGGCGCGCAACATCGAGACAGGAGTGCACACCACCGGGCCGGGTCGACCGAGCTTCGGTATGGCACTTCGCGGAAGCGCCGGGTTTGGCGAGCGAGTGGCCGAACTCCGGGACGCATTCGGATTTCATATCGAAACCGTGCACTGATCTGCGCTCACGCGTCCAAACGCACGAACAAGGCCGGGACCAGAGGCGCGCTGAAACCCGCTCCCATTCACGACGTTCGCGCAGGCAATAAAAAAGCCCGGCTTTTCAGCCGGGCTTGAAGGGCCGCGCATCGCGCGGCCTCCCGCAAAGCGGTTGAAGCGAGCGTTACGCCGCGAGCAGCGAACGCAGCACGAACGGCAGAATCCCGCCGTGCTTGTAGTAGTCGACTTCGATCGGCGTATCGATACGCAGCAGGACCGGCACGCGCTTGTCGCCGTTCTTGCCGTGGATCACGAGCGTGACTTCCTGTTGCGGCTTGAAGTCGTCGCCCAGGCCTTCGATATCGTAGGTCTCTTCACCCGTGATACCGAGCGACGTGACGCTGTCACCGTCCTTGAACTGCAGGGGCAGCACGCCCATGCCGACGAGGTTCGAACGGTGGATCCGCTCGAAGCTGCGTGCGATGACCGCCTTCACGCCGAGCAGTGCCGTACCCTTGGCTGCCCAGTCACGCGACGAGCCCGTGCCGTACTCTTCGCCAGCGAACACGACCGTCGGGGTCTTTGCATCGACGTACTTCATCGCTGCATCATAGATCGACAGTTGTTCGCCGCTCGGCTGGTGAATCGTCAGGCCGCCTTCAACGCGCGTACCGTCTGCCTTCGCCGGGATCATGAGGTTCTTGATCCGGACGTTGGCGAACGTGCCGCGCATCATCACGTCGTGGTTGCCGCGACGCGAGCCGTAGCTGTTGAAATCGGCCTTGAGCACGCCGTTTTCCTTGAGCCACACGCCTGCGGGCGACGTTTCCTTGATGCTGCCGGCCGGGCTGATGTGGTCGGTCGTGACCGAGTCACCGAACACGCCCAGGGCGCGAGCACCCTTGACCTGCTCGATGGTGGCCTTCGGCTCCATGCCGAAGCCTTCGAAGAACGGCGGCTCAGCGATGTACGTCGACTTCGGCCATTCGTACACGTCGCCGTCGACGCCGTTGATCTTGCTCCAGAGGTCGCCTTCGGTCGTGAGCTTCGAGTAGTTCGACTTGAAGTTCTTCGCGTTGAGCGCGTACTTGAGCAGCTTGTTGATCTCGTCGCTCGTCGGCCAGATGTCGCCGAGGTAGATGTCCTTGCCGTTCTTGCCCTTGCCGACCGGCTCGGTCATCAGATCGCGCGTGATATTGCCCGCGATCGCGTAGGCGACGACCAGCGGCGGCGATGCGAGGAAGTTCGCACGGATGTTCGGGTGAATACGCGCTTCGAAGTTACGGTTGCCCGACAGCACGGCCGCCGCAACGATGTCGTTGCTCGTGATCGCGTCGTTGAGCTCAGCCGTCAGGTCGCCGGCGTTACCAATACACGTCGTGCAGCCGTACGCCGCCAGCGTGAAGCCGAGCTTCTCGAGGTAGGGCATGAGCTTCGTGGCCGTCAGGTATTCCGTGACGATCCGCGATCCCGGGGCGAGCGAGGTCTTGATATGCGGCGCGACGGTCAGGCCGGCTTCGACGGCCTTCTTCGCGAGCAAGCCTGCTGCGAGCAGCACGCTCGGGTTCGACGTGTTCGTGCACGACGTGATCGCGGCGATCAGGATGTCGCCGTTCTTGACGTCGATGCCGTCCTTCGTCTTGTAGACCGCTTCGAGATCTTCAGCCTTCTTTGCAAAGCCGTTTTCCGCGACCGGCTTCGAGAACAGATCCTTGAACGTGTTCTGGACCTTGCCGATTTCGATACGGTCTTGCGGGCGCTTCGGGCCAGCCAGCGACGGCGTGACCGTCGACAGGTCGAGCGTCAGCGTCTTGCTGTAGTCGATGTCGCCGGCCTTGGGCACGCCGAACATCTTCTGTGCCTTGAAGTAGGCTTCGAACGCGGCGATTTCGTCCTTCGTGCGGCCCGTGCCTTCGAAGTATTCGATCGTCTTGCCGTCGACCGGGAAGAAGCCCATCGTCGCGCCGTATTCCGGCGCCATATTGCCGATCGTCGCACGATCGGGCACGCCGATCGATGCTGCGCCTTCGCCGAAGAACTCGACGAACTTGCCGACGACCTTTTCCTTGCGCAGCAGTTCGGTGATCGTGAGCACGAGGTCGGTGGCGGTCAGGCCTTCGCGCAGCTTGCCCTTGAGCTCGACGCCGACGACGTCAGGCGTCAGGAAGTACACGGGCTGGCCGAGCATGCCGGCTTCTGCTTCGATACCGCCCACGCCCCAGCCGACGACGCCGATGCCGTTGATCATCGTCGTGTGGCTGTCGGTGCCGACCAGGCTGTCCGGGTAGTAGACCGTGTCGCCGTTTTCCTTCTTCTTGTGCACGCCGCGTGCGAGGTATTCAAGGTTCACCTGGTGAACGATGCCGATGCCCGGGGGCACGACCTTGAACGTGTCGAATGCCTGCATGCCCCACTTCATGAACTCGTAGCGCTCGTTGTTGCGCTTGAATTCGAGCTTCATGTTGAGGTCGAGGGCATCCGGCTGGCGGAAGTAGTCGATCTGGACCGAGTGGTCGACGACGAGGTCCACCGGCACGAGCGGCTCGATGGCCTTGGGCGTCTTGCCCATGCGCTCGGCGACGCCACGCATTGCGGCGATGTCGGCGAGCAGCGGCACGCCCGTGAAGTCCTGCAGCACGACACGCGCCACGACGAACGGAATTTCGTCGACGCGCGCAGCTGTCGGGGCCCAGTTCGCGAGTTGCTTGATGTGTTCTTCGGTGATCTTCTTGCCGTCGTAGTTGCGCAGCACCGATTCGAGCACGATACGAATCGACACGGGCAGACGTTCGACCTTGATGCCGAGCGCCTTGCCGAGCGCGGGCAGCGAGTAGTACTTGCCTTTGCCGGCGCCGCTGTCGAATTCCTTGAGCGTTTTATGTAGATTGTGGGCCATGTAAATTCCTTCGTTAAACGCGGAACTAGGGGTGGTCGGTCCGTGTACGCCGGGCATCGTCGAGACCCCCTGCGTACGCCGGACCGGCGGTTTTTCGACCGGCAAAAACGGCAATGTCAGCACCGGTGAGGCGCACGCGGCACAGCGTTTCGCGGAGTTGCGCCATCACCGAAGCTGTCATTGCTGGCCGTTCTTGAGGGCGTTGGATTGCGTCGGCGCCAGAGCGCCGTTGTGCGCCATGTCGTCGGTCTTGCATTCGTCAGCCAGACGCTCACGGTCGCCCGTGTCGTCGAACAGCATGGCCTTCGTCGGGATCACGACGAGATCGAAGCCGGTGGCCGTGTCATAGAAACGGTCGGCGCCCGTCGTGGTGATCACGCGCGGCAGCTTGTAGTTACGGTCCTTCCAGTGCAGCGTCATGACCATGTCCTTGCTCATGTCGCCCTTCAGATACATGACCGCGCCTTCAGCGCAGTTCCACGTATCGGCGCCGTCCGGCACCGGATCGACCTTCGCCGCTTCCTTGGCCTGCGCCTTCTTCGACTTTTTGAGCTTCTTCACGGTCTTCGGCTTGGGTGCCGGGGCGCCTGCCTGGGCGACTGCGTCGACCGAAACGCCCGCGAGAGCAATGGAAACCGCACCGAGGAGCGCAGCAAGCAGAGATTTCTTCATCAGTATTCACCTTCTCCGGAAGTCGTTCGTCAGGACCACGCCATCGTTGATCGGGCGTGTGCCGAGGCCGTCATTGTCACCGATTCGACCTCGAGTCCGCGAGATTTTAAGACGCATCGCGGATCCTCGACGGCGTCGTCTTGCCGGAATGCAATGATGTTGTAAAAAAATCGCGCACGGAAGCGGGCAGGGGCCGCGATGCGGCATGCGCGCGGCGCAGCACCGACCAGTAGTACCGGTAGCTCGCGCGGTCGTGCAGTGTGTCGTTGTGGCGGATCGGCCCCCAGTCGTTGGCCTGCGCCGCGAGGAGGATCTCCGCGGCCCGGTCGATCTCGTCGTTCTTCGGTGTGAACGCTTCGACGATCGGCACGATCTGGCCGGGGTGGATGCTCCACATCCGTGTGTAGGCGAACTCGTTGCGCGCTTGCCGCGCGTCGTCGGCCACCACGGACAGGTCGCGAATCTCGGTGGTCACGTTATGCGACGCGACTTTGCCGTGCGCGTGGCACGCCGCGGCGATCTCGAGCTTGGCGCGGCGCACGAGCGGGTGTTCGAACTGGCCCGGCGAACGCATGGCCGTGTCGGGGATCGCGCCGTTGTGCGCCGAAACGAAGTCCATCAGCCCGAAGCTCAGCGACTCGACGGGCGGCAGCGCCGCGATCGCGAACACGTCGGCCAGTGCTTCATGCGTTTCAATCAGCACATGCACCGGAATCGGGTCGTGAATATTGTCGCGACGGCGCAGCGTTTCGATGTACGCGCACATTTCCGCGGCCTCGCTCGCATGCCGGACCTTGGGCAGCATCACATAGGCCGGGCCGCGCGTGGCGCCGCCCAGGATGATGCGCAGGTCTTCTTGCCAGGCGGGGTGACGATAGTCATGGATCCGCACGCCGACACGCCCGAACGCATCGCGCTCAGAACCCAGCAGGGACGCGACGAGCTCCGCGTGGCGCGCCTCCTGGCCGACCGCCGCGCCATCCTCGCAATCGAGCGTGACGTCGAATACCGGCCCCAGCTCACGTTGCAGCGACAGCGACTTGAGCATGAGCTTCTCGCTGCCGGCGTAGTGATCGCACGGAGGAAGCACCGCAGGCGGCGTGTCGCCGTCGAACAGAACCTGAGCGGGTGCGAGAGAGCGCGTCATTGCGGTCTGCGAATCCGGTACGTATGCGGGTTTGAAATCGTGGGGGCATCACGAAAAGCGGCTGGCTTGCAGTGCCTTTCGTCGTGCTCCCGGCGGCTCGGGCCGCTCTGGGACGGAGAGCAGAGCGGCGGGGCGAACCCGGCCGTCCTGCTCTCTGACGCTTCGACTTTCAGCTATCCGGCTATAACGGCTTAGCCGAGCAGATGCTTGATACCGTCGCGCTCTTCGAGGAGTTCGTTGAGCGTGCCGTCCATCTTTTCACGCGAGAACGCATCGATTTCGAGGCCTTCGACGCGCTTGTACTCGCCGTTTTCGCAGATCACGGGCACGCCGTAGATGATGTCTTCGGGGATGCCGTACGAGCCGTCCGACGGAATGCCCATCGTGACCCACTTGCCGTTCGTGCCGAGGACCCAGTCACGCACGTGGTCGATGGCTGCGTTGGCTGCCGAAGCCGCCGACGACAGGCCGCGAGCTTCGATGATGGCCGCGCCGCGCTTGCCGACGGTCGGGATGAACACGTCCTTGTTCCACACGTCGTCGTTGATCAGCGACTTGAGCGGCTGGCCTTCGGCGGTGGCGAAACGGAAGTCGGGGTACATCGTCGGCGAGTGGTTGCCCCACACGGCGAGCTTCTCGATGCTCGCGACCGGCTTGCCCGACTTCGCTGCGAGTTGCGACAGCGCGCGGTTGTGGTCGAGGCGCAGCATGGCCGTGAAATTCTTCTTGGGCAGGCTCGGAGCCGACTTCATGGCGATGTAGGCGTTCGTGTTCGCCGGGTTGCCGACGACGAGCACCTTGATGTCGCGGCTGGCGACTTCGTCGATGGCCTTGCCCTGAACCGTGAAGATCTCGGCGTTGGCGGTCAGCAGGTCCTTACGCTCCATGCCCTTGCTGCGCGGACGTGCGCCGACGAGCAGTGCGACGTCGGCATCCTTGAACGCGACCTTGGGGTCGTCGGTCACGACGACGCCCGACAGCAGCGGGAATGCGCAGTCTTCGAGCTCCATGACGACGCCCTTGACGGCAGCCTGTGCCTGCGGCAGATCGAGCAGTTGCAGGATGACGGGCTGGTCTTTGCCGAGCAGGTCACCGTTGGCGATGCGGAACAACAGCGAGTACGCGATTTGACCGGCGGCGCCGGTGACGGCAACGCGCTTAGCGGCTTTAGCCATGTATGTTCTCCAGAGCAGGACATGAACCGCCGCCGCAACATCGTGGTCGGCGTCGGGATGGGCGTGCGAGCAGCGCACACACCATCGGCGAACACATCCGCACGACAGAACGACGGCGAAAAATCAGTAGTGTAATCGGCTGTCGCGTGCTGGTCATGACAGCATCGGACAATCCGGGACCGGCCCGGCTTCCGCTTGACAACCCGTATTACAAGGCCGACACGGCGCAACCTTTTAGCCGCTCGGAGTTTAGGAGTCGCCCTCAGCAAAGTCAACCGTATCATATGTCTTATATAAGACATATGACGAAGGGCAATTTGTGTGGACGATCCCCAAGCTCTGTGAAAAAATCGCGGCCATGAATTCGAACCCGGCAAGCTCGACCCCCAACTCCGCGGGAAACGACCGCGCAGAGGGGGGCGGCGCGCCGTCGCCGACGTTCAGCCCGCTCTATCAGCAGATCAAGGCGCTCATCACGCAGGGGCTCGAGAGCGGCGAATGGAAGCCCGGCGAGATCATTCCGAGCGAGGTCGAACTCGCGTCGCGCTACAAGGTCAGCCAGGGCACCGTGCGCAAGGCGATCGACGAGCTTGCCGCCGAGAACCTGCTCGTGAGACGGCAGGGGAAAGGCACGTTTGTTGCGACGCACAATGAAGACCGCGTGCAGTTCCGGTTCCTGCGGCTGCTGCCCGATGATGGTGGTTCGCTCGGGCACGACAGTCATCTGGTCGAGTGCCGCCGCCTGCGCGCCCCGGCCGAGATCGCGCGTCAGCTCGAACTCAAGCCGGCCGACCCGGCGGTGCTGATCCGCCGCGTGCTTGCATTCGAGCAGGTGCCCACCGTATTTGACGAGATCTGGCTGCCGGGCGCGATGTTCAAGGGATTGACGATCGAGCGCCTCGCCAGTTATGAAGGGCCGCTCTACGCGATGTTCGAGGCGGAGTTCGGAACGCGCATGAT
This sequence comes from Pararobbsia alpina, assembly GCF_965118125.1. Classification (GTDB taxonomy): domain Bacteria; phylum Pseudomonadota; class Gammaproteobacteria; order Burkholderiales; family Burkholderiaceae; genus Pararobbsia; species Pararobbsia alpina_A. Next base: position 1,763,192 of record NZ_OZ221287.1, read on the forward strand.
CCGCGCGTCGGAGAAGATCCGGGCGGTTGCGGCCGACGCGACTGTCGCCGAATTGCTCAAGGTTGCGCCAGGATTTCCGTTACTCAGTGTGGACCGCGTGTCGTATACCTATGGTGACAAGCCCGTCGAGGTGCGTCGCGGCTGGTATGTGACAACCCGACATTTCTATCAGAATGATCTGAGCTGAGGTATGTCGGTCCCCGCTGCAACGAATTTGCCATATTGGTCAACGAGACTGCGGCCGGGCGCGAAGCGCGCGCCGGCCGCACCGTGGGGTGCCTTGTCGCGAGGCTTTCTACGGTGCAGTGCGCCATCAAATGGCGCTAGAATCGCGGCTTGACGTAATACCTATGGGGTCTAGCATGGCTGAAGCCGTAAAAAAATCGAGGCCGGAGTTCCGGAACATCGGTATAGGGCAGCTCTCACAATACCGACTACCGCTTGCGGGCAAGGTCTCCATCCTGCATCGCGTCAGCGGCATTCTGCTGTTCCTGCTGTTGCCGTTCTCGCTCTACCTGTTCGAGCAGAGTCTCACGTCCGAGATCAGCTTCGACACCCTTAAGGGCTTCTTCTCCAACATCATCGTCAAGCTGGTGGTCCTGGTGATCTCGTGGGCGTTCTCGTTCCACTTCTTCGCCGGCCTGCGATTCCTGCTGCTCGACACGCACCACGCCGTGAGCAAGGAAGGCGGACGCAACACCGCTTCGGTCGTGCTCGTACTGTCGTCCCTGCTGACCATCGCGATCGCACTCAAACTGTTCGGAGCGTTCTGAGATGGCTGCCTACGAATCCAAACAAAAAATCGGCCCGAAGCGTCAGGTCGTCGGCGCGCACTACGGCTTGCGCGACTGGCTGCTGCAGCGCCTGACCGCCGTCATCATGGCGGTCTACACCGTCATTCTCGTCGTCTGGTTCTTCGGTGCGAGCAACTTCTCGTACGACGGCTGGGCGGGCATCTTCGCTCTTCAGTGGATGAAGCTTGCGACGTTCGTCGCCTTGCTGAGCCTGTTCTATCACGCATGGATCGGTGTGCGGGATATCTGGATGGATTACGTCAAGCCGATGGGTCTGCGCATCACGCTTCACACGTTGACGATTCTCTGGCTGGTTGGTTGTGCGGCCTACGCAGCGCAGATTCTCTGGAGAGTGTAAAAGAATGGTTGCAATCAAGAACTCCGTACCGCGTCGCAAGTTCGACGTGGTCATCGTCGGCGCTGGCGGCTCGGGTATGCGCGCCTCGCTGCAGCTCGCACGTGCAGGCCTGTCGGTCGCCGTGCTTTCGAAGGTCTTCCCGACGCGTTCGCATACGGTCGCTGCCCAGGGCGGCATCGGTGCGTCGCTCGGCAATATGAGCGAAGACAACTGGCACTATCACTTCTACGACACGATCAAGGGTTCCGACTGGCTCGGCGACCAGGATGCGATCGAGTTCATGTGCCGTGAAGCCCCGAATGCTGTCTACGAGCTCGAACACTTCGGCATGCCGTTCGACCGCAACCCAGACGGCACGATTTACCAGCGTCCGTTCGGCGGTCATACCGCGAACTACGGTGAGAAGCCGGTCCAGCGCGCATGCGCCGCGGCTGACCGTACGGGCCATGCACTGCTGCATACGCTGTATCAGCGCAACGTCGAAGCGAAGACGCAATTCTTCGTCGAATGGATGGCGCTCGACCTGATTCGCGACGCCGAAGGCGACGTGCTCGGCGTGGTCGCGCTGGAAATGGAAACGGGCGAAGTCCACATCATCGAAGCGAAGTGCACGCTGTTCGCGACGGGCGGGGCAGGCCGTATCTACGCTGCATCGACCAATGCGTTCATCAACACGGGTGACGGCCTCGGCATGGCCGCACGTGCAGGGATTGCGCTGCAGGACATGGAGTTCTGGCAATTCCACCCGACCGGCGTGGCCGGCGCGGGCGTGCTGATCACCGAAGGCGTGCGCGGTGAAGGCGGTATCCTGCGCAACAAGAACGGCGAGCGTTTCATGGAGCGCTATGCGCCGACGCTCAAGGACCTCGCGCCGCGTGACTTCGTCTCGCGCTCGATGGACCAGGAAATCAAGGAAGGTCGCGGTTGCGGTCCGAACGGGGACTATGTGTACCTCGATCTGTCGCACATCGGCGCCGAAACGATTCTCAAGCGTCTGCCGTCGATTCGCGAAATCGCCCTGAAGTTTGCGAACGTCGACGCGATCAAGGAACCGATCCCGGTCGTGCCGACGATTCACTATCAGATGGGCGGCATCCCGACCAATATCCACGGTCAGGTCGTCGGCAAGGGCAGCGATCACAAGGCACCGGTGCACGGCTTCTATGCGGTCGGCGAATGCTCGTGCGTGTCGGTCCACGGCGCGAACCGCCTGGGCACGAACTCGCTGCTCGACCTCGTGGTGTTCGGCCGCGCCGCAGGCAACCATATCGTTGAGCACATCAAGGAGCTCGGCGGTCACAAGCCGATGCCTGCCGATGCGGCCGATTTCGCGCTGTCGCGTCTCGCGAAGCTCGACGCCTCGAGCTCGGGCGAGTACACGCAGACCATTGCCAATGACATCCGCAAGACGATGCAGTCGCATGCCGGCGTGTTCCGTACGTCGGAGCTGCTCGCCGAAGGCGTCAAGCAGATCGCCGACATCGCTCAGCGTGTCGACAACGTGCACCTGAAGGACAAGTCGAAGGTGTTCAACACCGCGCGGGTCGAAGCGCTCGAACTGGCCAACCTCATCGAAGTCGCGAAGGCGACGATGGTGTCGGCCGATGCGCGCAAGGAAAGCCGCGGCGCACACGCGCTGCTCGACCACGAACACCGCGACGACGAGAACTGGATGCGCCATACGCTGTGGTACAGCGAAGGCAACCGCCTCGATTACAAGCCGGTCACGATGAAGCCGCTGACCGTCGATTCGGTTCCGCCCAAGGCCCGTACCTTCTGACGCACTGGCGACATACAGGATTCCCATCATGGCAAAACGTACTTTCGAAATTTATCGCTACGATCCGGACAAGGACGCGGCGCCGCGGATGCAAACGTATGAAGTCGAACTCCAGCCGACCGACCGCATGCTGCTCGATGCGCTCGTGCGTCTGAAGGAATTCGATGAGACCATTTCGTTCCGCCGTTCGTGCCGCGAAGGCGTGTGCGGTTCGGACGCGATGAACATCAATGGCAAGAACGGTCTGGCCTGCCTGACCAACCTGAACGACCTGCCGGCGAAGATCGTGCTGCGTCCGCTGCCGGGCCTGCCCGTCGTGCGCGACCTGATCTGCGACTTCACGCAGTTCTTCAATCAGTACCATTCGATCAAGCCGTTCCTGATCAACGACACGCCGCCGCCCGAGAAGGAACGCCTGCAGTCGCCTGAAGAGCGCGAAGAGCTCGACGGCCTGTACGAGTGCATTCTCTGCGCGAGCTGTTCGACGTCGTGCCCGAGCTTCTGGTGGAACCCGGACAAGTTTGTCGGTCCGGCGGGTCTGCTTCAGGCCTATCGCTTTATCGCCGATTCGCGCGATACGGCGACGGGCGAGCGACTCGACAACCTCGAAGATCCGTATCGCCTGTTCCGTTGCCATACGATCATGAACTGCGTCGATGTGTGCCCGAAGGGACTGAACCCGACGAAGGCGATCGGCAAGATCAAGGAACTGATGGTTCGCCGTGCTGTGTGATATGGACGAACCGACCGCTTCGAACCATCAGGCCGATCCGCATAAGCGCGCGCGTCTTCGCTGGCGTGCGCGTCGCGGTCTGCTCGAGAACGACCTGATCATCGAGCGGTTTTTCGAGCGCTACGAGCAGGACCTGACGGACGCCGATGTCGGTGCGTTGTCGATCCTGCTCGAGCTGTCCGACAACGAGCTCATGGACCTGCTGATGGCCCGCGCTGAACTTGAGGGCGAGCTAGCGACTCCCGAGATCGCGCATGTGCTCTCGCTCCTGCGCTCCTGTTGAAATTTCATTGTTCGTATAGAGGACCCTTATGACTCCGTCCGAAGTAAAAGCCACGCTATCGTTCAGCGACAATTCGCCCAGCGTCGAGTTGCCGATCTATCAGGGGACGATGGGTCCGGATGTCATCGATATCCGCAAGCTCTACGGCCAGACGGGCAAGTTCACCTATGACCCGGGCTTCATGTCGACCGCCGCCTGCAACTCGGCGATCACTTACATCGACGGCGACAAGGGCGAACTGCTGTATCGCGGTTATCCGATCGAAGACCTGGCGGTGAACGCCGACTTCATGGAAACCTGCTACCTGCTGCTCAAGGGCGAACTGCCGAACGCAGCGGAGAAGCAAGAATTCGTCGACACGGTCACGCAGCACACGATGGTCCACGAGCAGATGCATCTGTTCTTCCGTGGCTTCCGTCGCGATTCGCACCCGATGGCCGTGCTGACGGGCTGCGTCGGCGCGCTGTCGGCGTTCTACCATGACTCGCTGAACATCAACGACCCGCGTCACCGTGAAGTGTCGGCGATTCGCATGATCGCGAAGCTGCCGACGCTGGTGGCGATGGCGTACAAGTACAACATCGGTCAGCCGTTCGTTTATCCGAAGAACGACCTGTCGTACAGCGCGAACTTCATGCGCATGATGTTCTCGAACCCGTGCGAAGAGTACAAGGTCAACGACGTGCTGGTTCGCGCGCTCGACCGTATCCTGATCCTGCACGCAGACCACGAACAGAATGCGTCGACGTCGACCGTGCGTCTCGCCGGTTCGTCGGGTGCGAATCCGTTCGCGTGTATCGCTGCCGGTATCGCCTGCCTCTGGGGCCCGGCGCACGGTGGTGCGAACGAAGCCGCGCTGAACATGCTCGAAGAGATCGGTTCGCCGGACAAGATTCCTGAGTTCATCAAGCAAGTGAAGGACAAGAACTCGGGCGTCAAGCTGATGGGCTTCGGTCACCGCGTGTACAAGAACTACGATCCGCGTGCGAAGCTGATGCGCGAAACGTGCTACGAAGTGCTCAACGAGCTCGGCCTGCACGACGATCCGCTGTTCAAGCTCGCGATGCAACTCGAAAAGATCGCGCTCGAAGACGAATACTTCGTGTCGCGCAAGCTGTACCCGAACGTCGACTTCTACTCGGGTATCGTTCAGCGCGCTCTGGGCATTCCGACGTCGATGTTCACGTGTATCTTCGCGATGGCACGTACGATCGGCTGGATCGCGCAGTGGAACGAAATGATTGCGGATCCCGAACAAAAGATCGGCCGTCCGCGTCAGCTGTTCATTGGCGACACGCCGCGCAAGGCCAAGCCGATCGGCCAGCGTTAATCATGCATTAGACGGCTTCGCGGCGCTCGCCGCGAACCTGCCTCAGCCTCACGCATGCCGGACCTCGTTCGAGGTCCACTCAAACACCCCGCCGGATGCCCGACATCCCGCGGGGTGTTTTCCTACATACGCAGCGCTTTTGTCCGAGACCCTCGGTTGAAATATGAGATGAGCGGTCCCCGAAAATGGGACACCTCAAATCGCTGGGTCTGGTCATGGTCGCGCAGTTCATCCTCTGGCTGTTACTCAATATCGGCGTGCCGATATTTGGGCCGATGTGCGTCGTGATCTCAATGTCGAGTGTGCTCGGTGAGCAGGCCGCGGATGCCATGCTGCGCGACGCTATCGACGACGGTCAGCTGTATTGGGCCGCTATCGGACTTTCAGCGTCTGGGTTGTACGAAGTGCTGACGGCGAACAGTGGTGCCGCCTGGCCCTCGGTGTTCTGCACGTTTTTCGGCGCGATCTATGGCGTCGTAGGCGTCGGGTCAATCGTAGCAATCGTCGTTGCAGTTGCGGGGCAGAACTTCAATAGAGTTTTGAGCGACGAGCTCACTGCGGTGGGTTACTGGCCTTGGCGAAGGGAGGGTGGTCTAGGTCTCGCCTCAATAGGGCTGATCAAATCGCCGGATAAGTTCGCTCGGTGGTCCATGCGCTTCGTTGTTACAAGTGCGACTGCTAGTGCGTGTTTCCACGCTGCCAATGTTTGGTGGCTTGCGCTTATGTAAAACAGTTTTCCAAGGAGGCTATCTTGAAGGCACAACTTCGAGGGGCGGCGATTCGTTTTTTCTCAAATCCCGATAAGGTCGAGTTTCTAATCGATGTCTGCGGTTGGACGGGGTTTATCGCTGGGCTGTGCGGTGCAGTCCTGGGTGTTGTGGTGAACCTTGTGCTCGTATGGCCGCACCTGGTTGCTTACCTGGCCAAATAGTGGATCGCATGAAAGAAGCATTCTCTCCATTGATACCACCTAGTGCGATCAACCGCATGGATCGGGAGATCGCGCAAGCGATCAAGATGCTACGTTTGGCAAACGGGCTGTGCGCGATGGGCAAGTGCCTGATGGGTGGCGCTTTCGGTGTTGTGCTTGTCGGATTAATTGAGTTGGCGATCTATGGTCTTCGTCAGTTGATTGCACAGTAAGCTCTAAGCCTTCTCATTTCTGGTATCGCTTATCCTGGTACTAAAAACACCAGACAATGAGCGAGATTGAGAAAATTTAGCGTCACTTTGCCGTAAGTTGTGCGGGATCTCTGTGGCATAATCGTTTCACATTCGATGCGGTACCAGGACAACGCGGGTCATGATCCGTGCTGTCCTGATAATGCATCGAAGAGAACGAGAATTTCCCCACCGGTGCGATGCACCGAACCGCAGTGATGACCATCATGGCAAAGACGCTCTACGACAAGTTGTGGGACTCGCACGTCATCCATACCGAGGATGACGGCACGACCATTCTTTATATCGATCGCCAACTGCTGCACGAGGTGACGAGTCCTCAAGCGTTCGAGGGTCTGCGGCTAGCCGAACGCAAGGTCTGGCGTATCAGCGCGAACCTCGCGACGTCGGACCACAACGTGCCGACCGCCGACCGCGCGCATGGCATCGCCGACCCCGTCTCGAAACTGCAGGTCGATACGCTCGACAGCAACTGCGACGCCTACGGTATTACCCAATTCAAGATGAGCGATGTGCGTCAGGGCATCGTACATATCATCGGACCGGAACAAGGCGCGACGCTGCCCGGCATGACGATCGTCTGCGGCGATTCGCACACCTCGACGCACGGTGCATTCGGCGCGCTCGCACATGGCATCGGCACGTCGGAAGTCGAGCACGTGCTCGCGACGCAGACGCTGCTTCAGAAGAAGAGCAAGAACATGCTCGTCAAGGTCGAAGGCACGCTGCCGCGTGGCTGCTCGGCCAAGGACATCGTGCTCGCGATCATCGGCAAGATCGGCACGGCCGGTGGTACGGGCTATGCCATCGAATTCGGCGGTTCGACGATCCGTGCACTGAGCATGGAAGGCCGCATGACCGTCTGCAATATGGCGATCGAAGCGGGTGCGCGCGCCGGCATGGTTGCGGTCGACGACACGACGGTCGAGTACCTGAAGGGCCGTCCGTTCGTACCGAGCGGCGTTGAGTTTGAGCAAGCCGCGCAGATCTGGCGCACGTTTACCTCCGACGCAGGCGCGCAGTTCGATCGCGTCGTCGAGCTCAACGCGGCGGAAATCCGCCCGCAGGTGAGCTGGGGCACGTCGCCCGAAATGGTCGTGTCGATCGAAGACCGCGTGCCGGATCCCGAGAAGGAAAAGGACCCGGTCAAGCGCAACGCGCTCGAACGCGCGCTTGAATATATGGCGCTGACGCCCGATACGCCGATCGAATCGATCCGTCCGGACAAGGTCTTTATTGGCTCGTGCACGAACGCACGGATCGAAGACCTGCGTGCCGCGGCCTATGTCGTTCGCAAGCTGGGCCGCAAGGTCGCGCCGAACATTCGCCTCGCGATGGTCGTGCCGGGTTCGGGCCTCGTCAAACAGCAGGCCGAGCATGAAGGCCTCGACAAGGTGTTCACCGACGCCGGCTTCCAATGGCGTGAACCGGGTTGCTCGATGTGTCTCGCAATGAATGCGGATCGCCTCGAGCCAGGTGAGCGCTGCGCGTCGACGTCGAACCGCAATTTCGAGGGTCGGCAGGGTGCAGGTGGCCGTACGCACCTGGTCAGCCCGGCGATGGCGGCAGCGGCGGCGATCGAGGGACATTTCGTCGATATCCGCAAGCTCGGTTAATCTTCGCTTATTCCATCCCGATATTCCTCGAAGGAGAGGCGAATGAAGGCAAGGCAAGTTTCGGCACAGCAAGCGTCGGTCAAACAGACGTCCACGCGCGCATTCTGGCTATCGGCACTGCTGCTGGCGGCTGCCGCCGCATTCGCCGTAGCCCCGCGCGCCCATGCCGACGAAATCCATCCGGTCGATGACGCGAAAGAAGTCGGTCACGAAATCGGCACGGGCGCGAAGGAAGCGGGTCACGCGATTGGCGAAAAGGCCAGTGAAGCGGGCCACGCGATCAAGCGCGACAGCAAGGAAGCGGGGCACGAGATCGGCGACAAGAGCAAGGAAGCCGGTCACGCGATCAAGAGCGATAGCAAGGAAGCCGGGCACGCGATTGGTGACAAGAGCAAGGAAGTGGGCCACGCCGTCGGTGACAAGAGCAAGGAAGCGGGTCATGCGATCAAGCGTGATTCGAAGTCGGCCGGTCACAGCATCAAGGACGGCGCGAAGTCCGCGGGTCATACGATCGGCAGCGATGCCAAAGCGGCCGGACATGCTGTCGCCAGCGGTGTGAAGACCGTTGGCCATCAGATCCACGACGCGTTCACGGGCGGCAATTCGTCGACTGCGGACTAAAGGCGGGTCCGTGCGCGCGCCGCGCGCACGGATGAACGCGATCGAGGCTGTTCGAAACGTATTCGTATCAGAGTCAAATCATGGAAAAGTTTGTCGTACACACGGGCCTCGTCGCCCCGCTCGATCGCGAAAACGTCGATACGGATGCGATCATCCCGAAGCAATTCCTGAAGTCGATCAAGCGCACGGGCTTCGGTCCGAACTTGTTCGACGAATGGCGCTACAAGGATGTCGGCCAGCCGGGACAGGACAACTCGAAGCGTCCGCTGAACCCGGACTTCGTGCTGAATCAGCAGCGCTATCAAGGTGCGACCGTGCTGATCGCGCGTAAGAACTTCGGCTGCGGCAGCTCGCGCGAGCACGCACCGTGGGCGCTTCAGCAATACGGTTTCCGCGCGATCATTGCGCCGAGCTTTGCGGATATTTTCTTCAACAACTGCTACAAGAACGGTCTGCTGCCGATCGCACTGACCGAACAGCAAGTCGATCACCTGTTCAATGAGACGTTCGCGTTTCCGGGCTATCAACTGACGGTCGATCTCGACGCGCAAGTCGTCCGCACGCCGGATGGTCGCGAGTATTCGTTCGATGTCACGGCATTCCGCAAGTATTGCCTGCTGAACGGCTTTGACGATATCGGCCTCACACTGCGTCATTCGGATCAGATCAAGGCGTTCGAAGCAGAGCGCCTCGCACGTCAACCGTGGCTCGGCAATCAGCTGCCGCGTTAAGACGAAGCGCGACACATCAGGAAGGTCGGATGAAGCAGGGCGGTGACCGCGGTATCGCGCAAGCGGCGCACTCCGACCCGGTTGGCGATGTCAGAGAACGCGACGCCGACTGTTCGAGAGACAACGAAGCACATCAGCAATAGGAAGCGACACAGATGAAGATTGCAGTTCTGCCGGGTGATGGCATCGGTCCCGAGATCGTGGCCGAAGCAGTGAACGTGCTCAACGCCCTGGGCGAATCGTTCACGCTCGAAGAGGCGCCCGTGGGTGGCGCAGGTTACGAAGCCAAGGGTCACCCGCTGCCCGAATCGACACTGCAACTGGCCAAGGACGCCGACGCGATCCTGTTCGGCGCCGTCGGCGACTGGAAGTACGACTCGCTCGAGCGTGCGCTGCGCCCGGAGCAGGCCATTCTCGGACTGCGCAAGCATCTGCAGCTGTTCGCGAACTTCCGTCCGGCGATTCTGTACAAGGAACTCGCAGGCGCATCGTCGCTGAAGCCCGAAGTCGTTTCGGGTCTCGACATCCTGATCGTGCGTGAACTCAATGGCGACATCTATTTCGGCCAGCCGCGCGGCGTGCGCGCAGCACCGGATGGCCCGTTCGCTGGTGCGAAAGAGGGCTTCGACACGATGCGATATAGTGAACCCGAAGTGCAGCGTATCGCTCACGTCGCGTTCCAGGCCGCGCAGAAGCGCAATAAGAAGGTCACGAGCGTCGACAAGTCGAACGTGCTCGAAACCTCCCAGCTCTGGCGTGACACGATGATCGAAGTGTCGAAGCAATACGCTGACGTCGAACTCTCGCATATGTACGTCGACAACGCGGCGATGCAGCTCGTGAAGGCGCCGAAGGCGTTCGACGTTGTCGTGACCGGTAATATGTTCGGCGACATCCTGTCGGACCAGGCCGCGATGCTGACGGGTTCGATCGGCATGCTGCCGTCGGCCTCGCTCGACAAGAACAACAAGGGTCTCTACGAGCCGTCGCACGGCTCTGCGCCTGATATCGCAGGCAAGGGCGTCGCCAACCCGCTTGCGACGATCCTGTCGGCCGCGATGATGCTGCGCTACTCGCTCGGCAAGACCGAGCAGGCAGACCGAATTGAAACAGCGGTGAAAAAAGTGCTCGCGCAAGGTCTGCGCACGGCCGACATTTGGGAAGAAGGCACAACCAAAGTGGGCACGAAACAGATGGGTGCGGCGGTGGTCGCCGCGCTCTAGCAGCGAAACCCGAACCCGAGGTGGCCGCTGCAGCAGGATGCAGCGGCCTTTTTCGTTTATAGGCCTCGATTCGGGTGTTTTTTAATTTTTTATGCTGAGTTGGCGCATGTTTGCGCTGAATGATGGTCGGGTCGGCGATACTGACGGATACGGCGTGTGCCGTGCCGGTATCGGCCGGTGGTGAAAACGCGAAGCGAGTGAGAGCGAAATGAAGACAGTGGGTCTCGTAGGTTGGCGCGGCATGGTGGGCTCGGTCCTGATGCAGCGCATGCAGGAAGAAAACGATTTTGCGCTGATTGAGCCGGTGTTCTTCAGCACGAGCAACACGGGCGGCGCTGCGCCGTCGTTCGCCAAAAACGAGACCACGCTCAAAGATGCGACAAGCATCGAAGACCTGCGCAAGTGCGACATCATCATCACGTGCCAGGGCGGTGACTACACGAACGACGTGTTCCCGAAGCTGCGCGCAGCAGGCTGGGACGGCTACTGGATCGACGCGGCTTCGTCGCTGCGCATGAAGGATGACGCGCTGATCGTGCTCGATCCGGTCAACCTCGACGTGATCCGCAACGGCCTGAAGAAGGGCGTCAAGAATTACATCGGCGGCAACTGCACGGTCAGCCTGATGCTGATGGCACTCGGCGGCCTGTTCCGCGAAAACCTGATCGAGTGGACGACGGCCATGACGTATCAGGCGGCGTCGGGCGCGGGTGCGCAGAACATGCGCGAACTGCTGTCGCAGATGGGCACGGTGCATGCAGCGGTCGCGTCCAAGCTTGCTGATCCGAAGTCGGCCATTCTCGATATCGATCGCGGCGTGATCGATACGATGCGCGGCGATGCGATGCCGACGGACAACTTTGGCGTGCCGCTCGCCGGCTCGCTGATTCCGTGGATCGACAAGGATCTCGGCAACGGCATGTCGAAGGAAGAGTGGAAGGGCGGCGCCGAAGCGAACAAGATCCTCGGCAAGCCCGCGATGGGCGAGCCGGGCTGCGTGCCGGTCGACGGCCTGTGCGTGCGGATCGGCGCGATGCGCTGCCATTCGCAGGCGCTGACGATCAAGCTGACGAAGGATGTACCGCTCGACGAAATCGAAGCGATCGTCGCGTCGGGCAACGACTGGGTCAAGGTCGTGCCGAATACGCGTGACGCATCGATTCGCGATCTGACGCCGACGGCGGTGACGGGCTCGCTGCACGTGCCGGTCGGCCGCTTCCGCAAGCTGGCCATGGGCGGCGAATATCTGTCGGCCTTCACGGTCGGCGATCAGCTGCTGTGGGGAGCCGCAGAGCCGCTGCGCCGCATGCTGCGCATCCTGCTCGACGCGGAACAAACCGCAGGCCAGCAAGACAAGCACGCGTTCGCGTAAGTGCCGACGCTGGGTCACGCGGTCGGCTGGTCGTCGTGACGCAGGCTGAAGCTGGCATCGAAAGGGGCGTGCTTCATGTGGCGCCCGCCTGAAGGATCGGAACGCCTTACCGTGTTGTTGATACGTTCGCCCATCAGGCAAAACCGGAATGGGGATGATATTTCCGGTCGTGCTAACCTTCGGGGCAACAGGCGGCTTTCTCTCTGTTTGGCGCAAAGAGCGCCGCGTTCGCGCGGCGCTTTTTTTGCATTCGAATCTTTGACAGATGCAGCGCACGCTGCGATCTTTACTAAGCGCGTCCACGCGATGCGCTGATTGGGCGCGAATTGGAAGCCTTTTTCGGGAGTGTGATGATCGTGTTAGACCGACTGGTGCGACGTGAGAGCGCGCCAGCAGCCTGGAAAACCACCGCGCTTGCGTGGTCGGTCGCAGCGCTCGCTGCGAGTGCGTTCCCTGCGCATGCGCAGAGTGCCGCTTCTTCGACACCTTCTCGTTCGCAGCCGGCCAGTGCGGTTGTGTCGACCTCGTCCAGCGCGGTTGCTCCTGTGGGAGCGTCCGCGCCGGGCGGTGCCGATGCGATGCCGGATCACTATGCGGTGCAAAAGGGTCAGTCGCTTCTTGACGTCGCGGGCGACCTCACGCATTCGACGGACAAGAACGTCAAGCAGACGCTGGCCAATGCGCTGTTCGCGGCGAATCCCAACGCGTTTTATGGCAACAACCCGAGCCGTCTGAAGGTCGGTGCGGTGCTCGCCGTGCCGCGGCCTGGTGAGTCGCCTGCGTCGGCTGCGGCCGCGACGCCGGCAAGCGGTGCTACCACGGCACCCGTGACAGGCTCGACAGCGGCTGCCACTGCGCAAGGCACGACGCCGGCGCAAAACGCAGCGAAGGCACCTGCAGCTGTCACTGCGGCCGCGTCTCAGCCAGCACCCGTCCAACCGACGCAAGCAACGCAAGCGACGCAAACGACGCAAGCGACCCCATCGGCTCAAGCCGCGCCCGCAACGGCACCGGCATCGGGCGCAACCGTCGCGTCGACGTTGAATCAGGGCGCGAGCGCGTCCGGCGAAACCACTGCAAACAACGCCGCGAGCGCGACGGCCGCCATGTCGGCGTCGTCGAGCGCCGCGTCCGCTGCCGTCGAAGCCGCTTCCGCGACGCCGGCGCAGGTGGCCGGCGCGAGCGAAGCGGCTGCAGCGTCCGCTGCACTGGCAGCCTCGAATGCGCACGCCTGGTCGGGCAGCATTCGCCCGGCGCCGGCAGTGGCGGTCGATGCGTCGGCGGTGGCCGTCGACAACGCGGCACCGGCCGTGGCCGGTGGACAGAACGTATCGAGCCTCCAGCAACTGCTCCAGCTCAAGAATCGCGTGCTGGCAGCGATGCAGGCGCACGGCTTTGGCTCAGGTGCCTCGGCGCCGCTGACAGCCAGCATGGCCAATGCGGCCAGCGGCGCGACCGCCGTCCGGCCCGCCGCGGCCGGGCAGGTTCCACAGCAGGGAACGCTGCGTGGACCGCTTGCTGTGCCCGCAGCGCTCGCGGTGCTGATCGTCGTGGCGCTCGGCATCTGGGTGTGTCTGCCCGCGCGCCGTCGCAAGCCGAACGCCGCTGCACAGGACGGATCGGATGGCACGTCGCCGACCACGCCATCAACGGGATCGGATCGCGGATCAGAACGTGACCCGCAAGGCGACGGCGCGGCCGCACGTCATGCGTACGCCGAGCTGGACGAGGACGAGTCGGACGACGAATCCGGCTACCGGGCGGACCTGTCGTCTTCGGAACCCGCTGCGACACGCACGGCCAATACGGCTAAAGCACGCCTGAACGCGGGGCCGTCGGAACGCGACCTCGAGACCGGCAAACTGCCACCCGACGACGACCCGGTTTTCGGCGCGTCGTCGCGCGATACGCCGTTCGGCCAGCCGCCGTTTTCGCTCGAAGAGGGTGCCTCGGGCAGCCTTCCGACCCATGATCCGCAGCGCAGCCCGTTTGCGGAGTCGCGCACGCCGTTCGATACGGGGTTGCTGCTCGGTCTGCTCGAGATGCACGCGCATCGCCATGAGGTCGACCGCTTCCAGGAAACCGCGCACGAACTCTGGGAACTCACGGACGGTGAAGGCCCCGACTGGAAGCGCGCGGCATCGTTGGGCCGGCGTATCGATCCGGACAATCCGCTGTACGCAGAGGATCCGTTCGCCGCGTATCGTCAGCAACACACAGCGTCGGGCTCGGATTTCGTCAAGCCGATGCCGGATGTCGATCTCGGCCTGCCGGCCGGGCACGATGAAGGCGAGAGCCCTTCGTCGGGTATCGAGGACGAGGACGAAGCCGACGGCGAGCCTGTGGCTGATCGTCCGGCTGCAGGGGCCGCGGACCGCGCGCCTTCCGTGCCGAGTCAGGAAGACCTCGACTGGCTCGATTCGCCCTCGGCAGCGGCGCATGAGGCTTTCCAGCCGCACACCGCGCCGAACGCCGCGCGCGAGCTCGACGATGCGACGCTTCCCGAAGCCCGACGTCCCGAACATGTGCCCGTCGCAGAGCCACGCAACGTGCCGACACCCGGCGAGCGCGATGTTCAGGCGCCGTCAGTCGCCGATGAAATCGAACATGGCACCGCCGGACCCGGCGCGGTGGCCGGTCTGGGCGCGTCGTCGGGACATATCCCCGACTTCCTGGCTGAAACGCCTTTTGAAGATCCGACCTCTGGGCGCGACGCGTTGCGGGGACCGGAAGCCTTTGAGCCGACCGATCGGGCCGGCAACGACCCGACGGCAAGACCGCTGTTCTCGGGCGATGCGATTCGTGCGTCCGCACTGCGCGACATGCAGGCCGATTCCGTGCCGCCGGCCCGCGCTGTGTCGGCAGGGCCAGCAAACCTGGGCCCGGCCGGTTTCGGGGCGCTCAAGCTCGATTTCGATCTTGAGCTGACGCCCAACGCAGCGGCGCCCGGCTCGACGCCGACATCGCATGACCTTGCGACGATCGCGCGCAACAAGCTCGACCTCGCGGTCGAATACGTCGAACTCGGCGACCGAGCGGGCGCGCGCACGCTGCTCAACGAAGTGCTCGCGACGCACGATCCGGCGACGCGCGAGCGTGCGCAGTCGTTGCTCGACACGCTGAAGTGACCGGGCAATGCGCATAGCGTTGGGATTGCAATACGACGGTGCGGCGTTTTGCGGCTGGCAGTCGCAGCCGCACGGCCGGACCGTTCAGGACGAAGTGGAGCGCGCGCTCAAGGCGTTCGCGACCGTGCCGTTGCACACCGTTGTCGCGGGCCGCACGGACACAGGCGTGCACGCGCTCGGCCAGGTGCTTCACTTCGATACGGACCTCGATCGGGAACCCTTTTCGTGGGTGCGTGGGGTCAACGCGTTCTTGCCGCCGAGCGTGGCCATTCAATGGTCAAAGCCCGTCAGCGACGCGTTCCATGCCCGATTCGCGGCGTTCGAGCGGACCTATTTTTACGTGCTCTACGTGCATCCGGTGCGCGCGCCGATGCTGGCGGGGCGGGCAGGGTGGGTCCATACGCCGATCGATGTCGACGCGATGCGCGAAGCGGCCCGTCACTGGATCGGCGAACACGATTTCTCGTCGTTCCGGTCGGCGGACTGTCAGTCGAAGACGCCGGTCAAGCATCTCTACGACATCGATATCAAGACGCGCGGCGCGTTTATTCACTTCCGGTTCCGCGCCAATGCGTTTCTCCATCACATGGTCCGCAACCTGATGGGCTGCCTGCTCAGCGTAGGGCGCGGCCGTGAGCAGCCGGAGTGGGCGGCAACGGTGCTCGCGGCACGGGATCGGAAGGTTGCAGCGCCGACCTTTATGCCGGACGGCCTCTACCTGGCCGATGTCGGCTATCCCGCCGAATTCGATCTGCCGCCAGCCAATCTGCGTAGTGAGGCATGGAGCGAGGTCTGGGGCGTCTAGGTCCGCGTGGTTCGCATGGCCGGTGAGGCACCGCCGCAGGCCCTCCGTGCACTGCACCCGGCACGCTGCCTACCTCTCGCGGGCTGCATCGACCATTCGCCGCCGCGCCAAACGTTCGAGCGACCACGCTCGCGTGCCGGTAAAATACTTCGCCGGCGACCCCCAACAGGGCTTTAGATGGATTCACTGACGCAGACCCCGACCGATACCCGCAAACCGACGCGCCCGTGGCGTACACGCATCAAGCTGTGCGGACTGTCGCGCGTCGAAGACGTGCAGCACGCGGTGGCGCTTGGCGCGGATGCGATTGGCATGGTCTTCTACCCGCCGAGTCCGCGTGCGATCACGGTGTCGCAAGCAGTCCAGCTTGCACGGCACGTGCCGCCTTTCGTGACCATCGTGGGTTTGTTCGTAGACACGAACGAAAGTCTCGTTCGCGAGATTGCCGACGCATTGCCGCTCGGCGCGCTTCAATTGCACGGCGACGAGACGCCCGAGGCGTGCAAAGCGCTGAGCCGCGCGGTCCGGATCCCGTGGCTCAAGGCCATTCGGGTCAAAGCCGATTCCACGCACGCCGATTTGGTAGAATCATCCGTCAACTATGCGGCCGCCCAGGGATTGCTGCTCGACGCACACGTCGAGGGCTATGGCGGCGGTGGAAAGGTGTTCGATTGGTCAATCATTCCCGAAGAGCTCGCGCGTCGGGCCGTTTTAAGTGGTGGCTTGAACGCGCAAAACGTCCGTGAGGCCATCGCCCGCGTGCGCCCGTTTGCTGTCGATGTCTCGAGTGGCATCGAAGTCGAAGGGGCGCGGGGCGTGAAAGATCACGCCAGGATGACGGCGTTTGTGCGCGCGGTACGCGCGCAAGACGCTCTTGACAGCCTTGAGGCCGACCCGGAACACGGTGTTCACCCCTGATGCGCCAGACGGCGTATCTGCCCTTCAGACAGGGCACTCCGACTTCCGCCGGCCACTGACGGAGCCAGACCATGTATAACCTGCCAGACGAACGCGGCCATTTCGGCCCGTACGGCGGTATTTTTGTTGCCGAAACGTTGATCCACGCGCTCGCCGAGCTGCGCGACGCGTATGAAAAATACAAGAACGACCCCGAATTCCTCGCTGAATACGCAAGCGAGCTCAAGCACTTCGTCGGCCGTCCTTCGCCGATCTACCACGCAAAGCGCTGGAGCGAGATGCTCGGCGGCGCGCAGATCTACCTGAAGCGCGAAGACCTGAATCACACCGGCGCGCACAAGGTCAACAACGTGATCGGGCAGGCCTTGCTCGCCAAGCGCATGGGCAAGCCGCGCGTGATCGCCGAGACCGGCGCCGGCCAGCACGGTGTCGCGACGGCGACGATCGCCGCGCGTTTCGGCATGGAATGCGTCGTCTACATGGGCTCGGAAGACGTGCGCCGCCAAGCGGCCAACGTCTACCGGATGAAGCTGCTCGGCGCGACCGTCGTGCCCGTCGAGTCGGGTTCGAAGACGCTCAAGGACGCGCTCAACGAAGCCATGCGTGACTGGGTCACGAACATCGAAAACACGTTCTACATCATTGGCACGGTCGCGGGCCCGCACCCGTACCCGATGATGGTGCGCGACTTCCAGCGCGTGATCGGCGACGAATGCAAGGTGCAGATGCCCGAGATGATCGGACGTCAGCCGGATTCGGTGATTGCGTGCGTGGGCGGCGGATCGAATGCGATGGGCATTTTCTATCCGTACATCGACGACACGAACGTCGAACTGATCGGCGTCGAGGCGAACGGCGACGGGCTCGACACGGGTCGCCATGCAGCGTCGCTGCAGGGCGGCTCACCGGGCGTGCTGCACGGCAACCGCACGTACCTGCTGCAGGATGCGGACGGCCAGATCATCGAGACGCATTCGGTCTCGGCCGGTCTTGACTACCCGGGCGTCGGTCCCGAGCACGCATGGCTCAAGGATTCGGGTCGCGCGAGCTACGTCGGTATCACCGATGAAGAAGCGCTCGAGGCCTTCCACACGCTGTGCCGGATCGAAGGCATTATCCCGGCGCTCGAGTCGAGCCACGCGATCGCGCATGCAGCCAAGATCGCGCCGACGCTGCCGCGCGACAAGGTCCTGCTGGTCAACCTGTCCGGTCGTGGCGACAAGGACATGCATACCGTCGCCGAGCGCGGCGGTATCGACCTCTGAGCCGCGCCGCGCGTATGTCGATGCGTGACGACTCGATCGAGATCGGTGGGGCGCCGGCAGGCGGTTCGCCGGCTGGCTCCGCGGTGCTCAAGCAGGGGGAGGCAGTGGCCGAGGCCACTCCGGCGATCTCCTTGCACCACCGCGACTTTCTGACCGACGTCGCCAATCTGCCCGACCAGTCGATCGACCTGATCCTTGCCGACCCGCCGTACGGGCTCGGCAAGGACTACGGCAACGACTCGGACATGCGTTCGGGCGAGGATTTTCTCGCCTGGACGCGCAGCTGGCTCGAACTGGCCTTGCCGAAGCTCAAGCCGCGTGGCTCGCTCTATATTTTCTGCACATGGCAGTACGCGCCGGAGATCTTCAGTTTCCTGAAGACACGCCTGACGATGGTCAACGAGATCATCTGGGACCGCCGCGTGCCGAGCATGGGCGGGACGACGCGGCGATTCACGTCGGTGCACGACAATATCGGCCTGTTCGCGGTCTCGAAGGACTATTACTTCGATCTCGATCCGGTGCGCATCCCTTACGACGCGGCAACCAAGAAGGCGCGCTCGCGACGCATCTTCGAAGGCAGCAAGTGGCTCGAAATGGGCTACAACCCCAAGGACGTCTGGTCTGTCTCCAGACTCCATCGCCAGCACGCCGAACGCGTCGATCATCCGACGCAAAAACCGCTCGAGATCATCTCGAGAATGGTGCTGGCAAGCTGCCCTCCGGGCGGTACGGTGCTCGACCCGTTCATGGGGAGTGGCACGACCGCCGTCGCATGCGCCATGCATGGGCGCAACTTCGTCGGCTACGAGATCAATGCCGACTATCACGCTGTCGCCCGCCAACGAATTGCCGAGATTCCTCACCATGTCCCGAATTGAAAAGACTTTCGCGGCGCTGGCCGCCCAAGGCCGTAAGGGCCTGATCCCGTTCATGACCGCCGGCGACCCGGATCCGGCGCGCACCGTCGAATTCATGCACGCGCTGGCCCAGGGCGGCGCCGACGTCATCGAACTTGGCGTGCCGTTTTCGGATCCGATGGCCGACGGCCCTGTCATTCAGCGTTCGTCCGAGCGTGCACTCGAAAAGGGCGTCTCGCTGCGCCACGTGCTCGAGAACGTCCGCGAATTCCGCACGAAGGACGATACGACCCCGGTCGTGCTGATGGGTTATGCCAATCCGATCGAGCGCATGGGCGTCGATACGTTCGCGAAATCCGCGAGCGAAGCGGGTGTCGACGGCGTGCTCGTGGTCGACTATCCGCCCGAGGAATCGCATGAATTTGCGGAAAAACTCGGGCAATACGGCCTCGATCCGATCTTTTTGCTGGCCCCCACGTCGCTCGACGAGCGGATTTCCGCGGTCGGGCAGATTGCGCGTGGCTACGTGTACTACGTGTCGCTCAAAGGGGTGACCGGAGCCGGAAATCTGGACGTTTCCAGTATCGCGAGTAAAATCCCGGCCATCAAATCGCGGGTGCCGGTCCCTGTCGGGGTCGGATTCGGTATTCGCGATGCCCAGTCCGCCCGGAGTGTCGCCGACCATTCGGATGCCGTCGTCATCGGCAGCCGGATCGTTCAACTACTTGAACAGGCCGCGCCCGAGGCCGCCGCACAGGCGCTGACCGACTTCGTCGCCGGCGTTCGCGCGGCGCTCGACGCGCCCGCAGGCGCGGTGGCGGCCTGATTCGATCATTTTTACCGCGACGCAGCATGTCGCGGCCGCACCGGCACGCATTGGCCCGCGTCGCGATTTCGCGATGGGTGGCACAATGACCGGAGCGACCAACCAGGAGTATTTATGAGCTGGCTCGACAAACTGTTGCCGCCGAAGATCAAACAAACGGATCCGGCGAGCCGCAAGAGCATTCCCGAGGGCCTGTGGATCAAGTGCCCGCAATGCGAATCGGTGCTGTACCGGACCGACGTCGCCGCGAATCTGTCGGTTTGCCCGAAGTGCGATCACCACATGCGCATCAATGCGCGTGCGCGTCTCGATGCGCTGCTCGACCCGGAAGGCCGCTACGAAATCGGTCAGGAAGTCGTGCCGGTCGATCCGCTCAAGTTCAAGGACAGCCGCAAGTACCCGGATCGCATCAAGGAAGCGATGGATGAGACCGGCGAAACCGACGCGATGGTCGTGATGGGCGGGGCGATCCACACGCTGCCGGTCGTGGTCGCGTGCTTCGAGTTCGCGTTCATGGGCGGCTCGATGGGGTCGGTGGTCGGCGAGCGTTTCGCTCGCGGCGCGCAGAACGCGCTCGAGCAGCAGGTGCCGTTTATCTGCGTGACGGCTTCGGGCGGTGCGCGGATGCAGGAAAGCCTGCTGTCGCTGATGCAGATGGCCAAGACGACCTCCATGCTGACGAAGCTGTCCGACGCGAAGCTGCCGTTTATTTCGGTGCTGACCGATCCGACGATGGGCGGCGTGTCGGCGAGCTTTGCGTTCCTCGGTGACGTCGTCATCGCGGAACCGAAGGCGCTGATCGGCTTTGCCGGCCCGCGCGTGATCGAACAGACGGTGCGCGAGAAGCTGCCGGAAGGCTTCCAGCGTGCCGAGTTCCTGCTCAAGTCGGGCGCGATCGACATGATCGTCGACCGCCGCAAGATGCGTGAGGAAATCGCGCGCCTGCTCGCGCTGCTGACGCGCCTGCCGGCCGACGCGGTGGCCTGACCCACGGACCCGACGCACGCACTCGGTACGCTTGCCTGAGCGCCATGTCGACACGGTCGCTGGCGTGCTTGCCGCTCCGAGTGCCTACCCGATGATTCAACGCGGCTTCGGCCGCGTTTGCTTTTTGCACTGATGACTACCTTCGCGACACTCGGCGACTGGCTCGCCCACCTCGAAACGGCACACCCGGTCGGCATCGACATGGGCCTCACGCGCATCGGCAAGGTCAAGGACGCACTCGGCCTGAAGTTCGAATGCCCGGTCTTCACGGTCGGCGGTACGAACGGCAAGGGCTCGACGTGTGCGCTGATCGAAACGATCCTGCTGCGCGCCGGCTACAAGGTCGGCTGCCATACATCGCCGCATCTGCTGTCGTTCAACGAGCGGGCACGGCTCAACGGTGTGGATGCGAGCGACGAAGCGCTGATCAAGCATTTCGAGATCGTCGAAGCCGCGCGCACGAGCATGGCCGAGCCGGTGTCGCTGACGTACTTCGAATTCACGACGCTTGCGATCATGCATTTGTTCGCAAGTTCGGGGCTCGACGCGGTGATCCTCGAGGTCGGTCTTGGCGGACGTCTCGACGCCGTCAACGTGATCGATACCGACTGCGCGGTGATTGCCAGCATCGATATCGACCATGCCGAGTATCTCGGCGATACGCGCGAGAAGATTGCGTTCGAGAAGGCGGGGATTTTCCGCACCGGACGGCCGGCCGTGTGCGGCGATCCGCTCGCGCCGCAGACGCTCATCGACTACGCCACCGAAATCGGTGCCGATCTGTGGCTCGTCGGCCGCGACTTTCGCTACGACGCGCAGCCCGGCGCCGAGCGGCAGCAATGGAGCTACTCGGGCCGCACGATGAAGCGCCCGGCGCTCGCGTACCCCGCGCTGCGCGGCGCAAACCAGTTGCTCAACGCATCGGCTGCGCTGGCTGCGCTCGAGGCGATGCGTGATCGCCTGCCGGTGTCGGCGCAGGACATCCGCCTCGGACTCGCGAATGTCGAACTGCCGGGACGCTTCCAGGTCGTGCCGGGCAAGCCTCAGGTGATCCTCGACGTCGCACACAATCCGCATGCGGCGGCGGTGCTCGCGCAGAACCTTGGCAATATGGGCTACTTCCCGTACACCTACGCGGTGTTCGGCGCGATGAAGGACAAGGACATCGCGGGCATCCTGCGCCAGCTCAAGGACGAGATCGATTTCTGGTATGTGACCGATCTGCCGACCCCGCGCGCGGCGACTTCCGAGATGCTTGAACGCTACTTGCGGGAAGCCGGTGTTACCGACGATGCGGACCATGGCGTGCAGCGATTCGACTCGGCGCAAGCCGCATTCGCCGCAGTGCAAGAAAAAGCGGGCGAAAATGATAGAATCGTGGTCTTCGGATCGCACTACACTGTCGCGGACGTGATGGCGTACCGAAAACTCCAGCATCATTGACCCCCGAACGGGATCCACGCAGCCAATATGGGCCTTTTTTCCTTCGGCAACAAAGACGCCTCGACGACGTCTGGGCGTGGCAGCAATCCGTCCGGCAGCACCGGGCGCACGAGCCGGCGGGGCGCGGATCGCGCCGAGCGGGCCGAGACCGAGGGATTTCGCCGCCGGCGCCAGAGCGAGCCGGCCGACGCGAACATGCTGGATCCGACCCTTCCCGAAAAGCAACGCGCGCGCCGCCGCCTGATTGGCGCGATTGCGCTCGTGCTCGCCGCCGTCGTGATTCTTCCGATGGTGCTCGACTCCCATCCGAAGCCCGCGACCGACGGCATTGCCATCGAGATTCCCGCGCACGACGACGCCCCGGCCCCGGGCGCGGCGTCGGCATCAGCGGGTTCGACCGCGGCCTACGAGGCGGCTGACGACGACAACGGCCCGAACACCGGACCTGCGGCGGGCGCGTCTACGCCGGCTACGGCAGGCGTCGCCGGCGTCGGCCCGGCCAGCAGCGCGACTCAGGGCGCAGGCGCGAAGGCGTCGGCCAACGCTGCCAATGCGTCAAACACGGGTACGAAGTCTGCGGGTAAATCGGCGGGTGCATCGTCGGGCAATGCGACCACCGCAGCCACCTCGAATGCGCCGGCAGCGCGAACGACCGGAGGCGGAACAGGCACCGCTGCGACGACCGCCACGAACACCACAAGCAGCACGGACAGCAGCGGCGACCAGGCCGGCAAGAGCGAAGCGACGACCGCGGCCAAGGCGCCGACGGCCAACGATGCGCCGCCGGCCGGAAGCCACTTTGTCGTCCAGATCGGCTCGTTTGCGAGCGACGCCCCGGCACAAGCCTGGGTCGTCAAGTTGAAAGCGGCGGGTGTGCCCGCATATGTGCAGCACGCGCGCCAGGATGACGGTACCGATCGCGTGCTGGTGCGGGCGGGCCCGTTTGTGGACCGGGCGGCGGCGGAAGCGGCAGTGCGCAAGGTGCGCACGGTGGAGGCGCCGACCGACGCGGCCAACGCTAACGCGGGCCACTGATGCGGCCTGGGGTGGGCGTGTCGAAGCGGGGCGCAAACGTGCGCATCGCATCTGACGCGAGTCGGAGACCGGTGCGATGCTGACCGGATTCGACTACGCGGTCATGATCGTGATCGGGCTGTCGGCGCTGCGTGGCATGTGGCGCGGGCTGCTCGCAGAAATATTTGCGCTGGCGGGATATGTGATCGCATTTCTCGTCGCGAGGCACTATGTTGGAGAGGTCGCCAGCTGGATTCCATCGACATGGCCCGGCGGCGAGATGACGCAATTGCTGTTAGCCTTCGGGCTGCTCTTTGTCGCCACGATGCTCGTGATCGGTGTATTGGCCGCGCTGGCCAACCGGGTCACTGAAGCGACGGGGCTGCGGGCGGTGGATCGCTCGCTGGGCATGGTGTTCGGGCTCGCGCGCGGGGTCTTGCTGGTGCTGCTGATCGTGGCACTCGCGGGGCTCACGACCTTGCCTCAACATGAATTTTGGCGCAATGGACTGCTGCGGCCCTATGCCGAGCAGGGCGTGCGCGGATTGAAGCCGCTCTTGCCGGATCCGGTGGCGGCCTATGTGCATTACTGAGTTGTTGGACGAATGCCCGTGCGGGCATTTGCATGCACAAGGTCTGAATTGCCGGGGCAAGCGCGACGTGAAGGATTCGGTTCACTAGAAGGACGTGCCATGTGCGGCATCGTAGGCGTAGTAGCGAAATCTCCCGTCAATCAGCTGATCTATGACAGCTTGCTGCTCCTGCAGCACCGGGGTCAGGATGCGGCCGGCATCGCAACAGCGAACGGCAGCAATTTCCACATGTACAAAGCGAACGGCATGGTCCGCGACGTGTTCCGCACGCGCAACATGCGATCGCTGCCCGGCACGACGGGCATCGGCCAGGTTCGCTATCCGACGGCAGGTTCCGCGTCGAGCGAGGAAGAAGCGCAGCCGTTCTACGTGAACGCGCCGTACGGCATCATCCTTGCGCACAACGGCAACCTCACGAACTGGCAACAGCTCAAGGAAGAGATGTTCCGGATCGACCGCCGGCATCTGAACACGAACTCCGACACGGAAGTGCTGCTCAATGTGCTCGCGCACGAGCTGCAGATGACGAGCACGGAGTTGTCGCTCGACGCCAACACGGTGTTCAAGGCGGTCAATGGCGTGCACAAGCGCGTGAAAGGGTCCTACGCAATCGTCGCGCTGATCGCCGGTTACGGCCTGCTCGCATTCCGCGATCCGCACGGCATCCGCCCCTTGTCGCTCGGCAAGCAGGAAACGGCGAATGGCGTTGAATGGATCGTCGCTTCGGAGTCGGTCGCGATCGAAGGCATCGGTTTCGAGTTCGTGCGCAATCTGGCACCCGGCGAAGCGGTCTTTATCGATCTCGACGGCAATATCAGCTCGCAGCAATGCGCGGACAATCCGTCGCTTTACCCGTGCATTTTCGAATACGTGTACCTCGCACGTCCGGATTCGGTGCTCGACGGCGTGCCCGTGTATAACGCGCGTCTGCTGATGGGCAACTATCTCGCCGAGAAGATCAAGCGCGAACTGCCCGATGTCGAGATCGACGTCGTGATGCCGATTCCCGATTCGAGCCGCCCGGCCGCGATGCAGGTCGCGAACAAGCTCGGTGTCGAATACCGCGAAGGCTTCTTCAAGAATCGTTACGTCGGCCGCACCTTCATCATGCCGGGCCAGGCTGTGCGCAAGAAGTCGGTGCGCCAGAAGCTCAACGCGATGGGCGTCGAGTTCAAGGGCAAGAACGTGCTGATCGTCGACGACTCGATCGTGCGCGGCACGACGAGCCAGGAAATCGTGCAGATGGCACGCGACGCGGGCGCGAACAAAGTGATCTTCGCCTCGGCCGCACCGCCGGTTCGTTTCCCGAACGTCTACGGTATCGACATGCCGACGCGCGGCGAGCTCGTTGCGCATGGCCGTACCGACGAAGAAGTCGCGAAGCTCATCGGCGCGGATTACCTCGTGTATCAGGATCTCGAGGACATGAAGCGCGCAGTGCGCGATATCAATCCCGCGCTGAAGGACTTCGAGGCTTCGTGCTTTGACGGCAACTACGTCACGGGCGATATCACGGACGGTTATCTCGACCGCATCGAGCAGGCTCGGTTGTTGCCGGCTGCGCAGAATGACCGTGACCCCACCGGCGACGGCAGCCACGACGCTGAACCCCCGGTGCGCTCGCAACTGCACCTGCAGTTGTCGGCGTAAGCGTCCTGCGACGCCCTGAGTGGGCGTCTCAGGCAGCGGCCCAAGCAGCGTCCCTGGTGGCGCGTTGCACCAGCATGATCCCGACGGCATCGGTACCTTGAGGTCCGATGCCGTTGTTGTTTGTGCTGAACGACATGCCGCGATCAGGGGAAGTCATGGGCATCGCGCGTCTTGGGTGCGACGTGCTACTATCGACCCCACGCGTAGATTTGAATCAGCTTGCGGACGCGGGAGCTCAGGCTCCGAACCAGCTAAAGCGAGGAGCCGCCGGGGCCGCACGAATCCGCCCGGCGCGAGTTTTCAAGCCCGCTTTGCATGACTGCAAAGCGGGCTTTTGCTTTTTAAGGACCGGAAACATGGACGACCAGACCCAGCGCGAAGCATTGAACTTTGACGAACTCGGTTTCGATACGGCCGCCGTACGCGCGGGCACGCAGCGCAGCGAATACAACGAGCATGCCGAGGCATTGTTCCTGACGTCGAGTTTTTGCTTCAAGTCGGCGGCGGAAGCGGCCGAACGCTTTGCCAACTCGGAAGACTTTTTCACCTACTCGCGCTTTACGAACCCGACGGTCACGATGCTGCAGGACCGTCTTGCCGCGCTCGAAGGCGGCGAGGCCTGTATCGCGACGGCCTCGGGCATGAGCGCGATCCTGTCGATCGTGATGAGCGCGTGCAATGCGGGCGACCATATCGTCAGCTCGCGGAGCATCTTCGGCTCGACGCTGAACCTGTTTTCAACGGTGTTTTCGCGCTTCGGCATCACGACGACGTTTGTCGACCCGAACGATCTCGATGCGTGGCGCGCGGCGGTGCAGCCGAATACGCGTCTGTTCTTTCTCGAGACGCCGTCGAATCCGCTGACCGAAGTGTCGGACATCCGTGCAGTCGGTGAGATTGCACGCGAAGCCAATGCGCTGTTCGTCGTCGACAACTGTTTCTGTTCGCCGGCGCTTCAGCGACCGCTTGAACACGGTGCCGACGTCGTCGTGCACTCGGCGACGAAGTACATCGACGGCCAGGGCCGTGTGCTCGGCGGCGCGATCATCGGCAAGCGCGACTTCGTCATGGGCAAGGTGTTTGTGTTCGTGCGCACCACGGGCCCCTCGCTGTCTGCCTTCAATGCGTGGTTGATGCTGCGTGGCCTCGAGACGCTGCCGATCCGCATGGAGCGCCAGTCGGCGAATGCGTTCACGATCGCTCAATGGCTCGAGACGCAACCCGCGATCAAGCGTGTCTGGTATCCGTCGCTCAAGTCGCATCCGCAACACGAGGTGGCGATGCGTCAGCAGAAGACCGGTGGCGCGCTGGTCGCATTCGAGTTGCACGGCGACACGCCCGAGGCGCAACGCGCGAATGCGTGGCGCGTGATCGATCAGACGCGGGTGTGCTCGATCACCGGCAATCTCGGTGATACGCGCACGACGATCACGCATCCGGCGAGCACGACGCACGCTCGCGTGACGCCTGAGGCGCGCGCTGCCGCGGGTGTCACGGAAGGCGTGATTCGTTTGTCGGTCGGGCTCGAGGATCCGCAGGACATCTGTAACGATCTCGCGCGCGGACTAGCCTGACGCGCTCGATGTTTAGCAGCCGAGGCAGTTCGGCGTGCAGCGGCAATGGAAGTGGTCTTAACGCGGCGGCCGGGCCTTGGCGCCGCGTTTGAGCTTTAGCGGCTCAGGCGCCGCGAGTCTTGCCGTCGCTGCGCTCCGCGTTGCGCCACTTGCCGGGCGTGACGCCGAACCGCGCCGAGAACGCATGAGTCAGTGCAGACTGATCGGTGAAGCCGCACGCCATGGCGATATCGGCGAGACTGCGCTGACGTTCGCTCATCATGCGTGCTGCATGCTCGACGCGTAACCGCAGCAGATACCGATGCGGCGTGATGCCGAACTCCGCGACGAAGCGGTCGTGGAAACTGCGCACGCCGCAACCGCAAAACGAGGCGAGGCCGGGAATGGACAGCGGCTCGGCGAGATGGGCGCGCAAATACGCATCGACGCGCGACAGCGTAAAGCGGTCGGTATTCGCGTGACCCGCGCCTTGCATGCGTTCGAGCACGACGTCACACAAGCGTGCGGTGGCTTGCCAATGCGCAAAGCGATCCGTGCTGTCGCGCAGTGACGCGAGCTTGCCGACCCATGAGGCAAATTCCGCGTCGATGGGGATCACGGAGGGGCGATCGAAGATCCGCCGCGGCAAGGTGAGTGCATCGACGGGGACGTCGACGATCAGTTGCCGGTTGTTGGTGCCGATCCCGAGGTAATCATGGCGCGCACCGACCGGGATAATCACGCCAAGTGAAGGCGCGACGCACATGGCGAGGTGGTCGACTTCCACCTCGAGACCGCCCTCGATGCCGAGCGCGATCTGGTGATAGCTATCATGCGCGTCGCTCGCGCTGACTTCATCGTAGCTGCGCACCGTGACGACGGGCGAAGCATAGGTCAGCGCACTGCCTGCCATGATCGGACTCAGACGCCGAGCAGTTCGACTTCGAATACGAGCGTTGCGTTGGGCGGAATGACGCCGCCGGCACCGCGCACACCATAGCCGAGTTGCGGCGGAATCGTCAGCTTGCGCACGCCGCCGACCTTCATGCCTTGCACGCCTTCGTCCCAGCCGCGAATCACGTGACCCGCGCCGAGCGGGAACGAGAACGGCTCGTTGCGATCCTTGCTCGAATCGAACTTCTGTCCGTCGGTCAGCCAGCCCGTGTAGTGAACACTGACCATGGCGCCTTTCGTTGCTTCAGGACCGTCACCTTCGGTCAGGTCTTCATACTTCAAACCGGAATCGGTCGTAATTGCAGCCATTATTGGCGCCTCCTCAAAATGATCCGCCATGGTAACTCAGCGGACGTACAGAACTGTAAGCGTCGCCCCTATAATCTGCTAAACGATGTTCTAGCGAGGGCTTTCGCCTTGTCTGAATCCACGACTGCTTCCGACATGAGTTCCGATACCCGGTCAACGACCACGGGCGCACAGCAGAATGTGACGTCCGGTGGCGCACCCGACGCCACGTCTTCCGATCTTGCGTTCGTACACGAACGCGCTGCGCGCGTGCGCGCCGAGTCGCAGGTATTTGCCCGCGATCAGGTGCTGTCGACCGCCTCACACGATCTGCGCGGCCCCCTCAACGCGATTCATACGTGGGCCCACGTGCTCGAGCGCAAGCTCGGCGAAGCGGACGCATCGATTGGTCGCGCGCTCGCCGGGATCCGCGCGGGCGTCGAGCAGCAGGTATCGCTGATCGAAAAGATTATCGACGCGCCCCGCATGGCCACGCGCCATCTGGTCATCGCGCGCCGCCCGGTCGGGCTCGAGGCGCTTTGCCAGGACGCTATCGCCAACGCGCGCCTGACGCAGGGCGGCGGCGAGATCGTGCTCGAATGGAATGGCGAATCCCGCGAAGTGTCCGTCGATGCAGAGCGCATCTGGCAGGCGTGGTGGTGCATGCTCGCGTATGCGCACGAACTGGCCGCGGCGGCGGCCGACAACGCGGCGTCGCTGGCTGCGATCGGTACGCCGGGCACGGTGCGCGTGCTTCGCGTGACGACCGAGCAGGGCAACTGCATCACGACGCTGACTACGGCGGCACCTGCGCTGGAGCGTTCGGTGCTCGAGCAGAATCTCGCCTTGCCGCGACGGGTGGCCGAAGCCCATGGCGGCCAGTGTTCGATCGAACCTCACGACGAGGCCGGCGAACTCTCGATCACGATGGTGATTGCGCTGACGAGCCGCGACTAGGCTCAAAACCAGGCTCAAACCAGGCTCAAACCAAACTCAAACCAGGCTCAGCTGATCGGGTTCGTCAGCAAAGCGACCGGGCACGTGGCGAGCAGATCCTTCAGCAAGCGCATCGGAGCCGGTTTGAGCTGACGATCCGATGCGATATCGACGGTCGCGCGCTGCAGCGCTTCGGGCACGGCGATCGACGTCTCCCCCCAATCCGCCGCGTTGACGAGCGGTGTCGACGCGGCGCCGAGAATGGCGCCCGGCAGCAGGGTCGCCACGGCGACGGCGACGTCACCGCTTGCCGGATCGATACGGCCGAAGGCGATGGCGTGCGCCGCCATCGGACCTTGAATCTCGAGCGGGATGTAGTCGCCGCCCACGAACAACCCCGGCCGATGGGCACGCAACGCGAGCGCGCGCTGTATCAACGCGAGCTTGACCGAGCCGTCGCGCCATTGGGCGACCCGCGCGGCGGGTGACGCATCGGAGAGTGCGGCCAGCAAGGCCCGCCGTTTCGCGAAGTCGACCGGGCGACGGTTGTCCGGATCGACGAGCGAGAAGTCCCACAGTTCCGTGCCCTGGTACAGGTCGGCGACGCCCGGCCCGCAGACCCGCATCAGCGTTTGCGTGAGGCTGTTGATCGCGCCGGCCGGTGCGATCGCATCGACAAACTGAGCGAGCTCCTGCACAAACGGATTCGGCCGGTCGGACGAAAGAATCGCCTGAAGGAAGCGCTGGCACGCCGTTTCGTAATCGACGTTGGGCGCAAACCAGTCGGTGCGCAGCTTGGCCTCGCGGAGCGCCTTCTCGAGCCAGCCTGCCATGCGATCCGCGAACGCCTGGATCCCCGGCGCATCACCGGGGGAAAGCTCCGGCGGCCATGCGCCCACAAGGGCCTCATACAGCATCGATTCGACCGTGGCCTCCGGCCCGATTGCGACACTCGCACCATGCCCGCCATCGGCTTTGTGCTGCGCGTTGAGCTTGCTCCATGCCGCGACGACCGACGCCCATCTCTCGGGAATTTCGCTGAGCACCGCCAGACGTGCGCGCGTGTCTTCCCCCCGCTTGTGATCGTGCGTCGCGGTCGTGAGCCACGCACGCGGGAAATCGCGCGCTCGCTGCTGCAGGGTCGTGTGAAAGTCCGCCACCGACATCGCGAGCTGTGCCGGATTCGCGCCGACTTCATTGCGCGACAGCAAGCGCCCATAGCGATAGCACAAGGTATCTTCGATCGACTTCGCGGCGGTCGGCGACGTGAGCTGCGAGAACACAATCAGCGCGGCACGCCGATGCGAGCCGGCCGGCGTCGGGTATCCCGGGGCACTCGCCGAACCCGGGTCGGCGCCCGGCATCGGCGCACCGCCGAGCCAGCTGTCGAGCCGTTCGAGCAAGGCATGATCGGCGGTGCGCAGCGCCGCGCGTGCCGCCTCGCGAGCGCGATCGAAGAAGCGATTGTCTTCGACGCTGCGCAGGCCGTTCTCCGGATAGATCCGATAGACGGGGAAGTGCACCACGTACTCGATCAGCACACGCTTGATGGACGCGAAGGTCGAATCGCGCGTCGTGATGTCGTCTCGCGCGATCCGGTGCAATGCGCGTGCGCACCGGTCGACTTCCGCGGCCAGGTTTTCGGCGAGCACCTGACGCTTGGCGCGCAAGGTCTGCTCTTCGAGCGTCGCGGTCGACGCCGCCTGTAGCGAGGCCCACCATGCGTCGAGCGGTGCGGCACCCGATGCGTCGTGCATCAACATGCCGACCTGATTCATGAAGTCGTAGCCTGTCGTGCCATCGACCTGCCAGTCGTCGCGCATCGGTTCATCGTGAGCAAGGATCTTCTCGACCACCAGCACAGGCGGCATATCGCGTAGCGCTGCCGGGCGTTGGCCCTGCAATGCGTCCATCCGCTGGCGGAGCCGCTGGCAATACTCGCGCGGCTCGGCCAGCCCGTCGACGTGATCGATGCGCAGCCCGTCGATGATGCCGTCGCCATAGAGGCGCAGCACGAGTCCGTGCATCGCTTCGAATACGTCGGGACGTTCGACGCGCATGCCGATCAGCGACGAAATATCGAAGAAGCGCCGCCAGTTGACCTCGTCGGCCGCCGTGCGCCACGAGGCGAGCCGAAAGTGCTGGCGTTCGAGCAAGCGATGCAAGGCCTCGGGGGCCGCATAGGCGGCGATCACCGAGTCGAGCGCGGACGTATGCCGCGGCACCGCCGCAAAGGTACGGAAGGTGCGCTGTGCGGCGACGGCGCGCGAGCGGTCCTCGGGTTGTGTCGTGAGGTCCTGGAAGGCTTCGACGAGCGGCGCGAGCACGGACAGCTCGCCTTGTCGAAACATGGCGACGTAATCCGTCGGGCAGATCGGAAAGCGATGCGGGCCATACTCAACGACAAACTGCCCGCGTTGCGCGCTCCATGCGAGGCGGATATGGCCGGCTTGCAACTCATCGCCGTATGCGCCGCCGAGAAACGGCGCAAGCACTTTGCCACGGAGCGCCGGGTCGGGCGAATGCCAGTCCACGTCGAAATGGCGCGCGAATTC
This sequence comes from Pararobbsia alpina, assembly GCF_965118125.1. Taxonomy (GTDB): domain Bacteria; phylum Pseudomonadota; class Gammaproteobacteria; order Burkholderiales; family Burkholderiaceae; genus Pararobbsia; species Pararobbsia alpina_A. The sequence goes on from NZ_OZ221287.1 coordinate 1,794,989, forward strand.
GCTATGCCGGCCCCACGTCAGGATATCGAGCCACCATGCGTTGTGCGCGTTGCCCGCGCCCATATGATTGGGCACGAAGTCCGCAATCAATCCCATGCCGTGCGTGCGCAGACGCTCGACCAGCCGGATCAGCGCGGCCTCGCCGCCGAGTTCTTCGTTGACACGCGAATAGTCGACGGTGTCATACCCGTGCGTCGAACCCGGTTGCGCCGTCGTGATGGGTGACGCATAGACGTGACTGATGCCGAGCGCGGCAAAGTAATCGACGAGCGCCGCCGCATCGTCGAACGTAAAGTCGCGATGAAACTGGAGGCGGACCGTCGAGCGCAGGGCAGTCATGAGCGTGGGAAAAATTGGCGGATGGCGAGCACGCGATCAGCCAGCGTCGGCTGCTCGAGCAATGCGTCGAACGGCGCCGCAACGCGGCGTCGCCAGTTCGGATGTTCGTCGATCGATCCGGGCAGGTTCGGCTGGTCGGCGAGGCCGAGCAGATCCTCGAGCGGATAGATCACGAGCGGAGCCGGTGTCTTCGCGATATAGGCGAGCGCCTCGTCAACGGGAGGCTGCTCGGGCGGCGCGGCATCCGCAGGTGCAATGCCCGTTTGCTGAAACGCCTCCCAGAGCAGCGTACGATCGCGCTTGCGTTCGAGATGGGCGAGTGCGACAGGGTCCTGTCCGTCGGGAAGCTTCGCCGTCTGGCCGATCCGGTTGCGCCAGTCGATATCGTCGCCGGCCCACCATCCGGTGACCGTCGGCAGGTCGTGTGTCGTGGTCGTCGCGACCGCATGCGCGGACCAGCGGTCCGGTGCGATAAAGCGCTCGACGGGAACGGGCGTTGGAATAGTCGCCGGCGTACCCCTCATTTGGGCCGGCGCGTCCGCGTGCGTATCCACTCCGTGCTTCGGCGTTGCATCGGCGGGCATCTCCGTCGAGCGCTTTTGCGTTACGTTGTCGTCGATACCGTCTGCGACCCGGTCCGCAGCGGCTTCAGCGGGTGTCGCCGTCGTCGGCGTGGCTGCGGTGTCGGGCGCGTCCTTCTTGCGTTCGAACCAGAGCACGCGAATACCCAGCAGCTCGCTCTCGGACAGTCGCTCGCGCATCCCGCCGGGAACGGTGCCGAGGTCCTCACCGATCACGATCGCACGGTGTCGCCACGATTCGAGCGCGATCAGCCGCAGCAGATCGTCGAACGGATAGTGCAGATAGGCTCCGTCGCGTGCCGAGGAGCCGTCCGGCACGAGCCACAGGCGACGCAGGCCGAGAATATGATCGATACGCACGCCGCCCGCATGTCGGAACGACGCGCGCAGCATGTCGAGAAACGCGCTGAAGCCCTGGTTGATCATGCCGCGCGGGGAAAAGGTCGTCAGGCCCCACGCCTGTCCGACCTGATTGAAGAGGTCGGGCGGCGCGCCGACCGATACGCCCTGCAGCATCTCGCGCGGGTAGCCCCATGCATGACTGCCCGCACTGTCGCAGCCGACGGCCAGGTCGGCGACCAGTCCGACGGCCATGCCGGCCGCGCGCGCGTCGGCTTGTGCACGTGCAAGACCCCGATGGGCGAGCCATTGAAGAAACGCGTGAAACGTGACCTCGTGCGGCATAGACGCCACGGCCTCGGTCACTGCCGCGCTATTGGGATCACGCAACGCGGCAGGCCAGTTCCGCCAGTAGCCGGCGTCAGGTGATTCCGCGAGAAACGCGGCCTGAATCGCCTCGAAGCGCGCGTGATCTTCGAGGGGCTTGCCGTAGTCGCGACGAAACGCGTCGAGTTCGGCCAACGGCGCCTCGCCGAAATGGCCCTCCCGCATCTGATCGAAGAGCCTGCGCAGGATCGCGAGGCGGGCGCGGCCCGCGCGCGGCCAATCGATCAGCGCCAGTCCTTCGAGTTCAGCGAGTGTGCCTTCCAGTCCGAGCGCATGAATGGCGGCACGCGCGGGTTCCTGTCCGAATGCCTCGACCGGGTCGATATGTAACACATTCAGGAACAGACGACTCGAGGGCGAGTAAGGGCTGAACTTGTCGGGCTGCGCGGAGAACATCGCATGCACCGGGCTGATCGCCAATGCATCACCGCCTTGCTTGCCAAGATGTTGAGCGACATGACCCAGTGCCGAATACGTCCCAATGCCGCCGTCTCCCGGCTCGCGCAAGCCATAGAGCTGGACGCCCACCCCCCAGCCGCGTCCGGACTGTGCACGCGCGGCGCTGTTCATTGCATCGGCCACGCTATAGCAGTGGCGCGGTGCGACCGCCAGCGTGCATTGGCGATTGTCGATCGTCAGCGTGTGATATCCCGTTTCCGTAATGGGCGCGAGAATGGCCGGCTCGCCCTTGGGCACCGAGAGCAGGCCTTCGATCACGCCGCCTTGCTCGAGATCGATCCGGTAACGCGTGCCGGACTTGTGCGCGGACGCCGAGAATGAAATCGCGCGATCGACTTCGGCTGTCATGAGCTTCGGCACATGCGTGCGCCGCTGCTCGGCATCGAGCAGAGCGAGGGACTCGCGAGCCTGCGAGGTGCTTGCGCACGGCAGTTCTAGACGCTCGAGCAGCACGCGCAGCACGTCGTCGTTGACCCGCTGCGGCAGATGCTGGGCGTTCTCCCACTCGACCTCGATGCCCGCGCGTTCGGCGAGCTCGACGAGCAGCTTGCTGCTTGCCGCGCGTGGGGGGCGTTGCGTGTCAGTCATGCGCTGGCCTCCGGATGGGCGCGGACAAATCCGTGCAGATCGCCCGTTAACCATGCGACTGCCGCGTGGGCGGGCAGGCGATGGGCGTCGAGATGGTCCCGCACGCGATCGGGCGTTTCGAAAATGATCCGGCCGGGTGGCATATCGCCAAGCGACAGTTCGGTATCGCCGAGGTTGACGGCGATCGTCAGCGTTTCGCCGTCGCCAAGTTGCCATTGCGCGCGCACACCACCGCCTTTGCCGCGGGATACGCGCGCGCCGTACTCGCCGCTACCGTTTGCCGTCTTACTCGATACCGCCGCTCCCGATACCGGCGCTGCGCGGCGTGCGGCCATGAGTGCTGCGGTTTCCCCATCGGGCGCAGGCGGTTCGTTGAGCACCTGTGCGCCGAGCGAACGCGTGCGCTCGAGTCTGGGAATCAGCAGCTTGTGGCGCACGGCGAGCGCCGATTGATAGAAGTGCCGCCACTCGCGCGGGGTCATCGTCGCCCTATCCGCATCCGTATCGGCTTCCGTCTGCGAGTCGGCACCGCTATCTGTATCGGTGCCGGATTCAGATTGGACATGAACATCGTCGCGCAGATAGTCGCGCGCGGAACGCTGGAACGTGGCCAGGTCGTTCGGATCGGGAATATCGGCGCGTCGCTGCGGGTCTGAAAACGCCGAGAACTTCGCGAATTCCTTGCGGCGGCCTTCGCGGACTGCGTTCGCAAGATCGCCTTCATAGTCCGTGAAGAAGAGGAAGGGTTGTGTGCTGCCGGCTTCCTCGCCCATAAAAAGCAGCGGAATTTGCGGGGAAAGCAACATCAGCGCGATTGCCGCGCGTAACGCGTCGTGATGGGCCAGCAGCGTCAACCGCTCGCCCATCGCGCGATTGCCGATCTGATCGTGATTCTGCAAAAAGAACACAAAGGCCGTCGGCGGCAACTCCGCACTGGGCTCCCCGCGCGGACGATCATCATGAATCGGCGAAGGCTCGCCCTGGTAGACAAAGCCTTCGGCCAGGGCGCGAGCGAGCTTGCGTGCGGGCGCCTGCGCATACGCGCCGTAATAGCTCTCCGTTTCGCCCGTGAGCATGACGTGCAGCGTGTTGTGAACGTCGTCATTCCATTGCGCGTCGAAGTGACAGACGTGACCGCGCGTGCGGGTCATCAGACTGGCTTCGTTGGCCTCGTTCTCGAGGACAAGGTGAACGTGCCGGTCATATTCGGCGGATCGGCGAACGTGTTCGGCCATGTCCTTGAGCCACTGGGTATTGCCGATCGCGTGAACTGCATCGAAGCGCAGGCCGTCGATCCGGTATTCGTGAATCCAGTACAGCGCGTTTTCGATAAAGAACTGTCCGGTTTCGGCATGATCGAAATCGATCGCCGGTCCCCATGGGGTATGGGTCCCCTCCTTGAAAAACGGCGCTGCATAGCTGAGCAGGTAGTTGCCGTCCGGGCCGAAGTGGTTGTAGACCACATCGACGAACACCTGAAGCCCGAATCCATGCGCCGCATCGATCAAGGCCTTGAGCTCGTCGGGGGTGCCGTAAGCCGAGTCGGGCGCAAACGGCAGCACGCCGTCGTAACCCCAGTTATGCCGCCCCGAGAAGTCGGACAACGGCATCAGTTCGATCGCCGTGACGCCGATCGCGGCAAGCTCGGGCAGCCTTGCGCTGACGCCGCGATATCCGCCCATCGCGCCGACGTGCACTTCATAGAGCACCGTTTCGGTCCAGGGCCGTCCACGCCAGTCCGTATTCGACCAACGATAGGCGCTCGGATCGATGACCATGCTCGGGCCGTGCACATCGTCGGGTTGAAAGCGGGACGCAGGATCGGGGACTTCGAGCCCATCGTCGAACCGATAGCGATAGCGTGCACCGGGTCCGCACTTCGCGGTCGCTTCGAACCATCCCTCGACAGTCGGCGACATCGCAATCGGTGCGAGTCCGTCGACTACCAGCTCCACGCTGTTGCGCGAGGGCGCCCAGAAACGAAAGCAGGTTTCATTGTTGCCAAGCGGCTGAGCGCCGAACGGCAACATATGACGGTGATGATGCTTCTGTGTATCAACTGCACGTTCTGACATGGTTGCGTTCCAGAAGACGGGCTGCATCACTCGACAGAGGGGTCGCGGGGCGCGTCGCTGTCCGCGAAGACGTCGCCGGCTGTCACGCGCTCCGTGCGGTCTTTCGCTGGATCGGATCGTTCGGTTTCAGCTGCGTCCGGCGCGGATTCACGCGGTGTCCGCGGTGTCGATTCCGACGCCTCCGGCGTTGTTGCGTGCGTGTCGAGCCAATCATTGAGCAGGCTCAGCGGATTTCGTGCCCGATAGATGACGACGCTTTGCGCGTTGACGCTCACCGTGCCGCGAGTGGGATCCGTCGCGTCATGGCTTCGCATGCCGGTGGGCTCCGCGCTGTCGAGCAGCAGGTCCCACTCGAGCGCCGGCGCGGGCAGCGTGATCGTGACGGCGTCGCGCTGAGAGTTGAAGATCATGAGCAGTACATCGGTATCCGCCGGGTCGGCACGGCTTGCATCACCGCCTTCGTCACGCGTATCGCCACGCGTGTCATCACGCTCGTCATAACGTCCTTCATTGCGCCAACCCGCGCGACCGCTCTCGGGCGCTCTCGCCGGGCCGGCGCGCCGGCATACGAGCACGCGTTCGTTCGGGTCCTGCCACTCCTCGGCGGTCGGCGGTTGACCGTCGACGTTGAACCACTCGATATCGCGCACCCCCGGCAGCACGTCCCGGTCGCCATAGAGAAAACGCGGTTCGCGCAGCAGGTAGTGCTCACGACGTAAACGCGCGAGGTACGCGGTGTATTGCGTGAGCACGACGTTTTCTGGCTTGTTTGCCGAACGCCAGTCGACCCACGACACGACATTGTCCTGGCAGTACGCGTTGTTGTTGCCCGACTGCGTACGCCCGAACTCATCGCCCGCAAGCAGCATCGGCGTGCCGAGCGAAATAAAGGGCATTGCGAGCATCGCGCGGGCGACCCGTGCGCGTACGGCCAGAATCTCCGGGTCGTCTGTCGTGCCTTCGACGCCCCAGTTGGCGCTGCAGTTTTCGTTGTGCCCGTCGCGGTTGTCTTCGCCGTTGGCTTCGTTGTGCTTGTCGTTGTACGCGACGACATCGGCGAGTGTGAACCCGTCGTGCGCGGCGATGAAATTGACCGTCGCCCACGGACGCCGGTGCTGATGATTGAACATCTCCGCCGATCCCGTGATCCGGCTTGCGAGATCGGGACGCTGCCCCGCATCGCCGCGCCAGTAACGGCGCACGCCGTCGCGAAAGCGGTCATTCCATTCGGCCCAGCCTGGCGGGTGGTGGCCGACCTGATAGCCGCCGGGTCCGATATCCCACGGCTCCGAAATGAGCTTGAGCCGGTTGAGCACCGGGTCCTGGCGCACCGCGTCGAAAAACCCGGCTCCGGGATCAAACCCATGCGCTTCACGTCCCAGCGTCGAGCCGAGATCAAAGCGAAATCCATCGATGTTGTACGACGTGGCCCAGTGGCGCAGCGAGTCCATGATCATCTGAAGCACGCGAGGGTGCGCCGCATTGACCGTGTTGCCGCAGCCCGTGTCGTTGACCTGATGGCGCTCATCGCCCTCGACGAGCCGGTAGTAACTCGCATTGTCGAGACCTCGCCACGACAGCGTCGGACCGAGTTCGTCGGCCTCGCAGGTGTGGTTGTAGACGACATCGAGCAGCACTTCGATCCCGGCGGCGTGAAGCTGGCGTACAGCGACGCGTAATTCGTTCGTATCGCCGCCGGACAGATAGCTTGTCTCCGGCGCAAAGTACGACAACGTGTTGTAGCCCCAGAAATTGCGCAGTCCGCGCGCGAGCAGAAACCGGTCGTTGACGAACGCGTGGATCGGCAGCAGCTCCAGGCTGGTGACACCGAGACGCTTCAGGTGCTCGATAAACGCCTGTTCGCCGAGTGCGGCGAACGTCCCGCGCTCGGGCGGCCGCACGTCGTCGCGCAGCATCGACACGCCGCGGACATGCGCTTCGTAGATGACGGTGTCGGTCCAGGGCACATTAGGCTTGCGATCGAGCGACCAGTCGAACGACTCCGCCGTCACGATCGACTTGGGCACGGCGGGCGCGGAGTCGCGCCGGTCCATCGACAGATCGACACGATTCGACTGGCGCCGATACCCGAACAGGCTGTCCGACCAATGCACCGGACCGGACAACTGACGCGCATACGGATCGACCAGCAGCTTGTGCGGATTGAAGCGCAGGCCTTGCTTCGGGTGATACGTGCCATACGCGCGATACCCGTAGCGCATGCCGGGCTGCGCACCCGGCAAGTAGCCATGCCAGATCTCGTCGGTGCACTCGGGCATCGCGAAGCGCGCCAGTTCCTTGCGGCCTGCCGTGTCGAAGACGCAGAGCTCGATCTTGTCGGCGTTCGCCGAGAAGACGGCGAAGTTCACGCCGAGCCCGTCCCAGGTCGCGCCAAGCGGATAGGGCGCGCCCGCAAGCAGCCGGTCCGCGAACGGATGACCGCGATGGTGCGCGTGTTTTGAAGCTCCGGCGGATTGCCGCGCAGCTGCGGCAGGATCGACGTCACTCATTTGCCATCACCCTCTGGGGCCCGTGCCGGATATCCGGCAAGGCGCCGCGCACCAGACCCTGCGCGCGGCGTCGTTTGTCGTTCACTCCGTGTCCCTGTCGACACCCCCCGATTCGGGGGTGTCGAGCTTGTCTGCCTTGCCCGCGATCGCGCTTACTCGGCGATCAGAATCAGCGTCGCAAGCGGCGGCAGCGTCAATGCCGCCGAATCGGGCTTGCCATGCTCGGGAATGTTCTCCGTGTAAATCATCCCGCTGTTGCCCATATTCGAGCCGCCATAGACACCGGCGTCGGTATTCAGCGCTTCGATCCAGCGGCCGCCGCGGGGCAGCCCGATCCGATAGTGCTCGCGCGGCACCGGCGTCATGTTGCAGATCGCGACGGCAATGCGGCCTTGCGCGTCGTAGCGTGCATAGGCGAGCACGCTATTGCCGCTGTCGTCGCCGATCAGCCATTCGAAACCACCCGGATCCGCATCGCGCGAATGCAATGCGGTCTCGTTGTGATACAGGCGATTCAGGTCGCGCACGACCTTCTGAATGCCGCCATGCATCGGGTCATCGAGTAAATGCCAATGCGGTGATTCATCGTGATTGAATTCGGCGAATTGTCCGAATTCACCGCCCATAAATAAAAGTTTCTTGCCCGGGTGCGTCCACATAAAACCCAGATACGCACGCAGATTTGCGAATTTTTGCCAGCGATCGCCGGGCATTTTATTGAGCAGCGATCCTTTTCCATACACGACTTCGTCATGCGATAAAGGCAAAACGAATTTCTCGGAATACGCGTAAATCATTCCGAACGTCATGTGATGGTGGTGATACTTGCGATGGACCGGATCCTGTTCCATGAAAGACAGGGTGTCGTGCATCCAGCCCATATTCCACTTGTAATCGAAGCCCAGTCCTCCGTCGTGCACCTTGGCCGTGACGCCGGGCCATGCGGTCGATTCTTCGGCGATCGTGATCGCGCCTTTGACGTGATGCGCGACCTCGGCATTGAGCTTGCGCAGAAACGCGATCGCTTCGAGGTTTTCGCGTCCGCCATAGATATTGGGTACCCATTCACCCGCGGCGCGGCTGTAGTCGCGATAGAGCATCGATGCGACGGCATCGACGCGCAGGCCGTCGACGTGATATCGCTTGAGCCAGCCCAGCGCCGATGCATGCAGATACGCAGCCACCTCGTGACGACCGAGGTTGTAGATCATCGTGTTCCAGTCTTTATGGAACCCTTCGCGCGGGTCGGCGTGCTCGTAGAGCGGGGTGCCGTCAAACTCGATCATCCCGTGCGCGTCATTCGGAAAGTGGGCGGGCACCCAGTCGATGATCACGCCGAGTCCTTCCTGGTGGGCGCGATCGACGAAGCGCGCGAACGACTCCGGCGCGCCGAAACGCGCGGACGGCGCGAACAGCGACAAAGGCTGATAACCCCACGAACCGCCGAACGGGTATTCGGCGATCGGCATGAATTCGATATGCGTAAAGCCCATGCCCTTCGCATAGGGCACGAGCCGGTCCGCGAGTTCGTCCCAGTTCAGGCCGCGGCGTCCTTCTTCGGCCACTCGGATCCACGACTCGGCGTGGACCTCGTAGATTGCCATCGGCCTGTCGGGCTGCTGCAGTTCGCCGCGCTTGTCCATCCAGTCGTGGTCGTTCCACACGAACGGCGTCGCGTCGGCGACGACCGACGCGGTGGCCGGCGGACACTCGGTCTGCTGCGCGCACGGATCGGCCTTGAGCGGCAGCGTATGGCCCTGCGCGGTGACGATTTCATACTTGTAGGCGGTGCCGGGACCGAGACGCGGTATGAAGATTTCCCAGACGCCGGCGGAGTGACGCAGACGCATCGGGTGACGTCGACCGTCCCAGCTGTTGAAGTCACCGACGACCGACACGCGGCGCGCATTCGGCGCCCAGACCGCAAAGCGCACACCCCACGTGCCGCCCAGATCCATATGCCGCGACCCCAGGCACTCGAGCACGGCCGCGGGGTCACTCGACGCAAGCTGGTGCAGCCAGTGATCCGAGAGCAGTGCACCGTACGAATAGGGGTCCTCGGTGATCTGCGTGCCGCCCGGCCATTCGATTTCGAGCAGATAGGCGCGGGGGTCATCGAGATTCTGGAGCACACCGGCAAACAGCCCATCGGGGTGCAGGCGCTCGAGCGTGCCCAGGCGCGCATGGTCGCCGTCGCGTGCCAGCACGTGAACGGCCTGCGCGTTGGGCAGCATCACGCGAATGGCAACGGCGGCGTGACCGTTCGCGGCTTCGATTCGATGCGGGCCGAGCCGTGAAAACGCGTCGCCGTGGCGGGCGTGAATCAACGAATCGATATCTGCCACATCGAGACCGGCAAACGGGTGAAGCTCACTCATCATGACCCTCCATGCTTTCCTGCCAGCTTGGGTGTTCCGCACGCGTAGGCGGCGCCGCGTGGGCAATGCCGAGCACGCGTGCCGCGATCGAAGCCATGCCCCGCACAGGCAGTGCGAGCCATGTCGGCCGGTTGGCCGCCTCATAACAGATTTCGTAGGCCGCCTTCTCGACCAGGAACAAGTCGAGCAGCGCCGCTTCGGATTCAGGCGATACGAGCGGTTGCGGCGAGAGCGCCGCTGCCGCGCGATAGTTCTCAAGGAACGACTCGCGCGCCGCGCCGCGCAGCCGTTCAAACAGCGCGCGTTTGCGATCGGCCGTCGATTGCGGCGCGTCTTCGCTGACCGGCGCGGCGGCCGCATTCGCATACGACAACGAGCGCAGCAAGCCGGCCACGTCGCGCAGCGGACTGGCCTTGCGGCGTCGCTGCTCGAGCGTGCGTGCGGGCTCGCCTTCGAAGTCGATCAGATACACATCGCCATGGGCGACGAGGATCTGCCCCAGGTGGAAATCGCCGTGAATGCGCGTGCGCAACGCATGGATATCGTCGGGCAGCATCGTGTCGATGGCAGACAGCAGCGGCTCGCGTTGATCGAGCAGCGTGCGGGCGATGAACTGACCTTCGGGCGCAAGCGTGTCGATTTTTTCTTCGAGAATATTGAGCGCGGTCGCCAGCAGCGCGCGCGTGTCGTCGACCCATTCGCGGACATCGTCGGGTGTCGCGGGCTCGGGCGCGAATGCAGGGTCGTCGGTCGGCGTGGCGAGCGCGACGTGCAATTCGCCGAGGCGCTTGCCGATGATGCCGGCGATCGACGCGTAGCCGGCGACGGCCTCTTCGAAATGTTCGCCCATCGGCCCTTCGGCTTCAGGGGCGATCGTGATCGCGAGTTCGTCGACCATGCGGCGCAAGTAGTCGAGTACCCAGTTCCATGCGTCACCCTGGTTCTCGATAAAGCTTTGCATGATGGCCAGCGTATGCGGCGTGCCATCCGGCCCGACGCGCACGACTTCGCCGTAAAGCTTGCCCGTGTTCGCGTAGTTGAGTTGCGTGAGATAGCGTGTCATCTCCGCTTCAGGATGGATCCCGGCGACGACCCGGCGCACGATCTTGAGCACGGCGACGTCGTTGATGATCAGCGAACTGTTGCTTTGCTCGGCCGAGAGCCAGTTGATTTCGGGCGGATCGCCGAATGCATCGGGCGGCAGCTCGAGGAAGGGTTCCGTGGCCTTGAAATGGACTTCGCCGCGCGGTGTGCGCCAGACAAGATTGCGCCGGAACGCATCAAGAAACGAATAGGCCAGACCAGGAAGCGAGAACGCATCGGTGACGTAGCCGACGTTGCGCCCACGCCGCACGCGCGCAAGCGCAAGCTGACTGACGAGCGGATTGGGATTCGGATTTTGCGTCGAGTCCCAGTGCACGCCGAGCGGCAGGAAATAATGTTCGGAATGTCCCGAGCCGAGATCGGCCTCGATTTCGCCGAGCATCAACGGCGCATCACGATCGTTGCCGGCCAGATCGTGCGGCAATTGCGTGACGTAGTCGATCTTGACGCCGTTCAACTTGGCATTCTTCGAGGCAAACCACCGGCGCTTGATCAGATAGATGGGCAACACCTCCTGCTCGAGCACACGCTTGTGCTCGGCGGCCGAAGGCAGCGGTTCGTAGCCACGCACGACCAGCGTGGCAAATTCAGGCAGTTGTTCAGGTGGCATGGTGCTCCACACAGGACGCGCCTGGCTCGGGCACATCAGGAACCAGTAAAAACCGTAAGGCGGCAGCGTCAGCAGATAGGTCAGTTGACCGATCGGCGGGAACGTCGAGTCGGCTGTCATTTCCACGGGAATCGAACCCTGGAATTCGGCCAGATCGAGTTCGACCGCCTGTGGCGAGCGCGACAGGTTCGCAACACACAGGATCGGAGCGGCATCGTCGACCTCGCGCAGATACGCGAGGATCTTGCGATTGGCAGGTCGCAGGAATCGGACCCGCCCGCGACCGAACGCAGGATGCGAGCGACGCGTGGCGAGCATGCGGCGCGTCCAGTTCAGCAGCGAGTGCGGATCGCGGACCTGGGCTTCAACGTTGATTGAATCGAAGCCGTACAGCGAACCCATGATCGGGGGCAGCACGAGCTGCTCGGGGTCTGCGCGCGAGAAGCCGCCATTGCGATCCGACGACCATTGCATCGGCGTGCGCACCCCGTCGCGGTCGCCGAGGTGGATGTTGTCGCCCATGCCGATCTCGTCGCCGTAGTAAATGACGGGCGTGCCCGGCATCGAGAGCAGCAGCGAGTTGATCAGTTCGATGCGGCGGCGATCGCGTTCGAGCAGCGGCGCAAGGCGGCGACGAATGCCGAGATTGAGCCGTGCGCGCCGGTCGCTCGCGTAGGTGTTCCACAGATAGTCGCGTTCGCTGTCGGTGACCATTTCGAGTGTGAGCTCGTCGTGGTTACGCAGGAAGATCGCCCACTGGCAGTTGTCGGGAATCTCCGGCGTCTGCCGCATGATGTCGATGATCGGAAAGCGGTCTTCACTCGCGATCGCCATATAGATGCGCGGCATCAGCGGGAAGTGGAATGCCATATGGCATTCATCGCCCTTGCCGAAGTAATCCTGCACATCCTCCGGCCATTGATTGGCTTCGGCGAGGAACAGCCGGTTCTTGTACTCGGTGTCCATCACGTCGCGGATCTGGCGAAGGATCGCATGCGTTTCAGGCAGGTTCTCGTTCGAGGTGCCTTCGCGTTCGACGAGATAAGGCACGGCATCGAGCCGCAGACCGTCGACCCCCATATCGAGCCAGAAGCGCATGACGCTGAGCACTTCCTTCATGACTGCGGGGTTGTCGAAGTTCAGATCGGGCTGGTGCGAAAAGAAGCGATGCCAGTAGTACTCGCCGGCAATCGGATCGTGCGTCCAGTTCGACGGCTCGGTATCGATAAAGATGATCCGCGTGCCCGAGTATTTCTGATCATTGTCGGACCACACGTAGTAGTTCCGGTGCACCGAGCCCTTTTTCGAGCGCCGTGCGCGTTGAAACCACGGGTGCTGGTCGGACGTGTGATTGATGACAAGCTCTGTGATCACGCGGATGCCGCGCGCGTGCGCTTCCTGCACGAACTTACGGAAGTCGGCGATCGTGCCGTAGTCCGGATGAACGTTGCGATAGTCGGCGATGTCGTAGCCATCGTCGCGTCGCGGCGATGGATAGAACGGCAGCAGCCAGATCGCGTCGACACCGAGTTCCGCGATGTAGTCGAGCTTGGAAATCAGCCCCGGGAAGTCGCCGATGCCATCGTTGTTCGAATCGAAGAACGACTTGATATGCACCTGATAGACGATGGCGTCCTTGTACCAGACGGGGTCGTCCTTGAGCAGCGAGACCTGGTTACGCTTCATCGCGTTTCACCCTCCGTACGGCCGGTCCAGCCGGGCGGCCGGATCCGGTAGATCGCGAACGGCAGCACGTGCGGGTCGAGCCGTATGCGCTGATGTCGTCCATGCCAGTCGAAATGCGTGCCGGCGACCTGGTCTTCGACGTTGAGCATCGCGTCGTCGGGCAGGCCGAAGCGCGAGAGCGGCAGCTCGATCGCGGCTTCCTGGATGTTATGCGGATCGAGATTGATCGCGATCACGAGCACGTTGTTGCGGCTGCGCGTCGCCTTCTCGAAGAACAGGATCTGATCGTTGTCGGCCGGCAGGAACGTCAGGCCGTGGTACGTGTGCAGCGCGGGGTTCACGCGCCGGATCCGGTTCAGCGTCGTGATCTCGTCGATGATATTGCCGGGCCGGTGCCAGTCCCATTGCCGCAGCTGATATTTCTCGGAGTCGAGATACTCCTCGCTATTGGGCAAGGCAGCCGATTCGCAGAGCTCGAAACCGCTATACACGCCCCACAGTCCCGAGAGCGTGGCCGCAAGCGCGGCGCGGATCATAAAGCCTCCGCGTCCCGAGCGCTGCAGGAAGCGCGGGTTGATGTCGGGGGTGTTCACGAAGAAGTTCGGCCGGAAGAAATCCTTGACCTCGGTCGTCGTGAGTTCCGTCATGTAGTCGGTGAACTCGCGCTTGCTCTCGCGCCATGTGAAGTAGCTGTACGACTGCGAAAATCCGAGCTTGGCGAGCCGGTACATGACGCGCGGCCGCGTAAAGGCCTCCGACAGAAACATGACTTCGGGGTCGCGGCTGCGAATCTCGTCGATCATCCATTCCCAGAACGGCAACGGCTTCGTATGGGGATTGTCGACACGGAAGATCCGGATGCCGGCATCGACCCAGAACTGCACGATATCGCGTAGCGCGAGCCAGAGCGCGGGCACCGAGTCCTGCGCATAGAAGTCGGGGTTGACGATGTCCTGGTATTTCTTAGGCGGGTTCTCCGCATAGCGCAAGGTGCCATCGGGGCGCCATGCGAACCAGCTCGGATGCTCCTTGAGCCATGGATGGTCGGGCGAGCATTGAATCGCAAAGTCGATTGCGAGTTCGAGGCCATGCGCATGCGCGGCCTCCATCAGCGCCTTGAAGTCGTCGAGGGTGCCGAGCTCGGGATGCAGCGCGGTGTGACCGCCATCGGGCGAGCCGATCGCATACGGGCTGCCGACATCGCCGGGCAGCGCCTTGAGCGTGTTGTTCTTGCCCTTGCGATTGGCCATGCCGATCGGGTGTATCGGCGGGAAATAGAGCACGTCGAAGCCCATGTCCCGAATCGCCGGCAGACGTGAAATCACGTCGATAAACGTGCCGTGGCGCTTGGGGTCGTTCGACATCGAACGCGGGAACAGCTCGTACCAGCTCGCGAAGCGCGCTGCTGAGCGTTCGGCTTCGACGCGCAGCACTTTCGTGTGCTGCGACGCGAACGGGCGGAACCGCGACGCTGCAATCGAGGCCGCGGTCGATTCAGCGAACACGAGTTCCGTGCGGCGTGCCGTGTCGGCCTTGTCGAACGTCGCCGCGAGGGTCTTGAGTTCCTGTGTCAGCAGCTTGTCGGCTTTGTCGGACGATGCGGCAAAGTCGGCCGCCTGATGAATCAGGATTCGCGCCTCCTCGAGTTCCACATCGATCGGCTGTTCGGCGTGAAGCTTCTTTTCGGCGTGCTCCGAGAGCGTGGCGTACGCATCGCGCCATGCTTCGATCGTGAACTCGTACCGCCCGAGCCGCATCAACGGGATGCTGGCGGTCCAGTGATCGTTGCCGACGAACTCGAGCGGGGTTTCGTGCCATTCGGTCTGATCGGCCGGGCGCCACTGCACGACCGCTGCGAGGACATCGTGGCCGTCCATAAAGATGTCGGCCGAGATACGCAGCTGATCGCCGACCACGCGCTTGACGGCGAAGCGGCCGTCGTCGACGCAGGGCTGCACGTGTTCGATCATCACGCGCGGCGCGGTCGTCGCCTCGAGCACGCGCTTGCGTTCGGCGGCCTTGACGCCACGCTTGATGACTGTCGAACTGACGATCTGCACATCGCGCTTGCCGAGGAACACGCGCGCCTCGCCGGGCGCGAGCGTGAGCCATGGCAAGTGGGCCGGCGCTTCCTTGTCGGGCTCGTCGATCGGCACGTAGCGCGTGAACCCGCCTGGCACGTCGACCAGGAAGCGGTCGGGCATGGCGGTCGCGGGTTGCCAGAGATCGGCGTTGATCGTCGCGAGCACGGCCTGCGATGAGCGGCGCGTATCGGGGCTTGTCGAGCGCAATAGCGCGGCGACGTCGGTGCCCGGACCGCTGAGCGCCGAGATCGTGCCGAGCGTGTGCAGTGCCGGCGTGTTGCGCTGGCGTGCGTTGGCCGATGCGATATGGCCCGTCAGGTCGAACAGCGGCGTTTCCGACGCGTGCTCGTGGCGCGTGGCGGCCGAACCTTCGAGCGGCATCGCGAGCGATGCACCGAATTCGAAACCGAGCGGCATCAGCACGCCCGTGCCGAGTGCCACGCAACTGTCATATGCGCGCTTGTACGCACGTTCGACATGCACGGCGTCGGCGTGAGGGAAATCGTGGCGCAAACGTGCGGCCAACGGCTCTTCCGGAAACGCGATCGGCGAAGCGATGCGCGACAGCGCAGCGTGCTCTTCGATAAACCATGCCGAGCGATAATCCCACCACCGCAATGAAGAGAAGACGGCGCTGAAGCCGCCGTCGGCGAGCGACGACACTTCGTCGCGCGACAGGCCAGGTGTCCAGGCGAGCGTGCGCAATGACGGATGGCGTTCGCGTACCGCACCGCTGAGCCGCCGCCAGACATGTGCCGGTACGCCGTGCGGTGCGAAGAACCGAAAGCCCGCCACGCCCGCATCCGCAAGCGCGGTCAGCTCCGCGGTCCACCATTCGGTCAGCTGGCCTGCTGCCTCCGGGTCGCTGAAGTTCGCAAACGCGATTTCGGCTTCGCGCGGCGCACGTCGAGGATCGAGGCGTGCGGCAGCCGTATCGAACGGATGAAACCAGTGGGGGTGGTGCTGGAAGAACGCGCTGTCCGACGCAATCGTCTCGATCATCAGATCGACGAGCAGGGCCAGATTGCGTTCTCGCGCGAGCGTCGACAGTTCCGCGAGCACCTCGTGCGAACCGCGTTCCGTTTCAAACACCGGGTGCATGCGCCGGAGGTCGGCGCTGACGAGAATGTTGCCGGCGCGGCCCGGCATGAACGGGGGCGCGATCAGCACATGATCGAAACCCATCGCCGCGGCGCGGTCGAGCCACGCGGGCCACGCGGACACAGGGCCGATCAGCAACGGGTTCAGGTAGGCAATACGCGGAGCAAAGGCCGGATTGAGTTCCATCGGTCATCGAGTTCCAGATTGCGGAAACAGGCTGGTGCATCAGCACGACGCACGCGAGCGGGTCTCCGCCGATTGGTTCGGGGTCGCAAGCGACAGATGACGAGCACGGAGCAAGACGCGGGCCGCGCGCGGGCCACGGTGCGCGAACGCATGCGCGGCCCGTTCAACACACAGCTTAGGCGGTTTGAGCGAAAACGATGTCAGCGTTTTCAGGCGAGGCAGGGCGGTGCGCCGCGACGCGTGGCGTGCTCGCCGGCGTGACGGTCTCGGGCGACGCGCTGCGGCGGGTACGCACGCTGCGGGCCGGTTTGATACCGGTCAAATTGGCATACAGGGCGACATATTTAGCCACTGGGCTGGCCCAGCCGTGATCGCCGCGCATGGCATTGCGCTGAAGCTCGCGCCACAACGCGGGCCGCACAAAGGCATCGAGCGCGCGCGAGACGGCGGCCGCCATCGCGTAGCAGCTTTCGCCATCGAACAGGAAGCCGGTCGGTGCGTGGGAGCTGCGCGACAGGGTTTGCCCGATCGAGTACCCGCTCGAGTAGCCGCCGGATGCGCGGATCAGCATGGGGTTGATCGCATCGCCCGGGTCGCGGCAGTCAACAATGGTGTCGGCCAGGCCGCCGACGCGCGAAGCGACGGGGATCGTGCCATAGCGCATCGCGTAGATCTGCGCGAGCCCGCACGGCTCGAAGCGGCTGCCATGCAGCAGGATATCGGCGCCTGCATGCAGCATATGGGCGCGCCGCTCGTCGAAGCCGATATACAGACCGACGCGATCGGGCCATTGTTGAGCGAGGCGGCGCAATGCGGCTTCGATGCCATGGTCGCCCTGCCCAAGAATTGCGATCTGCAGGCGCGGGTACCGTTCGAGCAACATGGGAATCGCGTCGACCGTGACGTCGGCCATCTTTTGCGTCGTGAGCCGGCTACCCATGGCGACCACCGGCGCGAACGGATCAGTGGGCAGGCCAAAGAGCTGCTGCAGGCCACGCTTGCAAGCATGCTTGCCGCGCATGTCTTCCATGGAATACGTCGCCGGAATCATCGGGTCCTGGGCCGGATCCCACATCGCCATGTCGATGCCGTTCGTGACGCCGACGAGCTTGTGGCGATTGGCCGCGACCACGCCTTCCATGCGATGGCCGAAGCGCTCAGTGAGGATCTCGCGTGCGTAGGTGTCGCTGACGGTTGTCACGCGGTCGGCGAAGTTGATGCCGGCCTTCATGAAACTGAGTTCGCCGTAGAACTCGATGCCGTCGATGCCAAGCAGATGATCTGGTATGCCAAGCTGCCCCGCCATCCACATCGGATAGTTGCCCTGGAAGGCGAGGTTATGAATCGTGAACACCGTCTTCGCCGTGGTCGTGCCCGCATTGCGTGCCTGCGCGATCAACAATGGAACCAGTCCCGCGTGCCAATCGTGTGCATGCACCACGTCCGGACGCGCAATGCCGCGCAGACCCGATGCGATGCGCTGGGCTGCATGCGACAGCGCGGCGAAGCGCAAGGCGTTGTCCGCGTAGTCGTAGCCGTCCTGGTCCTGATAGAAACCCGTGCGTGCGTACAGCGCATCCTGCTGGAGCAATAACACCGGTACGTTCGAGTCGGGCATGCGTGCGCGATAGATCGTCCCATCGCCGCCGGGCAGGCCAGGAACGGCGCAAACCCGCGTCACGCCTTTGGCGCGCGCGAAAGCACACGGGTATCCGGGCATGAGGATTGTCGTTTCAATTCCGGCTTCGCGGGCAGCGGCTGCGTAGGCACTGACCATGTCCGCGAGACCTCCGGTCTTGGCAAGCGGCATGGCTTCTGACGTAACCAACAGGACGCGTAATGACAAGATAGGCTCCGAACGGGTACGTCGACGTCGCGTGATCCGCGCAAAAAGACGCGCGGGAATCCGGACATCGAGAAAGAAGAAAGGCAGCCGAGAATAAATAGCAAGCTATATGCCATTGACCCAGGCAATCACGGTTCTGCAAAAGCAGGACACGAGATCGCCCGGCCCTCGGGCTGCTTCGCTGTCGATGTGTCGCGGCATACCTGCAGAATCCTTTCGAGCTTCGAGCGGCGGCATGACGGCGGCGTGTAAAACCCGCCGCAGGTAACAGCTTTTTACAACTTCGACGTGATGTTTGGGCCTTTTACATTCGGCGCCGCAGCATGCATGGCGCAGCCGGTGACACGCCTCGCGAACATCGAGGACGAGCGTTTGCAGGACGGACACACTTCCGGTGTGTCTGTCTGAAGAGGGAGCAACGCGCGACCTGATGTCCGGGCGCAGGCCGGACGATAGGGCCCGATCCATCACGCCGGCGCTGCGTCATGCCCCGTCTTTCGACTAACTTCCGGGGTTCACCAGTCCGGCCGCGATATTGATCGACAGCGCTAGGATGCTTGCATTGAAGAAAAAAGACAGCACGGACTGCGCGAGGGCCGCCCGGCGGGCCGTTGATCCGCGCAGTGCGATGTCCGAGGTCTGCGACGCGACCGCGATCGTGAAGGAAAAGTACAGAAAGTCCCAGAAGTCCGGCTGCGGGTTCTGCTCGGGAAAGGCGAGCGCGCGCTGATCGTCGGGGGACGCGTAGTAGAGGCGCGCGTAGTGCATGGCGAACAGGGTCGGGATCAGTGCCCAGGCACCGACCACGGTGACGCCGGCGAGCAGAATATGACCGAGGCTGGCCGGCTGATTCGGCGCGCGCGCCGTCGCCAGCTCGAGCACGATTGCGGCGATGCTCGCGATGGCTGCAATGCTGACGATGACCAGTACCGCGACCGCGTTTTCGTCTTCCCGTGCAGCAAGCCGTTGTACGTCGTCACTCGACATTCGCGGCGCCATTTCTACCATGACGAGCAGCAAATACGCGTAGACCGCGACGTTCCAGCCTATGAGCGCCCGTTGTGTGGGCGCCAGGTGAGCCGGCAACACGATGGCAATGATCAGTCCGACGGCTGCAGCGATATAGAGCCGCGGTCGCACGAGGAACGCGTTCTTGAACCAGTTCATGGGCTTCCTTTCAAGGCTTTTTCAAATCGTTTTAGCGGCCTCACACGATCCCCGGGGGATTTGGGGCCGACGCCGTCCGGCAATGCGCTGCACGTCAACGCCGGCAACGCGTTCGTCAGCCACGCGGTTTGCCCGGGCGTGTGACCGGACCAGACCGGTGCAGTGAGTGTGCGGGCATCGTGCCCGGATTACTTCTGCGCGCCAAGCCCTTCAACGATGTGGTTTTTTCCCGATCGCGGCCCACCTTTATATAAAGTGACCACTATCATTCGATTTATACGATCATCGCTGCAGCAAGTAAGCGGTCATGAGGATAGGGATGGGGAAGAGCGTTCCGCTGTACCGGCCGGTCAGACGTCTGCCCGAGAATCGTCGCGGGCGCGATTTCGTCGTGGGTGACCTGCATGGCCATACGGCGGCGTTACGGCACTTGCTGCGCGATGTCGCATTCGATCCGCAGGAAGACCGCTTGCTGTCGGTCGGCGACCTCGTCGACCGCGGAGAGCATTCCGATCAGGCGATCGCCTTGCTCGAGATGCCGTGGTTCCATGCCGTGCGAGGCAATCACGAGGACATGCTGATCGCCGTTGTCGACGGTGCGCTCGAGTTTTCCGCCTGGGCCAAAGTAGGGGGTGACTGGGCGCGTGGCGTGCCCGCTGACGTGCTGGCCGACTATGCCAACCGGCTGCGCGAACTGCCGCTTGCCCTGATCGTCGGTGGTCCCGACGACGGCTTCAATATCGTGCACGCCGAGTTCTTCGGCGACGATCGCACGCTCGGCGCGGGGCATTTCAGCGAGCATGTGCGCCAGCGCCTGCTTTGGGGACGGCAACTCGTCGGCGGCACCGCGCCGGGCAAGCCAGAATCGTTGCACAAGGGGCTATCGACGACTTACTGCGGCCATACGCCGGTCGAGCGCGTGACGCGCATCGGGTCGCAACTGTTTATCGACACGGGCGTCTTTACGCGTACCGGGCAACTGACGATGGTCGAGCATGGCACCGGCGAGGCGTTTTCCATCTCTGCCGTGGACGCCGAAATGGCCGGCGCGGACCAGTGGCCCTGGCCAGGTGAGCCGGCCGCAGAGTCGCCGCATCCGCTCGATGCGCCGGGAGCGTGACGTTATTGGCTTGAGACTTTGCTGGCATCAAGCGCGCAAAGGCGCCTGCGCGAGGTCAGCCAGATCACCATGTCGAGGCGCAACTGGTCGCTGCCCGCGGACTTCCTGCGCGCGCCTGGCAGATAACAGCAGCGCAGTGAACCGACGTGCGTCTCAGGCCGCCGGCGCCATGACGCGCGACGGAACGGGCAGCTGGATCGCCTTGCCGTTGTCGAGCACCCACAGGCCACCGCCGCCATGCTTAGCATTGCGCTTGGCGAGCGCCGCCGCCGAGGCGACGTCCTCTGCACGGCTATAGCTGTCGGGCACGATGCGCACTGACCCGATCGTGATCGTCGTGAGCGGGAAGAACGACAGGTTGCCGTGGCGGTCTTCGGCTTCGATACCGCCCGCCCTGAGGGCTTCCTCGTCGAACATGCCCAGCGCCCGTTCGTTGAAGGTCGCGACGATCTGCGAGCAGCGTGTTTCCCAATCGGCACTTTGAAACAGCACGACGAAATCGTCGCCGCCGACGTGCCCGACAAAATCGCGACGCGCATCGCAATTGGCCGAGATCACGCCGGCCGCGAGGCGGATCATTTCATCGCCGCGCCAATATCCGTATTGATCGTTGTAGGGCTTGAAGTGATTCAGGTCGCAGTAGCAGGCCGTGAACTCGACGCGCGCGGTCAGCAGGCGCGTGATGTGTTCGCTGATCGGAATATTGCCGGGCAGGAACGTCAGCGGATTCGCATGGCGCGCGGCTTCGATCCGGACTTCTGTAACCGCTTTCACGAGCTGCTCGCCAGTGCCGAGACCCAGGTAGCGCCCGGCTTCGGTGATCACAAAGCCCGAGCTCAGATAACGCTGGTCGCCCGACACGAGAATCGATGTGAGCTGCTCGAAAGTCTGATGCTTGTCGACGAGGATCGGACGCGGATCCATGAACGCCGTGCACGGACGCTTGCCGAACAGTTCCTTGTGATACGGGTGCGTATAGCGGTCGATAAAGTCGCGGCGATTGATCAGGCCAAGCGGCTTGTCGTCGGGGCCGACCACGGCCAGCGCGTGAAGATCGGGCCGCTCGTGGAACACGCGAACCAGTTCGTCGTTGCGCGTCTTCGGATTGATCGGCGGCGCCTGGATCACGAGCTTCTCTGCAGAGAAGTGCGTATGCGCGACTTTGCGCAATGCCGGGTAGACCACGATGTCGCGGTTCGTAAGGACTTCGCGTGCCTGGTCGCTGATCGTGCGGGACGCTTCCGCATGCGGACGACCAAGCAAATACCCCTGTGCATAGACGATGCCGAGGTCGCGGATGATCTCGAGTTCTTCAGGCGTTTCGATGCCTTCGGCAACGAGACGCGTGCCAAACGTTTCCGCGAGATGCAGCATGGCTTTGAAGGTCTGCACCTTCGCCGCGTGCTTGTCGATTTCGCGCGAGAAGTAGCGATCGATCTTGACGATTTCCGGACGCAGCTCCGACCAGAGACGCAGGCTCGAGCGGCCGTCGCCGAAATCGTCGAGTGCGATTTGCGCGCCCTGTGCGCGCAGCAGTTCGACCATGCGCGGCAGCGCGTCGACGTGATGCACCTGATCGTGTTCGGTCAGCTCGATGACGAGATCGCCGATCGGCATATCCGCGCGTTCGAACAGAAGATCGAGATGATTGTCGCCGTGGCGCACGTAGTGCTCGACGAGGAATGTTGCGCTCAGGTTCACGAACAGCTTCGCGCGGCCGCCCGCCGCACGATAGCCTGCGATTCCCGTATTCGCCGCTGCAAATTCGAGTTCGTTCAGACACCCTTCAGCACGTGCCATCGCGAACAGCACGTCGGGCATCTGGCATGCCGTATTGGCCGGACCTCGGATCAGGCTTTCGTGACCGTAAATCGCGTGTTCCGCGAGATTGACAATCGGTTGATACACCGGGCTGAGCAGCCGTTCCCCGAGAATGGTCTGCAGCGTGAGACTGGGTGATGAAAGGGCGGTGGTCACTATGTAATTCTCTAAGTTTTAGCGCCTTGTACACCCCATTTATGACGGGTTTGTGACGCTCCGTATCGGCATCACAAACAGCTCTCGCGGTGCACAAATAAACCGCATGGACGGGTCTCGCCATGCGGCGTCAACAACGGAAAAGTCCGACCATATTCGGATATTCCGCATACAAATGCCGTAAAGATGCGGCTTTCACGCCGCATACATTCGGTATTCGCTCGTCTTACGCAATGCACAAGCCGGCGGCTTAAGCCGATTGATAGACGGGTTAACGGTGTGCGATTCGAGCGCTTGAGGTCCGACGCGCGTTTGAACGCGCGCCGGTGACCGACGGACTATATGCGTCCCATGAGCAGCAGGATGATCACAACGATAACGACAACACCGAGCAACCCGGTCGGCCGATAGCCCCAGCCGCTGCTATAGGGCCACGACGGCAGGGCGCCGATCAGCAGCAGGATCAGGATGATCAGAAGAATGGTACCGACGGTCATGAGCGTCTCCTTGGCGCGGTACATGCCGGGTGTCGGCACGTGATGCGCGGGTAGCGGGACGGCCGGATGGCCGCGCCTGAGTGGATGACTCGCGATGTTTCAAACGGTCATTACCGACACAGCACGCGTCGTACCTGTGAGGAAAGCTCATGGAAAGCTTGCCGACTCGATCGGGCAACCGGGCGGAAAGCGCAGAGGGGTGAATCGCGGGGGAAATGCGGATGCGACATTCAGGCGCCGGAAACATCCCGGCGCCTGAAGCGAACGTCTTAGAACAGCTTGCTGAACAACCAGAACAGCCCGGCGGACAAAGCAATCGAAACCGGCAGCGTGAGGATCCACGCGAGGAGCAGGCTGCGAACGGTCGACCATTGCAGGCCCGAACCGTTGGCGGCCATCGTGCCGGCGACACCCGACGACAGCACGTGCGTCGTGCTGACCGGCAGGCCGTACATGTCGGCGGCGCCGATCGTGGCCATCGCGATGAGTTCGGCCGAGGCACCTTGACCGTACGTCAGATGTTCCTTGCCGATCTTTTCACCGACCGTCACGACGATCCGCTTCCAGCCAACCATCGTGCCGAGGCCAAGCGCCAGCGCAACCGCCACCTTGACCCAGGTCGGGATGAACTTGGTCGAGTGGTCGAGCGTCTTCTTGTAGTTCATCAGCGCGGCATGATCCGTTTCGCTGAAGGCCGGGTCCTTGGCCTTGTCCATCAGACGCAGTGCTTCCGACACGATGTACATGTCGTTACGCACGTTGTTGACGTTGCTTTGCGGAACCGACGACACGGCGCCCGACTTCGAAATGTCTTCACCGATCTTGTCGGTCAGGGCGCGCAGCGCGGGGACGGTCGTTGGCGTGAGCTGATGCGTCTGCACATACGCTTCGACGTCAGCGCGCGGATTGGCCGACGTGCCGTTGTTTGCATACTTGGCGAACGTGTCCGATGCCGTGTGGGCAATGGCGACAAACGTCTGCGTCTGGTTCGCGTCGACCGCCTTGTTCAGTGCGAAGGCCGTCGGCACCGTGCCGATCAGGATCAGCATGATCAGGCCCATGCCCTTCTGGCCGTCGTTCGAACCGTGTGCGAACGACACGCCCGTGCACGTCAGGATCAGCAGGCAGCGGATCCAGAACGGCGGCGGCGCATCCTTCTTCGGTTCCTTGTAGAGCGCGGGCTTCTTGATGACAGCCTTCATCCCGAGCAGCAACAGGGCCGATGCGATAAAGCCGACGACCGGCGAGAACAGCAGCGACTTGCCGACGTTGAGCGCCTGGTTCCAGTCAACGCCGCTCGTGCCCGTGTTGACGGCCATGAGCTGATTCATGAGCCCGACGCCGATCACCGAACCGATCAGCGTATGCGAGCTCGACGACGGCAGACCGAAGTACCACGTGCCGAGGTTCCAGATGATCGCGGCGATCAGCAGTGCGAACACCATGGCGAAGCCCTGACTGCTGCCGACACGCAGGATCAGCTCGACCGGCAGCAACTGCAGGATGCCGAACGCGACTGCGCCGCTCGACACGAGCACGCCGATAAAGTTGAACGTACCGGACCACACCACCGCGATGTTCGGCGGCAGGGAATGCGTATAGATGACAGTCGCGACAGCGTTGGCGGTGTCGTGGAAGCCGTTGACGAACTCGAAGCCGAGGGCGATCAACAGGGCTACACCCAGCAGGACGTACGGCAGGGTCGATCCAAGCTGGACCGGACGCAGGTCGTCGGCAAGATGGCTACCGACATACGCCGCCCCGGCGATCAAAAACAGCGCGAACACGCCCAGGCTGATCTTGCGGCCTAGGGCTGCACGCGCAGCACTCGATTGGGAAACGGAAAGCTCAGACATGCAAGGCTCCTTCGGGGGTAGGGCGTGTATGAGACTGGCGTTGGGGGACGCGCCGCGCGCAGGCACACGGGCGCGAATATGGAGAAATATCAGCGTGATGTGACTGGTTTGTGACGGCTGTTAGGTAATACGGGTATACCTGAAAGGTCGGCTTTTTAAGATAAGCGGTACGTATTACCAGGGTGTGGCAGCGTCCGTGATTGCGGTACTTCACGTGCGCGCAAAGTGTAGGGCGCTAAGCGTCGTCGATGAGCATTCAGGCACGACCCGTTCGCGATCTGATCGCCGTACGGTCGTACTTCTGTCGCCATTCCGTCGCAGTTCAACGGGGCATCGAATGCCCTGCGCTGCCAATGTGTCGCCGACGCGCGGTCAATGTGGCGGACGCGCGTAGAGCGCCCCGACGAACCCGTCGGACCACGCCGCATCGATCTGAAAGCTCCGTTTTTTTCTGGAATGCAGTGTGCTCACGGGTAGCGTATTTTCAACGCACGCTTTAGTGTGGAATGTGTGCCTAACGGAGGGCAGCCCATGCAGCGTGTTCTTGAACTCGTTTTTCGGCCAACTGCAAGCGAACAGAACCCGGAAGCCGGTATCGCGCAAACGGTGCGCAGGCCCGACACACAACACTGGGTTGCGGCCATTGCCGCGCACGAACCGCTTGCCCAGGCGCGGCACGATCAGGCGAAGTTCACGACCGAGCTGCATCATTGCGACGATCCGCCGAGCGGCGACCCCGCATGGCAGTGCCTCGTACTCGATGCTGGCGCGCGGCGTTTCGCGATTGCCGTTCATGACTTTTCCGTGCTGCCGGGCGTGCGCGTACGCTCGTGGGAGCCTGTCGCGCTCGGGCACGATCAGTTGCCCGATTTCGCCGGGCAATGCGGCGATGTGCCGTGGCGCGCCGAGATTGAGCGCCACTGGTGGCGTCTGGATCTCGACGGCGAGCCGCTGACGATCAGCCTCGATGCGGGCGTGCTGAGCGCACCCGTCGAAGCCGGTGTCGGTGGCGAGCAACGGCCCTTCGTCGAGTTGAGGATCTCGCTCGAACTCGCCGACGTAGACAACCCCGACGATGCCGCGCCCGACGAACATTCGGCAATCGATGACGACGCACGTGTCGAACTCGCCGAGCGCGCGGTCAGCCTGTTCGACCTTGCGATCTCACTCAATACCGATGGATGGCTCACGCTCGTCGAGCACGATGCGTTGACCTATGCGTCGCGCCCCCTCGAGGGGCCGCACAAGGCGGGCACGATCGAGTTCGGCTCACGCCCGACCTACGAAGCGGTCGCGGCCGCCGTGACGCGCAATATCTTTGCGCAGTGGGTGGCGAATGCCCATAGCGTCGCCGTCGACGGCGGCAGCGAATATGTGCATCAGATGCGCATCGCACTGCGGCGCATGCGCACGGCGTACCGGTTTTTCGGCAGCGAGCTCCGCGATGCGGCCATCGTTCCGGAGAAGCACGAACTCAAGTGGATCGGTGGGCTGCTCGGCGACCTGCGAGATTGGGATGTGCTGATCGAAGACACCTTTCCGGCGATTGTGCGAGCGGCACATGAGGGTGAGGAACGGTCGGCGCCATGGAGTCATGCCGAGCAGCGGGTGGCCGCGCATCGAGAGGAGGCTGCGAGCGCATTGCGTGCCGCGATGGCTTCCGGGCGATATGCGCAACTGCTGACGCAGGTCGCGCGTCAGGTCGCCGTGCTGGTGACGAGGAGTACGAATCGCCGCGGGCGCGCGTTGAATCCGGAGGGAAGGAAATCGCTTCGCAAGCAGTATCGCAAGCTGGCCCACGCGGTCGACCTGCATGAACTCGACGCGCACGAACGGCACCAGTTACGGATTCGCGCCAAGCGCCTGCGGTACGCGATCGAATTTCTCGCGCCGGCGCTCGACGGGCGTCAGCGCAAACGCATGGCCGCGCATGTGTCGGCCCTTCAGGACGCGCTGGGCTCGGCCAACGATGCGATCGTGGGTCGACGCTTTCTGGCGGGTGTCGATCTGGACCCGTCGGTCCGCATGTTCGCCGAAGGCTATCTGACCGCGACCGAAGCGCATGGCGTGGCGTGCGGCATCGACGAAATCGAGAAGATCAAGCAGAAGCGTTAGGACGCCGGGCGGTGCGTGTGAACCGCCGTCAGGTTGTCGACGAATTTCGGCGTGGCCTTGACGCGGCCATCACGATGCCAGCGCGCGCGGATAAACGGTCGCTCATGACCGGACAGGTCGAGCGCAATCGACGTGACCCAGCGTTGCGTCGGCACGTGCATGCCGTGCAGCGAACCGATGATGATCGCAAGGCTCAGCGACACGAGCAGCGGGTGAGGCGTCGGCTCGGTCGGCGCCGGCATTTTTTCGAGCCGGCTGATAAAGAGACACGCAATAAACGCCCCGAGCACACACCCGGCGATGATTTCCGAGACGGAATGCGCATGCAGGGCGACCCGCGAGGCGCCGATCGCGAAGCCGAACGTCAGGCCCGCTAAGAATCCCGCACGCCGGAAGGCAATCGGCGTGTTGATCAGGACGACCCCGAAAATCACCGGGTAGACGAGCGTCGACAGCACCGCATGGCCACTGATCCCCGTGAAGTCGATCGGCCGAATACCGACGCCCCAGCCGAGAAACGCCACCTTCGTGAGCACCGTCAGACCGCCCGCGAGACCCAGTGCGCCGAGCCATTCCGCCGCAGCGCGCAAACGCATGCCTGCAGCGAGCCACGCCGCCACCGCGAGCGCGGCCGGAATGGTAACGGCCACGCCGCCAAAGCCGGTCAGCGTGAACCAAATAGGGGTCGGAATCAACGACGTCGAAGTCATGAAAGGGTGGTGCGGGCAGATCGCGGATGGAAACAGCCATGCGCAATGACGAGTATAAACCGTCGTTTTTTTCGCCGCCGGGACGGATTGCGCTGCATTTCGCCGCAGTTCGTGAGATGCGCATTTCGGGAAAAGCATTCGCCTCTAAAAGATGTTATGGTGCAACGCACAACCGCCGGAAACGAAGGTGACTTTGTGCTCCAAATTGACCTGGAGCGCGGGCTACCACCCAACCGGAGCACAGCAGATGAGTAAAAGTATTACGTCGACGTGGCTGCGCGGGCTCGGCAAGCTCGCACAAATCCAGATGCGCGCGCTACGGCAAGCAGCGAAGCGAGGCGAGCGCGCGGTCGAAGAGATCACGACGAGTGCGCTGAAATCGCACCTTTCGGATGCAAAACAGTCGACTTCGAAGAAATCTTCCACGGGGTCAGCCAAAAGCGGGACGGGTAAATCGTCGAATCCGCGCAAAGCGGATCCGCTCGGCTTGAGTCCGTCGTTCGGAAAGATCGGCAAGACCGTCAAAGCGAAACGCGCAGGCTCGGGGCGCGGCAAGGCGCCATCCGGCCCGGCCGCGCAGGGCACGCGTACGGCCGGCGCTCGCGCGCGCTCGAACCCGGTTCAGCCTGTCGATCCACGCGATTCGCGCGTGCGTCCGTCGAGATATGCCTGGCTCAAGGGCGACTGGACGCGCTCGTTTCACTCGGCGCCTCCCGCGCCCGGCGATCTGATTCACCACCTTGCGTACGGGCTGTACGTTCCGCCCGCCAGGGGCAAGGGCAAGCGCGCGCTGGTCGTCATGCTGCACGGGTGCAAACAGACCAGTGAAGAGTTCGCGCAGGGCACTCGTATGAATGCGATTGCGGACGAGTACGGCTTTGTCGTGCTCTATCCAGAACAATCGCGGATTGCGCAAGCACATCGGTGCTGGCATTGGTACGACGCGTCTGATCGCGCAGGCGGTCATGAAGCGCGTTCGATTGTCTCGCTCGTCGATTCCGTCGTCGAGCGGTATGACGTCGATCCCGAGCGTGTGTATGTCGCAGGGATGTCGGCCGGCGCCGGCATGGCGGCCTTGCTCGCGATTCGCTATCCGCAGCGATTCGCCGCGGTGGCATTGCACTCGGGGCCGGTCTTCGGCGATGCGCATTCGGCGATGTCTGCGCTCGCGACCATGCGTCGCGGCACGCGCGACGACCCGCTGAACCTTGTCGCAGGGCTCGCGGAGTTCGCCGACCATCCGGGCATGCCGGCAATCATCGTCCACGGCGATCGCGACGATGTGGTGTCGCCGCGCAACGCCGAGCAGCTTGCGATGCAGTTCGTGCGGCTCAACCGTCTGGTCGATTCCTCGGGACGACGCTTGCACGGCAACGCGCGGGATAGCGCGCCGGGCGGAGTGGTGCGTCACGACTGGATGCTCGATGACGTGCCCATCGTGCGCGACTGCCGTATCGGTGGTCTCAAGCACGCCTGGAGCGGCGGAGACGGTGCGATTCCGTTCCATGTGGCGGACGGCCCCGACTCGAGCCGGCTGATCTACGACTTCTTCCGTCTGCATCGGCGTCGCGCCGATATCGATCAGCTGCCGCCGGAACCGGTGCTGATTGCCTGACAGCGAGTTCGGCAGGGCTGGAGACGATTCAGCCTTGCCCGATGCCAGTCTCCGGTTTTTTTCGGTCGCTTGTTCCGCTTCGTTCGCGCGCGTCTCACCTCAGCTCACCACGACCACCATACGGTATGACATGCCCGGCCTTAGGCTGACCCGACATGACTGCGGCTTGCTACGCGGATCTGGCTCGACCGCGCTCCGAAACCGGTGGATCAGCAAACTACGCGGCCTTCGCATCGGCAAAAACTGCCGCATGGATCATCGCGCGCCAAAATTGACTCGTGAAGCCCCGTTGCGGCGCAACAAATATTTATTATTTGAGTGTTTCTTGTATACCTCGATTCAGGGTTTTCCCCTAGAATGCGTACCTAGGGAAAACACTTAGGTGACGAACCTGAGTTCTCGGGTTTATCGCCGGTGCCCGACCGGCACCATTGGCAAGAGTTAGCAAGGAGCAACACCATGTACGCACTGTGGAAAATCATCAACGAACTGACCAAGAGCGCTGAGCAACGTCGCATCGAAAGCGAAGAAGCGTATCTCTCGGAAGCCGTCGACCTCTACGACCTCGAAGCACGTATGCGCGACCTCGATCGCCGCACCGTCAAGGCCGCATCGTGGATGGGCCACAACGCCTGAGTGGGCGTTATCAGATCTGACCGGCAAACCCCAGCGCCGCCCGGATCTGATGCAATGCCGCGGGGTCCTCGATGGTCGTCAGATCACCGGGCTCGCGGCCTTCGGCGAGCGCTGCGATAGCGCGCCTGAGCAGCTTGCCCGAGCGCGTTTTCGGCAGTAGTCCGACAAACAGCACCCGCGCAGGCCGGGCGACAGAGCCGAGCTGCCGATCGACGGTCTGCATCAGCTCGCCTTCAAGCGCGAGCCGGTCCATGGCCTGTTCGGCGCGCGCCGGATCTCGTAGCACGACAAAGCCGAACGCGACTTGCCCTTTGAGGCTGTCCTTCACGCCGACCACCGCGACTTCGGCCACCGCCGGATGCCGCGACAGGCTCTCTTCGATTTCGCGCGTCCCGAGCCGGTGTCCCGCCACATTGATGACGTCATCGGTGCGGCCGAGGATCGTCACAAAGTCGTCGCCGTCCTGCACACCCCAATCGAACGTCGAGTAGGCAATCCGGCCGATAAAGTTCGACCAGTACGTCTTCACGTACCGCTCGTCGTCGCGCCAGACGGTCGTCATACAGCCTGGCGGCAGCGGGTACTCGAGCGCAATCACACCTTTTTGCCCCGCCGAACAGTTTTCGCCCGTGCGCTCGTTGCGCACGCTGAGCTTGTAGCCATAAACAGGCACACCGGGCGCGCCCAGCTTCGGCGGCGGGACCTCGACACCGTCAATACCGCGCGGCACCATCAACATCGGCCAGCCCGTCTCGGTCTGCCAGTAATTGTCGACGACGGGTTTGTCGATCGAACGGGCAATCCAGTTCGCCGTCGGCTCGTCGAGCGGTTCGCCGGCCAGGAACAGCGCGCGGAGACTCGACAGGTCCGAGGCGCGCAATAACGCCGGATCCTGCTTTTTCAGCACGCGAATCGCGGTCGGCGCCGTGAACATCAAATTGATCTTGAGCCGTTCGACCATGCGCCACCAGACGCCGCCGTCCGGTCGGATCGGCAGCCCCTCGTACATCACCGTGGTCATGCCGGCGAGCAGCGGCGCATAGACGATATAGCTATGCCCGACGACCCAGCCGATGTCCGACGCCGTAAACATCACGTCGCCCGCCGTACCCCCAAACAGATAGTCGATCGATGTCGCGAGCGCGACGGCATAGCCGCCGACATCGCGCTGGACCCCCTTGGGTTTGCCCGTCGTACCCGACGTGTACAGGATGTAGGACGGCTCATTCGATTCGAGCCATTCGCACGGCACGACCGGCTGCGGCTCGCCGGGCGCAAGTTCCGGCGGATACACCGTGTCGCGGCCCGGGAACAGCGGCATATCGGCAAGATGCCGGTCGATCAACAGCACCTGCGGTTGCGGCGCCTTCGATTCGAGCAGCGCCTCATCGAGAAGCGGTTTGTAAGGAATCACGCGTCCCGCGCGCGAGCCCGCGTCGGCACTGACGATCAGCGTCGGCTCGGCATCGTCGATCCGGGTCGCGAGATTGCCCGCCGCGAACCCGCCAAAAACGACCGAATGGATGGCCCCGATGCGCGCGCAGGCCAGCATCGCGAACATCGCCTCCGGGATCATCGGCATGTAAATCAGCACGCGATCGCCCCGTCGGACGCCGAGTTCGAGCATCGCCGCGGCCATCCGATTCACCTCCGCAAATATTTCTGCGTAAGTCAACCTGCGCTCGACGCCAGTTTCGGTCGATATATAGAGCAACGCGTCCTGTGCACTTCGCTCGGGCAGGTGCCGGTCGATCGCGTTGTAGCAGAGATTGGTCGTGCCGCCGACAAACCAACGGGTAAAAGGCGGCCGTGAGTCGTCGAGAACCTGGGTAAACGGCGTCTGCCAATGGATACGGCGGGCTTGCTCGCCCCAGAAGGCGGCAGGCTCGTTGACCGAACGCGCGTGGAAATTTGTATAGCGGGTCATCAGCGGCTTCTCCGGGTCCGGGGATTTTCCCGGGGGGACCGCGCGGTTGAAAAACCGCCGCGGGTGATCAGCTTCATGCGCGAAGGCCGGGACCTTGGGCCGGCCGATCGATGCGCACGCTTCAGGACTATTAAAACTGCGCCAGCAAGGCGCGAATAGAGCGGGATTACCATGAACGAGAATGACAACCCGTTTGCGGCACAGGTCGCGTTCGGTACGGACAATTTTGCGGAGAACCCTGAGCCCCGCTGCCCCTGCATCTTGTTGCTCGACCGGTCGGGGTCGATGGAAGGCGAGCCGATCGAGCAACTGAACGCCGGTCTCGAGACTTTCCGGGAAGAACTGACTGCCGACACCCTCGCGGGTAAACGTGTCGAAACCGCCATCGTGACGTTCGGGCCGCCGAACGTCGAAGTGCCGTTCCACACCGTCGAACACTTCGTGCCTCCGGCCCTGAGCGCTCAGGGCGACACGCCGCTTGGCGCCGCCGTGACGCTTGCGCTCGACTTGCTCGAGGCGCGCAAGGCCGAATATCGCGCGAACGGCATCGCGTTTTATCGTCCGTGGGTTTTTCTGCTGACCGACGGCGAGCCGACAGACGACTGGCGTGCCGCCGCGGCGCGCATCGCGGAAGGCGAAGCGAACAAGAAGTTTGCTTTCTTCGCAGTCGGCATCGAAGGCGCAAACATGGATGTGCTGCGCCAGATTTCCGTGCGCATGCCGCTGGGCCTTCAGGGCCTCAAGTTCCGCGAGTTGTTCCAGTGGCTGTCGAACTCGATGCGCTCCGTGTCGCAGTCGACGCCCGGCACCGAGGTCAAGCTTCAGAGTCCATCGGGATGGGCGCTCGTGTGAGCTGGCGTTATGTGAGCGCGTCCGCGGTGGGGACCTCCCACCTGCGCACTGGTGCAGCGTGCCAGGACGCCAGTTTTGTCGAAACGGTCATCGGTGCCGACGGCACCGAATGGCTGGTCGCGCTCGCATCCGACGGTGCAGGTAGCGCCGACCATGGCGCACTTGGCGCACGCATGATGTGCGACATCGGCGGCCAATTTCTGTCGGACCGCATCGAAGCGCGTGGCGAGCGCGCACTCAACGTCGCGCTGGCCGAAGAGTGCGTGGAGCATGTGCGTGCCGAAATCGCATTGGCCAGCGCATGGCATGGCGCTCCGACACGACAGTTCGCCTGCACGCTCGTCGGCGCTGTGATCGGCCCCGAGCGCGCGCTTGCCTTCCAGATCGGCGACGGCGCGCTCGTCGTCAGAAGCCGGGATCATGTGCGTGCTGAGCGGAAATCCGCAAACAACGGCTCGACGAACGGCCGCGCATCAAACGGAAGTCCACCAAACGGCAGTGCTGCGAATGGCAGTGCACCGAATAGCAGTCAAGCGAACGGCAGTGCCGAACGCTTGCAGCCTATCTTCTGGCCCGAATCGGGCGAGTACGCCAACACCACGTATTTCGTCACCGATCCCGACGCGATCGCGCATTTGCACGCGGCAATGATCGAAGCGCCCGACGAAGTGTCGCTACTCACCGATGGCCTCCAGCGTCTTGCGCTGGTATTTGCCACACGTGAAGCCCATTCACCGTTTTTTGAGCCGATGTTCGCCGCATTGCGCGGCGTCGACCCATCACGCTGCGTGCAGCTCAACAGCGAACTCGCGCGATTCCTTTCGAGTCCGGCGATCAACGCGCGTACCGATGACGACAAGACACTCGTCGTCGCGACACGACGCGGAGGACAGATCGGATGACGCCCGGCATGCACGGCGTGTCGCTGGATAACACGACGGCAGACGTGGCCGAACGCGAACGCGTATCGGATAGCAAAGGCCGCGAAGTGTCGCTGGGAGAGTTGATCGGCGAAGGCGGCGAGGGCAGGGTGTATGCGTTGCGCGATGCCGCGGACCACGTCGCGAAGCTGTATCGCGAACCGTTGCCCGCACGCAGGCAGGCAAAGCTGCACGCGATGACCGCGCTGGGCGACAGCTATCTGCGTACCATCGCCGCCTGGCCCGTCGAAGTACTGCGTGGCGAAGGCTCGCGCGTCGTCGGCTTCACGATGCCGCGCGTCGAGGGTCACGAGCCGATCCACCATCTCTATAGCCCCGCGCAACGCAAGCAATTCTTCCCGCAAGCCGACTACGCGTTTCTAGTCGCCGCCGCACGTAACGTTGCCGCTGCGTTCGATGCGATTCACGCGCACGGGCACGTGGTCGGCGACGTCAATCAAGGCAATGTGGTCATTCGTCGCGACAGTGTCGCGTGCTTTATCGACTGCGATTCGTTCGAGATCCAGGCACACGGCACACGCTTCGCGTGCGAGGTCGGCGTTCAGCATTTCACGCCGCCCGAGCTTCAGGCGATCAAGGCATTCGGCGATGCGCCGCGCATGGCGAATCATGACCGCTTCGGCCTCGCAGTCCTCGTATTTCACCTGCTGTTCATGGGACGTCATCCGTACGCGGGCATCCATGAAGCGGGCGATATGTCGATCGAACAGGCGATTGCCGAATATCGATTTGCATACGGGCCTCGTAGACAGGCGCGAGGCATGCAGACACCGCCTCACGCACTCGCGCTTGAAACGGTATCGCCGACACTCGCCGCGATGTTCGAAGCCGCTTTTACCGAAGTCGGTGCACGGCAGAAACGACCTGATGCCCGGCAATGGGTGCACGCACTCGAAGCATTTGGTCGCAGTCTTCGCACGTGCTCGACGGATGCGATCCATCGCTTTCCCGCGCATCTGCGCGGATGCCCATGGTGCGAGATCGAATCGCGCACGGGTACGCAGTATTTCCTGCCGACGCTGCCTCCGCCAGGCACGCGAGTCGCGTTGCCCGACAACGCCGATATCCAGCAAGTCTGGCAGCGCATCGTCGCACTCGGTGACCCGCAAGCCGAAGCGGGTCGCGAGATGCCCGAATTGTTTACAAGCGCGCGTCACTTGCACGCGCATGCGGCCGTTCCAAACTTAATGAATGCCGGTTCGGATGCTCAGCGTCCGCGTTCACATGCGCTACGAATTCGCCGACGCATTGCGCGACTGGTTTCGTTCGCGCTGACAGTCGGCTCGATCGCCGTCTCCGCAGCGGATGCCGACATCAGTCTCGCGTTTGGATTCGC
This sequence comes from Pararobbsia alpina, assembly GCF_965118125.1. Lineage (GTDB taxonomy): Bacteria > Pseudomonadota > Gammaproteobacteria > Burkholderiales > Burkholderiaceae > Pararobbsia > Pararobbsia alpina_A. The sequence goes on from NZ_OZ221287.1 coordinate 1,830,011, forward strand.
TGGGCCGCTTGCATGGGTGGCATGCGCACTTGTTGCCGAACGGCCGTTCCGTCGCGAATACGTACGGCGACGCGGCATGCTCAATGCGGCACAACACGACTACGACGTGTTGCTCGCGCGCTATCGAAAGCTTCGTCATTCACGCGCCTTCGCCGACAAGTTTCACGCGCTCGAACACGCCAAGCGCGGCCTCGATGCACTGCCGCGTCGCTATCAAGGCGAACGACAAAAGTTGTTTGCCCTCGTCAGGGAGCGTCAGCTCGAGAAGTTTCTTGCGAGCCATGTTCTCGTCGAAACGCGATTCGCCTCGATTGGTCCGGGACGCAAGGCAACGCTTGCCTCGTTCGGCATCGAAACGGCGGCCGACGTGGCAGACCCGTTGCTTGGCAAAGTCCGAGGGCTTGGCGAGGCCGCCAGAAGCGAACTGCGCGCGTGGCGCGCACAGATGGAAGCGCGATTCACATTCGATCCGCAGAGCGGAACGGATCCGCGCGACCTCCAATGGCTGACCTGGCAGTTCGCCAATCGACGCACACGCATTGAAAAAACGTTGCGTGAAGGACTGCGCGAGCTGCAGAAGCTCGATATAGAAAATCAACGCGCGAGATTGCAGGCGCTGGCCGAGTTGCAAGGTGCCAGCACTTCACTTGCGCGTGCCGAAGCCGACTATCGCGCGCTGGCCGGTGCGCATCGTCGGCGTCGGCTCAAAGGGCGGCACCGTCCGGGGGCGGTGTCTTGATCGACGTGAAGGCGTTCACAGAGGAGGAACGATTTCGAGGTCCATCACAGAGGGATGCGACGTAAAAGTTGCATAAACCTCGCGGGCGCAAAGCGCCTACCTTTTGTTTTTTGTAGTAAGGATTTTCCATGTTTTCATCTGCATTCCTAATAAATGTACGTATGAAGCGCACGTTTAGAGGCGCATCCGTTGTACCCGGTTTTACAAAGGCTGCCGCAGCGCTTGCATTTGCACTGCTCGGCTGCGCAACGGCACAGGCCACGACAGTCAACGTGACGGCAGCGGCGACCAACGCTGAAGAAAGCGGTGCGACGGCTGCGCCTGCTACCGTCAATTTGTCCGCGTCGGCCGTGGCATTGCGCGATGCGCTGAGCGTGCTCAGCGCGAACAAGGCGAAAGCCGGATCGGGTATCTCTTCCCTCAACATCGTGCTCGGATCGGGCACCTATCAGATTGCCTCGACGCTGACGGTCACCGTGGATCCGACGTGGTCCGGCGTGCCGGTCACGATTTCCGGACCGGCTGACGGCTCCGCGATCATTACGGGTTCGAAAGTGGTGACGGGCTTTACGGCCGTGACCGACTCGAACGCCTTGTCGCGCCTGCCAACGGCGGCCCATGGCAGTGTCGTGGTCGCGTCGCTCGCGGCGAACGGGGTCACCAATCTCGGTACCTTCAATCGTCACGGCTACGGCATTTCCGTCACGCCCGCACCGCTCGAAGTGTTCTTCCGCGATCAGCCGATGACCGTCGCGCGCTGGCCCAATACGGGCTTTGCGACGATCGCATCGCTGCCAGGCGGTCCGACGGGTCTGAGCTTTACGGTCAGCGGCGGCAACCCGACGGCCTGGGCGAAAGAGCCGAACCTGCGCGCGTTTGGATATTGGGCGCGTGACTGGGCCGATACGACGCTGCCGGTGCAGTCCGTGGACGGATCGGGAACGCTCACGCTTCAGTCGCCGGCGCCGACGATGGGCCTCGCGGTGGGGCAACGAGTCGTCATCGAGAACGCCCTGTCGGAACTCGATTCGCCGGGTGAGTACTACGTCGACCAGACTGCAGGTCTGCTGTATTTCTGGCCGCCCGCAACGATGTCCACCGGCGATGTACAGGTGTCCGTGGCCAACTCGTTGCTTGTGTTCAACAGTGCGACCAACCTGCTCGTGCAGTATCTGACGCTCGATATCGGGCGCGGCGACGGCATTCAGCTCAACGGTGGCGGCAAGAACACCGTCGATCACGTGACGATCCGCAATATGGGCAATCGCGGCGGCGTATCGAGCGCGGGCAGCAGCGGCTTCCAGTACGTCACGATGGCCAACACGGGCGAAGGCGGCATCACCATCTACAGCGGCAATCGCACGACGCTCGCCGCGGGCAGCAGCTTTGTGACGAACAGCACGATCCACGACTACGCACGCCTTTCTCGTGCGTACCGTCCGGCGATCAGCCTGTCCGGCGCGGGCGACCAGATCACGGGCAACACGATCTACAACGGCCCGCATGCCGCCATCATCTTCGGCGGCAACAACCACGAGATCAGCAACAACGAGATCTACAACGTGGTGACCGAGACGAGCGACTCCGGTGCGATCTACGCCGGACGTGACTGGACGATGCGCGGCACCATTATCGAGAGCAACTTCCTTCATGACATCGGCTCGACATCGCAGCCGACGGCCACGATGGGCGTCTACCTCGACGACGAGTACTGCCAGACGACTGTCCGGCGCAATGTGTTCTCGAACGTCATGCAGCCGGTGTTCGTTGGTGGTGGCCGCGACAATGTGATCTCGGACAATCTGTTCGTGAACTCGTCGCCGGCCGTCAGCGCCGACTCGCGTGGCATGAGCTGGCAGAAGGCGGATGTCACGAGCGCCAGCGGCGTGTTCCAGACCGCGTTGCGCGCGGTGCCGTACAACACGGCGCCGTATTCGACGCAGTATCCGAACTTGCCGTCGATCCTGACGAACCTGCCGGGTGTGCCGCTGAACAACGTCATCACGCGCAATGTCGTGATCGGCGGTACGCAGCTGACAGCCGACTCGGGCGCCGCGCAGTATCTGCAGATCGGCACGTGGTTCGGTCCGCAGGACGTGGTGTTCTCGGGGTCGTCTTCCGCGTCGACGGCGAGCGTGACATCGGGCAGCACGACATCGCAATACGGCAGCTTCGTGTTGTCGCCGTCGTCGCCTGCGATCGCACAAGGGTTCCAGCCTTCGCAGTTCTCGCGTTAGCGCTATAACGCGATGCCGGGCCTCGCATAGTACGTCGACTGCTACGCGTCGTCCGGGGTGACAAAGCAAAAAGGCCCATCGTTCTGAGCCGCATCTCGAAGCCGGATTCGCATCCGGCATTCGAGGCGCACCTCAGGCGATGGGCCTTCTCATTTCTACGGGGTATCGCTGTCAGGCGTTACCGACGCAAGACTTGCATCCAGTATCGAGAGAAACAGTCACATGGCATTCGCCTGTTTCTCTCGAACGTTGTATCGCGCTCGTTCTATCGCGTTCCGTTTCGTTCTATCAGGCCGCCTTGGCCTTGCGCGCACGCGCACCTTCGATATTCGGCAGGAACACCGTGAAGATGCCGAACAGCGGCAGGAAGCTGCAGATCTTGTAGACCGTCTCGATGCTCGTCGCATCGGCGACATGGCCAAGCACCGCGGCACCGATCCCGGCGACGCCGAATGCGAACCCGAAGAACATCCCCGCGACCATCCCGACCTTGCCGGGAATCAGTTCCTGCGCATAGACGATGATGGCCGAGAACGCGGAGGCCAGAATCAGCCCGATGATCACCGTCAGCACACCCGTCCAGAACAGATTGGCGTACGGCAGCATCAGCGTGAACGGCGCAACGCCGAGAATCGACACCCAGATGACGTATTTGCGGCCGAAATGATCGCCAATCGGACCGCCGACGATCGTGCCGACCGCGACAGCAAACAGGAATGCGAACAAATAAAACTGCGTCGTCTCGACCGGCAGATGGAATCGATCGATCAGGTAGAACGTGTAATAGGAATTCAGGCTCGCGAGATAGAAATACTTCGAGAAGATCAAAACGAGCAACACCGTCAATGCAAATCCGACCTGACCCTTCGACAGCGTGGCATGCCCAGCATTTCGCGTCTTGGGCTTCGCACGCAGGCGCGCCACTTTGTACCAGTTGCTGACAACGATCAGCACGGCGATCGCGACGAGCGCGGCAATTGCGAACCACGCGATGCTGTGCTGCCCGTTCGGCATGATGATCAGTGCCGCGAGCAGCGGCCCAAGCGACGAACCCGCATTGCCGCCGACCTGGAACAGCGACTGGGCCAGACCGTGCCGGCCACCCGACGCCATGCGCGCGACGCGCGACGATTCGGGATGAAATACCGATGAGCCGCAGCCAACGAGCGCCGAGGCGATCAGCAGCCAGCCGAACGTCGGCGCAAACGCCATCAGCACCAGACCCGACAACGTGAAACCCATGCCCACCGGCAGCGAGTAGGGCTTCGGATATTTATCGGTGTAGAAGCCTATCAAGGGTTGCAGCAACGAAGCCGTAAATTGGTAGGTGAGGGTGATCAGGCCGATCTGGCCGAAGCTCAGTGAAAAGTTCGACTTGAGCATCGGATAGATCGCCAGGATCAGCGACTGGATCATGTCGTTCAGCAAATGCGAAAAGCTGATCGCGCCGATGATCGAGTAGACGGTGCCTTCCTTGATGGCGGAGGCGGTCGAGCCGGATGCGGACGTCTGGGGCGATGTATTGACCCCAGGTTGCGATGGAGAGGAGTGGACGTTCGAGTTCATAGGCGCAGCGGTATGTTTTTCGGGATTAATTTGAAAAACGATCGAGATTTTATTTTTCCGATAGGCTGCAGAATAGATTGTCTTGTCTGCTTGAGACGGACAATTTTTGTCGCGAATCGGTCAAGCTAATACAGACGTTGGAAATACCATGACCAGGTACTCGGGGATGGATCGGGCGGCGCGGGGAGCCGGCTCGGTCAAGCAGTCGTTGCGCGGCGCATTTGCCGTGCTGCTGTTCGGAACGCTTGTTGTCGGAGGGCTGTCGCTGGTTCAGTTGCACCGGCTCAACGGTGCGACGCAAACGGTGTACACCGAAGGCTACGAGACGACCAAGGCCGCCGAAGAGGCGCGCGGGGCGATGTTGCGCGCGACGCGCGCGCAGAAAAGCCTTCTGACGGCGACGACCGCCAAGGAGCGCGACGATCTCGGTCACGAGATCGAGACGAATATCGCGAGGATGGGCACCGAGCTCGGCGTGATCGACGATTTCACGCGCGATGCGGCTGCACTCGATCTGCTCAAGGCGCTGCATGCCGCGACGACGACGTGGAGCCAGCACGAACGCGATTTCGTGACGTTGATGAAGGCCCAGCCGCTCGACCTCTCGCAAATGCACTGGCAAGTCGGTATTGCCGATGTGTCCTTGCTCGTCGAAACCGAAAAGCTCGAGAAGAAGATCGACGCGCTCGTCGCGCAGCGCGATGCGTCCGCGCGTCACACGATCGACAGTGCCGCGGCGACGTTCCGCACGTCGTTCGTGCTGATCGGCGTGATCACGGTTGCGCTGTTCGCGATCGCGATTGCCATTGGCGGCTGGGTGATCCGTCGCATCACGTCTCAGCTCGGCGGCGAGCCCTCGTATGCCAAGGCGATTGCCGAGCGCATCGCGGGCGGGGACCTGTCGGGCGAAGTGGCGCTCGCGCGTCGTGACGACTCGAGCATGCTGCACGCGCTCGCCGATATGCAGGACGGGCTTGCGCGCACGGTCGCCGAGATCGCGCAGAGCGCATCGGCGGTCGCTGCGGCGTCGAGCGAAATCTCGGCCGGCAACGCGGATTTGTCGCAACGCACCGAGATGCAGGCGTCGTCGCTCGAACGAACCGCATCGAGCATGGATCAGCTCACCTCGACGGTGAAGGTCAACGCCGACAATGCCAAGCAAGCTGCCGAGCTTGCACATACGGCTTCGGAAGTCGCACGGCAGGGTGGCGACGTCGTGGGCCGCGTGGTCGGCACGATGCAGGAGATCGACGCGAGCTCGAAGAGCATCCACGACATCATCGGCGTGATCGAGGGCATCGCGTTCCAGACCAATATCCTCGCGTTGAATGCTGCGGTCGAGGCCGCGCGGGCCGGCGAGCATGGCCGGGGTTTTGCCGTGGTGGCGACTGAAGTTCGCAATCTCGCGCAACGCAGCGCGACGGCGGCGAAGGAAATTCAGGCGTTGATCAGTACGTCCGTCGAGCGTGCCGGCAACGGCGCCGCGCTCGCGCAGGAAGCGGGTCGTACGATGGGCGAGGTCGTGAATTCGGTCGAGCGCGTCGCGCATATCATTGCCGAGATCTCGGCAGCGTCGGCCGAGCAGAGCACCGGCATCCACGCGATCGGCGACGCCGTGTCGCAGATGGACGAGACCACGCAGCAGAACGCGGCGCTCGTCGAACAGGCATCCGCCGCGGCCCTTGCCCTCGACGAGCAGGCTCAGATGCTTCAGGGCTTGGTGAGTCGATTCCATCTGGCCGCCTGATGCGCTTGCGGTAGTCCGCGCCTCAATGACCACACTTCAAGGCCTGTCGAAACACAGGCCTTGAATGCTTTCCGTCTCAGGCCGAGCGCGTCGGCAGCGTGCGCGTCAGGCGCGCGACTGCTGCGCCGAACAGTCCGACCCAGCGATCTCCGCCGAATCGCAGCCCGTGCGTCTGCACGGTGAATCGCGCGCCGTCATGATCGCCCGACAGCCATACGCGTCGGCCGCCCGGCACTTTGATGCGCTGTCCCGCATAGAGCCAGATGTCGTCGGCTTCGCCTTCGATCGTGACCCAGATCGGGCCCGTGACGGCGCTGATCGTTGTGGCGCGGGCGAGCGTCAGCGCCTGTGCGAGATGGGGTTCATCGAGTTCGAAAGTGCGAAGTTCATCCATTTTGATCACCTGGTAGTCGGCTGGCATCAAGACAAAGCGGTCGGGCTCCTGCTGTACATCGGGTACGTCGGGCACATCGGGTAAGTCGGTACATCAGGGTACGTCGGGTACATCCGGCAAATCTGCCACGTCAGGCGGACAATCGGACAATGCTTGCTGCGTCGCGCCGCGCAACTCACGGCACCTGAGGGGAACCCAAGGATTGATTGCAAGGCATCTGCAGAATCCCGGCCCGGCGGGCCTTGCGGCGACTCAGTGTTTTGTCCACTTGACTGATGGCATGACTCCATTATTCATTGGAGCATTCCGAAAACCCATGAACAGTTCCGAACAGTTTGACTAGACTGTTCAGTCATTTTGACGAACACTTAGGGTCAGCTCCCCGGGAGCCGCTCCTCAATCCGAAAGTCCGTATCACCATGAAACTCACTGTCGACCCTTCATTGGGCATTCCGCTGACCGACCAGATCGTGAACGGCGTACGCGAATGGATCCGCACGCCCGAGGCCCGCGTGGGGACCAAGCTGCCTTCGATCCGGCAACTTGCGGCGTCGCATGGCATCAGCCGCTTCCCGGTCATCGAGGCCTACGACCGGCTCGTCTCGCTCGGCCTGATCGACTCGCGGCAAGGCTCGGGCTTTTATGTGGCCGAGCGGCGCTCGGCAGCGCCGTCGCTGACAGTCGTGAGCCCGGAACTCGTCGAGGAGGTCTCGGGCCCGGCATGGCAGGCGGGTCAGCACGGGCCCGGCATGCTGAGGCTCGGTGGTGGCTTTACGCCAGAAGACTGGCGCGACATGGAAGGGCTGTCGTTTGCGATCCGCCAGCTCGCGCGGATGGATCCGCAAAGCCTGACGGGTTACTCGACGCCGCTCGGCAACGCGGTGCTGCGCGAGCAGGTTGCCCTGCGACTGACGACGCTTGGCATTCATGTCGACCCGTATCGGATCATGCTGACCCACGGCGCGAGCCAGGCGCTTGATCTCGTGATCCGCTGGATGCTCAAGCCCGGCGATACGGTATTTATCGAAGACCCCGGTTACTACAACCTCATGGGGCTGCTGCGCATGTCGGGTGTGCAGATGATCGGGATTCCGCGCACGCGTCATGGTCCCGATCTCGAAGTGCTCGAAGAAAAGCTGCGCGAATATCGGCCCAAGCTCTTCTTTGTGAACACGGTGTTCCACAACCCGACGGGCACGACGATGTCGCCGCCCAATGCGTTTCGAGTGCTGCAGCTTGCGAAGCAGCATCACTTCAAGATCGTTGAAGACGATGTGTTTTCGGATTTTCAGGTTGAACCGACGGACAGACTCGCGACGCTCGATCAGCTCGAGAGCGTCATCTATATCGGTGGTTTTTCGAAGACGCTGTCGAGTTCCTTGCGCGTGGGTTATCTCGTCGCGGATGCCGAATCGATACGCATGATGGCGGACATCAAGACGCTGACGAGCATCACGTCGTCGCGTTTCGCCGAATCGATCGTGTCGTCGATGCTCGATCGCGGCGCGTATCGGAAGTATCTTGAGCGTTTGCGCCGACTGCTGGGCGATGCGCTGTCGCGCACCTTGCTGTCACTCGAGCAAGCGGGGTGGGAAGTGTTCGGGCCGCCCGTTGGCGGACACTTTATCTGGGCGCGCGTACCGCATGTCGGCGATTCGCAGACCCTGTCGAAGTTTGCCGAGCAGTTCGGCATAGCGATCCCGCCGGGCCACGCGTTCTATTCCGATCAGCGGCATACGCCGTGGCTGCGGATCAACGTTGCTTATGCCAGTGAGCCGCGCGCGGTGGAGTTCTTCAACGCGGCGGCTGCGGCAGTGGAATTGAAACAGGCGTAGGTACGTTTTACAGATTGTCGATCTCGACAGGCTCGATCGTATCCGCCGGCGTAAAGCCGAATACCTTCCCGTAGAAGTACAACTCGGCTTCATAAGCGCGGCGGATGTTTTCCGCGCGCCGGAAGCCGTGTTGTTCATGCGGAAACAGCAGGTACGCGACAGGCAAGCCTTTCTGCTTGACCGCCGCATACATCGCCTCGGCCTGGTTCGGCGGGACCATCTTGTCCTCTTCGCCCTGGAGCAGAATCATCGCGCTCGACAGCCGGTCGATGTGTTGAATCGGCGAACGTTCGCGATACAGCGCCTGTTCCTGCGGGTACGGACCGATCAGCCGCTCGAGGTAACGCGACTCGAACTTGTGCGTGTCGCGTGCGAGCGCTTCGAGGTCACCGATGCCGTAGTGGCTGGCTCCGGCCTTGAAGAAATCCCTGAACGTGAGCGCACAGAGCGTCGTATAGCCGCCCGCGCTGCCGCCGCGAATCGCGACGCGCGATGCATCGACCCGGCCTTCCGCGATCAGATAGCGTGCGGCGTTCACGCAATCGTCGACATCGACGACACCCCAGGCTCCGTTCAGCCGTGAACGGTACGCACGGCCATAGCCCGTGCTGCCACCGTAGTTGACGTCGACGACCGCGAAGCCGCGGCTCGTCCAGTACTGGATCGACCATTTGAGCGCGGCGTCGCTCGCACTCGTCGGGCCGCCATGGCTGATCACGAGCAGTGGCGGTCGAACACCTGCCGGGCCGCGATATGCGGCATTCACCGGTGCATAGAAGAGGGCGTGTGCCTCGAGTCCACCCGTCGTCGGAAAGCGAATCGCTTCAGCAACGGAAATATCGGCCGCCGCGGGCTTGGTGGTACTCGCCGCGCGCAGCACACGCGACGTACGAGTCTCCAGATCGAACACGACGATAGCCGGGTTGCTCGTGGGCGAACTGGCGACGCACACCGCGTAGCGCCCATCGACCTGAAGATCGCGCATCGAGCGATACGGCGTATCGATACGTTCGAAGCGACCCGAATCGGCATCGAGCACAGCGAGTTGCGTGTCGCCGTTCTGTCCGTAGAGGCAGACGATGCGACTCTGCGCGTCGAAGCCATAGGTGCGCATCGCAAACTGCCACTGCGGAACGCCGAATTCCGCTTCCATGGGATGGAGGGCTTCAACGTTCCCGGTGGCTCCGGCGGCCCCGATGGCTTCAGCAGTGCCGGATGTCGAAGTCGTCCCGCTGGCGCGAGGCGTGCTCGCGTTGCCCGTCGACTCGGCGGCCCCGGTGACCCCGGCGGCCCCACTACGCAGTCGATACAGATTCCACCACCCGCTGCGATCCGACACGAAATGCAGTTCACCCGACGGCGACCAGGCAGGCTGGAAGATCGATTCTTCAGTGCCACCCGCGATGCAACGTGCGGGCCCCGGCGTGCCGTCCGCACCGATATCCGCGAGCCAGAGTTGCGTGCCGTCCCACGGCAGGTTGGGGTGATCCCAGGTCAGCCACGCGAGTTGCGCCCCATCGGCACGCAGCGTCGGCGACGAAAAGAAATCGTGCCCTTGCACAAGCGTCTGGATCTCACCCGTTGCGAGGTCTACGCTGACCAGCGTGTTGATCGCTTCGTGCGACGCATCGCGATGATCTTCAGCGACGCAGATCAGTCGATTGCGCGGGACATCGACGATCGCATCCGCGAAGCGCATGCCGGGTGCATGCGTGACTTGCACGGGAGCGCTGGCCGAAAGTCCATGTTGCGCTTGATCGCCGTGATCGCCGCCGCGATCGTCACCGTTGAGTCCGCCTTGACTGCTGAGGTCGATCCGGTAAATCTGCTGGTCGTCGAAGTGGCTGAACCAGACTGCATCCGCGCCGGTAACAAATGCGCCGCCGCCATACTCATGCACGAGCGTGCGGATATTGAACGGCGACGGGCTCAGATCGGTGATGCGGTCCTGTGTGTTTTTGCCTTCACGTGCGTCGTCACGCGCGTCGACAAGCACGTCGTCGAGCCGGCAGCCGACCAACACATTGCGTCCCTGCTCGGAGGGCCGCCCCTCGGTCCAGACAATGCGGCCCGAGCCGATGTCGGCCTGGCCGAGGCGGATCGTCGCACCGACGATCAGGTCGGTCGTGATCGGCGAGCGCCAGCTTCCGTACGGCGCTTCATGAGACGAGGGAGTGTGCGGCGTTGCAGAGTCGGTCATAACGTTGTGGTCGGTGTTTTCGATGTAGATCGTGTTTTCAAAGATGGCGGAAGCTTTCGCGATACACCATCGGCGTGACGCCGAGCCGCTTCATGAAGACGATACGCATGCGGTCGGCCGTGCCGAAGCCGCTCTCGTACGCGACTGCCTTGAGCGCCATATCGCTGCTCTCGAGCAGATTGCGCGCCGTATCCACACGTGCGCGTTCAATGAATTCATGCGGTGTGACTTCGGCCAGCTGGACGAACGTGCGCGCAAAGTGTCTCGGGCTCATGCCGGCGACATCGGCAAGCTGATTGACCGAGAAGCGATCGCGAATATGTTCCATCACATAGGCCTGGACCTTGGCGACCGGTGACGTGTCGTCCGACGGTGCGCTCAGATAGGGGCTGAACTGCGACTGACCACCACGGCGCTGCGCATAGACAACCAGCCGCTTGGCAACCGCAAGCGCGATTTGCGGGCCGTGATCTTCGGCGACGAGCGCGAGCGACAGGTCGATGCCGGCCGTGACGCCCGCTGACGTCACGAGCGAATCGTCACGAATGTAGATCCGATCCAGCTCGACGCGTGCCCGCGGAAACTGCGTGGCAAGCGCGGGCGCGTTTTGCCAATGCGTCGTGACGTGACGATCGTCGAGCAAGCCCGCGTGACCCAGCGCGAATGCGCCGGTGCAAATCGAGCCGTAGCGCGTGCACGTGACCGCATAGTCCTTCAGCCAGTGGATGAGTTCGGGACCCGGCGGCTCGACCGGCAGAGCAGGGCCGCCTGCGATCAGCGCCGTATGCGCGCGTTCGCGGGTGTCATCGAAGGTTGTATGGGGCAGCAGTCGCATGCCGTTCGATGCAAGCACCGCGTCGGGCGTGGCCGCGACGAGCGAGATCGCATAGCCCGCGTCTTCGCCGACAAACGCGTTGGCTTCAGCGAACACATCGAGCGGGCCGGCGACGTCGAGCGCCTGAACACCCGGAAAGATCGCAACCTGAATCGACCGCATGGCGGGCTTCATGGCGGGTTTCATCGAGAGGCGGGAGCGCCCGATGCCGGGCATGGCAGAAGGCAGCGTACGGTTGGCAGAGTTCGCATGTCCGATTCGATTGTCCGGTGAAGTGCGTCGGAGGACACTTGTTTCCGTCAACGCAGCTTTACGTGAACGGCGACGGCAAAGGATACACGGTCGCACGCCACGGCGAAGAGCGGGAGAGGTGCTCAGTATTTGGCACGTTCGTCGTGCCGGCTTCGCACCTCAATTCACACCACCTCGCACGGCGATGCCCAGCGCATTGTGCAACACGCAACGCAAGCGAGTTTCTGTCCTTTCATTGGAGAATTGCAGATGAGCACGACTATCGCCGGTATCAAGATCCCCGACAGCCAACTTGCTCGCGCCGCGACGGAACTGGTGCGCGACACCGAGAACGATCTGCTCTACAACCACTCGCGTCGCGTGTTCCTGTTTGGCGCGCTGACCGGCGAACGCAAGAAGCTCAAGTACGATCCGGAGCTGCTTTATATCGGCGCCATGTTTCATGACATGGGCCTGACCAAGGAACACAGCAGCGCGACGGACCGCTTCGAGGTCGACGGCGCCAATGCCGCGCGCGATTTCCTGCGTCAGTACGGTGCGAACGAATACGACATCGAACAGGTCTGGCTCGGGATTGCACTGCACACGACGCCGGGCGTCCCCGAGCATCTGAAGCCGAATGTCGCGCTGGTGACGGCCGGTGTCGAAATGGACGTGCTGGGTCTGGCGTATCACGACTTCACGGAAGAGCAGCGCATCCAGGTCGTCGCTGCCCACCCGCGTGAGGCAGACTTCAAGAACGACATCATCAACGCGTTTGCTGGCGGCACCATCAACAAGCCGCTGACGACGTTCGGCAACGTGAAGGCTGACGTGCTTGAACTGCGCGACCCGACGTACAAGCGCCTGAACTTCTGCCAGATCATTCTCGGCTCGGCATGGGACGACAAGAACGGCGCGCACGTGCATCACGCTGGATGTGGGCACGATCACTCGGCGCAATGAGTGAGTGGGAACAGTCTCGCTGGGCAGGTGGCTTTACTGCGTGGTGGGCCTGAGTGGTGCGGTGATGTGGCTGTAAGTAGTGTGAGTAGTTTGGCTGTAGGTAGTGTGGATGTGAGTAGTGCGTGGTTTGGCTGTAGGTGATGTGGTTGTAAGTGGTGTGGTTGTAAGTACTGTGAGTGGTACGGCTGAGCGGTAAGGCTGCGTAGTTAAGCTGAGCGGTGGGCCGGGCGACATCAGAACTCGCCCGGCCTTGTCAGTGCGTAACGACCGCGCTCACGTTTGCGGGGCCACGAGACCCCGGAGAATCGACATCTGCAAGGCCTGCGCGTCTCCGCTAGTATGCGGAGATTGCGCTTTTCCCGATGCGCACGTCGCCTGACCGCACGAGGAGAATGACCTTGGCCCCGCTCCCCCACGCGACATTCCTCGCGTTCTGTAAAACGTCGTGCCTGTCGGTTCTGCCTCGGACGCGTCGCGCGCTTCGGGGCGTGAGCGAGTCATCGAACCCGCGAAGCCACGCTGATCGCACGGTGTCGCTCCTGTCAAGATCATCGCTTCGGGCCGCACGCACCACCTGGCGTGCCACGGCGAGTGCGGTTGCATCGTTCAGTCTGATTGCACTCGCGCTACCGCTGACCGCACGCGCCGACGTCAGTCAGGCCCAGATCACACGCGGCGAATATCTTGCACGAGCCGGCGACTGCGCCGCATGTCATACGGTTTCCGGCGGCAAGCCATTTGCCGGCGGGCTGCCGATGACGACGCCGATGGGCAAGATCTATACGACCAATATCACGCCCGACCCGACCACAGGTATCGGCGGCTATAGCGAAGCCGATTTCATCCGTGCCTTGAGAGAAGGCGTCGCCAAGGACGGTCACAACCTGTATCCGGCGATGCCGTACCCGTCGTTCGCCAAGGTCAGCGATGACGACGCGAAGGCGCTCTACGCGTATTTCATGTACGGCGTCAGTCCCGTGCGCCAGCCGAATCATGTCGCCGACATCCCGTGGCCGCTCAATATGCGCTGGCCGCTCAAGCTGTGGAACGCGGTCTTCCTCGACAAACACGTGTTCGTGGCCAAAGGCGATCACGACGCAGCGTGGAATCGCGGCGCATATCTTGTACAAGGTCTCGGACACTGCGGCGCGTGTCATACGCCTCGCGGCGTCGGCTTCGAGGAAAAAGCCCTCGACGAGAGCAGCAAGAGCTATTTGTCGGGTTCACCGATCGACAACTGGTTCGCCTCGAATCTGAGCGGCGATACGAATGCCGGGCTCGGTCGCTGGTCCGAAGCCGATCTCACTGTGTTCCTGAGCAAGGGCGCGAATCGCCATGCATCGGCGTTCGGATCGATGACCGACGTGATTAACCACAGCACGCAGTCGCTCAGCGATGACGATTCGAAGGCCATCGCGCGCTACATCAAGACCCTTGCACCGGCCGGTCGCGACGATGGCGCGCCGTACGCCTACGACCCGTCGCAAACGATCGCCATGCTCGGACATCCCGTCGGGCATTCCGGCGCGATGACGTACACGACGCTCTGTCTGCATTGCCACGGTGCCGACGGCAAGGGCTATGCGCCGCTGTTCGCCCCGCTGGCGGGGAACCCGAACGTGCTCGAGAGCGATCCGACCTCGCTGATCAATGTGACGCTCAACGGCACGGGGTCGCTTGTGATCGGTGGTATGCCGGCTGCGTATCCGATGCCTGCTTATCATCCGTCGCTCGACGATCAGCAGGTTGCCGATCTGCTGACCTTTATCCGCAGTGCCTGGAACAACCACGCACCGGCCGTATCGGCTGCGCAAGTCGCGAAGCTGCGCAAAGCCACGGTCGATACGCGGCCCGGCGTGGCGGCGACCGGCATTGCACTGCAAGGCAGCAACACAAACGCCTCGCAATAGTCAATCAACGGTCAAGCAACGGTCAACAAACCTTCATCGAGGGTGTTGGAGCGAACAAAACCTGCAGCAAATGGCGGACCCGGCAAAATGCTTTCGCGCTAACGCGAGGCGACTCCTATACTTTTTGAAGGAGACAACCACCGGTGCCGCGCGGCCCGTGTTGTGCCCCGCGAAATCCGGACAACCAGGAGCGTTCGCTATGACACAGGTCGCACAGGTACTTCAGTCGAAACCGAACCAGCAGCTCTTCACGATCGATGCGCAGGACTCCGTCTATGACGCGATCAAGTTGATGGCGGAGAAGGGCATCGGTGCGCTGATCGTCATGGGCGGAGAGGACATCGCGGGCATCGTGACCGAGCGCGATTACGCGCGCAAAGTGGTGCTCAAGGACCGATCGTCGAAAAGCACGAAAGTCCTCGAGATCATGAGCAGCGCGGTTCGGTATGTGCATCCGGAGCAGACATCGCAGGACTGCATGGCGTTGATGACCGAGCATCGGATCCGCCATTTGCCGGTGCTCGATAAAGGCCGCCTGATCGGCATGATCTCGATCGGTGACCTCGTGGCCGACATCATTTCCGAACAGCAGTTCATGATCGAGCAGCTCGAGCAATACATCACGGGGCGGTGAGGAGACGGTAGTGCGGTTGTTGCAGGATCATCGACCCGGCGATACGGGCCGTTGATCCTGCTGACCGTTGATCGTGTGGGTTCGTCCCGCTGGGATACCGAGTACCGTGCGCGATTGGCGGCATGCGCTTATGCTAGGCCACCTGCTTGCGAGTGGCGCTTGCGCCCGCGATTCCCGCGCAAGAGGTGACGATTTGATTACATGACCCGACCCTCTTCATCCAGCGGTACCGATGCGCACGACGTGCGCACTCAACGACACACGCTGCGCGCCATTGCGCTGTATGAGGGACTCAAGGGCATTGCGGCGCTCGCGGCAAGCATCGGACTCGTGAGCTTGCTGCACCACGATCTGCGTCATCTGGTATCGGACCTGATCGGCCATTTCGGGCTGGACCCTGAAAAGCACTATCCGGCGATGCTGCTGAATTACGTGGATATGCTGAATCACACCAATGTCCGCGCTGTGGTGCTTCTGGCGTTTGCGTATGCGGTATTAAGAATCGCCGAGGGTTATGGACTCTGGCATGACCACGCCTGGGGTGAATGGCTGGGTGCAGTGTCGGGTGCGATTTATTTGCCAATTGAGATCTGGCATCAGTTCCATCGAGTATCGTGGTCAGGCGTGTTGATTTTTCTTGCGAATCTCGGGATGGTCGTGTTCCTTGTTGTGCGGCTCTGGCGGCGGCGTTGCGAGGGAAATGCGTTGGTTCGGAAGACCGCTTGAATTAATGGGTGCTGATTTATTGCTTTCTGAATAGTTAATTCAAGCTGCCGATTATTCTTTGAATGAGGTGGTGCCGATTTAATCAATAAATATTAGAATAACTCGCCGATCGCGATTGGGTCGTTGCAAAACGCTGCTGACATGGAGGTGTTGCGCGATGGCAAAGCTGGTCTATGGACTGAACCAGTCACTGGACGGATACGTCGATCATCAGCAATTTAATCCGGAGCCCGTTTTATTTCATCACTTCGTAGAACAGGTGCGCAATTTGACCGGAAGCGTGTATGGCCGGCGCATGTACGAGGTGATGCGGTACTGGGATGAAGAGGATGCTGACTGGACCGCGGACGAGCGCGACTTCGCGCAGGCGTGGCGGCGCCAGCCAAAATGGGTCGTGTCGCGTTCATTAGAAGCCGTTGGGCCAAATGCCACCCTTATTACGGGCGACGTTGAGGCTGAGGTACGCAGACTCAAATCTCAGCTTCCCGGCGAGGTAGAGGTGGCTGGGCCAGAATTGGCGGGAAGCCTGGCTAACCTCGGTCTTATCGATGAGTATCGGATTTACCTTCATCCGATCGTACTGGGGCACGGCAAGCGATTCTTTACCGGTCCTCGACCGCCACTCCGCCTCGTTAGCCACGATCTCGTCAGTGACGACGTCATCAGATTGGTCTACGTTCCCGCCTAGTTTGAAAGCATGGATCACGGTTACCGCCGTATGCACGTAGCGGTGCGTTCGACTGGCGAGGGCAATGAATGGCAATTCCACGACTTGTGGCGAATCTCTCCGAGCAAACGCTGACACTGATGCAGGACGGCGAAGCGGTGAGCATCTATCCAATCTCTACCGCGAGAAACGGGGCTGGAGAACGCAGGGGAAGCGGTTGCACACCTCGCGGTCGCCATGTCATCCGGGTGAAGATTGGTGCGGCGTGTCCGATTGGCACCGTGTTCGTCGGTCGTCGCGCTACCGGAGAAATGTATTCATCGGAACTCGCCGAACGGTTTCCGGAGCGTGACTGGATATTGACTCGCATCCTCTGGTTGCGCGGTTGCGAACCGGGGAAAAACCGATCAGGCGACGTCGATACGTTGCGGCGTTACGTCTACATTCACGGTTGTCCCGACACCGAACCTATGGGAATTCCGGCTTCGCATGGGTGCATCCGAATGCGTAACGCGGATATCGCGGATCTGTTCGACCGAGTCGAATCCGGAACCGATGTTGTGATCGAAGAGTGAATAACGTGCGTGCCTGACGACTGCCGGCAGGCACCCAATAATTCCCAGTAAAGGCAACGAAAATTCCGCACCCGCGATCCCGACGGGGACGCTATGGGAGCCGTTTCATCGTACGTCGCTGCCATGCCCTGACGTTTCCTGAAGAAACGCAATAAAGCTCACCAGCTTCGGCGGCAAATGCGGATCAGGCAGATGCACCACATGTATCGGCCAGGTCGGTGCCGGCCAATCCGGGAATAGGCGCACCAGTCGACCAGCATCCAGATCGTCTTCCAGCATCATCTGCGGCTGCAGGATGACACCCAGACCCGAAAGCGCCGCTTCTCGGAGCGCGAGACCGCCGTTGACATCGAGGCGGCCTCGCACGACCACACGCTCGGTACCCTTGCCGTCAGGGCGTGGAAAGTGCCATTCGCGTTCAGCACCTGCCGAGGTCATCAACGCGAGGCAATGGTGTTGCGCAAGCTCGGCGGGCGTCTGCGGATGCCCATGCTTGGCGAGATAGGCGGGCGATGCGCAGGCCACGCGAGGAGAATGCGCGAGCGGTCTCGCAATCAGGCCGGAGTCTGGAAGTACGCCAACGCGGATGGCTGCGTCATAGCCTTCCTCCGCGAGATCGACGAAGCGGTCGTTAAGCGAGAGTTCGACCTGAACGTCCGGATAACGATCGAGGTATCCGGCGAGCGCCGGCGCCAGCACGCGCGTGCCGTAGATCACCGGGCAGCTCACCCGCAGGCGGCCGCGCGGGCTGCTCTGCATCTCTCGTGCGTCGAGCTCGGCCGAGTCCACCAGCGAGAGGATTTCGAGGCAGCGTGCGTGATACCGCTGACCGAGTTCGGTCAGGCTCTGGCGTCGCGTCGTGCGATTCAACAGTCGGCCCTTGAGGCGTTGCTCGAGTTCTCGAATATGGTTGCCGACCATCGTCGCCGTCATCCCGCTGCCTTCTGCGGCTGCGGTAAAGCTGCCGCGCTCAACGACGCGCGCAAAAATCGCCATGCTGGTAAATCGATCCATTCGCAAGCCTTGCTAATGAGTGATCGAAGAAATTGGGGATTTATCAACCTACGCTAAAGAATAATACTCAGGTCCTTGAGTGACTCACAACCGCTGAGTCGTAACCGCTGACTCACGGCGTTGAGTCACAACCGCCAAAGGACCTGTCATGACGCTCGCAAGCACGAACCTCAAGGATCAACACGTTGTCCTGCTGGGTGGGACGTCGGGAATTGGAATGGCGACCGCGAAGGCCGTGGTGAAGGGGGGGGGTTCCGTGACAGTGGTGTCGTCACGGAGTGAACGTGTGGCCGAAGCCGTCGCCGAACTCGGAGAGCGGGCGCATGGACATGCAGTCGATCTGCGCGACGAGTCCGCCATGCAGCGCTTATTCGAACGGATCGGGCCGTTCGATCATCTGGTCTATAGCGCGGGCGATGCACTGAAGATCGGCACGCTGGCCGATATGGGTCTCGACACCGTGCGACAAGTATTCGATCTGCGCGTCTTCGGTGCCATCGCTGCGGTCAGGCATGCCACACCGTATCTGCGTTCAGGTGGATCAGTGGTGCTCACAAGCGGCGTGGCCAGTCTGCGCCCACAGAAAGGCTGGGTCGCGCTCGCTGCCGCGTGCAGTTCGATGGAGGGCCTCACGCGCGCACTCGCGGTGGAGCTGGCTCCGATTCGCGTCAACCTCGTGAGTCCGGGCCTGGTGCGTACACCGTTATGGGCCGGTATGTCCGAAGGCGACCGCGAGGCACTCTATGCGTCGAGCGAGGCCGTCTTGCCGACGGGGTATGTCGGTGAGGCGGACGACGTTGCGCAGACCTTCGTGTATCTGATGACGAATCGCTACGCGACCGGTCAGACACACGTCGTTGATGGAGGCGGTGTGCTGGTTTGATGCGATTCGGTGCGTGCGCGGCACGCACGAATCTGATGACGTGTTTCGCCACGGGCTAGGTCCACGTCGTCGATGGAGGCAGTCCGCTCGTTTAATGCGATTCGGGTGCACGTGCGTGGCGCGCGAATCGGCGGGGCAAACTACTTACGCCGCCACCTCAAGCTCGACATCGACTGTTTCGGCTTCCGTGACAACAGTCTCGTCCGTGACCGCGATGAAAGTCTGGATCGCCGCGAGCGCCGCGGCCTTCTTTGTTTTGCCGGCGCGTGACGGCGGTGCACACGCTCCGCAGATCACGTCCTTCTGCAGATCGTGCTTGTGTGCAACGAACTTGCCTGTGCAGCGACAGCACGGCGTAAGTTGCATCATCTCGGCTTCGAAGAAGCGCACAAGCGTCCATGCACGCGTGAGATCCAGCACCGGTTCCGCGTCGCTGATCGAGCAATGCTCGAGATACAAGCGATAGCCCTTGGTCAGTGCGTCCAGGTGCGAGCAACTCGCTTCCTTCCTCAGGAACAAGTACGTATTGAAGAACAGCGATGCGTGGATATTCGGAAGCCACGGCATATACCAATCGGCAGAGAAGGGCAGCATGCCCTTGGGCGGTGATGCGCCGCGTATCTCGCGGTAGAGGCGAATGAGCCGATCGCGTGACAGCGTCAGCTCAGTCTCGAGCACTTGCATGCGTGCGCCGAGTTCAATAAGTGCCACAGCGCGAAACACTTCTTGTGCATCTTCGGTCACGCTCTTTCTGATCATCGTAGACATGATGGACGTCACCTAGACGAGGAGTTCGAGGGGGTGGGCCGTCAATTCGACAGGGTGCCCCGCCATCAGGATCGCAGCATGGGCGGAGGCGATTTCGATCTGTTTCGAAGGCTGAGTGAGCGCGGCCAGCAGCTTCTGTTCATTAAACCGGAACGCACACAGCAAGTGATTGCATGCCGCGAGCTTCATGATCTGAGTCGGCGACAGGCCGATCAGCGTGTCCGCGACATCGGCCGATAGGCCGAGGCGGAACATCGCAATTGCCCGGTCTTCGCGCAGCATGTGCTGCGCCAGCATGAGATAGGAAAGGTTGACTTCGCGAATGCTTTCTTGGGTGTCGAAAGTGTTCATGTTTTAGCCTTGGTCGCCGGCCTTCAGCGACTATGCCAATCGCACTTCACGTTCCCATCGGCAAATACTGCATAAATGCATCCAGCCCGGTAACGATGAAGCACGCGCTTAGTTGATGTATGTGTCTATCAGACTAGTCTGCGCGGCTTCGCATGGTCAATGATCGTACGAATGAATTAAATCAATCGGGCGAGCAGTTACGGTGAAGAGTCCTAATCGGCCAACGAGCGTTTGGTGGCACGGTTTTTATTGAGGGGTAAGAGTTGCGCCGTGGGTTCACGCAGGCGGTAATTGCGCCGTTGGAGGGATGAATTCAACATCGGGCCAGGAGCAACCCCAGTCATCATCCGTGTCTGCTATCGGAACAGTTTCTCGATCGCTTCTGCGCCCAACCCGACTTTCTCGTAGTGGGCCTTGCACATCGCGATGTAGGAGTGCACGTCGAAATAGCCGTCTGGATCACCTTCGTCGTCAAGCCAGATCAGCGGGCCGGTCACGATAAAGAAGACGCGCATGGGTTCTGGATCGTCGAACGCCACCAGTGTGTGACCTTCGCCCGGGGTCTCGTAGACAAAGTCACCCTTGGTCGCAGTCCACTCGTGTTCGAGATAGCCCCACTTGCCCGAGATCGTGTAAGCGAACACTTCGTGTGGGTGGTAGTGCCGATTGACGAGGCCAGCGCGCTTGGCCATCAATATGTCGCACCACTTGTTTTGCGTCGGCGAAATCCACAGCGGTCGAGACGACACGGTTTCGGTGAATGGCACATAGAGCCGCTCGTCATCGGTCGGTGCGTTCTGGATATAGGCTTCTGGCAGCGCGTCCGGTTTGAACGGATTGGCAATCGGCGTGATGTTTTGCCAGAATTCGGTCAGGGCTTTGTCTACCACGGCGTCTCCTTTTTTGAGGCTTGTGGAATGGACTGTAGCCAGACACAACACGCGCGGTTTGACCCAGCTGGCCACATTAGTTGATTGGTTTGGACACGGCTTCGGGCGACGACGCGGGAGGAGACATCGTGACGGCATCGAACGTTTTTACGCGCACGTTCGGCTCGACTGCGGATATTCCCGTGGCGAAACGCCTTGAGTACTGGGATGCCTACAACGCATCGGCGTTGGTAGGGTTGCGATGCTCGTCGCTCTCGCAGGATGGGCTACAGGCCACGACAACCAACATTGCGCTGCGCGATCTTTGCCTCGCGGACATCAGCGGCAATGACCACGTCATTGAACGCAGCCAGGCGCTTGTGCGGAAGTATCCGAAAGAATCGGTGTTCGCGTGTCAGGTCGTTCGCGGTTCGGCGTACTTCATCCAGCATCAGCAATGCACGCTTGTTGATGCTGGCGAGACCATCGTCTACGACACGCGGTATCCGTATCTGTATGGGTTTCTCACTGAGATGCGGCAGTTTCTGATCGATATACCTGTCGCTGCGTTCGGCGACCGTGTGGGGCTTGACCTTGCTCGCTTGCCGCTCAAGATCGGGCGTCGTCCGGGTGTGGGTGACATGCTCGGGACGACATTGAATGCCACGCTTGATGTGTACTTTAGAGACCCGGTTACGGCGAACCAGGATGAGTTCGTCGACCGCGCCGGCTCGTTACTCGAGGCGATGGTCGACTGCGAGATTCATGGTGCGAGCCACTCGCGTTCTTCGATGTCGTATCTGCTCACGGCTCGTCAGTACATCGCGAGTCGTCTTGGTGAGGCTGAGCTTACGCCGCAGGCTGTTGCGGACGCGGTGGGTGTTTCATTGCGCCATCTGAGTCGGGTGTTTGCGGTCGATGGTCAAACTGTGTCTGCATATATCTGGGCGCAGCGTCTCGCGCGTGCGCATGAGGATCTTGTGAATCCGTTGTATGCGAGGGCGACGATTGGCGAGATTGCTTTTCGGTGGGGTTTTTCTAGTCAGGCGCATTTTAGTCGGGCGATTCGGGAGCGGTATGGGGAGTCGCCGAATGGGATTCGGGAGGCTGCTGCCGCAATTAGAAGACTTAGACCTGATGGGGGCGAGTAGGGCGCTATTTGTGGTTGCGGAGGTATCGTCAACGACGGTCCGTCAAGGGCTGGCGCTGCACTTGCCCGGTTAAAGGTTCGCATCGGCTTTGAGACTTGGTATCGTTTAAAGATCTTACCCCGGCTAAGTTTTTACGCGCCCGACTCAATAGTGGGGATATGCTTATTCTCAGAAGAAGAGAGGGTGCCTATACTGGCTTCAATTCATCACAAAACAATTACAACTCGCTGACGTTTATATAAAAAATGAGATTTAGTCTAAAAGTTGGGGCACTGATTTATTTTGGTTTTCTGTCTGTGGGCTCGGTATTCGCGGATGGTGCTCCGGCGGACAATAGCTCTCCCGGAGTGTCTGCGCCGACACCTCCTGAGCCGACTTCCGCCGTCTGGCAAACAAGACGCGCGCACACTGCACAATTGCTACGAGATGCGAAAGCAGGAGACATTCAATCGCGGTCCGCAGTGGATGCTGTGCTGACGCAATTTGAAAGCTCGCCCCTTAAGTTCACCCCACTAGAAAATCTCGACATTTTGGGTGCGTACTACGTGCCGAGGGAGGGTGTGGAGAAGGCACTCTCAATCATCGTCATGAATCAGGTTCTCGGATGGTACGACGCGTTGCGATTCGGAACAGAATCGGGACGCGCTGAAATCGTACAGAACGAAGGCTTTTTCAAGAGGCCGTTCATCATTGCCGGCGCGGACTCGATCAAGCAAATGACAGCGCTGATGAAAGAGCACCCGGACCAGGTGAAAGATGCTGTGCAACAGGGCATCGACTTCGCGACCAAGTCTAAAGACAGCCACCCCTACGATAGCCATTGGCCTGAAGCATATGGACTGGAACGCATCGCTTGCGCGCAGGGCGGCAAATGCGTATCTCCTCCGGTGCTGCCTCAAGACCAATGGCAGGTTGCGTGGCAACTGTCAAAGCAACGTGTTCTTGCCTACTACGTACCTACGTCGAGCCAATCCCAGTAGTCCCGCGATGGTTGTCTTGCGTCATCATGATCGGCTTTGTTCATCATGCCGCGGCTATTTAGATGCGACTGCAAAACGCGTTCATAGGCGCAACTTAACCACGTTAGCGCGAGAAGCCAGTCCGTCCACTTTCGGCCAGTCGGCCACAGGGTTGACCGGACGTTGCAATGTTCGGTCAACTCCCTGTCCCGGCCCCTGAACCCACCGAAATCCTGCACCGGCCAAGCAACGAGTGGCGATATCGGAGACCACTTGTGGCAACATCGAACGGCGCTATCTGCCGGAGATCGCGTCGATCCGACGGCTGACGTACACCGCTAAGACGCTCGAAAAGATCATTGGCTATAAAAGTCAATTGAAAACTATTTCTACGTGGGTTCGAACATGACGATCACAGGCGATCAGAAACTCGATGAAGCAGTGATAGAGATAGGAAAAGCGGTTGTCAGTGGCGTGTTTAAGGAGCTTTGGTCCGCAACAAAAAAAGTCCCCACCTGGATTCAGGGGAAGTATGAGCAGCATGACCCATTTGGACTAGAAGCAAAAAGCTACGTTGAATCAGTTGAACGTCGGCACAATTCGATGCGAATTATAGGGATGGCGAGTCCCGTACCAATTCGCAACATCTACGTTCGAGTAAACGTCCTCAAAAAGATAAGCTCATCTCATCGGCTCACCGCCGACGAGCTAGAGAATTTTTTTAATCGCGATCAAAACAGTTTTGGAGTAGTGCAGAAAACAGAGCCTGGGGTGGATGTTGCGCAAAGGGAGGATCGCCTCATCGTTTTGGGTAAACCCGGGGGTGGAAAAACTACTTTCCTGAAATGGCTGGCGCTTTCATCCTGGGATCCGCACAAATTCTCTACTCCTCGCGTGCCGGTCTTCATATCGTTGAAAGATTGGAATGATTCCAATGTGTCGATTCTCGAGTCGATATACGATGAGTTTAAAATTTGTGCGTTCGAAGAACCTACAAAATTCGTCCAACAGCTACTCAATGAAGGGAAAGTTCTTTTGTTGCTAGACGGCTATGATGAAATTAGTGGAAAACTCGATGAGGCCATAAAACAAATTCGGAATATTTCTGAAAAATACCCGAAAATCAAGATTGTCATGAGTTGCCGCACTGCCGCTTATAGCTACGTCTTTCAAGATTTCAGAGATGTCGAACTCGCAGATTTTAGTCGCGCTGAAGTCGTGAACTTCGTATCAAATTGGTTTTCCGGTGAGCCTAGAAAGGCTACGATGTTTCTTTCTGAATTAAAGTTAGAAAAAAATAAGTCTATCGCAAGTTTATGCGCAACGCCTCTGCTTCTAACGTTGATGTGTCTTGCGTTCGACGAAGCAATGAGCTTCCCGGCCAATCGCGCTGAGCTTTATAAGGAAGCTCTCGATGCCCTGTTGAAAAAATGGGACTCTTCTCGTGCAATTCGCAGAAATACCGTTTACAAAAATTTATCCCTCGCCAAAAAAGAATTGCTGCTCGGCCGAATAGCGTCAAAAACCTTCTCGGAAGGTCGCTATTTCTTCCGTCAAACGGAATTAGAGGTCGAAATTTCTTCATTTATGAAGAATTTGAAGTCACCTAAGGACGGAGAGGAGTTCGATTATGATGCCGCCGAAGTTCTGAAGGAAATCGAAGCGCAACACGGACTTCTCGTGGAGCGAGCATTTCACGTCTATTCTTTCTCGCATTTAACGTTTCAAGAATTTTTTACGGCGCGGAACATCACTGAAAACACGAATCGCGAATCACCAATGATGTTGGTGGAGAAGCATTTATTAGACGCCCGGTGGCGCGAGGTTTTCATTTTAACAACGGGGCTTCTCGCTGAGGCAGATGAGTTTGTCAAAGCAATTCGCAGGAAAATGACCGAATTTGCTCATCAGTCTAGATTGCCTCATATACTTAACCAAATTTCATCTTTAGTCGCCAAGGCGCGTGCCGGAGTGCCGCTTCCTGTGAGAAGGGCTTTAGCGGTTAGATTTGTAATGGAAATGCTTAGGGAGAAGGAGTTCGAATACCAATCTGCGTACGGCGCAGCGCAAGAACTGCTTGGCGACATTCAAAAAGAATTCGGAAAAATATCAAATGTCGAAATGGAAACGATAAAAACCCTTGAGATCGGCTTGCAATCCGGTAGAGACAGCGTGGACGCCGTGGTGGAAAACATTTTATACGGCTCTACATCTTCCGGAGAAAATATCAAAGTATACATTCAACTAACAAGATTATTGGTTAGCTGCCTCAACGTAGATGCTTATATTACTGCGGATGTAAGAAAGGATATCGTCGCAAGCATCTTTTGGGAGGCTTGAATATCGTTACCGTAGCGCTATGCTGCCAGGAGCATCGCTGAAACGCAGGGCGCAGATCGGACCGCAGGCGAAAGGCCACTAAAGCCGCTATAAGCAGCCTATACCGGGGCTACGCGCTAAAGGCAGTCGAGGGTCGGATTGAGTCATGCGACCTCGGGAAGTGATCGGCAAGGAGCCGCCGTTCACGATCCGACTATTCGTGTTTGATCCCAGAGCCGTAGCCACCGATGAAAGTGACGCGTCAAAGGTTGAAAACCTGTGCAGTACTGTCGATGTACAGCGGGAAGCCGTGAATTTCGCACCATTCAGCGAGTTGCGCTTGAACTGTTCTCCAATATCGGCGAGCCCATTTAGGTGCCACGGTCGCCCATGCCAATTCTGTAGGTAGATAAACCGACGGTACGCCCATCGGCATCTCAAGAACGAATTTGCCGGACGGACAAGAACAGAATAGTGCTTCTTTCCACCGCGATTGAAATTCGAATTTCATGTCTACGAAAGTATGTTAGCAAGGGTTCATGTCACGACTCTGCAAAGTATATGAGCCGAGAAACCAAAAACTGTCGGTTAAGAACGCGTTTGCGTCATCGAAGCGCCGGGCTGGTCCAGCAACCTCAAGAATTTCTCGCATGTTCGTTTGATTTCGCGAACGTTGGCTTTGGGCGTGGAAAGCTGCCCCCAAAAACGCGCCTCATTCCATCCCAGTGGCCTGTCGACACTGCTGGAGTTCTGCGAGAAGAAGCCCCAAAACCAAAGGTCATCCCAAACCAGCATGTCCGCTGACGCGTAATTCGCTTTTTGCAGAGCCTTGTTGACAGAGTCAAAGCTATTACCCAAGCCGGCCAACGGGATTTCCTTAGAGATGCGCTTGATCACCGCATCCACGGGGAGATAAATGCGATCTTTTACCCCGAGCGTCTGGGCTACCGTCTCATCGCGCAAAAAGTGAAGCTCTCTGAGTTCAAAACGATGAAGATTTATAACGCACTTCACAATGTCAGCGGCACTGGTAAATTGATACACAGTCGGCACTGAGGAATTGATACACCTCGACGAAGGGATAATGGCCGCTTTGAGCGGCGATGGTCTCGTACGAGGGATACATGCAGATCAAGATATTGCACAAACAGGGCAAGAGCCTTCGCGCCATAGCTTGTGAGGTTGGCTGCTCAGTCAACACGGTGAGGAAGTACTTGGCGGCGCAGGACGCGCCGACGTTTCGGCCTGCAACGACGCCACGTGAGTCGATACTGGTTCCGTACGAAGCCTATCTACGAGAACGCGTAGCGGCAGCGGCACCCGAGTGGATTCCGGCGACAGTCCTGTGGCGCGAGATTCAGGCGATGGGGTTTGGCGGCGGCGAGCGGGTCGTGCGCAAATTCGTGGCTACGCTGCGCCCCGCGCAACCACCCGATCCGCTCGTGCGATTCGAAACTGCTGCAGGCGATCAAATGCAGGTGGATTGGGTCGAGTTCCGCAGGCGCAAAGGTGCGAACCTGTTCGCGTTCGTCGCCACTCTCGGCTACAGCCGCGCGGCGTACGTCGAGTTCGTTTCCGACATGCGACTCGATACTTTGCTGACGTGCCATGCCAATTGTTTCGATTGGTTCGGCGGCGTGCCTCGGCGAGGGCTCTACGACAATATGAAGACTGTCGTAGTTGAGCGAGACGCATATGGTCCGAAGCAGCATCGCTTCCAACCTGGGTTTCTCGACTTTGCTCGGCACTATGGGTTCCAACCCGAGCTGTGTCAGCCGTACCGCGCCAAGACCAAGGGCAAAGTCGAACGGATGAACGGCTATTTGCGCCGCAGTTTCTACGTACCGTTGGCCGCTCAGTTCAAGGCGGCGAGTGTTGAGCTAGACGTGACGACAGCCAACACTCAAGTGTGGCGCTGGCTGCGCGAGGTCGCACACATGCGGGTACATGGGACAACCAAGCTCAAGCCGGGCGAACAGTTGCTTGTGGAGCAGAAGGCATTGCAGAGTCTGCCGCCGCCGTATCCGGCCTTGTTGCCAGCAACGACGCCGGCGAGCGGGCAAGAGTTGCGTGAGCGATTCCACGACTGGCTCTCTCCGCTGCAGCACCCGCTGTCGGTGTATGACCAGTTGATTCGGGTTGCCGCATGAACGTCGCACATGAACGTGTGGCGCAGCTATGTGCCCAACTCAAGCTCTCGACGGTCGCTGACGTGCTGCCGCATTTGGCTCAGAAGGCCATCGCCGACGAGATCAACCTGACCGAGTTCCTGGAGTCGGTGTTGAAGGCCGAGCACACGGCGCGGCTCGTGCGGCAGCGAGCGACGTTCGCACGCC
Source organism: Pararobbsia alpina (assembly GCF_965118125.1). Taxonomy (GTDB): domain Bacteria; phylum Pseudomonadota; class Gammaproteobacteria; order Burkholderiales; family Burkholderiaceae; genus Pararobbsia; species Pararobbsia alpina_A. The sequence continues at coordinate 1,857,923 of NZ_OZ221287.1, forward strand.
TGGCAGGCTTCCCGGCGATCAAGACTCTGGATGGCTTCGACTTCGCCATCGCTAGCGGCGTGCCGAGATCGCAGGTTCAAGAGCTGTCGAGCCTTGCCTTCCTGGAGCGCAACGAGAACGTCGTATTGCTCGGACCGAGCGGCACGGGCAAAACGCACATCGCGATGGCACTGGGCTATGCCGCGACGCAGGCGGGCATCAAGGTGCGCTTCATCACGGCGGCGGATCTGCTGATGATATTGACAACGGCGCATCGACAAAATCAGCTCGGCGACGCGCTCAAACGATTCGTGAATCCGTACCGACTGTTGATCATCGATGAGATCGGATACCTGCCCATGAGTCGCGAGCAAGCCAACCTGTTCTTCCAGGTGATTGCCAAACGATACGAGCGCGGCAGTCTGATCGTGACCAGCAACCTTCCGTTCGGGCAATGGGATCAGACGTTCGCCGACGACGCAACGCTGACTGCCGCGATGCTTGATCGGCTCTTGCATCACGCTCACGTCGTGGCCATCCAAGGGGAGAGCTACCGGCTACGCGAGAAACGACGGGCCGGGTTGGTCTCGAAGAGATCGGCTGTGCCAAAGGAGGACGACGCCCACTGAGCGCGGCCGGCACCGCAATAACACCACAAATCGGTGTATCAAATCTAAAGTGCCGATGCCGGAAGTCGCTGTATCAATTCCGGAGTGCCGTTGACAACAAAAAGTGCAGCGGTTTTTGGCCCCCATCCAGCAACGTTTGAGAGCGCACGAAACAATCGATCCCATGGCTCGGCATTGATAACCACTAGTTGGCTTTTTTGTTCAATGTATTCCGTTAGCTCGATCAAAGACGGCGGTCTTGAGTTCCAAGGTGCGGCTTCGATGTGTTGCCAAAATTTTGCAAGCGTTTCGAGGTTCGGGGAAGACTGAGTATGGGCCACCATATGCAATAACGCGTTAATGCGCGCCTTAGGATTCTCCCAGTGCGACAGAGCTCTTTGATACTCGGTCATTTGAAATGCCGCGTTCCAATGACGGTTTTGAGTTAGAAATTTGAAAATCTGTTGTAGCTTATCCATATCCTCGTCCTGCATAGCGCGTTTGCCGACGTTAAGTTGATGCACAGAAACTCATATGCGCTATATCGACAACGTCACGCTGTAACCACAGGGGCTAGCCCAAAAATTTTGTTTCTGTCAGTCACGCGCCATACTGCGCCGTCACCGGAAACATCTGCAGAGACGTTCAATCGAAACAAGTCCGGTTTCGATACCTCAAACCGTCCGAACGCACAGAAACAAGGAATCCCGAAAAGATTGCCGCAACGGCCGATCGCCTGCCTACATCGATATCCGTCCCGAGTGACTGCTGTGCCTTCGAACGCGACGCTTGGTTTGCGATGGGCTGACCGACCGATATGGGTCGCGTAGCGACAATCGCCATCGGACCGTGCGCGGCCAATAGTTGCCGTTCAGGAAAAACAGACAACTGCCATTCAGATGGCCGGTCTACCTTAGCACCTGCCGGATGGCCGGAGGAAGCTTGTCGGCCTTTGCCGACTTTAGGCCTCCAATGAGGAGACCGCTGAAGATTTTTTCACAATATTAAGCCGGTGCTGGGCCAAACGCGAACGGCACGAATTTGAATTCATTCGGCCCGGTCTTGTGCATTACACCTTGAACGCGTGCCACTTTCCCTTCCGTTGGCGTCACTTTCACCACAACAGGAAACTTCGGGGTAGTAGCCCTATCGACTCCCATAAGCTGTGCATTGATCTTTGCCCCGTTATTCAACGGGATGCCAGCATTGAACCCGGACGTACACATTATGTCGGAGGTAATTTCGAACTGTAGATCAGCTTGCTCATTGTCCACCACGATCAAATAGTGAGACATCGGTTCAAGGAAGTGCGCCGCTCGGCATTCCACAAATACGCTCCCGCCTTTTTCATATGCGTATGCGCGGATATTCGAGAACTCTTGAGGGCCAGCTTTGAATGTATTGTTGCCCTGTGCGACATCCAGGACTTGGCGAAGAGCCACTTCAAAGCCCTGACCGAACAAGTCAATATACAAAGTCTGCAATAGAATCGGCGGCATCATACAATCGTCAATTTTTACTGGGACGATCTTTGTCTTGCCCTGCGTCGCTTTGACAATGGCGTTTTGCCACTCAAGCTCGACCATCTTGCTTGCCAAGCTATTCCTTGACACAAAGAGCAGGAACAGCTTGCAATCTGCCAAGCCCTGATTCATCTTCTCAATAATTCCGTCGCCCGGCTGAATCGACCAAGAATCATAAAAAATCTCATCTTGTGGAAACACTTGGCGAAGTTGAAGAGCAAACTGTTCGACAATGGGTTTATCGTTGTAGTTGTGCGAAAGAAAAATCAAGGGTGGTCTCCGTACGCTCGAAGGAACAGCTATTTTAACGGCACTGTAAGAGAACTGAGCGCAATCCGATCCTCGCCACCTGACAAGGATGGACTTGCCATTTGGCGAGATCCGCGCAGCAGGTGAGTCTGGATCGGTGAACGGCCGTCTGAACTCGTCGGTCACTCATTGCCTGTTTAGGCCCACTACTTCTCCTTCGTCGAGGGTAAGGAATGACCGTTCTGCTTTTGATGCCTGCCCTTGAAGGGCAGGCAGCTCGACAGGCAGCAACGGGTCGATTTCCGACGGTCGTCGGCGGTCCTCAATTGGCCAAGAAATGTCATTCGTGCTTCGCGCGAGTCTGACATTCAGACGACGGCTTGTCCGGTAATCGTCCCATGTCGTTCGAGATACGTCGCCGGCACTCTCTCGGTGAGCCACACGCCGTTATCCGAACAAAAGAACGCATACCCATCGGCATACATCCGTGCAGCGTCGACAACGAGCACAAGTGGTTCCCCATGACGAGCGCCCACACGAGTGGCTGTCTCCACGTCCACGCTGAGATGAACCGCGTGCCTGCTCCCCGGATTCAAACCCTCGCGAGAGATGCTCTCCCAGTTTTTCAAGGCAGTGCCGTGATACAGAACCGCAGGCGGTTGGGTCGGTGAGTATCCAAGGTCCACCTCTACGGAGTGACCCTGCGCTGCGCGTATTCGCTTTTGATCCGGCGAAAGCGAAAACCGCTGCTTGTCGCTGCTCGCGACGACGGCGAGCACGAGTTCCGTCGTGATCGGCGGCAGTGTTCTCAGCTTTTTCGAAGCACCAGGCGTGCTCGCGGCTCGCTCGATTGCGAGCAGAAGCTCGTCGATGGACACCCATCCCTGTGAGTCGAGTTGGATGCCAACCATCTCCGGCTCATGCCGGAGGATCTTTGACAAGAGCCGACTGACAGCAACGTGTTCGTCGTTCGGCTGTGATTCGTGTTCGATGTTCATAGCGTGACTGTTCAGGTGCCGCAAGGGCATTCATATGCGTTAACGGACAAATTTACCTCCTCTCAACCCCGAATTTTTCCCCTCTCGCTTTCCTGGAAAATACTGTATAAATACACAGTATGTGCAAAGCGGTCCGTTGCCAGCCTCCGGGCGGGCCGGACCCTTTGCCGTCTTTGAAAACGGGGTTTGTCGATGTCTGTTCACATTGCCGCGGTGCGTGCGGGGCCTGAGTTGCCCGCTCATCTGGCGCGCCAGGTCTGGCGCGGCAATGAGCTCGGCCATGCGGCGCGCGGCAGTGTGTCGAGCGGACATGCGCTGCTCGATGCGCAATTGCCCGATGGCGGCTGGCCGCGTGCGGCGTTGACCGAGCTGCTCAGCGCACGCCCCGGATGCGGCGAAATGCGCTTGCTCGCGCCAGCACTGGCCGAACTGACCGCGCACCCGCTTGCACCGCGGCATGCCGTGCTGATTTCCCCGCCTTATGTGCCTTACGCACCGGCGCTCGCGGCTGCGGGCATCGCGCTCGACAAGCTCGTCTGGGTCGATGCGCACAATGCCGATGCGCTCTGGGCGGCGGAGCAGGCGCTGCGTCACGATGGGGTGGGCGCCGTCATGCTCTGGCTGCCCCGTGCGCAGCCCGCTGCGCTGCGCCGGCTTCAGGTGCTCGCGCAGGACGGCAGTGCGCTCGCGTTTCTGATGCGTCCGGCCACGGCGGCCGCGCAATCGTCGCCGGCGCCGCTACGGCTGAAGTACGAGCCCGCCGATGTGCGCGGCGCATGGCTGCAGTCGGTGAGCGAGGTCGCGAACCGGGCAAGCGAGTGGGGACAGCGGCGAGGCCAACAGCAGAGGCAACAACGCGGTCAGCAGCCAGGGCAAACGCAGGGTCAGCAGCAAGGTCAAGCACAGAGCCCACTGCGAGCCCACGAGTCCATGCATGTCCGAACGGCCGCAGCCGATGGTCTCGAACGCGCGGGTCTGCGCATCGATATCGTCAAGCGCCGCGGGCCTGCGATGGCTGTGCCGTTATGGGTGACCTTGCCGGTGCGCGTTGCCCCGTTTGTCGCTGATATTCCTGAAAGTCCTGACGTTGCGGAGATCGATCATGGTGTGGATCGCGGTGCACCTGCCGCTGCTGCCACTCGAAGCGGTACGACCTCTGTGGTCTGATGGACAAGAGGAGGGCGGTGCGGTGGGTCGTCCCTATGCGCTGCTCGAGCGCGCTCGCGTCGCATTGGCCGACGCACAGGCGCATGCGCTTGGTGTGCGTCGCGGTTTCGCGCGATCGCATGCACTTGCGCTCGCGCCGAACCTTGAATGCCTGAACCCTGACCCGGCTCGCGAGCTTCGTGCGTTCGAAGCGGTCGCGCTCGCGCTGTGTGTCTATACGCCGCAGGTCGTGCTGGCCGGCGCACATACGATCCTGCTCGATGTGACGGCGAGCCTGCGTTTGTTCGGTGGATTGCGCGCGCTATGGCACCGGCTGGTGGCCACGCTCGATGCGAGCGGGCATCGGGCCGTGCTTTCCTGTGCGCCGACGCCGTGGGCCGCGTGGCTGTTTGCACAAGCCGGTGTGTATGGCCGGCGCGCACCGCGTGTCGTCAAACCCATCCGGCTCTCGCCCACGCTCGACGGCATTCCCGTGATGTTGCTGCCGGCGGCCGCCGCGCATCTTGATGGTCTTTCGCAGATCGGTTGCGACACATTGGGCGCGGTGCGTCGTTTGCCGCGTGGCGGCATCACGCGGCGCTTCGGACGTGGGTTGCTCGATACGCTTGCGCAGACGTATGGCGAAGCACCGGATCCGCGTCAGTATTTCGAGCCGCCCGCCATCTTCGAAGCGAGGCTCGAACTCATGGCGCGGGTCGAGCAGGCCGAAGCCTTGTTGTTTGCCGTACGCCGGTTGCTTCAACAGCTCGTGGGTTGGTTGACGGCGCGGCATTCGGGGGTAAGCCGCTTCACGTTGAGGCTCGTGCATGAGACCGCACGGCTGGGCGATCCGCGTGCATCGATGCTCACGATTGCATGGTCGACGCCGGCCCGCGATCTCGAGCATCTCGTGCTGATGAGCCGCGAGAAGCTGCAGCGCACCGAGCTGATCGCGCCGGTCATCGAGCTTCATCTGAGCGCCGACGAGGTCAGCGACTACGAGGCGCCGACCGACACGCTGTTTCCGCTCGAAGCAGGTGGTGAAGCGGGGAATGAAGCGATGGCGCGCCTGCTTGAGCGGCTGGTTGCGAGGCTGGGTGCCGAGAAGGTTCGCGAGGTCGCGCTGCAGGCTGATCATCGACCCGAGTCGGCGATGACGCGCGCGCCTTATGCGATTGGCGCGACATCGAAAACGGCGCAGACAGCGAAAGCCGCGAAGGCGCGGCGTGGCGCAGAGCGTCGTTTTGCGGCTCAGCGCGCGATTGAGCAGGAAGTGGCGCTTCGACGTGGAGCATCAGCGACGTCGAGCATCAACGCAGCCACCCGCGGAACAGGTAACACGAGCAAGACCCCGGTCAGCGCCGCGGCTAATGTCGCGACACGTTCGGCTGCACACGTTCCTGCGCCACCTCCGAAGAAGGGCATGGGCCCCTCGACCTCATCAGGCAAACGCCGGCGGCTCAATGGCCGGCTCGATGGGCCGCATGGTCTGGTGATGCCGCTCGCTCCGGTGTCTCCGCGGCCGATCTGGTTACTGCCCGAGCCGTTGAAACTTGCGACGCGGCAGGGCTTGCCGTACTACCGAAGCATGATGCAGATCGTGTCCGGACCCGAATGCATCGAAGCCGGATGGTGGGATGGTCAGGGCGCCACGCGCGATTACTTTGTCGTGAGCGCCGACGATGCGACGCTGTACTGGGTCTACCGCGAACGCGTGGCCAGCAGCGAACACGATGGACCGGTCTGGTACCTGCATGGGGTGTTCGGATGAGTCCTGTGAAGAAGCTGACGCGCTTCAGTGGAGAAGGCGTATCCGTCGCGCCCGCAGACCTTTGCTGCTGCGGTGTTCGCTGTATGAGCGCACATACCAGGCGAACGCATTAAGCGGACGTACTGAGCAGATATACGATGCAGTACGCCGAACTCCATTGCCTGTCGAACTATTCGTTCCTGCGCGGCGCGTCGCATCCGGACGAGCTCATCGAGCGCGCGGTCCAGCTCGGCTATACCGCGCTCGCGCTGACGGACGAATGCTCGCTCTCGGGTGTCGTGCGTGCGCACGTGGCCGCACGCGAGCAGCCGATCAAGTTGCTGATCGGCAGCGAGCTGCGCGTCGTCGATGCTGCGGGCAATCCGTGGTGCACGCTGGTCGTATTGGCGGTCAATCGTAACGGCTACGGTAACCTTTCCGAGCTGATCACATGTGCGCGTATGCGTACGGAGAAAGGCCGCTACTGGCTCGAGCCCGGTGATTTCGTCGCGCCGTCGGGCGAGTATGCCCATCTGGCGGGTCTGCCCGATTGCCTGGTGCTGCTCGTGCCTTCGCCGGACGACGATGCATCCGAGGTGCTCGACCGCGCGCACTGGCTCGCAAGCTGGGCGCCCGGCCGATGCTGGATCGGTTTCGAAGCCTGGCAGACGGGCGAGGACGCGATGCGTCTGCAAACGCTGCGCACGATCTCGACGCTGACGAGTGTGCCGCTGGTCGCGGCCGGCGGCGCGCTGATGCATGTGCGCTCACGCAAGCGGCTGCAGGACACGCTGACTGCGATTCGCCTGAATACGCCGCTGCACGAATGCGGCTTTGCACTCGAGGCGAACGGCGAGCGGCATCTGCGCCCGCTCGAGCGGCTCGTCGAGCTGTATCCGCCCGATCTGCTCGCGGCGACGCAGACGATTGCCTCGCGTTGCCACTTCTCGCTCAATGAGCTGCGCTACGAATATCCCGATGAGCTTGTGCCACCCGGCAAGACGCCTGCGCAACATCTGCGCGATCTTGTTATGGAAGGCACGAAGGTACGCTGGCCCGACGGCCTGACGCCCAAGCGTTCGAAGCAGATTGAACACGAACTCGCGCTTGTCGCGGAACTCGGCTATGAGCCGTATTTCCTGACGGTCCATGAGATCGTCGCGTTCGCCAAAGAGCGCAAGATCCTGTGTCAGGGCCGCGGGTCGGCAGCGAACTCGGTGATCTGTTACTGCCTTGGTATCACGGAGATTGACCCGGTCAGCATGTCGATGCTCGTCGAGCGCTTTATCTCGCGTGCGCGCAAGGAGCCGCCCGATATCGACGTCGACTTCGAGCATCAGCGGCGCGAGGAAGTGATCCAGCATATCTACGAGAAATATGGCCGGCATCGCGCCGCACTCGCGGCGTCGCTTGCGAGCTATCGCACGCGCAGTGCGTTGCGCGATGTCGGCAAGGCGCTCGGTCTCGACGCGCAACTCGTTGAGCGGATCGCACAAACGCATCAATGGTGGGACGGCACGGCGGAGATGCCCGATCGCCTCGCTGAAGCGGGCTTCGATCCCGGTTCGCCCGTCACGCGGCATCTGGCCGAGCTGGCCGGCGCCTTGCGCGGTTTTCCGAGGCATTTGTCGCAGCACGTCGGCGGCTTTGTCATCGCGCGCGACAAGCTCTCGCGTCTCGTGCCGATCGAGAACGCGGCGATGGAAGAGCGCAACGTGATCCAGTGGGACAAGGACGATATCGAAGCGCTGGGTCTGCTCAAGATGGATGTGCTTGCGCTCGGCATGCTGTCGGCCATCCGGCGCGCGCTCGAGTTTGTCGCGCTGCGGCGCGGATTGCCCGAGTTCCGGCAGCAGGATATTCCGGTCGAAGATCTCGACACGTACGAGATGTGTTCGCATGCGGATACGACGGGTGTGTTCCAGATCGAATCGCGCGCGCAGCAGGGCATGCTGCCGCGTTTGCGTCCGCAGACGTATTACGACCTTGTGGTTCAGGTGGCCATCGTGCGTCCGGGACCGATTCAGGGCGGGATGGTGCATCCGTATCTGCGTCGCCGGCAGGGACTCGAACGTGTCGACTATCCGAAGGACGAAGTGAAACCGGCGCTCGAACGCACGCTTGGTGTGCCTGTGTTTCAGGAGCAGGTCATGCATCTGTCGATGCTGGCGGCAGGGTTCTCGGCTGAAAAGGCCGATGGCCTGCGTCGCGCAATGGCGGCATGGAAGCGCAAGGGGCATCTCGATCAGTATCAGGACGAGCTGATGGAAGGCATGCTCAGTCATGGCTATGAGCGTTCCTTTGCCGAACGGATTTGCAAACAGATCGAAGGGTTTGGCGACTACGGTTTTCCGGAGAGCCATGCGGCGAGTTTTGCATTGCTGTGCTATCACAGCGCGTGGATCAAGCGACATGAGCCCGCGGCGTTCCTGGCTGCGCTGCTCAATAGCCAGCCGCTCGGTTTTTATTCGCCGTCGCAACTCGTGCAGGATGCGCGGCGTCATGGCGTGACGGTATTGCCGCCCGATGTGACGACGAGCGACTGGGAAGCGAGCTTCGAAGTCGTCGACGATGCGCCAACGCGAGCGCGTGCGCAGGCGGCTGCGTTTGCCGACACCTGTCATGGACCCCAGCCGGATTTCGATTACCGCCGTCCGGGGACGACACCGTTTGCGTTGCCGGTTGCCGATCGTTTGCCCAGGCGCAGCGTGCGCCGCTATTGGAACCTCGCGAAGACATTTGGCGAGCAGGGGCCTGCGGTGCGGCTCGGGCTCAATCTGGTCAAGGGCTTCTCGCAAGTCGCGGCTGAACGCATCATGGCCGCACGACAGCGTGCACCGTTTATCAATGTCGACGATCTTGCGCGGCGCGCGGCCTTGTCGCGGCTCGAGCTCGAAGCGCTCGCCGCGGCCGATGCGCTTAAGGCATTGGCCGGACATCGCAGGCAAGCGTGGTGGGCCGTGACGGCTCAACAAGGGACAACGAAACTGCTGCGTGATGCGCCGATCGACGAAGCGCCGCTGGTGTTGCCCCATGCGAAAGAGGGGCGTGAAATCGTCGATGACTATGCAAGCATCGGGCTCACGCTGAACCGTCATCCGATGTCGCTGCTGAGGAATCATCTTGCATCGCTGCGCTTCAAGACGGCTGACGAGTTATCGACCTATCCGAACGGCAGGCTTGCGCGCGCATGTGGCATCGTGACGGTACGTCAACGTCCCGACACTGCCAGCGGGACGATCTTTATTTCGCTCGAAGACGAGACCGGTTCGATCAACGTGATCATCTGGCCCGGATTGATCGAGCGCCAGCGCAAGGAGGTACTCAGTGCCCAGTTGCTCGGCGTATTCGGCACCTGGCAGCGAGAAGGCGAAGTGACCAACCTGATTGCGCAGCGGCTGGTCGATCACACGCCGCTGCTCGGGCAGCTCGCGACACGAAGTCGAAATTTTCATTGAGGCGACGGCCTACGCCTGCTGCGACTATATCGTTGCGATTCGTTCAAGGCTCTCGCTCTTCATGTACGGCACGAAGAACGGATATCCGCTTCCATCGTGTCGCAAAGGGTGTCAGGCCGACGTCTTCGGCATACACGCCGAGGCAATCAGGTGCGCAACGCGGTGATACCCGCACGCTTTCGCAACGGCTATTGGCGTATGGCCATCGCAGTTTTTCAAGGTGAAGGGGTCGAAGCCGGTGCAATGCCGGACAAGTAGTTGGATCAGTTCTGCCGAACACCATTCATTGGACGCCGCACTATGCAGTGCGGTTTGACCGAAATCGTCGAGCTGCGCAGGGTGAACACCCGCTTCGATGGCGCGTCGGGACAATGAAGATAAATCGACCGCATGGGTACTCGTTTCCGCAAAGACGTGCAGTAAGGTACGACCGCAATTGTCGGTCGTGTGCGGGTCGGCGCCCGCATCCATCAGCCATTCCAGGTAACCCGCATGAATATCCGCGGGGGTGGCGATCAGGGACATGTACTGCTTGAGTGGCGTCATCGCGAGATCGTTCGGAACGATCGCGGTGCATCGCAAAGCGTCGCGAATGTTCGTGTCAATGTGTGCGAACGGACCGGTCAGGAGGCGCACGAGCCCAAGATCGAAGTTCAGACAGGCGTCTTCATCGACAGTCCACGACGACGCTGCATTCAGGACGGTATTGCCGTCGTGATCACGCGCCCTGAGCAGATCCGCAAGACGATCGGGGCGCAACACGTACAGCGCATCAAAGAACGCAAAATTGGCTGTGCGTACGCTGTAGAGCGCATGCGTATGCAGCGGGTTCTGTCCGTAGCAATTGACGGCATCAAGATCCGAATGCTTGATGAGCGCGCGAATGATGGTCGCTTTGTCCGGCGCCCTGAAAGTCTTACTCGACCATTCTCTGACGACGGCACTTGCCTGAAACTCGGCATGGTGCACGAGCCGATTGCCGTTTTTGTCTGACAGCCCGCAGAGCGAGACATTGACGAGCCGGTTCTCCCGCGCGTCCCAGTCAATCAGGCATCGCGTTCCGGGATCGACCGGAAGTATCGGGCGTAGCGGCTCATTCGATGCGTTGCTCCGGCACTGACTGCACGTGTGCCGGGCGAGTCGGGCGGACGAAGCGCGAAGGGTGCCGCGTGTGTCGGTAGGGCTGGGTATAAATCCGGGCATGAGCGATGGCGGACCGAACGGCGTCGGCTCCGAGAGGGCGATTTCGAGTCGCACTATCGCAGCCTCCGCCCGTTGCGGCTTGCACGAACTGCCCGCGCATGTCCCTCATTCCGTCTACGCCGATCAGTCGACCTGTTGTTGCAACCCTTCAAGAACGCGCTCGAGACCGATGGCGAACGGTGTGCGTTGCCCGATGCCGTGCAACTCGAGCGACGCACTGTCGAGGTGGCAGTCGTAGGGTCTTGGCGTTGCGTCTGCGGGCGTGGACTGCGCGATGATATGCGTGGGGTCGAGGCTCAGGCGCGACGCCAGGGCGAGGGCAATGTCGTACTTCGTCATCGCTTCGCCGCCGGACCAATGATGAATGCCGCGCACGGGCATGCCGTCGATCACGCGCTCGAGCAACTGGCGGATCACAACGGCCACATCGGTCGTCAGCGTCGGATAGCGAATCGCCCAGTCGTCAATCACAGCCGGTTGCGCCGCACTGGCTGCCCGAAGTGCCGGGATGAAACTCGTCGCGGCGGATTCGTCGATGGCCTCGAGTGGTCCGTATAACAAGGGCAGTCGCAATACGCACGCATCCGGGTTAAGGGATGCAAGTGCGTGCTCGCCTTCGAGCTTGCCGCGACCGTATGCATTGAGCGGGTTGGGCTGTGCATCGGGACGATAGGGCGCGGCGCTGCCGTCGAACACATAGTCGGTCGAGATCGACAGCATCCAGCTGCCATGGCGGCGTGCGATGCGTGCGACCGTCCCGACCGCACCGACGTTGAGTGCATGCGCGCGTTCCGGCGTCTTCTCACAGACGTCCGGGCGTCGTTCAGCCGCGGCGAGCACCACCGCGTCCGGGCGATACGCATCGAAGAATTGCTCTACCGCGTCGGCATCGGTCAGATCCAGCGACACCAGGCCCGCGCGCGTGCGGCTGAACGCCGTGCCTGTCACGTCGAACCGTCCGTCTTGCGCGAGTTCGGTGAACACCTCCCGTCCGAGCAGCCCGGATGCGCCGAGCACCGCCACACGCAATCGTCTTGCGAATCCGGATTCCTCCGGCAAGTCAGTGCGGCTACTCATGCGAGCACGGTGTAGCCAGCATCTTCGATCGCTGCGGCGAGTGCCTCGCGCGACGCCGATGTATCTACCGACACATGCCCATTGGACAATTCGACCCTGACCGATGCCTTTTGATCGAGCGCCTGTACTGCTTTCGTGACCGACGCCACGCAATGCTGGCAGCTCATCCCTTCAACCTTCAATTCGACCATCGCGACCATCGTTTAACTCCTTAACCAATCCGAATAAATCGTTCAAACAGCAGACAACGAATATTGTGAACCTTGCCATTGTGGCAAACTCAAGCCCTTCTTTCAGGGTTCGTTAAGCGTTCATCGTGAATGCTAAAGGAACGCGCATGATTGCCGTTGATATAAGAAGTCGCGTGGATCGTTGATCCGTCGCCAAGATCCGGGACAACAGGGACAACAGGAGAGCGCATCGACATGACGGGCGTACTACGGCATTCGGCCGGTATATCGCTCGGCACGCACGGGGATGAGTTTCGGCTCGAGACGGCCTTCCAGCCGATCGTCGGGCTGATTCATCAGCGTGTGGTCGGGTACGAAGCGCTCGTGCGCGCTTCGCTCGCGCAGGACGGACGCGCGGTCAGTCCCTATGAGCTGTTTCAGCGTGCTGCCCATGTCGGCGAGCTCGTGCGGCTCGACACGGCATGCCAGAAGATTCATATCCCCACGTTCGCGCGGTTGTCGTCCGGGCGCGACTGGCTGTTTCTGAACGTGCGTCCCGAGTCGATCGTCGAGCCTGACTTTGCGCAGGCGCTCGTGGGCCGGACAGGTGCTCACAATCTCGCACCGCGACAGATCGTCGTCGAACTGCTCGAAACGCCGCTCGATCGCCCCGATCTGCCTGGTCAGCTCGAGCGCGCGATTGCCGAGCTGCGCGGTTTTGGCTTTGTGATTGCGCTCGATGACTTCGGCGCCGGCCATTCGAATCTCGATCGTGTGCTCGATCTGAAGCCCGATCTGATCAAGCTCGATCGGCGGCTGATCGTGAAAGCCACGCAGGATCGTGCGATCCGCCGCGTGTTGCCGACGATGATTTCGATGCTGCATGAGATCGGTACGCTCGTCGTCGCGGAAGGCATCGAGACGGCGGTCGAAGCGTCGATCGCACTCGACGCGGGCTCGGACCTCGCGCAAGGTTTCTTCTTTGGTATGCCATCGCCGGAAGTGACGCGACTTGAACGCGTGCTGCCGCGTCTCGAGATCATGCGCGCGGAGACGACGGCCGAGCACACGCGTCGCAATGGCTTGCGTGAAGCGAGTCTCGCGCCGCATCGCACGGCGCTTCTGCGGGCGGTCGATCTGTTCCTGCAACGCGCACCCGAGTCCGAGATCGCTGCAGTCATGCTCGATCATGAAGCGGCCGTGCGTTGCTACAACGTCGATCAGGATGGTATGCAATTTGGCCACGTCTATTCGCGTGGTGTTCACGTTGCGCGGTTCCTGCCGCTCGATGAGGAGAGCGGGGCGAACTGGGAAAGCCGTGCGTACTTCCGCGAAGCGATGGCTTCGCCGGGCAAGATCATCGCCACGTTCCCCTATCTGTCGATCAGCGGCAACTATATGTGCGTCACGATGGCCATCGCCGCCGAACGTGACGGGCGCCGCTACGTGCTCGGCATCGATATCAACTGGGATTGACCGGGCGCTGAGCTGAACACTCCGCCGAATTGCTGTAAAAATGAGCGTTGACCTTCCCATCATGGGAACGTGTACGATCGCCTCACATCCAGCAATACCAGGCAGGAATTGGTCATGAGCAGTGAAACCCTCCAACCCCCGCGTACGACCGCGCCCGTGGCGCGTGAGACCGTCGATCTCGTCGTCGATGGTATGACGTGTGCGTCGTGCGTCGCACGGGTCGAGCGCGTGCTCAAGAAAACGCCCGGCGTCAGCGCCGCGAGCGTCAACCTCGCCACCGAGCGCGCCCGCGTTGAATTCGAGGCCGGCGTGCCGGTCAACACGCTGCTCGCCGTGATCGGCAAGGCGGGTTACGAAGCGCGTGTCGATACCCATACGCCCGCCGAGGGTAAAGCGGACGAAGCGGAAACCGAGCGTGCCGAAGGCGAGCGGCGCGAAGCCATCCGCGTGCTGATCGCCGCCATTCTGTCGTTGCCGCTCGCGATTCCCATGGGTGCGGAACTGTTCGGTATCCATGCGATGTGGCCGGCATGGCTGCAGTTCGCGCTGGCCACACCGGTTCAGTTCTGGCTCGGCGCGCGTTTCTATCGGGCCGGGTGGGGTGCGCTGCGCGCGGGCTCGGGCAATATGGATCTGCTGGTTGCACTCGGCACGTCGGCGGCCTACGGGCTTAGCGTGGTCGAGTGGCTCAGCGCCAGTGGAAGTGCGATGCCGGCCTTGTATTTCGAAGCCTCGGCGATCGTGATCACGCTCGTGCTGTTCGGCAAATGGCTCGAACGGCGTGCGCGGCGGCAGACGGCCGCGGCCATTCGGGCGCTCCAGGCGCTGCGTCCTTCGCATGCGCGCGTCGTGCGTCATGGCGAAGAGGCGGATATTGCGCTCGCTGAGGTGCGCGTCGGCGATCTCGCGATTGTCCTGCCGGGGCAACGCATTCCCGTCGACGGACGCGTCGAGTCGGGCGCAGGCGCCGTCGATGAATCGATGCTGACCGGAGAAAGCGTGCCGGTCGAGAAGCGGCCGGGCGACCGGCTGACCGGCGGTTCGATCAATGGCGAATCGCTGCTGCGCGTGCGCGTCGATGCGGTCGGCGCTCAGACGGCGCTCGAAAAAATCATTCGACTGGTTGAGGACGCGCAGACGGCGAAGGCGCCGATCCAGCGTCTCGTCGATCGGGTCGCCGCGGTGTTCGTGCCGGTTGTGATTGGCATTGCGCTCGTCACGCTGGTCGGTTGGGTGTGGGCCGGCGCGGGCTGGCCGGTTGCGATTATCCGTGCGGTGTCGGTGCTGGTGATCGCATGTCCGTGCGCACTCGGACTCGCCACGCCGGTGGCGATCATGTCGGGTACCGGCGTGGCGGCACGGTTCGGGATCCTGATCAAGGATGCAAACGCGCTCGAGCTCGCGCACCGCGTCAACTGGGTTGGTTTCGACAAGACGGGCACGTTGACGGTCGGTCGTCCGCGTGTGATCGGCTTCGATCGCGTGGCGAACATCACGCGCGGCGAACTGCTGTCTCTCGCAGCGGAAGTGCAGCGCGGCAGCAGCCATCCGCTTGCTCGGGCCGTGATCGATGCCGCCGAGGATTATGCGGCTCAGCCGTCGGACCAGGCGGCCTCTCAGGTGCGTGCCCTTGCGGGCCGCGGGGTCGCGGCGAACGTCGGCGAACGCAGTCTCGTGTTCGGCAACCGGCAGGCGCTTCAGGATGCGCATATTCCGTTGTCGCCGTCGCTTGTCGAAGCCGTGCACATGCATCAGGACGACGGGCACACGGTGTCGTGGCTTGCCGAAACCGCGCCGTTGCCGCGCGTGCTTGGCTGGTTCGCGTTCGCCGATACGATCCGACCGAGCGCGCTCGACGCGATCGGTCGCTTGCACCGTCTCGGCGTGCGTTGCGCGATGCTGACCGGCGATAACGCGCCGGCCGCCGCCCGGATTGCTGACGCCCTGGGCATCGATCACGTCGAAGCGGAACTCTTGCCCGCTCATAAGGCGGCGCGCGTGGTCGAGGCGCGCACGGGCGGGGCGGTCACCGCGATGGTCGGGGACGGCATCAACGATGCCCCTGCGCTGGCCGCGGCCGACGTGGGTATTGCACTCGCGAGCGGTACCGATGTCGCGATGCATGCGGCCGGCATCACGCTGATGCGCGGCGATTTGTCGCGTGTCGCGGACGCACTGGATATCTCGCGTCGCACGTATAGCAAGATCCGGCAAAACCTGTTCTGGGCCTTTATCTACAACGTGGTCGGCATTCCGTTGGCCGTGTTCGGGCTCCTGACGCCGGTTGTCGCGGGCGGGGCGATGGCGGCGAGCAGCGTCTGCGTCGTCGTCAATGCCTTGTGGTTGCGGAGATGGCGGCCCGCGCGCGGTCATTGAGCGGTCTTTGGGCTTTGCATTGCGCGTGGTCCTTTGGGCTGCGCGTGTGATGGCCTCTCAAGTGGCCGCTTGGGGGCTTCAAGTGGGGCGAAGGCGAGGCGAGGCAAGGCAGCGCCGGAACGATTGAGGAGCGGTCACATGAATATCGGACAAGCGGCGAAGGCGGTTGGCTTGAGCGCCAAGATGATCCGCTACTACGAAAGCATCGGGCTCGTGGATCCGACGTCACGCACGGAAGCGGGGTATCGGATCTATCGAGAGGACGATCTCCATCATTTGCGCTTTATCCGGCAGGCCCGGCATCTCGGGTTTGGGATCGAGGATGTGCGGCGACTGCTCGGCCTCTGGCAGGACCGCGAGCGTGCGAGCGCCGAGGTCAAGGCGATTGCGCTGTCACATGTCGATGATCTGAACCGGCGAATCGCCGAGATGGCGTCCATGCGCGATGCGCTCGCGCACCTCGCGTCGACCTGTCATGGCGACGGCCGACCCGATTGCCCGATTCTTGAAGGTCTCGCCGACGGGAGCGGCCTGATCGCGGGCGAGGAATGTGGCGCCTGCGCAACGCAGACGGACGCGCTGGCCCGCTAAGACGATCTGATGCGCTGCACCGTGATCGATCCGCACGGCCCGAAAGTGCGGTCGTGGCGCACAACCTGGTGCGAAGTCGAACGGAATTGGCGAGTGAATTTAAAATAAATCTTTGTTTTTAAAGTAAAAAAATAAATTCACTCGCGCCGCTTCGATTCGGGCATCGATTCACCGGAACATATCATTCCGAACGGCTATGCAAAGCATGCCGCGAATTCATCATGCGCTGCACCAATCTCTCTATACTTCGACTTAACGATAGTCATTAGGGATTTCCCTTACGGGAATGACCGGAGTCTTGAGGGATGCCCCGGAAGACTCCTCAACCGGAGAAAGGCCATGTTTGCACCGTTCCTCGTCCTGCTCAACGCCTGGTTCGAAAAGGCTGAACGCAAGCGCCGTGAAGCGCTGCTCGCCTCGTCGCGCGATATCTACGATCTGGAAGACCGTATCCGCACGTACGACAAGAACGGCTGGAATTCGCGCTAAGCCGCGACAGGCAGCAATAGGCCGCGCTCGGCGCGATGCATCAGGCATCGTGCAGCGCGAGGCGGCACCGCGTAAGCGAATGCCGCACAAGGCGTCAAAGTTTTTCGACCGCGACGTCCCGCGGGTAGCGTTCAGCGTGATGTCGACGCAGCTGCGTGTATCCAGCTACGGCGTGAGTCGACACCGCAAAACACGCGACGGATCAGGCCGCCTGGCCGATCACGCCCCCTGGCGTTGCTTGCGTTCATCGATCCATTGCTCGATGACTTTTTGAGGCGTCGGCGCGCGTTTGCTGGCCGTTGCTTCGGCCGCCGCCACCGTGATCTCGAACATCACCCCGTTCGGATCGCAAAAGAAGGCGTGTCGGCCATCGACATGCCGTTCAATCGCATACTCGACGCCACATCGATCGAGTTTCGCGAGCCATTGATCAAAGTCCGCCGCGCTCGGAACGCTGAGTCCGACGTGCCGGATATCGCGTGGCAAATCATCCGATTCGGGGCGTTCAATGCCCTCGAACTCGAAAAACCCCAACGTCGTCCCATTGCCGAGCTCGTACGAAAACAACAAGTACGGCCGGTGCCACTGCGCACTCACGCCGCTCGAGGCGCGCACAAGCCGCAGACCCATCACTTCCGTATAGAAGCGATGCGTCGCCGCAGCGTTGAAGCTCGGAAAAGCGAGGTGGTCGAGAATGGCGTTTGACATAGATCGATACTGAGCCGAAGCGCGATGCACCGCTTGCACCGTGCGCGCGTGCTGCACGGCGCGGCGAGCGACATCCTCGCCGAAGACCGATTTCGCAGCGAGACGGTGAATACGTGAAGATGCGGTGCGGCGAATCCGGCGCGTCAGCCGATCGCGGAGGCGCGCGGACTCTCGTTGCACGCGAGTGTGCGTGCGCCGCATGCGCGAATGATCATGTCCACGACTTGTTCCGTCGTTTCGCCAAATGTCTGCGGGTTGAGCTTGCGCGGACCGGACAGCGCGCGAATCTGCGCTTCGAAGTCAGCGTAGTGCTGCGTAGTCGCCCAGATCATGAAAAGCAGCGCTTGCGGATCGATCGGCGCAAGCAAACCTTCGGCAATCCAGTCGTTGATCACCACGATGCGGGTATCCATCCAGGGTTTGACGCGCTCGACGAGAATGTCGCGCATATGCGTCGCGCCGTGGATGATTTCATTGGCCCACACCTTCGAACCGAGGGGCCGCCGGCGCGATAGCGCCATCTTCGTGCGCACGTAGCCGCCGATGGCCGCAACGGGATCGTCGCTCGCGTCGAAGGTGTTCGCGGCCTTGTGCCAGTCTTCGAACAAGTCTTCGAGCACGCGCCGGTACAGATGCAGCTTCGTCGGAAAGTAGTAGTGCAGGTTGGCCTTCGGCAAACCCGCGCGCTCCGCAATCATCGACGTGCTCGCCCCATCGAATCCCTTCTCGGCAAACACCGCTTCCGCGCACGCGAGCAGCTGCGCCTCATTGCTTTCGCGAATCTGCGCCTTTCGACGCCGCGGTTTTGCGTCGGTCTTTTCTGTCTGAGCAGCCGGGTCTACGGCTTCTGCCGCGCAAGGGGCGACAACCTCGATGTCTTCTTCACGCATGGCATTGGGTCTTTCGGATTCGGGAGAAACACCATGAACGCTACCTCAAGTCCATGACGGCCGCATGGGCCGATTGGTTTCCGCGTCACGCACAAATCAGCTGAAGGTCATTGTAGTCGCTCGCACGCGCTTCACCTGCGCGACGCCTGCTCATATGCATTCGCCGATGCGCTCATCTGCGTGCGTCGGGGTATACGCCAGAAACGCGCGAATTGGCATGGTTCTCGCGTAGGTCTACGTTGCAGCGCGACATCGATATAGCTTTGAAATCGCTCGAAAAATCGTCTACAACCTGTCCAAGCGGACAGGATTGGAAAACGACTCGAAGCCGCTGCGGAAATGTCTGATTGCGACGGGTGCGCTGCTGCACCTCGACTGTGCCGAGTGCTCATCACGAGGGCGACGCCGCTCGCAAGAACGCCATTCCGGTGCCGTGGCCTGCCACGGTATCCGTCGTAGAGAAGTGAGGGTGGCTGCGCAATGCGCGGTCGCCCGGACTTCGATACGGCGCCCACCCCCACAAGGAGATGCGGATGAACGCAGTGACCGAAGCAGCATTGACGACCGCCACCCGTGTCAATGGCGCGCGTCTATGGAGCAGCTTGATGGAGATGGCCAAGATCGGAGCAACGGCCAAGGGCGGTGTGTGCCGCCTCGCGCTGACCGATCTCGACAAGCAGGGCCGCGACCTGATCGTCAAATGGGCGCGTGAAGCCGGTTGCACAGTCAGCGTCGACAAGATGGGCAATGTGTTTATGCGCCGCAAAGGCCGCAACGATGCGCTGCCGCCGGTCGTGACCGGTTCGCATGCCGACTCCCAGCCTACGGGTGGCCGTTTCGACGGCATCTACGGTGTGCTCGGCGGTCTTGAAGTCATCCGCACACTCAATGACCTCGGCATTGAAACCGAGCGTCCTGTCGAAGCCGTGATCTGGACCAATGAAGAGGGCTCGCGTTTCGCGCCCGCGATGGTCGCATCCGGTGTGTTCGCGGGCGTGTTCACGCTCGAATATGGTCTGTCGCGCAAGGACGTCGATGGCAAGACGATGGGCGAGGAACTCGAACGGATCGGCTATGCGGGCGATCTGCCGGTCGGCGGCCGTCCGATTCACGCCGCGTTCGAACTGCATATCGAGCAGGGGCCGATCCTTGAAGTCGAGGACAAGACGATCGGTGTCGTGACGGATGCGCAGGGTCAGCGCTGGTACGAGATCGTGTTGACGGGCCAGGAATCGCATGCGGGCCCGACACCGATGAATCGCCGGCGCGATGCCTTGCTTGGCGCGTCTCGCATTGTCGATCTCGTGAATCGTATCGGTCTCGCGCACGCACCGTTCGCGTGTGCGACGGTCGGCATGATGCAGGTCTACCCGAATTCACGCAACGTGATCCCTGGCCGTGTGTTCTTCACGGTTGACTTCCGTCATCCCGATGACGACGTGCTCAAGCAGATGGATGCGGAACTCCGCGAAGGCGCGGCAAAGATCGTCGCCGACGCGAAGCTCGAGATGGCCATTGAGCAGATCTTCTACTATGCACCCGTCAAATTCGATCCTGCCTGCGTGAGCTCGGTCCGCGCGGCGGCACAGCGTTTCGGCTATTCGCATCGTGACATGGTGTCCGGAGCGGGCCACGACGCGTGCTACCTGTCGCAGGTCGCACCGACGTCGATGGTGTTCGTGCCGTGCGTCGACGGGATCAGCCATAACGAAGTCGAGGATGCGAAGACGGAGTGGATCGAGGCGGGCGCGAATGTGCTGCTGCACGCGATCCTCGAGCGCGCATCGGAGGCCTGATTGCGGCGCACCTGAATCTCCGGCAGCACACATCGAGTAGTACATGAGACGCACGGCTATGCATCGTGCGGGGCACTCCTTCACCCACAAGGAAGACTATGCGATTCAAGGAAACCGGCGATATCGCTGCCGGCCGTCTGTCGGCCGAGCAGCTTGCGAATCAGTTCGCCGACGTGGCGCCGCCGCTCTCGCGTGACGAGGCACTCGTTGCGGCCAACCGGTGCTACTTCTGTTATGACGCGCCGTGCATCAATGCGTGTCCGACGGGTATCGACATTCCGTCGTTTATCCGCAAGATCCAGACGGAAAACCTCAAGGGCGCGGCCACCACAATCCTCGCAGCCAATCCGCTGGGTGGCATGTGTGCACGCGTCTGCCCGACGGAAATCCTCTGCGAAGGCGCCTGCGTGCGCAATACGCAGGAAAGCCAGCCCGTGCAGATCGGGGCGCTTCAGCGTCATGCGACCGACTGGGTCTATGAACAGAACGTCGCCTTGTTTCGCCGTGCGCCGGACACAGGGCGTCATATCGCCGTGGTCGGCGCAGGTCCTGCGGGACTGGCGTGTGCGCACAAGCTTGCGCTCGATGGCCACCGCGTGACGATCTACGACGCGCGCGGCAAGGGCGGGGGGCTCAATGAATACGGCATCGCGGCCTACAAGACCGTCAATGAATTCGCGCAACGCGAAATCGACTGGCTGCTGAGCGTCGGCGGCATCGATCTCAAGTGCGGCATCGCGCTCGGCAAGGACGTCTCGCTCGATCAGCTTCGCGGCGACTACGACGCGGTGTTTCTCGCAATCGGTCTTGCCGGTGTCAATGCGCTCGGTATCGAAGGCGACGCACTGGCCGGCGTGTCGTCCGCGGTCGACTTTATCGAAACGCTGCGGCAGACGCGCGATCTCGCGTCGTTGCCCGTCGGACGTCGCGTTGTCGTCATCGGCGGCGGCAACACCGCGGTCGATGCGGCCGTTCAATCGCGCAAGCTCGGCGCGCAAAGCGTGGCGATGGTCTATCGGCGTGGCGTCGAGTCGATGAGCGCAACGTGGGCCGAGCGTGAATTCGCACAGAAGAACGGCGTGACGATCATTGAACACGCACGTCCCGTTCGTGTGCTCGCAACAGACGGTGTCGTGACCGGGGTGCTGTTCGAGCAGACCGTCATCGACGAAGGCCGGCTCAAGGGCACCGGCGATACGTTCACCGTGCCCGCGGACACCGTGTTCAAGGCGATCGGCCAGACGCTCGTGTCGTTTGGCGAGGGCTTCGAATTGTTGGCCACCGTGGGCGGAAAGATCGAAGTCGACACGCACTGCGCGACATCGCTGCCCGGCGTGTGGGCCGGCGGTGACTGCGCGCAGACGGGGATGGATCTGACCGTGCAAGCCGTCGAAGACGGCAAGTGCGCGGCCGCAGCGATCGATCGCGCGCTGGCCGAATCGATGCCGCGTGCGGCTTGAGATCAACAAAAAATTGAAGGAATGGCTATGGCTGACCTGACTTGCACGATCGCCGGTATTCGTTCACCCAATCCTTTCTGGCTCGCGTCGGCACCGCCGACCGACAAGGCCTATAACGTCAATCGCGCGTTCGAAGCCGGATGGGGTGGCGTCGTATGGAAGACGCTCGGCAACGATCCCCACGTCGTCAATGTGAGCTCGCGTTATGGTGCGACGCAGTGGAATGGCCAGCGTATGGCGGGCTTTAACAATATCGAGCTGATCACCGATCGTCCGCTGGCCGTCAATCTCGAGGAAATTCGCCAGATCAAGCGCGACTGGCCCGATCGCGCCATGATCGTGTCGCTGATGGTGCCGTGCAACGAAGCGGACTGGAAGGCGATTCTGCCGATGGTCGAAGACACGGGCGCTGATGCGGTCGAACTGAATTTCGGCTGTCCGCACGGCATGTCGGAGCGCGGCATGGGCTCCGCCGTGGGGCAGGTGCCCGAATACATCGAGATGGTCACGCGCTGGGTCAAGGAAGGCACCCGCATGCCGTGCCTGGTCAAACTCACGCCCAATATTACCGATATCCGCCTCGGCTCACGTGCGGCTTACCGGGGCGGCGCGGACGGCGTGTCGCTGATCAACACGATCAATTCGATCGTGACCGTCGATCTCGATCTGATGGCGCCCACGCCGACTGTCGACGGCAAGGGCGCGCATGGCGGCTACTGCGGCCCGGCCGTCAAGCCGATCGCCATGCATATGGTCAGCGAGATCGCACGCGACAAGCAAACGCCTGGCCTGCCAATCTCGGGCATTGGCGGCATCGGCACCTGGCGCGACGCGGCGGAATTTATTGCCTTGGGGTCCGGCAGCGTACAGGTCTGCACGGCGGCCATGCACTATGGTTTTCGCATCGTCGAGGACATGGTCGACGGGCTGTCGAACTGGATGGATTCGAAGGGATATGCGACGCTCGACGATTTCCGGGGCCGCGCCGTAGCGAATACCACCGATTGGCAATACCTGAATCTTCAATACGATATCAAGGCGCGCATCGATCAGGATCGTTGCATCCAGTGCGGTCTCTGCCATATCGCGTGCGAAGACACCTCGCACCAGGCCATCACGAGCACCAAGGACGGCAAACGCCACTTCGAGGTGGTCGATGCGGACTGCGTGGGCTGCAACCTGTGCATGCATGTGTGCCCGGTCGATGCCTGCATCACGATGGAACGCGTCGACAAGGGCGGTTACTCCAACTGGACGGAGCACCCGAACAACCCGATGCGCGTCGAGGCGGCGGACGATGCCAAGGCGGCTTGATGGAGTGCTTGATGGACCGCTTCATCGACCGCTTGACAGCCGTATTTTGGGTCGTCTTGATTGAGGGCGCGGCGCGATGCGGCCGCGTCGATGCAGTGTTTGAGGGTTTGAAGTGATACGGCGATGACGGATCGAAGCGTCGAACGACGTCGTCGCCGGTCGTAATTGAAGGGCGTCGATGCGCATCGGGGTCGATGGAAATACATAAAGGGCAGCACCGTAACAAGACCTACAACAAATGTCCGAACCAACACTTGACGGAGCACACTCATGACGCAAAACGACAGGCAGTCGGCCGGGCTGGCGACGGCCAGCGAGCTGTATAACGATGACCTCGCGCCGACCGGTCCCGAACAACGGACCTGGCGCTGGTATCACTTCGCGGCACTCTGGGTCGGGATGGTGATGTGCATTCCGTCCTATATGCTCGCCGCGGGTCTGACCGAGCAGGGCATGTCGCCGTGGCAGGCCGTGGGCACAGTGCTCCTCGGCAATGCCATCGTGCTGATTCCGATGCTGTTGATCGGCCACGCCGGCGCGAAGCACGGCATTCCGTATGCGGTGCTCGTGCGCAGCTCGTTCGGCACGCAAGGCGCCAAGCTGCCCGCACTGTTGCGCGCGATCGTCGCGTGCGGCTGGTACGGCATCCAGACCTGGCTCGGCGGCAGCGCGATCTATGTGCTCGCGAACATTCTGTTCGGCAACGTTCTGCAAGGTTCGCCGCTGCCGGTCATCGGCATCTCGGCGGGGCAGGCGGTGTGCTTCCTGATCTTCTGGGCGATCCAGCTGTACTTCATCGTGCACGGCACCGATTCGATCCGTCGCCTCGAAAGCTGGTCCGCGCCGGTCAAGGTCATCATGTGTATCGCGCTCGTGTGGTGGGCTTGCGCGCAGGCGGGCGGTCTCGGCACGATGTTGTCGATGCCGTCGCAGTTCGCCGAAGGCGGCAAGAAGGCGGGCCTGTTCTGGGTTACGTTCTGGCCGAGCCTGACTGCCATGGTCGGCTTCTGGGCGACGCTCGCGCTCAACATCCCTGACTTCACCCGCTTTGCGAAGACGCAGCGCGACCAGGTCGTCGGCCAGACGATCGGCCTGCCGATTCCGATGGCACTGCTGTCCGTCGTGTCGGTGATCGTGACGTCGGCCACGGTCGTGATCTATGGCAAGGCGATCTGGGATCCGGTCGATCTGACGAGCCGCATGACGGGTGTGGGCGTGGGTATCGCGCTCGTGATCCTGACGCTCGACACGATGTGCTGCAATCTCGCGGCCAATCTCGTCGGCCCGGCTTACGACTTCTCGAGCCTGTGGCCGAAGGGCATCTCGTACAAGGCAGGCGGCCTGATCACGGCCTTCATCGCCATCATCATGATGCCGTGGAAGATCCTGGCTTCGACGCAGGGCTATATCTTCACCTGGCTCGTCGGCTATTCGGCACTGCTGGGCCCGATCGCCGGCATCATGGTTGTCGACTACTTCCTGATCCGGAAGACCGAGCTTAGCCATCGCGAACTGTTCGACGACAACGGCATCTATTCGTACGAGAAGGGCTGGAACCTTGCCGCGATCATCGCGCTCGTGCTCGGCGTGTTGCCGAATGTGCCGGGCTTCCTGAACACGGCGTTCCCGGATTCGTTCCCGGGCGTGTCGGACATGTTCAAGAGCATCTACACGTATGCATGGTTTATCGGGCTCGTGATCGCAGCCGTCGTGTACGGCGTGCTCATGAAGATGCGCAAGAGCCCGAGCCCGAGCGTGGCCAACGCATAAGCGGTTCGCTATTACGTTTCTGTAGGAAGGCGGGACCGCGCGGGTGCGGGGTCTCGCCGGTGGGGGCTGGCCCGCTAAGGGCAACCAGGAGGCAGAGCAATGGCATTGCTGATTCGAGGGGGCACGGTCGTCGACGCGAACCAGAGCTATCGCGCCGACGTGTTATGCGATAACGGTGTGATCGTCGCGATCGGAGAGGGGCTCGAGGCGCCCGCCGGCGCGGAAGTCGTCGATGCGGGCGGCCAATACGTGATGCCGGGCGGCATCGATCCGCATACGCATATGGAACTGCCCTTTATGGGCACGGTGGCCAGCGAGGATTTCTTTACGGGCACGGCGGCGGGCCTGTCGGGCGGCACCACGAGCATCATCGACTTCGTGATCCCGAATCCGAAGCAACCGCTGATGGAGGCCTTCAACGAGTGGCGCGGTTGGGCGCAGAAGGCCGCGTCGGACTATGGCTTTCACGTCGCGGTGACCTGGTGGGACGATTCGGTCTATCGCGATATGGGCACGCTCGTGCATGAACACGGTGTGTCGAGCTTCAAGCATTTCATGGCCTACAAGAACGCGATCATGGCCGACGACGAGATTCTCGTGAACAGCTTTTCACGGGCGCTCGAACTCGGTGCACTGCCGACTGTGCACGCGGAAAACGGCGAGCTCGTGTTCCGCCTTCAGCGCAAACTGATCGCAAAGGGCATGACAGGTCCCGAGTTTCATCCGCTGTCGCGTCCTCCCGAAGTGGAAGGCGAGGCGGCCAACCGTGCGATCCGCATTGCGCAAGTGCTCGGCGTGCCGGTCTATGTCGTGCACGTGTCGGCCAAGGATGCGCTCGATGCAATTGCGCGGGCGCGCAGTGAAGGTCAGCGCGTGTTCGGCGAGGTGCTCGCAGCCCATCTGGTCATCGATGAATCGGTCTATCGTGACAAGGACTGGAATCGTGCCGCCGCGCATGTGATGAGCCCGCCGTTCCGGCCCAAGCATCATCAGGACGCATTGTGGGCGGGCCTTGTCGCAGGCCATCTGCAGACGACGGCAACGGATCACTGCTGCTTCTGCGCTTCGCAGAAAGCGATGGGGCGCGACGACTTCACCAAGATTCCGAATGGCACCGGCGGTGTCGAAGACCGCATGTCGGTCATCTGGCATCACGGGGTGAACACCGGGCGCCTGACGCCGAACGAATTCGTCAAGGTCACCTCGACGAACGCTGCGCAGATTTTCAATCTCTATCCGCGCAAGGGTGCCGTGGCAGTCGGATCGGATGCCGATCTGGTCGTCTGGGACCCGAAGGCGACCAAGACGATTTCGGTCAAGACGCATCACCAGAACGTCGACACGAATATCTTCGAAGGCATGAAGGTGCAGGGGCTCGCCGCGCACACGATCTCGCAAGGCAAGCTCGTCTGGACCGACGGCGACCTGCGCGCTGAACGCGGTGCGGGACGTTATCTCAAACGCCCGCCGAATCCGGCATACTTCGAGGCAACCCGGTTGCTCAACCAGTCGAAGGAACCGGTCGCTGTCGAACGACCTCGAGCGAGCGTCGCCACGGCAGCTTAGAGACCAAGACTGGAGCTTTCGGGGCAGTCATCATGGAAGGTCGTCCGACGCATCGGGGAATGCAAGGGCAGCAGGCAGGCGCGCCGTGGTGTGCCGCGCCGGACTTGAAAGGGGCGGCGGTGCGCGGGTCGGGGAGATTCCAGACCAGTCGCGCCGCAGCCGGTTACAGCATGGCGTCGGGCCGCGCAACGGCCGTGGCGTCGCAGGGCGCGGCGGCTGGCGGGATGGGTGCGAACGTTCGGTTCTGGACGCTCTGCATGATGTCCGCTGTGGCTGCACTCGCGCTGGTGTCGTCGCATGCGCATGCGGCGGGGAATGACAGGCAGGCCGTCGTCGTCGACAGCACGGGCAGTGTGTCGGGCGGGCGGCCTGATGTCGTTTACGACAGCCAGAATGGCGTCAGCGGCGGCGCGCCGGCGACGACCTACGAGACGGCGCCGTTCAAAAACGACCGCGTAACGGGTAATCCGGCAAAACGCGACAAGGTCGTCACGCTCAAGCCGGGTCCGAAGGGGCAGGGTGCCGGCGTACCGGCCACGCCGGCGACACCGGCGACACCGGCCAAGCCCGCGGGCGACGACGGTTCGCAGAACAATCCGAACAACCTGCCGTTTGTGCCGTATATCAACGTGACGCCGGGGCAGTATGGCGGTCAGGGGGGCGGAACGTCCGGCACGGGCGGCGCGGGCACCGGACTCCATGCGGGATCGAGCACCGGTCTGCGTAGCGGTTCCACGGGCCTGAACGCGACGACGCGCGGCGGCACCGGGATCGCGCCTGCGCCGAAAGCGCCGTCGAATTGATGATGTGATCGGCGGCGCGGCACAAGAGGCGACGTCCTGAGCAACCTGGACGTTGCCTGGAAACTCATCGCGCTACCGTCGTGTCGTCGACCTCAACGCCGATCCGACATGCTTTCGCATTGGACGCGAGCGCGCCTTATTTCCCTTAGCTCAGTTTCGATTCGAGCGTGAATTTCGCGCCATCGTCGATGCCGAGCTGTTCGACGAGATACGGCATGGTCGTCTTGAGCGCGTTGACGAGCGAATACGGCGGATTGATCAGGAACATGCCGCTGCCGTGCAGGCCGTAGCCGTCCGCGGACGGCTTGCGCACGGTCAGGCTTGCATGCAGCCAGTTCGACGGCAGCACGCGCTTGAGCTGCTCGGGAAAGCGTTGCGACTCGGGCCGCTGGACTTGCGGATACCAGACGGCGTACGTGCCGGTCGCGAAGCGCTTGAGCGATTCGTTGAGCGTGTCGATCGTGCGCGCGTAGTCTTTCTTGTCTTCGTACGACGGATCGATCAGCACAAACGCGCGGCGTGGCGCCGGCGGCAGCAGGGCGAGGATGCCGGTGAAGCCATCGCCCGCGTACAGCATGGCGCGGCGCCCCGCGTCATGGAAATTCTCGCGCAGCACGTTGATTTCGGTCGGATGCAGCTCGAACAGCCGCAGGCGGTCCTGCTCGCGCAATGTGCGCCATGCCAGATACGGTGAGCCCGGATAGAAGCGCAGCGTCCCGTCGGGGTTCATCGCGCGCACTTCATCGACAAAGGCTTCAACGGCTTCGGGCAAATCCTTGCGGTTCCAGAGCGGACCGATCCCGGTATCGAACTCGGCATTCTTGGTCGCTTGCGCGGAGTCGAGCGCATAGGCGCCGGCGCCTGCATGCGTGTCGATGTACCAGAAGGGTTTGTCTTTCTGCGCCATATACCGCAGCGCCTCGACCACGATCAGGTGCTTGAGGACATCGGCATGATTGCCGGCGTGAAACGCGTGGCGGTAACTCAGCATGGGGGAAGCAATAGCGACGGGAAAGGTCGCTATTGTAGACGCGTCGTGCGCCGCTGATACCGGAGGCGATGGCCGGAGTAGCGAATCGCGCCCGGATGATGGCGAGCAAGAAGCGGACGCCGCAACAAACAGGCATCAAACGCGCGGATGAGGAGACATCGCGCCTTCACATCGTCGCCGTGTCGGTCGGCATGACACGACGGCGGGCACCTTGCGGTGATGTTGGTGGCAAGCGAGCAAAGCAACGGCCGTCGTGCGTGACCGTTGCTTCCGGAGACGACCGATCAGGCGTAGTTATCGCCGACCGTGTCTTCGATGCGCTGCTGGATTTCCGGCGTGATGCGCTTGGCCAGCTCAGCGGCCTTGAGGTTCTCGTGCAGCTGCTCGATGCGCGACGAACCCGTGATGACCGTGCTGACGTTCGGGTTCTTGAGCACCCATGCCAGTGCGAGCGTGCCGACCGTTTCGCCGAGTTCCTTCGCGATCGCGTCGAGCTTGCCGACGATCTCGTTCTTCACGGGATCGAGCACTTGCTGTTGCAGCCAGTCATAGCCTTGCAGTTGCGCGCGGCTGCCCGAAGGAATGCCGTTGCGGTACTTGCCGGTCAGCAGACCCGAAGCGAGCGGGCTCCACGTCGTGAGACCCATGCCGTAGTCTTCATACAGGCGTGCGTACTCGTTCTCGACACGCTTGCGATGGAACAGGTTGTACTGCGGCTGCTCCATGACGGGCTTGTGCAGATGGTGGCGCTCGGCGATTTCGTAGGCCGCGCGAATCTCTTCGGCGCTCCACTCCGAGGTACCCCAGTACTGCGCCTTGCCGCGCGTGATCATGTCGCTCATGGCCCACACGGTTTCCTCGATCGGCGTGTTCGGATCGGGACGGTGGCAGAACGCCAGATCGACATAGTCGAGCTGGAAGCGGGCGAGCGAACCATCGATCGCATCCATCAGGTACTTGCGGTTCAGCGTGTGATAGCGATTCGGACGGTTTTCGAGGCCCCAGAAGAACTTCGTCGAGACGACGTAGTTCGCACGCGGCCATGCGAGTTCCTTGAGCGCCTGGCCCATGATCTTTTCCGACTCGCCGCCTGCATAGGCTTCGGCGTTGTCGAAGAAGTTGATGCCGGCGTCGAACGCGGCGGCCAGCGTTTCACGCGCTGCGCGCGTGTCGACCTGCGAGCCGTACGTGACCCACGAGCCGATCGAGAGTTCGCTGACTTGAAGGCCCGAACGGCCAAGACGGCGGTATTCCATTGATGTCATCCTTCTTTGTTTGGGGGAGGTAAATCAAAGGGGTGCTTCGTGAGGGCAGACTCCATGCCCCGTGCGCTCGGTTGTGCCAAGCGCGTGCCACTTTAAACGCGAACGATGACCTCGCGGGCAGACCCTTTCAGTAGTGTGGGTTTCTGAAAGTATCCGCACCCTTCGCGCACCGATCGCGCATCGTCGGTGTATCGATCGTTTCCATGCGCCTTTCACTCCGGTTTCAGGAGGGTGCTGGTTAGCGAATGTCACGCTGCGGGAGCACAATAGCGCGCTGATTCACACAACGTCACCCTGGCCGGATGGCCAGGCGTGATCGTGTCGAATTGCTTGCAACCCCTTGATGGCCGGGGCTTGCGGGCACGCGCGCCGCGCGACCGGCCGCATGGCCAATGTCGTTTGGCCGGATAGTGTGCGGTGCCGCAATCGTGTTCCAATGCCATTCATCGAACCAAGGAGATTGATCCATGTCGCAACTCGCCGGAAAGACTGCAGTGGTCACAGGTGCTGCCAGCGGTATTGGCAAGGAAATCGCGTTTGTGCTGTCCAAGGCAGGCGCAGCGGTCGCGATTGCCGACCTGAACCTCGATGGCGCGAACGCAGTCGCTGATGAGATCAAGGCGGCTGGCGGCAAAGCGATTGGGATCGCGATGAACGTCACCGACGAAGACGCCGTCAATGCAGGTATCGACAAGGTCGCCGCGGAATTCGGTTCTGTGGACATCCTGATCTCGAATGCAGGCATTCAGATCGTCAACCCGATCGAGAACTACGCGTACTCGGACTGGAAGAAGATGCTGGCCATCCACCTCGATGGCGCGTTCCTGACGACCAAGGCTGCGATCAAGCATATGTACAAGGGCGATCGCGGCGGCGTCGTGATCTATATGGGCTCGGCGCACTCGCACGAAGCGTCGCCGCTCAAGTCGGCGTACGTGACGGCCAAGCACGGCCTGCTCGGTCTGTGCCGCACGCTGGCCAAGGAAGGTGCGAAGCACAACGTGCGTTCGCACGTCATCTGCCCGGGCTTCGTGCGCACGCCGCTCGTCGACAAGCAGATCCCCGAGCAAGCGAAGGAACTCGGCATTACCGAAGACGAAGTGATCAAGAAGGTCATGCTCGGCAACACGGTCGACGGCGTCTTCACGACGGTCGATGACGTCGCGCAGACCACGCTGTTCCTGGCGACGTTCCCGAGCGCCGCGCTGACGGGCCAATCGTTCGTCGTGAGCCACGGCTGGTACATGCAGTAAGCAGCAAGGCGGCAACGCGGGCCGGTGCGTGAGCGATTGCTACGCGTATCGGCTTGCACTAAGTTGAATGAGCGCAACGTTATTCCAACACGCGCGTCGCGGCGAGTAGCGCGGCGTGTGTGTGTTGCGGTATCGCTTCATCAGCGTCATCAGCTTCAACAGCTTTATCAGTTTCAGCAGAATCGCACCGCGGCCATCTCGGCCGTGGTGATGTCGTGCGGTGAAAGGGAGGTCGCCCGACTTCCGCGCGCGGCAGACTCGCTCATCGGGGAGGCCTGTAATGGCGGAATCGACAGAGGACAACGTGGTCGGCGACGACGCCCGTCAAGGCGCAACGCCACACGATCAGCCGTATCAGGCCAAGCGCGTCACCGTGCCGCCGTACGAGACGCTTGCCCTTGTGCTTCAGGGCGGCGGGGCGCTAGGCGCGTATCAGGCCGGTGTCTATCAGGGCCTCGAAGAGGCGGGCATCGCACCGAACTGGATTGCCGGCATTTCGATTGGCGCGCTCAATACCGCATTGATTGCGGGCAATCCGCCCGAGCGCAGATTGTCGCGGCTCATCGAGTTCTGGGAACTCGTGTGTACGCCGGCGTATGGCATTTCCGTGCCGTCCGGACTCGAGCAGGCGCTGTTTCACGCGAGCGATTTCATCCGCAAGGGCTTTACGACATGGCAGGCCGTGCAAACGGTGCTCGAGGGGCAGAAGGGCTTCTTCGTGCCGCGCATGCCGCCGCCTTCGCCGTTGTCCAAGCGCGATCCGACCACCGCGAGCTGGTACGACACGCGTCCGCTCAAGGCCACACTCGAGCAGATGTGCGACTTCGACCGGATCAATGACGGCGGCATTCGCGTTTCGGTTGGCGCGGTCAATGTGAAAACCGGCAACTTCGCGTATTTCGACAATACGAAACAGCGCCTGCGCGCCGAGCACTTTATGGCGTCGGGAGCGTTGCCGCCGGGATTCGCGGCCGTCGAGATCGATGGGGAGTACTACTGGGACGGTGGCCTGATGTCGAATACGCCGCTCACGCGGGTACTTCAGACGACGCCGCGGCGAGACACGCTCGCGTTTCAGGTCGATCTCTGGAGCGCATTGGGTCCGGTGCCGGATAACCTGACCGACGTCGGTGGCCGCCAAAAGGACATTCAGTATTCGAGCCGCACGCGTCTGGTCACGGATATGTTACAGCGGTCGCAACGGTTCCGGCACGTGCTGCATGAGGTGCTAAGCAGGGTGCCGCCCGAAGTCCGCGAGAACGATCATTGGTGCCGCGTCGCCGAGGAACTTGCGTGCAGCAAGCGCTATAACGTGATCCACCTGATCTACCAGGCCAAAGAGTACGACGGTCACTTCAAGGACTTCCAGTTCGGCCACTCGACGATGCGCGAGCATTGGGAGTCGGGTCTGGTCGATACGCGCGCTACGCTCGAACACCCTGAATGGCTCGCTTTCCCTGAAAACGACTCGGGATTCGTCACGCACGACGTGCATCGTGATGAGCGGTGAAACATCAGAGTCCGGGGCCCCGCGATAGTTAGCCGTCGCGGGCGGCTGGCACGTTTCGAATGGTGATGCGACGCGCGGACATGCTGCAAAGGGCCGGCGTTACGCAAGTGGTGGAGCGGCGTGGCTCCCCGATGCAGACGATAAAAACGGGCTGGCCCATGACGGACCAGCCCGTTGCAGTGTCGTGCTACGTGGATCGACTCGTTAGCCGAGGTCGATCCTGGCGGCGATTTACTTCAGCACTGCCGTGATCGCGGTGGCGACCGCGTCGATGTTCTTCGTGTTCAGCGCGGCCACGCAGATACGGCCCGTGCTGACGGCATAGATGCCGAATTCCGAACGCAGGCGCTCGACCTGATCGGCGCTCAGACCCGTGTACGAGAACATGCCGCGCTGCTTTGCGACAAAGCTGAAGTCGCGCGATGCGCCGGCAGCCTTGAGCTTTTCAACCAGCGAGTTGCGCATCGTGCGAATGCGGTCACGCATTTCGCCGAGTTCCGTTTCCCACGTCTGACGCAGTTCGGGGCTGCTCAGCACGGCAGCGACGATCGAGCCGCCATGCGTCGGCGGGTTCGAATAGTTCGTGCGGATCACACGCTTGAGCTGCGACAGCACGCGCGTCGATTCGTCCTTGCTCGAGGTGACGATCGTCAGTGCGCCGACGCGTTCGCCGTACAGCGAGAACGACTTCGAGAACGAGCTCGACACGAAGAAGTCGAGGTCGGCCTTCGCGAATTCGCGCACCGCCGTTGCGTCTGCATCGATACCGTCAGCAAAGCCCTGGTACGCGATGTCGACAAACGCGACCAGCTGGCGTGCCTTGACGACTTCGATGACCTTCTTCCACTGGTCGGTCGTGATATCCGCGCCGGTCGGGTTGTGGCAGCAGCCGTGTAGCACGACGACCGTGCCCGCTTCATACGACTCGAGCGCGGCGATCATGCCTGCGAAGTTGACGCCGTACGTGGCCGGATCGTAGTACGGGTAGTTGATGACCTCGAAGCCAGCGCCTTCGAACAGCGCGCGGTGGTTTTCCCAGCTCGGATCGCTGATCGCGACCTTGGCGTTCGGGTTCAGGCGCTTGAGGAAGTCGGCGCCGATCTTGAGCGCACCCGTGCCGCCGAGGGCCTGGGCGGTCAGCACGCGGCCAGCGGCGATCAGCGGCGAGTCTGCGCCGAGCAGCATCGACTGGACGGCCGAGTCATAGGCGGCAATACCGTCGATCGGCAGGTAGCCGCGCGGCAGCGCAGCGTCGACACGGGCTTTCTCGGCGTCACGGACCGCCCGCAGCAGCGGAATCTTGCCTTCGTCATTCGTGTACACGCCCACGCCCAGATTCACTTTGGTCGTGCGGGTGTCAGCATTGAAGGCTTCGTTGAGGCCCAGAATCGGGTCGCGCGGGGCGAGTTCGACGGCGGAAAACAAGGTCATGTGCCTGCTCGGATCAGATAGAGGTGAAAAAGGCGAACCACGGTAGCGGGAGCGGGGAGACGATCCCGATTGCACGAACGGGCTAGAATGCAGAATTCGGCCCATTTCGGGTGCAACCGCACTCATTTTATCGAAGATGACGGACACGTGGGAAAGTGATACCGGGCTCGACGAATCGAAATTCATATCGTTCGAGGGTTCTCCGTACCAGCTCTATCAGCCATTCCCGCCCGCGGGCGACCAGCCGACCGCGATTCAGACGCTCGTCGAGGGCATCGAAGACGGGCTGTCGTTCCAGACGCTGCTAGGCGTGACGGGCTCCGGCAAGACATTCACGATGGCCAATGTGATCGCGCGGCTCGGACGGCCGGCGATCGTGTTCGCGCCGAACAAGACGCTTGCCGCGCAGCTTTACGCGGAATTCCGGGAGTTCTTTCCGCGCAACGCTGTCGAGTACTTCGTGTCGTACTACGACTACTACCAGCCTGAAGCTTACGTTCCGCAGCGCGACCTGTTCATCGAAAAGGACTCGTCGATCAACGAACACATCGAGCAGATGCGGCTGTCGGCGACCAAGAGCCTGCTCGAGCGGCGCGACGTGGTGATCGTCGCGACCGTATCGGCCATCTACGGTATCGGCAACCCGAGCGAATACCACCAGATGGTGCTGACGCTTCGTCAGGGTGACAAGATTGGCCAGCGCGACATGATCGCGCGCCTGATCGCCATGCAGTACACGCGCAACGAGACCGATTTCCAACGCGGCGCGTTCCGCGTGCGCGGCGACACGATCGATATCTTTCCGGCGGAACATGCGGAAATGGCGATCCGCGTCGAACTGTTCGATGACGAGATCGAGACGCTCCAGTTGTTCGATCCGCTGACGGGGCGCGTGCGCAACAAGATTCAGCGCTTTACCGTGTACCCGTCGTCTCACTATGTGACGCCGCGCGATACCGTCATGCGCGCGATCGAAACCATCAAGGAAGAACTCCGCGACCGGCTCGAGTTTTTCCATCGCGACGCGAAGCTCGTCGAGGCGCAGCGCCTCGAGCAACGCACGCGCTTCGATCTCGAGATGCTCCAGGAACTGGGCTTCTGCAAGGGCATTGAAAACTACTCGCGGCATTTCTCGGGCGCCGCGCCCGGGGAACCGCCGCCGACGCTCGTCGATTACCTGCCGCGCGACGCGCTGATGCTGCTCGACGAATCGCACGTGCTGATCGGCCAGTTCAACGGGATGTACAACGGCGACCGGGCGCGCAAGGAAAACCTCGTCGACTACGGATTCCGCTTGCCGTCGGCGCTGGACAATCGCCCGCTCAAGTTCGGTGAGTTCGAGCGCAAGATGCGTCAGGTTGTTTACGTGTCGGCCACGCCGGCCGACTACGAACAGCGCACGACGGGGCAGGTGGCCGAACAGGTGGTCCGCCCGACCGGCCTGGTCGATCCTGAGATCGAAGTCCGGCCTGCGCGCACGCAGGTCGACGATGTGCTGACGGAAATCAATGCGCGCGTCGAGGCCGGTGAACGTGTGCTCGTGACGGTGCTGACCAAGCGCATGGCCGAGCAACTGACGGAGTTTCTCGCCGAACACGCCGTCAAAGTGCGTTATCTGCACAGCGACATCGATACCGTCGAACGGGTGGAAATCATTCGGGACCTGCGCATCGGGACCTTCGATGTGCTGGTCGGGATCAACTTGCTGCGCGAAGGCCTCGATATCCCCGAGGTGTCACTCGTGGCGATTCTCGACGCCGACAAGGAAGGGTTCTTGCGCGCCGAACGTTCTCTGATCCAGACGATCGGCCGGGCGGCACGGAACGTCAACGGCAAGGCGATTCTCTACGCCGACCGGATTACCGATTCGATGCAGCGTGCGATCGGTGAGACCGAGCGTCGCCGCGCCAAGCAAATGGCCTTTAACGAAGCCAACGGCATCCAGCCGCGTGGCGTCGTCAAGCGGATCAAGGATCTGATCGACGGCGTCTACGACGCGACCGAAGCCAAGGCGGAACTCAAGGCCGAGCAGGAACGCGCGAAGTACGAGGATATGAGCGAGAAGCAGCTCTCGAAGGAGATCAAGCGCCTCGAGAAGCAGATGATGGATCACGCGAAGAATCTCGAATTCGAAAAAGCGGCGCAGACGCGGGATCAGCTCGCCAAGCTCCGCGAACGCGTGTTCGGGGCAAACGTCGGCGACTCGTCGTTGTCGGGGACGTGACGGTCCGCTACCCCTCTCGGAATCCATGTTTTGACTGTCTGCCGCCCCGATCGGTGCTAAACTTCACGCTATTGAGAATTGTTCGCATTAACCTTTCCTTGCACATTCGCGCGTGCCAGGTGTCACGGGGCTAGTGATTGAAGGATCCTCAATTAGAACAAGTCGTTGCGTCATCGACGCATCATTCTGGGGAGTCGTGAATGACGGTAAATGCTAAACAAGCTGGTTTCACCAGCGTGGTCATCGCGGGAGCATTCGCTCTCGCATCGTTGAACGCTACGGCCGCGGAATACCCGATCGGCCAGCATGCAAACCAGGGCGGCATGGAAATCGGCGCGGTGTATCTGCAGCCGATCACGATGGAGCCTGAAGGCATGATGCGCAAGGCATCGGACTCGGATATCCACCTCGAGGCGGATATCCATGCGGTCAAGAACAATCCGACCGGTTTCGCCGAAGGCGACTGGATGCCGTATCTGCAGGTCCATTACGAACTCACGAAGGTCGGCACGACGCAGACGCTCAAGGGCGATCTGATGGCGATGGTGGCCAACGACGGTCCGCACTATGGCGACAACGTCAAGCTGTTCGGCCCGGGCAAGTACCACCTGAAGCTGATCGTCGAACCGCCGATGCAGACGGGCCATATGGCGTTTGGCCGTCACGTCGACAAGGAAACGGGCGTGGGCCCGTGGTTCAAGCCCATCACGCTCGAGTACGACTTCCCGTTCGCGGGCGTCGGCAAGAAGGGCGGGTATTGATCGCATTCGGGAGCCGGCATGAAAGTGAACAGCAAAATTGCGCTGCTCGCGCTGACGGCGACGTTGTCAGGGCTTGCGCATGCAGAGGACCTGCCGACGTTCCAGCTCACGATGGCGAACGGCAAGGTTTCGCCGACGCGTATCGAAGTGCCGGCGAACAAGCGGATCAAGATCTCGATCAAGAACTCGGGCACCAGTGCCGTCGAGTTCGAGAGCGTGCAGTTGCGTAAAGAGAAAGTGCTTGCGCCGGGTGGCGAGTCATTTGTGGTGATCGCGCCGCTCGACCCGGGCGAGTACAAGTTCTTTGACGATTTCAACCAGGCCACGGGCCAGGGCGTGATCGTCGCGAAATAGAGAACGTAAAGAAAGCAAAGAGGTAAGCATCGATGGGTCAGATCCTTTTCATTGTCTGGCGCGAAAGCGTCGAAGCGCTGCTGGTGGTCGGCATTCTCTATGCGTGGCTGCGCAACGGAGATGCGACGGCGAGAAAGGGTCTGCCCTATCTATGGGCCGGTGTGGGTCTCGGTGTGCTGGCCGCCGTGGCGCTCGGCGCCGCGCTGGTGTTCTTCACCGAGGCCATGTCCGGCGATGCACAGGATTACTTCCAGATCGCGATGGTGCTCATCGCGTGCGTGCTGGTCGTGCAGATGGTGCTTTGGATGCGCCAGCACGGACGCACGCTCAAGCGCGAGATGGAAGCGTCGCTCGAGCGCAGCACGCGCACGGCGAGCTGGTGGAGCATCACCATTCTGGTTGCGCTCGCGATTGCGCGTGAAGGCAGCGAGACGGTGATCTTCCTGTACGGCATCGGCCTTGGGCAGAACGGCCATGTCGACGGATCGCAATTGCTCGCGATCGTGCTTGGTCTGGCTCTGGCCTTTCTCAGCTTTTATGTCTTTCAGCTGGGTGGCAAATTCTTCTCGTGGCGCACGTTTTTCCGCGTGACGGAAATCATGCTGTTCTTCCTCGCGGCGGGGCTGTTCGAACTCGGCGTCGACAAACTGATCGACAAGGAACTGCTGCCCGCGGGCCGTACGCTTTGGGATACGAGCGCCATTCTCGATGACTCGCACCCGTTCGGTGGACTCGTCGCGACGCTGACCGGCTATCGCGCGCATCCGTCGATGACCAATCTGGTCGCCTACGTTGTCTTCTGGGCCGTGATCTGGCTGCTGACGCGGTGGGTCCGTGGCGCCCAACAACCCCAGCGGCGTCCGGCATGAGCACATTGACGGGTTCGCGACTCGCCCGCGGAGGTCGCCTCGCTCGATTCGGCGACTGGATGCAGCGCAATGCGAAGCTGATTCGCGCGATCCAGTGGGTCGTCGTGCTCGTGTACGGCATCCTGATCATCGTGCCGGCAGTCACGCCGCTGCCCGACGATACTGCCCATATCTGGAACAACCTGACGATCTTCGCGCAGTTCGTGTTCTGGGGGATCTGGTGGCCGTTCGTGCTGCTATCGATGGTCTTGCTCGGACGCATCTGGTGCGGTGTGCTGTGTCCGGAAGGGACGCTGTCGGAGTTCGCGAGCAAGTTCGGTCGTGGCTGGGCGATCCCGCGCTGGATGCGTTGGGGCGGCTGGCCTTTTGTCGCGTTCGCGCTGACGACCGTTTACGGTCAAATGGTCAGTGTCTATCAGTATCCGAAGGCCGTGTTGCTGGTGCTCGGCGGTTCGACAGCCGCGGCGATCGTGGTCGGCTATCTGTATGGCCGTGAGAAGCGTGTCTGGTGCAAGTACCTTTGCCCGGTCAACGGCGTGTTCTCATTGCTCGCTCGACTCGCCCCGTTCCATTACAAGGTCGACGAAGCCGCGTGGAAACGGTCCTATAAGGAGGGCGAACACGGCCATCGCGTGATTCCGATCAATTGCGCGCCGCTCGTGCCGCTGCGCAATATGAAGGGCAATGCCGATTGCCATATGTGCGCGCGATGCAGTGGTCACCGCGATGCGATCACGCTGAGCCTGCGTTCGCCGGCAACCGAAGTCGTTCGTCATGGCGAAAAGGAAGCCAATCCCTGGGATACGGCTCTGATCCTTTACGGCCTGCTCGGTATCGCGATCGGCGCGTTCCATTGGACGGCAAGTCCGTGGTTCGTCGAGGCCAAGCAGTTCCTTGCGGGCTGGCTTATCGATCGCAATATCATGTGGCCGCTCGATACGAGTGCGCCTTGGTATCTGCTCACGCATTACCCCGATCACAACGATGTGTTCTCGTGGCTCGACGGCGGCCTGGTCGTTGGCTATATCCTCGCGACGGGGGCGGTGTACGGGACGGCGCTGCTTGCTGTGCTCTCAATCGGTAACCGCATACTCGGACCGTGGCGCTTCACGCGCTTGCATCACTTCGCTCAGGCCTTGATTCCGCTCGCAGGCACGGGCGTATTTCTGGGCTTGTCGGCGACGACATTGACGATTCTGCGCGCCGAGCATCTCGATCTGAGCTGGGCGACGGATGTGCGGCTCGTGATTCTGGCAATCGCCAATCTGTGGAGTGCATGGCTCGCGGTTCGTGTGATCGGTCGGCACGCTACGGCATGGATCCCGCGTCTCGCCGCGTTCGGCTGTTTTGTCGCCGCACTTGCAGTGGTCGACAGCGCCTGGTGGCTGATGTTCTGGCATTGGTAGCCGCAGCGATCACCGATTCATCGAGACCTTCACCAAGACCCACCGCTGTGATCAACATCGGTGGGTTTTTCTTTGGATGGTGAATGAATGGTGCAACGAAGCCATTCATTCAACAAAGATGCCGGATCATCAAACGGTGAGGGTGCCTATCTAAGACGACGACGCGTTGAACGGGGCGCCGACTCACGGAGCGCTCATCCCTTTTGTCATCGTTCTTGTCATCGTTCAGCCGATAAAAAACCCGCTTGTTGCATGCAGACAAGCGGGTCTTCTATTTTCACGAATCCGTTCAGGTCGATGAACGCGATATCGCGAATGCGCAGATGTCGGGACAAAAAATGGCGTGGCTTGCTTAGCTGGTGGATCGACGGCGCACGAAGGGGTCTAGTCTTTTGCGCCGGCGGGCCAGGTGGGCTGGCTAGCCGAACACCCTTCGAGAGGGTGGTCCCCACAATACTCGGTACAGCAATTCGATTCTGGACTCAGTCCTTCGTCAGGATGAGGCCGCCGTTGCGCGTGACGCGCAAGCGATACGACATCCCTTGATGGTTGATATCCAGCGTGTTCTTGCCCTGCATCAGGGTTGCGCTGTTCACCGCGTACGTTGACTTGGTGGCGGGCGCACCGCCCGTATCGCCGCCGGTAACGGCAGAGCGAAGTTTGAGTTTGGGGCGGGAGATCGGGTTGCTCAGGTTCATCTGGCAGCTCCTTGCTATCGATGGATCAATAGTAATGAGAACGATTCTCGTTAGCAAGTTGGCCGTATTTATGAGGTATCGCGGATCGATAGTTTTTTGTAAGTCGGGGAGGCAGCCGCCCGCATGGCGATCAGGCGACCTGGCGACCGAGCGAAAACCGATCGGGCATCCACGCAGATGAGTCGTGCAGGCGGGCGTACACGCGGTGCACCGCAACGGCAAATAACAAAGGGGCCATCGATGACGGCCCCATGTCGTATTTCGCAATGTTCGGGTGTGCGGATCGGCTGAGCGCAGCTTTGCCTCAGTGTAGCCGGCCCGATAGCTGGCCCGTGTGCGCGAATTGCCGAATCAGGCGCACCGTGTCGATATCCGCTTCCCGGTACGCCGACTTGACGATTTCCGACGTCTGCCGATCGTCCGAACCGCTCGGTTCCGGCAGTGTCGTCGCGTACTCGAATCGCAGGAACAACTGCAATTCGTCCGGAGACTCGATCGTCATCGTCAGCGTGCCGCCGACGTGCGCGTCGGTCGCCGCGATCTCGTAGCGCACGCGCTCACTGGGCGTCAGCGTGACGCGATCGCGCACCTTGGCGACGCCATAGTTGAGCTCGCGCTCGATCGTGTCGCCATCGCGGCTCAGGATCGTGCAGTTGTCGAGCCCTGCGACAAACAATTGCGGCTTCTCGACGCGCAACAACAAGCCTTGCCAGACCTGCTCACGCGTGAGCGGATCGAGCAATGGGTTGAGCGGGTCGTTGATCTGGATCAGATGTTCAAAATTCAAGGGTACGACTTCCTCTATGGGTAACTCGAACGGCATCATGCGCCGAAAAGGCGCTGCCCGTTCTCGCGCAATGACATCAGGCCGTGACGTCGGCCGCCGTCGTGCGAATCTCGATAGGTTTGCTCAGCACTTTATGGACCGGGCACGCGTTGGCGATCTGAAGCAATCGCTCGCGTTGCGTATCGTCCAGCGCACCGAAAACCGCGACCTCGCGATCGATGGTCGAACCGTCCGCGCTTGTCGAAAACGCCAGTTTCACCTCAATACGTTCAAGCGGCCAGCCCTTGCGCTCGGCATACATTCTGACCGTGATCGCGGTGCAGGTGCCGAGGCTCGACAGCAGCAGGGCAAACGGCGTCGGGCCGCGGTCTCCACCGCCGAGCGATGCAGGCTCGTCGCCGAGCCAGGTGTGGTGCCCGTCGTCGAGCAGCACGCGATAGTTCGGTCCTTCGAGCGTTGCGCTCACCTGGGTGACATCCATCGAACACTCCGTCAGCAATTCAAGCGAATGAAAACAGTCTGCGCGCCAGGGCCTGGAAGCTTGTCGCGCGCGACCTCGTTCACACAGTGATCCGGCCGGTAAAGACGCCCCGATGCCAGACGCACGTTTTGCGGAATATCATAATGGCGGATGCGTCAAAATTGCAGATCATCGGTGTAACGCCGCGGTGCGTTGCCCGCACACCCGTTTGGAAAAGTTATGGATTGGCAATCGCACGACCTGAACGATCTGATGTACTTCAGCCAGATCGTCGAGCATGGCGGCTTCTCGGCTGCGGAACGCGTCCTGGGCGTCTCGAAGTCGAGGCTATCGCGGCGCCTCTCGGATCTCGAGGCCAAACTGGGCGTGCGTTTGCTTCAGCGGTCCACGCGTCGGCTCGCGCTGACGGAGGCCGGACGCGTCTTCTACGAGCATTGCGCTGCGATGC
The DNA here is from genome assembly GCF_965118125.1 of Pararobbsia alpina. GTDB lineage: Bacteria > Pseudomonadota > Gammaproteobacteria > Burkholderiales > Burkholderiaceae > Pararobbsia > Pararobbsia alpina_A. The sequence continues at coordinate 1,899,801 of NZ_OZ221287.1, forward strand.
TCGGCGAGGCAAGAGCGGCGCTCGACACGGTCTCGCAGCTTCGCGAGGCGCCGCGCGGCACCGTCCGCGTGAGTTGTCCGGTGACCGTGTCGCATATGCTCCTGTCGCCGATTCTGCCGCGGTTTCTCGCGCAGTATCCCGAGGTCAAGATTTCGGTTCGCGTGACGAACCGCGTCGTCGATCTTTATGAAGAGGGCATCGATGTGGCGTTGCGCGTGCGCTCCGAGCCGCCTCGCAGCGAAAACATCGTGGTTCGGCCCTTGATGACGACGACGCAGCTGCTTGTTGCAGCGCCGTCATTGTTGAGCCGTCTCGGCAAGCCGAAGACGCTTGACGATCTTGCGCGCTTTGACACGCTCGACGTCCCCGTCGACGACGGACGTCATGTCTTTCAACTCGTGAGTCCGACGGGCGAGCATCATGAGGTGCCCCATTCGCCGCGGCTTGTCACGGCGGATATCGGGACGCTGTTCAACAGCGTCAAGGCGGGTATCGGCATTGCCGTGCTGCCGGAGATGAACTTTGCGCCGGCGATGGGCGAGGGCTTGCTCGTTCCGGTGCTGCCGGGCTGGTCGTCGCCGCAGCCCAACTTCTACGCTGTATTCCTGTCTCGCCAGGGGCTGACGCCGGCCGTACGCGTGTTCGTCGATTTCCTCGTCGAAGCGTTCCGTGATCCGGATGTGCCCAAGTGCCCGCGCAATGCAGATGGGACGGTCGACGAATCGCAGTTGCCGCAGCATGTCAAAGCGCTCGCTGCCGCTTTCCGCGAAGAGGCCGAGCAGGCCAGGGCGGCCATGGGGCAGATCGCCGGGTAAAGGGACGCAATTGGATCTTGCATGGATGCGTGGGTGGGCACGTCAGGGTGCAGCACGACCGCGCTGCCGATGCGGACCTTATCGCACACCTCGTTGGACACCTCGACTGACGCCTCGACGGACACCTCGACGGACGCCTCGACGGACGCCTCGACGGACACCTCGACTGACGCCGCAACCGACACCTCAACGGACACCTCAGTGCGGGCAGTCTGGTGGCCATGCCTGAACCACGCCTTACGTTGTTCAATTAATCTATTTGCGGGCGAGGCCAAATTACCGATGGTTCTTTGGCGTGGTCAGGCTAGATGAGTATATTGAATACTCACTTTTGCACTGGGGGTGCCCGTGCGGAAGACAGTGGCCACTATCCTTAGTGAGCCCGATAGGGCGAACGGTGGCGACCGTGTCGACGACGGAAGCCGACTCACGGAGGCGATCTGCACATACATGAAAGTGCCCATCACCTCTGAGCCCGAATGCGCCGTGTGCGCAAACACGAAGGCCCCCGCAACGCGGGGGCCTTTACTTTTGGGTGATCGGAGCGCGCAAGCGCGACGAATGCCGGTGATGCATAGCGTCAGCGAATGCGAATCGCGATGACGGTGCAATCGCCCCATATTGCCGAGCCAAGCGTAGGGCAGAAATGAAAGTGGCCCCGAGACTCAGCTGACGAGAATCTCGGGGCCACAGAATGCGGTGCCTCAACTTGTGCGTTCAAGCAAAGTCAGGCGCTTGAATGGGTAATACCGATTTGCTGCCTCGGCGGGTTCAGCGACTTACGCCGCTTCGCGCTCGTAGAAACGGATCGGAGCAGCGGTCGTGACGGCTTCGCCCTGATGCAGGCAACCAGTCGCGCAGACGCCGGCTTCCTCGAGCATGCCGCGCACGTGGCTTTCGCACTTGCCGCAGCACAGCGCGACGCCCAACTCGAACTGCAATTCTTCGAACGACTCAGCGCCTTCCCGGATGGCGCCGCGAACATGGCGGTCGGACACGGACTTGCACACACACACGATCATGCTATCGGTACTCGCTAAGCGTTAATGCGAATTATTATTGTTCAGATCGTCAATCGCGGGCAAGTGCCGGCTGCACGTTTTTTGTAACAGGTCGGTGACAGGGTTATTAACCGCAGTTTGGGAAATTCGATCCCTGGCTGACGTGCCTATCCAAATCGGGAGAATTTCCGAATCTGTTTCCGAATCAATGAGTTGAAACTGCGTCGACGGCGAGCAGCGTTGAGTGTGTCTATGCCGAGGCGACGGAATTGCCCGGCGACGTCCGGCGCGACGGGATCGAAAGCAATTCGACAGCTTCGTCGAGATCGAGCAGCGTGCGCGCAACATGCGCGAGGTGTGTGGCATCGCCGGTCGTGCAGAGCCGGATCACGGGACGCCTCGGCGAGGCTTCGATCGACACGAAGGCTGAGTCTCTGGACGGCGCCGCCGTGGGCGACTCATTGAGCAGCGCGTCGAGTGTGCCCGACGTATCGGGCGCGTCGAGCGAGTCGCGCGAGTCGCGCGAGTCGATTAACGGCGCGTCGGGCGATGCGTCGCCGGGGTGCGTCAACTGGCGTTCGGCAAGCAGGCGGGTCAGCTGTTGGGCGATCGCCGCGCTCGTGTCGACGATCGACATGCGTTCGCCGACGACGCCCCGAATGGCCGCGTCGATAAACGGGTAGTGCGTGCAACCGAGCACAAGCGTGTCGGCACCTTCAGCAAGCATCGGTGCAAGGTAGCGTTCAAGCAACGCAACGAGTTCGGGCGATGCGGTGTCGCCGCGTTCGATCGCTTCAACCAGGCCATGACCGGGCTGGCAAAGAAAGCGGCAACGCGATTGATGCTCCGTGAGCAGGCGCCGGAACTTCTCGCTACGCAGCGTCGAGGATGTGGCCAGCACGCCGGCGACATGCGACGTCGAGCGTGTTGCCGCGGGCTTGAGGCCCGGTTCGACGCCGACGACCGGCAACGGCGTCACCGTCCTGAGCAAATGCACGGCCTGAGCCGTTGCCGTATTGCACGCGACGACGATGGCCTTCGCATGCTGGGCGAGCAGCCATTCGCCGATCGCGAGCGAACGATCGACGATAAAGTCGTCGTCGCGCTCGCCGTAGGGCGCGTTGCCCGAATCGGCGACATAGATGATGTCCTCGTGCGGCAGCAGGGCGCGCACGGCCCGAAGGACGGACAGTCCGCCAAGGCCCGAGTCGAAGATGCCTATCGGGCCGCGCGAATCAATCATGGGGAGCTCTGGATCGGATCGCTTCAGGATTCGAACGACGTCATGCCCGACTGCTGATAGTTCTGCAAGCCGACCTTCTCGACGAGGTCGATCTGCGTTTCGAGCCAGTCGATATGTTCTTCCGTATCGTGCAGGATCGTCACGAAGATCTCGCGCGAGACGAAGTCACGCACGGACTCGCAGTAGGCGATGGCTTCCTTGCACGTGCCCTGGGAGATCTGTTCGAGCTTCAGATCGCAGTTGAGGATCTCAACCGTGTCCTCGCCGACGAGCAGCTTGTGCAGGTCCTGGAGATTCGGCAGGCCGTCGAGCATGAAGATCCGCTGGATCAGCATGTCCGCGTGTTTCATTTCACCGATCGACTCGTCGTACTCGTGCTTGCCGAGCTTGTCGAGACCCCAGTGCTGATACATCCGTGCGTGCAGGAAGTATTGGTTGATCGCCGTCAGCTCGTTCTTGAGCTGCGCATTCAGGTACTCGACTACTTTCTTATCACCTTGCATTTTCTTTAGCTCCTGACTATCGCGGATCCAATCACGGCGCCTCGCAATGCAGCGGCCCATCCCACACCTTAGACCTTATTCGGTCCCGATGAGGGAATGGCTCTTATTAGCGATTCGCCGCTCATTCGCAACTTGCTCGCAACGTATTCGCCGCTCGTGCGTCACACATACGCCGCCGCTCATACGCCGATAAGGCGCTTCGACTCGAACAGCGTTATGCCACAGTGACGTTTTTGACGCCACTGTTCGACGTCCTTGTTCAAACGAGGCTGAGCGGGTTATACCGTCGCGACCGGAATCTTGCCGATCTTCGCCTGCCATTCCTTCGGGCCCGTCTGATGGACTGACGTGCCGTTCGAATCCACCGCCACCGTCACCGGCATATCGGTCACATCGAACTCGTAGATCGCTTCCATGCCGAGGTCTTCGAATGCGAGCACCTTGGCCGAGCGGATCGCTTTCGACACGAGGTACGCCGCGCCACCGACCGCCATCAGATACGCAGCCTTGTGCTTGCGGATCGCTTCGATCGCAACCGGACCGCGTTCGGCCTTGCCGATCATCGAGATCAGACCGGTCTGCGCGAGCATCATGTCCGTGAACTTGTCCATGCGCGTCGACGTCGTCGGGCCGGCGGGGCCGACCGCTTCGTCGCGCACCGGGTCGACCGGGCCGACGTAATAGATCACCCGGTTCTTGAAGTCGACCGGCAACGTCTGACCTGCCGCGAGCATGTCCGCAATGCGCTTGTGCGCCGCGTCGCGGCCCGTGAGCATCTTGCCCGACAGCAGCAGCGTCTGGCCCGGCTTCCACGCAGCGACTTGTTCCGGCGTCAGCGTGTTGAGGTCGACGCGCTGGCTCGTTTCAGTGTTCGGTTCCCACTGGACCTTCGGCCATGCGTCGAGCGGCGGCGGATCGAGCTTCGCCACGCCCGAGCCATCGAGCACAAAGTGAGCGTGACGCGTCGCCGCGCAGTTCGGGATCATCGCGATCGGCTTGCTCGCAGCATGCGTCGGCGCGTGCATGATCTTGACGTCCAGCACGGTCGCGAGACCGCCGAGACCCTGTGCGCCGATACCGAGCGCGTTGACCTTCTCATAGAGTTCGATACGCAGTTCTTCGGCCCAATCCTTCGGACCGCGCGCGATCACGTCCTGGATATCGATCGAGTCCATCAACGATTCCTTGGCCATGAGCATCGCCTTTTCGGCCGTGCCGCCGATGCCGATGCCGAGCATGCCCGGCGGGCACCAGCCGGCGCCCATCAACGGCACCGTCTTGATGACCCAGTCGACGATCGAGTCCGACGGATTCAGCATCGCGAACTTCGATTTGTTCTCCGAGCCGCCGCCCTTGGCCGCGACCTGCACTTCGACGGTGTTGCCCGGCACGATCTCGTAGTGGATGACTGCCGGCGTGTTGTCCTTCGTGTTCTTGCGGCCGCCTTCGGGCGGGCTCACGATCGAAGCGCGCAGCACGTTGTCGGGGTGCGTGTAACCGCGGCGCACACCCTCGTTGATCATGTCCGTCAGGCCCATCGTCGCGCCATCCCAGCGCACGTCCATGCCGACCTTCACGAAGATCGTCACGATGCCCGTGTCCTGGCAGATCGGACGGCGACCTTCCGCGCACATGCGGCTGTTCGTCAGGATCTGCGCGATCGCATCCTTCGCTGCCGGGCTTTCTTCGCGTTCGTACGCGCGCCCGAGAGCCTGGATGTAGTCGAGCGGGTGGTAGTAGCTGATGTATTGCAGCGAGTCGGCAATACTCTGGATCAGATCTTCCTGCTTGATGACGGTCATGACGATTCTGCTAGTGGGGAGGGCCTCGCGGACCGACGGGCGGTCGCAGGGCCGTTTCTTTTGGGCCGGATCCGGTTATCGCGTTATCAGCCGCCGGTGTGCTGCGCGCCGGCCGAAAACGCGCAATTGTACCGTGGCGACCGGGGCGCTACAGTGTCCATCGGCTCAGGATGCAACAGGCGGAACCTTGCGGGGCCGCAGACTCGCGATCGAAATGCCGGCGATCACGCAGACCAGGGCAATGCCATGCGCGACCGTCGGGCGTTCTCCGAGGACGAAGATGCCGTATGCCGCCGCCGCGACCGGCAGCATCGCCGTGAACACGCCGGCGAGCGAACCGGGCACGTGCCGGATGCCCTTCATCCAGAGCACGAACGAAAAGATGCTCGCGGACAACGCGTACCAGACCACGAGACCCCATGTCAGCGGCGGCACGCTCGCGAAGTCGAAGCCGACAAGCGAGGCGAGGCCGAACGGCAGCATCAGCATCAGCCCGAACGCGTGCGTATAGGCGCAGATGTCGATCGGCGACAAGGTCTGGGTCAGCCGTCGCGACAGGATCACATACGTCGACTCGCAGAACACTGCGCCGAGCACCATCAGGTTGCCGACGAGCGAGCCGCTCGATCCGGTGTCGGTCTGTCCCGCCGGTACGGCTGCGGCGGTCTGCCCCGCATCGCGAGCCAGCGTGACGACCACGACGCCGACGATCGCCAGCACGATGGCCACAACCGCTCGCGGCCGCGGACGCTCCTTGAGAAAGATCCAGGCAAGCAGCGCGACGACGGCCGGGATCGTGCTCGTAATCACGCCGGCTGCGACCGCGGTGGTCCGGTGAACGCCGCCGAGCATCAGCAGCGTAAACAGGAAGGTGCCGAAAAACGCCTGCAGGAACAGGTTGACCCATTCGCCGCGCGTTACGAGACGCATCTTCGCGATCCGGTAGAGCGGGCTCAGGACGATGACGGCGATCACGAAGCGAAGCAGCGCGAACAAGAGGATCGGGACCACCACCACGATGGATTTGCCGATGCCGACATTGCTGCCGACAAAGAGCATGGACGCGATCAGGAACAGCACATAGCGATTCAAGGCATTACCCAATTAAACGGTTCGAACAGATCGGCTAGGATTGTAGGGGGCCGGGCGTGGGCCGGTCTACCTGACCGGACGGCCAGTTTCGTGCGACGGGTGAAAGCATCCGGCCGGCGTCCATCATGAAAGGCGGGCGAGGACGAAGCGCTTCGGGTGACGGCGGCAACGACGCGCACGGCACGCGATGGCGTGTGCCGGACACGAGCCTGCCCGATACACCTGACGAATTGCGCCGACAGGTGGACAATGGCGGCTGCGCGGCGGCCGCATGGCGCCGGGCACGCAGAGACGCGGGGATGGCGGCCGGCAGTGAGCCGGACGACTCGCGGTCTCTCGCAAGCAGTAAGCACAGGGTAAGCGAGCTCGCTTATCTTGGTCGGGCCTGGTGGAGGTCGGGCGAGTCGGAGAGGCGGATGGCCAGGAGCCATTGGCCATCCGGCCGACTGATCGCGACACCGGGTACAGGAGACAATGGCATGCCGTCAAAGGTTGCCATCGAAACGCGCCGGCGGGTACCAGACCCGCGGCGGGCCTTGCGCCCAGCTTGGGTCAGGCTTCATTCAAACAAGGGGCAGTAGATGTCTGCGATCGAATCGGTTCTGCAAGAGCACCGCGTTTTTCATCCGCCAGAGGAACTCGTTGCCAACGCCGCCATCTCCGGGATGGACGCGTACCTGAAGCTCGCCGCTGAGGCCGAGCGCGACTACGAAGGGTTCTGGGCGCGCCTCGCCCGCGAGCAGCTCGCGTGGCACACGCCGTTCACGAAGGTCCTCGACGAATCCAATGCGCCGTTCTACAAGTGGTTCGAGGACGGCAAGCTCAACGTCTCGTACAACTGTCTCGACCGTAACGTCGAAGCGGGCCTGGGCGAGCGCAATGCCATCATTTTCGAATCCGATGACGGCACGGTGACGCGCGTCACCTATAAAGAACTGCTCGAACGCGTCTGCAAGCTCGCCAACGGACTGCGCAGCCTCGGCGTCAAGAAGGGTGACCGCGTGGTCATCTATATGCCGATGTCGGTCGAAGGCATCGTTGCGATGCAGGCCTGCGCCCGTATCGGCGCGACGCACTCCGTCGTGTTCGGCGGCTTCTCGTCGAAATCGCTGCACGAACGCGTCGTCGATGCCGGCGCCGTGCTCGTGCTGACCGCCGATGAACAAGTCCGCGGCGGCAAGGTATTGCCGCTCAAGTCGATCGTGGACGAAGCGCTGTCGTTCGAAGGCACGGATGCCGTTCGCAACGTCGTCGTCTATCGCCGCACGAACGGTAACGTCGCATACAAGGAAGGTCGCGATATCGACCTCGCCAAGCTCGTGGACGGGCAGGCGACGACGTGCGAACCGGAATGGGTCAGCGCCGAGCATCCGCTGTTCATTCTTTATACGTCGGGCTCGACGGGCAAGCCCAAGGGCGTGCAGCACAGCACGGGTGGTTATCTGCTGTGGGCAATGCTCACGATGCGATGGTCGTTCGATATCAAGCCATCGGACGTCTTCTGGTGCACGGCCGATATCGGCTGGGTCACGGGCCATACCTATATTACGTACGGACCGACAGCGGTCGGCGCGACGCAGGTCGTCTTTGAAGGCGTGCCGACCTATCCGAACGCCGGTCGCTTCTGGGACATGATCCAGAAGCACAAGGTCACGATCTTCTACACAGCGCCGACGGCGATCCGTTCGCTGATCAAGGCGTCCGAGGCCGATCCGAAGATCGCCCCGAAGAGCTACGACCTGTCGTCGCTGCGCATCCTCGGCACCGTCGGCGAACCGATCAACCCTGAAGCATGGATGTGGTATCACACCGAAGTGGGCGGCGGCCGGTGTCCGGTCATCGATACGTTCTGGCAGACGGAAACCGGCGGTCACGTGATCACGCCGCTGCCGGGTGTGACGCCGCTGGTTCCGGGTTCGTGCACCTTGCCGTTGCCCGGCATCATGGCGGCCATCGTCGATGAGGCGGGCGGCGATGTCGCCAACGGGCAGGGCGGGATCCTCGTGATCAAGCGCCCGTGGCCGTCGATGATCCGTACGATCTGGAACGACCCGGAACGCTTCAAGAAGAGCTACTTCCCCGAAGAGCTCGGCGGGCGGCTGTATCTCGCCGGTGACGGCGCGGTGCGCGATGCCGAACGGGGCTATTTCACGATCATGGGTCGCATCGACGACGTGCTCAACGTAGCAGGTCATCGTATGGGCACGATGGAAATCGAGTCCGCACTTGTCGCCAATCCGCTCGTGGCCGAGGCCGCCGTGGTCGGTCGCCCCGACGAAACGACCGGCGAAGCCATCTGCGCCTTTGTCGTGCTCAAGCGCTCGCGTCCGTCCGGTGAAGAGGCCACGAAGATCGCGAACGAGCTGCGTGCGTGGGTCGCGCGTGAAATCGGACCGATCGCCAAGCCGAAGGACATCCGGTTTGGCGAGAACCTGCCGAAGACACGCTCGGGCAAGATCATGCGCCGTCTGCTGCGTTCGCTCGCCAAGGGCGAAACGATCACGCAAGACGTGTCGACGCTCGAAAACCCGGCCATCCTCGAGCAGCTTGGCGAAGCGAAGTGACCGGTTGCCGGAGCAGGCCGAACGGCGCGCTCCGGCTCCTTCGACCCCTCCGGCCCCCGAGGGGACGCAGGATATCGTCGCCGAACGCGTTGCGACTGCATATCGGGTGTACTGGCGTTTCAACGTGCGCCTGATTCTCGTGTTGCTCGGTGTTGGCGCGCTCGTGTCTTTCGGCGTGCCGTTGTTCGCCGAGTCGCTCGAGCGCATTCGTTTCGCCGGGTGGTCCTTGCCTTTCTACGTCGGCGCGCAAGGGGCGACGATCGTCTACCTCGCGCTGGTCGTCATCTATATCGGCGTCATGACATTTGCCGATCGGCGCTTGCGCGCCGTCCTGCGCGAGTCGCAATCCGAGGCCGACGGGCTTGCCCAACGATGAACGAAACCCAACGTCTCCTGCGCAATTACGCGCTGTTCGCGCTGGGCTTCATGATCTTCGTCGGCGTGATCGCCCGTGTCGAGCAAGACAACGGCTCGGGCGTGTGGATCGGATATCTGTTCCTGTTCGTCACGATCGCGGTGTACGCGCTGATCGGTGTGTTCTCGAGAACGTCCGACCTCGTTGAATACTATGTGGCGGGTCGCCGAGTGCCATCCGCGCTCAACGGCATGGCCACCGCGGCCGACTGGTTATCCGCGGCATCGTTTATCGGCCTGGCCGGTTCACTCTATGCAACCGGCTACGACGCACTCGCGTATGTGATGGGATGGACGGGCGGATATTGCCTCGTCGCGCTATTGCTCGCCCCGTATGTGCGTAAGATGGCCCGATACACATTGCCCGACTTTCTCGCGACGCGCTATTCGAGCAACGTCGTGCGTGGCATCGCTGTGTTTGCCGCGATCCTCTGTTCGTTTGTCTATCTTGTCGCGCAGATCCAGGGTGTCGGCCTGATCGCCACGCGCTTTATCGGCGTCGATTTTTCTGTCGGCATTTTTTGTGGTCTCGCGGGCATTCTGGTCTGCTCGTTTCTTGGTGGCATGCGCGCCGTCACCTGGACCCAGGTCGCTCAATACATCATCCTGATCACGGCGTTCTTGCTTCCTGTTTCATTGATTGCCCATCGCGAAGGCCTCGGCTATTTTCCGCAAGCCAACTATGGCCATCTGATGGAACGCGTCGAAACGATGGAGCATCAGCTGCGCGATCAGGGGGCTGAGCAGGCGGTACGAGACTATTACCGGCGTCGCGCTCAGGCCGTCGACGAGCGCATCAACGAGTTGCCCGGCGCGTACTTCCGCGAGCACGATGCGTTGGTCGCGCAGGTCGCGGAACTGCGCAAGCGCAACGGCCCGCTGCGTGAAATCGATGCGCTCCAGGCGCAGCTCACGAACTTCCCGCGAGATCCCGCGGATGCGTCCAATCGCTGGGCTGTAGAACGCGACGATCTGCTGGCACGTGCAGAACCTCCGGTGCCGATGAGCAAGCCGTTTCCTTCGCACAGCGCGGCCGAGCAACGTTCGAACAAACTGAATTTCCTTGCGCTGCTGTTGTGCCTGTCACTCGGGACAGCGAGTCTTCCGCACATTCTCACGCGTTACAACACGACCACATCGGTGGCCTCGGCACGACGTTCGGTCGGATGGACGCTCTTTTTCGTCGCACTGTTCTACCTGACCGTTCCCGTGCTTGCGGTGCTGATCAAATACGCGACGCTCACCTCGCTGATCGGCCATCACTTCAGCGACTTGCCGCAATGGGTCATTCAGTGGGGCCGGGTTGAACCATCCCTGCTGAAGGTCGAGCCGATTTTTGGAGACGGCATCGTGCACTGGGGCGAACTGTCGATGCAGTCTGACATGATCGTGCTCGCCGCGCCGGAGATCGCCGGATTGCCGTATGTCTATTCAGGGCTCATCGCAGCCGGCGCGCTGGCTGCCGCGCTGTCGACGGCCGACGGACTCTTGCTCACGATTTCCAATGCGTTGTCGCACGACGTGTACTACTACATGGTCGACCCGAGTGCGAGCAGCCAGAAGCGCGTGGCGACATCGAAGTTTCTGCTACTGGGCGTCGCGCTGCTCGCGTCGTACACCGCCTCTTTGAAGATCGGCAATATCCTGTTTCTCGTTGGCGCGGCTTTTTCCTTGGCCGCGTCGAGCCTGTTCCCGGCACTCGTGCTCGGCATCTTCTGGCGTCGCATGACACGCACCGGCGCGATCCTCGGCATGCTTGCCGGCCTGAGCGTCTGCGTGTTCTACATTGTCACGACGTACCCGTTCCTCACGCGCGTGACGGGCTTTGTGGGCCCGCGATGGTTCGGCATCGAGCCGATCGCGTCGGGTGCCTTCGGCGTCCCGGCGGGGTTCGCCGTGTCGATCATCGCCAGCCTGCTGAGCCGCCGGCCCGACGCGCGAACGCTGGCCCTCGTCGATCATTTGCGCCGGCCTTAGGCAGGTCGCTGCACCGTAACGGCTTTCTGCGCATCGCGCATGTCACCCAGAAGCCGTTCAATCTCACTGGCGACCCTTAACAGCGCGCCGTCGTCGCCAGGGCGTGCGACGATCTGCAGGCCCGCCGTCAATGTCGCCCCCGGTAAAGCGATGGGAATGGAAATTGCCGGAAAACCGGCGACGTTGAAGGGCGCTGTGTAATTCATGAGTGCCTGACGCACCGAGCCCGTCCATGCACCCGAAGAAACGGCGTCTACGCCCGTCAACGGAGCCAGGCATGGACACGTCGGCAGTATCAGAAAGTCCAACGTCGACAACATCGAGTGCAGGCGCTCGACGAAGTCGTGCCGCAGAAGCTGCGCATCTGCATAGTCGCGCACGGTCTTGTCCCGAGCGGCCGCAAGCCGCTCCTGCGTCTCCTGCTCATACGAAGCGGAGATGCGTGACGGAGTATGTCGTCGAAGGTGTTCGACACTACCTTCGACCAGAACGATATCGGCGAACGCACCGTAAACACCGGCGAAATGATCCACCGCATCGAGACGCTGCGTCGAAAAGACTGCACCGAGCCTCGCGACTGCGAGTTCGAACGCAACGGCGACTTCCGGACTCAGCGGCACGGGCGGCACATGATCGATCACGCCGAGTCCTGAAGACAGCCATGCGTCGCTTTCGCAGACTTCGATATCGCAGGCCTGAGCAAGCAGGAGCACATCGTCGACCCGACGGCCGAGCAGGCCCGGATGATCGAACGTCGGGGCAAGCGGGAAGATGCCTCGTGTCGACAACAATCCGGATGTCGGCTTATAGCCGACGACGCCGCACAGAGCCGCGGGGATGCGGACCGAGCCGCCGGTATCCGTGCCGAGGCCCGCGGCGACGACTCCTGCGGCGATTGCCGCGGCGGCCCCTCCGCTCGAGCCGCCCGGAATGCGATGCGTGTCCAGCGGATTCAGCGTATCGCCGAAGGCCGTGCTCGACGTCGTCACCCCCCAGGCAAATTCGTGCGTCGTCGATTTGCCGATGACGATCGCGCCTTTCTCGACCAGCAATCGGACAATGTCCGCGTCGGACCGTGGCACATGGCCCACGTAAGCACGCGATCCGTAACGCGTTTCGATACCTTTTGTGTCGATCAGATCCTTGACGGCGATCGGTACGCCCTCCAGCAGTCGAGGCTTGCCGGCTGCATAGCGCTGGTCGCTTTCGGCGGCGGCACGTAGCGCGTGATCCCAATCAATGGCAGCGAAAGTGTTGAATTGCCTCCTGGCTCGTTCGGCGCGCTCCAGCGCACGCTCCGTCATGTCGCGCGAGGTTGTGCGCGCGTTGCGCAGCGCGTTGAGTGCATCGCGCAAACCGAGCGAGGGTGCCGGTCCAACCGAGTTCGATAGGGAATGGCGCATCACCACAGACTCTCCAGAAAGGTCGAGAGCGCGCCGCGATAGCGAGGGTCGAGGTCGTCGACTTCGTCCGGATAGTTTTGCTCGAGCAGGGCGGCAACGCGCGGGAAATCTGTTGCGACGAAACCCACGTCCCTCAGACGGTATGGCAGACCCAGGCGCCCGACCGTCGATGCGATTCTGCTGCTCAGCAGGCCGGCAGCAGTTGAACGTGCAGAAAGCTCACCGTCGGCGCCGAGGGGCATGAAGATTCGAAGCTTGTCGCCGTATCGTTGCGCACAGGCGCTGACCACCGGTGCAAGCGTAATGCACGACGTCACGCTGTGCGGCACGCCGAAGGTACCGCCAAGGATGTGTCCGATCCGGTGACTTAGCCCATAAACCACCGACGCAGGGAAGAAATAGCAGTGCCACGCGGCGAGTTGCAGTTGAAGCAGATCGTCATGCGAGACATGGCCTTGTCTCACGGCATCGATGGTTTCGAGCCCATGTGGCCATCGATTCAGCACAGAAAAGAATCGCTCGACACCTTCCGATGCAAGCACGGCGTGCGGATGGCTGACGTCCACTCGGCGCATGCCTTCAACGGCATGGTCGATGCCTTTGATGGCCGACGACAGCAGAAGCTCGCGGGGTGTGTTCAGCAGAAGCCGGGGGTCGAGCACGACGGTTTTGGGAACCGTATCGCGCACTGCGTAACTGCGTTTGAAGCGCGCTGGGCTCGTGGTTTCGGTGATGCCGAAGTAGTGCGAGAACTCCGATCCCGACAAGGTCGTGGGAAAGGCGGCAATCGGCAGATACCGGCCCGTACGCTCGTGATGCAAATGGGACACCGCTTTGGCCGCGTCGATGACCGAGCCACCGCCGAGTGCAACGATCGAGCGCGCGCCGAGTCGCTCAACCTCCGTCAATCCTTGTTGAATCGAGGTATCGGGTGCATGCGCCGGCAGTGCGGAGAACACGCCAGCGCCATCCCGGAGGTGGGGGGCGATGTGCTGGTCGTAAAAGGGCAGCAAACGTTCGACCGTCAACACCAGTGGTCGCTCGATGCCCCGATGTTCAAGTTCGGCCGTCGCCGTCTCGAGGATGTCATGGCCCCATTCGATCTCGCCGTGTGGAAGCCAGGTAAGACGCTGCATCGATTCCGCTCCGTAGATAGGGAGGCCGGCGCAGATGGAGATGCACAGGCGCCGGTGTCATGGAATCGACGATAGGGGATTGTCGCGCGGGCAGGAATACATTGCGCTTGGACGCAGCGTTCATAAACGATGAACGTCGGTAACGACGCAACCCCGCAACCGACGAATCGGCAACCGGGCATTGGGTCGATCGGACAATCAGCCGAAGCAACGCACGCACGAACGAAGAGAAGAAGGTCGATGCCTTAACCAAACGCCGTGACTTTCGGCATCTCGGTGGCCAGAAAATCGACCAGCGAGCGAACCGCTGGCAGCAAGCCCGTGCGATACGGAATCAAGGCAGAAATATGCGCCTGCGCGGCGATCCATTCGGGCAACAACTGGCGCAACGTGCCTGCCTGCAATTCCGCGCGACAGATATAGCCCGGTAATGCGGCGATACCCAGGTTCATGCACGCCGCTTCTTTCAATGAAATGAGATTGTTGCTTTGATATCGGGGCGCAATGGGCACTGTGACGTTTTGACCGTCGGGTCCTTCGAGTTGCCATTGCGACGGCCCCCTGCGCGTCATCGAAAGAATAGAGTGCGCGTCGAGTTGTTCGGGGCGTTCGAGATGCGGGTGTTGTTCGAGATAAGCCGGCCCCGCAAACAGGCGCCAGGGTGCGCTCGTGAGCGGACGTTGAATCAGATTCGAGTCCTGAAGCCGTGAGGAATGTCCGCGGATCGCGATATCGTAGCCTTCGCCGACGATGTCGACGATTCGATCCGTCGCATTCTCGTGAATGGACACTTTAGGATGGGCGCTCATAAAGGCCGGCAGCACATCGCGAAGAATATATTGGGCGATTTCGATCGGCGCAGTAATGCGAATAATGCCGCTCGGCTCCGACAGCCGCTGACGCATGGCCTCTTCAGCCACTTCGGCGCTTTTGAGCAGGGCGAGTGCGTACTGGTAGAACTCCGCACCGACCTCAGTCATTGAGAATTGCCTTGAAGTGCGGTTAATCAGGCGAACGCCGAGAAAGGCTTCGAGTTCCTTGACGCGGTGGCTGAGCGTGGACTTCTGGATTCCCAATACGTCGCCTGCCGATGTAAATCCCCCGTGGTCAACGACTTGTACGAACAGGTAGACGTCCTTCAGGTCCAGCATGGTCTGCGCCTCGATGTGGGTTGTCGTTTCACGACCGGGTCGTGAGTGAAGGCAGGCGCGCGCGTCGTCTCTTTGACGTCTCGTTGATATCGTATTGACGGCTGCTATTGATCAACAGCGTGCTCGGCAGCGACATCGCCAGCGGGCCAGCCTGAGGGTCCGGAGACATGGTACTCGCGGTGCGGGCGCAACTCAGTGCGTGATCGTTCTTGTTCGGCGAACGTATCGTTCGGGCGATGGCATCTTCTCAATCCGTATGCACCGACTAAGCTAGCCGTGACCCAATCAGGATTGGGGTGGATGAGAAGGACCATTTCGAGCAGGAGACAACGATGTCAATGATCAAGGGATTTCATCACCTGACGGCGGGAGTCGGCGGCGCGCAGCAGGACGTTGATTTCTACGTGAAGCTTCTCGGACAGAGCCTCGTCAAAAAGACGGTGTTATTTGACGGGAAGGATCCGATTTATCACCTGTACTACGGCAATGCGAGTGGCGATCCGGGAACGCTCGTCACCTCGTTTCCATTCAGGCAAAAGGGCGTAAAAGCGCGTGCCGGATCCGGGCAGGTCAAGGTGATTAATTACTCCGTTCCGCGCGATTCGCTCGCTTTCTGGCGTACGCGCTTTGAGGCAATGCGGGTGCCTCACGACCCCGTGGTAACTGAGCGCTTTGCGGAGAAACGTCAGCGATTCCAGCATCCATGCGGGATCGAGTTCGACCTGGTGGAAACCGATTTCGATGCACGGCCCGCGTGTACAAACGCCGATATTCCCGAGCGGTTTGCCGTGCGTGGTGTGCATAGCGTGACGCTGTCGCTGCGCGAGGTATCGGAATCCATTCCGTTTATGAGCGAAGTGCTCGATTTCCGTTATGTCGGCCAGTCGGGCCCATACCACCGGTTCGAAACTCACGCGGGCGGGCCGGGTACGGTGGTCGAGTTTATTCATGAACCCGATCGTCAGCAGGGGTCGACGATATACGGAGAGGGCACCGTTCATCACGTCGCCTTTGCCGTTGACAGTACTCAGGAGCAGAGCGCGCTCAAGTCGAAGCTGATGGGGCTGGGCTATATCGACACGTCGGAGTCCGTCGATCGAAACTACTTTCGCTCGATGTACTTCAAGATGCCTGGCGGCGTGATATTCGAGGCCGCGACGACCGATATCGGCTTTGCGGTCGACGAAGCACCCGGACATTTTGGCGAGGAGTTTCAACTACCTCCGTGGCTCAGGGATCGTAAGGGCGAACTGCTTTCGCGCCTGGAGCCGATTAACACCTAGAAACGTTTGCTGAAGTGTCGCCCGGAAAACCCCGGGCGGCGACGGTATAGTTCCGGCTGCATCGCTTTACTCTCGAAGCGATTTCCGGAGACCGGCAAAATGACACAGGCGACCGACCAGCAAAAGCGGAGTGTGATCGACCAGTTCTACGAGGCGTTCTCGCGCAAAGACGTTGAAATGCTCCGCCACGTCGTGAGTTCCGACTGGGAATACATCCCCGAGCCGGTCGGGGTGAAACCGGGACCCGAACAGATGGTGCCGATGTTCGCCGAAATCGCCACATCGTTTCCCGACATGCGGATCGAGATTCTCGATGTACTGATTGCAGGAGATCGCGTGGGCGTTCGAGCGCGCGTCACTGCTACGCAGTCCGGCGAACTGCTCGGCATTGAAGCGACCTCAAAGCCCGTCGATTTCGCGATCCACTCGTTCCACGAGCTCCGAGGCGACCGCATCATCAAAACGTGGCACCTCGAAGACTGGCTGACCGTATTTAAACAAATCGGCCGCGTACCGCCGGGACTCGCGTCGCAATGAAGACCTAAGATGAAGAGCAGTTCGATGTCGCGGTGAATGCGCTCAATGCACTCATGAATGCGGGCGGCGCGGACGAACACCATCTGCTTGGCAAACTCGTCGCGGCGCTGGGCGAGTACGAAATCGTTCATCATCAGTAGGGCGGTTTGACCCACCACCTCTCACAATTGACCGTCATTAATTTATGCGATGATTCGTGCCCGGCGTGATGGACGTCGGCAGGGTCAACGGTCGGGAGAGGGCGGTTTTGGGTGCGAGCGGTATGGAAGGTGCAGAAAGCGGCGTCGTGAACACGGGCACGTGGCTAGACGTGATGCGGTCGCGAACGCTTCTGACGAAGGAAGTGCTCGCTGGCGTCGTCACAAGCTTGGCGCTGGTTCCCGAGGTCATTTCGTTTTCCTTTATTTCCGGCGTCGACCCGCGCTCGGCGTTGTTTGCGTCGGTCGTGCTGCTGCTTGTCACGTCGATTTTCGGCGGACGATCGGCAATGGTTACTGCCGCTGCCGGTTCGGTAGCGCTGGTGGTCGGGCCGATGGTCCACGCGCACGGCGCGCAGTACATTCTTCCTGCGGTACTGCTCGGCGGCGTGATTCAGATTGCGTTTGGCGCGCTGGGCCTCGCCAAACTCGCGCGATTTATCCCGCGTTCGGTTATGGTCGGGTTTGTCAACGCACTGGGCATCCTGATCTTCTGCGCACAGATCCCCCACCTGATTCACAAACCGTTGGCGGTGTACGCACTGTTCGCTGTCACGATCGTCATCATGCTCGGCATGCCGCGCATCACCAAAGCGATCCCGTCTGCATTGGTCGCCATCGTCGCTGCGACGCTGGCCGCATCGCTGGGCCATCTCTCTGTACCGACCGTGGGTGCAAATCAGGCAGCTGACGCCGGTCTGATCGGGTGGACGCAATGGGACGTTCCGTTCGATCTCGAGACACTCAGCACTGTATGGCGCACGTCGATCAGCATTGCGCTGGTCGGCCTCCTCGAATCGTTGCTGACGGCGAAGCTCGTCGACGACATCACCGAAACGCGTTCGAGCAAATCCCGTGAATCGTGGGCTTTGGGGCTCGCCAATATCTGCGCCGGCCTGTACGGCGGCATCGCAGGGTGCGCGATGATCGGCCAGACCGTTGTGAACGTGGGCATTGGCGGTGCGCGCAGTCGCGTGTC
Source organism: Pararobbsia alpina (assembly GCF_965118125.1). Classification (GTDB taxonomy): domain Bacteria; phylum Pseudomonadota; class Gammaproteobacteria; order Burkholderiales; family Burkholderiaceae; genus Pararobbsia; species Pararobbsia alpina_A. The sequence continues at coordinate 1,917,898 of NZ_OZ221287.1, forward strand.
GACCGTCGCCGCGGCGCTGTCACTGCTGATTCTGCTCACCGGCCTGAGCGCAGTGATGTCCGCGATTCCCGTGGTCTCGCTGGCCGCGGTCATGATGATCGTCGCGATCAAGACGGCGGATTGGCACAGCGTCAGGCCGGCCACGCTCCTGCGCATGCCGTGGATGGAAACGAGCGTGATGCTTCTGACGGTGGCGCTGACCGTCTACAGCGGCAACCTGGCGCTTGGCGTGATCTGCGGGTCGGCGCTCGCACTGCTCTGGTTTGCGCGCCGGGCCGCCGGCGTGATCAAGACCGACCGCTGGTGCTCGGATGATGGTGCAACGGCGTACTACGCCGTGCGCGGTCCGCTGTTCTTTGGAAGCAGCAACGAACTTGCCGAGCGTTTCCACTACGCAGGCGATCCGTCGGATGTAAAGATCGACTTGTCCGCAGCACACGTGCTCGACGCATCGACGGTCGCTGCGCTGGATTCGATTCGCCTCAAATACGCCAAACTCGGAATCAAGGCCGAGTTTCACGGACTCGATGAGTTGAGTCAGCGGTTTCATGCCCGCCTGTCCGGGCAGCTCAACGTGAGCTGATCGCCGGGGCGCGCATTTCAGTACGCTGACCATCGGTGTCAGATCCATGCTGTCGTCGATGCGGTTATTGGGTGCCGTCGTTTTGACGGCGTTCTTTATTCGCTATGTCAGCGTCGGTGCGGCATCCACCCGATGGTCTAGCGGTTCGGGCGCATGGAATGCTCCTGTTTCGGTATCATTGAGTCAACCTGAGTGACCGCAATGAATACGACTTCCGACTCCCCCAATACCGACGAAGGACCCGGTCCCATCGACCGCAAATCCGCATTGGCCGACGCGTTAAAGCGCCGGATCGTCAGTATGGAGTTGGCGCCGGGAGCGGTGGTCGACGAAGTGGCATTAAGCGCCGAATTCGGCCTTTCGCGCCCGCCTGTGCGAGAACTCCTGCGCCAGATGGCGGCTGAGGGTTATATCGAACTCGAGGCCAACAGAGCGGCCCGAGTGTCATCGATGAGCTATCAATCGCTCAGAAATTTTTTCCTTGCCGCGCCGATGATCTACATCGCGACGTCGCAACTCGCCGCGAACAACGCAACCGCAGCGGATATCGTCCGACTCCGGGAGATTCAGAAGCATTTCAAAGCGGCGATTATCAAGAACGACGTCGAGAACCGGGTTTTATATAACGATCAGTTCCACCTCGAGATCGGCAATATCGCGCGCAATGAATATCTGATGCCGAGCCTGCGACGCATCCTGATTGATCACGCACGACTCGGAAAGACCTTTTATCGGTTCCCGACCACGGACAATATGCAGCACGACCTTGAGAGCGCGGTCGAGCAGCACGAGCAGATCATCGACGCGATCGAGCGCCACGACGCGAATGCGGTCGCGACGATCGTCCGGGAACATCTCGATTTGTCGCGACGCCGGATGACGGAATATGCCGTTCCGAATGGTGTCGATGTGCCGTTGGCGCTTTAACGCCGACATTCGGCCACCTCCACGACATAGCCGCCTCGACGCGGTACCTCCTTCAACGACGTACCTCCCACCTCGACCTACGCTGCGCGACGGCTTGCATCGCCCGTTCGACCGACAGCGGCCGTACAGGGTCACGTCGCGCCCGCCTCTGATCGAGTCGTAAGCCCGATCCACGCACACACGACGCGCGGGTCTCGGCGTACGCCGTCCGCTCTGCAAGCGGCCCCTCCCGTCCCGGTTTGCCCGGCATCCATGCGCCCGATCCTTGGTCGCATGTGATTCCTATCTACTTGATTATTTTAATAAAATACAAGTTATTTATATTGTAGACAAATTGTCGTATGGGAGAAAACCCCTATTTCGGCTCGATCTTCGTCGTCCTATCCTGACTACAATTGATAGACAAACGGTAGGCTGAACACTTCAAAGGCGAAGGGACCCAGCCAAAAACCGTGCAAGGGACGGCTAGTCCGCGTGTGGCAAATCGGCTTGTGACCGTGTGTCGCGAGCAGAAGGAATGTCAGGAAATCAGCATGCAGAAGGTCACTTCAACCCCCTCCGATGACGCTCGATGCGGTTGGTATCACCTCAGCGGTCCTCGGCAACCCCGGCCCGCCCATTCCGGTTCAAAGCACGCGCGCTGGACGGTGATCGGCGCGGGATACACCGGGCTGGCGGCTGCGCGACAACTCGCGCTCAACAATCCCGATGACGAGATCGTCCTGATCGATGCCCAGGAGGTCGGATTCGGAACGGCGGGGCGCAACGCAGGCTTCGCCATCGATCTCCCTCATGACATCGGCGCCGACGACTATATTGGGGACATCGACAAAGCAAAGACGACGCTCAGGTTGAACGTGCTGGGACAGTCGATCCTGCGCTCGCTCGTCGAGCGGTACGGCATCGACTGCGCGATGCGCGCCTCGGGGAAGTATCAAGCCGCGGTGGAGGGCAAGGGACTCGCTGTCCTCGATGCCTATCGCCGCGGCCTCGACAAACTGGGGCAGGCCTACGAGATGATCGAAGGCGACGACTTGCCAGGGCATATCGGCACGCACTTCTACAAGCGCGCGCTCTACACGCCCGGAACGATCCTGGTGCAGCCCTCGGCACTCGTCAAAGGGCTTGCCGACTGCTTGCCGAGCAATGTCACGCTGTACGAGCGCACGCCGATTACTGAAGTCGACTATGGCGATCAGGCTGGCGACAAGATCGTGCTCGGACATGCCAACGGCCGTATCACGACCGACAAGCTGATTCTGGCCAACAACGCGTTCGGCATGCGCTTCGGTTTTCTTCAACGGACGATGCTGCCCGTGTTCCTCTACGCGAGCCTGACCCGGCCGCTGTCCGACGAGGAGCAGGCACAGCTCGGGGGCAAATCGTTCTGGGGCGTCATTCCGGCCGATCCGTTCGGAAGCACGGTCCGTCGTACTCATGACAACCGGATCCTGATTCGCAACAGCTTCAGTTTCAACCCGGACGGGCGTCCGAAGCAGCAGTACCTCGAGCGCTTTATCAAGCGCCACCAGGCGTCGTTCGAACGCCGCTTCCCGATGTTGCCGAACGTCGGATTCGACTACACGTGGAGCGGGTCGCTCGCGCTGTCGCAGAACCACGAAGGGTTTTTCGGGCAACTGGCACCCAACGTCTATGGCGCGCTGTGCTGCAACGGCCTCGGCATCACGCGAGGCACGGTGACCGGAACGTTGCTCGCGAACTGGATCGCGGGGGAGCGGAGCGACCTCATCGATTTTCTTTTGCAGTCGCCGGGCCCCAACAAGGCGCCGCCGGAGCCTTTCCTCTCGGTCGGCGTGAACGCGACACTGGCATGGGGACAGCACAAGGCGGGACTCGAAAGCTGATACCGGCGCGCTGAGCAGAACGCGTCCTCGGAATGCGCCGGACCGAGATCGACAGCGAACGGCGCAAGACCCTATTAGCCGACTCGCATGGCCACGAGGCCCGTGCACGAGTCGGCACCCAAGGAGACAACGTGAGAGCAAGCAACCTGTCTATCGAAGACGTGCAGCTCAATGGATTTCACCGGCTGCTGAGCATTCGCTCAGGCGGCGGATGGATCATGGACGGCTACGTGCTCAGCATTATTGGTGTGGCATCCGTGCAGTTTTCGGCGGCGCTTCACTTGAACGGCTTCTGGGAGGGCATGGTCGCGGCGTCGGCGCTGATCGGCATCTTCTTCGGTGGCTTTTTCGGCGGATGGCTGACCGACAAGATCGGCCGCAAGAAGCTGTATCTCGTCACGCCGTTGTTATTCATCCTGTGCTCGCTCGCGCAATACTGGGTTCAATCGGGCGAACAATTATTTGCATTCCGGTTTCTCGTCGGCATTGGAGTCGGCATTGAATATCCGGTTGCCGGATCGTTGTTGACCGAGTTTTTACCCAAGAAGAGTCGCGGACCTTTACTCGCTGCATTGACGATTCTTTGGTTCGCGGGTGCAGCACTCGCTTATATCGTCGGTAACGTGATCCTCGTTCACGGCGGTGCAGATGCCTGGCGCATCGTGCTCGCGAGTTCGTCGGTGATCGGCGCATGCCTGTTTGTCTTGCGGCTTGGCACACCTGAATCGCCGCGATGGCTGCTGAGCAAAGGCCGCACCGTTGAGGCTGAACAGATCATCAAGCGCGTGTATGGCCCGTCGTTCGGCCTTGAACATCTCCCTGAACAGAAGGCCGAACGCAAGACGTCGCTGAGCTGCCTGATTCGCTCGGGATACGGGCAACGCATGCTCTTCGTCTCGGTCTTCTGGACGTGCTCGGTGATCCCCGTCTTTGCGGTGTATTCGTTCGCACCGCGCGTGCTTGAGGCCCTGCATCTGAACGGCGATTGGGAAGCGTGGGGATCGGTTGCGATCACGTTGTTGTTCGTTGTCGGATGCGCGATTGCCACGAAGGTCATCAACGCGGTGGGCCGGCGCAATCTCGTGATTCACAGCTTCCTGTGGTCGGCGCTTGCCTTGCTCGCACTCGGCTATTGCTCCGATGGCAACGCAGTATTGATCCTTGTGCTGTTCGGCGCCTATGCCGTCTTTATCGGCGGGGCACAGGTACTCCAGCTCGTGTACCCCAACGAAATCTTTCCGACCGATGTGCGCGCGTTCGCCGTGGGCATGGGCGCATCACTGTCCCGCGTCGGCGCCGCGATCGGCACCTGGCTTGTGCCGATGTCGCTGCACACGATCGGCATCGGCAACACGATGTATGTCGCGGCGGTTGTCTCGCTCGTCGGCTTGCTGACGTCCATTGCGCTTGCCCCGGAAACGCGGTCGCTGAGTCTCCAGGAGGCGGCTTCGCTTCATCACTGATTAACCACTGATTGAGAGCTGACTAAGAACTCACTACGAGCTGAGTAACAGCTAATTGAGAACTGATCAGCGGCTGATCGATCCTTGAACGCCGGTAGTGTCCGTAGCGTTTGCCGGACGGCGCGCTGGACACCCTGAATCTACAACCCATCTGAATGAACTGACGGACAACTGACCATGAAATTCGAAGGCATCTATACCCCAGCGATCACGCCCCTCTCCAGCGACGGCCAGATCGACCGAGCTGCATTTGCCGAGGTGCTTGAAAGCCTCATCGACGCAAAAGTGCACGGCATCATCATCGGTGGCTCGACGGGTGAGTACTACGCGCACACGTCCGATGAGCGCATCGGATTGGCTGTGTACGCGAAACAGGTCATCGGCTCACGTGTGCCCCTGATCATCGGAACGGGCGCCGTACGCACCGAAGACTCGATCGAATACGCAAGGGCCGCAAAGAACATTAAGGCCGATGCCATTCTTGTCAGCTCGCCGCCGTATGCGTTGCCGACCGAATTGGAGAACGCCGCTCACGCACTGGCTGTCGACCGTGCCGCGAGCTTGCCGATCATGCTGTACAACTATCCGGGCCGCACGAATGCCTTGATGGGCCGCACCTTCTTCGAGACGGTGCTCGCGCAGTCGCGCAACTTCGTGGCGATCAAGGAAAGCTCAGGCAGCGCGCAGCAACTGCATATGCTGGCGCGTTCGTTTCCGAACATCGCTCTCTCGTGCGGCTGGGACGATCAGGCGCTCGAGTTCTTTGCCTGGGGTGCGCGAAGCTGGGTCTGCGCCGGGTCGAATTTCCTGCCTGAAGAGCACATTGCGCTCTACGAAGCGTGCGTCGTCGAAAAGGACTTCGACAAGGGCCGCATGATCATGTCCGCCATGATGCCGTTGATGGACTTTCTCGAAGACGCCGGAAAGTTCGTGCAATCCATCAAGTACGGCTGCGAGCTCAAGGGCTTGCGCGCCGGCGGTCTGCGGGCGCCGCTGCAACCGCTTGAGGATGCGCAGAAGGAAGCACTCAAGCAGATCGTCGCTGATCTCAAGAACGAGATCGCCCGCGTGACGCAACGCGATGCATCGCTGGAGACCGCCTGAATCAGTGAATCGCTGAATCGGCAAGCGACTCGGTGAGCGACGTGTCGAAGGTGCGGTACATTCGACCTTCGACACGTCAAACCACATGGGCCACGCGCCGAAGTCGTTTATCGTATCGTCCGCGTGCTGCGTCTTGCGGTAAGGGTTGGGCCTCGCGCGTGCCGTGTGCCGAAGGTTCACCCGTCGAATCGTCGTCGGCAATGAAGCAATGAATGGATCGCTCTCCTGTTTATGGATGAAAGAAAGAAGGCAACCCTGATTGGCCTGGTGGCTGTGTTCCTGTGGAGTTCGATCGTCGGACTGATTCGCGGCGTGAGCGAAGGGCTGGGTGCGACAGCTGGTGCGGCGATGATCTACACCGTGGCGTCGGTGATCCTGTTCTTCTCGGTGGGATTCCCGAAACTGAGCACCTTCCCGCGCCGCTACCTGATCTGGGGCAGTCTGCTGTTCGTCGCCTACGAACTGTGCCTTTCGCTTTCCATCGGCTATGCAAGCACCGGTCGTCAGGCCGTTGAAGTCGGTATGGTCAACTATCTGTGGCCAACCTTCACCTTGATTGCCGCGATTCTGTTCAACAAGCAGCGATCCAATGCGCTGATATTCCCGGGGTTTGTCCTCTCGGTCCTCGGAATCGCCTGGGTGCTCGGAGGGGATCAGGGCTTCGATATCGGCGAAATGCTTGCGAACGTCCAGGCGAATCCATTGAGCTTCGGGCTGGCCTTCGCGGGCGCGATCATTTGGGCCGCGTATTGCACGGTCACTGCCCGGATTGCGGAAGGCAGCAACGGCGTCACGCTGTTCTTTGTGCTCGTCGCGCTGACACTTTGGATCAAGTACGCGATGAATGGCGGCGGAGCGATCCACTTCGACGTCCGCACGACCATTTATCTCGTGCTGGCGGCGTCGGCCATCGGACTTGGCTATGCCGCCTGGAACGTTGGCATTTTGCGCGGCAACGTGACGATTCTTGCCGGCGCGTCGTATTTCATTCCGGTCTTTTCATCGGCGCTTGCCGCGAAACTGTTGAAGTCGCCGTTGCCGTTTGCGTTCTGGCAGGGGGCGGTGATGGTTTGCACCGGGTCGATTTTGTGCTGGACTGCGACGCGGCGGAATCATCGTCAGGCGACGAGCGAATAGGAGATTTGGATTCGCTCCCGATCCGTCGCACTTATCCGCGTCGCCGTGGCGAATCGCGCGAGGTCGAAAAAGGAGGGGTCGCTGGACGCAGCCGCAGGAAGGTCAAACGTCGGCCAATAAAACAAAAAGCCGTTGAATCCTTTTGGACTCAACGGCTTATATCCATTTCTGGCGGAGAGAAGGGGAGGCGGACATTGCCGCCTCAAGGCCGTCAGGCCGGGGTCCTAGACCGGGATTCGAACTAGACCCACAAGCCTACCCACAATCGACCTTTTCTCCATGGCGAGCGGCGCTGACCCTCGCTTCGAGCCACTCGTCGACCTCGGATTCTACCCAGGCGACCCGATTTTCGGTGATCGGGAATGGTTTCGGGAAATCACCGGTGCTGATCATCCGGTAGATTGTTGTCTTGCCGAGGGAAACCTTGGCCGTGACTTGCTTGATGCCGAGTGCGTTCATGGGGTCACCCTACTTTTGTTCCAATTTGGGCAATAGCTTCGAATCTTCGGCCGCCTCGAGCACCGTGCGCCCGTTGGGCAGCATGATCTGGCCGAGGAACGCGCCTTCGAACGACAGGATGCCGGTTTCGACAGCAGTGACCTGGCCTTTGATCCAGTCGCGTAGGATCGAATAGACCGCGATCGCACCGATCTCTTTGGCTTTCGCCTCGTGCTGGGTGCGCGTGCGCTGCATCCGGTTTGACCACGGGTGCTCTTTGAGCCACGCCTGGGCATAGCCATTGGCGCTCGCTTTCACGGTCACCTGGCGCCCGCGGTACTCGAACTGGACGAGCAACTCGCCGGCGGAGAAGTCGAGCATATGGCCGAACTTGTCGCAGCCGAACGCACGCAAGATCTTCTGCATGTCGGTGACAGCGCGATCGCCGCTAGTGGCGCTTTCGTAGGGAAGGGGCATGCTACGCTCCGTTGCTATGAGATACGAATATGTGTTCAACGTGGTCGACGCGGACGAGCGCGAGACCGGTGCAGGCGCTTGCTCTTTTGAGACTGACGAGCCGATCGCGCACATGGTGCGGGGTGCCATAATCGCGCTCAAGATGTCCAACAGCCCCGCAGACCAGGGAGCCGAGTACGGGGTTGTGAGAGTGGTTTTGCGGCCGGAAGTCGCGGGCTACGAAGTTAAGAAGCAGGTCGTACACGTGCGCGTGCGCCCAGTGGCGTCGGCTTAGGACGCACGAGTATCGAGTGGGCGCTGCGACTTCCTTTGATAGGCGAGAGATCGAATGCTTAAAAAGGTAGATCTGGCCAACATCGAGCCAGCCAAAACGACGATTCTTGTGCTCGGGGGAGCCGCGATAGGGGTAATGGTGACGCTCGGAATTGTTCCTGTTACCGGAGAACGAGGAACCATGGCCGCCTGGGCGTCCGCCTTGATTTCCGGCGCTGCTTTCGCCGGCACGATATTCCTTGCGACTATGGCCAAGCGAGAGAAACAGGCCGACGACCTTGCAAAGGCGAGAATCATGGCGATTGAGGCACTCCCTTCCCTCGAATCGTCGTTGACGAAACTGATGGACTTTTCGCAAGACGCTCGGCGCATGTACCGGCGGCAATTTGTCGCAGAGGACTTTTCTACTTTGAGGGCGAATATTCGGGATGCGGTAACCGAACTTTCGGTCGACGAGCTGGTGAGGCTTGTGCCGATCGACGCGCGTTGCGGGCCACGCATAGCCTACGTGAGTGCAAGCCTGCGCGAATTGGCAAAGGAGATGGATCGCGACAACAAGTGGATTTTTCTCGGCCGGAGCCGTAATCCTCGCTACGACATCTTGAGAGGTTGGATAGACGAAGCCGAGGAGCTGGCCGAGATCCTTCGCACCGCGCGCGATGTGTGCTTCGCAAGCTTTACCACGAGCGTTTGGCTCGACACGGACGAGAAGCGGCGCTACGAACTTTATCGAAAGCCGTTGCCGTTCAGACAGCGTGATGATCCAGCCGAGCCCGCACACGATCCACTCGAGGGCACATGATATGGAGACGAAGCCATGAATGTTGAACTTACTCCCGGTTCTCCACCGTTCGTGAAGGGCGGCGATGTAGCGTTCTCCTTGACGATTGACGGACGTCGGCAGCGATATGAGATATCGCGCGAAGCGTTGGCCGATCACTTCGACCCGGACGAACATCAAGCCAAGGATGCGCTGGCCGCGTTTCATCACGGTTTTAAGAGAATTTCTGAGGTCGCATCCGGCAAGTATGGTGCTGCTCCTGCGGACGACAAGGGAGTCGTAATTGTGCTGCGCACAACCGACTTCTGAGCGAGTAGCTTTCCCCCTGTGACCCGCTTGTCGGACGCTGTTCAGCATGTTTTATCCTCGGGCACCCAGTCTTCCGGGCGCACATCCCGCAGGCGCATACGCTTAACGCTAAAGTCGGTCATACGGAATTCAATCTCACCGTGGTAAAGCGTTCGAGCAAGATTGAAGGGGGCGACGATCTTTGGCCCGTGAATGATGGCGGTCAGCCTTTCGATTTCGGCTTGCGCTTCATCGCGCTCTGCAATCACTTGCGCAACCTTTTGCTTGAACCCTTCGAAATCGCAATTGATCGCGTCATCCCATAGCTCGCCGGCATAGTCACGGGGATCTGCCTTGAGAGCCAACAGGGCCTCATCGTTGAGTGCACGCTTGGCGATACGCATACAGAGATCGAAATCGGCTTTAGAGAGGGTACGGCCGGACTCACGGTGCACGATTGCGATCGCCGCGGCATGAATGTCAGCTGTGTTTTTCATTGGTCAATCCTCGAACAGTTCGCGTTGCGCGCGTTTGCCGTCGCCGCTCGATTCCTTCATGTGCGACGGGCAGAAGTGAACGTCGGTGCCCACCTGGTGCGCATGCACCGCGCACAGATGGCGATCGCAGGTCTTGCCCGGGCGCGCGCGGTAATCGCACTGGAACTCGCTGGTCGCTTTGCAACCTGGCACGGAGCAGCGCGGCGAGCGCTTATGGCCGCGCGTGCAAACGATCGCGTTGATTCCACGGGTTCGGATGGGCGTGCATGGCATGCTAGGATTTCTCCCCCTATCAAACGGAGGCGGCTATGTGGAAACAAGAGAAATACGAAGGCTTCGAGATTCACGTGCAAGCGGTTCCAAAATTTGGCCCTCCGCCTGCTGAAGGGGTCCCGTTCGGGTACACGGGATATGTCACGAGACCCGGAAACGTGGTGGCCGTTGAAGCAAATGTGCGTCGATTCACGAGGCACGAGGCAACCTTCGAGTCACGAGAGGAGGCGGAAAGTGCGGCTTTCGAGGAGGGTCGATCCGTCGTCGACGGAAACCATAAATCCTTAAACGTCAAGGGCCTCTGACCGGCGTCGTGCGAGCGCATGTCATCCCCGCAGCCTATGCACAAGGCCGGTCGGCGTTTGTTCGATCGCACCGGGCGTCGGCTTTTCCTGCTTCGTGCCGAGGAAGCCAGAGTCACCGGCTGCGCCAGTGACCTTCAGGAAATCGACCTCGACCTTAGCCGTGTCGACGATTACGCTTGCGACTTGCGCAACGGCCCGGGCCCGATCGACGTCCATTGGGTTGTCTTTGTCCTTGAGCGCCGCCAGTGTGTCCATCAGGTGCGCGCGCAGATCGGTGATGTTGCTCATTGCTCTTTCTCCTTCGCCTCGCGGGCGATGCGGTTGACCTGGCGCGTGATGGCGCCTTTCAGCTGCATCAGGCGCGCGAGTTCGGGGTGTTTCGAACGAGGATGGTTGCGGCGCGCGAGCTCCGCACGGCTGACGAGCTCAAGCGCGTCTGCCGTGATCTTCTCGAGCTCGGCGGTACGTCGTCCTGGAAGAAAACCGACCACGTGGCCTTTGGGCACAGGGCCGTTCGCGGCTTCCCACACGAGACGGTGCACAGCTACCCAGCGCCGCGCCGGCACGACGGTCGGATCATCTGTAACCTTGCGCTCTAGGTAGCCGTCCTTGGTCAGTCTCTCAGTACCGATCGGCAGATAGTTGTGGGATGCCTCGGCGGCGCGGCCTTTCTGAAACTGTGTGCGCACCGAGTTCGGATGATTTCCGGTCACCCCCTTCTTTCCCTTGTTCCACGACTCTTGACCCGGCTTAAACTGCGTCGCGACCATTCGCGGATCGTTACGTCCGCGGTGGATCCGCCCCGATCGATCAGATTCGAGGAACTCTGCTGATTTGTGCAAGCCGAGCTTTGCGGCCTTTGCGTAGACCTGGTTGACCGTGCGATCGAACATGACTGCGAGCTCGTCAGCTGTGCGATTTGGGTATTCACACGCGAGGCGTGTTGCGTCCTCGGGCGACCACTTGCGCCGAAGTAGCGTCGTCGATCCTGGCTTGCGCTTGGTCATCGCGGCTGTCTCCCCACGTTGCGCCCACGCAGCGCCGTGCCGACCCAGTCAGACGGCGCACTGGCGTGCACGCGATAGGTCACGACCTCGTCGGCGTTGGTGCGCAGGAATCCCCACGGCTTCACCTTGGCATTGCGGTGAATGAATATCGTCCAGACCTCATGCACACCGCGGTCCTTAGGCAGTAGCACGCGGTGGAACGTGTCGCCGGTCAGGAAGTTGAGCCAGCGTACGATGCGCGTGCCGCTGCGGCGTTGCTCCCAGTACCAGCCGAATAGGATGATGGCCAGCGCCCAGGGCCACGGATGGTCATGCACGCCGCGATCGGGGTCGCTGCCGACGAACCGGTGCAGATACGCGCGCGTGCCGAACGCCGTGAACAGGTAGTAGCGCTCGAGGTACGGCCGGTCGCCGTCGCTGATGATCCGGCAGCGCAGGAAGCCGGAGATCCAGAAGAGCAGGGCTTTCATGCCTTGTCCTGTTGGTCGAGAGACTCGGCGTGAAACGTCCCGATCGAGTCATAGTGGGTGGCGTGCTCGTCGGGCGTGCGCATGGTCGGAAGCCTGCGCACTGCGTGGACATAGCGGCTGATGAATACGGCAACGAGCGCGAGCAGCAGGAACGCCAGCAGCCGAACTTCCCCAGTGGTCATTTGTTCGAACATGGTCAGTGCCCCTGCGCGGCCGTGATGATCTTGTGCAGCTCGCGCGCGGCGTGCTGGTGCCAGGTCGCGCCGTGTTCGATCGCGAAGCCGAGCAGCCAGTGCAACACGTGGGCTTGCTCGAGATCGACGCTGGCGGGGATCTCGCGGCCGGCGGCACGCAGTGCGTGTGCGATCGGAGTCGTCTGCCAGAGCATCATGCCGAGCACCTCGCGCACGTCGTGCGTGAGCTCGCGCGGAAGCGGGCGCGTCTCGTCGATCAGCTCGCGCAGGCGCATCGCAGCAAGCGCGGTCGTCGACGGCGAGCCGGACTCGCCACCAAGGCGGGTGAACCCAATGTCGTCCGACGGGTATTCGGCGACGAGGGCCGCAATGATCCGCTCGTCCTCGGCCGCGCGTTGCATGTAGGTGGTCGGCATCGCGCGTCTCAGTGAACAGGCGACTTCGGTGCCGCTTCGCCGCCGATCGTGATCTCGAGCACCGTGATGCTGGGCAAGTTGGCCACGATGCGCGAGGAACGCTTTTGCTGAGCGGCTTTGAACATCTCACTTTCGCGCGGCGCATCGAGCCAAATGACCTGCCATTCCCCGGCGCCAACGACGCGATCGTAATCAGCGGCAACGTCGACACGGGTCTGCATGGCAGCAGCGACCACGTCGCTATCGCCTACCAGTTTGACCACGCCCGGCACGCTCATGACGAACTGTCGATTGGGGTATGTTTCCTCAACAAACGAGCACCCAGTGATGGGGTTTCCTTCCTCGTCGATCACCAGCACCTTAGGCTTCGGGTCGGTAGGGAGGCTGTAGTCAAATGCCATGAGAGTTTTCACGTGTCGGTATCCTTGAAAAAGCGGGGCGCCGTACGGGCCGCCCACTCAAATGCGCTGCGAGGCAGCAGCGCTCAGGGGATTCGGTTGGTCAGTGCGTACCGTTGCCAGTGGGGAACGGCCACGCGTCGCCCGGCTGGGGCACACGCTTGGCACGACCCTTGGCCGGCTGCTCGGATGCAGGTGTCGTCTCGGGACTTTTCTTCGAGCTCGACTCGATCTTCGTGTTGTCCTGCGCTAGGTCGCTGCCGGCGAACGGGTCGTCGCTGGCTTTCTCGTCGGCGGTCTTCTTCGGTCGGCCGCGCTGGCCCTTCTGCTTCATTGCGGGCAGTTCCTGCTGAGTGTCTTCAGGGGCGGCAAACGTGCACTCGACGGTGGTTTGCGCCATGTGATCGACAAAGCCCTGCAGCTCAGGCGGCAGCTTCTGATAGGCCTTGAACCGCAGCAGACACGATCCGCCTTCGCAGGCCTCGACGAGCGTGAAGTCGGAGAACTTCACGTCATTGGCTTTGATCGCGGAGGCCTCGGTCGCGCCGCGGTGATAGACGATCTTCCAGCCGTCCAGGACCTTGTTGAGCTTGAGCGGCCCCTGGATGGTCTTCGCCTTGCGTGCGGTCAACTTCACGCCTTCAATGGGCATCGCGAACTCGCCCTGGCCGGCGGGCGTCGACTTGGGCTTACCATCCTCGACCTTGTAAAGCGCGGTCCGGAGATCCGGATCGAACTCGTCGAGGATGGTGTTCTCGAACATGCGCTCGAATGTCACGCTGCAGCCGTGGTCGCGGTCATCGCCCTTGAATTCGGACACACCGGTCACGGCCGTGATCTTGATCAGCGTGCAGTCCATTTCGAATAGCTTCATGGTCGATCCCCTATGCCTGTGCGAAATGCTTCGAGTGGAGCTCGTCGAGCTTCTCTATCTGGGCGTCGCTCAGATTCGTGACTTCGCCGGCGTCGGACTGGCGCTTGAGGTTCGTCACAAAGCCTTCTTCCCAGCCGGAGAGCTCGTCCTTGTTGATCAGCCCGGAGAGGCGGTTGATCATTTCCTTGGTGCTGAATGAGCGTGGCATCAGACGGCCCCTCCGAAGTCGAAGTCGGGCACGACGACGGCATCGCCGTAGATTTCGCCAATGCCGCGGCTACGCTGGTGGTACAGGGCGGTGGCGAGCACGTTCACCGGCAGACCTTTGTCGATGCCGTTGTCATCGATGATGCAAACGTGCACTCCGTCGACGAGCATGAAGCTGTCGGAGCAGTCAGAGTTGATCAGCTCGCTGATCTCTCCGATGCTGTGGCGGCGCTCGAGCAGCTCGACGGTGCCGTCGACGCGTAGGACCTTTCGCATGATGTCGGCCTGATTCATGCGGCCCTCGCTGCGAGCACCGCGTCTTCGAACACACGGACGCCTTCAATCGGGCACGCGGCTTTGAGCGCAAGGCCGAGCTTGTTGATCGCCGGCATGTTCGGCTCGAGCAGCTCGGCGTATTCCGGGTGCGCGGCGACGTAGCGGATCAGCGCGAGCTTGTCGTTCACTTCCGTTCGCCAGACCTTGCGCGTCGATACGCCGGCGGACTTGCGCGCGGCGGTCGCGATCGGAGCGGTCACGAGCGCGGCCGTCTGCTGCAGCGTTTCAACCTCGGCCGCGCCTTGCTCGGCGCGGCTCTCGGCCTCGGCGGCGAGACGTGCGGCTTCCTCTGCTTTGCCGGCAGCAGCCGCCTCATCGGCCGCCGCTTGAATCTTGCGAGCTTCGTCCAGTGCAGCGGCTTCGCGCGCCGCCGCCTCTGCTGCAAGGCGAGCACGCTCGACGCGCGCTGCTTCCTCAAGGCGAGCCTGCTCGGCGATGCGCTTGCGCTCTTCGTCGCGGTCGTAGTCGCCGATCGCCTTCTTCAGAATCGTCTCGGCCTGCTCGAGGTAAGCCGTCGGCGCGCGGAAGATATCCATGATCCCGTTCTTCACCGCGTCGAGGGGTTGCGTGAGCGACTTGCGGTGCGCTTCGAGTTCCTTCTGCTTGGCCTTGACCTTGACCAGGTCACCGGCGGCGAGGTCGCGCATCTCGTGACTGTCGATCTCATAGGCCTTGGCCGTGTTCAGCGCGTTCGAGGCCGCTTTGAACAGCGCCGCGTCAGGCTGCGAGATCTGCAAATTCTTTGGCAATTGCGAGTCCATGTTTATCCTTGAAGTTGCGAAGGGTGAGCAGCGACAGAAAGGTCGGCCAGTCGCTTTTGTCGGTGAAGGGGACCAGCCGATAGGTCCCGTCCGCGCGCAGGCCGAGGCCGTAGCGGTCCTCGATCGGCGTGCCGTGTTTGATGTGGAGCTCGCGATACGCCGCGAGCTGAACCCCGACGACCGGGGGGAGACACAACATCTTCTTGATGTCGATGACCGCGCGCCGGCGCTTGATCAGGCCAGTGCGGTCCGACGTGCCCGCGTAGTGAAGGCTAGGGTGGTGAAGCCGCTGTTCGATCGTCTCCGGCACGAAGCCCGTATCCGCGCGGAACTTGATCCAGGCCGACAGGTACGGCATGAGCTCGATGTCGAGCTCATCCATATCCAGATCGTCGAGGTCGTAGAGTTCCGTCATGCGGTGCACGGCGGTGCCGAGCTCTTGCGCACGCTTGAGCACGGCGGCCGGCACGCTGGAATAGTCGACGAGCGGCGCGAGCGTCTGAGTGACACTCGGCACGCGCCGACCATCGGCGCGGTATTCGTGGGCGACAGGATCGAACGTCAGCATCAAGCACCCGCCGGGTCTTCGGTCCAGGCGACGATCTCGTGATAGTTCGCCTTGGTCGCGCCGTCGTAGCCGAAGCCGAAGCGGTTGCGCATGTCTGCTTCACCGAGCGCAGCGTTCTCGAGCTTCGTCTTGAGCACACGCAGCTGGCTATCGCTGAGCGGTTCCGGTTGATCCTCGTCATCCGAGCCTGGCTCGCGTGAACCCGCCGCGGCTTCTTCGAACGCGTCGCGTTGCTGCTGCTGGCGCGCGGGTGCGCGACGCGTCGAACGTTGCGCCGGCTCAGCAGTTTGTTGCACGGCTTCGCGCTGCCGATGCACGGGTTGTTCAATGACCCCGTCAGCGTCGGCCTGCTCGATCGCCAGCGCCGAGCTGCGCGCGGAACGCGATTGAGGCTGTGGTACCGGCTTCGTTACTTCCTGCGCCGCGCCCATGTCGCGCTCAAGGATGCGCTCGCCTTCGTCCTCGTCGAACACGCCGGCGAAGCCGAACGCGAGGCGCGCACCTTGCACGAAGGTCTTGTGGCGGAGCATGCGGTTCGGGTGCGACTTCCACGGCTGCATGTTGGCGCGCACGACTTCAGCGAAGTACTCGCGCACGATCACGGGGCGCTGGCGATCCTTGCGATAGACGTAGATCTCCATCCACTCGGGCACTTCCTTGCCTTCGAATGAGGTTGTTTCCTCGGCGTACTTGAATTCGAAGCCATCGCACTGGGCGTGCTCGTTGACGATGCGGGCCCAGCCGTCGACGCCGATCACAGGCACGATGCCGCCCTTGTCAGGGAAGGCGTAGATCTCTTTCGTGAACGGATTCAACCCGTACTGGTCAGCCACGATCAGCAGCGCCGCCATCTGCTCGTTGGTGACCTCGTTGTTATTGCTCTGCTTGAAAGCCGTGGCCTTCAAGGTGTCGAGCATCTTGTTCGCCTCGACGCCGAACTTGTCGGCGAACTTTGCGACCAGGCTCTGGCGCTGCGTGGTGACTGCGTTGCTCATGGATTCCTCAGGACTGTTGGAATGCGTTACTCGGCCGCCGGCTGCTTCTCGATGCAGCGGTACGGGAAGATCTCGGGGTACGGCTTGATGACCTTGTAGAAATGCGAGCCGATCGACTCCGCGTTCTTCAGCGCGTCGAAGTCCGACTGCTGGACGTTGTCATAGTGGTAGAGCGACGTCGGGGCACCGGTCTTGCGGTCCTTGAAGCGCACGGCCATGCGGCGATGCGCCTGGTCATAGCCGAGTGAGTGGATCTGCGACGACTCGACCGAGTCCATCGCGATTTCGGGTACTGCATGCGTTTGCGTATTCATGAATCACTCCGGGTGGTTGGGGCGGGTAACAGCGGGGTAACCTTCGAGAGCGCGACGCGAAGTCGCGTGGTGCGGCAGTCGTCCCGACCGCACTCGCAGAACAGACCAAGTTCCTTCAGGACTTCTTCGAAATCCTTGGCGACGCGATACAAATCGGGAGCGGCGGAAATGAGCCATGCGTCTTCAATGCGAAACACGCTCTCGCAAATCAGGAATCCGCCGTAGTAGTCGACGTCGGCATGGCCGGTTTCTTTGCGCACGCCCTGCGGCGGTTTGTCCGAAACGACGCAGCCACCATGCTTTCCAGGGCGCCATGGGCGAGGTGTGTGTGCCATGTCAGCCCACCTTCACGTGCGTGTATTGGCGCGCAACCGACGGCGGTACAGCCGCGATCGAGATCTGCACGCGCGGTTGCGGAAACCGGGCCTTCATCTCGGCCCAGCGACGGCGCTGCTCGCGATTGAGCGTGCGCAGGATGTGTCGATAGCGAAGGAAGCTCATGGATCAGCCTCCGTTGACCAGCACGTGCACGGCATCGAACACGAGCGCGACGACGATCACGGCGCAAGCGACGAACGCGCGCAGGTTATTGAGCTGCTGGCGCTGGCGGTCTGCTTCGCGCAGCAGCGCGTTGTGTTCGGGCGTGCGGTAGGGAGTGGCGCGGCGCATTACTCGGCCCTCTGATTCAGACCGACCAGGTAATTCCAGAGGCCGTTCGAGACACCGACACAGCGGGTGCTCGGAGACAATTTCGGGAACGGCGTGACGTGAATCTCGTTGCCAAAGTCGTCGACGATCCACGTCGTCAAGACAAGCGGTCGCGGTTGAGGCGGCACGATCGGGAGGAAGATCATGCTCAGCACCCCGTGTGAGTAGCGACGGCAGCGCGCGCACGCGTGATGGTCGCGTTGAGCGACTCGCGCATTTGTTTGCACGCCTTGTGCTGGATATCGAGCGCCTGGTATTCGCCGATGATCTCGACGTTCGGCAACTGCGAGAGCAGCGAGCGGATGCACAGCACCAGCTCGAGCTGCTGCGCGTGCATCGCCGTGTAGACCTGAAACTGCGTCACGCCCTCGGGGAAGGCGCGTTTGAACGACGCGAGGTCAGCCGTGCTCACGACCGGCGCGGCGCTGACCTGCGTGGTGACCTGTGTAGGGCACATTGCTGCCTCTCGGTAGAACGCTGAACTTCAGCGATTGGAGGCAGTGTAGAAACCTAAACTTAAAGAGTCAAGAGGTCTAAACCAGACGGACGAAAAAAATCCCGCCGAAGCGGGAATGGCATTTTCGACCCGTGGTCATTTCCCCAGAGACGGGAGTGTCTGGGGCTTAATCGCGCTGGGGAGCGATGGCGCTGGGGCAGAAGCTCCCGCAGCTTGGCCTGCTTGGAACACAGAGAGCGTTGCTTGCACGAGCGATTCGTCGGACTGCTTCATGCCGATAAACATCCCGGCTGCGATTGCGAGCACCGAGACAATTGTGACAACAGCGCTTGCCCAATAGGACGCGCGTAGCCCGGCAGCTTTCTCGGCTGACTGGGCCGCGCTTTCGGCGCTCTTCGTGGCCTGCTGCGCCAGCATCTCTAGACGCTGATCGCGCTCTGTGAGGCGTGCCACCAGTCCGTCGATTTTGTCTTCGATGGACTTGGTTCGTGCGTCCATCTTCACCTCGATAGTTTCAAGGCGTGCTTCGAATTCTTCCCGTGAAGGTGCGTTCATCGGTTGCGGTTCCTTTTTCTCTTCCTCCCGAGCAGTCCCGACGCTGCCAGTCCGCCCGACATGAGCTTCGAGCTGCTCGCTGTAACCTCGAGCTTTGAGTAGCTCGACTGCTCGCTCCAGTATGTCGTCGTCACTTTCTTCAGCGTTAGAGCCAGCTGATAACTGGGCTGCCTCAGGAGGAATACTATTTTGCGCCTCCGCCTGTGTCCCTGCAGCACCCGTGTGTTTCCCTCTTCTTTGAGATTTGGACGCCGCCTTTGAAGCCGCAACGGCCGCAGCAGCGATGGCCGCCGCGTATTCGACAGGCACGTTCCCCTGCGCCTTGATAAGCGCTTCGTTGATTCTGAAGGTCTTGCGAGCCTCTCGCGTGTCACCGCCGCCGATGAGCTCATCGGTATTAAGCTGTACAAGATCCTCAAAAGTTCTGCCGGCCTTGCTTGTTGGCTTCTTGTGAAACGTTCTAAGCTCGACGACTTTGTCACGATTCCCAATAAATCTCGCCATGTTATCCCTCGCTCTTTGTGGGGGAAGTCGGCGCTCGTGTACCAGAGAATCGATCCCTGAGGCCCTCAAGTGTGGGGCGAATCCAAGCCGGTGCATTCGCCACCATCATGTTGACGGTTTCGGGTGCGTACCGCCATTGGATTTGGGCGTGGGGATATTTATGGGGGTTCTCCGCTATCGCATTGATTTCCGCAGCGGAAAAATCCCAAGTCGAGATTAACGAACAGCTTTCGCAAGCACCCGTAAATGCAATAAATTGCAGCTCCAGAACGTCGGTTTGACCGACGCCGCGGATCGAAAATCCGAGAGTATTGTTAATTTCCTGCAGACGGGGGAGCCAATATTGCTCGATGGGCATGGGAAGGGCTGTGATCGCGAATTTGCTTAGCGGGCTCCCACAACCGGGGCATCGGCGCACCTTCACGCGATCGTCACGTTCCTGATTGCTAGGTCTGTTGCTCATGCATTCCTCGTCGGAGCGTCGCGGAGAACCTTCGTGTTCGCAGTAGTACACGTTTAAGCGCTTCGCATCAGCGCTTCAACACACAATTCTGATGCCCACGCAAACCAAATATTTTGGGGTCGGCCACAGTGTGGCCCGTCTTTGGAGAATTTTGCGCGGCATGCGCTTCATTCGGGTTTCCAGAACGACGGCTTTACGATAGCGGCGACGAAGTGCATGCGGTCGATCTTGTCTTTGTCGATCGCGATGTCACCGTGCTCGCGGTTCACCGACTGCAAGTGCACGCGGCCCGCCCGCGAATATAGGAAAATCTTGACCATGACGCGACCGTCGCTGGCCTTGACCAGGACCTCGTCGCCGTTGTCGATCTCGTGATTCGGCTCGACGACCACGAACTCGCCGTCGCGGATTCGCGGCAGCATCGAGTCGCCTTTGCACTTGATCCCATATGCCTCGCGATCGCGCGAGGGGAAGTCAATGTAGCCATCGCCCTGGCCGACGGCGTACTCGACGTCCGCCCAAAATCCGTTGTCACCCAATTGCGCCAACCCCACCACTGGAATTCTTGTTCTGGCCGGCAATGGTATCGGTTCGAAAGGATCTGTGTGATGAATCCCCGGCACCTTGGGGTTTCCCTTATCCATCACCAACCAGACGGGGTTGTATCCGAACTTCTCCTGGATGCCAACGGCGTACTCGAGCTTGATCGACTTGATCGCCCCCGTTAGCCACTGATTGACGGTGCCCTTAGTGACGCCGGCGGCCTGGCCCAGTTGGACCTGGTCAACACCAGTCTCAGTAAGGACTTGTTGGATTCGTTCGCTCAGTGTGCTCATGGGTCAGGAATCTAAACTATGCGCGGTTTAGATCGCTTCTCTTTTTGCGTTTAGGGTTCTATACTGCCGGCTACGACTACTGGAGCCGTTGCAATGAATCTCACGAAGCAGCAGGCGATCACGATCTTCGGGACCGGCACCGCGCTTGCCCGCGCGCTCGGGATCACCAAGGGCGCGATCTCCCAATGGCCGGATGCGCTGGACCAAAAGCAAACCGCGATGGTCATCGGTGCGGCCGTGCAGGCGGGACGCCCAGTGCCCGAGGGCTTTATTGCGCCGGTCGTTGACCTGACATCGCCACCTTCCGAGCAGGCCGCCGCATGAATCCGAACCATCCCGCCGCCTCGCGCGGCTCAGCTGGCGCGCGACGAAATCGCGCGGCCTTCCGTAACGAGGTGAAAACGCGCCTCGACGATCTGACCTACGAGGCGCTCCAGCGCTACCAGGCAATCCACGGCATTGAGAGCACGTCCGCAGCTATGCAGCGCGCGCTTCGCATGTCGCTGCTTGGCGTGATCGGAATGTTGCCGCCGGAGATCTCGGGCGTCAGTGCCGACCTGGGCGAAGTTGGGACGGTGCCGTAGCCAGTAGGAGCAGGGCGCAGCTGTGCGCTCGCATTGCGAGCCGCGCTCGTGCGCGCTATTGGCGCTGCCAGCGTGGGACAAGATGGGACACACGCGGGGTAATTCGTGAGCGGAGTCACAAGGCCGATCCTTCGGTTCCATGGCGGCAAGTTCAAGCTTGCCGATTGGATCATTTCGCATTTTCCTGTGCATCGCATCTACGTCGAGCCGTATGGCGGCGCTGCCTCGGTGCTTTTGTCAAAAGAGCGTTCATACCAGGACGTCTACAACGATCTGGATGGCGAGCTCGTGAACCTGTTTCGCGTCGCGCGTGATCGCGGGCCAGAGCTGCTCCACGTGCTCGAGCTCACACCGTATTCGCGCGACGAATTCCGCCTCTCCTATGAACGAAGCGAGGACGATCTCGAACGCGCAAGGCGCGTCGTCGTGCGCTCGTTCATGGGACATGGCTCGAACTCGCACAATCGGTTGACCGGTTTCCGGCGTCACTCGCGCGCGAGCGGTACGTCGCCTTGTGGCGATTGGAGAAATCTTCCCGAAGCTTTCGCTCAGATCATCGAGCGGCTTCGCGGCGTTGTCATTGAGTGCCGCGATGCCCTCGGACTCATCGCTGAGCAGGATTCTACGGACACGCTTTTCTATCTTGATCCGCCGTATGTCGCGTCGACGCGTGACAAGGGCGCGGACTATCGATTCGAGCTCACAGACAACGACCATCGCCTGCTTGCGTGCGCTATGCGTGGCGCGCGCGGAATGGTCGCGATCAGCGGGTACCGCAGTGACCTCTATGACGATGTGTTCGCCGGGTGGGTTCGCTCCGATCGACTGACACGAGCCGACGGTGCTCGAGCTCGCGTCGAATCTCTTTGGATGAATCCGGCGCTCACCGATCGCTTAGAGCTCGAGCGAGCGCAGGGAAGGCTCATCGCATGATTGAACTACCCAATCCCCTCACGCCGGCCGACTGCGACCTGCGCGGGCTCACCTGGATGCCGCTCGACGTCGTGCGCGTCATCGACAGCGACACGTTCGGACTGTCGACCGGTGACGAATTCAAGACTGCGTTCCGACTCTGGGCCAAGTCGTGGCTGCAGGTTCCCGCGGCGAGTTTGCCCGACGACGATCGTCTCCTCGCGCATCTGGCTGGTCTATCCGAGAACATGCCGAAGTGGAAACGCGTGCGCGACGTCGCGCTACGTGGCTTTGTGAAATGCACTGACGGACGCCTGTATCACCCTGTGATCGCCGAGAAGGCCATCGAAGCGATGGGCCGTCGCGAAGAGCGCGCCGAACGTGAAGAGAACCAACAGACCCGCCAGCAACGCCTGCGTGAGCGCCGCAAGGAAATGTTCGCACTCTTGCGCCAGCACGGAATCGTGCCAGCCTGGGACACAAAAACAGGCGACCTGGAACGTCTCGTTGCGTCGTTGCCTGAAACAAAACCGGTGACAAATAGCGTCACACCTGGGACGGAAAGCGTCGCAGGTAGCGTAACCGGTGACGTCACCCGTGACGCACCTGCAACGGCTATAGACACAACAGGACATAACAGGACAGTAAACCTTAAAACCTTCTCTACGTCCGGCGTCACCGGTACACCCGCACCTGAGGGCGAAAAGGGCACGCTGCCCGCCGTCGAAATCTCGAAATCGCTCATCGGCTGGGAACGCGAACGCCACAAGCAGGCGCGCGGCATCACGGCCAGCAACATCCAAGTCATCGAGATCGCAGACCTCGGCGTCACCGACGCGGAGCTCAGGCGGGCATACGAAGCAGCTGTCGCCGATCGCGAAGCGACGAACGACCCGATGCCAATCAACGCCGGCTTCGTCAAATCCTTCATCGAGAAGAACCGACGCCCCACTCGCGTGCGCAAGCCACGCGACGAATGGGACAAGTCCGACGAGGGCACGACTCGCAAGGGCAAAGAGCTCGGCATGTTCGCCTACAGCGGCGAGAGCTACGCCGACTACCGCGTGCGCATCCGCGCTGAAATCCTCAAACGCGAGGGACAAGCAGCATGAGCGATAACCACACCCCCGGGCTCGGCATGTGCACCGCATTCGGTTGCCCACGCTTCGGAACGATGTCGGCCGACACGCTCGGATCAGGTCGCTGGTACTGCGGAGCGCACTTCGCCGGCGCTGCCTCGAGCAACGATGCGAAAACGCAGATCATGCGCCGCGACCAGGTCATGCCCATCGTCGAATCGATCAACGACATCCGCGCGTGTTACGGCACCCCCGCGTGGGAAAACGGCACGAAGGTCGCGATCTCGAAGCGTCTCAAGGCCATCGATCGCGCCGATCTGCTACCGAACGACCTCGACGTCGGGATCCAAGGCTGGCTCTTGCGGCTCGAGCTCACGGTCGAGCGCCTCACCCTCGACGCTGGCCAGCAGAGTTTTGTCGAGCCACCGAAGACCGTCGGCATCGATGGGCCCACGCATGCCGCCGAATTCCTGCCGTACGCCGAGGAAGCGTGAAATCCGCGAACTCGCACAGCCGTCCACCACGCACACACACGGAGCCATCCATGACGCACAAGCCGAAGGTCCCCACCGCGATCGCAGCTCACGCCCGAGAGGTGGCGTGCAGCTTGGCTGTCGTCGATCGCAATCGCCTGCGCGGAAGCGAAGCCCAGTACCGCGAAGTGCTCGAGGAAGCGATCACGAACGCGATGCTCACGGGCATCGAGATCGCGAATCGCGCGGGTTTTGTCCCAGAAAAAGCAGCGGGAGGGATCGCGGCATGAGCTTCAAGATCGAAAAGGACGTGCCGATCACGCCGGCGGTACTCGGTCCGAAGCGCGGAACGTCGAAATACCCGTTCGAGCGCATGACCGTCGGCGATTCGTTCGTCGTGAAGTCGAGCGACCAGAAGGTGCTTAACAACGCTCGAGCAGCTGCGCACAACTTCGGGCGTGCCAATCGCACGAAATTCGTTTGCCGGACGGTGCCTGGTGGCATGCGCATCTGGCGCGTCGCCGGCGAGACAGTATCGCGTGCCGAAGCTCGAGCGCAGCGCATTGCCGAACGGAGCGACGCATCGTGAGCCCGATCACCGTGCGCTTGCCGTATCCGATCTCGGCGAATCGCTACTGGCGCACGCGTGTCATCACGCCGAAGGCCGGCAGGTCGCCCATTGTCAGCACGTACGTGAGCCCCGAAGCAAAGGAGTTCAAGGCGATCGTGGGCGAAATGCTCCGCTCGGTTGGCTGTGTTCGTCCATTCACTGGGCGCGTCGCAATCGCGTACACGCTGTTCCCGAACCGCCCGCAGGACTGGAAAACGCGCCAGCGCAAACACGGCGACGGTTGGCAGGACACGGTCCAGTGCATCGACCTCGACAACGCTCAGAAGGTGTTGCTCGACGCGCTCAAAGGCATCGCATTCGAAGACGACGTGTGGGTTCGCGAGATCACCGCGCGTCGCGCCGAACCGGATGCCGAGGGCGCGCGCCTGGTCGTGACCATCACGCCGATTGTCACACCGCAGCCGCAGACCGAGCTTCCCATCGCGCCGCCGGCGCAGCCCGCTTTCTCATTCGACAATGCCTGAGGACCACATGTCAGCCTTCCCCAACGACACCCTCGCTCGGCAGTTTCAATCGCTGCGCGACCTGGCTATTTCGCCGACTGCTCCGCAGATCCAGATCGACGAAATGCGCATGGCGTTCTTCGCTGGTGCGACCGTCGTGCTCGCCGTCACCAAGGTGATCGCCGAGCTTCCCGAGCGCGACGGCGTCGCAATGCTCAAGGCGTTGCACGACGAGTGCGACGCGTTCGTCCATCCCACCGCTTAACCCCGCTGTACCAACCCCCAGGAGCAAACCGTGTCGTTCTCATTCCAATTCACCGAAGCAACGAAAGAAGATGCCAAGGCCCGAGTGGCCAAGGAAATGGGCCAGGTCGTCGACGTGCAGAAGTGCCATGCGAAGGACCGCGATGCAGTGATCGCGGTCGCTGGTGCGTACATCGACATGCTGGCGGACGTCGAAGACAAGGCCATCTACGTCAACGTCCATGGATCGGTCAGCTACACCTGGTCCGCGGAGAATGCGGAGGGGGCAGATCCGGACACGACGTTCACGTCGGCCAGCGTGGGCGTCACGGCGTATCACACGCACAAGGCTTGACCATGCGCACCCTCGCTCAACTCGCCGGCATGTGGTGCAACGACCTGGACTTCCGCGCGTGGGTCGCGGAGCTGTCCGACCAGGCCTGCGCCACTGCGGCCGACGCCGCGGCGTGGGTGCGTGCTGTCTGCAACGTCGAAAGCCGCGCCGAGCTCAACACCGACCACGACGCGGCCGCACGCTTCAACCAGCTGATCCGCACCCCCTACATGGCGCACCGCGAACGCGCCGACACGTTCTGAGAACCGACACCATGAGCGCTATCCCTGTCATCACCATCGAGTCGGTATGGCGCGACGTCGAGCGCCGCATGGTTCCGAACAACGCTCCCCCGGCGGCGCGCCTTCAGGCCCAGATGTGCTTTCACGCCGGGGTTCGCACCGTGCTCGAGCTGCTGGACGTGCTCGACACCGCCAATCCGGACGTTGCTGCGCATATTCGGGCCGCCGTTAATGCCGAGTCGCGCAATTTCGAAAAGCTAACGGCTGTGCCGGTCGCACTCGCCAATTAATCCGAGATAATCCCGTTATTCGATTTTCCCGTTCAATCGGGATTGAGAGCGACAAAATGGCAGGCACCGGTAATCCCTCGACTCAATTTTCAAAAACTAATCAGCCGAAGGCGCGACGCGGGAAAGACGTGCGCACGAAAATGCTCGAGGCGATTAAAAAAGCCACGGGCAATAACGAGTCGGCGTTTTATCAGGAGATCGCAAAGCGGGCGGTAAATGAATGCGACGTCGTGCTCATGAAGGAATTGATGCTGCGCGTCGCCCCCGTGGCCAAACCGGTTGCTCCGGACGTGCAATTCGATTTCCCCGAGAACGGGTCGCCCGTGGAGCAGGTCGACGCGATCATGAAGGCCGTGTCCACCGGCAAAGTGCCCGCCGACGTGGGCCAGATGCTGGTCAACATGATTCGGGCCAAGCTGGACGTGCTCGAGATCAGCGAGCTCGCCACTCGCCTCGAGGCGATCGAGAAGATGCTGGCTGAGGGCAAGTGACCATGAAAGCGATCGTCATCATCAATGGCCGTGAACTGGGCCCGCCCCAGGTGCTCGTGCTGCGTGCGGCGATCATGTCGATGCGCACCGAGCTCGCTCCGATAGACTCCCTCGGCGACGACGCGCAAGGCCACGAGACGCGCCTGGCTTACCTCGGACGCCTGGGCGAACTCGCGCGATTCCTTGACGGCGAGGTATGAGCCGGCGCCGTATCTCGAACGCCGCGATCTCGCGTGTCGAGGCCTACTTCCGCGGCATCACGACGAAGGCCGAGCCGGCGGTCTTCGGGATCTGCAACATGCAGCGCGAGGTCATCCGGTGCGTCGATATCGACGGCAACCCCACCGACGCGACGCCCACCGTCCTCATACCGGCCAAGCTCGAGCGGCTGATCTACCCCAAGCGCAAGAAGATCGTCTACGGCGGCCGTGGCTCGGCCAAGACCCGCACGGTCGTGTCAATCCTGACCGCTCGAGCGTCGGCCCAACGTGAGCGTGCCCTGTGCCTTCGCGAGATCCAGAACTCAATCGAGGAGTCGAGCTACCAGGAGCTCGTCGAGGAAATTGAGCGCCGCGACCTTGCTGACTCGTTCGTGTCGGGGAAGAAGAACATCCGCGTGCCGGCCACGCGCAGCAGCTTTTCGTTCCGTGGGCTTTACCGTAACCAGCGCGGTATCAAAGGCTTCACGAAGGCCTCGATCGCATGGGTCGACGAGGCCGACTCGGTCACTCGCGAGTCGTGGGGTTATCTCATGCCGACCATCCGCGAGCCAGGGTCGGAGATCTGGGTGACATTCAACCCGAACCGCGAAACTGACGCGACGTGGGTCGACCTGATCGGTCCGTACGTCGAGCTGCTCGACGAGGACGGCTGCTACGAGGACGACGACGTCCTGATCATCCGCTGCAACTACACCGACAACCCATGGTTCACCGACGAGCTCGAGCTCGAGCGCGCCACCATGGAGCGCACCGACACGGACCGGTACAACTGGATCTGGCTGGGCAAGTTCAACAAGCGCAGCGACGAGCTCGTTTTCTCGGGCAAGTGGCGCGTCGAGGCCTTCGAAACACCGCAGAAGGCTCGGTTCTTCTTCGGCGCCGACTGGGGCTTCGCGAAGGATCCGACCACGCTCAATCGCATGTTCGTGAAGGGCAACACGCTATTCGTCGACTTCGAGGCCCACGGCAGGAAAACCGACCTCGACGATATATGGAAGCTATTCGCCGGCGCCGAAGGCATGCGCGGCGAGCAGCGTACCAAGTGGAAGCCGGCGGACGCGCTGAAATACCCGGGCATTCCGGGTTCGCGCCGGTGGCCGATCAAGGCTGACTGCGCACGGCCCGAGACGATCGCGCACGTCGCCAAACAGGGTTTCAGCATCAAAGCGGCCGAGAAATGGGGCGGCTCAGTCGAAGACGGCATCGCGTTTTTGCGCGGTTTCGATGAAATCGTGATTCACCCGCGTTGCGTTGAAACGATTAAGGAATTCGGGCTTTACTCGTACAAGATCGATAAAATCACCGGCGATATTCTCCCGATAATCGTCGATGCTAATAATCACCACATCGACGGTATAAGATACGGGCTTGATGGTTATATCCGAGGCAAAGGCCAGGGCATGCGTATTACTGGCGAAGCACTCGCACAAATGAGGACGGCCGCTTAGGGGATAAACGGCAATTTCATTAATCACGGAGTATTTTCGATCATGAAGCGCAATTCCCTGTTCTCGGTTGTTCTCTTCGGCCTTTCAGCCGCTCTATCGATGCGCATGACCGACGACGCGCCGGCCGCGACGCCGGACGAAAAACCGGAAGTGACGGACGCGCCGGTCGCGGCCGAGGGTGTGGCGGGGGAGTCCGATGCCGGGCTATCGGGCGAGTCGTTGCCGCCCTCGTCGGATGTGCCATCGGATTCGCAGCCAGCCGATACGGCCGGTGACGTGGGGGAGTCCGATGCCGCTGCATCCACTGGAGCAGCAAGCGCGGATGCTGCCTCGGATACGGCTACCGATGACTTGGGAAACGACCAGGCTGGTTTGAGTTCGGCCGACTCGACCAGCGACGAGCAGGCGACGCCGAATGGGGAAGCGACCGCGTCCGACGAGCCCTCGCGGGACAGCGATGACGCAGCCCCAAACGAGCCGGATGTCTCGGATGCGGCCGGCACCCCCGAAAGCGACACGACGTCGTATGTGACAAGTGCAACGCCCACCGACGACACCGCGGCAACTCCCGTCGACGAAACGCCGGTGGTCAGCACTGCGGCCGTGGCTGACCCGGCGCCGGTGAATGTCGACGCGAACGGCACGCCGATCCCGCCGCATGTGCCGGTGACCGATATGGTCGGCGTGCCGGTCGCCCACCACGGCGAGGCGAAGGACCGCTTTGCCGCGATCCTTGCGAAGCTCCACGGCTTCGAGGGCGACACGGTCGACGATCTGCGTACCGAGATCCTCGCGCTCGGCTACCTGCTCAAGCTGCACTCGATCGCGTCGCACCAAGCGCTTACGTCCGGCGACTACGCCGCGACCGCCACGAAGTAATCAACGCCTCGCTGTACTGACGTAGGACATGCCCGCCATGCTCAACCGCATTCGTAACTGGTTTCGTGGCGGGCAGTCCGCCCAACTCCCTCCCGTGACCGGCAATCCGCCGCCGGCGCCCAAACCGAAGCGCCGCGGATTGAAGATCAACCGCGGACTCACGCTTCCTGCACCAGGCACGCCCATGACGGCGGCCGACCTTGCGGAGCGCTTCAAGCCACCGATGGTCATGAAGGGCACGATTCCGGCTGGCGCTAGCAAGCCGCCTGAGATCGCGATGGACTCAATGTGCGACGCGATGTCCGACACGATTCGCCATCACGTCGGCTTCAATGGCATGTCTGGTGTCGACTTCATTGGTTATGCCGCGCTGTCGCTGATCGCACAGCACCCGCTCATCCAAGCCATCGTGCAGACCCTTGCGGACGAGATGACGCGCAAGTGGATCGAGTTCAAGGGGCAGGGCACCGACGGTGATGACGACGATGACGCCGAAGCGGAAAAGATCAAGAAGCTCACCGAGGCGACCGAAAAGTACAAGTTGAAGGAACACTTCAATGCCGCGATGGCCACGACCGGCTACATGGGCGGCGCGATGCTGTTCATCGACATGGGCGATGACACCGACACGGCCGAGGGCCTGAGCGAGGTCAAGACCAAACTCACGCTCGATTCGGGAAAGATCAAGCGGGACAGTTTCAAGGGTTTCAAGCTGGTCGAGCCAATCAATTGCTACCCGGCGCCGTACAACGCATCGAACCCGCTCAAGGACGGCTATTACGTGCCGGATGCCTGGTACGTCATGGGCAAGGAGGTGCACGCGTCGCGTCTGTTGCAGCTCGTGCAGAACCCCGTGCCGCTGCTTCTCAAGCCCGCGTACAACTTCTTCGGCATCCCGCTCGCGCAGATGGCGCTCGACTACGTCGATCGCTTCGACCAGGTGCGCATCTCGGTCGCTCGACTGGTCAAGCGTTTCTCGACGTCGATCCTCAAGACCGACATGAGCCAGGTCCTCACGGGCGGTGGCCAGGACGACATGCAGGATCTGCAGGGCCGCGCGCAGATCTTCAACGCGTTCGCCTCGAACGAAGGCCTGTTCCTGCTCGACAACGACAGCGAAGAGTTCGTCCAGGTCAACACGCCGCTGTCAGGCCTGGCCGAGATCCTGACGCAGATGCTCGAGCTGCTCGCTGCGATCGTGCGGACGCCGGCGGTGAAGCTGCTCGGGATCTCGCCGAAAGGCTTCAATGCGACCGGCGAATACGACGAGTCGAACTGGTACGACCATGTCGCCAGCCAGCAATCAAAGATCTTCGCGAACCCGCTCGATATCGCGATCAAAGTGATCCAGCTCAGTGAGTTCGGTGCGATCGATGAAGACCTGACGTGGGGCTTCGTGCCGCTGCATGAGCTCAGCGAAACCGAGAAGGCCACGAATCGCAAAGCGAACGCGGACACCGATGCCGCTTACCTCGATCGAGGCGTCATCTCTCAGGAGGAGGTGCGCGGCAGGCTCGCGGCTGATCCCGACAGCGGCTATGACTCGCTCGACGTCGACGACTTGCCGGATCCGCCTGCAGTGCCTGGCGAAGATGGCGAAGGCGAGGGCGAGCAGTCCGATGATCTTCGCCAGGCCGCGTAATGCCGCGCAAGCGTCGCCTTCCCGGGCAGATGCGTCCGACGTTGCCCAACGCCGGCATTCGCATCACCTACCAGCGCAAGCTCGAGGCGCTCATCGATGAGATGCACCGCTCGGTTCTATATTGGCTTCGCGCGACGTACCGCAGTCGTGAGATCGAGATTGCGCAGGATGCGAGCCCATCGCGCGAACTCGCGGCCCAGCTGCGCAAGCGTGCCGCTCAATGGCGCAAGCGGTTTGCTGACGATGCTGGCCCGTTCGCTCGCTCGTTCATTGCGCAGGTCGACAAGTACTCCTCGAGCGCGACGAAGCAGGCAGCTGTCTCGATGACTGGCCTGGGCGTGTCAATGAAAGACACGCTCATCACGAATAACGTGCTGCAGGCCTCGGTCGCTGAGAATGTCTCGTTGATCAAGTCGATCCAGGAGCAGTACTTCACGCAAGTCGAAGGCCTGGTCATGCGCAGCATCACCGCGGGCCGTGATCTCAAGACTCTGACCGACGAGCTCGAGCAGCGCTATTGCATTGCGCGGCGCCGCGCCAAATTCATCGCCAACGACCAGAACAATAAAGCCACCGCACAAATGGCTCGAGTGCGTCAGCAATCACTCGGATGCAAAAAGGCGCGGTGGCGTCATACCGGCGGGGGAAAACACCCGCGAGAATCACACGTTGCCGCAGACGGAAAAATATTCGATTTGAATAAAGGTCTGTATATTGACGGCAAATGGATTTTCCCCGGCGAATTACCGAATTGCGGTTGTATCGGGGAGCCCATAATCCCGGGCGTTGATGATGAAAACGACGATTGACGTAAAAATCAGGTTGAAATGGTGGTTTAAGCCTGCTGTTATCATCGTTTTCATCGTTACACGGAAATCTGAATCAAAGGCCATGTGGTGGGTTATTACTCACGGGGTCGACCTCAAATGCGCGTAAAACCCATGCATAGCGTTCCGACGCTGGCTTTCGATAAGGCGAGCGTTCGTTCGATCGATCGGTTCGGCCGTATGCACGTCGAGCGCAGCCATATCTCCAAGGCCGGCGTGAACCCATATTACGGGTACGAGATCCCCAAGTGGGACGAGCTCGGGCTGGACCCGGACAAGGTGTACATGGTGTTCCGGCCGCCTGACGAATTGCAGAAGGGTCTCGCGACCGCGAACCGCATCCCCATCCTCGCAGTGCACAAGCAGGTCACCGCACAAGACCCCAAGAAAGAACTGATTATCGGCACAACCGGCTCGTCAGCTCAGTTTGACGGCGAGTATCTCGATAATGACCTTGCATTTTGGGACGGAGAATATATCCCGAAAATCGAAAAAGACGAGCAACGGGAGTTATCGAGCGCATATCGCTATATTCCCGTTCTGTCAAAGGGTGCATATAATGGCGCCCAATACGACATCGTAATGACGGGAATCGAGTTTAATCACGTCTGTCTTGTCGTTGACGGGCGTGCGGGTCCTGATGTTTTAGTAGCCGACTCCCAAATCCATCCTCCTGTGAAGGCAAAAACCGTGAAACTGAATCCCAAGCAATTGGAAGCGCTTAAAAAGCGTTTGCCCAAGCTCAAGCTGGCGATGGACGAGGGGCTCGACACCGGCGCCGTTGAAACTGCACTCGAAGAAGCGCTCGAGGAAGTCCAGGCGCTCGGCGAAACCGCAGACACGACCACTGCGCAAGACGACGGTAACGGCGAAGTCCTCGCGATGCTCAAGCAGATCATCGAGAAGCTGAGCGGCGGCACGGAAGCGAATGACGAAGCCGCTGCGACGGCCGAGGCAGCGAAGAAGACGCCGGCCGCCGAAAACGCGGGCGCGATGGACTCGGCGAGCGTCCAGAAGATGATCGACGAGAACACTGCGAGCACCGAAAAGCGCATCGCCGCTCGCTTCGCCGCTGTCGAAGCGGTTGCGCCGATTACCGGCAAGCTCGATCCGATGGCGTTCGACTCGGCCGAATCGATCTATGGCCACGCGCTCAAGGTCGGCGGTATCGAAACCAAGGACCACGACAAGGCTGGGTTCAAGGGCATGTTCGAAATGATGCTTGCTAATCGTGGCAAGCGCGTCGAGACGCCGGAGATCGCTGGCGACGCCAACACGGCGGCCGATCTGTTTAAGCGGTTCCCGCATCTCGCCAACATCAAGCAAGCGTAAGGAGCGGTCATGCCCTTCCAGACTCGAGTCAATACTCAACCCGAAGTCGGCGTGCCGGGGGACCGCGCGTCGATGAATCCGATCTCGGTGATTTCGCGCATTGCGCAGTCGGCCGTCACCATTGCGCGATTCGTATGGCCAGGCACCGACACCGACAACCAGGTGCAGAACGTCGGCGCCGGCAAGCCTCTCGGATTCGCGATTCGCAACCAGAGCTCGATCATCCCGAACTACCTTCAGGAATCGAGCATGGTCGTGCCGGTCGGCTTCCCGATCGAAGTCGCCGAGCAAGGTGAGTTTTTCGCGACTTCGGCCAATGTCGCAACGCTCGGCCAGAAGGTCTACGCGAACTACGGTGATGGATCGCTCTCGTTCGCTGCAACCGGGACACCGACGACGAACGCTGGTATCACCGCGAGCACGACTTCGGGTAGCGCGACGCTTACCGTTTCGGCGAACACCGGCGGTGCAATTGAAGTCGGCCAGCCGATCTCGGGCGCCGGCATTCCTGCGGGCACGTACGTCTCTGCGCTTGGCACGGGCACGGGCGGCGCGGGCACGTACACGATGAGCCAGAACGCGACGGCCACCGAAGCGAATGAGACGGTCACGTCGACGCTCAACGTGGAAACTCAATTCAAGGTGTCGCGCGGGGGAGCTGCGAACGCCGTCATCAAGATCTCGACCTGGAGCGAACTGGCATGAAGCTCGACCAACTGAAAAACTTCGGGATCCACCTGGCGCGCGGCGCCGAGTTGCTGACGCCCGAGAAGCGCGTCGAGCTGATTATGGCGATGGACGCGGCGGGTCCTCTCGTCACCGTGGGGAACAACGGCATTCCCGCGATGCTCACGAATTATTTCGAGCCCGAAACGATCGAAATCCTCGTTGCGCCGATGAATTCGGAGCTGCTCTACGACGCAGTGCAGAAGGGCGACTGGACGGACGACACCGTGACGTTCCTCGAGGTCGAATCGGTCGGTGAAACGGCGACGTATGGCGACTACTCCGGGAACGGCATGTCGGGCCACAACACGAACTTCCCGCAACGCCAGGGCTACGGTTACCAGACGAATACCCAGTGGGGTGATCGTCAGATGGATATGGCGGCGCGGGCGCGACTGAACTACGCGGGCAACCAGCAGGCGGCGAGTGCGCTGATCCTTCGTAAGAAGGAAAACGCAATCAACCTGTTCGGCGTGTCGGGGCTTCAGAACTACGGTCTGATGAACGATCCGTCGCTCTCGACGCCTGTTGCTCCGACCGTTGGTGCGACGACCGGCGCGACGACGTGGGCCTTGAAGAACAGCGACGAGATCTACGAAGATTTCGTGACGCTGTGGGCAAACGAGATCGCGGCCGGCAACGGTACCGTCAATACCAAGACGCCGTGCAAAGTCGGCATGCCCAACATCGTCGAGCAGAACCTGACGAAGCAGAACAGCTTTGGCCAGGTGCTGCGCGATCGACTCAAGCTTGCCTACCCGAACATGGAAATCGAGACGGTTCCGGAGTTCGCGACGTCAGGCGGCAATCTCGTGCAGATGATCGCGACGAAGGTCGAGGGCAAGGTCACCGGCCAACTGGGTTTCGCGGAGCGCATGCGTGCACACGGCGTGGTGCGGCACGCTTCAAGCTTCGCCGAGAAGAAGTCTGGCCGCTCGTGGGGCGCGATCATCTATCGGCCGTTCCTGGTCAACGCCATGCTGGGGGTCTGACATGTCCGAGACTACGGAAGTGAAGAAGTCGGGTCCGGTGAACGTGTTTTGCAAGCTGCCGCACGGCATTAAGTATGTGCTGCGCAATGGCACCGTCGTCGAGTTCACCGGTACCTACGGGCAAGATCGCTTGTCGCGCGACTTCAAGAACGGCGAGTTGGCCGGCGATATCGTTGCTGGCTTCGGTGTGACGCGCAACATCGACGGCGCCGTGTGGGCCGAGATCGTTGAAGGGCATGGCAAGTCGGTTGCGCACAAGAACGGGCTGATCTTCGCAACGCCTGCGGCGGACGCACGCTCGGGCGCCTCGCAAGCGAAAGAGAAGGAGCGCGAGCGCACTGGCTTCGAGCCGATCGACCCGACGAAGGATCCGATGCGCGACGCGGATCAGGGAAGCCGCGCTGCGGCGTAGTCGATGACCGTCGTAGCCTTCGACCCCAATGCATTCGCCGCGGAGTTCGCGGCGTTTGCTTTAGTGGACTCCTCGATTACCGAGGGGTGGTTCGCGCTCGCCGAGCTGTTCGTGAACAACACCGACGCATCAATCGTGACGAACATCGCGATGCGCACCAAGCTGCTCTACCTGGTCACGGCGCACATCGGCTTCCTGCTTACGCGCGCCGCCGGCGGCAATGGTGCGAATGCCGGCGCCGTCGGTCAGATGCTGTCGGCCGGCGAGGGCACCGTCAACGCATCGTTCGCTCAGGTCCAATCGAAGAACGCAGCGTACTGGGCCCAGTCGCAATACGGGCTCATGTACTGGCAGCTGGCGCTTCCGTTCCGCACGGCTCGGTACGTGCCAGCTTGCCGTGTCTACCGTTAAGGTCGCCGGCGGCGCCAAGCTCAACGCGAAGCTCGCACAGATCCTTGAGGGCGCGCAGAAGACCATGCGCGCCGGCGTGCTCGAGGGATCGACCTACCCGAACGGACTGCCCACTGCGCTCGTCGCGTTCTGGAACGAGTACGGCGCGACCATCCATCACCCGGGCGGCACGAAGTACATCACCGACGCGATCGTGAAGGGCAAGTTCGTCGGCACGCGGTTCGTCGGGAATGACTTCCAGGGCGATCACAAGACGACCGAGGCGCACGACATCGTGATTCCCGCGCGGCCGGCGCTGCGGATCACCAGCACCGAGAAAGCCGCGCGCTGGAGCAAGGTCCTCGCCGCGGGGCTGAAGAGCACTGGGTTCGACGTCGAAGCAGCGCTGCGACTCGCCGGCGAAGCGGCCGTGAGTGACATCAAGCGCACGATCGGGACGTTCACCGATCCACCGAACGCACCGTCGACGATTCGCAAGAAGGGCCACGATCAACCGCTTCGCGACACGAAGAACTACCTCAACTCGGTCGCGTACGACGTTGTCGACGGTCCGGTCGACGAGAACTGAAAGGGCCCCCGATGGATATGCACTCTCTCGTGTCTGGCGTAGTCGGCACGGTGAACCCGTTCATCGACGCGCAGCTCAGCAAGAGCACTGGATATACGACGGCGCCGAACATGAAACGCACGCCGGCCTACGCCGACCCGGTTGCGCAACAGATCCAGGTGCAGGCACTGAGCGCGAAGGAACTTCAGCACCTTGACGGCCTGAACATCACCGGCGTGCTGCGAAAGGTGTACCTCTCCGGGGACTGGCAGAGCGTTTATCGTCCGGGGCCCGTCGCCGGCGGCGGTGACATCTTCAGCTTCAAATCGACGCCCGCAGCTGTGGCGGCGCAGAACTGGCTGGTCGTCACGGTGCTCGAGACATGGCCGGACTGGTGCTCGCTCGCTGTCCAACTGCAAAAGGGGTGAGCGATGGCCGTGACGATCAGCATCACCGAAGACGACGTCTTCACCGCGTTTAACCAATTCTTGACCGGGATACTCGCGGACGGCGTCGAGATCGTGAAGGCGCAAGAGAACCGCGTGCCCGAGCCGGTTTCCGATGACTGGGTTGAGCTCACGCCGCTGTTCAAGCCGCGGCTCGACACGAACACGGTCACATACTTTGACCCGACAGTGCAGGATC
This sequence comes from Pararobbsia alpina, assembly GCF_965118125.1. Classification (GTDB taxonomy): domain Bacteria; phylum Pseudomonadota; class Gammaproteobacteria; order Burkholderiales; family Burkholderiaceae; genus Pararobbsia; species Pararobbsia alpina_A. The sequence continues at coordinate 1,954,176 of NZ_OZ221287.1, forward strand.
CGCCGCAAACCGGCGCCGGCGTGCGCAACGTCCAGACGTCGTTTGCCTTCCACGTCCAGCTCGACGTGCACGGGCCGAACTCGGGTGACAACGCCGCGATTATTACTCAGTTGTTTCGGGACGATTATGCGTATCAGGTTTTCACGGCGATCAATCCTGATATCAGCCCGTTATATTGCGATGAGCCTAAGCAAATGGCGTTCATTAACGGTGAAAACCAATATGAAGACCGTTGGATAATCACCTCGGTATTGCAATACAATCCAGTCACACAAACGCCGCAGGATTTTGCAGATGCTGTTTCGGTCGGCATTATCAGCGTAGACGCGGCTTATCCACCCGGAGCCTGAAGCGATGTCGATCCCTGCCTCCCAGATTGCGAGCTCGACCCCGAGCGTCCTTAGTGCGGGCGGTTCCGCGCTGGCTTTACTCGGGGTGATGCTCACGACAAATCTGAATGTGCCGATTGGATCGGCACCATCATTTCCGAACCTTCCGGCGGTTGGTAATTATTTTGGTGAAGGTTCAACAGAATATGGTCTTGCTGCCGTTTATTTCGGCGGATTCGATAACTCGAACGTAAAACCGGGCGCATTGCGGTTTTATCAATATCCTACGGCTCCGGTTGGTGCTTATTTGCGTGGTGGGTCGCTTGCGTCTATGACGCTTTCGCAGCTTCAAGCGCTTTCAGGCACGCTGACCGTTACGGTCGACGGCGTGGCGAAGACCTCGAGCGCGATCAATCTGTCGGCCGCGACCAGCTTCTCGAATGCCGCCGCGCTTATCGCTGCCGGCTTCTCGGGCGGTTCGCCCACGTGCTCGTACAACAGTCAGCTCGCAGCCTTCCAGCTGGCATCCTCGACGACCGGCGCGACGTCGACGATCGGCTTTGCCACGGGCACGCTCGCGGCCGGCCTGAACCTCACGCAAGCCAACGGCGCGGTGACGTCTCAGGGCGCGATCGCAGCGACGCCGGCAACCGCGATGAGTGCCCTGACGAAGCTCACCATGAACTGGGTTTCGTTCATGACGACGTTCGACCCGGACAACGGCGCGGGCAACACGCAGAAGATGGCCTTCGCGCTGTGGACCTCGCAGCAGAACAAGCGCTTCCTTTACGCCGGTTGGGACACTGATCAGAGCCCGACGACGACGGTGCCGGCGACGACGTCGTTCGGATACCAGGTTGGCCAGCAAAGCATGGATGGTGTTGTGCCGATCTATCAGGATCCGAAGCAGGCCGCTTTCCTGATGGGCATGATCGCGTCGATCGACTTCACGGAGACGAACGGCCGCATCACCTGTGCGTTCAAGTCGCAGTCCGGCCTGGCCGCGACGGTCACCGACGGCACGGTCGCAGAGAATCTCATCGCCAATGGCTACAACTTCTACGGTGACTATGGCACCGCGAACGACGACTTCACCTTCTTCTACCCGGGTCAAATCGCAGGTCAGTACGACTGGATCGATTCGTTTGTGAATCAAGTGTGGGCAGGCAATGCCTTCCAGCTTGCGTTCATGACGATGCTGACGTCGTTCAAATCTGTGCCATACGCCGATCCTGGCTATGCGGCCATCGAGGCGGCGGCGGGTGATCCGATCTCGCAGGCCGGCAACTTCGGCATGTTCCAGAAGGGCGTACCGCTTTCGCTCGAGCAGGCGGCAGCGGTCAATACCGCGGCCGGTAAGCAGATCGATGCAACGCTGTCGTCCCAGGGCAACTACCTGCAGGTGCTGCCTGCTACCGCTCAGGTGCGCGGTGCTCGTACGAGCCCGCCTTGCACCTGGTGGTTTATGGACGGCGGCTCGGTCCAGCAGCTCAACATCGCTTCTGTCGAAGTGCAATAACGGGGAACCACCATGTCCGGCTCAATCACTTCGGCGAACGCCACCATCATGATGGCGGTCGACACGATTTACCCCACAGCGCAGCTTCTCCAAGGCTACGCGGCCGAGGACATCTTCGACACGGACGACGTCGAGTTGGCCGAGATCGTACAGGGGATGGATGGCAAGAAGAGTGCAGGCTACATCCCGCATATGGTCAAGCAGCGCTTCACCCTGATGCCGAATTCGAACTCGTATCAGATCTTTGTCAATACGATCCTTGCGCAGGATGCTGTACAGGAAACGTATGAGTGGAACGGCACGATCTATCTGCGCGCGATCAGCTCGAAGTACTCGCTTAACAACGGCACGCTCACGCGCGGCAAGCTCATCCCTGACGCGAAGAAGACCCTGCAACCGGTTTCCTACGAAATCACGTGGGAATCCGTCATCCCGATGCCGCTCTGACCATGCGCAAGACACAAATTCTCAAGATCAGCGGCAAGAACGCCGGTCGCGACAAGGGCAAGGCATTCCTCATCACCGAACTGTCGGCAGAAGACGCGGAAAACTGGGGAGCGCGGGCGCTGTTTGTGATGATGAACAGCGGCGTCGAGATCCCTGACGAGCTCCTCGAATCGGGGCTTTCGGGAATCGCGGCGCTGGGTATCAAGTCGCTCACGAAAGTGCCGTATGACGCGGCCAAGCCGTTGCTGGACGAGATGATGCGCTGCATCCAGTTCGCGCCGGATGGTAATCGCGAGATCGCGCGTGACCTGGTCGCTGACGATATCGAAGAGGTCGCCACCCGCTTGCAGCTGCGCAAGGCCGTGCTCGACCTGCACTTCAGTTTTTTTACCGACGCCGCCCCGTCGAGCTCGGGTTCGGAAGCGGCGAAAAGCGCCGCGGGCTGATCGGCTACCCAAATGTGCCGCGCACCATCGCGGCCGTTGTCTCGAGTGGCCTGGCGAAGAAATACGAGCTTCAGACGATCTACGGATCGGAAGACCTGCATGACTTCCTCGAGATAATCCTCGTCGACAGGCACAACGAGCAAGTCATGTCTCAACCGAGGAATTGAGCGTGGCCACGATCGTAGATGCACTCGTCGTCACCCTGGGCATCGACCCGCGGGGTTTAATCAAAGGCAAGCAAGACGCGTCCAAGGCGACGAAGAAGCTTAGCGACGACGAAAAGCAAGCTGCCAAAGAGACTGAGGATCGCAACAAGCGCGCGGCCGACTCGTTCAAGAAAATCCGCAACGAGGTCCTCGCGCTGGTGGCAGTCTTCACCGCCGGCGTCGGCATCAAGAACTTCGCAGAGAACACCATCAACAGCGCGGCGGGCCTCGGCATCATGTCGAAAAACCTGCGGATGACCACGCGCGACCTGTCTGCGTGGCAGCGCGCGAACGAGCGCGCCGGCGGCACAGCCGACGGCATCACCAATACGCTGCTCGACTCGCAGAACGAGATCGCCAAGTTCAACATGGGGCAGCTGTCTGACGGTGTCTCGTGGTTCCTGCGCATGGGCGGAAACGTCAAGGACCTGAAGGACGGCAACACGTACTTGCTCGCGCGATCGCGCATCATTGCGAACCTGTTCAAGGTCGACCCGGGCCGCGCGCGGTATGTCGCAAATGCGATGGGCATCGGCGACGATTCGTTCAATCTGCTCAAGCAGGGTCAAGCGGGCGTGCTCGCCCTCGTCGCCGCGCAAAAGCAACGCTCGGTTATCACGGACAAGGAAGCCGACCAGGCGCTCGAGCTGCGCAACCGTTTCCTGGACTTGCGTGACACGTTCACGAGCGTGGGCACGAAGATCGTGCTGTCGCTCATGCCGGCGTTCGAGCGACTGATCGGCTACCTGCAGCAGCTCGGCGACTGGGTCGCGGCGCACCGCGACGAGATCGCGAAGAAGGTCGGCGACCTGGTCGACGGCTTCATTGCGTTCGCCAAGGCCACGAACGATGCCGTCGACGCGCTGGGCGGATGGAAGAACGTGCTGTTGTTCCTGGCCGGCCTCAAGCTCGTCTCGATGACGTCGGGACTGCTCGGCCTGGCGGGTTCCATCAGTGCGGTGGGCACGGCTCTGGGCGCGCTCGGTGGCACCGCGGCCGTCGGAGGCCTCGCGCTGCTTGCCGGCGCCGCAGGGATCTCGATCAACGCGCTCAAGAATTCGACCGAGCCCGGGCACTTCGTCGGCCGCCAGGCGAGCTCGCCGCTTCCGAAGCCGTATCGCTATGAGGACACGAACGCCGGCGTGTGGGATCGCATCAAGAGTGGCGTGCGCAGCTTCTTCAGTACAGAGGGCGGTCACTTCGCATCACGCCAGAACGGCGCCGAACAGCAACGTGCACGCGTCGCGATGGACTACTTCATGAGCCAGGGCTGGTCGCGCGAGCAAGCGGCCGGAATGGTAGGTAGTCTCATCCAGGAGGGCGGCCTTGACCCGTCGATCCGCAACAAGACGTCGGGTGCGTATGGCATTGGCCAGTGGCTTGGGGCGCGTGTGGGCGACTTCAAAGCATGGTCCGGACACGACCTCGAGGGATCGTCGCTCCAGGAGCAGCTCGCGTTCATGCAGTACGAGCTGACGCAGGGGAAGGAACAAGCTGCGGGGCGCGCGCTGCGCGCGACCACGACCGCGGCTCAGGCAGCAGCTGTGCACGCGACGGCGTACGAGCGCCCGGGCGCCGCGGAAGCGAACATCGGCCAGCGCCAAGCGTATGCAGCCGCGCTGCTGGCTTCGTCGGGCCAGTCGAACGCTGCGCAGCTCGCAGCTCAATCCGGAGCTGCTGCGAGCCAGCGCGGGCCGTACGCGGGCTCCGCGCTCACGTCGAGCAGCGTCGACACGACGATCAACGGCGGGATCCACATTCACACGCAATCGACGGATCCCAAGGGCATTGCCGACGAGTTCGGCAAGCGCATGAGCCAGGGCAATCTGCTGGCGCCGCAGGCCAACACGGGGTTGAGCTGACATGGCAATGCCGAACCTCGACGTGCCGCTCTATCCGGACGTCCCCAACGTGGCGGGCGTTCCGCCGCTTTTCCGCAGCCCGGATTTCCCGCCCACGGATGATCCGGGGATCGACACCTCGGACGGTGCGGCCGTAAGTGAATCCTCGACGCCCCCTGTGTGGGGCGTGTTCGATTCGAACGGAGACAAGATCGCGATCGCGGACAACGTTCCAGCGTTCGGGTATGACGGCACGTCGCGCGTGTCGAATGCACCGATGGAGCAGGGCGGCTTTGCTGCCTACAACAAGGTGCAGATGCCGTACGACTCGCACGTCCGGATGACGAAGGGAGGCGCACTGCAGGACCGCAGTGACTTCCTCGAGGCGATCGAGACGGCCAAGCAGTCGACGGACCTCTACAGCATCGTCACGCCCGAGCGCACCTATCTGAACGCCAACGTCGCCGACTACAACCTGCGGCGAGAAACGCGGAGCGGAGCGACGCTGCTGACCGTTGATCTGCACATCGTCGAGATCCGCCAGGCCGCGGCCGCGCAATTCAGCCAGACATCGACGAGCAGCTCGAGCTCTACCACGGGTTCAGGCGCGCCCGTTGCATTCAGCTCGAGCTCGACCGTGTCGCTGCCGGCCGACCAGGTGCAAAACGATGCGTCGGCAGATCCGGTGAGCCTTGGCCAGGTGCAATCGCTGGCGCCGTTCGCTGGTCAGTCGACGCTGTTCGGCCCGCTCTCGCAGGTGCAGTGATGCTGACCATTCCGCTCACCGCAACAGCATCGCAGCGGTTCAATACGCTGCTCGGCAACCAGAACTGCCGTCTGAAGATCTACCAGAAGACGACGGGCCTCTACGCCGATCTCTATGTGAACGATGCCCCGATCGTGCAGGGCGCCGTATGCCGCGATCGCGTGCGCATCGTGCGACGTGCATACCTCGGATTCGTGGGAGATCTCGTTTTCTTCGACACGCAGGGGACGAGTGATCCGACCAGCGACGCGCTCGGCGCGCGCTATCAGCTCGTGTACCTCGACGCGACCGATCTCGGGGCGATCTCGACATGAGCTTCACGCGCAAACGCATCGACGTGACGATCTCGCTCGGTACGGGCCAGTTCGGCGATACCGGAGCAGATACGGTGACGCTGACGGGCCTGCGCGTGCAGGCTGCGATCGCGGTACCGGGCGGCGATGCGATGGGCGTATGCCAGGCGCGCATCTTCGGTTTGCCGATCTCGATGATCAACCAGCTCACGACGGTCGGCCCGATCAACACGGCTATCCGTGCGCAGAACTCGATACTGCTCGCCGCCGGCGACGACGAGACAGGATTGCAGACCGCGTACGCGGGCACAATCGGCGAGGCCTGGGGCGAGCTCCAAGGTGCGCCCGAGGTGCCGTTTAACGTCATCGGTTTCGCTGGCCTTATCGCCGCTGTGAAGCCCGTCGGGGCGCTCAGCTTTCAGGGATCGGTCGATGCTGCGACGATCATGTCAGGCCTCGCCGACACGATGGGCCTGACGTTCGAAAACAACGGCGTATCCGTCCAGCTGTCGAACCCGTACTTCCCGGGCACTGCGCTCGATCAGGTCCGGGCATGCGCACGCGCCGCCGACATCCTGTATGTGATCGATCGCAACGTGCTCGCTATCTGGCCGAAGGATGGTCAGCGCGGCGGCGACGTGCCATTGATCAGCCCTGACACGGGCATGATCGGCTATCCGACGTTCTCGAGTAACGGCCTTGGTGTGACGTCGTTCTACAACCCCGCTATCAAGCCGGGCGGCACGATCCAGGTGAAGAGCTCGCTGCCGGTTGCCTGCGGTATGTGGAACGTCTTCAACCTCAACCACAACATCGAGAGCGAGACGCCCGACGGCGCCTGGTTCACGACGCTCTCGGCGTACCCGAAAAATGGCCAATGAGATCGGGTACAAGGGCACACAGGACCCTAACGACAGCACGGCGCCGTACAACGAGCAGGCGTATCTTGTCTGGTCGATCCTGAAGAAGATCAGCGGCGCGAAGCTGGTCAAAGTGATCTCATGCACGAACGCCGGCGATTTGCTGCCGGTGGGTTTCGTCGACGTTCAACCGCTCGTCAACCAGGTCGACGGTTGGAACAACCCTGTCGCGCACGGGACGGTGTACCAGTTGCCGTACTTTCGGCTGCAGGGCGGCACGAACGCTGTGATTCTGGATCCGCAGGCGAGCGATATTGGCGTCGCCGTTGTCGAGGACCGCGATATCTCGTCCGTGAAGGCGAACAAGGGCACCGCTAACCCGGGTTCTAAGCGTGTCTTCGACCTAGCCGACGGCCTTTACTTCGGTGGCTTCCTGAACGGCACGCCTTCGCAATACATCCAGTTCGCCGCGGCGGGCATCAACGTCGTTTCACCGACGAAGATCGCGCTCCAGGCACCGCTCGTCGAGGTCGACGCCTCGACGTCGTTCACCGTGAACTCGCCGCAGTCTCAGTTCAGCGGCGCCGTGATCATTCAGGGACTGTTGTCGTGGCTCGCCGGCATGACCGGCAGCACCGCAAGCGGTGTGTCCGCGATGATCACTGGGCTCATCAACTTCTTTGGCTCGGTCACGTCGAACGGCCACGCGATCGACAGCACGCACCAACACACCAACTCGGGCGGATCCGGCCTGGGCGGGCCGCCTCAGTGAGCACTCATGGCTACGACACTTCTTCTCGATCGAACGACCTGGGATCTCTGTCTCGACGCAAGCCGCAATGTCGCCGTGGCGACAGAGCCGTATGCGATCGCGCAGGACGTTTCTAGTGCGATCCGCACGTTTCTCGCCGAGTGCTGGTACGACAAGACGCAGGGCGTGCCGTACTTCCAACAGGTGCTTGGCCAGCGGCCGCCCATGCAGCTCGTGAAAGCGCTCATCGAAACCGCGGCTAAGAACGTGAACGGCGTTGTCGCGGCACGCTGCCTGATCGCATCGTTCGTGAACCGAAAGATCGTCGGACAGGTCCAGGTCACCGACAGCGCTGGCAATACGTTCCCCGTCAATTTCTAAGCGAGCACGACAATGACTGCAACGACCAGCGTACCCGGGATCACGTTTGACGATACGGGCTGGGTCGCGCCCGACGAGTCAGCGATCCTTGAAGGCGTCATGGCCGATACGAACGCGGCGTTCGGCGGCAACATGAACACGACCAACCAGGACGGCTCGCTGAATCTCAGCACGCCGCAGGGGCAGCTCGCGAGCAGCGTGACGGCGATCATCGGCGACAAGAACGACGAGTTCCTCGAGCTCGCGAACGGCGTGGATCCGGACGTGGCTGAAGGGCGCATGCAGGATGGCATCGGCCGCATCTATTTCCTCGATCGCAACGGTGCAGAGCCGACCACGGTGACGGCGACTTGCATGGGTCTCGTGAACACGCCGATCCCCGTCGGCACGAAGGCCAAAGCGACCGACGGCAACATCTATATGTGCACTCAGGCCGGCACGATCCCCGTTGGCGGCAGCATCGATTTGACGTTCGCGTGCATGGTTACGGGCCCGATCGCGTGCCCGGCTGGCTCGCTGTCGATATACCAGTCCGTTCCGGGCCTGGATTCGATCAGCAATGCGTCCGACGGCATCGAAGGGCGCCTGGTCGAAAGTCGCGCAGACTATGAGAACCGCCGGCGCCAGTCTGTGGCGGCCAATTCACGAGGCTTCGTGCCGTCGGTACGCGGTGCGGTGCTCGCCGTTACGAACGTGCTCGACGCGTATGTGACCGACAACGGCCAGCCGACGCCCGTAGTCGTGGGCGGTGTGACGATCCTCCAGAACTCGCTCTATGTGTGCGTCGCTGGCGGTGCAGCTCAGGACATCGTGGACGCCATCTGGTCCAAGAAGGCGCCGGGGTGCAACTACACGGGTGCGCAGTCGGACATCGTCTTCGACACTGATGGTTACGATCCGCCTTACCCGCAGTACACCGTCAGTTTCGACTTCGCGACCGGCACGCCAATCTTCTACGCGGTGCAGATCGTGAACGATCCGAACCTGCCGGCCAACATCGTGAGCCTCGTGCAAACGGCGATCGCAAACGCGTTCTCTGGAGCGGACAACGGTCAGCGCGCGCGCCTCGGCCGGCGCATTCTCGCGAGCCGTTATTACTCAGGCATTGAGGCTATAGATCCGAGCGTCGAGCTGCTCTCGGTGCAGGTCGGACTTTCAAGTCCGGCAAACGCGAATTACGTGAATCTAAATATCAATCAAATGCCCACGCTTAATCCCGCCAATATCAGCGTGACTCTCGTATGATTCGCATATTCCGATTAACCGGCGGTCATCATGGAAAATGTCGAGCAGACGATTATTTCGCAATATGCGAATAGCCCGACGCTCGTCCAGTTAATTCAGAATTTCAACGGATATATCGACCCGTCGGCGAATATCGACGCCTTCTACGACCTCGTGTGGAATCTCGATACCGCGCAGGGAAAGGGGCTCGATATCTGGGGAAAGATAGTCGGTCTAGAAAATGGACGACTCCTGACCATTCCGTCGACCGATCAGTATTTTGGATTTCAGGATGCTGGGGCGCTGACTTTCGGTGAAGGTGTTTTCTATGACGGCACGCCGGCTACTCAAACTTACTCGCTAGCAGATGGCCCGTTTTTAACACTGATTCTCGCGAAAGCCATCGCCAATATCTCCGACGGTTCAATCGGAAGTATCAACCGACTTTTGCAAAACCTGTTTGCCGGTCGAGGACGTTGCTATGTGAACGACCTTGGCAGCATGCAGATGCGATACACGTTCGAGTTTTATCTCGAGCCGTACGAGGTGGCGATCGTGACGCAATCGGGCGTGCTGCCTGTGCCGACCGGTGTGCTCGCCAGCATGGTGCAGATCCCAATGGGGTCGACATTCGGATTTCAGGAAGCCGGCGCGGCGACGTTCGGCGAGGGCACTTTCTTTAACGGCGCGTTGCCCGTGAGCTGACCAGCGACAAAGGAAACCACAATGCAGGCGAATCAAACTCCCACCCTTGTCCCGCTCTCGTGGGCCGCCAACGGCACGAAGAATGTCATTCCCGAGGCATCGCAGATCACTATCACAAAGGGTGCTGCGTCGCTCAATGACGGCTTCCCGCCAATCTGTGCGATCCCGACTGCCGCAGGGGGCAGCGCGCCGGCATATGGTGACTTCAATGGGATCTTGAACCTGCTATCCCAGACCATTCGTTGGGCGCACGGTGGAGGCATGTTCGGCTTTAGCTCCAGCTTCGCCGCGGACACCAATGTCACTGGCTATCCTCAAGGCGCCGAGCTTCTCAGCGCGGATCTGTCCGGCACATGGATGAGCCTAGTCGACAGCAACACAGATAACCCGGACACGGGCCCGGGAACGAAATGGGTGCCGGCGCGCGCGTACGGCATAACTACCGTCGGTGGTCTCACGAACGCTAACGTGACGCTCACGCCGACGCAGGCAGCGAAGAATCGAATCACCCTAGCCGGCGCACTCACGGCGAACGTCCAGATCATCATGCCGACCTGGACACGCGATTGGACCATCGTCAACAACACAACCGGTGCCTTCACGGTCACGGTGAAGACGTCGGCCGGCTCCGGCATCGCGATCCCCCAAAACGGTTCGCCTACTCGAGTAACGGGCGATGGTACGAACATCGTCCAGGCGGCGGAGAACATCGCCAACGGCACTCAGCCATCGAACCCCGCGACCCTTGCACAGAACACGGGTATCGTCGGATCGACGCGCAATCTGATCTGCAATCTGGCTGCTGCCGGTACGACGCTGACGTTCACGGCTGACGAGATCGGCATCAAAGGTGCGCTCGGCGGCCAGGCACAGATTTGGGCGAATGTCAGCTCGAACAACACCGTCACGACATCGACTACGAACGCGATTGGGGGTGTCGTCGGTGCAGCGCTAGTGGCAAGCGGCTTTGCCGTGATTTACGCCGCCTATAACATCTCGACAGGTGCGTTCGGCTTTTACGCGAAGAACGGTAATACCAAACAACCGACGATCGATACGTCGCTCACCGGTTGGGTCGGCACGCTGATTTCGGTTTGGAACCTGAACGCGAGCACGCAGTTCGTCGCGGGCGACCAGCTCGATCGGTGCGTGTCGATTGCAACGGTCGTTCTTTTCAGCACGACGGCGCTCAATGGCACGCCGACCGCTATCAGCGTCGCATCGGTGCTTGCTCCCAACGTGACGGAAATCGACGGCGCATTGTCTTTGTTGAGTACGGGTGCGAGCCAAGTGCTAGGCAATGCGATCAGTTCGTCGACGGCAGGCGTGGGCGCTCAGGGTTATCAGGTTAATGCGACTGCCACGGCGCAAACATGGACCGCTCCATTTTCACGATTGAAGCTGGCGACGGCCCAGAATGTATTCCTCACGAGCACGTCGGCTCCGAGCGGCGGTAACTTCTCGGCTAATTGCGGTCGGTACTATTTCTGATCATGGCTACCACACTGAACGTTCAATTTTCCGACAGTTCCGACACGACGATCGTCGCGTGGTTCGCATCTCCGCAACCGGATATGCCTAACATGGGCACGGTGTCGTCGAGCGATCCGCGCTGGCTCGCTTATTACGACAGCTTCCCACCTGATTGGCAGAAATTCCTACCCGCGCCGACAACCGATTGAGAAGTTAGCGAGTCGGCAGCGCTGCTACTTCAGATGCCGTCGCGCCTGATATGCGTGATTTCTTCCGGTATCCGATTGCGAACGGATACTCAATGAATCGGTACGTAGCGGCCGAAGCCAATACCGTTGCAACGCCACAGGCCGAGATCACCAACCAGTATTTTAGGATCGAAAGAGACGCGACCGGAGTGACCCATGTTATGGCACGGAACACCACAAAAATAGATATCGCGTGAAGCAGATAAATGCTGTAGCTAATCGATCCTAGAAACCGTGCCGCGCGCGACGTCAACACACCGAAAATGGTGTTTCCGCCGGCTATGAGGAAGAAGAAAATCGACAGGACAGGCGCAATTCTGGCGTCATATGCCGTCTCTGCTACGTGCAATACGTAGGCGAGGGCGCCGAGGGCCAAAAGCGTCGCATACGGGGAAGAGCAGATTTTTTTAACAGATGGCCACCGATGGATGATCGTAGCGGCGACAGCGCCATAGAGGAAGTACCACTCTAGCGGATGGTCTCGATACCAGTGAATCACGACGGCAGAGATCGGAAGAATGATGATCGACTTCCAGCCTCGAGCACAAAGCACGAACAGCGGGAAAAACAGATAGAACCGCCACTCATAGAACAATGTCCAGTACACCGGATCGATCACCTGAGTCAGTCCGTAACCGTTGATGAGGGGGCGTCCCAACGCGGTAAAGGATAGCCAAGCAACAATGTCCTTGGCGATGTCTCTCAAAGGCATCACCAGCTTGAAATCAGTCGCCACCAGAGAGATCACAACGATGATGGCGCAGATTGTGAAATACATGGGAACGATTCGACGAACGCGCGATACGAAGAACTGTTGGATGTCCAATCGCCCGTCTGACGCTAGAGCTCGACTCCAAAACAAGAACGCGGTGATGAGAAAGAAACACGACACGCCGATGCTTCCCGACAGTCCTCCCAGCCTGGACCCATCTGTCGACCAGTTTTGGTCTTGATAGAAATGATAATTTGCTACCGCGTGGCAAAAAAAGACGCCGATTGCCAAAAAGCCACGCAAACCGTCTACCGAGTGGGACCGGACTGAGTTCGCTTCATTTGCGAGAAGATCTCGGTAAAAGCGTGAATTTCGCTGTATGAAATATCCGCATGCCAAAAGCATCAATGCAATGGATATGACCGGCACGATGAGGTGCCGAAGTCCGAACAGGGGCATTGTTGTTGTTCCGATCTTGTATCGGCCGGATTATATATATTTGTCTGATCTTTGATCAGAAAATGTCCGCCGTATACCGCATCGTCAACATATCGACGCTGTGCCAGATTGGGGGCACCGACGTGCTGGCGGCCGATTTCGTGAAGAAGTGTTGATAGACGAGAGAGACCCGACCGTACGAGTAAGTCAGCCCGGCCACAGCGCCGACTCGCCAGCCGTTCGTATCGAAAAGGTTCAAGCTCGTTGCAGGCTCGACGCCGTTTGCTTGCCAGTCGCTGACCTGCATATTCCAGGTTGCGCGGTGCACGAAGGGGCCAGCTTCGATGCCGATGCGCTGCCCGTCTCCAAACTTGAAGTACGGTTCGAGCGTGAAAAGAAATCCCGCTTCGTGCCCCGATCCTTTGTATTCGGCGAGCGGCATGCACGGACCATTGCAGCCCTTCGTGCGGGTGTTGTAGTTGGCGTCCACTGGGACGGCCCATGCGTCGGTGTGAATGGTGCCGAGCCATGCATAGTCTGCATGCCAGTCGACGCCCCACCTCGCGCTGTCGTAGAGGTTGCCGGCGAAGCCGACCTCGACGGCGGGAGCCGTGAGCTGAAGGTTGTGGCGAAAGCCGTCCTGATACCAATAGCCGTCCGGTCCCTTGGAGTAGCCTGATCCGCCCAAGCTCGCTTCGAACTGAAACCAGCTTGGCTGCGCTTGTGCTGCGGCGGCCGCGCAGCCGAGCGTCATTGCTACGGCTGCTGCTCTCCATCTGGCGCCGGGCGTACGCGTGCGCCGAACGTCTCCATGCGGCGGAGCACTCGGTCGAATTCCTCTGCCGTCAGTTCCATCTTGGCTGCGCCCAAGAAAGCCATATGCGGGCCCATCACTCGGGGTTCTTTTCCACCGGTGTACTTGCGCCACTGGTGGTCGCCGCCGAGCCAAAAGATCTCCGCCATCTCGATGCCGGTCGCAGCGCGGTCTTTCTTGAGCTGCGTCAGGTCCTGCGTTGATGGTGGATCGAATTCGATAGGCATGAGATGCAGCGCGGAGCACGCGCACGCGAAATGTGGGCTTCATGGTTCGTCCTTTCGGGTTGTACGGGCTGCGCAAGTGCGCTACCTCTGCGACCAGATTAGACCCATGAGGTCTAGCGTGTCAAGCACGATCTTGCAATGCCCTTGGCAACTCGAAGCATGACAGTTTCTATTAACTCGCCGCGATAAATATCAACGCTTCACCAAAGCTTTAAATAGCGGATAATGCGCGAAATCCATTCGATTAATTCGGTCTTTTGTCGAGGTTAATCATGTAAATCATCCTTGGATGATTAATTTGACGGTGCCCTTCGAACGATCTACCTCACATAAAGCACATGGCGCCACACCGTGATGGGGAAAGGATGGGGGAGTCGATGCGGTACCACGACAAGCCGCACACGGACGGAGAGGGGTGGGAGGCAGTTGTCACGGCGATCGACAGTCTTCGCGACGAAATAGGCCAGCGACACACCGAAAACACCAGCTCAATCGAGGTAATACAGCAGGAATTAAAAATCGCTATCGATCGAATTGACGATATCGCGAAAGGATTTCCTGATAACGATCCGGACGGGCATAGACGGGCCCATGAAGCATTAATCAAACGGGACGAAGAACGCGCACGGCTTTATTCGGCGTTGCGCGAGGAATTAGTAAAGAAGGGGCTGTGGGCTTTCATCGTGGCCGTGCTCGCAGGACTTTGGATTTTGCTGAAAACCAAGCTTTCGCATTGAGGTGGGCATGAAACTCGAACTCGCGGACGACGCACAGCGGTGGTGGAAGCTGTACAGCATTCACGCGGCCCTGGTCGCTGTACTGCTCGGTGTCGTCGAAACGGTGCTCGCGCTCATGCATCTGTCGTGGGTGCCGCTGTGGGTGCACGGTGGGCTCACGATGGTCATCGGGATCTGCGGCGCCGTCGGCCGCGTGATCAAGCAGGACCCGGGCGACGCCGAACGCATCGGCGTGCTGCAGTCGATTGTGGGCAAGCTGCTGGGGCGTGCGCCGTGATCCTTCCTGACGACCTCATCGACAAGCTGCTGCCGATCGAAGGCGGCTACACCGACGATCCGAACGACGCAGGCGGCGAGACGAACTTCGGCATCACGATCGCCGTTGCTCGAGCATTCGGCTACACGGGCGACATGCGTGCGATGCCGCGTGCGACGGCCGTCGAGATTTACCGCGCGCGCTACTGGACTCAGCCGCGGTTCGGCCAGGTGTCGACGATCGATCCCGAGCTCGCCGCGATGCTCTTTGACATCGGCGTGAACATGGGCACGGCCACCGGCGTGATGTTCCTCCAGCGCGCGCTGAACGTGCTGAACAAACAGGGCACCGCGTATCCGGATATCGCCCTCGACGGCGGCGTCGGCGCGATGACTATCGCAGCACTCACGGCCTTCAAGACTCAACGTGGCGCGGCCGGCCTGACCGTCCTGCGCTCAATGGTCAATGCCCAGCGCTCTGTTCGATACATCGAGATCGCCGAACACACGTACACGAACGAGAACTTCGAGTTCGGCTGGCAGCAGCGCACCTTCGGAGACGTCTGAATGGGAACCCTTGCAACCATCATTTCTGTGCTCAACGGCGCCTGGACGCTGCTGGGCAACCTGTTCGGCTTCGGCAAGAAGCCGGCCGACGAGAACACGCAGGCCGTCGAGGTCGCAAACAAGGCGGGCGCGTTGTCCGCTGACCAGGCACGCGAGACGCGTGCTCAAACCGAAAAGGAGCTATCCGCCAATGAAGCTCAGACCACTGCTGACGCTGATGCTGTGCGCAACGCTGGCAGCTTGCGCGACGGATCGGACGACATCAATCAAGCAATCGCTCGCGCCCGTTCACACGCTGATTCCGACCATTGACTGCGGCGAGGACAAGCCCGATGTCCAACTTACTGACTACCCTGTGGGCCCGTTTATTCGGCGCGCGGACATCGCAAGCGAGTCCCTCGAGCAGCTCCGCACCAGCGCATACCAGCTCTACGACTATTCCCAATCCCAGCAGCTCTGGGGCGTCCACGCCGTCGGCGTCGTCGAGGACGAATACACCCTACGCCACAACACCCGTGACTGCCTCGGTGGCCTCCGCACCCGTGGCCTCATCAACTGAACCGGATATTGAAATGCTCACTCTCACCGAAATTGCAGCAGCAATCGTCAAGGCCGAATCGGTCGTCTCGAATGCGGTAACGGCTATCGGCGCGGCCGTTGGCTCGGCAGGCGGAATCATCAGCGACGTCCAGAAGCTCGTCACGTACATCCCGACCCTGATGCAGACGTTCGAGAACGCGTACGCGGCAGTCGGTCAGGCCGACAACGGCGCGGGCAAGCTGGCGGGTGTGCTGGCCGCGCTCGAGGCAACGGCAGCCAAGATCGGTGCCGACTGGAACGACACGATCAAGTCGGTGATCTCGAACATCGTCGCGCAGGCGAAGGCGGCGTACAACGCGGTGGTGGGTATCGCCAAGGGCTCGACGTCGACGACCACGACGGCCAGCACGCCAGCGCCGGCAGCGGCTCCCGCGGCCGCCGCGGCTTAATGGGTCAAGTGCCCGTCTTCTCGGAAGGGTACTGCAGCACCTGGGCGCCGTTGCAGTAGCGCGCCCAGTCCTCCATCATCTGGCGCCGCCGCTCGAGCATGTCACCGCGGCGGTACGCCCCCTCCACCTTGTTCTTGACCTCGTGCGCTAGCGCCATCTCCGCGAGCGAGTCGGCGTACTCCGTGCATTCGGCAACCCAGTCACGGAAGCTCGAGCGAAAGCCGTGCACGGTGATCTCGTCGTAGCCCATGCGCTCGAGCAGATTCAGCATCGCCATGTTAGACAGCGGTCGGGTCTTGCGCTGGCCAGGGAAGAGATAGGGGCCGCGATTGTTCGTGAGCTGCTCGTTGATGATCTCGACGACGCGCGGCACAAGCGGCACTCGATGGGCGCGTTCCATCTTCATTCGCTCGGCTGGTACCGTCCACAAGCCGTGCTTGATGTCGAACTCGTCGGGAGGAGCTTCGAGCGTCTCCGACGTACGTGCGCACGTCAGGATAGTGAGCTCGAGCGCTCGTGCGGATGTGCCCTCGCGTGCACGCAGCTCGAGCATGAACTTCGGAATGTCTTTGAAGGGCAGAGCGGGGTGATGCTTCACGCGTCGCACGCGATCGCGCTTGGGCAAGATCTTGTCGAGGTGACCTCGCCAGCGTGCCGGATTTTCGCTAGTGCGTTTACCGCGTGCCTTCGCTGAATCGAGCACGGCTTCAATGCGACCGCGTACGCGACTCGCTGTCTCAGGCTTCTTGCTCCAGATCGGCTGAAGGATGCGCACGATCATCGATGTATCGATCAGCGCGACGTCTATCGGGCCAATGACCGGATAGGCGTACGTCGCCAACGTGTTCTCCCACTGCTGGGCATGCTTCGAGTTTTTCCACGCGTCGCGCTGATTGGCAATGTGTTCAGCGGCGGCAGTCTTGAAATTCTCGGCTCCGGACCTTTCCGATTCGAGAGCGAGACGCTCGGCTGCTCGAGCATCGATAGGATCAACGCCAGCGGCGAGTTGTTTGCGACAGTCGGTTGCCTGGCTGCGTGCCTCGGCGAGTGATATCGCAGACAGCGGACCAAGTCCCATCGCTCGAGCGCGTTTGCTAATCGAATAGCGGAAGATCCACGAGCGTGCGCCGCTGTCGGTGATCTGAAGATAGAGGCCGCCGCCGTCAGGATGAAGCCCTGGATCGACGAGCTTGCCGATCTTCAGTGCGTTGAGACGATGTATTTGTTTGGAGTTCGCCATACCCACAATCCTACCCACAAAAGTTGCAGGGATTGTGTGGGACTGGGAGGGACCGGGCAAGACCCGTGAAACCCACAAACGCCGTGCTACATAAAGGGTTTGTGGGTCAGTTTGGAACGAGGTGGGATTCCTGCGAACTGCTTGTCTGGCGGAGAGAAGGGGATTCGAACCCCTGATAGGTTTGACCCTATACACGCTTTCCAGGCGTGCGACTTAAACCGCTCATCCATCTCTCCGGAACCGCGAAGTATAGCAGGAACGCATTGCGTCCCGGAAGAGGGATGTGTGTTCGAGAAGTTTGTGATGCGCAAGTCATTGAAATGACATGCGCCCCGGGCCTTCCAGCAAGTCGAATGGAGAGCCGGATTCCAGTACGTCCTACGACCGCCTCTTCTTCCACGCATAGTCCGCCGGCGGCTCCGACACGCCGGCGCGGCCGACGGCATTCGGGTTCTCCGAGCACAGCGTGACAAACCCAACCGGTTCACCCTCGTGCTGACGCTGACGCAACGCCTCCGCAAAGCGCAATGCCTGTGCAAGTTCGTCGGCCGGGAATTCGCGTGCGTGCGGCGTACGCGCGTCACCCGCCGTTTCGGACCAATACACGAGATACATAACGATCGCGCTCCCTTGTCCAGGTAGTCGCCGGACGCTCGCCGACGCTGATGTTTTGTTTGGCGTCATTCTAGTAACCGTGAGCCCGTTGACGCCAGTGTCATTTCGCGTATCCGGGTTTATCCGACCCCCGCACGACGTCGGCACGCCACGAAACGTTTAAAGTAGCGGATGCTGGCATGTCAGTTCACGCATGCCGATTCTCCGACCGTCGCCGATCTCGCACAGGATTCAAGGCATCGTATGCACATCATCGATACGCATTTGCACCTGCTGTATCCCGATTCACTGACGTACGAATGGATCGACAGTGTTCCGATTCTCCAGGGCACGTCGTCGATCGAAATGTACGAGGGGCTGGTACGCCCGGCAGGCGTCACGGCAGCGCTGATGATGGAAGTCGACGTCGCCGAGCATCAGATCGAGGCCGAAATGGATCTCGTCGGCGCGATCATCGCGCGTGGCGATACCTTTGTCGAAGGCATGATCGGCGCGTGTCGGCCCGAGCAACCGGCCGACGAATTCGCCGCGTTTGTCGACCGTCTCGCATCCCGGCCCTTTGTTAAAGGCCTGCGCCGGATTCTTCATACATCGCCCGACGATCTGTCGAAGCCCGAATCGTTCGCGGCCAACCTGAATCGACTCGTCGCGCACGACTATACGTTCGATATCTGCGTGCTCGCATCGCAACTGTCGACCGTCGCGCTGCCGCTGGCGACGCGTTGCCCGGACCTGACGCTCGTCCTCGATCATTGCGGCAACCCCGATATCGCGAATCACGGGCTCGATCCGTGGCGTGACGATATCCGCGCGCTCGCCGAGCTGCCCAATCTTCACTGCAAGATCTCGGGCATCGTCAACCATGCGGCGCCGGGCTGGACACCTGACGATCTTCGCCCTTACTTCGAGCATCTCGTCGCCTGCTTCGGATGGGACCGGCTCGTGTGGGGCAGCGACTGGCCTGTGTGCCGCCTTGGCGGCGACGTCAACGCGTGGCTCGATGCGACCCTCGCGTTGATTGCCGAATGCAGCGAGGACGAGCAGACCGCGCTGCTCAGCCGCAACGCGCAGCGGGTGTACCGGATGGATTCAGCGACGCTCGTCTGACGATTCGACTTTTGATTCGACGGACGATGCGATGCGCTGCATGTGAAACCGCTTCCGGAACAGATCCGGAACGCAACTTCTGAAAGGAACGTCACTGTGTCAAACGATACTTCGCGTATGCCGGGTGGACGCCGCTTCACGAGCCGCTCCGGCCGGGAACTCGACTTTACGCCGCTGGGATTCGGCAGCGCTCCGCTGGGCAATCTGTACAAGGCGATCAGCAATGCACAGGCACGCGATACGGTCGCGCAAGCCTGGGAGCAAGGCGTGCGCTACTACGACACGGCGCCGCTTTATGGCTACGGCCTCGCGGAGACGCGTGTGGGCTCGTTCGTGCGCGAGCAGCCGCGCGACAGCTACCTGCTGTCGACCAAGGTCGGTCGCTTGCTGCGTCGTGCCGATCCCGACAAGCGCGATGGCATCGGCAAGTTCTTCGACGTGCCGTCTCGCGAAGTCATTTACGACTATTCGTACGACGGCGTGATGCGCTGCTTCGAAGTGTCGTTCGAGCGCCTCGGTCTCGACCGGATCGACATTTCGCTGTGCCACGACATCGATATCTTTACGCATGGCAGCGCCGAGGCCAGCGCCCAGCGCACGAAGGAGTTTCTCGACGGCGGCGTACGCGCGTTGTCGGATCTGCGTAGCCAGGGCGTGGTCGGCGCGATCGGCATCGGCGTCAACGAGTGGCAGGTGTCGGAAGTCGTTGCGCGCAATGCCGATGTCGATCTGTTCCTGCTTGCCGGTCGCTATACCTTGCTCGAGCAGGAAGCGCTCGACTCGTTTATGCCGCTGATCGAATCGAAGAAGATGGGCGTGATCATTGGCGGCCCGTTCAATTCGGGGATTCTCGCGACCGGGCCGAAGCCGGGTGCGTACTTCAACTACGAACCTGCGCCCCAGGCTGTGCTGGATCGCGTCGCGGCGATCGAGCGTGTCTGCCAGGCCCACATGGTGCCGCTGCGCGACGCCGCGCTGCAGTTCCCGTTGATGCATCCGAGCGTCGTCAGCGTGATTCCTGGCGGTGTGACGCCCGATGAAGTGCGCGGCAATGCCGACTCGATGCGTACGGTGATTCCGGCGCAGTTGTGGGCGGACCTGAAGAGCGAAGGGCTGCTGCGCGCGGATGCGCCGATCGTCGATCACCGGTCGCACGCCAAGGGGTAAGCGGCACACCATCGAGCAAGCCGTTTTCCGCAACACTGCTTTCGAGGCAGGGGGCTTCTGGCCCGGAGCGGGGCGGCCTACATTGGACTCCACCGTCGTAGGCAAGCGTTCATCCGATCAACGCTGAGCGCGACGGTGCCACTTTCCTGGGAGTCCACCATGCTCGATCGAACCGCCTCCGATACGCTCGCCGAACTGTCCCCTGCGACGCGCGATGCGCAATACTTCGAATACACGTCGTCCGCCAATCCGATTGGCGCCAAGCTGATCTCGCGCGTGCCGTTCCGCACGTTTTCTCCGTCGCTGTATGCGGATGGCGCCACGCGTGTCGTGCCGCTTGATCTCTCGGCCGAACTGGGCTGTGAAGGGCCAGCGACGGGCCCAGGTCTGAGCGCGAACTTCGTGCGGATCAATACCGGTGATGCGCTGACGTTCGCGCCGACTGCCACGTCGCAGGTCTTCTACGCGATCAGCGGACGGGGTTCGGTTCATCAGGGCGAGACCGATTTCCCGTTCGCAGCGGGAGATTTCTTCACGCTGCCGGGTGGGGATGCGGCCGAGATTCGGGCCGATGCAACGTCGACGCTCTATGCCGTCAACGATGCGCCTCTGTTGACGTATCTGGGCGTCGCCGCGGTCAAGCCACGCTTTGCACCGACGCTCTATCCGGCTGCGCGGGCTCAGGCCGAGTTGCGCAAGGTCGCATCGGATGCGAACGCGGGGCGTCGCAATCGCATCAGTATCCTGTTCGGCAACACGCATTTCCCGCAGACTCGGACAATCACGCACGCACTGTGGGCCATGTTTGGTGTGGTTCCGCCGTCGTCGACTCAGAAGCCGCATCGCCATCAATCGATCGCGCTCGACTTTATCGGTGATTGCCAGCCGGGGTGCTACACGTTGGTCGGCACCGAACTGGATGAGAACGGGCAGATCGTGCGACCGACTCGCGTCGATTGGGAACCGGGGATGGCCTTCGTCACGCCGCCTGGGTACTGGCACGCCCACTTCAATGAATCGAACGCGGATGCGTATGTGATTCCAATTCAGGATGCGGGCTTGCAAACGTATTTGCGTACGCTGGATATCCGGTTCTCGCGCTGAGCCTGAGGGTCGTGGGGATGCTGCCGGCGTTGTGATCGCCGGTGCTTTGACAAGGCGAGTCAGGGAGCGGCGGGGCAGAGAGCGACTCGCCGCGGTGAAGTAAGCGCCGCGGAGCGGGCTCAGCGCTTGCCGCTGACTTCCCAATACGGCGGCTCGCCGAGCATCTCGGCGTAGAAGTCGACAAACGCGCGCACCTTGGACGACACGATCTTTTTGGGCGGATACACGGCCCAGATCGCGGGTTCGTTCTTGCCGGTGCGCGCTTCCCATTGCGGCAGCACGTGGACGAGGCGAGCATCGCGGACCGCGTCGCCGACGAGCCATTCGGGCAGCAACGCGACACCGCATCCCGCGAGTGTCAGTTCCAGCGCGGCTTCTGAGTCATCTGCGCGCACACGTCCCTTGAGCTGAACCGTTACCTGAGCCTTGAGTGCCGCGCTTTGCGTCTGGGCGGAGGCGCGTTGCGTCTTGATGCCCTTGCTGTCTTCGCGACGTTTGTCATCGCGTCGCGTCAGCATCCAGCGATCGTCGGGCTGGAGTGCAAGCCGAACGGCCTCATGCTGTTCGAGATCCTGAGGCTCGACGATCTTTCCGACCCGGTCGAGATGAGAAGGCGCACAGCACACGATGCGGCGATGCGGTGCCAGCTTGCGCGCCATCAGTGTCGAATCCGGTAACACACCGATGCGGATCGCGAGATCGATGCCCGCGTCGATCAGATTGAGCGTGTCGTCGGTGACGACGAGATCGAGGTCGATCTCGGGATAACGCTCAAGAAAACGCGGAAGATGCGGGACGACATGACGGTGGCCGAATGCGCTCGGCATCGTGATGCGTAATACGCCTTGCGGCGTGCGATTGAGCGAGGACGTCGCATCGCGCGCGTCGTCGAGCGCCTGCAGGGCGACAACGACCTGATCGAGAAACACGCGGCCGCCCTCGGTCAGCACCAGTCCCCGCGTTGAGCGATTAAATAGCGCAATACCGAGATCCTGCTCGAGCTCGCTGATATAGCGTGAGACGGTCGACGTCTTGATCGCAAGTTCGGTCGCCGCCTTGCTGAAGCTGCCGAGTTCGGCTGCGCTGACAAAGGCACGCGTGGCGGCGAAGTAGTCCATGGATGCGGTGTGCCCGGAGGTCGGTGCTGACGCTGAGATGTCGCGTAGTGTACCGACCGGGCTCCACGTTTCGTCAAGGCGGCGTAGGCGCGGGCAGGGATGACTGCCCGTACAGAAAGCGGGCAGGCACCATTACGAGGGGAAAGCAGACCTCGTCATGAGCGTCGCCTTCAGTCGATATGCAGAACCAGCCCCGATGCATCGTTGCCCAGGCGCATCGTGCTCATATCGCGCACCCAGCCCTGATTGCCGAGTTCTTCGGGCGACAGCGTCGACGCGATCGCGACAACGGTCGCACCCGCAGCGATACCCGCCTGAATGCCGGCCGGCGAGTCTTCGAACACGATCGCACGCGTCGGGTCTGCACCCAGCTCGCGTGCGCCGAGCAGAAAGCAATCCGGAGCCGGCTTGCCGTGCGTGACGTTCTCGGCCGAGATCAGCAGCTTCGGCATCGGCAGGCCGGCGGCCTTGATGCGCGCCGTCGCAAGCACGCGGTCGGCCGACGTGACGACGGCCCAACGATCTTCGGGGATCGACTCAAGCAGGGCGCGCGCGCCCGGAATCGCGACGACGCCGTCGGTGTCTTCGCGTTCGCGCCGCATGATTTCCGCGTTGTCCGCTTCGACGTCGGCACCGGCGGGCGCCAGCGCGCGTACGGTGTCGATCGAGCGGCGGCCGTGGCTTTCGCGGATCACGAAGTCGATATCGAGGCCGTAGCGGTTGGCCCACGCCGTGTAGGCTCGCAGCATCGGTGCGTAGGAATTGAGCAGCGTGCCGTCCATATCGAACAGCAGGCAGGAAGCGGGAATATGGGTCTGGGTCAGCAGCATGAAGCGTCGTCGGTTGTAGGGCTGATGCGCCGCAACATTGTAAACCGCTTGCGGCGCCGGTCACATTTGTGATTTTTAGCGTTCTGTCTGAGTAATTGACAGTAACGCCGGGTCATCTCCGATTGCTCGCAAACAGAGAAATCTGGCAGTTTTGCCATATTCGTGTCAGGTTTGCGTTGGTGCCACGCCGCTACCATTGGCTCACTCCCGGCTTGCTCCCTGGAGCGTCGCCCCACGCGTGACCCGCGGCGCGACGGCTCCCTTCGCATTTGCCGCCGAAACAGCACCCCGTGCCCCGCGCCGGCCGGTGCGACCGCCAACCTGTTCAGCATTTTTCCGAGCGCGCCTCAATGTGGATCGTCAACGTTGCGCTGAAGCGGCCCTACACGTTCATCGTGATGGCCATCCTGATTCTGCTCGCGACGCCGTTCGTCCTGCTCACGACGCCGGTCGACGTTTTGCCGGAAATCAATATCCCCGTCATTTCGATCATCTGGAGCTACACGGGTCTGTCTTCGGAAGACATGGCCAACCGGATCACGTCGGTCAATGAACGCAGTCTGACGACGACCGTCAACAATATCGAGCACATCGAGTCGCAATCGCTGCCGGGTATCGCAGTCATCAAGCTGTTTCTGCAGCCGACGGCAAATATCCAGACCGCGATCGCGCAGACCGTGGCCGTCGAGCAGGCCCAGCTCAAGCAGATGCCTCCGGGCGCGACGCCGCCGCTCGTGATCAGCTACTCGGCCTCGAGTATTCCGGTGATTCAGCTCGGCCTGTCGAGCCCGAAGCTCTCGGAGCAGAACCTCAACGATACGGCGCTGAATTTCCTGCGTCCTCAGCTCGTGACGATTCCGGGCGCGGCAGTGCCCTACCCGTACGGCGGGAAATCGCGCGTGATCTCGGTCGACCTCGACCCGCGCGCGCTGCTTGCCAAGGGCCTTACGCCAAGCGATGTCGTGAGCGCGGTCAATGCACAGAACCTGATCCTGCCGACGGGTACCGCAAAGATCGGCCCGAAGGAATACACGGTCAATATGAACGGCTCGCCAGCGACGGTGGCCGGTCTCAACGATATTCCGGTACGCACCGTGAATGGCGCGACGACGTATCTGCGTGAAGTGGCACACGTGCGTGACGGCTTTACGCCGCAAACGAACGTCGTGCGTCAGAACGGCCAGCGCGGCGTGCTGATGTCCGTGCTCAAGAACGGTAACGCGTCGACGCTGCAGATCGTCGATACGCTGAAGGGGCTGCTTCCTGCCGCACGTGCCGCACTGCCGCCGGATCTCAGCATCACGGCGCTGTTCGATCAGTCCGTGTTCGTGAAGGCCGCCATCGCAGGCGTCGTGCGTGAAGCCCTGATCGCAGCTGCGTTGACGGCTGCGATGATCCTGATGTTCCTCGGCAACTGGCGCAGCACCTGCATCATCGCGATCTCGATTCCTCTTTCGATCCTGTCGTCGCTGATCGCGCTGCATGCGCTTGGGCAGACGATCAACATCATGACGCTCGGCGGTCTGGCGCTCGCGGTCGGGATTCTCGTCGACGATGCGACGGTGACGATCGAAAACATCGAGCGGCATTTGCACCTGGGCACGGACTTACACGACGCGATTCTCGACGGGGCCGGCGAAATCGCGGTGCCGGCACTTGTGTCGACGCTCTGTATTTGTATCGTGTTCGTGCCGATGTTCTTCCTGACGGGCGTTGCGCGCTACCTGTTCGTGCCGCTCGCTGAAGCCGTGGTCTTCGCGATGCTCGCGTCGTACATCCTCTCGCGTACGCTCGTGCCGACCCTTGCGATGCTGCTCATGGGGCACGCGCACAAGGCGAAGGAGGGCGAGAAGCCGAACCTCTTTATCCGGCTCTACAAGCGCTTCGATCATCAATTCGAGCGCATGCGTGCCGCCTATATCGTGATCCTGAGCACGCTGCTCGTGCGTCGCCGCGTGTTCGCAACGGGTTTTCTCGGTTTTTGCCTTGCCTCGGTTCTGCTCGTATTCGCGCTCGGTGAAGACTTTTTCCCGACCGTCGATGCAGGTGATATCCGCATGCACATGCGCGCGCCGACAGGCACCCGTATCGAAGAGACGGCACGTCTGGCCGACGAAGTCGAAAAGGTCGTGCGCGAGGTCGTGCCGACCAAGGAACTCGCGACGATCCTCGATAACCTGGGCCTGCCGTATAGCGGTATCAATCTGTCGTACAGCAACTCGGGCACGATCGGCACGCTCGATGGAGAAATCCAGGTGGCGCTGAACAAGGATCACGCGCCGACACAGAACTACATCGACAAGCTGCGCACGCTGTTGCCGCAACGTTTCCCGGGCGTCGAGTTTTTCTTTCAGCCTGCGGATATCGTCACGCAGATCCTGAACTTTGGTCTGCCCGCTGCCGTCGACGTGCAGATCGTCGGCTCGGATCAGAAGGGCAATTTTGAAGTTGCCAGCAAGCTGATGAAGCAGATTCGTCAGATTCCGGGCAACGTCGACACGCATATCCAGCAGAAGATGGATCAGCCCACGCTGAACCTCGCGATGGACCGCACGCGGCTCCAGCAGCTCAATTTGAACGCGAGCAATGTGTCGCAGAACTTGCTCGTGTCGCTGTCGGGCAGTACGCAGACTTCACCGGGTTTCTGGTTCAACGGTCAGAACGGCGTCGAGTATCAGGTGTCGGTGCAGACGCCGCAGTATCAGATCGGCTCGGTCGACGACTTGCTGCGTACGCCGGTATCGGCTGCGCTCGCCGGTCCGACGCAACTGCTTGGCAACCTTGTGCGGCTGAGCCCCGGCTCGCAATTCGCCGTCGTCACGCACTACAACATTCGCCCGGTGATCGATATCTATGTGAGCGTTGAAGGCCGCGATCTGGGCAGCGTGGCTGCGCAGGTCAACAAGCTCGTCGACGAGACGCGCAAGACCTTGCCGCGCGGCAGCACGATCAATGTGCGCGGCCAGGTCGAGACGATGCATACGTCGTACTTCGGCCTTGGCGTCGGTGTCGCGATGGCGATCGTGCTGGTGTACTTGCTGATCGTCGTGAATTTCCAGTCGTGGATCGACCCGCTGATCATCGTCAGCGCGTTGCCTGCCGCACTGGGCGGGATCGCATGGATGCTCTTCCTGACCGGTACCCACCTGAGTGTGCCGGCGCTGACCGGGGCCATCATGACGATGGGGGTGGCCACCGCGAACAGTATTCTGATGGTGTCCTTTGCACGGCAGCGTCTGCACGACGGCGCACCGCCGCTGACCGCGGCGCTGGAAGCCGGTGCAAGCCGGATCCGGCCGGTGCTGATGACGGCACTCGCGATGATCATCGGGATGATTCCGATGGCACTGGGCCTGGGCGAGGGCGCCGAGCAGAATGCGCCGCTGGGTCGTGCAGTGATCGGTGGCCTGCTCTTTGCGACCGTGTCGACATTGTTCTTCGTGCCGCTCGTGTTTGCGGGGATCCATGGCCGGCTTGCACGCCGGCATGGCAAGTCTCATGACGGGCACGACGGCGACGCGGGTGGCGACGATAACCATGGCGGCGGCAATCACGGTGGCGGCGATCAGGGCGACCCGCAAGGAGCGCCCGCATGACACGCCCCGCACGCACCGAAAGGCCCCATAGGCCGCAAAGCACACACGGCATGAAGCAACGAATCCTGATGGCAGACTGACATGACAGATAAACACCACGCCTCGCTCGCGATTCCGCCGCACGACCCGAACGAAGGGCGCGCGTTGCCGCCGCGCGACCGCGAGTGGCGGCGCGCGAAGATCGCCATCCTTGTCGTGCTGATCGTGCTCGCGATTGGCGCGGCACGCACGATCGTGTCCGACGTGATTCAGCGGCATGCCGTTGCGGCGACCACCAAAGAAAACGCGGTCCAGTACGTGAATGTCGTCGAACCGAAGCCTGCTCAGGCTAGTGGCGACACTTTGTTGCCGGGTACCTTGCGCGGCTATGTCGAATCGCCGATCTACGCGCGGGCCACCGGTTACCTGCTGCACTGGTATGTCGATATCGGTGCACGGGTCAAGCAGGGACAATTGCTGGCGGATCTCGATACGCCCGAAATCGACCAGGAACTCGCGCAAGCCGTTGCGCAGCAGGAACAAGCGAATGCGAGCCTCGGCCTTGCAAAGTCCTCGCTCGTACGCTGGCAGCAACTGCGTCAGCGCGATGCCGTCTCGCAGCAGGAACTCGATGAGCGCGACAGCACGTATACGCAAGACATCGCGAACGTGAAAGCAGCTGAAGCCAACGTCGCGCGTCTGCGTCAGCTCGAGTCGTTCAAGCGCATCGTCGCTCCGTTCAATGGCGTGATCACCCAACGCAACATCGACGTGGGTGATCTGATCGATGCGGGCAGCGGCACGAGCCGTGCGTTGTTCGCACTGGCACAAGCGGATCCGCTGCGCGTCAACGTTCAGGTGCCGCAGGCGTATGCCGAAGGCATCCACGAAGGTCAGGAAGCCACGGTCACGCAAGCGGAACTGCCGGGTACGGATTTCCACGGCACGATCACACATATCTCGGGCGCGATCGACGTGCCGACGCGTTCGCTTGAAATCGAAGTGCGTCTGCCGAACCCGGACAACAAGCTGCGCCCTGGCGCATACGTGCAGGTCGGACTGCACGGCAAGGTTTCGCATGAGCGCGTGCTCGTGCCGGGCAATGCGCTGTTGTTCCGCGCTGAAGGGCCGCGACTGGCCGTCGTCGATGCCAACGGTCACGTGTCGTTGCGCAAGATCGTGATCGCGCAGGACCTCGGTCAATCGCTTGAAATCGAAAGCGGGATCGAGCCGACTGACAAGGTTATCGTCAATCCGAGCGATTCGATCGCCGATGGCGATCAGGTCAAGATTGCGCCGGCTCAAGGCGCGTCGTCGACCAAGACGACCACGGCCGAGAACAAGGAGGCCTCGTGAAGACCGCGAACTGGCACGCGCCGCGCGGATCGATCGGTCTGATTGCACTCGCGTGTGCACTGTCCGCTTGCACGGTCGGGCCCGACTATCGGGCGCCGGTCTCCGATGCGCCGCCGACGTGGAAGACGGACTCGTACTGGAAACTCGCGCAGCCTTCACACGCCGACGAGAATCCGAATTGGTGGACGATGTTCAACGAGCCCGAACTCGACGGGCTCGAGCAGCAGGCACTCGAACACAACCAGACCCTTGCGGCCGCGCTCGCGCACTACGATGCGGCGCAGGCGACGCTCGCCAACAACAAGGCGCAGCTTGTCCCCGAACTCGATCTGGGTGCAAGCGCTGCGCGCGCGAAGACGTCGAAGAACCGTCCGCTGTCCACGTACAGCACGCCGAACCAGTCGGTGGTGCAAAACGACCTGCAGGTTGGGCCGTCGATCAACTATGACGTCGATTTGTTTGGCCGTATTCGCCGGCAGATCGAAGGTGCACAGGCATCCGCCGAGCAATCACGCGACGATCTCGCGAACGCACGGCTCGTGCTGACCACGGACCTGGCTAGCGACTACTTCTCGTTGCGCGAGCTCGATGCCGAGATCGACGTGCTCAATCGTTCCGTCGATCTTCAGCAAAAGGCGCTCGACTATGTGAACAACCAGCACGATCTGGGTGCGGTGTCCGGACTCGATGTGTTACAGCAGCAGTCACAGCTCGACGCGACGCGCGTGCAAGCGCAACTGCTGCTTCAACAGCGCGCGCAGTTCGAACATGCGATCGCGGCGCTGGCAGGTGCTGCGGCACCGCAGTTCGCCATAGCGCCCAAGGTCGAGCGTTCCGCGATTCCCTCGATTGCGCTCGGCGTACCGAGCGATCTGATGCAGCGCCGACCGGATATCGCGTCGGCCGAGCGCGCGATGGCGGCAGCGAATGCCCAGATCGGCGTGGCCAAGGCTGCGTTTTATCCGTCTCTCTCTTTGACGCCGTCGATCGGATGGCAGAGCACCGACTTCGCGAGTCTGTTCTCGGCGCCGAGCTTGATGTGGACGCTCGGCACGATGGCAACCCAAGTCATCTTTGATGGCGGCCGTCGCTCGGCGAATGTCGATTTTGCGAACGATCAGTATCGCGCTGCAGAAGCCAACTACAGGCAGACCGTGCTGACGGCGTTCCAGCAAGTGCAGGACGGCATCACGGGTTTGTCGGTGCTGGATGGCGCGGCGAATCAGTCGCATGCAGCTGTCGAAGACAACCGCAAGCTCTTGTCGCTCGCCAACGATCGCTATTCGGGCGGCCTTGTTGCGTATCTCGACGTGATCACGGCGCAGCAGTCGTTGCTGACGAGCGAGCGCCAGGACGTGCAGATTCATGGCCAGCAGCTCACGTTGTCGGTGTCGCTCGTGAAGGCGCTCGGCGGCGGGTGGAATGTCAATGCGCCTGCCGTGACTCAGCCGCCGTCGCCGGCATCGAGCCAGCCGATGGCGAGTGCACGCCAGTAAGTTGAGTGACGGATGCCGCGGCGTGAGTGCGTGGTGACCGTTGTGAGCGTAGCAGGCAGCAGGCAGCAAGCAGGCAGAGAGCAGGCACGTAGCGAGCGGAAATTGCGGAAGCGATGGAATATGCGGAGTTAGAGAACGATGCGCTGACTCCGCACGGGCAGGGCGGTAGAGGACAGGGGATGGCCGGGCAACCCGGTGTAAGGCAGTGTGGATAGCGATGTGAAGGGCAGCTCGTATAATGCGGACACAACAGGTGCTGCGATGAAAGTTCTGATAGTGGAGGACGAGCACAAGGTCGTCGACTACCTGCGCTCAGGCCTTGGCGAGCAGGGCTGGGTCGTCGACGTTGCGCTCGATGGAGAGGAAGGCACCCATCTCGCGACCGAATTCGATTACGACGTGATCGTGCTCGACGTGATGTTGCCCAAGCGCGATGGCTTTGGCGTGCTGAAGGCGCTGCGTGCGCGCAAGTCGACGCCCGTCATCATGCTGACCGCACGCGATCAGATCAACGACCGTGTTCGCGGATTGCGTGAAGGCGCCGACGATTACCTGACCAAGCCGTTTTCGTTTCTCGAACTCGTTGAGCGGCTCCATGCGCTGGCGCGTCGTACGCGCGTTCAGGAATCGACGCTGCTGGCGATCGGCGATCTGTACGTCGACCTGATCGGACGTCGCGCGACGCGCGAAGGCGTGCGGCTCGACCTGACCGCGAAGGAGTTTCAATTGCTCAGCGTGCTTGCGCGTCGGCATGGGGATATCCTGTCGAAAGCCGCCATCACTGAACTGGTCTGGGATGTGAATTTCGAAAGCCAGGCCAACGTCGTCGAAACGGCGATCAAGCGATTGCGCGCCAAGCTTGACGGTCCATTCCGGACCAAGATGCTGCATACCGTACGCGGGATGGGCTACGTGCTCGAGATCCGCGAAGAAGCCAATACACCGTGAACCGTTCCATCGCCCGTCGTCTGTCGATCCTCTTCGCTGTCGCGGCGTTGTTTGTGTTCGCGCTGGTCGGCACGGGCTTGTTTGAAGTGCTGCGCGTGCAGCTCGACCGGCATCTGCGCGAGTCGCTCGATGACCGCACGGAGATCGCACGGATCATCGTCTATCACGCCGTGACCCCTGAGAAATGGCGGATCGCGCGTGAAAAGCTCACGGATATGACACCGCACGACGGCACTGCATATTACTCGGTGTCGAGTGACGATCCGCGCTATAACTTCGGGCGCCCGCTGCAGGGACGCACGATCAAGCACTGGGCCGAGGGCTACACCCGGTTGCGAACGGATGATCGCGAGTTCGACATGTTGACGAACACGGTCACCATTCCAGCGTATCTCGGCCGGCCCGTCGTGCAGCTACAGGTTGCCTCGGGGTACCTCGCGAACGCGCATACGATGCGGTCGTTTGGGTTTGCGCTTGCGGCGCTCTCGTTGTTGGGGTCGTTGGCCGTGCTCTTGCTGAGTCGCTGGGCGACGCGCATCGGGCTCGAGCCACTCACGCGCCTCACGCGCGATGCATCGGAGGTTCGTCCGAACAACCGCTCGCAGCGACTCGACACGCATTCATTGCCGTATGAGCTTGGCGATCTCGCCACGTCGTTCAACGGCGCGCTGGAGCGTCTCGATGCCGCGTACGGGCGCCTTGAATCCTTCAATGCAGACGTTGCGCATGAGTTGCGCACGCCGGTCACGATCCTGATCGGACAGACCGAGGTCGCGCTGAGCCGGGATCGTTCGGTCGATAGTCTGCAGACCACGCTCCAGTCGAACCTTGAAGAGTTCGAGCGGATGCGCGCGATCATCAACGACATGCTGTTTCTCGCGCGCGCCGATCAGGGCGAGCAGGCGACGAATCTCGTCGATCTGTCGCTCGATGGCGAAGTCGCGCATGCGCTCGAGTTTCTCGAGATTCCGCTGGATGAAGCTGGCGTGACCGCCATCGCATCCGGAACGGCAAAGGCCTTGATCAATCGCGCGCTGTTTGGCCGCGCGTTGACGAACCTGGTGATGAATGCGATTCAGCATTGCTCGCGGGGTGCGGCGATACATGTGACGCTCGAGCGGATGGGTGATCAGATCCTCGTCTCGGTCGCAAACCCGGGCGATGAGATTCCTCCGCCGGTGCTTGATCATCTGTTCGACCGGTTTTATCGCGCCGAGGCATCGCGTAGCAACAGCCGCGAGAACCATGGCCTCGGGCTTGCGATCGTCAAGGCGATTGCCGGCATGCATCGCGGCACCGTGTTCGCGAGCAGCGTCAACGGCATCAACACCTTCGGCTTCTCGGTCGCCGCACCGGCCGATGATTTGCTCGGCCCGCCGCGCGACGTACGCACTGCAGTCGCGGAAGAGACGGCGCCGCGTCGCTGGGTTCCTGCGGGCGAGGGACGTCCGGCTGCGGATCCGGGTCGCTGATCCCCGTCGGCACGGAATAATCGATCGGCGTAGACTGGCCCGGCCTGCCACTCAGGTGGCGCCTCTCTGCTGACGAACGATGTCAATCGATGTTTCGGAAGAAAGTGTTGCGCGCGTCGGCGCTGCGCGACTGTTTTGTGAGGGCCGGATCTCGTTCGGCCTGACTCTGCCGGTTGGCGTATTCGATGCGCACGATGTCGATTACGCCGCTCAGGTGCGTCTTGCCAAATTGGCTGAATCCCATGGATTCGACGCGCTGTGGGTGCGTGACGTGCCGCTGAACAACGAGGGATATCCGGATCCCGTCGGCCACCTTGATCCCTGGGTATTGCTCGGCGCGCTTGCAACGCACACTCAGTCGATCACGCTTGTCACGGGTGCCATCGTGCTGACGTTGCGACATCCCTTGCACATCGCAAAGGGTGCGGTTTCCGTTGCAGCGCTGTCGGGCGGCCGCTTTGTGCTCGGGCTCGGGTCCGGAGATCGGCCACCCGAATTCGCCGCGTTCGGGCGCGATACCGAAGCGCGTCGCGAGCTGTTCCGTGCGAACTGGGAACGTGTTGAGGCCGCGCTCGCACCGACGCCCGTTGTGATTCCCGACATCGAAGCCGATCCACCGACGACGTTCGAATTGCGTCCGCGTGCTCCCGCGCCTGTGCCGATGCTATCGGTCGGTTCGTCAGGGCAGAGCGTCGACTGGATTGCGCGTCATTCGATCGGATGGGCGACCTATCACCGCCCGCCGGCCGCGCAACACGATCGGCATGCCATGTGGCGGGCGGCGGTCAAGCGTGCTGCGCCCGATGCATTTCGAAGCTTCTCCGTCGCAATGCGGGTGGAACTGGTCGATCAAGCGGACGCACCCGCGGAGCCGATCGAACTCGGCTATCGGGCGGGGCGTCGCGCGTTACGCGATGTGTTATCGGAAGTGCAAGAGATGGGCGCGCACCACGTGACGTTCAATCTGCACGCGCAATCGCGACCGACCGAAGAGGTCATTGAAGAACTGGCGCGAGATATTTTGCCGATGCGGGGGTAGGGATGGCGTTGGCCGGAGAGAGCACTCGTGGGGGTGGTGAGCTTTGACTCACACGTGTAGAGTGGTTTTCATGCATCCGGGATGGGAAATAACAAATGTCCGACGACGCATCAAGATCAGTTCGCGCCGTAGAAGGATTCTTCGGCGGTTTAGCTAAAGGCACGATGATTCTGGCCGCGATCGTGGTTGTGGTGCTCGGCGCGCTCGGGGGGGACATTCCATTCACTGATTTGCCAGGTACGCGGAAGGAGTGGCTTTTATTTCTGCTCTTCGTTTTGCTGGCCATCGCCGGCGGAACGGCGTTTCTCATGCTTCGGCATTCGCCTAGGTGAAGCCTGAGCAGCAGTCGACCCGGCTCGAACATCGTTCAGCAGAGAAGTGGGCCTAACTCTACGATGTCCGCGTCTTCAAGGGCGAAATCGAGATTTTGCTTGGGGCACAGCTCTTCGTCCCCCCGGAACACGTGGATGTCGACCAATATGTCTTCATCGCCAGCTTCGTCGATGTAGCGAAAATACTTGTCACCGAATTTTTCTTCGGCATCTTCTGCGTCGATATGAATTGAGATCCGAACGCCAAAGTGGCGCTCATACTGAGCGATAGCGTCACCAAGAGTCAGCGCGTCGCTTTCTAGCGCAAGGTCCGTATGTGGACAGCGGCTACCGGTATAGGTGTAGCGAGAGTTTTTAGGGCCGCACAAAAGAACCATCTGCTTTCCTGTCTATGCACAATCCTGAGCATCAAGCTTATCAGGCGAAGCGGGTGCCGGCTGAGGCCTGTTCGTCGCCCGCGATCACAGTATTTCACTGAACTTGCAGCCAAGACCAACGCTGGCGATACGATACCGACTTTCTCTCGAAGAGCTCGCGGTGTGGCGTTAGGGGATTCATCGTCAATATCCCCTGGTACAACAGATCAAGGCCATTTGGCGCATAGAGCGCATGCGGTTGAACGCCGACGCATGTGGCCGGAATCAGGAAGCGGTCGATTCCATCGCAGGAGTTCTTTAGCGCTGAGCAAGGGTAGCCGAAATACGACTCGTACCAAAGATGTACACGCGCCTGATTTGACGCTTCGACCGTTACATTCAAGTCTGCAAGGACATATTCGACGTGCGCTTGTACTTTCTTTTCTCCGATTTCGCTGAGGTCGCTCGCGTCGAAGTAGAAGAGGTCATAGTCCTTTATGTTTGCTTGCGGCGGTTGCCCTGATTGCTTATTCCACACTGTCTGGAACAGGCAGCCGGCAACGAGCCAGCAGTCAGGCAGTGCCAACGCATCCCATCGCTCGAGGATGATGCGATTGATTGGATTGGACAGCAGGTCGTCGAAAAAGCGGTTCGTCATGAGATCAGGGACACGGGGTTAACCTCCGGTGAGACCGGGAAGCGCGAGGCGAATCTTTGAGGTAACTCACTCGGCGTCGCGAAACGATAGTAGCTCGTAGCGATGCCCACATGAAAGCTATCTCGAGACGTTCGCTGAAATGTGCGTTCGGCATGCACGATTGAGTGAACCCGTGTGCCGACGAACGGACGTCTAGTTCGATCTCGCACTCGATTTCTGTCGCACCGAGGCCCAGCCTAGATCGACAAGACCGGCTTCGTTCTCGACGGCATAAGCCACGAAAATCTTGTGTTTGCCTTTCGGGTTGGATGAATCAAATAGCAAGGGAAGGCGACCCCCCCGCAGCAAAGTCACCCCAGCAGTCATCCCAAATCGATCCTAGAATGAGGATCAATGCTGCGATGAGGGCTGCGGCGAAGAAATGGCAGACCAAACGCTCGAAACGGACTACCTCGTGGTCGGTGCTGGGGCCGCCGGGATGGCGTTTGCCGACGCTTTGCTTACACATTCCGACGCATCGCTGACAATTGTCGATCGCCACCACGCGCCTGGCGGCCATTGGATCGACGCTTATCCCTACGTTCGTCTCCACCAGCCGTCCACCTTTTATGGCGTGAGTTCGGTGCCGCTTGGGCACGACGTTCTCGATACAGCCGGGACGAACGCCGGCTACTACGAACTCGCCGGTGCTGATGAAATTCGTGCTTACTTCGCGCGCGTCATGCACGAGCGCTTTCTCTCAAGCGGCCGCGTCCGCTACTTTCCCTGCAGTGAGTACCTCGGCGATGGCCATATCGCGTCGCGACTCGTTCAAGGGTCATGGAAAGCTCACGTGCGTCGCAAGGTCATCGACACCACGTACGTCGAAGGCACAGTGCCTGCGACGAGCGTGCCCCCGTTCGACGTAGCAGACGGCGTGCTTTGCGTGCCTGCGGGCGATATCGCACACATCACGCAGCGGCCTGAGCGTTTCGTCGTGATCGGTGCGGGGAAGACTGCCCTCGACACCTGTGTGTGGCTGCTTGAGCAGAATGTCCCCGCGTCGTCCATCCGATGGATCAAACCCCGGGAGGCCTGGTGGATGAATCGCCGCTTCCAGCAGCCGCTGGCTCAGCTCCCCGAGTCCTATCGAGGCATGGCGCTTCAGCTTGAGGCGATGGCGCAGGGCGCTTCCATTGAAGATGTCTTCGCACGGCTCGAAGCGGAAGGGTTCTTCCTTCGCGTTGATCCCGGCGTCGCACCCAGCATGTTTCGCGGCGCCGTGATCAGCGAGGCTGAATTGGAGTTATTGCGCAAGATCGAGGACGTCGTGCG
This sequence comes from Pararobbsia alpina, assembly GCF_965118125.1. Classification (GTDB taxonomy): domain Bacteria; phylum Pseudomonadota; class Gammaproteobacteria; order Burkholderiales; family Burkholderiaceae; genus Pararobbsia; species Pararobbsia alpina_A. The sequence goes on from NZ_OZ221287.1 coordinate 1,990,131, forward strand.
TCTTGGTCACGTACGCAGCATTGAGCGGGACGAGATCGTTCTCGACGAGGGAAGCGTGCCGACAAGCGCTGCGACGGTGCATATCCATTGTGCGTCGAGAGGGCTGGCGCGCCGCCCACTGCGTCCGATTTTCGAGGCGGGGCGCGTGACGGTTCAGCCTTTCCTTTGGGGATATGTGTGCTACCAGTTCGCCATGCTGGGCGTGATCGAGGCGCTGATGGACAGCGACGAAGACAAGAATCGACTCTGTCCGCCGGTCGCTTACTGGGATACGAGCGGGGACTTTCTCTGCGCGTTCCTCGCGACGCTCGCGCACGAGCGCGCGCGGATGGGCCATCCGGCGGTGGCGAGCTGGGCCAAGGAGACACGGCTCAACCCTTTCGGAGGAATCGGGCTTCATCGCGATGCGCCGGACGTTATCGATACGCGGGAGCGCATCAAGCGCCACGCGGCGGCGGCAGTGGGTAACCTGGCGCGGCTTCTCGCGACGAACGCTGTGCAGACGTAGAGCCCGGTGCGTTCGAGATGCAAATTAGATATCGCACCGGACATCAAACCTTGCCGCCTTCAGCGCGCTGACTTAGCACCCGTCAGATCGACATCCCGTCGTACGCCCGCCAGGCACGCGGTGTCACGCCAAACCGTTTCAAGAACGCGCGACTAAAGTGCGCAGGTCCTTTGAATCCACACTGCCATGCGATGCTGGCGATCTGATATTTGCTAAATCGCGGATCGCGCAGGCGCTCGGCGCTCGCATCCAGACGTTTGCGCAGCTGAATCTCGGAGAATCGTTCGCCGTGATTGGCGAGTACCCGGTACAGGTAGCGTTCCGATATTTCAAGCGCAGTGGCGCAGTCTTTCGGTGTCAGCGCGGGGTCGAAGAGATGGGTTTCGATATAGTCGTGAATCTGGCGCCAGCGCACGCCTTCGGACTGACCGCTACCCGCCGGTGGATTCGAATGAAATTGCTGGCAAGCCGCACCGAGCAATAAAACAAACGACTGTTCAAATGCGGCCAGAGCGACTCGGTCGCAATCCTTCAAGCCATGCTCCATCTGCTGCACGAATGCGTTGACGGTTTGCGTCAGCGAATGATCGCGCGGTGCGAGCGCCGGGCCGTGCAGTGTCACCGGCCCATACCCGTCCCAGCGCGCGAGGGGTAGCCGCAGGGCGATGAGATGAACGCTCGTACCCGAAAACCGCACCTTCGAGGGTCGATGCGCATCACGGAACGTGATGTCGCCAGCCTGAAAGTGCAGCTCCGTGTTTTCCTGTTCGAGCGTCCCGCTGCCTTCTCGCACGAGGTGGACCAGCACCTCGCGCTCCTTCGAAAGAATCACGTGTTCGGTCCGATGCTCGACCTCAAGGGCCGGCATGTGCAGATCGGCAATGACGCCACTGCCTGACAGGCGCGCCGTTGTCGCCGCGCCAGCGTGGCGAACGTGAGGGTCAATGGTCAGATCCCCCGGCTGCATGATGTCGCTCAGGAGCGAATCCCATTCGGCATCCTCGACGGGCGCACGGAAAGCGTTGACCCACGACGACAGAACTGTTGGATCGGTGTTCACTGGAAGTCAAGAAATCGGTTCAGTCAGGAGCAAATGCGGACACGGCACGGCTTCTATCATGCAAGCCATTGCCTCGTTGATTCTAATCCGGAGATCAGTCGTGAACACGCTAGCAACCTTTCCCGCGGACAGCCGGGCGAAAGGTGATGGCTGGAAAGCTGTGGTTTTGCTTACGCCGTTTCAATTCATGTTTGGCCTGGTCTATGCGTGGGGCGCTATGGCGCCGGCCATTCACGCCGCAACCGGCTGGTCGGCCAGTCAGCTGGACCTCATGTTTTCGCTCACGCCGCTTGCGTTGCTTCCGGCCGTGTTGACGGGGGGGCGCCTGGCCGGACGCGTTGCGCCGGAGCGCATTCTCCGGTGGGCGCTGGGTTGCTTCGCGGCCGGTGGACTGCTCGCGCTGACGAGTGCTTCGCCGGTGCGCTTCGCAGTCGGATACGCAATCGTTGCGCTCGGATTAGGTGGCGGCCTCTCGACCACCGCAAGCATCGCGGTGATTCATCGCGTCGCATCGCGCGCACAAGGGCGCTTGTCCGGCGCGTTGCTTGCCATCTATGGCCTGTCTGCGAGCATCAGCGGGCCATTGTTTTTATGGCTCGCGCATCAGGTCGAGTGGCGCATCGCACTCGCCATTGTTATGGCGACCTATGGGGTATTGGCGGGTCTGTCTCTGATGGCTTTGCGATCGGGACCGGTTGAGCATCAAACGACACAGGACAAGGCCTCGCAGCGACGACCACGAACGTGCTGGGGGCCGGCTCTGTGGAATATGGGCCTGTTGTTCATGACCGTGCCATTCGGTTCGGCTGTGTTCGCCGCGATAGGACGCATTGCGACCGGGCACGGACATGCCGTTGGCCTTGGCGTGGCGGGCGCCACCATCATGTCCGCGGCGAACGGGATAGGGCGTTTCGCTGGAGGTGTGCTCGCTGATATGAGCTCGGTCCGGGTCACGTGGTGCGTTGTGCTTGGGCTGGCTGCCTTCGGTTATGGCGCGAACATTGCGGACGCTCGACTCGGAGTGCCTGCGCTCTTTTTGTTGTTTGCTGCGTTGACGGGCCTGTCGTTCGGCGCACTCGCCGGGACACTGCCGGCACTGGCTGCGCATACCTCGCCGTCGAATGCGGCGTTCGTCTTCAGCCTTTACTTCGGCACATTTGCGCTGGGCAGCTTCGGTGGCCCGTTTTTGAGTGCTGAGGTGGGGTTGCCAACGACGATGACTGTCTTCGGATCATTGGCGACGGTTGCGTTTGTTGCTCGCATGGCCTTTCGGTCCAAGTCGCACGACCCGCCACAGCAAGCCGTTGCGAAAGCGCCGGATGAGCGTGCGGTGTAGTGCTGCTTCAGCGCCATACGCACCGCTCAACCATGCACCGTATCTTCGTGAATCTGCGAAAGCAGATCCTCAGCACCGAAGGCATCGTTGGCGCTTTCGTCCGGCCAGATGCGATTCAGTCCTCCATCGCGCTGGCATGCAAAGAGAAATTGGTAGGACGACGCAGGTGTCGTCACTGTATTTGCAGCGTTCGCGGCTGGATCCTGTTCTTCAACGATCTCCGCTGCAGTGTCGGGAAGCAAACAACGACTGACACATTGTGAGGGTTGCATGATGAACTCCTTGGCGATCTGTGCCCGCATGCGAGCGAGGCATTCTGCGGCGGCGGGTCGGTGTCGCACCCGCCGCTCACATTCACGTTAAGCCGCCCACGCGTAGGGCTGGAACATCTCTTCGAGAGGCGGGTGAGTCACGCTTGCCGTGTAGTTGGTGATCGTCGAGGCGGCAATCACGAGGATGACGTCGAGGACGAGCGCCTGATCGAAGCCAGCCGCGGTGAACGCAGCGATGTCGTGATCGTCGACTTTGCCGCGCTTTTCGATCAGCGTACGTGCGAGGCGCGACAGCGCCGCAACCTTGGGGTCCGCCGGAAGACGGCGTTCGCGAATCGCCTGCACGTCGGCCTCGCTCAGCCCTTCCTTGACACCGAGGAACGAGTGGAACGCAACCGGCCACTCGGCGCCATTGGTCACCGCATTCGTCAGCAGCAACGTCTGGACGTGGGCTTCGGCAAGATTGCCTCCATGCGCCTGCCCAAACAGGCCGACGAGGCCATTGATCAGCTTCGACGAGCCGGCAATGGCGCCGAGGATGTTCGGCACCATGCCGAAGGTCTGAGCAAGACCTTGAAGTGCCGGCTTCGAATCGGCCGGTGCGGAGTCGAGCGTATAAATCGGAAAGTTAGCCATGATGTTTACCTTGAGGGTTAAGTACAAATATCGGAGTGATGATCACGCGATGTATGAAATGTAGTGATGTCATGTCGGTCAAACAACTACGTACCAGGTCGTTAAAACACCTTCATTCGCCGTTGATCACGAGCGGGAAAATCACCGCCGTGTCGTGGTTCCATTGCTTTATTTAGATAACTTGGCCGCCGGAGACTTCGATCCGCTGCGCGGTGATCCAGCGGTTGTCCTCTGACAACAAGCTGGCGATCATCGGACCGATGTCGTCCGGGACTCCCACGCGGCCGAGCGCCGTCATGCCGGAGAATTGGCTGTTGAGATCGGGCATGTCACGCACGGCCCCGCCGAGGAAGTCCGTCTCGATCGCGCCGGGTGCCACCGTGTTGACGGCAATGCCACGCGAACCCAGCTCTTTCGCCATGTACACCGTCAGGATTTCCACCGCGCCTTTGGCGGCGGAATAGGCCGAGAAGCCAGGGAAAGAAACGCGCGTCAGGCCCGATGAAAAGTTCACGATCCTTCCACCGTCAGCGAGCAAGGGAAGCAATGCCTGCGTCAGAAAGAACACACCTTTGACGTGAACATTGAACAGCCCATCGAATTGTTCGACTGTCGTCTCGGCAAAGCTGGCCATTTCACCGTGGCCGGCATTGTTGATCAGGTAGTCGAAGGCATCGCGATTCCACGTTTCCTCGAGTACACGACCCAGCGCTTCAGAAAATGACTTGAAGGAATCGACTTTGCCGACGTCGAGGCGCATTGCCGTGGCCTTGCGGCCCATGTTTTGAATTTCTCTTACGACACCGAGCGCTTCGGCTTCTCCGTGGCGGTAGGTCACGATGACATCGCCCCCATGCCGAGCGATGCTCAGTGCCGCATTGCGGCCCAGGCCACGGCTCGAACCGGTTACGAGCGCAATCTTGTTCATGGTATTTGTCCTTTGTCTGACGACGTTGTGAAAGTAAATGCAGGCGATTTGAAAAACATCTTGCTGACCATTGGCCGTTAAATCCGGGGCGAACGCGCCCCTCCGGCACAGTTCGGTTTTCTTGGGTTGATACAATGTTTGGCGGCGCAGATACGCACACCCCGATCACGGGGGAGGTTCAGAAGCCCCGCTGCTTATGGCGCTGAACACGTTTGCCGTTGAGTGAAATGTAGATCCGGGTGTCCGGAATGAGAAAGACTTTGCGTGACGGTCTTCGATGCTTATGAGGCATGAATGGTATGGAGCTACGACACCTTCGCTATTTCGTTGCCGTCGCCGAAGAGGGGAACGTCACCACTGCGGCGAGCAATCGATTGTTCACCTCGCAGCCATCGTTGAGCCGGCAACTCAAGGATCTGGAGATGGAGGTCGGTGCTGAACTCTTCATCCGATCCGCTCGTGGTATCGAACTGACGCCTGCTGGCGTTGCCTTTCTGGAGCAAGCGCGACTTTCTCTGAGTCACGCGGCGGCGGCCGTCGAAGCAGCTCGACGTGCGGCACGTCTTTCCAAGGAAACTTTCACCGTTGGATTTCTGACCGGGCAAGAGGCGGACTGGCTTCCTCGCGTCACTCAACTGTTACGGGATGACTTACCCAACATCGAATTCAAAGTCGTCAGCCTGCAATCGCCGTCACTCGCCGATGCATTGCAACGTGGCGATGTGGACATGGGTTTTCTCAGAGTCGAGCCACGGCCTGATCTTCGTTACGAAGTCATTGCCAAGGAACCGCTCCTCGCCATCATGCCAAGCGACCATAGACTGGCTGATAACGGACCCGTTGATCCTCGAGAGTTCGCCAACGAAACATTTATTGGCTACTCGGACATCCCGCACGTGCTGCGAGATGTAGTCGCCGAGTATTTCAAGGCCAACGGCATTGAGATCGAGCCTTGCCAGTATATGCTTGATGACTTCGGCACGGGCATTTCACTGATTAGCTCTACGCGTGGTGTGACGCTTTTGCCGACCTATGTCGAACCTCTGTTGCCGTGGTCAGTGGTCAGTCGCCAACTGACCGGAGTACAGCCGACCATCGACATTGCGGTGGGTTATCGAACCGACAACGAGTCGCCCATCCTGAGAAAGTTTCTTGGAAACATGAGTCAGTTAGTCGTCGATGGCCCGGCTGGCATGAGACGAAAGCCGTAGTGCTGAAGTACCGTAGTGCTTCTCCGATACTCGAATCGATATTGCGCTTACCTTCTCGGGCTCAATTCCATGAAAGCTGCCTGGCTGAAGCTATCGTTTGTTGCGATGCTGATGGGCTTGGCTCTGTCGGCGCACGCACAGTCGACCTCGGTGCCTTATGTCGGGTGTGCATCGGACGGACAGCTTGGATTCAGGCCGGCACCTCCGGTATCGAAAACGCCTCAAGTCCCGGCAGAGCTCGCGTCTCGTCTGGCGTGGTACTCGGTTGGCGACATTGGCGTCCTGGCACCGCGTGGATGGCAATGTTTCGGTTACTACGGCTCAAGCGGCACGATCCTCCTGGTCATCGCTGACTATTCTCGCAAGCTGGGGCTCAATAGCGGCAATGACGTTGATGGCCAAGCCATTGAGTTGGGTACGTCCTATGGGCAAACGTCAGGGCGCTTTGAAGCCGCAAAGATCGCAGCCCGTCTGTTCCCCGACAGGAAGGCGTTCGTTGATTCGGTTGCGGGCGAGGGCATACTTCCCCGAGAGGAATTCGACAACCGTCCTTTCCCGCACGATCAAGTCCGACGCCTGCGTTCCGATCAAGTGTCGTTTGAAACCCCAGCGCGCGAAGATGGACTCGGTACGATGAGCAGGCTCGTGAAGTCCGACGATCCCATTGAGGGTATGGCGTCGATGAATGAGGAGAATGACGCCACGATGCTCGTTGTGCGGGTCGATTCCGCCTCGCGCGATCTCGTTCCGACAATTCTTGGCGTCGAATTGTCGAAGTAGTGGATTCACATGCCGGTATCGGAGGATTTACAGGTCGAAGGCCAACCGAATGTGGTGAAGCTAAATGCTAGCGCGATAGCGAATTGGGCCTTTTGGGGTTTGTGTTGGCGGCAATCTGTTAGCTAGTCTGAATGCAGCTCACGGAGAAAAAACATGCTCAAACGTCTGATAGCGACACTCTTCATCATGCTGATGCTACCCATGTCGTCAGTTTGGGCCGATCAGTATTCCGACACACTCAACCTGTTCAAGAACGCCGGGGAAAGCGGCAGTCTTCTAAAGAGTGCCTATGGCTACGCTTTGTTTCCAAGCATCGGCAAAGGCGGAGTCGGGATCGGCGGTGCGCATGGCAAGGGCCACGTGTACGCGAAAGGGAAACTGATCGGCGATACGTCGATGACTCAGATCACCGTGGGCCTGCAATTGGGCGGCCAGGTCTACAGTGAACTCATCCTGTTCGAGAACGAAGAGGCCCTCAATGCATTCACCGCCGGCAACTTTGAATTCGGCGCAGATGCCAATGCGATTGCAATCACCGCGTCCGCCGGAGCACAGGCTGGCACAACGGGCACGTCGACTAACGTGAGCGGTGGAAAGAAAGACGCTTCCGCCGGCGGTTCATTTCGAAAGGGCATGGCCGTCTTCACGGTGGCGAAGGGCGGGTTAATGTACGAGGCGAGCGTGGGCGGTCAGAAGTTCTCGTATAAGCCGCGCTGATCTCCCATAAGCGCGAACTCTGAGGTTTCAGAAGATCGGGGCCACCTGCCGATGGTGTGGTCCGCCTGTTGTGTTCGGCTCGGTAGGAAACGGGCGATGGACTCGGACACATTCGCTCGCGCGGCCCTGGCAGGTCTATCGCTGCACGCTCATGTGCGATCACCCAGTCGTGCGAGTGCATCAAGGTAAAGCGCGAGAATCCGATTCCGCTCAAGGTCCGTCGTCTTGCGTTCGTTACCGTTGAAGTCTTGTCCGTGTTCTGACATCAAGTCCAGGAGATACACGGCCACATAGAAGCGAAAGAGCCAGTCATCCGGGTGACCGCCGTGATGCAGCAGGCGGGCAGCGTATTCGTCGGGCAGGCCTCGCACGATTGAAGCCGCCAAAGTCAGGGCAATCGAATACCGAGGATCCCCGAAACAAAGATCATCCACATCGACAATGCCCGACAGCTGTCCCTCATCGGTCACGATCACATTCTTCACAGTCGCATCATGAAGAAACGGGATGGCCGGGATGCTCTTCATTTCGTCTCGCGCGAGATGTGCGAATGCCTCGATACGTTTGACAAGCGAAGGGTCAAAGAGACCTGCACTGGCGATCCGCTTAGAGGATCGTGCGATGTGTTGGCTCACGACATCGCTCCAGCTGCGATGCGGCGCATCCTGGGCATGCACTGCGTAGCCGTATCGCGATGCGGTCTCGAGCTTTGCCGTATTGCGTTGAGCCTTCGCCACATCTCGGGCAATGCGGTCAATTGCCTCAGTATCGAGGTGGGCAAGTACGTCGCCGATGTCGGTGCCAGGCAGGCGATTGAGTATCAGCCAGGGAAACGGATCATCCAGTTCGCACGCGACGATCTCTGGAAGCGGCACACCCAACGGCCTGAGTGCCGCTGACAACGTCTTCGCGCCAACCATGGCGAGCCGCTGCGAAGGCACGGTCATTCGGACAACCAGCGGAGCATGCTGTTCGAATGAAACCTCATAGACGTAGTGCTGAATGCCGTTGGTGAATCGTCGGACAGCATTCGGTGTCTGGCCGATGTGCCGGCGCGCGATCTCGGCTGCAATCGCTTCATCAGGACATGTCATTGAATGGCTCGGGGCGAAGCATAGACGAAACGCTCGGCACCTAACGATTTTAAGGCGGCCAGGACGGTGTCGCGCTGCTAGAAGGGGCTGCGCTGGTGTCGATTCCGTTCCACACGAAATAGTAGATGCCAAGGCCCACCGCGAATAGGCCTATCAGGCAAGAGATTGCAATGAATACTTTGGTCACTCGATCCATGGAGATAATCGCGTTGCCGTTAGTGTCCCGTATGCAGCGTGCTCATTTGCATCGTGGCGTCGCGAATCAGGGAAGTGACAGTCGCCGATTCGCCAGGGCTGAGCAGATGGTCGGCGCCTGCGGCATTCGCGAGAATGACTAAGGTCTGTGTTTTATCGTCGAAATAGCGAAGCATGTGTGTTCTCGCACGTGCCTCGTCAGGGTTCGAGGGGATCGGCAATCGGCCGACTGCCTGGTCGATCCCGCTCCACTCGGGCAGCACGATGGACCTGATTCGGAGCACGTACGCCGAGCGACCGGTTGCGGTCATCGGGGGCGACATGGCTATTGAGCGGAGGTCCCGCTCCGCTCGATCGACATCCGCTCCGAGTTCAAAGATCGCTCGCGATGCATACATGGTCTGTCGCCGGTCGGGTCGTTCTGCGAGTTGAAGAACTCGTAAAGTCAGCCCGGTGACTGCCAGGCACGCAAACGCGCCGGCTATCAGAAACGTCATTGCGGGGCGTTCACGCGTGGGCTCAGTGCTTTCGAGCGGCGGTGCAAGCATGTACCCGAGTACGAGACCGACGAGCAGCCCGCCGACGTGATCCGCGTTGTCGACGTGCTGATTCGATATCCCACGCACAAGCGTGCTCACCAAATAGAAGACCGCGATCCAGTACTGCTTCGTCAGCATTGAGCGCGGAATTGAACTTCGATATCGAAGCACGTAGGCAACCAGCGCGCCGAGCACACCGAATATCGCACCCGATGCGCCCGCGCTTTGAATGTTGTAGTGCCAGATCAGGCTTGCAAGGCTGGCAATCACGCCCGAGATGACATAGATCGCGACAAAACGCGGTGTGCCGAATGCACGCTCGACCACACGGCCCATCTGCGCGAGGACGAGCATATTGATGAGCCAATGCAAAATCCCGAAGTGAATGAAGACAGACGTCAGCAATCTCCACCATTCGCCTCCGATCGTGTACGGGCCGTAATTGCTGCCGCCGGCGATCGTGTAGCGATAGTCGAAACTCAGCACGGTTCCGCAGCTGTACCACATCGCGATGAACACGATCGTTGTCAGCGCGATGATCGACCAGGTGCCCCAGGCAAACGGCGTCAGCGCACTTTGCGCGGCGAACCGACGTCGCTTGAGGTCTTCCTCGGCATAAGGGCGCGTCATTTGCGCGGGAAGCGCAGCGACAATCGACGCTGAATCGGACGCATCGTGTGCTCGCAGAACTACGTGCTCGAGCTCTCCCGGCCCGTCGACGATGTCGAAGAATACGAGTTTCTTGCTCGCTCGAGCGTTGTACACGTTCGCCAGCACAATCTTTCGCGCGCGACCGACACCGATCGCATACGTTGACGACGTGTCCAACGTCAGGTGGCTGTCTGAAATGCAGAGCGTGCCTTCGGCGTTGAAGGCACTTGCACGGACTTCACCCCAGCGCTCGCGCACGCGAGAACTCAGTTCAATCCGAAAGCAGCCGATCGCCGACGACGGATCAAAGTCCGGGTCGTCCTGTGAATCGACGTCATTCCACTGCGGCTCGCGGCGGATCATGGTCGCTTATGAGTCTGTGATGGGGATTGAGTCAGTTCCTCCCCTGACTCGTCACTGACTAACGGCGACAGTAATTCAATTCTTTAGACAAATCGTGGGGCGATACCACCTATTGCTGATTAATCGCGTCTGTGATCTGTGCGGATACGCATGCGAGATGCGTTCCGGAACCGCGCAATGACGTTCTACGCCGCCGCAGCCTCCTCGCGCACACGACGGGCTTCGTCGCGCAGGAACTGCTGATAGTCGTCCAGATCGCCATCGAAGGGCTCGACGCCACCCTTGGTGACAAGCCAGAACTCGTCACACACAGCACGCAGCAGCGACCGGTCGTGACTGACGAGCATCACGGTGCCTTCGAATTCGTTGAGCGCCATGCCGAGCGCTTCGCGTGTGGCCAAATCAAGGTGATTGGTCGGTTCGTCGAGCAGCAGCAGGTTGGGGCGCTGCCACACAATCATGCACAACACGAGCCGCGCCTTTTCGCCGCCGCTCATCGTGCCGACCGCTTGATGGACCATGTCGCCGCTGAAGTTGAACGTGCCGAGGAACGTGCGAAGCGATTGCTCGGTGCCGCTCTGGCCGGGGGCGCGCATGTGCGGCGGCGTGTCCTTGGCGAGGCGGATCATGTGCTCCATCGGCGTGTCGAGCGGACGCAGCACGTCGAGTTCCTGCTGTGCGAAATAGCCGATGTTCAGGCCCTTGCCTTCGCTGATTTCACCGGCGATCGGCGTCAGCGCGTGCGCCACCGTCTTCACCAGCGTGGACTTGCCCTGGCCGTTGGCGCCGAGGATGCCGATACGCTGCCCGGCCAGCACGGAACGGCTGATGCCCCGCACGATGACGGTCGGGGGCGTACCCGGCTCTGCGTCGGCGGGCGCCGGGTAGCCGAAGCTCGTGTCCACCATCGACAACAGCGGGTTCGGGACGTTGAGCGGTTCCTTGAATTCGAAGTTGAACTCCGCATCGGCGAGCACGGGCGCGATCTTCTCCATGCGTTCGAGCGCCTTGACGCGGCTTTGCGCCTGCTTCGCCTTCGAGGCCTTGGCCTTGAACCGGTCGATGAACTTCTGCAGATGGGCGATCTTCTCCGCCTGCTTGGCCATCGCGGCCTGCTGCAGTACGAGTTGCTCGGCGCGCATGTCTTCGAACTTGCTGTAGTTGCCGCCGTAACGCACGAGCTTGGCGTTGTCGACGTGCACGGTCACCTGCGTCACCCCGTCGAGGAACTCGCGATCGTGGCTGATCACGACCATGGTGCCTTGATAGCGCTTGAGCCACGCTTCCAGCCAAACCAGCGCGTCGAGGTCCAGGTGGTTGGTCGGTTCGTCGAGCAGCAGCAGGTCGGACGGGCACATCAGCGCGCGCGCCAGCTGCAGTCGCATGCGCCAGCCGCCGGAGAAACTGTTGACCGGCTGATCAAGCTGCGCGGCGCTGAAGCCCAGGCCCTGGATCAGCGCTTGGGCACGTGCGGGGGCATCGTGTGCCCCGGCGTCGTGAAGGGCCATGTAGGCGTGCGCCATGCGCATGCCGTCGTCGCTGGCCTCGGCGGCGGCGACTTCGGCCTGCGCGGCCAGCAGCACCGTGTCGCCCTCGACGACGAAGTCGGTCGCGCTCTGCTCGGTTTCCGGCATGTCCTGCGCGACCTGACCCATTCTCCATGCGGACGGAATGGAAAACTCGCCGCTGTCTTCGTGCAGCGTGCCGTTAAGAAGGCCGAAGAAAGACGACTTGCCGGCGCCATTGCGGCCGACAAGGCCGATCTTTTCACCGGGAGCAAAGGTGACGGATGCGCGGTCGAGGACGACATTAACGCCGCGGCGCAGTGTGACATTACGGACGGAAATCATAAGCGGTTACTTCGGAGGAGACCGGCATGATAGCCGACCGGCGAGGCAGGCTGATTTCTGGCCGCGCGAGGGAGAGCCGAAAAGATCGATGCAATAGCGCCCCCGAGGGTAGACCGCCTTTTTTCGCGTTCCACTCAACCGGTATTGGGCCGGTGTGTCATTGCGCGATCTCAGCGGCAGCAGCTCCGGGACGTCATGGGTTTTGTGCCGGCAGGAGCCCGGACTTCATCGCGTCCCACCATCGAGATGACGCTCGAGCTTCAGTGATACAGCGAGCCGGCCAACGTCGACACCCATCGTGTTGACGATGGGGCGCGCTCCGAAAGCTCGGATTGCGGTGCGCTGTTCCGGGGTACCCAACTGGAGTTGCGCGATCAATTCGGTCACCACGGTATACAGCACATTGGTGTTACCGTCTTCGACCTTGACGGCAATACCGATCGCGCCTTCGGCGCCGAGTTGCGCTGTCTGTTCTGAGGCACGCACCCCGATCGCGTAGCTTCCGTCCGCGCCGACTTTCCCAACGAGGGCGCCTTTGAACGCTTTCATCAACAACGTACAGAAGCGACCCTCGCCAGCCACTAACTCGGGATAGGTCGTCATAGCCCGATAGAGATGCGCGAGCGCCGCTTGCCTGTCGGAAACTGCCGTTGAACGTTCGACTTCATCTTGCGCGGCGGCCATTTTTCCAAATACGCGCGCTAGCCGATCAAGCGGGAAGGCGGGTGTGGGCAAGTTGCAGCCATCGGTTGACCAGTGCACGTCGTCCTTCGGCAAGTCACAGACGTCTGCGACGGTCTGCTTCACGCGAACCTGCAACGGGTGATCGGGTTGCTCATACCGCTCGACGCTTGCGCCGATCGCGCGTGCACCGGCAAGCATGCCGGCATGCTTGCCTGAACAATTGCTGCACACCGCGCCTGGCTTGAAGTCACGCTTCAACCAATCGACGTAGACAGCATCGGATAGCGGTGGGTGTCCTCCACATCGCAAGTCAGCCTCGGTCGCCTGAGCCTTTTTCAACATCGCTTGCGCACGTTCGATATGCCGGGGCTCGCTGCTGTGAGAGCCGCACATGAGCGCGAGGTCGCCGTCGTCGAAACCAAAGCGCTCGAGCGCTCCCGTTTCGAGTACGGCCAGAGCCTGGGCGGGTTTGGCCGCAGACCGGGGTAGCGTCATGCGTGACGGATCGCCGAATGAATACAGCAGCTTTCCGTCGGCTTGAACGACCGCGATGTGGGCGACATGGCTGTTTTCAACTGACTCGCCCCGATACACGGTGGCTGCGATCGGCTGGCCTTCGCGATGGATCATGTTCGTACCCTCATGGCTTGTCGTTGCCGAGTGTGATTGATCAGCATGTTGACACGCCGGCGCGTGGCACAACAGCGATCGAATCTGGTCACGGCGAATTATCGCCTACGCTCCGCCCCCGAGATGCGTCAGCAAACTTTGCATCGGCTTGGACAGCATGCTCCACTGCTGAAAGCACAGGCAAAGGCGCCGACGGGCCCAGTCGTCGCTGATCGCAATCGATTTGAACGGATACCTGCGGTGAAGGCGCCTGGAGACCGCCAGCGGGATGATCGCTACCCCCACACCCTCCGACACCATGTGGCACGAGCCCTCGAAGCTCTTCATGCGGATACGGAGTTTGAGCGTCTTGCGCAGCTTGGCAGCGTGCGCGTCGATATGATCCTGAAGCGCGCTTCCCGTCTCGAGGCCGATAAACTGTTCGTCCGTGACATCGGCAAAGTGGACCGTCTTCGATTCTGCGAGTCTGTGCCCAACAGGAACAATCAGAACGAGATGGTCGCTCTCGACGGGCTGGATCGTGAGGCCCGTGGCATCGACCGCATCCGATATGACGCCGGCTTCGGCCAGGCCTGCGTCGATTAACTTCACGATCTCGGCGCTTGTGCGTTCTCTGAGATCGATGTTGAGACGCGGACGCTGAGCCAGCCACGGTGCAAGTTTCTGGGGGAGTAGCCCCATCAACGCCGCAGTGTTCGCGTATAGCAGCAAGGTGCCTCGAGTACCGGCGCCGAAATCGCGCAGTTCTCCCTGCAACACATCGTGCTGACGAAGTATCAGGCGCGCATGGTGCGCCAATGCTTCCCCGGCCTCGGTGGTGACCACGCCTTTGCGGCTTCTTTCAAGCAGCACGACACCGGCATCCGATTCGATATTACTGATCCGTTCGCTTGCGGAGGCCAATGCGAGATTGGCCTGTTTCGCCCCGGCTGTAATGCTGCCGGCATCGACCACAGAAACGAACAGTCGCAGGTCCGCGAGATCGAATCGCATAGGATCACCCAATCAGGCTTCCTTCGGACAATCCGAAGGAAGCATCGGAACAACCGCATTGTGCCAGTTGCCGGTTGGACGCGTAATACCGTGCATGAACTCTCTGACCATCGGATTGACCAGTTTGCTTCTTGCGACGTTTCTCGGAGCGGGCGTGGTAAAAGGCGTGACTGGAATGGGCCTGCCCACGGTTGCCATGGGTGTGCTCGGCGCCGTCATGTCGCCGCTCACTGCTGCGGCGATCCTGATCATTCCGTCATGCGTGACCAATGTGTGGCAGATGCTGGCGGGCAAAGACACACTCCGCCTCATGCGAAGGCTGTGGCTCATGATGCTTTGCATTGTGATCGGTACCGTGATGGGCACGCGGCTGCTGGTCGTCGTTGATCCTGTCTGGTCAGGACGCGCTTTAGGCATTGCGCTGATTGCGTATGCGGCATACGCACTGTTCTCGCCGACGATCTCCACTTCGCAACGTATCGAGCCTTGGCTTTCGCCCGTCATCGGCATGGTTACCGGGGCAGTGACGGGGGCTACCGGTGTCTTCGTGATTCCGGCCGTGCCGTATTTGCAGTCGTTGGGTTTTCAGAAAGACGAGCTCGTGCAGGCGCTGGGCCTTTCGTTCACCGTCTCCACGCTCGCTCTCGCAGGAGGGCTGTGGGTTCATGGCGAGTTCCGGCTCGATCAGGCTGGGCTTTCATTGCTGGCCGTCTTGCCCGCTCTTGTCGGCATGTGGCTTGGTTCGGTCGTGCGGCAGAAGATCAGTCCGAAAGCGTTTCGTCGCTGCTTTCTGTTGTTTCTTGTGGTCCTGGGCTTCGAGCTGGCGCTGCGTCCGTTTTCCTGAGCGGGCGGCTACACTGGCATCCAATCGACGGAGTTCTCATTGACCATGCAGCTTGATATCTTTGCCAATACCCTTAGTCGACCCGACGACATTCATGTCGACTTTCCATCAGTCGCGTGAGCTGCCTTGGGGCGCGCCTGAGCGCTACCACGATGTTGTTATGGAGGCATGCAATGCCGGTATTCACGTCCTTTCTGGCCTTCGGCCTCGTTGCACTGGGCATGGCGCTGACGCCGGGCCCGAACATGATTTACCTGGTCTCACGTTCGATCTGCCAAGGCAGGACGGCGGGGCTGATCTCGCTAGGCGGAGTCGCGCTTGGGTTCCTTGTTTATATGTTCTGCGCGGCATTGGGCATCACAGCGTTGCTGCTCGCCGTGCCGTTCGCCTATGACGCGTTGCGCTTCGGCGGCGCGCTGTACCTGCTTTGGCTGGCGTGGCAAGCGGTGAAGCCGGGGGGACGTTCGCCGTTCCAGGTACGCGATCTGCCGGCCGATGGGCCGCGCAAGTTGTTCATGATGGGCTTTGTGACGAACCTGCTGAACCCGAAGATTGCGGTGCTCTATCTTTCGCTGCTGCCGCAATTCATCGATCCGCGGCACGGTAGCGTGCTGGGCCAGTCGCTCGCGCTCGGCTTTCTGCAGATCGTGCTGAGTATCAGTGTGAACGCGCTTGTCGCGATCAGCGCAGGCTCGATTGCGGGGTTTCTCGCGCGACGGCCCAAATGGTTGGCGATCCAGCGTTGGCTGATGGGGACGGTGTTGACCGGCCTGGCCGTTCGGATGGCGATGGAAGGGCGCCGATAGAAGTCGTTGTGCTTTGCCAGGCAGCTTAGTGGTTGCCGTCTTCGACGCGATCGGACAGTAAATGCCCGATCGCGAATGCCCCGAAGTCTTTCGTAGCCTTGTTCTCAGGCTGCCGTCACTTGCAGTCCACGCTGCACGCCCGGCCGGGCGAGTCCCCGCTCGAGCCATGCGCTCACGTTAGCAAATCGATCGAAGCCAACGAGATCTCGTGCTTCGTAAAAGCCCACCAGATTGCGCACCCAGCCAAGCAGCGAAATATCGGCGATCGTGTAGTCCGTGCCCATCACCCATTCGCGGTCCGCAAGACGTGTATCAAGGACGCCAAGTAGTCGCGCCGCTTCGGTTGCATAGCGGTCGCGCGGGCGCTTGTCTTCATAGGCTTTGCCCGCGAATTTGTGGAAGAAGCCGACCTGACCGAACATCGGCCCGACATTGCCCATCTGCCACATCAGCCACTGGAGCGTTTCGTAGCGGGTGTTCGGATCGGAGGACAGCAGCTGTCCCGTTTTGTCCGCGAGATAAATCAGGATCGCTCCCGACTCGAACAATGCCAACGGCTGGCCGCTTGGCCCATTGGGGTCGTAAATCGCGGGAATCTTGCCGTTCGGGTTCAGCGCGACAAACGCCGGATCATGGTTCTCGTTCGCGAGAATGTCGATGCGGTGCGGTTCATATGCGAGGCCTGTTTCCTCGAGCATGATGCCGACCTTCACGCCGTTCGGCGTCGGCAGCGAAAAGAGTTGAAGCCGATCAGGATGCTGCGCCGGCCAGCGCGAAAAGATGGGATGGTTCAATGTCACTTTGTCTCTCTCGAATGGATTGGCACATCGGCAAGCCCCGGGCGCGCTTCGCACCGTCTTTCGCGGCGCCTCGGGACTTGGGTACTACGTTCGCGTCAGCCGATAGTATCCGGCAACCTTGAGAGAGAGTCGACGCGAACGTGCCGAGATCAAATCGAGCCAGCCGCCGCAACCGCCGGAAAGTCTTTCTCGGGATCGAACACGTTGTTGAAGAAGTTCGTCAGCGAGTACATGGCGACCAGTGCGACGATCTCCATGACGTTGGCCTCAGTGTAGCCAGCGTCGCGGACGGCTTTCAGATCGGCATCGCTCACCTGGCCGCGCGTCTCGATGACCTTGCGAGCGAACTGAATGGCAGCGTCGCGCTTGGCATCGCTGGCATGACCTTTCCGAGCCAGAATGATTTCATCGGCCGGCAGCTTGGCCATGTGTTCGGCGGTGAAGCTGTGAACCGTCAGGCAATAGTTGCAGCCGTTCACTTCCGAGACGGCGAGACCGATGCTGTCCCGCGTCTTGACGTCGAGCGCCTTGCTCAGGGAACCCAGCAAGTTGGCCCATGCGTTGAACGCGATGGGGCTCTGCGCAAACGTCGCCATCATGTTTGGCGTGAACCCGATGTTCTTGGTGAACGCATCGAGGGTCGGTTTCGAATCTGCCGGCACTTGGTCCGACTTCAAAGCAGTGGCTCTGGACATCGTTGTTTCCGTACGTAGTGGGTTTGCTGATCGAGGGAAGCCCGTATCGCGGGTACCCTCGGCATACGTTGCGCCCGAAGGTCGGGCAGAAGTGCGTGAGGTCTTCTGGCGTTGGGTGCGTGTTGAATGCCTCGCGCTTCAGGGGTATCTGGCCGGTCCGCGTGTCGACGATTGCGGCGACGCGTTCAGACGAAGTCCAACACTTCCGATACCGGCAGGCGCGGCTTTTGTGCCCAGTTTCCAGGACGCTCCTCACCGACCGACAACAGCAGGACCGGGACTTCGTCTTCGCCGAGGCCGAACTCGCGATGCACCGCGTCGGCGTTGAAGCCGATCATTGGCGTCGAACCCAGGCCCAGCGAACGTGCGGCATACATGATTGCCGAGGCACCGAAGGCCGCCGTGCGCACGGCTTCGTCGCGGCGGCGCTGCGGATACGCCATATAGAGGTTCCGAGCGGGGATTTCCCATTCCGGGACCATTGCGGCCGGCATGATGCCCGCTTCGACGACGGGAGCGAGCCGCGAGGGAATGACGCTGGTGTCGACGAGTTGGCCGCACACGATGAAGGTCACAGCGGCGTCGGTGACTGCCGGCTGGTTCCACGCGATCGGACTCAGTCGCGCTTTTGCTTCAGGCGTGCGAACCGCGATAAAGCGCCAGTTCTGCAAGTGGAAGGATGTCGGTGCGGCGGTGCCGATTCGCACCAGCTCGGAGATCTGTTCGTCACTTAACGTGGCCGTCGGGTCGTAATACTTGGCCGCGGAGCGGCTCAGGATACATTCGATGACTGGATTGGACTTCGCGGTTCGGGCGTTCATGGTAGTTCCTACAGCTCGGGGAGTGGAGAGACACGCGGGGGCTTACTTGACCGGGGTGGTCAGTTCTTTGTCGTCGGTATCCACGACAAAAATGGCTAACAGCTTTGCAGGTTGGGTCTTGCTTGCGTTTCGGCTGATGCGATGGATGGCGCCGGGCGATTCAGACCAGCTCTCGCCAGCGTGGTACACACGCGCCTCGCCGTCATTGACCTTCGATTCGATGGACCCGGACAGCACGTACGCGTAGATGAACGCGGACTTCGCGTGCTTGTGAGGTAGCGATGCGCTGCCGGGCGGATAGTCGACTTCCACAGCGACAAGCGATTTGCCAGGGAGATTTGGAATCGACTGATTGAAGTCCTGCTTCACGACTTCGCTGGATTGATGTGCGATGGCTCCGCCGCAAAGCGTGCAAGCAACGGCGCCACATGACGCAGCTAAAAGGTGACGAAAAAACATGGTCGGCCTTTTTTGTAGGGTTGATGCAGGAATTCTGTACCGTCGTTGGTATCAGCAAAAGAACCAAGAACACGCGGCTATGTGTGTACTAAGACGGTGAATCGGGGGCGGGATATGTGGCTTGAGCAGGCGGGTTCCCTAGGCAAATTTCCATGGAGTTGGCTAAAATGCCTGCGCTACTCGACTTGCGATGAAACTCTTTCGGACCCTCATTCTTCTTATGCTGTGCGCGATGCTGCCCTTGAGCGGGCTGGCAGCCAGCGGCTTGACGGGTACGTGTCCAATCATGCAGCGAACCATGGCCGCAGGCGACGATGCCGCGACGAGCTCCATGATGCCGGGGTGCGACACGATGAAATCGTCGCCGACCGGCAAGGCCAAGGGCGTCTCCTGCAAGATGACGGCTCAGTGCCAGATCGGTTGCCAATATCTTCCGGTCGCTACGCTCGAAGTCACGCGACCCATCGGCCTCTCGATCCGCGTCGCTTTCAACTACACCGAATCGCTGTCTGTCCGTGAGCCTGCAGGGCTCTGGCGACCTCCGCGAACCGCGTAATCCCAGTCTGACTCGTTCACCGCGTCTGCGGTGAGGTCGTCCTGCGCTCAGGACGTGGATTCCCTATGGGACTCCGTCGTTGGGGTTGAACCATGCCTTTATTCAACGGCACACCGCTATGCCGGTGTGTGCCACTGCGCGCGTGCGCAGTGTTCTTTGCGCTCGCCATATCGAGCTTCAGTGCATTCGCCCAGGAAGCGCCGCTCACACTCGACGCCGCGATTCAGGCGGCGACCGAACATTCCGCTGCCATCGGCGCTGCTCGGGCCTCGGTACGCGCAAGTTCGCAGGCTGCTGTCAAAGCCGGTCAATTGCCGGAACCGGCGCTAACAGCCGGCGTCGACGATTTGCCGATTAACGGCTCTCAAGGATTCACCATTGGTCAGAACATCCTGACCATGCGCCGTATCGGCATCGAGCAGGAGTGGGTGTCCGGCGAGAAGCGGCGCTTGCGTTCTTCGTTGGCCGACGAGCAGGTCGGCCGAGAGCACGCGGGCTATCTCGAGCAGCTTGTGAACGTTCGCCAGCAAACAGCAAGCGCCTGGCTGGATGCGACCTATGCGAAGCAAGCTGTGGCGCTCCAGCAAGAACTGCTGGAGCACATGCGCCACGAACTCGCGGCAACCGAAGCTTCATACAAAGGTGCCCGCGCAAGCGCAACCGATGTGGTGCAAGCGCAGGCCATGCTTGCGCAGACGCAGGACCAGATGCTCACAGCGCGGCAAACGCTGGTCACTGCGCTGATTCGCCTCTCGCGCTGGACTGCCACCGCCGTCGATGATGTGGCGGGCGAGCCACCATCACCCGAATCCACCACGTCAGCGCTGCCGCTCGACGATTTGCGCCACGTACAGCCGGCGTTGATCACGGCAGCTCACGACATCTCGTTGGCGGACGCGGACACCGCCGTCGCCGAGAGCAACCGGACTCCGAACTGGACGTGGAATGTTTCCTATGCGCAGGGGGGCAACAACTCGAGATTTGTCTCGGTGGGCGTGCGTATTCCATTGCCGTTCAACCGAAGCAACTACGAAGACCGGGACATCGCCGAAAAGGGCGAGCTCGCCACCAAGGCGCGCCTGACCTACGAGGATGCACAGCGACAAGTCCAGGCGGATATCCATACAGAGGCGGCCACGTTGGCAAGCGGTCGAGCACGCATCGCCAATCTGAGTCAGTCGCTGCTGCCGGCAGCTGATCAGCGTGTGCAGCTCGCCGTTGCTGCCTACAAGGGCGGCACGGGTTCGCTTGCCGACACCTTCGCCGCGCGACGCGCTCAGCTCGATGCCGAGTTGCAAGTGCTGTCGTTGCGTCGTGACGTCTCGCAACTGTGGACCCAGCTCGAGTACCAGGTTGTTCCTCCCACCATGGC
The DNA here is from genome assembly GCF_965118125.1 of Pararobbsia alpina. Taxonomy (GTDB): domain Bacteria; phylum Pseudomonadota; class Gammaproteobacteria; order Burkholderiales; family Burkholderiaceae; genus Pararobbsia; species Pararobbsia alpina_A. The sequence goes on from NZ_OZ221287.1 coordinate 2,010,931, forward strand.
CGACGGCCAATGAAGAAACCGCTATGACAAACCCACTAATGGCACGCGTGTCCTTGAGCGTCATTGCGGCCGCGACATTGCTCGCCATCGGCTATGCCGCCGGAACCTGGCACGCCTCGACGACTCGGATGCACGACGCTCCGATGGCGACGGCTTCGGCCCCGGGAAACAAGGTCGATCCGAAATCGGGCAGGCAGGTGCTCTATTGGCACGACCCGATGGTGCCGAATCAGCACTTCGACAAGCCCGGCAAATCGCCCTTCATGGACATGCAACTCCAACCCGTCTACGCAGACGAAGGCGGTGGTGCGACGGGCATCAGGATCGATCCAGAGCTGCAGCAGAATCTCGGAATCCGCTACGCAACCGTTCATCGAAAAGAGATGGCGGACGGGTTCGATGCCGTCGGCACGACTCAGCTCGACGAGTCGCAAGCCGACGTCGTGCAGTCCCGCGTCACGGGCTATATCGACCATCTGTACACCCGCGCGCCGATGCAGCACGTCAACAAGGGCGCCCCGATCGCATCGCTCTTTGTGCCCGACTGGCTCGCGCCGCAGGAAGAATATGTGTCGCTCAAGCGCGGCGGAATGGATGCGGGGCTGCTCGAAGCATCACGTGCCCGAATGCGTGCCCTGTCGATTCCTGATGGACTGATTGCGAACCTTGATCGGACCGGAGCCGTTCAGACGCATGTCGTGCTGTCGTCACCCGAGACGGGTGTCGTCAGCGAGCTGAATGTGCGGGACGGGGCGCAAGTAACGCCGGGTCAGACGATCGCCAAAGTGGCGGGTCTGTCGAAGCTCTGGCTCATCGTGGAAATTCCGGAAGCACTTGCGCTGAGCGTGCAGCCGGGCATGGCTGTCGATGCGACGTTTTCGAGTGATCCGACGCAGCACTTCAACGGGCAGATACGTGAGGTCCTCCCTGGCATCAGCGCGACGAGCCGGACCCTCCAGGCGCGGCTCGAAATCGACAATGCCGCGTTGAAGCTCACGCCGGGCATGTTAATGCGCGTGCACGTCAGCGGATCCAATAAGGTGTCGCGACTCGTCGTTCCTTCAGAGGCCGTCATTACGACAGGCAAGCGCTCCCTTGTCATCGTCAGGAACGGGCAGGGTGGCCTTGAGCCCGTGGCCGTGACCGTCGGCAAGGATGCTGGCGATGAGACCGAAGTCGTTGGCGGACTGAACGATGGCGACACCGTCGTTGCCTCCGGACAATTCCTCATCGATTCGGAAGCGAGCCTGAAGTCGATGCTGCCACGACTTGAACGCAGCACGGACGGATCGGAAGGAGGCAGGCCATGATTGCGCGCCTCATTCACTGGTCCATCCACAATCGCTTTCTGGTGCTGCTCGCGACGGTGCTCGTCGGCGCGTGGGGAGCGTACTCGGTTACGCATACGCCCCTCGATGCATTGCCGGACCTCTCCGATACGCAAGTCATCATCAAGGCGTCGTATCCGGGCAAGGCGCCGCAGGTCATCGAGGATCAGGTGACCTATCCGCTTACGACAACGCTTCTGGGCGTGCCCGGCGCCAGGACCATTCGTGCGTACTCTGCATTCGGGGATGCGTTCGTGTACGTCCTGTTCGATGACAAGACGGATCCGTACTGGGCGCGCTCGCGTGTGCTTGAATACCTGAACCAGGTACAAAGCCGTCTTCCTCAAGGGGCGACGGTTTCGCTCGGCCCGGACGCGACGGGGGTGGGCTGGGTGTACGAATACGCGCTTGTCGACCGGAGTGGCGAGCATGATCTCGGACAACTGCGGGCGCTCAACGACTGGTTCCTCAAGTTCGAACTCAAGGCAGTGCCCGATGTATCAGAGGTCGCGAGCATCGGCGGGATGGTGCGTCAATATCAGGTCGTGCTGGACCCCGACAAGTTGCGCGCTTTCGGCATCACGCAGGCAATGGTCGCCGATGCGCTCGCCAAGTCGAACCAGGAGTCGGGCGGCTCGGTCGTCGAACTTGCCGAGTCGGAATACGTGGTCCGCTCTTCCGGATATCTCCACTCGTTAGAGGATTTCCGCAATGTCGTTCTTCGCACCAACGACACGGGGACACCGGTACTGCTCGGTGACGTTGCGCGCATCCAGATCGGACCCGAAGCACGGCGAGGCATCGCCGAGCTCAACGGAGAAGGCGAGGTGGCAGGCGGCGTCGTTGTCATGCGGTCCGGCAAGAATGCGTTGACGACCATTCAAGGGGTGAAAGCCAGGCTTGACGAACTCAAGCGCTCGCTGCCGCCAGGCGTCGACATCGTGACGACGTACGATCGCTCGGGACTCATCAATCGTGCCGTGGACAACCTCAAAGACAAGCTGCTCGAGGAGTTCATCGTGGTCGGTATCGTCTGCGCTGTGTTTCTGTTCCACCTGCGCAGCGCGTTGGTCGCTGTCCTGTCGCTTCCACTTGGCGTGTTGATGGCATTCATCGTGATGCGCTATCAGGGCGTCAACGCAAACATCATGTCGTTGGGCGGTATCGCAATCGCCATCGGGGCCATGATTGATGCGGCCATCGTGATGATCGAGAACGCGCACAAGCATCTGGAAGCGTTCGAGCATCGGCATCCGGATACCCCGATAACGCATGCTCAACGTTGGCAGCTGATCGCATCATCGGCGGCGGAGGTGGGTCCGGCGTTGTTCTTTTCGCTGCTTATCATCACGCTGTCGTTTATCCCGGTGTTTTCACTCGAGGGACAAGAGGGAAGGCTATTCTCGCCACTGGCATTCACCAAGACCTACACAATTGCCGCTGCGGCAGGTTTGTCGGTGACGCTTGTTCCGGTGTTGATGGGGTATCTCATACGCGGACGCATTCCGCATGAGGCGTCGAATCCGATCAATCGTGTGCTGGTCCGTCTGTATCGGCCGTTGCTTGAAGCGACACTACGTCGGCCTTGGGTCGCGATCGGGCTCGCGATCGTCGCGCTTCTGCTGACCGTGCTCCCGCTTTCGCGCCTGGGGGGCGAGTTCCTGCCACCGCTCGATGAGGGCGATCTGCTGTATATGCCGACGGCGCTTCCCAGCATCTCGACGGAGAAGGCGGCGGAACTGCTCCAGCAAACCGATCGACTCATCAAGACGGTACCCGAAGTAGCGACGGTATTCGGCAAGTCGGGGCGTGCGGAGACGGCGACCGATCCCGCGCCGGGGCTTGAAATGTTTGAGACGACAATACAGTTCAAGCCCAGAAGTCAGTGGCGCCCCGGTATGACGCCTGAAAAACTGCGAGACGAGCTGGACCGGATCGTGAGAGTACCGGGCTTGTCGAACCTATGGGTACCGCCGATCCGGAATCGGCTCGACATGCTGTCGACGGGTATCAAGTCGCCGGTTGGCGTGAAGATATCAGGCCCGGATTTGAACGAGATCGACAAGGTGGCCGCGCAAGTGGAGGCCACGGTCAAGGACGTGCCGGGTGTGACTTCCGCGCTTGCCGAGCGATTGAACGGCGGCCGATACATCGACGTGGATATCAATCGTCAGGTCGCTGCTCGCTACGGGCTTTCCGTCAGCGATATCCAGTCTGTCGTATCGTCGGCAGTCGGGGGCGAAAACGTCGGCGAAGTGGTGGCCGGACGCGAGCGCTTCCCGATCAACATTCGCTATCCCCGCGAGGTGCGTGATTCGGTAGATAAGCTGCGCGAGTTACCTGTTGTCACAGATCGAGGCGCCCAGATTCAGCTCGGTGATGTGGCCAGCATCAACATCGAGGACGGTCCTCCGTCGATTCGCAGCGAAAACGCGCGTCTGTCGGGTTACGTCTACGTCGATATTCGAAACGTGGACTTGCAGACTGCAGTGAAGGCCATGCAGGAAGCTGTCGCCCAAAAGGTCGTATTGCCTCCGGGTTATTCGATCGCGTGGTCCGGGCAATTCGAGTACCTCGAGCGTGCAGAGGCCAAGTTGCGCACCGTGATTCCGGTCACGCTCGTCGTGATCTTCGTGTTGCTGTTCCTGACGTTTGGCTCCGCGGCCGATGCGCTTTTGTTGATGTCGACCGTGCCTTTTGCATTGGTCGGCGGTTTTTGGTTTATCTGGATACTCGGGCATGCAGTATCCGTTGCGACGTCGGTGGGCTTCATTGCCTTGGCCGGGGTGGCGGCTGAATTTGGCGTGGTGATGTTGCTGTACCTGAAGAGCGCGCTCAATCGGCGACTTGAGTCAGGGGAGCCTCTAGATGAGTCCACGTTGCTCGATGCGATTCGAGAAGGCGCGGTGCTGCGCGTGCGTCCGAAAGCCATGACGGTGGCGGTGGTGCTGGCAGGCTTGATTCCCATCATGCTGGGTCATGGCGCGGGTTCAGAAGTGATGCAACGCATTGCCGCACCGATGGTGGGGGGCATGGTGACTGCGCCGATTTTGTCGATGTTTGTGATTCCTGCCGCGTGGGTCTTGTTGCAGCGTCGGCGGATTGCGAGGAGCCGGAACTCGCGTTCGTCCGTTGCAGCGGGCTCCGGCATGCAAATGACGTCGCGTCAGCGCGGAGGGACTCAATAGGCGAGGGCGCTGCGGGGTATCGGCCACGCACTGCGTGGCCGGTACGACCTCGAGGAGATGCGCGCTTACTTGATTTTGATGAAGTCGTTGAAAATCAGCTTGCCCCAGGTATTGCCCTTGGCATGGACCAGCGCGCCGCCTTCTTCAAACCGTCCGAGTGCGACCGGCGCGAAGCCGAGTTGTTGGGCTAACTCAGCGACGGGTGCCACTGCGGCTTCGTCATCGCTCGAAAGAAACACGACGCGCCGGCCACCATTGACGTTCGGATCAGCGGCGAGGGCCGCAGCGGGTAAATGATTGAAGCCCTTGACCAGCGTCGCACCAGTAAACGCTTTGCTGACCAAGGCGGACGACGGCAGCCCTTCCAGTTCCGCAGCGGGAATGCCATAAGCGTTGGTCGTGTCGATAATCGTCTTGCCTTGCCACGTCGCGAGTTGCTTCGCGACCTCGCGATGTTCCCGGAACGGAACCGCAAGGAAAATCGTGTCAGCCGCGAATGCTTCCTTGAGCGTCTTTGGGCGGATCGAGGGGCCGATTGCCTGAGCCTGCGGCATCAACGCCTCGGGTGCACGTCGACTGGCGACGATTACGTCAATGTTCTTTCGTGCAAACGCTTGGGCAAGCGCCTGACCTACGGGACCAAAGCCAATAATTGAATAACTCATGCGAACTCTCCATTCAAGAGGGCGCAGCCGTTGACCCGTGCCACGATACTTGTTGGCTATGCATTGAAATCCTTTCCGTCTATCGGTGAGGAGTGCAAATGGATAAGCCGATATCGAGTCACCTTCTTCAAGCTGCAACGCCCTCTATATGTGTTTTTGCGTGTGACTTCAGATGGCCGAGAAACCGCCATCGACCGATAGTTCAACGCCATTCACGAAGCTCGAATCGTCCGAAGCCAGGAATAGCGCAGCGCCTGCAATTTCCTCTGGAAGACCCATCTTTCCGCGGGGAATCAGCGATTCGAACATCTGCTTCGCCTGGTCATCGAGAATCTGGTCCTGCATCGGCGTTGCAATCGGTCCGGGGCTCAGCACGTTCACCCGGATATTTCGGCCCTTCAATTCATTGAGCCAGGTGCGCGCGAATGAGCGCAATGCGGCTTTGCTCGCCGAGTACACGCCGTAACCGGGAAACCCTTTGACCGACGCCACTGAGCCGGTCATAAAGATCGATCCACCATCGTTGAACAGTGGCAATGCCTTCTGAACCGTGAACACCGTGCCGCGCGTATTCAGGCCGAAGGTCGCATCGAAGTGTTCCTCGGTAATCTCGCCCAGAGGAACGGATTCGCCAGTGCCAGCGCTCGCGTAAAGAATGTCGATCTTGCCCTTTTCGCGTTTGACCGTATCGAACAGGCGATCCAGATCGTCGAGATTGGCGGAGTCGCCGCGCACGCCCGTCACGTTCCGTCCAATCTGCTCGACAGCCTCGTCGAGCACCTCTTGCCTGCGGCCCGTAATGAAAACGTACGCGCCTTCTTCAACGAACCGTTTCGCGCTCGCCAGCGCCATGCCGCTCGATCCGCCTGTAACGACCGCAACCTTACCGTCAAGCTTTCCCATGACTTCAACTCCGTTGATGGTGTCAGACAGCGTCTCTGTTCCCTTCGGGGCAAATCCGCTGTATCTTGTGGATCAGTGATCCGGATCCTGATTGGGAATATATGGATCACTGATCCATTTGTCAACGAAAGCCATGCGAGCCGACGCCAGAAAAAATTACGACCACCTCCTTGAAGTCGCGCGTGAGGTGATTGCCGAGCACGGCGCGGATGCGTCGATGCGAGATATTTCCCGTCGGGCCGACGTCGGTCTGGCGACGGTATTACGTCATTTCCCGACGCGGGAAGCGCTGTTTGAAGCGTTGCTGTGCACGAATATGGATGCACTGGCGCAGAAGGCGCGCGAACTTGAAACGTCGGATGTGCCGGGCGAAGCGCTCGTGTCGTGGTTCCGCGAAGGCGTGGCGTTCGTCCAGAGCTATCGAGGCGTTGTGGCCATGATGGCGAGTGCCCATTCAGACCCGGAGTCTGCGCTTTATGCGGCATGCGCAACGGTGCATGCGGTGGGAGAACGACTCCTGATTCGTGCTCAGGCCGAGGGAACGGCGCGCGCTGATATGACCGGGGTCGACTTGTTTGCCCTGATGTCGGCGCTCGGCTGGGCCGCTGACCAACCCGCATTCGCACCGCGGGGCGATCATCTTTTTGACATCATCGCGAGCGCGATATTGACGAAGCGGGCGAGTGATGAGGTGGAGAAGGTCGGGTAGGGCAGTGCGGCTGCGTGCCGCCTCGCAAGCGACTGGATTTCCGTCTCGGCGTAGACCGCTATAAGGCGAAAACTAGTCGTCATGGTGATTTTCAACGTTGCCTGCGACGAGGTGAGTCGCCAGATAGTCAATCAGCGCGCGCGCCCTTGACGGTAAAAACCGGTTCGGCGGATAGAGCAGCCACACCGGTCCCATATAGGGGCGTGCCTCGAACTCCCAGTCGTCGAGTACCCGAACTAAAGTGCCTTCGGAAAGCGCGTGTGCAGCGGCGAATTCCGGCAAGGTCGCAATGCCGAGGCCAAGTAGGGCTGCATCCAATCGGGCGTCCACATCGTTGGCGATATAGCGTCCTTTCACCTCGACCGACTGCGTCTCATTGCCATGGCGGAATTGCCACCGGTTGTCGTCGACCGTTTCCCCGAGATAGATACATGCATGCTGCGCGAGGTCGCGCGGTTTAGCCGGCGTGCCACGTTCTGCGAGATAAGCAGGCGACGCGCAAAGAATCCATTTCACCTCGCCAAGTCGCCGGGCGGCGAGACCCGGAGGAGGCGATCGCGTGAGTCGAATCACGATATCGACATCGTCACGCAAGGGATCGACTTCGTGATCGGCAAAGACCAGTTGGACATCGACGTCCGGCCATGTCCGCAAAAACTCCGGTATCAGCGGATGGATGACGGATCGCGCAAATGATATTGGCGCACTGATGCTGACTTTGCCTCGCGGATCTCCGACGCCTTGTCCTGCGACGTCGACGGCTCCCGATGCTGCGCCGATCATGTCCCTGCAATGCCGGTAGATCTGCGCGCCTGAATCGGTCAAGCGAATGCTCCGGGTCGAACGCTCAAGTAAGCGCGTGCCGAGCGAATCCTCAAGGCGTTTGATCTGTCGGCTGACGGTGGAGGGCGTGGTACCCAACTGCCGGGCGGCGACCGAAAAGTTGCCGGCGTCGACGACTCTCGCAAAGGTCGCCATGTCGGGAAGCAACGCAAACAGCTCGTTGGGATTCATCATGACCCGCGCCCGGGTGTCCTCCATCTGTGCATTTCAGGCATAAAAGATATGCCGATGGGCGGGATTATAGTTTCGTGCGCAATACTCGACAATTCGGACTATCTGAATCAAAAGAGAAGGTCCGCTATGTCGAAGCAAAAAAGCGCGTTATGGATGTCCGATCTCATGCTGCTCGCGGTAGCGATGGTGTGGGGTACAAGCTATGGGGTCGTGAAAGGCGCGCTCGTGCTGTATCCGGTGCTCGGTCTGCTTGCGCTGCGCTTCGGGCTGACGTTTATGGTCTTGTCGCCGTCGCTGCGATCGCTTCGACATGTGAGTGCCTCGGCATTGGTCGGCGCGCTTGGCTCGAGCGTGATTCTGCTCGGGATCTTTCTGACCGAGACGTTCGGAATCGCTCACACACGCGCGTCGAATGCGGCGTTCCTGATCAGCCTGTGTGTCGCGCTGACGCCGCTCGTCGAATGGGTGTTGCTACGACGCAAGCCGTCCAGCAGCGAATGGTTCGCCGTGGGGCTTTCATTGATGGGTGCTGCGTTTGTGAGCGGCGGCGTAATCATTCCGAGCGCAGGCGATGCACTAATTCTTCTCGCTGCGTTACTTCGAGCGCTGATGGTGTGCGTGACCAAGCGTGTGATGCGCGAATCGGAATTGACTCCGTTGGCGGTGACGGCCGTGCAAGCGGGCGTAGTCGCATTGGGCAGTGCTCTGGTCGTCTGCGTGCTGCCCTCACAGCATTGGCAAGCTTTGCCGTCGTTCACCGCGCACGCCGACTTCTGGGCCAGCATCGGATACCTCGTAGTCGCCTGCACCTTGTTCGCTTTCTTCGCTCAGAACTTCGCCGTCAAGCGCAGTAGCCCGACGCGTGTTGCTTTGCTGATGGGCAGCGAGCCTGCATTCGGTGCGCTATTCGCCTATCTATGGCTCGGTGAGCATCTTTCCGTCGGGGCATGGTTCGGGGGCGCGTTGATGGTGCTGGCATCTGTGCTCGCGACGGTTCCATTTAAGGGGGGGGCCAACGCTGCGATCAAAATGCGTCACGCCACTTCAGTCGATGCTTAGTGCCCGTTCGACAACCCATACAGCGGGCCCGACGTGAACAGGCCCTTCGACACGTACGTCCCACATGAAGGCTGCTAATGGATACATGAAATCAATTCACTTTTATTCATAGATGGTGGGGCATAAGATTTTGATAACGCAAGAGGTCAATGCGACTTCTCTATCAGAATTCAGATTGCCAGATCACCATGAGTAAAGAATTTACATTTGCTATCAAGCGTATTTCTTTCGACGAAGACTACCGTCCTTCAGAAAGTACGCGCATCACGACCAACTTTGCTAATCTGGCCAGAGGAGCGAGTCGTCAGGAAAATTTGCGCAACACCTTCCGGATGATTGACAACCGTTTCAACTCCCTGGCGCATTGGGACAATCCTGAAGGCGATCGTTATACGGTCAAGCTTGAAATCATTTCCGTCGAAATGAATATAGAGGGTGCAAGCAGCGGTAGCGCGCTACCCTTGATCGAGATATTGAAGACGAATATTGTCGATCGCAAAACTGGCGAGCGCACTGAAGGTATTGCAGGAAATAATTTCTCGTCTTATGTGCGGGATTACGACTTCAGCGTGCTGCTGCTGGAACACAATAAAAATCAGTCGAATTTCAGCACCCCGGATAATTTCGGTGACCTGCACGGCAAGTTGTTCAAGTGCTTTATCAATTCGGACGCTTACAAGGATAACTTCAAGAAGCCGCCCGTCATCTGTCTCAGTGTGTCGAGCAGCAAGACCTATCGCCGGACTGAAAATCAACACCCTGTATTGGGTATTGAATACGAACAGGATGCGTATTCGTTGACGGACGAATATTTCCAGAAAATGGGGCTGAAGGTTCGCTACTTCATGCCTCCGAATAGCGCTGCGCCTTTGGCGTTTTATTTTGTCGGCGACTTGCTTGGTGATTACACCAATCTCGAGCTTATTGGCACCATCAGTACGATGGATACCTTCCAGAAAATTTATCGCCCCGAGATTTACAACGCAAACTCGGTCGCAGGGAAGTCCTATCAGCCAAGTTTGAAGCATGAGGACTTTTCGCTTACCCGAATTGTTTATGATCGGGAAGAACGCAGCCGGCTGGCGATTGAGCAGGGGCGGTATGTCGAAGAGCAGTTTATAAAACCCTATCAGGCTGTTCTTGAGCAGTGGTCTGCTAACTACGCTCTTTGATCAATTAAAACGTAAGGTAATCTATTGTGAAGAAATTGCTTCCCACGGCGACAGCTGGCAGCTTGCCCAAACCCTCATGGCTCGCAGAACCCGAAAAACTGTGGTCACCGTGGAAATTGCAGGATGAGGCGCTAACTGAGGGCAAACAGGATGCCTTGCGCTTGTCTCTGCAAGAACAACAGCACGCGGGTATCGACATCGTCAGCGATGGCGAACAAACGCGTCAGCACTTTGTGACCACGTTTATCGAGAATCTGGACGGAGTCGATTTCGAAAATCGGAAGACCGTCAGAATTCGTGATCGTTACGATGCGAGCGTACCGTCGGTCGTGGGTGCCGTGTCTCGCCGAAAGCCGGTCTTCGTCGACGATGCCAAGTTCCTGAGGGAGCAAACGAACGCCCCGATCAAATGGGCGCTACCCGGCCCGATGACGATGATCGATACGCTTTATGACGATCACTACAAGAGTCGCGAAAAACTGGCGTGGGAGTTCGCGAAGATCCTGAACGAGGAGGCCAAGGAGTTGGAGGCCGCTGGCGTCGATATCGTTCAATTCGATGAGCCAGCATTCAATGTGTTCTTTGATGACGTGAACGATTGGGGTGTGGCCACGCTGGAAAGAGCCATCGAAGGGCTCAAGTGCGAAACCGCTGTCCATATTTGCTATGGCTATGGCATCAAGGCCAATACCGATTGGAAGAAGACGCTGGGGACGGAATGGCGCCAGTACGAAAAGGTTTTCCCCAAGCTGCAAAAATCCGGTATCGGCATGGTCTCGTTGGAATGCCAACACTCGCACGTTCCGATGGAACTCATCGAACTGCTTCGCGGCAAGAAAGTGATGGTGGGGGCCATTGATGTGGCGAGCGACATCATCGAAACGCCCGAGGAAGTCGCCAATACCCTGCGAAAAGCACTCGAGTTTGTCGATGCGGACAAGCTTTATCCGTGCACCAACTGTGGCATGGCCCCCCTGTCTCGTGCGATCGCGAAGGGCAAGCTGGAAGCATTGAGTGCAGGCGCGGAAATCGTTCGAAAAGAGCTTTCGATCTAATTCCGCGGCGGAAAAGGCCGTCGTGCGCTGCTTGCGACGGCCGAACGCAGAAAGCGACTCATCGATCCGGTTGGCTCTGATCGATGGGTCGCTTTCGATATTGGCAAAGGCTAAGGTCAGTCAACGTTCGCGAATGACTTCAGCCCGCTCTTCACTTTTTCGAGCTGCACCCCGTATTTAGTGCCTACCATGTCACTCCCTAGTACCGTTATCGAACCAACGCGCTTTCGCGAAGCGCTCGGGCACTACGCATCCGGTATCACGGTGATCACATCGCACATTGACGGCGAGAACGTTGGCTTTACATGCCAGTCGTTTTATAGCGTGTCGATGAACCCGCCGCTGGTGTCATTCAGCGTCATGTCCAGTTCGGCCAGCTTCCCTAAAATTCGCCAGGCAGGTCGATTTGCCGTGAATATCCTGTCCGAAGAGCAGGTCAAGATTTCGAACCAGTTCGCCCGGCGAGGCGCGGACAAATGGGACGGAGTCGAATGGCAGCAGTCGCCGCTGGGCAATCCGATCATTGCCGGCAGCCTTCACTGGCTTGATTGCGAGATCTACGCCGAGCACGCCGCAGGCGATCATCTGATCGTGATTGGTGAGGTGAAGGCGATAGACCTGCAAGAGGCGGCTACCACGCAGCCGTTGCTGTATTTCAAAGGTCAATACCGCAACATCGCCGCGCACGACGTGGTTTGACTGCTTCCCCCGGCCGACGCGCAAGTGTCCTCATTTCAAGGCGCGGATCGTTGAGCGACCACGCGAACGGCGAGGATCATTTTGTGAAAGGCTTGTTTGGCCTGCTCACGTACTCTGCGCTTCCAGCCACGGTCTCACCTCGCAATCTCGAATGTGCGCGCCCCTGGGCGCTCATCCTTGGGATCGCTGTGCAGGAGTGGATATGGAATTGGCAACGAAACGAAGGCAAGCGAATGCTAGAGCCGAGCTGCGTGCACTTGTGAACGGTAGCTATGCGGGTGATGCAGATGCACTGATCGAAACGGTGGCCGCCGACTTGCTCGACGGAGTCACCGAACGTATTCGATCGAAGTCACGCACAGGTGAAGCCACCGTGTTGACAGGCAGTGCCGCCCGTAGGGCGCTTGCTCTTCGTCTTGCTACTTGGTTGATCGGAGATCCTGTCCCGAGCGGAGCGATTCGCGAGACGCATTTGCCGATGTCCAAATGGAGTCCTGAGGAGGTGATCGAGCACACCGGTATGTCCAAGAGCACGGTTTATCGATGCGACCATGTGCAGTTCTACAGCGTGGTGCCGCCCGGCAAGAAGAATGGGCGCGTGTATCCCGCGTGGCAATTCGTCGCCGATGTGCCTTCGCATTTACCCAGGTTGCTTGAGATTCTTCGCAGCAATTCAAGAATGCAGGTCAACACCTTTTTTATGTCCGAGCAGGACTCGTTGAATGAATTGTCGCCCGCTGAAGTACTTGCGGGAATGCCGTTTGAAGCTCGCCGAATGGTGGCGCCTGAGCAAACGCACATGCTCTCGCTTTCGATGAAAACTCGGCTCGACAAGGTCATTGCGCTGGCAAGGATGGAGGTCGCTGATCTGGATTGAGCAACACACAATCCGACGTCACTTACCCAAACTGCTTCTCCGCAATCGCCTCAAGCATCGCATCGATAACAGCCCGATCCGTCTGCATCACGCTGCTTGCAAAGCCAAATCGAATCACATCCGGGTTGCCGATGGGCACCGCGGACCGGCAAGAAGCGTGGACTTCGTGCACGCCGGAGGCTTCGACCAGTTCACGGACGTTTGATGGCGTGACGCCTGCGCCGGCCATGATTGAGATGCGGCCGTGGCCGTGTTCGCGGAGTTCGGCGAGAAGGGGAGCGCCTTCGATGGCGGACTTGGCACGACCTGACGTCAGCACGCGCTCGAAGCCGAGTTCGATGGCGGCATCGAGCGCGGCGAACGGATCAGGGCAGAGATCGAACGCACGATGCAAGGTGCGACCGAGGCCGGCGCATTGCGAGGACAGCCGCGCCAGCATCGGCACGTCAAGACTCCCGTCTGCCTGGCTGGCACCGAGCACGACGCCCGCAAGACCCGCCGAACGCGCCGCGTGAATGTCGGCGATCATCGCGGCCTCGTCGTCGGCGTCGAACACAAAGTCGCCGTCGCGAGGCCGGATCATTGCGTAGACGGGCACGGGCATACGCGCCGCGATTCGCATGACGCCCGTCGGCGGTGTCGTGCCGCCGACGGCCAACGGGCCGCAGAGTTCGATCCGCGCGATGGGCGCCGCCGCTGCGATACGCAAGCCAGCCAGGTTATCGACGCAAACTTCGAGTGTGATCATCGCGCGGTGCTTCAGGGAGCGGTCGTGGTCAGGTGTTGGTGGATCAGGCGTGATTGAGACGGTTGGTTCGCTCACTGACGCCTGTGCGTGCGCGGTCCAGCCGTTCCATCGCTGCACCGAACACGAGTGCGATCGTCGTCCACATCGTCAGCTGCATACCGACCGATACGACGCGGAAGCGCCAGAGCGTGCTCGCCGGGAAATCACCCGGTACTTCGTTGATCACGGGCAGCGCGAGTTCGACGGCGATGATGATGGCAAGGTACACGAGCCCCGCGACAATCGAGGCGTTCCAGCCACCCAGGCGAGCGATCAAATGCCGGCGCACGCTCAGCGAGAAAATCATCGCAGCGATCGATACGGCGATCATCGTGAAGTAGAGCCCGGTGCGCATGCCGATCGTCTGCGGGTCGCCGATCGCGGGCGGATTCGGCGGGTACTTGAGCGCAGGCACGATCACGATCGCGATGTAGGCCGCCGCCGCAAGCCATACGGCAAGCGCGCGTGCGCCGATCCGGCCGGCACGGCCATACGCATAGGCGTAGACGAGTGAGAACAACCCGCCGATCGCCGTGCTGTAGACCATGACGCCGGTGAACAGCCCAAACCCTGACTGGGTTTCGCGGCTCACAATCTCGGGGTCGGGCGCCTCGCCCTTGGCCTGATCGGCCTTGGCTTCGAAAGCGATAGCGACGTCGACCTGCGGTTCGCCGGCAATTTTGGCCACGCAGAATGTGAGCAGCCCCGCGGCGATGCCTGCAAGCATGCCGCGTACTAACAGTTTTCCGACCATGGGGCCCCCGTCAGTGGCAGGGGAAGCCGAGCAAATGCCGGCCGTCGTGGACGAATTCGTGGACGTACATGCCCGGAATCAGCGACGTCGCACCTTCTTCCGCACCCACGAAATAGAGTGCGAGCAACAGCAGCAAGCCGACGAAGACGGCCCAGGGCAGGATTTCCCGCACGGGAATCGGCTGCGGTACCGCAGAGGGTTCGAGAACGAGGTCAGACATGGGACTCTCCTGGGGTTGCGCGCCCCGATAGCGATGAAGGGAAACGTCACGAGCCTCGGGTCTGGCTCTCGGCTCTTGGAATAGCGATTACAGTGGCGCGACCGCGCCGGATTTGCACCGGCTTCCGTAACTCGTGGTGCAGGTATTCTACGCGCTCTGCCTTCTGATGAAAGCGCCACCTCCCCGGAGACGTTCCATGCAGACTCGCGTGCTCATGATCAGCCATGCCGCCACCCAGGCCATGCGGGCCGGCCGCTTTCCGGCGGACGATGCGCTTGAATCGCGTGATGTCGAAGCCGCGCGTGCGTTTGGCAGTCAGCGGATGTCGGGTTATGCCGGGCTCAGGGTGGTGTCGAGCCCCGCGCGCTGCGCGCGCGAGACGGCCATCGCGATGGGATTCGAGCCGCAGGACGAGCCTGCGCTTGCCGATCTCGAGTACGGCCGCTGGCAGGGCAGAGCGCTCAAGGATGTCGCGGCGGAGGACGCGGAAGCCTTTGCCGACTGGGCGCGCAGTCCCTCGCTTGCGCCGCATGGCGGCGAGTCGTTTCGGGACCTGGCCGAGCGCGTGGCGAGCTGGCTCGACAGCACGGGCGAGGAGACGGTGATCGCCGTCACGCACGCGGTCGTGGTGCGCGCGACGCTGGTGCGGGTGCTGGAAATGCCGCTCGGGGCTTTTACGCGGCTGGAGATTCCGCCGCTGAGTCTGGTCGACTTGCGGCGGACATCGAAGGGTTGGGCGCTGTGGACAGGGTGAGGCGAGGATCGAACGACCGCCTCTGAGCGCAGTGGCGGATTGAAGCGATCAGCGAGGTAAAGCGGAACGTCACGTTGCTCCACGCCGAACGACGCAACGCTGAGTCAGGGCATGCGCGATGTGCTGCCCCGATTCGACGCTTTTACATCACCGCAGCCGACGTCGGCTGCAGCTCGCCCCATTGCACGAGAATCTTCTGAATGCTGCGCGCATACGCGTCGCGCAGTTTCGGCGATTCCGAGTGATAGGCGCCGATCGCGCGCCACGTGTTGCCGTACTTGACCATCTTCTGCTTGAGCAGCCACGACGCGACGAAGATGTTGACGCACGCATCTGTCAGGGCGGTATGCGGCACGCCTTGCTTGGCGAGGTCGCCGAAGTGAATCGAGTTGATCTGCAACTGACCGACGTCGATCGAGCCGTTGGCATTGCGGTTGATCACGCTGGCGTCGCCTTTCGATTCGTACCAGGCGATGGCACGCAGGATCGACGGATTGACGCCCTGATAGACGGCGGCCTTCATAAAGCAATCGTCGGCCGCGTGGGCGAGGCCAGTGGTTGCGACTAGCGCGCACAGCGCGGCAAGGCATGCGCGCAGCGCGCCTTTGATCATTTGAACAGGGTTCAAGGGTGCATCTCCGGGTGAGGGAGCAAGCGGGTCGTCGCGGCCCGCAGCGTTACTTCGGCATGGCGTGTTCGATGTCCTGCTCGACCGAGTTCAGATACGTTCGCGTCGCGTCGGACACCACAAGGTGCGGCGTGGGCATCTCGTTTCTGACCTTTTCTTTCGCGCCTTTCTTGCGCGAGCTGGTCTTGCGCGGCGGCGTGTCGTCGTCGCTGTCGGTCGCCGAAGGCGGCGGCAACATGGCGAGCGAGGGCAGCGGCGGGTAGACCTTGTCGGGTGCGGCGGAAGCGGCAGCCGCCGATGCGCCGGAAGCGGGGCTTGCGGCGGCCGCTTTGGCCTCGGGCTGCTGAGCTTGAGCCGGACGGCCGTGCGCGACGCACAGCGCGCACAGCACGGACACGAGCGCACGCGATGCGATGCGAGTGCGCGGGTCGAATGAAAGGAGTGGGGTCATGGTCGGCATTCGGTCTGTGCGCGCTCAGGGCGCTGTTTTGATCGACACGCCGTACGGCTGACCCAGGCCGGCCGTCTGGTTCTCGAGCGTAATGTCGGCGATGCGACGGGGCGGCACGCCGCGCCAGATCGCCTGGTTCAGGTACTGGAAGTCCTGGCTCAACGCGACCACACGGATCGTCGTCGGACGCTTTTGCGCGGCCGCGAGCGTACCCGTCTTCATCAGAATCGCGGTCAACTGCGGATCGTGCGCGCCGAGGGCGTCGGGCGGGATCGTAAAGTCGAGCACTTCATTGACCGGCTTGGCTGGTTTGGCCACCGGCGTTGCAGCAGTCGTCACAGGTTGGACCTGGGCGCATCCGGCCAAAGCACCGGCCAGCAACAGGGCAACAAAAAATACAGAACGCGCTTGCATCTTCACAAGTGGCTCTCCCATGGGTTGAACACGCCTTCGCGGCTTACTTCCTGTTTTTCGGCAACCCGGGATTAAAACTTGATTTCGAATAAGTAACTGATTGTAAGTGCGAAAAAATTCTCTACGAGCCGAGCAAAGTTTACAAACGGAATCCCCGTGACCGGACGCGATTTGCGGCGATCCGGCTTGGCCTGCGTTACACATCCGTTATCCATACAGCGCGTATGGAGCGGGTATTGATACGGCTATTCAGGGTAAACGACGGCAAAGATTCTTTTCGCAGCCGCAGCTTCGCGGTCGGGTAATGAGGCATTTCTAATGAAACAAAAACCCGCCTGACTCGTATCGCCGCATATCGAATGCGTGCAATAGGAATGAGGCGGGTTGTTTCGTAACAATCAAATAAACACGCGACCCGGCTTTATCACGCTTGCCTTATTGCGGGCGAACGGATGGACCCGCTCATGCGCCAGACAATGCGTCGACCAATGGGCCGAACATTGGGTCGATCGATGGGTCGACCGATGGGTCAATCAATCGGTGAAGGTTCATATCAGACTTCGACTTCAGGGGGCGGCCGGCGGAAGCCCCGGGTCATCGCAAACAAATAGACAAGACCGATGGCGAACCAGATTGCGCCGAGTACCAGCGCGGTGCGCTCGAGGCTCACGAGCAGCCAGATATCTGAAATCGCGCCGATGATTGGGAACAGCAGTCCGCCGATCACACCGATCTTGCGGTGACTACCCTGTTGCGCCTGACCGGACAGATAGAGCCGGATCACGCAGAGGTTCACTGCGGTAAAGGCGAGGAAAGCGCCGAAGTTGATAAACGACGTCGATGTCGCAACGTCAAGCTTCAGTGCAATCAGGCCGACGATGCCGGCGATGGCGATATTGATTGCCGGTGTCTTGAACGTCGGGTGAATAAAGCCGAACACGCGGTGCGGCAGGATCCGGTCGCGGCCCATTGCGTAGAGCAAGCGACCCACGCTGGCTTGCGCGGAAATACCGGACGCGAATTGCGCGAGGATCAGGCCGCCGAGGAAGATCGTCACAAAGATGTCGCCACCGACTTTCTTGGCCACTTCGAACGCGGCCGAATCGACGTCCTTGAACACGGTGCCGGGGTAGGCGAGCTGCGTGGTGTACGACGCGATGACGAAGATCGCGCCGCCGATCAGTGCGATCAGCAGGATCGCGCGCGGCATCGTCTTTTCAGGTTCGATCGTTTCTTCGGTCAAGGTCGAGACCGCGTCGAAGCCGAGGTACGAATACGCAGCGATGGCCGCGCCGGCCATCGTGGCGCCGAGCGGCACGGGTTTGAAGAACGGTTCGGCCAATGCGAGCCCACCCGGTGCTGCAGCGGCCGCCGCGTAGTGCCAGCACAGCCCGACGAACAACGCGACGATCGCGAGCTGCACGACCATCAGGGCGATGTTGAGCCGTGCAGCGAGTTCGATGCCGATGATATTGAGCGCGCTCGTCACGACGATAAACGCGACGATCCAGATCCACTGCGGCACATGCGGGAACGCAGCATTCAGATAGGCCGCGCCGATCAGCCAGATCACCATCGGCAGGAAAAAATAATCGAGCAGGGTGGCCCAGCCGATCATAAAGCCGAGGTGGGCGTTGAAGGTCTTGCGTGTGTACGTGTACGCGGAACCCGCAACCGGATAGAGCCGTGAGAGTTTGCCGTAGCTCAGCGCGGTAAAGGCAATCGCGATCAATGCGATCAGATAGGCGAGCGCGGCGGTGTCTTTACTCGCCTGTGCAAGCACGCCGTAGGTGCCGTAGACGATCAGCGGCGCCATATAGGCGAGGCCGAAGAGCAGCACGGAAGGAAGACCGAGTGTTCGCTTGAGGCGTGCCTCATGAGTCGATGATTGCGCTGAATCGGCAGCGCGCGGTGTCGCGGAGAGATCCATCAATATGTCCTCTGTGAAATGCGGGTGTGCGCGTCAACGACAGGCATGCGAGTGCCTGCGAATGGCGTTTGTCTTTCGTCTTTCGTCGATGCGGCGTTCGGGATGCCGCTGCGGTGCCTGATGCGTGTCAGGCGACCTGACGCGATGCTGTTCTTGTGCGCGCGTCGCTCGATGCGCCGTCGATTACGACGGTGCGCACGCCGCTACCGTCATCGTCGAGGGTGGTCAGCCCCAGGCCGATGCGTGCATCGTGGAGATACCGGTAGTGCTCGCGTGCGGTTTCAAGCTTTGTGCGATCGAGGCGCGCAGTGAAGACCGCCGGGTCGCGGCCCGTTTCGGCGAGCACATCGCCGCTCGGATCGATCACGGCGGACTCGCCGGCGAACACCAGATTGTCGTCACCGGTGCCGCATCGATTGACGAGCACGGCGAACACCTGGTTTTCCATCGCACGCGCCACGATGGCGCGGCGATGCACGGCGCCGAACGGATCCATATTGCCGTTGGTGACGAGCAGCAGATCGGCACCGATCTGAGCCAATGCACGCGCGGTTTCCGGGAATTCGATGTCGTAGCAGATCAGCATGCCGACGGTGAGCCCGTTCCAGACGCACGTCGCATAGCGGTCGCCGGGTGTGAAGACGCCGACGTCGGACGCCCACAGATGGGTCTTGCGGTAGTTCAGCAGGATGTCGCCCTGCGCATCGATGAGTACCGTCGTGTTGTAGAAGCGACCGCCCTCCCGCTCGGCGAGGCCCAGCACGACAGCGACGCCCTTCGCACGTGCGGCGTTGCGCACGCGGGTTACGGAAGGGCCATCGAGCGGCTCCGCGAGGGCGGCAACGTTGTCGCGGGTCGGAAAGCCGGTCAATGTCGTCTCGGGAAAAACGATCATCTGCGTGCCACCCGCGACGTTGGCGCGCGAGATCGCATCGAGCACGCGCTCGGTGTTCGTCGCCACGTCACCGTCGATCAGCGCGAGTTGCGCAAGTTCGATCTGCATTGTTTCTGTCTCCTGCCTTGCTTTCGTTCGACTGTCTGCGGCGCTGCATCATGACGGGCAGCGCCGGCGTACGGCTTGCGAGCAGGGCGATTGCACGACATGTGAGCCATGCGTGAATCGCCGTCCATGCGGCGCTGCATCGACGTGCGAGTCATCGGTCAAACCGTCGTCGCACACCGTGATAAGCGCCCGCACGCCACGTAGAACGTGGCCCTCGAAGCGGACGGGGCTATCATCGGGGCATTATTTTTGTCTCGCAATTACCCGCGAGGGTTACCCTCACCGGAGGATCGGATGGATTTCGACTGGCAGGATCTTGCGTTCCACCGCGAGATCGCCAACGTCATCGACGCGCTCGATGGCGTGCAGTTCTGGCCGCGTCTGATCCGTGTCCTCGAGCGTCACGTCGTCGTCGAAAGCTGGGTCGCCCTCTGCTTTATCGACGATCGGCGGCCGCATGTCTGCGCCGAGCAGGCGATGCCTGAAGGGCAGATCGATCTGATGTTTCAGGACTATCTGTCGACGCTCTACGTGCTCGATCCGTTCTTTCTGGCGGCCACGGAACATCGTGCCTCGGGGTTCTTTACGCTGGCCGATGTCGCGCCCGACAACTTCACGATGACGGAGTACTACCAACGGTATTTCCGCAAGAACATCGTCGGGGACGAGGTGCAGTTCAACGTCGCAATCGATGCGCATCGCACGCTGTGCCTTTCGCTCGGTGCGACGCGCCGATACAGCGACCGCGAACTTGCTTTGCTGACGCTCTATTCGCAATGGGTCATTGCATTGATACGGCAGCGCGTACCCTACGAAGGGCTCGGAGAAACCGACGTCGACGCGTCGTATGCCTCACGCGGTGAGCACGCGGAGGCTTCGAATGCGCTCGGCGCAAATATGATGGCCGGCACGATCGGGCAAATGGAAGGGCCGGCGGAAAGTGTGCGCGACATGCGTACACGCTTTGGTACGTTGACCGACCGCCTCGGGCGCGGTGCACTGACCGCGCGCGAGATCGAGGTCGCGATGCTGTCGCTCAGCGGCCACTCGTCGCGCGCGATCGCAGAGAAACTGGCGATTTCGTTCGAAACCGTGCGCGCGCACAAGAAGCATATCTACACGAAGCTCGGCATCGGCTCGCAATCCGAGCTGTTCGCGATGTTCTACGACGCGACGCGTGCGGGCGCATCGCTCGCTATGCCGCCGACTTGAGCGGGTTTTTCGGGTCGCCCGGCTGAGCCTGTCCTGCCAACGCGACAGTGAGCCCCGGGTTCAGGCTGTCCACCATCGCACTCGGGATCAGGATCGTGGCCCCGCGTTCCTTCGTGGTTTCGTAAATGATGTTCATCGCGCGCAGCTGCAGCGCGGCAGGGTGATGTTCGTAGACGTTGGCGGCCTCGACGAATTGCGCAGCGACGCGCGCTTCGGCGGCACCCAGAATCACGCGAGCCTGCATTTCGCGTTCGGCCTGTGCCTGACGCGACATCGCATCCTGCAGGGCGACGGGGATGGCGACGTCCCGAATCTCGACCGAGCCGACGGAAATGCCCCATTCGGCGGTTTTTGCAGCGATTTCATCGCGCAGGTGCGTATCGGCGGCGCGACGGTCAGAGAGCAGCGTCGCGAGCAGCGATTCGCCGATCATCTCGCGCAGCGATGTCTGCGCGACGCGGTCGATGGCCTGGCGATAGTCCGTGATGGCAAGGGCCGCTTTCTGTGCATCGTGGACATGCCAGAAGATGATCGCGTCGACATTGACGGGCACGGTATCGCGCGTGAGCGCCTGTTCGGCATTGAAGGCCGTGGTCTGGATCCGCTCGTCGATGACGGCGACGACGTTATCGATAAACGGCACGATCATGAAGAACCCGGCTCCACGCACGCTCTGGAGCTTACCCACGCGCAGGATCACGTATTTCTCCCACGTGTTCGCGACCTTGACGGACAGCGCGACAAGCAGGGCGATGATGAACAGTGGCGGCGCCAGATACAGATTGACGAATTCGCCGAGCGCGAGGCCGGCAACGATAAAGAGTACGGTCAGCAGGAAGGTGATCGGATTCATGGCAAAGCCTCCATCCGGAGAGCGCAGCGAACGGGTCGGCCTCGCTTGTGACGAGGCGCGTGCTGCGCGTAGTCGTATCGATTGAGCGTCGTGTCGTCTCATGTCGGGTTCGGGGTCGGGTTGCTGTTTAGTGACAAATCGCGCAACACAGCAGAGAACGCAGGAAAGAAAGCGACCCAGCGACCCGGCGACCCAGCCCGAAGCGTTTGACGTCATTCGCGTCGATACCGACATCACTATGCGCGCTTGCGCAGCCGATGTCACCGAGCGGGCGGCGATTGTCCACGCAGGATCGCGCGCATGCGGCATGCCCGAAAAAAAGCCCCGAACCGTCGGGGAACGGCGCGGGGCAAACAGACCAATCGCACACGGGGTGTGTGCAACTCCAAAAGTATCAAATGGGTTGCGATTAATAAGCGCGCAACCCAACACAAGACAGAATTTCTTTTGATCTTTTTTCCGCGCAGCAAACCTTGCCGATGCAAGTGTCGCCGCGACGACGAGGCTGTCGCCCGAGGCATTTGTGTGACGAACAGCGTATGCAGGGCTGCGTGGCATGACCGGGGGCGGATAAGTGCAGGCCCCACGAAGGCGTGGTGGAAGCCGGTCCGCAGGCTTTGAGCGCCGCGCGGATGCGTCGCGAACGCTTACGCGGCCTGGCGCCGGGAAGGGCGTTCGAGCGACGGCGAGCGGGCCGTCAGGGGCGTCGCGGCGGTGTCCGGCTCGAAACCGGTGGTGGCGAATTGCTTGCGGAACGCCGCAGGCGTCGTGTTCTTGAGGGTTTTGAACTGGCGATTGAAGTGTGCGGCGTTCGGAAAGCCGGAGCGCGCGGCGATCACGGACACCGGCCATGCGGTGTCGGTCAGCATCCGGCAAGCGTGCCCGATGCGCACGCGCAGCAAATAGCGGCTCACGCTCTCGCCGACGTGCTGAATGAAATACCGGTGCAGCGAGCGTTCCGACAAGCTTGCTGCTTCGCAGAAGTCGGCGATGCGCAGGGGTTCGGCGAATCGGGTGTCAATCAGCGACAGCACGCGATTGATGCGTTCGGGCTCGTGACCCGTCGGGCGGCCGCGTTCGATCGCTCCGTCCTTGCCCTTGGGCGCGGCAAACGCGCTCGGGGAGGCGAGCGGCTCGGCCGGCGCGTCGGCGAGCAAGCACAAGGCATCGAGCACGGCGGCCAGGCGTTCGCGTGGCGATTCGGACAGGATCGACGCGCGTTTGTCATAGAGAGCGCGGCCCATTTCGGCACCAAACGCAAGTCCGCAACTTGCGCGCCGCAGCAAACGATGCAAGCCCGCATACTCGGCGCAGCAGTCCGCCAGACGCCGCGCCCATTCGCCGCTGAACCAGACGACGATCGCCACCTGGGGCGCGTCGGCGTCGATCGAGCGATTCGACGACCACGTATGTGGGAGGTCGGGCGGCACGAGCACGAGGTCGTCGGCGTCGTAGGCGGTGATCGAGTCGCCGATATAGCGCTTGCCGTGACTATTGAGCGTCAGGGTCAGCTCGTACTCGGGATGGTGATGCCATTCGAACGGAATGCGCGGTAACTGCCGGTGGTAAACCCGTACCGAACAACCGTCGCCGAACGACACATGTTCATAGGCTGGCTTCATGGCCGAATCTGCACAATGTTTGGCTGAATCGTATCACTTTGCCGAAAACGCCGGTCGTATGCTCACTGCACATTCAAGACGTGCCGGAGACAACGATGACCTCGCTTCAGATTGACGATCTTCCTTCCGCCATTCGCAGCGCCAAGCGCGAACTGCGCACGCGTTTGCCGAATTACGTGCAGATTTTCCGGGAGGTCGAGGCCGATGTCATTCGCCAGGCGAAGGCGATCGCCGCAGAGCGTGCGCGCGGCGCCGAGAGCATTCCGGAGTTGCCGTTCGCCGACATCGCGGCCGGCCGTGTGCAGGCTTCGACGATCGCGGCCATTCGCGAGCGCGGGGCATGCGTGATCCGTCAGGTGTTTTCGCGTGAGCAGGCCACGCGATGGGACGAGGAAATCGGCGACTACGTCGAGCGCAACGGTCTCGACGAGAAGCTGCAGCATCGCGCCGAAGACAAGTATTTCGGCGAGCTCAAGTCGAGCAAGCCGCAGATCTACGGGATCTACTGGTCGAAGCCGCAGGTTGAAGCGCGCCAGTCTGCGGAGCTGACAGCCGCCCGCGTGTTCCTGAACCGCCTGTGGAAGGTCGAGAGCAACGGCATCCAGCACTTCGATCCCGAGCATGTGCCGGTCTATGCCGATCGTATTCGCCGCCGTCCGCCGGGCTCGGAATCGCTGGGTCTGTCGGCGCACTGCGACGGCGGCTCGGTCGAGCGCTGGCTCGACGAAAACTTCCGGCAGGTTTATCGCCACGTGTTCAGCGGGCAATGGCGCGACTACGACGCGTTCGATGCGGCATGGCGTACCGAAGTGCGCGAGATCGCTTCGCCGGCGGTCTGCTCGATGTTCCGTACCTTCCAGGGCTGGACGGCGCTCACGCCGCAAGGGCCGGGCGACGGCACGCTGCAACTCGTGCCGATCGCGAACGCGATGGCGTACATCCTGTTGCGCGCCTTGCAGGACGATGTGGCCGACGACGATCTGTGTGGCGCATTGCCGGGCCGCGCGTTGTCGATCAATGAAAAGTGGCACGCGCCGCTGTATGACGCGCTCGTGTCGATCCCGCATATGCAGGCAGGCGATACGGTGTTCTGGCACAGCGATGTGATTCACGCCGTCGAGGACCAGCATCGCGGCAAGGGCTACAGCAACGTGATGTATATCGCGTCGGTGCCGGCTTGCGCGAAGAACGACGCATATCTCGAACGCCAGTTGCCTGCGTTCCGGGATGGCCGCAGCCCCCCGGATTTTCCGGCCGATAACTTCGAAACCGGCTTCGACGGTCGCGCGCTCGCGGATGACCTGACGAGCCTGGGCAAAGCGCAGATCGGTCTCGCTCGGGAAAACGCCGGCGTCGCCTGACGCATGGAGGGCGGCCGCGCCGTTGCATAACGCGCCGCGCTGCACTTCGCGGTCGCCCTTCGTTCGATTCACGCTCGCGGCCGGCGCATCGGCCGCAACTCAAACGCTCTGACGACCGTTGCCACGGCGGTTCGCACGCGCTCGACCTGATATCGGGCGCGCGGCTTCGCTCGTCCTGAAGCAGATTCACCCCGTAATCAAAGCCGGCGCACGATCGCCGGCAACCGGAGGAGACAGACATGAATGCAGGTTTCGACAAAGCAGCACGCCGCGCGCCGTTGCAACGGTTTGAGGGTGTCGCCAAGGGATTCGACGAAGCGTTGGTGGAAGGGCGAGGAAAGGGACGAGGAAAGGGACGCTTGAAGGGGTTCGCGAAGGGCATCGTCTCGACGACGGCCGTATCGATCGCCATGCTCGCGACCAGCACCCCAACGATAGCTGCCGAGTCCGTCTCGGTGTTGCACTGGTGGACGTCGGGCGGCGAATCGAAGGCCATCGGCGTCCTCAAGGACGACATGACGCAGCAGGGTTTCAAGTGGGATGACTTCGCCGTCGCCGGCGGCGCAGGCGCCGCGGCGATGACCGCGCTCAAGGCGCAAGTCATCGCGGGCAACGCACCGTCCGCTGCACAAATCAAGGGCCCGTCGATTCAGGACTGGGCCGACCAGGACATGCTCGTGCCGATCGATTCGGCCGCGAGCGGCTGGAAGACGGAGCTGCCGCCGCAAATCGATCAGACGATGCGCGCGGGCAAGCACTACGTTGCCGTGCCGTTCTCCGTGCACCGGATCAACTGGCTCTGGATCAACAAGGCCGCGCTCGACAAGGTCGGCGGCAAACCGCCCGCAACATGGCCGGAATTCTTCGCGCTTGCGGATAAATTCCGTGCGGCCGGCATCGTTCCGGTCGCCCACGGCGGACAGCCTTGGCAAGACATGACGGTCTGGGAAAACGTCGTGCTCTCGCAAGGTCCGGATTTCTACCGCAAGGCCTTGATCGAACTCGATCCGAAAACGCTCGGTTCGCAGCAGATGGTCGATGTGTTCACGACGACGCGCAAGATTCAAAGCTATTTCGACAAGGGCTATGTCGGACGCGACTGGAACCTCGCCACAGCGATGGTGATCAGCGGCAAGGCCGGCATGCAGTTTATGGGCGACTGGGCCAAGGGTGAGTTCGCCAACGCCAACAAGGTGCCGGGCAACGACTATGTGTGCGCGGTTACGCCGGGCACGGCAAACGGCTTCACGTACACGGTCGATTCGTTTGCGTTCTTCGAGCAGCACGGCGCGAAGCAGGCGTCTGCCGGTCAGATCGCGCTGGCGAAGACGATCATGTCGACGTCGTTCCAGGAACAGTTCAGCCTGTACAAGGGCTCGATTCCGGTGCGGCTCGATGTGCCGGTCACGAAGTTCGACGACTGTGCGAAGAAGTCGTATGCCGATGAGCAAAGCACGCTCAAGTCGGGTGGCTTCCTGCCTTCGCTTGCGTTCGGCATGGTGCAATCAACGGTGACGGCGGGGGCGATCACGGATGCTGTGACGAAGTTCATGAATTCGAGCGAAGATCCGCAAGCGGGTGTGAAGGAGCTCGTGGCCGCGTCGAAGGTCAAGTAGTCCGAGCCGTTTCATCTTCAGACAGGCGACCGCCTCGCATCGTTGCGTGGCGGTCGCGCCCGCGTTTCGATCTTCAATATGTATCCCGATGACGTTCCGATTCATCGGGACCTGCCCAGGAGAATGTGCCAACGTGAACCCTGCAACGCGACGCACCTGGCCGAGATCCGGCCTTCAGACGACCATCATGGGATTCGGCGCTTCGCCGATCGGCAATCTGTTTCGCCCGGTCAGCGAAGAAGACAGTCATACGCTGATCCGCTCCGCATGGGATGCGGGCATTCGCTATTTCGACACCGCGCCCATGTACGGCCATGGTCTCAGCGAAGCGCGATGCGGGCACAGCCTGCGCTGGTACCCGCGTGACGAATATGTGGTCTCGACAAAAGTCGGCCGGATGCTTACGCCCGCACGCCGCGAAGATATCGACTTCACGCCGTGGGCCGACGGCCTGCCGTTCAAGATTCATTTCGACTACAGCTACGACGCAGCGATGCGCTCGATCGAGCATAGTCTGCAGCGCATGGGCATCGAGCGGATCGACATCGCGCTGATCCACGATATCGACATTGCGACGCATGGCGCACAGGTTCAACCGCAGATGTTCGAAGCCGCCGTGTCGGGTGCGGCGCGTGCGCTGCTCAAGCTTCGTGACGAAGGCGTGGTGCGAGCCATCGGCGTCGGCGTCAACGAGTGGGAAGTTGCCTACGACGCGATTCGTCGCGTCGATTTCGACTGCCTGCTGCTCGCCGGGCGTTACACGTTGCTCGAGCAGGATGCACTCGACGGCTTCCTCCCCGAATGCGAGCAGCGGGGTATTTCGGTCGTGCTCGGCGGTGGCTATAACAGCGGCATCCTCGCAACGGGGGCGATACCCGGTGCGCGCTACAACTATGCCGAAGCACCGGCCGACATTCTCGATCGTGTGCGCCGCATCGAAGACGTCTGCCGCGACTACAACGTGCCGCTCAAGGCAGCCGCGCTTCAATTCGTTCTCGCACATCCGGCGATTCCGACATGCATTCCTGGCATGCGTACGCCGGCCCAGCTCGACGACAACGTCAAGACGTGCCGCGCACCGATTCCGGCTGAATTCTGGGGCGAGCTCAAACGCCGTGCGCTGATCCGCGAGGACGCGCCGACGGAACTGGCGTTTGTTGCCTGAGCCGGATCAAGTTGCGGCAGGGTGCATCCCGTTGAAGTCCGCCGCGGAGGGTGGCAGCAGGTTGACGTCTTTCGATCGTCACGCCTGCTGCCATGCGTCGCGGTGATCAGGGTTTGTACTGAATCTACGTGCTTCGCCCGTGACGAATCGGCGTTGACGCGGTATAAAAGTGGACGGTCGTGCGAAAAAGTGCGAAGTCCCGGATGCGAGAGGGCATCTTGCCCATGAGGCGGGGCCGACAGGGTGCATAGTGAGCACCGGTTGGCCGCTGCCGAATGCGTTCCCATACCGCAACAACGTTCGCCGACTCGACAACTACCGGAGACGTGGATGGAGCTGAACTTTACTGAAGCCGAGCAGGTGTTCCGGCGCGAGGTGCAGGCGTTTCTCGCAGAGAGGCTGCCCGCTGCGCTGTCGGACAAGGTCCGCCGAGGGCAGACGCTGGGCAAGGCGGATATCGAGGCCTGGCACGCGATCCTCAACGAGCAAGGCTGGCTCGCCAATCACTGGCCGGTCGAGTACGGCGGCACTGGCTGGGGCCCGGTGTTCCGCTATATCTTCGAGCACGAATGCGCGCTGGCGGACTCGCCGCCGATCGTGCCTTTTGGCGTCGGCATGCTCGGCCCGGTGCTCATCAAATACGGCAGCGAGGCGCAGAAACGCCACTGGCTGCCACGCATCCTCAACGGCGCAGACTGGTGGTGCCAGGGCTATTCGGAACCCGGCGCCGGCTCTGACCTCGCATCGCTGAAGACCACTGCCGTGCGTGATGGCGACCACTACGTCGTCAATGGCCAGAAGACGTGGACCACGCTCGGTCAGCACGCCAACATGATGTTTTGCCTCGTGCGCACGGAAACCGATGCGCGCAAGCAGGAGGGCATCAGCTTTCTGCTGATCGACATGACGACACCGGGCATCGAGGTGCGCCCGATCATCACGCTCGATGGCGATCATGAGGTCAATGAGGTCTTCTTCACGGACGTCCGCGTGCCGGTCGAGAATCTCGTCGGCGAAGAGAATCGCGGATGGACGTACGCCAAATATCTGCTGACCTACGAACGCACGAATATCGCCGGTGTCGGCGGGTCGATTGCGGCGCTCGACGAGGTGAAGCGTACCGCTGCTGGGCGCCGTCGCAATGGCCGCTCGCTGCTCGATGACCCCGCATTCGCCGCACGTGTTGCGCGTGTCGAGATCGAACTCGAGAACATGAAGACCACGAATCTGCGCGTGATCGCCGCGGTTGCCGGCGGTGGAGCGCCCGGCGCGGAAAGCTCGATGCTCAAGATTCGCGGCACCGAAATCCGTCAGGAAATCACGGCGCTGCAACGGCGCGTGCTCGGCATCGACGCGCTCGCGCAGTTCGATCACACCGAGTCGCTCGAAGCGCCGGTCGATGGTGCGCGTGGACCTGCGGCGCACTACTTCAATTTCCGCAAACTCTCGATCTTCGGTGGTTCCAACGAGATCCAGAGAAACATCATCTCGAAGATGATCCTCGGACTGTGAGGCGAGCACGATGAACTTTGAACATACCGAAGAACGCCGCATGCTCGCGGATACGCTCAATCGCTACGTGTCGGATGCCTATGGCTTCAACGTGCGCGACAAAGCGGCAAAGTCGCCCGAAGGATTTGATCGCGCGGCATGGAGCAAGCTCGTCGAACTGGGTGCGGTGTCGGCCTTGTTTGGCGAGGCCGACGGAGGGTTTGGTGGCGAGGGCTTCGATATTGCCGTGGTATTCGAAAGCCTTGGCCGTGGCAACGTCGTCGAGCCATTTCTTGGCGCGCTGGTCGTGGGTTCCGCATTGGCGGAAGCGGGCGGCGATAGCCATAAGGCCGCTCTTGAGCGCGTCGTCTCGGGCGAGGTCGTTGCGGCACTCGCGCACGACGAGCCGGGCTCGCACTACGAGTCGGTCAATGTGCAGACGCTGGCAGAGCGCGCCGCCGATGGCTGGCTGATCACGGGCGCGAAGTCGGCAGTGATTCACGGCGAGCAGGCCGACTGCATTCTCGTTTCGGCGCGCACGGCGGGCGAAGCGCAGGACGAGCAGGGCGTGTCGCTGTTCCTCGTGCCGAAGTCCGCGCCCGGATTGCGTGCCGTCGGCTACGCGCGTGTCGATGGCGGGCGCGCGGCCGATCTGCGATTCGAGGCGGTCAAGGTCGGCGCCGACGCGCTGGTCGGCAAAGAGGGGGCAGGGTATCCGGTCCTCGAGCGCGCCATTGCGCGCGGCACGCTTGCGTTGTGCGCCGAGGCAATCGGCGCGATGGAAGTGGTCAAGCGTGACACGCTCGAATACCTGCGTACGCGGAAGCAGTTCGGCGTGCCGATCGGCAGTTTCCAGGCGCTTCAGCATCGCATGGTCGATGTGCTGATCGATATCGAGCAGGCCCGGTCGGCGGTCATCAATGCGGCGGCGTCGCTCGATATGAACCGTGTGGCGCGGGAGCGTGCGATCTCGGCGGCCAAATACACGATCGGTCGAACCGGCACGCGTGTCGCCGAAGAGAGCATCCAGTTGCACGGCGGGATCGGCATGACCTGGGAGCTCGCAATGTCTCACTACGCCAAACGGCTTGTCATGATCGACCATCAGTTCGGCGATCAGGACCATCATCTCGAACGCTATATCGCGTTCGGGCGCGCGTAGGGCTGCTTTGGATACCGGATGCCGACGCGTGTGAACGCGCCGACATCCGGTGTTGTTGCCATGAAACACATGGGCCGTCATCGACGCGCCTACGCAAATCAATGTCCCTGGCGTCCTAACGCGCTGATTTCGCAAGTCATTTACTCGTTTTAACTCCCCGGTAGTGCCCTGACATTTGCGTCGTAGTGAACGGGATCGTCAATCTTGTGGTTGAAAACGTTTGCGCATTTACTGATAATGCGAACGATTCGCAATTGCATAACAGCGGATTTGACTCGCGACATCCTTTGAGTCACCGCATTCACACGCTACCGCTACGCAGGTCAGAAAAAGACGCTCATGAAGATTCAGCGCCCGGGTTCACGCCGTCGCATCGCCGCTCGCCGTACCGCACCGTTTCACCTTTCCCCGTTGGCCATCGCCGCCATCAGCCTGACGAGCGCCACGTTCGTCGCGTTGCCGGCAACGGCATTCGCGCAGTCGACTCCGGTCGCTGCATCGGCTACAGCCGCCGCGCCGGCGTCTTCGAATTCCGCAGCGCCAGCCTCTTCGACGGATAACCTGCCGGTGCAGAGCCTGCCGACGGTGACCGTCGAGGCGACGGCCACCAGCGATGCATTGCGCACGGACCACATCAACGGCGGTGCCCTCGGCGATCGCAAGCAGGTCGACACGCCGTTCTCGACGAACGTCAAATCGAGCGAGGAAATCAAGGATCTGAACGCCTACACGGCGAATGATGTGTTCAAGTACGACCCGGCAGTCACGGTCATCGGCTCGAATGCCACCGCTGAAAACTCGACATTCAGCGTGCGCGGCCTTCAGGTCGACATGCTCAATGGCTACAAGATCGACGGTCAGGCGTTCACCGGATGGGATATGGACCTGCCGCTGGAACCGTTCGAGCAAGTGCAACTGCTCAAGGGTCTGGGTGGCTTCATGTACGGCTTCGGCGCGCCCGGCGGCATCGTCAACTACGTGCTTAAGCGACCGACGGACGATCCGTATCACGCTGTCTCGGTGGGCTACAAGTCCGCAGGCGACTGGCAGGAAAGCGTCGACCTTGGCGGCCGTTTCGGGACAGACAATCGCTTCGGCTACCGTCTTAACGCGGTGAACGAAGAGGGCAACACGGCGGAAGCGAATGGGCATATCCGTCGCCAGGTGGCTTCGCTGGCGCTCGACTTCCGCATCACGCCGGACCTGACCTGGACGGCGGATGCACTGTACCAGCAGCGCAAGCAGACCGGCACGCTGTTCGGCATCATGCTCGGCTCCGACAATGTGCCCGACGCGGGTTCCGTGACGAAGTGGCTCACGCAACCGCAGAACTGGTATGAGACGCAGACGACGTCGGTCGGCACAGGCCTGCAATACCGGATCAACGACGACTGGAAGGCGAGCATCAACTATCGCTTCTCGAAGCTGAACCGCAATAACCAGGATTCGTTGCTGTACGTCACCGATGACCAGGGCGACTACTCCAACACGCTTTACAGCGCGCAAACGCGTTACTTCTATCAAGACGTGACGGCGATGCTGCAGGGCAAGTTTAAGACGGGCTTTATCAAGCACGAACTCGTGGCGGGCGCCGAGTGGCAATCGCAGGTGGCTGAATACGACAACGAGCCGGGCTGGACGAGCGGCTATTTCCTGGGCACGGGCAACCTGTATCAGCCGATCTCGCTGTACAACCCGGATGTGTCGCTCGCGACGCAACTGTATCGCCAGAGTCGCATTACGCAGGCGTCGCTGTTTGCCAGCGACACGATGCAGTTCACCGAGCGATTGTCGGCGCTTGTCGGCCTGCGCTATACGCAGTACCACGACGACGTCTACAACCCGGACCAGACCTATTCGTCGCAGTACAGCAAGAGCCCGGTCACGCCGACTTTTGCGCTGATGTACAAGACCGATTCGTATTCGACGGTCTACTTCAGCTACGTCGAATCGTTGCAGCAGGGCGGCGCCGCGAGCTTTACCAATGCGAACTATCCGGCCGTCTTCGGCCCGCTGCGTAGCAGACAGTATGAAGTCGGCTACAAAACAGACCATCAGGCATGGGGTGCAAATGTGGCGCTGTTCCGTGTGGACCAGGGCTACGACTATACGAACTCGGCCAACGTCTACGTGCAGGACGGCACGCAGCGCTACCAGGGTCTCGATGCAAGCGGCTGGCTGTCGCTCGCGCGCGATTGGCGTGTCGAGGCAGGCGTGCTCGCGCTGAACACGAAGGCAGTCGGCGTCGACGATGCGACTGTCGATGGCAAGCGCATTTTCGGCACCCCGCGCTTCCAGCTTACGGGGCGCGTGGAGTACTCGCCGCCGGTGGTCCGCGGACTGTCGCTGAACGCGGGCATCAAGTACACGGGTGACATGGCGGTCGATGCCACGAATGCGCATATCGTGCCGTCATACACGACAGTCGATATCGGCGCGAAGTATGAAACCGAAGTGGCAGGCAAGAGCGTCGTACTCCGCGCGGGCATTACGAACCTGTTCAACAAGCAGTACTGGACGACCGGCTACGGCTACTACATTCTGCCGGGCGCGACGCGCACGTTCCTTGCGAACGCGACGTTCGAGTTCTAATCGGTTAGCTAGCTACGATCTGTATCCGCTGTGAGCACAAATGGCTTGTCGACGATCGTCGACAAGCCATTTGTCGTTTAGAAGGCCCATCGTGAGAATGCCGATGCGTCGCGCTGTGCGTCGATTTACGCGGCGCGGTCGGTCACGCGCGGCAAGCGAGCGGTCAGTCCTGCATGCCGCGATTGCTCCGGGCTCAGGTACGCCTGAATCACCTGATGCGCCTGCTCGCGATGAGCGGCCTGCCATTCCGCCGTGAGCATGTCGGTCTCGAACATCCGGGAAATGGTGTACGCGTTGGACTTGTGGAAGTAGCACAAACTCACGAGCAGCACGTAAAGATGGAGCGGATCGATCCCGGGGCGCAATACGCCATGAGCCTCGCCGCGCGCGATCAGAGTGCGCAGCAGATCGAGCACCGGCGACGAGATCTTCGGGATCAGTTTCGAGCGCTTCAGAAAGCGCGCGCGATTCAGGTTCTCCGCGGACAGCAGGTTGAGCAGTTCGGGGTGCGCTGAAAAATGCTGCTCGGTAAAGTCGTATAGCTGAAGAATGCCCGTCGCCGGCTCGATACGCTCGACATCGAGTTCGAGCTTGCGTTCTTCGTCGCGCAGATTCGACAGCACATGCTCGAGCACTTCGATATACAGCGCTTCCTTGCCGCCGAAGTAGTGATAGATCATCCGGATGTTGACCTTCGCACGCGACGCAATCGTTTCGACGCGCGCACCGCTGAACCCCTTGTCGGCGAATTCGCGAACGGCCATCTTGAAGATGCGGGCGCGCGTGCTCGCGGCAAGCCGTTGGCGCTGGGTCAGCGTAGTGGCCGACGCAGGCTCGTCCGACGTGGGTTTGACCGCACGGGTGGTTTTCGTTGAAGCAGTCGGGCGTGGCATCGTGGTGCAGTCCGGATGACAGTGATCGGTGCAGCGACATGCACCGCTTCCGCACCCGATGAAGGGCGCGGCAGCGGTGCCGGGCATTCCGAGGTCCGATATTACGCTTGCACGCTGCCCTGGCGTGAGGCAATGCATCAACGCCGGAATGGCTGGGTCAATGCGAGCGGGGCGGTCTGCTTGCCGATCAGTCCGGCGACCGCGATCAGCGCGAGCAGATACGGCAACATGATCAGCAAGGCGGTTGGCACCTGCACGCCGATCAGCGGAAGCTGAAACTGCAGCGCCGTCGCAGCACCGAACAACAGGCACGCGCCCACGGTGCGTCCGATTTTCCAGTTGCCGAAGATAATCGCCGCGATCGCGAGATAGCCGACGCCATTGGTCATGCCTTCCGTGAAGGTATGAATATCGCCGATCGATATGAAGCAACCTGCCGCGCCGGCCATGACACCCGAGAAGAGCACCGCGCCATAGCGGAGCCGCGTGACCGAGAGACCTGATTGATCGACGGCGCGAGGCGCGGCGCCGACCGCATGCAACGCGACGCCCAGCGCCGTACGACGCATCATGATTGACGTCGCGACGAGGATCGCAATGCCGAGATACAACAGCCAGACCTGATCGAACACCGGAGCGCCAATCACCGGAATCGAACGCAAGCCCGGGGGTGCCCAATGCGCGAGCCCTGGAATCGCGGCGTTGGACCGCTCGCCGAAGAGTTCGCGATAGGCAAGGGTGGTGCCGCCGAGCGCAAGGATATTGATGCCGATACCCGTGACAATCTGATTCGCGCGCAAGGTGATGCTCAGAAACGCCTGGAGCAAGGCAATGGGCAGCACGCCGAGCATGCCCGCGAGCAGGCCGATCGCCGGATTGCCGCTGACCCATGCACCCGTTGCGCCAAGAAACGCACCGGTCAGCATCATCCCTTCCACGCTCATATTGAGCACGCCCGCGCGCTCGCTGATCAGCTCGCCCGTCGAGGCGAGCATCAGCGGTGCGGCAAACCGGATCGACGATCCGACAAAGACGGCCGCGATGGCAGCATTCATCGTGAGGCTCCCTGTTTGTCGAGCCACCACGACCCGCCGGCCAGCGCGACGATCACGATGCCCTGAACGATCAGCACGATCGCCGAGGGCACTTGCGCGACCATTTCCATATTGATTCCCCCTGAACGCAGGAAGCCGAACAGCAATGCGGCGGCAAACACGCCGGTGACCGAGCCGCGCGCGAGCAGGCCGACCACGAGACCGTCGAAGCCATAGCCCGACGAAAATCCGGCCTTGAGCGAGTATTGGTCGCCTTGCAACATGAGCGCGCCTGCGAGGCCGCCGAAGGCGCCTGCGAGCGCCAGCGCGCCGACAATTGTGCCGGTGATGGGCATGCCCGCGCGGCGCGCGGCGACCGGATTGAGTCCGACTGCGCGCAGGTGGATCCCGAAACGCGTCCGGCGCAGGACGATAGCCACCGCGATGCCGAGAACAATAGTAAGCGGCAGTCCGATATGTAATCCGGCCGATGACGCACTGGCGAGCAAGGGCAGCTTTGTGACATCGGGGATCTCGAGCGATTCCGGCAGCGTCGACGCATTGCTCATCGGCTGGCGCAGCAGTGCTTCGGACTGAACGCACCAGTACAGCAGCCAGACCGCGATAAAGGACAGCAATAGCGTGCTGATGACCTCATTCGTGCCGGCCTTGGCTTTGAGCACGCCGGGTACCGCGCCCCATGCGGCGCCGGCGAGCGCGGCAACCAGCATCGGCATGACGAAGGCCATGCCAAGGGGCAAATGGCCGGCGCCACCATACAGGCTCATGGCCGTTGCGGCGATACCACCGATCGCGATCTGCCCTTCGCCGCCGACATTGGTCAGTCGCGCCCGGTCGGCAAGCACGAAGCCAATGCCGACGAGTGCGAAGGCGAGGCTGCGGTTGATCGATGCGCCGATAGCGTAGGCCGATCCCCACGCGCCATCCGCGAAAGCAGCGAGGGCGTCGAGAATCGGCACGCCGACGCTCGCGATGAGTGCGAGTGCGGCAAGAATGGCGACCAGCGCCGCGCCGCCGAGCACGAGCGCAGTACGTGCTTGCGGTGCACGCATCCAGCGTGACACGGAGGGTGAGGCGGCCTCGGCGATCGAAGGTGAAGGCGAGGGCGAAGACGAAGAGGAAGTCATGAAGTGTGTCCTGCCATCCAGGCGCCGATGCGCTCGCGTTGAGTGGGGTCGGGCTTGCAACTGCCCATGATGCGGCCGCGGTAGAGCACGACGATGCGATCGGCAACGGTCATGAGTTCGTCGAGCTCCGAGGAGATCAGCAGCACACCGGCGCCACGATCGCGTGCGGCGCGAATGTGGTCATAGACGGCGGCGACCGCGCCGACATCGAGACCTCGCGTCGGCTGCGCAGCCATCAGCAACACCAGGTTGTC
Organism: Pararobbsia alpina; assembly: GCF_965118125.1. Classification (GTDB taxonomy): domain Bacteria; phylum Pseudomonadota; class Gammaproteobacteria; order Burkholderiales; family Burkholderiaceae; genus Pararobbsia; species Pararobbsia alpina_A. The sequence goes on from NZ_OZ221287.1 coordinate 2,046,947, forward strand.
GAGTGTGAGTTCACGCGCGAGCACGGCCTTTTGCTGATTGCCGCCCGACAGGCCGCCGAAGCGCACATCGACGCTGGCTGCACGCACATCGAAGCGCTTCATGAGTTCGAGGGCGTGCGTGCGCATCGCGCCTCGGCGCATGAAGCCGCGCTTCGAAAAACCATCGAGCCGGTTGAGTAGCAGGTTGTCGATGAGACTCATGTCGGTCACGCACCCGACAGCGTGCCGGTCTTCGGGCACGATGCCGACGCCGGCGGCGGTGATGTCGCGCGGTGAAGCGTCCGTGAGCGCCTTGCCTTCGACAAAGAACCGTCCTTCACTCGCGCGCATCATGCCGGCGAGCACCGCACCCAGCTCGGATTGGCCGTTGCCCTCGACGCCCGCGATGCCGACGATTTCTCCGCGATTGACGACGAGCGTGCATTGATCGAGGCGCGTGACACCTTGCGCGTCGCGCACGCTGAGTCCGTCGACGAGCAGGACTTCTTCGCTGAGTGGCTTGCTATACGGAGATTCAACGGCCGGAAATTCAACGTCGCAAGATGCAACTGCCGGGGACGCAACGGCCGCACGCAGAGCGGCGTCCTGCGCGATGCGAGATCCCTGATGGGCGACTTCGGGGCGATCGATCATCGCGCGCACGAGCCGGTCGATGTCGTCCGATGGATGATCCGAGCGTGCGACCACGCGACCGCTTTGCAGTACGGTCGCACGCGTGGCGATTTTGCGGATTTCTGCGAGCTTGTGTGTGACCAGCACGACCGCGCAACCTCGCGCGGCGACGCGTGCGCAGACTTCGAGCAGCGCGTCGATTTCCGCGGGAAGCAACACGGCCGTCGGCTCGTCGAGCACGAGCACGCGTGGCTTGCGGATCAGGCATTTGACGATTTCGACACGCTGCCGCTCGCCGACCGACAACTCGGCGATGCGCGCGTCGGGGTCGAGCGCAAGGCCGAGATCATCGACGAGCGCACGGACTTCGGCGGCGCGCGTCTTACGGTCGAGCCAGCCGCGCGACTGGCCAAGCAGCAGGTTGTCGAGCACCGTCACGTCGCCGACGAGGCTGAAATGCTGGTGGACCATCGCAATGCCGTTAGCCAGCGCATCGCGCGGACTGCGCGGGCGGTACGGTGCATCGTCGAGCCACAATGCGCCTTCGTCAGGTTGATGCACGCCGAATATCACGTTGCACAGCGTTGACTTCCCGGCGCCGTTCTCGCCAAGCAGACAGTGCACTTCGCCGGGCATCAACGCCACCGACACGTCGCCGAGCGCGCGGAAGGTACCGAAGCGCTTGCCGATGCCCTCGAGCCGCAATACGGGGCGTGATGCGTGCGGCCGCCCGTGCTCGCCCTCGGGGCGTCCTTCAGATGGCCCCTCATGCGGTGAAGGCTCTTGGGAAGCGAACGCGGGCTGATTCATCGCGCTCAGCCTTCAGAGACCTTGATCTTGCCGCTCTGGATGTCGTCTTCGATCTTCTTGAGCGCGGCATTCATTTGCGGCGTCGCGCCGCATACGGCGATACCCGATGCATTCGGTCCCATTGCGAGTCCGAAGGCCTTATATCCCGGTTGCCAGGTACCGGCGGCGAGCTGGTCGATGGCGTAGTGAACCTGGAAGCCCACGCCCGTGATCGTATAGGCGATATAGAGCGGGTCGGAGCCGCAGCGGTCCGTATAGCTGCCAATGATGTGCGTGTGCTTTTCGGTCGCCGCCTGTTCCATGCCGCGCAGGCCGAGGTTCAGGATGTGGTAGTGCACGTCGGCGCCTTGCGCGATGGCGGCGACGGTCGCTTCCTTGGCCTTCGATACGTTGTCGAAGTCGCCCGTATAGCTCTCGAAGTATTTGATATTCGGATTGACCGAGCGCGCACCGTTGCCGAATTCCTTGCCGGCGTTGACGATCGACGGGATCTCCATGCCGCCGACGTAGCTGACTGCGCCGTTCTTCGAGAGCATTGCCGCGGCAGCTCCGGCTACGTACGCGATCTCGGCCTGCTTGACGTCATAGCCCGCGACGTTCGGCGGCATATCGGCGCCCTTGGAGCCGCCGACGATCGAGAACTTCACGTTCGGGAAGCGCTTCGCGACCTTGATCACCGCGGCTTGGGTCTGTCCGCCCACCCCGATGACCAGTTCGTTCTTCGAGGCGAGGTTCGTGAGCGCCTGCTCCATGTCCGCGTAGTTGATGTTCTCGATCATCTGCGTTTTCAGGCGCGGGCCGAGTTCCTTTTGAGCGGCGACAAGACCGTCGTATCCCGACTCCATCCATCCCTTGTCGCTTTTCGACCCGGGGATGAGCACGCCGACGCGCAATGCATCGGCTGCGAACGCTTGCATGGCGGAGGTGGAGATGCCCAGGGCGAGGAGTGCAACAAGCACGCCCTTGACCACCGAGCGGGCAGAGCGTGTGGTCCGCGTGATGAACGAGACAAAGTCAATCGACATACTGGCACTCCTTTTGCGTTTGGGTAAGTGACTTATTCATGAACCAAAATGCAACTTCGGTGCCAACTCTGACAATGCGCGACCGGTGTTGCATGAGATGAACCTGTGAGCGAGCCGGAAAACACGGGCGTGCAGAGACGGCGAGGCATGCCGCGACACGCGCCGCGCACGCAACCGGACTCCCACTTTTTCGATGAGGAGTGAGCACCGATGAAACTTGAAGGACCTGATGCGACGCGCGTTTCCGGCCGTCTTGGATGTTCGGACAATGTCTGCTGGACGGCGACGCCCGAGCTTGTCGACATGGCAGTGAAGGCGCCCGAACCGGTGCCTCTGACGCTCGCGTGTGATCCTCAGAACGTACGTATCGACCTGCGTCGGACGGCGATCGTCGTAATCGATATGCAGAATGACTTCTGCACCAAAGGCGGATGGGTTGCCCATCTCGGGGGCAACTATGAGATTGACCGCACGCCGATTGCACCATTGCAGAACTTGCTGCCCGGACTGCGCGAAGCCGGTGTGCCGGTGATCTGGGTCAACTGGGGCAATCGCCCCGACCTCGCGAATATGCCGCCGAATCAGCTACATCTGTATAAGCCGACCGGCACGGGCATTGGACTTGGCGAGCCCTTGCCTGACCATGGTGCCCATGTGCTCGAGAAGGATTCGTGGGCGGCGGCAATCGTCGATGAGCTCAAGCCGGAGCCGAACGACATCCTCGTCGACAAATACCGGATCAGCGGCTTCTGGGACACACCGCTCGACAGCATCCTGCGCAACCTTGGCGTCCGCACGGTGATGTTCGCAGGCGTCAATACTGACCAGTGCGTGCTGCACTCGCTGACCGATGCGAACTTCCTCGGTTACGGCTGTGTGCTGCTCGAGGACTGCTGCGCAACGTCGTCTCCTGCGTTTTGCACGGAAGCGACGATCTGGAACGTCAAGAAGTGCTTTGGCTTCGTGACGGATTCCCTGCGCGTGCTGGCCGCGCTCCGTGCAGAGGGCGCCGTGAACGCCTCGACAACATCGAACACATCGAACACATCGAACACATCGAACACACTGGCCGGGGACGACGCGCGATGATTACGACGTCGTTGAATCACGCACAGGACGCATTCGAAGCGACAGGCGCCCTCGTGCCGGGCCCGCGTGTCAGGGTCGACGCGACGGGGAGAGGGCCGCTCGACGGGCTGCGATTCGCCGTCAAGGATCTGATCGATGTGGCCGGCGTGCGCACGGGGGGAGGCAATCCCGACTGGCTCGCGACACACGGCCCGGCGCATGAACATGCGAGCGTGGTGGCGCGCCTGCTTGCAGCCGGCGCTTCAGTCGAAGGCAAGACCATTACCGATGAGCTTGCCTATAGCCTGGAGGGCGAGAACGCGCATTACGGCACACCACTCAATGCACGCTGGCCGCATGCGCTGCCGGGAGGATCGTCGAGCGGGTCGGCATCGGCGGTGGCGGCGGGCGTTGTGGATTTCGCGCTCGGTACGGACACGGGGGGCTCGGTGCGGGTGCCCGCGGCATTCTGCGGACTCTGGGGTATTCGACCGACACACGGCGTCGTGCCGACCGATGGTGTGATCGACTTTGCACCAGGCTTCGATACGGTGGGGTGGTTTGCGCGCTCAGCCGACATGCTCGAGCGCGTCGGCATCGCGTTGCTGTCTCCGGCCAGGCTGTCTGGAACAGGGCGGCACGCGGATGCGAATGGCATCACCGCGGCGGTGGAGACGGCAGGCGCATTGCCCGATGACACTGCGGGGCTCGCACGGTTTTCACGGCCGCGTGAACGCTGGGTGGATTTGCAAGTGGCTCATGCCGTCACGGGTGCCACGGTGGAACCCAGGGCGATCGCCAAGCGATTCGTGCGTTTCAATGAAGCCTTCGCGATACGCGCTGCAAACGAGCCCGACGATGCGCAGGCGTTGCTCGACGCGGCCGGGCTGATGGGCGCACTCGAGGGCGTGTCGATATTCGACGGGAAGCCCGCGCAATGGCTGCATGTCTATCAGCAACTTCAGGATGCCGATATCCGGCGCGCGCTCGGCAGCTGGATCGCTTCACATCGCCCCCGTTTCGGCGCCACGATTGCGCCGCGCTTTGCGCGCATGACGACGCTCGATGATGCCGAAGTCGAACGGTGCGCCGTACAGCGAGCAGAGTGGCGTGCGAGGCTCGATGCGTTGCTGGCAGGGCACTTTCTCGTTCTGCCGACGACGCCGGTCGCGCTGCTCGATAAAGGCGCTACCGCCGGAGACATCTCGCGCTTTTATACCGAAGCGTTGACGATCAACTCGGTCGCGGCATTCGGCGGATATCCGCAAGTCACGATACCGTTTCGCGATGACAAGGACCGACCGCTCGCACTTTCAATCATCGGCGCGCGCGGGGACGACCTGGCGTTGCTGAAGTTTGTCCGGCGTTTCGGTGTCAACGAATGAAGTCCGGCGTGAGGTCATTGAGCGTGAGAGGTCATCCGGTGGGAGTTGGGCTGGCCGGTCTTTCGTATCGATCGCCGTGCGGCATATCGAGCGAAATCGGCAATACCGAAGGTGAGCGGCTCATTACGGTGGAGGCTCCTTCTGAGCTAGGGGTTAACCATGACGACGCCGATCTCCACCTCCGCCTTCACGCCCACCTTGATGTCCGTCGCCTCCGTCGCCTCTGTCTCGTCTCCGACGCCGATCGCGCCGAGACTATCGGAGGTGAACTTCGTCTCGCGCGCTGGCGAGGGGTCGCTGGCAACGGAACGGATCAAGCGCTTGACCGCCACGCTGGAGCGCGCGCTCTATCGCGGTCTCGAACAGGATGCATCGGCTGAGGCGACGAACGCCCGGTTCAATGCCGGGCTCGCCACGATTCTCGGAACGACGAGCGACGCGAAGTCTTCTGGCCTTCAATGTAATGACGCGAAGGACGTCGCGCATTCGCAGACGGTCGGTATCGCGATTCAGGACCCTTTGCGTCCGTCCATGCAACGCCGAATCGGCACGGCACTGAACACTTCGCGAGTTGAAACGACCGATCGTCTGTTACCCGCGATGATGCACTTGCGCGACGTACTCGCCCATCAACCGCCGTCGCGCAGCGAACTGGCGACTGGACTCGTTGCAGCACATGCTGGCTCCAATTCGCGCCACTTCGAACATTGGATCGAGGCGTATCTGGCCAATCCAAGGCAAGTCACCCCGCCTTTCGGAATGCCGGTGCTTGACGATGAGTACGCGACGCGATGGCAGGTGTTTGGCGACAAACTCGGTGGTGCGCTGGGTCCCTTGTTCGATGAGCGCATCCGGCAGGCGGAAACTTCCGATGGCTTTTGGCTGTTGAAAGACATTGAGCCCGATCGCGTTCATCTGTTGTTGCCGAAGGTGGTTTATCGCGGATCCGGCGACACGTTTGGCGGCATGCATTTCACGAAGGAGTGGGAACACGCGGGCAAGATCGACAACGTGATCGTGAAGGTCGACCCGGCCAGCGGCGAGAACGATTCGCCGATGTACGTGATGTTGAATCTGGCAGACCTGCTGAATGAAGCGTGGCCGCGGCGCGTGATCAACGCCACGCCGTCAAGCCCGATTCAATTCTTTCCGCCTACGTCGAATACGCTCGACGGACTCGTCGAGGCGAACAAGCAGACGCTGTTCGAAGCGGACGCGATCGATGATATGAGCGAGGGCGCCGACCAGATGCGATGGTCGTCCACACCATGGACGGGCTCGGGGAAGTTGACGAACGCGACGGTGGGTCACACGCTGGGCGAGTACTTCGGGCAGGTGGTTGCACGCGAGTTGGCCACGCGCTCTTATGACGAGACAGCGCTTCAGCGCTTCAACCAGAAGGCGGCGGATTTCGTCAGCGGACTCAAGTGTATCGTTCCGTTGTGGTGCGGTATCGAGGCGGCGGAAGCGGGCAAGCGCGCGGAAGCCGTCGAGCACTTCATGCTCGACCTGGCGAATATCGCGACGTTTTTTATCGCTGGTCCGGCAGACGAGGCTGCCAGGACCGCCGGTCTGGCTCGGGGCGCTGTGGAAGGCGCGCTCACCGGGACTGCGCGTAACGCAGTCGGCTCCACGTCGCTCACGCACGCGCTGGAGCAGGGCGCTGTCGAGACTCATATTGCAGAACTCGATGTACACGACGCCAATTCGATTGCGGCGGTGGAGCAGCACTCGCTTTCAGTCAAGGGCATGCAGGCCGGATCACCTCCTGCATTCGTACTTCGAGCCTCAGACCTGGCTGGCTATGCGATCGTCAAGGACGGTGAGCAGACCTATGTGAAACTCGCCGACGGATACCGTCGCCTTGAGACGTTGCCGGACGGAACAGTCAGGTTCGGCGATGAGCCTCCGCTGAATCCGAAGATCGGACTGCGGGGCGGATTGATCGATGCGCTCGGACAGCCTTTACTTTTGCCCGAGGGTATCGAAGAAGTCTTCGTGAATGACGCGTCGAGATATCAGATTAGCGATGCGCTAGTGCGTGAAATCCGTCTTGCCTATCACTTCGGTGCACCCACGCTGGACCTCAGTGAGGTTGTACTGCAGGAGATTCCCGTCTGGCTCAGACCTTCGAGCATTGAAACGCTTGTCATGCGGCCCGGTGCGACCCTTGTCATAGATCCCCTTAACCTCTCCGCCATGAATAACTTGCGAATCGTGGGGGGCGACGTGATCCGCATCGGGACCCGTGTGCAACATAACCTGGGAGCACTACCGACACTCGGCTCGATCGAGATTGCAGACGCTGCGAATCTTGAGTACGTCGATCTGACGTCGGTGCGTGCGCTCGCGATGCGTGTGCATAACGCGCCAAGACTCACTTCGCTATCGTACAGCGCGGGTGGCCTGACACATGTTGAACTGTCGGATGTCCCCGGTCTCGTGCGGCTCGATCTGTCGCAGAATGCGCTGACCCATCACGACCTTGTCGTGTCGGGACGTGAAGCCCCCAAGCTGCCAGTACTCAGTGCTCTCGATCTCTCTCTCAACGAGCTGACCCAAGTCCCTCACGTCGTTGAAGAGATGCCTCAGCTGCGGTCGGTGTTCTTGAGCAACAATCAGTTGTCAGGCCTGGGGCCGCTGATGAAAGCAGAAAAGCTGCAAAGCATCAGTATTGCCTACAACCTTTTTACGGAACTGCCGACGGACCTGGCGTGCAACGACACGCTCATGCACTACGTTGCCTCCGGCAATGCAATCGCTAGTCTGAAGCCGGATATATCGCGGTTCGTGAAGTTGTGGAAACTGGGCCTTTCCGACAACCACTTGGCCGCGTTGCCTGACGAACTGGTCCAACTCCGGTGGTTGCGCGAGTTCATCGTGGACGGCAATCCATTTGTGACGCGGCCGGCCGTGCTGGACCGTTTGCTGCCCCAACTCGACGCTGCACGCTCACGCTTGCCGCACTGACATGGCATTACTCGATACCCAGTCGTTTTGCGCTGCGTTTCAGATTAGCTCGGTCCATGCCGAGCTGGCGAGCGGCCGCCGACCAACTCGCACCATTCAGTTCGAGCGCTCGCCGGATCATCGAGCGCTCGAAGTTTTGTAGTGCATCGCGCAGCGTTGTCGATCCCGGTTCGACGGCGTGCTCCGTCGATTCACCGCCGACTTCGAAGGCAATATCGGCGTCGCTCGCCTGCACACGTAGACGCGTAGGGTCTATTTCGTGATCGGGCAGATCCAGATCCGCGGCAGTGAGCGTCAGAATCCTCGAACGGCCATCGCGTGCTGCGAGCGAGCGCAAAGCACTGCGTCCAATCAGATGTTCAAGCTCGCGCACGTTTCCGGGCCACGTGTAGTTCAGCAAGGCCGCTTGCGCATCCGTCGACAGGCGGATGCTGCGCAGGCCGAGACGTGCGCGGTTTTGCTCGAGGAAATAGCCTGCGAGCAGTAACACATCGCGGCCACGCTCGCGCAGCGCCGGTACGGCGAGTGGGTAGACACTGAGCCGATGATAGAAGTCCGCGCGATATCGGCCCTCGCGCACGCCCTCGGCCAGATCGCGGTTGGTTGCAGCGATCAGGCGCACGTCGACGCGATGCTCGCGATCGGACCCGAGACGTTGCAGCTGTCCGCTTTGCAATACGCGAAGCAGCTTCGCCTGAACCGTGAGCGGAAGTTCGCCGACTTCATCGAGAAACAGCGTGCCGCCATCGGCGAGATCGAACTTGCCGCGCCGATCGCTGACGGCGCCCGAAAACGCGCCTTTCACATGCCCGAACAATTCGCTTTCGACGAGCGTCTCAGGCAACGCGGCGCAATTGAGGCTGATCAACGGCTTATCGGCTCGTGATGACGCGGCGTGAATCGCATGCGCGACGAGCTCCTTGCCCACGCCGCTTTCGCCCGTAATCAACACCGTGAGCTCGCTGGCGCCGACGACCTTGATATCGTCGAGCATGCGCTTGTAGGGAGCGCTCTGGCCGATCATGTCGACCCCCTGTGCGTTCGCTGCGAGACGATAGGCCTCAGCGCGCTGGTGTTCCTGCTCGCTTCTGCGCGCCATCGCGTTGACGTGGTCGGCGACGTTGACGGTGGCCGATGCGAGGCTCGCGAACGCCTGCAGTGCATCGAGATCGACGGAGTCAAAGCGTGAAGGGTCGAGCGCGTCGAGCGTGACGAGTCCCCACGAGCGATCACCGACGCGCAATGCGCATCCCATGCAGTCATGCACTTCGAGCTCGCCAAGATGGCTTTGAACGAGGCCGTCGTAGGGATCCGGCAAGGTTGAGTCGGGGGCGAAACGCGTGACGCCGTCGGCTGTGAGCAGCGTCTGGAGTCTCGGGTGGTCGGTGACGCGGAACCGGCGCCCGAGGGTGTCGCTGCTAAGCCCGCTGATCGCTACGGGCACGAGTACGTCCGTTTCGAGACGGAGCAGGGCTGCGGCGTCGCACGGAAAGAGCGTGCGCAGGGCGTCCAGCAGGCGTTGATACCGTTGTTCTTCAGACATCTCGCGCGACAGGTCGTCGACGAGGGGAATCAGTGTATCGAGCAGCGTCTTGGCATTCATGATCAGGCAGGCGACGGGTCGCCGTGTTCCAACTTAAAAGCATCGGCGAGTCATTCGGACTCAGTCGAGTCAGTGTGACCCATGGGTGAATGTAACACGGGTTAACCCTAAATGCCTGATTTCATTGAGGCACGGTGCTGGCACGAAAGTTGGATTACGTATGTCGCGCCCCGCCTGCAGATTATCGCGACGCGGGATCGACAACGAATGACTACGAGCCGAACCACTATGCTTTCCCAAGAACATCGCACCATCGTCAAAGCCACGGTCCCCCTTCTCGAGAGCGGCGGCGAAGCCCTGACCAAGCACTTTTACGAACTCATGCTGCGCGAGTACCCCGAAGTTCGCCCGCTGTTCAACCAGGCGAATCAGGCGAGCGGCTCGCAGCAACGCGCACTGGCCAACGGCGTGCTCATGTATGCGCGCCACATCGATCAGCTCGAACAACTCGGCGGCCTGGTTTCGCAGATCATCAACAAGCACGTTTCGCTGCAGATTCAACCCGAGCATTATCCGATCGTCGGCACGTGTCTGCTGCGCGCCATTCGTGAAGTGCTCGGACCTGAAATTGCCACCGATGCCGTCATTGAAGCGTGGGCAGCGGCTTATGGGCAACTCGCCGATATCCTGATCGGCGCGGAGAAGCAGATTTACGATCAACGCGCCGCAGCCAAGGGTGGCTGGCGTGGAGCGCGTGCCTTCAAGGTGGCGCGCAAAGTGCGTGAAAGCGACGAAATCACGTCGTTCTATCTGCAGCCTGTCGATGGCGGTGAGGTCCTCGAGTTTCATCCGGGCCAGTACATCGGCCTGCGTGTCGTGGTGAATGGGGCGGAGCAGCGTCGCAACTATTCGCTGTCGGCTGCGAGCACGTCACACGAGTATCGGATCAGCGTCAAACGCGAGCCGGAAGGTACGGTTTCGAAGTTCCTGCATGACGAAGTGAACGAAGGCTCGACGCTCGACCTGTTCCCGCCCGCTGGCGACTTCACGCTCGAACATGCGGAACGTCCGCTTGTGCTGATTAGCGGCGGGGTTGGCATCACGCCGACGCTGGCCATGCTTGAAGTTGCACTCAAGACGAACCGGCCGATTCACTTTATCCACGCAGCGCGTCACGGCGGGGTGCACGCGTTCCGCGAATGGATCGATCGTCTCGCCGACCGTCATCCGCAGCTCAAGCGCTTTTACTGCTACGCAGAACGTCGCGACGCTCAGCCGGAGCCGCATGCGGTGGGCCTGCTCGACCGCGATACGCTGGCGCAGTGGCTGCCTGAGTCGCGCGACGTCGACGTGTACTTCCTCGGGCCGCTGCCGTTCATGAAGGCGGTGCGCAAGCATCTGCACGACCTGGGTGTGCCGCGTGAGCGCAGCCGCTTCGAGTTCTTCGGTCCGGCGTCGGCGCTCGAGTAAGCGTATCGTCGTGCGGTCCGCCTGGCGAACGCAGACGTTCGGCGTTCACGCAGCGGGCCGCGATTTCGCACCTTGCCTTGAGGGCGCCGTGCGTTGCATTGCCTTTGCGCGCCAATGCCGGCCAGCCGGCCAGTCGACGAACGGCGGTCGAGGCGGTTTATGGTTCGGGTACGATCACACAATCTCGAAGTTGAATGGAAAGGACACGCGCCGTGGTAGCTCCACCCGATCTGTGCACGGAAGAAGAGGTCACCTACCTCGTGCACACCTTCTACGCAAAGGTCCATGAAGATCCGCTGCTCGCGCCGATCTTCAACGCGCACGTCAAGGACTGGGATGCCCATCTCGCCAAAATGGTGGACTTCTGGTCGTCCACGTTGCGAGGCACTGCGCGTTACCGTGGCACGCCGATGCCGCGGCACGCGCAATTGCCGGAGTTGAATCCGGAGCTGTTCAAGCGCTGGCTTGAACTGTTCCATCGGACGACACACACGCTCGATAACGAACGGATGCGCGCACGCGCGGACATGCTCGCTCCCCGGATCGCGGAAAGCCTGTGGTACGGATACCAGATGTACAACAGCCCGGACAGCCTGCCGTCGTCGCTGCCTCCGCACGAACGCGCTGAGTGATCTGTGCAGCGCACAGTCGATGGCTGTACCGGTTCGTGCGGCCTCGTTTGTCTATGGCGCAAGGTCTTCGGGTTGGGTGAAATAAGATTGGGCTTCGGGTCATGCCGCATCGGCTTGCCCGGCCATTCCTGACCAACACGGAGGCAAGGTGGCTTCATTCGCATTCAAGCAGCTCGACGTCTTTTCCAGCGAACCGCTCAAGGGCAATCCGCTCGCCGTGGTGCTCGGCGCCGACGGACTGAGCGACGATCAAATGGCCGCGTTCGCGCGCTGGACCAATCTCAGCGAAACCACCTTTCTGCTCAAACCCACGACGGACGAAGCCGACTATCGCGTGCGCATCTTCACGACTCAGCGCGAATTGCCGTTTGCCGGTCATCCGACGATCGGCACCTGCCATGCGTGGCTCGAGGCGGGTGGTCAGCCCCGAGGCGATGTGATCGTGCAGGAGTGCGGCGTTGGTCTCGTCAAGCTGCGCAGGGACGGCACGCGGCTCGCATTTGCGGCACCGCCGCTGATTCGAAGCGGTGAACCGGACGCGGGCATCGTCGAGCGCATCGTTGCCGGCTTGCGGATCGCACGCGAGGACGTTGTCGGTACCCAGTGGGTCGATAACGGTCCGGGCTGGATCGCGGTCATGCTCAAGGATCGCGACACGGTGCTGTCGCTGAAGCCGGATTACAACGAGCTCGGCGGACTCAAGCTGGGGGTCGTCGCGCCCTGGACGGGCGGCGACGCGCAGTTCGAAGTGCGTGCGTTTATCGCGGGCGAGGGCATGGCTGAAGACCCCGTGACGGGCAGTCTCAACGCGAGCCTCGCACAGTGGCTGATCGGCAGCGGTCGTGCGCCGGCGCAGTATGTGGCAAGTCAGGGTACGGCGCTCGGGCGCAAGGGCCGCGTGTTCATCGAACAGGTCGGTGACGACATCTGGGTGGGTGGAGCGTCGGTCACGTGCATCGACGGACGTGTGACGATCTGATTGGCGATCGCGTAACAGGGGCGGGCGCCGCGGAGTGACCGGCACACATCGAGATTATCGAACCCATGCGGCGCGCGTGCAGCGAGAGCGCGTGAGGGGGACGCGACTCAGAAGCGCTTTTGCCGCGTGATCGACTGCGCGAGCATCGCGTCGACCTCGGACTTCAGCCTTGCATGCGGCACATGGATCACAAGCGGTGATTCGGCAGCCGAGACGCAAGGCAGAATCCAGCCATCGTCGCTTTCATCGGTACTGATGCCGGGCCACTCGATCGTATAACGCACGCTGCCGCTGACGAGCTTGCACATGCAGGTGCGGCACGTGCCATTGCGGCATGACGCCGGCATCAGGTAGCCCGCCTCGCGGGCGGCCTGCATGATCGGGCGATCGCCTGGCGCGGAGAACTCCCATCCGGCGGGCTCGATTCGAACGACGAAAGTGGGTGTGGGCTTCGGCATGGCCGCATTGTGCCTGCTCGTGCGCGGGTCTGTCGAACTGAAAGGGGGCATGGCTGCAACGGCGTTGCGGCAGTCGCTGCGTGGAAGGGGGGCGGCGTGGTGTGACGGATGCGCCGTGGTCGACAGCGCATCCGTCCCAGGCGGCCTTGTGGGCCGCTTGTTAAAGGTTCAGTCCGGCGCGGGATCGTAGTGCGCGATGGGGCTGCGCATACGATGCGACCGATGCGCCGGACTCGGATCGATCGCTTCTTAGTCCGGAAAGTAGGGTTGCGCGACGAGGGTACCCGACGACCGCGTCATCAGCACGGGGATCGATTTCGACGCCGGCGTGCCTGCGCCGATCGCGAAGCTCTCGAGCGGCACGAGCGGATTCGTCTCCGGATAGTAGGCGCCGAGGCAGCCACGAGGAATGTCATATTCCACGAGCCTGAAGCGGTCGGCCCTGCGCTCGATGCCGTCGTCCCATACGCTCGTGAGATCGACCCAGTCGCCGTTGGACAAACCGAGCATCGCGATATCGTCACGATGCGCGAATACCACGCGGCGCTGTCCGAACACACCGCGATAGCGGTCGTCCTGACCATAGATCGTGGTGTTGTACTGGTCGTGCGAACGCGTCGTCATCAGCGTCATCAGGCGTTCGCCGTAGCGCGCGCGTGCGCGATGAATCGGCGTATCGAGGTCGACCGCGTGCGCAATGAACTGCGCCTTGCCGCTCGCGGTTTTCCACACCCGCTCGCGCGATGCGACGCCAAGGTGGAAGCCGCCGGGTTTGGCCACGCGTGCGTTGTAGTCGTGAAAGCCGTCGATGACCTGTTCGATCGCGTCGCGAATCTTTGCGTAGTCGTTCGTGTAGCCAGCCCAGTCGGCCTTCGCGCTGCCGAGCGTCGCTTCAGCCATGCGCGCAACGATCGCGATTTCCGAGAGCAGGTTCGTCGAGGCCGGCTTGTTCATCCCGTACGAGATGTGAACCATGCTCATCGAGTCTTCAACCGTGACGCCTTGAGCAACACCGGCTTGCACGTCGATTTCCGTGCGGCCGAGCGTCGGCAGAATCAGCGCGTCCTTCCCGTGCACGAGGTGGCTGCGGTTGAGCTTGGTCGTCACCTGCACGGTCAGCGCGCAGGATTGCAACGCTTCCCATGTCCGCGGGGTATCGGGCGTCGCGATCGCGAAATTGCCGCCGAGGGCGACAAAGACTTTGACCTTGTCTTCGAGCATGGACTGAATCGTTTCGACCACGTCGTAGCCATGCTCGCGCGGAGGTTCGAACGCGTAGACCTTGCCGAGCCGGTCGAGGAACGCCTTCGAAGGCTTTTCCTCGATGCCCATCGTGCGGTCGCCCTGCACGTTGGAGTGTCCGCGCACGGGGCACAGCCCGGCGCCGCGTTTGCCGATATTGCCGCGCATCATCATCAGGTTCGACAACATCTGAATGGCCGGCACGGCCTGGCGGTGCTGTGTGAGGCCCATGCCCCACGTGCAGATCACGCGTTCGCCCTTGACGTAGATCGACGTCAGTTGCTCGATATCGTCGCGCGGCACGCCCGATTCTTCGATTAGCGTGTCCCAGTTTTCCGCGCGCAGGTCCGCCGCAAAGTCGTCGAATCCTGTCGTGTGCTCCTCGATAAAGCCGAGGTCGAGCACGCGAGGTGCGCCGCTTGCCACGGCGTCGTCGTCGAGTTCGAGCACGCGCTTCGCGACCGCCTTGATCAACGCAAAGTCGCCGCTGAGCTTGGGCCGGATAAATACCGAACAGATCGGCGTGCTCGATCCGGTCAGCATTTCCGCCGGGTGGGAGGGGCTCGCAAAGCGTTCGAGACCGCGCTCGCGCAGCGGGTTGATCGACACGAGCGTCGCACCGCGCCGCGACACTTCACGCAGCTCGCCGAGCATGCGCGGATGGTTTGTCGCCGGGTTCTGACCGAAGATCAGCATCGTGTCGCAATGCTCGAAGTCGTCGAGCGTGACCGTGCCTTTGCCGATCCCGACGGTCTTCGGCAGGCCCCGGCTCGTCGGCTCGTGGCACATATTCGAGCAGTCGGGGAAGTTGTTGGTGCCGAACAAGCGTACGAAGAGCTGGTACAGAAACGCGGCTTCGTTGCTCGCGCGGCCCGACGTGTAGAAGGCGGCCTGGTTCGGATCGTCGAGCGCGTGCAGATGACGTGCTATCAGCGCGAAGGCCGCATCCCAACTGATCGGGACGTATTTGTCACTCGCTGCGTCGTAGACCATCGGATCCGTCAGACGGCCGTGGCCTTCGAGTTCGAAATCCGATTGGAGCATCAGCTCGGCGATCGTGTGCTGGGCGAAAAACTCCGGTGTCACACGCTTGCTGGTGGCCTCCGCGGCCACCGCTTTGACTCCGTTCTCGCAGAACTCGAAGGTCGACGCGTGTTCGCGGTCCGGCCATGCGCATCCGGGGCAGTCGAAACCATCAGGTTGATTCTGCTTGAGCAGCGTCCGATAGTTCCCGCCCGGTACGCGTTCGCGGATCAGGTTGATCGCGACTTGCTTGAGTGCACCCCAGCCTGCGGCCGGATGGGTGTAGGCCTCGATGCGTGCTTCCGGTTTGCTTTTCGACATGTAGTGCTCGGTTTTTCCGCCGCGTTATTTTTTGTGTTTCCCCATTCGGCGCGGATATCGACGACGCCGGCATGCTGGCACAGGGAATACTAAGTTAACGGCTTACAGTTTCGAAGCTTAAAGGTCCATCCCCCGCGAAAAGGAGTACAGAGCATGGTGGCTCCGGGGAGTACAGTTGGCGCGATGCGAAATCAGAATGCCCCGTCGATATTTGCGGCTTTATCCTACGCGCCAGTTTGAATTCCCGTCTCGCGCACTCGCGAGAGACAAGATAATAACGGAGCAATGATGTACGCAGACAGCATTGATAAATTCGCCAAGGCAGGCGCATCGCGGGTTGCCTTGATTCTGCGCTCACCGGTCGCATTTCTTATCGGTGCGGCGATGGCGGGTGCCTATATCGGATTCGGCGACATTCTGATGTTCTCCGTCGGCTCGCACGTCGACCCCGCGTATGTCCACCTGGTGATGGGCGCGGTGTTTGCCTGTGCGCTGACGATCGTCGTGTTCGCCGGTTCGGATCTCTTCACGGGTACGGCGATGTATATGCCTCTCGCGTTGTTGCGAGGCGAGACCGGCGTCGGTGGCGTCGTGCTGGTTTGGGTCGTGTGCTGGGTCGGCAATCTGATCGGGTCCGTGATCCTTGCCGCGTTGTTGCATGCAGCCGGCGGCGGGGTGCTGCTGACCGACGGCGCACCGGTGTTTTTCAAGGCCGTCGAAGCCAAGATGGCGGCGCCGGGTCTTGCGCTGTTCTCCAAGGGACTGCTGTGCAACTGGCTCGTCTGCCTTGCGATCTGGATGGCGTCGCGCACCAACAATGACGGCGCCAAGCTGGGCCTGATTTTCTGGCCGGTATTCGCCTTTGTTGCGAGCGGTTTCGAGCACAGCGTCGCGAATATGTTCGTGTTCGCCCTGGCGCTGATGGCCGACCATCCGGCGGAGATCACGCTGGCCGGTGCCGTGCATAACGAAGTGTTCGTGACGCTGGGTAATCTGGCTGGCGGCGCGATCTTTATGGCGCTTGGTTACTGGCTGCAGGAAGGCAGCGCCGGCCATCCGTCGAAGAGCCGCGTACCGGCGGCCGCGCAATAACGAGGTTCACGGCGTCCGACATTCACGATATGCGTGAATGTTTCTCGGCTGCGTAATAAACAAATCCGCACGATTCACCGAATCGAGCGGATTTGTTTCATTGGAACCGGGCAAAAGTACCGCTTCATTCCATTCACGCGTATCAGGGCAGGGTAAGTACGTACATTCGTACGCTCGATTTTAAATTCAGAGTGCCGTAAATAAGGTTTTAGGCAATGTTGATTGCGCCTTTTCCTGACCTTCATGCGGCTACCGGAAAAATTCACGCGACGCGCGAAGGCGCCGGCGAAATCGGGTTGGACTTATGTCCTGTTCCTGATCATTCTCGCGACCGCATTCGACGCAAGCGTCGCCTATTTCTGCATTAAATCGGAGCGGCGCTCGCAGTCGGAACTCGTTCAGACCGCGGCGGCGAAACAGGCGCTCGATTCGCTGCAGGACGCGTTGCTCCAGGTCAACTCGGCGGTGTCGTCCGGCATCGCCGCTCCCATTGTCATCGGCGAGCATTCGCTCGAGTTGCAGCGCTACGCGAACGCGCGCCGCGCACTCGACGAACTGTCGGCGCTCGAGCCGGCCACACGCGCGGTGACCAAGGACGGACTCAGCCTGCGGGACCTGACGGAGCAATATCTCGAATCCGCCCGGCAGACACTCGACCGCTGGCGCGGCAAGGAGACGCTCACCAGTGGCGGCACGGCCGGGCTGATGCCACTCAACGTCCGCCTCAACGCTGTGCTTTCGCAGATTGCCGTCGAACGCAATATCGAAAGCGAGCGCGTGACGCACGCCATGAACAGCGTGTTCGGCTGGTCATACTGGGTTGTCGGGTTTCTGCTCAGCTCGGTGATCGTCACGAATCTCGTGCTGCTCGCGTTGTTCTCGCGGTTCGTCGCGACGCGTCAGTCGGAACTCGACGCCATGAACACACTGGCGATGTCCGACCATCAGTTGCGTCTGCTGAGCCAGGCCCTTGAAGACAGTCCGAACGGCGTGCTGATCAGCCGTCTGAATGATGACGGGGCCGAACTGATCGAGTATGCGAACCCGGCGGTGTCGGCGATGCTCGGCTACGCGAACGACGAACTGATCGGCATGAAGGGCGAGGTGCTGGCCGACCCGGCCGACGTCGCGGAGATGCGTGCGACGCTCGAGCAGACCGGCCGCTATCAGCGCCTGGTGCATCTGCGGGCGAAGTCGGGCGCGCAGATCGGCGTGCAGCTGTGCATTTCGGCGGTCGTCGACGGCGCGTCGGCACCCGCGCACTATGTCGTCGTGCTCAACGACGTCAGCGAGCTGCTCGCTTCACGCGAGCGTCTGCGGCAGCAGGCGAAGTACGACATGCTGACGTTGCTGCCGAATCGCAACGAACTGCTCGAGCGTCTCGATGCGATGCTGAGTCAGGCGTCGGATTCGGGCAGCAGCTGTGTCGTGCTGTTCCTCGATCTCGACCATTTCAAGTACATCAACGACACCCTCGGCCATGCCACCGGCGATGCCGTGCTGCGCGAGGTGTCGAAGCGCTTGCGCGAACGCCTGCCGCGTGACGTGTTGATTGCACGCTACGGCGGCGACGAGTTTGTGATCGCCGCCGCGGGATACGACGCCGCGCACGTGGAAATCCTGTGCCGCGATGTGCTCGATGCCGTCGGTGAACCCGTGTTCAGCGGCACGAGCGAGCTGCATGTCGACGGCAGTATCGGCGTGGCGCTGTGCCCGCTGCATGCACGCTCGGCGTCGGATCTGTTGCGATGCGCGGATGCCGCCATGTATCTCGCCAAGGCCGATGGGCGGAATTGCTCGCGCGTGTTCGAGCCGTCGCTCGGGCGCGAGATCGAAGCGCGCCTCGGCATGTCGAACAAGCTGCGCCGCGCGCTCGCGGACAACGAACTCTATCTGGTCTACCAGCCGCAGTATTCGCTGACGACGCACCAGCTGACCGGGCTCGAAGCGCTCGTTCGCTGGCGCGACGCGCACGGTCGACTATTCATGCCCGGGGAGTTCATTCCGATCGCTGAGCAGCATGGACTGATCGGGCGGCTTGGCGAGTACGTGCTCGACAAAGCGCTCGCCCAGCTTGCGGCGTGGCGCGCCGCCGGCGTGCCGCTGGTCGCGGTGTCGGTCAACGTCGCCGCCCAGCAGTTCGCGAGCGGCGACTTCGTGGGCGTCGTGCTCGATACGCTGCGCCGGCATGACATCGAAGCGCACTGGCTCGAACTCGAGATCACGGAAAGCTCGCTGGTGCAAAACACCTCGCGCACCTTGTCGCAGCTTCAGACCCTGCGCAATCACGGCATTCGTATCGCCATCGATGACTTCGGCACGGGATATTCGAGCCTGTCGTACCTCGACACCTACGAAATCGACCGGCTCAAGATCGACCGCTCGTTCGTCAGCGAGCTCGAAACGCGTCCTTCGCGTGCCGGTATCGTGCGCGGCGTGATCCTGCTGGCCAAGGGACTCGGCTACGGCGTGGTTGCCGAAGGCGTCGAGACGCCAGGCCAGTTGTCGATCCTGCGGGCGAGCGGCTGCGGCTACGCCCAGGGCTACCTGCTCTCCAAACCCGTGCTGCCCGACCATGCGGTCGCGTTGCTGCGATCGCCGACACGCCCGCCGCACGGCGACCCCGTGCTCGGCGACGAAAGCCAGCTGTTCCGCTTCGACGCCTGACGCCGGTTTCCTCCGGCGCGCCGTCTCGCTTATCATTCCGGTTGTTTTGCCCGGCGATCACAAATTGCCGTGAGCAAGCCGGTCCGAAGGTCCCGCCCGACCGAGCAGGAGATAAGCAATGATGGTTGTCCGCAGTGTCCAGACGAGTGACCTCGAGTCCGTTCTGGCGCTGGCCAATGAAACCGGCCCCGGATTGACGACGCTCAAGCCCGATCGTGCCGCGATCGCGGCACGCATCGACCGCATCGTGCGCACCGTGCGTGGCGACGCCGCGCTCTATGAACAGGGTTATCTGTTCGTCATGGAAGACACGTCGACGCGCGAAGTGATCGGCGTCTGCGGGCTCGAAGCAGCGGTCGGGCTCGAGCTGCCGTTCTACAACTACCGTGTGAGCACGGTCGTGCACGCGAGCAAGGAACTCAACGTCTGGTCGCGTACGTCGCTGCTGACGATTTCGCACGACCTGACCGGCTATGCCGAGCTGTGTTCGTTATTCCTGAGTCCGCGTGCGCGCGCTCACGGCGCGGGCGGGTTATTGTCGCGTTCGCGATTCATGTTTATCGCGCAGTTTCAAAACCGTTTTCCGGAACGGATTTGCGCGGAAATGCGCGGATATTTCGATGAACACGGCGAATCGCCGTTCTGGCAGGCACTGGGTTCGCATTTTTATCAAATCGATTTCAATGCCGCGGATTATCTGAGTGCACAAGGCAAGAAGGCGTTTATCGCCGAGCTGATGCCGCGGCATCCGGTTTATGTGCGACTGTTGCCCGAGACCGCGCAGAAAGCCATTGCGGTCACGCACAAGGACACGCTGCCCGCGCGGCGCATGCTGGAAGCCGAAGGGCTGCGCTACGAGAACCACGTCGACATTTTCGATGCGGGGCCCGTGCTCGAATGCCACACCTCGGATTTGCGAACGGTGCGAGCGAGCCGTCTGCTGACGGTCGGCGCTGCGGGTTCGGACGGGGAGGGCGTCGATGTGGCGGGTATCGGCGTACTGAACGGTGCGTCGCATCCACTCAAATGCCTCGTGTCCAATCTGTCGATCGAAGACTTTCGCGTTATCGCAGCGACGGTGGGTATCAGCGGCGATACGATTGCGCTCGACGCGGAGCAGAAGGCTGCACTCAAGGTATCGGATGGCATGCAGGTTCGCGTGCTCGTGCAGGTGCCGTCATCTCCGGTTCAGGCTCACTAACTATGCAAACGATGACGAAACACGCAACGGAAGCCAACTTTGACGGTCTCGTCGGCCCGACCCACAACTACGCAGGCCTGTCGTTCGGCAACGTCGCGTCGCAGGCCAATGAGAAGCGCCTGGCCAATCCGAAGCAGGCTGCGCTGCAGGGCCTGCATAAAATGAAATCACTCGCGGCGCTCGGTTATCGTCAAGGCGTGCTGCCGCCGCATGAGCGTCCGTCGACCGATCTGCTTCGCACGCTGGGCTTCAAAGGCGACGATGCGTATGTGATTCGTGAAGCGGCGCGCATGGCCCCTGAGCTGCTGTCGGCGGCAAGCTCGGCCTCGGCGATGTGGGCCGCGAATGCGGCCACGGTCAGTCCGTCGGGCGACACGGCGGACGCGCGTGTGCACTTTACGCCGGCGAATCTTGCCTTCAATCTGCATCGCTCGATCGAGCACGTCACGACGCAGCGCCTGCTGGGCGCCATCTTTCATGACGAACGCCATTTCGCGGTGCATCCTGCGTTGCCCGGCACACCGGTGCTTGGCGACGAAGGCGCGGCGAATCACACGCGGTTTTGCGGTGACTACGATGCGCGCGGCGTGGAGTTCTTCGTGTATGGCCGTCGCGTGTACGGTGGTGCGGCTGCACCGGTGAAGTATCCCGCGCGGCAGACGCTCGAGGCGAGTCAGGCGATCGCGCGCCGCCATGGTTTGTCGGACGACGCGGTCGTCTACGCGCAGCAGCGACCCGACGTCATCGATGCGGGCGTGTTTCATAACGACGTGATTGCGGTCGGCAATCAGCAGGTCTTGTTCTGCCATGCGCACGCGTTTGTCGATCAGGCGTCGGTCTATGAAGCGCTGCGCGAGAAGCTGGCGCGTACCGGCGTGACGTTCGAAGCGGTCGAGGTGCCCGACTCGGATGTCACGGTCGCGGACGCGGTCGGGTCGTATCTGTTCAACAGTCAGCTGCTTGCGCGCGGCGATGGCAAGCAAGTGCTTATCGTGCCGCAGGAATGCCGTGAGAACACGCGTGTCGCTGCGTACCTCGATCGCCTGGTCGAGTCGGGTGGTCCGATTGCCGAATACCGTGTCTTCGATCTGCGCGAGAGCATGCGTAACGGTGGTGGGCCCGCTTGCCTGCGTTTGCGTGTCGCGCTCAACGAGGCCGAGATCGACGCGGTTGCGCCGGGTGTCTGGATGAACGACGCGCTGTACGACACGCTGACGGCGTGGGTCGAGCGGCACTACCGCGATCGACTTGGCTTTGATGACCTGGCCGATCCGCAACTGCTCGTCGAAGTGCGCACGGCACTCGACGAACTCACGGGTCTGCTTGGAATTGGTCCGGTGTACGGGTTCCAGCGTTAGCGTCTAGCCAGCCTGGCCCACTCCGGCGCGCTCTGTGTTCGTGTCGCGCACGGGTCGATACAGCGCTCGGCCCGTGCTTGATTCAAGCATCTATTTCAAGCTCGGCATCAAAGCGCAGCGACGACGCCATCCGTGCGCGGCTCCGTACCGCCGCAGAAGACGCCGGTGACGGGGTCGCGCAGGATGATCTGGGCGCGGCCATAGTCGGTCGAATGATGATCGACGTAGACGTCGTGTCCGCGCGCCGCCATCTCGTGCACGAGCGCGTTCGAATAGCCTTGCTCGAAACCGAAGCGGCGCTTGCCGAACCATTGCCAGCGCGGCGCATCGAGTGCGGCCTGCGGATTCAGGCCGAAGTCGATCAGGTTCATCAGCACCTGCACATGCCCTTGCGGCTGCATGAAGGCGCCCATCACGCCGAACGGGCCGAGTGCCTCGCCATCGCGCGTCAGAAATCCGGGAATGATCGTGTGGTAGGGCTTTTTGCCCGGCGCATACGCGTTGTGGTGGGCGGGGTCGAGATCGAAACTGGCGCCGCGGTTTTGCAGCACGATCCCGGTGCCCGGCACGACCATCGCGGAACCGAAGTCGCGATAGTGACTCTGGATCAACGAAATCATATTGCCGTCACGATCGGCTGCGGCGAGATACACCGTGCCGCCCGCCACCGGATCGCCGTGCAGCGGATCTGACGCGAGGTCGCCGATCAGCGCGCGGCGCCGTGCGGCATAGTCGTCGCTGAGCAGCGCATCGAGCGGGACTTTCATGCGATCGGCTTCGGTGATGTAGTGCTGGCCGTCGGCAAAGGCGAGCTTCATGGCCTCGAGCTGGCGATGGAGCGTGGCCGGATGCTCGCGGCTGTGCAGATCGTCGAAGCCCTTGAGGATATTCAACGCGAGCAGGGCGACGAGCCCTTGGCCGTTGGGTGGAATCTCCCAGACGCGATAGCCTCGATAGTCGATCGAAATCGGGTCGACCCACTGAGGTGCATAGCTTGCAAGATCGCTTTCGCGCAGATAGCCGCCGCTGTCGCGCGAAAACGCGTCGATGGTGCGTGCGAGGCCGCCACGATAGAAGCTTTCGCATTGCGTGTCGGCCAGTTCTTCCAGCGTTCGAGCCTGCGCTTCCCATCGATGAATCTCGCCTGCGCGCGGCGCATGACCGTTCGGCGTGAAGACTTCGAACCAGCGACGTGCGACGTCGTCACCCACGATGTCGCGCAGCATGTCGTTCTTGCGAAACTGCGTGTCGGCCTTCTGCCAGAGCTGACTGATGACCGGCGTCACGGCAAAGCCGTCGCGTGCAAGCAAGACGGCCGGCGCCAGCAGTTCCTTGAACGGCAGTTTGCCGAAGCGCCGTGACAGCTCGGCCCACGCGGCCGGACAGCCCGGCACGGTTACTGGCATCCATCCATGCCATGGCATCGTTTCGTGACCGGCCGAGCGGATTTGCTCGAGCGAAAGGCCCGCCGGGGCCGGGCCGCTTGCATTGAGTCCGTGCAACGTGCCTTTGCCGGTCAGCGGGTCGCGGATCCAGACGATCGCGAACGCATCGCCGCCGATACTGCAGCTCGTGGGCTCGACAACGGTCAGCGCGGCCGCCGCGGCGATGGCGGCGTCGATG
The DNA here is from genome assembly GCF_965118125.1 of Pararobbsia alpina. GTDB lineage: Bacteria > Pseudomonadota > Gammaproteobacteria > Burkholderiales > Burkholderiaceae > Pararobbsia > Pararobbsia alpina_A. Next base: position 2,070,426 of record NZ_OZ221287.1, read on the forward strand.
GCGTTGCCGCCGCGCGCCAGCATGTCGCGGCCGATTTGCGCGGCAACTGGCTGCGAGGTCGCGACCATGCCGCCCAGGGAGTACACGACGCTGCGTCGGGACGGGTAAGGGGAGTGATGCGAAAAGGCGTCCAGCATGATGACGACAGACCTCTTGAACGAAGACGCGGTTCGCGTGCGCAACGTGAATCGCCTGGACTACGTGGATTGCGTGTTCGAGGCCGATACATTAACTGAAAATAAATGCATGTATCGACTTCGGGCCTGGGTTGGCGAAGCTTGTGCTTGCGACCGTGCTCTCAGCCTTTAGCCTGTCCCAGACCAGTGGCCTTTCTCAAGACCAGTGGCCTTTCTCAAGACCAGTAGCCTGTTCAAAGCCAGTCGCCTGACCACGGCCATTCGGCTCGTCCGGTGCCTCTCGCCGACAGGCGAATCAATCGCCCGTTCCGGTTCATACCTTCCGTCTCGAAGCCGTCATTCATTAGCGCGACAATCGTATGCGCTGGCTCCCGCCTTGCACGGCCTGAATGGCTCACGTATAACTTCGTACAGCACGCATCGCGCCCGGCGTTGCGGTGGATGTGATTCCTCAGCGAGAAAGCCATGGATCTTGAAACCGTACGCGTATTCCTGATGACGCGCGGCATCGACTTCGGCATCAAGGTGGTCGCGGCCATTGTGATCTGGATTATCGGGCGCTGGATCATCAGCCTGATCATTCGGGTCATGCGCAGCGCGCTGTCGCGCAACGGCCGCGTCGACCCGACGCTCGCGCACTATCTGGGCTCGATCCTCGCCGGGCTGCTGACGCTGCTGCTCGTGCTGGCGATCCTGCAGGTCTTCGGCATTCAGACCACGTCCTTTGCGGCCCTGCTTGCCGGTGCCGGGTTGGCGATCGGGGCGGCGTGGGGCGGATTGCTTGCCCATTTTGCGGCGGGGCTGTTTCTGCAGGTGTTGCGTCCGTTTAAAGTCGGGGACTTCATCACCGGCGGCGGCGTGACCGGCACCGTCACCGAGATTGGCCTGTTCGGCACGACGCTGCTGACGCCCGACAACGTGACGACCATCATCGGCAACAACAAGATCTTCTCCGACACGATCTCGAACTTCAGCGTGCAGCCTTACCGGCGTGTCGAGCTGACCGCGAAGATCGCCAATGGCGTCGATCCGCTCGACGCGATGGCACGGCTCAAGGCGGCGATCGCCACCATTCCGAACGTCAAGGAAACGCCTGCGCCTGACGTCGAGGTGCTGTCGTTCACACCCGAGGGGCCGCTGCTTGCCGTACGGCCTTATACGGACAACGCGAATTACTGGCAGGTGTACTTCGATACCAATCGGACGATCATCGATACCTTCGGCAAGGCAGGGTATCCGACACCGGAAACGCCGATCGCCCGTCGGCAGGTCGGTTAGTCCAGCCAGTCCGGGTTCGAGGAGAGCGACGGCGTCGAGGCGGTGTCGCTCGCATCACCAGCCGGCGTCAGCCGACGGCGCGTCGCTGTGCGATCGAGCGAAGCGGGTTCCGATCTCCGTGTCCCTTGTCCCGCGTCACAAACGGCGTTGAGCCGAGAAGGCGTATCCGTCGCGCCAGCAGGCCTTTACCGCTGCGGCTCGAATTGGGCGGCTATGTCGGCTACGGCAAGACCGACGACGACCTACGTCCACAGAGTCGCTCGCGTAAAATCATTGTTCCGTTAGCCCGCCCCTTACGAACGATGACTGTGACACGGGAGCAGGATCGATCGCTGACCATCATGTTGTGGGTGGTTGCCGTCGGGTTCTTCATGCAGACGCTCGACTCGACGATCGTCAACACCGCGCTCCCGCCGATTGCGCAGAGCCTTGGCGAAAGCCCGCTGCGCATGCAGTCGGTCATCATCGGTTATTCACTGACCATGGCGGTCGTGATTCCGGCGTCGGGCTGGCTGGCCGACCGCTTCGGCACCCGGCGCATCTTTCAATCGGCCATCATCCTGTTCGTGCTGGGCTCGATCTTCTGTGCGATGGCCAACCGGCTCGACGCGCTGGTCGCGGCACGCGTGGTGCAGGGAGTCGGCGGCGCAATGCTGCTGCCGGTTGGACGTCTTGCCGTTCTTCGGACCTTTCCGCAAGACCGTTATCTGCAAGCGCTGAGCTTTGTGGCGATCCCGGGCATGATCGGGCCGCTGATCGGCCCGACGCTTGGCGGTTGGCTGACCGAGACTTTTTCGTGGCACTGGGTCTTTCTGATCAACGTGCCCGTCGGGGTGATCGGTGGCATCGCGACGATCGTCTATATGCCCAACAGCAAGCAAAGCGGGATGGGCCGGTTCGATATGAGCGGCTATGTGCTGCTTGCGCTGTTTATGGTCGCGATCTCGTTCTCGCTGGACGGACTCGCCGAGCTGGGTTTCGAGCATGCCACGGTGCTCATGCTGCTGATCGGCGCACTGGCCGCACTGACGGCATATGGCCTCCATGCGACGCGACATCCGGAGCCTTTGTTTTCGCTGAACCTCTTCAAAATCCACACCTTCAGCGTGGGCTTGCTCGGTAACCTGTTCGCTCGCATTGGCAACGGCGGTATGCCGTTTCTGATTCCGCTGGTGCTGCAGGTATGTCTCGGCTACACGCCGATCGAGGCCGGGCTGATGATGCTGCCCATCACCTTCGCGGGTATGTTGTCCAAGCGGCTCGCGACTCGGCTGATCGAGCGCTACGGGTATCGGCGTGTACTCGTGACCAATACATTTCTCGTGGGTGTGGCGATCGCGTCGTTCGCGGCGATTTCACCAGCGTTACCGATATGGCTCATGCTGATTCAGCTCGCGCTGTTCGGTGCAGTCAATTCGATCCAGTTCACTGGCATGAACACGGTGACGCTCAAGGATCTGGGCCGGGGCGGCGCCAGCAGCGGCAATAGTCTGCTGTCGATGGTGCAGATGCTGTCGATGAGTCTGGCCGTCACGTCTGCCGGGGCGTTGCTGCAGACCTTTCGTGCGCATATGGGCCGTGAAGTCGACTATGCGAATGCGTTGCCCGCATTCCATCTGACGTTTATTTGTGTCGGGATCATCACGTCCGCGTCGGCCTGGATCTTCATGCAGCTCTCGGCGGACAGCACGCCGTCGGCCGAGGTCACGCAGGCGGATGAGATGTAGTGATTGAGGGTAGCGCGTCAAGGTCGTGGCGATGAAGTCGTGGCCATGATGCATCGGACGGTGAGTTTGAGCCGTGGTATGCCAGTCATCAGTAACGGACTCTCGAGTGGCAGTCGTTGTTTCGCAGCATCTTGCGATACGGCGGCTTGCCAAGCACGGATGACACGCCGATCATGTTGCGTTCACTTCAACCCGCGACAAGCGATATGACTGTGCAAGCGCTCGATGACGATCCGCTGACCCGGCGTTCCTTTTACGAAGCGACCGTGACGCGGCCTCCGGCCGATGCGCCGTTGCAAGGCAATGCCCAGGTCGATGTCTGCGTGATCGGAGCCGGGTTTGCAGGACTCTCGGCCGCGCTCGATCTGCGTGCGAAGGGCTTCTCGGTCGCGGTCGTCGATGCACATGAACCCGGATGGGGTGCCTCGGGTCGCAATGGCGGGCAATGCCTTGTCGGCTTTGCCAATGACGACACAATTGTCGCGCAGCTTGGTGAAGATGCGAAACGCGCATGGCGCATGTCGGTCGATGCCGTGTCCCTCGTGCGCGAACGCATGTCGAAGTATTCGATTGAATGCGATTTCACGAGTGGATATTTAACCGTCGCCACGCATACCAAGCGTATCCCTGATCTGCGCGAGTGGATGGATACGGCCAGCAAGCGATTCGACTACTCGCACCTGACCTGGGTCGAAGACGCGAACGACCATATCGATACCGATCATTACCTGAGCGGAGTGCACGACAGCTTCTCCGGGCACTTGCATCCGCTCAAGTATTGCCTCGGCCTCGCGGACGCCGTCAGGCGTTCGGGCGCGAGCTTGTATGCGCATACGCCGGTGACGCAGATCGTCGAGGGCGCAAAGCCCCGCATTCGGACGGCACACGGCGATATCGAATGTTCGTTTGTGGTGGTGGCCGGCAATGCGAGCATCGGCCGCGTGCTGCCCAAGGTGCATGACCGGATTGCGCCAATCGGGTCGTTTATCGTTGCGACCGAACGCATGGATCCGGATCGCGCATCGAGCCTAGTGCGCGACCGCGCCGCAGTGTGCGACAACAATTTCTTTCTCGACTACTACCGTGTGTCGGCTGACGACCGCTTGCTCTTCGGCGGACGTGCGACGACGGCCTTTGTCGATCCGAATGCGATCGCGCCGATCCTGCGGCAACGCATGTTGACGGTCTATCCGCAGCTGTCGGATCTGAAGATCGAGTACGCGTGGGGTGGTTTTGTCGACGTCACACGCAATCGCGCGCCGGACTTCGGACGGATCGCGCCGAATATCTACTATCTGCAGGGCTTCTCAGGGCACGGGGTGGCACTGACCGGCATGGCGGGACGCATTGTGGCCGAGGCGATCGCGGGGCAGGCGAGTCGCTTTGATCTCTTTACACGGATCAAGCATGAGCGCTTCCCGGGTGGCGAGGCATTACGCCGGCCTGTGCTCGAAATCGGCTTTCTCTATCACCGGCTTCGCGAAGCATTGGGTGTGTGAGCGGGCAGTTGATTCACACGGTCTCGGTTGTGGGCCTCGTTTGTGGGTCTCGGTTCTGCGTCTCCGTTGTCGGAGCAGCGTGCCCAATATGGCGCAGATCAACTCGATTGTGTCGTAGGTCGACGACGTCGAGGAACCGCTTTTCGATAAATAAACACATCTAGCCTGCATCATTTCGATGGGTCTCCCGACGCGTACGTCAATCGCCCAATGCAGACACAAAAATGAAATGTGTTCACTTGTGAAACGCTTTTTCGAACTGGCCTGTGAGCAAGTACCCGGTTACCCACAGATGAGGTGCGTAAATCTGTGGATAACCCAGGGAGAAGGCCGCTAAGTCGTTGCGGGACAAGGCGGTGGTTACTGTGCTTTCAAAATAGGCCGACGAGACGGGAGGCGATGTCGACGGCTCGCCAAAACAAGCCAACGCTATTGCCACACGCTCGACGGCGTTCGGGTTGTAAGCGGCCTCGTGGGACGGGAACTCCATCCAGCGGGTAACCGATCCTCAACTTTGAGCGGCTGCGGCCAGCGCGACGCAAGAGGATGTGCTTCTTCCGGATCGTATAGGTCGCGGAACATATGCACCGTGCGCGAATCGCCTTGAGCGGACCGGTTTCGCGAATTCCTCATGGTCGCTCGGTCTGCATGCCGTCGGCTCGTTCGGAACCCGTTGCGCTCATAGAACGCTATCGTTCTCGGGTTGCTTGCGGCGTCGACGGTGAGCAAGCGCGCAGACACGTTGGGCGTGTGCGCCAGGCCTCCGATGGTGTCGATCAAGTCGGTTCCGATTCCGTTCGATTGAAGATCCTCCCGTACGGCAAACTTGGTGATTTTGATGGACGGGAAAAAGCTCAACGAACAATCGAATGCCAGACTCAGTCGGTTGCGCTCAACAAAGTCGAGTGGCATGCCATCGGTAGACAAGCTGAAGTACGCAACGGGCACCTCGCAGTCGGGTTCAATCATGATGAACGTCTGCGTGAGCCCGGCTAGCGAATACGCTATTGCGTATTCAGCAAGGAACTGATCAAGGTTGGGATCGCCGCAACGAAACCCTTCCAGCCGTTTTGCTGCCACCTGATCGATGCGATACAAGGCGCGTGATTTCATGGAACTATCTCGGTCGAGGAAACGGAAATGAGACAAATTCGCCGCGGAGCATCCGTTCGGCGACTTCGCGGTGGTGCTCGAGTTGTGCTTTGCGTTCCGGTGTGAGCTTGGTGGTCATCACTTTGACGTAAAGCTCTTGCTGATCTTCTGGATCGAGAAAGGAAAGGTAAGAACTGGGTGGGATGTGAACGTCGGGTGGCATGGTTCTCTGTGTCCAATAATGATTAACGAGAGAACCATTCTGGGCGCGCGGGCACGCGGCAGCTATCAGGCGCGTGCCCGGCGTTCGTCAGCAGCTATGGATTGCGAGACAGGAAATGATCTCGGTGTGTGTAGGAAAAAGATGAGAGGCCGGCGATGCGCCCATGCTTGATGACGAGGTCGTCTTCAATGCCGTGTTTCGATTCATTCCGGTCCATGCACGGCCCAAGCACGATTGCCCGGCGCTGGTGACAGGAAGACCCTCGAGCGCACACGCGGCTTATCTGCCATGCGCCGCGTGCGTTGCGCGCTCGATTTACCGCAAGCGCACCAGCGTTGACTTGAGCTCGGTGTACTTTTCAAGCGCGTGCAGCGACTTGTCGCGCCCGTTGCCGGACTGCTTGTAGCCGCCGAACGGGAAGTTCATGTCACCGCCTTCGTCGTAGCAGTTGACCCAGATCGTGCCTGCACGAAGACGCCGCGAGACTTCGTGAGCGGTGGTCAGGTTCGAGGTCCAGACCGCCGCAGCGAGTCCGTATTCGCTGTCGTTGGCAATGCGTACGGCATCATCGACCGAGTCGAAGGTCAGCACCGACAGCACCGGCCCGAAGATCTCTTCTCGCGCGATGCGCGCGGCGGGATTGGACACATCGAACACGGTTGGCTCGATGTAATACCCGCCCGTATCCTGCAACGTACGATTGCCACCCGTCAGCAGCGATGCCTCGGCACGCCCGGCTTCGATATACGACTGCACGCGCTCGAGCTGGATCGTATCGACAATCGCGCCCATCGACGTCGACGGATCGAGCGGATGTCCGGGCGTATAGCTTTTCGCGGCAACGAGCAGCTTTTCGATGAACGCGTCCTTGATGTCGCGATGCACGAGCAAGCGCGAGCCGGCCGTGCACATCTCGCCCATGTTGTAGAAGATCGCGCTCGCCGCGCTCGACGCCGCGCGATCGAGATCGGGGCAGTCGGGGAGGATGATGTTCGGCGACTTGCCGCCGAGTTCGAGCCATGTGCGCTTGAGGTTCGATTGCCCCGCGCACTGCATGATTTGCTTGCCGACCGCGGTCGATCCCGTGAACGCGATGCAGTCGACGTCCATATGCAGGGCGAGGAGCTTGCCCGCCGAGCCGAAGCCCGGCACGACGTTGAATACGCCGGCGGGGATGCCCGCCTCAAACGCGAGTTGCGCGACGCGGATTGCCGTCAGAGGAGACTTCTCCGAGGGCTTGAGCACGACGCTGTTGCCCGCGGCAAGCGCGGGCGCGAATTTCCACGATGCCATCAGCAGCGGGAAATTCCACGGTACGACGGCCGCCACCACGCCGATCGGTTCACGCGTGACGAGACCGACGAGATGATGATCGACGGGCGCAACTTCACCGCCGACTTTGTCGATGGCCTCGGCAAACCATTCGACGCAATAGATCGCACCCGGAATATCGACGCTCGTCGTATCGCCGATCGGCTTGCCCGCGTCGATGGTCTCGAGCGCCGACAGCTCGTCGGCATGCTCCCGCAGCAGACTGGCCCATCGCTGCATCGCGCTCTTGCGCTTGCGCGGATTCAGACCGGCCCAGACACCTTGCTCGAAGCTGCGCCGTGCCGCGGCGACGGCAAGGTTGATTTCGGTTTCGCCGCTTTGTGTAACTTTGGCGATGACTTTTCCGTCGATCGGGCTCACGCAATCAAACGTCGCCCCGTCTGCGGCCTCGACGGACTTGCCATCGATAAACGCGCGTGCATCGATCTTCAGTGAACTCGCGTAGTTTTTCCAGTACTGCAAATCTTTCGTTGCCTTCGTATCCATCGGACCTCCGGTCATCAGGTTAGGGCGCGCGATGTGTGCCACTTCGTCCTGCAGGCGGCCAGCGCGTTGTGCACGGTGTGCACGTCATGCCATTGAAGAGTGAATGCGTGAATTCAAAACGTCGGCGGAGAATTCGCCGAAACAATCTCGCAGGGTTCGGTATCGCTGAGATTGCGAAAGCGGTGGGGTAGCTTGCTCTCGAAGTAATACGCATCGCCGGGACGCAGCGTGTACGACTGACCGTCGACGGTCAGCTCGATTTCGCCGCGCACGACGACACCGCCTTCCTGTCCCGCATGCTCGAGCACCTCGGGGCCCGTATCCGCCTGCGGCTCGTAGACCTCGCGCATGATGCACATATTGCGATCCTTGACGCCCGAGCCGACGAGGCGGAGCTGGATCGATTCATTGCCGAGATTGGGCAGCGACTCCGCGCAGAACACGACCGACTTGTTCTCGTCGAGCTCGAACGTGAAAAACTCCGCGAGGCTCATCGGGATGCATTCGAGCAATTTCTTGAGCGAGCCGACCGAGGGGCTTACACGGTTCTGCTCGATCAGCGAAATGGTGCCGTTGGTCACGCCGGCCCGCTTGGCGAGCTCGCGCTGAGACAGACCGTTCTTCTTGCGGATGTATTGCAACCGCGTCGCGACTTCCACTGACATCCTGGCTCCAGGCGATGACTGTCGAGAATTTCGAGCCGCGTGACGCTGTCCCGTGTTGAATAAAATAAGCGGGTCGACGTGCAGGGGCGCGCAAGAGTACCTATTCTAAGCAGACACAAACGATCGGGATTGTTAGGGTAAGCACTAGCCTTCTAAGGGTATAAAGGGCTACCAAGGCAATTTTGACTCGACTATGCTGGAGTCATCGGTGCCACAGGCGAAAAAATTTTTCCACCTTGGTTCGATGAAATCGACGCACGCGTACCGCAACGTTAAACACGTCACGGTCGCGAAACAGGTATCAGAAAAACGCTTGCGTCGAAAATATTTAACGCACGACATTCCCTGAAAAGAGTGCCATCGTGAGAGTACGAGGTCCATTACTGAGGTGGGATCGCCAGACGTTTGGCTCACACCTGCGGTCCGCGGCATGCTCCACTCGTGATTGTGCCGAGGGGTTGCGCGGTACCCACTACGTTTCGGCGCTGTGCCGGTTCGCTTCGATCTATACGATCCTGTCGCGCCGGTCGGTGCGACGTCACAACGCCATCCATGCACGCGCGTTTATCGCGGTGCATTGCGACGAAGTCGCTTCATTGCTGCCGTAGTTTCCTTCCCGCTTGCCCTGCAGCCCGACACCTGTCCTAACGGCATGTGCTCCGGGTTACCGGCCGGCGAAACTCTCTTTCGTCGCGCCGCGCTTCGATGCTTCGCATCGGAGTGATGTCGGGCACGCGCAGAACAAGCGCGCAAGCGCATTCGTGACGCGGGCGTTGTCGAGCCTCGCGCCTACGCTTCGATTTTCTGCAAGCCAACGCAATCACCTCTAACGCGGGTTGTGGGTCATGTCACATCTACCGATCGTCGGCGTCTGTGCCGACCGAAAACTGATCGGGCAGCATCCGTCCCATACGGTCGCCGAGAAATACATCACGGCGGTCACGGGCGGAGCCGGTGCCTTCGCGGTTCTGTTGCCGGTGCTCGAAACGCCGCAGTCGATTGCACGCACGCTCGAACTTGTCGACGGCCTGCTGTTTCCGGGCAGTTATTCGAACGTCGAGCCGCATCGATATGGCGGTGCGCCGAGTGAACACGGCACGCTGCATGACCCGCACCGGGACAACACCGCCTTGCCGCTGATCGATGCGGCCATCAAGGCCGGTGTGCCCGTACTCGCGATTTGCCGGGGCTTTCAGGAAATGAATGTGGTGCGCGGCGGCACCCTGCATCAAAGGGTTCACGCGGTCGAAGGGCTGAACGATCACCGCGAGAACCATGACGATCCCCTCGACAGGCAATACGCGCCTTCCCATCCGGTCCATGTCGTTCCCGACGGGATCCTGCATCGGATAGCGGGCGCACTCGACATCCAGGTGAACTCCTTGCACGGCCAGGGCGTGGACAAGCTCGGCAATGGCCTCACGGTCGAAGCGACCGCGGCCGACGGGCTGATCGAAGCGTTCAGCGTGACCGATGCGCAGGCGTTTGCGTTCGCCGTGCAATGGCACCCGGAGTGGAAATACGCGCAGGACGCTGTGTCGTCCGCGTTGTTCGCCGCGTTTGGCGAGGCCTGTCGAAAACGGAGCGAGGCCCGGCTGGCGACTCACGAGTAATGCACTCGTAGCGCGCCGGCGAGCCGGATTCCGACACATCGAGAACCATCATGCAAAGCATTGACGAGTTTCTGAAGAAGCACCGGATCACCGAAGTGGAAGCCGTGATTCCCGACATGGCCGGGGTCGCGCGCGGCAAGATCATTCCGCGCAGCAAGTTCGAAACGGGCGAGAACATGCGCCTGCCACTCGCTGTGATGGTGCAGACCGTCACGGGCGACTATCCCGAAGATGGCTCTCTGACCGGGGTGACCGACCCCGACATGATCTGCGTGCCCGATCCGTCGACGATGCGCCTGATCCCATGGGCCGTCGACCCGACCGCGCAGGTCATTCACGACGCCGTGCATTTCGACGGCACGCCTGTGGAGATCTCGCCGCGCTATGTATTGCGCAAGGTTCTTGATCTGTACAAGGCACGCGGATGGAAACCCGTGGTCGCGCCGGAGCTTGAGTTCTATCTCGTCGACATGAACAAGGACCCGGACATGCCGCTCACGCCGCCGGTCGGTCGCACGGGGCGCCCCGAGACCGGCGGGCAGAGCTACTCGATCGAGGCGGTGAACGAGTTCGACCCCTTGTTTGAAGACATCTACGAATACTGCGAGCTTCAGGACCTCGAAGTCGACACGCTGATTCACGAGGTCGGCGCGGCCCAGATGGAGATCAACTTCCTGCACGGCGATCCGCTCGATCTGGCCGATCGTGTGTTCCTGTTCAAGCGTACCGTGCGCGAGGCCGCGCTGCGGCACAACATGTACGCGACGTTTATGGCCAAGCCGATGGAGAACGAACCGGGCTCGGCCATGCATATCCATCAGAGCGTGATCGATCTCGAGACGGGCAAGCCGCTGTTCACCGACGACAACGGTCAGCCCACGGAGCATTTCTACGGGTATCTCGCGGGCGAGCAGGAATATACGCCGTGCCTGATGCCGATCTTTGCGCCGTACATCAATTCGTATCGGCGTCTGTCACGTTTCATGGCTGCACCGATCAATGTGCAGTGGGGCTATGACAACCGCACCGTCGGGTTCCGCGTGCCGTATTCGACGCCGAACGCACGGCGCGTCGAAAACCGGATCCCGGGCGTCGACACCAATCCGTATCTCTCGATTGCCGCGACGCTCGCGGCGGGCTATCTCGGCATGACGAAGAAGCTCAAGCCGACCGAACCGCTGACGAGTGATGGCTACGGCCTGCCGTATCAGCTGCCGCGCAATCTCGAAGAGGGCATTGTGCGGATGGCGGGGTGCGAGCCGATTGCCGAGATCATGGGCGATCGCTTCGTCAAAGCGTTTCTCGCGCTCAAGGAAACCGAATACGAAGCGTTCTTCCGCGTGATCAGCTCGTGGGAACGCAAGCATTTGTTGTTGCACGTGTGATGACTGTGATGACGCGGCGTGCGCGTCGGTGTGCGTGGGTGCGCGTCAGTACGCATCAGCAAGCATCAGTTCGCGCCGGTACCGAACCGCGCGTCGCCGCGTAGCGCGAACTTAGCAAAGGTCATGCGGCCGCACGGCGGCATGACCCTCAAGTACGGAGAACACCATGTCGTTCAGCAATGACCCTGTTTCGATCGTCGCATCGGCCGGCAGTCGGCCGACCGCCTCGCAAAGCGTGTCCGGCGCACTCGGCGCCGCGACGGCGCAGCGCGCTGCGCGCAGCACCGCCGAATATCGCGCACTCGATGCGGCACACCATATCCATCCGTTCTCGGACATGGGCGCGCTCAATCGCGTCGGCAGCCGCGTCATCACGCGCGCCGAGGGTGTGTATCTGTGGGATTCCGACGGCCACAAGATCATCGACGGGATGGCAGGGCTGTGGTGCGTGAACGTTGGCTATGCACGCAAGGAGCTGGCCGAAGTCGCGTATCGCCAGATGCTCGAATTGCCGTTCTACAACACGTTCTTCAAGACGACGCACCCGCCGGTCATCGAACTCTCGGCGCTGCTCGCCGAAGTCACGCCGCCGGGCTTCAATCATTTCTTCTATTGCAACTCGGGCTCGGAAGGCAACGACACTGTGCTGCGCGTGGTGTGGCAGTACTGGCGCGTGAAGGGGCAGGCATCGAAGAAGTATGTGATCTCGCGCAATAACGGGTATCACGGCTCGACGATCGCGGGTGCGACGCTCGGCGGCATGGACTATATGCACGAGCAAATGCCGTCGAAGGTCGAGCACATCGTGCATATCGACCAGCCGTACTGGTATGGCAATGGTGGCGACCTGTCGCCTGAGGCGTTCAGCCGTCAGTGTGCACAACAACTTGAAGCAAAGATTCTGGAGCTCGGCGCCGAGAACGTCGCGGCCTTTATCGGCGAGCCGTTCCAGGGTGCGGGCGGCGTGATCTTTCCGGCGGCGACGTACTGGCCGGAGATCGAGCGCATTTGCCGCAAGTACGACATCCTGCTCGTGGCCGACGAAGTGATAGGCGGTTTCGGCCGCACGGGCGAGTGGTTCGCGCATCAGTACTTCGACTTCAAACCCGATCTGATCACGATGGCGAAGGGCCTGACTTCGGGCTACGTGCCGATGGGCGCGGTCGGCATCCAGGACCACGTCGCACAGGCGATCGTCGAGAACGGCGAGTTCAATCACGGCCTCACGTATTCGGGCCACCCGGTCGCGGCGGCGGTGGCGGTCGCGAATCTCCGGCTGCTGCGCGACGGCGGCATCGTCGATCGCGTGAAGAACGATGTCGGCCCGTATTTCCAGCAGTCGCTGCGCGATGCGCTCGCGACAAGCCCGATCGTTGGCGACATCTCCGGAGCAGGGCTCGTTGCCGGCATCCAGCTTGCGCAAAGCAAGGGCGATGCGCACGGCGTCGGGCGCCAGCGCTTCGCCAATGGCGGCGACGTCGGCACGATCTGCCGCGATTTCTGCTTCGGATCGGACTTGATCATGCGAGCCACGGGCGACCGGATGCTGCTGTCGCCGCCGCTCGTCGTCACACGTGCCGAAATTGACGAGCTGGTTTCGAAGGCCGCACGTGCGATCGATCTCACGGCAAAGAAAATTGGCGTGCAAGGATAGGTCGCGCAGCTCAGCCACACAGACAGGTCACGTAGAAGGTCATGGAGATAAGCGACGCCGGCCGGCCATGCAGACACGCCACGCGGCGTCGCAACGAAGATGCAGTCGCTCAGGGAAGAACGCAATTCGATTCAAAGCATGCCGGACCTGCCGCCACCGACAAGATCGCGCAGAACGGCTCTTCAACCGCAAGGGGAAAACTCATCATCATGAATGAATGTCATCTTCGCAAATCCGTGTTCGCGGCGGCGCTGTTCGCGGTGTCCGTGGCGGGTTCGATGATCGCGGCGCCGGCCAGCGCGGCCGATACGGCGCTCAACGTCTACAACTGGTCCGACTACATCGCGAAGGACACGATCCCGAACTTCGAAAAGGAATCGGGTATCAAGGTCAAGTACGACAACTACGACAGCGACGACACGCTCCAGGCGAAGATGCTGGCCGGCAGCTCGGGCTACGACATCGTCGTGCCGACGTCGACCTATATGGCCAAGCAGATCCAGGCCGGCATTTATCAGAAGCTCGACAAGTCCAAGCTGCCGAACCTGTCGAATCTCGATCCCGCGCTGATGAAGCTCGTCGCACAGGCCGATCCGGGCAATCAATACGGTGTGCCGTGGGCCTGGGGTACCGACGGCATCGGATATAACGTCGAGGCGGTCAAGAAGGTGCTCGGCGATGGCGCACCCGTCGACAGCTGGGCGCTGATTTTCGATCCGGCGAATATCTCGAAGCTCAAGAGCTGTGGCGTGTCGCTGCTCGACGCAGCGTCCGATGTGTTCCCGTCGGTGTTGCAATACCTGCACAAGGATCCGAACAGCACCAACCCGGCCGACTATATGGCGGCGCTCGAGGTCCTCAAGAAGATCCGCCCGTACATCACGCAGTTCAATTCATCGGGCTATATCAACGACCTCGCCAACAACGATATCTGTGTCGCGCTCGGTTACTCGGGCGACGTCGGCATCGCGCGCCGCCGTGCGAGCGAAGCGAAGCGTTCGTATGAGATCAAGTTCTCGAACGCGAAGGAGGGCGGTCTGCTGTGGCTCGACATCATGGTGATTCCGAAGGATGCGCCGCACCCTGAGGCAGCGCTCAAGTGGATCAATTACATCGAGGAGCCAAAGGTCAGCGCGGCGATCACGAACGAAGTGTTCTATCCGACCGCGAACCTGGCTTCGAAGCAATTCGTCGATCCGACAACGGCCAACGATCCGAACGTGTTCCCGCCGGCCGACGTGCTGGCCAAGCTCACGGTGATGAAGCCGGTACCGTCGGACATCCTCCGCCTTGAAAACCGCCTTTGGGCTGAACTCAAGACGGGACGTTAAGGAATGTGAAGCATGGCGATCAGCTCAATGGGTCGATTGTGACGCGCTGGTGCACACGTCAAGTGCCGCTTATGCGTCGCTTATGGGTCGTTAATGCATCGGTAATGCGTCGTTAATGCAGCATTAATAGGCGCGTTATGCGTTTGAAATCACGCGTAGAAACGAACGCCAAATGAGCGCCAACCCGCTCTGCAACGCATGTAGTCCCGCTTTGCGCTTTCACTGACATACCGCAGGACGGCCGTTTCAGGCGCGCTTCGATCAAGCGCGCCTGACGCAGCCTGCATGGATTGCGGCGCCCTCTGGCGCACGCAACGGGGCTTTGCACGCCCAAATTCTGAGAAAGGGTTTTAGCGTTATGAACTTCTCTTTGCCCACAGCTTGGTTGAACAGGAAGGCGCCGCTGCAATCGCTGCCGTCGGCGCCCGGACTCGGAGCGACTTTTGCGGCCATCACGGCGCCGGGGGGCACGGCTCCACCTGTCGGTCAGAGCGATGCGCGCAGCGAGGCGCATCGTGTGCCGCTTCGGGCAAACGCACCGGAGTTCATCCGGATCGACAACGTGGTCAAGAAGTTCGGCGACAGCGTGGCGGTCGACAACGTGTCGCTGTCGATTCGCAAGAACGAGCTGTTCGCGTTGCTCGGCAGCTCGGGCTGTGGCAAGTCGACGCTGCTGCGCATTCTGGCGGGCTTCGAGACGGCGACAAGCGGGCGCGTGTTTGTCGACGGACAGGATCTCGCGACGATGCCGCCGTACAAGCGGCCCGTGAACATGATGTTCCAGTCGTACGCGCTGTTTCCGCACATGTCGGTCGAGGGCAATATCGCGTTCGGTCTCAAGCAGGAAGGCGTGCCGCGCGCCGAGATTCGCGAACGCGTGAAAGACGCACTCGATCTCGTCCAGATGGGCCGCTTCGCGCAACGCAAGCCGCATCAGCTGTCGGGCGGTCAGCAGCAGCGTGTCGCGCTGGCGCGCAGCCTCGTCAAGCGGCCGAAGCTGCTGCTGCTCGACGAGCCGATGTCGGCGCTCGACAAGCAGATCCGTGCGAAGACCCAGCTCGAACTCGTGAACATCATCGACAAGGTCGACGTGACGTGCGTGATGGTCACGCACGATCAGGAAGAGGCGATGACGATGGCAAGCCGTCTCGCCGTCATGAGCGAAGGCCGCATCGTTCAGGTGGGTACACCCAACGAGGTCTATGAGTATCCGAACACGCGCTTCTCGGCGCAGTTCATCGGCTCGACGAACCTGTTTGACGGGCACGTCGTTGAAGACGAGCCCGATCACATCTACGTGGAATGCGCCGATCTGCCGGTGCGCATGCATATCAGCCACGGCATCACAGGGCCGCTTGGCATGCCGGTCTCGATCTCGATCCGGCCGGAACGCGTGCTGGTGTCGACGGCGAAGCCGGAAGGTAACGACAACTATGCGCGCGGTGCCGTGAGCAACGTCGCGTATATGGGCAGCTACACGCTGTATCACGTCAAGCTCGACAGCGGCAAGGTCGTCGTGGCGAACCTGTCGAGTTCGCGACTCATGCAGCAGGGGGCGCCGGCGTATGGCGACGAAGTCTATGTGACGTGGTCCGCGTCATCCGGCACGGTGCTCACGGTATGAAAGCCGCCACCTCACTCCAACGCTTCGTGCCGTCGGGCCGCACGCTGGTCATCGCAGCGCCGTTCTTCTGGCTCGTCCTGTTCTTCGCCGTGCCGTTCGTGCTCGTGCTCAAGATCAGTTTCGCCAGCGCGCAACTGTCGGTGCCGCCCTATACCGATCTCGTGCAGATCAAGGATGGTGTCGTCAATTTTGCGTTCCAGCTCGGGCACTACCTGTTCCTCCTGCAGGACAGTCTCTACGTGGCGACGTATCTGAGTTCGCTGAAGATGGCGGCGATCTCGACCGTGCTCTGTCTGCTCATCGGCTATCCGATGGCGTACTACATCGCACGCTCCAACCCGGCGACGCGCAACCTGCTGATGATGGCGGTGATGCTGCCGTTCTGGACGTCGTTCCTGATCCGCGTCTACGCATGGATCGGCATCCTCAAGGACGACGGGCTGCTCAATCACTTCCTCGCTAGCATCGGCCTGATCACGTCGCCGCTGAAGCTGTATCACAGCGATGCGGGCGTCTATATCGGCATGGTCTATTCGTACCTGCCGTTTCTCGTGATGCCGCTGTATGCGCACCTCGTGAAGATGGACCTGCGTCTGCTCGAGGCGGCGTACGACCTCGGTGCCAAGCCCTGGGTCGCGTTCTGGCGCATCACGATTCCGCTGTCGAAGAACGGGATCATCGCCGGCTGTCTGCTGGTGTTCATTCCGGCCGTCGGTGAGTACGTGATCCCCGAACTGCTCGGCGGTGCCGACACGCTGATGATCGGCCGCGTCATGTGGGACGAGTTCTTCAACGATGTCGACTGGCCGATGGCCTCGGCGGTCACGGTCGCCATGGTGTTGCTGCTGCTCGTGCCGATGGCGGTGTTCCAGTACTACCAGGTCCGCGAAATGGAGGGGCAATCATGATCCGGCCCAATCGTGCCTTGTCCTTTGCAGTGCTCGCGGCGGGATTTGCGTTTCTGTATATCCCGATCCTGAGCCTCATCGTGTTCTCGTTCAATGAATCGAAGCTGGTCACGGTCTGGAGCGGCTTCTCGGTCAAGTGGTATGGGGCGCTGCTCGACGACGATGAGTTGCTTCAGGCCGCATGGCTGAGCCTGAAGATCGGCCTGCTGACCGCGACCGCGTCGATCGTGATCGGCACGTGGGCCGGCTTCGTGATGGCGCGCTTCGGACGCTTCAAGGGCTTCACGCTCTTTACGGGAATGATCAATGCGCCGCTCGTGATTCCCGAGGTCATCCAGGGCATCTCGCTGCTGTTGCTGTTCGTGGCGATGGAGCAGCTGCTTGGCTGGCCCAAGGGCCGCGGCATGCTGACGATCTGGATCGGTCACGTGATGCTCTGTATTTCCTACGTCGCGATCATCGTGCAGTCGCGCCTCAAGGAGATGAATCGCTCGATCGAAGAGGCCGCGCTCGATCTCGGTGCGACGCCATTCAAGGTGTTCTTCGTGATCACCGTGCCGCTGATCTCGCAAGCGATTCTGTCGGGCTGGCTGCTCTCGTTCACGTTGTCGATCGACGACCTCGTGCTCTCCGCATTTCTCTCCGGCCCCGGCTCGACGACGCTGCCGCTCGTGGTGTTTTCACGCGTGCGGCTTGGCCTGAATCCGGAGATGAATGCACTGGCGACCCTGTTCATTTCAGTGGTGACGGTCGGCGTGATCGTGGTGAATCAGCTCATGGTCACCAAGGAACGCAAGCGCACTCGCGATATGCAACTCGCATTCGCACCGATGCCGGCGGTTGCACCGGCCAGCACGGCCGCGGTCTGACGGGCACGCGTCACAGGCGGATTTTCGGACGGCCATGCGGGTGGCAATGCCGGATGGCCGTCGCGAACGGAATTCAGCGGTATTGAGCGGTATCGGGCGGTACACAGCGGGACTTAGCGGTATTCGGGCGGTTTCGAAGGACCTCAAGAAAGTTGGCACACGACTTACTACGGAGAATGGTCATGAAGAAGAAGCTTATCTGCCTGCTGGTCGCGGCGACGTTGCCGGGACTCGCCATGGCAGATTCGACGAGCAGCGAGATCAAGGAGCTCAAGAAGCAACTTGCCGCGCTGCAGAAGAAGGTCGATGCGCTCGAGCATGCGCAAGCGGCAGCGGGTCCGGCGCCAGCGGGCGGTACGACAGGCACAGCGGTCGCCGCATCTGCAAACGGCACGCCGGCCACGGCGGCTGCAGCCGCACCGGAGCCCGGTACGCCCGAGTACGACGCTGCGCCAGCGCACATCACCAACGCCGATCTCGACGCACTCAAGCAGCAGGTCTCGAACCAGCAGCTCAAGGTCGATACGCTCAACGACGCGGCGCAGACGGGACCGCTCGCGGGCCTGTCGATCACGGGTTATCTCGATCCGACCTATATCTACAATCGCGCGCAGAGCTCGTCGAGCTTCCTGTTCGCGAACCATGAGTCGGCCTACAACTACTACAACAGCACGTTCGGCGATCTGTATCTCGACATCAAGAAGACGTTCGGTGTCGGACCGATGGCGCCGTCGGCCGAAATCACCCTGATGCCGAACCGCGGCAACGGCATCACACTGTTGACGAACGAGCACGGCGATATCGGCAACAACATTCTGAATACGGCCGTCGTCAACGTACCGGTCACGGCGGAATGGACGGCCGTCATCGGCTTGATCCCGAGCTTCGGCGGCTATGAAGTCCAGCAGTCGAACCAGATGAATACGCTGACCCACAACCTGCTGTACGACTGGTCGGATCCGGGCAGCTACGTCGGCGTCGGGGCGAACTACACGAAGGGCGACTGGGCCTGGAAGTTCTTCCTCGCCAACGAGCAGTACCGCACGTATGGCGCGGTCGCGAACAACAACACGAACCAGTTCGGCGATCCGATCACGACGAGCAACAAGATCCCGACGTTTACGACGCGGGTCGACTACACGGCGAACAGCCGGCTCGATATCGGCGGCTCGTTCAATATCGGCCGTCAGACGCTGCAGTCGACGCCGGCCGGTGTCGATGCGAGCGGCAATCCGACGCCGGCGATGTATGGTCCGGGCGGACTGGGCACTTCGGCGTTCGGTACGTTCTTCTTCGCCGAGGCCGATATGACCTATACGACCGCCGATCTGTTGCTGAACGCGGAAGTCGACTACGGTCAGCAGGAGCACGCAGCGTTCAACGGCGGTCAGGCGCAGTGGTACGGCGTGTCGCTGCAGGCGCATCAGGGCTTCAACCTGCCGACGATCGGTCGCATGGGCTGGACGGTGCGCTACGACTACCTGGCTGACCACAAGAACGGTGGCGGTGGCGGCGGTATCGTGCTCGACGGCAGCGGTGGCGATCCGTACAACGGCTTCGGCATTTCGCGTCAGTGCCTCGCGAACTCGATTGCCAACGGCGGCAACGGCAGCGATTGCAGCGGTGCGAACCGCATGGACGTCGCGCTCGACCTGCTCTGGTATCCGACCGCGCAGATCACGGTCAAGGCGGAATATCGCCACGACTGGGCGAGCCAGAGTGTGTTCCTGCGCAACGACGGTTCGTATTCGCGCAGCAACGATCTGTTCGGTACGCAGTTGATTTACTCGTTCTGATCCAGGCGAGGGGAGTGCGATGCGCGTGATGCCTGCGTCATGCGCATCGCATCGGGCCGGACGCGGGCGACACGGATGCCGCGGCTTCGGGGTCGGTATGCGCCGTTGCGGTACGTGTTCTGCACGCACGCTGTGCCCGCAAAGGACAATCGCAGCCGATGCGCGGCAGCTTGCTTTTTTTGCACTGAGCTTATGTTCAATATCGCGAATCAATCGCATGAGCCGTCGTGGTACGCCGCGACGGCCAACGATCATTTTCCTTACCCTGTGCTCGAAGGCGACATCGACTGTGATGTCTGCGTCGTCGGCGCGGGCCTGACCGGAATCTCGACGGCGCTCAATCTTGCCGAGCGCGGTTTGTCGGTCGTCGTGCTTGAGGCAGCGAAGGTCGGATGGGGTGCGAGCGGGCGCAATGGCGGGCAGATGATCGCCGGCTATGCGTGCGGCATCGACACGTTCGCGTCGCAACTCGACGAGGCCGAAGTTCGCGCGGTCTGGGAGATGGGGCAGGAGACCATCGACATCATCCGCGAGCGTGTGCAGCGTCATGCGATCGATTGCGATCTCACGTTCGGCTATCTGCATGCGGCGAACAAACCCCGCGACGTGAGTGCGCTGCAGGAGGACCGCGACGACACGGCACGGCGTTTCGGGCAGAACGGCCTGCGCTGGATTCCGAAAGAGTCGTTGGGTCAGTACGTGCAGTCGGACCGGTATCTCGGCGGGCTGCTTGACCCGCATAGCGGGCATCTTCATCCGCTCAACTACACGCTTGGGCTTGCGCGCGCCGCGCGGGCAGCAGGTGTGCGCATTTTCGAAAACAGCTTTGTCACCGGACTCGATTCTGCGTCGGGCAAGCATGAAGTCGCGACGGATGACGGGCGGGTGAAAGCGAAGTTCGTCGTGCTCGCATGCAACGCCTATCTCGGTACGCTCGTGCCGGCGACCGCGCGCAAGATCATGCCGGTGGGGACCTATGTCATCGCGACGGAACCGCTTGGCGTCGCGCGCGCGCAAGCGCTGATGCCGGCAAACGCCGCGGTGTGCGACAGCCGTTTCGTGCTCGACTATTTCCGCATGTCGCCGGATGGGCGCGTGCTTTGGGGCGGAAAGGTCAGCTACTCGACCGTGCAACCGCCCAATCTTGCCCAGGCGATGCGCAGCGACATGCTCAAGACGTTTCCGCAGCTTGCGGATGCGCGCATCGACTACGCATGGGGTGGCTTATGCGATATCACGATGAATCGTGCACCGCATTTTGGGCGCCTGTCGCCGACGATTTATTTTGCGCAGGGTTTTTCGGGGCACGGCGTCAATACGACGGGTCTGGCCGGGAAACTGATTGCCGAGGCCATTGCCGGGCAAGCCGGCCGTTTCGACGTGTTCGCCAAAATCGACCACCGCGATTTTCCGGGCGGTGCGTTGCTGCGCATGCCTGCATTGGTTCTGGCCATGGCCTGGTACCGGATGCGCGACTGGCTTTAAATGATTATTTAAATATGACGAATTAGAAACACATTGCGATGACAATGATTCGTGCTGACAACGTGTCATTCCCGTATTCCAGAAGCGCATTCCGAAATACCAGAATTAATATGAATTCAAGCCAATATCGATAACCCCCATTTGCCTGCTCATTTCCCTGTTCATTTCCCCGATTCAATATGCGTCAATGAAATAATCTGTAAAGTCTGGCTCATTCGTGCCGATATCTCACTCAGTCCCATACCCATAACGCGTACCGCAAGCGGGCGCGGAAATGCGGCGCAGTGGCTGTACGCCGCCTTGTGCTGAGTCATTTTTACCTTTTGGCACCTATGAACAAATTGTCGTTTCGGCATCAGAGCATCGGCGCAAAGCTGGCGCTGCTGGCCTGCGGTATCGTCGCCGTCCTCTTTGCATTCTTCGCCTGGTCGCTCACGAGCACGGCGGGATCGCTGGTCCGCGAAGAGGCGGTCGCATCGATTCACGAGCAGGACCGCGGCATTGCCGACATGGTCGCGATGTACAACGCGAGCCTGAATGCCGAAGTCGACCATTTCATGGGGTTGTTTGCGAGCTTCCTGCCTTCGACATTCTCGGTCGATGAAACGCAGACGGTCGCCATCAACGGCAAGCCGACGCCGACGATGAAGGCTGGCGATCAGACGCTGAACCTCGACTTCTCGATTCCCGACGCGTTCCTCGCCCGCACCGGCGCGATCTCGACGATCTTCGCGCGTTCGGGTGACGACTTCGTTCGCGTGACGACTTCCCTGAAACAGCAAAACGGCGAGCGCGCCATCGGCACGCTGCTCGATCGCAAGGGGCCGGCCTACGGTCCGGTGTCGAGTGGCGGGATGTATCTCGGCATTGCGAAGCTGTTCGGCAAGCAATACATCACGAAATACCAGGCGGTCAAAGACGCCAATGGACGCGTGATCGGCGCACTGTTCGTCGGTGTCGATATCAGCGAGCAATATGCGGCAGTCCGCCAGAAGATTCTCGACAAAAAGATCGGTCAGCACGGTTATTTCTTTGCGCTCGACGCGTCGAATGGTCCGAATCGCGGCAAGTTCCTCGTGCACCCCGATTCCGAGGGCAAGGCGCCGGATGACGCGGATGGCGTGTATCGCCAGATGCTCGATACCAAGAACGGCCTGATCGAATATAAGGCGGTCGATACGGCCTCGGGCTATACCGATGCGCGTCATCGCATCGTCAGCTACACGGCTGTGCCGGAATGGAACTGGATCGTCGCGGGTTCGGCGGATCGCGACGAGTTGCTGGCCGACGTGATGACCGCGCGCAATCGCGCGTTCTCGATCGGCGCCGCGCTCGTGGTGGCCTTTGCTTTGTTCTTCGTGACGGTCACGCGCAAGCTCGTCGTACGCCCGCTCGATGAGGTCGTGACGCTGTCGGAGCGTTTCGCCGAAGGCGATCTGCGCGCGCGTCTTGAAACCTCGCGCGCCGACGAAATCGGCCGCCTGATGACCTCGATCGACAAGATGGGCAATGGCCTGGCTAACATCGTCGCGGAAGTGCGCGATGTGGCAGGCGATATCTCGAACGGAACCGACTCGATCGCGCAGGACAGCGGAGAGATCGCGCTGCGCATCTCGACCCAGGCAAGCAGCCTCGAGCAGACTGCTGCGAGCATGGAAGAACTGACGTCGACCGTGCATCGCAATGCGGAAAATGCACACGAAGCGGATCGTCTGGTCGCGAGTGCCGCGAGCGCGGCTGTGGACGGTGGCGAGGCCGTCACGCGAGTGGTGTCGACCATGGGCGATATCAGCGATTCGGCCAAGCGTATTGGCGATATCACGTCGGTGATCGAAGGTATTGCATTCCAGACCAATATCCTTGCGCTGAACGCAGCGGTCGAATCGGCGCGAGCCGGCGAGCACGGCCGCGGCTTTGCTGTGGTCGCATCGGAAGTTCGCGCGCTCGCACAACGTAGTGCGCAGGCCGCGAAGGAAATCGGCGCGCTGATCGAAGAGTCGGTCACGAAGGTCGAGCATGGCTACAAGATCGCCGAGCAGGCGAGCGAGACGATGCGCGATATCGTGACGCGCGTCGAGCAAGTCAACTCGATCATGTCCGATATCAATATCGCGTCGCGCGAGCAATCGACGGGCATCGAGCAGATCAATATCGCCGTGACGCAGATCGGCGAAGCAACGCAGCAGAGCGCCGACCTCGTGGCAACCGCCGAGCAATCGGCCGGGGATCTGAAAGTGCAGGGCGCGCGCCTGGCCGAAGTCGTCAGCATCTTCAAGATCGCCTGACGTTCGGATCGCCTGAACTTCGGGGCGCCCGATCTTCGGACTCGCTGTTCTTCGGGGCGGGCAGGGCGCCGCGGCTTCCGATCGGCGATAATGCGGGCCATTGCGCCGTCGGCGCTCCGGCATCGGGGCGCGATGACGCCCCTCGCATTTCTTGTCGCTATGGCCTGGTTTCTTTACTTGATCGAATGTGCGGACGACAGTCTCTATACGGGGATTGCCGTCGATGTCGCAGCACGTTACGAACAACATGTGAAGGGCACAGGCGCGCGGTACACGCGTTCACGCGCGCCGCGACGTCTGCTGGCGACGTTCGAGTTGCCCGATCGTTCGGTGGCGTCGAAGGCGGAATATGCGGTCAAGCGGCTGCCGGCCGCGACGAAGCGCCTTCTGGCGGGTGGCCGGCTCGGCCTGAGCGACGCGATCCCCGCGCTCGATGCGTGGATCGCGACTGCGACCGCGTCGGTCGACACGGTCGCAGTCCTGCCGGAATCCTCAAGCGATACGCCGGCCGGCTGAGTACGTTGCGCGCGGCACGGGCATCGCGCCCGCGAGCGAGATGCGCACGATATCCGCACGCAGCCCCACGTCGATCGCGCCGCGATCATGCAGGTTGGCAGCCTTCGCCGGCGTGATCGACACTGACGCCACCGCTTTGGCCAAGGACCAGCCTGCCGCACGCGTGAGTTCGAACGTCGCCATCATCAGGCTCGACGGCACGTAGTCCGACGACAGGATATCGAGCAGGCTGTGCTTCGCGAGATCGAGCGCCGATACATTGCCCGAATGCGAACCGCCGCGCACGACGTTCGGCGCACCCATGACGGTCGCAAGGCCACGCTCGTGTGCAGCGCGTGCCGCCTCGAGCGTTGTCGGAAACTCGGAGATCGCGATGCCGTCGTCGGCGGCTTCTGCGACGTGCTCGATCAGCGTGTCGTCGTGGCTGGCGACGGGCACGTTCAGCTGGTTGCATCGCTCGATGATCGCGCGGCGATGCGAATGTGCGAAGCGCTCCTGCTGCTCGGCAAGCTCGACGAGCGCCGTCGCCATCTTTTCATCGGTCCACTTGCCGTTGCGCTCCTGATACTGGCGCCACTTGGCCGGGTCCTGCCACTGACGCTGGCCCGGCGTATGGTCCATCACCGAGGCGAGATGCAGGTGCGGATGATCGCTGAGCTCGTCGAACGCTTCGAGCACATCGCTCGTGGCGACTTCACAGCGCAGGTGCAGATAGTGATCGGCGCGCAGCAGGCCTTGCGACGACAGGTGTTCGAGCGCGGCAGCGGCCTTGCGCTGCGTCTCGCGCCCGCGCAATCCCACATCGACGCGAGAGCCGATCGCCAGTGCGTCGAACACGGTCGTAATGCCGGCCGCCGCGACTTGCGCGTCGTGGATCACGAACGCGGCCTCGACGTTCCAGAGCACGCCGGGGCGCGGTGCGAGGTGCTTCTCGAGGTTGTCGGTATGCAGTTCGACAAGGCCGGGCAGCAGGTAGTCGCCGTCCCAGTCTTCGGCCTCGAGCGCGCTCGTCGTGCCGCGCGCGACGTCGGTCAATACGCCGTTTTCGATCCGGACGACGCCGATGAAATCCTCATCGCGGCCGACGATCCGTGCATTCTTGATCAGCATGCTGCTGCTCCACAATCGGTTCGGTGTGAGCCCGTCAGGGCACAGTGTCTCATGCAGTCCTCAGGCCGCCGCCGGCATCGCAACGGGTGCGAGTTCCAGCCGGCGGGTGGCGATCTTCGCGCGCGTGTCTTCGTCGTGGAAGATGCCGACGATCGCCGCACCCTGTTCGCGCGCTTCCGTGACGAGGCTTGCCACGACGTCGCGGTTCTCCGCGTCGAGTGATGCGGTCGGCTCGTCGAGCAACAGCACCGGATGCGCAGCGATCAGCCCGCGCGCGATGTTCACGCGCTGCTGCTCGCCACCCGAGAATGTCGCAGGCGCCAGTGGCCAGAGCCGCGTCGAGATATTCAGGCGAGCCAGCAAGTCGCCGGCCCGGCGACGGGCGTCGTGTTCGTCGACGCCGCGCGCGATCAGCGGCTCGGCAACGAGATCGAGCGTCGAGACGCGAGGTATCACGCGCAGGAACTGGCTTACGTAGCCGATCACGTCGCGACGCACGCGCATGATCTCGTGCGGTTGCGCGCCGGTGACGTTCAGGTAGTGCTCCGGCCGGCTGTCGTCGCGCAGACGGATCGTGCCCGTCGAGGCCAGGTAGTTGCCGTACAGGCAGCGCAGCAAGGTGCTCTTGCCGGCACCCGACGGGCCGACGAGCACCACGCATTCGCCGCGCGATACATCGAGATCGACGCCGTCGAGCGCGGGAATCTGCTGGCCGCCTTGCGTGTGCAGCGTGAACGTCTTCGCCACGCCACGCGCCGAAAGCATCAGGGCAGGGTCGTGCGCGAAGCGGGTATCGACCTCGGTATGCGAATGCGTCTGGAGGGTGTCGGTGTTCATCTAAGGCTCACACGATGCGTGAAAAGGTCGAGGCCGCTGGCCTGATTGCCGTGTTCGTGGTTCGGCTTCGTTGTCCGGCATCGGCGTTGGGTCTCGTTTCCAGACCTCATGTCCCGGACGCTTTGCCAGGTCTGATTTCCCGGCTTCATACCGGTAACACCGAAGACACCAGCAACTGTGTGTACGGATGTTGCGGATCGTCGAGCACCTGGTCGGTCAGGCCGGATTCGACCACGCGGCCGCCTTGCATGACCATGAGTCGGTGCGCGAGCAGTCTTGCAACGCCGATATCGTGCGTGACGATCAGGCAGGCAAGGTGCAGTTGCGACGTCAGCGTGCGAAGGAGGTCGAGCAGACGCGCCTGCACAGACACATCGAGGCCCGCCGTCGGCTCGTCCATCAGCACGAGGCGCGGGCCGGTCACGAGATTGCGCGCGATCTGCAGGCGCTGTTGCATGCCGCCCGAAAACGACTTGGGCAAATCGTCGATGCGTTCGGCGTCGAGTTCGACACGACGCATCCATGTCGCGGCCGTGTCGCGGATCTGTCCGTAGTGGCGCGCGCCGACGGCCATCAACGGCTCACCGATATTGGCGCCCGCCGAAACGCCCGAACGCAGGCCATCGCGCGGATTCTGTTCGACAAAGCCCCACTCGGTGCGCAGCAGCAGACGGCGCCGCGGTTCAGAGAGGCTCAGCAAATCGAGGGGCGTGCCTTGCGTGGTCGTATAGCTCAGCGAGCCCGCATCGGCCGCGATGCGCAAACCGATCGTGTTGAGCAGCGTCGATTTGCCGGAGCCCGATTCGCCGACCACACAGAGTACTTCTCCCGGATACAGATCGAAGCTCACGTCGGTACAGCCGATGCGCGAACCGTAGTGCTTGCCCAGGCCGCGGGCGCTCAGAAGCGGCGTCATGCTGCACCTCCGCCAACACGAACCTGCGGGCCGCGCGCAACGGCTTCGGGCCCATCCGCGCGGGCTTCGACGTATCGGTCAGCGTCGCGTGCACGGGCTTCGTCCTGCTCGGCCACGCGTTCCTGGCAGTAGTCGCTGTCCGAGCAGACGAACATGCGCTTGCCCTGGTCGTCGACGATCATCTCGTCGAGATAGCTCTGGCGCGAGCCGCAGAGCGCGCACGCATGCTCCCAACGCTGGATCTCGAACGGATGGTCGTCAAAATCGAGGCTGCGCACGCGTGTGTACGGCGGAATCGCGTAGAGGCGTCGTTCACGGCCCGCGCCGAAGAGTTGCAGCGCCGGATTCATATGCATCTTCGGATTGTCGAACTTCGGAATCGGCGAGGGCGACGCGAGGTAGCGCTCGTTGACCATCACCGGATAGTCGTAAGTCGTTGCGATGCTGCCGTGGCGCACGATGTCTTCGTAGAGCTTGACGCTGATCAGTCCGTAGTCGGCGAGCGCGTGAAGCTTGCGGCATTCGGCCACGTGCGGCTCGAGCCGGTAGAGCGGTTCGGGCATCGGCACCTGGTAGACGAGGATCTGCTTGTCGGTCAGCGGCGTTTCGGGAATCCGGTGGCGCGTCTGGATGATCGTCGCGTCCGTCGTACGCGTCGTCGTCGGCACACCGGCAGTGCGAGCAAAGAATCGCCGGATATTGACCGCATTGGTCGTCTGGTCCGATCCCTGGTCGATGACCTTGAGCGTGTCGTCGCGCCCTATGATCGCTGCCGTGACCTGAATGCCGCCGGTGCCCCATCCATACGGAAGCGGCATTTCGCGCGAGCCGAACGGCACCTGATGTCCGGGCACCGCGACGGCCTTGAGCAGCGAGCGGCGAATCATGCGCTTGGTCTGCTCGTCGAGATAGGCGAAGTTGTAGCCGCTGAAGTCTTCGGTTTCGAGCGGAGTGTGAGGGTCTCGCATATTCATGCCGCATGCTCCTCGTGTTGTGCACCGGCCGCTTTCGCATGTTCGGCGCGCAGGCGTCGCACGAGTTCAAGTTCAGACTGGAAGTCGACGTAGTGGGGCAGCTTGAGATGTTGGGTGAAGCCCGATGCTTCGACGTTGTCGCTGTGGTACAGCACGAATTCGGGGTCTTGCGTGGCCGAATGAATCGTTTCGCCGAGTTCTTCGGCGCGCAATGCGCGATCGACGAGCGCCATCGCCATGACTTTGCGTTCGCAATGGCCGAATGCGAGGCCGTAGCCCTGCGTGAAGGTCGGTGCGACCGTCGGGCTGCCTGCGAACTGATTGATCATCTGGCACTCGCTGACGTCGATATCGCCGATGTCGACCGCGAAGCCGAGCTCGTCGATCTCCATCTCGACCGACACGGTGCCGAAGCGGATTTCGCCGGCGAACGGATGGCTGTGTGCATAGCCGCGTTGCGTGGCATAGCCCATCGACAGCAGGAAGCCTTCGTCGGCGCGCGCAAGATTCTGCAGGCGTGTCGAGCGGTTCGCCGGAATCGACAGCGGCTCGCGGGACAGGTCGCCCGGTTCGGCAGCGTCGGGCGTGGGCAGTTCCTGTTCGATCAGGCCTTCCGCGTTGAGCAGCGAGACAACGCGCGGCACGCGTGCGTGTTGTGCCGTGGCGCCTGCACCCGTAACGCCCGCTACGCCCGCAATAGTCGCAGTGGTCGCAGTAGTCGCACCGGTTGCTATACCGGCTGCGCCGTCCTCGGCCGATGTGCTGTCCGAAGGATCTTTCTCGGCCAGCAGCGAGAAATCGAGCAGGCGCTGCGTGTAATCGTACGTCGCGCCGAGCATCTGTCCGCCGGGGACATCCTTGAACGTCGCCGAAATACGGCGGCGGATTTCCATCTTCTCCGTATCGATCGCGCGGGTATAGCCAAATCGCGGCAATGTGGTGCGATACGCGCGCAGCAGAAAGATGGCCTCGACGAGGTCGCCGGCAGCCTGCTTGATCGCCAGCGCTGCGAGGTCTTCGTCATAGACCGAGCCTTCGGTCATCACGCGCGCGACCGACAGGCGAAGTTGTTCGCGAATCTGCCGGATGCTGAGTTCGGGCTGCGCCGTATCACCGCGACGCGCGGTATCGAGCATGCGCCATGACGCCTCAATGGCACGCTCGCCTCCTTTGACAGCGACGTACATCAGTTCATCTCCACAAGAGTCGTGCGTGGAATACCCATCAATTCGGCGCCGCACACGAGGTAGCAATCGATCCCGCACGGAAAGGCGGGTGCCAGCTCGGCACGGGCATGCCAGAACGCATCGGGAATGCCGCGCGGCGCGATGGTCACGCTCGATTCGATGCCGGGTCCGCTGAGCGTCAGCGGGCGGCCGCCCTCGAGTGCATCGACTCGGATCAGCAGCGTCGTGGAGCGATCGGGCGTTTCAGGTTCGCCTAGCGCGAACGTGTCGGCGGCCGGGATATCGGCGGCCTCGTGGATATAGGCAAACGCCGCTTCGTTCGCGTGCTGGGCGATCGGTGCACCGGTATGAAAGCGCACAGTGGCTGCGAGCGCATCGTCATGCTGCTGAATCCACACCGGTGTCGCATAGTCCGCGAGTGTCAGGAGCGCAGCGAACGCCGAGCAGGGGATATGCGCAAGAGGCCCATCGGCATCGAGCACCGGCTGAATGCGGCCGAGGGTGCCCGGGCGCGACAGCGTGTCGAGCAGCACACGGAAGATCGCCTGCGAATCGTGAACGGGATCGCCGAGTCCGGCGGCCAGGTTATCCAGCGACAGGGAGGTATCGTTCATCACTCGCCTCGGACCATGGTGAAGAATTCGACGCGCGTTGCGGCGACTTCGGCGCGACGTGCTTCGCGCTGCGCGATCAGCCGGCGCGAAACGGGACCCAGCACGTGGGCGCGTATCGCCGGCGCATGCTCAGCGGTCTGCAGCAGCGCATCGCACAGCGCGGCGAGCTCGGCACGCCGCTTGTCGCGGCCGAGCTGGTAGGCAACACCCACCGGGCGCGAGACGGTGCCGGTTTTCAGGCGCAGCGTGGCGCGTGTCACGGTCGCTTCGCCGGTGTTGAACGGGTCGCCCGTGCCGCCCATCCGGCCGCGGACCATGGCAAGACCGGTCTCCGGCACGCGAAGCCAGTCGAATGCCGGACGGGACGTGCCATCGAAGACGTGCTGGAGGGCCGTGTCGAGCTCGGCACGCGACGCGCGAGCCAGCAACGACAACCATTCGCGACGTTCTGCCGTCGCGTCGCTCGAGGACTCGGCTTTCTGCGGGGAATCGGAGCGGGCGTCAGGCTCGTGCTCAGGACCGGCCTGAGGCTGCCGGTGCCCGGAGAGAGGCGGATTCATCGGTTCGTCCTTCGTACAGATTACGGATGACAGGGCATCGCGGCACGTCGGGTGATTCGGTCGACCAGGCGACGGTCCCTAGATGACTACTGGGCTAGGCGTCTAAACGTCTAGACGACTTGGTAGACATGCTAGCATGTGTTCCAGCGCCGCATGTGGCACTTTCACAATTTAATCACCGGTGCGCAACTACAATATTTGCGGCATATTGAAGCGAAACGGAATGACAACACGATGAAACTCAGCGACAACGGAACGGGCGGCACAGCGGGCGGTGGCACGGATATCGCGAGCACCGCTGTCGAGCGTGGCGCGGGCGTTGCAGTCTGGCGCCAGATCGAACAGACGCTTGCCAATGAAATCGCGGCCAGCGGTTTCGGCGAAGAAGGGCGCCTGCCAAGCGAAGGCGAGCTCGCCAAGCGTTTTGGCGTGAACCGGCATACCGTACGGCGCGCGATGCTCGGCCTTGCCGCGCAAGGTTTAGTGAGCGTCGAGCAGGGGCGCGGCACCTTTGTGCAGCCCGGCGCGATCGACTATCAGATCGGGCGTCGCACACGATTTACCGAGAATCTTCGAGAGCAGAGCCAGGTCACGAGCGGCAAGATCCTCGCGACAGCGCGCGTGAAGGCCGAGCCTGCGGTGGCGAAGGCGCTGAGCTTGCGCGCGGGCAGTTTCGTCTACCGGATCGAGTCGTTGCACGAAGCCGACGGCGTCCCCATGACGTATGCGCGCGGCTGGTATCCCGCAGCGCGCCTGCAGGACTTCCCCGAGGCGCTCGAGCGTACCCACGGCGGCATCAGCGCGGCGCTCGCCGAGTGCGGTGTGTCCGACTACACGCGGCGCTGGAGCCGCATCGGCAGCATGCTGCCGGATGCCGAGACTGCGCGACGCCTCAATATCAATCGTCAGCAGCCGGTCCTGTGGGTCGAGCACGTCGACGTCGATGCGCAGGGCACGCCCGTCAAGTACGGCATCACGCATTTCGCGGCCGACCGCGTCCAGCTCTACGTGGAGCAGGACGTATGAGCGAGGATGGAACGCTCCTGAACAAAGTGATCGCATCGGCGGCATCGACATCGGCATCTGCATCGACATCCGCAACTGCGTCTGCATCTGCATCTGCATCTGCATCTGCATGTGCACCGGCATCTGCACTGGCATCGACATCGACATCGACATCGTCCATGTCATCCGTGCGCGCGGTGATCGACGCCTGGACGCCGGCCACGCGCTTTGCGCTTTACTACGCGCCCGCGCGTGAGTCCGCCTGGTGGACGGCAGGCTGCCAGTGGCTGGGCCGCGATCCCGAAACAGGCGAACGGTACACGCCGCCCGGGATCGCAACGTTGACGCAACGCGGTATCGACGTGGCATCGCTGAGCGTCGCGCCGCAACGGTACGGCTGGCACGGCACGCTCGTCGCCCCCGCGCGGTGTGCACCGGGTATCGCGCCGGACGAGGTGCTCGCACGTGCAGCGCAATGGGCCGAGCGCCAGCAGGCGTTCACGCTTGACGTGGAGGTCGAGACGCTCGGCACCTTCGTCGCCATTCGTCCCGCCACGCTCGATGGCGCGACGGCGATCAATGCGGTCGCTTCAAGCGCGCTTGGCGCATGCTCGACACTGCGCGCGATGCCGGGCGAGCGCGAGATGCAACGCCGGCTCGAATCGAACCTCACGCCAAGGCAGCGGGAGCTGCTGGCCGCCTGGGGCTATCCGTACGTGCTCGATGAGTTCCGGTTCCATATGACGCTCAGCGACTCGCTGCCCAACGACAGCGATCGTCAAGCCGTGCTGAACTGGTGGCGCGAACGCGTGCCCGGGCTGGGGCCGATGCAGATCGACGGCGCTGCCCTCTACATCGAGCCGGAACCCGGTGCGCCATTCACGTTGTGGGCGAGACTGCCGTTCGGGGCTGCCGCATGAGCGCGCATACCGACGGTCATGCGAACGCACGCCCGAGCGGGCGGCTGATCTACGTGATGGGGCCTTCGGGCGCGGGCAAGGATACGCTGCTGGCCTTCGCCCGCGCGAAACTCTCAGGCACGAGCGTATTGTTCGCCCATCGCTACATCACGCGCCTGGCCGACGCCGGCGGCGAGAATCATGTGTTTCTCAGCGACGACGAGTTCGACACACGCGCCGCACTGGGACTCTTCGCGCTGGCCTGGCAGAGTCATCAGTTGCGTTACGGTATCGGCGTTGAAATCGACGCGTGGCTCGAGCGAGGATGCACGGTCGTCGTCAATGGCTCGCGCGGGCACCTGGCCGAAGCAATCGAGCGCTATCCGCAGCTCGAAGTCGTATTGATCGATGCGAATCCGACGGTGCTTGCTGCGCGCCTGACCGCCCGAGGGCGCGAGAGCGCAGAGCAGGTGCAAGCGCGCCTTGCCCGGCGCGTGGCGCTCGATGTGCCCGA
This sequence comes from Pararobbsia alpina, assembly GCF_965118125.1. Lineage (GTDB taxonomy): Bacteria > Pseudomonadota > Gammaproteobacteria > Burkholderiales > Burkholderiaceae > Pararobbsia > Pararobbsia alpina_A. Next base: position 2,102,947 of record NZ_OZ221287.1, read on the forward strand.
AGGCGTGTCGATGACGACGATCGATAACTCAGGGATGCTCGAAGACGCTGCACGCATGCTGCTCGAAATGCTTGAGACGCTTGATTGACCTTCGCCCACCGCTCATGCAGAGCGGCCGCGAATAAAAACGGGACGCCCAGGCGTCCCGTTTTTTGTGTGTCGACTGCGTGGTAAGCGTGATGCCATTCGATCTGCACGATCGGGTATATTCGCAAGACGGCAACGCATGCGCGACGCGATTGCAGCCCTGATCGACGTATTCGATCGCGCCTGGTAGATCGTTGCTTCAGATCACCTTCTTGCGCAGCTGCGCCGAGCCGACGTCGATGGCCACGACGAAGACGATGATGACCAGCATGATCGCCGACGTCTGCGCATAGTTGAACGAGCGGATCGCTTCATAGAGCGAGACGCCGATGCCGCCGGCGCCGACCATGCCGACGACGGTCGCCGAGCGTACATTGGCCTCGAAGCGATACAGCGTGTACGAGACCCACAACGGCAGGACCTGAGGCAGCACGCCGTAGACGATCTCGTCGATGCTGCTCGCGCCCGTGGCGCGCACGCCGTCGACCGGTCGCGGGTCACTCGCTTCGACCGCTTCGGCAAACAACTTCGCGAGCACGCCCGTCGTGTGCACCCAGAGCGCGAGTGCTCCGGCGAATGGACCCAGACCGACCGCGACGATAAACAGCATCGCGAACACCATTTCATTGATCGCGCGGCAGGCGTCCATCAGGCGTCGTACCGGCTGAACGACCCATGTCGGCGCCATATTCGATGCACAGGCCAGCCCGAGCGGAACCGCGCAGACAATCGCAAGCACGGTGCCCCAGATCGCGATCGCCACCGTTGTCCACATATCGCCAAGATAGGCACGCCAGTCGCCGAAGTCGGGCGGAAAGAACTCGCGCGTGAACTGCGTCATGTTGCCCGAGTCGCGCAGCAGATCGACCGGGCGCATGTCCGCGCCATGCCACGCCGCGCCGAGCACCGCGATCGCAACGATCCAGCCCGCGAACGACAGCCAGCTGTGTTTGCGCATCGGCGCGACGGGGATCGCGCGACGAGCCGGCTCGCCGGTCGGCGAGTCGGCTGCGATCTCGCCGCCGTGCGAGGTTCCGGAGGCGAGTTGCGTCATTGCTTGCCGGCGGCGGTGTTGAGTTCAGCGATCTTCGCGTCGATCGATGCGAGCTGCGTCTTCTTGTCCGAGTCGGACAGATTCGCGTTGGCCTCGATCTTCTGGCGATCCTGGAACAGCGAGAGCTGGCGGATCGGCACGAGCTGCGCATCGGTCGAAGCGACAAAGCCCGAGTAGCCCGAGATCGCTTCAATGATCTGCTTCTCCTTCGGATCCGTTTTGCCGTAGTTCACAAAGAACTTCTGGATCGCCGTCTTTTCGCTTGCCGGCAGGTCCTTGCGCCACACGAGCGGATCCGACGGGATCAGCGGCGATTGCCACAGCACGCGGATCTTCGCGAGCTTGTCCGGATGCTTCTGCTTGAGCGTCTCGAGCATGTCGGTGTTGCACGTCGCGGCGTCGACCTGATTGTTGATGACCGCAAGTGCGTTCGCTTCATGGCTCGACGGATTCGCCGACTTGAAGTACGTCTTCGGATCGATATGGTTCTTCGAGAAGATGTAGTACATCGGCACGAGCGTGCCCGAGGTCGATTCCGGATCGCCCATGCCGAAGTTGACGTTCTTGCCGTTCTTGAGCACGTCGTCGACGGTCTTGTACGGGCTGTCGACGTTCGTGATCAGTACCGAGTGATAGCCGGCTTCGCCGTTCGCGTACGTGACCTTGGCGAAGACTTCGCCGCTTGCGCGATCGACCGCTTCGATCGCCGACTTGTTGCCGAAGAACGCGACCTGCACCTTGTTGAAGCGCATGGCTTCGATGATGCCCGAGTAGTCGGTGGCGAAATACGGCTTGATGTCGAGGCCGGTCTGCTTGTGCATGTCCTCGATCAGCGGCATCCAGCGCTCCTTGAGCGCCGACGACGAGTCGGTCGAGATGATGCCGAAGCTCACGGTTTCAGCGTGTGCGGCGACACATGCGAGCGCCGCGGCGGCGGCGACGACGAGAGTGGAGAGCAGTTTCATCGTGTCAGGCAAGGAGCGGAGAACGCAATTCGACGACGCCCGCGCCCGAGCCTGTGTGGCTCGGCGAGAGATCGCCAGATGAAGTCACGGTCGTGGCAACCGCGGCCGGTGTCGGGCTGTCGCCCGGTTTGTCGAGTTCGCCCGATACACGCGTGCTTTCCGGGCGATCGGAACGATCGGAACGATCAGAGCGATTGACGTCGTCGCTGGATGAGGCGTCGGGATCGTTGCGCGGCATGCCGAGCAGTTCGTCGGCCGCACTGCCGTAGAGTTTCTTGATGAGCTCCGGCGTCAGTGCAGCCGAGGGGCCGTCGTAGACGACCTTGCCGTTTGCGAGCGCGACCGTGCGGGCGCAATACTTGAGCGCGACATCGAGCTGATGCAGCGAGACGACGACCGTCAGGTCGTGTTCGCGATTCAGGCTGCGCAGCAGATCCATGACCCGGCGCGACGACTCGGGGTCGAGCGAGGCGATGGGTTCGTCGGCCAGAATGATTTTCGCGCGCTGCACGAGCGCACGTGCGAGCGCGGCGCGCTGCTGCTGGCCACCTGAGAGTGTGCTTGCACGCTCATACGCATGTTCCGCGATCCCCACTTCGGCGAGTGCGTCGATCGCAAGCGCGCATTCGTGTTGCGGGAAGCGACCCAGCAGGCTGCGCCACAGCGGCAGGCGCGAGAGTGCGCCGATCAGCACATTGGTGCGAACGCTCAGGCGTCCGACAAGGTTGAACTGCTGAAACACGAAGGCGATGTCGCGACGAATACGGCGGACTTCACGCACGATCTTGCCGTTGTGCTGAATCGGCCGTCCGAGGATGTCGACCGTCGAAGGACACGGGTCGCCCTCGCTGAACGCGGCGATATGCCGGAGCAACGTCGATTTGCCCGAGCCCGATGCGCCGATCAACGCGACCATCTCGCCAGGGGCGACGCGCAGGTCGATGCTATCGAGTCCTTTGCGGCCGTTCGGGAAGGTTTTGCTGAGCCGCTCAATGCGGATCGCGTGTTCCATGCTTGCCTCGTATTCGATACGTCAACACTGAGTGCTGACTAGTCGAGCGCATTCTAGGAATCGCGTGTGACGGTTCAGTGAATGTGGGGATGTCTAGACGTTTAAAAAACGATTGATCGCGTTGAATCCGGCAACTGAGTCGTTCGTGCTCGCTGCGTTGCTCACGTCATGCGCGCGCATGACGTGGATTGTCGACAGTTCGCGTGTTCGACAGCTCGCTTACCCGCGCAACGCGACGAGGGCTGACACACGCTGCGCGGCGGCCTGCAGTGGCGGCAGAAAATCGCGAATCATTTGTTTGGCCGTGCTGCGTTGCGCGTTGCCGCTCACATTCATCGCGGCAATGATGCGTCCCTGACGATCACGGATCGGTGCCGACAGCGAGATCAATCCGACTTCGAGTTCCTGATCGACGATCGCCCAGTTCTGCTCGCGCACTTGCGCAATGATCGACTTGAGCTGCGCCGGGTCGACCACGGTGCGCGGTGTGCGTTGCCGAAGCTCCGAAGCGGCGAGCACCGCCTCGAGTTTGTCTTCTTCGAGTCCCGACAAGAGCACGCGGCCCATCGACGTGCAGAACGCCGGCAAGCGGCTGCCGGTGGCGAGGTTGATCGCAATGATCTTTTGCGTGGGCACGCGCAGCACGTAGACGATATCGGTCTTGTCGAGCACCGATGCCGAACAGCTCTCATGCACTTGTGCAACGAGGTGCTCCATGACCGGCTCGGCGAGATTCCAGATCGGCATCGACGTCAGGTACGCAAACCCGAGGTCGAGAATCTTGGCGGTGAGGCGGAAGTGACGTCCATCGGCCTCGACATAGCCGAGCGTCTGCAACGTGAGCAGGATGCGACGCGCCGCGGCGCGCGTCAGGCCGGCGGCAGAGGCCACTTCAGACAAGGTCTGCGAAGGACGTTGCGCATCGAATGCGCGGATCACGGCAAGGCCGCGTGCAAACGACTGCACGAACGAGTCGCCCGGACGCTCGGCCGCGTCAGTCGACCCGGTGGCGTCGTCGCCGGGCAGGGGTGGCAGGGTCGCGGTGTTCGCGAGCGGATCCGTGGGCGTTTCCGATTTGTTCAGCATGGCAGTTCAGGTCGTCCAGATCATCCAGTACGCCGCGCACACGAGGCGGCAATCCTTGTCTCGAAGCTTCGCGGTGCAGGCGGCGCGAAACATCGTCCGGTGGTGCCGATCGCGCACGGTCCCGAACAGCGGTTTTCGGGCCTTGCGCGCGCCTTGCACCCACATTCGCGGCAGGGTCCTGGCTTGACAGGGCGCCGCCGCAGTCTCTACTATCGCACAAAACGTTCGCTAAACGAATCTATGTGCGTATAGCGAACATTATTTTTCGGTAGGCATCGTAGAGGAAGACAGGATGATCGACAAGATCTTTGATTCAGTCACCGCGGCTGTGGAAGGCATTCGCGACGGTTCGACGGTGATGATCGGCGGGTTCGGCACGGCAGGCATGCCGTCGGAGCTGATCGACGGCCTCATCGACCAGGGCGCGCGCGACCTGACGATCGTGAGCAATAACGCGGGCAATGGCGAGATCGGTCTCGCCGCGTTGCTCAAGGCGCGCCGCGTGCGCAAGATCATCTGCTCGTTCCCTCGCCAGACCGATTCGTACGTGTTCGACGGCCTGTTCCGCGCCGGCGAGATCGAGCTCGAAGTCGTGCCGCAAGGCAACCTGGCCGAGCGCATTCGCGCCGCGGGCGCGGGCATCGGCGGCTTTTTCACGCCGACCGCCTACGGCACGCTGCTTGCCGAGGGCAAGGAAACGCGTCTGATCGACGGCCGTCACTATGTGCTCGAGTCGCCGCTGCATGCCGACGTTGCACTGATCAAGGCCCTCAAGGGCGATCGCTGGGGCAACCTCATCTATCGCAAGACCGCACGCAATTTCGGTCCGATCATGGCGATGGCCGCGAAGACGGCGATCGTGCAGGTCTCGGAAGTCGTGCCGCTCGGCGGCCTCGACCCCGAACATATCGTGACGCCGGGCATCTTCGTCCAGCGTGTGGTGGCGGTGCAGTCCGCCGTGACGGCAACCGAAACGGCGCAGGCCGCAGCCTGAGGACAACGGCGATGAAAAAACTGACTCGTGATGAAATGGCGCGCCGTGTCGCGCAAGACATTCCCGAAGGCGCGTATGTGAACCTCGGCATTGGTGTGCCGACGCTGGTCGCCAACCATCTGTCCGCGGACCGCGAAATCTTCCTGCATAGCGAGAACGGTCTGCTCGGCATGGGCCCGGCACCCGCGCCCGGTGAAGAGGACGATGAACTGATCAACGCAGGCAAGCAGCATGTGACGCTGCTGACCGGCGGTGCGTTTTTCCATCACGCCGACTCGTTCGCCATGATGCGCGGCGGTCATCTCGACTACTGCGTGCTCGGCGCATTCCAGGTGTCGGCCAAGGGCGATCTCGCGAACTGGCACACAGGTGCACCCGACGCGATCCCTGCTGTCGGCGGTGCGATGGATCTGGCCATCGGTGCCAAGCAAGTGTTCGTGATGATGGAACACTTGACCAAGGGCGGCGAGAGCAAGGTGGTGGCCGAGTGTTCGTATCCGTTGACCGGCATCGGCTGTGTCGGCCGCATTTATACGGACCTGGCCGTCATCGATGTGACGCCCGAAGGCCTTGTGGTCCGCGAGATCTTTACGGACTTGTCGTTCGACGAGCTGGTCAAGCTCACCGGCGTGCCGATGCGGTTCGAGCCGATCGACGCGACCGCGAAGGACGCCGCCTGAATCGATTCCTCGTTGATCTCCATCCATCATGACTGAAGCCTTTATTTGTGACGCAATTCGCACGCCGATCGGCCGCTATGCCGGGTCCCTGTCTTCCGTGCGAGCCGACGATCTCGGCGCGGTGCCGCTGCGTGCGCTGCTCGAACGCAACAAGAATCTCGATCCCGCAGCGATCGACGATGTGATTTACGGCTGTGCGAACCAGGCCGGCGAAGACAACCGCAACGTCGCGCGCATGTCGCTATTGCTCGCGGGTCTGCCAGTGTCGGTGCCCGGCAGCACGGTGAACCGCTTGTGCGGCTCGGGCATGGATGCCGTGGGCATTGCAGCCCGTGCGATTCGCGCCGATGAAACGACGTTGATGATTGCGGGCGGTGTCGAAAGCATGAGTCGCGCGCCGTTTGTGATGCCGAAGGCCACGTCCGCGTTTTCGCGTCAGTCGGCGGTGTATGACACGACGATCGGCTGGCGTTTCGTGAACCCGCTGATGAAGCAGCTCTACGGTGTCGACGCGATGCCGGAGACGGGCGAGAACGTCGCGCAGCAGTTCCAGATCTCGCGCGAAGACCAGGACAAGATGGGCCTGCGCAGCCAGCTCAATGCGGCGCGCGCGCAAAAGGACGGCACGCTTGCGCAGGAAATCGTGCCGGTGACGGTGCCGCAGAAGAAGGGCGATCCGATCGTTGTCGATCGCGACGAGCACCCGCGTGAAACCAGCCTCGAAGCGCTCGCGAAGCTCAAGGGCGTCGTGAAGCCGGATGGCACGGTGACCGCGGGCAATTCGTCGGGCGTCAACGACGGTGCAGCCGCACTGCTGATCGCGAGCGAAGCGGCGGCACGGCAGTTTGGCCTCACACCGCGTGCACGCATCGTCGGCGTTGCGACCGCGGGCGTCGAGCCGCGCATCATGGGGATCGGACCTGCGCCGGCGGCGCAGAAGCTGATGGCGCGTCTGGGCATGACAATCGATCAGTTCGATGTGATCGAACTCAACGAAGCGTTTGCATCGCAGGGCCTCGCCGTGCTGCGTCAACTCGGCGTGGCCGACGATGATCCTCGCGTGAACCCGAACGGCGGCGCCATTGCGCTGGGTCACCCGCTCGGCATGTCGGGCGCACGCCTGGTGACGACTGCGGCGTACCAGTTGCAGCGCACCGGCGGCCGCTTTGCGCTGTGCACGATGTGTATTGGCGTCGGGCAGGGGATTGCGTGCGTGATCGAGCGCGTCTGATCCCGCTCGCGGATCAGCGTCACTGATCAACGCCATGGATCAGCGTCATCGATCCGCGCGGCTGATCAAGGTCACTTATCGACGTCACTTATCAACGTCACTGATCCGGCTCGCCGTTCAGCTTCAATACGCGAACTTCAGATAGTCCTCGGAATCGGCGAGTGTGCCCACATCGTCGATCTGAGGCATATAACGCAGCAATCGCTTCGCGCGGGTGCTGAGGCCCGTGTACACATCGCGCGGCACGTCCACCTTGACCTCGGGCCGGTAGTACCAGCGGCGGCTGTACCCGATGACCACCATCGGGCGTGGCGCGTCGGTCTGGTTCGGCGTGCCGCGGTGCAAACCGCGCACGTCGCGAATCATCACGTCCCCCAACTGCATCGGAATTGCGCGTAGCGGCTTCTCGCCGCTCTCGTACGCGCGCATGCCTTCGTCCTTGTCCATCCGGTGCGTGCCGAAGGTGGTTTCAAATGCACCGTTCTCGACCGTTACGTCGCAGAGTGCGAAATTGACGGCGAGCTGGAACGACGGCGTCTCCGGCTCATTGTCGAACAGGGCAGGCGTGTCGCGATGCACGTCCTGATACGTCGAACCCTTGAGCGGCGTATCGGTCGCCAGCTGACACATCACCGGGTCCTCGCCGGCCACGCGTTCAACGATCGCCAGAATGTCGTCGTCGCAAAAGATCCGCTCATCGGCGAACACACCCAGAAACGGCAGCGTGATGTAGTGCCGGTTATCCCCGCGCACGGCCGTCGCCTGCCTTGCGATCCGGTCGGCCAGCAACGGCGCGAAGGCGTGTGCCCACGTGTTCAGCACGTCGCGCGGCAGATGCTGGCGCAATACGACAAGTCCGTCGCGCTCGAAATCTCGCGCGAACGCATCGTGTTCGGATTCGGAATAGCGGGCCACGATTGTCTCCTGGGGTGAGGGCGCGCTTGAACATGCGCTGTATGTCGAACCACGCCTCGTGCGATCGATCGCCGGGCGCCGGGAATTTCAATAGTTGGAATGTCGGGCGTTCAGGATTTCGAAACGAGGCTTGAACGACCGGCTCTCATCATATCCAAAACCCCGTTTTGCCATTTGCTTTCCATGCGAACCGCGATTTGCAATCGAGAAAATCGCGCCATTGCTAAGGAAAATCGATTGGTGGGAGGCGCGCGGCGTGCATGGTTAACTTGTCATCACCTGCTGCATGCAGGCAGGCACAGGAACCGGGAACGCCTGATATCCAACGACAAGAAGAGAGAGCCATGACACTCGAGCGCACACTTTCCAGCTTCACTTCGGCGAGACTACGTCGCAAGGCCGTGACGATCGGTGCGACGTCCGCACTCGTTGTGTCGGCGCTCGCATCGCCGGCGTGGCTGACCCCTGCGTATGCAAGCGGCATTCCTGGCGCACCGGCGCCGTTCGACAAGGGCGGCGTCAAGATCGCGCTCGTCAATTATCTGTCGACCGGCGACTTCTTCCAGGCTTACGACAGCGGTGCGCAGAAGCAGGCGAAGGCCTTGGGCATCGACCTCAAGGTCTTCCCGGGCAAGGAAGATGCCGCGCTTCAGCAGGAACAGATTCAGCAGGCGATCAACCTCGGCGTCAAAGGGATCATCGTCAATCACGGTCTGCCCGAGTCGCTGAAAGATGTCGTGCAAAAGGCACTCGATGCAGGGATCAAGGTCGTGGCGTTCGACGTGAACCTCGACAACCCGAAGATTCCGCAGATCGAGCAGAGCGACCACGAACTGGCGAAGACAGCCCTCGATCAGGCCATCAAGGACAACGGCGCGGCGTTCAAGGCGGGTTACGTCTATGTCGCGGGCTTTGCGCCGCTCGATCGGCGCGATCAGGTCTGGAGCGACACCCGAAAGGCGCATCCGGGCATCGTTGAAAAGGCGCGCTGGGGCACGGTCGACGCGCCGATTCCGACATCGGTGGCCGCGCAGGCCAACGCGGCATTGCGCGCCAACCCGGACATTACCGTTGTGTTCGCACCGTATGACGAGTTTGCGCGAGGCACCAAGCTCGCCGCGAACGATCTGGGGATCAACAAGAAACTGAAGATTTATAGCGCGGATATTTCGACGGCCGATATCGCTGAAATTCGCGAGCCCGATAGTCCATGGGTCGCGACAAGCGCCACGAACCCGGCGGTGGTCGGTGCGGTGTCCGTGCGCGCGGTTGCGTTGTCCGTGGCCGGTCAGGATCCGGGTCATACGATCGAGATCAAGCCGGCGCTTGTGACACGTGCGGACCTGAATCGCCTGGACGTGAAGACGATCGACGATCTCTCGGCAAAACTCCCGGCATTCGGCAAGAGCGATGCGGCACGTGCATCGTGGATCCCGGTAGCGCAGTAGTCTGCTACTTGTGCTTGCTGCTCGCGTCTGAGGCTTGCGTCTGGCGCTGGTGTCTGCAGCTTGCGAGCTTCGTCGGCGCTGGCATGCGCAGTGCAGGGGTTGCATCTGTCCTCGAAGTCGTTGAGACTGCAATGATTCTCGACAACGGGGTGAACCGATGCAATCGCGCGAACTGGGAACAACCGGGATCAAGGTGTCGCCGCTGATGTTCGGCGGCAACGTGTTCGGATGGACCGCTGACGAAGCGACGTCGTTTTCCTTGCTCGATGCGCTGGCCGACGCGGGTATCAACTTCATCGACACGGCCGACGTCTATTCCGCATGGGTGCCCGGCAATCAGGGTGGCGAGTCGGAAACCCTCATCGGCAAATGGTTCAAGCGTTCCGGCAAGCGCGACAAGGTCGTGCTCGCGACCAAGGTCGGATCGCTTGCGACGCGCCCCGGCCTGACGCGAGACAACATCCTGAAGGCGGCCGACGATTCTTTGCGTCGTCTGCAGACCGACCATATCGACGTCTATTTTTCGCACCGCGATTTCGCCGAATCGGCGCCGCTCGAGGAAACCTTGTCGGCGTATCAGACACTGATCGACGCCGGCAAGATCCGCGTGATCGGCGCGTCGAACTACAGCGGCGCGCGGCTTCGCGAAGCGCGCGAAATCAGCCGCGCGCACGGGCTGCCGGAATATCAGGTGATCCAGCCCGAATACAACCTCTATGAACGTGTCGAATACGAGCGCGAATCGGAGCCTGTCGCGTCGGAGTTCGGCATTGGCGTGGTGACCTATTTCTCGCTGGCGCGCGGATTTCTGAGCGGAAAATACCGCTCGCTCGACGATCTGTCGAAGAGCAAGCGAGGCGGTGCGGTCGAGAGCTACCTGAACAAGCGCGGCAAGCGCATCCTCGCTGCACTCGACGCCGTATCGTCCAGGCATTCGACCACGCCCGCCACCGTGGCACTGGCGTGGCTCATCGCACGGCCCAGCGTGACGGCGCCGATCGCGAGCGCGACGTCGCTCGAACAGCTCGGCGCGCTCGTCGCGGCGACACAGCTCACGCTGAGCGCGGAAGATATGGCCGAACTCGACGAGGCGAGCGCGTAGGGCGAGGCTATGCGTGTTCCAGCGAGAACAGACGTACCGCGTCGCTGAGCACGCCCGCCTGCAAGCCGAGGTTCTGCGCGGTCGACGCAGATTGCTCCACGAGTGCCGCGTTTTGCTGCGTCGCACTGTCGAGTTGCGCGACCACCTGCGTGACCTGGCGGATACCGTCGGCCTGTTCACTGCTGGCGTCGGCGACCTCCACGATGATCGCCGCGACGCGTTGCACGGCTTCGTCGATCGCACGGACCTGGGCCGCGGTCTGCGACACGAGCAGCGAGCCTTTTTCAACTTCAGCCGTGCTCGCGTCGATGACCGACTTGATCTCCTGTGCGGCCTTCGCACTGCTTTGCGCAAGATTGCGGACCTCCGTGGCCACCACGGCGAATGAGCGTCCTGCTTCGCCCGCTCGCGCGGCTTCGACGGCCGCGTTCAACGCGAGGATATTGGTCTGAAACGCGATGCTGTCGATCAGGCTCGTGATGTCGCCAATGCGCCTGGATGCGGTCGCAATGCCGGCCATCGTCTGTTCGACTCGCGCCACCATCTGATCGCCTTCGGTCGCGGCCTTTTGTGCTTCCTGCGACAGGTTCAGCGCGCGCGTGGCCGAATCGGCGTTGGCCTGCACGGTCGAGGTCAGCTCATCCATTGTCGCGGCGGTTTGCTCGAGCGAGGCCGCCTGCATCTCGGTACGTCGCGACAGGTCGGCATTGCCGCTGCCGATTTCACTCGCGGCGTCGGATACGCCCGTGATCTGCGAGCGGACGTCGAACACGATTGCGCTGAGGTTCGACTTCAACTGTTGCAACGAGCGTTGCAGATCGCCAAGATCGTCCTGCCGGTCGGTGGCGAGATCGGCGCGCAGGTCGCCCGCGGCGAGACGCATCGCAAACTGCGTGATCTCCTCGAGCGGCCGGCCCAGGTGTTTTGCGAGGCGATTCGCTGTGACCGCGCCGAACACGGCGGTGACGGTTGTCGCGATCCAGTAGGCGAGGCCCGGAACGCCATGGTCGACGATGCAGCCGATCGCAAGCGTTGCGACGGGCGCACCGACCAGATTGGTCAGCGCAACGCGTCGCGCAAGCGCGAGCCGGGACCATTGCTCGAAGACAGCGCGCCAGCCTGTGCGCACAACGCGTCCACGCGCGAGCTTGCGGCCGCTGAAGCGGCCTTCACGCACCGCGTTATAGAGTGCATCGGCTTCGCGTATCTCGTCGCGCGAGGGCTTCACGCGTACGCTCAGGTACCCGACGGTGCGTCCTTGTTCGAGCACCGGCGTGACGCTCGCGCGCACCCAGTAGTAGTCGCCGTTCTTGCGACGATTCTTGACGAGCGCACCCCATTGATGTCCTGCGCGAACGCTCTGCCACAGATCGGCGAACGCCTCGCGCGGCATATCGGGGTGACGGATGATGTTGTGCGGCTGTCCGACGAGTTCATCCTTCTCATACCCCGAGGCCCGAATGAACGCGGGGTTGCAGTAAGCAATATTGCCCTGGAGATCGGTGGCCGACACGAGCATGTCGGCATCGTCGAGCACATATTCGTGCTGCGTGACGGGCTGGTTGTTTCGCATGACTTCCTTTGCTGCACGGCGACCGGACAGGCGGCGGGTGTCCGATGCAATCGTTCTGACGTCGAAATGAATTCAATCCTGTCTCGTTTATCGACCGCATCCTTTCAGGGCTGAAGGGTTTCCGAGTATTCCACTCGGGAACCCGTGGGCAGCCCCGGTAAATGTGCCGAAGAAGGATGCGTTTCGCGTCAGTGCAGTGTCGTGCCGTGCGATACAGCAGAGCCGGAAGTCTAGTCAGCGGTGGCGGGCGTAGCGAGATGAAGCAATTGCGCGCCGTCAGTGACCTGATCGCCGACGCCGAACAACACCGCATCGACGATCCCGTCGGACGGGGCGACGATCGTATGTTCCATCTTCATGGCTTCGATCACGAGCAAGGGCTTGCCCTTGGTGACGGCGTCGCCTTGCGCAACATGAATCGCGACCACTTTACCGGGCATGGGCGCGGTCAGGCGGCCATCACCGTGTTCAGCGTCGCTCGTATGCGCGAGCGGATCCTGCCATTCGAAGCGCCATGCTTCGCCGCCGCTGAAGACGTAGACGACCTGCGCGACGATCACGGCACGCACCTCGCGTTGCCGATCGCCGCACGTGACGCGAAACGTATGCGGTTCGTCCGCGCGTGCGAAGCTGAATGCATGCGCGGCGCCGTCTATTTCAACGGATTGCGCGCCGCGGTCCTTGATATAGATCAAGCTCAGTGGTTTTGGCGCGGCATCCCCTTCGCCCAGCGATGCAAGGGCGAACGCGCGGCGATACGGCGCGTTGAGCATCCAGCCCCCGAGACGGGTCCACGGCGTCGCCTCGGTATGACCGCGCGTGTCGCGATCGAGCAAGGCGGCCAGCGCGGCGGCGAGGGCGATCGCAGGCGCATCGGGCGCTGCAGGAAAGAGCGCGTCGTGATGGCGCTCGATCAGGCCGGTATCGAGGTCCGCGCTCGAGAAGGGCGCGCTCGCGACGAGCCGTTGCAGAAAGCTCAGGTTCGTCGAGAGGCCGATCACCTCGTATTCGCGCAACGCGGCCTGCATCGCTCGCAACGCGGCATTGCGGTCCGGACCGTGCACGATGAGCTTGGCAATCATCGGGTCGTAGAACGGGCTGATTTCATCCCCCTCACGCACGCCGCTGTCGATACGCACGGTCGAGTCCGAAGCATCGACGGCAAACTCGATCGCACGCGGTGTGCGCAGATGCGAGAGCCGGCCCGTCGACGGCAGGAAGCCGCGCGCGGGATTTTCAGCGTAGATGCGCGCTTCGATCGCGTGACCGTGCAAGCGCAACGCGTCCTGGCTCAACGGCAGCGCGGCGCCTGAGGCGACCCGGATCTGCCATTCGACGAGATCGAGGCCGGTGATCATTTCAGTGACCGGATGCTCGACCTGCAGGCGCGTGTTCATTTCCATGAAGTAGAACGCGCCATCGGCCATGATGAATTCGACCGTGCCCGCGCCGACGTAGCCGACTGCGCGTGCTGCCGCGACCGCGGCTTCGCCCATGGCGCGGCGGCGTGTTTCGCCGAGCCCGGGCGCCGGTGCTTCTTCGAGCACTTTCTGATGGCGCCGCTGAACCGAGCAGTCGCGTTCGTACAGATAGACTGCGCCGCCGAGCGTGTCGGCGAACACCTGGATCTCGACGTGGCGGGGGCGCGTCAGGTACTTCTCGATCAGCACGCGATCGTCACCGAAGCTCGCGCGTGCCTCACGCTGGCATGAGGCGAGGGCGTCGACGAAGTCCTCGCTTCGCTCGACCACGCGCATCCCTTTGCCACCGCCGCCGGCGCTTGCCTTGAGCAACACCGGATAACCGATCGCGTCGGCTTCGCGGCGCAAGTGGCCGGGGTCCTGGTCTTCACCGTGATAGCCGGGCACCAGCGGCACGCCGGCGTCGGCCATCATGGCCTTGGCCGCGGCCTTCGATCCCATCGCGGCGATCGCACTTGCAGGCGGACCGATAAAGACGAGGCCCGCATCGGCACAAGCCTGCGCAAACGCCTCGTTCTCCGAGAGAAAACCGTATCCCGGATGGATCGCTTCGGCACCCGTCGCGCGGGCAGCATCGAGAATGCGTGAGGCGACGAGATAACTTTGAGCCGCCGGCGCGGGGCCGATATGAACGGCTTCGTCACAGGCCGCGACGTGCTTTGCATTCGCGTCGGCATCCGAATACACCGCGACAGTCGCGATACCCAGCCGCCGGCATGTCGCCGCGACGCGGCAGGCGATTTCGCCGCGATTCGCGATCAGGATCTTCTTGAACATGGTGTCGGTTCGTAAGTGGGTTTCAGGGGCAGGCGCCATCACATCCGGAACACGCCGAACTTCGTGTCGGCGATCGGCGCATTGAGCGCCGCCGACAATCCGAGCCCCAGCACGTCGCGCGTTTGCGCGGGATCGATGATGCCGTCGTCCCAGAGTCTGGCCGTGGCGTAGTACGGATGCCCCTGGCGTTCGTACTGCTCGCGGATCGGTTGCTTGAAGGTGTCTTCGTCTTGCGCGCTCCACGCGCCGCCTTTCGCCTCGATGCCGTCGCGCTTGACGGTGGCAAGCACCGACGCGGCCTGTTCACCGCCCATGACTGAGATGCGCGCGTTGGGCCACATCCAGAGAAAGCGCGGCGAATACGCGCGGCCGCACATACCGTAGTTGCCCGCGCCGAACGAACCGCCGATGATGACCGTGAGCTTGGGTACTTGCGCCGTGGCCACTGCCGTGACCATCTTGGCGCCATGGCGTGCGATGCCTTCATTCTCGTACTTGCGGCCCACCATGAACCCCGTGATGTTCTGCAGGAACACAAGCGGGATCTTGCGCTGGCAGCAGAGCTCGATGAAATGCGTGCCTTTCTGCGCCGACTCCGAGAAGAGGATGCCGTTGTTGGCAATGATGCCGACGCGCATGCCCCAGATCTTCGCGAATCCGGTGACGAGCGTCGTGCCGAAGCGCGCCTTGAATTCATCGAATTCGGAGTCGTCGACGATACGCGCAATGATTTCGCGGATATCGAACGGTTTGCGCGTGTCGGTGGGAATCACGCCGTAGATCGATTCGAGGTCGTAACGCGGGGGCAGCGCGGGTCGCGTGGCGTGAGTGGCGTGAATATTGCGCGCTTCGCCGGCGCCGGCGCGAACGTGGAGGTCGATCCCGTCGCCGCCGTCCCGGACATCTGCGGCACGGTGCGCACGCATGCGAGCGTTGAGATTGGCCACGATCGTGCGCGCAATCGAGAGCGCGTGCGCATCGTTGTCGGCCAGATGATCCACGACACCCGACAGGCGTGTATGCACATCGCCGCCACCGAGATCTTCGGCGCTCACGACTTCACCCGTCGCAGCTTTGACGAGCGGCGGACCGCCCAGAAAGATCGTGCCCTGTTCACGCACGATGATCGATTCGTCGCTCATCGCCGGAACATACGCGCCACCGGCCGTGCACGAACCCATGACGACCGCGATCTGCGCGATGCCCTGAGCCGACAGGTTAGCCTGGTTATAGAAGATGCGCCCGAAATGTTCGCGATCCGGAAACACTTCGTCCTGATTCGGCAGGTTCGCGCCCCCCGAGTCGACCAGGTACACGCAGGGCAACTGGTTTTCGGCTGCGATTTCCTGCGCACGCAGGTGCTTCTTCACGGTGACGGGGTAGTACGTACCGCCCTTGACGGTCGCATCGTTGCAGACGATCACGCATTCGATGCCCGCGATGCGTCCGATGCCGGTGATGATGCCCGCGCCGGGTGCGTCGCCGTGGTACATGCCATGGGCGGCGAGCGGCGACAGTTCCAGAAACGGTGTGCCCGGATCGAGCAGATGCGCGACGCGATCGCGCGGCAGCATCTTGCCGCGCGCGAGATGCTTCTCCCGCGCCGCGTGGCCGCCGCCCTGCGAAACCTGTTGAGTCTGCACACGCAGGTCGTCGACCAGCGCGCGCATTGCGTCGGTGTTCGCGGCAAAGTCTTCGCCGCGCGGGTTCAGCTTGCTTTCGAGGACGGGCATCGCTTCAGGCCTCAGGCCGTTTCGTTGAACAGTTCGCGGCCGATCAGCATGCGGCGGATCTCGCTCGTGCCCGCGCCGATCTCATAGAGCTTGGCATCACGCCACAGGCGTCCGACGGGGTAGTCGTTGATATAGCCGTTGCCGCCGAGAATCTGGATCGCTTCGCCGGCCATCCACGTGGCCTTTTCGGCGGTGTAGAGAATCACGCCCGCGCAGTCCTTGCGCAGGTCGCGCAGATGGCCCTCGCCGAGGCTGTCGAGCCGCTGGCCGACCGCATAAAGATAGGCGCGGCACGCCTGGAACGTCGTATAGAGATCGGCGACCTTGCCCTGGATCAATTGAAATTCACCGATCGGCTGGCCGAACTGATGGCGGTCGTGGATGTAGGGGATCACAGCGTCCATCACGGCAACCATGATGCCGACCGGGCCGCCGGCCAGTACGGCGCGCTCGTAGTCGAGGCCGCTCATCAGCACTTTGACGCCGCCGTGCAGCTGGCCAAGGATGTTTTCCACCGGCACTTCGACGTCCTGGAACACGAGCTCGCCCGTGTGTGAACCGCGCATGCCGAGCTTGTCGAGCTTTTGCGCGACGGAAAAGCCCTTCATCCCTTTTTCGACGATAAAGGCCGTGATGCCGCGTGCGCCCGCATCGGGATCGGTCTTTGCATAGACCACGAGGGTGTCGCAATCTGGCCCGTTCGTGATCCACATCTTCGTGCCGTTGAGGCGATAGTGGTCACCGTGCCGTTCGGCGCGCAGCTTCATGCTGACGACGTCCGAACCGGCGTTGGGCTCGCTCATGGCGAGCGCGCCGACGTGTTCGCCACTGACGAGCTTGGGCAAATAGCGTTGCTTTTGCTCGGGAGTGCCGTTGCGATGGATCTGGTTCACGCAGAGGTTTGAGTGCGCGCCATACGACAAACCGACCGAGGCGGACGCGCGCGAGATCTCTTCCATCGCGATCATATGGGCGAGGTAGCCGAGTCCGGTGCCGCCGTATTCCTCGCTCACGGTCATGCCGAGCACGCCGAGGTCGCCGAATTTACGCCAGAGGTCCATCGGGAACTGGTCGGTACGGTCGATTTCCGCAGCTCGCGGGGCGATTTCGGCCTGCGCAAACGTCGCGATCGATTCGCGCAGCGCGTCCAGATCCGGGTTGGCCGACAGGCCGAGGGGCGCAAGCATGGGTGTCTCCTGGTCGTTACTTGACGTTAACGTCAACTAGCGCACATTGTTGCCGATGGCCCAGACGAGGTCCAGCGCGAGCGGGTTGGGGCAAACCCTGAGGGCGTGGTAACGGGCCGTGAGGCGGGCTCACGCGATTTCAGCCTGAACTGTTGTCAATCGCCATCGCTAAAGGCTTCATTCGAGATATTCTTTTGCGAGCTTGGCGAATCGCATGGACAATGCTGCGACGTTTGCGCACGATGATTTGCGTGTCCCGGTCCGCGTGTCCGGTCGTTATTCCCGCAAGTGATTCATCGACGGCGGCGCCATCACGCGACCGATCCATAGGCCGCCATCTGTTTGAGATTCAATCGATGCTTTTTGTTTTGGCCCTCGCGGGCGTCGTTGCGGCGTCACTGTCGAGCTATGCGAACGTCGCACGCCGACGTGGCTGGGATGTGCCGCGCGCGGTCCGTTACGGGCGCTATGCCGCCTGGCTCGTGTTTTTGGGTGCTGCATACGGCGTGGCCCGGCAACTCGGGCTCCTGGGATTACTGCCGCACTGACTTGCGCGGCGAAAGTCCGCGAACGCTCGATTCGCGTGCGTTTCCGCATGGAGCGAGACGATGAAACGGCTCAATATTGTGCTCGCCGCCACCGTTATCCAGTTATGCGGCCGATTGAGAGAGCCGGGGGTCCTTATTCGTAGTTGCCAAACTAAGGTGTGTATTACCGATAACAACCGGGGTGATACCTGGATTATTTGCTCGTGCGTGAAGCCGGAGCCAGGCGATGGATGCTAGCCCGCGGAACCTGATCTACCTGACGCGAACGCTGGACCAGACGTTGCGCGATCTGCTGGCCGATCGCGGCTGGAGTATCCGGGTCGTCGGTTCGTCGCGCGAAGCCGAACGTGAAGCGTCGCGCAATGCCGCGTCGGCGGGTTTGCTCGACCTGAGCAGCCAGTTCGACAAGCACGAACTCGCGTCGCTCGAACGGTGCCTGACCGCGTCGAAAGTGGGCTGGGTGGCGGCGGCGACGGTCGATCAGATGGCCGACCCCGCGATTCGCCGCCTGATTCGCGACTACTGCTTCGACTACGTCACCTTGCCGTGCCCCGACGAGAAGATCGTCAATGCACTCGGACATGCTTACGGCATGGCCGCGCTGACGGTCGGCCCGAGCGAAGCTGCGGCGGCCCAAGGCCCGCTCGGCGAGATGGTCGGCGCATCCGAGGCCATGCTGCGCTTGTTCCGCGCGATCCGGAAGGTGTCGGCGACCGACGCACCGGTCTATATCCATGGTGAGTCGGGGACCGGCAAGGAACTCTGCGCCCAGGCGATTCACGAGCATTCGGCGCGCCGCCGTGCGCCTTTTGTCGCGATCAACTGCGGCGCCATTTCTCCGCAATTGCTGCTGTCGGAGTTGTTCGGCTACGAGCGCGGCGCCTTTACCGGGGCGAACCAGCGCAAGATCGGACGGATCGAGGCCGCTCATACAGGGACGTTGTTTCTCGACGAGATCGGCGATTTGCCGCTCGAAGCGCAGGCGAGCCTGTTGCGGTTCTTGCAGGAAGGCACGATCGATCGCCTGGGTGGCTTCGATCCGATTCCTGTCGACGTGCGCGTGATTTCGGCCACCCACTTCGACCTTCAGGTGCTGATGGGCGAGGGCCGGTTTCGCTCCGACCTGTTCCACCGGCTGTGCGTGTTGCGTATCGACAATCCGCCGTTGCGGGCGCGGGGCAAGGATATCGAGGTGCTCGCGCGTCATGTGCTCGAGCGCTACAAGAGCGATGCATCGCGCACGCTGCGCGGCTTCTCGGACGATGGCGTGCGCGCGCTCTACAACTACGAATGGCCGGGCAATGTGCGTGAGCTGATCAACCGCGTGCGTCGGGCCATCGTGATGACCGATGGCCGCCTTGTCACGGCCGCCGACCTCGAACTCGGCCAGAGTCAGGGCACGGAACTCAAGACGCTGGCCGAGGCGCGCGAGCGCGCTGAACGCGAGGCGATCGAGCTCGCGCTCGAGCGGCATCCCGGACGTCTCGTCGACGCGGCCCGTGAACTGGGTATCTCACGCGTGACCCTGTATCGCCTGATGAGCGCGCTCGGCATGAGCACGCCGCGCGACGACCGCGATTTGCCTGAGGCTGCTGAAGGATAGGCCTGCCTGAGGCTAAGCGTGTCCGGGGGGCAGCGTGTCGAACGTAGGCGTGTCGAAGGTAGGCGTGTCAACGACAGGTGCATCAAAAGCTACGCGTACCCGAGGGCCGGCGCGCCGTAGGTCGACCCTCGGTTCACACGGCGTCCGTTCTCACATAGGCGTCGTCCGTCGAGGCGCCTGGCGCCGACGCGGATGGCTGAAAGCGATGCGTGTGACGTGCCGCGCAGTTCACGGCGCTCACGATTCGCGAGCCGAGTGCCTGAAGCGTCAGCGTGATCCGATACACGGTCCGGATCAGCGTCATTGCGCGGAGGGCTCCGCCGGGCCCCAGGCCCCAATGATCCTCAGGCGTGTCCGTGAATAGCCTGTACGGACGACCCGACTCCAGACGATCTGAATCTCGCGCGTTCATGCGAGGGGCGACACTCACATCGAACCATCGCAATGCCTGCGGGCCGAGCGGGTCGGGTTTGATCGACCCCTGCGCGGGGACGAGAATGTCGCGAAGCAGTTCACGTAACGCAGCGTTTTGCGCGAACTGCCCGAGGACTCCGTTGCTCGATCTGTCGCATACTGCACCGACCAGACGGAAGGCCCTCCGGAACCGCGCCGCGGCGCGCGGAAAGGCCGGTTCGCTTTCCACCATCGCATCGAGCATCGCCGCTTGCGCGCATAACGCCTGCATCCGGGCGCCGAAGTGCGACTGCCGCCCATGCGTGCCTATCTGGCTCAAGACTGCGCGCAACAGGTCGGACACACTCGCGACGACGCGCAACAGCCCCATCAACGGCTCGCGCCATTCGATCGGCGTGTGGAGTTCGAGGCTCCCGATCCGGTCCGACGCAAACAAGGCGATGCGCGCCGGTGCGAGCACGTAGTTGACGACGGTAAAGAGCGACGAGAGCTGTCGGCCCGCTTCGCTTGCAACATGACTGGCAGTTCCGGCGCGTGTGAGACGGCCCGCCTCCTCGAGCACGGCGGCGATGGGCGGATCGATATCGTGCAATGCCGCGATCAACGCGGCCATGGTGAGTTCATACCGCTTCAGCCATTCGTCGACGACATGGTGCGACGGCAGTGTGAAATAGGTCAGCGCCGAAGTGATGGCGGCCTTGGTGATTTCAACGCCGGTCATGGCCCACGATGCATGAAGATCACCAAAGGGCATGTTCGCGTGATGGTAGGCCTCGAGATTCCAGAGGCCTGTTTCGCGGGCGTCTTGGGAAACCTGCACGGCGACGCCGGTGAGCAAAATGGCGCTGGTTGCGAGAGACAACCCGTCGCGTATCGTTCGCATGCGCGTCCCGCGCGCGCCTTCTCGCTCGAGTCGGGTGAATTGCCGAAGGAACGCGCTCTCGAGCGTCTCTTCAGTGAAGACGTCGTTGAGTTCCGGGTGGCCGGCGAGAGCGTGCTCGAACTCGGGCCGGTAGAACATCTGGAACTCACGGGTTGTGCGGCGCGCGACGTCGAAGACTTCGACGGGCGTGCGTGTGCCGATATCGGGCGTAACGCCGTAGCTCGCGTACAAGGAGGCCATCTGGCCCGGGCGCAACGAGCCCCGCAGAGACTGAGTCGAGAATTGCATCGAGCCATCCGAGTCGGAGGCGCAGGCGTCAGCAGGCGCAGACGCAGACGCAGACGCCGCGGCTCGACAGCCCGGCGCCAGCTCATCGAGGCCGTCCCTTTCGTCCGGGGTCACCGAATGATCCGCGGACCAGGTCGTGCCTTCGTACGGTGGGGGAGGCGTGGCGCCCCGCGGACCGACATAGGGCGGGCACTCGCGATACGGAAGCCGCGGTTCATACAGTACGGTACGTGGCCAACTGTACGCGCCGTTATTACGTATTCGAATGATGGCAGGACCGCTCGTCCGGGTTGTCCAGACCGACGCATCGCTACGATGGCCTTCGGTAACGGGACAGCCTGGCGTCTGACGATGCGTGCGGGATAGCGGAGGCGGTGAATCGCCTCTCGACAAACGATACATAGCGATCTCCGGAAGCGCCGGACGGCAGGACGCCCGGTGTGTTCGGAGATGATCCGGGCATTGATGCCCGGCCGCTTTCACAGACTGCCGGTATTGAATTACGGGGTGAGGGCGCGCACGCATGCGCACCTCCAAGCCGGAATATGTCTGTGCAGGTTATGCCGCCCGAACCGACACGGGATCGTCCGACGATCCGGAATACGCTGTCGCGGCACTGCCGGGCAGGGGCTGGCGGGCCGGACCCGCTGTACCCGCGGGCCGATTGTCGAGCAGGAAGCCGAACAGGTTCTTGGGGTCCGGTGCCTCGGCGACAAGGCCGATGTCCTGACCGATCCCGAGCCGCATGGCCGTTGCGTGCAAATAGCGCAACGTCGAAAAGTCTTCGAGCGCAAAGCCGACCGAATCGAACACGGTGACATCGTCGGGCGACACGCGCCCGGGTTGCGACCCGTCGAGCACGCGCGACAACTCCGTGACCGCAAACGTATCGGCCATCTGCTGGATCTCGCCTTCGATACGCGACTGCGGCTCATATTCGACCACGACATGTGCGCACTCGAGGATCTTCGGATCGAGCTCCGTCTTGCCCGGGCAGTCCCCGCCAATGGCATTGAAGTGCATGCCCGGTTCGACCAGCGATGCGTCGACGATCGTCGCGAGACGTTTGTCGGCCGTTGCCGTGGTCACGATGTCGGCGCCGCGCATGGCCTCGGCCACCGAACGGGTGCGGACGATCTTCAGGCCTGGCCAGGCAGCCAGGTTGCGCACGAGCTTTTCCGTCGCAGCTTCGTCGACGTCGAAAGCGCGAATCTCGTCGATGCCGAGCATCGTGTGAAAGGCGAGCGCCTGGAATTCGGATTGCGCACCGTTGCCGATCAGCGCCATCGTGCGTGCATTGCGGCGTGCCAGACGACGCGCTGCGACGACCGACGTCGCCGCGGTGCGCATTGCCGTCGCCAGCGTAAATTCGCTGAGCAGCAGCGGGTAGCCTGTCGCAACGTCGGCCAGGGCGCCGAATGCCATCACGGTAGGCAGGCCTGCGCGCGTGTTGTTCGGGTGGCCGTTGACGAACTTGAAGCCGAAACGGCGCGTGTCGGCGACCGGCATCAATTCGATGACGCCGTCGCGTGAGTGCGCGGCAACGCGCGCGGTCTTGTCGAACGATGCCCAGCGCAGGAAATCGGCTTCGATTTCGCTGGCGATGTCCTGCAACATCCGTGGCACGCCGACCGCGTCGATCAACCTGAACAGGTCGGTGACGTCGAGATAGCGGGTCATGATGATTGTCTCCCTGTGAAACGGTGCAAATCCGGAAAGCGGCGTTGAATTCCGGACGCATGGCGATCGCGTTGCGGTCCCGTTTGCGTTTCGGTGGCCAT
This sequence comes from Pararobbsia alpina, assembly GCF_965118125.1. Classification (GTDB taxonomy): domain Bacteria; phylum Pseudomonadota; class Gammaproteobacteria; order Burkholderiales; family Burkholderiaceae; genus Pararobbsia; species Pararobbsia alpina_A. The sequence continues at coordinate 2,125,789 of NZ_OZ221287.1, forward strand.
CGGACCGGCAGCCGCGCCGGAGATCGACGGACCCGGGCCGCAGCCAGGGCCGTTCAACGCCTGGATTCATTGTGCCGGTTTGCCCGTTCAACACATAGCCAGCAGACTGCGCAATATGTTAGACGGATATGGCAGATTGTCTGCAATGAATGCCGATTTGCCAGTCATCTCGACATCCGATACCCTGAGCGGGAAGGATTACCGGAGACGGCCATGGCCGAAGCACTGCATTCGCTCGATGACACGGATCGCAAGCTCGTGGGCCTGCTGCGCGACAACGCCCGGTTGCCGGTGGCGCATCTGGCGAAAGTGCTGCATGTGTCGCGCGGCACGGTGCAGAACCGGCTCGACCGGATGGAGGCCGACGGAGTGATCGTCGGGTATACGGTCCGGCTCAAGCCCGAGGCCGAAGAACAGCGCGTGCGCGGCTGGATGAGCATTGCCGTGGAGGGAAACCGGGCAGGGCACGTGCTGGCGGCCCTGCGCGGCGAGCCGTGCGTTCAGTCGCTGCACACCACCAATGGCCGATGGGATATCGTCGCTGAGGTTCGCGCCGACAATCTCGAGGCGTTCGACCAGGTCCTGACGCGAATCCGGCTGATCGACGGAATTGGCGCAACCGAGACGAGCATTCTGCTGTCGACGCTCAAACTCTGAGCGTACGGACGGTTCGCTGGCGGCGGTTCGCTGGCGGCGGTTCGCTGGCGGCGACCGTTTCTGCCTCGTTATCCGTACGCTACGGGCCGTGGCGAACACGTAAAGCGGATCCGCGGTGCTATATGCGGCCGCGGAGAGATAACGTTCCGCTTCGGGCTTTGCGTGCCTCTTTCCGCAAGCGATGGCCTGCTCGACGGGCCTTGAAGTGCCAAGTTGCGTTGTGCAATTTGCATATTCCGGCCGTCCAACATGATCCAAAAGTGGATTTGGATGTCGCTCGACAGCCAGACTTCTGCACGCTTTTCGAATTTGTGCTGCGGACTGAAATACCGCGCTGACGAAAGAAAAAACTTCACTATTTAAATTTCGTTCGGCTTTCTACTCGAAACACACGGTATATCAGGGATGTACGCTGACCCGCCCTGTCGGGAGCAGGGTTTTGCGATGCAGCAAGCGTGCCTTCATTGTTACGAATCCTCGAACTATCTATTCCGCTTATCACCCTTTTTAGCCGATAGCCTAGGGTTTACATTACTTCCCAACGGCGAGCGGTCCAGAACTGGACCCGGCCGAATCCCCGGATTCAATAATCAGGAGTTACACCATGAAGCGCACTCTCGTATCCGCTCTGCTCGTTTCGGCCGCTTTCGCTGCTGCTGTTCCCGCTTTCGCGCAACAAAGCACGGGCCTGACCCGTGAGCAAGTCAAGGCTCAACTGGTTGCTGCTCAAGCTGGTGGTCAGCTCGAACAACAACGTGGCCGTAACGAATTCCCCGTGACGCGCGCCGCTACGTCGGGCACGTACGCTGTTGCTACGCAACACAGCCAGGCTCGTTATGCAAAGACGGCTGTTCCGAGCAACGCTCAGGAATAAGTTGAGTTTGTAGAACGAACCGCGCCGCTGATGGAATGACATCGCGGCGCGGGGTTGTCCGGCGATTCCCTCCCCGAATTGCCACTCGACGATCACTCCTCGTGCCGCCCACCCGTGCGGCACGTTTAAAACCCGGCAGCGATCCTGCCGGGTTTTTTTGCGTCTGACGCAGGATCAGCCCGACCGGATCAGCCCGGCGTGCGCACGATGTTGAATGCGCCCAGTGCCTGGCAGGTCGGCATCATTTCGATCGCGTTGATATTCACGTGCTCGGGCAGCGACATGATCCACGACACGGTCTCCGCGATATCGTCCGCGGTGATCGGCTGCGTGCCCTGATAGACGTTCGCGGCTTTTTGCTCGTCACCGCCAAAGCGCGTGACCGAGAACTCGGTGCCGCCGCACAGGCCCGGTTCGATCGACGTCACGCGAACCTTCTTGCCGACGAGGTCCGACTTCAGGTTCATCGTGAACTGATGGACGAACGCCTTGGTCGCGCCATACACATTGCCGCCCGGATACGGGTAGGTGCCAGCGACCGATCCCAGATTGATGATCCATCCGCGATTGCGCTCGACCATGCCCGGCAGCGCGGCATGCGTCATGTAGACCAGGCCCTTGATGTTCGTGTCGATCATGGTGTCCCATTCATCGAGCGACGATTGCTGAGCGGGGCCCAGGCCGAGCGCGAGGCCGGCATTGTTGACGAGGGCGTCGATCGGGCCGTGCGTCGCCTCGATCTGCTTGACGATGGCCGCGGTCGCTTCGCGATCGCGCACGTCGAGTTCGAATGCGATCAGCTTCGAGCCGAGCGATGCGACCAGTTCGTCGAGCTTGTCTTTGCGGCGCGCGGTGGCGAAAACGGTGTGACCGTCCTTGACGAGACGTTGGGCAATAGCGCGTCCGAAGCCGGCCGAGGCGCCGGTGATAAGTACGTTCATGGCGATGATCGTGCGTAGCGGGTGGGGGAAATGCAGCAGTGTAGCGGGCATTTGCCGCGCCTGTGCGGCATCCGCCGCGTGTTACCGGGCGTTGCGGCGCGGGGCTTGCTGCCGATGACGGTGACTTGCTGCAGGATGGCACGCAAGGCGGGTGGCATCTTTGGCCGACGGCCAAGGTTGCGCTGCTCCGACAGGCACATTGCGCTCCGCTACGATGCAGGAACCTGACAGGACCGACTTAAACGGATTGAACGAACCACGTGGACCGAACCCAGGAGGGAGACCATGTCTGAATCCGCTCAACGTTCCGCCGGCGTGCGGCCTCCGCCCGACGGCGTCCTTGTCGACATCGCCAACTACGTGCTCGACACGCCGATCGACAACGAACTCGCACTCGACACGGCCGCGCATTGCCTGATCGATACGCTGGGCTGCGGGCTCGAAGCACTCGGGTATCCCGCCTGTACCAAGCTGATGGGCCCGATCGTGCCCGGGACCATCGTGCCGCACGGCGCGAAGGTGCCCGGTACATCATTCCAGCTGGACCCCGTGCAGGCAGCATTCAATATCGGCGCGATGATCCGCTGGCTCGACTTCAATGACACGTGGCTTGCCGCGGAGTGGGGTCATCCGTCAGACAACCTCGGCGGGATTCTCGCGACGGCCGACTGGCTGTCCCGCACGCGCGTCGCCTCGGGTAAAGCGCCGCTCGTGATGCGCGACGTGCTGGTCGCCATGATCCGGGCGCATGAAATCCAGGGGTGTATTGCGCTCGAGAATTCGTTCAACCGTGTCGGTCTCGATCACGTTTTGCTCGTCAAACTTGCGACAACCGCCGTTGTCGGGCAAATGATCGGCCTTTCGCGCGACGAGCTGATCAACGCGATCTCGCTCGCCTGGGTCGACGGCCATGCTTTGCGCACCTACCGGCATGCACCGAATACGGGTAGCCGAAAGTCCTGGGCGGCGGGCGACGCCACGAGTCGCGGGGTGCGGCTTGCGTTGATCGCCAGTACGGGGGAGATGGGCTATCCGTCGGTGCTGAGCGCAAAAACCTGGGGCTTTTACGACGTGCTGTTCGGTGGCAAGCCGCTTGCGTTCCAGCGTCCATACGGCACGTATGTGATGGAAAATGTGCTCTTCAAGATTGCATTTCCGGCCGAGTTTCATGCGCAGACCGCGGCGGAGGCCGCCATGTCCCTGCATGTGCAGCTCGTCGAATCGGGGCGCAGCATTGAATCGATTCGCCGCGTGTCGATCCGCACCCATGAGGCGGCGATCCGGATCATCGACAAGCAGGGTCCGCTTGCGAATCCGGCAGATCGCGACCACTGCATTCAATACATGGTGGCGGTGCCCTTGATTTTTGGCCGTCTGACGGCGTCCGACTATGAAGACGATGTCGCGGCCGATCCGCGTATCGATGCGTTGCGCGCCAAAATCATCTGCGTCGAAGATCCGCAACTGACGCGCGACTATCACGATCCCGACAAACGTTCGATCGCCAATGCCCTGACGATCGAGTTCGAGGACGGCACGCGCTTCGAGGAAATCGAAGTCGACTATCCCATTGGCCATCGGCGCCGGCGGTCTGATGGCATCCCGTTGCTGATCGAGAAATTCCGGACGAACCTCGCGCGCCGATTTCCGGCGAAACAGCAGCAGGCGATTCTGGCGGCATCGCTCGATCGGCGCACGCTCGAGTCGATGGCCGTCAACGAGTATGTGGACCTGTACGCGATCTGATCACGATCTGATCCGTGAAGCCGATGCGCCGCGATGACGATTGTGTCAGCCGATCGGCGCGCTGACGCTGCCCATGACCGGAACGGTGGTGCGCCCCGGGAGGCCCATTCATGAGCCCATCCGTGAGGGCCATCCATGGCCCTATCCGGGTCGCTACCTAAAGATTACAGCCCGATAACCGTTAACTAGCTCGAGCGGGCGTCTCGGCATCGAACCCGCGACAGTTACCACACGCAGCATAAAAAAGAATCGGGTCATGAGCGACAGCGCGCATCAGCAGCATCGAAAACTTGCGTCGGCCGAAGCGGCCGCGTTTGCCAAGGTCATCGTGGCAGGCGGTCCCGCGGCTCCGGCCTCCATCGCCCTGTTTGGCGACTCGGCGAGCTCGAAAGGGCTGTTTGTCGACCGCGTGATCACCAAGATCCGCGATCTGACCAAGGACGACCCGGCGACCCAGGCGGCCGACGCGCAGCGCGAAGGCCGTTTCGCCGTCGTACGTTTTCATCCTCTCCCGGGCGAACCAGGCCAGCTTTGGGGCACCTTCGTCGAACATCTGTTTGCCGAGCTCAAGCTCGGCCCGGTGCAGGCGGGTGAGGCGGCCGATGCCGATCCGCTCGCCGCGCAACTCACGCACACGTTCAAGCTCGACGACCAGGCGGTGCGCGTCATGCGCGCGCGTGAACGCGTCACGAAAGCCGAAGAGGGGCTCGAACGCGCCCGACAGGCGTATGAGACGATCTATGGCAAGCGCGTGCGCAACGAAGACACGGTTGCGGTCGAAGTCACGCAGGGGATCTTCGACAAGCACCTGAGCGCCGACAAACCCCGCCTCGAACGCTTTTCGCGCGACCTCGGCGTGCGAAACATGGATATCGCGACCATCAAATCGCTGATGAGCGATGCGAGCACCCGGATGGGTCGCGCACGCATGCTGGCGTCGTCGCTCGTCACGATCGCCAAGCGCCGTCCCCTGATTTTCCTCGTGACAACGGTCTTGTCGATTCTGGCCACCGCTGCCGCGACGGTCGCGTTCGATTCGATCGGCACCGACTACCTTGCGCGGTTCATGCCGGAAGAGATCGCGCGACTGGTGGGCGATTTCGGCGTGGCACTGACCGCCGCCGTGATCGCATTCCGAATCGGCCTGTTCGGCCCGGCGCGCGCCATCAGCTATCTGCGTGGCATCGAAAAGGAAATCGAAACGACAGTCGAACGCGAGATCGTGCGCGAGAAGGCCAAGGGCGTTGCGAAAGTGACCGTGCTCGCCAAGCGCGAAACCGGGTTTGGCGATGCGCGCGAAGTGCTGAATGCCGCCGAGCGCGAACTCGAAAATGCGCGCGCCGAACTCGCGGCCGCGTCGCCCGGCGGCAATCCGAACGACGCACCGCCGTCGCGGCCTCCGCGCTCGATGCGTCCGGCCAAAGCGCGCGCCCCGGCAAGCACGCACACCGAAGTTTCGGTGGCAACGGCCGTGGCGACCGAAGGTGTCGGTGAGTACGCCGCGAACTCGGGCGAGGACGAAGAGGGTGGCGATCCTTCAGTTGAGGGCGCCGACGACGAAGACGAAGCGATTGTCGAGACGTTGAGCACGCCGACCGTGGTCGAAGCGAAGAAGCCCGTCGTGCCGATCGGCCGCGTGGTCGTGTTCTTTGAGGGTCTCGACAAATGCGGGCCGGTTGCCCTTGCCGATGCATTGCGCGCGATCGACGCGCTGCTGACGATGCCGCAGTTCACCGTGTTCGCCGTGTTCGACCAGGAGCGCGTCAACAAGACGCTGCGCCGGGAAACGGAAAAGCGCCAGGTCGTCAACGAAGACGAAGAAACCGGGATGCCCAAGCGCAATACCGAAGAGGCGACGCCAGGCGCCGGTGGGACGACGTTGTCCGACGATTATCTGTGCGGACGATTCGACACGTTCTACTGGATTCGCGACGAAGTCGAACCGAATCTTGCGCACAATTCGGCATCGGTGGCGGAACACCTGGCCGAGCTCGCTTCGGAAAACGAGGACGACTGGTGGTATCAGCTGGGCGGCGACGGCGCCGATGCGTCGACGGAAAGCGCCGACGGGGTGACGTTGTCGCAGCATGAACGCAGGCTGATCCAGCAACTCGACGTCATTGCGAACCAGACGCCGGGCGGCGGTCAGCGCCTCGTGTATGCGTACTATCTGATCAAGACGGCAATCGGTTCGGCCGCCAACGAAGGGTTCGTCGGTCCGGACGGCGAGCGCCCGCACTATCGCGCCGTGCTCGCGCAGCTCGGATTCATCTGCGGTCTTCCGCGGTTGTTCGAGCGGTATGTCGCCGTGCAGAGCACCAGCGCGCGTCGCAACGAAGATATGTATGGCCTGATGCAGCGTCTGCGTCGCCTGCATTTCGACCGCATTCGCGGCGGCGGCCGGTATATGGAAATCCTGCGCATGCTCGAGGAGATGGACCCCGACCGGGGCATGGTGCATGCGCTTGCGCACCACGCGAGCACGGTCGCGCGTTTTTCGATTTCGAGCCCCGAGCTCGTGCCGATGTTCGATCCGCCGCGTACTCGCGAAGACGCGAAGTCCGCTCACGCCTGAGCAAGGCTCAGCGAGGACGGGCAAGTCCGGTCAAGTCAGGGCAAGTCCGAGCACGATGGCGGGCGGACGGGCACAATACGCGTCTGGGCGTTGTGCCCGTTCGGAGACTCAGATGCGCAAGTTCCTCAGGTCCGTCACCCGGGGCGGTGCGGACCGCTCGCAGGCTTTCAATTCGCCTTTCACGTCCACGCTTTCCACGGCCGCGCGTTTCGTGTCTGCGCGCTTCGTGTCCGATATCGCGTCCAGTGCCGTGCGTCGCGCAATGGTTGCCGCGGCAGTCACAGTTTCGCTGCTCGGCGCCGCGCCCGTGGCGCATGCCGAATTGAAGAAGGGCGACCCCGCGCCCGACTTCAAGACGCAAGCGTCGATCGGCGGCAAGGTATTCGATTTCTCGCTCGCCGACGCGCTCAAGAAAGGGCCCGTCGTGCTCTATTTCTATCCGGCTGCGTTCACCAAGGGTTGCACGATCGAGGCGCATTTGTTCGCCGATGCGGTCGATCAGTTTCACGCGCGTCATGCGACGGTGATCGGCGTATCGCATGACAACATCGACACGCTCAACAAGTTTTCGGTCAGCGAATGCCGAAGCAAATTTGCCGTGGCCGCCGACGCAGACCGTTCGATCATGAAGGCGTATGACGCGACCCTGCCGGCGATGCCGATGGCCAATCGCGTGTCGTATGTGATCGAGCCGGACGGCCATGTCTGGTACGCGTACTCGAGCATGGATCCCGAGCAGCACGTGAACAACACGCTGCAGGCGCTCGACGACTATCAGAAGCAGCATCCGGGTTCGAACTGACCGAACTGACGGACTACACCGTCGCTGCCCGCGCTTCTTGCGCGACGAATTCCCAGAGTCTCGGATCCGTCGCGTACGGCGCGTTGAAGCGGAACCATGGAGACGGCTGATCCTCTGGCCTGAAATACGAGCCAGGCGCCAGCCAGATCCCGTAGCGCAATGCACGCGTAGCGACTTCGCTGGCGCGCTCGGCCTCGATCGGCAGCCGCACCCAGAGGTAGAGGCCCGCTTGCGGCCGGTGGAACAGCTCGAGCCCGAGTTCGTCGACGTACTGTTCGACGCGCGCATGGGCATCCTTGAGCTTGTCGTTGACGAATTCGACGTGCCGCGCGTAGCGGCCTTCGACCAGGACTTTGTCGACAAGCCGCTCCGTCGTTTCCGACGACGTGAGTCCGACCGCCATCTTGGTGCGTGCGAGTTCACGCAACACGTCGCGCTCGGCGGCGACATAGCCGCAGCGTAGCGCCGGGCTGATCGTTTTCGCAAAGCTGCTCACGTACACGACGCGCCTGAGTCCCTCCATCGCGGCGAGCATCGGCGGGCCGGCCGGCGCGAGTTCGCGATGCACGTCGTCCTCGATGACCCACAGATCGTGACGCTCGGCAATCTGCAGCACGCGAAATGCCGCCGCCATATTCAGGCTTGCGCCCGTCGGGTTCTGCAGCACGGTGTTGATGAAGAGCGCCTTGGGCTTGTGCGTGACTACGATCTCTTCGAGCGCCTCGAGGTCGAAACCCTGGGGCGTGCGGGGCGCGCCATGCACCTTCAGGCCTGCAAGTTTGAGGATCTGGAGCAGGTTGCAGTAGCCCGGATCTTCGACGACCACGGCGTCGCCGGGGCGAAGCAGCGTGCGCACGATGAGGTCGAGCGCCTGCGTTGCACCCTGAGTCAGCAACACGCTCGATGCATCGGCCGGTACCCCATACCGATCGAGTTCGGCGGCGACACGTTCGCGCAGCGGCGCGAAGCCATAGGGATGGCCATAGTCGGCGAGCCGGGCTGCCGGCGTACGGCTGACTGCGCGCAGGGCGTGATGCAGGCCGGCCTCGTTGACCCATTCGTTCGGCAGCCAGCCGCAGCCCGCCTTGATCGGCACGGAATGATCCGCGAATACGTCGGACAGCAACCATGTTGCGTTCAGCGTGGGCGGCTCCCAACCTGGTGCGTCGCCGCGCGCCGCAGAGGGCCGGCTCGCGACGCGATAGCCGGAGCCCCGCCGCGCCACCACGAAGCCGAGCGACACGAGGCGGTTATAAGCCTCGGTGACGGTGAACGTGCTCAGCGCATGATCCTTGGCCAGCCGCCTGACGGAGGGCAGACGCGTACCCGCTTTGAGCGCGTGGCGCTCGATCGCATCCGAGAACGCACTGACAAGTTGTTCGACAAGCGTGGGCGCGTTGGCGCGCTGGCGGACAAGTTCGAGTTCGATCATGGCGGTCGGTCGTTGAAAACGGGCAGGGCGAGCAATGGCCGCAGGTCACGGATCAAGGGTCACGAGCCGGCGTCGCAAGTCGTCCTTCACGGGGGCGGCGCCCACAATCGATCCGGTCACATGCAATCGGACGTGATGAAGTTCGATCGTACGAAAGGCTGGCGCATTTTGCCAATACAGTTTGGATATTGCGACCAATACAGTTGTCATCGCAGTTGGGTAACTGCCTATGTGCGCACCGGGCGGCGGGGCACATAGTGGCGCGACCAACGTGCGCACGGCGGAGCGCGGGATGGAGGCTGCGCGGCGCATTGGCGGCGGTTCCAGACACGATCAGGGACAATCCAGAACGATTCGGAGACACAGCATGAGCGACACTCACGCAAGCGATAGCGCGGTCCGGAACATCACGCATTTCATTGGCGGCAAAGTGCAGCCGGGAACAAGCGGCCGCACGGGCGACGTATTCAATCCCGCCACGGGCAAAGTGCAGGCGCGCGTGCCGCTCGCATCGAAAGCCGAGGTCGCCAGCGCTGTCGCGGCCGCGCGAGCGGCGTTTCCCGCGTGGGCCGAGACGCCGGCGCTCAAGCGCGCACGCATTCTCTTCAAGTTCAAGGAATTGCTCGACCAGCATGCGGACGAGCTCGCCGAGCTCATCACCAAAGAACACGGCAAAGTGTTCACGGACGCACGTGGCGAAGTCACGCGCGGCATCGAGGTCGTCGAATTCGCCTGCGGCGCGCCGCAGCTGCTCAAAGGGCAGTACAGCGAGCAGATCGGCGGCGGCATCGACAACTGGAATATGCGCCAGCCATTGGGCGTGGCCGCAGGCATCACGCCGTTCAACTTTCCGATGATGGTGCCGTGCTGGATGTTTCCGATGGCGCTCGCATGTGGCAACACCTTCGTGCTCAAGCCGTCGGAGCGTGACCCGTCATGCTCGATTCGCCTTGCTGAACTGCTCAAGGAAGCGGGCTGCCCCGACGGGGTCTTCAACGTCGTGCAGGGCGACAAGGAAGCCGTCGACGCGCTGATCGAACACGCGGATGTCGCGGCGCTCTCGTTTGTCGGTTCGACGCCGATCGCCGAATACATTTACACCCAGGGCGCAGCGCGCGGCAAACGCGTCCAGGCGCTTGGCGGTGCGAAGAACCACCTCGTCGTCATGCCCGATGCCGACCTCGATCAGGCCGTCGATGCGCTGATCGGCGCCGGCTACGGTTCGGCCGGCGAGCGCTGCATGGCGATTTCGGTGGCCGTCGCAGTGGGTCATATTGCCGACGAGCTGATCGACCGCCTCGAACCGCGTGTGCGTGCGCTGACGGTCAAGAACGGCATGGAAAAGGATGCGGAGATGGGGCCGCTCGTGACAGGCACGCACAAGGCAAAGGTCGAGGGGTATATCGATGCCGGTATTGCGGAAGGCGCAAAGCTCGTCGTTGACGGGCGGGGCCACCAGGTCGCCGGACATGAGGAGGGGTTCTTCCTCGGCGGGACGTTATTCGACAACGTGAAGCCCGACATGAAGATCTACAAAGAGGAGATCTTCGGCCCGGTGCTGTCCGTGGTGCGGGTGCCCGATTTTGCGTCGGCGGTCGAGTTGATCAATCAGCACGAATTCGGCAACGGTGTGTCGTGCTTCACGTCGGACGGCGGCGTCGCTCGTGCGTTCGCGCGTCAGATTCAGGTGGGCATGGTCGGTATTAATGTGCCGATTCCGGTCCCCATGGCGTGGCATTCGTTCGGCGGGTGGAAGCGCTCGTTGTTCGGGGATCATCACGCTTATGGCGAAGAGGGGGTCCGTTTCTACACGCGCTACAAGAGTGTGATGCAGCGTTGGCCGGATTCGATCGCGAAGGGCGCTGAATTTACGATGCCGGTGGCCAAATAGTACGGGAATCGGCAGACCGGGCGTTCAGGTGATCAGCGTTCAGACGCTCAGGCGATTTGCCGTTCAGGCGATCGGTCAATCGGATGTGCGGTGCACCCAAAGCCGATTCGGGGATGTCCCGAATCGGCTTTTTTTATAGGCGTTATTTCGGTTTTCAATATTTCTGACCCGCCGGCTATCTTCCCGGGTTATCTCTCCCGAATACTTTCCTTTCGTATTATTTTTTGGTTTTGTTTCGTTTATTTTTGTGTTGTTTAGATGATTGAATCTCGATTGTCGCGTGAATTAAATCTAAAAAAGGTCGACCGGTTTATGGGTGCTGTGGATCTCAATACGACGCGTGATGATTCGAGTTGGTGTGATCGTTTTGTTGTATTGGGTTCGCTGCTCTTCAAACACAATGGTCATCCGCGGATCGAGAGGCCTCAGACCATGTTTCAGATTGAAGCACGCGAATACCGGATCCTGTGGCTCGGCGCGCACGCCTATTGGGCGCTCTACGAAGATGGCCGGCTGATCGGGGAATTGCACGGCCTTGCGACGGACCGCAAGAGCGGCGCCGCGCGCGCAATCGGCTCGCGCCGCGATCAATTGAAGGCGTGGGTCTTTTCGAGCGATGGCGCCGCGTCGCAACACACATCGACGCGACGCGGTCTTTCAGGCTTTTATCATCCGGGACAGCCGAGCCGCATCGTATGCGAAAGCAACGGCGTCGATGCATTGCGGCGTTGGGAACGTGTGCTGGTTGCGGCTGAGGCGCTTAACGACGCCCATATCGAATATCGCGTATCGGGCGGAGCGGGCGACGACATCACGACCGGCAACAGCAATAGCGCGTGGCGAACGTTTGCCGATGTCATGGGTGTGCAGCCTGTGAAGCTCGGGGCCTGGCTGCGACCGGGCGACGACAAGAACGTGTTGCCGCGCGAGACATACGCCGGTCTGTACGACGCGTCGGTCGAGACCTGCTCACTGAGCGGTCAACCAGTGGGTATATCGCGCGAGCAGCGACCATCGCAGGCCGCGTGACGGTCGTTGCGCGGCCGGAGAACGGCGATGGCGCCTCAAAAGAACGGTGATGGCGCACCAAAAAAGAAAGCCCGCGTAGACGCGGGCTCAAATGCCATTCTTCGCCCCCAAAAAGGTTGGGACCCACGGAGGCGAACGTCGATGTTGCGGGCTTAAGATGACATTTGCAAGCGTTCGGTGACGCGCATGAACGCTTCGCGACGGTGCGCGCAGGGGAGGCTTGACATCGCGCGGCAACGTCCGGAAATCGGCAGGCAGCGCTGTTTTTGCAATGATCGCCGCAAGACCGGTAAAATGCCCAGTTGATCCCACGGAAGGTGGTCCGTGGCGCGCCCGAAGGAATCCATGAAAGTTATTGCTCATCGACTTACGCTGAACGTTGCAGTGCTTGCCGCCCTGGCAGGTCTGGCCGCCGGGTGCAGCGCTCCGGACCCGCATGCAATCGAATATAAAAGTACCGAAAAGACCAAGGGGCCCAATCTCGCGGCACCGCCGGATCTGACCGCACAGGTCGCGGATCAGCGCCTTGCTGCGCCGACGAATGGTCAGGCGTCGCTGAGCTCGCTGACGCAAACCGAGCAGACCGCGCCGAAGACGACGGATTCGGTGCTGCCGTCGTTGCCTGGCGTTCACCTCCAGCGTGACGGCAATGAACGCTGGCTCGTGGTCGAAGCTCAAGACAGCCAGGTGCTGTGGCCGCAGATCCGCAAATTCTGGCAGCAGCAGGGTTTCCTGCTGGTCGTCGAATCGCGCAAATCGGGCGTGATGGAAACCGACTGGAACGAGAAGCGTCCGAGCATCGACGCGGGCTTCGTGCGCAACTTCATCGGCAAGAGCCTCGACAGCGCGTTCACGGCCGCAAGCCGATATAAGTACCGCACGCGGATCGAAGCGGGTCCCGATGGTTCGACCTACGTGTTCATCAGCGAGCGTGGCCTGACCGAGCAACTGACGGGTCAGAACAACGAAAACCGCGAGTGGGCTGCCGCGCCGAACGATCCGACGCTCGAAGTCGAATATCTGCGCCGGCTGATGCAGACGATTTCGTATAACAAGACGAGCGGCCAGCCGATCGCCGACGATACCGCGCCGGCATCGGGGGCGAGCGCAGCAGCGCCTGCCGCGGCGCCTGCCAACGCCAATGCGACCGAGTCGACCGGTGCGGAACCGAAGGTCACCGAAATCAATATGAATACGTCGTACGATCGCGCGTGGCTCGCGGTCGGCGTCGCACTCGATCGCGCGAGTTTCACGGTCGACGACAAGGATCGTACGAAGGGTATTTACTACATCCGCTATGTGGATCCGAACGACCACACGTCCGACGAACAAGGCTTCTGGAGCCAGTTGTTCCACGGCCACAAGGACAAGGAAGCCAAGCAATATCGCATCAATGTTCGCGCGCTGACCGAGAACTCGACGCGCGTCGCGGTCGTCGACGAATCGGGCAAGATCCTGACGACGTCGCAGGCACAGCAGATCGTGGGATTGCTCAGCACTCAGATGCGTTAATTTGTCCTATGCTGGATTTATCGGGATCGTGACCCTTTGTGGGGTGGGCGCTTCCGACGGGTCCGGCGAGCGGTTTCCGCTCATCAGGAAAAGCCGGCGTTTGCCGGCTTTTTTATTTTTAGACCGTGGAAATGCTTCTGTAACCTAGGGTCGTTGCGCAGTAGCGCGCGGCGATAAAGTGTGGGAAGGTTGATTGAACGCGCGCGCTGTCGCGCCGACTGAATCAGCGAGCGGGCCCGAAGCTTGCTAAATCAGAGGTAAGAGTGAAACGCTGAGGCAGCACGTAGATTGAGGACGTAGAAAGACATAGGGGACGGGCAAACAATGAAGACTCATTTGACAGACGCGATTCACGCGATCAAGTCCCTCTTTGCTCGCATCACCGGACGGTTGGCGAGCGCGACCCGCGCCCTGCGGCCGCAACGCCGTCGTGTGATCGAAATCGAATATCGACGCCGTTCCGACACCGGTACGCGTCGTTCTGCCGCCATTCACATTGACGCAGGCAAAGGCCGTCGACAGCGCCCCTGAGCATCGTCGGGCGAGCACAACGCGTGGGGCGATCTGGCTTATCGCTCGTAAGCGCGTCTCGATCGGCCAGCAGTATCAGAACAATAAATAGCCGCACGGGAGGGCATCATGTTTGACTTGATACCGTATTGGATGTGGGCGTTTATCGTGTTTCTGGCAGCGCTCGTTTTTATCGTGGCTCACGCACTGACGGAGCCGCGCGACGAGTCGAATCCGCCTGAGCTTCATGCAGGGCGTCGACACCGACACTGACTGCATTGAACCCTTGTGCGCGCTTCAGGTACCCGCTTTAAGCACCGGATTTAAGCGATCGCTTGAAGCGCTGTATCAAGCACCGCTCTACGCTCCGCTTTGAGCAAGTCGATTGCACGTCGACTCGAGAGAGTCTGCGCGCATTCCGATTGGCGCGCGCGCGTGCGTGCGTTAGTTAGGGGCGTGTTGCGGGCGCGGCAGACGCGGGCGCGGAGGCGATACCGGGGTATGTGGCGAGCACCCCTCGCAACACCCCGGCAGTCCATCCCGCGCCGTGGTCGACAGGAGACACACCGGTCTCTCCGATGCTGCTCGTCGACATCTCGCTCGCGATCAGACGCGCGTTGTGCGCCGGCGCAACGACATCATATTTTTCCGAGAGCCGGCCCGTGCGTGCATAGGCGTCGAGATTCGTGCTCACCCAGCGTTTCGCGATCGTGCGCGCGAGATCGGCGTGATCGTATTCGCCAAAACCGACGATGCCGATCCATTGAATCGGTGCCCAGCCAAACGGAGCGTCCCACCGCGCGCCGCTCGCCACCGTTGACGTGACGACGCCGCCGCTTGCGAGCAGCTTCTCGCGCGTCGTCTGAGCGACCGTGGCCGCTTGCGCGGACGTCGCGACATGCGCAAAGAGCGGATACAGGGTGGCGGCGGTCAAGTCATGCGTGAGCTTGCCTGTCATCCAGTCGAGATCACTGAACGCGCCGATCTGCGAATCCCACATCAGTCGCTGCATGGCCGACTTGCGCTGCGCGGCGCGCAGCAACATGTTCTCTGCGTGGGCACGATCGCCTTCGACGCGATACGCGTGGGCCAGGGTGATCTCGAGGTGATAGAGCAGGGCGTTGAGGTCGACGGGAATCAATGACATCGTGCGCAACGTCGATGCGCGCTTCGGGTCGCTCATCCATCGCGAGCTTGCCGGCCATCCACTTTCGTCCGAAGCGCGCAGGTTGCGCAGCAGCGCTTCGGTACGTTTCGCTGTCGCAGCTTGTGTCGCTCCATCGACGCGTTGGGCCAACGCCATATCGGAGCGATACGACGTATCGCGAGGTGTCGCGTTGTCGTCCCAATAGCGGTTGAGAACGCTGCCGTCGGAAAGGCGCACCGCGCGGCGCCACGCGGCGCCGCTGACGAGTCGCGACGCGCCGTCCATCCAGTACGCGTATTCGAGTTCGAGCTCCGGGCGATAGCGTCGATAGGCCTGAGCGCCGTCGTGTCGCGCGACGAGATCGACCATCAACGAAAAAAACGGCGGAGACGACCGGCTGAGGTCATAGCTCCGGTTACTCGCGGGCATATATCCGTATCGATCGATGAGCGAAGCAATGTCGTCGATCTGATTCATGGCCTGTGCATGCCGTCCGTCGGCTTCGAGGCCCAGCATCAGGAAGTACGAGTCCCAGTAGCGAATTTCGTTGAAGCGCGTGCCGGGTGCAAGGTAGGGCCGGGGCAGGGCGAGTTGCGATGAGAAAGGCGAAGCCGGTGAGTCCGGCGCGCGTTCGAGCTCCGACCAGAGTGTCTCGATGTGGGTGTCGATATCGACGCGCGTATCGGCAGGAGCCGGGGCAGGTGCGCGATGCGCAGGAACGAAATGCTGATAGACGAACGCGCTCAGATTGAAGCCACGCTGGCTCTTCATACGCGCGTATGTCTCGACGATCTGATCGGGCGGACCGATCGGGTCCATGTCCGCGAAGGTCTTTTCGTCGGCAAAGAGTCGCGCGTTCTGCACCGCGACGAACAGCGGACCATACAGCGTGGAAGGCGGAAGCGGGGGTGAGGATGCTTCGGTCGATGCATGCGTCGCGTAACACACCAACAGCAAAATCAGGCACAGCAGAGGACGGGCAAGCAACGGCCGGGTCATGGTTCCTTCCATCGTTGGCACGTCGCGCATTGTACAAGCCCACCTCGGGTCGCCTTGCGAGTGTCCGCGCGTAACGTAACGTTACCCTTGACATCCACCCCACACACCCAACGATCAAACGTTCGAGCGATTTGGAAGCACGATTCGCAGAGCGAAGCACGGCACATCGACGTTTTTCCGGAGCGCCTTGCTGTGCGGGGCTTCGCTTCAGGTTGTGACGCAGACCGTATCAGGCGCGCATACAGATCGCATCGCATGGCATGGCTGTTGCGTTATGTAGTGCACGGCCAGCCTTTTGAAGCGTGTCGCAGCTGCCGGTGCGCAAGATGCCGCGCACTGTCATCGCGCCATGCAGGGAACAGGAGCAGGGTCGCTCGATGCGAGAAGACCGGGTCAGGGAGACCCGGCGCCCATCGGGGCAGGCAACCTGTCGGAACGAATACGAGAGTCTTTGGATTGGCCCCGTCGCCTTTCCTCGTAGGGCGACGGTTTGAACCCGCACTTTGCGTAAAGTGCGGGTTTTTTTTCGTTCAGTCCTCGTCAGGCAAATCGAGGATCAATACGATGGTCCAGTCGCCGCCGCCTTCGTGGTGATACTGACGCTCCGCGACGATGAAGGGTTGCTGTTTACCTCTCGGTCCGAGAAACAGCACATCGCCTTCGGCAGGCAGGCATTCGATCGGGGGCAGCGCGAGCACCGGCTCACGCTCGCCCTGCGCGCCGGCCTGAGGACCCTTTGCCTTCGGCATCAGCTTTTCGATCTTGCGGCTTGCCGCGTCGGTCCATTCGATGTCGAATTGAATATTGCTCACACTGGCTCCTTCAAAGCGCGCTTAAGGCTGAGATTCAACAAAAAGCAGAAGCCCGCTCGGAGGCGGGCTTCTGTCGGAGTGCGGGAAGCCGTGGCTCCCGACAGTTCGCGAGCGTCGCGATTCCGTATCGGAATCGGGTCGACGCCGATCGCCGGAATCCGGCGGGCGCTATCTTACTCTGCCGAACTGGCTGCAGCGGCCTTTTTGGCGTGATGGTGCATCGACTTGTGCGACGGCGCGCTCATTTTCATCGACTCAGCCTTCGCTTGCGAATCCTGAAGCGCCTGTGCGCGGGCCTCGACGTCTGCCGCCTTCGCCGGGTCGGTGCTCATGGTCACACCGTCGGATTGCGCTGCGGCGATCCCTGCAAGCGACATCAGGGAAACTGCCAACGCCAGGGACACTTTCTTCATGATTGAACCTCCGCTAAGAGAGAAAAAAAGCAAACCCGCTACGAAATGGCATTCGAGAGACAATTCCATTCTATCGGCGCGACGTGGAGGCCCGCCGCCCGCTTAATTTTGCTTACCACGCTTACAAGTTGTTACTAACCTTTCGGAAAATCAGAGTTGCATTCCAGTGCAAGTCGGGCTTTACGACACTTTGCCTGCGCGATATGTCGGGCTTAAGATCACAGTTTGCCACGCAGGTATGCCAGTTTGACCGCATGTCTGAAATGGGGTTGGCGCTGTCCTAACAAAAAGTCGAATTGCGGCCGATGGCCGGAACGCGGAGAGCGAAATGAAGCACTCGAACGAGGCCGTCCTCGAGGCACTGCGGCATGCGCAGTATCGGCAAGTGCCGTGGCCGAAGCGACCCAAGGTATTTGAATTTCTTCGAGGGGCAGGGCTGCTCGAAACGATCCGTCAGCGCACACCCGATGGTCCGGGCTATCACGCCCCCGTCGATATCGCCGTGCTCACCCCGCGTGGCAAGGCCGAAATCGTCCGCCTTGAGCGCAGCGAACGCGCGCCGACCTGGCCCGATGAGCGTGTCAATCTGTATCTGGTCCCGGTCGAAGCACCGAAGCCTACGGGTACGTAGTTCGTCGACCCGGCCCAACGGCCGTTCGATCGGCCTGTCGTCGCGACAGCAGCAGCATGACCTAAAAAAACGCCCGTATCCGGAGATACGGGCGATACCGGGTAACACATGCCACGCTGTGGTCATGGCAAAGAATCCGACCGCGCAACGGCGATACAGGTTCCATTTATTTTGGGATTTATTTTCGAAGGCGCGCGCGCCGGCTTACGCCGGACCGCTATCGACGTGCCGGTTTGTGATCGTTCTCGTTACGGTCGTGGTCGTGCCGATCGTCGTGCGAGTTCGCGGCGATATCGCCGCGCAGATTGCCTCGCGGCGCGGGCGGCGTGAAATCGGAGCCGCGCGGAGGCGCGCGGTCGACAGGCAGCGTCGTCGGCGCAGCATGCGACGCCCACGCCGAGGCAGCCTGACTCCGCGCGGGTGACGCCATCAGAAATCCACCAAGTTGCAGCGCTGCGACGCCGACGGCGAGCAGCTTCTTCGCGTTCATTGGGCAACCTGCAGACCTGAACCGGGAAAGTCCAGTCTACGGATTCGGCGCGCGCAAGCTGTAAGTGTTCGTAAAGGAATGTTTATCCGCGTTTCGCCGGTGCGCCCGGATGCGGCCAGGGTGCCGCCGTGGCGCTATGCGAGGCGGGCCGGAGGCGATCTCGCTGACGAGCGCCTCCGTACCGTGTGTGGCCGTGCCTGTAACAGATCCGGCAAATGAACCCGAGGGTCTCGAGTCTCGAGGATCGAGAGGGTCCCGAATCGTGTGTAATCAGGCCAGTTTCACGGGAGCCCGCCACGACTCCGGGTTGGTCCAGAACGCGCCGCGAAGACGGTCGCGTGCCGGAGGCGCCGGCTGTTTGGAGACCGTCGCCGCTGCGCGCCCGCGCAGACTGATTTCCCGTCCGCAGCCGCCCAGGCGTTTGACGATTTCAGCGAGCGTTCCATCGGCCTGCCATTCGTCGAAGCGGCGACGGCACGTCGGCGGGGACGGATAGCGTCCCGGCAACTTCGACCAGCCTTCACCCGTGCTCAACACCCACAAGACTGCATTCACGACGGAACGGGCTTCGACGCGCGGGCGACCGCGGCGTTCGCTGCGCTTGGGCTCGTCGCAGAACAGCGCCTCGACAAGGGCCCATTCGTTGTCTTTCAAATCGTCGAATACCATCATGTTTCACCTCAGCGATGCTTACCCCAGTGTGGGCCCGCGCCATGCGCGCCGTGCACTTAAGACGCGCGGACGTTTTCTAGAAGATGCGGCTCTTTAGTTGCCGGTTCGGGTCGCCGCACTCGATTGCGTGACGGCCCGAGCCGGTTGAACACACTTCAGCGAAAACCATGCCAATCTTGCAGTGCAGCAACGCAAACCCCCGCCGCACAAGGGTTTCAGGGTGTTTCAGACGCTGTATCAAAGCGCTGGATGGGAGGGGGCGGGAATCGGTGGAATCACCGATCTTGTGCACGGGCGGGCTGATCCGGGGCCGGGCATCGCCGGCACGCGCACCATCGAGGCGAGCGGGGAATCGCTGATCGAATCGGTATGCGGCGGTGATGAGGCAATTCGTCGGATTTCGGCGCATTTCGCGCGTGTTGTGCGCGCGCAACCGTTCGCGCCACCGTCTGACAGGCTCGGGCGGTGCCGCCGCGGGACGCCATGCGCAACCCCGGTGCGTCATAAACGAGCGTGCGCGCTATGATGCGGCAGGCACATCGACAGCGCCGGTCTATCGGATTGACGCATCAGGCGCCAGGAGCGCGAACAACAATATGAACGTGACGCTGAGGCAGTTGCGGGTATTCATGGAGGTGGCCCGGCTGGCGAGTTTTAGCCGTGCGGGCCAGAAGATCGGTCTGACGCAGTCTGCTGTCAGCCGGTCGATCCGCGAACTCGAAGACGAGCTCGGGCTCAAGCTGCTCGATCGCACCACGCGCGAAGTCGTGCTCACCGAGGCCGGGCTCAATCTGGTCGCGAGCGTCTCCCGCCTGCTAGGCGAACTGGATGGAGCGCTGCGCGAAATCCGCGAGATCGGCGAGCAGCGCCGGGGCCGCGTGGTGGTCGCTGCTGCGCCGACGGTGTCGGCGCGCGTCATGCCGCTTGCCGTCGCGCAGTGCAACGCGCTGCACCGGTATATCGCGCTCTCGCTGCGCGACGAGGTGCAGTACGACGTGCTGCGCAAGGTCAAATCGGGCGAGGTGGATTTTGGCGTGGTCATCGCGCCGCTGCTCGACCCCATTGCCGCGGATGGCCTGGTACTTGAGCCGGTGATGACCGACTCGTTCAGCGTCGTGTGCCGCGTCGATCACCCGCTCGCGCTCAGCGATTCGATCAGCTGGAGCGCGCTGCAGGGCGAGCGGCTCGTGATGCTCGACACGGCTTCGGGAAGCCGTCCGCTGATCGAGAAAGTGTTTCGGGATCACGGTATCGAGCCCGTGGTGGTGCAGGAAATGGCGCATCCGGCGAGCGTCTTCGGCCTGGTCGATGCGGGTGTCGGCATCTCCGTGCTGCCGAACCTCGCGCTGCCTCTGCCCGCCGGAATGTCTCTTGTTTCGCGCCCGCTCGTGCCGACCGCCGAGCGCACCGTTGCACTCGTGCGCCGGCGCGATCGCTCGCTGTCCCCGGCGGCCGACGCCGTCTGGCAGATCGTGCGCGACGTGCCATTGCGCATGAGCCTCGGGGCATAGGCACCGCGGCGGCAGCGCTGCTACCATCGTTTTTTTGACGATCGGGAGCGTGGCACTGCAATGGCGACACAGACAGAAACCCTATCTTTCGCGACCGGCTCGAGACAAGGCTCGGCCGCGCCGCTTGCGCGCGAAGCAGTGCGCGCCTTGCGCGCGTCGAAGATCCGCGAGGTCGCGAATGCGGCGATGGGGCTGCCCGATGTGTTGCCGTTCTGGTTCGGCGAGTCGGACCAGCAAACGCCGCGATTCATTCGCGATGCGGCCAGCGCGGCACTGGCAGACGGCGCCACGTTCTATACCCACAATCTCGGGATACCTGCGCTGCGCGGCGCAATCGCGGAGTACGTGTCCGTGCTGCACGGGGCGACGTCCCCGGACCATATCGCCGTCACGAGCGCTGGCGTCAACGCGCTGATGCTCGCATCGCAGCTGGTCGTCGGCGCGGGCGACCGGGTCGTTGCGCTGACGCCGCTCTGGCCGAATCTCGTCGAGATTCCCAAAATCCTCGGTGCCGAAGTCGAAACCGTATCGCTGCGGTACGGGCCGAACGGGTTCGACGTCGATCTCGATCAGCTGCTGGCCGCGCTGACGCCGGGAACGCGCGCCGTGCTGATCAATTCGCCGAACAACCCGACCGGATGGGTCATGACGCGCGCCCAGCAACAGGCGGTGCTCGATCATTGCCGCCGCCATGGCATCTGGATCATCGCCGATGAAGTCTACGAGCGCCTGTACTACGGGACGGGTCGCACGGCGCCGTCGTTTCTCGATCTCGCCGGTCGCGACGAGCGCGTGATTGCAGTCAATTCGTTTTCGAAGGCGTGGCTGATGACAGGGTGGAGGCTCGGCTGGATCGTCGCACCCGATGCGTTGATGGACGATCTCGGCAAGCTGGTCGAGTACAACACATCGTGCGCGCCGGATTTCGTGCAGCGTGCCGGTGTGGTCGCCGTGCGCGACGGTGCCGCCGTGACGGACGGCGTGGTCGCGCAGTTGCGGCAATCACGCGATCACCTGGTGCAGGCGCTTCGCGCGCTGCCGGGCGTCGACGTCAAACCCGGGGACGGGGCGATGTACCTGTTTTTCCGTCTCGACGCGGCACGCGACAGCCTCGCTTTATGCAAGCAACTCGTCCAGCGCGCGGGCCTCGGCCTTGCGCCAGGCGTGGCGTTCGGCGACGAAGGCGAGGGCTTCGTGCGGTGGTGTTATGCGTGCAGCACGGCACGGCTCGACGAAGGGGTCAGCCGTCTTGCCCGGTTTCTTGAACAGGTCTAGACAGCGGCGCCTGACAGGCAGATTGGGTGAATCCGGTCGATCGGATGAATCGGGGCAGGTCGCGGGTAGGCTCCGACGCATCGAAGGCATCGGGGGCATCGTGTGGATGGGTACCTCGTCCGTTCAGATTCATGCGTGTTTCCGGCGCGGCACCCGCAGAACGCGTTCGGACAGCCGGATTTCCTTGCCCGGGCGCGTGCCGGGAATTGACGGCCCGTTTACGGCGTGATTCTTTTTGCGTAAGATGCGTCGTTATCAGGCGACTCCCGCAGGTGTCTCAATCGGAGTCTGCTGCCGAAGCCCGCGCGAATTGCGCCGCGACGGCTCGCCGGGTGAGATTCACCTTGCGTCCGGGCGGTAGTGCCGGGCGCTGACGGCAAGAAGTGATACGGCCGATCGTTGACGATTCGTCGGCCTTCCCGAGATACGCTCCCGTCACTATGACCGATCACAATCGGGCGAGCGTTTCTCTCTATTCCAGTTTCTTTTGATCCCGTTCTGCTGACCGCTCAGGTCGGGACTAGCTGCATGAATACTCAAGAGGCAAGGATCGTCCTCGAAACTGCGTTGATCTGTGCACAGGAGCCGCTCAAGCTGGGCGAGTTGCGCAAGCTGTTTGCCGAGCCCGTATCGGCCGACACGGTGCGTGCCCTGCTTGAAGAACTGCGTGGTGAGTGGTCAGGACGAGGTGTGGAGCTGGTGTCGCTCGCCAGTGGCTGGCGCTTTCAAAGCAAGCCTGCGATGCGTGTCTTTCTCGATCGACTGCATCCCGAAAAGCCGCCGAAATACTCGCGTGCTGTGCTGGAAACGCTGGCGATCATCGCGTATCGCCAGCCGGTGACGCGTGGCGACATCGAAGAAATTCGCGGCGTGGCAGTGAGCACGCAAGTGATCAAGCAGCTCGAAGATCGTGACTGGATCGAAGTGATCGGCCATCGGGATGTGCCAGGCCGGCCTGCGCTTTACGCGACGACCAAGCACTTTCTCGACGACCTCGGGCTCAAGGCGCTCGACGAACTGCCATCGCTGGTGACGCCCGACGCGGCAGTCCAGTCCGATTTGCTTGCTCAGCACGCGATCGCGTTCGACGATTTGCCGGAAGAGGAGCTTGCGGAGAAGGTCGCCGCGGCAGTCGCCAAGGCGGCACATGCCGCACCGGGTGTCGAGAGCGCATCGGAAGATGACGCCGGCACGACCGAGGACGGCGAGCCTGCGCAGCACGCGGCGGCCGACACCGCGCCGGAGCCGGCGGCTGCCGGTGAGTCGACGATCGGCGGTGAGTCGGGCGATGCGGCAAGCGTCGCATTGGACTCGCTTCCGGATGCGGGCAAGCTCGCCGGCGGTGAGACACTTGAGCGTGAGCCCGCGGGGCATGAGTCCGCAGAAGGTGAGGCGGGCGTTTCTGCTTCCGAACAAGCAGAGCATGACGTTGCCGACCGTGACGTCGCCGGAACGGTTTCTCACGGCGACGAATTCGGGCATCAGGATGCGTGGAACGACACGCTCGACGATGTGCTGCCCCATGCCGATGACTCGATGCAGCACACGGGTCAGGGCGTTGCGCATGAACTGGCCGGGCACGCAGACGCATCGGAAGCCGATGCCGCGCTGCACGCCGAGGCCCACGAAAACACAATGGTCGATGCCGACGAGCATCGGCCGCAAGAACGCCTGCATCCGGACGCGTCCACCGCGACCGACCCGGTGCACGGCGATGCGAACGATCCGCTGACGGAACGCCCGGACGACATTCCGCGCGAGACCTGATCGGCGTAGGACGGCCGCTGCGCGCCTGCTGGGCGGCCCGGCCACGACTCTCAGAGGTTTAGTTTGAAAGACGAAGAACGCAACGATTCGCCCGAGCATCGTGAAGACGAGCCGCGGCCGGTTCGCGCACGCACGCCGCGCGCGAAGAAGGCCAAGCCGGCGTCGCCCGATTCGGGCGTCGCTCACGAGGCGTCGGGCGCAGAAGCGCCGGTGCAATCCGAGGCGGCAGCGCCCGCTGCGGCATCCGAAGAGGGTGCTGACGGCGAACGCGGCGCACGCCGTGGATTGCGTCGCGGTCCGCGCAGCCTGATTGCACGGCGACGTGCCGGCAAGTCGAAGGATGCGGAAGGCGCGGAGAGCGCGCAGGCTGCAGGCGACGCGCCAGCTGGCGCCGAGGCCGCTGCGCCGGGCGTGGAAGGCGAGGCAGGTCCCGCCGCTGCTCGCGAAGGAACGCGTCCTCGCCGCGCGGCGGCGCCGCGCCGCAAGCGCGCAGACACCGCGTCCGCGCAGGCCGAGCTGCCGCTGTCCGAAAGTGCAGGCGATGCGTCTTTCGCGCCGGTGTCGGCCGAAAGCAGCGCAGCCCCGGTTGAGTCGGCATCGGGTTCGGAAGGCGTGAGCGCCGAGGCCGGCGCAGCGTCGAACGACGCACAGCCTCAGCAAGGCCGCCGTCCGGGTCGCAACAACGGTCGCCGTCAGGGCGAGGCACGCGGCGAAGGCCGCAACGACGCGCGTGGCAATGAAGCGCGTGGCGGCGCAGGTGGCGAACGCCAGGGCCGCAACGCCAACGGACGCAATCGCGGACGTCAGCAAGACGCCGCGCAGGGTCCGAAGCAAGGCGGTCGCGGAGCCGGCAAGAACGGCGGCGCCGATGCAGGCGCGAATGCGCAAGGCAATGCCGAAGAGTTGTTTGCCTATGTGACGTCGCCGGCATTCGATGCCGACAATAGCGGCGGCACGGGTGTGCGCGCGCCGATGCTGCGCCGTGGCCGCAAGCCGGCCGACAAGCCCAAGCGCGTGCTGTCGCCGGACGACGACGCACCGAAGCTGCACAAGGTCCTGGCCGAAGCTGGCATGGGATCGCGCCGCGAAATGGAAGAGCTGATTCTGGCCGGGCGCGTATCGGTCAACGGCGAGCCGGCGCATATCGGCCAGCGGATCATGCCGACCGATCAGGTCCGGATCAACGGCAAGCCGGTCAAGCGCAAGATCCAGAACAAGCCGCCGCGCGTGCTGATTTATCACAAGCCGACCGGTGAAATCGTCAGCCATTCGGATCCCGAAGGGCGTCCGTCCGTGTTCGACAAGCTGCCGACGATGAAGACGGCGAAGTGGCTGGCCGTGGGCCGTCTCGACTTCAATACCGAAGGTCTGCTGATGCTGACGACCTCGGGCGACCTGGCGAACCGCTTCATGCACCCGCGCTACAGCGTGGAGCGTGAATACGCGGTACGCGTCATCGGCGAACTGGCCGAGGGCTCGCGTCAGAAGCTGCTCGCGGGCGTCGAACTGGAAGACGGTCCCGCGAACTTCCTGCGTATCGCAGACGGCGGCGGCGAAGGCACCAACCGCTGGTATCACGTGGCGCTTGCTGAAGGGCGTAACCGTGAAGTGCGCCGCATGTTTGAAGCGGTCGGCCTGACAGTGAGCCGGCTGATTCGTACGCGTCACGGCCCGGTGACCTTGCCGCGAGGCCTCAAGCGCGGCCGCTGGGAAGAGCTCGAGGACAACCAGGTGCGCGCGCTGATGGGCGCCGTGGGCCTGAAGGCGCCGACCGAAGAGCGCGGTGGTGCATCGCGCGGTCAGTCGCCGCAGCGCCGCCAGCCCGATCCGATGCAGACGGCGCTGGGTTTTGCGGCCGAGCAGGGTGCCGGCGGCGCGGGCCGTTTCGGACCGCGCGGTCCCCGTCGCACTCAGGCGCAGTTCACCGGTGTCTTTACGGGAACGCCGCGCAACACCGGCCATTTGCCAGACAACATCGGCAATCGTGCGCCGCGCAAGGGTGAGTCGGGCTTCGGTAAGAGTGAGTCGGGGTTTGGCAACAGCCGCGGCAACACGAGCTACGGCAATTCCGGTGCTGGCGGATTCGGCAATGCCAATGGCAACACGGCGCCGCGCGGTAACGGTCGTGGCGGCCCGCGCAATGGCCGCGGCAACGCTGGCGGGCACGCTGGCGGCCAGGGGAACGGCGGTGGCCATGCTGGCGGTCAAGGCAATGGCCGCGGCGGTCAACGCAACCGTGGACGCGGTCGTTGAACACCGTGAAGGGCTTCGCAGGACCGCCGCGCGCGGTCCTCGGGCCAGGCGCGGCGTTGCCAATGTATTGAATAAAGTGTAAAATCTCGCAGTCGCTGGGTGATTTATCAAAGCGCGTTCGCGCTGCCCAACGAGCGACCACCGGCAAGAGATGATGGGCGTTACGCCCATTTTTTTTTGCCGAAACGGTTTAGCACGACATCCTTTCGCTGGCTCGCGGGCCGGTTGCTGGCGCAGCCAAGCGAACGGGCAGCGAGGCGACCGGAACACGAATGACAGCCGGACGGGTTCACCACTCCGGGCTTACGCAACAACTCCTGGGGTAATGGTGCAACTGACCGAACTGATAGAAAGCACAGTGACTGGCCTCGGCTATGAACTGGTCGACTTCGAACGAACGGGGCGCGGACATTTCTGCGTGTTCATCGACCAGCCAGCCGGCATTGCAATTGAAGATTGCGAAAAGGTCACGCGCCAACTGCAACACGTTTTGACGGTCGAGAACATCGACTACGAACGTCTCGAGGTGTCGTCACCTGGCCTCGATCGTCCTCTCAAGAAGCTGGCGGATTTCACGCGCTTCGCAGGAAGCGAGGCGTCGGTGACGTTGAAAAAGCCGCTGAATGGCCGCAAACAGTACCGCGGTGTGCTGCATGCGCCGGAAGGCGAGACGATAGGACTGGAGTTTGAAGGAAAGGATGGCCCGGCCATGCTCGATTTCACACTGGCCGATATCGATAAGGCACGTCTTGTTCCGCACGTAGATTTTAGGAGCCGCAAACAATGAGTCGCGAAGTACTGATGCTGGTCGATGCGCTGGCGCGCGAGAAAAACGTCAATAAGGACGTCGTGTACGCCGCGCTCGAAGCCGCGCTGGCGTCGGCCACGAAGAAGCTTTACGACGATGCCGATATCCGCGTGCACATCGATCGCGAATCGGGGGAACACGAAACGTTCCGCCGCTGGCTGGTCGTGCCGGACGAGGCAGGTCTGCAAGAGCCCGATCAACAGATCCTTCTGTTCGAAGCGCGCGAAGACAATCCGGAGATCAACATCGGCGATTACGTCGAAGAACCGATCGCTTCGATCGAGTTCGGCCGGATCGGCGCGCAGGCGGCCAAGCAGGTGATCCTGCAGAAGGTGCGTGACGCGGAACGCGAGCAGATCCTCAACGACTTCCTCGAACGCGGCGAAAAGATCATGACCGGCACGGTCAAGCGTCTCGACAAGGGCAACCTCGTCGTCGAGTCGGGCCGCGTCGAAGCGCTGCTGCGCCGTGACCAGATGATCCCGAAGGAAAATCTGCGCGTCGGCGATCGCGCACGTGCGTACATCACGAAGGTCGATCGCACGGCCCGCGGCCCGCAGATCGAACTCTCGCGCACGGCGCCCGAGTTCCTGATGAAGCTGTTCGAATTCGAAGTGCCGGAAATCGAGCAGGGCCTGCTCGAGATCAAGTCGGCCGCTCGTGACCCGGGCGTGCGCGCCAAGATCGCAGTCGTCGCGTACGACAAGCGTATCGACCCGATCGGCACCTGCGTCGGCATTCGCGGTTCGCGCGTGCAGGCGGTCCGTAACGAACTCGGCGGCGAAAACGTCGACATCGTGTTGTGGTCGGAAGATCCGGCGCAGTTCGTGATCGGCGCGCTGGCTCCGGCGGCGGTTCAGTCGCTCGTGGTCGACGAAGAGAAGCATGCAATGGATGTGGTCGTCGACGAAAGCGAACTCGCGGTCGCGATCGGCCGCAGCGGTCAGAACGTGCGCCTCGCGAGCGAGCTGACCGGCTGGCAGATCAACATCATGACGCCGGACGAATCGGCTGCGAAGCAGAATCAGGAACGCAGCGTTTATCGCGATTTGTTCATTTCGCGTCTGGATGTCGATGAAGAAGTCGCCGACATCCTGATCGACGAAGGCTTTACGAGTCTCGAAGAGATTGCGTATGTGCCGCTCAACGAAATGCTTGAAATTGAGGCATTCGATGAGGAAACCGTTCACGAACTGCGTAACCGCGCGCGCGACGCGTTGTTGACGCAGGCCATCGCGAACGAGGAAAAGGTGGAGAATGTTGCCCTCGACTTGAAGAGCCTGGACGGCATTACCCCTGACCTGCTTACGAAACTTGCCGAGCACAAGGTCCAGACGCGCGACGATCTGGCCGAACTCGCAGTGGATGAGCTGGTTGAGATGACCGGAATGGATGATGAATCCGCCAAGGCGCTGATCATGAAGGCGCGCGAACACTGGTTTCAGTGAGATCAGTATGCGAGTCTAGAGATAGCGGTCGAGATTGTTTTAACCGCAGGGCCGTCGAGGTCCTGCCTGATGAGGTTTGAATGGCGAGCAACAACGTAGCCCAATTTGCCGCGGAACTTAAGATGCCGTCCGGTGTTCTGCTGGAACAACTGCAGGCGGCGGGTGTGCAGAAAGCGAGTGAAGCGGATGCCTTGTCCGAGGCGGACAAGGCGCGCCTGCTCGATCACCTGCGCCGTGCGCACGGCGGGGGCGAAGCAGACAAGCGCAAGATCACGCTGACGCGCCGGCAAACGTCGGAAATCAAGCAATCCGACGCGACGGGCAAGGCTCGCACGATTCAGGTCGAAGTACGCAAGAAGCGCACGTTCGTGAAGCGCGAAGATGGCGTCGAAGTGCCGGGCGCAAACGAGGCCGAAGAGGCTGCGGAAGCTGCTCGCCTGGCCGAGGAGGCGCAACGCGCCGAACAGCTCGAACGCGAGGCGCGCGAACTTCAGGCTCGTCAGGAACAACTCGCCCGCGAAGCGGAAGAGCGCCGCAAGTCCGAGGAAGCCGCTGCTGCCGAACGCCGCAAGGCCGAGGAAGAAGCCGCCCAGCGTGAAGCCGCCGAAGCCGCGGAGCGCGCAGCGCGCGCCGCCGCCGAGAAGGCCGCGGTGACTCAGGGCGCGGACGACCGCGAAGCACAGGCTCGCAAGGAAGCTGCCGACAAGGAAGCCGACGACAAGGCGAATGCCGCACGCGAAGCCAAGCGTGTCGAGGCCGAAAAGGCCGCGGCCGAAGCGAAGGCTGTTGCCGATCGCGCCCGTGCCGAGGAAGAGCAGATTCGCAAGCGCCGTGCGGCAGCTGAAGCCGAAGCACGCGCAATCCGCGAAATGATGAATACGCCGCGCAAGGCGAAGGTCGTCGAGCCGCCGAAGCCTGTCGAGGCGCCGGCGCCTGCGGCAGCGCCTGCCGCCGCCGCGAAGTCGGCTGAAGCGAAGGGCACGCTGCACAAGCCCGCACGCCCCGAGGGCAGCGGATCGGCTCGTCCGGCAGCATCGGCGAAGAAGCCGGCTGCAGCTGCTGCGCAACCGGCCGCGCCGGGTAGCGCACCGGCTGGCGGTGCCGACAAGAAGCGCGGTCCCGGCGCGAAGCCGGGTGGCTGGCAAGACGACGCCTCGAAGCGCCGCGGCATCAAGACGCGCGGTGATTCGAGCGGCGGTGTCGACCGCAACTGGCGTGGTGGCCCGCGTGGCCGCGGCAAGCATCAGGACGACCGTCCGCAATTCACGGCGCCGGAACCGATCGTGCGCGAAGTGCACGTGCCGGAGACGATTTCCGTCGCCGACCTGTCGCACAAGATGTCGGTCAAGGCTTCGGAAGTGATCAAGGTCATGATGAAGCTTGGCCAGATGGTCACGATCAACCAGGTGCTCGACCAGGAAACGGCGATGATCGTCGTGGAAGAGCTCGGTCACCGTGCCGTTGCCGCGAAGCTCGACGATCCGGAAGCGCTGCTGACGGAAGACATGGGCGGTGAAGCGCACGACGCGGAAGCGTTGCCGCGTCCGCCGGTCGTGACCGTCATGGGTCACGTCGACCACGGTAAGACGTCGCTGCTCGACTACATCCGCCGCGCGAAGGTTGCAGCGGGTGAAGCCGGCGGGATCACGCAGCATATCGGCGCATACCACGTCGAAACGCCGCGTGGCGTCGTGACGTTCCTCGATACGCCGGGTCACGAGGCCTTTACGGCCATGCGTGCCCGCGGTGCCCAGGCAACCGACGTGGTGATTCTGGTGGTGGCGGCTGACGACGGCGTGATGCCGCAGACGAAGGAAGCCATCGCCCACGCGAAGGCCGGCAATGTGCCGATCGTCGTGGCCATCAACAAGATGGACAAGCCCGACGCGAACGTCGAGCGCGTGAAGCAGGAACTCGTCGCCGAAGGCGTCGTGCCGGAAGAGTACGGTGGCGATGCGCCGTTCGTGCCTGTTTCGGCGAAGACCGGGATGGGCATCGACGATCTGCTCGAAAACGTGCTGCTTCAGGCCGAAGTGCTGGAACTCACGGCACCGGTCGACGCTGCGGCGAAGGGCCTCGTGATCGAAGCGAAGCTCGACAAGGGCAAGGGTCCGGTCGCTACGGTGCTCGTCCAGTCGGGTACGCTCAAGCGCGGCGACATGGTGCTCGCGGGCACGGCTTATGGTCGTGTGCGTGCAATGCTCGATGAAAACGGCAAGCCGACGAAGGAAGCCGGCCCGTCGATCCCGGTCGAAATCCAGGGTCTGTCGGAAGTGCCGAACGCAGGCGAAGAAGTCATCGTGCTGCCGGACGAGCGCAAGGCGCGTGAAATCGCATTGTTCCGTCAGGGCAAGTTCCGCGACGTCAAGCTGGCCAAGCAGCAGGCCGCGAAGCTCGAGAACTTCATGGACTCGATGACGGAAGGCGAAGTCCAGTACCTGCCGTTGATCGTGAAGGCCGACGTTCAGGGTTCGCAGGAAGCCCTGGTGCATGCGCTGACCAAGCTGTCGACGAGCGAAGTGCGTGTGCAGATCGTGCATGCGGCGGTCGGTGGCATCAGCGAATCGGACGTCAACCTCGCGACGGCGTCGAAGGCGGTCATCATCGGCTTCAATACGCGTGCGGATGCATTGGCTCGCAAGCTGGCCGAATCGAACGGCGTCGACATCCGCTACTACAACATCATCTATGACGCTGTGGATGAGGTGAAGGCGGCTATGTCGGGCATGCTGGCGCCCGAGAAGAAGGAAGTCATCACGGGCCTCGTCGAAGTCCGTCAGGTCTTCAAGGTGCCGAAGATCGGCGCAGTGGCCGGTTGTATGGTGCTCGACGGTATCGTCAAGCGTTCTTCGTCGGTGCGTGTGCTGCGCAACAACGTCGTCATCCATACGGGCGAACTCGATTCGCTCAAGCGTTTCAAGGACGACGTCAAGGAAGTCAAGCAAGGCTTCGAGTGCGGTATGTCGGTGAAGAACTTCAACGACATCGTCGAAGGCGACCAGTTCGAAGTCTTCGAAGTCACGGAAGTCGCGCGGACGCTGTAAGCCGCGTCGGACCGCAGCGCACAACGTGCGAAGCGGTCCGTTTGCAGTCCCATTGATGCCCGGAGCGGCCGCCGATGCGTGGCACGTTCCGTGGAGAGTTCGGCGGCTCAGGCCGCCGAATTCATTTGAGCTATACGTGCAATACGGTGATCGTCCGGCGAAGCCCGGAAGCCGCCAGGCGCCCTGTCAGGCGCCATGTGCCGGCAAGCAGCGGCAACCGCATTGGACAGGAGTCTGTGATGCCAAGAAAAAGTGCCACCCCCAATCGCAATGTGCGAATTGCCGATCAGATCCAGCGCGATCTGTCGGAGCTGATCGCGCGCGAGGTCAAAGACCCGCGTATCGGTCTTGTGACGATTCAGAGCGTCGAGCTCACGCCCGACTATGCTCACGCAAAGATCTTCTTTACGACGCTGACGGGCGACCCGAAGGCGACGCAAGTCGCGTTGAATCACGCCGCAGGTCATTTGCATAATCTGTTGTTCAAACGCTTGCATATCCATACGGTGCCGACGTTGCACTTCATCTACGACCAGACGGTCGAGCGTGCGGTCGAGATGTCGCGACTGATCGACGAAGCCAACGCGACGCGCGCCAAGGATGACGACGCTGCTGAATAACGCCTCGATGAACGCTCCAAAGAAGACCCCGCGCCGTCTGCTTGACGGCGTTTTGCTATTGGACAAGCCCCTGGGTTTGTCGAGCAACGATGCGCTGATGCGCGCCAAGCGGCTGTTCAGCGCAAAGAAAGCCGGCCACACGGGCACGCTTGATCCGCTCGCGACGGGCTTGCTACCACTGTGTTTTGGTGAGGCGACCAAGTTCTCGCAGGACTTGCTTGAAGCCGACAAGACCTATGAAGCGACGTTGAAACTCGGCGAACGCACGACGACGGGCGATGCGGAAGGCGAGGTCACCGACCGTCGCGACGTGACGTGCACCGCGCACGATGTGGCCGCGAGTCTCGACGGTTTTCGTGGCCTGATCCGACAAGTGCCGCCGATGTATTCGGCGCTCAAGCGCGACGGAAAGCCGCTCTACGAATACGCGCGTGCAGGCGAAACGCTTGAACGCGAGGCACGCGAAGTCACGATTCATCATCTTGAACTCATCGACTGCGCATTGCCGTTCGCGACGATTCGCGTCACGTGCAGCAAGGGCACCTACGTGCGCACGCTTGGTGAAGACATTGGCGAGGCGCTCGGCTGCGGTGCGCATCTGACGATGCTTCGGCGCACCGGCGTCGGAGCGTTGACGCTGGATGGCGCGGTCACGCTCGAGCAGATCGATGCATCGCCGCTCGAATCGCGCGACGCGTTGCTCGCACCAGTAGATGCACTGCTGTCCACGTTCAAGCGCGTCGATCTCGATGCGGAGCAGACGAAACGATTTCTCCATGGGCAAAAGCTTCGCGTTGGAGAGCGCGTCGCAGGAGCGCCTGAGCGCGTGCGTGTGTATGCGCATGACGCGCGATTGCTCGGCACGGCGCAACTACTCGAAGGTGTGATCGCACCGGAGCGTGTGATTGCCTCGTCGTCCGAGTCGGCCTAAGGACGCATGCACGAAGACCGGAGGAACCGTCGTTAAGGTGGTCTTCCGTCCAAGGACCAAGGACCAAGGACTAAGGACCAAGGACCAAGGACCAAGGACCAAGGACCAAGGACCAAGGACCAAGGTCTAAGGATTAAAGATTAAAGGCCAACGGTTCGAGGCTCACGAAGTCTGCCCCAAAACAAAAAGCGCCGGACGCTCAACGCGTCCGGCGCTTTTTCATTGCGCGCGTTCCCGACAGGAACCGATCAGTGCGCTGCCGATGCCGCTGCGGCCGAGTCCGGCGTCGAACGTTCAGGCTTCGTGATCCAGATCAGCGCGATCAGCGCGACGAAAATCGCAGACGACAGCCAGAACAGGTCATTGACCCCGAGCATGGCAGCCTGCTGCGATACCGAGTTGTTGAACATCAGATAGCCGAGCGAGTTGTCGCCATGCGACTGGAACATCTGCATGTTCTGCGTGAACACCGGATTATAGGCATTAGCCTGCTCAGTGAGTTGCGCATGATGCAGGGTCGAACGGCGATCCCATGCAGTGGTGAAGATCGATGAACCGATACCGCCGCACATGATCCGCACGAAGTTCGAGAGCCCCGATGCGGCCGCGATCTTGTTACCCGGCAGACCATTGAGCGTGATCGACACAAGCGGGATAAAGAAACCGGCCATCCCTATGCCTTGCAGCAGGGTCGGCATGACGAGCCAATACGTGTCGACGTTCGTCGTGTAGAGCGAACGAAGCCAGAACACCAGCGCGAAGATCAGGAACGATGCCGTGGCAATAAAGCGCGGATCGGTCTTCGGCAGGAACTTGCCCGTGAGCGGTGACAGCAGGATCGCGAACAACCCGACCGGCGCCATCACGAGACCGGCCTTGGTCGCCGTATAGGCGAGGGTGGTCTGCAGCCACAGCGGGATCAGCACGAGATTGCCGAAATACAGACCATAGCCGATCGAGAGCGCAATCGTGCCGCCGGTGAAATTCCGGCGCGTGAACAGGGACAGGTCGACGACCGGATGGTCCTCGGTCAATTCCCAGATCACGAAGAGGGCGAACGAGATCACCGAGATCAACGTCAACGCAACGATCGTCGTCGACGAGAACCAGTCGAGGTCCTTGCCCTTGTCGAGCATGACCTGCAGTGTCCCGACCCAGACGATCAGCAGGCTAAGCCCGATCGCGTCAATCGGTGCGTGATGCTTTGCCGACTCGCGCGTGCGAAACACCCACCAGCTTGCAAACGCCGCCAGGATCCCGACCGGGATATTGACGTAGAAGATCCACGGCCACGAGATGTTGTCCGAGATCCATCCACCGAGAATCGGCCCGCACACGGGCGCGACAAGCGTCGTCATCGCCCATAACGAGAGGGCCATCGGCGCTTTCGCGCGCGGATAGCTCGCGAGCAGCAGGGTTTGCGACAGCGGAATCATCGGTCCGGCAACGGCCCCTTGCAGGACGCGCGAGGCGAGCAGGAACCCGAGTGTCGGCGACAGGCCGCACATCCATGACGAGATCACGAACAGCACGATCGACCAGGTGAACAGCTTGACCTGTCCGATGCGCTGCGTGAGCCAGCCCGTGAGCGGCACCGAAATGGCGTTGGCCGCCGCGAACGACGTGATGACCCACGTGCCCTGGTCCGACGACACGCCGAGATCGCCCGAGATCGAAGGGATCGACACGTTGGCGATCGACGTATCGAGCACGTTCATGAACACCGCGAGCGACACGGCAATCGTGCCGATCACGAGCTGCCCGCCTGTGAGCGGGCCGTGCTCGATATGTTTGGCTTCCGCCATCTTGCTGCCTCTGAATGACTGCGTGTCTACGTAACTACGGAACTGCAAGCCTGTGAGCGTTCGTCATGCCGCGACACCGCGACACCGCGACACCGCGACACCGCGACACCGCGACACCGCGACACCGCGACACCGCGACACCGCGATGTCGCTCAAGGCTTTTACTTCGTCGCGAGCGACGTCGAACCCGTGTTTTCAGCAATGATGCGAGCGATCTCTTGATCCGCCTGCTCGCCGTACTTCGCGAACACGTCCGTCTCGTAGACCGTGTTCTTCGCGTTGCCGAGCTGGCTGCCGTTCGAACCCTTCACATCCACATTGACCTGCATCGACAGGCCGATGCGCAGCGGATGCGCTTCGAGTTCCTTCGGATCGAGTTCAATACGCACCGGCAGGCGCTGTACGACCTTGATCCAGTTACCCGTCGCGTTCTGCGCGGGCAGCAGCGAGAACGCGCTGCCGGTACCTGCCGAGAAGCCGACCACCTTGCCGTGGTACACAACCGACGAGCCATACACGTCAGCCGTCAGTTCGGCGGGCTGGCCGATACGCATGTTCTTGAGCTGGACTTCCTTGAAGTTCGCATCGACCCAGACACCGTTGAGCGGCACGACGGCCATCAGCGGCGTGCCCGGCGAGACGCGCTGGCCCACTTGAACCGAGCGCTTCGCAACGTAGCCCGTGACCGGCGCCGGCAGCGTGTTGCGTGCGAAGTTCAGATAGGCGTCACGCACCTTCGACGCAGCGGCCATCACGTTCGGGTGGCCGGCGATCGTCGTACGCTCCGTCAGCGCACGGTTCGATGCGAGGTTCTGTTCCGACGCGATCAGCGCGGCTTGCGCAACCTTCACCGAGTCCTTCGCGTGCGAAATTTCTTCGAGCGAGACGGCGCCGGTCTGCGCCACAGCCAGGCGGCGCTTGAGGTCGTCCTGCGCGCGCGCGAGGTCGGCCTGGCGTTGTTGAACGTCGGCCTGATACGCGTTGTTGTTCACGTAAAGTGTGCGCACCTGACGCACAGTTTGCGCGAGCGTGGCTTCCGCGTTCTGCAGTGCGATCTTCGAGTCCGCCGCGTCAAGCACGACGACCGGCTGACCGATCTGCACGGTCTGCGTGTCGTCCGCGTTGACGGCGACCACCGTGCCGACGACTTGCGGGGTGATCTGCACGACGTTGCCGTTCACATAGGCGTCATCGGTGTCTTCGTGATAGCGCGCATACGTGAAGTAGTAAAAGCCGTAGCCGACAGCCGCGATCAGGATGACCAGCGCCAGCAGCAGCATCATGCGAGCGCGCTTGCCGCTCTTCGGTTGTTCGGCCGGTGCCGCGCCTTGGGGGGTGCTCATGGTTTGCTCCGTACTCTCTGATCTCGTGCCTGAATCTCAGTAAGAGATTCACTCGTAATGGTGGTATGCCCGGGTTCGGTCGCTCGATGCGCCGATGTTGTATTCAGGGGCGTTCGCGTTAGTTATTCGATGCCTGGGACGGCGGTGTCGCTGCAGCGGCTGCCGATGCAGCGCCCGGGGCCGAGGCGCCTGCGGCACCTTCAGTACCCGGAATGCCGGCTGCGTCATCCGAACCCTTGACCGCGCCCGCGAGCGGCGGATTGAGTCCTTCTTCCTGCGCATCGAAGCCGCCGCCGAGCGCCTTGATCAGCGCGATCTGTTGCGAGCGCCGGTTCATTTTCAGGGCGACGACGCCTTGCTCCTGCGCAAGCAGGTTTTCGTCGGCGTTGAGCACCTGAAGCTGCGGCGACAGGCCGGCCTTGTAGCGGATGACCGCGAGTTCGTACGCATGGCGTTGCGCGTCATACGCGGCTTCGGCGTCGACGAGCTGCTTCTCGGTCGAATGAATCGACGCGATCTGCGTCGCCACATCGTTGAGCGCATTGACGAGCGTCTGGTTGTACTCGGCAACAGCCAGATCGAAGTCCGCGTACTTGCCCTTGAGGTTGGCACGCAGCGCGCCACCGGCAAAGATCGGGATATTGATCGCCGGGCCGACCTGGAACTGCCGGCTGCCGAATTGCAGGAATTTCGCCCAGCCGAACCCGTCGAAGCCCGCGAAACCGGCGAGATTCACGTCAGGCAGAAACTCAGCCTTGGCCGATTTGATGTCGTGCTGGTTCGCATCGATCGTCCAGCGCGCGGCGACGAGGTCGGGCCGGCGCGACAGCAGATTCGCCGGCACGTTGTCGGGCATCGGCACATCGACGGTCGGATTCATTGTCGGCTTGGCGATCGACAGGCCGCGATCGGGGCCCTTGCCGAGCAGCGCGCCGAGCTGATAGCGCGTGGTGGTGATCTGACCTTCGAGTTGCGTGATCGATGCCTGGCTCGACGCGATATTGCCGTCCGACGTGCGACGTTCGACCTGGGTGTCAAGGCCGGCAGCGACGCGGCCGACCGTGATGCGGCCGACTTCGCGGCGCGACTCGGTTTCACGCTGGGCGACGTCGAGCAGCGCGTACTCGCGAGCGAGTTCGGTGTATGTCTGCGCGATCGAGGTCGCGAGCGTCAGGCGCACTTCCTGTGCGTCGGCTTCGGCGACTTTCTGCTGCGAGATCGAGGCAGCGGTCGCCTGACGGTTCTTGCCCCAGAGGTCGAGATCCCACGTGGCGTTGATCAGGGCGTTGTTCTCGCTGTACCACGTCCCGCCGTACGGCGGCGGGAACAGGCCGTTGCCTGAATAGAGCTCGCGGGTCCACGAATACTTGCCGCTGATGACGGGCATCTCGGCCGCGCGTTCGCTCTGCACGTAGGCCGCGGCCTTTTCGAGGCGCGCCTTCGTTTCAGCGATCGTCGGGCTGTCGGTCAGGCCCTCGGCGATCAGCTGGCCGAGTTGCGCGTCGCCGAACTGATCGGCCCAGCTTGCATCCGGCCACTTGCCGCCTTGCGCCGGGATGCTCAGATGCGCGTCGAGCTGATTGACATCCGTCGTCGTCTTGTCGCTACCGATGCCGCGCCAGCCGGCGCAGCCGGAGAGCGATACGGCAAGCGCGAGCGCGGCGGCTGACGCAATCGCCCGCTGCCGGGGCAGGCGGGTGGAAAGAGGGAGAAAAGCACTCATTGCCTGACTCAAGTTAATCCTTCAATAGATCGGTGCAACAGGGCCGGCACGCCGATCGACGCCGATTGATGAACGCAGGGCACGGTCCGGACCGGGTGAATCGGTTCGAACGCGGCGCCCGCACGCGTGCAGCGGCGGCGATCAGGCGATGAAACGGCAACGATACGGCGACGACGGTACGGCGATAAAGACGGTAAGGCGATAATTCTGTGTTCTGCGATTTCGGCCCGACCGGGGCCGGAATCCAGCGGAATGCGCTGCGTTCGGCCCGGTATCAGCCTGGATTCAGCCCGGCATCGAACCCGTTTCAGACCGGGTCATTCGAATTGGTCTGCATCCGCTTGAGCATGCTTCTGAGCAAACTGACTTCGTCGGGGGCGAATCCCCGCAACAACCGGTCGACGACTTCTTCATAGATCGCGGGCATCCGCTCCGCGAACTCGCTGCCTTGCTCGGTCAACCTGAGCTTGACGACACGCCGGTCGTCCTGGCTGCGCACCCGTACAAGCAGGCCGCGTTTTTCGAGCCGGTCGAGCAGGCGGGTCACCGCGCTTGCATCAATGCCGTACTGTCGGGCGAGTTCGGCGGCGGCGAGGCACTGGCCGCTTGCCAGCATCGAGAGCATCGACGCCTGGGTCGCGGTCACGCCGAGTTCCTGCATCGTGTGCTGAGTCACGGCGTTCCAGAGGTTCGAACGCACCCGCGCGAGCAGGTAGCCGATGCTGTCCTCCATGCGGGCGGCGAATTCGGCGGATGTCGGCGGCGTCAACTCGTGCATGTAGTGTTTTAAGTGCGACTGCAATATTTGTCTAGGCAGAAGTGTAGGCGAGCTTGATTGACGCGGCAAGTATCTCCCTGGCAGCAAAATGACATTTGCGTCACACTTACCGGTTACCTCTTCTATAAGCAGACAAGCTTTCGACTTATCTCCGTGCTAGAATTACGGGTTTTCGATAGTCGAAAAAGGCCTAACGCACGACTTGCGCTGAATCGCATCTGACCGCAATCCCTGCCGATACAGCCCATCCCTTCGTCCGTTCGGCCTGCTGCCCCCTCTATATGACCCGCGCTCTACGCAACATCGCCATCATTGCCCACGTCGACCACGGCAAGACCACACTCGTCGACCAATTGCTCCGCCAGTCGGGCACCTTCCGTGACAACCAGGCGGTTGCCGAACGGGTCATGGACTCGAACGACATCGAAAAGGAACGTGGCATCACGATCCTTGCGAAGAACTGCGCTGTCGAGTACGAAGGCACCCACATCAACATCGTCGACACCCCGGGCCACGCCGACTTCGGCGGTGAGGTCGAGCGCGTGCTGTCGATGGTCGACTCGGTGCTGCTGCTCGTCGACGCCGTCGAAGGCCCGATGCCGCAGACGCGCTTCGTGACGCGCAAGGCGCTCGCGCTCGGCCTGAAGCCGATCGTGGTCGTCAACAAGATCGACCGTCCGGGCGCGCGTCCGGACTGGGTGATCAATCAGACGTTTGATCTGATGGACAAGCTCGGCGCCACCGACGAACAGCTCGATTTCCCGGTTGTCTACGCGTCGGCGCTCAACGGCTACGCCAGCCTGAATTCGGAAGACCGCGAAGGCACGATGCGCCCGCTTTTCGAGTCCATCCTCGAAAACGTGCCCGTGCGTGACGCTGACCCGGAAGGCCCGCTGCAACTCCAGATCACCTCGCTCGACTACTCGCAGTACGTCGGTCGTATCGGCGTGGGCCGTATCCGTCGTGGCCGCATCAAGCCCGGCATGCCGGTTGTGATGCAGTACGGCCCGGAAGGCGAGATCCAGAACCGCAAGATCAACCAGGTCCTGACGTTCCAGGGCCTTGATCGCCAGCAGGTCGAATCGGCTGAAGCCGGCGATATCGTGCTGATCAACGGGATTGAAGACATCGGCATCGGCGTCACGATCTGCTCGCCGGAAGCGCCTGAAGCGCTGCCGCGCATCACCGTCGACGAACCGACGATCACGATGAACTTCCTCGTGAACTCGTCGCCGCTCGCCGGCAAGGAAGGCAAGTTCGTCACGAGCCGCCAGATTCGCGACCGTCTGAATCGCGAACTCAACCACAACGTGGCGTTGCGTGTGCGCGACACTGGCGATGAAACCGTGTTCGAAGTGTCGGGCCGCGGTGAGCTTCACCTGACGATCCTGATCGAAAACATGCGCCGCGAGGGCTATGAGCTCGCCGTGTCGCGTCCGCGTGTGGTGACGCGCGAAATCGACGGCGTGCGCAGCGAGCCGTACGAACTGCTGACGGTCGACCTCGAAGACGGCCATCAGGGCGCGGTCATGGAAGAACTCGGCCGCCGCAAGGGCGAACTGCTCGATATGGCGTCGGACGGCCGTGGCCGTACGCGTCTCGAATACCGCATCCCGGCACGTGGCCTGATCGGCTTCCAGGGCGAATTCCTGACGCTGACGCGCGGCACGGGCCTCGCGAGCCATATTTTCGACTCGTACGCCCCGATCAAGGACGGCAGCATCGGCGAACGTCGTAACGGCGTGCTGATTTCGCAGGATGACGGCGCCGCGGTGGCATACGCCCTCTGGAAGCTTCAGGATCGCGGCCGCATGTTCGTGGTGCCGGGCGATGCGCTGTACGAAGGCATGATCATCGGTATTCACAGCCGCGATAACGACCTCGTCGTGAACCCGATCAAGGGCAAGCAGCTGACCAACGTCCGCGCGTCGGGTACCGACGAAGCGGTTCGCCTGGTGCCGCCGATCCAGATGTCGCTGGAATACGCAGTGGAATTTATCGATGACGACGAGCTCGTCGAGGTCACGCCGAAGACGATTCGTCTGCGCAAGCGTTTCCTGAAGGAGCACGAACGTCGCAAGGCCAGCCGTGAGGCGGTCACCGACTAAGTCAGTCAGATGGGCCGTACGAGAGGATCGTGCGGCCCATTTTTTTTGTTTCCGCGGTGCACGGCCCGGTGGGGGTGTGCGTTGCAGAAATTGCAGTTGTCGCA
Source organism: Pararobbsia alpina (assembly GCF_965118125.1). Classification (GTDB taxonomy): domain Bacteria; phylum Pseudomonadota; class Gammaproteobacteria; order Burkholderiales; family Burkholderiaceae; genus Pararobbsia; species Pararobbsia alpina_A. Next base: position 2,166,440 of record NZ_OZ221287.1, read on the forward strand.
ATATAGGCAGTAAAGAAGTCGCTTTTTGAGCCGTAAATGCAGTCAGCGCGGATCGAAGTGGCGAGATTGAACGGTGTAAGGCGTGTCATACGTGCGCCGTACACAAGCCAGACGTGACGCCCGGAACACGTGCAGAGCCGGGCGAAAGCCCCGCCAGACAAGGCGGGGCGAGGCACAAGGCTTGTGTCCGGCCCTGCGTCGACTATGCTTACGTGATATTCTCGCCGCGTAGTGAAGCATTGTTTTCTGGTCCTTCCTGCACAACTTGATGTTTGCGCATCCGCTAATCGGTCAGGCCGTGTCGCGGAAGGTTGAGTAACCACGCGTTTCTCGAGAAACTCGAAGAAAGGTGAGCGTCAAAATGATGAAAGAATCCCAGTCGAACTCTTATCTGTTCGGCGGCAATGCTCCGTACGTTGAAGAACTGTACGAGGCGTATCTCGACAACCCGGCTTCGGTGCCCGACAACTGGCGCGAGTATTTCGACGCGCTCCAGAACGTGCCCGCAGTCGACGGCTCGGCCGCCAACGACGTGGCCCACGCGCCGATCGTCGAATCCTTTGCGCAACGCGCGCGCTCCAACACCTTCCTGCCCCGTGCCGGTGCGACCGAGATGTCGACCGCGCGCAAGCAGGTGTTCGTCCAGTCGCTGATCGATGCCTATCGCTTCCTCGGCGCACGCTGGGCGAATCTCGATCCGCTCAAGCGTCAGGAACGTCCGCAGATTCCGGAACTGGAACCGGCGTTCTACGACTTCACCGAAGCCGACATGGACCAGGTGTTCGACGCGAGCAACCTGTATTTCGGCTTCCAGCAAGCCACGCTGCGCGAAATCATCAAGGCGCTGCGCGACACGTATTGCGGCACGATCGGCGCCGAATACGCGTACATCTCGGATCCCGAGCAAAAGCGCTGGTGGAAGGAGCGTCTCGAATCGACGCGCGCGACCCCGACGTTCTCGGCCGAAAAGAAGAAGCACATCCTCGAGCGCCTGACGGCTGCTGAGGGTCTCGAACGCTACCTGCATACGCGCTACGTCGGCCAGAAGCGCTTCTCGCTCGAAGGCGGCGAAAGCTTTATCGCGGCGATGGACGAACTCGTACACCACGCAGGCGCGAAGGGCGTTCAGGAAATCGTGATCGGCATGGCCCACCGCGGCCGTCTGAATGTGCTCGTCAACACGCTGGGCAAGATGCCGTCGGACCTGTTTGCGGAATTCGAAGGCAAGCACGTCGACGATCTGCCGGCTGGCGACGTCAAGTATCACAAGGGCTTCTCGTCGGATATCTCGACGAGCGGCGGCCCGGTTCACCTCTCGCTCGCGTTCAACCCGTCGCACCTTGAAATCGTCAACCCGGTGGTTGAAGGTTCGGCCAAGGCACGGATGGAACGCCGCGGCGACGAGCAGGGGCTGCAAGTGCTGCCGGTGCAGGTCCACGGCGACGCCGCCTTCGCAGGCCAGGGCGTCGTGATGGAAACGCTGAACCTCGCGCAAACGCGCGGCTACGGCACGCACGGCACGGTTCACGTCGTCATCAACAACCAGATCGGTTTCACGACGTCGGATCCGCGCGACTCGCGCTCGACGCTGTACTGCTCGGACGTCGTCAAGATGATCGAAGCGCCGGTGCTGCACGTGAACGGCGACGATCCGGAAGCGGTCGTGCTGGCCATGCAGCTCGCACTCGATTTCCGTCAGGAATTCCACAAGGATGTCGTTGTCGACATCGTCTGCTTCCGCAAGCTCGGCCACAACGAGCAGGACACGCCGGCGGTCACGCAGCCGCTGATGTACAAGACGATCGGCAAGCATCCGGGCACGCGCGCGCTGTATGCCGAACGCCTGGTTGCCCAGGGCGTGGTCACGGCAGATGACGCCGAAGCGTATTCGAAGCAGTTCCGCAAGGCGATGGACGAAGGTCATCACACGATCGACCCGGTGCTCTCGAACTACAAGAGCAAGTACGCGGTGGACTGGGTGCCGTTCCTGAACCGCAAGTGGACGGATGCTGCCGATACGGCGGTGCCGCTCGCTGAACTCAAGCGTCTGGCCGAGCGTCTCACGACGTACCCCGAAAACTTCAAGGTCCATCCGCTCGTCGAACGCGTGATCAACGATCGCCGCGCGATGGGCCGTGGTGAAACGCCGCTCGACTGGGGCATGGGCGAAGCGCTCGCGTATGCATCGCTCGTCGCATCGGGCTATGCAGTGCGCCTGACCGGCCAGGACAGCGGCCGCGGCACGTTCACGCACCGCCATGCCGTGCTGCACGACCAGAATCGCGAACGCTGGAACGACGGCACGTACATCCCGCTGCAAAACGTCGCGGACGGCCAGGCCAAGTTCACGGTCATCGACTCGGTGTTGTCGGAAGAAGCCGTGCTCGGCTTCGAATATGGTTACTCGAGCGCCGAACCGAACACGTTCGTCGCATGGGAAGCGCAGTTCGGCGACTTCGTGAACGGCGCACAGGTCGTGATCGACCAGTTCATTTCGTCGGGTGAAGTCAAGTGGGGCCGCGCATCGGGTCTGACGATGCTGCTGCCGCACGGTTACGAAGGCCAGGGCCCGGAACACTCGTCGGCACGTATCGAACGTTTCCTCCAGCTCTGCGCGGACCACAACATGCAGGTCGTCCAGCCGACGACGCCGGCTCAGGTGTTCCACTTGCTGCGCCGTCAGATGATCCGCCTGTTCCGCAAGCCGCTGATCGTGTTCACACCGAAGTCGCTGCTGCGTCACAAGGAAGCGATCAGCGATCTGTCGGAACTCGCGAAGGGCAGCTTCCATCCGGTGCTCGGCGAAACCGACGACACGATCGACGCGAAGAAGGTCAAGCGCATGCTCGTCTGCTCGGGCCGCGTGTATTTCGACCTCATCGCGCATCGCCGCGAAGCGAAGATCAAGGATGTCGTGATCGTTCGCGTCGAGCAGCTCTATCCGTTCGGCCATAAGGCGTACGAAGCCGAACTCAAGAAGTACGAAAACCTGACCGAAGTCGTGTGGGTCCAGGACGAGCCGCAGAATCAGGGCCCGTGGTTCTACATCGAGCATCACCTGCTCGAAGGCCTGAAGGAAGGCCAGAAGCTTGCGTACAGCGGCCGTCCGGCATCGGCATCGCCGGCCGTCGGTTACTACGCGAAGCACTACGAGCAGCTGAAGGCGTTGATCGAAGGCGCATTCGGCCGTCTGAAGGGCGCAGTCACCACGAAATAACCGGGCGTTTCGACGTGCGGGGAGCGCGGCTCTCCGCACGGTGCGCAGACGCGCGCGCCTAGCTCACATAAAACAAGTTCAGGATCACAGAAATGGCAATCGTAGAAGTCAAAGTCCCGCAGCTGTCCGAATCGGTGTCCGAAGCGACCCTGCTGACGTGGAAGAAGCGCCCAGGCGACGCCGTCGCCCAGGATGAAATCCTGATCGAAGTCGAGACCGACAAGGTCGTGCTCGAAGTGCCGGCACCGGCTGCTGGCGTGATCGTCAAGCTCGACCAGGACGACGGCGCAACTGTGACGGCCGATCAGGTCATCGCATCGATCGACACCGAAGGCAAGGCCGGTACGGCGCCGTCGGAAGTCAAGGCAGCACCGGCTCCGGCCGCTGCGCCGGCACCGGCAGCCGCTCCCGCAGCCGCTGCACCCGCCGCATCGGCATCGTCGGGCAGCGTGGCTGCTCCGTCGGCCGCCAAGCTGATGGCCGAGAAGGGTCTGTCGGCTGGCGACGTGTCGGGCACGGGCCGCGACGGCCGCATCACGAAGGGTGACGTGCTCGCCGCAGGCAACAAGCCGGCCGCTCCGGCTGCTGCGCCCGCCGCTGCGAAGCCCGCACGCCCGGCACTGCCCCAGGTCTCCGCGCCGACCAAGGCTGCCGACTGGCTCAACGACCGTCCGGAACAACGCGTGCCGATGTCGCGCCTGCGCGCGCGTGTCGCCGAGCGTCTGCTCGAATCGCAAGCCACGAACGCGATCCTCACGACCTTCAATGAAGTCAACATGAAGCCCGTGATGGACCTGCGCGCGAAGTACAAGGACCAGTTCGAGAAGGAACATGGCGTGAAGCTCGGCTTCATGTCGTTCTTCGTGAAGGCCGCTGTGCACGCGCTGAAGAAGTACCCGGTCGTGAACGCGTCGGTTGACGGCACGGACATCGTCTATCACGGCTACTTCGACATCGGTATCGCCGTCGGTTCGCCGCGCGGTCTGGTGGTGCCGATCGTGCGCAATGCCGATCAGCTGAGCCTCGCCGACATCGAAAAGAAGATTGCCGAATTCGGCCAGAAGGCGAAGGACGGCAAGATCTCGCTCGAAGACCTGACGGGCGGCACGTTCTCGATCTCGAACGGCGGTACGTTCGGTTCGATGCTGTCGACGCCGATTATCAACCCGCCGCAATCGGCGATTCTGGGCGTGCACGCTACGAAGGACCGCGCTGTGGTCGAAAACGGCCAGGTCGTGGTTCGCCCGATGAATTACCTTGCCATGTCGTACGACCACCGGATCATCGATGGCCGTGAAGCCGTGCTCGCGCTGGTCGCGATGAAGGAAGCGCTCGAAGATCCGGCGCGCCTGCTGCTCGACCTGTAATCACTCGCGACGGATACGGATAAAGAAGAAATATGGCTAAGGAATTTGATGTTGTCGTAATCGGCGCAGGTCCTGGCGGTTACGTGGCCGCCGTTCGCGCCGCGCAATTGGGCAAGTCGGTTGCGTGTATCGAAAAGTGGAAGAACCCGAAGGGCGAACTGGCACTTGGCGGCACGTGCCTGAACGTCGGCTGCATTCCGTCGAAGGCGCTGCTGGCCTCGTCGGAAGAGTTCGAGAAGGTCAATCATCACCTCGCTGACCATGGCATCACGGTCGAAGGCGCGAAGATCGACCTCGTGAAGATGCTGACCCGCAAGGAAGGCATCGTCACGAAGATGACCAAGGGGATCGAGTTCCTGTTCCGCAAGAACAAGATCACCTGGCTCAAGGGCCATGGCAAGTTCGTCTCGAAGACCGACGGCGGCTATCAGATCGAAGTGTCGGGCGAAGGTGAAGCCGAAACCGTGACCGCACGCAATGTGATCATCGCGACGGGCTCGAAGGCGCGCCATCTGCCGTTCGCGAAGGTCGACGGCACGCTCGTCGCCGACAACGAAGGCGCACTGTCGTTCGACTCGGTGCCGAAGAAGCTCGCCGTGATCGGCGCAGGCGTCATCGGCCTCGAACTCGGTTCGGTCTGGCGTCGTCTCGGCGCCGAAGTCACGGTGCTCGAAGCGTTGCCCGAGTTCCTGGGCGCGTGCGATGTCGGTGTGGCGAAGGAAGCCGCGAAGATCTTCAAGAAGCAAGGTCTCGATATTCACCTGAGCGTGAAGATCGGCAGCGTGACGACGTCGGACAAGGGTGTCTCGATTGCGTACGCCGACAAGGACGGCAACGAGCAGAAGCTCGATGCGGACCGCCTGATCGTGTCGGTCGGCCGTGTGCCGAACACCGACAACCTGGGCCTCGAGAATATCGGTCTGGGCGTCAACGAGCGTGGCTTTATCGACGTCGACGACCACTGCCGTACGAAGCTGCCGAACGTCTACGCGATCGGCGACGTCGTGCGCGGCCCGATGCTTGCGCACAAGGCGGAAGACGAAGGCGTGCTCGTGGCGGAAGTCATCGATGGCCAGAAGCCGCATATCGACTACAACTGCATTCCGTGGGTGATTTACACGTCGCCCGAGATCGCATGGGTCGGCAAGACGGAACAGCAGCTGAAGGCCGAAGGTCGCGACATCAAGGCCGGTCAGTTCCCGTTCGCGGTGAATGGCCGCGCGCTGGGTATCAATCAGGCGGAAGGCTTCGTGAAGGTGATCGCCGATGCGAAGACCGATGAAGTGCTGGGCGTCCATATCATCGGACCCAACGCATCGGATCTGATCGCTGAGGCGGCGGTGGCGATGGAGTTCAAGGCGGCGTCGGAAGACATCGCCCGGATCTGCCACCCGCACCCGTCGTTGTCCGAAGTGATGCGCGAAGCCGCGCTCGCCGCCGACAAGCGCGCGATCAATATGTAAGCACCACGCGCCGCATTGACCGAATCGTGCCTCACGAAGGTACGGTTCCGGGTTGAATGCGGCGTGCACCGCACGGTGTATGGCAGTAACCGGACAAAGGCGAGCATAGACTCGCCTTTGTCCGTTATGGGTCGATTCCCGCGATGAATGTCACTGAATACTACGAACACGAACTGGCCACGCGTGGCTATCAGGCGGACCCGGCGCAACGCGCCGCGGTCGATCGTCTGCAAACGTGCTACGACGAATGGGTCGAGTACAAGGCCACGCGTTCGAACGCGTTTCGCAAGCTGATCCTGCACCCCGATATTCCGAAAGGCGCGTATCTGTGGGGTGGAGTGGGGCGCGGCAAGAGCTTCCTGATGGACAGCTTCTATGCATGCGTGCCGGTGCAGCGCAAGACGCGGCTGCACTTTCACGAGTTCATGCGCGAGGTGCATCGCCAGCTGCAGGAGCTCAAGGGCACGTCTGACCCGCTCGACGAGCTGGCGCGACGTGTCGCGAAGAAATTCCGGCTGATCTGTTTCGACGAATTCCACGTGTCCGATGTCGCGGACGCGATGATTCTCTACAAGCTCCTGCTCGGCTTGTTCGAGAACGGCGTGCAATTCGTCATGACGTCGAACTACAAGCCCGACGATCTCTACCCCGATGGCCTGCATCGCGACCGCATCCTGCCCGCGATCGAACTGCTCAACAGCCGGCTCGATGTGCTGAACGTCGATGCGGGTGTCGACTACCGCCAGCGTACGTTGTCCCAGGTTCAGGCTTATCTGACACCACTCGGGGCTGAGGCCGACAAGGCACTCAGAAATGCCTTCGCCTCTTTGGCCGCTGTTCCGGATGAAAGTCCGATTCTTCATATAGAACAACGGGAACTCAAGGCGTTGCGCAAAGCGGACGGCGTAGTATGGTTTGATTTTGCGACGCTATGCGGCGGCCCGCGGTCGCAGAACGACTATCTGGAACTCGCATCGCGCTTTCACGCGGTGGTCCTGTCGGACGTCCCTCGCATGACACCTCGGATGGCATCCGAGGCGCGGCGCTTCACCTGGCTCGTGGATGTGCTCTACGACCACAAGGTCAAGTTGCTGATGTCGGCCGAGGTGCCAGCCGATCAGTTGTACGTTGAAGGTACGATGGCTAATGAATTTTCTCGTACCGTTTCGCGCATTACCGAGATGCAGTCAACCGAGTATCTCGAATCGCCGAGGCGTATTGTGAACACTTCATTGACATAGACTGACTGGCATTTAGGACTTATCTGATTTGCCGGACCTCATCGTCTCGATAACGTTCTCCCTGTCCGATCTGAATTCAGTTCGGTGGGCTGGCCAGCCGCACTTGGCGGTTGGCGTGGCTGAAATAACCAGGAGAGCGTATGAAACCTTATCGAGTCCTCACCGATGAGGAGTGGCTGGCGGTTGCCCCGCTGCTGCCCGAATTGCAACCGCGCAAGGAAACGCGCGGTCGCCCGCTGACCAATACGCGCGAAGTCCTCAATGGCGTGCTGTGGGTCATGCACAGTGGATCGTCGTGGTCGATGTTGCCGCGACGGTTCCCGTCTTATCAAACCTGTCACCGGCGCTTCAAGGCGTGGCAACGCACGGGTGTGCTCAAGACCGTGCTGAACCGCCTGTTCGGTCCGGCCGGCGACGAGTTCCACACGGCCATCGTGGCGCGTATGCGCCATCCTCAGGTCGAGGGTGCCCCGGCGAAGCCCAAATGTGGCGAAGGTGCCTCTGCGTCGAGTGCGCTGGGGCCTGACAAGGTGTGGGACGCGGCGGCGTTACAGAGCGCGTTCTCGCCGATGTCTTCGCGCGCGCCGCTGATGGCCTGTGAGCCGGTAGCGAGTCTGCATGACGATGCGTCCGGTTCGCCGGCTTCCTTGAGCGCCGAAGCGGCGCAGGCCGCTTCCGCGTACGACTCGCCTGAGCATGAGGCCACCCGTGCGTCGTATGGGGCGCAAGGTCAGGCGTATGCAGGACACCGCACGTCGGATGGCGCGCCCTTGGCGTCGTACCCGAGCGCGGGCGTCGCCGGCGCGGGAAATCCATTCAGGGCGACACAGGCGCCGCCAGCTTCCAGCGCGAGCGCATCGACGGTTCGCCCATGGGGAAGCAGCGCCGGTGCGGCGTGGGCCAATCCGATGAAGTCCGCATCCGAATCGGCGCCTGCCGCTGCACCCGCGTCCGCTTCTGCGCAGGTTGCAGGCTCTGAAGACGCATCGGCATCGGAGCAATCCGAGTCGGTATCTTCGCCGGCTCCGATCCACACAGCGCAACGCTCAATGGACAACCTGCCGGACAACCAACCGGACAACCAACCGGACAACCAACCGGACGACGAACCGGACACCGGGTCGGACGACGAACCGGACGACCACGTACCCCCGTCAGCGAACTAAGGGTCTCGCTTCGAGCCAGCCCATTCGTATCGGATTTCGATACAGCAACGCGACCGATCGACGCACCGCCAGGCGGTGTTCGATGCGGTCGCGTTTGCGTTGGTAGCGGCGTGAGCGACTCGGGTCGTGAAGGGCGTCGATACCGGCAGCGCAGGTCACGCCGCCAGTACCGGAACGCCGTGACCGCCGCTTACTGCTGCCGATTCCAGGTCTGCGAGCGGCCGATTAACGAGATGCCGATATAGCCGCGGACGATCAGCTTCTGGCCGCCGTCTTCAGTGTGCATCGTGCATTTGTAGAGCGAGCCATTTTCGGGATCGAGAATCTGGCCGCCGTCGTACTTGTCGCCATCGGACTTCATGCCGTTGATGATCGTCATGCCGAGCATCGGCTGGTCCTTGCGATAGTCCGTGCACTTTTCGCATTTGCGGTCGGGCTGATCGTTCGGACCCAGGCCTTTGATGATCTTGCCGCTCAGGGTGCCGTCGGCGTCCTGCGAGATCTGCACGAGTGCCTTGGGCTGCCCGGTGTGATCGTCGATCGTTTGCCAGACGCCGACCGGCGTCGCGGGCATATCGGCGCGTGCCAGCGTAGAGAGCGAGGCGCAGGCGAGGCTCGCGCTCGCCGCGACGATCAGCGGGAGCTGTCGCAGAAAACGGCGCGTGCGCGGCGCCGCGTAATCAGTCTGAGTTGCCATGTCTTCCTCCTTGAATGGCGCCAGCCGGATAGACCATGGAGTGGGCTCCACAGGCCTGTCGACGGACGCCGGGTTCCGCCGGGTGAACCTGGCGTGTGTTGTTGTCATACCCGCTGCCGGCACGACCGGCCGCGATGAGGACCGGTTCCGCGCGAAAGGCGCCTTGAGAGGCTCAGGGCGCGCCTCGCGTCACACGCCTTGTCGGGCGTGGGGCTGTCGTGCAGGCGAAGCCAGCATAAGCGAAAGCGCCGTGCGTATCTCGGAGAGACACTTCTAAACATTCGTCTCAAGCACCGCCGGCACGCGCAAGGCCGCGCCGGCGCTCGATTTCACTGAAAGTTATACGAGAAGTTCGCGTTGACTCTGGGGCTGCGCGATGCGCTTTCGACGGGCGCGTCGCCGACTGCCTTGCCGAGCGCGAGGTCGAGCGAGTAGTGCTTGAGGTCGCCGAAACGCACGCCGATCGCAACCGAGGCGAGGTGATTCGGATAGGTCGGCCCCGAGTGCAGGTAGACGCGCGCCGTATCGAATTCAAGATAAGGCTGCACGGTCTGGAGATAGGTATAGCCGAGGTTGAACTGCCGGTTGAGTTCGATCGACGCGCCCCAGCCGGAGTCGCCGGCTGCCTCGCCCGGCTCGTAGCCGAGACCGAAGCGCGGGCCGCCGAACGTGATCTGTTCCGACGTCGGCAACGAATCGGCGCTGTATTGCCCGGCCAGCGAGAACGTCGTGCCGAAGCCGTAGGGCCAGGTATTCGATTGCGTGTAGCTCGCGTTGGCTTTGAAGAACTGGATATCGACCTGGTTTTGCGGCGCGGCGCCTGCCACATTCGAAAACGCGCTCTTCGATGCGCCGAGGATATTGAATGCCTTGGAGATCGACACCGACGCCTTGCGCGTCTGTCCGTCGCTGGTGTCGACATAGTCGAGTTCAGGGGAGAGCACGCGCACATTCGACTTGAGTCCAAGTTCCGCGCCAGTGATCGTATTGGTATAGCGATCTTCGTCGTGCGTCGCGTACGCGCTGAGCTGGCCGACGAGGCTGCGCTGGTTCGACAGCAGGAACGGGTAGGCAATCGCGCCGCCGAACTTGTCTTGCGTGACATCGCGGTGCACCGACGAGGGCAGCCCGGGATTGTCGGTGGGCTCGCCGTGATAGTGCGACGCATTGAGCTTGCCGAGCAGCCCGTCGCTGCCGAGCGGCGCCGAGAAGTTCGCCGCGAAATACGTCTGGTCATCGCGTCCGGGCGGAAACAGGGCGCTGACGCTCAACTGTTCCCCGAGGCCCAGCACGCCGTTTTCAACGGCGGTGGCGAGGGCTTGCACGCCTGGATGGTTGAAATCCGTGCCGACGTTGAAATCGAACCGTTTGCGTTCGACTTTCAGGTCGAGCGTCGTGCCGCCATCGGTTGTGGTCGGGGGCGCGACATTGGCTGCGATCTTGACGCCCTGCATGAGCCCGAGCACGTTGATATAGCGCTCAAAAGTGCTTCGGCGCAGCGGCCGGTCGGCTTCGATATGCGCGGCGATCGCGCGGATCTTGGCTTCTGCATTGCCTGCGTCGCCGCTGATCTGTACTTTCGACACATACCCTTCGACAACGGTCACGCGCACGACGCCGTCGGCGAAGTCCTGCGCCGGGATAAAGGCGAACGACAGCGCGTAGCCGCGGTCCTGGTAGAGCTTGGTGACGCCGTTGGCCGTCTCGATCAGTTGCCCGATGGTTGTTTCGTGGCCGACGAGGGGCGTGAAACGTTGAGCGACTTCATTGAACGGCAGCGCCTTGACGCCCTCGACCTGCACCTTGCTCGGTGTGATCTTGCGCGCGAGCAGTTGTTCGAGTTGCGGATTGGGTTTTTCGACCTGGACCGTGACGTTCGGCGCCGGCTGCGGCGCGTTCATCTGCGGCAGGGTCTGCACGGGATTGCCGCCGACCGGTGCGCGCGTGGCTTGTGCGAAGGCCGGGCTGGCGGCGCCGAGCGTGATGACCCCCAATGCGGCGACGATCGGCGAAAGGATCTGCGCGTTCTTCATGATGCGTCCTCGTAGTTTCTTGATTTCTTGTCTTGGCCTGCGGAGGGCCGGCGCTTGCGCGCCGGCATCCCGTCAATTTTTTTAGGCGCCTTCCGGCACCGTCCTCCCTGCACCGGTGTGACCGTAGACATCGCGTGTGGCGGTGAGCCCGGGAGGCGAGGCGCTGCGCGCCTGCCATCGGTTCGAACCCCGCCGACGTCGTCGTCGGTCAAATACCGGCTCTGCATTGCGCTACGCCCGCTTGTTCTGCCTCCCTGAGCTCGCGCTGTCGTCCCCTGCGGTCCTGCCGATTGATGCCTGCTTCCTTCCTGATGCCCGATGCGCCGGTCGCGCGCGTGTCGATGCACGCTCTGATGCGCGACCGTTTGCTATGCAACTAGTGCACGACGGCGCCCGGCGTCTTTTCCGAGTGATTCACGGCACTGCTGTTCGCGACACCACCGATGCCGCCGAGGCTGCCGGTGACACTGCTCAGCAGCGAGGTCACCGAACCGAGACCCGCGCCGCCTGCAGAGCTGCCGCCTGCTGCCGACGTCACCGTCGCGACGGTCGTCGTCACGATCGTGGTCACCGGTGCGAGCGGGTTGCTTGCGCCGCTGCCGCCTGAGACGCTGCCAAGCGCACCGGTCAGTGAACCCAGCGGGTTGCTGCCACCGAGCGGATTGCTGCCAGACAGACCGCCGAGTGCACCAGTCAACGAACCCAACGGGTTGCCGCCTGTCGAGCCGCCGAGCGAGCCCAGGCCTCCGAGCAGACCCGAGAGCGGTCCGAGCGTGCCGCCCGAAGTGCCCGTGCCCGTCGTCGGCGCGACGCTGACATTGCCGAGATTGGCGAGCAGGCCTGCGATCGGCGCGCTGCCATTGATGCCGTTGCGATCGAGCACGCTGCCCGCACCGGCGACCGTGTTGCCGACGCTGCTGACGACATTGCCGAGGTCGGCGACGACGACGTTGTTCGTCGACTGGCTGACGGTTTTGCCGCCTTGCGACACGGCGCCGCCGACGGTTTGCAGCAGGTTGTCCGCCGGTGCGCCGAGGCCGCTGGCGCCGCCGATGGTCTGCGTTGCGTTGCCGAGCGTCGCGACGATCGGCGTGATCGCCGTGCTCGTTTGCTGCGTGAGCTGCTGGACCGGGCCCGACGACAGCGTGGCGCCGAGTGTCTGGCCGCCGCTTTCGATCGTGACGCCGATCAGCCCGACGGCGCCGGCGAGCGGTGACGTGACAGGGTTCAACTGGCTCAGCGGTCCTGCGGCGCCCAGACCGCCGATCGCGGTGCCGACGCCGACGACCGCGCCACCGGCATCCGTCACGACATTGCCGAGACTCGAGACCGTGGTACCGACCGGGTCGCTCGTCGTGCCGATCTTGCCGAGACCGTTACCGATGCCCGTGCCGAGATCGCTGACGATGTCACCCGTGCTCGCGACTGTCGACCCGAGTCCTTGCGACACTTGCGCGTTGATGCCGCCGGGCAGCGGCGTCGTGGCGATCACGTTGCCGAGATCGGTCGCCGTCTTGCCGACTTCGGTTGCGACGCCCGTTGTCGAAGCCGTGGTCGTGCCGGTCGTGCCCGAGCCGCCGGTCGTGCCGGTGCCACCCGAGGCACCCGTCGAGCCCGTGGTCGACGTGCCGTCAGAACCGCAGCCCGTCAGCCCGAGCGTGAGTGCGCAGGCCGCGGCGAGTGCGCTCAGCGACAGCGCGCGGGCCATGCGGCCACGCCGGCGTTGCGTTGAAACAGCGTCCGGACGTTCGCTTGCGGCGTGCCCGGTGGGTACTGCGTGCTGGACGATGCCATCCATGTCTTGTCTCCCTTGTGTAGGACTCGCGAGCCGAACCGGAGCGTCAAGCGGACGCCGGGCCGGTACTACCGGTACCACCGGCAGGCCGGGTGACTCCACCCCGGCTCGCCCCCGGAAAAACCGTGCTGCTCCCGCGTGACTTCGAAGATCCCGGCGCGTGGCCGGTGCCCGCGAAGTCACGCGAGCCATGCCGTGCTTACTTGTGGCCGAGCAGGCCGCCGACGACACCGCCGAGCAGGCCGCCTACGCCCGCGACGCTGCCGGACGCCGACGAACCGCTCGTGCCCGTGCTGGCGACCAGGCCGCCTGCGGGCGTGCTTGCTGTCGTCGTGGTTTGCGCAGGCGTCGAGGTCGTCGTGGCGCTGACCGTGCTGCCGAGCGTGCTCGTGACCGTGCTGAGGACACCGGTCACGGCACCCAGCGGATTGCTTGCGCCAGCGCCGCCCGTCGCACCGCCGATCGAACCCGTGAGGCCGCTCACGATGCCCGTCACCGGGTTGCTGCCCGTTGCACCGCCGAGGCCGCCGAGCGCGCCGGTCAGCGACCCGAGCGGGTTGCCTGCCGCGCCGCCCGTGGCGCCGCCGAGTGCCGAACCGAGACCCGACACGACGCCAGTGACGGCGCCCGTGACGCCGGCGAGCGGCGTACCCGCGCCTGCGTTGCCGAGTGCGCCCGTCACACCGCTCAGCGACCCCGTGACACCGGAGAGCGGGCTGCTGTTGCCGAGGCCGCCCAGGCTGCCCAGGCCGCCGAGCGTGCCTGTCACGCCACCGAGTGCGCCCGTGAGGCTTGCGACCGGGTTGAGCGTCGCGTTACCCGATACCAGGCCACCGACACTGGCGACCGTCGTGCCGACCGACGACACGAGCGCACCTGTCGATGCCCCGATCGGGTTGTTCGTCGTGGTTGCGATCTTCGAGCCGGCGAGATTGAAGGCGCCGCCGAGCGTGCCGAGCGCGCCGGCAAGCGGTGCGCCGAGTCCGGTCGCGTTGCCCACCGTTTGCGTGACCGAGGCGACCGTCGACGTGATCGGCGTGATCACCGAGCTCGTCGTGCTCGTCAGTTGTTCGACCGGGCCTGTCGTCAGTGCGGTGCCCAGTTGGGTGCCGACGTTGACGACGGCGCCGCCTGCCGTGTTGACGACCGAGCCGACCGCGCCCGTGACCGGTGCGAGGGGAGCGAGCGATCCGGAACCGAGGCTCGTAACGAGCGCACCGGCGTCTTGCGTGGTGTGGCCCGCATCCGTCACGACATTGCCGAGCGAGCCGACGGTCGTGCCGACCGGGTTGCTGCTTGCGCCGAGCTGGCCCAGACCGCCGGCGATGCCGTTGCCGAGATCGCCGACGATCGTGCCGACGCTCGATACCGTCGTGCCTGCGGCTTGCGTGGTCGATGCGCTGACGCCGGGTAGTGATGTGTTACCGATCTGGTTACCGATCGACGACACCACACCGCCTGCATCCGTCACCGTGTTGCCCGTGTTGCCGACCACCGTACCGACGGCGTTCGCGCTGGTGCCGCCGACGGTGCTGCCACCACCCGAGCCGCCGGAAGTCGTGCCGCCGCCGGTACCGCCCGAGAGTCCGCCGCCGCCCGTCGTGCCGCCGGTGTTGTCACCGCCGGTCGTGCCGCCGGATGTGCCGCCACCCGACGTGCTGCCGCCCGTGGTGGCCGTCGTGCCTGACGAGCCGCTTGCGCCCATGTTGGCCGAGCCCGATCCGGCGCAGCCGGTGAGCGCCATTAAAGCGGCAATCGATCCGACGATCGCAGTTTGTTTGAATACCCCGTAGGTCGATTGGCTTTTCATGGTTTCCCCCGTTATTGATTGGCCGAATGAACTTTGGCGAGCCAATAACAGCAACACCTATGCCAATGTCATCTAAACAAACGCATTAGTACCTCGGGTTCATCCTACGAATGCTAATAACGGCGCGGGTTTGCGGGGAGTTGAGAGGTGCTTGAATCAATCGGTCAAAAGAAAGTTAACGCGATCTGTAAAACGTTTGCGAGCGGTATGCCAACGGATTCGTAACGTTACGTGCGTTCGAACTCGTAACGGGAGTCACGTAACAGGTGGGTCCGTAAAAACCCTCAGAACGGATTGACCGATGTTTTAAACGTTGCCTGTTTAAAAGGAAAAAAATTCTAGAACCCCCGCCAGTCATGGCGCACAAGCACTAGAGGTGGCGTTCAAAACAGTGGTTGAGTACTTGTTGCGCGCTCGCGAATCGTCTAAAACGGTACCCATCTGTGGTCTGTACGATTCATCACACAAAGATGTTGCTTGTATTTGGGACGTCCGCTATAAGTTCGACTACAGGCAATCTGGGGAGGTGGCCTATCGATACGCTGAATAAAGACTTTCAAATGATTTATGGTTCGCCTGTGTGATCCTGTTTCTAATAGGCGAGTTAAGTTTGATGAATCCCGGTGAAATTCATTGAATCCGTTTCGGATTATCGTTTCTCCGGGCTAAACAAATATATCGGGGCCAATATGAAAACCCAAATTCAGACCTTTCTTAAAGACGAAACCGGCGTGACGGCCATTGAGTACGGGCTTATTGCCGGACTGATCGTCGCCGCGCTTATTGCGACGCTGACCACCCTCGGGGGCAACCTGAAGACAGTGTTCTCGAACATCCAGCAGGCGGCGTCGAACGCGTCGGCCAACTGACGGCACGCTGATGACGCCGATTCCGCTTCTGATGCTCGGAGCGTGGACGGCGGCGGTAGCGGTATTCGATGTTCGTTTCCGGCGAGTGCCAAACTGGCTCGTCGTAATCGGGTTGGTGTGCGCGATTGCGCAGTACCTGGACGGATTCCGGGTACTGCCGTTCACCATCGAACAATCGCTGATGGGCGGATTGATCGCCTTCATCGTCTTCCTGCCGCTTTACGTGTTCCGCGCGATGGGTGCCGCTGACGTCAAGGTGTTCACGGTCCTCGGACTCTGGCTCGGCGTCGGCACGCTGCTGCCGGTCTGGATGATCGCGAGCGCGGCGGCGGGCGTGCATGCGATCTACGCGATTGCGAGGCCGCGGGTGCCGCCGGTTGTCGCGTTCGGACGCGTGCTCGGATCTGGCGCCGTTCATGGCGGCACGGGATCGCAGCCACTGCGTGGCGCTCCTTATGCGGCGTTTCTCGTGATCGCCGCCTGTTTCGTCGCACTGCATCGGCTTTACCCGGCCGACTTCTTTGGAATCGGGGGTTGACGATGCGTCGCGCCGCTCCGTCCAGTCGCACATCGAAGCTCGCTCCAACGAGCGTGCACCGGCATCCGGTCAATGACCGTATCGCCGGTCGAAGCGCAGCGCGATACAAGCAGCTCAACGAGTTGCACGCGCAGAGGGGCGTCGCGGCGATCGAGTTTGCGTTCGTGTTTCCGCTGTTTTTCGTGGTGCTTTACGCGATCGTCGCGTACTGCCTGATCCTGTGCGCGAACATGGCGCTGTCGGGCGCAACCCAGGAAGGCGCGCGTGCGGCGCTGAACAACGCGGCGGGTGTCACAACGCTTTCGGGTCAATACACGCAGCGCATGGCCAACGCGTGTTCGCGTGCCAACGGCCTCGCAACATGGCTCACCGGTGCGACGGCGAATACGACGTGCGGTCAGTCGACCGGACAGTGTCCCGCCGGCGCCGCCTCATGCACGACCGTGTCGCAAGCGCCGTGTGGCCCGTCGAATGCGATGGTTTGCGTCACAGTGACGATGAATTACGACTACGCCGATCATCCGATCGTTCCAAAGCTTCCGCTACTCGGATTCGTCACGCCGACGAATCTCGGCGCAAGCTCGACGGTTCAGCTGGATCCGGCCGCAGTCATGTCGAACATGTAGTTCGAAGAACGAAGCAAGGCAAGGCGACCTCGCGATACAGCGGGGCAGTGAGAAAACACAACACGTCAGACGCAGGTGACGTGTCTGCTGAATTGAATCCGCGATCGACGACGAGCGATCGCAGCCGGCCCCGGGCAAACCGACGAATTTGCCACGATGGTTCGGCCTTACGAGGAGCAAGCGCGTCCGGGCAACGGACATGAGGGACCCGCACGGCAGCGACGGATCGCGAGCCGGCACTGAACTGACATGCACACGCTGATCGGGTGTTCGTGGCCAGGTTCGACGCGGGACGCAGGGGGAACGTGAATCGAGGCGGCGCAGCGACGGGAACTTGCAAGCCGCGAGGTTCGCGCATAACGGAAAAGAGGGGCGAGGTCGCATCGATACTCGCTAAGAAGAACATGGTGAAGCTGACGAAGGTCCTGGCCGGACTGCTGCTTGTCGTTGCCGTTGCACTCGGCATATTTGCGTGGATGATCGCAAGGCAACCTCCGCCCGTTGCGGTATCGCACGTGGCGGCGCCGACATTCGCGGTGGTCGTTGCTGCGCACACGTTGCCGGCGGGTCAACCCATCAAGGCAGACGCGCTTGATGTCAAGCGCATCGCGCAGAGCCCGACAGGCTCCTATGCGGATACGACGTCGGTGATCGGTCGGGTCCCGCTCTCGGATATCAATGCCGGACAGCCCGTCGTCGTTAGCGCCTTGCTCGAAGGACTCGCGGGGCGTCTCGAGCCCGGCGAACGCGCGATCGCCGTCAAAGTGGACGAACTCGCCGGCGTGGGCGGACGTGTGCGTCCTGGCGATTGGGTCGACGTTTTCATGCTGCTGCGGCGTGACGGCCAGGACGGCGAAATTGGCCGTACTCAGGCGCGCTTGCTCTTGTCGAAAGTGCGGGTACTGGCCTACGGGCGTGCGGACCTGACGGTGACCGACACGGGCGCGCAGGCTGTCGCACCAGCTTCGGCTGATGCGAGTTCGGGTACCGCCGCATCGCGGCCCGCCCCGCAGGGCGTTCAAAACCCGCCGAATGCTGCCAACGATCCGCTTAACGCGCATACGGCCGTGATCGCTGTACCCGTTGATCACGTCGATGCCCTCGCACTTGCTGACAATGCGGGACGCCTGTTGCTGGCCCTGCGGAACCCCGCGGACACTCAGGTCGCCGACGATGCCGCGTTCGGCCCGAGCGGCACCGTGCTCGTACCCGTGAACGGAGCGGCCGCCTTGCAAGGCGATGCGCCGAACCGTGCAGCCGCCGGACTGATGCTCGAACAGTTGGTGCGCGACAAAAATGCGCCGCGCACGGGCGTGCCCATGCCGCTTCCCGTTGCAGCGCAACCTCCGCTACCCCAGATGATTCCGGTGGCGAGCCGGAGTTCCGCGCCTCGTGCGTCGAATCAGGGCGTCGAAGTGATTCGCGGCACGAGCCGCGAGACCGTGGGTTGGTGAGGCGGACCGGAGAACAACAATGACAACAACTACTCTCGCTGCCGAAGCCGGGCACAAGGTTCGCGATGCATTCGCGAGCTTCGCCCGTACTGTGCTCCTGATGGTGGCTGCGACTATTGCAACCGCGTTCGCGAGTTCGGCATCCGCCGCTGACGCGGCGACCGGCGCGAGGCCGGTCTCTGACGCCGCTGGTACACCGACCTCAGCCCGCGACGGTTCGGTGATCCAGCTCGTCGTCGGCGTTCAGCAGTCCATCCCGGTGGGCAAATCGCTGAGTCGTGTCGCGATCGGCGACCCGAGTGTCGCGGATGTCATGGTCATGCGCGGAAGCCGGACCGGCAATCTGTTATTGATCGCCAAGGCACCCGGGACGACCAGCCTGCTTGTGTGGACGCACGATGCGGCGGACGCACAACGCTACACGATCAACGTGACGAGCGCTGCGGCGCATGCGCTCGCCGATCCCGGTGGCGCGACGATATCGAGTGCCGGTGCAACGACGATCATCAAAGGCTCCTCGCCATCGGTCATTTCGCATGAGCGCGCAGTGGCTGCGGCCAAGGCGGCCAACGTCAAGGACGGGGTTGTCGTCGACCAGTCGACGATCGCCGTATCGCCCGTGGTGCAGGTCGACGTCAAGGTCGTCGAGTTTAGCCGCTCCGTGCTCAAGGAAATGGGCTTCAACTTGCAGAAGATGGGGAGCGGCTTCTCTTACGGCATCGCCAACCCCGGCACAGCCTCGAGTGATGCGCCGCTGGCGACCGCGTTCAATCTGGTCGCGAACTGGAGCTCGCATGGCCTGACGGGCAGCCTCTCCGTTCTCGAGGGCGACGGCCTCGCGCGCGTGCTCGCAGAGCCGACGCTTGTCGCACTGTCCGGGCAAAGCGCCAATTTCCTTGCCGGTGGCGAGGTGCCGATCCCCGTGCCGCAGGGCCTGGGCTCGACGGCGATCGAATACAAGCCTTACGGCGTGGGCCTGACGCTGACGCCGACCGTACTGTCGGCCAATCGCATTGCGTTGAAAGTGGCACCTGAGGCGAGTGATCTCGACTTCGCGCACGGCGTCACGATCTCGGGCGTTTCCGTGCCCGCGATCACCACGCGCCGCGCCGATACGACGGTCGAACTCGGTGATGGAGAGAGCTTTGTCATCGGCGGACTGATTGATCGCGAAACCATCACCAACGTGAGCAAGGTGCCGGTGCTCGGCGACCTGCCGGTGATCGGTGCGTTCTTCAAGTCGCTCGATTACCAGCAAACGGACAAGGAACTGATCATCGTCGTGACGCCGCACCTGGTGTCGCCGTTGGCGAAGGGCACGGTGGTGCCGCTTCCGGGCGAGAAACAGGAGCAGCGCGACGGGCCGGTCTGGCGGTCGTATGTCGGAGGCATGGCGTCTCAGGACGCATTACCGGGGTTTTCGAAATGAGTGGTGTACACGGTATCGCGCGAGTTCCCGGGTCGCGCTTCAGGGAGTTTGACTATGAATGCGAGAGCAGAGCCCTTGGCTGAACGCGACGTCGTCGATCACTTTGTCCTCGCATCGAACAATGCGGCGCATGTGTTCTGGCTGACCAGCACGCTTCAGGGAGCGGGTGCCGTCGAACCTTCGGCGCTCGATGCCACGGCGGTCATGCAGATGATCGGCGTGATCAACCCGTCGATCCTGTTCCTCGACTTTACGGGTGAGCAGGGAGGCGTTGCGTCCGAAGTGGCGAATGCGGCTAGGTCGGCGTACCCCGAACTGGCTGTGGTGGCGCTTGGAGCAATGACCGACGCGGGCAGTGCGCTTGCGGCGTTGCGCGCCGGCGTGCGGGATTTTGTCGATGCAAAGGGTTCGTCGGACGATGCGCTGCGCATCACGCGCGATGTGCTGATGAACCTGTCGGACCAGGTCGCGCGGCGTGGCAAGCTCACGGTGCTCCTCGGCGCCCGAGTCGGGATGGGCGTGTCGACGCTTGCCGCGAACTTGTCGTATCTGCTTCAAAGCCAGCACAAGGACCAGCCGGTTCGTGAGGACGAGGTGCCGCGCAGACGGCACTCCGATCACCCCGTAGCGTTGCTCGATCTGGGGTTGCCGGCGAACGACGGCACGCTGCATCTCAATACACGGTGTGACTTCAATTTCGTCGACGCCGTGCGCAATGTGCGACGCATCGATCAGACGTTTGTCCATACCGCGCTGTCTCGCCATGAGAGTGGTCTTGCGCTGATGACGTTGCCATTCGATCTCGGCGAAATGCGCGAGGTCTCGTTTTCTGGCGCGATCGGCCTCGTCAACCGATTGCGTTCTTTTTTTGACCAGCAAGTCGTCGACCTTGGCGGCTTCTCCAATAGTGCATTTACCGCGCATCTGGCCCGGGCGGCCGACGAGGTGTGGCTCGTGTGCGATCAGTGTGTGGCGTCGATCGTCTCGGCCGCGGCCTTGCTCGATGAGCTCAAGGGCCTCGATGTCGACACATCGTGCGTGCGTCTGGTGATCAACAAATTCGACGCAGGCTACGGGCTGTCGCCGGAACAGGTTGCCGAGCGCCTTCAGTTGCCGTTGACCGCGGTGATTCCCGCACGTGCGGTGCCGCTCGGTCGCGCGATGAATCAAGGACAGCTGCTCGCGGAAAGCGCCGAACGTGACCCATACGTACGCGCGCTCGATGCGCTGATCGATCGCCTGCAACCGGGCGACGACGCCAGGACGCCACACCGCGCGGGTATCGGCTCGCGCCTGCATCTCGGCCGTTTTCTCTCTCCATCCAAAAAAGCGGGCTGATGAACGATGAGCAAGAGCATTGAATTTGCCGATGACGCACGCGCGTTTGCTCAGACGCAGCAATACCAGGACGTCAAGCACGCTGCGCATGAGCATCTGCTTACGCGCATCGAAGAGCTTGGCGCCGAGTTCGGGCGATGGTCGCGGCAAGCCATCAGCCAGTTCGTTGATCTCGAGATGGACAGCTTCGTGCGGCTGCGTCATGTGCCGATCAACGAAAGCGAAGTCCGCCATATTTCCGAGGCCTTGACAAAGGAGCTCGCGGGTTTTGGTCCTATCGAAGATCTGCTCGAAGACCCGGCGGTCGAAGACATTCTGATCAATGGTTACAACGACGTGTACGTTTCTAGACACGGCGTGCTGCAGAAGATCGGGGTTCGCTTCGTCGACAACGCACACTTGCTGCGCATCGTGCGACGCATCCTTGCACCGATCGGGCGACGGCTCGATGAGTCGAATCCGATGGTCGACGCGCGATTGCCCGACGGCGGACGCGTCAATGTCGTGATCGAGCCACTGTCGATCGACGGACCGGTCGTGTCGATCCGGAAGTTTCGCAAGGACCCGCTTCGCCCTGCAGACCTGCTTTCGCTCGGCACAATGGATGCCGAGATTGCAGCATTGCTCGACGCTGCGGTACAGGCGCGATGTAATGTGCTGGTTTCCGGGGGAACGAGTTCGGGCAAGACATCGCTGCTCAACGCGCTCGCGTTTTATATCCCTGAGCACGAGCGTGTTGTGACGATTGAGGATACGGCCGAGCTTTCATTGAACCACCCTCACGTCGTTCGCCTCGAAAGCCGCCCGGGCGGCTTCGATGGTGCGGGTGTGATCAGTATTCGTGACTTGCTGCGCAACACGCTGCGTATGCGTCCCGACCGCATCATCGTTGGCGAAGTCCGCGGCGGGGAAGTGCTGGAAATGCTTCAGGCGATGAACACGGGACACGATGGCTCAATGGGCACCATCCATGCGAGTTCGCCGCGCGAATGCCTGTACCGGCTGGAAATGCTTGCAGGGTTTGCGGGGTACCAGGGTAGTGAAGTCAGCTTGCGGCGACAGATTGCGAACGCGATCGACTTTATCGTCCAGATTGGGCGCCAGTCCAACGGTAAGCGACGCATCCTCTCGGTCACGGAGGTCACGGGGCTCGGTGACAACATCGTTTCGACTCAGGAGCTATATCGGTATGAGCCGACGATCGGCCCGGACGGCGAGGAAGTCGATCATTGGCAATCGCTCGGTATTCTGCCGCATTCGCCGAAGCTCGCGCGATTCCGCGCCGCGTTGACCGCGGCCCAGATGCAGGGCGCAGGGGACGCATATGGTCGCGGAGGCTTCGGCTCGGGCGGCTTTGGTGCGGGAGGCTACGGTGTCTAGCACCTTGCTTGCCGTGCTCGCGGTCGCACTCTTCTGCGTTGTCGGCGCACTCTGGCTTTGGCACCGTGCATCGCTGATGCAGCAGAGCGTGACGACCCAGCGGTTCGTCGACAGCCGGCTCGCCGCAACGCCAGGCGCCCCCTCGAATAATGCCGGCCTGAGTGCACGACCGGTCGGTGGCGCATCGGGGCAAGTGGCGGGCAGGGGCGACACGAACAAGACCGACGGTCCGCTCGGTGATGCCGTATTGCGCCGTCTGGCGCCGCACATCGAACGCATGAATCGCATCGTGCATCGCGCCGGTGTGCTTGATATTCGCCGCTTTTACTCGATGTGCGTAATGCTCCTGGCAGGGGTCTTCCTCTTTGTCGGCATCGAAACGAATTTCATTGCGAGCACCGTGTTGCTCGCGTTCATGCTGATCGGTTTGCGCCTGTGGCTCTGGCATCGCTCCACGCGGCAACAACGCCGCATCGTGACCCAGTTGCCTGAATTTCTCGATGGCGTCGTGCGCATGATCACGATCGGCAACAGTGTGCCGGCGGCATTTCAGGCGGCGGCGCCTGCAGCGGACTTGCCACTGCGCACATGTCTCGAGCGTGCGTCTCGCATGATGCGAGCGGGTGTCGAACTCGACAAGACGTTGAATCAGCTGGCCGAGCTCTACGTCGTCGAGGAGTTCATGCTTATCGCCTCCGTTGTGCGTCTGTCGGTGCGCTACGGGGGGCGCGCGGACCAGGTGCTTGAACGCATGGCTGCGTTCATGCGCGATCGGGAAATGGCACAGCGAGAGCTCTTCGCGTTATCCGCCGAGACGCGTTTGTCGGCGTGGATTCTGGGGCTGTTGCCGCTCGTCATCGGGTGCTTCATCGTGCTCAGCAATCCAGATTATTTCGTTGGCATGTGGTTCGATCCGACGGGGCGACATCTGTTTTATGGGGCGCTCGGATTGCAGCTGGTCGGTGTGTTCCTGCTTTACCGGCTCGCGAAGCTTTGAATCGGAGATCCATGTCCATGTCCAGTGATCGGCTTATGCGCCCGCGGAGCGTGCGGAAATGAATGCTCATACTCTGATCGCTATCAGCTTGGGCCTGACGTGCGTCGCCGCGCTGTTGTACGCGAGCCTGGTTGTGCGAGTGCTGCGCACTCGGTCGCGTAGCGAGCAAACGGTCGCTCGCGCCATGGAGATGCGCACAGAGCAGGCGCAACGTGCTGCGGCTCACACGGCATCCGGATTGCAGCAGGCATCGTTGGTAGCGGGATCGCGCGGCGCCGGGGGCGGCGGCCTTTCGGCTCCGGCAAACGGCAGACGCACGTTGGTCCGCTCGGTATCCGACGCGCTGGCGACGATCGGCATGCGCTGGTTCGATACGCGCATCGGCAAGCAACTCGTTGCGAAGGAAGATCAGTTGCTGATCGAGCAATGCGGCTTTGTCGATCCCCGCGCGCGCGGACTGTTTCTGACGACACGCGTGATTTGCGGAATCGGTGCGCCGCTGGCAGCCAGCATGGCCTTCGGCGGCACGGACAGTGCGAGCGTTGCACGCGTGTTCATTCTGCTGTTCGGCGCGCTATGCATCGGTTTTATGGCGCCGAAGTGGGTGCTGGGCCGAATCGCCGCGAACCGCCGGCAGTCCGTGGTCGATGAGCTGCCGATGTTTATCGATTTGCTCCGCTTGTTGCAGGGCGTCGGGTTGTCGATCGATCAGAGCGTGCAGGTCATCGTCGGGGAATTTCGTCGCGTGTTGCCCGTGGTCGGGCAGGAACTCGAGATCGCGAATCGGCAGTTCGTCACCGGTCGCACGCGTGAACAATCGCTCCAGCGCCTGATCACGACGTACGACAACGACGATCTGCGCGCGGTGGCGAGGCTCATCATCCAGGTCGACCGGCACGGCGGCGCGGTGCAAGAGCCGTTGAAGCAATTTGCCGATCGTCTGCGCGAAGGCCGGCGCACAGCCATGCGCGAACGTATCGGCAAGCTGACCGTGAAGATGACGACCGTGATGATTACCACGCTGCTACCCGCGTTGCTGATTGTGACGGCTGGCCCCGGATTCATCGCCGTGATCCGATCCCTTTCTGCCCTCGCCAAGCCATGACATCGACACTTCATTCCTTACTTCGACTTCACTTGGCCGCGCCTGGCTGGGGCGTTGCGTTCGCCGTAGCCATGCTCGCAGGCGGATGCGCGAGTCAGCCGGCGGGCTATGGCATCAGCGACGCGGCCGCCAGCCAGGCCGCCGAACAGCATGCGCTCGCCGAAAAAGAAAAGCCCGACTCGGCGACGGTCTACCTCGCGCTGATCGAGCAGATGCAGAAGAAGAATATGTATTTTGCGTCGCTCGCCCATCTCGATGAGTACGAACGCACCTACGGAACATCGCCGAAAACCACGCTGATGCGCGCCGATGCGCTGCGCGCAACCGATCAGCTTCCGGCGAGCGCGGCCGCTTACCATGCATTGATTGGCACTTCGCTCGCCGCTCAGGGATATCGAGGACTGGGTCTGATCTCGGGAGCGCAGGGCGATTTCGATTCGGCGGCGCAGTCACTGAGCAAGGCGGCGGAAACGAACCCGACCGATTCGCAGTTGCTCAGCGATCTGGCCTACGCGCTGATGCGATCGGGAGATGTCACGGGAGCACGCGTCCCGATGATGAAGGCCGCCGAACTTGATCAGAAAAGTCCGAAGGTGATGGGCAACCTCGCGCTCTATCTGCTCGCGGACGGGCAGACCAAAAACGCCAATGGTTTGATGGACGCGCAGAACATGCCCAAGGATGTACGCGACGCTGTACGCAAAGACGCGCAGGCAGTGGCAGCGGCAGCGCGTGAGCGAGAAAAGCGCGCCGCGGCGGCCAGCCACGGAAACGCAGCAGACCGGTCGGTGGCCAACGCATCCCGAGCAACCAGGCCGGCGCAGCCGGGAGGTGCATCGGGGACGGCAGCGCATGCCGAGCCGCCGGTGCAGCTGGTGGCTCCGGTAGGTACCACGGCTACTCAACCGATTGATCAGATGTTCCCGAGCCAGCAGTGGCGTCAGGGGCCGGCATTGTCGCCGTTCGCGGTTGCCGCGTCCGCGCGGCGCGGGTCGACGGACTAATTCGAAGCAGAAAGGCGACACAAGAGCGCGCCCGAGGAAGAGTGCAAATGAAACATTCGAACTGTGACCATTGCGGGCACGCACGTAGCACCGTGCGCCTGAGCTTGCCGCTGCACGTGTGGACGAGACGGACGCGATATGGGGCCGCCACGCGGTTCATCTTGTCGGGTTGCGTCGCGGTGGCTGCGTGCGCCGCATCTGCGAGCGCTTTTGCCTTGAACGGTGACGCGACGCTCGATACCCCAATCGATTCGGCAACGCGGAGTGCATTTGAAATGCAACGCAGCGGCGCGAATGCAGGGCAGCCATTGACGATGTCGGGCGATCAGGCGAGTGCTGCCTACGGGCGCTATCTGAAGTCGTTCGATACGGCGATTCCGGTGTTCTTCGGATCGTCGCTCAAGAGCGACGTCAGTAGCGCGAGTGGTTCGCAGGGCGGTCAATAAAAGTACAAGGATTTTCGCTGGCCATGGAAGCAGGCGAAGCGATCGGGGAAGGATCATGAGACAACCCATTCAGCGTCAACATGCCGCGCGCGCGATGCGAGGGAGCATCGCGATCACGGCTGCGTTGTGGCTCATGACGATCATCGTCGCGTTGGGTGTGGTGGACGTCGGGCACGTCTGGTGGCAACGCCGTCATTTGCAAGGCGTCGCCGACATGATGGCGCTGGCGGCTGCGCAGCGCCTCGACGATACATGCGGCGGTGCGCAAACAGTCGTTGCGCAGATTGCCACTTCCAATGGCTATAGCGGTGCTTACACGGTCAACTGCGGGCACTTCGATACGAAGCTGAACCAGTTCATGATCGTCGGTGCGCCGTACACCACGGTCAACGGTATTTACGTGCAGCTCAACAGCAACGTCAAATACTGGTTCATGCCGATGGTGGGTAGCAAAGGTGAGGGGATTGCCGTTGCGTCGACCTCGCGCGTGGTCAATATTGGCGCGTTCACGCTGGGTACAACGCTTGCGACGTTGCAGACGGGCAATTCTGCGTTGCTTAACGGCGTGCTGTCGGCGCTGCTGGGTTCCTCGGTGAATCTTGACGTTGTTTCGTACACGGCGCTCGCCAAGGCTCAGATCAAGCTTTCGAATCTCGCCGTTCAGCTCAATTCGAATGGTGCAAACGATATTGTGCAGATGCTGGCGACCAAACCTACGCTCAAGACGCTGATCACGGCGATCGACAACGCTGTGCCGAGCGGTGACGCATCGAAACCCTTTCTGTCTCAGCTCGTGGGGTGGGCCAATACGTCGAACGGCGGCAACAGCGTGCCCATGAACGGTGCGAACAATCAGACGGGACTGCTCGACATCGGACTCGAGAATATCAATGCGGCATCGAACGCCACGATCGACGCGCTCGATGCTGTGATGGTCGCGGCGATGATCGCGAATACGACGTCGTCAAACGTAGCGCCAATCACTGTGGACACGAGCCTGCTACCGAACCTTCCCAATGGCGTGCTGGCCAGCAAGGTACAGCTGAGCCTGGGGCAGCCGCCTGTGCTCGCCGTCGGCGAAGCGGGCAGCGCGAGTGCGGTTGCGCGTTCTCAACAGGTTCAGCTATTCCTGCAGCTTGGCGTGAACGTCGGCAGCGGTGCATTGCCAGTGCCAAACCTGCCAACACTTCTTTCCGTTTCGCTTCCGGTGTTGATCACCGTGGCGCCTGCGACCGCGTCATTGTCCCAGACGCAATGTGGTGCCGGACCAGGTGACAGCAGCAGTACCGTGCAGATCACGCCAGGTATCGCTGCAATCTGTATTTCGGATAACGCGTCGAAGATATTCAGCGGGAGTTCGTCATCGTGCACTCCGGCTACGACGGTGGTCACCGCGCTGAATAACCTGGTGACCGTGACCAGTCTGGGTGGCTCACTTCAACTCGCGCCAGGCTCACCACAGGCGCACACCTTCATCGGCGTGAGTAATCAGATCAGTCAGCCCAACCCGGTCTACGTTAATTCCAATGCGGCCGGCTCGGACCTTGCGACGGCGTTGAGCACGTCCGGCAACAGCCTGATTGGCAACCTGACGACGAACCTGACAGTGAATGTCGGCGGTATTCCCATTTCGCTTCAGACATTTGGATTGGGGACTGTCCTGCAGAACGTTACGACCGGCATTGTCGGCCTGCTCACGCCGGCCCTGAATGCGGTGATCCCGCAGGTATTGGGGCTCGTCGGCGCTCAGGTCGGACAGGCGACCGTGACCGATGTCTCACTCACCTGCGGCAATGTGCAACTCGTCAAATAGAAAGGACCCCGCGCGGATGATCCGGGCAACGACGATTGCCACGATGGGTCGTCGGATAGTGCGTCGAAGATGACCGTGAAGATTGAAATGGACATGAACATCAGCACCCCGCACCCGAACACGTAGCCGCAACACACCATGGCCAATAAAACCACTATCCCGAAGATCGACGAGCTCGATATCTATGTCTGGGAAGGCAAGACAGACATCGTCGAGCGTGTCGCGCGCTGCATGGCGAGTTTCGAAGTCGAGGTGATTCGCGCCGACGGCATTCCGATCTCGGCCGAGCGCGTCGCGTCGCGTCCGTCGATCGCCCTGATGAGCGTGAGCGTGATCGACAGCGGCTCGCTCTCGGCGCGCGACTGGGAAACCGCGCATGGCATGCCGGTGGTCTGGGTCGGCGCAGCGGCGCGCACCTCCGATCCCTCGATGTTTCCGGCCGAGTACTCGCATATCCTCGCCGTCGACTTCACCTGCGCCGAATTGCGCAGCATGGTCACGAAGCTCGTGCTCCAGATGCGCGCGCACAGCGCGCAAACGCAGGCGCCGACCGCGCTGATCGCCAATTCGGAGCCCATGCAGAAGTTTCTGAAGGAGGTCGACGCCTTCGCCGACTGCGACGCCAGCGTGTTATTGCATGGCGAGACCGGGGTGGGCAAAGAGCGCATTGCCCAATTGCTGCACGAAAAAAACACCCAATATGGAAAAGGGCCATTTATCGCGGTGAATTGCGGTGCGATTCCCGATGGCCTCTTTGAATCACTGTTTTTTGGTCATGCCAAGGGGTCCTTTACCGGCGCGGTCGGCGCGCATAAAGGGTTTTTTGAACAGTCCGACGGCGGTACTTTATTTCTCGACGAAATAGGAGATCTTCCTCACTATCAGCAGGTCAAGTTGTTACGCGTGCTCGAAGACAGTGCCGTCACGCGAATCGGTTCCGCCACTCCCATCCAGCTCGATTTTCGTCTTGTTGCAGCGACCAACAAAAACTTACCCGATCTGATTAAAGAACAGCTGTTTCGTGCCGATCTCTATTACAGGCTGGCGGTGATCGAACTGACGATTCCGAGCCTCGAAGAGCGGGGGGCAGTCGATAAGATCGCGATTTTCAAGGCTTTTTTGGTTTCTGTACTGGGTGAAGACAAACTGGCCGAACTTAACGATATTCCGTACTGGCTCACGGATGCGATTGCCGACACGTATTTCGCCGGCAATGTTCGTGAACTGCGTAACCTCGCCGAGCGGATCGGCGTGACGGTGCGGCAGCTCGGGTGGGACGCGGAACGCCTGCAAGGCATTGTGCAGCGCGCCCGCCATAACCCGGCACCACGCACCGAACCGGGCGTCGAGGTGATTGATCGCAGTAAGTGGGATATGGCGGAACGCGGCCGTATCTCCGACGCCCTCGAGGCCAACGGGTGGCGCCGCCAGGATACTGCGCAGTTTCTCGGGATCAGCCGTAAGGTCCTTTGGGAAAAGATGCGGAAATATCGGATGTTCGATGACGAACCGGAGACGCGCGAGTTTGAGTAAATTTGAGTAAGATTGCGCGTCTCATAATAATTAGATCTGTGGATTCACATGAAGAATAAGTTGGTGGGAATGCGCGCAGCGCTCGCGGCGCTCGCAGTCGTGTGCGCGGCAAACGAGGCGCAGGCCCAGACAGCGACGGCAGATACGGCAGTCGTCGCGTCGGCCGCCCAGCCTGGCGCGGCGGACAGCGCGATGGCGTCGGCCAGCACGACGGCCGATGCGCCTCTCGCAACCGGCCAGACGCAGACCGCTTTGACCGAGCAAGCCACGCCGGATCCGGACGCGGGCGGCACGGTCGCCGAGCTTCAAAAGCTCATCCAGACCAATGCAGTGACCGAGTTGCGCACGTCGTACAACGGGACTTACGGGGCAAGTCTGTTGTTCAACGGCAACGAAATGACGTACTACGTCACGTTGTTTCAGCAGAAAAATTTTTGGCGCGTGATCAAGACGACGAGCGATACGCGTGCTGAAGGGATCTATGCCGACTTCGTGAAGCGCACGGCGCAACTCTCGGAAATCGAGATTCGTCGGACGAAACTCGAAGCGCAGAAGGCCTATACGGCCAAGCTCATCGCATTGAGCGAAAAGCGCGCTGCATTCCTGCAGGCCGACCTCGACAACCAGAAGGCGCAGCAGGCCGAAGTTGTCGCGCGTCAGCAGGATACGGCGCAGCAAGCGGCGCAGCTCGAGACGCAACGCAAGGCTGAACAGGCCAAGCTGGATGATCTGCGTCGCCAGATCGAACAGTTGCGTCAGCAAACTGAAAGCGGCTTGCCGCGCCGTTTGCGCTAAATCGCTTCCGAAGGACTTACACTTCACGCACGACCCATTCGTCCGGAGAAGTGTATGAACGTCCGAATCGCCCGGGGCGCACGCGCGTCCCGGTACGCCGCCACTACGCTGGCGGTGTTTGCGTTGTCTTCAGCCTCAGTGGCGCTGGTTGCCGGGCTCTGCGGTTGCCATTCCCAATCGAATCAGACGGATCAGGCCGCGAGTTCGGCGAGCGCGGCCGATGCGGCATCCGGTGCGATCAACGGCATGGCCAGTGCTGCGAGCGCTGCCGTGGCAGAAGGCGCATCGGCAGTGTCGGCCGCCAAGCCCACAGTAGATGCAGCCACCTCGGCCGTCGCCAGCGCAGCGAGTGCAGTCGGTGCTCAGGCGGCCTCACTCGTTGACGCGGCAAAGGCTGCGGTCGGCATCCCCGCATCGGGTGCAAGCTTCGGACAGATCGCGAGCGCGACGAACGCGGCGCTCGGTGAAGCCGCCTCATCGGTTGCCGCGAAAGCTGGCCAAGGGCTCGTTGCCGCGGGACAAAAGTTGCAGGCGATCGCCAGCGGTGCCACTGCGGCGAGTGCGCCCGACGCGGCGAGCGCGGCCAGTCAATAAGTTCGATTCGCGGCATCGTCCGGCCGGTCTGCCGTCTTGTGGTTCATACGGTCCCGCGCCGGGCACCGCTCGATGTCCGCGCGACGCATTCATTCCCGTTTGAACGGTATCCGGCGCGATTACGCTCTGCGCATGCCCGTTCGCAGCGCAAATTCGTCCGGTGGCGCGGCCGGGGCGAGATATTCGTCCGGCCGTCGCGTAAGAACATGTAACTGCATCAAACACCCACGCAATGGTTTGCGCGCCACTTATCCCTTGACCGTCTCTATATCTGTACCTATTCTCGTTTCAGTTTCCCGGAATCAACGAAGCCGGTGAAACCCCTGGCAATCGTGAGCATGTTTGCCTTGATCATTCCATGATCGACGAGGAGAGACAGTGAACACCAGTAGTCGGTTCGCGGTCGGTGTACATATCCTGGCCATGCTTGCCCTTCATGACGGTTCGCCGCTTTCATCCGAGCGCATAGCGGCAAGCGTCAATACCAACCCGGCGCTGATCCGGCGCCTGCTGTCGATGCTTGCGCAGGCAGGCCTGACAACAGCACAGCTCGGCACGGGCGGTGGCGCGCTGCTTGCTCGTGACCCCGCGGAAATCCGGCTGGTCGATGTCTATCGAGCTCTCGAAGACGCGCCGGTTTTCGCATTGCATCGGGAACGTCCGGCAGCGGGGTCGGTGGTCGGCCGACACATCCGCACCGTCCTGCTCGAAGTGTCGGATCGTATCGAACATGCGATCGATGCCACGCTCGCCGAGCAGACGCTCGCCGACATCGCGGGGTCGCTCGCGCAGCATGAACGGGCCCGCGTTCGCAAGGTCGCCAAACGCAAAGTCGGCTGATTATTTGCGAAACGTTTTGTTTCAAACGATCGGCGTGCGTCGTCGCTGATCTTCTTTTTGAGCCCTGCGAGCAGGCAAAATAGCGGCCGATGTCACCACCGTGCAAACACACGGTGGTGCGCGATCGTTTTAACGTCTTGCAGAGGGCTTGATGCGTCCGCAGTTTTCGACAATCCGGCCACGACGGGTGATGCGCTTGCACGCGTGGGCGCCGGGTTTTCTCTTCCTTTGGTTGGTGCTCGCAGGCGTCGGTGTATGCGCGCCCGCGTCGATGGCCTATGCATCGGGCGCTGCTGCTGCCGCGCCTGCACCGACAACCGCTCCAGCTCCCGCACCTGTCGCGCCGACCGGTGCCGCCGCGGCTATCCCTTCGTTACCGACCTTCGCAAAGCTGATTGCGCCCGCAGAGCCTGCATCGGCAGCGTCTGCGCCGACAGCGGCGAGCCGTGCGGAACTCGCGCAGTCGCTGGATTCCGTCATCGCCACGCTCGACAACGACCGGCAACGCACGGCGCTCGTCAGTCAGCTCAAGAAGCTGCGCGATGCGAACCGCCTTGCCGATGCCTCTCAGCCCGCACCGCCGGCGGCAAGCGCCGGCTTGCTCGGTGCCATCGCGACGGGCCTGACGGAAGTGCAACAGAATGTTCGTGTGGGCCGCTCACCGGTCAGCTACTGGCAGACACGCGTGCATGCGGCAGGGCGTGACCTCGTCGGGATCTTCTACGGCAGCACGGGCACGCCTTTCAAGGAGCTTGTCCTCGACTTCTTCTCGATGCTCGCGATCTGGGCGTTCACGGCGCTCGCGCTCGCCTTTGCGGAGCGTCGCTCGGCGCGCTACTTCAACTACACGGTCAGTCTGCATCCGAATCCGACGACGCCTGCGCTGCTGTTGTTTGCCACGCGGCGCATCGCACCGCTGACGGTCGCGTTCTTCGCGACGTTGTGGCTGTCGCGCGCACTCGATCCTTCGTTGGGCCGCACGCTGGCCGTGGTCGTGTCGTATGCGATCGTCGCGGGCGCCGCATTTTCGGCGCTCTGCCTGATCATGTTCTCGCTGTTTTCAGCGGGCCATCGGCGCGCCGCGGTTCAGGCCTTGCTCGTGCACGCCCGCCGCTTGCTCGTGGTGATCGGCGTGCTCGGTGCGCTGGGCGATGCTGCGGTCGACGAGCGGGTGATTGCGGCGTTGGGCGGCAATCTTGCCGCTCTGTTGTCGACAGCGTGCAATATGGGCGCGGCGTTGTGCGCTGCGATTTTCGCGCTGACGTTTCGCCGTCCTGTTGCGCACTTGCTCGGCAACCGTGCCTACGACTATCGAACTGAACATCGTGCGATGAACGAGACGTTCTCGATCATCGCGTCGCTCTGGCATGTGCCGATGCTGTTGCTGTGCGCGGCGTCGATTGTCGCCACGCTGATCAGCACGGACTCCTCGGAGCATGTGCTCCAGGAGGCGATCGGTACGGCCCTGCTGATGGTCGTGGCCTTCTTCCTGACCGCCATCGTTCGCCATCTGACGCGCTCGCCTGAACGTGCGAAGCGCCGGCTTCGGCACGGTCAATCGGTTTACCTGATCCGGCTGGTGCGGTTTTTCGGCTCATTGATCACGATGTTCGTCTGGCTGGGTTTTATCGAGCTCAGCGCGCGTCTGTGGAATCACTCCGTCATTCGTTTTGCGCAGGAGTCGGCGAGCGGGCGCGGCATCAGTCATTCGATCTTCAGCATCTGCGCAACCCTGTTCTTTTCATGGCTCGTGTGGATCGTGCTCGATACCGCGGTCACCGAGGCGCTGAATCCGACGACGCATCACGGCAAACAATCGCAACCGAGCAGTCGCGCGCGCACGATGCTGCCGCTGATACGCAATTTCACGTTCGTCGTGATCCTCGTGATCGTGATCATTTCGACGCTCGCGAATCTGGGGATCAACGTGACGCCGTTGCTCGCAGGGGCCAGCGTGATCGGCCTCGCATTCGGCTTCGGGGCGCAGTCACTCGTGCAGGATTTGATCACGGGTCTCTTTATCCTGATCGAAGACACGATCTCGGTCGGCGACTCGGTCGAGGTCGACGGCGGTCACGCCGGGATTGTCGAAACGCTGAGCATCCGGACCTGCCGGCTGCGCGATGCGCAAGGCGCGATTCATGCGATTCCGTTTTCCCAGATCAAGACGATCAAGAACCTTTCGCGGGACTTTGCGTTCGCCGTGTTCGACGTCCGTGTGCCGTTTTCAGCCGACGTCGATCACATCACGCATTTGATCCGCGAAGTCGGGCAAGAGCTTCATGAGGACATTCGCTATCGGCGCGAGATGCTCGGCCCGGTCGAGGTGTTCGGGCTCGATCGCTTCGATCCGAACTGGATGGTGATCAAAGGCCAGATTCGCACCCGGCCGCTTCAGCAATGGCCGATCGTGCGGGCGTTCAATCAGCGGCTCAAGCGCAAGATGGATGAGGCGGGCATCGAGATTCCGGTGCCGCAGATGATGCTGCGTCAATCCGACGAGGGTGTCGGCGCCATGGGCGCAATCGGTGCGATGGGCACGATGGGAGAGGGCGCCGTGCGTGACGCATTGCGTCCGGGCGCGCTGCTGGTGCCGGAGCAGATGGCCACGTCGGATAGCCGCGAACGATTTACGGTGCACGAGCCGGCTGAGCACGCAGGGGTGACGGAGGACGCGCCGGCACCGAAGCCGCCCCTTACGTCACCCGTTATGCCACCTGCCACGCCGCCCTCAGTCGCGCGTGAGCCCGAAGCAGCGGTGCCGGTCACGGCCGGTGCCGCCGGAGCCGGCTCGCGCGACGCCGGGGGCCGCGCTGCGAAGCGACACGAGCCCGAGGTGGTGCCCGAGGCGACTCAGGCGTCGAACCAGGTGCAACCGCAGATCCCGACAGCGGGTGATGCTCCCGGTTAGCCCGCCGTCATGCGGCCTGGCGCGGCAGCTTAGTATCGACGCAGTGATTGACGCGGGTGGCCAGCGCATCGGCATGTACCCCGTAGACGTGCAAGGACACCGCGATCTCGCTGCTCTGATTGGCCAGGCGGTGGATGCCCTCGAATCCTGCGCCGACGAACGATGCCGCGCCGGCTGACCGGTGTCGCGTGCCCGTGCTGATTGCACGCAATTCCGCGGTATCCCATCTGAAATGCTCTTCGGTCAGCACGCCCTTGACGACCCGGTAGGCGCACCACGTATGGTGGCCATGCACGGGTGTCATCTGACCGGGCCGCCAGATCAGGGCCGCGGCCGCGAATCGCCCCGTGGGATCGCTCGCCAGCACATGCCGCGTATAGCGTTCGGGGCTGCCGAGCAGCACGTCGGCCGGCAAGACGTCGACGAGTGCCGCGGCATCCGCCAGCGCCGCCCCGACGCGCGAACCGAATACGTCGCAGGGTGTGCCACAGGCGGCCTCGAGCGCGGCGCGAAAGTGCGTGGAAAGCGCCTTGAATGCGGCCTGCGCACGGTTCGTGCTGGGAATAGGGTGAGTGACGGAAAGTGACGAGGGCATGGTGTGCTCGTTATTTGGGCCTGAATTCACAAATCCTTGCGAAGTGCTTGATACTGCTAAGGGATTTATATCATTCACACCCTCGAAAACTTTTCTAAAATATTGTCTGCAAAACTTACCGGATAGAATTTTTTTCTACGGAATTGCAAAATGGATCAGATCGACCGACGGCTCCTCGAATTGCTGCAGCGAGACGCGACCACTCCGGTGGCCGAACTCGCTCAACAGGTCAATCTGTCACAGACACCGTGCTGGAAACGCGTGCAGCGGCTCAAGGAAAATGGCGTCATCCGCTCGCAAGTGGCGCTTTGCGACGCGCGCAAACTTGGCGTGGGCACCACGGTGTTCGTTTCGGTTCGAACCAATCAGCACAACGAGGCCTGGGCACAGCAATTCACCGACATGGTTTCGACGATTCCCGAAGTCGTCGAGGTGTACCGCATGAGCGGCGAGACGGATTACCTGCTGCGGGTGGTGGTGTCGGACATTGATGACTACGACCGGATTTACAAACGGTTGATTCGTGATGTCCCGCTTCACGATGTGAGTTCGAGTTTTGCCATGGAGCAGATCAAGTACTCGACGGCGCTGCCTGTCAGGTCGCTTGAAGAATAGACGCGTAGAATGCGCGGCGAACCCGGCGGCGCTTCTTGCCGCCCGAATGCCATCCTTGCCTCATGAACGCACAGAAAAAAAAACTCGACGCGGTCCGATGGGTCGGCGTCTTTGTATTTGTATTTGTCGCCTTGATGATTGCGATGCTGCTCTACGAGGCCATCTCGGGGCGCAACGAGTATGAGGCCGAGCAACGCGCCGAGTTGAGCGCCGCATCGGGTGCGTCAGCGGCTTCGCCTGCTTCAGCTGCTCCCGGTGCATCGGGAGCGGATGCTTCAGGCACCGGTGCGTCGGGTGCCGATGCGTCAAGCAGCCCGGCGACCGCAGCGCCGGCCCCCGCATCCGCCGCAAGCCAATAAGGCAGCGTCGGACAAACGGCGCCGGACACATCGCGTCGGGCATATTGCGTCGGGCAAATTGCGTCGGGCAAATTGCGTCGAGTAAGCCGCGCGGACACGCCGCGTCAGGCGGGCAGGCGGATTGCGGCCGTGTCTTTGCGGATCCGTTGCGAGACGGCGAGCATCTGCTTGGTCTGATGGATCAGCAGTTTGAGGTCCTGCACGGTCTCGGCCGTGACCGCCGTGTCCTTTTCGAGTGCCACGACCATCGAGTCGAGCACGCGCGTGTGTTCTCTGAGATCGGTGGACGGTGACGACGCGTCCGCTTGCTCCGCAAGCATCAGGTTGGTCCGCACGTCGGCGAGCGCATCATCAAGCTTGCCGATCTCCGAGGCGGGAGCGGGCGGTGCGATCAGCAGCGGTGTCGCAGCGGCCATCTGCGACCCGAGCGCGTGACTCTGTATCAGCAGATCATTGAGTTCGGCCACGAAGCGTTGCTGCGATTTCGGTTCGAGCATCATGCGCTGAAACGCGTTGCCCAGATTCGCAAACGCGACGTGCATATTCTTGCGCGCGAGGCGGCGCGAAAAATCGGACTCAATGACGGCGTCTGCCGCGCGTGTCGGTGAACGGCTGCCAGCGCGGCTGCCGAGATTTTCGCCGAGTTTCCCGCTTTGCATGGCCGGGCCGGGACCCATCGCAGACGCTGCGTTCGCCACTGCATCGGTTGCGGCAGTGCTGGACGGTGCGTGGGCCGCGAGGGTCCCGACGGCCGTGTCGACCGCGGTAACTGCCGGAGTGGCGACGGTTGCGCCTGCTGCCGTGGCCGCTTTTGCCGTATCAGGATCCACAGCCCCTCGCGGCCAGACCGTATCGAGGTAGCGGCGCATCGACGCAATGACTTCCTTGACCGCCGGCCGCATAAGCCGGTACTCCCAATACGGAAACAGATAGCTTGAGCCAATCGCCAGTGCGCAGCCGACCGCTGTGTCGATCGCGCGCTCGCCGATCAGTCGCATGCTGGCCGGTGCAAGCAGGTGATACAGGATCAGCACGAACGCCGACGTGAACGTGACGCTGGCCGTGTAGTTGAAGATCGTCAGGCTGTACGACATGACCATGCATGCGGCCATGATCAGCAGCTCGAGTTCGCGATTGTGAATCGCAAAGATCAGGGCGACGCTTGCTGCGCATCCGATCGTCGTGCCGATGATCCGCTGCGTATTACGCTGGCGCGTCAGCGAAAAGCCGGGCTTCAGAATAATGATCGTCGTCATGCAGATCCAGTAGCTGTGCGTCAGCGGCAGGATCCGGCCGAGCCAGAAGCCCAGTGCAACGGCGATGCCCACTCGCAACGCATGACGAAAGCTTGGCGAGGCCATCGTCAGGTTCGACAGCAGCAGTCCCCATTGCACGCGGCGTTTGACGAGAAAGCGATCGAGCGCCTTGTCGACCGGCATCTCGGGCTTCTGCACGGCGACGTCGTGATGCGTGTTGACGCGCATCTTGTCGAGCACCCGTGCGGCACTCCAGATTCGGCGATAGGAAGCGACGACCGCCGAATACGCTTCAGGATGCAGTGTCGGATAGTCCTTCTTGCGCAGCTGCTCGATCTCGTACTCGATCGCGCGAAATTCGGCCTTCGTGTGCACGCGCTCGTCGACAGGCGTATCGCGCAACACCGCGAGCCCGACGTGTTCGAGATCGTCGGCGAGCTTGTCGAGCAAGTCGCGAAAGAACAGCATGATGTCAGAGTCGCCGAAGGTCGTGCGCACCAGCGGATAGTCC
Organism: Pararobbsia alpina; assembly: GCF_965118125.1. Taxonomy (GTDB): domain Bacteria; phylum Pseudomonadota; class Gammaproteobacteria; order Burkholderiales; family Burkholderiaceae; genus Pararobbsia; species Pararobbsia alpina_A. The sequence continues at coordinate 2,204,237 of NZ_OZ221287.1, forward strand.
GTATGCGCGGCAAGTACACCTTCGTGCAGGTCGACGGTATTGATGAACAGATTGAAGAGCACCGTGCGATGCGGATCGAGGCGTCCGTCGCGCAGGCTCGGTAGATTGCGCAGGGCGATATCGCGGGCGGCGTCCTGTTTGTCGACCGTCGGGATCTGCTTGAGCACGAGGTTCCGGTAGCACTCGTCGAGATCGTTGTGCGGGTCATAGAACGCCGCGCGGGCACGCACGTATTCGGCAAGGGTAAACAGGTTGTCGGCGATGGCCTGCTGTTCGATCCGGTCACGCTGTAGCGAGCTGACGGCGGTGCTCCAGTAGGTGTACCAAAGACCGCCTGCCAGGATCCACGCCGCGTTCGTGATGGCTTCGAGCACCGTGAACGTCGAGTCCATGGTCAGGATCATCATGAACAGCGTCGCAAAGCTGATCTGCGGCCATCGAAAGCCATACACGACGAGCAGCGAGAGCGTGAACGACAGGGCGACGACGGTCACGAAGAGCGCCGCGGGGAACGGCGTCGCAAGTCCGGTGGCGAGCGCCGACAGAAAGCCGAGCACCGTGCACGTGAGCATCTCGTTGTGCTTGTACTTGACCGGGCCGGGCATATCGACGACCGACGCGGCAAGGCAGCCGGCCGAAATCGTAAATCCAAGGTCCGTGTCGTGCAGCACCAGCATGCACAGGATGACCGGGAATGAAACGCCGAACGCGATGCGCAGGCCGCCGTAGAAGTACTGGCTATAGAGAAACTTCTTGATCTCGGTCGAATATCGCATCGAGTGGCGATGGGCTCCGGACGCCAGTGTGGAATGGCGGTCAGTCTAGCCTGTCTGGCGCCGGGTGGGCAGTAGGTAAAGGCTGATCGCGTGTCAGTCAATGACCCGTCCGCGGCCGGCCTTGACCTCGCTGCGGCGTGTCTTGCCGTCGAGACGTCGCACTTTCGATGCCAGCGTCGGCCGGGTCGCACGGCGTGTCTTGGGTGTCACGCTGACGCTGTCGATCAGTTCTCGAAGACGCTCGATCGCTTCGTCGCGATTGCGTTCCTGGGTGCGCTGGGTCTGCGCCTTGATGACGATGACACCGTCACGCGTGACCCGGTGATCGGCGAGCGACAGCAAGCGTTCCTTCAGCAGATCCGGCAGAGATGAAGCGCGGATATCGAACCGCAGGTGGATCGCGCTCGACACCTTGTTGACGTTCTGGCCACCCGCGCCTTGCGCGCGCACGGCCGTGATCTCGATTTCTTCGGGCAGCAGTGTGAAGGCGGTCCTGGACATGGTGCGGCGATCGGAAAGGGGCGAACAGGGTCAAGGGGATGACAAGACCGGTCATCCTACCCTGTGCGGGCTCCGATGTGCGAGCGGGTGCGACGAAGCGTCGCGGCGGGAACAACCGGTCAGCTGCGCGACGTACGCCACACACGTTACGTACGCCACGCATCCTGCACCAAGCACCGACGCGCCATCGTCCCGGATGGCGCGTTATTCCGTATCGGAGAGATCGAGTTCCGCGCCGTCGTCGTTGGGCACGAAGTCCGCACAGAACACCGTAGTCCGCCCGTCGACGAGCACGGAGACGGCCGCCGTATGGCAACCCTTGCCCTCGGTCAGCGAGAAATACGGACCCATGACCGCAACGCGGCCCGGCGCCGCAACCGCTCGCTTGAAGTACGCACGGCGCGACCAATTGCCCGGCGAGCCATCGAGCAGCGGCGCGAGCCGGCGCTTGGCTGCGTCGCGACGCTCAGCCGCAGGTCCCGGCGGCAACGGCGCGAGTACCGCGTCGCTCGCCTGCATGCCGTGTTCATCGACCGTGAACACACACCGCGCGCCTGCGACTTTGAAGACGATCTCGGCGGCGCGTTCGAGACTGCGCTCGCGGGCATACAGGTTTGCGGCCGCGGTCATCGTCGATTCGAACGATTCGAAGCGGATCGCGGGCAAGTGCGGGGCGCGGGCGACGTGCGAGCCGAACAACGGCCACAGCAGCGGCGCACGTTCGAGCGCGGCCTGGCGCGCGCGGGACAAGGAAAAATGCGGTCGGGCGAGCCAGTACCCTTGCACAAAGTCGACGTCCGCATCCATCAGCGCCATCAACTCGCCGTCGGCCTCGACACCTTCCGCAAGCACCATCGTGCCCGCCTGATGGAGCATTGAGACGAGATGACGCATGAGCTCGTGATCCGAGCTGCGTTGCGTGAGACGCCCGACCAATGAGCGGTCGAGCTTGACGATATCGGGGCGCGTCGACCAGATCCGGTCAAAATTCGAGAAGCCGCTGCCGAAGTCGTCGATCGCAATCAGAAAGTTCTTGCTATGGAATGCATCGACCGTGCGCGTCAACGTACGCTCATCGGCGGCGGGCTGCTCGAGCACTTCGAGCACGATGCGCTCGGCGGGCAGTCCGAAATGCTTGATCAGGTCCTCGGCGAACACAGCGTCTTCCCAGCTGGCCTCGAGGATCTGCGGCAGCACATTCAGGAAGAGCCAGCCGAGATCGCCGCCCTGGTCCGCGAAATTCGCGACGTGCACGGCGCGCGACAGGCGGTCGAGCAGCACGGCTTCATCGTGACGGCGTGCGAGCGAGAACACGAGCGGCGGCGGCAACGCTTCGCCCTTGGGCGTGCGTGCGCGCATCAGGGCCTCGAAGCCGATCACCTTCGCATGCGCCACACTCAGCACAGGCTGGAACGCGCTGCGGATCTCGATGCCGCGATAGTTCGCGAACCAGCTGTTGCCGTCCCGTTCCATCATGGACAACAGCATGTCGAGCGGTGGCGCCGCGCGGCGCGGCGTGGCGGCTGCAACAGAGGCGCGGGTCATCGTTCGCACCTCGACGGTCGTGCCGCGCGAACGCGGGCTTTGCAACAGGTCAGTTCAGTACTCATCATGCGGGCACCGCAATGTCCGAGAAACAGACTCGGTTGCGGCCACTATTTTTGGCCATATAGAGCGCGGTATCGGCGGCGCGCAACAATGCATCGGTCGTGGGCGGGGTGCGTTCGATCGTCGACGCACCCACGCTCAGCGTGACAATACCCGAAGGCGCCGTGGATGCAATGCGTAAAGCGGCGACAGCGTCGCGAACACGTTCGGAGACGGTGGCCGCGCCTGCGCGATCGGTATCGGGCAGGACGAACACGAACTCTTCGCCGCCGTAGCGGGCGACAAAATCGCCAGGCCGTCTGGCCTGACGCGAGATCGCGGTCGCGACAGCGATCAGGCATTCGTCGCCGCGCTGATGTCCCTGCGTGTCGTTGAATTGCTTGAAATGGTCGACATCGGCCATCAGGATCGACAGCGGCCGTCCCGTGCGCTTGGCACGTTCGATTTCGCGCGCATAACGCTCATCGAAGAAGCGGCGGTTGTAGACACCGGTGAGCCCGTCCCGAATTGAAAACTCCTGCAGGCGCGCATGCGCTTTCTGCAAGCCGCGGTAGAGGCGGTTGATTTCCCAGAGCAGCACGCTGAGCACGGCCATCGACGAGACGAGGGCGGCGACGCGCGCCGTGTACCAGCCCAGCGAGAAACGCGACGAGGCGATCAGGGTGAGGCTTGCGTCCACGAGATTCGCGAGCGCCGCCACCGCCAGCCACAGATCGAGCGCGGTCTGGAAGCGTCCCGAGACGCAGATCGCGATAAGTGTAACGAGATTGATTGCAATGACCGCCGGCCCGATCGGCCCGTTGATCAGATTCGTGTATGAACCGTTCGCGCCGATCAGCGCCGGCAGCAGGCGGTCGCAATGAATGGCGAGGTAGGCGCCGCCGACGGCGAGCAGCAGCGGAATGCCGATGCAGAGCAAGCCGACAAGCTGCAGCCGCCTGGGTTCGATCGGGTCGATGCTGTACTTGCGACGCACCGAAGCGGACGTAAGCAACATGAAAGGAAAGCCCGCGTGCCAGAAGACCCACATCCAGACCGCGCTTTGCGCATTGGCGCCGAACAACCCGGTGGGTGAGAACACGCCGGGGAACATCAGCAGCTGCAGGGTCACGGTGATCGAGGTGAACCCATAGGCACCCGACAGCGCCGCGAGAAAAGGCTCGCGCGCGATCACGAACTGCGACGCGAGCAGATAGGCCGTGATGCCCTCGGTCACGAGCACGGCCATCGCGAACAGCGGCAAGAAGGCGGTGAGCATGGGGCCGGGCACCGACGCGATCGGGGCCACGGCGACGAACGTCGCGACGAGCGCAAGCGTCACCAGGGCGGCTAGCGCCTGGTGCCGGCGCGAAGCGCGCACGCCCATCACATCTTCCATCCGATCTCCGCTACCTTGACGACCGGGAGAATCTAGCAGGGGAAAATCCGCCACCGATACCCGGGGAAAATCCCGCTTAAGTCTGGCCGCGGTTGTGCCGTTAAACAGTGGCATAGCCGTAGTGTCCTTTGCTTATCCCTGGGCCGCCACCTGGCCAATGACGACGCGGTTGCGTCCTTCGTGCTTGGCCTGATAGAGCGCGCGATCGGCCGCCTCGACGAGACGCGTCGCCAGCGCACCCGGTTCAGGCTGCGCGCTCGTGCCACCGACGCTGATCGTCAGCACAGGTCCCGTCGATGAACCCTCATGAACCAGCGCGAGCGCCTCGATCTCGCGCCGCACGCGTTCGCCCAGCAGCCGCACGCCGCCGCTCGAGGCAGCGGGCAGCACGATCGCGAACTCCTCGCCGCCAAAACGCGCAGCGAGGTCGGCAGGGCGATTCGCCACGCGCTGGAGGGTCGTCGCCACCTGTTTGAGCACTTCGTCTCCGCGAACGTGACCGTAGGTGTCGTTGTACGACTTGAAGTTGTCGACATCGATCATCAACAGGCCCAGCTCGGTGCGATCACGCTCCGCGCGGCGCCATTCAGCCTGCAGGTATTCGTCGAAGTACCGGCGGTTCGACAGGCCAGTCAGGCCGTCGGAGTGCGTGAGCCGTTGCAGCTCGAGGTTGGTTTCGAGCAGTTGTTGTTGCGAGCGGCGCAGCGCGCGATAGGCGGCATCGCGTTGCTGAAGATTGATATAGGAGCGCGAGTGGTACCGCACGCGTGCGATCAGTTCGATCGTGTCGGGCAGCTTCACGAGGTAGTCGTTGGCGCCCGCGGTGAACGATGCGCTCTTGACGGCCGGCTCTTCCTTGGTCGACAACACGATGATCGGCACATCGCGCAGCAGCGGGATCGAGCGGTACTTGCGCACAAGCGTCAGGCCGTCGGTGCCGGGCATCACGAGGTCCTGAAGAATCACGGTCGGGCGCGTGAGTTCCGCTGCCTGCACCGCCTTTTCAGGATCGGAGCAATAGTGAAAGCCGATGTTCTCGTCGGTCGACAATGCACGTCGCACTGCTTCGCCGATCATCGCCTGATCGTCGACGAGCAGCACCATGATGCGCGTCTCGTCCATGGCCCCCTGATCGAGATCGGGTTCCATCATCGGGTGTGTCGTGTGGTCCATGTTTCGTCTATTCATATTTGTCACCCCGTGTCACGGAGTTGGCGTGGCGCCCCGGCTCGGCAAGCGCATGAGCGAGGGCGTGCGCGATCGAACCCAGCGGCAGGATCGCGCTCGCTGCATCGAGCGCCGCTGCAGCCTTCGGCATGCCGTAGACCGCGGAGGTCGCGGCGTCCTGCGCAATCGTCCAGTGGCCGTGATCGCGCATCGCCTTGAGTCCGGCGGCGCCGTCGCGCCCCATGCCCGTCAGCAGCACGCCGATCGCCTTGCCGCGCCACCGTTGCACCAGGCTCTGGAAAAACACGTCGACCGACGGGCGGTACGGCGCCTGAACGGGCTCGCGCGTGTAGCCGAGGCGGCCATCGGGCAGAAAGGTCAGATGATCGTTGGTGGCCGCGATCAGCGCGACGCCCGATTGCGGGCGTTCGCCTTCCGTGGCGATCCGCACCCGCAGCGCCGATTGCTCGTCGAGCCACTGTGCGAGACCCACCGCAAAGGCTCGATCGACGTGCTGGACGATAACGATCGCCGCAGGAAAATCCCGCGGCAGTGCACTGAGTAATGTCGCGAGCGCCGCCGGGCCGCCGGCCGAGACGCCGATCGCCACGAGCTGGGTCGCGCTTTCGCCGGCAGGTTGGGACGATGCCTCCGGCATGGCGCGGCGCACGGGATCGCGTTCGCTGGTCATGCGCCCGATCTGGTCGATCTTGTCGAGCAGCGGCCTGCTGGCTTTGCGGGCGTCGCTGTGTCCGAGAATCGGTGTGTCGATTGCGTCGATCGCCCCGGCGCCCATCGCTTCGTAGACGCGCTGCGCGTGGGTGTGGACATCCACGGTCACGATCAGGATCGCGCACGGACTCTCAGCCATGATGCGACGGGTTGCCTCGACACCGTCGAGCCGGGGCATCACGAGGTCCATCAGGATCAGATCGGGTTTTTGCACCGAGCAATAGTCGACCGCTTCCTGGCCGTCCTTCGCGACCCAGATGACCTGATGGTCGGGGCGCAGGGACAACGCACGGCGCAAGGCCGTGACGGCGAGGGCGAGATCGTTGACGATGCCGATCTTCATCTCAATGCGGCTCCCCGATCAGATCGTGCACGGCATGTACGAGGGTCTCGTCATGGAAGCTGCCTTTGGTCAGGTAGTAGTCCGCGCCGGCATCGAGACCGCGCTGCCGGTCTTCCTCGCGATCCTTGTACGAGACGATCATGACCGGCAGCGATTTGAGCACGGCGTCGCGCCGGATCATCGTGACGAGTTCGATGCCATCCATGCGCGGCATGTCGACATCGGTGACGACCAGATCGAATGTGTCGCCGCGCAGCGCATTCCAGGCGTCCATGCCGTCGACGGCGACGGTGACTTCGTAGCCGCGATTGGCGAGCAGCTTGCGCTCGAGTTCGCGCACGGTCAGCGAATCGTCGGCCACCAGGACGCGCTTGCGCCGCGCAGCACCGGCCAGCGCGTCGTCGCGTCCGACCTTGTCGAGCGTGCCCGCGTTCACGATCTTTTCGACGGACCGCATCAGGTCGTCGACGTCGACGATCAGGACAGGTTCACCGTTTTCCATCAGCGCGCCGGCTGTGATGTCGCGGACCTTACCGAGTCGCGAGTCAAGTGGCTGTACGACAAGCATGCGCTCGCCGAGAAAGCGGTCGACGACGAGGCCGTAGGCACGCCGTTCGTCGCCGATCACGATCACGTGCACGGGGTCGGGTGCGGTGACGGGGCCGTCGATGCCCAGTACTTGCCGGGCGCTGACGAGTCCGACCTGATGCCCTTCGAACGCGAAATGCTGCTGCCCTTCGAGCAGATCGATCCGCGCGCGTGGCACGTCGACGGCGCGCATCACGGCCGCGAGCGGGAAGGCATAGGGCTCGTCGCCGATCGAGACGAGCAGGCTGCGCATGACCGACAGGGTCAGCGGCAACTGCATCACAAAACGCGTGCCCTGGCCCGGCGCCTGAACGATCCGGAGGGTGCCGCGTACCTGCCGGACCATGGTCTGGACGACATCGAGCCCGACGCCTCGCCCTGAGACGTCCGTGACCTCGCTGCGCATCGAGAACCCGGGCAGGAACAGGAACTCGAGCAATTCGGCGTCGCTGAGTCGTGCGACGGTCTCCGGATTCGCATGGCGACGGTCGACGACCGCGGCACGCAGCGCATCGAGGTCGATGCCCGCGCCGTCGTCCGCGACGGTGATCTGCAATTTGCCGGCGCTATGCCGGGCTTCGACAGTGATCGTGCCTTCCGCAGGTTTGCCCGCGGCCCGACGGTCCGCGTCCGGCTCGATGCCATGATCGAGCGCATTGCGGATCAGGTGACCGAGCGGTGCATCGAGCATGTCGAGGATGTCGCGGTCCACCGGCGTCGAGCCTCCGACGATCTCGAGGCGCGCCTGCTTGCCGAGCGTGCGGGCAAGATCGCGCACCATCCGCGCATAGCCCGCGGTGCGGTCCGAGAAGGGCCGCATCCGGCATGCGAGGGCTTCGTCGTAGAGCTCGCGCGACAAGTTGACGTGTCGACGATCGAACTGTTCGAGTTCGGCGAGCCGATCGCCGAGCACGCGTTGTGATTCGGTGAGCGCGTGACGCAGGGCGTCGAGTGCCTGGCGCGAATTCGTGTCCAGTCCGGTGTCGACGAGTGCGTCATGCAGACGGTCGAGCGATTGACCCGCCTCGCGCTGCATCCGTTTGACGCGCTGGAGCGATTCCCCGAACGGATGCAGCCAGCGTGCCTCGACAAGCGCTTCGCCCGACAGTCCGAGCACCCGATCGAGCCGCGCAGCCGAGACGCGGAGCAGCCGATCGTCCGGCGCCGTGAGGTTGGGCTCCATGGCCAGGCGTTGGCTCTCGATCTCCGGCACGGCGGGTGATGGCTCGCGCTGCTGTGCAGGTCGCTCTGCAGGCCGCTCTACAGGCCGCTCTACAGGCCGCTGTGCAGCGTTCTGCACATTGTCGTCTTCAAGCATGGCCGGCATTGCCGCATCCCAATCTGTGCCAGCGTCAGGCGCAGATGGCGAATCGGCACCGAGGGTCGCGATAAACGCGTCGATTCGGGCATCGAGCGTCGGGTCGGTGTTTCCCGCGACGCGCAGCAGCAGGTCGACGCCTTCAAGGAGTCGATCGATCGTATCGGCGCGCAACCGAACGAGGCCGTGTTGTGCGTTGACAAAGCATTCCTCCATCCGGTGCGCGATGTCGACGCCACGTTGGAGACCGACGATGCGTGCTGCACCTTTGAGCGAATGCGCGGCGCGCATGCATGCCTCGAGTGTGGCGGCATCGTCGGGGGTGCGTTCGAGCGCGAGCAGCCCATCAGTCAGCACACGTGACTGGGTCTGTGCCTCCTGAAGGAACAGTTCCTCGAGCGAGAGCCGGCTCAGGTCGTCGTCGTGACTCATCGCAGACTCCGCTCGAGCGTTTCGAAGACGACGCGTTCGTTCAGCAGGCCCACGGTGCGATCGCGGATCCTGAGCACGGCGTGTGCGTGGCTCAACGCCTTGCCGGCCACCGTCGCGGGGACTGCTTCGCGTGCAGAGACCGGAACCCGATGCACGGCGTCGACTTCATCGACGGGTATCACCACGGGTTCGAAAGCGTGGTGGCCTTGACCATGGCTTTGACCATTTGCTGACGTCGCATCGCGTGCGATGTTCATTGTGCCGTCGATCACGAGCAGTCGTTCCCGCCCGGTGGATTTCGCCGTGCCAGGCGACGATTCGACGCCCAGCAGCGTCGACAGCGCAATGCACAGGCGCAGCGTGCCTTGAATATTGACCACGCCGAGCAACGCGGGATGCTTGCGGTGCGGGATGCGATGCACCGGACGCGATGGCGCGACCTGTCGCAACGCGGTCGTCGGCAGACCCAGCCACTCATCGCCGAGCCGGAACACGAGAATCGATTCCAGGACCTGAGGCGTACCAGTGTGAGTCGCGCTCGTATCGGACCCGGACCGCGTCGTCGAAGCGTGTGGTGTCGAAATGTCTGTTGCCGACGCACCGTTCACCGCCGCGTTCCCCGTCGGTGCAGGACCGCGTGTATTCGCTGCGGCAACCGTGTCCGGCATATCGACGCGCGGTCGGTCGAGCAGGGCGATGGCCGCACGCTCATAGACCGGACAGTTGCGGCAATGCACGGCGTCGTCGAGCCGCTCGCAGGAGCGATCGCCTTGCACGCCGATACGATTCCAGCAGTCGTCGAGCGTGAGCGAAGTCAGGATGCGGGGATCAGCCATGGCCGCTTACCCGCAATGTATTCGCGCGTGCGGCGCGTTCGGTGAGCCGATGCGCGCCGGCCACATCGCCTTGCGATTCAAGCAGCGTGGCGAGGTGCGTGAGTGCCTCGTAGTGCGCGGGGTCGAGATACAGCGTCTTGCGATACAGGCCCATGGCGTCGGCGGCACGTCCATCCGCGTCAGCGATCAGGCCGAGCAGATAAAACACCTCAGCCGACGGACCGTAGGTGCTCAGGTGCTGGTCGGCGGCAAGCGTCGCTTCGCGCAGCCGTCCTTCGTTGGCCAGACGCAGCGCGTCGGCGAGCGGCATTGCATCGACGCCGCCGGCCGCGGGCGTCGGGCTTTGAGTCGGTGCTGCTTGCGGAGCTTTGCCTGCTTTCGGGCGCGACGATGTCGCCGTGACCGGATTGCGCATCGCATTGACGACACGCGTCAGCGGCGTGTGTAACGTTGTGTGCACCGGTGTGTGTGGCGACGCGGTGGGTGGTACTTGCTGCGCCGGGTGCGAAGGAGTATGCCGATGCGAGGGCGAACGCAACGCGCCGAGCGCGGCGGCGTAGTCCACGGGTGGCGCCGCCGACTTGTGGAATGCAAAGGCAAGCGGAATACGGGCCGACTGCATCGCGTGCCTGAACAACGTGCCGGTCTCGGACGGTCCCACGAACAGCGTGCCATCGCTTGCGAGCAGACGGTCGAGCGTATCGACGGCGCGCGCCTGATCGTCTTTGTCGAAATAGATCAGCACATTGCGACAGAACACGAAGTCATAGGGGCCATGCGCGCGAATCGCCGAATCGAACAGATTGATCCGCGAAAACCGGACCGCGCGACGTACCGCGTCGTTGAGCTTCCAGAGCGTGCCATCGACGGTGAAGTGCCGGTCGCGAAACTCGAGCCCATGTCCGCGAAACGCATTACGTCCATAGACGGCGCGCGCAGCGTGTTCGAGCGCGCGCGCGCTGATATCGAACGCGTCGATTGAAAAGGCACTGGCGGGCAGCCCGGCGTCAAGCAGCGCCATCGCGATGGAGTACGGTTCCTCGCCGGTCGAGCACGGCAGGCTCACGATGCGCAGCGTCCTGTCGGGCCAGCGCGCATGACGTTCGCGCGCCATCCGGGCAAGCGCGACAAACGCTTCGCGGTCGCGGAAAAACCACGTCTCGGGCACGACCACGGCTTCGACGAGCGACTGCAGCTCGTCCTCCGATTCACACAGCTTGAGCCAGTACGCGTCACGCTGCGACGCCGTCAGGGCGGCGGAGGTCGATGCGGCGGGTTGCGGTACCGCTGACTCCTGCGCGAGCAGCCACGCAAATGCGCGCTCGCGTACGGCGCGCTCGATGCTCGCCGAGCCGATGGACGACGCATCGAGTCCGATGCGTTCACGGAGCAGCCGTTCGAAGCGGTCGTCGCTCATGATCCGTTCGCCTCCTTGAACAGCAGCTCGCGTGCTTCGTCTGTCAGCAGATGTTCGATGCGGACCCATTGCACCAGGCCATCGGTGCTTTGCGCGACCGGGCCGAGCCAGCGTGCGTCGGGTGTATCGATGCCGCCCGGTCTGAAATCGGTGGCGTCAAACCGTTGCGTCCGGTTCGCATGCTCGACGACAAGCCCAAGCCAATGAGGTTCGCTGCTTTGCGCGTTGCTGCGTTCGGATTCCGCCGTGGCGTCGCTGTTGCGGTAATGAACCATCACCGTGCGTGTCGAGATATGGTCCGAAGCAGGGCGTCCGAGTGCGAGCTCGCACAAATCGATAACCGGCACCGTATGCCCGCGATAACTGCACAGGCCCGACACCCACGGTGGCGTTCCCGGCAGCGCTTTGAGCGGCGCGCGTGCGAGCACCTCGACGACATCGGATGTGTCGATGGCGTAGCGGTCGGAGCCCAGCTCGAAGATCAGAAATAGCATCGGTGGTGTCGGTACTCAGCTGCGGTGCGCAAAAACAAGGTATTCGTCCAGATGCTCGTTCAACGCATCGTCCACAAGCTCATGCGCGCACTCGGGCACTCACGTCGTCACGTCCTCATGCACTCATGCGCTCAAACGTTCGGGCTTCACGTTGAAACGCGATACCCCGGTGCGCAGGCCGTTTGCTACCAGCGTCAAATCGTCGATCGTCTGGGTCGACTGGCGCAGCGACTCGACGGTCTGCTGCGCGGCTTCCGAGAGTTGCGAGAGGGCCTGATTGATCTGCTCCGCACCTGTCGCCTGAGCCTGCATGCCTTCATTGACTATCTGGAAGCGCGGCGCGAGTGCCTGCACTTGCTGGATCACCTGCGACAGCTGTGCACCGACGTGCTGGACTTCGACCATGCCGCGGCGCACTTCTTCCGAGAACTTGTCCATGCCCATGACGCCCGCCGAGACGGCGGACTGGATTTCCTTGACCGTCTGCTCGATGTCATACGTGGCCACGGACGTCTGATCGGCGAGGCGCCGGATCTCGGTCGCGACAACCGAGAAGCCTCGGCCATATTCACCCGCTTTTTCGGCTTCGATGGCCGCATTGAGCGAGAGCAGGTTGGTCTGGTCGGCGACCTTCGTGATCGTCGACACGACCTGATTGATGTTGCCTGCCTTCTCATTGAGTACGGCGAGCTTGGCATTGACCGCACCGGCCGCGGCCATCACCTGGTCCATCGTGTCTTCCATGCGCGTGAGGCCGAGCTGACCCGCGCTCGCGAGTTCTGCGGTCTGGTCGGAGACTGTCGACACTTCGCTCATGGTGCGCACCAGGTCACGCGATGTGGCGTGAATTTCGCGCGACGTCGCACCGATTTCCGTCGTAGTGGCGGCAGTTTCGGTGGCTGTTGCTTGCTGCTCTTTCGATGTCGCGGCGATCTCCGATACGGACATGGCCACTTGCAGCGAGGACTTCTGCGCGTGACCGACCAGTTCGGTCAGCTCGTCTGCCATGCGATTGAAGCCCGCTTCGAGTGTGGCGAACTCGTCGGCGCGATGCAGGTCGAGCCGTTGCGTGAGATCGCCGGTGCGCATCGCATCGAGTGCGAGCACCACTTCGGACATGGGTCGTGTAATCGCACGCAGCAGGAAATAGCCCGCGACGAGCGCGACAACGAATGCGACGAGCACCGCCGAGAACAGCGCGACTTCGGCTTCGACGACCGAACCCTGAATATGGTCCGTCGACTCGAGAGACTGCGCGTTGTTTTCGTCGACCATCGCGGTGAGCGCCGTGCGTCCCCCTTCCCAGAGCGGCATGAATTGGGTATTGAACGTCTGCGTCGCGGCAGCGCGTCCGCTTGCCGCATTGCTGACAAGAGGGGCTTCAAGCGCACGGTATTGGGCGTAGGTGTTCTTGAAGGTGTTGAAGCGTGCGCGGTCCGCTTCGACATAAATTGTCGATTCGTAGTCGTGGGCCGCCTTGTCGATCGCGTCGAACGTGGAATCGATTTCCGCGTGGTCGCGCTTGATGCTCTCGGGGTCGTTGTCGAACAGCACAAGACGCTGCACTGCGAGGAAATTCGCAAACCAGCTCGAGCGCAGCATCGTCGACAGATGCAGGCCCGGCATCGAGTCCGACCGCAGGCTCTGCGTATCGCGCTCGATTGCGTTGAGCCGCAAGTAGGCGACGGCCGCCATCACGATCATCAGCGCCAGGATGACGCCGAAGCTCGCGAGAATTCTTTGTCGAATGCTGAGCTTGCCCACGTTGTGCTTCTCCCCTTCAAACTGACCAACTTGCCGTGCACGCTGCAGGAACGCCTTGTGGTCTGTGATGCAAGGGCTGCAAATCGAGGCGCACGAACGCCATTGAAGGCGATTCTAGAGGTTCAAACGGACGATGCAGGGCGCGATTTGAGGTTATTTTGCGTCTCTGTTCGTGGATTCGAAGCACGCCATGCGATAAAAAAGGTAAGCACGTGAACGAATATTCTCCGTACGGGTATTCGAAGGCGAATCGAAGGCGAGCGAGCGTCACCGGCCGGGATCCGGTGGGCGGGGGCAAGACCAGGTGAACGGGATTCGACGAGCGGGATCCCTGAGCGGGATTCGCTGAGCGGGATGCGGCAGGCGGCGCGCGGTACGACGTCAGGAGGACGGGAGGAGGACGATGTCCGAGCGGATGCCCGGGCAGATGTGCGTGAAGCGACGTGACGATACGTGAAGATGCGTGACTGGCGGGTCAGATGCGGCTGTCTGGCATCTGACCCGTTTCGAAGCCTATGACACTTTTGTCAGTGCGGCGGAATCATCCACGTCAGCACGTTCTGCTGGAACCACACCAGCACGCCGAGAATGATCGTCAGCAGGATGCTGTGCTTGAACGTCTTGGCGAACACGATGCCTTCCTGTCCCTTGAGCTCCGTCGTCGCCACGCCCGTCGAGATGTTCTGCGGCGAGATCATCTTGCCCATCACACCGCCCGACGAGTTGGTCGCGGCCATCAGCACCGGGTTGAGATTGAGCTGATTCGCCGCAACGACCTGCAGGTTGCCGAACAGCGCATTGCCCGATGTGTCGCTGCCCGACAGGAACACTGCAACCCACCCGAGGAACGCCGAGACGAGAGGGAACAGCGCGCCGACCGATGCGACGCCGAGGCCCAGTGTGTACGTCATGCCCGAATAGTTCATCAGGTACGCGAGACCGACGATCATCGCGACCGTCAGAATGGCGATGCGCGTCTGCACCCATGTATCGCGAACGGCTTCGAAAAACGCGCGCACCGGCAGGCGCACAACCAGTGCCGTGATGATCGACGCAACCAGAATCGCGGTACCCGTGGCAAGCGGCTGGAAGTCCCAGACTGCCGCGTAGGGCTTCTTGTACAGCGTGATGAAGACGGCGTTGTTCAGGCCCGGCCAGTTCACTTTGACGTCGCCGATCATGAAAATCTTGGCGACTGTCCAGACAATCACGACGACCGACACGATGATCCAGGGGTACCAGCCCTGCGCACCACCGACCGCACTGCCGACCGTGCCGCCACCCGCCGGACTGGCGTCCTGGGTGACCGGTGCGCTGCGATTCAGTGCAAGCGCGAAGCGCGGGTCGGCTGCGGGTTTCCAGACCTTGAGGAATGCGATCGTGACGATCAGCGAGACGAGCGACGACAGCACGTCGGTCAGGCTGTAGTTGATGTAGTTCGACACGACGAACTGTGTCACGGCAAAGCTGCCGCCTGCGACGAGCAGCACGGGCCAGATACGCGTCATCGCGCGCCATCCCGCATAGACCGCGATCACATAGAACGGCAGGAAGAACGCGAACAGCGGCAATTGCCGGCCGACCATCTGACTCAGCACATTGGGTGACAAGTGTGTCACCGCGCCGAGCACCGTGATCGGCACGCCCAGCGCGCCGAATGCCACCGGGGCGGTATTGAAGATCAGCGTAAAGGTCAGCGCTTCGAGCGTCGGGAAGCCGAGCATGATCAGCAGGGAGCTGGTGATGGCGACCGGGGTGCCGAAACCCGAGATGCCTTCAAGCAGCGCGCCGAACGAAAAACCGACGACCACGAGCACGATGCGGCGGTCGTTGGGAATGTTGTCGATCATCCACCGGCGGAACGCATCGAATCGGCCCGAGCGCTGCGCGATGTTGTAGAGCAGGATCGCGGCGAACACGATCCACATGACCGGCCAGAGCGCGAAGACGACGCCGTTCGCCACGGCCTGGAACGCGAGATCGGTGGGGAATTGCCACCAGACGATCGCGATGATCACGCCGGCGATCAGACCGCCCAGGGAAGCCTGCCATGCAGGCCGGCGCAGCCAGCCAAGCATCGCGAGCACCACGATGATCGGGATTGCCGCGACGATAAACGATGGCAACAGCGCGTTGCCGATCGGTGTCAGTAGTTGCTGGAACATCTTGTCTCCTGATTGTTTTCGTATGAGAACCGCAGTGACGCCCAGATGCTTCTGCCTTCGCGTGCTGCCCGCTTTGGGGGGCAATAGGTGCACGAGACCCACGAGGCTGAATCTAGCGTAGTGAGGACTTCATTCGTTCGCAATCGGAGATTACGCGGTAAAAGGGGAGATGCGCGCAGCGGCCTGCGCAGCGATGCCCGCAGCAGCGATCGGCGAGCAACGCGTGTTTTGCGCTTTTGTGCAATTGCGGCAATAACGTTTCGGCGTGCGCCGATTATGAAAAAACGCCCGGTCGGTGTGTCACCGCCGGGCGTTTCGGGATCGCAGAGCCGGAGCGTCGACTGGGTCGATGTCTCGGGTTCAGGCACTAGTGCCAGTGGCCGCCAAACGAGAGACCAAAGCCGATGGCGGGCGCGCCGTAGACGGGATAGGCCGGATACACCGGGTACGCGGGGTAGGCAGGATACGCCGGGTAACCCGGGTAGCCATTGGCCGGGTAGCACGGATACCCCGGATAGCAGGTATAGCCCGGTTGGCCCGAGTACACGGTGCCGCCGTTATAGCCAGCCGGCGGCGGCGTTTGCGACTGAGCCGATCCCGGCGACGGCGCGTTTTGCTGGGCCGAGGGCGGCGTGGTCTGTGCCGAGCCCGGTTGCGGATAGTCGGGCGAGTTCGGCGGGATGGTCTCGACGCCTGCTGCTTGCGCTGGCACCGCCGGGTAATACGTGTAAGGACCGGGGTAGTAGCACCCCGCGAGTACAAACGCGGCTGCCGCCGCGCCGATCAAACCGGCTTTCATTCCATTCTCCCCGGCGCCAACGAATAAGACGGGCGCACTCATTCAAGGATATGAAAATCCGTGCCTTGAACTATTGCAAAAAGCGTCACGCTTGTTTCAGCACATTTCAGCGGTGAGGCGTCGATCCATCGGGGCTGAAGGCGCGATGCGTCGACAGCCCCGGCGACACCGTTACTGCTTCTGGTAAATCTCCGCACCCGATCGCACGAATTCGACCGCCTTGACCTCCATGCCCTTGTGCAGCGCCTGATCTTCACTGAGACCCGTCTTCGCTGCGTAGTCGCGCACGTCCTGCGTGATCTTCATCGAGCAGAAATGCGGCCCGCACATCGAGCAGAAATGGGCAACCTTGGCGGAGTCCTTCGGTAACGTTTCGTCATGGAATTCGCGCGCCTTGTCCGGGTCGAGGCCCAGATTGAACTGGTCTTCCCAGCGGAATTCGAAGCGCGCCTTCGACAGGGCGTTGTCCCGTACCTGTGCACCCGGATGACCTTTGGCGAGGTCAGCGGCGTGTGCCGCGAGCTTGTATGTGATGATGCCTTCCTTGACGTCGTCCTTGTCGGGCAAGCCGAGGTGCTCCTTCGGGGTGACATAGCAGAGCATCGCCGTGCCGTACCAGCCGATCATCGCCGCGCCGATGCCCGATGTGATGTGGTCATAGCCCGGTGCAATATCCGTCGTCAGCGGCCCGAGCGTGTAGAACGGCGCTTCGTCGCAATACTCGAGCTGGAGATCCATGTTCTCCTTGATCAGCTGCATCGGCACGTGACCCGGGCCTTCGATCATGACCTGGACGTCGTGTTTCCACGCGATTTGCGTGAGCTCGCCGAGCGTCTTCAGCTCCGACAACTGCGCCTCGTCATTGGCATCGTAGATCGAACCGGGCCGCAGGCCGTCACCGAGCGAGAAGGCGACGTCGTAGGCCTTCATGATCTCGCAGATGTCTTCGAAGTGCTCGTACAGGAAGCTTTCGCGATGATGCGCGAGACACCATTTCGCCATGATCGAGCCGCCGCGCGACACGATGCCCGTCATGCGATTCGCGGTCATCGGCACATAGCGAAGCAGCACGCCCGCGTGAATCGTGAAGTAATCGACGCCTTGTTCGGCCTGCTCGATCAGCGTGTCGCGGAAGATCTCCCACGTGAGGTCTTCGGCCTTGCCGTTCACCTTTTCAAGCGCCTGATAGATCGGCACGGTGCCGATTGGCACGGGGCTGTTGCGGATGATCCATTCACGCGTCTCGTGAATGTTCTTGCCCGTCGACAGATCCATCACCGTGTCGCCGCCCCAGCGGATCGCCCACGTCATCTTGTCGACTTCTTCGCCGATCGACGACGTGACGGCCGAGTTGCCGATGTTCGCGTTGATCTTCACGAGGAAATTGCGGCCGATGATCATCGGCTCGCTTTCCGGGTGATTGATGTTGTTGGGGATGATTGCGCGACCCCGTGCGATTTCTTCGCGCACGAATTCGGGCGTGATCTCACGCGGCATGACCGCCCCAAAGTTCTGGCCCGGGTGCTGGCGGCCCATCAGATCGGCGAGCTTCGCACCTTGCGGGCCGGAGTTGCGCAGGCCGTCGATATATTCGGCGCGCCGCTGGTTTTCGCGGATCGCGATGAACTCCATCTCCGGCGTGATGATGCCCTGACGCGCATAGTGCATCTGCGTGACGTTGCGTCCGGCTATCGCGCGACGCGGCTGGCGATGCAGCGACGGGAAGCGCAGTTCGGCCGTGGCCGGATCGGCGGCGCGCTCGCGTCCGAACGCGCTTGACAGGCCGGGCAGCTGCTCGGTGTCGCCACGCTCTTCAATCCATTGCGCGCGCAGTGCCGGCAGGCCGGCGCGGATGTCGATTTTCGCATCGGGGTCGGTGTACGGACCCGACGTGTCGTAGACGTAGACCGGCGGATTCTTTTCGCCGCCGAAGCCGGTCGGCGTGTCGGCCTGCGAGATCTCGCGCATCGGCACGCGCAGGTCGTCGCGCGAGCCGGTCACGTAAATCTTGCGGGAGTTGGGGAGCGGCTGGACCGCGGCGGCATCGACGTGCGCTTGCGCGGATACGAATTTCGGGTTGGCGTTCATTGCATCTCCTGAAGGGGACCACGCAGGAGATCAGGCTAGTCAACGGGGAAGGGTTGATGGCGCAGGAAGGAGGGAGTCGCGCCACCACGCTCCCTGCGCTGGCATTATCCAGATCAGGTTCAAAGGGTATTTCTCACCCGCGGCGCGATGCACCGCAGGACCCCTGCGTCGAGGTGCACACGATACACGCCGTGAACGATCGCAGCAAGTCGCCGGAAAAGGTGGATGCCGGATGCGGCTTTGCGGGCGCTACAGCCCATTTGCGCATTCCGCACCTTCGCGGATGGCGCGCTTGGCGTCGAGTTCGCCGGCAAGACGCGCGCCGCCGATTAGATGAAACGTCGGGACACTGGCGCGGCCATCTTCGCGATTGCTGTGGTTGGCGTTGTTTTTGCCGCGATCTCCTCCGCGGTTCCTCGCATCGTTCGCATCGTTCGCCGGATACAGCTCACGCAACGATTCCTGTCCTGCACAGATGACGATCGTGTCGACCTCGAGATGTTGCGGCGTGCCATCGCGTTCGATGTGCAGCCCAGTGGCATCGATCGAACGATACGTGACGCCGCCGAGCATCTTGACGTCATTGCGCAGCAGGGTAGCGCGATGGACCCAACCCGACGTCTTGCCGAGCCCGGCGCCGAGTTTGCCGGCCTTGCGCTGAAGCAGCCAGATCTGCCGCGGCGGATGCGAAGGCACGGCGGGCTTCAAACCGCCGCGTCCGCGCGCCTGATCGTCGATGCCCCATTCGTCGAACCAGGTCGCTACCGGAACCGGCAACGGCACGCCGGCGGGATGCAATAGAAACTCTGCGACGTCGAAGCCGATACCGCCCGCACCGACGATGGCGACGCGTTGGCCGACGGGCGCGCCGCGCAGGACATCGATATACGACACGACGTTCGGCCCGTCGCTGCCTGTGATTGACGGCGCGCGCGGCACGATGCCGGTCGCGATCACGATATGGTCTGCGCCGAGCGCAGCGAGATCGTCGTGCGTGAGACGCGTGCCGAGTTGCAACTCGACGCCAAGACGCTCGATACGCTTGCCGTAGTAGCGCAGCGTCTCTGCGAATTCCTCCTTGCCGGGAATGCGCATGGCGAGATTGAACTGACCGCCGATTCGATCGGATGCGTCGAACAGCGTCACGTGATGACCGCGCTCTGCGGCGACTGTCGCGGCCGACAGCCCGGCAGGGCCCGCACCGATCACCGCGACGCGTTTTGCGTTCGTCGTCGGGCGATAGATCAACGTCGTTTCGTGGCCGGCACGCGGATTCACCATGCACGTCGCACGCATATTCTGGAACGTGTGATCCAGGCACGCCTGATTGCAGGCGATACACGTATTGATCTCGTCCGCACGGCCCGCGGCCGCCTTGTTGACGAACTCGGGATCAGCGAGGAACGGACGCGCCATCGAAACCAGATCTGCGCTGCCATTCTCGAGCAGCGATTCAGCGACGTCCGGCGTATTGATGCGGTTCGATGCAACCACCGGCACGCGCAGCGACGCGCGAAGCCGCTGCGTAAATCCCGCGAACGCGGCACGCGGCACAGACGTCACGATCGTCGGAATCCGCGCTTCGTGCCAGCCGATGCCCGTATTGAGCAAAGTGATGCCAGCGTTTTCCAGGGCCTGCGCGATGGCGACCGTCTCATCCCAGGTGTTGCCTTCGTCCACGAGATCGACGACCGACAGCCGGTACATGATGATGAAGCGTTCGCCGACGGCCTCGCGCACGCGCCGGACGATCTCGACGGGCAGGCGCATGCGGCCCTCGAGGTCGCCGCCCCAGCGATCGGTGCGACGGTTCGTGCGCGGGCTCAGGAACTGGTTGAGCAGGTAGCCCTCGCTGCCCATGAGTTCGATACCGTCATAGCCGGCGCGTTGGGCGAGCTTCGCACACCGGACGTAGGCATCGAGCGTGCGCTCGATGCCACGCTCGTCGAGTGCGCGCGGCTTGAACTTCGATATCGGCGACTTGATGGCCGATGCCGAAACGACAAACGGCTGGTAGCCATAGCGACCCGCGTGAAGAATCTGCATCACGATCTTGCCGCCCTCGGCGTGTACGGCATCGGTGACGAGCCGGTGATTGCGCACGTCGAAGATCGAATTCAGCGTGCCGCCGAAGGGCAGCAGCCAGCCTTCGCGATTCGGCGAAATGCCGCCCGTGACGATCAATCCCACGCCGCCTTTGGCGCGCTCGCGGAAGTAGGCGGCGAGCTTCGGGTACTGCCAGAACCGGTCTTCGAGTCCGGTATGCATCGAACCCATCACGACGCGATTGCGCAGTGTCGTGAAGCCGAGGTCGAGCGGCGCAGTCAGGTGCGGGTAGGGTGACGCGTGGGGTGTGGACATGGAAGAGACCGGTGAGCGGCGCAGACCGCCGATTTTTTGGCGGACGATACACCCTCGCGCGCGCGGCGGCGAGGAGGGTCTCTTCTAGTTGCTCAGTCACGTCGCGCGGTCACGTCGCGCGGACAACCGTCCAGACGCGCTCAATCGAACGATCGAGTCGCGCGGATCGATTGCGTCGCGCGACGCATTCCCGCCCGGGCTATTCGTTGTTGTGCTCTTGCGCTTTGTTCTGAAGCGCTGCGCCGCCGTTCTGGATGTCCTGGCCGGCGCCTGCGACGGTGTTGCAGGCGGCAAGCAGCACGGTGCTCGTGAGCAATGCTAGTGCGATCAGTCGCGTCATGGTCGTTCTCCTTGTCAGCGGTTTTACCGGATTCCGGCTTGGGCCGGAGATGTACCGAAGGCATGTCTGCATCGTAGTGAGCCAATGTCCGAACCGCTGCCAGCGAAGTGATCACAGGCGCGTGGGCCGATTCCTGATTTTGTGTCGGCGCATGCCTACAAGAAGGCCGCAGCCGGTCAACAAAACGGTGTTTCAGACCGTTCAAACGGAGGCTCATTGAACGCTTTGCAAGAATTTGGCCAGGTCGGGCTGAATCGGCGGTATTCCGCGTTTTGCCGTGCTGTTGTTACGTATCGCGAAGTCTTGCCCCGATGGAAAGCACGTCGAACGTGAAAGTTTTGGATATGACGCGGTAACGAATGCTCGCTGCCAGCGTGGTCGCTGCATTCGTATGTCGTATTGCCCGTCGAACGGGACAAGACGCCGCCGCGCTAACTCGTCGCACGACGATGCGTTTGCATCGACTGCATCGAGCGTGAGTGCGCGACGTGGAGCGCGGATGTTTTCAGCAGGGCTCGCTGACGCGGATTCATTGTCCCGGCTGTTCGCAAACGCAGGTGCCGCCGGACGGCGCTCCGGACAACTTCACACAACGTCAGACGACACCCACCGATTTCATGAGGACGCAAACTTCTTTGCGTGTCAGCGGATTCCGACAAGAAAAACAGCCATCGACGGAATGCGCCTACGTCACTGCGTGATTACGATGCCTCCACCATCACCTGACTGGGAGGCTGATCATGCTCAAGTGGGCACTGTTCTTTGCGGTCATCGCCGTCGTCGCGGGGCTGCTTGGATTTACCGGCATTGCAGCGGGCGCCGCTGCGATTGCGAAGTTCCTGTTCGTCGTATTTCTCGTGCTGTTTGTCGTGTTTCTTGTGCTCGGTTTCACGATCGCGAAGAAGATCGTCGATTAGCCGCGCAGGCCGCTGTTTACAACAACAAGGAGGTCGCCATGCTTCATTACGCTGTGGTTTTCTTCGTGATCGCGATCATCGCGGCGGTGTTCGGTTTTACAGGTATCGCTGCCGGTGCGGCGGAAATCGCGAAGATCCTGTTTTATATCTTTCTCGTGGTGTTCGTTGTCACGCTGCTGATGGGCGTGTTCCGGACATAGTGCCGGCTCTTGTCAGGCACACGAGCCCGGTGCCGCGCACGTCAGCGCTTCGGCCGGGCTCGGGTCCATCGATTGCTACATAGGCTGACGTGGATCGCAAAGCGCATCAGTCAGGCTTTGCCAGGGGTAGCACGTACGGGCGGTGCGTTCGGCAACGAGGCGCGCATGTCCGGTCTCGCTACCCCTGCTTCATCTCAACCGTACCCAAGGGGACGATACATGGCTCAGACCACTCAGGAAGCGTTGCGCTCGAAAGCCGGTGCGCCGGTCAGCGTGCGCAACGAAAAGGATCGCGGTGCATTCGTGATGGATGTCGAAAAGATTCGCGAGAATGCACGCAAGCATATTCAGGAAGGTGCCGTCACCGAAGGCTATAAGGCCGATCGCGAAACGGTGCTCAAGCTGCTCAACGACGCGCTGGCGACCGAGATCGTCTGCACGTTGCGCTACAAGCGCCATTTCTTCATGGCCAAGGGCATCAACTCGGAAGGCGTCGCGGCGGAGTTCGCCGAGCATGCGACGCAGGAACAGCAACACGCCGACATGCTGGCCGAGCGGATCGTTCAACTCGGCGGCGAGCCGGATTTTGCCCCGGACTCGCTGGCCTCGCGCAGTCATTCGCAATACGCCGAAGGACAGTCGCTCACGGAGATGATCCGCGAGAACCTGATTGCCGAGCGCATTGCGATCGACAGCTACAAGGCCATCGTCACGTACCTCGGCGACAACGACATCACGACGCGACGCATGTTTGAAGAGATTCTGGCCGTCGAGGAAGAGCACGCCGACGATATGGCGGATCTGCTTGAGGGGCGCGAATGAGCATCGCTGAAATGTCCTGCTCAGGCAGGGCATCGCAAAGCAAGGCATCTCGAGGCAGGGTATCTCAGGCAAGCGCTTCACCCGGCGCGCTGTCCGTGGCGGACAGCGCGTTCCACCGGTGTGCCTTGCGATGAGACCGGGCGTTAGAATGCCATCCACATCGACAGCGCTGGCCGATGCGCCCGCACCGGCGCTGTCGCGCGTTCAATCGCAAGCGCCGGCTTCGGCCGCTCGCTTTTTAAAGGCTGGTCTGGTGCCGATGATTCGAGTCCTGATCGCAGACGATCACGCGATCGTGCGAAGCGGCTTCAAGGAGTTTGTGGCCGACGAGCCCGACATGGAAGTCGCTGCCGAAGCTGCCAATGGCGAACAGACCATCGCGCTGGTGCGCGAGCAGTCGTTTGACGTCGTCTTGCTCGATATCGGCATGCCCGACAAGAATGGTATCGACACGTTACGCGTGATCAAGCAGATTCGTCCCGAGCAGGGTGTGCTGATGTTGTCGGGCTATCCCGAGAGCCAGTATGCGTTGAACCTGCTCAAGGCGGGTGCGAGCGGCTATATCAGCAAGGACGCGGCGCCGGATGAGATCGTTCGCGCGATACGCACGGTGGCCCGCGGCCATCGGTATCTGTCCGAATCGGCCGCCGACGCGCTCGCCCAGAAGCTCACGAAACCCGAACACGATATGCCGCACGAGGGCTTGTCGGAGCGTGAGTTTCAGGTGTTCTGCAAGCTCGCGGCCGGACAACTGCCGACCGAGATTGCCGACGATCTCAATCTGTCCGTCAAGACCGTCAGCACGTATCGCACGCGCGTGCTCGAGAAAATGGGCATGACAAGCAACGCCGATCTCACGTACTACGCGGTCAAGAACGGACTACTCGAATAGAGCTACCGCCAGCCACGCGCCAGATGGCTGGCAGTGGCCACGAGCGTGAACGCAAAGCCCACGAAACATACGCCAAGCCATCCGTGCGTGCGCCATGCGTAGGCCGACATCGCCGATCCCGCTGCGCCACCGATGAAATAGAACACGATAAAAATCGAATTGACGCGGCTGCGCGCTTCGGGCTTCAGCGCGAAGATGCGTGCCTGATTCGAAATCTGGGCGCCTTGAACACCGATATCGAGCAGCAGCACGCCGATCACGAGACCCGTGAGACTCGCTGCCGACAACGCGAATACCCCGTAGGACAGCGCTGTGATCACAAGCGCCAGCGTGATGCCGATCCGCGGGCCGCGACGGTCGGCCGACTTGCCTGCCATGGGCGCGACGAGTGCGCCCGCGGCGCCCACGAGGCCGAACAGACCGGCAGCCTGCGGCCCATAGTGAAACGGAGCATCGGCGAGCAGCAGTGCGAGCGTGGTCCAGAACGCGCTGAACGCGCCGAAGAGGGCGCCTCCGGTCAGCGAGGCTTCGCGCAGCACGGGCAATTCATGCCACAGATGCCACATCGAGCCGAGCAGTTTCGGATACGACAGGTTCGATGTCGGCGTGCTGCGCGGCAGACGCATCATGATCAGCACGCCGAGCACGATCATCGCGACAACGGCCGCGGTAAATACCGAGCGCCAGCCGGTCAACGAGGCGATCGTGCCCGAGGCCGTTCGGGCCAGCAGAATGCCGAGCAACAGCCCGCTCATGACCGTGCCGACCGCATGACCGCGCTGCTCGGGGCGGGCCAGTTCGGCCGTAAAGGGAATGATCTGCTGCGCGATGGTGCCGAGCAGCCCGATCATCAGGCTCGCTCCGACCAGGACCCACAGCGACGGCGCTGCCGCTGCAACCGCGAGAGATACACATTCGCAGATGATCATCAGCAGGATCAGCGAACGGCGCTCGAACCGATCGCCAAGCGGCGCCGTGAAGAACATGCCCGCCGCGTAGCCGACCTGTGTGATCGTCGGCACCGCGCCGACCCAGTGAGCGTCGGATGGAAAGGCGTGTCGAAAATCGTCGAGCAGCGGCTGGTTGTAGTAGATGTTGGCAACGGAAAGACCGGCGGCCGTGGCCATCAGCATCAACGTGCTGCGAGAAAGCGCGGGCGAACTGTCGTTCGACATGGGACGAAGGAGTCAGCGGTTCAGAAGAGCCGCTGATCATACCGGAGGTCGGATAAGCGCGTGTGATGCGGGTCAGAAGGGGTGCACGTCGCCAAAATTTCCTGTCACCCCGAAATGCGTGACCATGCCGCGGCCGGGCATCCAGTCGTGAATGGCGAAGCCTCCCGGTTCCATCACAAAGGCCATCTGTTCGTTTTTACGCAGATCGAGCGCGACCTGATGCGCGGTCGACGGACAGGTCACCGCCAGCGTCCCGCCAAAGCGGCGCAGCATGGGGCGATGCACATGGCCCGCCAGCACACGCTCGATGTTCGGGTGGTCGCGAACCAGGCGCTCGAATTCACGCGCCGACTCATGCTCAAGACAAATCTCGTCCATCTGTGCGAGGCCCGTTTCGAACGGCGGGTGGTGCAACGCAATGATCACAGGACGATCGGCGGAACGCGCCAGCGTGTCGCGCAACCAGGTCAGTCGGGCTTCGCACAGATGGCCGCCGCTTTCGCCTTCCACGAGCGAGTCGAGGGCGACGACACGGACCTCGCCGATATCGATCGCGTACTGGACGAACGGCCCGGCATCGTGCAGGTAGGTGTGGTCGCCGAATGCCTCGCGCAACGGGGCCCGGAGGTCGTGATTGCCGACCATCAGGTAGTACGGCCGGGTCAACCGGTCGAGTTGCGTGCGCAGGTAGGCGTATTCGTCAGGGCGACCCTCGTCGACCAGGTCGCCGGTGGCAAGCACTGCGTCGATCTGATCGCCGAGCGCATTGAGCCGATCGACGGCCACCGTAACAAGCCGGTTCGTGTCGACGGTACCGTAGGCGAGTTGTCCTTCGGGTCTGACGTGAAGGTCGCTGATCTGAGCAAGGCGCATGGCGGGCATCCTTTACGCGACACTGCGCGGGTGCGCAACGTTGCAAAGAACCATGTTAGCGCGCACAGGCAGCGATGTTAGAATCCGGGTCCGCTTTGCCCGAGTGGTGAAATAGGTAGACACAAGGGACTTAAAATCCCTCGACTTCGCGGTCGTACCGGTTCGATTCCGGTCTCGGGCACCATGGCGCATTTCAAGCAGTGTCGCTAGGAGGCAGTGCCAGCAGGGCACTCTGGGCAGAAGCCTTACCCAGCAGGATTGGCCAGGAGCAGCCTAGTACAGGCTGATACACGGAAAGTCGGTCTTTGTACTCCGGGCTGCGCACAGACTGCACACCTCTGTGCACACGGTCGTACGCTAGCGGCACGCGGCCTCCACACGCCGAGAGGCGCGCCGCAATCTGCGCGGCAGTCTCCCGGTAGTACGTGTTCTGCAGCAGGCCAATGTCCTTATGCACGGAGATCTTCGCGAGCGTCATCACATTGACCTTACGACTCAGCCGGGTTAGCGCCTCTGCTCGCGAGTCGTGAAAGTGCAGACCGGTAATCACGAGCTGGTCCCTGCATTTTCGGAATAGCGCATCGAGCGAGGCCGAGGTAAGCGTAAAACAGGACTCCTTGTACGCCACAGGGCGCAGCAGCCGGATTGCATGCCGGGTCAGAGGCACCTTCCGGGGGCGGCCCGTGAGGTGCTGTGTCTTGTGCTTTACCGTGGCGACGCGCTGGACAATGCCGAGCATACCGCCCCCGAGCTGCAGAAGCTCGCCAGCGCGCATACCCGTTCGCAACGCCACGAGAAACGCCAGGGCGACCTCCTGCTGCTTCGTTGTGGGAACCGCACCGGTCACGTACCCGAGTCGCCTACAGAGTGGCCTCACCTGTTTCCAGGGATCTACGCGACGGTCCCGGGGCGGTGCAGCCATCGACTGGCGGAAGCCTTCCCAAGGATTGTTCTGCATCCAGTGCCACTCAAGGCGCGCAACGCTGAAGGCATTCCCGAGCCACACCGCGTCACGCACTACCGACGACCCCGAGACAGGCCGCACCGGCTCACCATCCGGCCCGATAAAGCCCTGCAGTCGAGCATCCCGCCAGTCTGCTAGATCCGGCGTACGCACCTGGGCCAGCGTCTTTTCAGCGAGCAGCGGGAAGTTTCGGATCAGGGCTGCAATACGGAGCCGCTCTTGCCGCGCTGAAGCCTTCATTGAAGATACGTCCCGGCTGCATCGCTCCAGCATCTCCCGCACGGTATGCAGCTCGCCTGCGGGCTTGTGCTTGCGCTCTCTGGCCTGGGCTTCCTGCTACGCTCCCCAGGCGTTCGCCTCGCGCTTTGTGTCAAGAATCTTGCTGATCCACTTGCCGTCCACGAATACCTGAACTCAGTATCGGTCTTTGTATTTGGTGATTGAGGCCATTTACTCCCCGCAATAAAAAAGGGGGCCGAAGCCTCCCGTTATTCAGCCCTCAGCAGGGCGTCTACTTGCTCTGTTGGTATCAGGCCGAGCTTATTAAGCTTTAGTCGGCCAGACTCTACGAAGCGTCGCACGGTGTGCCTGTGGACTTCGAGCATTTCCGCAGCCTGGATCTGCGTGACGTGCTTAGGTCGCGGATGACGCATCGCGTACAGCTCGATAGCCTTGCTAGCTACGGCGAGTAGCTGCATGTCGGTGACTCCTGGCTGACTCATTTCCTCCTAGGTTAAGGGCCGCGCACGTCAGGATGACCCACGGCGTAATTAACAAACCGGTCGTGAGGCTCCGTTTTGAATTCCTAAAAGCTCGCATCTCGCTTGTTCGAGGAGGGGGTGTTCAAGGAATTGGTAGGAACGATTCAGCGGGCGCGTTGGTTTCGGTTACGATTACGCCGGATCTAGCGATCGGACTTTCAGACCGGGCCGAGTCATAAACTTCAATCGAGAAACCATCTTGGCAATGACCGTAGATAATCCTGCTGCACGTTTGCACCAGATTCTGAAAGAAGCCTTGGCGCACAACCCGGGAGAAGTATGTAGGGACGTGTGGACGAGTGTCCTCAGAGTTGAACCGGGCGACCATCCGCTGCTCACGAGGCGGCTCGCGGAAGTGATGGGGCTTCCACGTGAAATCGCCGTGGGTATGACCGAACACTACCCAGACGAAACCGCGATGTTGTCGCACTGGCGCGGACAAGTAGATAGCGCGTTCGTGAAGCTCCATCTGGCCGCTCAATGGAATTCCTTTTCGTCGCTCATAGACGCACATGCGATGAATTATCTGAGCAACACCGCAAAAATGCTGCAAATGGTCGTCGCATATAAACCTGCGGACAGGCCCAAGCTAGAGGAGATTCGCGAGTCGATTCATGCGCTGCTTAGCGACGTTCGAAATTCGGACCTGGATGACGCGCTGAAGCTCACTGTGACGAGGTATTTAGCAAATCTCGCAAATTCGATCGATGAGTATTTCATTACGGGAGTGATGCCGGTTCTCGATGCGGTCAATGCGGCATGCGGACGAGTTTTAACAGACCACGATTACCGGGAGTTACTAAAGGGTCAAACGACCATCGGAGAAAAGATTGTCGAGATTCTGGAAAATACGGCGGTCGTTACAACGGTAGCAGCAAATCTCCATGAGCTTGCGCCTTTGCTCGAATCGGGCTGGAAATTACTCGGCGGCGCATAACACTGGGCCAGTAACCAACCACAGCCGAACACCGAAACAGCAAAATACAAGTTATGTCATATTCCTGGACGTGCCCCTATTGCAATCACGTTGCGACGATCACGGATGAGAATTTTAGCCACGGCATGCACGTGTTCAATAAGAATAATAGAATAGGCCCGCTTGGTTTGACAACGTTCGTTACGATATGCCCGAATGATAAGTGCAAAGAATTTACTCTTCAGGCGACGCTGAGAACGGTCGAAATGAATGGTAGGTGGGAGGCCGTGGGTGCAAATATCGAATCTTGGTCTATGAGGCCTCAATCGAGCGCTAAACCATTTCCCGATTACGTTCCTAAGCCGATCATTCAGGACTATGAGGAAGCATGTGCTATAGCAAGCCTTAGCCCGAAAGCGTCCGCCACTCTGTCGCGCCGCTGTCTGCAAGGTGTTATCCGAGATTTTTGGGGAATTCAAAAATCGAGATTAGTCGACGAAATCGAGGCGCTGAAGGAAAAGATTGATCCGACGACATGGCAGGCTATCGATTCAGTTAGGAAAATCGGAAATATCGGCGCGCACATGGAGAGAGACATTAATTTAATCGTTGATGTCGATCAAAACGAAGCTGAATTGCTCATTAAGCTCATAGAGGTGCTGATTCAAGAATGGTATGTCCATCGCTATGAACGACAACAGCACATGGAGAAAGTGATCGCAGCGGCGACTGGTAAGGCCCAGACCAAAGCTCAAGGCTAAACGAATTGCGCGCACTCAAGATGCAGGCTGTACTCGCTTGATCGCGTCGCCGCACGCAGGTCGCCCTGATGTTGCAATGTGCGTTGTACGTAATCGTTGAGGTCGTGATGCACTCGGTCTCCCTATGAACAGCAGGTACTGTGCGCCGCGACAATGGCTGTACCCTGATTGAGCAATCCTCGCATTAAGATGGCGTTGGGAAGTTCGGATTGATCCGACGGTTGCGCCCCAGCGGACGTAGCACTCTAGTTGCTAGTTTCGGTCGTCGCAGGCAAGGTAGCGGGACAAAATTACAGAGCTAAAAACGTAAGGTCAGAAAAAATGAATTTCAACAAACCACTAAAAATTTTCCTTGGGTTATTTGGAACGATTATTGTCGGTGCCATAAGCAGTGGGGTTTGGGAGAGAATTCTTTCTCCATTTCTTAGTTTTTCCGCTGCAAAAATAACGGGATTCTTATCATTCATTTCTCAGTCTTACTCGGATTCAATTTATTTAACAGCCGCGAACCTATATGCGGCCCCATCAGGCGGCATGGTCATAAATTTTATAATGGGGCTATCGTCGGGATTTTTGCTCTGGGTCTCCCTGCGTGCGCAGCGAAATAGTATTGTGACCGACGGATTTTTCGAGGCGATGCAGCGGTTTTTTTCTAGCTGGCTTTCGGTCTGTTATTGGGGTATTTTGTTTGTTTTTTGCATATTCATGGCGGCACGCGGAACAACCATTGCTGATATTCGAATTTACTCCGAAAAACATATGGAAATGATACGTCCTTATATCGGCGAGCCTGCCTATCTAAAACTCCGATCCGATTATATGAGAATAAAAACAGAAAATGATTTTGATTTATTTCTCACAGAATTAGATGGCTACTATAAGAAAAGCGGTATACTACTTGATTTGGCTCCTTGATTCTTGGAGGGAGGTGATTCGGCTGACATGCGACGCTATATTAAATGTGCCCCTCAAATGTCACCCCCACTTAATGCTTGAAGGCGCCCCATTCGCAAGATCAATCCTTGTAGGGGCTCTCGGCTTCGTCACGTCATGTTCACGTGTCGCGCGCTGCAGTTCGTTGTACAGTCGATTCAGCTGTGATGGCTTTTGATATTCGCGATTTATTTCGTCACGGTTACGTCTTTTGACTTGGTCTGCACTTTGGACTGCTCCGTGGTCAGCCACTCTAAACGCGCCCAGACCGATATTCCTGAGGCGCAAAACCGCGATTAAAGGCGCATCAACGCCCGCAACTCGAATACAGAAATCATTTTCTGGTCTGCCCATTGCGGTACGCTCCCTAGGCCGATATTGAAACGAAACTCCGTCGATTTCGATGTGATTGGCAAAGAACCGGGTGGTTATCGTAGTTGGTTTCGCAGCCACTGCGCGCAGATTTTCTTTCACAATATCTCGAATGCTTATGCCGGTGGATAAGGTCGTAGTGTCGTAACCACGATCCTAGAGAATGCTAGCTACCCGGCTCGCTTGGTCCGTGGACAGTCGTTTCGACAAACGCGATGCATCGAATTTCGCCAGACCATTGTCCTTGCCAGAAGCTCCGCGATGGCTTGCCAGTTTCCCTGGGCCAAAGCAGGGTTGGCGCAAAGTAACTCGGTAAGCACTGTAGCCCAATGCTTGGACCCGTCCTCAACGAATACACTGGTCTTCACGGTTACGCTCGATCCAGCCGTCGCCCTGCGGCGAGGCTGCCGCGCTTCACAATCCCTTATCTCGAATCACAAGTCCAGCACGATCCGCGCCGTTGCATTTTCGTCCGGTTGCGCAGGCATCGCGCAGCAAATCAGCGCTTCATTGTCGCCGACCTTGAAGTCCGTCGGCGCCGGATAACCGACGTGGCCTTCGACGATGCGCGTGCGGCACGTTCCGCATGAGCCGCCGCGGCAACCATATTCCGGCTGAAGTCCCTGAGCCTCGGCGAACTCGAGCAACGTGCCCTTGTCGGGCGTCCATTCAGCGTCTTTACCTGCCTTCGCAAAATGCACCGTGACGGGCTGCGTGGCAACCGGCAGGCTCGGAGCCTGGTCAGGCGCCGTGTCGGTTTTGCGCACCAGGCCCGATGGGCCGAATGCTTCAGCGTGGATTCTCGCGTCCGCGATATTGAGCGCGCGCAGCCCGTCGTACACCGATTGCATGAATGCGCCCGGGCCGCACAGATAGAAATCGTAGTCGTCGAACGGCAACGTCGCACGCAGCGCTGCGATATCGATGCGACCTTCGAGGTCGTAGTCCTGCCCCAGCAGCGCATCGCGTGTGTCGGACAGCAACCGGATCACATGAACCTTGCCTTGTGCGCGTGCAGCGGTTTCCGCGACTTCTCGCGCAAAGGCACGCTCTGTCTTGAGCCGAGCTGAATGGAAAAACCATGTCGGACGGATTTTGCGTTTGCGCAGTCCCTCATAGACGATGTGC
Organism: Pararobbsia alpina; assembly: GCF_965118125.1. Classification (GTDB taxonomy): domain Bacteria; phylum Pseudomonadota; class Gammaproteobacteria; order Burkholderiales; family Burkholderiaceae; genus Pararobbsia; species Pararobbsia alpina_A. The sequence continues at coordinate 2,236,058 of NZ_OZ221287.1, forward strand.
CGCAGCATCGACAGCATCGGCGTGATGCCTACACCCGCCGCGAGCAGTACGGCCGGGCGTGACTCCAACGCATCGATCGTGAATTGGCCAGCGGGCGCGCGCGCTTCAATCAGGTCGCCGACATGAACCGCGTCGTGCAGATACGTCGACACCGCGCCCTCACGCTTGACGCTGATCCGGTATGCGTCGTCGGAAGGTGCCGTCGACAGCGTATAGGTCCGGATCACGGGCTTCGCCTCTCCCGGAAGCGTCACGCGAATCGGCAGGTGCTGACCGGCTTCATGAACGGTCAGCCCGGCACCATCGGTGGGCTCGAGATGGAACGACCGGATCACCGTGCTTTCGTCGACGATGCGCGCGACGCGAAACGGCCGCCATTCGTTCGCTTTTGCAGCGGCGTGCAGGCGCGCCTCCACCGTCTTCCAGTCGCCGGTCATCAACGCATTGGGTGACCAGCCGTTCTCGCGGAAGGCCCAGTGCATGGGCAAGGCGCGCGGTCGATACAGCACGCGGGTCGGCTTGAATCGCCAGATCCGTTCCGCGCCCTGAAACGCAGCGATTTCCGGCGAGTCGAGGATGACTTCCGGTACGCCGGTCATCTGGACAAGGGCGCCCGTTTCGAAATCGGGGAACACCAGGCCTGCGCGCGGATTGACTCGGAAATTACCCAGCGTGTTGAAAAAGAGATTGCCCGCAAAGTCGGGAATTGTGAGCACGCCGTCGTCGCCGACGCGAACGAAACCCGACCGGCCGCCGCGGTGCGAGACATCGACTTTGCGTGTCCCGTCTGCATCGTCGAAGTACGACGCGACAAAGAACGTGTCGGCCTGGCGGACCAGTGCTTCTGCTGCGCCGTTGAGCGTGTCGGATTCAATGACCGGATCGGACGGGGCGACGGACGGCTCGCGATCCAGCGTGAAATCGCGCAGCTGGATGTACTGCGGGCAGTTGCCATAGCTCTCGCGCACGCCGACGCTGAAGCCATATGCATTGAGCCGTTTGACGACGCCGTTGAGCCGATTGCGGCGTCGCGTGGGAAGTTCGATGCCGAGCAAGGCGATCGATGCGCCGTCCGCGATACCCGTGCGCACCGGATCGCCCGGATACGGCAGCGCGGCAATGTCGAGTTCGAGTTCGTTGGGCGAGTGCATGAAGCCCGGGCGATCCGCGACCAGGGTTGCCCACACGGTATCGTCGGGCGCGACGGCGCCCATCACGATAAACGGAAGCTGCGGAAAGAACTCGCGATGCTGGTCGAGCAGGAAGCGACGCACGTTGCGGCGCCCGACGGGCTCCATGCGCTCGACGATGCCCGCGTGCGTCTGCATTTCGAGCTCGCCCGGATGCCATGGGGAGGCGGGGCGTTGTTCGCTTTGGGTGCCCGGTGGGTCGATCACGCTGCTCATTTCGCGCTCCTGAAACCTCAGTGACCGCTTGCCGTCATCGGTGCCGGCAAGCGGGCGGCGCCTAAGCGCAGGCCGGCACCGGCGATTTGACGAACTCGACGTGGCCCGGCAAGGCTTCCACCCGGCGCAGCCACGCATTCACATTCGCGTATGACGACAGATCGACATGCCCTTCATTGGCGCGTGCGATATAGCTGTACAGCGCCACGTCAGCGATCGTCGGATGGTCGCCGACGAGCCAGTTTTGACCGCCAAGCTCAGCTTCGATCACACCCAGCACGCGGCGCGCGCGTTCGCCGACTTCGACGGGATTGCGCGGGTCTTTGAACAACGTGATCATCCGCGCGGCGGCGGGGCCGAACGCGATTTCTCCCGACGCGACCGACAGCCATCGCTGCACGCGCGCCGCGCCTTCCGGCGTGTCGGGCAGCCAGTCCGTGCGGCCATATTTCTTCGCAAGATAAACAAGGATAGAGGTCGAATCGGCGATCGTCAGTGCGCCGTCCACGAGCACCGGGACCTGCCCGAACGGATTGAGCTTCAGAAATTCAGCCGACTTGTGCTCGCCGGCGGCGAGGTTAACGTCGACGATTTCATGATCGACCCCCAGCAGCGACAGCATCAGTCGGGCGCGATGGCAGTGGCCGGAAAGCGGGGTGGAGTAAAGCTTCATTGTCGTTGTCCTTGTGCGGGCGCGGTTCGTGAATCGAATCCGTCTACCTGCAGTTTAAGAACATAAGGATCGACAATGAATAGGCGTCTGGATCAAATCATTATTCTTGATTCGAGAATAATGGGGCACAGCGTCCCGACGCCCTGTGTTCACTCGGATCCACGCGGCTACAGGAGGTCGGCGATGGCCTGACCCGCTTGTGCCGTAGAGGCCGATCCACCGAGATCGCGGGTATGCGGACCCGTACGCAGGTAGGCCGTGATCGCGGAGAGGATGGCTTCGTGCGCGTCGTGTTCAGGACCTTCACCGTTCCCGAGGAAATCGAGCATCATCGCGGCCGACCAGATCATGGCGACCGGATTGGCGATGCCCTGACCGGCGATATCGGGCGCCGAGCCGTGGACCGGCTCGAACAGCGACGGAAAACGCCGCTCCGGATTCAGATTGCCTGACGGGGCGATGCCGATCGTGCCCGTACACGCCGGCCCGAGGTCGGACAGGATGTCGCCGAACAGGTTGGACGCGACGACGACATCAAATCGCTGCGGCTGAAGCACGAAGCGCGCGCACAGGATGTCGATGTGCTGCTTGTCCCACTGGATCGACGGGTACTGCTCGGCCACCTCGGCCGCACGCTTGTCCCACCACGGCATGCTGATCGCGATGCCGTTGCTCTTGGTGGCCACCGTCACATGCTTGCGCGGGCGGCGTTGCGCAAGGTCGAAGGCGAACTTGAGCACGCGCGTCGTGCCGTGGCGCGTGAAGATCGATTCCTGAACAACGAACTCGCGGTCGGTCCCTTCGAACATCACGCCACCCACCGACGAATATTCGCCTTCGGTGTTTTCGCGCACGATCATGAAATCGATGTCGCGTGCGTTGTGCGGCGCGAGCGGCGAACGCACGCCTTCGAACGTGCGGGCGGGTCGCAGGTTGATGTACTGATCAAACTCGCGCCGGAATTTGAGCAACGAGCCCCATAGCGAAATATGGTCCGGCACCTTGTCCGGCCAGCCGACGGCACCGAACAGGATGGCGTCACAGCCTTCGAGCTGGGCTTTCCAGTCGTCGGGCATCATCTGCCCCGTCTTTTCGTAGTAGGCACAGTGCGCCCAATCCATGTGGCGGTATTCGAGGTCGAGGCCGAACCGGGCGCTCACGCGCTCGAGCACGCGAAGGCCTTCGGGCATGACTTCCTGCCCGATGCCGTCACCGGGGATCACTGCGATCGTATGGCGTTTGCGAGTCATCGTGGAAATGGGAAAAGGGAGGGCGCTGTCCCTGCGCATTCTAGGGTGGAACGCGGCCTGCGGTCTTCGGAGGCGGCGCGGCACGCGGCGTGCTCTACCCTCACTGAGCGCGTGGCGTACCGCGATCGTGGTCAATAATGCGCGCCGCCTGCACATATTTAGAGCCGCTGCTCGGCCTGGCGCACATCGAAAAGTCGCGCAATGTGCGTAAAATACGCGGCCCGGTTTCAACCTTGCTGTTTTGGGGCCTCCACGCTTACCGGGATGCGTGCGGGGGCGAAGCGGGTCCGGCGCCGTGCATGCGGCGCCCGGCAGAAGAAGGATACGAAGATGGATGCGCGGGTCAGGCGAGTGCTGGACGAAGCACTTTCGAAAATTCAGGGCACGGATGTGTCCCCGGCCGCTTTCGCGGGCAACTACGCGTTTTGCCTCGGCATTCTGATGGGTGGCTGCGCATGCGGCGGCGTATCGGAGGACGAGGCGAATGAAGAGCGCGCCAATCTGATTGCGCTCGCCGCGCTCTACGAAGTTCGGCAGAAGATCAAGCTGAGTCTGCCGAGCTGACCCGGATCGTTCGACCCTGGATCTTCAGTTTCAGATTGTTCCTTGACTTGATCCCGCGGGTTCGCCGACCATCGACCGCCTGACGCCGAAGGCGGGACAAGGAGCACTCTCTTGATTCGATGGGCAATGGTGGGCGCGGGGAATATCGCACGACGCTTCGTGACGGGCCTCGAACATGTCGATGGCGCGGAGTTGACGCATGTGTGGTCACGGCGCGCCGAGGCGACGCAGGCGTTTGCGGAACAACACGGCTTGTCGGCGTGTGGAAGTTTCGAAGCGCTGCTCGACGCGGATATCGATGCCGTTTATATCGCGACAGCGCATCCTTCACACGCTGAATACAGCATCGCCGCGATGCGCAAGGGCAAAGCGGTGTTGTGCGAAAAGCCTGCGGCGATTTCGCTGCCCGAACTCGAATCGATGCTGGCAGTCGCACGCGAGCAGCGCGTGCTGTTCATGGAGGCCATGAAGCCTCCGTTCTATCCCCTCTATCGTCGTTTGCGCGAACACCTCGCCGAGGATCCGATCGGCACGCCCAACTTCGTGCGCGCGGGCTGTGGCGTGTCCAACTACGGACCGGGCCTGCCGGAGTTCGACCTTGAACGCGTCGGCGGAAGCTTGCTCGACATTGGCATCTACGAATCGTTTCTGGCAATCGACTGGCTGGGCGCACCGCGCGACGTGCAGGCGTTCGGGCGGCTGGGTGGTGGAGTCGACGTCTTTGCGAGCGTCAACAGTGTTCATGAGCACGGTGTTGCGCAGTGGTACTGCGGCCTCGATTTGCACGGCCGCGGCGATGCATTGATCTGCGCGCCGCACGGCAATGTGACGATCGACGGTCCGTGGTGGAATCCGAGCACCGCGACGGTCTCGTACAAGGATGGCCGGACGGTCAGACTTGAGGCGCCGTTCGTCGGAGGCGGGTTGAACTATGAGACCGCGCACTTCTGCGAACTGCTCGCGCAGGGCCAGATCGAAAGCCCGGTGATTTCACATGACATGTCGCGCCACATGATCGACGTGGTCGACCGGAGCCGCGCGGCGCTCGGACTTTAATTGCGTGAGGTTGGGGCGTCGCGGTGCTGTACCGGTAGCCAGTCTCTGACGTAGGGCGAGCGCAGGGGCGGGTCGCGGTTCTGCTGACGAAACCTTTTGCTGCCACGCGGCCCGCTACGTCGTCGCGCTAAGTCGTCGTCCTAAGTCGTCGATTTGGATCGCGTCGGTGACGCAGGATCGTCAGTCAGTGCCCGTGGCCGCCACCGCCCGAACCGCCGGACCAGTGTCCGCCACCGCCTCCCCAGTGGCCGCCGCCGCCGGAATGGCCCCAATGACCGCCGCCGCCCCAGTGCCCGCCACGCCAGTAGCGGCCGCCGTACCAGTTCGCGTAGCAACACCGGCCGCCGCCGCCGTACCAGCCCCATGGCCCGCCGTAGTACGCACCATACACGGCGTATCCGCTGCCGTAGTAATAGTCATAGGGATAAGGGTAGGTCGGCGCGGGAACATAGGCGTCGCCGTACGGATAGGCAACGCAACCGCCGAGAACCAGCGCGGCCGCGCTGGTTGCAACGAGGGCCGCGAGACGGCGCGGGCGCCCGGACAGTGCATTCATGATCGTTTTGCACGCGTCGATGCGTAACCACCGATGACGCCGCGAACATCGCAGTGCGAGATCACGCGGTGCCACGAAAGCGTGCACATGCTGGTTTCAGATCTCAATTGGACACCTAAATCCGCGGGTCATCTCGGAAAACGTGTAACGGGATTTTTCCGGCTTCGTTAAATGAGGGTGTCGATCATCAGCTTTTTCTTGTGCTCGTGCAGACCCCTCACAAATCGGGTCGTACTCCGTCGTAAAATCGCGGGCTACACGTCGCTCTCTTTTACGGTCTCTCCATGCAAAGCGTCTTATTCGTATGTCTTGGCAATATCTGCCGTTCCCCGACGGCCGAAGCCATCATGCTGCACAAGGTCGAACAGGCCGGCCTGAGCGACCGCGTGGTCGTCGATTCGGCAGGCACGGGCAGCTGGCATATCGGCGAGGCGCCGGACGACCGTGCGCAGAGTTTCGGTGCGCGGCGCGGTTATGACCTCGAACCCTTGAGGGCACGCCAGATCGATATCGCCGATTTTGAGCGGTTCGACCATATCCTCGCCATGGATCGCGCCAATTTGCGAGAGCTGTTGCGTCTGTGTCCGCCTCCGTTACAAAACAAGGTTCAACTGCTCATGGATTTCGCGCCGGGGCAGCAGGGCGCCGAGATCGCGGATCCGTATTTCGGTGGCGCGGACGGCTTTGAGCGCGTGCTCGACGAATGCGAACTCGCTTGCGACGGACTTCTCGATGCGCTTAAGGCGAATCAGTAGGCCAAAAAAATGCCAAGGCGATCGTTGACTGTCCGGCGGGAGAGCGGTCGAACAGTCACTGGGCCGTCGCCGGATCGTTGCCAAACCGGCGAATCAAGTCGCCGGTGAATCCGTGAATCACTGACTCGTTCAGCGAGTGGCGTCGGCCGATCTGATTCACCAGCATGATTCACCTGAAGCAGGACGAAAAAAATTCTGTGTTCGCGTGATCGCCTCAAACCAGACTGAAATTGTCGGGAATTGCTGAGCGAAGAGTGTGAATTCGATCTGAATGACCTGATTTTCGACGCAATGCGACTCAAATATCGCGCTGGCGGCGCATGACGTGTCCTGCAGGCGGCGCCGCGCAGGCGGACAATACCGCTGCGCAAATACCACCGGGTTCACATCTGCCACGTCAGAAATGGCGTGATCAAGTAGACCTTACCGCCGATAAGGTTGACTAAAAGCCTAGGGTATTTATACTTGAGGAAAATTGTCGAGAATACGGGTCGTCCACCATCATGAGACTCACCACGAAAGGCCGTTTTGCCGTCACCGCCATGATTGATCTTGCCCTGCGTCAGGAGAATGGTCCTGTCACGCTCGCCGGGATCAGCCAGCGCCAGCGGATTTCGCTCTCGTACCTCGAGCAGCTGTTTGGCAAGCTGCGCCGGCACGAGATTGTCGAAAGCGTGCGCGGACCGGGCGGTGGCTACAACCTCGCGCGTCGCGCCGAGGAAGTCACTGTCGCCGACATCATCATTGCGGTCGACGAGCCGATCGATGCCACGCAATGCGGCGGCAAGGGCACATGCGACGGAACCAAGGACCTGCACGGTCATTGCATGACGCATGAGCTGTGGTCGACGCTCAATCAGAAGATGGTCGAGTATCTCGACTCCGTGTCGCTGAAGGATCTCGTCGATCAGCAGCGCGCACGCGAAGGACAGGCGACGGTGTTGCGCGACCGGCGTGTTTCGGGCGGTTCGCCTGAAGCCGTGACCGCGACGACGCCTCACGCCGTGCCGCTTGGACCCAATTCGGTGTTCAACATGGCGCGCTCCTGAGCCTTCGACAACCACCCCACACAATCGACGATAGATCGAACGCAGATTCGGAGTATTTGATGAACAAAGAGCTTCCCCATTTGCCCATTTACATGGACTACAGCGCAACGACGCCCGTCGATCCGCGCGTGGTCGACAAGATGATTCCGTATCTGCGCGAGCAGTTCGGCAATCCGGCGTCGCGTAGCCATAGCTACGGCTGGGATGCGGAACGTGCTGTCGAAGAAGCGCGCGAAAACGTCGCTGCGCTCGTCAACGCCGATCCGCGCGAAATCATCTGGACGTCGGGTGCGACCGAGTCGAACAACCTTGCGATCAAGGGTGCGGCGCACTTCTACAAGGGCAAGGGCAAGCACATCATCACCGTCAAGACCGAGCACAAGGCCGTGCTCGATACGACACGCGAACTCGAACGCGAAGGCTTCGAAGTCACGTACCTCGATGTGAAGGATGACGGCCTGATCGACCTGGCGGCATTCGAAGCTGCGATTCGTCCTGACACGATTCTGGTGTCGGTGATGTTCGTGAACAACGAAATCGGTGTCGTTCAGGATATCGAGAAGATCGGCGAAATCACGCGCTCGAAGGGCATCGTGTTCCACGTGGACGCGGCGCAGGCCACGGGCAAGGTCGTGATCGATCTTGAGAAACTGAAAGTCGATCTCATGTCGTTCTCGGCACACAAGACATATGGTCCGAAGGGCATCGGTGCGTTGTTCGTGCGCCGCAAGCCGCGCGTGCGGATCGAAGCGCAGATGCATGGCGGCGGTCACGAACGCGGTATGCGTTCGGGCACGCTCGCAACGCACCAGATCGTCGGCATGGGCGAAGCATTCCGTATCGCGCGTGAAGAGATGGCCACGGAAAACGAGCGGGTCCGCATGTTGCGTGATCGCTTGCTGGCCGGCCTGCGTGAGATCGAAGAAACGTACGTCAACGGCGACATGGAACGCCGTGTGCCGCACAACCTGAACATCAGCTTCAATTTCGTCGAAGGCGAATCGTTGATCATGGCCGTGAAGGACGTGGCCGTGTCGTCGGGTTCGGCTTGTACGTCGGCATCGCTCGAGCCGTCGTACGTCCTGCGCGCCCTGGGCCGCAACGACGAACTCGCGCACAGCTCGATCCGCTTCACGGTGGGCCGTTTCACGACGGAGCAGGACGTCGAGTACGTGATCAATCTGATGAAGAGCAAGATCCAGAAGCTGCGCGATTTGTCGCCGCTCTGGGAAATGTACAAGGATGGGGTCGATATCAATTCGATCCAATGGGCAGCGCACTAAGCGACACGCCTCGAACGATCCAATAACGATATCCCCCAATTCAGGAGCATCAAAATGGCATATAGCGACAAGGTTCTCGACCACTACGAAAACCCGCGCAACGTCGGTTCGTTCGCGAAGGACGACGACGCAGTCGGCACCGGCATGGTCGGCGCACCGGCATGCGGCGACGTCATGAAGCTGCAGATTCGTGTCGGCGCGGATGGCCTGATCGAAGACGCGAAGTTCAAGACTTACGGCTGCGGCTCGGCGATCGCCTCGAGCTCGCTCGTGACCGAATGGGTCAAGGGCAAGTCGCTCGACGAAGCACTCGCGATCAAGAACACGCAGATCGCCGAAGAACTCGCGCTGCCGCCGGTCAAGATTCACTGCTCGATCCTCGCAGAAGACGCCATCAAGGCGGCCGTCGCCGACTACAAGCAACGTCATCAGACGGAAGTCAAGGCGGACGCGGCTTAAGCGAGCTCAGGCAAGCAAGCTCAGGCGAGGCCCGGTGTGTCGAGGTCTCGCCCAAACAAACACGTGATGCGAAGGTACGGCGCAAGACGAGTACCGCAAGACGAATACGTCGGCAGGACACGTTAGCCAGGTACATCAGCAAAGCACGGTAGCAGGTTTGACTATGTCGATTACATTGACCGAAAAAGCAGCAAAGCACGTTCAGAAGTTCCTCGACCGGCGCGGCAAGGGCATCGGTTTGCGGCTCGGCGTGCGTACGACCGGATGCTCGGGGCTGGCCTATAAGCTCGAGTATGTCGACGAGCTCGAAAACCAGGACCAGGTGTTCGAGAGCTTTGGTGTCAAGGTGATCGTCGATCCGAAGAGCCTGGCCTATATCGACGGCACAGAACTCGACTTTGCGCGTGAAGGCCTCAATGAAGGCTTCCGGTTCAACAACCCGAACGTCAAGGACGAGTGCGGTTGCGGTGAGTCGTTCCGCGTCTGATCGAGCGACGCGGGCGCCAGCGAAGGCGGCTGCTGCCGCCTTTTTGTTTGGGCGCTCGAAAAGCGCTACGTGCGCGCTTTGAAGGGATCACGGATTAACGAAGCACATCATGGCCGCTGACCATTTCGAACTGTTCCAACTACCCAAACGCTTTGCCGTCGACGCACGCGCACTCGATGAGGCCTATCGCGCCGTGCAGGCACAGGTCCATCCGGATCGTTTCGCTGCCGCGGGCGAAGCCCAGAAGCGCGTGGCCATGCAATGGGCCAGCCAGGCGAACGATGCGTATCAGACGCTGCGTCAGCCGCTCAAGCGCGCGATCTACCTGCTGCATTTGCGCGGCGTTGACGTTCAGGCCGAAGACAACACCGCGATGGAGCCTGCGTTCCTGATGCAGCAAATGGAGTGGCGTGAGCGCATCGAAGACGCGGCAGGTTCGCGTAACGTCGACGAGCTCGAATCGCTGGGCCGCGAGTTGCGTGACGATGCCCGTGTGCGGTTCGACAAGCTGGCTGCCTTGCTCGACAGCCATGCGGATCAGGGCGCTGCGCAGGCCGTGCGGCAATTGATGTTTATCGAGCGCGTTTCAGAAGAAGTCGGCACGCAAATCGAGCGTCTCGATCACTAGACCGAACACTATGGCTTTATTGCAAATCTCAGAACCGGGCATGGCGCCCGCGCCCCATCAGCGGCGCCTGGCAGTCGGTATCGATCTCGGCACGACCAACTCGCTCGTAGCCTCGGTTCGCAACAGCATTCCTGAAGCGCTTCCCGACGAAGACGGCGCGTTGCTTCTGCCGTCGGTGGTGCGATATCTGCCCAAGGGCGGCCGGCGTATCGGCGCGACGGCGAAGGCCGACGCAGCATCGGACCCGAAGAACACGATCGTGTCGGTCAAGCGGTTCATGGGACGTGGCAAGGCGGAAGTCGAAGGGGCCGCGAATGCGCCGTATGACTTTATCGACGCGCCCGGCATGGTCCAGATCTCGACGATCGATGGCGTGAAGAGCCCGGTCGAAGTGTCGGCCGAGATTCTCGCGACGTTGCGCCAGCGCGCCGAAGATACGCTGGGCGACGATCTGGTCGGTGCGGTCATCACGGTGCCCGCCTATTTCGACGACGCGCAACGCCAGGCGACCAAGGATGCCGCCAAGCTTGCCGGTCTGAATGTCTTGCGCCTGCTCAACGAGCCGACGGCGGCGGCGATCGCTTACGGGCTCGATAGCGGCGCGGAAGGCGTCTATATCGTCTACGACCTTGGCGGCGGCACGTTCGACGTGTCGATCCTGCGTCTGACGCGCGGCGTGTTCGAAGTGCTGGCGACCGGCGGCGATTCTGCGCTGGGCGGTGACGATTTCGACCAGGCGCTGTATACGCATGTGCTGGCGGCGACCGGTGCGTGCGGTCTCACGCCGGAAGATGTGCGCCTGATGCTCGACCACGTGCGCGTGCTCAAGGAAGCGCTGTCGGATACGGATTCAGCGTCGCTCGACGTGACCCTTGCAAGCGGCGAACGCGTGCAATGCACGGTCACGGAGACGGAGTTCGCCGAGCTGACCGACAGGCTCGTGCAGCGCACGCTGACGCAAACGCGCAAGGCGTTGCGCGATGCGAAGCTGGCCGCGGACGAAGTCGAAGGCGTTGTGCTTGTCGGCGGTGCGACGCGGATGCGTCATGTTCGTCGTGCGGTCGAGTCGTTCTTCGGCAAGGCTCCGCACCTCGATATCGACCCCGATCAGGTGGTTGCGCTCGGCGCAGCGATTCAAGCCGACTTGCTCGCCGGCAATCGACGCGGCGAGGGCGACGACTGGCTGCTTCTCGACGTGATTCCGCTTTCGCTTGGCGTTGAAACCATGGGCGGTCTCGTCGAGAAGATCATCCCGCGCAACTCGACGATTCCCGTTGCGCGTGCGCAGGAGTTCACGACGTTCAAGGATGGCCAGACGGCGATGGCGATCCACATTCTGCAGGGCGAACGGGAACTCGCGAGCGATTGCCGTTCGCTTGCCCGTTTCGAGCTTCGTGGAATTCCGCCGATGGTCGCGGGCGCCGCGCGCATTCGCGTGACATATCAGGTCGATGCGGACGGTTTGCTGTCGGTGTCAGCACGCGAAATGCACTCGGGTGTCGAAGCATCGATCGAAGTCAAACCGTCGTACGGCCTTGCCGACGATGAAGTGGCGAAGATGCTCGAAGCCGGTTTTGCATCGGCGACGGTCGATATGCAGGCGCGCGCATTGCGCGAGGAGCAGGTCGAAGCCGATCGCATGATCGAAGCGACGGCCGCTGCGCTCGCCGAAGATGGCGAACTGCTCGATGAGACCGAGCGTGCCGCCATCGATACAATCGTCGCGCAACTCCAGCAGACGCGTGCCAATTCGACGGTGGCAGATGAAGTGCGCCGCGGTGTCGAAGCGCTGGCGCAAGCGACCGATGAATTCGCGGCACGGCGGATGGACAAGGGCATCCGCCGCGCACTGACCGGACGCAAGCTTAGCGAACTGTGATCCACCGGGGCGCGGTGTTCGCGGCCCCTGCCTGAAACTGATTGACTCGACTATGCCCCAACTCGTAGTGTTACCCCATGGCGAACTGTGCCCGGACGGTGCGGTGATCGATGCACCCGCTGGCAAGAGCGTCTGCGATGTGTTGCTTGAAAACGGAATCGAGATCGAACACGCTTGCGAGAAGTCCTGCGCGTGCACGACCTGTCATGTGATCGTGCGCGAAGGCTTCGCGAACCTGGCCGACGCGACCGATGACGAAGAGGATCTGCTCGACAAGGCGTGGGGTCTCGAACCGACTTCACGTTTGTCGTGTCAGGCGCTCATGCCGGCCCAAGGCGAATACGTGGTCGAGATTCCGAAATACACGATCAATCACGCGAAAGAAAACCATTGAGGAGCGAGCAATGAAATGGACTGATGTGCAGGAGATCGCGATGGCCCTGACCGACGCGCATCCCGATATCGATCCGCAATACGTGCGGTTCACCGATCTGCATCGCTGGATTACCGAACTGCCCGAATTCAACGACGCGCCCGACCGTTCGAGCGAGAAGATTCTCGAGGCCATCCAGGCTGCCTGGATCGAGGACTCGGATTATTGAGGTGTGCGGGGTCGCGACACGCTGGACAGCGCTCAACCCCTTGCAGCAAGTACGACAGAGCGTGTTCAACAACGCCGATGCAGCAAACCGGGCTGAGCAAAGCTCATTCGGCAACGTCCGTTGAGCAAGCAGCTTGAGCAAAGCAGGTTGAGCAAAGATAAGGGCGATATGCGTCATGCGCGTATCGCCCTTTTTTCATGCCGGCAGCCGTGCGGCCGGCACGTCTCTCGCGTCCGCGGGGCTGCGTCAGCCGGCGACCAGCGAACCGTTCTCGATGCGAACACGATCTCCTGACCGGAACGGCGGCTCCTGCTGATACGTGAAGTAGTGCGTGCGACCGTCTTCCGTTCTGACGTTGACGCGATAGTTGGTCGAGCTGCGGACTTTCTTCTCGACCTCATTGCCCCCGAGCGCGCCGCCTACGACGCCGAGCACGGTCATCGCCGTGCGGCCGCTGCCGTTGCCGAACTGGTTGCCGACCAGACCGCCGGCTACCGCGCCACCGACTGCACCGATGCCGGTGCCATGACCTTCGACCTTGACCGCTTCGATCGACGTGACCGTGCCGCATGTCGAGCAATAGCTCGGAGCAGGTTGGCGGGATGGGCTACGTTGCTGAACCGGTGCCTGCTGCGCCTGGTTGTACTGTTGTGCCGCCGCGGGCGGTTGCGGCACCTGCGCTGCCTGGGGTTGCGGCGCCGGGGCGGGCTGCGCCGGCTGCTGTTGTGCCTGAGCCGGTGCCGGTGCAGGCGCCGGTTGGGGTTCCGCTGGCTGTGCGGGCTGCGGCTGCGGCGCGTTGGCTGTCGCGTCCGCCGGCGCGGGCGCGGCTGAGTCGCCGTGCTGAGGCGCGGGACCGCTATTGGCATCGGCAACCTGCTCGGTCGGCGCGGCGCCGGCGTTGGACGGCTTGCTCGACGCACCGGGCAGGACGCCGGTGATGGCTGCGACCGCAACCAGACTCGCGACGATGACAGCGACGGCGGCGGTCGCCATCAACGGATGAAGACGCGCACGCGGCGCGGACGATGATTTCGGTGGTTCGATGGGTGAGTTCATGATGGTCGGCCCTTTCCGGGCGGTTTCACGCAGCTTTCGATCTGCTCAACGTTATTTTGACAAGCACGTGAAGGCAAAACCTTGTCTTTTTGTAACGCGATGTAGTGAGAGAGGTTAGTCAGACAATAACGCCGAACATAAAGTGCCGCAGTACGAAGGCGCAGTACGAAGGCGCGGGACGGAAAGCAGGGAGCAGGGAGCACGAAGCAGAGGGAGGCGCCTCGGTCACCGCCTGGGGTAATGGGACTACGGGCGACGAGACTGGGGAGAAAAATACGACTTCGGGAGGGGTAGCAAACGGTTGCGCGATTAGGCAACCCAAGACTTGCAGGGATGCGGCGCACAGCCGCTGGGCGGCGTCGCCGCCCGTCGATCAGGCAGCCTGGTTCTGGACGGGGGGATCGATTGCGTCGAGGCGATCGCTGAGATTGCCGCGAACCTTGCGAAGCAAACGCATCAGCTGCGTCACTTCGTCTTCCGTCAGACCTGCGAGCGCTTCGTCGCGCACGCCGTCGCCGACGTGATGCGCGGCGTCGAGCGTCGCATACGCCTTCGCGGTCAGACGTAATTGGTGAGCTCGGCGGTCGGTCGGGTGATCGGTGCGTTCGATCCAGCCACCTTCAGCCATCCGGTCGAGCAAGCGTGCGATCGCGATCGGCGTCACATCGAGCAGATCGGCGAGCGTGGCCTGATTGATCCCGTCGTTATTCGCGAGATAGGAGAGGACCCGGCACTGAGCGCAGGTCAGGCTAAGCACGTGCTTGGCGCGTTGGTCGAACAGCTTACCGACGAGTCGACCGACGTCCGTCACGAGAAAGCCGAAGCGTTGTTCGTGTAGTTTCATGCAATCCATTATATGGATGTGCCGCACTGCGACATCTAGCGGAAACCCTGAAAGTCACTCGTAATTGCCAAAATGTGCTTATTGTGCCTACACACTACTAAGGTCTTGATGCACAAATAAAAATGCCGCGATTTCACTCGCGGCATTTCGTCAATATTTCGTTGTGTTAGCAATTAATTATTGCTTGCTTTATCAATATGTTCTTTATGCGAACGTTTAATCGCATAAATCTCAACCGCATAAACCTTTCTTCTTAATCTTCCTTTCGCAGATGCGGGAAGAGGATCACGTCGCGAATGCTTGCGCTGTCGGTCAGGAGCATGACCAGACGATCGATGCCGATACCGCAGCCGCCCGTCGGGGGCATACCGTATTCGAGCGCGCGGATATAGTCGGCGTCGAAGTACATCGCTTCCTCGTCGCCTGCATCCTTTTGTTCGACCTGCTTCTTGAAGCGTGCGGCCTGGTCTTCCGGATCGTTGAGCTCGGAGAAGCCGTTCGCGATTTCGCGGCCCGTAATGAACAGTTCGAAGCGTTCGGTGATGCCGGGTTGCGTGTCGGAGGCGCGCGCGAGCGGCGATACCTCGATCGGATAGTCGATGATGAACGTCGGCTCCCACAGTTGCGACTCGGCCGTCTCTTCGAACAGGGCGAGCTGGAGCGAACCCACACCGGCATTCAGGAAGGCCGCGTCATTCGTATTGACGCCGAACTTCTTGAGCTCGGTCTTCAGGAATGCCACGTCGGCGAGCTGTGCGTCCGTGTAGTCCGGCGCGTACTTCTGGATCGCTTCGCAGATCGTCAGACGATGGAACGGCTTGGCCAGATCGAGCTCGCGACCCTGGTACGTGATCGTCGCGCTGCCCAGCGCATCGCTGGCCGCCTGGCGAATCAGGCTTTCGGTGAAGTCCATCAGCCACCGGTAGTCGGTGTAGGCCGCGTAGAACTCCATCATCGTGAACTCGGGGTTGTGTCGCGGCGACACGCCTTCGTTACGGAAATTGCGATTGATTTCGAAGACGCGTTCGAAGCCGCCGACCACCAGCCGCTTCAGATACAGCTCCGGCGCGATGCGCAGGAACATCTGCATATCGAGTGCGTTGTGATGCGTGGTGAACGGCTTGGCTGCCGCGCCGCCCGGAATCGGGTGCAGCATCGGCGTTTCGACTTCGAGGAAGCTCGCATCCGCCATAAAGCGGCGGATCGACGAGATGGCCTTGGTCCGCGCGATGAACGTATCGCGGGCTTCGGGCGTCACGATCAGGTCGACATACCGCTGGCGATAGCGCGTTTCCTGATCCGACAGGCCATGGAACTTGTCGGGCAGCGGACGCAGCGACTTCGACAGCAGACGCAGCTCGGTGCAGCGCACCGACAGCTCGCCCTTGTTCGTCCGGAACAGCACGCCGCGCGCGGCGACGATGTCGCCGAGGTCCCACTTCTTGAACGCGTCGTAAGCCGCTTCACCCACGTCCGCCGGCGTGATGAAGAACTGGATCTGGCCCGAACCGTCCTTGACCGTCGCGAAGCTCGCCTTGCCCATCACGCGCTTGAGCATCATGCGTCCCGCCAGCGCGACTTCGAGCGGCGATGCCTCGAGGGCTTCCTTGTCGGTGTCGGCGTAGGTCGTTTGCAGATTTGCCGCGTGATGCGTCGGCCGGAAGTCGTTGGGGAACGCGACGCCGCGCTCGCGGATCGCCTGAAGTTTCTCGCGACGCTCCGCAATGATCTGATTGTCGTCGCGCTGCACTTCGGCGGCCGGGGTGGTGTTCTGGTCGGTCATGGTCACGGTGTCGCGTCGCGAAGACGCAGTCTGGTGTCGGTGGGGGTGATGCCGCGGGCGGCGCCTGAGCGCCGCCCTCAAAGGTCAGACGCCTTTTTGTCAGACGCCCTGTTTAAGGCTCGCGCTGATGAACTCGTCGAGATCGCCGTCGAGCACCGAGCGCGTGTTGCTGATTTCGACGTTCGTGCGCAGATCCTTGATCCGGCTCTGGTCGAGCACGTACGAACGGATCTGGTGACCCCAGCCCACATCGGTCTTGCTCGACTCGAGCCGGTCTTGTTCGGCCTGACGCTTGCGCATCTCGGCTTCGTAAAGGCGCGACTTCAGCATGGCCATCGCTTCCGCGCGGTTACGGTGCTGCGAGCGGTCGTTCTGGCATTGCACGACGATGCCGCTCGGGATGTGCGTGATCCGCACGGCCGAATCGGTCTTGTTGATGTGCTGACCGCCGGCGCCCGATGCGCGGTACGTATCGATACGCAGATCGGCCGGGTTGACGTCGACTTCGATCGAATCGTCGATCTCGGGGTAGACGAACACCGACGAGAACGACGTATGCCGCCCGCCCGACGAGTCGAACGGCGACTTGCGCACGAGACGGTGCACACCGGTTTCGCTGCGCAGGAAGCCGTAGGCGTATTCGCCTTCGATCTTGATCGTCGCGCTCTTGATGCCCGCGACTTCGCCGTCGGACTGTTCGAGGATTTCCGATTTGAAACCCTTGCGTTCGCAATAGCGCAGGTATTGACGCAGCAGCATCGACGCCCAGTCCTGCGCTTCAGTGCCGCCCGCGCCAGCCTGGATATCGATAAATGCGTTGTTCGGATCGGCCGGGTTCGAGAACATCCGGCGGAATTCCATATCGGCCGCACGCGACTCGATGCCTTGCACGTCGGCTTCGACCGCGACGAGCGTGTCTTCGTCGTCTTCTTCGCGAGCGAGTTCGAAGAGGTCGGCGGCGTTGCGCAGGTCCTCATCGAGTGAGCGCAGCGACATCACGACGCCATCCAGCAGCTTCTTTTCCTTGCCGAGTGCCTGCGCGCGCTGCGAATCGTCCCAGATCTTGGGGTCTTCGAGTTCTTTATTGACTTCGTTCAGGCGCGCATCTTTGACGTCGTAGTCAAAGATACCCCCGAAGTTCGACCGCGCGACGGCGCAGGTCGTTGATTGACGCTTCGAGCGTATTGAGGCGTTCGGCTTCCATGTCGCAATCTGTTCCGGAAAAAACGAGAATTATAGACGATTGAAGCAGCCCCAAGCCCGTTTGCCGAGGTCGATCTGCGCGGGCGCGGTTGCACTGCCTTCGGCCTTGCCCACCTGGGTGCCAGCGGAAAATCCGGCAACAGGATACGCTTTTGGCCTGACGGCAGAGGTGCACTACTGTATGGATGCACAGTACAATGCCGTCATCGTGCGAGTGGCACCCGGCGTATGACGGTCGAAGGCTTTTGTGATCGGCCCCGCGCCGGCTGTTGGTGGCAGATCGCGGCAACCGCCGCGGCGCTTCATCCGCTCGCTTATCTACTGACAAGGTTGGTTCAATTGCCTTCGAATAACGCTATTCGTATCCGCGGTGCGCGTCAGCACAACCTCAAGAATCTCGACGTCGACGTGCACACCGGCGAGTTGACCGTGGTGACCGGGCCATCGGGTTCGGGCAAGTCGAGTCTCGTGTTCGACACGCTGTATGCCGAGGGGCAGCGTCGTTATGTCGAGACGTTCAGCGCGTACGCACGTCAGTTCCTCGACCGGATGGACCGTCCGGCCGTCGACCGGGTCGACGGCGTCCCGCCCGCGATTGCGATCGACCAGACTAATCCGGTGCGCAGCTCGCGCTCGACGGTCGGGACGATGACCGAACTGAACGATCACCTGAAACTGCTCTACGCGCGCGCGGCGCAGCTGTTCGATCGCAAGAACGCCCAGCCGGTCCGTCACGACTCGCCCGAGACCATCTACGCCGAACTTATGGCGCGCACGCGCGACAACGATCCGCGGCTGGTCGTGACGTTCCCGGTGGAGTTGCCCGATACGACGACGGACGACGAAGTGCAGCAATGGCTGTCGGCGAGCGGTTATACGCGTGTGCAGGCCCAGCGTGAAATCGCGACGGCCGAAGGCAAGCGCAAGCTGCTCGATGTCGTGGCCGATCGCTTCCGGATTCAGAACACGGAAAAGGTCCGCGTCGTTGAAGCCATCGAAGCCGCGCTCAAGCGCGGCACTGGCCGCGTGAATGTGTACGTGCTCGCCGAGGAAGGCGAACCCGCGATCTGGCGCTTCTCGACCGGGTTGCACAATCCGGACAGCGACATTCGTTACGCCGACCCGCAACCGGCGTTGTTCTCGTTCAATTCGGCCTACGGCGCTTGCGAGACGTGCCGGGGTTTTGGACGCGTGATCGGCATCGATCTGGGGTTGGTAATCCCGGATGAGCGTAAGACGCTGCGTCAGGGCGCGATCAAGACGATTCAGACGCCCGCCTGGAAAGAGCAGCAGGACGACCTGATGAAGTACGCGGCGGCCGCGGGCATTCCGCGCGACACGCCGTGGGCGGAGATGAGCGATGAGCATCGCAAGTGGGTCATCAACGGCGCGCCCGACTGGAATGGCGACTGGAACCGCAAGTGGTACGGCGTGCGGCGGTTCTTCGACTACCTCGAGTCGAAGGCCTACAAAATGCATATCCGCGTGCTGCTCTCGAAGTACCGGAGCTACACAACGTGCGAGGCATGCGGTGGTGCGCGCCTGAAAACCGAGCCGATGTTGTGGCGTCTCGGCACGGCCGACGACGCCGCGGCGGTGCTGCCGGCTGAATCGCGTTTTATGCCGCGTGGCGTCGAATGGACGCGCGCGCAGCTTGAATCGTTGCCCGGGTTGACCGTTCACGATCTCATGTTGATGCCGATCGACCGCATCCGTGCGTTCTTCGATCGACTCACACTGCCGAGCACGCTGCTCGATGACGCACTCAAGCTGCTGCTCGGCGAAGTCCGCACGCGGCTTAAGTATCTGTGCGACGTCGGACTTGGCTACCTCACGCTCGATCGCCAGAGCCGCACGTTGTCGGGTGGCGAAGTACAACGGATCAACCTGACGACGGCACTCGGCACGTCGCTCGTCAAGACGCTGTTCGTGCTCGACGAACCCAGCATCGGGCTTCATCCGCGCGATATGAACCGGATCGTCGAGGCCATGCATCGGCTGCGCGACGCGGGCAATACGCTGGTGGTTGTCGAGCACGACCCGGCGGTCATGCTCGCGGCAGACCGCCTGATCGACATGGGGCCCGGACCGGGCGAGAAGGGCGGCACGATCGTATTCGACGGCACGCCGGGTGCGATTCGCGAGGCGGATACGCTGACCGGCGCCTACCTGGGTGCACGCAAGCACGTCGCCGACGCGTCGAACTGGGTCGCGCGACCGGTCGAGTCGGGCACGCCGAAGATCACGCTCAAGGGCGCGCGCGAACACAATCTGCGCAACGTGACGGTTGAGATTCCGTTGCAACGCCTCGTGTGCGTGACAGGCGTGTCGGGCTCCGGCAAGTCGACGCTGTTGCAGGACGTGTTGCACCCGGCGCTTGCGCGACATTTCGGCAAACCGACCGAGGCACCCGGCGCGTTCGATTCGTTGTCGGGCGCCGACGAAGTGGCCGATGTCATCTTTGTCGATCAGTCGCCGATCGGCAAGACGGCGCGTTCGAACCCCGCGAGCTACGTGGGTGCGTTCGACGAAATCCGCAAGCTGTTCGCCAAGGCGCCGCTGGCCCTTCAGCGCGGCTACGGCCCCGGCGTGTTCAGTTTCAACGCCGGAGACGGACGCTGCCCGACATGCGGAGGCTCGGGCTTCGAGCACGTCGAGATGCAGTTCCTGAGCGACGTTTATCTGCGATGCCCGGATTGCGATGGCACGCGCTATCGCCCCGAAATTCTCGAGATTCGCATCGAACGCGCGATGCAGGATGGCGTCGTGCGGGAACTCAACGTCGCCGATGTCCTTGAGCTGACGGTATCGGAAGCGACGTCGTTGTTCCGCGACGACCCTGAAGTCTTGCGCGTGCTGCAACCGATCGTCGATGTGGGACTCGAGTATGTGAAGCTCGGCCAGCCCGTTCCGACGCTGTCGGGTGGCGAGGCACAGCGGCTCAAGCTCGCAGGCTTTCTTGCGGAAACGGCTGCCGAGGGTGCGGTGGGTGCGCGTCGCGGCGCACGCAAGGGCCGGCTGTTCATGTTCGACGAGCCGACGACCGGTCTGCACTTCGATGATATTGCCAAGCTGATGCGCGCGTTTCGCAAGCTGCTCGATGGCGGCCATTCGTTGATCGTGATTGAGCACAATCTCGACGTGATTCGCTCCGCCGACTGGCTGATCGACCTCGGACCCGAAGGCGGCGAAGGCGGTGGTGAGGTCTTGTGCGTCGGATCGCCCGACGATGTCCGGGCTTGCGCGCAGTCGCACACCGGACAAGCGCTGCTCGACTACGACCGCGCGGTGCTGTCCGGTGGCGATGCGGGTCATGGGCTGCCGCTTCAATCGGCGATCAAGGCTTCGCAAAAAGCGCGGCGCGAACTTGAAGGCGAAGACGTCGTGCGTATCGTCAACGCGCGCGAGCACAACCTCAAGGCGCTCGATGTCGATATCCCGCACGGCAAGTTCAATGTCGTGACCGGCGTTTCGGGCTCGGGCAAATCGACCCTCGCGTTCGATATTCTGTTTCACGAAGGTCAGCGGCGGTATCTCGAGTCACTCAACGCTTACGCGCGGTCGATTGTCCAGCCCGCGGGGCGACCGGAAGTCGACGCGGTGTTCGGTATTCCGCCAACGGTGGCCATCGAGCAGCGTCTGTCGCGCGGCGGACGCAAGAGTACCGTTGCCACGACGACCGAGGTCTGGCACTTCTTGCGCCTGCTCTATGTGAAGCTCGGGATCCAGCACTGCATTCACGACGGCACGGCCGTATCTTCGCAGAGTCCCGAATCGATCGCCGCGCAGCTGTTGCGTGACTACAAGGGTCAGCATATCGGCCTGCTCGCGCCGCTGGTGGTCAATCGAAAGGGCGTCTATACCGATCTGGCGAAATGGGCCAAGGCGCGAGGCAACTCGCATCTGCGCGTGGATGGCGAATTCCTGCCGGTCGATCCGTGGCCGCGTCTCGACCGGTTCAAGGAGCACACGATCGAATTGCCGGTGGGTGACCTTGTGGTCTCCGCCGAGAACGAAGCGCAACTGCGTGCCTTGCTCGCGCAGACGCTCGAGGTCGGCAAGGGGATCATGCATGTGCTCGCGCCGCTCGATGATCTGGGCGCCGCGATGAACGGCAAGCAAGGCACGGCGAGCGTCGGCGCGACGAAGGTGTTTTCTACCAAGCGCGCCTGTTCGGTCTGCGGCACGAGCTATCCCGAACTCGATCCGCGCATGTTCTCGTACAACAGCAAGCATGGCTGGTGCACGACCTGCGTCGGCACGGGCCTCAAGCTCACACGCGAGCAGCGCGCGGCGTTCGACGACACGCTGCTGGCGGGCGACGAACGCGGGCGCGAGCAGACGATTCCGTCCGAGGAGCAGGAGCCCGAAGGCGTGGGCAGCGAGCCGTGCCCGGATTGCGAAGGCACGCGCCTGAACCCGGTGGCTCGCGCGGTGACCTTCGATGAACAGTCGATCGCGTTGGTGGCGCAGTGGACCGTGACGGATACGCGCGAGTGGATTCAGGGCCTCGCCTTGCAAGGGCGTGAAGCCGATATCGCACGCGACGTGGTCAGCGAAATTCGCGGACGGCTCGAGTTCCTTGAAGAAGTCGGGCTCGGCTATCTGACGCTCGATCGCGCCGCACCCACGCTGTCGGGGGGTGAAGCCCAGCGTATCCGTCTTGCCGCGCAGCTCGGCAGCAACTTGCAGGGCGTGTGCTATGTGCTCGACGAACCGACGATCGGCCTGCACCCGCGCGACAACCAGATCCTGCTCAATGCCTTGCGCAAGCTGGGCGACAAGGGCAACACGCTCGTGGTCGTCGAGCATGACGAAGACACGATCCGCCGCGCGGATCACATCATCGATATCGGTCCCGGGGCCGGCAAGCGTGGGGGTCATCTCGTTGCCGAAGGCGGCGTTTCGGATCTTGCTGCGCACGAAGACTCGTTGACAGGCCGCTTCCTCGCGCATCCGCAACTGCATCCCTTGCAGCCAAGGCGTGAGGTCAGGGCGGCTCGTGCACGCGAAGCGGCGGTGCCCGAGCAGTGGCTGACCGTGCACGACGCGACGCTGCACAATCTGCGCAACGTCACGGCGACCCTGCCGTTGGCGCGCCTCGTGGCGATCACCGGCGTCAGCGGATCGGGCAAGTCGACACTTGCACGCGATGTGTTGATGACCAATCTGCTCGATGCCGTCGGACGTTCGGTGTTGTCGTCGCCTGCGACGCGTCGTGCGAGGGCGGCCGCTCAAGTCGAGCAACCCAAGGCGTCGCGCAAGTCGAGCGTGCTCGCGCGCACTGCGCCGCGCCCCAAGTTCGACGTCAAGTATGCGTGGCACGGTTGCAGTTCGATTTCAGGGTTCGAGGCGATCGATCGTGTGCTCGAAGTCGATCAGACACCGATCGGCAAGACGCCGCGCTCGTGCCCGGCGACGTATATCGGCGTGTGGGACACGATCCGCAAGATGTTCGCCGAAACGCTCGAAGCGAAGGCGCGCGGCTATACCGCGTCGCGCTTCTCGTTCAATACCGGCGACGGACGTTGCCCCGCTTGCGAGGGGCAGGGTGTGCGCACGATCGGCATGAGCTTCCTGCCTGACGTCAAAGTGCCTTGCGACGTGTGCCATGGCCAGCGCTTCAATCCCGAAACGCTGGCGGTCACGTGGCGCGGCAAGAATATCGGCGAAGTGCTGACGATGGAGATCGACGAAGCGGTCGAGTTCTTCTCGGCCGTCACGCAGATCGCGCATCCGCTGCAGTTGATGAAGGATGTCGGGCTGGGCTACCTGACGCTTGGACAGCCGTCGCCGACCTTGTCCGGCGGCGAAGCGCAGCGCATCAAGCTCGTATCGGAACTCTCGAAGGTGCGTGACGATATCGGCCGCCGTGGTCAAAAGGCGCCGCATACGTTCTACGTGCTCGACGAGCCGACGGTGGGCCTGCATATGGCGGACGTCGCACGCCTGATCAAGGTGCTGCACCGGCTGGTCAACGGCGGACACAGCGTGCTGGTCATCGAGCACGATCTCGATGTGATTGCGGAGGCCGACTGGATTCTGGACCTCGGGCCGGAGGGCGGAGTGCAGGGCGGCACGATCGTCGCGGCGACGACGCCCGAGCGCCTGGTGACGTTGCCCGTGAGCCATACGGGCATGGCGCTGGGGCCCGTGCTCGCACGCGGGACACCGTCGTTCGGCGACGAGTCGGCTGCGCAGAGCGAGGCGCAGACCGAAGCGTAGGGAGATGGCGTGAACTCCGGGACCTGCGCGGGATGTCGATAGCCCGCAGCAGACCGCTGTGAACCGGGCGCGCATCGTAGCGGGTTCGAGCAACCGTCACGTCTTCGTGGCAGACTGCGTTCGCGCGGCTCGGTGTCGGGTCCGATAGTGGGCTCGATAGTGCGCCGCGCGCTCCCCTAACTTCCATGCGCGAGACATCCCATGAGCGAGACGCTGTACGACATTCCGGTCCAATCCATCGACGGCGCGCCGCAAACGCTCGGGCAGTACAAGGGCAAGGTGCTGCTCGTCGTCAATGTGGCGTCGAAGTGCGGATTGACGCCGCAGTACGACGGGCTCGAAGCCCTGTACCGGGACAAGCAGGCCCAAGGCCTTGAGATTCTGGGTTTTCCGGCCAACAACTTCAAAGGCCAGGAGCCGGGCAGCAACGAAGAGATCAAGGCGTTCTGCACGTCGACGTTTGACGTGACGTTCCCGATGTTCTCGAAGGTGTCGGTGGTCGGGGACGATCAACACCCGCTTTACAAGTCGTTGACGACGACGTTCCCGAACGCGACGGGCGACGGCCCGTTCCGCGAGCGCCTCTCGGGTCACGGCATCGAAACGAACGCAGTTCCGGATGTGCTCTGGAACTTTGAGAAATTCCTGATTGGCCGCGACGGCACGGTCGTCAATCGCTTCTCGCCTGACACGCCGGCGGACTCGCCGGCTCTGCTGGCTGCGATCGACGCGGAACTGGCGAAGCACTGATCTCGGCTGAGTCCGGGTCGGGCTTCTCCGGGGCTGACATCGGGCGCATCGAAGTGCCCGATGTATCTAATGTGCCGGATGCGTGAACGCCGGATGCGGATGCAGGATGTTCCGCACTGTTAGCTTCGGCGGGCGCGCGTTCGACGATCTTCGACGGCCATGGATGCGCGCCGGTCTGCAGCCACTGCAGCAGACCTTGCCAGAAATCATTCTCGTGGCGTGAGTGAAAAAGCCCGAAGTGCCCGATCTCCGTGTAACCCAGTTCGTCGGGGTCGAGGATTGCGATCGTGCGATCGCTGGACCGGTAGTAACGCGTGGTCCGGCGCATGGCCGCGAGCGTCGCGAAGTCGTCGTCGCGTGTGGCAAGCGCCGTGATCGGCGCACTCACCGCGGCGAAGCGCGCGAGCATCGGCTCGCGATCGCGTGACGGATAGCTCGACTCCATATCGGCGCCCCGGAACGCCCACTCGTTGGCGACCCCCGCGGGCAGATCTTCGAGCCAGCCCAGTTTGCGGCCGGGAAAGCGGCCACATAACAAGGTCAGGATGGGCATCACGACGTGCCATTTGACGAGTTGCCGCGCGCGATGTCGCGGCGCGTAATCACGAAAGTACGCGTACTGCGCACCGACCGTCAGCATGCGATCGATCGCGGTGGCTGATTCCGCCATGCCCGGAAGAAAACCGCCAATGCTGTGGCCGATCACAAGGTGTTGCGAGTCAGGAAAGTGCTCGCATGACCACCGGATCACTGCATCGAAATCGAGTTCTCCCCAGTCGCGCCATTGGATGCCCGAGCCGCGAAGCCGAGCAGGGCGTGAACGTCCAATGCCCCGATAGTCGTAGGTGATGACATCGAAACCGTGTCGCACAAGGAATCGTGCGAGGTGGTGGTAATACCGGGCGAGCACGCCGGTTGCGGGATTGACGATGACGACAGCCGCGTGCGCGGATTCGGCGCTCGACCACAGATGCCCTTGCAGGACATAGCTGTCCCTGCAGCGGAACTGCACGTCCTTCGCGCCGTTGTCGGTCATCGTCGGCTACCCATGGGTGGAAAGGCCCGTTCATGTCATCGGGCCCTGCGGAAGATTCTATGACGTTGTGCAGACCGACGCTTGTATCCCCACGACGATACGTAACAGACCCGGGGACACTTGCAATGAAAAAAGCCTGTGATCTCGCGATCACAGGCTTTTGTATTGGTGCCCAGAAGAGGACTCGGTCACACGGGCGCGACCCCGGCTTTGCTTGCAAGCAAAGCCTTTCGAGTCCCCACGTAACGTGCGCAGGCACGTTACTTTCTGGGCGGAATAATGAAAAAGGTCGTGATCTTGCGATCACGACCTTTAAATTGGTGCCCAGAAGAGGACTCGGTCACACGAGCGCGACCCCGGCCTTGCTTGCAAGCAAGGCCTTTCGAGTCCCCACGGAAAGCCCTCAGGGCTTTCCTTTCTGGGCGGAAAAATGAAAAAGCCTGTGATCTTGCGATCACAGGCTTTCATATATTGGTGCCCAGAAGAGGACTCGGTCACGCGAGCGCGACCCCGACTTTGCTTGCAAGCAAAGTCTTTCGAGTCCTCGCGTAACGTGCGCAGGCACGTTACTTTCTGGGCCGAATAATGAAAAAAGCCGTGATCTTGCGATCACGGCTTTTAAATTGGTGCCCAGAAGAGGACTCGAACCTCCACAGTGTTGCCACCGCTAGGACCTGAACCTAGTGCGTCTACCAATTCCGCCATCTGGGCTTGCTTGCTGTCTTAAGCAAGGCCGCCATTGTAGCGGCGTCTTCATATGTGTCAATCATTAATTCGGACTTGATGCCGACACACATAAACCGCGCTCAACAACGTCTCTTAAGACTTCGAAGACTTCACGAAACAACCACAACAACACGACTCAACCGACCAACGAAAAACGCCGTGATCTTGCGATCACGGCGTTCCGAATCTTGGTGCCCAGAAGAGGACTCGGTCACACGAGCGCGACCCCGGCCTTGCTTGCAAGCAAGGCCTTTCGAGTCCCCACGGAAAGCCCTCAGGGCTTTCCTTTCTGGGCGGAAAATGAAAAAGCCTGTGATCTTGCGATCACAGGCTTTCATATATTGGTGCCCAGAAGAGGACTCGAACCTCCACAGTGTTGCCACCGCTAGGACCTGAACCTAGTGCGTCTACCAATTCCGCCATCTGGGCACTGCTTACTGCTTGCTGTTTCTCGAACAGCGAAGCAGCGATTATTCCGGGCTTCTCGGAATCTGTCAACACCCCCGCACGCTTTTCTTTCGTTTGAGCAGACGCGCCCAAAGATCGAGCGACATCGCAGGTTCCAACAGCTCGCCGCGCCCACGCCGCACGCTGTACGGACAAAGGCTGGTGATAGAATCGATTTCAGTCTTTTTACACTTCACAGAACAGACTCACCTTCGCGCCGACCCGCCCTTGAGTAAATACCCTTACCCGATTCCCAGCCGTGAGGAAATCCTCGGCGTGTTGCGCACGACCGAAGCGCCGCTGGCGGCCAACGATATCGCAGAAGCCCTCGCGATCAAGCGACAGGAGCGCGAAGGCTTTCTCAAGCGGCTTGCCGCGATGGAACGCGACGGCCAACTCCGGCTCGACAAGCGCGGCTACTACCAGCTCACGCATCCGTCGAACTTCGTCGCAGGCCGCGTACAAGGTCACCGCGACGGATACGGTTTCCTGATCCGCGACGACGGGCAGGACGATCTGTTTCTCGCGAACGCCGAGATGCAGAAGGTCATGCACAACGATCGCGTGCTCGCGCGCATCGTCGGCTACGATCGCCGCGGTCGCCCGGAAGGCCATATCGTTGAAGTCACTGATCGCGCGAATCGCCAGGTCATCGGCCGTCTGCTCAATGAAAACGGCGTGCTGTTGGTCGCACCCGAAGACAAACGCATCGGCCACGACATCCTGATCACATCGCGCACGCAGGGCAAGGCGCGCGTCGGCCAGGTCGTCAGTGTCGAAATCACAGACTTCCCGAGCCGTCATTCGCAGCCGCTCGGCCGTGTGATCGAAGTGCTCGGCGAGATCGACGACCCGGGCATGGAGATCGAGATCGCCGTTCGCAAGTACGGCGTTCCGTATGAGTTCAGCCAGCCGGCGCTCGCCAAAGCTGCTCAGTTGCCCGATGAAGTCAAAGGCAGCGACCTGAGTCATCGTGTCGATCTGCGCGATGTTCCGCTTGTCACGATCGACGGCGAAGACGCGCGCGACTTCGACGACGCGGTCTATTGCGAACCGATCAAGGTGGGCCGCGGCGAAGGGTATCGACTGCTCGTGGCGATCGCTGACGTCTCGCACTACGTGACGCCCAACGACGCCCTCGACGTCGATGCACTCGAACGCAGCACGTCGGTCTATTTCCCGCGCCGCGTCATTCCGATGCTGCCCGAGAAACTGTCGAACGGCTTGTGCTCGCTGAATCCCGATGTCGACCGTTGCGTGCTGGTCTGCGACCTCGTTGTGACGAGCAAGGGCGAAATCAAGGCGTACCAGTTTTATCCGGCGGTCATGCACTCGGCCGCACGCCTGACCTACACCGAAGTCGCCGCGGTGCTCGGCAACACGAAGGGTCCGGAGGCCGCGAAGCGCGCGGATCTGCTGCCGCATCTGCAGAATCTCTACAACGTCTACAAGTCCTTGCTGCATGCGCGCCAGAAGCGCGGCGCCATCGACTTCGATACGACCGAGACCTATATCGTCTGCAACGCGCAGGGCAAGATCGAACAGATCGTGCCGCGCACGCGCAACGACGCGCACAAGCTCATTGAAGAATGCATGCTCGCGGCGAACGTCTGCGCGGCCGACTTCATGAAGCGACACAAGCACCCGGGGCTGTACCGGATTCACGCGGGCCCGACCGAAGAGAAGCTCGCGAATCTGCGCAGCTTCCTGCGGGGCGTCGGCCTGACGCTCGGTGGCAACGACAAGCCGCATGCGAGCGACTACGCGGCGCTGATGGCGCAAATCCGCACGCGCCCGGACGCGCAGATGCTTCAGTCGATGCTGCTGCGCTCGATGCAGCAGGCGGTCTACAGCCCCGACAATATCGGGCACTTCGGTCTTGCCTACGATGCGTACGCGCATTTCACGAGCCCGATTCGCCGCTATCCCGATCTGCTGACGCATCGCGTGATCCGTTCGATCCTCTCGCGCCGCAAGTATCAGCCCGAGGTGTCGCATGACGTCGTGCTCAACACGGCGTTGTCGCCGGCTGCGCGAGCCATGCAACGCGAAGACGACAACGCGCGCGGCCGCAGCCGTTCGAACGTGGCGATCTGGGAAGAACTCGGCATGCATTGCTCGGCGAACGAGCGCCGTGCCGATGAGGCTTCTCGCGACGTCGAAGCGTGGCTCAAGTGCTACTTCATGCGCGACAAGCTCGGCGAGGAATACGGCGGCATGGTCAACGGCGTGACGTCGTTCGGCATTTTCGTGCAGCTCGACTCGTTGTTTATCGAAGGGCTCGTCCATGTGACGGAGCTCGGCTCGGACTATTTCCAGTACGACGAGATCAAGAACGAGCTGCGCGGCGAGCGCACGGGGATTCGCTATCGCTTGTCGGATCGCGTGCGCGTTCAGGTGAGCCGCGTGGATCTCGATGCACGCAAGATCGACTTCCGGCTCGTGCGCGACACGCCTTCCAAAGCGATCACGGCGGCTCGCGGGATGCCCGACAAGGCAGAACGAGCGGGCGCGACGGAACGGGTTGGCAAGGGCGGTGCGTCCGGCGGTGGGCCGGCGATCCGGCAACTGAACGGTGCGGGTCGCGGCGAAATCGGTTCGGGTCGTGGCGAATCCGGTTCCGGTCGCGGCGAATCGCGCAAGTCGGGATCGCGCTCGAGCGAGTCGGGGCGTTCATCCAAACCGGCCGCCAAGAAGCGCGCGGCCACGCCTGCGGCAAAGAAGCGCACGCGCAAGTATTAAGCGAGCACGGCCCGCGATCGCCGCTCGGCGATGCACGGGAAGAACACGCAGTATCTGACGGGCGTCGAATTCGCGACGCCCGTGTTTTGATTGTTGATTGATTTCTCTAGAAAGGTTGCACCTCGATGGCCCGTCTCAAAGTTCTCTATGGTTTTCACGCCGTCACCGCGCGCATGCGCCACGATGCGTCGACGATCGAAGAGATTCTCTATGACCCGACCCGGCGTGATCGCCGGATGATGGATTTTCTCGCGCAAGCCGAGGCGGCGGGCGTGCGGGTCATTGCGGCAGACGCACAGCGTCTGCAAGGGCTCACCGGGAACGACCGGCACCAGGGTGTCGTTGCGCGCGCTGAAGATATCGCGCTTGCGCAGAATCTGGCCGAACTGCTCGACGGCGTCTCGGGCCCGGCCTTGCTGCTGGTGCTCGATGGCGTGACCGATCCTCACAACCTCGGCGCATGCCTGCGTGTCGCCGATGCAGCTGGCGCACATGCCGTGATCGCGCCGCGCGATCGCGCTGTCGGACTGAATGCGACGGCGGCCAAGGTTGCGAGTGGCGCCGCCGAAACGGTGCCTTACATCACGGTCACCAATCTCGCACGCGCCATCCGCGAGCTTCAGGAAGCCGGCGTCTGGGTGATCGGCACCGATGATGAGGCGTCCGAGTCTGTGTACGACACCAAGCTCGACGGCCCGATCGCCATTGTGATGGGTGCCGAAGGCGAAGGCATGCGACGTCTGACGCGTGAGACGTGCGATATGTTGATGCATATCCCGATGGCCGGCAGCGTCGAGAGTCTGAACGTGTCGGTCGCGAGCGGCGTGTGCCTGTTCGAGGCCGTTCGCCAGCGAACCGTGGCCGGCATAGCGAAGGGGTAACGCCCACCATGAGCCTGCGCGCGTTCAACACTGGGCATCCCATGACGCGCGCACATGAGTGGATCGTCAACGCGCGTCATCTGTTCGTGCTGACGGGGGCAGGCATATCGGCCGAAAGCGGTGTGCCCACGTTTCGCGATGCGCAGACGGGGCTCTGGGCCCGCTACGATCCGCTTGATCTCGCCACGCCGGATGCGTTTGCACGTGACCCTGCGCTAGTCTGGCAGTGGTATGCGCATCGTCGTGAACTCGTTTCGCGCGCCGAGCCCAATGCCGCCCATCTCGCGCTCTCGCGGTGGCAGGCACGTCGCACGATGACGCTCGCCACGCAGAATGTCGACGGCCTGCATGCGCGTGCGGGTAGTCGCGACGTCATCGAGCTTCACGGCAATCTGTTCGAGAACACCTGGTTTCGCGGCTGCGGGCGGTGCTCGATCGAGGTGGCCCGATCATCCAATGACAACGCGCCGCCACAATGCGAGACATGCGGGGCTTTGGTGCGTCCGGCGGTCGTCTGGTTCGGCGAGGCCTTGCCTGAGCGCGCATTCGAAGCCGCGCATGAGGCTGCGGCTTCGTGCGACATCTGCCTGGTCGTCGGGACGTCCGGCATGGTCTATCCGGCGGCAGGCCTTCCGACTGTCGCCGCGGAGCACGGCGCGCGCGTCATCATCGTCAATCCCCAGCGCAGCGACCTCGATCACGACGCCGATATCGTGCTCTATCAGAAGGCTGCGGAGTGCCTGCCGGTGTTGTTGTCCGAATCCGGTAACGCAGAAAGCTAGCGGGCGGGCGCCGCGAGGCGAGTCGTTACCGACCCTGCCCATTGGTTGAACGACCAAGGCCCGGCGACCAAGACCCGACGACCAAGGCTCAACGTCGAGAGTCCTTACCCCGGGCACAGCGCATGCTCTGCCTCGCAGGTAGTCCGATCACCTCGCTGTCCGATACACTACGCGCCTCTGTTCTTTTGCGGTGCCGACCATGAATCAAGACGAACTCAAACACCTGGTAGGCCGCGCGGCCGCCAACTATGTCCTGTCCAATGTGGCGCACGGTGCCGTGCTCGGCGTCGGCACGGGCTCGACGGCCAACTTCTTTATCGACGAGATCGCGGTCCATAAGGATCGCTTTCGCGGTGCGGTGTCGAGTTCGGTCGCAAGCACCGAGCGCCTGCGCAATCACGGCTTTGAGATTCTGGAGCTCAACGACGTCGAAACGTTGCCGGTCTATGTCGACGGCGCCGATGAAATCGACGCGCAGGGCCATATGATCAAGGGCGGGGGCGGGGCGCTCACGCGCGAGAAGATCGTCGCGGCGGTGGCGCAGACCTTCGTGTGCATCGTCGATCAGAGCAAGCGCGTCGAGCAGCTCGGCAAATTTCCGCTGCCCGTCGAAGTGATTCCGATGGCGAGCTCGGCGATCGCGCGCCGCCTCGTCGCAATGGACGGCGAGCCGAAGCTGCGCAAGGCGAAGGACGGCAGCACGTTTATCACCGACAACGGCAACTGGATTCTCGACGTGCAATCGCTGCGTATCGACGATCCGGTTGCGCTGGAAGCCGAGATCAATAACTGGCCGGGCGTGGTGACTTCGGGGCTGTTCGCGCTGCGTGGCGCGAATATCTGTCTGCTTGGCACGCCGGACGGCGTGGATCGCGTCGACTACTAATCGCCGACCAATCGCTTACTAATCGCCGACCAATCGCCGACCAATCAATCGACTAAGAGTCGGCGACTCGTGGTTACGCGTCGACAGGCCAGGGGCGAAGGCCCCTAGGCCTCACGTCGCACAATCGCTGCGACCTCGGCATCGACGGGCGAACCCGTGCTGGCGAGCCCTTGCACGACGCCAGCGCGATCCTCGGCCGTCCTGTTCTGGCTCATTTTCCACTTGCCGATCATTCGGTCGACCGTGATTTCGATGCCGACGATTTTCTCGATCATCTGATCGAGATAGTCAGACGGTGCATCGCCCATTTTCCAGGGCTTGGGCTGGGTCGACTCCATGCGCTGAGTCAGGCGTGCGACAAGCCCACGCACCCACCGAGGGTCGTCGATCGGCGTCAGCTTTCCGTGTACGTGAACGACCGCATAGTTGTAGGTCGGCACGACCTCGTGCGTCGTCTGCTTGCTCGGATACCAATTGGGCGAGATGTAAGCCGAGGGTCCCTCGAAGATCACCAGCGTATCGGTGCCGGCCGTGCTCAGCGTGGCAAATGCATTCTTGCGCGCGACGTGTCCGCGCAGCACCGCCTTGCCGTGCTCATCGATGTCGAGCAGGAAAGGCAGGTGATTGGCATCCAGTCCGTCTTCCGTATGAATGATCACCGCGCCGAGAGGGTTGGCGCGAATTAGCGCATGCAAGGCGTCCGGTTTCGATTCTTCGAATGCTTCAGGCAGATACACGATGGGGCTCGGTTCGCAAATCAGAAGTCAGTGAGGGAATCGCTGCAGTCGCCGAGGCAAGATCGGATGCAGAGGCCGGCGAGCCGGCACTGATGATGCAAATGACGCAAATGATGCAGATGACGCAGATGATGCGGAGAATGACCCAACGACGATCCGGACCAACGTTCGAATCATCAGTCAGGCCATGAGTCAGGTCATCAATCAGGTCATCAGCCGCACGGGATCTCAGGCGCTTTCAGGCGGAACGAAACCCGACGCGGTGTCGGCGCCTTCGCCAAACAGATACTTCTCGGTTTGCTTGA
Source organism: Pararobbsia alpina (assembly GCF_965118125.1). GTDB lineage: Bacteria > Pseudomonadota > Gammaproteobacteria > Burkholderiales > Burkholderiaceae > Pararobbsia > Pararobbsia alpina_A. Next base: position 2,269,108 of record NZ_OZ221287.1, read on the forward strand.
GCAAATACTGGCGTGCGCGCGAATCGGCCATATTGAGGCGATTTTCGTTGATCAGCATCGTTTGCTGCTTGAGCCAGCCTTGCCACGCTTCCTTCGAAATGCCTTCGTAAATGCGCTTGCCCAACTCGCCGGGTACCGGCGGGAAATCCAGACCTTCTGCGTCCTTGTTCAGTTTCGCGCAATGAACAGTGCGTGCCATCGTGATGCTTCTCCAATCTCGGGTTGAACGTGTTGTCGCGTTCGGTGGGGATTACAGCTGTTTGATCAACACGAGTGATCTTCGCTGAAAGTTATAAAACTTGCGACGGTCTTCAGGCAGGTCTTCGACGCTTGCCTTGACGAATCCTCGCTTGAGGAACCAGTGCTCGGTCCGGGTCGTCAGCACGAACAGGCGGTTCAGGCCGCGTGCCCGCGCGCGTTGCTCGATGCGCTTGAGCAGCCGTTCGCCGTCGCCCGAGCCCTGCGCTTCGGGTGCGACGGTCAGGCAAGCCATCTCGCCGATGCGCTCCTGCGGATACGGATATAGCGCGGCGCAGCCGAACAGCACGCCATCGTGCTCGATCACGGAGAAGTGATCGATGTCGCGTTCGATCTGGTGCCGGCCACGGCGCACGAGTGTGCCGTCGACCTCGAGCGGTTCGATGAGCTGGAGGATGCCCCCGACGTCATCCGACGACGCTTCGCGCAGGCTCTCGAGATTTTCGTACGAAATCATCGTGCCGACGCCGTCGTGGAGGAACAGCTCGAGCAGCACGCTACCGTCGAGCAGATACGGCACCATATGCGCACGGGGCACACCGCCGCGGCAGGCGCGGATCGCGTGCTTCAGGTAACTGGCGGCGTCGGTCTCGGGCTCGAGCCCTTCGTGAATCTGCTGCGCCTCCTCGAGTGACAGCTCGCGCAGCAAATCGCCGCTTTCGTCGGTGATGCCGGGCATCTCCGTCAGGAAGATCAGCTTGTCCGCGCGCAGCGCGATCGCGACCGACGACGCGACATCTTCCATCGATAAATTGAACGCCTCACCGGTCGGCGAGAAACCGAGCGGCGACAGCAGCACCATTTTGCGGCCGGGGCTCGACAGGGACTGGCGCAGCGAGTCGGCATCGATCTTGCGCACGACGCCCGTGTGCTGGAAGTCGACGCCTTCGAGGATACCGACCGGTCGCGCGGTCACGAAGTTGCCGGAGATGATGCTGATGCGCGCGTGCGCCATCGGCGTGTTCGGCAGCCCCTGGCTGATCGCGGCTTCGATATCGAGCCGAACTTCACCGGCCGCCTCTTTGGCGGCTTCGAGCGCGCGCAGGTCGGTGATGCGCATGCCGAGCGCGAACTGCGATTCGACCTGGTGAAGCTGGAGTTGCTCTTCAACCTGGGGACGCGAGCCGTGAACGAGCACGATATGCATGCCCATCGCGTGGAGCAAGGCAAGATCCTGCACCAGCGCATTCAGTCCGCCTTCCTTGACGAGCTCGCCGCCAAAAGCGACGACGAAGGTCTTGTTGCGGAACGCGTGAATGTAAGGCGCGACCGATCGCAACCATTCGACGAATTGGGAATGGTCGGTGGCCTCGGGCAGGGTAACGAGATCGGTTTGCGAATTCATGGCGGGATTATAATGCGCGCCCATGTCGAATGTCGGTGAAAGCGCGCCCCAAAAGGCGCCCGGCCCCAGGCCGAAAAACGCCCCGCGGCCAGCCCGCGAGATCGTCGCGAACCCCGTGCCGCCGATCGAGTTCCCCCCCGAGCTGCCCGTTTCCGGGCGACGGGAGGAGATTGCGCGCGCGATCGCGAATCATCAGGTCGTCATCGTGTCCGGTGAAACGGGTTCGGGCAAGACGACGCAGCTTCCTAAAATCTGCCTGTCGCTCGGCCGCGGACGCGGCGCGGGCGGCGCCGGGCTCGTCGGCCACACGCAGCCGAGACGGATCGCCGCGAGCGCGACCGCAAGGCGCATTGCGGAAGAGCTCAAGACGCCGTTCGGCGAAGTCGTCGGCTACAAGGTCCGGTTCAACGACAATCTTGCTCCGGGTGCGTCGGTCAAATTGATGACAGACGGGATTCTGCTGGCTGAAACCCAGACGGACCCGTTGTTGCGCGCCTACGATACGCTGATCATCGACGAAGCGCACGAACGCAGCCTGAATATCGACTTTCTGCTCGGCTATCTGAAGCAGATTCTGCCCAAGCGCCCCGATCTGAAGCTGATCATCACGTCGGCGACGATCGACGCCGAGCGCTTCGCGCGCCACTTCGGCTCGGACGAGCGGCCGGCGCCCGTCATCGAAGTCAGCGGACGGTTGTATCCGGTCGAGATCCGGTACCAGCCCGTGGCCGATGATCATGCGGCACGCGCGGCGGGTCAGGCAGGCGGTGCGCAGGGCGACGCCGGCAACAAACCGGCGCCGCGCGCGCCGGAGCGCACCACGCGTGCGCAGGAGCGCGCTCAGGAACGGGATCTGCACGACGCGATCGTCGACGCGGTCGACGAGCTGTGCCGCGAAGGTCCGGGCGACGTGCTCGTCTTTCTGCCCGGCGAGCGCGAGATCCGTGACGCGGCCGAGGCGCTGCGCAAACACCACCCGCCGCACACTGAGATCCTGCCGCTGTTCGCGCGCCTGTCGGCCGCCGAGCAGGAGCGCGTGTTCAAACCGTCGAACGCACGGCGCATCGTGCTGGCGACCAATGTTGCGGAAACGTCACTGACGGTGCCGGGTGTACGGTATGTCGTCGACGCGGGCACCGCTCGCGTCAAACGTTATTCGTATCGCAACAAGGTCGAGCAACTTCAGATCGAGCCGGTGTCGCAGGCGGCGGCCAACCAGCGCGCGGGCCGGTGCGGTCGCGTCGCGAACGGCGTCTGCATTCGCCTGTATGACGAGGCGGATTTTGTCGCGCGCGCACGATTTACCGATCCGGAAATCCTGCGTTCGTCGCTTGCAGCCGTCATCCTGCGCATGAAGTCGCTGCACCTGACGGATATCGAGCGCTTTCCGTTCCTCGAGGCGCCGCCCGGGCGCGCAATCGCCGATGGCTATCAGCTGCTCAACGAACTCGGGGCGACCGACGACGACAATGCGCTGACGCCGACGGGGCGGGAATTGGCCCGGCTGCCGCTCGACCCGCGGATCGGACGCATGATTCTGGCCGCGCGCGATCATCAGGCGCTCAACGAGTTGCTGATCATCGCGAGCGCGCTGTCGGTGCAGGATCCGCGCGACCGGCCGATCGAAGCACAGGAAGCCGCCGATCAGGCACACAAGAAATTCGTCGACGAACGCTCCGAATTTCTTGGATGGCTGCGGATCTGGAAATGGTTCGAAGAGGCGGTCGCGCACAAAAAGTCAAACCGGCAGCTCGTCGACGCATGCCGCGCGAATTTCTTGTCGCATCTGCGCTTGCGCGAATGGCGCGATGTGCACAGTCAGCTGCTGACGGTGGTGCGCGAGATGGGCTGGCGCCTCAACGAGAGCGAAGCGACGTTCGAACAGGTTCACTGGTCGCTGCTGACCGGACTGCTCGGCAATATCGGCGTGAAGGCCGACGACGAGCCTCACTATCTCGGTGCGCGCGGCATCAAGTTTCATATCTGGCCGGGCTCGGCGCTTGCCAAGAAGGCCGGTCGATGGGTGATGGCCGGGGAGCTTGTCGAGACGAGCCGCCTGTTCGCGCGCGGCATTGCGAAGATCGAGCCGGACTGGATTGAGCGCGTCGGCCGGCATTTGATCAAGACGTCGCAGTCGGAACCCCACTGGGAAAAGAAGGCAGCGCAGGTGAGCGCCTATGAGCGCGGCACGCTCTACGGCTTGACGGTCTACAACCGGCGTCGGGTCGCGTTCGGCCGGCAGGATCCCGCACGTGCGCGCGAATTGTTTATCCGGGGTGCGCTGGTCGAAGGCGAGTTCGAGACGCGGTTGCCGTTCTTTGCGCACAACCGCAAGCTGCTTGCCGATATCGAGCAGCTCGAACACAAGTCGCGCCGGCAAGACGTGCTCGTCGACGATGAACTGATCTTTGGTTACTACGATCAGGCGCTGCCTGACGGGATTTACACCGGCGTCGCGTTCGAGAAGTGGTACCGCGAAGCGTCGCGCGATAACGCGAAACTGCTGTATTTGCAGCGTGACGATCTGATGCGCCATGAGGCTGCAGGCGTCACGACGGACATGTTCCCGAAAAAGACGTCGATCGCCGGTGTCGACATGGGGCTGTCGTATCACTTCGAGCCGGGATCGCCCCGCGACGGGGTCACGTTAACCGTACCGCTCTATGCACTGAATCAGGTCGATGCGCGCCGCTGCGAATGGCTGGTGCCGGGCATGATCAAGGAAAAGGCGCAATTGCTGCTGAAGTCGCTGCCGCAGAAGTTGCGTCGTCACTGTGTGCCGCTGCCGAACTACGCCGCCGGCTTTGCCGATCGCGCCGCCTTCGGCGTCGGCAACGTCGTCGACGCGCTGATCGCCGATTTGCGCGAGCAGGTGCAGGTCCAGGCGCGGACATCGGATTTCAAGCTCGAATCGCTGCCGACGCACCTGTTCATGAATTTCAAGGTCATCGACGAGCACGGACGTCAGCTCGCGATGGCGCGCAATCTTGCGCAATTGCGTGCCGAACTCGGCGCACAGGCGCAACAGGAGTTCCAGAAAATCGCGGCGGCGCACCGCGACACACAGTCGGTTGAAGCAGGCGACGACGCCGACGACGGACGCGTTTCGTCCGGTCGAGGCGCGGGTGCCAGCGTACCGAAGGGCGCACCGACGACCGCTGCGGGGCGTCCGGGTTCATCCGGTTCGGCCGCCGGAGCAGGAAACGGCGGCGCGACAGCGAGTGCGGCAACCCGTGGGGCGACGCAGCAGGGCGCCGGCCGTTCCAAAGGCAATGCCAGTGAAGCGGCACCGCGCACGGGCGATGCCGCGGCCGGTTCCGAGTCGACCGCGCTGTACGAAAACCTGACGACGTGGAACTTCGGCACGCTGCCTGAGTTGCTCGAGGTTCGCCGGCGTGGACAGACGATGTTCGGCTATCCCGCGCTCGTCGATCGCGGCGATCACTGCGACGTCGAAGTGTTCGACTCGCCTGAGGAAGCCGCGCGTATCCATCGCGCAGGGCTGCGTCGACTCTTTGCGTTGCAATTGCGCGAGCCGATCAAGTTTCTCGAGAAGAATATTCCGGGCATTCAGCAGATGGCCATGCAGTACATGGCGCTCGGTACGCAGGAGGAGTTGCGGGACCAGATCGTTGAATGCGCGCTGGATCGTGCGTGCCTGCAGGAACCGTTGCCGGCCGACGCGCAGAGCTTCGCCGCCCGACGCGACGAGGGGCGTAGCCGTTTGTCGCTGCTGGCCCAGGAAATCGCGCGGCTCGCGTCGTCGATCCTGACCGAGCATGCGGCGGCGACCAAAAAGCTCGTCCAGGCCAAGAGCTTTACGGCCGCGTACGCGGACATGACGCAGCAGTTGCAGTCACTCGTGGGCAAGCGTTTCCTGATCGACACGCCGTATGCGCAGCTTGTGCATTTTCCGCGCTATCTGAAGGCCATTTCGATGCGCATCGACAAGCTCAAGGCCGACGCGGCGCGCGATGCGCGCCAGGCGGCCGAGATGGCGCCGTTGCTTCAGCAGTTCCAGCGCACCGTCGCGCAGCGCAAATCGATCGCTGACCCTCGGCTTGTCGAATTCCGGTGGCTGCTCGAGGAGCTGCGTGTGTCGCTGTTTGCGCAGGAACTGCGTACGCCGATGCCCGTGTCCGTCAAACGCCTGCACAAAGTCTGGGACGCGCTCGAACGGTAACGACGATGCGGCTCAGGTCGAGCTGAGGGAGCCAAGGGACGGCCGCGGGTCAATCCACGAGCCGTGCCGTCGAGCCGAGTCCTCGAATGAGGCCTTCGGGTAGGGCCTGACACCGTGCGTCGACCGCGGCCGCGACGGGGCGGCGAACCTTGCGCCGACCCCGCGTCGCGCAATGTCGGTCAGATTTGCGTTTTCGCAAAATAATTGGCATTCGTCATTTTGACGATACGTTGCGACGCACAATGGCACTACAATAGCGCGTATTCAGAGTGATTGATTTATATGCGTAAATTCTGGTTTTCGACCGTGCTGGCGGGTGCTTTCACGGTTGCTGCGGGTGTTTCATCGGTCGCGCAGGCCGCCAATGGCAATGTCGTCGTGCTGAATTCCGCCGACGCGAGCATTTCCCTGATCGACCCGGTGTCGTTGAGCGTCACCGAAACCTTTCCGGTCGGTAAAGAACCGCACCATCTGATGGCGACACCCGACAACAAATCGTTGATCGTCGCCAATTCGATTTCCAATAATCTGGTATTTCTCGATCCGAAATCCGGCCATATTCAGCGCTGGATCGAAAATATCGAAGACCCATATCAGATCGGTTACTCGCCCGACCACAAGTGGTTCGTGACGACGGGCCTGCGCCTGGATCGCGTCGATATTTACCGTGCGACGGGCGACAACATCGAGTTGGCCAAACGTGTGCCGCTCGCGACGATGCCGAGCCACATGGCCTTTACGCGCGACAGCAAGATCGCGTTTGTGACGCTGCAGATCTCGGGCGAAGTCGCCGCGATCGATCTCGCGACGCAAAATGTGCTCTGGAAGATGAAAGTCGGACCGGTGCCGGCAGGACTCTGGATGACGCCGAACGACCAGTACCTGCTGGTCGGCATGACGGGCGCGGATTATGTGGCGGTGGTCGACTGGCACAACCGTACGGTGGTCAAGACGATTCACACAGGCAAGGGCGCCCACAACTTCCGCTCGCTCGACGACGGCCGCCATGTCGTCGTGTCGAACCGCGTCGCGAATACGATCAGCATCATCGACGAACAGTCGCTGACGAATGCCGGCGATATCACCGGATTGCTGCCCGGACCGGACGATATGGAACTTTCGGCCGATCATCGGTATCTGTGGGTAACGTTCCGTTTTGCGAAGCACGTTGGCATCATCGACCTGACCAACCATCAGTTGATCAAGACGATCGCCGTGGGACGCTCGCCGCACGGCATTTACTTTTTCGATCGCGCTCCGGTGACGTCAGCCAATGGCGCATGACGCCGTTATAGCGGTAACGAAATACACTTCGCCTGAGAAAACGAGGCAAGCATGATTCATGAAATCGTCAGCCAGCTCGACAATCTGGTGTCGGCCTTGCAGACGCTGCTGTATGTCGACGTCGTTCAGCCCGTCATGTTCAAGGTCGGGCTGATGGACTACGACGAAGACACGTACGACATGCTCTACTGGGTGATCGTCGGGGTGCTCGAGATCGGCGTCATGTACGCGATCCTGCGGCCCCTCGAAGCGCTGCGCCCGATCGAACAATGGCAAGACCGCAAGGCGGTGCGCGCGGATGTCGCCTACACGTGGATCGCCAAGCTTGGCGTGATCAACCTTGCGTTCTTCTTTCTGCTCCAGCCTGCGTTTTTCAAGGCGCAAAGCTGGCTCACGATTCACAACATCCCGACCTTCGAGCTTGATGGTGTGTGGCCCGGCGTGACCGATCAGCCGATTGCGTCCTTCCTGATCTATCTGATCGTGCTCGATTTCGCCGGGTATTGGTATCACCGCTGGCAGCACAAGTTCGGCGTCTGGTGGGAGCTTCATGCGGTCCATCACAGCCAGCAGCAGATGTCGCTGTGGGCGGACGATCGCAATCATCTGCTCGACGACATGATTCAGGCTGCGTTCTTTGCCGCGCTTGCCTTGTTTGTCGGCGTTGCCCCGTCGCAATTCGTGGTGCTCGTGGCCGTCAGCAACCTGTTGCAGAGCATTCAGCACGTCAACGCGCGTCTGCCTTATGGTCGCGTGCTCGAACGTATTCTCGTGAGCCCGACTTTCCATCGCCGTCATCACGCCGTCGGGTATGGCCACGAGGGCACGAAATACGGCTGCAATTTCGGCGTGCTGTTCCCGTGGTGGGACATGATGTTCCGCACCGCTGCATGGACGCGCGAGGTCGAGCCGACCGGTATTCGCGACCAGTTGCCCGCACAGGCAGGCGGCATCGGCCTCAACTACGGTCATGGACTCATCGCGCAGCACTGGTACGCCATGGTGCGTATTGCCGCTCGCCTGCGTGGACGCCGCGCCCAAGCTACTCAATGACGAATCTGTTCGATTCGTTCGTCCGTGCGGTCGGCACGGCGTTTCATCCGCGCATGCTGATGCTGACGCTGCTGCCGTTCGCGATCGCCGGCGTCACCTGGCTCGCGATCTTCTGGTTCGGCTGGGAATACGCGGTTGCATTCGTTGCGTCGGCGCTCACGCGCTGGTCCCTGAGCCCGCATCTCTATTCACTGTTCGGCTCGATCGGCCTGGCGACCGCGCATGCTGTCGTGGCGCCTTTCGTCGTCGTGATGCTTGCCATCCCGCTGATCGTCGCGTCGGTGCTCGTGCTGATCGCGTCGATCGCGATGCCGGTCGTGCTCCGTCATCTGGGCCGCGGCCGGTTCGCCGCACTCGAGAAGCAGCGTGGCGGAAGCTGGTACGGCAGCCTCTTCCACTCGTTGTTCGTGACGATCGTGTGCATCGTATTGACCGCCGCGACGGTGCCGTTGTGGATCGTGCCGCCGCTGTTCGCTGTTCTGCCGCCCTTGCTCTGGGGCTGGCTCAGCTACCGCGTCATGAGCTACGACGCGCTGGCCGACCATGCGACATCCGACGAACGGCGTACGATTGTGCGCAAGCACCGCTGGTCGCTGCTCATCATGGGCATCTGCACGGGTCTGCTGGGTTCCGTGCCGACGTTTATCTGGGCCAGCTCGATGATCGTGATCGTGCTGTTCCCGGTCGTGGCGGTTGCCGCGGTGTGGCTCTATATCTTTATCTTCGTGTTTTCCGCGCTCTGGTTCGGACACTATTGCCTGCACGCGCTGCAACAGTTGCGACACGTGACGCACGCCGGGCAGGATGCCGAGCCGGGTGGCGGGGTACCGCGGTTGCCGGCCTGAAGGCACACGGGCGCGGCGATTTCTCTACAAGGACAATGTCATGGCAATCGGCGCGCTGATCATCGGCGATGAAATACTTTCGGGACGCCGGCAAGACAAGCATCTTGCCAAACTGATCGAGCTGCTGTCGGCGCGCGGGCTGTCGCTGGCGTGGGCCGAATATATTGGCGACGACCCTGAACGCATCGTTGCGACGCTCAAGCGCACGTTCGCCACGGGCGACATCGTGTTTTCGACGGGCGGCATCGGCGCGACACCGGATGACCATACGCGTCAGTGCGCGGCCAGGGCGCTGGGTGTCGAACTCGAACTGCATCCCGAAGCGAAGCGACTGATTATCGAACGCACGCTCGAGAGCGCGCCGGCGGGGGAGCCTGTCGATCTCAATTCGGCGCAGAATCTGCATCGGCTCAATATGGGCACGTATCCGGCAGGGGCGCGGATCATTCCGAACAGCTACAACAAGATTCCCGGCTTCTCGGTCGGCGATCACCACTTCATGCCGGGCTTTCCCGTCATGGCCTGGCCGATGATGGAATGGGTGCTCGATACGTACTACTCGCACCTGCATCACGCAACACCCCACGAAGAGCGTTCGGTGCTGGTGTTCGAACTCGTCGAGTCGGAGCTGACGCCGCTGATGGTCGAGATCGAGCGTGACTTCGCGGGCGTTCGTGTGTTCAGCCTGCCGAGCGTGGGCGATGCGACGCGCGGCGGCATCTATGCGAAGCGCCATATCGATCTGGGCGTGAAGGGCGATCCGGCGCTGGTGGAGCCGGCGTTCGAAGCCTTGCGCAAGGGCGTCTATACGCTCGGCGGCACGATGGTCGAGATCGACGGCGAAGTGCTTTAATCCTGCGCGACAGGCTGGGTCGGGGCGCCGGTCAGACGCGAGCGCACAAAGCCGATGTGTTCACGCAGTACGTAAAACGCATCGGCATACGCGAGCGGCATTTTCATCCGGTTCACGGCGTCTTCGATGGTATCGAGGCGGTGCAACAGTTCCTCGCGCTCTTCCGGCGTCGCTTCGGACATCGCCGCGCGCTCGATCGAAATCAACGATCCATACCACCGGTAGATCCGTGATTTGACGCGCCACGCATAAAGCCCCGGCACGATCCGCAAACCGGGGATCAACACCACGATCAGCGGCACGACCACGACGAGCAAGCGGTCCGCGAGGCTCGCAAGCCAGAACGGCAAGGACCGGTAGAGAAAGCTCTTGCCCGACTTGTAATAGCGCTGCGCGTCGTCGCTGATCGGGAACACGTCGTGGGCGATCGGCGAAGGAAACTCGCCCGCGCGCTGCAAGACGTTCGAGCGCCCGTGAATCTCCTGCGCCGCGCTGATCAGCAGATCGGACAGCGCGGGATGCAGGTTGCTGCGCGCAATGAGTTCGACGGTCGGGCTGATCAGGTGAATCGTCTGCGGCGGCAGGTTCTGACCGAGGTCGAGCACGCCAGGCGGCAGATCCAGTTCAGCGAGGTAATAGAACCGGCGCGTGTACGCGTCGGCCTGGCTGAAGTCCATCAGCGCTACGCCCGGCATGCGCTGAAGACGCAACATGTTGTTGCGGCTCGCCGAATCGCCGTTGAGGATCGCCGCATCGATGCGGCCCTGGATCAGTTCCTGCACGGCATCTTCGCCGTCGAGCGGCAGCAGTTGAGTCGAACCGCCGGGTTCGATGCCGTTCGCCTTGAGCAGGCTCAGCGCCAGCGAGCGTGTGCCGCTGCCTTCGCGGCCGATGGCGATGCGCATGCCGGCGAGTTGCCCGAGCTCGGTCAGATTTGCGCCGCGATAAAAGACCACGACCGGCGCATAGAACATGCTGCCCAGCGACACGAGCGACTTGGTCGCAATGCCATCCGACACGCCACCCTGCGCGAAGCCGAGCTCGACGTGCTGCTTCGGATCGGCGAGCCGCTGGAGATTCTGAACCGATCCGTCTGAGGTCTCGAGATTCAGCGTGACGCCGTCGCGGGCCAGAATGCGCTTGTACTGTTCCGCATACGGCCAGAAAGTGCTGTCGCGAGGCCCGACGCTCATCGTGATGTGTTTGGGCGGTGCGGGGTCGACCCAGTAGACCATCAGGCCGATGGCAAGCACGCACAGCGCGATGATCGGCAACACCAGCACGGCGAAGTCGTGCCACGAGATCGAGACAAAGCGGGCATGCACGCGCCGCCCATGGCGCGGCGGAGGTGTCGGCATCGAGGGCGGCGGAGAAGGTGTGCGCGTCATCGGGTGTCGAGTGGTATCAGACAGGAAGGGCTGATCGGCGTCGCATGCCTGCCACTATAAATGCGAGCGTATGCCCGCGTACAGCCGCGTACTGGCGAGTCTCGGGTCGAACGTTTGCTCGCATGGCGATTTCCGGTGTGACGGCTGGTGCGGGCGGCCGTGCAGGGCGCGTTTGACGCGCTCCTGGCCGACGACTCCGCAGGCCACCCTGAAGGCGACGACCCTGCAGGATCCCTCTCCGAATTCGGCGACGGATCAGGCACCGACCCACGGCAGGCCGCGGAAGCACCAGCCACTGACCGACTTCCGGTGACCTTCGCCATCCTTGTCGCCCTCGAACCCCTCCAGCACGTCGTAGGCATGGGTGAAGCCGGCGGCGGCAGCGGCCTTGGCGGCGTGCTTCGAACGCGCGGCGCTGCGGCACAGGAACACGATCGGGGCGTCGATGTCGGCCGCGGCGCGCAACTGATCTACGAACTCGGCGTTCGGCACCGCGCCCGGATAGCGTGACCACTCGATATGCACATACTGTTCCGCCGGGATGTCGGGGCGGCCGACCCAATCGAGCTCGGCGCGCGTGCGCACGTCGACGAGTCGTGCGTTGGGCGCGACCTTGAGCAAGTCGAGCGTCTCAGCCGGGGACAGCGCGCCCGCATAGGGAAGCGCGCTTTCAGCGCGGCGCTTGTCGGCCTGCGCAAGCAATTCGTCCAACGAAGTCATTCAAATGTCTCCGGATCAGAAAATAATCATTCTAGTCGAGCCTGGGCGCGCGCCTTTGGACGCTCCGGAACGATTGCGAGTCGGCATCGGCGCACAATCCAGGTGCTTTGCTAACGAATTGTTCTTTTGTGGTGCGTAAACTTAGCCTCAATCGCGGCAACGCATCATAATAGTGCGTTCGAGGCACCGCGAAGCAGCGGATGCACTCGCGAGCGCTGCGTCGCATGCGCTCGGACGATTCGCGCAAGCCGGTGAAAATGCACCTTAAGTTGCCCGCGTGCACAGTGCTGGTCGATATTGGCATGGTATGTGCTTTTTCGACGCATCCGGTTTTGTGCAGTCAACAAAGCGTAGGGATTCGGACGGCCGAGGTCGTCTTTCTAGTGAAAGTGAAAAGGAACAGGAGAAAGGTATGAGCAAATCCGTGGCCGACGTCGTTCAGATGGTGAAGGACGAGGACGTCAAGTTCGTCGACTTCCGTTTTACGGATACGAAAGGCAAGGAACAGCACGTCTCGGTACCGGTGTCGGCCTTCGATGAAGACAAGTTCGAAAGCGGCCACGCATTCGACGGTTCCTCGATCGCCGGCTGGAAGGGCATCGAAGCATCGGACATGTTGCTGATGCCGGATCCGAACACGGCTTACATCGACCCGTTCTACGAAGAATCGACGCTCGTGCTGTCGTGCGACGTCATCGAACCGTCGGACGGCAAGGGCTATGAACGCGACCCGCGCTCGCTCGCACGTCGTGCTGAAGCCTATCTGAAGAGCACGGGCCTGGGCGACACGGCCTTCTTCGGTCCGGAACCCGAATTCTTCATTTTCGACTCGGTCGAATGGGCTACCGACATGTCGGGCAGCTTCGTGAAGATCAACTCGGAAGAAGCACCGTGGTCGTCGGGCAAGTCGTTCGAACACGGCAACACGGGTCACCGTCCGGGCACGAAGGGCGGCTACTTCCCGGTTGCACCGGTTGATCAGTTCCAGGACATCCGCTCGGAAATGTGCCTGTTGCTCGAACAAATCGGCATCCCGGTTGAAGTGCACCACCACGAAGTGGCGGGCCAGGGCCAGAACGAAATCGGCACGAAGTTCTCGACGCTCGTGCAACGCGCCGACTGGACGCAGCAACTGAAGTACATCGTCCAGAACGTCGCACACACGTACGGCAAGACGGCGACGTTCATGCCGAAGCCGATCGTGGGCGACAACGGCTCGGGCATGCACGTTCACCAGTCGATCTGGAAGGACGGCAAGAACCTGTTCGCTGGTGACGGCTATGCAGGCCTGTCGGAATTCGCGCTGTTCTACATCGGCGGCATCATCAAGCATGCTCGCGCGCTGAACGCGATCACGAACCCGACGACGAACTCGTACAAGCGCCTGGTTCCGGGCTTCGAAGCACCGGTCAAGCTCGCGTACTCGGCTCGTAACCGTTCGGCATCGATCCGTATTCCGCACGTGGCGAACCCGAAGGGCCGTCGTATCGAAACGCGCTTCCCGGATCCGATGGCGAATCCGTACCTCGCGTTCTCGGCACTGATGATGGCTGGTCTGGATGGCGTGCAGAACAAGATCCACCCGGGCGAAGCCGCCGACAAGAACCTGTACGACCTGCCGCCGGAAGAAGACGCAAAGATCCCGACCGTGTGCTCGAGCCTCGACCAGGCGCTCGAATACCTCGACAAGGATCGCGAATTCCTGACGCGCGGTGGTGTGTTCACCGACGGCATGATCGATGCCTACATCTCGCTGAAGATGGAAGAAGTCACGCGTTTCCGCATGACGACGCACCCGGTCGAATTCGAGATGTACTACTCGCTGTAATTGCTGTCGATGGCGATGCACACCGGCCATGCATGTCGGCCGGTGTGAGCTCGCAGCAGAGGGACGGCAGGGCCGTCCCTTTTTTGTCCGTGAGAGCCTGACAAAATGAAAGCTGAACCCGCGGGGGACGCCATGCACAGCGACACGCGTACGGCGTATGTGCAACAGGCGTGCATGCGATCCATGCACGCGGCATCAGGGCCCGAGGCCCGATGTGAGCTGAACCGCTTCATTTTGTCAGTGTCTTGAGGATGAGGTAGATGGGACTGAAAGACCTGATGAAATCCAAGCGTGCCGAGATCGCATCCGGTCCGGCCGCACTCGTGCAGTCATCGCTGCTGCCCGGGCTCGAAGCACTGCCAACCGCGGTGCTCGTGATCGAACGACGCACACTGGGCGTCGCCTTTGCGAATGCGGTGGCCGAGTCGCTGCTCGAGATGTCGCGCCGTCAGCTTTCGCAGATGTGCTGGCCCGATCTCTTTACGAACTCGGACCAGCTGATCGCGACGATCGATGCGATTGCGGCGATTGCCGACAACCGCTTCAACGCGACACACCTCGACGCCTCGCTCGAGCGAACCGGCCGCGAACCGCTGCACGTGCACGCGATCGTCGGCTATCTCGAAGCGGTGCCGGACTACGTGTTGCTCGAGCTCTTCGAGAACGAGCAGCAACTGCGTACGGATCGTGAAGAGCGCATTCACGACCTGACCGCGGTCAACAAGCAACTGATCCGCAATCTCGCCCACGAAATCAAGAACCCGCTTGGCGGGATCCGTGGCGCGGCGCAATTGCTCGAATTCGAACTCGGCGATTCGCGCGACTTGCGCGAGTACACACAAGTCATCATCAAGGAGTCGGATCGGCTGCAGACGCTGGTCGACCGGTTGCTTGAGCCGCATCGGCATCCGCATATCGTCGGCGACGTGAATATCCACGAAGTATGCGAACGCGTGCGCGCGCTGATTCTCGCCGAGTTCCCGCGCGGGCTGACGATCGAACGCGACTACGACGTGAGCGTGCCGGAACTGCGCGGCGACAAGGAACAGCTGATTCAGACGATTCTGAACATCGTGCGCAATGCGGCCGAAGCGCTCAAGGAGCGCATCGCTGCCGGCGATGCTCGCATCGACCTGCGCACGCGTATCGCACGCAACGTCACGATTTCCAAGCAGCTGCATAAGCTGGCATTGGACTTGCATATCATCGACAACGGACCTGGCATTCCCGAGGACATCCGCGATCGTATCTTCTATCCGCTTGTGAGCGGTCGTGAAGACGGGAGCGGATTGGGACTCACGCTTGCCCAGACTTTCGTGCATCAGCACGAGGGCCTGATTGAATGCGATAGCAGGCCTGGGCGCACCGAGTTCCAGATCCTGTTGCCACTGTCGATTTAGTCTGACCACGTTTCGCCATCTGGCCTGCGTGCACGACGTGTTTTCAATGCTGCGCTTACAAGAACTTCAGCCGACCGATATATGAAGCCGATCTGGATAGTAGACGACGACCAATCGATCCGTTGGGTGCTTGAAAAGGCCCTTGCCCGCGAGAACTTCGCGACCCGCAGCTTCTCGACCACGCGCGAAGCATTAACGGCGTTCGAGCACGATACCCCGCAGGTGCTGGTCTCTGACATCCGCATGCCGGGTGGGTCGGGTTTCGAATTGCTCGAGATCGTTCGCGAGCGCTGGCCCGGCATTCCGGTCATCATCATGACCGCGTTTTCGGACCTCGATAGTGCGGTCGCGGCGTTTCAGGGCGGCGCGTTCGAGTATCTGGCCAAGCCGTTCGATATCGACAAGGCCGTCGAACTGATTCAACGCGCGGTCGAGGAAAGTCTGCGCGGCGAGCAGGCGTATGAAGAGCGCCTGACCGAAACGCCGGAAATGCTTGGCCAGGCGAGCGCGATGCAGGACATGTTCCGAGCGATCGGCCGCTTGTCGAATTCGAGCGCGACGGTGTTGATCACGGGCGAATCGGGAACGGGTAAGGAACTCGTCGCACGTGCGCTGCATCGGCATAGTCCGCGTGCGAGCGGGCCGTTTATCGCGCTGAATACCGCAGCCATTCCGAAGGACCTGCTCGAGTCCGAACTGTTCGGTCATGAGCGCGGTGCGTTCACGGGCGCGCAGGCCATGCGTCAGGGCCGCTTCGAGCAGGCCGAGAACGGCACGCTGTTCCTCGATGAAATCGGCGATATGCCGTTCGATCTGCAAACGCGCTTGCTGCGCGTGCTGTCCGACGGGCAGTTCTATCGGGTCGGCGGGCACAACCCGCTGCGCGCGAACGTCCGTGTGATCGCGGCGACGCACCAGAATCTCGAGCAACGTGTACGGCAAGGCTTGTTCCGCGAGGACTTGTATCACCGGCTCAACGTGATTCGTCTGCGCCTGCCGGCGCTGCGCGAACGCAATGAGGACATCCCGCTGCTCACGCGCCACTTCCTGCAAAAGAGCGCGCGCGATCTGGGTGTCGAGCCCAAGCGTGTGTCCGATGATGCGCTCGCGTTCCTCTCGTCGCTGTCGTTTCCAGGGAACGTCCGACAGCTCGAGAATCTCTGCAACTGGCTGACCGTGATGGCGCCTGCGCAGACGATCGAAATCAAGGATCTGCCGTCGGATCTGTTGCCGACGACGTCAAATGATCCTGGTGCGCAGATTTCGAACGACGGCGCAGCGATGCATGCGGGTGTGGTTGCAGGTGGTGGGCTGGATGCAGGTACGGCATTGGCCCCGGCGACTGCGTCGGCTGTCGGCGCAGCGACACTACCCGGCGGGATTTATTCGCGCACGATGGGCCGTCCTGATGCGGCCGCCGGCTGGGAAAGCGGACTGCGCACCGAGGTGGCCAAGCTGTTGCGCGAGCAATCGGTCGATGTGATGGACGCGCTGACGCGACGTTTCGAAGCTGCCGTTATTCTCGAAGCGCTTGATTTCACGCGCGGCCGGAAGGTCGAAGCCGCTGAGCGCCTCGGGATCGGTCGCAATACGATTACGCGCAAGATTCAGGAGCTCAACCTCGAGCCGTGATCGGATCGGAGAGCGTGTGACCGCGCTCTCGCTCGGGTATGCGGCGCCTGTACCTATGATCTGTAACTGATCTGCGCACAAAAAAGCGCTGAGTCATCGAATGACTCAGCGCTTTTGTTTTCAGGGTTCAGTTCATCGGCCCGTCATTTCATGCCTTGATTTAAGGCATGAAATGATCCCGAAAGGTGCTTGAACGAACCCTTACGGCGCGCACAATATGCAGTATGCAGCGTCCGTCAGTCTTCCATGTGCCCGAACTTGCCCGCGTTGAAGTCCAGGATCGCCTGACGAATCTCCTGTTCGGTGTTCATGACGAACGGGCCGTACTGCACGACCGGTTCGTTGATCGGTTCGCCGTTGAGCATCAGCAGATGCGAGTCTTCCGACGCTTCGACGACGATCTGTTCGCCTGCGTTCTCGAACAGCACGAAGTCGTGGGTTTTCGCGACGGTATGCCCATTGATAGTCACGTGACCGTTGAGCACCATCAGCCCTGCGTTCTCATGCGCCGGGAACGCAAACTCCGCCCGTCCATTTGCCTTGAGCTGGATATCGAGCATGCTGAGCTTTGTGAACGTGCGAGCGGCGCCTTTGACGCCGGCATATTCACCT
This sequence comes from Pararobbsia alpina, assembly GCF_965118125.1. Classification (GTDB taxonomy): domain Bacteria; phylum Pseudomonadota; class Gammaproteobacteria; order Burkholderiales; family Burkholderiaceae; genus Pararobbsia; species Pararobbsia alpina_A. The sequence goes on from NZ_OZ221287.1 coordinate 2,286,509, forward strand.
GCGATCACACGCACATAGCCGCTGTCGCCGGCCAGCGCCACGCGGGGAATGTCGGCGTCCACGATGCCCTGATAACCCGGCGCAGCCATCTTGTGGGCTTTCGGCAGATTGACCCAGATCTGCGCCATATGCATCGGACCGCCTCGACGTGCGTACTCGGCCTCGTGATATTCCTTGTGCAGGATCCCCGACGCTGCCGTCATCCATTGCACGTCGCCCGGACCAATGACGCCCGAGTTACCCGTGCTGTCGTGGTGTGCGACGCTGCCTTCCCAGGCCAGCGTGACCGTTTCGAAGCCGCGATGCGGATGCGAGCCGACGCCGCGATCGGGTTGATCGGTCGGCGCATGCGAATAGGGCGCGTGGTAGTCGAACAGGAAGAACGGGCTGATCCGGTGGCCGAAATTGTTGCCCGAGGGGAAATAGTTCGAGACACGGAAGCCATCGCCGACCCAGTGGAATCCCGGGCCGCGGAACACGCCCGCAATCTGGCGTTCGGCGCGTGTATCGATGGGGGTAGCTGTCGTCATGGTCATCGCCTCGTTTTTCCTGCCAATAGTGCAGGAGTCTAGGCGATAAGGTAAGGGCGGTCACGCCCCGGAACAAGACGCACCGCCCGGGACGGATTGTTGCAGTGGCAGGACAATGCCTAATCAGGTGATGTCGACCACGACAGGTGCGTGGTCCGAGGGCTGCTCCCATTTGCGCGGCACTTTGTCGATCTCGCAATGCGTGCAGCGTTCGGCGAGCGGTGTGGACAGCAGCCAGTGATCGATGCGCAGCCCGGCGTTGCGGCGGAACGCCATCATCCGGTAGTCCCACCACGAAAACAGCTTCTCAGGCTGTTCAAACTTGCGGAACGCATCGACGAACCCGAGCGCGACCAGGCGCTGGAATTGTTCGCGTTCTTCGGGGGACACGAGGTTTTGACCCACCCACGCGGCCGGATCATGAACATCGCGGTCTTCGGGGGCGATATTGAAATCGCCGCCGAGCGCGAGATTCGGGTGGGCTTGAAGTTCGGAGGCCAGCCATGCATGCAGGGCTTCGAGCCAATTGAGCTTGTAGGCGAACTTCTCGCTGTCAGGGGCCTGGCCGTTCGGAAAATACGCGCTGACGACACGCACGCCTTCGACGGTCGCCGAAATCACACGCTTCTGTTCGTCTTCGAGACCCGGGATATTGCGAACGACGTCGTTCTCATCAAACGACAAGCCATCGCGAATCAGCAATGCCACGCCGTTGTAGGTCTTTTGCCCGGTGAACAATGAGTGATACCCCGCGCCGCGAATGGCTTCGACCGGAAACTTGTCATCGGTCAGCTTAAGCTCCTGAAGCGCGAGCACGTCGACCGGCTGCAACTTGAGCCATTCGAGGACATGCGCAAGACGGACCTTCAGGGAGTTGACGTTCCAGGTCGCTAATTTCATGTGATCGCAGGGGTAGGCTGGCAGTGTGTGCCTTCGCCGAGTTGTTCGGATGCTTCGTATCGACGCGCCGGGCGCCCCTATCGCTATGGGGCTGAGCGGGACGGCGCGTCGAAATCATACCCCGTCGGACGAGAATCGCAACGCAGGGATTCGACGTGGCTTGCCCCCACAAGCGAGGGCCGTTCAGCCAGATCCCGCCACTACATCCTTCATGTCTGTGCCGACGACACAAACCTTTGCAACGGCTTCTGCGCTTGGATTGATTGGTATGCGGGCAGCACAGTATCTCCTAGCGAAGCGTGGCAAACACGAACACGACGATTACAACGCTAGACACGAGTGCGGAAGCAATCCACTTGTAGATGGAGGTGTGCGCTTTCTCAACGTCGAGCTGAACATCTCGGATGTTCACTCTTTCGTTGATCCCTGCTATCGCGGCGTGCACTTGATCCATCTGTTCATTGAGCGACTTTATGTCTGCCTCAGCTTTATTGACACGATCGTCGAGACGACCTGCGCGCGTATCCAAGTCTGTTTTTTCCACGTCTATCACTCCGCAGGCTGTAACGAGTCTACCGACTTTGCGACGGTCGAAGAGTGACGTACCTCTGAGGATGCGCTCTTTGCTCCGGCGTCGTCAAAAATGAGGCTGGAGACTTTGGTGCCGAGGATGGAGCCGACGATGGTAACCGTGACCGCAATGGCAGTTGCCCAAGTATGACCTTTCACGGTCAGTGCATGTTCGGCGGCCTTCATGGCTCGGTCCGTGGTGAGCTCTAAACGTTTGTCGCGTTCCGCAATGACCTCCTTCAAGCTTTCAAGACCGTTGGTTGTCTGCTGCACGCGTGCGTCCAACTTGGTCTGGGCATCTCGCGATTCAGCCGCGAACTGTTGTAAGCACGCGCCTATATTCGCTACCGTTTCTCGCGAATGTGCCTCGACTCGTTCTATGCGTGCGTCCATCTTCGCTATCGTTTCTCGCGAGTTCGCTTCGATTCGGTCAACGCGCGCATCCATCCGTGTCTCGATGGTCTCGATCTTTGCTTCAAATTCCTCTCGGGCAATGCAGGTCATAGCTGTGTTTCTACCTCGTCAATCGAATGAGTTAGGTTCGCCGCACAGGCACAGAGTCGTATCGTGCGTTGCGATTCCTGATGTCCGCGCGTCGCTTCCGGATGCTCTAAATGCGCATCCGAACAACTTGCATCGGATGCCAAACATTCTCCAGAAGCCTTTGTAGTAAAGCTATTCGACGATCTCGGAAAATCGCAGTAGAAGCTTCTGAGGTATCTTTCAGACTCCACGATTCGATTGGTGCCAATCATGCCCATCAAAGTCGGAACGGCGAGCTGGACGGACCCTACGCTCATCAAGTCCAAGCGCTTTTATCCACCCGGTTGTTCGTCGGCGGAAGGGCGGCTGCGCTTTTATTCGTCCGTGTTCCCGATGGTCGAAGTCGACAGCAGCTACTACGCCATGCCCAATGGCGCGAACTCGGCGCTTTGGGTCGAGCGCACGCCACCGGACTTCACGTTCAATATCAAGGCGTTTCGGCTGCTGACGGGCCACCAGACGGGGCGCGAGATGTTCCCCAAGGACATGCAGCCGTCGTTGCCCGAGAACGGCAAGAAGAACCTCTACTACAAGGACTTGCCGCCCGAGATTCGCCACGAAATCTGGCGCCGATATATTGAAGCGATCAATCCGCTGCGCACCGGTGGCAAGCTTGGCGCCGTGCATTTCCAGTTCGCGCCGTGGATCGTCAATAACCCCGAAGGTCGTCAGCACGTCGAGCATTGCGCCGAACGGATGGACGGCTTCACCGTGGCGGCCGAATTCCGCCATCGCTCCTGGTTTGCCGACGACAAGCGCACCGAAGCCACACTGGATTTCAAACGCGCGCTAGGTCTCGTCAATGTGACGGTCGACGAACCACAGGGCGCGACGAACAGCATTCCGTCGGTCTGGGAACCGACCAACGACGACCTCGCGATCGTCCGGCTGCATGGCCGTAACCACGAAACCTGGAATATCCAGGGCGCGACCGCAGCATCGTCGCGATTCAACTACGATTACAACGACGACGAACTTGGCGAACTCGCGACGCAGATCTACGAGATATCGCGTCTCGTCTCGATGACGCACGTTGTGTTCAACAACAACTACGAGGACCAGGGGCAGCGCAACGCGATGTCGCTGATGGGTATCCTCGAAGCAATGTCCGGGTAACGGCGTTAGAATCGCGCCGGACCGAAAATCGAGGTGGGCGTTTGACCGAGCAGGAACAGGGATTTCTTTTGACCCGTCATTGGCGGGATACCGACTCAGGCACAGAAGTCGAATTCTGGCTTGCGACGGATGCTGGGCCGCGGCAAGTGCGGTTGCGCCCGCCGATGTCGGTCGCCTTTATCCCTGTCGAGCAACGTGACTACGTCGAACGCGTGATTCAGGATTCGCGTGACCTGGCGATGGAAGGGCGACGTGCTCCGCGCATCGAACTGCGCGACCTTGAACTCCGCGACTTCCATCAGCGGCCCGTCTTCGGTCTCTATTGCGATCAATATCGCGTCCTGACCAAGCTCGACAAGCGTCTGCGTGAAAGCGGGGTCGACGTCTACGAGGCGGATATTTTCCCGCACGATCGCTATCTGATGGAGCGCTTCATTACCGCACCGGTCTCGTTCAGCGGCGAGCCCGATGCTCGAGGTGCTCTCGTGAATGCCGAGATGCGTCCGGCTCCCGCCTATCGGCCCCGGCTCAGGATCGTGTCCCTCGACATCGAGACAAGCGCACAGGGCGATCTCTATTCGATCGCCCTAGAGGGATGCGGGCAGCGTCAGGTTTATATGCTCGGACCGGCCAACGGAGCCAACGGAGCCAACGGAGCCGACGGAGCCAACGGAGCCAACGCGGCCAACGGCACCGACTCGGCGAATGCGGCGAACGAGAAAACCCCGGCGCTTGATTTCGATCTCGAGTATTGCGAGTCGCGCGCGCAGATGCTCGAGCGGCTTGTCGCGTGGTTTGACCGACACGATCCCGATGCGGTGATCGGCTGGAATCTCGTGCAGTTCGACTTGCGAATCCTGCACGAACACTCACAGCGTTTGCGCGTACCGCTGCGCCTTGGCCGCGGACGCAGCGTGCTCGAGTGGCGCGAACACGGTATGCGTGAAGGGCACTTCTTCGCATCGGCTGCGGGCCGACTGATCATCGACGGCATCGAAGCGTTGCGCTCGGCGACATGGAGCTTTCCGTCGTTCAGCCTCGAATCAGTCTCTCAGACGCTGCTCGGCGAAGGCAAGGCGATCGACACGCCGTATCAACGCATGGACGAGATTCAGCGTCGCTTCGACGAGGACAAGCCGGCGCTCGCGCAGTACAACCTCAAGGACTGTGAACTCGTCACACGGATCTTCGAGAAGACCGAACTTCTGCCGTTCCTGCTCGAACGCGCAACGGTCACGGGCCTGCAAGCCGATCGAAGCGGTGGATCGGTCGCAGCCTTTACGCATCTATATCTGCCGTTGATGCACAGGCAGGGTTATGTCGCGCCCAATGTGGGCGACATTCAGGGCGCGGCGATTCCCGGCGGCTTTGTGATGGACTCACGCCCCGGCTTGTACGACTCGGTGCTGGTGCTCGACTACAAGAGCCTCTATCCGTCGATCATTCGCACGTTCCTCATCGATCCTGTGGGTCTTGTCGAAGGCCTGCACGCACCGGAGTCCGAAGCTGAAGCCGACACCCACGCCGGAGCCAGCTCCGAAACCAGCGGCGGAGCCAAAGCCGGGCCCAAGGCTGGAGCTAGAGTCTCAACAACGGTGCCGGGCTTTATCGGTGCGCGCTTCTCACGCGAGAAACACGCTTTACCGTCCATCGTGACGCAGATTTCCCAGGGGCGAGAAGCGGCCAAGCGCGACAAGAACAAGCCGCTCTCGCAGGCACTCAAGATCATCATGAACGCGTTCGCCGGTGTGCTCGGTGCGAACGGGTGCCGGTTCTTCGATCCCCGTCTGACGTCGTCGATCACGATGCGCGGCCATGAAATCATGCACAAGACGCGCGCGCTTATCGAAGCCCGCGGTTACGAAGTGATTTACGGCGATACCGACTCGACATTCGTCTGGCTCAAGCGGGCGCGCAGCGAAGAAGACGCGGGCGAGATCGGTCGCAAGCTCGTCGCCTATGTCAACGCCTGGTGGCGGGAGCATCTCGCTGAGGAGTACGGGCTCGACAGCGTGCTCGAGCTTCAGTTCGAAACGCACTACGCCCGCTTCTTTATGCCGACCGTGCGTGGCACGGAAGAGGGTAGCAAGAAGCGGTATGCGGGGCTGACGTTGCGCCAGAATGGCATCGAAGAGGTCGTGTATCGCGGACTCGAGACGGTACGCACCGACTGGACGCCGCTAGCGCAGCAGTTCCAGCAAGAGCTGTATCGTCGGATTTTCAAGCGTGAACCGCATGAGGACTTTCTGCGCGACTACGTGCGGCGCACGCTGAGCGGGGAGTTCGATGAGCTGCTCGTGTATCGCAAGCGTCTGAGGCGTCCGCTCAAGGAATACGAACGCAACGTGCCGCCGCATGTTCGGGCGGCTCGCCTGGCCGATGACTTCAATCGAACGCAGGGACGCCCGCTGCAATACCAGAACGGCGGCTGGATCAGCTATGTGATGACGACCGGTGGTCCCGAGCCGCTCGAGACGTGGCGCTCTCCGATTGACTACGACTTCTACGTGACGCGCCAGCTCAAGCCTTTAGCGGACGCCATTCTGCCGTTTCTTCGTCAGAACTTCGACACGCTGGTATCGGGACAGGCCGCGTTGTTCTAACGCTCAGACGCGCCCGATATACCGGCACACCAGCATGTGGCGTTTCCACCCAAAGCCCGGTGCACGTCGCACTTCGAAGCCCGCGGCGCGCAGCGCGCGCTTGACCTCGCCCGCGCTCGTGTAAGTTGCCAGCGTCGCACCTGGATGCGCGACGCGCGCGAGCGAAGCGACCAGCGAGGGTGACCAGAGTTCGGGGTTCTTCGCCGGCGCAAAGCCGTCGAGGTAGAACGCATCGGCATGCAGGTCAAGCTCGGGCAGCGCTTCGACCGCATCGTCGAACATCAGCGTGAGGCGGACCGCGCCGCGCTCAAAGTCGATCGCGTGTGCGCCAGGGCGCAATGCGGGCCACGCGTTCGCCAGCTCATGCGCGAGAACGCCCATAGGAGCGTCGCTGATGACAGCGTCATGCGCACGCCGCAGATCGTCGACGGTCATCGGAAACCTTTCAAGCGACACGAAGTGCAGATGCGCACACCGCGCCGGATCCGCGCGCCACGCCGCCCAGGTCGTCAGGAAGTTGATGCCCATGCCGAAACCCGTTTCGAGCACGGTGAATCTCGATCGGTTCTGCCAGCGCTGCGGCAAGCCATTGCCGTCGACAAACACATGGCGTGCCTGCGCGAGCCCGCCCGCAGCGCTGTGGTAGATGTCGTCGTGAAGCAACGAATACGGCGTGCCGTCTTCACGAAAGGCAATCGAAGCGGGAGTCAGGGATTCAGTCATGCGCGTAGAGGCGGCGGTTGCCGAATCATAGCTGCGCTAGACTGTCGAGAACAGCCACGGAGGTTCGCATGATCCGCAAGACGCTCAATGCTTCACGTCTGCAAGAGGAAGTCAGCCGCCGCTTGCAGAAGTTGCCGGAAGTGAACGACGAGGGCGTGCGAATCGCGGTGCCAAGGCCGAAGCTTCAGGAGCCCGACAAGAAAGGGTGTAACTGGACAATGAAACACTTCGGCAACGCAGCGGGCCTTGAACGTTCGATCGCCATGGTGCTCGAAGCAGTGCAAGCCGAATACAACCTCGCCGATGAGGCGACCGGCAAAGAAAAGGACGATCCCTTCGCCTTGTTCGATCGCAAGCCCGAGTAGGGTTTGCAACCGATCCGAATGGCGATCTGAACAGCATTCAGGTCCGATTGGCGGAAATGCAGCATATGGCGGACGGTAGAAACATAGTCGAAGTTTTTATGCGGCATTGATAACGCGCGCGATACAGTGCATCACGCACTCCGCCAATTTCGTGTAGATTACTGACCCATGAACACGCGCTCGTCCTTTTCGCATTCCATCGCTTTTCGTCACGCGACGACGGCCTTCGCCGCCGCAGCGCTGACGCGCGTCGTTCTGAAAGCAAAAAAACAGCCGCTCATCTGACCGGAGCGCTGTTCCGTCAGATGTGACGGAACCATCGCTGCGGCTCATCTCTTTCCCTTCCGCGTTGTCCGTGACTCTGACTGGCCTGATCGGTTCAGCTTAATGGGTCTATGGAGCATTGAATATGTCCTCGTTTTCTGGCATCTGGATTCCTTTGGTCACGCCTTTTTCTAGCGGCGTGGTGGATCAACCGGCATTGCGCGCGCTCGTCGCGTCTTACGTGGATAGCGGCATCTCGGGTTTTGTGGCGTTGGGCACGACGGGGGAACCCGCTTCGCTGACCGATGCGGAACAACGCGAGGTGCTCGCTACGATTCTCGACGCCGCGCAGGGATTACCGGTCGTCGCGGGCCTCGCAGGCAATAACACGGCGGAACTCCATGCGCGAGTCGCCGAACTCAACGCATTGCCGCTCGCCGGCCTGCTTGTGCCGGCGCCGTACTACGTGAGGCCCTCGCAACAGGGCTTGCAGACGCACTTCACGACACTGGCTGATCTCAGCGAGCATCCGCTGATCGTGTACGACATTCCGTATCGGACGGGCGTACGTATCGAGCTTCAGACCTTGCTGGCGCTCGCCGCACATCCGAATATCGTTGCCATCAAGGACTGCGCGGCATCGATCGACACCACGCTTGCGTTGATTCGCGATGGCCGGCTGTCCGTGCTGGCGGGTGACGATATCCAGTTCTTCAATACGGTCTGTCTCGGTGGGCATGGAGCGATCGCTGCGACTGCGCATCTGCGAACGCATGAGTTTGTCGCTGTGTGGAATGCCGTCCGTGACGGGCGGCTGGACGACGCACGCGACGCGTTCCATCGCATCGTGCCGATGATTCAGACGCTCGTCGGCGAGCCCAATCCGGCGCCGGTGAAGGCCGCGTTGTCGATCCAGAGACGAATCGACCCCTCGCTTCGCGCGCCCATGACGCAGGCCTCGGAGGCGATGTTCGAGCGCTTGCGTGTGTTGTTTGATGCGCCCGGCGTGGACGGCAGCACTGCGGACGCCCGGACCGCCGCCAATCACGCCTCGGGCGACAACGCTGCCGCCGCCTCCCACAACCGCGCTCCAGGTACGACTATCGGCGAACGCGTTCCCGTCAGCCCTTGACGGCACCCGTCGTGAGCCCCGATACGATGCGTTTCTGAAAAACGAGCACGAGCGCAACGACTGGCACGGTCACGAGCACGGAGGCAGCCATGATATTGGCCCAGGGCAATTCATGCGCGCTGCCTCCGGTGATCATCGAGATGGCGACGGGCACCGTGCGCTGCTCGTTGGTCAGCGTAAAGGTCAGCGCGAACAGGAACTCGTTCCATGCAGCGATAAACGCGAGCAGGCCCGTCGTGACGAGGGCCGGCATCATCAGCGGCACGAAAACTCGGACCAGCACGGACCACGGGCTCGCGCCATCCATGACAGCGGCTTCTTCAAGTTCCTGAGGCAGACCTTGTACATACGTGGTCAGCACCCAGACCGTAAAGGGCAGGGTGAAGATCAGATACGAGAACACGAGTGAAGCGAGGTTGTTATAGAGCCCGAGCGCCCGAATCAGTTCGAACATCCCCGACAGCACCGCGACTTGCGGAAACATCGACACAGCGAGGATCGACATTAGAATCGTCTGTCTGCCGCGGAATCTGACACGGCCCAGCGCATAGGCTGCGGTGATGCCCAACAACGTTGAGAGTGCGACGGTCGCCACCGACACCAGCAACGAGTTCAGCAGATTCGCGGCAAAGGGTTGCCCGCGGAAAATGCTGACGTAGTTGCGCCATTCGAAGAAGGCAGGGTAGTAATCGATTCGGAACAACTGTGAGGCGGGCTTCAGCGATGAAATGACCGCGTAGTAGAACGGGAACACCGCATAGAACACGATCACGGCCACGAGCAGATAAAACGCCGTGGTGCGGATGGGCTTCGGGACGGCGATACGCATGGTCCTTTCCTCGTAGCCTATAGCGGCATCAATTTTGTCTTTCGGACCGCGATCGCCCGAACACGATCATCACGATGACCGAAAACGCGATGATCAGAAAGAGCAGGGTCGATGCAGCCGATCCGTAGCCGATCTCCTGGAAATCGACGAGTTGCTGACGCGCGTAGACCGACATCGACATCGTGTCGGTGCTATTCGAAGTCAGCACGTAGATCAGGTCGAATACGCGCAGTGCGTCGAGTGCACGAAAGATCACTGCGACAATGACGGCAGGGCGGATCAACGGCAGCGTGATGCGAAAAAACACCTGAACCGGATTCGCGCCATCGATCCTGGCCGCCTCGAAACAGTCGGAGGGCAGGAGTTGCAGGCCCGCGAGGATGAGCAGGGCCATGAAAGGCGTCGTCTTCCAGACATCGACCACAACGACCGCGATCAGTGCGAGATGCGGGTCCGCCGTCCACGCGATCGGATGCGACAGCAGGCCGATGCCCATCAACGCGTGATTGAGGATGCCGAACTGATCATTGAGCATCCACCCCCACATCTTCGCCGACACGATGGTTGGGATGGCCCAAGGGATCAAAACGGCCGCCCGCACGAAACCACGACCGCGAAACGGCGTGTTGAGCACGAGTGCGATGATCATGCCGAATACTGTCTCAAGGGCGACGGAAGCGACGGCGAACTCGAGCGTGTTGCGTACCGCACGCCACCAGTCGGGGTCGGCAAGCAGTCCGCTCCAGCGCCCGTCGTCGTCATGGCTCAGGTAGTTCGACAGACCAATCCATTGCGCATGTCGCAAGTCAGCGAGATTGGCATTCGTGAACCCGAACCAGATCGTGCGTGCGAGCGGCCAGCCGGCGATCAGCGCAAGCACGATCAGCATCGGCGCGAGGAAGGTCCACGCCGCGCGAACGCGCTCGCGCTCGAGTGACGACAAGCGGCGATGTAACCCCAGACGCCTCCGGGAAGGCGCCGGTACGATCGGGCTACCCGATGGGGTCGAGGTGCCCGCTGACTTCGTCGTTACCATTTTCCGCCGTGGCTCAGGCCGTGGAGTTTGTCGTCGAGGTCCTTGAGGCTGGCGGCCGGATCGACGCTGCCCGACAACGCAGCATACGCCGCGCCTGAAAACTCGGTGCTGACCTGGTTGTAGCGGGTCTTCGTGATCGACGACGGCCGCGCGACTGCATTGACGAGGTTATCGTGCAGCGAATCGGCGAACGGTCCGATCGCATCGCGCACGTCCTTGTCCTTGTAGAGCGCTTCGATCGTCGACGCATAGCCGCCTTCGATGGCCCGGCGCTTTTGCTCCTGCTCGCTGGTCAGATACATGACGAGGCTCGCGGCGGCGTCGGGGTTCTTCGAATACTTCGAGACGGCGAGTTGCCAGCCGCCAAGTACTGCAGCGTGTCTGCCGTTGGCGCCGCCTGCTGGCAGCGTCGTGATCCCGACCTTGCCCTTGATCGGGCTGTCGGCGCTGTTCGCGAGTGACCAGGCGTACGGCCAGTTCCGCATGAAGACAGCGTCGCCGGACTGGAACACGCCGCGTGCCTCTTCTTCCTGGTAATTCAGCACACCCTCGGGGCTGATCGTGCCGATCCAGCCATGCGCCATCTTGAGCGCATTGACGGCAGCCGGATTGTCGATCGTGACCTTGCCCGAACCGTCGACGATAGAGCCGCCGTTATAGCTTTGCACCCATTCAAGCGCATCGCAGGTCAGCCCTTCGTAGTTCTTGCCCTGCCACACGAAGCCCCACATCTTGCTGTTGCCTGCGGCCCGTTCCGCGTCTTGAATCTTCTTCGCATCCGCAGTCAGTTCTTCCCAGGTCTTCGGGACATCGACGTGATACTTGTCGAGCAGGTCCTTGCGGTAGTACATGACGCCGGCGTCGGCGAACCAGGGCATGGCCACCAGCTTGCCACCGACCGTATCGTTCTTCACGTAGACCGGGAAGTCGCCCGCGGTGCTGTTGCCGGCATATTTCGTGAGGTCGACAAGGTCCTGCGCGAGAATGCCGGGCCAGACCACATCGATCTGCAGCACGTCGATATCGGACGATCCGGCGCTGAGCAATTGCTGATACAGCGCAAGCTGCCCGGTCGCGGGCATTGACACGACCTTGACCTCATTGCCGGTTTTCTTGGCCCATGCCTGCGCGCCCTGCGTACATTGCTCGAGATCATGGCCGGTCGCACTGCACGAAATTGTCACCGTCGTCGCCGACGCTTCACCGATACACAGCACCGAACCGACAAGCAGGCTCGCGCCGAGCGCGGCCATCTTCTGCATGTTCATGTTGCCTCCAGTCTCGTGGGCGCAACTGTCTGTTGGCCCTGGTTGGTATGGTTGTCGCGCTATATCCGTGCAAAGAAGACGCCATACGGTGGCAATGAAACCGCGGCATCGCTGACCTGAGCGTCGAAGCCGTGGCCGCTCAAGGGCGCGAACGCCCCTGACGACGCGATGCCGCCCAGAGCGAACTCCGAAGACCTGTCTGACAGGTTGAATAGCGCGAGCACGCGCTCGTTGTTGAATTCCCGCACAAACGCGAGATGTTCGTCGGGGGCATCGACAAACCGGATCGAGCCCTTGATCAGCGGCGCGTAGTCCTGCCGCCAGGCCAGGAAGCGCCGATAAGCATTGAGCACCGAAGCGGGGTCGGCGTCCTGGACATCGACCGCTTGACGTGCATGTTCAGGCGGGACCGGAAGCCACGGCGTGGCCTTTGAAAATCCGGCGTGAAGGGCATCCGCCGTCCACGGCATCGGCGTACGACATCCGTCGCGCCCCTTGAATTCGGGCCAGAAGGTGATGCCGTAGGGATCCTGAAGCGCTTCGAACGGAATCGAGGCTTCGGTCAGCGCGAGTTCTTCGCCCTGATAAATGCACACACTGCCACGCAAGCTCAGCAGCAGCGCCATCAGCACCTTGGCGAGCGCAGCCGGGGCTTGCCCGCGGCCCCATCGCGTCATCACGCGTTCGACATCGTGATTGCCAATCGACCAGCATGGCCAGCCGCCGCCGATGCGCGATTCGAGCGTTTCAACAATGCCGCGAATATACGCAGCGCTGAAGTCGTGTGTCAGCAGGCTGAACGTATAGGCTTTGTGCAGCCGATCGGTGCCGCTCGTGTACTCAGCCATTGTGCCGAACGGATCGTCGTCAGCGACTTCGCCGATGGTCGTCGTGGCGGGGTATCGGTCGAGCAGCGCGCGCAGCTGATTGAGGAAGGCCAGATTTTCGGGCTGGCTCTTGTCGTAGACGTGGCGCTGGAAACCGTATGGGTTCGACAGCGGAATCGCATCGAGTCCGACTTTGCGGACTTCCTTGGGCGGATTGTCGCGCAGCAGACGATCGTGAAAGTAGAAGTTGACCGTGTCGAGGCGCAAGCCGTCAACGCCTCGATCGAGCCAGAACTTGACCTCGTCGAGCATCTGCGTTCGTACCTCGGCGTGGTGGAAATTCAGATCGGGCTGGCTGGTCAGGAAGTTGTGCAGGTAGTACTGGCCGCGACGCGAGTCCCATTGCCACGCCGAGCCGCCGAAGATCGACAGCCAGTTGTTCGGTGGCGTGCCATCCGCCTTTGCATCGGCCCACACATACCAGTCTGCTTTCGGGTTCTCGCGGCTCGAACGGCTTTCCCGGAACCACGGATGCTCGTCCGATGTATGGCTCAACACCTTGTCGATCAGGACTTTGAGCCCGAGCGTGTGCGCGCGCTCGATCAGCGCATCGAAGTCGGCGAGCGTGCCGAAAATCGGGTCGACTTCACGATAGTCCGACACGTCGTAGCCGAAATCCTTCATCGGCGACTTGAAAAACGGTGAAAGCCAGATCGCGTCGACGCCGAGGCTTGCGACATAGTCGAGGCGCGATGTGATGCCCGGAAGATCACCGGTGCCGTCGGCATTGCCATCGGCGAAGCTGCGTGGATAGATCTGGTAGATCACGCCGCCGCGCCACCACTCGGTGGGTTTGAGGCTGGCGTGGCGAAGAGAGGCGAGACGGTCATTCATTGCGCATACCTTTGAATCGCTCCATGGCTGGTTGGAACCGGGTTCGGGGCGTGATGAAACCTGCGTGAAAGCGCTTCGGATGGCGTCCCTCAGGACAGGCCTTCCGGGCCATGATGACGAATCGTCCAAAGCGCTTTGGAAATCAATTTAGCAGTCCGCTTGCGCAACACAAGGATTTTCTGGAATCCTCAGGGTAAACGGGTAAGTGCGTCGCAGCATGGTGAATATGGACAGTATCAATGAACACGATCGTCGTACTCGAGTATCGCGGGTGCGCTGCAACCCGTGCCTGATCACGTCATTTGTCTTGGTGTAGTACCTGTTTCAAAGCGCTTTGAATTCGCGGGGGGAGGGGGTAGTATTCGCACATTCCGGCGCACCCGTTTCTGCTGGGCGGCATGCGATGCCGCGCGCGCTGGCTAACGCGACGACGCGATGACGCGATGAATCTCAAGGACCTGGCCCAGCGACTCGGTATGTCGCAGACAACGGTGAGCCGTGCATTGAACGGCTATCCCGAAGTCAGTGCGCAAACGCGCGAACGCGTGATTGCGGCGGCCGCTGAGGCCGGGTACCGTCCGAATCCCGTTGCGAGACGCCTTGCAACCGGGCGTGCCGATGCCATCGGCATCATCTATCCGCTGCGCGTCGCAGACCTTGGCGACCCGTACTTCCTCGAGGTCGTCGGTGGCATGACGGAGGCGCTCAACAGTGCCGACATGGACCTGATCATCGCCTCCGCTTCGCAGTTCGATGAAGTGCGCACGTATGAGCGCATGATCGAAGGGCGCCGTATCGACGGCATGGTCGTGGCCCGGACCAAGCTCGACGATCCGCGACTGCAATATCTCGCACGAAAGCGCATCCCGTTCGTCGCGTACGGACGCAGCAACCTGCCTGAGCCTTATGCATGGCTCGACCTCGATACTGCGGTTGGCGTGCGCCGTGCTGTCGAGCGGCTCGTGAGCCTCGGCCATCGCCGTATCGCATTGCTGTGCGGTCCGCAGGATTTGTACTTCGTGCAGCAGGGGCGCAAAGGCTTTCTGGCTGCGATGGCCGATGCCGGTCTGCAGGTCGATCCACGCTATGTGGTCGACGGCGTGTTGAATCAGGTCGGCGGCTATGAACGCATGGCGCGGCTGATGCTCTGCGATCCACGGCCGACCGCCGTCGTCGTCGACAATCAGATTTGCGGCGTGGGCGCGCTGCGCGCACTGGTCGACGCCGGCGTGACCGTCGGACGCGAGGTATCGATCATCATCAACGATGGCAGCCCGCCCGATCCGCTGATGGGTTACAACGTCACGGCGACCGAATCGGCGAAGCCGCACGATATCGGCGTGAGGATCATCGAACTGATGCTTGCGCTGCTCAATGGCGCACCGGTCGACGAGCTTCAGGTACTCTGGGAGCCGAAACTCAAGATCGGCAATACCGACGGGCCTTGCGTCGGCTGATAACCAGGACATTCTCCATGACCCGGATCCGGATCACTGCGGGCGGACATATCTTTCTCGCCGAAACTCATCCCGATGCGCCGCAGACCGTCGCGGCCTTTCTCAAGCTTTTGCCTTATCGCCAAAAGCTGATTCACGTGCGATGGAGCGGCGAAGGGTGCTGGGTGCCGCTCGGCGAATTCAAGCTCGAGAACGACGGCATACCGGTCGGGTTCGAGAACCATACGAGTCACCCGTCAGTTGGCGACATCCTGTTCTACCCGGGCGGCTACAGCGAGACTGAAATCATCCTGGCCTATGGCTCATGCTGTTTTGCAAGCAAGATGGGACAGCTCGCGGGCAATCATTTCCTGACGGTCGTCGAAGGGCGCGAGGCACTCAGGGCACTCGGCACGCGTGTGTTGTGGGAGGGCGCGCAGCCGATCGTGTTCGAACTCGCCGACTGACGCGATGCGGTCGTTCATTCGAACGCGTGCGGTGGTCGCTCGCTCTTGCGAATGGTGGCCGTATCGATCGACGCCAAAGCCTGTCTGCCGGTTGCGTTTGTCTGCGCTTGCGCGTGCGAGGGCCCGGTCGCCAGTTCGCTTGGATGCTGGTTCATCGACCTCCCCAGGCAGGACGCCCATTCGCTGGCTCGCGCCTTGATATCGAACAGGAAGATTTCGTCGCCGCATTCGACGGCAAGCCGGTCGTCCTCGCACGGCACCACACCCACATGAGGCAGACCTGCTTGCGCAGCCCATTCGGAGAACGACAAGACAAGACCCGACATCGCGGCCGGCACAAAAATACGGATCTGACGCGTGCTTGACTGCGCGATGCCATCGAAGACGCATCGTACGACGAAGCCGACGACGGCCGGGTCGTGAAGCGCGTCTTCGAGGCGGGTGCGTACGGCTTGTTCGAACGCGTCGAGCGCCTGCGAGCAGTGTCGTTCGAATCTGTCGAGCCACGGAGTGATGCTTCCCCATGCTTCTCGCATGCCTTCCCGATACCCGCGTGCGGCGGCATATTGCCGGACGGCGTCAGCCTCGCGCTCTGCACGTGCGACGATCGCGCGCGCTTCGCGTTGCGCTTGTGCAATCATTGATTTGTGCGTCCGGGCTTGCTGAAGCGCGGCTCGCTTGATCAGTACGCCGTCAATAACCGGTAACGGCGTACGTGTTCTGATGGATTTGAGCATGGGCGAGGGCCGTGTCGAACAAGGTCGGAAAGGTGGCAAGCGAGGTGTCCTCGTTCGCGGTCGGCGCAACTCGGTCGATGAGCGCCTGTGCGTCGGCGAACATGAGGGCGAGTCGTTGCCGCAGGGCAAGCGGTAGTGCGGTGCCTCCGTCGGAATGCGTCGCGGACTTCTGAAACAGGCATCGATACCCTTGTGCGAGCAGTACCGACAGGTCGGTTGCCACACGGGTCTGCAAAAGCGTACATGGGCGTGGCGCGATGACAGGGAGCAGCGCGAAGTCGCGCGCAGTCTGCCCGAGCTGACTGAAGCGTCCTGTCGTCACAAGCGTGTCGCGCAGGCATCTGCATCCTGCGAGCCACGCGGCGTGGCGCAGACGTCGCCAGTTTTTGATCCACACCGCCGGGTTGGAGCCCTCAGTCCGATCGTCGAGTGTGCATGCAAGGTTGTGCGTGTCGACAATGACCTGATTGATCCACGCGGCAGGGCGCACGTCACATCGGAGGCTGCACAGGTCAAGCCATTGGGCGGGGACAACGAGGGGCACGCAGGCCGGAGGCAACCAGTCCAGAGGATCGAAAAGGATGGATGTGAGCGCAGGTTGTGTTGGACGAACGCGTGTCATCACTGTGCCACCGTCGGTGGTGCGCCCGTGTCGAAGCGTGGGTCGCCGCCTGCAGCACGCGCCACGGTTGAACGTCGAGCCAGGCTTGCGAAAAGGCGACGGATACCGAGTGTCAGGAGCGCAAGCAGGCCGAGGCCGGCCAAAGATGTCGCGATCCAGAACGATTTGCCGACGTGGGCCGCGACGGCTCGGGACGGAGGTGCAAGCTGGGGAGGCGTGCTCGGAAAGAGCGTGATCGAGATGTCGTCGTAGTTGGCGTTACTGACTGCGTTGCGCATGAAGCGCTTCAGTTTCGTGATCAACTCCTGTTCGTCGATGCCAGGTTCGTGAACGATCAGCGCCGCGATATGAATCGGACGCGCCAACGACGCATTGGAATCGTCAATCGGGTAGCTCAAGTGGACCGATGCGCGATCGACGGAGTCGATCGTCACGAGGGTTTGCTCGAGTCGTTGTTCAATCAGCGAAAGAAGCCGGACACGTTCGGCTGTCGGAGAGGCCACCATCGTATCACCCGGAAAGGCCTGCGAGACTTCGACGTGCGGACGCGGCGGCAGATCGAGCGTATTCAAGGTATCGACGGCGCCGGTAAAGTCCTCGGCCGCGACCACGATCGCATAGCCGCCTTTTCCCTGGTTCACCTTGCGAGCCGCGATATTGCGGCGTTGCAGGGCCGAAATCGTGTCGTTGGCCTGACGCTGGTCGAGCTTCTCGAGCAGCGTCTGATCATTGCAGCCTGCGACGAACAAGCATGCACTCAACGCGATCACCCGCCAGGATGCAGTTCGTACGCGCGACTTCATGACTGTTGAAGCGTTTTGATATTGTCGACGCTGGTTTTTACCACCGAGTTGGCGTAGCTGAGCGTGACGGTATATGCCATCGTATCGCGCTGGAATTTGAGGGCTTCAACGATGTCGATGGGGGAGGAAGCGCTCTCGTTGTCAGCCTCGGTGACCGGCGAGGCTCGCAGTGCCGGTGCGGGCACCGTGAAGAGCCCCCGGAGCTCAGCGTTCTGGCCGGACAGCGCGTCGCTGGCACGCTGTGCCATCGATACGATCGTCCCATTCGAGGCGTCGGCGGACGATGCGCCATCCGACGCAGTATTCATTGAACTGATACCGTTCACTCGCGTTGCGAGGGCGGAATGCTCCAGGGGAAATGTCATGATGAGAAGGTTAGGTTTGGGGCGGGGCAAGACCGCGGCGCGGTCCTGCGAGATGGCGCTGACCTAGCGTGCGCGGGCAATTTCGTGAACCGCTTCGCTCTCTTTCTGGATCGTGTTCGTGCTGACAGAAGAGATCGTCGTGAACATCATCATGTCGACTTGCAGTTGCATTAACGGTCCGACGTCACCTGGGTGGTCACGGACGTTTTCGATGGACTTCTGAACGCGTTGCTCACCAGAAATCAATGCTTTGGACGTGACTTCCATCACACCGTCGAAAAAGCCCGAACCTTGTTGCGAAACAAACGAAACATTGGATGTCATGGGCAGAGCTCCATCTGAAAGAGAACTAAAACACTTCACCAGGCACTGCGGTTCCGCCGCAGTTGTGACAGAGGATCATGAAACAGGAGAAGTAAATTCGATCGCGTCGCCGCCGCTGGAGACATAGCCTCGGGTGCGAATCTTCATCGTTCGCAGTGGTACGCCGTCAGACGCCGGCTCGAAGATGAAACGCACACCCTGGGTGCCCCACTCGTGGGCAAACGCCTGTGCGAAGCTGCCGAGTGCCGCAAGGCGGGCATCGTCCATTGCGCTGTCGAGTTCGAACGTCGTCGTGCCGCCATGCCGGGTCTGCCGATATCGAATGTCGAGTGCGTCGAGACCTGCTCGCGCCTTCGCAACGATCGACGCAACGGCATAACGATCGATGCGCACTTCATCGATGTACGGAAAGCTGTTCAGTACTTCGTCTCGAAGCAGCTTGTCGGCGCTGGGAGAAAGGGTCGAGTCATCACCCGACAGGACCAGGCTCAGCTGTTTGGGTGAGTCGAATCTCACGACGTAGAACGAAACGCCCTTCCGTTCGAGGAGAGCTTCAATGCGGTCGACTTCGTTGCGCTCGATGCGCACGCTCGTGGTGACCGTACTCCCGATGCGCCGAAGGGCCTGGGTGGCCCATGTTGCGTCGCGTTCCGATTGAACCAGGACGTACGGTTGACCGTCTCGACCCACGTGCACGGTGGCTCGCGCAGGGGCACCCTGCATCGCGGTCTCGACTGACGCGAGTGTCGGTTGCGTGCCGGCGACGTTGGAAAATAAGCCCAAGGCTGCCATTGCTGCGACCAGGCTGAACACGGCGAGCCCCCATGCGGACCGATGCCCTGCGGGGCGACGCGTGTCCCGCCGAGGCGTGCGATGTCCGAAAGGGTGTCTTTCGTGCAGGGCCGCTACCTCTCCCGATGCAAACCGCGGCTGCCCCGGACTTTCGGTACGGGGCATGGAATCAGAGACCGTGCACGCGTCCGCGAAGGACCAACGACTCTCATTGCGCTTCCATGCAAAGCGCAATTCGCCGTACTCGAACAGCGCACCTTCCTCCAGACGGACCGACTGTTGCAATGACGCGCCACCGACGGTCTGCGAAGCCAGGGGCTCGAAATAAACCTCGACAATGGCATGCGGCGCAGGCTCGGTATGGTCGATGCGCTGCCCCGGTTCTGTTACGCCGGACGGGTCGTTCATTTCTCCGTCCCCGGAGCGTGCACGCGTCGGATGATTCTTCGGTTCTGCCTGTCCCAGGATGACCGCGAAGTTCGGCACGGCGCCCGATGTCTTTCCCGCCAGATTGACGGGGCCAGGAATGAGATAGGTGTTTTCCGTGCACGCGAGCGCTGAGTCTTCAATGCCCGAGGATCCGTCTCTCTCTGGGAAGCCGAATGGCATTTCGCCCGACGGCGTAGTACGCGTAGTAGCGAAGAAATGACGACCCGACGCGAGCGGTATTTCCAGTCCGCTCAGGGGGCCATACAGAATCTTGATGGCGTATTCGTGTGGCGGTGTTTCGATATCAGAATGCATGCGTAACGTGATACTGCCGGGTCATGGCGATCGAATGCGACAAGTTGCGAACAGCATCTCACCAGCAAGAAATATTTCACCTGAATCAACATCACAGTGTTTGATTGATCCACGGCTGCGCGAATCATCGATGATTCAGATTGGGCCTTGATCTGAAATAGGCGTGAGGCTGAAAAAGAATTCAGTGTGAATGAGACGTCACATCGAGTGACGGTTTCTAGAATCCGTTTCGTGACTGGGCAACGACAACGGAGGGCACTGTGGGAGCATCGTCTTCGCACGACAAGGATGGCTGGACAGCATGCGGTGCAGGGCCGCTTCAGGCAAAGGGCCGCACACTCTGGCTGCTTCGCGCACAGGATGGCCATACACCTCTTACGATCGAAACGGCGACGGGACGCCTGACGCTCGCCCCTGCACCGGCGACACATCTGGTGGGGTTGTCCCGAAATGCGCGAATCCATCTTCTCAACGACTCCGCCGAGATGTACGACATTGGTGTTTCGTCGCTCGTGAAACTCATCGCATTTATTGATTTCAGCATGAGCGGGTGCGCGCCGGCGACGCCACCTTCAATTCGAAGGTCGGCAACCGCATTTTTTATCGACGGCTTCAGTGCGCCGTCGTGTCCGTTGATTCAGCGCGAGTTTATCGGCCGACTTGTCGAAGGCGACCCGCAGGACGCGCCGTTGTTCAATTTCTTGCGTGCGACGGAGGCCTATTGGGTTGTCAGCTTTTTATTGCAGCAATTTGCTGAGAACAAGCGCGTCAGTGATTTGGGAGCCCAGTACGGATTGTCCAACGCGCACTTCAGGCGTTTGTGCAAACACGCACTCGGCGGTTCGCTTAAGGCCGAACTCAAGCGTTGGCGCGCCGCGTCAGCCGTGCTGCGGATTATCGAGAGTGAGCAGACGTTGACCGATATTGCGCTCGATGCAGGCTTCGCTTCGTCATCGCACCTGTCGAGAGAAATCAAGGGTTTGCTCGGCGTGCCCCCAAGCCAGATATGGGGATTTGGCGTGGGCAAGCGCTGGAGTCATACGCGGGATCTCACGGCGGCAGCCAGACGTGATCGCGCCCATCGCCAGGAACTGTCGCCCGGATACACGCATCATCTGTGCCCTGGGCTTACGCGATGAGCAGGATTGAATGCGAGGGCGGTAAAGTGCGCCGGAGTATGCGGCGGCGGCTTCTTGCCGGAATGGAATGCCGTGGTCGCTCGTCTCGTATGGCGTTGGCGATCGCATTGGGCATTTCGACGGTTGCCGGCGTGACAACGAACTCCTACGGTGCTATCGCTGGCGCAGATGGCAGCGCTGAGGCGTCGATGCCGATCGCTGCGGCCCCGGCCGACGCTCAAGACGACTACGTCGCCAACGACGCCGCACTGAGTCAGGTCTTCGACGGGCTCGCGGCTTCCCTCGGCAAGCCGATTGTGGTCAGCCCACCGGTTCGCCGCAAACGCGTAACCGGGCGATTCGATTTTGCGCACCCCAGGCGAGTGCTTGACCGCGTATGCGCCGATCTCGGCCTTGTGTCGTACTTTGACGGCAACGTGATCTACGTCTACGACATGTCTGAACTGACCAATGCGGTGGGCACGCTGAAGTGGATCGATGTGGGGGCGCTGCGACGCTTTCTTTCGGATTCGGGTATCGCATCGACGACGTTCCCGATTCGTGGCACGGCGACGTCGCAGACGTTCTACGTCGCGGGCCCCCCGGTTTATGTCGACGCCGTGCTCGCCGCCGCGCGTTACCTCGATCACGCGAAGCTGGATACGGGACTCGAAGCGCAAGGCGTGAAGGTCATCTCGCTCAAGCACACCTTCGTCCGTGACCGGGTGTTCAAGCTCCGTGACCAGACCGTCAAGATTCCGGGCATCGCGACCGTGCTGGCCGACATGCTCGACGAAACCGCCAACGCCGGGCGTGGCGCGGAGCTGGCTCTGGCGCAGGCCACCGGCGGCGACATCGACCCCGGCGGCAACGCTGACGTGGTGAAGCGGATCGCAAACGGCACGGGAGCGTCGACGAACTCGACCGGCTTCACAGAAAGAGGCTATCCCATTTCATCCGGGGAACAGACGGGGCGTTCGCCGGCCCCTTTGCCGTTTTCGCTGCCCGGATTCGATCCCGTGGCGGGAGGACGTCTTCGGGCCGGATCCCGGGCGATACGTATTTCACAGCGCCCCGTTGTACTCGCCTATCCGGACACCAATAGTCTGCTGGTTCAGGGCAGCCCCGAAGAAGTGACGTACCTGTCCCAGCTGGTCGAACAACTGGATATCGAAAAGACTCAGATCGAATTGTCACTCTGGATCATTGATATCAACCAGACGACACTCGAGCAACTCGGGGTCAGCTGGCAGGGGGGCTTCAACAGCGGTCTGGTCGGCATGACGTTCAACGGATCCGCCGCCGTGCCGGCAGGTGGCCTGAGCACACTCGACGGCGCGCGCTTTCTTGCGGCCGTTTCCGCGCTCAATCAGAAAGGTGAGGCGCAGATTGTCTCGCGTCCGCTGATCCTGACTCAGGAAAACGTACCGGCGGTCTTCGACAACAACACGACGTTCTACTTCGAAATGATCGGCGAACGCGTGGCTAACCTGGCTGAAACAACTTACGGGACGATGGTCAGTGTGATCCCTCGTCTCGCGGTCGATCACAGCGATATCGAGATGATTCTTGATATCGAAGACGGGAACGGCAACCCGTCTAACGGGGGCACCACCGACTCGTCCGGTGATGCAAGCAAGACAACAACGCTGCCCGTGGTCAGCCGTACTCACATCAATACGGTGGCACGCGTGCCACGCGAGATGAGTTTGCTGATCGGGGGATATACGCGCCACGAGGTGAGCCAGGGTGATGCCGGCATTCCGGTGCTTTCGAGCATTCCGTTGCTGGGCAATCTGTTTCGTTCCCGCAATACGAAGGCGAGTGACCAGGTGCGCGTGTTTCTGATTCAGCCGCGCGTACTTGCAAGCCGCGAAATATGGCGCGGGGGGCTTCAAGGTACGCATGCCGAGATCGCACCGGGCGTGTCGGCACTCGATGCGGCGGAGCAACTGCGAGCCGACGTGGCAGCGAGCGCCGGCAAGGATCCGTATCGCATGCGCGCCGTCCCGGGCGCCGCTGCATCCGATCCGGTATCCGTCGACGGGCACGACTCGCCCGCTGGAGCGCCGCGATGAGCACGCCTCTCACGACCGGCCTGCGCACAAGCACTCGTACCGTGACGCTGCAACGCACGGGCACGAGTGAGCGCGCCGCACAGCGTTCACAGACGACCGACGCTGCACATCTCGATGCCGCGTCGGTCACCGAACTCAGTGAGGAGGCCGGCGAAGCGTCAGGGCCGCGATGGCGTGCACGGCGCTACGCAAGTGCCCATATTCTTGCGCAAGACGCGGAAGAGCGTATGAACACGCTGCTGCAAAAGTTTGTCGACGCGCCGCCTGGCCAGCCCGAAGCAGCATTCGATCTTGCCACGAGCGTGTTCGATGACCCTTCGGATGTGTTTGCAGCGCTCGATCAACTGAGTCAACGCGAAGAGCTCGCACCGTTTGCCGACGTCCTTGCACAAGCACAGGAGTTTTTGACTTCTGTGGCATCCCCGCAATGGATCGTAGCCGGGCTCGACGTTGCGTTGCAGGCGAAAGAGCACGCCGCGGCGACCGGTGTCCCCGCCGTTGATCTGCGAAGCGAATGCCGGCGTCTTATCGCGTCAATCGAAGAAGTGCATTGCGTTTTTGAAGACTGGATACGCCAATATGATGAGCGCCGTCGACGCATCATCGTGCAGTTCGTGTCGGACGAAGGAGAAGCGATGCTCTGGACTCGAGGATGGAGCGCATCGGCCTGGGACGTCGACGGACTGCGGTTGCGACTTCAGCTCCTTCGGCGGCTGACCGGCTCGGAACAGGCCTTTGTTGCGCCGCTTCGGGCGCTCGCGGCCCGGCGAATGATTCGATTTGCGGTGCATGCCGATGCCGCGCTTGCGCTGTTGTATATCGGCATCGTCTCGGGAGAGGTCACGGCCGACTCCATCGTGCGCTGGCTTGATTCGCTGGGCATCGATTCACCCGGGCGTTGTGCGGTGATGTCGTCTGCGGTGCTGGGCGCCGTGAAGATGATCGGGCACGATGTGTTTGTCGATGCCGCGAGCCGGGGCACGCTCATCGCGCGCTTCGAGGCCATTCTTGGCGATCTGTCCGATCGCGAGCGCGCCGCGCGGCGAGGTCTGATCCGGACGGGGTGCGCATGACGACCTGGATCGCATCGCTTGGCGCGCGCATCGGAGCGCGCAACGATCTGCTTGTGATCGCGCTGATCGTGATGATCGTCGCGATGCTGATCGTTCCGCTGCCGACGGTACTGGTCGATTGCCTGATCGCTGCCAACATCGTGCTCGCACTGCTGATTTTCGTCAGCACGTTCTACGTCAAGACAGTCATCGAGTTTTCGTCATTTCCGGCCGTGCTGCTGGTCACGACGCTGTTCAGACTGGCTTTGTCGATCAGTACGACGCGCCTGATTCTGCTGCAGGGCGATGCCGGCCAGATCATTACGACCTTCGGCGAATTCGTGGTCGGCGACAACCTGGTGGTCGGCATCGTGATTTTTGCCATTGTGACGATCGTGCAGTTTATCGTCATCACGAAGGGCGCGGAGCGCATCGCTGAAGTGGTTGCACGGTTTTCGCTGGACGCGATGCCCGGCAAGCAAATGAGTATCGACGGCGACGCACGCGCCGGCACGATCGACGCGAGTCAGGTCGAGGTTCGCCGGCGTCGCATCGAGCAGGAGAGCCAGTTGCATGGCGCGTTTGACGGGGCATTGAAGTTCGTCAAGGGCGATGCGATTGCCGGCATGATCATCATCTGCGTCAACATGATCGGCGGCATTGCGACCGGAACGCTGGTGCACGGCATGTCATTGTCCGACGCCGTCGCGACCTACTCGTTATTGAGTATCGGCGATGGACTGGTCGCACAGATTCCCGCGTTGCTGATCTCAGTGGGGGCGGGGTTTATCGTGACCCGGGTGTCGAACGACGAAGGCAATCTTGGCCAGAAAATGGTCGCAGAGCTCGCATCGCAACCCACTGTGCTCGCGATCTGTGCCGCACTCTCGCTCGCGATTGGTCTGCTCCCGGGCTTCCCTTTCGCCGCCTTCGCGACGCTGGCGGGCGTGTTGCTCATGGCGTATGTGTATCGACGGCACATCGAGACGCCGGGGGCGGGCGCGACGGCGCGGCAGTCAGGCTCAACGCATGAGGCCGGCGGCGAGGGCGCACAGGGCGGTGCACCGAGGCCACTTGTCCTGCAAGTGTCTCAGGAACTGCGGGGCGACGCAGCGATTGCCGGTCTCGGCGAGCGTCTGGGACAGGCTGTACTGAACGAGCTCGGCATCGTCATACCGGAGGTGAGTGTCGACTTCGTCGCGATGGCGGAGACGGACCGTGTGCAGTTGCTGATTCACGAGATGCCCGCGGCGACGATCGGTCTTGCGTTCGGTCGCTGCCTGATTCCGGAGTTCGACCGCGGGCTACCTCTGAGCGACCTCGATTGTGTCGAACTTGTCGACCCGGACCCGGCGTGCGCGTCCGTGACAGGGACGGCATGGTGGGTGGCCGGGGCCGACAGCGAGCGCGTGCGTGCCCTCGGCTACGTCGTGGTCGACGCGCTTGACGCTCTCGAAGCACGTGTCGTAAGGCTTGTCGCGCGCAATATCCACGAGCTGTTCGGCGTTCAGGAAACGAAACATCTGCTCGACAGCGTCGAGCGTACCCATCCCGAGCTGCTCAAGGAAACCTATCGTCACCTGCCGCTGATCCGGATCACGGAAATCATGCAGCGTCTGCTTGTGGAGTGCGTCCCCGTTCGCAACACGCGCCTCGTGCTCGAAGCCATCGCGTTGTGGGCCCCGAGGGAGAAGGATGCACTGGTCCTGGCCGAACACGTGCGCGCCTCGTTGGCAAAGACCATCAGTGCCCGGTTTCTCTCCGACCGCACAAAGCGAATCATTCTGGTGGCTCCCGAGAGCGAAGAGCGTGTGCGGGCTTCGATCCGCCAGGTGGCTGCAGGGGCCTTCCTTCAGATGGCGCCAGAAGATTCGCAGGCGTTTATCGAGGCGGTCGAACATCGCATCGATGGCCTTCGCCTGCGCCGGGTATCGAACGCCGTGCTGCTTTGCGCGGTTGACATCAGGCGCTTCGTCAAAAAGCTGGTTGAGCGCCGGTTTCCCGATCTCGACGTCGTGTCGTTTGCCGAAGTGTCCGACAGCGTTCAGATCGATATCGCAGCGAGTATCTAATTTTAGGGAGGTCATGCATGCACGTGGACGTTGTTGCTTTGCTCGAAGACGGGTTGCGTTCGGTCGGGAGGCAATCGTTGTTATCTCCAGGGCTCGAGGCGCATTCGACGATTGCGCTCGACTTCGCCGACACGGCCTCGATCATGATCGACCAGATCGACGGGCAGGTCTGGCTCAGCGCTGCACTCGATGTCACCGATCAACGCTGGGAAAGCGCTGCAGGCGCCGTGCTGGCGTGCGTGAGCGAACAGTCTGAATTCATCGCAAGTCGTGCACCGGCGGTATTCAAACGCTCTGGCATGGTCGACCTCTATGCGTTGGTGAGTCCCGGTTACCTTGAGGATTCTGCGACGTTCATGCGTGCGCTCGAAGGCTTTCAAAACCGTGTCAGGCTGCTTGTCGAGGCACTTGCGTGAGTGTCCCGGGCGCGAATCTGCCGATCTGGCCTCGAACCGTCAGGCGCGCGGCGCGCCTGCGCCGGCTCCGCGGACCTGTGATCGATGCGTCGCTGACCGACGTCTGTATCGGTGAGATCTGTGTGATCAGGAGCGAGGCGGGCAGCCGACACATCGTCGGTCGTGCCCAAGTTATCGGCTTTTCGGACGATGGCGCTGTCCTCGCCTTGCTCGGGACGGCACACGGGCTTTCGCGAGCAGCGGTGATTGAACCGACGGGCAGTCCGTTTTGCATTCGCGTCTCCGGGGGGCTTCTCGGTACTGTCATCGATGCAAATGGTTCGGTGTGCGGCCATCTCGTCGGTGAAGACCACACGGTGGGAGATGCCGTCGACGCGGTCGTGACCGCGGTCGGCCCAGGTATCGGCGACGCAGCACCGGTTCAAACCGCGGCGGAGCAAACGCGTGTCGTCGAGACAACGCATCCCGTGGAAAAGCGCCCGGTCGTCGAGCCCTTCGAGACCGGAGTCCGGGTCATCGATGGTGTGCTCGGCGCAGGCATTGGCCAGCGCGTCGTGGTCCTTGCAGGCGCGGGTGTCGGGAAAACATCGCTGCTGCAGATGATCGCGTCCGCGCCCCGCGCCGATGTGGTCGTCATGTGCCTCGTCGGCGAGCGTGGACGCGAGGTGTCAGAAACCGTCGAACGTCTTCGCGAGGGACCGCGGCCAGCTCGTACCGTGCTCGTGAGAGCGACATCGGACGCACCCGCGGTCGAGCGTGTGGCAGCCGCAGGCAGTGCGATGACCGTCGCCGAATACTTTCGGGACGAGGGACTGCATGTCCTCCTCATCCTGGATTCGTTGACGCGGTACGCGCGCGCGTTGCGCGAGATCGCGCTGAGCGCGGGCGAGTTGCCGGCGCGGCACGGATATCCGGCCTCGGTGTTCGAGCGCCTTCCGTGTTTGCTCGAGCGCGCGGGGTGTGCAGGCCGGGGTGCGATCACCGCATTCTTCTCCGTGCTCGCAGATGACGACGACACCCTCGATCCGATCGCACACGAGGTCATGTCCATCGTCGATGGACACGTGGTGCTGTCGCGTCAGCTCGCCGGCGAGGGGCACTACCCGGCGGTCGACGTGAGTCGCAGTGTGAGCCGGGTGGCCGCTCGCGTGGGCACGCAAGCGGATTTCGATCGGGCGACCCGTGTGCGGCGCGTGCTGGCTCGTGCCGCGGAACTCGCGATGCTCGTCGACATGGGGGAATACAGGCCAGGCGTCGTACCGGAGGACGACTACGCGCTGGCGGCAGCGACCCGCTTGCGTGCCGTGCTGTCCCAGGTTCCTGGCGTGGTGGCCACGATGGCGGATACGAGGAAGGCGATCGATGGCGCGCTCTCCTGATTTGCGTCGCGTCCGTGCATTCCTCGTGCGCGTCGAGCATCGTGCGACGACGCACCTGAAAGCAGTCAGGGTCGCGCGCGAGCACCATGACGCGCTCGTCGCCGAGCGAGCGCGGAACGTGTCGGATGCACAAGTCGCCCGGGACGCGTTGTTTGAGCTTTTTCAACTTCGCGCCACAGTCGACAAACGCCGGCTCTTTGCGCTGCTGCATGAGGCGGGACAACTGCGGCACCGATGGCACGAAGCGAGTGCCCAAGTGGCGCTGCTCGACAGTGATATCGAACGGGCCCAGGCTCAAGTCGACGCGAGCCGCGCCGCCGCGTTAGCGGCGAGGCGACGAGCCGATCGGCTGAACGCGTGGTTTGCGATCGCCAGACGCAGGGCGGAGTTCGTCACCCTGCGCAGCGCACACGATCTGATTGAGGAGGATGCATGGAAGCACTGTCTGATGTGATGGAAACGTATTCGCGTTCGCAGGATCGCCGAGATTGGCCGAGCGAGGCGATGTCCATGAACCGACGCGTGCGCGAGGCCATGCGGTCGAAGCTCGAGGGGCGGACGAACACGGTCGCCGATCCGGGGCGGGAGAGAGAGACCGGGCGCTCAATGCCGCTGCGCCCGGCTGAATCCGAAAACCCGCAATTGCCCGTGTCGGGCGCGGCAGAGATCGATCGCGAAGTCACTGAACGCCCATCGCTTGAAGCGAACAGACGCGACGAGGAAGCGGGACGTGACGAAGATGAACAAGTCTGTGCGACGCAATCGCCGATGTGTTCAGGTCTTGCATCACCTTTCGCTGCACTTCGGTTCAGCAGCCACAACGAGCCGGAGCGTGGGGGGCAAACAGAATGCGGTCTCGCTGACGGTGTCGTTGGAGTTTCTGCGGGAGCGGGGGCCGGCGAAAACATGTGTGCCGCCGTCGTTGGCGAAACGACGCTGGCGGGTGATCGTGGGGGAGTCCTGCCGTCCGTCGACGAATATGCATCGTCGGCGCAACACGCAGATGGCACGGATGGGAATGGTGCATCCGCACTCGATCATGCGTCACCGGATTCGACGCTCGCGCGCGATGCAACGAATGCTGCGCCTGCGTGGTCGCCCAACGGCGGACAACTCCCCACGGCCGAAGCGCATGTCCCTCAGGCTCCGGTGCCCCAGCGCCGGGAGACTCGCCTGTCCCGACAAGCGCCGCCGGTATTGCTCGATGACGATGTCGGATTCACGTTCAATTTCTCCGGACTCAATGGTCAGCCGAGCGCGACGGTGAAACTCGATACGTCGGCACTGAGGCCGAACGTTCACATTGCGACCGAAGACGCGGGGCTCTTTAGCGCTTTGATCGAAGGCAGTGATCGTCTTGACAGCGAGGTGAGGATCGATGGTGAGGAATCCGCTGTGTTGCCACACGGACACAGCGCATCGTGACGGAACGAGCTCAAAGCGGGATGGCTCAGGATGAGGGCGCGCGGGGCGTGCTCCGGTTGATGCGATGCCGAGGCCGCGACGAGCTCCGTTGCATTCAGCTCGCAGCCGCATTGAAAGCGTCGGGCTGCGACGCGTGGCATGAACGCAGACCGCATGCGCATCGCTCGATTGCCGCGAGTGTCGAGCTTGGATCCGTACGTATCGACGTGTCGGTCGATGTCGACACAGGGTGGGGCCCGGGAACGAGCGCAAACGCACGCATCGCGTTTCAGGCGATCGATTCGATGTATCTGCTTGCGTGGTTTGCGGACAGCATTCAGTCGCAGCGCGTCACGGTGGGCATGCACATGTTGCGTCATTGGCGTGCCGAAGCGGTCGAGTCGTCACGTCAGGCTTCGTGGTGTGTCGTCGCACGTACCAGCGCCGGGTGGTATCTCACGATCCGCGCGTGGCCCGAAGCGTTGCCCGGGGCAATGGAAGTGCGGATGCCGGTGCCGGCGTGGAGCGATGCGCTGCGTGTCGACGTGACCCTCAGCGCGGGACGCAGCTGCATGGCCCGCAAACGGTACAGGGATCTTGAATGTGGCGATGCGATTCTCGTGCAGTCGATCGACTGGCTCGCCAGGATCGGGTACACGGCAATTGGCAGGTTCACGATGGAAGAGGAGTGTTGCAAATTGATTCTGTTCGGCGAGAACGACCCGATGGGACCGCGTGAGCATGTGCACGACGAGGCGGATTCCGAAGCCGGCGCTGACGCCGGCGTACGAACCATTCCGGGGCGCGGTAGGGTCGAGGGGCAGCCTCTGCCAGCTCCCGGACTGGACGACCTGCCGGTTCACCTCGAGTTCGTTCTGGATCGCGTGACCATGAAATTGGCGGACTTGCGCCGGATGGGTCCGGGCACGGCATTCGCGATTCAGCGTGGCAGTCGTCAGCGTGCAGATCAGGAACCGCGCTTCACGGTGCTGCTGCGCGCAGGGGAGCAGACGATCGGCGAAGGCGAACTCGTTGAAGTCGACGGCGCACTGGCGGTCGAGGTGACACGTATCGATCTCGTCAACTGAGCGCCGTCAAATGCAGAATGAACTTGGGTTGATCGCCACCCTGGCGGTGGTATCGCTCGTTCCGTTTATCGTGACGACCGCCACGTGTTTTATCAAGATATCGATCGTTCTGTCGCTGGTTCGTAACGCGATCGGGCTGCAGAACGTCCCGTCGAACATGACACTCAACGGCATTTCACTGATGTTGTCGATGGCTGTCATGTGTCCCATTGCCCAGGGTGTCTACGCTTATTTGCAGCACCATCCACTCGATATCAGTGACAGGACGCAGCTCGAGCGCTTTTCGACGGAAGGGCTTGGCGAGTATCGCGAGTTTCTGTTTCGTCACACCCATCCGTCGCTGCTCGCCTACTTCGAAGGCGTGTCGACCCGCCTCGAATCACAGCAAGCAGAGGGCGGGGTGCACGAAGCGGAAGTCGGCGTTTTAGCGGGAGGCGCGCGTGCTGGCGCGTCCGATGCGGCGCAGGCTCGTGTGACTTCCACGCCGCTGACACCCGAGGACGCTTCGCTGTTTGCTTTGCTTCCGGCATACGCATTGAGTGAACTCGACGATGCATTCCGGATGGGATTTTATTTGTATCTGCCGTTCGTAGTTATCGATCTTGTTGTGTCCAGCGTATTGCTGGCACTTGGCATGATGATGATGAGTCCCGTGTCGATCTCGATTCCGATCAAGCTCGTGTTGTTCATTGCCATGGATGGCTGGTCGATGCTCGGCCGGGGGCTCGTTGACGCCTACATCGCTCATCCATGAGCCACATCGCCGCTATCCATGAACGAAATCATCCACGCGGGGCAGCAGGCGATCTGGCTCGTAGTCGAGCTGTCGGCCTGGCCCGTCGTCATCGCGACCGCCATTGGCCTGCTCGTTGGAGCCATGCAGACGGTCATTCAATTGCAGGAGCAGACGTTGCCGTTTGGGTTCAAACTCTTCGGCGTTGGTGTATGCGTCTACATCGGGTCGGGTTGGGCGGGGAAGACTTTGATCATCTGGTCGACCGAACTGGTCAGGCTTGCGCTTCGGCCGACGGGCTCATGGTAGGGACGGCACCCCATGATTGACATCGCCGGGTGGGCGCCGGCATGGGTTCACGGGCAAGGGCAGGCCTTGATTCGGCTCGCACTCGCTTATGCACGCGTCGCGCCCGTGTGTCTGATGCTTCCGTTCTTCAACGAACGCGTGCTGGGCCGGGGCGTCCTGCGCCAGTCGCTGGTGATTGTCGTCGCAATCGCGCTATGGCCGTCGATCCGGGCCGCGTCGGCGGGTTTGCCTGACAACGTCGGAGCGCTTCTCGGTCAGATCGCACGCGAAGGGGGTATTGGCATCTCGATTGGCGTGACACTCGCGATGCCATTCTGGATTTGCATGGGCGCCGGAGAGCTGATCGACAACCAGCGTGGCGCGACGCTGAGCGATGTGCTCGACCCGGCGCATGGTGTCGAAGTCTCGACGTTCGGTGCGTTCATGAGTGTCTTCGCAACCGCGGCGTTTTTGGCGAATGATGGCATGCGGATCATTCTTGAAACGCTGGATCGCAGCTACTTAGAGTTTGGTGCGCAACGCGGTCCGTCGATCGACTGGTTGGCCTACATCCGGTTTCTTGATGTGCTCTCGCGCGACGCATTGCGTTTGAGCGGTCCTGTCGTGGCCGCGATGTTTCTGACCGAGGTCGTGCTCGGGACGTTGTCACGGTTCGCGACCCAAATGGGCATCTTCGCGCTTGCGTTTTCCATCAAAAGTCTCGTGGCCTTCGTGGTTTTTGTCCTTTACTTCGGCCCGGCCGTCTCACGTCTGTTTGGCGCGCTCGGAGAGGCGATGCACGGATTGCGGTTTGCACCATGAGCGAAAAGACCGAGCTGCCGACCGAACACAAACGCCGTGAGGCCGCAAAAAAAGGCCAGGTGTTCAATCCGCGCGATCTGTGCGACTGGATTTCGCTCAGTATGGGTATTGCGTGGCTGACAGCAGGCACGGATTGGTCAGCGTTGCTCGCTCCGCTTCGTCATATGCGAGGCGACGCTGCCAGGTTGAATGTGCATGCGTTGATTCACGATTGCGCCACTGCGGCGATTGGAATCGTCGCACCCTTGCTCGTGATTGTGGTTGTCACGCCGGCCGCTTTCTCGCTGTGCGCGAGCAGATTCGAACTCGCCTCTGAGGCACTCGTGCCGGACATCAGCCGTCTCGACCCGATCAAGGGTTTCGGGCGCATCTTCTCGTTGCGTTCAATTAACCAGTTGGTCTGTGCGCTCGCTTATTGCGCGGCCGCGGGCACTGCCGTCAGGATCTTCGCGCACTTGTGCGGCCGCGATGTCTTCGGGCTTGTGCTGGCGGACCCGGCGAGTGGCAAGGCGCTGTGGATGCACATCGTTGTCGTGCCGCTCTCGGTGACGCTTGCGTGCGTGCTTCCTGTGTGCCTGCTGCATGCATTCTGCGAGCGCCGCTTGCATACACGCGAACTCCGCATGGAAAAGCGTGAGGTCAAGCAGGAAATGCGGGATCACGAGGGTAAGCCCGAAGTGCGCGCGCGCCGCAGAGACTTGCTGTTCGAATTGCTCGATGCGCAGACGCGTCACGACATTTCCGATTCGAGGTTCGTACTCGCCAACCCGACGCATATCGCGGTGGGTATCTATTTCAACGAGACGCTGATCGCATGGCCGTTTGTGTCGGTGCGGGAGACGAACCGTCGCGCGCTTGCCGTTATCGACTACGCCGAATCGATTGGCGTTCCGGTCATTCGCAACCGTCGCCTCGCGAGAGCGGTCTATCAGGCGTCGCGCCGCTATGGCTTTGTCAGTGACTCAGTGGTCGACGAGCTGCTGCGCATCGTGACATGGCTGGCCGATGTCGAGAACGCCCAAATGACGGATGCCCCGGCAACGGAGTCGAAAGAAATCGTTGGCGCTGGCGATGCTCAAGGCAATCATGATGAGTTTATGCAAGCCGGTCCGGAATGCCGAACATAGAGTTGGGTGTCGAATATGCGGCGGATGCGTGGCACCGACTTCGCATCCGAAGTCGATGAGGCAACAGGAGAGAAAACCACAGTGATGCACCGGCCTAGCGATGATTCGGCTTCATGCGACGACGACGGCGTACCTGCTAGCAACCGTTCGTGTGCCGTCGGGTCAACAGCACCTGGCGGTATCGAAGAGGCGGAGATGCGGCATACCGATGCACTTCAGGCGGGCTCTTCGTTGCGGGAGTTGCCAGCGATTCCTGCACAGGTCATGAATGGCATTCATGCCTACGCCTACGAGTTCTATCAACAAGGGCGTCTTGATGAAGCCGAAGCGTTTTTCCGCTTCCTCTGTCTTTACGATTTCTACAACGCTGACTACGCGATGGGGCTTGCCGCTGTGTTTCAACTGCAGGGGCGGCATCGACAGGCCATTGATCTTTACGGCGTGGCGATGCGTCTGGGCTTTACCGATCCCACTCCGGTGTTCCACGCGGGGCAATGCTTTCTGAAGCTCGGGGAAATCGAAGACGCTCGCGAGTGCTTTGCCTATGTGCTCGCCGAGACAGATGACGGGGTGCTCAGGGAGCGCGCTGATGCGTACCTGGTTTCGATAGGTGGCCCCCCGCAGCGCGACGACATGATGCCTGCGGGTCCGTTTCAGTCTGATGTGATCGGAGATAGGGATGAGTGATTCGACCGTTTCGTTGCCCAATTCGGGCAGAGGGATGCCATGGGCACTGAATACAGCGCGGCCTCAAACCGCGCGTGTCGCAGAGCGCGACGCTCTGCACTCGGTTGCCCAAGCCCGCGTGAGTGGGGTAACTACGGCGTCTTGTGTGGAGTCTGTTACAAAATCACCCATCCCTGAGGCGTGGTTTGTGCAACGAAAGGCATTGGATGACATGGTCGAGGGTGCCAGGCCCGTATCGGCATATCGGCCGGAGAGCGGTGCGATCTCCGCTCCATCGTTTGTCGTGTCGGCGACCGATACGGAGCGAGGAGAACAACCGTTGACGGGTGCGATGGAACTGGTAGCGCTCGTGCTGCAGTTCCAGCAGCTTGTGAGTGAAATGAACCTCACGCAGATGTCGCAGACGTCGACATTTGTGACCCAGATGCTCAACGCCCAACGCGACGAAGCGTTGTCGCAGGCGAAACAGGCTGCCGAGCAAATCGAGCATGCGTCGAAAATCCAGAAACATCTTGGCTGGGTCAGCAAGCTGTTGACGTGGATCGTGACGATTGTCAGCCTGATTTCGGCAGTCTTCACCGGCGGTGCTTCGCTGGCGATCGCGGTGGCGATGGTGGCGGTGACCATCGCAGATCAGATCGTCGAGTCGGCGACAGGGAAGTCGCCGATTGCCACCGCGGTCAATGCCGTACTTTCGCCGATCGTGACGAAGCTGGGCGAGCTGATCGCGAAGTGTCTCGAATGGTGTGGCACCGCAAAGGACAAGGCAGAGAACGTTGCACACTGGATCGCCGCTGTCACCGTCATGGTCGGTGTCATCGTGCTGACGCTCGTCAGTCCGAGCGCGTTCAAGGCGTTGTCAAAGAGGATCGGGCCGCTGGTGTCGAACGTCGCGGAGCGACTCTCGGCAAGCGCTGCGCGCGTGTTGCCTTCGGCGCTGCGATCTGCAGGGCAACAGACGACGGCGCTCTGCAAGCGCCTCGTCGACACCATGCTTCAGCGAGTGTGCGGAGATGCAGACAGGGTCGCGGCTGCAGCGTTGCGTTGGGAGCGAGCGGCCATCGTGACTCAGACGCTGACACCGACAGTCATTGGCGCAAGCGGGGTCGTCGTTGCGTCGGCAAATCGGAAAGCCATGATCTCGCAGGCGTCCTATTCGCAGCTCAACACGTCGTCACACACCCTTGAAGATGTGCTCAAGGACGTCACTGAGCTTTATTCCGAGTCGCTGGAACGGGCGACCGCCTTGATCGAGAGTGCGAGCGACATCCTGACGCAAGAGCGACGGGTTAGTGCCAGCATCGCTCGTGGGATGTTTCGCGCGGCATGAGGCAAAACGTTTGCCGTAACGCGTGAATGCACGTGTTAGTGCGCATTTTGGGTGAAGCCCAATTGCTGGTCCTCTGGATTCAGCTTATTTTGTAAGGAGAGCGACATGACTACAGCCGTGCAATTTCATCCGGTGCTTCCCGGCATGATTCCCCACGCACCGAAGGTGGAAGCTCAAGCCGAGTGGGATGACCCGCAATGGCGGCGCCTTGAAACGGTGGACAGTGCTCAGGCAGATCCATTGTCCTCCGCTGAAACGTCTTCTTTTGAAACCTTTATCTGCCTGCTTGCCCTGATCGTCAAAACGCTGCAAATCTCGCAGACCACGGCAAAGCAGCGAAGCGCGGGCTTTTCGATTCTCGCGCAAGAGCAGAACAATCAGCGCAAGGAGGAAACGATCTCGTCCGCCAATAAGGAACTGGGCGCGGCGTTCCTGAGCCTGGGCGCCATCGCGGGCATGTCTGCGATGGGGGGGCTGTCGCAATACAAAGGTACTGTGAACCGACAGGAGAGTGTGTCATTGCGCGGCGAACTCGAACAGTCAGCACGGAAGGCGGCGTTGCCATCCTCGTCTCCTGAGCGTGAGATACCGGTGATGAATGGCTCGCCTTTTTCGACTCAGCAGGCAGACGACATCGCCTTGCTTTCGTCCGGGCGACAGCCGTCGCAATCTTCAGCCGTGCGGCCCATGGACGAACTCGACAACGCGTTGTCGTCGCGGTCGCCAGTGTCAGGCGGTCAACCTTCTGGTGCAAACGCATCGGCAGACCGCACGGGGCAATTCGTCCACGCGCAGCGCGACGCGGATGGAGCGCCGCCGACTGCTGCGGCACCGTCCACCCCTTCAGTGTCCGCCACGTCAGCGTCAGAGCCGGCGTCGACGCCAACGCTGTCGGACGCGCAAAGGGAAGACATGCTGCAAAGGGCAGATCAGCTCGAACTCAGCGCGGCGCGCTACGGCGCCTCGGGTAGCGCGTTCAGCACGTGCGCAATGGCTGCGGGCCACGTGCTGGGCAGCGGCATGCAGATCGCTGCCGCGCAGGATCGTGCGAACAGTGAGATGAGCAGGACAGCGGCTGAAAACACGACCGCGGTCAACGCCTCGTTGAGCGATGATTCGCGCGTCACGCGCGATGCTTCAGGCCGTTGCATTTCGACGATCGCCGAGGCGCTTCGGTCATCCGAGCGTGTCGGCCAGGCCGTTGCAGGTCATATGTAACCGCAATCCTCGAGGACTCTCAATGACAATGGCCATGAACTCCGCGCCCAGTTATCAAAGCGTTGGACTTGTCGCGCCGCGGGGCGAGCGTGATTTGCGAACGCGCAGCGATGCGACCCCGGACATCCGTTCCGGCGACTCCGCGCTTGCTAGCAGTAACGCGGAGAACTCAGACGTTGGGCAAACCCATTCCACGTTTCAGATGCTGGTCGATGCACTTGACCAGATAAATTCCCAAGTCGCTGAGCCGCCGGCAAAGGCGCTGAAAGAATATCAGCGGTACTTTGAAGACGTCAGTCATCTGATGGCGTTAATAGGACCCGCGACATCGGCGGGGTCCGATGCGAATCACATCAAGCTCGATGTCAAAGCCGTGAAGACTGAACTTGAGCGATTGCTGGCGGACTACAAGGATCGCTCCGTCTTCGGCCCTGGACCGCTTGCGCAGATCGAGCGAATGGGTGAGAAGTGGCGTCTTCCTGTTCGAGACAATGGAGACGGCACCGGTACCGTGATGTTCAACGTGGAGCCGCTCGAAACCATGCTCGGCGCGATTGCCGACGCGAAGCCCGGGACCGACGGCAAAGTCGATTGGCTGGTGGGTCAGTACCAGGCGTTCAATACGACGTTCACGACGCAGCAACAGCAGATTGAAACCGAAAACGGATTGTTGACTGAGCTCGCCCGAAACGGTCTGGCGATGTATAACAATTTTCGCGAGGTGTTCAGTGGCATAGTTAAATCGTTTCAAGACATCTGCGCGCAAGCCGCAAGATAGGGTATCGGGACGGCACCCTGCGGGCGCCGTCCCGCATTACATGCTTCACGGTGTAGGGCTCGCCGGGAGGGGCATGTCGCTCTGTCGGTCTTTTATATGAAGGGGATCAGATGTCTTCGCGTCGATCTCCGGCATTTTTCGGCAGTACGTGACAAACACATCGTTCGAAAAGACGCTATAAAGCCAGGGGTTGATCTTGATAAATTGAAGGTCGATTTGTGGTTCTCCAAAAACAGGTAGCTGCGACGCGACATCGACAGGCACGCCGTCGCCGAAATAGCGATGCGTCGTCTCGATGCGATACGACGACGCAAACCATTCACGCTTCCAGTTGATGAGACGATTGAGTCGGTAAATGTGATCGCCCGTGTCGAGCGTGCCGTCGACATAAAGGCTTGTCGGTCGAAAGAGCAGCGTCCCATCGAACTGAACCGAGTGGCCCGAGCGAGCGATGCGCGGACTTTCAAGCGTGGTCAGCCGCGCGTGGCAGGCCTCATTCGGCGCGCTGCGTTGCGCATCGAATGCCCGGGCACCCCACATCCCGACCGCCAGCACGCCACACACGATTAAAGCGATTCTGTGATGGTGGCGCATCGTACTGTCGGAAGTTCGGGGGCTGCACTGCAAGAAAGTAAAGCGTATCGGTTTCGAAACACGGTTAGCGCGAGGTAGGCATGCTGCTCTTGGGGAATATCCACGCGGGCCTCAATATCGCGCCAGACACGCAGTGCCGTTTCGACGGGGATATGTGAATAGTGAAGCGCGACGCCATCGCCGATGACGACAGACATTCCCGATGGATTCGATGTTCGTGACGTCGAGTAGGGCTCGGTCGTCACGACCGTTGACGCGGAATGCCGAACGGAAGGCGCGACAAAGGCGAACACAACGGCGAACACGAGCGCGACGCCACCGCTTGCAAAGCCAAGGGTCGTGCGGAAGCGTTTTGCAGATACAGGGCGCCAACGATGCCAGACTGGTGCATATGCCCTCTGGCCCACTGGTCGGTGCGTCGATGGATTGTTGCGTCCAATCTCGTTAGTCGTGTTGGAGTGGCACGATGCGTTCGATGCGACGACTCGGTCGTCGAGCGATTCGTCGGGCGATGCATCGCCTTTTGCGTGGGCCTGGTTTGCCACTGCTTCGGCGGTAGCAGTGGACGTGGCCGTAGCCGTACTCGTTTGCGGGTCGCTGCCTGCACGATCGCCGCTCGGTGAGCCGGCGCCAGAAGTCGAACACCTATCCGTGACTATGTCAGGCAGGCGCCCACCGGCCGATAGCGCCGGGCGATGCCGGACGGCATGATGACGCGTAGTGCAATCGGCATCGAACGCCCGCGAGGCCGTTTCGTCAGAAGCCTCAGTCAAGGTGAGCCCCCTGCGAG
Organism: Pararobbsia alpina; assembly: GCF_965118125.1. Taxonomy (GTDB): domain Bacteria; phylum Pseudomonadota; class Gammaproteobacteria; order Burkholderiales; family Burkholderiaceae; genus Pararobbsia; species Pararobbsia alpina_A. The sequence goes on from NZ_OZ221287.1 coordinate 2,325,373, forward strand.
GTACGGTGACCAGCATGCCTGCGAGATCGATGGAAGCGAAGCTTTTGCGTAGCAGCGATACCAGCTGGTAATAGCTGTTTTCAGTGACGACCGTACCGTGGCGCGTCCATACTTCATCGATGAGGTCGGATTTCGCGCAGACACCTGAAACGAGCGCTTCGAGCAGCAACGCTTCATTGCGTGTGAGAGCACATTGGCGACCGGTCTGTGCGTTGCGCAGTCTCATGCGGTCGACATCAAACTCGAAGATCGTTGACCAGTCGATCGGAGCCATCCCCTCGTCGTCAGGGCATTCCATGTTGTGCGTCCATAGTTGTTGTATTGATCCCCACACCGATTCGAAACGGCATCGCCCCGAGATGTCAGCCGTCGCTGTGTGACACTGCGTCGCCTCGATCTCACCAGAAATGAAACCAAGGCAGACACGCTTCGACCACGGCTACACGATATGCGTTCTGGCGCAGGTAGTGGGTTAGGAAAACTCCGACTTTTTGTCGGAAAGGAACCGTATTGAAGTTCAGCCGAGGCGCCGCCGATATTCCGAATCGGCCGGAATGAGACAGCTCAAGCAAAGAACCGGTTGAACAGGGCGTCATCAGTGGCCTTGAGCCTCGTCGATGTTCAGCGGCGGCAGTGCGCACCCCCGGCATACAGCAAACGCGGACGGTCGCTTTTTGACGTGTGCGGTGCGCCCCGTACAATGCACCTGCCACATCACCTCACGCCAGGACGCCCTGGAAGGGACGGATGGCCGGGCGGGAGAGTGGACCGGCTCACTCGCCGCAGATGTCGCAAGCAACGCGCATGGCACTCGGCACGCTTCAATTGGCAAAGCACAGCAGTCCCCATGGGAGACAACGATGGATTGTGTGATCCGGCATGCAACGCTCGCGGACGGGCGCGAAGACATCGATATCGGGATTCAGGACTCAAAGATCCAGGCGGTCGGGCCGTGCCTCGCCGCCGTGGGCGCGGAAGAAATTGATGCAGAGGGCGCCCTGGTTTCGGCGCCGTTCGTCGATGCGCATTTCCATATGGATGCGACGCTGTCGTATGGCTTGCCGAGAGTCAATCAGTCAGGCACGCTGCTCGAGGGCATTGCGCTGTGGAGCGAACTCAAACCCGAGCTGACACAGGAGGCGATCGCCGGGCGCGCGCTCCAATATTGTGACTGGGCCGTGGCGCGAGGCCTGCTTGCGGTGCGCTCCCACGTCGACGTCTGCGATCCGCGGCTGCTCGCGGTCGACGCCTTGCTCGACGTCAAACGGCGCGTGGCACCTTACCTCGATTTGCAGCTTGTCGCCTTTCCACAGGACGGCGTGCTGCGCAGCGCCGGTGCGTTCGAGAACCTCAAGCGGGCGATTGACCGGGGTGTGGACGTAGTGGGCGGCATACCGCACTTCGAGCGGACCATGAGCGAGGGCGCCGAATCCGTGCGTCTGCTTTGCGAATATGCAGCGGGGAAGGGGCTGCGTGTCGATATGCATTGTGACGAGTCGGACGATCCGATGTCCCGGCATGTCGAAACCCTGGCTGCCGAGACCCACCGTCTCGGCATGCAGGGCCGCGTGACAGGTTCGCATCTGACGTCGATGCATTCGATGGACAACTACTACGTGAGCAAGCTGCTGCCGCTCATGAGGGAGTCGGGCGTTGCTGCGATCGCCAACCCGCTGATCAACATCACGCTTCAGGGGCGCTCGGATACGTATCCGAAGCGGCGCGGCATGACGCGCGTACCCGAGATGCTCGCGGCCGGCATCGAGGTGGCCTTCGGGCAGGACTGTGCCATGGATCCCTGGTACAGCTTTGGGTCGGGCGACATGCTCGAAGTCGCGCACATGGGCCTGCACGTCGCACAGATGACCGGCGTCGAAGCCAGCAAGGCGTGCTTCCGTGCCGTGACGGACACGCCGGCGCGGATTCTGGGGCTCGAAGGGTATGGCATCGCGCCCGGGTGCCATGCGGATCTGGTGATGCTCGATGCGCGTGATCCGATCGAGGCGATCCGGTTGCGTGCGACGCGTACGCTCGTGATGCGGCGGGGCAAGGTGATCAGCCGGGCGCCAGCGAATCGATCGACGCTATCGATCGAAGGCCGTCCTTCGATGGTGGATTTTCGGTTGCGCAGGCACGGCTGATCGCCATTCGATCCGCGTCGGTCCGGGAGCGTGGGCGTGCGACGCCCCGCAAGCCGTACGCCTGGGCAATCCCACGCCGGCGCAATCCCCACGCCCGACGGTTTCCCGGCCACACATGCAACCGGCCACCCACACCGGGTGGCCGGATCTGCTCCAGGCGTCGTGCTTAGTGAGCGACTTCCTCGGTCATGCCGTTGTGCCGCAGCAGTGCGTCGATACGCGGCTCACGACCGCGGAACGCCTTAAACGACTCCATTGCCGGACGGCTGCCGCCAACCTCGAGGATTTCAGCGCGATACCGTGCACCCGTCGTCGCGTCGAGCACGCTCGTGTGTGCAGCGCTCGCCGCTTCCTCGAAGGCCGCGTACGCATCCGCCGACAGCACCTCGGCCCACTTGTAGCTGTAGTACCCCGCCGCGTAGCCGCCCGCAAAGATATGGCTGAACGTATTCGGCCAGCGCGAAATCGGCGATTGCGGAATGACGTGATACTGCTCGTTCACGTCCCGCGCGATTTCGGTGATCGTCTGGAGCACGCCCTCTGCCGCGGTATCGACAGTCGTTGCGGCCGAGCCGTCAATCGGGTCGATCTGTGTCGTCAGCTGTTTCGGATCCTGCGTGTGCACGCGCATGTCGAACATCGAGAACACGATCTGGCGCAGCGTCTGCAGGCCGCTCTGGAAATTCTTCGCCGCGACCATCTTGTCGTAGAGCGCGCGCGGCAGCGGTGCGCCTGTGTCGACATGCGACGTCATCGACGTCAACACATCCCATTCCCAGCAGAAGTTCTCCATGAACTGCGACGGCAGCTCGACCGCATCCCATTCGACGCCATTGATGCCCGACACGGCGAGTTCGTCGACCGCCGTCAGCATGTGGTGGATACCGTGGCCGAACTCGTGGAACAGGGTGATGACTTCGTCGTGCGTGAACAACGCGGGCTTGCCGCCGACCGGCGCCGAGAAGTTGCAGTTCAGATAGGCGACCGGCGTCTGGGTCGATCCACCGGGGAGTTTGCGGCGCGAGCGCGCGTCGTCCATCCACGCGCCACCACGCTTGCCTTCGCGAGCGTACAGGTCGAGGTAGAACTGCGCGACGAGCTTGCCGTCCGGATTTTCGATGCGGAAAAAGCGCACGTCCGGGTGCCACGTTTCTGCCTGATCCGGCCGGATCGAGACACCGAACAGCGACTGCGCGACGTTGAACAGGCCTTGAAGTACGGCTTGCTCGGGGAAGTATTGTTTGATTTCCTGCTCGGAGAACGCGTAGCGCTTCTGCCGCAGCTTTTCCGAGGCATACGCGATATCCCACGGCTCGAGTTCGGCAATGCCCAGCTCCGTCGCGGCGAACGCACGCAACTCAAGCCAGTCGCTTTCGGCATGCGAGCGCGCGCGCTTCGCGAGATCCTCAAGGAAGGCAACAACCTGAGCGGGCGACTCGGCCATCTTGGGCGCGAGCGACACTTCGGCGAAGTTCCGGTAGCCGAGCATCTGCGCTTCTTCCTGACGCAGCGCCAGCTGTTCGCGCAGGATCTCGGTGTTGTCCCATTCAGGCTTGCCGTCGCCGTACTGGACGCCCAGTTCCGAACCGCGCGTCACATACGCGCGATACATGGCTTCGCGAAGCGGGCGGTGTTCGGCGTACTGCTGGACCGGGAAATACGACGGGAAGTGCAACGTGAATTTCCATCCTGCCTGACGCTTCGGATCGGCATCGCGCGAGGCCGCCTCGTGCGCGGCATCGCGAACATCTTCGGGCAGGCCCGCAAGTTCCGATTCGTTCGTGACCCAGTAGGCGTAGGCGTTTGTTGCATCGAGCACGTGGTCCGAAAACGCCTTGCCGAGCTCGGCCTGCCGTTCCTGGATCTCGGCGAAACGCGGCTTGCGATCTTCGGGCAGCTCTGCGCCCGAGAGGCGAAAATCGCGCAGCGCGTCGTCGATGACCTTGCGACGCGCGGGTGACAGGTCCGCGTAGGCCGAGCCTGCAGCAATGCCTTTGTACTTTTCGTAGAGTGCGAGGTTCTGACCCACGCTGGACCAGAATTCCGTGACGCGCGGCAGGTTTTCACCATAGACCTTGCGCAGCTCAGGCGTGTCGGCCACGCCATTCAGGTGTCCGATCACGCCCCATGCACGTGCAAACGGCTCTGTCGTGCGCTCGAGCGTCGTCACGACGTCGTCCCACGTCGCGGGCGTGTCGGCGGCCGCGACTTTGTCGACAGCCGTTTGTGCGTCGGCCAGCAGCGCGTCGATCGCTGGCGTCACGTGTTCGGGGCGGACGTGGGCAAAGCGCGGCAGATCGGAGAAATCGAGAAGCGGATTGGCTGCGTTCATGGTCGTCCTGTTCGTAATAGTCTGCCGAGATCGGGCGTGATCGACGCCCTGCAAGCATTCGCGCCGCGGGGTGCCGCGGTGCGATCCGGACGCGCGCCCCGCGTGCGCCCGATCTTACTTGGGGGGCGTTTGCCCGTTTCTCAATGGTCGGGTAAAGCGTCCCGCCGATGCCAATAGTTTGTGTCGAACGCGGTGATTGTGCGCGTCGATGCGGGTTGATGCAGAGACTACTTATGCAGCGACTTATGCAGCAACTTATGCAGCAGCCGATGCCGTACGCTCGGCCGATTCAATCGTATTGACGAGCAGCATCGTGATCGTCATCGGTCCGACGCCGCCAGGCACCGGGGTAATAAGACCTGCCACCTCTTTCACGCCGTCGAAGTCGACGTCGCCGCAGAGCTTGCCTTCATCATTGCGATTCATGCCGACGTCGATGACGGTCGCGCCCGGCTTGACCATGTCCGCCGTCAGCAAATTGCGCTGACCCGTTGCGGCAATCACGATGTCAGCGGCGCGCGTGAATGCGCCCATATCGCGCGTCTTGCTGTTGCAGATCGTGACCGTTGCGCCGGCGTTGACGAGCAGCATCGCCATGGGCTTGCCCACGATATTCGATCGGCCGATCACGACGGCGTTCGCGCCGGCGAGCTCGACACCATAAGCTTCGAACATCTTCATGACGCCATAGGGCGTGCAAGGCCGGAACAGCGGCTGACCGGTCATCAGCGCGCCGGCATTCGCGATATGGAAGCCGTCGACATCCTTCTCCGGAGCGATGGATTCGATGACCTTGTGCGCGTCGATGTGCTTGGGAAGCGGCAGCTGAACGAGGATGCCGTGCACCTTGGGGTCGCGATTGAGCTCGTCGACGCGCTGAAGCAGCGCTTCTTCGGTCAGATCGGCCGGAAGGCGGTCGCAGATGGAGTGGAAGCCGTTGTCCTCGCACGCCTTGATCTTGTTGCGCACATAGACCTGGCTGGCGGGGTTCTCGCCGACGAGCACGACGGCGAGGCCGGGTTGGTGGCCACGCGCGGTCAGCGCGGCGGCACGTTGCGCGACGTCGGCGCGGATTTGCTTGGAAAGGGCGATACCGTCGATGAGCTGTGCAGTCATGGGCGCGAGGGGCTCGGAAAGTAGGGCGAATCGAAGCCCGACATTATAGCCGCGCGCAACCTGACACGGCGCGCCAGCACGCGCGGCCGGCGACGTGCGCCGGCCATCGTCGGGAAACGCGGTGCCTACTTCTTGGAGAGCGCGAGACGCAACAGGTCGGCGACCGTGTTGACGTTGAGCTTTTCCATGATGTTCGCGCGGTGCGCTTCAACCGTCTTGATGCTGATGCCGAGATCGTCGGCGATCTGCTTGTTCAGACGACCGGCGATGATGCGCTCGAGCACCTGATGCTCGCGTGCCGTCAGCTTGCCCAGGCGTTCGGCCGCGGCCTTCTGGATCTGCTGTTCGCCGCTTTCCGCCCGGGCCTTGTCGAGCATCCGCTCAACGAGCTTGCGCAGCTCGGCTTCGTCGAACGGCTTCTCGATAAAGTCCATCGCGCCTTTTTTCATCGTCGAGACGGCCATCGGCACATCGCCGTGGCCCGTCACGAAGATGATCGGCAGCTGCACGTTGTCGGCAATCAGGCGCTCCTGCAACTCGAGGCCGCTCATGCCCTGCATGCGCACGTCGAGGATCAGGCAGCCGACTCCCGCTGCGGCATTGGGATAGGCGTCGAGAAACTGCTCGGCGCTCGCGTACGTCTGCACGCGGTAGCCGTTGGCCTCGAGGAGCCAGCGTAACGAATCACGGACGGCTTCGTCATCGTCAACGACGAAGACGGTTTCGGCGGTGGTGGTCACTGGACTGCTCATAGTTCTCCCGTTGCGGTGGTGAGGGTCGGGGCCTGCTTTCTGTCATCGGGCGACGCATCGGAGTCGACCGACAACGGCAGGCAGAAGTGAAACGTACATCCAAGAATGCGTCCATCGGCGGCGATGTTGTTTTCGACCCAGAGCCGGCCCCGGTGCGATTCGATGATCGACCGGCAGATATTCAGCCCCATGCCCATCCCGTCCGACTTTGTGCTGTAGAACGGCTCGAAAAGCCGCTCCGCAGTTGCCTCGTCGACGCCCGGGCCCTGGTCGACGACACTGATCTGCACCATGTCGTGTTCGATCCGGACCAGTACGCGAATCACCGCATCGATCGCGTCGGGCTTATGTTCATGCATCGCTTCGGCAGCGTTCTTGAGCAGGTTCACCAGCACCTGCTCAATCAGCACGGGATCCACATAGATGATCGGCAGGCGCGCGCGCATGTCGGTCACGATACGGATACGCCGTTTGTGTGTCTCCAGCTCGGCAAGTCCCACGGCGTCGGCGACGATGTCGTTGATCTTCGCACGCTGACGCTTGGGCTCGCTTCTTTTTACGAATTCCCGGATCCGCTTGATGATCATCCCCGCGCGGATCGCTTGTTGTGATGTTTTTTCGAGTGCCGGCAGCAGGATATCAGGCGACGTCTTGCCTGAACGTACGAGAGCCGTCGTTCCCGAACAATAATTATTGATGGCCGCCAGCGGCTGGTTCAGTTCGTGAGCCAGCGAAGAGGCCATTTCGCCCATTGTCATCAGGCGGCTCGTGAACTGGAGCTTTTCGTCCTGCTGGCGCGCAAGCTCCTGTGCCTGCTTGCGCTGGGTGATGTCGGTTGCGATCTGCATCTGCGCGAGGTGGCCGTCGACCCACTGGATGTACTGGCGGCGCACTTCGAACCATTTCTGGATGTTCGGCACATAGACTTCGCGCGCATCCGACGTGCTTTCGGTCAGCGCGGCCGCGGGCAGGCCCGCATACGTGTCGATCATATCGATCGAGTCGTTCGAGACTTGCGACCGGTCGAAGCTGGCGCCGGCCAGTTCGAGGTGACCGTCAGAGCGGATTCCGAACAGATGCCGGTAATAGCGGTTCGCGAACAGCAACTCGGTTTCGTCGGCCGCCAGCACGGACACCGCGGCGTCGAGACTTTCGAGCACCGTCGTGAACCGTTCGTGCGCTGCAGCAAGTTCTTCGCGAGCGCGCTTCGGTTCCGTGATGTCGGTCATCGACGACATCCAGCCTGTCTGGCGGCCGCCGCTGTCGATCAGCGGCGAGACATAGAGGCGGGCGTGAAACAGCGAACCGTCCTTGCGGCGCACGCGCAACTCGAAGCCCGAGGACGGGGCTTTGCCGCGCAGCGTCATATCGAGCTGGCGCTGCATTTCGGGGTAGGCGTCGCGCGGCCAGTACGGGAACGGCGCAGTCTTGCCGACGAGGTCCGACTCGTCCCAGCCCGTCATCCGGCAGAACGCCGGGTTCACGTGGGTAATGCGACCCTGCATGTCGAGCACGCGCATGCCGATCAGCACGGAGTTTTCCATCGCGCGCCGGAAAAATGCTTCGGCATACAGTGCCTGCTGCGCTTCGAAGCGCTGGCGCGTGTGCTTCCAGAGGCTCCAGAGTGACCACAGCACGAAGCACGACAGGCCGGCCACGAGCCAGACCAGCGTGTTGTTCGTGAAGTTCGTCGCCTGCGGGTATGCATAGACGCGCACCGAGACGCCATGGCCTGGCGGCTCGAGCGGTAAGTCATAGAACGAGTCGCGCGGCAGGCGCGGGCGCGTCGACGATGTCGCGAGTTCGCGGCCGCTGGGGTCGGTGATCGAAATCTTGTACTTGGCCGACAGCTCGGTCGGCAACTCGTGCGCGAGAATCCCTTCGATCGAGAACACGGCGGCAATGCAGCCGAGGAACTCGCGGTCCCGGTAAATCGGTGTCTGCAGCGTGACATAGCCGCCGCCGAGATCGTCATAGATCAGCGGGGAATAGACCTGGCGCCGAGCATTGCGCGCGTCGGCGAACGCCGCACGCTGTGCGTCGAAAAGCTGGACTTCGCTCAAGGTATTGAGCCGCGAACCCAACGCGGCGGCCGCCGGGCTGCTATAACGGATCTGACGGTCGGGATCGATCCACGTCAGCGCGATGATTTCGGGGTGCGCTTGCAGCACCTCGTTGGCCATCTGTTGGAAGTAGGGTTCGTCGCGCCGTCCGGCGCCAATGTCGCGTGCGAGCGCCGCTGCGTGTTCCTGGGCGCTCGTCAGCGACAGCCGGATCTGTTGTTGGGCCCAGGCGACGTTGCGATACAGCGTGTCTTCCTGCTGTTGCTGTTCGCGACGATTCAGGCTCCAGAGAATCAGGCTCATCACGATCAGGAAAACCACGATCGAGACGACCGGCGTCAACAGGTAAGAATTGAGCCACCACGGGCCGTATTGCCAACGGGATTGCATCCCGCCGGGTCGTGAACCGGGCGAGTGGCGGGTCGATGCGACGGAACGTCGAGTCCGCGCGAGAATCCGTTTTATAAACATGACGGCCATTGTAGCTTACGGCCCGCCCAAGCCCGCAAGTAAAGGGATTCCGGCATTTTGCCCATTGTCGTTTTTTGAGAATTTCCGTATTGCATCGCAATAGTTTTTCGCATTATGGTATGCGATACCGTCATTTGAAAATAGTTCTTGCTCTTCGATTCAGGCGCTCTTTAGAATCGCTTCCGTTTGTTGATATTGCGCAGGCTCGGGGCCGCGCGCGATAGGTCCGAAACAACGTGGTTACCGGGCGCGACACAATCGGCCGCCGGGGCCCATATCAGGAGACGATGATGTCTGCCGTACCCGAGGAAGTGCTCAAATACGTCGCCGGAAGCACGAAGGATGACGATCCCCAGGAAACCGCCGAATGGCTCGAGGCTCTCGACGGTGTGCTTTCGAACGTGGGCCCGGACCGCGCTCACTACCTGATTGAAAAGCAGATCGAGTTCGCGCGCGTGCATGGCGAACATCTGCCGTTCTCAGCGAATACCCCGTACATCAATACCATTCCGGTCAGCCAGCAAGCCAAGCTGCCGGGTGATCAGGACATCGAGCACCGCATCCGCTCGTACACGCGCTGGAACGCGATCGCGATGGTGCTGCGCGCCGGCAAGGACACGAACGTCGGCGGCCATATCGCATCGTTCGCGTCGGCAGCGACGCTGTACGACGTCGGCTTCAATCACTTCTGGCATGCGCCGTCGGAGAACCACGGTGGCGACCTCGTGTTCGCACAGGGTCACTCGTCGCCGGGTATCTATTCGCGCGCATTCCTGCTGGGCCGCCTCAACGAAGACCAGCTCAACAACTTCCGCCAGGAAGTCGGCGGCAACGGCATCTCGTCGTATCCGCACCCGTGGCTGATGCCGGATTTCTGGCAGTTCCCGACCGTGTCGATGGGCCTTGGCCCGATCATGGCGATCTACCAGGCCCGCTTCATGAAGTACGTGCAGGCCCGTGGCATCGCGCAAACGGAAGGCCGCAAGGTCTGGGCGTTCCTCGGCGACGGCGAAACGGATGAGCCGGAATCGCTCGGCGCGATCGGCATGGCCGGCCGCGAACGCCTCGACAACCTCGTGTTCGTCATCAACTGCAATCTGCAGCGCCTGGACGGCCCGGTGCGCGGCAACGGCAAGATCATTCAGGAGCTCGAGTCGGAATTCCGCGGCGCGGGCTGGAACGTGATCAAGGTCGTCTGGGGCAGCCGCTGGGATGGACTGCTCGCACGCGACAAGTCGGGCGCGCTGATGCGCCGCATGATGGAAGTCGTCGACGGCGAATACCAGACGTACAAGTCGGAGTCGGGCGCGTTCGTGCGCGAGCACTTCTTCAATACGCCGGAACTCAAGGCGCTGGTCGCCGACTGGTCCGATGACGACATCTGGAATCTGAACCGCGGCGGTCACGATCCGCACAAGATTTATGCAGCGTATCACCAGGCGCAGAATGCCAAGGGCGCGCCGACGCTGATTCTGGCGAAGACGATCAAGGGTTATGGCATGGGCGAGCATGGCCAGGCCATGAACATCACCCACCAGCAGAAGAAGCTGCCGATCGAGACGCTCAAGAAGTTCCGCGATCAGTTCCGTCTGCCGCTGACCGACGAACAGATCGCCGATGTGCCGTACCTGACGTTCGAGGAAGGTTCGAAGGAACTCGAGTACATGCGCGCTCGCCGCATGGACCTCGGCGGTTATCTGCCGGCCCGTCGCATGAAGGCGGCCGAGTCGCTTACCGCACCGGCGCTGTCGGCATTCGAGCCGCTGACCAAGGGCACGGGCGAAGGCCGCGAAATCTCGACGACGATGGCGTTCGTTCGCGTGCTCAACATCCTGCTCAAGGACAAGGCACTGGGCAAGCGCATTGTCCCGATCGTGCCGGACGAGTCGCGTACGTTCGGTATGGAAGGCCTGTTCCGCCAGATCGGTATCTGGAATCAGGACGGTCAGAAGTACGTGCCGGAAGATTCGGATCAGCTGATGTTCTACAAGGAATCGACCACGGGTCAGATTCTGCAGGAAGGCATCAACGAAGCCGGTGGTATGTGTGACTGGATCGCGGCCGCGACGTCGTACTCGACGCACGGCGAGATCATGGTGCCGTTCTACATCTACTACTCGATGTTCGGCTTCCAGCGTATCGGCGACCTCGCATGGGCCGCCGGCGACATGCGCGCACGCGGCTTCCTGCTCGGCGGTACGGCAGGCCGCACAACGCTCAACGGCGAAGGCCTGCAGCACGAAGACGGCCATTCGCACATGTTCTCGGCGTTCGTGCCGAACTGCGTGAGCTACGACCCGACGTTCGGCTATGAACTCGCCGTGGTGATCCAGGACGGTCTGCGCCGCATGGTGCAGGAACAGGAAGACGTCTACTACTACCTGACGGTGATGAACGAGAACTACGAGCATCCGGCCATGCCGGAAGGTTCGGAGGGCGACATCGTCAAGGGTATGTATGCGTTCCGCAAGGGCGAAGCGTCGAAGGGCCCGCGCGTGCAGTTGCTCGGTTCGGGCACGATCTTCAATGAAGTCATCGCCGCGTCGAAGCTGCTCAAGGACGACTGGGGTGTCGAGTCGGACCTGTGGGGCTGCCCGAGCTTTACGGAGCTCTCGCGCGACGGCCAGGAAGTCGATCGCCAGAACCTGCTGAACCCGCTGGCCGAGCCGAAGCTGTCGCACGTCGAGCGCCTGCTCAAGGACACGCAAGGCCCGATCATCGCGTCGACCGACTACGTGCGTGCGTTCGCCGACCAGATCCGCGCCTACGTGCCGCGCCGTTATGTGACGCTTGGCACGGATGGTTTCGGCCGTTCGGACACGCGTGAAGCGCTGCGTCACTTCTTCGAAGTCGATCGCTACTGGGTCACGGTCGCCGCGTTGAAGGCGCTCGCCGACGAAGGTACGATCGATCGCTCAAAGGTTGCCGACGCGCTCAAGAAGTACAAGCTCGATCCGGCCAAGCCGAACCCGATGTCCGTCTAAGCCCCTTCCGAAGAATGCTGCGTGCAGGGACTTGAGCGCCGCGGGACCCCCAGACGGGGTCCCGCGGCGCGTCAATGCGCGCGATGCTGGAGACACCAACAATGAGTCAAACGATCGAAGTCAAGGTCCCGGACATCGGCGACTACAAGGACATCCCCGTTATCGAAGTGCTCGTCGCGCCGGGCGATACCGTCGAGGCCGAGCAGTCGCTCGTCACGCTCGAATCGGACAAGGCGACGATGGACGTGCCGAGCCCCGCGTCGGGCACGGTCAAGGAAATCAAGCTCAAGGTCGGCGACACCGTGTCGGAAGGGTCGCTCGTGCTCGTGCTCGAGAGCGGCGCCGCATCCGGTCAGGCAGCGGCTCCGGCGGCGAAAGCCGAGGCAGCGCCCGCCAAGGCGGCTCAGGCCGCGCCTGCTGCAGCACCGGCCCAGGCTGCGCCGGCACAAACCGCTGCACCCGCTGCGGCGGGTGGTGGCAGCGTCGACGTCAAGGTTCCCGACATCGGTGACTACAAAGACATTCCGGTCATCGAAATCCACGTCAAGGTCGGCGACACGGTCGAAGCCGAGCAAGCCCTCGTGACGCTCGAGTCGGACAAGGCGACGATGGACGTGCCGAGCCCGTCGGCCGGCAAGGTCAAGGCGATCAAGGTCAAGGTCGGCGACAACGTGTCGGAAGGCTCGTCGATCGTCGAACTCGAAGGCGCGGGCGGTGCCGCAGCGCCGGCACCCGCAGCGCCGCAAGCTGCGCCCGCAGCCGCATCGGTCGAAGTGCCGTCGGATGCGCCGAGCAAGCCCGCAGCGGCCACGCCGCAGACGTCGGCACTCGCGCAAGCCCCGGCGATTCCGGCCGGCGAGGGCGGTGCGAAGCGTCATAGCCATGCGAGCCCGTCGGTGCGCAAGTTTGCGCGCGAACTCGGTGTCGATGTGGCACGCGTCGCCGGCACGGGTCCGAAGGGTCGCATCACGCAGGAAGACATCACGGCATTCGTCAAGGGCGTGATGACGGGCCAACAAGCCGCGCCGGCTGCTGCCGCTGCAGCGGGTGGCTCGGGCGTCGGCCTGGATCTGCTGCCGTGGCCGAAGATCGACTTCACGAAGTTCGGTCCGATCGATCCGCAGCCGCTGTCGCGCATCAAGAAGATTTCGGGCGCGAACCTGCACCGCAACTGGGTCATGATCCCGCACGTCACGAACAACGACGAAGCGGACATCACCGATCTCGAAGCGCTGCGCGTGACGCTGAACAAGGAAAACGAAAAGTCGGGCGTCAAGGTGACGATGCTCGCCTTCGTGATCAAGGCTGTCGTCGCGGCACTCAAGAAGTTCCCGACGTTCAATGCGAGCCTCGACGGCGACAATCTGATCCTCAAGCAGTATTTCCATATCGGCTTTGCAGCCGATACGCCGAACGGTCTTGTCGTGCCGGTGATCCGCGATGCGGACAAGAAGGGCCTGATCCAGATCGCCCAGGAAATGGCCGATCTGTCGAAGCTCGCACGCGACGGCAAGCTCAAGCCCGACCAGATGCAAGGCGGCTGCTTCTCGATTTCGTCGCTCGGCGGCATTGGCGGCACGCACTTCACGCCGATCATCAACGCGCCTGAAGTCGCGATTCTGGGTCTGTCGCGCGGTGCGATGAAGCCGGTGTGGGATGGCAAGCAATTCGTGCCGCGTCTCACGTTGCCGCTGTCGCTCTCGTACGATCACCGCGTGATCGACGGTGCGGCCGCCGCACGCTTCAACGCATACCTCGGCGCGCTGCTCGCAGACTTCCGCCGCGTGATCCTCTAACGGCTGGCGAAACCCTAGGAGAAGGACAAAACCATGAGTCTCGTCGAAGTTAAGGTGCCCGATATCGGGGACTACAAGGACATTCCGGTCATCGAGGTGCTGGTTGCGCCCGGTGACACGGTCGAAGCCGAACAGTCGCTGATCACGCTCGAGTCGGACAAGGCCACGATGGATGTGCCGAGCCCGTCGGCCGGCACGATCAAGGAGATCCGGATCAAGGTTGGCGACAAGGTGTCCGAAGGTTCGGTGATCATGACGCTCGAAGGCGGTGCGGCGGCTCAGGCGGCACCCGCATCGAAGCCTGCGGAACCGGCGAAGGCTGCGCCGACTCCCGCGCAGGCGGCTCCCGCTCAAGCGGCACCGGCAGCAGCACCGAACGCCGCGCAGTACAGCGGTCAGGCCGACGTCGAGTGCGAGATGGTCGTGCTCGGTTCGGGCCCCGGTGGTTACTCGGCGGCATTCCGCGCAGCCGACCTCGGCATGACGACGGTGCTGATCGAGCGTTATGAAACGCTGGGTGGCGTGTGCCTGAACGTCGGATGTATTCCGTCGAAGGCCTTGCTGCATACGTCGCTGATCATGGACGAGGTCGAGGCCCTTGCGTCGCACGGCATTTCGTTCGGCAAGCCTGTCGTTGACCTCGAGAAGCTGCGCACGTTCAAGTCGAGCGTCGTCGGCAAGCTGACGGGTGGTCTCGCCGGTATGGCCAAGGCGCGCAAGGTCCAGGTCGTGACCGGCGTGGGCACGTTCGTTGGCGCGAACCACATCGAAGTGGTGTCGAAAGACGGCAAGAAGCAGGTCGTCAAGTTCGCGAAGGCGATCATTGCCGCCGGCTCGCAGGCGGTCAAACTGCCGTTCATGCCCGAAGACCCGCGCGTTGTCGATTCGACGGGCGCGCTCGAATTGCGCTCGATCCCCGAACGCATGCTGGTGGTGGGCGGCGGGATCATCGGCCTCGAAATGGCGACGGTCTATTCGACGCTCGGCGCGAAGATCGACGTCGTTGAAATGCTCGATGGCCTGATGATGGGCGCGGATCGCGATCTTGTGAAGGTCTGGGAGAAGTACAACGCGAAGCGTTTTGCCAACGTGATGCTCAAGACGAAGACGACGAAGGCCGAAGCCAAGGCCGACGGTATCTACGTGAGCTTCGAAGGCGAGAAGGCGCCGGCCGAAGCACAGCGTTACGACCTGGTGCTCGTCGCCGTGGGCCGTAGCCCGAACGGCAAGCGCATTGGCGCCGACAAGGCGGGCGTGACCGTGACCGACCGCGGCTTTATCGACGTCGACAAGCAGATGCGCACGAATGTGCCGCATATCTATGCGATCGGCGATATCGTCGGCCAGCCGATGCTCGCGCACAAGGCCGTGCACGAAGGCCACGTCGCGGCCGAAGCGGCGTTTGGCGAGAAGTCGTACTTCGACGCGCTGCAGATTCCGTCGGTGGCGTACACCGATCCGGAAGTCGCGTGGGCGGGCAAGACCGAAGACCAGCTCAAGGCCGAAGGCGTGGCGTACGAGAAGGCCGTGTTCCCGTGGGCTGCATCGGGCCGTGCCATTGCGAACGGCCGCGACGAAGGCTTTACGAAGCTGATTTTCGATAAGGAAACGCATCGCGTGATCGGCGGGGGCATCGTCGGTCTCAACGCGGGCGACCTGATCAGTGAGGTCTGCCTTGCCGTGGAAATGGGCGCGGACGCGACGGATATCGGCAAGACGATCCACCCGCACCCGACGCTGGGCGAGTCGATCGGCATGGCGGCCGAGTTGTACGAGGGTGTCTGCACGGACCTTCCGCCGCCGCGCAAGAAGTAAGGTCAGCGACCGGTTACGACGCGTCGGGTCGGCGCGTCAATCCGGAGCGTCGACCACGAGCACGTTCGAGTAGCGATCTTCGCTGCGAGAACGTGCTTTTTTTATGGTTCGTCCGGTTTCGAGCGCATGCCCGCGGCGATTCGATGCCGGTGCGGCGCGGGGCGCGAGTTCGGGTCGCGCGGTGAACAAACTGGCACCGCTGCACGGCGCGTCGTGCTTACCGAAAACCCGCAAATAAAAAGGGCAGATCCCTGCGGATCTGCCCTTCGGACTGCTCACTCGTTCTTGGAAAACGGAGCGCCTTCACAGCGAATGCGTTGGCTAAACCATCTTACGCCGGACCGTATAAAAGACGTATCAGAATCCCGCCTCTCATGTGTCAGACAACGCCTCGATGGATGCTGACGCACGCTCACGTCTGAATCCTCATGCGGTGCGTTCCGGGCCGTTCGGCCGCAGGTGTCGCACGACAGGTCCGCAACGCTGCCGGACCTGTTTGCTTGTGAAACTTAGGCCTTCTTTGCAGCGCGCGACGCTTGAGCGGCGGCTTGCTGAGCAGCCTTCGTTGCTGCCGTAGCGGCCGCGTTGAAGTTGCTTTCAGCGATTTCGACAGCTTGCTTCGTGGCCTTGTGAACCGTTTCGTACGTCGTGTTCGCAGCCGTGATTGCCGACTTCAGAACGGCGACAGCCGTTTCCGAACCAGCCGGTGCGTTCTTCGCGACGTTCTCGACGAGCGCCTGCACCTTCTTGTTCTGCTCTTCGTATTGAGCTTCCGCGACCTTGGCGATTTCAGCTTGCAGGCCGGTGCCGATTTCGTACACGTGGCGGCTGTACGCCAGGGCCTTTTCGCCGGCCGGCTGGAGCACTTGCGCTTGCAGCGCGAGCAGCTCTTGCGGATCCTTGATCGACAGCACCTTGCGTGCGTTGTCCTGGCCTTCGGCGAGCGTTTGCTTGAGGACCTGAACGTTCAACTCGGTGACCTTCTCGAAGCTTTCGAACAGCTTGTTCGTCAGACCGAACACCGTTTCGAGAACAGCCTTCTGATTTTCTGCGATTTGCTCGGGGGTCAACACACTCATTGCATGCTCCTGAAATTCGACCCGACGCATGGTCCGGAGAGCCGGACTTTCACATCTGCATCAAAGCCGTGTTGGATGGTGATTAAAATGCCGCGCTCTCGTGTTGTGCGACGCAGCATGGAGCCCATTCTAGGCGCTTGAGAGGCATTGTCAAGCCCTTTTTGGTGCGTCGCACCATGAATGAAGCCCTAACAGAATCAATAGCTTGTATGAATGCGGTGTCACGGTGATGACCGATCGGGCGCACGTTTGCAGTGCAACTGGCACAATCGCCGCAGTTGGTGCATTGCAAAGGTTTGCGCCAAAAAATGTGCCCGCCGCACCGGGTGAAAACGCCGAGGCAGTGCGTATTTTTTTCGCTCAGGGTAAATACATGGGTAAGGATTTCTGCCCGCCTGCCGTAATACGACATAGACGCGTTACAGATGCCCAATGGCTGTGGTAATGCGCGCGCGGAAGCGCGATGTCTGCTATCGTGCGCACCGGATTCGTCTTCTATGGATGGGTCCGGTGGCGCGGTCCGAAGTGAATTTATTTATCGGAACACGGTTGTCGATTGCAATTAGGCAATCGCCTGCGAGAGGTCGGTTTAAATGCCGTCGGTAAGTGCCTAATATTGCTAATTTTTCGTGGCTTTACTACACTCTGCGCAAAGCCACCGTGACGCTGCCAAAGAATTACCCATGAGAAGCCAAGAATCTGTGATCGGAAAGGCCCTTCGACTCGTCTCATCGAGCGTTGCCGTTTCCGTCTGCGCCGCACTGGTTGTCGCTGCTGCGCCGTCTGCCGCCTACGCTGCGACGAGCACCGACGCCCCGCCCGCGAAGTCCGCCAAGAAGTCCAAGCACATCAAGTCCGTACGCCATGCCGAGAAGGCTGCCGCCGCTGACGACAAGAACGCTCCCGCCGCCAAACCCGAGAAGGTCGCCACGACGACGCGCGCCGAGCGCCGCCGCGTGCACTACCGCATGGGTGCACGTTCGACGGGGATGAGCAAGGTTGCCTACGAACCGCGCCAGTCGGTCGGCACGGCGTTCGGTCTGCATGACACGCCGGACGAACTCGCGCTGCGTTCGAGCGTCGCGTACGTGGTCGATCAGAACACGCATGAAGTGCTGTTCGACAAGAACTCGCAAGCCGTGATGCCGATCGCGTCCATCACGAAGCTCATGATGGCGATGGTCGTGCTCGACTCGAAGGCGCCGCTCACGGAGCAGATCGAAGTCACCGATGAAGATCGCGACCTGATCAAGAACACGGGTTCGCGTCTGTCGGTCGGTTCGGTGCTTTCGCGTGACGACATGCTGCATATCGCGCTCATGGCGTCGGAAAACCGCGCCGCGGCTTCGCTGTCGCGTTACTTCCCGGGCGGTCGTCCGGCGTTCATCGCCGCGATGAACGCAAAGGCGCATTCGCTCGGCATGACGGATACGCACTTCCTGAGCCCGTCGGGTCTGTCGAGCGAGAACGTGTCGACCGGTCGCGACCTCATCAAGATGGTCGATGCGGCTTATCAATATCCGCTGATCCGCCAGTACTCGACGGATGAGTCGTACGAAGTGTTCACGGGCCGCAGGACGATTCACTACGGCACCACGAACGCGCTCGTGCGCGGTCACAAGTGGGATATCGGTCTGCAGAAGACAGGCTTCATCAACGAGGCTGGTGAATGCATGGTCATGCAGACCACGATTCAGAATCGCGCCATCGATATCGTGCTGCTCGATTCGTATGGCAAGTATTCGCGCTTCGGCGATGCGCAACGCATCCGTACCTGGATCGACGAAGGCGGCGTGCAGCGTGTGACGAGCATCGACGATACGCACGGCACCTGATCGATACGACAGAGGGCGGACTGCAATCGCAACACCGCATCGAAATACAAAACCCCCGCAGCGTGACGGCGCTGCGGGGGTTTTTGTTTGTCTGAAAGCGTAACTGGAATGGTTTCAATTACGCCGGTTCGGTCCGCCGCGTCGTTAATGCCGGCTCGTAATCGTGTGCAAAGTCGTCGGGCGGAGGCGGCGCCCATAGGTAGAACCCGTTGTCGGCGGTGAACGATCCTGCGCGCCATTCGATGTCGGCGGGAACATAGTCGATATCGCATGAGTACTCGGCATAGCTGTCCCACGGGTCACGTACGTAGTAGAAGAAGTTCGAACCCAATACGTGCTGACCGACACCCCAGCCGTGCGGATAGCCGGCCTGACTCATCTGCATGGCGCCGACGCCGACGTCAGCGATCGATCCGACGTCCCAGCTCGAGTGATGCATGCCCGTGCCGTTCGATTGCGCGAATGCGATCAGGTGATGATCGCTGCCGTGTATCCCGTGAAGGAATGCGACGACCTCGGCCTTGTCCGATAGCCGAAGGCCCAATACGTGCTCGTAGAAGGCGATCGATTCGTCGAGCGCGAGCGTGTGCATCAGGATATGCGCGAGGCGGCGAGGGTGGACCGTTGTTTGTTCCGCGCGCGTATGCGTGCCCCGTACGCCTGGGGCGGACGACGCATAGGTCACGACGGACTTGGCGTCGGGCGACGATTTCGCGGTGACTCTGATCTGCAGCAGCCGGCCATCGTTGTCGTGAAACCAGAGACCTTCATCCGTAACGTGCGGCCCTTCGTCAACCAGCGCAATACCTTCTTCCTGAAGCCTCGCGCGAAAGCCGTCGAGATCCTGTGCATAGGCGCCGAACGACAGATATTCAATTCGCTTGACCGGACCTTCGACGATCGTCGCCCATCGATGATCGCAGCCGAAGGTGTAGAGATCGAGCGCGCCGGCTCTGTCACGTACATCAAGACCAAATGACGTATAAAAATGCCGCGCGACGGCAAGGTCCGGCACGCTCAGACAGAAGTGATCGAGCGAATGGATAGCCGGTGTGCCGTGCGTTCGGGGGCGATCGTCACTGCGAATTGCTGGGTCCATCGTGTCTCCTCCACGCGTCGTCGCCGAGGTCGGCGGCGCGCGATGTTTTCAGGTGTTCAGATTGACGGATGTCCTTCGCTTTCTGCGATGTGCTGCCTATTCATCGACGATGGGGTTGCTCAGGATGCCGAAACCCTCGACCTCGATTTCACACGTGTCGCCGTGCTTCATGAACAGCGGCGGCTTGCGCGCTACACCGACGCCGGCCGGCGTGCCTGTCACGATCAGGTCGCCGGGGCGCAAGGTGAACGCCTCGCTGAGCTTTGCAATCAGCGTCGCGACGTCGAAGACGAGATCGTTGGTCGATGCCTGCTGGACGACCTGCCCATTGAGTCGTGTCTGCAGTCGCAATCCGCGCACGCCCGACGGCAACTCATCGGCCGAAACGAACTCGGGACCAAAGGCACCCGTGCCGTCGAAATTCTTGCCGACCGTCCATTGCGGCGTCATGTGCTGATAGTCGCGCACCGAACCGTCGTTGAACAGCGCGTAGCCCGCGACATGATCGAGTGCGTATTCCTTCGCAATGTGGCGCCCGGGCTTGCCGATCACCGCAACGATTTCGCCCTCATAGTCGAACTGCGTGGAGACACGCGGTCGGATCAGCGGTGCACGGTGGCCGACCAGGCTCGATGTAAAGCGCCCGAATACGGTGGGGTACGTGGGCACGTCATAGCCGCTTTCCTTTGAATGATCGGCGTAATTCAGGCCGACGCACAGGATTTTTTCCGATGCCGTGAACGGTGGCGAGAACCGGATTGTCTCGAGATCGAGTGGCGCTGCATCAACGAGTTCGCGCGCGGCGTGCTGGAACGCGCCGTTGCCCTGGCGGACCAGGGTGTCGAGCGAGCCGGGGTAGCGCGCATCGCTCTCGATGCGCCCGCGTGCTTCGCCCGACGGCGTCAACACGGCCAGGCCTCGTTGGCCAGCTTGTTCGAAGGAGATAAAGCGCACGTCGACACCTCGCTGTCAGGGTTAACTAAAAAAGTATTTGATGTCGAAAGATATATTATTGATGCGGTATGTCAAGCCAAATAATATATTTTTGGTAGAATGCGCGAACTTTGAGGATGGACGCGATGGCCACAACGAATGCTGCAAGCCTGACCCAGACGGCCTATGAGCGCCTGCGCGCCGATGTGCTGAGTTGCCGGCTGCGCCCGAATGAGCAACTGAAGATCAGTGCGTTGTGCGAGCAGCTGGGCGTGAGCCTGGGTGCGGTGCGGGAGGCGCTGTCACGGTTGACGTCCGAAGGACTCGTGGTGGCCGAGCCGCAGCGCGGCTTTCGCGTCGCACCTGTGTCGATGGCGGATCTCAAGGATCTGACGCGTGTGCGGATCCAGATCGAATCGGCGTGTCTCGAACGCTCGATTGCGTGTGGGGACATGAATTGGGAAACGAATCTGGTCGCTGCCTTCTACCGGTTGTCGCGCACACCGGAGCGCGTGACCGACGGAGATGCCGTGCGGCTCGGCGATACGTGGGGGGCGGCCCATAACCAGTTTCATCAATGTCTGATTGCCGCATGCGACAGTCCGTGGCTGCTCCGCATCCGGGATCAGCTTTATATGCAAACCGAGCGCTACCGCCAGATTTCGGTGCCGTTGCAAAAGGTCGAGCGCGACACGAACTCCGAACACGAAGCCATGATGAATGCGGCGCTGGCGCGGGACATTGCGAAAGCGACGGAGCTGCTCGCGACGCATTTGACGACAACGATGGAGATCGTGGCAGCGGGACTCGGCGAGGATGCCGAACCGGGGGCGTCGCGGCCCAGACGCAAGTCGTCGGTGCGCACGCCCCGGGCACTCGAGGAAGCGGAGTGATCGACCGGCCGCGGCGTATGGCGTGAGTCTCCGGTATTGACGGAATCGACGGTACTCACGCTATCTACATGGTATGCGCCGTGTTCACGATAGGGTCGTCATCGGCGTCATCGGCGTCATCGGTGCCAACATCGGTTCCGTTTTGCCGACGGCAACGTATCGGAGTCCGAATCACTGCCGCTTCTCCAAAAATACGAGGTATCCGGATATACCCGAGTAAAAGCGTAAAAATAGATTTTATGCGTTGAAAAATATATTCCTGCTGCTACGATGTTTTTCATCGTGCCGCGTTCGAGCTTCATCCGCCGATCAGGACCGCGCCGTCCGAATCGCGCACTGAGGGCTCGGCATCGAGGCACATCGACAAACAGACGGAGACAGCATGGGCAACAGAATCTTTGACGTGGTGATCGTCGGCATGGGGCCTGTGGGTCTCACGCTCGCGGCGACACTCGCGAAACAGGGGCGGCCGGTCGCGGTGGTCGAGAAGCACGCGAACCTGTACGGCATGCCGCGCGCGGGCCATATCGATCACGAAATCGTCCGGATTCTTCAGTCACTCGACGCGGCCGCGCCGGTGCTGGCCGACTCCTATCCGACGGTCGAGTACATCTGGAAAAACGCACTCGGCGAAACGCTGCTCGAATTCGACTGGGGCGCGAAGGCTGTCTCGGGATACAACTCGGATTACATGCAATACCAGCCGCTGCTCGAAGATGCGCTGTTCTCGCGTATCGCGAATCAGCCCCACGTCACGCTCTATCGAGGCTGGGAGGCAGCGGAGTTCGTCGACACACCTGAGGGCGTGGAGGCATTGCTGTTTCGGACTGAACTCGCCGAGGGGGCGCACGTACCGACTCGCACGGATCACAGCGAGCGCATCACTGGCCGATATCTGGTGGGCGCGGATGGCGCGAACAGTGTCGTGCGCCGGTGGCTTGGCATCGAACGCGACGATCTCGGCTTCAATGAAAAATGGCTCGACGTCGACGCGCGCAAGAAGCGTGAGTTCCAGCTCGACTTCGATTGCGGCCAGATCTGCGATCCGAAGCGTCCGGTCACAGTGTTGCCGCTGGGCAAACGTCATCGCCGTTGGGAATGGGCGATGCTGCCCGGCGAGACGCGCGAGGAACTCGAGCGGCCCGAGACGGCCTGGCGTTTGTTGGCCGAGCAGGGCGTGAGTGCCGACGATGTTGAGATCGTGCGCCAGATCGTCTACACGTTCGAAGCGCGCATCGCACGCGAATGGCGGCGAGGCCACACCTTCCTCGTCGGCGATGCCGCGCATACGATGCCCCCGTTTCAAGGTCAGGGCATGTGCTCGGGCATGCGCGACGCCGTCAATCTCGCCTGGAAGATCGATGCGGTGCTCAAGGGCGTGTGCGACGACGCGCTGCTCGACACGTATCAGCAAGAGCGTTACCCGCACGTCTACGACTGGACGATCATCTCGATCGAAAGCGGAAAGGTGCCGTGCACGCTGGATCCGGCGATTGCGGATGCACGCGACGCAAAGTTTCGCAGCGGCTGGCGTCCGCCAATGCCGGATTTTCCGAAGCTCAATTTCGGCGTGATCGGACACGATCGGTCGGGCGCGCTGATGCCGATCGCCGGTCAATTGAGCTTGCAGGCGACGGTGCAGCGCGGATCGCGTACGGGCTTGTTCGACGATCTTTTCCCTCACTACGGATACACAATCGTGAGCCTTGGCGACAATGCCGAACGCTATCTGAGCGCCGCGCAGTTACAGATGTTGGACATGCTCGGCACGCAATACGTGAAGCTGGGTGCAACGGGCGATGACGACGCGGACGCGGTTGACGTCGAGGGCCGATATGCGGAGTTCTTCGAACAGCACGGTATCGAGGTCATGATCGTACGGCCGGACTTCTATGTGTTTGCCGGGTGCGCGCTGGCAGATCTCGGAGAGGCAATCGACGATCTTCAGCACAGGGCCGCAATGCGCGTCAACCGAGCGGCAGCGACGACGAACACCCACGCAAAGGCGGTCGACCGCGAGCGGGCGGCACAACTTCCGGCCATCGCTTCCGAGGGAAACCCGACCGCGACGATTGCCGGACCTCGTACGGGCGCGCGTTTAACTGCGCCCGCACCGGGGTCTGTCTTTGCATCTGCCGTCGCGCCCGGGGCGTCATCATGAACAAAGCGATGGCATGGCACGAGCAGCTCGATATCGTTGCGCGCGAATTGTCGTGGCCCGAAGCCCCGCGCTGGCATGACGGCGCGCTGTACTTTTCCGACTGCCACCACTTTCGCGTGATGCGCGTGCGACCCGGCGAAGCGCCCGAGAAAGTCGCCGATCTGCCCGGGCGTCCTTCCGGGATGGGTTTTTTCCCGGACGGCCGGCTGCTGGTGGCCGGTGCGCTCGATCGCAAGCTATGGTGGGTCGCTCCGGGGCGCGTCGAGCTTGCCGCGGATCTTTCGGCGCATGCGACGGGTTTGCTGAACGACATGATCGTCGACGCCAACGGGCGCGCATGGGTTGGCGACACGGGCTTTGATCTCGCCGCCGGCGGACGCGAATGCCCGGGGACATTGTTGTCGTGGTCGCCGCAGGAAGGGGTGAGGCGTGCGGCCGAATGCGTGCGTTTTCCGAACGGCATGGCGATCACGCCGGACGGCAAGACGCTGTTTCTCGCCGAAACGTTCGCGAGCGCGATCTCGGCGTTCGACATCGCGAGCGACGGGACGCTGTCCAACCGACGCATCCATGCCGAACTCGAAGGGCGGCCCGACGGAATGTGTCTCGACGACACAGGCGGCCTTTGGGTCGCCCTGTTGTGGAATCAGGCATTTCATCGCATCGATACCGGAGGCCGCATCACGCACCGGCTCGAATTCGAGCATGAGCGATGCATCTCATGTGTGATCGGCGCGGACACACGGCAAACGCTTTTTCTCGGCACCTCGGCCATCGTCGACGACGGCAAGGTCAAGTCGCGCGGCGAAGGCTTTATCAAGCGCATACCGGCGCCATTTGCCGGCTCCGGCATCCCGTGATGCCGAACGCATAGCGCGTCGATCGCGCGGCCTTCCAGGCCATTCCTTTCTTACTCGATTCACGCACTGCGTTACTGCAGGGCGCGGGGATCTTTTTGTCTTCAACAAGGAGTAGCAGCTCATGATCCGACGTCTCAAGACCAGCAAGCCGGTCGAAGCCAAGGCGGAAATTGCCGCGCAGGTTCGCGATACGGTCCAGACCATCATTGCCGAAATCGGTGCGCACGGTGATGCCGCGGTTCGCGAATATTCAGCGAAGTTCGACAAGTGGACGCCCGAGTCATTCAGGCTTAGCGATGCGCAGATTCAGGCTTGCATTGCTGCCCTGTCGACGCGCGAGCTTGACGACATCCGCTTCGCGCAGTCACAGGTCCGGCGCTTCGCCGAGATTCAAAAGAGTGCGCTGCGTGATGTCGAAGTGGAAACGCTGCCGGGCGTCGTACTGGGTCACAAAAACATTCCGGTCAACTCGGTGGGCTGCTATGTGCCCGGCGGTAAATATCCGCTCGTCGCATCGGCCCATATGAGTGTGCTGACCGCCAAGGTAGCGGGCGTCAAGCGCGTGGTCGCCGTCGCTCCGCCGTTCGAGGGCAAGCCGAATCCGGCAATCGTAGCCGCGATGCATCTCGCGGGCGCCGATGAAATCTACTGCGTCGGTGGCGTGCAGGCGATCGCGGCGCTTGCGCTCGGCACGGATCAGATCGCACCCGTCGATATGATCGTCGGTCCGGGCAATGCGTATGTCGCCGAAGCCAAGCGGCAGCTGTTCGGCCGCATCGGCATCGATCTGCTTGCCGGACCGACCGAGACGCTGATCATTGCCGACGACACCTGCGATGCCGAAATGGCCGTGACAGATTTGCTGGGGCAGGCCGAGCACGGGGTCAATTCGCCGGCCATCCTGCTGACGACGTCGGTTGCGCTGGCCGAAGCGGTGCCCGCCGAGATCGAGCGCCAGCTTGCCGTGCTGCCCACTGCAGCCGTCGCGCGTGTCGCCTGGCAGGACTATGGCGAGATCATCGTGTGCGATTCGGTTGAGGAACTGATCGAGGAGGCCGATCGGATCGCCTCCGAACATGTTCAGGTGCTGACAATCGATCCGGACTACTTCCTCGACCGGATGACCAACTATGGCGCGCTGTTCCTCGGGGCACGCACGAATGTGTCGTATGGTGACAAAGTCATCGGCACGAACCACACGTTGCCGACGATGCGTTCGGCGCGCTTCACCGGCGGACTCTGGGTCGGCAAATTCATCAAGACCTGCACGTACCAGCGCGTACTGACCGATGAGGCCTCGGCGCTGGTCGGCGAATACTGTTCGCGGCTTTGCGCGCTCGAAGGCTTCGCCGGTCACAAGGAGCAGGCCGATCTGCGGGTGCGCAGGTATGGCAAGGCGAAAGCCGACGCAACCGCCTGAGGTGATGTCGATGATCGAACGGACCGTTCCGTTGCTGACAGGGCGCGTCGCCGTGGTCACGGGCGCTGCAGGTGGCCTGGGTGCAGCGATCTGTGCTCGCCTTGCCGACCACGGGTGCACGGTGGTGCTCGGGTACCACCGCTCGGAGCAGGCCGCGAGGCAGCTTGCCGAGTCGCTTCCGGAGGGCGCCCACTTCTGTGTGCGCATGCCGGTGACAGACTCGGCGGCACTGCGCGAGGCCGCCCGTCAAATCGGTGAGCGGACCGGCCGCGTCGATGTGCTCGTCAATTGTGCGGGCACGACACAGTTCGTGCCGCACGACGATCTCGATGGTCTCGACGACACGCTGATCGACACGATTCTCGCGACCAACATCCGCGGGCCGTTCGCTGCGATCCGGGCGCTGCGCCCCTGGCTCGAGGCGAGCGGCGACGCGCTGGTGGTCAATATCTCTTCGATCGCGGCGCGTACGGCGATGGGCAGCAACGTCATGTATTGCGCGTCCAAAGCCGCGCTCGACAACATGACCGCGTCGCTTGCGCGTGCGCTCGCGCCGTCGATCCGCGTGCTGTCTGTCTCGCCCGGACTCATCGATACCGAGTTCGTCCGGTCGCTGGACGTGCAATGGCGCGACACGCAGGCGCAGGCGACGGCGCTGGGCCGTCTCGCGACACCCGATGAAGTCGCGGACGCCGTGCTCGCGGCCGCGACGTTTTTGCGTTTTACGACGGGCGTGGCGTTGCCCGTCGATGGCGGCCGGCCGCTGGCATGAGGCGCGTGGCACTGAACCTTATCTTGAGAAGGCAGGAGACAGATCATGAAAACGATACGAGTCGATGATGTCATCGACGCGCGCCCGTTCGGCGCGTTTCAATTGCTGGTATTTGCGGTGTGCTTCGTGATTGCGTTGATGGACGGCGCCAACATTCAGACGATGGGACTCAGCGCACCGCTGATCGCCAGTGATTTGAAACTACTGCCGACACAGTTGGGACCCATCTTCGCGGGTTCGGAGTTCGGTTTCATGATCGGCGCGCTGGTCTTCGGGCCGATCGCCGACCGGTTCGGGCGCAAGACGGTGCTGGTGCTCTGTACGCTGCTGTTCGGCGTCATGTCGTTGCTGACCGTCGAGGCGAGCAGCTTCCACGGCTTGCTGCTTCTGCGCGTGCTGACCGGAATCGGCCTTGGCGGTGCGGCGCCGTGTTTTGTGAGCCTGACAACCGAGTACGTGGCTCAGCGCCTGCGTGCACGCGTGGCGTCATTGCTCTGGGCCGCCATTCCCGCGGGCGGCGTGATTGCCGGTTTCGCGGGCAGCGCATTGATCCCTGCTTACGGATGGAAGTCG
Organism: Pararobbsia alpina; assembly: GCF_965118125.1. Taxonomy (GTDB): domain Bacteria; phylum Pseudomonadota; class Gammaproteobacteria; order Burkholderiales; family Burkholderiaceae; genus Pararobbsia; species Pararobbsia alpina_A. Next base: position 2,352,468 of record NZ_OZ221287.1, read on the forward strand.
ATGTTCTACCTGAGCGGTGTCGTGCCGGTCGTGGCCGCCTTACTCGTGATCGTGCTGGTGCCTGAGTCCGTCCGCTTCCTGATCCTGACGGGCGTGGCGGGACCCCGCGTTCATCGGATCCTCTCGCGTCTGGGCGTGGAGGTGCCGGCGAACGACGACACGGTCAGGTTCGTGACGCACGAGCACGAGACGGCAGGCCTGCCGATGTCGCATCTGTTCAGGGAGGGCCGTGCATCATTCACGGCCTTGCTCTGGATCGCGTTCTTCCTGAACTTCCTTGCGCTGATCGCTGTGCTGGCCTGGACCAGTACCTTGCTGAAGTCGGCCGGCATGTCGGTGGCCGATGCATCCATCGTCATGGCCTGGAACAACGTGGGCGGGATGATCGGCGTGGCCTCCGCCGGCAAGCTGATGGAGCGCCTGGGTACGCATCGCTTCCTCGCCACGGTGTTCGTCGTCGGCGCCGTAGTGCTCGGCATGACAGGCGCGGCCGCGCCGAATACGGCGTGGGTCGCGGCGCTTTCGGGATTCACGGGATTGTTTGTCGGCGGCGCGACGGCGGGACTGATCGCCATTGCCGCGATGGGCTATCCGACCGCGATTCGCTCGACGGGTGTAGGTTGGGGGCTGGCAGTGGGTCGGCTTGGCGGAGCGTCGGGGCCGATCGTGGTCGGCGGCCTCGTGAGCAACGGGTTCAGCGTGCCTCAGACGTTTGCCATCGTCGCGGTGCCGGTGCTGCTCGCGGCGGGCGTGATGCTGCTGATGCGTCGTACCGGACCCGAGCTGTTCGGCATGCAAGCCGACGCCGGACTCGTGTCGCACTGAGTGCCGTCGCGTATTCGAAGCTCGATCGGGCCATCGGTCACATGTTTCACCGGATCCTTGACCTGATCGTCACCTGGGTTCTGGCGCGGACGTTTGACCCGATCGTCGGGTCGGGCTTCTTTCAATGCTCAGGCCGTCACCCGGCCATCACGTCATCCTTGGGCTGATAACCGAGCGACCGCGAAATCTGCAGGGCCGTGTCGGCGAGATGCGACAACCACGAGTCCTGAAGCCGGTCGGCGGGTGCCGAGAGCGACAGGCCGGCGACGAGTCTGGCCGTGTCGTCGTAGATGCCCGCCGCGATGCATCGCACGCCGAGTTCAAGCTCTTCGTTGTCGCGTGCGCAGGCTTGCTGACGCACGAGGTGCAGCTCGCGCTCGAGCTTGGACAGGTCCGTGATGCTGTTCTGCGTGTGGCCCGACAAACCCGTACGGGTCGCATAGGCACGGACCCGCGGCGCTTCGTCGGCTGCAAGAAACAGCTTGCCGACAGAAGTCAGGTGCAAGGGTGCACGGCCGCCGATCGCGCGTACGACCTGCATGCCGGAACGTTCGCTGTAGGCGCGTTCGATATAGACGATCTCGTCACCTTGCCTGACCGAGAGATTGACGGTTTGCCCCGTCAGCCGATGCAGATCGCGCATCGGGGCGAGGGCGGCGTCGCGTACGGACAGCCGTGCCTTGACGAGGTTGCCGAGTTCGAGCAGCCGCATGCCCAGGCGGTACGTGCCCGGGTCGGAGCGGTCAACGAGCCGGCAGATCACCATGTCGTTGAGAATCCGGTGAGCCGTCGACGGATGCAGGCCAGTGCCTTTGGAAAGGTCTTTGAGGCTGACGGGATCGCTGTGATCGGCAAGTGCATCGAGCAGACGCATCATGCGCTCGATCACCTGAATCGAGGTCTTACCTTCGGTTTCACTATCGCTCATAGACTGCGGGAAGCGGAAATCATCCGAGTGGTCGTGCGCCATATCATATCGTGGAATGTGGCGTCATGCGAGCGCCAGTTTCTGGCATGCCGGGGCAAGGCGGCCGGCTTCACGACCGATCGGAGCGCACGGGGGTCTGCGAGCGACGCAAACGCGTGGGCGGCTTCGGGGTCCCGCGCGTATTGTGCGCGGCAAAATGTCATTGCGACAAGACAGACAAATAACACAAACGTCGTTGCGGGCGCGAACGACGCGTTCGGAGCTGGAGATGGCTGACTTCGGAGGGCCGGACTCGACGGGTTAATGCGTGACCGTCGAGCCGCGTGGCGTTCAGTGCTTTTGCGGCAGTGCCAGACGGCGCTCGAATACGCGCTGCACGCTTTCGAGCAGGACGCACAGCACCCAGTAGATCGCGCCGGCGGCGAGATAGAGCGGAAGCGGCTGATAGGTCGCCGCGATCACTTCCTGCGCACTGCGCAGCAACTCGGTGACGGTGATCACCGACACGAGCGACGTGTCCTTGATCAGGCTGATCAGGCTGTTGGACAGACTGGGTACGGCGAGTCGCAGGGCCTGAGGACCCACGACGTAGCGCAATGTCTGAGCGCGCGTGAGCCCGAGGCTGTACGACGCGAGCCATTGTCCTTTGGCAATGCCGAGGATCGCACCGCGCATGCTCTCCGACATATAGGCGGCGACATTCGCCGACAGCGCGAGCACACCTGCGGGTGTCGGGTCGAGCGCGATGCCGATGCTCGGAAGACCGTAGTAGACGATAAAAATCTGCACAAGCAGTGGCGTCCCACGCATCACACTGACGTAGATGCGCGCGATCGCCACCAGCCAGCGATTCGTGCTGATGCCCATCAGGGCGATCACGACGGCCGCCGCCAGGCCGAATACCATCGAGAGCAAAGCGAACTTGATGGTCAGCAGCGCGCCGGTCATCAGGACCGGCAAGGACTGGATCAGCAGGGCGGACGGATTCATCGGCGATTATTTAATGGGCTTCGAGACGTCGATACCGAACCACTTTTCAGAGATCTTCGTGAGCGTGCCGTCGGCCTTCAGCGAATCGACAGCGTCCGCGATCGCCTTGGCGAACTTCGGATTGCCCTTGCGGAACGGAATGCCCATCTCGTCCTGAGCGTCGCCCACGTTCGAACCTTCGCGCAGCGGCAGGTTCGACGTCTTCATCAGGTAAGCGAGCATCAGGCGGTCGTTGAGCGCCGCGTCGAGCCGGCCCGATGCGAGGTCGCGCAGGTATTCGGGGGCGCCCGGATACGTCTTCACGTCGATACCCGGCACCGACTTCGCCATATCGTTGTAGTTGCTGCCGAGCGAGACGCCGAGCTTGTGACCCTTGAGATCGTCGAGCGACTTGAACTGGCGCGAGTCATCCTTGCGCTGGATCAGCTGAGCCGTCGAATACGTGTAGGGCGGCGAAAAATCGAGCGCCTTCTGACGCTCGGGCGTGATCGAGACTTGATTGACGATCACGTCGTAACGGCTCGACTGCAGGCCGGCGATGATGCCGCTCCACTCGGTCGTGATAAACACCGGTTTGACACCGAGCTTGGCTGCCACGGCCTTGGCGACGTCGACGTCATAGCCTTCGAGCTCACCGTTGGGCGCCTTGTAGTCGAACGGGGGGAACGTGCCTTCGAGCGCGATCTGCAACGTGCCGCGCTGCTTGACCGTGTCGAGCAGGTCGTCGGCGCGAGCCGCAGCCGACAGAAGCAGGCCCGTCAGGGCGACGGCGAGCAGCTTGCCGAGTAGGGTGATCTTCATTGAATCTCCAGGTGCAGTGTGTATCCGGTTCGCGTACGCGCAAGCCGGGCCGGGTGGTGGCTGGCGCGGCGCGATCCGTTGGGTTCATCCGTTGCCGCTGGCACGTCGATGCCTGATCGCCGTGCCATGGGGTGCACATCATACTGAGCAAGAGCCGCGAAGCTAAATACGCCTTGCTTATGTCCTTATGTTCTTATGCCACGCTTGATGCAAGTACAGACGCATGCAGGTATGCACGGGCTTGTTTGTATTGACGGAATCTCGCGCAAACCCGCGCAGACCTGCATCAGCCAAAGAACGGTCGAACGGCCGAACGATCCCGGGCAAGCTCAGGCCAGCGCACGCGCGCATTCACGTACCAGCGCCGGGCCGCGATAGATCAGCCCCGTATAGAGCTGGACCAGCGCTGCACCGGCGTCGAGCTTCTGTCTGGCGTCGTCTCCCGACAGGATGCCACCAACCCCGATAATCGGCACATCATTGCCGAACTTCGCGTGGAGCTTGCGGATCACTTCGTTCGACGCGTCGAAGACCGGGCGCCCGGACAGGCCACCCGTCTCCTCAGCGTGCGGAAGACCGGTGACGGCGGTGCGCGACAGCGTCGTATTCGTTGCAATCACGCCTTCGATGCCGTGGCGCAGGACCGTCGCGGCGATATCGTCGATCTGGGCATCGTCGAGATCCGGGGCGATCTTGAGCACGAGCGGCACGTGCTTCGCATGAAGGTCGTCGAGGCGCTTCTGCTTGTCCTTGAGCGCGGCGAGGAGGGCGTCGAGTTCTCCGGCGCCTTGCAGCTGACGCAGGTTTTTGGTGTTCGGCGACGAGATGTTGATCGTCACGTAGCTGGCGAACGGGTAAACACGCTCGAGGCAGAACAGATAGTCGTCGGCGGCGCGCTCGATCGGGGTGTCGGCATTCTTGCCGATGTTGAGCCCGAGAATGCCCTTGTAGTTGGCTGCCTGCACGTTGCTGACGAACTGTTCGACGCCGCCGTTATTGAAGCCGAGACGGTTGATCAGTGCCTGTGCCTGAGGCAGACGGAACATGCGAGGCTTCGGATTGCCCGGCTGCGCGCGCGGCGTGACCGTGCCGACCTCGATAAAGCCGAACCCCAGCGAGGCCAGGCCATCAATGCACGAGCCTTCCTTGTCGAGGCCTGCCGCAAGGCCGACCGCGTTGCGAAACGTCAGGCCCATGACGGTGCGCGGTGCTTCGACCGGACGCGGCATGACGAGCGAAGCGAGTCCCGTGCGGCCGCTGGCGCGCAGCATCGACAAGGTCAGATGGTGGGCATCTTCCGCGTCCATGCGGAACAGATGCGGGCGCACAAGCGGGTAAAGGGAGCTGAACACAGTGGGGTCGTCAAAACGGAAACCGCGTATTTTAACCGCGCGGCGACATCAAGGGGATGAGTCAGCGTGCGACGCATCGACTCAGCAGCCTGGCGTTTCCGCGCGAGGCGGCCTCGCTCGACCGTGGTGCCCCGCGGGAACTGACTAGCGCGGCGTGCCGCGTGTTCCGCCTGCTGGCCCGCGCATCGCCGCGTCCACCGGATCGAGCGCGGTCTGTTCGGGGTCGAGTGGCCTCCAGCGGCCATCGATGAGCCCTTCGAGCGGCTGGAAATTGGCCTTGTACGCCATCTTCCGGCTCTCACGGATCCAGTATCCGAGGTAGATATACGGCAGGCCCAGCTGCCGTGCCTGCTCGATCTGCCAGAGGATGTTGTAGGTGCCGTAGCTCGCGCGTTCGACGCTCGGGTCAAAAAACGTATATACCGATGACAGCCCGTCTCCGAGGATGTCGATCATGCTGATCATGCGCAGCGTGCCGCGTGGACGGCGCTCGCGCGCCCGGGCCGTGACGGTTTCGCCGACTGTCGGATGTGCGTCCGGCTGCGACGCACGCACCGGGTCCGCGTCGCTTGGGTCGTCGGCCGAGGTGCCGGCTACCTGATAGGCTTGATCCGCTGATTCGTTCGAGCCCGAGGACATCGTGGGGTTGAGCTCGTTCATGAGCGCATCGGTGAGGTCGGGGCGGTCCGCCGCTTGCGCGCTGTCGCGCTGCGTCATCGATTCCGATTCATCGGCGAGTTCGGGCTCGACCGGCTCACGGAACTCGACAAGCCGGGAGTTGATCCGGCTCTGCAGCAGGAATTGCTCGTATTGGTCACGGCTGTCGCGATCCATGCCGCCGCCCGCATGACGTACGGATTGGTAGCGCATGTAGAGCGCATAGTGCTCTTCGTCGTAGCGCAGCGGAGACACAGTCGCGACGAGATCGCCATGCTGCCGGATCGTGCGCTTTTGGGTCCGGTTCGGTACGAACGCCGCAACCGGGACGCGCACGGGCACACAGGCGCGGCAGCCGTCGCAATAGGGGCGATAGGTAAAGACGCCCGAACGCCGGAAGCCGGCGCGAACCAGTTCTGAATACACATCCGAATTGATCAGATGGCTGGGCGTCGCAACCTGCGAGCGTGCGATACGCCCGTCCAGATAGCTGCACGGATAGGGCGCCGTCGCATAGAACTGCAATGCAGACAATGGCGACAGCGGTAATTCGTTGGGGTGCGTCACGCTGCTGGCCTCGGCAAATGGGCGAACCCTTATTGCTCACTCACGGGTTGGAAACCCGGTACGGCTTCGAGCACCGTCTTGTCGAAGCGCCACGGAATCGGTGGCGCATCGACCGCGCCGCGCAGATGCGTGATGAAATCGCGTCGTGCGATTTCGAAGGCCCCGAGCGACGCCAGATGCGAGGTGTTCTGCTGGCAGTCTATCATTTGCACTCCATGCGCACGCAAGTGGCCCACGAGCGCCGCCAGCGCGATCTTCGACGCATCGGTACGTGAGGCGAACATTGACTCGCCAAAAAACATCGTGCCAAGCGATACGCCATACAAGCCGCCGACACGCCGGCCCTGGTACCAGGCTTCGACGCTGTGCGCGAGACCCTGCCGATACAGCGCCGAATACGCGGCGATGACTTCGGGCGTGATCCACGTGCCGTCCTGTCCAATGCGCGGCGCACGTGCGCACGCGCGCATAACCTCGGTAAAGTGGTCGTCGACGCGAATCTCCCACGCCTCATCGCGAAGCACATGCCGAAGCGTCTTGGCGAACGACTTGGTCAGACGAAACCGCTCGGGTTGCAACACCATGCGGGGGTCCGGACTCCACCAGAGCACGGGTTGACCATTCGAATACCACGGAAAAATGCCGCAGCGATACGCGTCGAGCAGGCGCTGCGCACTGAGCTCGCCAGTGGCGGCGAGCAGTCCGGCAGCACCGCTCGAGGGTCCGAGCGCATGTTCAAGCGGGGGGAACGGATCGTCCGCACGCAGCCAGGGGACCATCGAGCCGCTCCGGATCAGCCGTCGCGCAGCGCGCGGAAGATATCGCCCGTATGCAGACCGAAATGACCTCCCGCGCGATCCGCGAAGAAAAAGCGCAGCGTCTGGCCCACGGTCGGGAAGGCGATGTCTTCCCAAGGGATCTCGTCTTCGGAAAACAGACGCACTTCGAGGCTTTCCTCGCCGGCCTCGACGTCGATGTCGAGCAGCCGCGCAAGATAGAACAGGTGCACCTGGTGCACGTGCGGCACGTTGAGCAATGAGAACAGGCTCTGCACTTCGACGCGCGCGCCGGCTTCCTCGAGTGTCTCGCGCGCCGCGGCATGCGACGTGGTTTCGCCGAGTTCCATGAACCCTGCAGGCAGGGTCCAGAATCCGTAGCGTGGTTCGATCGCGCGGCGGCACAGCAGCACCTTGTCTTCCCAGACCGGCACGGTGCCGACGACGTTGCGCGGGTTCTGATAGTGGATCGTGCCACAGTTGTCGCAGACGAAACGTTCGCGATTGTCACCCGGAGGAATGCGCGAGCTCACGGCGTGGCCGCAGACTGAACAGAATTTCATCGAGGACAATGCGCGCCGAACAGGGGGCACTAGATTGGAATGCAGCGAGTTTAGCATTGGCCCCATGCAGTGCTCTATTCATTGCCCCAGGACATTGCTTATATACGCTGCCCGGACACGTCATCACGCCATCATTGAATCCGCGTACAAAGGGCGTCGGGCAGTGCGATTTGATAGCAAGCGAAGAAAGACGTTGCGCGGACTCGCAGGGTTCCCTATAATCTCATCTTTCGACGGACGCGGGGTGGAGCAGTCTGGCAGCTCGTCGGGCTCATAACCCGAAGGTCGTAGGTTCAAATCCTACCCCCGCAACCAAGCCAGAATTTGATGATGTTGAGCCGGGTCATTGACCACGTTGTACGGTTCACATCGCATGAAGTAGCGTCGTGATGCAGGTCATGCGAAGCAGGTTGTCGCAGGGCAATGAGAAAGCAACACATCGCGAGCTTCTAAGCCAGTCGCCGCACGGATCGCCGACACGATATCGAAAGATTTCATACGGGCGCGGGGTGGAGCAGTCTGGCAGCTCGTCGGGCTCATAACCCGAAGGTCGTAGGTTCAAATCCTACCCCCGCAACCAATCCCTCTTTGAGGTTGTTAAAAAACCCGGCTCTACGCCGGGTTTTTTATTGCCTGTCCAGAACGTGCATGTCGACGCGAATGACGCGCATGATTGCGTGCAAAGTGTCGAGCGTTTGACTGTCAACGCGCGCGATGCGCATCAAGGTCTCCGGGTGCAATGCGTATCAAGTTCACCGGATCGGCGCCTGCGGATTGAAACCGCGGCTATCCACTTCTCGTTCATCCGGCTATTTGCAGCGGATCACCATCGAACGGCTTTTGACATTCGCGGTCGCGATATTGCTCACGCCACCCCCTGCCGCAGCGCCATCATCGTTGTCCTTCGAGACGATGTCATAGCCACTCGCGCCACACGCATCTCCGGCGCGCTGATAACACTCGGCCCAACTCGAGCCGGATCCCGAGCCGCTGCAGTTGACTGCAAACCCGGACTGACCGTCGGGTAAATGCACAAGGTCTGTTGAACTCGTGCTGCAAGCGGTCACGCCGACGCCGATGAATGCTGCAAACGCCAGCATCGTCATGGTTGAAACACATCGCCAATAACGTATCGCGGGCGCTGTCATGTTGCGGAATGACGAAGGCCGATCGTGCGGCTCATTGTGGTCTGCGCGATTCAATAGACCAGGGTGATCGGCGCGGAGGCTGTGTTCGGAATGCGGCACATGGTTGTGCATCGTCGACCTCGGAAGTCTGTCAATGGCGACGCAGCGTTGCAGCAATCAACGTGCCTCGACGGAGCAATCGGTGTGCCTTCTGTTGCAGAGTCGTAAGCAGTGGCAACAGGGGTGTAAGCGCCGGCAACAACCGTTTTAAAGTGCAGCGTCGGGGCGGCCTGGGCACAGCGCCTGCACTGTCAATGGCATCGAGTTAATCGGTGTCATACATGCAAGGAAACCACAACATTCAGATCCAGAATCCGGCACTCCTCGAGCTCGTCGAAGCCGTCGCCGACCTTTTCCCGCAGACATCCGAGGTCCGGGAGGTCGGAGCGGATGCCGCGCCGGCGCTTTTTATCAGCTGGCGAACGGAAGGCTCGCGCGATCACGCCGGCAATCTCAATTGGGGTGTGCTGTTTCGTTTCGAAGCCGACTTGCTCGAGCGATACGGGCAACTCGAGGTTGCACATCGCGAACGCATTCGCGCGTCGCTTCGCGTTCTCGCACAGTCTTTGCAGTTTTCTTATGACGGCGCCCACTCGCGCTCATTGTTTGTGATCGACGTCCCTCGCACGCTGTTCGACCTTCGCTACAATACAAGGCCGCAAGGTGCTTCCGCGGAGGAAGACGATGCAGATCGAATTTCCAGATAGCGAGCCGGCCTACAGCTCGGACAATCTCACGCTGACATTTGCCGCGCACGTCGATGGTCGCATCGTGCCGTGCGCGATATCAGTCGAAGCGCTTGAAGATCACTTCGGCGCCCATGCGTGCAATGTCGACGCCTGGCGCCATGCGTTTGTGTCCGGACGCGAAACCATTGAGGAAGCGGCGCGCCAGCATCTGCGTCTTTCCAATGGCGCTCCCATTTTGCTCAAGAGCGGTCATTTCCCGCCCGGATCGGCGTTTTCGGTATACCGGAAGCCGTCGATTCATGCGCGTTCAGTCTGAACGGCGCACGCATCTGCAAAGTGCTCATGCCGGTAAGCGCGTTGGCGCAAACCGGTGTTCAATGAGCCTTGGCAATTTGGTAACAAAAAGCATTTCAAAGTTACAACTGCGCATTCGACAATCGGATCGAAATCGCGTGAAGCCTTTGTCTGTAGGGGAGTGCAAGCGACGGCACGGTGCTTGCTTAGGCATAGGCGATCGACAACAACAGACTTCGGGGGCCCGCCATGGGCGACTTCAATTCTTATGTGTTCTTTGCAATCGCTGCAGGTTTAACGGCCGCAGCGGTTGTGATCGCAATTGTGTCCGTCGTGAGTCACTTTCGTGAGGCCGGACTCACTCCGCGAACGTCACCCCCTGTTCTCGGCGAGCCCGTGTTGGGCGAATCGGACGTCGGCGCTGAATAAGCGCTAAGTAAGTGCCAAGTAAGCGTCATGCGGCGGCTGCGATAGGCATCCTGCAATAGCCGTCACGCAATAGCCATCAGATCGCGGTCAATCTCCCAGATCCGATCCCATGAAGGCGCGCATGAAAATCAATGCGCCCCATCCCCACATCGCATCAATCACAAACTCGAATGCAATGCGCGGCAGGATATTGCCGCTTGGCCATTCGCCTCGCAGCGGTCCGATCACGAAAATCGAAATCGCGGTCAGCGCAATGCCGCCGAACACAATCGCACCGATCCACGGTGCCGGGCGTGAGGGCGATACGCGAAGCAGCCACGCCATGACGATGGCGATCACGCCATTGATCAATGCGGACATGACGAATCCCGGCACGCCGAGCGGCGGTACGGGAGCGAGCGGGTAAGCCGTGTTCACAGTCGCGCCCGCGAGGTGCAGCAGCTCGACCGTTGGCTGCTGGAAAAAGATGACCGCGAGAAAGCCCGCGAGATAAGGCAGGATGATTCGTTGCATGACGCTCGGTTCAGGGCGGCGTCGAAGGCGACGACCGTAAGCCAGGGCGCCATTATAGGGGCGGGCGTGCGTGCACGAGATGCGTGCACGCAACGCAAAGCACGAAATCGCACAACCTAAGCAAAAATCAATCGTTCTAAAAGATCAGGGTGCTCCTTAGACTGGCCTCCAATGAAGCGCGCCATGTCCGATGTTTCGTGAAAGGCGTGTGCGCTGCTTGTACGGACCGACGCTGAGAAAGCCACGAGGAAGCCTGCCCGATGTCTTATGTCGTTACGATTTCCGGAAGTCCTGCCGCACGCTCGCGGAGCACCTATCTGCTGAGCGCCGCCGAAGCTTCGCTGCATGCGCGCGGCATCGCGACGCGGCGCATCGAGCCTCGCGACTTGCCGGCGGAGGCCTTGCTTCATGCGGATTTCGGACACCCGGCCATTCGCGAAGCGCTCGAACTTGTCGAACATGCGCAAGCCGTGGTGATCGCGACGCCGGTCTACAAAGTGGCCTATAGCGGTTTGGTCAAGACCTTCCTGGATCTGCTGCCTCAGACAGGGCTGACGGGCAAGCTGGTGTTGCCGATCGCGACGGGCGGCAGTCTTGCGCATCTGCTCGCGCTCGACTACGCGCTCAAGCCCGTTCTGTCGTCGCTCGGCGCACGTCACGTACTCGCCAATGTATTTGCGACGGACACGGAAGTGCCATCGGGTGAGCGCGGTTACGAGGCCGGACCGCCTGTGGTCGAGCGCCTCACGCAATCGATCGATCAGCTCGTTCGCGTCTGGTTCGACCAGGTCGAACTCAAGGCACATCGTGAACAACGAAGCCGTGACGATACGTCGCACGCGGCAGCGGTGGCGGCGTATGCAACGGACAGTCATTCCACGCAGCACGGCGGCGCGGGCCATCGCGAGGTCGTACTGGCGCCGGTGCCTTCCCGATGTCAGGACTGACGCGTGAGTGAACGTCGCACCTGACGGCCTGCCCGCGGCGTGATGCGGGTACGCCGTCTGTTTTTTGCACAGACATGTCATAACCACTTCGATCGACGCGCCAGCACCGCGTTGCGGCGTGCGGCTGCGTCTCGTCCGGACCATCGAATTCAAGAACACACCATCATGAGCCACGATCCACACCCGATCGATGCACGCAAGCGTCAACTCTTGCGTGTATCTGCTGCAGTTACACTTGGTGCCGCGCTCGGTACCACCGGCGTTGCGCGTGCCGCCACTCAAGGCAGCAAAGTCGTGCGCATCGGATACCAGAAGTACGGAACGTTTGTGATTCTCAAGGCGCGCGGCACACTCGAGAAGCGGCTCGCGGCCCAGGGCGCCACCGTTCAGTGGCTCGAGTTCCCGGCCGGCCCTCAATTGCTCGAGGGGCTGAATGCCGGCGCCGTCGATCTCGGCACCGTCGGCGAAACGCCGCCGATCTTCGCGCAGGCCGGCGGCGTGGATTTTGTGTATATCGGCAACGAGCCGGCCGCGCCGTCATCGGAAGCGATCGTGATTCCGAAGAATTCGACGATCCGCTCCGTCGCGGATCTGCGCGGCAAGAAGGTCGCGCTCAATCGCGGCTCGAATGTGCACTACCTGCTCGTGCGTGCACTGGCGGCGGCCAATCTCAAGTACACCGATATCCAGCCGGTGTACCTCGCGCCGGCCGATGCCCGCGCCGCGTTCGAACAGAACAACGTCGATGCGTGGGTCATCTGGGATCCGTACTTTGCTTCGATCCAGCATGCGGGCGGCAAAGTGCTCATCGATGGAACAGGACTCGTGCGCAATCTCCAGTTCTACGTATCGGCGCGCAAATATGCCGAGCAGTCGCCGGATCTCGTGCGGACCGTGCTCGATGAACTTCGCGAAGTCGACGTGTGGGGCAAGGCCAATCCGGCGGAGATCACGCGCGTGCTCGCACCTCAGACTGGGCTCGACCCGGCCGTGATCGATCTCGCTGTGAACCGGTACTCGTACGGCGTGCAGCCGATCACGGACGAAACCATCGCGTATCAGCAGAACATCGCCGACACGTTCACCGATCTCAAACTCATTCCCCGCAAGCTCGAAGTGAAGCAGGCGCAATGGAAGGCTTGAGGGCAGACCTCAGTGATCGGGCGACGAAGCACAGCCTTCGAACCGCCCGGGCCAAAGCCCATTCGAACAAGGACCGCAGCACATGAACGTTTTCTGGTTTATCCCGACACACGGCGACAGTCGCTACCTGGGCACCTCGGAGGGGGCACGCGAAGCGAGCTTCGACTATTTCCGGCAAATCGCGGTCGCCGCTGACACGCTCGGCTATGAGGGTGTGTTGCTGCCCACCGGCCGTTCGTGCGAAGACGCGTGGGTCGTCGCATCGAGCCTGATCGGCGCGACGCGGCGCTTGAAATTCCTCGTTGCGATTCGTCCCGGCATCACATCGCCGGCGCTCGCTGCGCGCATGGCCGCGACGTTCGATCGTCTGTCCGGTGGCCGCTTGCTGATCAACGTGGTGACCGGTGGCGATGCAACGGAGCTCGAAGGCGACGGCGTCTTCACGAACCACGACGAGCGATACGAGATCACGGACGAGTTTCTGCATATCTGGCGTCAGATACTCGAGGCATCGCACGACAACGGATCGATCGATTTCATCGGCAAGCATCTGAGGAGCAAAGGCGGCAAGTCGCTCTATCCGCCCGTGCAGAAGCCGCATCCGCCGCTGTGGTTTGGCGGCTCGTCGCCGGCTGCGCACGCGATGGCCGGTACGCATATCGATACGTACCTGACCTGGGGCGAGCCGCTCGAGGCAGTCGAAAAGAAGATCGCCGACATCCGCAAGCGCGCAGCCGATCAGGGCCGCACGATCCGTTTCGGCATCCGCTTTCACGTGATCGTGCGCGAGACGTCGCAAGAAGCGTGGGCAGCGGCGGACAAGCTCATCAGCCGGCTCGACGACGAGACGATCGCCCGCGCACAAGCGGCGTTCGCGAAGATGGACTCGGAAGGGCAGCGGCGCATGGCTGCCTTGCATGGCGGACGCCGCGACAAGCTCGAGGTTGCACCGAATATCTGGGCTGGTGTCGGCCTGGTGCGAGGCGGTGCAGGGACGGCGCTGGTCGGCAACCCCGAAGAGGTCGCCGCACGCATGAAGGAGTATGGCGAGCTCGGGATCGAAACCTTCATTCTGTCGGGCTATCCGCATCTCGAGGAGTCGTACCGGTTCGCGGAGCTCGTGTTCCCGTTGCTGCCGCGCAAGCAGCGTGAACAGATTGGCGGCCCGTTGTCGGGTCCGTTCGGAGAGATCGTCGGCAACAGTTATTTGCCGAAGGTGTCGCAAAGCTGATCAACACCGTGTGCCGATCGCGCAGACCCCCGCGCGCTGATCGGCTCATTGACACGGGTCCCGGAGAACGACAATGGCGACGCCGCTCACATCAAAAGCCTCATCGCAGGCCACCTCGCAGGCCACACCGCAGGCCACATCACAGGCACGCCCCTTGCCGCGCCGCGCGCCTTATCCGGTGACGTTCGCTTCGATCGTGCCATGGCTGCTGCCGTTGCTGATCCTTGCGGTGTGGGAGACCGGGGCGCGCGAGCAGTGGATTTCAACGCGCGTGTTGCCCGAGCCGCTCGCCGTCATCAAGGCGGCCTGGGGTCTCGCACTCGACGGGTCGATGTGGGACAACGTCAAGGTCAGCACGCTGCGTGCGCTGGCGGGCTTCGCCGTCGGGGGCACGCTCGGACTGGTGTTCGGCCTGGCCACAGGCGTGTCGCGCAACGTCGCACTCGCGCTCGATTCGACCTTGCAGATGATCCGCAATATCCCGGCGCTTGCAATGATCCCCCTTGTCATTCTCTGGTTCGGGATTGGCGAAGAAGCGAAGTTGTTTCTGGTGGCGCTGGGCGTGTTCTTTCCGATTTACCTGAACACGTATCACGGCATTCGCTCGGTCGATCGCAACCTGATCGAGATGGCGCAGAGCTACGGACTGTCGGGTTGGCCGCTCTATCGCGATGTCATCCTGCCGGGCGCCTTGCCCTCGATCCTGGTGGGTGTGCGGTTCGCGCTGGGACTGATGTGGGTCACATTGATCGTTGCGGAAACCGTGTCTGCGCAATCGGGCATTGGCTACATGACGATGAATGCCCGCGAGTTTTTGCAAACCGACGTCGTGCTGGTCGGCATCCTGCTTTACGCCTTGCTCGGCAAGCTGGCCGATGTGATCGCGACCGCGATCGAACGCCGTGTCTTGCGCTGGAACCCCGCGTATCGCAAGAAGAGCCGCGCACGTTGAGGACACGATGTGGTCCGAACGGTTTCCGTCTGCATTGCAGGTAAACGTGCCGAGAGCGTGATCGCTCTTTGCCATCGTCTTTCGTGGAGCAGGGCCTATGAGCGGCACCGCCAGTTTGATTCAGACGCCTTTCCCGGGCGTCACGAGCCTCGATATCGAGGCTGAGCTGGGATCGGGTTTCGATTCGCAGCGCGCGACGAATAGTCAGGCAACGCTGAAGCCGCTGCATTTCGACCGTGAAGGCGACCATGCGGCGCAAGCACCGGCAACCAGCCGCGCCACACCGCGTCCGGTCGCTGTTGCGCTCGAGCGCGTCGCCAAGCGCTACGGTGAGCGCACCGTGCTCGAGCATTTCGATCTGAATATCGAGCGTGGCAGCTTCGTGGCGATCGTGGGGCGCAGCGGCTGCGGCAAGTCGACCTTGCTCAGGCTTGTTGCCGGTCTCGAGTCGATCGACGAAGGTTCGCTGCAAGCACGCCGCGACGACGGCACGCCGCTCGAGACACGGATCATGTTCCAGGATGCGCGCCTGCTGCCGTGGAAGACCGTGCTCGAGAACGTGATGCTGGGTATGCCGAAACACGCACGGGCACGTGCGCGTGCGGTGCTCGCCGATGTCGGGCTCGCGGAGCGCGAAAACGACTGGCCCGCCGAGCTCTCGGGAGGCCAACGTCAGCGTGTCGCCCTGGCACGCGCGCTCGTGCACGAGCCTGAACTGTTACTGCTCGACGAACCTTTGGGCGCGCTCGATGCACTCACGCGCATCGAGATGCACGGCCTCATCGAACGTCTCTGGCGCGAGCGCGGCTTCACGGCCTTGCTCGTGACGCACGATGTTCACGAGGCCGTCGCGCTTGGCGACCGTATCGTGCTGATCGAGCAAGGACGTCTTGCGCTCGACACGCCTGTGGGGCTTGCACGGCCACGCGCACGGGGCAGTGCGGCGTTTGCGGCACTCGAAGACAGCGTGCTTCAGCGTGTGCTCCGCAGCTCGAACGGATCGAATGGATCCGGCGACGGCCACGATGGCGGCGGGACGGCGTCGCATGCCGATGCAGCGCGGCGCGTGTTTTCGCCCGGCGAGGTGCGTTGGGCGCTTTGATTGTGTTTCACCCACTCTTCTTTTCATTTCAACAGGACATACCATGACGATCAGCGCGATCAATGTGCGAAATCAATTCAAAGGCAAGGTCAAGGAAATCATTCGCGGGTCTGTCGTGTCGGAAGTCGATGTCGAAACGCCGTTTGGCATTGTGACGTCGGTCATCACCACGCGTTCGATCGACGAACTCGACCTCAAGGTGGGCGCGGAGGTCGTGGCGCTCGTCAAGTCGACCGAGGTTTCCATCGCGCGTCTGTAACTCGCGCGCGAGTGATTCGAAGTGTCGGGTCAGATGTTCCAGTGCTCGGCGAAATCGGAGAGATGGTGGCGAAGCAGGTCGATCTGCTCGAGTAACTGCGCGGTCAACCATCGATAACGCTCGAGCTCGGCCGAACCGGCTGGGGAGGTGAAAACGTCCATCGAGGCAGGTGCGTCCATCGCCGCAGGCGTGCCCGGCAATGCAGACGATTCTGTCGAGACGGGTGTGGCGAGGAGCGGCGATGGGGCGGCGGTGTCGGGCGTCTCGACAGATGTGCCGACGCCCCGGCTCGCGCGCCAGGGACGCAGCCGCGCGACCGTGCCGTATTTGAGCGCGCGCGCGATGCCCACGAGCGTCTCGCGAATCCGGCGGTCGTCCGCTGCGAGTGCGTTCGCAATCAGCGCGCGCGCCGCCGTATCGGATTCGTCGACGTGGACCGCGGTGAGCATTTCCAGCGCGCCGATAATTCCCCGCAGATTGCGCTGAATCGCTTCAAGACGCGACGATGGCACGTCGATCTCTTTCGCGACGGACGGCAGCAGGGCGCGCAGTTGCACGAGCATCGTGCCCTGGCGCACCAGGATCTTCACGTGTTCGTCGTCGACCACGGACTGCCCGCTGACGATGCGCGAGTAGAGCCGCGCGCAGTCGCGCAATCCGTCGGCGAGTTTGTAGCGCCATGAATACGTGGCGTAGAGCGGCAGCGCGAACGAAAACAGCAGCGCGATCACGATACCGATCAGCACATCGGCCGTTCGCCACAAGCCGTCGCTGAACTCCGCATCGCCGTGACCCGCCACAATCATCATCGTGATGCCGCCGAGCAGCGCGATATACCCGGCCGGCCCGATCGCGTAATAGGCAGCGATACCGCAGCCGATCGACATCAAGGTGTAGGTCAGGGCGGGCAGGTGAAACGATGACTGCACGAGAATGAGCAGCAGGCCGCCGGTCGCGCCGATCAGTGTGCCGAGCGCGCGCTCAGCCGACTTCTTGCGGATATTGCCGTGATGCTGCAAGCCGCCGATAACGATCAACACTGTGATCGACGCCCATTCTCCATGCGGCAAGTCAATGCCCGTAGTGAGCGCAATCGATGCCAGCAACGCCGCGGCCACACGGAATGCATGAATGAATTTCGCATGCCGATAGCGGCGGTACGGGTCGGTGATCTGCCGGAGCAGAGTGCGCGCACTCAGGCGCAAGCGGACGATGGGAGAGGGCCTCATTGGCCCGAATTTACGTGAGCCTGACCCAATTGGGAATATGAACCGAATGTTTCCTGGCACGCCGCCTTATGTCGGGGCGTGCCATAACGCGTGCAATCACACGCACAATCACACGTGCAATCAGTAACCGCTGTTGTTGCGGTCACGCCGCTGGGCGCGCGTGACGATGGCCGCCGTGACTGTGACTGTCTGGAGCTCGCGCTTCATCAATGTGATGGTCCGCGGCGAATGCGAGTGCGAAGGTGTCAACGACCATACCAGTGCGATGACCCAGCCGATCACGCTCCAGCCGAGTACGGCATTGAAGAGTGCGATCACGAGCGTATCGGAGTGCTTGCGTTGATCCGCAAGGATCGACGGCAGGAAATACACCGACACAGCAACTGCAATGGCCGCAAATTCAATAACCGATTTCAACATGTCGTTTTCTCCGGCGAATCAGAATCCGTCGTCTCTGGGGTGACGGTTTAAACAGTCTAATCCTGAGTGAACTCAGTATTAACCCGGATTCGTGCAAGAGTCTGTTCAGTTTATGCGCGCCTATCGGATCAATAGCCTATAAATGGGTCGAAAAGTCAGAGCAATACGGCTCTATCTTTCGATTTACTTTCATTTTGCGGGTGAATTTAACGAATCACGGCGGCGTGCGATCATACGGCCGGCCTTTTCCCGTCTCCTCGATCTATTCAATGCCGTTGAATCTCAAGGTTGCACAGTTGCTGGACTCGATTGCCCGATCGAAATTCGCGCCGCTTCACACCCTGTCGCCGGAAGACGCGCGCGCGTCCTATGCGCGTAGCGCGCCGATTCTCGATGTGGCGCCGGCGCCGCTGGCGCGAGTCGAGGATCTCGAGGTACCGGTACGGGACGGCAGTTCGATCCGCGTGCGCTTCTATCAGCCTTTCGAGCCGGACTGGACGCACCCCGCGCCCGCGCTGCTGTTCACGCATGGGGGCGGCTTTGTGGTCGGCAATGTCGACACGCACGATACGTTGTGCCGTCTGTTTGCACGCGATGCGCAATGCATGGTGTTGTCGGTCGACTACCGGCTCGCGCCGGAACACCGGTTTCCGACCGCGGTTGAAGATGCGTTCGACGCGCTTCAGTGGCTCTTTGCCAATGCATTGAGCTACGGCATCGATCCCGAGCGCATCGCAGTCGGCGGCGACAGCGCGGGCGGCACGCTGGCCACGGTGTCGGCGATTCTTGCGCGTGATGCGGGCCTCAAGCTGGCCCTGCAACTGCTGATCTACCCGGGTGTCGGAGCACATCAGTCGACGCCGTCGCACACGGCGTACGCTGACGGCTACTTCCTATCGGGGAAAACGATCGACTGGATGTTCGCGCAATACGTGCACAATCGGGCGGAACGGGACGACTGGCGTTTCGCGCCGCTGGATGGCCACATCAATGCGCCGGCGAGTTTTTCCGGTCTGGCACCCGCGTGGATCGCCGCGGCCGAATACGACCCGCTGTTCGACGAAGACCGTGCCTATGCGGCCAAGCTGCGCGACGCGGGCAACGACGTCACGCTGCGCGTCTACGAGGGCATGGTGCACGAGTTCTTCAAAATGGGCCGGTTTGTTCCTGAAGTCGCTCAGGCTCACGCCGACGCGGTCGAAGCGCTCAAGCGGGCGTTTGGCAACGACTGACTTTCTTCATTTCACAGCCAGGCAGGATATCCATGCACGAAGCGCCTTCCATTGAAATCGTGACGGGAGACTGGGCACAACTTGGCCCGGACGCGGCGCGAATCCGCGATGCGGTGTTCATTCGCGAGCAGGGCATTCCGGCGGAGCTCGAATGGGACGCCGACGATGCGACGTCGGTCCATGTCGTGGCGTATCGCGTGGGAGCGGTGAGAGAGCCGGTGGCGACCGCGCGACTATTGAGCGAGGGCTGGATCGGACGCGTCGCGGTGCTCAAGTCCGCGCGGCGCGGCGGGCTCGGCCAGCGCCTTGTCGAGGCACTGGTCGAGGCGGCGCGTGTGCGTGGTGACGATGCGGCGCGCCTGTATGCACAGACCTATGTGACGCCGCTCTACGAGAAATGCGGCTTCGTCGTGGTCGGCGAACCGTTCGAAGAGGCCGGCATTCCGCACATCGAGATGATGCGGATACTACGCGCGGGCGTTCAATTGTCCGAAGGCAGCGCGTAGGGCAGCGGCAAGAACGTCAAAGCCGGTCCGGTCGCGCTCCCCACATGCACCGACGGGCTTTCGATTGACGCGAGCTTGATCTCAATGAGGCAGTCGACGCCACCCGTACGTGCCGGTGCGGCATTGATCACCATGCCGCACGGCTGATCGGGTTCGCTCGAATCGAAGATCTCGTCGCCCGCCTGACCCGCACTGACGTGTGCGAGCATTGCGCGCCGCTTGATCGTGCCGCGATACTGGCTCCGCGCGACGATTTCCTGCCCGGGATAGCACCCCTTCTTGAAGTTCACGCCGCCGAGCACTTCGAAATTGATCATCTGCGGGACGAATTGTTCGAGCGTCGCGGCGGTGATTCGCGGCTCGCCGGCGTGGATGTCGAGCCAGTCCCAGACAGCCGGCGGCACCTGGCGCAGCGCGCTGGTCAACGCGCCCGAGTTCGCGTCGAACTGTTCGCGCGTCGCGACCCAGAGAAAGCGCTGGCGCCCTTCGGGCGCATCGGGCACGCGAATCAGGCTGCCGGCTTCGCCGCTGACCACGCCATGCACGGTATCGGGCAACGCAGGAAAAATCGCCGACAGCGGGCCGGTGGCATCGCCGACGATGCCGACCGCGACGTGCGTCGCCGTGACATCGGCCAGCTTGGCCTTGGCGCGCAAGACGAACATCGACAGTCGCTTGACCACGCCCGCGGCGAGGTCGGCCGACGCCAGCATCCGGATCGTCTCGCCCGTGCGCCAGACGAGCATGCTCGCTAGCAGGCGGCCCTTCGGCGTGCAGTAGCCGGCGAGGCGTGCCGAGCCGCTTGCGAGCGACTCGACGTCGTTGGTCAACTGAGCGTGCAGAAACGAGGCGGCATCGGCGCCCGCGACGTCGATCACAGCAAACTGGTTCAGTACGGCATACGCCGCCTTTTCAGCGGCATGGTCGAAATCGGCGGCGACGGGTAAAGGCGACGACGCGAGAGGGCTCGGATGGGCTGCGGCAGAGGCGGCGGCCGGAGCATCCGCGCCATTGGCGGATGCAGCGTTGAGCGACGAAGCGGACGAAGGCGAATGAGAAGCGGCGGTCATAAACACCCGACGGTGATCTAATAGGGGCAAGCAAGTATTATATGGGCCGTTCGGAAACCCCTTCAGTCGCATGTCCTTTCTTCGAAACCTGCTGATCGCCGCGCTTGTGCTGGTCGCCGCGGCGGGGGGCGCTTTTTACTATTGGGCCAACCGGCCGCTGAGCTTCGCAACGAGTCCGCTCGATGTGACGATCCGCCCGCACAGTTCGACGCGCAGCGTATCGGAACAACTCGAGACCGGCGGTGTGCCGCTCAACCATTGGCTTTTCGAGCTGATGGCCCGTGGCTTGCGCATGACGACGGCGCTCAAGTCCGGCAACTACGAATTCTCGAACGGCGTGACGCCGTATCAGGTCCTGCTCAAGATCGCGCGCGGCGACGTGAATCAGTTCGCCGTGACGATCGTCGAGGGCTGGACGTTTGCGCACATGCGCGCCGAACTGAATGTCAGCCCCGCGCTCGAGCATGACACGGCGAGCATGTCGGATGCCGAATTGCTCACGGCGATCGGCGTGCCCGAGACGCAGGCCGAAGGCTTGTTCTTCCCCGACACCTACCTGTTCGACAAGGGTGAGAGCGACCTGTCGGTGTTCAAGCGTGCCTACAAGGAGGGCCATGACCGGCTCGCCCAGGCCTGGGCCGCGCGCGCGCCCGACCTCGCGTTCCAGACGCCGTACGAAGCGTTGATCATGGCGTCGCTCGTGGAGAAGGAGACGGGCGTGAAAGCCGATCGCAGCCTGGTATCGGCGGTCTTTTCGAACCGGCTCAAAAAGGGCATGCCGCTGCAAACCGATCCGAGCGTGATCTACGGCATGGGCGCGGCCTACGACGGCCATCTGCACAAGCATGACCTGCAGACCGACACGCCTTACAACACCTATATGCACCCGGGTCTGCCGCCGACGCCGATTGCGCTGCCGGGCATGCCGTCGCTGATGGCGGCCGTGAATCCGGCCCAAAGCAATGCGCTCTATTTTGTATCGCGCGGCGACGGGCACAGCGAGTTTTCAGAAAGTCTCGGCGAACACAATCGCGCCGTCGATAAATACATCCGGGGTAAGCAATGACGCAGGCACGCGGCAAGTTCATCACATTCGAGGGCATCGACGGGGCCGGCAAGACGACGCACCTCGAGTGGTTCCGTGAGCAGCTCGAGCGCTCGCGTGTGCCGGCTGGCGCGTCGGTCGTCATGACACGCGAGCCTGGCGGCACTTCGCTCGGCGAGTCGCTGCGCCAGATTCTGTTGCACGAGCCCATGCATCTCGAGACGGAGGCGCTGCTGATGTTCGCGGCGCGCCGCGAACATATCGCAACCGTGATCGAGCCCGCGCTCAGCCGGGGCGACTGGGTGTTGTGCGATCGCTTTACCGACGCAACGTTTGCCTATCAGGGCGGTGGACGGGGCCTGTCACTCGACAAGCTGGCCACACTCGAGCGCTGGGTTCAGGAGGGGCTTGAACCCGACGTGACGCTGCTCTTCGACGTACCGACGCAGACCGCGAGCGAGCGCCGCGGTGCTGCGCGTGAGCCTGACAAGTTCGAACGTGAATCGGACGGATTCTTCACGCGAACCCGCGACGAATATCTGCGCCGGGCTGCCGAGGCGCCCCGGCGATTTGCGATCATTGACGCGACGCAGTCGATTGAAAATATTCGCGTGAAACTTAAAGATATTGTTTCAAGTATTTGATTTTTAATCATAAATAGTTATTTTAATAATAATCGACGTGAAAAATGCTTTTGGTCTGACCAAAAACTCGCTTTTCACATCATATTTATTTTCTAATTAATTGATTTAACAGTGAATTCATGATCTATCCTTGGCAAGTCGATGACTGGAGCCGGGTTCAGGCGCTCAAGCCGAACTGGCCGCATGCCCTGCTGTTTCACGGGCTGGCGGGCACCGGCAAGGTCGACTTCGCGCGCCATCTCGCAAAGGGCCTGCTTTGCGAATCGCCGCTCGAGGATGGACAGCCTTGCGGTCATTGCGTCGCGTGCACCTGGTTTTCACAGGGCAACCATCCCGACTTTCGCGTGGTGTGCCCCGAGAGCATGGCCGCGGACAATCCCGGTGCGGCTGCGGCAGCCGGCGATGCAGGCGGTGACGCCTCGGACGACAAGGACGGTAAGAAGACCAAGACGCTCAGCAAGGAAATCAAGATCGAGCAGGTGCGTTCGTTGCTCGATTTCTGCTCTCTTGCGTCGCATCGGGGTGGCGTGCGCGTGGTGCTGCTCTATCCGGCCGAGGCGCTGAACGTCGCGGCTGCCAATGCGCTGCTCAAGACGCTCGAGGAACCCGCGTCCAGCGTGCGCTTTTTGCTTGTCACGCAGCGGCTCGACCGCCTGTTGCCGACGGTGATCAGTCGATGTCGCCAATGGGCCCTGACGACGCCCGAGCCGGCTGTGTCGAACGAGTGGCTGTCCGCGCAAGGCATCGAAGGCGGCGAGAAGGCGGCGGCGCAAGCGCTGGCCGAAGCCGGGGGTGCCCCGTTGCTCGCGCTCGACATCGCACGGGATCCGGAGCATGCGGCACTGCGTCGCTTTACGCTGCAGCAGCTCGCAGCCGGGCCCGGCTGTGACGCATTCGCGTGCGGCGAGACGCTGCAGAAGACCGCGGTGCCGCTCGTGCTCGGATGGCTGCAGCGCTGGCTGTATGACGTGATGGCCCAGCAGAGTGCGGGTCGCGCACGATACTTTCCTGATGCCGGCAAGGCCATCGAGCGGTGCGCAGCCGCGGTGGATCCCGTGGCGCTGGCGGCATACTGGCGCACCGTCGTGAGTCAGCGCGCCGTCGAAAATCATCCGCTGAACTCGCGGCTCGTATTCGAGTCTTTGTTTGCCGGTTATCGTGCGTTGTTTGAGGCCCGCTGACCCAACGCAACGGAAGCAACGGACGCAACGTACTCGGCGGGCTAAGCCGAGTCCACTGCTTCAACCAATGCAACCAACGCAACCGATTCAACGACGCAACCGATTCAACGACGCAACCGATTTAACCGACTCATCCGATTCAACCGACTCAAGCCTGCTGATTGCCCGATGAACCTGACCTTCCGCAATGCGACCCGCGATGACCTGCCGGCCATCGTCGCCATCTACAACACGACGATCGCTTCGCGACTGGTGACCGCCGATCTCGAACCGGTGTCGGTCGAGAGCCGTCACGAATGGTTCGACGCGCACTCGCCCGAGCGGCGCCCGCTCTGGATGGCCTACGACGACGGCCAACTGGTCGGTTGGCTCAGCTTCTCGGATTTCTATGGCCGTCCGGCCTATAACGGCACGTCCGAGATCAGCATCTACCTCGGCGAAAGCACGCGCGGCAAAGGCTATGGCAAGGCCATGCTGGCGCACGCGCTCGAGGTGGCGCCGTCGCTCGGCGTCAAAAGCGCGCTGGGATTTATCTTCGGCCACAATGAGCCGAGCCTCAAATTGTTCCGCCGTTTCGGCTTTACGGACTGGGGCGTGCTGCCGCGCGTGGCGAACCTCGACGGGATCGAGCGCGATCTCGTGATCCTCGGCCTGCGGCTCAAGGACTGATATGTTTGTCGATTCCCATTGCCACATCTACTTCGAAGGACTGGTCGAGCGCCTGCCCGAGTTGCTCGACCATATGCGCGATCAACACGTGAGCCACGCGCTGATCGCCTGCGTCGACCTTGAAACCTTTCCCGACGTGTTGCGGCTCGCCGAACAGCACGCGAATCTGTTCGCCTCGGTGGGCGTGCACCCGGACCATGAGCAGGTCAGGGAGCCGAGCGTGGCCGAACTCGTCGAACTCGCCGACCATCCCAAAGTCGTCGCGATCGGCGAAACCGGTCTCGACTACTACCGCCTCGAAGGCCGTTCGATCGCCGATATGGAGTGGCAGCGCGAGCGGTTTCGCGTGCATATCCGCGCATCCCGTCAAACCGGCAAGCCGCTGATCATCCATACGCGCGCGGCGTCCGACGACACGATCCGGCTGATGCGCGAAGAGGGTGCCGATGCCGTCGGCGGCGTCATGCACTGCTTCACGGAGCCGTGGGACGTGGCTCAGCGCGCGCTCGCGCTCAACTTCCACATTTCGCTCTCGGGCATCGTGACTTTCAAAAGCGCGACCGACGTCCAGGACGTTGCGCAACGGGTGCCGCTCGAGCGTTTGCTGATCGAGACCGACTCGCCGTACCTTGCGCCGGTGCCATATCGCGGCAAAACCAATGAACCTGCGCACGTCAGCCATGTCGGACGCTTCATCGCGCAGTTGCGCGGCATCGACGAAGCGGACCTGGGTCAGGCGACGACGGACAACTTTTTCCGCCTGTTTTCGAGCGCTACGCCGGTCCAGGCGTCGAATCCGATCTGATCATTGACTCGGTTAGCTAGCGCAATTCGCTTTTTAATCAGGCGGTTGTTAAAATAATTTAAGGAACTGCATGAAGTTGATTCGCACACTGTCCATGGCCTGCCTGCTGGCGGGCGCCACGTCGGTATCGGTTTCGATCGCACAGCCTGCCGCATCGGCGCCGGCCGGTGCCAAGCAGCCCGAAATGAGTGCCGCGATGTTTCGCGCGGTGCAGCTCGACTACGCCGACAAGGTCAAGGACCTGATCAAGGGTGGCGAGAGCCCGAACGTGATGGAATCGCACGGCGTGCCCCTCATTGTGTATGCCGCGCGCTACAAGGCAGACAACACGGTCAAGATGCTGGTCGAGAATCCCGACGTCGATCTTGAAGCGGTGGACCCCGCCGGCGAAAACGCGCTGATGATGGCCGCGATCAATCAGGACATGCCGATGGTCCAGACGCTGCTCGCGAAGGACGCCGAAGTGAACAAGAAGGGCTGGTCGCCGCTGCACTACGCCGCCAGCGCGGGGGACGACGAGATTGTCAAGGTCTTGCTCGATCATTCCGCGTATATTGACGCGGCATCGCCGAATGGCTCGACGCCGCTTATGATGGCAGCCGCGGCAGGTCACGACACGACGCTGAAGCTATTGCTCGACGAAGGTGCCGATCCGACGATTAAAAATCAGCTCGGACTCAATGCGGCCGATATCGCCAAACGCTACAATCACCGCGATATTGCCGATGGCCTGGGCAAGCGCATTGCGAACGTCGAAGCGGCGCGAAGTGCGCCGGCTTCAGGCGCGTCGGCGGCGGCATCGAAGTAACTCACGGCGGCGATGGGTGACGTGGCAGGTTCGGTCGGAATCGCCACGTTGTGCCCGTGCCGTTGTGCTGCATCATCGACCGACTGGATTCGGGCCGGGGGGCTCGCAGTGGGTCAGGCAGAATGAAAACGCCTTGAAGTACAACGGCGACCGGCAAGCGAGGGTCGGCGGCGAGGGAAACGGGGACGCGACGATGCAAGCCGAAAACAGGGCGATGGCCCATACACAGCCAAATACGAATACGAAAGGAACAACCATGCTGCGGGCTTTGCTCTGCGCGTGTGCGCTCGGTCTGCCGCTGACGGCAGCCGCTTTCAACGGGGCCGACCTGATCAAGCTCTGCAACCGGACGGATGTGCCGTCCAAGAGCGCCTGCCAGGCCTATATCGAAGGCGCCGCAGACGGTGCTTACAACACGATCGAGGCGATCGGGGGCACGACCGGACCGCGCGTGGGCCAATATTTCTGCCTGCCCGGCGGCACCACGCCTGAAGACATGACCAGCGCCGTGCGCAAATGGGCTGCCGCAAACGGTGACAAGCTCGACTACAACGCCAGTACCGTGGTGGCGCTGGGACTGGGCGCCACATACGCGTGCCGCGCGGAGCCGTAAGGCTCCCCGGTTTGCCCGTTTCGCCGCGTCACATTTCAGATCGCGTTTCCCGTCACGTTTCGTTCCCCGTTTCGCCCAGCCTGACGGCCGTCGCCTGTCGTCAGGCGACGCGCCGCAGAGGCGAGTCATCGCCGGCCGGATGGCAATCGGACAGCGATCGGACAGGGCAATCCGTCCGGCCGGGCACGAAAATCGCTCACTCCACCCCGACGACACCCGACATTCGTTCGCCCGTTCGCCGCGCAATCGCCGGTCAACCGGCCGCGCGGGTGCGGCGTTGGACGTCCACGTAAGAACTGTAAGCCACCCGCAGCCGGTTCGAGAGAACCGCTGCGGGTTTGTCATTGTCTTGAAAAACGCGCGATGGCTCGCGTGTTCAGAGATAATGGCGCACTTTTTTATTCGGCGAGCGATCCAGGCTGGCCGGCCTGACAGGAGACAAAGCAATGAGAATCGCGCAAGTTGCGCCGCTGACCGAGTCCGTTCCGCCCAAGCTTTATGGTGGCACCGAGCGCGTCGTGTCGTACATCACCGAAGCGCTCGTCGACCTGGGCCACGACGTCACGCTGTTCGCGAGCGGCGATTCGCAAACGAGCGCGAAGCTCGAACCCGTATGGCCGCGCGCGCTGCGCCTCGACCCGGGTATTCGCGATCGGATCGCACCGCACATGCTGCTGATGGAGCGCGTGCGCCGTGCCGCGGATCAGTTCGACGTGCTCCATTTCCACATGGATTACTACTCGTTCTCGCTGTTCGGTCGCCAGGACACGCCGTTCATCACGACCTTGCACGGCCGCCTCGACCTGCCGGAACAGCAGCCGGTGTTCGACGTGTTCAACAATGCGGCGGTCGTGTCGATCTCCGACAACCAGCGTCATCCGCTGCCGCAAGCGAAATGGCTGACGACGGTCTATCACGGCCTGCCCGAGAAGCTCTACACGCCGCAACCGGTCGAGCAGAAGTATCTGGCTTTCCTGGGCCGTATTTCGCCGGAAAAGCGTGTCGACACCGCGATCCGCATCGCCGGCAAGTGCGGCATGAAGATCAAGATCGCCGCCAAGATCGACGCGGCTGACCGTGAATACTTCGAAAACGAAATCAAGCCGATGTTCTCGTTGCCGCATGTGGAGTACATCGGCGAAATCGCGGACAAGGACAAGGCGCAATTCCTGTCGGGCGCGCACGCACTGTTGTTCCCGATCGACTGGCCGGAGCCTTTCGGTCTGGTGATGATCGAGTCGATGGCATGCGGCACGCCGGTGATCGCGTTCAACCGCGGCTCGGTGCCGGAAGTGATCGATGAAGGCGTCTCGGGCTTTGTCGTCGAGGATGAAATCGGCGCGGTCGCTGCCGTCAATCGCCTGAACACGATCTCGCGCGAGCGCGTGCGTCAGCAATTCGAAGCGCGCTTTACGTCGCGTCGTATGGCTGAGCAATATGTCGATGCCTACAACTCGGTGATCCGCGCGCAAAAGCGTTCGCGTTTCAAGGTGGTCGACGGCGCGCCGAACGTGTGAGGTCCGGGCCTCGAATGAGGCTCAAACCGTCGCGGTAAGCGTGGGACCGAGGATGCTGGAGCAATCCGAAACCCCGGCCCCAACAAAAAACCCGGTCCTGCGCACGGCAGCACCGGGTTTTTTTACGTGCGCGTCGTCAGATCTTCAGCTTCGTGACCTTCGTTCCGTCGACCGACAGATCCGCCATCAGGCCCGCATTGGCCAGCACGATGACTTCGACCGGCGCGGTCGCCGTTGTCGTGTCGATCGCGCCGTTGGCGCCGAGCTTGAGCACCGCGACCGACGCATCGGCACCGGCCGACCATCCGTCACGATTGCGGAACGTGTCCAGCGAGTCCTGCGTCATGAACAGGAAGATCAGCGCCTTCGATTGCGCGCCGGCCTGAAGACCCACCGACACCGCTGTCGTGCTGTAGTAGCCCGTCGTTGTGCCCGCCACGCGCAACGAGCCCCGGCCGTATTCGCCGCCGACGATCAGGCCGGCCTTGACGACGTTCGGGAACACGAGCACGCCGCGCGCACGTGAGACGAGCTCACGCGAGCCACTGACCTGCGTATAGAGCTTCGAGAGGGTGTCATCCACCGACGAATTGATCGCGCGGCGTTCGGCCGCCGGATCGTCATTCCCCGAATTGTTGTTGGCTGTGCAGCCCGCGAGCGTAGCGGCCAGGGCGGCAACCGCCACGCCCGACTTCAGGACAAACTCACGTCTTTGCATTGTGACCTCCGTTGGGTTGAGTGCTTGACAACATCGAACCATCGACAAGTGAGGCGCAGTCGCCGACATCGCACACGAAATGGCGCTTTCGATCTACGGTCGATTTGAGGTAAGCACTTCGCGTGCCAAAAAAATGACGGCACAATCGACCCTCGATACGACCGTAATTTATACCCGGGTCGTATGACTTTGCAGGGTGATCTTGCCAAACAATTGAATTCTTTACGTTATTAGCGCGATAACGGAAAAATGAGACGGCGTGGGAAAGCCGATCCCTGACGGATCATGTCCGCGGCCGGTCGATCCCGGTCGCCCCGGCCTGGCCGACCGACATGGCCGGCGCCGGCCTGCGCAGGGCGCGCCGGATCAGGCCGAGCACGAGGCCGACCGCGAGGATGAACACACACGGGATCACCCAATACACGACAAGCGCCTGGAAGAAACCCATGATTTGCGCCGTGCGGCGCACGTGGAGATCTGCGGCGGCCGCGTCACGCAGGGCGGCGTTGGCGTCGACGATGGAAGCCGGGCAGCCGGCCTGGCGGGCGGCGTCCAGCGCGCCGGTGCAGTGCACGGCCTCAGGTAACGCGCGTTGCGCATCGGTGAGGACCCAGCGATCCAGGCTGACGTGGATGTCGGCTGAGTCATAGAGCATCTCGGCGACCATTTCCTTGACGCCGAGCGCGACCACGGGCACCGCCCACACAAGGCAGGTGATGACCCAGCGCCGCCACCAGCGTCCGGGTCGTTTGACCCCGTTGCCGGATGCATTTTGTGCCGCCTTCGTCGCCATCGCTGTCTCCGTGCGTGATGTGGCAACTTGCGCCGGCATGCCCGCGGGGGCGTATTGGGCCGTCGTGTGACGCGGCGTGGTTTCGAAGCCCGCCGCGCACCGACCGGAGTCAGGCCGCGCGAAGCCATCATAAATGAAATGACCGTGCGCCACCCTCCGTGTCGTTACGTAATTCTTGCGCGTGTTGTGTAAATAACTGTCGTGTGTGCGTCACGACCGGGACGTCCCGGCTGTGTCGAATCCGTGTCAGGTTTTCGCCGTCGGTCGCCCTGGCTGACGGAAAAGCGCGAGCACGCTGCCTTTGACACCGTCCAGGCTGCATTTGTCGATGCCTGGATGCGAATTCGAGTGGATTCGACTTCGCTCCGGCACGCGTCCCACGAGGCTTCACGCGCCTCGGTATGGCTCTTGCTTATTCCAGCGGCTGTTATGCCTCGGCGGGCACGATGTGCACACCCGGCGCGAACTTTCGCGTCGTGTATCGATAGCGCGCCGGTACGTCGAGGTCGGAAGCCGGGTAGGGAGAGAGCATGAACACTCATTGGGTCAGTGGCCCGCTTCGCGTCATGCCGCGCGGGGCGGCAGTGAGGGCGTGGCGATGAGCGCCATCGTCTTGCAAGGCGCCTTGGCGCACGGACCGGACGCGCTGAAATCGAGTCCGGCAAATACACCCCGTAGCGAATTTGAACCGCGGCAACCCATCGACCCGCTCGAGGCCGCGGGCGCCGCATCGTTGATGCCGCGCCGGGATGCCTACCGCGTGCTCGTGGTGGACGACAACGTCGATGCGTGCGAGGGCACCGCGATGCTCGTCGACTTCGCCGGCTATGTCGTCGAGATCGCCTTCGACGGCGCGGTCGCCATCGAAAAAGCCGAGCGATTCCGTCCGCACGTCGTCCTGCTCGATATCGCCATGCCGCGCATGAGCGGCTACGACGTCGCCCGCAAACTGCGCGAGAGTCCGCTCACGCGAGACGCGTTGCTGATCGCTTTGACGGGCCTGGGCGCCGCCGACGATATCGCCCGGGCCTGGCAGGCCGGGTTCGATGACTACCGGCTCAAGCCGGTCGACATCGACGAGTTGCTTCAGTTGCTTTCGATGCGCCTCGATGAGCGCGCAGGGCGTGACGGCATGCGTTGAACGGTTGAACGACTCAATCGTTAAACGAGCGCGTCGACGCTCGATGGGACGTGCGTGGATTCAATCGCTGAAACACGGCAGGGTTTCATTGGGCCTACATCATCTCGAAATTAAAAGCTTGTTGAAGATTTCGTACCGTGTGAATCACGACGACGGCAGTTGACTTGATTTCCAATGCCGCCACAATCTCGCCAAGCAATTTTTTCCGAGACTCCATGGCCACCATCAAGGACGTTGCTGCGCGAGCCGGAGTGTCGTTCACGACCGTCTCGCACGTCGTCAACAACACGCGTCCGGTCAGCAGCGAGGTCAGGGCAAAAGTCGAAGCGGCCATTCGCGAGCTGAATTTCGTGCCCAGCGCCGTCGCGCGCTCCCTCAAGGCAAAAACGACCTCGACGATCGGTGTGGTCGTGCCGAACAATACCAATCCCTATTTCGCCGAGATGTCGCGCGGCATCGAGACGTATTGCGAACGCCGCGGCTACTGCGTGATTCTCGGCAATTCGGACGACGAGCCCGAAAAGCAGCGCAAATACCTGCGCGTGATGATCGAACGCCGCATCGACGGACTTATCGTCGCCTCCGCGGGCGATGAAGACACGCTCGCCGAGGCGCTCGGACGCACGGATCTGCCCGTGGTCATCGTCGATCGTGAGGTGCCGGGCGTGCAGGCTGACCTGGTACAGATCGACCATGAGCAAGGTGCCTATATCGCTGCCCGGCACTTGCTCGAACTCGGCCATCGGCGCATCGCATGCATATCCGGCCCGGCGCGCATGGTCGTGAGCGAAGCGCGCGTCAGAGGCTTCGAGCGCGCGCTCGAGGAACATGGGGTCGAGGTCGATGGCTGCCAGCTCATCGCGGGCGACTACACGAGCCAGGGCGGCTACGAGGCGGCCGTCTCGCTGCTCGAGGGGCGCCAGCCTACGGCCATCTTCGCGACCAACGACGTCATGGCGCTCGGCGCACTACGCGCCGCCGCCGAGCGCGGCCTGTCTGTGCCGCGCGATTTGTCGGTGATCGGCTTCGACGATATCCAGCTGTCCCGGTACTTCTATCCGGCGCTGACCACCGTCGGTCAGTCGATCGTCATGCTCGGCGAGCGCGCCGCGCAGACCCTGATCGAGCGTGTGACCAAGGATATCGATGGCGAGGCGCGCCGGCTGATCATCGCGCCGGAGCTCAAGGTCCGCGAGTCGACGGCGCCCCCGCGCCCGAATTGAACGACTGTAAAGTCTGAAAAAAACAGGCCATGGGACTTGGCACGGGGCGTGGACGACGGTACGTTTGAGACTTCATCGTACCCAGGGTCGATCACGCGTCTCCATGCAAGTCCCAGCCATCCCCGCCAATGAAACCGAGCGCGTCGAGCGGCTCCATGCCCTGCGCATCCTCGACACCGCGCCCGAAGAGCGATTCGACCGCCTGACGAGGCTTGCCAAACGCATGTTCGACGTGCCCATGGCACTCGTCACGCTGATCGACGTCGACCGGCAGTGGTTCAAATCGCGGCAGGGCATCGACCTCGTTGAGACGACTCGCGATGTGTCGTTTTGCGCCCACGCGATTCACAGCGACGACATCATGGAGGTCCCCGACGCGCTCGAGGACCCGCGCTTCGCGGACAATCCATTCGTTACGGGCGGACCGCAGATCCGCTTCTACGCGGGATGTCCGCTGACCGTGCCGATCAATATGAAGCTCGGGACGCTGTGCCTGCTCGATGTGAAGCCGCGCGAGCTGAGCACCGATGACCGCGCGTTGCTCCATGACCTCGCACGGATGGCCGAGGAAGAGATTGCGGCTGTTCAGCTCGCGACGATGGATCACCTGACCCAACTCTCGAACCGTCGCGGTTTCGAAGCGCTCGCGCGGCATGTCCTCGCGGGTTGCCATCGACTCGGGCTTCCCGCGTCCCTGTTCTTTTTCGATCTCGATCACTTCAAGCAGATCAACGACACGTATGGCCACGCCGAGGGCGATGCCGCGCTCAGCGCTTTCAGCGAGGTGTTGCGCACGACGTTTCGCGAGTCCGACGTCGTGGGCCGCCTCGGCGGAGACGAATTCGTCGTGTTGCTGAGCAATACGCGCAGCAATACGGCTTACGAAGCACTCGAACGGCTTCGCCACAATGTCGAAGCGTTGAACGCGACATCGAACCGGCAGTACAAGATCGCGTACAGCGTCGGCGTCATCGACTACGTGCCGGGCGGCAGCCCGGATGTCGAAGCGCTGCTCGCGGATGCCGACAAATCGATGTACGAAAACAAGCAGGCGCGTCGTTCGGTCGAACGATAGCGGGCACGCATCGTCGCGTAGGTAGTGCATGCCGTGCATTTCGCGATTTGGCGGGGTATAACCGAAAGGTCTGAGTCAGAGAGCCGACATGACCGAACTGGCGAAACACCTGAGTGCGTACTCGGCAAGTCTCGATGGCCGCGGCTATGTCTTCGGCGATCTGAAGACGGTCATGGCCAAGGCCACACCGTTCCGGTCGGGCGACGCCCTGGCGGGCCTTGCAGCCGAATCGGAAGAGGAGCGCATGCTCGCGCGCAGCGTGCTAGCCGATGTTCCGCTCACGCAATTTCTCGAGGAGCCGCTGATCCCGTATGAAGACGACGAGATCAGCCGCTTCATCATCGATACGCACGACCCTGTCGCGTTCGCCGAGATCGCCCACCTGTGCGTGGGCGATTTCCGCAACTGGCTGTTGAGCGATGCAGCCGACGCGGCTACGCTCGCGCGTATCGCGCCGGGCCTGACACCCGAGATGGTCGCGGCCGTGTCGAAGCTCATGCGCAACCAGGACCTGATTCTCGCGGCGCAGAAATGCCGGGTGGTCACACGGTTTCGCAATACGATCGGCTTGCCCGGGCGCCTGTCCGTGCGACTGCAACCCAATCACCCGACCGACGATCCGAAGGGCATTGCCGCGTCGATGCTGGACGGTCTGTTGTATGGGTGCGGCGATGCCGTGATCGGTATCAATCCCGCGAGTGACAGCCCGGCCGCCATCGTGACGCTCATCGAGATGATCGAGGCGTTTCGCCAGCGCTACGACGTGCCGACGCAATCATGTGTACTCACGCATGTGACAAATACGCTCGAAGCCATCGAGCGCCGTGCGCCGGTCGATCTGGTGTTTCAGTCGATCGCGGGCACACAGGCGGCGAACGCAGCCTTCGGCATCGATCTCGCGCTGCTGCGTGAAGCGCATCAAGCCGCGCTGTCGCTCGCGCGCGGCACCGTCGGCGACAACGTGATGTATTTCGAAACCGGGCAGGGCAGCGCGCTGTCCGCCAATGCGCATCACGGCATCGACCAGCAGACGTGCGAGGCGCGTGCGTATGCAGTGGCGCGCGCGTTTCGGCCCTTGCTCGTCAATACGGTCGTCGGCTTTATCGGTCCCGAGTATCTGTATAACGGCAAGCAGATCATCCGGGCGGGGCTCGAGGATCATTTCTGCGGCAAGTTGCTCGGCGTGCCGATGGGATGCGATATCTGTTACACGAATCACGCCGACGCCGACCAGGACGATATGGACAGTCTGCTCACATTGCTCTGCGTGGCGGGCGTCAACTTCGTGATGGGTGTGCCGGGTGCTGACGACATCATGCTGAACTACCAAAGCACGTCGTTTCACGATGCGCTGTACGCGCGGCGCGTACTCGGACTGGGACGCGCGCCGGAGTTCGAAGCGTGGCTCGCGAAGATGGGCGTCACACGGGACGATGGCCGACTCGAGCGTGTGCCATCTGCTCAAACACTTTTACCGGCGGCCCAGGCGCTGCTTGACCGCGAGTAGGCCGGATGTACGCAGCGCGTCGCCAGAACACAGGCAGGGAATAGACGGGGAGCAGGCAGGAAATTGGCGACCCTGGTCAGAGCCTACTCCGCAGGACCCCGATCGGTTCAAAGAGGTGCTAGATGAGCACGGATGTGATTGGCAATCCCTGGCACGACCTTCGTCAATTCACTCGGGCGCGAATTGCGCTGGGCCGGGCCGGTGACAGCTTGCCGACCGAGGCGGTTCTTGATTTCGGACTCGCGCATGCGCAAGCGCGCGATGCCGTGCATCACCCGCTCGATGTGGCGTTGCTGTCCGCGGCGCTCGATGCCATGCATCTGCCGTCGATCGTCGTTCGCAGCGCGGCGGCCGACCGCGCGCAATACCTGCTGCGTCCTGATTTGGGGCGCAGGTTGCATGCGTCGGCCGCCGAGACGCTCGACGCGTACCGCGCCGGCAACCCGGCGTCGTCACCCCAGGCCGACGGATCCGACACCGATGCGCCGCGCATCCTCTTCGTGATCGCCGATGGACTGTCGGCATTCGCGCCTCAGCGGCATGCGCTGCCCTTGCTCGGAGAAGTGTTGCCACGGCTGCATGACTGGTCGATCGGCCCCATCGTCATTGCGACGCAATCGCGTGTCGCGCTCGGCGACGACATCGGCGAGCGTCTCAATGCCGATGTCGTCGTCATGCTGATCGGCGAACGTCCGGGCCTCAGCTCGCCCGATAGTCTGGGCATCTATCTGACCTGGCATCCCCGCGTCGGCCGCACGGATGCGGAGCGCAACTGCATCTCCAATGTCAGGCCCGAAGGACTCGGGTACGATACGGCCGCGCATAAATTGCACTACCTGCTCATGCGAGCGCGCGACCTCCGTATCACGGGGGTCGCGCTCAAGGACGAAAGCGGTCTTCTCCCGAACATTTAGCAAAACCATGCAGACCGAATCGCCACCGTCGCCTAACTCGCGTCATTCGTCGGGTCATTCGGCGCGTCAATCAGCGCGTCGTTCATTCAGCGTTGTGTTGTCGTCGTTCGCCGGCACGGCGCTCGAACAATACGATTTCCTGTTGTACGGCACCGCGTCGGCGCTGGTGTTCAACAAGATTTTCTTTCCGCACCTCGATCCCGTTGCCGGCACGCTCGCCTCGCTCGGCACCTATGCGGCCGGCTATTTCGCTCGTGGAGCAGGTGCATTGCTGTGCGGGCATCTGGGTGATCGCATCGGCCGAAAGGCGCTGTTGATCGCGACGTTGCTCGTCATGGGTGTTGCGTCGACGCTCGTCGGACTCCTGCCGACGTACGAATCGATCGGCATCTGGGCGCCGGTGCTTTTGACTGTGCTGCGTATCGTCCAGGGCTTTGCGATTGGGGGCGAGCAAAGCGGTGCCATCGTGTTCGGCTTCGAGAGCGCGCCACCGAGGTACGAAGGCGTGTTTGCCAGTTTGAGCAATGCAGGCGGCTATGGCGGCGTCGTGCTGTCGACGCTGGCGTTGCTGCTGGTGACGCAACTTCCCGAAGCGCAGTTCCTCGCGTGGGGCTGGCGATTGCCGTTTATTGCAAGCATCGTGCTCGTCGCCATCGGACTCGCTTGTCGTTTGAGGCTCCCCGAAACACCGGCCTTCGAATCGATGCGCTCACACGGCGCGATCGAGCGGTTTCCGCTCGCACAACTGCTGCGACATCATCCGCGTGAGGTCTTCGTCGTGTTGATGGCGCGTCTTGGCGAAATCAGCTGGTCGGTATTTGTGCTGGTCTTTGCGGTGGCCTACGCAACGGCGCATCTGAAACTGCCGCGACCGGTCATCCTGACCGCGGTGGTGTGTGGCGCTACCGTGGCCATGTGCATGGTTCCGCTGACCGCCGCGTTGTCGGACCGTCTCGGACGCAAGGGGTTTTATGTGGCCGGCTTGCTGCTCAGTGGTGCCTACGTCTGGCCATTTCTCGCGATCCTCGAGACGCGCGCGCCGGCAGGAATCGTGATGGCTGTCGTCGTCGCGCTGGGTGTCATCCATCCTCTGATGTATGGCCCGCAAGGCGGGCTGTTTGCATCGATGTACTCGGCGCGCGTTCGGTTTTCCGGTGTGTCGGTCGCCGCCGTCGGCGCCGTGATCGGTGGTGGCGTGAGCCCGGTCATTTGCTCTGCATTGCTTAACGCACACGATGGCGAGACATCGAGCGTCGCGATCTTTGTGTCCGCGCTGGCGTGTGTCGCCGCGCTGATCGTCGCGTGCGTGCGCGTACCGCGCCTGACGGACCGGGGTAAGGCGGACGAGGGCGATCCGTCCGTGCTGGCCTAGGCGCGCTCGTCACGCGGACGGCTTCGTGACAGTGCCGTGAGCAAACCGTGAAGGTTTGGTGAAGCGCGATGCGGCACGCACCGAAGACCTGACTGCCCATCGAATCGTCACTCACGCGACTATTCAGGCCGGGCGGGCGCACAAGACCGATGACGCCGCCCATCGCACGGCCCAGGACGCCGCACATTCACTCAAGCATCGTGCCGTGCTGCCGTTAACGCAGGTGTCCTGCGCGTATATCGCGCGCTCCTGTCGGTCATCGGTCTATCCGATCGGTCTCCCCGAATTTGCTGTAAAAAAGGATTCTGATGTTGCGTAACGTGAAGCTGGCCTCGGCCTTGTTGGGTGTCCTCGTGATTTTCTGTGTGATGCAACTGGTCACACAAGCATTGGGTTTCTGGTCTTTGTCGACGACGCGCGATGATGTCGGTGCGTTGTCCGATGTGGCGATTACGCAGGTCGATGCAGTTGCCGAAACGACGCAGCATTTGATGGATGCGCGGATCAATCTGTCGCGCGCGGGAACGCGCATGGTTCGCGGCGGCACGGCACCGACTGACATCATTGCGCATGCGCGCGATGAACTGACGAAGGCCGACACGTCGTTTGCACGTTTCACGTCGGCGGCGCAGACATCGGAAGAGGCGCGCGCACGCGCGCAGGCGCTGACCGAAAACTACAAGGTCTATCGTGGCGCGCTCGCCGAACTCGCCGAATTCCTGACGGGCGGCAACATTCAGGCGTTTCTGGATCAGCCGACGCAGAAGTATCAGGACGCCTTCCTGGCCAAACAACGCGACTTCATGGCGTACGGCGACCAGGTCGGTACGGACTCGCTGAAGGCGATCGACCATCAGTTCCAGGCATTCGAAGGCGTGGCGATCACGATCATGGTCGTGCTCGTCGGCGGTGTCATTGCAATGCACTTCGCGGCCCGTGCTTTGATCGTGCGGCCACTCGAAGAGGTCGGCGTGCATTTCGACCAGATCAAGCAGGGCAATCTCAGCGAATCGATCGAAGAACGCGGCAACAATGAAATCGGACGTTTGTTTGCCGGGCTGCGCGCCATGCAATTGAGCGTGGCCTCGACGGTGCGCACGGTTCGCACATCGGCCGAGTCGATTCACCTCGGGGCCGACGAAATCGCGACGGGCAACGCCGATCTGTCGGCCCGCACTGAGCAACAGGCCGCCTCGCTCGAGCAAACGGCGGCGAGCATGGAAGAGCTCACGGCGACGGTCAAGCAAAACGCCGACCATGCTCAGGAAGCACATCGCCTCGTCGAAGACGGTCTGCTCGCCACACAACGCGGTGGTGAAGTCGTCGGGCAGGTGGTGGACCGCATGCAGGCGATCGCCGACAGCTCGAAGAAGATTCGCGACATTATCGCGGTCATCGACGGCATCGCGTTCCAGACCAATATTCTGGCGCTCAATGCGGCGGTGGAAGCGGCGCGCGCAGGAGAGCAGGGACGCGGCTTCGCTGTCGTGGCGGGCGAAGTGCGCAATCTTGCACAGCGTTCGGCGCAATCGGCGAAAGAAATTGCAGCACTGATCAGCGCCTCGGTTAGCGAGATCAACGGCGGCACGGAAATGGTCGAGCGCGCAGGTTCGGCGATGAGCGAAGTGTCGACTGCGATATCGCGCGTTGCAGAGCGGATGTCGGAGATCTCGAACGCATCGATCGAGCAGCGCACCGGCATTGAACAGGTCAACGTCGCCGTCACGCAGATGGACAGCATGACGCAGCAAAACGCGGCGCTTGTCGAAGAGGCTGCCGCCGCGGCCGCTTCGCTTCATACGCAAACACGCCAGATGAAGGACGCTGTCGCCGGCTTCCGGCTCGCAGCACACTGAAAGGCACGAATGCGCGGCCTGGCGGGCGGCTTGTCCGGCCCGCCACCCTTCAGGTCTCGGTACTGAGCTGCAGGATCCATCCGGTACGTACGGCTTTCGCACAACGCGTCTCGCACGTTCGTGCTCGCTGGACCGGCACGCCCGATGTCGGTTACCGTTGCGGTGTCTCGACGCTGGTCTCCGAAGTCGATACTGATTCGTCGATACTTATTCGTCGATGTTCATTCGTCGATACGCATTCGGACGCCCCAGCCCACACCGATAACAATACGGAGGCCGATTCCATGGACTTGCTGTTCTGCATGCCGGGCTACGAAGCCCGCAGTTGGCTGGAGGCCTTCCAGCGCGCGCTGCCCGAGGCTCAGTGCCGGGTCTGGCAGCCCAACGATCATGCGCCTGCGCACTACGCAGCGGTCTGGAAACCACCGGCGGAAGCGCTACGCGGACGTGCGGGACTCAAGGCGGTTTTCAATCTCGGCGCGGGTGTCGATGCCATTCTCGATATGGTGCGTCGCGAGCCCGATGCGCTCGCCGAGTCCGTTCCCCTGATCCGTCTCGAAGACGCCGGCATGGCCGAGCAAATGGTCGAGTACGTCATGTACGCGGCCCTGCGCTATATGCGTCGCTTCGATGAGTACGAACGCCAGCGTGCAGCGGGACGTTGGGCGCCGCTCAAAGCCCGCCGTCCGGGCGATTTTCCGATTGCCGTGCTCGGCCTCGGGCAACTCGGGTCCGCGGTTGCAGTTGCACTCGCCAACGCAGGCTTTCCTGTCAGCGGATGGAGCCGCACGGCAAAGCAGCTCGAAGGCGTCAGGACGTTTGCCGGTGACGACACCATCAGCGCCTGCATTCAGGGTGCGAAGATGTTGGTCAATCTGCTGCCGAGTACACCGTCGACGCGCGGTCTGATCGGCAAACGCATACTCGGTGGACTCGCGGACGGCGCGTATCTCGTCAACGTTGCGCGTGGCACACACGTCGTCGAATCGGACCTGATCGACGCGATTTCGCGCGGCAAGCTGGCCGGTGCGATGCTCGATGTGTTCGGCGAAGAGCCGTTGCCCGCGAATCACGCGTTCTGGCGTGAGCCGCGCATCTCGATCACACCGCATGTGTCTGCGTTGACGTTGCTCGACGAGAGCGTCGAGCAGATCGCCGAAAAGATTCGCGCCATGGAACGCGGCGAAACGGTCGGCGGTATCGTCGACCGGGTACGCGGATATTGATCGAATTTACTGAGCGCTCGACCCCGACGCGGCCGTGGCAGGTTTCCCGGCGGCCTGCGGTTGAGCTGCTGCGTCCTGTTCCCATCCGCCGCCCAGCGCGAGGAAGAGATTGACCTGATCGATCG
The DNA here is from genome assembly GCF_965118125.1 of Pararobbsia alpina. Classification (GTDB taxonomy): domain Bacteria; phylum Pseudomonadota; class Gammaproteobacteria; order Burkholderiales; family Burkholderiaceae; genus Pararobbsia; species Pararobbsia alpina_A. The sequence goes on from NZ_OZ221287.1 coordinate 2,392,362, forward strand.
AGACCTGCGCTTCGGCCGCCGCGACCTGCGCGTCGACGGATGCGAGCGTGCGTTGCGCGTCGAGGTCGGCAAGCGACGATTGTCGCCCCGCAAGATAGAAGCGATGGGTCTGATCCGCCGATTTGCGCGCCGATAGCTGCGCGTCCCGGAGTTCGTCCGAGCGCGAGAGATCGGCTGAGTACGTCGCCAGCGAACTCTCGGTTTCGCGCAGCGCATTGAGCACCACACCGTCGAATGACGCCAGTGCGGCCGACGTCGTCGCTTCGGCCTCGTGCACGCGCTGACGTTGTCCGTTGATCGGGAAATTCCACGACACGAGCGGACCGAAATTCCATCGTGCGGTCGGGCTCTGAGGGATGTCTTCGAGCACACCGGTGAAGCCTGCCGAGGCGCCGATGCTCACATTCGGATAGAGCGCAGCGGTCGCGATGCCGATGCGAGCGGTTGCCGCAGCGAGCTTGCGTTCGGACTCTCGCACGTCGGGACGACGCTTGAGCAAGGCGGCGCCATCACCGACCGGGATGGCCTGCGCCAGACGTGGCAGCTTGTCGCAGGTGCCAATGTCTGCCGGCAGTTCATTCGGCGCGCGGCCCGTGAGCATCGCGAGCCGATACAGTGCGATGCGCTTGCGCGCCGTAAAGCGCGGAATATCGGCGCGCAACGTGGCGGTCTGGGTTTGCGAACGCGTGACCTCGGGCTCGTTCGCGCGGCCCGCATCGCGAAGCCGTTTGGTGAGCGCGAGACTCTGGTTTTGAAGGTCGAGCGAATGCTGTGCGACGTTCAACTCATCGCCCGCTGCGCAGTTCTCGACATACGAGCGCACGACGTCTGCCACCACGGTGATGCGCGTGACGTCGGCCGCCGCGACCGTCGCATCGCGGTCGTCGCTCGACGCTTCGACGCCGCGCCGGATCAGGCCGAACAGATCGAGCTGATACGACACCGCGATGCCGAAGTCGCCTTCATTGACGACGGGCACCTTCTCGGTGAGCAGAAAGGCTTCACCCGACTCCTGAGCGCGAGCCACAGCCGCACTGGTCTTGCCGGAAAAGCCGCCGGCTTCTTCGGCGGCCTGCATCGAAAACGTCGCGCGAGCGATATTCGCCGCGGCCACGCGCAGGTTCGTATTCGAATGCAGCGCGTCTTCGACGAGCTGGTTCAGCGTCGGGTCGTCGTACAGATGCCACCAGTTCGGCGGTACGTCGGCGTCGGTGACTTCCTTGCCGCTTGCTGTCGTCAGCGATCCGGCAGCCGCCGGATTGTTGACGGCGGCCTCCTTGGGCACTTCATAGTTCGGGCCGACCGTGCATGCCGCTGCACACAGCAGCAGGGCACCCAGGGCGGTATGTCGGAGTACGGCTTTCATCTTGCACGTCCACTAGCAGGCTGTTCCGGGTGCGATGCAGAACCCGACGCAGCGGCAGCACCCGGTGCCGATCCTGCGGTCGTGGAGGGGGCGCCCGTTGCGGCCGATGCCGGGCTGGTGCCCGAGGTCGACTGCGCGCCCGGCGCCGCGGAACTTGCAGCGCTATTTGAAGCGTTGTTTGAAGCGCTATTCGACGCGGCAGGCGAAGCTGAGGCCGCGGAGGCGCCGGACGCACCCGACGCAGCCGGCTCGTCAAAAGCCGGACGCGCCCAGCCGTGCTGGTACAGCGACGGCTCATCGATCGCGACGGTCGCCGTGCGTCCGGCGATCAGCCGGAAGTCGGGCGGCACCTCGTCGAGCATCACGCGTACCGGAATGCGCTGTGCGAGCCGCACCCAGCTGAAGGCGGGGTTGACGTTGGGCAGCAGGCTGCCGCTCGTTGCGCGATCGCGGTCCTCGATGGCGGCCACGATGCTTTGCACATGACCGCGCAGCGGCTTGTCTTCACCCATGACCTTGACAAGCACCTTTTGCCCGACCTGGATGCCGTGCAGCTTCGTTTCTTCGAAGTAGCCGTCGACGTGGAAAGAGTTGGCGTCGACGACCGCGAGCACGGCGCGCCCCGATGCGGCGAATTCGCCGACGCGCGGCGCCCGGTCGCTCAGATAGCCATCCACGGGGCTCTTGATCGTTGCGCGTTCGAGGTTCAGGCGCGCGACGCCGAGCGCCACCTGGGCGTCCTGATACGAAGCTGCGGCAGTGTCGACACGCGTCTGGCTTTCCTCGAGCACTTCCTTCGCGACGAGGTCACCCAGACCTTTGTTACGCACAAACTCGCGGCGCGCTTCGTCGAGCGTCGCCTTGCGCTGGGCCGAGGTCGCTTCGGCCTGATTCAGCGCGAGCTGGAAGCGCGCGTTGTCGATCACGAAGAGCACCTGCCCCTTGGTCACAGCCTGATTGTCGTTGACCCGCACGTCGACGATCAGACCCGAGACGTCGGGGGCGACCTCGATCACATTGGTGCCGACGCGGCCATCGCGTGTCCATGGCGAAAACATGTAGTAGCCGACCAGACGCCAGAGCACGAACGCGGCAATCGCAACGATCACCAGGGTGAACGCGATCCGTGCGAGCAGCGCGACGGAGAAGAAAGGTTTTTTCACGTTGTAAGCCAATTCATCAACGATGGGTAAGCGATACGACAATGCCAAGCACGATCACGTAGAGGCCGAGATCGAAGATCGAGCGGTGCCACACGTACTGATAGAAGCGCGTATGCGACAACACCTTTCGTACTGCAAGGCTGATGACATAGGCGATCAGCATCATCCACAGCAAAGCGGGAATAAACACACCCAGAATGTCGACTTCGCCGATCATCGTGCACCTCCGGTGCGGTTCAAGGATGTCACGTTCACGATGGACTGGATGAGGCGTCGGGGTTAAGGGGAGGCGGCGTATTCGGAAACGCGGCAAGGCGCAGCGATACGAGCGCATGCATCGATTCGCGCTGCACCGACTCGGCCGGCACGTTGACGGTGCCTTCAAGCGCGGTGTCGATCGCCATCAGCAGGGCTTTGGGCGGTGCAAGACGACCGCCATGCGCCACGCAACGTTCGAAATGCAGCCGTACTTCGCGCAGCACGAGATCGATGGCCGAACGAAGGTTCGGCCGCACCTTCTCGCGTTCGGCCTGCAGATCCAGCGTATTCAAACCGATTCGCAAGTCACGCAGGCTGTCGATTGACGGATGCGTCGCGCCGTCGGCCGAACCGAGGCGCGGCAACAACTGCATCAGCCGGTCGAACATGCGTGAAGCCATATTGCGTTGAGCACCGAGTTCATGCGGCGAGGCCGCGGCGATCACGTCGCGCCACGACGATTCGACGATCCGGCGCGCCGCGAGCTCGGTGCCGAAGGGGCGCGTCACACGTGTCCAGACATACGCGAACAGCAGCCCGACCAACCCGGACAGATTGCTGTTCAGGAAGATCTCGATATTCGAATCGTAGGCGCTCTGGATACTGATAAAGGTCGCTGTGTTGACCGCGACAAGCATGGTCGCCAGTGCAAAGCGGGGCTGAGGAATCAGCGTGCCGACCAGAATGAATGGCACCGCAAACAGGATGACGAGCATCGGGAAGTCGTGCACCTGCGGCAGGACGACGAAGATATAGAGCCCGGCAATGACCACGCTCGCCGCCGTCGACGTAAAGAACTTGAACACCGATGGCGCGGGATCGTCGAGTGCGGCGAAGAAGCAGCAGGCCACGGCTGCGAGTGAGACGCCACCCGCGCCGTCTTGCCAGCCGGTCACGATCCAGAGCATGCAGGCCACGAACACTGCGCTGATGGCCGAGAGCGTCGAGAAGAGCATGATGCCGCGATCAAAAAAAGGCTCGGTGCCGCCGAAACGCCAGTGCCGGAAGGCAGGCTCGAACCGGTCGCGCCGGTCGGCGGAGATGGCGTGCTGAAGCGTCACGCAATCCTGCCAAAGCTCGACGAGCAAACGCAAGCGCCAGAGCACGCTCGACACGATCGCGCCTTCCCAGGTCCTGAGCGCATCGGCGGCGGGCTCGAGCGCGGCGAAAGCGGACTGCAAGCGTGCGGCGCCGCGCGCGATATCGGCGTCGTCGTGTTCACCTGGACGACGATGGGTCGTGTCGATCCACTCGACGACGTCGTCGACAACCCGCGAGATCGCGGCCTCGGTGGGCAGCGCGCTCTGGCGGAAGACGCGCAGGGGATCGGCGAGCGCCGAAATGATCGGCAGCAGCACGCTCATGCGGCCGTGAAGTTCGCGCGCCTTGCGCACGACATCCGGGCGGGTGCCGTCGTGGCTCAGCTGGCTCAGCAGCATTTCGAGCGCGTTGATGGTGGCCGCCATGCGCTGCCGCGTATCGACGAGCTGCTGACCTGCCGCGCGGCCGCCAAGCGCCTCGGCAGCGTAGAACGCCGCGTCGCTGAACCAGGCAACCGTACGCTCAGCGAGCACGGGCGCAAGCTTGCTCGGGAGGATCAGCGAATTGACGACCGCCGCGCACACCACGCCGAGCGTAATCTCTTCAAAGCGCGCGATGGCGACGTCGAACACCGTGGCCGGGTTGTTGACCGTCGGCAGTGCAATCAGCGGCAGGGTATAGCCCGCGAGCAGAAAGACATAGGATCGGGCCGTGCGGTCGGAGATCGCCATATACAGCATGACGCCCATCCAGACCGCGATCGCCAGGCTGAAGAGAACCGGCGTTTGCGCGAGCGGCGGCAGCAGGAAGACCGCACCCGACGCACCGAGCAGCGTGCCCAGCGCACGGTACAACGCCTTCGACGTCGTCGCGCCGACGAAGGGGTTGGACGCAATATAGACAGAGGCCATCGCCCAGTACGGGCGAGGCAACTCGAACTTGAGTGCAAGATAAAGCGCGAGCATCGACGCGGCAAACGTCTTTACCGAGTAAATCCAGTCGCGTGATGAAGGCAGCGGCATACGTGGCAGTACTGTTCTAGTGGTCTTCGGGCGCGTCGGGCGCCGCGGCGAGCTCGATGGCCTTGAACACGCGCAAAGTCGCGGCGAGATCGCTGGCGTTGATCCCCTTGAGCTTCTCGGCACGCAGCGAAATCAGCGCGTCCTCGATCTTTTCGCATACGGCGCGGCCCGCATCGGTCAGCCAGATGGTCTTTGCGCGTCCGTCCGCAGGGTCTTCTTCGCGCCGCGCGAGTCCCGCGCTGCAAAGCTGGTCCAGCAGGCGCACCAGCGAGGGGCCTTCGATGCCGACGTATTCGGCGAGCGTCCCCTGGCGCACGCCTTCGCCGAGCCGCCCGATCATGAGCAGCGGCGTCGCGCACGCCTCGGACACCCCGTACCCCGAGATGACGTGATGCGACACGCGACGCCATTGGCGCGCGACGCGTACGAGTCGGCCGGTCACCGACCGCCGGAGATCATGGATATTGGGCATCGCAGCATTTTAGATATTAATTAATTCGATAGCAAGCTATTGAATTACGCGACGTCACTGCACCCACTCACTGCACCCGCTTATTGCATCGTTCACCGCATCGCAAGGCGCAACGGGGGCGATCCTTCGAAGTGCTTCGGGGCGACGTTGCTGGCGCGCCTGCCTCCTTGCCTTCGGGCCACTCACTGCATCGTTCTTGCCCCATGACAATGCGGTGACACGGGTCGGGCAGGCGATGCACGTGATCCGCGTCGAATACCGGTTCTGGACGATTCGGCACACGTTTGCCAGATTGTGCGCAAGCCGTGTCGAACGCGCAGGGCGACATGGGCACGTGCCGTGGGGCCGATCGGCTTGTGCGGCGCAAACGCGATCGGGCAGCGTAAGATCACGCATCGGCGCCGTCAGCAAAGTCGCAAGTCGTACAGGGGCGCGCACACTTTCTTTTGCAAAACTCGTCTGCGAAACATGTCCGAACGCTTCGATCTCGATGCGGAATGGCTGGAACCCGATGGCCACGGCGGCTTTGCCTCGGGGACCGTGGGCGGCGAGCGCACGCGCCGCTATCACGCACTGCTGCTGACGGCGACCAAGCCCCCGACCGGCCGCTATGCGCTGGTCCAGGGATTTGAGGCGTGGGTCGAGACGGATAACGCGCGGGTGGCGTTGAGTACACAGCGCTATATGCCCGACGTGGTCTACCCGGACTGCACGTCGTACCTCACGGCATTTGATACGACACCCTGGCCGACCTGGCGTTTTTCGCTCGGCGACGCCGGCGACATCGTGTTTGAGCTGTTCGTCACCAAGGCGTCGTGCGAAACGGTATTACGCTGGCGCGCCGAGCCGGCCGGCGAGGGCGTCGAACTCGCGCGCGAGGGCGGCCAAAACGGTGTCCACAACGGCGGCCACAATGGCAGCCACAATCCGGGCGCACGCATCACATTGAACGTCAGGCTGCTGTTATCCGGCCGTGACTATCACAGTCTGCATCACGAGAACCCCGTCTTCGATTTCGAACGCACGGGCGATGGCAATGTCGGCTGGCGTCCCTATAACGGTTTGCCGGGGATCGCCGTGCTGAGCAACGGAACCTACGCGCACGCGCCCGAGTGGTATCGCAACTTTCTGTATCGTGCAGAACGCGAACGCGGGCTCGATGCGACCGAGGATCTCGCGTCTCCGGGCGTGTTTTCGTTCGACCTGCATGCGACCGATGCCGCCATGGTGCTCCACGCGGGCAGTCTGTCGGGTGCCGACGCGCACGCTCATGCTGAAGCGCTCGCGCGTACTGAATACGCAAGGCGCATGGCATTCCCGACACCGGTCGAGCGTGCCGCCGACGCCTATCTGGTGTCGCGCGGGCAGGGCCGTACGCTGGTCGCCGGTTTTCCATGGTTCACCGACTGGGGCCGCGACACGTTTATCGCCATGCGCGGCCTGATGCTTGCCACCGGACGCCTTGCCGAGGCCGAAGCGATTCTCGTGAGCTGGGCCGGCGTCGTATCGGAAGGCATGATGCCGAACCGCTTTCCCGACGACGGGGGCGAGCCCGAGTACAACTCGGTCGATGCGTCACTCTGGTATGTGATCGCCGTGCATGACTACCTGGCGACCGGGCATGCCTGTGCGCACACGCAAGCCACGCTGCGTCATGCCGTAGATGCGATTCTCGACGGGTACGCACGCGGCACGCGCTTCGCGATCGGAGCGGACGCGGATGGCCTGATCCGCGCGGGGGTGCCCGGCGTGCAATTGACCTGGATGGATGCGAAGGTGGACTCGTGGGTTGTCACGCCGCGCGTTGGCAAGCCCGTCGAAATCCAGGCGCTCTGGGTGAATGCGCTGCGCATCGCAAGTCACTGGACCGATGCATGGCGCTCGCTTGAGCACCGCGCGAATGCGTCGTTTCGTGAGCGATTCACGCGGTCCGCGGCCGCGGGCCTGCTCGACGTCGTGGATGCCGATCATGAACCCGGCAAGATCGACAGCAAGATCCGGCCCAACCAGATCTTTGCGGTCGGCGGGCTCCCGTACGGGCTGCTTGCGAGGGACCAGGCCGAGCAGGTCGTTGCGCAGGTCGAGGCGGAACTCTGGACACCGCTGGGCCTGCGTACGCTGTCGCCGCACGACCGCGACTATTGCGGGCGCTATCTGGGCGGCCCGCGTGAGCGCGACGCGGCATATCACCAGGGCACGGTCTGGCCCTGGCTGATGGGCCCGTTCGTTGACGCGTGGTTACGCGTGCATGGCTCGACGGCGGCGACGCGGGCTGAAGCACGAGACCGGTTCCTTGCGCCGCTGCTGGCCCATTTGAAAACGGCGGGGCTCGGCCACGTGTCGGAGATCGCCGATGGCGATGCACCGCATACGCCACGCGGCGCGCCGTTTCAGGCCTGGTCGCTCGGCGAGCTGATCCGGATCGAACACTGGCTGCGTCACGCGCCCGAGGTTCGCGACCCGGGAGATGCATGGGCCTGAGTCGGGGCTGAACCGTCGACGCTTGGTACGGGCCCTCGAAGCAGGTTTGAATGGACGCGTCGGGCGCAGGCCGTGTTCGACCTCGGCATGCCGGCCCTTTATGCCTGCCTGGCCCTCTAAGCGGACCCCACATGCCGGCCCGTAATGCACGGGCTTTGTGCACCGCGCACAGACGGGGTCTTCGGGATGCGCTACATTTTCGTTTCTGGTCCGCGAGTTCGACTCGCTGCGCCCGCCTGAACGAGGAATGCCATGCCGCCGCTTTGTCCCGCCAAGCTGCTCGCCACCGTCGAAGGCCAACGTCTGCACGGTCCCGATCTTGTCCATTGGCGCCAATGGGGGCCCTACCTGAGCGAACGCCAGTGGGGCACCGTCCGTGAGGACTACAGCGCAGATGGCACCGCCTGGGACTACTTTCCCCACGAGCATGCCCGCAGCCGAGCCTATCGCTGGGGCGAAGACGGTATTGCCGGGTTTGGAGACGACAAGCTCGACTGGTGCATCTCGATCGCGCTGTGGAACGGGCATGATCCGATCCTCAAGGAACGTCTGTTCGGTCTCACCAACGCCGAAGGCAATCACGGCGAGGACGTCAAGGAACTCTACTTTTACCTCGACGGCACGCCGACGCATTCGTATATGCGCATGCTGTACAAGTACCCGCATGCAGCGTTTCCGTACACGGACCTCGTCGAGGAAAACCGCCGGCGCGGTCCCGACCAGCCTGAATACGAAGTCCTCGACACCGGTGTGTTCGACGATCTCAAGTACTTCGATGTGACGGTCGAATACGCGAAGCACGGCACCGACGACATCGTCATGCGCGTGACGGTGGAGAACCGGAGCACTGAAGCCGCTGTGCTCGATTTGCTTCCGCAGGTCTGGGCGCGCAATACGTGGTCGTGGGACACGAAGACGCCCAAGCCGGAGATGCATCGCCGCGATGTCGAGATCGAGCCTGATGACAACGGCAATGGCGGGCGTACCGAGTCGCGCATCTATGCGCATCACCCGTCGCAGCCGCCGTTTGTCATCACCGCGAGCGCGGAAGAGGAGATCGACTGGATTTTCTGCGAGAACGAAACCAACGTGCGCCGGCTGTTCAACATGGATGGCCCCGGCCCGTTCAAGGACGGCTTTAACGACTACATCGTCGGCGGGCGGGAAGACGCGATCCGGCGTGACCGCGGCACGCGCGTGGCCGCACACGTGCACCTCGAGCTGCAGGGCGAAGAGACGAAAACCGTCTATCTGCGCGTGCGCGCCGATGGTCCCCGCTGGCCCGCCTTGCTCGACCACGATGCCGTGATCGCCCGTCGCCGCGCAGAAGCGGACGAGTTCTACGCTGCCGTGCAATGCCAGTTCACGTCCGACGACGCGCGTCTCGTCCAGCGCCAGGCACTGGCAGGCATGCTCTGGTCCAAGCAGTACTACCACATCGATATCGCGATGTGGCTCGACGGCGACGAGACGCAACCGACACCGCCGCGCTCGCGCAAGCGAGGCCGCAACCGCGACTGGCGACACCTGTCGAACTGCGACATCGTGTCGATGCCCGACAAATGGGAGTACCCGTGGTACGCGTCATGGGACCTGGCGTTCCACGCCGTGGCTTTTGCGCTGATCGATCCCGACTTCGCGAAGAAGCAGTTGCTGCTGCTCGTCAAGGATCGTTATCTGCACCCGAACGGTCAGATCCCGGCCTATGAGTGGGCGTATGGCGATGCGAACCCGCCGGTGCACGCATGGGCCACGTGGCGCGTGTACGAGATGGACAAGGTGCTGACGGGCAAGGGCGATCGCGAGTTTCTCGAGCGCGTGTTCCACAAGCTGCTGCTCAACTTCTCGTGGTGGGTCAACCGCAAGGACGCCGACGGTCACAATATCTTCCAGGGCGGCTTTCTGGGGCTCGATAACGTCGGCATCTTCGATCGTTCGTCGCCGTTGCCGACCGGCGGCCGCATCGATCAGGCGGATGGCACGGCCTGGATGGCCGCGTACGCACTCGACCTGATGCGCATTGCGCTCGAGCTCGCGACGGAAGATCCGGTCTATGTCGACATCGGCGTGAAGTTCTTCGAACACTTCCTGTATATCGCCGAGGCCGTCGGTAAGAGCGATACGTGCGAGACCGGCCTCTGGGACGAAGACGACCAGTTCTTCTACGACGTGCTGCGACTCCCTGATGGGTCGACCGTGCCCATGCGCGTGCGTTCGATCGTGGGTCTGATCCCGATGTTCGCGGTCCATACCCTGTCGCAGAAGGTGTACGGACACCTTCCTTCGCTGCGCGAACGACTGTTCTGGTTTCTCAACCATCGGCGCGATCTGGCCAAGCTCGTCTCGCGCTGGTACGAGCCCCAGGCCAAAGGCAATTCGGGCAATCAGATGCTGTTGTCCTTGCTGCGCGGCCACCGCATGAAGGCGCTGTTGCGACGCATGCTCGACGAAAACGAGTTTCTGTCGCCGTATGGCGTGCGCGCCCTGTCGCGCGTGCATCACGACAATCCGTTCGAGTACAAGCACAACGGCAACAGCTTCGGCGTGCGCTATCTGCCCGCGGAGTCCGACTCGCGTGTATTCGGCGGCAACTCGAACTGGCGCGGCCCGATCTGGATGCCGGTCAACTATTTGCTGATCGAATCGCTCTACGAGTTTCACCGGTACTACGGCTCGGAATTCCAGGTCGAATATCCGACACACTCGGGCGAAACGAAGTCGCTCGACGGCATTGCACACGCGCTCGGCGATCGGCTGACACGGCTGTTCCTGCTCGACGAAAACGGCCGCCGTCCCGTCATGGCCGCGTATCCGCTGCTCGAAGCCGACCCGAAGTCACGCGATCTCGTGCTGTTTCACGAGTACTTCCATGGCGATAACGGGCGGGGCGTCGGGGCGTCGCATCAGACCGGCTGGACGGGTCTGGTCGCGCTGTTGCTGCAGCCGCGCGTGGCCGCCGACGGGGCCGATGTGCCGGTCGCGGCCCAGGCCGAAGCCGAAGAGGAGCCCGTCACGCCCTGACCAGTGGGCAGGATTGCTGTAAGGTCTTCGAACGATCGGCATCCGGCGATCGACTTTCATTGATCCGTACGCAACGATCCTTCAGCGGGGAACGCGATGACCATGCCGTCCACGAGCGAACAGACGACGCCCGCGAACTCACCGGTGACCGTGCCGGGGCAGGTCGTGCTCGTGCTGCAGGGCGGCGGTGCACTGGGTGCTTATCAGGCCGGCGTCTACCAGGCGCTGCACGAAGCCGGGATCGAGCCCCACTGGGTGATCGGCACGTCGATCGGCGCGATTAACGGTGCGATCATCGCCGGCAACCCGCCCGAGCGCCGGCTCGAACGCCTGCGCGAGTTCTGGGACAGCGTCGCGCAACGCACGCTGGCCGCGCCGGGCTTGCTTCCGGCATTCGAAAACTGGATCCGCGACCTGCTGATCGTGACGCGCGGGATCCCTTCGTTTTTCTCGCCCAGCGACAGCGTGTGGAAGGGACTGCACGCCGAAGTCGGGACGGACGGCGCGTCGTTTTACTCGACGGCCCCACTGCGTGACACCTTGCGCAAGCTCGTCGACTTTGACTATCTGAACGCCCGGGCGACTCGCCTGACCGTCGGGACCGTTAATGTGGGTTCCGGGCGCATGCGTTACTTCACGAACCGCGATGCGGACATGCGTGTGGAGCATGTCATGGCATCGGCCGCGTTTCCGCCGGGTTTCCCTTCAGTGCGCGTGGATGGCGAAGCGTACTGGGACGGCGGCATCTACTCCAATACTCCGCTCGAGGCCGTGCTCGACGACAATCCCCGTCGCGATTCGGTCATTTTCTCGGTGCAGCTCTGGCCGTCGAGCGGTCCCGAGCCGGTATCGATTCAACAGGCGATGGGGCGTCAGCGCGATATTCAATATTCGAGCCGCGCGGAAAGTCATCTCGAACGCCAGCGCCAGATCCACCGCTTGCGCCACGTGATTCGTGAGCTTTCGGCTCATTTGCCCGACGACGAGCGTGCGCAGAGCGAGGTCAAGGCATTGATGGCCTGGGGATGCGGCACGACGATGCATGTCGTCGAACTCGATGCGCCGCTGTTCGACGGCGACGATATCAACAAGGATATCGACTTCTCACTGAGCGGCATTGGCCGGCGCTGGTCCGCCGGTTACACCGACACACAGCACGCCATTGCACGCGCTCCCTGGGACGAGCCGCTCGATCCGATGGAAGGGATTGCGGTTCACCGCACGGGGGCGGCCCACCGCTCCGGTGAAGCCCCCGCTGCCTGACAACGGACGCGGTTTGAGCGGACTCGGGTTGCACGAGCCAGACTGGTTGCACGAGGACGTTGCAACCTCAGGCGAAGCTCATCATGTATACAGTCATCGCCAATCCTGATTGTTTGCTCGTTTGAGCCTATTAAACAAATTTAGACCGTAAAGACGGCCAATACGCGCTCAATCCCATCGCACGCGCGTACTCAAATGCCATTTCACCGACGAAAAGAACGCGGTCGGTTGATGTCTGACATCGTGTTTACCCGCAAAATCGCTATTCCCACATGCAATTCGGATTCGAATTGTATACATTTATATCAACTCATTCGCCTGGATGCGTGAAACATGGACGTCAACGAATCAAACGGATCTGACCAACGCGGGGGCGCGGCCTCGCAAACCGTACGCGCGCTGCTCGGCATTCGCGAACTGATTCTCGGTGGCGAGCTGGCACCGGGCAGCCGGATTTCGGAATTGTGGGTGGTGGACCGGCTCGGCATGTCGCGCACGCCCGTGCGTTCCGCGCTGATCCGGCTACAGGAAGAAGGTCTGCTCGAGCCGATCCCCTCGGGTGGTTTCGCGGTTCGTTCGTTCAGCGAAACGGAAATCGGTGATTCGATTGAGCTGCGCGGCACGCTCGAAGGATTCGCCGCCCGGCTCGCGGCGGAGCGCGGGGTGTCGCCCGAGACGCTCGAAGCGCTGCACGAGTGCGTCGACAAAATCGACGTCGCGCTCGAGGGCGAACTGACGCAGGAGAAATTTTCGGTCTACGTCGACATGAACGCGCGCTTTCACCGCTTGATGTCAACGGCCGCGCATAGCCGCGTGGCGGAGCAACAGATCGAGCGGGTGATGAACCTGCCGTTCGCATCGGCGAGTGCGTTTGTGATGGTGCAATCGATCGAGGACGGCGCGCGCGAGATGCTGCTGATCGCACAGGCGCAGCACCGTGCGGTTGTCGAGGCCATCGAGAATCGCGAGGGTGCACGCGCCGAGGCGCTGATGCGCGAGCACGCGCGCATCGCGCATCGCAATCTTCGGCTTGCGCTCCAGAATCAAAAGGCACTGGCACGACTGCTCGGCGGCAATCTGATCCGTCGCGATCGGGTCTGAGCAAACGTAAGGCAAGGACGCTGCCGGGTTGCGTGAAGCATGTCGCGCGCAAGCGCGGGCAACCGTATCGGCACGACCGATGCTGCAGCGAGCGCGTATCGCCTCGCATGGCGTGAATCGAGTTGTTTGGTGGAGACAGACGCATGTATTTGAAGAACACGTGGTACGTCGCATGCACCCCCGACGAGATTGTCGGCAAACCGCTAGGCCGCCGGATCTGCGGCGAGGCGATGGTCTTCTTCCGCGGGCCGGACGATCAGGTCACCGCGGTCGAGGATTTCTGTCCGCATCGCGGCGCGCCGCTGTCGCTGGGTTTTATGCGGGACGGTCATCTCGTGTGCGGCTATCACGGACTCACGATGGGCCCCGAAGGCAAGTGCGTCAGCATGCCGGGTCAGCGCGTCGCGGGGATTCCTGCGATTCGGCGCTTTCCGGTCATCGAGCGCTATGGGTTTATCTGGGTCTGGGCGGGCGATGCGGAACTCGCCGACCCGGCGAAGTTGCATCACCTCCCATGGGCCGAAGATCCTCAATGGGCCTATGGCGGCGGGCTGTACCACATCCAGTGCGACTATCGCCTGATGATCGACAACCTCATGGACCTGACACATGAGACCTACGTGCATGCGTCGAGCATCGGGCAGCCGGAGATCGAAGAGGCCGCGCCTGCGACCCGTGTCGAAGGCGACGAGGTCGTGACCAGCCGCTTTATGGAGAACATCAAGGCGCCCCCGTTCTGGCAAGCCGCGTTGCGTGGCAATGGACTTGCCGACGATGTGCCATGCGATCGCTGGCAGATCTGCCGCTTTACGCCACCGAGCCATGTGCTGATCGAGGTCGGTGTCGCTCACGCCGGACACGGCGGATACGATGCCGATGCGCAGTACAAGGCGAGCAGCATCGTCGTCGATTTCATCACACCCGAGACCGAGACATCGATCTGGTACTTCTGGGGCATGGCACGCAATTTCAAACCGCACGACGCGGCGCTGACCGCAACGATCCAGGCCGGACAGGGCAAGATCTTTTCCGAGGATCTCGAGATGCTCGAGGCACAGCAGCGCAATCTGCTCGCGCAGCCCGAGCGCCGCTTGCTCAAGCTCAATATCGACGCCGGTGGCGTGCAGTCTCGCAAGATTCTCGATCGCCTGCTCGAACGCGAAGTGCAGGAGCGCGCAGCGCTTGTGGCTGCGCGCGCGGCCGCGTCGGGTACGGCAGCGGGCACAGCGGCAACACGTCCCGCAACTGTGATTCATCCTGTTACACAAGGATCGCATTGAAACGGCAGGGACGGCGCGGCAGCGTTGCGCGCCGATGGCATTCGAATATCAGGAGTCAGTGTTGATCAAGGTCAGGGTCGCCCGCAAGACAGAAGCGGCAACCGATGTTTGTGCATTTGAACTCGCGTCGCTGGACGGGCACGCCTTACCCGGATTCACAGCCGGTGCGCATATCGACGTGCATCTCGCCAACGGACTGATCCGACAGTATTCGTTGTGTAACGATCCGTCCGAAACACACCGTTATCGGATCGGCGTGCTCAGGGAAGTGCAGTCGCGTGGAGGGTCCGTCGCGATGCATGCGCTTGCCGAAGGCGACGAGTTGCTGATCAGCGAGCCGCGTAATCATTTCGCTCTCGTCGACAGTGCGCAGCGCACACTGCTGCTCGCTGGCGGCATTGGCATCACGCCGCTGCTGGCGATGGCCAGGGCGCTTTCCGCGCAATCCGCATCGTTCGAATTGCACTACTGCGTGCGAGAACCGGCACGCGCCGCGTTTCGCGAGGAGATCGAGACGTCTGCGCTCGGTGCGAACGCGCATCTCTATTACGACTCGGCTCCGATCGACGCACGTGCCAATCTGAGTGCCATCGTCGGCGTGCCTGAAAGCGGCCGCCATCTCTATGTCTGCGGTCCGGCGGGGTTTATCGAAGCGGTGCTTTCGATTGCGCGGGGCCTGGGCTGGCCCGAAACGCATCTGCACAAGGAGTACTTTGCAGCCGCGACGCCGCCGGTCAGCGAGGGTGGGGCGTTTCGTGTCAAACTCGCGAGCACAGGGCAGATCGTCGAGGTGGGTGAGCATCAGTCAGTCATCGAGTCGCTGGAGGCGGCCGGTGTCATCGTGCCGACCTCGTGCGAACAGGGCGTCTGCGGCACGTGCCTGACCCGCGTGCTGGCCGGCGAGCCCGACCATCGCGATATGTACCTGACCGACGAGGAACGCGCCGCCAACGATCAGTTTCTGCCGTGCTGCTCGCGTTCAAAAACGAGCGAGCTCGTGCTCGATCTTTAGCGGATCTTCAGCGTGTCTTGAGCGCTCGTATGAGCGGATCCGTTCTCGTCGGCATACCCTCTGACGGAGATGCATGAATGACGGATCGCTCTACAGTCGTGTTTCTGATCGACGTCGACAACACGTTGCTCGACAATGACCGCGTCACGCATGACTTGCGTGAGCACCTGCGTACCACGCTCGGCGAGTCGTGCGAGCGCCGGTACTTCGAGTTGTTCGAGGAACTGCGTAACGAGCTCGGGTACACAGACTACCTGGGTACGCTGCAGCGTTTGCGCAGCGAGGACCGCGACAATCCGAAGCTGCTCACGATGTCGTCGTTCCTGGTCGACTATCCGTTCAAGGACCGTCTGTTTCCGGACGTGATGGCGGTGCTCGAACGCCTTGGAAAACTCGGGCCGACGGTGATTCTGTCGGACGGCGACGTGGTGTTTCAGCCGCGCAAGATTCAACGCTCAGGGCTTTGGGACGCTGTCGACGGCCGCGTGCTGATTTACGTGCACAAGGAAAAAATGCTCGATGCCGTCAGGCAACATTTTCCGGCGGATCACTACGTGATGATCGACGACAAGATTCGCATTCTTGCTGCGATGAAAGAGGCGTGGGGTGCCGAGCTCACAACCGTCTTTCCGCGGCAGGGACACTACGCGCTCGATCGCAAGCAAGTCGATTCGTACGCTCCGGCCGACGTGACGATCGAGCGTATCGGCGAGTTGCTGACGTTTGATCTCGAACGCCTTTATCCGTCACCCCTCTATCCCGCGGGCTGAACTTAGCCGCACTACGAGGACTCGTACGCAGCGGTTCGTACTCGGCGGGCGCGCACGAAGTCGTACCGCACCACTGCGCCTGCACAGCGCTGCGCTTCACTCATCGCGCCCGCCCGCGTTGCCCCATCCAAATCGGGCTTGTACTAAGCCGAGGCGCACAGCGTGCGCAGCCATTCGTAGATGGTCACGACGGCAGGGGCCCGCGGTGGCTGGGTCGATTTCATCAGCCACAAGGAAGGCAAGGGCACCGCAGGCACTTGCGCAAGCGCCGCGACGCGACCTTCCGCGAGCGCGGCCTTGGCCCATAGCCGGGGCAACATCGCGATACCGATCTCGCGCTGCACCGTATCGACCAGGAGCCTCGGATCGTCGATGGTGATGGCGCGCCGTGTCTCAAGCCCTTCGCGCCGCAAGTCGGCGAGCCACGGCGCCCAGTCGGGATCCCGCTCATACATGACGAGCGGCGCGCGAGAAAGCACGTCAGGGAACGGCACATCGCCTATTCGATCGGCTGTCGCCCGGCCGCAAATCGCAATCGCCTGGTCTTCCAGCAGCACTTCGCCGACGATGTCCGGCGCACTGATCAGCCGGTTCGTCACGATCAGATCGACGTCGATATGATCGATTTCGCCCGCTTGCTCGGTCGTCACGAGCCAGAGCTCGAGCGACGGATGGTCTGCGCGTAAAGCATCGAGCGCGGGTATCACGATGCCCGACGCAAACGCGGGCGGGCAATACAGGATCACCGAGTCCGGATTGCAGTACGGCTCGATCCGGTTGCGCCCGTCCGTCAGAAGCCGGATCGTTTCCTCAACCGTTCGCGCGAACAGCTGACCCGCCGCCGTCAGCGCGACACCGCGCCCCACGCGCCGAAACAGCATTTGCCCCGCCCATGCCTCGAGCTGCTGGATCTGATGGCTGATCGCGGATTGCGTCAGCGACAGCTCCTGCGCCGCGCGCGAAAAGCTGGTCAGCCGCGCGGCCGACTCGAAGGCGAGCAGGGTTTGGAGCGGGGGCAGGCGTCTCATTGCACGGGGCTCTCCGAGGTATGAGGAAAATCGATAGTTCTACAAGGAACTTTCGCTTTATTGATCGCCGGAAATTCGCGACTATTGGCCACCATATTAGTGCATTCGCGAGCGCGGCAGTCACGCCGGTGCGCAATCAAAGACAGAATCCATCAATATTTTTTGTCGATGGGGCGTGCGGTGCGGTTGGGCGCCTGATCGATGCGTGCCGGCTGACTCCGAGCGATTTACACGTCGACAGACACAAAACCGGGAAGGGCTGAGCCAGGACGTGGACTCAGTGCTGAACAAAACATCCTACGTATCGCCTTGCAGAGGATCTCAATGACAACGAACGGCCACCCCGCACCGGCATCCGCGCCGCCCGCGACCTACTCGGGCATTCTGTCGTTTATGCGCCGCCCTCACACGCGTGAGCTTGGCGGTGTCGACGTCGTGGTTTCAGGCGTGCCGTTCGATCTGGCCACGACATTCCGCTCGGGAAGCCGTTTCGGGCCGTCCGCCGTGCGCGCGGCTTCTGCACAGCTTGCCGAACTCAAGCCGTTTCCGTGGGGTGTCGATCCGTTCGAGACGCTCAACGTGATCGACTATGGCGATTGCACGTTCGACGCTCACAACCCGCTGACCATTCGCGACGCGATCGTTCAGCACGCGCGCACCATCCTCGCATCGGGCGCCCGGATGCTGACGTTCGGCGGCGATCACTACATCACCTATCCGTTGCTTCGCGCGCACGCCGAGCGATACGGCAAGCCGCTGAGCCTGATTCATTTCGACGCCCATACGGACACCTGGCCCGACGATCAGCCCGATTCGCTGAACCACGGGACGATGTTCTTCAAGGCCGTGCACGAAGGCCTGATCGATCCGAAGCGTTCAGTGCAGGTTGGTATCCGGACGTGGAACGACGACACGATGGGACTCAACGTGCTTAGCGCACCCTGGGTGCATGAGAACGGCATTGCGAAAACGATCGAGGCGATTCTCGACACGGTCGGCGATGCGCCGACGTACCTGACCTTCGATATCGACTGCCTGGATCCGGCATTTGCACCCGGCACCGGAACCCCGGTACCGGGAGGATTGAATTCCGCGCAGGCGCTGGCGATCATTCGCGCGATGACGCCGGTCAATCTGATCGGAGCCGACGTTGTCGAGGTCGCACCGGCGTACGACCACGCGGAGCTGACCGGCCTCGCGGCCGCGCATATCGCCGCCGACCTGCTGTGCGTCATGAACGCCCAGAAACTCGCGCGTCAGAACGGCGACGCGCTGACTGATCTTTAAGCTGAGTAATGTGACGGTTTGTCACGGAAACGATTACGTTTCGATCAATAGAGCGCGAACTCTATCGGATAAGGCGTGCGTCTACCTTTCGCACATCAGGCGTGTGGGGCGTGAGGGCACTGGGCAAGTACGGAGACGAGTCATCGCGACAACTTGTCAGCGCGCGCCGAGCGGCCATGCATGAACCCGGCCTGCTACTGCACGCAGCGCGCCTCGCTGCGACGTATTCAACGTATGCACGCACCAGATCCGGCAGAACGCGCACAGTTGCAATGCGAAGAACACGACCTCGCCTTGAGACATGGCATTCACTCCGAATCGGTTGGATGAGGCGACCATCAGAGCGTCTGGTGGTCACTTCAGTCTTCGCAGACTGTGAGTGAATGATGCGATCCAGCCCCGAACGCGACACTGACGCGTCTATGACAGATTTGTCATGCGGGAGAGGCGGCCATTTGAGCCTGGCTGACCCGGAAAACGAGCACTTCCTCGTCGACGCCGCGCAGTCGCGCGTAGTCCTGTTCGACGGAATACGGCGCCAGGACCTCCGCGACACCTGGAGCGCTGTGTACGTCGCGGGTAAAGCATATTTCGTTCGCACGCGCGACGCCTTGCACGCGAGCGGCGATATTGACCGTTTGCCCGAAATAATCGAGCCGCTCGTTGAGTGTCACGGCAATGGCAGGCCCGTGATGGACACCTATTTTGAGAATCAGGTCCTCTCCCGGACGCAAGTGATTGAACCGCTCGATTTCTTCGCGCATTTCGATGGCCGCGCGCACCGCGTCGACAGGCGTACGGAATGTGGCCATGACTGCGTCGCCGAGTGTCTTGATCACGGCACCCGAATGCGTGACGGTCACATCAAGCAGGCGCTCGAAATGTTGCTGAACGAGTGAAAACGCGTTGAGGTCGCCGATTCGATCGTAAAGCGCGGTTGATCCCTTGAGATCGGTGAAAAGCAACGTGACATCACGCACGCCAATCCCTTCGGATGACTTCACAAGCTCCGAACGGAACAGGTCTCTGAACGTTTGCGTCGTCAGTAATCGGCCGCCGTTCAGAAACGGTGCGTACGTCAGCATGGCCTTGGAGACATTCTCGGGAATCGTGCATAGCGCGAACACGCACCGTCGATCGCTGGTATTGGTCACTTCGAACGTGATCTTGCCGGGTGCGAGGGTGAGTTCGTGAGGCTCGCAACTGCCTTCCGTATGCCGCACCGCAATGACCCTCGGTTCCGGCTCCGCAGCACCGGCGATATGAAAGTCAAAATAAGCGCCGGTGTCGATATCCCACCCGAAATAGGTGCCGCTCGGCGAATCCACGTCGAATCGATGTGTTTTTCCTGCTTCGATATAGGTGACACCGTGCGAGACGGACTTCATGAGTTCGACCAGAGGCGGGCCATTCTCGACATGCCCGTCGGACGTCATTTTGTATTCAAAGCAATACCTTTCTGCCGGCATTTCAGCAGGCGTGTGATACATGATCTTGCGAATATCGGGCGCGATCGTAAATGTCACGGCGATATAGTCATCGAGTCGGGCTTCATAATCGGAATGGCACATCCCGCAATGAAATCGATTGCCGACACTTTTGAGGCTCGCGAGGCTTTCCACGACGCATGCGCACATCGGACATAGCAGGAGCCAGTCCATTTGAAACAATCCGAGCGCCGTGCCATGCAGAAAGAGATCGATCGATTCGCCTTCGGACATCCCGCGATCTTCCGCGTAGCGGATTGGATTCATTCGGAATAGTCCCTTGTCTTCGCTTGTACGGATATGCGATTCGATGCGCGAAATCACGCGAGGATGCCAGGTATGCGCGGCTTCGAGTGCCTCGAATCGCTTTTCAAGCAGCCGTTCGTTGATCGTGGGCTCCATGCGTACCTCCTGCGGAAGCCAACCCAAAGAAAAGGGACCAGAAATCGAAGCCAGAAACCGAACCAGAAGCCGATGCAGTCAAGCGATGCGTGCTGTCCGTTCAGGCAGCGGCACTTACCCAGTGTAGGTGTTGCGTGGTCGATGTAAACCGGACGCGTCCGATTTCACCCCGTGAGTGAACCGGACGGAAGGCACCGGCATTTCCCGAACTGGAACGTTTGCGCGTGCGTCGTTATAGTCCGAAAACGAATGGTTTCGCCTGATGGCATCGAAATATGTGCCATTGCGGGCCGCGGCTAGCCGGCCAATCAAAATAAAAACTCGCTGCCCCGCTTGAGGCGGTGAACGGAGACAACGATGAGCAACCAGTTCGATCACGGTCTGGAACGGCGCACGGCCAACTATGTCCCGCTGTCGCCGATCGACTTTATCGCGCGCGCCGCAGAAGTCTACGGCGACCGGCCCGCCATTGCGTACGGAGAGACTCGTCGCACGTGGCGCGAAACGTTCGACCGTACGCGGCGTCTGGCGAGCGCACTCGAACGCGCGGGCGTGCGCCGAGGCGACACGGTCGCTGTCTTGCTGCCAAACATTCCGCAGATGGTCGAAGCGCATTTTGGTGTGCCGATGAGTGGTGCCGTACTGAACGCACTGAATACGCGGCTCGATGTCGAATCGTTGTTGTTCATGCTTCGCCACGGCGAAGCGCGTGTGTTGATCGTCGATACGGAATTCGTGGCACTCGCGGCTCGTGTGGCGGTCGAGTTACCCGACGTGCACGTGGTCAGCGTGCACGATGTTGGTGAGGTCGACACGAACGCCTTTGCATCCGCGACGGACTACGAGACATTTCTGTCGGAAGGCGACCCAGACTATGCGTACGCATTGCCCGCGGACGAATGGGATGCGATTGCGCTGAACTACACATCCGGCACGACGGGGGACCCGAAGGGCGTCGTCTATCACCACCGCGGTGCATATCTCAACGCGATCAGCAACGTGCTGGAATGGGATATGCCCAAGCACGCGGTCTACCTGTGGACGTTGCCGCTGTTCCACTGCAATGGATGGTGCTTCCCATGGACCGTCGCGGCGCGCGCGGCTGTCAATGTGTGTCTGCGCAAGTTCGATGCGAAAACCGTCTTCGATCTGATACGCACCGAGGGCGTCACGCACTATTGCGGCGCGCCGATCGTGCAAAGCGCACTCGCCAATGCACCCGACGAGTGGAGAGCAGGGATCACGCACACCGTGCGCTCGATGGTCGCGGGCGCGGCCCCATCGCCCGCTGTGCTGTGCCGTATGCAAGCGATCGGCTTCGACATCACGCACGTCTATGGTTTGACTGAAGTCTATGGACCGGCATCCGTCTGCGCCCGACAAGCATCGTGGGACGCGCTTGATGACGATGCGCGCGCCACGCTCAATGCAAGACAAGGCGTTCGCTACCACCTTCAAGCCGCAGTCGACGTCGTCGACCCCGACACCTCCGTCGCCGTGCCGCGCGATGGCGAGACGATCGGCGAAGTCGTTTTCCGCGGCAACATCTGCATGAAGGGCTATCTGAAGAACTCCGCCGCAACCGATGCTGCGTTTCGCGACGGCTGGTTCCATACGGGCGATCTCGCCGTCATCACGGACGACGGTTACGTTCGGATCAAGGATCGAAGCAAGGACATCATCATTTCGGGCGGCGAGAACATTTCGAGCATCGAAGTCGAAGATGTCATCTACCGGCATCCCGCCGTTTCGGTCGTCGCCGTCGTCGCGATGCCCGACGAGAAGTGGGGCGAAGTTCCGTGCGCGTTCGTCGAACTCAAGGAAGGCAAAGCGTGTACGCCTGAGGAGATCATCGCGCATTGCCGTCAACACCTCGCCGGCTTCAAGATTCCGAAGGCCGTACGCTTCGGCGAAGTGCCGAAAACGGCCACCGGCAAGATCCAGAAGTTCGCCCTCCGCAAAATCGCCGGATCGAAGGAAGCCATCGATCTGATCGGGAAGGGGTGAGTCCGTGAAGCAGTGAGTCACATATCGAGACGCGCACGAAGCGGGATCCCGTGACGGCCCAGCCGATGAGCGGATTTTTCCTATGTCGAAATCGGCGTACGCCGACTCGCGCAGCGCACGCGTGCGCACTAGATTAGGCAGCCTCACTCGGGGTCAAATATGACTGAATCGACGCGGCGTCGCTTGAAATGGGAAAGTGATATGGATATCCGTCCACTGCAAACCAACGCTGACTATGAAGCAGCGCTTGCACGAGTGTCGGCGCTTGTAGATCTCGATCCCGCGCCGGCAAGTCCAGATGGGAATGAACTAGACGTGCTGTCATTACTTGTCGAGCGGTACGAGGCGGAGCATTTCCCGATGGGAACGCCCTGAACCGATCGACGTTTGACGTGCGTGACCTCGGCCCGTATTATCGTTCCATTGGATAGATATGTGTTCTAGCAGATAGAACGAAGGACGGAAGAAATGGCCCGAGACAGTCAAACCGTGCGTACGCCGCTGGGCGTCACGGCCAGTGGTATCGATGTGCTGGACCGCGCAGCGTCGATCCTTTTTGCGTTTCGTCGCACCGACGAGCCGCTCACGCTTGCGCAGTTGTCGGAGCGCACTGGTCTCTACAAGAGCACGCTCTCTCGCCTCGCGCAGGCGCTTTGCCATCACAACCTCCTGATCCGGCTGAACGACGGTCGGTACTGGATCGGCTCAGCAGCCATCCATTTGTGCGGCATCTACGAAGCCGGCCTCGACCTGCGCGACATCCTCGTGCCTGCCATGAAGCAGCTGAGCACGGAGTGCGGCGAGGCCGCCTCGTTTCACGTGCGCGAAGGCGATCATCGCGTCTGCCTGTACCGCGTCGCTTCACACCATTCGATTCGCGCCGAGGTGCATCCCGGCGACGTGCAACCGCTCGGGCTCGGCGCGGGCGGACGGGTATTGCTCGCGTTTTCGGGCGAAGAGGGTGCGCCGTACGACGAGATCCGTCGCACGTATGTGTACCTGTCCGTCGGCGAGCGTGATGCTGAAACGACCGGGATATCCGCGCCCGTCTTCAAGATCGGCCAGGAACTCGTCGGCTCGCTCGGCATCGTCGCACCTGCGACCCGTATGGGCGTCGAGCAGATGCATCGTTATCGGCCGCGACTCCTGCAAGTTGCGGCGCAATTGACGACAACGCTTGGCGGCAACGGTGCGCCGTTGCTTGCAGCCGCTGCGATGGGGCAGGGCGTTTCCACTGAATGAGGTAGCGGTGTGGTTCGCCGCATCCACGACTGGCGACGCGTGAGGCGCAAGCCAGAAATCAACCAATCACACACCGCATCCGACAAAGCGATTTCAAAGTTTTTTAGCCGGGGGAGACACGATGTTGAAGTGGTACACGGAGCTGACGAAGTCCGAAAAGCGCACCTATTGGGCGTGCTTCAGCGGATGGGGGCTCGACGCAATGGATACGCAGATGTACGCGCTCGCGATACCCACGCTGATTGCCCTGTGGGGCATGACGCGCGGGCAAGCAGGCATACTGGGCACCACCGTTTTGATCATGGCGTCGATCGGCGGCTGGATCGCGGGCATTCTCGCTGACCGATATGGTCGCGTGCGCGTGCTGCAGATCACGATCCTGTGGTTTTCTGCATTCACGCTGCTGTCGGCATTCACGAATTCGTTCTGGCAGTTGATGATCACACGCGGCCTGCAAGGGCTGGGGTTTGGCGGCGAATGGGCCGTCGGCGCGGTGCTGATCAGCGAGACAATCCGACCGCAAGTGCGCGGTCGTGCAGTCGGTTCGCTTCAGGCCGGTTGGGCCGTGGGTTACGGCATTGCCGTGCTGTTGTCGACGCTGCTTTTCAACACGCTCGAACCCGCGCTCGCATGGCGCGTACTGTTTGCCATCGGCCTGTTGCCGACGCTGCTGGTGTTGTGGATTCGTCGTTATATCGAAGAAGCTCCGGTGTTCGAGCAAAGCCGCCGCGAGCGTGAAGCCGACAAGCCGAGCATCTGGGCCGTGTTCGGCCCCGCAACGCGGCTGACCACTTTCAAGGCGATGTTGC
The DNA here is from genome assembly GCF_965118125.1 of Pararobbsia alpina. GTDB lineage: Bacteria > Pseudomonadota > Gammaproteobacteria > Burkholderiales > Burkholderiaceae > Pararobbsia > Pararobbsia alpina_A. The sequence continues at coordinate 2,416,874 of NZ_OZ221287.1, forward strand.
TGACGTTCGGCATCTACGGCGGCAACTACGTGATGATCACGTGGCTGCCTGCGTATCTGAAGCTTGAACTCAAGCTCTCGATCACCAATATCGGCGGCTATCTCGCGATCAATATCCTCGGTTCGTTTGCCGGCGCATTTCTGAATGGCTGGATGGCCGACCGTTTCGGACGGCGCCGCACCTTCATCACCATCGCGTGCTTGCAGGCGATTGCCGTGGCCGTCTATACGCTCGCACCGATCACGCTGCCGATAACGCTGGTCCTTGGGTTTGTGCTCGGCACGCTTCAATCGGGCACCGCGGCAGGGACGGGCGCGTATATCGCCGAACTGTTTCCGACCCGGATCCGCGCGTCGGCACAGGGTCTCTGCGGCAATGCCGGCCGCGCAATCGGCGCGATCATGCCGACGATGGTCGGCGTGTTCAGCGCGAAAACCGGCCTCGGCGCTGCGATGGGCCTCTGTGCTTGCGCCTCGTACCTGCTGGTGGTTATCGCGGCCTTGATGCTGCCCGAGACGCGCGGGCGCGATCTCACCCAGCTTTCGGATGCGACGGACACGGCAGACGCTGCGGGCTCCGCGGCCCCCTCATCCAGCACGAACACGCGCCGCAATCCGGCGCATAGCAATTGACGGAGTCAGTACTTTGATCATCGATATCCACGGCCACTACACGACGGCGCCCAAATCGCTTGAAGCCTGGCGTAATCGTCAGATTGCCTCCCTGGGCAATCCGGCCGAAGCACCGAAAGTGTCGGAACTGAACATCAGTGACGACGAGCTGCGCGAATCGATCGAGACGAACCAGCTCCGTCTGATGAAGGAGCGTGGCCTCGATCTGACCGTGTTCAGTCCGCGTGCGAGTTTTATGGCGCATCACATCGGCGACTTCGAGACGTCGAGCACCTGGGCCGCGATTTGCAACGAGCTGTGCTATCGCGTGTCTCAGCTGTTTCCCGAGCACTTTGTGCCCGCCGCGATGCTGCCACAAAGCCCGGGTGTCGACGTGGCAACGTGCATTCCCGAACTCGTCAAATGCGTCGAGCAATACGGCAACGTCGCGATCAACCTGAACCCGGATCCGTCCGGTGGCCATTGGACGAGCCCGCCGCTGTCGGATCGCTCCTGGTACCCGATCTACGAAAAGATGGTCGAGTACGACATCCCCGCCATGATTCACGTGAGCACGAGTTGCAACGCGTGCTTCCATACGACGGGTGCCCACTACCTCAACGCCGATACGACGGCCTTTATGCAATGCCTGACGTCGGACCTGTTCAAGGACTTCCCGACGCTGCGCTTCGTGATTCCGCATGGAGGCGGGGCTGTGCCGTATCACTGGGGCCGTTTCCGCGGCCTCGCGCAGGAAATGAAAAAGCCGTCGATCGAAGAGAACCTGCTCAAGAACATCTTCTTCGACACCTGCGTGTATCACCAGCCCGGCATCGATTTGCTGACCCAGGTGATACCGGTCGACAACATTCTGTTCGCGAGCGAAATGATTGGCGCGGTGCGCGGTATCGATCCGAAGACGGGCCACTACTTCGACGACACCAAACGCTATGTCGAAGCCGCGTCGATCGATCCTGACCAGCGGTACAAGATTTATGAAGGCAATGCGCGGCGCGTGTATCCGCGCCTGGATGCCACTTTGCAGGCACAAGGACGTTGAACATGTACGAACTCGGCGTGGTTTATCGCAACATCGTGCGCGCGGATTCGCGCGTGGCCGATGCGCTCGGCGAACTGGGCAGTGCAACCGTCCATGAAGCGATGGGACGCACGGGGCTGCTCAAGCCATATATGCGTCCGATCTACAAGGGCGCGAAGGCATCGGGCACTGCCGTGACCGTACTGCTGCATCCGGGTGACAACTGGATGATGCATGTCGCAGCGGAACAGATTCAGCCGGGCGACATCGTTGTTGCGGGCGTGACCGCAGATTGCACGGACGGATATTTCGGCGACCTGCTTGCAACAAGCTTCAAGGCACGTGGCGCGCGAGCGCTGATCATCGATGCGGGCGTGCGCGACGTGAGCGTGCTCGAGGAGATGGGTTTTCCGGTATGGAGCAAGGCGATATCGGCGAAGGGCACGATCAAGGCAACGCTCGGGTCGGTGAACATCCCGGTCATCTGCGCAGGTGCGCTTGTGTCGCCAGGTGACGTCGTCGTGGCCGATGCGGATGGTGTGGCTGTGGTGCCCGCATCGCAGGCAGTCACGACACTCGAAAAGGCCACCGCGCGCGAGGCCAACGAAACAGCTAAGCGCGAAAAGCTCGCCTCCGGCGTGCTCGGCCTCGATATGTATCAAATGCGCGAACCGTTGAGCAAGCTTGGGTTGCGGTATATCGATTGAGGCCGGACGGGAAGGGTCGATAGGAGTACGGTCCGCTTCTCGTCCAGCGATTGACTACTTGCCGATAAGAATCGTCAGCGTCATTGCGGCGATGACGCCCAATGACACGTAAACAGCCCATTTGAGGGCAACTGCACGTGCTCGTTGCCCGCTATTTGCCACATTGTGCGGGTTGTCTATCGAACCGTTCATAAACTCATTCGTCTCTTGTTCCGCGCATCGACAATGCGCATAGCGAAGTCATCGGATTTGTTAATTTAGTCTGCCTGCGTGGTTGCTGCTTGCAAAAAGCGCTCGGCAACTACCCCGCCTAAACGGTTCACTCCGGAATCATGTTCGGAATCTCGGCCGCTAGCGCGTCGATAGCCACGCGCGTTTTGAGCGGCAGGTAGCGCGAAGTCGGCCAGACTGCGTGAATATCCTGCGTCGGCAAACCTTCGCGGCCTCGCACTTCGATCAGTTCGCCCGTACGTTCGAACCGCGCCAACAGCCAGCATGGCAATTGCGCGAGGCCGAAACCGGCCACTGCGGCGCCGGCAATTGCCTGAACGTCATCGAGGCTCAGGCGCGGCACGATACGCAGTTCGTGCTTCTGCCCATCTTCGTGATGAACTTGCCACGGTGCGACCACGCCGGCTCGCGAATAGACAATAGCCTCGTGCCCATCGATCTGCGCATCGTTACGCGGCTTGCCGTGGCGTGCAAGGTACGAGGGCGCCGCGCCGATGGTCTGATATTGCACACCAATCCTGCGTGCGCTCAACGATGAGCTATCTCCCAGCGAGCCAATCCGTACTGCGAGATCGATACCTTCTTCCAGTAGATCGACGAAGCGGTCCGTGAACGAGAGATCGATCTGCAGATGCGCATGCCGACGTGCGAGTTCAAAAAGTACCGGCGCCACGCACAGATGTCCAAAGGCGATCGGCACACTCACGCGAAGACGACCACGCGGCACGCTGCGTTTGGTTTCAAGCTCTGCCTCAGCCTCATCGAGTTCGGCAAGAGCTCGTACGCATCGATCGTAGTAGGCCTGGCCGGCTTCGGTGAGCGTTTGCGTTCGCGTCGTGCGATGAAGCAGACGTACGCCAAGACGTGCTTCGAGCCGCGTAATCACTTTGCCCACGGCCGATCGAGTGAGATTCATCCGCATTGCGGCGGTCGTGAAGCTGCCTGCCTCCACAACCTGAACGAAAGTCGCCACGCCATCGAGCTTGTCCGTCATATTCGGTCCTGAATGGAAACATTCATGGAATTCTGATTCGCCAATCGGGAATCAATTTCCCAATATAGTACTTCTCAAGCGCGCAGCTTGTTTTTCGTGGCGAGAGATCGCCACGGGTCGACCGGTGCACCGATCCCTTCTATCTGGACATCCCATGACCTACTTGCGCATACCTTCCAATGCGATCGCCCTGGCGGCGGTCTGTCTGACCTCGCTCATGTTCGGCCTCGAGATCTCGAGCGTGCCCGTGATCCTGCCGACCCTTCGAGACGTGCTGCATGCCGACTTCAAGGACATGCAGTGGATCATGAACGCCTACACGATCGCCTGTACGACCGTGCTGATGGCCACGGGCACGCTGGCCGACCGGTTTGGCCGCAAGCGTCTGTACCTGATCACCATCGTCATCTTCGGATTGACGTCGTTGCTATGCGGTGTGGCATCGAGCGCACCCATGCTGATTGCGAGCCGTTTTGCTCAGGGCGTCGGAGGCGGTGCGATGTTGATCTGCCAGGTCGCCGTGCTTTCGCATCAGTTTCGTGAGGGAAGGGAGCGGAGCAGGGCGTTTGCGATGTGGGGCATCGTGTTCGGCAGCGGGCTCGGTTTTGGGCCGATCATCGGCGGCTCCATCGTTGCGCTCGCGAATTGGCACTGGGTGTTTCTAGTGCACATTGTCGTGTCGGTGGTCGCGTTGCTTTGCGTGCTGAGCGGCGTAGAAGAGTCGCGTGATCCACATGCCGAGCATCTTGATCTGGCCGGCATGATCACGCTGTCATTGTCCGTGTTCGGACTCGCGTTTCTGATTACGCAGGGACCCGACATGGGTTTGGCGAGCTTGCGAACGGTCGGGATTTTCGCGCTGACGCTCGGTTGCTTTATCGCGTTTCTGATCGCTGAGCGCGTGGCCACACGACCCATGTTCGACTTTTCGGTGCTGCGTATTCGTCCGTTCTCTGGCGCACTCGTTGGGTCGGCAGGTATGAACTTCAGCTTCTGGCCGTTCATGATCTATCTGCCGATTTATTTCCGCGGCGTGCTCGGCTATTCGAGCGTGACGGCTGGCCTTTCGCTGCTTGCGTATACGTTGCCCACGCTCGTCGTGCCGCCGTTTGCTGAAAGACTGATGGCACGACACGATCCGCGCGCGGTGATTCCCGCAGGGCTCTTTACCATCGGGTTGGGCTTCATGTTGATGTGGCTCGGTAGTCGCGGCGCGCAAGCGAGTTGGCTCACGATGTTGCCGGGATGTTTGTTCGCCGGCATCGGGCTCGGCTTGACCAACACCCCTGTGACGAATACGACAACGGGCGCCGTCAGCGCGCATCGGGCCGGGATGGCCTCGGGTATCGATATGAGCGCGCGGCTGATATCGCTGGCCATCAATATCGCGATCATGGGGCTGATTCTTGTCGAGGGGATCCTCGTTGTGCTGCGCCAAGCGCTTCCCGACACGATGAACGAATCCGCGCTACGTGCATTTGCGAATGCGGTGTGCACGGGCGAGTTCAGCCTAACGGGCTCAGGTTCCGCTGAGACGGCATTTGCCGGACTCACGCATGCCACCGTCCATCTCGCGCTCGTGCATGGGTTTGGATGGGTGATGCTCTATGGCGGCATTGCTGCGTGGGCCGCGGCGCTGTTGAGCCGTACGACGTTTGGATCAACGCGTGCGAAGGTCGATGTGGGGCAGCGGGCGTAATGCGGCTGAAGATCCTGGATTGAGCGATGCGCTGTTTCTATAGCTCGGGCGATGGAGCGGATGGGAACGTTTCGCCGAACGGGGCGATGGTGCTTAGCCTCCGAGGCGTACGCTCCCGCTCAGGCACATCCTACTCGGCTGCGTCGCGCGGCGACGAAACCAGCGCGATCTTCGAGAAGCCGTCTTCGTTGATCCGGCCCATCGTTTCGATCACCTTGCCGTACGCAAGCGACTTGTCGCCGCGGATGTTCACGCGCCGCGCTTTGTCGCCTTGCGCCGCGCGTTCGACCGCCGCGACGAGCGCAGCGGGCGCGACAGGCGTCTTGTCGACGAACAGCGCGCCATGCGCGTCGAGGCTCACGGCGATCGGCGGCTTGTCTTCGACGAGTGGCTTGGCATCGCTCTTGGGCAGATCGACCTTGACGCCCTGTGCCATCAGCGGCGCAGCCACCATAAAGACGATCAGCAACACGAGCATCACGTCGACGAGCGGCGTCACGTTGATGTCGCTAACCGGTGCGGCAAACCCGGTGTTGCCGCGCGGGTTCGAGAGTTTGACGGCCATGACTAGGCTCCTTGCGACGCAAGACCGGTTGCGGCGACGGCAACGGGGCGTCCATGTTGCGACGAGCCGCTCTCCGGTGCCTCGACAAGCGCTTCGCCGGTATCGATGAGCCGCGATAGGTGGACCTCGACAATGCCTGTCAGCGTACCGAGCGAGTTGGCATACTCGTTCAGTTCACCCGATGCGCGGTTGTAAGCAATCACGGCGGGAATGGCGGCGACGAGGCCCAACGCGGTCGCAAACAATGCTTCGGCAATCCCCGGTGCAACGACCGACAAGCTCGTGTTATTCGACGCGGCGATGCCCTGGAATGCATTCATGATGCCCCAGACCGTGCCGAACAAACCAACGAACGGCGCGACCGAACCGACCGTCGCAAGCACGGGCAAGCCGCGCTGGAGTTTGCTGATTTCGATGTTGGTAGCGATACCCGCCACGCGATTGATCCGTTCCTTGAGCCCATCGGCGCCGGCAGACGATGCGTCGACATGATGGCGATGCGTTTCACGCCATTCACCGATCACCGCGCTGTAGATGCGGGCGAATGGATCGGTGGCGCGGTCGTGCAGCGACGCCGATAGCGCGGACAACGAACGGCCGTTGCCGAGTTGCCGGAGCCAGACGTCTGCTTGCTTGCGCAGACTGCGAAAGCGCGTGAGTTTCTCGGCGACCACACCCCAGCTTGCGATCGACGCAAGCGCAAGCAACACCATAATGGCCTTGACGATGATGTCGGCGTGCAAGAACAGATGCCACGGCGACAGTTGGGCCGAAAGCTCGGCTGCATTCATGTTGAAGACTCCACGAGAAATAAGGAAAGACATATCTGATTTGAGGCGTCGATAACGATCGGCGCGTTCGTTCGTCGGGTTCAGTCGTCGACATCGCCAGTCGACGTCAGCCATCGAGCTGGTAGCCGATGACGCCGGTCAGTTCGTAAGACGTCCCGCCCAAATCGGGTAGCTTCGGGAACGGGGCAGCAGCACGCACGGCCTGTTCGGCAGCGGCATCAAGCAGGGCCTGCCCAGAGCTCTGGATATGGCAGTTCACGAGCGTGCCGTCGGGCTTCAACGTCAGCGTGTAGCGCACTTGCCCTTCGATGTGCATCGCGCGGGCGGCACGCGGATAGTTGCCGCTCGCCGCACCGTTGATCCGTTGGTAGACCTCGTTGACGTAGTCGGTCGGAATGCCCGACATGCCGACCGCATGAGGTGCCGGTGCAACAGGCGGAGCCGGCGGCGCGGGCGGCGTCGGCTCCGGCGCGGGTTCAGCGGCCGCAACCGGCGATGGCGTCGTGGGTTGCGTCACAACGGCAGGACGTGGCGCAGGCGCTTGCCGCACCGGCGTCGGCGCAGCGCGATGGACGGGTTCGGGCGTGCGGACCGGCTGCAACACCTTCGGGGGTTCAGGCGGCACGATCGGCTTGGGCGGCTCCGGTGGCGCGAGCACGAGTTCGATCGCGCGATCGGGACGCGGTGCATCGGCATGGCCGGCAAACAGGATCACCGCACCGATCGCTATCCCGTGCAGTGCAATTGAAATAGCCGCGCCTGGGCGTTTGAGCCAGTGACCTCGCGGGTGCAATGCCTGTGCGGCGAGCACATGGGTATCGGATAGGACGAGTGCGTTCATATGAGCATCGGCATCAGTGTTCGGCGGGGGACGCAGTACGCTGCGATTCAATGCAGGCCATGCGGGTGTCGCTCAACGTTAGCAAACGGATACGCAGGAGTAGAACCAATGATTCATCATGATCTTGTTAGGGATGCTGATAAGGCGATCCTCAACCCGTCCACGATGAATGCTTACCGCATACGTACCTCAGGCCGGTACAAATTCAAGTGGGCGCGCAGGCTCGCTAAGCGCGTCGGGGTTGTGCCGATAGCGTGCGCCGAAGTGGTCGGCGGGCAATCGCGCATGGCCCGGCCCGAACAGGCGCTCGCGCAAAGTCTCGCCGTCGTTGTAGCTTTCGCGGAACCGACCGCGACGCCTGAGTTCGGGCACCACGAGTTCGATAAAGTCCCGCGCCGTCTCAAACGACAAGTACTGCACGAGATTGATGCCGTCGATGCCGTCGTCGTCGAGCCAGCGCTCGATCTCGTCGGCGACTACCTTGGGCGTGCCCGCGACATAGAAGCGTCCTTGCGAGATGCCCCCGAGCCGGTCGAGCACCTCACCGACCGTTTGATGCGCGGCGTAGCGGCCGCCGAGCGTTTCCCAGCCCGGGTCGCGTCGCTCTATGATCGCGCCGAGTGTTTCGTCACGCGGATATCGCGTGAGATCGACGCCCGATTGCGAATGGGCGAGCCGGCCTTCGACGCTGATGAACTCGCGATATCGCGCGATCTTGTCCGACACCTCGGCATCGGTCTTGGCCACGATGACCGCCGCGCTGGTAATGAACTTGATGCTCGACGCTGAACGCCCATGTGCCTGTGCGCGAGCCCGCATGTTGGCGATATTGCGTTTGACGGCTTGCGGATTCATGCCCCCGGTAAAGACGACTTCTGCGTGACGACCCGCAAACTCGGAACCCGCGGCCGATCCGGTCGCCTGGTATAGCAACGGTGTACGCTGCAATGACGGCTGACACAAGTGTGGCCCGGCAACCTTGAAATTCGGCCCGACGTGGTTGATGTAACGCACCTTCCGGGGGTCCGTGTAGACGCGATTGTCGCGATCGACGATGACTGCATCGTCATCCCACGATCCTTCCCAGAGCTTGTAAAGCACGTCGAGATACTCATCGGCGATCGCATAGCGCTTGTCGTGCTCGATCTCGCCTTCCAGGCCGAAATTGCGTGCGGCGTTGGGCAGATATGAGGTCACGATATTCCACGCCACACGGCCCTTGGTCAGGTGATCGAGTGTGCTCATGCGACGCGCAAACGCAAACGGCGGTTCATAGGTCGTCGAGAACGTTGCACCAAAACCCAGATGCTGCGTGACCTGCGCCATCGCGGGAATCAGGAGCAGCGGATCGTTGTTCGGAATCTGAACGGCCTCGCGCAGCGACGTCTCCGCGCTGCCGCGGAACGCATCGTAGGCGCCGACCACATCCGCGAGAAATACGGCATCAAACGTGCCATATTCAAGCAGTTGTGCGAGTTCGGTCCAGAATGCGAGGTCGTTGAACCGATGGCGGTTATTGTCGGGATGCGCCCACATACCGTGAACGATATGGCTCACGCAGTTCATTTCGAACAGGTTGACGTGCAGTTGTTTAGGCATCGGCGGCACTCCGGTAAGTCGTGATATGGGGAATCGCGTTGAGCAACGCTCGCGTGTATTCGTGTTGCGGATTGTCGAAAACTTCATCGACCGGGCCCGTTTCGACGATGGCGCCGTCGCGCATGACCACGACGCGGTCGCTGACGGTGCGAATCACGCCGAGATCATGCGAAATGAACAGACAGGACAGGCCGAGGCGACGCTTGAGATCCGCGAGCAAATCGAGGATCTGTGCCTGCACGACAACGTCGAGCGCCGAAACAGGCTCGTCGCAGATCAGCACTTCGGGTTCGGGCGCGAGCGCGCGCGCAATCGCGACGCGCTGACGTTGTCCACCCGACAGCTCGATCGGACGCCGCGTCGCGAAGTGCGCGTCGAGGCTCACGAGCTGCAGGAGTTCGACCACGCGCTTGCGGCGCGCAGCGCCAGGCGGATGACCTGCGGCGTCGAGCGCTTCCCCGATCACACGCTCGACCGTGTAGCGCGGATCGAATGAACGCAGCGGGTCCTGGAAGACGATCTGCACGTGCTTGCGTTCGCTGTTGCGCTCGTGGGACGACAGCGTCGTCCAATCTTTGCCGCGCACGACGATCGAACCGCGGTCGGCCTGCTCCAGACCGAGCACGAGCCTCATCGCCGTCGTCTTTCCCGAGCCCGATGCGCCCACGATGCCGAGTGTCTCGCTGGGTCCGAGCGTGAACGACACATCCGCGACAGCAGCACGCCGCTTCGTGTCAGGGCCGACGAAACTCTTGCTGAGGCCGCGAACGTCGATCAAAGACGATACGGCGTCCGAAGACTCGGCAGGCAAGGGCGAATTGGCGTCAGGCGCGGCCGCGTCGGCTGTTGCACGAAGCAGACGGAGGCGTCGTTCGTGCACCGCGCTCACCGCGCCGATCAGCGCACGCGTGTAGGCATGCTGCGGGTCGCGCAGGATGGCGTCGGTCGATCCCTGTTCGACAATCTCCCCGTGTTGCATGACGAGCACGCGATCGGCGAGGCGCGACACGACGCCGAAGTCGTGCGTGACGATCAACATGCCGTTCCGTTCTGAACGAAGCGATTCGAGCAGCGAAAGAATCTTAGCCTGAATGACGGCATCGAGCGCCGTCGTCGGTTCGTCGGCGATTAGCAACTGCGGGCCGCACGCAATGGCGCACGCGATGAGCGCGCGCTGACGCAAGCCACCCGACAGCTGATGCGGATACTGCTGGGCGCGCATCGCGGCCTCCGGCATACCGACGGCGTCGAGCAGGGCGATGACTTTGGCCTTGCGTTGCGCAGCCGTCAGAGGCGTGTGCAACTTCAGCGGTTCTTCGATCTCTTGCGCAATGCGACGCAACGGATCGAGCGAGCCAAGCGCGTCCTGCATGACAAAGCCGATGCGCTGACCGCGCACTTGGCGCCATGCACGCGCATCGAAGTCGAGCAGGTCTTCGCCGCCGAACCGCAAACGCGTCGCCTCGATATGTGCATCGGGGCCGGCGAGGCCTGCGAGCGTGCGCGACGTCACGCTTTTGCCGGAGCCCGACTCGCCCACGAGGGCGACGCATTCGCCAGGATGCACGGCGAACGAGATACCGCGGACGACGGGCGTGGCGTGCGCGCCAAAGCGAACGCGAAGGTTCTCGACCTCGATCAGCGGTGACGCGATGGCCTGCGTGGCTTGATGAACACTCATCGCTTGCCCTCGCGACGGCGCAGCAGTTCGCGGCCGAGTGCCGTGATCGACAGGACGGTCAGGGTAATGGCAATGCCCGGCATTGCAGTGAGCCACCACGCGTTGGCCAGGAATTCGCGACCGGTCGACAGCATCGATCCCCATTCGGGCGAGGGTGGGGGCGCGCCGAGCCCGAGAAAGCTCAACGATGCGCCCGCCGTGATCTGACCGCCGATGCTGATGATCGACAGGATCAGGATCGGCTTGATCGCGTTCGGCAAAACGTGGCGCAGCACGAGTCGCGAACCGCCGATACCGAGCGTGCGAGCGGCTTCGACATATTGGGCCGAGCGCACCACGCGTGTCTGCACACGCACCATTCGCGCGTGGCGCGGTACGCTTGCAAGACCCACAGCGAGGATCGCATTGAACTCGCCTTGCCCCCAGAAGGCGATGATCACGAGCGCAAGCAGCAGGTCGGGAAACGCGAGCAAGATGTCGATAAAGCGCATGACAGCGCTGTCGATGGCGCGATGGCCGAGGCCTGCGAGCAAGCCGAGAACGACACCCCCAATCAGCGAGATTGCCGTCGCGCAGACGCCCATGATCAACGACGGGCGTGCGCCGTAGATCAGCCGCGTCAGCACGTCGCGCCCGTTTTCGTCCGTGCCGAGCAGATGGCCGATGCCTGGTGGCAGAAACGCGAGCTGCGCATCAGCACCGAGCGGGTCGTTGGCGCTTAACCATTCAGGGTGAATGGCCGCGATTGCGAGCGCTGCCACGAAGAGGGCGGCCAGCACGAGGCCCGGCCGTCGAAGCGCATGCCGAAGCAAACGCCGCAGCGATGCCGTACTGAACCGCAATGCCCATGCCGTGCGTGCAGCGCTGGGGGCGCCGCTTAGTGCGGACGCCGCAAAGCGGTGCAAGCCGCTGTCAGTGGATTCGCCACCCGACGGATCGATAAAGAGGGTGCGGTTCGCGTTATCGCTCATAGACGCTCCTTGCCGCGGCCGTTATGCGGCGTCGCGTTCTTCGGCGGCGTGCGCAAGCACCACGTCGCCGACGTCGGGTTGACCGCCGGTGTGCGGCGTAGCGGGTTCCGTGGATGTCTTTTCGAATGCTTCACGCCAGGCCGCATCGGGCGTCTTGTCGTTCAGATAGAAATCACCGATCGCGCGCTCGCGCTGGATGGCGGGGTTATGCGACGCAAGCGTGCGTGCGTTGCGCCAGTGACGATCGAGGCGTCGCGATTCGCTGACGGCCGATGCGCCACCGACTTCGAACAGCAACGTCGTGGCTTCGAGTACTTGCCCGATGGCAATTTGCTGACCTTGAAAGGCCTGAATATCGGCTGCCGCGTAGTCGGCCGGCACCGACGTGCCGGCAAGTCGTGCTTCGTGCACGGCCTGCATCGTCGCCGAGACCTGATCGACGATCGCATTCGCCGAGAAGGCGAGGCTCGACAAGCGACCCACCACGCGTTGGACGAGGGGATCATGACGCGGCTCGGACAAACCCGGCACGCCAAAAGTACGCGTCTTTGCCTGAACGAACGCGATCGAGTCCCGAAGCACCGCGTTGGCGATGCCTGCGAGCGCTGCAAGGTGGAAGGTTTGATAGAACGCCGTGATATACGTGTCGGACGGATGCTGACCCGCTTCGAACCGTCGAATCACATGGTCGTCGTCGAGATGAACGTCACGAAAGCGCGTTGTGCCGCTGCCGGTCAGGCGTTGACCGAAGCCGTCCCAGTCATCGACGACGCTCACGCCCGGTCGATCCCTCGGCACGGCGAGACTCACACGCGTTTCCCCATCTCGCGCTGCGGCCACGATCCAGTTCGCGTAGATCGTGCCCGTGCTGTAGTACTTGTCGCCATTGAGCGTCCATCGATCGCCGTCGCTACGCGTCAGTGTGACCGTCGTTTCGGTCGCGGCGGTGCGTTCCGCCATCGCCGCCCCGAACAGCGCGCCATCGACCACACGTGCGTACCACAGCTCACGATTGTCGTCGTCGAGCGCATTGAGCCGACCCTCGACGAATGCAAAGTGCGCGCGCAAGATTTGCGGCAGATTCGAGTCGGCTTCGCCGAGCGCGACGAGCAAGCGAAACAACTGGGGCAGAGTCGCACCGCTTCCACCGTGCTCTCGTGGAATCCGTAGCGCCAGAAAACCTGCTTTGCGCAGGCGCTCGACCGATTCGAAAGCGAGCTCGCGCGATTGCTCACGCGCGATGGCACCGTCTCGGATCTCGTCGAAGATGGGCTGAAAGCGGTCTCTGAGCGCGCGCTCTGACTCGGAGAGGATCGGATGGGCTTGAAAGGTAGCAACCATGGTGACGTATTGAATAGGTAATCGGGATGCCGATATCGACGTGCTAGCGGGGCGCATCGGCGAGCCGGGGATCGATCGCGACATGCGCGAGATCGACGACGAAATTGACGACGACATAGACCGACGCTGAAATCAATGTGACGCCGAGCACGATCGGAATGTCCTTATTGGTGGTCGCATCGAGCATCAGACGACCGATGCCCTGGCGGGAAAACAGCGATTCCGTGACGACAGCGCCGCCGAGCAGACCCGCGAGCACGAAGCTCGATAGCGTGACAAGCGGAATCAGGGCGTGTCGGAGCGCGTGCCCGAGCCGCACGCCGGCTTCCGAGAGGCCACGTGCGCGCGCCATGGCAATGAATGACTGCTCGAGTACGTCGTCGAGTTCGGCACGCAACACTTGCGACAGCACGGCCGCGAGCGGGAGCGCGAGCGTGATGGTCGGCAGCACCAGCGCGCGCCATCCATCGCTGCCGGCCGCCGGAAACCAGTGAAGCCGAAACGAGAAGGCGATCAGCAGCAAGATGCCGGTGACAAATGCCGGCGTAGAAGTCGTGACGAGTTCGGCGCCTGATGCCGTCGACTTGATCCACCGCGCGCGGCCCGCCGTCAGCAGCGCGAACGTCAACGAGAACGCGACCGATACGAACGCGGCGGCTGCGGCGAGTCGGATCGTCGGGCCGATCTGTTGCGCGATCGCGCGAGCGACCGGGATATGGAGCCGATAAGACTCGCCGAGGTCGCCGTGGGCGAGCCGCGCGAGGTAGTGGGTATAGCGAACGAGCAATGGCTGTGTGAGTCCGTATTCCTCGCGCACACGGGCCAGCGCTTCAGGCGTGGGCAACGCATCGGGTCCACCGAGAATGGTGACCGCTGCGTCGCCGCTCGTCGTATTGATCATCACGAAAGTCAGCGTCGCGGCCCCCCATAGCACACCGATGCCGAGTAAAAGGCGTAAGGCGATATGCCGGGCGAGATTCATGACGCTCCTTTGTCGAGCCAGACACTCGTAAAAAACGGCGTGTTGTGCGATGTATCGAACACGACATCCTTGATGCCGCGCCGATACGCAATCAGTGAATAGTTGTCGTACAGCGGTACCGCAGGGACCAGCGCGGTCAATTGTTGCTGTGCACTGCTGTAGAGGCGCTGGAGTTCGACGGGGTCTGCGTTGTGTCGTGCGCGTTCGAGGGTGTCGTCGAGCGTCGGATCGCTGAGGCGGGACAGGTTCTGGCCGACGCGGCGAGCCGAGACGATTTCGTGACTGTCATAGAGGATGTAGAGCCCGTCGGGCGTATTCGTGTGCCAGACGCCTCCCGCAACGGCCTGATAGTCGTTGGCGTTGCGCCGCTCCAGGAGTTGAGCGACCGGCAGCGCGACGAGCTTGAGTTCTACGCCGATTTTCTTCGCGTCCGACTGCACCGCAACGACGCCGGCCGTCGAGACCGATGGGCTTTGATAGACAAGCACTTCGGCCGAGAGTCGCTGCCCATTGCGTGTGCGGTAGCCCGCAGCGTCGCGCGCCGTCCAACCCGCTTCATCGAGCAGGCGATTCGCGGCCGCCGGGTCGTATTTGAGCGTCGTGCGATATGCGGGGTCGTAGTAGCGCGTGTTCACCGCGAGGAAATCGGCTTTTGGCGCGAATTCCCCAAAGCCGACGATGCGCGCAATGCCGTCGCGATCGATCGAATCGGCCACCGCCTTGCGCACGCGCACGTCGTCGAACGGCGGCTTCGATGTGTTGAACGTCAATCCACGATACGGGTTGCCCTGGCGAATGCGGGCCTCAAACACAAGGTCCGGATTCGAGCGGATCGCCGCGGCGTCCTGCGCCGGGGCATCGATCGTCAGGTCGTATTGGCCGGCCGCGAGCGACGTATAGCGGACCATCGCTTCAGGCACGAAGTCGATATCGATGCGTTCGAGATAGGCGGGTCCCGCGTGATGGAGAAAATCGGGTGACCAGTGGTAGTCCTTGCGTCGAACCAGCCGGATGCCTTGCTGACGCGTATAGCTTTCGACGACGAAGGGTCCGGAGCCGACGGGGGCTTCGCCGAGTTGCTTGGGGTGATCCTTGATCGCCCTGGGCGACTCCATCGAAAGCCAGGACTGCGCGAGCACGTTGAGAAACGGCGTATAGGGCTGGCTCAGCGTCGCTTCGAACGTGGTGGCGTCGATGACCTTGCCGCTGACATAGGGCGCGATATACGCTGCCGCGAGCGGCGATTTGGTCGCGGGATCGCGCATATGCTCGAGATTCACGAGCACCGCCTGTGCGTCGAATTTCGTGCCGTCGCTGAACGTCACGTCGTCGCGCAGGTGGAAGGTGTAAGTCTTGCCGTCAGGTGAAACCGTCCATGACTTCGCGAGCCACGGCGTCACGTGTCCCTTGTCGTCGAGGTAGACGAGGTTGTCGTAGATCAAGCGACCGAGGCATTGCGAATTGGTATCGGAGATCGCATGAAAATCGAGTGACCCCGTATCGGCTGCTACCGATACGCGCAAGGTGCCGCCTGTTTTGCCAGGCGACTGCTCGTAGTAGCTGGTGGCCGGATACGAACCTGAAGCCGCCGGTACGGCTGCCGGCGAGGGCGGACGCTGCGACGCCGAGCTGTCGCAGCCCGCCGCCACGGCAAGTGCCGCGCCCGCGAGCACAGCGACGGCCAACCGGCTCGAGCGAACGCCGCGCATGCACACACGAGGCGCTCGACGTACCGCGACGAACGCGGCGTGAAGGAGGCTTGGCGTCTTCAAAGTCGGACTCGGCATGCTTATCTCCACGAGTATTCGACGCCCGCGAATACACCGAAGCCATCGCCCGGGGTGAGCTGTGCGGTATCGACGTGGTTGTTGTTGTAGGTCGGCGATACCGTGTTCGCGTAGTGTTTGTTCGTGAGGTTGGTGAAGTTCAGGAACGTCGACCAGCTCTTGTTTTCCCAGCCCAGCGTTGCGCCGAACACCGTGTAGCCCGGGGTTTCGGTTGTGTTCGCATAGTCGTCCCAGACACTCGACGATGCCGTCACATTGGCCGCCGCGTAAAAGCCCAGTGTCGTATCGACACGCAACTGGCCCTGGTAGTAGTGCACGGGCAGCCCCGGCAGACGGTTGTTGTTGAACACCGGGTCGTGCTTGTAGTGGAAGTCGCTCAGCGTATAGGCCTGGCGATAGGTGACGGCATAGCCAGGGCGTGCGAAAAGCTGTGTCTCGAGGCTCGCCTCGACACCCTGGTGGATCGTCGGCGACGAGTTGTAGTACGAGACGAGCGGGTTCGCGATCGTGCCGGTGTTGACGTCGAGCAACTCGTTGCTGACATTGGATCGATAGATCGCCAACGTCCACTTGTTGTTCGAGATCGTGCCGGTCGTACCGAGTTCGAAGGTCGTCGCGGTTTCGTCTTGCAGGTCGACGGTGCCGGCTGCGAGCCCCTTGGTGACGCCCGTGGCGAAGTTCGTGCCGCTGAGGAATTCCCACGACATTGGCGCCTCGGCGCCGCGGCTCACGTTGCCGTAGATCGAGATGTCGGGCGTGAGTTCGAACTTGAGGCCAATGCGCGGCGAGAAGTTCCACGTGCTGCGGCTGACGCCCGGATACTGCGTTTGCGGAAACACGACCTGAGTCGAACGCTGCGAATTGGCGAAAGCGAGGCCCGTCGTCAGCCACCAGCGCGGCACGATCTCGGTGTTGTTGCTCGCGTGAAACGTAATGTCCTGACCGCCGTACTCGGCACGACGAATCGTTTCACCGACAGGCACATTTGCGGTCGCGCCCGTCGGAATACGTACGACCGTGTCCTGCCAACCGTTCAGATTGCGCGTGGCGAGCACACCGATCTGCGTATCGCTTTCGCGCCCCGCGATCGTGTCGACTCGCTTGTACTGGAGCACGCCGCTGATGTCGGTAAAGCCCCAGATGCCCCAGTTCGCACCTTCGCCGATTTCGATCGGATAGTTGTGATAGACGAAGCCGCCGACAATCTGAGAGTTGGAATCGATCTTGTACGTCGTTTCGTCCGCGATCCAGACCGAGCCCGGTTGCAGCCGGTACGAGTGATATTGGTCGGTGTAGTACGGGTACTGCGCTTGTCGCGGGTTTGCCGCGATCTGTGCGTTCGTCAGCGAGCCCGGATAGTCGAGATTCGTTCTTCGGTAACGAATGTACAGGCGCGTGCTGAGGTCGGAGGTGAATTGGTAGCCGAAGTTTGCGACGACACCCGTGGCCTTCGTCGCCGAATTGACCTGATAGCCGGCTCGATAGGAGTTGGTGATGCTCGCGTAGTAGTCGAAGTTGCCGATCACGGCACCCGAGCTGATTTGTTCCTTCGTATAGCCAAAACTGCCGGCTTCGAAGCGCGCCTGGAAGGGCGCGGCATCGTAGCCTGTCTTGGTTACGTAGTTGATCGCACCGCCGAGCTCGAGCGCACCCGCATCGAACGCGTTGGCGCCGCGTAACACTTCCGTGTACGCGAGCCCCAGCGGCTCGAACAATTCATACGGCGTGCCACCGGGACCCGTGACGGGTAGTCCGTCAAACGAAAACAAGATGCCGGTGCGAAAGTAGTTCGTGCCGCTCTGGATATTCGATCCGCGAATCGAGATCTTCGGACCGTCGGTGCCGCCCGCCGATTGTGCAAACACACCGGGCTGTAATGAGAGCACGTCGGCGTTGGTCTGCACGCTTGCCTGTCCAACAGCGGTGTTATCGATGACGCTCGTGCCGCCCGGTATATCGGCAAGCTTGTCTTTCACTGCGTCGACGCGTGATTCCTTTTTAGCGTGCACCACGACGGTGGCGACCTGAGCTTGTTGTGCTCCACCGTCAGATGAGGTTTTGCCAGTGCCTTTCTGCGCAGCGGCGTTGTTGCCTGGCGTATTGCCTGATTGCGGGTCGTTTTCGTCGGCATGTGCCACGCCCGGCGCGATCGATAGTGCCCCGCTCGCGATCAGCACGTGCAGGAGTCTGCTGCGTGTGAATGGAATGGCAAACGCCGACCGATCAATGCGTACCCCCGTACCGATACCCTTGTGCGTGTGTGCGTGAATCGTTCTTCTCATAACGTTTTTGTGCTCATCCGTTTAAGCTTGTTCGTCGCGATGACGCTGTTTGATTGAAATTCAATTTACCTTTGAGACCGTGGCCGAAAAAACAACCATTTCTCGTTTGCTTATGTTCTAAATCGCCTATTGACCCTGTTCGACTCCATTCAAATGGCGAGTGAATCCACGCGGCGATAGAGACTCGCTACGATTGAATGAATGCGGGGGATGCGCGGCAGTGAATCGACCGCCGGTCGGATCAGTTCATGACGGGGCTGGCCGAGCGGGCTTCGAATTCGCGCGGTGTTGCGGCAGGGCGCGCGGGTGGTTCGCCGTATTGCGAAGTCCAAAGTTGCGCGTATCTGCCGCCGCGCTCGATGAGCGCCGCGTGACTGCCGTCTTCTACGATGCGGCCTGCGTCGAATACGAGAATGCGGTCGAGGTGAGCGATCGTCGACAAGCGATGGGCGATCACAATGACCGTACGCGCACCCGAAAGATCGTCGATCGTTTCCTGAATGGCCCGCTCGGTCACCGAATCGAGGCTCGAGGTCGCTTCGTCGAGAATCAGAATCGGCGCGTTTTTCGCGATCACCCGTGCAATCGCGATGCGCTGACGCTGTCCGCCTGAGAGCGTGACGCCGCGTTCGCCGACGAGCGAGTCGTAGCGCTTGTCGAGCTTGCCGATGAAGCCGTCGGCATGGGCGCGTCGGGCGGCATCGTGAATCGAGTCGTCCGAGGCATCGATGTCACCGTAACCGATGTTCTCAGCGAGGGTTCTATGAAACAGGCTCGGGTCCTGCGGAATCAATCCGATCTGGGAACGCAGCGCGACCTGACGTACGTCGCGGATGTCGACGCCGTCGATCTCGATCGAGCCCGCCTGCGGGTCGTAGAGACGGAGGATCAAATTGACGAGCGTCGACTTGCCTGAGCCCGAGAAGCCGACGAGGCCCACGCGCTGGCCCGGCTCGATCGTGAGGTTCAGATGATCGAACACGGGCTTGTCAGCCTTGTAGCCGAAGCGCACGTCACGAAACACGATTCGGCCTTGGGCAAAGACGGCATCCGTCGCGTCAGGCTTGTCGACGATCTCGATCGGCCGGACGATCGTCCTGACGCCGTTCTCCACGTTGCCGACGAACTCGAAGAACTCGAGAAAGCGCCTGCTCAGATTTCGTGTGTCGCTGATCACGAGCAGCGCCAGGCTGGTCGTCGTGACGAAACTGCCGACGCCAATGACCCCGTCGCGCCAAAGCCTCACTGCGATATAGAGCGTTGCGACCTTCAGCAGCATGGCCGCGAGGAACTGGAACCAGCGGATCCATTCCATGCGCAAACCGGTTGCATGCGAAATCCGGCTCTCGCGTTCGAGAAAGCGTGCGAGATAGCCGACCTCGTACGCGAAGCGGGAGAACAACCGCACGCTCGAGAGATTCGATACCGCATCGACGATCTTGCCATTCGTCTCGCTACGCGCCGCGGCGCTGCGTTGCGCATAAGGTTGGCAACGCCTGGCGAGGAAATAGGAAATGCCGACGAATGCCACCGACCAGCCGAGCATCACGGCGGCCAGCAAGCCGGATGTGCGGTAGAGCAGCACGGTCGAGATCGTAAGCGTCACGAAAATCGGCAGGAAGTCGAACAACACGGCCCAGAGCGTCTGGCTCACGCCCGAACTCGTTTCGGAAATCCGGTGCGCAAGTGCGCCCGCGAAATGGTTCGTGAAGTAACGGTGCGAGTGGTTCTGCAAATAGGCATACATGTCACGCGCAACGGCTGCACGCAGTCGCGGACCCACCCAGATCTGGCATGCGCCACCCACGCGCGCGAATACGACCTCACCGAACGCGAGTGCGCAGAACAGTACGAGCGGACCCCGTGTGATCTCGGCGAACAGCGCGTCGTTGGTCTGATGGGAGGGCGACGAGACCGCACTTGACACGACGTGGACCATCGAGCCGATCGCATACGGAATCAGAATGGACGTGCCGGCCGCGCCGATTTCGGCGATCACAATCGCGACGTACCACGCACGGAAGCGCAAAACGAAGTGCAAGATAAAGCGTAAGGGGTCACCAGGCAGCGGCGGGATGTCAGTCGTAGCGGGGGAGGCTGGGGGCATCAATGAACCTGGAAAGTGTCGCGATGGAAATCGAGCGAACGCGGTGCACTGACTGACTATGCGTGCGTCACTGAATGGAGCATTTCCATTTGCAAGGTGTATGCCACGCGTTGTTCGCGCGACGGCGCGATGGCGTCATCGCCGACTACCGGCCTACATGCGGCGCGCTTATGACGTGGCTCGATAAGCATCGAACGAACGCGAGCGATCACTGGATAAATTTGTGCAGCAGTGCAACACACAGTGTTCTCGAATCGACCACGCGATCTACACATGCCAGTGCGGTGCATTCCAAATCGTGGAGTGACACGGGTCGCTGTTAAGTACGTGTCGCATAGGTTTTCTTAAGTGTTACCGCGTCATAAGCATTTCTAATTTAAGACTTTCAACAGCTTTGAAACGGCTGGTATGGTGAAGGCTCAACATGTGACCTGCACGGGATCGATTTGAGTGTCTCTCTACCCGTTCCCCCCGATGCTTACGAGGACGTGCCGCTCTTTTGCGACCCGGCGTCCCGGGCGCTGCTTGCGCGCATCGAGCGTATTGCACCGAGTGAGGCCACAGTACTGCTGTTCGGAGAGACGGGTTCGGGTAAGGAGCGGGTGACACGGCAGATCCATCGGCAGAGTCGGCGTAGTAACGGGCCGTTTGTCGCGATCAATTGCGCGGCGTTGTCCGATACGTTGCTTGAAAGCGAACTTTTCGGTCACGAGCGTGGCGCGTTCACGGGTGCGGTGCAGCGGCAAGCCGGCTGGTTCGAAGCGGCCAACGGTGGCACCTTGTTTCTCGACGAAGTCGGTGAGCTGTCGCCAAACGCGCAGGTCAAACTGTTACGCGTGCTACAAGAGCGTACGGTGTCGCGTATCGGGTCGCGCACAGCGTTGCCTGTCGACGTCAGGATCATTGCCGCAACCCACGTCGATCTTTGGGAGCGCACGAAGGCGGGGCGCTTTCGAGAGGATCTGTACTATCGGTTGCGCGTCGTGTCGCTCGAGATTCCACCCTTGCGGAAGCGCCCCGGCGACATCCTTCCACTTGCCCGGCATTTCATCGAAAAGTATCGCAATCGATCGCAGATGTCGTTGGCGATGTTGTCGGCGAATGCCGAAGCGACGTTGCTCGCGTATGACTGGCCCGGCAATGTACGCGAACTCGAAAGCGCCATTCAACGGGCGTTGCTGGCGAGCCCGGCAGGCATCCTGAAAGCGTGCAACCTCGGCCTCGATGTTCCAAAGCGCGGACCCACCGCGCCAGCGGATGTATCCGACGCGCTGATGCGGCTGCGCGCACATCTCACCGAATTGTTGTCGCTCGATGTCCCCGACCTGTATGAAACGGTCGACAAAGCCATCATGCTTGCCGCGTTCGACTACGCGGGGCGAAATCAGATCCAGACCGCCGACCTACTCGGTATTTCACGCAGCGTCGTGCGGACCCGACTGCAACGGTTTGGCGTGATCGAAGGTGGGTATCGACGCCGCCGCGCGCGGCGTCGTTCGCGAGGAGAGGGCCGTGGTTGATCAAAGGCGAGCGGCATGCAATGTCGAAAGGTTCCGGCAGCAACTTCCTGCTTTTCTCAGTTTTCGCCTGCGGCCATATGCGCCATGAACGCAATGTTGTTGGGACGTACCGTTGGGCAGGTTGGCGCGTTTTTCTTACTATTGTTCGGTCAAGTGTAAGTGGGCTGATTATAGGAGTACACCTGCAACGTATCTGACGGCAAATATCCGATAGGCTTAATCGATCCGTCAGAGCCTGTCGCGAGCCCATCAAGTTCCCCAATTATATTTCCATTCGGATCTTTGAGTACGAGCATATTGTGCCCGGCGATACCGAAGGGGATAGGTAACTGCACTTCACTTATTGTGTAGGTTCCGGCTGGCATTTTATTTTCCTCGAAATATTCTATGCAATTAGACGAAAATTTACTCGTGCGTCGCTTCGTCTCGTTAAACTATCGAGCGCTACACGCAATCAATTGCCTTCAAATTGTGTTTCGAAATACCATCAAAGCCATTGACACAAAACTCAGTAGAGTGCGCAATCGTCGATTGATTATTAATAATTTATTGTTGATTTTGCAATTCAAATACTATTCTTCAAATGATTGTCTTGCGGCAGTGGCAAATTGAAGCCAATCATCAGAGAAAGCGCTGATGCGTACACTGATAAATCGCGTGATAAGAAATTAAAATCTTCAGTACGCTACGTCTTGCGGTCTATCGGCTCACGAATGCTAATTTGAGGCTTGAGAGCTTGATTGCCGCAGGATGATGGATAGACGGCGCAGCCTATGATGGCTAAGGTATCTCATGCCAATAGTGCGCCCCACCAACTAAGATGCACGGAGACTTGTCATGAAAAATGTCACAACGTTGATTCTCATGATCCTTGCCGGTGTGGCCTGCACGGCTTGTCAACTCAACAACGTGCGAACTCTATCGAACATAGAGGTTCCCTCCGACGACCGTACCACGATCGTGTATGGAATACGGGTCGATGGCCCTTGGGCACACCAGAAATTTGGGGTGAATCTCGATGAATATGACCTGAATCAGCAAAACATCTCAGGAAATTGCTTTCGCTTTAACAGGATGGAGGCATCTGTAGATTCATCTGCTCGCGAAATGCGGTATTTCGAATTCGACGCGAAGCCTGGGTACTACGTGTATAGCGTGTTCAATGGCGCGCAACTTCGAGATAAGAACATGGCGTCGCGGGCCTTTGTAGCCCCGCAGCGTGCCGTCGTATATGTCGGTGACTTCATTCTCGGCCCCGACGGAAAGGTTGAGTTCGAACAGGAGGCACCGCGCGCCCAACGGGCATTGACACCAATTGGCGCGCAGGTGGAAAAGTTTGGCATAGCTCAATTAGTTGAGGTACGTAGCCCGAAGCCCTTTGTTTGCACGCCATGAAGCGTTTTCACTAGCCCGCCCGCGAACCGACTTTTACGACGCTAGGCGAGGGCACCAACAAGTGCGAGCGCTTGCGGGGTGTATTGAAACAAGACGTTCCGACCGTCGTCCGCCAGTTGCGCTAGCGGAAAACGTTCTCCCCAGCCGGCATAGATCACATCGAGTTTCTTCATTTCGAATCCGTTTTGCGGCGAGCGCGCTGGCGTGAACGGCTTGCGGCCTCGGCTTCCATTTGTTCGATGCTTACCGGCTGCACCGTGAACACAGCCTCGAGCTGCTCAATCAATCCCAGTGTCCCGGCCACGCGCAGCATGACTTCGACGGTGACGAGTCCGGTCCGTTCGAGGGTGCGCAGCGCGCCACGGGAGACGGCGGCACGCGCTGCCTAAAGACACTTATAGCTTCGTTCAAATTGGGTCTTTGACCCGAGGGTCCCGATCCAGGTGCACGGTCCAAACCTGCGTGCCGGGCAAAAGCGGACATTTCAATCTTGCTCAAACACGACATTAGGATATTGCTCTTACATACGATGTTGGGGCCGGGTTCAGATGTCGGGGTTTGAGCTAGATAGAAATGTCGTAGTTGAAGTTGAAGAGCAGGGTGGTGGAGGCTTAGTGCAGTGGACCACTCTGCGGATTCCAGTGCGGTGTTGCGTGCTCCAGGGCGGCTTTAAAATCGTCGTCCGTCATCGCTCGAGATGTCTTGCGACCTTGCCGATTCAAGTGCTCGCGCACAGCCTCATCCCGATGCGCGCGCGACGGCGCCGGTTGCGTGCGGCGATCGTCACGCTGCGCCTGCATCGCGGCGGCGAGCTGCAACGCGTGACCCAGGCGCTTGTGATCGATCACCGCGCCCTGATCGATCTGCGCGAGCCGGTCATACGGCACGTACGGCAACGACTCGCCATTGGCCCAGATCTCCACCGTGCCGTCCGGATACTCGACCACATCGACGTACCGATGGATCAGCGCCTGATTCGCCGGCGTGTCCTCGAGCAAATAGATCACGCGGTCGTACTGCACCGTCAGCACGTTGGTGACCTTGCGCAACACGCGCCAGGTCAGGATCTGGTCAAGCCGCTCGTCTTCACGCACCGGTCGGTGCGCATCGAAGCTGCTCCTCGGCGGCTTGGCGAAGCGCGCGTTGTAGTCGACCATGAAGCAGGGCGCATACGCATTGGCGGCCTCCTTCGTGCTGATGCCACGCAGCCTCAGCTCCTTGACCAGACGATCCTGCAAGGTCAGGTGCGCACGCTCGACGCGGCCCTTGGCCGCGCTGCTGTTGGCACACCAGGTCTCGATGTTGAGCTCGTACAAGGCCCGCCCGTATTGGGTCACGCCCGGTTGCGGGGCCGTCGCCGGGGGCTTGTTGACGTGAAACACCGAGGCCTTGTCACTGTAGAACGCGACCGGCTTGCCATAGCGTTCCAGATACGCGCGCGTCGCCTCGAAATAACTGAAGGTCGATTCGGTCGCGGTGAAATGCAGCATCATCAGCTGGCTCGTCGCGTCGTCCACAAACACCAGCAGCGTGCACATCGGCGCGCGGTCCTCGAACCACGCGTGCTCGCAGCCATCGATCTGGATCAGCTCGCCCAGGCACGCGCGGCGTGCGCGCGGCTGATGGATCTGGGGCAGCCGGTGTTTGCGCGGGATCCAGAGGCCGGCGATCGTCATCAGGTGCCTGAGCGTCTCAGTACCCAGCACGATGCCGTGGCATTCGCGCAGCTTCTCGTTGGCGAACGTCGGCCCGAAATCCGGGTAGCGCTCACGAATGATCGCGATTGCCTGGTCTGCCAGTCCATCAGGCAAATGATGATTGCTCGGGCGATCTCGATGCCGAGACGTGAGCCCCATGGCGCCTTCGACTCGGAAGCGCTTGGTCAGTCGCTCGATCTGACGTCGGCTGATACCGAGCCGCTCGGCAGCACGCCACGGCATCAGCAGGCCGTCGGCGACCGCCTGAATGACCTTGAGACGATCGAACTCGCTCATGCTCATGGTGATCAATCCTCGTCGATCCATGATCGTCTCCCAGCGCGCTGAACACCGCAAGCATGCGCCGGAAGCGGCCCGGGTGCGACATTTCTATTTGGGCCAGATACGACATCTCTACTTGGGTCCCACATACGATCACTGCATAATTTGCGTTATGTAAACTAAATGATCAGCGAACAAACTCGATAGCTCGGCGTCCCGACCTTCCTCTTAGGTATCACTACAGTTACCACGCGCGCGTTCACCCTCAACCCATCATGCCTGCGGTGAGTTGCAGCGAGATATGTAAATTCCCGCGACGATATTTACGGAAACTGAGCGAGTTCCAACCTCGCCGGGCGGCCTGGCGGCGATACGCCAACGTTCGTTGGCGCGTGCCCCGAGCCCGGTGCGCACCACGGAAATAGCCGATGCTTGTCAACGTATTTAACTCGATCGCCACTGGAATCAATGGTGCCGGCACCGTCCTCAGGGTCACACAACGTGGAGTCGACGGATTCAGCCGTTCTTGTCAATGCCTTGCCACGGGCCTGACGGCCGTCTCGAACGCGATGGGCCGCGTCTCCGGCCACAGCTTTATGCACACAAAATCGACCTTGCCGCCATCAACGCGACTACCGGGAAAGGTGGGTCTTCAGGGCGGCGATCGACCCGGAGACCCGTCATCGAGCCGGCTCGATTCAATAGATCGCGCTCAAGAGCGCGTGAGAGGACTCCGGGCGATGGCGGAATGCGTCGACGGCCCGCAGCATTTTGCCGCGATGCAAAGTTGTCTGACGCGCCCCGACCTGCTTCAGCAACTCACAACCACGCTGGACGGCATCGATGCCAGGACCCCGCTCTTGCAATTGCAGCGCCTTACGTCGCTGTTTGTGAAGTTTTTTCACGTCGTCACGTACGTCTGTGAACGGGGCCAGTGCGATGCGGGTCGCTTTTGGCAGACGCTCGTCGTTGCGACTGACAGGGCCGTTCCCCGCGAGACGGATCGCGACAGCCCTGCTTTCGATTCTCTGCTTGGCGTGCTCGCTCGCGCCCCCACCTTACCGCCCGGGCTCGTCGCTGAATATGTCACGCTCATCGATACGCTTCTCAATGCGTTTTCGCAAGAGCGGCGTAGCGACCTCATCGCGCAGCTTCACCAATATGCTTGCTTAGGGGATATGCGCAATGTCGGTCTTTTTGATGAACTCGAAGCGGTACATCCCGCCTTCATGACGTCGGAAACGGCGAATGAGTTTCGTGAAGGGTTCAGGTTCTGGAATCTGACGCGCGATGCGTACGGGTCTGCCAAACGCCTGGCGACAGCCCGAGATGTCCATATCGCCCCATCCCCGAGTAACACGCTTCCTCACGAAGGTGCCAATGCGCGCCAGGCATCGTCCTACGTAAGAACTCCAGCAGCGCAAGCTCCCCACGAAAACAACCCTTCCAAGGCCTCCAGAGCGCATCAGTATCCCGACACAGATGCTTCGCCAGCGCGAACGGTGGGCCAGCGGATCAAGGCTGCCTTCGCCTCGGTACTCCATTTCTTCAAGCGTATTTTCCGCGCAGCGTAACGGTGCAACGGGCCTCGCGTGGCGCCGGATTCTGCAAGGTCGACGCGCCGCTCGCCAGACCCTGAGTCGTCGCGATGAGCGTGTCCCGGGCCGCTGCGCGCCGTTTTCTCAAATCACGTATTCTGGCTCGCATGCGATGACGTAGGAGCTTGGGGCATGCGCAATCCGATTCCGATGACAGCGGGCGGAACTGCTTTTGACGCGGAGAATCTGGTTCCCGGTTTTATGGAGCCCCGGCTTCCACTCGAACCTCCCGACGCGGCCGCGCTCGAAGCAGCGGATCGAAAGATGCGTTATTGGCAAAGCAAGGTCGTCGGCCCGCTTCCGGCAGGCTCGGATTTGCACAAGCGTGAAATGTGCCGCATGTTCAGCGAGACGTTCAACCCGTACCGTCCTTCGGTGCTGAGTTGGCCGAATCTCGATGCCGAGACACGCAACAAGATCGTCTCGCTGCCGATCTGGGATATCGCGGTGCAGACCGAGGGAAAAGCGCGGCTGCGCATGGCGGCCTACGCAAGCCAGCAGTTGGACATCGATGTCCGTCACGCGCTCGCGCTGAATGCATGGGAAGAAAGCCGCCACAAGGACGTGTTGTCCCGTCTCGTCGAGGCTTACGGCATCAAACTCGCAAAGGAAGCCCCTTATGTGTATCCGAAAGATACACAGTGGGCCTATCTCGTCACTGGCTACAGCGAATGTATCGACAGTTTCTTCGCATTCGGACTCTTCGAGGTTGCGCGGCGCTCCGGTCTTTTTCCGCCTGAGCTTACGGACACGTTCGAGCCCGTCATTCAGGAGGAATGCCGTCATATCCTCCTCTTTGCCAACTGGGTCGCATGGTATCGCGCCAACCTGCCCTGGTATGCGCGGATCGGCTTTGAACTCAAGGTCGCTGCGGTCTGGGTATTTCTTGTCTGGGAGCGAATCGGCGTTGCGCGCACGCTCGACGCAGACGGGAATGAAGTCAGGCAGGACAGCAAGTTCACCGTTAAAGGCGCACAGGACGTGTCGACGGGCAAGATCGCGCCTGGCGATCTCATGCGGCTCTGCCTGAAGGAAAATGATCGACGTTTTGCCGGATATGACGCACGTCTGCGGCGCCCCGAAACGATGCCGCGCCTCGTACGATTCGCTTTACGCTTCATGAAACAAAAAAAGGGCTGATTTCGTCTCAGGCCAATATGAGGTCAGCGTACGAGGTCAGCGCAGCTCCATGCCGTCGGCATTCGGTACGTCTGACAACGAACGTCCTTTAAGCACCGCGTACTTTCTCGGCCCGATGTCGCATATACGGTGCCGTTGAATCAAAAGACATACGGAATCAATCGCCACCTGACTTGCTCGCAATATGCGCTATATCCCGCAAGGGTCTGCTTGAGCAGGCGCTCTTCGTCGAGCAATCTCCAGATCAATGTCGGGACAACCACCGCGAAAACGGCGATCCCTAGCCATGAACCGAGTGTCAATGGCGAGCCGATCAGCATCAATGACGCTGTCGCATACATCGGATGCCGTACCCACCCATATAAGCCGGTCGTCACGACTTTCTGCTCGTCGGCCACTTGAACGGTCGCACTGGCGAACGTGTTGACCCGGTAGACCGCGTAGATGCCCAGGAAGCCGAGGCAGACCAGGGCTACCCCGGCGCACTCGACCAGAAACGGCGTATGTGTCCAGCGTAGCGGGTATCCCCACCGATAGTCGAGCGCAGGTACGACTATCAAGCCGATAAAGCCGACTGATGCGAGCGTCATGATGACCCTTTGGGCGCCCCGACCTTCGGCAAACGGGCCGCCTCGCATTCTTCGTTCAAGCAACGCCGGGTCGTGGTGAATCAGGTAATCGGTCGTCCACGCCGATGCGCCGACAAAGATGATCCAGTACACCCACCCTTGCACGTAACTGAGCGTGCCTGCGCCGACGAACAGCAACACGCCCATGATCAACCCGAGCGCGGCCACGCTGAGCCAGGCACGAAAGAAAAGCGATGCGCGCTGATTTCGATTCACAGCATTCCTTTTCGGTGGTGCAGACGCAACGTATAGCTTCACGCAGGAAAACCATACCTTGCAATCGTTAAATGTACTCAATACGATTACCGCACATTCGAATCGAAACACGCGAGTGAAACGATTCGGATTACGAATGGATAGCGCGCTAACGGCGCGCATCACGCGAGCAGGCACCTTGCGAACGAGGCTGCAGGCGGAGGCGCGCGATGGCATACGAGATACCCGTCACCCGTCGGACCTTTCTGAAGCTGGTGGGAAGCAGCACGGCCATCGCGATCTCGATCCATAGCTTGCCGGCGATGGCCCAGTGTACGGGCAGTTACGCACAAGCGAACAGCCTCCGGGACCCTCGCGACGACACACGCCTGGACGCAGGACCGCAGTGGTCCGCCCGGCCGGGCGTCGCGCGTTGGCGAATCGACGGCCTGCCGAAAGTGACCGGTCAGAAAATCTATGCGCGTGACTTCAAAGCGCGCGATTTCAAATGGCCCGATGAGCAATGGCTCTATGCGGTGCGTTGCAACCGCGTCGACCGGAACTTCACCGGTATCGATCTGAGCATGCTCGATGATCAGCCCGTCACCATCATCGACGATGCTCTGACCTCGCGGCACAAGATCGACACGCGCTGTTACACATCGTCAGGTGCGACGGAGCCTCCCCTGCTCGCTCGCAAGGACCAGCCCCCTGACTTCTACGGCCAACCCGCCGCCCTGCTGATTTTTGCCGATTTCGATACCTATCGCCGCGCGAAGCGGCAACTCGATTTCAACTCCAACGTCGTGCGCTATGGTCCGCCGCTGGGCACGTCGCACCGCGCTGCACTCGGAAAGATCCCCTACGATGAAACGAATGTCCGTGCACCTGAGTTGCCCGGTGACCCGTCCAAACCCTTTAACAAGGCCTCCTTGTCGCGAGATGTCTACAACGCCCATGTGGATGCGGTAGGCCAGCAAGTCAGGCGGACTGCGGAAACCTCTGAAACCGAAAAAGGCTGGATCAAGGTCGGCACCGATGAAGGCGGTCGATTCGACACGCCCTCGATCGATCCGGTCTTTCTGGAACCTGAATCGGGACTCGCTTACTACGATGCGAGCAAGGGAGCGTTACGTCTTGTGCTGGGCACGCAGTCCCCCAATGACGACGCCAACAACGCCTGCCATCTGTTCAACAACAGCGACATCACGATCAGCGGCGTCGACATCATTGCCTGCTATCCGGGTGGTGGCTTCGGCGGCCGCGACAAGTCCTATTTCCCGATCTACCTGGCGCTCGCGGCGCCTTTTGCCAAAGGCGCGCTGCGCTGGCAGCAGTCACGCTATGAGCAGTTTCAAGTGGGGCTCAAACGCTGTGAATCGAGCTTTACCGAATCGCTATGGGTCTCGCCGGCGGGCAAATTCGAAGCAATCGACTGTGAATTCACGCTGAGCGGCGGCCGCAAGACGAACCTTCAGGCTGCCGTGGCAAGCCTTGCAGCGATGAGTGCGATGAGCTGCTATGAGATCCCGCTCGCGCGCTCACATGGTGTGGCGAATTTCAGTTACGACGTCTTTGGCGGCTCACAACGCGGGTTTGGCGGACCACAGGCTTTTCTCGCGATCGAAACGTTGATCGACGAAGCGGCACAACGGCTTGGCAAGGATCCTTTCGAGCTTCGCAAAGCGAATCTGCTCGCCCCCGGTAAAGGCGCAACGATCACCGGCGCTCCGATCCTCTTCGATCTTCAGCTCGATCAGATCATGGAGCCCTTGCGTCGCCACCCGCTCTGGCAAGAGCGTCATCGTGTCGCGGCAGAGCGTGCTCGTGGCAGCGCCGGTCGGAACAAGAAGTATGGCGTTGGCTTTGCGATGTCGAACCAGGCGTACGGTTCGGGCACGACCGAAGGCATGTTCGGGATGATCGAGATTCTCCCCGATGCCACCTTGCGCGTGCGCACGACCTACACCGATATGGGAAACGGCGCGGCCACCACGCTGTCGCTCGCACCTGCGACATGGCTTGGACAGAACGCGAACTCGATCGCGATGAGTCAGATCGACGTGTTCAATGCGTTCCAGCTGTCGAGTTACGCGAAGTACACGGACGCTCACTACATTCCGGGCAAGACCTACGGTTCGTCGAGCTCGTGCCTCGGCGCGTTTCATCAACACCATGCCGTCGAGGAAGCGGCGCATGTGCTGCATTTGCAGGCGGTGCTTCCGGCCGCGCGTATCTACTGGAGTGCCCCGACTCTTACACCCGACGACATCCACTGGGTCGAAGGGAGATTGGTGCCCGTGTCGAAGGCACGCTCCAAGCTCAAGGCGAACAGTCTGCATCCTTTGACGTGGCCCATGCTCCGGAGTCTGATCGAGCGCCATAGCCTCCATACGATCGCCGTCGTCCACGCAAGCTACACGGGCGCGTTCTGGCGCTTCACGTTTCCGTTCCAGTCCGGGGCCTGCAAGGTCGATTGCGATTTCGTCGCGACCGGCACGGACATCAAGACACTGACGCAACTGACGAGAGCGGAAAGCGCGGCTCCGTCGAGCGCACCGACGAAAATCAATTCGAACTACGGTCGCGACACGTATGCGCCTGCCGGTGCGCTCGTCGCGCTCGAAGTCGACACGAAGACCGGTCGGGTTCATGTCGAAAAGGTGGTCGCAGCGGTCAACACCGGCGTGATGATCTGCCCGCCGATCGTCGAGGGCCAGCTTTACGGGGGTATTGCCATGGCCATTGGCAACGTGCTCTGCGAGAACTGTATCCCGGGCGATGACGGACCCGGAGGCGGAGGCTGGAATCTCGATCGATATCAGATCCTTCGCATGAGCGACATGCCTGACGCGGCCTTGATCCCGATCACTGCGCCAGCGGACAAGGCCCAACATGCAGGGCGCGGTATCGGCGAAGCCGTCATGTGCCCGATCGCGCCTGCCGTGCTCAATGCACTGGCGATGGCCACGGGGGTTCGGTTTCGAACGACGCCGGTGACGCCGCAACGCATCCGCGAGGCCCTTACATGAGCACGGACGCATTCGAGCTGCATGTGAACAATGCGCGCTACTTGATCGATGCACGTGATGCGGATATGACACTGCTCGAGTACTTGCAGGAGCGGCTGGATCTCACGGGCACGAAGTTCGGATGCGGTATTGGCGTATGCCGTGCCTGCACCGTCGGCGTGCGCAGTGCTCCGGGCGCAGTCCTCGAGAAAACGCTGGCGTGCTCGACCCAGCTCGGCGCGGTGGCAGGCATGCACGTCGAGACCGTCGAGAGTCTTGCGGCCAACAATGTGCTGTCCGATCTGCAGCAGCGCTTTCTCGAACTCTTCGCGTTTCAATGCGGCTACTGCACGCCGGGGTTCCTTACGGCGGCGACCGCCATGCTTGAGCACATCGAACGCAACCCCGTGAGTTCCGGCGATATCGACTCGATGATCGACACGTGGGTCGGCGGCAATCTGTGCCGCTGTTCGGGCTACCTCAAGTACAAGCAGGCGATCGCCGAGGTCGCACGCCGACGTCTGCATAAGGGGATGTGGCGATGAAGCCCGGCGTCTCAGGCGTCACGTCGCGGACTCGGAGGCCAGCGTTGAGGCTTGCGTTTGCCTCGGCGTATATGCTGTGCGCGATGGTCTGTGGCATCGCGGCGGTCGCCACTGCCGGAGTCAGGCAGGAGCAGGAGGCCGCGCCCTCTTCGCATCTTGCGGCCAAGGTTTCGAAGTCCGCCAAAAACTCGACACCTTCGAACACTTCGTCGAATACTTACGCGAGCGCCGGTTCGCACGCACGTGCCGGCCAGCAGACCGTCCTCGAGTACGGCGACCAATGCGCGCGGGAAATCGGCGAGATCTGCCCGTTCGATTGCAATAGCGGCACCGACATCCCGATCACCGTCGACAACAAGACGCCGACGGACTATACGAACCTCAAGCAGTGCGACCGGCCGTCGTTGCTTGTTCCGGATCAGGCGAATAGCGGGCAATGCATGCCCTATTCCAAGGTGCTCAATCTGTCTCGCGGCAGCACCCAGATTTCGGTGTACTGCCGCCGCAATTCGCTCAACCGGCACCCCGACAAGAGTCATTACTTTGACGAGGTCGACATCGTTTTACATCACACCGGCAGTGGAAAGACGTGCTGGTTCCAATCGAAGGCCGCCCCGCCCCACACACCGGTCCAAGGTCAAGGCGCGGACAAGAGCGACAACGTCGGTATCGACGCATCACGCGTCCCGCCACCCAACGAACGTGTCGCGCCGGCCGGACATCCGTCCGCGGTGGAGTTCTGGAAAGCACCACGCGAAGTGGCCGCTGCGCAGTGCGCATCGTGTCACGATGCGGGTCCCTTTATTCAGAGTCCGTATATCGCGCAAGTCTGGAATAACGTGCCCACTGATCCGTGGGGTAAGTATGTGAATATCGGTGCGGATTTCGCTTCGTGGCGGCGATCATGGGCGATCAGCACGCCGGGCAATACCTGTATCGGCTGCCATCGGATTGGCGATGAGCGCAGCTGCAGTACTTACGTGCCGATGTCAGCAGGTCGCCTGGGTTCGCCTGCCAACAACGCGCAGGCCAATGCCTTTCCGCTGAGTCACTGGATGCCGACGCAGGACATGGAGCAGGATCGCTGGACGGCGGAAAACATTCGGTCAGTCAACGATATCCTGACGTGCTGCGCCGATCGCACGCACAAGAACCCGAATTGCACGTTCACGCCGGTCATGTCCGCGCCTCCCAAAAGTCACTGGATAGGCGCGATGCCAGCGGATCACGCTTGCCCGATGTTCGACCGAGTCGCTATCGGAGGCACAGCGGCGCATTGATGCGGAGAAATGAAGCGATGGAGAACATGCTTCGTGTGGTGCAGTTCTGCCCTGCACCACCGTTCATGTGCGCTTTGCCAATTAAACGGCCATCACCGACACCGCCTTCGTGACGAGGTACGGCTCCATCGCTTCGGTGCCGCCTTCGGAGCCGTAGCCCGAATCCTTGACGCCGCCGAACGGCACTTCCGGCCACGGCGCGGCGGGCTGATTGATCCACAGCATGCCGACTTCAAGTTGCTGCGACAGCAGATGCACGTTACGGAAGGACTGCGTGAAGGCATAGCCGGCCAGCCCGTAAGGCAGACGGTTCGCCTCAGCGATAGCGTCCTCGAGCGTGTCGAAGCCGCGTACTGCGGCAACCGGGCCGAACGGCTCGCTATTGAACACGTCGGCTTCGAGTGGCACGTTTGTGATCACGGTCGGCGCGAAGAAATTGCCGTCCGAGCCGATGCGCTCGCCACCGGTTTCAATCGTCGCGCCGGTCGCGAGTGCGTTTTCGACAACGGCCGACATCGCCGTCAGGCGGCGCGCATTCGCAAGCGGCCCCATCGTCGTGCCTTCGGCGAGACCGTCGCCGAGCTTGATGCCCTGAGCCTGCTTGACGAGTTCGCGGCTGAACGCTTCACGGATGCTGTTGTGCACGAGGAATCGAGTCGGCGAAATACAGACCTGACCTGCATTGCGGAACTTGGCGCCGCCGGCGATCTTTGCAGCGAACGCGATATCGGCATCTTCTGCGACGATCACCGGCGCGTGGCCGCCGAGTTCCATCGTGGCACGCTTCATATGCGCGCCGGCAAGCGAGGCGAGTTGCTTGCCAACCGGCGTCGAGCCCGTGAACGTGATCTTGCGAATTACCGGATGCGGAATCAGATAGCTCGAGATTTCCGCGGGGTTGCCGTACACGAGGCCGACAACGCCAGCCGGCACGCCTGCGTCGACAAACGCCCTGATGAGTTCGGCGGGAGATGCCGGGGTTTCTTCGGGTGCCTTCACGAGGAACGAGCATCCGCTTGCCAGCGCTGCACTGAGCTTGCGCACCACCTGATTGATCGGAAAATTCCACGGCGTAAATGCGGCGACCGGCCCGACAGGCTCCTTGAGCACGAGCTGCTGCGCTTGCAGGTTGCGCGCCGGCACGACACGGCCGTAAACCCGGCGGCCTTCGTCGGCGAACCACTCGATGATGTCTGCAGCCAGCAGCGTTTCGACACGCGCCTCGGCAAACGGCTTGCCCTGCTCCATCACCATCAAGCGGGCAATCGCTTCGGCGCGCTCACGCACGATAGCCGCCGCCTTGCGCATCAGGGACGCGCGTTCGAAAGCGGGGATCTTGCGCCAGACTTCAAAGCCCTTTTGCGCAGCAGCGAGCGCGCGATCGAGGTCAGGGATACCCGCATGTGCAACCGTGCCGATCACCTTTCCCGTCGCGGGGTTGAGAACGTCGATCGTTTTCCCGCTTGCGGCGTCACACCAGACGTTGTCGATCAGCAAACGCGTGTCGGTATAGCTCGGATTCATCATGGTGGGTATCGGAGTATCGGAATGAATGAGGATGGCGATGGGCTGGACATGCGCCGCATCGGGCGCGCAACCGCCCCGACACGCGTCGGGCTCATGCGAACCGGGTCGCACGCGCTGGACTGAGGGATGTCTTGTGCGGCGATTCTAGCCGATTGTGAAACGCATGGCCGAACTCCTCCGTGAGCTACCGGAGGAGTTGGAAGAGCAGACGACCGTCAGACCCGGTCAGACCAGACCGGTCATGTAGTAGACGGCGATCACGAAGAACACCGCGCAGGTCTTGATCACCGTGACAGCAAAGATGTCCTTGTAGGACTCTTTGTGTGTCAGCCCCGTGACGGCAAGCAGAGTAATCACGGCGCCGTTGTGCGGCAGTGTGTCCATGCCGCCGCTCGCCATTGCAACGACACGGTGCAGGACTTCCATCGGAATACCGGCCGCCTGCGCGTTCTTGATGAACAGATCGGACATGGCCGCGAGCGCGATGCTCATGCCGCCCGACGCGGAGCCAGTAATACCCGCCAGCGAGCTCACCGACACCGCCGCATTGACGAGCGGATTCGGGATGCTCTTCAGGCCATCTGCCACGACCAGGAAGCCGGGCAATGCGGCGATGACGCCGCCGAAGCCATATTCCGAGGCCGTATTCATTGCCGCAAGCAACGCGCCGCCGACGGCCGTTTTCGTGCCGCTCGCAAACTTCTGGCGCACACGCGGGAATGCCGTGACGACGACAAGCAGAATGCCAAGCAACAGCGCGCCTTCCACGGCCCAGATCGCGACCAGCGATTTGACGGGCGCGACGATCGGCGTATGAATGCCAGGCAACGCATCGCCGGCCACCGTGTAGCTCTCGCCATACCACTGCGGAATCAGCTTGGTCAGCACGAAGTTGGCGACACCGACCAGCACGAGCGGCGCGATCGCAAGCACCGGGTTGGCCAGCGTGGTCGATTCGACACGCTCCGGCTCGTTGACGAGCGACGTGCCATAACCTTCACCGCGCGCCGCAGCTGCACGACGGCGCCATTCGAGGTACAGCAGGCCGACCGCAATAATGAACAACGAGCCGACCGTGCCGAGAATCGGCGCCGCCCATGCGGTCGTCTTGAAGAACGTGGTCGGGATGATGTTCTGGATCTGCGGGGTGCCCGGCAGCGAGTCCATCGTGAACGAGAACGCGCCGAGTGCAATCGCGCCCGGCAGCAGGCGCTTGGGGATATTGCTCTGGCGATAGAGTTCGGCCGCGAACGGATACACAGCAAAAACCGCCACGAACAGCGAGACGCCACCATAGGTCAGCAGTGCGCAGACCGCGACGATCACGGCATTGGCGCGCGATCGCCCGATATAGCGAATCGCAGCGGCAACGATCGCCTCCGAAAACCCGGATAGCTCAATGACCTTGCCAAAGACGGCGCCGAGCAGGAACACGGGGAAATAGAGCTTCACGAAGCCGACCATCTTCTCCATGAAGATCCCGCTAAAGACGGGAGCGACGGCAGCCGGGTCGGTGAGCAGCACAGCGCCGAGCGCGGCGACCGGCGCCACGAGAATCACGCTGTAGCCCCGGTAGGCCGCAAACATGAGAAAAACGAGTGCGGCGAGGACGACTATAAAAGCCATTACGTCTCCTGAAAGGGGTTTGAATAATTTTTATCGCAACGCATGAAAATACGCCGCGTGCGCGCCATGCTACCGGACGCGCAAACGATAAAAAATACGCAAAAAGACGTAATGGGGTCGCAACGAGCGCCAAGACCTGGAGCCCCGGCCGGCTCGTGCGCAAGCCGCCGGCGTTGCCACACGCGATGCGCTTCAGCTGGTGATCGGCATCCGAGTCGCGCACCGCGCGTGCGGCGTCCCGCATGGGACACCGCTGTCATGCGCCGACGCTGATCAAGGCGTCACGCCCTGACGAACTACGCCGTGACGCGCCCTGCCTTGTCCAGCTCGGCAAACTCCGCATCCGTGAGCTTGACGCTCGCGCCTGCAACATTCGCCTCAAGGTGATCGACCTTCCCCGTGCCCGGAATCGGCAACATCACGCGCGAACGCTTGAGCAGCCATGCGAGCGCAATCGCTCCCGTGCTTACGTTGTGGGACTTGGCGATTTCATCGAGCACGGAACCCGGCTGGGCCAATTGCCCCGCCGCAAGCGGAAACCACGGAATAAAGCCAATGTCGTGCTTCTCGCAATGCTCGAGCACCGCTTCGCTCTGGCGATTGCCGAGGTTATAGAGGTTCTGCACCGTCACGACCTTGAAATGGCGTCGCGCGGCTTCGATTTCCTCGACATTGACTTCGCTCAGGCCCACGTGGCGAATCAAACCTTCCTTTTGCATCGCCGCGATTTCGGCAAACGTCTCTTCACGCGGGACCTTTGGGTCGATCCGGTGCAACTGCCACAGATCGATATGGTCCACGCCGAGCCGGCGCAGGCTCGTCACGACACATTGACGAAGATATTCAGGGCGGCCGAGCGGCGCCCAGCGATCCGGACCATGGCGCGTGAGGCCGCCCTTGGTGGCGATCACCATGCCTTTGTACGGATGCAGCACTTCGCGAATCAGGTCTTCGCTCGTGTACGGACCATAGCTGTCGGCCGTATCGATGAAGTTCACGTCGAGTTCGGGCAGACGCGCAAGCACGGCACGCGCAGCCGCCGGATCTTCAGGGTCGCCCCAGATACCCTTGCCGGTAATGCGCATGGCGCCGAATCCAAGGCGATTGACGGTGATATCGCCGCCGATCTTGAACTGACCGGAGGCTGCTGCAGAAACAGACTGGGACATGGTGTGCGCTCCTTGAATGCACGAAAGCCGCGCAAACGGATCCCTCCGGGCGCGCGGCGGTGTCAGACAGCGCGATCCTACGCGCAATGGGGGAACGAGTCAGGCCTCCTCAAGCTGAATTCAGAATTAACGGGAACTGACATATCGCAGCAATCGCGCTGCATTGCGGACGCGCGGGCATGCCTAGACTGCGGCGTATTTTGGCGCGGGTCATAATCCGCGCTTGTTTATCCGCGCTTGCGGCTGTGCGCCACGACGGCTGTTGCCGGGCATCGACATCGGTGCCGCGGGATGCGTTCCCGTGTCGGACTCATGGGCAAGCGCGAGGGCCTTGAAATGAAACTCGATGACATTGATGCCTTCGTGGCGGTCGTACGCTGTCAGTCGTTGAGCGTTGCGGCGCAAGCTCTGTCGCTGACTCAGCCGGCGATCACGCGTCGCGTGCAAAGCTTTGAAGAAGCGCTTGGCGTCGAGCTGCTCGATCGCAATACCAAGCCGCTCAAGCCGACGCCCATGGGGCGGCAGGTCTATGAGCAATGCCGTGCAATTGTGCGTGAAGTGGATACGCTTCGCGATCTCGTCGCGACCGATACGCCACCGGTAGGCCGCTTGCGTCTGGGCATCGAGCCCGTGATCAGCGATATGGCCTTGCTCGACGGGCTGCGTGACCTGCGTGACATGTTCCCCGGCCTGCAAGCCAAGGTGTCGACCGATTGGGGCGCGGCGCTGCTCGAACGGCTTTCACGCGGCGAGCTCGATGCTGCGGCCCTGCTGATGCCAGCCAACACACAGTTTCCCGAAACGATCGACGCCGAGTCGATCGACGCTGTCGAACTGGCGGTGGTTGCGCCCAAGGGCCGGCTAAGAAAACGTACGCAGACGCTGCTCGACCTTCAGCCGCACGGGTGGGTGCTCAATCCCGAAGGATGCGGGTTTCGCATGGTGCTGCAAAGGACGCTGGCCGAGCGCGGTGCTTCGCTCAAGGTCCAGCTCGAGACGCTGGGCACGGAACTACAGCTGGACCTCGTCGCCGACGGCGTGGGGCTGGGTCTGGTGGCCCGCACAGCGCTCGCGGCGAGCGCGCGCGCCAACGATCTCGATGTGATCAACGTGACGGACTTTAAACCGTCCATCGATATCTGGATGGTCAAGCCGCGTTTTCTCGGCAAGCTCCAGTATCCCGTCGGTCGATTCGGTACGGCGGTTCAGCAGGCATTCAAACCGGCTGCGGCTCAGGTCGCCTGACCTGCGTGGCTTGATGTGGGGGATGGCGTGGCGCCGGACGACTCCACGTGGAATGGCGCGCGACGACGCGAAATCATGTGACTCGACCTACGTGGCGTGGCCCGCTCACGCGAGACACGCCCTCGATGCTTTGCTGCAGTCTTGTTGCAGCTTTATTTCGTGGCCAGCAGCCGGGTCAATGCGGCCACCACGGTCGCATGATCCTGCCAACCGGGCAGCCCCGACACCGTAACGACACCGACGGGACCCAGGCCGGCAACGAGGATCGGCACCGAGCCGCCGTGGCCGGCGTACTCTTCCTCCGGCACCGCCTTGCTGTCGTGGAGCGACGTGCCCTTCTCGGCCTGCTCGCGATTGATGCGGAACGACGACTTGCCGAAACGTCGCACGCTGTTGCGCTTGCGACGGATCCACTCGAGATTGTCGGGCGAGCTACCCGGCAGCGCGACGCTGTAGACGGTGCGCTCACCGATAAACACATCGAACGCAATCGGCAGGCTGCGTGCGATCGCGTCTTCCTTGAGCAGGTCGCCGAGCGCAATCGCGTCGAGGTGCGTGAAGCGCTCGAACGTCAGCGCGGCTTCCTGGGCTGCGACCTCGTCGGAGGCCATCGTTTGCGTCGTCTCGGGAATCGGTTTCGTCATGTCAGTGAAATAGGACTGGGGAAGAGGCGTCGTGCAACGAGCATCGCGTTACCGGCGGCGTGCTACAGCCGTGGTGAGGGCGGCGTCGTGCAACAGGCGTCGCGCTACAGGTGCGTGCAACGGGCACAATCAGCCGGTGCGAGCAACAGCCGGGAGCATTCTAATCGAGCGGCGGCGCAGGCATCGCTTTCGCATTGAGCGTCATATCCGGGATCTTGCGTACCAGCAGGATCGCCGCTGTGATGGCCACCGCGACAAACAGCACGCCGGTATGGATCGATGCCACGAGCAGTTGCCGGCTCATGCCGAGCAATTGCGGACCGTCGAAGCCGGCTTGCGCCAGGTCGGTCAGCAGCGTCGCGCGCGTGCCGGCGTCGACGAGCACTTGCGGGTCGCTCAGCCGCGTGGTCCAGTGCGCCGCATTGGCCGCACCCGTCAGATTGCCGAGTGCGTCCGCGACCCCGCTTGCGTAGCTCCGTGCAACGATCGTCCCCACCGCCGCTGTACCGATCATGCCGCCGACCATCCGGGTCGACTGCATCAGCGCCGTGGTGATGCCGAGATTCGACCGGCCGGCGATCTCCTGACCGAAGATGTTCATATTGTTGAGCACGAATCCCAGGCCGACGCCGCCGCAGGCCAATGCAACTTCGAGCACGACCAGAGGGGTGTAGCGGTACGTCATCGCCACGCCGATGGTCGCAATCAGCAACAGGGTGAAGCCGGCGCTCAGAATTGCCGCGGGCTTCTTGAGGCGCACGATGATTTTCGTGTTGAGCAGACTGCCGCCTGCGATGCATACCGGGAGCGGTGTCGCCAGCAAACCGGCTTGCTGCGGCGACATGCCGAAGCCGCCTTGCAGCAGCAATGGCGCGAAGAAGATCAGCGAAAACATCGACACGCCCGCCAGTGTCGACAGCGTGAATAGCACGACGAGCTTGCCGTTCGCGAACAGACTCAGCGGCACGATCGGGTGCAGCGCGCGACGCTCGCACGCCACGAAGGCCACCGCGCTGATGACCGTGACGGCGAGCAGCACGAGATTGCCCGTATTCAGCCCACTACGCGGCACATTTTCAACGCACATCTGCAAGCAGGCGAGCGCCACCGTGAGCAGCGCCGCACCGAGCCAGTCGATGCGGACCTTCCCTTCGTGCGCGCGCCGGAAAAACGGCAGATATCGCCAGACACAGTAAAGGCCTGCGAGTCCGACAGGCAAGTTCACGAGGAACGTCGAGCGCCATCCATAGTGCTCGCACAGAAAACCGCCGAGCGAAGGTCCGGCGGCCGTGCCGATTCCGTAGGCTCCGGCCAGCACGACCTGCCAACGCACCCGGGCTCGCGGATCGGGAAACAGGTCAGGGATCGAAGCGAATGCGGTCCCCACCATCATGCCGCCGCCGACGCCCTGAAGCCCGCGCGCGATCACGAGCGACAGCATCGACGGCGCGATGCCGCACAACACCGATGCCACGGTGAATGTCACGATGGCGGCCACCACGAACGGTTTGCGGCCAAAGTAGTCGCCAAGCCGGCCGAACACCGGCACGGTCACCACGGAGGCCAGCAGATACGCGCTCGCCATCCATGCGTAGTATTCGAAGCCCTGGAGTTCCGACAGGATCGACGGCAATGCCGTGCTGACCACCGTCTGGTCGAGCGCAACGAGCATATTGACGAGGCCGATGCCGAGCATCGCGAGCAGGGAATCGCGAAACGGCCGAGCCGGCGCCGAATGAGACGGGGGTGGCATCGATTCGGCAGTCACTAGGCAATCCTGGGGTCTACAGAGTACAAGGGCACGGCGCCGATTGCGCCGGTCGGGCGCGCCAGTCCCGCACATGTCGCCACGCCGGACTTCGCCGCCATCGGAAAAGCCCGTCGATTGTACTCAATCAGCCCTTGCCTGTGGTGCGGTCCTCAGTGCACTTGGCTCGTGGTGCTTGAACCATGGCGCGCGAGCCGTCGTCTGTCCCGCACCACGCACCAGTCACAATTTTTCGGTCCGAGCGCATTACCTGTCGAGCCTCAGTCGCTTGCGTCCGCGTCCGCGTAACGGGCCTGCTGGCCGAAACTCGCCAGCGCCTTCGATCCTTCGGGCAGGACCAGCTCACCGCGCTCAAGACGCTGCTTCAGGTACGTAAAACTCTGTGCCGTTTGCGCGAAAAGATGATCGCCCGCGGCGACCGGCGCGTAGCGTTGCACGGCTTCCGTTGTCGCAAAGGGTTCAAGCGGTGCCACGACGGTCCCGTAGTCGCACGCGAAAAACAACGGGAACGAATAACGCTCCTCGGCGACCTTGCGCACCCGATGCGACGTCGCGACGTAGGTGCCACCGGTCCACACCTCGAGCATGTCGCCGATATTGACGACAAACGCATTGTCGATCGGCGGTGCATCGATCCACCTGCCCTCCCCGTTCATGACCTCCAGACCCGGCGCGGTCGGCATCAGAATCGTGAAGCACTCATAGTCGGTGTGTGCGCCGATGCCCGGGCGATCTTCCGCGGACGCGTCGAATGGATAGTGAATCAGGCGCAACTGGCTCGGCGGCTTCGTCAGGTACCGCTCGAAATGCGTTTCGGGCAGACCCAGAGCGAGCGAGAAACCCCGAAACAAGGTTCTGCCGAGCGCGAACGCCGCCGCATAGTACTGATCCACGGCTTCACGAAACCCTGGCTGATCGGGCCAGATGTTGGGCCCGAGCATTGGTGTGCCCGCGAGCACGTCGGGATCGTCGGCCGGCAAGTCGCGTCCGGTATCGAATGCCTCCTTTCGATCGCGCTTTCCGCCGGCGAACACCTCCTCGCCTTCCGGCACATAGCCTCGGTGCGCCATCGACGTGCCGATCGAGTGGTCAATGTAGTAGCGCATCTTCCACTCGACCGGCCCCGCAAAGAACGCCTGTGCCTGCGCAATCAGCGCCGACTGCTGCGCACGCGTGACCTGATGCCCGGTCACGTAGAAGAACCCTGCCTCGCGCGCCGCGCGATCGAGTTCCCGGGCGGTAGCCATGCGTTGCCCGAGTGATGCGTCATAGAGGCCGCTGATGTCAACCACGGGCAGCCGTTCGAAACCGGTATGCGTGTGTCCGGTACGAGCGGGATGGGTGGATTGTGCGGGTTGTGTGCGCTTCATGCGGCTTGGCGCTCCGAAAGAAAGTCGGCGATATGGCGGCGCTCTTCATGACCCATCCAGGTATTGACCTCCCAGAGGTCCGCGACCGGCGCGTTCGTAAATGGCAAGGTATGCAGATAGCCGTCCGGCCCGAATTCGGGCGTCATCGTCGTGACGGTGTAGCCGCGTGCAATCTGCGAGGACCACAGCGCTTCCCACATTCGCTGATGGGAGGCGAGACACTCCGCGTATTCGGGCGCGGCCGGATGCGGGACCTGAGGACCCTGCGGATAACCGATGCGGCCATGCACGTGGTGCGCATGCGGCGCGAGCTCGAGCAACGTCTCCCATTCCGACTCGAGCAGCCGCTCGCAGACGTTGACCCAGTGGCTGAAGTCACACGTCAGACGGAGCGCCGGTACGGCGCGTGCCACATCGCGCGTGACCCACGGATTGAAGAACGAACGTCCCCGGTGCGTTTCGAAGCTGCATACGACGTCGTGCCGCTCGGCGATGTCGACGGCGCGCGCAAAAAAGTTGATCTGGGTCGCAAGCGGCCACGCATCACACCCCGCCATGACGTTGAAGAAGCGCGGCTGCAAAGGCTTCGCCCACGCGATTTTTGTCTCGAGATCGAGCAGATGGGCTTCGGGCGTCGCTGAACGATCGGGTACGTAGCTGCCTGCGGTCGTGATCTCGGCGATGAACGGCAGATGGTGAGTTTCGATCGACGCGGCGAACGCGTCTCGCCGCGCCTCGCCTTCTGGCACGGGCGCCTCGATGCCATCGAAACCCGCTGCCCGGACGAGCGGCGCGGCTTCGTCAGGGCCGCCTTCGAAGCCCCAGAACGTCTTGAACAGTTCGAGTTTCATACGAGATTTATTTATGTGCAAAAGTGCATGCAATACTACATGCGTAATGCGTCCGCCAAAATAAACTTGCGGTGATTGGACGCGGGTACCAGACGCGGGTACCAGACGCACGTGCCGAGCTCGGGCACCGGACGCTCGATTTCCGGGTCTGTTTGCACATAAACTGTGCGCGCCTCCTCTTGCTGGTGAATCGATGAAGAAGAAAATCTCCCGAAACAAGGGGCAAGCGGTCGCCCGCGCGATCCTCGACATGGACCTTCAATGGTCGGCCTCATTCGGCGAGCTCGGATTGAGCGACCTCAACTACAGCGACCTCTTCTGCCGCATGTGGATCGACGACCTCGAGGCATTTCCGAAGACCGCGCTCTACGACTTCATGCCCGGCGTGAGCCGACGCACCGCCGTGCGATATGTCCAGTCGCTGATCGACAGCGGCCTGCTCGCCGAAACGAGCGCCGAACATGATCGGCGCATCAAATTCGTGTCGCTCACGCCCGAGATCGCCCATCGGCTCGAGCTGTTTCTCGGCTATGTGCACGACCGGTTTGAGGGACTCGACGTGACGCCGCGTTGACCTGATCGTCGAGGTGACCAACAAGGCTGGCGCAGCGCTCGCAATACTGCCGCTGGCATGGATATCG
Organism: Pararobbsia alpina; assembly: GCF_965118125.1. GTDB lineage: Bacteria > Pseudomonadota > Gammaproteobacteria > Burkholderiales > Burkholderiaceae > Pararobbsia > Pararobbsia alpina_A. The sequence continues at coordinate 2,461,235 of NZ_OZ221287.1, forward strand.
CTTTATTGGGGCCGAGAGGTGCGGCGATGTCGCATCTTAGGGATGCTAGGGTTCCGGTTCGAGAGAACGTCTGGTCCGAGAGCAGCCCGGCACGGCAGCATGAGGGCGGACAGTCGTACTCCACCCGCATGCTCGCCGCGCTACACGGCGGGATAAAAGCCCGGGAGATCGGCGATCGCGACGGCGGTCGTGCCTCTCCATGGCTGGCTTGAGTCTCCCGCAAGCTCAGGGTCCGGTCATGACGTGGCAACGCGCATTGCGCGATGCCACTGCGAAGTCATCCGCCTGGTCGTGAGCCCGAGAGCCCATGCGCCAGGCGACACGATCACTCACCCGGTCTCCTGGAGAAACACGATGAAACGCAACGAATCCTCGCTCTACCGTGCACCCACACGCGTGCTTCGACACGCGATCGCGGGCGTTGCCGCCGCGCTTGTACTCGGCGCGACGGCCATTCCCGCACAGGCCGCTGCTCCACTCAAGATCGGCTATAGCGACTGGCCCGGCTTCGTCGCGTTCCAGATCGCGATCGACAAAGGCTGGTTCAAGCAGGCGGGAGTCGATGTCGACTTCGAATGGTTCGACTACTCGGCCTCGCTCGATGCATTCTCCGCGGGCAAGCTGGATGCCGTCGGCGCGACCAACGGCGATGCGCTCGTCACGGGTGCGACCGGTGCTAAAAACGTCATGGTGCTGCTGACCGATTATTCGAGCGGCAACGACATGGTCATCGCGAAGCCTGCGGTCAAATCGGTCAAGGATCTCAAGGGCAAGAAGGTCGGCGTCGAAGTGGGTCTCGTCGATCATCTGTTGCTCGACACCGCACTCGAAAAGAACGGCCTCAAGGAAACCGACCTGACGCTCGTCAACGCCAAGACGAATGAGTTGCCCCAAGTGCTGTCGTCGTCGAACGATGTCGCGGCGGTCGGTGCGTGGCAACCCAATGCGGGTGAAGCACTCAAGCGAGTGCCTGGTTCGAAGGCCATCTTTACGTCCGCCGATGCGCCCGGGCTGATCTATGACGCGATTACCGTGAGCCCCTCGAGCCTGTCGTCACGTAAGGCCGATTGGCAGAAGGTGCTCAAGGTCTGGTATCAGTGCGTGGCTTATATCAACGATCCGAAGACCCAACCGGACGCGGTCAAGATCATGTCGGCGCGCGTGGGCCTCACGCCTGCGCAATACCTGCCGCTGCTCAAGGGTACGCATCTGCTCGACGAAGCCGCTGCGAAGAAGGCCTATGTCAAAGGCGCTGGCCTCGACTCGGTGTATGGGTCCAGCACGAACGCGGACAAGTTCAACGTGCGCAACGCGGTCTACAAGCAGTCGCAAGACGTGAGCGCATATATCGATTCGTCGCTGACTAACGCGAACTGAGCGCAGCGACTGTGTTCCGTGAGTCGATGAGCGGCGATCGCTTTGCACTCGGCGATGTCGCTGTAGCGGTCAGGCGTGAATCGCTCATCGCGATTCGTTGCTTATTACTCATTGCTCGTTAATCGTCAATCGTTAATCGTTGCTCGTTAGTCAATCGTTATATTCAAGTAAGGCGATGTTCAGGAAGGCCGGTGTCTTTGATGCCGGCCTTTCGTTTTTTGTGAACGAGATTGACGCGAATTGTGTTTCCTTTTGTGTCCGGCAAGCGGAGAAGACCGCGTGGGCAGCCGTCCTTCGATCGCCAGAAAGACGCGACCACCCCGTCGCAGCGCCCTTTTCGAGCTTCTGCTTCGCAATGACATGAAGCATTCGAAGCGCCTTGGGTTGCCTTACTGATGCCAAGCAGCTTGGCTACAATCGAACCCCCTCTCCGTGCGATTCGCGAAACCACGACATGATCATCAATTCCGCTGCGTACCGGCATGGCAAGAAGATCGGCGACGTGCCGATCGACGATATCAGCGAGGTGCTCAAAGAACCCGACACGTTCGTCTGGCTCGGCGTGCTGGATCCAAAGATCGAGTTGCTCAAGCAGATTCAGGTCGAGTTCGGACTGCACGATCTCGCGATCGAAGATGCCCTCCTCGCGCATCAGCGGCCCAAGGTCGAAGCGTATGGCGAGACACTGTTTGTCGTGATGAACACGGCGCAGCTCGTCGACGATCTGCCAAGCTTTGGCGAGACGCATATTTTTCTGGGCCACAATTTCGTCGTGTCGATCCGCCATGGCGCATCGTCGTCGTACCAGCAAGTGCGTGCCCGGTGCGAATCGATGCCTGCCCTGATGACCAAGGGGCCGGCGTTCGTCGCGTACTCGATCATGGATTTCATCACTGACCATCTGTACGAGGTGGCCGATGAAATTCAGACGCGTTTCGAAGCCATCGAAGCGCATCTGTTCACCGACGAATACGACCGCGAAACCATCAACCGGCTGTACCGCATGAAGGCAGAGATGCTGCATCTGCGCTCTGCAGCAACGCCGATCGACGAAATCTGCCGGCAGATGACCCGGTTGCATGAGGACCTGATCCCGAAGGAGCTGCGGCCCTACTTTCGCGACATCTCGGACCATGCGCTGAAGACCGTGACGATTCTCGACAGCGTCCGCGAAATGATGACCACGGCAATCCAGATCAATCTCGCGCTCGTGACGTTCTCGCAAAATGAAACGGTCAAGCGCCTTGCCGGCTGGGGTGCCATTCTCGCGGTGCCCACGCTGGTGTTCAGCCTCTACGGCATGAACTTCAAATGGATGCCCGAACTCGATTTCAAGTACGGGTACCCTGTCGCGGTCACAGGGACCATTGTCGCGTGCGTCTATCTGTTCCGGCGCTTGCGCAAGTCGGGTTGGGTTTGAGGACGCGGATTCGCCGAATGCCTATGTGAGCACATCGCGCACATAGGCATCTGCACATACCGCTTGTCGTGCAGCCGCGATGGGGTACCGCCGTGTCAGTGCGCAGCGGACGCGTTACCCATTCCGCTCAGGTCGAGATGAATCAGCTCGACGCGGATATGGCGGCGCGGCGCCTCCTCGACAAACTCCGACAGCACGCGCCGGATGTCATGATCGACATAGCGCGCCGCGCTGGCATCGACGATCAGCACGCCATTCGGCGCGACCTTCGCCAGGTGCGTTTCGAGCGAGACCTTCGTCAGAAACGAGACGTCCTTATGGAATCGCAGCAAGTGATGCGTGCCGTGCACGGTCATGGTCATCGCGCCACGCCGATGGAGTTCGAGCGCGACGACGGCGCTCACCGCGATGCCAATCCCGATGCCGACCAGCAGGTCAGTCAGGAGTACACCGACAATCGTTGCGGCAAACGGCGCCCAGTGCGCGATGCCGTTGCGCCATGCGCCGACGAACAATCTCGGTGACGCAAGCTTGTAGCCCGTATGGACGAGGACGGCGGCCAGGCACGCAAGCGGTACGCAGTTCAACACATCGACCAGCAAGAACAGACTCAGCAACAGCAGGATGCCGTGAATGACCGCGGCGAGACGCGTCGAGGCGCCGGCTTGCACATTGGCCGAGCTTCGCACGATGACCGACGTGATCGGCAGCGCGCCCACCGCACCCGCCAACAGATTGCCGATCCCTTGCGCGCCCAGCTCGCGATTGGGTGGTGCTGTTTCGCGACGCGGGTCCAGTCTCGATACGGCCGTCAGGCTCAGCAGCGTCTCAAGGCTCGCCACGATCGCGACGGTGATGCCCAGCTCCCACGTCTTGCCATCTTTGAGCGCAGCAAGGGTCGGCCACGACATGGACTGACCGAGCGCAGCGAAAGAGTCGATTCGCGGCAGCGAAATATGTCCCGATGGGACGATTGCCAGTGACGGCAACCACCGTGACGTGACGACTGAAAAGATCACGCCCCAGATCACAACCAGCAGCGGACCGGGTACTGCCTTCACAGCTTTGAAGCGCTGCATGGCCGCGCTCGACCAGGCGAAGAGCACGACGAGTGAGACCCCCGAAACCACGGCGGCACCCGGTGCGATGCGGGCGAGAAAATGCGCAGGCGCGATCGACGGCTCCGCTTCAACGCCACTCGCGAGATCGAGCGCCTCGCGCGCCACGGCGAGCGTCTGGCCGTCAGGCACGGGAAGGTTGAGGCCGAGCCCGACCGGTACTTGCTGAATGATCAGCAGCAACCCGATCGCCGCAAGCATGCCATTGACCACCGACGTCGGCACATACGCAGCGAGCCGGCCGACGCGAAGCATGCCGAAGATCAGTTGCAGCGCCCCGGCGATCATGACCGCCGTCATGAAAGCAGAAAATCCACCCGACAGTTCGGTGGCTTCGACGACGATCACGACCAGCCCCGCAGCCGGTCCGCTGACACTCAGGCGGGACCCGCTGAACACGGCGACAACCGTGCCGCCGATCACACCAGCGAGCAGGCCCGCGAGCGGATCGACACCGGACGCGCTCGAAATGCCGAGGCACAGCGGCAGCGCAACAAGAAACACGACAATGCCGGCGAATACGTCGCGACGAAGCGATGCCGTGAATTGCGAAAGCGAGGAAAGCATAAAGAGTCTCCGCGAGTAAGACGTTGAACAGCCGAACGAGCGGATTCGGCGACACGGGCCCGAACGTGGGCGGGGATGGCCTACAGCTCAGAGGTCAGCTCTCGCAGCAGCCCGTCTTTGAGTCCGTAAACCCAGCCGTGCAGCTTGGGGCGCTTGCGTGCGCGGCTCATCGGTTCGGAGTGTCCGATGACATCGAGCTGCGCCTGCACATTGAGTTCGACAAGACGATTGATGCGCGCGTCGAGCGTCGGCAAAGCGTCCAGTTCCTTGCGATGAAAATGCGCGAGCCTGCGCAAAGGCTCGATGCGCTCGTTGACGTTCGGCGTCGCATCGTTTTCAGGCAGCAGCGCGGCGCGCACGCCACCGCACCCGTGGTGGCCGCAGACGATCACATGCTTGACCTCAAGCACGCAGACTGCGTATTCCAGCGCACTCGAGCTGTTTGAGCCGGTGCCCACCATATTGGCGATATTGCGAAGAACAAACAGGTCTCCGGGCGATGCATGCGTGATCGTCTCCGCCGGCACACGGCTATCGGAGCAACCGATCCAGAGAAACGTCGGCGTCTGAGCGTGAGCGAGCCTCTGGAAATAGGTCGGGTCGCGCTGCTGCACGTCATTCGACCAGGCGAGGTTCTCGACAAGCAGGCGTTTCGGAGAAGGGTTCGAAGCAGTCAATCGTCACTCCAGCGTGGCGGTCAATAAGAACATCGGTCGCGCAGCGAGCGTCGGGCAACGAGCAGCCGTTCTTTGGGCCGCGGAGTCGCCGCACATCGCCAAGCGAGTGTCGTTAGAGATCGCGCAATGAATGAAGTGCCGATGAGATAGCGCTTAGTGGTGCGTCAAATTGTCACACCTTGAGATACAGTTCTTGACGAACGAAAATTTTGTGAAAAACAAGATAGCGCGATGTGCAATCATGCTTTGCGCGCATCGATTGGAAAAGCGTGAAAGCCAACGTGCCGGACGTATTGGCCGACACGTTGGAGGGCCCGGCCGCCGCACGGTCCAGGCCCATGAGACAGCGAGTCGCGTGGTGAAAGCGTTGCCTAGTGAAAAATGAGGTAGAGGATCACCAGCACGACCAGCGGCACACCGAGAAACCAGCCAAGGATATAAGGCATGGCAACCTCCTGCAGGTAGAGCGCTCGCCGCCAACAGGCGTTTAGCGCGATACCGCTATTCAGCAGGCCGCGTGCCCGATGTTCTGGATGCTTGTTAATCGTTCAACGCTTTTGCATCTTCCAGCCCTGCGCGGTCTTGCAGAACAGCGGCAGCCAGCTTTGGTCCTGGTCCTTTGCGTTGAGCGTGACGGCCACATGCCGGCAGTGCATCCCGTTTTGATCTGCAGTGTCTTTCGGCGTGACCGTGCCTTTGATCGGCACCGAATTGCCGAGACCTTCGTTGGACCAGTCGGCGCTCTGGCCATCGGGGCTGCCGTCAAGAGCGGCGTTGAGGGTCTTCGTCAACGAAGCGAGATCCTTATCGCGCATATAAGTTATCGGCGAGTTGTGCATAAACGCGAGGTTTTGCGCATAGACACTGACCGAAAAAGACATCAACGCGAGCGCCGCAACAGCGGCGCACTTCGGCGAGCGAGAAAGAGCAGACGGCTTGAACACAAGACGACGTGGCATGACGAGTCCTCGTTAGACGGCGAAGTGGCGAATCGTGGCTTGCGGCGTCGGCGGGATGAAACCGGCCGTGTTGCCGATTCGGCATCAATGACACGTGCAGCCTGCCAGAAGCGCTCTTCGCGAGCAACCCGGCCTATCGTTCTGGATTGCCCCGGAGCCACCCTGACCCTTTTGTCATCGAATCTTCATATGAACTTGCTCGCCTCGCAAGCTGCCTCGCGGGATAATTTGCGATGCCTGACCATCGCAGGCTTGGCTTGCTCCATACTTAATCAACCCTGACGCTTTTGTCGTTGCCTGAACCGATGGACACACTGGATGCCCCGCCCCTCGAGTCCGCCGATGGCGGACCGCCGCTCGCGTACGCCGATGAATCGGGTATCTGGACGGTGCCTCTGACCGAGCACCCCCACTACCCGTCCGTCCAGCTCAAGCGGATCTTCAACCTGCCCGATAGCCGCCATGTTGTCGTCCTCGTCGACGCCAAGGCCTTGCTTGCGTGCGCCGATCGCGATCCGACCGACTACGTGCTGCCCGCGCCCCAGTATTGGCAGCAAGGCAAGGTCAAGGGCCTGCGGGAATTCCTCGAGCCCGGCCAGTCGCGCATTCCGGAAATGCCGTACGTGCTGTTCAGTACGCGGCGCACGAAGGGCATTGCCGGCATTCTCGGCTTCGGCCATGAAGGCGTTGTCTCATTTCGGAACGGTCAGCACCGCGCGCGCTATATGGCGCATGCGGGCGCCGTCTGCTTTCCGGTCGAGGTGCACGAGACGGAAGCCGAGGGCCTGCGAAAGTATTGTGGCTGGGTCGGCGCCGGACGGCACTGACGTCATCGACAACGACGTACCCCCGCCGAAGTTCCGGCCGCCCGCCGTGCATGCGTGGCTGACGTGCCTGAGAGCGGCGTGCCCTTCACGTCGGGTATGCAAAAAAAGGCCGGCGATGATCGCCGGCCTTTTGTCTTCTCATACCGCTTTCCACACCTCTTCTTACACCGTTACCGGTGCTTGAACAGATCAAGGATCTCGCTCGTCTCGCTCGCGCTGACCGCAGGCGGCGGAGGCGCGACCGGTTGATCCGGATTCGGGCCCGGTTCGGCGCCGGCCGGCGTGCTCGCGGCTTCTGAACCCGACGCGCTGAACGGGTTGGCATCATCGAGGCCGATACCTGTCACGAAGCCGTTACCCGGCGTGAAGTTCGAAAGATAGAGCTCGTCGTTGATCGTCGTCACGCCGTCGGGCGGTGGATCGACGTATTGCGGTACGCCACGCAGCGCACGCCCCATGTACTGAACCCAGATCGGCAGCGCGAGCTGCGCACCGAACTCGCGTGAGCCGAGGCTCTTGGGCTGGTCGTAACCCATCCATGCAACAGCGACGAGTGTGTGCTGATACCCGGCGAACCAGCCGTCATGCGCTTCGTTCGTCGTACCCGTCTTGCCCGCGAGGTCAGTCCGCTTCAGGACGTTCGTGCCGGCGCCGGTACCCGCCTGCGCGACCGAACGCAGCAGGCTCGTCATGATGTAGTCGTTAGCCGCCGAAATCGTGCGCGGCGCGTTCTGCCCGGCGACGACCGGCTGAGCCTTCGACAACACATTGCCGCGCGAGTCACTGACCGTGTTGATCAGATACGGATTCACGCGATACCCGCCGTTGGCGAACACGGCATAGGCCGAAGCCGACTGAAGCGGCGTCACAAGGCCGGCACCGAGTGCCATCGGCAGATACGGCGGCGTCTTGTCCGCATCGAAGCCGAAGTTCTGCGTCACATAGTCCTGTGCGTACTTCGTGCCCACGAATCCAAGCAGACGGATCGAGACCAGGTTCTTCGACTTCTCGAGCGCCAGGCGCATCGGCATCGGGCCGTCGGGCTGATCGTCGTCCTTCGGGTCCCATGCGTCCTGACCCGGGCCGGCCGGTGGGAAGTGCAGCGGCGCGTCGTTGATGATGGTCGCCGGACCGACGCCCTTTTCGAGCGACGACGAATAGATAAACGGCTTGAAGCTCGAACCAGGCTGGCGCCACGCCTGCGTCACGTGGTTGAACTTGTTTTTGTTGAAGTCGAATCCGCCGATCAGCGCGCGGATCGCGCCGTCTTGCGGCGTCAGCGACACGAGTGCACCCTCGACCTGCGGCAACTGGCTGATCGCAAAACCGCCCTTGCCGTCCGGTGCGATCCGGATGATTGCGCCCGGGCGGAGCTTGACGCCCGCCGGTGCCTTCGGGGACATCGCGTTGGCTGCGAACTTCAGGCCGTCGCCTTGCAGCGTGATGACGTTGCCGTCCGATGTCTCGGCGTCGACCGTCTTCGCCGTCACGCTGGTCACCACTGCGGCCACCAGTTCGCCGTTGTCCGGATGCGAATTGAGCGCTTCGTCGATCGCTGCGTCACGGTCGCTCGCGTCAGTGCCATTGACCGGCGGCAGGTCGACGAACGCCTCGGGGCCGCGATAGCCGTGGCGGCGCTCGTAGTCCATCACGCCCTTGCGAACCGCGTCATACGCGGCTTCCTGATCGCCCGAGTCGATCGTCGTCGTCACCGTCAGCCCGCGCGTGTACGCATCTTCCTTGTACTGCGAGTACATGATCTGACGGACCATTTCCGAGATGTACTCGGCGTGGACCGTGTATTCGGTGCCGGCCGTCTTCGTATGGATCGGCTCCTTGATCGCCTGGTCGTATTGATCCTGCGTGATATAGCGCAGGTCCAGCATGCGCTTGAGGATGTAGGCCTGACGGATCTTTGCGCGCTTCGGATTGACGATCGGGTTGTACGCCGACGGCGCCTTCGGCAGACCGGCGAGCATCGCTGCCTGTGCGAGCGTGATGTCCTTGAGGTCCTTGCCGAAGTACACACGCGAGGCGGCCGCAAAGCCGTAGGCGCGCTGTCCCAGATAGATCTGGTTCATGTACAGCTCGAGAATCTGGTCCTTGCTCAGGGCCGACTCGATCTTGTACGCGAGCAGCATCTCGTAGACCTTACGCGTATAGGTCTTCTCGCTCGACAGGAAGAAGTTGCGCGCGACCTGCATCGTGATCGTGCTCGCACCCTGCGCGTTACCGCCGTGCATGACGTCTTCGACGCCTGCGCGCAGGATCCCGATAAAGTCGACGCCGCCGTGCTCGTAGAAACGGTAGTCCTCGATCGCCAGCACGGCTTTTTTCTGCACATCGGGGATGTCGTTGAAGCGCACCAGGCTGCGACGCTCTTCGCCGAACTCGCCGATCAGCACGTGGTCGGCGGTGTAGACGCGAAGCGGCACTTTGGGCTGATAGTCGGTCAGCGCATCGAGCGACGGCAGATTCGGCCGCATCACGACGAGCATGTATCCGACGATCAGCGCGCCGATGATCGCGCAGGCAGCGACCAGGCCGCTGAACCCGATGATCAGCGTGAGGAAAATGGAACGTCGTGCACGGGGCTCGTCGTCATGGTCATCGCCACCGTTGCCGTTACCGTTGCCGGGTGTCGGGTCTTCAAGGTGACGGGCGTCGCCGAGGTTGCGAAAACTCGGCTCACGGAAGCGATCGCCTCTTGAGGGCGGTTGATTCTGATTGGCCATGGGCTTTGTCGATCTCGTTCTCAGCGCAGAGCGGTGCGCAACCCGCGCGGCGCGCGCAAGAGACGCACGCCAACGGACGCGGGCAAAAGCGCAAGTGTAATCGAAAGCGCGTGACGTTCATTTCAACGCACGCTCGTGACAGGCGGCCTGACCCGCCGGAGCCCGTCCACAAGGGCTCCGGGGCCTGTCGTCGCGGTGGGCCCCCTGCCCTTGAAAACGGTGCCGGCGCCCGCATTTTCCTCTCGCGGGCACGACTCTGACAGGACTTTGGCCAGCGAGGTTTCCTACGCTAAAAAGCCTTCATTTTCGTTTAAGTCTGCGTTGCCTATACTGGCCCCGCATTCAGGCTGACAGCGGTCCGAAAGCCACAGTGAGCGGGCTTTCCGTGGCGCAGCCAGCCTGTCATGCCACTGGTGTAAGATCACCTCACAACTGTCCAACCATGGAGTCACCATGTCGCTTCTCGATACCATCTCGCGCACGGTCAAGGGTCTGCTCAACGACGCAGCCGAATCGGTACAGGATCCGTCGCGGGACGCGCGCCAGATCGTGCGTGAACTCGATGGCAGCATCGGCACCGCCGAAAACTCGCTGATCGAGATCGAAGCCCAGGTCAGCACGCAGCAAAGCAAGCGCGACCTCGCCAACGAAAAAGCGGCGAAGTATGCGGATGGCGCCAAGCGCGCGCTGCAGTCCGGCAATGAAGACCTCGCCCGCGAAGCCCTGACCGCCCAGGCCAACGCAGAAAAAGAGCGTGATGCGCTGAATGGCGAACTCGCGAAACTCGAGCCGTCGCTCGACCAGCTCAAGACGCAGATTGCGGAAATGCGCACGCGCCGTAACGACTTGCAGTCGCGCTCGAACATCCTGAACGCCAAGCAAGAGATCGCGAAGGCCAAGGACACGGCCGCGACCGCCCTCGGTGGGATCGGTGGCAAGAATTATGCTGATGACTTCAACAAGCTCGAAGAGAAGGTCAACCTGTCGAACGCGCGCTCCGATGCGCGTCTGAACACGGCTGATCAGTCGAGCGGCAAGGCGCTTGACGACAAGCTCGCCGCGCTCGGTGCCGGCCCGTCGGTCGACGATCGCCTCGCCGCGCTCAAGAAGGAACTCAACGCTCCGTCGCAATGAAGAAACTGCTTGCTGTAGCGGTACTCGCGCTCGCCGGACTCGCGCAGACCGCCTGGGCGGCTGCGCCGTCCGTCAAGGACGTCGAAGCCGCGATTCGCGCCGGGAACTACGGGCAGGCCGAGACGATGCTGAATGAAGTCGTCACGGCCCATCCGGACAGCGCGCGTGCGCATTACATGTACGGACAAGTGCTCGATCGCAACGGCAAGGCCGCCGCAGGTCTGGCCCAGATCGAACAGGCGCGCACGCTCGATCCCTCACTCAAGTTCACTGACGCCGCTGAATTCCGCGCCGTCGAGCGTCATGTGCAGGCCGACGCCGACGCGACCGGCGGCTCGGTGGCCCAACGTCCTTCTGCCGGTCAGGGCGGCGGGTTCCACGCCAACGGCGGCACCGTGTCGCAAGACTCGGGCATGGCGCCTGCCCCGCGCGCGTCGCACGGACCGGGTATGGGAGTCTGGATGATCTTCCTGATCGTGATCGTTGCCGTCATCGCCATTCTCGTCTGGACCGTGCGCCGCGCGCGCAGCAAGGGCGATGGCGAGGCGAAGGAAGCGCGGCTCGCGCAGATGCGTCGTGCGACCGACGTGCTTAACGCGATTCGCTCGCTGAAGCTCGATTTGCGTCTGTCGACGGCACCCGGCCACGACGTATTGACCAACGAGGCCGAAGGGCTCGAGGGCGACGCGCGTGACACGATCGCCGCGCTCAATGGCGACAACCCGATCCCCGACTACCGCGTCGAGGATCTTGAGCGTCGTCTCGCAAGCCTGAAAGCACGTGCCGAGGGTCGTCCCGATCCGAATGCGGCGCCGGCCCCCGGCCCCTACTCGAACAATCCGTCCCCGTATGCCCAAGAAGCGGACCGGTTCGGCGCACCGCCGTATCCGGGCGGCCCGGCGGGTCCTCCGCCGCAGACGGTTATCGTGAATAACCCGCCGCCCGGCGGTGGCGGAGGCCTTCTGACGGGCGTGCTGCTTGGCAGCGTGCTCAGCGGCGGCTTTGGCGAGCGTGACCGTGTGATCGAACGCGATGTCATCGTTGACGACGATGAACTCCGTCGTCGCGGCGGCAATAACGTGCCCGATCCCGGCTTCGACTTCGGCCAGGGCGGCAACGACTGGGATAGCGGTGGAGGCATCGACAGCGGCAGCGGTGGCGACGACGGCGGCTGGTCGGACAACAGCTGATCCTGTCACTTCTGCTTGTTTCGCGGCCTCACCAGCTTCAATAAGGCGTGCATGCCCGGCACGCCTTTTTTATTGGCACCTCCGCCACCGATCGAATCCGCTTCCTTGGCTTGGCGACGCAATCCGCCTGTTCCGGGTGCCCGAGCGTCGCCAATACGCCCTTGGTGACTTCACGACCCCGTTTCTACACGCGTCAGCCCTGTTTCAGTCGCCGCATCGTCCCTGCGCGCATCGCTGGCGTCCCGGCCGCCGGATCGCACGCGTCGTTCGATTCGAATCATCCCTCCAAACACGCCGCATTCTCCCTTGCGCGTGGATTCGGGCGTTTTGGACAGAGCGTCGAACGCCTCCGGATCGCACATCCGGCTTGTCCTGTCGGCGTCCTTGACGGGGTGTCGCTGCCTGCCTAGTCTAGGTAGACAACTGTACACATCGACCCGTACCCCAACGTACACGGTCTACGCGAGGACGTGATGGCTTCCAACCTACCCTTCGAACGCCGCGACATTCGCTTTGGCATGGACGGTGAGATCGATCCTCACTGGCTCGATGGCGATGCTCACCGCACGCGCTTTTACGACGCCATGTCGCTGATGTTCCCCGAAGGCGAGAAATTCTTTATCGAAAGCGTACGCATGTGCCGCGACTTCGCGGAGGGTGATCCGATACTCGAACGTGATGTGCGCGCGTTTATCGGGCAGGAAGCGATGCACCGGCGCGAACACATCGCATACAACGAACGCGTTGGCGAACAAGGCGCGCCGGTCGCACAGATCGAGGCTCAACTGCTCGCACGGCTCAATCTTGCCCGCTCGCGTCTTTCCCGCGGCGGCATGCTGGGCGTGACGATCTGCCTCGAGCATTTCACGGCAATGCTGGCCGATCAGGTGCTACGGCATCCGGCGACGCTAAGAGACGCCGACCCTGCCATGCAGGCGCTCTGGCAGTGGCACGCGCTCGAAGAAACCGAGCATAAGGCCGTGGCATTCGACCTCTATGTCCGCGCGCTGCCGCGTCCGTTCGAGCGTTATCTGCGGCGTTGCAACGCCATGCTGATCGTGACGCCGGTCTTTATCTCGCACATCTGGTCGTTCAACTGGCGGCTCGTTAAATCGGACGGCCAGCATCGGGACCTGCGCGGCTGGCTACGCCTGCTCTACTACCAATTCATTTCGCCGGGTCCGTTTGTCCGCATCCTGCCGCAGTGGCTCGCGTGGTTTCGGCCGGGGTTTCATCCATGGAAGCACGACAACCGTGCCCTGATCGGCGATACGCAAAAAGCGTACGACGCGCTCGCACGCACGCAGACGTCGCAAAAACCGTCATGACCGGTCGACGTCCGCGCGTTGAGATGCCAGGTCGCTAAGCTGTCAGGTCGTCGGGTCGTCCTGTCATCCGGTCGCCAATTAGTTCGGCGCCGGTACTTGCGCCGCATTCGGATTGAGCATCGCACCGGTCAGCAGCCACACCACGAATCGCTCGCTTTGAACGAGCAGCGTGGCCCGTTGTGCCGGGTTCTCGAGATAGTCATGCGAGACATGAAAAAGTTGAAGCACGATCTGCGCGCAGACTTCATCCAGACGTTCCCTTGCGAGTCCCGGAGCCAGGCCGAGCCGTTGCACGTCGTCAGCCATCTCACGGGCAATCTCATCGAGCAGCGCACGCAACGCACTGCGTACCCGCACCGAGGAACCGTGATATTCCGCGATGCCAATGATGAAAGCGTCCCGATGGTCGAGCGCGAACGCGAAAAACGCCGCGACGGCTCGCGACGCGACATGTGCCGGGTCATCACGCGCAGCGCTGTCGCGCACGCTGTGGAGCATCGGGCGCAGACGCGCACCGATCAGCGTGATCGTCTCGAGTGCGAGATCGTCGAGCGTCTCGAAGTGCCGATAGAACGTGTTGGGATTCAGACCCGCCTCTCGCGCCAGTTCGCGAATGCCCAGCGACGCGAACGTCCGGCGCACAACGGCAAGCCGCAATGCGGCTTCGATCAGGCGGCGCTTGCCGGGTGCAATGCTTGCATCGTCAAGCGCAGGGAGGCCCGTATCGGGCGAGGAAGGATTCGGGATCACGCCGTCACTCTAGCCTCGCAAACACCCGCGCTGCAAGGGGCACGGACATTCGTCCCCGAGGCCGTCGGGCAAAACAACCTCCAAAAACACCTGACCTGGTGACGTTATGGAACCGTCGATCGTTCAAGCCGGTGTTGTGTCAAGTCCGACACCCGCGCAGCCGCTGAATCCAGTATTGAACTCAACCTCGGGTCCTGCATCGTCTCGTGCCTGGCCGCGCATTGCCATCGTCGGCGCCGGATTCGCAGGCATCGGCATGGCGATCCGGCTTAAACGTGCCGGTATCGACAGTTTCACGATCTACGAGCAATCCGACGGTGTCGGCGGCACGTGGCGGGCCAATACCTATCCGGGCGCCGCGTGTGATATTCCGTCGCACCTGTACTCGTTCTCGTTCGAACCCAATCCCGATTGGACGCGTTCGTACGGCCCGCAACCCGAAATCCTCGCGTACCTCGAACGCTGTGCGGATCGATACGATCTGCGGCCACGTCTGCGCTGCAACGCGCCCGTGACGCGGGCGCACTACGATGAAACACGCCACGTCTGGCAACTCGAAGTCCATGACGAGCGAATCGAAGTCGACGTGCTGATTGCCGCGAGCGGTCCGCTGTCGCGCCCGGCGTATCCGTCGATCCGCGGCATCGATACCTTTGCGGGCACGTTGTTTCATTCGGCTCGCTGGAATCACGACGTCGATCTCGCCAACCGCACGATCGGCGTGGTCGGGACCGGGGCGAGCGCGATTCAGTTCATTCCAGAGATCGCTCCGCAAGCCGCACAACTGACGGTTTTCCAGCGTACAGCGCCGTGGGTCCTGCCTAAGCCCGATGGCCCGATCGGAACGCGTTGGCGTCGCCTGTATCGACGCATGCCATGGCTGCAGTCGCTCGCGCGTGCTTCGATCTATTGCTTGCTTGAAGCCAGGGCCATTGGGTTTGTCACCCAACCTAACCTGCTTCGCCTGGCAATGCGGCTGGCGCGACGCTATATCGAGCGCTCGATCGACGATCCCGCCCTGCGCGCCAAGGTCACGCCAGACTATGTGATGGGATGCAAGCGCATCCTGATGTCGAACACCTACTACCGAACTCTCGCTCGCGAGAATGTTCACGTTGAAACGTCACCGATCCGTGAAATATGTCCCGAAGGCATCGTCACAGCGGATGGCACCCTCCATCGCATCGACACGCTGATTTGCGGCACAGGCTTTCAGGTCAACGACGTTCCCGCGCCCTTCGAAATGTTTGGCGTGGGCGGCACGAGTCTGTCCGAGCGCTGGCTGCGCGATGGGCCCGAAGCCTATCTCGGCACCGCGATCAAGGACTTTCCAAATCTGTTTCTGATCGTCGGCCCGAACACCGGGCTCGGACATAACTCGATGGTCTATATGATCGAGTCGCAGGTCACGTACATCCTGCATGCGTTGCAGACACTGATACATAAAGGCGCGCGTAGTGTTGCGGTGCGTGCCGATGCGCAGGAACGTTTCAACACACAGCTTCAGCAACGGTTTTCCCGTTCGGTCTGGAGTACCGGCTGCCGAAGCTGGTACCTCACGGCGACGGGCAAAAACACCACGCTATGGCCGGGATTTACGTTCGCCTTCCGCCGCGCCACGAAAGCACTCGATCCACGCGACTTCATTTTTTCGCCGAAACCCAACGCTCCTCATGAAGACATTTGAAAACAAGGTTGTCGCGATTACGGGCGCAGCGTCGGGCATCGGACGCGCGCTCGCTATCGAGCTTGCCAGACACGGCGCGCACGTGTCGCTCTGCGATGTCGACACGATCGGATTGAATCAGACCCTGCAACGCATGCGGGCACAGCGGACCGATGTCCGTGTACTGATGCGCCAGGTCGACGTAGCGGATCGCGCCGCCGTGTTTGCCTGGTGTGACGCGACGCTCACGGAATTCGGATGCGTTGATGTCGTGATCAACAACGCCGGGGTGTCCGTGTCGAGTCGCGTCGAAGATCTGTCGGAGGCGGATTTACGCTGGATCGTCGACATCAATTGGTGGGGTGTCGTGCATGGCACACAGGCCTACATCCCCGCGCTGAAGTCGCGTCCGTCGGCTTCGCTGGTCAATATCTCGAGTGTCTTCGGCCTCGTGGCAGTGCCGACTCAAGCCGCGTATAACGCAACCAAATTCGCGGTGCGCGGTTTCACTGAGGCCTTGCGCCACGAGTTTGAAGGTACGCCGTTGCATGTGATGTGCGTCCATCCAGGCGGGATCCGGACCAACATCGTTCGACATGCTCGCAATCACGAGATGCCTGACGGCAGCACCGACGCGGACCGCGCGATTCAGGACTTCGATCGCATTGCCCGCACGTCACCCGAACAGGCTGCGCGCATCATCTTGCGCGATATCCTTGCGCGCCGCCCGAGATGCCTGATCGGGGCCGACGCACGCTTCCTGTCCCTGCTCGCACGGCTGTTTCCCGTGAGGTACTGGTCTGTCCTGCGCCCTGCTCTCAAGCGGCAGCGCGGAATCGCGCAGCGCGCATCGTCTCAAGCGGAGGCGCAATGAGCGCGCCCATTCCGGTGCGCGGCCCGCGCGACAATCGTGAAGATGATCCGGTGAGCGAGCGCCGCCCCGTCGAATTGCGCCCGGCGGGGATCGCCGGCTTTGCGTACGAACTGGGGTTACGCGAGATTCCGCGCGATGAAATTGAAAGACGCTATCGATACCCGCAATCAGGCTGGCTCAATTTCCGGCATGGGCGCCTGCACTACGTTAATGAGTGTGAGGCCGCTTCGCCCTCGCATACGGTCGTGCTGCTTCATGGATTTTCAGCGTCCGTCCATACGTGGGACGGCGTCAGCGCGTTGCTGCGTCAATCGTGCCGGTTCATCCGGCTCGACCTGCCGCCGTTCGGTCTGACGGGTGCGTTGCCTTCCGTCGAAGGTCGCGCGCAGCGTGTTGATCTTGAGGTACTACGTGAGGCACTCGACACCGTCCTCGATGCGCTTGCGCTCGAACGCGTGACCGTCGTCGGTAATTCGCTCGGTGGATTGCTGGCCTGGGACCTGGCAGTCCGCAGACCCACGGTCGTCGAGAGGCTCGTGCTCGTCGACGCCGCAGGTTTCCCGATGCACCTCCCGGCAGCCATCAAGCTCCTCGACAATCCCGTGGCGCGCTGGCTCTCGCCTCGCCTTCAACCGGCGGCGGCCATTCGGGCCGCTGTGCGCGACTGCTATGGCGATGCATCGCGCGTGACGACCGCCACGTATCGGCGCTACACGGACCTGACTTTCGCTGCCGGCACGCGCGCGGCCATCGTGAGCATGGTGCCCGGGCTGGACCTCAGCGCGATCGACACGCGGCCACTCTCTGCGCTACAGGTTCCGACGCTCGTACTTTGGGGTGCGAAAGACCGATGGATCCCCCCCTCGCATGGACGCCAGTTCGCCAAAGCTATTCCGGGTGCCCGGCTCGTGATGTTCGAGACGCTCGGTCATATTCCGATGGAGGAGGACCCTGCAAGCGTCGCGCAAGCGTTACTTGCTTTTTTGAACGAGCCAACCTTGCCTTGACGCTGGATGGTCCTTCATCTCCGGCGATAGCCCTCGCTTCATTTGCGGAGCTTCGAATCGATGAATTCATTGCGACGCTTTTTCCGTGCGCGCATCGACCCTTACGCAACATCGAAACGGCTTCGTTCGCCTTTCACACGCGGACCCTACACACGTGACCAGCGTGTTTAGTTAGATGAATAGGTACTTTTTGCAGTGTTACCGAAAATATCTCAAGTCGTGAGGATTGCGACCGTAAACGGGGACATGAAGACAGCTAAACAACACGCGTCCTAAAGCCCGACGTCTTGTGCTTCCAGGACACCCTGCTGCCGCAATACCCGCAACGGTCTTGAATCAGCCTGGCTCCGAAGTGCAAGACCGGTCCCCGTCCGTGCGAGATTCCGGCCATGCTGAAGAATTTGACCATCAAGACCCGCCTCGCCGTCACCATTTGCGTGCTCGGCGGCCTGCTTATTCTGACCGGGTTACTCGGCATTGCGGGCATGCGATCCGCCAATCAGGCGCAGCGCGATACCTATGAAAACGCCATGGCATCGACGCACGCGCTCGGTGTTTCGGATACCTATCTTGTCCGGGCGCGCGCGATTATCGATCGCGCCGTGCTCAAGCCCGATGCACCCGACGTACCAGCGACGATCGATCGCGCCGAGATGATGGTGGCGAAGTCGACGGCCTCATGGCAGCACTATCTTTCACTGCCTCAATCGGCCGAAGAGAAAGAGCTGGCCTCCGCCATGGCCGCAAAGCGAGCCGAGTATTTCGATGCGGGCTGGAAGCCGCTGATCGAAGCGCTGAAGGCGAAGAACTTCGATGTGGCCACCGAAGTCACGATGAAGAAGCTGCCGTCGCTCTACAACTCGGTGACGACAGCGAGCGCGGCACTCGAGAAGTATCAGGACACGACTGCGCAGGGTAACTACGACGCATCGCAGGCCGCGTACTTCCGCTTGCTGACCGTCTGCGTGATCAGTCTCGCGCTCGGTTCCGTCGCAGCGCTCATGAGCTGGTTCTCGCTGCGTCGTTCGATCGCCAAGCCGATCGAAGACGCACTCGCACAATGCGAAGCGATTGCAACGGGCGACTTGACGCGCGACATCATGGTGCACTCGAACGACGAAATGGGTCAGTTGCTCGAGGGCTTGCGCAAGATGCAGGACGGGCTGATTTCAACGGTCAGCACAGTACGCGGTGGTACTGAATCGATTGCATCTGCAACGGGTCAGATCGCGTCGGGGAATCGCGATCTGTCGCAACGCACCGAGGAGCAAGCTGCATCGCTCGAAGAAACCGCAGCGAGCATGGAGCAGTTGACTGCGACCGTACGTCAGAACGCCGAGAACGCGCGTCAGGCGAGCGCGCTCGCTGATCAGGCTTCATCGGTTGCACAACGCGGTGGCTCGGTCGTCGATCAGGTGATCGGCACGATGAGCTCGATCCATCAAAGCTCGGACAAGATGGCCGACATCATCGGTGTGATCGAAGGCATCGCCTTCCAGACAAATATCCTTGCGTTGAATGCTGCCGTCGAAGCTGCACGTGCGGGCGAACAAGGCCGCGGCTTTGCTGTCGTCGCAAGCGAAGTCCGCAGCCTCGCACAACGCAGCGCGACCGCTGCCAAGGAAATCAAGCTGCTGATCAATGAATCAGTGGGCCGAGTGTCGACGGGTTCGGATCTGGTCAGTGAGGCCGGTTCCACGATGTCCGAACTCGTGAGTGCCGTGCAACGCGTGACGGACATCATGGGTGAAATCGCTGCAGCCTCCGAAGAACAAAGCCGCGGCATTGAACAGGTCAATCGCGCGGTGACACAGATGGATGAAGTCACGCAGCAGAATGCGGCGCTGGTCGAAGAAGCTGCGGCTGCGGCGTCTTCGTTGCAGGATCAGGCAGGGAGAATGAGAGAAGTCGTGGCGGTGTTCAGGGTTGGCGCTCAAGACGGCACCGGTGACCTACGACACGCCGGCAGCTTCGCGGGCAAGTCGCCGGCAACGCGTGCCGGCTTTGCATAGACCCTGGACGATAGTCACGCATCAGTGAGCGACGGTCGGGTTCGGCGTTGATGTGCCTGCGTTTCGCGCGCGCGGTGAGTGCCGACGCGGCGCGACGCCAGGACAGCTTCGTACGAGACGTAACCGTCGAGAAGGTCGCTGACCGCACTACTGTCGCCGCCCTGCGCGCTATCGCCCCATGTCAAGACGCTTCCCTGACCGTACAGTCCGGCGAAGCAGGAAACCCCGCCGTACACGGCTCTGAGGGCGGGATAGGGAGGCACCGGAAAAGTCGCTTGGTTTCCCCAGCTTGTCATCGTGCCGTCGCTGCTGAGGGCGACAAACGATTGAAACCCTCCTGTGATGTTCACGACGCCGGTTTGGGTCACTGACGATGTGCCCCCCCAAGCGCCATCCCCCCAGACGGCCACGGTGCCATTGGCGCGCCTTGCTGCAAAGGCGCCGTCATTTGCCGTCACGGCTACGATATCCGCTATCGCGGCGACGTCATCGGGCAGAGCGCCACCACTATACTTGTCGCCCCAGGCGATGACCGTTGCGTCGCTCCTTAGCACCGCAAATGCCCTGGCACTCGCAACCACGCTGACTGCATCACGGATGAGCGCGGCTTCACCCGATAGCAGCCCTCCATAAGTCTGGTTGCCCCACGCGGCAAGCGATCCGTCCGCACGTATTGCGACAAAGGCATTCCCGCCGCCAACGACGTCGACGATGTTCTGGTAGCCGGCGATTTTCAACGGCACGGCGCCGCCACGTGCGGTGTCGCCCCAGGCTTTGACCGAACCGTCCAGACACAAAGCGCAAAACGCCGCTCCCGCTGGAACCAGCTTGCGTACGTTGCACAAGTCTGTGATCTGTGCCGTAAGCGAGGCGCCCGAAAGAGCGTCACCCCATGCAACGACCGATCCGTCGTCTCGTCGGGCAGCAAACGCCGCGTCATTGCCCACGACCTCGACGATATCCTGCAAATCGAGTACGCCACCCGGAACCGTGCCCCCATGACTGGCGTTTCCCCAGCCAACGACGCTGCCATCGCTGAGGCGTGCCGCATAGGCGCTCGCCGTCGCAGAAATCTCCACGACAGCGGCAGTTTCGGCGATGTCACCGGGAACACTCGTACTCGCCCATCCCACCACTGAACCGTCGTCGAGCCTCGCCACCATCGATCCGTAAGTCGCACACAGATTCGCCCCGTTGAGTACGAACTGACTGTCGCTCGTCGTGACAATCAGTAGTCTGGCAGGTTCGATGTCGTTGAAATTCTGTGCTGCTTTCGAATCCGTCGAGCCCGCATATTGCCAGGTCGCGACGATCGGCTGGAGGCTGTCAGCATCAAGCGCGGTCAGGCAAGACCTGCACGTCGGGACCGAGCTAAGGAACGACCGCACCGAACGTGCCCCCATGACCACGAGCTTTCCGGCGTTGGTTCCCGACGTCACAATCGTGTAGGAGGCCACCGCCGAGGTGCCCACGACGAATGTCTCACGCGTTACGCTGTAACTCACCCGAATGGAATGGTTCGGGGAGATGTCGGCTGAGGGGACGGAGAATTTCACAACGTGACCCACCGTTGCCGTATTGACAGGAAAATAGTCCGAATAGAGCCCGGTTGCGTCGCCCCGCCATTGGAGATTGATGGTGTCGCCCGCAGCCATCCCCGAATAGACTGGAATGTCGACTGTCGCCTTCGGCAAGTCGTGCGCAAGCGTGCCGCCTTGCGCTTCCTCCACGGTCGGCGGTGGCAGCGACGCAACCGCTGTACCGACTCTGAGCGTCAGTACCTCGGAATCCTGTTCGGTACCGCTGGAAGGAACGACACGATACGATACGTCGACGCTGCCATAAGCGAGCGTCGAAACTTCCGAGGCAGGCACCGTGAACATCACGGGGTTGTTTGCCTGATTGCCGCTGACCGGCAACGCAGTACGATAGTCCGTGTGACTACCGTCCGCTCGCGTCCCCGACCAGACAAGCTGCACGGCATCGCCTGCCGTCATGCCCGGGTAAGGTTGCACGACCACGGTTGCGTACGGCACGTCCGCGGGCAGCACGCCCCCCACAGCCTCTTCGACCGACGGCGGCGGTAACAGCGCTGCCTGCCCGGAGACCCGAACCTGCGTGTGCTTCGAGGGCAACGGCGCCCCCGTCTGCTTTAGCAGCGTGTACGACACGTCCGCAAAACCTTGCGCGATCGCGACGACGGTCTTGTTCGGCACCGCGAACTCGACGATTTGCGGCACGGCTGTCACCTTCTTCGAGCCGGTCCAGGGGACACTCACACCATTCGCCGCGTACCCCGCCCAAAGCAAGGCGATCGTGTCGCCGACCTGAAACGGCAAGTCCACCGCCGTGACCTGCACGACCGCGTCTGCGTCACCAAGCGCGGCAAGATCCAGCACGCCCTCGGCGTTGGCGTCCTTCACAATGGGCGCGTCGAGCGCGGCCGAACTGGCCACGACCCGGACCGTCGCCGACATCGACCACCCGTCGGAGATGTTCCCGACGACGTCGATAATCTGATACATGACTTCAATGTCACCATCACCCGCAGCAAGAATCGCGTCCTTGTCCACAACGATCACGACCGGGTTGTAGACCTCTGTGGCCAGCACCGTGTGATGGATCTGCGAGCTTCCCCAAACGAGGCGAATATCATCGTATTGCGCCATGTTCTCGTACGGGAGAATGGTCACCCTGACGCCGAGTGCGGCCTGCGCCGCATCGACGCCATTGACGACCACGTCATCGGGAAGTTGCGGCGCGGCGAGATTCTCGTTGTACGGCGTGAGCAGAACGGGGTCACGACCACCCGGTCGCAAGAGCCGGACATCGATATAGCGTTGCGGGGAATCCGACATCACATTGCTTGTACGCGTAATCCGATAGAACGGCTGCGACGTCTCGTCGACGATCAGGTCGTGCGGCACCGTCATGACAAGGTCAGCGTCGACATTGTCATAGGTGACGGGCGTACTGACGGCGAGCACCGGTGTTTCTCCCCAATAGACTGCCACGTCGTCTCCCGCCTTCATCGCTGAATAGGCGGGCACGACAACGATCAGCCCGGTCTTTGTATCCGCGATGCCGACGCCATAGAGCGATGACTGAGGCTCGTCCAGCGGAATCGGGGTTGCGTCGGGAACGGAGAGCACCGGGAGCGTCTCCCTCGCGTCTCGCGACGTAAACTGGTTCATCGAAGGCTTCATCATTCGCACTCCTCTTCGTGTTGGCGAAACCCCCGGTTCGCACGACGATCGGGCACCTCGCGCAGGGATGATACGTTACGACACAAATTCCCCTCTATATGACACCGCGATGTGAACGCATTCCTAGAACGTATAGCGATAGCCGACGTTCACGAGATAAGTGTTCTCGAGATTGCGCCCTTTCTCGTACTGATAGTCGACGAATACCGAATGCCGCTTTGCGACGTTTGCCGACACACCCGCATTGACGAAGAATCGCGAGGCATCGAGCGTCGAGTCGATCGACGCGCCAGCGTACTGAACGCTCTGAGTTCCCTTGAACTCTTTGGCATACCCCAGGCGCAGATAAGGGCGATACCGAGAACCGCCGTCTTCGAAAGTCTTCGCCAGCGTGACCGACGTGTTGATGCCCGCAGACCCGATGCCGTCGGACGACACCTGGTGGCCGAGGTCCGTCGTGAAGTGCTGGCTGCCCTGATGCAAGTACCGCATGCCCATTGCCGGCTGCACACTCCAGCCTTCTTCAAGCAGGAACTCACGTCCGACTTCGAACGCAACCGCCGCAGATGCGATACGCCAGTCATTGGCGGACACGGTGGACACACGTGGATCGCCGTGATAAACCGCGCTGAAGCTGTTGTCGAAATTCCCGTAGGCGACCATGCCCTCGGCGTACCAGCCTGAGCGATGCATCCAGGTGCCGTAAGCACCGACCGAATAACCGTGCATGCCGCCCTCGCTTTCATCAGCGCTTCGGTCTTCGTTGGCGAACGACGCATAAATGCCACCGACAACGTCCGCGTCCTGCGTGTGATGCAAGACTTTGTCGAAGCCGATCGACAGTCCTTGGACGGTGGTGTCGAACGTGTCGCCCGTACCGGATCCGTATCCATTGTCCAGCTTGTAGTCGCCGCCGTAACCCTGCGCCCAGAAGGTTCCGGACAGTTGCCCCGGAGTGAAGTCCCGAAGATTCTGCTGCCGTAAGTGGAGAGCAGAAAACTGGGTGTCCCAGATGGCGCGTACGGATGCAACCGACATGGCATCGACAGCGGCAGTGGCGCCGCTATTCAATGCGGGCTTGCCAGGCGGCTCTGCCCCGCCACCACCACCGCCACCACCACCACCACCACCACCACCACCCTCTCCGCCGCTGTCCCCTCCGCCGCCGTCGGTATCCTGGATGATCACGACGTTCCCCTTGGCATCGACCCCACTCGTGTAGCGGTACGCGCCGATATCCGATGTACCGTGCACTGTCGCGGTATTGGCGCCGTCGACCTGGGCGACGGTGTACGAAGGCTGGAGCGCTCCCTCCGCGTAGTTGTGTTGTTCATCCGTCACCGCGACCTGCCACTGCCCCGACATGGTGTCTGCAACATGCACGGACGGTCCGGTGCTGACCTTCGCCATGTCTGAGGTCAAAGAGCCGGACCCGGAGATCGTCTGCGTGGCAAGACTGCTCGAACCCGTATTGATCGATCCGTTCGATGCGCTGATGTTCGTGACGGTGGAGTCAGCCGTCATCATCCAGACACTGTCCGAGAGCATCAGGGACTCGACGTTGCTCATTGCCCCCGTGATGTTTGCGGCGTTGCGCATCGTGACCTCGGCCGCACCGCCATCGTCGACGACGATATCTCCCTGAAGGCTCGAGTTGTCGACGGTGAAGCTCGCGTGGCTGTCCGCATAGACAGTGAGCAACTGGCCGTTACCTCCCTTCACCGAAGCGCCGTTCTGGATCGTGATCGTTGCGCCTGCACCGTTGGCTTGCGAGCCCGCGGGACCGCCCACAACAATCGCACTGCCGGTCTGCCCCGTCACGGTGGCGTTGTCGACTGTGAGTAAGCCTTCCGTGTCACCGGGCGCAACGGCCTCCGTGCCGAATACAATGCCGTTTTCGACACCGCTGATCGTAGAGTGATCCTTGACGACGAGGACGCCACCGTCGACCGCAAAGCCCGCGCCAGTCGGCGCCGTACCGTAGACGTTGCTTCCGGTCACCGTCACTCCCGCATTCGCACCGACCGACCCGCCCATCGTTCCGCCGGTTAGCGTACTGTCCTCGACCAGGACGGAAGTGGGCGAATTGACGTTACCGTCCGCGGTGACCAGCAATGCCCGTTCGACGGAGTTGGACACTGTGGAGCCTGCGATGGTCGCCACGCCCTGATGCACCTCGACCGCGGCAGTATTGTTCGCCGACGTGTTGCCCGACACCGTGGCACCGTTCATTTGCAAGCTGGCTCCCGCCACCACGATCCGGGTCGCCGAGGCACCGGGCTCGAGGGTCAACAAGCCACCGTAGATCACCGAATAATCGGTGGGAGGTGTCGACGCGGTGACGGTCATGGCGACTCCGTCCACGGTCGTTGTTCCTCGCGCTCCGACGCTGATTGCGAGGAACATGACTCCAATCGCGTCGCGCATGCGTGTCCTCGTGAACAGCATCCGGGGCGCTTCTGCGCTAATGCCCTCCAGGGCTCTTGTTTTCGTAACGTTCATTTCACCTTCTGATTTTCACTGCACGGGCACATTCGATCCACGCATTCGCAGACTTCGTGATCCGTCTTGCCAGGCTTCGAGCTTTATTGACACGCCAGACGGCGGTGTCACACGCGCGCGTTGATGAGGTCGATGCTGATCTGCCCGACCGCGGATGTGTAAGCGTCTCCATCCTGGGTCACCACGTAGTAGGCTTGCGCTGCACCGTCTTTGGTTGCGCTTGATGTCGCGATCGGGGCGATGTAGGCGTCGTAAGGCACAACAAACAAAATGCCCCGCGTTGTTTCCGCAATGCCGACCGTGACTTTGGCGCTGACGTATCCGGTACCCGTGATCTCTGAACCGTCTGTTGCGTTCGTCGTTTTGAACGCTTGCCAATACAGCACAACGCTGTCGCCCACAGCCATATTGGCGTACACATTGACTTTCACGTTCGCGCCGTTTTTCACCTCGTCGTAGCCCAGATAGCCCGCCGAGTTGGCGTCCGGGAAGACGGGAGGCAGAAGACCTGCCGGCCCCCCCGGGCCAACAAGGTTGACCGCGACCATGGCACTGGGTGAATAGACCGGGTTCGGCGGGTCACCTGAAGTTGCCGAGTTGCTCAACATGTAGAAGACGGGCCATGCCGACGTCTCCGGCGTTCCATCGACGATCGTCGGTGACACCGTGAAGTTCGGTATGGTGCCTGCTGAAATGTCTGAATCGATGAGGGCGTAAGGTGGCAAGAGCTTCGCTTGGGTGCCATCCCCCCAGGACACCGTCACTCGATCTCCCGTCGCCGCGTTGCTATACATCCCTACCGTCACCGTTGCGGCTTGACCGGCATCAGCAAGGCCCAGCGCATTGATATTTGCGCTTTGCCCCATGACGCTCGGCGCGAGCAGCGCCTCATTGACGATCGAGGCCAGCGCGGGGTCCGCAGGGCCCGCATGATCGACGTTCACTGCCACCTGCTTCACCGGCGAGTCGAAGGATGCGGCGCCCCTGATCACCTGGTAGGTGACGTCAACGCTCCCTGTGCCTGTCGTGATCACGATACTTCTGGGCACGGTCACCACAACGGGAAAATCGGCTATCGAAAAGACGACATGCTGATCCAGCAGCGTCGCACCCCAGCTCGTTGCGATGATGTCGTCCGCCAGGATATTCGTGTACGCGCCCACTTCGATGGTTACGCCCGTATCGGCGTCCGGCAGATCGACGCTGCCATCAATTGCCAATGGCACCTGAGGCGCTTGCAAGTCTTTGGGGGACGGAGACAGCTCAACGGCGACAGGCGAATCTGTCGAAGCCGGCCCCGGAAACCCGGCACGGCTCGTGAGGTAGTACGTCGTACTGATCGTGCCCTCGCCTGCGGCGTAGATCGTGTCGGACCCGATCGTGACCGACACGGCCTGCGCGGTGACATCGGCCGAGGTCACCTGCGCCGTGTTTGCCACGAAAGCGCCCCACATCGTTTTCACGGTTTGCGCGGCTTCCATCCCTGCATACGCGGGTACAGTAGCGACAACCTGATCGCCGTGCGCGTCCAGGTACTCCGGCGTCACACCGTTGCTGACAATCTCCGCCGGATAAATCAACGGATCTCCGGCGATATCGTTGTTCGGAGCGGACTTGTCGATTTTGACCGTTGTAGTAAGCGAAGTCTGAGTCTCGGTTGACGCCGACGTGACGACGTACATCAGAGAATGGATGCCGTCGTCTTGAAGGTAGGTCGCATCCACGGTCACTTTTATCGGCCATGCCTGGGTCGATGCGACGGGGATATACGCCGAACCCACCACCGTGCCGTGCTCGGCGTCGCCGTCCCAATACAGAACGACAGCATCCTTGTCCCTGGCGGTCTGATAGTTGTCGATCTGGACAGGCATCCCGGTTTCGAGCATTTCACCGGGGAGCAGCGTATCGGGCTGCAATGCACCCGGGACAGTGGGTGCCGGCAACGGTGCGGCGGAAACCTGCGCCATGCGTCTGGCACGTGCCACCCGTCTGGTCAATTGCAATCCACGAGCTTGATCTGCAGTAATTCTCGGTTTCATCACGACACACCTCCGTTCGAAACGCTGAGCGCGGGGTTTCACTTCGCGATCGAATACCCGCCTGTGAGATCGAATCGCGCAGACTACATCCCGCAGCGAAGTCGTGTCCGATTTCGAACGAGCGGGAGATTTCGTTAATAGAAAATCGGCCGGCTGAGCTTTTGAACCCCGTGATCAATCAAGATGCGCATTAACCAATGCGGGTGCGCTGACATATTTAAATAGACCTCGTCATTAAACCTCAAAGCACGCCTTGAACCCATCTTAGCAGCAATGAAAAAGAATAAGAGATTGAATAAACGTGCTGGATAAAATTAATAATCCAAATCGTTTCCGCACAATCAATGCAATTCACCAAACGTACGCATGCCTTCAGATCACGTGCAGTTCGCACACCAAACAATCACGCACAAACCTCGGGAGATCGGATCAAGCATGTCTCCGCGGCCTGTTTGCCAGCGGGCCGAACATGAACGCATTGATACCGCTCGCATCAATGCGTCGACGTTAATATTGCCTCAGCGAATATCAATTTCACGCTGACAAATCTCGCGACCGTCTGCGAATAATACGATGCCCACTCGCATTCATTCGCATTACTCGACGTCAATTCGAATCATCCGATAGTTGACGAAATCTTCTGTCATGCAGTCAAAATGATTTAAAAATGGAAAATGTCCGTCGAATGCCGAGGCGAACCATAGCATGAGGATTATCTCAATACATCATGAGGATTAATCAGGCCAGATCACCGTTTTAGCGGATCTGAGTCGCGCGCCGGGCGTCGCCGTGCAGGTCGGCAAAGTCGATGTGAGACTCGCTTCGCCATAGCGGATGGGGGCTGTGTGCTCCCGCCCGGTTGCAATCCTCGATGCGACGGGGTGCGGCAGGGGTGCCGCACGCCCGTCAAGCGCACGCGATCTCAGGCAAGCGTCGCGCCGTGCCCTTCACGCCTCGTGTGCACGTTCATCCATCCCCGCCGTTGCCAGCGCATGAAATTGCACGCGCCGCGCACACACTCTTCAATGGTCATGCCGACCCAGATACCGACCAGCCCATACCCGAGATGTACGCCGATGTACCAGCACAGCGGCAAGCCGACGAACCAGCTGAAGATCACGGCCATTGAAGCGGGAAACTTTGCATCGCCTGCCGCACTCAGCGATGAAGCGCACACCACGTTAAAGCAGCGCCCCACTTCGAGCACAAAACCGATGGCCGCGATCTGCACGCCGAGGTGGATTACCGCCGGGTCGTTGGTGAAGAAGTGATAGAGCGACCGCGCATTGAAATACACGAGCGACGTGAATACGACCGCGCCGATGATTGCATAGCGAAGACTCTTGAACACGCGAACGTACGCCTGCTCATAGTCCCGCGCGCCGATGCGATTCGCGGTCATGATTTGCGTCGCCTGGCCAATCGAGAGCGACCAGAAAATGATGCACGTCGTAATTTGCAGCGCATACGTCCGCGCTGCCAAAGCCTCGTTGCCCATGCGCACGATCATGCTCGTCAACGTCAGTTGAAACGCATTGAAAAACACGGGTTCCAACGTCATCGGGATGGCCGTCGTCAGCACCGGCCGTACCATTTCCAAAAATCTCGCTCTTGTTCCCGCGCTGAGCGCCAGGCGAACGCGCATCTTGCGGTGTACGCAATAGCCGAGCACGCAGACGTTAACGAAGTAATTGACGGACGCCGCGGCCAACACGCCGAGCACACCCAAGTGTGGCGCGCCGAACCATCCGTAGGCGAACGCGCAATTCAGCGTGATACCGAATACATTGCCCGCCGCAAAACCCATCATGCTCCAGCGCGTCATGCCGATCGACGCAGCGATTGCTGCATACGCCACGCGAAAGCCCATCGCGAATAAGACGATCCAGTACAGGCTCAGATACTGCCGCGCGTATTCCGCTGTCTCGCCCGTCAGGCCCAGCCAGTCGCCGATCCGATCCTGAAGGGCAAAGATGGTCCCGGCAGCGATCGCGCCGAGGCCGATATTGGTCGTCAGAATGAAGGTGTACGCATCGCGCGCCCGCTTGCGATCCCCCGCTCCGACGAACCGTGCCGCCACGACGCCGCCGCCCTGTGCAATCAGCTTGAGCACGAGGACCAGAATGATCAACAAGGGATTCAACGCACCGAAGGCGCTCGCCGCGGAGTCGGATATACGACTGAGGAAAAACATGTCGATAAACGCGACGCCATAAATCAACACCATCTCGGTGCCGATCGGCCAGGCCACCGACCAGAACTTCAGCTTGTTCACTTCGTGGAACCCCGTATGGAGCCGGACACCCCGCCCGGGCGCGGATCACGTCGACGGCGTGATCGGGAGCGGACAGTCCGGCTTGCGAAATTCTAGAACAAACCTTTAATCAATTACATGTCGCCCCGTAAATAAAAGCATTAATGCGACATTCCCTTTGATTGAATATTGTTTTTGATTTTCGGAGTAATCGGGACTCGAAAAACGCGATTGACGTTAGATCTGGTCAGGCCGATCTAGTCAGATGCTCGTCAGTACGCGGCTTTCCGGTGCAAACGTGCCCGGATCGCAGTTCGAAGACCGGCCTGTGAATCCACATCCGGCATGGTTAATTGAAGCTCAAATTTAAGCTCACGCTCAAATTCGAGCTCAAGGTCGCGGTCACACAACGAACCGACAACCGCGCGCGACCCAGTTCGAAGCGGTGTTCCCGCGCCTTACCGACACCGGCTACTCACACATCGCCACGCGAGCCACTTGAAGCACCTCGCCCGTCTGCGCATCTTCGACGAACGCGACGACACCCAATGTGGAAGCCGGAGCACTCGCAAGGTCGCCCGTGAGTCGGAACTGACGCTTGAGTGTCGCACCGCTTCCCACTGGCACCGGATCGAGCCATTGGCGCACGACATAGTCGTGATGCAGGCTCTGGCCTTCGTTTTCGCCGCCCGCGACGCTCGAACTCAACCGGTTCTCATACAGCGCGATCACGGTACGCGCCGACGATGGCAACGAAGCAGACGGGTGAATCGTCGCCTCGACATCGAGCATCGACGCATCGATGGGCGACCGGCTCAACGCCAGCGTGATGTCGACCGGCGATGGCTGTACCACGATCGCCTTCACACGTTGTTCGAAGCTGGTACGGCTCGACCAGTCCGTGAGACTTTCTCCGCTGACGAGCACCTGCGGTGTGTAGACGAAATGGGCGCCGGCGCGATGGGACTGTTCACGTTGGCGAGCATCGAATCGGTCGTCGGAGAACCGGTCACGCCACGCATGGCTGTCCCAGTAGGTCACATGGAGCGCAAGGGGCACGATCATCTGCGGATTGGCCGCGGCACCCAGCCGGCCCAGCCAGTCGTCGGCCGGCGGGCAACTGCTGCATCCCTCCGACGTATAGAGCTCGATCAGCGCGGCGCGGTGCGCCGGGCTGGTTGCCGAACACATCCCTCCTGCACCGCCGGTTGTAGCGGATGCGGCAGTGATACTGGCTGTCAGTGCCAGGGCTGCGGTCAGCGCCCTGAGCGCGAAGCCCGCGGGCGTGACGGCGGAACGAAGCATACGAGCAGGGTGTATCGCAGGTCGGTGCATGACGGCCTCCGGGGCAGTTGTTCGAAGAATATGCCCTTGGTCGGCGCAGCGCGATGGTCCTTACAGCGATTTGAAGCAGCCGTCTGCCGGGGCCCGTGAACGGGTCCCGGCAGACGGGGTGATGCATATGCAATCACATCAACGCAATCACATCGATGCAGTGACGCCAATGTGCGGCTGCGTATGCGCGAAGACTCCGTCTCGCTCTGCGACGCTGAGCGCCCGCACGGCGATCCCGCTACTCCGTCAACGCCCCTTCAAGCCGCCGGAAGATACGCGCCGTCTCGCCGCGCGCATGCAGCGCGAACAACAACAACGAACGTCCCGTCACCTGATAGACATTCCCGGCGTCAAACTCAGGCAGTTCTTCTCTGACGGGTGCATTGGTATCGATCAGGCACGTCCACTGATCGCTGCCCGGAATATCGGGCAAGGTGAAGTCGACCACGTCGTGATACGCATTGAACACCAGCAGCAGGGTCGCATCGGATGCCGGCTTCACAATGCCGCTTGCCTGAGCGCGGCCGTCGATGATCATGCCGAAGCAGCGCATCAGCGGATCGCCCCATTGCTCGTCGGAGAGCACCGCGCCGTTCGGATCGATCCACTTGACGTCGGTGACCTCGAGCTTCTCGTTGTATTCGCCCGTCAGGAAGCGATTGCGATGCAGCACGGGCAAGGTATGACGCAGCGTCGTGAGCTTGCGAACGAAGTCGGTCAGCGCACGCCCATCGTCATCGATGCCCTCCCAGTCGACCCAGCTGATCTCGTTGTCCTGGCAATACGCATTGTTATTGCCTTGTTGCGTGCGGCCGAATTCGTCGCCGGCGAGCACCATCGGCGTGCCTGCGGAGAACAGCAGCGTCGCGAGCAGATTGCGTTTCTGCCTTTCGCGCAGGGTACGCACGTCGACGTTATCCGTGGGCCCTTCTTCCCCGCAGTTCCACGACTTGTTGTCGGAATGACCGTCGCGGTTCTCTTCGCCATTCGCGTCGTTGTGCTTGTCGTTGTACGAGACCAGGTCATTCAATGTGAAACCATCGTGCGCACAGATAAAGTTCACACTTGACCACGGACGGCGGCCGCGCCGATTGAATTTGTCGCCGGACGCAGTGAGCCGGGTCGCAAGATCGGCCGTGGTCCCTTCGTCGCCCTTCCAGTACGCGCGCACCGTATCGCGATAGCGATCGTTCCACTCGGCCCAGCCCGGGGGAAACCCGCCGACCTGATAGCCGCCGGGACCGCAATCCCATGGCTCGGCGATCAGCTTGACGCTCGACAGGATCGGATCCTGACGGCAGCTGTCCAGGAAGCCTCCGCCTTCGTCGAAGCCGTACGGCTCACGGCCAAGAATGGTCGCAAGATCGAACCGGAAACCATCGACATTCATTTCCGTGACCCAGTAACGGAGACTGTCGGTGACCATCTGCAGCACGCGCGGATGCGACAGGTTCAGCGTATTGCCCGTGCCCGTGTCGTTGATGTAGTGACGCGGGTTGTCGGGAATCAGCCGATAGTACGACGCGTTGTCGATACCCTTGAATGACAGCGTCGCACCGAGTTCATTGCCTTCGGCGGTGTGGTTGTAGACGACGTCGAGAATGACTTCAAGACCGGCCTCATGGATCCGGTCGACCATCTGCTTGAATTCGTTGACGCTGCCGTCCGAGTAGAAACGCGGATCGGCGGCGAAGAAGCCGATGGTGTTGTAGCCCCAGTAGTTCGTCAGCCCTTTGTCGAGCAGGTGGCTGTCGTTGAGGAACGCATGGATCGGCATCAGCTCGATCGTCGTGACGCCGAGCCCTTTGATGTAATCGATGACCGGGCGGCTCGCAAGGCCTGCAAACGTGCCTCGCAGCTTGAGGGGCACCTGTGGATGCCGCTTCGTATAGCCGCGTACGTGGGTCTCGTAAATGATGGTCCGGTCCCAGGGCACGCGAACCCGACTCGGGTGCTCCCACGTGAACGTCGTGTCGACGACCTTGCACTTCGGCACATTGCGCGCGCTATCGCGCTTGTCGAAAGAGAGATCGCCCTGTTTGTGGCCGATGGTGTAGCCGAACACGGACGGATGCCATTTCAATGTGCCCACATGGGCCTTGGCATACGGATCGAGCAAGAGCTTGTTGGGATTGAAGCGGTGGCCGGCGTTAGGCTCATACGGGCCGTGCACCCGATAGCCGTACACGGTGCCCGGCGCGAGGTCATGGATATACCCGTGCCAGACTTCATCGGTAAATTCGGGCAACTCGATGCGGTCGGTTTCCGTGCGGCCGTTCTTGTCGAACAGGCACAGTTCGACCTTGGTCGCGTTCGCCGAAAAAAGCGCAAAATTGACGCCCTTGCCGTCCCACGTGGCTCCGAGCGGAAAAGGTGACCCTTCGGCGAGATTCAACAGCGGCATGACGGCGTCCTTAGACTCGTGGAAGGAGGACTGCAAGCGGCTGTTTCAAGCAGGTTGCGTGCCCGTCATGCCCACGCGCTATTCCGGCTCGTGGTCGCGCAGTGCGTCATCCGCTTCCGCAAAGGCGAGCGCCTGCGCCGCTTCGTACTTCGCCACGGCGTAGGCCGCCGCTCCGGCTCTGGCACAAGGCAGGCTGCACAGCTCGGCGTCATCGGCTGTCATGGCCTCGGTCACCTCAGCACGGATCAGTTCGATCCACGCGCGGATCTTGGCGTCGAGATACTGACGCGACGGATACAAGGCATAGACCGACAGCGCAGGCAGCGCGTATTCGGGCAGGATGCGCACGAGCGTGCCCTGGCGAAGGCTTTCGAGTGCCGTGAAGGCCGGCAACAGGCCGATACCCATGCCTTCTTCGAGTGCCTGGCGCAGCGACTCGGCGCCATTGACTCGCAGCGGGCCGCGCACCGTCACCGTCTGTTCGCCGTCGGGCCCCGTGAAAGCCCAGCGATCGCTCGCATAGACCGCGGCCGATTGAAGCTGAACGCAATCGTACTCGGCCAGTTCCTCGACCGTTGCGGGCGTGCCACGCTGCGCCAGATAGCGCGGCGATGCGCAGACGATGGTCCGCGACTCACCGAGCTTCTGCGAGATCAATCCGGAGTCGGGCAGCTGCGACGATACGATCACCGACACGTCGAGCCCTTCCTCGAGCAGGTCGGGCATGCGCTGCGACAGCGTCAGGTCGACGAACACGTCCGGGTACTTCTCGTGATACCGCGCGATCGCCGAAATCAGGTAGTGCTGGGCGAGGCTCGACATGGCGTGCAGGCGCAAGGTCCCGGCGGGCCGCGCCTGGGCATGGCGCGCCTCGGCCTCGGCCTCATCGACGTACGCAACGATCTGTTCGCAGCGCAGCAGATACCGCTCGCCTGCCTCGGTGAGCGCGAGCCGGCGCGTCGTGCGGTTGAGCAACCGCGTGCGTAAATGTGTCTCGAGGTCGGAAATCGAGCGGGACACATGCGCGGTCGTCGTCGCCATCTGTTGCGCCGCCGCCGTAAAGCTGCCCGTCTCGACCACCCGCATAAACACCCGCATGTTCTGCAGGGTATCCATCCTCTTTCCCCTTTTCCTTCAAGTCCTTACATTTTTTCAGTTTTCGTAATAACCCGCAACGGCCGCCCCACTCGCGCTGTGGGTGGATCGCTCAGTGCTGGCCAACCTGACTCGGGTGATGTAGGCATTTGCCTATCGGCGCAAGTCGGGGCATCCTGCGCCCTGAACGACGCAGTTGACGGGCGGATTTCGCTCGATGCGACTCCGCATGAGTCCGGACATTTCAACAAGGGGGTTTCGAATGAGCATGATTGAGGAATTCAAGAGCTTTGCGGTCAAGGGCAACGTCATGGATCTGGCCGTCGGTGTCATCATCGGCGGGGCGTTCTCCGGCATCGTCAACTCGGTCGTCAAGGATCTGATCATGCCGATCGTCGGTGTCGTGACGGGCGGCCTCGACTTCTCGAACAAGTTCGTTCGTCTCGGTGACATTCCCGCGAGCTTCAAGGGCAATCCCGACTCGTACAAAGACCTTCAGGCCGCGGGCGTCGCAGCGCTCGGATACGGCAGCTTCATCACCGTCGTCATCAACTTCATCATCCTCGCGTTCATCATCTTTCTGATGGTGAAGTTCATCAACAAGCTGCGCGAGCCCGCGGAAGCACCGGCACCGGCCGCACCGGCGCCCACGCCCGAAGACATTCTGTTGTTGCGCGAGATCCGCGACGAACTCAAGACGAAGAGTTGAGATGCACGTGCCAGCGGTGTGAACCCATCGGCTGGCGGTGCAGCCGGAGCCATTCCGGTCGCCCCGCCAGTGGGTTTCGCGCCGACCGCCGGTTCAACGACCTGTCGCCGCGCCCTGCGCCGCATCGGCCAGCAGCTGTTCGAGCTGGTGGATACTGACGGGCTTGGTCAGATGGGCTGAAAAGCCCGCGTCGAGACAACGACGCACATCGTCGTCCATCCCATAGCCGGTGAGCGCGATCGCCGGCGCCTCGCTCGAACGGCGGAACGCCCGCACAAAGTCGAGCCCGCTGCCGTCCGGCAGGCCCAGATCGCTGATGACAAGATCGAATGTCTGCTGTTCGCATGCAGCCTGCGCTGCATCGAGCCGGCCGACGATCGTCACCTCGTGCTCGTAGCTCTCGAGCAGCCGCGCCATGACTTCGGCCGTGTCTTCGTGATCTTCGATCAGCAAGATGCGCAGGACACGCGCCGACGCTTGTGCCCGATCGTCATGGGGTACGGGAACGGCCGCAGGTTCGGCTGCCAGCGGCACACAGAGCGTGAACCGCGCTCCCTGCCCCGGCCCGTCGCTATGCGCCGTCACATGGCCGCTGTGCGCATCGGCCAGTGCACGTGTGATGGCCAGACCCAGACCCAGGCCGCCAAAGGTCCGTGAGATCGTATCGGAGCCCTGTTCGAACGCATTGAACAGCTTCGACAACCGTTCGGGCTCGATGCCGATGCCGGTGTCTTCGACATCGATCTCGATCGATCCGGCGCCCGCCGCGACCCCGGTGTCGCGCGTGCGCAGCGTGATCGTGCCGCCTTCGGGCGTGAACTTGGCCGCGTTACGCAAGAGGTTCCAGAGCATCTGCTGAAGACGTGCACGATCGGCACGTACCCAATGACGCCGGGCCGAAAATTGCGTCACGACGCGCAGGCGCTTGAAGTCGATATCGTCCCGAAACAAGGTGAGCACCGCGTCGATCGTTTCGTGGATATCGACGGATTCGAGCGCGAGCAGCAATTTACCGTTGGCCACGCGCGTCAGGTCGAGCAAGTCGTCGATCAGGCGCGCTTCGAGTTCGATATTGCGGCGAATGAGCCGCACGTCCGCGCGCACCGCCTCAGGCAGCGCGCTCATGCGTTCGAGCAGAGTTGCCGTCGCCAGCACGGGCGACAGCGGCGTACGCAGTTCGTGCGAAAGCATGGCCAGAAAGCGATCCTTGGCGCGATTCGCTTCTTCCGCAGCTTGTCGCGCGGCCTGTTCGGATGCCAGCAGGCGTTCGCGCTCCTCCTCGCGTGCACTGAGCAACTCTGCCTGCGCGAGTGCGTCACGCAGTCGTGTCTGCTCGAGCACGCGCGACACGGCCTCCGGCATGTAGTCGAGATAGGCGCCGGTTTTGGGCACGACATCCGCGACGCCGGCGCGCAAGGCCTCGATCACGCGGGATTCGTCAGTGAAGCCCGTCAGCAGGATCGCGGGCATCGGACGTCCGTCGCCGGCAATGCGCCGGAAAAAATCCAGTCCCGTTTCAGGGCCGCCAAGCTGGTAGTCGATCAGCAACAGATCGGGCCGATCGTCACGCACGACGGCGTACGCCGCTTCGGTATCGGCGACGGCGCTCACCCGATGCCCGGCTCGCACCAGAATGCGCCGCGCAAGCGTGAGCAGCCCCTCATCGTCGTCGAGCAGCAGCACGTGTGCAGTACCGCGCATCGACGAAACGGTCGCGGATGGTGCGTCGGCGTTCACGCGGAAGTCTCCTGGCACAGACGCGTCCGCGCTCACGGCCGCATGGGCTGTGGAAGCTTGACGACCTGCAGGAAGAATCCCAGGCGCCGAACGGCTTCGATAAAGGCATCGTATTCGACGGGCTTGGTCACGTACACGTTGCAGCCCAGCTCGTAGCACCGTTCGATCTCGCGCGGATCGTCGGTCGTCGTCAGCACGATCACAGGCAGCGCCGCCGTGCTCGGCGACGCCTTGAGGCGGCGCAACACCTCGATGCCGTCGACGCGCGGCATCTTCAGGTCGAGCAGCACGACGACGTTCGCAAGCGGACGTCCGTCGGGATAGGCAGGATCATTGAAGAACCAGTCCAGCGCCTCCTGTCCGTCGGAAAACCGGGTGAAGCCGTTCGTGACGCCGGCGCGGCGCAGATTGCGCTCGACAAGCGTCGCGTGTCCGTCATCGTCCTCGATCAGGATGATTCCGACCGTTTCGCCGTTCTTCATGAACTTGTCCTCAGGTTGATTGAGCGGTGCCGATGTCGCGAGCGGACGGCCCGGACGCTCCGGGCCCCGTCACTGCGGGCGAAGGCGTGACTGCCCCAGATACCCCGGCCGGGGCCGCTGCGGTCTCCGACGTACTCGTCGCAGATGCCGCGGTGTCCTCCGCCGAGCGTGCGCGGACGTCGCGCCCGGCCGCGTCGCGCGGCGCCTCGGCGGGCAGCTCGACAAAGAATGTCGACCCCTCGCCCTCTTTCGATTCAAGCCAGACGCGCCCGCCGTGCCGTTCGACCATGCGCCGTACCAGTGCCAATCCGATGCCCTCGCCCTTGGCGACATTGCCATGCAGGCGCTGAAACGCGCTGAACATCTTCGGCAGGTAGCGTTCGGGAATCCCCAGACCATTATCCCTGACATAGAAGACATGGGTGGGACGGCGCGGCGCCTGCGCGTCGGCAACGGGTTCCAGCTTCACACCGACCTCGATACGGCCGGCCCGCGCGGGGTCCAGATAGTTGAGCGCATTGCCGATCAGGTTGGCAAAGATCTGTTCGATGGTCGTGGCATCGCCCCAGACCGAAGGCAACGCACGCACCGTGATCTCCGCACCGCGCTCGCGCATGGTCTGCCGCATCGCGCTGACGACACGCTCGACGATCGCGTCCACACGCACCTGACGCCACTGGTAGTCGAGCCGGCCGACGCGCGACAAGCGCAACAGCGCATCGACGATATTGGTCGCGCGCATCACGGCGTTCTGCAGGAAGTGTAACGATTCGGCGAACTCACCATCGACGAGCTGCCTGACCTGCGCGCGCTGGACCTCCGACATCGACGAGCGTTCGATGTCCTCGCGCAGGCTCGCGCACGATACGAGCAATTCCTTCGAAAAACCCTGGAGATTGACGAGCGGCGAGCGCAGATCGTGTGACACGCCGTAGACGAACGTCTCGTTTTCACTCGTTTGCGCCACGAGGTGCTGATTGACCTCGATCAACTGTGCGCCACGCTCACGCAATTCGTCGGACAAGTCGCGATGCTCACGCTCGACGGCATTCAGCCGCCGGCTCGTGTCGTGAACGATCGCATCGAGCGCGGCGATCTCGTCCTTGCCCTTGATGGGGCTCGCGAGTTCGAGTCCGTCGGCCACACGCTGTGCGTTCTCACCCAGCGTGGCCAGACGCAGGCTGATGTGCCGCGTGAACAAGAAGGCCGACAGGACAGTG
Source organism: Pararobbsia alpina (assembly GCF_965118125.1). Classification (GTDB taxonomy): domain Bacteria; phylum Pseudomonadota; class Gammaproteobacteria; order Burkholderiales; family Burkholderiaceae; genus Pararobbsia; species Pararobbsia alpina_A. The sequence continues at coordinate 2,499,859 of NZ_OZ221287.1, forward strand.
ATCAGGATTGAGCCGAGCGCTGCGAGGATCAGCCCGGACTTCTGAATGTCGCGCAAGCGATCGAGCGTGCGGCCCCGCGCGTTGTGCAATGCGTCTTCCTGCGCGCTGAACGTACCGATCGACGCGTGCATGCGCTCAAGCAACACGTCGCCATCGTTGTCGGGACGCAGCATCGGGACATATCCCGATGGCTCTCCGGCACCGACGAGCGCCGTGTAACGGCCGACCCACTCCCGGTACTGCTTGGCCAGCGATCCAATCGCGCTCAGCCGCGCCAGTTGCAAGGGATCGTCGGCCACGAGCGACGACAAGGACGCAAGCCGCCTGTCGAAGTCTTTCCACGGCTCGTCGTCAACGAGCGGTTGAGTCGAGCCGGTAATGGCCGCGCCGTAGACGCGCGACGATTCGCGCAGCAACGGTTCGATCAGCGTGGCGGCCTGATCGATCACCTGGCGGCTGTGCAGCTCCCAGGTCTGCGTGCGGGTCGCATCCTCCTGCTTGTCGAGCAGCAAGCCGAGCACGCCGAGCTCGAGTACGCTCGGAATCGCAATCAGCAGCAGGCCCTTCGTCAATAGGTTCATGCGCGCGCACGGCAGGAAGATGAGAGATTATCGGCAATGCACCGGTAGAGATCAATGAAGGGGTCAGGAACGTCGCATGCGACATCGGCCAATGCGCAGACGATAGCGTACGCGCCCCAAAAGAATTCGCGCTCGGCGCGAATTTGCTTGTGCTATAAAGAACCGTGACGCGAAGCCCGCAAGGCGGGCGCGATTGCCTTCTCGTTCTCAGCCGGTGCGAGGTCTAGCAATGTCGATCCCGAACAAGCGTCGGCGCGAGAGTGCCGGCGATTCGTATTTGCTCGCAGTGAAACGCTGCGAGCCCTTCAGCCAGCTCAATTCGAAGCTGGCGCGTGCACGTGCCCATGATGAGCCTGTGCTTTACGCCCATATTCTCCCGGGTCTGGACGTATTGCTATGCCCCGTGCGCGGCGCACAGCCTCCGTACCCCGAAATCGAAGACCTCCGCAACGCATGTCTCGACTCGATCGAGCACGCACTCGAACAGTCGATCGGCGGGCTGGAAAACGGCGGCTATTGGTACGAAGCCAACGGACTGGGCTTTCTGATTTTCGCGAGCCTGGCGCGCAAGAAAGTGCTGTCGGAGTTCGGTGCGTCAGGCAGTACGGGGCAACTCGCGCCGTCAGCTCCCGACGACGCACCCTGAGGTACGTTCAGCTTCGTATTGACGGGTGCATCTGCACCCTCGTTCGACATGCGCGTTTCAGGTGCTTGAGTGAGCTTCCTGAGTGGGCTTCCTGACTGAGCTGCCCGACTGAGCTAAATGACTCAGCTGCCTGATTGCGCGTTTTTGGCCGCGCGCGCAGCATCGGGATTCCACCGCTGCACGTCGATGCCGAGGCGTTCTTCTACATTGTTCGCCGCACGATCGACGAGCGCGCGCATCGCGGCATCCGCTTCCTGAGGATCCCCATTCTCGATCGCCTTCACGACACGCTCGTGCGCATTGACCGCCGCTGTCGTAATACCGGGATTCGGATTGACGATCTGAATCATCGTCGCAATCGACGCGCGAACAATGACTTCGAGCTGAATGAATAACTGGTTATGACTCGCGCGAATGATCCCGACGTGCAGATCCAGGTCATGCGCGGCAAATTCGGGGCTCGTTGACGGCCACGCATGCATGCCGTTGATCGCAGCACGCAACGCCGCTTTGTCGGCCGCGGTGGCACGCGTTGCCGCCAGCGCAGCGGCACGCGGCTCGATGACGGCGCGCAGATCGAGCAAATCGCCGAGAAACTCCTGATCCGGCGTCGCTGCGAAGCACCAGTCGATCACGTCCTTGTTGAATATCTTCCAGTCGCGTTCAGGCAGCACGCGCGTTCCCAGGCGCGGACGCATCTCGAGCATGCCCTTGACGAGCAGCATCGACAGCGCTTCGCGCATCAGGGTCCGGCTCACGCCAAAGTTGAGCGCGAGCTCTTCCTGTGGCGGAAGGATCTCCCCGTATTGACCCGCAACGATGTTCATTGCGAGTTTGTCTGCCACCTGTGCGACGGTGGACGTATTTTCAGCTTTACTCATGATGAAACGATACCGGCGAGGAGGACACTGCGTTTGTCATTTTGCGTAAGCATAGCGGCGCATTATCAAACGCGAAATCAAGAATTACACGAAAAGACACAAATCCGTCGCGCAAACGACGATTTGCCCGTTTTTTCGGTGCCTGTGCATCCGGATGGCACGCGGTCTGCGTACTCAACGGGCTCGGTTGCAGGAGTCTTCATCCGCGCGGACCGCTTAAGCTGCATCCGGTGCGTGCGATTTCCAACACATTGCGACGGATTGAAACATTTGTCCCGGCAATGTCCATCCCCGAAGGTGCTGCCATGAGTGAACATGTTTATAAATCCATCGAAATCACCGGATCGTCACCTCAGTCGATTCAGCACGCCATTGAAACCGCGATTGCCAAGGCAGGCAAGACATTGCGCAACCTGCATTGGTTTGAAGTCGTCGAAACGCGTGGCCACATCGAGAACGGCAAAGTCGCGCACTGGCAGGTCACGATCAAGGTCGGCCTGCGCCTCGAAGACTGAAAACAGCGTTCGACGTCTCAGGGCTTGTTCTGCTCCAGATCCGAAGCGGCACCGCGCGCCGCCACGCGAGCGCGTGACTTGGCGGGCGCACTCGCCTTGCCGGGTGGCGGTTCCTTGACGCCTGGCTCAGGCGCCGTCGGCAGCGACTGCATGCGCGCGAACATCTGCGAGCATGGCGATGCACTGACATTGCTCGGTGCGAGCAAGGGAATCAGCGCGGCGAACGGATTGATCAGTGCGAGTCCGACGACGGCTCCGCCGCGCAGCGCCAGCAGAGGAATGTCGACTCCGGCCTTGGGCCGGGCAAACGTTCCGTCTACGTAAAGCGGCGAGCGCAGCGAGAAGATCCGAAAGCCTTTCGTATGAGGACGGACGTTCAGGTCGAGCGTCTCGTCGCGCAGATCGACTTTGCCGTCGACGTTGATCAATGCATCGTCGGTATCGAGCGCAAACACGCGCGGCTCGACCACGCCATTGGTGAAGACGAGGTCGGCGGCCGCACACTCGATATGGGTGGTCTTGTCGCCGAAGACCTTGTTGTACACGACGTTGGCGACATTCAGTCCAGCCTCCTCGAGCAGCGTGTTGCTGATCGCACCGTCGTTGACGAGCAGCCGTGCTTCGCCATTGGACGTTGCGGCAAGGCGCGCGGGTGAATTCCCGATCGCCGAGAGCGCCACGTCGCCATTGACTTCACCGAGGCTCGTCTGCATCGGCTTGAACGTCGGAAACAGCTGTTTGAGACGCAAGTGCCGCGCCGCAATCGCGAAGCGGCCGGCGAGCGGATCGGCCGATCCGTCGAGATGAATCGTGCCCGCGATCGATCCGCCGGCCACGCCGAAGCGCAAGGGATCGAGCGTCAACACGCCGTTATCGAGCAGCACGTGGGCGTACAGATCGTTGATCGGCAACGCCTTGGACCGGATGATCCGGCGCCCCGTAAAGCGGACATCCGCATCGAGGGTCTTCCATCGATCGGTTCTGAACTCCTCGACCGGCAGCACTTTGCCCGCAGGCTGCGACTGCGTATCGCCGCGTTGCAGCCGGCTGGCGCGCGAGTCTGCGCCGACGATCGGGCCCAGGTCGGAAAACTGGAGCAGGTTCGAGACGAGCGAACCCGTCAGCAGCGGACGCGGGCTCTGCATCCGGAAGACCAGTGTGCCATTCAGGTCGGAGCCCCCGACGCGCCCGGTGAAATCCTCGTAGCGAAACACGGGATCGCCGCGCAAGCGCGCGATCAGATGCCCGTCGGTCGCGTATGGCGGGGTCTCCGGCAACGCGACGCCAGTCAGCGCGTAAAGCTGGCCCATGCTGCGCCCCTGAAGCCAGAGCCTCAGATCCAGAGCGGCGAGATGCGCCGGATCGCCGAGGGTACCGACCACTGCAATTCGCGTGTCGCCGATGCGTACGTCGAACTGGATCGGGAACGGACGCGACGCATCCTGAAGCGCGAGAATGCCGCCGACTTTGCCGGTACCCGATAGCGGCTGCTTTTTATAGGTGCCTTTGACGGACCATCCGAGCGCATACAGCGGCTGACCGTCAGCCGCGTTGCGAACGGCCACGCCCTGACTCGCGGGGCTCGACCCTGAGGCCTGAGCGCCTTGGCTGGGGGTACGCGCGCTGCTGTTGGCGTTCGCCGCCCGCGCAGCGGATTCGGGCACTGCGGATGCAGCGGCCGCCCCTGCGAACGATGCGGCCGGGCCCCCTTGTTCGGCGGCGGACGCCGTCGCTGAAGGATGCGTTTCGGGCTGCGTCACCGATTCTTCGACCGCGCTTGCCGACGAGGCCGCGGTCGTTTGCTTCGCGAGCTTCGCCGCGCCGGCCGCGCCGATCACCTGCGCAGACTGGGCCTGGGACTCGCTCTCCTGTTCCTTGAGTACGTCGCCAATGGGAATGGGCTGCCCGAGCGTGTCGATCATGACATCGAGCGACAGCGTGTTCTGCGCATCGTCGAGCGCAATCTGCCCGCGTTGAAACGCAATATCGTGCAGATCGAGCTTCCACTCGCTCGGGCTGCTCGACGAAGGCAGGCGGAACGTCCAGTTGTTGGTCCCGTCGACCTGGCGTTCGAGATCGACAGACGGATTCACGAGATTGATCGATGGCACGACGATTCGGCGCACGAGCAGCGGCAGCACCTTGACTTCAAAATCGATCTCGTCGAGCGTGGCGAATTGCTTTCGCTGGGTCCAGTCGGGATTGCCCACCTGGATCTGCCTGGCCGAGAAGCGTGGCCAGGGCACCCATGCGCGCCAGCCTGTCTCGCCGACGGGACGTCGCCAGTCGAGGCGCAAATCCCCTTCGATCGCGAACGGACGGCCGATGGCCGCCGACACCTTGTCGTCGACCCAGGGCCTCGCACGGTTGTAGTCGAACGTCACAAACAGAATCACGAGCACTGCGATCAGCAACGCAAGGGCCACGAGCAAATAGCCGACCAGGCGGCAGGTGGTGCCGACGGTGCGTCGAACGAGTGTCGTCATGCAGGCTTTCCTTGGATTGAAGACGATGAATGCTCAACAGCGTCACGATCGCTGGACGCGCACGCCGGATGGCATCGGCGTGTGCCGACGACAAACGCGCGCGGGTCTATGCCCCCCGGCGGGCGATCAGTAACAAACAACAGCTCACACATCCTTGCGGCGCGAAGCAGGCAGCAATTACCGGGCCATCGGATGGCTCGACCCAGCGTGGCGCGGCCGACCGCGGCCCGGCCAATCGTGGCCCGGCCAATCGTGGCCCGGCCGATCCGCATGCTATGCTCGCACCGCCCGCGAATGCAATCCCGTAGCGCGCGCTTAGACAATAGTTCAGATAACATCCGCGGCGCGTTGCCCCTGCTAGCCAGAGTGAAATCCATTTCGTCCGATTCCGAGAGCCGCGGCGCGCACGGCGATGCGCGCCGGTCCCGCCTCGTGCTGCGGGTTGCGTGCGCCTTGCTGACCGTCGCGGCGTTTGTGCTTCTGGGAGTGTGGCAGGCGCGCGAAGAGATTGCCGAGCGGCGGATCGACGTCGCGCGCGACGTCATCACGAGCGTCGAATCGATGATCGATCGCGTGTCTGCCGAACATGGGCGCATCATGCCGCTCGTGGGCACGCCGTGCGATGTCGCGCGGCTGCGGCTGGCGACATCCGACGCCTTCATCCCCTACATCCGCAGCGGCGCACTGGTCAAAAACGGCCTGATCTATTGCGTATCGTCGTATGGACCGAACACCGTACGACTCAGTACCTACCTCGGCGAAGTCGCGCGGGACCGGCCTTCATATCGCCTCGTGTCGGGCACCGTGGCCCAGCCGACGCGCGCCACGCTCCTCGTTTTTTTCCCGGCGCCCACGCCTGACCCGCTCGGCTCGGGCGTGCTGTTCTATATCGATGGCGCCTACCTCGCCGACGTGTTGCGCGAGGACACGCGCTTCGGCATGGATCACATCGCGCTGCGCAATGCACAGTCCACACTGACGCTCAGTGGCGTGAGCGCGGCGTCCGGTGCGCGCGAGCCGGCCACCGCCGCATCGGACCGGTTTCCGCTCGACGTCGTCGTGCATGAGTCGCCTGTGTTCGTGCGCGACGTGTACCGCCATCAGCTGAGCGTCTTTGTGCCGATCGGTTTTGCCTTCGCGGGCATGATCGCGTGGCTGATGTCGATCTCGTTCGACCCGCGACGCCTCTTGCTGCGCGCCGTGCGCACGGGCATCGAGCGGCGCGAGTTCGAAGTGCACTACCAGCCGGTCGTCGACCTCGAGCGCGGCACCTGTGTCGGCGTCGAGGCACTCGTGCGATGGTCGCATCCACGCTGGGGCACCGTCAGTCCGGGCGAGTTTATCGGCATCGTCGAAGATGATCCGCTGATCGCACCGATGACGCACATGATCGTCGAACGCGCGCTTGAAGAGCTTCATATCCACCGCATCCCTGCGAACCTGCACCTGGCCGTCAACCTCGCGCCGCGGCATTTGCAGGACCGACGGGCGATCGCCGACCTGTCGCGGCTGCTGCGCACGCGAGCCCGCGGCCGTGGCGTGATCGCCGAGGTCACCGAGCGCCAGTTGTTCGACGACCGCGCGGCCGCACTCGCGTCGTTCGAGTTGCTGCGTCAGCACGGGGTGCGTTTCGCGCTCGACGACTTCGGCACCGATCGCAGCACGCTCGGCCAACTGCAGGCGTTTCACTTCGACTTTCTCAAGATCGATCAGCGCTTCGTAAGCGAACTCGAGCACGACCGGACCGACCTGATACGCGGCATCGTTGCGCTTGCACGGCAAATCGGCCTCACCCTGATCGCCGAAGGCATCGAAACGACACGGCAGCACCAGCGTCTCCTGGATCTCGGCGTTGAATATGGGCAAGGCTATCTGCACGGCTCACCGATGAGCGCCACGCAACTGGCGCACTGGCTGACACTCGGGCCGCGGCGCGTACACGCACGCGTCGGCGCCGAGCCCTCGCCCGGCATGACCTCCCCGCGGTCCGGCGTCGCTGCGCCGCCATCCGGTACCGATCCTGCTCCGCCCCGCCCCCGTGATGCTTGAAGCCATTGGACTGTCGCGCAGCGACGATCTGTCGAAAGCCGTCCTGCTGCATCCGTGCGACTTGACGATTGCACCCGCGGACCGGCTTGTCATCACGGGTCCGTCGGGCGCGGGCAAGAGCGTGCTGATGCGCGCGCTCGCCCTGCTCGATCGCCCGTCGGGCGAGCTTCGCTGGCATGGCAAACCCGTGGCCCGGTCGCACGTCCCCGCTTATCGCAGCGCGGTGGCCTACGTCCGGCAACGCCCTGCACTGTTCGACGGTAAGGTCGAAGACAATCTGCGCGTGCCGTTCGGGCTTCATATTCATCGGCATCGCACGTACGATCGTGCCGCCGCGCTCGACTATCTTTCCACCGCGGGACGCCAGAGCGCGTTTCTCGAGCAGCGTGCCGACGATCTGTCGGGCGGCGAACAACAGCTGGTTGCCCTGGTGCGGACCTTGTTGCTCGCGCCGACGATGCTGTTGCTGGACGAGCCCACTGCGTCGCTCGATCCGCAGACGGTCCTCGCGGTCGAAGCGATGATCGATCACTGGGCCCGGCATACCCCGCACACGGCATTGGCCTGGGTCACGCACGACCTTGCGCAGGCACGCCGCGTCGGCAACCGTTTCGCGACCCTCAGGGCCGGCGTCCTTTCTTTGTCAGGCCCTCCGGAGTCCCCTGCTTCATGAATGGATCCCGTTATGTCGATCTGTCCTATGTCGACGTCGCCATCGCTGCGTCGCTGATTCTGTTCGACGGCGCGTTGTCGGTCTGGCTGCGTCTGGGCCTCGGCCGCAAGCTCGCCGTCGCGTCAGTGCGCACGGTCGTACAGCTGCTCGCGATCGGTTACGTGCTGAGCTGGGTATTCGGGCACCCGCAGTGGCCGTTCGCCGTGGCCGTGATGGTCACGATGACCGTGATCGCCGGCATCGCGGCGAGCGGAAGAGGATCACGCACCTATCGCGGCCTGAGGGTCGATGCGCTCGCGTCGATCGGAATCAGCGGATGGATCGTCACGACAATCGGGCTCGTGCTCGTGATCGGTGTCCATCCCTGGTACACACCGCAATATGCGATTCCGATCCTTGGCATGATTCTCGGCAACAGCCTCACGGCCGTGTCGCTTGGTCTCGAGCGTATGACGGAGGAACTCACGGCGCGCCGCGCGCAGGTCGAAACGCTGCTCGCGCTGGGTGCCACGCGCCGGGAAGCGGCACTCGCCTCGGCGCGCATCGCCGTACGCGCGGGCATGACACCCACCTTGAATCAAATGACGGTGGTAGGCCTCGTCAGCCTGCCCGGGATGATGACGGGCCAGGTGCTCGCGGGACAGCACCCGGAGCAGGCTGTGCGCTATCAGATCGTCGTGATGTTCCTGCTCGCGGCAGCTTCCGCCGCGGCCACGGTGCTCGCCGTGCTCTTTGCGAGCTCGCGTCTGTTTACGGCAGACCACCGGTTTGTTGCGTCGCGACTTGTCGAGCGATAGCGCGCAAGGCGGCTTCGAGCCTGTCCATATTGACCGGCTTGGTCAGATGATCGGCGAAACCCGCCTCCCGGCAGCGGCGGACGTCCTCATCCATGCCGTATCCCGTGACGGCCAGACCCGGCACCCCACGCTGCAATCGCGCCCATTCGCGCATCACGTCGAGGCCGCTGCCATCGGGCAAGCCGATATCGCTGATCAATAAATCGAAAGGATGGTCTGCCGCGAGCAGCACGGCGCGATGCACCGTGTCGGCCACGCTGACGTTGTGACCCAGCGCCTCGAGCAGATCGGCCATCGCCGACGAGGTGTACGCATTGTCCTCGACCAGCAGCACGCGCAACGACTGCAGAGGATTGGGTTCCGCATCGGGTCCGCGTTCCGGGCTGGCCGTGGCGCTGACGTCGTCAAGCACAGGCAGAGTCAGCGTGAATCGCGCCCCGTGCCCACGCCCGTCACTGTGAGCCGACAGCGTGCCGCCATGCTTTTGCGCAAGCGTGCTGGCGATCGCCAGTCCGAGCCCCAGGCCGCCGAACCCCTTCGAGATGGAATCGTCGGCCTGCTCGAACGCCGAAAAGATCCGCGGAAGCGCTTCGGCGTTGATGCCGATGCCCGTATCCGACACCACGACCGAGACGCTTTTCGGATCGGGTTTGAATACCCGGATCTCGATGCGTCCGCCCGATGCGGTGAACTTGACCGCATTGCGGACGAGGTTCCAGATGATCTGCTGCAGCCGCGCCGCATCCCCCGAAATCCGCGTGCCGTCGACATCGAACGCCGTCGACAGATGCAGGCCCTTCGCGTGGATGTCGGAGACCGACATGTCGAGGGCTGAGCCCAGCACCTCATCGAGCGACACCGAGCGGAAGTTCAGGCTCAGCTTGCCGCGCGCAATACTCGTGAGATCGAGCAGATCGTCGATCAGGCGCGCCTCGAGTTCGACGTTGCGCCGGATCACGTCGAGCGTCGAATTCACGCCATCGGGCAAGGGGCCTTTCATTTCGATCAATCTGACCGCGGCGAGAATCGGCGTAAGCGGCGTGCGCAGTTCGTGCGACAGCACGGCGAGGAAATGGTCTTTCGCGCGATTCGCCGTTTCGGCCTGCTCCTTGGCAAGGCGCAACGCGTCGGCGGCAACGCGCTCCTGCGTGGCGTCGCGGATGATCTTCGAGAAACCGAGCAGCGTGTCGGCGCCCTGCGTCTGGGAACCGTCGTTGCGAATCGCGGTGGTCGTGCCGGCCGCAAAGAACGATTGGCCGTCCTTGCGCCACAGCCATCGATCGTCGGCGCTGCTGCCCAGGCGGCGCGCTTCGTCGAGCTCGCGTTCGAATGCCCCTGCCTCGATATCTTCGCGGCTGAAAAAAATCTTCGCGGACTGTCCGATCACTTCGGCCGCGGTATAGCCGAGGATCCGTTCCGATGCCGCATTCCACGTGCGTACGCAGCCCTGCGCATCGAGCGTCATGACGGCATAGTCGCGCAGCGCATCGACGAGCAGGCGAAAGTGCGTTTCGGTTTCGTGCAGCGTGCGCTCGATGCGGATGCGCTCGAGCCGCGTCGCACGTTCGTTGAGCGCACGCGCGACAACGGCAGGCAGGCGCGTCAGGCGTTGCTTGAGCACATAGTCCGTCGCACCCCGCTTGAGCATATCGACGGCGTGCTCTTCGCCGAGTACGCCGGACACGAAAATAAATGGCACATCGGGCGCCCGCGCACGCGCGATCGAGAGCGCTTCGGTACCGGAGAAGCTCGGCAGCACGAAGTCGGCAAGAATCAGATCGAGCCGGTCGTCGAGCATGGCCGCGTCAAGCCGATTCGCAAAGTCGGCTTCGTTGTCGACGACATGCGCAAGGGCATGGTAGCCGCCGCGCTCGAGCGCGCTCAGCGTGAGCTCGGCATCGAGCGGGCTGTCTTCCACGAGTAACAGGCGCAGTGTCGTCACGATCGTCTCCGCGCTAGCTTTCGAGCGCGCGGCGGCGCGCTCGCGCCGAACCCGGCGGCGGTTCGTTGACCACGGCCCAGAACACGCCGAGGTCGGTAATGGCTTCGACGAATTCACGGAATTCGACGGGCTTCACGACGTACGCATTGACACCCAGCTCGTAGCTGCGCATCAGATCCCGCTCCTCGCGGGACGAAGTCAGCATGACCACCGGAATGCTTTTGAGCTCGGTGGTCGAGCGGATGATTTGCAGGACCTCCAGCCCGTCGACTTTCGGCATTTTCAGGTCGAGCAGAATCACCGCCGGGTTGCCGGGCGGACGGTCGGACCAGTTCGCCGTCTGGCGCAGATAGTCGAGGGCCTCCGCGCCGTCGCGCAACACGATGACTTCGTTGGCGAGCTGGCTCTTTTCGAGTGCGACCAGGGTGAGCTCGAGATCGTTCGGATTGTCTTCGACGAGCAATATAGGCTTAAGCATGGCTGGAATACGGTCTGAGCGATCCCTTCGCACCGGGTGAAGCCGCGTTCGGGTCGGACGGACCGGCAACGGGCAGGGAGAAATAAAACGTGGCGCCTTCGTCCTGCTTGCCTTCGGCCCAGGTGCGGCCGTCGTGGCGCTCGATAATGCGTCGGACATTGGCCAGACCGATGCCGGTGCCTTCGAACTCTTCGACGCGATGCAATCGCTGGAACACACCAAACAGCTTTGCGACGTACTTCATGTTGAAGCCCACACCATTGTCGCGAATGAACACGACATGCTCGTCGCCCTCGAGCCGGGCGCCGAGTTCGATCACGGCGGGATGGCGACCGCGCGAATACTTGAGCGCATTCGAAACCAGATTGCGCAGCGCGATCTGCAGGAACACTGCATCACCGTGCACATGAGGCAGCGCCCCCACCCGCCATTCGACCTCACGGCCGTCGATGTCCTTCTCCGACTCGGCGATCAGCGACTCGACCAGACTGCGCAAATCGACTTCGGCCACACGCAGCGCCGCCCGCCCCATCTGCGAGAAACTCAGCAGGTCGTCGACGAGTGCGCCTGCAAAGCGCGCCGACGACAGCACATTGGATAAAAACCGGTGCCCCCGCTCGGTCAGCCGTTCGCCCTCGAACTCGCCGAGCAGATCACCGTAGCCGACGATGTGTCGCAGCGGCGCACGCAGATCATGCGACACAGAATAGGAAAACGCTTCGAGTTCCTTGTTCGCACGGCCGAGTTCAGTCGACAGTGCCGCCATTTCCTCGGCGCGGCGCAACACGTACCCCAGCATCGCCGTGCGAAATTCGAGGGCCGTGTCGACCTCGGCCGTGCGCCAGCGCGTTGAGCAGCCGCGCACGGTTTCGCGCCACGAAGCAAAACTGCGCCGTGGCGAAATCCGCACTTCGTGCTCAGGCGCGGCATGGCGAGACGCAGCGGGCGCCCCCGCGCCATTCGATGCGTGCGCACCGGACGGTGTGGCGCCCGACAGATCTTCCTTGCGCGGCTCGCCAGCCCAGTCGATCTCCCGCAGGACTTCAGGCCGGAACCAGATCACGTAATGCCGGTACAGCTGCGAGATCGACACGGCCAGCATGCCGCTCGCCTGCGCGGTGATGTCAACAAAGCCGGCAGGCAACTGGGGCCCGAGCCGATCGGTCGAATACACGGGCCCGTCTCCGCGCTCGGCCAGCCAGTCGGCGATCGAGAGCACTGCGGCGGAGTGCGGCGTCAGGCCGAGCAACGTCGCGTGTCCGTCGACGACGATCGCTACGCCGCTCGCACCGCCCAGACGCAGCAAGGCGTGCCCATGTTCGACCAGTCCCTCGACAAACCCGTCGTGATCGGCCATCGACGCGAGCAGCTCGACGAGCGTGCGGCGCAGATCATGCCGGTAGAGCGAATCCTCGCGATCCTCCTTGGCCTCGATCTGCAGCGACAGCACCTGGCCCAGATGCTCGCAGACCATGCGCGTGCCGAAGCCCGGAAAGCGTGGTGCGTGGTCGTGACACGAAATCATGCCCCACAGCTTCCCGCGCACGATCAGCGACACGGACATCGAAGCGATCGTGCGCATATTGCGCATGTACTCGAGGTGCACGGGCGAGACGCTGCGTAACGAGGCCGCGCTCAGGTCCGTGGGTTCGCCTGTGGCCGGGTTGTCACGTGGCACAAGCGGGACCGGGTCGTAGTTCGCATCGGCGATCAGCCGCAAATGGCGCTTGAGGTACAGGGCGCGCGCCTGCTTGGGAATGTCCGAGGCCGGAAAATGATGATGAAGAAACCGTTCGTATCCCGCTTCACACTCTTCGGCGAGCACGACACCGTGCCCGTCGTCGTCGAACCGGTACAGCAAGGTTCGGCCAAAGCCCGTGATACGCCGAATCTCGGCGACGGCAAGGCTTGCGAGTTCTTCAACCGACCCCGCCTTTTGCAGGCTCGTCACAAAGCTGCGCACGAGCGGATACATCGACGCAAACGTATCGCTGCGCCGATCGGAGCGCCGCTCGAGCTCGAGCATCAGCACCGGATCACGCCGGTGCAACACGAGATCGACGTGCTGCGACGCAATCGTGATGTCGCCCAGATACAGCGGCACGTCGTCGAGCGAGACGTCGGGTGCACTCATCGCCAGCGCTTCTGTCACACGCGCCGAACACGCGTCGCCGAGCGCGGTCGCCAGCGTCGTGCCGAGCAACGATTCGGCCTGCGCGCCCACCAGCGCCTGCACGTTCGAACTGAGCTGCAGAATCCGTAGCGACGACTCGTCGACGACAAACAGATAGCCGTGCGGCTGAATGCCGCCCGGTGCATGAATAGGCTCGCGATCGCATGCGCCGAGATCCGGTGCATCGGTGCGGCCCGTGTTCCCCAAACTCATCCGGCTCCTTGTGTCGTTTCAGCGCTCGCATCCCGCGCGACGCCGATTTCGATCATCCAGTCGTGCAGCCGTGTGAACGTACGCCGTGCCCCATCGACCGCCGTGCCGTAAGCCGCGGGTTCGACGGTCTCGACCAGCAAGGCCCTGAAGGCATTCCACATGCTGCCGGTACGCGGCCCGTATCCGTCGAAGTAACGGACACCGCTTTCGGGTGTGAGCCCGAAGCGCGCGGCAAAGTGCGGCGCGAGAATCTGTCCGCCCAGGGTCGAGCCTTCGATCACGTACCACGAGCCAAGCCACGCTGCCGTACTCTCCGCCGTACTTTCGAACGCCGGCAAGCTCAGCCCGCGGACCTCCGACTCGCCAACGCCGCGCCGCGTCAGCGCACGAAGATCGTCGCGCAATGCGCCCGTCTTGCGGCGTGCGTCGAACGCGGTGACCAACGTCGCCGGCATGCGGGCACGCGCCGATTCTTCCCACGGCGCGATAAATCCATAGAAGCCCCGCAACACGGCTGCGTAATCGTCGAGCGTCATGCCGGTCCGCATCAGATCGAGCGACGTCTCCAGCCGCCGGTGATGGGCGTGCGTCTGCGTCCGGAGCATCTGCATCAAGGTCTCGTGTGGCGGCTGCCCGCGCTGACTCCGCGCGCGACTGGCCCGCGCTCCTGTGGAGACGGCTTCGGGTTCCTTTCGTTCCTGTTCTTCTTGTTCTTCCTGGTCTATCAGGGAGTGGGTCGTGATTGTCATTCGGTATCCGGTACCCGTTGCACGCATCGAATCGCCGAACGAGGAAAAAGTCCCGATGCGACGTAAAAAACACCTACGCCGATCGTCGCGATTGCACAGCAGAACCGCGCCCGCCTTGATCCCGTCGGGAATTGACACAGCGCGGTCATCTAAGGTGCGGCCTTACAAGCACGCTTCGTGCCGGGAAGCGCGAAGGGAGGTCTAACGCGACGTAAAGGCGCGCGTCAACGGTGGTTACACACCCGCGACGCACCCCGGCCACGCGGCTGCCGGATGGAGGACGAACAGCGCACGAACAGCGGATGGACGGACGACGAGCGGGCCCGGGCCACGCCGCGACACTGCACGTCATGGCCCGGGTCCGCTCAGGATGTCAGGACTTGGCGCTGATGGTCAGCTGGGTGCCGTCCTTGAGGGTGATGGTCTTTGGCTTGTTATTGAGGGGCAGCGCGAATCGCACGACTTCGCTCGTCGTCGACACGGCCGGACACGCCTTCGGATCCGCGTTGGCGGTCGACGACCCTTGCTTGGGTGCGGACGCCTGCGGGCTCAGTGCGTCGAAACTCAACTGGATGTTGGCGGTATTCGCTGCGTCGACGACCGGAGCCAGCCGCACGCGCGTCTGCCGCAACAACGCGCCATTCTCATCAACCGGCCAGTCGTGCCCGGCCGCGCATTGCGACGGTAAAGCCGCGGCGCCACCCGGCGGCGTTGTCTTCCACGTGTAGTCGTCGGTCTGGCCCGATGCGATCTGCCGCGTCGCCTGGCTGTTGCCATACACCTTCGAACTGACCTTGACCGTGTAAGCGATTTTCTCGTCAGGCGATTTCGCGCTGGCCGGCTGGACACTCCCGGCAACGGCGGCGATGCAGGCAAGCGTCATCAGTACGGTTCTCATCCGGTGTCTCCTGTTGATGTCAGGCGAATGGGGTCCTGCTGGGCGGCAATCGCTTGCACGAACCGATCGTCCACGCGTGCCGCCTCTCCGATAATATGCTCCCAGCACAGGACGCGCCAACCCGGGCGCGCCCCACATACGGAACCGGGAGCCCGCCGTCGCGACCTCATTGAAAAAGGCCACATTGAACAAGACCAGCCTGGATCAGAGCATCCGGTCAAGTCCTTATCCGCATTCGCACCGATCGCCCGGACACTTCATCCGTGAAAGCCCCTTCGTTGCGTAACGGCGTCTGGCCCTATCTGCTCGCGATTGCTTCGACGATCGCGATGGGCGTCTTGCGCTGGCTCCTGACGCCGGTGCTGGGCTACCACGCGCCGCTTCTGCCGTTTTTGCTCTCGCTGTTGTTCGCCGCCTGGTTCGGCGGGCTCGGTGCCGGGCTCGCCGCGACGGTGCTGGGTGCGCTGGCGGGCATGCTGCTGTTCATGTCGCCCAGAATGTCGCTGCGGCTCGATCACGCGAACGACATCGTCTTCGTCGCCTTGTTCCTGCTGATTGGCTCGGCCGTCTGCATCATGCTCGACGCCTTGCGTACCACGCGCGAGCGACTCATCGCGTCGACCGCCCTGCTCGAGGACGAAGTGCGCGAACGCCGCCGCGTCGAACTCGACGCGCGCCGTCAGCGCGACTGGCTGTCGGCGACCCTCGCCAGCATCGGCGACGCGGTGATCGTGACCGATCTCGAAGGCACGCTGCTGCTCATGAACCGCGAAGCCGAGGCGCTTACCGGCTACCGGACCGAAGAGGCACTGGGCCGATCCTTCGATGCGCTCGTCAGGCTGGTCGACGGCCAGACCCGCGCCACGCTCCCCAGCCCCGTGTTACGTGTACTGGCCGGTGCCGGCCCGCGCGCGGCCGACGGTCTGGCCCCCTGGCTCGAGGCACGCAATGGCATCACGTTGCCGATCGAGGAAAGCGCCTCGCTCGTGCTCGACGACGAAGGCCGTCCGGCCGGGGTTGTCATTGTGTTCCGCGATATCACGCAGCGGCAGCTCGCCGAGACACGGCTGCGCCAGAGCGAAAAGGATCTCGCCGATTTTCTTGAAAATGTCGCAGTGGCATTGCTGCGCATCGATATCGACGGTGTCGTCGTGCAGGCCAATCAGGCGCTGCTCGATCTGCTTGGCGCGCCGCGCGACGCGGTGCTCAACCGGCCGCTCGCCGACCTCTGGGCCGATCCCGCAAGCCTACGCGTGTTACTCGACCGGCTGGTCGCCGGCGAGACTGTTCGCAATCTCGAAGGAGCGATCCGTGCGCGCAGCGGCGAACTGCGCGCCGTGCTGCTCGATGCCAATGCGCATCACGAAGGGCTGCAGTTCCAATATGCGCGCTGCGTGATTCGCGACATCAGCGATCGCAAACGTGCAGAACAAGTCGCGGCGCGGCTGCTCGAAAACCTGCGCACGGCGGACAGAAAGAAAGACGAGTTCCTGGCGGTGCTGGCGCATGAACTGCGCAATCCGCTCGCCCCGATCCGGGCCTCGCTCGAAGTGCTGGAACGCTCGTCCGAACCCGTGACGCGCGCAAAGGCCCGCGCGATCATGGTGCGCCAGGTCGATCAGATGACCCGACTCGTCGACGACTTGCTTCAGATATCCCGGATCACGCATAACCGGCTCGAGCTGCGCAAGGACGTCATCGACCTGACGGAAACCGTCGAGATCGCCATCGACACGGCGTCGCCGATGATCGACCAGCGCCAGCATCATCTCGATGTGCACCTGACGCAGGAACCGTTTGCGGTCTACGCGGACCGCGCACGCCTCGCGCAGGTGTTCTCGAACCTGCTTCACAACGCTGCGAAGTTTACCAAGCCGGGGGGCCGGATCGCCATCGATCTTGCCCGGGATCCGGGCGACCCCAACACCGCCCTTCTCACCGTCCGCGACAACGGCATCGGCATCGCGGCGGACATGCTCGCGCAAGTCTTCGAAACCTTCGCGCGCGTCGAACCGGCGACAGACGATGTCGTCCCTGGCGGGCTGGGCCTGGGACTCTCTCTCGCCCAACAGCTCACACGGCTTCATGGCGGCAGTGTGACAGCGCACAGCAACGGCCTGGGTACCGGCAGCACGTTTACCGTTCGCCTGCCGCTGGTCGAACCCGAACATCGTGCGGCGGCCGGCCCCATGGCCGATCCGACCGCCGGCCGACGTTTGCGCGTGCTCGTGGTCGACGACAATATCGATGCCGCGCAGGCGCTCGGCGCCATGCTCGAACTCGGCGGCGATACCGTCGAGATCGCCTATGACGGCCAGGCGGCACTCGAGGCCATCGAGCGCTTTCACCCTGACGCCGTGTTTCTCGATATCGGCTTGCCGCGGCTGAACGGCTATGAAGTCGCCCAGCGCACGCGGCTTCGCGACTGGGGCACGCACACTTTGCTGATCGCGCTCACCGGGTATGGACAACAGAAGGACATTCGCCTCGCCGAAGAGTCCGGCTTTGACCATCACCTCGTCAAACCGGCCGATCCGGCCGCCATCGACGCGCTGCTTTCACCCGTTCGCCGCGCCCCTTCTCGTGAAGAAACCTAGCACGCTCGGCAATACGTGTTCGCATAGCGGTCAATATTTCCAAACAACGGTAATAAACGGGTGACGAATCCGTCAAAATGTCGCCCTTTCGCGGGTTCCGGACTATCAAGTACGCGGTCAGCCGACCGTAAACAGAATTAAGCGAAGTATCGCGCGACTTCTTTTCCCTCTTAGGATTAATCCCATGTTCGTCATTCTTGGCTGGGCCATCGTGGCCGGCTGCGTGATCGGTAGCTACGTGCTCGAGGGCGGTCACGTCCTTGCGCTGATGCAACCGTTCGAACTGATGTGTATTTTTGGTGCGGCTGCGGGCGCTTTCGTCGTCAGCAATCCGAAGAAGACGCTCGGGGCGACGCTCAAGGCGATCCCGACGTGCTTCGCGGGCAGCAAGTACAACAAGGAAAAATACCTCCAGATCATCGCCCTGCTCTATGAGCTGCTCCAGAAGTCGCGCAAGGAAGGGATGCTGAGCCTTGAAGCCGACGTCGAGTCGCCCAAGGAAAGCCCGATCTTCCAGAAGTACCCCGTGGTGCTGGCTGACCATCACCTGCTCGACTTCATCGTCGACTATCTGCGCATGATGTCGAGCGGCAACCTCGCCGTGCACGAAGTGCAGGACCTGATGGATGCCGAACTGAACACCCACCATGCCGAAGCTGCGGTGCCCGGCACGGCGATCCAGTCGATGGCCGATGGCCTGCCCGCATTCGGGATCGTGGCGGCCGTCATGGGCGTGGTGCACACGATGGGCTCGATCGGCGTGCCGCCGGCCGAACTCGGCGAAATGATCGCCGCGGCACTCGTCGGTACCTTCCTCGGGATTCTGCTGTCGTACGGTTTTATCGGCCCGCTCGCGAGCGTGCTCAACGCGAAGGCCAAGGAAGCCGGCAAGCCGTTCGAATGCGTGAAGTGCGTGCTGCTCGCCGCCATGGGTGGCTATGCGCCGACCGTCGCCGTCGAATTCGGCCGCAAGGTGTTGTTCTCCGTCGACCGTCCGAGCTTTGAAGAGCTCGAAGAAGCCGTCAAGGCAACGAAGACTCCGAAGGCTGCGTAACCATGCCTCCACCAAAAAAGAAGGAAGGCGGTGAAACCGACAAGGTTTCGCTGCTGATTCTGCGCCGCAAGAGTGGCCATGGCGACCATGGCCACCACGGCGGCGCATGGAAGATCGCCTACGCCGACTTCGTGACGGCCATGATGGCGTTCTTCCTGCTGATGTGGCTGCTGAACTCGACGAACAAAAGCGACAAGCAAGGGATTGCGGACTTCTTCAACCGCCCGATCTCGGTGGCGTTCGACCACGGCAACTCGTCGAGCGCCTCGGCCAGCATCATCAACGGCGGCGGCACGGACCTGATGTCAAAGACGTCGGCCGAAGTTGCGCATGGCGACGACTCCAAGACACAGAACGCGGTGCTCGTGCCGAACGCGACAACGCAGAAGTCTGCAGACGAACAGGATTCGTCGACGCCGGGCATGATGATGCCGGCCGCAGACCCGATGCAGCCGGAGAACACCCCGCGCGCCGACACGCCGGACGACGCAGCCAAACTGAAGGCGCTCAAGGATCGTCTGGACAAGATGATCGAAATGAACGCGAAGCTGCAGCAGTTCAAGAATCAGATTCGCATCGACATCACGTCCGAGGGTCTGCGTATCCAGATCGTCGACGCGCAGAACCGCCCGATGTTCCAGACGGGCCGTGCAGAACTCGAGCCGTACGCGAAGGAAATCCTCGATCAGATCGGTATCGCGCTCAACGACGTGCCGAACCACATCTCGATCGCCGGCCATACAGACTCGGCGCCGTATTCGGGTGCGTTGTCGGGCTACTCGAACTGGGAACTGTCGTCTGAACGCGCGAACTCAGCGCGCCGCGAACTCGGTATTGGCGGGCTCAAGGAACTCAAGGTGCTCCAGGTGCGCGGCCTCGCCGACGCCCTGCCGCTCGTGAAGGACGATCTCGCCGCACCCGCGAATCGACGCATCAGTATTCTTGTGCTCAACAAGAAGACCGAAGACGCGTTCTATCGCGACGGTGGACGGATGGACCTGTCGACGCCGGGATCGGCTCAGCCGGGCGATGCGCAGAAGCCGTCCGGCGCGGCTCCGGCAGCGGGCACACCGGCGCAGACCGTGGTATCGAACCATACGTCGAGCCCGGATGGCGGTTCGCCCAACAACGTCGCGGCTTCACCGGAAGCCGTGGTCGCACGGATCAAGGCAGCTGTCGATGTCGCGGACCCGGCTCCGCACACGAACGGCGGTTCTGGCGCGGCGGCAACTGCGAAGGCGGTGCCTGGTGCGGCACAACGCGCGCAGTCGTCCGCTAACGTTGCACCGTCGCAGGCTGCGGTTCAACCCGCGACGCCCGAAACCGGCGCGAAGCACGGTTCGCCGTCGCAGCAGGATGCGGCGACCAACGGATCGGCCCACGCCAGTTCGGTATTCGCCGCGATCAAGACGGCAACGGCCGCGGCAGGTGCATCGCCGCAAGCCAATGCAGCGGGCGCGAATGGCGGCACGGTCGCGATGCAGGTCGCGAGCGCGAACGTGAGTAACGCGACTGGCAACGGTGCAGGTGCGGCTTCGCCCCAGGTGCAGAAGATCAGTTCGGGCGCGATCACGGCGCCCGTTCAGAAGGTCAGCGCCGGCGCCATCACCCCGGCACCGCAGAAGGTCAGCTCCGGTGCAATCCAGCCGGCAGCGACGACGCCGGCACCAGCCGCCGTCGAGCACAACACGTCCGATTTCGGACGCGCGCAGTAAGCGAACCGACGAGGGGGAGCGGTTCATCGCTCCCCCCTCAATCAGACCGGCTTCGCATCGAGCCTGCAGATCCGCGGCTCCGGAATGCTCAGGCTTCACGGCTTTTCTATCTCACACCTATCCACGTCGTACCTTCGACGCGATCAGAACGCATACCGGTAGCCAAGATTGACGAGGTAAGTGTTCTCGACGTTGTGACCCTTCTGGTACTGGTAATCGACGAAGGCCGAGTGGTGCTTCGCGAACTCCGCGGCAACACCGAGGTTGACGAATGCGCGCGAAGCGTCGAGTTCCGAGTCGATGGTCGCGCCGGCGTAGTGAACGGTCTGCGTGCCGTTAAATTCTTCCGCGTATCCGACGCGTACGTAGGGGCGAAATACCGCGTCGCCCTGGTGTATGGTCTTTGCAAACGTGACCGACGCGTTGGCACCGCCCGAACTCACACCATCCGAACTGACCCGATGGCCGAGATCGGTCGTAAAGTCCTGACTGCCTTGCCTCAGGTAACGCAAGCCGATGGCCGGTTGAATCGACCACCCGTCGGCGAGCTCAAACTTGCGGCCGAGCTCAACGGCAATGGCGCCAGATGAACTGCTCCAGTCATCGGCATTGACCATGGTGTGTGACGGATCACCGTAGTAACGCGCGCTGTAGCTGTTGTCGAAATTGCCATACGCCATCATGCCTTCGACATACCAGCCGGAGCGGTGCGCCCAGGTTCCATATGCACCGATCGAGTAGCCGTGACTGTCGCCGTTGCTTTGTGCTGTTGCCTGGCGATTTTCGTCAACGAACGAAGCGTAGATGCCACCGATGACGTCGGCGTTGTCGTCGTGATGCAAAACCTTGTCGAAGCCGATCGATACGCCGGTCACCGTTGTGTCGAACGTATCCGCATCGCTCGACCCATAGCCATTATCCAGCTTGTAGTTACCTCCGTAGCCCTGGACCCAGAACGAACCGGCGCCCGGAGCAGGCGTGAAGTCACGCAGGTTTTGCTGACGTAAGTGCAATGCCGAGAATTGAGTGTCCCAGATCGCACGTTGCGCCGCGACAGACATGGCATCGAGGGCTGCTGTCGCGCCGTCATTGAGCGCGGGCTTGCCACCGCCTCCACCGCCACCACCGCCACCTCCACCGCCATCATTTCCGTCGTCGGCGTCCTGCGTCACGACGACGTCCCCGTTTTGATCCACGCTGCTCGAATAGCTATACGCGCCGATATCGGATTTGCCGCTGACGTTGGCCGTGTTTTCGCCTGCTACTTCGGCGACGACGTATGTCTGCTGGAGCTCACCCTGGTCATAGTTGTGCTTCGTATCCGTGACCGCGACATTCCAATCGCCCGACATATTCTGGTTGACGATCACCGCAGGCCCGGCGCTCACGCGTTCCATATCCGACACCAGGTTGCCCTGCCCCGACATGGAGACTGTTGCCAGTACGCTCGAACCGGTATTGATCGTGCCACCCGCGCTCGTGATGGTTCGCACGTCGGAGTCGTCCGTCAGCCTCCAGGTGCTGTTGGAAATGCTGAGCGAGTCCACGCCGATCATGGCGCCCGCGATGTTGCCGTGGTTCGACATCGCGACATTCACCGTAGGCGTGTCATACGCGTAAATATCACCCACGAGATTCACGTTTTCGGCGTTGAAATTCACCGTGCCATTGAAGCTGTCTTCGACAAGCAGCATGTCACCGGTGCTACCGGACAGCGTCGCTCCGTTCTGCACGTAAATGTTCGTGGTCGTGTTCGTACTGCTGTTAAGCACACGAATCGCCGCATTGTTGGTCGCCGTTACGGACGACCCGTCGATCACGACGCTACTGTCTGGCGACTGGATATCGCCTTCGATACGAATCCCCGTTGCACCCGAAACGTTGGAGCCGTTCGTGATTTTTACCGTCCCCCCGCCCCGGACCCAGACAGCGGCGGACGACGCATCGGGTGCACTTGAAAAAACGTCGCTGTTATCGATTGATACGCTCGACTTGTATGACGTCTGGACTGTGCCATACACGGTGGAGTTATCCTGAATGACAATTTCGCCGCTTCCAACCCAGCTGTCCAGCTTACCGTTGTTCGCTGCAGTCACATCGCCATGAATCACTGAATTCGACACCGTCAGGTTGCCTTCGGCGACGGTCAGGCCGCCAGCGGCCGAGCTGACGTAGACGGTGCTGTCGCTGATGGTCGCCTTCGGCGTGGACGCCGTATTGGGCGCTCCGGTCGCATTGTTCACCGTGCCGATCGTAATGCTATCCACGCTGACGGTCGAATTGGCAACGGTCAGATTGCCTTTGGTTGAAATAGTCGTGTCCGTCTCGGTACCGATATTGGCTCCGCTTGGGTCGTTGGTAATTTTGAGCCATTGTGAGCTGTCGTAGCTGTTATCGGTACCCGATGCGATCGTTGCATTTGAGCAGTTTGCGCCGGTGGGCCCGCATACCTGCACCGTCGCGAGTGCTTGCCAGCTCCACACGGCGTTGACTGCCACGAAGGCAATTGACAATGGAATATGTAACGGTCTTTGGTTCAATTTCATAAGTTGCGATGGTTTTATTCAGGAGTGCTTCGCGGACCGGAACGAAGCGCCCCCAGTGTAGAAACCACACGCAACTCAAAAACTCTTACATTTACCTTTCATCGTTCGGAATTCGCCGAACCGGTTTAGGTCTTTATCCAGGCGCGCGTAAGCCTCGCCCTCTTCGCGACCCGGACCGGTTCATATCGCGATACTGGGCTACATCCCGAGCCTTGGCACTGCGACGTTGCCAACGCTTTACAATGGCGGCCGTATTGCTCGGCCACTTGCGTGTACCTTCTTACTCCACATAACGATGAACCTCGTCATCCAAAGCCCTACACCGCTTGACGCGCCCCATCTCAAACCGCTCCTCGGACTCGCACGCGGCGCATCCGGTGGGCTCGTCAATCCGCATACGTTGCGCGTGGTGGACGCCAAGCTGACGCAACGCCCCGACATTGCGATCTACTGCGAAACGCACCGCCTCGACTACGCGTATGTCGAACCTCAGGCGCTATCGGCGTTCGGGCTCGTTGCCATGGATATGGATTCAACCCTGATCACGATTGAATGCATTGACGAAATCGCCGATTTCTGTGGATTGAAAAGCGAGGTTGCAGCGATTACCGAAGCGGCGATGCGGGGGGAGATTCGCGATTTCAACGAGAGCCTCACGCGGCGTGTCGCGTTGCTCAAGGGCCTCGAAGCAAGTGCGCTCGAAAGCGTCTACAACGAGCGGCTCAATCTGTCCCCGGGTGCCGAGCGCATGCTGGCGGGCGCGCGCGATGCGGGCCTGAAGACATTGCTCGTCTCCGGTGGCTTTGTGTTCTTCACCGAGCGGCTCAAGGAACGGCTGGGGCTCGATTTCACGCGCGCGAACACGCTCGAAATCGTTGATGGGAAACTGACCGGACGGGTAATCGGCGAAATCGTCAACGCCGACGTCAAGGCGCGTACGCTACGCGAGACATGCGACACGCTCGGCATTGCACCGAGCCGCGCCATCGCCATGGGCGATGGGTCGAACGACCTCAAGATGATGGCTGAAGCAGGACTGTCGGTGGCGTTCCGCGCGAAGCCCGTCGTGCAGGACGCGGCAACGGTTGCGTTCAATCACGTCGGGCTTGATGGCCTGCTCAATTTGTTCGTGTAAGCGTTGGGCCCGGCGCGATGCCGGGTCAGCCAGGCTCATAGATGAGCGTTCAGGCTCTGCTCGATATCAGCACGCAAGTCGCGTTCATCTTCGAGTCCCACAAAGAACCGGACCAGTACACCGTCGTACGGCCATTGCGTCGCGGTGCGCATCGCACGAATGTGATAAGGCATGGCAAGGCTTAATGCCCCGCCCCAGCTGTAGCCGAGCTTGAAAAAGCGCAGCCCCTCGACGAATGCGTCGACCTGAGCACTCGTGTACCCGGGCTTGAACACGATAGAGAACAAGCCACCGGCGCCGGTGAAATCGCGCACGAAATGCTCGTGGCCCGGGCAACTCGGCAACGCCGGATGCAGCACGACCTCGACTTCATCGCGTGTGGCAAGCCATTTGGCCAGCGACAACGCACTGCGGTCGTGCGCTTCGTAGCGCAATTGCATGGTCGGCAGGCTACGCAGAATCAGCGAACAATCGTCGGACGACACGCCGAGACCGAAACGCATGCGCGCGCGTTTGAGTTCAGCGTGCAGGTCGCTATTCGACGTGATCGTCGCGCCCATCATGACGTCGCTGCCGCCCGACTGATATTTCGTGAGGGCTTGAACGACGATGTCGACACCGTGTTCAAGCGGACGGAACGAGATCCCCGCCGCGTATGTGCTGTCGATGGCCGTCAGAATGCCCTTTTCGCGCGCCACGCGCGCAATCGCCGCGACATCGGGCACTTCCATCGTCACAGAGCCCGGTGCTTCGATCCAGATCAGCTTGGTGTTCGGCTGGATCAGGTCCGCGATCTTCTCGCCGGCCAGGGGGTCGTAGTAACGCACGGACACGCCGAAGTCGCTCGCGTACCAATCGCCCAGCTCGCGGTTCGGCGAATAAGCGTTATCGGGAAGCAATACGTCGTCGCCGGGACGAACGAATGCGAGATAGACGTTCGTAATCGACGAGAGGCCCGACGGATGGAGCAAGGTGTGCTGACCGCCCTCGATGGCAGCGAGCCGTTGCATCAACGCCATCGAAGTCGGTGTTGCATGGAGGCCGTAGCGCCATTGCGTATCGTCGCGCCAGTTTAATGCACGGATCGATGCCAGATCTGGAAACAGCACCGTCGATGCGCGCGCGACGGGCACCTGAACCGCATCCCATCCCGGCGTGATCCGGTCTTCGGGGTGAACAGAAAGCGTCTGGGGATGGATCTTCGGGCCGGCTTCGGACATGGTGAGGTGCAACTCTGGGCATCGTAAAGAAGCGCACGAGAATAGCACAGGGTCATCCGCTCAGCGGCCTCACGACACGGCGCCGTCGCCCGTTACATCACTTCCCGGAGGGTCCGGAAGCCACCCGGTGCAACTCGATCGATTCCGTGTCGGACTCGTCGACGTTGCTCCAGACACCTTTGAAAGTGCCATCGGCGGCAAGCTTACCGACCCATTGCCCCGATATGCGGGTGCCATCGTCGGATTCGTCGAGTTCGACGACCCCATCGCCCGCATCGCCCGCGACGAGCACGACCTGCCCGGTGTCCCGAAACTGATATTCGCCGTGCAGCCCGCCTGAGTCCTCGGGATCCGTCTTCTCGCCGAGATGCAGCACGATAGCTCGCTTCCCGAGCGTACCCTCATACGTCGGCAGCGCAGCAAAAGCAGGATTGGGATGCAGCGTGACCGACGGCGGGGGTAGCCGCGTGCTCGAACCTGATGCGCCCGTCGAAGCGTGCGTCGACGACGGCGCGGCGCACCCTGACAGATCGGCAGTCAACAAAGCGATGGCGATGACGCCTGCGCACATCGATATGTGACGCAGGCTCACACAGTTCGTCAACCTTGCGTGCTTGAGCGGTCCCGGCATCCGTTCCTCTTGCTCAGATTCGTTCGAAGATGGCGGCAATGCCCTGCCCGCCGCCGATGCACATCGTCACGAGCGCATAACGGCCCTGAACCCGTTGCAGCTCATATAGTGCCTTCACCGCAATGATCGCCCCGGTAGCACCGACCGGATGCCCGAGAGAAATACCGGATCCGTTCGGGTTGACCTTTGCCGGATCGAAACCAAGCTCTTTTGCGACGGCGCACGCCTGAGCCGCGAACGCTTCGTTCGATTCGATCACGTCGATATCGGCGATCGTCAACCCCGCGCGTTCCAGCGCCTGGCGCGATGCGGGCACCGGGCCGATGCCCATGTACTTCGGATCAACCCCTGCATGGCCGTACGACACGAGTCGCGCCAGTGGCTTGATGCCGCGTTGCTCGGCGACCGAGCGTTCCATGAGCACCAGCGCCGCCGCGCCATCATTGATGCCCGACGCGTTGCCGGCCGTAACAGATCCGCCTTCCTTCTTGAATACCGGACGCAATTTTGCGAGGTCGGCGACCGTGGTTTCGCCGCGCACGTGCTCGTCCGTATCAAAGACGATGTCCCCCTTGCGGCTCTTGAGCGTGATCGGAAGGATCTGGTCCTTGAAATAGCCCGCTTGCGCCGCGTGAGCTGCGCGTCGATGGGATTCGACGGCCAGCGCATCCTGCGCATCGCGGTCGACGCCGTATCGCTCGGCGACGTTTTCAGCCGTCACGCCCATATGGATCTTGTCGAACGGGTCGTGCAGCGCGCCCAGCATCATGTCGACCATGGCTGCGTCGCCCATGCGCGCGCCGAAACGGGTCGAGGGGGCGATGTACGGTGCGCGACTCATGCTTTCGGCACCGCCCGCGACGGCGATCGTCGCGTCGCCGAGCATGATGGTTTGCGCAGCGCTGACGACGGCTTGCAAGCCCGACCCGCACAAGCGGTTGAGCGTGAGAGCGGGCGTCTGCTGGCTGACTCCGGCGTTGATCGCGGCGACGCGGGCAAGATACATGTCGCGCGGCTCCGTGTTGATCACGTGACCGAACACGACGTGTCCGACTTCATCGCCGCCGACCTTCGCGCGCGATAGCGCCTCAGCGACAACGCGAGCGCCGAGGTCGGTCGGTGCGATGTCCTTCAGGCTGCCTCCAAAATCGCCGATCGCGGTTCTGACGCCGCTGACCACCACCACTTCTTTTGTCATGTCATCTCCCTTTTGTGCCCGGCCGGCAGGTAACGGCGTGTTTCCGTTATCCGCGCCGGGCAGTTCCGCACGGTATCATCGCGCTTCCGCTTTTTGAAGTCCGGGCAGGAGAATCAAGATGTCATTGCTGTCGTATAGCCAGGCGCAGGTTTGCGCTCCCGCAACTCGATCGCTGCAGCCTCGCGCGTCGCTTGGCCTGTGGCTGGTATTGCCCGTCGCGATGATGATGAGCGCGTGCAGCAGCACGCCGAAGGTGGTCAAGGTCGAACCGGTCAGCGAAACACGCACGGATCTGACACCCACGCGCAGCACCGCCGACAATATGGTCCGGCTCGACGCGCAATTGCGTTCGGGATGCCCCACTGTCACGAATATCGACCGGCCGGACGGCGAGCCGACCGAAGCCGCGCCGCAAATCTGGACCGCGCATACCTGCCGTGGCGATCTCGTCTACAACGTCGCCAGCAAACCCGGGCCGAATGGACCGGTTGTCGAGGTGACCCCGGCCGGTGGCGCGGTCGATAAGCCCGCCAACCCGCATTTCACGCCGGCGATGCCGGACGATCCGTCCAATGCTCAGGGTTCAGCCGGGCAAGGATCGAGTCCCGACGCGGCGTCTGAACCCGAGGCGTCGCCAGCGAAGTAAACGGGCAGCATCCGCAGGGAAGGAACCGTCGTCAGCGCGGAGACGGTTCCAGGCAGCCGGGCTTGGCACGGAGACAGCCGAAGCGTTCGAGTCGCAAGCCGCCGATGCGCCGCCTGTAGGTATGACGCCATTGGTCAGGGGTCCGACCGGTCAGACCCTCCCAAATCGGATCGCGCCTTGTTTTAAACCGTGCCCCACAGATCGTGGCCGTCGGCGCCTGTGATCTTGACTGACACGAATTCGCCGGCCTTGTACCGCTTGGACGGCTTCGACGGTGGATCGATATAGACGACTCCGTCAATCTCCGGCGCATCGGCTGCCGAGCGGCCAACGCCGCCTTCGGCGTTCACTTCGTCGACGAGCACCTTGATCGTGCGGCCCACCTTGCGCTTGTTCCGTTCGGCCGACACCGCTTCAGCCACTTCCATGAATCGCGCTCGGCGCTCTTCGCGGACTTCGTCGGGCAGCGCGCCGTCGAGCTCGTTCGCCGTCGCGCCCTCAACCGGCGAATAGGCGAAACATCCGACGCGGTCGAGTTCGGCTTCACGCACGAAATCGAGCAGCGTCTCGAATTGCTCTTCGGTCTCGCCAGGAAAGCCCGCGATAAACGTGCTGCGAATCGTAAGATCGGGACAGATTTCACGCCATGCCTTCACGCGCTCCATCACCTTTTCCGCGTTAGCCGGGCGTTTCATGCGCTTGAGCACGTCGGGGTGTGCGTGCTGGAAAGGCACATCGAGATATGGCACGACGTGACCTTCGTTCATCAACGGAATGATCTCGTCGACGTGCGGGTACGGGTACACGTAGTGCAGGCGTACCCATGCGCCATATTGCTTGGCGAGTTCACCGAGCGCCTGGACGAGTTCCGTCATGCGCGTCTTGAGCGGACGGCCGTTCCAGAAACCCGTGCGGTATTTGACGTCGACGCCATAGGCGCTCGTGTCCTGCGAGATCACGAGCAGTTCCTTGACGCCCGACTTGAAGAGGTTCTCCGCTTCAAGCATGACTTCCGCGACCGGACGCGACACCAGGTCGCCGCGCATCGACGGAATGATGCAGAAGGTGCAGCGGTGGTTGCAGCCTTCCGAGATCTTGAGATACGCATAATGGCGCGGCGTGAGCTTCACGCCGGCAGCCGGCACGAGGTCGACGAACGGATCGTGCGGCTTGGGCAGATGCGAATGCACATGCTGCATGACTTCGCCGACCGCATGCGGCCCCGTGACCGCGAGCACTTTCGGGTGCACTTCCTCGATCAGGCCGCCGCCGCTCGCGCTCTTCTTCGCACCGAGGCAACCGGTGACGATGACCTTGCCGTTTTCGTTGAGTGCCTCACCGATCGCGTCGAGGCTTTCCTGGACAGCTTCGTCGATAAAGCCGCAGGTATTGACGACGACGAGATCGGCCCCCTCGTAGCTACCGTGGATCGAGTAACCCTCAGCGCGTAGCTGGGTAATGATTTGTTCGGAATCGACGAGTGCCTTCGGGCACCCGAGCGAGACAAAGCCGACCTTCGGCGCGGCATTCGGGGGGGTGGCAGACATGGGGGACCGCTGTAAAGACGTGAAACCGTGGATTGTAGCGGTTTAGCACGTCGAATGCGCGTAAGTCTTTGAATCAGCGAGACAGATGGCGCCCCTCTCACGCAACGGTCGCCTCCCGGCTCAGGCAGTGCAATCCGCACGCGCGGAACGCGTCAACACCCGAAGTGCGGCCGCCTGGCCGGGCCAGCAGTCCCTTTCGAACGCGCCCCTAAGCTCGTCCCAAGAAGCACATGCCGCGCTGCCATCCAGGTAGCACGTGACGACGCTTTTCCAGTTGCTAACAGGATGGGCGGATCGTGCCCATCGCACATCTTTCGCGCATTTCCCCCATAGCGAATCGAGTGAATACGCGCAATATCACATTAAGAATAATCCGACATCGCTTTAAGAATGTTGACAATCTCCCTTTTAATTAATCGCGCATACACTGCGCGATGAGCAGAATATGCTCGATTTAGTCAAAACAGCACATCAGATGTTGATAGGAGGGCGAAACTAACTCACATCTCGTTTTTTGATTTTCACAAACTCTTCAAAAACATCTATTTTGATTTATCAAAATAAAATCAAGCCGTCCACAATGAAACTACGTCAACTCCGGCTGACTGCCGCCTACATCACCCTCGGCCTGGCAGCAAACTGCGCTTATGCGGACAACACAATCACGTTGTCCGGTCTCGAAAGCGGAACGGTGGTTCATGGACTGAGCGCAAAGTCGACTCACACAACGACCTCGACCGTAGACGACCTGCTCTCCTCCGCTGCGCGCAATAACGCGATGATCATGTTGTCGGTGGCAAACGCTTCTGACGTCGAGCGCGCGAAACCTATCGTCGAAGCCGCCATGAATCAAAAGATTGATGTGCTCGTCGAAGGCACTGACGACCTTCTTCGCCAGATGAAGCCCGAAATGCGTTCGGTGTGGGTGCCGGGCAGCCGACTTTTCATATCCACCCGAAGCGAGGAGTTGGGTGACTATCTGCTGACGGTGGATGCTGCGGCGACGATCGACCAGATTGCCGAAGCGCTGTCCCGAACGCGTCAGCAGATTTCCGCTCGCACGGCTGGCAATAAAACGCCGACGCGCGCGACCGCGCCACAATCCGCTTCTGCCAGGTCCAGTTCGTCAAGCGGCTCATTCCAGATGCCGCAATTGATATCGAGTACCCCCAGCGGCGTGTGCATATCGATTCGAAATCAGCTCGCGGCGACCTTGAACGATCCTGCCGTTCCGACTACGGAGGTCACAAACGCTGTACAACGCGTGTGTCAATACGGGACAGTCGGAGAATTTCGTTCGGTAACGGGCGAGCCCGCATATGGAATGCCGGCCGACACGACTCTCATGCTCAATCTACGCAAGGAATGGATGCTCCTCCTCAGCGAGGACAAAGCGCAACCCGAAGGATCGCGCGCCTACGTGTGGCTTCGAACGCTTGGCGATGACGCCGGTTCCGGTTTCACGTGGGCAACCGGCGTTGCCGGACACGCTTATACCCGGAAGAATGGCGTGGAAATGTACGACATCATGAACACGTCCATCCACAGCGGGTGGGGGCCAATCGAAAGCAGGCCAACTGCGTGGCCTAACAAGACACCCACGGACATGTTCCTCTGCGAGAAGAATGGAGCAGCGGTGAATATGGGTACCGGGGTCAATAACGGCATCACGACATCGGTATATTGCCCAATCCAGCCTCGTCTCCTGAGCGTGCTTCCTGGAAATACCTATAACGACCAAGTGACGATCGCCAATTCGACCGCATGGTCGATCGGAGGGGCGTTCACCGGATCAGTGGGTGCCTCCGAAACCGGGCCCGAGGGTTCTCTATCGCTTTCATTGAGCGGTGGTTATACCAATACCAACACGGCCCAGGAAACCTTGAGCCTGGTGGATACGACGACCAATGCCGACACGTTGATGTACCGCTCGACCAACTGGAAACCCGATTGGGAAGCGATGGCACACTGGATCGAAGCCAAGGATCTCAAGAAAGATTCGTTCCTCTGGATCGATAACGCGACGCCGCTCGCCAAGACGCTCAACCCCGCGTGGTCGATTGTGTGGGAACTTCCTCTTGCTCAAAATGCTGGTCGCACCACGCAATACACGTCGGTGTACGACGCACGGCATCAATGGTGCCAGTGGGACGATAAGGACTATCGCTGCGAGAACAGCAGTATGTCGATTAACGGCGAAGTCTGGATGGACAACAGTTCCCTGATCCTTTCGCTTCCGAAGTCGCAATAAAAGCCCGGGGCCGCTGCACCTCTTCTCTGCGTCACGTATCGGACGCGGCCCCTGGTCCCTCAATGGCCGCGCGGACGGCGGCGGGTCTGGCGCAGGCGAAAGCGCAACGGCGGGCGGCGGATGAAAAACGGATCATTCACCGTATCGCTGGCGGAATCGGAATAGCGCAGTCGATTCGTCATGCATCGACCGGGCGCGTCATCTGGCGAATCGATCCTGCAGACGTCCGCACATTGACCGGGCGATACCCGAGCCGTTCGTACAAATGCGCTGCCGGATTGTCGACAAAGACTCTGAGGATCAGCGTTCGCCGCCGGCGCTGCCGTGCGATGTCGTGAGCGGATTCGAGCGCAAACGTCCCTGCCCCCCGATTGCGGTGCGTCGACACGATATGGATATCGTGAACGTACAGCGCGTCCGAATCCTGATCGATGCGCAGCACGCCGATCGCCATGCCGGCCCATTCGATCACGTAGTTCTCTGAGCCGTTCCAGCTCGCCAGAAACAGATCACTGCGCCAGACGAGACCATGCCGCTTGTAGTAGCCGACCATGTTGCTGCGCGTGAGCGTATGCGCAAACTCGTAGTCCGCGGGGGTGGCGCGGCGCAGCGAGAAATCCTCGTTGAACGGGATCGGCGCAAACATAAGCCATGCTTGAATGGTTCGGAGTTCCGAAAGTACACGCAACCCTGCGTTCGCGCAAACGGGCGAGCACTCCGACCGCAACGGCGTTGGGCCAGCAATACTGGCCGGGTCGATACGCCCGCGCCGCAAGCCCTGACCGCAGTCCCTTAGCGGCCGCGACGCTGTCGGCGCGATTGAAACACAACTCGACTCCAGTGAATATGCCCGCATGCGTGCCGTACGGATTTGCACGAATCGCTCCGATACCCTAGCCAAAAAACATTGAGACTATTCTCACCACGCTTCGGAATTGGATGATGGGCGTGCGCATATCGATACATATACTCGGTATGTATTCCAACTCAAGAATCACGGTCTGATTCGATTATCCCTCCCGATTTGATATCAGTATCTGAAGGATTCGGCACAGCGAATCCCAATGACATCGATTTGCCGCGTGTTATTGCTCCGTCGCGGACTGAGTTTCAATACCTATAATTAATTACGAGAACAAAATATGAGACACGGACAACTTGGTTTGAAATATTTTTTCGCCAGTGCGCTGATTCTGGCGCATCAGGCCGCAGTGGCGAGCGATGCGGTCGCCACGGCTCCGGACCTCACCACGGGCCAAACCGCCTATGCGTTGAGCGGTAAATCCACTCACCCTGTCGCCGCATCGGCCGACGACCTGGTCCGCACCGCCGCGGAGGCCGACGCGATGATCATGATTTCGGTCGCAACGGATTCCGACGTGAAACGTGCGCGTCCCATCGTCGCCCAGGCGCTCGAGGCGCATGTCGACCTCTTCCTCGAAGGGCCCGCCGCGCTCATCCCGGAACTTCAACCCGCGCAGACACGTGTCTGGGCAGCCGGAGACCGCATGTTCGTGTCGAACCGAAGCGAGCCGCGCGGCACCGTGATGCAAGCGTTTGAAGCGTCGCTCACGGCCGATCAGGTCTGGACAGCCATCGTGGCATTGCGCACGGCGCTCGATCGCGACAAGCCAGCCGCCGCGCCGATTCTTGCATCGGCTCGTGCATCGATCCCTGTGCCGACACCGGTAGACACGCCGGCGTCGCGCATTGTCAAGCGGTCGGTGCCGGCCGACGTGCCTGCTGCGTCCAGCGGCACTTTTGAAATGCCCTCGTTCGTGGCGAAAACCCCCAGCGAAGTCTGCATCGCGATCCGAAACAAGCTGATCGACACTGTCACGGCGTCTCACGAAACGCTCAGCGTCGCTGATGCGAGCAAAGCCGTCTCGCGCGTCTGCCAATACGGCACCCTCGGCGAGTTCACCGCGACGCCGCCCGATGTGTTTCTTGCTTCTGACGGGAACGATGCGCAGAACGTCTTGAACCTGCGACAGGAATGGCTGCTCATCATCAGTGAAGACAAGGCGGACCCGAAGCAGTCGAGCGCCTATCTCTGGTTGCGTACCCTTGGCGATAACGCCGGCTCGGGGTTCTCCTGGGCGAACGGCCATGGCGGCCACGCCTACAACTACTACCGTACGGTGGATATGCACCGCATCATGAGCGCGGAAGTGTTTAGCGGTTGGGGGCCCGCGAACCTGAGCCTCTACAGCTGGGAGCATGGCAACCCTGCGGATATGTTCGAATGCGAATCCCGCCCCGACGCGGTCGACCAGAACACGGATGTCAACTCCGTGTTGACCACCGTGTATTGCCCCGTGAGCCCGAGGCTTCTCAGCGCGCTGCCCGGGGATTCGTTCGACGACACGGTCACGGTCACGGCCGCGACCTCCTGGACGTTCGGCGGCAGCTATACGTTAAACCCGTCGATCTCGACATCGGGCGCATCAGTGGGTGCACTGCTCGGTGTCAACGTCTCGCACACGTCGACCGAAACGTCGTCGGCCACACTCCATATGGTGCGCACCTCCACCACCGCGAACACACGCATGTATCGACTGACGGAATGGTCGCCCAACTGGGAAGCCATGGCGCGGTGGGTGCGCGCCAAAAAGCTGAGTTACGGCACGGATACATCGCTTGAATCTGCAAGCCCGCTCGCGTCGGTGCTGAACCCCGCATGGTCGATCGTCTGGCAGTTGCCGCTTGCCGAGAATGCCGGACGCAAGACGCTCTACACGTCCATCTTCGGCGTCAGGAACCAATGGTGCTCCTACAACGAAAGTGCAAACCGCTGCGAAAACACACCGACAATCCAACACGGCCTGTGGATGAAGAACACGTCAATCTTCGTATCGCTGGACGACTTCAAATAGGCCGCGCACGCGCCTGTCAGCCTTAAACGCGTGCTGCGCGCAACGTGCGCAGAAACACGCTGCATCAACCAGTTGCATCGACAACGCAATTGGCAAGCTACGAAAAAAAACGAGGCGCAGTGCCCATGCACCGCGCCTCGTCATTCGCCCCAAAGTCACGGGCTCGTCGCCCATACGCTCAACCTGACGTTGAGCGCCGCGCGCCGCGTATCAACCCGCTCAATCCGTCACACGCTCGAACGCGAACTTCCCTTCGTGATACTCGACCGGAATCACGTCCTTCGGCCCAAACTTGCCGGCGAGAATCAGCTTCGCGACCGGGTTTTCGATCTCCTGCTGGATCGCGCGCTTGAGCGGCCGTGCCCCGAACAGCGGGTCATAACCGACGCGAGCAATCTGCGAGAGTGCTGACTCCGACACTTCGAGCTGCATATCCATCTTCGCCAGCCGTTCAACCAGACGCGTGAGCTGGATCTTCGCGATCGACTCGATGTTCGAACGATCGAGACCGTGGAACACCACCACTTCGTCGATCCGGTTCAGGAACTCAGGCCTGAACTGCTGCTTGACCTCTTCCCACACCGCATCGCGAATCGTGTTCTGCGGCTCGCCGACCATCGACTGGATCATCTGCGCGCCGATGTTCGATGTCATGACGATCACGGTGTTCTTGAAGTCCACGGTGCGACCCTGCCCATCCGTCATGCGCCCATCGTCGAGGACCTGAAGCAGCACGTTGAAGACGTCCGGGTGGGCCTTTTCGACTTCGTCGAGCAGGATCACGCTGTACGGCTTGCGACGCACGGCCTCGGTCAGATAACCGCCCTCTTCATAACCGACATATCCCGGCGGCGCGCCGATCAACCGCGCGACGCTGTGCTTCTCCATGAACTCGCTCATGTCGATGCGGATCAGATGCTCTTCCGAATCGAACAGGAACGCGGCCAGCGCCTTGCACAGCTCGGTCTTGCCGACGCCCGTCGGCCCAAGGAACAGGAACGAACCATACGGCCGGTTCGGATCCGACAGCCCTGCACGCGACCGGCGGATCGCGTCTGCGACCGCATTGATGGCCTCGTCCTGACCGACGACGCGCTCATGCAGCCGCTCCTCGATCTTGAGCAGTTTCTCGCGTTCGCCCTGCATCATCCGCGACACCGGAATACCCGTGGCGCGCGAGACGACTTCGGCGATTTCCTCGGCACCGACCTGCGTACGCAACAGACGCATCTTCGGCGCTTGCTGTTCCGCCGTTTCGGCCGTTGTCACTTCCTTCAACTGCGCTTCGAGCTGCGGCAGCCTGCCGTACTGCAATTCGGCAACCTGCTCGAGCTTGCCCTGACGCTGCAAGCGCACGATCTCGGCACGCACCTTCTCGATGTCCTCCTTGAGCGCCGCGCTACCCTGCACGGCGGCCTTTTCGGCCGTCCAGATCTCTTCGAGATCCGCGTACTCGAGATTCAACCGATCGATTTCTTCCTCGATCAGTTGAAGGCGCTTTTGCGACGCTTCGTCCTTTTCCTTCTTGACGGCTTCGCGCTCGATCTTCAACTGGATCAACCGACGGTCGAGCCTGTCCATCGCCTCGGGCTTCGAGTCGATTTCCATCTTGATCTTCGACGCGGCTTCGTCGATCAGGTCGATTGCCTTGTCGGGCAGGAAGCGATCGGTGATGTAACGATTGCTGAGCTCAGCGGCCGCAACGATCGCCGGATCGGTGATCTCGACACCGTGGTGCAGCTCGTACTTTTCCTGCAGCCCGCGCAGAATTGCAATCGTCGCCTCGACCGACGGCTCCTCGACGAGCACCTTCTGGAAGCGGCGTTCGAGTGCCGCGTCCTTTTCGATGTACTTGCGATATTCGTCGAGCGTCGTCGCGCCGACGCAATGCAGCTCGCCGCGCGCAAGCGCCGGCTTGAGCATATTGCCCGCGTCGATCGCACCTTCGGCCTTGCCCGCACCGACCATCGTGTGGATTTCGTCGATAAAGACGATCGTCTGGCCCTCGTCCTTCGCGATGTCGTTGAGCACCGCCTTCAGGCGCTCTTCGAACTCGCCGCGGAATTTCGCGCCCGCCAGCAATGCCGCCATATCGAGCGACAGCACGCGCTTGTTCTTAAGCGTCTCGGGCACTTCGCCATTGACGATCCGCTGCGCGAGCCCTTCGACGATCGCGGTCTTGCCGACACCCGGCTCGCCGATCAGCACCGGGTTGTTCTTCGTGCGGCGCTGAAGGATCTGGATCGAGCGGCGGATTTCGTCGTCGCGGCCGATGACCGGATCGAGCTTGCCCGCGCGGGCACGCTCGGTCAGGTCGACCGTGTACTTCTTGAGCGCTTCGCGATTGCTTTCCGCATCCTGGCTATTGACGGGCTGGCCGCCGCGCACGGCTTGAATGGCCGCCTCGAGCGCCTTGCGTGCCAGACCATGCTGGCGCGCGAGCTTCGCGGTCTCGCCCTTGTCGTCGGCCAGCGCGAGCAGGAACATCTCGCTCGAGATATAGCTGTCGCCCGCCTTCTGGGCTTCCTTGTCGGACTGATTGAGCAGGCCCGTCAGCTCGCGGCCGACCTGCAGATTGCCGTCGTTACCCTTGACTTCCGGCAGACGGCCGAGCGCTTCCTGCAGGCTGGCCTGCAACGCTTGCACATGCACGCCAGCACGGGCGAGCAGTGAGCGCGCCGCGCCGTCGTTTTGCGCAATCAGCGCCGACAGCACGTGCACGCCTTCGATGTACTGGTGATCCCGCCCGGCCGCAAGGCTTTGGGCGTCCTGCAATGCTTCCTGGAACTTCGTTGTGAGCTTGTCGATTCTCATGAACCCCTCTCCGATTCATCACTGCAATCAAAGTAGGGCTTCTCGGAGGCATTTCAAGGACGACCGGTAAAAAAAACGGGGCGCGAACGCGCATCGACAGCCGATCGTCGGCCGACCCGAGAACACAGGCTCACAAACGTGCCGGCCTGCGTCGAACCGGGCTTGCACGCCGTTGCTATCGATATCGGAATGGACTCGCGTCCGACGCAGACTCCGTCGGACACCCGCTCTGGACGCGCGTAACCGGGCCGCCGCTGTAAGCGGCAGCCGAAGCCACATCGAACCACTCGGCCTGCGGCGCCCGTTTGCCGGGCGCCCTTGCAAGCGCTGTCAACCGAGCGCTGGCTCGGCGACGAGTTCTTCGGTGTTCTGGATCACGCGGATGGGGATCATGCCGAGCAGCGTCGTCAGTGCCCCCGCCGGCTCGGCGATCTGCGCGAGCGTATGGCCATCGAGTTCACGCAGGAAGGCGTCGCGCGCACGCGCAAACACCCCCTTGAGCTGACACGACGGCTCGATCACGCACGACTTCTCGGCATCGGCGACGGACATGGCGTCCGTTGCAGCGTGCTTCGAGAAGCAGCTCACGAGCGTAAAGTCGGATTCGGTTTCGCGCACAATGCGCCCGATCGTCAGACTGGCTGAATCGGGCGCGAGCCGGAGTCCGCCTTTGCGGCCCCGCACGGTTTCGATCCAGCCCAGTTCGCCGAGGCGCTGGGCGATTTTCATTAAATGATTTTTAGAAACGCCGTATGCGTCGGCAATTTCCTGAATCGTTGCAAGGCGGTCGCGTCGAACCGCGAGATACATAAGGACGCGCAGCGAATAGTCTGTGTAGTCAGTCAGTCGCATCGGGATCACCGTTGTTCTGACATGGGACCGCCCAGCACCTGCGGGGACGGCCACTCCGCGTAATTGCGCGTCGGCTGGTAGCCTCGGCGCGCGCCACGGGGCCGCGGATCGGCGGCTCCATCGCAAAACATGCGCGGCATGTCAAAGTTCAGGGCGCGATTATTACCTGTTATTGAGATTTGCGCTGGCTGAACAAAAATATGCGAGTGCTTAACCTAAAAACCAACACAAACCCATCCTCAGGGTTTTTGGGTATGGAAAAACTTGACTATTCAAGCAGACCGAATGAATTCGTTAATCCAGAATATGGGAAATGTTATTTCCGCATAGTAATATGCGGAAATAAGTCATATACAAGACGAATACCTTTCCGACTGAAAGAATTCATTTGAATGACGATTATGTCAGCTTGAAGACGGGGCATTGGCTGACAATACACCCCACCGCGCGAGCGCCTTGTCGTCGGATTCGCGCGCATCGACCCAACGTGCGCCTTGCGGCGTGCTTTCCTTTTTCCAGAACGGCGCGGCGGTCTTCAGATAGTCCATGACGAATTCACAGGCGGCGAACGCATCGCCGCGATGGGACGACGTCACGGCCACCAGCACGATCTGGTCTGTTGGCTTGAGCGGACCGATCCGGTGGATCACGAGCGCATCGATGATGTTCCACCGCGAGCGCGCGGCTTCGACGATGGTTTCGATCGACTTCTCGGTCATGCCCGGGTAATGCTCGAGCTCCATGCCCGACACGCTGCTGCCGTCGTTCATGTCGCGCACGGCGCCGACAAAGCACGCAAGCGCGCCCACGGCCGGGTTCGCCGCGCGAAGCGCCCGGGTTTCGGTGCCGAGGTCGAAATCCTCGGCCTGAATGCGAACGGCCATGGCGATGCCCCGCTCAGCCGCCGGTGACCGGCGGGAAAAAGGCGACCTCGCACCCGTCGGTGATGCGGGTGTCAGGCTCGGTCATCACATGGTTGCAGGCCATGCGCAGCGCGCGCCCTTCCGCCAATGTCTCGCTCCACGGCTCGCCGCGCGTGCGCAGCCATGCGCGGACATCGCCGACCGTCGCGATCGAATCGGGCACGACGACGCTCTCGTCGCTGGTGCCGAGCGCCTCGCGCACGCTGGCAAAGAATTTGAGGTTGATCTTCATCATCGAGCTCAATAAAGCAATTCCGAAAACGGCAGAAAGCGGACCGTTTCGCCGGCTTCGATCAAATGACCGGGCGGATTGTCGATCAACCCGTCGGCCCAGACCGTCGAGGTCAGCACCGCCGAACTCTGGTTCGTGAACAGGTCGAGCCCGCCGTTGTCGTTGATTCTCGCGCGCAGGTATTCGTGACGGCGCTCGGCCTTTTTTTGCGAGAAATTCGCCGGCAGACGCCATCCGCGCACGTCGAGGTCCGCCGCGCCCTGAAGCTTGAGCAGGAACGGACGGACAAACAGCAGAAAGCCGATAAAACTCGATACCGGGTTGCCGGGCAAACCGATGAAGTAGACCGCGCGGCCCTTCGCTTCGCTGGTCCCGCCCACGGTGTCGCTCACGGCTTCGGCGCCGGGCACCGGTGCGTCGCTGCGATCGTGAATCTCGCCGAAGGCGAGCGGCTTGCCCGGCTTCATCGCGATGCGCCACATGTCGATACGCCCCTCCGCTTCGACTGCCGCCTTCACGTGATCTTCCTCGCCGACAGAGACACCGCCGGAGGTCAGCACAAGGTCGTTTCCTTTGGCCGCCTCGCGCAGTACCTCACGCGTCGCGTCGAGCTTGTCAGGCACGATGCCGAAATCCGTGACCTCGCACCCGAGGTTCGACAGCAGCGTGGTCAGCGTAAAGCGGCTCGAGTTGTAGATTGCCCCGGGCCGCAAGGGCTGACCCGGCATCGCAAGCTCATCGCCTGTGAAGAAAATCGCGACTTTGGGTCGACGCACGACGGTCAGCGACGCCCGGCCGACGGACGATGCAAGTCCGAGCGCCTGAGCGCTGAGCCGCTCGCCAGCCTTGAGAATCGACGAACCCGCGCGGATATCGGCGCCCTGCCGGTTGATATTGGCACCACCCTGCGCCGCGACACCGATCGTCACCCATTCGCCGTCTGCCTGCGTATCTTCCTGGATCACGACGGTGTCGGCGCCCGGCGGGATCTGTGCACCCGTGAAGATGCGCGCGGCCGTGCCGGGCTCGAGCGGTTGAGGCGGCGTGCCGGCGGGAATCCGCTGCGACACCCGTAGCCGCGCGCCCGCCGTGGCCGCATCGCCGCTGTGCAACGCATAGCCGTCCATCGCACTGATATCGGCCGGCGGCACGTCGAGCGGCGACATCACGTCCACCGCCAGCACGCGCCGGTTCGCGGCCAGCGTATCGATGGTCTCGGTCACGGCAAACGGCCGAGCGGCGGCAAGCAGCAGCTCGCGCGCATCGGCGGGGGTCAACATCGGTTTGTCGGCATTCATGGGCAATTTCCGACGAACTACGCCGTATGCGCTGCGATATAGTCCTTCACACGCTGCGCATCCGCCGGCACGACTTCGAAGCGCTGAGGCAGCGCCTCGAGACCTTCAAACGCAGCGGGCCGCACGGCCTCGCGATCGAGCGCTTCGCGGATCGTCTCGCCGAACTTGATCGGCTGCGCCGTCTCGAGCACCACCATCGGAATACCCGGCTCGAGATACTGGCGCGCAACGCCCACGCCGTCCGCCGTATGCGTGTCGATCATCGTCTGGTACCGCTGCCACACGTCGCGAATGGTTGCGACACGCGTGTCGTGGGTGCTGCGCCCCGAGACAAAACCGAACTGGGCCACGCGGGCAAAGTCGCCGCTTGCCGCGAGATCGAAACCACCCTTCGTTTCGACATCGTGGAACAGCGCGCGCAGGCGCGCCGGATC
Organism: Pararobbsia alpina; assembly: GCF_965118125.1. Taxonomy (GTDB): domain Bacteria; phylum Pseudomonadota; class Gammaproteobacteria; order Burkholderiales; family Burkholderiaceae; genus Pararobbsia; species Pararobbsia alpina_A. The sequence goes on from NZ_OZ221287.1 coordinate 2,540,909, forward strand.
GCGGCCCAGCAGGTCATAGACGAAACGCTCGAAGTTCGAGGCCTTCGAGATGTCCATGCTCGGGCTCGTCGTGTGGAACGTCTCGGCCGCGCCGCGCACGCGATAGATTCCGGTGCGGAAGAACTCGTCGAGCACGTCGTTTTCGTTGGTCGCCACGACCAGCCGGTGAATCGGCAGCCCCATCATGCGCGCGATATGGCCTGCGCAGACGTTGCCGAAATTGCCCGACGGAACGGCAAACGACACCTTCGGCCAATCGGCGAGTGGCGTCGACGCGTCGGCCTTCAGTCCGCGGATCGCCGCGAAGTAGCCACGGAAGTAGTAGACGACCTGCGCAACCACACGCGCCCAATTGATCGAATTGACCGTGCCGATCGCATAACGCGCCTTGAACGCGTGATCGTTCGACACCGCCTTGACGATGTCCTGCGCGTCGTCGAACACGCCTTCGACGGCCAGATTGAAGATGTTGGCATCCTGCAGGCTATACATCTGCGCGGTCTGGAACGCGCTCATCTTCTTGTTCGGCGACAGCATGAACACGCGCACGCCCTGCTTGCCGCGCATGGCGTATTCGGCCGCACTGCCCGTATCGCCCGACGTCGCGCCGAGGATGTTCAGGTGTTGTCCCGTCTTGGCCAGCGTGTACTCGAACAGGTTGCCGAGCAGCTGCATCGCCATGTCCTTGAACGCGAGCGTCGGTCCGTTGGACAGTTCAAGCAACGACAGCGTCGTGCCGTTTTCGTCGCCAAGCTTATGCAGCGGCGTGATATCGGCCGCGCGCTCCGACGATGTCGCATCGCCGCGCGCATGCGCATAGACATCGGCGCGATACGTCTTGCGCGCGAGCTCGCGCAGATCGCTTTCGGGAATATCGTCGCAGAACGTGCGCAGCACTTCGAACGCGAGATCCGCATACGGAAGATCGCGCCAGCGCGCGAGTTCCGCGGCGCTCACCTGCGGATAGTCGGCGGGCAGATACAGGCCGCCGTCCTTTGCGAGACCGCCAAGCAGAATATCCGAGAACGTGTGGCGCTCGCCGGCGCCCGCACCTCGGGTGGAGATGTAATTCATATCAGTTCATCGACTCCATGCGCAGACGCGTGACCGCGCCCTTGACCGTGTCGAGTGCCTCGATCTTCGCGATCGCGTCGTTGACGTTCTTCTCGACGGTTTCGTGCGTCAGCAGCACGATATCGGTCTCGGAACGGCCGTCGGCGCTGACCTCTTCGGACTCTTTCTGAAGCAGGGCCTCGATCGAGATATCGCGGTCAGCGAGAATGCGCGTGATATTGGCCAGCACGCCCGTGACGTCGGCGACGCGCAGGCGCAGGTAGTAGCTGCTCGTGATCTCGGTGATCGGCAGGATCGGCGTGTCCGACAGGCGGTCCGGCTGGAACGCCAGGTGCGGCACGCGATTGTTCGGATCAGCCGTATGCAGACGCGTAACGTCGACGAGATCGGCCACCACCGCCGAAGCCGTCGGTTCGGCGCCCGCGCCCTTGCCGTAGTACAGCGTCGAGCCGACCGCATCGCCCTGCACGACGATCGCGTTCATCGCGCCTTCGACATTGGCGATCAGGCGCTTCGACGGGATCAGTGTCGGATGCACACGCAGTTCGATACCGCTTGCCGCACGCCGCGCAATGCCGAGCAGCTTGATGCGGTAACCGAGTTCCTCGGCGTACTTGATGTCGATCGAATCGAGCTTGCTGATGCCTTCGACGTGCGCGCGGTCGAACTGAACCGGCACGCCGAACGCGATCGCGCTCATGATCGTGACCTTGTGCGCCGCGTCGACGCCTTCGATATCGAACGTCGGATCGGCCTCGGCATAGCCGAGCCGCTGTGCATCGGCGAGCGCCGTCGCGAAGTCGACGCCGCGATCGCGCATCGACGACAGAATGAAGTTCGTCGTGCCGTTGATGATGCCCGCGATCCATTCGATGCGGTTCGCCGTCAGGCCTTCGCGCAGCGCCTTGATGATCGGCACGCCGCCCGCAACGGCCGCTTCAAACGCGACCATCACGCCGCGCTCGCGCGCCGCTTCGAAGATCTCCGTGCCATGCACCGCGAGCAGCGCCTTGTTGGCCGTCACGACGTGCTTGCCGTTGCGAATCGCGCGCAGCACGAGTTCGCGGGCGATACCCGTGCCGCCGATGGTTTCGACGACGATATCGACCGTCGGATCATCGACGACCGCATCGCCGTCGGTGTCGACGGGCACGCGCGCGGCGTCATCGCCGAGCCCGGCACGCGCCTTGGCCACGTCGCGCACGGCCACGCGGGTGATTTCGATGCCGCGTCCGGCGCGGCGCCTGATTTCTTCCTGATTGCGTTTGAGGACGTCGTGCGTCCCCTTGCCCACCGTGCCGAAACCCAGCAGGCCAATTTTGATTGATTCCATCTAGCTTCGGTCTATTGGTTTGATGCGACGACCGCTCGCAGCGGCCTGGCGTGACGCTTCCGGTAGCCGTCGAGGAACCGTGCGATGCGATTGATCGATTCGGTCAGGTCATCCACATTGGGCAGGAACACGACCCGGAAGTGGTCGGGCTGCGCCCAGTTGAAACCTGTGCCCTGGACGAGCAGCACGCGCTCCTCGAGCAGCAGCTCGAGGATGAATTGCTGGTCGTCTTCGATCGGGTACATGACCGGGTCGAGCTTCGGGAACATGTACAACGCGGCTTTCGGTTTCACGCAGGTGACGCCCGGAATGGCCGTCAGCAGTTCATAGGCAAGCTCGCGCTGCCGGTACAAGCGTCCACCCGGAACGATCAGATCGTTGATGCTCTGGTGGCCGCCCAATGCGGTCTGTATCGCGTATTGACCGGGTACGTTCGGACACAGCCGCATTGACGAGAGGATGTTCAGCCCCTCGATATAGTCTTTCGCGCCGCGCTTGTCGCCCGACACGGTCATCCAGCCGGCGCGGTAGCCGCAGGATCGGTAGGCCTTCGACAGGCCGTTGAACGTGATCGTCAGCACGTCGTCGGACAGTGCGCCGATCGAGGTGTGCGTCTCGCCGTCGTAAATGATCTTGTCGTAGATCTCGTCGGCGTAAATGATGAGCTGATTGCGGCGTGCGATCTCGACGATCTCCTTGAGGAGTTCGTCCGGATACAGCGCGCCCGTGGGGTTGTTCGGGTTGATCACGACGATCGCCTTCGTGTTCGGCGTGATCTTCTTGCGAATGTCGTCGAGATCGGGCAGCCAGCCGCTCGCTTCATCGCAGACGTAGTGCACGGGCTGGCCCGCCGACAGCGACACCGCCGCCGTCCACAGCGGATAGTCAGGCGCCGGGATCAGCACTTCGTCGCCTTCGTTGAGCAGCGCCTGCATCGCCATCACAATGAGTTCCGATGCGCCGTTGCCGATATAGATATCGTCGAGATCCACACCCGGGATCTTCTTTTCCTGGGTGTAGTGCATGATCGCCTTGCGCGCCGAGAACACCCCTTTCGAATCCGAATAGCCCGACGACGCGGGCAGATTGCGGATCATGTCCTGAACGATTTCGTCAGGCGCATCGAAGCCGAACGGCGCGAGATTGCCGATATTGAGCTTGATGATGCGATGACCCTCTTCCTCAAGTCGCTTGGCGTGATCGAGCACCGGACCACGGATGTCGTAGCAGACGTTGAGGAGCTTGTTGGACTTGAGAATGGGCTTCACGGGCGGGCACCGGTTAAAATCGTGGTCTGACCGATTATGACATGCTTCGCCGCGCGTTCTACCCGCCTGTCGCGGGTTGTCGCCTCTTTGGGATTTTTGCCTTGAAACTGAGCCAGGAAACGTCACCGACGACCAACACCATTACTGCGCACGGCGACGGTTACGTCGACGTCAATGCCCAACGCCACACCACCAGTGTGATCGTCGCGCCCGAGGGCCCGGTGCGCGAATGGCCCGTCTCCTCGTTCGAATCGCTGACCCCCGAACTCTTCGACATGCTCGGTGACGCCACGCCGGAAGTCGTGCTGCTCGGCACGGGTTCGCGGATCCGCTTCCCCCACCCGCGCCTGACCGCCACGCTGATGAAGCGCGGCATCGGCGTCGAGGCGATGGACAGCGGCGCGGCGTGCCGGACCTACAACATCCTGATGCAGGAAGACCGCCGCGTGGTCGCCGCGATTCTGATCGAGGCGGCCTGAGCCTATGTTCGATACGACCGAACGTCAGTTCCTCTCCCGCGGCGCGCTGTTCCTGTTGCTGATTGCGTTTGCCGTGCTCTGGTTCGCGCCGCTCGACTACCGCCACCTCGTGCCCAGCGATGAAGGCCGTTACGCCGAAATGGCGCGCGAGATGTTCGTGACCGGCGACTGGATCACGCCGCGCTACAACGGGCTCAAGTACTTCGAGAAGCCGCCGCTGCAGACCTGGGCGAACGCCCTGACCTACGTCTACTTCGGCATCGGCGCCTGGCAGGCCCGGCTCTACACTGCCCTGACCGGCTTTGCCGGCATCCTGCTGATCGCCTACACCGGCACGCGGGTGTTCAACCGCTCGGTCGGCTTTTTCGCGGGACTCGCGCTCGCCGCCTCGCCGTACTGGTTCGGCATGGGGCACTTCGACACGCTCGACATGGGGCTGTCGTTCTGGATGGAGCTCACGTTCTGCAGCCTGCTGCTCGCCCAGCGCGCCCATATTTCGCCATGGAAGACCCGCTTCTGGATGTGGGCCTGCTGGGCGTCGATGGCGCTCGCCGTGCTGTCCAAGGGACTGATCGGCGTGATTCTGCCGGGTGCCGTGCTCGTGATCTACACAGGGCTCGCACGCGACTGGGCGCTCTGGCGGCGTCTCTATCTGGGCAGCGGCATCGTGCTCTTCTTCGCGATCACCGTGCCGTGGTTCGTGCTGGTCGAGCAGCGCAACCCCGGTTTCCTGAACTTTTTCTTTATCGTCCAGCAGTTCGAGCGCTATCTGACGCCTGCACAGAACCGCCCGGGCCCGTTTTACTACTTCGTGCCGATCCTGCTCGCCGGCTTCCTGCCGTGGCTGTCGCTCACCTGGCAAAGCGTGCGATACACGTGGCGCATGCAGCGCCAGAACAACGGGTTCTCGCCCGTGCTGCTGCTCGTAGTCTGGATTGCTTTCATTTTCCTTTTCTTCAGCGCGTCGCACTCTAAACTGCTGTCTTATGTGTTGCCGGTCGCCCCGGCGATCGCGCTGCTGATCGGCGTGTATCTGCCGCACGTCGAGCGGCCCCAGCTGCACCGGCACCTGATCGGGTATGCGGTGCTGCTCGTGGTCGGCTGTTTCGGCGCGCTCGCCCTGCTCAGCGCGGGCGATAGCCGCACGCCGAACGTGCTGTACCGGGTGTATCTGATCTGGGTCTACGCCGCGCTCATCGTCGGCCTGCTGACAATCGGGCTCGCGCTGCTCAAGCTGCGCGCATCGCGCACTGGCGCGACCGGCCCGGCGCTGGTAATCTTCGCCGCCGCGTGGGTGCTGCTGATCAGCATTGCGGGCAATGGCTATGAAGTCTTTGCCGTACAACGTTCGGGCGCGCTGATGGCGCCGGCCATCCGGGCCGCGCTGGCGAAAATGCCGCCGGACGCGCCGTTCTACGGGGTCAGGACGCTCGACCACACGATTCCGTTCTATGTCGGTCACACGACGATCATGGTCGAAGGTGCGGACGAGCTGCAGTACGGCGTGTCCGTCGAGCCCCAGAAATGGGTCCCGACCATGGATGAATGGAAGGCGCGCTGGAGCCGCGATCCTGCTGCTATGGCGCTGATGTCTCCGGAAACGTATGCCCAACTGTCGAAGGACGGTGTGCCGATGACCGTGATCGCACGCGACACCCGCCGCGTCGTGGTCGTAAAACCGAATCCATGAATCCGATTTCCCTGACTTGTATCCTGATCGGCGTCGCGCTCAACGCGGGCGCCCAATTGCTGCTCAAGGCCGGCGTGCGCGCGGTCGGCCACTTCGAATTCACGACGGCCAATATCCTCCCGATCGGCCTGAAAGTTGCCACGCAATGGCCGATCATCGGCGGGCTCGCCTGCTATGTCATCAGCGTCGTCGTGTGGATCGTCGGTCTGTCGCGCGTGGACGTCTCGATTGCGTATCCGATGCTCTCGCTGGGGTATGTGGTCAATGCGTTTCTCGCGTGGTACCTGTTCGGCGAAGTGCTGTCGATCCAGAAGCTCGCGGGCATCGCCATCATCCTGGTCGGCGTCGTCATCCTTGCGCGCAGCTGAGCCGCGGCGCCCGGCGAGAAAGGCGTCCCGTTCAAAGACATAAAACGGGGCTGGCGAGAACCCGGAATCGGATTCCGGGTCTTTGAGGGCAGGTACGTTGCATGCCCGTCCCAGCCCGATATCACTCATTCAGAAGCAGACCTACCGACCATGAGCGAGCCATTCATTCCGTTTGTGAAACCCGAGATCGACGAAGAAACCATCGCCGGCGTCGTCGACGTCCTGCGCTCGGGCTGGATCACCACGGGACCGCAGAACCAGAAGTTCGAGGCCGCGCTGTCGGAGTACGTCGGCGGCCGCCCCGTGCGCACGTTCAACTCGGGCACGGCCACGCTCGAGATCGGCCTGCGCATCGCCGGTGTCGGCGCGGGCGACGAAGTCATCACGACCCCGCTGTCGTGGGTCGCGACGAGCAACGTGATCTATGAAGTCGGCGCGACGCCCGTGTTTGCCGATATCGACCCGGTCACCCGCAATATCGACCTCGACCGGCTCGAAGCCAGCATCACGCCGCGCACCAAGGCCATCATCCCCGTCTATCTGGCCGGCCTGCCCGTCGATATGGACCGCCTCTACGCGATCGCGCAGCGCTACCGGCTGCGTGTCATCGAAGACGCCGCGCAAGCGTTTGGCTCCACTTGGGGCGGCAAGCGCATCGGCGCTTTCGGCGACATCGTCTCGTTCAGCTTCCACGCCAACAAGAACCTCACGTCGATCGAGGGCGGCGCCCTCGTGCTCAACGACGCCGACGAGGCGCGCCTGGCCGAGAAGTACCGGCTCCAGGGCGTCACGCGCTCCGGCTTCGACGGCATGGAGGTCGACGTGCTCGGCGGCAAGTACAACCTGACCGACGTTGCCGCACGCGTCGGACTCGGACAGCTCGTGCATATCGAACGCTTCACGGCGCGCCGCCGCGAGCTCGCACGCCGCTATCTCGACCAGTTCCGCGATGGCGCGGCGGTACGCGCCGGCGTCGAACTGCCGGTCGCCGATTTCACGAACTCCAACTGGCACATGTTCCAGATCGTGCTGCCGCTCGAGAAGCTCGGCATGGCGCGTGCCGATTTCATGAGCGAACTCAAGGATCGTGGCATCGGCAGCGGCGTGCACTATCCTCCGATCCATCTGTTCAAGTTGTACCGCGAGCGCGGGTTCGGGCCCGGCATGTTTCCCCACACCGAACGCATCGGCGCGTCGATCGTGACGCTGCCGCTGTTCACACAACTCAGCGACGCCGACGTCGATCGCGTCGTCGCTGCCGTCAATGACATCTGCGAGCGCCGCACGAAATGACTGCTACCCTGCAACCCGACGTCTCGATCGTCATCCCGATCTACAACGAAGAAGCGGGCCTCGACGCGCTGTTCACGCGCCTGTACCCGGCGCTCGACGCGCTGTCGTGCAGCTACGAGATCATCTTCGTCAACGACGGCAGCCGCGACCGCTCGGCGGCGATGCTCGCCGACCAGTGCCATGTGCGGCCCGACGTGACGCGCGTGGTGCTGCTCAACGGCAACTACGGCCAGCATATGGCGATCCTGGCCGGCTTCGAGCAATCGACCGGCGAGATCGTCGTCACGCTCGACGCCGACCTGCAGAACCCGCCCGAAGAGATCGGCAAGCTCGTCTCCAAGATGCGCGAGGGCTATGACTACGTCGGCACCATCCGCCGCCAGCGGCAGGATTCGTTCTTCCGGCGCAAGGCATCGCGCGCGATGAACCGCCTGCGCGAACGCATCACGCGGATCAAGATGACCGATCAGGGTTGCATGCTGCGCGCCTATAGCCGCCGCATCATCGACACGATCAACCGTTGCGGCGAAGTCAACACGTTCATTCCGGCGCTCGCCTATACGTTCGCGCAAAACCCGGTCGAGATCGAGGTGGCGCACGAAGAACGGTTTGCGGGCGAATCGAAGTATTCGCTCTACAGCCTGATCCGCCTGAATTTCGACCTGGTGACGGGCTTCTCCGTCGTGCCGCTGCAGTGGTTGTCGTTTATCGGCGTGGTGCTGTCGCTCGGTTCCGCGGGCCTGTTCCTGCTGCTGTTGATTCGGCGCTTTATCGTCGGCGCGGAAGTCCAGGGTGTGTTCACGCTGTTCGCCATCACGTTCTTCCTGCTTGGCGTGATCCTGTTTGCACTGGGCCTGCTCGGTGAATATATCGGCCGGATCTACCAGCAAGTCCGCGCGCGGCCGCGCTACCTGATCGCCGCCGTGCTCGACGAGCGCGCGTCGGTCGTGGCGCAGCATGGCGGCAGCCACCTGGGCGCTTCGTTCCCGGCCCATGCACAAGGTATTCGTGACGACGACAACGCAAGCCTGCCGTTTGCCTCGCGGGGAAATGGTCAATGACGGCCGGCGCAGAAGCGTCGAAGGCGACTTCGCACCTGGCTTCGAACCCGGCGGCGGACGGCGCACCGCGTGCACGCGCGGTCGTTTTCGCGTATCACAATGTCGGCGTGCGGTGCCTGCAGGTGTTGCTTGCACGCGGCGTCGACGTCGCGCTTGTCGTCACGCATGAGGACAACCCGACCGAGAACATCTGGTTCGGCAGCGTCAATGCCGTCGCCGCCGAGCATGGCATCGCGACGATCACGCCCGACGACCCCAAGTCGCCGGCACTGTTCGACGCGGTGCAGGCAGCCCGTCCCGACTTCATCTTTTCCGCGTACTACCGGCACATGCTGCCGGTGGAAGTGCTGGCGCTCGCGCCGCGCGGCGCCTACAACATGCACGGCTCGCTGCTGCCGAAGTACCGCGGCCGCGTCCCGGTGAACTGGGCTGTCCTGCACGGCGAAACGGAAACCGGCGCCACCCTGCACGAAATGACGGCCAAGCCCGATGCCGGCCTGCTGATCGGACAGACGGCGGTGCCGATCCTGCCCGACGACACGGCAGGCCAGGTGTTCGACAAGGTCACGGTCGCCGCGGAGCAGACGCTCTGGCGCGTGCTGCCCGGCTTGCTCGACGGCACCGCGCCGCGGCTGCCGAACGAGCGCGAAAAAGGCAGCTACTTCGGCGGGCGCAAGCCCGAAGACGGGCGCATCGACTGGAGCCAGACGGCGCAGCAGGTCTATAACCTCGTGCGCGCGGTCGCCCCGCCGTATCCGGGTGCGTTCACGGATGTCGCCGCGCCTGCCGGTACGCTGCGCTTCGTCGTCAACGAGGCGCGCCTTTCGCACGCTCGTTTCCCGAATTTGCAGCCCGGCTTGCAGGTAGAGGATAATGCGCTCCTTGGCGTGTGCGGGGATGGCCATGCCATCGTGATCCACGAACTCCTGCACGACGGCCGCGTGATCGACGCAGCCGCATTCGCCGGCCTTACAAACTCTTCTCGTCATTCATGAAAAAAGTCCTGATCCTCGGCGTCAACGGCTTCATCGGCCACCACCTTTCCAAGCGGATTCTTGAAACCACCGACTGGGAAGTCTATGGGATGGACATGCAGACCGACCGCCTCGGCGATCTCGTCGAACACGAGCGGATGCACTTTTTTGAAGGCGACATCACGATCAACAAGGAGTGGGTCGAATACCACGTGCGCAAGTGCGACGTGATCCTCCCGCTCGTGGCCATCGCGACGCCGGCGACCTACGTCAAGCAGCCGCTGCGTGTGTTCGAACTCGATTTCGAGGCCAACCTCCCGATCGTGCGTTCGGCGGTCAAGTACGGCAAGCACCTGGTCTTCCCGTCGACGTCGGAAGTCTACGGCATGAGCCCCGACGCCGAGTTCGATCCGGAAGCGTCGCCGCTGACCTACGGCCCGATCAACAAGCCGCGCTGGATCTACGCGTGCTCGAAGCAGCTGATGGACCGCGTGATCTGGGGCTACGGCATGGAAGGCCTGAACTTCACGCTGTTCCGCCCGTTCAACTGGATCGGCCCGGGCCTCGACTCGATCTATACGCCGAAGGAAGGCAGCTCGCGCGTCGTCACGCAGTTCCTCGGCAATATCGTGCGCGGCCGCAATATCAGCCTGGTTGACGGCGGTCAGCAAAAGCGCGCGTTCACCGATATCGATGATGGCATCAGCGCGCTGATGAAGATCATCGAGAACAAGGACGGCATCGCGACGGGCAAGATCTACAACATCGGCAACCCGTCGAACAACTTCTCGGTCCGCGAACTCGCGGACATGATGCTCAAGCTCGCGCGCGAGATTCCGGAATATGCGGAAAGCGCCGGCGGCGTTCAGCTCGTGGAAACGTCGTCGGGTGCGTATTACGGCGAGGGCTATCAGGACGTTCAGAACCGCGTGCCGAAGATCACGAACACGATGGACGAACTCGGCTGGAAGCCGGTGTCGACGATGGATGTCGTGCTGCGCAAGATTTTCGAAGCCTACCGCGGCCAGGTCGCCGAAGCCCGCGCTCTCGTAGACTGAGTCGCGCATGGGCCGCATCGCGCTGAAAATCGACGTCGACACGCTGCGCGGCACGCGCGAGGGTGTGCCCAACCTCGCGCGCATGCTCGACCGCGCGCGGGCGCGAGCCACCTTCCTGTTCAGTCTCGGCCCGGACCACACGGGTTGGGCACTGCGCCGCGTGTTTCGCCCCGGCTTTCTCTCGAAGGTCTCCCGTACCTCCGTCGTCGAGCACTACGGCATCAAGACGCTGATGTACGGCGTGCTGTTGCCGGGGCCCGACATCGGGCGCCGGGCCGCGTCGCATATGCGCGCGATCCGCGATGCCGGTTTCGAATGCGGGATCCACACCTGGGATCACGTGCTCTGGCACGACAATGTGCGCGAGCGCGACCGCGACTGGACAATCGAGCAGATGACGGCGAGCTATCGCCGGTACGCCGAAGTGTTCGGCGCCCCGCCGCCGACCCACGGCGCGGCAGGATGGCAGATGAACCCGTACGCATTCGAGCAGATCGATACATGGGGCATGCTGTACGCGTCGGATGGACGCGGATATGGCCCGTATCGGCCGTGCATCGGCGGCGAGCCGTTGCGCCACGTGCAGATGCCCACGACGTTGCCCACGTTCGACGAAGTGCTCGGGCTGGACGGCGTCGACGAATCGAACATCGCCGACAAAATGATGTCGCTGACGCGTGAAGACGGCGACCATGTCTTTACGCTGCATGCGGAACTCGAGGGGCAAAAGCTCGCACCCGCGTTCGAACGTCTTCTCGATGGCTGGCGCTCGCAAGGTCATCAGCTCGTCGCGATGGCGGATTATCATGCGGCGCTCGATTTGTCGCGCGTGCCGCTCGCGGAGATCGCGTGGGGCGAGGTACCGGGACGGTCCGGCGAATTGATCGTCCAGCCGTAGGCGCACACGTCGGGCGACCCCGACCGCTCGCGGATGCCCGAACGAACGGATTGCGAGCCCGTGTTCGCCGTCCGGCCTGTAGCGTTCTGGCCTTTTAGATTTTTTATTCAACAAGAAACTGACTGGAGACTCCGGTGCCTGTCGCAGTCGACCAAGCCGTCCCCGATTTCACCGCCGCCGCCACGGGCGGCCCCTTCACCCTGTCAGCACAACGCGGTCACGCGATCGTGCTCTACTTTTATCCGAAGGACAGCACGCCCGGATGCACGACCGAGGCCATGGGCTTTCGCGATGCGCACGATCAGTTCGTCGCCGCGGGCGCCGAGATCATCGGCCTGTCGCGCGACAGCATCAAGTCGCACGAGAACTTCAAGTCGAAGCTCGGTTTGCCGTTTACCTTGGTATCGGACACCGATGAAGCGGTCTGCGCGCTCTTCGGTGTCATCAAGATGAAAAAGATGTACGGCAAAGAAGTGCGTGGGATCGAGCGATCGACGTTTCTGATCGATGCGGACGGTGTGTTGCGGCGCGAATGGCGCGGCATCAAGGTTGCCGGACACATCGATGAAGTGTTGGCGAGCGTCCAGTCGCTGTAATTCATCGTCGGGGTCGCTGTAGTTTTTACGCCTCGCCGCGCGCGCTGCCTGTGCTGTACATCGCCGATGTGGAGCGTTATAGTCGTTCGCAATGATGGACTGTAAATCCGACTCTCTTTCGATGGACCGCGGTGCAGGTCAAACCAGCACCCGTGCAATATTCATCTCCGACGCCGCTGGCTCCGTGACGAGCCCGCGGCGTTTTGTTTTCCGGCATCACTTTTGCATGACGCAGTATCAGGGCGCGCTATCCGTGGCGGGACATCGCGATTTCCACGAATCTTTTTTGAGTATTCGAGGGGCCAATGACACGTTAGGCGAAGAGGCGCCATGCCAAAGAGCGGCGCTGTCCGGGCACGCCCCGCACGTAGTGCGCGACGGGTTGCCAGGCGGCGCAACAAGCTGACCGAAATTCCTGAGGGAACACCATGCCTTTGCCTACCCTGCCGAGCAAACTCGGCGACATGCTGTCTGCGGACGAGTACACCGCCAAGGCCAAGCCTGCCGCGCGTGGTACCCGAAAACCGAATCTGGTCGCGGTGCCGACGTCGGCGCCGCCTGCCGACATTGTCGAGACCGCAGCGCCTTCGCCGCGCGGCGCCAAGGGCAAGCAGACTGCCGCGCTGCTCACGCCGGCGTCGAGCCTCGTCGAAGACGATGCGCTGATCGGCTCGGAAATCGCCGCCGCCGACGCCGGCCTTGACGATTCGCCCGCCACACGCGCCAAGGCCACGCGCGCGCGGCGTGGCGCGACACCGGCCGTGGCGCCCGTGCCAGGCGACGATGTCGCCCCGGTTCGCGCACGCGACGACAAGACCCCCACCGCTGCGCCGGTAGCCAGTGCCAAAGGCGCGGCAAGCGCAACGGGCAAGCGCTCGGGCCGCGGCAAGCAAGCCGAGGTTCAGCCGAGCAAGCTCTTCGTGCTCGACACGAACGTGCTCATGCACGATCCGTCGAGCCTGTTCCGGTTCGAGGAGCATGACGTCTATCTGCCGATGATGACGTTGGAAGAGCTCGACAACCACAAAAAGGGCATGTCGGAAGTCGCGCGTAACGCCCGGCAAGTCAGCCGGACGCTCGACGCGCTCGTTGCCGATTCGGGCAATTCGCTGACCGAAGGCATTCCTCTGTCGCGCCTTGGCAATCGCGAAGCCGCGGGGCGTCTGTTCTTCCAGACGACGCTCAACGAGATCGCGCCGGTCGAAGGCCTGCCCGAAGGCAAGGCCGACAATCAGATTCTCGGTGTGGTGCGCGCGCTCCAGGAGCAGCAACCGGAGCGGCAGGTCGTGCTGGTGTCGAAAGACATCAATATGCGGATCAAAGCCCACGCTTTGGGTCTGCCGGCCGAAGATTACTTCAACGACCAGGTTCTGGAAGACAAGGACCTGCTGTACCCCGGTGTCATGTCGCTGCCGCTCGACTTCTGGAGCAAGCACGGCAAGGGCATGGAAAGCTGGCAGGACACGAAGACGGGCACGACGTATTACCGCGTGACCGGACCGCTCGTCGCGTCGATGCTGGTCAATGAGTTCGTGTATCTCGAACCGCGCAACGGCGAGCCGGCCTTCCATGCGCAGGTCCGTGAAATCAACGGCAAGACGGCCCTGCTCCAGACGCTTCGCGACTATGGCCACCACAAGAACAACGTGTGGGGGATCACGGCACGCAATCGCGAACAGAACTTTGCCTTGAACCTGCTGATGAACCCGGAAGTCGACTTCGTGACGCTGCTCGGCTCGGCCGGCACCGGCAAGACGCTGATGGCGCTTGCGGCGGGCCTCGCGCAGGTGCTCGACGACAAGCGCTACAACGAAATCATCGTCACGCGTGCGACCGTGCCGGTCGGCGAGGATATCGGCTTTCTGCCGGGGACCGAGGAAGAGAAGATGCAGCCGTGGATGGGCGCATTCGACGATAACCTCGAAGTCCTGCAAAAGACCGACGACGCCGCAGGCGAGTGGGGCCGCGCAGCCACGCAGGAGCTCATCCGCTCGCGCCTGAAGGTCAAGAGCATGAACTTCATGCGCGGCCGCACGTTCGTCGACAAGTACGTCATCATCGATGAGGCGCAAAACCTGACGCCGAAGCAGATGAAGACGCTCGTCACCCGCGCAGGTCCGGGCACAAAGATCATCTGCCTGGGCAATATCGCGCAGATCGACACGCCGTACCTCACCGAAGGCAGCTCGGGTCTCACGTATGTCGTCGACCGGTTCAAGGGCTGGCGACATAGCGGTCATGTCACACTCGCGCGCGGTGAGCGGTCACGACTCGCCGACTACGCGTCCGAGATCCTCTGACCATCCGGCGCGTCGCGACACGCTTGACGTCGTGTGAGCGGCGGCGGTATGCAGGACCCTTCAAATCACCCCGTAAGTCGATGAGGCTTGCGGGGTGATTTCTTTTGGCGAGCGTTTCAGGCAAACCCATTGCGGTTGCCACCGGCGTCGAGCGCCGTGGGCCGACCGCCCGACGCACATCGCCTCACGCGCGCTTCATGTCATGGGTGCTCGTCTCATTCGGTCAAATTCCCTTCGCAACGCGTCGCCCTGCAGATGAACGATGACAACGCCCCGCGACGCCTCACGACTGCGCAGGCTGTCGAGCTGCATGCGTTCGTCCGACGTCGCACGGCTCACGAACGGGTTGTCCGACAGATCGACGTGGCGAACCGCCGGCTCGCCGACGTACTTCATCGTCGCGAAACGAAAAGCCAGTGTTTTGCGCCATGCGCCGACAAAATGCGGCACGGTCATGAGCCGATTGCCGCGCAAACTGACTCTTTCCAACCGAAGCGGTTCCGGTATCCGAACGTCCTCGATTGCGTTGTCACTCAGATCAAGGATTCGCAACTGCCCGGATATCGCCGACACGCGCGTCAATCGGTTATTCGACACGAACAGCGCTCGCAAAGACGCCGGCAGCGATGCAGGCAATGCCTCGAGGTTGCATGCTGACGCGCTCAGACGCCTGAGACAGCGCGCCTGAAAAGCCGGAAGTGCCGTCAACGTCTCATTGTGGTCGACGCGGAAATCCGTGAGATTGCCAGGCAGACGTCGCGGCAAATGGTCGAGCAGGTTGTCCGACAGATCCAGTCCGCGCAGTCTCCGCGGCAAAGCATCCGGAAAACGGTCGAGCAAATTCGATGACGCGTCGAGTCTGGCCAAGGCCGGCGGCCACGCATTGGGCAGGTCAATCAAGCGGTTATGTGAGACATCCAGCGACTCAAGCCAGCGCGGCAACGTTTCGATCGATCGTAGCGTGTTGCGCGCGGCCCGAAGATGCCTGAGCCCCGCCGGCAGGCCAGCCGGAATGCGCGTGAGTGCATTGTTCGAGACGTCAAGCGTCTTCAATCCGCGTGGCAAACCGTCCGGCACTTCCGTCAGGGCATTTCCGGCGAGATGGAGTGTCTCCACCTGGAATGGGATGGGTGGCACCCAGGTCAACGCCATTCCGGTCAGTTCGAGCTCCCGCAATCCGTCATGAACGCACCGTGCAACCCTGACCGCAAGCTTCAGGCAATTCGACATCGCTGCTTGACGCCCGCGGTCCGCGCGGCCTCCGGGGCGGCCCCGAACGCGGTCGGTGTGCGTCGTACCGGTCTGAACCGAGTTAAAGCCATCCATCTATCGCTTGCTCCCTGGTCACCCACGCGCGCTACGACTTCAGCGCGTATCGGTCGAATTGGATGCTTTCGGGAATGCGGTGTCTTGCCGTGAACGCTCATGCGTGTCCGCGCGCGACACTTCGGCGCGTCCGTCTGTCTCAAATACTTAAAGTGCTACCTTAAGTTTGCGGTTTAAGTCTATGATAGCCGCACGTCTTTGCAGCAGGGTTTGCCGGGATTTCCGCGCCCTCGCCTTTCATGTTCCGAGTTTGGCCACTGTTGATCGTCGCGCTCATCCTCGCCGCGTGCTCAAGTGCACCGACACGGCGCGAGAGCGCGTCCGCCATCTCGACACCGCATGCCTGGAAACCGCCGGCCGATCTGCCCGCCTTCATCGATCACAGCGTCGGCGAGGAAGAGATCTCCATCCAGGCGATGAGTCTGGTCGGTGTACCGTACCGCTGGGGCGGCAACACGCCGGACGCGGGCTTTGACTGCAGCGGACTCGTGCGTTACGTCGTCGCGCGTTCCGCACGCGTCGATTTGCCGCGTACGACGTCGGAAATGAGTCTGGTGGGGAGCGCCATTCAACCGGACGAAGTCGCGCCGGGTGATCTGATTTATTTCAATACGACAGGCCGCCCGCATTCGCATGTCGGGATTTACGTTGGCGGCTATCGCTTTGTGAACGCGCCGTCCACGGGAGGCACGGTACGCATCGATTACGTATCGAATCCCTATTGGGCCAAGCGTTTCGATGGTATCCGGCGCGTCGCAAGCGCCAGTCGGCCGGCGGCGCCATTCGACTCGCCGCAGCTGATCACGTCGGTCAACCCCGAGCCGGCGCCGCAACCGCGCACAGCCGATTCCGAGTCGACGCGGGACACCCACGCGGCCTTGCAGCATCCCGCGCAGACGACGCCCAGAGCGTCGACGGAAACAGAACCCGCCGGCGTCCAGCGTCGCCTGACCGAGGGATCGGCCGATGCTTTCGAGCCGCCACCGCCGTCGCGCAGCGCAGCCGAATCGCAGGCTGCGGCTGAACACGCCACCTCGGTTGATCCGATCGCTGCGTTTGCCGGAACGTCGCCCGACACCGTGCCCCCGCCCGTCGGTTCCGGCAGCACCAATGCGCGTTCTGCCCCGTCGGAATCCCCTTCCATGCCGCCGGCCGCTGCACCGTCGTCCGCGTACGCCGCACCGCATACGCCCCAACCGGCCCCGCTTGCCTCACCGGTCAACGCGCCATCAGGCGGCGATGATCCGATTGCCCGGTTTGCAAACGGCGGCTGACGCAGATGCGTTGCCTCCTGGCCGATCTGAGCCGCGGTTCGCCCGCGTCGTCCG
This sequence comes from Pararobbsia alpina, assembly GCF_965118125.1. Classification (GTDB taxonomy): domain Bacteria; phylum Pseudomonadota; class Gammaproteobacteria; order Burkholderiales; family Burkholderiaceae; genus Pararobbsia; species Pararobbsia alpina_A. The sequence goes on from NZ_OZ221287.1 coordinate 2,557,955, forward strand.
GGCGAAATCGTTCAGAAGGTTCAACGGCATCAGTCATTCAGAGGATGTGCCTGCCCAGCCACCAGGCGGCGGCGGCCATCACCGCTGACGCGGGGATTGTCAGAATCCAGGCCCACACAATGCTTCCTGCCACGCCCCAGCGCACCGCACTCAGCTTCTGAGTTGCGCCAACGCCGACGATGGCGCCCGTGATCGTGTGCGTGGTAGAAACCGGAATACCCAAAAACGACGCGGTGAACAGCGTGACCGCGCCGCCGAATTCAGCGCAGAAACCGCCGACCGGCTTGAGCTTCGTGATCTTCTGCCCCATCGTGCGCACGATCCGCCATCCCCCAAACAAGGTGCCCAGGCCGATCGCCATGTAGCACGCACCGATGACCCAGACTGGCGGCGCGGCCGCCGTCGCGGACGTGTACCCCGTCGCGATCAGCAGCATCCAGATGATCCCGATCGTCTTCTGGGCGTCGTTGCCGCCATGCCCCAGGCTGTAGAGCCCGGCCGAGATCAGCTGATAGCGCCGGAAGCGCCGGTCAACCTGGCTTGGCGGTGTCCGGAAATAGAGCCACGACACGCCGAGCATGAACAGCGAGCCGAGTACGAAGCCAAGCAGCGGCGAAATAAAGATAAACGCGATGGTCTTGAACAGCCCGTCGAAGTTCAGCGAACCCCAGCCGGACTTGGCCATGGCGGCCCCCACCAGCCCGCCAATCAGTGCGTGCGATGAACTCGAAGGAATGCCATAGATCCAGGTGATCACGTTCCATCCGATCGCTCCGACCAAAGCGCCGAAGACAACGTATTGGTCGACGATTGCCGGATCAATCGTGCCGCGCCCGACGGTCTGCGCCACCTTGAGATGGAAAATGAAATACGCGATGACGTTGAACATGGCAGCGAACGCGACCGCCTGATGCGGTTTGAGCACGCCGGTCGACACGACGGTCGCGATGGAATTCGCGGCATCGTGAAACCCGTTCATGAAATCGAAGATGAGCGCGATGGCGATCAGCAGCGCGACGGCCCACAGGCCGAGTTGAATGGCAGACATGCGTGGCGCCCCTGCTTACGCGTTCTCGAGCACGATGCCTTCGATGATGTTCGCGACATCCTCGCACTTGTCGGTCACAGCCTCGAGCAGCTCATAGGCCGCCTTGAGCTTGATCAGCGTCTTGACGTTGTCCTCCTCGCGGAAGAGCTTCGACATGGCCGCGCGCAAGACCCGATCGGCGTCGGATTCAAGCTTGTCGATTTCCTCGCAGACTTTGAGGATCGCGCCAGCGCGCTTCATGTCATCGAGCATCGCCACGGCTTGCTCGACACGCTCGCAACACGCCGTCGAGATGTGAGCGAGCTGCGACGCCTCAGGCGGCAGGCTTTGAATGTCGTACAGCCAGATCGCCGTGGCGACGTCCTCCATGAGATCGAGGATGTCATCCATCGTCGTGATCAGCTTGTGGATCTCGTCACGGTCGAGCGGCGTGATAAACGTCTTGTGAAGCAGATCGATCGTTTCGTGCGTGAGCTTGTCGGCCCGCTTTTCATTGGCCTGGACGTTCTGCTTGTGCACCTCGGCGTCGTCGAGATTGTCGATCAGCAGTTCGAGTTCGTGGCTCGCGTCGACGATGCACTTGGCGTGTGCATTGAAAATCTCGAAGAATTTGCCCTCGGTGGGCATGAAACGACCAAACATGGGGTCTCCGGCTGGAATGGACGCGTGCGCCCGATCCCGGCCGCCCCGGTTTGGGGCAGCGAAATCCGGCGGTCACAAAAGCGTCACATTTTAGCCGTATTCGCGTGCGGATGCGCTCAGGTTGCATCCAACGCACGCACCCGCGCATGGATCCGCCGCAGATTCGCCACGGATTCGATTACTCGGCGCCGAAGTACGCGTTCGGGCCAGCGAAGTTATCGAACTTCGTGTATTGGCCGAGGAAGGTCATGCGCACCGTCCCGATCGGGCCGTTACGCTGCTTGCCGATAATGATTTCGGCCGTACCTTTGTCCTGGCTGTCCGGGTTATAAACCTCGTCCCGGTAGATGAACAGGATCACGTCGGCATCCTGTTCGATGGCACCCGATTCGCGCAGGTCCGACATCACGGGGCGCTTGTTCGGGCGTTGTTCGAGGCTTCGGTTCAGCTGCGAAAGCGCGATGACCGGCACATTGAGCTCCTTGGCGAGCCCCTTGAGCGAACGCGAGATTTCCGAAATTTCGGTCGCCCGGTTCTCGCCGGGCGTGGTTCCGCTCATCAGCTGGAGGTAATCGATCACGATCAGGCCGAGCTGGCCGCACTGGCGCGACAGCCGGCGTGCTCGCGAACGCAACTCCATCGGATTCAGGCCGCCCTGCTCGTCGATGAAAATCTGGGCTTCGCTCATTTTTTGCATCGCATGCGTGAGCTTGGGCCAATCCTCGTCAACCAGCTTGCCCGTGCGAAGACGGTGTGCGTCGAGCCGGCCGACGGATCCCATCATCCGCATCGCGAGCTGAGTTCCCGGCATTTCCATCGAGAACACCGCGACCGGCAGTCCGTATTCGACTGCGACGTATTCCGCGATATTCATCGAGAACGATGTCTTGCCCATCGCCGGGCGCCCGGCAACGATGATGAGTTCTCCACCGTGCATGCCTGACGTCATCTTGTCGAGATCGACAAAACCGGTTGGCGTGCCCGTCACGTCGCTTCCGTTTTCCTGGTGATACAGCATGTCGATGCGTTCGACGACCTGCGAAAGCAACGGCTTGATCTCGAGGAAACCCTGACCGCCCCGCGCACCTGCTTCGGCAATCGCAAACACCTTTGCCTCCGCCTCGTCCAGCATCTGCCGGACTTCCTTGCCTTGCGGGTTGAATGCATCGCCTGAAATCTCGTCGGCGACCGTCACCAGCTTGCGCAGCACGGCACGATCGTGAACGATTTCCGCGTAACGACGGATGTTGGCGGCGCTTGGCGTGTTTTGCGCAAGGGCGTTCAGATAGGCGAGGCCACCGACATCGTCCGCCTTCCCTGCCGAACTCAACGATTCGAATACGGTGATGACGTCGGCAGGCCGTGTCGCGGCGATCAGTTTCCCGATGTGCTGAAAAATCAGGCGGTGATCGAAGCGGTAAAAATCGCTTTCGTGGATAAAGTCCGCCACGCGATCCCATGCGCCGTTGTCGAGCAACAGCCCGCCGAGCACCGACTGCTCGGCCTCGACAGAATGGGGTGGGACTTTGAGCGAGTCGACTTGCGGATCTTTGGCGTTCATGGGGAGAGATTATCGACGATCGGGCGGCCGGGGTAAATCCAGGCGCGACCGCTGATATTTGAGATTGACGGGCTGACTAGACTCGACGTTGTCTTTCAACGGGAGGTACCCATGCCGGTCTATCTAGCCATTGATGTCAGGACAACGCCGCCGAGGCGCGATCCGCCACCGGTTGCGCGTGTCGAATTGTGCGACGAAAAAATGAGCACCCCAACGGCGAGCGTCGTCACGCGAGCCGCCGCTCCGGCGCGGCCGTCATCGAACGCCGTTGTCGTGCTTTGCACCACGCCCGCGCCGCCAACAATGAAGCCGGGGATTCATCCGCAAACGCCGACCGATATGCTAAGCCGACCCGCCGTCAGCACGCCGCACGACCCCGTACCCGCTCCGACCACACCGTCAATATACGAGGCGCTTCCGGCTGCGCCCGCACCCGGGCAGAAAGTGACGCCACTCGGAGCCACATCGCCGTCATTCGCGCGCGACGAGTTCCACAACCCGGACGCCGACACGAGCCGCCATTCGATGCGCAGCGGCGAACTCGTGTCGGTGCGCGTACCCTGGCCCGAAGGTACGCGCAAGTTACTAATCGAGGCACAGGTGTCCAATGGCCGGGCAACGGCGTCGTTGATCTCCCGTCACGGTGGCGAAACCCGTCACCACACTTTCAGGGAAGACGCCCCTCATGTGATCGAGATCGATACCCCTGGGTTCGAGCGACGGCCAGACGCCCTGTACCTTTTACTTCTCGGAATCGGGGCCGACAACGACGTCGATATTCACACGGAGTACTTCCCTTGATTCGAGTTGTCGTCGAGTTGTCGTCCTGTACGCAAACGAACGACGCCGGCAAAACAAAAAGCCCGCGATCGCGGGCTTTTTGTAGATCAACGTCTTGCGACGAAGGCGTTCCGCTGAATCACCGTTCAACTCAATGCGTTGAACGGTGCCAGCAAAGCGCGATCAGGCGTGTTCGCCGACCACTTGCACGTTGACTTCGACGACGACGTCCGTGTGCAGTGCGATCTGAACGGTTTGCTCGCCAACCATCTTGAGCGGGCCGTTCGGCAGGCGCACTTGCATCTTCTCAACCGCGAAACCGTTCGACTTCAGGGCTTCAGCGATGTCGAAGTTCGTGACCGAGCCGAACAGGCGGCCATCGACGCCGGCCTTCTGGCTGACGACCACGGTCGAACCTTCGAGCTTTTCGCCTTGCGCTTGAGCAGCAGCCAGCTTTTCAGCGGCAGCCTTCGTGCGCTCTGCGCGCTCAGCTTCGAACTGAGCGAGGTTTTCCTTCGTCGCACGCTTCGCGAGACGTTGCGGGATCAGGAAGTTACGTGCGTAGCCGTCCTTGACCTTCGCGATTTCGCCCAGGTCGCCCACATTCGCGACCTTTTCCAACAAAATGACTTGCATTCGAATTCTCCGGAAGATCGACGCTTAGGACTTGTGCAGGTCCGTGTACGGCAGCAGGGCCAGGAAACGGGCACGCTTGATCGCAGTGTCAAGCTGGCGCTGATAGTGCGCCTTCGTGCCAGTCAGGCGTGCCGGCGTGATCTTGCCGTTTTCGCCAATGAAATCCTTCAGCGTTTCGATGTCTTTGTAGTCAATCTGTTCGACATTGGCGGCCGTGAAACGGCAGAACTTCTTGCGCTTGAACAGCGGGTTCTGCTGCTGACGGCGACGGTCGAACTTTTTACCTTTACCAGCGGGACGCGGCATGATCAGTCCTCTTCAATCTCTAGCAATTCTGTGATGTGAAATACCAGGCTTTTGGCGTTGCGGTTGCGTGGTGCCAGGAAACCTGCAAAGCGGGCCGGTTCGCCGAGTGCGAGATTCGCGATACGTCCGCTGATCTCGCCGGCAGCCAGCGCCACAAGCGTCATTTCGATCTGGCGGGCCAAGCCCGCTTCCTGCGTGGTACCCCGGTGCGCCAATGTGCAATTCACGATTGGCACGCCAGCCGGGGTATATCGCAGTGGCTCGCGTTCGACGATCTGTCCGTCGAGCTCCAGCCTGTTCAACGCCCTGCCCGGCCTTCGGCTTACGCCGAAGCGTCGCTCGTTTGAGCCGCGGCGGCCTTCTTGGCCTCTTCGCGCGCCACTTCCTTCATCATCGGCGAAGCAGCCGTTTCGGCCTTCTTCGTCGTCGTGATCAGGTGGCGCAGCACGGCGTCATTGAACTTGAACGCGTGTTCGAGTTCGTCCAGGGTTGCCTGGTCGCACTCGACGTTCATGCACACATAGTGTGCCTTCGCGAGCTTGTCGATCATGTAGGCCAGCTGGCGGCGGCCCCAATCTTCAACGCGGTGGATCTGACCGCCGCGCGACGTGATGGTCGTCTTGTAGCGCTCGATCATCGCGCCGACCTGTTCGCTTTGGTCGGGGTGCACGATAAATACGATTTCGTAGTGACGCATAACCTCTCCTTGTGGATTACAGCCACCCGAGCGTCGGTTCGGTGTGGCAAGGGGAAAACGCGGGATTTTATAGAGAAGTCAGAGGCTTGGCAACCCCGGCACGTGCTTTGCGTTGCGTGGGATGGCTCGCGACCGCACATTGACGGCGCTTCAGTGTCGGCACGGCGGACGTTTGCGGCGTCGCCCCCGAACCCGGCGAGTCCCGCCACCGGTGCGCTTCGCTCAGTCAGGCCGGCCCTTGCGAGCGCGTGCGAGCCTGCGCGACCGACTGGATCGCGAGCGGCTCATGGACGGTGCCGGGCCACGCCGCACGCGGCGGCAACGCGGCGGCCGATGCCGAGGGCACCGACTCGATCGCCTCCCACTCGGGGTCCGGAATCTCTGAGAAGACCTGACGCAAACGCTCGCCCCAGGTCGAATGAATCATCTGGAAGTAGGCGTTGTCCTGATCCATGGACACAAACCGCGTGACCTTCAGCGTGTCGCGCTCATAGACCAGCAAGTCGAGCGGCAGCCCGACCGACAGATTCGAGCGCAAGGTCGAATCCATCGAGATCAGCGCACACTTGGCGGCTTCGTCGAGCGGCGTGTTCGGCGTCAGCACGCGATCGATGATCGGCTTGCCGTACTTCGCTTCGCCGATCTGCAGATACGGGTTCACCGACGACGCTTCGATGAAATTGCCCGCCGAATAGACCTGGAAGACGCGCATCGCCTGCGTGCCGATCTGGCCGCCGACGATAAAGCTGCAATTGAACTCGACGTTGAACTGCTGAAGCGATTCGGCGTCGCGCCGATAGACCTCGCGCACGGCGTCGCCGACGACGCGCGCGGCTTCATGCAGCGTATCAACTGTCCAGAGACTCGACGCGTGCGCCCCCGTGGGTTCGCTGAGTACCTGCACCACGGCCTGCGAAATCGCGAGGTTGCCCGCCGACATCAGCACGATGACCCGCTCGCCGGGGTTCTCGAACACCGACATTTTCCGGAATGTGCTGATCTGATCGACGCCTGCGTTCGTGCGGGTGTCCGACAAAAACACCAGACCGTCGTTCACGCGCATCGCCACGCAGTAGGTCATGTCCTTCGCCTTCGTGTTGCTTGTTTCAAAGATCGGATTGTAGCCCTAGCGCGCCGGTGGCTCATCGCGACTCTGCGTGACTCTGCTTGACTCTGACGACCACGCGTGACACCTCCTTGAAAAACGACGTACGCGCTACTGAAGCGCATCCGCATTCACCCGCACGGTGACTTGCAGCCGTTCCTCGCGGCCGCCGATCCGCGTGCCACGCACCGGTGCGGCCGCATCGTAGTCGCGACCCTGCGCGATGCGGCAATACCGGTCGCTCGCAAACTCGCCGCTGCTCACGTCGATGCTGACCCAGCCGATAGCATTGAGCCAGACGTCGACCCAGGCGTGGCTGGCCGTCTGCGGCGCGTCGCCGCCGTCGATATAGCCGCTCACATATCGCGCGGGTACGCCGCGCACCCGGCAACACGCGATCATCAGGTGCGCATGGTCCTGGCAGACGCCCTTGCCGGCATTCAGCGCATCGGCCGCTGTGCTCGCGACTTCGGTTGCGCCCTTCTCGTAGGCGACGCAGTCACGAATCCGGTCGGCCAGTTCGATCAGGCCGGCAGGCCGGTCAAGCGCCCCGGTTTCCCCCGCGAGTGCTCGGATGCCGTCGTTGGCTTCGGTCAACCGCGTCGCGCACGTGAAATGCTCGAGCGGCACGCCGCCGACGAGTTCGCCCAGCCGCCCGTCGTGCAACGGCAAGGTGTCGACCTCGCCGCTCACGCGCAGACGAATCTCGCAATGCGGCCGGGTGAGCACCAGCGTGTGCAAGGTATTGCCGTACGCATCGACCGATGTATCGAGCTTGCCGGGCGCTTCCACATGCCACTGCCGCACGAGCTGTCCGCTTGCGTTCGAAGGCGTCAGGCGCAGTTGCTGGATCGAGTACTGCACCGGCGATTCATAGCGGTACGTCGTTTCGTGTTGGATAGCCAGACGCATCGATGCACTCCTTCAATAAACAGGCAGCATCAGGAACGTGCGCGAGATCGCGTTTCCGAGCTCGTAGACGCGCGCAAGAAACTGCGTCAGATACGCATGCAATCCTGAAGCCAGAATCTGATCGATATCCGCATACAACAGCTCCGCGCGCAGCTTGCCGGCCGAGCGTTCACAGGCCTTCGACGCTTCGGTGCGCAGCAGTGCGAGGTTTTTGCAGACCTCGTCGAGCGAGGCGAGCAAGGAGCGCGGCATGTTCGGATTGAGCATCAGTAACTCGACAACGCGCTCGGGCGTGACGACATCGCGATAGACCTTGCGATAGATCTCGAGCGCCGACACCGAGCTCAATACTGAAGTCCAATAGTAGAAGTCCTCGAGCTGCCCTTCCCGCTGCCCTTCGCGTGCTCCATCCTTGCCGTCGATCGACACGCCCTGTGTCTGAACCTGACCGGCCTGAGTCTGCGATTGGGCTTGAAACTGCGCCTGAGCCTGAACCTGTGCCGCCGCCGTGTTGGCATTGGCCTGCGCCTGCAATTCAGCCTCGGCATTCTCGGCGTCGAGAAACCGCACGTCGAGAATCCGCGCAGTGTTGTCGGCGCGCTCGAGCACAGTGCCCAACTGCGTAAAGACGAATGCGTCGTCCTGCAGCGCGGTGCCGACCGTCACGCCGCGCGACAGATGAGACCGGAACTTGACCCACTCGAACAACGAGTTCGCGTCGGTCGACAGCTCGCCCGCCGCGAGCCGCTCGACGTATTCGAGCCACGTGAAATTGATCGTCTCCCAGGCCTCGGTCGTCAGCACGCCGCGCACCGCGCGTGCGTTTTCACGCGCCGCCTGCAGGCACGCGTAGATGCTCGACGGGTTGTCGGGCGCCGCCGCGAGAAAGTCCAGCACGTTCTCTCGCGTCGGGCCGCCCTTGTCGGCGTAGCGCGCATCGAATGCGGGTTCGAGTTCGGAGATTCTGAGCACGGCCCGCTGCGCGCGTTCTTCATGCTTCGCGCTTTGCGGCAGCAGCAGCGTCTTCAGGTTGATGTCGAGCATGCGCGCGGTGTTTTCCGCGCGTTCCATATATCGCGCCATCCAGAACAGATGGTCCGCCGTGCGGCTCAGCATGGTGTTCCTTCGTCGTTATTCGATCATCCAGGTATCTTTGGTGCCGCCGCCCTGCGAAGAATTGACGACGAGCGATCCCTCTTGTAATGCCACGCGTGTGAGCCCGCCCTGCGCCATCGTGACCGTCTTGCCCGAGAGCACAAAGGGCCGCAGGTCGATATGCCGCGGCGCGATACCCGCCTCGACGAAGGTCGGGCACGCCGACAGCGCGAGTGTCGGCTGAGCGATATAGCCCGCGGGCCGCGCCAGCAGCCGCTGGCGGAACGACTCGATTTCGTCGCGCGTCGATGCCGGCCCGACGAGCATGCCGTAGCCCCCTGCACCATGCACTTCCTTGACGACGAGCTCGGGCAGATGGTCGAGCACATAAGCGAGATCGTTCCGCTTGCGGCATTGATAGGTCGGCACGTTGTTGAGGATCGGCTTTTCGCCGAGATAGAACTCGATCATGTCCGGCACGTACGGATAGATCGATTTGTCGTCGGCAACCCCCGTCCCTACCGCATTCGCCAGCGTCACGCGCCCCGCGCGATAGACCGACATCAACCCCGGGATGCCTAGTGCCGAATCGCCGCGGAACGCGAGCGGGTCAAGAAAATCGTCATCGATGCGCCGGTAGATCACGTCCACTCTGCGCGGGCCCTGCGTCGTACGCATGAACACCGCGTTGTCGTCGACAAAGAGATCCTTGCCTTCCACCAGTTCGACACCCATCTGCTGGGCAAGGAACGTGTGTTCGAAGTACGCAGAGTTGTACATGCCCGGGGTCATCACGACCACGGTCGGATCGTCGACGCCGGCCGGAGCGACCGAGCGCAATGTGTCAAGCAACAAGTCCGGATAGTGCGCAACCGGCGCGATCTTGTTCTGCACAAACAGCTCGGGGAACAGCCGCATCATCATCTTGCGGTTCTCGAGCATGTACGACACGCCCGACGGCACGCGCAGGTTGTCTTCGAGCACGTAGAAGTCGCCGTTGTCGCCGGCGCGCACCACATCGACGCCCGCGATATGCGCATAGATATCGAGCGGCACATCTACGCCCTGCATCTCGGGGCGATATTGCGCGTTCGTATAGACCTGTTCGGCGGGAATCACGTTGGCCCGCACGATATTGCGGTCGTGATAGACGTCGTGGATGAACATATTGAGCGCCTTGACGCGCTGCCTGAGCCCATCCTCGAGCACGCTCCACTCGTGCCGGGGAATGATCCGCGGGATCATGTCGAACGGGATCAGGCGTTCCGTGCCGGAGTCCGCCCCGTACACGGCGAACGTGATGCCGACTCGCCGGAACACGAGATCGGCCTCGGCCCGCTTGCGCGCCATCGTGGCGTCCGACTGGCGTTTGAGCCAGTCATCGAAGCGCCGGTAATGCGACCGAACACCGAGGGTCGCGTCGTTCTCATGCATTTCGTCGTAGAACCGCATGGATTCCTTCCTGCGCCGTTGCGTCAAAAGGAAAAAGCAAACCGTATGCCAATGCGTCGAGCGATGTTTCGGTGCAGAACATTGTCATGCAACGCACCGAAAACGAACAGTCCCCTGCCACAGCCGTTGCCTTGCGGTGCGTGACGGTGTCCGACGGTGCGTACCCCGTCACGCGAGACGCGCCGATGCACTAGAACGTATCGAACGCGCCCTGAAGTGCTTCAGCGTCGCGCAGGCCCGATGCCAGCGCGACCATCAGCAACACACGCGATTTGAACGGCGATAACGTGCCCGCACAGACGAAGCCCAGCTTGTCGTCGGCCGCCGCGCCGTTGCGCAATACATGGCCGGACCCGACGCGCGAGGCCCGGACGATGGCCACGCCTCGCGCAGCCGCGTCGGTGAGGCCTTGAAGCAGGTGTTGATGGATCGAGCCGCCGCCCGTACCGGCAACGACGATCCCCTTTGCCCCCGCTGCCACGAGCGCATCGACGCTCACCCGGCTGACGCCCGCATAGCTCATCACGATATCGACCGCCGGCAGCGGCATATCGAGCTCGTGGGGTGTGACGCGCGGACCCGGTCGCGGCGCCTCGGCCGTCACGGCGACTTCGGCGTGCGGATCGGTGTCCGGCGCCTGGACCGGCGCGCCGATCCGGAACGGCGTCGCAACGGTATGCATGCGTTCGCCGCGGCGCTCGTATTCGACGTGGGTGTCATGAATCCAGCCGAGCGGCCCGGTTTCGGGTGATTCGAAGGCGTCGACCGAGAAGGTGCTCGTCTTGGCGACTTCGCGCGCCGAATGGATCCGGTTCGCGAACGTCACGAGCACGCCGCGTCCGTGCGAAGCCGGCGATGCGGCCACCGTGACAGCGTGCAGCAGATTGAGCGGACCGTCCGCGGACAATGCCGTCGCGGGGCGCATCGCCGCGGTCAGGACGACGGGCTTGGGGGACTTGATCGTCAGGTGAAGGAAGTACGCCGTCTCTTCGAGCGTGTCGGTGCCATGTGTCACGACCACGCCGTCGACGTCGTCACGCGCAAGCAGTGCGTCGATGCGGCGCGACAGCGTGACCCAAAGGGCCGTCGTCATGTCCTTGCTGTCGATCGACGCCACGGAGTCGCTGTCGATCCGGGCGATTTCATCTAGCCCGGGCACCGCGTGAAGCAGGCGCGAGACGGGCAACGCGCCCGCCTGGTAGCCGGAAGTCTGGGTGGCCTTGGCCGCGGCGCCGGCAATCGTGCCGCCGGTGCCGACCACGACGATGCGTGGCAACGAGGAAGTCGAGGAAGTCATGCGCGCGATTCTAACGAACGCGCCCGCTCACCGCCCGACCGGACGAAAAAAATGACGTAGGACTCAACGCCGGGGGGGACTATCCGGCGGTCGACCGGCCGCTGCGCGCAACGTGGCACGCGGACGTTGCCAGGTCGGCGCGAAGCCCTCCCGACGCCCCGATCTGCGCCGCCGACGCCGTCGGGCATCACGGCAAGCGTTAAGCTGCCTCGCGCAACTGCAGCGAGATGTCGCTTTCCCTGAGCTGCGGCGCGAACATTTCAATCAGCTTGTAGGCATAGGCACGCAGGAACGCGCCCTTGCGCAACCCGATCCGCGTCGTGTTGGCCTCGAACAAGTCACCGGTTTCAAGCCGGACGAGTTCCGAGTCCTTGCGTTCGTCGAACGCCATCGCGGCCACGATGCCGATCCCCATGCCGATCTCGACGTACGTCTTGATGACGTCCGCGTCGATAGCCGTCAGCACCACGTCGGGCACCAGCCCTGCCGACGCAAAGGCCGCATCGATATGCGAGCGGCCCGTGAAATCCTGGTCATAGGTGATGATCGGAAATTCGGCCAGATCCTCGATCGTGACTTTTCCGATCGACGCAAGCTTGTGCCCCTTGGGAACCACCACCTCGTGATGCCACGAATAGCACGGGAACGTCACGATATCGGGGTAGCGATCGAGCGCCTCCGTCGAAATGCCGATGTCGGCCTCGCCGTCGATGATCATCTGCGCGATCTGCTGCGGATTGCCCTGGCGCAACGCGAGGTGCACCTTCGGGAACACCTGCTTGAACTCCTGAATGACGCGCGGCAGCGCATACCGCGCCTGCGTATGCGTGGTGGCCACAACGAGGTGCCCGGCGTCGTGCTCCGAGAACTGGCGCGCGACACGGCGCAGGTTCTCGGCATCGAGCAGCATGCGCTCGATCGTCTTGTGCACCGCCTTGCCCGGTTCGGTCAGGCCCGTCAGACGCTTGCCGCGACGGATAAAGATATCGATGCCGAGTTCGTCTTCGAGATCCTTGATCTGCTTCGACACGCCCGACTGCGATGTGTAGAGCACGTTCGCGACTTCGGTCAGGTTCATGTTCTGACGCACCGCCTCGCGAACAAAGCGCAATTGCTGGAAGTTCATGTTCGAATCCTGCTCCGTAGCCCCGCTGTTGCTGCGTTTTTCGTGGGCCGAGGGTGAATGACAATGGGTATGCAATGTGAATGTCTAGCCGCGTGCCGACGCAGGAAACACGCGCAGCTCGCGTGGCACCGCGGTCACGCCGTCGCCAACGTCGAGCCGAAGGCCGCGCCACGTTTCGCGATCGAGCTCGGCTTCGAGCACGCCGCCCGATGGCGACTTCAACTCGACGCGGACCTGCCCGCCAAGCGGGATCACGCGCTGCACGTCGACGACGATGCCGTCGGCATGGGTCGATTCCGCATCGACGCGCGGAAACAGCTGCAAATCGTGCGGCCGCACATAAGCGAACGCGGGTCCCTCGAAGTTCGCCTGCGCCGAGATCGCGCGGTGCGCACCGTCCACGACGAAGCCCGCGGGTTCCACCCGGCCCGTGAGCTGGTTCGCCGCACCGAGAAACTCGTAGACGAACGGCGTTTGCGGGTGGTCATACACCTCTTGCGGGCTACCCACCTGCTCGACCGTGCCACGATTGAGCACGACGATGCGGTCGGCGACTTCCAGTGCTTCTTCCTGATCGTGCGTCACGAACAACGTCGAGATATGGAGTTCGTCATGGAGGCGGCGCAGCCAGCTGCGCAGCTCCTTGCGGACCTTGGCATCCAGCGCGCCGAACGGTTCGTCGAGCAGCAGCACCTTCGGCTCGACCGCCAGCGCGCGAGCGAGCGCGATCCGTTGCCGCTGACCACCCGACAATTCGGACGGGTAGCGGTCCGCCAGCCAGTCGAGCTGCACGAGCTGCAGCAGCTCATGGACCTTCTTGCGAATCACCTGCTCTGCCGGTCGTTCCTTGCGTGGCTTCACGCGCAGGCCGAACGCGACGTTCTCGAACACCGTCATGTGGCGGAACAGTGCGTAGTGCTGGAACACAAAGCCCACTTCGCGTTCACGCGCGCCCACGTCGACGACATCGCTGCCATTCAGCACGACTTGCCCCTGATCGGCATGTTCGAGACCGGCGATCACGCGCAGCAGCGTGGTCTTGCCGCAACCCGACGGTCCGAGCAACGCGACGAGCTCACCCGCCGGAAAGTCGAGCGACACGTCGTTGAGGGCGACAAACTCGCCGAACTGCTTGCGAAGATTACGAACCTTGATACTCATCTGGGCTCCCCTGACCGGGCTCCTTGTTGCATGCCTTGCACGTTGCGTCGTGCATTCATTAATGTGCGGCGGGCTCTTGCGCCTTGGTGCTGCGCTGCTGATCCATCTTGCGTTCTGCCAGCAGCTTCAGACACAGCGTGACAAGCGCGAGCAACGCGAGCAGCGACGCCACCGCAAATGCGGCCGCAAAGTTGTACTCGTTGTAGAGAATCTCGACATGCAGGGGCATCGTGTTGGTCGAGCCGCGGATATGTCCCGAGACGACCGACACCGCGCCGAACTCGCCCATCGCGCGTGCATTGCAGAGAATCACGCCGTAGAGCAGGCCCCATTTGACGTTGGGCAGCGTCACGCGACGGAAGATTTGCCAGCCCGACGCGCCAAGCACGCGTGCGGCTTCTTCTTCATCGGTGCCCTGCGCCTGCATCAGCGGAATCAGCTCGCGCGCGACAAACGGGAACGTCACGAAGATCGTGGCGAGCACGATGCCGGGCACGGCGAAAATGATCTGCACATTGTGGTCGTCGAGCCAGGGGCCGAGCCAGCCTTGTGCGCCGAACAGCAGCACATAGATCAGACCGGCGATGACCGGCGACACCGAGAACGGCAAATCGATCAACGTGGTCAACAGGCTCTTGCCGCGGAACTCGAACTTGGCGATGGCCCACGACGCCGCGAGACCGAACACGACATTGAGCGGCACGGCGATCACCGCCGTGATCAGTGTCAGCTTGATCGCCGACCACGCATCGGGATCCGCAAGCGAGGTCAGGTAATAGTCGACGCCCTTCGAGAACGCCTGAACAAACACCGACAGCAGCGGCACGACGAGGAAACACGCGAGAAACAGCAACGCAATGGTGACGAGCGTGTAGCGAACCCACGGCTTTTCCGTCGTGGGGTGAAGCCGCTTGGCACGTTCACGCGCCGCCGCGGCATCGAAGGCGCGCTTGTCGCGCGCAGCAATGTCGCCGTTCATGACTGGAGGGCCTCCACAGGACGGCTCGCGCCGGCAGCGCGACTCACACGATGCTGCAGCCACCATTGCAGCGTATTGATGGCCAGCAGCAATACAAACGAAACAAGCAGCATCACAACAGCAAGCGCTGTCGCGCCCGCATAGTCGTATTGCTCGAGCTTAGTGATGATCAGCAGCGACGTGATTTCGGACTTCATCGGAACGTTACCCGCGATGAAGATGACCGAACCATACTCACCGAGCGCACGCGCGAACGCCAGCGCAAAGCCCGTCAGCAACGCGGGGGTCAATGCGGGCAACACGACACGCCGGAACGTTTGCCAGCGCGTTGCACCGAGACACGCCGCGGCTTCTTCCTGCTCGCGCTCAAAGTCCTCGAGGATCGGCTGCACGGTGCGCACGACGAACGGCAGACCGATAAACGTCAGCGCGATCAGCACGCCCACCGGTGTGAACGCGATCTTGATGCCGAGCGGCGCGAACAGCTGGCCGATCCAGCCGTTCTGCGCGTAGACCGCCGCGAGCGAAATGCCGGCGACGGCGGTCGGCAACGCGAACGGCAGATCCACGACGGCATCGACAAGCCGCTTGAACGGAAACTCGTAGCGAACGAGCACCCATGCCACGAGAAAGCCGAACACCGCATTGATCAACGCGCCGCCGAGCGCCGCGCCAAATGTCAGCCGGTACGATGCGACGACGCGCGGCGCCCAGACCGCGCCGACAAACTGCGTCCATTCGAGCGTCGCCGCTTTTGCGAACATCGCGACGAGCGGAATCAGCACGACCAGACTCAGGTAGGCGATCGTGATGCCGAGCGTCAGCCCGAATCCGGGCAAGGCGCTGGGTTTGCGGAAGGTCAGGCTAGCCATGGATGCGTCTTACTTGGTCTGGTAGATCGAATCAAACACGCCACCATCCGCGAAATGGACCTTCTGCGCGTTGGCCCAGCCACCAAAGGTGTCGTCGACGGTGTAGAGCTTGAGCTTCGGAAACTGCTTGGTGAGCTCGGCCGGCACCTTGTCGGAGCGCGGACGATAGAAATTGCGCGCAGCGATTTCCTGCCCTTCCTCGCTATAGAGATACTGCAGGTACGCCTCGGCGACCTTGCGCGTGCCGTGCTTGTCGACGACCTTGTCGACAACGGCAACCGGCGGTTCGGCAAGGATGCTTGCCGACGGTACGACGATCTCGAACTTGTCCGGTCCGAATTCCTTGAGGGACAGGAACGCTTCGTTTTCCCAGGCGATCAGCACGTCGCCGATATCGCGCTGGACGAAGCTTGTCGTGGCGCCGCGTGCGCCCGAATCGAGCACGCCCGCGTTCTTGTAGAGCGCGGTCACGAACTGCTTCGCCGTGTCGGCATTGCCACCCGGCTTGTGCTCCGCATACGCCCACGCAGCCAGATAGTTCCAGCGCGCGCCGCCGGACGTCTTCGGATTCGGCGTGACGATCGACACACCGGGCTTCACGAGATCGTCCCAGTCCTTGATGTGCTTCGGGTTGCCCTTGCGCACGAGAAACACGATGGTCGAGGTGTATGGCGATGCATTGTCGGGCAGCTTCTTTTGCCAACCCGGATCGATCGAACCCTTCGCGGCGATCGCGTCGATGTCATAGGCCAAAGCCAACGTCACAACGTCGGCTTGCAAGCCATCGACAACCGACCGCGCCTGCGCGCCCGAACCGCCGTGCGATTGGCGAAAGCTGACCGTCTCGCCCGTCGTCTGCTTCCAGTGCTTGGCGAAAGCCTGGTTGTATTCCTGATAGAGCTCGCGCGTCGGGTCGTACGACACGTTGAGCAGCGTGGTGTCGGCATGCGCAGGGATCGCCGCGGCGGTGGTCAACACCCCGCAAGACGCGACGAGCAACGCTGCCGCATGCTTTGCGGCCCATGCCTTCACTGTCGCGCGGATTGTCCGCTGCCCCGTCAAACCTTGCGACGTCCGTCGCAGCTGCTGCCCCAGCGAAGCCACCATCGACACCCTCTTATGGTTATGAGATCGAGCGCCGAGTGTATCGAGTGACTTACATAGCCAAAACGAATTAATACTTATTCTTTTATAACTAATTACGTCTATAGAAAAAATTATCGTGGTTTTCGCAGAGAAAGCTTGAATTGTTTTCGACACTGTATAAAACTACAGCCATCTGTTCATCCATACAGTGCCGTGTCGTGCCTTGCGTCAACGTGGTCTGGGGCAGTCGCGCGGTGTGCTTTGCAGTGCTTTCATTGACACCATGGTCAAATTAACCGCACGACAACAGCAGGTATTCGATCTCGTACGCCGCACGATCGAGCGGTCGGGCTTTCCGCCGACACGCGCCGAGATTGCCGCTGAGCTCGGCTTCAGTTCAGCGAATTCCGCGGAAGAACATCTGCGCGCACTCGCCCGCAAGGGCGTGCTTGAGCTCGCGGCTGGCGCTTCGCGCGGCATCCGGATCAAGCCCGAAGCGCTCGACGATTTCGACAGCCCGCACCAGTTCACGCTGCCGCACCCGGCGATCCAGCAGCTGTCGCTGCCGCTGGTCGGCCGCGTCGCAGCAGGCAGTCCGATCCTCGCTCAGGAGCATGTTCAGCAACACTTTGCCGTCGATCCGTCTCTGTTCAGCGCGACACCCGACTACCTGCTCAAGGTTCGGGGGATGTCGATGCGCGATGCGGGGATCTTCGATGGCGATTTGCTGGCCGTGCAGCGCAAGAACGAGGCACGTGACGGGCAAGTCGTTGTCGCTCGACTCGGCGACGACGTGACCGTCAAGCGCTTCCGCCGCCATCCGAGCGGCATTGAACTCGTGGCCGAAAACCCCGATTTCCCTTCCATCATGGTTGCCGCGGGACGCGACGACTTTGAACTTGAGGGCATTGCGGTCGGGTTGATTCGGTCGGGAGATTTCTGACGCGTTTTTGACCCGCTTCTAACCCCGTACTGACAGCTGGCCACATAGGCTGTCGCGCTTTGCGCGACGGCCTGGGCGAAGTCGTCTCTTTTGAAACTGAGCGAAGGGCAATGACCATGCATACCACCACGCAAGCCAAACACTCGCCGACCTCGTCGCGCATGGTGCGCAGCACCCGGTTGATGCAGTCCATTGTTCGCTCGCTCGTTCAGACTTGCATCCGCACGACCGGTCAGGCACAGCGCGTTGCCACCGCACGCGCCGCTGCGGCCCGCGCGGGTGCTGCACGGGCGGCCGTCCAGGCGGCCGTCCGCTCGGTGACTCCGGTGTACTCGACCAGCGGCAGGTCAGCGAAGGCCAGTGCGCCCCTGCGCGGCGCACACGCAGCGACAGGGGCGGAATCGGCTTCGCTCGCGGCGTCGCCGTTGCCGACCACGACGCCCGCGTTTGCCCGGGTCTCGTCGCGCCGTGGCGCGTTGCCTGTCACGCAGAATCCGGTGCGCATCTATTCGACGCCATCGCGCACGGTGATGGTCGGCAATCTGTCTGAAGTCTCGCGTTTGCTGGATCTGTCTATTGAACGTGAGCGTGCCCGCCTCGTGCCGCAGGTCTCGTGACGTTCAGACGCCGACGTCACGTAACATCGCCCCATAGATTCGTAGCACGTCTGCGCCTTTGCAGTGCGCGCAGCACCAATCGGTCACGCGACGGGCACCACGAGATGCCAGCCGCGCGTTCGGTCCTGATCACTTCCGCCCGCTCTCTCGGTCTGCAGACGCGCCTCTGTTAAGTCGCGCGTTTGCCCGACGTCCCCGCGCAGCATGACTTTTGCGGCCGTTCGCCGCACCTTCCCAAGCCTTCCTGACTTCGCATACACGCGATTGGCATATGCCTTGCATCGCGATGCGCGCCATCTTGTACACAAATTTCGCACCAAGATGCGGCATGCGATCGCCTGCGCCTGGTTACGCGATACATCTGGTCGCAGGTCTGCGCTCCATCCTGCAGTTTTCCGTTCTCAATTCTTAGAAGAAGGAGTGTTGTCGATGCCCCTCGCCTCTGTCATAGCCGACCCCTACGCCTGGCCGTACGACGGAGCGTTCTCGCCCGACGACACGGCGCTGATCGTGATCGACATGCAGACGGATTTTTGCGGTGTCGGCGGGTACGTCGACTCGATGGGCTACGACATCGCACTGACGCGCGCCCCCATCGAACCGATCCGCAGCGTGCTCACGCGCATGCGCGCATTGGGCTTCACGATCATTCACACACGCGAAGGCCATCGGCCGGACTTGTCGGACCTGCCGGACAACAAGCGCTGGCGGTCGCGCCGCATTGGCGCGGGGATCGGCGACGCGGGGCCCTGCGGGAAGATCCTCGTGCGCGGCGAGCCCGGCTGGGAGATCATCCCCGAGCTCGCCCCGCTCGACACCGAGATCGTGCTCGACAAGCCCGGCAAGGGATCGTTCTGTGCCACGGACCTTGAACTGATCCTGCGAACCAAGGGCATTCGCAATCTGATTTTGAGCGGCATCACGACCGACGTCTGCGTGCACACGACGATGCGCGAGGCCAACGATCGCGGCTTCGAGTGCCTGCTGCTCGCCGACTGCTGCGCGGCGACCGATCCGTCGAACCACGCGGCGGCGCTACATATGGTCAAGATGCAAGGCGGCGTATTCGGTACGGTGTCCGATTCCACGGCATTGCTTCGCTCGCTCGGCTGAAGCGTCAAGTGCAGTCCCCGGGTCGTTGTGAGGCCCGGCAACCTCATAGGAGCCACGCCATGATCACCATCGATGCCCAGCCTTACGCATTCCGGTTCGACCCCGAGTCGACGGCCATCGTATCGATCGACATGCAGCGCGACTTTATCGAGCCCGGCGGGTTCGGTGCGACGCTCGGCAACGATATCCGCCATGTCGCCGCGATCGTGCCCAAAGTCGCTTCATTGCTCGCGTGGGGCCGCGCGCTCGGGCTCACGATCGTGCATACGCGCGAGGCGCATCTGCCGGACTTGTCGGACTGTCCGCCGGCAAAGCGCCTGCGCGGTAACCCGAAGATTCGCATCGGCGATCCGGGACCCATGGGACGCCTGCTGGTACGCGGTGAACCTGGCAATCAGATCGTGCCGCAAGTCGCACCGCTGCCCGGGGAACTCGTGGTCGACAAGCCGGGCAAAGGCGCTTTCTATGCGACGACGCTCGGCGCCATGCTCGAGGCACAAGGCATCAAGCGCCTGATCGTGTGCGGCGTGACGACCGAAGTGTGCGTGCAGACGACGCTGCGCGAAGCAAACGATCGGGGCTACGAATGTCTGCTCGTCGAAGATGCGGCGGCGAGCTATTTCCCCCATTTCCACACGCAGACGCTTGAGATGCTGCGCTCGCAAGGCGGCATCGTCTGCTGGACAGCGCCGCTGTCGACGCTGCTGCCTGTGACCCTTGAGCTGGAGACTCGTTCATGAATGCACCGGTCGAAACCGTTGCGTCGTCCGACCGCTCGACCCATGCGGGCGACGTCGATCTTGCGAAGGTCGCCGCCGAAGTGCGCGCGGTCTTCGATGCGTACGAAGCGGCCCTTGTCGGCCACGACAACGCGGCCTTGTGCAACTTCTTCTGGGACAGCCCGCATACGATTCGTTACGGTGTCGCCGAGCACTCGCATGGCATCGACTCGATCCGCGCGTTTCGTGCCGACGCGGCGCCCGTCCACCCTCAGCGCCGCCTGCGCGACACGACGATTACTGCGTACAACGCCGATACCGCGAGCGCCTGCACGCAGTTCATGGCGCCCGATACGACCTTGATCGGCCGACAGTCGCAAACGTGGGTCCGGTTTCCGGAAGGCTGGAAAATCGTATCGGCTCATGTGAGCAACGTGAATCCCGATCGGCTCACGGTCTACTAAGCCACGCGGCCTTGAGTCAGGATGGCGAGCGCAAGCGGTACCCGGTACGCGATGCATCGTGTATCCGGAGTCCGGTGCGTGCGAAGTGCCACGCGTTCGAAGTGCTATGCATTCGAAGTGCCATGCCTATGACGACGTTGAATGCGTCGTCCGCGCTTACGGTTCGATATCGACGATTTCGACGCAATTGCGGCCATTGTGCTTGGCCAGGTACATCGCCCGATCGGCGGCGGCAACGAGCGCGACGGCACTGCTCATCGGATTTGTCGCGTCGGCAAATCGCAGCAGTGCAATCCCGACTGACACGGTCAGTGCCATGCGACCGCCGTTGTCATCGAGCACATCGAGTTCGTTGACGGCCTTGCGGATCCGCTCCGCGACCGCGAGTGCGCCGACGCGGTCGGCCTGAAGCAGCAGCCCCGCGAACTCTTCACCGCCATAGCGTGCGAGCGTATCGGCCAGGCGCATCTGTCGACGTGCAGCGCGTGCGACGGCCACCAGTGCGCGATCGCCGGCGGCGTGTCCGTGCAGGTCGTTGATGTGCTTGAAGTGATCGATATCGAAGAACACACAGGCGAGCGGCGAACCATGACGCGCGGTTCGCGTGATCTCTTCGCGCAAGCGTTCGTCAAAGTAGCGACGATTCGCGAGATCCGTAAGCGGGTCCGTCAGGCCGATACGTTTGAGACGTTCGCGGTGCGCGACGTTGTCGAGGCTGGCCGCCGCAATCGTCGAAAAGCGCTCGAGCAGGTCCGTCGCCATGCCTTGCGCGAAGCGGTCCGGATCTTCGCTTGCCAGACAGAGGAAGCCCACCGGCACGTCTTTGCTCAACAAAGGCAACACGATCATGCTTTCGACGGTGATGGCGCCGAACATCGACAACAGCGTGCCGCCCAGATTGCCGTGATCGGGCATGCCGAGCCAGGGCTGTCCGTTGTCGAGCGCCTCGACGAGATCGGGATCGTGCCGGGTGCCGAGCTGGAGATACTCGCTCGCCGCTTCGCGCATGGCGTCCTGGCCGAGCAGCTCGCCGACCACTTTGGAATTTTCATCGAGCCACAGACCGACCCAGGAGAGCGCAAAGTCAACCGGTAGCCGGCCGAACAAAGTGTCGAAATACTCGGTCAGTGTCTGCGCGCTGATCAGCGCGAGCTCAATGTGCTGGAAGCGCTTGAGCGTCGTTTCGTTGCGCTGGACTGTCTGTACGAGCAGTCGCAGGCGGTCGGCCAACACCGATTCGGTGGGTTCGTTCATGACTCGAGCGTATGCCGAACGCGGTAGGCGACGCTTTCCGCGGCATGGCATTCAATAAAAGGTGCCACTGGTTTGCAATCGAACGGTGGCAGCCGAATGCATGTGCATCGATGCATGACGTTCAACGCCTGCGCCATATGCGATACATGCGATGCACTCAGACGACGGCTCCGCACAGCTGCTTCCAGATCTTCACTATTGAATGCGTTAACGGCAGAAACACGTACAAATTTACTGATCCGTACGCGTGCACGTAGCAGATTCGCAGGACGAAAAAAAACCTCGCATAAGCGAGGTTTCGTTTTCGCTGATCCATCTGCGACAGATCAAGCTTGCATCGAACAGTATCAAGTGGGGTGACCGATGGGACTCGAACCCACGACGACTGGAATCACAATCCAGGACTCTACCAACTGAGCTACGGCCACCACTGTCCGACAATTCCTTGATTTCGCCTGTGCGGCTCGTCAAAGAGAAAGCGATTATACAAACTCGTTTGGGGTTTTGCTAGTGCTCTTTTCAATGAACCTTAAATTTTTTCGATTCACCGAACATCAGAACCACCTCGTGCACCGCGTCACGCACCTCAACACCCACCTCACCACGCCGCTTACGCCGCAACTTCGTCCGTGAGGTAACGGCGTGCCTCGTCGAAAATCGACAGGTCGCCCTTCGACAAGCGCTTGCTGTCAGAGAGCGTGCGTCGCCAGCCACGCGCTCCTGCTTCGCCCTTGTGGAGGCCAAGCATATGCCGCGTGAGTGCGCCGAGGTAGTGCCCGGCCGCCAGTTCCTTCGCGGCGTAGTCGGCCATCCCCGCTTCAATATCGGAGCGCGTCAACGTCGACACGGCCGCGCCGTAAAAACGATGGTCGACATCGGCGAGCACCCACGGGTTGTGATACGCCTCGCGGCCCAGCATCACGCCGTCGACGTGCTTGAGATGTTCTTCCGCTTCGTCGAGCGACTGGATCCCGCCGTTGATCGAGATTTCGAGCGCCGGGAAATCGCGCTTGAGCTGATACGCAAACTCGTACTTGAGCGGCGGGATCTCGCGATTCTCTTTCGGGCTCAGGCCCTTGAGGATGGCGTTGCGCGCATGCACGATAAAGACATCGCAGCCCGCGTCGGCAATCGTGCCGACAAAGTCGCGCACAAAGCCGTATTCGCTGACGTCGTCGATCCCGATGCGATGCTTGACCGTGACCGGAATCGACACAACGTCACGCATCGCCTTGACGCAGTCCGCAACCAGTTTTGGCTCCGCCATCAGGCAAGCGCCAAACGCGCCGCGCTGAACGCGCTCGGAAGGACAACCGCAATTGAGATTGACCTCGTCATATCCCCATTGCTCGGCAAGCGTCGCGCATTTGGCAAGATCGGATGGCTCGCTGCCACCCAGCTGGAGCGCGACCGGATGTTCCTGATCGTTGAAGTCCAGGTGTCGGGGCACGTCGCCGTGCAGCAGCGCACCGGTGGTCACCATCTCGGTGTACAGCCAGGTGTGCCGCGAAATCAGGCGGTGAAAATACCGGCAATGCCGGTCGGTCCAGTCCATCATCGGCGCAACGGAAATGCGCCGGGGGCTTGGCCGGAGGGTTGAAGTCATACCAGTCGATCAAAGCATGCGCAATGCGCGCCAACCCGACAGTATAGGCCAGCTCGCGTGCCGCCGCCGGAAAGCGGCCCGGACAGGAGCCGGCATCCGGCGTCTGACATCCTGCACTGGGCACTGGGCACTGGGCACTGGGCACTGGGCACTGGGCACTGGGCACTGGGCCCTCGGCCCTCGGCGTCCCGCAGGCGGTCGACTGGGGCAGCACCTGGCGGCACGTGTCGCTAATGGGCCGTCACCCATCCGGCATCCGCCCCCACGCCCGACAACGGCCCGCCCCGCTCGCCTCAGATCAGCTTGACGAGCTGCTTGCCGAAGTTGCGTCCCTTCAGTAATCCGATAAAGGCTTCGGGCGCCCGCTCGATGCCCTCGGCGATCGACTCACGATAGTTGAGCTTCTTCTGCGCGACGAGCGTGCCGAGATCCTTCAGCGCGTCCGGCCACACTTCCATGTGTTCGCTGACAATGAAGGCTTCCATCTTGAGTCGCGAAACCAGGAACAGCTGCGGCTGCTTGATCGGCACCGGCTCGCCGTCGTAGCCGGCGATCATGCCGCACAGCGCGATGCGGCCGAAGGCATTCATGCGCGCGAGCACGGCGTCGAGTACCGCACCGCCGACGTTTTCGAAGTAGCCGTCGATACCCTTCGGCGCGGCAGCCTTGAGGTCATCGCGCAGATTGTTCTTCTTGTAGTCGACGCATGCATCGAAGCCCAATTCATCGATGACGTAGCGGCATTTGTCCTCACCGCCAGCGATCCCGATGACACGGCAGCCCTGCGCCTTCGCGAGCTGGCCGACCGCGCCACCGACGGCACCGGCGGCCGAACTCACCGCCACGGTATCGCCCGCCTTCGGGGCAATGATTTTGTTCAGGCCGTACCAGGCGGTGACGCCCGGCATGCCGACGGCACCCAGATAGGCTGACAACGGAACGTGCGTTGTGTCGACCTTCTTCAGTGCGGAACCGTCGGACGTGCCGAACTCCTGCCAGCCGAAGAACCCGACAACCTTGTCACCGACAGCGAACCGATCGTTTTTCGACTCGACCACTTCACCCACTGTGCCGCCGAGCATGACCTCGTTGAGCGGCTGCGGCACGGCGTACGACTTGCTCTCGTTCATGCGCCCGCGCATATACGGGTCGAGCGAGAGGTAGTGATTGCGCACGCGGACCTGACCATCGGTGAGCGGTGCAAGCGGTGTCTCGACGAGTTTGAAGTGCGTCGGTTCAACCTCGCCTTCGGGTCGTGCTGCCAGCACGATCTGACGATTGATTTCGGCCATGAGTGTCTCCGTCTCCGTTCTTAAACGGTGTCTGTGTTGTTATCCGATCTGTGACTAAGGCGCATCACCACCGGGTTGCGGCTGCTCGACGATCGTGCGACCCACCGCGAGCTTGCGAAGATATTTAAACGTTCCGACGGCCTTCGCGACAAACGCGCCCGTCTCGTCGCGGACCTCGCCTTCGCAGAACGCCATCGTGCTCGACTGATGCATGACACGGCCATGCGCGCGAAGCTCGCCCTTGCCCGGTTGCATGAATGTCGTATTCAGCTCGACCGTCACGACGCCCGACGCGCCGCCCGCACTGCGCGCAGCCAGCGACAACGCCACGTCGAGCAGCGTCATCGTGAGGCCACCGTGGGCCACGCCCCACGTATTCAGGTGCATCTGCTCGAGTGCGACGCGCACTTCGCTGACACCCTCATCCGCACGAACGAGCTTGAGTCCGAGCGCATCGATAAACGGGCTGCGGACCGGAAAATCAACAAACTGTGTCATCGGCAGGTTCAGTTCAGAGTTCGATCACATAGTCGACGCACTGACGCGTCTCGCGGACCTTGCCGATAAATGCCTTGGCCTTCTCATGTTCGGGGTGAATCTGATACGCATTGAGCGCCGCGGCATCCTTGAACGTCGACACCAGCACGACATCGTAGGTCGACTCCTCGCCAGGCGCGGCGATACCGACCTGGAATTCATGCGTACCCGGCGCCACGTTGCTGCAGTTCTCGAGCAACGCGCGCATCTTCTGCGCGTTCTGCGCACGCGTGCCGCCCTCGGCCTCTTCCTTGAGCTTCCACATCACAATATGTCGAATCAATCTGTTCACCTGTTCGTTGCCGGGTCACGTGTCCGATGTGTTTCTGTCGCGAATACAACGCGTGACTCGGCCCCTGCGATGTGTGAAGTACGGTTCGTCGCGAGTCGTCGCGGTTCGTTGAACACTCAGACGACTGCCGTTTCGCCCATGACCTCATCGACGAGCAAACGCTCGACGCCGAGATCCGTGAGTTGAAGCCATGCCGCTTCAAGCGAGCCATCGAGATCGATCGGCCGGCTCGCATCTTCGATCAGATACGACTCGAAGCCGCATGCGCGCGCATCGAGTGCGGTCCACGCAACGCAATAATCCGTCGCGAGGCCACAGCAGAACACCCGCTTGACGCCGGTCTCCCGCAAATAGCCCGTCAGTCCCGTCGGCGTCTTCCGATCCGCTTCGACAAACGCCGAATAGCTGTCGACGTTCACGTGATGCCCTTTGCGAATCACGAGCCGCGCATGCGGAATCGACAGATCATCGTGAAGCGCCGCGCCGCGCGTGCCCTGTACGCAATGCTGAGGCCAAAGCACCTGTTCGCCATAAGGCATATGCGCACGCGAAAACGGCTGCTTGCCCGGATGACTGATCGCGAACGAGGCGTGATTGGCCGGATGCCAGTCCTGCGTGAGCACGACGTGCGAAAAACTGGCGGCGAGACGATTGATCGGTGCGACGACCTCATCGCCAAAAGGCACGGCAAGCGCGCCTCCGGGCATAAAGTCGTATTGCACGTCGACGACCAGCAACACATCGCTCGACGGTCGCATCGGAACTCCTTTGATCTGAATAAAACGGGAAACGCGCCAGCGGCGAGCCCACCCGTCTCAACCGATCATCCGTTGAAGCGGCGTCCCTCGCCTGCGAGCCGCGTCAGCAGCGGCGCGGGCTTCGACCAGAATTCGTCGCCCGTAGCCGCAGCATACCGCTCCATGGCCTGTTTGACATGACCGAGCCCGACCATATCGGCGTAAAGCATCGGGCCGCCGCGGAATAACGGGAAGCCATAGCCCGTCAGATAGACCATGTCGATATCCGACGCCTTTGATGCGATGCCTTCCTCGAGGATCTTCGCGCCTTCGTTGACGAGCGCAAAGACGAGGCGTTCGACGATTTCGGCATCCTCGAGCGTCCGACGCGCGGTGCCCGCCTCGGACGAATACGCGACGATCATGTCGTCGACCATCTTCGACGGATGCGCATTCCGGTCGCCCGGCTGATAGTCGTACCAGCCGCCGCCGGTCTTCTGGCCGAAACGGCCGGCTTCGCAGAGCCGGTCGGCGATCTTCGAATAGACGATGTCCGGATGCTCGACGGCGCGGCGCTTGCGAATGGCCCAGCCGATATCGTTGCCGGCCAGATCACTCATCCGGAACGGTCCCATCGCAAAACCGAACTGCTCGATGGCTCGATCGATCTGCTCGGGCAGCCCGCCCTCCTCGAGCATCTCGAGCGCCTGACGCACGTACTGCTCGACCATGCGGTTGCCGATAAACCCGTCGCACACACCCGACACGACCGCCGTCTTGCGAATCTTTTTCGCGAGCGCCATGACAGTCGCGAGCACATCCTTCGCCGTCTTCTCGCCGCGTACGACTTCGAGCAGCTTCATGACATTCGCCGGGCTGAAGAAGTGCATGCCGACGACGTCTTCGGGACGTTTCGTGAATGCGGCGATCTTGTCGAGATCCAGCGTTGACGTGTTGGAGGCCAGGATCGCGCCCGGCTTGGCGATCGCATCGATCTTCTCGAACACCTGCTGCTTGACCGACAGCTCCTCGAACACGGCCTCGATGATCAGATCGGCTGTCTTCAGGTCGTCGAACGCCAGCGACGGGCGAATCAGCGCCATGCGCGATTCGAGTTGCTCGGCAGTCAACTTGCCATTCTTGACGTTGCGCTCGTAGTTCTTTCGAATCGTCGCAAGGCCGCGATCAAGCGCTTCTTGTTTCGTCTCGACGAGCACCACGGGAATGCCGGCGTTGATGAAATTCATCGTGATGCCGCCGCCCATCGTGCCCGCGCCGATCACGCCGACTTCGCGCAGGGTCCGCAACGGCGTGCTCGACGGCACATCGGGTATTTTCGAGGCAGCGCGTTCGCCGAAGAACGCGTGACGCAAGGCATGGCTTTCAGGCGAATCGAGCAACGCGATAAAGCCGTCGCGCTCGCGAGTCAGGCCGGCGTCGAAGCCATGGCGCAGGCCGTGTTCGACCGCGTCGATGCACTTGCCGGGCGCCGGGAAACGCTTGGCAATGGCGGTAATCTCCTGGCGTGCGTGCGTGAGTACGGCGTCGGCGTTCGGCGCATCGATCTCGCGATCGCGCACGCGCGGCAGCGCGCCTTGTGCGCCGGCCTTGCGGGCAAATTCCACGGCGCCGGCGATCAGATCGCCTTCGATGATCGCGTCGAACAGCTTTCCATCCGCGAGCTTGGTCGCGGCAACCGGATCGCCCGTGACGATCATCGTGAGCGCGCGCTCGAGACCGACCGCGCGAGGCAATCGCTGCGTGCCGCCGGCACCCGGCAGCAAGCCGATCTTGACCTCGGGCAATGCCACCTGCGCATCGGGTGTCGCGACACGGTAGTTCGCGCCGAGCGCGAGTTCGAGGCCGCCGCCCATCGCGAGCTTGTTGATGGCCGCGACGATCGGCTTCTTGCTCGCCTCAACCGTCGCGATCACCGTGTGGAGATTGGGCTCGGCGATCGCCGCCGGCTTGTTGAATTCGGTGATGTCCGCGCCGCCCGAGAATACCGAGCCTGCGCCCGTCAGCACGATGGCGACGACCTGCGCGTCGTCTTGCGCGCGCTGGATCGCATCGACAATGCCGGTGCGCGTGGCATGGTTCAGGCCGTTGACCGGCGGGTTTTCAAACGTTACGACGGCTACGCCATCCTGGATCGCATACGCCACGGCCATCTGTCTTCCTCCATGCCCCACGGGCCTTTGATCCCGCCGCTGTCGGCGGGCACGCTAGCATCGCACACACGCTTCGGATTGGGGACGGCGGATCTGCGCCCGCTTGGTCCACTCCCTGAACGCCCAATCGAATGGACCCAAGCATAACGAGAAAAGCACGATCGTTCAATTGTGTTTTTCTACTGTGACGCTCCCGCGTGCTGGACGAGGTAATCGGCAAACCTTTCGCGAAGCTTGAACTTGAGGATCTTGCCCGTCGCCGTATGGGGAATTTCGTCGACAAAGACGACTTCGTCGGGAATCCACCATTTCGCGACCTTGCCCTCGTAGAACTTGAGCAATTCCTCGCGCGTCACCGTCGCACCCGGCTTGCGCACGATGACCAGCAGCGGGCGTTCGGCCCACTTCGCATGGTGGGCCGCGATGCATGCCGCCTCGGCCACGCCGGGGAATGCGACGGCGATGTTCTCGACGTCGATCGAGCTGATCCACTCGCCGCCCGACTTGATCACATCCTTGCTGCGGTCCGTAATCTGCATATACCCGTCGGGATCGATCGTCGCGACGTCGCCGGTCGGGAACCAGCCATCACGCAGCGCCGAGTCCGGGTGATTGAAATACCGCTCGCAGACCCAGTGCCCGCGCGCGTACAAATCGCCAAACGCCACGCCATCCCACGGCAGATCGTTGCCGTGCTCGTCGACGATCTTGATATCGGCGCCAAACAGCGTGCGGCCCTGCTTGCGCAACGCCGCCTCCTGCGCGGAGGCCGACTGTTCGGCAAGACCGGAAGTCAGGTTACCGACCGTCACGATCGGCGAGGTCTCCGACATACCCCAGCCATGAATCGCCTGAACACCGTACTTCTGCTGGAACGCGTCCTGCATCGCGGGCGGCAGCGCGGCGCCGCCCACGAGCGTGCGTTTCAAGGTCGAGAACCGTACGCCCGCCTGTTCCATATAGTTGAGCAGCGCGAGCCAGACGGTCGGCACGCCGGCGGTGAATGTCACCTTCTCGCTTTCGATCAGTTCATAGACCGATGCGCCGTCGAGTGCGCGGCCCGGCAACACCATCTTGGCCCCGGCGGCTGCCCCCGAATACGGAATCCCCCATGCATTGACGTGAAACATCGGCACGACCGGCAGCACGACTTCCCGGGACGAGATGCCGAGCGCATTCGGGCCCGCACTGACGAGTGCATGGAGCACATTGGAGCGATGCGAATACAGCACGCCCTTCGGATGCCCCGTCGTGCCCGACGTGTAGCACAAGCCGCAGGCGGAACGTTCGTCGAGCAACGGCCATGCGTAGTCGCCCGACTCGGCCTGCACGAGATCTTCGTAGCACTCGACTGGCGTCTTCATCTCCGGCATGGATGCGCGGTCGGTCATCGCGACCCAGTGACGCACCGACGGACATTGCGGCGCAAGCAGGTCCACAATGCCCGCAAACGTGACGTCGAACATCACGACACCATCCTGGGCGTCGTTGACGATAAACGTCAGTTGCTCGCAGAACAGGCGCGGATTGATGGTATGGACCACGGCGCCGCTGCCCGATACGCCGTAATAGGCTTCGAGGTGCCGATAGGTGTTCCAGGCGAGCGTGCCGACGCGGTCGCCTGCCTGCACGCCGAGGCGGGCGAGCGCCTGGGCAAGCTGACGTGCGCGCCGTTCGCAGTCGCGCCATGTGTACCGGTGAATCGCGCCGTCCTCGACGCGCCGGGTCACGATTTCCGTATCACCGTTGTGCCGCGCCGCATGCGTCAGAAGCTCGGACACAAGCAGGGGCATCTCCATCATCTGGCCCGTCATCGGGCCCGTCATGTCGCCCGTCATCTCGCCCGTCGGCGGGCTGGCCATTTGCGGGCGCTCCGTCAGCATCGTCATCGTTATTCTCTCCGTGAGCCCGTTGAAAGGCGCGCGCCCGTCGACAGGCCCGAACCCCTGGAATTGCGGCGCCAGCGCGTGCCGGCCAAGCGACTTACAATAGCCAGTCCCCAGTTGTCGCATGAATAGTCGTTTTCCCGAAGCCATGCTCTCCACTCCAGTTCTCCCGTTCGATTTGCGTTCCGAAGGCTCGTTCAGTGCCCTCGGCAGCGCCTTCTACACACGACTGCCGGCCACGCCGTTGCCGTCGCCCTATCTCGTCGGTTTTTCGAGCGAGGCTGCGGCATCGATCGGGCTTGAACCCGACGCGTTCGAGCGCGACGGGTTTGTCGAGACAATGACCGGCAATCTGACCCGCGAACTGGACGCTGAGTCGCTTCCGATCGCCACGGTCTACTCCGGACACCAGTTCGGCGTCTGGGCAGGCCAGCTCGGCGACGGCCGCGCGCTGATGCTCGGCGAGATCGCCGGCCCCGAAGGGGTTCAGGAAGTTCAACTCAAGGGCGCCGGGCTCACGCCGTATTCGCGCATGGGCGACGGACGCGCCGTGCTGCGCTCGTCGATCCGCGAGTTTCTGTGCTCTGAAGCGATGCACCACCTCGGCATTCCGACCACGCGCGCGCTCTGCGTCACCGGGTCCGATGCGCCTGTCAGGCGTGAGGAAATCGAAACCGCCGCCGTCGTCACGCGCCTGGCGCCGAGCTTCGTTCGCTTCGGTCACTTCGAGCATTGGTACGCGGCGGACCGCCCCGACCGCATCCGTGAGCTTGCCGACCATGTGATCGACCGGCACTACCCGGCCTGCCGCGACGCGCAGAACCCGTACCTCGCGATGCTGGCTGAAGTCGTCGAGCGCACGGCCGTCATGGTGGCCCACTGGCAGTCGGTGGGTTTCTGTCATGGCGTCATGAACACCGACAATATGTCGATCCTCGGCCTGACCATCGACTACGGCCCTTACGGCTTTCTCGACGGTTTCGATGCGAACCACATTTGCAACCACAGCGACGCACAGGGCCGCTATGCGTACCAGGCGCAGCCGCAGGTCGCGTACTGGAACCTGTTCTGCCTCGCGCAGGCCATGCTGCCGCTGCTGGGTGAGGGTCAAGCCGGTGTCGAGGCCGCCCAGGGCGTGCTCGAGACATACCGCACGCATTTCCCGCGTGCGCTCGACCGGCTGCTGCGTGCCAAGCTCGGCTTGCACGAGGTTCGCGAAAGCGACACCACGCTCGTCAATGATCTGTTCAAGGTCATGCACGACAATCGCGCGGACTTCACGCTGACGTTCCGCAATCTGTCGCGGATCGCGCGCGATGGCGCCCACGCCGATGCGCCGGTACGCGATCTGTTTCTCGATCGCGCGGCGATCGACGCATGGCTAAGCGCCTACCGCACCCGCCTGCAGGACGAGACGCAAGACGATGCGGCCCGCGCGACAGCGATGAACCGCGTGAACCCCAAGTACGTGCTGCGCAATCATCTGGCCGAGACAGCCATCCGCGCGGCGAAGGACAAGGATTTCAGCGAGCTCGCGCGACTGCTCGATGTGCTGCGCAAGCCATTCGACGAACAACCCGGCAACGAGGCCTACGCCGCGTTGCCGCCGACATGGGCGAGTTCGCTCGAGGTCAGTTGCTCGTCTTAGACCGAAGCAAACTTAAGTACGAAGCACAGCGACGCGACAGATCCATCGATGCCGTATCCGCTTGCAGTACCCACTTGTAAGACCCGCTTGCAGGCCCCACTTGCAAAAGCTGTTCGCAGGCGCTGTTTGTAAGACCGGCTTGCAAGACCTGTGTGTCCTACCCGCTTGTCAGACCCGCTTGTCAGATCCGTTTGTAAGGTTTGGGCATGTCGACCGACTAACAGGAGCATGCCTTACTTTGAGAGACCGACCATGAGCAACACACCGACCAAGACCGACGCCGACTACAAACGTGACCTGTCCGATATCGAATATCAGGTGACCCGTCACGCGGCGACCGAACGCGCCTTCACCGGTCGCTACTGGGACCATTGGGAAAACGGGGTCTACAAGTGCGTATGCTGCGGCGCCGCGCTGTTCGAATCGGACAACAAATTCGACGCAGGCTGCGGGTGGCCGAGCTTCGATCGCCCGCTAAACGGCGAGCTGATCGACGAGCATCGCGACATGTCGCACGGCATGGTCCGCGTCGAAGTGCGCTGCAAGGTGTGCGACGCGCACCTGGGCCACGTCTTCCCGGACGGACCGACCGACACGGGTGATCGCTATTGCATCAATTCGGCTGCGTTACAATTCGAGCCCGGCAGCCAGAAATAACGATTGCAACGTCCGGCCGACGGCCGGCTTGCAACGCATGCATCGCCCCGGGGTCGTTCCCGGGATGATGCATGCGCGAAGTCTTGCGACACCCGACATCCGATGCTGCGTGCCTACCCGGCACGCAGTGCCTCGCTCGATGGGCCGTTGCGCAGCGGTATCTGGCAGCCGTTACCGGACACCGCATGAAACTCTTATTCGATTTCTTTCCGATCATTCTGTTTTTCGTCGCCTACAAGCTGACGAATATCTACACCGCCACGGCGATTGCAATCGTCTCCTCGCTTGCACTGATCGCGTGGGTCGCCTTCCGGCACCGCAAGGTCGACCCGCTTCAATGGGTCAGCCTGATCGTCATTGTCGTGCTCGGCGGCGCGACGCTCGTCCTGCATGACGACCTGTTCATCAAATGGAAGCCCACGGTGGCGTACTGGCTGTTTGCGGTCGCACTCGGCGTCTCGCGCTTCGGTTTCGGCAAAGACCTGCTCAAGACGACCATGGGCAAGGAACTCAAGTTGCCCGAGCCCGTCTGGACGCAACTGACGCTCGCCTGGGTCGTCTTCTTCGCGCTGCTCGGCGTCGTGAACCTTGTGATCCTCTATCACTTCTCGACCGACGTCTGGGTCAATTTCAAGCTGTTCGGCGGCATCGGCTGCATGGTCGTGTTCGTCATCGCCCAAAGCCTCTGGCTCGCGCGCTATCTCAAGGAGGAGTGATCATGCCCTCGATGTCGACCGATGCAATCGAAGCTCGTTTGAAGGCTGCGCTCTCCCCCTCGCACCTCGCGATCGAGGACGACGGCGCCCGCCATGCGGGCCATGCCGGCGCGGCTTCCGGAGGCCATTTCAATGTCACGATCGTGACGGAAGCGTTCGCGGGCAAGACGCGCGTAGCGCGACATCGGCTGGTGTATGATGCGCTGGCCGATGCGATGCAGAATGGTATTCATGCCCTCGCGATCGCCGCATACACCCCCGAAGAATTCAACAATCTGCCTCGTTAGGAATCACGTCATGAGCTTCAAGAACGTCCGACTGTGGATCAGCACGGCCGCTGTCGTCATCGCTGCGGGTGCCGCCACTTCCGCGTTCGCGCAAAACATTGCTGTCGTGAATGGCACACCCATTCCGAAAGCACGCGTCGATGCCCTCGTCGCCGAACTCGTCCGCCAGGGCCAGACGGATTCGCCGCAATTGCAAGCCGCTGTTCGCGAAGAGCTCGTGAACCGCGAAATCATGATGCAGGAAGCCGAGAAGCGCGGCGTGCCGAATGACCCGAGCGTCAAGGCGCAAATGGCGCTCGCCTCGCAAAGCGTGGCGATCCGCGCGCTGATCCAGGACTACATCAAGAACAACGCGCCGACCGACGCCGAACTTCGCGCGAAGTACGATGAGGCCGTCAAGCAGGTTCAGGGCAAGGAATATCACCTGCACCACATCCTCGTCGACAACGAGCAGCAAGCGAAGGACATCATCGCGAAGCTCAAGGCCGGCGGTAACTTCGACGACCTCGCGAAGCAATACTCGAAGGACACGGGTTCGGCCGCGCATGGTGGCGACCTCGACTGGGCAAATCTGCAAAGCTATGTGCCTGAGTTTGGCGATGCCGCGCAGAAGCTGCAGAAAGGCCAGATCACCGATACGCCGGTTCACTCGCAATTCGGCTGGCACGTGATCCGCCTCGACGATATCCGCGACGTCAAGGTGCCGCCGTTTGAAGACGTCAAGGCGCAGCTCGCACAGCAAATGCAGCAGGAAAAAGTGCAGGCCTGGGAACAAAGCCTGCACACCAAGGCGAAGATTCAGTAATCGGATTTTGCGGGCCAGGCCCGCGAACGATGCAGTCAAAGAAGGCAGCAACCTCACGGTTCGCTGCCTTTTTTATTGGCCGCCTTCGTTGTCCGCTTCGTTGGCCGCGTTTATTTATCGCATTGATTCGCCACGTCCGAATCGCGCACCGATAGCCTTAGCGCGTTGTATTCGATGCTGATGCGCACTATAAGCACCGCTAGCGCGCAGCACACGTGAACCGTCGGACAATGCGGACTTCGCCCATCCGATCACGCCATCATGACCGCGACCGCTGCTTCGACACGACCCACCCCGCCCGGTGCTGATCCGACGCATGAACAGATGATCCGGCATCTGCGGCGCACGAGTGAGATCGCCGAGCGTGCCGTGCGTTTCGGCCATCACCCGTTCGGCGCGATTCTGGTTGCGCCCGATCACGAAACCGTTCTGATCGAGCAAGGCAACGTCGACACGGTGAACCATGCGGAATCCGTGCTCGCACGCACCGCCGCGACGAACTTTTCTGAAGACTTCCTCTGGGGCTGCACGCTCTATACGAACGTCGAGCCGTGCTGCATGTGCTCGGGCACGATGTATTGGGCCAATATCGGACGCCTCGTCTATGGCGCCGACGAAAAGGACTTGCTCGCCGCAACGGGTTCCCACGACGAGAACCCGACCATGTCTTTGCCCTGCCGAACCGTGTTCGATCACAGCCAGAAGGCGATCAAGGTCTTCGGGCCGTTTCCCGAACTACACGACGAGATCGCTCGCATGCAAAACGCATTCTGGGCCGCCCGATAATAAAAAAGCCCGCACGTCGTTGATGACGTCCGGGCTTCTTTGCCATATCCGCGGTATTCGCTAATTCACTCGCATTCGGTAGATCCGCGATATTCGCTCAACCACCCAAATTCGGTCAATCAGCGGTATCGGCGCTGACGGGCACGACACGCATCTGCCGCGCCCGCGTCCGCCATCTGCTATCGCTCGATCAGCCGACCCACTTGCGTGCGTTGCGATACATGCGCATCCACGGGCTGTCGCCTTCCCAATCCGACGGGTGCCAGCTCATCTGCGCCGTACGGAAGACACGCTCCGGGTGCGGCATGATGGCCGTGAAGCGGCCATCGGCCGTTGTCACGCCCGTCAGCCCCTTGGCTGAGCCGTTCGGGTTGAACGGATAGCGCTCGGTGATCGCACCGCGGTTGTCGACGTACCGCAGCGCGGTCGCGACATGCGCCTGATCGCCCTGCGCCGCGAAGTTCGCATAGCCTTCGCCATGCGACACGACCACCGGAATCTCCGAGCCCGCCATGCCATCGAAGAAGATCGAAGGCGATTGCTCGACAACAACCATCGACAGGCGCGCTTCGAACTGCTCGGACTGGTTGCGCGTGAACTTCGGCCACGCATCCGCGCCCGGAATCATCGAAGCGAGACTGCTCATCATCTGGCAGCCATTGCAGATGCCCAGCGCGAACGTGTCGCCGCGCGCGAAGAACGCCGCGAACATATCGGCGAGCACCGCGTTGAACCGGATCGTCTTGGCCCAGCCTTCACCGGCTCCGAGCACATCGCCGTACGAGAAACCGCCGCAGGCCACGAATCCGGCGAATTCCGACAGGTTCGCACGACCGCTAAGCAGGTCGCTCATATGCACGTCGCGTGCTTCAAAGCCCGCGCGGTCGAACGCATAGGCCTTCTCGATATGCGAGTTGACGCCCTGCTCGCGCAGCACCGCCACCTTCGGGCGCTTGCCCGTGGCGATAAACGGCGCGGCGATATCCGCCTTGATGTCGAACGACAGCTTCGGCGTCATGCCCGGGTCAGCTGCATCGACGATCGATTCGAACTCGCTGTCCGCACAGGCGGGGTTGTCGCGCAGCCGCGCGATGCGCCACGACACTTCAGTCCACGCCTGCTGAAGCAGCACGCGCGTAGCCGAGTAGATCTTCTTCGCGTCGCGATAGATTTCGATGTCGTCGGCGTCGTTGGGCTTACCGATCACATGGCTGCATGCGCTCAGACCATACTCGCGCAGCACGCCCATCACCGCATCGCGATCCGACGCACGAACCTGGATCACCGCGCCGAGCTCTTCGTTGAACAGCGCGCGGATCGTACGATCGTCGCGGCGACCTGACGTCTGCTTCGCCCAGTCCTTCGCATCGCCGTAGTCCGACTCGTGCGCTTCGTCGAGCGTGAGCATGTCGACATTGAGCGACACGCCGACGTGACCTGCGAAGGCCATTTCGGCCACGGTCGCAAACAGACCGCCGTCCGAGCGATCGTGATACGCGAGCAGCTTGCCGTCGCGGTTGAGCGACTGGATCGCATTGAAGAAACGCTTGAGGTCTTCGGGATCGTCGACGTCCGGCGCTTCATTGCCGACCTGCTGCGTAACGTGGGCCAGAATGCTGCCGCCCAGGCGCTGCTTGCCGCGGCCGAGGTCGATCGCGATCAGCACCGTATTGATTTCGCGGCTCAGCTGGGGCGTCAGGTGACGGCGCACATCTTCAACCGGCGCGAACGCCGAGATGATCAGCGACACCGGCGACACCACTTCCTTCGCCACGCCCTGTTCATCCCACTTCGTGCGCATCGACAACGAATCCTTGCCGACCGGGATGCTGATACCGAGCGCCGGGCACAGCTCGAGCCCGACGGCCTTGACCGTGTCGAACAGCGCGGCGTCTTCACCGGGGCTGCCGCAGGCCGCCATCCAGTTCGCCGACAGCTTGAGCTTGCCAAGCGACTCGATCGGCGCCGATGCGATATTCGTGATTGCCTCGCCCACCGCCATGCGGCCCGACGCCGGTGCGTTGATCACGGCGAGCGGCGTGCGTTCGGCGATGGTCATCGCCTCGCCACGATAGCCGCTGAAATCGAGCGTCGTGATCGCACAGTCGGCGACCGGCACCTGCCACGGACCGACCATCTGATCGCGCACCGACAGGCCGCCCACCGCGCGATCGCCGATCGTGATCAGGAACGACTTGCTTGCGACCGTCGGGTGACGCAGCACAGCCAGTGCCGTATCGCCGAGTGACAGGCCCGTGACCTCGACCGGCGCGAAGTTCGGCTTGATGCGGCGAACATCACGGTACATGCGCGGCGTCTTGCCGAGCAGCACGTCCATCGGCATATCGACGGGGTCCTTCTCGTTGGCATCGGCCGCGACCAGCTTGAGCTGCTGTTCGTCGGTGGCCACACCGACCACGGCGACCGGGCAACGCTCGCGCGCGCAGATCGCTTCGAACGCAGGGAGGCTTTCCGGGGCGATCGCGAGCACGTAGCGTTCTTGCGCTTCGTTGCTCCAGATTTCGCGCGGTGCGAGACCCGACTCTTCGAGCGGCACGCGCGTGAGTTCGAACCGCGCGCCCTTGTTCGCGCCGTCGACGAGTTCGGGGAACGCGTTCGACAGACCGCCGGCGCCGACATCGTGAATACTCAGGATCGGATTCTCCGCGCCCATCTGCCAGCAGACGTTGATCACTTCCTGCGCACGACGCTGGATTTCGGGGTTGCCGCGCTGAACCGAATCGAAGTCGAGTTCAGCCGAGTTCGCGCCCGTTGCCATCGAACTTGCGGCGCCGCCGCCCAGGCCGATCCGCATGCCGGGGCCGCCGATCTGGATCAGCAGCGTGCCCTCGGGCAAGTCGTTCTTGTGCGTGAGGCCTTCGGAGATATTGCCGATGCCGCCCGCAATCATGATCGGCTTGTGATAGCCGCGAACCGTACCGCCAACGTTCTGCTCGTAGACGCGGAAATAGCCGCCGAGGTTCGGCCGGCCGAATTCATTGTTGAACGCCGCGCCGCCGAGCGGGCCTTCGATCATGATCGACAGCGCCGATGCGATACGGTCAGGACGGCCGTACGGCTTGGCCGCGGTCTTCGCGCTCGGGTTGCGTTGCGCGTACGGAATCGACGCGTCGAACGCGGTTTCCCATTCGCTATTGAGTTCCGACAGCTGGAGGTTCGACACCGAGAAGCCGACCAGACCCGCTTTCGGCTTCGCACCGCGGCCCGTCGCGCCTTCGTCGCGGATTTCACCGCCCGCGCCCGTCGATGCGCCCGGGAACGGCGAAATCGCGGTCGGGTGGTTATGCGTTTCGACCTTCATCAGCGTGTGCATCACGCCATCGGCACGCTGATAGCCACGACCGTGGTCGGCGGCACCGGCCGGGTACCAGAACTCTGCTGCGCCGCCTTCCATGACGGCCGCATTGTCCGAATAGGCCACGATCGTGCCTTCGGGATGCTGCTGATGCGTGTGCTTGATCATGCCGAACAGCGACGTCGATTGCGCTTCGCCATCGATCGTCCACTGTGCGTTGAAAATCTTGTGACGGCAGTGCTCGCTGTTCGCCTGCGCGAACATCATGAGTTCGACATCCGTCGGATTGCGCTTGAGCTGCGTGAACGCGTCGACCAGATAGTCGATTTCGTCGTCCGCGAGGGCCAGACCGAATTCGGCATTCGCCTTTTCGAGCGCCGCGCGACCCTGACCCACGATATCGACCGACTCCATCGGACGACCCGGCAGTTCGTCGAACAGGTGCGCCGCGTCTTCACGCTTGGCGATCACCGTCTCGGTCATGCGGTCGTGCAGCGCCGAAGCGAGCGGAGCCCGCTTTTCCGCCGCGACCGGCTTGGTCTTGCCAATCAGCTTGCCCAGGCCTGCCTTAAGCGTGATCGTGTATTCGATACCGCGTTCGATGCGGCGCACATTGGTCAGCCCGCTGTTGTGCGCGATATCGCTGGCCTTGCTGGCCCACGGCGAGATCGTGCCCAGACGCGGCACGACGAGAAACGCTTCGCCCCCCTTCAGGTGCGGCTCGAACGGATCGCCATACGACAGTAACGCGCTCAGCCGGTCCCGATCCGCATCGGAAAGCGGCGCCTGGCTGCTGACGAAATGCACATAGCGGCCCTCGACATCGGCCACTTCAGGGTCGAGCGCTTGCAGCGTAGCCAGCAGGCGGGTCTTGCGAAAATCGGAGAGGGCGGATGCGCCGGCGAAATACGAGAAGTGAGCCATGAGGTGCGAGCTTGGTCGAAGCGGCTGAAAAGACGGGCGCCCTGTCACAGCGCGGCCGGTGGGCCGTGCGCGGCAGTCTGGAGAGACCGAGATTATACCGTGTGATATGTAACAACGTCGCCTCGTCACTCGGTCGGCATGTTTTGCCGGCACGTTTGCGCTGACCGGTAGGGACAAATGACTTTTGCGGCGCTTCCGGCAACGTCGCTTCCGCGCTATGATTGCGCGCTTTCCGGCGGTGTCCCGACGCCCTCCGGTGCTTCGAACACTCGGCCGAATCCCGGCTCTCCAGACTTTCATGGACGTCATCGTTATTGGCGGCGGCTTGACCGGCGTCACCACTGCCTATCAGTTGCGCGCCGCGGGCCACCGGGTGTGCGTGATCGAGCAGCACGCGACGGTTGCCCAGGAGGCAAGCTTCGGCCAGGGTGGCCTCTTGCTGCCGACGCCGCTCGACGTCTGGTTCGGTCCCGGCCTCGCCTTCGGCATGCGCCAGATGCTGTTCGGCTCGCGCAACGGCATGATTTACCAGCCCGGACTCAGCGCCGGCGCCCGCCGCTTCGTCCGCCAGCTCAATGCCGCGCGCGAACCCGAACCGTTCGCCGCGCAATGTGAAAAACTCCGCCCGCTGATCGAACTTTCGCGCCGCACGCTCGTGGAGATGGAAAGCCGGCACGCGATGGAGTTCGAGCAACGCGACGGCGTCCTGCACCTGTTCCGCACGCCGCGCGAACTCAAGCAGGCTGCGTCGGCGCTTGCCCTGCTTGCCCAATTCGAATATCCGCACCAGGTGCTCGACGGCGACGGATGCCGCGGCGTCGAACCGTCCGTGCCGGTTGGCGAGGCGCTGGCGGGCGGCGTGTTCTTCCCCTACGAACGCAGCGCAAATTGCCCGTTGTTCACCAAGCAGCTCAAGACGCTGCTCGATGAACACGATGTCGAGTTTGCGCTCGGACGCCGTGCGGATTCCATCCGCCTCGACTCGGGACGCGTCGTCGTCGAAATGACACCGCAGTCGGACCATGCCAACGGGCATCGCGGAGCGACCGAATCGATCGCGGGCGATGCACTCGTGCTGGCTGCGGGCGCGAACACGCAGGCCTTGCTCGCGCAAGCCGGCATGCGTGTTCCGCTCTACCCTGCGCGCGTGCATGCGCTGACC
Source organism: Pararobbsia alpina (assembly GCF_965118125.1). GTDB lineage: Bacteria > Pseudomonadota > Gammaproteobacteria > Burkholderiales > Burkholderiaceae > Pararobbsia > Pararobbsia alpina_A. Next base: position 2,598,642 of record NZ_OZ221287.1, read on the forward strand.
GCGCCGATCGGCTATGAGGAACACGCGCCGCACGTCGCCGTCGTCGACTACGAAAGCCGTGTCTCGATCAGCCGTCTGCACAATCGCATGCGCTATGCGAGCGCGCCTGTCCTTCAGGGCCGGCGCAAGACGTTCCGGACCACGCCGCCGAAGCTGCGCGAACGTGCGCTCGATACGCTGGGTCAGGCGGGTCACACGTGGGTGCCTGGCGCAGCCAAGCTGTCGGCGATGCGCGACTGGGACAGCGTCACGCTGCTCTCGCCCGATGGCTTGCCCGTGACCGGCGCCACCGCGCATCCGCGGCTCTTTATCAATACGGGTCACGGCCCGGGCGGATGGGGACTCGCCTGCGGCACGGCGAAGATCGTCGCAGATCTCGTCAGCGGCCAGACACCCGAGATCGATTCAAACACGATCGCGGCGCTCTCACCGGCGCGGTTTGGTCACTCCTGAAAACGCGTCAGGCAGGCGCGGTCGGCTAGGTGCGGCCGGCTAGGCGCGGCCGGCCTGTTCCGATCGGGCATGAGCGGCTGGACGCGACCGGCAACCACAACGCACGGTGACTCGCTCGGCGATATACGCTCTGCTTGCACTGGCGAGTGCACTGGCATGACGTGAAAGAACGGATAAGGCGCGCGCCGATACAATGGCCGCATCCCGTGCCTTCGCTGCCTCGATATGACCGACCTGTTCGTTCCGACGCGTGACCGAGCCCTTCCCCTTTACACCATCGAAGCGCTGCGCGAGGTCGAGCACACCGCGCAAGCGCAGCTCCCGCCGCACACGCTGATGGCTCGCGCAGGCGCCGCGGCCGCGCAGTTTCTGGCCGGCCGGCTCGCCAGCGCGAGTGCGCGCCATCGCAGCGTCTGGTTCGTCGCAGGGCCGGGCAACAATGGCGGCGACGCACTCGTTGCGGCCCTCGAACTCAAACGCCATGGCATCGCAGCCGGCGTCGCACTGCCCGTGGACCCCAAGCCCGATGACGCCCGCTGGGCGCTCGCGAGCGCACGTGCCGCCGGCGTGCGCATCGACTCCAGCCTGCCTGCTTCGCTCGACGGCTGTGCCTGGCTCGTCGACGGCGTGCTCGGCATCGGTATCGAGCGGGCTTTCCCTGGCGACGACGACTCCCCGTTCCGCGGCTTCGCCCACCGGCTTGCCGACGCCCGATCGTCCGGCTTGCCCATCCTCGCGCTCGACGTGCCGAGCGGGCTCAATAGCGATACCGGCCAGCCGGTTGGCCGCGGCTCGCCCGTCACGGCGACGCACACGCTGACGTTCATCGCCGCCAAGCCAGGCCTCTTCACCGGTCGTGGCCGCGATTTCGCGGGTGAGATCTTTGTTGCACCGATCGGGCTCGACGCATGGCAGCGCGATGTCGAGCGCCCCGACGTCGCGCTGCCGCGTCTCAATGCGCCGTCGGGCTTCGGTGCTTCGCTACCCCGACGAGAAGCCAGCGCGCATAAAGGCACCTTCGGCACGCTTGCGGTCGTCGGCGGGGCAAGCGGCATGATGGGTGCCCCGATCCTTGCCGCACGCGCGGCACTCTATGCAGGATCGGGCAAGATTCACGTGGCGTTTCTCGGGCCGGATTTCCCGCCCTACGATCCGCCGCATCCCGAGCTGATGCTCGGCGAACTCGACGCTCTGCCGCTCGAACGCATGACCGCGCTCGCGATCGGCTGCGGCATGGGACAGGGCGACGATGCTCACCGCGCACTGCTTCGCGCGCTGGCCGTCGACTGTGCGAAGGTCGTCGACGCCGATGCGCTGAACGGCGTGGCCAATCACGCCGACGCGGCTAACTTGCTGCGCGAGCATTCGAACAACACGGTGCTCACGCCCCACCCGCTCGAGGCCGCGCGATTGCTCGGCGCCGACGTCGCCGGTGTCGAGCAGGACCGCGTGCGCGCGGCGCGCACGCTGGCCGCAAAGTTTCGTGCCACGGTCGTGCTCAAGGGATCGGGCACGATCATCGCCGCGGCCGACGGACGCCGGATCGCCATCAACCCGACCGGCAACGCCGGACTCGCCACCGGAGGATCGGGCGACACGCTGGGCGGCATGATCGGCGCGCTGCTCGCGCAGCGGATGAGCGCCTTCGAGGCGGCTTGCGCAGGTGTCTTCCTGCACGGCCGCGCGGCCGAAGTACTCGCGGAGCAAGGCGAAGGCCCGGCCGGACTGACCGCGGGCGAATTGCCCCCCACCTTTCGGCGTTTGCTGAACGACATGATGAACACCGTCCAACGTTAGCCGAACCCTGTACGCGGCGCGAAACGCATCGCGGCAGGCTGTGGGTACGCGGATCGCCAGGCCAGCCCGCAGTGCGGGCCGCACGCCTTCGACCTGCACTGCGCCATGCGCGCCAATCCGCTAACGTAGCCCCGTTTGTTGCCCGTTCGCCGAATCGACCGGTCCCGATGCTGACCGCATCCATGCGTCACCAAAGGGTCAGATTCTCTGGAGGCTGTCACCCGCCCTCGCTATACTGCATGACTTGTCGCCTGCTTCACTCCGGACCATCTCCTCGGGATGCATCGGTTGGCGTTGCCTCTGCTTCGCACGTGTACGCGTGCAAGGCGCAGGAACAGCACGCCCACCCCGGAATTGTGCGTCGATGCCCAAGCGGTGATGCGCTCGACGTGCACGAAGCATTTCTTTCGTTGTGTCTTGCCTGACTGAGCTGCCATGACTCTGAAATCACTGCCCGCCTGGACCGCGCTCGAAGCGCACTATCAACAGATCCGCGACAAGCATCTGCGCGAATGGTTTGCCGAAGACAAGCAAGGCGGCACCTCGCGTGCCGAACGCTATACGATCTCGGGCGCAGGCCTCGGCTTCGATTTCTCCAAGCACCGCATCGACGACAAGGCACTGTCGCTGCTGGTCGATCTCGCGAAGCAGGCTGGTGTCGAAGCACGCCGCGATGCGATGTTCGCCGGTGAGATCGTGAACCCGACCGAACACCGCGCGGTGCTCCATACGGCCCTGCGCTCGCACGACGTCAACGCCCCGTTTGCGAAAGAAGTCCAGGCCGAACGCGCCAAGATGTCGGTGTTTGCCGACAAGGTGCGCAGCGGCGCATGGACGGGCCACACGGGCAAACCCATCCGTCACATCGTCAATATCGGTATCGGTGGTTCGGATCTCGGCCCGAAGATGGTCGTGCATGCACTCCACCAGTTCGCCGATCCGAAGATCAAGTCGTATTTCGTGTCGAACGTCGATGGCGCCGATCTGCAACGCGTGCTCGAACAGATCGATCCGGAAACGACACTCGCGGTCATCGTCTCGAAGACCTTCACGACGCAGGAAACGCTGACCAACGCCATTTCGCTGCGCGACTGGTTCGTGAAGAACGGCGTCAAGGAAACGGATCTCGCGAAGCATTTCGTCGGCGTATCGTCCAACGTCGCCGAGGTCGTCAAGTTCGGGATCGCCGAGGAAAACATCTTCCAGATGTGGGACTGGGTCGGTGGCCGCTATTCGCTGTGGTCGGCCGTCGGTCTGTCGATCATGCTCGCGGTCGGCCCGAATCATTTCGACAATCTGCTGGCCGGCGCGGAACGCATGGACCGCCACTTCCAGGAAGCGCCGCTCGAGCGCAACCTGCCGGTGATCATGGGCGTGCTCGGCGTCTGGTACCGGAACTTCTTCGGTTCGCAAAGCCAGCTGGTCGCTCCGTACTCGGAATCGTTACATTTCCTGCCGTCGTATCTGCAGCAGCTCGAGATGGAAAGCAACGGCAAGTCGGCGCAACTCAGCGGCGAGATGGTCGACTACCCGACCGCGGCCGTGATCTGGGGCGAACCCGGCACGAACGGTCAGCACGCGTTCTTCCAGATGATTCACCAGGGCCCGACGCTGATCCCGATCGACTTCATCGCCCTGCTGACGGCAGAACATCCGTTGCCCCATCACCATGACCGCCTGCTCGCGAACTGCTTCGCACAGAGCGAAGCCCTGATGGTGGGCCGCACGGTCGAGGAAGCGAAGAAGATCGCCGGTCCGGACAAGCCCGAACTCGTGCCACACATCGTGTTCCCTGGCAATCGTCCGAGCACGACGATCCTGCTCGACGAACTGAATCCGACGACGCTCGGCGCACTGATCGCGCTCTACGAACACAAGGTGCTCGTACAAGGCACGATCTGGAACGTCAACTCGTTCGATCAATGGGGCGTCGAGCTCGGCAAGATCCTCGGCAGGGTCGTCGAAGCCGATCTGATTGCGGATGCACCGGTCGATCCGGCCAAGCATGATTCGTCGACGACCGCGCTGATCGCGCGTGCGCGTGCGAAGGCCGGCCGCAAGTAACACGCGCATGGCCTGACCGCGTCGCAGCGAGTCAGGCGAGTCAATCGCGAATAGAAAGCGCAAAGCACGAAGCACGAAGCACGAAGCACGAAAGACAAAGCACGAAACATAAAGGGCGTCCTGCGAAGGACGCCCTTTTTTGTTCAGGACTCGGCGGCGGCAGACGGCTGCCGGATCCTTCCCGCCTCGATCGTGATCGTCGTCGCGCAGCGGCTCGCAAGGTCGATGTCGTGGGTGACCAGCACGAGCGTCGCGCCCGTTTCCCGATTCAGATCGAACATCAGGTTGATGACCGCTTCGCCATTGGCCGCGTCGAGACTACCCGTCGGCTCATCGGCAAACAGCACATCCGGCCTCGTCACAAAGGCGCGCGCGAGTGCGACGCGCTGCTGCTCGCCGCCCGACAAATGCTTCGGGTAGTGCGACATGCGCGCCCCGAGCCCGACGCGTTGCAGCCACTCCTTCGCGCGCTCGATCGCATCCTGTGTTTCGCCGCGCAGCTCGAGCGGCAGCATCACGTTCTCAAGCGCGGTCAGATGCGGCATCAACTGAAACGACTGGAACACGAAGCCCACACGCCCGCTTCGTAGTGCCGCCCGGCGGTCTTCATCGAGCTGCGTGAGGTCCTCGCCAAATAGCCTGACCGTCCCCGCACTCGCCGTATCGAGACCCGCGAGCAAACCGAGCAGCGTCGATTTCCCCGACCCGGAAGCGCCGACGATCGCTACACTGCTGGCTGGCATCACCACAAAGCCGATGTCGTCGAGGATCGTCAGTTCACCGTCGGCATCGCGGACAACCTTTCGCAAACCTTCTACTGCAATGATCGGATCGAACGTGTTTTGCATGGTGTCGAATCGGTGGACTTCGTCGATCGGGAGCGGGGTCAACTTCAGGGTCAACCTCGGGATCGGGCTCGGTGCGGCACGTGTACGGGCTGCATTCGCATGGCTCGCCTTACTCGCCTGGTGCGCGTTGGCGAGTGTTCCGGCCGATGCGTGGGCGGCGAATGCCACGCCCACGACCCGGAGCAATGCGCAGGCCACACCTTCAATCGTCGTGCTCGGCGACAGCCTCTCCGCCGAATACGGTATCGATCGCGACACCGGTTGGGTCGCTTTGATGCGCAAACGCCTTGCTCAGTCGGCGCTGAATTATAACGTCGTGAATGCCAGTATCAGCGGAGAGACCACCGAGGGTGGACTCACGCGGTTGCCGGCCGTACTGAAGCGCGCGCGTCCGTCGCTCGTGATTGTCGAGCTCGGCGCCAACGATGCGCTACGCGGTGTGCCCCTCGACACAACAACCGCGAATCTGCGGCACATCATCGAAGACTCGCAGGCCATCGGTGCCAAGGTCGTGATTATCGGCATGCGCATTCCGCCGAATTTCGGACCCGATTACGCGGAGAAGTTCTTCAACGCATTCGGCGATCTCGCGAAGCAGTATCACGCGGGCTACGTACCGTTCCTGCTCGACGGCATCGCCGACGATCCGAGTCAGTTCCAGCAGGACCAGATCCATCCGACGGCGGCTGCGCAGCCACATCTGCTCGACAATGTCTGGCCGTCGGTCCAGCCGCTGCTCGGCAAAAAATCGTAGGCATCCGTACGCCGCGCGCCGCGTGACCCACACGTCCCGGCGCGCGCGTCGCGTGCGCGCCGTTCGCGCGCAAGCCATTCACATCGACGTCGACTTTTCCCCTCAGGCACCGCGATTGCTGGATAGTGGCGCTCGGAGAGCGAAAGTGCCGATACCGCGCACGGTGCTCCAGTTCAATCCCGGCCCTCGTGGCCGCGACCCTCGCTGCGAGCCGTGTACGGTCCCTGGAACTGCGCGACCTTGTGAGTCGCGCTTCGACGAAGGAGATGATGTGAAATATCTACCACTACTCGCCACGACAGCTGCCGCCGTGATGCTGACCGCGTGTGCCGGTCAGCAAATGCAACCCGGCGTGCAAAACGTCGGCACCAGCCAGAAAGCGCCACCCGTCGTCGCCCAATGCATTGCACAGGCTTGGGCCGACAAGTCTCAACAGCCGGTTACGACACAATCGGTGCTCGCCAATAACGCCGCAGCCGACGTGCTGCTGCCCGGCCAGCCGCCCGGAGGCGCCGGCGCTGTCGTTCGTCCGGCCTGGACCGGCAGCGGCACCTGGGTCGGATTGCGGCAAGGTTCAGGCGCCGATACGAGCGCCGCGGCCAGCGATATTCAAGGTTGCCTCTGACATCGCGACAAAGGGTCGGAGCGTTTTGAGGGGCATCGCCCTCCATCGACACTTCATCGATACCCTCACACCCGCCCCCGCCCCGCTTGTGCGAAAAAAAAGCCCCCGATACGCCATCGGGGGCTTTTTGCTTTGCTGCTTTTTGCTTTGCTGCTTTTTCGGCTTCTGCGTCTTGTTCTGAGATTTCTACGTCCGGCTTAGTTCTGCTCGGTCGACGAACCCGGCACCTTGTACAGCTTCACGTCCGAACGCGCACGCAGCGACACGAGGTACGCCTGCACATCGGCCTGCCCCGTCATCTGCGACAACTGCTGCTGAGCTGCGGCGAGGCGCTGTGCATCCGGCGTCGGCGGCGTGTTGACCGTGTTCAGGCGGTAGATCGCGTAGCCGTCCTTGCCGAGATCGACTCCGACGTAAGCCGGAGTCTTGTTCGGGTCCAGCTTGAAGATCGCGTCGATGGCGGCCGGCGGCAACCCTTGGGCATCGCCACGCGACACATTGACCGGCGAACCGAAACCATCGGCAGTCTTCGACTTTTCGAAGTCGGCGAGCTTTGCGGCGCCATCCTGCTTCGCGAGCGTCGCAGACTGATCCGCCACGACCTTGTCGCGGACCTTGTCCTTGACCTGATCGAAGGCCGGCGTCGCCGCGGGCGAATACTGCATCACGTGTGCCGAGACCAGCGTGTTGTCGCCGACATCGATCGCCTGCGTGTTGTGCTTCTTGACGATCGAATCGTCGGCAAACACCGCCGTCAACAATTTCGGGCTGTTCAACGGATCAGTCGGCTGCAACGACGGATTCGGCGTGCGCGTCACGGTGGCCGTCTTGAGCTCGAGGTGGAACTTGTCGGCAGCCGGCTTCAGGCTGTCGGCCTGCTCATACACCGTGTTCGTGAACGGCTCGGCATCCTGCGAGTACAGCTTCTGCGCCTGTTGTGCCTTGAGCGTCGTCATGATCGACGCCTTGACCTCATCGAACGACTTCGTGCCCGCAGGCTTCACGTCGGTAACCTTGATGATGTGGTAACCGAAGTCGCTCTGCACGAGATCGCTGATCTGGTTCGGCTTGAGCGCGAACGCTGCGTCTTCGAACGGCTTGACCATCATGCCGTGACCAAACCAGCCCAGGTCGCCGCCCTTGTCGGCCGAGCCCGGATCCTGCGAATTCTGCTTCGCGAGGTCGGCGAACTGTTCCGGATGCGCGCGCACTTGCGCGAGGATCTGCTCAGCCTTCGCCTTGGCCTTCGCACGATCGGCGTCGCTCGCGTTCTTCGGCACCGTGATCAGAATGTGGCTCGCGCGCACCTGGTCTTCGGTCTTGAAGTTCTTGATGTTGTCGTCGTAGAACTGCTTCGCATCCGCGTCGGTCGGCTGCGTCGCGGCAGCGAGCGCATCGCCGTTGAGCACGACGTACTGGATCTGTGCCGACTCGGGCGTCTGGAAGTCCGCCTTGTGCGCGTCGTAATACTGCTTGAGCTGATCGTCAGTCGGCTGTGCCTTCTGCTGATAGCTGATCGGATGGAACGCGAGGCCCTGAACCGTACGCGTCTGTTCCGAGATGGCCGTCAGATGCGCCGCGAGCGACTTCGGCGTGAAGGCGCTCTTCATGATGCTGTCGGAAATCTGCGAGTTCGCGAGTTCGAAGCGAATACGCACGTCGAGCTGGTCAGGCGTCATGCCTTGCGAGGCCAGCAGCTTGACGTACGCGTCGGTGTCGATATGCCCGTCCGCGCCGCGCAGTTGCGCAATCGCCGGGATATTCATCAGCGCCTGCTGCACCGATGCGTCGGGCACCGTCAGGTTCTCCCGGCGTGTTTCGTCGGTGGTGATGCGCTGTTGCACCAGGCTGTCGATCAGCGCGGCACGCGAGGCCTCGGTATCGAACATCTTCGGGTCGAAGCTCGCGCCGAGCATCTGGCGCATGCGGTCGAGTTGTTCGCGCTGAGCGCTATCGAATTCCTGAACGGTGATCTTGCGGCCGTTGACACTCGCCACGTTGGCGGCGTTGTCGAAGAAACCGCGGAACCCCTGAATGCCGACCAGCCCCAATCCCGGGAGGATGAACAGCGCGAGGAACACCTGCATCAAACGCTTGTGGTTACGAATGAAATCCAGCATGGATTGCGTATGGCTTCGTCGGAAAAACGCAGATTCTACCGCACGCGCACTTCAAAAATGGCGAAGCGCTTAACCGGGAAACACCTGATAGGCCAAACGGCCATCATGCACCCCGGATGCGACTATTTAAGTCTTTGATCGAGCTACGTTTTATTCGACACTCACTCCTGCAATTGCTGGAGCAGATAGAGGCGTTGATAGATGCCCTGCTCGATTGCCATCAGCGCTTCGTGCGAACCGGCTTCCGCAATGCGACCGTGGTTGAGCACAATGATCCGGTCTGCGTTACGGATCGTCGATAAACGGTGCGCGATCGAGATCAGGGTGACTTTGCCGCGCAGCGCTTCCAGCGCGCGCTGCACGATCTGCTCGGTCTCGCTGTCGATATGCGAGGTCGCTTCGTCGAGCAGCAGGATCCGGGGCTTGCCTGCAAGCGCACGCGCGATCGCAATCAATTGCTTCTGCCCGCTCGACAAGCGCGTGCCGCTCTCCCCCATATCGGTGTCGTAGCCGTTCTCGAGCGAAAGCAACAGCTCGTGTGCATTTGCGGCTTTCGCCGCTTCCTCGATCTCTTCCTGCGACAGCCCACGGCCCATATCGATGTTCTCGCGCGCCGAGGCCGCGAGCAGAAACGGATCTTGCGGCACGAGTCCGACGCCGGCCCGAAACGCTTCGTCGCCGATGTGGGACAACGGGACGCCATCGATCTCGATACGCCCTTCCTGCTGGGTATAGAAACGCAGCAGCAAGGACAGCAGCGTCGACTTGCCACTGCCAGTGTATCCGACGATGCCGTAAAAGCTGCCCGCCGCGATATCGAGCGACAGGTCATGAAGAATCGGTACGGCCGGGTCATAACCGAACTTCACGCGCGAGAAGCTGACCTCGCCGCGCGTGATGACCGCATCCCCGACGGCCTCGTCGCCGCGCGATTCCTTGAGCAAGGCATTCACGCGCGCCGCGGCAACCACGGCCTGCTGAAGCTGGCTGAATTGCAGCGTGATCTGGATCAGCGGGTCGACCACGCGCGCGATATAGCTCACGAACGCGTAGAGCACACCGATTTCGATGCCTGCGAAGCGATCCATGCCGAACGCGTAGATCACAATCGTCAGAATCACGACGTTGAGCAAGTCGAGCGCCGGGCGCAGCAGCCAGGCGTTAGCCTTCAGTTCCGACAGGCGCGCGCGATAGTGCGTCTGATTCGTCTGCGCGAAGCGCTCGCCGAAACGGCGCTCGGCATTGCTCGCCTGAAGCACGCTCATGCCGGCGATCGACTCGGCGACCTGGGCATTGATCTCGCTGCGCAATTCGCGCGCGCGTGCGACCGACGGTGCGCTCCATCGCTGATACACGAACACGATGATCACCACGGCCGGGAACAGCGTCAGCACGACCAGCATCAGGCGCCAGTCGAGCCAGGCCATCGCAAGCATCGCCCCCGTCACGACGATGCAGCTGTCGAGCATCACGAACAGCACCTGCACGTAGAGCGCCTTGACCGACTCCGTGTCGTTCGTCACGCGGCTCACGAGTTGCCCCGTGATCGCCTTGTCGAAGAAGGTCATCGGCAAGCGGATCACGTGCGCATAGACCTGCTCCCGAAGCCGACGCACCGACCGCATCGCGACGCCCGCCAGCCGCGCAAGCTGGAGGTAACGCAAGGTTGCCGCGGTAAAGCCGACACACAGGGCGAGCGCGAGCAGGCCCGCCATCGCCGTCCAGTCCAGGCGATGCGGCAGCAAGTAGCTATCGATAAAGGTCTTGCCAAGCAACGGCGACGCGGCTTCGAGCAGCGCTGCGCATACGAGCCAGAGCGTTCCCTTCAGCAGATGGGTCTTTTCGGGCGCGGCGGCCCCGCGCAGCAACGCGATCGCATCGCGCCGTTCGGCACGTACCCGCGCGGATGGCCGTGCCATCTTGCCGTCGCCGGCAAGGGTCGAATCAAAGCTCATCGAGGCTGGCCTCCAGTTGCTGGTAGCGCCATTGGCTTGCGTACCAGCCGTCGTGTTCGACGAGTTCGCGGTGCGTGCCGCGTTCGGTGATATGACCCTCGCGCAACACGGCGATATGGTCGGCATCGGCCACCGCCGACAGCCGGTGGCTCACAATGATCACCGTCCGGCCGCGACGGGCCTCGCGCAGATGCTCGAGGATCTGCGCCTCCGTATGCGTGTCGACTGCGGACAGCGCGTCGTCGAGAAGCAGCAACGGCGTGTCCGCGAGCAACGCCCGGGCAATGGCCACGCGCTGACGCTGGCCGCCCGACAGCGCCACGCCCTTTTCACCGACCGGCGTGTCGTATCCATGCGGCAGACGCACGATATCGTCGTGCACGGCCGCGAGGCGCGCGACGCGTTCAACGTCCTCGCGCGTGGCGTCGGGCTTGACCAGTGCGATGTTGTCCGCGACTGAAGCCGAGAACAGGAACGGCTCCTGCGGCACCCAGCTGATGATGCCGCGCAGCACGCCAAGGCGGTATTCCTCGATGGATACGCGGCTCCAGGTGATCGCGCCATCCTGCAATGGATACTGGCGCAGTAACAGACGCAACAACGTCGACTTGCCCGAACCGGTCGGCCCCACAAGGCCGATCGTTTCGCCAGGCGGCAACGTCAGCGACACGCCAGTCAGCGCGGCCGCGTTCTGTCCGGGATAGGTGAAGCCCACCTCACGGAACTCGAGCACGTCGGCGTTGATCGAGGTCACGGTGCCGCGGTCCTCGACCGACGGCGCCGCCGACAGAATCGGACCCAGCCGGCCCCACGCGGCGCGACCTCGCTCGAGCAGCGACAGCACCCAGCCTGCCGCAAACATCGGCCAGATCAGTTGGGCCAGATACATGCTGAAGCTCGTCATCGACCCGATGGTCAGTTGCTGATGCCAGACGAGATAGCCGCCGAACCCCAGCGTGATCACGGTCGACGCGCTCAACGCCAGGCCGACCGCCGGCTCGAATGCCGCTTCCCAGCGCTGCGCGCTCAGGCTGCTCGCGGCCGCGTCTTCGGCCAGCCGCGCGAGTTCGCGGCTATTGCGCGCCTGCAGACCCAGTGCGCGCACGGTGCGCACGCCGTTCAGCGTTTCCTGAACGTGATTGTTGAGTTTGCTGAATCGCCCGAGCGAGTCCTGCCACGCGTGGTGAATATGGTTCGAGATACGCCAGAACGCGAAGGCCATAAACGGGAACGGCACGAGCGCGGCGAGCCCGAGTCGCCAGTCGATGCCTGCCGTCATCATCGCGACGACCAGGATCAGCGTCATGCTGCCGTCGAAACCGGCAAGCAGCGCTTCGCCGGCGGCCATTTCGATTGCGTCGATATCGTTGGTCGCACGCGCCATCAGATCGCCGGTGCGATGCCCGTGATAGAAACCCGGGCCCTGATTGGCCAGCGTCTCATACAGACGCGTGCGCAGCGTCGCGCCGAGCTGATAGGCCGCCGCAAACAAATGCAGGCGCCAGCCTACGCGAAGGAAGTAAATTGCGACGCCCATGCCGAACAGCAAAGCCAGTTGCGGCAGCAATGCGCTGCCCGTCAGGCGGTGCGCAACGAGCTCGTCGATGATGTGCCCGACCCGGCGTGGGATCAGCACGCTGAACACGGCGACGCCGAACAGCATAAGCGCCGACAGCAGGTAGGACCACCAATGCTGGCGCACGAATCCGGCCAGCAAGCGAGATAAGCTCATGGGTCAATCAGCCCTTCCGAGAGAGTGTTCGCGACACGCGCACTCATGATGCGCGTGCAGGTCGCGATGATATCGCTGATGCGCGACTCAGGCACGCGTTGTCCCCGTACGTGATTCGCAAAAGACTGTGCAGGAATGGGCAACGCTGAGCGGCAGGCCCAAACAAAAAAACCCGCTGACGCAAATCAGCGGGTTTTCTTGATGAATTCGTGTGTACGTCCTTGATGTGCTGGCGGAGCGGACGGGACTCGAACCCGCGACCCCCGGCGTGACAGGCCGGTATTCTAACCAACTGAACTACCACTCCCCGCATATTGGATCGTTCGTCATCGTGGCGGACGCGGAACACAGACCGAAGGTCCGTACCCGGTTCGGGCTTATCCACGCGGCTCACCGCACGATCGACGATGACAGAACTGGTGGGCGCTGAGAGGCTCGAACTCCCGACCTAAGCCTTGTAAGGGCTCCGCTCTACCAACTGAGCTAAGCGCCCGTTCCGTCAATCCCCCGACGCCAATGTTTCAGCGCCGAAGAGCTCGCTAGTTTAGCGCATCCTTCAGTGCTTTGCCAGGGCGAAACTTCGGAACCTTTGCTGCCTTGATCTTGATGGTCTCACCCGTACGCGGATTGCGGCCTGCGCGAGCGGTGCGCTTGCCGACGGCGAACGTACCAAACCCCACGAGCGTCACCGTGCCACCCTTCTTCAGGGTCGAGGTCACGCCAACGATCACTGCATCCAGCGCACGTCCTGCTGCAGCCTTCGAAATGTCGGCTTGCGATGCGATGTGATCGATCAACTCGGTTTTATTCATTCTAAAGCCCTCTCATTTGTTTATTGGGCAGTTCGGTTTAAAGAAAACACACTGGTCTATGTGCGTGTAAGTATTTTCCGGCACTGGTATGCCGGCGGATCAATTAGACAAGTCTGAAAGCGCTTGTGTCAAGCGGGTTTCCGCCTAGGTCAAGGCTTTACGCCACACTAAACAGTTATTCCCATTACGTTTCTTTTCGATTCGCCTTGACCCGGGTTTTTTGATCGGCTGCGGCAAACTTTCATGTCATGCGTATGGCACTGCGGAAATAAAAAAACCGCGCCGAAGCGCGGTTTTTGTTCAATGCAATAAATCGTCAATCGTCGGACATCAATGTTTGACGAAGTCCGATGCACCCGTGTCCTTGTCGCCGACCGGGGCTTTCGCCTCTTCCTTTGCGTCGTCTTCAGGCAGCGGCTCCGGCGTGCGTTCGAGCGCGAGTTCGAGCACCTTGTCGATCCAGCGGACCGGCACGATTTCCATCGCGTTCTTCACGTTGTCCGGGATCTCGGCGAGATCCTTGACGTTCTCTTCCGGAATCAGCACAAGCTTGATACCGCCACGATGCGCGGCAAGCAGCTTTTCCTTGAGACCACCGATCGGCAGCACTTCGCCGCGCAAGGTGATTTCACCGGTCATCGCCACATCGGCGCGCACGGGAATACCGGACAGTGCCGACACCAGCGCCGTCGTCATCGCGATACCGGCGGACGGACCGTCCTTCGGCGTCGCGCCTTCAGGCACGTGAATGTGGATGTCCTTCTTCTCGAACGCTTCGTCGGCGATACCCAGCCGGCGTGCACGCGAACGCACCACCGAACGCGCGGCTTCAACCGATTCCTTCATCACGTCGCCGAGCGAACCCGTGCGGGTGATGCTGCCCTTGCCCGGCATGACGGCGGCTTCGATCGTCAGCAGATCGCCACCCACTTCCGTCCATGCAAGACCCGTGACCTGACCGACCTGGTTCTGCTTCGCAGCCAGACCGAAGTCGAACTTGCGCACGCCGAGGAACGTGTCGAGATTGCTGCCGTCGACGGTGATCGAGCCTTCCGCCTTCTTGAGCAACAACATCTTCACGACCTTGCGGCAGATCTTCGACACTTCACGCTCGAGCGAACGCACGCCCGCTTCACGCGTGTAGTAGCGAATGATGTCGCGCACCGCTTCTTCGGTGACCGTGATCTCGCCGTCCTTCAGGCCATTGTTGCGCTTCTGCTTCGGAAGCAGATAACGCTGCGCAATGTTGACCTTCTCGTCTTCCGTGTAACCCGACAGACGGATCACTTCCATCCGGTCGAGCAGCGGAGGCGGAATGTCGAGCGAGTTCGACGTCGCCACGAACATCACATCCGACAGATCGAAGTCGACTTCAACGTAGTGATCGGCGAACGTATGGTTCTGTTCGGGATCGAGCACTTCGAGCAGTGCCGACGACGGATCGCCGCGGAAGTCCTGACCCATCTTGTCGACTTCGTCGAGCAGGAAGAGCGGATTGCGCACGCCGACCTTGGTCAGGCTCTGCAGGATCTTGCCAGGCATCGAACCGATATAGGTCCGGCGGTGACCGCGGATTTCCGCTTCGTCACGCACACCACCGAGCGCCATGCGCACGAACTTGCGGTTCGTTGCACGAGCGATCGACTGGCCCAGCGAGGTCTTGCCGACACCCGGAGGCCCGACGAGGCACAGGATCGGCGCCTTGACCTTGTCCACACGTTGCTGGACCGCGAGATATTCAAGGATACGTTCCTTGACCTTCTCGAGACCTGCGTGATCTTCGTCGAGCACCTTTTCAGCGTTCGACAGATCGTTGTTCACCTTGCTCTTCTTGCGCCACGGCAAGCCGATCAGCGTGTCGATGTAGTTGCGTACGACCGTCGCTTCGGCCGACATCGGCGACATCAGCTTGAGCTTCTTGAGCTCGGCATCGGCCTTCTTCTTGGCTTCCTTCGGCATGCGGGCAGCCGTGATGCGCTTCTCGAGTTCTTCGAGGTCCGCACCATCTTCGCCTTCGCCAAGTTCCTTCTGGATCGCCTTGACCTGTTCGTTCAGGTAGTACTCGCGCTGGCTCTTCTCCATCTGGCGCTTGACGCGGCCACGGATGCGCTTTTCAACCTGAAGAATGTCGATTTCGGCTTCGAGCTGGGCAAGCAGATGCTCGAGGCGTTCGACCACCGGCAGCATCTCGAGGATGTGCTGCTTCTGGTCGAGCTTCAGCGGCAGGTGGGCCGCAATCGTGTCAGCAAGACGGCCTGCTTCATCGATACCCGACAGCGACGTCAGGATCTCGGGCGGGATCTTCTTGTTGAGTTTGACGTACTGGTCGAACTGCGAAACGATCGCGCGGCGCAGGGCTTCCGTCTCGGCGCTGTCAGCCTGGTCGGGTTCGAGCGGCATGACTTCGCACGAGAACTGCGACTCCTGGTCCTCGATCGACAGCGTGCGTGCGCGCTGAAGACCTTCGACGAGCACTTTGACCGTGCCGTCGGGCAGCTTGAGCATCTGGAGAATGTTCGCGACGCAACCGACTTCGTACATGTCCTTGTCGGTCGGTTCGTCCTTGGCGGCCGTCTTCTGAGCGACAAGCATGATGTGCTTGCCACCTTCCATCGCGGTCTCGAGGGCCTTGATGGACTTGGGGCGTCCGACGAACAGAGGAATCACCATATGCGGAAACACCACGACATCCCGCAGCGGCAGCAGCGGCAACGTGATTTGTTCCGTCGGTAAAAGTTGGGTTCCTGACATTTTCATTTCCCCATGAAGTGGAATCTGTTGATGACCAAGTGAGGCCGTCCCTATGGAGTTCAAGCACCCAATTGATAAAAAACTATCGACAAAAACTTTTCGACCTTAAGGAAAAAGCCGTTCACGTCACCATGAACGGCTTTTCCGGCTTGCTCGCTGACGTGTCAATTCGACCCGGAGACCTTCGGGGCCTCCTCGTAAATCAGCAGTGGCTTGCCGTCGCCGTCAATCGCATTCTCGTCGATCGTGACCTTGCTGACCCCCTTCATCGTGGGCAACTCATACATCACATCCAACAGCGCCTGCTCGAGAATCGAACGCAAACCGCGCGCCCCCGTCTTGCGACGAATGGCCTTGCGTGCAATTGCCTGCAGTGCCGCTGGCCGAATTTCGAGCTCGACATGTTCCATCGCAAAGAGCTTGTGATACTGCTTCACGACAGCATTCTTCGGCTCGATCAAAATCTTTACCAAGGCCGCTTCGTCGAGCTTACCCAAAGTCGCGACAACCGGCAGACGACCAATCAATTCCGGAATCAAACCGAACTTGATCAGATCTTCCGGCTCGACGTCACGAAGGACTTCGCCCGAATCCCGCTCCTGGCGGCTTTTCACCGTCGCACCAAAACCGATACCGGTCTTTTCCGTGCGGTCGATGATGACCTTTTCCAGCCCGTCGAACGCGCCGCCGCAAATAAACAGGATATTGGTCGTATCGACCTGAATGAAATCCTGGTTCGGATGCTTGCGGCCGCCCTGCGGAGGTACCGACGCCATCGTGCCTTCGACCAGTTTCAGCAGCGCCTGCTGGACGCCTTCACCCGACACGTCGCGCGTGATCGAGGGGTTGTCCGACTTGCGGCTGATCTTGTCGATTTCGTCGATGTAGACGATGCCCTTTTGTGCTTTATCGACTTCGTAATTGCAGTTCTGAAGGAGTTTTTGAATGATGTTTTCGACGTCCTCGCCGACATAGCCGGCTTCGGTCAGCGTCGTCGCATCTGCAATCACGAAAGGAACGTTGAGCAAGCGGGCCAGCGTCTGCGCGAGCAGCGTCTTGCCCGAGCCCGTCGGCCCGATCAACAGAATATTGCTCTTCGCGAGCTCGACTTCGTCTTTACGGTCGAGGTGCTTGAGTCGCTTGTAGTGGTTGTACACCGCGACTGCCAGGATCTTTTTCGCGCGCTCCTGCCCGATCACATACTGATCGAGGATCTCGCGGATCTCCTGCGGGCTCGGCAGATCCGATTTCGCAATGGCAGCCTCAGCCCCTGCACTCACCGCTTCATCGCGGATGATTTCATTGCAGAGATCGATACACTCGTCACAGATAAACACGGACGGGCCCGCGATGAGTTTCTTGACCTCATGCTGGCTCTTGCCGCAAAACGAGCAGTACAGCAGCTTTTCGCTACCGGAAGTTTTCTTGTCCGCCATAAATATTTACGCCTCAGGACGCTCGTCTACATCATACGCCGTTTCATTGAACGCACGCATTCAAGGCTGGCGGGCCCACCCGGGCATTGTGACCGGAGTGAGTCAGTGCCAAAAAAGGGCGCAATGCGCGGCATCGGTCCCCAAATCAGTGGCGGCAACCCGGTGCGCAGGCCGCCCGCCTTTCGCAGCGGGCCTGCACGCCGGGTCAAGCATCAGGCCCGTTTATTGAGGACCTGATCGATCAGACCGTATGCCGCTGCATCGTCACCCGACATGAAGTTATCGCGATCCGTGTCGCGCGCGATACGCTCGACCGGCTGTCCGGTGTGGTTCGAGAGCAACTGATTGAGCCGTTCACGCAGGTAGAGGATTTCGCGCGCCTGAATTTCGATATCGGACGCCTGACCCCGTGCGCCGCCCAGCGGCTGGTGGATCATGATCCGCGAATTCGGCAGCGCGTAACGCTTGCCCTTCTCGCCGGCGGACAGCAGGAACGCGCCCATGCTCGCAGCGAGACCCATGCACAGCGTCGACACATGGGGCTTGATGAATTGCATCGTGTCGTAAATCGCGAGACCCGCCGACACGGAACCGCCCGGGCTGTTGATATACAGATTGATGTCTTTGTCCGGGTTTTCGCTTTCCAGGAACAGCAGCTGGGCGACGACCAGATTGGCCGTATGGTCGTTGACTTCGCCCACGAGGAACACGATGCGTTCCTTGAGCAGACGCGAGTAGATGTCATACGCGCGTTCACCACGACCGCTCGTCTCGACGACCATCGGCACGAGGCCGGCCATCGTGGGATCGGGCGTTTCGTCGGCGGGGCGGTTCATCGAGTGCGGAAAACCGGAAACGAGATCGGCGCGGAACGTCATGCAGGCAGTCCTTGGTTGTCAAATTACAGCGCTACGTTACACGACAAACGTGCCGTGCGCATAAGTCTCGGAAGCGTCAGGGTTTAACGCTCCGGTCTTTGGAATTCACGACCTATATGCGCCGCGACTCGCTGAAATCAACCCCGACAAAGATCGGGCTATTTCTGATTGCGAACGCAATGCATTACACCGTATTGCGACTGACCGCGTCGAATTGGATCTCAACAAACCGGACAGTGCCGTCGCTTCGATCCGGACGCTTAAAAACAATGCGCCGGAGAACTTCCGGCGCATTCGGTTTGCGCAAGACCGCAAAAGCGGTCCGGCGCGATACAGCTTGAATCAGCTTGAATCGACTGAGTCGTATCAGGCTTGTTGCGCAGCAGCAGCGCTTGCCAGTTCTTCGAATGCGACCTGGTTGTCGGTGACCTTTGCCTTCGCCGTCACGAATTCAACGACGTTGTTTTCAACGACAAATGCTTCCATTTCCGACAGGCGTTGCTTGTCCGAATAGTACCAGCGCACCACTTCCTTCGGATCTTCGTAGCTCTTTGCGAACTCGTCGACTTCTGCACGAATTTGCTCCGGCTTCGCTTGCAGGTTGTTTTGCTGAACAACTTCGGCAATCACGAGACCCAGCTTGACGCGGCGTTCAGCTTGTTCGCGGAACATTTCAGCCGGGATCGGCGCTTGAGCTGCGTTGGGCACACCACGTTGCTCGAGGTCACGACGCGCCATTTCGACGAGGCGTTCCTGATCTTGTTCGATGAGCGACTTCGGCACTTCGAGATCGCTGATCTTGAGCAGCGCGTCCATCACCTGGTTCTTGAGCAGCGCTTGCGTGCGGCGCTTGGCTTCGCGTTCGAGGTTTTCCTTGATCTCGCCGCGCATCTTCGAGACGTCGCCGTCGGCAATGCCGAGCGACTTCGCGAATTCGCCGTCGACTTCAGGCATATGCGCCCATTCGACCTTCTTGAGCGTCACCGTGAAGACAGCCGTCTTGCCGGCGACTTCCTTGCCGTGATAATCCTCGGGGAAAGCCAGGTCGAAATCGCGCGATTCGCCGACCTTCAGTCCCAGCGTGCCCTTTTCGAATTCGGGCAGCATGCGGCCTTCGCCGAGCACGAACACGAAGTCTTCTGCCGTACCACCGGCGAATGCCGTGCCGTCGATCTTGCCGACGAAGTCGACCGTCACGCGGTCGCCGTCCTTCGCTTCGACGTCGGCACCGCCGTCGCCGTGTTCGCCCGCTTCACCACGTGCATGGTAGTGAACGCGTTGCTTGCGCAGGATATCGACCGTGCGATCGATTTCCGCGTCGCCGATTTCCGTCGTCGTGCGGCTGACTTCGGCCGTCGCGATATCGCCGATCTTCACTTCGGGGTAGACCTCGAACGTCGCATCGAACGCGTACGCATCAGCAGCCTGCTCGCCTTCCTTCGACGCGAAACGCGGCGAGCCGGCAACCTTGAGGTTTTCCGCGCGGCTGATATCGAAGAATTCACGGCCGACCTTGTCGCTGAGGACTTCGGCTTCGACCTGGCCCGCATATTGTTGCGCGACCATCTTGAGCGGCACCTTGCCCGGACGGAAACCCGGCATCTTCACATTCTTTGCGAGCTGCTTGATGCGAGTGTCGATTTCCTTCTGCACGGCTTCCTTGGGCAGGGAGATCGTGACACGCCGTTCGAGTTTGCCGAGATTTTCTACAACGTTAGCCATGGATGCATCCAGTCTGAAAGTTCTTGTGCGAGCACATGCGGCGAGATTGCAGGCAGGCCGTCGGCTCAGCGCAAAGCGCAGTGGTCGAAAGAAGCCGAGTATTCTAGCAAACTCTTTTCGCTGCACGCGAAAAAAGCCTCGCGCACGGGATTCGCGACTATATCGATGCGTGCGTGTGCCGTAAACCGGTGCTGTCCCGAAGGCCCGCCCGGATTGCACAAGAGCCCTTCCTCTCACTCAGGATCACTATGCCGAACACCGTCGCAGCGCCCGTCGTCGTTGTCGCCCCCGATTCGTTCAAAGGCTCGCTCACCGCGCAGCGCGCGGCCGATGCCGTGGCAACCGGGCTACGGCGCGTCTGGCACAACGCCGATGTGCGCATCCGTCCGCTCGCGGATGGCGGCGAAGGCACGCTGGATGCGCTGCTCGCGCAAGGCGGCAAGCGCATCACGCTGACCGTTCGCAACGCTGCTGGCGAACCCTGCAAGGCGGCTTCCGGCGTGCTCGCGGATCAGTCGGCGATCGTCGAAAGTGCCGAGATCGTCGGTCTCACCGACCCTGCCGGCACGCGCATTTCGATCGAAAATCGCAGCACCCTTGGCCTCGGCGATGCGATCCGGTCCCACCTCGACAAAGGCGCACAACGCATCCTGATCGCGCTCGGCGGAAGCAGCACGAACGATGGTGGCGCGGGCCTGCTCAACGCGCTCGGCGTTCGCCTGCTCGACGAGGAAGGCGATGCGCTGCCGCCGACTCCGGCGTCGCTCGAGCAGTTGGCAAGCATCGATGTGACCGGGCTCGATGCGCGCCTGCGTCGCTGCGAACTCGTGGCCATGACGGACGTCGATAACCCGCTTTGCGGACCGCAAGGCGCAAGCGCGATGTTCGGCCCGCAAAAAGGTGCGAAGCCCTCGCAGGTCGCCACGCTCGATCATGCGCTCAAGCATTTCGCCGACTTGCTCGAAGCGGCGCTGGGCAAACGCGTTCGCGATCTGCCGGGCGCAGGCGCGGCCGGTGGTCTCGGATTCGCGCTGCACGCCCTCGGCGCGACGTTTCAGCCCGGTGCAGAAATCGTGGCCAAGGAGGTCGGCCTCGACGCCGCGCTTGAGAACGCGGATTGGCTGATCACGGGTGAAGGACGCAGCGACGAACAAACGCTACATGGCAAGACGCCGTATATCGCATGCGCGCATGCACGCAGCGCGGGCGTTCCCGCCACCCTGCTTTCTGGCGCAATCGCTCCCGACGCACTGCCTGCGTTAAGCCAGGTATTTTCGGGGTGTTTTTCGCCTGCTCCGGGGCCGATGACGCTCGACGCCGCGATCAGCGGCGCCGAGGTGCTGCTCGCCGATGCGGCCGAGCAGCTGGCGCGGCTATTTGAATCGGCGCGTGCGGCAACGAAACGCCCGACGACCGTTTAGTCGAACCACTCGGAGGTACTCGGGTACTCGGGCTTGGGTACTCGGGCTTGGGTACTCGGGCCTGAGTGCTCGGGCTTGAGTGCTCGGGCTCGGGCGCTTGGGCTTGCGTGCTTAAGCGGTCAAATTCCGAAGCGCGTCGCGCGGAATGCGACCCAGAGCTTGCGGACCGGCGTCAGTGCGATGCGCTGGTGAAGCACCTGATATTGCTCGCCCTCGACTTCATCGAGCAAGGCCAGCGCAATCGCGATCTGCGCACGCAAGACGGGCTGCCTCTTGAGCGTTGCACGCGACGCCGACGACAGCGCATCACGCAGCCCCGTTCGAGCACGCTCGAGCTGGAACTTCATCATTGCGGTGAAGTTGTCGGAATAGCGTCGATTGATGATGTCCGCCGCCGTCACGTTGAACTGCTGCATCTCGCTGATCGGGATGTAGATGCGACCGCGTCGCGCATCGTCGCCGATGTCGCGCACGATCTCCGCGAACATCAGCGCAACGCCCGCGTTGAACGCCCACTCCTTGTCGCCGTCGCCGTCCTTCGCCTGCTGCGCCAGCACGGCCGAAAACGCACCGCCAACCTTGCGCACATATTGCTGAAGACCCGGGAGATCGAGATAGCGCGCCTGCGAAAGGTCCATCGCAAAGCCGTCAGCGATTTCGAAGAATGCCTCGACGGTCGAACCGATGTTTGCAGTGTCGAGTTGACTACGAAGCTCGATCGCGACGGGGTGAGTCGGTTGCCCGGCGTCGATCGTTCGAAGCTCGCGTTGCCACCAGGCCAGCTTCGCACTGCCCACTGCCGTGTCCGAAGTCTGCTCGACCGTCTCTTCGAGTTCGCGGCGAAGCGCGAAAAGCGCCGTGAGTCCGCGACGCTGCGAAGCGCGTGCGCGAAGCAGCGCGTAGTACGCGCTCGAGCCGAGCGGCGCGCCTTTTTCCTGCGTGTATTGATCGGGGTTCACAAATGACTCTTCAAAACGACACGCAGCATGGGCGCGTGCGCGAGGCGACATTCTAATCGACTGCCCCCGCGTTCGCGCCAGCGCCCCGCTCACGTGGACGATGTCACCATAGTATCGAGGTACAAAACGCAGATCATGGCCCGCCGGCTTCTTCACATGCCAATGCGGTTGTCGAACCAGCCGAACACGAAGTCCTCGTTGGCGCTGCGCCGCTCCGCCGTATCGATATAACGCGCCCCCTGCAGGCAGTTCAGCACCTTGAGCAGAACGGCCTCCGCCTTGTGGACGCGCTGACCAAAGAAGCCATGGAGCGCCGCCAGCGATTGCTCTCCAATCGCGCCGTCGACTCGCACGTCAGCGTAGTCCCGCGCGCGCCGATTCAGCGCATTGAGAGAACGTTGCAGAAACGTTGCTGCGATCGAGGGGCCCATGTTCACGCCCGTATCGAACAACTCGAGCGCGACCGGATAGGAGATTGAAGCCACGCGATCGAGCGACAGTGCATCCCAGTACCGTCGTCGATAGATCGTCTTGGCCAACCCCAGAGGCAATGACGACATGGGGCCCGCATAGCCCTCGGCGCGCGCCACGGCCTGAGTGATTCCGAAACGCGTTTTCCCGCCACGGTCGAGCGGATGATCGGAGTAGTCCCCTTCTATTCCGACGACAAACGCAAACGCACGGTCGAAGTGAGTGGGTAGCAGCGTCACAGTTCGATACCTCCATGTCATGCAGCGTACGTAACGAGAAACGACGCCATGCCAGGCGCGCCTTCCCGGACCGGGTGTCGACGCACTCGCCAGCGCGTTGGTGCGCAATGCGCGCGGCAGGCCTTTCGACACGACCATTACGCCACGCGCGCAGCGCGCTGCCCACTCGACCCAACGGCCAGCTGAGCACGTGACGACGGAGGACGCGGATTTGCGCACATGGACGTGTCCGCCCCGGATAGCGACAGCGCGTCTCGGCGCACGCCGAGACGAAACGAGACGAGACAACACGCGACCAGATGAAACGGAAGGAATTGAGACCTGACGGGACACGACAGGACGGGACAGGACAGGACTGGACTGGACTGGACTGGACTGGACTGGAGCAGAATGCACGCCCCGGCAGAAAACGCGCCGCCAATCAGCGCGGCATTCCTGGGAACGTTGATCCAACTAGAAGAGTGGTGCGAGGAGCGGGACTCGAACCCGCACACCATTGCTGGCGTCAGGACCTAAACCTGGTGCGTCTACCAATTTCGCCATCCTCGCGCCCGGGCATCGATCGCCGCGTCGCCCTTCGATACGGCTGCCGGCGCATCACTGCGCCTGCATACCGAGATCGAAAGCTAACGCCCGATCACGCCGGTATGTGTGCATCAGGTTTCCCTGCCGCAAGACTGCCACGCGGGCCAGGGGCCGCGCGCTGCGAAGTCCGCTAGTGTAGCCGATCGGTTAATCAATGTCTTGCGGGATTTAACAGGACGGCGGAGGGAATCAAAAGCCAACGATTTATTCCGATTGCCCTCAACCTCGCCTTCGCCGCCCTCGATCCTCGGCCCTTGGACTCGGGCCACGGTATACATCGACGATCGCGCATCCGGGACATGACCCGCGTACGGCCCGGACCACTTCGCATCACATCGACGCCCTCGCATCACGCGTTGGGATGCCTCCGAAGCAGACCTCGGAACGTTGCAACGCCCACTTTGCGAGATGTGCCGAGGCTAAATTGTTACAACGTGCGACTTGCTGCGGAAAAATCCCAATGGCCGAGAACGATTTTTGCGTGGTCCAACGCGCGTTGGGTCGGGGTGCACGTCGCGTATGCGGCAAAACCCGACTCACGGGGCCGCCGGAAACTGTGCAAGCTTCCGTTACCGTTTGTAAAGCTCACGCACGGCGTCTTCGATATGCTGACGTAACAGTCGCCGCTCGTCGGGGCTCATGTGGCCGTCGAGGCGGCGCTCGGAGATCTCGGGGGGAACGGGATCGGGCGCGGGTGGCGGCGGAGGAATGACGATCTTCGAGAACTTGTGAGCGCTTCGGCGATGCGGACGGTCTTCGGACGTAGATTGGGCATGAGCACCCGACATGATGCCGAGTAGGAGCCCCGCCAGTCCGATCGTCAATGTTCGCCTCACCGCCCCCGTCATTGCTTGCCTTTGATTACCTTCGTCTGCCATCCGCATGCGCCTGGCAACCGATGGTGGATCCATGGTTGCCCTGAAGCGCGTCACCCGGCGCGTGCTAGGAACGACGCGTCTTTTGAGATTGTTAACACTAATTTCAATATCGAGCCAGAGTGTACGCAACGCATCTTGTCGTCGTGCCACGGACCCCGTAAATTTTGTAACCCTTTGTAAGTCCGTTCCGACGCCAACCGCGCGCGAAAAACGAATCACGATAAGATCACGGCATGGAAACCAAAAACCCGTCAAAAATCCTCGTTGTCGACGATGATCCCCGCCTGCGCGATTTGCTTCGCCGGTATCTCGGCGAGCAAGGCTTCAATGTGTACGTCGCCGAAAACGCGCCGGCAATGAATAAATTGTGGGTCCGCGAGCGTTTCGATCTGCTCGTGCTCGACCTGATGCTCCCGGGCGAAGATGGTCTGTCGATCTGCCGTCGCCTGCGCGGCAGCAACGATCGCACGCCGATCATCATGCTGACGGCGAAGGGCGAAGACGTCGATCGCATCGTCGGCCTCGAGATGGGTGCCGACGACTATCTGCCCAAGCCTTTCAACCCGCGCGAGCTCGTTGCACGCATTCACGCGGTGCTGCGTCGTCAGACGCCGTCTGAACTGCCGGGCGCCCCGTCGGAAACCACCGAGGTCTTCGAATTCGGCGAGTTCGCGCTGAACCTCGCCACGCGCACGCTGACCAAGAATGGTCAGGAGATGCCACTGACCACGGGCGAATTCTCGGTGCTCAAGGTGTTTGCGCGCCACCCTCGCCAGCCGCTGTCACGCGAAAAGCTCATGGAGCTTGCACGCGGCCGCGAATATGAAGTGTTCGACCGGAGTCTCGATGTGCAGATCTCGCGTCTGCGCAAGCTCATCGAGCCCGATCCGAGCAGCCCTCGCTTTATCCAGACGGTCTGGGGACTCGGTTACGTCTTCATTCCGGACGGAGCGGCCTGAGCTTGCCCGGAACGTTCTGAAAAGGCGCTTGTATGCGTATCGACCGGCGCCTGCTCAGCCTCGCTTTCGGCGGGCTTTTCTGGCGAACCTTTTTGCTGATCGCGCTGCTGATCGCCGTGAGCCTGACCGCATGGTTCCAGAGCTTCCGCGTGATCGAGCGCGAGCCGCGCGCCCAGCGCGTTGCGCTCCAGCTCGTCGCCATCGTCAAGCTCACGCGCACAGCACTCCTGTATTCGGATCCCGACCTTCGCCGCGCCCTCCTTCAGGATCTGGAGAGCAACGAAGGCGTGCGCGTGTATCCGCGCGAAACGTCGGACAAGTTCCAGCTTCAGCCTGACGAGTCGCTGAACCGGCTGATCGAAAGCGACGTGCGCGGCCGGCTCGGCAACGACACGGTCATCGCGCAGTCAGTCAACGATATTCCCGGTGTCTGGATCAGTTTCAAGATCGACGACGACGACTACTGGGTCGCGCTCGATCGCGACCAGCTCGACAACGTCACGGGGTTGCAGTGGCTGGGCTGGGGTATTTTCGCGCTGGCGCTCTCGTTGTTCGGCGCGGCGTTCATCACGAGTCTCGTGAACCGCCCGTTCGCGCGCCTCGCGCTTGCAGCGCGCAAGCTCGGTGCGGGCCAGGTGCCGGACCTGTTGCCCGAGCGCGGCATGGGCGTTGCCGCCGAAACCAATCGAAGCTTCAACCAGATGGTGCGCGACCTCGAGCAGCTCGAAGCGGATCGCGCGGTCATGCTTGCGGGCATCTCGCACGACTTGCGCACGCCGCTTGCGCGCCTGCGGCTTGAAACGGAAATGAGCCCTGCGGATACCGCAACGAAAGACGCGATGGTCGACGACATCGAACAGATGGACAAGATCATCGGCCGCTTCCTCGATTACGCGCGCCCGGCGCAGCGCATGGCCGAAATCGTCGACGTGTCGTATCTCGTGCGCGAAATCGCGAGCCGCATGCTCAGCGAAGATGGCGTCGAGATCACGCTCGACCTCGCCGAGCGCGCCAGCATCGAAGGCGATTCGACCGATATGCGGCGCGTGATTGCGAACCTGCTCGAAAACGCGCGCAAATACGGCAAGCACAGCGAGGACGAGATTCCGCAGATCCGCGTCCAGACCCTCGTTCAGCACGGACAGGTCGAACTGTATGTCTGGGACCGCGGCCCGGGGATCCCCGAAGATCAGATCGCGCTCGTCACCCGACCTTTCTATCGCGTCGACACGGCACGCACGCAAGCCGACGGCACGGGCCTCGGCATGGCGATCGTGCAGCGGCTCGTGTCGCGCCATCGCGGCGCGCTGCGTCTGCGCAACCGGCAACCGGGTCCAGGGCTTGAAGTGTCGCTGAGCTTCCCCGAGTATCGGGCAACGAGCCGTGGCGTGGATGCCGCGCGCGATGTGATCCGCGACCTCAAGCGCGAGGCGTGACGCGTCGGTGAGGCAGCCTGCACCGAGCGGGCCGCCGCGACGCCGGCTGGCGGCATAGGCAGACCGCTGTCACCTGCAAGTCCTTCACTGCCTCCAGCCTCCCTGCTCGATCCGCCGCGTATCCGCGGCGGTTACGCTTTCGGGATCAGATCTTTTCGAGCAGCACGATCGCTTGCGCTTCGATGCCTTCTTCCCGGCCGAGATAGCCAAGCTTCTCGTTGGTCTTCGCCTTGACGTTGACCGCGTCGGTTGCGAGACCGAGGTCTTCGGCAATCACCGCACACATTGCGCCGATATGCGGTGCGAGCTTCGGCTTTTGCGCGATCACGGTCGTATCGACGTTGACGATCGCAAAGCCCGCCTCGCGCACGCGCTTGGCGGCTTCACGCAGCAGCACGCGGCTGTCCGCGCCATGAAATGCGTCATCCGTATCCGGAAAGTGCCGGCCGATATCGCCCATCGATGCCGCGCCGAACAGTGCGTCGGTCACCGCGTGCAACAGTACGTCGGCATCCGAGTGACCGAGCAGTCCGCGATCGAACGGAATCGTGACCCCGCCGATGATCAACGGACGACCCGTCACCAGAGCGTGCACGTCATACCCCTGTCCGATTCGCAAAGCCGTCATGTGTGTGTCCTGTTTATGTATGTGGAGTGTGTGAATCCGGGCCCGAGAGCGACCTGAACCCGATGTGCGCTCGATTTCCGCCCGACATGCGCTCGATGTGTACCTGACGTCAACCCGGGCTCAACCGGACGTCAGCCTTAAGCGCCGCGACCCAGCAAAATCGCTTCAGCCATGGCGAAATCCTCGGGGTACGTCACCTTGAAGTTGCGCATATTGCCGGCGACAAGTCTCGGCTGAAGGCCCAGACGCTCGAGTGCGCTTGCTTCATCCGTGACCGCAAAACCTGCTTGCTGCGCGCTGAGCAGCGCATCACGCAGCAAGCCGACACGGAACATCTGCGGCGTCTGCGCGAGCCACAGGCCGTCACGCGGCTCGGTATTGCCGATCCGGGCAAGCGCGGGATCGAGCGCCGCGCGCTTGAGCGTATCGGCAAGCGGCATCGCGATAATGCCGCCGACATCGTCGTCGCGAACGGCTTCCACGAGCTGGCGAATCAGCGCGGGGGTCACGCCCGGGCGCGCGGCGTCGTGCACGAGCACCCAGTCGTGATCCTGCGCGCCCATCTCAGCCAGCGCGACAAGCCCGTTGAGCACGCTTTCGTGGCGCGTCGATCCACCGCAGCGGGCCGGCGTAAAGCGCAAACCGTCGAAGTCCGCGGCCTGGAACAGCGCATCGTCCGGAGACAGCACGACCAGCGTATCAGTGAGTTCGTCGCACGCATCGAAGGCGGACAACGTGTAATAGAGCAACGCGCGGTCGCCGATCGCCCGGTATTGCTTGGGCATATTGGCGCCGGCGCGCGCGCCGACCCCGGCACACGGGATCAAGGCATAGAGCCGATCATTCTGGCGAGCGTTCACGCGAAAAAACGTCAAGTCGAGAGAAGGAGCGAATTCTATAATATTGCGTTCGGTCAGGCGCACGGCACGGTGGATACCCTGCATGGATCCAACGATCGGCGTAGCCTGCGACGGCGGCTGCCCGCGATCCGTATCGCTTGAGCGTGGCAGGAACGCCAATCGCTCACACGCTTGCGGCCAGACCGGTTGTGGAGTGTGCGAGCGCTCCGAGCGCGAAGAACGAACGTCTTACCCCTGGCCCGCTTGCGCGCCGGGGTGTTGTCATTTAAAGAGCCTGAAGAATCAGATATGTCCGATCAGTCAGTTGTCCCGTCGTCCACGCCGGCACAAACGGTTCAGCCTCCGGTGCCGCCCGTGCCCTCGCCTGTTCCGTTCGTCAAGGCCGGCACGCGCTACGCGTTCTCCGGCACGCAGGGTTCATCGGATGCGCTGCTGATCGCGCGCTACTTCAGGCAATACCGCGACAAGCTGCCGCTGCTCGCCGTGCTGTGCGCGAGCGCAGTCGACGCGCAGCGCCTGTTTGCCGAAATCGGCTACTTCGCGCCGGAAGCCCGTGTGCGTCTGCTGCCCGATTGGGAAACGCTGCCCTACGACTCGTTCTCGCCGCACCAGGACCTGATTTCCGAACGGCTCGCCACGCTGCACGATCTCGACGCCGGCCGTTGCGACATCCTGATCGTGCCGGCGACAACGGCGCTCTACCGGATGCCGCCCGCGTCGTTCATGGCCGCGTACACCTTCGAATTTACGCAAGGCCAGCGACTCGACGAAGCGCGCCTGAAATCCCAATTGACGCTGGCGAGCTATGAGCACGTGAGCCAGGTCATGCGCCCCGGCGAATATTGCGTGCGCGGCGGCCTTATCGATCTGTTTCCGATGGGCTCCCCGTTGCCGTACCGGATCGATATGTTCGACGATCAGGTCGAAACGATCCGCGCGTTCGATCCCGATACCCAGCGCAGCCTCTACCCAGTGCGAGAAGTCCGCCTGCTCCCCGGCCGGGAATTCCCGTTCGACGAGGCATCGCGCACGGCGTTTCGCGGCCGCTGGCGCGAGACCTTTGAGGGCGACCCGAGCCGCGCACCGATCTATAAGGACATCGGCGCGGGCGTGCCGTCGTCGGGCATCGAGTACTACCTGCCCTTGTTCTTCGAAGAAACCGCGACGCTGTTTCACTATCTGCCGGCCGATGCGCATCTGGTGATGATCGGCGATCTCGAAGCGTCGATTCGCCGCTTCACGACGGATACCAAGCAGCGCTACGCGTTCATGTCGCACGATCGCGAGCGGCCGATTCTCGAGCCGTCGAAGCTGTTCCTGACGGACGAAGACCTGTTCATCCTCGCGAAGCCGTTTGCACGCCTGGCCTTGCCGGCCCCTGCGGATACGGGCAGCGGAGACTGGGCGGCGCCGCTGCCGAACCTCGCCGTCGATCGTCACGCTGACGATCCCGTGATGGCCTTGCGCAGCTTCGTCGGCGCAGCGGGCAGCGACGGTCCGCGCGTCGTGATGTTCGCCGAGTCCGCCGGGCGCCGCGAGACCATTGCGCAACTGATGGCCGACAATGGTCTGCGCCCGCAACTGATCGATTCGTTCGACACGTTTGCCGCAACGCCCGCGCAAACCTTCGCACTCGCAGTAGGGCCGCTCGCTACCGGCTTCAAGCTGAGCCCTGAAGGCTTTGCCGTCGTCACGGAAAACGAGCTCTACGGCAAGCTCGCACGGCGCGCAGGCAAGCGCCGCCAGGAACAGGCGAGCAATGTCGACTCGATGGTGCGCGACCTGTCCGAACTCAAGGTCGGCGACCCGGTCGTTCACTCGCAGCACGGCATCGGACGCTACCTCGGCCTCGTCACGATGGACCTCGGCGAAGGCGAAACCGAGTTTCTGCACCTCCAGTACTCGGGCGAAAGCAAACTGTACGTTCCGGTATCACAGTTGCATGTGATCTCGCGCTATAGCGGTGCCGACCCCGACACCGCCCCCTTGCATGCGCTGGGTTCCGGACAATGGGACAAGGCACGCCGCAAAGCGGCCCAACAAATTCGCGACACGGCCGCCGAGCTGCTCAACCTCTATGCCCGTCGAGCCTTGCGCCAGGGGCATGCGTTCCCGCTCGAGCCGCGCGACTACGAGAAGTTCGCCGAAAGCTTCGGCTTCGAGGAAACCCCCGACCAGGCATCGGCCATCGCTGCGGTCATTGCCGATATGACCAGCGGCAAACCCATGGACCGCCTCGTGTGCGGCGACGTCGGCTTCGGCAAGACCGAAGTCGCACTGCGCGCGGCGTTCATCGCCGTGCTCGGCGGTATGCAAGTCGCCATCCTTTCGCCGACGACGCTGCTCGCCGAACAACATTTCCAGACCTTCTCGGACCGCTTCGCGGACTGGCCCGTGCGAATCGCGGAGCTGTCGCGCTTCAAGACGACCAAGGAAGTTTCCGCATCGATCCAGGCTCTCAACGAAGGCACGGTCGATATCGTGATCGGCACGCACAAGCTGCTCTCGCCCGACGTCAAGTTCAAACGGCTCGGCCTCGTGATCATCGACGAAGAGCACCGCTTCGGCGTGCGGCAGAAGGAAGCACTCAAGGCGCTGCGTGCCGAGGTCGACGTGCTGACGCTGACCGCGACGCCGATTCCGCGTACGCTCGGCATGGCCCTCGAAGGGCTGCGCGACTTTTCGGTCATCGCCACGGCGCCGCAGAAGCGGCTCGCGATCAAGACCTTCGTGCGCCGCGAAGACGACAGCGTCGTGCGCGAAGCGATGCTGCGCGAGCTCAAGCGTGGCGGCCAGGTCTACTACCTGCACAACGAGGTCGAAACGATCGAGAACCGCCGCGCGCATCTCGAGCAACTGATGCCCGAAGCGCGCATCGTCGTCGCCCACGGCCAGATGCACGAACGCGAGCTCGAGCGCGTGATGCGCGATTTCGTGTCGCAGCGCGCGAATGTGCTGCTGTGTACGACGATCATCGAAACGGGTATCGACGTCCCGAGTGCGAACACCATCCTGTTGCACCGGGCCGATAAATTCGGTCTCGCCCAGCTGCATCAGTTACGTGGACGGGTCGGCCGGTCACACCATCAGGCCTATGCCTATCTGATGGTCCACGACCCGAGCGCGCTGACCAAGCAGGCGCAGCGCCGGCTCGAGGCCATTCAGCAGATGGAAGAGCTCGGCGCGGGCTTCTATCTGGCGATGCACGACCTCGAAATCCGCGGGACCGGCGAGGTGCTCGGAGACAAGCAATCGGGAGAAATCCACGAGATCGGCTTCCAGCTCTATACCGACATGCTCAACGATGCCGTCAAGGCGCTCAAGGCCGGCAAGGAACCCGACCTGCTTGCGCCGCTCGCGGCGACGACCGAGATCAACCTGCATATCCCGGCGATCCTGCCGTCGGATTACTGCGGCGATGTGCAGGAGCGTTTGTCGCTCTACAAGCGGCTCGCGAATTGCGAAACGAGCGATGCGATCGATGACGTTCACGAAGAACTGGTCGATCGTTTCGGCAAGCTGCCGTCGCAGGCACAGGCCTTGATCGAAACGCATCGCTTGCGGCTCGCTGCCAAGCCGCTGGGTGTCGCGAAGATCGATGCGTCGGAGGATGTGATCGCATTCCAGTTCATCCCGAATCCGCCGATCGACGGTATCCGGATCATTGAAATGGTCCAGAAGAATCGGCACATCAAGCTCGCGGGGCAGGACAAACTGCGGATCGAGACCCGCAGCCCGGACCTGCCGGTGCGTGTTGCGACGATCAAGGAGACGTTGCGTGCGCTTGGGGCACCGGCTCGCACCACGGCACCGTCCCGGTAGTTGATTCGCTGATTGGCGCATTCATAGGCGCACTCACAGGCGTGCTCGTTGGCCCGCTCGACGCCGCGCGCGTTGCCCGGCTGCGCGGGCCGCTCGCCGCACCAAAGATAGGTATAAACCCGCATGCCACCGCCCGCGCGCGGCGCTTACCCGCGCTGTCGCCGGGCCTTCAAAAACCGGCTCATCCGACTTGCGCTATGATCCCCTGATCCATCCGCACGGAGAGTTGTCATGTCCGAAATCGCCGAAAGCGCGCGTGTCGTGGGCGAGTCCGGCGCAGCGCAGCAGAACGCCCGTCCGAAATCGCTCGACTGGATCGAGCGCCTGATTGCCTTCAACACCGTGAGCCGCGAGTCGAATCTCGGGCTTATCGAGACCGTCCGGGATCACCTCAAGTCGAGCGGCATCGACTCGACCCTCACCTACGACGCCGGCCGCAACAAGGCCAACCTCTTCGCGACCTTGCCTGCCGCCAACGGCGCGACGCAAGGCGGCGTCGTGCTGTCCGGTCACACCGACGTCGTGCCCGTCGACGGACAGGACTGGGAAAGCGACCCGTTTTCTCCGGTGATACGCGACGGCAAGCTCTACGGCCGCGGCAGCTGCGATATGAAGGGTTATATCGGCGTCGTGCTCACGGCGTTGCCCGATCTGCTCCAGACCCGGCTCGACAAACCCGTGCACTTCGCTTTCTCGTACGACGAGGAAATCGGCTGCGTCGGCGCTCCGTCGATGATCGAAGAGCT
Source organism: Pararobbsia alpina (assembly GCF_965118125.1). Taxonomy (GTDB): domain Bacteria; phylum Pseudomonadota; class Gammaproteobacteria; order Burkholderiales; family Burkholderiaceae; genus Pararobbsia; species Pararobbsia alpina_A. Next base: position 2,631,593 of record NZ_OZ221287.1, read on the forward strand.
TCAAGCACGCGGCGTGCGTCCCGATGGCTGCATCGTCGGCGAGCCGACGAGCATGCGTCCGATCGTCGCGCACAAGAGCATCAGCTCCTACCGATGCTGCGTGAAGGGCCACGCGGTGCACTCCTCGCTGACACCGCGCGGCGTGAACGCGATCGAATACGCAGCGCGCCTGATCTGCCAGATCCGCGACATCGCCGATGCGCTCAAGCGCGAAGGCCCGTTCGACGAGGCGTTTGATGTGCCCTTCTCGACGTCATCGGTCGGCACCATTCACGGCGGCATTGCCGTGAACACCGTGCCCGCGTTGTGCGAATTCGTCTTTGAATACCGGACGCTACCGGCTGTCGATTCGTCGAAGATCATTGAGCAAATCGAAGCGTACGCACGCGATGTGCTCGAGCCCGAAATGCGCAAGATCGTGCCGCATGCGGCGATCGAATTCACCCGCCGCTCGTCATCGCCCGCACTCGAGGCATCCGAACAGGATGCGATCACTCAACTGGTCCGCGGACTGACTGCGAATCGTGAGACGCATAAGGTCGCCTACGGCACTGAAGCCGGCCTGTTTCAACGCGCCGGCATCCCGAGCGTGATTTGCGGTCCGGGCGATATCGAGCAGGCCCACAAGCCGAATGAATTCGTCTCACTCGAACAGATTGTGTTGTGCGAGACGTTTATTCAGAAACTGATTCGAAGCATGGCCGTTGCTTGATGCTCGAATAATCGTTATTTGACGTCCGCATTACGTTTCATCGCACCAACAAAAAACGGCCCCGAACCTTGTAGTTCGGGGCCGTTTTGTTTTGCGCAGGGACTGGTTTGGGATCAGGCCACGCCCATCAACCGTCGCTTCTCAGCGCGCTGCATAAAGAAATTCGCCGCGACAACGCCAATCGTGACCACCGTAATAAACAGCGTCGCGAGCGCGTTCATTTCCGGATTCAAACCGAGACGCACACGCGAGAACACCACGAGCGGTAGTGTCGTCGAACCGGGTCCTGAAAGAAACGCCGACAACACGAGGTCGTCGATCGACAGCGTGAACGACAGCAGCCAACCCGCCATCAGCGCCTGAGAAATCAACGGCAACGTGATTGCGAAGAACACCTTGAGCGGCGTTGCACCCAGATCGAGCGCAGCCTCTTCGAGTTGCGGATTGAGTTCACGCACGCGCGACTGGACAATAATCGCCACATACGAAATACACAGCATCACGTGGCCGATCCAGATCGTGAGCATGCCGCGCCCGGCAGGCCAGCCGATCAGATTCCCCATTTCGACAAACAGCAGCAGCAGCGAAATACCCTGAATCACTTCGGGAATCACGAGCGGCGCGTTGATCATGCCCGAGAATAAAGTGAATCCCCGAAAGCGTCCGAAACGCGCAAGCACAAAACCGGCCCACGTTCCGATAATCACCGACGCAAACGCCGTCAGCAAACCGATTCGCAATGAAAGCCATGCCGCTGAAATCAGCTCGTCGTCATCCCAGAGCGCCGCATACCATTTGAGCGACAGCTGCGTCCAGACCGTGACGAGCTTGGATTCATTAAATGAATAAACGATCAGGCTCAGAATCGGAATATAGAGAAACGCAAACCCGATGCCGAGCATCGTGATTTGAAGACCGCGATGGGGGCGAATCATCGACGCTCCTCCAGTTCCTTATTCTGGAAATACTGGAACAAGGCCATCGGCACGAGCAGCAGCAAGACCATTGCGCAGGTCACCGCCGAGGCCATCGGCCAGTCGGCGTTATTGAAGAATTCATCCCACATGACGCGGCCAATCATCAGCGTATCCGCACCACCCAATAATTCCGGAATCACGTATTCACCCACCGCCGGAATAAACACAAGCAAGCATCCGGCAATGATTCCGTTCTTCGACAGAGGAATCGTGATTCGCCAGAACGCGACCCAGGGTTTGGCGCCCAGGTCATAGGCCGCCTCAAGCAAACGCAAATCCATTTTAACGAGGTGCGCATACAGCGGCATCACCAGAAATGGTAAATACGAATACACCATGCCGATATAGACACCGATATTCGTATGATACAACTCGATCGGATCGTGAATAATTCCGGTCCAGATCAGAAACTGATTGAGCAGACCGTTATTCTTGAGAATCCCGATCCACGCATAAACGCGAATCAGAAACGATGTCCAGAACGGCAGCATCACCGCCATCATCAGCAAATTGCGCGTACCTGGATTCGAGCGCGCAATGTAATACGCCATCGGATAGCCGATCAACAGACACAATAATGTCGTGATTGCCGCGACCTTAACTGAATTCACGTAAGTCGCGAAATACAGCGAATCGGTCAATAGAAACGCATAATGACCGAGCTGCAGCGCGATATTGATCACGCCGTCCTTGATTGTCGCGAGTTCCGTATACGGCGGAATGCCAAGCTGCTGATCGGCAAAACTGATTTTGACGACCAGAATGAACGGAACGAGAAAGAACAGCAGCAACCAGATAAACGGCCCGCTGATCACCAGCGTGCGGCCCGACGGGCGCACGCGTTCGATCCACTTCGGCAGCGTGCTCATTTGACCAGCACCACACCGGAGCCTGCGCTCCACGACACGTAGATCCGCGAGTCCGTGTCGACTTCCCCGAGTTCCGACAACGCCAGACTCGATACATTCGCCACGACCTTGCGTCCCGAATCGAGCACCAGATGGACCAGCGTGTAACCGCCCATATATGCAAGGTTCTTCACGGTGCCGGCAGCCCAGTTCGCGTTTTGCGCGGGCTGTGTGCGCGACACGGCCACGCGCTCGGGGCGAACGGAAACCGTCACGCCCATGCCGATCGTGCCGGAGATGCCATGGCTCACATAAATCTTCGCGGGCAGCGCAGGACTGTCAATGCAGACGTGATCGGCTTCGTCTTCGACGATGGTGCCTTCGAACAGATTTGTCGAGCCGATGAACTCGGCCGAGAACTTCGAATTCGGAAACTCATAGACTTCATGCGGTGTGCCGATCTGCACGATGCGCCCTTCGCTCATCACAGCGAGCCGGTGCGCCATCGTCATCGCCTCTTCCTGGTCATGCGTGACCATGATGCACGTCACGCCGACAGACTCGATGATGTTGACGACTTCGATCTGCGTGCGCTGACGGATCTGCTTGTCGAGTGCCGACATCGGTTCGTCGAGCAGCAGCACCTTCGGGCGCTTGACGAGACTGCGCGCCAGCGCAACACGCTGTTGCTGGCCACCGGAAAGCTGGTGCGGCTTACGCTTCGCATACCGCGACATCTGCACGAGCTCGAGCGCCTTCGCGACGCGTTCGCGCATTTCGTCCTTCGGCGTTTTTTCCTGTTGCAGGCCGAAGGCGACATTGCCCTCCACCGACATGTGCGGAAACAACGCATACGACTGGAACATCATGTTGACCGGCCGGCGATACGGCGGCATCGCAGCGAGGTCTTCCCCATCGATCAGGATCTTGCCGCTCGTCGCGGTTTCAAGACCTGCGAGCATACGCAGCAATGTCGACTTGCCGCTGCCCGAGCTGCCGAGCAGCGCAAAGATCTCGCCCTTGCGAACCGAGAGGTTCACGTTGTCGACGGCGAGCGTGCCGCCGCCGAAATCCTTGACGACATCCACGACCTGGACAAAGCGTTCGGCGTCGCCGCCTGTGCGGGCGCCACTTGCGACCGGTGCGGCCCCGGCCACTCGCGCGTTCGACAGCTCACTCATGATGTTTGGGGTCTCTCCTTGCAGTAAAACAAAGCCCCCGAGCGACCGGGGGCTTTGACGACGTCGTTGCGCAGTGTCTCCGTGCGCGTGCTGTTGCGGCCCTGAACGGGCTTAGCGGCCCGTCTTGAACTCAGTCCACAAGCGCGTTTCGAGACGATTGATATCGGCAGGAAGCGGCTTGAGCAGGAACAGCGTCTTGAGCACGTCGGGCGTCGGATAGACACCCGGATCGTCGGCCACGTCCTTCGCGACGAACTTGCGTGCTTCGGCGTTGGCGCTCGGATAGAACACTTCGTTCGTGATCGCGGCGTGGACTTCCGGCGTCTCGATGTAGTTGATCCACGCGAGCGCGGCTTCCTTATGCGCCGAATCCTTCGGAATCACCATCACGTCAAACCAGATCGGCGCACCACCCTTCGGGATCAGATAGTTGATCGAGAACGACTTCTTTGCTTCCTGAGCGCGCTTCTTCGCGATGATCACGTCGCCCGAGAAACCATAGGCGAAGCAGATGTCGCCGCCGGCGAGGTCGTTGATATAGCCGGACGAATTGAATTGCGTGATGTACGGGCGGATCTTCTTGAGCATCTCGAGCGCCGCGCGATAGTCCGCCGGGTTCGTGCTGTTCGGATCCTTGCCGATGTAGTGCAGCGCTGCCGCGAACACCTGGTCCGGGGCGTCGAGCACCGACACGCCGCACGACTTCAGCTTCGAGAGGTTTTCAGGCTTGAAGAGCACGTCCCAGCTGTCGAGGTCCACGCCTGCGCCCAGCGCGGCCTGCGCCTTCTGGACGTTGTAGCCGAGACCCGTCGTGCCGTAGGCCCAGGGCACCGCGTACTTGTTGCCCGGATCGGCGCCCGCGACGAGCGACATCAGATTCGGATCGAGATTCTTGAGGTTCGGGATCTTCGACTTGTCGAGCGGCTCGAAAATGCCAGCGGCGATTTGCTTGCCCGCATAGTTCGTCGTCGGGACGACGATGTCGTAGCCCGAGTGGCCCGTCAGAAGCTTGGCCTGGAGCGTGTCGTCGCTGTCGTAGTTGTCGTACTTGACCTTGATGCCGGTCTGCTTCTCGAAGTTCGGAATCGTATCCTTCGCGATGTAGTCAGACCAGTTATAGACATTGAGCTGCGTGTCTTTCGCGACGGCCGTACCGGCAGCGGCTGCTGCTGCCGTTGCCATCAGCAGCGCCGCGGCGCGAACCAGACCCGTGCGCATCTTCCCGTTCATCATGTGTTCTCCGTCCAGTCACGATCTCGCGATCGCGCTTCTGTCGTCTCGATGGGTCCCTGTGGGGCCCATGGTCCCTTTCGTCTTTCTTTCGGATGGATCGGCGCAAAAGCGCCGTCGCACAGCGCCGACGGTGCTCAAAGTACACGAGTCGGCGGGCCGCCAAAATGATTCGTCGCGCACAAATCAACCGACCGCGAGCCGGGCGTCATTATTGTTGAAAACGTTGAGGGATTAAAGCTCTTGTGCACGTTTTTTTTGCGTTTTAGAGGATTACAACGTCGTAAGGCGTAGGCTCGCAACAAATGGGAATCGCGTGCTCTCGCACGTCCATTGCGAATAACCCGAGAGCGCGTCAGGGGCCCGTGGCGCAAGACGTGCGATCGTGCTGTCATCTGTTGTAACAGCGCGGCCGGCCCGGATCGTCTCCGAGTGACCGCCGGTGGCATTTGCAAAGCTGCGGGCAGAACGGAGGTCGACGGCGTATGGGCCGGCTGACTGATGCTGGGATATTTTGCGGCGTGTCCCGGTTAGCAGCCATGTGTCGCCACAAGCGTCTGCCTGCTGAGTCTCCGAGCCACGAATCCGCGGCGAAATCGGACCCGCCAGCCAGGTAGCACGCCTTGTCCGCTCCGGGCAGCAGAGCTTCATCGACAATATTTATTGACCTGATCGGACTTATCAAATGGCTGGACGCAATGAGAACTATTATCATTTGCATGAACAACGGTTAAAACGCCGGCTTCGCCCCCGGCCCGAGAGCACAGCCATGGAAGCCACTCAGACCCTCGTCGCACCGCCGTCGTCCGCGCCGGATTCGCCCGCACAGGGCGGCGCTGCAACGACCCCGACCGCACCGGTCGTCCGCCCCGTGCGCACGTGGTTCAGCTTCGTCGGCGCGGGCGCGCTGATCGCCGTCGGCTATATGGATCCGGGCAATTGGGCGACCTCCCTCGCGGGCGGTGCGCAGTTCGGCTACAAACTGCTTGGCGTCGTCGCAGCGGCCAGCATCATGGCCATGCTGCTCCAATGGTTGTCGTCGCGTATTGGCGTGGTCACGGGCCGGGATCTCGCGCAGCTGTCGCGTGAGCATTATTCGCCGCGCACGGCCAAGGTGCTCTGGCTTGCAAGCGAAGTCGCGATCATTGCGACCGACGTGGCCGAGGTGGTGGGTAGTGCCGTGGCCTTGCAATTGTTGCTCGGTGTCTCGCTGACGGTGGGCGTGTTGCTTGCCGCAGTCGGGAGCTTTGTGATGCTGCTCCTGCCGCGGCGCGGCGCGACCTCGCTCGAATCGCTCGTGACTGCGATGATCCTGTTCGTCGCGCTGTGCTTCGTCGTGCAGCTTGCGCTTGCCCGTCCCGACTGGCATGCAGCCCTTGCGGGCTTTGCCCCGTCGCCGAAGCTTGTGACCGATGCGGGCATGCTCTGGCTCGCCACCGGGATCATTGGCGCGACGGTCATGCCGCACAACCTGTATTTGCACTCTGCCCTCGTCAAGGAACACGGCGGTACGCGTCGCTCGTATGAGGTCCGTGCAGCGTTGCGCGGCGTGAACGCCGACACATTTGGTTCGCTCGGCTTCGCGTTCATCATCAACGCGGCATTGCTGATTCTTGCAGCGGCGGTGTTCCACGCATCGGGCCACACGACCGTGACCGATCTTGCCGATGCGCAACGTCTGATCGAACCGTTGCTCGGTCATCACTGGGCCGGTCTGCTCTTCGCAGCTGCGCTGCTTGCGTGCGGTCTCAATTCGACCGTGACGGGGACGCTCGCCGGCCAGGTCGTCATGGAAGGTTTCTTGAACATCAAGGTCAAGGCCTGGCAGCGCACGATCATGACGCGCGTCGTCGCCATCGGGCCTGCGCTGGGCGCCGTCGCATTGTTTGGCGAGCATGGGTCGAACCAAATGCTTGTGGCGAGCCAGGTGGTGTTGAGTCTTCAGTTGCCGCTCGCCGTGATTCCGCTCGTGCGCTTCGCAGCGGATCGAGGATTGATGGGCAAATGGCGTGTCGGCGGACTCGCGCTGTTCGCTGCGTGGGCGTGCACGGCCATCATCCTCATCATGAATGGCGCATTGCTCTGGCAAGCTGCCACGAGCTGATCGGGCACGCTGACGCTGATCGAGCACGCTGAATGAGCGAAGGGCTGACCCGCCGGTGTTATCCGGCGCGTTGGCCCATCTTCACTGCCGTACTTCACCGCCGTACCTCACCGCCGTACCTCACTGCCGTACCTCTTCGCCGTAGTTCACCGCCCTAGTTCACCGCCGTACTTCACCGTCCGCATTCGCGCACGCTGCGTATCGCTCTCCCCATCCCGACTGACAGTCCGGGAGCAGGCACGGGAATTTCTACCGCGTATCGGCCGAAGGCCCGCGAGCACGATCGACCGTGCCCGCTGTGACGTCGACGCTGATAGAAAGCGCACTCACGGTTCACGTGTGCAAGTGACTAGCGGCAAAGCCTGACGCTGATTCAGACTTATCCCTGCTTTTGGTACAGGACAATCGCGTGCCACCCGATGCAGGCCAGTACAGGCTGATGCAGGCCAGCGTCGGGTCGATACAAGGCGGGCAAGCGCCCTCGCCGATTCACAACCCGAGCACTGCGCCGAACGTTGGGCGAAGTCACTCTTAGCCGTTCCCAGGAGGAACACGCATTGACGTTGATCCCGACGACCCTGACTCCGCGACGCTTGATCGCGCAGGCGCTGTTCGCCCTTTCGGGCGCGCTGCTCATCGACACCGCACAGGCCACCGTGACACTGTTGCAGCCAGCGCGTGAGCTCGCGGGAGAGCGGCCTCTCGAGATGGTCCTGCTGCTATCGCAGGATGACGCGGGCGAGCAACGATACGAGGTCCCTGACGAGATCGAGGTCGATATCGTCACGACCGACGGCCTCGCTCCACGGCGGCTCAAGCTGCATCACGCAGCGGGAGTGCCTGCCGCCGTCACACTGACGTCGGGACAATTCAAGAAGATTGCCTACAGCGCTGCGTGGCCAAAGGACGTTCGTGGAACAGTGCAGATTGCGCCCGTCACGTTCGATGCGGCGGCCAGCGTCGTGGTCCTCAACTGGGCCGCCAACGCGCCGGTCGCAGGACCGACTGCGTCGCCCCAAACGCCAGCATTGAGTGGTGGGCAAAGCGGTACAGGCGCCGCTGACCAAGCCGCCGGTGCAAATGCGAGCGCTGCGCCGGGTGCGTTGACGGAAAGTCCCGCGCAGGCGTCTGCTGCGTCGGCCGGTGGCTCCGTCGCGCCAACCCCATCCGCATCCGCGCCCTTGGTGACAGAGACGACCCGGATATCATTCAACGAGCCTGTCTACTTCGCACTGGGTCCGAGCGAAGGCGATACGACTGCGAAGTTCCAGCTCAGCTTCAAATACCGTCTTTTCGAACCCAGTGACCCTCGCTCGCGATCGCTCTTCGACAATCTGTACTTCGGTTACACACAGTTGTCGATTTGGGATCTGAGTAAAGACTCCAAGCCGTTCAAGGACACAAACTTCCGGCCTTCGTTGTTCTACTACCTGCCCGATACTGGCGTGCGCTCGAGCTGGTTTTCTACGCTCGGCATCGAGACCGGTGTCGAACATGAATCGAACGGCAAGGACGGCACGAACTCGCGTAGCATTAACACCGTATTCGTGCGCCCGATCTTCACGTGGAATAACGTGCTCGGCAATCGCCTCGTGATCGCGCCGAAGATGTACTACTACTTTGAAAAGAGCGATAACCCCGATATTCAGCAATATCGCGGCTACGTCGATCTCTTGATCAAATACGGCGACCCCGATGCTCTGGAACTCGCCACAACACTTCGCAAGGGCACCGCAAGTCACTACGGCAGCATCGATGCACAACTGACCTACCCGCTTCAGAAGCTGTTCGGTAGTGGCTTTGGCGGATACGTGTGGCTCGGCGTGTTCAGTGGCTACGGCGAAACACTGATCGACTACAACCACCACTCGAACTCAGTCCGGATCGGATACAGCATCACGCGATGATGCGAACGCAAACGGCCACGAGAAAAGCGACGGATAGATAGTGCACTGCAGGTCACGAGATCGGGCCAGAACGAGGTCGGCCGACTTCCGTATAATCGGTCGACCTCTACACGCAGGCCGTCCCTGACGCTGCCGTGTCAACCTATAGGCCCTGATCCATCCAGCCGATTCATGTCCAGCCTCAACGACCTTCCCGACAGCCCCTGCATTGGCGTGTGCTCGACCCTGTTCGACGAAATCTGCAAAGGCTGCGGCCGCACGGCCGTCGAAGTATCGAACTGGGTCTTTCTGAGCGAAGAAGAAAAGCGCGCCGTCTGGAACCGCATCGAACGCGAAGGCACCGCAATGCGCTTCACGCGCGAGAAGGGTTGAGCGGCTATTCTGAATTTTCCGCGCTCGTCGACGTCGTTCACATTTGGCGGAACCAGAGAGCAAAAAAGCCACGCATAAGCGTGGCTTTTTCGTGGTGCTTCAGGAATGCCGGCAGTCGGCCTCCCGGATCAAACGATCCCCTGGCTCGCCAGATACTCTTCGTACGTGCCGTGGTAATCCTTCACCGTCCCGTCATTCCGCACTTCAATGATCCGCGATGCAAGGCCGTTCACGAACTCACGGTCATGTGACACGAACACGAGGGTCCCGTTGAAGCGTTCGAGTGCAATCTGCAACGACTCGATCGATTCCATGTCCATGTGGTTCGTCGGCTCGTCCATCATCAGGACGTTGTGGCGACCGAGCATGAGCTTGCCGAAAATCATCCGGCCCTTCTCGCCCCCGGACAGCACCTTGACCGACTTGCGCACGTCGTCGCCGCCAAATAGCAGACGGCCTAGCGTGCCGCGCACGACCTGGTCGTCGTCGCCTTCCTGCGTGAAGCGCTGGATCCAGTCAGTGAGCGTCATGTCGTCAGGAAACTCTTCGTACGTATCCTGCGGCATATAACCAACGCTCGCGTTCTCCGCCCACTTGATCGAGCCGCCATCAACCGGCGTCGTTCCGACCAGCGAACGCAGCAGTGTCGTCTTGCCTGCGCCGTTTTCACCGATGATCGCGATCTTTTCGCCGGCCTGAACGGTCAGGTCGAGATTGCGGAAAATCGTGCGCTCATACGTCTTCGTCATCGCCTCGCCCGTGACGGCCAGGTTATGCAGCTTCTTCTCGAACTCGAAACGAATGAACGGGTTCTGACGCGACGACGGCTTGATGTCCTCGACCTTGATCTTCTCGATCTGCTTCGCACGACTGGTGGCCTGACGCGCCTTGGACTTGTTCGCCGAGAAACGACGCACGAAGTCCTGCAGTTCGGCGACACGTTCCTTCGCCTTCGCGTTCGCTGCGACCTGACGCTCGCGCGCTTGCGCCGACGCCAGCATGTAGTCGTCGTACGTGCCCGGATACACCTTCAGCGTCCCATAGTCCATGTCGGCCATATGGGTGCAGACCTGGTTCAGGAAGTGTCGATCGTGGGAAATGATGATCATCGTCGAGTTGCGCTGATTGAGCACATCCTCGAGCCAACGAATCGTATTGATGTCCAGGTTGTTGGTCGGTTCGTCGAGCAGCAGCACGTCCGGATCCGAGAACAGCGCCTGGGCGAGCAGCACACGCAGCTTCCAGCCCGGCGCCACGCCGCTCATCGGGCCATTGTGCTGGTCGATTGGAATACCGACGCCCAGCAGCAGCTCGCCCGCACGCGCTTCGGCGGTGTAGCCGTCGTATTCGGCGAACTTGCCTTCGAGCTCGGCCGCGCGCATGTAGTCGTCTTCGGTCGCGTCGGGATTCGCGTAGATCGCGTCGCGCTCGCTCATCGCTTGCCACATTTCGGTGTGGCCCATCATGACGACGTCGAGCACCCGCACTTCCTCGTAGCCGAACTGATCCTGCTTGAGCTTACCCAGGCGGATGTTCGGGTCGAGCATGACGTTGCCGCCCGACGGCTCGAGATCGCTGCCGAGGATTTTCATGAAGGTGGACTTGCCGCACCCGTTCGCACCGATCAGTCCGTAGCGGTTGCCCTCGCCGAACTTGACGGAAATATTTTCGAACAGGGGCTTCGCCCCGAATTGCATGGTGATATTGGCGGTAGACAGCACTGCGCGCGCCCTTTGGAAGAAATAGGCTGGAAAGTCCGCGATTTTAGCATTTCACCGTGACCGCACGTGCACGGGGCGATCCTGGCGGTGCGACGCAACGTCGCACCGCCCCGCCGGGCGGGCGTTGCGCTTGTTTAGTTGCCCGCAAAAAACGGCTTGCCGAGCGAAGCCGGGGAATTGAGCTTGATCGTATTCCGGTTGCGCGAAATCACCACGAGCACGACGACCGTGGCCAGATACGGCAGCATGGCCAGGAACTGGGTCGGCACGGCAATACCGAGCACCTGACCGTAGAACTGCAGCGTCATCACGAAGCCGAACAGCAAGGCGCCGACAATCAGCCGCCCCGGGCGCCACGTGGCGAACACGACAAGTGCCAGGGCGATCCAGCCGCTGCCTGCGGTAATGTTTTCCTGCCAGCCGTGCAGGCGAATGATCGTGTAGTAGCCGCCCGCAAGGCCCGCCATCGCGCCACCGAACAGGGTCGCGGCGAACCGCACGGCGAGCACCGGATGGCCGACCGAATGCGCAACGCCCGGCGACTCACCGACCGCACGCAGCACCAGCCCCGCGCGCGACCGGTAAAGAAACAGGCCAACCACAATGAACAGCACGACCGTCAGATAGTCGACCGGCGTGCGCGAGAAGATCGCCGGCCCGATGACCGGGATCTGGCTCAAGCCGGGAATCGGCATCGTTGCGACCGTGATCGGCACGGATGCGGAGGTATAAGGCTTCCCAATGTAGGCAGACAGCCCAATGCCGAAAATCGTCAGCGAAAGACCCGTGGCAACCTGATTGGCGAGCAGCACCAGCGTGAGCACACCGAACAGCGCGGACATCAGCAGCCCGGCAACTGCGCCCGCGGCCAGACCGATCCACGGGTTGCCGGTCATCGTCAGGGCCGCATAGCCCGAGACCGCTCCCATCAGCATCATGCCTTCGACGCCGAGGTTCAGCACACCCGATTTCTCGGTGACGAGCTCGCCCAGCCCGGCCTGCATCAGCGGGATCGCGGCGACAACGGCGCTCGCGCACAGCGCGGTGATCGGACCCAGATTCATACGGTAACTTCCTTCATCTCGATGAGACCTTCGGCGCGGAGTGCCAGGTTCAGTGCGGGCATCGCTACGTGGCTGACATAACGACTCAATACGCGACTCAATGCGCGACTCAGTGCGCGATTCATTGCGTGACTGGATGCACAGTTCAACGCGCGGCTGAATTCACGGTTCATCGCGCGGCTCAATGCGCGAGCCCCGTCGCCCCGCGGCGGCGAATGCGATAGTTCACGAGCAGATCGCAACCGAGCAGCGAGAACAGCAACAGCCCCTGGAACACACCGCTGATCGCCTGCGGCAACTGCAGCGAGATCTGCACGGATTCACCGCCGAGATACAGCAGCGCCATCAACAGACTCGCGAGCACGATACCGATCGGATGCAGACGGCCGACGAACACGCAGATGATGGCCGTAAAGCCATAGCCCGGAGACCACGTCGATTGCAGTTGCCCGATCGGCCCCGCAATCTCCGACACGCCGGCCAAACCCGCCGTTGCACCGCTGATCAGCAGCGACGCCCAGATCGTGCGGGCATCCGAGAAGCCGGCGTAACGCGCTGCAAGCGGCGCGAGGCCACCCACGTTCATTCTGAAGCCCGCAAAACTCTTCTTCATATACGCCCAGACGACCGGGATCGCGATCACCGTGACGAAGATCGAAGCATTCAACCGGGTGCCCTTAAAGAACGCCCAGTGAAGTCCGGCGTAGAGCCGCGGAAACAACGCGTCGTCAGAGAACGACTGCGACAGCGGGAAATTCATCCCGTTCGGATCGCGCCAGGGTCCGCTGACGAGATAAATCAGCAATTGCGTCGCCACATACGTGAGCATCAGGCTCACGAGCGTTTCGTTCGTATTGAAGCGCGTCTTCAGGTAAGCCGGCACCGCGGCCCACAGCATGCCGCCCACGACACCCGCGAGCATCATCAGCGGCAGAAGCCACCAGCCTGCATCGTTGTCGATATAGATCGCCACCCCGGCTGCGCAGATGCCGCCGACCAGCATCTGACCTTCAGCGCCGATGTTCCAGACATTGGCGCGATAGCCGATCGCGAGTCCCAGCCCGATCAGGCACAAGGGCGACGCCTTGAGCAGCAGCTCCGACAGCCCGTTACGGCTGGAGATCGGGTCGATAAAGAACGCTTTCATCGCCACACCCGGATCGCGTCCGACTAATCCGAAGATCAGCCATCCGATCACAAGCGTCAGCAACAGGGCGGCGAGCGGCACGGCAAGCTGCATCGTGCGCGACGGCGCGACACGCGCCTCGAGTTGAAAGGGCAAATTCATGAGGTTCAGGCGTTGGCCACGACAGGTTGTGCGTCTTCAAGCGAGCCGGAGGGCGCGTCGAACAGGCCCGCCATCCACAGGCCGATCTGCTCGGCGTTGGTCTCGTGCGTCTCACGGATCGGCGACAGCTTGCCGCGCGCGATCACGGCAAGGCGATCGCTGATCTCGAACAGTTCGTCGAGTTCTTCAGAGATCACGAGGATCGCGGCGCCCTTTGCCGCCATGTCGAGCAATTGCTGCCGGATAAACGAGGCCGCACCGACATCGACGCCCCATGTCGGCTGTGCGACGACAAGCACCTTTGGCGTCTGCAGCAACTCGCGTCCGACAATGAACTTCTGAAGGTTGCCGCCCGACAGACTTTGCGCGATCGCTTCCGTTCCCCCGCAGCGCACGTCGAACGCTTCGATACAGCGCTTGGCAAACGCGCGCATCGCACGGTGATTGAGCCAGCCCTTGTGCACCATGCCCTGCCGGTGCGCGGTCAGCAACGCGTTGTCCGACAGCGGTAGCGACGGTACGGCGCCGCGACCCAGACGTTCCTCAGGCACGAATGCAAACCCGAGAGCACGACGTTCGTTGGCGCCCATTCGTCCCGCTGCCTTGCCGAGCAGCCGGATCGCATCGGCACGCGGCGCGCGCGACTCGCCCGACAGCGCCGATAGCAGCTCTGCCTGACCATTGCCCGACACGCCCGCAATGCCGAGAATCTCGCCCGCCCGGAGTTCAAACGAGACGTTGAGCAGCGAGGTGCCGAAGGGGTCGGCACTCTCCATCGTGAGCTTGTCGACGGCCAGCAAGGTCTCGCCGCGCTCGTGCGTCTTGCGCTGATATTCGGGCAACGCATGTCCGACCATCAGCGTCGCCAGCGACGCGGTCGTCTCGCCACGCGGATCGACATGCCCGGTCACACGCCCGCCGCGCATCACAGTCGCATTGGTACAGAGTTCCTGAATCTCGTCGAGCTTGTGACTGATGTACAGAATGCTGCGGCCTTCAGCGGCGAGCCGCTTGAGCGTTTCAAAGAGCTTGCGCACGGCCTGCGGCGTGAGCACCGAGGTCGGCTCGTCCATGATGAGCAGCCGCGGGTTCTGAAGCAGGCACCGCACGATTTCGACGCGCTGGCGTTCACCGACGGTCAGGCTGTGCACGTGGCGCTGAGGATCGACGTCGAGCCCGTATTCGGTCGACACTTCACGTACCCGCTTGGCCAATACCTTGAGGTCGAACGGCTCATCGAGCGCCAGTGCGATGTTCTCCGCGACGGTCAACGTCTCGAACAACGCGAAATGCTGGAACACCATGCCGATGCCCAGCCGCCGCGCGGCCGACGGCGTCGGAATCGTGACGCTTTGCCCTTCCCAGACGATCTCGCCGGCATCGGGATGCACCGCACCGTAGATGATTTTCATCAACGTGCTTTTGCCCGCGCCGTTCTCGCCGAGCACGGCGTGGATCTCGCCAGGCATCACGGTCAGCGATACGTTGTCGTTGGCGAGCACGGCCGGGTATTGCTTCGTGATACCGGTCAGCACCAGACGCGCTGACTCGGCTGCGCGGTGTTCGACGGGTGGTTTCATTCGCCTCTCGTTCGCTGTTGCCGTGTGTACATTATCGTGATCGGAGCAGCCCGCGAGCCGCCCCCTTTTGCGACCGACGATACCCAAAACGGGGCATGGCGTCGAGCGCGTCAAAATCCGTAAACGCCCTGATTTCAGCGCCGATGAGACAGCCTGACCGAACGGACAGATTGATCTATGAACCGCGCTTGACGCTTGCTTTTAGGCATATTAGAAACAATATAGCGACAGCCCTTCATCATCATCCAGATCGTATAAACCCGAAGCATGCGGAGAGTTCAATGAGTCAGCAACGCGAAGCCATCGACACGTACCTGCTGCGTGTGATGAACACGCTGCTGACCGAGCGCAGCGTCACACGTGCCGCGGTCAAGCTCAACCAGTCCCAGCCGGCCATCAGCGCGGCGCTCAGGCGCCTGCGCGACATCACGGGCGACCCCTTGCTCGTGCGCGGCAAGGCGGGCATGGTGCCGACCGAATACGGCCTGCAGCTGCTCGAGCCCGTCCAGAATGCGCTGCGCGAAATCGAGCGCATTCGCTTCCAGCAACACAATTTCGACCCCGCCACCTCGATCCGCGCCTACCGGATCGGATGTCCCGACTATCTGAACGCCCTGTTCGTGCCGACCGTCGTCGAGCGGTTTCGCGAGGCTGCGCCGACCGCGACGCTCGAGTTCCACTCGCTCGGACCGTCGTTCGACTACGAGCTTGCACTCGAGGAAGGCAAGCTCGATATCGTGATCGGCAACTGGCCCGAACCGCCCGAGCAACTGCACCTTTCGAATCTGTTCGTCGACGAGATCGTGTGCCTGATGTGCAATACGCACCCCCTCGCGCGACGCGGCGCCCTCACGCTCGAGCAATACCTGAGCGCGCCTCACCTCGCGCCGACGCCCTACTCGGTTGGCCAGCGCGGCGCCATCGATGTGCACCTCGCGCGAGAACGCCTCAAGCGCAATGTCGTCGTCACGCTGCCCTACTTCAATGTCGCACCGTACGTGCTCGCCAAGTCGGACCTGATCTTCACGACCACGCGCTCTTTTGCCGAGCACTTTGCGCGCTTGTTGCCCCTCAGCGTCTTGCCCGCACCGACGAACTTTCCGCCGATGCAGTACTACCAGCTCTGGCACGAGCGCAGTCACTATTCGGACGAAGTGAAGTGGCTGCGCGGCCTGGTGACCGATGCGATGAAAACCGTCAGCGAAATTGCTCCGGCTGTGTAAGTGCTGCCTGCGTAGGTGCTGCGTTCGTAAGCGCCACCTGCATAGGCGCTGCCTGCATAAGCGGCGGTCATATACGCGTTAGCCGGCCAGCCGCATCGACAACGCATTGTGTCGCTCGACAAGCGGACCCAGCTCGACCGTTTCGAGATGTCCCCCGCGCACAACGACCTTGCCGTTCACGACCGTCCACGCCGCGCGTTCGCTCGCGCAGAAAACGAGTGCGGCAAGCGGGTCGTGCTGCGCGCCCGCGAACGCCAGCGTGCGCAGGTCGAATGCGGCAAAGTCGGCCGCCATGCCCGGCGCGAGCGCGCCGATATCGTCGCGGCCGAGCACGCGCGCGCCGCCGAGCGTTGCCATCTCGAGTGCATCGCGTGCCGTCAGCGCATCCGGACCGAATCCGACGCGCTGCAGCAACAGCGCCTGACGCATCTCACCGACCATCTGCGCGCCGTCGTTCGATGCGGATCCATCGACGCCCAGGCCGACCGGCACGCCTTCGTCTCGCATGCGCCGCACGGGCGCGATGCCTGAGGCAAGCCGCATGTTCGAACACGGGCAATGCGCGACCCCCGTTCCCGTGCGTGCAAACAAACCGATCCCCGCCGAGTCGAGCTGCACGCAGTGCGCATGCCAGACGTCGTGCCCGACCCAGCCGACGTCTTCCGCGTACTCCGCGGGCGTCATGCCAAACCTTTCACGGCTGTAAGCGACATCGTTCGTGTTCTCGGCAAGATGCGTATGCAGTCGCACGCCGTAGCTGCGCGCGAGCGCGGCCGATTCGCGCATCAGATCGCGACTCACGGAAAACGGCGAACACGGTGCGACGCCGACGCGCAGCATCGCGTAGCGTCCGTCGTCGTGATACGTCTCGATCAGCCGGCGCGTGTCGGCGAGGATGGCGTCCTCGTGTTCGACGACCGCGTCGGGCGGCAGCCCACCCTGGCTTTGGCCAATGCTCATGCTGCCGCGCGTCGCGTGGAAACGCATGCCGATGCGCGACGCGGCCGCAATGCTGTCGTCAAGACGGCAGCCATTGGGATAGATGTAGAGGTGATCGCTCGACGTCGTGCAGCCCGACATCAGCAGTTCGGCCATCGCGGTCAGCGTCGAGACTTCGATCATTTCGGGTGTCAGGCCCGCCCAGACGCCATAGAGGTTCGTGAGCCAGCCGAACAGCTCCGCATCCTGCGCTGCCGGCAGCACGCGGGTCAGGCTCTGATACATGTGGTGATGCGTGTTGACAAGTCCCGGTGTGACGACGTGCCCTGTGAGATCGATGACCTCGTCTGCCTCGGCCGGCAAGCTGTCCGATGGGCCGACGGCAACGATGCGGCCGCCTTCGATATAAAGGCCGCCCTGGCGGATCTCACGACGCGTCTCGTCCATGGTCACGAGCAGATCGGCGTTGCGCGCAAGCAGCGTGCGGCCTTGCGCAGACGTCCGGTCGGAAGCGTTGGCGGGCACGTTTTCGGACGGATTGGCAGGAGGGTTGGCAGACGTCATGGCGGGTCACCTTCTTGAAGCCGCTACCGTACCGAAGCGCTGCTGCGGCGGCAATATGTGCGGCCGAATGCGCGATATGTCGCTCGTCTTATTTTCACGATTCCATGCGCATCCGATATTGTTCGTCCCTACAATGGCCGCACGCCATCGGCAGGCCGGACAGCGCGTCCAGGACGTCCGCAGAAACACGCCGTATAAGCAATCACCAGAAAGAGTCACCAAAAGAAGCCACCACAAAGCCTCCACGAATCCGCCAGGGACCGCGAATGGGAAAACTGACCACGCACGTGCTGGACACGGCGCACGGACGGCCGGGCGCCGGCATCCGAGTCGAACTGTTTCGCATCGACGGCGACACGCGCACGCGCCTCGTCGACACGACGACCAACGCGGATGGACGATGCAACGCCCCGCTCCTCGAAGGGAACGCCCTTGTCGCGGGTCGCTACGAACTCGTGTTCCAGGCAGGTCAATATTTCTCGGCCTCGGGCGTCGCTCTACCCGAACCGCCGTTCGTCGATGAAGTCGTGCTGCGTTTCGGCATCGCCAATGCCAACGCGCACTATCACGTTCCACTGCTCGTCTCGCCGTGGAGCTACAGCACCTATCGCGGAAGCTGACCGGGGACACCAACACAATGGAAGGCTTCATTACCGACTGGCTAAGTCTTGTCGCACGCTGGTTCCATGTGATCGTCGCGATTGCATGGATCGGCGAATCGTTTTACTTCGTCGCGCTCGATAACGGCCTGCGTCCCGCCAAGGACCCCGCCACGATGCCAAAAGGCGTGTTCGGCGAGTTCTGGCATGTGCATGGCGGCGGCTTCTACCACATGCAGAAATACACCGTGGCTCCGCCGAACATGCCGGAGAAACTGCACTGGTCGTTCTGGCCGTCCTATACGACCTGGCTCACGGGTTTCACGCTGTTCTGCATCGTCTACCTGTCGAGTCCGAACACGTATCTGATCGACAAGAACGTGCTCGACATGGGGCCCGTCGTCGCGATCTCGGCGGCGATCGGTTTTCTGGTCGTCGGTTGGATCGTCTATGACTCGCTGTGCCGATTGCTGGGTCAACGCGATACGTTGCTTGGCGTGGCTGTCGGACTCTATGTGCTGCTTGCGACCTATGTCGCGTGCCACGTGTTCGCAGGCCGCGCCGCGTATCTGATCATCGGTGCAATGCTCGCGACGATGATGACCTCCAACGTGCTCATGATCATCATCCCGGGCCAGCGCAAGATGGTCGCCGCGATGCTGCGCGGCGAGGCGCCGAATCCGATCTACGGCAAGCGTGGCAAGCAGCGTTCGGTGCACAACACGTATGTCACGCTGCCGGTCGTCTTCGCGATGCTGTCGAATCACTACGCGATGACGTACACGCATCCGTATAACTGGGCGATCCTTGCACTGATCATGCTGGCGGGTGCGTTAATACGGCAGTTCTTCGTGATGCGTCACCGCGATCAGACACTGTGGTATCTGCCGCTTATCGGGATTGTGCTGATTCTTGGCGCCTTTGCATGGACGTTCCCGAAGCCTGTGCCTGCGCAGGCCGCCGGGGCGACTTCGGTGAAACTCGCCGATATCGAGCCGATCATCGCCGCGCGTTGCGTGCAGTGTCATGCGGCACATCCGACGCTCATGGGCAGCGCACCCGCGGGCGTTCTGCTCGACACACCCGACGGTATTGCACTGAATGCGCAGCGCATCTATCAGCAGGCCGTGCAACTCAAGGCGATGCCGCTCGGCAATGTGACGCACATCACCGATGAGGAACGCACGAAGCTCGGCGCGTGGTTTACAGCGGGCGCACAGCGGTAAGTCGCGAGGTCATTACGTTCGTCAGGGCGAACTGCGTGCGCCGGTCGACGCGAACCGCGGTTCGCCTCCGAAGCCATGCCTCAGAACGTTTCGAGCGAATCGAAACGCTGTTGGATACGCTTACTCCGTGACCAGTGCGTCGACGGGAAGCACGTAGGAAAACGGCAGCGTCTGCTCATTGAGGTTGACGCCGCCGCCACCGCGATCGACGACGATGAAGTCGCTGACCTCGCCGCACGCAATCAGCGGGTGATGCCAGACGCCCTTCGCAAAGTTGACCCCCTGCCCATCGCGCGCCACGAAGGCGCGCAATGCCTGGGCATCGAGATCGCCTGCCGGCGCGACCACCACAAGGTAAGGACGCCCGTGCAGCGGAATAAACGCCTGACTGCCCAACGGATGGCGTTCCATCATCGTGACTTCAAACGGCAATTCGCGAGGTTGTCCACGAAACACATTGATCAAGGTGCGACCGCCTTCATCGCCCGTGTCGACGCGAGCGAGATCGTGGTAACGCTCGGTCGTCCCCAGATTGATCGGATAGTGTCGCGCTCCTTCAAGCTCGATCACGTCGCCAAACGGCGCAAACGCCTCGCGCGTGAGTGTTTCGACGGATAGCACCCGAGCTTCGCTGCGTGTTTCATCCACTGGCATCGTCATCTTCCTCTTCTGCAACGCATCGGTTTCCCGTGCGTTTTGAATCAACTAGCGACCACGCGTTGCGTCGTGTGTAACCGACGCGGTTACTCTGATCGATTCAACGCTTTACCCATGCGGGCGTCTCAGGCAACCTGCCCGAACAACCGCAGCCGTGACACGCCGCCGTCCGGAAAGATATTGAACCGAACATGCGTCACAGGTCCGAGCGCCGCGACTTCGGACTCGAAGGTGTGCACATTGTCCATCTGAAGCTTTTGCTCGGGCAACAGGGTCGGCCAGAACATCGACTGCGTGATCAGCGACGCATCGGTGCCACCCTGCACATGCGCCGCCTGGAGGGAGCATCGGTCCGGGTAGTTGCCCTTGAAGTGCGCCGTATCGACGATCACGCGCTTGAGTTCTCCGGGATGCGCGAGCGCGACGATGCACCAGTCGTTACCCGGCTCGCGACGACGCCGTGTTTCCCATCCGTCACCCATATTCACACCGCGACCCGGCATCAGCAGCGTCGACGCGAGACCAAAGTGCTGGTTGTTCGTGCCGACGATATAGGCGCCGTTCTCCATGGCCGCCAGATCGATCAGCGCGCTGCGATCGGCATGCGTCCAGTCGACCAGCGGCTGACCGTACACGCGCAGGCGCGCGATCCCGCCATCGGGATAGATATTGAGCCGCAAATGCGTAAACGCGCTCGTCGCGCTGACTTCCACGTAGTGATGGCTATTGCCCTGTAACGATTGCGACGGCACGATCTCCGTCCACTGCGTGCCGGCGTCGGGCGACTTCCCGTCGGCCAGATGACACGCCTCCACCGAGGCCGCAGGCGGATAGTTGCCCGTGAAGTGGCTCGTATCGATATCGAAGCCCTTGATCACCCCGGCACGCGCGAGCTTCACGATGCACCAGTCGTACCCTGTCACGCGCTTGCGACGAGTCTCCCAGCCGTCCATCCACTTGCCATGGTCGTCGTACTTGCCGGGGATAAAGACAGCGGGTTCGGGGTTCAGCATGCGCGCCATCGGCGCGAAGAAATCGTCGCTTGTTTCCAGAGCCTGCGCACCGAGGCGCGGGTCCGCCAGATTGACAAAGCGGCGAGTAAATTCCGGAGCGTTGGGATCGAGCGTAGGCAATGCCATCGGATGAGTCCTTGACGTGAAATCGGTGGGCAGATGATCAGGCGATCAGGTCGTCGAGGCGAAAGCGCGCGATCCGGTAGATCTGCGCAAGGCTCTCGCGGGTCTCGGTGTCCCGATCGTTCGTGATGCGGCGACGCATCTGTTCGATAATGCCGGCGCGGTCATAGCCGCGCACGGCCAGAATAAACGGAATACCAAAGGTATCGCGATAGGTCCGGTTGAGCGCCTGCAACTGCGCGTATTCCTCAGGCGTGCATTGGTCGAGGCCGGCACCGCTTTGCTCACGCGTCGACTCCGCGGTCAGCTCGCCGCGGATGGCGGCCTTGCCGGCCAGTTCGGGGTGAGCGTTGATCAACGCCATCTGCAACGACACATCCGCGGTGTCCACTGCATCACGCATCGCAGCATGCAATGCATCGACTGTGGCAAACGGGCGGTGAACCCACGCACGCTCCGCGACCCACGGCGAATGTTCGAACACGCCACCGAGTGCCGCAATAAACTCATCTTGCGGCATGGCCGACAGGTCTTCGAGCGCGTAGCGCCGTGCATGTACCGTGGCATTCATCGCGAGCCCTCCATCTGTACCGACGCCGCATACGGATGTTCCGACATCCAGTGATTTGCGATATCAATGCGACGCGTGATCCACACGCGATCGTGTTGCTCGAGATAGTCGAGAAAACGCTGCAGCGCACGGAACCTGCCCGGTCGGCCAAGCAGACGACAGTGCATACCGATCGACAACATCTTCGGCACCTCTTCGCCTTCTTCGTATAGCACGTCGAACGCGTCGCGCAGATAGGTGTAGAAGTGATCGGCGGTGTTGAAGCCCTGTGGCGTTGCGAACCGCATATCGTTCGTGTCGAGCGTGTACGGCACAACCAGCTGAGGCCGGATCTCGCCGCCCGTGACTTCGACGTCGGTCCAGAAAGGCAAATCGTCGCCGTAGTAGTCGGATTGATAGGTGAACCCGCCGTATTCGGCGACCAGCCGTGCGGTATTCGGACTATCGCGGCCCGTGTACCAGCCAAGCGGACGCACGCCGGTCACGCGTTCAATCGTCTCCATGCCGATCCGCATGTGCTCCGCTTCGAGCTCGGGCCGCATGTCCTGATAGTGAATCCAGCGCCAGCCGTGGCACGCGATCTCGTGTCCGGCCTCGACGAACGCATGCGCGACTTCAGGGTGGCGTTCGAGCGCCATCGACACACCGAAGATGGTCAATGGCAAACCGCGTTTCTCGAACTCACGCAGAATGCGCCAGACGCCCGCACGCGAGCCGTATTCGTAGATCGACTCCATGCTCATATGGCGAGCCGGATACGAGGCCGCACCGACGATCTCGGACAGAAACTGCTCGGACCCCGGGTCGCCGTGAAGCACGCAGTTCTCGCCGCCCTCCTCGTAGTTCAGCACGAACTGGACGGCCACGCGGGCCTTTCCCGGCCAGTTGGCCTGCACCGGATGCCGGCCGTAGCCGACGAGGTCACGCGGGTAGTGCTTGTCGATGGGCATCGTTCGGTAGTCTCACTGGGTCGCGTCTGACTGCGCGACGTGGAAACGAGTGTAGCGAAATCGACGCAGCCCGCCCATATGACGAACGAGATAGTGACGGTCAGACCGGATGTATGGCGCCGGCCTGCACCGCCAGGTCAATCGGCCTGAACGCCGACCTTCGCACGACCCGCGCACGGATAGCCCGTAGCCTCGAGCACGAAGCCGTCCGGATCGCTGAACAGACGCGCGGGCGCGCCGACGGGCAGCGTCACGATATCGTCGATGTGGCCGAACTTGAGTCCCGTCAGGATCGGCACACCGGTCAACGCGCGAATCTGCGCGATGACTTCCGGCAAGCCGTAGCCGTTGTCATACGGCACCGGATCGCTCTGTGAGAAGTCACCGAGCACGATCGCCTGCTGGCGCGCGAGAATGCCCGCCTGATGCAGCTGGTACAACATGCGTTCGATCCGGTACGGACGCTCGGCGACGTCTTCCAGAAACAGGATGCCGCCGTCGATACGCGGCAAATACGGCGACCCGATCAATGAAGCGATCATGGCCAGGTTGCCGCCCCATAGCGTGCCGCCGACGTTGAGGGTGTGCGATTGTTGATGCGTCGACTCGATATTGACGCTCGTGTCGCGAACCGCACGCCAGAAATGCGTGTGCATAAAACTGCTGTAACTGTCGTTCAGCGCACCGAAGTTGCCGGCGAGCATCGGGCCGCCAAACGTCATCAGCCCCGTCTTGGCCAACAAGGCAAGCTGAATGGCGGTGAAATCGCTGTGACCGACGAGCATCGTCGATGTGCCTTCGAGGCGCCGCCGCAGGCCCGCGTAATCGATGCGATCCAGCAGTCGCGTCGCGCCATAGCCGCCGCGGATCGCCATGACGATATCCGCAAGCGGCCGCCGCGGATCCGCAAGCCGATTCAAATCCGCAAGACGCTCTTCATCGGTGCCCGCGAACCGCTCGAAGCGACGATGCGCAACCTCCGCACCGCTGACGATCGCACCCTCGCGCTCGAGCCTCGCGACGCCGCGCGCCACGGTGGCGGCATCGTTCGGATATCCCGACGGGGCAATGATTTCGATCGAAAGCGACATGCAGGGTCTCCGGCTTGGAAGGCGAAGCGCGCATCGGCTTCAGCGCGCGTTGCGTGGGGTCAGGGAGTCGGGTGGAACGTCGGCCTGAGCGGCGCGCTCAGCGCGCTCGGCTCGAATGGCTGCGCGACGATCCGCAAAAAACTGCGAAAGCTGCGTCGAGCATTCGGTCTCGAGTACGCCACCCACGACGCCCGCGTGGTGGTTGAGACGCAGCTCGGCGAACGCATCGACGACACTGCCGCATGCACCGGTTTTCGGATCGCGCGCTCCGTACACGACGCGCGAAATGCGTGAGTGCATGATGACGCCCGCACACATCAGGCAGGGCTCGAGCGTGACATAGAGTTCGCAGCCCGGTAATCGGTAGTTACCGAGCGCTTTTGCCGCATTGCGCAATGCGACCATCTCGGCATGGGCGGACGGATCGTGCGTACCGATCGGCTGATTGAATCCGGTCGCCACGACGACACCGTCGCGCACGACAACGGCGCCGACAGGAACCTCGCCGGCGGCACGCGCTTGTTGCGCCGCATCGATTGCAAGCTGCATCCAGCGAGCATCGTGCTCTTGAACAAAATCCTCAGACATAGTGTTGGGTGCGGAATTCGACGCGGCACGCGCGCCTGACCCTGTAGCGCCCCGCCTCTCCCAGTCTATGGGATTCGGGGTTTCGGCGTGAACGTCTTCCCGGCTTTCGCGGGCCGACGTCGAAGAAAACTGCCGGTTCACACCGGTTTATACCTCGCCGTGAGAGAGCGCGGCGCGGCGTTCCTTGATACGTTCAGCGATTCGCTGAGCAATCACACTACAGTGTTCGTGATGACCTAGCAGCGCCTGCTGCCCTCCGAACACTGACTCAACGGCCGCCTCAAGCGACCCGTCGAACTCGCCACGCGCGATGGCGGCCTCGATCCGTTGTTCGATCAGCGCATCAAGAAGCTTCACAGATTTTCCACCCATTTGACCGGGCCTTCGAAGCCCCAGAGTGGTGCAACGGGGCCGCCAACGAAGGCAACGGCGCTATTCTCGCACAGGATTCGGTTGCACTGCGGAAACCAAAATTAGATGAGTCCCTCGCGCGTCCAATTTTGGCTTGCAAACGTGTGCGATCAGCGTTTTGTGCTAATGGGCGAAGCGCGCTGCGTCGGGCTGGGGAGCGATATCGCGCTGTTCGACGCACCCCAGACCCTTCAGCGTTGCGCGCACGGCATCGTCGATCGGCGTATGCGGTTCAGCACCGAGCGTTCGCACGAGATGTGCGTTGTGCATGCGTACCGGCACGCGCCACAGGTACCGCATTTCACGCATTTCGCGGAACAGCGGCACAAAGGGCGAAGCGAGCATCACGAGCCACCAGGGGAACGCACGAACAGTCGGTGCTTTCGTGGCGTTCGTGGCTCGCGCGCCGGTCGCAACGGACGGTTCTGAAGCATCGATCGAGACGCGGCCCTCAGTCGCGATGCGCTGAATCGCACCGACCATCTGCGTGCCGTCCGCGTCCCAATGCCCTTCCATATGGAACAGGGCGAAGCGCTCGAGCCGCGACTCCTGTTCGACGAGACGCACCATCGTTTCGGCGACATCGGGCAGATAGGCCCATTGATGACCCACGCCGCGCTTACCCGGATAGGTCACGTGCGTTACGGGCTGTCCCGGCTTGATCAGCCCTTGAGAAAACCAGTTATTCGCGGCCTGCGGCCCGAAGAAATCGCCGGCGCGAACGATCAGGCTGCGTACGCCGTCGCGGCTCGCAGCGCGCAAGCGCGCTTCCATCTCGACGCGGATCCCGCCCTTGCGCGTCGTCGGGTGCTGCGCCGAATGTTCAAAGATCTCCGGCCATGTATCCGGACCGTAGTTGTAGACCGTGCCCGGGAGCACGATGCGTGCGCCGGAGGCGCGCGCTGCACGGATCGTGTTGTTGAGCATCGGCAACACGAGTTGGCCCCAATTGCGGTATCCGGGCGGATTCACCGCATGCACGATCAGCGAAACGCCCGCCGCCGCACCGACTACGTCCGCCTCCTGCATCGCATCGCCCCGCACCCACTCGTAGGCGCCATTACGCGCCGCAAGCGCCTGCGGATCCCGATGCAACGCGCGAATTGTCCATCCGCGCTGATAAAGCACTGCAGCGACTTCGCCACCGATACCGCCCGTGGCACCCAGGATCAACGCGATTTTTTGCTGGCTCATGACTGGCTCCTGTTGCTATGTGAGTGAACGTGAAGCCAGTGTCGCCGGTTCCGCATCAAAACGAAATTGCCTAACCTTGTAGAGTCGCTATACTTTTATGAATATCTCCGATCTCAACTCAGGTCACTAAGCTCGTGCCAGTCGATGCGGACGGGTTCGCTGGCGCCGACGGAGACCGGATCGGGGGTAACGGACTGTTCACGAGCCCCATCCTTGGCCATCATTTTTCCCTGCCCACCATGTCGAATTCCGTGTCGCCCGCCGAGCCGAGTTGGGATCTCTATCGATCGTTTCTCGGCGTTGTCGAAGAAGGTTCACTGTCGGGTGCCGCGCGCGCCCTGGGTCTGACGCAGCCGACCGTCGGCCGGCACATCGATGCGCTCGAAGCGTCGATCGGCATCACGTTGTTCACACGATCCCAAAGCGGCTTTATCCCGACCGAAGCCGCACTCGCCCTGCGGCCCTATGCCCAGACGCTCGCATCAACCGCGACGGCCTTATTGCGTGCCGCATCAGGCCAGGGCGAAGGGGTCCGCGGGACGGTGCGCATTTCGGCGAGCGAAGTCATCGGCATCGAAGTCCTACCGCCGATCCTGACAGCCCTGCGGGCCGCGCATCCCGAACTCGTGATCGAATTGACGCTATCGAGCCGCATCGAGGATCTGTTGCGCCGCGAGGCGGACATTGCCGTGCGCATGGTGCGGCCGAGTCAGGACGCGCTGATCGCCCGACGCGTGGGTGACATTGAATTGGGTCTGCATGCGCATCGGAGTTATCTCGAGCGTTGCGGCACCCCGTCGACTTGGGAAGAACTCCATACCCACACGATCGTCGGATTCGACGCCGAGACGTCTTTCATTCGCAGTGCGCGCTCGAAGCTCGGTCCGTTCTCGCGCGAAAGCTTCGCACTGCGTACCGATAGCGACGTCGCGCAACTCGCGGCGATTCGCGCCGGATACGGTATTGGCTTCTGTCAGGTCAGGACTGCGCAGCGCGATCCGTCGCTCGTGCGTGTGCTGCCCGATGCCTTCGACCTGCACCTCGACACGTGGATCGCCATGCATGAGGATCTGCGCGACAGCCCGCGGTGCCGCGCCACGTTTGCCGCGCTTGTCGAAGGTCTCGAGCGCTACATCAAGGGCTCGGATTAATGGCGTGCCCCTGTCCGATTGCCATACCGCGGCACGTGTGCCGTGCCGCAATCAGCAGGCTCGTCACATCACGCCTCTTTCTCAAAGACCAGCAACGTCGAAGTCGCCGATGCGTAAAGCCGGCCCGCGGCGTCGGTCAGCGTCGCTTCGGCGAACGCCACGCGCCGCCCGATCGACACGACGTTACCCACGGCCTTCACGAGCCCCGTGTCGCGGGTCATGGCCTTGTGATAAGCCACTTTGAGTTCGAGGGTCGTATAGCCTTGCGTCGCCGATAGCTTGGTATGCACCGCACATCCGCATGCTGAGTCGAGCAGCGTGGCCGCATAACCGCCGTGAATCGTGCCAATGGGGTTGTACGCATGGTTTCCGGGCACGCCGGCGAAGACCGCCATCCCGGGCTCGACCTCGATCAACTGAAAATCCAGCGACTGTGCAATGCCGGGGCGCTTCCCTTTGGCCATCATGGCCCGCATTTGCTCGATGCCGTCCAGACCTGCCCCTAACTCGTTGACCAAACTCATGACCACGCCTCCATGCTGTGTGTGGGTGCCGATGACGCGAATGACGGCGACAACCGGAAATCCAACATGCCGCTGTGGACCCGTCCGTACCATCATCGCATTTAGGATGATGGGCATCATACTGTTATTTGAGCACGGTCGTTCTATTATTTTGTTATGAGTCACGTGCCCTGACTGCATGAACGGCCGAGTCTTCGTGGGATCGACCTGCCCGACGCAAGTTCGGGGACGTCTGCATCGAACACCGCATCGGCACAAAGCGCACAATGGACGCTGCGCGCCAATTGAATCGGGCACATCTGCCCCCATCTGCCTCGCCATGACCGATACCGTTCTTGCAAGCACGGACGTCTGGGACGACTTTCATCCTGCGGTGTCCTCGTGGTTTCACGCGACGTTTGCGTCGGCCACGCTCGCCCAGGAACGGGCCTGGCCGGCTATCCATCGCGGGCGCCCGACCCTGATCGCTGCCCCGACGGGCTCCGGCAAAACACTGACGGCGTTTCTCGCCGCCATCGATGCGCTCGTGCGCGAGAGCCTGACGCTCGGTGGCGTGCTGCCCGACGCGACCACCGTCGTCTACGTGTCGCCACTCAAGGCGCTGTCCAACGACATCCGGCTCAATCTCGAAGCGCCGCTTGCCGGCATCGGGGCCGAGCTCTCGAGAATGGGCCTGCCCGATCACGGGATTCGCACGGCCGTCCGTACTGGCGACACGACGCAGCAAGAGCGCCAGTCGATGCGCAAACGCGCACCGCACATTCTTGTGACCACGCCAGAGTCGCTCTACGTCCTGCTCGGTTCCGAAAGCGGTCGCGCGATGCTCTCGAATACGCGCACCGTCATCATTGATGAAATTCATGCTGTCGCCGGCACAAAACGGGGTTCGCATCTCTCGCTGAGCCTCGAACGTCTCGACGCGCTTTGCGCGCGCCGTCCGACACGCATTGGCCTGTCGGCGACGCAAAAGCCGCTTGAGACCGTCGCGCGTTTTCTGGTTGGCACAGGTGGCGGCGGCGATTGCGAAGTGGTCGATATCGGTCATACACGCACGCGTGACCTTGCCCTCGAATTGCCGCCGGTGCCGCTCGAGCCCGTGATGTCGACCGACACATGGGAACGCGTCTACGATCGCATCGCGGAACTGGCGAGCGCACATCGCACGACCCTCGTCTTCGTCAATACCCGACGCACGGCAGAGCGCGCCGCGCGCCACCTCGCCGAACGGCTCGGCAACGATGCCGTGGCAGCGCACCATGGATCATTGGCCAAGGAATTTCGCTTCGATGCCGAGCAACGCCTGAAACGCGGCGAATTACGCGTGCTCATTGCAACGGCATCGCTCGAACTCGGCATCGATATCGGCGATATCGAACTTGTCTGTCAGATCGGTAGTCCGCGCAGCATCGCTGCATTCCTGCAGCGCGTCGGGCGCGCGGGTCACCAGGTTACGGGAACGCCCAAGGGGCGATTGTTTCCCGTGTCACGCGACGACCTCATCGAATGCGCCGCATTGCTCGATTGCGTGCGACGCGGCGAACTCGACGTGCTGCATGTCCCGCATGCGCCGCTCGATGTGCTCGCCCAACAGATCGTCGCCGAGGTCGCGATGCGCGAGTGGAGCGAAGACGACCTCTACACGCTGTTGCGACAGGCGCAGCCGTACGCCGATCTTTCGCGCGAGCGCTATGACGACGTCGTCGCCATGCTTGCGACGGGCTACACGACACGTGACGGCGTGCGCGGCGCCTACGTCCATCGCGACTCCGTCGGCGGCACGCTCAGAGGACGCCGAGGCGGAAAACTCACCGCGGTGACATCGGGTGGCACGATTCCCGACAACGCGGACTACGCGGTCATCCTCGAACCGCAAGGCCAGAATATCGGCACGGTCAATGAAGACTTCGCCATCGAAAGTCTCGCCGGTGACGTATTCCAGCTCGGCAACACGTCGTACCGGATCATTCGGGTCGAATCGGGTCGCGTTCGCGTCGAAGACGCGCATGGCGCCGCACCGAATATTCCGTTCTGGCTCGGCGAGGCGCCGGGACGCAGCGACGAGTTATCGATCGGCGTGTCGCGTCTGCGAGCCAAGGTCGATGAACTCCTGGCGAATGATCCCGGGCGCCTCGACGCAGCGCTTGCCTGGCTGATGGACGAGGTCGGCCTCGATGACGCGGCCGCCCGTCAGATCGTCGAATACCTCGCCCGATCGCGTGCTGCGTTGAGCACGTTGCCGACTCAGGACACGCTGATTCTCGAACGTTTCTTCGACGAGTCAGGCGGTATGCAATTGGTGCTGCATGCGCCGTTCGGCAGCCGCGTCAACCGCGCGTGGGGGCTCACACTGCGCAAGCGTTTCTGCCGCACGTTCAATTTCGAACTGCAGGCAGCGGCCACCGAAGACGCGATCATTCTGTCGCTGACCGAGAGCCATAGCTTCGCACTCGACGAGGTCTGGAAGTACCTGAAATCGGCGACTGCCGAGCATCTGCTGATTCAGGCGCTGCTGGATGCGCCTCTGTTCAACGTGCGGTGGCGCTGGACTGCCACGACGTCGCTCGCCCTGCCTCGATACTCGGGCGGACGCAAGGTACCGCCGCAGTTGCAGCGCATGCGTAGCGACGATCTGCTTGCGTCGGTATTTCCGGATCAGGCAGCCTGCATCGAAAACGTCGTCGGTGAACGCGAAGTGCCGAGTCACCCGCTCGTCGATCAGACGCTCGACGACTGCCTGCATGAAGCCATGGACACCGAGCTATGGCTCAACGTGCTACGCCGCATCGAGCGCGCGGAGATCCAGCTGATTGCTCGTGATTTGCCCGCGCCCTCGCCGCTTGCGATGGAGATATTGAGTGCGCGTCCGTACGCGTTTCTCGATGATGCCCCGCTTGAGGAGCGCCGTACGCAAGCCGTATTGAATCGCCGATGGACGGATCCTGAGTCGACCGACGATCTCGGCGCACTCGATCCACAAGCGATCCAGAGCGTACGTGACGAGGCCTGGCCGCAAGTCCGCAACGCCGATGAAATGCACGAAGCGTTGATGAGCCTCTGCTGCATCACGACGGACGAGATTGCGTCCAATCGCGAATGGGCGCCGTGGCTGGCCGAGCTTTCGAAGCAAGGCCGTGCATCATTGATGTCGATGCGCAGCGGTCAAGCGTTGTGGTTCGCCGTTGAACGCCATGCCGAGATGCGTGCAGTGTTCCCGGATGCCATGGTGACACCGCCCGTGCCCGTGCCTGTCCGAACGATAACGGGCACACCCGCCGACACCGCGCATTCAAGCGATGCGAGCACAGCGGCATACAGCGATATCGATCTTGAAGCTGACACTGGCGCGCTCACGTCCGACGATGCGACAGTGGAACTCATCCGTGCCCGTCTGTCGGGTTTCGGCCCGCTCACGATCGAGCAGATCGCATCGCCGATTGCACTCACGGCCTCAACCGTGACGATCGCGCTGGCGCGGCTCGAAGGCGAAGGCTATGTGATGCGCGGGCGTTTTTCGCCCGGCACCGTGACCGAGCAGTGGTGCGAACGACATCTCCTTGCGCGCATTCATCGCTATACGATCCGTCGTCTGCGCCGCGAAATCGAGCCCGTCGAGCGTCAGGACTTCATGCGCTTTCTGCTCGACTGGCAGCATGTCTCAGGTTCGACGCGGCGCGAAGGTCGTGAAGCATTGCCGGAACTGGTCACGCAGCTCGAAGGGTTCGAGGCCGCCGCCAGCGCATGGGAATCGGATCTGCTGCCCGCCCGGGTGAGGGACTACGCACCGCAATGGCTCGACGACCTGTGCCGCGCAGGCAAAGTCGTGTGGACGCGATTCGAGGAACCGGCTCATGCAACGAGTGGCGGCCCTGTGCGATCGACGCCCATCGTGCTGATCGAGCGTCGCCATCTGTCGACCTGGAATGCGCTTCCGCATCTTGATACGACACCGCAGATGTCCACGCGAGGTGAACGCGCCTTCGAGGCATTGTCCCGTCACGGTGCCATGTTCTTTGACGAACTCCTCGCAGAAACGCGTTTGCTGCCGACCGAACTCGAAGAAGCACTCGGCGAACTCGTTTCGACGGGCGTCGTCAATGCAGATGGCTTTGCCGGCCTGCGGGCGCTATTGCTCCCCTCAGCGAAACGGGCCATGCATGCACGCCGGCGCGGGGCACGCGGGGGCATGCCGGTGGGGATGGATGAGGCTGGTCGCTGGGCTCTGGTCCGGCGTACTCCGGCGTCTTCATCGATCGAAGAAGGCGAGGCTCAAGCAGGCACGTCCTCTACCAGTGTGTCGCCGGCCAATACGCTTTCCCCAGGAAACCGACCGAAACCACGTATCGATCCGCATACGCTCGAGCACATTGCGACCGTCCTGTTGCGGCGTTACGGCGTCGTGTTCTGGCGCTTGCTCGAACGCGAAGCGGACTGGCTGCCTTCATGGCGCGAGCTGCTGCCCGTGTTTCACCGGCTCGAAGCGCGCGGAGAGATACGCGGCGGCCGTTTTGTGGCAGGGATTACCGGCGAGCAATTTGCCCTGCCCGAAGCCATTCCGGTATTGCGTGAGGTTCGCCGGCGTGATCACGACGGCATCTGCGTCGCGATTTCCGGTGTCGACCCGCTCAACCTGTGTGGCACGCTATTGCCCGGCGACAAGGTCCCCGCGCTCGCGAACAACCGCATCGTGCTTCGCGACGGAATCGCCGTTGCCACCCTGATCGCCGGAAAGACACACGTGCTCGTCGACGTCGACCCTGCGACGCGTGACCGTATCCGCGATGCCCTCGTCGTGCGCCGCTAGCGTTTGACATGACGTACGCAGTCATGTCGATCACAAACGCACCGACCTAACGAGCGACTGCCCCGATGCCATACTTACGCTCATGCCGCGGCAGGGACGAATGACGATTCATCTCGCTCAATATGCAGTTCATCTTCCAGCCGCAAGGCATGACGTTGCATCTCGAACACAACTCCGCGCGTGCGCTTGAACTCATGTGCCTGTGTCTCCATCAACAATGTGGCCAACTGCTCGTTCAAGCGCACGTTGCCTTCACGAAGCGCCGCGTCGTCAACCTCAACGCCCTGCAGTCGAAGAAACTCACGCTTCATCTCCGACAACGAATGATCGCCGTTCAGGCATGTATCAATGCGTTGCCGGATCTCGCGATCGCGCTCGTATTCGCGGACAGTGTCGGAATAGGACGGCTCCACTTGGGGTAACACCTTTCCACCCTTGTGAAACGCGGGCGAAAACTGTTCAAAAGCGCGAGCCTTCACGTCCAGGAAATTGCGATGCATCGTCAACATCTCTGTCAGCAACGATCGTTGTGCGTACTCGTTGCCGGGTTGCGCGCCGGCCTCATCGTGCCCGTCCAGCCATTTTTCGAGTCCGGTGACGGTCAGTCTGTCGGCATGCCGTGCGTAGACCTGCCTTGCTTCACTGAGCGCCGATGGGTGACCTGAGCGCGATATCAATCGGCCCAAATAGGTTCGCGCGCAGCGCACGGCAGCGGCGGCGTCTTTCGTGACTCTTCGTTGCTTGCTCACTCGATCCCGGGTCTTGTCGTCGTCGGTCCCACGACTCTCCCAAGCGCGATATTTGTTCATCGCCCTGGCCACAGCATCCAGAAATTCCTGCCGTGACACGTCACGCTCGGACATGAACTGAAACAACGCTGCCCTCAGCCCGTATGGCACGCAGCAGCCATCGCCATCGTCACGATTAAATGCGTGAATCGTCTGGCAATCATCGAATCGACGCCCGAGATACGCCGATTCGGCAAGGCGATAGCTTTCACGCGTTTTCGCCTTGCCAACGGTCTTGAGGAAACTCAGTGAGAAGGCTCCCATGATGACCGCTCCGGCGATGCCCGTGACGAAAATAATGGTCAACCCAAGTGTCGCGGCGGTGGCTGTGACGACTCCGGCACACGCTGCGAGTCCGAGAGCGACCTTTCCGACCGCGCTGCCGAGCCCCAGAATCGTTCCGGAAAGGAAACCGAGATTCATCCCTTCCTCTGCGCCAGCGGACGCCTCCCGCGAATCGAATTTCTTCTCGATGAACGTTAAGAATCGCTGATCCATCGGATCGCTTTGACTTGCGGCGTTTGCGCCCAGCCGTTGCATCAACGCGCGATCTCGCGACAGTTCCCGGGCCGTCGCCACAGCCCGGATCACGAAGAAAACCCCAAGCGCCATCATGCCGGCTCCTACAGCCGGGCCGATCACAATGATTGCCACTCCCCCGCCGACGAATGTCGAAAGCACGAAAAGCGCGCTTTGGGTGTTCCCCGCCACCGCCCATGCCGCAACCCCCAAATCCCACAATGACTTCAGCAGTGTGAGACCACCCGAAACGATCATGCTGAAACCCGACCCTCGCTCAAGTGCATTGACGTCACGCGCCGATCCGATGTCGTTCAGGGTGACCCGTTCTGCTGCGCATGCCTGCTTGATCGCGGTCGACTCATTTTCGTCGTTGTGCGCTTCACTTACATTGTGGGCCTGGCTTGCTCGCAGGTCCTGAAGCCGTTGACGATGCGTTTGTTCGCGGAGGTCAAGTTCTATAGAGCGTTGAGACGCCTCGCTTACGGTCTCGCAACCGGATTTCACAGCAAGAAGTCCACACGCCGCCGTGAGTATGGAAGTGCCGACTCCGACAGCGACATTGCCGGGCGGGCTACCTTCTTCCCTGACCCAGTCCAACGGATTCCTGACCAATTGCGCCGCCTCGTCGCGAATATCACTCGCGAACGCCGCAAAGGCACTGGTGTGATCGCTTTCGTGTGTACCACCATTTCCGCCAGACGCCTGACCGACTTTCGCGTACTTGATGAGGTTGGCCCCGCCTGTGGCCAACTCATCGATGTCGAGCACGAAGGTCGGTTTGGCATCGTCCGTCGAAGTCGGCGTAGCTGTACCGCTGGCCTCTGCTTCCTCACAAAAGGCGATTTCATCCGTCAAGCTACTGTCCGCGTTCGGGGGTGAGTCGACTCCGGTTTTTGCGGAAGGACGGGGCTGCGAACCGACGCTGCCGCGCCGTGGAGGGATTGGAGAAATTGATGCGAAACCGGTCATCGCCGTCCTCGTTCAGGTCTAAAGAACGAGAATGATTGTCATTACCTGACGTCAGCATTTTCAAAAAGACAACGATGTGACGCGCTTCGGGCGAAATCTCCCGGAACATCTGTTGGCGTGGCGCCGTGACAATGTTCCGACGCGTCAACTCAGCCGCTATGCCTCGTCTCACGTGGGCGCCGCGAACGCTCCTCGATCTTGCGAATGTAGTCTGCCAGTTCGCCCTCTCGCTCCAGCGCAGCAAGTGCGTTCTCAGCTTCGCGCAGCTTCATTGAATGAAGAACGTGACAGGCATGCGCATGCATGGACGGCAAAATGTCGAGCGTGGCCGCGAATTCTTCAGGCATTTCCTCAAGGAGGTAGCGTGCCAATCGCATATCCAGCGAACACGTCGAATCCGAGTGCGCCTTACTTTCCTTAGGCGTCGACTGAAGACGCAAAAACTCACGCTTGAGATCTGTGAGTCGAAGGGGCTTCCGATCCGGGGTAGCAAGCGCCTCGGTCAGGAGCGCATCGATTTCCGTCAGCAGATCGCGATCCCTCTCGTATTCCGCTTTCGCAGCGCCAAGTGATTTTTCGAGTTCGGAAGGCAAATTTTCCGAAGTAAAGAAGGTTTGCTGGAGCGCTTCGAACGCTTGCGTCTTCTTTCTCAGATACTCCTGATGTGTCGCAAGCATGCTGACCAGTAACGCCCGCTGAGTTTTTTCACGCTCGAGCAGCACATCGTGCCGACTCTTACCCTCCGGCGTGTTGACGATTGAAAGGTCATCTACCCCCTCAAGCCAGCTCGCGAGCGCCTCCACGGTCAGCGTGTCTGCGTATCGGCCATACACGTATCGCGCCTCCCTGAGCGCCGCGCCATGCGTTGCGCCCTTGAGGCGCTTGCTCACGTAGGCACTGAAGTATCGTCCGCGTGCCAGAACGTTCTTATACGGCTGGCTTCTCTTGCTCGTCAGCTCTCCGATCTCATCGCGATCGGTCTCGCGGGCTTGCCACTCATAGTATTTTTCTGGACCGGCTGCCATCATGAGAAAGGCCTGCCTCGTATTGTCCGTTTGACGCTGAAAGCCGTGCAGAGCCGCTCGAAGACCATCCGAGCGCAGCCTGTCCGAGTCGGACGCCGCCACACACGAACTCATTGCATGGGCGTACGTCGTGTGAAGATCGTCGAAACGACGCCCCAGAAAGCGCGAATCATCCAACCGATAACTGTGTTGCGCTTTGTTTTTGCCATACGCCTTGACGAAGCGTACGGAGCATACAAGTAACACCAGGCCCCCGATCACACCGCCCGCAATGGCAATGCCCAAGCCGACGGGTGTTGCGAGCAAAGCAGCAACGCCCAGCATCACAGCACCGCCGAACACTGCGCTGACAACCGCGCTGGCCGCGAACAGGCAAGATCCGGCGAGAAAGGCGACACACCATCGCTTGAACACGACTGCGGAACTTTCGCGCACCGACAAGTTACCGTCGATAAAGGTATCGAATTCGCGCTCGAACGAATTTCGCGGAGGTGGCTCGCTCGCAGCAACGTCCTCTACGAGCTTCCGCTCGTTCGCGACGCGATTGCAGCTCTCTATTGCCTGGCGCATGATCAGACCGGCTGACGCAAGCGTCGTGATCGCCGCTACGGGCATTAGCACAAACGTAACGACGCCTCCCCACACGGCCGTCACCAGTATCAGGCCGGGACTGTTCGGCACAAACGCACCCGCAATGCTCAGCAACAAACTCATGCCCGTTCTGTACGTGGTGTTCGAGCTCCCCAGCAGCCCCATGTCCCCGATGCTCGAGTATCGTGCGTTCCGCATTAACGCCGCTTTGATTTCGTCCTTGAGGTGCGTCTCGAACATCACCGCACATTCGACGGCAATCGCTTCGCTCAAAAGAACGGGTTTCGCCTGGCTCAGACTGCCAAGCGCTTGCTCAACCTTCTCGCACTGCTCCGTAAGCCCACTATGCCGGGCCGATGCGGCCTGGATCTCCGAGAACGCGCCAGGGATTCCGATGATGCCTTGGTAAGCCAGGGTGCCCGCGCCAAAGCAAAGACCCGCCGCCAGACCGCCGCCCGGGTTGCCTATCCCGTAAAAATAGTCGCGTGGCGAAGACGACGTTTGCACCATCCCCTTCGCCTGATCCAGGATGGCGTCCAGCGGATGACCATTTCCGATAGCGTCTTTGTTGCGCATCGCAAGATAGCTACCTTCGGCCACTTCGTATCGGTTGATATTTGAAACCGTATTCCTGACTTGCGTGACGAATCCGAGCGCGGTTGATGCGCCGGCACTTGCTCCCGGCCTCGCCAACCCCGCGGAAGAAGCAGCGCACGCATTTGAAGCCTTGATGTCTACTCGCATGTCTCATCCTTCTGCATACGTCACAGTTGAGGATGATTGCAGTCGGAACTATCTGAATTAGCACGGACAGGCGCAAACCTGCCAATTTACGGCTAGTGTTTACCCGTCGACGCGGGCCGAGGAGTCAGCGTTAAAACGTGGAGTCAGATGGAAATGTTCGCAGCGCAGACA
The DNA here is from genome assembly GCF_965118125.1 of Pararobbsia alpina. GTDB lineage: Bacteria > Pseudomonadota > Gammaproteobacteria > Burkholderiales > Burkholderiaceae > Pararobbsia > Pararobbsia alpina_A. The sequence continues at coordinate 2,669,012 of NZ_OZ221287.1, forward strand.
CAGAAGAGGGTGCCGTGCATGGCTTGACGCGCTGCGACTAAGGAGAGGCAAAAAACAAGGCGCGCATCTGCCCGGAAAGGACAGATGCGCGCCAGAGCAGGTTTGCGACAACGCTGCGAGGACGGCTTAACGTATCAGGGCCGCTTTTCAGGGCCGTTCATCGAGCCCCGGAGCTCCCGCTTATTCCCACTCGATCGTCGCAGGCGGCTTACCCGAAATATCGTAGACCACACGATTCAAACCGCGCACTTCGTTGATGATGCGGTTCGACACATGACCCAGAAGCTCATGCGGCAGATGCGCCCAATGTGCAGTCATGAAGTCCTGCGTCTGCACCGCGCGCAATGCCACAACGAATTCGTAAGTGCGGCCATCACCCATCACGCCCACGCTGCGCACTGGCAGGAACACGGCAAATGCCTGGCTCGTCAGTTCGTACCACGACTTGCCGCTCGTCGGATCGATCGTGTCGCGCAGCGTCTCGATAAAGATCGCATCGGCGCGACGCAGCAGTTCGGCGTACTCGCGCTTGACCTCGCCGAGAATACGCACGCCCAGACCCGGGCCCGGGAACGGATGGCGATACACCATCGCGGGCGGCAGACCCAGTGCCACACCGAGTTCGCGGACTTCATCCTTGAACAGCTCACGCAACGGCTCGAGCAACTTGAGGTTCAGCGTCTCGGGCAGACCACCGACGTTGTGATGGCTCTTGATCGTCTGCGCGGCCTTCTTGCCCTTGCCGGCCGATTCGATGACGTCCGGGTAGATCGTGCCTTGCGCGAGCCACTTCGCATCGGTCAGCTTGCCGGCTTCGACCTGGAACACTTCGACGAACTCGGCGCCGATGATCTTGCGCTTGGCTTCGGGATCGGTCACGCCCTTGAGCTTGCCCAGGAATTGTTCGCTTGCATCGATATGAATCACCTTGACGCCGAGGTGATTCGCGAACGTCTCCATGACCTGCTCGGCTTCATTGAGGCGCAGCAAGCCGTGATCGACGAATACGCACGTCAGCTGATCGCCGATCGCACGATGCAGCAGCGCGGCCGCAACCGACGAATCGACGCCGCCCGACAAGCCCAGGATCACGTGCTCGTTGCCGACCTGCGCACGAATGTGCTCGACGGCCTCGTCGATGTAGTGGCCCATCTCCCAGTCGGGACGTGCCTTGCACAGTTCAAGGACGAAGCGATTGAGAATCGCGCGGCCCTGCACCGTATGCGTGACTTCGGGGTGGAACTGCACGGCATAGAAGCCGCGTTCTTCGTCGGCCATGCCGGCGACCGGGCACGACGGCGTCGATGCCATCAGCTTGAAGCCGGCAGGCATCTCGGTCACCTTGTCGCCGTGGCTCATCCAGACCTTGAGCATGCCGTGACCTTCGGCCGTCTCGAAGTCCTGGATGCCGCTGAAGAGCTTCGTATGGCCGTGGGCGCGAATTTCCGCGTAGCCGAACTCACGGGTGTGACCGCCTTCGACCTTGCCGCCGAGTTGTTCGGCCATCGACTGCATGCCATAACAGATCCCCAGCACCGGCACGCCGAGTTCGAACACGATCTGCGGCACGCGCGGGGTGTCTTCCTCCGTCACCGAGTTCGGCCCCCCCGACAGGATGATGCCCTTCGGTGCGAATTCGCGAACGAATGCGGCGTCGACATCGTGGGGATGAATCTCGGAGTAGACATGGGCTTCACGCACGCGACGCGCAATGAGCTGCGTCACTTGGGAGCCGAAATCGAGGATCAGGATGCGGTCATGCGGGACGGTGTGGGTGGGTGCGGTCGACATAGGTTCTAGAGTGACTGACAGCTTGAATTCATTTATAACGGCCTGCGAATTTCGTCAGGCGGCAGCGTGACACGCGGATCGCGCGGATCATGCAGCTCGTTTTCGTGTACGGCGCGTTCCTGCCCGGTCGCAGGATCGACGACGGTTCGCACGGGCGCACCGGTCGGATCAACGGCTCTCGCGGACGTTGCGGACCACGGGTCACCGGCCTTGCTTTCGGGCGCACCGGAATGACCGAATACCGGCTCGGCGTCGATGCCGCGCGCCGCGGCTCGCTCGCGTTCGAGCTCTCGTTCACGATCGACGCCACGCGACTTGCGCGCAGCACGCTCAGCGTTTTCGGCCGATGTGGCGCCGGCGGCCAGTTGCAGATTGCGGCGCCTCACGGCACTCGCCAGCCTCACCAGCCCAAGCCCCACGACGAGCAGCACGATCGCAATCGCCGGCCCCGAGAACACAAACGCACGGTTCGTGTCGACGGTCGCGCTATGCAAGGCAATCAGCCAGACCAGCAGCACAATCCCGCTGATCCAGCCCACGTGGCCGCTGACGCGCGCAACCGAGATCGTGAGCTGCCCATCGTAGGCCGCATGCAACTGCAGCCAGGCAAAGCCGAGCAGCGTGATGCCGAACAACTGGCCGAGTGCCGGCGGCTGCGGCGCGACCGCCTGAAGCGCGACGATCGTGTTCGCCCAGGGCGAAGCAACGAGCGCGAGACCCAGCACCAGGGTGATGATGCCATCGACGACCAGCAAAGCCCGCAAGATCGGTTTCATCGCTCTCTCCTTGTCTGTGCCAGGAGCTGCGCAAATGTCACGCCCGCCCGATTGCGCCGCAAACGCCGCACGCGCCGCCCTCTTGCGAAAACGGGCCTTTCGGCCCGTTCGCGCTCAATCAACATCAATCGACGTGATAGTTCGGCGCTTCCTTCGTGATCTGAACGTCGTGCACGTGCGATTCGCGCATGCCGGCGGTCGTGATCTCCACAAAGCCCGACTTCTCGTGGAATTCGTCGATCGTGCTGCAACCGCAGTAGCCCATGCTCGCGCGCACACCGCCCGTGAGCTGGAACAGAATCGCGTTGACGCTGCCCTTGTAAGCGACGCGGCCTTCGATGCCTTCCGGCACGAGCTTGTCGATATTCGCCGAGTTGTCCTGGAAATAGCGGTCTGCTGCGCCGTCCTTCATCGCGCCGACCGATCCCATGCCGCGATATGCCTTGTACGTGCGGCCCTGGAACAGGAACTCTTCGCCCGGCGCTTCTTCGGTGCCGGCGAACATGCTACCCATCATGACGGTGTCCGCACCGGCGGCGAGCGCCTTCGCGACGTCGCCCGAGAAGCGGATGCCACCGTCGCCGACGCACGGCACGCCCGTGCCCTTGAGCGCTTCCGACACATTGGCAATCGCGGTGATCTGCGGCACGCCCACGCCTGCGACGATCCGCGTCGTGCAGATGGAGCCCGGGCCGATACCGATCTTGACGCCGTCGGCGCCATACTCGACCAGTGCACGCGCCGCATCCGCGGTCGCGATGTTGCCGCCGATCACATCGACTTGCGGGAAGTGCTTCTTGACCCAGCGAACGCGCTCCAGCACGCCCTGGCTGTGACCGTGTGCCGTATCGACGACGATCACGTCGACGCCGGCCTTGACCAGCAGTTCGACGCGTTCTTCATTGTCGGGACCGACACCGACGGCGGCGCCCACGCGCAGCTTGCCGTGCTGGTCCTTGGCGGCCAGCGGATGTTCGGTCGCCTTGAGAATGTCCTTGACCGTGATGAGGCCGCGCAGCTCGAACGCGTCGTTGACGACGAGCACGCGCTCGAGGCGGTGATGATGCATCAGCGCCTTCGCGTCGGCGAGCGGCGTGCCTTCCTTGACGGTGATCAGGCGCTCGCGCGGCGTCATGATCGCGCGCACCGTCTCGTCGAGACGGGCTTCAAAGCGCAGGTCGCGGTTCGTCACGATCCCGATGAGTTGCGGGCCTTCGACGACCGGGAAACCGGAAATGCCATGCTGTTGCGACAGTTCGATGACGTCACGAACCTTCATATGCGCGGGCACCGTGATCGGATCGCGCAAAACGCCGGACTCGAAACGCTTGACCTTCGCGACTTCGCGCGCCTGGTCGGCCGGGGTGAGGTTCTTGTGGACGATGCCGATACCACCTTGCTGCGCCATCGCGATCGCCAGGCGACCTTCGGTGACGGTGTCCATGGCGGCGGACACGAGGGGAATATTCAGCGAGATATTGCGAGAGAGGCGGGTTTTGAGGCTGGTGTCACGCGGGAGGACACTGGAGAACGCGGGCACGAGCAGCACATCATCGAACGTGAGTGCTTTTTGGATAAGACGCATAGCAAATCCTATAGGCGCAAAAGCGGATTATACGCGAAGTCTTCCGATTCGTTGGTGTGCCCCACTCGCGCGGCAGGTTTTACCTCCGGGTTTGCAGAATTTCACAAGACAGACATCTGCGCCGCCCCCTACTCTGTACCTTCTTCAACGACAGACACGCAGACGAAGGAGCACGCAGCATGCAGCGCGGAGTGATTTACGGGATTCTGGCCGGCGCACTCTGGGGCACGGTTTTCCTGGCCCCACGGCTGCTTGCGGACTTCTCGCCCTGGCTGTTGTCGGCGGGCCGCTACATGATGTACGGCGCCGTCTCGCTGCTCGCTTTCGTGCCGATCGCCCGCAACGTATGGCCCAAGCTCACGCTCGGCGACGCTTTGACGTTGTTCCGCCTGGCCCTGACCGGGAACCTCGTCTACTACGTCTTCCTTGCGCAGGCGGTGCATCGGGTCGGGATCGCCCCCACCTCGCTGATCATCGGGGTGTTGCCGGTGACCGTGACACTGGCCGGCCGCCGCGATCACGGCGCCGTGCCGCTGGCGAGGCTTGTTTTGCCGCTTGGCCTCGTGCTGGCCGGCATCGCATGCATCAATATCGATGTGTTTTTCGGTGCAGGAGGTGCGCAAGCTGCAGGCGTGGCGGCCGATACGGGCCTGGGGTCGCAGATTGTCGGGGTGCTGTGCGCAGTCGGCGCGCTGCTCAGCTGGACCTGGTTCGCCGTCGAAAACGCACGCTATCTGCAGCGCAATCCGCGCTTCACCGGGCACGAGTGGTCGACGCTGTGGGGCATCGCGACCGGACTGCTGGGCCTTGCCCTGTTTCTGATTGTCGTGGCGCTGCCGTCGGGCACGGTCCAGCCGCCGACGCCCGACGCGCGCTGGCACGCGTTCTGGGTGCTGAACCTGATTCTCGCGATCGGCGCATCGTGGCTTGGCAACGGGCTCTGGAACGCCGCCGCGAAACGGCTGCCGCTGACGCTGTCGGGCCAGATGATCGTCTTTGAGACCCTGTTTGCGCTCGTGTACGGCTTCGTCTATGACGGCCGGATGCCGCGTGGCCTTGAATTCGCAGCGATTGCGCTGCTGGTGATCGGCGTGAGCTGGTCCGTACGGCTGCATTCGCTCGATGACCCGATGCCGCATCGAATCGAAGACGAAGCCGAGATCTCGACGCATTAAATGAACACCATGACTCCGCAAGCTGCCGCTCCTTTACATCCCGGCGCCTCGGCGCCGCCCGTACCCTCGCCTCGCTCGGCCTTTGTCGCCGGCATGCGAGACACGATTCCCATGCTCGTCGGCGCGGCGCCGTTCGGCATCATCTTTGGCGCGCTCGTCATGACGTTGCCCGGCCACGACCTCGGCCCGTGGCTCGGACAGCTGATGTCGCTGATCGTGTTTGCGGGTTCGAGTCAGTTTATCGCGGTCGGCCTCGTCGCGAGCCACGCCGCGCTCGCCGTGATCTGGTTCACGACATTGATCGTGAACGGACGCCACCTGCTGTATGCCGCAGCCCTGTCGGCGCGCCTGTCGCATCTGCCGCTGCGCTGGCGCGCGGGGCTCGGATTGCTGCTGGTCGACGAGACCTTCGCGGTCGCGGTCGCTTATGAGCAGACGCATCCGGGATCGCCTGTCGCTCACTGGCATTTTCTCGGCTCCGGCCTTGCGATGTACCTGAACTGGCAGCTCTTTACCGCGATCGGCCTGCTGTTCGGCGCCGCGTTCCCGGGCTTGCAGTCGCTCGGACTCGATTTCGCGATGGTGGCGACGTTTATCGCGATCGTGATGCCCCAGGTCCGGGTCGCGCGCTTTGCCGCCGCGGCGCTGACGGCGGGTGCCCTCGCCTATTTCTGGCGTCACCTGCCGTACCAGCTCGGCTTGCTCGCAGCCGTCCTCGCGGGCGTCGCCGTCGGCACCGTGCTGACCATCTGGCAACAACGCAAGGAGGCGCGATGAGCACCGCTCAGGGCATCCTGATGATCGTCGGCATGGCGATCGTGACTTATCTGGTCAAGGCTTCGGTGTTGATCCTCGGCGATCGCGCGCGATTTGCGCCGATCGTGCGTACGGCGCTGGGTTTTGTACCCGTGACCGTGCTCACGGCGATCATTGTCCCGATCGTGATCGCCCCGCATCACGGCGATGCCGAACTGACGTGGCGCAATCCGCAGCTGGTCGCCGCCATCGGCACCGCCATCGTCGGATTCACGACGCGGCACGCGCTGGCGACCATTGCGTTTGGCCTGGCGCTGTTTTTCGCGTGGCAGTTCTGGGTGATCTGAGGCCGTTAGCTTGAACCACTAGCTTGGGCGCTGCGAGTCTTGAGGCCGCTGACCGCTGGCCGCGAGTTTGCGTCCGTCAGCCTGGACGGTTAGCGTCGGCGCTCTTTCGCGACCCAGCGGCGCCCTTCTACGGACGTGGTGCGAGTTTTCTCGACGCGACGCTGGCGGGCGAGCTTCGGATCGACGATCAGGGCGCGGTAGATTTCGACACGATCGCCCGGCGATACCACCGTATCGAGCGTGGCGATTTTGCCGAATACGCCGACGGCCAGCGTGGTCAGATCGATGTCCGGATGGGTCGCGATGATGCCCGAGCGTTCGATCGCCTGCCGGATCGTCGTGCCCGACTCGACCTCGATCGGCACCAGCGTCTGCCGATCGGGCAACGCGTAGCAAATTTCGATCAGGACGCGCCCGGTCATATTGCCCGAGCCCTCAGCATCGGCATAAGCTACGGGATCACTTGGCATAGCGCGTATTCGCTCGCTTGACGAACGACTCGACGAACGTGTTGGCGATGTGGCTGAACACGGGACCGATGAGCTTCTCGAGGATGATGCTCGAAAACTCATAGTGCAGTGCGAATTCGATCTTGCATGCGTCGGCGCGCAAAGGCGTGAACACCCAGAATCCGGTGAACTTCTTGAAAGGACCGTCTGCGAACTCCATATCGATACGACTCGGGCGCGTTTGCTTGTTACGCGTGGCGAAATGCTGCTTGATGCCCTTGAAGTTGATATCGATGCGTGCCTCGACGCCGTTTTCGCTCTGATGGCGAATATCGACGCCGCCGCACCACGGTAGAAAGTTCGGATAGTCGGCCACATCGGTGACCAGATCGAACATCTCTTCCGCCGAGTGCCGGATCAGGACCGTTTTTTGTACGTCTGCCATATCAGGAATGCGCGTCAACGTGACGCATGCGCGTGCCAACAAAGCGTCGTTCACCCGTACGCCGCTTTGCTAAAATCGCGATTTTATCAGGCCCGACTCCATGAGCATTGTCGATAACAAAAAGGCCTTCTTCGATTACTTCATCGAAGAACGCCATGAAGCCGGCCTCGTGCTCGAAGGGTGGGAGGTCAAGGCCATTCGCGCGGGGCGCTCGCAAATCAAGGAAGCGTACGTCGTCATCAATGGCGCCGAAATCTTCCTGATTGGAGCACATATCAGCCCGCTTCTCAGCGCGTCGACGCATATCAAGCCCGACCCGCTGCGCACGCGCAAACTGCTGTTGCACGCCGAAGAGATCAGCAAGCTGATCGGCAAGGTCGAACAACGCGGTTATACGCTCGTGCCGTTAAACCTTCACTACACGAAGGGTCGCGTCAAATGTGAGATCGGCCTCGCCAAGGGCAAGAAGCTCCACGACAAGCGCGATACCGAGAAGCAGCGCGACTGGCAGCGCGAGCGCGCGCAACTGATGAAGACGGCGCGCTGAGCGCGCGCCGCCCGGGGGCGTTATTTACCGATACGGCTTGGCTTCGCTACCGGCAGCTGTACCGCCGGTAGGGCCTCCGGCATTCGGCCCACCCTGCTTGACGATCGTCAGTGCCGACGCAATCATCGAGCTCATGTCGCTCATGTTCGCCGGCACGATCAGGGTGTTGCCGGTCTTTGCCAGGCCGCCGAAGGCATTCACATATTGCTCGGCGACCTTGAGGTTGACCGCTTCCATACCGCCGGCGGACTGGATCGACAGCGCGATCTTCTGAATCGCCTGGGCATTGGCTTCGGCAACCGCAAGGATGGCGGACGCCTCGCCTTGCGCCTTGTTGATCGCAGCCTGCCGCTCGCCCTCGGATTTCTGGATCGCTGCCTCGCGCGCGCCCGCCGCGAGATTGATCTGCTCCTGGCGACGCCCTTCCGACGCGGCAATCAGTGCACGCTTTTCGCGTTCCGCCGTGATCTGCGACTGCATCGCATGCAGAATTTCCTTGGGCGGCGTCAAATCCTTGATCTCATACCGCAGGACCTTGACGCCCCAGTTCTGCGCGGCCTCATCCAGCGCCGTGACAATGCTGTGGTTGATCACATCACGCTCTTCGAACGTCTTGTCGAGCTCGAGCTTGCCGATGACCGAACGCAGCGTGGTCTGCGCGAGCTGCGTGATCGCGAGCAGATAGTTGCTCGTGCCGTACGACGCCTTCATCGGATCGGTCACCTGGAAATACAGGACACCGTCGACCTGAAGCTGCGTGTTGTCGCGCGTGATACAGACCTGGCTCGGCACTTCGAGCGGCACTTCCTTGAGGGTGTGCTTATAGGCAATCCGGTCGACGAACGGCAACACGATCGTCAGCCCCGGGGCCAGCACGGCATGAAAGCGCCCTAACCGTTCAAGCACGAACGCATGCTGTTGGGGCACGATCTTCACGGTCTGGATGACCAGCCCCACCACCACGACGAACAACACAACAAAAATAATCCCCGAATCGATCATAGGTACTCCCCGTTTTTATTCAGATGGATTCTCGAACCACAAGCCGGCTGCCGCGCAGCGCGACGACCTGAAAGCGTCCCGCGTGCGGCGTCTCGCCCGGTGCCAGTTCAACATCCCACTCCGCGCCGCGATACACCGCGCGCGCGACACCGTCTCGCCAGCTCGCAATATCGAGGGTGGCGCCGATGTCGAGATTGATATCAGGATTGTGCTGAGGATCGATACGCACAAAACGCGCATTTCGCGCACGACGCAGTCCATAGACGGCCAGCGCGGCGACCACTGCGGCGAGCGCCCATTGCACCTCGAGCGATCCACCCGCGAGCCGGACGAGGCCCGCTGCGACGCAACCGCACGCCACCATCAGCAGATAAAACGTGCCGGTGGCAAGCTCGCCGAGCAACAACGCGCCCGCGGCAATCCACCACATTCCGCTCACCCAGTGCATGCCGTCCCCGCGTATTCGATTGATGTGCCGGTTTTATAGCACAACGCTCCGACCCCGAGCGATTGTCCGGCCCGTCCCTGGCCTATAAGACTAAGACGTCGCATCGCCCCGATGAGTTCGCGATAAAAAAACCGCCACCCGTTGCCGGGTCGCGGTTTTCAGTGCTATCGACAATCCATCCGTCGACAATCCATCCGTCGATAGTCTTAAGCCGTCATCAGGCCGACTTTGCGAGCGCCTGCCACGTGTCGATGACCGAGTCAGGGTTCAACGAGATCGACTCGATGCCTTCATCGGCGAGCCACTGTGCAAAATCCGGATGATCCGACGGGCCCTGACCGCAGATGCCGACGTACTTGTTCTGCTTCTTGCACTCGGCAATGGCGCGACTCAGCATGAAGCGCACCGCCGGATCGCGTTCGTCGAAGTCCACAGCGAGCAACTCCATGCCCGAGTCGCGGTCCAGACCCAGCGTCAGCTGCGTCAGGTCGTTCGAGCCAATCGAGAAGCCGTCGAAATGTTCGAGGAACTGCTCGGCGAGAATCGCGTTCGACGGCACCTCGCACATCATGATCAGGCGCAAACCATTCGTGCCGCGCTTGAGCCCGAACTTGTCGAGCAGCCCGACGACGCGCTGTGCCTGGCCGACCGTACGTACGAACGGCACCATGATCTCGACGTTCGTCAGGCCCATGTCTTCACGCACGCGACGCAGTGCGATGCACTCCATCTCGAACGCGGCCGCGAAATCCTCGGCGATATACCGCGATGCGCCACGGAAACCGAGCATCGGATTCTCTTCGTCCGGCTCGAACCGCGAACCGCCGATCAGCTTCTTGTACTCGTTCGACTTGAAGTCGGACAAACGCACGATGACGGGCTTCGGGTAAAACGCCGCGGCGATCGTCGCGATGCCTTCAGCGAGCTTGTCGACATAGAACGCGCGCGGCGAAGCATGCCCGCGTGCCACGCTCTCGACCGCCTTCTTGAGATCCGGATCAACATTCGGATACTCGAGAATCGCGCGCGGATGCACGCCGATATTGTTGTTGATGATGAACTCGAGTCGCGCGAGGCCGACACCCGCATTCGGCAGCTGGCTGAAATCGAACGCCAGTTGCGGATTGCCGATGTTCATCATGATCTTGACCGGCGGCGGCGGCAGCTCGCCGCGCTGCACTTCCGTCACTTCGGTTTCGATCAGGCCGTCGTAGATCTTGCCTTCATCGCCTTCGACGCACGACACGGTCACGAGCGAACCGTCCTTCAACGTATCGGTCGCATCGCCGCAACCCACCACGGCGGGCACACCGAGCTCGCGCGCGATAATCGCGGCGTGGCATGTCCGCCCGCCACGGTTCGTCACGATCGCGGACGCGCGCTTCATCACGGGTTCCCAGTTCGGATCCGTCATGTCGGCAACCAGCACGTCACCGGGCTGCACGCGCTCCATCTCCGACGGGTCACGAATCACGCGCACCGGACCGGCGCCGACCTTCTGGCCGATTGCACGGCCCGTCGTCAGCAGCGGCGCGCTGCCGCGCAGCTTGTAACGGTGCTCGGACTTGCCGTTGGCCTGGCTCTTGACCGTTTCAGGGCGTGCCTGAAGGATATAGAGCTTGCCGTCGCGGCCGTCCTTGCCCCATTCGATGTCCATCGGGCGCTGGTAGTGCTTTTCGATGATGACCGCGTACTTCGCGAGTTCGATCACATCGTCGTCGTTCAGCGAATAGCGATTGCGCAGCTCCGGAGCGACATCGAGTGTCTTCACGCGACCGGCTTCGCCAGGCTTTGTGAATTCCATCTTGATGAGCTTCGAGCCGATCGTTCGGCGAATGATCGGATACTTGCCCTGCTCGAGCGTGGGCTTGAAGACGTAGAACTCGTCAGGATTCACGGCGCCCTGGACGACGGTTTCCCCGAGTCCATAGCTCGACGTGATGAACACGGCATCCTTGAAGCCGGTTTCGGTATCGAGCGTGAACATGACGCCCGCCGAACCGACGTCCGAGCGCACCATGCGCTGAACCCCGGCTGACAAGGCCACTTCAGCATGCGTGAAGCCCTTGTGGACGCGATAGGAGATTGCGCGATCGTTATACAACGACGCGAACACATGCTTCATGCGATCGAGCACCTGATCGATGCCGACCACATTCAGATAGCTCTCCTGTTGACCCGCGAACGATGCGTCGGGCAGATCCTCGGCGGTCGCCGACGAGCGCACGGCAAACGACAACTCGGCAGGCGATTCGGCCTCGAGTCGTTTGAAGTGCTCACGGATCTCCTGTTCGAGCCGAGCCTGCAACGGCGCGTCGACGATCCATTGACGGATCTCCGCACCGGCTTCGGCGAGGGCCTTCACATCGTCGATATTCAGCGAATCGAGCCGCTTGGCGATCCGCTCGGTCAGGTCGTTGGCGTGGAGAAAGTCACGAAACGCGAGCGCAGTGGTCGCGAACCCGCCCGGCACCCGAACTCCGGCGCCAGCGAGCTGACTGATCATTTCCCCGAGTGATGCGTTCTTGCCCCCTACGACTTCGACGTCGTTCATACGCAAGTTTTCGAACGGAACTACGTAAGCGCCGTCGTGTTCTGCGTGGTTCATAAAAGCCCCTAACAGTGTAGAAAAAACACGGTTACGCGATTGGGGCTTTGCAAGCGTCGCGCTACAAAGCGCAGCGGCTGCACCGCACAACCTGTCGGATAAGCCATCGTTTGTGCAGAGCTTCGATACGCCGTCAAGTCACGGACAACGAACCGTTCCACCGCGTGGACACGGCGTCGAACGCCCTGTCCCCACAATTGCTTATCCCACAGGTTTGCCGCTATTCTAACCACAGATAGGTGGATTGCGCGTACGGCATTGTCACAATTCAGTGCTTGCCAGAGCAGCACGCGTGCCACATCCCGGTTTTCCACACATAACGAGCCTCCATGCCGCCGACCGTATTTATCGTCTCGGACGGGACCGGCATCACTGCCGAAACGTTTGCGCACTCGATCCTCTCCCAATTTGACCTTAAGTTCCGGCTAGTTCGCGTGCCGTTTGTCGACTCTTACGACAAGGCCTACGCAACCGCCGAAAAAATCAATGCGGCGGCGCTACAGGAACAGCGTCGCCCGATTGTCTTCACGACGCTTGTCGATTCCGGCTCGAACGAGATCCTCAAGGGCACGCAGGCCCTGGTGATGGACATGTTCCAGAGCTTTATCCAGCCACTCGAGCTCGAGCTTGAAGCCAAGTCGAACCATGCGATGGGTCGCGGGCACGGCAATGCGGATACCGAGGAATACAAGAACCGGATCGAGGCGATCAATTTCTCGCTTGCGCACGATGACGGGCAGTCGAACCGCAGCCTTGCAGAAGCCGACGTGATCCTGTGCGGCGTCTCGCGCAGCGGCAAGACGCCGACGAGTCTGTATCTGGCGATGCAGCACAGCGTGAAGGCCGCCAACTATCCGTTGATCCCGGAAGACTTCGAACGCGGCAAGCTGCCGACCGCGCTGCTCGAACATCGCAACAAGTTGTTCGGACTCACGATCGATCCGGTGCGCCTGTCCGAGATTCGCAACGAACGACGCCCTGGCAGCAAGTACGCCGCGCCCGAAAACTGCCGCTACGAGGTCAACGAAGCCGAAGCGATGATGCGTCGCGAAGGCATCAAGTGGCTGTCTTCGACGCACAAGTCGATCGAGGAAATCGCGACGACCGTGCTTCAGGAAATCAAGCTCGATCGTCCTCCGTATTGATCGAAGCGCATTGAACACGAGCGGCCATGAATCAGCTTGAAGCCATGCGCATCTTTGCGAAGATCGTCGATGCCGGCAGCTTTGCGGCTGCCGCGCGTTCGCTCGATCTCTCGAAAGCCGTCGTGACGCGCCAGGTCGCGATGCTCGAAGCCCATCTCAATACCCGGCTGCTCAATCGCACGACGCGCAAGCTGTCGCTGACCGAGGCCGGCGAAACCTATCTCGAAACCTGCCGCTCGCTTGTCGAACAACTCGACGACGTCGAAGCGCAGATTTCGAATGCCGCTCGCGAGCCGGTCGGCACCTTGCGCATTGCCTCGTCGGCGTCGTTCGGGCTTGCCGCGGGCACGTTGCTGTTCACGGAATTCCGCAAGCGCTATCCGAAGGTCAACCTACGCGTCGTGCTGCTCGATCGTATGGTTGACCTTGTTGAGGAAGGGTTCGACGTGGGCATCATGACGCACGGCATGGTGCAGAGTGATTCGCTGATCCGGCGCCCGCTGATGGGCGGCGACGTCTGGATCGTTGCATCGCCCGCCTATCTCGCCGAACACGGCACCCCTGAGACACCGCTCGATTTGCTCGGTCACCCTTTCGTCGGCCTCAACGGGTGGACGTCGTCGCACAACTATGACATCGAGAATGCGCAGGGCGAATCCGAAACGTTGACGCTGCGGCCCGTCTATGAGGTCAATAACGCGATGATGGTGCGCGATGCGGCGATCTCGGGCATCGGATTTTCGATCGTCGTCAGCGCACTCGCGCAACCGGCGCTCGACTCAGGCGAGGTTGTCAGGCTGCTTGCCGATCACAAAATCACGAACATCCCCGTCGGCGTCTCGCTTGTGTATCCGGGGCGGCAACATATCTCGGCGAAGACACGCGCGTTTATCGACTTCACCGTCGATTACTGCCGTGAGCAGTTTGGATTTGTCTGAGAGCGGTGTGCGGGACGCGCGTCGTCGCGCGACGGATCGGCTGGGCACAGCGGCCAGCCTGTGAACACCACTGGGGCGTACGTCGTCCCGGCTGGCGAATCCCCAAGCACCGAATTTGAATCCGAGTGCCTAAGCGCGCATCACGCGCCGTTGACGTCCTTGCTCGAATAAGCAAATCGCTGCCGCAGCGGCGACGTTCAGTGACTCCATGCCACCCGGCTGCGGGATCGTGACCCGCGTATGCGACGCATCTCGCCAGGCGGCTGAAACACCCGCCCCTTCGTTGCCGAAGACCCACGCCACCGATCCGCGCAGATCGACTTCATCGATGGGCTTCGCACCATGCGAATCGGTCAGTGCAACCGGCACGCGCAATCGTGCGAGCAGATCCGCAGGCTCCGCGTGCTCGTGAATGGCAAGGTGCCAATGGGCGCCCATGCCCGAACGCAAGACCTTCGACGACCAAGCGTAAGCCGTGCCCGTGACGCAGAACACGTCTCGCACGCCGGCTGCGGCCGCGCTGCGCAAAATCGAACCCACATTGCCCGCATCCTGAAGACCATCGAGCACGACGCAGTCGGCTTCGATCGCATCGGGCATCTGCGGCTCTTCACGATCGATCAGGAGCAGTAAGCCTACCCCGGTCACCACCGTTGACACTTGCTTGAACAGCGCATCGGGCAGCATCGTGACGCGCGCATCGTCGATCCGGCGCAGCACAGCTTGCGCCTCATCGTCCTCAAGTGCGCTTTCGCTCACTACACATTGATGCGGCGCGCGATTCGAATCGAGGAACGCGGCGGCGAGGTGAATGCCTTCGGCGAGCACATACTCGGCCCGTCGCTGCTGAGACGTCGAAGCCGCCATCGCATGGAGCCGTTTGACGAGCGCGTTATCGCGCGAGGTCACGACCTTCATGCGACATCCACCTGAACAGGCACGAACGATCCCCCGCGCAACAACACGGTGCCCTTGATCGCCACATCATCGGTCAGCGCCCTTGCCACCGTATATTCGCGCGCCGTGATACCGAACGCACCGCACGCAACACGGACAGGCTGGAACGAATGACGATGATGAATGGTCGGTCCGTGAAGGCGCAAAGCAGCCATATGCTGGGGCGTGCTATAGCCCGAATGCACGTTGAAGCCATATTCAGGGTGCTCGGCATGCAGGTCGACGAGCATGCGATCACGCGTGACCTTCGCCAGAATCGATGCGGCCGAGATCAGAGGCACCGTGGCATCCCCGCCGATCACGGCTTCGCTACGCATCGGCAGCACCGGACAGCGATTGCCGTCCACCTTGACCAGACCTGGCGCAACCGCGAGCCCAAGCACGGCACGCTGCATCGCGAGCATGGTCGCGTGGAGGATATTGATGCTGTCGATCTCTTCGACCGACGCTGACGCGACGCAGTACGCAAGCGCACGCGACACGATCTTCTCGTAGAGTTCTTCACGCCGTGCCGGCGTGAGCGCCTTCGAATCAGCCAGTCCGCGAATCGCAGGCTTGGTCGCGTCAAAGATAACGGCAGCGGCCACCACGGGGCCCGCGAGCGGGCCGCGGCCCACTTCGTCGACGCCACACAGCAGCGCGGTCGGATCTTCGAAGTCGAGCATAACCTGCGCGGTCGCGCCGGCGCGAGTACGCGGCGGCATCAGCGGCCACTCCGCTTCGGATGATCCGCAATGACCTGCGCGATCGCGGCTGCGGCCGTGTCAGCGGTATTGCGACGCAGACTTTCGTGCATTCGCGTAAATTCCTCGATCAACGCAGCGCGATGCGTTTCGTTCGTGAGCTGCTCGATCATTGCATCAGCGAGCGTCTCGGGTGTCGCATTTTCCTGCAGCAGTTCGGGCACCAGCGACTTGTGCGCCAGGATGTTCGGCAGCCCGACCCATGGCAGATAACCCTGCCGCCGCATGATCTGCCCGGTCAGCCAGGGCACCTTGTACGAAATGACCATCGGCTTCTTGTACAAGGCGGCCTCGAGCGTCGACGTCCCGCTCTTGATCAGCATGGCGTCCGATGCTTCGAGCACGCCGTGCGAATCGCCGTCCGTGATCGTCAGCGGCAATTGCGGGTACTGCGCGACAAGCGGCTGCAGCAGTTCACGCACGACAGGCGAAGCGGCCGGCAACAGAAATCTTACGCCGGGTTCGCGCGTATGGATCAACTGCATGGCAGCAAAGAACAACGGGCCGATCAGCGCGATCTCCGAGCGGCGCGAGCCGGGCATCACGCCCATGATCTTGCCGTCAACGGGCACGCCGAGACGCCGACGCGCCGCGACAGGATCGGGCGTCATCGGAATCGTGTCGGCAAGCGGGTGACCGACGTACGTCGTCGGCACATTCGCCTTCGCGTAGATCTCCGGTTCGAACGGAAACACGCAGAGCATGTGATCCACCGAGCGAGCGATCTTCGTGATGCGCCCGCCTCGCCACGCCCAGATCGACGGGCTCACGAAATGAATCGTCGGAATGCCGGCTTTGCGCAGCGGCTCTTCAAGACCGAAGTTGAAATCGGGCGCGTCGACGCCGACGAACGCCGTTGGCGGATCGTCGAGCAAGCGGCGCTTGAGCGCGTTGCGGATACCGAGAATCTCGGGAATATGGCGGAGTGCTTCGACGTAGCCGCGGACCGACAGCTTGTCCATCGGCCACTGTGCGTCGAAACCCTGGGCCGCCATGCGCGGCCCGCCGATACCGTAGTAACGCGTATCGGCCGGCAGATGCCGGTGCAAGCCGCCGAGCAGCGACCCGGCGAGCAGGTCGCCGGACGCTTCGCCGGCGACCATCGCAAGTCGCGTCGACATGGTGTGGCTCAGCGGATGATGCCGCGCTTGGAAGCGTCGACGAAATCAGTCAGCAATTTGACCGGCGCGTCGCCGTCACCGCCCTGCGTTTCGAGTTCGCGCAATTGAGCCTTCGCTTCCTCGACCGTCAGGCCGTTCTTGTAGAGCACGCGATACGCGGTGCGCAACGTCGAGATGGCTTCGGCCGAGAAGCCGCGCCGGCGCAGCCCTTCGACATTGATGCCATGCGGCTCGGCCTTGTTGCCCGCTGCGATCACATACGGCGGAATATCCTGCACGAGCGCGGACGCGCCGCCAAGCATCGCATGCGCGCCGATGCGCACGAACTGGTGCACGCCCGACATGCCGCCGATGATCGCGTGATCGTCGATCTGCACGTGCCCGGCAAGCTGCGCATTCGACGACATCACGATATTGCTGCCGAGATAGCAATCATGGCCGACGTGCACGTAGGCCATGATCCAGTTGTCATTGCCGATCGTCGTGACGCCGCGATCCTGCACGGTGCCCGTATGCAGCGTCGTGAACTCGCGAATCATGTTGCGGTCGCCGATCACAAGCTGCGTCGGCTCACCGCGATACTTCATGTCCTGCGGACGACCGCCGATCGATGCGTAATGACCGATGACATTGTCTTCGCCGATCGTCGTGTGGCCTTCGACCACCGTGTGGGAGCCGATTTTCGTACCCGCGCCGATCGTCACGTTCGCGCCGATGATCGCGTAGGGTGCGACCTCGACCGACTCGTGAAGCTGCGCGCCGGGCTCGATAATGGCCGTCGCGTGAATTTTCGTCATTTCGCAGCGCCCTCGCCGCCCTGGATGACCGTGCACATGAGATCCGCTTCGGCAGCCAGCACGCCGTCGACTTCCGCATGGGCCTTGAACTTCCAGATATGCCGCATGCGGCGCTCAAATGTGACGTTCAGAATCAATTGATCGCCCGGCTCGACGACACGCTTGAACCGTGCGCCATCGATGCCCGCGAAGTAGTAGAGCGTATTTTCGTCGTGACGTTCCTCAGTGAACGTCAGCAGCGCCGCCGTCTGGGCGAGCGCTTCGAGAATCAGCACGCCCGGCATGACCGGACGCTTCGGAAAATGGCCCTGAAAATACGGCTCGTTGATCGACACGTTCTTGAGCGCCTTGATGCGCTTGTGCGGTTCGATCTCGACCACGCGGTCCACGAGCAGAATCGGATACCGATGCGGCAGCAGCTCGAGGATTTTGTGGATGTCCAGGGTAATCGGCGTTTGACTCATATTGTTTGACACGCTTATTCGGGCGCGCCCTTGGATGGGAGGTTGGCTTCAAGCGCCTTGATGCGATCGCGCAGCTTGTCGATGTTGCGCAGCAGCGCGGCACTGCGATTCCATTCGGCATGATCGACGGCCGGGAATGCGCTCGTGTACATGCCCGCTTTCGGCAACGACTTCGAAACGCCCGACTTCGCCGTAATGATCACGTAGTCGCCGATCTTCAAATGGCCCGCAATACCCACGGCGCCGCCGATCATACAATGGCGCCCGATCGTCGTACTGCCCGCGATACCCGCGCACCCGGCAATCACCGTGTACGCGCCGATGCGGCAGTTGTGCGCGATCTGGACCAGATTGTCGATCTTGACGCCATGTTCAATCACCGTGTCGGCCATCGCGCCACGGTCGATCGTCGTATTGGCGCCGATTTCGACATCGGCGCCGATTTTAACTCCACCGACCTGTGGAATCTTTACCCATTCACCCGTACGCGCGTCGCCCTCGCCCGTGAAATCCGGCGCGAAGCCGAACCCGTCGGAGCCAATGACCGCGCCCGACTGGACGATCACGCGGGCCTCGAGCGTGCAACCGTGATAAATGGTCACGTTCGGGAAAATCCGGCTGCCCTCGCCGATCTTCGTGCCGCGCCCGATAAACGCATGGGCGTCGATCCGCACGTTGTCGCCGATCACCGCGCCCGCCTCGATCACGACGAACGGCCCGATCGTCGCGTTCGGCGAGACTTTGGCCGCCGGATCGACGCTGGCGCTCGGATGGACGCTGGCGCTGGCGCGCGGCTCGAGCGCGGCGATAAACACCTGCGCGACCCGTGCAAAGTAAGCATACGGGTTTGGCGTGACAATAAATGCCTGCGACGCGGTGGCGTCACCCCGGCCCTTGAGCTCGCCCAGCGCCTCTTCCGTGATCAGCACGGCGCTGGCGCGCGTCGTTTCGACCTGCGGCAAGTATTTGGGATTGGCCAGAAAAGCGAGTTGTCCGGGGCCCGCCTGGTCCAGCGGAGCGAGACTGCCGACCTGAACGGCCGGGTCGCCTTCGATGCGACCGCCAAAGCGAGCGGTCAGTTGTTCGAGCGTGATTGACATGCTGGCACCCTGAGAGGTGTCGATGCCGCAAATGATGAAAAACCGGGCTCGCGACCATGCGCGGGCCCGGTTTCTTGCGGCGTGCGACGATTACTGAGTTCCCGATGCGCCGCCAGGTGCACCTGCACTCGAACCGAGCACCTTGATCACCTGGTCGGTGATATCGATACGGGGGCTCACATAGACGGCTTCCTGAAGAATCAGGTCGTAGTGATCCTGTTCGGCGATTTGCTTGATCACCTTGTTGGCGCGATCCAGCACCGCGGCCAATTCCTCATTGCGGCGTTGATTCAGGTCTTCGCGAAACTCACGCTGCTTGCGCTGAAAATCGGCATCGAGCTGGGCGAGCTGCGTTTGCTTGAGCGAACGGTCGGCCGTCGACATCGTCGGCCCGCTCTTGTCGAGCTGATCCGACATCGCCTTGAGCTTGGCGGCCATGTCCTGCAAGTCGTGGTCGCGCTTCGAGAACTCCTGTTCAAGCTTCGACTGCGCGGCCTTGGCCGGCCCCGATTCGCGAAGAATGCGCTCCGAATTGACGACCGCGATACGCGTCGCTTGCGGCACTGCTGCCGTCGTCGACTGCGCCTGCGCAAACGCCGTCCCGGCGCTGCACAGTGCCGCCAACGCAAACCATTGCAGGCAATGCTGTTTAAACGATTTCATGTGCTAGATCGACCTCGCGACGTAGTACCGGTGTCAGAACGCTGTACCGATCTGGAACTGGAATTTCTGATACTGATCGCCCGTGTGCTTGACCACCGGGAAACCCATGCTCAGCTTGAGCGGCCCGATCGGCGAAATCCACGCGAGACCCGCACCATAGCTGTAACGCAAGCCGTTGCCGCCGTTGTTGACCGCTGCCGCGTTGTCGCCCCAGACGTTACCCATGTCGAAGAACGTGAACACGCGCAGCGTCTTGTCGTAGCCGCTGCCCGGAATCGGAATCGTCATTTCGACGTTACCCACGAACATCTTCGAACCACCGATCGGGTCGTTGGTCGTCGCGTCGCGCGGACCCAGCGAGCTCGGCTCGTAGCCGCGGACCGTACCGATACCGCCGGCGTAGTAGTTCTTGAAGATCGGGAACGGATGGTCGCCGATCGACTTGCCGTAGCCACCCTGGACGTTGAAGCCGAGGATGAAGCCCCGTGCAAACGAGTAGTAATACTGTTGCTGCAGGTCGACCTTGTAGTACGACGTGTTACCGAGCGGCGTACCCACTTCGGTGTTCACGCGCGACAAGTAACCGCGGCTCGGAATCAGCGAGCTGTCACGCGCATCGCGCGACCAGCCGACCGTGACCGGATAGTTGTTCACGATCTGGCCGACGCCACCGCTGCGCAGACCCGTGGCCGGGTTGACCGGGCCGTAAATGTAGCTGAGGTAGTACTCCGGCGTGAACGGATCCGTGTGGAAGCGGTCCTGTTCGAAGCCGATACCGAAGAACACCGTGTCCGTTTCCGAGAACGGCACGCCGAACTTGAGGTCACCGCCGGCGCTGATAATCGAGAACGTACTGTTCGTCGAGTAGTACAGCGGCTGGTACGTGCGGTAGAACGCGTCGGTAATACGTTGAATGCCGTCGACCGTGAAGTACGGGTCGACCTGCGTGACCGTCAACGTACGATAGGCCTTTGCCGTATTCACGTTGACCGACAGGCTGGTACCCGAACCGAACACGTTGTCCTGCGACACGCCGGCCGACAGAATGACCTTGTCGGTTGACGAGAAGCCTGCACCGAGCTGAATCGAGCCCGTCGGCTTTTCCGTAACCTTGACGTCCACGTCGACCTGGTCGGGCGTACCCTCGACCGGCGTCGTGTTGACCTGCACGTCCGTGAAGTAGCCCAGACGATTCAGGCGATCCTTCGACAGCTTCAGGCGCTGACCGTCGAACCACGAGCTTTCGAACTGACGCATTTCACGACGGATGACTTCGTCGCGCGTCTTGTTGTTGCCCGTGATGTTGATGTGGCGCACGTAGACGCGGCGCCCCGGCGTGACCTGAAGGTTCAGGTTGACCGTGTGATCCTTCTGGTTGATCTGCGGCTGCGCATTGACGTTCGCGAATGCATAGCCATAGTCACCGAGACGATCGACCATCGCCTTCGTCGATGCCGTGAGCTTGGCCGCCGAGAAGCGATCGCCGACCTTGAGCTGCACCAGCTTGCGCAGCTCTTCCGTCTTGTTCAGCGTGTCGCCCGACACTTCGATGCCCGTGATCGTGTACGGCTCGCCTTCATGCAGCGAGACCGTCAGGTACATATCCTTCTTGTCGGGCGAAATCGAGACCTGCGTCGACTCGATATTGAATTCGAGATAACCGCGATCGAGGTAGTACGAGCGGATGTTCTCAAGGTCGCCCGTGAGTTTTTCCTTCGAGTACAGATCGTTCTTCGTGTACCAGGAGAACCAGTTCGGCGTCGACAACTGCATCTGCTCTTCGAGCGTGCCGGCCGAGAAGACCTTGTTACCGATGAAGTTGACCTGACGGATCTTCGCGCTCGGGCCTTCGATGACCGAGAACAGGATCGACACGCGATTGCGGTCGACCGGCGTGATCGTCGTCGTGACTTCCACTGCGTAAAAGCCGCGCGTCAGGTATTGTCGCTTCAGCTCTTGCTCGGACTTGTCGACGAGGCTCTTGTCGTAGAACCGGCCATCGGACAGACCCACCGACGCAAGCGCCTTGTTCAGCGCTTCCTTTTCGAACTCATGCGTACCTGCGAAATCGATCGAGGCAATGGCCGGACGTTCGAGCACCGACACCACGACGACGCCATCGCCCTGCGTGCCGATCTTCACGTCGTTGAAGAAACCCGTCGCATAGAGCGCACGAATGGCTTCAGTTCCCTTGTCGTCGGTGAAGGTATCGCCCTGCTTGATCGGCAGGTAGGCGAAGACCGTGCCGGGCTCGACCCGTTGCAGACCTTCGATCCGGATGTCCTTGACGACGAACGACGTAGCAGCGTGGCTCACCACACTATAGGCGGCGACCGCCGCGACCACGACTGACCTACGAACGAAGCGATGAGGTTCGAACAACGTGTATCCCCAGGAATTTTTAGCTATGTGGTGTCGCGACTCGACGCGGCACAAGCGTCACGACGTACGCGACGCCGATGCGCGGGTTCGGGAACCGGACGATGTGCACTTCAGGAGTGAAGCAAGCGTGCCAGGTCATTGAACAGCGCGATCGCCGACAACACGAGAATGCAGACAATGCCCGCGCGTTGGAAAACGACCTGCCAACGTTCGGGTACTGCTTTTCCGGTCACGGCTTCGACCGAATAATATAACAGATGCCCCCCGTCCAATATCGGAATTGGCAATAGATTCAACACACCAAGGCTGATACTGATCAAAGCGAGGAACGAAACGAAGCTCGCGAGCCCGAGACTCGCGCTCTTGCCTGCATAGTCGGCAATGGTCACGGGGCCCGACAAGTTCTTGAGCGACGCCTCGCCGACAATCATCTTGCCGAACATGCGCACCGAGAACGCCGAGATATCCCACGTTCTGCGCACGCCCAGCGTGACAGCCTCGATCGGGTCGTAGCGCACATCGACCATCGGCATCTGGCCGCCCAAGGCGGCCCCGATACGTCCGACCGTTTTCTGCACGCCGCCGACGTCGATCGATGTCGGCTTGGCCACCACCGGCATTGAATACACCTGCCCGTCGCGCCGCACCGCAAGCGTCAGGGTCTGCCCCGGATGCGCCTGCACTTGCGCGACGAAATCGTTGACGTCGACCACCTTGCGGCCATCGATGCCCACGAGCTCATCGCCTTCGCGCAAGCCTGCCTCCGCGGCAGGCGTACCTGCCTCGACACCCGCGACGATCGCCTTCGCACCGCCCGGTACAAACCCGAGCTGATCGAGCAGATTATCGTCGACGTCGTTGGCCGCGACGTGAGAGAGATCGACGGGATAGTCGAAAGTTCGGTTACCCATCGTTGCACGCAGCACGATCGGCCGATGTGCGAGTGCCGCATCGATGAGCTTCCAGCGCAGCTCCGACCACGAGCGCACGGTCTGCTCGGTGCCGGCATCGGTATCACGCAACGCAACAACGGTCTCGCCACCGCCGAAGCCGGCGCGCGCGGCAACCGTACCTGCGGCAGGTACACCGAGCTCGGCGATCGGCTCGCGCACGCCCGTGACGTAAAGCCCGGAGAACAGCACGATGGCCAGCAGAAAATTGGCGATCGGTCCCGCTGCGACGATCGCAAAGCGACGCGCCACGGACTTCCGGTTGAACGCATAGGGCAGATCCGCGGGATCGATCGGCTCGTCGGATTCGCGCTCATCGAGCATCTTGACGTAGCCGCCAAGCGGCAACGGCGCGATCGACCACTCCGTGCCCGACTTGCTGCGCCAGCTCGCCAGCGGCTTTCCGAAACCGATCGAGAAGCGCAGGACCTTGACGCCGCAGAGCCTCGCAACCGAATAGTGGCCGTACTCGTGAACGACCACGAGCACGCCGATGGCGACTGCGAATGCGAGAACCGCCGTAAGGAAGGTCATGGCGTGCGCCCGGTGCGTTAGCGAACAGCGGCTGCGAGCGGTTCGTCGCGCGTGCCGAGCAGCCCGGCCGCGAGCGAGCGCGCTTCGCGATCGACCTCGAGCACATCGTCGAGCGTGTGCGCGGCGCGGTGACTGATCGTATCGAGCACGCGCGCCACGGTGTCGGCGATCGACGTATAACGGGTACGACCCGCGAGGAACGCCTCAACCGCCACCTCATTGGCCGCGTTGAGCGCCGCGCTTGCCGTGCCGCCCGCGCGCAATGCGTCAAACGCGAGCCTCAGGCACGGGAACCGCGCTTCGTCAGGCTTTTCGAACGTAAGCGTGGCGATCGCCGCGAGATCGAGCGGCTGCACACCGGCGTCGACACGATCCGGATACGCAAGTGCGTGCGCGATGGGCGTACGCATATCGGGGTTGCCGAGCTGGGCCAGCACCGAGCCGTCCTTGTAGGCGACCATCGAGTGAATCACGCTCTGCGGATGGATCAGCACCTCGATGCGCTCGGCCGGCAGGCCGAACAGCCAATGGGCTTCGATGACCTCGAGGCCCTTGTTCATCATCGTTGCCGAATCGACCGAGATCTTGCGACCCATCGACCAGTTCGGATGCTTGACCGCCTGCTCGGGCGTGATGTCGGCCAGCGTCTTCGGATCGCGCGTGCGGAACGGTCCGCCCGATGCGGTCAGGATGATCTTTTCGACGCCGCCATGCGGCGCTGCGCCAGCGGCGTGCGGCGGCAGGCACTGGTAAATCGCGTTGTGTTCCGAATCGAGCGGCAGCAGCGTCGCGTGGTTCTCGCAGACCGCGTCAAGGAACAGCGCGCCTGACATCACGAGCGCTTCCTTGTTCGCGAGCAGGATCGTCTTGCCCGCGCGTGCGGCAGCCAGTGTCGACGCGAGTCCGGCCGCGCCGACGATCGCAGCAACGATCGTATCCGCGCCCGGATCGGAAGCGACGGCGACGAGCGCCTCAGGACCGTAGCCGACACGCGTCGCGCTGCCCGCCGAACGCAAGCGTGCCTCGAGCAGGCTCGCACCTTCTGCGCTACCGACGACCGCCCATTCCGGCTTGAACTTCAAACACTGGTCGGCGAGCTTTTCATGGTTCGAATGCGCCGTCAGCGCGAAGATCGAAAACCGGTCCGGATGACGGGCCACGACGTCCAGCGTACTGGCGCCAATCGAGCCGGTCGAACCTAGCAAAGTCAGACGTTTCATTGCATTCCCCACGCGCTTACGTCAGCAGCAGCATCGCAAGCGGCAGCACGGGCAGCATCGCATCGATGCGGTCCAGTACACCACCGTGCCCAGGCAACAAACCACTGGAGTCCTTGACCCCGGCCTGCCGCTTGAGCAACGACTCGAACAGGTCGCCGAGGACGCTGAAAGCGACCAGGCAGGCGACCCACACCAACATCCGGGCGGTGCCGTACAACGCGGCATCGACCGTAAAGAAATTCGGTTGCGCGGCGCGCAGGCTGTGCATCACGGCGGCGAAGATCAAGGTCAGCACCAGTGCGCCGATTGCCCCTTCCCACGTCTTGCCCGGACTCACCGACGGCGCGAGCTTGTGGCGCCCGAATGCCTTGCCCGCGAAATAGGCACCGATGTCGGCAACCCACACAATCGCCATCAGCGACAGCACGAAGACTACGCCGATTGTGCGCGCCTGAACCACGGCATGCCACGCCCCGAGCATGACGACAATGCCGGCAAGCAGCAGAAACACGCGCCATGCGCCCGCTGCCAGCTCCGGCTTGCGGATCAGCGCAAACGGACCGATCAGCACCCAGAAAATCGCGGCGGCCAGATAGAGCCCCGGCATATTGAGCCCGAAATGGGCCGTGGTACCCACCAGAATCGCGCCAACGACAGCCGCATACAGCACGGGGCCGAAGCCTTTGATCCGGAGCAGTCGCGCCCATTCCCAGGCGGCAAAGACGACGGCGAAGGCCATCATCGCGCCGAAACCCGCGACTGGCGCGAAAAGGGTAACCGGGACCAGCACCGCCAGGAGGATCACTGCGGTGATCACGCGGGTCTTGAGCATCGATTCTCAGTAAGAGAGCGAATCTGCCGCGTCGCGCGGCACGACGTTTTCCTCGACCTGTGCGCTCGTGCGTCCGAACCGGCGCTCGCGCGTCTGGTACGACACAATGGCCTTGTCGAGCGCTGCGGCGTCGAAGTCGGGCCAGAACAGGTCTGTGAAATAAAGTTCCGTGTAAGCGAGCTGCCACAGCAAAAAATTGCTGATGCGCTGTTCGCCGCCGGTGCGGATAAACAGGTCGGGCTCGGGCGCGTAAGCCATCGCCAGATGGCGTGAAAACGCCGCTTCTTCGATGGGCTCATCGAGCTGGCCAGCCGCGGCACGTTCGGCGTTGAGCTTCGACACTGCCTGGAGAATGTCCCAGCGGCCGCCGTAGTTCGCGGCGATCGTGAGCGTCAGGCCCGTGTTTTTGGCGGTCTTCGCTTCGGCCCGCTTCACGAGATCCTGAATGCGTGGCTCGAACATCGACAAGTCACCGACAACACGCATCCGGATGCCGTTTGCGTGCATCTTGCCCACTTCGCGCTCGAGCGCCGTCACGAACAGGCGCATCAGGAACGACACTTCTTCGTTCGGGCGACGCCAGTTTTCCGAGCTGAACGCAAACAGCGTCAGATACTCGACGCCGCGGCGCGCGCAGGCCTCGACGATCGCACGGACGGCGTCGACGCCTTTCGTATGGCCGGCCACGCGCGGCAGACGACGCGAGGTCGCCCAGCGACCATTGCCGTCCATGATCACGGCCACGTGCCGGGGCACGGCACCCGTTTCCGGGACGCGCACGGTTGAGCTGGTATAGGTCATATTCGCCTTGTAAAACGACGGAACAGCAAGGGCACGACGGTCACACCGTCATGATCTCGCCTTCCTTCGTCTGGACGAGCTTGTCGATTTCGGCGACAAACTTGTCGGTGAGCTTCTGAACGTCGTCAGCCGAGCGGCGTTCGTCGTCTTCGGAGATTTCCTTCTCCTTGACAAGCTTCTTGAGCTGTTCGTTCGCATCGCGGCGCAGATTGCGCACGGCGATCTTTGCGTCTTCGGCCTCGGTCTTCACGACCTTGACGAGCTCCTTGCGACGCTCTTCCGTCAGCGCGGGCATCGGCACGCGGATCACGTCGCCTGTCGTCGACGGGTTCAGGCCGAGATCCGAGTCACGGATCGCCTTTTCGACAGCCTGGACCATCTTCTTTTCCCACGGCTGCACGCCGATCGTGCGGGCGTCGACGAGCGTCAGGTTCGCAACCTGCGAGATGGGTACGTTCGAACCGTAATAGTCGACCTGCACATGGTCGAGCAAGCCCGTATGCGCACGGCCCGTGCGGATCTTCGCCAGGTCCGTCTTGAACGCTTCGATCGACTTCTGCATCTTCTGATCGGCGCTCTTCTTGATATCTGCGGCACTCATGTTTTTCTCCAAACCTAAATGTCGGTGCTAACCCACAATCTTACACGTGCACCAGTGTGCCCTCGTCTTCGCCGGCAACGATACGCTTGAGCGCACCCGGCTTGTTGATCGAGAACACACGAATCGGAAGCTTCTGGTCGCGGCACAGGGCGAACGCCGTCGCGTCCATCACCTGCAGGTTGCGCGTGATCGCCTCATCGAACGAGATGGTCGAATAGCGCGTCGCCGAGGGGTCCTTCTTGGGATCGGCCGAGTACACGCCGTCGACCTTGGTGGCCTTCAACACGACTTCGGCACCCACTTCGGCGCCGCGCAGCGCGGCTGCGGTATCCGTCGTGAAGAAAGGATTGCCGGTGCCCGCCGCGAAGATGACCACACGGCCTTCTTCAAGCTGGCGAATGGCGCGGGGCCGGATATAGGGTTCGACGACCTGGTCCATGCGAAGCGCGGACTGCACACGCGCCTCGATGCCGGCGTGACGCATCGCGTCCTGCAGCGCGAGTGCGTTCATCATCGTCGCGAGCATCCCCATGTAGTCGGCCGTCGCGCGGTCCATACCGGCTGCGCCGCCCGCGACTCCACGGAAAATGTTACCGCCGCCGATCACGACAGCGAGTTCGGTACCCATACGCACGACTTCGGCCATATCGGCCACCATGCGTTCAATTGTCTGGCGGTTGATGCCGAATGCATCATCGCCCATCAGTGCTTCGCCGGAAAGTTTGAGGAGGATGCGCTTATAGGCAGTTGGCATGTGGATGTCCGATGGGCGTCGAGGGATCTTGAAACTCAATCAGGCAAGCCGTTCAACAACACAGAACTGTAGAAGTGAAACGCCATGCCGGGCAAGCGTTCGCAACCCGGTTAGGGCTGCCACTTGCAAAAACCGGCCCGCAACGGCGGTTCGCGCCAGTGCGGGCGGTGCGGTCCGACACCCCGGCGAGGCATCGGACCTTGCTGATTCCGGGAATCAGCCCTTCTGTGCTGCTGCGACTTGCGCGGCCACTTCGGCTGCGAAGTCGTCCTGACGCTTCTCGATGCCTTCGCCGACGACGAACAGCGCGAACGCGTTCACCTTGGCGCCGGCAGCCTTCAGCACCTGCTCGACCGTCTCCTTGTCGTTACGGACGAACGGCTGGTTCAGCAGCGACACTTCCTTCAGATACTTCTGCACGCTGCCTTCGACCATCTTCGCGACGATTTCAGCCGGCTTGCCCGATTCGGCAGCCTTTTGCGAAGCGATGCTGCGTTCCTTTTCGATCAGTTCGGCCGGAACGTCCGCGCTCGAGACCGACACCGGCTTCATCGCGGCGATGTGCATCGCGACGTCCTTGCCGACCTGAGCGTCGCCGCCCGTGTAGTCGACGATCACGCCGATACGCGTGCCGTGCAGGTACGTGGCGATCTGGCCAGCGGTTTCGTAGCGAACGAAACGGCGGATCGTCAGGTTTTCACCGATCTTGCCGATCAGCGCAGCGCGCACGGCGTCGACCGTCGAGCTTTCGAACGCGAGCGCGCCGAGTGCCGCGACGTCAGCCGGGTTTTGCTTGGCGATCACTTCCGCGACGGCATTGCCGAATGCGAGGAAGTCGTCGTTCTTCGAAACGAAGTCGGTTTCGCAGTTCAGTTCGACGATCGCGCCCACCTTGCCATCGACGAATTGAGCCATGATGCCTTCTGCGGTCACGCGCGATGCTGCCTTGCTCGCCTTGTTGCCGAGCTTGACGCGCAGGATCTCTTCAGCACGATCGATGTCGCCATCGGCTTCGGTCAGTGCCTTCTTGCATTCCATCATCGGCGCGTCGGTCTTCGCGCGCAGTTCACCCACCAGGGCTGCGGTAATTGCCGCCATCGTCTGCTCCTCAATCAGGATTTCACGTCTTCGTCCGGACCATGCCGGGCGAAACAAATTCGGTGCTGCCTACTGCGTTCACCGGCCGGCGCCTATCGAACCATGCTGCTGCGACATCCCGGTGAATCCGGCCGGCACGGGCTCATGCTGCGCCCTCGCCGACCCCTACGACCTGCTGCCCGACCAGCCCGCGCGCCTTGCGCAGTCTAAAAAAAGGGGGCTCACAGCCCCCTCTTGTTCAGACCGGTCTCGAGCGCCGGCTGGCCATCGAGGCTTAACCCTCGTTGACTTCGACGAACTCGTCGCCTTCTTCACCGTTACGCACGGCTTCGACAACGTCCTTCACTGCGTTCGCACGGCCTTCGAGGATCGCGTCGGCGATGCCTTGAGCGTACAGCGCAACAGCCTTGCTCGCGTCGTCGTTACCCGGGATCACGTAGTCCACGCCTTCGGGCGAGTGGTTCGTGTCGACCACGGCAATCACGGGCACGCCAAGCTTGTTGGCTTCGGTGATCGCAATCTTGTGGTAGCCGACGTCGATCACGAAGATCGCGTCAGGAATGCCGCCCATGTCCTTCACGCCGCCGATCGACTTCTCGAGCTTGGTCATTTCGCGCTCGAACATCAGCGCTTCTTTCTTGCTCATGCGCTCGGTTTCACCGGCCTCGAGCGCCGTTTCCATGTCCTTGAGCTTCTTGATCGACGACTTCAGCGTCTTGAAGTTCGTGAGCATGCCGCCGAGCCAGCGGTTGTTGACGTACGGCATACCTGCGCGGCCCGCTTCAGCGGCGATCGTGTCGCGCGACTGACGCTTCGTGCCGACCATCAGGATCGTGCCGCGGTTCGCTGCCAGCTGACGCACATACTTCAGTGCGTCGTTGTACATCGGCAGCGTCTTTTCGAGGTTGATGATGTGAATCTTGTTGCGGTGACCGAAGATGAAAGGAGCCATCTTCGGGTTCCAGAAGCGCGTTTGGTGACCAAAGTGGACACCGGCTTCCAGCATTTGACGCATCGTTACTGCCATTCGAATTCTCCGAAAGGGTTGGGTTCTGAAGCCGGCTGCGACATCCTCGGACCGTTTCAATCGGTGCCGCGCCACTGCGCGAAGCTCCCGACTGACTGGCCTCGACGGACACCCTGGGTGCGCCGGCTCGGATTTTTAGCCTTGTAATTTTTACCTTGATCAACCTTGAATCTTGCCGAATGATGCAAAAACCGGATCATTTTTCGAGTTGCCACCCCATTCTTTTCAGAATTTGGGATAAACGACCCGAATGACACCCGGCATATCGCGAATTCCGGCGAGGAACACGGCGGTCGAGGTATTCACTACGAAGCTAGCCCGAGAGTATAGCATCGGCTGGTTTGGCCTCTCAAGCTAGCCGGGGGTGAAAAAACGTGAGGCAAGGTGCGATAATCGTTCTCACCACGAATTCCCGCCTGAAGCCCCGCCGCCATGACTGTGACTCCGAAAACCGCCGCCGACATCGAAAAAATGCGCGTGGCCTGCCGCCTTGGGGCCGAAGTGCTCGACTACATCACGCCGTTCGTGAAGCCCGGCGTGAGCACGGGCGAGCTCGACCGCCTGTGTCACGAATACATGACGAACGTCCAGGGCACGGTGCCGGCGCCGCTGAATTATCAGCCGCCCGGCTATCCGCCCTACCCCAAAGCGATCTGCACGTCGGTCAACGACGTGATCTGCCACGGCATTCCGGGCGACAAGGTCCTCAAGAACGGCGACATCGTCAATCTCGACATCACGGTCATCAAGGACGGTTACTTCGGCGATACGAGCCGCATGTTTATCGTCGGTGAAGGCTCGATCCTCGCCAAGCGACTCGTGCAGGCCACGTTCGAATGCATGTGGCTCGGCATCGCACAGGTTCGCGCAGGCGCGCATCTCGGCGACATTGGCGCCGCGATCCAGAAGCATGCCGAAGCGCAGAATTTCAGCGTGGTGCGCGAGTATTGCGGACACGGCATCGGCACGGTCTTTCACGAAGACCCGCAGGTGTTGCACTACGGCCGCGCCGGCACGGGCATCCAGCTCGAGGCCGGCATGATTTTCACGATCGAGCCGATGATCAACGCCGGCAAGCGCGACATCCGCACGATGCCCGACCAGTGGACTGTGAAGACCAAGGACCGCAGCCTGTCGGCTCAGTGGGAGCACACCGTGCTCGTCACCGAGACGGGCTATGAAGTGCTCACGCTGTCGGCCGGCGTACAGGCCAAACCCGAACATCTGCTGACAGCCGCCGCGTGAACGCTTCGCTCGCTCCCGATCCCGCGCCCCAGCACGCCACCGATACGGCGGCGATGCGCGCCGAACTCAAGGCCGCCAAGACCCAGCTCATCGACACGTTCCTGGTCAAGGGCCACGTCGATTCGCTCACGCACGGTCTCGCGCGGCATGTGGACCGCGTGCTCGCATCGGCCTGGAAGAGTTGTGGCCTGCCCAACGCCGCGGCGCTCGTCGCCGTCGGCGGCTATGGCCGCGGCGAACTCGCGCCCCACTCCGATATCGACATCCTTGTCTTGCTCGACGAAGAGCCGGATGGCGAGACGGAGAAGCACATCGAACGATTCATCGGGATGGCGTGGGACCTCGGGCTCGATATCGGCAGCAGCGTCCGCACCGTCGAGCAGTGCCTCGACGAGGCCGCCAATGATGTGACGGTGCGC
Organism: Pararobbsia alpina; assembly: GCF_965118125.1. Classification (GTDB taxonomy): domain Bacteria; phylum Pseudomonadota; class Gammaproteobacteria; order Burkholderiales; family Burkholderiaceae; genus Pararobbsia; species Pararobbsia alpina_A. The sequence continues at coordinate 2,700,732 of NZ_OZ221287.1, forward strand.
ACCTCGCTGCTCGAATCGCGGCGCATCGTGGGCAATGAGCGGGTGTACGAACGCTTCGCAGAGCGCTTTCGCGAAGCGCTCGATCCGCGCGCCTTCTTTACAGCCAAGCTGCTCGAAATGCGGCAGCGCCATGCCAAGTATCAAGACTCGCCGTACAGCCTCGAGCCCAATTGCAAGGAAAGCCCGGGCGGTCTGCGCGATCTGCAGCTGATCATCTGGATCACGCGCGCTGCGGGTCTCGGCGATAGCTGGAACGAACTTGAGGCGGGCGGGCTGATCACCGAGCGGGAAGCCCGGGAACTCAATCGCAACGAAGCTTTCCTCAAGCGCCTGCGCACTCACCTGCACATTCTGGCCGGACGCCGGCAGGACATCCTCGTCTTCGATCTGCAAACCGCGCTCGCCGAGCGGCTCGGCTTCAAGGCCAAGCCGACCAAGCGCGTCAGCGAGCAGATGATGCGTCACTACTACTGGGCCGCGAAGGCCGTGACGCAGCTCGCAACGATCCTGTTGCAGAACATTGAAGCGCAGCTGTTCCCGTCGACGAGCAAGATCACGCGCGTGTTCTCCGAACACTTCGTCGAGAAGCAAGGGATGATCGAGATCGTCGCCGACGACGTCTTCGAGCGCGAGCCGAATACGATTCTCGTGCCGTTCCTGCTGTACGAAACGACGCCAGGCATAAAGGGCCTGTCGGCCCGTACGCTACGCGCGCTCTATAACGCCCGCGAGCAGATGGACCTGCGCTGGCGGCGCGACCCGGTCAACCGGCAGCTGTTCATGGAGATCCTCAAGCAGCCTGCCGGGATCACGCATGCAATGCGGCTGCTGAACCAGACAAGTGTGCTCGGGCGCTATCTGCTGAACTTCCGGCGCATCGTCGGCCAGATGCAGCACGATCTGTATCACGTCTATACCGTTGATCAGCACATCCTGATGGTGCTGCGCAATATCCGGCGCTTCACAGTCCCGGAGCATGCGCACGAATATCCGTTCTGCAGCCAGCTGATCGCTGACTTCGAGCGCCCGTGGGTGCTGTATGTCGCGGCGCTGTTTCACGATATCGCCAAAGGACGCGGCGGCGATCACTCGACGCTCGGCATGGCCGATGCGCGGCGCTTTTGCCGCGATCACGATATGGACGAGGAAGACACGGAACTCGTCGTCTGGCTCGTGCAGCATCATTTGACGATGAGTCAGGTCGCGCAAAAGCAGGACATGAGCGACCCCGAAGTCATTAAGCGGTTCTCGACCCTTGTGCGCAACGAGCGCCGGCTGACTGCGCTGTATCTGCTGACGGTCGCGGATATTCGTGGCACGAGCCCGAAGGTCTGGAACGCGTGGAAGGGCAAGCTGCTCGAAGATCTCTACCGGATCACGCTTGGCGTGCTCGGAGGCGAGAAGCCCGATGCGCACTCGGCGCTCAAGACGCGTCAGGAAGAAGCCATCACGCTGCTGCGGCTCGCCGCCATGCCGGAAGGCGCGCATAAGGAACTGTGGAACCAGCTCGACGTCGCCTACTTCCTGCGGCAGGACGCGTCGGAGATTGCCTGGCAGACACGCGAGCTGTTGCATCACGTCCAGACACCCACGCCGATCGTGCGTGCGCGTCCGGCCGCGATCAGCAATAGCCTGCAGGTCCTCGTCTACGTGAAGGACCGGCCGGATCTCTTTGCGTCGATCTGCAGTTATTTCGACCGGTCGGGTTTGTCCGTGCTCGATGCACAGGTCAACACGACGCGTCATGGCTATGCGCTCGACAACTTCCTGATCGAGCACAGTGATCCCGAGATGCATGCACGGGATATTGCCAACCTGGTCGAGCGGCAACTCGCCGATGCGCTTGCACAAGCCGATGGTCCGCTTCCCGAGCCGGCCAAGGGTCGGCTTTCGCGCCTGTCGCGGACGTTCCCCGCGACGCCGCGTGTGGACCTGCGTGCGGACGAGCGCGGGCAGTACTACATCCTGTCGGTGTCAGCGAACGATCGGCCCGGCCTGCTCTATTCGATCGCGCGCGTTCTCGCACAGCATCGGATCGGCTTGCATGCCGCGCGAATCAACACGCTCGGCGAGCGTGTCGAGGACGTGTTCTTGCTACATAGCCATGCATTGAACGACGGCAAGCTGCAAATCAAGCTCGAAACGGAAATGCTCAAGGCTATTGCTGTGTAAGCGCCAGTGCTTGGCGCACACGATCCGCCTCCTACAATTCCATCGATGCGCGAGGGTGTGCCTCGCGCTTCCACCTATTTCTCGGCTTGGCGCATCGCCGGGCCGTCCTGTGTTGAAGAGACATCATGCGTGAAAAACTGACCGCGAAACATCCGCGGACCACCGACGCTCGCCGCACCCCGGTTCGCCCCGGCGCGCCGCGCAAGCCCGCGCCGCCGGCCGCCGCAAAACGTGCCGCGCCTGGCGATGCGCCGCGTTCCCGGAGCGCGGACGCACCGGCACGCAAGCCGCGTCTGGATTCGGACGCACCGCGTCGTCCGCGTGCTGACGGCGATGCGCCGCGTAAGCCCCGCTTTGATGCCGATGCTCCGCGTCGTCCGCGCGCTGACGGTGATGCGCCGCGCAAACCGCGCTTCGATGCTGATGCACCGCGTCGTCCGCGTGCTGACGGTGATGCGCAGCGTAGACCGCGCTTCGATGCCGATGCTCCGCGTCGTCCGCGCGCCGATGGCGATGCACCCCGCAGCCCGCGCTTCGATTCGGACGCTCCGCGTCGTCCGCGCACTGACAGTGACGCGCCGCGTAGGCCGCGCTTTGATGCCGATGCTCCGCGTCGTCCGCGTGCTGACGGCGATGCACCGCGTAGGCCGCGCTTCGATCCGAACGCACCGCGTCGTCCGCGTGCGGACGGTGATGCGCCGCGTAAGCCGCGCTTTGATGCCGATGCTCCGCGTCGTCCGCGTGCTGACGGCGATGCCCCACGTCGTCCGCGTGAAGATGGTGATGCACCGCGTAGGCCGCGCTTCGACGCTGATGCTCCGCGTCGTCCGCGTGCTGAAGGTGACGCGCCGCGTAGGCCGCGTTTCGACTCCGACGCTCCGCGTCGTCCGCGCGCTGATGGCGACGCAGCGCGTAAGCCGCGTTTCGATGCCGATGCTCCGCGTCGTCCGCGTGCTGACGGTGACGCGCCGCGTAGGCCGAGCTTCGACTCCGACGCCCCGCGTCGCCCGCGCGACGATGGCGACGCACCGCGCAAGCCGCGTTTCGATGCTGACGCACCACGTCGTCCGCGCGCCGATGGCGACGCACCTCGCAAGCCGCGCTTTGATGCCGACGCTCCGCGTCGCCCGCGGGCCGATGGTGATGCGCCGCGCAAGCCGCGCTTCGATGCTGACGCACCGCGCCGTCCGCGTGCCGATGGCGAAGCCCCCGTGCGTCGTGCTGTGACGAATACCGCCGGCGCGCCCCGTCGCTCGCACGCACCCGGCAACCGGGGCGATGCAACGACGAGCCACGCTGACCACGAAACGAACGAATTCGGCGAAGAAACCGGCATGCTCCGGCTGTCCAAGCGTATGTCGGAGCTGGGCCTGTGCTCGCGCCGGGAAGCCGATGAGTGGATTGAAAAAGGCTGGGTGCTCGTCGACGGCCAGCGTATCGACACGCTTGGCACCAAGGTTCGCCCCGATCAGAAGATCGAAGTGCTGCCTGCCGCCCGCAAGCAGCAAGCCGCTCAGGTCACGATTCTGATCCACAAGCCGGTCGGCTATGTATCGGGCCAGCCCGAAGACGACTATCTGCCGGCCGCCGCACTGATCACCGCTGAAACCCAGTGGGAAGAAGACGGGTCAGGCATCCCCTTCCGCACGACTCACTTGCGCTCGCTCGCACCCGCGGGCCGTCTGGATATCGACTCGACCGGCCTGCTCGTCATGACACAGGACGGCCGCGTCGCACGCCAGCTTATCGGCGCCGACTCCGACGTGGACAAGGAGTACCTGGTCCGCGTGAGCTACAACGGAATTGAGAAAGACGTGCGCGATGCGTTCCCGGCCGATCGTCTTGCGCTGCTATGTCACGGTCTCGAGCTCGACGATCAGCCCCTGCGTCCGGCGCAGGTCGAATGGCAGAACCCCGAGCAACTGCGCTTCGTCTTGCGCGAAGGCAAGAAGCGTCAGATCCGCCGTATGTGCGAACTCGTCGGCCTCGAAGTCGTGGGTCTCAAGCGCATCCGGATCGGCAACGTGATGCTCGGCAATCTGCCGCAGGGCCAATGGCGCTATCTGCGCGCGGACGAAACGTTCGGCGATATCGCTTAAATGATGATGCAGGCACTGGCCGTCCAGATCAGGCGGCCAGCCCTGTGACGCGTATAAGCTGCGTCAGCATTGCCGTGACGTGCCAGGGCGCGTACCGAACCGACTGCCCTTGGCACAAATGCGCCGGTTGTCGGGAGAGCGGCTGTCGCAGCACATGCTCCGCCGCCCCGCTCTCGGCACCTGCCGAAAGCGCGCGCTTTCGACTGCCATCACCACCGCGCTCTTAATCGTCCGCCGCAGCCGGATCGAGATCGGGGAACAGCACGCTCGTGAAGCCGAACTTCGAAAAGTCCGTCACACGCATCGGATACAGCTTGCCGATCAGGTGGTCGCATTCGTGCTGCACAACGCGCGCATGGAAGCCTTCGGCGACGCGATCGATCGGCTGGCCATATTGGTCGAACCCCTCGTAGCGCAGCATCGAATAGCGGCTCACGACGCCGCGCATCCCCGGCACCGACAGGCACCCTTCCCAGCCTTCTTCCATATCCTGCGACACCGGCGTGATGATCGGGTTGATCAGCACCGTTTCCGGCACGGTCGGCGCGTCCGGATACCGGGGGTTCTGGCCAAACCCGAAGATCACGACCTGGAGATCCACGCCGATCTGCGGTGCGGCAAGGCCCGCACCATTCGCCGCGCGCATCGTGTCGAACATGTCGGCGACGAGCTCATGGAGCTGCGGCGTATCGAAGTGTTCAACGGGCGCGGCGACACGCAGCAGACGCGGATCGCCCATCTTCAGAATTTCGCGAATCATGTCGACTCTCCCTCCAGGAGCTTTCGCATGCCATCTTCGTCGAGAATCGCGATGCCGAGTTCCTCGGCTTTCGCGAGCTTGCTGCCAGCTTCCGCGCCGGCAACCACATAGTCTGTCTTCTTCGACACAGAGCCCGATACTTTGGCTCCCGCCGCTTCAAGCATTTCCTTCGCCTCGTCGCGAGACAGGCTGGGCAAGGTGCCGGTCAGCACCACCGTCTTGCCTGCAAGCACGCCCACGGGCTCGCGCGGCGCCGGCGGTCCTTCGGGCCAGGTCAGCCGTCCGGGCGCCCGAAGCTGCTCGATGACGGTCCGGTTATGCGGCTCCGCAAAAAAGTTGTGCGTCGCCTCAGCCACGACCATCCCAACGTCCGGGACCTCGACCAGCTGTTCGACCGTCGCGTCCATCAGCGGATCGAGCGAACCAAAGAAGCGTGCGTATTCCTTTGCGGTGCTCTCACCGACGTGCCGAATCCCTAGTGCATAGATAAAGCGCGCCAGAGTCGTCTTCTTCGCCGTCTCGAGTGCATCGAGCAGGTTCTGGGCCGACTTCTCACCCAGCCGCTCGAGGCCGACCAGCGTCTGCAGCCCGATATTGAACAGATCGGCCGGGGTACGAACGAGCTTCTCGTCGACCATCTGATCGATGATCTTGTCGCCGAGCCCGTCGATATCGATCGCGCGCCGCTGCGCGAAGTGCCAGATGGCCTGCTTGACCTGGGCCGGACAGATCAGCCCGCCCGTGCAACGTGCGACCGCCTCGTCGGGCAAGCGCTCGATCGCCGAGCCGCACACCGGGCAATGCGTCGGCATCACGAACTCGCGCGCGTCGTCGGGACGACGGTCGAGCACGGCACTGACCACTTCGGGAATCACGTCGCCCGCGCGCCGGATGATGACGGTGTCGCCAATCCGGATGTCCTTGCGACGCACTTCGTCCTCGTTGTGCAAGGTGGCGTTCGTTACCGTCGCCCCGCCGACGAAGACCGGCTCGAGACGCGCAACAGGCGTGATCGCACCGGTCCGGCCGACTTGCACGTCGATCGCGACAAGCTTCGTCAACGCTTCCTGCGCGGGAAACTTGTGTGCGAGCGCGAAACGCGGTGCGCGCGAGACGAACCCGAGCTTGTCCTGCTCGTCGCGCCGGTTGACCTTGTAGACGACGCCGTCGATGTCATAAGCGAGCGACTCGCGCTTTTCGCCGATCGACCGGAAGAACGCCAGCAAGCCCTCAGCACCCTTGACCACCGCATGTTCGGAACACACAGGAAGGCCGAGCGCGTGGTACCACTCGAGCAGCGCTTCGTGGGTCTCCGGCATGGCCGCGCCTTCAAGCACACCGATGCCGTACGAAAAGAACGACAACGGCCGCGAAGCCGTGATCTTCGAATCGAGCTGCCGCAGGCTGCCGGCCGCCGCATTGCGCGGGTTCGCAAATTCCTTCTGTTCCGCGGCGCGTTGACGCTCGTTGAGCTTCGCGAAGTCGCGCTTGAACATGAGCACTTCGCCGCGGACTTCGAGCACGGCCGGGACATGCTTGCCTTTCAGGCGCAGCGGCAACGAGCGGATCGTCCGCACATTGGCCGTAACGTCTTCCCCGGTCGCCCCATCGCCACGTGTCGCCGCCTGCTCGAACACACCGTTCACGTATCGCAGCGAAACGGCGAGTCCGTCGAATTTGAGTTCGGCCGAGTACTCGACGAGCGTATCCGTATGACCCAGTCCGTCCGCGCAACGCTTGTCGAACGCGACGATGTCTTCGTCCTCGAAGCCATTGTTCAACGACAGCATCGGCACCGCGTGCTCGACCGGCGTAAAGCCCGTCGCAGCCTGGCCGCCAACACGCTGCGTCGGCGACTCGGGTGTCACGAGTTCGGGATGAGCCGCCTCGATCTGTTCGAGTTCCCGATACAGCTTGTCGAATTCCGCATCGGGTAATTCCGGCGCATCGAGCACGTAGTACGCGTAGTTATTGCGCTCGATCTCCGCGCGCAGCCATTGCACGCGTTCGTCCGGACGATCGGGTGACGGAATGGAAGGAGACTCGGTCATCAGTCAGTGAGCATCGCTGTGGGTATCGCTGTGAATGTCGCAACGAGGCTGGCGCGCGCATGCGTGAGCCCGCTGCGCCGGGCCACTGCATGCATCCTACCGCGTTGTTGATGAATTGCCAGTCGGCATAAAGACCGACGCCCGAACGGGCGTCGTCTGCGGTTCAGCGATTGTTAGCTGCTGAACAACCGGCGTGCCGCCGGCGAACCTGCCGGGATCCCGGCCTTTTCGAGCTTTGCGTACAGCGTCAGTAACTGGCGTTCGATCGCTTCGAGCGCCGAGTCCGGCAACGGCCGGCGCTGGTCGTCGACCACACGCGCGCCAATCCGGTGCGACAGCGAAACCGCGTAATCGCACATCAGCCGGAACGGCAGAATGTCTTCGTCGGCGACCGGAACGTCAAGCAGCAGCGTGATCATCTGGCCGCCCTTGAACGTCAGGTCGTCGCGCAGAAAGTTCGTCTCGCCGAACTGCAGCATGAACACGGGGTTCTGCCGTGCGTCAAGCTTGACGAAGCGCGTGCCGTCGCGCGACAGCAGCAAGCCGTCCTGTGCCGCGACCGCCTGCACATAGTTCGCAGACCAAGGCGCGCCATCCGACATCACGTTGATCGACAGCTGTGCGTCGCATTGGGCGGCAAACGCATCGAGCTCGCGCGCCATCGCGACGGTTTCGATCATGTCGGGGAATTCCGGCGCCGCGTCGATCGCATCAGCCAGCGACTGCATGCCCGTCACGAACTCCGAAAACTCGAGCTCGTTGAGCGCGCCTGCCCGGTTGGCCAGCTGCACGGCAGCCCGCAGTTCGCGATAGCGTGTGCCGGGTTGCAGACCTTCCCACGCCTCGTCGTTCTCGCGTTGCCCTTCGATGAATACCGGCTTGCTGCCCGCGCGGCGAATCCGCTGGGCGAGCGGGATGATCTTGTCGCCCATCACCGACATCGGGATGCGCATCAGCACGACGCAGTCGATCCGGTGATCGACCCATGCCGGCGGCGCCGACGAGATCGTTTGGGTATTGGGCTGAACGGCAGGCTCGGCGCCTGCACCAGCCGACGCGACCGCAGCGGCACCCTCCTCCGCCGTCGTGGCTTCGGCCGCGCCCTGCGCGCCTGCGGCATGCGCGACGGGCGACGCAGCGCCAGCTTCATCGCTTTGAATGGCCGCGCCGTCCGACTGCACACGAGCGTGCGCGCCTTCACCTTCTGCGTGCTCGCCATCCTGCGCAGCGATCGCCTCGCCAGCCAGCTCGCTCATGGCAGCGGCGGCAGGCAACGGCGGATTCGCGACCTCGGCCGGATCCATCTCGCCAAAGGTATCGCCGCCGAGCGTCGGCTCACGGCGCTCGTTCGCGGACGCGGGACCGAACGTCGGTTCGCGCCGAGCCGACGCGCCCGCCGGCTGAGCACCGGGCACCGTGGCTGCACTCGCCGCCGCGGGCGACGCTGCACCCGTGGGATGGCGCTGGCCCGCATACGCAGGCTCGATAAACGGACGCTCATCCGACACATCCTGCATGGCGCGCGCCGATTCGGCGACTTCAGGCGGAAGCGGACGCGGCATCCGACGGCGCACGCGCGCACCCTGCCACGCGTTGTAGAAGACGACGCCGATCACAATCACGGCCCCCGCACCGATCAATCCGAGTTGCAGCTCGTTCATGCACGCTCCGTCTTCATTTCTGTTGCATAGGCACCGCTGCGATGCCCCACTGCTCTGCTCATTGTTCTACTCGTTCTACGACGTTTGTTTGATTGGGCAGCGTGCCGCAAGCGGGAAGCCACACTGCCTGCACGCCTGCCACCTCGATGCTTTGACGCCTGACGCCCGGGCCTCTGCAGTCTTAGCGTCCGGGTGCCTTGGCCCCACTCGCCTGACCGACGCTTCGATGCACCAGGCACCGATGCGCGATTAAGCCGCTTGTTGCACGAAGCCGGCTGCTGTTTCCATATCCACTGCGACGATACGCGACACGCCCTGTTCCTGCATCGTGACGCCGATCAGTTGCTGCGCCATCTCCATCGCAATCTTGTTGTGCGAAATAAAGAGGAACTGCGTCTTGCTCGACATCGAGCGCACAAGATTCGCGAAGCGTTCCGTGTTCGCATCGTCGAGCGGTGCATCGACTTCGTCGAGCAGACAGAACGGTGCCGGGTTCAGCTGGAACATCGCGAACACGAGCGCCGTGGCGGTCAGTGCCTTCTCGCCGCCCGACAGGAGGTGAATCGTTGAATTCTTCTTGCCCGGCGGTTGCGCCATCACCTGCACGCCTGCGTCGAGCACTTCGTCGCCGGTCATGATGAGCTTGGCCTGCCCGCCACCAAACAGCTTCGGGAACAGCTCGCCGAAGTGGTGATTGACCTCGTTGAACGTGCCCTGGAGCAGCTCGCGCGTCTCCTGGTCGATCTTGCGGATCGCGTCTTCGAGCGTCGTGATGGCCGACGTCAGATCCTCGAGCTGCGAATCGAGGAAGGTCTTGCGTTCACGCGCGGCCGTCAGTTCGTCGAGCGCGGCCATATTGACCGGTCCGAGCGCGACGATCGCATTGTTCAGCCGTGTGACTTCGCCTTGCAGGTACGACGGCTTCAGGTCCGGCGTCAGCTTGGCGACGAGCGCCGCTTCGTCGACTTGCGCTTGCTGCAGCTGCTCGTCGAATTGCTCGCGGTTCAGGCGGGCTGCCTGTTCCTTGAGCTGAAGCTCGGTGATCTTGTCGCGCAGCGGTTGCAGCGAGCGTTCGATCGTCAGGCGATTCTCGTCAGCATGACGGAGCTGGCCCGTCAGCGCGTCGAGTTCGGTGCGGGTCGACGCCAACGCGGCTTCACGTGCGGTACGCACCTCGAGCGCGTCCTGCAGGCCCGTGTGCGCAGTCTGTTCGTTGATCGCTTCGAGCTCGGCACGTGCGTCCTCGAGGGTGCCCTCGAGCCGCTCGCGCTGCTCGTGCGCCATCTGGATCGAGCGACGCAGTTCTTCGATGCGGGCGAGCACATTGCGCTCTTCGTACTGCGCCTGCTGCGCAGCGCGTTCGAGTTCGCGCGCCTGATGACGCGCCTGACCGAGTTCTTCGTCGAGACCTTCGAAGGCCAGTTGCTGATCTTCGAACTTCGCCTGCAATTCGGCGAGCCGGCCATCGGCCTGTTCGAAGTTCGCTTCCGACTCGGCACGCAACGCACGCTGATCTTCGATCTGCGCCGTGATCTCGGCCAGTTCTTCGCCGATCTGCGTGCTGCGGGCGACGTAGCGTTCATGCGCCTGGGTCAGCTTGAGCACATCGAGCTGCAGCGCGTGCACGCGTTGCGTCGAGCGTTCCGCCGCGCCACGCAGTTCGCCAAGCGCCTGCGTCGCCTGCGAGTGCGCGGCGTCCGCGCGGATCGCGAGCGTCTTCGCCTCTTCGGCAAGCAGACCTTGCGCGCGGACTTCGCGCGTCAGGTTTTCGATTTCCTGCTGGCGCGCAAGCATACCCGCCTGCTCGGAGTCCGCTGCATACAGTTGAACGCCGACACGCGTGACCTGATGGCCCGCCTTGACGACCAGCACGCCGTTCTCGGGCAGCTGCGAGCGCGAGGCGAGCGCCTGTTGCAGATCGTCAGCAATAAACACGGAACTGAGCCATTCGGTCAGCACAGCGCGCAGACCTGGCTCGTCGATGCGCAGCAAACCGAGCAGCGGACGCAGGCCATTGGGCGCGGCGTTCGACACACCCGCCTGCGGCGGCGAGAAAAACGCGAGCTTGGCCGGCGGCGCGTCGAGCGCAAACGACTTGACCCAGTCGAGGTTCGAGATTTCGAGTGCCGCGAGACGCTCGCGCAGAATGGCTTCGAGCGCCGTTTCCCAGCCCTGCTCGATATGCAGCTTCTTCCACAGACGCGGCAGTGAGCCGAGCTCGTGCTTCTCGAGCCACGGCTGGATCTTGCCGTCGGTCTGGACGTTTTCCTGCAGCGCCTTGAGCGCGGTCAGGCGTGCCTCGATCTGGTGAATCCGCGCCGATTCCGACTGAACGCGAGCCTGGGCATCGCGGCGCTCATCTTCGAGACGCGGCAAGGTTTCCTGAGCCTCGGTCAGGCGACCCTGCGCGTCGGCCAGAATCTCTTCCTGCTCGGCGAGCTGCATGCGGAGTTCTTCAAGCTGCGTCTCGTCGGGGACATCGAGGCCCTTCGACTCCGAACGCAAGCGTTCCTCGCGCTGTTGCAGTTGCTGGAGCTGCTGGTCGGCGTTGCGCTGATGCGCGGCTTCGAGCTTGATCGCCTGCTCGGCCTGCGAGATCTCGGCGCGCTGCTCGTTCAAGTCCGTCTGCGCGTCGCGCCAACGCGCTTCGAGCGCGGGCAGTGCATCGTTTTGTGCATGCGCGACGTCGTGCGCGGTCGCATTCTTCTCCTGCGCAATGGCGAGCGATTCCTCGGCCGCCTCGAGATCACCCTGGGCGACTTCGGCCTGACCGTGCCATTGCTCGCGCTGCGCCGTCAGCGCGGCGATCTGCGCCTGCGCGCGGTTGCGCGATTCGATAATGAATTTGATCTCGGCTTCGAGGCGGCTGACTTCAGCGTTGGCTTCATAGAGCGAGCCCTGCGCGGCCTGCATCGCGTCGGAGGCCGTGTAGTGCGCCACGCGCATCGTCTCGAGCTCGGCCTCGACCTCGCGGAGCTTGGCCGTTTGCGCTTCGAGATCGATCTGGGCGCCTTCGATCGCGCGCTGCTGGCGTGCCTGCTCGTCGAGGGCATCGTTCCGGCGCAGCAGCCACAACAGGCGCTGCTTTTCTTCGCCGTCCGCCTGGAGTTCCTTGAACTTCTGGGCGACGACCGCCTGGCCTTCGAGCTTTTCGAGGTTCGTGCCGAGTTCGCGCAGGATGTCTTCGACGCGCGTGAGGTTTTCCCGCGTGTCATTGAGGCGGTTTTCGGTTTCCCGGCGGCGTTCCTTGTACTTCGAGACGCCCGCGGCTTCTTCGAGGAACACGCGCAGATCTTCAGGCTTGGCCTCGATGATCCGCGAGATCATGCCCTGCCCGATGATCGCGTACGCGCGCGGACCCAGGCCGGTGCCGAGGAAGATGTCCTGAATATCGCGGCGACGGGCCGCCATATTGTTGATGAAGTAGCTCGAGGTCCCGTCGCGCGTGAGCACGCGCTTGACGGCGATCTCGGCATAGGTGCCCCACTGACCCGATGCGCGGCCGTCGGCGTTGTCGAACACGAGTTCGACGCTCGCGCGGCTACCCGGCTTGCGGTTAGTCGAGCCGTTGAAGATCACGTCCTGCATCGACTCGCCGCGCAGCTCCGAGGCGCGCGACTCGCCGAGCACCCAGCGCACGGCGTCGATGATATTGGACTTGCCGCAACCGTTCGGTCCGACCACGCCGACGAGCTGGCCCGGGACCTGGAATTGCGTGGGATCGACGAATGATTTGAATCCAGCGAGTTTGATCGAATTCAGACGCACGGCGAAATCGCTGATTGAAAAGGGAAAATCGGAGCCGGCCTCACCGCGCGCTTCGAGGCGGGAGCCACCGGGCCCAGGTTCGGGGGTCAATCATACCATCGGGCATCCTGCGTCCGGCACGCCGAGCGCGCACGCGCGGCTTTGACGCACAAGCCTTGCGCCGGCAGGCGCGCCGCCGCAGCGTGCGCTTCGATTCGATGGGCCGCGCAGGTATAATTGCCCGCTCGGCATGCACCGCCGCCCCGAATCATGGTCGACCACCGTGCATGCCGCATGCGCCAGCGCGCCTTCCCGACACCCTCTTCGAACTGCTCGCCCGTGAACCCGTTGCTCGACAAGCTGCAGCCCTATCCGTTCGAAAAGCTCCGCGCGCTGTTCGCGGACGTGACCCCGACGGCAGCCTTCAAACCGATCAGCTTCGGCATCGGCGAGCCCAAACATCCGACGCCCGCGCTGATCAAGGATGCGGTCGTCGCGGCGCTCGGCGGCCTCGCCTCGTATCCGGCCACGGCCGGCACGGAGGCCCTGCGCACGGCGATCGCGAACTGGATCGATGCCCGGTATGGCGTGAAGCTCGACGCCGCGACGCAGGTGCTGCCCGTCTCGGGTTCGCGCGAGGCTTTGTTTGCCCTCGCGCAGACCGTCGTGGACAGCACGAAGCCCGATGCGGTCGTGCTCTGTCCGAATCCGTTCTATCAGATCTATGAGGGCGCGGCCCTGCTCGCAGGCGCCACGCCGTACTTCGCCAACAGCGACCCGGCACGCAACTTCGCCTGCGACTATGCGGCGATCCCCGCCGAGGTCTGGTCGCGCACGCAATTGCTCTACGTCTGCTCGCCGGGTAACCCGACGGGCGCCGTGCTGACCCTTGAAGACTGGCGCGAGCTGTTTGCCCTGTCGGATCGCTACGGCTTCGTTATCGCATCGGACGAGTGCTATTCGGAAATCTATTTCGACGAAGGCCATCCGCCGATCGGCGGCCTTGACGCCGCCCGCGCGCTGGGCCGCGATGCGACGCGCCTCGTCGTGCTCTCGAGCCTGTCCAAGCGCTCGAACGTGCCGGGTATGCGCTCGGGCTTTGTCGCCGGCGACGCCGCGATCCTCAAGCGCTTCCTGCTTTACCGCACCTACCACGGTTGCGCGCTGAGCCCGGTGTGGCAAACGGCCAGCATCGCTGCCTGGGGCGACGAATCGCATGTGATCGCCAACCGCGCGATGTATGCCGAGAAATTCAAAACCGTGACGCCGATGATCGCGAGCGTGCTCGACGTCAAGCTGCCCGATGCCGCGTTCTACCTCTGGGTCGACGTGCGGCGCTCGGGTTTGTCCGACACCGAGTTCGCGAAGCGTCTGTACGCTGACTACAATGTGACCGTGCTGCCCGGCTCGTATCTTGCTCGGGACGCGCAGGGCGTGAACCCCGGCAGCGGCTTCGTGCGCATCGCACTCGTTGCCGAAGTCGACGAGTGCACGCAAGGCGCGCAACGCATCGTCGATTTCTGTCATGCACTGTCCAAAGCGCGCGCGGCCTGAGCGGGCTGTCGCGCGCAGCCCCCGCAAACGGCATTCCATCGGACACCGCTGAACCTGCATCAGCCAGCTGAACCGCTGAACCCTTTTCTCAACGAATCAGGCTCATCTCATGTCGCAACAACAACTGCAAACGATCATCGACCACGCGTGGGACATCCGCACCGAGCTGTCGCCGAAGGCCGCCCCCGGAGAGATCCGTGAAGCGGTTGCCCACGTGATCGAGGAACTCGACAAGGGCACGCTGCGCACCGCGGAAAAGAAGGACGGCGACTGGGTCGTCAACCAATGGGTCAAGAAGGCCGTGCTGCTGTCGTTCCGTCTCGAAGACAACGAAGCGATGCCCGCCGGTGGCTACTCGCAGTTCTACGACAAGGTGCCGAGCAAGTTCGCGTCGTACACGGAAGCCGACTTCGCAGCCGGCGGTTTCCGCGTCGTACCCCCCGCCATCGCGCGCCGTGGTTCGTTTATCGGCCGCAATGTCGTGCTGATGCCGTCGTTCACCAATATCGGCGCATACGTCGATGAAGGCACGATGGTCGATACGTGGGCCACGGTCGGCTCGTGCGCGCAGATCGGCAAGAACGTTCACCTGTCGGGCGGCGTCGGCATTGGCGGCGTGCTCGAGCCGCTGCAGGCCAACCCGGTCATCATCGAAGACAACTGCTTTATCGGCGCGCGTTCGGAAGTCGTCGAAGGCGTGATCGTCGGCGAAAACTCGGTGATCTCGATGGGCGTGTTCCTCGGCCAGAGCACCAAGATTTACGACCGCGAAACGGGCGAAACGCACTATGGCCGCGTGCCCCCGGGCTCGGTCGTCGTCGCGGGCAGCCTGCCGAGCAAGGACGGCAAGTACAGCCTCTACGCCGCCATCATCGTCAAGAAGGTCGACGCGCAAACGCGTTCCAAGACCGGCCTGAACGAACTGCTGCGGGGCGACTGAGCGATGACCGCGGCGCACTCCGCACGCGTGGTCGTGCACGGCATCCCGAACTGCGACACCGTGAAGAAAGCCCGCGTGTGGCTCGAATCGCACGGTGTCGACTTCGCGTTTCACGACTACAAGAAGGCCGGCATCGATGCGGCAACGCTCAAGCACTGGCTGCGCGAGGTGCCGCTCGATACGCTGCTGAATCGCCGCGGCACCACGTGGCGCGCATTGCCTGACGACGTGAAAGCGGGCGCCTCCGACGAAGCCGGCGCCATCGCGCTGATGATCGAGAAGCCTTCGGTCATCAAGCGGCCGGTGCTCGTCGTGGATGGCGCCGTTAAAGCCGTCGGCTTCACCGCCGACGAGTACGCGTCCCTGTTTTGACTTTACTGACTGATCATGTCCGCCACGCTTGCCCTGACTGAACAACTGATCGCCCGCGCCTCGGTCACCCCCGAGGACCTCGACTGCCAGGCGATGATCGTGCGACGCCTCGAAGCCGCCGGCTTCGAGTGCGAAACGCTCATCTCGAACGACGTCACCAATCTCTGGGCGATCAAGCGCGGCTCCGCAGGCCGTGACGGCAAGCTGCTCGTATTCGCGGGCCATACGGACGTTGTGCCGACCGGCCCGGTCGACGCGTGGAAATCCGAGCCGTTCGTGCCGACGCATCGCGACGGCAAGCTCTACGGCCGCGGTGCGGCCGATATGAAGACCTCGGTGGCCGGCTTCGTGGTCGCGAGCGAGGAATTCATTGCCGCGCACGCCGATCATGCGGGATCGATCGCGTTGCTGCTGACGAGCGATGAAGAAGGCCCCGCGATCGACGGCACCGTCAAGGTCGTTGAAGCGCTCAAGGCGCGCGGAGAACGCCTCGACTACTGCGTGGTCGGCGAGCCGACCTCCGCCGAGACGCTCGGCGACATGATCAAGAACGGCCGCCGCGGCTCGCTCTCGGGCCGCCTGGTCGTCAAGGGCATTCAGGGGCATATCGCCTACCCCCACCTCGCACGCAACCCGATTCACCTTGCCGCGCCTGCGCTCGCCGACCTCGCCCGTGTCGAATGGGACAAGGGCAACGAATACTTCCCGCCGACGAGCTGGCAGATTTCGAACTTCCACGCCGGCACGGGTGCGACGAACGTCATCCCCGGCACGGCCACGATTGATTTCAATTTCCGCTTCTCGACCGCAAGCACCGAACAGAGTCTGAAGCAGCGTGTGCATACGATCCTCGAAGCGCACGGCTTTGACTACACCATTGAATGGACGCTCGGCGGCGAACCCTTCCTGACGCCGCGCGGCGATCTGTCGGTGGCGCTCGGCGATGCGATCCGCGAGGAAGTCGGTGTCGAGACCACCCTCTCGACGACGGGCGGCACCTCCGACGGCCGCTTTATTGCCAAGATCTGTCCGCAGGTCATCGAATTCGGCCCGCCGAATGCGACGATCCACAAGATCGACGAACATATCGATGTGGCGTTTATCGACCCGCTGAAGAATATTTATCGACGCGTGCTTGAAAAGCTCATCGCCTGAACAGGACTGCCATGACGAATCCGTCCCATCCGTTCGCAACCGTGCGCGACCTGCTCCGCTACGCGACGTCCCGCTTTAACCAGGCCGAGATCTTCTTCGGCCACGGCACGACCAACGCGTACGACGAAGCCGCGTATCTGATCCTGCATACGCTGCATCTGCCGCTCGACACGCTCGAGCCGTTTCTCGACGCACGCCTGATGGACGACGAGATCACGGCCATCATGAACCTGATCGAGCGTCGTGCAACCGAACGTCTGCCGGCGGCTTACCTGACAAACGAAGCCTGGATGCATGGCTTCCGCTTCTACGTCGACGAACGCGTGATCGTGCCGCGCTCGCTGATTGGCGAGTTGCTGCAGGACCGCCTGACGCCGTGGGTCGACGACCCCGACCAGGTCACCGCCGTGCTCGAGCTGTGCACGGGTTCGGGGTGTCTGGCGATTCTATCGGCGGCCGCTTTTGAGAACGCCGATATCGATGCGGTCGACATTTCGCATCCGGCGCTCGAAGTCGCGCAACGCAATGTCAGCGACTATCAGCTCGACGATCGCATCGCGCTGTTCGAGGGCGATCTGTACGAGCCGCTGCCCGAGCGTCAGTACGACGTGATTCTCACGAACCCGCCGTATGTGAACCAGGCGTCGATGGACGCGCTGCCGCCCGAGTACGGTCATGAGCCGACCATCGCGCTCGCGGGCGGCCCCGACGGCATGACGATCGTCCAGCGCATCATCGCCAACGCCAAGCGCTTCCTGACGCCGGACGGCGTGCTGGTCGTCGAGATCGGCAACGAGCGCGACCATGTCGAAGCCGCATTCGGTGGCCTCGAGCTCAACTGGCTCACGACGAGCGCCGGCGACGACAGCGTGTTCCTGCTGCGCGCCGCCGACCTGCCGGACTGAGTTTTCGCGAGGCGCACATCGTGTCCGCCATCGTCACCCTGCTTCCGCTCGACGCGCTGCACATCGGTTCGCTGATTGCGCTCGCGCACGTGCTCGGGGTGCTCGCGGCCTTTCACGCGATCGCGAACGCGCGCACCTCGCAGGGAGCCATCGCCTGGGCCGTCGCGCTCATCGCGATGCCCTACCTCACGGTCATCCCGTATCTGTTTCTCGGCAGCAGCCGGTTCGCCGGCTATGTCGATGCGCGCCGGCTCGGCAACCAGCGCATGCGCACGCAGGCGCGCGATGCGCACTGGGCGGGGCATGCCGATGATGGTGGTTACGCCGCAGCCCAGTTGGGCACCAACGCGGCGCGTGCGATGACGTTTCTCGCGGACATGCCGTTTGTCGCCGGCAACTCCGTGACCCTGCTCGTCAACGGCCGGGCGACTTTCGATGCGATCTTCGACGCGATCGACAAGGCCGAGCACTACATCGCGTTCCAGTTCTTTATCGTGCGCGACGACCCGCTCGGATGGACGCTGCGCGACAAGCTGATCGCGCGTGCGGCCGCCGGCGTCAAGATCTACTTTCTGTACGACGGCATCGGCTCATACGATCTGTCGCGCAGCTACGTAGCGAGCCTGCGTGAAGGCGGCGTTGACGTCCGCGAATTCTCCACGCGCAAGTTCATCAATCGCTTTCAGATCAATTTCCGCAACCATCGAAAGATCGTCGTGGTCGATGGCTTGCGAGCGTTTATTGGCGGCCACAACGTCGGTGTCGAATACCTGGGTGAGAAGCCACCGCTTTCGCCTTGGCGTGATACCCATATCGAGTTGCGCGGCCCCGCTGTCGCGAACGTGCAGTTCGCGTTTCTCGAAGACTGGTACTGGGTCACGCAGCGGCTTCCCGATTTTCAGGTGCAGCCCGTCGTCGCAGCTGAAGTGGCGGAACGGCTCGCCGAGAAAGATGAGACCGTCGCGCACGACGTGCGGATCAGCGACTTCGATCTCGACAGCGACACCGCTGCCGACGAACATTTCGCGGCGCAGTCCGCGGCATCGGGCACGCTACGGCAAACCGAAACGCATGCGCAGGTCACCCCGCTGATTCGCGGCCCACGGCCGGAGCCTTCGCCGCCGATCGATACCCGGCTCAGGGACGACGACGATATTCAACGCGTCGTGCCGCTGCCACCGCCCGTGCCGCCGCATGAGCCGCGCAAGCCCGGTTATCGACCGGGTGCGCCGAATATGCGCTGCCAGGTCATTGCGACGGGTCCGGCGGACCGACAGGAAACGGCCTCGCTGTTTTTTGTCGAAGCGATCAATTCGGCGCGTCACCGTATCTGGATCACGACGCCTTATTTCATTCCGGACGAAGCCGTGTCTGCGGCGCTGCGTCTGGCCGTGATGCGTGGCGTCGATGTCCGGATCATGATTCCCTCACGACGCGATCACTTCGTCGTGTTCGAAGCCTCGATGATCCACGCGCACGAAGCGCTCAAAGCCGGGATCCGGATCTATCGATACCGGCCCGGCTTCCTGCACCAGAAAGTCATGCTGATCGACGACCGCGCCGCATCGGTGGGCACAGCCAATCTAGACAACCGCTCGTTCCGCCTCAACTTCGAGCTGATCGTGCTGGCTGTCGACCGCGACTTCGCGTCCAAGGTCGAAGCGATGCTCGCCGAGGACTTCGCGCATTGCTTCGAGATCGACCGGACCGAGTACTCGAGCGCGCCGGCATGGCGCCGGCTCACGATGACGATTGCGAGATTGTTTTCGCCGATTCTCTAGGCCCATGCGGCGCAGCAGAAGCTGCTGACCGCGGACACGCAAGCGCGTTGCGCAGCCCGGCGGTCGCATCACAGTGGTCACATCGCAGCCGTCACACCAGCACGCTCAAACCTTAGAGCAACTTTTCGATGTCTTTCTCGATCGCGTCAGGCTTGGTCATCGGAGCATAACGTTCCTTGACCGCCCCGCTGCGATCAACCAGAAACTTCGTGAAATTCCACTTGATCGACTCAATACCGAGCACGCCCGGCGCCTGATCCTTGAGGAATTTATAGAGCGGGTGCGCGCCGTCGCCATTGACCTCGATCTTGTCGAACATCTGGAACGTCACGCCGTAGTTCTTCTCGCAGAACGCGCCGATTTGCGCAGCATCGCCGGGCTCCTGCTTGCCGAACTGGTTGCACGGAAACCCGAGAATCTCGAGACCGTTGGCACCGAATTTCTCATGCAGTTTCTGCAAGCCTTCGTATTGCGGGGTGAAGCCGCATTCACTGGCCGTGTTGACGATCAACAAAACCTTGCCGCGATAGCGTTCAAGAGGCACGGGCGTGCCGTCGAGTGCATTCGCCGAAAACGAGTAGATCTGATCCATCGATGGATTCCTTATCGGTCGTGGGTCACGAAGACCCCTACAATAGCGCTTTTCGCATTTTCCTCGACGTCGTGATCCGGTTCAATCAGGTTTCTCTCGCTCGCGGCACCAAGCCGCTGTTCGACAACGCAAGCTTCACGCTGAATCCCGCCGAAAAGGTCGGGCTCGTCGGCGCCAATGGGGCGGGCAAGTCGACGCTGTTCGCCATGCTGCGCGACCAGCTGCATCCCGACGGGGGCGACCTGCAGTTTCCGCCGACCTGGCGCGTCGCGCACGTCGCGCAGGAAACGCCGGCGGTTGAGCGCAGCGCGCTCGACTACACGCTCGACGGCGATGTCGTGCTGCGCGATGCGGAAGCGCGGATCGCGGCCGCGTCGGCAGCGCACGACGGCCATGCCGAAGGCGAAGCGCATGCGGCATTCGCCGATGCGGATGGTTATACAGCGCCCGCGCGCGCCGAATCACTGCTGCTCGGCCTCGGCTTCACGCTCGAACAGACTCGCGCAAGCGTCGCGTCGTTTTCGGGCGGATGGCGCATGCGCCTCAACCTCGCGCAGGCGCTGATGTGCCCGTCCGATTTGCTGCTGCTCGACGAACCGACCAATCACCTGGACCTCGATGCAATCGTCTGGCTCGAGGATTGGCTGCGCCGCTACCCCGGCACGCTCGTCGTGATCTCGCACGATCGCGAGTTTCTCGACGCCGTTTGCAACGTGACGCTGCATATCGAGAACCTGCAGGTCAAACGTTACGGCGGCAATTACACACAGTTCGAAATCCTGCGTGCGCAGCAGCTTGCGCTTCAACAGAACGCGTACGAGAAGCAGCAGCGCACGATTGCGCATCTGCAGAGCTTCGTCGACCGGTTCAAGGCCAAGGCGACGAAGGCCCGTCAGGCTCAGAGCCGCGTCAAGGCGCTCGAACGCATGGAACTGATCGCGCCGGCGCACGCGGCATCGCCGTTCACGTTTGAATTCCGTGAACCCGACGCGGCGCCGAATCCGATGCTGACGCTTGAATCCGTGCGATGCGGCTATCGGCCCGGCGGTCCGTCGGGCGAGCCCGAGGGCACGGAAGACGCCACCGTGCATGCGGACGGACACGGCGGCGGTGGCGCTGAGTTGGCCCATGACACGCCGGGCGGGTCGACGCAGCCAAGCGCTTCGGCTTCAGCTTCGGCTTCGGGATCGGAATCAGGATCGGGATCGGGCAACGCGACCAACGGCGGTGCTCGCGGCAAAACCGGCTACGCCCTCGCCCGCCCAGGCGATATCGTGATCGTCGACGGCGTCACGCTCTCCGTGCAGAACGGACAACGTATCGGCCTGCTCGGTGCAAACGGCCAAGGCAAGTCGACGCTGATCAAGACGCTCGCAGGTGTGCTCCCTTCGCTGGCAGGCACCGTGCGTCCCGGCAAGGGTCTGCAGATCGGCTATTTCGCGCAGCATCAGGTCGAGACCCTGCGCCATGACGATTCGCCGCTCGCGCATCTCGCGCGACTGGCGCCGGACACGCGCGAACAGGAACTCCGTGATTTTCTCGGTGGCTTCAACTTTCGGGGCGATATGGCCAGCGCGCCGATCGCGCCGTTCTCGGGCGGCGAGAAAGCGCGCCTCGCGTTAGCACTGATCATCTGGCAGAAACCGAACTTGCTGCTGCTCGACGAACCGACGAACCACCTGGATCTCGAAACGCGCCATGCACTGACGATGGCGCTCGCGCAGTTCGAAGGCACACTAATTGTCGTCTCGCACGACCGGCATTTGCTGCGTGCGACAACCGACCAGTTTCTGCTGGTCGCGAACCACCGCCTTCAGCCCTTCGACGGCGACCTCGACGACTATCGTGACTGGCTGCTTGAACATGCTGCCGACAAGCGCACGCAAACCACCGCAGCCGCGACCGGCGAAGCGTCGCAAGACGGCTCGGGCGTACCGGGCGCCGTCGTCGATCGCAAGGAACAGAAGCGGCTTGAAGCCGAAGCGCGGCAAAAGCTCGCGCAGCAACGCAAGCCTCTGCAAAACAAGCTCACGAAGCTCGAAGCCGAACTCGACAAGCTCAGCGCAGAAAAGGCGAAGCTCGATGCTTTCGTCGCCGACCCTGAGAGCTATGATGCCGCGCGCAAGGCCGAACTGACTGACGCGCTGCGCAAGCAAGCCGACGTGACCGCGAAGCTCGAACAAGTCGAAGCCGACTGGCTCGATATCCAGGAACAGCTGGAAGCGCTCGGCGCGAGTTGAGGCAGAGAAGCGGGCAGCGTGGCGTGTCGTCGCTTCAGGTCACGCACACGCGAACGACGCGTCCGCACCACTGTGCGGACGCGAAGGCCGTTACTCGAGTTCCCGGACCCTATCGATCGCGTGCTCGATACGATCGACCGCGATCACCTTCAAGCCATCGATCGGCTGCTTCGGCGCGTTGGCCTTCGGAATCAACGCCACGCTGAAGCCGAGCTTCGCGGCTTCCTTGAGACGATCCTGCCCACGCGGCGACGGCCGGATTTCGCCAGCCAGGCCGACTTCACCGAACACAACGAGGCCCTTCGTCAGCGGCTTGTTGCGCATCGACGAATGAATCGCGAGCAGCACGGCCAGGTCGGCCGCCGGCTCGGCGATCTTGACGCCGCCGACCGCGTTGAGAAACACGTCCTGATCGAAGCACGCGATGCCTGCATGTCGGTGCAAGACGGCGAGCAGCATCGCGAGCCGGTTCTGCTCGAGGCCCACGGCGAGCCGCCGCGGGTTGGGCACTTGTGCCGCGTCAACCAGCGCCTGCACTTCGACGAGCAGAGGCCGCGTGCCCTCCTGCGTCACGAGCACGCACGAACCCGCAACCTGCTGCTCATGCTGCGACAGGAACAAGGCCGACGGGTTGGCAACGCCGCGCAGACCCTTGTCGGTCATCGCGAACACGCCAAGCTCATTGACCGCGCCGAAGCGGTTCTTGATCGCGCGCACAAGGCGATAGGACGAGTGCGTATCGCCTTCGAAATACAGCACGGTATCGACGATGTGCTCGAGCACGCGCGGCCCCGCTAACGCGCCCTCCTTTGTCACGTGGCCGACCATGATGATCGTCACCCCGAGCTGCTTCGCCACACGGGTGAGCTGCGCCGCGCACTCACGAACCTGCGCGACCGACCCCGGCGCCGACGTCAACGCATCGGAGTAGATCGTCTGGATCGAGTCGATCACGGCGATATCGGGCCGCTCGGCATCAATCGTCGCCTGAATCCGTTCAAGCTGAATCTCGGCAAGCAAGGCGAGCTCCGACGCGCCCGACCCCGTTTCGGTCAGACCGAGCCGCTGCGCACGCAACGCGATCTGCGCGCCCGACTCTTCGCCGCTCACGTAGAGCGTCTTGCGGTCACGCGCCATCGCCGCCAGCGACTGAAGCAAGAGCGTCGACTTACCGATACCCGGGTCCCCGCCGATCAGCACAACCCCACCCGGCACAAGACCACCGCCGAGCACGCGATCGAACTCACCCACGCCCGTCGTGAAACGCGGCACGTCCGACGCTTCGATCTCCGCGAGCTTGCGCACGGGCGACCGCTGGGCGAGCGATTGAAACCGGTGTCCGCTTGCCGCGGCTTCGCCGACCGTTTCAACCAGGGTGTTCCATTCATTACAGGACGGGCATTGCCCCGACCACTTCGGCTGCTGCGCGCCACATGCGCTGCAGACGTACATCGTCTTGCTTTTGGCCATCGGCTCGGTATCGTGTTTTCGTTATCGCTCAGTCCGCGCGGACCGGCACGCGCTGGGCCACCGCGCACATGAGTTCATATCCGACGGTATCGCTCGCCCGGGCGACATCGTCGATCGGAATGGTCGGTCCCCACAGTTCGACATGCGCACCGATGCCCGCATCGGGGACCGGCGTCAGGTCGACCGTCACCATGTCCATCGACACCCGTCCGACGGTCCGCGTGCGAACGCCGTTGACCGCGACAGGCGTGCCCGTTGGCGCATGACGCGGGTAGCCGTCGGCGTAGCCGCAGGCGATCACGCCCAGGCGCATCGGCGCGTCGGCCGTAAAGCGCGACCCGTAACCGACCGTATCGCCCGGGCGCAGCGTCTGCGTGCCGATGATCTCGGTCGTCAGTGTCATTGTCGGCTGCAGGCCGCTCGATGCGATATCCGCATAGACACCCGAAGGCGACCCGCCGTACAAAATGATGCCCGGGCGGATCCAGTCGAAGTGTGTCGACGGATGCCACAGGGTCGCAGCGGAATTCGCCACGCTGCGCATCCCGGCGATCCCGTCGACGCCGCGTTCGAACGCCATCATCTGATGGTCAACACCCCGTTCGCCGTCTGCATCCGAGAAGTGGGTCATCAGAACAATCTGACCCACCGAGTTCGAGCTCCGCGCGCGCTCCCACGCCACCCGGTATTTTTCGGGCGTGTAACCGAGACGGTTCATCCCGGTGTTCATCTTGAGCTGGATATTGAGCGGACGCGACAGCCGCGCCATCTCGATCATGCGCAGCTGATCGTCACAATGGACAGTTGTCGTCAGACTGTATCGATCGACAATATCGAGATCGGACGGCTTGAAGAACCCTTCGAGCAGCAGGATCGGCCCTGCCCAGCCGAGTTCGCGCAGCCTGACGGCCTCATCGAGGTCGAGCAAGCCGAAGCCATCGGTCGCGCGAAGACCGGGGAACGCTCGCGCCAGACCATGGCCATAAGCATTGGCCTTCACAACGGCCCATACTTTCGAGTGAGGAGCAGCGCGACGTGCGACAGCCAGATTGTTCGCAAGCGCGGCGGTATGAACGGTGGCGGAAATTGGACGCGGCATGAACGGCTTATTAATAAAGGCTTTCGCTAGTCGGAACTTCTCTATTTTCATGTTATAAAGCCGGGCACACAACCCTTGCCAGACAGGATATGCCGGCTCGCCGGCGTCGATGCAGCGCCGGCCCCCGTGGATTGCAAACGCACAGGATGAAAAAAGGCTTTTACACCATTATGGCGGCGCAGTTTTTCTCTTCGCTCGCCGACAATGCGTTGCTCATCGCTGCGATTGCACTTTTGTTCGATCTGCAGTCCCCGCAGTGGATGACTCCCCTGCTCAAGCTGTTCTTTGTACTGTCCTACGTCGTCCTTGCCGCCTTTGTTGGCGCGTTCGCGGACTCCCGGCCAAAGGGTCGAGTGATGTTTCTTACGAACACGATCAAGGTCGTCGGCTGCATCACCATGCTCGCCGGCGCACACCCCTTGATCGCTTACGGCATTGTCGGCTTCGGCGCGGCGGCGTACTCGCCGGCCAAATACGGCATCTTGACGGAGCTGCTGCCACCGGAACGCCTCGTTGCAGCGAACAGCTGGATCGAAGGCACCACGGTCAGCTCGATCATTCTGGGCACCGTCTGCGGCGGTGCGCTGATCAGCCCCCATGTCGCTCACAAGCTGTTGCTGCCCTATCTGCCGGCCGGCCTGACACCGGCGCATGCGGCCATCATCGTCATCACGGGCATGTACGTGATTGCGGCGCTGTTCAATCTCGGCATCCCCGACACCGGCGCACGCTACCCACGCCAGCAGCATGGTCCCATGCGTCTGATTTCGGACTTTGCCGATTGTTTCAATGCGCTATGGCGTGACCGGCTCGGACAAATCTCACTGGCGGTGACGACCCTCCTTTGGGGCGCAGGTGCAACGCTTCAGTTCATCGTGCTCGAATGGGCCAAAAGCTCGCTGGGCCTGTCTCTCTCCGAAGGCACCGTGCTCCAGGCATTTGTCGCCGTGGGTGTTGCAGTCGGCGCCATGGTCGCCGCGGCCAAGGTCCCTCTGAAGCGTTCACTGAGCGTGCTGCCCGCGGGCATCGTGATGGGCGGCGCGGTCATGCTGATGGCGTTCTATAGCAAAGACCTGTTCCCGCCCGACTGGGTTGTCACGATAGGTCGCTTCCACCAACCGGTCTATATGCTGATCGCCTATGCGTTCCTGACGTTTATCGGTGCGCTATCCGGCTTCTTCGTGGTGCCCATGAACGCACTGCTCCAGCATCGCGGTCACTTGCTCCTCTCGGCGGGTCATTCGATCGCCGTTCAGAATTTCAATGAGAATCTGTCGATTCTCGTCATGCTCTGCCTCTATACCCTGCTCGTGCGTCTCGATGTGCCCGTCACAATCGTGATCGTGCTGTTCAGCCTGTTCGTCATGATCTCGATGGCATTGATCATGCGGCTGCATCATCGAAACAACCAGCGCAAGGGCGATGCGATTTCGCTGCTGGGCGACGAGTTCCGTTGATTCGTTGATCCGGACACCCTGTCCGGCTCTCGCTGATTCGCCCCTCGCCGGGCGAATCTCCCTCCCGACGACCGTATTGAGTTGAACCGTTTGAATACCCACGCTGTGATTCCCAACGTTCTGACCATCGCAGGGTCGGACTCCGGCGGCGGCGCCGGCATCCAGGCCGATCTCAAGGCTTTCTCGGCGCTCGGCGCTTTCGGTGCATCGGCCATCACGGCCCTGACCGCGCAGAACACGCACGGCGTGACCGCGGTTCATGCGCCGCCAGCCGAATTCCTGACCGCTCAGCTCGACGCGGTCTTCAGCGATCTGCGCATCGACGCCGTCAAGCTCGGCATGCTCGCGAACGCGGATCTCGTGCGCGCGGTCGCCGCTGCCCTGCGTCGCTACAAGCCGAAGTACGTCGTGCTCGATACGGTGATGATTTCGAAGAGCGGCCATGCGCTGCTGCTGCCCGATGCCGTTGTGGCGCTACGCGACGAGTTGCTGCCGTTGGCCACGGTCATCACGCCGAACCTGCCCGAAGCGGCCGCCTTGCTCGGCGATCGCGAAGCCTCCGACGAGGACGGCATGCGGGCGCAAGCCACCGCGCTGCGTGCGCTGGGCGCGCAGGCGGTGCTCATCAAGGGTGGTCATCTCGCGGGTGAAGAAAGCCCCGACTGGTTGTTCGACGATCAAGGCGAAGACCGCATCAGCAGCCCGCGCGTGACGACGCGGCACACACACGGCACCGGATGCACGCTGTCGTCGGCCATTGCGGCCCTGCTCGCGCAGACTCACGACCTTCGCGCGGCCGTGCGCGGCGCGAAGGATTACCTCGTGGGCGCGCTCGAACACGCTGACCGGCTCAGTGTCGGGACCGGCATCGGACCCGTGCACCATTTCCATCGGTGGTGGTAAGCCCGCTCCGGGCGCCTCACGGCTTCAGGCCTGTTGGTCTTCAGGTCTTCAGGTATGCGGGTCTGCGGGTCTGCGGGTTTTGGAAACTTCGAGGCGTCGCGGTCCGGCTGTTTCGGCCATTTCCGCGCAATCAGCGTTATTGCAGTGCAATAAGTTGCGATATTCACGTTCCGGCCGCTGAATATCAATACGACGGCGAACCGCCTTTTATCCGGTCGGACCGCCTGCCTAAATAAAATAAATAATTTGATTTATTTAACTTTCATCCCTGAAAGTGAATCAAATCATAGAGTCACGTGAATCAAGGAAAGCCTGCAAAATGCTTTCACAGCCACATCACCACGGTGCCGGCTGCCGCTAGCGGATTATTCAGAAGCCGCGAACGCGAACGCACGGGATTCCCAGTCGTCGGCCACGACAAAGCCGCGTGCGCATTCGAACCATCGGCCGTCGCTCGTTTTCTTCCACGCCGCAATGGCAAACGGATCATCGCGCGTTCGCACTCGTGGCACATACCCTTCTTCGACAGTCGGCGTGAATTCGTGCGCTTCCCTCACCTCGGAATGATTCAATGCGATGACAGCGTGAGCATCGACGACGACCGTCGATTCATCGGCGATCGCCGGCTGTGCAAATGCCGTTGCAATTACCTCGGACAGCGCGGCTTCATCGCAATAACTCAAATCAGGCTGAGCCAGCGGTGAAATCCAGCGCAAACGCGGCAAGCGTGTCCAGCCGTCCGCGCCGATACGCGCGGCGAGTTCGGGCCATTGACTGACCGGCACCCAGAAGCCCGTGCAGATATCCGCCGACAGTCGCGGATCGACATTGATCGCGCGACCCGCGAGCCAATGATCAAAGCGATCAAACAGCCAGCCGCTGACCCACATCTGCGCCTGCCAGGGTCCACGAGGCAACAGCGCTTCATAGTCGGGCCGCCCCGATAGTGGCAATTGATGTTGGATCAGGCGAGTCAGTTTGATGTCGAGACGATCACCGAGCGCAGGACCGACAAACGCCGCAAGCGGATCGTCGAGTCCTTGCGCATCGACATGCAAGTAGCATTTGACGGCCAGCTCCCAATGCAGACGAAGCCCCGCCGGATCTTCCAGCAGGAAGTCACATTCACCGACCGTCTGCTTGTTCAGGCGCAGCGGCAGATTCGCTGCGACGAGGGTATAGGACGACAGCGACGAGATCGCATAGTGAACGAGGCGCTCGGCGTAGTGGCCGACACGACGCGTAGTCAACGGAGCGAGGGTCGCGTGCAGCGGAGCCGGATCCGCGTCGAGCTGATGCAGCGCGCGCAGGACCTCGGTCACATCATCAGGCTCCGGTACCAGCAGCGACCCGAACGCTTGCGTCGAGAACAGACGCGGTGCGAACAACAACCACGCAAGGTCGCGCACGCTCGGATCGTGCAGCGTCGCCAGTGCGTCAGCGAGCGCCGCGACGCGACTCAGGCCGTGACTTTGAGGTAGGTCGCTTGCGCGAGGCAGAGATCGGTCCATGCCTTGCTCTTGTCAGGCAGGCTACGCAATAAGTACGCGGGATGGTAACTGACGATCACCGGCACGCCCTCGTACTCATGGACGCGACCGCGCAGCGACGAAATCGTCGCGTCGCTCTTGAGCAGCGTCTGCGCCGCAAAGCGGCCGAGCGCGACGATCACCTTCGGGCGAATCAGTGCCACTTGCTGTTTCAGAAACGGCTCGCAGCTCGCGACTTCATCGGGCTGCGGATCACGATTGCCGGGCGGGCGGCACTTGATCACATTCGCGATATACACGTTACGCGTGCGATCGAGGCCCAGCGAACGCAACATATTGTCGAGCAGCTTTCCGGCTTGACCAACAAACGGCTCGCCCTGCTTGTCTTCGTTCTCGCCCGGAGCTTCGCCAACGATCAGCCAGTCTGCATGTTCGTCGCCGACGCCGAATACAGTCTGTGTGCGCTTCTCGCACAGACCGCAAGCGGTGCAGCCCGACACGCGCTCCTTGAGCGCAGCGAAATCCAGCGTGGAGACAGCGGGCAATCCGGCGTCGCTCGATACATCGGGTACGGTGACGCGTGCAACGACATGAGCCTCGGTGGCTTCGATGGGCTCCGACTCTTCCGGGGCATCAAACTGCTCCAACGCGCCAGCCGGTTCCGATTGCTCCAACGACTCTGGGCCGTCGGACTCGAAAGCGTCGGCTGTGGCGTGGCGCACGGGTGCCGACGCATCGGGAGACCGAACTTCACGTCGTTCAGAAGTCACTTCTTCGTTAGCCGACTTGAGTGACGCTACGCGCCCCGCCTCATCATCACGCAAAGCAGTCGCCTGCCCCGGAGCCGATTCGCTCACAAGATCAGCCGTCGCACGGTCGCGCCGCACCCAAAGGGGCGCGAGGCCGAGTTCATCGAGCAGCGCGTCATGCTGCGACATTGCTCGTCTCCTGAGTCAGAGTCAGGCGCATCACGATCGCGTCTTCACGCTTTCGTTGAGCAGCCGGGTAATAGTTGCGGCGACGGCCGATGGCGACGAAGCCGAAGCGTTCATACAAGCGCACGGCGCGCTGATTCGACGGCCGCACTTCGAGCAGCATGCTGAACAGCTTCTCGGCGCGCGTGATGCGTACGGCGTCGTTGAGCAAAGCGAGGCCAACACCCCGCCCTTGCGAAGCCGGCGCCACACACAGATTCAGCAGATGCATTTCATCGACGACCGGCATCAGCACGCAATAACCGATCAGCGAACCGTGGACATCGCGCATGCATAAACCGAGGTAGCCGTTGCGCAGCGCGTCTTCGAAATTGCCGCGCGTCCAGGGGAATTCGTACGCGACGGATTCCACCGCCGCGACCTCGTCGAGGTCGGCCGGCGTCATCCGCGAAATATATCGGTAGCTTAGTTCGGCGCTCACGTCGACTCCGCTCGGGCCGCCTCTCGCTCGGCCGTGGTCTGCGCTACTTTGTCACGAATATATTCGGGTGCGGCCAATGCCGGCGCAATGGCGTCGCCGCGACGCCACGCGCGCAGACCCAGCGCCGCGACCGCGGCGGCATGCGGCAGCGCTTCGCCATCGATCGTTCGCGCATGGGCCGCAGCACTCAGGCGCTCGCCGAATGCGGCGTAAGCGTTGCCTGCCAGTGTGAAAGGCGCGTCAGGCGTGGTGATCGAAGCCGGACTCGACAGCGCGGGCGCCGACACGGTGGCCCATTCGTCGCCATCCCACGCGTAGATCGCCCAATAGGCCTCATCCATGCGCGCGTCCATCGCGACGAGCACGCGCTCGACGCTTGAATCCCGCGTGCGAGCTGCTTCGGCGCACGCCATCAGCGTGCTGACCGGCACAACCGGCAATGATGCGCCAAACGCCAGGCCCTGCGCCGCCCCAGTGGCCGTACGCAGGCCGGTGAACGATCCCGGCCCGGCCCCAAATGCGATCGCCACGCAGTCCCGCAGTCCGATACCCGCCTCGGCCAGCACTTCGGCGACCGCAGGCAGAAGACGGGCACTCGAAACAGACCCGGTTTTTTCGTGGCGGATGTGGAGATCGGCAAACGTCTTCGCGTCACGCTCCGGCGCGACACCAAGGGCCACGGAGCAAAATTCGGTCGACGTATCGAGGGCAAGCAAGCTGGTGCGGTTCATGGCCGCTATTGTAATGCGCGAACCGATTGAAAACGGTGGGTAGGCACACGCGCGAGGCAACACCGCGTCAGTCGTATCGGGGATCGCCTGAGTCCATCATTGCCGGCCCCGGCTGGCTCAAACCGGGTTCCGCCGCCGAACGCATCTGGCCCAACCCACGGTTCCGTGAAGGAGCGTCGACTCGGTTGGCCTCGCCGGGCCAGCGCGTTTGGAGGTGTTGCTCCACGCCAGCGCGGAATCGGCTTGCTACCATCGTCGCCAGTCTTTTCGATCTCCTTACCCAGACTCACGGATCCCAGATGAGCGACCTCCAGAATCAGTTCGAACAAGCGCAAACCGACGTCACGCAGCTCAGCGAGCGCCCGGGCAATCTCACGCTGCTGCGTCTTTACGCGCTGTTCAAGCAAGCCACCGAGGGCGATGCCAACGGCGACAAGCCGGGCATGACCGACATCGTCGGCCGCTACAAGCACGACGCCTGGGCCGCGCTCAAGGGCACGACGCAGGACACCGCCAAGACGCAGTACGTCGAACTGGTGGAGTCGCTGAAGGCCGGCGCGGAGTAACGAGCGCGCAAATCATCGCCGCATCTGCCGTTGGACGGCCCGCGAATCTCGCGGGCCGCCTTGTCATTTCAGCAGTTTCAACCACGATCGCCCGGAAAATAAACCAAACGGTCGATGGCGCGACGCAGCAAACCACGATACAATGCGGCCATCGCGTCGATGACGACCTGCCCACCAGGGGCGATGACGTCCGACGTTACATCGCGTTTTGCTCCAATCCTTAGAAACTGTCCCTTCCTGCCCCAGCGTGGTTCGCACTTGTGCGGCCTGACCCGTCCACTTGGACAAGTTCGCTGGCGACGGTCTTTGCGGTTATCCGCGCCGTTTTGCATCCGTTACAGGTTCTAGATCGTCTCCGCGAGGCTTTTGCCAGGTCGCGGGGGTGCCCGTCCGTCGACGATTTGCACGTCAAATCGAGCGACCGGGTGTCGATTGGCGCCGACGCTCTTTTGCGCTAGTCGCTGATCTACCCTGGAAGCTGTTTGATGACTCAGAATCACTCCCCCCTCAATTCGATCGCTGCAACCGTGTTTGGCGACGGTGAAGACACCGGTGCCGTTGCAGCAGTCGAAGCGGTCGCTGTCCCCACGAGCGGTCCGACATTCGCCGACCTCGGCCTGTCGCCCGAAATCGTGACGGCACTGACCGCGACGGGATACACCGCGCCGACGAACGTTCAGGCGCGCGCCATTCCGGCCGCGCTGGCCGGTCGCGACCTGCTCGTTTCGAGCCCCACAGGTTCGGGCAAGACCGCTGCATTCATGCTGCCGGCCATCGAGCGTTTTGCGGACAACCAACGTAACGGCGTGAAGCGTCCGGGCCAGGCGCCCGCACAAAGTGCCGGCACGTTCGCCGACGGCCGTCCGCGCCGTCCGGCTCCGCAACCCGCACGTCCGGGCCTGCTCGTTCTGACGCCGACGCGTGAACTCGCGATGCAGGTCACCACGGCTGCTGCGACGTATGGCAAGCATCTGCGCCGTCTGCGCTGCGTCAGCATTCTCGGCGGTGTGCCGTATCGCCAGCAGCTCGAACTGCTGTCGAAGAACCCCGAGATTCTCGTTGCGACGCCGGGTCGCCTGCTCGACCACCTCGAGCGCGGCAAGATCGACCTCTCGCACCTGCAGATGCTCGTGCTCGACGAAGCCGACCGCATGCTCGACATGGGCTTTGTGGACGACATCGAAGCGATCGTGGCGCAAACGCCGGCCGACCGCCAGACGATGCTGTTCTCGGCAACGCTCGACGGCAAGATCGGTTCGCTGACCGAGCGCCTGCTGCGCAATCCGGAACGCATCGAAATCACGCGCGCCATCGGCACGCCGACGAACATCACGCAATCGATCCACTGGGTCGACGACCGTGCGCACAAGGATCGTCTGCTCGAGCACCTCTTGTCGGACCAAGGTCTGGATCAAGCGATCGTGTTCACGGCAACGAAGAGCGAAGCGGATCAACTGGCCGGCCGTCTGTCGGACGCAGGTTTCGCATCGGCTGCACTGCACGGCGATCTGCCCCAGGGCGCCCGTAACCGCACGCTGCGCGCACTGCGCGAGCGCAAGGTTCGTGTGCTCGTGGCAACCGACGTGGCTGCTCGCGGTATCGACGTGCCGGGCATCACGCACGTGTTCAACTACGATCTGCCGAAGTTCGCCGAAGACTACGTTCACCGTATCGGCCGTACCGGTCGCGCAGGCCGTAGCGGCACGGCAGTGAGCCTCGTGCATCACGCCGAATTCCAGGCAGTGAAGCGCATCGAGCGTTTCACGCGTCAACCGCTGCCGGTCAACGTCGTCGCAGGCTTCGAGCCGCGCCGCGCTCCGCCGGCAGGTAACGGTGGTCGTCCGGGCGGCCGTCCGGGTGGTGGTCGTCCGGGTGCAGGCGGTCGTCCTGGCTACGGCGGCAAGCCCCGCTCGAACTCGAGCGCCGGCCCGCGCCGTCATGGCAGCGGTGGCGGCAACGGTGGCAACCGCGGTGGTTACTCGCGACAAGGCTAAGGATCGGTCGAGGGTTTTACTCTCGGCTTGTCTGTCTGACCGCACTGAACAGGACGTACCGGCATAGCTGATTTTCGAATCTGCACCGTGTGTCCGACATAAAAATGGCGCCCTCGTGGCGCCATTTTTGTTTGGTGCACGAGTTTGTCCAAGCCTCACCCTCCCCGTCATACCGCCGTTTTTTTCGCCCTCTCAACCCACTCTTTGCGCGCGCTTTCCTGTCATCGGCAATTTTTCACAATGCGGAAAGATCTTTTGGTTCACAAAAAATACTGCTGCGTGGCACAACAACGCGTGTTGCGCGATAGAAAAGCACTCCCCACATCGTGAAATGAACGTCGCATCACCATGATTTAACAAAGAAAATTAAATCGTTGCGATTGCTCATTGAGGTGATCCCAAGTCAGTTCACACGCCTAGACTCTTATACAAGAGTTCGCGCTTTGAACGACGCGACTGGAGACAAACCCAACTTCACCTGATCAAGGAGAGCAAGATGACCCGCCAACAAGACGCACAGCGCTTGCAGCAGCAGTGGAACGAAGACCCCCGCTGGAAGGGAATCAAGCGCGGCTATAGCGCAGACGATGTGGTTCGGCTGCGTGGTTCCGTCCAGATCGAACACACCCTGGCCAAACGCGGAGCCGAACGGCTTTGGCGCCTGCTTAACGACGAGCCGTTCACGAACGCACTCGGCGCATTGACCGGCAACCAGGCGATGCAGCAGGTGAAGGCGGGCTTGAAGGCGATCTATCTGTCGGGCTGGCAAGTCGCAGGCGACGCCAACCTGGCCGGCGAAATGTATCCGGACCAGTCACTGTATCCGGCCAACTCGGTGCCGCTCGTCGTCAAGAAGATCAACAACACCTTCACGCGTGCCGACCAGATCCAGTGGCAAGAAGGCAAGAACCCGGGCGATGAAGGCTATCTTGACTACTTCGCCCCGATCGTTGCCGACGCCGAAGCCGGCTTTGGTGGCGTGCTCAACGCGTTCGAACTGATGAAGGGCATGATCGAAGCAGGCGCCGCCGGCGTGCACTTCGAAGATCAGCTCGCTTCGGTCAAGAAGTGCGGCCACATGGGCGGCAAGGTGCTCGTGCCGACGCGCGAACAAGTGGCGAAGCTCACCGCGGCACGTCTTGCAGCCGACGTCTCGGGCACGCCGACCCTGGTCATCGCACGGACCGACGCGGAAGCGGCCGATCTGATCACGTCGGACATCGACGAAAACGACCAGCCGTTCCTCACGGGCGAACGCACGATCGAAGGTTTCTATCGCACGCGTCCGGGTTTGCAACAAGCGATCTCGCGTGGTCTTGCCTATGCGCCGTATGCGGATCTGATCTGGTGCGAAACCGGCAAGCCGGACCTCGAATATGCGAAGAGCTTCGCCGAAGCGATTCATCGCGAGTTCCCGGGCAAGATGCTCGCGTACAACTGCTCGCCGTCGTTCAACTGGAAGAAGAACCTCGACGACGCAACGATCGCGAAGTTCCAGAAGGAACTCGGTGCGATGGGCTACAAGTTCCAGTTCATCACGCTGGCGGGCTTCCACAGCCTCAACTACTCGATGTTCAACCTCGCGCACGGTTATGCACGCAACCAGATGAGCGCGTTCGTCGAACTGCAGCAAGCCGAATTCGCCGCCGCGGAAAAGGGCTTCACCGCCGTCAAGCATCAACGCGAAGTTGGCACGGGCTACTTCGATGCGGTCACGCAAACGGTCGAACGCGACGCATCGACGACCGCCCTTCACGGATCGACGGAAAACGAACAGTTCTTCGAGAAGAAGGCACCGATCAAGCAAGTGGCTTGAGTTCGAGTTGAGGCGATCAGCCGATTCTTGTCGACGTATCTGAGCAGTACCGCCCTACGCGCTGCAAAGCCGCTTGGGGCGTGTGAGACACATGACAGCGACAGCCAGGCGTTCGCGCGATCCGCGAGCGCCTGTCTGAAACGCTCATAGAAACACATCAGGCAGAGCCTGGGAGGAGACATCGCGCGGCACGCCGACATCGTGTGAGCTGCGACGACGTTTAGTGCATCAGGGAGGATGACGACGCTCGCGACACGGGTGCGTCATACGCCGGAGCCCGCCGAAGTCGCGGCGCCCGGATGGAAGAAGGCCATGTCCGTTATCCCGGACATGGCCTTTTTGCTTGTTGATTCGTTGTGACTTCCGAAGTGTTATCGAAAGTCACACACAGGACATTTCGCCACTATCCAGCGGACTCCACCTTAACCGCACGTTCCTTGCGCGCCGCACGCGACTTCGGTTCGCGATACACGATGACCGGGATCTGCGAATGCGAGAGCACGCGCTGCGTTTCACTGCCGATCAGCAGGCCACTCAACCCACGACGACCGTGCGAGGCCATGAAAATCAGGTCGCACTCGTACTTCTGCGCGGTCTCGATGATGCCTTGATACGGTGTGGGATGAATCGACACGATGGCGGTACACGGCACACCCGCAGCCTCACAAGCGACCTCGATACTGCGCAGATGCTCACGAGCTTCGTTCTCCGCGCGCTCCTGATACTCGGCAGGCGGCTCGACAACAACTTCGGAAAATGGCGTGTAGGGGTATGGCGGCAGGCAGGCGTACGCCGTGACGCGCGCTGAGAGTGCGCGCGCAAGGTCGATGCCACCGTCGATGGCAAGCTGCGACAGATGAGAACCATCCGTCGGGATCAGAATATGCCTGAACATTCGCCCTCCTCGACGCGCAATGACGCGCGCCTCTTTGCAGCATAGGTGCTGCGAGGGCAAGTGCAATCCGATCTATTGCGTATTGAACGCGTATTCGACGCGTGTCGGACGTGTGCCGATCTGTGCATGATGGATACACGCACGTTCGATTCACGTTCGGAAATTCGGGGGTGTCGTCAGGAAAAAGATTCCCCACACCCAGGCGATGAAGGCAGTGCGACATGCCGCAAACGGCTGCGCTTCATCGCAACATTACTTGCAAGGGCAACAGTCCCTGCAAGCGATACAGCGGGTATTACAGACCGAGCAAGCGCGTAGCTTGAGCGTTGCGGCGGCGTTCTGCTTCGCGTTGGCGGGCTTCGAACGAGTAGTCCGAATCCATCGGCAGGTGCGGGCCGTCAAAACCTTCACGGACCGACTTCAGGTACGAAACGATAGCTTGATAAATAACGAGAATTTGCATTTTGTGGCTCCGGCGATCTAGGGTTTTCCCTTAACTTGAGATGCATTATAAGGGTTTTCCCTGCGCTGTCTAGTGCGACGCAACATTTAGTGGAGTTTCACTACATGCGTCGCCGCGAAGCAACGGCAATATTGACGCAATGACATTGTCATATTGGCGAGCATAGTGCGCACGCAATTGCCCGGAAGCCCTTTCCTGTTGGGGTTTCAGGACGTATCGAGTTCGCTTGCGGAATGAATTACCGGATCCGGAACGTATTCTCACGCGATCGAAATGACGCGTTGTCATCGGCTTTCATAAGCATGTTGCTTTACTACGGTCGCCACCCGTTGCCGCGTCTTCAATCCCAATACGCCGCCTGCTGATACGTGTCCCGCAGCAAATCAACGAACAGCCGCACCCGCAACGGCAGATGCCGCCGCTCCGGAAACACCGCATGAATGATGATCGGCGGCGCCGCAAACGCATCGAGCACCGTGACGAGGCGCCCTGCCGTCACATCACTACCGACCTCCCACCATGACCGCCAGGCAAGTCCGTGCCCGGCAATACACCACTCGCGCAGCACTGCACCGTCGGAACACTCCATCGCGCCCGACACCTTGATTGCCGTCGTTTCGCCATTCACCGAAAACGTCCAACCACGCTGCTGATTCGAGCTGGATCCAAGCACCAGACAACGATGCGAAGCGAGTCCCTCGAGCGACAACGGCGTGCCGTGCTTCGCGAGATAGTCAGGCGAAGCGACGCACACGCGCCGGTTCTCACCGAGCCGCAATGAAACCAGGCTCGAATCCGCCAGCGCCCCGAGCCGCACGGCACAGTCAAACCCTTCATTGACCAGATCGACGATCCGATCACTGAGATCCAGCGACACCGTCACATCCGGATGCGCATCCACAAACGCCGGCAACAACGGCGCAACATGCCGCCGCCCGAACCCCGCCGGTGCCGAGATCCGCAAATGCCCCGTCGCCTTGACCCCGCCTGTCGACACACTCGCTTCGGCCCGATGCATTTCATTGAGGATGCGCTGGCAATCCTCGAGGAACGCGGTGCCTTCGAACGTCAGCGTGATCCGCCGCGTCGTGCGGATCATGAGCTTGACCCCGAGTCTTTCCTCTAAAGCGTCAATCCGCCGCCCAACTATTGCAGGTGCCACACCCTCCGCCTGCGCCGCCGCGGAAAGGCTGCCCCGCGCGGCGACCGCCGCAAACGTCTCGATCTGTTTAAAACGATCCACGCTCGATTACCTATAAAAATGTCACGGATCAAATAACCAATTCGTACATTCTTAACCCAAAACATCATCAATACAATCGATGCATCTATCCATGACAGCAAGGACCGCAGATGGCACTCGACCTCCCGCAAGGCATGACGATCACCGCGCCGATCAAGCCCGAACATGAATCGATCCTGACACCCGACGCACTCGCGCTCGTCGCAAAGCTGCATCGGCAATTCGAAGGTCGCCGCCGCGAATTGCTCGCCGCTCGCGTCCAGCGCGCGAAGCGTCTTGATGCAGGCGAACGGCCTGACTTCCTTGCCGAAACGAAGACCATCCGCGAAGGCGACTGGACCATTGCCCCGCTGCCCGAAGCGCTGCGTCGACGACGCGTCGAGATCACCGGTCCCGCTGAACGCAAGATGATCATCAACGCGTTGAACTCGGGCGCCGACTCGTACATGACCGACTTCGAAGACTCGAACGCGCCGAACTGGCACAACCAGCTCGATGGCCAGATCCATCTGCGCGCGGCCGTGCGTCGTGAACTCGCGTTCGAACAGAACGGCAAGTCGTATGCGCTCAACGACACGATCGCGACGCTGCAAGTGCGCCCGCGCGGTTGGCATCTCGATGAGAAGCATGTGCTCGTCGACGGACAGCGTGTGTCAGGCGGCCTGTTCGACTTCGCTCTCTTCCTGTTTCATAACGCCGAGGAACAACTTGCGCGCGGTGCCGGCCCGTACTTCTATCTGCCGAAGATGGAGAGCCATCTCGAGGCGCGCCTGTGGAACGACGCCTTTATCGCAGCCCAGGAATCGGTCGGTGTGCCACGCGGCACGATCCGCGCGACCGTGCTGATCGAAACCATCGTTGCGGCATTCGAGATGGACGAGATCCTCTATGAACTGCGCGAGCACAGCGCCGGCCTCAACGCAGGCCGTTGGGACTACATCTTCTCGGCGATCAAGAAGTTCAAGGTCGATCGTGAGTTCTGCCTCGCCGATCGCAGCCAGATCACGATGACCGTGCCGTTTATGCGCGCGTATGCGTTGCTGTTGCTCAAGACTTGCCATCGTCGCCAGGCACCGGCGATCGGCGGCATGAGCGCGCTGATTCCGATCAAGAACGATCCGGTCGCGAACGAAAAGGCGCTGTCCGGCGTGCGTAGCGACAAGGCGCGTGATGCAGGCGATGGGTACGACGGTGGCTGGGTTGCCCACCCGGGACTTGTGTCGGTCGCGATGGAAGAATGGGTCAAGGTGCTCGGCGATCGGCCGAATCAGATCGATCGCCAACGTGATGACGTGCAAGTTGGCGCGGCCGATCTGATGGCGTTCGCTCCCGAGCAACCGATCACGGAAACGGGCCTGCGCAACAATATTAACGTCGGCATCCACTATCTCGGTTCGTGGCTCGCGGGCAATGGTTGCGTGCCGATCCACAACCTGATGGAAGACGCGGCGACCGCCGAGATCTCGCGTTCGCAGGTGTGGCAATGGGTGCGTTCGCCCAAGGGCGTGACCGTCGATGGCCGCAAAATCGACGCGGCGTGGGTGCGTGCGCTGATTCCGGAGGAGCTTGCGAAGGTCAAGGCTTCGGTCGGCGGTGGGGCTCAGCCGACGTATGAGCGCGCCGCGCAGATCTTCGAACAGATGTGCACGTCGGAGGACTTCGTGGAGTTTCTGACGTTGCCGCTGTATGAAGAGCTGGAAGAAGCGGAGCTTGATGCGGTTTGATTGAAGCTGAATGAAGTTGAAGGTCGGCCGCGTGAGCGCGGTCGACTCAAAACAAAATGGGTGACCTGCGTTCAAGGTCACCCATTTCTCTTTTTACGCTGCGAGATCCCTTCTCGCCCGCGCATGACTGACCCAGTCACCGCCGTCGATGCGAGGCAATCCGTGGGCACTCGTGGCACGAATCGGGTAGTACAGGCACGAGACCTCGCGCCCGTCGACCTCGATCTCGCACGACTCGCGCATAAACAGGCATTCCTTGCCCGGCACGATCTCTTCGATATCGTCGAGGACAGGCAGCAAGGCCGGAACGATCTCATAGACCTCGCCGAGAACCGGCTCGGCCGACTCGTCACGCACCAGCCCCGGATACGCGCCGAAGTCATGCAAGGAACCGCGCAGAAACGACTCGCCGACGAGCCGCGGCATCTCGATACCGTGTCGCGCCGCGGCACGGTGAATGTCGTTCGACTCGCCCGCGCGCAGCGTGCCATAGACGAAAACGGTCAGCAGTTCGCCCATCGACGGGTCCTTTCAGCAGATAAAACGGACAGAGAGATCGCGCGGCATTCCGGGCCGGATTTCGGGTGCCGGATCCTGGATGCCAACGCGGGCCGCATTTTATCCCCCATGAGCGAAACGCGTACCCACGAAAAGCGCGCACAACCGGGGATGTTGCCGTGCGGAGACAGCGTGTAGAGTGCAGTCATGGACGCCGCAACTTTTACCCCTCATTTCGATATCCCCGAGCAATACGCCCCGGACGCCGTGCACCCCGTCCGAGTGCGTAGCCGGCCGATGGGCGTCGCTACCGTATTCGGGTTTCACCAGCATCCATGGGCGCAGGTGGCTTATACCTCCGAAGGCGTCATGCGCATCGAGGTCGACGACACGACCTGGATCGTGCCGCCCTCCCGGGCGATCTGGATTCCGGCGTACGTCGTACACAACGCGCAAGTCATCGAGCCCGCGTACCTCCGCACGCTGTATGTGGACGTTTCGGTGATTCCGCCCAATTTGTCCGAATGCCGGGTCATTGAAGTTTCGCCGTTGCTGCGAGAACTCATCGTCGCGCTCGACGTCGACGACGATACGCTGTCGGCATCGCGCGAACAGTCGATCGTTCAGCTGATCCTCGACGAAATCGTGCGATCGGAATCGCTACCGCTCGGCGTGCCGCTGCCTGCGGACAAACGTCTGCGCGCTTTATGCGAAGCGATCATCGCCAACCCGAAAGCCGGCGACTCGCTCGAGCAACTCGCGCTCGACGTCGGAGCGAGCGTGCGCACGATTTCTCGTTTGTTTCGCAATGAACTCGGCAGCAGTTTTTCTGAATGGCGCCAAC
The DNA here is from genome assembly GCF_965118125.1 of Pararobbsia alpina. Lineage (GTDB taxonomy): Bacteria > Pseudomonadota > Gammaproteobacteria > Burkholderiales > Burkholderiaceae > Pararobbsia > Pararobbsia alpina_A. The sequence continues at coordinate 2,741,370 of NZ_OZ221287.1, forward strand.
AAGCGGTACTCGCGCATGCGATTCCGTTGTTGAGCCAGGGCCAATCGTTATCGCAAGTCGCGAGCGAACTCGGATACACGAGTCAGAGTGCTTTTACAGCGATGTTTCGGCGCGCATTCGGTAAAAGCCCTCGCGAATTTTTTAAGGAAACCGCCTGATGCGTTCGACCAAAGCCATTCATGCCGTCGAGCGGCTCAAGAAGCGAACCGCGAATGACGGCTTTGCCGCCGTGAGTCTGCCCGGTGGGTTGTTCTACCTTATTGATCGAGCGGATACGCAGGGTGCGAAGTTGAGTCCGCCTTTGCCGCTCGAAGAGTTTGTCGTGTTCGTCGATGCGGTCTCGCCTGCGAAACCACGTAAAACGAGCAAGCTCGATCTCGCGTTCGAAGAGCAGATCCGTCGAAGCAAGGGGCATGGTGACGCGTAAGGCGCGTTAGACGAATTAGACGAGTTAGACGCGCAAAAGAAAAACGCCTTGTGAGCGCGTGGCTCGCAAGGCGTTTCCGATGCCGGGGATCTCGATATTGGCAAGTCGGTTACACGCTACCCGAAACGCCTTCACGGGGCGTTCTTCCCGTGGCGCTGTCCGCGTCTCCCGATGCCAGTGAGCGCCGCTTCGAGTTTCGCTCGCGCGGGTGCTCAGGCTTGCCGCGCGAAACTACCCGTTGCTTAGAACTTCGTCCGAATCCCCACTCGAGCCGACACCTGATTGTTCGTCGACGACGGCTGACCCGGGAAGCCCGTGTAGATCGAAGCCGGCAACGGCTGCCCCGTCAACGGATCCGACGAGTACGCGCGCTGCCAGACACCCTGGAAGTACACGTCCGTGCGCTTGGACAGCGAGTAATCGGCCATGAAATTGACCTGGCCGTACTTCGGCACCGCATCGCCATACACAGCGTCCTGATGCACGCGCGTGTAGGTGTAGCCGGCGGCGAGCGTGGCAGCCGGCGTCAGCTGGTATTGCCCCCACAGTTCATAGTTGTCGAACCGCGCGGTCGCGCCGCCGATCGTGTCGTCGTAGCGCGAATTCGTGTAGTCCGCACCGAGCAACGCCGGGCCGAACTGATACGTGCCGCCACCACCGATCACCTGCATATTCGACGGCGACGTGGCCGTATTGCCGAGCAGGCCAAAGAACGGATCGCCGCCAAACGACGACCAGTTGCCGTCGTTGAACTGCGCGACCGGGTTCTTCGCGTACAGATACGCGACGCCAAGATAAACCGGGCCGTTGGAGTAGCTCGCGCCCGCCGTGACCGTGCTGTCCTGACCGAAGCTGCCGGCGACTCCGCCGAACGCATACATGCCGCCGAACTGCAGACCGGAGATACTCGGGCTCGTGTACTTGACCGCGTTATCGACGCGGAAGCCGTTGTCGCTGTTATCGATATCGCCCGCATGGGAGAACATCGCGCCCCAGTAGCCGTTCATCGTCGTCGGCTGAACAAAGTCGACGACCGAATCGTACTGGCGACCGAATGTCACCGTGCCCCAGTTTGCCGCGCTCAGGCCGATATAGGCCTGACGGCCGAACAAACGGGAATGTTGGAGGCTGCTGCCGCTATTGAGGTCGAAGCCGCTTTCGAGCTGGAAGATCGTCTTGAGTCCGCCGCCGAGATCTTCGCTGCCTTTAAGGCCCCAGCGACTGCCTTGAACGACGCCGCTTTGCATGGCCCAAAGTGTGTGGCCCTGTCCGTCGGAGCCGACCACATTGTTCACATACGTCACACCTTCATCGAGCACGCCGTACAGCGTCACGCTATTTTGCGCATACGCTGAGCCAGCGGCGGCGGCGAGCCCGATCGCTAGCGCAAGGAGCGACTTTTTCATGAAACCAACCTCCAAGTTATTCTGTTTTTCGCCATGCTCGCGCAGCCGCATTTCAACGCGCGATCGAGCGCACGCCTGATTGGTCTGACTGCTGCCTACCCGTCCTGCCTCGGTTCAACCCGGCTACCCCGAAAACGTCCGAGTTGCACCCGCCACCGTCAGGCCCTTTTAAGTGCGGACCCTCCCCTACGACGCGAGCATGTCCATCGGCCGAAATGACACGCGGTTTACAGGTTGAAAACCGGTCGCCGTCGCGTGTTACCGACCTCTGGTGAACTGAATCGTAGGAGGCCTGATGAGCAGTAAGGATTAGGGTAAATACTAATTTCTTCGCTAAACGCGCATCGACGAACCGCGTGAGTACGAATGAACGCGCACTGTTTTCGGCAAGGCCCTGCCAGAAGCCCGTCTGGCAAGGTGCAACCGGTTAAGACACGCCCGTGGCGCATGTTTTTTGAGGCGTTTTGCTCGGGAGGGGTTGGGATTGGAGTGTTGCTTGGCGGGGACAGGGGTGGGCGTGACGGTTTGGTGATGGGATTTGCTCGTCGATGGAAGCGGCCGCCTCTGGCGCGCCGCGTCCTTTCCCGTCATCGACGCGCAAACAAAGGTGCGCGCAAGAATGGCATTGCTCGTAGCTCGGGATTCAGCCCGCCCTTCGCTATCTATCGTCGCCTTGAAACTGGCACTTGATGGTGAAAATGCTCAGTCTCCATTCGGAACAAACCTGCCGATCGCGCTCACTGCTACTTCGTCACCACGCGATCGCTATCGGTTACGCTTTCCAAAATAAAATCCAACAATCAATCCGATAATTCCCGAATAAAGCGACCAATAAGTTTTTAGATGCTCCGTGTACTCCGCGGTCGGCTTCCCCGTTAAAACGGGCGCGATAACAACCAAAGAACTCGTAAAAACAAAACACCCGACAACCATCAAACTCATGATTGACGTAACCTTTTCCGTAGTCATGGCAAAATCACCCCTTCTCGATTGACGTTTTTATGATTCGCTGTAGCCTTTCGAATTGCGGTTGCGCGACACCATACTCCTCGGCGTCCTGCCACGGCCAATAGCCATTGGGCCTTTCTTGATGCACGGCTTGCAAGCTCACTCGCGTCTTCGAATCACCGGACAACCTCTGCACTAGGATTGTTACCTTAAGATCACTTTCCCAATGCGAACCAAATGGCCAAATACCCTCGTAACGCCCCGAAAACAATAGGTCTGTACTTAACTCAGTATCGGATATCTGCGACACGACGAGCGACAGCGGCGCTGCCTCTAACGCAACCTTCACTCGAGCAACTATAAAATCAGGTGGTAGCGAGTACTGCGTTTGCCACGTACGTGTCTGATCACGAACGATAATTTGTTTATAGCTCACCGACCCACAACCGAACATCGGTCCGGTTGCCAATACCAAAAGCATCAGAAGGCGTGAGAAGTAAATACTACGAGCAACCCAGGCACGTATCACACGCGCGGGACATACCCGTTCCCATGTCAATCTGATAATCGAAATTAGTTGGCAGTCCAACCTCATGCGGTCCACCTTCATACGCCCTAGTGTAAAGGTGGATGCACTTTGAACTCTCAATTCAACGCCGTATGTGTGCCTCCGCACAGTCACGGGCAGTTATCCAAGGCTTTCAAATGGTCGATCGAAGTTTCACAACAATACAATTAGCCCGCAAACAATTATCACCTCAAATTACTAATGCCCCAACTAACGCGCCGTCTCTTTCAGAAAATGCGTACGGACAAACCCCATCCGATCTTTTAGTGCTGGAATTGAAGGCATTGATGCTCTATCGTTGGTAACGAGAAGTCGATGCAAGCTCCAGCATTCACATTTCGTCTACCTTTCAAGCGAAAGTAATAAAATGAATTCAATAAAAAAAACGGTGGTTGCACTTTCACTATCAACTTTTCTCGTCGGCTGCACAACAATTCCCAGCGGCAAGTTTTCTTCGTTCAGCGACAGCACTGCAGCAATCGATGAGAGCGCTACCACGACCTTCCAACAGGTCCGCACGGGTGTTTTGCAGAACATGATCGTAAGTGCCCCAGAAGGACGCCTGACTCCAACGACATTTCATCCCTCAATGAGCGTAAATAAAGAGGGAAAGGAAGTAGTGCCGATCTACGATTACATGGAAAAGCTTTCGAAAAGCTTTGACGTTGTTGACAGATACGCTAAAGCGCTGGTTGCATTGGCTGGAAGTGGGAGCACTGCAGACATTGACAAAGCTGCGACCTCGCTGGCCGCAAGTCTTAATACATTTAGCAAAACGGTTCCTAGCGTTACAACTGATGAAGGAAACGCAGCAGCTACACTTGCTGACGGGGTAGGCCAATGGGCCACTTACGCCAAGCGGAAGGAAGCCTTAATTCAGGTGCTCAAACTCGGACAGCCGGCGCTGGAACAGATAAGTGGAAGCATTAAGCGAGAAACGCCCAACTTCCTTCAATACATTGACGGACTTGAGTCCAATTACCTTGCATATGCCAACGAAGCACGCAAAGAATTCACGCAATATACAGAGCAACGATTCAATTTCGACACTCAAACGGCGCAACAGCTAACCACATTTGATAACATTCGTGTTGCAATAACCAAACTTCAGCAAGCAGCCGATAAGTTGCCAGCAGCAAATACCGATCTCCTTAACAGCGTTAATTCAGACGATTTGAGTATTGCCAACTTGAAATCGTTCGTGCAGTCAGCCCAAGACTTAAAGTCGTTTTATACCTCACTTCCAACGAAATGAAATAAAAAGGCGCAACCATGTCAGATAATCATGAGGTGGCCGAAATGCTCACTGGCCTGGCCTCTCGCGTTAATAATCTAGCGACCGATACGACGGGATCGGATAGCCGAACCTTAACCACGCAACAGATTCAACTAACAAACCTTAGCAATCAAGCAATAGCATTGGATTTAGACAACGATGCAATTGAATACGACAACGCCGTGAGTGCGCTGACGGATGCAACATCAACAGCAGACGATGCAACTCATGATGTCAATGAAATTGCAAGCGTAATCTCCGACGTAGGTAAAGTCATTGGCGTGGTAACGAAACTTCTTACTCTCGCCGCGTAACGAACTCGCCCACGGAATCATTAGGTTTCAACTACTGCCGCACGATTTCACATGAATTACATACGACTTGCATTTGAGGCACGCGATGCTGACACACACACAAGCCACACGTATCGTTTTTGACAGCTTAAAAAGACTTACCACGCGCTCCGTTGAAGACCCCTCTTTATCCTTAGAATCTCAAGGCGTCACGTCTTCAGCAGAAGTGGAATCGTTTCTTCGAACCATCGTAACTGACCAGGCGATCGGCATTTCTAGCGAACGACATTACCTGGATCCTTCAGCATTATCGACCATCACTGCAAAAGCGTCGATTCTTGATGTTGTCGAAACCGTTGAATTGGCGGCACGAAAACTTTGCTCGAACCCACTGACACCTCACCCTCAGACATATCCATATCCAGAAATATGTCCAAAATGCCCTTACCCTGTAAGGTGAGTAACCATGCTAGACTCGTTACTGACGAATCTGCAGCGTCTCATTTCAGCACAGTTTGTAGTATCGATCTTTTTTCCGATGCTTGCGTTTTGGGCATCCAATGGGTTAATGTGCTTTTTATTGAACAGAGTTTTTGCCGAATACGTCACATCATTACTTGAAAATCCAAAACTCGCTTCGTCTTTATTTGTGATTGGGTGCGCGCTAGGTCTGGTTGCCATAGCCGCCTATATGTTTTCCGCTCTTATTCCGGCGCTTCAATCGATTCTCGAAGGCCGCTGGCCTCAGTGGTTAGCTGGTTTTTACACGCCTACGCAAGCCAGAAAATACGAATCTTTGCGAGATCGCATAACAGAAGTAGACCGCCTCCGAGCTTGGTTTGAAACAAGACTTTCAACCAATCGGCCCCGCTGGAAGGAATGGCAGCACGCCTTGAGGGATTTCCGGACCGTCGGCATGAGGCACAATACAAACGCTTTTTCTGCTAACTCGGAAGGATTTCTTGCCGTTACAAAACTTGAAAAAGCATGGAGAAAAAATGCATGGGTCTCAAAAAACTTACTGGAAGAATGTTTTAATAAAATGATAGATGACTTGAGATTCAATAACGCCGATTTGCCGAATAACGATGGACTTTTTTTGCTCGATAGTAAATACAACTCTTTATGGTCGATAATAGAGGATACCGTTCAATTCACTCACCTAGAAAGCATTCGCATTACAAATCAGATGCAATTTTGTTTCGGCGAGAGAACATTTGCTCCTACTGCGATGGGCAATATTGCAAATACAATCTCCGCCTATGCAAATCAAAAATATAATATAAATATGGAGACATTTTGGCCGAAAATGCAACGCGCACTACAAAAGGACGTCAATTTTGGACCTGTGCTGACTGGATCTAAAATGCAACTTGACTTTCTAATTGCATGCTCGGTTTTGACAGGAATTTGGGGCATGATTTGGGTTATTATTTTGATTTGGATTGCTACTAATCCTATCGCCTTTTGCATCACCACAATAACGGCTGCACTCATGTCCTACGGCTGGTACCGAGTTGCAGTGTCACACTATCGCTCTTTTGCCGCGATTATGCGTACAAGCATAGATCTTTTTCGGTTTGACCTTTTAGACGATCTGCATTTTGACCTACCCTCGGACACCGACAGTGAGCGCGAACTTTGGAATACTTTACACAGAATTTCCGTGCTCGGCGAATCGATTAATGTTCCCTTAAAACACAAATAGCTCTTTATCTAACACATCAAATGAGAGTTCTTGTTTATATTTATTGGAGACAAGCAATTTCATTTGCCATTGCTCTTGCCGTCATTTTGTCGATTGCATCGTTTGCTATATTACCCCGGAACCATCCAGTTAACTATGTTGCGAGCCACGATGTCAAAATTAATCATCGAATATCGCCGAGCGACTTAGAACTTCCCGGAGAGGGTGCGGGTAAGTTTGGTTGGCGCTTACCAAACAAAGATGAATTTATCGGTAAATATGTGGCAATTAATGTGATTAGAAAGGGTGAGGCAATATCATTCGAAAAACTGTCCACGCGGCTGCCTGTCGGCGAAAGCAATGTTGCGGTGTGGTTATATTTTTTCCTCGGTGATCAAAACATACCCTTGTCCCAGTTGGACTCCGGAGCACTTGTGCTACTCTATCAAGCACCTCCTTCTTCGTTTGCCGCGCTTGTTCGGGTACATGGCCTCGTTTGCGAAAATCGTCAGAACGCAGGCACCCGGATGGAACAGAACTCGAACTGCTATGCAGTCCTCGAGACTACCTTGCAGGATCGTCTCGCGATAAATGCGACCGGCGAACCATTAAAAATCTCTCCAGTACCTTAAGCTGGTCGGTAGAAAAGCGATTGGACGACTTCGTGGGTCGCAGTTGTAAATATTTGTGTGTGCTCGACGTGCCTGCGGTGCTCGAAATACGGTAGACGCGAGCGTCGGATTGCGCGTCATCAGGAAAATTATTTAAAATCGACGCTATTACCAGTTAAAAACCGGTCCGATTCGCGGTCTCTACCGAAGGAGGCGTTTGCGAATCGGATGAGAGAACGAATCCCCTGCTGAGGAATGTCTAAATTGAGCATTAGTCTTCCTAACTGAGGGACAAACGCTCAAATGCTCTTAAGCGGGGCGAATTGTCGCCGAATGGTGTTTGCGGTCAGCAGCCCGATCCGCAATTCATCGCTCCTCGGACATACTATCTCTTGAGTCACTGGATTTCGGCAGCAACTCTGGTTGCGTGTGAAGCACTAAAAACGCCCCCAGCAAAATCATCCGTATCAAAGCAGGAAGAAAGACGGCGACCGCTGCAAACGCAAACACTCCCGTCATGATCCACGCTCTGAGCCACTGCATCCTCCGCTGACGAAGAGTCGCTCTATCGTCAGATGGACCCTGCCGAAAACTCTCATACATAAGCACCATGTACGTGATCTCGACCAGTAGAAAAACGGCCGCATAAGCCGTCAACGGCACACTCGCGACCCTGCTCGACGCCAGCCAAGCAGTCGTAAAAGGAATAAACGAGATCCAGAACAGATTCGCGAAGTTGGACCACGCTAACAAACCCGTGAGCGAGGTCGCATGCTTGAACACATGATGATGGTTCAACCACACAACCGCGATGAATGCGTAACTGACAACGTAGCTAACTAGGTCTGGCCAAAGTTCGAGCAGCGCACTTGCATCGTTCCGTGCGGGAATCTTCAGCGCCAGGACCATGATTGTGATGATGACGGCGAAGATGCCGTCGGAGAGCGCGCTGAAACGGTCAAGGTTCGCATCCGAGTCGCTCATGGCGCACTAGGTCCTTTCCTTGCGATTGGCGGAAGAAATGCGACTGGCAGTTCGGGGCACGCCGTCACTTCCGGATAATCAGCTTTTTCGTTGGCTCGACCGGGGACGCTGTGACGGCATCATTCAGCAGATCCGATTATGCGCTTGACGGCGATGCTGCGTTGCCGGGCCCGACGTGCCCGAACCCGCCCACTCCTTATTAGCAATTGCGGCAATGCATCGTTGCCGACGAACGCAACGAGCCGGAACGACCGCGAGTAGATTTACCTGTTTGATAGATCGGGCCACCCGCGCTGCTACCGGTTCGGCGGACGCCCGACCCCGGCTTGCACAACGTCGCACCCCCATCCTTTTCGACACTCCGTCTACTTTCGACGACGTCGAAAACAGCGTCAACGTCGAAAATCCCGCGACACAAAAAATGAATTATCATTTTATTACATCGACTTATGCAATAATTTTCGCCCATTGACCTATTTTCGATGACGTCGTAAATTCGAACCACATCGAAAATCGAGCCACCTATGCCTCCCAGCACGACCGCCGCGCTCAAACGCAAGACGCTTAACAGCGCGTGCTCCGCCCTCGAGCAAACAGTCCGGTCGATCCACGCGACGCCGGGCAGCGGCTCGCTAAATTGGCCCGAGTACATCGACGGATTCACGCAGCTTGAGCTTCCGGACGGAGCCGGCGTGGCATTCCCAGTGGTGATCATCCCGATGGCAGACGGCAGCGCGCTCGTGAGTCGCTACCTGTCGTCCACTGCGATTCGGGAGATGAAGGACACTCGGCCGGTCCTCGTGGCGTCGTTCGTTTCCACGAAGACCGCGGAAAGCCTCATCGGTCACAGCATCGAGTTCATGGATACCGCAGGAAACGCGTATCTCCAGAAGCCTGGCCTCACGGTCATGGTTACGTCGCGGCCAAAGCCCCATGGGGTCGTGACCCGGTCATCATCGAAGGCGACATTTCGTCGCGGCCTTGAAATCACCTTTGTCCTTCTGGTCCACCCCACAGCGCTCCATCAGACGTTACAGCGGATTGCTGACCTCGCTGGTGCTGCCGTGAGTACAACCAAGGGGGTGATCGACGACCTGATGAAGCGCGGAACTCTTTCGCTTCGCAGCGGTAAGCGCTGGTTTCCCAACAGGGGGAAGGCATCGGAAGAATGGATGGCCAACTATGCATCCATGTTGCGCCCCCAGCTCACCTCGACGCGATTTACCAGTTCTGATCCAAAGTGGTGGCGAGACTTTGACTTCGCGAAGCATCACGCACTCCTTGGCGGTGAGCCGGCCGCCGAGGTGCTTACCGGCGAAATGAAGGCACGTGACGTAACCCTATACGTGGATCCAGAGCATCAAAGTGCGCTCGTTAAGCAAGCTCGTCTTCGTGCAGATCCGAACGGCGAGATCGAAATCATCGAGCCGTTTTGGCGTGGCTGGTACAAACCAGAGGCCAATCTCCAGCAACCGATCGTGCCGCCGCTACTGATCTGCGCAGATCTCATGCGTACGAGCGACGAGCGCAACCTCGAGCTGGCAAAGCGCATCTATGACGAGTTCCTCCGAGATACTTGAGGTATCGGCCGAGCGGCCTGTTTCCAGACATCACATCAAACCGGCTGCCGCTTCCGCTTAACCGCCTCAACAACCTCAAAAACAACCATCCCCACCAACATCGCAACAACAAACCCCACGGCCTTCGTGCTCCCCGCTCCGATCGCGACGAGCGCCGGCCCCGGGCACAGCCCGGCAATACCCCAGCCAACACCAAACACAACACTTCCCAGCACCAATCGCGGAGTAACCCGCGCCGCCGTCGGAACCTGCATCGCAAGTCCGAGGTAACTACGCCGCCGACGTCGAGCCAGAGCAAACGCGAAAGCACCAACAGCGATCGCCCCAACCATCACAAAACACAACGACGGATCCCATCGGCCCGCGAGATCCAGAAACCCAAGCACCTTCGCAGGGTTCGACATCCCCGAAACGATCAACCCGGCACCGAACAGTAATCCCGCCAGTAACGCAGTCAGAATTTGCATATCACGCTCCGAGCAGGTGCCGAATCACGTAGACCGTCAGAAACCCGGCCACCATGAAGCTCGCCGTGGCCGCGACCGACCGTACCGAGCCGCGAGACAGACCGCATACGCCATGTCCACTCGTACACCCACCCGCATATCGCGTCCCTATCCCGACTAAAAAGCCAGCGATCACGATTTGACTTCCACTCGCGTCGAGCTGCACGTGCGTCGCAACATGAAAAACACCGAGCACCGCCGGTGCCGCGATCAGGCCCACGAGAAACGCAACGCGCCAGGCCATATCGCCACTCGGGAAAGTCAGCAGATTCCCGACGACACCGCTGATTCCCGCAATGCGTCCGTTGAACAAGAGAAGAACTGCCGCCGCTAGGCCGATGATCAGACCTCCGATCAACGAGAGCCCGGGTGTGAAATGAATCAGATCAATGCTCATTACCAGCGCTCCGTCGTCGACTGGGGAACTACGCGTGTAAGACCGCGAGCACAACAAGTGCTTCGAGGCCCGCCAGGGCATAGAGCATAGTCTTGCCCTCCCGGCGCGTCGATACCCACATGGCAGGGAACCGCGCACCGGCCACGCTCTCAACGAACACCGATCAGAACATCTGCCGCAAACGCAAACTACGCGTCTGCGATACAAATTGCGCGCCGGGCGCAACTCGTAGCATGCAGTCAGGCTCAAATCGATCGAATCAAGCACCGTCACACCCAGCGACACATCGGCGGGATACTGCGGCCAGATCGAAAATCCAAGCCAGAATGAGCGATTCCACGAGCAGTCTCGTGTCCGCATAGCGCACAGGCGTGAGTGAGGTGTGGTTAACGCTAATCGAATCGCAGTTTTCAGCGTCTGCCCACAGAACTACCATCACACAACGGATACATTCTTCAGGAGTGGAGATGGCAAAGATTGTTGGCGGCATCGGCACGTCGCACGTACCGAGCATCGGAGCGGCCTACGATGCCAAACGCCAGAACGATCCCGCGTGGGCGCCGCTGTTCGAGGGCTATGTGCCCGTCGCGAACTGGCTGAAGAAGCTCGACCCCGACGTCATGGTCATGTTCTACAACGACCACGCCAACAGCTTCTTCTTCGATTGCTACCCGACGTTCGCGATCGGCGTGTCACCGGAGTTCGAAATGGCGGACGAAGGCGCAGGCAGACGCCCTCTTCCGAATATCAAGGGACATCCCGCGCTCGCTGCCCATCTCGTCGATAGCCTCGTCAACGACGAATTCGACATGACGGTGTTCCAGGAGCGTGCTCTCGATCACGGCTGCAATTCGCCGCTCTCGCTCATGTGGCCGCACGAGCCGAATTGGCCTGGCGCCATTTTGCCGATCGAAGTGAATGTCTTGCAGCATCCGCTTCCCACTCCGGGTCGATGCTTCAAACTCGGACAAGCGGTTCGTCGCGCGATTGAATCCTTCCCCGACGACGACCTCACGGTGGTTGTCGTCGGTACGGGCGGCCTCTCACATCAGATTCATGGCGAACGAACCGGATTCAACAACACCGATTGGGACCACGAGTTCCTGCGTCTGATCGTCGAAGATCCTCAAAAGCTCGCGTCGATGCGACACGTCGATTTCATGCGGCTTGGGGGCGCGGAAAGCGTCGAAGAAATCATGTGGCTCGCGATGCGAGGCGCGCTTGGCGAGCGCATTCGGTGTGTTCACCAGAATTACTATCTTCCGACGACGACGGCCATGGCGGTCACGGTGTACGAACCCATCGAGGTCGTCGGCGAGACGCGTGGCGCAGAACCCTCCGTGGCAGAGGTCCAACGATGAATCGCCAACTGATTGGCGTCGAAGAACTCGAAGGCACTTATGTCTTCGACGTGGCCCAGAGCGTCAAGGCGATCCGGCTCAACCGTTTCTTCTGGATGCATCGTGAGGCCGTGTTCCGGGAATTCGTGACCCGTGATCTTGAAGCCGCGTTCGACCAGATGAAACTCTCGGAAGAAGAGCGCGCACTGGTTCGCAATCGCGATTGGCTCGGGCTGATTCGCTATGGCGTGTCATTCTTCGTGCTCGAGAAATTTGCGCGGGTTCTGAGGGTCTCGAATCTTCAGGTCTATGCATCGATGCGCGGTGAGTCGCTTGAGGATTTTCTCAAGACCAGGCGCGTTCCGGCCTCGGCTTGATATCGATGCGGTGGGTCTTGCACCACGCAGCTTACGCAACCGTATGCCCAGAACCTACATCTCTGCGATACGTTGACGACCGCAAGGGCTCGAATGCTTGGCTTCTCGTTTGAAGCGAGCGTGCATGCGTTGACCTCATGCACATGGCGACCTTAAACACGTATCGAAGCAATGCACGCGTCGACTTCATGCCGGTAACGGCCTCGCCGCCTCAACCTTTTTAGAGAGCAATTCATGTCCCTCCAGGTGGTACTCCTTCCGGGCTTGCTCTGCGACGCCGCGGTCTGGACCGAGCAACGCAAGGCGCTCGAGACGATCGCCGATTGCTACATCCCCGACTACGGCATGTGCGACTCGATTGGCGGCATGGCCGACCTTGTCTTGAACGCCGTGCACGCGTCAACGCTTCTCGTCGCAGGACACTCGATGGGCGGCCGCGTCGCGCTCGAAGTCGTTAGGCGTGCACCGGAGCGCGTCGGCGCCCTCGCCTTGCTTGACACGGGCTATCAAGCGCGGGACCCGGGCGATGCAGGCGCCAAAGAACAAGCCGGCCGATTCGGCCTGCTCGATATGGCGCGCGCTCAAGGTATGCGTGCGATGGGTGAAGCCTGGGCACCGGGCATGGTGCATCCGGATCGTCTCGATTCTGATGTCTATCAATCGATCCTGAGCATGATCGAAAGGAGTTCGCCCGCGCAATTCGAAGCGCAAATTCGCGCCCTGCTCGACAGGCCCGATGCAACGCCCGTGCTCGAGAATCTTCAATGCCCTACCGTGCTCGTGTGCGGGAGAGAAGATCGATGGAGTCCGCTGGCGCGTCATGAAGACATGCAACGCGTGATTCCCCAGGCGACACTGCACGTCATCGAGGCATCTGGACACATGTCGACGATGGAAAGACCAGAGGCTGTCTCGAAGGTGCTGCTCGAATGGGCGCAGGCGTTCGTCACGACACATTCCAAAGCAGAGTCCGGCGAATGAACCCAAGCACCCTGGAACCCATCGACCGCCTCGTCGCCGAGAACGCATGCCGGAACGTCGTCTTCGAAGCCGCTCAACTGATCGACGGTGCGCAGTACGCCGAGCTTTCGTCGATTTTCACCGCCGACGCTCAACTCGTTCGTCCCAACGGAGCCGAACTTCAAGGATGCGAGGCGATCATTGAATCGTATCGGACACGTCCGGCAGACCGCCTGACCCGACACCTGATTCTTGGGACGTTCTTCAAGCACGTCTCTCGTCAGGCCGCAGAGTCGGTGACGCAAGTGCTGCTCTGGGCGGCGCATGCATCCGACCCGCCCGAGGCATTCGGCAGGCCTTTGCGGGGGCCACAGGTCATCGGCCGCTTTGAGGACCAGTTCGTTCAGACAGCAAGCGGCTGGCGAATCAGCCGTCGCCGCGCAAGCTTCGACATGTATAGCGGCAACGTTTGACGCTCTTTGACGAACCCACGCAAGAAGCCGCAAACATCGTTGCAATGTGATCCCGCTCCATGTCCGAGGCATAAGCACCCAGTCGCCGCGCGCTTCGACACATGAAGCGGCAGCGCCTGAGGCACCGAAACACGATGCGCGATGGTTCGTTGCAACGCGAACTGCTTCACGCCCAAGCACACAACCAGCTGCCTCCCGAGTGCCGCACATCTCACTGTTGCGCCACCGTCAGCAACGTATCGATCTTCTCGTCTTGCGCCAGCAGCTCAGCCGCCGTACTCGTATGAATGATCGAGCCGCGATCCAGCACCACTGCGTTGTGCGTAATGCTCAGCGCCTTACGAGCATTCTGCTCGACAAGAATCACCGAAAGCCCTTCACGCTCGATGATCTCCGAGAGGATGCGCATCAGCTCCTGCACGATGATGGGCGCTAGGCCCTCGAGCGGCTCGTCCAGCAACAGCACCTTGGGATTTAGCACCAGCGCGCGGCCGATCGCGAGCATTTGCTGCTCCCCCCCTGAGAGCTGATTGCCCATATTCGCACGACGTTCCTGCAGGCGCGGAAACATCTTGTAGATACGAGCGAGGTCCCACGGACCCGGCACTGCGATCGCAGTCAGGTTCTCTTCGACGGTGAGCGACTTGAAGATATTGCGCTCCTGCGGCACCCAGCCAATCCCGGCCAGCGCACGCTGATGTGGCTTAAGCGTTGTGATGTCCGCACCATTGAGCCAGATACGCCCGGCAAAGCGGCGCGTGTGACCGACGATGGTGTTGATCAGTGTGGTCTTGCCCGTCCCGTTGCGCCCAAGCAGCGCCAACGCCTGCCCTTGGTCCAGCGACACATCAATGCCCTTGAGCACCTTGGCCTCGCCATATCCGGCGACGACGCCCTCCAGCCTCAACAACTCAGGCATGTTGGCTCCCGACCGGCTCTTCGCCGAGATAAACGGCCTTGACGCTCGGATCACGTGCGATCTCATCGCAGGTGCCCTCGGTCAGCAGCGCGCCTCCAACCAGTACGGAAATGCGTTTGGCGAACCTGAAAACAAGGTCCATGTCGTGTTCGATCAGGAGAATGGTCACATCGTCGGGCAACGCGGCCACCGTATTGAGAATCTCGCGACGCTCGCCGTCCGGCACGCCGGCGACCGGCTCATCGAGCAGCAGCACCCGGGGCCTGGCCGCAAGCGCCAACGCGATTTCAAGCAGGCGCTGCTTGCCATACGGCAGCACACGCGTTTCGCGATGCATCGCATCGACCAGATTGCACTGCTCGAGCAGCGAGGCGACCTCATCCATGAGTTCACCGCGATGACCCAGCGCGCGCAGAAAACGCGAACCCAGCCCATTGCGCTCGGAAATCGCTGCGGCCAGCGACTCGGCCGGCGTCATGTGCTTGAAGAGCTGATTGATCTGGAACGTACGGACCAGTCCAGCTCGTGCACGCTCGTGAACGGACATCGACGTGATGTCACGGCCTTCGAGCTCGATGCGACCCGAGCTCGGCATCAGCACACCGGTCAGCTGATTGATCAGCGTTGTCTTGCCGGCGCCATTAGGTCCGATCAACGCCTGGCGTGCGCCCTTCTCGACCGATATCGAGACGTCGTTCGTCGCGACCAGACCGCCGAAGCGCTTGACCAGATTGAATGTCTGCAATGCGATGGTCATGCGTCGCTCCCGCTTCGACGGAACCACGTCCACGGACGCACGAGCCGGTCGTGACCGACGATCACGATGATCACCAGCAGCAGGCCGATCCAGAACTCCCAGTATTGCGGCGTGATATCGGCCAGCCAGTTCTGCATGAACTTGAACACGACGGCACCGATGATGCCGCCATACAGATACCCAGCGCCGCCAATCATCAGCATCAGCAGCACATCGGCTGAGCGATGGAAGTCGAGCACATCCAGCGAAGCAAAACCCGTGGTCTGCGCGAGCAGCGCGCCCGCGACGCCGGCATACGCAGCACTCACGGTGTAGGCCGCCGTGCGACGCAGATTAACCGGCACACCCATCGCCGCGGCACGCAGCGGATTCTGGCGAACCAGCTGCAGAGAAATGCCAAACGGCGACTTCACCACCGCACGCAAAAGAATGAACAGCAGGAACAGCGTGACGATCGAATACGAATACGCCACGCGGCCGAAGATATCGAACTCGATGTGACCGAACAACGGCACCATCGGCACACCCGTCATCCCATCCGCGCCCCCGGTGAGCCAGCCCATCTTGTTCGCGAGTTCATGCAGGATGGACGCCACGCCCAGCGTCACCATCAGACGCGTGAGATCGGATCCGCGCATAACGAGCACGCTCGTCAGCAGCCCGACGAACGCAGCAATCCCACACGACAGCACCAGACCTACGACAGGATCCAGATTGAAGGCCTTCGCAAGCAACGCAGCCGAATACGCGCCCAGACCGAAGAAAGCAGCATGCCCGAGCGAAACGATGCCCGTATAGCCGAGAATCAAATCCAGCGACACGGCGAATAACGCGAGGATCGCCATCTCGTTGAGCAGCAGAAAATTGTTCAAGGGCGCGAAGCACGCACCCAGCGCAACGATCCAGAACACGATTTCCGCGGGACGCCAGCGCGACCAGCGCCGGCCGATTGCGCGAACCTCGAGCGCCGTTGTTGAGGGTTGCGTCGTTTCCATTTCCATCGAACTTGCAGACTTCATTTGCCCCCCGCCCTGGCGAAAAGACCTTGGGGTCGCCACATCAGGGTGATGATCATGACGCCGTAAATGATGAACGCTCCGAGATCGGGGATGTAGTACTTGCCCGCGACGTCGGCAATGCCGAGCAACAGCGACGCGAGCAGCGGGCCCGTCAGCGAGGTCGTTCCACCGACGGCGACGACGACGAGGAAATAGATCATGAACTTGAGCGGGAAAATCGGATCGAGACCGAGCATGTCCGCGCCCAAGGCACCGCCCAGGCCGGCGAGACCCGACCCAAACGCAAACGTCGTCAGAAACATGAAGTTGATATTGATGCCAAGGCCGCTTGCAGCGCGAGGGTCATCGACCGACGCACGCAGACGGCTGCCAAAGCGTGTCTTGTTCAGTATCAGTTGAAGCGCGACGACGAGCACGATGCAGACCAGAATCACGAACAAGCGGTAGTAGCCGATGCCGATGCCGGCGACCTCCGTGCGTCCCTGGAGCCATGTCGGCAGGTTCAGGAACTGCTGGGTCGAACCCAGGAAGTAGTCGACCGTGGCGATGGCCATAAAGGTCAGCCCGATCGTGAACAGCACCTGATTGAGCTCCGACTGCCCATACACGCGTTTGTACAGCGTGCGTTCGAGGATGCCGCCCAACACGCCCGATGCGACAAACGAAAGCGGCAAGGCCCAGAAAAAAGGAATCCCGAGCCGCGACGTGGCGAGGATGGTGACGTAGCCTCCGACCATCGCAAAGGCACCGTGCGCGAGGTTGACGAAGTTCATCAATCCCAACGTGATGGCCAGACCGCTCGCCATCACGAACAAAAGCATGCCGTAGGCAATGCCGTCGAAGAGAATCGTGAGCATAGTTCTTAAACACCAAAACGCCGCATCCCTTGCATAGCAAAGAATGCGGCGGGCAAATCACACAAATGCACGGACACTCTGCTGACAACGTGTCTTGCCTGAACCCCGTTACTTGATCTTGGCCGGGTCCTTGACGGCGTCGATCTTGTCGAACGGCACGTTGTACAGCTCGCCGTTCACGCGTTCGGTCTTCGTGATGTAGACGTTCTGGATGATTTCACGCGTAGCCGGATCAATCTCGACCGGGCCGCGCGGACTGTTCCATTTCTGGCCCTTCATGGCGGCGAGCAGCTTGTCGCCGTTGGTATCGCCCTTCGTTGCTTCGAGCGCGGCGTAGATCAGGTGCATGCCGTCATAAGCGCCGACGCTGTGGAAGTTCGGGCGCATGCCAGGGTTGGCTTTTTCGAACGCTGCGACGTAGGCCTTGTTGTCGGCGTTGTCGAGCGCGGCCGAGTAATTCATCGATGTGACGGCGCCGAGGGCCACATCGCCCATATTGTTCAGGATGTCGTCATCGACCACATCGCCGGTGCCGATCAGCTTGATGCCCTGCTTGGCGAGCCCACGCTCAGCGAATTGCTTCATAAACACGGCGCCGGCGCCCGACGGCACGAAGATAAACAACGCATCCGGCTTGAGGTCCGCCACCTTCTGCAGGAACGGCGAGAAGTCGGGGTTAGCGACCGGCACACGAATCTGCTCGACGACCTGACCGCCCTCCGCTTCGAAGACCTTCTTGAACGAATTCTGCGCATCGATACCGGGACCGTAGTCGGCCACCATGGTCACGACCTTCTTGATGCCGTTCTTGGGCGCCCAGCGCGCGATGCCCAAGGTGTTTTGCGGCAGCGTGAAGCCCGTACGCACGATATACGGCGACTGTTCGGTGATCATCGCGGTGGCCGCGTTCATCACGATCATTGGCACCTTGGCCTGCGTCGCCAGCGGCGCTGCAGCCAATGCGAGCGGCGTCAGCCCGAAGCCGGCCAATACGGCCACGTGATCGTTGACGATCAATTCCTGCGCAAGGCGCTTGGTCGTGTCGGGAACGTTGGTATCGTCCTTGAGAATGACCTGAATCTTCTTGCCGGCGACTGTGTCGCCGTGTTGGGCGATGTACAGCTTGACCGCCGCATCGACCTGGCGCCCTGTCGAGGCAAAAGGACCGCTCATCGGAACGATCAGCCCGATCTTCACCACGTCTTCCGCGTGCGCGAGCACTGTCGAACCTGCCAGCACGAGTGCGGCCGCGGCCTTGAGCAAAGTGCGCTTTTTGTTTTGCATCGAGAGGTTTCCTGGCTAGTCCATGGCAGTCTTGGACGATAAGCACCCACGGCACCGGTTGAAAGTGGGGGTTAACCACATACGCCATGCCCTATCGGCGTCGGGGAACGCGAAAATCGCGCCCGGAATTTCGGAACGAATGACCGGAGATCCGCATCGCGTAAGGCTTTAGCGGAAATTAAGTGTGTCACGTGCGGGGCGTTCCGACCGCCGGATCGGACGATTCGCGATAAACAGAATCGAATCCCCGATAAGTGAAACGCAACCCCCTCTCGGGCGTACGCGGTATGAGATCATTCCACGCGAAGATGGATTCGAAATCGTGTGTAACCTCCCCTGAGACATTGCCCCCAATGAAAACGCAATCAGGTACGGCCGCCGAAGTACGAATTACCGCTGACAGGCTTCGTGACTATGTCCGGGCCATTTGGGAACGCGCCGGAAGCGCGTCGCGCGAAGCGCAGCTTGTCGCGGATCACCTTGTTCTATCCAATCTGTCCGGACACGACTCCCACGGGGTCGGCGTCATCCCGCGCTACATGGGTTCGCTGCGCGACAATCAGCTCCAGCTCAACGGGCATGCCGAGATCGTCAAGGACGTCGGCGCGGTGCTGACCGTGGATGGCCGCAAAGCATTCGGGCAGGTGGTGGCTTATGAAGCGATGCAGCATGGCATCGAGCGCGCCGCCAAATTGGGTATTTGCGCGGTGGGGCTTCGCAACGCCCACCATATCGGCCGCATCGGACATTGGGCCGAACAATGTGCGAGCTCCGGGTTCGTTTCCATTCACTTTGCAAATGTCGCGGGAGATCCGCTCGTGGCGCCCTTCGGCGGAACCGATCGACGCGTGGGCACCAATCCTTTCTGCGCGGCCTTTCCGCGTGACGGCAAGCCTCCGCTGGTGCTCGACTTCGCGACGTCCGGCATGGCCTGGGGAAAAACGCGTGTCGCGTATAACCAGGGCGTGCAGGTGCCGCCTGGCATGTTGCTCGATCATGAAGGCCGCCCGACGGTCGAGCCCAGGGTCATGCACGAGCAGCCGCCTGGCGCGCTGACACCCATGGGGCTGCATAAGGGCGCGGGCCTTGCCGCGCTGTGCGAGATCTTCGGGGGGGCGTTGTCGGGCGGCTATACGACGCACGAATCGACGATCGAGACATCGAATGCAATTTTCAATTGCATGACATCGATCGTCCTTGACCCGAAGGCGTTCGACGCTGCCTCAGCGCAGGCCGAGGCCGATGCGTTCATCGAATGGGTCAAAGCCTCACCGCACGCCGAAGGCGTCGACACCATCTATGCGCCCGGCGAACCTGAGCTGGAATGCCGCGCAGAACGCACCGCGAACGGCTTGCCAATCGACGTCACGACATGGAAACAGATCGCGGAAGCGGCGCAAAGCGCAGGCTTGTCCGCTGTCGAGATCCAAGCCTTTCTCGATACGCCTTAAGGCCATCACCCAATCGCCCCATCACCGTCAGTAAAGATCCAAAGATCATGTCCTACGTCCTGTACTACAGTCCCGGCGCGGCTAGCATGGCCGTGCATTGGATGCTGCTCGAACTTGGCGTGCCGTTCGAAGCAAAGCTTGTTGACATCAAGGCGGGCGCACAACGCTCGCCGGAATATCTCCGCGTGAGTCGCTCAGGTCGTATCCCGACGCTCGTCATCGATGACGTCCCTTGCGGTGAATCGACCGCGCTATTGATGCTGCTTGCTGAACGACACCCCGATTCGAAACTCGCGCCGGAGCCCAACACACGCGAGCGTGCCGAATGGCTCGAGATGATGGTCTACCTCGCGAATTCCGTATTGCCGGCCATGCGCGGCCTGTTCTATGCGGACAAGGACGGCGATGCTCAAAGCGCGGATGTCATTAAAGGATTTGCGCTTAAGCAAATCAAGTCATGCATGGAGCACCTTGATCGCGTGCTTGACGACGGACGTCCCTACCTGGTCGGCAATCGACTCAGCACGGCCGATTTCCTCGCGATCATGCTGATGCGCTGGACTCGCAACACCGCGAATCCAGCGACCTCCTGGACGAACATCGCGAACTACGTGCAACGTCTTCGCGCAAGACCTGCGTTCATTGAGCTTTGCGCGCGAGAGGGTTTGAAAGACTGGCTCAACGAGGTGCCCGCGCACGGCATTATTTGAACGGGGCTTTAAGTCCTCGCTTGCTAGCCCGGTCCTGGACGGTGATCGACGTCGCTGTCATTTTTATCTGATCGGACGCCACAGGCGGAGTGATCGTATATCCAGCCGCCTTGAGGCGGTCCGGCAGCGAGGCTGCACCGAAGAAATGCCCGGCTCCGACGGCGATCAGGATCGGGCCCTTCCCCTGAAAATATCCGTCGCTCGCAAGTGCCTCGGCAAAAATATCGGTGTTGGTGCGGAACATGTATTGGTTCGCCGCATAGAGTTGGTCCGACTCGTTCGGATCTCGTGCAGTGATCAGCCGACCCAACTCCTGTGCATTGCCCGACACCCACGCGGCCTGTGCCGCGACCATATCCAGATTCCCCGGCACCATCACGCCGGCGACTGTGTCGCACGATGCGCTCAGTAGCGCTTCCTGCTCGTCCGGCACCATATCGATGTACAGATTGAATGCCCGCTCCGTCGACTCCAGATAGATGAGCGGAATGCCTTTCGTCTTCGCGATTTCAGAAAGGCGTTGGTCGATACCGTCATAGTTCAGGGCCTGCGGCATCGCCCCATCAGGCGTTCCGGCATCTTGAGCGCCGGGCCTGAACGTAACGGCCAACGCAGCGAGCCAGGGTTTCAAGTGGAAGAATCGAAACACATCCAGACCGCTCTGCCGGGCACATTGAGCAAGTCGCGCGGCCGTCAGCGATCGGGTGTGATTGGCAAGATTGTCTTCTGTCGCATAGATGCCGTGTCGCCGGAAAACGCCGCCCACGACATCGGGGGACGCGTCTAACGGCGCTTCAAGAACGACTGCCTGAACCTTATCGGCCAACGCGCCCAACGCGACATTCAAACGCGGGTCATCCAAAGCCAGACGATGAATCGTCGGCACCAATAGCAAAGTGGGATGGCCTGGCGAGGTTGCGGTCCAGATCATCACGTGCAGATCGCCGTTTGCTGCCGCTCTGCGAACGTAGGGATTTCTGGCGTCCGCGAGCTGTGTGTAGACGCCAGCAGCGCTTGCCGCGGCAATCCCGACCGTCATCGCGATCGATACACCCGCTACGAGTTGCGCAGACGCGCGTTTGATTTGATTGCTCGAACTGAATGACCCGGTCGAGCGAGCGACCTCTTCCCGCTCGTGCGGTCCGCGCCGCAGAACAACACGCATCAGGCGGCGCACTGCTATTCGAATGAATGCGTACGTGAAGCACCGCCCGATTGCTTTCAGCGTTGTAATCTTCGGGTCTCGTCTCTTCGAACTGACCCGCGGCGATAGCGATCAGAACATCGGTCGACTCGCGAATCAATAGGTAGTACGCCCGCCGCGTCAAAGAGACCGCTCATTCGGGCCCTGGGCGGCAAACGCGCACTGCGCTGTCTTAATGGCATCGCGATGCTCGTCCACCCATTGCAGCAATGCCCGCAAATGGGGTTCCAGTGAGCGCCCCAGTGGCGATATCGCGTACATAACAGCCACCGGCGCGGTGCTGACCACGGATCGCTTGACGAAGCCACTGGCTTCAAGTCGACGCAGGCACTTTGTCAGTGCTCGCTGCGTGATGCCGTCGTTGGCACGACGCAGAGCATTGAAGCGCATCGGGCCTCCACATAAATGGCCCAGTACAAGCAGCGTCCACTTGCTTGTAATTTCCTCAAGCACGAGGCGGTTTAGTTCGAGCGCTTCCTGGGTCAGTGTCGACATGGTCGGGATACTCAGTGATACCTGGTTGGCTTCAGGTGCCTAATTGCGTTCAAGTATAACTTCTATACCATCGCCTTCTCGACTCAACGGAGCGGTCATGACAGATCAATTCCAACCCACGCCCGATAACGGCGCGTTAAGCCGTTCAGCAAACAAACGCATTCTTGTCTTTGGCGCTACGGGGCAACAAGGCGGTGCCGTTGCCACCGCTCTGCTGGAGAAAGGATGGCAAGTCCGCGCGTTCGTTCGCGATCCCGACAGCGCAAAAGCGCGAGCACTCGCTGCAGCGGGGGCGGAATTGTTTCGAGGCGATTTCTCGGACGACAGCTCGATTAAAGCAGCGATGGCCGGAGTCTATGGCGTGTTCAGCGTCCAGCCGAGTTCCGGGCAAGGCGCCGTGTACGGCGTCTCCGATGACGACGAGATTCGCTACGGCAAGACGATTGCCGCAAAAGCGAACGACGCCGGCGTCGAACATCTTGTCTATACCTCGGTGAACGCCGCTGGCCCCGACAAGACCGGTATGGGCCATTTCGACAGCAAGTCGGAGATCGAGGCTTACATTCGACACATCGGCATCCGCAGCACCATCGTGCGTCCGGCCGCATTCATGGAGCTGCTGATGCTGCCTGGTATGGGTCTCGACCAAGGCACTTTCAGCTCATTTGTCAGGCCGGATCAGAAAGGCCAGGTCATCGCGACGCAAGACATCGGAAAGATTGTGGCCATCATTTTCGACGACCCGGATCGGTTCGCAAATCAGACGATCGAAATTGCCGGCGACGCGGTAACAGGCGCGAGTCTTCAGGAGAGCCTCAGTCGCGCCGCAGGCAAGCCCATTACCTATCACCGCTTCCCGGAAAGTCTCTTGCGTGAGAACGCGTTTCTCGGTCGCCTCGCAGATCTATTCGACGGTGGCCGGTTAGCCGGCAACGCGGATATCGCGTCATTGACGAGCACGTTCGGCCCACTGCTGAGTTTTGATGCCTGGCTGGCAGGCCCGGGCAAGCCACTCTTGGAAGCGGCTCTCAACGCGACGGATACGACGATCGCGCTGCGCTAGTCAGGCTGGATCGGACAGGTACGCCCGATAGTCCCTGTTCGGGCCCCCATGGACAGTCAGAGAGATTCAAAGCGGACGCCCACAGCTTACTCGGGCAAAAACTTTATATCGGCGCTGGTGTAGCCGCCGAGTTGGTCTTGTGACGGACAGCTGTCCACCCTTGTCGGACACTAAGAACGTTTCTTTCGGGACGTTCCGTATAGGGCAGTAAGCGACCATCGAGAAAACGAGCATGCTCGACATTGAGTATCTCTGTTGATACTTTTAGTGTCACACACGATGGAGGCTACCCATGGCTACCGATCCAGCGATTGCAGACTGCAGAATGACACGATCAGTCTCCTATTTCCTCGTAGATGACGTGTTTGCGACCGCAGAGTTCTATCGTGATGTCCTGGGCTTTACCTTCGACGAGTTCTTTGGTGTCCCGCCAAGCTTTGTCATGGTCCAACGCGATGACGTGAACATCATGTTCCGGCAGGTGCGGCCACCGAGGACTCCGGTCGCGCGGCCCAATCGAACCGTCATGGACGAAACGTTTGATGTCTATGTCTACGTCTCGAACGTGGATCAACTCGCCGCGGATCTGCGCGCGAAGAAGGCCGATATTGTTGAAGGACCGGTTGACAGGATCTATGACATGCGAGAGCTGCTCGTGCGCGATTGCAACGGATACGTCATCGCCTTCGGGCAGGGCTGAATCCAGCGGCCCGTCGTAGATCGGTTCGATGAGCTGGGTTTTGCCCGCTGATGAACTTGCAAAGGCATCCCGAGCAAGCGACCAAATTGTCGAAGATTCGTCGTGCGAGGTTGACCGTCACTGGCCGAACCCAGAAGTTCGGCCACCGCGCGTCTGTACCCTACCTCTGGCCGATTGCGGCCTCTTGCCACGGACGACCGTCGATCCGTCGTGGCTGTTCAAATACAAAATCGCACCCGCCGAAACTCGTTGCGTACCCGCCCCTGGCGGTGCCGATTACGCGCGGTGCAGCCAGGCCTCCATCCGGCGCACGCAGAATGCATGGGCTATGATCGGCAGACTGAAATACGCCTCCCTAGAAATGATCCTCTTAAGCATTTCCGGCAGCTTGCGCTCAGCGTCGTCCAATACAAGTGCACTGAAAGCCGCTGCCATGCTCGCACCGCCGGGTGTCACAGTAGAAATCTACGACGGACTCGGAGAGCTACCCCACTTCAATCCGGATTTGGAAAATGATCTCCCCGCGCGCATTACTGATCTGCGTGCGCAAGTGGGGCGGGCTGATGGTCTGCTCATTTCTTGCCCGGAGTACGCTCGCGGCATTCCAGGCTCATTCAAAAACTTGCTTGACTGGCTTGTGGGTAGCTCGGAATTTCCGGGTAAGCCGATTGCGTTGATCAACACATCGCAACGAGCTTCGGATGCCCAAGCCGCTTTAAAGCTCGTCTTGCAGACGATGTCGGCGGTGCTCGTTCCGGATGCGTGCATCACCCTGCCCCTTTTGGGCAAACCGACCGACGCCGAGGGCATAGCGAACGACCCGATGAGTAGCGAAAGTTTGCGGGGCGCACTTCAGGCAATGATCGCGCACATTTCGGGAACGGCCTCGCCGCAATAGCGCCCACAAAAAGCGCTACACAGGCAGAGCTCGGTTGACGATAACGCTCTTCATCACGAGTGTCGAAGTCAGTCGCAAGACACCGGGCAAGGCCGACAAGCTTCGGTCATAGAGCGCTTGAAAAGCGCTCAAATCTTGCGTGACGACGTGAAGCATGTAGTCCGGGTCTCCGAACAAGCGTTCGGCCCGGATGACTTCAGGGATGTCCGGTAGCGCAGATTCGAACTTCTTGACGCTCGCTTGATTGGCTTCCTTCAACGTCACGAATACGATGGTCGAGAACGTGAGGCCGACGGCGGCGGCACTGATTTCGGCGTGGTAACCAAGAATGACCCCCGCCTCTTCCAACGCTCGAACGCGGCGGTGACACGGCGACAGGCTCAATCCGACACGCTCGCCCAGTTCCGTGACCGACAAGCGCCCGTCCTGTTGTAATTCAGCAAGAATCTTGCGATCAATAGCATCCATTTGGAAGATGCTAGCTTAATTCCGAGTAGCTGCACAAGAAAATGGAAGCACCTTCCAACGCCAAAACCGTATGATTTTCCAGCGGCCAAACGGGCCGACTTGATTCATGGAGCGGCAGCTGTGGCAATTAGCATGTTGACGGCATTCTGGGTCGTCTCGTTCTCGTTGGTGATGGTTCCAGGTGCGGACTGGGCCTATGCAATATCCGCGGGCATGCGAGAGCGCGCCATTGCACCGGCAATAGCGGGAATGCTTTGCGGCTATCTGATGATTACCTTAGTGGTGGCGGCCGGGGTCGGCGCACTCGTCGCTAGCTATCCAGCGGTGCTGTCCGCTCTCACTTTCGTCGGCGCGGGTTATTTGCTCTGGCTTGGTATCAACATACTGATACGGCCATCGGTCCCATCAGCCGGCGAAACAGGGATGTCCAATACGAAGCGGGCGTGGCTTTTCCGAGGCTTTGCGATCAGCGGCGTCAATCCGAAGGCCCTCTTGTTGTTCCTGGCATTGCTGCCGCAGTTCACACGAACCGACGTCTCGTGGTCAATCTCGCGGCAAATCGGTGCGCTTGGACTCGTGCAGATTCTGAACTGCGCAGTCGTCTATACGCTGGTTGCGGTTGGCTCGAAGTTCGTACTTCGTACCCGCCCGAGTATCGCGCGGAGAGTCAGCCAGTTCTCCGGAGTCGCGATGATCACCGTCGCTGTGCTGCTCTCAGCCGAGCAACTCATTGCTTTCCGTCATTGAGCGAATCAACAACGCGAACTCAAGGGCAAAAGACGCAACGCCTCGCCCTTACCCACTTGCCCGCCGTGTTCCCACCTGCCTATCTCCCAACACGATTCTTTCAATCGTCCCGCTTTCGTGCCGGGACGGTCTGCACTGCGTCGGAATATTGAGCGTTCTCAGGTGTTCTCCCTGTTAGCCGGATGCGTAGCGACCGGCAAGCCGTTGGCGCTGCGATCGCTCCGCCCCGGGCGGAGCCTGCGTGCGTTGCCAAGTCCGGCTCCGTGCCGACGAAGGCAACGCGCCGAGGCGGCACCCGCCAGGCCGGGTCGCATCCGCTCAACTTCACAAGGAGAATCAAATGGGGTGGCTCAATACGCTCAACCGGAGCGACTTCGACAAGAAGGCAAAGAAGCCGGCCAGTATGGCCGGTCTTGAAGTCGCACCGTCGACGACGCTGTTTCAGAGCGGCTTATCCGGCAACGCCATGGATCTCACCCGTCATCATGTGATTCCGCACACGCTGTTGATCAACGCCTGGGAACACGCCGTGACCAAGCAGCACAGAACTGTGATCGACGCATTGACAGTCTGGGCAGGCATGACGCCCTCAACCGACCTGCCCGCCTCGTTCACAGCGGTCACCCCCGATCCTCAGATCGTGCTGCGGCGCGTCGCATGGAATCCGTTCAACATCGTGTACGGGCCGCTCGGCGAACACCGCGTCGACGATCCGGGCTCGGACTTCGATCACTTCGAGTTCCGTGTGCTGACTCCGGCGAATCCTGGGGGTACTGCCACGCCGCAACAACTCAAAGACGAAACGCTGGCGCGCGCGGATTTCAACCGTCATTTCGGCATGCTTCGGCGGATTTACAACCTGATTGTTCGCTATGTCAAAGATGACGTGTCCAGTCAGGACATCGAAAGCCTTTGCACATTGCTGCGCTCCGATCTGCCGGCGCGCTATCCGAGTCTGAATGCGGTTCTCAACAAAAGCAAAAGCACCAACAAAGCCCTGCTTTCACCGGATTTGTGGGCGAACTATTCAACCGATCCCAACGTGGCACCGGAAGCTGACTTCGCCACCGCCGCAGCAAGAGCGCAGAAATTTTCACGGGCCACGGCGGTCGTCGTGCCGTGGAACGCAACGAGCTGGCTGCCCGAACCCGACCCTGTGTTGCCGCTGGACGCGCCTCTGCGGATGGACGATGCGTCGGTATGGCAGAGCCCGGGCGATTTGCCGACCAACGCGCGTCGTGTCACCGACCTCGACATGTCGGGTTTGGCCGACGCGGCACTGCGCGTGAGGATTGTTGCGGCCGCGCGAGAGTCGGGCAAGCGAACCGGCCTCGCACAACTGTCAGGGCCACAAGGGACATTGGAAGGTTACGCGCGAACCATTGCCTCTGAGTTGGGCAAGCTCAACCGGGATGGCTATAACTTCAAGATCCTCGCGACATTCGGCGTTCATCCTTCTCCGCAACTGTCGTTTTACGACGCGTAGCGCGCGAAGCCGCCAATCGCACCTGCGCGCGGGAAACACTCAGCGAGCCCTCTACCGATGAAGCGTCGCCCATCGTTGCAAGCCATGTCCTGGACTCCAACGAGGGGCGTTCGCAAGCCAGTCTCACTCCGTCATCAACAACCGTTGCGCTTCCCTGTTGAGTTCGTTGAAGTCCGCTTTCTCGACCGTGACCGCCACGCCATAAATCGTGCCGCCCTGGAATCTCGCGGGCGATTTATAGAGTTTGCTGACCGCGTCACCACTGTCGTAGCCCACACATAAGCCATCGCCCGCCAGCGTGAACTTGCCCGGCTGCGCTCTCATGGGTCCTTCTGCCACAACCTTGTCATCGATATAGAGCTTCGTGTGACCCAGCGACTCTCCATGTTCACCCGCTTTATCCCGCGTGAATTCGACGCCGATCGTGTGCTTGCCCGGTGCGAGGTTCACGTTCGAAACGAAGTCCTGCTCGGGTGGAATACCCAGGAAGTTGTAGACGTAGTGGACCTTGCCGTCCTTCAGAAAGAGCGAGTGACCGCCAAAACGCGAACCATGCGCGAAGATCACGCCCGATGCCTTGGCATCCTTGATGTCGATGTTGGCGAGAATCTTGTACGACCGGTTTCGGATATTGACCGCCACAGCTTCAGGAACCGGGGCCGTGTTCGGGTAGTAGATGTATCGTTCATGCGCCGGTTCGTCACTCGGCCGGCTTAGCCCCAGCAGTTCGACCGCAGACCGGTCGTCGAGCGGGAGCACATGATTCTTGTTAGCTTCATCAAACCAGGCCTGAACCAGTTCCTTGACCTTGTCCGGGTACTGCTTTGACAAGTCTTGAGACTCCGATCGGTCGACATCCACGTGATAGAGCTCCCAGGCGTCCTGGTCGAACTTGCCTCTGCCGGTCAGAGGCGCGTGCACCGAAGCGACCTTCCAGCCATCCTTCCAGAGGCCACGTGTGCCGAGCATCTCGTAGTACTGGATATGTTTGTGCGTGGGGTCATCCGGCTTTGCATCGAACGTGTACACCATCGACACGCCACTGAGCGGGTACTGCTCAACGCCGTGATACACCGACGGCATCTGCAGCCCCGATATTTCGAGGATCGTCGGAACGATATCGGTCGAGTGGTGATACTGATTGCGCACCTCGCCTCGCGCCTTGATCCCCTTGGGCCAGGAGATCACCAACGGGTCCGCCGTGCCGCCGGCGAACTGCGAATAGCGCTTGAACATCTGGAACGGCGTCGAGAATGCAACGGCCCATCCGGTCGGATAGTGTTCGTAGGTATTGGGGCCGCCGAGTTCGTTGATGTGCTTCATGTTCTCCGTGATGGAGTCCGGATAGCCGTTGAAGAACTTGTTTTCATTGACGGAGCCGTCGGGTCCCCCTTCCCCCGATGCACCATTGTCGGCAGCGTAGAACACGACGGTGTTGTCGAGTTGACCCGTTTCCTGCAGATAGTCGATGACCCGGCCGACTTGCGCGTCGGTGTACTCGGAGAAGCCGGCATAGACTTCGGCCAGACGCGAGAACAGCTTCTTCTCATCGGGTGACAGCGTGTTCCAGGGGCGCACGTTGTCCGCGGGGTTGGCGACGTCCTGGGGAAGCGGGTTGATCGGGGTGAGTTGCGTGCCTTGAGGAAGAATGCCCTTGGCAATCATCCGTTGAAGGACCCAGGTCCTGTAAGCCTCATAGCCGTCGTCAAACTTGCCTTTGTACTTGGCGATATAGTCGGCCGGTGCCTGATGCGGAGCGTGATTCGCACCCGGACAAAACCACATGAACCACGGTCTCGATGGATTCGTCGCCTTGAGGTCGCGCAGCATCTGTATCGCGTGATCGGCGAGATCCTTGGAGAGATGGTAGCCCTGCTCAGGGCCATAGGCCTGATCGGTGAAGTGATTGTCTTCGACCAGATCCGGATACCACTGGTTGGTTTCTCCGCCCAGAAAGCCATAGAAGCGGTCGAAGCCCTTCTGCAATGGCCATTGTTTGCGTGTCGCACCCGATGCGACGTCCTGCTCCGCGACGTTATGGTTCTTGCCGATCCAAAGCGTGCTCCAGCCGCCGTCCTGCAGAATTTGACCGATCGTCGCAGCCTGATCGGGAAGACGTCCCGTCGAACCCGGAAAGCCACTGGCCGATTCCGTGATGGACGCCATGCCGTTCAGATGATGATTGCGACCTGTCAGGATGGTCGAGCGTGATGGCGAGCACAGTGCGGGGGTATGCCATTGGGTATAGGTCAAGCCATTGGCCGCGAGCCGATCGAGCGTCGGCATATTGATGCGGCCGCCATAGGGCGACCACGCCGCGAGTCCCGTGTCGTCGTAGTAGATGATCAGGAAATTCGGCGCGCCGTCGGGTGCTTTCTTCGGGGTAAAAGGTGTCCAATCCGATTTCGAATTCCGAACGTCGAGATTGATCGTCCCGTTGAATCCCGGAACGTACTTGATGTTGGCGGGTGGCTGGGGTGGATCAGACAGGACAAGGCCAACCGACGAAGCGGGAGGATTGCTGACGCCCACTGCCCCGCTCTGTTGTGCTGACACAGACTGCCCGCCGATCCCAACGACGAAAAAGGCCAAGACGATTTGCGCACGAAGCAGAGTGTGTCTCATCGTATCGCTCCCTAGAGCATGGCTTTGCGTCAATGCCATCGAGAACGCGAGGCATCCATCGCATGACTCGATTCTAGGTACCGTCGTCCGGCACGACGTAGTGCGCGCGCTTCTATCGAATAGTGCGCAAACACTGATCATGGTCTCGTTTAGCGGACGTCATATCCAGGATGGCGACGGGCCGACCGCCAGCGTCGTCTCACGCAAATGCTGGTTGGCTCTTGACGCTCGGGCGCGCACGCATCCTCTCGTACCAGCTGATCAGCGCTGCGCACTCTTCGGGCACCGGCAGCTTCACGATCGATGCAAAAATCAGGCCGCCGATCACAGTGATATCCGCCATCGAAAACGCGTCGCCCGCGACAAACGGCTGGCTTTCGAGAACACCATCGAAGTACCGCATGCCTCTGAGCGCTTTGTCGCGTTGCCGAATGCCCCATTCGCGGTTCTGATAGAGCTCGACTTCAGGTCCAAGCCCCGGCGTGGCGTGATGGAAATAAACGCTGATGGGATCGAGCAACTCCAGTTCCGCGCGCTTGCTCATCATGTGGATCACGCCCTTTTCGAGCGGTGTCCTTCCCGTCAACGTGGGTACACCATCGAGCGCGTCGAGGTATTCGGTAATGGCCGTGCATTCGGCGATGCAGGTGCCATCACCCAACTCCAGCACTGGCAAGGTGCCGGAGTAGTTTTTCGTCGAAATGAACTCGGGCCGCTTGTGGTCGCCTTTGTAAAGATCGACGAAGACGAATTCCGCGTGCGATAGCAGGCTCTTCTCGGCCAACGCGATACGCACGCGTGTCGGGTAAGGCCCCGTCGGAAAATCGTAAATCGTCATGTTCGGGAACCGAGCGACGTCGGAACGCGTGACGCTGGATGCCATGCTTGTTTCTCCATTGGGATGTGACTCGTTGACGAAAGGCGTGCGAAAGCGTTACCGGCTCTTTCTACCTAACGTTTGTTAGATTTACGATAGAGGGTATGCTTTGACATGTCAACAGGTGTTCCAGCCCGTGGAGACGGTAGCAATGAAAGATGTTTTGGGCTTAAGCTCCGGACAGCGCATCCTGGTGGCCGCCACAGAGATGCGCAGGTGCACGGCTACGGCGGATGTTGACCATTCAATTGTCACCATGGTGACCGCACATGGATCGCTATCCGAAGATCGAGCAGTTGGATTTGCCGCCGGGCTCGAGGCTCAGTTCATCGTATGACCGAGCCGATTTCGCGGACGCGTTTTCGGTGGATCTGCCAGGCAATGCCTGCCACGACGCACAGTCGCTTGCGCGACACATCTTTGCCAGGCAGCCCGGGTGGATTCCGATGCTGCTGAACATTCGGGACATGCTCGTGCGGCCGTTCGGCCTGAAGACCGCCGCCGAACTCACGCACTCAGAAGGCGAT
This sequence comes from Pararobbsia alpina, assembly GCF_965118125.1. Taxonomy (GTDB): domain Bacteria; phylum Pseudomonadota; class Gammaproteobacteria; order Burkholderiales; family Burkholderiaceae; genus Pararobbsia; species Pararobbsia alpina_A. Next base: position 2,773,290 of record NZ_OZ221287.1, read on the forward strand.
CGAATCAGCCTGTTTCGCGTGTTCGAACGCCATGACGACGAGATCGTGCTCGGCGAAGACGACACGCATCTGAACTTCCGCGTGTCGGTCCTGGTTCAGCCGTTATCACAAGGCCACCGTCGCCTCATCGTGACGACGCTGGTGTTCTACAACCGAACGCTCGGACGCGCCTACATCACCCTCATCGCGCCCTTTCATCGGGCCGTCGTACGCGCATCGCTCGATCGGGCACAGCGGCTCGGATGGCCTCCCGCATGACGAAGATCCACCGCGCCGGCGCGGAGCCGGCTCGGTGGACCTGACTGCCTCTGCTATTGCGCCTTCACGCTCGCTTGACGTACCGGCTTGAACGCCGCACGCAACTCTTCAGCAAAGAGCTGTGGCTGTTCCCACGCCGCGAAGTGACCACCCTTGGCAACCTGGTGGTAGTAGTACAGCGACGGGTAGGCCTGTTCGCTCCAGCTCTTGGGCGCTTGATAGATCTCGTGCGGAAACACGCTGATCGCCACGGGCACTTTGATATCTCGAGTCTTCTGCGTGACCGCGCTGAAGTTATTGTTGTTGTTCTCCCAGTAGAACCGTGACGACGACGCGCCCGTGTTGGTCAGCCAATACAGCGTGATGTCGTTGAGCATTTCATCCCTGCTCAGCACACGCTCAGGCACCCCGCCGCTGTCGCTCCATTGCGCAAACTTCTCGTACATCCAGGCCGCGAGGCCCGATGGCGAATCCGCAAGCGAGTAACCGATCGTCTCCGGCCGCGTGACCATGAGCGCACCATACGCCGCGTTTCTGCCGAAGAACGTGCTGAGGGAATTGTATGCGTCGAGCTCGGGACCGGCCAACCCGGCAGGCGCCGGAGCGCCGCTATTGATGGAGGTCATCAGGTCGCCCGGAACCGTGGCCGGCATATTGAGGTGGATGGCGAGCAATCCAGGCGGCGCCTGGCGCGCCAGCGCATCGGAGATGACTGAGCCATGGTCGCCGCCTTGCGAGACGTACTGCGTGTATCCCAGGCGCTTCATCAACACATCCCACGCCCGACCAGTACGGTCAGGCCCCCAGCCGAGGTCCTTCGGCTTGCCCGAGAAGCCATAGCCGGGAATCGAAGGGATCACGACATCAAAGGCATCTTCCGGACGTCCGCCATAGGCCACGGGATCCGTAAGCGGGCCGATCGCCTTGAGGAACTCGAACGTCGAACCGGGCCAGCCATGCGTCAGGATGAGCGGCAATGCGTGCGGGTAACGCGAACGGACGTGGATGAACTGGATGTCGACACCATCGATCGTGGTCACATACTCCGGCAGCGCATTGAGCTGGGCCTCAGCTTTGCGCCAGTCGTAGTCGGTGCCCCAATAGCGTACGAGCTCCTGCACTTTTGCCAATTGGATGCCCTGCGAATCGTCCGTCACTGTCTCCTTGTCGGGCCACCGCGTTTCCGCGATGCGCTTGCGCAGGTCATCGAGTTGCGCCTGCGGGACATGAACGTGAAACGGGCGGATGCTTTCGTCGCTATGAGTACTTGCCGCCGGAACATTTGCGACGGTATCGGCAGCGTATGCGGGGCGCAGATGCCCGGCGGAAAAAAGCAAGACGAAACCGAGCGCCATCGTGAGTGCCCGGTTGCCGCTGATACGGCGAGGCACGTTCGGGTGGTCTACTGCAAACATGATTGCTCTCCAACGAACTTGATGTAAGGAAGACAGTCACGAACGATCTCGATCCCTTGCTTGCGCTCGCTTGTCGTTACTGTGTTCGCTGGAGTTGTCCCGGGTTTTTCCTTGACCTGTCGATTTGTAGCTTTATGTAGCTTGAGGTATCTCGGGCTCGTCAGAGGAGCACGAGCCCTAGCTCCCGGGGCATCGCGCCGTGGCACGATCCGTATCCGGATTGCCTGCAATTCAACGTGGATTTCCGTACGCGATGGTGGGGAGCCCACTGATGATGTGCGATTCGGCTACTCAACGCCAGGAAGCGGCATCGCAAGCGGATGGCCGACGAAGGCGCGCGCCGGGTGACGGGGCCGTTGCTCGACGCTGCCGGCGGATGGCGTTGGTACGACTCCGCCCGCGACCGCGGGTAGACTCCTCGAGGTTGGCCGTGGACTGACGCCGTTCCCAGGCGCGCTCTGAAGGATGGCCCATCCGTTCAGCAAGACGCCTGGGTCAACGCGTCGGCGCGGTCGTAAGGCTGGCAGAAGTTCCCTTCTCCTTCTCGCGAGGTCAAATCACTATGTCACGCACGATCGCCGAAAAGCGCGCAGCCTTTCGCGCCCTGCACACCGCCGGCTGCTTTGTGTTGCCGAACCCATGGGACGTTGGCAGCGCCCGCTTCCTTGCGAGCCTCGGATTTCAGGCCATCGCAACGACAAGCTCGGGATTCGCTTGGTCGACCGGCCATGCCGATAATCACGTGACCCGCGACACAGTGATCGGGCACCTGAAGACGATGGTCGAAGCGACCGACTTGCCCGTCAATGCGGACTTCGAGAACGGTTTTGGGGTGGGCCCGGATGACGTTGCGGAAAGCGTCAAGCTTGCGATCGCCACCGGCGTCGCTGGCCTGTCGATCGAAGACGCTACGGGCGATGCCACCCATCCCCTGTTTCCCGTCGACGTCGCCGTCGCGCGACTTGCGGCGGCACGCCGCGCGATCGACGAGAGCGGCGACGACGTCTTGCTGATAGGCCGTGCGGAGAACTTCGTCGCCGGCGCGCCCGATCTCGCTGACACGCTGGTGCGAATCAAGGCCTACGCAGAAGCCGGTGCTGACTGCCTATACGCACCGGGGATCCAGACGCGTGCGCAGATCGAGGCCGTGGTCACCGCGGTGGCACCCAAGCCCGTCAATATTCTGATCGGCTCATCGTCCGACTTCACCGTGAAAGACCTCGCGACGCTTGGCGTCCGGCGCATCAGTGTGGGTGGCGCGCTTGCGCGTGCGAGCTGGGGCGGTTTCATGCGTGCCGCACAGTCTTTAGCTGACGGACGCTTTGATGGCTTTGCCGAGGCCGCCTCGGGCGCCAAGCTCAATGCATTGTTCGGCGCTGTCGACTGACGTACGCCGACCTTATTGCACCTTGAATCCAGGGAGAGAAAACATCATGGCCAGAGAGATCATCCGCGTGGAACCCTTGTCCAGCTGGCTTGAACGCTGGAAGGCGCCGACCTCGGCGGTCACGCGCCATGGCGACACGATTTATGTCTCTGGCTTTCCGCCATTCGATCCTGAGACAGGCGAGATATTAAATGCGCCGATCGAACGACAGACGCAGCGCGTGCTGGAGCAACTGAAGCTCTGCGTAGAGACGGCCGGCTCCTCGCTCGATCAAGTCCTCAAATGCAACGTGTATTGCACGTCCGTCGACATGTTTCCGGTCGTCAACGAAATCTACTCGCGCTTTTTCGGAGCCCACCCGCCGGCACGAATCTTTGTCAACGTGCCGGCGTGGCCGGGACACTTCGATATCGAAATCGATTGTGTTGCAGCGGTGTGAGAGAGCTGTACTCGAGCCCGCCGCCGTGATGTTTCCCCGTACGACTTGATCAAGCCGGGCTGCGCAGCGTCGGAGAGTGGGTACGGCCCGGCGTATCCACACCGAGGGCCGTACCACTCGTCAGCATGCTTCGCTGGTCGTCGTCGAATCGCTAGGCTGCCGTTCGTCCGCCGTTGACTCTGAGGACCTCGCCGGTCATGAAGCTCGCTTTCTGCGACGCGACGAAGAGAATCGCCTGAGCAATTTCGTCGACCGTCCCGGCCCGCTTCATGGGCACCGACGCAAGCATTGCCGCCTTGCCCTCTTGCGTACCCGTGATCCGGTCCAGCATCTCCGTCTGAATCGGGCCCGGGGCCACCGCGTTCACTCGCACGCCTGATGCAGCAACTTCAAGGGCAGCGGACTTCGTGAGACCTTCGACGGCATGCTTGCTGGCCACATACATCGAATTCCTTGCCGCGCCGCGAATGCCCATCGTCGACGACACATTGACAATGCTTCCACTGCCCTGGGCCGACATCACCCGAAGCTCGTGCTTCATGGAGAGCAATGTGCCAAGTACATTGGCATCAAACACCGCGTTGTAGCGCTCGACGGTCTGGTCGACCACGGGTGTCGGCTCGCCTTCAAAGCCCGCACTGTTCACCGCGATATCCAGGCGACCAAACCGCTCGAGCACGCGCTGCACTAACGCTTGTACCTGATCCTCGCAACGGACATCGGCCGCCACGAACTCGGCCTCAGCACCGAATGAGCGCAGTTCTTCGGCGAGTTTCTCGCCCGCGTCGATGCGACGGCCCGACACAACGACGCGCGCCTGATCTTTGGCGAAAGCAACGGCCGTTGCCCGACCAATACCGGAAAGCGCTCCGGTGACGAGTACCACTGGGGACGTGTCCATTTCGAGCACCGCTTTCCTTATGCGCTATAACCGCCATCAACAGGGATGACCGCTCCCGTCACGAAGCTCGCAGCGGGGCTCGCAACGAATGCGACCACGGACGCGATTTCCTCGGGACGACCAAACCGACCGATTGCTGTGGCGCCTGCCTGAGCCTCGGCGAACGCGCTGGTGTCGGGGTTCATTTCGGTGTTGGTCGAGCCGGCGGCGATCGCATTCACAGTCACGCCCTTCGGCCCCAAATCGCGCGCCGCGCCCTTCGTATAGCCTTCGATGGCACGCTTGGTCGCGCTGTAGTCAGCGAGGCCCGGCCACGTCGAGCGCCACGCCAGTGCCGACGAGATCGAAATGATGCGGCCGCCTTCGCCCATCACTCTGGAGGCTTCGCGAATCGCAGTGATCACGGCTTCGTAGTTGATACGTTGCTGGCGTTCAAAGCCGGATGCGTCGACCGTTTCTGCAACCGTGCCGACTTCAAATACCGCGGCGTTGTTCACGAGGATATCGAGCTTGCCGAAGCGCTTGACGACATCTGCGATCAGCCCTTTGACTTCGGACGCGTTCGCCTGGTCGGCCTTTACCGCAATGGCCTTGCCTCCCGACGCTTCAATCTTCGCAACGACTTGCTTTGCGCGGTCTTCGCTATTGGAATAGCTGATGGCGACAGTGGCGCCTTCCGATGCGAGCTGGAGCGCGGTCGCTGCACCGATACCGCGTGAACCTCCGGTGACGAGCGCGAATTTACCTGCGAGAGTGTGTGACATGTTCAATCCATCCAGAATGATTGCGTACGCGTTCAGCATGGCTGTCGCGTTCGATTCAAAGGCGCCGGGGCTGAAATTGCCGCGACGCGACCTGGATGCAGAGTACGACCCGCAAACTCTTCCGTCTAATCAATGATTCATGTGTGTAATATCACCGGAAATGATGAATTGAACGGGCTCTGAAATGAAAGACGTCGACCTCAATCTGATATCGATCTTCGATGCCATCATGACTGAAGGATCCGTGACAAAAGCCGCGGACCGCCTGGCCATGACACAGTCGGCGGTCAGCAATGCCATCGCGAGAATGCGTGTGGTCTGGCAGGATCCCTTGTTCGCCAGGGTGGGCCGCGGTATCAAGCCGACGGCAAAAGCACAAGCGCTTTGGCGAGAGATTCGTCAGCCGCTCTCGGATATCCGCACGGCGGCATCCCCTGTGCAATTCGACCCGGCGACGTCCACGCATGCGTTCCGCATTGCCGTCACTGACTACATCTCGAACGCTATTTGGCCTGAACTTTGCAAGTACATCGGGAAGCACGCGCCCGGAATCCGAATCCATGCGGTGCCCTATACGAGCCAGGATACGGGCCCGCGCCTTCGCAACAACGACGTCGACCTGTGCATCGGCGGTCTCGAACACATGGGGGAAGAAATACGCCTCCAGCGGCTCTTCACTGAACCGTGGGTCTGCGCGATGAGGCTCGATCACCCGCTCGCTAAAGCACCCATCACGCAGGCAGCGTTTCTAAGGTCGGATCACCTGCTCGTATCCCTATCGGGAAATCCGGTCGGTGTCGCCGACGCGGCGCTTGAACGCATGGGAAAGCGTCGAAGGGTTGCAATGACGTTGAACAACTTTTCCGGGGTGCCGTCACTGCTGCTTGCGTCCGACCTGATCTGCATGCTGCCCGCCGGCGTCGTGCGCACGCACGCACTCCGAAGGAAGATCCATGTGTGCGACGTGCCACTCCGGCTCGCTTCCTTCGAATGCCAGATGGCCTGGCACACGCGCAACGAACGCGATCCCGCCCATCGGTGGATGCGAGCGCTGATCATCGAGACCTGCGACCGGATCTGGAACGTGCGCGAACTGTCGTCGCGCACGCGCTGAGAAGCGGAACAACCCGAACAGGCAACCCGCTATCTCATACGGCTGCCGGGCGTTTCCGCGCTACGGAAACTCGGCGCGCAGCATGCGCTTTTACGCAAGCACCGTCAGCCGTTAGAGCGTTTCTTCTTGACAAAGAATGCGCGGCACTGCGGTGACAGTTCGTCGACATGGTGCTTCATGCAGGCCGAGATCTTGTCTTCATTTGGAATCTCGGAACTGCATAGCTTGAACGCGTCGGCTCTGCACGCGCGAGTTTCATCATCGCGTTGATCGGCATGCGCGGCGGTAATCGCGAAAATTGAGCACAGCGTAAGCGACACAGCCTGCGACAAAAAGAAGATTTTCATGGTTGCGCCTCCCGACTATGACGCGTTCAATGCGTCCACGCTCCCTGAGAAGCATCTTCCGTTCCCCTGCGCCCGCAAAGCGCATCGAACGGTAACTCCTGCGAAAGACTGGGTTACGCCATCGTCGCGACAGAACGCCCGTCGTTAGACCACACGTCGATAACCATGTCGTCATCGTCATAGCGCGCGACCGAGATCAGCCCGCTGACATCCGACAACGTACGATGCGCTTCGAGCGCCGAAGTCTTCGCATCGTCAATTGGGTGACGCCAATGGCAGGCCAGTAAGGTGCCCTGTGGTGCGAGCCCTCGTGCGATGAGTTGCGCAAGTGTGCGTTGTTGTGTGCCCGACAGGTAGTAGGCCAGCTCCGAGATCACGATCAGGTCAAACTGCCCTTGCGGCCAATGGGCCGGCACCGTGTTCCGCTCGAATTGCACATGGGCGGCGTCGACGCGCTCGCGCGCAATGGCGAGCGCCCGCGTACTGATATCCCATGCGGTGACGGATGCGCATCGGGTTCCGAGCATCGCTGTCAGCTCGCCGATGCCGCATCCGGGCTCGAACGCATGCTCATAGCGTTCGCGCGGCAACATCGACAGTGCGATGGCTCGCTTGCGCCGCTCGTACCATCGCGTACGCAGATTCCAGGGGTCCTCGTTCTGCGCATACAACGCGTCGAAATACGCGGCATCGTCGCGCGGCTCGCGAACGTGTTTGCCCTGCGACTTCGCCTCGCTCATCAATCTGTGTTTGTCAGAGACACCATTGCGCATCGTCATTCCTCTCGCGCGCATGCAGTTCACCGAGCATTGCGAGGTCACGCTCGGCATGACTTTGCCGCAGGAACACCGGCAAATCCGCCATGCATCGCGCGATATCCGCATCGCGACACAGGGGTCCCGCACCCAGTGAACGTCCTGCATGTTCGATGACGCTCGTCGCGGCTTGCTCGACGAGCAAGCGCGTGCGCAGCACAACGTGCATCGCATCCTCCTCGGAGTGTGCATCGATCCATGCAGCCGCATCCCGCAACCCTGACGCGGCGCCTCGCAACGCGACATCGATCGCACCCAGATGCGCGGACCGATGCGCATCAGGCGTGCGCCGCACGGCGGCCGCTACGGCCTTGGCGAGCCTGAGTGCGCCGCCATACCAGCAAGCGGCGATGCCGGCACCGCCATGCCAGAACCCGCAGCGAGACAGGTAAGCGTCCGGCTCGCCGACAACCCAGCCACGGGCATGATCGAACGTCATGTCGGCGCTCGCCGTCGCCGCCATCCCGACAGCATGCCAATTGGACGTCGATATCCTCACACCCGGCTGGTCGAGCGCCAGCGCCACCAGTCGGTGTCCCCGCTCATTGTCGCGGCAGGTGATCAGCGCGTGCGTCAGCGCCTGCGCGCCCGAACACCACGCCTTTGCGCCGTGAAGCGTGACCGGCGAGCCTGAGGCGTGGCTCAGCGGATCGTCGAACATAGCGCGCGCTTGAAAATCCGGGGCTTCGGCCGCAAAAACACCCCAACGACTCTTCGTCGGGATATCGCTACCGAGTTCGTCAAGTACCGCTAACGCGTCGGTGTGGCCTTCGTAGAGCTTGACCAGCCCAAGGTCACGTTGCGCGACACGCGACAGCGCGCGCCACCGCGCAAGCGTCTGGCCGTGTGCGGGTCTCGGTAACACATCGAGTCCCTGCTCGACCAGTGACGACAATGCGCTGCCGACCTCTGACGGAACACCCGCATCGAACACGAGCGCCTCGAGCGCCAAACCAAGTCTGGCGTCGAGACGCGACGCGATCTCGTTTTCGGAAACGCTCGCATCGCAGGCGCCGTCCGCCTGCTCATCCGCGGCCGCACTATCCGGACGCAGTGCGCGCGCATCCAACGCTCGCCAGCTTCGCTCGGCCCTGTCGCCGAATATCACGGCTCGTTGATTCATGACGTCTTTCTTCCTGCACGAAGTGTGGATCTCGAAGCGGCTCTCGGGCGACCGCCCTTCAGAACCTTCAGAAGTTAGCGGCAATCGGCGTACCTGACGTCGAACTGTCCGGCAAGACCGTGAACACCCGCCGCACGGCACGCGGGTTGCTCGTGCGCCAGAGCAAGCGTTGCGACGGCACACGCGATGTATGTACCGACTCCGGCACGTCCACAAGCAATCCACAAGGAAGCGAGCATGCTAGGCGTAGTCATTCCAGCCCATAACGAAAGCCGCACGATCAGTGCCTGCGTCCGCGCAGTTACGTCAGCAATTTCCCACCGACAGCTGAGTGGCGAAGACGCACGCATCGTCGTCGTTGCTGACGCATGCACGGACGACACGGCACATCTGGCGCGCGAGTCGGGTGCCGAGGTCGTCGATATCGTCGCGCGCAACGTCGGTGTGGCCCGCGCTGCCGGAGCCCGACATCTGCTTGCGCTTGGCGCCCGATGGCTGGCCTTTACCGATGCCGACACGATCGTGTCGCCTGATTGGCTCGTCGAGCAGCTTGCACTCTGCGTCGATGCCGTCTGTGGCGTCGTTCAGATCGACGACTGGTCGGCACACGGCGAATCCACGCGTTCGCATTTCGGCCGTACCTATTTCCCGATCGATGGGCATCGCCACATCCACGGCGCCAACCTCGGCGTGTCAGCGCGCGCCTACACCCTCGCGGGCGGCTTTGAGCCTCTGCATAGCAGTGAAGACGTTGCGTTGATTCGTGCGCTCGAAAGGACTGGCGCAACGATCGCCTGGAGCGCAGCACCTGAAGTCACGACAAGTGCGCGCACGGACTTTCGCGCGCCGGACGGATTCGGCGCGACGTTACTCGACTACACGCAGATGGAAACCCGCCGCCATACCTCCGTTGCGCCCCTATCGACTCCGTGCGCGTCGACCGATGCGGTCGCTTGCCTACTGACAGGACCTTCAAAATGAGCACTTCCGTAGCAGATTTTCTCGTCGATCGTCTCTATGCCTGGGGCGTGCGCCGCATCTTTGGTTATCCGGGAGACGGTATCAACGGCGTATTCGGTGCGCTCAATCGCAGCGATTAAACCGGGAATAGCCCGTGCTCACTGAAGTTATCGGCGTGAAAACAGCGATGGCTCTAACGGCTTGATGCTGTTTCGGTCGAGTCGCGGCGGTCGGTTTCAAACCGGCCGCAATATCCTCACGAACTCAGGAATGAACACCATGACAGTTTCTCTTTCTGCCCGCCGCGCCCTCGTCACGTTTTGCGCCCTTTCCCTGCCGCTCGTCGCGATGGCCGACGAAGCAAGCAGCCCGACGGCAAACGACCCGCAAGTGGGTGCATCGGCTCCGCATCACACCATGAAGCATAAGAAGGCCACGACGTCGGGCTATTCCAATAGCACGGGCGGCGCGAGCAACTCGGGGAACGCCATCGGAGCCGGCAACGGCGCCCCGAGCAACAACAGCGGATCGCCGACGGCACCGATGAAAGGTACTGGCGGCGGTAACTAATTCAAGGAGAGCGTGATGCCAGCAAAATCCAAAGCCCAGCAGATGGCCGCGGGTGCTGCCCTTTCCGCCAAGCATGGCGACACGAAAGTCAGCGAACTCAAGGGTGCGTCCAAGTCAATGTATGAATCGATGAGCGAAAAGCAGTTGCACGACTTCGCCCATAGCCCGCAGAAAGGCAAGCCGAAGCATAAGTAAGTGGCAAGCCCGTCCCACATCAAAGCCCCGCCCGTTGCGCTGGACGCGCCGGCGGGGCTTTTCGTCGACCTCGATACCGAAGTAATTGGCACGACCTCGCTGTTTGGCGCACGTGCCGTTCCGGCACTACCGCATTCGACGGATCTTATTGCGACGGTTGCGGCACTCTATGAGGCCGAAAAATTTACGTAGTGGTAGCTGGAACAGCCGGCAGCAAAGCGAGTCTGATCGACACGCTGCATCGCGGGGTTGGACGCTACACCGGTTGCCCATTCGGGCGATGCCGTGAACATCCAATGTGTGGCGCAGATCGCGGCACCCGGTCGAACATGACTTCGACCCCGGTGACGCTAGTTGATAGCCAGTTTAAAAAAGCCGCCATCGCGAAACTCCTGTTCGCGCCTTACCACCATACCGAGCCAGACAAGAACGCAATGCTTAAGAATTTCACACCGACGATTTGCACCCTAAGGAGGGCAATAGGCCTGTTTGGCTTGCTAATCATGCACCCGGCGTCAGCTGTCGGCCCGTCAAGTTATGACGACTGCATGCTCCGGGCATTACGCGACTCACGCAATCCGGCTGCATCGAATTACATACAACGCGCATGTTCCGCTCTGTATCGGAATAACGCGATGCTACTGCCGCGGGACGCTGCGTACCACGAGTGCATTCTGGACAACATGCCGGGCGTCCGGGATTCGTCCGCTGTCACGCAGATTAATTCGATCTGCTCCCGGCGCAGACGGATGTGACGCTATCTGATGATTTTGCCCGGACACTTGCCCGGCAGGAATCGGAACCTTCCTGCCGGTTGAGGCCGGTTAAGTCGCGAGGCTGAGCGCCTGCACCTAGGCGGGTAAGCACGCTACAGAATCGTGTCCAGCGCCGTAGCGAATCTGGCGACGGCACTGTCGACGTCCTTGAGTTTGTCCAGACCAAACAACCCGACGCGGAAAGTCTTGAAGTCGGCGGGCTCATCGCATTGGAGGGGAACGCCAGGCGCGATCTGCAGGCCGGCGTCAGCGAATTTCTTGCCGCTTCGGATGTCGTCGTCGTCCGTGTAGCAGACCACAACCCCCGGCGCCTCGAAACCTTGCGCGGCCACGCTTCTGAAACCCTTGTCGCTCAAGAGTGAGCGAACGCGCTTGCCAAGTTCGAGTTGATCCGCTTTGACCTTCTTGAAGCCGTATGCCTCGGTTTCCATCAGCACATCGCGCAACGTCGCGAGACTGTCCGTGGGCATCGTGGCGTGATACGCAAAGCCGCCCTTCTCGTACGCTTCCATGATCTGAAGCCATTTGCGAAGGTCACAGGCGAAACTGGTGCTCGTTGTCGCTTCGATCCTTTCGCGCGCAAGCGGGCTCAGCATCACCAGTCCGCAGCATGGGGATGCGCTCCATCCTTTTTGCGGCGCGCTGATCAGAACATCGACGCCGCACGCCTCCATGTCGACCCAGACGGTACCCGAGGCGATGCAATCGAGTACGAACATTCCGCCGACAGCGTGAACGGCGTCGGACACGGCGCGCAAATAGTCGTCCGGCAGCATCATCCCGGATGCGGTTTCGACGTGAGGCGCAAAGACCAGATCCGGCTTCTTGTCCTTGATCGCAGCGACCACTTCCTCGATCGGTGCCGGTGCAAAGGCGGCCTGCCTTCCCTGTTCGACCGGGCGCGCCTTCAACACCGTCGCTTCAGACGGAATGGCTCCCATGTCGAAGATCTGCGACCATCGGAAACTGAACCATCCGTTGCGGATGACCAGGCACTTCTTGTTCGTCGCGAACTGCCGGGCAACGGCCTCCATGCCGAAGGTCCCACTGCCAGGGACGACAACAACCGACTTCGCGTTGTAGACTTTTTTAAGGTTGTTGGAGAGATCGCGCATGACGCCCTGAAAGAGCTGCGACATGTGATTAATCGATCGATCCGTGTAAACGACGGAATATTCGAGCAGCCCGTCGCGATCAACATCGGGAAGTAACCCTGGCATGTCCGCCTCCGAAAAATGGACGAATAAGAGAACCGAAAGCAGATTCTAACCACTACGAGCCCTCGATCCTATGTCTCAGCGCCTTGCATCCTGCAGTTGTGGTCAGCTTACTGCCCAGGTCGTCGGCGATCCAGTACGGGTTTCCATCTGCCATTGCCTGGCTTGCCAGCGCAGAACGGGCAGCGTCTTCGGCCAGCAGGCCAGGTTTCTTCGCGAGAACGTGTCGCTTTCGGGCGTCTCATCCGAGTACATTCGGGTCAGTGACGAAGGCTCCCGAATCAAATTCCACTTCTGCCCCAACTGCGGCTCGACCGTCTTCTACGAGCCCGAAGGGTTGGAGGAATATCTTGGCATCCCCGTCGGGGCGTTCGCCGATCCGGGCTTTCCGGTGCCAAGCGTGTCGGTCTATGAGGAACGCATGCACGCCTGGGTCATTCCGCCAGCTGACGCTGAGCACATTCGTTGAGCGGGCGCCGAACGCCAAACGGCACCCGGCGCTTCGGTCCGAGATTCGAGTCACGCTTCGTCGAGAAATTGACGCACGTGACCCACATAGGTCGACGGATATTGGAACAATGCGCCGTGACCCGAATTCGGGTACACAATCAGCGTCGCATTCGGGAGTGATTCGGCGAGGACCATCGAATTCCGCGTGGGGATCATGACGTCGTTACTGCCGTTGGTCACCAAAACCTTATGTGGGATCTGATTGAGCTTGCATGCGGCATCGCCGGACCTGTTGGCCCAATCCATCATCGCCTGCAACTGCGTTGGCGCCACTTCAGCACTGATCGGCGCGTCGGCTTCCCCAGTCCGCGATTTCAGACGGGCGACAAACGCTTTCGCGGCACGCTGGCCGTTGTCGTCGGGTGGAAAGAACAGGCGCTCAAGCTTCCCGTAAGGATCGATCGACTCATCGGTATAAATCGAAAGCAGTTCGGGGCGGTCCATCCCAGCCCCTTCGCCACCCTCCGGCGCACTACCCGAGATCACGAGTCGCTCGATCCGTTCCGGACGCGCGATCGCGAGCTCTTGAGCGAGAAAGCCACCTAAGGAAAATCCGAGAACGTTGACTTTGGCAAGCTCGATTGCATCGAGGAACTGTTCTACATGGCGCGCCATCTCTACGATGGAGTCTGGAACCTTCCCGGTGGAGCGCCCCACTCCCGCGTTGTCGAACAGGATGACCTCGCGGTCTGACGCGAGTGCGTCGACGATTGCGGGATCCCAGTTATCGAGCGTGCCGGTGAAGTGTTGAAGGCACAGTACCGGCAATTTCTCCGGCGTGCCAAAACGCCGATAGGCATACGTGGTGCCCGCGACATCGACGTAACGATTCGGGGCCGTCAGCGAAGTATGAATGCTCATGCTGGCTTGATCCTGGTTCGGTGACGACTAAACGAACGCAATGTCCGAAAGATCGATCGAGACAACGAGCGGTTCCGGCGTCGAATTCCCATCGGCGAGGCGCGGATAAATACGTCGCTTGGTGGGAATGCGAATCCCGGACACGGTCGTATATTCGTCCACGTAGTGAGCGCCGGGCGTGTTGCCTGCGATCTCGACGTCATAGTCGAGCCGGCGAACGAGGTAGTCCTCGCCGACGTAGATCGCTTGAACCTTGCTGAACACCTCTAGCGATTTCGGATAGCGCACGCGCACCTTTCGCCAGACCTCTCCTTGTTCAGTCCAGGCGCCTGCATCCTCCGATTCGACACCGTCCCATGCGAGTACGAAGGGTGTATTCAGGTACGTCCACATCGCGCACCCGGCGAAGAATGCCAATTGCAGCTTGTCCCAAGGCGTATCAAGCGCGTGCCCGGCGAATGAGTGTCGGGGCGCATCGCGGCTGTCGATGACGTCACCTGCAGCGTTGACGAGCGCGATGCGTTCGGCCGTGAAATCGCTCTTGACGGAGGTGTCCCCGAACGGATGGTGTGATGCCCACTGACGTACCGTCGACACGGTCACGACGGTATCGTCGAGTACCCCGGCTTGCCCCTTCAGCTGCCACAGCGCGCCACCTTGGTGAAGTCGTGCACGAAGCGTTTCGAACTGCTTCCAGCGTGCGAGGCCTCCATGGGCATCGAAAATCGATTCAACGAGCTTTTGCATTGGAAATCCAGTAAGTAAGTCGACAGAGTTCGCAGCCTAAATAGCGCAGCTCGAATGTACTCACTGAACAACCACGCAACCATTGTGCGTTCGATCAACGCGAACTACGCCCGACGTTAATGCGGATCACCCCTGGGTATAAGCGCGGCAATAAGGTCGGCAGCCAGTGCATTCGCTTCGGGTATCGGCCTCAGCGGTGAACATTCGTCGGAGGTTTGCACTCGGCGAAGCTTGGTATCTGCGCTTGCGATTGGAAGACCTATCCCCAGGGATAGCTGTTTTGAATCTTACGGACCAGGAACGCCGTCCGCGGGCAAGGCGCTTCCATTCCGCCGGACAAGTGCTTTTCAGTTCGCAGCCTTATAACCTCGAAGCGAAGTCAGCAACACGCTGGACGTCCCGTTCAGCCGAGCCGCGAACCACACGTACCTACGCGCCGCGCGTGCGTAGCGCGCTCACACCTTCTTACCCTATCAAAGGATTTTTGATGAACTCGTCGTCCGTCTATCGTGTCGTGCAAGCGACGCAGCCCGGCAAACTCGAACTCGCTGAGCGACCGCTCGTCGCTCCTGCTTCAAGTGAGGTTCGCATCAAAGTCGACGCGTGCGGCGTGTGCCATTCGGACGCTGCCACCGTCGAAGGCCTGCTCAATAGCCACTGGCCCCGCGTTCCCGGCCACGAGCTCGTCGGCACCATCGATGCGGTCGGCGAAGGCGTGCACGCGTGGAAGGTTGGCGATCGTGTGGGTGTCGGCTTTCTGGGCGGCAGTTGCGGACAGTGCCGTTTCTGCCGGCGCGGCGACCTCGTCAATTGCGAGAACCAGGAAATCACGGGCGTACATCGTGACGGTGGCTATGCTGAATACACTTATGCACGGCCGTCGGGCCTCGTTTCCGTACCGGATGATCTGAACTCCGTGGCTGCTGCGCCGCTTCTGTGCGCCGGGCTGACCACTTTCAGTGCACTGCGCAATTCGTCGGTCAAGGCCGGCGAGCTTGTCGCGATCATCGGTATCGGTGGCCTTGGCCATCTGGCCGTTCAGTACGCCAATCGGATGGGCTATGAGGTCGTCGCGATCGCACGCGGCGCCGAGAGAGAAGCGCTCGCTCGCAAGCTCGGCGCGCATCACTACATCGACAGTGCGTCGACCAACGTAAGCGACGCATTGACAGCACTCGGCGGCGCAAGTCTGATTGTCGCGACCGCGTCCTCGGGCGACCTCGTGTCGCAGAGCATCAAAGGACTGGCGCCCAACGGAAAGGCCATCGTGCTCGGCGCGACCGCTGAACCCATCACGGTGGCGAGCAGCGATCTTCTGTTCGGGAGCCGGATCGTTCAGGGTGCATTGACCGGCGATCCCGATACCGCCGATGCGACGCTACGATTTAGCCGACTCACGGGCGTCGAGGCGATGATCGAAACCATTCCGCTCGATCAGGCTGTAGCCGCCTATCGCAAGATGATGGACGGCAAGGCACATCTTCGAGTCGTGTTGACGATGTAGGCGGTCGGCGTCTTCGTCATCGGCATCGCCTCACCGGTGCTGATGACGCTGCACTGATCCGTTCACGCGATACGCAGTTCGGAAAGCACACCGAGCGCTTCGAGCATCCTGATCAAACTCGTGATCGACGCGGCTTCCATTTTTCGCATCGCGGAGCTTCGATGAAACTTGATGGTGATTTCGCTCAGGCTCATTTCCGCGGCGATCTGCTTGTTCATCAAGCCCGCGGCGACCTGGAGAATGACGTCGCGCTCGCGCGGTGTCAGCGACTCATAACGGACGCGCAACTCATTCTGCGTGTGGCGCAGCGCGCGCGACGACGCGTCGTCCTTGAGCGCTGCAACAACAGCGTCAATGACCCGCTGATCCTTGACGGGTTTGACCAGAAAGTCTGCAGCGCCTTCTTTTATCGCCTGCACCGACATATCGATATCACCGTGCGCGGTCAGGAAAATGACCGGCATCTGGACCTTCTGCTTGCGCAGTTCGCGTTGGAAGGCAAGCCCGCTCTCGCCTCGCAGTCGCACGTCGAGCAACAGACAGCTCGGCACGTCCGCCTTTGGAAGTTCGACAAATGACTCCGTGCGCTCGAATGCGAATACGGAAAACCCGGCCGAGCGTAGCAACGTTGTCAACGCAAAGCGCAATGAATCATCGTCATCGATTACATAGACGATTGCGTTTTCGCGGGGCGCGAGATCGGATCCGGCTTCGCTTTCCATTTTGCCCTCCAAGACTCTTGACACAGCCTCGTAAAATCCCGCGCCGTCAAGTAGTGCAAGGCCAGGAAGCCCCCGGCGCGA
This sequence comes from Pararobbsia alpina, assembly GCF_965118125.1. Lineage (GTDB taxonomy): Bacteria > Pseudomonadota > Gammaproteobacteria > Burkholderiales > Burkholderiaceae > Pararobbsia > Pararobbsia alpina_A. Next base: position 2,789,996 of record NZ_OZ221287.1, read on the forward strand.
GACGGCGATGATACCGCGATTCGATGTTCGGATTCCGACGATGGTTGCGCGGCGAGGAAGGACCTGCCGTCGCGCCAGGCTTTATATGCTCACTCGATGCATTATTTTGAACATATAATTTCCGCGAATCCGTCACCCATCGGGAACGCATCAATCGCGACGGCGCGTGTCCGTTTTTGTTGCGATCTCGACCCCGATTTCTGACCCTACGCATGCCAAGCGAAACAACTGCTGCCGCCCGGCAAAACAACCAAGCGGTCGTGTACGTAATCGACGACGACCCCTCACTGCGATTTGCACTCAACACCCTGCTTCGTTCGGCTGGCTTTGACGTCCATGTGTTCGAGCGCACGGCACAATTTATTGCGTTCGAGAAGCCCGATGTCCCGAGCTGCCTGGTCCTCGACGTGCGTCTGCACGGAGAAAGCGGCCTCGCGTTTCAGACTGAAATCCGCGCGCATCGACTTCATATTCCCATCATTTTCCTCACCGCGCATGGCGACATCGAGATGTCTGTGCGCGCGATGAAAGATGGCGCAGTGGATTTTTTGTCCAAGCCGGTAAAGGACCAGCGCGTGATCGACGCGGTGGTCGCTGCGCTCGCTAAAGACACGTCACTCCGCAGTGTGCGCAGAACGCAGGATGAGCTACGTGCACGCTTCGAGACTCTGACTCGTCGCGAGCGCGAAGTCATCGTTCAGGTGGCCAACAGCAAGATGAACAAGGAAATCGCCGCGGCACTCGCGGTCAGCGAAATTACAGTCAAGGCACATCGGGCGGCTGCCATGCGGAAAATGGGCGCTTCATCCTTGGCCGAACTCGTGCGACAAATGGAATGGCTGGGCCCCGTTACCGAATCGACTTATGACTAAGCCTCTCGATATCCAATGGGTTGACGGCGATCGCATTTTTGCGCGCGAGCGCGCTGACGGCAACGACCGCTCACAGGTCATTGTCGTACGTCCGGCAGCGCCACATCCGCATCCCGATACCCTCGCACGCTTGACGCACGAGTTCGATCTGCGCTCGAACCTCGATGCGAATTGGGCGTTGAAGCCCCTGGAACTGTATGCGTCGGGATCCGCCGTTCGACTCAGCCTCGATGATTCGGGTGGTGTTCCATTGAAGTCGCTACTCGGGCGTCCCTTGGCGCTCACCGAATTCATGCTGCATGCGTCGGGCATCGCGTCGGCGCTTAGCCAACTGCACGACGCCGGCGTCGTTCATCGCGATTTGAAACCGTCACACGTTGTGGTCTCCTCTCGCGACGGGCGGGCCCGCTTTACAGGCTTCGGGCTCGCATCGCTGCGTCAGCGGCAGCAAGAAGCCCCGGAGCGAACCTCGTCGTTGATCGGCACGCTCGCTTATATGGCGCCGGAGCAAACCGGGCACGTGGATCGCACAATCGACTCGCGCAGCGATCTTTACTCCCTCGGCGTGATCTTCTTTGAAATGCTGACCGGAGAACTTCCCTTCTCGGCGCAGGATCCGAGCGGATGGGTTCACAGTCACATCACAACCGTTCCGTCATCGCCAAGCGAACGCATTGATTCAGTACCGCCTATCGTTTCATCGATCGTGTTGAAACTTCTCGCAAAGGCACCCGAAGACCGGTATCAAACCGCCGGAGGGTTGGCACGCGATCTACAGCGCTGCCTCGACGCGCTGGAGAATGAAGGTTCCATTGCAGAGTTCGCCCTCGCCCAATCCGATCGACCGGATCGCTTGCACATCCCCGCGAAATTGTACGGTCGGGTCCGCGAGCTCGACAGATTGGCGGAGATTGCACGCGGCGTGATCCGGACCGAAAAACGGGGCATGGTGTTAGTTTCAGGGCCCTCGGGTATCGGCAAGTCGGCCCTTGTCACCGAACTTCGTCGAAGCCTCGGAAGCGAAAACATCTGGTTCGCAGCCGGAAAATTCGATCAATACAGAGATGTTCCGTACGTCACGTTACTGCAAGCGGTGCGCGAAATCGTACGCAGCTTGCTCGGCTATTCCGATGGACAACTCGCTGTCTGGCGTTCGCGGCTGCTCGATGCGCTAACGCCCAACGGGCGCTTGATTACGGAAATGATTCCGGAACTCAAGCTCATCATCGGTGAGCAGGAATCGGTGCCCGAACTCGAGCCACAGCAATCCCTCCATCGCTTCCAAATGGTGTTCCAGCGCCTGCTCGGCGTGTTTTCAACTGCCGAACGACCGCTGATTCTTTTCGTTGACGATTTGCAGTGGATCGACACGGCCACGCTCGACTACCTGGAATATGCGCTCGTGCATTCGGACCTGAATCACCTGCTTGTGATCGGCGCCTATCGATCCGACGAAGTCGGCCCCGAGCATCCTCTGATGTCGAAGCTCGCCGCCCTTCAAAGCCAGGGTGTGACTGCCGAAGACATTCGTCTCGCGCCGCTTTCGATTCGCGAAGCCAGTCATCTGGTCAGCGACGCGCTCAGGAGCGACAGAACCTCCGTCGCCACTCTTGCAGGACGCATCCACGACAAGACGGGCGGCAACCCCTATTTTGTCGCCCAATTTCTGCAGTCTCTCGCGGAAGAAGAACTGCTTCGGTTCGATCATGTGGACGCCATCTGGCGGTACGACCTCGACCGCATCGAACGCAAAGGGTTTTCGGACAACGTCGTCGACCTGATGATCGCGAAGCTGCGCAGGTTACCAGAGATAACACAGCGGCTGCTGGGTCGGTTTGCTTGTCTTGGTAACGTCGCGACGATCGACTATTTGTCGATCATCTCAACGCTCCCCGAAGCCGAGATCCACGAGACATTAAGTCCGTCGCTCGACCACGAGCTGGTTGTCCGGGACGGCGACCGCTATTGCTTCAGTCACGACCGGGTTCAAGAAGCGTGCTACGTCCAGATACCCGATGCCAAGCGAGCCGAAGTGCACCTCGGCATCGGGCGACTGCTCGGCGCATATTTTCACGACAAGCCGCGCGAAGGCGATTGCATCTTCGACATCGTCAATCAGTTCAATCGCTGCATCAAGATGATCGTGAGCCCGGAAAACCGGGTACGCCTGGCAGAGGGGAATATGTCCGCGGCTCGCCGGGCCAAGGCATCGAGCGCCTTCAAAACGGCGATTGGCTATTTGACGCTGGGGCGGGGTTTGCTCGGAGAGGCGCCGTGGACCACGTTTCCCGCGCTCACGCTCGAGTACGAACTCGCGCTTGCGGAATGCGAGTTCGTGACGGGCAATCCCGCCTCGGCCAGATCGCGACTCGATACGCTGCTCGAGCACGTCAAGGACGCACGGCATCGGTCGAGAATTACGTGCTTGCTTCTCGATGTGTTGCTCACCCTCGACGAGAGTGAACTTGCGATCGAAGCATGCCTCGGCTATCTGAGAGGCGTCGGCATCGACTGGAAGGCTAAACCTGCGCTCGCAGATGTCAGACATGAATTCGAGCAAGTCAGGGACCAGTTTCGCCGCGCATCGTTCGACGAACTCCTAGCTCACCCCGCAATGGAAAACGAGGACGTGCTCGCGACAGTCGAGTTGCTCGGCCGGCTTCTTCCAGCAGCGATCATGACCGACTTCAACCTGTACGGGCTCGCGGCCTGCAAGGCAACGAGCCTTTGCATCGAACACGGCCATTGCGACATGGGCTCGGTTGTCCTTCACTACTTCGGCGTGACGGCTCAGCGACTCTTTGGTGACTTCGACCTCGGCGTGAAGGCAGGCAATCTCGGCTTCGCGTTGGTCGAACAGCGCGGATTCAAGCGATTCGCAGCGCGTACGTATCTGGGTCATGCGCTCGGGACATTGCGCTGGTCCGCCCCCATTCGCGATAGTCGCGAACTGTTGGTGCGAGCGATCGATGCGTGCGACCAGGTCGGTGATCTGACCCATGGACTGTATGCACGGCAGAACCTCAATTCCGACCTGCTTTTCGAAGGCGTCGTGTTGGCTCGCGCGCGCACTGATATTGAAAACGGCCTGGCTGTCGCTCGTGACGCTTCGTACCAGTATGTCGTTGACAACATCTCCGTGCAGCTCGCATTGACTCAGAACTTGCTCGGCCTCTCGAAGGCGTTCGGGCGGCTCGACAGCGAGCAGTTCGACGAACACCACTTCGAAGCGTACGTCGAAGACGGCCGGCTCTCGTTCGTCAAATGCTGGTACTGGATTCGCAAGCTCCAGGCACGATTCCTTGCCGGAGACTACGAGACCGCAGCCACTGCTGCGAATGTAGCGAAAGCATTGATCTGGATCACCGAGCCCGGATTCATCGAACAGGCCGAATACCATTTCTACGCTGCCCTCGCGAAGGCACAGGCTTGCGTGACGTCGAACGACGAAGCACGCCGGCACACGCTGAGCGAGCTCGTCGAACATCAGCAGAAGCTTGCAATGTGGTCGAACAGCAGCCCGGCGAATTTCGAGAATCGCGCGGCGCTGATCGCAGCCGAGATCGCACGTCTTGAGGGTCGGACTCAGGACGCAATGGCTCATTACGAGGCCGCGATCCGCTCATCACATGCGAACGCGTTCCCTCACAACGAAGGCATTGCAAACGAACTTGCGTCCGCGTTCTACGCGCGTTCCGGTTACACCGTCATCGCAGATGCGTACCTGCGCAACGCCTACTATTCGTATCTCAGATGGGGAGCGCAAGGTAAGGTGCTACACATGGAACGGCGTCATCCCCAGCTTCGCGTCGTCAGTTCCCTCTCCGCACCGACCCATACGACGGGCACCCCGGTCGAACGGCTGGACGTCGAAGCCATCATCAAGTCTTCGCAGGCGATCTCAAGCGAAATTCTGCTTGAGAACCTCACCGACACGCTGTTGCGTACGGTGCTCGAGCAATCGGGAGCCAATCGCGCGCTTCTTGTTCTGGATCAGGAAGGTCAGCTCACCGCATCGGCCGAGGCAAGAGCGGAAAGTGGCCAGATACAGGTCCGGATTCTCGACGAGGCGCTTGATTCGGCTGCGCACCCTACACCTTTGATTCTGCATGCCTGGCGCACCGGAGAAAGCGTCGTCATCAGCGACGCCGAATCGGAGTTGCTTCTTAACGCCGGAAGCGACGGCACTGAAGCCGGGGCACGCTCTATCTTATGTGTGCCATTGCAAAGCCGAGCGAGGCTCACGGGAGTCCTCTATCTGGAGAACACGCTCGCAAACAAGGTGTTCACTCTGGACCGAACAACGACACTGCGAATCATCGCCTCGCAGGCCGCGACCGCGTTCGAAAACGCGAGGCTGTACCGTGACGCGCGCGAGAACGAGTCACGATATCGCGAGGTGCAGGCTGAACTTGCCCATGCGAGCCGGGTCGCCACCATGGGACAACTTGCGGCTTCGATTGCTCACGAGGTCAACCAACCGATCGCCGCCACCGTCTTTAACGCCGGCGCCGCATTGCGGTGGTTGCACGCCATGCCACCGGACACCGGTGAAGTCGAAGAAATTCTGAACCGGATCGTCCTGGACGGGCGCCGAGCCGGTGACATCGTCGAGCGTATTCGCACTCAAATCAAACGCGCCCCAGTCACGCGCTTGCCGATTGATATTGCTTCGGCAATCCACGACGTTGTCGCACTGACGCAGCATGAGTCACTCGCACATCAAGTTTCGGTGACGACGACCCTCGACGACGCCCTTCCACTCATCCAGGGCGACGCCATTCAGCTTCAGCAAGTCGTGTTGAACCTCGTGATCAACGCCATCGAGGCAATGAAGGACCAGGCGGCCGGCGCGAGAGAGATTGCAGTCGCGTCCGCGCGCCACGACGAACACTTCGCGATGATCTCCGTGTCGGACACCGGACCCGGTGTCGCAGATGCGGACTTCGAACGTATCTTCAACTCTTTTTACACCACGAAGGCATCGGGTCTTGGTATGGGCCTGTCGATCTGCCGCTCGATTGTCGAATCGCATGGCGGAAGACTTTGGGCAGACGCGAATTCACCTTCGGGCACCTGCGTCAAATTCACGGTGCCGTTTTCGGTGGGTGCGCTCGATTCAGCGGCAGGCTCGTGAGAGAGCGTTCAATCGTTGAGGACTTAGGGTAACCGCGTAGTGCCATGGCATAGTTTCGGACGCTCCGCTGCAGAGTTAGGCTACGAGAGGGGCTTGCTTGACGCCTCCCTGGACAACGCCTTTTCTACGCGCGCCGCGCTTGCGAGATCTCTTCTTGTGGACAAAGACGATATGCGTGATCGACGATGAGTCGTCGGTTCGACGCTCGATCGATTCGCTGATCCGATCGACGGGACACCGTACCCGGCAGTTCGACTGTGCCGAGGCGTTCATCGCATTGGCTGGCGAGGCAGCGTGCGATTGTGTGGTGACGGATGTCCAGATGGGCGGGATGTCTGGTGTCGACTTACTCGCGCAACTACGCGAACGCGGAAGCTCGGTGCCATGCATTGTGGTGACGGCTCACGCCACTGCCGACTTGCAAGAAAAGGCGCAGCGATGTGGCGCCCTTTGCGTCCTCAAAAAGCCCGTTCATCCCGATGAGCTCGTCTACTGGATATCTGTCGCGCTAGGGGACGCTTGATCTCGGTCCTCCGGGTGCGATGTTCAAACCGGGAAACAAAGCCCCCTATACCCGAGGCTATCGAATTCGACCCTTAAGTGTCGTTTTGAATGCTCCAAGGCGCAATTGTTTGACCTTCAGCGAATCGCTACATTCGCTTACCCCAAGCTTTCCTTGTCATCGCGCATTTGAAAGTGGCGTTGGGGTGTCTCGCAAACGCAGTCTTGCCTTCCGCCAGCTAGATGGCTTCACGGAGTGAATTCGATGATGGACGGCCCAGACGACAGGCCAGCGCCGCCGATGGTCTATATCGTCGACGATGACGCGACGATACGCACGTCGCTATCGAGCCTGTTGCGCTCGGTAAAGCTCCGCGCTCAGGCGTTTTCGAGCCTGAGCGACTTTCTCGACGCGACCATGGAAGATGTTCCGAGTTGTCTTTTACTTGACGTCAGGCTTCGTGGAGAAAGTGGTCTCGTGTTCCAGGGCAGTGTCGAGGACCGCCCTGATATCCCGATCGTCATCATGACGGGCTACGCCGACGTCGAGATGTGTCGACAGGCGATGAAAAACGGCGCGATCGATTTCCTCGCGAAACCATGCTCGGACCATGACGTCATCGACGCTGTGCATGCCGCGCTCGAAACAGATGCCCAGAGGCGAGCAACGCGCCGTGTGACGGCCGCACTTGAATTCGCCTACGAACGGCTTAGCGTTCGTGAGCGCGAGGTCCTGGGACTCGTCGTCGGCGGTGCGCTGAACAAGCAGATCGCAGACCGCCTCGGCATCAGTCTGATCACCGTCAAAGTGCATCGCGCATCCGTCATGCGCAAGATGCAGGCCTCTTCGCTGGTCGATCTTGTTCGGATGGCCGAACACATGGGGATCGAGACCTCGCCCCTACTGCCAGGCGTCTAGTTGCGTGACACATCCGCCGACGCGAGGCACATGTGGCGAAGTCCAAAGCCCGCTTGTCGGTGTTTCGCTCGAATTCATGCCTGGGATCCGCAAGAGACCAGCGCCGGGAGCGCGCTAAAGGTTGCTCGATGTAGCTGTATCGCTATAACGGAGTTTGTGGCGTGGGGACCCGGTCCTCACGCCATTTTTTTGCGGCGAGATTTCGACTCCATCAAACCTCACGGCTTATAGAGGTGTCCGGGCCGGGGCATATAACCGACACCTTCGTATAAAGGTGACCCTCCCTTTCACCGTTTTCGATGACCGAAGAGCCGATGGCGCGCGACTTTGCGAATTCGTATCTTCCGATTGCATGAAATTGCAACAGTTTCAAGCGATCGCAAGATCCAATTTCGGAGAGTTTGTTTGGACACGATGTACGCGCCGATCGGGCGGATATCAGACTTTGCGCGCCCTACCGACGGGGTTCGACTGGAACATGCATGGCGCTGCCAGCCGACGCAAGACGATAGCGATGGCATCTCGTTCGCACGGTGGCGTCTGCACGGCAACGCTCCGCGAATTGTCGAACATGCAGGCATCACGGACGCTTACTGCGTGGCGATAGCAATGGCCCAAACAACGCTCGTACTCAAAGCCGATGACAGGCCGATCTGGAGCGGACGTCTACCCGAAGGCAGCATTCAAATTACTGCGCCGGGCGTCCATACCCGAGCGACCTTTGAGGGCGCGAGCGATGTGCTTCACATGTTTATCCCCTGCGCGCTTGTGACTGGCTGGCACGATACCCACGCGAGCGGCGCCCCTGTCGTCGCGCGCGCACTCAACGACCCCACCATTTTCCGCGATGCGCATCTGCATGCGTTGAGCGCCACGTTGATCAAGGACGCCTTCACGGACGCCGTGTTTGGCGATTTTTATGAGGAAACTATTGGACTGGCGATCGTCGCACGACTGACCCAAGTGCGAGCGCCTCAGTCGAACGTTTGCAAGAAGGCGGTGTCTCCGCTCGCTTCGTGGCGCCTGCAGCGCGTGCTCGATTTCGCCGAAGCACATCTGTCCGGTGCAATCACGCTCGCAGATATGGCGAAAGTTTCCGGGATTACCTGCATGCATTTCGCCGCTCAATTTCGCGCAAAGACCGGCATGAGGCCACACGAGTATGTGCTGCGCATGCGAATCGAGCGCGCACAGAACCTGTTGCTCGACCCGGAGCATTCACTCATCGATATCGCGCAAGCCTGCGGATTCAGGTCTCAGCCTCACTTCACCTCCGTCTTCAAGCGCTTCGTCGGTGCGCCCCCTCAGCAATGGCGGCGAAGCGCTCCGGCCGCCTCGCTATGTCAACGCCGTCACGACCCAGTGCCTCCGGCGTTCGCCCATCTTCGTTGACGCCCCGCAAAGTCCGCACCGACTTTCCCCTAAGGCCATGAGTTCGCAGTCGACACTGACCACCTCTCATGAGCGCGCATTCAACGCGCAGGACGCCAAGCCTCAAACGCAACAGGCTTTGCCGGGTCCGACTGCGTCACATGGGTCTTATCCGGCGTGCCGTTAAGCGGATCGGAAGACGTGAAGATCTCGCTGGCAAAAAGCCACGCATGCCGCTGTGCGTCGTAGCGAAACGTGATGAAGTCCGTCCAGTGTTCGCCGCACGCGACGCCGTTCTGCACGGTGAAGTAGTTGCCCTTGACCGCGAGCCCGTCGTAGCCGTCGTCGAAAGGATCGCATTGGCCACCCTCGTTGGCACGCAGCACCACCGTATCGTTGCGCGCGATGATTTGATACTTACCGCTTGCCCGTTCCTCGAAGATCAGCAACGGACGCGGCGACGGGCTGTCCGTCGAATCATCAGGCCGGTGGGCAACGACGAGATAGCTTTGACCGCCGCCTTCGATCCGGGGGCCCGCGCTGAATGCCATGGCTTCATAGCCGGACGGTAACTGCGTCGCAATGGCCGCCGGAAGGCCGGTGGCATGCGCGGTCGCGGACGCTGCGACGAGAGCCGCCGGCAAAAGGACACGTTTGATCGTAAGCATCGCGGCAGTCATCGCGTGAGTGTCGATGGTGCGCATTTTACTTGCCACAGAGGAAGCGCCGACTCAACGCCCCCTACACTTCCAGCCATTCCTTGCGGACCTGAGCGTTGTGCTTCAACTCGTCCGGCGTGCCCTCGAAGACGATATGTCCATGACCCATGACATAGACGCGCTGCGAGATATCGAGTGCGATCGCGAGTTTCTGCTCGATCAACAGCACCGATACGCCGCGTTCCTTGAGCGCCTGCAGATACTCGCCCACGAGCGTCACCATCTTGGGCGCCAGGCCTTCCGTCGGTTCGTCGATCAGGATGAGATCCGGGTCGCCCATCAGCGTGCGGCATAGCGTCAGCATCTGCTGCTCCCCGCCCGACAGCACACCCGCAGCCGTGTTTTCGCGTTCCTTGAGCCGGGGAAACATGCCGTACATATCGGCCATCGCCCAACGCGACTTCGCCCTGCGCTGATTACGCTTCTGCCCCAAAAGCAGGTTCTCGCGCACGGTCAACGCCGGAAAAATATCGCGGTTCTCCGGGACATAGCCGATCCCCAGCTGTGCGATTTCAAACGTGTGTCGACCGAGGATCTCCCTGTCGCGAAAGCGCACCGACCCCGTGGCCTTGACCATGCCGAGAATCGTCTTCGCCATGGTCGAGCGGCCGACGCCATTGCGTCCGAGCAGCGTCACAATCTCGCCTTCATCCACATGCACATCCACGCCCTGGAGAATGTGGCTCTTGCCGTAGTAAGCGTGCAGTCCTTGCACGGTCAGCATCGTGCGATCCATCACTGCTCTCCCTCGGCAAGACTTTCATCGAGCGTAGTGCCGAGATACGCCTCCTTGACCTTGCTGTCGTTACGGATCGCTTCAGGGGTGCCCGTCGCCACGACCTCGCCATAGACCAGCACTGAAATTCGATCCGCCAGACCAAACACAACACCCATATCGTGCTCGACCATGACCAGCGTTTTGCCCACCGTCACGGTGCGAATCAGTTCCACGGCCTGGTCGGTTTCCGAGCGGCTCATGCCGGCCGTCGGCTCATCGAGCAGAATCACCTCGGCACCACTGGCGATCGTGATGCCGATTTCGAGCGCGCGTTGCTCAGCGTAGGTCAACAAGCCGGCCTGAGTGTCGCGAAGCCGTTGAAGGCCGATCAACTCCAGCACTTCGTCTGCACGTTCACGTGCGTCGTGCAACTTCGCGAGGCGATGCCAGAACGAGTACTTGTAGCCGAGCGACCACAACACGGCACAGCGCAGATTCTCGAACACCGAGAGCCGGTGAAAGATATTGGTGATCTGGAAACTGCGCGACAGCCCCATGCGGTTGATCACAAAAGGCTGGAGTCCGCCAATCTCTACGCCGTTGAGCTTCACCGAGCCGGAGCTCGGCGTGCTGCGGCCCGAGATCAGGTTGAAAGTCGTCGACTTGCCCGCCCCATTGGGTCCGATCAGCGCGTGACGCTCCCCCTTCGGAATACTCAGGTTGATGCCCCGAATGATCTCCGTCTGGCCAAAGCGCTTGCGCACGTCCGTCAACTCGAGTGCCGCAGTCATACGCCGCCTCCTGCGATCTCTGTCTGTACCTGATCCCAGTCGCGACGGACTTGCGCCACCGCCCACCGCCCGCAAAGCCCACCCAGCACCCAGAGCACGGCAGCGACGCTCCAGGGCTTGAATGAAGCGGCGTCGAAGGCGAAGCCGGCTAACGTCATGCCGGTGCCGTTGTCGCTGTCGAACTGCAGCTTGTAGACGAGTTCGACCGTCAGGATCAACGCTGCGAGCACAATCAAGCCGGCACACGACGCCATCGCATACGACGGCACCATGCGGCCCAGCTTGCGTGCGCTGATCAATGGCACCTGCTTCATCAGCACGCTCGCAATGCCACCCGGCACGAACATGACGGCAAGCACGAAGAAGAGGCCCAGATAGAGCAGCCATGCATGGGTCAGGCTCGAGAGCGCGACAGCGAACAGCACGAAGATGACGGCGCCGATAACGGGCCCGAAGAAGAAGCCACTGCCGCCGATGAACGTGGCCAGCAAGACGCCGCCGGATTGCACCGCACCGACATTCTCGGCCGTCACGATTTCGAAGTTGATGACCGACAGGCCGCCCGCGATGCCAGCGAAAAATGCCGACAGGATCATGACCAGATAGCGCACCCGCCGCGTGTCGTAGCCGACGAACTCGGCCCGCTCGGGATTGTCGCGCACGGCGTTGGCCATACGACCCAGCGGCGTCTGCGTCCACGCATACATCGCAATCATCGACAGCAGGCACCAGACCGCAATGAGGTAGTACACCTGGAGGCTGGAGCCATACGTGATACCGAGCACCGCATGGCCGACCACGCGGTTTGTCGAGACCCCGCCTTCACCGCCAAAGAAGTCGGGAAACATCAGCGAACTCGCGTAGACCATCTCGCCGATGCCGAGCGTGATCATGGCGAACGTGGTGCCCGCTTTCTTCGTGGTCACATAACCGAACAGCACGCCGAATAGCGCGCCGCCGAGGCCACCCACAATCGGTAGCAGCGACACCGGCAGCCAGATAACGCCTGCGCCGATTGCGTTGAGCACGTGCACGGCAACAAAGGCACCGAGACCGGAATAGATCGCATGACCGAAGGACAACATGCCGGACTGACCGAGCAGCATGTTGTACGACAGCGCGAAGATAATCATGATCCCCATCTGCGACAAGAGCGCGATGGAGAACCTGCTCGAGAAGCACAGCGGCATCGCCAGCATCACCAGGACAGTCGCCCCCCAGATGCCAAAGCGTACGAGCTGGCCGCGGCGCTCGCGCGGACGGTGCTCGGCCGCCGCCGGCTCGTAGCGTTGCTGCGTTGTTGTTTTCATAGTCTAGCCTTCGCGGGTTCCCATCAGGCCGGACGGGCGCACGATCAGCATCACCACCATCAGCAAGTAAGGCAGCACCGGAGCCATCTGCGACAACGTGAGCGTCCACACCGACGACAGCACGGTCGCGCTCGTCACATGGACGCCGGCGAGCGCGAACAGATCGGCGAGCGAGGCGTTGATGGCCACCGCGAACGTCTGCAGCAATCCGATCAAAAGTGAGGCGACGAAGGCGCCGCCGAGCGAACCCATGCCCCCCACCACGACCACGACGAACACGATCGTGCCGACCGACGCGGCCATCGAAGGCGCAGTCACAAACGCATTGCCGCCGATCACCCCAGCCAGACCCGCCAGCGCAGCGCCGCCCGCGAACACGAGCATGAACACGCGCTGTACGTTGTGGCCGAGCGCTTCGACCATCTGCGGATGCGTCAAAGCAGCCTGAATCACGAGTCCGATGCGAGTGCGTGTCAGCGTCAGGTACATGGCGACGAGCATCAACACCGACACGAGCATCATGAAGGCGCGGTACTTCGGAAACGTCGACGTGAACACCTGAAACAGCGGGCCATCGAGCTCGGGCGGAATGCGGTACGGCACTGCAGCCTGCCCCCACGCCAGCTTGACACCCTCTTCGATCAGATAAGCGAGGCCGAACGTGAACAACAGCTCTGCGACATGTCCGTACTTGTGAACGGTGCGCAGGCCGAAGCGCTCGACCAACGCACCGACCACCACCACGAGCAGCGGTGCAAGAACCAGCGCTGGCCAGAACCCAAGGTGGCTCGCAATCGTGTACGCGAAATACGCGCCGAGCATGTAAAAGCTGGCGTGCGCGAAATTGAGCACGCCCATCATGCTGAAGATCAGCGTAAGGCCCGACGACAACAAGAACAGCAGCAGCCCGTAGCTGATGCCGTTCAGCAGGGAGATGACGAAGAATTCCACGTGCTGCTCACCTCTATTGCGGGCGCTTCATCTGGCACGTGGTCGGCAAGCTCGCGGAAGGCGCATCGAGAACGGCATCCGTACGCCAGCCGTAGCCGGTCCCTTCCTGGTCGTATTTGATGTCCTTGCCGTCGGCCTTGACCCAGGTGCTGATGACCAGCGGCTGTTGCAGCTGATGATCGGCTGCGCGCATCTCCACGTTGCCGTTCAGACTCTGCACCTTCATGCCCTCGAGCGCATGAGCCACCTTGACGGGGTCCGTCGAATGCGTTTGCTTGAAAGCCTGGCTCAACATGTTCAGCGCCGTATAGGACGCGATCACATAGTAGTCGTCGTTGTACTTCTTCTTGAAGGCATCGAACAGCTGGCCCGCTTGTGCCGGGTTGCCGCTCGTGTTCGGACCGAAATAGCCGATGTACTTGACGTGCTCCGCGCCGGCTGCACCCATGGCCGTCGGCACGCCCGTGGTGGGCGCATAGTAGGTGTAGAAGTTAGCCGTGACGCCCGCGTCCTTGCTTGCCTTCACCAACAGCGCGAGGTCGCTGCCCCAGTTGCCGGTGATCACCGTATCCGCGCCCGACGACTTGATCTTGCTGGCGTACGGGGAGAAATCCTTGACCTTGGCCAGCGGGTGGAAATCGTCGCCGACAATTTCGATGTCCGGGCGCTTGCGCTTGAGGGCTTCCTGGGCTTTCTTCGACACGTCGTGGCCGAAGGAATAGTCCTGGTTGATCAGATAGACCTTCTTGACGTGCGGATCCTTCGCAAGATACGTCGTCAGCGCCTCCATTTTCATATCGGAGTTGGCATCGAATGCGAAGTGCCAGTAGTCGCACTTGGCATTGGTCATCGCCGGATCGACCGCGGCGTAGTTCAGGTAAATGATTTCCTTGCCGGGATTACGCTCGTTGTATCGCGACACAGCGTCTTCGAGCGCCATGCCGACTGAAGAGCCGTTGCCCTGCACGATATAGCGGATACCCTGATCGGCGGCTTCATTGAGAAGCGTGAGGCTTTGCTGGGGCGACAAGTTATTGTCGAATCCGACCACTTCGAGTTTCGGACCGCCGGTCCAGTTTTGCTGGTTGGCGAGGTCTGCCACGAACTGCCAGCTGTGCAGTTCGTTGGTCCCCAATGAACCCATCAGGCCAGACAGCGGATCGATAAACGCGATCTTCACTGTCTCTGCATGCGCGGTACCCGAAGCGAGGGCGATGACGGCGGATGCACCCGCCAGAATGCAACGCATTTTCTTCATTCGATGTCTCCGACGACTGTTGAATCGATTCTTTGTTCGATTTTCTCTACCGCGTCTACGCTTTGCTGCGTTACTGCGGGTCATCTCGTGTCGAAGCGCGACCCATTGCACGCAGCGGCTCGTTTCGGGCGCGTCCGGCTTGCAGGCAGGGGACGCTCTGGCGAGCTGGCTCGATGGTAAGGGCCGGGCACCACAAAGGCGAGGTCAGTTTCGGACGCAAAAGAGTGCGCCGCGGACACGGATGCCGCCGGAACGGCTGTGCTCCTTGGTGTGCGGGGAGGAACTGCGGCGGGCTAGGATTTGTACGTAAGCGGAAGTCCTATTCGTGAAAACCAGTGAGTGCGCCGGCCGTTTGTGCAGGTCGGTTCGATCGGCTGTCGTCGACTGTGGAGTCAACAGGTGGACGTGACCGTCGGACGCAACAGCACAAGGCTCGTGTGGCCAGCGCATCTCGCTTGTGCGGGCTGCCGGACTCCTGCCCTACGCTCTGCTCTAACGAAGATTCGCTTGAAAAAACGCGAGCGCCATCTCGTCTAACTGCTGGTGAAAGACGGTCCGATCGAAGTCGTTCGCATCGACGCAAATGCCCGGCTCTTTGCTCTTCACCGCCGCAGGACATGGAGCAAGAAACGCAAAATGCGCCGCGTTGGGAACGATGTGAAATTCAGGTTTTTGAGGAAGCAGTTTGACGATTGCGTCAGCATGGCGCGGGAGCACGCCGGAACCACCGAATTGGGAAGCCCAAAGCTGAATGGGCGCTTTCACATTCTTCAGGCTGTCCGCAGACGGGAATGCATCGAAGGGATCCGCCAGCACAAAGGCTTTGATCCGCGCGTCATGCGTCAGATGGTCGGTGGGCACCTCTCCACTCTTGACCTGCTTGCAAATCGGAGCTCTCGGGTCCGGGCACGTAATATCGGCGTGCGGGAAATCCGGATTACCACCCGCTAACACCAGGCCCGTGTAGCCGCCGCGCGAAAAACCAAAGAAGCCGATCCGTTGCGGGTCGATTCTGGCCGCGTCGGGAGCGGCGCTCAGCATGTAGTCGATAAGCCGCTTGATGTCCGTCGGTCGCTCGACGAACACCGACATATCGTCGGCGCGACTCATATCTGAGAAGGTATCGCCCGGATGATTGATCGCCGCGACGACAAAGCCCGCGTCGGCAAGGGTCTGGGCGAGGTCTCGGTGTCCGAGGTACGAACCGCCATAGCCGTGTGAAATGACAACGAGGGGAAGCTTGTCGCCAACGGTCGGACAATCGCGCCGTCCCTTCAGGACATAGGGACCGACCGGCACCTCTTGGGGAGGCTCTGCACAGGGTGTCCACACAATGGCTTTCAACGCCGGACCGCCGGAATCGGCGGGGATCTGCGCGAACTTGATTCCCGCGGCGTGTGCAATCGCCGTGGACACGCACAACAAAACGGCCAGGATGAACGTTTTCATGTGGTTTTGAGGAAACGAAGAATCTCAAGTTTTGGGAGATTGTGCCGTCATCTTCAAGAACTGCTCTCGACGGCTGCGCGAACACATACGAGGCTTCGAGGCCCCCAAGTATCGACCCAACCGACTCCCTGTGCGTACTGTCGCGAAAATAGTTGCTTTGATTCTGTTGAGCGCTTCATCCGCACATGGAAACGTTCGCTTGCAGCGCGATAGTGGCGTCTCCATGCAACATAGACGCATGGAGACTTCATTCTTCCTCGGCGGAAATCCTTACACTCCGGCTCTGGAAACGCGTGTCCAGGCGCATCTGTATTTCAGACTTGGGTTACTCGACCTGAGGAGTCAGCGCTTCGCGGACGCAGTCGATGATTTCACCCGAGAGCTGAACCTTACATCTAGCTTTGCGGCGCTTGTTAACCGACAACTTGCCTATCGGGAACTCGGCAACCTCGATGCAGCTCTGCTCGATGGAAACGAGGCTGTGAAGAAGGCACCGATGCGCGAGCTTTCATATCGCGAACGCGCTCAGACCTATTTCGCGAGACACGACGATCAAGCCACGATAAGGGACTATTCCACCGCGATCGCTCTTGAGCCCGGCGATGCGTATGCCTGGCTCGGCCGTGCCATTGCGCGCTACCACTCCAACGCTCCATCCGATGCGATGCAGGATGCCGCGCATGCCATGGACATTGCACCGACGGACGATTGGGTCAGCTATCGCGCAGGCCTGGCCCAACTGGATGCCCATCAATACACCGATGCCGTTCAATCGTTCAACGCAGCGATCCGTCTCGCCCCGAAGGACACGCGTCGCTACCTGGACCGAGCTAAGGCCTACGATGCACTCGGAGATATAAGCAGCGCCCTATCTGACGTGAAAGCAGCCTTGGCGCAAAACCCTGACGACAAAGAAGCTCTTTTCCGAAGCGCGCTACTGTATGAACACGCGGGCGACTACAGGCGTGCTATTGCTGAGTACACATACCTGATCGATCACGGCAATCCGTCCGCTTCAGCGTATCAATATCGCGCCGACGATTTCATGACGCTAGGACAGGATGCTCTGGCAGTGCGGAGTGTCGACGATGCGCTCCGGATCAAACCAGACTATCGTCCCGCGAAGTTTCTGAAGATGCGTTTGGCGTTCTACACGCACGACTACGCGCGAGCGCTTGAGTATGGTCGCAATCTTCTGTCTGCCGGACACGGCAGCATGACTGCTTACCACCTCATTTGGTATCACCTTTCTGCAACGGTTGCGAACAAGGACGACCAACGCGTATTGACCGAGACTGCAGACCATCTCGATACAACAGAATGGCCGCTGCCCGTCGTCGCTTTCTATCGCGGGCATCTCGACGAGCAACAACTTGTCTCTGCGGCTCAGACAGGAGATTCAGAGACTTCCAGATCGCAAACCTGCGAAGCGTACGCGTACATCGGAGCGCTCTATCTGGGAGAAAACCGAGTGAATGATGGTCGGAGGTATATCGATCAGGCTCTCGATGTCTGCCCGCCAGGTTTCGTCGAAAACGAGCTAGCCATGCATGAGCGTGCAGACCCGAGCGCTCGACACCAGTGATGAGGGAGAGTGATGTCCATCACTTACGCTTAACTAGTACGCGCTGCCGGGCGTATCAAAGGATGGCGTTCTGCTCCCCAACCCGAACGCGGACCAACCTTGCAGCGCAAATGAGCTCTACCTTTTCCAATGATTTGCAGGCAGCCTTCATGAGACAGCTACGGTCCCGTTATGAGCAAACATACTCGGGACCGCTGTTGACGTCGGAGGACATGGAAAGCTGGACAGAAATCGTCGGCTCGACGCGCCGTAACGCGTACGACGCGATGGGTCGGCATCTAGCAATCGGGTTTCACGAGGGCCGACTTCCCTTCTGGTTTTGTGACGCAGTCGCTATCGCTGTAATCCGGTTCGCGTATGAGGACCTCTCCACGTCGGGCGAAGACGCGTGGCCCCCGTTATTCAGCGAGGTATATCTAGCTTTTGACGCGGGCGAACTCGGTCCTCCGGGAACAGATCCGATCGAGGACCACACCCGTCCCATGATTGCGAAAATAGTACATATGTTGGGCAGCAACGCCTCGTGACCGATTCCGGCCGAACGCAACCTCACTCGAGCGACGGCGTTCGGCCCCACGCGGACCTTCAGATTTTCTGAAATCGGCCGTTCATAAAGCACAGTCGGTACGTCGTGCATCGCGCCGTGGCATGTTTGAGTCAACTCGGTTTGGAGCAATGGATATGAAGGTCGCTACGAAGCGTTTGTGTGGGACGGTGTTTGTCGCGCTGCTTTTGGTTCTCTCAGACAATGCGCTCGCCGACAGCGTCGCACCTCAGTCCTTCTCGGTAGATCCGAAGATCGAAAAAATCGCCGAAGCGTACGCATTGGACGCGGTCGATCTCGCGGCAGGACGCTATGCGACAAAACTCAATTGGTCGGATGCGAGCGTTGCTGACGTAGAGAAGATTTTGGGCCAAATGAGCCTGACGTACGCGAGCACGGCCCCAAAACCCACAGATGAACAGGTCATGGCTTTCGCAAAGGTGTTCGGAAGTTACGTGGGCGAGGTATATCGCCGTAATCACGGAGGCCAATGGGGTATCGTCACGCTCGGCGGCGAGCATTATCCAGGCATGCAAACCGCGGCCGGAACTGACTTTTGGCCTTGGGGACGAGCATTCGATCGAATTAAAAAGGGCGCCGACGAGGATATTGCCGCGTACTACAGTGTGCTGCTGAAGAAATAGACAACCGAGCGCCTTCTAGTTCCAACGGCTTCGATGCGAACGAGGTTTCGACAGAACGACGCGCGTGCGACGGGCGTCTGATATTGGCTGGCCGAGTACGGCTCCATGAGACCGACTGCAGACGACCCGGAGCAGACGATCATGCCATGCGTGCGACTGACCGCTCTCCCTTCAATAGCTGACCCAACGAATGCCGGAAAAATAACCCCATCGCCTACTCAGCGTTCTTCCTTTGTATTGCGGATCTGGCGCTCGAGTTCGATTCGGGTCTGCTCGAGCTGGTTGGCGATGAGTTCCTCGTCGGGCAAGACCATCTTGTATTCTGCGGCGAGAATCTTGTTGGGCAGGTTATCCAGCGCGTAGCGCGCCTTCAAGGTCGGTTTCCGAATACTCATCCTTAAGATCCAGAAACTCCAACACAAACGGATCACGGATCGCCTCCTCTGGAGTGAGCGCGTCGCCCGTCCCACAGCGCTCTGCGTTTTGTAGAAGAGCCGCTTTGTTGCGCGACAGTGCGCACCGCTCGAAAAGCTGGCTGGAGATCTGGCGGTCGAGTTGTCGAACCGACCAACCCTCGCGCAGCGCCTCTGCTTCGTAAAAGCCGCGTGCCTCCTTCGTTTTCACCGATAGCAGGCGCACGTATGCGGACCGCGGTAAGGCAAACCGAGCCGCCAGCATCATGAAGTTCGTCGACACGTTTAGGGCGTCCGTAAAAACGTGGACCTCCCTGGTCCCCGCAGACGCCGCCTGCGCAATCTCGGAGTCAACCAATTTTCCAGACGGTGTCTGGAAAATTTCCTCCTCGGGCCACGCGCAGTAGAAGGCACGCATGCTGGCCAGATTAGCCGTACCGAAGCCGCGTCCGAAGCGAGGCGTGAGGTCATCGGCCAACTGCGCGATCAGAGCTCAGCCATATCCGGCTCGCGCGTGTCCACCCTGCTCGCAGTTCACGATGCGACGCCCTATCTCCCAGTACGCCGCAGTCATGATTGCAGAGGCTGTGGTCGAAACCGCTTACGACGCGCGGAAACCGATGGGATGGCCCGAATGGAATGCTTAGCTCGGCGTCTAGACGACGCGAGCGGCGCGACTCATGTCATCAACCGTCATTCGATCAATTGGAGTGAGCGACGGCTCTTGGCCGCACGCGGCCCGACGGCATTCGGCATTTAGCGACCCATTCCAGTCGCTCGCTCAGTGATGGCGATTGTCCGGGATCGAGCCTCATGCGGAGACTTCGTTTCGGGTTTAGTAGAATGGGGATGCCATCGTACGCCCTGATCTACAGATCGTCGAAGGTCGCATCGATCGTGCATTGCGTGTCGACATCCGATACGTGCGGTCGGAGCGTTTCGAAACTATCTCGGTCAACACTACAGCGCGCTGGCCACGTCACGTGTGTTTTCCGCGATCTCTCTTAAAATCGCGCTCATTCTCCAACGGTGGTCGCGATCGTGATCGACGAGTTGCTCGATAAGAAAATACACATCGACTTCGCTGTCATCAAATCGAACACCAACGCGATCAAGCGCAAGTTCCGGTGCTTCTTCCAACTGTTGCACCAAACCGAGTCGGAGACTGGAGAACTCTCGAATCGCCTGATCCCCAGCGCGAAGATGGTAACCGCGTTCGACCGGCCAAGCGCTGACATCCACGGGATTTAAGCGTGGGCGAACCTCGTTGATGACTCGCAAGATGCGTGGCGAATAGAGATCGCTCTCGCAGTCCCGCACATGCCATAGGTGCTCGATCAACGGTGAACTATCGTTCGTGGGAATTCGCGTGAGCAACACACTAGAAGCGCCGAGAAATGCTTGTTCAAGAAAATGAGGCATCTCGCGCAACTGATTTAATAGCATAGACTGCTTGAAGTTCGTCATAGCCTCTGATTCCGGGGACGTGGCACGGCAAGATAAATATCATGCGTAGACGAAATCGATCAAGCGGACCTTTGCAAACGCTCTACCCGACCGCACAACTGTGTTGCGGATCTTTGCCAATCGAAACTCCGCTCGGTCGAATGACCGCGTTGAAGCTGCCTAAAGACGTCTGAGCAGGTCAAGCGACCGACAGCCTTTGGCCGCACTCAGCCGGTCGTCTGGGACCGTTTGCGACCCACAAGCGACGCTCGAAGTTGCCGAGAACGGCCATTGAATCACTGGCCTCAAACGCTAACTTCGGCCAAGCGCAGATCCATCATCGGAGTCTGCGACCGACCGGCCGCCACGTGCCTCAATCGCCTCTATCGCCGCTTGAGCCGAAGCCTTCACATCGCGCTTTCGAGACTTCAGGCTTTGCGTTAGCGCGGGCAGCGCCTTGTGCGTGCCAATCTGGTTAAGAGTGGCGTGGCAGTATATGACGTCATAGGTATCTGAGGTGGTTGCGAGGATCTCCAGCAATTTTTCTTCAGCGTCTAAGCTTGTGCAGCCCTTAAGTGACTGTATCGCGGAATGCCTTATCAACCGTCGCTTATCCTTAAGAAGGGGAAAGAGTGGCCTGACATCGACGCTTTCCGGCTTGGGGATGTCCGCAAGCCGTTCAAGGAGACTTGCCAGCGCATACTGGTCTGACTCTTTGGACGAGTATTCGATTAAACGCAATGCGCACTCGCTGCTGAGACGGTTCTTTCCGATCTTACCGATGATGAAGTAAGCCGCGGATCGTTGCTCCTTTTGTGGCTTCTGACCGAGGTACGCATCGAGTTCATCAACCAAAGGCATGTCGGCTAGCAGTTCCGCTTCGCGATGCGCCTGCCAAGAGATTGAATCGTCCGAGCTAACCACGTCTTGCTGCGCGGTCATACGTTGAATCAGTTCGAGCAGTTCCTGCCGCATCTTCGCACCTTACGAGGCAACTACGAATCAAACAACGCGGCCGGGTCACAGAACAGCGACCGGCTCTGTCACCGAATTGTCAACGATCTGCGAATCGAAGGCGAGTGACCGAAAGTGGCCGATCGGTGGCGGACATAACCGACTTCCATGGTTATGTCGACTCAGTCCTCGTCCTCAACCCAGAGACACCCTGACTGCATGGCACCGATCACGATGACTCCCACATCGAACGTCGCGTCAGTAACCGGACACCAGTTGTTGGTGAAGTACCGAGCTTGAGCGCCGAATTGCTCAAAAAACTTTGCTGTCAACCGTTCCGCCCGATCCGGGGTCATTATCTCAACGCTGTACGCTTGGTCGCGATGTAGGACCTCAGCAGCAATAGAGCGCGCCGTGCTTTCATCGATTTCCCGATAACAAGCGTCGTTATCGCGCAGCTCGAACGCTTTCGCTATGGCGGCGGCAGTGGGCGCCGATAACGGTAAAACGCCGCAGCGTACTACGCCGCAATCACGCAAGCGCTTGATGTCTTCGTCTATTCCCACGGCGGTCCCCTTGGTCCAAAGAAATTGTCGGCGATCAAAGCGGCACTGTCGAACAACTCTTCTTGGATGCGAGCAACCCTTTCGCCTAGACGCGAGGAACCTCCCCTGCAAGCACCTTGGCAAATACATCTGCATCGACATTGGCACCGGTGAGAATCACACCCACCGTCTTGCCGGTGTTACGCCCTTTCTCTTGAATCGCTGCATCAAGTGAAGCCGCACCCGCCCCTTCCACTGCGTTGTGCGTCGTTTGGTATAGAAGCAGCATTGCCGACGCAATCGCGCGATCGTTGACCGCCACGATCCTCGCTGCGCCGCTTGAGTAGATCTCGAAAGCTTCTGCCACAGGCACCCGCACAGCAAGGCCGTCCGCGAAAGTGCGGGCCGTCGCGGTCTCGATCACTTCCCCCGCCTCGCAGGAGAGGTTTGCAGCGGGCGCTTCTGTCGAAACCACACCCACGATTTCTGTCTTCAAACCCAAGGCGTCAGGCGCCGCAATCATCCCGCATATCCCCGAGCCGCAACCGATCGGGACGTACTCGGTATCGAGAGCCGGCGCAGCTTTGAACAACTCCAGGCCATAGCTGACGACCCCGAGCATGATCTGACGATCGAATGCAGGAACGACCAAAGCGCCTTCGTCCTGTGCAATCCGCATGGCTTCAGCGCGAGCCGCATCGAAGTCCACACCATGCTCGATCAAATCGGCTCCGAACGAGCGCATGGCGACGTTCTTCTCCGGGGAGTTACCTTGGGGGACAGATGGTGGTGCGCAGACGAGCGGAAAGGGCTGACTGCGGCCGCCCGAGACGATTGAGTGGGAGTAGAATTCTGCCCGCGAAACAGTATTTGCCGTTGATTGAGTATTAAGCCCTGTTCTGACAGAGCTTTAAGATTTTAGATCGTCGCTTGATCGTTCTTGCATTCTCGAGAATGTTTGAGGAATTCGTGGCGTTTCAGCGTGGTGCAACTGCGCGTGGCGACGAATCATAGCGGCTACATCATTTTGAGCACCGTTTTTAGGATTCCATCATGGAAGTCAAAGTCAATTTTCTTGACAAGCTTCGCCTAGAAGCCAAATTCGATGACTTCACCGTCATATCGGATCAGCCCATTCGGTATAAGGGCGATGGCTCGGCACCCGGTCCGTTCGATTATTTTCTGGCCTCCTCGGCCTTGTGCGCTGCTTATTTTGTGAAGCTGTACTGCACGACGCGTAATATTCCGACCGAGAATATTCGCTTGTCACAAAACAATATCGTCGATCCGGAAAATAGGTATCAGCAGATTTTCAAGATTCAGGTTGAATTGCCGCCCGATATTTCAGAAGCAGATCGCCGGGGCATCCTGCGCTATATCGACCGTTGCACGGTAAAAAAGGTGGTGCAAACCGGCCCCGAGTTTGTCATCGAAGAAGTCGAGAACCTGGATGCCGACGCCCAGTCGTTGCTGACGTTGAAGCCGGCTGCTGACGCCAGTACCTATATTGTCGGGAAGGATCTGCCGCTGGAGCAAACCATCGCCAATATGTCAGGCATATTGGCGGGATTGGGCATGAAGATTGAAATCGCTTCGTGGCGCAATATCATTCCCAATGTCTGGTCGCTGCATATCCGTGATGCGCACTCGCCCATGTGTTTTACCAATGGCAAGGGATCGACCAAAGAAAGCGCGTTGGCATCGGCGTTGGGAGAGTTTATCGAGCGCCTGAATTGCAATCATTTTTACGGCGGTGCGTTCTGGGGCGAAGATATCGCCAACGCGGATTTTGTGCATTATCCGAACGAACGCTGGTTCAAGCCGGGCCGTAAAGATGCGCTGCCCGAAGGCATTCTGGATGCGTACTGTCTGGAAATTTATAATCCCGATGGCGAGTTGCGTGGCTCCCATCTGTACGACACCAATTCTGGCAATACGCAGCGCGGCATCTGCTCGCTGCCGTTCGTGCGCCAATCCGACGGCGAGGTGGTGTATTTCCCGTCCAATCTGCTCGAAAATCTGTATGTTAGCAATGGCATGAGTGCCGGTAATACGCTGGCCGAAGCGCAGGTGCAATGTCTTTCCGAAATCTTCGAGCGGGCGGTAAAGCGAGAGATTCTCGAAGGTGAAATTGCATTGCCCGATGTGCCGCAGGACGTCCTGGCGAAATACCCCGGCATACTCGCCGGGATTCAGGGGCTGGAAGCCCAGGGCTTTCCGGTTCTGGTAAAGGACGCCTCGCTGGGCGGCGTCTACCCGGTCATGTGCGTCACCTTGATGAACCCGCGCACAGGCGGTGTCTTTGCCTCGTTCGGCGCACACCCGAGTTTCGAGGTCGCGCTGGAACGGAGTCTGACGGAACTGTTGCAGGGGCGCAGTTTTGAAGGCCTCAATGATTTACCTCCGCCCACGTTTGTCAGTAACGCGGTGACCGAGCCCTATAACTTTGTTGAGCATTTCATCGATTCCAGCGGTGTGGTGTCGTGGCGCTTCTTTAGCGCCAAAGCGAACTACGATTTTGTTGAGTGGGATTTTTCCGGCCAGGGCGAAAACTCCAATTCCGAGGAAGTCGCAACGCTGCTCGGTATTCTCGAAGGCATGGGAAAAGAGGTGTACACCGCGGTGTATGACCAACTGGGCGCTGTCGCTTGTCGGATCGTGGTGCCCGGTTATTCGGAAATCTACCCCGTAGAGGATCTGGTCTGGGACAACACGAACAAGTCACTCTTGTTCCGCGCCGATATTTTGAATGTGCATCGCCTTGACGATGCTGCTCTGGAAGCTCTGCTTGAACGGCTGGAGAACAATGAACTCGATGAACACTCCGATATCGCCACGTTGATCGGCATCGAATTTGACGAAAATACGACTTGGGGGCAGCTCACCGTCCTCGAGTTGAAGCTCTTGATTCATCTCGCCTTGCAGGACTTCGAAGCGGCGCAAGAACTGGTGGGCGCCTTCCTGCAGTACAACGACAACACGGTGGAGCGCCGCTTGTTTTACCAGGCCGTGAACGTGGTGCTGGAGGTGGTGCTCGATGAGGATCTGGAACTCGGCGACTACGAGGTCAATTTCCGCCGGATGTTCGGTGACGCTCGAATGGACGCGGCAATGGGCTCCGTGGACGGCACCGTGCGCTTCTATGGGTTGACGCCAACGAGCATGAAACTGGAGGGACTCGATCGGCATCACCGTCTGATCGACAGTTACAGAAAGCTGCATCAGGCGCGGGCGAATGCGGCCGCCACAGTGAGCTAACGCGACGAGTCATGGCCGGGGGCGACGACGCCGTTCGTCCCCCGGCCGGCGGCAAGAGTTCCCTCATGTGCCCACAGATCGACCCGGTAGTACGCTGAAAAGAATGGCAAGTTCATAAGCTCGATCTGGATGCAGCGCGCGCTTTAGTAAACCACCGCATACATGCGCGGCCGCCAACAGTGACCGTTGAGTGGTCGTTCGACAACCCTCATTCCCAACGACTGTGTCCGACCCGGAACGGTCAGCCGAGCGCGAATTCGCAAAGTCCGCTATGGATCAGACAACCGTCGTTGTGTTCGGTCCCAACGTTGTAGCCGGTAGCCGAGTGAATCGCTCCGCTTCGAGCGAAGGGCGGCTCATTACTTCGGCAGCACTGTCCATGCAGGCTCAAGCTCGATCAACTCTCCCGAGAGTCGTTCTAGATCGATTTCCGGTTTTGCCTCGCCGCGCAGCGCTGGCAGAGCGCCACTAACGTACGCTTGGTGCGTGGCTGCGGTCTGCCAAAGTGAGGCCACCAAATATCGATTCGGCCGCGACTTCGCGTGCGCGAACGTTCCAGCCAGCATTCCCCATGCTGCCATCGCCGGATGCCACATCTCCCGTTGAACTTGCACAAAGTGCTCACGGCGTGGCGGACTAACGTGGCAATCGGCAATACGCAGCAAACCTGCTTTGGGGAGTGCCTCGATGATCGATGAGCACGACGAACCTGGCATCGCGAGCTCCTCACTAAACAGCTCGACGTTTATTGCGACGTAGTGCTGGTGCTGGATGTTCTGATTTGTTACCCGGTCGTGCGCGGAGCTCATAAACGCGTGGTAAGAATCGTCGTCCCTCCAC
The DNA here is from genome assembly GCF_965118125.1 of Pararobbsia alpina. GTDB lineage: Bacteria > Pseudomonadota > Gammaproteobacteria > Burkholderiales > Burkholderiaceae > Pararobbsia > Pararobbsia alpina_A. Next base: position 2,816,221 of record NZ_OZ221287.1, read on the forward strand.
AGGCTTAGGATGTGTGCCTTATCCACCGCAAAGCCACCGAACTGAGAAACTAGTCCCGGCACCGTGGCAAGTGCATGCCAGCTGCGCTGCGCCCTGTCGAAATCGGACCTGGACTCAGTTGGAATGTCGCAAACGATGCGTTTTATGAGCATGATAGAGCCCCCTTGTCAGCGCTTTCACCTGCGGAAGACTCGGAGGATTTAACGCGATACCGCAACTTTTAGCAATGCGCTGCGCGTTCGATCAACGCACCGCGACAATCGAGTAGGCCGTCATCGACGTCCGATACATGCACTGATTCCGCCTTTCGCATCGAAACTTCGAACGGCTGTTCCTGGCCGACTGCAGTCGAATAGCTGGATCATCGTGAGACCCAAACATTGTCCGTTAGCCCCTAAATCGCCCCAAGCTGCCGAATATGCTTATGACCACAAAGGCAGCGAGTAGCAATCCGACCAAGACATAAGACACTAAGAATTTGATTGGCGATTCTGTTTTGTATATGATCCCGCCGCGCGTATGCGCGACCTCCTCCGTCTGATAGCTTGATATCGTGGCAATCAAGCCGGCCATCGATGCAAACAGAGTTCCGATCCATCCGAAATGAATGGCGCTGGTGGAGTATAAGTAGCATGTCCCCCAAGAAACACCAGCTACCATGAGCAGCCCAAACACCGCTTTCTTCATCGTCAGGCCTTAACGGAAACATACCAATCCGCACAATTGTCGGCGATCAGAGCGGTGCTGTCGAACAACTCTTCCTCGATGCGATCAACCCTTTCGCCTAGGCGCGAGGGACCTCCCCTGCAAGCACCTTGGCAAACACATCTGCATCGACATTGGCACCGGTGAGGATCACACCCACCGTCTTGCCAGTGTTACGCGCTTTCTCTTGAATCGCTGCAGCAAGTGAAGCCGCACCCGCCCCTTCCACTGCGTTGTGCGTCGTTTGGTATAGAAGCAGCATTGCCGACGCAATCTCGCGATCGTTGACCGCCACGATCCTCGCTGCGCCGCTTGAGTAGATCTCGAAAGCTTCTGCCACAGGCACCCGCACAGCAAGGCCGTCCGCGAAAGTGCGGGCCGTTTCGGTTTCGATCACTTTCCCCGCCTCGAAGGAGAGCTTTGCCGCGGGCGCTTCTGTCGAAACCACACCCACGATTTCTGTCTTCAAACCCAAGGCGTTACGTGCCGCAATCATCCCGCATATTCCCGAGCCGCAACCGATTGGGACGTAGACAGTATCGAGATTCGGCGCAGCTTTGAACAACTCCAGGCCATAGCTTGCGACCCCAAGCATGATCTGACGATCGAAAGCAGGAACGACCAAAGCGCCTTCGCCCTGTGCGATCCGCATCGCCTCGGCGCGAGCCGCATCGAAGTCCACACCATGCTCGATCAAATCGGCTCCGAACGAACGCATAGCGGCGTTCTTCTCCGGGGAGTTACCGTGGGGAACGACGATGGTGGTGCGCAGACCAGCAAGCGTTGCGGCACGTGCCTGACTCTGTCCGTGATTCCCGCGCGTTGCGGTGACGATGGTTCGGTACTGCGGCCTATTCTTCTGCACCCAGTCGATGAAAGCAATGCCGCCGCGAACCTTGAATGCCCCGGTGGGTGTATGGTTCTCGTGTTTGAGCCACACAGTGGCATCGAGATGCTTTGAGATCTGCGGCCAAACATATTGCGGGGTCGGCTGCATGTGCTGATAAACACGAGACGCAGCGGCCTCCAATTCATCGAGATTCGGTAGCTTCATCATTGCCCTCCATAGCTATGGAGATGCTGGCACAGTGCTGATTCAGGTGTTTCCAGAATCCTGACCTTTTGCGCGCGAGAGCGAATATGACGACCCCGCAAAAAACAGAAAATGTCCGGCAGCGAAGCGCGGGACGATGGACCCTGGCTTTGCTGCCAAGGCAAGCCTATCTGGCTCGCTATGTCGCCGATGGGCCGCTGGTGGGGTTTGCTTTCGACAGCCAGCAGGGCTTTCACGCGTTCGCCAGCGACAGAGTGTTGCCGTTCCGCGCCTACCCCAACGGACTCGCGTTCGTCCCGACAGGATGCGATGTCTATTCTTGTTCCGAACAGGGTGGCGAGTATTTGGCCGTGCGTGGCGCAAGCGAGATTGCCGGAGCCGCGCCCTTCAGCGATCGCATCGATCCTAGGGCGATCGCCTTGGCTCACCGTATCCGTCAGTTGCTTCTCAGCCCTGGTTCTGACGATGCGTTGATACTGGAAGAACTATCCGCCGCGTTAGTCGAGCGCGCTCAGACGCTCTTTTCGACGCGAAGTGATCCCGAGGAACAACGTCTGACTCGCAATCGGCTCAAACGCATCGAGGACCTTATCGAAGCACATCTCGACTCCAAGCTCACCATCGGCATGATGGCCGCCGAACTCGAAATGTCCGAAGGCGCGTTTTCGCGGTGTTTCCGGGCATCCACGGGCAAATCGCCGTATGCACATGTTCTTGATAAACGGATCGCATGGGCGAGAGAGTTACTCGCCGTCGAGCGCTTCGATCTTGCGCAGATCGCTTTGGCCGCCGGTTTTTCTTCTCATGCCCATATGACCAGTGTTTTCCGGCAACGCCTCGGTTGCGTTCCGTCGCAGTTCAGACGTTGAACAATTCGCCGATCAGATACGTGTCAGGGCGACGACATAAACAAAAACGCGCCGTCGCTCAAGAGCGAAGGCGCGTCATCAGAACAGCGTCGGTTACGAGACGCGGCCGCTAAGCGCCGCGCCACATTGCTCCCTCACTCTTCCTCTTCATCCTCATCCACCGGCGGCTCAGCCGGCTCGTTCGCCGCTGGCTTTCCAGCCGGCGCCTTAGGCGCGCCCGGTGCCCCAGGCATCCCACCCGCTCCCGGCGTTCCCGGAAACGGAAAGTTCGAGAACATCGATTTCGCCTGGTTCTGCATCTGATCCTGCATCTGCACGAACATGTTCTTCGATTGCTCGATATAGCTCGTCATCATGCCTTGCATCATCGGCGCCTGCATATTCATGAACTGCGACCACATGTCGCTGTTGCCCGCCGTGTCGTACAGTCCCTTCGACTGTTCGGTGAGCTTGTTCTGAATATCGATAAACGCCTGAATATTCTTCTCGAGGTAATTCCCCATCATGCCCTGCATCGCATGTCCGTAGAAACGGATGATCTGCGACAGCATGGAACTCGAGAACATCGGCACGCCCCCGCTCTCCTCTTCCAGAATGATCTGGAGAAGGATGCTGCGCGTCAGATCTTCCGACGATTTCGCATCGACCACGCGGAAGTTTTCCTGTTCAAGCACGAGCTGCTTGACGTCGGTCAGCGTGATGTATGTGCTGGTCTCGGTGTCGTAGAGTCGGCGATTCGGATACTTCTTGATCAGCCGCTCGCCGGTTTTCTTTGTCGTCGTCATTCGAAGCCTTTCGGCGCGGCCGGTCATCCTCTGGCCACGCAAGTTGTCGGGTTCTGCATATCGTGCCGCAACGCACTCGCCACGGCACGCCGGTCAGCCTACGCATCGCGCCTCCAAAGCGCCGCACACGTACGCTGAACCGGCCGGGCGGCTTAGCCCATATGCAGACCGCCGTTCAATGAAAAGTCCGCACCAGTCGCAAAGCCCGACTCGTCGGACGCCAGCCACGCACAAATCGAAGCGATCTCGTCAGGCGACCCCAGACGCCGGACCGGAATCGTCGCGATGATCTTCTCCAGCACGTCGGGACGAATCGAACGCACCATATCCGTTCCGATATAACCCGGCGACACGGTGTTGGCCGTCACGCCCTTGGTCGCCACTTCCTGCGCCAATGCCATCGTAAAGCCGTGAATCCCGGCCTTGGCCGTCGAATAGTTCGTCTGGCCGAACTGCCCCTTCTGGCCATTCACCGACGAAATATTGATGACGCGGCCAAAACCCCGCTCGACCATGCCGTCGATCACTTGCTTGGTCACGTTGAACAAGCTCGTGAGGTTGGTGTCGATCACCGCGTTCCAGTCATCGACCGTCATCTTGCGGAACACGACGTCGCGCGTAATGCCGGCATTGTTCACCAGCACGTCGACTTCGCCGATCTCCGACTTGACCTTGTCGAACGCGGTCTTCGTCGATTCCCAGTTCGCGACGTTGCCTTCCGAAGCATGGATGTCGAAGCCCAGCGCCTTCTGCTCTTCGAGCCACTTCGCCTTACGCGGCGAATTCGGACCGCAACCGGCGACGACGATGAAACCCTGCTTGTACAGACGCTGGCAGATGGCCGTTCCAATCCCACCCATACCACCAGTCACATAGGCAATGCGTTTTGGCGTGTCGCTCATACTGACTCCGATATCTCTCTCTGGTTGTTCTTCGGTACTGCAAGCCGGCCCGAAGGCCGGCATGTCTCTTCCTGGAGCAATGCTTTAGAAGCGCTCGACGGCCAGTGCCACACCCATGCCGCCGCCGATGCACAGCGAGGCCAGGCCACGCTTTGCATCACGCTTTTTCATTTCGAACAGCAACGTCGTCAGAATCCGCGCGCCCGATGCGCCGATCGGGTGACCGATCGCGATCGCACCGCCGTTCACGTTGATCTTCGACGTGTCCCAGCCCATCTTCTTGTGCACGGCCAGCGCCTGCGCCGCGAAAGCTTCGTTGATCTCCATCAGGTCGAGATCGTTGATGCTCCAGCCTGCGCGTTCGAGGCAGCGCGTCGAAGCCGGCACAGGACCGATACCCATCACGCTCGGGTCGACGCCGGCGTTTGCATAGGCCTTGATACGGGCAAGCGGCGTGAGGCCGAGTGCTTCGGCTTTCTTGAGCGACATGACGACGAGCGCAGCAGCGCCATCGTTGATGCCCGATGCGTTGGCGGCGGTCACGGAACCGTCCTTCGAGAACGCGGGCTTGAGGCCGGCGAGCGACTCGGCGGTCACGCCATGACGCACGAACTCGTCGGTCGCGAACTTGATCGGATCGCCCTTACGCTGCGGAATCTCGACCGGCACGATTTCATCGTCGAAACGGCCCGACTTCTGCGCGGCTTCGGCCTTGTTCTGCGACTCGGCCGCGAACTTGTCCTGCGCTTCACGCGTGATGCCGTGTTCCTTGGCGACGTTCTCGGCGGTGATGCCCATGTGGTACTGGTTGTACACGTCCCACAGGCCGTCGACGATCATCGAGTCGATGAGCTTCGCATCGCCCATGCGGAAACCATCGCGCGAACCCGGCAGCACATGCGGTGCGGCGGTCATGTTTTCCTGACCACCGGCGACGACGATTTCCGCGTCGCCCGCAATGATCGCGTTGGCAGCCAGCATCACGGCCTTCAGGCCCGAGCCGCACACCTTGTTGATCGTCATGCCGGGCACAGCCGTGGGCAGACCTGCCTTGATCAGCGATTGACGCGCAGGGTTCTGCCCTGAGCCCGCCGTCAACACCTGGCCCATGATGACTTCGCTCACCTGCTCGGGCTTCAAGCCGGCGCGTTCAAGCGCGGCCTTGATCACGATTGCGCCGAGCTCCGGCGCAGCAGTCTTCGCAAGCGTACCGCCGAACTTGCCTACGCCCGTGCGGGCAGCGGAAACGATGACGACATCAGTCATAACCTACCTCTCAAGTAACAGAATCAATTCTTGACGTAGCTGCCCGGCGCGGCCTCGATCACGGGGTAATCCCCCGCGCCGAGTTTCGCCCGCGGCTTCACTCGCTTGCCTGCGTACTGCGCCAGCCATGCCGACCAGCTCGGCCACCAACTGCCCGGCTGCTCCGTCGCGACGTCGAACCAGTCGTCGGCGCCAGACGGAAGCTCGCGCGGTGAATCTGTCACCTCGCCGCCGATCTGCCAGAAACTGCGCTTCTTCTTGGCAGGCGGATTGATCACGCCCGCGATGTGCCCGGACGCGCCGAGCACGAATGTCTGAGGGCCGCTGAGCAAGCGGGTCGATGCATACGCGGTCTTCCACGGCACGATGTGGTCGTCGCGCGAACCATAAACAAAGCTCGGTACATCGATCTTGCCCAGATCGATCGACTCGCCGCAGGTCGTTAGCGCGTTCGGAATCCGCAGCTTGTTCTCAAGGTACGTATTGCGCAGATACCACGCGTACATCGGCCCCGGCAGGTTCGTGCAGTCGCCGTTCCAGAACAGCAGATCGAACGGCGGCGGCGTGTGACCCTTCAGGTAGTTCTCGACCACGTAGTTCCAGACGAGATCGTTGGGCCTCAGGAACGAGAATGTATTCGCAAATTCGACTCCGCGCATCAGGCCCGGCGGCGTGCCGCGCGCCCCGCCGATGGTCGACTCGCGCATCTGCACATGGGCTTCGTCGACGAACACGTCGAGAATGCCGGTGTCCGCGAAGTCGAGCATCGAGGTCAGCAAGGTCATCGATGCGGCCGGATGTTCACCGCGTGCGGCGAGCACAGCCAGTGCTACGGCGAGCATCGTGCCGCCGATGCAGAACCCGAGCGTGTTGATCTGCTCGCGGCCCGAGATCTCCTGAACCGCCGCAATGGCGGCCAGTACGCCCTCTTCGATGTAGTTGTCCCAGGTCTTCGCGGCGAGCGATGCATCGGGGTTGCGCCACGAGATGATGAACACCGAGTGACCCTCCTCGAGCGCATAGCGCACGAGCGAGTTGTCGGGGCGCAGATCGAGGATGTAGTACTTGTTGATGCACGGCGGCACCACGAGCAGCGGACGCTCGTAGACCGTTTCGGCAAGCGGCTTGTACTGGATCAGCTGGATCAGGTCGTTCTGATAGACGACTGCGCCTTCGGTGTTGGCGAGATTTCCGCCGACCTTGAAATCCGTGTCGTCGCTCTGCGAGATCTTGCCGCGCGACATGTCGGCCAGCAGATTCATGATCCCCTGACGCAAGCTCTCGCCGCGCGTTTCGATCAGCGCATGCTGGGCTTCGGGGTTCAACGCGAGGAAGTTCGACGGCGATGCGGCGGCGGTCCATTGCTGGACGAAAAAGCGGATGCGCTCCTGCGTCTTCGAATCGGCATCCACTGCATCGGCCAGCGCTGCGAGGTAGCGCGAATTCAGCAGATACCACGCGGCAGCGAATGCATAGGCGGGTGTTTTTGCCCATGCATCGGCGGTAAAGCGCCGATCGGACAATCCGCCCGCTAGCGGCTCGTTCGCGCTCATGCGCTTGATCAGCTCGGAGCTTTCCTGAACGTAGTCGTTCTGGAGTTGCGTGAGTTTTTCAGGCGCGATCTTGACCGAAGGCAAACCGGCCAGCGTGTTGAACTGCTGAAAATCGAACTGCTGAAAATCGGGCATACCCGGCATGCCCGCCATCCCCGGGCCGAACGACGGCATCGATGCGAACGCATTGGGCATCGACGCGAACGGGTTCGGCATCGCGGCAAACGGGTTGGGCATCGAGCCCGGGAAACCTGGGAAGGCGTTCGGGAAAGGCGAACCGGGAGGCGTCGACGAAGCGCTGCCCGCTGTGCCCAGGGGCCAGCCGGGTGGCATCATCGCTGCTGGCCATGCCACTCCGGGCCAGCCTGCTTGTGCACCATTCGTGTTGGCACCGGCCGCGTCTTGCGGCGTGGGATTGAACAGGCCGCCCCACTGCGCGAACCATTGCTCAACGGCGCGCGTAAATTCGGCACTGCCCGGAATCGCATTCGGAGTATCCGATGCGCCTGATGCGGAATTGCTGGACGAAGCCGAGGAACTGCCGGCGTTTTTCGAGGCTGTCATGCGTACGGTCGACCCTTACATGCGCTCAACGATGGCGGAGATGAAGCGTGTCGTCTGATGCGGTGACACCGAGCGAGCTCCGGATCGGATTTCGGGTCGCGGGTCGAACGGATCAGCGCTTTTAAACATAACTACGACCAGACAGACGCGCTACCGTTCAGGCATTTTTCCTCTGGGCCGAAGCCCTGTCAATGCTTTGCAGCCGGATTTTGACGCACCGCGTCAGAATGTTTATTGGCGTTTTCCCCGAGAATTCACGGCAAAAGCCTAATGAGTTCAAATGCCTATTCGAGATTACCCGGACGTGTTTACTCACAAAGGCGATCGAATGGCGCAGGGCAATACGTTCGGATGACGCACAGGATTGCCCGGATATTCAATGCGATTTGACTCAACGCAATGCCAATGACTCAGCGCTGATCGATCCAGATGGCACCTGCAAAGCGCCCCGTCACGCGATCTCGTCGGAATGAAAAGAAGCGATGCGCATCGGACACGGTGCAGAGATCGCCACCTGTCATCGTCACGACATCGGCCCGTGCGAGTCGCACGCGCGCGAGCGCGGCGAGGTTCGCCAGATACTTACCCTCTCCATGAGGCACAAACGCGGCGACGGTCGCGTCGCGTTCATGGGCCTGCGCGTGCTCGACGAATGCGTCCAGCACATCGCGGCCGACCTCGAAAGCAGTCGGACCGATGGCGGGCCCGAGGTACGCGTGAACGCGCGATCCGGTCCCTGCCCGCTTTGCCACTTCGGCGGCCGTGCGCTCGAGTACCCCTGCAGCCAGACCGCGCCAACCCGCATGGGCGGCGCCGACTGCCCGCCCCTGGTCGTCGCAAAACAGCACTGGCATGCAGTCGGCCACCATCACGATGCACGCGATGCCAGGTACGTCGGTCACGCTTGCATCGGCACGCGGCGGTGCTTCGCCGGCTTCGAGTGCGTCGACGACTCGGGCTGCATCCACCACTTCATTGCCATGAATCTGTTCGAGCCACGCGAAGCGCGCATCGCCTGCAAGTTCGCTCAGCGCACGACGGTTCGCAAGCACGTGTTCGCGATCGTCGCCCGTATGCAGACCGAGATTCAGCGAGTCATAGGGCGCGCGACTGATGCCGCCACGACGCGTCGTCACCAGCGCTCGCACGCCAGCAGGCGCAGGCCACGATGGCACTACGCACTGGTCGAGGGTTAAGCGGGGTTCAGCGATCTGCTCGTTCATCTATTGCCAATCCGGTTAATCGTTCCGCTCGGTCGTGCCGACTCGTCGGCCCTACGAAAAGCAGCGACGCGTCGTTTCGATTGGTCGTCCCGCCGCGTGGTTCCCGCGAATCGTTACTCCCGCGCCAACAGATCGAGATCCAGCTCAGCATCGAAGTTGCACGCGTGGGCCAGCGCAACGATATCGGCCGGCAGCGGTGCACGGAACTCAACATGCTCGCCGGTCACGGGATGAATGAAACCCAGCTGCCACGCATGCAGCGCCTGACGGGCGAACCCGTCCGGCAACGGCGCGTTCGCACGCTGCCCTTTGCTGCCGCCGTAGACCGGGTCACCCAGCAAGCGGTGATTGATATGCGCCATATGCACGCGGATCTGGTGCGTGCGGCCCGTCTCGAGATCGCAGACGACGGCGGAAACCGGCTTGCCGTCGAGTTCGCCGTGCGCAATCGCCCGGTAGTGCGTGACCGCCGGCTTGCCGGCCGAGCCCGGGATGACGGCAATCTTCACGCGGTCGCGCGGATCACGGCCCAGCGGCGCGTCGACCGTGCCCTGCCCGGCGCGGCCCCAGACGAGCGCAAGATACCGGCGATGGACCGTGCGCGCCTGAAGTTGTCGAATCAGGTCGGTTTGCGCCTCGAGCGTGCGCGCCACGACCATCAGGCCGGAGGTGTCCTTGTCGAGCCGGTGCACGATGCCCGCGCGCGGCAGCGCGAGCGCCGCATCGCCGTAGCGATGCAACAGGCCGTTGAGCAGCGTGCCGGTCCAGTTGCCGACCGCCGGATGGACGACGAGACCCGCCGGCTTGTCGACGACGACGAACGCCGGGTCTTCGGCCACGATCGGCAAATCGATCGGCTCCGGCTGGAATGCAAGCATTTCAGGCGACGCGGCGGGCGTCACCTCGATGTTCGAATCGGCAAACGCCGCCTGCTTGGGCTTGGCGACAACGCCGTCGACCTTCACCCGCCCTTCTTCGAGCCAGGCTTGCAGTCGACCACGGGAATATTGAGGAAACAGGCGCGCGAGCGCCTTGTCGAGCCGTTCGCCGGCGAGTTCGTCGAGCATCCGCGCGCGGCGCGGCGTTTCGTCCGGTGCGGCGCCACGCGCCATACCGGCGGCAGCGCCCGCAACGTCGGAATCTCCGGAAACGGCTGGGAAATCAGTCGAAAAATCGTCATCGAGCGCATCCGCTTCTGGTGCGTCGGGGACATTCTTTGATGGGCTATAATTCGCGGTTAGATCAGGGGCCATCAGTTCGGGGGCCATGAGTGGCGGCCGTCAGAAAACGGCCTTGAAGGATTCGGAACAGTAAACCGGGACATGCAAGCGTTGAGCACAATCAAACTGGTAACGCTGAGCCTCGCGGCAAGCGCGGCCGTTCTTCTCGCGGCCTGTGGCGGCCTGCCGCAAAAGACCGACGAAACGGCGGCGTGGACAACCAACAAATTATACTCGGAGGCCCAGGACGCCATGTCCAGCAGCGACTGGGGCAAGTGCGCGAAGTACTTCGAGCAAGTCCAGGGTCGCGATCCGTTCGGTCCGCACGCGCAGCAATCGCAGCTCAACGTCGCCTACTGCCAGTACCGGGATAGCGAACAAGCCGCCGCCAATACCGCCGTCGACCGCTTTATCAAGCTGCACCCGGATCACCCGGATGTCGCCTACGCGTACTACCTCAAGGGCCTGATCAACTTCAACGACGATCTCGGCCTGTTCGGTCGCTTCGGCGGTCAGGACATGAGCGAGCGCGATCCGAAGGCACTGCTGGATTCGTACGACTCGTTCAAGACGGTTGTCGACAAGTATCCGCAAAGCAAGTACGCGCCGGATGCCGCGCAGCGCATGCGCTACATCATCAACGCGCTGGCCGCGCACGAAGTGCATTCGGCTCAGTATTACTACCAGCGCGGCGCTTACCTCGCGGCGATCAACCGCTCGCAGGTCGCGATCCAGCAGTACAAGAATGCGCCGGCAACCGAAGACGCGCTGCACGTGATGGTGCTGTCGTACAAGGCACTGGGCAACGCTCAGCTCGCCGACGATACGCAACGCGTGCTCGCCGCGACCTTCCCGGACAGCCCGTATGTCACGGGTCACCCGCGCAAGGGTGACGCGAAGCCGTGGTGGCAGATCTGGTAAGCCACCCCCGCGTGGATTGAAAACAAAAGCCCGGTTGCGAAAGCTCCGGGCTTTTGTGTTTTCAGAGGGCTGCGTCCCCATCCCGCGCCTTAGGACAAGCGCTCACCTGCTAGTGCACAGGGCGTTATGGCTCGTGGCGGTCGGCAACTTCGGAGGCACGCTCCCCCGGGCGGATGGTTCTCAAAGGATCGGCAGCCCCGCATTGCGCTTGATTTCGCTCATCGACAGCATCGATTCCACGGACGTCACACCCGGCAAGGCGCGCACGGTGTCGCGCATAAAGTTGCCGTAGTCGTCGAGGTCGCGCGCGACGATCTGCAGCAGATAGTCGGCCGTGCCGGAAATGTTGTGGCACGAGACGATGCGCGGCAGAGCCTGGACTTCGCGCTCAAAGCGATCGGCAAGCGCCCGGTCGTGCAACGAAAAGCGGACCAGGCAGAACGCGACCACGCCAAGCCCCAGCGCCGTGCGCGACAGCGAGGCCTGATAGCCGTCGATATAGCCATCCGTCTCAAGCCGCTTGAGCCGTCGTGCACACGGCGTTTCGCTCAGGCCGACCCGCTCCGCGAGCCGCGCATTCGAGATGCGGCCGTCGCGCTGAACCTCGGCCAGCATCGCCCGGTCGATTCGGTCAAGATCGTGCATTTTGTTTCCCCTAACAAATCAGCGATCGATAGTGTAATCCACTATCCATCCTCCGATTCGACCAGAAAATCGCCAGCAATCTCTCACCCGGGGGCGGCAAGATAGCTGCCAGATCGCGCGACATTTTCTGCTCGCGCGAGCATCACGAATCGGTCGACTGGAGCGGTGAACATCATGGTCTCGACTAGCCTTTTGCTTGTCTTTATTGGCGCACTCGCCGTCGTCTACGCGCTGCCCGGACCGGATATGGCCCTCGTCCTCCAGACCAGCAGCGCACATGGTCTGCGCCACGGCCTGGCGACCGGGCTCGGCCTTGCGATTGCACGCACGACGCACGTGATCCTGTCGGCCTGCGGCGTCGCGGCCCTGCTGCGCAGCGCGCCCTGGCTCTACAGCGGTGTGCGTGTCGTCGGCGCGCTCTACCTCGCCTATATCGCGATCCAGATTTTCCGCTCGCCCGCCTTTGGCCTCGGCCCGACCGGGGTGGCCGGCACTGCGCAACGCGCGTGGCGCACGTCGATCGGCAAGGGCATGCTCAGCTGCATGCTGAACCCCAAGGCTTTGTTGTTCTGCTCGGTGCTGATGCCGCAGTTCATCGTGCCCGCGCAGGGGCGTGTGTGGCTTCAGGTCGTCGAGCTGGGTGTCGTGCTTGTGGTGTGCGGTGCGCTGTTCGATATCGCGCTCTCGCTCGGTGCTTCGCGCATCGCGAGCTGGATCCGCCATCACCCGCGTGCGCAGGTCGTGCAGCGCTGGACGTTCTCGGCCGCATTGCTGGCGTTCGCCGTGCGGCTGTCGATTGATTGATTCGGGACACAAGCCGCAACCGGCTGTTGATCGCCCGATTCAGGTGGTCGTCGGTATCCGACCGTCGATCATCTGATTCGCCGTGCAATCGCTACCAGTCGTCGACCACGCAATTCAGCGCCCAATCCGCAACCTCGCCGGATACGTAACTGACTCGCAACCTGACCGGATACGTAACGTGGATCGATACATATCCACGCTTACGATCCCGGTCTGAATTCGCAGAACTGATCTGTACTCAGCGCATCGCACGATGCGCCGAACCCAAATACTGGCCTGATCGGTGTATACACCGATCCGCGCCACCTCCGTTTTCCTCGTCCTCGCTCATTCCCGCCAAACCCGCCTCCAGCATCGGTGAGCGCGAAATACTTGTTTTTATCGATACCGCATTGCGCATGGACCGATACCAAAAGTGAGATTGGACACCCGCAAAACGCGGTTGTTACGATGCTTTCATAATATCAAAGCAGCCTAAAACAGCAGAACGAGACATATCCATAGGAGGCACCGTGACCGGTATTCGGCTCAGCGGCGTAACGAAGCGGTATGGCGAGACGGAAGTCATCACCGGACTCGACCTCGATATTCACGAAGGCGAATTTCTTGTATTCCTCGGCCCGTCCGGGTGCGGCAAGTCCACCTTGCTGCGCATGATCGCCGGGCTCGAAACGGTCAGCGATGGCCAGATCAGCATCGGCGACCGGCAGGTCAATGAGCTTCCCCCCGGTCAACGCGGCGTGGCGATGGTGTTCCAGCACTACGCGCTCTACCCGCACATGACGGTCTACGACAACATGGCGTTCGGCCTGCGCAATTCCGGCGTGGGCGCGACCGACATCGACCGCCGCATCCAGGAAGCCGCGCGCATGCTCGAGCTGGATGTGCTGCTTCAGCGCCGGCCGTCTCAGCTGTCCGGTGGTCAACGACAACGTGTGGCGATCGGCCGCGCGGTGGTCAAGGAACCTGAAGCCTTCCTGTTCGATGAACCGCTATCGAATCTCGACGCGGCGTTGCGGACCCGCACGCGCGTCGAACTCGCCCGCATCCATCAACGCCTGAATTCGACGATGGTCTTCGTCACGCACGACCAGATCGAAGCGATGACGCTCGCAACGCGCATCGTTGTGATGAACAAGGGCCGCATCGAGCAGATCGGTGCACCGCTCGAGATCTACAAGCGCCCCGCCACCCGCTTTGTTGCCGGGTTTATCGGCGCGCCGGCGATGAATTTCATCGACGTCGAACGCGCGGGCGATAACGGTGGCCGCCTGATCGTCGCATTGCCGGTCGAAGGCGTGAAGGTCCCGACGGCGATCGCGACTTCGAGTCTGCCCGCAGGCAAGCTCACGCTCGGCGTGCGCGCTGAGCACGTCATCGTCGATCCGAATGGCCCGTTGAGCGGTCGCGCCGAAGTCATCGAACGACTTGGCGATCGCTCGCTTGCTCACGTCAGCCTGCCCAATAATCAGTTGCTCGTCGTCGAACTGCCGCGCGATCTCGAGATCGACACCGGCCATACCGTTCGCATGAGCCTCGATGCTGCCCACGTGCACTTGTTCGATGAAACGGGACAAGCCCATCATGGCGTCTGATCGCACGCTCGCGGTCGACCTGCCGAAAACCCGGCAGCGTCGCCGCCGCAATCCCAACGCGCCGTGGACAAACGCGCTGTTCGTGCTGCCGTTTGTCGTCGTCTACGTGCTGCTGCTTATCGTGCCACTCGCCTTCGGATGGTGGCTGAGCCTGCAAAACGTCGACTTGCTCGCGGGCACCAGCGAATTTATCGGCATCAAGAATTATCTGGATCTCGTGTTCGATCCGATCTTCCGCGGTGCCGTACGCAACACGTTTTACTTCGTGATTCTGACCGTGCCGGTCTTCGTCGTGCTTGGACTTGCGCTGGCTTTGGTGCTCAATCGACCGGGACGCTTTGGTGCGGCACTGCGTGCGATTTTCTTCGGCTCGTCGGTGCTGTCGGTCACGATCGTCACGCTGGTCTGGAAGCTCGTCTTGATGCCCGGCCACGGCCTGCTCGCCGACTTGAGCCATGCAGCCGGCATCCCGGAGTACGTGCCGTTGCTGCATGAGGCCACCGCCCTGCCGACGATTGCCGTCGTCACGGTCTGGTGGATCGTCGGCCTGCCGATGATGCTGTTCCTCGCTGCGCTCCAGCAGATTCCGCAGGAGCTTTATGAGGCCGCGGCCCTCGACAACGCGACACGCTGGCGCACCTTCACAAAGATCACGCTGCCCTCGATCTGGCGCACGGTTGCGCTGGTTGCGGTCATCGAAGCGGTGTTCCAGTTCCAGCTGTTCGGGCAGGCCCAGCTGCTGACCGATGGCGGTCCGAACAACTCGACGCGTCCGCTGGTGCAGTTCATCTACGAGACGGGCTTCCGTCAATGGACCTTCGGCTACTCGGCCGCGGCAGCACAGGTGCTGTTCGCGCTGATGCTGATCGGTGTCGTGGCCCAGGCCTGGCTTCTGCGCAAGAAGGAATCTGCATGAGCACGATTGCTATCGAAACACGTCCGCGGGGTTCGCTCGCCGGCCGTCTCGGCGACCGGCTGATGCTCGGTGCGGTCGTCCTGTTCGCATTGGTCTGGATCGCCCCGCTGATCTGGGTGTTCTGCCTGTCGTTCAAGCCGAACGCGTTTCTCGAGCAGCACACGGATGTGTTGTTTTCGCCGCCGTTCACGCTGCAGAACTATACGAACATCTGGCACACGTCGGCGGTCGGCGGCTGGCTGCTCAACAGCGTGATCGTGTCGCTCGGGCAGACGTTCCTGACGCTCGTGATCGCGTCGCTCGCCGGCTACGGATTTGCGCGCACGGACTTCCCGGGCAAGCGCTATATCTATGTGATCTGCCTGTGCGGACTGGCCGTACCCGAGCAAGCGCTGGTGATTCCCCTTCACCATATCTTCGCCACGCTCGACTGGCACAACACGTATGGCGCGCTGATCCTGCCGCGTCTTGCCTCGCCGTTCGGCGTCTACCTGATGACGCAGTACTTCAAGGCCGTGCCGCTCGAAATCGAAGAAGCCGCGCTGCTCGACAACGCGTCGCGATTCAAGGTCTTCTGGCGCATCGTCCTGCCGCTGTCGATGCCGGCTCAGGCCACGCTCGCGATCTTCACGTTCCTGAGCGCGTGGAACGATTACCTGTGGCCCCTCGTGTCGGCGTCGAAGCCCGAGATGTACACCCTGACCATCGGCCTCGCTTCGACCCAGGGCAATTTCGCCCAGTCCGAAGGCATTGGCTACCTGATGGCGCAGGCCATCTTCGCAGGGCTGCCGATCTTCGTGTTGTATCTGTTCTTCCAGAAATACATCGTGGCCGCAGTCGCGGGTACGACGGTGCGTTAGTCGGCACTTTCCCGAGCGGCATGCTGGCTCGATGCCAGTGTGCTGCCGCGTTGCGGCACCTTCGCCGCACGATGCAATGCTAGCAATACGTAGCACCACGGACGCTGCAATTGACCGTATATGTACCTATATTTGTTACATATTATTGTCATCACGCAAGAACACAGTATTCAGTGTCGTACCCGCAGTACCGCTTCAAAGAACGGGCGGCGACGTATCGTCCCGAGCACAACCAAGGAAGCCGCGCGACCTGGACGGCGATGCGGTCAAACGAGTATCCAATAGGAGATAGACATGAAGAGATCGCTCGCGCGCGGTGCGTTTTCGCTGGCCGCGCTGAGCCTGGCCGCGGCGTTTGCAGCGCCTGCGCAGGCCAAGACCGAGATTACGCTGTCGCGCTTTTTCGGCGCCTGCGATGCGGAATACGGCAACGTCAACGATGTCAGTAAGGCATCCGGCGAGTGCGGCATCATCACGACGCTCGTCAATCAGTTCAATGCAACGAACAAGGAAGACATCGTCGTCAAGCCGCAGATCATCGAATGGGGCCCGTACTACACCCAGATCGATGCGCGGATCCTGAGCCACGACGTGCCGACGATCTCGGTCATGCACGAAGCCGTGCTCGGCGACTACGTGAAGCGCAATCTCGTCGAACAGCTCGACGATGGCTTCAAGTCGGTCGGCATCGACAAGAAGGACTTCACGGGCCATGCACACCGCGGTGTGACGTTCGCCGGCGACAAGACCTACGCCCTGCCGTTCGATACGCACTCGTGGCTCTGGCACATCAACCTGAACCTGTTCAAGAAGGCTGGCCTCGTCGATGCAAACGGCAAGGCGATCCTGCCGAACACGCCGGATGAACTGCTCGCGCAAGCCAAGCAATTCAAGGACAAGACTGGCCTGCCGTACTTCACGGTGCCGATCGCCAACGAAGCCGCTGCGCAAATGCGCACGTTCGATACGTGGGTCTATCAGCAGAACGGCACGCTGTTCCCGAGCGGCCCGACGAAGATCGACCTGCATAACCCGGCTTCGACCAACGCGCTGAACCTGTACGACAAGCTGATGAAGGCCGGCGACATCACGCCGGGGCTCGACTACGGTGCAGCCAACCAGGCGTTCGAGAACGGCAAGGCCGGCGTGCTGATGTGCGGTACGTGGGTGATCGAGGACTTCACGAACCTGTCGAAGAAGCCGGACTCGGCGCTCGCGAACGGCTATGAAGTCGTGCCGTTCAAGAACCTGTACCAGAAGAAGGCAGTCTGGGCCGACGGTCACTCGTGGGTGATGCTCAAGGGCGGCGCAAAGGACGAAAAGACCCGTCACGCAGCGCTCGTGTTCCTGAAGTTCCTCTACGACCATGACGCGGATTGGGCACGTACGGGCCACCTCCCGGCACGTCAGTCGGTCATCGACAGCGCCGATTTCAACGCGCTGCCGCATCGCTCCGATATCAAGGAAATCGCGTCGACGGGCTATTCGCTGCCGAACACGGTACCGCGCCAGTTCGCGATCCAGCAGATCGTCGGTGAAGAAATCAGCAACATGCTCTCGACGGGCAAGTCGGTCGCCGATGTCCAGAAGGACGGCGAAGAACGTACCAACAAGCTGTTGTCGAAGTAAGTCGGCGCACGCCAGCGCGTCGTCCGGAGGTTGGCCTCCGGCGACGCGAAGGCTTGACGCAGGCATGCCGGGGACGGGTCGTCGCCGGCAGACCGGACTCATACAGAGCCCCTGCACACAGGGCACATACGCAGCACTCGCACATTGCACTCGCACGACACGCTTTTTACATCACGCTCATTTCGCACGCGCTTCACATTCGCCACCCTTTAGCTACAGGATCCAAACATGATTGCCTCCCGTCTCGTCGTCGATCGCGACTTCGTCGTCGCGGATCTTGACCGACGCGTCTTCGGCACGTTTGTCGAACATATGGGCCGCTGTGTTTACACCGGCATCTACGAGCCGACGCATCCGAACGCCGATGCGCGCGGTTTCCGCAAAGATGTCATGGAACTCACACGCGAACTCGGCCCGACGATCGTCCGTTATCCGGGAGGCAATTTTCTGTCGGGCTATAACTGGGAAGACGGTGTCGGCCCGCGCGACAAGCGCCCTCGCCGCCTCGATCTCGCCTGGTATTCGACCGAAACGAATCAGTTCGGTACCAATGAATTTATCGAATGGTGCCGCGAGCTCGATATCGAGCCGATGTACGGCGTGAACCTCGGTACGCGCGGCCCGGACCATGCGCGGCACTTTATCGAGTACTGCAATCACCCGAGCGGCACCGCGCTCTCCGATCTGCGCCGCGAACACGGCTACGAAAAGCCGCACGACATCAAGTTCTGGTGCCTCGGCAACGAGATGGACGGCCCGTGGCAGATCTGCCGCAAGACGGCCGACGAATACGGCCGTGCCGCACTCGAAACCGCGAAGCTTATGCGCATGGTCGACCCGACCATCCAGCTCGCGGCCTGCGGCTCGTCCACGCACGACATGGCGACCTATGGCATGTGGGAAGACCGCGTGCTCGAACACTGCTTCGAGCAGGTCGACTTCATCTCGCTGCACACCTACTTCGAAAACCGCCGTGATTCGACGGCCGAGTTCTTCGGCAATATCGAAGTCATGGATCTCTTCATCAAGGAGATCGTCGCGGTCGCCGACAGCGTCGCTGCGCGCAAGCATTCGTCCAAGCGCATCATGCTGTCGTTTGACGAGTGGAATGTCTGGTACAAGGCGCGTTCGATCAACGATCTGCGCAAGCCCGGCTGGCCTGAAGCGCCACGCCTGATCGAAGAGGTCTACAACCACGAAGACGCACTCGTGGTCGGTGGCGCGCTGATCACGATGATGAACAATGCCGATCGCGTGAAGACGGCGTGTCTTGCGCAGCTGGTCAACGTGATTGGTCCGATCATGACCGAGCCGGGTGGCAAGGCATGGCGGCAGACGATCTTCTATCCGTTCTCGCAGGCGTCGAGATTCGGTCATGGCCGTGTGCTGAAGCCGATCGTCGAATCCGCTTCGTATGAGGCCGAGACGTTCCCGGAGATTCCGTATCTCTACTCGGCGGTCGTCGACGATCGCGCATCGGGCACGACCACCGTGTTTGCGCTGAACCGTCATTTGACCGACGAGATGGAGCTTGATATCGAACTTCGCGGCCTCGGCAAGGAGCGCACGCTTGATCAGGCCATCGAGCTGCATCATTCGAATATGAAGGCCGTGAACACGGTCGATGCACCGATGACAGTCGCGCCGGCGGTAAACTCCGCGGTATCGGTCGACGGGGAACGGATCCGCGCGCGGCTTAAACCGGGTTCGTGGAACGTCATCGTGACGACCGCCCGGTAACGGCCAGGCAAGCCGTGCAGGACGTTTATGAAGGGGGCGTGATGTTCGAGCGCGAGCCGGTCGTGGGCACCATGACGGCACAGGTCGCGAAGATTGTCGGGATGCGCATCGTCTCGGGCGAATTCGCCCCGGGCGATGTGCTGCCCGTCGAGAGCGAGCTGTGCAGCGCCTATGGCGTGAGCCGGACGACCATCCGCGAAGCGATCAAGCAGCTTGCAGGCAAGCGGCTGATCGAAGTGTCGCCGAAGATCGGCACGCGCGTGCTGCCCTTTTCAGACTGGAACCTGCTCGACCGCGACGTCCTTGCATGGCGGCTCAACGCGCAGTTCGATTCGAAGATCGTCGAAGACATCTTTGAAATGCGCATGTGTTTCGAACCACGGGCGAGTTTTCTGGCGGCGCGGCATGGCAGCGATGAGGCGTTTCAGCTGATCGAGCGCCGCTATGCCGAGCTGGCCACGGCCTATACGCAGACTGCTGAACGCGGAAACTCGGATATTCGCGCGGCTGCCGATGCGAACCTCGAGTTCCATATGGCGATCATCACCATTTCCCAGAACGGGATGTTCATCACGATCGGCAACGCGATCAAGGCCGCGCTGCGCGTGTCGTCGGAGATGATGCAACGGCAGGCCGCGCAACCGAGTGAAGATCTCGCATTGCACGATGCTGTCAGGCATCACATTGTTTCGCGTCAGGCGGATGCGGCCGCTTCGGCCATGACGCGACTGCTGCAGTCGTCGCGGGATCGGATGTTGAGGTATACCGTCAAGCCGTGACGCGAGCACGGACGCCCCTCCCGTCGCGGGCTTGGCACATATCAAGTCTGGTGTCCATCTACGCGTCCGTTTGATGCGGTAAGGCAGTCACATTTTTGACGAAGACCTTTCGTGTCCAAGGCATCAAATCGCGGTATGCGATTGAGGTGCCTAGCATTGTTCCCGTGCCACCCTTATGGCGCGCGTTAGCCACGTCAAACGATTTCCTCGCGACTTCGAGAAGTCCCTCCGTCGATTTGACGTTCTCGCCGCTCTCCACCACCGTTTCGTACGTGGTCCACACGCCGTTTGCCAGTTGGCGTCTCGCGTCGTTGATCACCTCATCCTGTTCCGCCGCTTTTGCTTGAGCCTCCCGTATCTGATATGAGCGAGAGAAGCCCTCAAACAGCGGAATCTTCACGACCACGCTGATGTACCAATCGCGCCTGGTCGCAGGGAACTCGGGTATGCCCGACCCCAGACTGGCGGGTTGATTGTTGCGCGTGTATTTCCCCTCGAGCGAAATCGACGGCAATCCGTCAGCGACTGCCTTGTCAATCTGGACAGCTGCGGCGTTTCGCTGAGGCACCGCAGAAGCAATATTCGGATCGTTGTCGTTCGCTTCTTCGAGCAGTTCACGAACCGAGTATGCCGTCAGCGGTTGAATTTCCAACGCCACCGCTACATCCGGCAAGTCGAGCGGCAGCGAGGGATCCTGGCCCATATCCAACGCCAGCGCGCCTGACGCGGATCGGCACTCGCTTTGCGCTTTTTCGTAGTCAAAGCGCGCCTCCTCAGCCGAAGTCGAAGCCTGCAGGACGTCCGACATAGGCGCCACGCCGTGATCGACGTGAATCTGTGCGGCCGCTTCGGTTTGTGCGGCCCCCTGAGCTGCTTCTTTCGCGGCGGCGGCACCAGCGGCGCCAAGTGCAGAGTAATAGTCCTTCGCCAAGTTAGCGAAAGATGTTCCCAACGCGGCCCTGTAGGAGGCATCAGCTGCGGTTACAAACTCGGCAGCCGCACGAGCGGCGGCGGAACGGCTCCCGAAGTCCCACAGGACCAAATCGGCTGTGACGTCTACCGTCTCGATCCAGGGTTCCTGGCGCAGCAATATTGATCGCAAGCGTACCGGACGTCGTTTATTCCCAGATTGTTCCAACACATAGTCCGACCCAAAATCCCGAATCGAATCTATCGTCGTTATTTAATGTTTTAACGGTGATTTGGTATCGACCAGCCGGCAACCGCATCGAATCCAACGTTAGGGATGGGCCCGCGGCAACGGCAACTCTACCTTGCCAACCGGACTGCGTAACTACGTCTCCACTTTTTACAACACGATTGTTGTTTAAATCTACCCACGTGACGTACAACCTAATAGGGTGATGTGGAGCGGGACGTGTTATTTCATTTTCCGTCAAGACACCGAATCGATTACCAGTCACATCAAGTATGGTGTTTTGATATTTATTCATTAAGTCCGATCGAGTGGCGGGAAGCAGGACTTGCAGAGCAAGCATCACCGGATTTGGATTATTTCGAATATCAACCGCGCTTAGGCTAAAATTAATCGTTGCAACACTATTGGCAATACGCAGATCGATTGGCGTGAGCCCTTTCGGGAACCCCTGTTTTGTAGATTCGCCCGCCGCGCACCCTGAAATTAGCGCAACAAATAAAAACATCGAAATACAGGTAATTCGATTTATCATTTTCTTGTTCTTGAACAAAGAACGATCGAACGTCCGCGACAAAGCCTTCAGATTGCATCAATCTAGTTTTATAAGCTCGTTCACTAGTCGCTGGAACAAATCAATCCTCGGGTAAACCTCACTAACTACTGCTCAATCGATGGCTACACCGTGACGTGCCCTCAAAGATATGGGTGGTTCAATTATCAAGTAATTTTAATACAAATGAAATTTCTATCGAGCGATATGCTTACAAAAAATTACCTTCATTGTTATTGCACCATTCTTTCTATTTTATTTCAGCAAAGAGGGTAATCAACTTCAGACCCTTCCGTTGTCTTTTAGTTTTTCAGTCGACGGCGCACAAAACTGCTGTTGCAAAGCTTGCTTGTTTTCTCCCGCCTGACGATTCGCTCGCCTAAATTACCCACCGAAGCAACGAGATACGATTATCTTTGTTGGCGCTATTCCTCCGATTCGCTACGTCGGAGATGCTGCAACAGCAGGCCGCGCAACCGAGTGAAGATCTCGCTTTACACGATGCTGTCAGGATCACATTGTTTCGCGTCAGGCGGATGCGGCCGCTTCGGCCATGACGCGACTGCTGCAGTCGTCGCGGGATCGGATGTTGAGGTACACGGTCAAGCCGTGACACGCGTTCGCGCGCGTCATGGCGAAGATATAAAGATTCTCTGGTTCGTGTCGTTAATTTGTCTAAGGATTCGCCAACTCGACGGATATAGGGGCGAGCAGCGTGCGACACGCACGAAGCGCTGCGCGATCGGTCGAGCCGAATCTGGCAACGGCGCGGGTTCGCGCTTTTCGACAAGTGCAAGAGAATCGAATGAAAACAAACTACCGAACTTTAGTGCTCGCAACGGGCGCTGCGCTCATCGCGACGGGCTGCGCAAGCGGGCCCGGATTCAAAGAGACATCTGCATCGCTTCCGACGCTTTCAGCCGACAAGGGGCGTGTCTACTTCTTCCGCTCTGGTTCGTTCGCTGGCGCAGCCATTCAGCCTGAAATCCATCTCAACGGCCAAGTCGTAGGTCGGTCGAAGCCTGGTGGGTTCTTCTACCTGGACGAACCTCCGGGCGCGTACACGGTATCCACGTCGACCGAGGTCGAAGAAACGGTGGACTTCACGCTGCACGCCGGAGAAACCCGCTACGTGCGCACCTCGGTCAGCATGGGTCTTTTTGTTGGCCACATCACGCCCACGCTTGAAGATCCGCAAACCGCGCCCAAGCAACTCGAAGACCTCAAGTACACGGGCGCCGAACCGGGCAAGACGGCTTCGATCTCGACTGACAAAGGCAAGATGTAACTGCCTTGTCTAGCCTCGCTCGAGGACATGCAGGCGGCAGGCAGCATCGCTGCCTGCTTGCATCGTGAATCCTTGGAATCGCTCTGAGGCACGTTGATACGACACGCTTTCGATTCGGTGCCATCCGCAACAACTCGGCTTTCCTCCGCTATGCGCCCTCATCGCTTCGCCCCCGTAGTACTCGCACTCTCCTTGTCCGGCTGCCTAAGCTATCAAGATCCTCGCTCGGTCGCCGATCAGAAGGCGGAGTTAGACACGGCATCTGCTGCCTTGATTGGAAACTACGAGGTCACAGACAGCCGAGTCGATTATCGGCATTTCTCAGGCATCTCGATCCGCAAAGGTCGCAACGGTCTGGACGTCTCGTTCTTAAGTCCGACAACTGGCGATGCAATCCTGAAAGGCTGGAAATGCCGTGGTTGGGCGGCGAGCAAGACAACCTATGTCGCCGTCATGTGCGATGCACTCGACCAGCGTGTGGCCTACTTCAACGTCTCTCGCGTGTCGCAGTCCGATGAAACCATCAAGGACGGGGCCATGTTCGGGGGTTTTCCGCCGATGACCGTGCCCGCTGGCAACTACATCGTCGAATTCACCGAGGCCGGAAGCGGGCGAACTCACTACTACGCGTTGGCCAAGAAAGAAGCGGACTAAAAGTACGCACCACGACGACACATCGCTTCACCCGGCGGCAGCGCACCGAGCGCATGCGGCGTGCTGCCGACAAGACTGATCATTGCAGCTGGTGCCCCGCGCCAGTCAGCAGCTTTACGGCCGCGGCGAGGTCTTCCGTTTTCACGAGCAGATGATCGCCGTCAAACGTGGACACGACGAAGATGCCGAGGCCGGCCTCCGAAAGGGGCTTGATGACCGACAGTACGATCCCTGTCTCCCCGAAGGCGAACGGACCGATGAACTTGAAACACGTCCAGTCGCGATCGATTTGACAGCCCTCGGGCACGCGAGACTGCAGACAGACGATCGACAGTTCGTCTTCCGTGCGAGCCATGCACACAAATCCGCTTCCATCTGCCCATGCCGGAATAGCAGCGTCAGGCGCGTGCCGGGTGATTGCGTAGGTGCCCTGCAATTGTTTCAGTTTGATCGATTTACCGGTCATGCCGATTCTCTCTGCGTTTTCTCTGCGTTTCCGCCGCATTGCCGTTAAACACATCTCGCATGAGCTGCATCACGCGAGACGACTAAGCACTCGCCACAAGATGGGCCAGATGTCTGGTCTTCAAGTACACCGTCGCGCCCTCCTGACTCACGCCAATCGCCGCCGGCACAGGGCGCGGATTGTGGGCAACGGCCGATGAGGCCAACGCCGGATGACGGACCCAGCTCCCGCTTTGAAGCAGTCCGGCATCCGATTGCAAGGCGCCGTCGATCACCAGGAGCTCGACGCCGCCGCGCGTATCCGCGAACAGTGTTTGTCCAGGTAACACACGCTGTAGCCATACGGTTTCCGAGTCACTCGAAAAGAGCGGACACATCCAGTGCTCGCCCTGCTGACGCCATGATTGTGGATCGCGTGTATCGATGCGCACCGATCGCTTGTCGTTGGCGCTCATCTGCCAGAGCTTGACGAAAATCGTCGCGCCTTCCGTGCTGAACGGCGCGTGTGACGACCCCGGCGGATTGCGCAGATACCAGCCTGCTGGAAAATCGGCGCTCGCGTCTGAAAACGTCCCGTTAAGCACAAGGATTTCCTCGCCACCGGGATGGGCATGCACCGGGAAATGCGAAGCCGGCGCGTAGCGAACGATGCTCGTCGCTCTCGCCTTCTCGTCACCAAGCCTGTCGAGCATCACACGCTCAACGCCACCCTGAGGCGACATGACCCATTGATATTGATCGGGCGTAACGACGGCGCGGCACGAAAAATCAGCGTTCACCAGCATAAGCAGAATTCCAGAACGTCTCGTGCACGCACGCGTCGTACACGCTTTCTCAGTTACGGCCAGCCATCACCCCGCCATCGACATCCCAGATCGCGCCCGTGACCCAGCCAGCTTTGTCGGACAGCAGGAATGCGACGACCTCAGCGACATCGGTCGGCGTACCGATACGTCCGATCGGGTGAAAGCCGTTGAAGCCTTGCAGGACGCCATGCACTTCGGCCTTCGGAATGAACCCTTCATAGATCGGCGTCTGCACCACAGCAGGTGAGACCGCGTTCACGCGAATGCCCTTCGGCGCCAATTCCATCGCCAGATGTTGCGTCAGCGAATGAAGCCCGGCCTTTGCCATCGAATACGCCGACGACGGTGTGGCGGCGATCGCCTGTTTGGCCCACATCGAACCGATGTTGACGATGGCACCTGGCCGTCCTTTCGAAACCAGATTCGCTGCGACCTTTTGCGTAATGAAGAAGAACGCCTTGTTCAGGTTCATATACAGGTCGTAGTCGTTCCGATCATACTCGAGGAACGGTTTGGGAAGGAACACGCCGGCCGCGTTCACGAGCAGATCGATATCCGCATGCGATGCATCGAGCGTTGCCAATAGCCCAGTCACCGCATCGTCATTCGACAGATCGGCCGTCAACGCGGTGACTTTACCCATGGCCGAAAGCTCCTGACGTGCCGCTTCGGTCTTGTCGGCGCGGCTACCCACAATGATCGCACTAGCCCCCTCAGCCATCACCACTCGGGCAGTCTGCAGCCCGATCCCGCTTGTGCCGCCCACGACCAGCAATGTCTTGCCTTCGAACTGTTTGCTCACGATGCACCTTTCAGAATAGGAAGAAAATCTTTTCGCGACACGAATCGACCGACGTTGCCGCGTCAAACCCGCTTATCCACCTTGGATATCGCAGGACAGGGTTCATTCTTATGCGAGCCCTCTACGCGCACAAACGAGATAAAGTGTCAGCCATCCAAAGAAAATCTTTATCGCCATGAAGTCGATTGCTTACCTCAACGCACTGCGCGCTTTCGAGGCCAGCGCACGGCACCAAAGCTTTTCCGCTGCCGCCGCCGAGCTTCACGTCACGCCCGCGGCGGTCGGTCAACTGGTGCGAACGCTTGAAGATGCACTTGGAACGCAGCTGTTTGCACGCGCCAGCGCCGGTCGCACGCGGCTGATTCCGACGGAGGTGGCCGAGCGCGCGCTGCCCGACATTCGGGCAGGCTTTGATCGTCTTGCAATCGGTATGGAACGGCTCAAGGAAGGATCGACAAGCGGTGTGCTCACGGTGACGGTGAGTCCCGCATTCGCCGCCAAATGGCTGTTGCCGCGCATCGACACGTTCCAGGCAGCCTGGCCCGATATGGATGTTCGGCTCGACACCAGCCTGAAGCCCGTCGACTTCGTCGCGCAGCAGATCGATATCGGTGTTCGATATGGCTCAGGAAGCTGGCCGGGTTTAGCGGCGGAGAAACTGATGGATGAAGAGGTCTATCCGGTGTGCTCACCGAAGTTCAAGAGCCAGCATCGCGCGATGCGCACACCGGCCGATCTGACGCAAGAAACGCTGATCCACGATCTCTCAATGGATGAACAGTCAGGCTTCCCCTCGTGGAGTGACTGGTTGCGCAAAGCGGGAGCGACAAAAAGTGCGGTCAAACGCGGGATGAAGATCAACAATTCCGCGGCAGTATTGCAAGCCGCGATCGACGGCCAGGGCATTGCGCTCGCCCGCAGCGTGATGGCCCGCGACGATCTGGCCGCAGGTCGTCTGGTTCGGCTCTTTCCGGATGTTTCGCTGCCGTCGTCCTTGGCGTACTACATCGTGTACCGCCCCGACTGCGCGGCGCTACCTCGCATTGCGGCGTTCCGGTCCTGGCTCATCGACGCGGCTGCGTAATGTCCGCACCTTTTCCCTTTTGCATCGCCGACGGTGCTAAATATCGTCACTGTCTTTGCATGCCGATAAGGTGCCCTGCCCAATCCAAAGAACGTCTTACGCTGCGCATGACGGCAATCTCCGCACTCAAGTCGCATGCAACGACCTTTCAATAAAAAGAAGTATGTTAATTGCGATTTAATTATTGTGAGACCGAGTTATACCTACAATTTCTAGGCACATGCATGGATCACATAAAAATCATTTAGAACGATTCCGTGTTACGGGCCCTGCATCGGCGCCGGGATGAGGCATTCGAGCCCACTGTACCCTTGTTTTCCAATATCTTTATTAATCCGATTAAACTGTACTCTATTTTAATTTCACATTAGAAATATTTAAAGACTTCTCGCAATCACCTTCACAGCACGATTTAAGTTTTAGTCATACACTGCGATTGTATTAATCAGCCTTGCTAAAGAAGGCCGATTGTTTTTCCTTTGGAGACAAGGCAGCGAATGAAAAACATAACAATTCGCCAACTAAAAACTTTCGAAAGTGTTGCGAGAAACCTGAGCTTTTCGCGTGCGGCAGAAGACCTTCATCTGACCCAACCCGCGGTGTCGATGCAGATCAAACAGGTCGAAGACCTCGCGGGCGTGGCGCTATTCAGTCACGCAGGCAAGCGCATTGCCCTGACCGATGCGGGCAAGCTCATGCTCCGCCACAGCATGACGATCCTCGCGGATCTGAAAGCGGCGGAGCAATCGTTCGCCACCTTGAAAAAAGGCACTTCGCCGCGTTTGCGTGTGGGCCTCATCACCTCTGGCAGTTACATGTTTCCGCATTTGATCAGTGCGTTCATGCATCAGGCGACCGGCCTCGATCTCGACCTCAATGTGCGGCGTCGCGATCAGCTGATCACCCTGCTGCGCAGCGACGAGATCGATCTGGCGATCATGGTGCACGCCCCCGACGATCCTGCAATCGTCTGCGAGCCCTTCGCGCCGAACCCGTTCGTGCTGGTCTCGTCACCGTCGCACCCGCTTGCAAGCGAACGCGACATCCCGCTGTCGCGCATCGCCGACGAATGTCTGATCGTCAGGGAAAACGGTACGGACACGCGCAGTGCCGTCAATGAAGCGTTCCGGAACCCGTCGAGCGCGCCGCGTTTTATGGAAATCGGTTGTGCGGAGGCCATCAAGCATTCCGTGATGGCCGATATCGGCATCAGCTTTCTGCCTGCACAGACCATTCAATCGGAAGTCCGCGCGGGCTTGTTGAAAGTACTCGACGTGCAAGGGTTTCCGGTCCGGCGCCACTGGTGTCTCGTCCATCGCGCGGATCGCCACCTTCCACCCGGCGCCCTCGACTTCAGGGAATTCCTTCTCGCAGAAGGCAAAGACCGGCTCGCGCACTTCACGGGTATCGACAACGTGCATACGGGCATGACTCATCAGCACGAGAAATATGCTGCTCCAGAGACGCTAACCCTGCCCACGCCGGTCGCAACGACGGCAAGCCTTGAAGTCGCGCTTCGCACGCGCTCGCTGCTACGAAAGCACGGCTTGCCAGATGAGCGCGACGTTGAGGGCCACGATCACGGCCGCGGCGACAGCGGCGATGACGATCAGTTTCCGGCTCGCCGCAAACCCGCCCATCACTGAGCGCCGCGACGACACGACAACCAGCGCCATGAGCGGCACAGGCAAGATCAGGCTCAGCACGATCTGACTGTCGATCATGGCGCTCATCGGGTTACAGGTCATGCACACCACAACGGCGGGCACCATCGTGATCAGACGCCGAGCCATCACGGGCGTCTTGAAACCCATGAAGCCTTGCATGATGGTCTGACCGGCCATCGTCCCGACCACCGAGCTCGAGATGCCCGATGCGAGCAACGCGACGAGAAACAACGTCGCTGCGCCTGCACCCAGCAGCGGCGTCAACGTGTGATACGCGGTGGCGATATCCGAAATGCCCGGCGCCCGCTTTTCAAATGCCGAGGCCGACATGGCGACCATCGCAAGATTCACGAGTCCGGCAAAACCCAGCGCCACGATGACTTCGCGGTTCGAAAACCGGACCAGTCTGCGCCGCTGATAGTCGTTACGCACCGTCACCCGATTCTGTGTCAGGCCCGAGTGCAGATAGATGGTGTGCGGCATGATCGTCGCACCGACGATACCAACGGCGAGCATCAGCGCATCGCTGCCGTGCAGATGCGGCACGAAGGTATGAAAGATCGCCGCATGCCAGTTCGGCGGTGCAATCAGCAGCTCGCACAGATAACTGAGGCCGATCACGCTGATCAGTGCAGCGATCACGATTTCCAGCGGACGAAAGCCGCGCTTGTCGAGCGACAGAATCCCCATCGTCACGATGCCGGTGATCAGAAGCCCCCACCCCATCGCCACATGAAACAGCAGCGAGATCCCCATCGCCGCGCCCATGAATTCGGCGAGGTCGGTGGCGATCGCCGCGATCTCCGACGCGATCCACATGCCGATCACAAGCGGCTTTGAAAATTCGTCACGGCACACTTCGGCAAGGCTGCGGCCCGTGACGATGCCAAGCTTCGCCGACATGGCCTGAAACAGCATCGCGACGAGCGACGAGACCAACACGACCCAGAGCAGCTCATATCCATACGTTGATCCAGCCTGGATGTTGGTCGCGAAGTTGCCCGGGTCCATAGAGCCGACCGAGGCGATCACGGCCGGTCCGGCCAGCGGCAGCAGCGCACGAATGCCGCGGCGCCGGTCGTCGAGTGCTTCACGGATGGCCGTCACCGTGTCGGCAGTCGATTCGACGGACAGTGCGTAGCTTGCGGTGCGTTTGATCGCCATTAGCATGACGGATGTCTCCTCAAGGTAGTGCGATGGGCCAATTCAAATCGGCGCCCGGAGATGCAAGTCGTCGTGCATCGCCGAGCCACGGCACCCGTTGCGGGCGCAGCAGGCCTGAGACAGGTCCGCTGCGACACAGGCCGGGCCATGTCATCGGCGATGCACATCACAGCACGCCCAGTCAGGCGAGCACGTCGCGGCGATGCTTGAGGTTGTGAATCGCATCGAGCGTCTCGTCGTCGACACGCAGGTGCTCTTTCAGCAACTGTCGCGGCACATTGGAGAGCCACTGCGCGAGCGTGACCTCGGAGAAGTGATCCGACTTGAAGATCTCGAGAAACACGAGGTCCTCTTTGCCGGTGTTCTTGATGTAGTGGCCGAGGTTCTTTTCGACGTAGCCGATGTCGCCCGGATTGAAGTCGACGGTCTGTGCTTCAGGGCCTGTGTTGAACACCGTCATGCGCCCCGTACCCTTGATGTAGTACTGCCATTCATCGTTGTCCGGGTGCCAGTGAAGTTCGCGCAGGCCGCCCGGACGGACCGTCACGAGCGCCGCAGCGACCGTCTTCGACACCGGGAAATTGTGGCTGTCGACGATCCGCACTTCACCGCCCGCGCTCGAAACGGTCGGGGGCATCGATCCCATGCGGAAGATGAAGGGATGATCGGGCCGGCCCTCAGGCGACGTGCAATACGCCTGATCCGCGGCCAGCGGGCCTGCCTTCGCGCCTTGATAGATCCACAGCTGCTCGAGCGGGATCTCCTTGAATTTCTCGGCCGGCACACCGAAGTTCTGCGCGAGGATATCCGGCGGCGTATGCGCGAGCCAGTCCGACACCATCAGCGTGTTGAATTCGCCGGCAGCACCGTTATCGAAGGCCAGCACGAATTCGCCGCCATTGTCGCCAAGGCCCTGTAGCGAGTGCGGCAGGCCCGGCGGGAAATACCAGATGTCGCCGGTCTGTACGTCCGACACTTCCGCGCGCCCTTTCGTATCGATCGTCGTGATGCGCACTTCACCGCTGACCATGATGGCCCACTCGGCCTGCTGGTGCCAATGCAACTCGCGTACGCCGCCGGGTCCGAGGCGCATATTCACACCGGCGATGTCCTTCGATACGGGGAACGCCTTGGTCGTGACTTCGCGCGCCCAGCCACCTGCCTGAATGCGCTTGTGCGCTTCATTGAACGAGGCCCAGGGAATCGCCATTCCGCCGACGTCGGTCGCCGGCGGGTTGTTGAACGACGGCAGTACATCGCGAAGTTGCGGATTTTGCGGACCCGGCTCGGAGAGCGCGGCAGCCGTCGAATTCACCGCACCTTGCGCGGGGCGATCGGGATTGCCGAACTCGGCGGCTCGCGCTGCCGCTGCTGCGCCCAGTGCGACGGCGCCCGCTGCCGCACCGGCCAGAACGCTACGACGTTTCAAATCGGTCATGGTGTCATTCCTGATCATTGCGTTGAGTGTGACCCCGGCAACGGGCTGGTCTCATACCTCGAGGCCGGGGCGTCGACATGAACGAACAAGAAGCCATGACTCGGATACATGCATCGGCGCCGCATGACAGCGCCGATCACACACCAGCGAATCGAGGCATGACTTCTCGCTCGGTGGGCCGAATACTAGGAATGTGGGGCGCGAATGACCAATCAACTTTTCTCGATGCGGTCATAAGCAGATCTGATGAACGAGAGAAGGCAAAACGCTTACGATCTGCGAACGCGCTACTTGATCAGTGCGACGTCTGACTTCATCTACAACGAGGAATTGTGAATATGGGTAGCCTGAGCATTGCGCATTGGCTGATTGTGCTGGCGATCGTAAGCCTGGTCTTCGGGACCAAGAAGCTTCGCCATCTGGGTTCGGACCTCGGAGGTGCGATCAAGGATTTCAAAGCCGGTCTGCAGGAGGGAGAGACACCCACAAGTGTGACTGTCTCTGATGCAGATTCCGTGGAAACGCCGGTCGGTGTGGCGCCTCGAAGCCTGGCAAACGTGGAACGGGCCGAACTGACTCGCTAGTCGTATCGGTGGGAGCGCAATCGACTCGGCCTGCTCACGTTCTTACGTTCCCCGTCGCCCTTGGGTACTGATTCTCACCGTCTCGGCTGCGGATGATGTGTGTCCGGCCAGACAACATTGGCGTCGACCGCATACAGCTCGCACCCTTCGTGACCTTGCCCACAACGGACGAGCGCGGTGGTCATCGCATCGTATCCGGCCGCTGATCCCCAGGCACCATCCGGGGCGACGGCAAATGCACGGGGTCGTTGCAGTTGCAGAAAATTCAAATACCCTGCCCGGCCCGCCGGATTCAAAAAGGGGACTGCGGTCGCATCGTCGAGCCGTGCGAACTTGGTCGCTGCCGGTGCACCCGCCTGCCCCGTCCACACGACTGAATTGTCGACGGCATAGAGTTGGCAATAGCTCGTATGCGCCTGGCAATCGGCTAAGGCAGCTTCAGACGTATCGACCGCGTTGGAGATGACACTGGCTCCGCCCAGCCCGACCGCCATCGCGCGTGGCAGCGGATAGGACTTGAATCGGTCCAGATACGCTTTTGCGACTTTCTCCGAGAGATACGGAACCGCGCGCGGATCGTTGATGTCGGCGTAGTTTGTCGCAGCCGGTCCCGACTTCGGAAGGTATCCGGGGTAGATCTCCGTGTGAGGCAGCCCTACGGACGCGAGAAACGCATCCATCTTGCTGATCCAGTCGGCCAGCCCGGCGGCAGATGCGAACACGGCGTGCGCATCGTCCTGAAACGTCCCTACATCGACCAATTCGGTGGGCGCACCCGCTCCCTTGTACGCATTGAACATTGCGTGCCAGGTTGACGACGAAAAGATCTGATCGTTTTCGCCGAAAAACCAGATCGACTTGATCTTAGTCTTGCTCCCCAGTGTCGCGCTGCCTTGAATCAGCGCTTGATCGGGTGTGGCGCAATCTGACTCTTTATATCCGCCGGAGAAGCTCGCGATAGCACGGACATCGGCAGGCTGTGTCGCGCCGAACGCAAGCGTGTGCCACCCACCCATGCTCTTGCCGGCGACGATGATTGTCGATGGATCGATGCCGGGTTCGGCTTTGACGACATCCAGGACCTGGCGGATATCGGCCGCCGCGCGCGATCCTTCGAGCACCGAATCGCAGCCTGCTGGCGCCATACGCCCTTCAGAGTCGCCGTATCCGCGCATCAACGGAAGCGCGACGGCGTATCCACGCGACAGAAAGTAGTAGGGAATGAACTCGTCGCCGTATTTCGGCATCTTCTTCGGCTCGTGCGCCGCGCCGTGGTTCACGAGCGCAAGAGGAAACGGGCCGCCGTACGGAGGGAAGAACATCGTGACCCGCAGCTTTGCTTTGGGTCGCTCGACCTCGACGATGAGGTCGCGCTCGTTGAGCGGTGAGTCGGGCTTTACGCCTGGCGACGCATCATCGAGCGCGCTCGCTGTGCCCGTTAGCGCAAGACCCACACACAATGCCGCCAACCCCATGACGACCGATGTATTCACGGATTGCCTTTTATATTTATAAATCCGAGTCGAGCTTCACGTGGTCGCTTTTACCGCGCGCGGTGCTCATCAAAAAACGCCTGCACCATCTCCACATCCCGCGTGCGCTTGAACGGTGGCAGGCTTTGCCAGATGCGGCGGCCGTAGGGCTTGTCGACGATTCGCGAATCGCAAATCATCAGCACGCCGCGGTCGGTCTCTGCACGAATCAGTCGGCCTGCGCCCTGCTTCAGCGTGATGACAGCCTGCGGCAGTTGATGCACGGCAAACGGGCTCAAGCCCTTCTTGGTCAGCGCGTCGAGTCGAGCCGCGAGCACAGGATCATCGGGCGGCGCGAACGGCAGCTTGTCGATCACCACGAGACGTAGCGCATCGCCGCGCACGTCGACGCCTTCCCAAAAGCTCTGGCTGCCGATCAGGATCGCATTGCCGTGCGCGCGGAAACGGTCGAGCAACTCCGTGCGGCTCGCATCGCCCTGCACGAGCACGGGATAGTTCCAGCCGCGCGTCGCACAGACGTCGCGAAGCTTCGATGCCATCCGGTCCACGGCGCGCAACGTCGTGCACAAGATGAATGCGCCGCCCTGTGCAGACTCGATCGCCGGCAAAGCAGCGTTGAACACGGCATCGGTAAAGTTCGGCGACTGCGGCTGCGGCATGTCGCGGGGCACATAGAGCAGGCCCTGCTCGTCGTAATCGAACGGGCTCGGCAACGTCATCGAGCGCTTTGCGTTGAGCCCCATCTGCGCCGAGTAGTGATTAAAGTCACCCTTGACCGACAGCGTTGCCGACGTAAAGACCCAGGCGCGCGGTGTGCCCGCACGTTGCTTGGCAAAGATCGGCGCGACCGACAGCGGTGTTTCGTGCAACTGTACCGTGTGCGAAAACACTTCGACCCAGCGGACCACTTCCTCGACGTACCCTTCCTTGGGCTTCGTGCCTCCCGACTTGGCATCGCTTGTATCGCTCGACGAAGCCTTCGCATCGGAACCACGCGTTGCGACGGCACGTTCGCCGCGCTTCTGGGCCTCGTTTTGTGCGCTCTGTGCTGTTGCCTCGTCGGGCAATTCGAGCCAGCCGTCGAGTGTCTCGCGCAGTTCGCGCGCACGCCGGACGCAGTTGGCGATCGACTCCGCACGTTCGGACGCACCGGACAATGCGCTCGACAGCGCATCGAGTTCGTCGCGCACGTGTTCCAGCGCTTCGAACAGCGGATGGATGTCGCCGAGCTGCGTAATCGACATGCGCTGAATCTCGGGTCCGAACACGAGACGCACGTCGCGCGTCGCACGTTCGAGGGCCGCGCCCAGCGTGACCCAATCGGCGGCGTCGCGTGCGTGCTTGAGCCCTTCCGACACCGAGTCGCGTGCAAGCTCGAGGAATTGCGTCGTCGACAGCGTGTCGCCGAAGAACAGCGTCGCGGTTTCGGGCAATTGATGCGCTTCGTCGAAGATCACCGTGTTCGCGGTCGGCAGCAGTTCCGCCATGCCGGTGTCGCGCAGCATGATGTCGGCGAAGAACAGATGGTGATTGACGACGACGATGTCGGCCTGCTGCGCTTCCTTGCGCGCCTTCATCACAAAGCAGTCTTTGTAGTTCGGGCAGTCCTGTCCGAGACAGTTGTCGCGCGTCGACGTGACCATGCCCCACACGGGCGAGTTCTCGGGCACGCTCGACAGTTCGGCCTTGTCACCGGTGCGCGTGATCTTTGCGAAGCGCACGATTTCCTGAAGGTGCGCAGCGTCCTGACGCGAAGGCAGCCGGCCATTGTCCGACGCGCGTTGCAGGTAGTAGTGACACAGGTAGTTCGCGCGGCCTTTGAGCATGGCCACGGACACCGGCACAACGAGCGTGTCGCGGACGGTCGGAATGTCGCGCAGGAAGAGCTGGTCCTGAAGGTGCTTGGTGCCGGTCGAGACGATGACCTTGCCGCCCCAGAGCATCGCGGGCACGAGATACGCATACGTCTTGCCCGTGCCGGTGCCGGCCTCGACGATCAGCGTGTTGCCGCCGTCTTCGATCGAGATCTCATCGGCGCCGCTCGCCTCGCCTGCTTTCTTGTCGGTCGCTTTCTTGTCGCGCGATGTGCCAGCGTCGAGTGCGGCAATGCCGTCGTACTCTGCACGCAGCGCGCGTGCCGGGCGTTCGAGGTCGCCGAGCCCGGTGCGTGCCTGTGCCTGGCTGCTGGCCTCCATGGCTGCCGCCACGGCGCGCGCCATTTCGAGCTGCGACGCACGCACGCGATAGCCGTCGATGCGCTTCGCGAGCAGGCCCGTCTCGGAGAAGATGTGTTCGAGCTCGGCAGCGTGCGCTGGCTTGAGCTTGCCGACGACGGCGGACGCGAGGCCCGTGATCCGGCTGGCCGATCCCTTGGGCGCGCCTTCGGACGGCGCCGTGCCCGCCACGTCGTTGGCGGCCGGCGTCGCCACAAGGCGTTCGTCGGCAGGCTGGTCGCTGGCAGCAGGAGAAACAGGGGTATCGGGGTAAGGCTCGGACATGAGGGAGACGACTTCGGTGCGTAAATTCAAACCAGCGTTCTGACAATCAATATTGGGCGCCACCACGCGCAGCGCCCATTACAAACCTGTATCGCATCACGCGATCTATCCGGCGTGATGCAAGCCGCGTCATGGAACAGCAAGCGACGGCATCCGACAGTGGTTGGAGCCGGCACAGCGAACCGTGCATGGAGCCCGGGACGCCAGGCTACACAACGGAGAATAACCCCCTGCCGGCGCGCACTGCCGCCGTTACCACCCCTGCCCATCCGCACTGCCGCCGTCACGCTCGGCGATCGTGGTCGATCTGAAGCTTGAGCAGGAGGATGGTGTCCTTGACCTTGAGCTTGCGCTTCTTGAGGCGCTGAAGCTCGAAGTCGTTGACGCCAGGTATATCGCAAAGCTTCGCGATCAATCCATTCAGGCCATGATGCTCGGCTTCCAGTTCAGCGATACGCGTGCGGACCGCGTTCTCGTCGATCGTGGGCGTGATATGCATGCTCGCCTCCGGTTGGACGCTTGTTCCGTCACGACCGCGGCCGGCGCGAGCGTGACTATTTCTGCGGGTTCTGCTGTTGTTGCTGCTGTTGCTGCTGTTGCTGCTGTTGCTGCTGTTGCTGCTGTTGCTGCTGTTGCTTGAGCTGCTCGTCCTGCTGGCGCTGCTTATCCGCGGCCTTGTCGGCGGCCTGCTTCTGGCGCTGCTCGACGTCGGCCTTGTGCTGCGCTGCGGCCTGCTGCTTTTCCGTGAACTTCTGCGCGTTTTCGGCGTGCTGCTGCGCATCGGCCGAGGCGTTGTCCTGGGCCTGCTTGAGCTTGGCCTGATAGTCGGCCTGCTTCTGCGCATACGCAGCCTGGTTCGACGCGCGCTGCTGCGCATCGATCACGCCCTGTTGACGCGCCGCGTCAAGCTTGCGCTGCATCTCGGCATCGTGCTCCGCGTCGCTCGGCGCGCTCGCGGCACGCTGCGACGCCTGTGCGTCGCGCTGCGCCTGGTCGAGCTGGGCCTGACGCTGGCGATCGTCATACTGCTTCTGGTTCGCCTGCTCGTTCAACGCGCGCTGCGGTGCATCGGCCTGGTTCTGCGCGGCCTTGATGGCGGCATTCTCGTTACGCTCGCTCGCGCGATCTGCGCGGATTTCGTCGTCGAGCTCGAGCTGCTGCGAACGAATGGCCGCGCGCTCCACGCGCATCGCGTCACGTGACTTGTCGAGGCAGTGGTTGACGAAGAACGTGCTGTAACAATTGTGCTGCTCGACGGCGTATCGGTAGTTCAGGTCGTCGGTCAGCGCATTGATCCGCTGCTGCCGCGCGTCGTTGTCTGCCGCTGTCGAAACGGGCCTCGCGCCGCTGGCCGGCATATACGGCTGCGCCACGACGCGTTGGGCGGTTCCGGGCTGGGCGGGCTGGCTCGTCCCGGGCTGGCCCATGGCGGCCTGCCCCGTTGCGGACTGGCCGGTCACGGTCGAACTTGCCGCATCGCCGGCGGCTTGGGCCGGTGTACCGGCACAGATCAGCCACACGGCGACAAACGCGCAGGCGGGCTTCAGAATGGGTCGATTGAACATGGGCAAATTCTAGCATCGCGCGGCCCGGGCCAATGGCCGTACGGTAATCCGATCCTTTCCTGCGCAGAGGCCCGCGCGCGTTGTGGCACAATCCCCGGCTCCCGTCACTCGAAGTCAGCACCATGTCGGAAAACGTAGCACTGAAGATCGTCCAGCGAATCGCCACCGAACTCGCGGTGCAGCCGCGCCAGGTCGCCGCCGCCGTCGAACTGCTCGACGAAGGCGCCACGGTGCCGTTTATCGCGCGCTACCGTAAGGAAGTCACCGGCGACCTCGACGACACGCAACTCCGTAACCTCGAAGAACGCCTGATCTACCTGCGCGAGCTCGAAGACCGCCGCGCCGCGATCCTCCAGAGCATCCAGGAACAGGGCAAGCTGACCGACGCACTGGCCGAAGCCATCGTTGCCGCGGACAGCAAGCAGACACTCGAAGATCTTTACCTCCCGTACAAGCAGAAGCGCCGCACGCGCGCTCAGATCGCCCGCGAAGCCGGCCTCGAGCCGCTCGCCCACGCCCTGCTCGCCGATCCGACGCTCGATCCGCAAACCGAGGCCGCGCGCTTTGTCGACGCCGAAAAAGGTGTTGCGGATGCCAAGGCTGCCCTCGATGGTGCGCGAGACATTCTGTCGGAACAATTCGGCGAAACGGCCGAGTTGTTGGGCAAGCTGCGCGAGTGGCTCTGGAACGAAGGCGTCGTGAGCTCGAAGGTCGTCGAAGGCAAGGAACTCGAGGAAGGCGAGAAGTTCCGCGACTATTACGACTATGACGAGACGCTGAATACGATCCCGTCGCACCGCGCGCTCGCGCTGTTCCGAGGCCGCAATGCGGGGATCATTCTCGTCAAGCTGGGCCTCGGCGAAGAGCTCGACGCGCAGACGCCGCATCCGGGCGAGCTGCGTATTGCGGGCCACAACGGCATCCGCCAGCAAGGCCGCCCCGCTGACAAGTGGCTCGGTGACGTATGCCGCTGGTGCTGGCGCGTCAAGGTGCAGCCGCACCTCGAGAACGACCTGCTCACGCAACTCCGCGAAACGGCCGAGTCGGAAGCGATCCACGTGTTCGCGCGCAATCTCAAGGACTTGCTGCTCGCCGCACCGGCGGGTCCGAAGGCTGTGATCGGCCTCGATCCGGGCCTGCGCACGGGTGTGAAGGTCGCGACCGTCGACCGCACGGGCAAGGTGCTCGCCACCGACACGATCTTCCCGCACGAACCCCGCCGCGACTGGGACGGCTCGCTCGCGAAGCTCGCCCGCATGGCGATCGCGACGCAAGCCG
This sequence comes from Pararobbsia alpina, assembly GCF_965118125.1. GTDB lineage: Bacteria > Pseudomonadota > Gammaproteobacteria > Burkholderiales > Burkholderiaceae > Pararobbsia > Pararobbsia alpina_A. Next base: position 2,854,746 of record NZ_OZ221287.1, read on the forward strand.
AACTTATCAGTATCGGCAACGGCACCGCTTCGCGCGAAACAGACAAGCTCGCGAGCGAGCTGATCGCCAAGCACCCTGAACTCAAGCTTCAGAAGATCGTTGTGTCGGAAGCCGGAGCATCGGTCTACTCGGCATCGGAACTGGCCGCCAAGGAATTTCCGGACCTTGACGTGACGCTGCGTGGCGCTGTGTCGATCGCACGCCGTTTGCAGGATCCGCTCGCCGAACTCGTCAAGATCGAGCCGAAGGCGATCGGTGTCGGCCAGTATCAGCATGACGTGAACCAGCGCGAACTCGCGCGTTCGCTCGATGCGGTCGTCGAGGATTGCGTGAACGCGGTCGGCGTCGACCTGAATACAGCATCGGTCGCCCTGCTCTCGCGCGTGTCGGGGCTGAATGCCACGCTCGCACGCAATATCGTCGACTTCCGCGACCAGAACGGCGCGTTCCCGAATCGCGAGCAACTCAAGAAGGTGCCGCGCCTCGGCGACAAGACGTTCGAACAGGCCGCCGGCTTCCTGCGCATCAACAACGGCGACAATCCGCTCGATCGTTCGTCGGTGCACCCGGAAGCCTATCCGGTCGTCGAGCGCATCGTCGCGAAGGTCAAGAAAGACGTCAGCGCGCTGATCGGCAATCGCGAAGTGCTCAAGGGCCTCGCCCCGACAGAATTCGTCGACGATCGCTTCGGCTTGCCGACGGTGCGCGACATTCTGAGCGAACTCGAAAAGCCAGGCCGCGACCCGCGTCCCGAGTTCAAGACGGCGACGTTCCGCGAAGGCGTGGAAAAGATCTCCGACCTGAGCCCCGGCATGCAGCTCGAAGGCGTGGTCACGAACGTCGCAGCCTTTGGTGCTTTCGTCGATATTGGCGTGCACCAGGACGGCCTCGTTCACGTATCGGCGATGTCGAACCGCTTTATCAAGGACCCGCATGAAGTCGTCAAGGCGGGCCAGGTGGTTCAGGTCAAGGTGCTCGAGGTCGACGTCAAGCGCCAGCGTATTGCACTGACGATGCGGATGACCGATGAGGTCGGTGCGACGTCGGGCGGTGGCGGCAACCGTGGCGCAGGATCATCGTCGGGCAGCGGCAACGGCGGTCCGCGCAACATCAACGCGCCGCGAGGCAATGCACCGCGTCAACGCGAACCCGAAACGCAAAACGCAATGGCAGCAGCGTTCGCGAAGCTCAAGAAGTAATTCGCTGCGAATGGGATGACGGGCGCGTGTTGATGGTTTGTCGTGGCGCGCTCGAAAAAAAAGGCGGTACGGCTGATAGCCGAACCGCCTTTTTTGCATCTTATGCGTCCAACAACTGGCCGATGCAAGCCGATCTGGCGGCCCCGCTGCGTATCGCTTGGCCGACTCTGTTTTAATGCCACACCTGGCGCATCGCAGAGGTGTCTTGCTGCGCAGCGGAAGTGCGTATCTTGCGCCGCTTCCTTAGCTGTTGCGCATCAGATCGTCGCTCCGCGTCTCTCGCATCGTCAGCACACCGATGAGGCTGATCAGCGCGGCCACCGACACATAGCCGCCGACCCAGCTCAGGCCACCGCGATTCGCAAGCAGCTGCGCGATATACGGGGCCACCGATGCACCCAGAATACCGCCGAGGTTATAGGCGACACCCGCGCCCGTATAACGTACGTTCGTCGGGAACAGTTCGGGCAGCAGCGCGCCCATCGGTGCGAATGTCGCACCCATCAGGAACAGTTCGATGATCAGAAATAGCGCGACTTGCACGGGGTCACCGCTGCCGAGCAACGGCAACATCGTGAAGCCCGAAGCGATCGCCGCGATGCAGCCGACTACCAGCACCGGTCGACGGCCGAAACGGTCGCTCGCGATTGCCGATATCGGCGTGGCAATCGCCATAAAGACCACGGCGATGCAGAGCAGCCCGAGGAAGCTCTGGCGGCTCATATGCAGCGCGGACACGCCATACGACAGCGAGAACACGGTCGAAATGTAGAAGAGCGTGTAGCAAACGACCATCGCGAGCGCGCCCTGCAGCGTCGGCCACAGATGCCGGCCCAACAGTTCCGCAACAGGCACCTTGACCCGTTCGTGGCGATCGATCGCCGCCTGGAATGCCGGCGTTTCAGCGATCTTCATACGCACATAGAGGCCGAGGCCGACCAGCACTGCGCTGACGATAAACGGCACGCGCCAGCCCCAGCTCTTGAAGTCGGCGTCCGACAGGCCCAGCGCAAGACCAAAAAACAGGCCGTTCGATGCGAGGAAGCCGATCGACGGCCCAAGCTGCGGAAACATCCCGAACCAGCCGCGCTTGCCCGCCGGCGCGTTCTCGGTCGCGAGGAGCGCGGCACCGCCCCACTCACCGCCAAGGCCGATGCCCTGACCGAAGCGCAGTACGCAGAGCAAGATCGGAGCGAGATCGCCGATCGAATCGTACCCGGGCACAAAACCGATCAGTGTCGTGGAGCCGCCCATCACGAGCAGCGACGCCACAAGCGTGGCCTTGCGTCCGATCCGGTCACCAAAGTGGCCGAACAAAAATGCGCCGATCGGCCGCGCAATAAACGCGATGCCGAACGTGACGAAGGCGGACAGCGCCTGGGCGGCGGGAGAGCTATGCGGGAAGAAGACGGGGCCGATGACCAGCGCCGCGGCCGTCGCATAGACGTAGAAATCGTAGAACTCGATCGCGGTGCCGATAAAGCTCGCGAAGATAATGCGCGTACGGCTCGTACCGTCACGCGACGCCGTAACAGGCGCCGGTGTCGACGTGGACATGCTGTCTCCTGAGTTTGTTGGTCTCGTTCATGCTGCAGCGCTGGCCGCATCACGTTTCGCGTTGAGCGCTCAAACGGATACCGGTGCCAACCACGGCTGCAATGCGACCCACCTCGCGTGGGCGGATCAGTCGCCGCGCGGATGTGTTTTCGGCCATGACACCTTTTACCCCTTGTCATGTCGCTTCGTGGTCGTACCGGTTCGATTCCGGTCTCGGGCACCACGCTTTCCGCCCCGAAGTGTATGAACATCGGACACGGAACCCGCTCGTTGTGCGCGCGGGCTGATGGCGCTACTTCAATGACGGAGCACGGGTAAGCGCTCCGTCACATCCTACAGTGCTTCAGATTTCGATCTTGGTCCCCAGCTCGACCACGCGATTGGCCGGGATGCTGAAGAAGTCAGTCGGCTTCGCAGCGTTCTGATGCATCCACGCGAAGATCCGTTCGCGCCAGACCGACATGCCGGGCAGCTTGGTCGGCACCACGGTTTCGCGTGCGAGGAAGAACGACGTGTCCATCAACTCGAACGCAATGTCGTGCCGCGCTTCGATCATGCGCAGGATCGTATGCACGTCGGGCGTTTCGTTAAACCCGAACCGCGCCTTGACCGCGTAGACGCCACCCGTGAGGTCGCGCGTCTCGAGCCGATCGGCATCTTCGACATACGGCACGTCGAGCGTCTGGAAATTCATGAAGACGGTGACCTCGTGCAGCACCTTGTTGTGCTTGAGGTTGTGCAGCAGGCTCACCGGCACGAGCGTGTCGCTGCCCGTCAGATAGATCGCCGTACCCGTCACGCGATGCGGCGGATGCGCGAGCAGGCTTTCGAGGAACGGCTCGAGCGGAATACCGTCTGCCGCCGTGCGTTCCTTGACGATATGACGACCCTTCGACCACGTCGTCAGCAGGAAGAACAGGATCGCGCCGATCGTCAGCGGCAGCCAGCCGCCCTCGGCCACCTTGAGCAGGTTCGCACCGAAGAACGCAAAGTCGACAATCAGGAAGGCGGTGATGATGGGCGCCACGACGGCCTTGCGCCACTTCCACACGCCGATCATCGCGTAGGCGACAAGCACGGTCGTGATGATCATCGTCGTCGTCACCGCGATACCGTACGCGGCAGCGAGGTTGTCCGACGAACGGAAGCCCATGACGACGCACAGAATGATGAACAGCAACATCCAGTTCACGACGGGGATGTAGATCTGGCCGATTTCCTGCGCGGACGTGTGCGTGATCTTCATGCGCGGCACATAGCCGAGCTGGATCGCCTGCGAGGTCAGCGAGAACGCACCCGAGATCACGGCCTGCGACGCGATCACCGTGGCCACCGTCGACAGCACGACGAGCGGCAGGAGCGCCCAGTCCGGTGCCATCAGGAAGAACGGGTTTTCGATCGCTTTCGGATTGTTCAGCAGCAGCGCGCCCTGTCCGAAATAGTTCAGCACGAGCGACGGCATGACCAGTCCGTACCACGCAAAGCGGATCGGCTTCGCGCCGAAGTGCCCCATGTCGGCGTAGAGCGCTTCGGCCCCCGTCAACACGAGAAACACGGAGCCCATCACGACATACGCCTGAAGCACGTGGGCCTCCATGAACTTGTAGGCGTAGTACGGATTGAGCGCGGCAATGATTCGGGGCTCGGACGCGATGTGCGAGATGCCCATGATCGCCAGCACGATGAACCAGAGGATCATGATCGGCCCGAACAGCTTGCCGACGGTGTCGGTGCCGCGGCGCTGGATATAGAACAGGCAGATCAGGATCACGATCGTGATCGGCACCACGTACTCGCTCAGATGTGGCGCGGCGATTTCGAGGCCTTCAACGGCTGAAATGACCGAAATGGCCGGGGTGATCACGGCGTCGCCGTAGAACATACAGGCGCCGAATACCCCGAGGCCGATCAGCACATGGGCGACAGTCGATGTCTTCCCGAGCGGCCGGATGGCCATGGCCATCAGCGCAAGCACCCCGCCCTCGCCGTTGTTGTCCGCGCGCATCACGAACATCACGTACTTGAGCGAAACGACGATGATGATGGCCCAGAACAGCAGGGAGATGACGCCGAGAATGGAGGTCGGTCCGAGCGGCACGCCGTGCGTCGGGCTGAAGGCTTCTTTGAGCGAATACAGCGGGCTCGTGCCGATATCGCCGAAAACTACGCCGATGGCGGCCGCCATCAGGGGCGCCAGGCCTTGTTTGCGCACCGGGTAGTGCGCGTCGATGGTGTGGCTCATGAAAACGCTTGTTCAGCCGTTGTAGTCGATCGGTTGGCACACAGACGCGCCCCTCGTGGCGGGCGCTCGCACGAACGGCACCATTGTACTGCCCGTCGCGAAACGTCCAAACCACGATTGCGCCACATCGGGGCGCGAGGAGCCGTCGGCGGCTGTGTCAGGCCTGCGTCGAGCTGATGCCCGACGCCGCGTCCGCCGCACCCATGCCGGACCCACGGCCCGCGTTGCTGCCGCGCTTGATCCATGCAGCGAGATTGTGGGGGCGCAACGAATCCCAGTCTTCGAACGGCTGGTGAATCCACGGATTGGTCGGCAGATGCTGGACGAAATAGTCCGGCTTCACCGATGAGCACGCCTTGTACCAGAGCACCGCGGAACGCACCGACTCGATGGCCGGATAGCGCTCTTTCAGATGCTGCTGCACGCGTGCGAGCGTGACACCCGAATCCACGAGATCGTCGACGAGCAGCACGTTGCCGTGAAGCTCGCCACGCGTCATCGTGATGTATTGCGCGATGTCGAGGTCGCCGCGCTGCGTGCCCGCGGCTTCGCGGTACGAGCTCGTCGCAAGGATCGCGAGCGGCAGATCGAAGATCCGCGACAGCTGGTCGCCCACGCGCAGACCGCCGCGTGCCAGGCACAGAATCTTGTCGAACTTCCACTTCGACTCGTGCACGGCGAGCGCAAGCTGTTCGATCAGCCGGTGGTATTCATCCCAGCTGACCCAGAGGTGCTGATCGTCGCTTTTCGGCAAAGACATAGTGTGGTTCTTTCGGCTCAGTGCTTGAACGGATGACGACGCAGAATCGTTTCGTCACGATCGGGGCCCGTCGACACCATGTCGACCGGCACGCCGGCGACGGCTTCCACGCGCTCGAGATACGTGCGCGCATTGACCGGCAGCTTGTCCCATTCGCTGACGCCCACCGTGCTTTCCTTCCAGCCCGGGAACGTTTCATACACCGGCTCGCAGCGCGACACCGACACGGCACCCGGCGGCAGGATGTCGACTGACTGTCCATCGACCTTGTAGCCGACGCACAGCTTGACTTCCTCGAGGCCGTCGAGCACGTCGAGCTTGGTCATGCACAGGCCCGTAATGCCGTTGATCTGCAGCGAGCGCTTGAGCGCGGCGGCGTCAAGCCAGCCAGTACGGCGCGGACGGCCCGTGACCGAGCCGAATTCCTTGCCGACGTTGGCCAGGTTGATACCGACCGGATCCTGATGCTTCGGATTGTCGGCATCATAGAGTTCGCTCGGGAACGGACCCGCGCCCACGCGCGTGCAGTACGCCTTGGTGATGCCGAGAATGTAGTGCAGTTGCTGGGGACCAACGCCTGCACCCGCGGTCGCCGCACCCGCCACGCAGTTGCTGCTCGTGACGAACGGATAGGTGCCGTGATCGATATCGAGCAGCGTGCCTTGCGCGCCTTCGAACAGCAGGTTCTTGCCCGCGCGGTTTTCCGCGTACAGCGTGGCCGACACGTCGCCGACCATCGGCTTGAGCTGATCGGCGTAGCCGAGCATCGCGTCGAGCGTCTTCTGATAGTCAACAGCCTCGGCGTTCAGGTATTGCGTGAGCACGAAGTTGTGGAAGTCGAGACTCTCGCGCAGACGATCGGCGAAGCACTTCGTGTCGAACAGATCCTGCACGCGCAGACCGCGGCGGCCCACCTTGTCTTCATAGGCCGGGCCGATGCCGCGACCCGTGGTGCCGATCTTGTCGGCGCCGCGACGGCGCTCGCGCGCCTGGTCGATCGCAACGTGGTACGGAAGAATCAGGGTCGTCGCTTCGGAAATCGTCAGGCGGCTGCGCACGTCGACACCTGCGGTCTCGAGCTCGCCGATTTCCTTGAACAGTGCTTCGGGCGACAGCACGACGCCGTTGCCGATGTAGCACTTGACGCCGTCACGCATGATGCCCGAGGGGATCAGCCGGAGGATCGTCTTTTGGCCGCGAATGATCAGCGTATGGCCCGCATTGTGGCCACCCTGAAAGCGCACCACGCCTTGCGCGTGGTCGGTCAGCCAGTCGACGATCTTGCCCTTGCCCTCGTCGCCCCACTGGGTACCGACGACGACAACGTTGCGTCCCTCTTTCACTGCGTTGCCAGACATGTTGTTCATAAAGCGGGTTAAAAACGTATTTTACCTGTGTTGAACCGGAGCCCTGCGATTTCATCCGACGTGGTTTCGCGCTTTTCAGTTTTCGCGCACACCATCGTGGCTCCGCCCTTGCCAAACACGCGTGATTGAGACTAGTGCGTGTACGGCCTGTCTTTGCGAGCTTTATTTAGCGCGCTTCCACCTGCCACGCACCATTGCGTTCGACGAGCACGCGATCGAAGTCGAATTCGTCGACCGTATGTTCATGACCGGGCAATGCCTGAATCACGACCTCACCCGCATCGCGCAGCGCAGCGACACGCTCGCGCACGGCGGGGTCATGCGTCCACGGCGCAAGGATCGCGCTGCTGCGCGCTTCGATCGGCGAAATCCGCCCGACTTCGCGCAGGTCGAGTGAAAAGCCGGTCGCCGCACGCGCGCGGCCGTACAGTTCGCCGATATGGTCGTAGCGGCCGCCGCGCGCGACGGCATTGGGCACGCCGTCGACATACGCCGCGAACATCACGCCGCTGTGGTACTGGTAGCCGCGCAGATCGGCGAGATCGATCGTGACTTCGACCCCCGAGACTTGCGCTGCAAGGAACTGGAGCTCGTCGAGCGCTTTCGACACCGCCGGAGTGGCAGGCAGCACGGCGCGTGCACGGTCGATCACCGAGACATCGCCGTAAAGCGTCGGCAAGGCAAGCAACGCGCGGCGCGTGACTTCAGGCAGATCCGCGGTCAGATCGCGCAGCACCGAGACGTCCTTGCCTGCCAGGGCGGCGAACAACGGATATTCGCGGGTCTCGGCATCGGCGACATCGGCCAGCAAGGCGCCGAGGACACCGGCATGGCACAGGTCGAGCCGCACATCGCGCAGGCCGATCAGCGCGAGCGTGTCGAGCATCAGCTGCTGCACTTCGACGTCGGCCTCGAGGCCGGCGTGACCATAGATTTCCGCACCGATCTGATACGGCTCACGCGTGGCATGCATGCCGCGCGGACGCGTTTGCAGCACGCTGCCGGCGTAGCACAGGCGCGTCACGCCGCGACGGTTCAGCAGATGCGCGTCGATGCGCGACACCTGCGGCGTGATGTCGGCACGCAGCCCCATCGAACGGCCAGAGAGCTGATCGACGAGCTTGAAGGTGCGCAGATCGAGGTCCGAGCCGGAGCCGGTCAGCAGCGACTCGAGATACTCGAGCATCGGCGGCATCACGAGTTCGTAGCCGTAGCAACGGAAGCGATCGAGCACGCGGCGGCGCAGTTCTTCGAGCTTGCGCGCCTCGGACGGCAACACGTCGGCAATGTTTTCAGGCAGGAGCCAGGTAGACAGCTGAGCGGTCATTTCACGTACGGTCCTCATGCCGTGCACGCGGCACTGGCCGCGGCACGATGTCGGGATAAGTCGCGCACCGGCGCGAGGCCCCCCGGGGCCTTGCAAACGGTGCATGGATTCAGTTCTCGCCGCATTCGTCGCGCACGCCCGCCCTCAAGGCGGACTCCATGCGGCGAAGTCATGGCACACGAACCGGCGGCGTCGCGCCGGCCCGCGCTCAGCCCAGGATCACGAGGAGCAGGATAAGCCCCAGGACCATGGAGATCAGCCCGCCGATCCGGATGCGGTTCGGCGGCATCTGGGCGATCTTCTTGAAGGTATTGCTCCAGGCGTCCGGTGCGACAAAAGGCAATATGCCTTCCAGCACCAGCATCAATGCAAATGCAGCACCCAGCGACTCGAGCATGCTCACGATGTTTTTCGGTCAGTGTTTGGCGCGAGGGGTCGCAGTGCCCGGCACGGCCGCTGCCGGTACGCCGAGGTTGCCCGCAGGATCACGCATAAAGCGGAAGAAAGCATTCGACGGATCGACCACGATCACATCGTGCGGATTCGCGAAGCTCGCACGGTAAGCCTCGAGGCTCCGGTAAAACGCATAGAACTGGGTGTCGCGGCCATACGCATCGGCGTAGATCGTTGAAGCCTGCGCGTCGCCCTCGCCCTTGAGCTGCTGTGCCTGAGCCTGCGCATCGGCTTCGATCGCGGCACGCTGTGAATCGGCGTCGGTGCGGATCTTCTCGGCTTCGGCGATACCCGCGGTGCGGATCTGCGCGGCCTGCGCCTGCACGGCGGCGGTCATGCGGTGATAGACGGCGTCACTTTCTTCGGAGAGCAGATCGAGCCGCTCGAAGCGCACGTCGACCAGTTCAACGCCACGCGGACCCAGGACCTCGGCGGCCTTCGTACGCGCTGCGATAAGCGTCGCGTCGCGCTGCGTCGAAATCAGCTCGCTGAGCGTGTGTTGAGCAACGACGGTCGTGAGGCCATCACGCACCTGCGACGCGACCTTTTCGGGGCCGATCGACAAGTCCGTGCCGAACGCAGCCATAAACGCGCGCGGGTCGACGATGCGCCATTTGACGAGCACGTCGGCGAGCACGACCTTGTTGTCGGACGTCGAGAAACGGTCGCCGTCCGGATTGTCGACGGACTGGATACGGCGATCGAGCAGCACCACGCTTTGCAGCGGCGGCGGCGCCTTGATATGCAGCCCCGGGGTGTCGATCACCTGGGCGACCTGACCACCCGCGACGATCACGGCATATTTACGCTGATCGACGGTGAACAGCGTCGAAGAGCCCACGAGCAACAGCACGATCACGACAACGATCAATGCGACGATACGGTTCATCGCGGGCCCCTAGCGAATGTCTTTGCTGGCATCGCGGCTGCGAAACAGCTGCGAGCGGTCTTCGGTCGACGCACCGCTGTCGGGTGCGTTCGCGCCCGGGCTTGCCGCCGATGCATTGTCCGGCGACGCGGGCGCGGCCGATGCGGCAGCGTCAGCGCCCGAGTCCGCGCCAGGTGCCACGGCACCCGAAGCGGCCGGCGCACCGGCTGCGGGTGCACCGCTGGCCGCCGGGGGTACGACGGTCATGCCGGAGACCTTGGCGGTCACGCCGTTCGCAGCGAGCAGCTTGTCGAGCGGCAGATAGACCGTGTTGTTCCCCGAATGCGTATCGACCAGCACCTTGGTCGCATTGGTGTAGATCTCTTGCATCGTGTCGATGTACATGCGCTCGCGGGTCACGACCGGCGACTTCTGGTAGTCGGCCAGCGCCTGCAGGAATTTCTGCGCATTGTTCTGCGCCTCGGTCACGATGTGAATCTTGTAGTCGCCGGCGGCCTGCACGGTGCTCGCCGCATCGACACGTGCCTTCGGCAGGATCGATTCGGCATAGGCACGCGCATCCGACTTGAGCTTGTCGCTGTCCTGGGTGGCCTTGACTGCGTCGGCGTTGGCCGCCTGGACCTGATCCGGTGTCTGGATGCCCTGCACCGTCACGCTGACGAGCGCGATGCCGGCCTGATATTTGTCGAGGCTGGCCTGGATCGCCGACTGCAACTGCGTCGCGAATTCGCCGTGCTGGCCCGAGACGAGCGCATCGAGCGAATTCGAGCCGACCAGCACACGCGCGGCGACTTGCGCGGCCTGCGTGACGGCCGTTTCGGGATCGACGTTGTTGAAGAGGAAGGCGCGCGCATCGTTGATGCGGAACTGGACCGTGAAGCGCAGATCGACGATATCGCCGTCGCGCGTCAGCATCGACGCGTCTTTCATGCCGGTGGCCGGCACGATGTTCGCGCGGCCGATATCGACCGAGCGAAGCTGGGAAATGTTGACGATTTCGTCCGCTTCGATCGGGAACGGCAAGCGCCACTGAACGCCGGAAGCAGTGATGTGGCGATACTGGCCGAAGCGCGTCACGACACCGGCCTGGCCATCGGGCACGACGAACACGCCGTTGCCGAGCCAGACGGCGATCACGAGACCGACGACGACGAGCGTCGCATTGCGTCCCGTGTGACCCTGCCGGGGCGAAGGCGAACCACCGCCGCCGCCCTTGCGACCAAACAGCCGCGACAGCCGGCGATTGAAGTCTCTCCAGAGATCCTCGAGGTCGGGCGGACCGCCCTGCGGGTCGCGCGGACCCTGCCCGCCACCACCGCCATCGCGACCGCCGCGCGGATCGTTCATGGCGAACACGACCGTCGACTTGCGCGTCAGACGGTCCGGCACTCGCGTCCACCTCTTGCGTTGCTCGTTGTTCAACATTAGCTGCCGGTTTTCCCGAATCGAAAGGGGTGCATTCAGACCGTCGATCGCATCGAACCCGTCGCGTTGCATCGGTGGCGCGGACCCTGGCGCGAACCTTATTGCATGTTTCGCTCAGGCGTCGTGTTCGTGCATCGGCTCGTGATGATCGGGGTGATCCGCGTCGCGACGCGTCTCGCGCTCAAGGCGCGGATCGTGCGCTTCAGGCTCATCGTTCGCATCTGTGTCTGCCTGCGACGCAGTGATCAGTTCCGTGATCGCGGCTCGCAGCGCGTCGAGGCCCATGCCTTCGCGCGCGCTCAAAAAAACGCGGCTGATCTTACCATACTCATCCCGCTCGATTTCCCCGCCCCGGCCCGTCAGTTCGGGCACGGCGTCGATCTTGTTGTACACGAAGATCTGCGGCACATCGAGTGCGCCGATCTCGTTGAGCACGATGTTGACCTGCTCGATCTGGGCGAGCTTGACGGGGCTCGACGCGTCGACGACGTGCACGAGCAGGTCTGCATGCACCGTTTCCTCGAGCGTCGCGCGGAATGCGGCGACGAGTTGGTGAGGCAGTTCGCGAATAAAGCCGACCGTGTCGGACAGCACGATATTGCCCGCTTCCTCGCCGAGATACACGCGACGCGATGTCGTATCGAGCGTCGCGAACAACTGGTCGGCCGCGTACGCATTGGCCTTGGTCAGTGCATTGAACAGCGTCGACTTGCCCGCGTTCGTATAGCCGACAAGCGAAACCGAAAACGCCTTCGAACGCTCGCGCTGCCGGCGTTGCGTGCCGTGCTGCCTACGCAGGCGATCCAGGCGGAGTTTGAGCTGCTTGATGCGCTCGCCGATCAGTCGCCGGTCGGTTTCGAGCTGGGTTTCACCCGGGCCGCGAAGACCGATACCGCCCTTCTGGCGCTCAAGGTGGGTCCACGCGCGCACGAGGCGCGTCGACAAATAGGTCAGCTGGGCGAGCTCGACTTGCAGCTTGCCTTCATGGCTGCGTGCGCGTTGCGCAAAGATATCGAGAATCAGGCTGGTGCGATCGATCACGCGGCATTTGAGCGCGCCTTCGAGATTGCGCTGCTGGCCCGGGGTCAACGCGTGATTGAAGATCACGAGTTCGACGTCGTTCGCTTCGACGGCGAGCCGGAGCTCTTCCGCCTTGCCGCTGCCGATGAACATTTTGGGATCGGGGCTCGAGCGTTTGCCGGTCAGGGTGACGACGGCCTGCGCGCCCGCGCTCTTGGCGAGCAAGACGAGTTCTTCGAGGCTGGCCTCGAAATCAATCTTGCCGAAATCGATACTGACGAGTGCTGCGTTGGTGGTCAATGGATTGAGAGTCTGTTAAAGAGCCGGCGCCTCGGCCCGGGTTGGCAACGGCCCGCTTGCGGGCCGTTTGCTTCCGTTACACAGGCGCACGGCAATGGGAGCCTTGGCGTGCCTCAGGACGTTTCGGCATCCGGATGGAAGTTGACCGGGCGAGCCGGGACGACCGTCGAGATTGCGTGCTTGTACACCATCTGAGTCACGGTATTGCGGAGCAGAACGACGTACTGGTCGAACGATTCAATGTTGCCTTGCAACTTGATCCCGTTGACGAGGTAAATCGACACGGGCACATGTTCTTTTCGCAGTGCGTTCAGGAACGGGTCTTGTAGTAGTTGCCCTTTGTTGCTCATAGCAGGCTCCGTTTTGTTTTTTGCGGGTTGAAATGACAACGGGACGAAGAAAAAGAAATCCGACCCAGTGACACTATAGCCGATTTTCCCCGCCCCACACCGCGCGCCGGCGGTGCTTCAAGAGTCCGCTCAAGCAAGCCCCGAGCCGCTGTGCGGCACATTCGGGTTGCACTGCAGCAGCCATTCGCTGCCGCCGCAAACGTACCCGTACCCCGTCTCCGCGACGTAGCCCGCGTTCGTTTCCTGTGCTTGCCCTGCCCCCGTCAGTCCTTGTCCGCGTACGGGTTCTTGCTCGATCGAAACTCTATGCGCAATGGAGTGCCCGTCAGTCCGAAAGTTTCCCGGAAGCGACCTTCAAGATAGCGTTTGTACGCGTCGGTGATCGCATCGAGCGCGTTGCCGTGCACGACGATGATCGGAGGATTCTGTCCGCCCTGGTGGGCGTAGCGCAACTTCGGACGAACCGGGCCCTTGCGCCGCGGCTGCTGGAACTGCACGGCATCGATCAGCGCACGCGTGAGACGCGGCGTCGCGAGCTTCGACATGGCCGCTGCATAGGCTTCGTCCACCGAGCGCATCAGCGCGCCGATGCCCGTGTTGTCCTTCGCCGAGATGAAGTGGAATTTCGCGAAGTCGAGGAATTTGAGCTTGCGCTGCAGATCGTGCTTGATCCTGTCGCGCGTGTGCCCGTCGAGCCCATCCCATTTGTTCACGCCGACCACGAGTGCGCGGCCTTGTTCGACGACGAAGCCGGCGATATGCGCGTCCTGCTCGCTGACGTCCTGACGTGCATCGAGTAGCAGGATCACGACGTTCGCGTCGGAGATCGATTGCAGCGTCTTGACCACCGAGAACTTCTCGATCGCCTCGAACACCTTGCCGCGACGGCGCAGACCCGCCGTATCGATCAGCGTGTACGGGCGGCCCTGCCGCTCGAATTCGACGTGGATCGAGTCGCGCGTGGTGCCCGGCATGTCGAATGCGATCACGCGCTCTTCGCCGATCAGCGTGTTGACGAGCGTCGACTTGCCGACGTTCGGACGTCCGACGATGGCGATTTTCGTGCCACGCGTGTTGGCGGTCTCGTCCTCTTCTTCGGGGCGGTCTGCGTATGCGATGGCCAGCGCATCGTCGATCGTTTCGGCAACACCGTCGCCGTGCGCGGACGAAATCGCGCGCGGTTCGCCAAGGCCGAGTTCGTAGAAATCGGCGGCGACGGCGCTGTATTGCATGCCTTCGGCTTTGTTGACCACGAGCACGATCGGACGGCCGGCCTTGCGCAGATAGTCGGCAATCGACTTGTCCTGCGGGGCGAGGCCGTTACGGCCGTCGACGATAAAGACGATGACGTCGGATTCTTCGACGGCCTGACGCGTCTGGCGCGCCATCTCGTGCAGGATGCCGTCCTTCGCGACGGGCTCGAAGCCGCCTGTGTCGACAACGAGATACGGACGCGAACCGACCCGGCCCTCGCCGTAGTGGCGGTCGCGTGTCAGCCCCGGCAGGTCGGCGACGAGCGCGTCGCGCGTGCGCGTAAGCCGGTTGAACAGGGTCGATTTGCCGACATTCGGCCGCCCAACGAGGGCGATAACGGGTTTCATATTTTCAATACCAAAAAGCGCATACGGCCGGCATTGAAGCCGGCCGCATGAATGCGATGAGTCGCGCCGCCCTGAACCCTGCTTGCCATCCGTTGTGGGAATGGCTCTGCCCGGGTTCGCGGGCGGTCCGGGACGCGCGCCTTCGCGCCGCCCCGATCGTCAGTTATTGCGCACGATAGGCGTAGATATCGCCATCACGCGCCTGGACGACGACCGTGTCGCCGGCCACGACGGCCGGCGCGGAAATGCCACTTCCATTCGCCTTGACGCGCGCCACGAGCACACCCGTGTCACGTGCGAGGAAATGCAGATAGCCTTCGGCGTCACCGACTGCGACGGCGTTGCCGATGATCGTCGGCGCCGTCAGCGTACGGCTCTTCAGCGCCGAATTTTGCCAGACGCGCTGGCCGTTTGCGGCGTCGTACAGCGAGACTTCCGACCAGTCATTGGTCGAAATCACCGCGCTTTGGTCAGCCGTCAGGCCACCGTAGCTCGAAAACGGCTGTTCCCATACCGGGCGGCCGCTTTCTGCTTCGAAGCAGCCGATCCGGCCCTGGAACGTCACGGCGCAGGTCTCACGACCGACCAGCGTCGGCGCGCCAGCCACGTCGTTGATCCGTTCGACTTCGGTCACGCCCGTCGGATACGACACCGGCGTCTGCCAGTATGCGTCGCCCGTTTCGAGGTTGATCGCCGCAAGCGAACCGCCCGGGAAGCCGGCGAGCACGGCCGTGCCGCCTGCGAAGGTCATGCCGACCGTCGTGCGCAGGTTCAGCGGCACGCTGCGGTTGCGGAAGCTCCACTTCTGCTCGCCTGTATCCGCGTTGAACGCCGTGATACGGCCGTCGATCGTACGCACGAGCACGTAGCCGTTGCCAACCAGCGGCGGCGTCACGATTTCGCCGCTCGCGTTGGCCTTCCACAGCTGCTTGCCGTCCTTGCCGAGCACGTAGACCGTGCCGTCGAGGCCGCCCACGGCGGTCAGATTGCCGTCGCTGCCGACACCGGCCGACAGGTCGTCGTCGACCTTGATCGACCAGATGGTCTTGCCGCTCGTCGCATCGATCCGGATCACGCTGCCGTTGCGGCCTGCCGCGAACACGTCGTTGCCGACGGCGACCGGCTGAAACAGATACTTGCCGGCCTTGCCCACGCTTGCGGACCAGACCTGCTTGACGTCCAGCGTCGGCTTGAAGTCCGTCAGCGGCGTCGGTTCCCGGCGCGGGTCTTCATGCGAGCTGCAGGCGGCGAGCACCGAAGCCAGAGACACCGCGACAACTGCACTGCCGAGCCATTGCGCTGCGCGCGCGATCGAAACCTTCGTTGGGTAACCCATTCTGTTAAGAAGCCCTTGAATAATCGGGAAAACCGGCCGGCAGACGCGGGGTCGCCGGCAATGCGTGCGAATGTGGCAAGCGGCCACGGCGACACCCCGGCATCATTGCCAGGGGCTTGCCTGTGGCCGCCGGGGCCTGCGCGGGGTCAGCCGCCCAGCGCGTCGAGCTTGAACTGAATCAGTTGCTTCTGGCTTGCGTCCATATCGCCGGTCGCGGCCAGTGCAGCCTTGTAAGCGGAGCGTGCGTCGTCGTTCTTGCCTTCGGCGGCGAGCAGGTCGCCACGGCGATCGGCATACAGCCCCTTGAAGGCCGCCGACGGCTCGTCAGCCAGCAACTTCAGGCCGCCCGCGTAATCCTTCTGATCGAGCAGGATGCCGGCGAGGCGCAGTTTCGCGATTTCGCGGTATTCGCCGTCCTTCGCGTGGTCGATCGCCCATTGCAGCTGCGTCTTCGCGCCGTCGATATCCGACCCGAGATACAGCGCGCGTGCAGCCTGCAGCGCCGTCATCTGCGCATACGGCGTATGCGCGTAGTCGTCTTCCATGCGCTTGGCGACATCGGTTACACGACCCTTGTCACCCGCGGTAACAGCCTGCTGCACCGCTTCGTACAGCTGCGAGGCCTTGGCGGTCTGCTTGCGTTGCCAGTAGTTCCAGCCATTGAAACCGGCCGCAATCAGCAACGCGATGAGCACGACCCAGGTGATCGCATTGCCCCAACGCGCCCACCATGCCTTCAGCTCTTCTAGTGTTTCCTGCTCTTCGTGATAACTCATGCGCAACTTTCCGTCGGTCGGTCTCTTGGGTCGATCTTATCGGTATCGCGAAACAGCACGCGATGTCCGGCGGCATCACGCAAGGCGGTGCGGCGCTGTGCGCCCCACCGCTCTGCGCGTCTTCGCGGTCACTCGGTTGTGATCATCCGGTTCGCGGTCACTCGTCGTCGTCGACGGTCGCAACCATCGCGTCGATCAGGAACTCGATGAGCTGGTCAGCGGGCACTTCGGCCTGATTCTGGTTCGGCGCACCATCGGCCGTTCCGCGCAGCGGCTTGACGCCGACCACACCCGCCTCGACTTCGCGGTCGCCAATGATAACCGCATAGGCAGCGCCACTGGCATCTGCGCGCTTCATCTGCGATTTGAAGCTCGCCGTCGCACCGTCCGCGCTGCAGTGGTAGACCACGTCGAGACCCGCGTCACGCAAGCGTTCCGCGGCGATCATGCCCTGCACGCGGGCCTTGTCACCCTGGTGCACGATATACACATCGCAACCCTCTTCCGCCGGGCCGAGATCGCCGTCCTTGAGCAATTCGATGATGCGTTCGACACCCAGCGCCCAGCCGCAGGCCGGCGTCGGCTTACCACCGAGCTGTTCGATCAGCGGATCGTAACGTCCGCCGCCGGCGATCGTGCCTTGCGAGCCCAGCTTGTCGGTGATCCATTCGAACACCGTCAGGTTGTAGTAATCCAGGCCACGCACCAGACGCGGGTTGATCGTGAACGGGATGTTGTTGGCCTTGAGCAGCGCCTGCAGACCATTGAAGTGCGCGAGCGACGCTTCGCCGAGGAAGTCGATCAGCTTCGGCGCATTGTTCGCGATCTCCTGCAGCTCCGGATTCTTTGTATCGAGCACGCGCAGCGGATTCGTATAAAGGCGGCGCTTGCCGTCTTCGTCGAGCTTGTCCTTGAACTGCTCGAGGTACGCGATGAGTTCCTTGCGGTGCGCGGCACGCTCCTCGGCTTCGCCGAGCGAGTTGATTTCAAGGCGCACGCCGGTCAGGCCGAGGTCGTCCCACAGGCGCTGGCACATCAGAATGATTTCCGCATCCGCATCCGGGCCCGCGAACCCGAGCGCTTCGACGCCGACTTGATGGAACTGACGGTAACGGCCGCGCTGCGGCTTTTCGTGACGGAACATCGGGCCCGTGTACCACAGGCGCTTGGGGCCGTCGTACAGCAAGCTGTGTTCGATCGTCGCGCGCACCACCGCGGCCGTGTTCTCCGGACGCAGCGTCAAAGCCTCGCCATTGAGCGAATCGGTGAAGCTGTACATCTCCTTTTCGACGATGTCGGTCACTTCGCCGATGCCGCGCGTAAAGAGATGCGTGCTCTCGACGATCGGCGTGCGGATGTTCTGGTACCCGTAGGCACGCAGCATCGAGCGCACGGTCGTCTCGAGGTGTTCCCACAACACGGATTCCTGCGGGAGGATGTCGTTCATCCCCTTCACGCCGGAAAGCTTGGCTAGCTTTTTATTCGAATCTGACATGTCACTCACGAGGGAACTTAGGCCGCGGGCGCGGTTTGATTGGCAACAGCCTGCTCAGCCGGCGTGCCGTACGTCCGGACGACGTAGTCGTCAACGATCTTCTGGAAGTCTCGCACGATATGCTCGCCACGCAGGGTGGCGAACTTGACGCCGTCGACGAACACCGGGGCCGCCGGATTTTCGCCGGTGCCCGGCAGGCTGATCCCGATATTGGCGTGCTTCGATTCGCCCGGGCCGTTCACGATGCAACCCATCACGGCGACGTTCATGTCGGCGACGCGCGGATACTGCGTGCGCCACACGGGCATCTGGTTGCGCAGGTAGCTCTGGATATCCGATGCGAGCTCCTGGAACACCGTGCTCGTCGTGCGGCCGCAGCCCGGACACGCGATAACCATCGGCGTGAACGCGCGCAGGCCCATGGTCTGCAGGATTTCCTGGCCGACGATGACTTCGCCCGTGCGCGATGCGCCCGGCTCCGGCGTCAGCGAAATACGGATCGTGTCGCCGATGCCTTCCTGCAGCAGCACCGACAGCGCTGCCGTCGAGGCGACGATGCCCTTGGAGCCCATCCCCGCTTCGGTCAGGCCGAGGTGCAGTGCATAGTCGCAACGGCGGCCCAGTTCGCGGTAGACCGCGATCAGGTCCTGCACGCCGCTGACCTTGCACGACAGGATGATGTGGTCACGGCCGAGGCCGATTTCCTCTGCACGCTGGGCCGACGAAATCGCCGACTGGATCAGCGCTTCGTACATGACGCTCGCGGCGCCCCACGGCTCGGCGCGCTGTGCGTTTTCGTCCATCATGCGCGCGAGCAGATCCTGGTCGAGGCTGCCCCAGTTCACGCCAATGCGCACCGGCTTGTCGTACTTGATCGCCGTTTCGATCATTTCGGCAAACTGCGTATCGCGTTTCGCGCCCTTGCCGACATTGCCCGGGTTGATCCGGTACTTCGACAACGACTCCGCGCAGCCCGGATGGTCACGCAGCAACTGATGGCCGTTGTAATGGAAGTCGCCCACGAGCGGCACCGACACGCCCATGCGGTCGAGCTGCGCGCGAATGGCCGGCACTGCGGCGGCGGCTTCAGGGGTGTCGACCGTGATACGCACGACTTCCGAGCCCGCCTGCGCGAGTTCCTTGACCTGGATCGCGGTGCCGATCGCATCGGAAGTGTCGGTATTGGTCATCGACTGCACGCGCACCGGTGCATCGCCGCCGACCATGACTACGTTATCGCCCCACTTGATCGCGACGCCATGGGACTTGCGACGCGCCAGCGGACCACCAAAAACCGGTTGTTGCGACATTACGAGACTTCTCCATATACAGGCGCCCCTTGCGCGACAAGCTCTGCGTCAAGGGGCACAAGCCGCCAGCGGCGGCCGAAAACAGGTTCAGGGCAGCGTGAACCGCGCGACATTGCCCTTTGCGTTTGCGTATTTTGACGGATCCACCGCAGCGCCGTTGACTTCGAGCGAATCGACGCCCTTGTTGTTACCAATGACGAACTGCAGCGGCGGCTTGCCGACCGCGTCCTTGGCGTCGCCCGAGTGCATCAGGCCCGACAGGACTTCCTTGCCGGTCGCGTCCTTCACGCTAACCCAGCTATCGGCACTCACGCTTATATGAATCGACTGTTGACCTTCAGCCGGCTCAGGCGGCGCGCTGGCTGCTGCGGCCGCAGCGGCCTTCGCCGATGCACTTGCGCCAGCAGTCGCTGCCGCGGCGCTTGCCGCGGCCGGCGTCGATCCGGCACCCGCGACGGCGGCCAGCGTCTGCGCTGCCGGCGACGAAGCGGCCGGTGCCGGCGATTGTGCCGAGGCCGTGGCGCTACCCGCGGCAGGCGCGGCCGCATTCGTATCGGCCGGTGCCTGCGTGTCGGATGCTGCGCCCGGGGCGTCGCCCGACGCTTCAGCCGGTGCGTCGGCAGCCGACGCGCCCGAGGCCGCAGCGGCGCTGGCGCCGACAGCCGGTTCGGTCATCGGCTTGAGCTTGGCGAGCCATGCCGACGGCTCGGTGCCGTTGCGATAGAGCAGCAGCACGACCACCGCCAACACGATCGCGCCGATGCCCCACACCCACGGACGACGCTTCGGCGGCCCGCTCAGTGACATCGTCGTGGCCTTGCCCGCACGGGGCAGACCACCGCCGCGCGACGCCGGCATCGACAGATCCTGCTCGATCGGCCCCGTCGATTGGCGCAGCGCACCCGTCAGCGGAGCGGCGTCCACGCCGAGCAGCTTCGCGTACGCGCGAATCACGCCCAGCGTAAAGGTCATGTCCGGGAGCAGCGAGAGATCGCCCGCCTCGATGGCGCGGAGTTTATTCGGCGGCACCTTGAGTCGCGTCGAAACGTCCTCGATCGACCAGCGGCGCGATTCGCGCAGGTGCGACAGACGTGCACCGACCGCGCCAGGCGATGTCAGCGGCGCGTCGGGCGCCGACTCTCGCGGTGCCGGTTGCGGCGGCACGGGTTGCGTCACGGCGGCGGGCACGTCTTCGTGCGCCTGAACCGTGCTGTCCGGTGCAGGGGCATCGTCGCCTTGCGCCTGGGCATGCGTGTCCTGCGCCGGGACGTCATCACCGTGTGCCTCGACATGCGTGTCCGATGCCTGGGCGTCGTCACCTTCCGCCGGGGCGTGCGTGTCCGGCGCCTGGACGCCGTGGTCCTCATGCGCGGCTACATCGCCCGTCTCACTCGCGGGCGCCTGCGGGGTCGTCTCGTCGGCAACGTGAGCCTCGTTCGCATCGTTGGCGGCCAGTCGCCGCCCATCGGCGGCGATGGCGTCCTGTGACGCCGGATGCGGCTTGTTACTCATCCCGTAATTCCTCGCTCGAATATTCTTGTCTGGTGCGACGATCCATCGTGCCGCCAGTCGCCTGTTGCGACTGCCCCGTGCGGCCGTCGTTCAATGGCTTCCCAATCGGGTCGGAAGCAGCCGAATTGTCTATCGCAATGCTTTGCGCATGCAACTGGCCGATTTCGACTCGTGTGGCATTTGGCGCCTTGCCAGACTCACCTGACACACATTCGCCCATTCGCTCGCATCGGAAATTCGCATAATTCGCCGCGAGCACCGGATCGACGCGGCCTTGAAAAGCGGCCGCCTCTGCCGCGAGCGCGCGATCGAAGAACGCCTCCGCGCGATCAAACTCCCCACGCCGCAGTGCCACAAGCGCCAGCAGGTGCGCGGCGTCGCGACTCCCTGCATCGATCCTCAATGCCTGGTTCGACTCGTCCTCGGCCAGATCGATCGCGCCGCCCTGAAAGTAAACGCGCGCCAGTTCCGTGTGAACCGCCGCGTGCCACGCCACAGCCTTGTCGGCGCCGGGTTCTGCTGCGGTGAAGCCGCCGACATTCAAACCTGCGGTGTAGGAATCTGGGGCAGGCCAACCTGCAGCCAGCACGCCGGCCGCAGGCAGCCACGGCGCCAAACCCGGCTCGGCAGCATGCGCCATGCCCGTCAGCGTCAGTGCCGCAAACGCCGCCACTGTCGCCAGGCCCTGTCTCTTCGCCATCGTCAGCCGCAGCGCCACCCTCACACATCGACGCGCCCATGCATCCACCGGGAGTGTCGACGATGCCGGACGGCGCCGGTTGACGATCATACCGCGCGCACCTCGATGACCTTCGATCCGTTTTGCCCCTGGCGTTGCGATCGCTGCGCGAGCCGCGTGCGGTCCTTGACCTCGCCGGCCAGCTGACCACACGCTGCGTCGATGTCATCGCCGCGCGTCTTGCGGATGGTAGTCACGAGTCCGGCGTCCTGCAGAATCTGCGAAAACGCCTTGATGCGGTCGTTCTTCGAACGCAGCAGCCCCGACTCGGGGAACGGATTGAACGGAATCAGGTTGAGCTTGCAAGGCACGTCGCGCGTCAGCGCGATGAGCTCGCGGGCATGCGCGTCGGTGTCGTTGACGCCGTCGAGCATGCAGTATTCGAACGTAATGAAATCGCGCGGCGCGACTTCAAGGTAGCGCTGGCAAGCCGCCATCAGCTCGCGCAGCGGATATTTCCGGTTCAGCGGCACGAGATCGTCGCGCAGCGCGTCATTGGGAGCGTGCAGCGAGACCGCCAGCGCTACCGGCACTTCGGCGCCGAGGCGATCCATCATGGGCACCACGCCCGAGGTCGACACGGTCACGCGCCGGCGCGACATGCCATAGGCGTTGTCGTCGAGCATCAGGCGCAATGCCGGTACCAGCGCATCGAAATTGAGCAGCGGCTCGCCCATACCCATCATCACGACGTTGGTGATCACGCGCTGGTCGGCGCCTTCCCGGCCGCCACCAGCGCCCAGCGAGCGGCGCAGCATGTGTTCGGCCATCCAGAGCTGGC
Source organism: Pararobbsia alpina (assembly GCF_965118125.1). Lineage (GTDB taxonomy): Bacteria > Pseudomonadota > Gammaproteobacteria > Burkholderiales > Burkholderiaceae > Pararobbsia > Pararobbsia alpina_A. The sequence goes on from NZ_OZ221287.1 coordinate 2,877,185, forward strand.
CGATGATCTCGCCGGTGCTCAGATTGCGGTTAAAGCCCTGTTTGCCCGTCGAGCAAAAGCGGCAATTGACCGCGCAGCCCGCCTGCGACGACACGCACAGCGTGCCGCGGGTTTCTTCGGGAATGAAAACGGTCTCGACCGCGTTGCCGTTGCCGACGTCCACGAGCCATTTGCGCGTGCCATCGGACGACACGTGGTCGCTGATAATCGACGGCGCGACGATTTCCGCGCGCGTCTGCAATTTTTCCCGCAATGATTTTGCGAGGTCGGTCATGCCATCGAAGCTCGAGGCTCCGAATTGATGGATCCAGCGCTGGAGCTGCTTCGCGCGAAACGGTTTCTCGTTCAGGCTCGCGCAATATGCGACCAGTCCGGTCGCATCGAAATCCAGCAAATTCACGGTTTCAGCGTTCGCCATATCGATCACCTGCGTGTTTCGCGGTTCCGGCGCCTGCGCAGTTCGCAGGCACCGGTTCCTGTTCCGTCATGACGGCCGGTCGGGTGGGCGCTCGCACTACCGTGACCGGCTCGTCGTCTCTCGCGGATTAACGCGAGTAGATGTTGGCTTCCGGGAAGAAGAAGGCGATTTCGACCTTCGCCGTTTCCGGAGCGTCCGAACCGTGAACAGCGTTCGCATCGATGCTGTCTGCGAAGTCTGCACGGATCGTGCCCTTGTCGGCCTTCTTCGGGTCCGTCGCGCCCATCAGGTCGCGATTCTTGCCGATAGCGCCTTCGCCTTCGAGAACCGACACGACCACCGGGCCGGACAGCATGAAATCAACGAGGTCCTTGAAGAACGGGCGTTGTGCGTGCACGCCGTAGAACTTCTCGGCTTCCGCACGCGACAATTGGGTCATCTTGGTCGCGACGACCGTCAGGCCCGCGCCTTCGAAGCGGCTCAGAATCTGGCCGACAACGTTCTTTGCGACAGCGTCAGGCTTAATGATCGACAGGGTGCGTTCGAGCGCCATTAAAAGCTCCAAATAAATAAGAAGTTACGTTCCTAAACGAACCCGGCATTCTAACACCAACGCGGGTCGGCCCGTGAAGGCTCCTGCACCGCATTGTGGCCTTGTCCGGCGCGACCGGGCACTCGGCCGGTCGGCCAGCCCCGCCATCGCGCCCCGTTTACGAAGTCTTTACCCCCCTTTAAGTACGCTTTAAGTAATATCTGCGCATCATTCATTCAACTTCAGTACGTTTGATCGATACAGCCAGCGCGTGCTGGACCGTCTCACAACACGGTACACTGAGCGCAAGGTGCGATGAATGCAATCGGCGACCGCCCGCGCGAAAGCGCACGAGCGGCCCCGGCCAGACAAGCATCGCAAGCCCGCGTGGCGTGAGCCCGCAAGGCAGCGCGGCGTGGAACGCAGTCGGCGGGCACCGGTCCAACGAACTGAAAATATTGGTCGTACAACCAGGAGTACACCTCATGAGCGACTTTCGAACTTACGATCTAGGCCGTACGGGCGTGAGCTCGGTTGCGACGCGCAACCGCGTGCTGCGCAATACGTATTGGCTGCTTGCACTGTCGATGATCCCGACGGTGCTGGGTGCTTGGATTGGCATCGTGACGGGATTCGGCATGTTCGCCGGCACCAGCCCCGCGATGACGTTCATTCTGTTCTTCGCCGTGGCGATGGGCCTGATCTTCGCGATCGAGCGCTTCCGGAACAGCGGCGTGGGTGTGGTGCTGCTACTCGCCTTTACGTTCTTCATGGGCCTGATGCTGTCTCGCCTGCTGAGCTTCGTGCTCGGCCTGGTCAACGGCCCGGCGCTGATCATGATGGCGTTCGGCGGCACGGCCGTGATTTTCGCGGCGATGGCAACGGTCGCCACGGTCAGCAAGCGCAACTTCGCCGGCCTCGGCCAGTGGCTGTTCATGGGCGTGATCGTGCTGCTCCTCGCGAGCTTCGCGAACATCTTCCTGCACCTGCCGGCGCTGATGCTGACGGTGTCGGTGCTCGCGATCGTGATCTTCTCGGCCTACATCCTGTTTGACGTGCAGAGCGTCGTGAACGGTGGCGAGACGAGCTATGTCAGCGCAACGCTGCGCATTTACCTCGACCTCTACAACATCTTTACGAACCTGCTCGCGATCCTGTCGATCTTCGGCGGCGGCGGAAACCGTAACTGATGAGACTCCGGCTGCGCCCGCCGCAGCCGCTGAGCAAAAAAAAAAGCCGGCCTATGGCCGGCTTTTTTTGCGTCTGCGATAAGACTGAGTCGCAACTTACTCGCGCTCGAACATCGCGATCGACTCGACGTGCGATGTATGGGGGAACATGTTGACCACACCCGCGCCGCGCAGGTGATAGCCCGCTTCGTGCACGAGCAGGCCCGCATCGCGCGCGAGCGTCGACGGATTGCACGACACGTAGACGATGCGTTTGGGCAGCAGATCGTCGCGCCCTTGCTGGTGGAGTTCCGCGAGCGCCTTCGCCACGGCCAGCGCGCCTTCGCGCGGCGGATCGACCAGATATTTGTCGAACGGGCCAAGCGCCGCGAGATCTTCGGCGGTCAACTCAAACAGGTTGCGCGATTCGAACGACGTGCGCTCCCCTACGCCGTTGGCGATCGCGTTGTCCATCGCGCGCTGCGTCAGCGTTTCGCTGCCTTCGATCCCCATCACGGTGCCGGAAATGCGCGCCAGCGGCAGCGTGAAGTTACCAATTCCGCAGAACAGGTCGAGCACACGATCCGTCGACTCGGGCGCAAGCAGGCGCAGCGCGCGATGCACGAGCACCCGGTTGATCTGGTGATTCACCTGCGTGAAATCGGTCGGCCGGAACGGCATCCGGATGTTGTATTCCGGCAGCCGGTACGCGAGTTCGAGGTTGGTCGGATAAAACGGCACGACCGTGTCCGGGCCTTTGGGCTGAAGCCAGAATTGCACGCCGTGCTGATCGGCGAATGCGCGGACCAGAGCCTCGTCATCCGCGTTCATCGGCTCGAGCACACGCAGCACGAGCGCGGTCACGCCGTCCCCGATCGCGAGCTCAATCTGCGGCAGGCGGTCGAAAATCGAGAGCTGACCGACCAGGTCGCGCAAGGGCCGCAGCATGGCCGACACGTGCGCGGGCAGCACTTCGCACGACTCCATGTCGACGACGTAGCTGCTCTTCTTTTCATGGAAGCCAACGAGCACACCGCCCTTCGCAGCCACGTGACGCACGGTCAGGCGCGCACGGAAGCGGTATCCGCCCGAGGGGCCGTGGATCGGCCGATACATCATCTCGGGCCGCAGCTTGGCGAGGTGCGACAGATTGTCTTCGAGCACACGCTGCTTGACCGCGATCTGCGCGCGCATATCGAGATGCTGCATCGAGCACCCGCCGCATCGGTCGTAGACCGGACATGCCGGCGTCGCGCGCAACGGGCTGCTGTTGAGCCGCTCGACCATCGTCGCCTGTTCGAACTTGGGCTTGCGGCGATAGGTCGCATATCGAACGCGCTCGCCCGGGAGCGCGCCCTCAACAAATATGACCTTGCCGGGCGTGCCGTCTTCGTTATTCGGCAAGCGGCCGACACCCCGCGCCTCCATATCGAGCGAGACGATATCGATGACGGGGTAGCTGGAAATGGGCGGAGGCGTTTGTGGCTTGCGGGACTTGTGCGGCACGGTGGACGTATTGTGTCAAACAGCGGGAAGGCCGCATTGTAGACCAATGGCGATGACGCGCCCCACGTCTGCCGGGCAATTTGGTATTCCGTAGACGCCTATCGGCGGCACCCGATGCGATCGGGTCGGTTGCGGGCATGCGCAGCAGCGAAGACCCGCACAAAGCGCGCAGACGAGATGAAGCGCTTACGCTTCGAACGCCGCCAGATATTCCTTCCACTGCGGCCCGCGTTCCGCCGCGAGCGCGCGTTTGACGACGTCGATTTCCGTTTCGTAGTCGTCTTGCGTAAAGGCGCCGCGCATCAATTGGAAACGCGCATACAGAAGATAGGTGTTGACGACGTCGGTCTCGCAGTAATTGCGGATCTCTTCGATGCGCCCCTCCTGGAACGCGCCCCAGACCTGCGAACCGTCCATCCCCATCTTGCCGGGAAAACCGCACATCTTCGCGAGCGCATCGAGCGGCGCATTCGCGCGCGGCTGATACATCGCAAGCACATCCATCAGGTCGGTATGCCGCATGTGATACCGCGCGATGTAGTTATTCCACTTGAAGTCGCGGTCGTCTTCGCCCATGTCCCAATACTTCGCGGCCGCGATGCCATGTACGAGTGCGCGATAGTTGAGCACCGGCAGATCGAACGCACCGCCGTTCCACGACACGAGGATCGGGGTATACCGTTCGATGACCTTGAAGAACGACTGGATCAACGTGGTCTCGGGATCGTCGGGCGCGCCGAGCGAACGCACGCGAAAGCCTTCGCGATCGCGAAACGCGCACGAAATCGCGACGATCCGATGAAGATGATGCGGAAGAAAATCCGATCCCGTCTTTTCGCGGCGCGCTGCGAAGGCTTGCTCGGCCACCTCGGCGTCGGACAGGCCTGCCACGTCGTCGCCGATCTTGCGAAGACCTGCGACATCGGGAACCGTTTCAATATCAAAAACCAACACCGGTGTCACAGGACGGCGTCCTTTCTCACACCGTTCGAGGCGAAGTATCGTTTGAGGCGCACCAGGGCTTCCTGTTGAATCTGTCTGACGCGCTCACGCGTGAGACCCATTTCGTCGGCGAGTTCTTCAAGCGTCGCCGGCTCGACATTGTTGAGACCGAAGCGGCGTTCGATCACGTGGCGATGCTTGTCTGACAGGCGCGAGAGCCACGCCTTGGTCAGCTGCTCGAGTTCGCGATGCTGCACTTCCGAATCCGGCGATTCGCTCTGGTCGTCGGACAGCAGATCCAGCAGGCTGCTCGTCGGATCGAGTTCGAGCGGCGCATCGAGCGAGGCCGTGTGTTCGTTGAGCGCGAGAATATCCGTCACTTCTTCGGGCGTTTTGCCCGTCAGGTGCGCAATATCTTCGACGCTGGCATCGCGCCGTTCGCTCGGCGCTTCCGAGTTGGCCGAGCTCTTTTCCAGATGGCGCTTCGCGCGCAGCACCTGATTGAGTTCACGGATCACATGCACGGGCAAACGCACGGTGCGCGCCTGATTCATGATCGCGCGCTCGATGCTCTGCCGGATCCACCACGTGGCATAGGTCGAGAACCGGAAGCCGCGCTGCGGATCGAATTTCTCGATCGCATGCATGAGGCCAAGGTTGCCTTCCTCGATCAGATCGAGCAACGGCACCCCACGATTCAGATAGCCCTTCGCGATGCTCACGACGAGACGCAGGTTGCGCTCGATCATGACCTGCCGCGCAGGAAATTCGCCGGCCTTCGCGAGCGTCGAATAGTGCTGCTCTTCGGTGACCGTGAGCAGCGGCTTGACGCTGATCCGGTTCAGATAGTGCTGAATGGTATCGGCCGTCAGTTCGGCCTTGAGCACTGCCTTGAAGTCGTCGGGGTCGGGCTCGGCGGCACTCGGCGCGGCGAGCCGCTCTCCGCCCTCACCATATTCCGGTTCGGCGGAGTCGGCTTCGTCATCCTCCGTCTCGGCGCGCGCGCCTTGCTCGTCATCCGAATCTGCGGCGTCTTGCTCGCGGATGTCTTCCGACATCCCGTCACGCTGGCGTCGCTTCACTTTCGGCATGGTGCTCCCTAGCCTATTGAGGCGGTAGGTACTGTAGCGGATCGACCGGTTTGCCCTGCTTGCGAACTTCGAAATGCAGCATCACCTTGTCCGAATCGGTGTTGCCCATCTCGGCAATCTTCTGCCCCTTCGTTACGGCATCGCCTTCCTTGACCAGCAACGCCCGATTATGCGCATACGCGGTCAAAAACGTCGCGTCGTGTTTGATGATAATCAGGTTGCCGTAGCCACGGAGTCCGTTGCCCGCATAAACAACACGCCCTTCAGACGACGCGCGCACCGGGTCGCCCGCAGCGCCGCCGATGTCGAGACCTTTGTCCTGCGCATCGAAATTGTGCAGGATCGGGCCCTTCGCCGGCCACGAAAACGACACAGGACCATTCGACGCCGGCGTGCTCGCACCCGTGGACGGTGTCGGGGCGGGAGTTGCCGCGATTGCGCCCGGCGGGTTCGACGTGCTAGGCGCGATGGGCGCCGGCGGCGTCACGCCATTATTCGCCGGACCGTACGGTGCCGGGTTCATCGGCGCTGCACCCGGAGCGCCCGGCGTCGTCGCGATCATCGGCGGATTCGAGCCGCCCGGAGGCGCCACACGCAACAGCTGGTCGACTTCGATCTGGTTCGGATTCGTGATGTTGTTCCACGTCGCGACGTCACGATAGTTGCGTCCGTTCACGAGCGCAATCCGGTAAAGCGTGTCACCGGGTTTGACACGATAGTAGCCCGGCGGCGCAGGCGGCAGCGGCGCGGCCACCTCGGGCGCGACCGGTGCGGTCTGCAGCGTGCCTGCAGGCGGAACCTGGGTAGTGGGGGTGCTGAGCGCCCCGGATGGCGATCGGTCGATAACGGGTGCGTTATCAAGGCGTGTCGAGCACGCGACGAGCGTCGACAATGCACCGGCCATCACGATCCGCTGAGCCATCGACGTCGTGGCGATCACGCTCTGTCTCCGCAACTTACTCATCGCTTTCAAATCACTCCGGATTTTAAGGGCACAAAGAAAACACGATCAAGCTGCGATTCGTGCCATTGATTCTCGGCAACACGCTCGACAAGCGTGAGCACCTGGGATTGCGCGCCGACCGGCGCAATCAGTCGGCCACCAATCTGCAACTGTTCGAGCAACGCTTGCGGCACATCGAGCCCCGCCGCCGCAATCACGATCGCATCGAACGGCGCCACCTTCGGCATACCAAGGCGTCCGTCACCATAGTGCAAACGGATATTCGGGATCCTCAGCGGTCGCAGATTCTGTTTCGCGCGCTCGTATAACGGACGAATACGCTCAATCGAATACACGTCGCGTGCCACGCCGGACAGCACGGCGGCCTGGTAGCCGCAGCCCGTGCCGATCTCGAGCACGTTGTCGAGCACGCGGCCGTTGGCGGCAATCTCGATCATCCGGGCGACCACCGATGGCTTCGAAATCGTCTGGTGATGACCGATCGGCAGCGCGGCTTCTTCGTACGCCTGCGTCGCGAAGCCCGGGTCGACAAACAGATGGCGCGGCACCGCAGCCATGGCGGCGAGCACGCGCGGGTCGCTGACGCCGCTGGCGCGAACGCGTTCGACCATGCGCTCGCGAACACGTTCAGATGTCAGGGAAAAATTTGCCGGCGCGGCCGACGAGGAGGACCGCGCCTGCACCGTCGGTTTGACGGCCGCGACGACCGGGCGCTCGGCCCGCGGAGGCACCGGCACACGCGTGAGGATGCGCACCGGGGGCGGCGTCGTTGCGGCGGGCTCGGCGGGCACCGCCCGATGCGTCACCGGTTGCGCCGGTTGAGTCAATCTCGCCGGTTTCGTCGGCTTTGCGTGTTCGGTTGCCAGCGCGGCGGCGCGCGAGCGTTGCTCCGGCGAAATGCGCGACGGCTCGGCGCGCGTCGGCACAGCGGACACCGGGCGCGACACGCCTTGCGAGGCGGCCCCGCTTGCCGCCTTTTTCATCGTATCGAAACCCGCGTGCGCAACCGTCGCCTTCGTCGCCGTTTTGACGCCGATATTGGCCTTGTCGCCTGCACTGCCCTGCGCGCCCGTCTTGCTCCCCTGTTTGCCTGTCTTCGAGGCCGGGACGCGGACGAGATCGTCGAGGCCGAGCGGAAAGCGCTTCGGTGCGCTCGTCATGGGCGATGCTCCGTCAGCGTCGTCCAGTGATGCAAGGCGTCGAGCGTGGTGAGGTCGGTCAGATCGAGTTGCAACGGCGTGATGGACACTTCGCCGTGCGCGACCGCGTGGAAATCGGTGCCGGCGCTCGCATCGCGCGCTTCACCGGTGCCGCCGATCCAGTAGATCGGCTCTCCGCGCGGATTTTCCTGGCAGATCACGGGCTGGGACGGATGCCGTTTGCCCAGGCGCGTCACGCGCCAGGTGTCGAGCTCGTCGTACGGACGATTCGGAATATTGACGTTGAGCAGAAATGGCGCGGGCAAGGGATGGGTGACGTAGTGTTCGATGATGTCGACCGCCACGCGTGCGGCATCGTCGACGTGCTGCCAGTCCTTGTCGGAGAGCGAAAACGCAAACGAAGGCAGACCAAACAGATAGCCCTCTGTCGCCGCCGCGACGGTGCCCGAATACAGTGTGTCCTCGCCCATGTTCTGGCCGTTATTGACGCCCGAGACAACAATGTCCGGCCGATAGTCGAGCACGCCCGTCAACGCGATATGCACGCAATCGGTTGGCGTGCCGTTCACATAACGGAAGCCGCTCGGCGCATTGAAGAGCGACAGCGGCCGGTTCAGGGTCAATGAATTCGACGCGCCGCTGCAGTTTTGTTCCGGCGCGACCACCGCCACATCCCCGAGGCGCGTGAGTTCGCGGTGGAGTGCGGCCAGTCCGGGAGCCAGATAACCGTCGTCGTTGCTGAGCAGGATTCGCATGCGGGCGATTGTAACCGAGGAAGTCCGGCGCTCCTTCGCCGGCCTCCCTTTTTACCTGATTCGGTCAACGTTCAGATGACACCGCTCGCGCGCAACGCGGCGATCCGCGCATCGTCGTAGCCCAGTTCGCGCAGCACGAGGTCGGTGTGCTCGCCGAGCTCGGGGCCGAGCCACTGCGTGGAACCCGGTGTCTCCGACAGCTTCGGCGTGATATTGGGCACTGGCAACGCGGTGCCGTCCGGCAGCGCGAATCGCTGAATCATCTCGCGCGCGAGAAAGTGCGGATCGGCGAACATGTCCGCGGCGCTATAGATGCGGCCCGCCGGCACGTCGGCCGCATGCAGCACGACGAGCGCTTCGTCGAGTGTGCGTTCGCTCAGCCATGCGCCAATCGCAGCGTCGAGCTCGGCGGTGCGAGGCACCCGCCCGTCGTTGCTCGCGAGCGCCGGGTCGTCCGCGAGATCCTGACGGTCGATTGCAATCATCAGCCGCTTGAAGATCGGGTCGCTGTTGCCGCCGATCACGATGCTGCCGTCGCGGCACGCGTAGGTGTTCGACGGAACGATGCCAGGCAGCGACGCGCCGGTGCGCTCGCGCACGAGCCCATACACCCCGTACTCGGGCACGACGCTTTCCATCATGTTGAACACGGCTTCGTAGAGCGCGACGTCGACCACCTGCCCCTTCCCCGTGCGCTTGCCGCCGGTCGCATTGCGGTGATGCAGCGCCATCAGCGCGCCGATCACGCCATGCAGCGACGCGATCGAGTCGCCGATCGAAATGCCGATGCGCGGCGGCGGCAAATCGGGATAGCCCGTGATGTGACGCAGGCCGCCCATCGACTCGCCGATCGCGCCGAAGCCCGGGCGGTCCTTGTAGGGACCCGTCTGCCCGAAGCCCGACAGCCGGACCATGACAAGCCCCGGATTGTTTTGCGAGAGCACGTCGTATCCGAGGCCGAGCTTCTCGAGACCGCCGGGACGAAAGTTTTCGATCACGATGTCGGCTTCGGCGGCGAGCTGCCGAACGATCTCGCGCCCTTCTTCCGATTTCAGATTGATCGTGACCGATTGCTTGTTGCGGGCCTGCACATACCACCACAACGAGGTACCGCCCTGCTCGGGGTACAGCTTGCGCCATTTGCGCAGCGGATCGCCACCGCGAGGGTCTTCGATCTTGATGACCTGCGCACCGAACTCGGCAAAAAGCCGCGCGGCGAACGGGCCTGCGATCAGTGTGCCGAGTTCGAGAACCTTGACGCCCGACATCGGGCCCGTCGAAGACGTCGCATTCATGCTCAGAGTGTCCGGCGATCGAGCACGGCACGCGCGATCGTGCCGGCGTCGACATACTCGAGCTCGCCGCCCACAGGAACACCGCGCGCAAGACGGGTGACAGCGAGACCACGTGCCTTGAGGGCTTGCGCGAGATAGTGCGCAGTTGCCTCGCCTTCGTTCGTGAAGTTGGTCGCGAGGACCACCTCGCGAACCGTGCCGTCACTCGCGCGTTTCATCAACCGGTCAAAGTGAATTTCGCGCGGGCCAATGCCGTCGAGCGGACTCAGGCGGCCCATGAGCACAAAGTAGAGTCCCTTGTACGTCATGGTCTGTTCGAGCATGGCCTGATCGGCGGGCGTCTCGACAACGCACAGCAGTGCGCCGTCGCGCTCCTCGTCCGAGCAGGTCTCGCAGATATCGGCTTCGGTGAAGGTATTGCAGCGCGAGCAATGACGCAGCGTCGTCGTCGCGTTAAGCAGCGCATTGCCGAGCTTCTCGGCGCCCGGCCGATCGTGCTGCATCAGGTGGTACGCGATGCGTTGCGCGGATTTGGGGCCGACGCCGGGCAACGCGCGCAGCGCATCGATCAGCGTGGCGAGTGCGGAAGGTGGCTTCAACTCGGGCTCTGCGCGCGAAAACGTGTCAATGAAACTCTACCAGGGCCGCCCTGGACGCACGGCATCCTGAGCGGATTGAAACGGCTTGTGAAACGGCTTGTGAAGCGTGCTCTGCAGCGGGCTGTAAGGCGTGCCCTGAAGCGTCGCTCAGAACGGCATCTTGAAGCCCGGCGGCAGCGGCATGCCCGACGTCAGCGAACCCATCTTTTCCTGCGTCGTGGCTTCTGCCTTGCGCACGGCGTCGTTGAAGGCGGCTGCCACGAGATCCTCGAGCATGTCCTTGTCGTCAGCCAGCAGGCTCGGGTCGATCGCAACACGGCGGACTTCGTTCTTGCAGGTCATCGTCACCTTGACGAGGCCGGCGCCCGATTGGCCCTCGACCTCGATCAGCGCGAGCTGGTCCTGCATCTTCTTCATGTTGTCCTGCATCTGTTGGGCTTGCTTCATCAACCCAGCCAGTTGGTTCTTCATCATGGCGACAGCTCCTTCAATAAGGGTGTAATCGGTCAGTACGGGGACGAGGCCCCCGGGCATGCGGGTCGGTCAGCCCGCGCTCGCTGCTCCGGCGCCGCCCTGCACGGGACGGATCGAGCCGGGAACAATCGATGCACCGAAATCGCGAATCAGCGACTGCACAAAAGGATCATGTTCGATCGCACGTTCGGCTTCGACCTGGCGGCGTGCACGGTTCGCGTCGTCGATGGCGGCGGCCGTGTAGTGCACAGGTCCGCTGACGATTGACAAGTCAACCGCGCGGCCGAGATGCGAGTCGAGTTCGACCTTGAGCTTGTCGACGTGCGCACGGTCACCCAGTTGAGGGACCGCGACGCGAAGTTCAAGCGTCGTGCCGCGAATCGCGACGAGCTCGCTGCGAAACGCGAGTTCGCGCGCGAAACCGCGCAGCGCGAGCCGCGTGACAAACGCAGGCCAGTCGACGTCGTGTCCGAACGCATCGAGGCGCACCGGCGGCTCTTTCGGAACGACTTCCGTCGCGGGCGCCGCTTCAACGCCGCGTACGCCCGAAGCCGAACCGCGTGAGGCGCGTACGTCAGCTCGCGGTGCGACGGATTCTTCGACCGGTGCCGCGGACAGATCATCGTAGCCGTCGTCGAACGGCGCGTCGTAACCCCCGCTGGCATCGAAGCCGCCCTCGTACGCTGCGTCGGGAATCGCTTCCCACGGCGGCGTATCGGCCCCTTGCGAACGCGACGATGGCGCCGCGGACGATGAAGCACGTGAGGCTTGAGGTTCGGCGGCGTGCGCGGGTGATTGAGCGCGCGCGGGCGTTGATACAGCGCCATTCGGCGCGTTCAACACGGCCGGCGTGTTCGGCGACGCGGCATTCGAAGCCGCCGCCCCCTCCGGCGCGGCCGGTCGGCGCGGTGTCGGCACCGTCAACGGCGCCGACGGTGTCGTCGATGCAGGACGACGCGCGACGGGCTGCGCGCTTGCGCGGCTCTTGTCGGTCGGCACACGCAGGCCGGCGAGGCGCATCGCCTCGAGCGCCGCGCGTGCAGGCGACATCGGTTTGTCGTCAGCCGGTTCCGCGCTCGTTTGTGCGACTGGCTCCGGTGCCAATGCCGATGCGGACGCCGATGCAGAGGACATCGGCGCGGCACTGCGTTCCTGCACAACGGAGATCTCGGGCGCAGGCGAAGGCGCGGCCTCGGGGGTGTCGGTCGTCGTGCCTTCGACGGCGTGCTGCCGCATCGCTTGCGTCGCGGATGCGTCCTGCGATGCCGATGAGGATGCCGTCGATGCCGGCGCCGATATGACGGCCGACGTAGTTGGCAATGGCGATGTAGGTGCAGCGTGCGTCACAGGGGCAGAACGCGGAACCGCTTCGGGTGCGCGCGCAGACGCGGCACCGCTCATCTCGCCGACCGGGCGACCGTTCGCACCACCGGCCGGCGCACCCGACATCACCGGTGCCGGACGTCCGCCACCGGCGGCTCCGCGCCCCGGCATCCCTGCGGGCGGGACCGACGACGTGCCGCCGCCGGGCGAAGGCATCGCGCCGATGCGGTCGCTCAGCGGACGAAAAGCCAGCATCCGGAGCAATGCCATGGAGAAGCCCGCGTACTCATCGGGGGCGAGTCCAAGCTCGGCGCGACCAATCGTCGCAATTTGGTACAAAAGCTGAACCTGCTCGGCGCTCAATGCCTCTGCAAAACGACGGATATCCGCCGCTTCGGGCCATTCATCGAGCACCGACGCCGGCGCGGCCTGCGCCCACGCGATCCGGTGCAGCAAACCCGCCAGATCGGCGAGCGCCGTCGAGAACGACAGGCTGCGCGAAGCCATCTCGTCGGCGATCGCGAGTACGGCCGTGCCGTCGCCCTGCGCCACCGCATCGAGCAAGCGAACCAGATAGCTTTGATCAAGCGCACCAAGCATGCCGCGCACGGCCTCTTCGCCCACGATACCCGCCGAATACGCGATGGCCTGATCGGTCAGCGACAGCGCGTCGCGCATGCTGCCGTCGGCGGCCTTGGCCAGCAGACGCAGCGCCTGCGCGTCGTAGCCGATCTGTTCCGCGGAGAGGATGTTTTCAAGATGCCCGACGATATGCGTCGCGGGCATTTGCTTGAGATTGAACTGCAGGCATCGCGACAACACCGTCACGGGAATCTTCTGCGGATCGGTCGTCGCGAGGATGAACTTGACGTGCGCAGGCGGCTCTTCGAGCGTCTTGAGCATCGCGTTGAACGCGTGGTTCGTCAGCATGTGCACTTCGTCGATCATATAGACCTTGAAGCGCGCATCGACGGGCGCGTAGATCGCGCGCTCGAGCAGCGAGGCCATTTCCTCGACACCGCGATTCGAAGCGGCATCCATCTCGACGTAGTCGACGAAGCGGCCTTCGTCGATTGCACGGCACGCATTGCAGACGCCGCACGGCGTCGAGGTCACACCGGTCTCGCAATTCAGCGCCTTGGCGAGAATGCGCGACAGTGTCGTCTTGCCGATACCCCGTGTGCCCGTAAACAAATACGCGTGATGCAGCCGTTGGGAATCCAGTGCGTGAGTCAACGCGCGGACCACGTGATCCTGGCCCACCAGCGACGCAAAATCCTTCGGGCGCCACTTGCGCGCGAGAACTTGGTAAGTCATCGAGATCGTTCGGTCTGTTGTGCCGGAGCCCAGGGTTCCGGATCCGCCGTCCATCTGCCTGCGGGCAGCGCGGCGACCGGATGCGTGGCGCAGGAGATCCAGAGGATCCTGAAGAAGAGGGGTGACGAGCCTGACCCTCGGCACTGGTGGAAAACGGCTGTGGCTGCTTCGTTCCCGACCTGACCAGGTTGACCGCGCCGCCATGCGAGGAGGCCCGTCACGGCGCATTCTAACATCGGTGCCGGGGGTCCCGACAAGCCGCTTGCTCACATTGCTTCGTGAAGGCACTCGACGCGGGCCCGCTTTCACTCGATTTTATGATGCAACCTCTTGATTCCGTTCAGCCGGCCCTCATGTTCGCGATGAAGCCCACCGGTACGTCGTTTGCAGCACGCGGCGCACCGGTAAGGAATCCCTTCACGATGCGTGACCCGGCGCGCCCCGAGCGGCTCTCCACGCATGTTTCGGAATTGGGCTAAGATCGTTTGCAATTCGTGCCACAACGCCTGCTGGCGTCGAAGACTGCCCATCCCGGACAGCCGTGGCGGCGACGGATTTTTTTTGCGTTTTGGTGTATTGTGGCGGCCACGTGAAACCCCGCCCGACGCCGGCGCGACGAGGTAATCAGACAATGAGCGAACAAATCAAGCATATTAGCGACGCATCGTTCGAAGAAGATGTCGTCAAGGCAGACAAACCTGTGCTGCTGGATTTTTGGGCCGAATGGTGCGGTCCGTGCAAGATGATTGCGCCGATTCTCGACGAAGTCGCAAGCGAGTACACCGACCGTCTGCAGATCGCCAAGCTCAACGTTGACGAGAACCAGTCGACCCCCGCCAAGTTTGGCGTGCGTGGCATCCCGACGCTGATCCTCTTCAAGAACGGCGCCGTCGCCGCTCAGAAGGTCGGCGCATTGTCGAAGTCGCAACTCGCGGCCTTCCTCGACAGCCATCTCTAATTCTGCTTTACTTGCCCATGTTGCCGACCGGCAACATGGGTTGGCCCGCATGCCTAGCTGTACCGCGCGCATGCTGTGCTAAGATTCGCCCCATCCTTTTCGAAGACGTCTTCGAGCGCTTTTTCGAGCGTTCGCCTACCCCTCCCATTCGTAGCACATCTCTCCCAGCCGGGATTCCTGTATGCATTTATCCGAACTCAAGTCGCAACACGTCTCCGCGTTGATCGAAATGGCGAACGGTCTCGAGATCGAGAACGCGAACCGCCTGCGCAAACAGGAGCTGATGTTCGCCATTCTCAAGAAGCGCGCGAAAACGGGTGAAACGATTTTCGGAGACGGCACGCTGGAAGTGCTGCCGGACGGGTTCGGATTCTTGCGCTCACCTGAAACGTCGTATCTCGCGAGCACGGACGATATCTATATCAGTCCTTCGCAGATCCGCCGTTTCAATCTGCATACGGGCGACACGATCGAAGGTGAAGTGCGCACGCCGAAGGACGGCGAACGCTACTTCGCGCTCGTGAAGGTCGACAAGGTCAACGGGCAGGCGCCCGAGGCCTCGAAACATAAGATCATGTTCGAGAACCTCACGCCGCTGCACCCGAACAAGCCCCTGCATCTCGAGCGCGAAATGCGCGGCGAGGAAAACGTCACGGGCCGCATCATCGACATGATCTCCCCGATCGGCAAGGGTCAGCGCGGCTTGCTCGTCGCGTCGCCGAAGTCGGGTAAGACGGTCATGCTTCAGCACATCGCGCACGCGATCAAGCAAAACCATCCGGACGTCACGCTGTTCGTGCTGCTGATCGACGAACGTCCTGAAGAAGTGACGGAAATGCAGCGCTCGGTCGCGGGCGAAGTGATTGCCTCGACGTTCGACGAACCGGCCGCGCGTCACGTGCAGGTCGCTGAAATGGTCAGCGAAAAGGCCAAGCGTCTCGTTGAAATGAAACAGGACGTCGTGATTCTGCTCGACTCGATCACGCGTCTCGCACGTGCCTACAACACGGTGGTGCCGGCTTCGGGCAAGGTGCTGACCGGTGGTGTCGATGCCAACGCACTGCAACGTCCGAAGCGCTTCTTCGGCGCCGCGCGTAACGTCGAAGAAGGCGGCTCGCTGACGATCATCGGCACCGCGCTGATCGAAACCGGCAGCCGCATGGACGACGTGATCTACGAAGAGTTCAAGGGCACCGGCAATATGGAAGTGCACCTCGAGCGCCGCCTCGCGGAAAAGCGCGTCTATCCGTCGATCAACCTGAACAAGTCGGGCACGCGTCGCGAAGAATTGCTGATCAAACCGGACATCCTTCAAAAGATCTGGGTGCTGCGCAAGTTCATCCATGACATGGACGAAATCGAAGCGATGGAATTCCTGCTCGACAAGATCAAGCAGACCAAGAGCAATTCGGAATTCTTCGACCTGATGCGCCGCGGCGGTTAATCGCCCGCTCAGTCGACCACGCACCCGAACACTGAACACTCGGGTTCGCACATAACGGCCTCCCCTGCGCCCCGCCGCATCGGAGGCCGTGTCGTTTGTGCACGCTGCGCGGGGCGCGCTTGCGCAAAGAATCACCCAGGCGTGACCGAACCGAAAGCCGGCCATGGCACAATCTTTACGCCCGTCGAGACACGATTCCGCCGATGCTGACCTCCCTGACCCGCTGGATCGATTCCCGCAAACGAGAACGTGCGCTGCGCCGCCACGCGATCCCCGACGCCCTGTGGGCTCAGACGCTGGCTAACCTGCCCTTTCTGACCTGGCTTGGTGACGCGGATCGCGAGCGGCTTCGCGAAATGAGCAGTCTGTTCCTCGCGCAGAAACAGTTCTCGACAGCGCACGACCTCGAACTGACCGACGAAATCTGCGTGGCTGTCGCTGCGCAGGCGGCATTGCCGGTGCTGAACCTCGGTCTCGACCTTTATCGAGGATGGGTGGGTGTCGTGGTCTATCCCGGTGAATTCGTGATCCGCAAGACCGTCGAGGACGAAGACGGCGTCGTGCACGAAGTCGTTCAGGACGCGAGCGGCGAAGCGTGGGAAGGCGGCCCGGTGTTGCTGTCGTGGGAAGACGTTCA
Organism: Pararobbsia alpina; assembly: GCF_965118125.1. Classification (GTDB taxonomy): domain Bacteria; phylum Pseudomonadota; class Gammaproteobacteria; order Burkholderiales; family Burkholderiaceae; genus Pararobbsia; species Pararobbsia alpina_A. Next base: position 2,893,769 of record NZ_OZ221287.1, read on the forward strand.
GATGGGCACGGGGGATGGCGCGTATAACGTCGTGATCCATGAGTTCGCGCACAAGATCGACATGCTGGCCGGCGAAGCCGACGGACGCCCGCCGCTGTTCAAACGCTTGCATTCCGACCTCACGCCGCGCGAATGGGAAGACACATTCGACAATGCGTACGACCGCTTTTGCCGGCGGGTCGACAGTATTTCCGACCGACGGTGGCAGCAGTTTGCCGATACGTCGCTGATCGATCCCTATGCCGCCGACCACCCGTCCGAGTTTTTCGCGGTGTGCAGTGAGGCGTTATTTGTCACACCGCAGGCGTTCGAAGCGGAATATCCCGAGCTTTACCGGCTGCTCGCGCGTTATTACCGGCAAGACCCCGCCGGCGTTCTGCCGCCCGCCCCTTCGGCCGCCTGACCGCCTGACCGTCCAACCGCCGCGACAGCCACGGTCACGGGCACAAGCGCCGGGAAGCGTTCGGGGCGCGACACGATGTGCCAGGCCGGGACGATTCCCGCGTCACGCGATAAAACGCTGGCAAATATCTGATTCTCTGGCATAATCCCGCCTTTCCCACTTGGCAAGTGGCTCCCGCACGGGCTCTCAGAGGTCCGGTCTGACTTCGCGGCGGGCTGGCTACCGCAAGACATCAAGGAAGTGACATGAAAGAAGGCATTCACCCGAATTACCGCGAAGTCCTGTTCATTGACGTTTCGAACGACTTCAAGTTTGTGACGCGCTCGACGATTCTGACGAAGGAAACGGGTACGTTCGAAGGCAAGGAATACCCCCTCGCAAAGATCGAAGTGTCGTCGGAATCGCATCCGTTCTACACGGGTCAGCAAAAGATTATGGACACGGCAGGCCGTGTCGAGAAGTTCCGTCAGAAGTTCGGTACGCGCGCTACCGGCAAGGCAGCGAAGTAAATCGACTTCGACGCATGCCGCCCTTCACAGGGCGGCCGCAAAAAAGAGCAGCTCAAGCTGCTCTTTTTTTTCGCCCGTCGCATGCGCAACGCACCGACACTTCACAGCATGCCCCGGCATCGCGTTCAGCACACGCCCATCGGTCGAAGGCCGTTGCGCTCAGCCGGGCGTCCCCCTCCTCCCGCACCGCTACGCCGCGTCATCGACGGCCGCACCTGGGCGTGCGCCTCAAGCTAGCGGCCACGCGACAAACCCTCCTCGACCGAATACCTCGCGCACAGTGAGGTCACTTGCCCGGCTTGGCATACCATTCGCAGAAAAAATCAGGCTCTTGATTGCGCTTACAGACTCCACGTTAACAGCAAGATAACGTTAGATAGCGTCTCGATAGATCGCGCGCACGTTTGCGTGCCCGTTTATCTACTCACAAACCCTGATGTTAGGATCACAACATCGATGTAACATGCGCAACATTGCAGCCCACGCATTGCTTGAAGCGCACCAAACCCATGAACGAACGATCCGTTCTCGACGGTCCCGCGTCGAACGTCCTGCAGCTCCGGCCTAGTGTCGACCAGCCTGTTGTCCGCAATCCCGGCGTGCCGTACGACGCGTCGTGGTTCGACTCCATGCGTGTGAATCTGAGTGCCGTCGACCGTCGAGTCGCGACACTCGGCACACGCCGCTCGGTCAAGAAAGACGCCCAGGCCGCGTGGCTTCTCAAAGCCATCACCCTTATCGATCTGACGACGCTCAACGGCGACGACACCGCCGGACGCGTTCGCCGTCTGTGTGCAAAAGCTCGCCAGCCGCTGCGCCCGGACCTGCTCGACGCGCTCGGCGTCGAGCAGCTGGACCTCGGCGGCCGTCCGCTGACGACCGGCGCGGTCTGCGTCTACCACCGCTTTGTCGCGACCGCCGTCGACGCGCTCGCCGGCACCGGCATCCCGGTCGCGGCCGTGTCGACCGGCTTCCCCGCCGGCCTGATTCCCCACGAGCTCAAGCTCAAGGAAATCCAGGCATCGGTGGCGGACGGCGCACACGAAATCGACATCGTGATCACGCGTGAACATGTGCTGACCGGCAACTGGGAAGCGCTGTACAACGAGGTCCGCGATTTCCGTAAAGCGTGCGGCGAAGCCCACCTGAAGGCGATTCTCGCAACCGGCGATATCCAGACGCTCTCGAATGTCGCCAAGGCATCGATGGTCTGCATGATGGCCGGCGCCGACTTCATCAAGACGTCCACCGGCAAGGAAGGCGTCAACGCGACCCTCGGCGTCTCGCTCGTCATGGTCCGTGCGATTCGCGATTATCACGAACGCACCGGCTATCTCGTCGGCTACAAGCCGGCAGGCGGTGTTTCGACGGCGAAGGGCGTGCTCAACTATCTGATCCTCATGAAAGAGGAACTGGGCCGCCGCTGGCTCGAACCCGATCTGTTCCGGATCGGCGCGTCGAGCCTGCTTGCCGATATCGAGCGCCAGCTCGAGCACCATACGAGCGGCCGTTATTCGGCGTTCAATCGTCACCCTCTTGCGTAACGTTCCATGAGCATAGCCGAGTACTTTTCTTCGATGGATTACGGTCCCGCCCCGGAAGACGACAAGGCCGCGCGTGCGTGGCTCGCGTCGCATCACGCCCGCTTCGGTCATTTCATCAACGGCGCATGGACGTCGTCTTCGGACAGTCCATCGTTCGAAACGCAGGAGCCGGCAAACGGCAACGTCCTGGCGGCGATCTCGCAAGGCGGCGCTGAGGACGTCGATGCCGCCGTCCAGGCCGCGCGCGCCGCGCAGTCGGGTTGGGCCGCACTGGGCGGTCATGGGCGTGCACGTCACCTGTATGCGCTCGCACGCATGGTGCAACGTCACAGCCGCCTGTTTTCCGTGCTCGAGTCGCTCGACAACGGCAAGCCGATCCGCGAATCGCGCGATATCGACATTCCGCTTGTCGCGCGTCACCTCCTCTACTACGCAGGCTGGGCGCAGCTGCAGGAAACCGAATTTGCCGACTGGGCGCCTGTCGGTGTCGTCGGGCAGATCGTGCCGTGGAATTTCCCGTTGCTGATGCTGGCATGGAAGATCGCGCCCGCGCTCGCACTGGGTAACTGCGTGGTGCTCAAGCCGGCCGAATTCACGCCGCTGACCGCCCTGCTGTTCGCCGAGCTCGCCGATCGTGCCGGCCTGCCCAAGGGCGTGCTCAACGTCGTGACCGGCGACGGTTCGACCGGTGCGGCGCTCGTCGACCACGCCGGTGTCGACAAGATTGCTTTCACGGGTTCGACGGAAGTCGGCCGCATCATCCGCAAGTCGACCGCGGGCTCGGGCAAGTCGCTGACGCTCGAACTCGGCGGCAAGTCGCCGTTCATCGTGTTTGACGATGCGGATCTCGACGGCGCCGTCGAAGGCGTGGTCGATGCGATCTGGTTCAACCAGGGTCAGGTCTGCTGCGCCGGCTCGCGTCTGCTCGTGCATGAAGGCATCGAGCAACGCTTCGTCGAAAAGCTGCGCCGCCGCATGGAAACGCTGCGCGTCGGCCCGTCGCTCGACAAGACGATCGATATCGGCGCGATCATCGATCCGATTCAACTCGAACGCATCGCGTCGCTCGTCGATCGCGGCATCGAGGAAGGATGCACGGTCTGGCAACCGACGGGCGTCGCCCTGCCCAGCGCAGGCAGCTTCTTCCCGCCGACGCTGATCACCGGCGTGTCGCCCGCCTCGACGCTCGCGCAAGAAGAGATTTTTGGGCCGGTGCTCGTCACGATGACGTTCCGCACACCCGACGAAGCCGTCGCGCTCGCGAACAACACGCGTTACGGTCTGGCCGCAAGCGTGTGGACCGAAACGATTGGCCGCGCACTGGATATCGCCCCGAAGCTCAAGTCGGGCGTGGTCTGGGTCAACGCCACGAACCTGTTCGATGCGAGCGTCGGCTTTGGTGGATATCGCGAGTCGGGCTTCGGTCGCGAAGGGGGCCGTGAAGGCGCGTACGAGTACCTGAAGCCGCGTGCCTGGGCGAAGCTCAAGCAACGCGCCGCGCAACCCGCACGCGCCGCCGCACTGGTCGACGGTGACGACAGCGACGCCGGCAGCAGCGCCGTGCCGATGATCGATCGCACACCGAAGTTCTATATCGGCGGCAAGCAGTCGCGCCCGGACGGCGGCACGTCGTTCCCGGTCTACTCGCCCGAAGGCGCCTACCTCGGTGATGCCGGCGAAGGCAATCGCAAGGATATTCGCGATGCCGTCGCGGCAGCGCGAGCCGCCGGCAAGTGGTCCGCTGCGACGCCGCACAACCGGTCGCAGGTGCTCTTTTACATCGCCGAAAACCTGTCGGCACGCGCCGACGAGTTCGTCCGCCAGCTAGTCGAGCGGACCGGTGTCTCGCGCACCGATGCGCAAAGCGAAGTCGATCTGTCGATCTCGCGCCTGTTCACGTACGCGGCCTGGGCCGACAAGTTCGAAGGCACGATTCACGAACCGCCGTTGCGCGGCGTCGCGCTGGCGATGAACGAGCCGCTGGGCGTGATCGGCGTGGGCTGCCCCGACGAGCAACCCCTGCTATCGTTTATCTCGTTGCTCGCACCGGCGATCGCGCTGGGCAACCGGATCGTGATCGTGCCGGGCCGCAACAGCCCGCTGATGGCGACGGACTTTTATCAGGTCCTCGAAACATCGGATGTGCCGGCCGGGGTCGTCAACATCGTCACCGGCGATACGCGCGCGCTGATGAGCGTGCTCGCCGCGCACGATGATGTAGACGCGGTCTGGAGCTTCGGCGATGCCGCGCAATCCGCGGACGTCGAGCGCGCATCGATCGGCAATCTCAAGCGTACGTTTGTGGATCACGGCAAGCAGATCGACTGGCGCTCGCGCGACGCCGAAGGATTCGTGTTCCTGCGGCAGGCCGCGCAGGTCAAGAACATCTGGGTGCCGTACGGCGACTGATCGCCAGAGTCGTACCGAGTAGAAACACGGGCTGGGAACGAGCCACGACGACTGACAAGCTGCACACGCACGCACGGGGTGTGTCGGTCGCGCCGGGCTCCGTCCCGCTATCTTCCATACGACAAGAAGCCGCAAAGGCTCACTCGAACAAGGAGACACTGTGCTGAAGAATCTTGACCCGCTCCTGAACGCGGACGTCCTGCACGCATTGCAATCGATGGGCCACGGTGATGAGCTCGTGATCTGCGATGCGCACTTCCCCGCCGATTCGATCGCACGCAAGACGGTCGTCGGCAAGCTCCTGCGTATCGATGCCGTCTCTTCGGCGCGCGTGCTCAAAGCCGTGCTGTCCGTGATGCCGCTCGACACGTTTGTCGACGCCCCCGCCCTGCGCATGGAAGTCGTCGGCGCACCGCAGACGATTCCCGCCGCACAACACGAAGCGATTCGTGAACTCGAAGCCAGCGGAGAGAAAGCGACGTTCACGCCGCTCGAACGCATGGCCTTCTACGAGCGAGCCAAACAGGCCTACTGCGTGATCGCCGCCGGCGAGCAACGCGGCTATGGCTGCTTCATTCTCAAGAAGGGCGTACTGATCGCGGCCGATGCCGAATCGCGCCCGGGAGCCGTGCAATGAGTGGTGGCAACAAAGGCGTATTCATCGTCGGGATCTTTGTGACGGACCTCACGTTCCGCGCGGCACGCATGCCCGTGCTCGGTGAAACGATTGCGGGGTCGGCGTTCAAGATGGGCCCCGGCGGCAAGGGCTCGAACCAGGCGGTGGCCGCGGCTCGCGCAGGCGGCAATGTGACGTTCTGCACGCGCCTGGGCAACGACGCCTTCGGCAAGATCGCGCTCGAAACCTGGCAGGCCGAAGGCATCGCCACACGCGTCAAGATGCTCGACGACGTGGCGACCGGCGCCGCGCATATCTTTGTCGACGAAGTCGACGGCAAGAACGCGATCATCGTCGCGTCGGGCGCGGCGGCGACGATGGTGCCGGCCGACATCGACGCCGTCGAGGCGGATATCGCTGCATCGGCAGTCTTCGTGACGCAGCTCGAGCAGCCGCTCGACGTGGCACGACGCGGCCTCGAACTCGCGCGCAAGCATGGCGTGATTACCGTATTCAACCCGGCCCCCGCGGTCCCGGTCGACGACGCGATCTATCCGCTGTGCGACTACATCACGCCGAACGAAACCGAAGCGGCAGCGCTCACCGGTATCGCCGTCAATACGGTCGATGACGCGCGCCGTGCTGCGGATGTGCTGCTCGCCAAGGGCGTCGGCACCGCGATCATCACGCTCGGCGAGGCGGGCGCCCTGTTCCATACGAAAGGCCAGTCCGAACTCGTGCCGGCATTCCGTTGCGGCCCGGTTGTCGAAACCGCCGGCGCAGGCGATGGCTTTACGGGTGGATTCGCAGCATCGCTCGCGAACGGCGACGAACCGCTGCAGGCCGTGCGTTTCGGCTGTGCGCTCGCGAGCCTGTCGGTCACGCGCGCCGGCACGGCGCCGTCGATGCCCACGCTCGCCGAAATCCACGCGGTACTCGCGGTCACGGCGTAACACCGGCCGCGACCGCCATGCAACACGTCGTCATGTATTGAAACAGGACCTTCGACAGCATCATGAATTCTTCGCAAGCGTCTTCGAGTCTGTTCAAGGACCGGCAGCTCAACTTCCTGGTCGCGGTGAACATTCTCATCGTCATCGTCGCGATGGTCTTCTCGCACGGTGAGTTCGGGGGCATCGACAATGTTCAGTCGATGGCCAGCCAGTTGCCTGAAGTCGGCCTGCTCGCGCTCGGCATCATGCTGTCGATGATCTCGGGCAACGGCGGGATCGACTTGTCGGGCGTCGGCCTCGCGAACCTGGCGGGCATGGTCGCCGCATTGATCGTGCCGCACTACGTAAGCGGCGACGACTCGCCCGTCCTCTACACGAGCCTGTTCGTCGTGATCACGCTGGGCATCGGCTTGCTCGGCGGCCTGCTCAATGGCGCGATCATCGCGTACCTCGGACTCACGCCGATCCTCTGCACACTCGGCACGCAGCTCGTCTTCACGGGCATCGCGGTCGTGCTCAGCAACGGCGCATCGGTGCACGTCGATTACGTGGATCAGCTCTCCGCCATCGGCAATGGCACGTTCTTCCAGATCCCGATTCAGTTCCTGATCTTCGTCGGCGCCCTGCTCGTGATCGGCTGGATCCTGCGGCACCGTCCGTTCGGTCTCAAGCTGTTCCTGATGGGCACCAACCCGAAGGCGGCTGTGTACGCCGGGATCCCGCGAGCACGCATGCTGATCGGCACGTACATCATGTGCGGCGTGCTCGCGTCGATCGCGGGCCTGATCTCGACCTCGCATACGTCGAGCGCCAAGTGGGACTACGGCAATTCGTATCTGCTGATCGCGATCCTGATCGCGGTGATGGGCGGGGTCAATCCGGCCGGCGGTTACGGCCGTGTGCTGTGTGTCCTGTTCTCGGCCACGGTGCTTCAGTTGCTCTCGAGCCTGTTCAACCTGCTCGGCGTTTCACAGTTCTTCGGCGATTGCGCATGGGGCTTCCTGCTGCTGGCCTCGCTCGCGTTTGCCGGCAATGTCCGTGTGCCGTTCCGGCTGCCGGGGCGCAAGACGCCAACGAAAACGTCCGCGTCGCCGCCGCGCTGACCACACGAACGAATCGAATCTTCGCGGAAACCAGCATCCCCCTGAGATTCCGCAGTGGCACCCCAGGGGACACCCATAAAGACCAGGAGACTTGCAATGAAATTGAAACGCCTCACCACCGCTCTCGTCGGGGCAACGCTTGCTGTCGGTGCGATCGCTTTCGCGAGCGCAGCGACGGACGTCACGATCGTCACCGTCGTCAAGGTCACCGGTATCAACTGGTTCAACCGCATGGACGAAGGCGTCAAGGAATTCGCGAAGGACAACCCGGGTGTCAACGCGTATCAGACGGGTCCGGGCCGCGCCGATGCCGCACAACAGCTCAAGATCATCGAAGACCTGATCGCGAAGAAGGTCACGGCCCTCGCCGTCGTGCCGTTCGACCCGCCGACGCTCGAGCCGGCGCTCAAGAAGGCCATGGATCGCGGCATCAAGGTCGTGACGCATGAAGCGGACAACGAGAAGAACACCGACGTCGACGTCGAAGCCTTCGACAACACGGCATATGGCGCATCGCTCAACGAGAGCCTTGCAGGCTGTATGCATGACGACGGCAAGTGGGTCGCGCTCGTCGGTTCGCTCGGCAGCCGCTCGCAAGTCCAATGGGCCGATGGCGGTATCAACAACGCAAAGCAGAAGTATCCGAAGATGGATCTCGTCGAGCCGAAGCTCGAGACGAACAACGACGGCGAACGCGCTTATGAAGTCGCCAAGGAAGTGCTGCGCAAGCACCCGGACCTGAAGGGCTTCCAGGGTTCGTCGTCGCTCGACGTGATCGGTATCGGCCGCGCGGTTGAAGAAGCCGGTCTGCAAGGCAAGATCTGCGTCTACGGTACGGGTCTGCCGACCGAAGCCGGCAAGTTCCTCGAGTCGGGCGCGATCAACGGTATCGCTTTCTGGGATCCGAAGCTCGCTGGCCTCGCGATGAACAAGATCGCGAAGATGCTGATCGACGGCAAGACGGTGACCAACGGCATGGACCTCGGTCTGCCGGGTTACAACAAGGTCACGGTCAGCAAGGGTCCGGGCAAGGGCATCATCGTGCGCGGTCAGGGCTGGGTCAACGTCGACAAGACGAACTACAAGAACTATCCGTTCTGAGGATCGACCCAAGGCGACGTGATGCAAGCGTTGCCTTGGGGTCGCGTTGAAGCTGATTTGAAGCTGATTTGAAGTTGAATTGAAGCTTAGTTGACGATGAGGCGCCGAGTCGCCGGGCGAGCCATGCGAAGCCCGCCGACTCGGCGCGATGTCGAAGTCCCGCGCCGAATGGCGCGGAACTCCGAGAGGCGCGGTGGCCGGGCTGCCGCGACCACGACTTACCGGTAAAGAATGTCATGACACCTGTAGCGGATGCGAAGCTGTTTCTCGAGGTCGTCGGCGTGCACAAGCGCTTTACGGGCGTGCACGCACTGCGCGGAGTGAGCCTGCAATTCGAGCGCGGGCAGATCTATCACCTGCTTGGCGAAAACGGTTGCGGCAAAAGTACGTTGATCAAGATCATCGCGGGCGCGCAGCCGCCCGACGAAGGCTATCTGGTCGTCGACGGCAAACGCTACGATCACCTCACGGCGCTTCAGGCGCTGGGTGCCGGCATCGAAACGGTCTATCAGGACCTTTCGCTGCTCCCGAACATGAATGTCGCCGAAAATATCGGCCTGACGTCCGAGCTTGCCGAACACGATGGCCGGCTCGCACGCACATTCGATCGCAAGGCGCTGGCTGAAACGGCCGCGCGCGCCCTGCATGAAGTCGGTCTGCCGACCGACGCCGATTTCCAGGCCACCCTGATCGAGCAGCTGCCGCTCGCCACACGCCAGCTTGTCGCCATTGCGCGCGGCATCGCGAGCGAGGCGCAGTTCGTGATCATGGATGAGCCGACGACGTCCCTCACGCAGAAGGAAGTCGATAACCTGATTCGCGTATTGAACGGTCTGCGCGCAAAAGGCGTGACCGTGCTGTTCGTCAGCCACAAGCTCGACGAATGCTACGCGATCGGCGGCGAGGTCATCATCATGCGAGATGGCCAGAAAATGTCGCAAGGGCCGATCGTGAACTATACGAAGGCGCAGATCAGCGAACTCATGACCGGACGCCATTTGTCCAATGAGCGCTATCGCGACTCGGAACCGACGGGCGACGTGATCTTCGAAGTCGAACGACTCGGACGCGGCGAACAGTTCCAGGACCTCAACTTCACCTTGCGTGCTGGCGAAATCCTCGGCATCACGGGTCTGCTCGACTCGGGCCGTAACGAACTTGCACGCGCACTGGCTGGCGTGAGCCCCGCCACCTCGGGCGCCGTGCGCCTGCGCGGCAAGACCATTACGCTGCGCACCCCGTCCGATGCGATCGAGCACCGGATCGGGTACGTGCCCGAAGATCGTTTGAACGAAGGCCTGTTTCTCGACAAGCCGATTCGCGAAAACGTCGTGACCGCCGTGATCGGCCGCCTGCGCGGACGCATCGGCCAGATCGACCGCAACAAGACGCGCGAGGTCGCGCAAAAGACCGTCGACGACCTGCAGATCGCCACACCCGATATCGACAAGCCTGTGCAATCGCTCTCGGGCGGGAATCAGCAGCGCGTGCTGATCGGCCGCTGGCTCACGATCGATCCTGCGATCCTGATCCTGCACGGCCCCACGGTCGGCGTCGACGTCGGATCGAAGGACACGATCTACAAGATCATGCAGAAACTTTCGCAGCAAGGCATCGGCATCCTGCTCATCAGCGATGACTTGCCCGAGCTGCTGCAGAATTGCGACCGCATTCTGCTGATGAAGAAAGGCCGGCTTGCCGACCAGTTTGACGCCCGGCACCTCGCCGAGGCGGATCTGTATCACGCACTTCTGTCAGAGGCAGCATGAACCCGACTGCGACCACTCAGCACCCTGTCGCGCTACCCGCTGCGCGGCCCAGCCCTCGCCTACGCGACCGCCTCACGCGCAACCCCGAACTGTTCACGCTGGCGCTGCTGCTGCTCGTGTGTCTCGGCGTTGGCATCATCAATCCGCGCTTCTTCCAGATCGCGACAATCTTCGATCTGCTGCACAGCGCGACGACGACCGGCATCTTCGCGTGCGGCGCGCTCGTCGTGCTCGCCTCGGGCGGCATCGATGTGTCGTTCACCGCGATCGCAGCGCTCGTCATGTACTCGATCACGAAGGCCGTGTTCGCGTGGTGGCCCGATATGCCGTTCGCGCTGATCCTGATCATCGGTGCGATCGGCGGCACGTTGCTCGGCCTGATCAACGGCGCGGTCGTGCACCGCCTGCGTGCGCCTTCGCTGATCGTGACGATCGGCACGCAGTATCTGTATCGCGGGATCCTGCTGACGTTTGTCGGCACGTCGTTCTTTATGAACATTCCGCACACGATGGATCACTTCGGCCGCATCGCGCTGCTGCACTACCAGACGGCTGATGGCCTGCGCGCCGTGCTGCCGGCGTCGGTCATCGCGCTCGTCGTGGCGGCGGTGCTCACATGGTGGCTGCTCAAGCGCACGATGATGGGTCGCGGCGTCTATGCGATGGGCGGCAGCCTCCTGATCGCCGAACGCCTGGGCTACAACCTGCGCGCAATTCACCTGTTCGTGTTCGGCTACGTCGGCCTGCTCGCCGGCATCGCCGGGATCCTTCACGTGTCGAACAACCGACTCGCCAACCCGTTCGACCTCGTCGGCACGGAGCTCGATGTGATCGCGGCCGTGATTCTTGGCGGCGCGCGGATCACCGGCGGCACGGGCTCCGTCTGGGGCACGCTGCTCGGCGTGATGCTCGTGACCCTGATCAATCAAGTGCTGATTCTGATCGGTGTGCCGAGTACCCTGCAGAAGGTCATTGTCGGCGTCTTCATTCTCGTCGCCGGTACGTTGTTCGCGCTCGCGCGCAAGCGTTAAGCCTCATTGGCGAACGACATGCGATTCGCCGCATGTCGTTCCTCCCCCCGCGTCGTCGTCGCTGACGCGTACGTCCCCGCCTTTGTCGTCCCCTCTCGCAGACCCTGACAGACCGTTGCCGATTTCGGGTTCGGCTTTGTCGCCAAACTGCGGTCGCCCTTCGCACTGATCACTGCATGCAATCGAGCATCGCCTACCCGTCGCTATAAACACAGCGCCCGGTGCAACTCGCAAGCCCGGACAAGGGCATGAGCGAAATATGCGATCCTCTTTTTGTAATCTATAAGTTACAATGCAACCTATGCTTGATCTGTTGCGGTACGAGTGCGCAGACGGCACCGTTCCCATCGAACAGTGGCTGTCGAAGCTTCGTGATCGCACTGCGCAGGCCCGCATCCGAATGCGACTCACGCAACTCCGTGCAGGCAATTTTGGCGACTGCGCGTCGGTAGGCGAAGGCGTGATCGAGCTGCGGATTCACATCGGGGCCGGGCATCGCGTGTATTGCGCACGGTACGGGCACGCGATTGTCCTGTTGCTGTGCGGGGGCGACAGGCATTCGCAACCCACAGATATTCAGCGGGCCAAGGAATTCTGGAAACTTTGGAAAAGGAGTGTTTGATGAGACGACTGGGTAATGCGGTATCGCACCACGACGCGGAAGTGGCTGAACTGCGCGCCGACCATGCACTCGCTGTCGAATACCTGAAGGCCGCCATGGCAGCGCTCGACAATCCCGAAGAGCGTGCTGGCGGACTGCTGGCGCTGCGCACCATTGCAGAGGCTTACGGCGGTCTTGCCAACGTTGCGCAACAAGCGGGCATTACACGCGAAGCGCTCTATCGCGCGCTGTCACCGAAAGGCAACCCGACGCTCAAAACACTGATCGCCGTGCTCAAGGCCGTCGGCATGCGACTCTCGGTCGAACCCGAGCCGCAACTCGCCTGAGCACCGGCGAAGCGACCGCATCGACAGCATCGACCGTTCCGTCGCGCGTGAGCACATGGACATGCGCTTGCGAGCGGTCGTCCGCACACGCCAGCGGACCGTCGCGGGTTCAGTGCGCGCCGCGCAACCGTTGGCCTTGCTCTGAAATAACCGAGTCGAAATCGCTGACCTGCGCGAAGCGCACGGCCCGAACCTGACCGAACTTGCTGGAATCGACGACAAGGTGACGCTCGACCGCGCTGGCGATCGCGGCCTGCTTGATCGGTACCTCGTGGAAATTCCAGCAACTGACGCCGCGCGTATCGTCGACGCCACCTGCCGAAATCAACGCCTTGTTGATGCCGATGTGGCGCAGCGCTTCAAGGCTTTCGTTGCCGGTGAACGAATCTGACGATGGCACGTAGACACCGCCGAGCAAAATCAGACGGATGTTGTCCATGCGTCGCACCGCCTCGGCCACGTTCAGCGAATAACAAATGATGGTCACATGCAGGTCGCGTGGAATGTACCGGCCGATCAACGCCAGCGTCGTCCCGCAGTCGACAAACACCGTGTCATTGGGCGCGATCAGACGGGCTGCCGTTGCACAGGCCAGCGCCTTGGCCTGCGCAAAATGCGACTCTTCGGTCTCGAGTACATAGGTGCCGCTGCTCGCCGGCAACTTGGCCGCATTGACGATGTGACCGCCAAGATACGTGAACAACTCGGGATTGGCCGCCACATCGCGCCGCACCGTCATCTCCGACACACCCAACAGCGCGACTGCCTCGCGCAGATGAATCACACCGTGGTCGTCGAGAGCCTTGGTGAGCGCGCGAACGCGATCCGACTTCTGCATCGTGGGTTTCCGTAGAACAGTTAAATGCGGGGTTGTGCAGGCGAATCCATCAAAGACGTTAACTTTCTCTCGCCTAGTTTGAAAGAATTATAACAAGCCGTTTGCGCAAACGGACATGAGGATTTCCCGATCATCATCGAGTCGGCGATACCACGCCGATTGCGATCGCCTCGGGCGCAGAATCGCCACTCTTTTTACATTCCGGCAGATTTCCGGTTATTCCGTGTCGTCGGCAAACGACGAAGCAGCGTTATCGCGCGCCAGCCCGGCTAAAATGGCAGATTCATTTCAGCGGGCCAACCCGGCCCTCCGGCACCTTTTCCGCATGCGTTCGACCGTCCGACTTACTGCCTCCGCCACCAGTGCGCTGCCGCGCTGGTTGCTGTTTGCGATCTGCATCGTCTATGCGGCGTCGGGGCTATTCGGCCGCGATCCGTGGAAAAACGAGGACGCGGCGTCATTCGGCGTCATGTGGACGCTCGCCAACGGCGGCTGGCACGACTGGCTGCTGCCCAATCTCGTCGGCAAGGCCATCACGGCGACCGGTCCGCTGCCATTCTGGCTCGGCGCGCTGTGCATCCGCGCATTCGGTCCCTGGCTTGCGCCCAACGACGCGGCGCATTTGCTGACCGGGCTGATGTTCTACTGCATGTGCGCGTTCGTCTGGTACGGCACCTACCTGCTCGGACGGCGCCCTGAAGTCCAGCCGTTCAAATACGCGTTCGGCGGAGAGCCGTCGCCTCGCGACTACGGTCGCACGCTCGCTGACGGAGCCCTGCTGATTCTGCTTGCGTCGTTCGGCCTCGCGGAACGCGGCCACGAATCGACGCCGCAGATCGGCCAGCTCGTGTGCACCGCGATGTTTGTGTATGGGCTGGTCCGGGCACTCGACAAGCCCTGGCAAGGCGCGCTGTGGACGGGCTTCGCGCTCGGGGCGTTTTCGTTGTGTGCGAGCCCGCCGCTGACGGTCGCGCTCGTCGTTGCGCTGCTCGCCGTGTCGTGGGTCGTGCCCGCGCTCGACAAGCGCAAGCTGCTCGGCGTCGCGCTGCCCCTCGGCCTCGTCCTCGCGCTGAGCTGGCCCCTCGCGGCTCGCCTCGCGTATCCCGACGACGCCGCGCCGTTCCTGCACGAGTGGCTGTGGACCAATCTCGCCAATTTCCGCGGTTCGCCCAAGGGCGCGCTGTTCTACGCCGCGAAAAACCTGCCGCTGTTCACGTGGCCGGCGTGGCCGCTCGCGATCTGGACATGGCTCAGCTGGCCCGACCTGCGCCGCGCCCCGCACATCGCCGTGCCGCTCTCGATCGTCGTGCCGGTGCTCGCGCTGATCCTGCTGCAGCAGCACGAAACCAATATGCTGTTCCTGCTGCTGCTTCCGCCGCTCGCGGTGATGGCGAGCTTCGGCCTGCCCACGCTCAAGCGCGAAGTGATCAATGCGTTCGACTGGTTTGCGGTATTGAGCTTCACGATCGTCGGCGGCTTTGTCTGGATCGTCTGGATCGCGTCCGAGACAGGCTTTCCGGCCCAGATTGCGCGCAACCTGGGCCGGCTGGTGCCCGGCTACAAGCCCGAATTCAATATCCTGTCGCTGCTCGCTGCGCTCGTCGTCACGGGCTGCTGGATCGCCCTCGTGCGATGGCGCCTGTCGCGCCATCCGAAGGTGCTGTGGCGCAGCGTCGTCCTCTCGGGCGCCGGAACGACGCTCATGTGGGTGCTGCTCATGACGCTGTGGTTGCCGCTCGTGAACTTCAGCCGGACCTACCGCGACGTCGCGACGCAAATCGCCACGCGATTGCCGGCCGACTACACGTGCATCACGCCCGTGCGGCTTGGCGACGCGCAGATTGCCTCGTTTGCCTATTTCGGCAATATGCATTTCGCGTTCGACGGCACGGATTGCGATGTACTGCTGCGGCAGGACACGCAGGACTACAATCCCCCGGCGTCGCTGTCGCCATACACGTGGAACCTGGTCTGGGAAGGCCGACGCGCAGCCGACCGGGACGAACGATTCCGGCTTTACGTTCGCGTCGAACGACCCAAACGGATCGTCCCCCCCGTTCGCCACAACGGCAAGCATTAAGCTCGCATGTTCGAACACGTCAAACGCATCGCAACGCTTGCCTGGCCTGTACTGATCGGACAACTGGCCATCATCGCCTTCGGCGTGCTCGATACCGCGATGGTCGGACGCTACTCGGCACTCGACCTGGCGTCGCTTGGCCTGGGCAATTCGATCTACATCTCGGTCTACATGGCACTGAGCGGGATCCTGATCGCGCTGATGCCGATCGCCGGACATCTGTTCGGCGCGGGCCGATCGAACGAGATCGGCAACGAAGTGCGACAGGCCTTCTGGCTCGCGGCCGGACTCTCCGTCATCGGCGTGGCCGTGCTCGCCTGGCCCGCGCCCCTGCTGCGTCTCGCCGACGCGCCGCCCGAACTCGCCGGGCGCACCACCGCGTATCTGCAGATCCTTGCGATTGGCGTGCCGGCCGGGCTCGTGTTCCGCGTGTTCAATTCCTTGTCGACCGCGATCTCGAAGCCGCGCATGGTCATGACCTTGCAGGTGATCGACCTTGCGATCAAGGTGCCGCTGAACACATGGTTCATCTTCGGAGGCTGGGGGATTCCCGCGCTCGGCGGTCCGGGCAGCGCCCTCGCGACGACGCTGATCAATTTCGGCTCGGCAGCGATCGGCTTGTTCCTGATCGCGCGCCACCGCGACTATCGCGCGCTCGCGGTGTTTGAACGGTTCTGCTGGCCGCAGTGGCGTCACCAGCTCGCACTGCTGAAACTCGGCCTGCCGATGGGGTTGTCGTATCTGATCGAAGTCACGAGCTATACGTTCATGGCGATCTTCATCACGCACTTCGGCACACGCGTGCTGGCCGGTCATCAGATCGCCGCCAATCTGGGCGCCGTGCTCTACATGACGCCGCTCGCGATCGGCATCGCCACCTCCACGCTGGTATCGCAGACGCTGGGCGCCCGGGACCCTGTCCAGGCACGTGCGCTCGGCCTTCACGGCATTCTGATGGCGGGCGGGATGGCGGTGGTGCTGACGTCGCTCGTGCTGGCCCTGCGGCACCAGATCATCGCCGCGTACACGCCCGATTCGCTCGTCGCCGCCGCGGCTCTTCCGCTCGTCACGATCGTCGCGTTCTATCACCTGTTTGACGCGATCCAGTGCTCGACGGGGTTCGCGCTACGGGGCTACAAGATCACGACGATTCCGACGATCATCTATGCCGTCGCGCTCTGGGGCGTCGGCCTCGGCGGCGGCTATGTGCTCGGCTTCAACGTGCCCGGCACTTTGCCCGAACTCTTCACAGGAGCGCGCGGCTTCTGGTTCGCCAATATGGCGAGTCTCGTGATTGCAGCCACATCGCTGCTGATTTACTGGCTACGCATCAGTAATCCTTCGCATCGCTACGCGATGGGCCATCCTTCGATTCACGCGGAATAAATATCGGCGTGGCAGACTCGGCTCGCCCGGATTACTGCGGGCTTTTCGACTCGCCCGGGTTTTGTTCTATGCTTAATGCGGCCGGCACTCGAATTTCAACGCATGAACAACCGTTGAACACGGAGCACACAATGATCAAGAAGTGGCTGCTGGTCCTCCTCGCGTGGCTTTCTCTTGCAGTCCACGCCTACGCCGTCGAACTCAACACAGCAACGCAGGCCGAACTCGAGGCCCTCAAAGGCATCGGGCCGGTCAAGTCGAAAGCGATTGTCGACGAGCGCACGAAGAATGGTCCGTTCAAGGATGCCGATGACTTTGCGACTCGCGTCAAAGGGATTGGCGACAAGACCGTCGTGAGCCTGGAATCGCAGGGTCTCACGATCAATGGTTCGTCCACGGCGCCGAAGGGCGGCGCGGCCGCCGCAGCGACCACGGCGGCCCCGGCCGCGTCGATGTCGATGAAGAAGACACCGGGCGCCAACGTGAAGAGCCCCTCGGCAGGCACGGCTGCCGCGGCTGCATCTGCACCGCCCGCCACGGCCGCCATGACGGCGAGCGCATCGTCGGCCGATGCGGCATCGTCCGCATCGGGCAAGAAGTCGAAGAAAGCCTCGAAGAAGGCAGGCGCGAGCGCGGCGAGCGCCGCATCAGCCAGCAAATAAGCGATTGCCGGCCGCAGGCATTCGCGCATCGCCAGCACGCTGGCGCAGCATTCCTTCACCGAGTTTCTTAGACGGAGGTACGCATGGGCTTACTTGACTCTCTGACTTCAGCGCTGGGTTCGGGCGGCGACGCCGCGCAAGCCGGCGCCCACGGTTCCGTGATTGCAGCAGTGATCGAATACGTCAATCAACAACCCGGTGGCTTTTCCGGCCTGGTTCAATCGTTCGAACAAAACGGGTTGGGCGGCGTGGTGGGTTCGTGGATCGGCCACGGCGAAAATCAACCGATCTCGCCCGATCAGATTCAGAGCACGCTGGGCAGTGACGCGATCAGTGCGATCGCTCAGAAGGCGGGTGTCTCGACCGATCAGGTGTCGGGCATCCTGAGCCAGGTGTTGCCGCACGTCGTCGACAAGGCCACGCCAGACGGTGAAGTTCCGCAAGGCGGCTCACTCGAAGCGACAAGCCTGCTCGGCGCGCTCGGCGGTTTGTTCGGCAAGCAGGGGTAATGAGCCTCGCCTGAAGTGACGCGAAGCACGATGCATCGCGTTGCGGCGTGCCGATAGTGTGCAGCGGCTGTTCGCCGGGCCGATCCGGAGATCGGAACTCACGCAATCGGGCTACGGCGCGCGATGTGAAACGAAGGCCCGGCAGCGATGCCGGGCCCTCAATCCCTTATGCGGGCAGCGCGAAGATCGCAATCGCCTCGCGCAACACACCCACCTGATCCTTCAGCGAGTGCGCGGCTGCCGCGGCTTCTTCGACAAGCGCGGCGTTCTGCTGGGTCACGTGATCCATTTCGCCAATCGCACGATTGACCTGCTCGATGCCGGCGCTCTGCTCGTGCGACGCGGTACGGATTTCTTCGAGAATATCGGTCACGCGACGCACCGAGGTCACGATCTCGTTCATCGTCTCGCCGGCGCGCGTCACTTGCGCGGCACCCGTTTCGACGGACTGCGTCGACGATTCGATCAGCGTCTTGATTTCCTTCGCTGCCGATGCGGAACGTTGTGCCAGGCTGCGAACCTCCGAGGCCACGACCGCGAAGCCCCGCCCCTGCTCGCCTGCGCGGGCCGATTCAACCGCGGCGTTCAAAGCCAGAATATTCGTCTGAAACGCAATCGCGTCGATCACGCTGATGATGTCGCCGATCTTGCGTGAGCGCGCCGTGATTTCCGACATGGTCTGCACGACATCGCCAACCACGCCGCTACCGCGCGTCGCCACCGCGGCGGCTTCTTCGGCGAGGCGTGCCGCCTGGACGGCGCTGTCTGCATTGTGTTTCACGTTGGCCGTCATCTGTTCCATGCTCGATGACGTTTCGACGAGTGCCGACGCTTGCTGTTCAGTGCGCTGCGACAGGTCGCTATTGCCCACGGCAATCTCGGTCGCGCCTACGTTGATATTGTCCGTGCCTTCACGAACGCGCGAGACGGTGGACACCAGCGAGCGCTGCATGCCGCGGAGCGCGCCAAGCAGGCTGGCATCGTCGCCATGAGGCACGGGCACCGTCGTCGCGAGGTCGCCGTTGGCGATGCGCTGCGCGACTGACACGGCCAGCTCAAGATCGCCACCGAGATTCTTGCGCACGCTGCGCAGCACGACCAGCATCACGAACGTCGAGATCGCGCCGAGGACCGCGGTCATCGCAAACCAGCGCAGCGCGCTCGCGATGCAGGCGCTTTCGACATCGTCCATATACATGCCGGTCACGATGTACCAGTCCCACGGCGCAAAATGGCGCGAGAAGCTGGTCTTCGCGACGGGCTTTTCGCTGCCGGGCTTCGGCCACAGATAGTCGACGAAATCGCCGCCTTCGTGATTGCCCGCCGTCACGATGTCGCGAAACAGAAAGTGCCCGGCGGGATCCTTGAAGTCGCTCAGGTCCTTGCCGTTGAGCGCCGTCTTGATCGGGTGCATGACCATCACGGGCTTCGAGTCGTTGACCGAGACGTAGCCATCCTTGCCGTAGCGAAGCCCTGCGAGGATGTCGATGGCGTTCTTCTTCGCCTGGTCTTCGGTGATGGTGTGCTGCTGCGCGAGCGCGTACTGGTGCTCGACGATGCTATCGGCTTGCCCGACCAGCGCGACGAGCTGCTCGCGGCGGTCGGCAATCATCGAGGCGCGGTTTTGAAAGGCGCCCAGCGTTCCGATCACGATCAGACCGAGCCAGAGCACCGCAATCATCGATCGGAGTTTGTTATTCAGCGTCATCGTGCGTCTTGCTTCAATCGTCGTCGGGTTGCATATATCGGTTGCGGCTTCGCATAGATGCATTCTCCATGCGCATTCCGCTTCCCCTACCCGCAATTACGACCAGTCAGGCACTCGGCTTCAGAAGGGCAAACCCTAATCGATCTGTAGAATCGATAACTCATATTAATCGTCCTGACGTGCGGACCCGATGAATCCCTGGCGGTGATTGCACAGGACATCACGCGTAGCGACGCTTGCCAGGAACAAGCTGACTTGGCGGCGGTGTCAGGCGCGGACTGTATGAGATGTGGCACTCGGCGGCGCCAATGAAAAAACCCCGCTGATCTTTCGATCAACGGGGTTTCTGTTTGGCGGAGCGGACGGGACTCGAACCCGCGACCCCCGGCGTGACAGGCCGGTATTCTAACCAACTGAACTACCGCTCCAAACTGCTTGCCCGATGCGATGAACTGTCATCCGGACTGGCACACATCGCTACTGCTCGATGACACCGATATTCTGGCGTCCCCTAGGGGATTCGAACCCCTGTACTCACCGTGAAAGGGTGATGTCCTAGGCCTCTAGACGAAGGGGACTCACACTTTATAAAAAAAGCCGCTCAAGATCGCCGAGCGGCTGTTTTCGTGTTTGGCGGAGCGGACGGG
Source organism: Pararobbsia alpina (assembly GCF_965118125.1). Lineage (GTDB taxonomy): Bacteria > Pseudomonadota > Gammaproteobacteria > Burkholderiales > Burkholderiaceae > Pararobbsia > Pararobbsia alpina_A. The sequence continues at coordinate 2,913,985 of NZ_OZ221287.1, forward strand.
ACTCGAACCCGCGACCCCCGGCGTGACAGGCCGGTATTCTAACCAACTGAACTACCGCTCCAAACTACTTAACTGCTTGCCCGATGCGATGAACTGTCATCCGGACTGGCACACATCGCTACTGCTCGATGACGCCGATATTCTGGCGTCCCCTAGGGGATTCGAACCCCTGTACTCACCGTGAAAGGGTGATGTCCTAGGCCTCTAGACGAAGGGGACATAATCTTTTCAGATTCGTCTTTGCTGCATTTTCTCGTTTGCTATCGCGCTATTCGCTGCGACAACAGAAGCGAGAAGTATATCCATCTCACTACTGCCTGGGAAGCTTTTTTTTCGTCGGAGCCTTATCTCATGCGGCTTTGCGACCGATTGTCACCTCGATCGCCGCGCAATAAAAACGCACGACTGAAACTTCCCTCTGAATCCTTGGTGGAGGTAAGCGGGATCGAACCGCTGACCTCTTGCATGCCATGCAAGCGCTCTCCCAGCTGAGCTATACCCCCGGTGCAGAGAAACGAGATATTAAAGAACGCTTCGAACCTTGTAAATACCCTGCGCAAACAAAAATGGAAAAAAGTGCTCGGGTCCCATGTGACACCGGAATGAAGCGACGTTGAACATCATGCGACACGCACGATGTTCAACGTGACATCAAGCCGTCGCTTGCGTATCTGGACCTGCCCCGTCGAATACGTCTGCGTCACGTATGCGGTATGCACCATCGGGCATCCAGACACCACGAAGCGATTTAACGCGATGCGGTGCTCAGGCCTGCGCCAGCCGTGACAACACGACATCGCGCCCGAACAACTGCAGCACGGCATCGATCGACGGCGTATGCGTCGTGCCTGCGACAAGCAGACGCACCGGCATCGCGAGCTGCGGCATCTTGAGCTTGTGCGCGCCGAGCGTGGCCTTGAACGCCGCGTTGATCGCTTCCTTCGTCCATTCGACATCGCGAAGCGCGGCCGCGAGATCACCGATGACGGGCTTGATGACGTCGGTCAGATGCTGCTCGCGCGATGCGGCATCAGGCTGCGGCGTCACGTAGAACATCGATGCACTTTCAGCGAGTTCCTTGACCGTGTGCGCACGATCCTTGAACAGTCCGACAACCTGGTCGAGCGGCGCCCCCGCGGAAAGGTCCGCGCCAAGCGCGACGAGGAATGGCTTCGCGAGTGCGGCGAGCCGCGCGTTGTCCGCTTCCTTCATGTACTGGCCGTTGAGCCACTTGAGCTTGTCCGAATCGTAGGCCGCGGGCGACGTGCCCAGATGCTCGAGGTCGAACCATTCGACGAACTGCTCGCGCGAGAAGATCTCGGCATCGCCGTGTGCCCAGCCGAGTCGTGCGAGATAGTTGACCACGGCTTCGGGCAGAAAGCCCTCGTCGCGATACTGCATGACGCTCATCGCACCGTTGCGCTTCGACATCTTCTCGCCAGCTTCGTTGAGCACCGTCGGCAAGTGGGCGTACACGGGCGGTTCCTGGCCGAGCGCGCGAAGGATGTTGATCTGGCGCGGCGTGTTGTTCACGTGATCGTCACCGCGAATCACGTGGGTGATCTTCATGTCGAGATCGTCGATGACCACGCAGAAGTTGTACGTCGGCGTGCCATCGGGACGGGCGATCACGAGATCGTCGAGCTCTTCGTTCGAGATTTCGATGTGACCCTTGACGGCGTCGTCCCATGCGACCGCACCCGTCAGCGGATTGCGGAAACGGATCACCGGCTGCACGCCTTCGGGCGGCGTCGGCAGCACCTTGCCCGGCTCGGGTCGCCACGTGCCGTCATAGCGCGGCTTTTCGCCGCGTTCACGCTGTGCTTCGCGCAGTGCGTCGAGTTCTTCGGTCGACATGTAGCACGGATACGCGAGCCCCTTGTCGAGCATGTCCTTGAGCGCTTCGCGATACCGGTCCATGCGCTGCATCTGATAGAACGGCCCCTCGTCGATGTCGAGACCGAGCCAGTCCATGCCTTCGAGAATCACATCGACGGCTTCCTGACTCGAGCGCTCGACGTCCGTGTCCTCGATACGCAGCACGAAGGTGCCCTTGTTGTGGCGCGCGAACGCCCACGGGTACAGCGCGGAGCGGATATTGCCGAGATGGATGAAGCCGGTCGGGCTGGGTGCGAATCGGGTGCGGACTGGAGTGGTCATGAGCTTCGGACAGGTCGCCCGTGCGAGCGGAGATGCCGCAACGGATGCTTGGCGGAAAGGAAACGCGAAATTATAGCCCTCCCGGCGCGCGCCTTTACGGGCACCTCGCATCGGCTCCCTTCCCGACGCGTTCATCGCGCCCACAATCGACGCCCTTATAATTGCGGCGCACTGCAGTTGGAGAAGTTGAATGCCGATCACCCGAATCGATGCGCGCCGCGCGTCTGCCCCGTCCGAACACCCTTCGCGGCCACACACACGCACAGCCCGATGGCTGCGTGCGGGTGCGCTCGCGCTCAGCCTGGTGCTTGCCGCCTGCGCAAGTTCACCGCCGCCGATCAAAAGCGGCGTAGTACCGAACGGCACACCCGGGACGGCCACGGACATCGCCACGGCGCCTTCGTCGTCCGATCGTGATGGCGCTGCGAACCCTGCCCTGCCCAGCTCGCCGCTCGTCCCGCCCGGCGCGCAAGTCACTCCGCGCCAGATCCGCATCGGCCTCGCGCTCGGCGGCGGCGCCGCGCGCGGGTTTGCACATATCGGCGTGATCAAGGCGCTCGAAGCGCACGGCATTCATCCCGATCTCGTCGCGGGCACGAGCGCCGGATCGGTGGTCGCCGCGCTCTACGCGTCGGGCATGAACGGTCTGCAGATGAACAAGGCCGCGCTCAAGCTCGATGAAGCGTCGATCAGCGACTGGGCCATGCCGTTTCGCTCGCGAGGTCTGATCAAGGGCGTTGCACTCGAGAACTACCTCAACACGACGCTGAACAACCGGCCGATCGAACAGCTCAAGGTGCCGCTCGGCATCGTCGCCACCGATTTGCGCACGGGCGAGCCGATCCTGTTTCAGCGCGGCAATACCGGACAAGCGGTCCGTGCCTCATGCAGCATTCCGTCGATCTTCGAGCCCGTGAAGATCGGGGGTCACGAGTATGTCGACGGCGGACTCGTGAGCCCGGTGCCGGCAGCATTCGCGCACAAGATGGGCGCCGACTTCGTGATCGCGGTCGACATTTCTTCGCGCCCCGAAAGCGCAGTGACGTCGAGCTCGTTCGACCTGCTGATGCAGACGTTCACGATCATGGGCCAGAGCATCAAGGCCTATGAGCTCGACAAATACGCCGATGTCGTGATCCGGCCCAATCTCTCGAAGATGGGCGGCGCCGATTTCGCCGATCGCAACGCGGCGATCCTCGCGGGCGAGGAAGCAGTCGATGCGGCGTGGCCGGATATCCAGCGCAAACTGGCGGCCGCGCGCAAGGCACCGGCCGATCTGACAAGCGCACGGTAGACGCCGGCCCTTCGTCGCGGCAGCGCCGGCCTGCTTCGTGGCGCTCGTCGTGGTGACGATCATCACCGGTTGCGCCTCATCATGCCGATGACCGCACCAGACGCACCGTTGTTTGATCCCGGCAGCGGCATCAAATCATCGTGGTCTGTGTAGCCCTGCGCTACACCTCTCGCGCCAGCGGCAAGCCCGAGAGCCGCTCGAGCACGATGTCGGCCATGCCCGCCGGCGTCGGCAACTGCTTGAGCAGCGCCGGCCACGACGCTTTCGCCGCAGCGACGGCCGCACGCACCGCCGACAACGCGATTCGCGACGGCACGCCGGACGCGGCGGCCATCCCGGCATAGTCGGCCAGAGTCTGTGCGCGCTGCGACTTGTCGATCGCCACATTGGTGCCGTAGGCGGTGAAGGCCGGCAGCGCGGCGACGCAGACGACGTCGTAAGCCGGGCTCAGTTGCGGCATCACCGGGTCGCGATAGATCAGCGAAAAATTCTTCAGGTGCGCATCGCTGTTGCCCAGCAGCGTGTTGACCGCCTGCCGCGTGAAAAACTGCCGCACGTCATCGACGCCCTTCGGACTCATCGCTGCGAGAAAGCGCACAAGGATCGCAAACTGGTCCGCCTTCGCGTACTTGGCGCTCGGCATGCGCCCCAACGCCTGACACGCGTCTTCAGCATGAATGCGTTCATTGCCCTGCCGGTCGAACCGCTCGACACCGAGGAAGTACTGCGCAGAACCGCCCAGCTCTGCGATGCCCGGTATCTCGATCGCATCGAGCGGCATCGGCTCGCACTGCGCGACATCGACGCCTGCGGCCTTGGCCAGCTGCATTGACACGTATTCGTTGAATATCTGCGAGTCGTCGTTACGTGCGGGCAGCTTCGCGATCAGGTCCGACAAGCGGCCATGTCCCGGCATCGTGTAGCGCGAGCCACGCAACATCGTCGACAGTGCAAGCTTGTTCTGAACCCCTGAAATCGATGCCGCTCCCTCCGTGGCCCCCTCGATCACCGCCGCCTCGAGATTGTCCGCGCCGCCGGTCACGCCAAAGGTGCGCACGTCGTCGGGCAGCGCATGCGGATCGGCTACCGGCGTGACGACCACGGCACCGGGCAAGTCATTGCCTGCGGCCGCCAGCACGCCAAAGTCATCGCGGTCGCCGACGTTGTGACGCGTCGCCTCGAGGCGCCGGCGCAGCTCGCTCTCGGGCAGCAGCCCGGCGAAATACGGCGGCAGCCTGCCCTCCGTGTTGTAGACCGCCGGATGAAACGGATTGCCGAAGATCTCCGCCGCGATCTGGCGTCGATTGGGGATCATCATCGACAACGTGAGTGTAGGACGGCTTTCCGCGGCTCTGTAGGCGCTCGCTGGCACGAACCGGCACGTACCCTCCAGCTCAGCAAGAAAACCGCACAGCGCCCCGTTTAAGCGGACTTCGAGAAATCGCGGGTGCCAGGTCGCGCTCACGACTCGGACTCCATGAACAATTCGGCGGCCGTTTTCGCGTCCCGGTCCGGCCCCAGGCTTTTGCCCTCGAGCACGCGCTGAACGTTTTCCACCTGCTCTCGCGGAACGAGTATCCATTGCGCATCGAGCGCAAACGCGACCGCCTCGAGCGTCGACGCCCGCGTGTCATGCCGGCCCGACAAAGCCGCGGTCAGATTGCTGCGCGCCATCCCGATGCGGGGTGCCAGCGCAGTGAGCGTGACATCGCGGCGACTCAGTAAGACACGAAGTTGAGAGGTGAATGACATGTCATACACTCGAATAAAAATGTATGAATCATCATACTCTCATCGGGCAAATAACCTATGGAACGTATGAAATACCATACTATTTATATTTTTAGTATTGAATATCATACGCACTGGATGCGCACGACGCAGCACGCCACGTGCGCAAGCCTGGGCCGCGAAAGCAATAAAAAACCCCTCGCCGGCATCACCGGGGAGGGGTTTTTCGAGTGTCATCGCGCCAGGTAGCCCGGCTCGATTGCACTTATTCTGCGTCGGGACCTGCTGTCAGGCGGCTCACGCTGGCCTTGAGATCGCTGCCCGAGAACGACGCGTCAACACGACGCGCGCCGGTAAAGCGCTTTTCCCAATAACTGTCGTCCAGTTCGTCGACGCGAATCTTGCTGCCGGTCGACGGCGAGTGCACGAACTTGTTGTCGCCGATATAGATACCCACGTGCGAGAACGTGCGGCGCATCGTGTTGAAGAACACGAGGTCGCCCGGCTTGAGGTCCGTCATCTTGACCTTCTCGCCCATCTGGCTCATTTCTTCGGCGCGGCGCGGCAGCGTCATGCCCAGCGTGTCGCGAAACACGTAGCGCACGAAGCCCGAGCAGTCGAGGCCGGAGTCAGGAGAATTGCCGCCCCACTGGTAGCGCACGCCGATCATGTTCAGCGCGCCGACCACCACCGTGCCAGCCTTCGAGGCGACACCGGAGAGGAACGACTGGGTATTCTTGGCGGACGAGCCTGCCGCATCGGCGGCGGGCGTGGAATTCGAATCGATTGCGGTGCCGAAGGCATTGGCGCTGATAGCGCTGCCAAGGGCCGGCACTGTATTCGCCTCTTCGGCAAGTGCCGAGCTCGAACCGGCGATCATCGCACCTGTGAATGCGATAGCCAGCGCGCGCTCACAAAACTTTCTGGTTGTTCGGTGATACATCGGTCGGTAAGAGTGACTTAGGCTTGTGAGGCGAACCCCACGGTTGCGTAAAGTTTGGGGGATACTAAACAGATAGTATTTGCCTGTCAAAGCAATTAACTGAAAACAATCACCGATTTGGTGCTAATTTTCCGTCAATCCCGCAGCTGGCAAAGCTTTGCGGCCGATAAAAGGGTATACGCCCAGAAAATCTGACCACAACACGATCCACCACCCCAAACCCCTGATTGCACGCACAGGCAGCAACAATTACCTCAAAGAAGCACCTTCTTAGCGCACAACACCCCGCGAGACCTGACCCGACATCGTTGTCCACTCGCGCTGGTACACCAAGCTTATCGGCGGTCCGCGACAAGACTTAAGGCTTTACCGGCGTCGCGCACTAAAAAATATTTTATCGGCATCATTTACCGATCATGCCTGCGCGCGCATTAAACGCAGTACGCCCGCCAACCGGTCGTTTTTTCTGCCTGCCGCCCTGCCTTCTTTTTGCTTGATCAACGCCTACATCCGGCTATGCACTTGCGCCATCCTTCGCGGCGTCGAGTCCGCCAAACGCGGCGTCGAACAAGCGGCGCGTATAGGGATGCTGCGGCGCGCCGAGCACGGAATCCGCGTCGCCCTGCTCAACGATTTCTCCCGCGTGCATCACAGCGATGCGATGCGCCATCGCCCGGATGACTTCGAGGTCATGGGTGATAAACAAGTAAGCGAGGTTGTATTTCTTCTGCAGCCCCGTCAGCAGCGCCAGCACCTGCTGCTGAATCGACACGTCGAGCGCGCTGGTCGGTTCGTCCAGCACGAGCACCTGAGGCTGAAGGATGATCGCGCGCGCAATGGCGATGCGCTGCCGCTGCCCGCCGGAAAACTCGTGCGGATAACGCTGGAGCACCGTGCGGTCGAGCCCGACCTCGCGCAACGTCGAGATGACGCGGGCCCGCAAGTCCGCCGGGGTCAGTTCGGGCCGGTGCAGCGCGAGTCCCTCGCCGACAATCTGCTCGATCGTCTGACGCGGCGACAGCGAGCTGTACGGATCCTGAAACACCACTTGCACCTTCGCCCGGAACGCCTTCTGCCGAGCGCCACGGAAATTCTCCAGGCGTTCGCCCTCGAACACGATCTGGCCGGCCGACGAGCGTTGAAGTCCGAGCATCGCCATCGCCAGCGTCGACTTGCCGCTGCCCGACTCGCCGACGACGCCGACGGTCTCGCCCTGCCGCAGTTCGATACTGACGCGCTTGACCGCATCGAAGCGATCACGCGAAAACCAGCCTGCCACGCCTGGCCGCGCCGAGGAATACGTCACCGACACATCCGATGCGCCAAGCACGACCGGTGCAATCGGCATGACAGGCAGCCACGCACGCGTGGGCCGGCTTTCGATCAGTCGCTTCGTGTAGGGATGCACGGGATTCGAGAACACGCGCTCGACTTCACCCGCCTCGACGAGCGTGCCGTGCTCCATGACGGCGACGCGATGCGCGAAACGCCGCACCAGATTCAGGTCGTGCGTGATCATCAGCACGGCCATGCCCCGCTGCCGTGCCGCGTCGCGCTGAAGGTCGAGCAACAACTCGAGAATCTGAGCACGCACCGTCACGTCGAGCGCCGTGGTCGGCTCGTCGGCGATCAGCAGCCGCGGCCGGCATGCGAGTGCCATCGCGATCGTGGCGCGCTGACGCTGGCCACCCGACAACTGATGGGGAAAATGATCGATGCGCCGCTCGGCGTCTTCAATACCCGTGCGATCCAGCAGCTTGATCGCGCGCAAGCGCGCCTCGGTACGCGAGACCTGCTCATGCTGGATCACCGCTTCGCCGATCTGCTCGCCGATCGTGAGCAGCGGATTGAGCGCGGTCATCGGCTCCTGGAACACCATCGCGATGTCCGCGCCGCGGATGCCTCGCATCGTCCGCTCGGGCTTCGCAAGCAGGTCCTCGCCGGCAAACCGGATCGCACCGGTGATCTGCGCATCCGCCAGCAGGCGCAACACGGCGAGCGCCGTGACACTCTTGCCCGACCCCGACTCGCCGACCAGCGCCACGCGTTCGCCGCTTCGTATCTCGAGATCGAGATCATTCACGGCCCGGCTGCCGCCAAACGCCACCGAAAGCTTTTCAATCGACAGCAGCGGAGCGTCACTCATTGACCGCCTCCCGCGCGAACCGTCTCCGCCACACGCGTGTCGAGCGCATCGCGCAGGGCGTCGCCGATAAACGTCAACAGCATCAACGAAATGACCAGCACGAGAAACGTCGACAACGAGATCCACCATGCATCGAGATTGGCCTTGCCTTGCGCAAGCAGTTCGCCAAGCGATGGCGTCGACGGCGGTACGCCCAGGCCGAGAAAGTCGAGACTCGTCAGCGCAAGGATTGCCCCGCTCATCCGGAACGGCAAAAACGTGATGACCGGCGTCAGGCTGTTCGGCAGGATGTGGCGCCACATGATCTGCGCGTTCGACAACCCGATCGCGCGCGCGGCCTTCACGTAGTCCTGGGCGCGATTGCGATAGAACTCGGCGCGGACGTAATCGGCAAGCCCCATCCATCCGAACAAGGACAGCAGCACGACAAGCAGCAACAGACTCGGCTCGAACACCGACGCAAAGATGATCAGCAGATACAGTTCGGGCAGCGCCCCCCAGACTTCGATCAGGCGCTGCGCGGTCAGGTCGAGTCGCCCGCCGAAATAGCCCTGGATCGCGCCCGCGAGAATGCCGACCGCCGTGCCGATCACGGTCAGGACAAGCGCGAAGAGCACCGATAACTGAAACCCGTAGACCAGGCGCGCAAAGACATCACGCCCGCGGTCATCGGTGCCCAGCCAGTTCGCACGGGACGGTGCGGCCGGATTGGGCGACTCCGAAAAATAACTGATCGTGTCGTAGGAATACGGATTGGGCGCGTAGAACGCCACATTGCCATTCGTGGTGATCCTGTCCTTGATATAGGGATCCGTATAGTCGGCCGGGGTCGGAAAATCGCCCCCGAAGGTGGTTTCGGCATAGGTCTGCACGATCGGGAAATACCAGTGCCCCTGATAGCGGACCGCAAGCGGCTTGTCGTTGCACCAGAGCACGGCGAGCAGGCTGAAGCCGAACCACACAACAAAGACGATCAGGCTCCAGAACCCGAGCTTGTGCTGACGGAATCGCCGCCACGCGCGCACGCGCGGCGTCGGCGATGCGAGCGGAGCTTCTGCCCCGACGTCGTAGGCGAGGCTCATGTCATCGCTCCAGGCTTTCGAAACGGATACGCGGGTCGACCCACACGTAGCAGAGATCGGAAAGCAGCCGCGTCGCGAGCCCGATCAGCGTAAAGAGATAGAGCGTGCCGAGCACGACCGGATAGTCGCGCCGGATCACCGACTCGTACGAGAGCTGCCCGAGCCCTTCGAGCGAGAACAGCGTTTCGATCAGCAGGCTCCCCGCGAAGAACGCACCGATGAACGCCGAAGGAAACCCGACGACCAGCGGCAGCATTGCATTGCGGAACACATGCCGGAACAGCACGCGGCGCTCGGACAGCCCTTTTGCGCGCGCCGTCAGCACATATTGACGCCGGATCTGCTCGAGAAACGAATGCTTGGTCAGCATCGTGATCACCGCGAAGCTGCCGACCACCGACGCGACGATGGGTAAGGTGATGTGCCACAGATAGTCGGCGATCTTCGCGCCGAAACTCAGCTGATCAAAGTTGTCGGAGACCAGGTGCCGCAGCGGAAACAGATGCCAGAACGATCCGCCTCCGAACAGCACGAGCAAGGCCACGCCGAGCACGAATCCCGGAATTGCATAGCCGATCAGCACCACGATGCTCGTCACGAGATCGAAGGTCGAGCCATGCCAGAGCGCCTTGGCGACCCCGAGCGGTATCGATACGAGGTAGGTGATCAGGAATGTCCACACGCCAATGCTGATCGACACGGGCAAGCGCGACACCACAAGCGACCAGACGCTCTGATGCCGGAAATAGCTGTCGCCGAGATCGAATCGGGCGAACTGCCCAAGCATCGTGAAATAGCGTGTGAGCGGCGGCTTGTCGAATCCGTACTGGGCGCGCAGCTGAGCGATCTGCTGCGCATCGATGCCCGAGTTGCCGCGATAGGTCATGCCGGCGACGGAGCCCTGCTCGCCGGCCTTGCGCAGGTCGTGCACCGCCTGCTCGACCGGTCCCCCGGGCACGAACTGGATCACGGCGAACGTGACCGTCAGTACGCCGATCAGCGTCGGGATCATCAACAACAACCGCTTGAGGATATAGCTGAACATGATCGTTCCCGTTCGGTTCAGTGCGCCGCCGACGCCGCACCCGCGCCGCTGCCCCACCACCACGTCGACAGAACCCAACCGTCGACCTGGTAGTACAGCGGCACGGTGGCCGGGCGAGCGAGTTCACGCCGGTAGGCGACGAGGAATCTGGGCGAATACCAGTGTGGCACGATGTACCACCCGCTGATCAGCGCGCGGTCGAGCGCATGGCTGGCAGCCAGCAGATCGGCCTCCGTGTGTGCGGAAGCGACCGCATCGGCCAGCACATCGATTGCATGCGACTTGATGCCGATCAGGTTGTCGGAGCCCGGTGTATCGGCGGCTTTGCTGCCCCATCGCTCGATCTGCTCGGAACCCGGCACCTGCACGGCCGGCATCACGAGCGTCGTCACGTCGAAGTCGAAGTTATCGAGCCGCTGCTGATAAAGCGCGGAATCGGTCTTGCGAAAGACCATCGTGATGCCGAGCTTCTGCAAATTGCGTGCGTAGACCGACGACACCTGCTCGAGCAACGCCGCGCCCGTGTCGAGCATCTCGAAGCGGAACGGCTGACCTGCAGCGTTGCGCAACGCGCCGTCGCGATAGGTCCAGCCGGCTTGCGCGAGCAACGCTCGCGCCTTGCGGAGGTTATCGCGCAGCGAATGCGGCGGTGTCGTGACGGGCTGCACGATCATCGGCCCGAACACCGACGGATCGAGTTCATTGCGCAACGGCTCGAGCAACTTGAGCTCTTCGGCCGACGGCATGCCGCTTGCCTGGAAGTCCGTGTTCATGAAAAAGCTCTCAGTGCGATCGTAGAGCTTGTAAAACAGCATGCGGTCGGCCCACTCGAAATCGAATGCAAGATTGAGGGCCTCGCGCACCCGCCGATCCTGAAACAGTGGCCGCCGCAGGTTCATATAGAACCCCTGGATATTCGCGCCGTTGTGATTCGAAAACTCGCGCTTGATGATCGCGCCGCTATCGAAACGTTCGCCCGTATAGGAGCGCACCCAGTTGCGCGCACGGTTTTCGGAGATCGCATCGAACTCCCCTGCCTTGAAGGCCTCGAGCCGAGCGACATCGTCGCTGTAAAGCTTGAACACGACGCGGTCGAAGTTATACATGCCGCGCCGTGACGGAATGTTCTGCGCCCAGTACTGAGGGTTGCGCTTGTAGCTGATATCGCGGCCCGGTTCGTATCGATCGATCAGGTAAGGTCCTGACGCAATGGGCGGCTCGAACGCGAGCTTGTCGAACGCCGTGTGCGATCCGTCTGCCTTGACGCCCCACTTCGGCGAGAACACGGGCAACTCGCCCACGACATAAGGCAAATCGCCGTTATGCCGCTTGAACGTGAAGCGCACCGTCGACGCATCGATGACCTCGATGCCTTTGACGTCGGTCAGTGCGACGCGGAACGCGGGGTTCGCCTGCTTGCTGAGCAACATCTCGTACGAGTACCGCACGTCGTCCGCGGTCACGCGATCACCGTTCGAAAACCGGGCGGCCGCATTCAAATGAAAGGTCACGGACATCCCGTCGGGTGCCAGCCGGATATCGTCGGCCAGCAGCCCGTATGCGGAATTGGGTTCGTCGGCGCTGTTCGTGATCAGCGTCTCGAACATCAGCGAGCTGACATAGGGCGCGGCCACGCCGCGCAAGGTCCACGGATTGAATTTGTCGAAACTGGCGCCGAAATTCGCCAGTGTCAGCGTGCCGCCTTTCGGGGCATCGGGGTTCGCATAGTCGAAGTGGGCGAAGCCGTCGGCGTATTTCGGGGTCCCGTACTGGGCGATGCCGCCGGCCGCATGGACCGAAGGTGCGACTGCCGCCATGCACAACGCACATGCGGCGGCCAGCAGCGAAGCAAGACGACGCAAGCGTACGTTCATGGAGCCCCGGGTATCGACGGTCCGGAAGGACAGGAGTGGGAGGATTCTAACCGCAGGCCCGTCTATCGCGAAACGGGCCTGGCCGATCGTCCTCGAGCCGCTTACATGCCCGTGGTCGACGTCATCTGCGCCTGCGACACGTTGCTGCCCGGGGGCACATCGTGTGTCAGCCAGACGTTACCGCCAATCGTCGAGCCCTTGCCAATCGTAATGCGGCCGAGCACGGTCGCGCCCGCGTAAATCACCACGTCGTCCTCGACGATCGGATGCCGCGGCACGCCCTTGGTCAGCGCGCCATCGGCCTCGACCGGGAAGCGCTTGGCACCGAGTGTCACCGCCTGATACAGACGCACGCCGCGGCCAATGATCGCCGTCTCGCCGATAACGACACCGGTACCGTGGTCAATAAAGAAGCTGTTGCCGATCGTCGCGGCCGGATGAATATCGATGCCCGTCGACGAATGCGCAATGTCCGCAATCAGACGCGGCAGCAGCGGCACGCCCAACCGGTACAAAGCATTCGCAATCCGGTGATGGATGATGGCGACGCAACCGGGATAGCACAGCAGCACTTCCGAGATGCTCGTCGCGGCGGGGTCGCCCTGGTAAGCCGCGTACAGATCGCTGACCAGCACGGCGCGAATATCGGGCAGCGCGTCGGCAAAGCGCGCCGTCAGATCGTGCGCCTTGTCGACCAGCCCGCCATCGCGCGGATCACGTTCATCGGCCGAAAACAGCAAGGCCCGCCGCACCTGCTCGGCGAGCGAACTCAACGCGCCCGACAGCGTGTCGCCAACATAGAAATCGATATTGGCGTCATGCAGATCCGGGCGCCCGTAGTGAGTCGGAAACAGCACGGCCGACACCATTTCGACGATCTCATGCATCGCGTTGCGCGAAGGCAGTTCGCGAATATGGCCGCGATGCCGGACCTTGTGCGTGCTTTCCCGCGATTCGCGCAGCCGCGAAACGACCTCGTTGAGGTTGTCGAACAGTCGCGGCGAATCCGGGTCTCGTTGTGTATTCATAAGTTCGGCCTGAACAGAAGCGGGACACCCGGCCAAACCAGCCGTCCCTCGATCGATACGCTCAGGCCGAAGTATCGCCGAATCCGAGAATCAAGGTTCGGCGATCGTGAACCAGAAGTCGAACCGGTCGAAATAACCGAGCATTTCCCGGAATTTCTCGGGATGGCCGCTCGTCTTGACCTTGCCGTTCGACCCGAGGTCGCTCAGATGCATGTGACCGAGCGCGACTTCGTCCAGCGTCGCCCGATCCAGCGTGATCGAGGCATCGACATCCTTGCCCTCGACATCCTTTTCGTAGTTGAGCACGCCGTTGGAGACGGTCAGCAAATACTTTTCATGGATATCGGGGAACGTGATGTTGAACGCATAGCGGCGATCGCCGATGCGGGGTCCATCGAGGTGGATCGCGAGAAAGTCGAAAAACATCTCGGTCGACATGCCGTGGATCACGTCCGGCGAACTCGAGTTCGGCACGTCCTTCTTCTGAACGCCATCGCGCAATTCCTGCGCCCCCGTCAGATAGACATTGCGCACCGGGCCGGATTCGGACTGGTAACCGAGCTGCTCGAGCGCATTGGCTTCAAGCTCGCGCGCCTGTTGATTCTTCGCATCCGCAAACACCACATGATGGGCAAGCGTCGCCGACCAGCGATAGTCACCCTTCGCAAACGCATCGCGGGCACCGGCAAGCAGTTTGTCCTCCCCCACCAGCGCGACGTAGCGTTGCGCCTCCTCGACCGCGGGATACGGATCAAAGCCGGCCGGATCGCCGTCCCACCAGCCTTGGTACAACTGATACGTGGCCCGCACGTCGTGTTTGAGATCGCCGTAGTATCCGCGGTTCGCGAAGGTCTTGGCCAGACTCGGCGGCAAGGCAAACGTCTCTGCGATGTCGTGCATCGACTTGCCCTTGTTGATCATCCGCAGCGTCTGGTCGTTAATGTACTTATACAGATCGCGCTGCTTTTCGAGGTGATCGATGATGCGCTGCGAACCCCACTGCGGCCAGTGGTGGCTACCGAATGAGACGACGGCCTTATCACCCCACAGCCCAATGACTTCATTGAGGTAAGACGACCATTTCGCGGCATCGCGCACCTTCGCGCCACGCAGCGTCAGCAGGTTGTGCAGCGTGTGCGTGGCGTCTTCCGCGAGGTCCAGCGCCTTGTACTGCGGGAAATAAAACAGCATCTCGGCCGGTGCTTCCGAGCCTGGCGCCATCAGGAAGACCGTGTCGACACCGTCGATCGTAATCGTCTGCCCGGTCTTCGTCACAAGCTGGTTCGGCTCGATCAGGGTCATCGTGCCGGCCGCCGTGGTAATGCCGAGGCCGCCGCCGACATTGCCCTTGTCGTTCTTGGGTAACAGGTTCCCGTACATATACGAAGCGCGGCGGCTCATCGCCGTACCGGCGAACACGTTTTCGCTGACCGCTTCCTCCATAAAGCCGACGGGAGCAATGAGCGGAATCTTACCGCTGCGCACGTCCTTCTCGTCGACGACGCCGCGCACGCCGGCAAAGTGATCGACGTGACTATGCGTATAGATCACCGCACTGACCGGCAGGCGCTCGACCTTCGCATTGACGAGTTCGAGTGCCGCGCGCGCCGTCTCGACTGAAGTCAGCGGATCGATCACGATCCAGCCCGTCTTGCCGCGCACGAAGGTGATGTTCGCGAGGTCGATATTGCGGACCTGATAGATCCCGTCGACCACCTTGAACAGGCCGCGAATATCGAGCAACCGGGACTGCCGCCACAGGCTCGGGTTGACGGTATCGGGCGCCGGCCGATCGGCCTTCAGAAAGTCATAGGCGCCGAGATCGATGACGGGGCGGCCCGCTTCGTCTTTAACCACAGCGCTCGGCAGGTCCGCGATAAAGCCGCGGCGCGCATCGTCGAAGTCGCTGGTGTCGGCAAACGGCAGCGTATCGAGCACCTGGCGATTGTGGGCGGCGGTGATCGGCGTTGCATTGCCCGCCGCGACCGGCGCGGCCAGCGCGGGCAAAGACAGGCCGAGTATCGCGGCAACCGCAGCGATGTCTCTGGCAAACCTTTTCATCTTCATAGGCTTCGAATCCGGAAAACCTTCTCGTGGAAAAACACGCGCGCCCGCAGGCTTCAATCGCCTCGCGTGTCGCGCATGACGCCTCGAAATCAGGCGCCAGCGAGAGTAGCTTCCGGACCTGGGCTATTACGATCAGCCCGAGTCGCCTATTGCGTCAGAAAAGACTGAATTTAACGGCCTACGATGGTCGACCGGTACAACTCGAGCATGCCGGGCGCATCGACGTCGACGCAGACCGTCATCGCAGGACGCCCATCCCAGTTCGGGTTGGGCACCGGCATCGTCAACGGCTTCTGGATCGTCTGCCCGATCGCCAGACCTTCGGTGATCACGCGCACGGGGCCGCTGCGCGTCGTATATAGATCAGGCCGCACCACGAAAGCAACCGCCGACGAGTCATGCACGAAGATACCGTCGAGGCCTTCACTCTTCAGGTGAAACTCGTGATAAACGCGTGAGACATCCCAGAGGAACTGTCCATCGCTACCCGCTGCATCGCGCAGGGACGACAGATAGTCCGCCGTCATGATCGTGCGCTCGGTGACGTCGAGTCCGACAATCGTCAGCGGCCATGACGCATTGAAGACCTGATCCGCGGCATCGGGGTCATTGAAGATATTGGCCTCGGCGGCCGGCGATACGTTGCCGAGAATGCCGTGATACCCAAACGCGCCGCCCATGATCACGACTTGCTTGACGAGCCCCGCGATATCGGGCGCCTCGGCCAGCGCCAAGGCGAGATTGGTCATCGGACCGACGGCGATCAGCGTCACTTCCCCCGGATTCGCGCGCACCGTATCGATGATGAAGCGATGCGCGGGCCGCGGGTCGAGCACGCCACCCAGTGCATCGTCGGCCGGCACATCGATGTCGCCGACGCCGTTATGACCGTGAATGAACGGCAACGGTCCCGGTGCCGTGCGCACGAGCGGCGCGGCCGCGCCCCTCGCGACCGGTACGTGAGGCGCAAATTTGCCCGTCAGGTACAACGCGTTGCGCGTGGTCGTCTCGATCGTCGCATTGCCGAACACGCTCGTCACACCGAGCAATTCGATGTCGGGATGACGCACCTGAAACAGCAGCGCCATCGCATCGTCGACACCCGGGTCGGTGTCGTATATGACTTTGTGCATACCCATCGCAAACCCTCTCGTCCTTAGTGCGGACCTTGCGGACCTTGCGGACCTTCAGATGACAACGCCCGCGTCACTGAGAGCGGGCGTCGGTGTTGGCGTCTCATCGCGCGGCGGCGGCATGCGGATGAGCCTCCCGCATCAGCCCCGCCCTCGCACGACATGGGCGTCTTACGAGAACGACAGAAAAATCCCTGCGATCGTGGCGCTCATCAGGTTCGACAGCGTGGCGGCGATCACGACGCGCACACCGTAGCGGGCGACTTCCGAACGACGCTCCGGCGCCACCGCGCTGAACGCACCGGTGAGCACCGCAATCGATGCGAAATTCGCAAAACCGCACAGCGCGAACGAGACGATTGCGATGGTCTTCGGATCAAGCGCCGTCAACCCTGCTGCCGCCACCGAAGCCGCATCCTTGAGGTACGGCGACAGTCCGACATACGCGACGAACTCGTTGAGGATCATCTTCTGGCCGATGAAGTTCCCGGCAATGGCCGCGTCCTGCCAGGGCACGCCCATCATATAGGCGAGCGGCGAGAAGATGACGCCCAGGATCGATTGCAGTGTGATGTCGCCGTGACCGAACCAGCCGCCAATCCCGCCGACGATACCGTTGATCAGCGCGATCAGGCCGATGAACGCGATCAGCATGGCGCCGACCATCACCGCGATCTTCAGGCCGATCGTCGCACCCGAGCCGGCGGCTTCGATCACATTGGCCGGGCGCTTTTCGTCGAATTCGAGCGCGCCTTCGATCTCCACCGTCTTCACGCCGGCGGTCGGACACACGATCTTGGCGAACAGCAACCCGCCCGGCACGGCCATGAACGACGCAGCAAGCAGATATTCCATCCTGACGCCAAGGCCCGCGTAACCGGCCAGCACCGAACCGGCGATCGCGGCCATGCCGCTCGTCATCACCGCGAACAGCTCCGGTCCGCTCATCTGATAAACGAAGGGCTTGATCAACGCGGGCAACTCATTCTGACCCAGGAAAATCGTCGTCACGGCCGAAAACGACTCGAGCTTGCTGACACCGATGATGCGCTGGAAGATCGTGCCGAGGACGCTCACGATCCATCGCATGATGCCCAGGTAATACAGCACGGAAATCAACGCCGTCACAAAAATGATGATCGGCAGCACGCGCACGGCGAACACGAACCCGCCGCCGCCGAACAACTCGAACATCTTGTTGCTGTTCAGGCCGCCGAACAGGAACGACACGCCTTCGTTGCCGTATCCCAGCACATGATTGACGCCGTTGGCCGCCGCGGCCAGCGCCGATTTTCCGATCGGAACGAACAACACGAATGCGCCGATGGCGATCTGGCACAGGAGTGCCGAGATGACGACGCGATAGTTGATGCCTCGCCGATTGGTCGATACGAGGAACGCAATAATCAGCAGCAAAAGCATGCCGAGCAGGCTACGGACAATAATCATTCGATGACACCTGAATTCTTGTTGAAATGGCGGTGAAACGACAATGAGCCAGGACGGATGGCGGCCTGGCGTGCGAGGCGAATCCTGACCGAGCGAAAAGAATCGTGCAATGGGGGCCGCGCCTAGGTGTCGTACGCGCGAATGTGTACTAAGGGCGGCTGCACTCGAAGCTCGCCGCGGCGTTGATATCGCCTTTTCCGGTATACCGCGGGTACGCCGGATATCGGCAAAGCGGCCTCGATCGCCCTTTTGTCGCCGCCGCCGTGTCGACCGCGACGAGCCCTTCGGGCGCGACGCCATGGCTCGCCCATTCATCGAGAGCGCGCAAACCATCCCACGACGGGATGAACACGCCGTTGCCATGCTGATAGCCCGGCACCATATAGAGTCGCATCACGCCGTCGATCCGCGCCTGCCCGTAGCGATCGACGAGCGTCCGGTAAAACGCAATAGTCTGGTTCGGGCTGATCACTTCGTCAGCGAGACCCTGCATGGTGATGAGTTTTCCGCCCCGCACAATATATTCAGAGATGTCGGGGTCCATCGCTCCGACGGTTGCCGACAGGTCGATGAGTCTGCGCTGATAGCGGCCCGGCTCGAGCGGGTCGAACTCCATGCCCGACACCGTCTTGTCGCGAATCACGAAGTACTTGATATAGGCGTCGCCCTGCGCGAACAGATAGCCGTTCGCGGCGAAGGTCGGCGGCGCCACGAGCACGGGCGAATTGCCGAGCCCGAGGATGCCCGACATGTCCGTGCCTTCAAACACGTTGTAACCCGGATAGGTCCGCACGTTCCACGCGAGCGTGTACGGCAGCGTCATGCCATCGCGCAAGGTGGTCATCGTCGCGATCTGTGCGTCTGTCAGACACGGAGAGCCGGTCGAAGGTCGATGCGCGGCGGCCGGTTCCTGCGCTGCAGCGACGGCCTGCGCGGCCGGCGTAGACGTATCGAGGCTGAGGTCCGGAACGGATTGTTGCGGTGCGGGGACCGGAGGTGCGGCGATTGCGGACGCCTGCGACGATGGACCCGATGTACCCGATGCGCCCGATCTGCCCGGTGTACCCGATGTGCCCGACTGCGGTATCGGTGCCGCCGGCGTGATCGGCGGCCCGGGCCGCGGCACGCTCCCTGCGCGGCTCGCGGCGCTGCCGCCCCCGCCCGGGCATCGCAACGACGCAATCGTCTGCGCCTCGCGTGCCCGGCACGCTTCGACATTGCTGACGATCCCGTCCTGAGCGCCATCGAGCGCATCGCATTCTGCGAGCACGCGCGCGTGCACGAGCTTCTGCTTGTCGGGCGGCACAAAGCCATCGGTGCCCAGGTAGACGGCGCGGCCCACCAGCAGGCCAAACATCCGCACACCCGAAAAGTTGAGCGCGGGCGAGTTCGCGATCACCCCGTCATAGTCGATTGGATAACGCTCGATGGCCGTATAGCCTTCACGTCCGCCGGTCGACCCGCCTGCGTAATACATTTTCTCGGGGTCGCGACCGTAGACGATCCGCATCAGCCCAATCGCGACGTCGTGCGTCTTCTTGATGTGGCCGTACCCAAAATTCTCGACGGCTTCATCGTTGAGCGCGAATTCCGCACGCGACGCATTGCCGACGTGCCCCGTATCGGAACCGAACGTCACATAACCCAGGCTCAATGGCGCGCGTCCGCCCGCGTAGCTGACCACACCGGTTGCGCGCTGCACTTCACCGCTGTATCCGCCACCGCCCATCTGCAGCGCGCGGCCATTCCATTGAACCGGCAGATTCACCTCGAAACGGATATCGGGGGTATCGGTACGCAACGCCTTGATCGCGCCAGTGATGCGGCAATAGGTGCCATTCGTATTGCCCGGCTGGTCCGCGCTGACCATCCCCGCGCCATCGATGACGGCACCCTGCGTGGGCAAGCCGATCGCGCCGGGAGGCAGGATATGACCGGCCAGTGACGCGCATCGCGGCAGTGTGGTCTGCGTCCATTCGGCCGCCGGCGCCTGCCCTGCCGGCTGCGTTCCGAGGTCGCGGCACCCTTGCATGAAGCCGAGCACGGCTGTACACGCGACCAGCAGCCGGGCCGATCCGGGTGCGGCCGAGAACGGAAACGCCACACCTCGCATGCCGCACCGCTTGCCGGCCACGATCTGAAAGGTGAATAAACGAAAGAATTCGGCCGCCAGGCCGCGAGGACGCTCCGTCATGCGTGACACGTATACGCGAGACACGCATTGCACGCAAACGACAGGCCACGAAGGTTGGTCAGGCGCGCAACATTCTCCGGACAGCTTCGCGTGCGTGCATGCCAAGCCGCTGTCCGCGGTCGCGCATCTGCATACGCTGCCACATGACCGCCACGCCAATCACCCAGGCAATCGTTGCGACGTCGCCGGTGACAGCCATCGCGAAGCCCCGGCCGCCGTGAATCTCGCCGTGGCGCGTCAGCGTGTCGACCACCAGCGAAATGACCGTACCTGCAACAAAGCACACGAGGCCGGTACGCCCGACTGTCACGACGCCGCTCAGGCGCGCCGCGAGCCAGCGCACCGCACCGGCGCGCACCGCCACCGAGACGAGCCACGCGATCGCCGCGAAGTTGATCACGCGGACCAGCGACAAAGTCTGCTTCATGGCGCCGGGCAACGGCGCCGTAAAGACGAACACTCTCGCCGCAGCAAATGCGACAAAAGCGACCAGTGCGGCATAGGTCAGCACGCGAGCCGTATGCGAACGCGCGAACTCCTCGCTGACGGGCTGCAATCGCGTGACGATGCCCAGAACGAACATCGCCTGCCATGCGAACGGGTTAAAGCCCCAGTCCTGCGCATGCACGATCGGCACGAAAAAGACGAGCCACGGCGCCAGTACCCACACGAGCGCACTCACGGCGAGCGCCGTCGACGGCGACCGCTGTGCGAGCGGCACCATCAGCGGCACCATCAAGGCAAACGCAACGTACATCGGAAGCACGCTGGCGAGATAGGGTTGACGCCGGAACAATGCGATGTCGATCAGCTCGTGCACGGGGTGCGTGACAAACGGCCGCCACTCCATGATGTCGAGCATCGGCCGATTCATATCGAACAGCGCAAGCAAGCCGCCGCCAAGCAGCATCAGCAACGCCGTGAAGAGATAAGCGCGATAAATTTCGGCAGAACGCCTGAGAAAGCGGCCGATCGCTGCACGCTCGCCGTGGTGCGCGGCGACAGCACAAAACGCTGCGGCGGACGCGTAGCCACCGAGAAAAACGAACACTTCGGCCGAGTCGCAGAACGCGTATGCATGCAGCATGAAACGCGACAGAAAGCTCCCTGTAACGTGATCGAGCGCAATGATGATCAGGACCAGCCCGCGGAAGAAATCGACATCGATCGAACGTCCGGCTGCCATGTTCATCGCGCTGCCTCGCTGCGCAAGAGAGTCTGTGAATGGATACTGCGCGTGCCCGAAAATTCCCCGCCGAACGATAAAAGTGTATTGCCGGCAATTACGGAATCCGAAAGGTGCTTCAGTGACCGTTTTCGTCGATCGTTTTCGTCGACCAATAAGCTGCGATAAACGTGCCTGTATCAGGCACCGTTTGAGGGTATCGCGTCAAATAAAGATTGGCTTATCGGACGCAGCAGTTTTTGTAAAAAGAAATACTTCATTCGGTCGGCACGGCAATCGAGCGAATTCGCTATCCGACTTCTGCGATTCAATGTGCCATATCTTGCGACTCGCTTGTCCAACGCCCGTCAATCCGCTTTCAACCATGCGTTTGAAGAAAGCACATGCAAGCGGGCCTTATGCCGGAGTAGATAGAAAATCACCGTGAGGCAATCTGCGCCGGGCGATTGAATATCGGAGCGGAAACTGGCCAAAAATCGCCGATATGGGGACAGCGCGCACTGGTCACCCCGTTTTTACCGACACTGGTTATTTTCGGACAGGTCAAAGATACATAAGCTCCACGACTTAAAGGGTCGAAATCGCCACGCACTTACCCCGAGCGTGAAAGAAATCAGGCGGCACGATGCCGCCGAGCGAGCCCGACCCGCCGCCCCGCACACTTGCGCGAGGGCGAGTTTGGCAAGCGTTTATGGATATTCACGTCAACATCCATGGCCGGCAAGACCTGACCGGCCAGATCTATCGCCAGTTGCGCGAAGGTATTCTCGACGGCCGCCTGGCCGCCGGCATGCGTCTTCCCTCAACGCGCGAGCTCGCGCGTCAGCTCGGCGTCTCCCGCAAGACGACGCTCGACGTCTTTGACCGTCTGATCACCGAAGGCTATTTGCGCACGCGACCGGGCGATGGCACGTTCGTGGCCGATGGCCTTGCGCGAGTGTCGGTCGCCGAGGCATCGGGTGCTCCCCCCGGCAACGCACCGCTGCCCGTCTGGCAGAACATGAAAGTCGCGTTCTCGGCACCGGCCCTGGCCCGCCCTGCCGGCTCGCAGCGATACGACTTTTCGGGCGGCATGACCGACAAGTCGCAATTCCCGTTCGAGCACTGGCGCCGGAGCATCCATCACGCGCTGCGTGCGCAGATGCGCGGGCGCGCCGACTACGCGAGCCCGGCAGGCGAACAGGAATTGCGCGTCGCGATATCGCGCTACCTCGCCTATAGCCGCTCGGTCGTGAGCACATGGCAAGACGTGTTCGTGACGCACGGTGCGCAGCAAGCGCTTGATCTGCTCGCACGCGTGCTCGTCAAACCCGGCGACGTCGTTGCGGT
Source organism: Pararobbsia alpina (assembly GCF_965118125.1). GTDB lineage: Bacteria > Pseudomonadota > Gammaproteobacteria > Burkholderiales > Burkholderiaceae > Pararobbsia > Pararobbsia alpina_A. Next base: position 2,936,646 of record NZ_OZ221287.1, read on the forward strand.
CGAAGACCCGGGGTACCCGCCCGCGCGCGCGTGTCTCGAAGCACTCGGTGCGCGTGTGGTCGGCGTCCGAGTCGATGCGCAAGGACTCGTCGTCGATGAACTGCCGCGCGATGCGCGCCTGGTGTACGTGACCCCATCGCACCAGTTTCCGCTCGGCATGCCGATGAGCCTTGAACGCCGCGTGGCCCTGCTCGACTGGGCGCGGCGGCATCAGGCCATCGTCGTCGAAGACGACTATGACGGCGAGTTCCGCTTCGAAGGACGTCCGATGGAGTCGCTCAAGAGTCTCGACAGCGCGGGCCTCGTCGCCTATGTCGGTACGTTCTCGAAGACGATGTTTCCGGAGCTTCGCGTCGGCTATGTCGTACCTCCTGCATCGTTGCAAGCCGCGCTCGATACGGCCAAGAAAATCAGCGACTGGCATACGAACACGATGATGCAGACGGCCATTGCCAAGTTCATGCTCGACGGCGCATTCGCGAAGCATCTGCGCCGCATGCACCGGCTCTATGAACAGCGCCGCAACGTCGTCGTCGCCCATATGCGCGGACCGCTCGCGCGATGGCTCGAACCGATCTGTCCCGCCGCGGGCCTGCATCTGAGCGCGCGCCTGCGCGCGAATGTGCTGCCCGGCGTATCCGAAGCCGACATCATCGAAGCCGCCGCGGAGCATTCCGTCGGCCTCTATGGCCTGTCGATCTTTTACCGGGATCACAAACCGGAACGCGGTTTTGTATTCGGGTACGGGGGCCTGGCGACCGAGGCGATCGATGAAGCGCTCGGCACACTCGCGCGCGTGTTCGAAGCATTGGCGATGCAGACTCAGACAACGAAGACTGCTGCCTGAAGCAACGTGACGTAACGTGAAGGAACTTGAAGCAACTTCAAGGAACACCCCTTGCTCGACGCCTCCATGTCATCGCGCAACCGGATCTCTCCGGCGCGCCCCTTCGACTGTGAGGCTTCTCCATGGCAAGCAAGCAATCCCCCGCTTCAGGTAATTCAGGCAAGGCAGGCAAAGCGAACGCCGACCCCAAGCAGCAGGCGCTCGACACCGTACGCTCGCATCCGCAAGATCAGGCGCTGACGACCAACCAGGGCGTCAGGATTGCCGACAATCAAAATACCCTGCGCGCAGGCGCGCGCGGGCCATCTTTGCTCGAAGACTTCATCATGCGTGAAAAAATCACGCACTTCGACCACGAGCGGATTCCCGAACGGATCGTCCATGCGCGAGGCTCGGCTGCGCACGGCATCTTCGAAGTGTATGAGTCGATGGCCGAGTACACGAAGGCGGCCTTCCTGCAGGACCCGGCCGCGAAAACGCCTGTGTACGTGCGCTTTTCAACGGTGCAAGGCCCGCGGGGCTCCGCTGATACCGTGCGCGACGTGCGCGGATTTGCCGTGAAGTTCTATACGAGCGAAGGCAATTTCGATCTCGTCGGCAACAACATGCCCGTGTTCTTTATCCAGGACGCGTTCAAGTTTCCCGACTTCGTGCACGCGGTCAAACCCGAAGCCCCGAACGAGATGCCCACCGGCGGCTCTGCGCACGACACGTTCTGGGACTTCGTTTCGCTCGTGCCGGAGGCGACGCATATGGTGCTGTGGACCATGTCCGATCGCGCGATCCCGCGCAGCCTGCGCACGATGGAAGGCTTCGGCATTCACACCTTCCGCTTCGTCAATGCGCAGGGCAAGGGTCGCTTTATCAAGTTCCACTGGCGACCCGTCATCGGTTCCTATTCTCTGCTCTGGGATGAGGCACAGAAGATCGCGGGCAAGGACCCGGACTTCCATCGGCGCGATCTTTGGGAAGCGATCGAACGCGGCGACTATCCCGAGTTCGAACTCGGCGTGCAGATCATCGAAGAGTCCGACGAGCATGCGTTCGATTTCGACCTGCTCGATCCGACGAAGCTCGTGCCCGAGGAGCTGGTTCCGGTCAAAATCATCGGCAAGCTCACCTTGAATCGAAACCCCGACAATTTCTTCGCCGAGACCGAACAAGTCGCCTTCCATCCGGGGCATATCGTGCCGGGCATCGACTTCTCGAACGATCCGCTGCTGCAAGGCCGGCTCTTCTCATACACCGATACGCAGATCAGCCGTCTCGGCGGACCGAACTTCCACGAGATCCCGATCAATCGCCCGCTCGCCCCGGTTGCCAACAATCAACGCGATGCCATGCATCGTCAGACGATCCACGTCGGTCAGGCCTCGTACGAGCCCAACTCGACGAGCGGCGGCTGGCCGAAGGAAACGGCGCCGGCCGCATCGGGTGGCGGCTTCGCGAGTTATCCCGAGCGCGTCGAAGGCACCAAGGTCCGCGTACGAAGCGAGTCGTTTGCGGATCACTTTTCTCAGGCCGCCCTGTTCTATCAAAGCATGTCCGACGTCGAGAAAGCGCATATCGCCGCGGCCTATCAGTTCGAACTCGGCAAAGTCACGAAGCAGGAGATCCGCGCGCGCGTCGTCAACGACATACTCGCGCATTTCGATATCGGTCTGGCCAGGGAAGTCGCACAAGGTCTGGGCCTGCCCGCGCCTTCGGGCAACGGCACGAAACCGTCGAAACCCGGCAAGTCCCCCGCGCTGAGTCTGCTCAATCGCGTCGTACCGGGCGTGCGCTCCCGCAAGGTCGCCATCGTGGCAGCGCCGGGCGCGGACACGAAGTCGATCGATACCATCGCGAGTGCGCTCAGATCGCTGGGCGCGACACCGTTGCTGATCGCGCCGACGCTTGCACCGATCGGTGATCTCGTCCCCGAGGCGACCATTGCGGGCATGCCGTCGATCATGTTCGACGCGATCTTTATCGCCGATGGTGCGCAGAGCGCCAAGGTGCTCAGCAGTTCAGGCGATGCGCGCCACTTCGTGCTCGAGGCATTCAAGCACCTCAAAGCCATCGGCGCGATCGGCGCCGGCGTCGACGTCATCACGTCGGCCCACCTTCCACCGGATGCGGATGGCGTCGCAGTCGGAACGTCGGCCGAGGCCAAACGCGTGGTCGACGCATTCGTCGAGGCGGCCGGGCAGCATCGCGTGTGGTCGCGCGCCGCGGTGGCTGCCACCGTGCCGGCCTAGCGCAGCGGGCTTGCTCCGGCGAACGCCGCGCAACATGCATCACCGATGCATCGATGCGCGGCGCCGGCCCCGACGACGTATCGCGGGACGCACGTCGAGGGCCGGCGACGGCGCGGTAGCCGGCCGCTCAGGGCATCGGCTTGTCACACCCGCCGGGCGTGTTCCGCCGCGCAACACACACTTCGTTGCTCGTCATTTATACCGCTCTGAACCTGTGCTAGTGTCGCTACAGAAAAAATTGCGCCCTCCCACAAGGCGCCCTTACCGGCACAGCACACATGTTCTATCGACGTTATCTGGCGTTCTGGGGTGCGCTTATTGCGCTCGCCGCATGCATTGCGCTCGCAGCAACACACCGAATTGCATGGGCATGGCCGCTGATCCCCACCCTGTTTGTCCTGCTCGGCATTTATGACCTGATCCAGGCGCGGCACAGCATCTTGCGCAACTACCCGCTCTGGGGCCATTTCCGTTTCATGTTCGAATTCATCCGACCTGAAATCCGCCAGTACTTCGTCGAAGGCGACACCGAGGAGCGACCCTTCTCCCGCGCGCAACGCAGCATCGTCTATCAACGCGCGAAGAACGATCCCGACAGCCGGCCCTACGGCACCGAACTCGACGTCAAGGAAGTCGCTCACGAATTCCTGAGCCACTCGATCGCGCCGACGCATCTCGACTCGGCGGACTTCCGCATCGTGGTCGGCCCGCAGCGCGCGCAGCCGTACTCGATGTCGATCTTCAATATCTCAGCGATGAGCTTTGGCGCGTTGTCGGCCAATGCGATCCTTGCGCTGAATCTCGGCGCGAAAAAAGGGAACTTCGCGCACGACACGGGTGAGGGTTCGATGTCGAAGTACCACCGGCAGCACGGTGGCGACATCATCTGGGAAATCGGCTCAGGGTACTTCGGGTGCCGCAACGACGATGGCACGTTCAACGCCGAGGCTTTCACGCGTCAGGCCGCGGAGCCTCAGGTCAAGATGATCGAGATCAAGCTGTCGCAAGGCGCCAAGCCCGGTCACGGTGGTGTGCTGCCCGCAGCAAAGATCACGGCGGAAATCGCCGCGACACGCGGTGTGCCGATGGGCCGCGACTGCGTCTCGCCCGCGTCGCACTCGGCGTTCTCGACGCCGTGCGAATTGCTCGAGTTCGTCGACCGCCTGCGCAACCTGTCCGGCGGCAAACCCACTGGCTTCAAGCTCTGTATTGGCCACCCGTGGGAATTCTTCGGCATTGCGAAAGCGATGCTTGAAACAGGCATCCTGCCGGACTTTATCGTCGTCGACGGCGCGGAAGGCGGCACAGGCGCCGCACCGCTCGAATTTGCCGATCACATCGGCGTGCCGCTGCAGGAAGGCCTCCTGCTCGTGCACAACACGCTCGTGGGCGTGGGACTGCGCGAAAAGATCCGCATCGGCGCGAGCGGCAAGATCATCACCGCGTTCGATATTGCACGCACGCTGGCCATCGGCGCCGATTGGGTCAATTCCGCGCGCGGCTTTATGTTCGCCGTCGGCTGCATCCAGGCACAAACTTGCCACTCGGGCCGCTGCCCGACCGGTGTCGCGACTCAGGACCCCGTGCGTCAGCGCGCGCTTGTGCCTGCAGATAAGTCCGATCGGGTGCACAGCTTCCACGACAACACGCTCAAGGCCCTCAAGGAAATCATCCAGGCAGCGGGCCTGCGTCACCCGGCCGAACTCCGTTCGCACCATATCGTGCGGCGCGTGTCATCGCACGAAGTGCAACTGTTGTCGGATCTGCTCAAATATCTTGAGCCCGGCGACCTGCTTCACGGCAACTACCGCTACCGGCTTTACGAGCAATGGTGGCCGATTGCAAGCGCGCATACGTTCTCGCCGAGAGCCGAACTCGCTGTAGCGTAATCCCCTCCCACGCCATGCGGGCATGGCCGATGCTGATCCAACACCATAGGACGTCGATTTCCTGACGTCCGGTGTGTCCTTGATTTCGACTCTGTCGTTCAAAAAGGGAGATCAGCATGACAACGACTTCTCACGCTCCGCCCAACGCTTCGACTCGCTCTTCTTCGCATGCCGGCATTATCGGCAAGGGGTCGCGCGTGCCCACGAGCGCGGGCCCCGGCCCCGATCTGATGACTAGTGCAACACTGGAAGGCAACACGGTGTTGAGTTCGGATGGACACGACGTCGGCACGATCAAGGAGATCATGCTTGACGTCCGAAGCGGTCGGGTCGCGTATGCAGTGCTGTCCAGCGGCGGCTTTCTCGGCGTCGGCGACGAATTGCGCGCTATTCCATGGTCTGCGCTCACGCTTGATACAGATCGCAAGTGCTTTCTCATCGGGGTTCGCGCCGAGCGCGTCAAGGCAGCGCCGAGCTTCGACAAACAACATTGGCCACTGATGGCAGACGCGTCGTGGAGCGCAGGCGTGCATCAGTACTATGAGACGGAACCCTACTGGACCATTGGCGCTTCAGGCGACACCGGCCCCGGTGCCCCTCTGTAGGTGACGAATGGCGCGACCCCGATGCGGCGTCGCGCCATTTCAGGCAACCCTGACATAGGCCGCGGCCCTATTTCGCGCCGCGGCTCCATGTCCACTGGGTGATCTCTTCCGGATCCATGCCCTCGGCATGGGCATATTCAAGGCTTCGCACGATCTGGTCTTTAAGCCATTCCTTTGCATGCGCCCCTGTTTCGCGTAGCGACGGCGTGCGGTCGATCACATCCATCGCCACGCTGAAGCGATCGATCCGGTTAATGATCGCGAGTTCGAGCGGCGTATTGATACTGCCCTGCTCGCGATATCCATGAACGTGGAAATTGCCGTGATTGGCGCGGTTGTAGATAAATTTATGTATCAGCGTCGGATACGAATGGAAGTTGAAGATCACGGGCTTGTCCTGCGTAAACAGCGAATCGAAATCGCGATCGGAGAGTCCGTGCGGATGACCGGTTTCAGGCATCAGGCGGAACAGGTCGACGACGTTGACGAATCGGATTTTGAGCTCGGGAAAGAACTGCCGCAGGATTTCCACAGCGGCTAGTGCCTCCATGGTCGGGATATCTCCGGCGCACGCCACGACAACGTCGGGCGATTTGCCGCGGTCGGTCGAGGCCCATTCCCAGATGCCGATACCCTTGGCGCAGTGGGTCGCTGCGCTCTCCTTGTCGAGGTATTGAAGGTGCGGCTGCTTGTCGGCCACGATGACGTTGACGTAGTCGCGTGAACGCAGACAGTGATCGGCGACGCTCAGCAGGCAATTCGCATCGGGAGGCAGATAGATACGCACGACATCCGGCGTCTTGTTGGCGACGACATCGAGAAACCCGGGGTCCTGATGCGTGAATCCGTTGTGATCCTGACGCCAGACGAGCGACGTGATCAGCAGATTCAGCGATGGGATCGGCGCACGCCAGCCGAGTTCGTTCTTCGCTTTTTCAAGCCACTTCGCGTGCTGATTGAACATCGAATCGATGACATGGACGAAGGCCTCATAGGTCGCAAGCAAGCCGTGTCGTCCGGTCAGCGTGTAGCCCTCGAGCCAGCCTTCGAGCGTGTGCTCGCTGAGCATCTCCATCACGCGTCCGTCGGGCGACAGCGCACCGCCGTCGTCATCTTCGGGCAGGCGCTCGGCGAGCCATGTCTTCGCCGAGGCTTCGTAGATCGGCGTGAGTTTGTTGCTCGATGCCTCGTCGGGACTGAACACGCGGAACTGCGTCATGTTGCGCTTCATGACGTCGCGCAGGAACGTCGCAAGAATCTCGGTGTTGCTCGTATAGCGTGAGCCCGGTGCATCGACCTTGCACGCGTAGTCACCGAATGCCGGCATATCGAGCGGATGGCGCAGCGCGCCGCCGTTCGCATGCGGATTCGCGGCGATACGGCGCGTGCCGACCGGTGCAAGCTCGCGCAGCGTCTCGATCAATCGGCCGCGTTCGTCGAACAATTCGCCGGGGTCATAGCCGCGCATCCAGGCTTCGACGATGCGCAAATGCGCTTTATTCGTTGCAGGGTCGAGCACCGGCACCTGATGCGCGCGCCACGAACCTTCGATGCGATGCCCGTCGGCCTCGGCCGGGCCCGTCCAGCCTTTGGGCGAGCGCAGGATGATCATGGGCCAGCGCGGACGGGTCGTATCGCCCGTCGAGCGCGCATGACGCTGGATCTCGCGAATTCGCGCGATACACGTGTCCAGCGTACGCGCCATCTGCTGATGCATCCGCTCAGGGATGTGTCCCTCGACAACATGCGCTTCATAGCCGTAGCCCGTCATCAGCGCCATGAGTTCTTCGCGCGGGATACGCGCAAGAATCGTGGGGTTGGCGATCTTGTAGCCGTTCAAATGCAGGATCGGCAATACGGCGCCATCGCGGACCGGATTCAGGAATTTGTTCGAATGCCACGACGTCGCCAGCGGTCCGGTCTCGGCCTCGCCGTCGCCCACCATCGCAGCGACGATCAGATCGGGATTGTCGAATGCCGCACCAAACGCGTGGGACAAGCTGTAGCCAAGCTCGCCGCCCTCATGGATCGACCCCGGTGTCTCAGGGGTGCAATGCGAGCCAATGCCGCCCGGAAACGAAAACTGCTGGAAAAAACGGAGCATGCCCGCTTCGTCGGGACTGCGGTCCGGGTAGATTTCGGAGTAGTGGCCTTCGAGATACGCATGGGCCAGCGTCGCTGGTGCGCCATGCCCCGGACCGGAAATAAACATGACGTCGAGGTCTTGCTCGCGAATGGCGCGACTGAGATGCGTGAGGACGAACGACTGGCCTGGATCGGAGCCCCAGTGCCCGAGCAAACGACGCTTGAAATGCTCGGGCTTGAGCGGTTCGCGGAGCAGCGGGTTCGCACGCAAATACAACATGCCCGCGCACAGATAGTTGCACGCGCGCCAGAACGCATCGATGCGCCAGAGCGCGTCCGCGCTCAGGGGTCCACTTTCCGGTCCGCTTTCCGGCCCTCCTCCGGCCCCGCTTCCGTTCGAATCCGGCTGTTGCGCACCCTTTCGGGCCAAAGCACTCGCGTGTTCCATCGTGGACTCCTTGGGTTAGGCGCGGGCGCGTCAGGCCCGAGCGCTCAAGGCAGGCAAGCACCGGGCCTGACCGAGCGATGTCGCTAAAGATTCATGCGCGTAAATTTTGGTAACAATTCAAAGCCTACAACTCCATTACAGCGCCTTGCGATTGGCGGGCGCATTCGTAACAATCCGCCCGCGGCCAAATTGCGTCTCGAATTCAGTCTTGTGACTGAATGTTTGGTTCCGTAGCAGGCGCGGATACAGATCGACCGAGCCCGTCTGCACTTCATAGCCAGCCACGCGCACCCGCGCGCCATCTCAGGGTGCCGCCAGCCAGCCACTTTCTTACCGCACGAATCGATCGTGCGTGGCTACGCGCATCGTTGCGCACCGACTGGACCGGTCCTGCTATGAAGTTGTCAAAAAAACCTATCGCACTCGCACTCGTTTCCACGTTCGCCGGCTCGCTTTCCATGGCCGGCACCGCCTACGCACAAGTCTCGGCGCCGACATCCGCGCCCGACGCTGCCCAGTCGCGTCCGCAAGCCGCCACCGCCCTGCTCGCGCAGAACGCCACCGACGCACAATCGACACAATCGACACAATCGGCACAACCCGCGCAGCCCGCTAAGTCCGCGGCAAAGCCTGCCGAAGAAACGCTGCCCGCCGTCAATGTGACGGGCGACCGCGACACGCAGACCTTCCAGGCCGAGACGTCGACCGTCGGCGCCAAGGTGCCGACGGCATTGCGCGACATCCCGCAGCAGGTCACCGTCATCAATCGTTCGCTGCTCGAGTCGCAAGGCGCGACGTCGTTCCAGGACGCGCTGCGCAATGCACCCGGCGTGACCATCGGTGCGGCCGAAGGCGGCACGATCGGCAACAACGTCAACCTGCGCGGCTTTACCGCACGCACGGACATTTACCTCGACGGCTTCCGCGATCGCGGCCAGTACTATCGCGACACCTTCGACCTGGAATCGATCGAAGTGCTGTACGGCCCGTCGTCGATGCTGTTCGGCCGCGGGTCGACAGGCGGCGTGATCAATCAGGTCAGCAAGCAGGCGCAGCTCACGCCGGTCTCGGAAGTCTCGGGCACCATCGGCTCCAACGATCGCTACCGGACCACGGTCGATCTCGACAGGCCATTGTCGGACACGTCCGCATTCCGTATCAATGCGTTTGGTCAAAGCATGGGCTCGACGCGTGACGTGGAAAAGAACAAGGACTTCGGCTTTGCACCGGAAGTCCGCTTCGGCATCGGCACGCCGACCGAAGTGACGCTGTCGGCCTTGATCCAGCACAACGACGACCAGCCCGATTACGGCGTGCAGTCGATCAACGGTCACCCGGCCCCGGTCGACAAGGGCACGTTCTACGGTCAGTCGACCGACCGCACCATTCAGGACACGGAAATCGTCTCGGGTCGCATCACGCACCACTTCAACGACAGCGTGACGCTGCGCGACCAGCTGCAGTATTCGCACTACACGGTCGACGCACGCGAAACGGCGGCGCAGAGCGTGCTCACCGGCCCGCTCCCCACCAGCACGGCCCTGACCAACGGCAACTTCACGAACCTGCCGCTGTCGGACCTGTACATCAAGCTGCAGTCGCATGACCGCGTGATCACCGACTCGTCGCTGTACAACACGACGGACCTGATCTCGAAGTTCAACACCGGCTGGATCAAGCACGAGCTCATCACCGGTATTGAAATCGGGCACGACAACTACACGAACCAGTCGTACACGCGGAACAATCTGCCGATCGTCTCGCTCATCGATCCGCAGATCACAGCGTGGAACCAGGCGACGTCACCCGAGGTCGCGGGCAATTACGCCAACGCGGGGGCCAACAGCCTTGGCATTTATGCCAACGACACCATCTCGCTCGGCGAGCACTGGAAAGTCGTCGGCGGCGTGCGCTGGGACCACTATCAGGCCGAGATTTCGAACTCGATCAGCGCACCGACCTACGCTTCGCAAACCAACGACTTCACGAGCGTACGTGGCGGCGTGATCTGGCAACCGACCGATACGCAGTCGTACTACGCGTCGTATGGCACGTCGTTCGACCCGTCGCTCGAAACGCTGACGGTCACCGCCGGCCAGCAGAATCTGGCTCCGGAAAAGAACCGCTCGTATGAAGTCGGTGCGAAATGGGACCTGCTCGACGGCAATCTGTCGGTCACGTCGTCGTTGTTCCAGATCGAACAGACGAATTCGCGTACTGCGGTCGAGACAGGTGTCTATGCGTTGACGGGCGATATTCGAGTCAACGGCTTCCAGACGGGCATCTCGGGCAAGATTACCGATAAGTGGCAGGTCTACGGCGGTTATACCTACCTCGACGGCCTCGTCGTCAAGGCAAGCGACGGCACGCAAGGCCATACGCCGGCCAACACGCCGCGCAATACCGTCACGCTGTGGACCACTTACGATCCGTTCAGCCATTGGGAAATCGGTGGCGGCCTGACGTACCTGTCGTCGCGTTATGCAGCGAACACGAACTATGTCGAAGTGGGCGGCTACACGCGTTGGGATGCGACCATCGCCTATCGCCAGCCGAAATACGACATTCGTGTGAACCTGCTGAACCTGACCAACAAGTACTACTACGACGCGCTGATTCCGTCGGACGGCGGTCGCGCGGTTCCGGGTATCGGCCGCACGGTGCTGGTCACCGGCACGTATCGGTTCTGATCGAGCGCTGGATTGGGGGGCAGGATTGCAGGGTTTGATTCTTGCCCCTGACTGGCGTCTTCGGTTGAGCGCACGGATTGAGGGCTTCGACGAAGGCCCTTGATCACCGATGTCGATCGAACCCGAGGCTCCGCTTCACCGAAGTGGGGCCTCGAATCGGGATTCGACCCTTTGTGCCCGCATCAATCGCGTCGCGCCGATCTGTGACCTCCGTCACACTCATCACACTCATCACGCGCTTCACATCCCCTGCGTTTGTTGTATCCGCTGCGTCCATAGCGTCCGCTGCGCTCAATGCAATCGTTCAAGTGGTTGCATATGCAAGGGCCTCCGATACGTAACTGTCACGCATACATATCGCCGATAACCGCATCGGCAATGCGTTGACACTTCCCTTTCCTGTCGCTCCGCAACAACGTCGCAAAAGGCGCGTTAGCCCACGCTCTGCGTGGGGTTATCGCGCGCTCTGCCCTGTCGCACCGCAGTTGTGACACAAGTGTGAAGTATTGCTGCCACGCTAAGCAGACAGTGTTAACCAGTATGCGCACTGCAACTGTCAAACGCTCTCTCTAGACTTTCGCTCCGGTACACACCCCGGAGAGATCAATGAAAAAATATTCGCTCATGCTGGCTGCGTCGGGCGCGCTCATCGCCACGACCGCACACGCTCAAAGTTCGGTCACGCTGTATGGTTTGATCGACGCGGGCTTCGCGTACACGAACAACGTGTTCAAGAGCGCGACTTCGCACGGCGGCCTGTTCCAGGCCACGAGCGGTAACATCAACGGCAGCCGTTTCGGCTTGCGCGGCACGGAAGATCTCGGCGGCGGTCTGAGCGCGATCTTCGTGTTGGAAAACGGCTTCAACGTTCAGAACGGCAAGGAAGGTCAGGACAGCCGTCTGTTCGGCCGTCAAGCGTTTGTCGGTCTGAGCAGCACGCAGTACGGTGCCCTCACGCTCGGTCGTCAATACGACTCGCTCGTCGACTTCGTCGCACCGCTGTCGGCCACGGCCGGCACGTTTGGCGATACCGACTTTGCCCACCCGTTCGACAACGACAACTTGAACCACTCGTTGCGCATGAGCAACTCGGTCAAGTACACGAGCGTCGACTATGCGGGCTTCAAGTTCGGTGGCTTGTACGCGTTCTCGAACAGCACGGACTTCGCGATCAATCGTGCATACAGCGCGGGTGCAAGCTACAACTGGGGCCCGTTGAAGGTCGCAGCCGGCTACTTGCAGATCAATGGTTCGAACAGCACGACGAACACGGGCGGTGCAGTCGATACGGCTGAATCGAGCGCAAGCGGCCAGGGCGGCTTCGTGATCGGCGCAGGTACGCAACGCACGTTCGGCGGCGCTGCGAACTACGCGATCGGACCGGCACTCGTGGGCTTCGTCTACACGCACTCGCAGTTCACGAACTCGACGTCGTTCGGCTCGGCACACGGCGACGTGTCGTTCAACAACTATGAATTGAACGGCAAGTACAACCTGACGCCGGCTGTCACGTTCGGTCTGGCCTATGTCTACACGGACGGCCACGTCGACAACAACGGTCCGCGCGGCGACGATCCGAAGTGGTCGCAGATCGAAGCGCAAGCCATCTACGCGTTCTCGAAGCGCACCGACGTCTATATCGAAGGCATCTATCAGCACGCCATCGGTCAAGGCTACGTCGCGTTCATCAATGGTTCGGGCGGCGCATCGTCGACCGACAACCAGGTCGTCGCAACGATCGGCATGCGTCACCGCTTCTAAGCATCCTTCGCATGAAGAGGTCGGGTGCAACCTGCCTGACCTGACGCGCGGTGTGGCGTATCCGTTACGACACACCGCGCGCCGCACTGCAACATAGTATCTGACCCGCTATGCTGTCCCTAATCCCCGACGCCGTGGCGCCTGTTGCGCCGTGACGGGACGGGGTACCCGTTGCTCACACTCGCAAACGCACACCATGAAAACACGTCATATCGTTCACGCTCTCGGCGCGTCCCTGCTCGTGCTGTCGATCGGCGCTGCGCATGCGCAGGCATCCGATGCCACCGCCGCCTCGACCCCGGCAGCTCCGTCCGCCAAGGCGGGCAAGAAGCAGGTCCGCGCTGCGAACCGCACCCTTGCGAAGGCTGTCCGCAAGGCGCTCTACAGCACGAAGGGCCTCGTCGCAAGCAACATCACGGTTCTCGCACGCAGCGGCGTTGTCACGCTGAACGGCACGGTGCCCGAGCAAGGTCAGGTCGACCTCGCAGGCCAGGCCGCGCAAGGCGTCAGCGGCGTGACGTCAGTGAAGAACAACGTGCAGCTCTATCAAAAGAACTAAGCACGCCGCAGGCACTCACGGAGGCTCGCAAGCCTTTGCGCATGCGAACCTCCGGCTGATCGCAGCAACCCGGACACATGTCTCCGGTTCGCTCGACTGGCGACCGGCGCCACGCGCCGGTCGTTCTCCCGCTACGCCGTCTCACGCGCAGCGAGCATCGCGCCCGTTGCACGATGGTGCATATGCAAGGCAAACGCGTGTTCGAGCAGATGTGGCGTGTGACCGCCGCGTGCACACGCGTGTTTGAAGTAATCGAGCAAGACGCCGCGATACAGCGGATGTGCGCACTCGTGGATCACGCGCAACGCGCGTTCTCTTGGCGCCAATCCCCGCAGATCGGCCAGCCCCTGCTCGGTCACGATCACGTCGACGTCGTGTTCGGTGTGGTCGACGTGCGTGACCATCGGCACGATGCTCGAGATATCCCCACCCTTCGCAATCGACTCGGTCACAAAGATCGACAGGCTCGCATGACGCGCGAAGTCTCCCGATCCACCGATGCCATTCATCATTCGCGTGCCACCCACGTGCGTCGAATTGACGTTGCCGTAGAGATCGCACTCGAGCGCCGTGTTGATGGCCACGACGCCAAGACGACCGATCAGTTCCGGGTGATTGCTGATTTCCTGCGGACGTAACACCAGCTTCGATCGGTAGTGAGCGATGTTGTCGAGCACGCGCTGATAGTGACGCGCCGACAGCGTCATCGACGACGCAGACGCAAAGTCGAGCTTGCCGCTGTCGATCAGGTCGATCGTGCTGTCCTGCAACACTTCCGAGTACATCGTCAGATGTTCGAACTGCGATGTGGCGAGGCTGTTCAGCACCGCGTTCGCGATCGAGCCGATACCCGCCTGAAGGGGTAGCAAGGACGGAGGCATCCGCCCGGTGCGCACTTCTTGCGCAAAGAACGTCTCGAGATGTTCGCCGATCGCTCGTGTGGCATCCGTCGCCTCGCCCACCGTTGAAAAACTGTCGGACAGATTCGTGATCACGATCGCCACGATCTTCTCCGGGTTGACGGCGATGCGCGGTGCGCCAATGCGCTGCTCCGTGCGCGTCAAAGGAATCGGCGCTCTTCCCGGCCGCTCGCCCGGCAGAAAAATGTCGTGCAGCCCCTCGAGCTCGACGGGCATCGCGAGATTGAGCTCGATGATCACCTTGTCGGCGACGGCCGCAAACGTCGCGGAGTTGCCGACGGACGTCGTCGGCACAATCGATCCGTCTTCCGCGATTGCAGCCGCCTCGATCAACGCGATGTCGAGATGGCCATGCTGTCCGGAGCGCACGCGCGACGCTGTTTCCGACAGGTGCTGATCCATGAACATCACGCCACCATCGTTAATGGATTGACGCAAGGTACTGTCAACCTGAAACGGCAAACGCCGTGCTGTGACGCCCGCTTCGGCGAGGATGCGGTCCGTGCCGTGCCCCAGCGAAGCGCCGGTGATCAACGTGATGCGTACCGGTTCGACTTCGGCGCGCTCGGCCAGTGCAAGCGGTACGGCTTTGCAATCGCCGGCCCGCGTAAATCCGCTCATGCCCACGACCATCTGGTCCTTGATCAACGCGGCAGCGTGTTCGGCCGTCGTCACCTTGGCGCGCAGCGACGCGCGGCGAATTCGATCCTCATACATCATGTCTCTCCAGTGGGGTGGATGCAGGCGCGCCGCCGTCGTGCGGGACAACGGCATGCCTGTGCCAGGGCGCGCTTGCATCGAGCAGCGCGGTTCGAATAAAGTGAAGTTCGCTGAGGATCTTGCGAGCGTGATGGCGCGTGGCGCGATCGTGCAAGTCGGTATCGAGCGCGGAGCGCAATGTGGCGATCGTCGCGTCGGCATAGATGCACGCGGCCTGCCAGCGGTCGGCATCCGGATGTCTGAACAACGATGCGATCTGCGCGAACAGAACACCGACCGCAGAGCGCAGCATCGTCGCGACGCGCATGTCACGCTTGCCCTCGCTCCTGCCCTTGCTCGTACCCTCGTCCTTGTCCTCTTCCTCGCAGAGCGCTTCGAGTTCGATGCGCGCATGAATCATCGCGTGACCGACTTCGAGCACCGAGAGACTCCACGCCATCGCGATTCCGTGCGCGGTGGCATCGGCTGCCAAAGCGCGGCGCAGTTGACTTGTCAGGTCCCGCGTGCCGGAGTGGAAACGGGCTTCGAGACCCGGTAGCCGACCTCGGCTCGCCAGAGAGACCTGCGCACGGAGATCGGCTTGCATATGCGAAGCCGTCCAACGGCCGCGCGGCGGAAACACCAGACCGAACGCGAGCGCATTGAGCACCACCGCGGCAAACGCGGCGAGCGCGTCGTTGATCAGCCCTTCAGGCTGGTATTGAATGACATTGTCGGGGCCGGCGAGCACGCAGAAGAACACCCCGAGACCGACGCCATAGCCTGCGAGCGATGGCCGGCTCGTCAGCAAGGCCGCGACCGCAAACGGCACGGACAACGCGCACGCAAGCAGTGTGAAGCCGTCGATTGCGGGGTACACGTGCGTCACGAATACATAGCTCACCACACCGGCTAGCGCAGTCCCTGCGCAGAGTTGCCAGGCAAAACGCGCGGGATGCGGCACACTTGCGCACAACGTGACGGTCACAGCGGCGGCGATCATGGCCAACGGCCCGCTCGGCCAATCCGTGGCCATCCAGAACGCACCCACCGCGAGCACCACCCCACCGCTTCGCAAGCCTGTCGTGAGCAGGACACGCCAATGCGTGTGAAACACGTGCTCAAGCGAATGACGTTCGCGGATGTGCCGCCGCGGACCCAGGGCCGCATAGGTCGACACGTAGTCGATCAACTCGTCGGTCAGGCGATACAGCAATTCCGCAGCCGTATCGAAGTCGAGCACGAGGTCTTCGGAGCCCGTGTTCCGAAGCACTGCACGTGCGCGCGTCACGCGCGCCGGCAGCGCGTCGCGCAAGCGCGCAAGACCCGAAACCAGAGAGGCCATATGCGGCACTTCCGCTTCGCCGAACGATGGCGCGCGCGCGTCATGCCTGCGCAATGCATCGACACCGCGCGCATGCTCGTCGAGCATCGCAGCGAGCTCCATCAGAAACGGGTCGATTGCGGTGTGCACTCGATCCAGCAGCCGCGTCAATGCATGCAGGCGCGTCGCCGCGCGCATGAGTTCGAGATTGAGCCGTGCAAGCCGTCCTTGTCGCGCACGGAACTCGGGGTCTTCGAAAGCCGCCGGCAAGCGCGACGCTTCGAATTCGACGGCCTGCTCGATCAGGTGCGTCTGCGCAGACTCGAGTTCGGTGACCGCGATACGTTGTGCAAGCGCATCGCCAACGAGATGGATGAATTGTGTGTGCCGATCGAGAATCGACTCGCGCAGCGCGTGGCTTGCCTGCTTCGGAAACACGAGCGCACTGGCCAAGCCCGAGCAGAGGATGCCGAGCATGACTTCGGCGGTACGCGTCAGCGATGCGTCGAACACTGCTTCGGGATGCATGACGTTGGGCGCGCCGATCAGCGCGGCCGTGTACCCTGCCAGCGCGATGCCATACCAGCGAAAGCCACGATGCCTCGACGCGGCGCCCGTACATACCGCGATCCAGAGCGCCAGCGCCACGAGATAGCCTTCAGGCATTTGCCCGAATACCGCTGCAAACGCGACTGCCGCAACGGCTCCGGCGAGCGTGCCGATGATCCGGCACACGCTTTTCGCGAGCACTGAGCCGTTTAGCGGCTGCATCAACACATAGACGGTCGCGAGCGCGGTACGCGGTTGCGACAGGTCGAACGCCATCGCGAGCCACATCGCAAGCAACGCTGCGATGACCGTTCTGAACAGGAAGATCGCTACGCCGCCATGGGACTCGAGCCAGTCACCCCAGGCATGCCGCAGCGCGCTGCGCAGATCGGCAAATGGCTTGCCGGCGGTGCCGGGCGCACAAGGAGCTTTCATGACGGATCACGACGGATAAGGAAACGGGTGCCGGCGTGCACGAAAACACGCTTTACAACCGCACCACCGACACGCATGAGTGTGCGCCGACACCCTGCCGAATATTGACCGCCGATCAGTCAAAACATTGTTAACCGGACCGTGCTCACTGCGAGGGCGCGACGCTTCATCCCTCCGCGGATGGCCCGCCCGCGATTAAGGCGTCCTGCTTCTGCGTGGTGTTCACTGCGTATCAGCGACCTGCGTCAACCCTTCAAGGACAAGCTCGTCGCGCTCGAACGCGCCTTCGAGTTCGTCACGCACATGCTGAACCCAGCTACGCACTGTCGCGTCGACAAACTGACGGCTCAGATAGGTCTGATACACGCTCATCTTGCGGAAGCGATGCGCCGGCAACACGCGACGCAGCCGCCCAGAACGCAGCGGCTCAAGCGCCGTGTAGAGCGGCAGCAGCCCGATCCCCATGCCCGCCTCGAGCGCGGCAATCATGGACTCGGCCGTGTTGACACGAAACGAGCCGTTGACGCCGACCACTTCGGTTCCGGTCGGGCCGTCCGCGCTCCAGGTCTCCGGTCCGAGCGTGGGGATCACGAGCGTCAGGCACTCGTGCTGTTCGAGATCCGTCGGTGTCACAACCGGCGGCCGGTCCCGCAGATACTCGGGCGATGCGCACGCGATGCTGTAGGTCGAACCCAGCCGGTGCGACACCATGCCTGAGTCCGGCAAGCCGGTCGACAACACGACCGCGAGGTCGAAGCCTTCACGCAGGATATCGGGCGCGTGATGCGACAACGTGAGCTCGACTTCCACATCCGGATACAGCTTGCGATAGCGCGCAATCGACGGCACCAGGTAGTGCGCACCGATGCCCGATGGCGCATGAATACGCAGCGTGCCGCTGACCTCATGGCTCGTATCGCGCGCCTCCGCCTCGGCCACATCGATCTCGGGCAGGATCCGGCAACAGCGCGCGAAGAAACGCTCGCCGGCAGGCGTCAATGAAATGCGACGCGTCGTCCGGTGCAGCAGCCGGGTGCGGAGATGGGCCTCGAGCGACGAGACGGCGCGCGACACATACGCCGTCGTGAGTTCGGCATGCTGGGCCGCATTCGTGAAACTGCCTTCCTGCACGACCTTGGTGAACAAGCGCATGCTTTGCAACGTATCCATTGACGACTCGGATTCAAGAATGGAAATGATTCGCACGCTAATCGGCGTGCCTTCATGCTGCCAACGGTACTCGGGAAACGTCCGGCATGCAGGGCACGCTAAACGCGTTCCCCGCCCGCCGGCGCGCGGCAGTGCGATACCTCCCTGCACTCGGCTGCCCCGAGACTTTCATGGCGGTCTTCACCGTGTGCGCGTGGCGCGGCTCCCGACCACGACCGTGCACGTCGTGCCCGCGGCTAGCAGCACACCCGGCGGTATCGCATCGATATGGATGCGCACGGGAACGCGCTGCGCGAGCCGTACCCAGTTGAACGTCGGGTTCACGTCTGCGAGCAACTCGTGGCTCTCAGGGTTGTCGCGATCGTAAATGCCGCGCGCGATGCTCTCGACGTGCCCGTCAAGCGTCTGCCCGCTCATAAGCCGCATCGTGACGGGCGCGCCAACCTCGACGAAGGGCAGTTTGGTTTCTTCGAAAAACCCATAGACCCAGTATGAATGGCTGTCGATCACGGCAAGCTGCGCCTTGCCCGCAACAGCGTAGTCGCCGCGGTAGACATTGAGATTGGTCACGTAGCCGTCAACGGGCGCCACCACAACGGTGCGCGACAGATTCAACCGTGCCGCATCGAGCTCGGCCAATGCGGCCCGATGGGCTGCATCGGCACCCGCGGCCGACGTCGCCGCGTTCTCGCGCGCCTCGGCCGACACGACAAGACTGTCGGCATCCGCGCGACGCTGCGCGTCGTCACGCCGCATCCGAAGCTCGGCTTCGCTTTGCCGCACGCGAGCCTCGGCCTGATCGACGGCAATGCGATAGTGGTCGGGATCGATACGCATCAGCACATCGCCCTTGTGCACGAACTGGTTATCGCGCGCGTCGAGTTCGACAACCAGACCCGACACATCCGGCGCGACCGAAATCACTTCGGCGCGCACGCGGCCGTCGCGCGTCCATGGCGCGAACATATAGTGATGCCACAGCGCATCGGCAGCGACGAGCGCAACGGCTGCGAGCGCAAGACTGATCAATACGGGGACGACTCGGCGGATCAACATGAATGAGGTTCGAAAAGAAAGTCACGCGGCATCATCGATACACGAGCAACCCTGGCACGCAGATACACAAGGCAAGCACGCTCGCGCGAAAGAGCGCGGGATGCCAGACACAACGGTAGACACCCAGCGCCGCGAACACGCGATCGAGCATCGCAGCCACGCACGCGCCGAGCAGCGCCAGCACGACCAGCGCCGGCATGTGCACATCGAATATCGCGAGTTCGGGCGCCATCTCACGACCCATCCGCCGTCGAATGCGCTTGCGCCACCGGCATGGGCACACGCGACGGCTCGGCGAGGCCGCCTCCCAACGCCGCGACGAGCCGCGCATGCGCATCGAGTTGCGCGGCGCGCACGTCTTCCGCATCGAGCCGCGCGCGCAACCACTGACTTTGCGAGGTCAGCACGTTCAGGTAGTCCGTGAGCCCGCGCTGATACCCCTGGGCAGACAACTCACGCCCCTTCTGGGCGAGCACGACCGCATCGTTCGCCGAGGACTGCTGCGATTCAAGCGATTGAATCGATACGACTGCATTCGCGATGTCGTTGATCGCATCGACCAGCGTCTTGTTGTACGTGTCGACCGCGAGATCGTATTGAGCCGATGCATCGCCAAGCTGTGCGCGAAGCCGGCCGCCGTCGAGAATCGGCAACGATACGGCCGGCCCCGCACTCGCGCCGCGCGCCGCGCTGTTCAAAAACGCGAGCACCCCGCCTCCGACCGCCATGCCACCGAGCGACGCGAGCAGATCGACATCCGGATAAAACGCTGCCTTCGCAGCGTCGATACCATGCGCGTTGGCCGACACATTCCAGCGCGCAGCAACAACATCGGGCCGATGCCCGACAAGCTCCGCCGGCAGCGTCGACGGCAAGGCCAGCGCACCGCTCCAGTTCAGCGTCGGTCGCGCGAGCGCCTCCGCGGCGCCCGGACCCTGCCCCGCGAGCGCCGCGAGCTGGTTGCGCGCCAGCGCGATCTGCTCCCTGCGCACGGCCATGGCGCGCTCTGACTCGGGAACCCGGGCTTGTGCCTGCGTCAGTTCGAGCTGCGTTCCCAGGCCCACACGCAAGCGTTCGCGTGCGATGTCGACGATATGGACTTGGTCGTCGTGCAACTGCTGCTCGATGTCGAGCTGCACAAAGTTCGACGACAGGTTGACGTAGGCGCGCACGACATTGAGTTCGATCTCGAGCTGCGCGGCGCGTGCATCGGCCGACGCGGCGTGCGCATGGTCGAGCGCGCGCTCGGTGTTGCTCTTGTCGCGCCCCCACAGATCAAGGTGATACGACAGCGCCAGCGTTGCGGTGTCGTTCCAGTCGGTCGTGCTCGCAAGCGGCCCGGGCCCGTAGTACGTGTCGTTGGGCCAGTGCTCGCGCGTCAGGCTCATCGCGCCATTCACGTGAGGACGCTGCGCCGCCTGTGCGACCCCGGCAATCGACTGCGCTTGTCGAACCCGATCGGCGGCCATCGCGAGCGAAGGCGAGCCCGTGAGCGCCTTGTCCATCCACGCATCGAGCTGCGGGTCGCCATACGCTTTCCACCATTGCGTATCCGGCCATTGCGCGTCGACATCCGCCGCGCGCACCGCACTGCCGGGGTCGATGGCCTCCGGGCTTCGCGCCACCGACTCGGGTCCGACACCGTGCATGCCCGCACAGCCTGCCACGTTGAATGTCGCGGCGGTGACGGCAATAAAAAGGAAACGAGAACGCACTCGATATGCATGCGGAAATGCATGCCGGTCAATCAGGATGCCGCATTATATTTTTTGGCTTTCGGAGAATGACCCCGCATTCAGTCAAATGGTTATTGCAAATGAGTTAACAATAACCTGCACGCACACCACTCGTTCCTTTCCGTTAAATATCGGCGCAGCATGCCATTTACGAATGGAACCCATAGATATTTGGCATTCCCATTGAATCGGACTGGAATGGCATTTACCAAAAAATAGTAAATAGTGATTTGCCGTTAAGTGACTGTTTCACTAAGACCTCGAGGTTCAGACTTCACCCATCGACAACAACAACGTTGCCGAACCTACCAACCCAGAGGTCTGCCATGAAACTCGCTGCTCGTATCCTTATCGCTTCGTCGGTTCTTATCTCGTCGGTCGCTCTTGCCCAAACGGCACCGGATGCACCGAAGACCCGTGCTCAAGTCCGTGCTGAACTGATCGCCGCTCAAGCCGCCGGTCAGATCCCGACGACGGATGTCGACTATCCGCCGAGCGCAGATACGGTTCGTCGCAATCAACAGCTGTATCGCCTGTCGCAAGGTTTCGAACAAAAGCATCCGCGTTTCGCATCGAACGGTGCACAAGGCAGCGCCGAGTAAGTTGAATGCCGGAATGCCGGGTGTTGGTTGCATCAGCTGTCACGACACGAGCCGAGTGGCACGCAGCGAATCGCGTGCCACCCGGCCCGTGCCGTTTGTAGCGGCTGACTTTCAGATGCGATGTCGAACAAGCGAACGCTGTTCGATTTCCTTCCAGTTCCACGCGATGCCGAGCCCTGCTTCATTGGGCGCTTGAGCATGGCCATCGACGATCGACATCGTCTGCGTTGTCACTTCGTCGAGCTGCGGAATGTACTCGACCCACGCTGAGTTCGGCACCGCGCAGCACAGGCTCACGTGAAGCTCCATCAGAAAATGCGGACTCACCGCGACATTCATGCACTCGGCAAGATGCGCGACCTTCATCCACGGTGTGATGCCACCGACGCGCGCGACATCGACCTGCACGATCGAACACGCACCCAGGCGCAGGTAGTCACCGAACTGACCCGGACTATAGAGCGACTCGCCGACCGCGATCGGAATCCGGCTTTGCGCCGCCAGTCGCGCATGCCCCGCAACGTCGTCGGCCGGCATCGGCTCCTCGAGCCAGGCAAGCCCGACTTCGGCCAACGCATCGGCACGCCGTAGCGCTTCGCTGATCGTAAAGGCCTGATTCGCATCGACCATCAGTTCGAACGACGCACCCACCGCTTCACGCACGGCGGAGAGTCGCGCGACGTCTTCAGCGCCACGCGGCTTGCCGACCTTGAGTTTGGCCCCGAGAAAGCCCTGCTCTTTCGCCGCGACCGTCTGTCTGACCAGCGTGTCAACCGGTAGCTGGAGCCAGCCACCCTCGGTCGTATAGGTCGGCACCGCCGATTTCGCGCCGCCGAGCAGGCGCCACAGCGGCAAGTCCGCATGCTTCGCACGCCAGTCCCACAACGCGGTATCGATCGCCGCCAGCGCGAGACTCGTGATCGCACCGACGGCCGTCGCATGCGTATGGAACAACATGGCCCGCCAGTGCCCTTCGACATCGACCGGACTCTTGCCGATCAGCATCGGCGCGAGATGATCCTTGAGCAAGGCCATGACCGACGAGCCGCCCGTGCCGATCGTATAGCTATACCCGATGCCTTCGCTGCCGTCGTCGCACACGATGCGCACGAGCGGGGTTTCCTGCGTGACAAAAGACTGGATGGCGTCCTGGCGCGTCGTTTTGGGCGCAAGGTCGACCTGGAACAGCTCGATGCGTTCGATGATCGGCATAGTGGAAAAAGAGGAACGTCAGCCTTTGACGCCACCGAGCGTGAGCCCGGCAATCAGGTGTTTCTGGACGATAAACGTCAAGATCAGCGCCGGCACGATGATGATGACGGCCATCGCGCACATGCCGGCCCAGTCGATCGTGAATTGCGCCGTGAAGTCCATCAGTCCGACCGGCAACGTCTTCGTATCGGTGCTGCGCGTGAGCTGCGACGCGAGTGCAAACTCGTTCCATGACGTCAGGAACGCGAAGATCCCGGCCGATGCGATGCCCGATTTCGCGAGCGGAAATTCGACCTGCCAGAACGCTTGCCAGCGCGTGCACCCGTCGATCTCGGCCGCTTCGGCGAGTTCTTTGGGAATCTGCCGGAAAAAGCCGTCGATCAGCCAGATCGAAAACGGCACATTCATCGCGACGTAGACGAGGATCGTGCCAAACTTGGTGTCGATCAGGCCAAGCCACGACCAGAGGATGAACACGGGCAGCGACAGCGCGATGCCCGGCACGGCGCGCGACAGCATGAGCCCGACGAACAGCGAGTTCTTGTAGCGGAACTTGTAGCGCGCAAACGCATAGCCGCCCGCAATGCCGATCAGGATCGCGATGACCGTGCTCGACACGGAGATGATCACGGAGTTCGTAAAGTACGCACGCACCGGTATGGCCGCGACATCGCCATAGCCGAAGATATTGCGGAAATTGTCGAGCGTGTAGGTCGACGCCGAGAAGATATTGTCGCGAGCCAGAATCGCGACGTTGGTGCGGAACGCGTTGAGCACGACCCACAGGCCCGGCAGCATGATCACGCACAAGGCGAAAAACACGCCGACGCGCACGGCCCATCGCGTGAGCATCGCGCGAGGCAACCACGGCTCACGCCAGGTATCGGGTTCGTTATGGACTGTGCGTTGCGAGGACGTCATCGGTACCGTTCCGGAGATGCTGCTTGAAGCACTACGGGACCCCGAGCCACTCTGCGGTCCCTGACTGCGACGGGAGTTCGTATCGGTCATCTCAGGCGTCCGCTTCGTTCAGGAATTGCCGCGCGGCCGTGAGCTTGCGGAAGAAGTACAGCGTGAAGGCGATCGATAGCAGCACCGCGATATACGACATCGCGTTCGCGTATCCCATGCGCGCATCCTCGTACCCTGCTCTCGCCGACAGCGTCCAGATCAGTTCGGTCCGTCCCGCGGGTCCGCCATCAGTCATGATCTTCACGATGTCGAATGCGCGCCCGACGTCCAGCGAACGAATCGTCATGGCGATATACACGAACGGCATCAGGAACGGCAGCGTCACGTGACGGAAGGCCTGCCACGGTGTGCATCCATCGACCTTCGCGGCCTCGATCGGATCCTGCGGCATTGCCATCAGGCCGGCGAGCAGCAGAATCGCGAACACCGACGTGGAATTCCAGATCTCGGCGACCGCGAGCGAGAAGAACGCGAGCCGGCCATCGACGAGCCAGGGAATCGCCTCGGTCACGCCGAACCAATGCTGCAGGATGTGGTTCACGATCCCGATGTTGTCGTTGAACATGAACTTGAACTGGAAGCCCACGAGCATCGGCGAGAACATCATCGGGAACATCACGATCGTGCGGATCAGGCGCTGCCCTCGCGTGACCTGATTCACCAGCATGGCGATGCCGAGCCCGAACAGCATTTCGAGGTTCAGCACGACGGTCAGGAACGCGATCGTGCGCAACAGCGCGTACCAGAACTCGCTCGAGCCAAAGAGCCGGATGTAATTCT
The DNA here is from genome assembly GCF_965118125.1 of Pararobbsia alpina. Lineage (GTDB taxonomy): Bacteria > Pseudomonadota > Gammaproteobacteria > Burkholderiales > Burkholderiaceae > Pararobbsia > Pararobbsia alpina_A. Next base: position 2,961,225 of record NZ_OZ221287.1, read on the forward strand.
TGAACCCGATCACATTGAGGATCGAATCGGGGCGCGTGAGCCGGTAGCTCGTGAAGCTCGTATAGAACGAGAACAGCAGCGGCACCGCGACGACGATGAGAATCACGACGAACGCGGGCAGCAGCAACCGGAGCACCGGCGAAACCTTATGCGACACACTCATTCATTTGCTCTCGAAGACTACGGCCCGGCACGGCGTGCGGGCCTTCGCTGCGGGACGCGCCGCCTGCGCGGCGCGCCACTTTCGCACTTTCGCCCTGTGCTTACTTGTAGTACCCGGCGTCATCCATCATCGCTTCGACCTGTTTCGCCGCATCATCCAGTGCTTGCTGCGAGGTCTTGTCGCCGACGATGGCCTTCTGCAACTGCGGCCAGATCAGATTCGATGCCTGGATCCACTCGGGAATCAGCGGCGGCGTGAACGATTCGTCGCGCATGGCCTTCGAGAACGTCGTGAAGATATCGGCCATATACGTGTCGTTCTTCGCCTTGAATTCGGCGAGCGCGGCCTGTTGCGCATCGAGGCGCGTCGGAATCAGGCCGCGGCGTGCCTCCAGCATCTGCGCGTCGTAGCTCGTCAGGAACTCGATAAAGTCGGCGGCCGCCTTCGGGTTGTCGCACGTCTGCGTGATCGAGAACGAGTGCGAGCCCGACCAGCCCGTGCGAATGCCCGCCGAACCCTTGGGCGCCGGCGCGATGCCGACTTCGCCGGCGATCTTGCTGCTCTTCGGATCGTTGAAGAACGCTGCCCAGCCGCTCCAGTCGAGATCGAACGCGACCGTGCCACTCGCAAAGCCATTGCCGAGATCGTCCCACACGTAGTTCGGCGAGCCCTTGGGCACCGCACCCGACTTGTAGAGATCGACGAACCAGTTCAGCGACTTCACGCCGGCCGGCGAATTGAAGGTCGGCTTCCAGTTCTTGTCGAACAGCTGACCGCCATTGGCACGCAGCATTTCATAGAAGCGGCCCGTGATGGCCTCGTCCTTGCCGGCGAACTGCGTGCCGTAGACCGACGGCGGCTTCGCGAAGAATTTGGCCTGCTGATCGGCCTCATCCCACGTCGTCGGCGGCGCGAGGTCCTTGCCGAACTTCGCCTTGTATGCCGACTTGTTGCCCGCGTCGTCATAGAACTTCTTGTTGTAGTAGAGCTCGCTGATATCCGAGTGACGCGGCAGCTGCACGAGTTTGCCGCCGACGGTCGCCTGCTCGATCACGCGCGGGCTGAACTTCCCAATGTAGTCGGCCGGCACGAGACCCTTGAGATCGCGGAACAAGCCCGGATATTGCGGTGCGAAGCTCGTATGGTTCGAGCCCACGCAATAGTCGATCTTGCGCGCCGCGATGTCCTGCTTGTATTCCTTGTCGAGGTCGAAGTAGTTCTTGCGCGAGATGATGTCGACCTTCGCGCCGGTCTTCTTTTCCCATTCGGGAATGATCGTATAGAGCGGCTCGTACTGCGCGCCGCCGATCAGCTTCACGCGCAGCGTGTAGCCGTCGTAAGGGCCGGCAAACGCGGGCGTCGACGGTGCAAGCAGCACGCCGACGAGTGCCGATGACAGGACCACTGCCGGGATAAAACGGGCTTTCATGATGCGTCTCCTGAAAATGCGTTCGTTGTAGTCGTTCGTTGTGTGTGCGTCCGTGATACAGATGACTCGCGCAGCAATCAGTGCAGCAGCTAGTGCAACGGCTCGATGGGAATGCGCACTTCTTTCTCGCGATCGAACAGATAGACGCGGCCGGCCCGCGGCGCGAGGCGCACCGTCGCACCCGGCTTCGCGTCGAAGCGTTCATGCAGCGTCGCGCTGATCTCCGTTTCGCCCAGCGTCATCACGAGGTGGGTATCCGCGCCGGTCGGTTCGATCACGCGGACGTGACACGTCAGCGCGTCGCCCTGCGACAGCACGAGATCCTCGGGGCGAACGCCGAACCAGACGGTCTGCCCTGCCCTACCGACCTGCCGCGCCGCCGCGGTCCAGACTTGCCCGTCTTCGAGTTCGACCAGCGTGCGTCCCTGCTCGTGACGCAATACGGCGGGCACGAAATTCATGGCCGGCGAACCGATAAAGCCCGCGACGAACTTGTTGGCAGGGTTGTCGTAGAGCTCGAGCGGCGTGCCGACCTGTTCGATCAGGCCGTCATGCAGCACGACGATGCGATCGGCCATCGTCATCGCTTCGATCTGATCATGCGTGACGTACACCGACGTCGTGCGCAGCTCCTGATGCAGCGCCTTGATGTCCGCGCGCATCTTTACGCGCAGCTTGGCGTCGAGATTCGAGAGCGGTTCGTCGAACAGAAATACCTTGGGATCGCGAACGATCGCGCGGCCCATCGCGACACGCTGCCGCTGACCGCCTGACAACGCACGTGGAAATCGATCGACGAGCGCGCCGAGACCGAGCATGCGTGCCGCGTTCTGCACGCGTCGCGTGACCTCCTCCTCGGCTTTCTTCCTGAGCTTGAGCGCGAAGCTCATGTTGTCGCCGACCGTCATATGCGGATACAGCGCGTAGTTCTGGAAGACCATCGCGATATCGCGATCGCGCGGCGGCAAATGATTGACGACGCGATCGCCGATGCGAATCTGCCCGTCCGAAATTTCTTCGAGACCGGCCAGCATCCGCAGCAGCGTCGATTTGCCGCAACCCGACGGCCCGACCAGCACGACGAATTCACCATCCTCGATACGCAGGTCCACGCCGTGAATGATCGGCGTGCTCCCGTAATGCTTTCTGACCTGCGTCAACGTAACTGAAGCCATCTGAAGCCCCTGAAAGCCTGCCCCGATGCGCCGTATCCGGTTCACCGGTGAACAAACGAATGTGTGACGACTTGCAAAAACCCGTGAAGCGAGAGATATACTTCGGTCAAAGGTCCAGTGGTCTGACCATTGGCCGAAAGATAGATTTGGGAGAGTCCCGTTGTCAAGCAATTCACTACCGGGTTTACCTTGAGCCGCAACGCATTCGATATCGACGAGCCCCCAAAAAGCCCGTCCACGCGCAGGCGTGCCGTCTCACGCGCCAATACCGTAAACTCGCGTGTTGACATGCGTGCGCCCGACGACACGGCGACGCATGTCGGCAATCCGACAAGAGAGACAAAGATGGTTCAAGCGCTTCCGCAAATCGAGTCGCGCAGGCTGTATCGGCAGATCGCCGAACTGATCAGCGGATATATCGACAGCGGCCACTATCCGCCAGGCACCCTGCTGCCCGCCGAACGCGAACTCGCCCAACAACTTGGCGTGAGCCGCGCGTCGGTGCGCGAAGCGTTGATCGCGCTCGAGGTCGAAGGCCGGGTGTCGGTCAAGGTCGGCAATGGCGTGACCGTGCTGGATGCGCCGCGCGTGGACGTGGACTCCGCGAGCGATTCCCCTGAACCGCCCCGCGCGTATTGGGCCGATGTAGGTCCGCTCGAATTGCTCGATGCACGCATCCTGGTGGAATCCGAGAACGCGGCGCTCGCCGCGCGTCATGCGACCGCAGCCGATATCGAGGAACTCGAGTCGCATCTCACGGCACTCGCCGTCGAGCACCGCGAGCTTCACCACGATCAACCCGCGGACCGGCGCTTTCACCTCAAGATCGCGGAAATGACCGGCAACCAGGCGATGGTCCACATGGTCGCCACGCTGCTCGATCAGCGCGACAGCCCCATGTTCGCGCGCTTTGAAGATCACTTCGTCACGCCACGACTGTTCGAGGACATCAACCAGAACCACAAGCGGATCCTCGATGCGATCCGCGACGGCGACAGCACAGCGGCGCGCGCCGCGATGAAGCGCCATCTGCGCGCACTCAAGCAGGAATTCACGCGCGCGCTGTCGAGTTTTTCCGAAGAACCGAGCCACGACGGCGCAACGCTCGCCATCGACGATTCGGAGGATTGAGGCACGACGTCGATACGCGAAGAAGGCGGGCCAAATGCGTAAATGGCACCGGGCGCTCCCCGGCCTAGGGGAAGCCCCAGTCACGCGTGTTTTTCATGTACAAAATCAAGTTTCTCAGATAAATTTTGTCCATGAGCAAACGCCCCAGCCCTCCTCCGCCTGCCGTCGAAGAGACTGACGACGACCGGCCCAAGTACAGCGTGCCCGCGCTCGAGAAAGGGCTCGACATTCTCGAGTTGCTCGCGACGCAGAGCACGGGTCTCACGCAGTCGGCGATCGCAACGTCGCTCGATCGCTCGACCAACGAGATCTTCCGCATGCTCAATTGCCTCGAGCGTCGAGGCTGGATCGTGCGCAAGCGTCCGGACGAGACGTATGCGCTCTCGCTCAAGCTATTTCACCTGGCCAACCATCATCCGCCGGCTCGGCGCCTGCTCGACGTCGCGATCCCGCATATGCGGCAGATGTCGCTGTCGATCCAGCAATCGTGCCACCTCGGCGTGTATAGCGAAGGCGCGCTGCTGGTCATCGCGCAGGTCGAGAGCCCGATTCCCGTCGGCCTTTCCGTGCGCCAGGGCGTGCGCTTTCCGCTGATCGAAACGTCGTCGGGCCGTGTGCTGCTCGCGTTTCAGCGGCCCGAAATTCAGGCGCAGTGGCTGCGCGAAGCCGGTGCCCCGCAACCCGGCACCATCGCCTACAGCAAGCTGATGCAGCGCCTGCTGCACTGCCGTCATGAAGCATTCGAGACCGTGTCGGACGAGACGCTCGATGGCGTGACCGATATCTGCTTCCCGGTGTTCGATGCGGCGGGCGACGCGTGTGCAGCGCTGGCGGTGCCTTATCTCGCCGCCCACAAAACCGAAGTGACGCTGGCCGATGTCTGCGAACAGGTTGCCCTCCATGCGGCAGCCATCACCGAGGCCATCGGCGGCTTCAGCCCGGCCCTTCCCGAACTCGCGTCCGATTCGCGCACGCCAGGACCCTGACATGCCCTCGATCTACTACGAAGACTACGTGGACGGCGACGTTCGCGAGACCTATGGCCGCACGATCACCGAGACCGATTTCGTCGTGCACGCCGGACATACGGGCGACTTCTTTCCGCACCATATGGACGCCGAGTTCGCCAAGACGTTGCCCGGCGGCCAACGTATCGCCCACGGCACGATGGTGTTTTCGATCGGTGTCGGCTTGACCGCCACGCTGATCAACCCGGTCGCATTCAGCTATGGCTACGACGGGCTGCGCTTTATCAAGCCCGTGCATATCGGCGATACGATCCGTACACGCGTGACCATTTCGGCCCGCACACCGGACAAGCGCCCGGGCTTTGGCCGCGTGACCGAACACTGCGAGATCCTCAATCAGCGCGACGAGATCGTCCTCGTCTGCGATCACATCCTGCTCGTGGAGAAGCGCAAGGAAGCCCTCGCGAGCGCGTAAGTGCATAGCGTGCCTGCATGGGGTGCAGGCGCGCCGGCAGGGAGGCTTCAACAAGCGGTCGAGCCTCCCGCTCTGCATCCCTTCGCTAACCGCTCAGGCAGCGTGCCCCACGTTGACTCGATACAGGCGTTGCGCGTTCTTGCTGAGCAGCGCTGCCTGCTCATCGGCGCTACATCCTTCAAGCAGCGCACGCGTCGCTTCGATCCAGCGGCCGATATCCCCGCCAAGACGGCACACGGGCCAATCGCTGCCCCAGACGACACGGTCCCAGCCAAAGCATTCGATCACATGCTCGAAATACGGACGCAACGTATCGACCGTCCAGTTCGGCCCCGCATACGCCACGATGCCTGAGATCTTGCAGTTCACATTGGGCAGTGCGGCAACGGCGCGCATGTCCTGACGCCAGCTTTCCAGTGCCCCGCCCGCGATATCCGGCACACCGCAGTGATCGAGGATAAAAGTCAGATCGGGGCATTGCCTGACGAGCGGCACAGCGACGGGCGCAAGCTGGCACGCCAGCACGCACAGGTCGAACGAATAGCCACCGGACGCGAGCCGGTTCAGATTCTCGGCGAACGGACTCGAAGCCGATAGCGTATCGGGCGATTGATGCAGGATACGGCGCAACCCTTTAACAAAGGGACGCGCTGCAAGACCGTCGACAAACGATGCAAACTCCTTGACCGTTTGCTCGGGCCGGCAAGCTGCGATCATGCCTTCAACGAACGTATCGTCACGCGCGACGAGTTCCCCGACCAGATCGATTTCCGCCTCGATATCGCGCTCGTCCACATCGACCTCCATCATGAGCGCAGAGACGACCCCAAGCGGCCGGACCAGCGCCTCATACATCTCGATGGACGATTCCCCCTGGAGCGCAGGTGCACTCGACACCCACGGGTAGCGAATTCTGTCCGGGTAGAGCAAATGCAAATGCGTATCGACGATATTCATGCGTAGGTCCCGATTGAGCTGGAAGTCGAACCCGATGAAGACGATGAAGACGATGAAGAAAACTACGAAGACGACGAAGACGACGACGACGACAACGCAGTGGCCGCGTCTCTGTATTTGACCGTCTGTAAATGCTCGCAATACAACACGAGTTCGCCGTCGTTCTTGAATACTTCATAGGCCGCGCGATACAGACCCATATCCGGATATTTAGGCTGTTTTTCCAGATCGGTCTTGATCGTGTAAATCGTGTCGCCAATAAATACCGGCTTGATAAATCGCAACTTGTCGTACCCATAAGAAAAGGCATTGACGCAGTTGGTGGCCACGAGCCCGAGCCCCGCGCTGAATACGAAGGCCCCTGCAACCAGACGCCGGCCGAACACCCCCTCGTCGCGCGCAAAGATCTCATCAGCGACGTACGGATGCATATCGAGCACGAGCGCGTTGAACTGCATGCTCTCGCCTTCCGAAATCGTGCGCCGCAACGACCGGATACGATGACCCGGCACGATGTCCTCGTAGAACCAGTTTTCCGCGTTCCAGACGGGGATGGTCGTGTGCGTCGACGGATCGGGGTTCGGATTCAGCGCCACGCTCACGCCTCCTGCCCGCTCTTACCCAGCGAGAATTCCGCGTCGATCAGCGCATTGTGTTCGCCGATCTTCGGGGAGCCGCGCCGCGATTTGAGCACCTTGCCGTCGATGCGAAGCGGGCAACGCGTCGTCACCATGGCCGCGCCGTTATCGCGCACGACATCCTGCAGGAAATCGAGCACCTTGAAGCCGTCGTGCTCGAGCAGCTCGTTCCAGTTCATTACCGGGGCACACCAATAGTCGGCAGGTTCGAGCTTGTCGAGCCAGTGCTGCGTCGTACCCGTTGCAATATGGTCAACCAGCACCTGCTTGATTTCGTCACGCCGGTCGAACCAGCTCTTCGCATCCGAAAACGCCGCAAGCGCCTCGCACTCGAGCAATTGGCCCAGGCGCGTCACCGACCCCATTGCGAGTGCGAGATAGCCGTCCTGCGTGCGATAGATGCCGTACGGCGCGCCAAGATACGCGTGGGCGTTGTTGACCGTGCTGCGCGACGGGTTTTGATGACCATCGTTGAGAAAGGTCGACAACACCTCGAACTGGAAATCGAGCGTCGATTCGAGCAGGCTCGCTTCGACAAGGCCGCCTTTACCCGTGATGCCGCGCCGGATCAGCGCCGCGAGCAGGCCCTGAACGAGATGCGCACCGGCCAGCATATCGGCGACGGCGAGGCCAAAAGGAACCGGCCCTTGCGACGCATCGCCATTGAGCCAGACGAGGCCTGAGCGGCTTTGCACGAGCAGATCCTGGCCCGGCAGACCGACCCAGGGGCCCTGCGTGCCGTAGCCCGTGATGATGCCGTAGACGATGCGCGGATTGATCTCACGCACGCGTTCGTAGTCGAGGCCGATGCTTTCCATCACGCCCGGCCGGAAGTTCTGGATCAGCACGTCCGCCCGTGCGATCAGCTGACGCACCTTCTCGAGGTCGGCCGGTTGCTTGAGATCGGCTGAGTAACTGCGCTTGTTGCGGTTGATCGTATGGAACAGCGTGCTGTCGCCATCGAGTTCGAGGTTCGAGATGTAGAGATGGCGACACAGATCGCCCTGCCCTGGGCGCTCGATCTTGATCACATCGGCGCCGAGGTCCGCAAGTCGCAATCCGGCTGACGGCCCCGACAGGAACTGGCTCATGTCGACGACGAGGAGTCCGGCAAGCGGCAGATCGACGTCACCCTCCGATTGAAGCGATGGGTCGAGCGCACGCGCCGAACCCGATGCGGTTTTCGAACCGGCGTGCGTGGCACGGCTCGACGTCGAAAGCGGCGCGCTGTCGAATCCGCCCGAGGGCGTCGTCACCGGGGTCTTGATTCCAGTGGTCGTCATGCGCACACCTCGCTCGCGTATTGCCGATGCACGCGATTCAGTGCATCGAGCGTGGCGCGCACGTCCGCCTCGCCTCGGAGCCACGCATGAACGACATGGCCCGCATCGTTCTGGAAGTCGATATAACCCGGATAGCGCGGGCGCTGCCATGCCTCATCGAGTGTTTGCAGCGTCGCGAGGAAATAGCCGTTGGCGAGGCGATTCGCCTCTTCGTCCTGCCATGCCTGGCGATGGCCGGGCTGGCCGCCGGACTGCACGTAGATGCCCTTCTGGATCGACGCCTCCGACATGAAGCGCGCGTAGTCGACTGCGACATCGAGATGCTTCGAGTGGGCCGATACCGCCACACCTGCGCCGCCCAGTGTCGAGCGAAGGCGCTCGCCGTGCCGCGTGACCAGGTTGCCGTAGCTCAGTCGTCTCGTTGCATAACCCGGCCGGGAATAGTTCGAGTAGCCGTACGCGAACGGGCAGTAGGCGATCGAATCGGAGCGTGTCATGGCCTCGTAGGTTTGAATCGGATTGCGCGTCAGGCACACGGGATCGCACGCCGCCACGAGTTCACGCAAGGCTGTCAGTGCGCGCTCGCCGACATCGTCGGAGCCGAATCGGTCGGGCGTCGCGCACGGCGTTTCGCCTTCGTTGAGCCAGAACATGTAGAGATTCATCAGGCTGTCGATCGGAATCGCCGGCACGGCAACGTGGCCGGCTTTGGCGAGTTCCATCACATCGTCCCAGGTCGTTGGCACAGGCACGCCGAGCCGGTCCAGCACATCGACGCGCATGCTCGCGACGGGGGTCGCAGCGTCGCAGGCGAGCGCCCATTGATGGCCGTCGTAGTGATAGCTCGTGTGCGACGAGCCCACCGAGTTCGCCGCCTGATCGTCAAGAAAGGCTCGCGGCAACGTCGCGTCCAGCGGCGCGAACAGGCCATGTTTGGCGGCTTCCCCGATCGACGGGTGATCGATGACCAGCAAGTCGAATTTCTCGGCGAGATCCGCGATCGAATAGTCAGCGAATGCCTGCAGCGAGCGCGTTTGCCACTGGATCTGAACATCTGGGTTCAGCTCGTGATAACGCTGTGCCGTCGCGACGTTCGGCACAAAGCCGCGCGTGTGATTCCACGTAATGCCCTGGAGGGTGATCATGCCGAGTGTTCGCTCCGTAATGTGTGATCAATCGAGCGCCCGGGGCGGACGCCGCCGCGGTCGTTCGATTGCGCGCAGGCGTCGACGAGTTCCATCGTGCGCAGTGCATCGCGCACGGCGGTGTGCAGCACCGCGTCTTCGCCGGCTGAGAAACGTTGAAGGTTCGACATCGTTCCGATGAACGCATCGGGGAACCAGCGGCCTTCGAGGGGGATGTCGGTCCATGGGCTTCGTACGGAGACGGAGGCCTGATGATGCGTGGCCTCCGTCACGATTCGCAGCGTCTCTGGCTCGCCGTTCGGGTAGTTCAGAAGCAGCCCCAGCCCCACTTCGACTGCCCCCTTCGTGCCTTCGATCCGGATCGTGGCCGATTCACCATCGGGACCAAAGCGGTATGTGTGATTCAACGACAGGCAGCATCGCACCGGTGCTTCGAAGTCGAGGATCGTGCTCGTGCGCGCGTCGCGCAGCGTCGGATGATCGGGATGCGGCACCGAGCGCGACATCGCTGAGCGCGGTTCGCCCAGCAGACTGCGAATCAGGTCGAGGTAGTGAATCGAATGCATCGGCACCTCGACATGCTCGAGGTTCGACATAAAGGGCCACAGCTCCCACGGCGTGCGACAGGCAAGGCGCACTTCAACATCGAGCACGTCGCCGAGCAGCCCCCTGTCGATCGCGTCACGCACCGCGAGCATCATCGGCGAGAAGCGCAACTGGAAGTTCACCGCGGCAGTCAGATGGCGGCGCTCGCAGACGTCGACGATCTGCCGCGCCTCAGCAAGCGAGCGCCCCATGGGCTTTTGAATCAGCACCGTTGCCCCATGGGGCAAGTGCTCGAGCACATCAGCGTTGGCCTCCGGCACCACGGCGATATCGAATACGACGCCCGGTATCGCCGCAATCTCCTCCAGCGAATCGCAGACCCTGGCAATGCCGTTCTGATCGGCGAGCGCCTGCGCCTTGGCGCGGTCCCGATCGTGGATCGCGACGACGTCAAAGCCGGCCTGGCGGTACGCCGGCAGATGCGCATCTCGAACAATCGCCCCCGCGCCGATGATCGCGACAGGTCGAGGCTGCGTCGGCAACGGCCAGCGTTGGCGCAGGCCGTCGAATCGGGAATCCATGCGGGTGTCTCCTCGCTGCGCGGATCGCTCAAACGATCTATTTGCTAGTGAAATCTGATTTCATTTGCAAAATTAACATACAAACGAGCAAAACGATTGGGTGTTAACCCCGAGCGGGAGGCAGGGATAGAGACGGGAAGCGCGCAGCCAGGGCCGTGGCCGCGCGGGAAGCGGGGAGATTGGAGAAAATCAGACGCGCGGCTCAGTCAGCCGGCTTTGGCGAAGATTCAGAGGCGTGCGATCTGCACGCTCATCTTGAAGACTTCCGCCATGGGCTGCCACAGCCCCACAAAGTCGGCATCGGGCAGGGCCTTCTGAAACGTGCCCATCAACTCGCCCCACTCCTTCACGCGCGGATGGCTGTCGGGCGAACCCGCGAGCTTGCGCAAATCGAAGTCGTCCGGTGCCTCGAGCAGCATGACCATGCGCGTGCCCCGGCGCCAGATCGTCATGTCATCGATACCGATCTCGCGAAGGTCCTTGAGCACTTCAGGCCAGACGTCCGCGTGATAGCGATCGTAGGATTCGATCGCCACAGGGTCGTCTCTGAGGTCGAGTGTCAGGCAATGCCGCATGTCATGTCTCCTTGTGGTTGGGGTATCGGACAACGCCGTATCGCAAGTCGTTGAACAACCCGGCGCTAGTCCATGCGACCGAACTATCCCACTGTTGCATACGCATCCGCAATATTCGGGCAGAGTGATCGAACACATCAACCTGCGTGGCTACAGCGGCGAGCCTCGCTGAGGGTCGACCGACCCAGTGCGCCTCGGTGCCTCAGACGTGACAGCGGTCGAGAAAGAAGCATCCCTCCGCGCTCCGGAGGTGGACCAACATGTGCCGACACGGGCAGACGTACCGCGAGATGAATAAACCCTGACGCTGAGGTGTTAACCGGGCAACGTCGACATTCTCGACACGTGCATCGGCGTCGCAAACACACGCGCCGTCGCGATATGGAATCAACGTTTCGAAGCCAAGAGGTCACTATGCAGTTTGCTGTTTATGGCGCGGGCGCAGTCGGGTGCTATTACGGAGGAATGCTCGCGCAAGCCGGGCACGATGTCGTGTTGATCGGTCGTGAAAATCACGTCGCCGCAATGACCGAACGAGGACTTCGCTTCCAAAGCGGCGATCGCGATATCGCCGTCCCTGTCCGCGCTTCGACGGACATTGAATCGGTTCGTACGGCCGACTACGTACTGGTCTGCGTGAAGTCCACCGATACGATCGATGCCGCACTGGCTCTGCGCGACCACCTCTCCCCGTCCTGTGTGGTCGTCAGCCTTCAGAATGGCGTCGACAATGCACAGACCCTGCGCGGCCATCTCGACCAACCCGTGATTTCCGCCGCGGTGTATGTCGCAAGTGAAATGGCCGGCCCCGGACATCTGCTGCATCACGGTCGGGGCGACCTTGTTATCGAGGCCACTGCGCACAGCGAGCAGCTCGCCGACGTATTGCGGCACGCTGGCATTCCGACGCAGATCTCTCCCGATGTTCGCACGGCACTCTGGGAAAAGCTCCTGCTCAATTGCGCCTATAACGCCGCGTCTGCGATCGTCCAGTTGCCGCTGGGTGATATGTCGCATCGAGACGCCCTGCGCGCCACCATGCGTGATGTTGTCGGCGAATGCCTGGCAGTCGCATCAGCCGAAGGCGTCGAGCTTGATCACGACGCTCACAGTTTTGTTGAACTGATCGAACGCACGATACCGGCCGGCCAGTATTCGTCCACGGCCCAAGACCTTGCGCGTGGCCGGCCCAGCGAGATCGATTTTCTGAACGGCGCGATCGTACGCCGCGGCACCGCGCTTGGCATTCCTACGCCCGCCAACCGTACGCTGCACACGCTCGTCAAAATGCTCGAGGCCAAGGCGGCGCCACGCATCGCAAGCCCCGCAGCGAGCTGAGCAAGCAAAACAAAGCACGCTATTCGTCTGTTTCGCCGTCGCCGCGCGCTGGCTCCGCCAAAGTGGAATAATAAGGACATCACCATTCTTCAACGCGGAATATTGCGTCCGGCGATGTCATGAGCAATCGATTGGAAAGAATGCGCGTCTTCATTGCGGCCGCGACGAGTCCCACCTTTCGTGATGCCGCAACACGTCTCGGGGTTTCACCACAGGTCGTGACGCGAGTTGTGCGTGAACTTGAAGAAACGCTGGGTGAAACGCTCTTCCATCGCGGCACCCGGCGTGTGCAAATCACCGCGTTCGGTCGGGGCTTTGCGGACCAGGCCCAGCAGGCGCTCGCGTCGATCGACGAGTTGTTCGAACCGCTTGCGGATCGTTCAGGCCAACCGCTCGGCACGCGAACCCCAGACGACTCAGGACCATGATCGGCTGCCGGCCACCTGCCCTTGGGACCGCCCCATGACTCATGAGCGCGTTGTTGTACGCGTAAGTGGCGCACACCATCCATCATTGGCCTCAAAAACTGCTTTGCTGATGAGTCAACGCCGCAGGCCGACATCCGCTCTGCGGCGCACGATCTGCGTCCGATGGCACCTCGCGATTGTGCTCAGGCTGCGCTCACCACGAACACCGACACCGAATCGGTCAACTGTGCGACCTGTTCGTCGAGTGATTGCGACGCAGCCGACACTTCTTCGACCAGCGTCGCATTCTGCTGCGTCACCGTATCAATCTGCACGATCGCGCGGTTGACGAGCTCGATGCCCTGTCCCTGAGCATCCGATGCCGCGGCGATACGCTCAACGATCTCCGCAACTTGCGCGATCGATCTCCGGATCTCCGATGTCGCGCGATCGGCCTCGCGGGCTTGTTGCGCCCCCGCCTCGATCGTTGCCACGGACCGATCAATCAGGTCTTTAATTTCCTTCGCCGCCGCGGCCGACCGCTGAGCGAGATTGCGCACCTCCGATGCGACAACCGCGAAGCCCTTACCCTGACTCCCCGCTCGTGCTGCCTCGACCGCCGCGTTGAGCGCAAGCAGATTGGTCTGAAACGCAATCTCGTTGATCACGGACGTGATGTCCGCGATACGCGTGGCACTCCCTGCAATGTCGTTCATCGTGCCGACCATGCGCTCCACGGCCTGCGTTCCTTCGTCCGACATCCGGTTCGTGCTATCCGCCAACGCGTTCGCTTCGCGCGCATGGTCTGCGTTCAGCCGTGCCGTCTGCGTCAGTTCGCCGAGACTGCTTGCGGTGTGCTGTAGCGACGCCGCCTGTTGCTCGGTGCGTGCGGACAGATCCAGATTGCCCGCCGCAATTTGCTTCGACGCAACGCCGACGGTGTCGCTCGAGATACGCACGCCGCTGACGACGTCCGATATTTGTGCGAGCAGCAGGTTAAGCGCGGTCGCTGTATAGCCGATCTCATCCATCCGCCCTACCTTCGCCCGCAGCGACAAATCCAGCGAACGCGTCACAGCCTCGAGTGTGCCCTGCATCTCACGCAAACCACTTCGGATCAGGCGATACACATGAAGACCGAACACACCGGTTATCGCCAGCGCGCCAGCCGTCACGCTGAGCATCAGGGCAATCGCAAACCGATAGGCGCGCGCATTTTCGTCGCGCACGGCATCGACACGCGCGAGTACCGCGTTCAAATGGCCGCGCAGCGCCTCGTTTAACGCCAGCGCCGCATGATGGACTTCTCCGCCGTTATGCAGCATGGCCAACGCACCATCGCGATCGCCGCTACGCAGCGTGTCGAAAAAGCGTGTGCGCGCCTCGCGATAGGCGGACATACTCTGTTGATCGCTCGCAAGCTGGCGCTCATCCGCGTCGTCGACCGTGTCGTGTTGCCGATAGTCGGCCACCGTCTCATCGAAGCGTCGGTCCGCGTCAGCGACCTCGCCAAGGGTCGCAGACCGGCTCGCATCGTCCACGCCGTCGACGACGTAGCGATAGACCGCGAACCGCATGGCCGCAACCTGATCGGCCGCAAACGAAACGGATTTCAGTGCCGGAATAGTGCGTGTCTCGAGCCCTTCGATGCGTTGATACGATGCATGCAGCTGAAAGAGGCCGTATCCGCTCACGCATATAAGCGCAAGCTGGGCAAGGCCGAGCGTGACGACAAGCCGTCTGACGATGGACATGATGGAACCCCGTGGTGGTCGATAGGTGTTATGCAGTCTCGATTCGACCTCGGCTCCGATAAGACCTTACATCGTCATTACAGAGGGATGCCGCATCGCGCTGTTATTTCCCATAACGCCCGACGGAGTTATTTCATTGCATCGACTTCCATTGAATTTGCCAAAGACTGCGATTGGCAAAATGACCGACTGATAGCCGGGCCTTGCTCAGAAGAAATACGCAATCAGCAGCCCCTCGGTCACCACGCCAAGAATCGTGCTGATCAGAATGGTTGCCGTAGCGTCCGCCGTATAGGTCTTGTTCTTGAGCGCAAACATGGCGGCAGCGGTCGCGGTCGGCACGGCGCCGGTGATTACGGCCTGATGCGCGGGCTGTCCCGTCACACCGAACAACACGGCGCCGAGCGCCATCAATCCGGGCTGCAGAAAATTCTTGATCCCGAGGTTGGTCAGGACATTCGCATTGATCATGAAGCGTTCGCCATACAGCATGAGGCCGAGTGCGAACAATGAAGTGCCGCCCGCCGCCTTTGCGATCAGTTCAATCGAGTTGAGCACAGGACCGGGCAGCGTCACGTGACTGAAACTCAGCACCATGCCCAGAATCGGCAGCCACACGATGGGATTGATGACCGCACGCGCGATGCTCTGGCCGAAGACGCGCACGATGCTCGTCTGCTCGCCCCCCGTCTGGCCCTGGGTACCGAGTTGAGTCAGCACAATCGTCAGCGGCAGCATCAGGATGCTGGTGATGAGATTGCCGACCAGCACCGCGAGAAACCCCTCCGCGCCAAACATGGCCGCAAGAATCGGCGCACCGAAATAGGCCATATCGGGAAATGCGCAGACCAGCGCCTGCATGGTCGCCGTGCGCAGATCGTGCCGAAACACAAAGCGTCCGACGCCGAGCGCGATCACATACGTCCCCATCAGACCCAAAGTCAGGCATAGCGCAAAGCCGACGTTGTGCAATTTGTCCGGCGATGTCTTCACGGCGCCTTCAAAGAGCGCGAATGGCAGCGCAAATCGAATGACCAGCGTCGCCAGCACGCCAGCGTCGTCATGCTTGAGCAAGCCGATACGCCCCGCGAACCAGCCGAGTACGATGACGAACGCGACCGGTAACAGGCCGTTAAGGATGGTGTCGAGCAAGACAGACTGTCGTTTGAGCAGCCAGGGCTGTCCGCACTACTTGCGTTGATAAGGTACGTAGTGAGGCGCCCAGACCTTGCGGCGGATCAGTTCTTCGATCTGATCGGTACTCACGCCTTGAGTCAGGCCCTCCTTGTGAGCCTGCAGGGCAACCGCAAGCGCGACCGTGATCGATACGTCGCGTAGTGACGTCACGGGAGGAAGAAGATTGCGATCCGGGTTAGTGCGCGCCGGCGACGCCGCGGCGAGTGCTTTTGCCGCCGCCATAAACATCGCATCCGTCACGCGCGACGATTTGACGGCAATCGCGCCAAGACCCACGCCCGGGAAGATGTAGGAGTTGTTCGTCTGATCGACCTTGAATTTCGCACCGTTCCGATCGAGCGGCGGGAACGGGCTGCCGGTGCCAATCACCGCCCTGCCTTCGGTCCATGCTTCCAGATCGGCAGGCGTGGCTTCGGCGCGCGACGTGGGGTTGGACAGCGGGAAAATCACGGGACGCGCATTGTGCTCGGTCATCGCACGTACGATGGGTTCGGAGAAGGCACCGGCCTGCCCCGACACGCCGATCAGCACCGTCGGCTTGGCATTGCGCACGACATCCAGTAAAGAGACTCGATCGGGATGGTCGAGCTTCCAGTTTGCGACCGCCGCTTTGTCCTGCAAAAAAGGCTGCTGGAATGACGCAATGCCGTCCATCCCTTCGACAAGCAAACCATCGCGGTCGACCATAAAAAAGCGTTTTCCCGCTTCACTCTCCGATACGCCTGCATCGGCCATCGCCTTGCGGATCAGGCTTGCGATGCCGCAGCCCGCCGAGCCCGCGCCCATCACGGCAATGCGCTGTTCCGTGAGCGGTACGCCCGTCACGTTGATCGCCGATAGCAGCGTGCCCGTCGCCACCGCGGCCGTGCCCTGCACATCATCATTGAACGTACAGAGACGGTCGCGATACCGTTCGAGCATGCGCGTGGCGTTGTTCTTCGCGAAGTCTTCCCACTGCAACAACACGTGCGGCCAACGTTTCGCCACCGCACTCACGAAGGCCTCGATAAAGTCGTCGTACTCCTCGCCGCGAACGCGTTCGTGACGCCAGCCGATGTACAACGGATCGTTGAGGCAATCGGGATTGTCGGTGCCGACATCGAGCATGATCGGCAGCGTCGTGGCCGGGTGCAGACCACCGCACCCCGTATAGAGCGCGAGCTTGCCGATGGGGATCCCCATACCGCCCGCGCCTTGATCGCCAAGACCGAGGATGCGCTCGCCATCGGTCACCACGATGGCTTCGACCGTATCGAAGCGCGGATGCGCCAGAATCGATTCGATCCGCTGCTTGTGCGGCAGGCTCAGGAACAGGCCACGCGGCTTGCGGAACAATCGGCTGAATTGCTGGCAGCCTGCACCGACGGTCGGCGTGTAGACGATTGGCAGGAGTTCTTCGAGGTTCTGCACGAGTAGCGCAAAGAACAAGGTCTCGTTGGTGTCCTGCAGATCGCGCAGGAACGCATAGCGCTCAAGGTCCGTCTCGAAGTTGCGTAGTGCCTGAAGACGACGCGACACCTGCTCTTCGAGCGTGCCGATCGTTGGTGGAAGGAGGCCATGCAGATCGAACGTATCCCGCTCCGATGCCGTGAACGCGGTGCCCTTGTTCAGCAGTGGCGAGGCCAGCAACTCATAGCCGGATAGCGACGTCGCGACACCGTCTTTCATCGCGTCGGTGGTGGAAAGATCAGCCATGGAGCGCTCCTGAAAGGGTCCGACTCTGCACATCGCGCATGCACGTGTGGTGCCTGATTCGTGTCGGATTATAGGGAGGCCCAACGGTTTCGGCAGACCGGCGAGGGCGGCCGGGTCGCCCGGTCATTCACACCAACGCGGCGGATACCTCACGTGCAATCACAATGAATGCGCGCATCGCGGCGGTCTCGTAGACACCTCGTCTTCGAAGCAGTGCCGCAGGCCTGAGTTCAAGTTCGGGGCGGAACCGCGCCGTGCTGAGTCCTGCCCGAGCGACGCTCAGCGGCAACACGGTGACGAGATCCGTCTGGCTCACCACTTCAAGCAGCACCGCGACGGAGTTGGCCTCCATCACCACGTTCGCGCGCAACCGCTTGGCAGCGAGATATCGATCGACACTTCGCCGCGTGGAGAACGATGCATCCAGCAAGGCCAGCGGCAGCGTCGATAACTCCGCGGGCGTCACGACAGGCTTGAACGCGGACGAGGTGTCGGCCCTGGCAATCAAGGCCAGACGCTCCTTATGCAACGGCGTCGCCTCGATGTCATCGACCGGCATGTCGCCAAAACCAAAACCCACATCGAGGGCATCGCTACGAAGCAGCGACTCCATGTCCTCTTGCGACGTCACGCGTATCGACAGTTCGATACCAGGGTGGCGCGCTCTGACGCGTTCCACGAGCGGCCCCACGAGATAGTGCGCAACGGTCGGCGTCACGCCGAGACGCAGCGAGCCCACCGACAGATCTTCGACGTCACGCACTGCTCGCGCGGCTTCGTCGAGTTGTTCGAGCACGTGACGCGCATATCGGAGGTACACAACGCCCGTGTCGGTCGGACGCACTTCGCGGCCGCTCCGGTCGAGAAGCTGCACGCCCAATTGGTCTTCGAGCTCCTTGATCTGCTGCGATAGCGCGGGCTGCGATACATGGAGCGCCTGGGCCGCTCGCGTAAAGCTGCGGTTGTCGACGACAGCCGTGAGATACCGGATATGACGCAGCAGCATGGCCTATAACCTCTGCTTATGGGAAGCGTAAGAAACCAGTCTTGGACGATTATGCATCACGTCCCTATCCTTGACTCAACCGCGCAACACACAGCGTCGCTTTTCAAGGACAGGCAGTCCGGTTAAAAGCGCACTCGCCGAGATGTTGGGCGTCGACCCACTCAGTAAGGAGAGATGAAATGCAACAGTTCGCCCGAATCCTCATCGACCATGTCGCCCTGCCCGTCATCGTGATCGACGGCACACCCTTTGATCTGCGTCCGCTCGTAGCGGACATCACGCCTGCGGCGATCGCGAGCGGCGTCCTCGACAACGTCGACACTTCCGCGTTAGCGTCGATCAAGGGACCGTATGACTATCTCGCTCCGATCGACGGTGTTCGCCAGTTCGCCGCGACCGGGTTCAACTACCGCAAGCACATCGAAGAGTTCAAGATGGTGCCGCCGACCGAGCCCGAAGTCTTTCTGAAGGCCATGTCGTCGATCACGGGCCCGAACGATCCTGTCTCGCGCGGACCCAATCCAGGCACCAAGCTCGATTGGGAAGTCGAACTCGCCATCGTCATCGGCCGTGAAGCGCGCGATATCGCAGCGGCAGACGCACAGGACTATATCTTCGGCTACGTCTGCATCAACGACATCTCGGACCGCGCCACGCAGGTCGACAGCCTCGGCGGTCAACATCTCGTGCGCGCCAAATCGCGTGCCGGCTATTCGCCGATCGGCCCTTATCTTGTGACAGGCGTCGACGGTGCGAATCTCGATCTCTGGACGAAGCTGAATGGTCATGTCGAACAGCAAGGCAATACGAGCGACATGCTGTTTTCCATCAGCGAAATGCTGGCGTATTTCTCGAAGCACATGACCCTGCTTCCGGGTGACATCCTTGCGACGGGCACGCCGCCGGGCGTCGGGTTCGGTAAGAACAAGTTCATGAAACCAGGTGACGTGCTTGAGTGCGGGATCGAGCATCTGGGTGCGCAACGGCACGTGATTCTGGTGTGATGGTGCGATGGCGTCGGGACGGATGTCCCGACTTCCTCGCGTCCATCGTCGACTGCTCGTGCTGAATGTCGATGGCCGGCCACCCGCTATTGGCGTTTGGCATTTGGCGCTGAGTTAAAGGCGGGTGACTACTCGCTAGCGCTTTGATTGCCTTTCCCGCAGTCGCTATCGCCCCTCAACACGGAGTTCAGATCATGCAATGGATGTCCCGGCTCTGGCGAGAATACAAGAGCGTCGCCGCGTTTCTTGTGCTGATGGTCGTGTTTCGCAGCACGGTAGTCGACTGGAACGTCGTGCCCAGCGCTTCGATGCTGCCGACTATCCTTCCGGGCGATCACATCATCGTCGACAAAATGGCCTACGAACTGCGCGTGCCTCTCACACATATCAGCGCGATCGATTTTCATGGCCCCCGACGAGGCGATATCGTGACCATCGATTCTTCAGCGGCGCACGAGTTGCTCGTCAAACGCGTGATCGGCTTGCCCGGCGACCGTATATCGATGAATCACAACGTGCTGTACGTCAACGGCAGACGCGCTGCCTATCAGCCGCTGGGCTCCGATCTGTTGACCGGAGATTCAGGCTCGCCAGCCGAATACCAGCTCGAGCATGCCGATGGCATCTCGCACCGCATTCGCTTGTCCGTCGACACGCCCAGCCCGCGAAGTTCGTTTGACCCGCTCGTCGTCCCTGCGCATGAATACTTCATGCTCGGAGACAACCGCGACAACAGCGCTGATTCCCGCTACTTCGGGTTTTTCCCTCGATCGGAAATCATGGGCCGGGTACGCCGGGTCGCTTTCTCGCTCAACCCCGATCACTTCTATCTGCCACGCATCGACCGGTTCGCCGCTCGGCTGGATGATCGTCCAGATCTGACGCCAATGGCGACCCCTGCAGGATAGGCAACACGCTGTCACCCCATTCTTTTTCGTCGGGAAACGCGGGCCTTCCCGACGCTGTCGCTTTTGCGCCTCGGCCGTTCTGCGCCCTCCGGACAACTGGGATAACGTGAAAATCCGTCACGCCGGCGACTCACGCCGGTTATGCGCGAAGGCAGAAGACAGTCATGCAAATCGAATGGGGACACGACAATGAAAAGCACGCTGTATCGCCTCGCTCTGCTGGTGTCGATCATCTGTGTGGCCGGTTGCGCCAGCCTCCCACCGCAAGCCGGCCGCCCCGTTACCCATGCGCTGACCAACACGGACGACACGCGTCTTGGTACGCAATTGTCGCCCTCGAATCAGCAGCATCCGGGCGATACGGCGTTCCATTTGCTCATCACAGGCGTCGACGCGTTTGTCGCGCGCATCGTGCTCGCAGAGACCGCAGATCGTTCCGTCGACCTTCAGTACTACATCTGGCATGACGATGAGACCGGACAAGGTCTGGCCGCATCTTTGCTCGCCGCCGCCGACCGCGGCGTGCGCGTACGCCTGGTGCTCGATGACCTCGGCACATCGGCCGATGACGAGGTGTTGCTTGCGCTCAACTCGCATCCGAACATCGAGATCCGGCTATTCAATCCTGTCGCTGCGCGTTCGTTCAAAAAGCTCGGGACGCTCTTCGAGTTTTCTCGGGTGAATCGACGCATGCACAACAAGGCCATGATCGCGGATAACCAGGCCGCGATTCTGGGCGGACGCAATATCGGAGATGAATACTTCGGCGCGTCGAGCAGCGTGGCCTTCAGCGATCTTGATGTACTGCTTCACGGTGCCGTCGTATCGGACATCTCCAACGAGTTCGACTTGTTCTGGAATTCGGATGAGGTCTATACGGTCGAGTCGCTCGTTGGGCATAAGGCCCCCGCAGGCGCGCTCGATGCGTATCGCCAGCACCTGGCAGCTTCCGTTGCAGCACGAGAAGGCGGCGCGTACGCCGACGAAGTCAAAACGCGATTGAAAGACGCGCTCAAATCGGACGACCTGTCGTTCTCATGGGGACATGCCACCCTGCTCTTCGATGACCCGACGAAGATCACTCGCTCCCCCAACGATATCCAGGGTCATCTGCTGACAAAGTTCAATGCACTCCATGTCGAGCCGCAGCATGACATGCTCGTCATTTCACCGTATTTCGTTCCCGGCGATGAAGGCATGGCCTGGATGAAAGGCCTCGAAGCGCGTGGCGTCGACGTCACCGTATTGACGAATTCATTGGCCGCAACCGATGTGGCTGCCGTGCATTCCGGTTATTCACGCTATCGGATGGAGATGCTTGAAGCCGGCGTGCATCTGTTCGAGTTGAAGCCGGTCGCAGACAGCGAAACGAAAAAGAAGATGCTCTTCGGTTCTTCGAAGGCGTCGCTTCATGCGAAGACGTATGTGTTCGACCGAAGCAGTATTTTCATCGGCTCGATGAATCTCGATCCTCGATCCCTGACGTTGAACACGGAGATCGGTGTCTATTGCGAGGATCCGAAGATTGCTTCGCAGGTCGTCAGCGACGTGACCCCGCAGCTGAATACCCTTGCGTGGAAGCTCGAGCGCAGAACGGACGCAAGCGGCGACAGCAAAATCGTCTGGATCGAGAACGGCCCCGGCGGGCCGCAGGAGTTGACCAGTGATCCGGATGTGTCGAGCTTCAGGCGAATGGAGATCTGGTTACTCGGGTTGCTGCCGATCGAGTCTGAATTGTAAGCTCCGGCCAATATCTGCAACGAGCAACGAGTACCGGGTAACGAACAGCGCGTAACAAATATAAATAGTCTCGCTGTAACCCAAGATCACCGGCCGCCGAACTATCCAGCAAGAATGCAGGCGATTGCGCAACGCGCTCTCGCAGCATCAGATCGCGCATGACAGATCATCATAACGATGGTCTTTTCGTATTCAGCGCGAATACATCGGATAGGAGCACGATCTTGCAACTGCTGGATCGGATTGCGCAGGGCGCATCATGACCATTCATTTCTCGTGCACGACTTGCGGCAAGTGCTGCCACAACCTGCGACTTCCGCTCAGCGTCGACGAAAGCGTCGCGTGGCTGAAACGAGGCGGCACCATTCAGGCGTTTTGCGAAGCGATTCCATGGCCGGTGGAACCGCCTGAGGACGACGGTCCGGCACATCACAAGCGTGAGCGATCGTTCGCCGCAGTCAGTGGTGTGCAACCCGTGCGTATCATCCTGACGCTGGTTGCAGCCTTCGACGGCGCGTGTCCACATTTACGCAGCGACATGCTCTGCGGCGCCTACGAGGAAAGGCCTCGGGTTTGCCGAATCTATCCTGCGGAGGTGAATCCGTTCATCACGCTCGATCCCTCGGGCAAGGCGTGTCCGCCGGAAGCGTGGTCCTCCGAGCGTCCGGTCTTCATGTTGGGATCGCAGGTGAATGATGCCGCTACGCGCGCGGTCATTCGCGAATCGCACGCTGTCAGCGCTCAAGATGCGAAGCGCAAAGGCCGCCTTGCCGCTTTACTGGGATGTCGGGCCGCCGCGCTTGCGAACGAGGGGTTTGTGATTTATTCGTTCGACAGTGCGACCGCGCTTGCGGCACTCGAGACGGTCGTCTCGGAAACGGCGACTCAACAACTGGGTGAGCCGCAGCGCGAATGGGAGTTTGTCTCGAACCAAGGCGGCACAATCGAGACGCTCACGGAGATTCGCGCCCGTGTGTCCCGCAGTGATGCACTCGATGGTGCGCCCCACGCGTTTCTGGCGTTTCTACCCGACTCGTTTTCCGGCGCAACGGTCCCTGCGCAGACGGAGTAAGCGGATTGCTGCAATGTCGGCGAACTCGCGAAAGACGTGGGCCCGACATCAGCCGCCGTTGCGCATAACGCCAGGCTTCAGCCGGCTTCGTGCGATGTCAGTCGACGGTCGCGTCGACGTCCATGTCGACCGGCGCGCGGCGAGTCCGCGCACTTCCGAGCTTCGTGCGAAGCGCCTTGAGAATGGAATCGGTACCGATCTCGCTGACCGCCCCGCCACTCTGAATGCCGATCGATTGGCAGCTGGGTGTCAGCCGCAATCGCATCGGCTCTTCACGAGCAAACAATGTGACGGTGCCGGTATCGGTCGTATGCGCCACATGCATCAGACCGCCATCGCAACCGGCAAAGACGGCACTGCGTGCTACGACTGCGCGAGACTGCAGGAGACTCAATTGCCCGACCAATGACCGCACTTCAAATCGTCGGTAGGTCTGCTGGCAAATCGATTCAGCGATGGCGGCGCCGTTATCCGCACCCAGCAACACGACGGTCGGCGGCACATCGATGTTGCCCGCCTCATCGAGCGCGCGAAGCAGCTCGGCCCACCGGTCATACGTTCGCCGAGGCTCAATTCCGCCAACCGCAATACACATAAAGCGTGTATCGGGCATCACGGCATCGACGCTGCGTTCGGTCGACGCGAAGCATCCGAGATACGGCTTCGCGATCTCATGCAGATCGTCGGGCGTCAGGTCGAACTGGAAAACGCGGTTGATCGCGGCGAAGCTGAATTGCGTCTGATTGCGATCCGGGCCGTAGAAGTATTCGAACAAACAAGCGAATGGGAGATGCTTGAAGTATTTCTTCTTGAGGCGAATCGACGGGAAGTTGAATTCGTTGAGCAGAACCGCGTCGTACTCGTGCTTCAACGCATCTTCGACACGATCGAATACGTTCGAGAAAATGTCATCTTCCTCGAATAGCGGAAACAGTTTAGGCAGCGTCAGCAGATCGATTTTGACGCCCATCCCGCGCAACAGGCTTCGGCCGGCCATATCCATCGTCGCATCGCCGAAATTGGCCTTACCTGTGTATAGCCACAAAATCCGTGCATCGCGTGGCAATGTCGAACGATAGAGCGGCAATTGACCGCCCATCGCGAGCGACATGCGCCGATGCAAATATTTCTTCGCGATTTTCAGTTTCGATGCACTTTCCAGAAAGCGCACGGGATCGTGCGGAACCGATTCATACGGAATGCTTGTGGAACGTGCAACACAACGGTCGATCAGTCGAAACATACTGTTTGTCGTCTACTGCATTTGCCACGTACGGCAAAAACTGGATGAAAAGTCACATCGCAATCAGGATGCGTTGCTTGCGTATCGCCTTTTGACGTACTCGCGCGCGCTGGGCGTTCCAATCGGCGACGGGAGAATGCGTGGTTATTTTGCGTAATGATTCAGATTATACGCATGATGTGAGACATCACCGTGAATTACAGATGCATCGAGTGAACCCAGTGAGGGACCGTGGCCCTTTCGGTAATCTTGTCTCTTGACAATTCGAATACATTGACTCGGCTGGCTTGATCGATCCGGTTAACGGCAGGTATTCACATTTATTGAGCCAGATTGATTGCAAGGATATTGTTTTTAACCCCGTTGATCCGGGAATCACAGATGCCGCGGCTATCGGAACTCAGACCGCATCCGTTCTGATAATGAACACATGTCAGTGATACGACGCTTCGGCGAATCAGCCATTCAAACCCCTGTTTCGCCGTGGCACGATTTCACAAAGCGAAACGCGCCGTCGAAAAGTGAAAGCCCGAGTCGACATTACCCATTCACATTTTGCATTCTGGGAAACACCACTTCGCGATGCGAAAAGCACGCCGCAAGTCATTGATTTCAAGTGTGTGAAACATGCTTCGAATCGCACATTCGAGGGGCGTGCATACGAAAGGAACGCCGTTAGACTTTTCTCAAAGGTTTCCTACTCGTTTCTTACTCGATGGAGCGCATCATGTTGAACGTCTATGTAGAGCCGGTGCCGAAGGGCCGATGGGGTCCGGTCGAAGGGTATGTGCTGGAGTTTCTGGACGGAACGAAACTCAGCCCGACGCTATTCGCATCCGAGCGAGTCGCCGTCAATGAGATCAAGTTGATGGGCCATGTTCCGATGGTCGCGAAGGTGCGTGTGACCGACAAACGGACATCCGAACATTGGGAGCGCACGGAGTAACGCGCGCATCGAAGTTTTTCGACCCCATAAAACAAAAACCCCGTAGAGCCGCGACTCTACGGGGTTTCGCCGCCATTGCTGGCGGAGACGGAGGGATTCGAACCCTCGATCCAAGTTTTAGCTCAGATGCTCCCTTAGCAGGGGAGTGCCTTCGACCACTCGGCCACGTCTCCCAAACTGTCTCATCGCGGCGGAAGCCTTTCGCGACGAGACGTGAATCATAGCGGCAAAGCGTTGAACGGTCAAATACAGGCAGACGCTTTTACCCATATTTTTTGTCACGCGTTTGCCTTGGCGATGTCGTTACGCCTGGTCGAGTTCGAACGCCTTATGCAGCGCGCGCACGGCGAGCTCCATATACTTCTCGTCGATCAGCACCGAGATCTTGATCTCCGACGTCGAGATCATCTGGATGTTGATGCCCTCTTCCGACAAGGTACGGAACATCTTGCTTGCGATACCGACATGCGAACGCATGCCGACGCCGACGACCGATACCTTCGACACCTTCGCATCGCCGAGCACCTTGCCCGCGCCAACATGACCCTTGACGTGTTCCGTCAGGATGTCCATAGCGCGCGTGTAGTCGCCGCGACCCACGGTGAACGTGAAGTCGGTCAGACCATCGATACTCTGGTTCTGGATGATCATGTCGACGTCGATGTTCGCGTCGGCGACCGGGCCGAGGATCTGATAAGCGATGCCGGGCTTGTCCGGAACATCCGCGACAATGATCCGCGCTTCGTCGCGCTGGAAGGCAATGCCCGAAATAACCGCTGCTTCCATGGTGTCGTCTTCTTCAAAAGTAATCAGGGTGCCCGAACGCATCTCGACGTCGAGCGGAATCTGCGGATCAGTGAGGCTCGACAGCACGCGGGTCTTCACGCGGTACTTGCCGGCGAACTCGACCGAACGGATTTGCAGGACCTTCGAACCGAGGCTCGCCATTTCGAGCATCTCTTCGAACGTGATGCGATCGAGGCGACGTGCTTCGTCGACCACACGCGGGTCCGTCGTGTACACGCCATCGACGTCCGTATAGATCAGGCACTCTTCGGCCTTTAGCGCCGCGGCAACCGCAACGGCCGACGTGTCGGAACCGCCGCGACCCAGCGTCGTGATGTGACCATCGGGATCGACACCCTGAAAGCCCGTGATCACGACGACCTTGCCCGAATCGAGATCGGCCAGCACGCGTTTGTCGTCGATGCTCGAAATGCGCGCTTTGGTAAAGGCACTGTCAGTGGCGATCGGCACTTGCCAGCCAGCGTAGCTGACTGCGTCGACGCCGGCTTCCTGCAGCGCAATCGCGAGCAGGCCGACGCTGACCTGCTCGCCCGTCGCGGCGATCAGATCGAGTTCACGCGGGCTCGGCTGCGAGGCGATTTCTTTCGCAAGACCGAGCAGACGATTCGTTTCGCCCGACATCGCCGACGGCACGACGACCATCTTGTGGCCAGCCTTGTGCCATTTGGCGACGCGTGCTGCGACATTCTTGATGCGCTCGACGGAGCCCATCGACGTGCCGCCGTATTTATGTACGATCAGTGCCATTTTTTTTCGAAACTACGTGGTTCAGAGCGATTGGGCAAGCATTCGAAAATAAACGATGCTCGCCGAAAAAACAAGGGGTTAGCACGCATCAAATCGCGTTGAGCGCACGTTCGCGCATTAAATGGGAACACGTGTGGCGTGCGTGCCGCATGAGTGAGGTCCGCGCGAAGTCAGTGCGTTTCATGCGATCAACGCATCCTCGCGCCACTCGAGACGCAGCCATTCGGTTTGCGCTTGTGTCCCTGCTTGTGTCCCTGCTTGTGTCCCTGCTTGTGTCCCTGCTTGTGTCCCTGCTTGCGTGCCTGCTTGCGTGCCTGCTTGTGTCCCTGCTTGCGTGCCTGCTTCTGAGCCCGTTCGTGCATCGGTTTGCAGGTTCGTTTTCGAATCGAGCACCGCAACGTCGCGATTCAGGCCGAGTCCGGGCACATAGAGCACCGCGTCGCCGAGCAAAATCACGGGCACATCGCGACGCCACGACGGCAATCCCGCTTCCTGGAACAGATTCTTGAGACTTCGGGACGGTCTTCCCGCACCGACTCGCATACGCTCTCCTCCGCTACGCTGCACGGCGCGCAGCACGCGATCGCGCAGCCGCGCGGCGGGCACGCGTTCTGGATCGGTGACGTCGGTGGGCACGAACACGAGCGTGCCGTGCCAGGGAGGCAGGTGCCAGACGGGTTGGCCGGTCCAGTCGAGTCGCCAATCGAGCGCCGGATCACCTGCACGATCGCGCTGTCGACGTGATGACTGGACAAGCGCCGGATCAGATGACCGATCATTGTGCCGATCGGCGGCATGGTCAAAGTGCGAATCAGATTCATCGCCGAACGACTCATTCAGCGACTCATTCAGCACTTCATCAAGTTCCGAATCGTCTCGGCCTGCGTGCCGGCGCGCCGTTTCCCATGTGAGCACATCACGATAGTGGCGCAACAAGCGTCCCTCATGACTGCACGACAGCGGCCGGTCGCTCGCAGCCGAACGAAGCCGACCGACAAGACTGTCGAAGCGCGCCACGCTCATTGCACGCATGCCATATGCACGAATCCAGTAGCGCAGCACGTTCGCCGCACGCAAGGGACTCGCTATATCGAGCAAGCGCCACTCGGAGAGCGACAACGCTGGCGGCGCATCCCCTTCCATCTGTACTTTCAGCGATTGCATATCCATCGCCGCGTATTCATCGAGCAGCGCCTGCGCATCCGCCGCATGACGCGCGCTTCGCGCGAGCCCCTCACGGAACGACGGAAAGCGGCGAGCCAGCGGCGGGATCACTTCGTGGCGCAACGCGTTGCGCACGTAACGCACATCGTCGTTCGACTCGTCGTCGATC
This sequence comes from Pararobbsia alpina, assembly GCF_965118125.1. Lineage (GTDB taxonomy): Bacteria > Pseudomonadota > Gammaproteobacteria > Burkholderiales > Burkholderiaceae > Pararobbsia > Pararobbsia alpina_A. The sequence continues at coordinate 2,989,488 of NZ_OZ221287.1, forward strand.
CATTGCAATCCGCGTGAATGGGCATACTCGATCAATATCGACCTGGGTAAATCGAGCAGCGGACGCACAATTCGCACCGCGGGGCTCTTTGGTTTCGAATCGATCTGCGCAATCGCGGGCATGGAAGCAAGGCCACGCAGCCCAGCACCTCGCACTGCCTGAAGCAGGAATGTCTCGGCCTGGTCGTCGGCGTGATGCCCGAGGAACATGACAGGTACGTCCGCGCCTTCACACATCTCGAACAACGCGCGGTAGCGAGCGTCACGCGCAGCGCCTTCGATACCTGCATCGTCGTCGCGAGCAACGGTGACGCGACGTGCATCGAACGCGACGTCTGCGGCGCGCGCCGCCTCCCGCGCATGATCGAGCCATGCATCGGCGTGAGGACTCAAGCCGTGATGAACGTGCAACGCGATACAGCGCGACGCGCCCACGACCCGCGCTGTCGCATCGAGCAGCACGCTCGAATCGAGTCCACCGCTCAGGGCAATGGCAACGCGCAGTGCGCCATCGGACATGCGGTCCGTTGCAGCAGCGTCGTCCGAATCCGAAATGCCTTTGGAAGCCTCGTCCGAGTTAGCCGAACGGACGGACGCAACGACGCGCGCGCCCGATGCGCGATTCGCATCGGCATGCTTGCGTGATACATCGGGAGAAGCGAGAGAATGCATGACCGCACGAACGGCGGTCAGAACCGATTCGTCCGAGCCCCGTTCAGCGCGGTCGGACGAATCGCTGCCGGACTTATTGTCCGGGGTGGCTTTCCTTGAACTTGCCATAGCTCATGAGGCGCTCATGCCGGCGCTCGCGCAGTTCCTTCGTGCTCATGCCCTGGAACTGGCGCACCGAGTCAGCGAGCGCGCGACGCAGCATCGCAGCCATGTTCTTCGGATCGCGGTGTGCGCCGCCGAGCGGTTCGTTGACGATCTTGTCGATCAGACCCAGCGCCTTCAGACGATGCGCGGTCAGACCCAGCGCTTCCGCGGCTTCAGGCGCCTTCGATGCGCTCTTCCACAGAATCGAAGCACAGCCTTCAGGCGAGATCACCGAATACGTGGCGAACTGCAGCATCACGACCGTGTCGGCCACAGCGACGGCCAGTGCACCGCCCGAGCCGCCTTCGCCGATGATCGTCGCGATGATGGGCACCTTGAGCTCGGCCATCACGTAGAGGTTGTGACCGATCGCTTCGGACTGGCCACGCTCTTCCGCGTCGATACCCGGATAGGCACCCGGCGTGTCGATAAACGTGAACAAGGGCAAACCGAACTTCTCGGCAAGGCGCATCAGACGTTCGGCCTTGCGATAGCCTTCGGGCTTGGGCATGCCGAAGTTGCGCGCTGCGCGTTCCTTCGTATCGCGGCCCTTCTGCTGGCCGATGACCATGCAGGCCTGGCCGTTGAAGCGTGCGAGGCCGCCGATGATCGACTGATCGTCAGCGAAGTTACGATCGCCATGCAGCTCGTGGAAATCGGTGAACATTTCGTTCACGTAGTCGAGCGTGTACGGACGCTGCGGATGACGCGCGATTTGCGAAACCTGCCACGGTGACAGGTTTGCGTACAGATCCTTGGTGAGCTGCTGGCTCTTTTTCGAGAGCCGGTCGATCTCTTCCGAAATATCGACAGCCGAATCGTCCTGCACAAATCGCAGTTCGTCGATCTTCGCCTCGAGCTCAGCGATCGGCTGCTCGAAATCCAGAAAAGTGGTCTTCATCGTTCAAATCCTTCGGTCTTGCCGGAAGCGCGTATTCTAAATCAGTCCGGGCGCGCTGCGGATATTCGCTCAAGAGCCTTATTGGACGGGGGTTCGCGGCCGATTCACGTACGTTTTTGCACGTTGCCCGACCGCAATGATTGCCGCAAACCGCATGCCACGCCGGTCATCCTGACCGCATCAGGGTCTGATCAGACGCCGAGTCGTCAGACTGCGACGTTATCGAGGCTACGCCACATATACCATGTTGCCACCGTACGCCACGGTTCCCAGTTTGCCGCCACCTCGCGCGCTTCGCTACGCGTGACGGGCTCACCGCTGAAGTAGTTGACGCTGATCGCCTGAATCAGGCCGACATCGTCGAGCGGCAACACATCCGGGCGCATCAGATTGAAAATCAGGAACATCTCGGCCGTCCAGCGACCGATGCCGCGAATCTGCGTGAGTTCCGCAATCACGGCCTCATCGTCCATCGTCGCCCACGTATCGACGTGCAACGCACCCGATACGAAGTGCTCGGCGAGATCGAGGATGTATTCGGCCTTGCGCTTGGACAAGCCGCACGCCGAGAGCTTCTCGAGTCCGAGCCGTGTGAACTTCGCGGGCGCGAGCGTCGGACAGGCTTCCTTCACGCGTTCCCACACGGCTTGCGCGGCCTTCACCGAAATCTGCTGGCCGACGATCGAGCGTGCGAGCGTGACGAACGGATCGTGACGCACCGCGAGGTGGACCGGCCCGAACTGCGGAATCAGTTTCTTGAGAATGCGGTCGCGCCGCACGAGATCCGCACACGCGCGATCCCAGTAGTCGGGACGCGTGACGGTCGGCTCGAGCAGCCCGGTCTGTACCGACGCGGCAGGTTCCTTCGCACTCGTCGTACGCGACTTGCGAACAACTTCGCCCTCGCCCACCGGCTCGATACGCTCGGCGATGACGGGCTCCGCGGCACGCGGCTGCGTTTTGCGCGCAGGCGTTTTGCGCGCCGCCGTGGCGCTCGCTCCTGTGCTGGCCGGGCCCGCCGCGCCATTCGTGACGCGCGCAGTCCCTTGCTTAGCGGTCTCGTGCTTAGCGGCCGTCTTGCGCGCCGTTTTGCCCGTCGTCTTACGCCCCGCGGCGTCCGCGGACGTACCGACCTTGCCGGCGCTCGTGCGCTTGCGCGCCACGCTCTTACTGGCCGTTGCCATCTCGCCTCCCGGTTGTCGCCCGGTCACGCGCGGCGCCATTCAGTCGCGCCGCCAGGTTTGTCTTCGAGTACGACGCCCGCGGCAAGCAATTCGCCACGAATCCGATCCGCCTCGGCATAGTTCTTCGCACGCTTGGCCGCGACACGCGCGGCGATCGATGCTTCAATCGCATCGGCATCGAGTGCTGCACCTGCGTCCTGCGTTCCTGTTGCGGACTGCAAAAACACACGCGGTTCACGATCGAGCAAGCCGAGCACGCGGCCCAGCTCGCGCAGCTGACGCGCAAGCGCGCGATCGCGAGTACGGTTGACCTCGCTCGCAAGCTCGAACAGCGTCGAGACTGCGACGACCGTATTGAAATCATCATTCATTGCGGCGCGAAAACGCGACGCAAAGCTCTCGTTCCAGTCGAGCGCGCCTTCGTCAGGCTCCACATCCTTGAGCGCGGTATAGAGCCGCGTCAAACCTGCACGCGCATCTTCGAGATGCACATCACTGTAATTCAACGGACTGCGATAGTGGGCGCGCAAAATAAAAAAGCGCAGCACCTCGGCATCGAATCGTTCGAGCACCTCACGAATCGTAAAGAAATTGCCGAGCGATTTCGACATCTTCTCGTTGTCGATCTGGATGTAGCCGTTATGCATCCAGTAGTTCACGAAGTGCGCGCCCGTGGCGCCTTCACTTTGCGCAATTTCATTCTCATGGTGCGGGAACTGCAAGTCCTGTCCGCCACCATGAATATCGAATCGTTCACCGAGCAATGCGCAGGACATCGCCGAGCATTCGATATGCCATCCCGGACGTCCGCGACCCCATTGCGAATCCCATTTCGACTCGGGCGGCTCCTCGGCCTTGGCTTGCTTCCAGAGCACAAAGTCGAGCGGATCCTGCTTCGCGTCGTTCGTCGACACACGCTCGCCTGCTCGCAGATCCTCGAGCGACTTGCCCGAGAGCTGACCATAGTTTGCAAACTTGCGCACCGCAAAATTCACATCGCCATCCGTCCCCTGATACGCATAGCCGTTGTGTTCGAGACGTTCGATCATCGACAGCATTTGCGGGACGAATTGCGTCGCACGCGGCTCGAGATCAGGCCGCGCGACGCCGAGCGCATCTGCGTCTTCATGCATGGCCGCAATGAAACGATCGGTCAGTGCGCCGATCGTCTCGCCGTTCTCGACGGCGCGGCGAATGATCTTGTCGTCGATATCGGTGATGTTACGTACATAGGTCACACGATAGCCGAGCGTGCGCAACCAGCGCTGCACAAGATCGAACGCCACCATCACACGCGCGTGACCGATGTGGCAATAGTCGTATACGGTCATGCCGCATACATACATGCGCACCTCGCCCGGCGTGAGCGGCACGAACGTCTCTTTGTCACGCGTGAGCGTGTTGTAAATTCGGAGTGAATCCATAGAACGGTACGAGGTCCGGAATTTCAGCGCGGCGCCGGCGGCAACGGATTGGGGGGCACTGCCGGGTGCGATGCGACCTCGCGATCGCGGCGGCTGTCCGATCGTTCGGGGAACGCGCGGACTTTGTTAGAATGCCGGCGAGTATACCATTCACGATTTAGCCTATGAAGATCATGCGCGGCGCGCCTGCAGTTCCTGTCCGGCATCCTGATGCGAGCACGCGCCGGGGTGCGACCACGGCTCCTGTGAGCACGACGCACCGCTTTAGTCGCATGCTTCCTGACGATGGACAAAGCAGTATGACATTCACCGGTTTGACTCAGACGATGGGCCGCATGGCGGGTCGCGGTGCGGCGCTCTGGCTGCTTCTCGCTGCCGTGGGCACGTTGACGCTGCCTGCAGCCATCGCGCCCGTGGGTGCTGCGCATGCGCAAGCCGGCGCGGCCGCGCGCGTGAAGAACCCCGTGCTCGACGGCACGCCCGAAGTCGATGCGTCGATCGCGAATCACAACTGGGATCAGGCGCTCGCGCAACTCGACGATCACCTCAAGACCCATCCGCTCGACGCACAAGCCAAGTTCAAACGTGCGACCGTGCTGGCACGCATGGGCCGCGATGACGATGCGATCAGCGCGTTTCAGGCGCTCACGCAGCAGTACCCCGAATTGCCCGAGCCGTACAACAATCTGGCGGCGCTCTATGCCAAGCATGGTCAGTACGACAACGCGCGCGCGACGCTCGAGACCGCGATCTCGGCGAACCCGGGCTTTGCGCTTGGCTACCAGAACCTCGGCAGTCTCTATCTGAAGCTCGCGCAGGACGCGTACACCCACGCTTCGTCGCTCGACAAGCGCGATGGCGATTCACGCAGCCGCGTCACGAAGATTCAGGCCATTCTGTCGCCGGCAAGCACCGCGGCAGCCACCGGCGCCGCTCAGCCTGCATCGGATACCTCGGCGATGCCCGCACTGCCCGAGCCGCAAGCGCCGGAAATCCTGCCGTCGGAACCCAGCACCGGTGGAATGCCTATTTCGCCGCAACGCAATTGATGCGTCTCTTTACGTTTAGCAAGGAAACTTCATGAAGCGCTTCTTTCCGGCACTCGCGTCGTGTGCCGTTGCCTTGTCGTTCGCCCTGACCTCGGTTGCCGCACAAGCGAACCCCGATGTGTTGTTCAAGACCTCGATGGGCGACTTCACGGTCGAGCTCGATCCGGCCAAGGCGCCGAAGACCGTCGACAACTTCCTCACGTATGTGAAGGAAGGCCACTACAACGGCACCGTGTTTCATCGCGTGATCCCGGGCTTCATGATTCAGGGTGGTGGTTTCACGCCTGACCTCAAGGAAAAGAACACGCACGCACCGATTCCGCTCGAGAGCCGCAACGGCCTCAAGAATCTGACGGGCACGATTGCGATGGCCCGCACGAGCGACCCGAATTCGGCGACGTCACAATTCTTCATCAACGTCGTCGACAATGCGAACCTCGACTTCCCGAATCCGGACGGTCATGGCTATGCCGTCTTCGGCAAGGTCGTCAGCGGCCTGGACGTGGTCAAGAAGATCGAGACCGTGCCCACGCATAACGAAAACATGATGCAGGATGTGCCGCGCGTGCCGGTCGTCATCCAGTCGGCAACGGTGGTCGGCAACTAACTCACGCAAAGCGGCGGCATACACAACAGCGATAAGATCCGGAACACACACAAGCTGATCAACCCGGACCCGCCGCCGCACTCTCCCACCCCAGACAAAACACAAGGACATCTCATGGTCGAACTTCATACGAACCACGGCGTCATCAAGATCGAACTCAACGCCGAAAAGGCACCGAAGACGGTCGAAAATTTCCTGAGCTATGTGAAGTCGGGACACTACGACGGCACGGTGTTTCACCGTGTGATCGACGGCTTCATGATTCAAGGCGGTGGCTTCGAACAAGGCATGAATCAAAAGCCGACGAACGCGCCGGTTGCCAATGAAGCCGACAACGGCCTCAAGAACGAACGCGGCACGCTCGCGATGGCACGTACGAACGATCCGCACTCGGCGACGGCACAGTTCTTCATCAACGTGAAGGACAACGACTTCCTGAACTTCAGCTCGCCGACGCCGCAAGGCTGGGGCTACTGCGTGTTCGCCAAGGTCGTCGAAGGTCTGGACATCGTCGATGCGATCAAGAAGGTCAAGACGGGTAACAAGGGCTTCCATCAAGACGTGCCGGTCGAAGACGTCGTGATCGAGAAGGCTGTGGTCACCGAGTAAGCGGCGGACCGGGCCGCTGACTGCGCCGCTCAATCAGTGGCTGACTGAGTGGCCGATTCAGCGGCTGCGACCCTTGCGGCGCGACGGTTGTTCCACACCGCGCGCCGCACTCCCTCCCGATCATGCGACCCACGCGCCCTCTGCTGTTTATCTCCGACCTGCATCTGAGCCCCGCGATCCCCAACACGGTCGCAGCGTTCGAGCGATTCATTTCCGTCACAGCGGCGCAGGCTGAAGCTGTCTATATTCTCGGCGACTTGTTCGAATACTGGATCGGCGACGACATGCTCGCCACGCCGTTCGCGCAACAGGTCGCACGCACCTTGCATACGCTATCCGAGCGCGGCATTGCGCTCTATCTGATGCAAGGCAATCGTGACTTTCTGCTCGGCACGCGATTCGCGAAGGCGGCAGGCGCTACGCTGCTTCCCGATCCCTTTGTGTTCGATGCATTCGGACAGCGTGTCGTGCTCGCGCATGGCGACGCACTGTGCACGGCCGATATCGGATACCAGCGCTTTCGGCGGGTCTCGCATAGCGCGGCAGGCCGGTGCTTTTTTCTGAGCTGGCCGCTCAAATGGCGCCTCGCGCTTGCCGAGCGCATGCGCAATAAAAGTCAGACGACTTGGACGCCTGAGCGCATGGCAGTGGCCGATGTCACGCAGGATGGCGTGTCAGATCTGCTGCGTTCGAGCCGTGCGTCGATTCTGATTCATGGGCATACACATCGCCCTGCCGTCCATCGTCAAAGCGTCGACGGGCGCGTCACGGAACGCTGGGTCATTCCGGATTGGGAACTCGACCACGGTGCGCCTCGCGGCGGATATCTCGTGTTCGACGAAAGCGGTGTGAGCGAGCACGCGCTCGATTAACTCAGGCGCCGCGCGGACAGCGCGCGTCATGCACGACGCTTATCGCCTCTGTATCGCCCCTCTACCGCCCCTCTACCGCCTCTCCAAGCCGCTTAAGCCGCGACACGGCTGCGCTGCACTCAGGTTCGTCCGCGAGTTGCGCGCCAAGACGATCGAGCGCTTCGACGATCTCGTCAACACGGCTGGCCTGGCGGCTCACGTGCTCGATCAGTCCGTTGATCGCCATCGACGTCGGGTCGTCGACATTGGGTGTCACGCCGTAGGCTGCGAATTCGCGAGCGACGGGATGCATGTCATGACGAGTCGAGGCTGACGTTGCGGCGCTAAGGCCTTCCGACGCTACACCGGCGGCGCCCGCGCTCAACGGTGCGGCAATAATCCGCGCGGGATTGCCCACTGCAGTAGCCCCTGCCGGCACCGGCTTGACGACCACCGCGTTCGAGCCAATCTTCGCGCCCTCTCCGACCGTAAAACCACCGAGCACCTGAGCGCCCGCACCCACGATGACGCCCGGCCCGAGCGTCGGATGGCGCTTGGCGCCGCGCGTGAGGGACGTACCACCCAGCGTGACGCCCTGGTAAATCGTGCAGTCATCGCCGATCTCGGCGGTCTGCCCGATCACGACGCCCATGCCGTGATCGATAAACACACGGCGGCCAATCTGCGCACCCGGATGGATCTCGATGCCCGTCCAGAAACGGCCCCATTGAGAAATGAATCGACCGAGCCACGGCAGTCCGAGATTCCAGCACGCGTGCGCGACACGATGAAAGATCAACGCATGCACACCGGGGTAGCACGTCAGCACTTCCCATGTGTTGCGTGCAGCCGGATCCTTCGCGCGGATCGCGGCGATGTCTTCACGGAGTCTCGAGAACATGGCGTATATCGTGTGAGGCCCGGCACGGCGCGCCGGGTGCCTGACTTGTCATATCAGGTCAATACGGCGGATTGTAGGAGATTCGCCGGAAGCGTTTTTAAAGCCCCAAGGTCACTGTGGGCAAACGATCGGCGTGGGCCGCAACGGGGTCCGGCGATAACGCTGGTACTACATGCTGGCGCTATACGCGGCGCGGGCGCATCAGCTCGACCTGGGCGGTGCGCTCCGACGCGCTCGGGATGGCCGACCGGCGACGATCACCGATGCGCCTTGAGCAGTATGTGCTTCGCGATGCCGCGCAGGATATGCACCTCTTCGCGCGAGAGCCCCGTGCGCGCAAACAGGCGTCGAAGTCTCGGCATGAGCTTCTTCGGATTGGCAGGATCAAGGAAGTCGATCGAAACCAGCGCGTTCTCGAGATGCACGAACATGCGTTCGACGTCCTCGCTGGCAGCGAGCGGCGACGCGTCGGGGTCGACGATCGCCGGGCTCGCGTGCTGGGCGTGACCCTGCGCCTGGAACGCCATGCGCAGTTCGTACGCGAGCACCTGCACGGCCTGGGCCAGGTTCAACGAGCTGTAAGCCGGATTAGCCGGAATGTGGACGATGCCGCTGCAACGCTCGACGTCCGCATTCGAGAGCCCGACGCGTTCATTGCCGAACACGAGCGCGATTTCCTGCTGACCGCCCGCGACGATGGGCACGGCCCGTTCGGCGGCCGTGCGCGGCGTCAGCACGGGCGGCCCGTATTCGCGCGGTCGCGCGGACAACGCGAGCGACCAGTGCACGCCACTCAAGGCATCCTCGAGCGAATCAACGATATGCGTGTTGGCAAGCACGTCGTCTGCGCCGCTCGCCATCGCGCATGCCTCGGGGTCCTCGTGCACATGAGCCACCTTCGGCCGCACGACCACGAGGCGCGCGAAGCCCATCGTCTTGAGCGCACGCGCGGCTGAGCCGACATTGCCCGGATGGCTCGGTTCGACGAGGACAAAACGTGTCGAGGTAAAGCCACCGGCTACAGCCGGTTCATCGTCGCCAGGACGCACGGTATCGGTCATCGGTCAGTCTGTTGATCTATCGTTCAGTCGGTATGCAAGTGCGGTGCTCAAATTCGCGTCCAAGCCCGCGAACCTTCGAACCGCCGACGCAAGTCAGCCCCTCATGGTCGGCCAGACCGGCGGCGCGGACGCGTCGACCCCGCTGGGCGATGCAAATGGCCAAGTCCAGCGGACCGAACCGAAAGGGGCCGCCCACATGGGCCAACGCAAATGTTACCCGCATGAGGCCGGCAAGCGCAGCCCCTCTCGGATAGAATAGCGGCTTCGTGTGCCCGGCCGGCTTCCGGCCGAACCTGCACCCCGCTCTTTTTCCGTTCGCGCGGCCGCGACGGGCCCGGCATGAGCCGGCGTTTCCCCGTTTGCGCCGCCGCGCGTAGTGTTCCGGCTGCCGGCTTCGGCCATCGCCTCCATCGCCACAAGGATTTCGTCTCATGCATCCGATGCTCAACATCGCCGTCAAGGCCGCACGCCGCGCCGGGCAAATCATCAACCGTGCATCGCTCGACCTCGATCTCGTCAAGGTCAGCAAGAAACAGCACAACGATTTCGTGACCGAAGTCGACAAGGCGTCCGAAGCAGCGATCATCGAAACGATCTCGACGGCCTATCCGGATCACGCCATCCTTGCCGAAGAATCGGGCCGCAGCGAACAGAAATCGGAATTCGAGTGGATCATCGACCCGCTCGACGGCACGACGAACTTCATTCACGGCTTCCCCTACTACTGCGTGTCGATCGCGCTGGCGCACAACGGCGTCGTGACGCAAGCCGTCGTGTTCGATCCGAACCGGAACGATCTTTTCGTCGCCTCGCGCGGACGCGGTGCTTTCCTGAATGACCGCCGCATCCGCGTCGGCAAGCGCGACCGTCTGGCCGATGCACTGATCGGCACGGGCTTCCCGTTCCGCGACCTCCAGGGTCTTGACCGTTACAAGAAGCTGTTCGGCGAAATGACCGAAGCCTGCGCAGGCCTGCGCCGCCCCGGCGCCGCCGCACTGGACCTGGCCAACGTTGCGGCCGGCCGCATGGATGGTTTCTTCGAGCAAGGCATCAAGGCATGGGACGTTGCAGCGGGCAGCCTGCTAATCACCGAAGCCGGCGGCCTCGTGGGCAACTACACGGGCGAGGCGGAGTTCCTGCACATGGGCGAAATCCTCGCCGGCAATCCGAAGCTCTACGCGCAAATGATTCAGGTCCTGAACCCGTATAGCAAGGTGCACGAAGCGGCTGCTTGATGGCTGCGCTCGTTTGCTGAACGTCATACAGGGAGCGCGCAGCGGCCTGCACGCGCTCCTCGATGCTCAAAACGGATGAAGAAAGGCTTTTACACGATCATCGCCGCGCAGTTCGTGTCGTCGCTTGCCGACAATGCGCTACTGATCGCTGCCATCGCCCTGCTGCGCGATATCCATTCGCAAGCCTGGGTCACGCCGCTGCTCCAGATCCTGTTCACGATCTCCTACGTCGTTCTCGCGCCCTTTGTCGGCGCGTTTGCCGACGCCTTGCAAAAGCGTTACGTGATGTTCATCTCGAACGCGCTCAAGGCGGGGGGCTGCGTACTGATGATCGCGAACGTGCATCCGATGATCGCCTATGGCCTGATCGGCTTCGGCGCGGCCGCCTATTCGCCGGCGAAATACGGCATCCTGACCGAGCTGCTTCCGAAGGAACAACTCGTCGTCGCCAATGCGTGGCTTGAATCCGCGACCGTCCTGTCGACGATCGTCGGAACAATGGCCGGCGGCGCGCTCGTCAGCGACGTGGTGTCGCACTGGATTACCGGCCATTCGATACCGTTCATCCACACGGCCGCGCAATGCGCGATGGTCGTGATGTTCCTGGTCTACGCCGCCGCGGGCGTGCTCAATATCGATATTCCCGACACCGGCGCGCGCTACGAAAACCGGCTGCATGAGCCGCTCAAGCTCATTCGCGATTTTCGCCACTGCTTCTATGTGCTGTGGCACGACAAGCTTGCCCAGATTGCGCTCTGGGTGACCACCTTGCTCTGGGGCAGCGCGGTCACGTTGCAACTGATGGTGCTCAAATGGGCCAATGTACGGCTCGGCATGTCGCTATCGTCCGCAGCGACGCTACAAGGCATTACCGGGCTTGGGATCGCAGTCGGCGCGGCGTGGGCCGCGGCGAAGATTCCGATGCGCGATGCGTTCAAAGTGCTGCCCGTCGGCTTGCTCGTCGGCGTCGTCACGATCTGCATGGCCTTCTATTCGCGCGATCTGTTTCCTGCGGGTGCCGGCATTCACCTGGGGCCGCTAAGCGTGCCCTACTACATCGTGTTCGCGTTCGTTGAAATGCTGATCGTCGGCACGCTCGCGGGCTTCTTCGTCGTGCCGATGAACGCGGTACTTCAGCATCGCGGCGCCCAGCTTCTGTCGGCCGGGCACTCGATCGCCGTGCAGAACTTCAACCAGAATATCGCCGTGCTCTCGATGCTCGGCCTGTACGCGCTGCTGCTCAAATGGGACATGCCGATTCAGTGGATCATCGTGCTGTTCGGCACCACCGTGGTTGCGCTGATGTATCTGGCCATGCTTCGGCATCACGCCAACCAGCGCGAGCATGATCACGTCGCTGCTCAGCTGGGTGATTGACTGAGCGACTTCGTGAAAAGTCGCTAGAGCGCGGCTGAATTCTGCGCGATCTGTGCAAGTCGCTGGACACCCGTCTCGATAAATTCGTCACCTTGGCCGCTTCGATGAGCGGCCCTTGTTGGACGCACCCATCGAGAACCACGGAATCCACAATCATGTCGGCGCTCGCACAGGCGAAATCGATCGAAAGCAACGTTTTTAATGGCGTTGTCGAAGCTCTGCATCGACAACGTACTCAACAGGTAGATGCAACGCTGCATCAATTGCGCGGTCAGCTGGCGTTGATCTACCTCAACGCCAAAGCGCTGCACAAGGACTACGCAACTTGCCAGATGGGACTTGGTTTGGCGGCGATGGGCCTCGGGAATCACGGCGAAGCGAAGCGTCAGATTACGAACGCACTCCAACTGAACACGGCAGACGATCACATCGTTTGCAATGCCCTATCAGCGTTGACTGATATGGGATACGTACGTGAAGCAAACGCGCTGTCATCGTCGCTGTTGCCCACCGCGAAAGGTAGCCGGAATGTGCTTAAACACATGCTCGGATGCTTCGCTGATACGTTTGACTTTGAGCACGCGATCGAGGTCGTGGACGCAATTGTCAACATCACGCACCCATCGGAGCCGATACGTGCCGAGGCGTTGAGCCGACGCCCCCTCTACGAAGAGCTGTTGCGCATAGCGAAGGAAGAGAAGCTCGATCATGAAGCGTTGCTGCTGCGTATCGAAGCCGTGGTAGAGGCTCTGAAAGCGAGCCGGCACAACGTGTACCGGGTGGACTTGCTGGGCACGATGCCGTTGGCCACAAGCCTTCATATCCATGTCGATGCATCCTCACCCGAGTGCGCGGAGCTGCAATACGTGGTTGTCGAAGCCCTCATCGACCGCTTCGAGAACACTGCCGTTGAAGTTGCGCCGATCACGATCAGATCCTTTACGGGACGTCCGGACGTGCTTTCGAAAGCGCGTCCCCTCAACTTGATCAGGTCCGCTTCCGTATGAGCACCCATTTCACCGAGTTCCTGAGCGCAGCCGAATTCATGTTCCTTTGTGGTACGCAGATCGACCTTCGGAATGCAATCAGCCGGGCTTACTACAGCATGTACCACGCCGCCCGTCTTGTTGGTGAGCGCTACCCTGACCCGAATCACGGTATCGGCATGGGTGAGCACGAGAGGCTTTGCAAACGCTTTATCCATGCGAAGGGGGATAGAAAGGCCGTGGCAGTCGGCTATGTACTTCAGTCGGCTAAAACGGCACGGCGACGCGCCGACTATGACCTGGGTGCTAGCGTGACACACGAGGAAGCTTGCGATGTTATGGAAGATGCCCGTAGCTTCGCATCGAAGCTCGCACTTTGCTCTTTATATGACGACGAAGACGGCGTCGTGGCGCCCACCCCTGGCTCAACTCTTAGTTAAATCGCCCCCGGCCCATCCCGCATAATCGCGGCGCTCCGCGGACCAAGTTAAACTGGCGTCTGTCACGACGGATGTGTGCTCCGATATCCGCCTTGCAGAGCCTGCCTTGCGCGCCCTTTCGGCTGCGCGGCGATCAAAGCAAGTGTCGAATATCGTTGGCACGATCCGGTCGAATCGCACCGACTCAACGCGCCACTCATGCTCAACCCCGCCTCGCCCGACTCGCCGCCTTCTGTTTCTGCCCCCGCGCCTGCACCCGCGGGCGGGCATACGCCCATGATGCAGCAGTATCTCCGCATCAAGAACGAGTACCCGAACACACTCGTGTTCTATCGGATGGGGGATTTCTACGAACTGTTCTATGACGATGCGGTCAAGGCCGCGCGTCTGCTCGACGTCACGTTGACGCAGCGCGGTTCGTCGAACGGTGTGCCGATCAAAATGGCAGGCGTGCCGTATCACGCGGTCGAGCAATATCTGGCCAAGCTCGTCAAGTTGGGTGAGTCCGCCGCCATCTGTGAACAGATCGGCGACCCCGCCACGTCGAAAGGCCCCGTCGAACGCAAGGTCGTGCGAGTCGTCACGCCAGGCACGCTGACCGATGCCGCGTTGCTTTCGGACAAGTCCGATAGCTATCTGCTGGCCGTCTGTGCGACAACCGCAGGTCGCAAGCAGACGCCGACGTACGGGCTGGCCTGGGTCAACCTGGCAAGCGGCACCTTGCGACTTAGCGAAGTCCCGGTGCAAGGGTTGGCTGCGCTGCTCGAACGCGTGCGCCCGGCCGAAACGCTGATCGCTGACGCCGATGCCGAGCACCGGCTCGAATTGCCCGCGAGCGCAGGCTCGGTCACCCGTGTGCCCGTCTGGCATTTCGACATGACCTCGGGACGCGAGCGCCTGTGCAAGCAGCTTGAAGTGGCGAGCCTCGACGGGTTCTCGGCCCAGACGCTGACGATCGCCTGCGGTGCCGCAGGCGCGCTGCTGCTGTACGCTGCGGCGACGCAAGGCCAGCAACTCCGTCATATCCGGACGCTCAAGGTCGAACACGAATCCGAATTCATCGGGCTCGATCCCGCAACGCGGCGCAATCTCGAACTCACCGAAACACTGCGCGGAACCGAAGCGCCGACGCTCGCGTCGTTGCTCGACACCTGCCGCACGACGATGGGCAGCCGGCTGCTTCGCTACTGGCTGCATCACGCGCCGCGTGAAGCAGCCGTACCGATGGCGCGTCATCAGGCGATCGGCACGCTGCTCGACGGCGATCTCGACGGCATTCGTGCGTCGCTCGGCACGATCGCGGATATCGAACGCATCACGGGACGCCTTGCGTTGCTGTCGGCGCGTCCGCGCGATCTCTCGAGCCTGCGCGACACACTGGCTTCGCTGCCCACGTTGCGCGCGCAGCTGGCACCGTTCGCAGCACAGTCACCGCTGCTCGCCGAACTCGATGGCACGCTCGAACCGCCGCCGGACGCAGTCGAATTGCTCACGCGTGCGATCGCCACGGAACCTTCGGTCGTCATCCGGGACGGCGGCGTGATCGCGCGCGGCTACGACGCGGACCTCGACGAACTGCGCGACATCTCGGAAAACTGCGGACAGTTCCTGCTCGATCTCGAAACCCGCGAGCGCACACGCACGGGCATCAACAATCTGCGCGTGGAATTCAACAAGGTTCACGGGTTCTATATCGAGGTCACGCGCGGCCAGACGGACAAGGTGCCGGACGACTATCGCCGCCGGCAGACACTCAAGAACGCCGAGCGCTACATCACGCCTGAACTCAAGACGTTCGAAGACAAGGCGTTGTCGGCACAGGAACGTGCGCTGGCGCGCGAAAAAGCGCTCTACGAGGCGCTGCTGCAAGCCATGCTGCCGCATCTCGGCGTATGCCAATCGGTGGCCGCCGCGCTCGCGCAACTCGACGTGCTCGCGACATTCGCAGAACGTGCGCGCACACTGGGCTGGGTCGCGCCCGAGTTCGTTGCCGATGAATGCATCGATATCGACCAGGGGCGTCACCCTGTTGTCGAAGGCCAGGTCGAGCGATTCATTCCAAACGACTGCCGTTTATCGGACGCACGCAAATTGCTGTTGATCACCGGCCCGAATATGGGCGGTAAGTCGACCTTTATGCGCCAGACCGCACTGATCGCGCTGCTCGCCTATATCGGCAGCTATGTGCCCGCGCGCGTTGCACGCTTTGGTCCGATCGATCGGATCTTTACGCGCATCGGCGCCGCAGATGACCTCGCGGGCGGCCGTTCGACGTTTATGGTCGAGATGACGGAGGCCGCCGCGATCCTCAACGACGCGAGCGAGCGCAGCCTCGTGCTGATGGACGAAATCGGCCGCGGCACGTCGACGTTCGACGGGCTGGCGCTGGCCTGGGCCATCGCGCGGCACCTGTTGAGTACCACCCGGTGTTACACACTGTTCGCGACCCACTACTTCGAACTCACGCAACTGCCCGAAGAATTCGCGCATGCGGCCAACGTGCATCTGTCGGCCGTCGAACATGGCAACGGCATCGTGTTCCTTCATGCTGTCGATGAAGGCCCCGCCAGCCAGAGTTATGGTTTGCAGGTTGCGCAACTGGCAGGCGTGCCGGCACCGGTGATCCGTGCCGCTCGCAAGCATCTGGCGCTGCTCGAGCAGCAGTCGGTCGGACATGCGACGCCCCAGCTCGATTTGTTTGCGGCACCGGCACACACCTTCGACGACGATGTCGATGCGCCTGCCGACGCTCTCCCGGCGGCCGCACCCTCGGTTCACCCCGTGCTTGCGCGATTGCGCGAACTCGACCCTGACTCGCTGCGCCCGCGTGACGCGCTGGATCTGCTCTACAGCCTGCGCGCGATGGCGAACGGCGACGACGACAACGATACGGCCCTGCCCTGACAACCATGCCCGGCACGCGACGCACTCCTTTCCGTCTTATCGATTGGGCGCGCATCGGACGCCGGGGATGGCTTATTGCATCGATCGGTTCGTGTGCATTGTTCGCGTTGGCGCCGCTAGATACCGCGTCCGCGGCGAGCGGCGCCTTCAGTTTCGCCGTGATCGGCAACGGGCCGTTCGGCAGCGCGGAAGAGCCCGCGGCGCGGCGTTTGCTCGATGCGATCGGCCATGCGTCAGAAGCACCGCGCTTCATTGTCGACACCGGAAATATCAAGGCCCCGGGCGAGTCCTGTGACGACACGCTGCTGTTGGCACGCCAGGGTTGGCTCGACAGCTCGCCCGTTCCGCTCTTTTACGTCCCCGGTGAAAACGAATGGATCGCCTGCCAGTTCGGCCCGAACGGCGGCAATGATCCGCGAGAACGGCTCGACTTCATTCGTGAACACTTCTTCGACGACGATCAGTCGTTCGGTGTGAACAAACTGCCGCTGTCGAGACAAAGCGCGAGCGCACGGTTTCGCTTATACCGCGAGAACATGCGGTGGCAGTCCGGGGACGTGGTGTTCGTCACGCTCAACGTACCGGGCGACAACAATCACTACCTCAACGAGGGCGGCCGCAACGGGGAGTTCGAGGAACGTGACGTCGCCAATCGCGAATGGCTCGATCGCACTGAAACGGTCGCGCGTCATGGCCATGCGCGCGCCATCGTGATCGCGATCGAAGGCGATCCGCAATTCGAAGCCGGCGCGCGCCGCGACCGGCTGTTCGGATGGCTGCGATTCGACCGGCAATCGGCACGCGACGGCTACGCGGAGTTAAAGCAGGCACTGCTCAAACTCACTCAGCGCTTCGAGGGCCCGGTGCTGTTGATCGATGGTGGTGTCGGTCCGCTGGCGACGGGGTACCGCATTGATGAACCGCTGCGCGATGAACACGGCACACGTGTGCCGAACTTTGCGCGGCTCGAGATATCGGGCTCGCCGCATTTATCGCAGTGGATCCGTGTGCGCGTTGAACCGGATCGCAAAGAGGTGTTCCGGATTCGCGTCGAAAAGGTGGCTGCCCTGCCGCCCGACGCAGCGCCGGCTCCCGTGCAACCCGAAGCGTCTGCGCCGACCGGCGTCGAGGCGCCGAAGATGCTGCCCCTGCCTCCGGTCGACCGCGCGCCGGGCGAATAGTCGGGGCAAACATCATCGACTGGGCAAGCGATCGACTCGCTGACCGACGTCACTTTGCTCAGCGACATCAACAAAAAACCCAGGTCCACGTCAACAGACATGTCCTGGGTTTTTTCATGCGCGTCCTGCGACCTCCATGCGTGCTTCAGTGAAGCACGCGCGGCGGCTCGTCCTCATCATCGTCGTCGTCCTCGTCTTCGTCGACGACATGCAGACCATCGGCGCCGTGAGCATGCTCGTGTTCGACTTCGTCGGCCGTCGCTTCGCGCACCTCGGTGACCTTGAGCTTGAAGCGCAACGCCATGCCTGCCAGCGGATGATTGCCGTCGAGCACGACCTTGTCTTCCGCCAGGTCGGTCACCGTATAGATCAGCGCTTCGAGTTCGTCGTCGCTCTCTTCGGGCGTGCCTTCAAATTGCATGCCGATTTCGAGCGGTTCAGGAAAGCGACCACGTGCTTCGATCTTCACCAGTTCGGGATCATATTCGCCGAACGCATCATCCGGCTCGAGCTGCACCATCGTCTCAAAGCCAGGCTCGCGGCCGTCGAGCACTTCCTCGATTTTGGGGAACGTGCCATCATAGCCGCCATGCAAATAGACCATCGGCTCATCGCTTTGCTCTATCAGATTGCCTTGCGCATCCGACAGCGTATAAGCGACTGACACGACGGTATTCTTGACGATCTTCATTCGTTCCTCCGGAAACTGAACCGCATTATACGATGCCGCCGCGGCCCTTAAATACGTCCTCTCCCAAGCCCTCTCGCACTTCTCGCGTGAGCTCGGCCCCCGCATCAGAACACGCATCAGACCACGCGTCTGACCGCCCCTCAAGTCCGCGCGCTGCGACGGCGTCGCGTCGACGCGCCGACGATCGCAACGTGCAAGCGCCGACCGATCGTGCGACGACAGATGCACATCGCTTTGTGCCGGCCGCTGCCGATGCCGCGATCGGTCCGCTGCTCGGCGGCCTCACAGCGGCACAGTTCATGCGACGCTACTGGCAACGCAAGCCGCTGTTGATTCGCGGTGCGGTACCCGACATCGCACAGTTCATCGATCGCGAGACGTTGTTCGGCCTCGCCGATCGCGATGATGTCGACAGCCGTCTCATCACGCAACGACGCGGCACCTGGTCGCTTGACCACGGACCGTTTGCACGCGACGAATTGCCGTCGGCACGGAGCAAACAATGGACCCTGCTCGTACAGGGCGTCAATCTCTACCATGACGCTACCCATGCGCTCATGAACCGGTTTCGCTTCCTGCCCGACGCGCGACTGGATGACGCCATGTATAGCTACGCCACCGATGGCGGCGGAGTCGGTCCCCACTTCGACTCCTACGACGTCTTTCTGTTGCAGACGCATGGCAAGCGACGCTGGCGCATCAGCGCACAACGCGATCTCGCGCTGCAAGAAGGGATGCCTCTCAAGATTCTAGACCGCTTCGAGCCCACCCAAGAATGGGTGCTGGAGCCGGGAGACATGCTCTATCTGCCGCCGCATATTGCGCACGACGGCGTCGCGATCGGCGAATGCATGACGTGCTCGATCGGCTTCCGTGCTCCCGTCGCGGGGGAAATGATGGGGCAATTCCTGTTCGATTTCGCTGAACGCGCGGACACGCTCAAGGGTGCGGCACGCCGCTTGCAGGATAAAGGCCGTGAGCCGACAACCACGCCTGCCCGGTTGCCGGATGATGTTGTCGATACAACCGAAGCATGGCTTCGCAATATCCAATGGAACCGCGCCGATGTTGAACGTTTTGTCGGGCGATACCTGAGCGAACCCAAGCCAAACGTTGTATTTGACACACCTGACAACCCGCCGGACGAAGCGGGGTTTCTCGCGCTTGCCCGGCGACGTGGTATCGCGGTGGACCCTCGCACCGCACTGCTTTACGATCGCCACTGCTATTACATTAACGGCGAGGCAGGCAAGCTCGATCGCGATGTTCGCGATTGGGTACAACGTCTCGCAGATCGCAAGGCCCTTGAAGGGAAAGACTTTGTAACACTCTCAGGGGGGGGCCCGGTGACAGGCCTGCTGCACGAATGGTATTGTGCAGGCTGGATACGAGCGGCCTGAGACTTGCTGAGAAATAAACAGGCAAACTCTTTGGGATCTTGCAGATATTCTTAAAGCTAGAAAAAGCCCGTGGTGAAAGGTTTGTACGGGAGGCAAGATTTATCGACTCTCTGTACGAAAGTGCATATAATTTCGGGCCAAGCCGTCGGTAAAAGGGGCACATTCTGTGCGCCTGCACCAACGGCCAAGGTCGGTGTTAGCACATAAACATTACCGGTAACATTCGCGCTGTTGCTTACCTTTATCCATAAAAGGACGTGATCATGAAGAAATCCCTCCTCCTCGCTTCCCTGATGGCTGCACTGGCTCTGGCTGCTTGCAGCAAGTCGAGCGACCAGGCTGCTGCTCCGGCGAGCGACGCCGCTGCTGCTTCGGCTCCGGCCGCTGACGCTGCTTCGGCACCGGCTGCTGCTGCTTCGGACACGACCGCATCGGCTCCGGCCGCTGACGCTTCGTCGGCTCCGGCTGCTGCCTCGGACGCAGGCGCTTCGGCTGCCGCTCCGGCTTCGGGCGCAAGCAACTAAGCGGATATCCGCTTATAAAAAAACCGGCCTTCGGGCCGGTTTTTTTATGTCTGCGCAAAACGTATCGAAGACGTGTTGAACTGTACGTGTGATATCTACAAAAGCTGCATCGTCTTTACATTAGATCGAGCGCCAGTCGAAGCCTTCGGCTTGTGTCGCAGCGACGATGTCATCGATTGAGCTGCCCATCACGGTCGCGAGTGCGGCCCTCGCAAGCTCCGGTGTGTTGTTTTGCTGACTCAGGTGCGCAGCGATCAGATGCTGAATGTGTTGACGATCGAGATCGGCGAGCAACTGCGCTGCGGCATCGTTGGCCAGGTGACCCAGATCGCCACCGATACGTCGCTTGAGCGAGGCCGGATAGCGGCTCGCAGCCAGCATCTCGCGATCATGGTTGCATTCGAGGATCAGGCCATGGCAGCCACCGAGTACCTCGACGATATGCGGTGTCGGGCAACCCGTGTCCGTCAGCACGCCAAGGCGCACATCGCCGTCCGAAAAGACGAACTGAAGCGGCTCGCGCGCGTCATGAGGAACGGTATACGGATGCACTTCGATATCGCCGATCGCAAGCGGATCGCCACCCCACAGGATGCGCAGATCGATACGACCGTCGTCGGCGCCGCATGCGAGCGCCGTGCCCCAGCTCATGTACACCGGCAGGCCGGCTTTGCGCGCCAGGGTCAATGCGCTGCCGACATGATCCGTATGTTCGTGAGTGACGATTAAGGCATCGAGATCGGCGAAGTCGATTCCTGCACGAAGCAAACGCCGTTGCAGTTCGCGAACCGAAAAGCCGCAGTCGAGCAGCACGCGAGTGGTACTGCTCCCTTCGGAGACTTCGACAACGAGGGCGTTGCCCTCGCTGCCGCTACCCAGACTGGTAAAACGCATCACGAGCGCGATGCTTGAGACAGACGCATACGCAACGCTTAGTTCAGCGCCGCGCTCAGCGTCGAGACGAGGCGCTTGGCTTCGACCGACGTATCGAAGTTGCCGCTCGCATCGACCACCGAGACTTGCGTCGATGCATCGTCCTTCGGCTTCACGTTGACTACGAGCTTCTTCGGCGGCGCGCTGCTCGTAAGCAGCTTGCCGAAGATCCCTTCCTTCTTGACGTCCTGCGTATCGTCAACGTAACGAACGTAGTACAGGCCCTTGCTCTTGTCGCTGTTGTCGACAGCGAAGCTGCTGCGATCGAGCGCGACGCCGATACGCAGCCATGCGCGATCGAACGGCTCAGCGACATCGAGTTCCGGTGCGCCATCGGGCGCGCTTGCGGCCGCGACACGTGCTTCGCCCTGGCGTGCATTCGCTTCGAGCATCAGCGCCTGCGTGTTCGACAGACCGAACTTTTGAATCAGGCGGTTAAGGAAGGCCACTTCGAGATTCGGGTCGCGCGGACGTGCGACCCAGCGCGACGTTTCCTTCTGCTGGCCGATCATGACTTCTTCGAGCGCGCTATGCGAGATCGTGATTTCCGTCTCGCCGTTCGGGCCCTTCTCGACGACCGTGCGGAACTTGTCGAGCGTGCCCGACGAGTAGAAGCCGTCGAAGAGCTTGCCGATCGAGCTGCGGAACCAGTCGTTGCCGATCTTTGCACGGTTCTCGGCCCAGTTCGTTTCGATCAGGCCTTGCGCGGGCAGATCGGTCTGTACGACGAAGCCGTTCTCGGTCCAGAAATCCTTGAGTTCCGGCCAGAGTTGTTCGGGCGTGCGGCCATCGACGACGAGGCGGCGCGTGTCGCCGTCTCTCTCGATGTGCATGCCCATCGGATCCTGCGCCGTCGGCTGACCGATGGTCGCCGCGCCGTTCGCCGTCTGGGTGAACATCGGCGCGCCGCCCAGACCGATTTGCGTCGGGGGCACGGAGAAGTGATCGTCGATATGCGCCTTCGACAGGTCGGCAGGCACCGTCAACGTCGGTGCGCTGGTCGCGCTCTTGTAGTCGACGCGGTCCGACGCGAACCAGTCATTGAGCGTCTCGCAACCTGCAAGCGAGCCGAGCAGGGCCAGCGCGGCGACTGCGCGCGCGATGTGGGAGAAACGGGCTGATGTCATGAAGTCCTTCGAATAACGATTGGCGCGGCCACGGCAGTTCACGCGTGCGCGCGCTCAGTCCTGCCGGCTCAGAGGCCGGCCTCGCGCATCGCCGCCCGGACCACGTCGTGGAACTGCGGGGCCAGCGGCGTCAGCGGCAAACGAATGCCGCCCTCGATCTTGCCCATCTGCTGGAGCGCCCATTTCGTCGGAATCGGGTTCGATTCCGCGAACAAGTGCCGGTGAAGGCCAAGCAAGCGCAGATGGATCTCTCGCGCCGTACGGGCATCGCCCGCCAGCGCGGCCCGGCACAGTTCCGACATCGCACGCGGTGCGACGTTGGCCGTGACGGAAATATTGCCGTGCCCTCCCATCAACATCAGCGCGATCGCTGTCGGATCGTCACCGCTGTAGATCGAAAATCCGGCAGGCGCATCCTTGATCAGATGCACCGCACGGTCGAAATTGCCCGTTGCGTCCTTGACGCCGACGATGTTCGGCACCTCGGCGAGCCGCAGGATCGTCTCGTTGCTCATATCGGCAACGGTACGGCCCGGCACGTTGTACAGAATCACGGGCAGGCCACCCTCCTCGGCAACGGCCGAGAAGTGGCGGACCATGCCTTCCTGGGTCGGCTTGTTGTAGTACGGCACGACCTGCAGCGTCGCATCCGCACCGACCTCACGCGCATGACGCGTCAACGCAATGGCTTCAGCCGTCGAATTCGCGCCCGAACCCGCGATCACCGGAATCCGGCCCGCGACGTGATCGACCGTTTCCTTGATCAGCTGTTTATGTTCGTCCACCGAAACCGTCGCCGACTCGCCGCTCGTACCGACGATCACGATGGAGTTCGTGCCTTCGGCGATATGCCAGTCGATCAGGTTTTTGAGTGCCGGCAGGTCCAGGCTGCCGTCATCCTTCATCGGGGTAATGATTGCGACGATGCTGCCACGGATGGATGCACCGAGCGCGGCCGAGTCAGTTCCGGTAGTCATGCAAAACGCCAATAAATTCGATAAAACGGGATTGTAGCGGATTCAAAGTCCGCCACATCAGTTGTATGCCAGCCCCATCGCTTCGCGCACGTCTCGCATTGTTTCCTGAGCGAACTTGCGGGCCTTGTCACACCCATCGGCCACGATCGCGCGAAGCAGCGACGGGTCGTCCATATACTTCTGCGCGCGCTCGAGCATCGGCTGCTGTTCGCGCAAGATGCCGTCGATCACGGGCTGCTTGCATTCGAGGCAGCCAATGCCCGCGCTACGGCAGCCCGCCGCGGCCCACTCGCGTGTCGCATCGTCGGAATAGACCTGATGCAAGTCCCAGACAGGACATTTGTCCGGATCGCCCGCATCCGTGCGGCGCACGCGCGCCGGGTCGGTCGGCATGGTCCGGACTTTCTTCGAGATCGTGTCCTTGTCTTCGCGAAGCCCGATGGTGTTGCCGTACGACTTCGACATCTTCTGGCCATCGAGTCCCGGCATGCGCGACGCTTCCGTCAACATGACCTGCGGCTCGACCAGGATGATCTTGCGCGCCCCTTCCAGATAGCCGAAAAGGCGCTCGCGATCGTTCAGCGACAGGCTCTGCGACTCCTGCAACAGCGCGCGCGCCTGTTCGAGGGCTTCCTCGACACCGTCTTGCTGGTAGGCATTGCGCAGCTCGAGGTAGAGCTTCGAGCGCTTTCCGCCCAGCTTTCGGGCTGCCTCAAGGGCTTTTTCCTCGAAATCCGACTCACGGCCATACAAATAATTGAAACGCCGCGCAATTTCGCGCGTCATTTCAACGTGAGGCACCTGGTCTTCACCCACCGGCACGAGCGACGCACGGTACAGAAGGATATCGGCCGCCATTAAAACGGGATAGCCGAGGAATCCATAGGTCTGGAGATCCCGATCCTTGATCTTTTCGATCTGTTCCTTGTAGGTCGGCACGCGTTCGAGCCACCCCAGCGGCGTGCTCATGCCCAGCAACAGGGCCAGTTCCGCGTGTTCGGGGACGCGACTCTGGATAAAAAGCGTCGCCTGCGAGGGATCGATACCGGACGCGAGCCAGTCGATCAGCACCTCCCAGACATTTTTTTCGATGACTTCGGGCGTTTCGTAGTGCGTGGTCAGCGCGTGCCAGTCGACCACGCTGAAAAAGCACGGATATTCGGATTGCAGCCGGACCCAGTTCTTCAGCACGCCATGGTAGTGACCGAGGTGCAGTGACCCGGTAGGACGCATGCCGGAAAAGATACGCGCAGGGAACATGAATGGTCAGGAAATAAGAGCGGACAACGGATTGAGCAGCGAGCCCAGCACCTGCAGACCGATATTGGTCAACGGCATCAACCAGAACGACGCGAACACGCCCGTCGTGACGAGCAACATAACGATAAAGAAGCCGTACGGCTCGACGCGCGACAGCGCGTAGCCCTGCTTGGGCGGCAGCAGCGAAGCAAGCACCCGGCCACCGTCGAGCGGGGGCAGCGGGAACAGGTTCAACGCGCAGAGCACGAGGTTCACCAGGATGCCGGCCGGCGCCATCTTGACGAAAAACGGCTCGTCGATGCCGGTCGCGTGCAGCACGATCGCAAACACACCCCAGAGAATCGCCTGGACAAAATTGCAGGCGGGGCCGGCGATCGACACGAGCAGGCCGTCCCAGCGCGGATTCTTGAGCGCGCCGAAATTGACGGGCACCGGCTTCGCATAGCCGAACAGAAACGCGCCATTGGTCAGGAAATACAGCACGAGCGGCATCACGATCGTGCCGATCGGGTCGATATGGCGCGCGGGATTCAGTGAGACACGGCCCAGCATATAGGCGGTGTTGTCGCCGCGCATGCGCGCGACATAGCCGTGGGCGGCCTCGTGCAGCGTAATCGCAAACACGACGGGCAACGCGTTGACGGCAATATTCTGGATCAGCGTATCGTACATGGGGCGCTATTGTAGCAAGGGGGCCGGGTCGCCCCGCCGGGATTTCAGTATTCGGTGCAGGGGGGCCGGTGCGGCGGTCAGTGGGTCGCCCGGCGTACGCACCGAGTCCCGCGCCGAGCGGAAGCCGGAAGCAGTCGATATTCGAGGGGCGCCTCGCCGCGGCCGGTCATACAGGTGCATCGATGCCGAATGGCTCGACGGGCCCTCTTCCCATACGGATCAGCTCGGGTTCGGCGCCGGTGAGGTCGATGACCGTCGACGGCTCGCGCGGACAGGCCCCGCCATCGATAACGAGATCGATCTGCTTTTCGAGGCGTACGCGGATTTCTTCCGGATCGTTCAGCGGTTCTTCGTCGTCCGGCAGGATCAGCGTCGACGCGATCAGGGGCTCGCCGAGCTCGGCGATCAACGCGCGCGCGATTTCATGGTCGGGCACGCGCAGGCCGATCGTTTTGCGCGACGGGTGCGACAGCCTGCGCGGGACTTCCTTGGTGGCGACGAGTACGAAGACGTACGGTCCGGGCGTGACCGTGCGGATCATCCGGAACTGGCGGTTGTCGACGATCGCGAAGGTGGCGAGTTCCGACAAGTCGCGCACGAGCAACGACAAATGCTGACGCTCGTCGATCCCGCGAATACGGCGCAAGCGCTCGACCGCGGACCGATCGTCGAGCCGGCACGCGAGCACGTAGCTCGAATCGGTCGGCAACGCGATGACGCCGCCGCCCGATACGACCTGGGCGGCTTGCTTGATCAGTCGTGCCTGCGGATTCTCAGGATGAATGCGGAAGTATTGGCTCATTCACTGCCAGTCGCGCCACACGGGCGTCAAGTCGTCGGGCAGCATCGGCAGCGAGCCGAGTTCCGTGCGTCCTTCACCCGGTGCGTGGAAATCGGAGCCGCGCGACGCGCGAAATCCGTAGCGTCGCGCGACATCGGCGTATTCGCGGTACTGGTCGGGCGTGTGACTGCCGGTCACGACTTCGATGGCGCCGCCGCCCAGGTCGCGGAATACGTCGAACAGCGCTGCGAACTCGATTTGCGTGTATTTGTACCGGCCCGGGTGCGCGATGACGGCGGTGCCGCCGGCTCCCTGGATCCACCCCATGGCCTGCTCGAGGGTGGCCCACTGATGCGGCACGAAGCCGGGCCGCCCTTCCGCGAGGTAGCGCGCGAAAACGTCGGACGTCGACTCGCAATAGCCGTGTTCGACAAGAAAGCGCGCAAAGTGCGTGCGGGACAGCAGCGCCGGGTTGTTTGCGTATTTCAGCGCGCCTTCATAGGCGTCCGGAATGCCGACGTCGGCGAGACGGTCCGCGATCACGCGACCACGTCCGTCACGACCGCCGCGCGTGGCGGCAAGGCCGTCGACGAGGCCGCGATTGCCGGAATCGATCGCGAGTCCGACGACGTGGATCGTGCGATTCGCCCACGTCACTGAGATTTCGACGCCCTCGACATAGCGCATGCCGAGCGCCTCGGCGGCCGCGCGGGCCTCTCGTTGCCCGGCGATTTCGTCGTGGTCGGTCATCGCCCAGAGGGACACCCCGCCGTCGCGCGCGCGACGTGCGACATCCGCGGGCGCGAGCAGCCCGTCGGAATAGGTCGAATGGCAGTGAAGATCAGCGTTAGTCATGCACAGATTTTACCGCGCGGGCCGGGGTGCCGTCGCCTACCGCTTTCCGGAAATTGCGGCAGTGCAACGTGTATACGGATGTCAGCGCGCCTACGCGCAGAATTCCCGGATCAAGGCGGCCACTTCTTCCGGCTGGTCGTGGTGCAGCATATGGCCCGCATGCTCGATGATGGCCTCGCGCCAGTTCGGGAAGGCCGTGAAGCGGTGACGGAATTCATCGAGCGGTGTATCGCCGCGAATCGACGTCAGCGTCGGCGAATCCTTGGCCTCGACGTGCAACACAGGGGCCGTGATCTTGCTCCAGATGCTCATGACTTCGTCGACAAGATACGGCAGCGGCCCGCGCAGCTTGTGCGCGGGGTCGGCGAGCAATTCGCGGCGCCCTTCGGGGGTCGGTCGCGACCAGTGCTCTGCGAGAAACGTGGCGCGGTCGCGGCGCAGGCGCGGGTTGGTCTTGGTCAGGCGTGCCGCCACGGCGTAGAGGTCGTCATAGTCGCGCAGCGACGGGGGCGTCTTCATGTCGTCGAGCCATTGCGCATAGCGTGCGGCGGCGCGGCCGGGGGCCGATTGCCGGAGCCCGAACCCCTCGAGATCGACGACGCGGCGCACGCGTTCGGGGCGCACGCCGGCATAGATGCACACGACGTTCGCGCCCATGCTGTGGCCGACCAGATTGACCTGCTCGCCCGGCGCGTAGTGGTCGAGCAGCGCCTCGAGGTCCACGAGGTAATCAGGGAACCAGTAGTTGCCGCCGCCGGCCATGTGCACCGGCCAGTCGCTCAGGCCAAAGCCGCGCGCATCCGGCGCAAGAATCTGCCAGTCCGACGCGAGTTCGTCGGCAATGAACTGGAACGACGCGGCCACGTCCATCCAGCCGTGCAGCATAAAAAGCTTCGGCGCATCGGCGCGCCCCCAGCGGCGGACATGAAGGCGCGGCCCGCGCGTCTGGACAAATTCGGAAGTGGAAGCAAGCATTGCAGGCACGAAAAAAGAATGGTCGTTCGATTATATGCCGCGATCAGCGGTTCGTGCGGGCTGGATTTTGAGGGATCGCTCTCGATCCACCCGTCGTCCCGCTGGGCGCCGGGTGGGCTTGGCTTGGCGAATCAGGTTGCGCGCAGAGGCGTGTCGCCGGACGGCGCGCCGGCGACCAAAGCCTCGAGTTCCGCCTCATCGAAGCCCGCGAGGCGCCGCGCGTCGAGGTTGAACGGCCCCTTGAGTTCAGGCGCCTTGTACCGGCGTACCAGCCCCGGATAGATCGCGTTCGGATCGAGGCCGCGTTGCGCACACAGGTGCCGGTACCAGCGGTTGCCGATGGCCACATGGCCGATCTCGTCGCGCAGGATGATGTCGAGAATGCCGGCGGCCACGCTGTCGCCCGCCTGGGCGAGCTTTGCGCGCATCGGCGGCGCTGCGTCGAGGCCACGCGCCTCGAGCGTGCGCGGCACGAGCGCCATGCGTGCGAGCACGTCGCCGCGCGTCTTCTCGACCATCTCCCACAAGCCGTTGTGTGCGGAAAAATCGCCGTAGGCCACGCCCATGGTGCCGAGATGCGCGCCAAGCAGACTGAAGTGGTAGGCCTCCTCGGCCGCCACGCGCAGCCAGTCGCCGTAGTACGCCTCGGGCATGCCGTCAAAGCGCCAGACGGCGTCAAGGGCGAGATTGATCGCGTTGAATTCGATATGCGCAAGGGCGTGCAAGAGCACCGCACGCCCCACATCGGTATGGACCGAGCGTTTGTCGAGCAGTCTTGGCGGAACGAGTTCGGGGCGCACGGGCCGTCCGGGCAAGCCGCCGGGATCGGCGAGTTGAAGCGTACGGTCGACCGACACGCGGCCGGTTCCAAGTGCGTCGTAGAGCGCTCGCGCGGCGTGGGCCTTGGTGCCCGGATCGGGCTCGGCCAGCACGCTCAGCGCGATCGAGCGTGCACAGCCGCCTTGCAAAAGGACGTCGAAATTGAATTCCATGGAGCGAGCATACAATAACGCCTTTACGGCGCAGGCAACGCCCGCCTCTGCCCACGGGAGAACAAGTGGCCATCTACAAGCTCGGCGAACACGCCCCGACGATTGACGAAACGACGTTTGTTGCAGACACCGCCACCATCATCGGCAAAGCGGTGCTCAGCAAGAACACGAGTGTGTGGTACGGCGCGGTGATCCGCGGCGACAACGAACCCATCACGGTCGGCGAGAACAGCAACGTGCAGGAAGGCGCCGTGCTGCACACCGATCCGGGCTTCCCGCTGACGATCGAGGACAATGTGACGATCGGGCATCAGGCCATGCTGCACGGATGCACGGTGCGCTCGGGGTCGCTGATCGGAATTCAGGCGGTGGTCTTGAATGGAGCGGTCATTGGCCGCAACTGTCTGGTTGGCGCCGGGGCCATCGTGACCGAGAACAAGGTGTTTCCGGACAATTCATTGATTCTCGGGGCGCCGGCCAAGGTGGTGCGCACGCTCACCGAACAGGACGTGGCGCGGTTGCAGCGCAATGCGCAGGTCTATGTCGAACGGCGGCACACGTTCAAGACGGAACTCACGCGCATCGGCTAATGCGCGGGTGATCGATCACTCGCGAACTCGACAGATAAAGGTTATTTTGGTGAACGACCAGCTTCAAAAATTCATGTTCAACGCGGCGCCCGTGCGCGGCGAGATTGTCCTGCTCGAAAACACGTGGCAGGAAGTCCTCACACGGCGCGACTACCCCGCGCCGATCCGCACGGTGCTCGGGCAGATGATGGCCGCGGCCGCGCTGCTTTCGGCGAACCTCAAGTTCGACGGCGCACTGGTCATCCAGATCATGGGCGACGGCCCGGTCCGCATGCTCGTGGTCGAATGCAACTCGGACCTCACGTTGCGCGCGACGGCCAAATTCGACGGCCCGATCGACGACGACGCGTCGCTCGCATCGCTGATCAACACGGAAGGCCGCGGCCGCTGTGCGATCACGCTCGACCCGGCCGACAAGAAGCCCGGCCAGCAGCCCTATCAGGGCGTCGTGCCGCTCAACGACGACCATGGTGCGCCGCTGCAGTCGATCGCCGACATCCTCGAGAAGTACATGCACCACTCAGAGCAGCTTGAGACGCGCATGTGGCTGGCCGCCGATGATGCCAAGGCGGCCGGCATGCTGCTGCAAAAGCTGCCGGGCGATGGCGGGATCGTGCCGCACCCGGGCGAACACGATGCGGATACGTGGGACCGGGTGTGCCACCTGGGCTCGACGATCACCCATGACGAATTGCTGCATGCGGATGCCGAGACGCTGATGAAGCGCCTGTTCTGGCAGGAGAACCTGCGGCGCTTCGAACCCGCGCGTGCCCGTTTTCGCTGCACCTGCTCGCGCGACAAGGTGGGCCGCATGTTGAAGATGCTGGGGCGCGACGAGGTCGAGTCGATCCTGTCCGAGCGTGGCCACGTCGAGATCCATTGCGAGTTCTGTAACCAGCGGTATGAATTCGACGCGGTGGACGCGGCGCAACTTTTTCTCGCCGGCCCGCTCTCAGAGACTATGAACCCGGCGTCGGGACGCACACATTAAGTCCCCACAGAGTCCGACCGGGCGCGTCGCATAGCTGTTTGCAGGTTAGATGTCTTTGTGGGTTGCGGATGTCTTTGTGGGTTGCGGATGTCTTTGTGGGTTGCGGATGTCTTTGTGGGTTGCGGATGTCTTTGTGGGTTGCGGATGTCTTTGTGCGTTGCGGATGTGTTTGCCGGACAGCCGTTCCGGCCTAACTTTTTTGCCTGTTGATGATGAGTACTGCCCTGACCGGTCTGATCCGCTTCGATACCGTACGCCGCGGGCGCGCCATGCTGATGGCCGCTGCCGGATGCGCGGCCCTGCTGGCCGGCTGCGCAGTGCAGCCGGTGCCGGGTCAGTCGAGCATCGTTAGCCGGCTGCCGTCCGACTATGCGTACGCGGCTCCCGTGCAGACACAGCCGGTACCTGCTCAGGCGCTTCCGGCATCACCTGCTCCGATGTCGCCTCATGGCGATTCCGCTGCGGCCCAGGCTCAAAGCAACGGCGGATACGGTGCAGACGGCGCGAACTACGCAAACGACGACGCGGCTGCCGTGCCGCCGCTCAGCGCACAGGAACGCCAGCGCTACGCCGATATCGACCGGCAGGTACAACGTGACCAGACCGCGTCGATGGAAGCGGAAAACGCCGCACGCGCCGCCTGGTACGCACCGTCGTACTACCCGAGCTATTACCCCGCTTACTATCCCGCGTACTACCCGGCCTATTACCCGGCGTATTCGCCGTATTACGCATCGCCAGTCGTGGTCGGTGGCTATTACGGCGGCTGGGGACGTGGCGGATGCTGCTGGCACGGCGGCTCGCGCTGGAGCGTTGGCGTCGGTTTCAGTTCAGGCTGGGGATGGTGAAATGCGACAGACGTCGCACCTGGACGTCTGACCGGTAGCGGTTACTTCGCCGCCGTCGGCGCCTTCTTCGCGCCCTTTTCCTTGGCCTTCTCGGCTTTCTTCTTGTCGTTGAGCATCTGACGCGAAGGCGGATCGGGTACCACCTTCACCGGTGCCGCGGCAACCACGCCGCGGGTCGACGTTTCGGGTCCGGCCACCGCGCTCGGCGTCAGCACGATCGGCTCGTTCGGCGACACGAACTGCACGAACACCTCGTTGTCGCGAATCATGCCGAGCTCATAGCGCGCGCGCTCCTCGAGCGCGGTCGTGCCGTTCTGGAGATCCTGCACTTCACCGGCCAGACGGTCATTGCGCGCCTTGAGGTCGGCATTGCGCTTTTGCTGATCGGAAAGCTGCGTTTCGAGTTCGTGAACGCGCAGCCAGCCGCCGCGGCCATACCACAGCGGATACTGGATCATCGCCAGCAAGGCGATCAAAACTACCGTAACAAGCCGCATAGACGCTGGATAAGGCAATGCCGCCGACGCAAGCGCCGGCGGCATATGAGGTTGCGTGCGCGACGCCATGGACGCGCTCTCTGCGTAGCTTAACGCAGGTTATAGAAGGCCGAACGGCCCGGATACGAAGCGATATCGCCGAGATCTTCCTCGATGCGCAGCAACTGGTTGTACTTCGAGATCCGGTCGCTGCGCGACAGCGAGCCCGTCTTGATCTGACCGGCGTTCAGGCCGACCGCGATATCGGCGATCGTCGAATCTTCGGTTTCGCCCGAACGGTGCGACACGACGGCCGTGTAGCCGGCGCGCTTGGCCATCTCGATGGCGGCGAACGTTTCGGTCAGCGTGCCGATCTGGTTGATCTTGATCAGGATCGAGTTCGCGATGCCCTTCTCGATGCCTTCCTTGAGGATCTTCGTGTTCGTGACGAACAGATCGTCGCCGACGAGCTGAAGCTTGTCGCCGAGCTTGTCGGTCAGCGTCTTCCAGCCTTCCCAGTCGCCTTCAGCCATGCCGTCCTCGATCGAGACGATCGGGAACTTGTCAGCCAGCGTGCCGAGGTAGTCGGCGAATTCGGTCGACGACAGGTGCAGGCCTTCGCCCGACAGCACGTACTTGCCGTCCTTGTAGAACTCGCTCGCTGCGCAGTCGAGCGCGAGCAGCACGTCTTCACCGGCGCGGTAGCCCGCCTTTTCGATCGCCTGAATGACGGTCGACAGGCATTCGTCGTTGCTCGAGAAGTTCGGCGCGAAGCCGCCTTCGTCGCCCACTGCCGTGCTCATGCCCTTGTCGGCGAGAATCTTCTTGAGTGCGTGGAAGATTTCGGCGCCGCAACGCAGGGCTTCACGGAAGCTCGACTGGCCGACCGGCACAATCATGAACTCTTGAATGTCGAGGCTGTTGTTCGCGTGCGCGCCGCCGTTGACGATGTTCATCATCGGCACGGGCATTTGCATCGCGCCCGAACCGCCGAAGTAGCGATACAGCGGCAGGCCGGCTTCGTCAGCCGCGGCCTTCGCGACCGCCATCGACACGGCGAGCATCGCGTTCGCGCCGAGGCGCGACTTGTTTTCGGTGCCGTCGAGTTCGATCAGCGTCTTGTCGAGGAATGCCTGCTCCGATGCGTCCAGACCCATGATCGCTTCGGAGATTTCGGTGTTGATATGTTCGACGGCCTTCAGCACGCCCTTGCCGCTGTAGCGGCCGCCTTCGCCGTCGCGCAGCTCAATGGCTTCGCGCGAACCCGTCGATGCGCCCGACGGCACAGCCGCACGGCCCATCGTGCCCGACTCGAGCAGCACATCACATTCGACGGTGGGGTTGCCGCGCGAGTCCAGGATCTCGCGGCCGATGATGTCAACGATTGCACTCATAGCGTCCTCAGAAGATATCGCTCAATTCTATTTTTGAATTCATGTGACAACCCCGACTGCACCGCGCCTCGCGACGGCTCGCTATCAATGCGAGCGCATCGTCCGGCAGCCGCACCGCAAAGGCCGCCACCCTGCTACGCATGCTCGTGCCGCCCGCCTGAGCGACGGCACGATCGTCCTGCATTCTGACGCGGCCCTGTGACAGTCCGCGGTCTCCAACATCCTGCATCACGCAAAGCGGTGCCTTGGCGGCCCGCACAAGCCGGCGACATCAGCCGGCTTGACATACTCAGTTGAAATTCTCTTCGAGCAACGGGCCGCGCTTGACGGCTTCGTCGAGCGTCGACAACGTGAGCAGCAATTCTCCCATGCGGGCGAGCGGGACTGCATTCGGCCCATCGGACAGCGCCTTGGACGGGTCCGGGTGCGTTTCCATGAACACGCCCGCGACACCGACCGCCACCGCCGCGCGCGCCAGCACGGGCACAAATTCGCGCTGACCGCCCGAACTCGTGCCCTGCCCGCCGGGCAGCTGCACCGAGTGCGTCGCGTCGAACACGACCGGCGCACCCGTCTCGCGCATGATCGCGAGCGAACGCATATCCGAGACGAGATTGTTGTAGCCGAACGAGGCACCGCGCTCGCACGCGAGGAAGCTGTCTTCCGGCAGCCCGGCTTCGCGAGCGGCCTCGCGCGCCTTGTCGATCACGTTGCGCATGTCATGCGGCGCGAGAAACTGGCCCTTCTTGATGTTGACCGGCTTGCCCGAGCGTGCGCACGCGTGGATAAAGTCCGTCTGACGGCACAGGAACGCGGGCGTCTGCAGCACGTCGACCACCGAAGCGACTTCAGGGATTTCCTCGATCGTATGGACGTCGGTCAGCACCGGCACGTTCAACTGCTTCTTGACGGTCTCGAGAATCTGCAGCCCCTTGTCCCGGCCAGGGCCGCGAAACGACTTGCCCGAGCTCCGGTTCGCCTTGTCATACGACGACTTGTAGATGAACGGGATATTCAGGCCGTTGCACAGTTCTTTGAGCCGGCCCGCCACGTCGATCGACATCTGCTCCGATTCGACGACGCAGGTGCCCGCGATCACGAACATCGGCTGGTCGATACCGACCTCGAATCCGCACAATTTCATCTCAGGCTCCGGACACTTGCGTGAGCTTCGCGTGCTTGCGCGAGGCCTTGTAGTCGCGTGCGGCTTCGACATACGCCTTGAACAGCGGATGCCCGTCGCGCGGCGTCGACGTGAACTCAGGGTGGAACTGGACACCGACGAACCACGGATGGATGTCGTCGCGCAACTCCATCATTTCGGGCAGGTCTTCGGTCGGCGTGCGTGCGCTGATCACCATGCCGCCCGCTTCGAGCTGCGGCACAAAACGGTTGTTGACTTCGTAGCGGTGGCGGTGACGTTCGTTGACGTCCGTGCCATAGATCTGCGCAGCCTTCGTACCCGGCTTGACGGGGCAACGCTGCGAACCCAGGCGCATCGTGCCGCCGAGATCGGACGTTTCGGTCCGCTTCTCGACCTTGCCTTCACGATCGAACCATTCGGTGATCAGGGCAACGACCGGGTTCTTCGTTTCCGAATCGAACTCGGTGCTGTTCGCACCGGACAACCCGGCCACGTCGCGTGCGAATTCGATCACCGCCAGCTGCATGCCGAGGCAGATGCCGAGGTAAGGAATCGACGATTCACGCGCATAGCGGATGGCCGCGATCTTGCCTTCGGTGCCGCGACGGCCGAAGCCGCCCGGCACGAGCACAGCGTCGAGATGGGCGAGCGCCGCCGGTCCGTCGGCCTCGATGACCTCCGAGTCGATGTACTCGATATTGACCTTCGTGCCCGTATGAATCGAGGCGTGACGCAATGCTTCGATCAGCGACTTGTACGACTCCGTGAGGTCGACGTACTTGCCGACCATGCCGATCGTGACTTCGGACGTCGGGTTCTCGAGCCGCTCGACGAGGTTCGACCACATCGACAGATCGGCCGGCTTTGCGTTCGTGAGCTTGAGTTCGTCGACGATGATCGTGTCGAGACCCTGGTCGTGCAGCATCTGCGGAATCTTGTAGATGCTGTCGACGTCCCACACCGAGATCACGGCGTCGTTCGGAATGTTCGAGAACATCGAGATCTTGGCGCGCTCGTCGTCGGGAATCTGACGGTCGGCACGGCACAGCAGCGCGTGCGGCAGGATCCCGATTTCGCGGAGCTTCTGCACGCTGTGCTGCGTCGGCTTGGTCTTGAGCTCGCCCGCCGTGTGGATATACGGCACCAGCGTCAGATGCACGAAGCAGCAATGATTGCGGCCCATGCGCAGGCTCATCTGCCGCGCAGCCTCGAGGAACGGCAGCGATTCGATATCGCCGACCGTGCCGCCGATTTCGACGATCGCGACATCCGGCTCGCCCGAGGTCGCACCTTGTGCGCCGCGCTCGACGAAAGCCTGGATTTCGTTCGTGATGTGCGGAATGACCTGCACGGTCTTGCCGAGATATTCGCCGCGGCGCTCCTTGCGGATCACCGACTCGTAGATCTGGCCCGTCGTGAAGTTATTGGCCTTGCGCATCTTCGTGCTGATGAAGCGCTCGTAGTGGCCAAGATCCAGATCGGTCTCTGCACCGTCTTCGGTCACGAACACCTCTCCGTGCTGGAAAGGACTCATCGTGCCGGGGTCGACGTTGATGTAGGGATCGAGTTTGAGAAGGGTGACTTTGAGGCCGCGCGATTCGAGAATCGCGGCAAGTGACGCGGCGGCAATCCCTTTACCTAGGGACGAAACGACGCCGCCGGTGACAAATACATATTTGGTCATCGCTGGGGTGCTCGCGGGAAAGCGGAATTATACCCGTGTTGACCCGGCTAAGCGAATCCGGGGCCGAAAACCCGGCCGCCCGGCCAGCACAAAATGACCCCTTCCTTTACGCGTCAAGGGTTTGCACGCGTTTCACGCGGCGAGTTCGAGCCGGCCGAGTTGCGACAGCATGCGCTGGATCGCACGCGCGGTTTCGATCGGGTGCTCCATCGGAAACAGATGGGAGCCTTCGATCCACTCGAAGTAGTCGCCGACGAGCCGGCGGGTTGCGTCGACCCCGACCTGCTGCATCTCGCGCGACCGGGTGCCGGCCAGGAACCCGACGGGTACCGGCGCGCCGCGCATCACGCGCGCGCCGATCGTATGCGGGATGGTCCGGTAGATGCGGTATTCGGTGCCCCGGTCAAAGACGAGTTCGCGCGTGCCGACCGCATCGACCTTAGAGGTGCCGTGGTCAATGTAGTCCGAGAGCATGCGCTCGTCCCAGCGCGCGAAGGCAGGCTTCGAGTGGAAATGCTTCCAGGCTTCGTCGCGGCTGCCCCAGCGCGTGCGGCGCGCTTTGGTGGCCGCCGCCGGCGACAGGCGCTCGTCGAAGCCCGTCCACTGAAACACCCGCAGCAGATTGCCGCGCCAGCCGCCGATGACCGGCGAGTCGAGCATCACCACGCCGCGCACGCGGTGCGGCCGCTTGAGCCCGGCGAGCAGACTCAGATAGCCGCCGAGCGAATGGCCGACGAGCCATACCGGCGTGGCCGCATCGCCGCCTGCGGCATCGGCATCGATCGACGCCAGCAACTCGTCGGTCAGATGCTGCCAGTCGCGTGTCACCGGGTATCGGGGATCGTGACCGATCGTCTCGATGGCGCGGACGTCATACTGGTCCTCGAGTTCGGCAAAGATGGTCCGGTAGACCGAAGCGGGAAAACCATTCGCATGCGAGAAATGGATGATTTCCTTCACTGCGATCGTCCTCCGTCGTCAGGTATCACGTCGTCCGTCACGTCATCCATCCAGTATCGGTGTTTCACGGTGCGGCACCGTTCGATGACAAAGCCCTGGCTGGCGCTCGTCGCCCGCACGGCCCCGTCACGATCGGTGCGATGCAAACGCACGCCACGTGCCCGATAGCGCTCGGCCACACGTGCCGCCGGGTGCCCGAAACGGTTGGCATAGCCTACAGGAAATACCGCGTCGCGCGGCGCAACGGAGTCGAGGAAGGATTCAGTCGACGACGTGCGGCTGCCGTGGTGGGGGGCGACCAGCAGGTCGGCGCGCAATGCGTCCGGGTCGCGGGCCACGAGCGCGCGCTCCTGCGCGGCTTCAATGTCGCCGGGCAGCAGTGCCGTCAGTACCCCGTTCGTCACCTTGATTACGCAACTCGCCGCATTGCGAAAGCCGATGCCCCGATATGGCTTGTCAGGCTTGTCGGGCCATAGCGTTTCAAACCGCACGCGCTCCCATTCCCAATGTTCGCCCGCCACGCACGCTGACGCGTCGGGCACCACCTGCCACAGTGGATCCTCGGGCGGCAACGACGCGCGCAGACTGGCGACCTGCAAGGTGCCCGTGAGCGCCGCCGCACCACCGGCATGGTCGCTGTCGGCGTGGCTCACGACCAGCCTGTCGACGCGGCGCGCGCCGAGGCTCGACAACGCGGGTACCAGGACCGCCCGGCCCGCATCGCTCTGCTCCCCGTAGCGCGGCCCCGTATCGACCACCAGCAGATGCGAGCGCGTCTGGACCAGCACCGCCGTGCCCTGCCCCACGTCGAGCACGGTCAGCCGGAATGCGCCCTCCGGCAAGCGATCGTCACCCGGCCAGATGAGGGGCAGCCACAGCACCCAGCCTGACGCACGCAGAGGCCATCCCGACGGCATCAGGATCAGCATCGCGCCACCGATCGCAAGACACAGAACAAGCGGGTCAGGCGCCCTCAGCCACGCGACTGCCCACGCCGGACGTGCCAGCCAGTCGATGACATACATCATCGCCTCGAGGTTGAGATGGGCGGCCTGCCAGAGCCAGCTGTCCAGCGGCGCCGGAGCGAGCACGCCAGCGAGCGTCATCGGCGTGACCAGCAGGCTCGCCCACGGAATCGCAACGGCATTGGCCAGTGGCCCGAGCAGCGGGATGTCGAAAAACCAGCAGACCGACCCCGGCACCAGCGCGACCGTCACCGCCCATTGGGTGCGGGTTGCGTCACCGGCCCGCGCCCGGAACACCGCGGCCCATCGGCGGGTGCGCGACGGCGGCGCGTCGTCTAAACCTTCATGGGCTCCGTGCTCCGGGTCCTCGATGCACGACCGGGCCACCGACATGCGCGTCGCATTGGCCAATGCAATCGCTCCGACGGCACCGAACGATAACCAGAACCCTGCGCCCAGCACCGCCCACGGATCGACGCAGAGCACGATGAGCAACGCCCACGCGAGCACGGTTGACGCACCCGGCCGACGGGCCGACACGCACGCCGCAGCGGCCGTCGCGCACATCACGAACGCACGCAGCGCAGGCACGCCGAGCCCTGCAAGCCCCGCATAGACAAACGCCGCGAGTGCGCCCGCGATCGCCGCGACTCGCGGCGTCGCAATCCAGATGGGCGCTCGCGCTCCCAGAACAGGAAGACGCGTCCAGGTCA
Source organism: Pararobbsia alpina (assembly GCF_965118125.1). GTDB lineage: Bacteria > Pseudomonadota > Gammaproteobacteria > Burkholderiales > Burkholderiaceae > Pararobbsia > Pararobbsia alpina_A. The sequence goes on from NZ_OZ221287.1 coordinate 3,027,965, forward strand.
GCGCAATCAGCCACGCCATCGCGCCCGCAACGAGCGACACATGCAGGCCCGACACGGCGATCAGGTGTCGCGTGCCGGTTCGTGCAAACCGCTCCTGATCGGCCGGACTGATGTGGCTTTGGTCCCCCACGGCGAGCGCCACGACGATGCCCGCATGCGCGCCATCGCCCAGGACCGCAAGAATGCTGCGGCGGATACGGTCTCGCACGCGATGGATCGCAGCCGGCGGATCGTGCAAGGCGGCGAGCATCGCTGCGCCTGCCGGGCGGCCCGCATCATCGAGCAAGACCGGGGCGGGTCGGTCGCGCACCGTGCCCGTTGCACGAACGCTTCTTTCAAGTAATGCGGCCTCGCCATCCGATGCATGAAAGTTGGCAAGCCGGTGTGGCTTTTTCAGCCGGACCGTAAAGCGCCAGCGTTGCATCGGACGGATATCGGGCTCGCTGCCTGCCGCGTCGTCCCGCCCGGGCCGAAACTGACCGCGCGCGTCGGCCGCACTGCCGCGTCGCACGGCGTCGTCATGCCGGCGATACAGCGTGAGCAGAACCCTGCGCGGGAAGCGCGCGTCGTCGGGCACACCCCGTTCGATCTCGAACTCGAAGCGCACGCCGGGGCCCACGTCGACGGGTAGTCCGATGACGCGACCTTCGAGGTTGAAATCGCGCCCTTCAAAGCGATCAGGCAGTACCTCGGCGAGCCGGCGCTGCGCGGACCACGCGGACCCCAGGTATCCGGCGATCGCACCGTCGATCAAGAGCGACACGATCATCACCGCCGATAAGTACGCACCTTTGTTACGGATGAGGCCCGGAGGCGATTGCGGCATGCGCGCGCGTATCCGCCCTGCCGCTATTCCTCCGATTGCCGAAACACCACCGCACGCGACGAACGCCCACACCGCTGCGACGGCCGGCAGGGTTGCGCTGTGCTGCAACAGCATCACGCCCATCGCAAAGCCGACGGCAAAACTCCGCATGTCGCGCGAGGCGTACGCCGCTTACCGGGCATCCGCCGCCGGTGCCGCGTCGCGCGCACGCGGCACCGTACGCGTGTCTCGTGCGTCGCGCACGCTTTCGTCCACGCTGCCGTCAATGCTCTCGCGAACGCCGTCGCCGTCGTCAGCGCCAGCGCGAACGCTTTCGCCTTCGCCAACACCCTCGCCAACGTTGTCGCCACCGGTTTCGTCTAGCTCATCGGCATCGATATCCATGTCCTTGCGCTCGCCGGCCGGCTGCTTCGGGCCCGGCCCGGGCACCCATCCCGACGGTCCGGCGACCGGGTCTTGCGTATCCACTTTCGCCTTGCGGTCGGGTGCTAGCTCGGACTCTCTTTCGGAATCCCCCGAACTTCCCGCATCGGTACGACGGGCCTTTTGCACAAACGGCTCCGTCTCGACGAGGTCCTTGACGAAGAGGTCGCCCCGGATCCTCAATGCTCCAAGTTTGCGAGGATCGATCGCATAGACGTTGACATGACGGCTTCCCCCCAACACGGACCGAATATAAAACCCGCTGCCGAATGCGCGATGCAGCATGTCGTCGAAAGCCTCGAGCGAATTGAACGTCAGGATGCCGTAGTTCGGCTCGTAGAAGCGCACGGCAACCCTGAACGGCGAACGCGGCGCATATTCGACGCGGACCAGCAACGCGTGGCGATCCGTTTCGATCAGGTACGACGTCGCCGACCGTTCATTGAGCGCCTGGATTTCCGCCTGGTCTGAGGCGACGTCAGCGCGCGTCTCGCCCGCCTTGACCCGCTCGGCGGCTTGCTCTTCATGCCGTTCAATATCAAGCATCAGATCATCCATGGCCTCGTCGACGATGCCGCGTATCTGCTCCCAGTCGACGCCCTCCTGCAACGGCAGGATTTCGCGGCCCACGAGCGCACCGGGCGAGCGCGGTTGACGCACCGCAATCGACGCAAACGCCGCATAGAACTCGCGCCGCTCGTCGCCAAGGGTGGCAAGCGCCTCGGGACTCTTCACGACCGCTTCAGGTTGCAGCCGTCTCACGCGAGCGATGAATGTCTCGACCGCCGCCTCGCCGCGATGCATCGCGACGCTCATGACAGCCACCAGCGAGTAGCAACACCCATCGAGCAGGCCATTGAACATCCTCGGCAGCTCGAATTGCGAGAACGGAATCCGGCGCTGCGGACGCACGCCGGCAAACATCAACTGCAGCAAGACCTCGTCTCGCTGCAGTTGCTCCACTTCGGCGCGAGTGATGTGGAAGGCGATCTGCCCCCGGAGCCGTGCGCTGCCGCCGTCGGCGCGAAATAGCTCAACGAGCGTCTCCGGCGAGGCCGCGCCGAGATCCGGGCGCGCGCCACCGCGCGCATCGAAATAGCCTGCGAGATACGCGTCGAATTCGGGCCCCGTCACGATGCGGTGCCGAAACGCGTCGACGCGCGCCTCCCGCGCGTCGGCCACAAGATCGTCGGCGATCCGGCTCAGCCGCCCGGCCTGGGCAGGCGTCAACGGCTCACGCTCGAGTCGTGCGGCGATATCGTCGAGCGTCATGTGCGCACTCAGCCCCTCCACCTGAACGTCGAGCGGATGCTCATATCCGCGGCGGATTTCGTTGCTGAAGCCATTGGCACGCCGATCCTCGATCACGGCATCGATACGGTCGAGCGCGTCGAGCTCGCGAAAGCGCGCATACACCGCGCCGCGTTCCTTGAGCGTCAGCTTCTCCCCGAGGAACAGCGCCGCCATTTCCACCGTCGAACCATGCGCGGTCGGCGGCAGTTCGATATGTGTCGCCTCGTTCATCCCTGCAAGAAACATTTCGTGCCCATTGCGCAAGTCTTCGACGGCGTCAGCAAACTCGGCTTCGAGAACGTCGAGCTCCTTTCGATGGTCCGTTATCCAGTGGTCGATCGCGCCAAGCATGGCGGGCTCATCGGCATAGCTTTGGGCAGCGTTCAGCAACCCTTCGATCTCCGTGTTGGAATCGATGACGACCGTGCGAGTGCCGGACTCCACTTCAATCACGATCTCGCGGTACTGCTCGTACCCCGTGCGGAGCGCGTCGGCTTCTCCGGGAATCATGCTTTCCTGCAACGTTTCGATACGGCGCGCGATACCGTTTGCCTGCGCTGACAGACGTTGCGCCAGTTGACCTATGCGCGGTACCAGTGCGCCGCGCTGTGTGTCCGTCATGCGCCCATAGAGAAAATGCGAAATCATGTCCTCGAACGAGGCGTGCGCTGCAAGGCCCGGGATCGCAATCCGCTCCCAGCCCAGCTCGCCTGTCCACGCGCGCTGCCCCGAGCGCATCATGCGCTCGGCGGCCCGATGCGCTTGCGAGCGCACCATCCGTTCGGCCATTTCCATCGCGCAGGCGCCTGCCTCGAACGGCGTGAGCCTCGCATTGAGCGCGAACGCGGCGAGCTGGTCGACACTGAGGTCGCGGCGATACCCGCGGATGCGCGCCACGTCTCCCCGCAACAGTCCGTGAAGGTACTCCGCGCTCGCTTCCGGGTCGCTGTCCACGAGCTTGCGGGTCGCCTCACCGTACGCTTGCATCAGGTCCCGCCAGCGACGCGCTTCGATGTATTGCCTCAGCACGCCGGCGCGATGCGGCGTCAACGTCCGATCGGTGACATATTGCTCGATCAGCGTCTCGAGGGGCTTGATCTCGGCGTGCTCCGGCAGCGCTGATGCATCGTACGTCTCCTCGTGCGCGTCGACGTAGACATCCTGTTCTGCACCTGTGCGCAATTCGGCATCGCGTGCCGCATAGCGCTCGGCCAGCGGCGGCGGATCGCCAGCGCCGATCAGACGGATCGCTTCCCAGCGATGCTTGCGTCCATTGAATTCGACAGGAATCGCGATGCCCGCCTTTCCATCGGGCGGCACGATCCGCCAGCGCGTCGATCGATCGTCGAGCCCGACTTCGTAGGCCTTGTCGCCCAGTTTGATAAAGCCCGATCGGGCGCTGGTCTGTCGAATTTTTTCGGGGCCGAGTTGCTCGATCACATCCGCATCGCGGACCGCATATTCCTCCGGTATTTCTGTGATCTTCCATCCCTGCGCAGTGTGTTTGACCGGCAGGTCAGGCATCCGAGGCCTCGCGGGCGTCGAGGTGCCTTGTGAGAGGTAGGCTTTTTCCGTGCCTTCATGAATCTCGCGCAGACCATCGCCCGTCCATAACATCTTTTTTTCCCCGAGCTCCACGACGTTGTGTGCATTGCGATGCATCGTCATCAGCTCGATGCCTCGCACTATTTCCTCGCGCGTCATGGGCTCGCCGTTGTACATCTTGATCGTCATGCTCAGCAGTTGGCCGAACAGGGACTCGACCAGGCCCGCCCCGGTGGCCTGGAAAACGAGGTCGCACATCGTCGAGCCGATTTTTTCGAGCAGCGTCTCTTTGGATTCACATCGCAGGGCGTGATATTCACGCACCAGTGCCCCGCAGGGGCTTTGAAGAAACTCCGCAAGTTTCTCCGCGAGGCACTCGTAGGCAGTGCGCAGATGGGCGGGTTGTGCGGCGCCGCCGGGAAACTTGATGCGTCGCTGCGCAGCGCGAACGTCAGGCCAATGCGTCGGCGAATCCGGATGCTCGCGAAACCCGAAGCCATCCGTAGGTGACGTCCCGGCATTACGTGAAACACGTCCAGACTTCAGCGGGTCCAGCCGCATCAGCATGTCGTCACGTAGCGATAATTCGATCTCGAGTGCAAATTGATCGTCCCGGACGATAGTGGCCCGTTGCACCTTGCGCATGTCCGTGTCGAATGTGACCTTGCAACGGCGGCTTGCGAGCTGCGCGAACGAATCCTGGGCCGGCCCCCATGACAGGCCTCTCGCCAGGAATTCGAGTTGCATCGCAACCGCACAGCGCTGTTTGATCAGAGACGCGACGATACGGTCGGCGAGCCGGGTCGCGTTGAACGCGCCGCCCGGTGCCCTTGCCGTAGCCGTCACAGCGGCGTTCACCGGTTCCTGCGCCGCGAGCGTTGTCGCCTGGGTCGTCCCGTCTACAGCCGGCCATCCAGCCCCGCGCACCGCCTGCACGCGAGCCTGTGCGTCGATCGTCGCGTTCGTCGCGTTCGGCGCAATCGGCGGGTCCTGAATCACAGGGTCGACCGCGTTGAACGTATCGGCAGGCCGGACGTTGCGCACGCTGCCCGGAATGCGAGCGGGTGCGTCAGACAGCGGGAACAGATACAGCGCCAGATTGGCGAATCGGGCGGTCAGGTTCCCCTCGAGCGGCCACCCGAATGGTTGAGACCGCGCGGTGATGTTATGAATATCGGAAAGCGAATCGACGAGTCGCCAGAAGCGTCGCGTCTCAGCGCGGTCCCGCCGACTCGCCTGTTCGTCAAGCCGGCGTTGCCGTTCCTGACGCTCCTTGCGCGTCAGAACGGGGCCGCGCTTGCCATGAGGCACTGGCGCACCGCGTCGCTGCGGATCGAAAGGATCGCGTGCTCGCGGTGGGGACGAAGGGGTGGGCGAAAGCTCGAGAATCGGTCTCACGATGCCAGTCTCCGCAAAAACGTGTGAGACAAGCATCCGACGGTTCCGCGCCGCCGGCTTTCATATTCGCGTACTACCTGATGCTGGATACCAACCCGGACACGGGCGCCCACCTCGCAGCACGCGGCGTCACAACACTCAGCGACACGAAGAACAGCATCACGGAGTCGCTGTCATCCGGGTCTCGGGATCATCGCGACGCGAGCCGCGGAAGCGCCGCGCCAACATTGTCGGAGGTATGTCGCGCGCATTCGCCCACGTCGATGCCGCGCAGGGTCGCCAGCACTTCGCCAATGCGCGCCACCTGATCGGGTGTATTGCGTTGCTTGTAGCGCCACGACGGCGCGATATCCGGCGCATCGGTCTCGAGCACGATCGTCTCGAGCGGCAGCTCCTGCGCAAGGCGCCGGATCTGCCGCGCACGCTCGAACGTCACGTTGCCACCGAAGCCCAGCTTGAATCCATGCGACACAAACGCATCGGCCTGCTGGAAGCTGCCGTTGAACGCATGGGCGATGCCGCGGCGTACATCGAAGCGGCGCAGGCCCTTGAGCACCTTGTCCTGAGACTTGCGCACATGGCAGATCGCCGGCAAATCGAACTCTCGCGCCAGACGCAACTGCGCTTCGTAAAACGCGGTCTGCCGCGCGTCGTCCAGTCCGGGAACGAAATAGTCGAGACCGATTTCGCCGATCCCGACAAACAACGGATCGTCGAGCGACGCTTCGATCTCCATGCGCAGCAGATCAAGATCGCTCTCTTGTGCGTTCGGGGTAAAGAGCGGATGGATGCCGAGCGCATACGCACCGCCCGGCGTCCGGTGAGCGAGTTCGCGCACCCTCGCGAAGTTCATGCGACCCACACTCGGAATCACGATCCGCGACACATCGGCCTTCGCGGCGTCATCGATCACGGCGTCGCGATCGGCATCGAATTCCGATGCGTCGAGATGGCAGTGCGAATCGATCCACATCGATCTATACCGGCACGGACGGCTCTTCGACGAGCACGCCGTCACGCAGACGCAGCGTGCGATCGCATCGCGCCGCCAGCTCCGAGTCGTGCGTCACGATGATAAAGCTCGTCTGCAGCGTGTCGGAGAGTTCGAGCATGAGCTTGAAGACCGACTCGGCCGTTGCATGATCGAGATTGCCGGTGGGCTCATCCGCAAGCACACACGCGGGCTGCGTGACAAGCGCACGCGCGAGCGCGACACGCTGACGTTCACCGCCCGACAACTCGCCGGGCCGGTGCTTGGCGCGATGCGCGAGACCGACGCGCTCGAGCATCGCCGCAGCCGTTTTGCGCGCGGTGTCGCGCGGTTGCCGCCGAATCCACAGTGGCATGGCGACGTTATCGAGCGCTGAAAACTCCGGCAGCAGGTGATGGAACTGATACACGAATCCGAGCGAACGATTGCGTTGCTCGGTGCGCTCCCTGTCCGACAGCGACGTAAACGGCTTGCCGAGCAACGCGACGCTGCCGGCCGACGGCTCGTCGAGGCCGCCCAGCACGTGAAGCAGCGTGCTTTTGCCGGAGCCCGAGGCACCGACGATCGCGACCTTCTCCCCGGCGTTGACCGTAATGGTTGCGCCGCGCAGCACCTCGACGGGTACCCGTCCCTGCATGAATGCCTTTGCGACGCCTTGCGCTTCGAGCACCGCGCGCGTCGGGGCGCGCGAGGAGATGGCCTGTTCAGACTGCATGACTTCGAGCTGATCCGGATTATTCATAGCGCAGCGCCTCCGCCGGACGCACGCGCGAACCGCGCCAGCTCGGATACAGCGTCGCGACCGCCGACAGCGCAAACGCCATCAGGCCGATACGCACGACGTCGCCGAGTTCGAGATCCGACGGCAGCTCGTTGATAAAGTAAATCGATGGCGGCAGGAACTGCACACCCAGGGCATGCTCGATCATCGGCACGACCGTCGGGATGCTCGCCGCGAGTGCGCAACCCAACGCGACGCCGGTGGCCGTACCGATAAATCCGATCGTCACGCCCTGCACGAAGAAGATCTTCATGATCGAACGTTGCTGTGCACCGAGCGTGCGCAGAATCGCGATATCGGGCTGTTTGTCGGTCACGGTCATGACCAGCGACGACACCAGATTGAACGCCGCGACGGCAATGATCAGCGTGAGGATAATGAACATCATGCGCTTTTCGATCTGCACGGCCGAGAACCACGTCTGGTTCTGCTTGGTCCAGTCGCGGATATACAAATCGCCCGACAGCGAATGAGAGAGTTCGATCGCCACCTGGGGCGCCTTCTGCATGTCGTGCAGCCGCAGGCGCACGCCGCTCGGCGCGGCGAGGCGGAACAGGGCCTGCGCATCGGCGATATCGATCAACGCGAGCGAACTGTCGAACTCGTAGTGTCCCGATTCGAAGATGCCGACGACGGTGAACTGCTTGAGCCGCGGCAGCATGCCTGCCGGCGTCACACTGCCTTCGGGCGCGACCAGCGTGACCTTGTCGCCGACCATGACGCCCAGGCTTGCAGCGAGCTGGGTGCCGAGCACGATGCCGAACTGACCGGGCGCCAGGTCGCTGAGCTTGCCGGCGCGCATCTCCTTGGCGACGTCGGACACCTTCGATTCGAGCGCCGGATCGACGCCGCGAAGCGCGACGCCATTAACGGCGTCCTGACGCGTCAGCAGCGCCTGCGCCTCGACATACGGCGCGGCCGCCACGACCTCTTTATTCTGCAAGGACTCGCGCGCAGTCAGCTGCCAGTCGGGCATCGAGCCCGTCGGAGAAAAGATCTCGACGTGCGCCAGCACGGAGAGCATGCGGTCCCGGACATCGCGCTGAAAGCCGTTCATGACGGACAGCACGACGATCAGCGCCGCGACGCCCAGCGCGATGCCGCTCATCGAGACGAGCGCTATAAACGAAATAAAGCCGTTACCGGTGCTTTTTTTGCCGGCTCGCGTATAGCGCCAGCCGATCAGCCATTCGAATGGAAGTTTCAAGCGTTTCCTTACTGTTCTAGATCCGGTTCGACGACAGCGAACTCCACGCGGCACGAACGGGTCGCGAGGCTATCTCCGTGATGCGCCGGGGGTCCCGTCCCGCGCCTCACATCGGGCCGGCTCGCTGTCTGTACCGCCGATCCGCCGGCCCCGATGCAGGGTCATGCCGACTCCGGCCGGAAAGTTTGCCATACAATTGCGCCCAAATGCCTGCCCAACCTCTCCATCTCCTTGTTCCGTTCGCCCTCATTCCGGCCGCGGACGCACAGGTCGTGCTCTCGAAGCTCGACTATCCGGCGCTTGGCGCCCTGCTCGCGCGCGCCTCGCTCGTCGAACGGGCGACGGGTGAAGACTTCCAGCGCACGCTGCCGCACGAACGATGGCTTGCGACTCGCTTTGGGGCCCTCGGTCCGACCGATGCACCGGCTCAAGGTTCAGCGCGGGCCGACGATGCGCCGCTCGCACCGTACATGATGCTGGCCGATGGCGCCGATCCCGGTACATCCCGCTGGGCTGTGGTCGAGCCCGCGCATATCCAGATCGCCCACGATCACCTCGTGCTGATCGAGCCCGATTCACTCGGTCTGTCCGACGAAGAATGCGCGGCGTTGCTCGAAGCTGCACGCCCGTCATTCGATGCGATCGGCGTTCAGGTTCAGGCGCCCACGGTGCGACGCTGGTACGTATCGGGTGACGCACTCGGCGAACTCGTCGCGGCGCCGCCGTTACGAGCGGTCGGTCGCAGCATCGAGATCTGGCTGCCGCACGACGCCCGCACGGGCGACCGGTCGCGCGCCTGGATGAAGCTGCAAAACGAAGTGCAGATGAGCTGGTTCGAACACCCGGTCAACCGCGCACGCGAATCGCAGGGTCACGCCCCCGTCAACGGTCTCTGGCTCTATGCACAAGGCACGCGTGCGGGCCGGCTGGCGAGCCCGTTTGCCACGGTCCTGTCGCGCTCGCTGGCGACAACGGGTCTTGCGCTCGCGTCGGGTGCACGCACCGGGACGCCGCCGGACACGTATGCGGGCCTTGCCACGTCGGTAGAACAGGCCACCGGGAAGTCGGCATCGTCGTCGATGTCTTCGACATCATCCGCGTCGTCAACTTCATCCGCGGCACTCGTCGAGCTCGACTCGCTCGCCACACCCTACGTCCAGCAAGACTGGTACACGTGGCACGAGACACTCGCACGTTACGAGCGCGACTGGTTCGCACCCGCGCTCGCGGCGCTGCGCGACGGCAGCCTGCGCGAACTGACGGTGACGCTGACGGGCGACACCGGCGCAGCAAGCTTTGCGCTCACGCGCAATGCACTGCGCCTGTTCTGGCGACGCCGCCCGCTCGCGAGCGCCATCACCGAATAGCCGGCGAGACGCCCCGGACACATCGAATAACCCATCGAACTCTGAACTGAACCATGACCCGGATTGCTGTACGCCCCTGCTCGTTCGCGGATGCCGAAGTCCTGACCCGCGCGGGTGTGCACCCGGTGTTGGCTCGCTTGTTCGCTTCACGCGGCGTGACCTCGCCGAGCGATATCGAAACCGCGCTCGCGCAATTGCATCCGCCGGCCGCACTCAAGGGCATTGAAGACGCTGCACGCGTGCTGGCCGATGCGATCGCCAGCCAACGCTCGCTGCTCGTGATCGCCGACTACGACTGTGACGGTGCAACGGCTTGCGCGGTGGCCGTGCGCGGCCTGCGCATGCTCGGCGCGCAGGTCGACTATCTCGTGCCGAATCGCTTTGAATATGGCTACGGCCTCACGCCCGAGATTGTCGCGCTCGCGGCCCAACGCAAACCCGGCCTGCTGATCACGGTCGACAATGGCATCGCGAGCGTCGAAGGCGTGGAAGCCGCCAACGCGCTCGGCATCGACGTGCTCGTGACCGACCATCACTTGCCCGGCGACACACTGCCCGCGGCCTGTGCGATCGTGAACCCGAACCAGCCCGGATGCACTTTCCCGAGCAAGCATCTTGCAGGCGTGGGCGTCATGTTCTACGTGCTGCTCGCACTGCGGGCGGAGATGCGCCAGCGCGGCGCGCTCGACGAGCGCTCGCAGCCGCGCCTCGATGGCCTGCTCGACCTTGTCGCGCTCGGCACCGTCGCCGATGTCGTGCGTCTCGATGCCAACAATCGCGTGCTCGTTGCGCAAGGCCTCTCGCGCATTCGCAATGGCCGCATGCAGCCCGGCATTGCCGCGCTGTTTCGCGTCGCCGGACGCGATGCGCGCTCGGCCGCGGGGTTCGATCTTGGCTTCGCGTTGGGTCCGCGGCTCAACGCGGCGGGCCGCCTCGCCGACATGTCGCTCGGTATCGAATGCCTGACGACCGACGATCCGGGCCGCGCGTGGGCGCTGGCGCAGGAACTCGACGGTATGAACCGCGAGCGCCGGGAGATCGAGGCCGGCATGCAACAGGAAGCGCTCGCTGACCTGTCGGGCATCGATGCGGCCGGTCGCGCCACGCTGACTCTGTTCAACGCCGGCTGGCATCAGGGCGTAATCGGCATCGTCGCCTCACGGCTCAAGGAACAGTTCTATCGTCCGTCGTTCACGTTCGCGCCCGCGGATGACGACGGCCTGATTGCCAAAGGGTCGGGACGCTCGATTCCCGGCTTTCATTTGCGTGACGCGCTCGATCTCGTTTCGAAGCGTCATCCGGGTCTGCTGCTGAAATTCGGCGGACATGCCATGGCTGCAGGTCTCAGCGTGCGTAGCGCCGATCTGCCCCTCTTCACCGACGCTTTCGAGCAAGTCGGTCGCGAATGGCTCACGGCGGAAACACTGGCGCGCGTGGTCGAGACGGACGGCGAACTCGAAGAGGCGTATTTCAATCCGACGTTTGTCGAATTGCTCGACGCTGCCGTATGGGGTCAAGGGTTTCCGCCACCGGTGTTTTCGGGCGAGTTCGAAGTGGCCACGCAAGCGCTCGTCAAGGACAAGCATCTCAAGCTCCAGCTCGTGCGTGGACGAAACCGCTACAACGCGATCTGGTTCAACCGCACCGAGCTGCTGCCCTCGCACGCACACGTCGCCTATCGGCTGTCGCGTGACGTGTACAACGGCATGGCGCGCGTGCAGATGATCGTCGAGCACGCGGGCTGAAAAAGAGGGCTGAATAAGCGGCCTGCCTTTACGGACTGTCCCAGCGGCCCAACCAGGCGCCATGACCGAGCGGACCGTTCCCGATTGCGTCGGTGGCCTGCCGCACGGACATCGTTTGCGTACCAGGCGAATATCAGACATCGCCCGGACCTCGCGGTCCGGCAAGTCCCGACGATGTCATCATGATTGCACTCTCCGATGCGCTCTCGCGCGGCAGGAACAACTTCGACCTGGTCCGGCTCGTGGCAGCGCTCGCAGTCGTGTTCGGTCATTCATACGTGCTGCAGTGGCCGGCCGGTCAGCATGACCCCGTGTCGATGTTCTTCGGTCGCGAATCGAGCGGCAGCCTCGGTGTGTTCGCGTTCTTCCTGCTCAGCGGCATGCTCATCAGTGCGAGCTACGACCGTCAGCGCTCGGCGCCGCGGTTTCTTGCCCTGCGTCTTGCGCGGATCTGGCCGGCGCTTGCCGTGTGTTCGCTGCTGGCCGCCTTCGTCGTGGGGCCGTTGTTCACGACGTGGCCGATCTCCGCGTATTTCAATTCCCCGACGACATGGTTCTTCGTGGTCCATATGCTGACCGTCGTCAAGGGACTGGGCTGGCTGCTGCCGGGTGTGTTCGAACACAACCCGTTCGCGGGCGCGATCAACGCAGCCATCTGGACGTTGCCGCTCGAGCTCAAGTGCTACCTCGTCGTGCTGGTTGCGGGTCTGCTCGGATGGGTCAGCACGCGGCGCGGCATGACGATCGCGGTCATCGCGACGTCGATCGGCTTTGCGTATCTGCTGAGGCACCCGCCCACTTTTATCCTGTTCGCCGATATCACCGTGCTGCAGGCAGGCTATGCGTTCTGGCCGGTACCGTTCTTTTTGCTCGGCATGCTGCTGTATGCATGGCGCGATCACGTCGCGCTCCATGGTGCGCTGGCGTTCGCGTTCCTCGTCGCCTATCTCGGGCTGCGCGATACGTTTGCCGGACCCGTGCTGTTTTACATCGCCTTCACATACGGCGTGCTGTGGGTCGGAACCACGCCCCTGCTCCATCGGTTCGCGCCGCGCAACGACTACTCGTACGGCATCTACGTCTATGGGTTCGTGATTCAGCAGTGTCTCGCCAGCATGGCGCCCACGCTCAACCACTGGCTTGCGTTTCTGACCGTGCTGCCGGTCGTCTTCGCATGCGCGTATTTCTCGTGGCATTGCGTCGAGAAGCCGGCGCTCGCGGCCTGTCGCAAGCTGGTCGCACGCCGCGGGCGTGCGACCCGTGTGACGGAGCCGGATACCGTCGAGAAGGTCGAGCACGTCGGCGCTGCTGGTGCCGCAGCGTCGGTACTGACACCTGTTCTGACACCGGCAGCGACACCCGCCATGGCATCGGTCGCGGCACCTGCGGATACGCCCGCGCTTACGCGTCAATAACCTGCGCGATCCGGTCGGTCAGTTTCGCGACGTCGAAAATCATCATCACCTGAGTCGGGCCGCCCGCCTGCCCCGCCGCTTTCGGCACCTCGACGATCTCGGTCAGGTCGGCGCGCAAGCGCTTGGCCGACGCATCCATCATGATCGACGGCACCGCCATCTTGTCGCTCGCATAGACGTTCGCGATGTTTTCGACGGAGTCGACAATCAGGCCATAAGCGTCTTCGCCCCGCTCGACGATCAGGATCTTCGCGCTCGCGTCGGCTGACGCGCTCATCTCACGCGGCGCAAGCGCATAGAGCGCGCGCAAGTCGACGATCGTGACGAGCCTGCGGCGCAAGTTCAGAATGCCGCGCACCGCGTCGGGAAGCCCGGGGGGACGCATGAATTCATCGGTGTACCGGATGATCTCGCGCAAGCCGGTGATCGGCATGGCCATCATGCTGTCGAGCTTGAACGTGATGTACACGCTGCGCTCGCCGCGCTGGTGTTGCTTCGCAGAGTGTCCGTCCGCATGCGCATACAGACGGCTATGCCCCTGCGTGAGCGCGTTGAGCTCGCTGTGCGTCAGCAGCGAGGCATGCGCGAGCAACACGATATCGTCATGGCCTTCGCGGCTGATGCAGCCCGCGAACGTACCGCTGCGACGCGCGCCGACGCTCGGGATCGGCAGCAGCTGCTCCGACGTGAAGCCGACGATCGAATCGACGCAGTCGACGAGCAGCCCGACGCTTTCTTCACCGATGCGCATGACGACAATGCGGCGCTCGTCGTCCATGCCCGTCGCTTCGCGCGCCTCTACACGGCGTGTCATGCCTAGCAGCGCGCCGAAGTCGACCAGCGGCATCACGTCGCCACGCAGGTTGAACATGCCGACACAGATCTCGCTCTTGAGCACCGATTCCTGGATCGCGGGAACACGGATGATCTCGTGAATCGCGGCGATCTCGAACGCGAGGGCCGCTTCGCCCAGACGGAACGACACGCACTGCCGCCGCTGCGTCATCGCGAGCCGTCGCGTCGATCCGCCTGCGCGCTGCTTGTCGAGAATCTGCGGAACCTGCTCGATCTGCATGAGTTCGGCCGGGTCCAGAATCTGGACGATGCGTTCGCCGCCATTGAGCTTGAGCGCACCCTTGACGACATGACGCGCCGCGCGATGCGCGACATGCGAGGGGTTGTCGTCGGCGTAGTGAAACGGGTGACGATCCGACGCTTGCACGCGGAGCATTTCGCCCGTGGCGTCGAAAACCAGGCCCACGCGCGTGCCCGCAAAGTCGACGATCGCGATCTTCTGCGTCTCGCGCGCGACGGTCTCCGGCATGCCGAGAATCGAACGCAGGTCGATGATCGGAATGATCGCGCCGCGCAGATTGAATACGCCCGCCAGGAATGCGGGCGCGAGCGGAATCGACGTCACGCGTGCGGGAAACACGACGACTTCCTGAATGACGTCGACGGGCAGCGCGAGCTCTGTGCCCTCGAGAAAGAACGAACCGTACAGGGTCGCCTCGACGGTACGTGACAAAGCCGCCGCTGCCGATGCGATCGGCGAAATCGGCGCAATCGCCGGGGCCGAAGCCATCGCTGTCGATGCGTGCGCAGCCTGCGCGGCACGCATCTCGCGCACGGCAAGCATGTCCTCTGGCCCGCCTTCTTCGTGGCGGCCGTCCTGGCGACCCAAAGCAGGGAGCGAATCCAGCTGGTCAGCGAGTTCGAGCATGTCCATGCATCACCTCGTGTGGAGTGGCGTTCTGTCGTTCGGCAGGCGCGGCGATTTCGCGCGCGCTGCAAGTGAATTGGCTCGCATTGATGGCGACTTGCCAGCCTTTCGCACCGCCAACCTGCTCGAGCACGACGCGCAACCCGGCTTGCGCCAGCACCGCGCGTGCGGCTTCGATGTTGTGACGGCCGATCTGCCCGGCCGCGCCGCGGCCGAGCTTGGCGAGGCTTGCGCCGCCCACGAGCACGGCTTCGAGTTCGCGGTGCGCATGACGGTCGGCCTCGAGCAGGCGAAGCAGCACGGGCAGCGCACGATCGACATAACGCGCACAGGCGCGCGGATCGCGATCGATCTCGAACAGCGGCGCGCCGCCGGGCAACGGCGCACTCGGCAACAGGCAGTGCGCGAGCACACAACGTCCGCGTGCGCGCCAGATCAACCCGATCCCCACGCAGGAGCCGAGTGTCGCGCGCAACAGACCTTGCGACGCGTGTCGCGCTTCGCCGATGCGCACGATCTGATCGGACGCAGGCGCGTCGGCACGCAGGCCGGATGACGGTGACGGATCAGGTGCGTTCATCGCTGCTGACCTTTCGGTAGAACAGCGGTTGCTCGAAGTGCAGGCCCGTGTCGTAACGCTGAAGCGACTCGGACTCGCCGAGCACGAGCAAAGCACCAGGACGCATCGCTGATACGACGTTCGCGACGATGCGCTGCTGCGTCGGTGCATCGAAATAGATCAGCACGTTGCGCAGGAACACGATATCGAAGTGCCGGTCGCGTGGCGGCATCTCGAGCAGATTGAACGGTTCGAACTGAACGCGCGCGCGCAAATCGCCGACCACGCGCCAGCTGTCACCATCGGCGCTGAAATACCGCGCGACGAGGTCGGGCCTGGCGGCCAGAAGCTGATCGATCGAGCGGCCCTGATAGCGACCGGTACGCGCCTTGGACACCACGGCGCCGCTGATGTCGGTGCCGAAGATCCGATAGTCGAAGTGCGGCGCCGAGAGCCGCATGGCGTCGGCATGCATGGCGATCGACCATGCCTCCTCGCCCGACGACGACGCGGCGGACCACACGTTGAGCGTCTCGCGTGGATGCGCGGCCTGCCACTGCGGCAGGAAGGTATCGGCAAAGTACGACCACACGCGCGGCGTGCGGAAAAACGAAGTTTCGTTGGTCGTCACCAGATCGATAAAGTGCGGCAGTTCGGGCGGATGCGATTCGACGAAGCGCAGGTAGTCACCGTAGCCACTGATCGACAGCGTGCGCATGCGCGGACGCAGCCGGCCTTGCAACAGCGTGCGCTTGCGTTCGGACATCGTGATGCCGGTGTGGTCGCGCACCATCGCGAGCAGCTTGCGCAGCTCGACGGGCGTCAGTTCGCCGTCGATGCCCTGCGCGCGCGCAGGCGAGCGATCGGGGTTGAGCCCGCCGGTCGATGCTGCGCTCTGGTCGGCACCCGCGGCACCACCGGCACCGCCTGCACCGGCATTGAAGACGGCGCGTGTTGTTTCGAATTCCATGGGCCTCCCTGGCCCGCGTGCGCACCGTCTATGCGGGGCTCACGCCAAGCTTCTGCCTGTGTTGCAAACTGTTGAAGACCGGCGACCGGCCCATCGGGCCATCGCCGGCCATCGATGCACCGTCAAACCACGAAGCGCCCGACCATCGAATTGAGGTCGCCTGCACCGACGCTGAGCTGCCCCGTTTCGCGCGCAATGCTGTCGCACGAGGTGGCGGACTTCTCGGTCTCTTCGGCGACGTGCTGAATGGCGGCGCTGACTTCGCGCGCGGCAATCAGCTGCTCGTCGGCGGCGCAGGCAATTTCCGAAATCGCCTGCGTGGTGCGTTCGACGCCCTGCACGATCTTCTCGAACGCATCGGCTGCCTGGCGCGAAATATCGCTGCCCGCCGCGACGCGCTTGACCGACTCGTTGATGAGCTTCGAGATTTCCTTGGTCGCCTGCGATGAGCGCTCGGCGAGCTTGCGCACCTCGTCGGCCACCACAGAGAAACCGAGACCGTGCTCGCCGGCGCGCGCGGCTTCAATGGCCGCGTTGAACGCAAGCAGGTTCGTCTGGCTCGCGATCTCGCCGATGACCTTGATGATCTCGCTGATGTCCTCGGACGACTTGTTGATGAGCTCCATCGCCTCGATCGACTTGGCCACCGCCTTGGCGCCGAGCACCGCTTCGTGTTGCGTCGCCTTCGCGACGCCGTCGGCGCCGCGGCCGTTTTCCGCGATCGAGTTGATCGATGCCGTGAGTTCCTCGATCGACGCATTCATCTGCTCGACCGTCGCGCCGAGGCTCTGCGCGCCGGCGGCCACGGTGCTGGACATGTCGGCGATCTGGCTCGACGAGCCGCTGAACGCGTTTGCCGCGCCGACCACCTTCGCGATCACGCCACGCAGATCGCCGATCATTGCGCGGATGCCTTCGGCAAGCATGTCCACGGGCTCGTTGCCGCTCACGGCGATCTCGGCGCTGAGGTCGCCGCGTGCCGCGCGCTGCACGGAGTCGAGCAACAGGGCGACCTTTGCGCTATCGCTCTCGGCCTTGCGCTTGATGCTCGCTTCGAGTTCGACCTCGGCGGTCACATCGCTTGCGAATTTGACGACCTTGCTGGGCCGGCCGCTCGCATCGAGAATCGGGTTGTACGTGGCCTGAATCCAGACCACTTTGCCGCCCTTGCCCACGCGCATATAACGGTTCGAGTCGAACTCGCCGCGATTGAGCTTCTGCCAGAAGCGACGGTACTCCGTGCTCTGTGCATACTCGGGCGTGCAAAAAATTCGATGGTGCTCGCCGACGATCTCGTCGAGCGAATAGCCGACGACGTCGAGGAAATTCGCGTTGGCGTGACGGATCGTGCCGTCGAGGTTGAACTCGATGACGGCCTGCGACTTGTCGATCGCATCGATCTTGCCGGCGAATTCCGCCTGACGGCGTTTGACTTCGGTCACGTCGGTCGCGAACTTGATCACGCGCGTCGGCTGACCGCTTTCGTCGAACACCGGGTTGTACGATGCCTGAATCCAGATCTCGCGCCCATCCTTGCCAAGGCGGCGATACTCGCCCGCATCGAATTCGCCGCGGCGCAGCTTGGCCCAGAACGCCGGATACGCTGCGCTCGCCGCGTACTCGGGGTCGCAGAAGATCCGGTGATGCTTGCCGACGATCTCTTCGCGCGTGTAGCCGACGGTCGCCAGAAAGTTGGCGTTGGCGTCGACGATGATGCCGTCGAGATTGAATTCGATGACTGCCTGCACGCGGTGCAACGCGGTGTACACCGCTTTCAGTTGCTGTGCATCAAGCTGTTTGTTCAGGTCCGCTGTGTCCATAAACACTCCCGTATTGAATTTCCGTGCCGCGAAATGCGTCGTTGACTCCGGCCGTTGAACCGCATTCCGCGAATAAATTCCCGGACAGGGCTCGTCATGCCCTGTCCGGTTGAAAGCGCCTGAATACGCATTTTTATTTCGAAGCAAGTAATTTTTTATTGACCGTATTAATCATTGATTTCGGCGGCCCTGCTTCGCTTGTCCTCCCTGACTACCGGACCTGCGCACAACGCTCACGACACATAACGACTGGTGATAGCGGGATTAACGGATGCATTCATCCGACCTTTAGGTAAAAACGGGTTAACCTGCATAAAAAATTTCACACCCAATGACAAAACGTCAGTCGTTTTTATTCGAATTCACGGTAAAACGTTTGCGGTTCGATAATCGAACGGAGAATAATATTTCAGGTAAATGTTTCTTCTTTTGCTTGCAATGCATATGAAATCGGGGTTTCAAGCCAAATGAATGGAATTCACTTTAACTGGCATGCCAGATGGAGATCGCATACCAAAACACGCGTGCGATCAATCAGTTAAGAATGTTCTTAAAAGTCGGGACAAACCCTGACAACACGGGCCTGGCGGGCGCGCGCGGCGGAGGCTGCGCTACACTCCGAACCAAATGGGGTCGACGTCCGGCAAGGAAATCGAAAGCCAGCCCGCGTCGTGGCGCACATCATCGTGGCAAACATCAATAAGCGAGGAGAACACAGATGAGCTGGACGCGAGAGCAGGTACACGTGACGGTGGCAGCCTATTTGGGCTGGACACTCGACGCATTCGATTTCTTTCTGATGGTGTTCATCCTCAAGGACATCGCCAATGAGTTCAGCGTCAAGATTCCTGACGTGGCATTCGCGATTTCCCTGACCTTGTTCATGCGACCGCTGGGCGCGTTGATCTTCGGGCGACTCGCCGATAAATTCGGCCGCCGTCCGACGCTGATGGTCAATATCATTGCGTACTCGGTGCTCGAGCTGCTGTCCGGCTTCTCGACGAGCCTCACGATGCTGCTGATCTTGCGCGGCCTGTTCGGTATCGCCATGGGCGGCGAATGGGGCGTGGGCTCGGCGCTGACGATGGAAAGCATTCCGCCGAAGTCGCGTGGCCTCGTATCGGGCATTCTTCAAGCGGGCTATCCGAGCGGTTATCTGCTTGCCTCGCTCGTCTTCGGCGGCCTGTATCAGCATATCGGCTGGCGCGGCATGTTCTTCGTCGGCGTGATCCCGGCGCTGCTCGTACTGTATGTGCGCTCGCACGTGCCCGAGTCGCCCGCGTTCCAGGTGATGGAAAAGCGTGAGCGCGTCGGCTTGCTCAAGACGATCCAGCACAACTGGAAGCTGTCGGTGTTCGCGATCATCCTGATGACGTGCTTCAACTTCTTCAGCCACGGCTCGCAGGATCTGTATCCGACCTTCCTGCGCGAACAGCATCACTTCGATCCGCATACGGTGTCGTTCATTACCGTCGTGCTGAACATCGGCGCCATCGTCGGCGGGCTGACGTTCGGCCGCTTCTCGGAGAAGATCGGACGCCGTCGCGCGATCTTTATCGCCGCCCTGCTCGCGCTGCCGTTTATCTACGTGTGGGCATTCTCGACGACGGTCGGCATGCTCGCACTCGGCGCGTTCCTGATGCAGATTTCGGTACAGGGCGCATGGGGCGTGATTCCGGTGTACCTCAACGAGATCTCGCCGGATGAAATCCGCGCGACGTTCCCGGGCCTGGTCTACCAGCTCGGCAACCTGCTCGCGTCGGTCAATGCCGTATGGCAGGCCAAGATCGCGCTCGCGCACGACGGCAACTATTCCATCGCGCTCGCGACGATTGCCGGCACGGTCGCGGTCATCATTGCCGCCATCATCCTGTTCGGTCCGGAACGGCGTGGCATCGACATGACACAGACGGCCAAAGTCGTACCCGGCGGCGCGACGACGTAGGACACCGGCATCGAGAGGGGCGCGCGTGCGCGCCTCTCGACCTGCTGTGCGCCTCCGGTCTCACCGGGGCGCACAGGCCCCGCGACGCCACGCGCTCCTGCGCAACGCCTCCCCGACTCTCTTCCGACCCCGTTCCGACTCACCGCAGCGCCTCGTCACTCGCTGTCACTCGCTGCCACTCCCCGTCACTCCTCACAAGAGACGGCCCGCTCCGTGCTGCATTCATACAAACGCCTGATTTCGGGAACGCATCCGTTTTCGCGTGTCGTACGTATAGCGGGTTATCGGACACCGCTGAAGACAACCGATAACCCGGCGCGACCTGCGAAGCCTAGACACCCGTCCCGGTACGCAGCGCTTGAATCAGATGTTTCGTCACATCCGCCCCGCGTTACGTAACAGAACCACGCGACAACACGGCGTTTTTTGCGACATCCCGAAAGAAATGAAAGCAGCGCGCGGTAAAAGCCGCTGTTTCAGGCGTGTTTTACAGGGAAAACACCGAGTTCAAACGCTGTCTCGATCGCTGGCTCAGCTTTTGCAGTAGTCCCTTCGACTCACCGGACATTCGGTCAATGACGACAAGGAGATGAAGATGACCCTACGCGCATCAGGCGCCCGCCCGAGCGGCGACACGAAAGGCCGTATCCTCGACGCGGCTGAAGATCTCTTTATCGAACATGGCTTCGAAGCCATGTCGCTCAGGCAGATCACAGCTCACGCCGAGGTCAATCTGGCCGCGGTCAACTATCACTTCGGCAGTAAGGAAGCGCTGATCCACTCGATGCTGGCGCGACGGCTCGACCGGCTCAATCAGGAACGGCTCAAGCTGCTCGACCGCTTCGAGAAGCGCTTTGCCGACGCCGGAGACGGCGCCGGCCTCACCTGCGAACACGTGCTCGGCGCACTGTTCATTCCGGCCCTGCGTCTGTCGCGCGATCCGCAACACGGCGGGCGCGCATTCCTGCGGCTGCTGGGCCGCGCGTACACCGATCCGTCGTCGTTCGTGCGCGAGTTTCTCGCGCAGCACTACGCGTCGGTGTCCGACCGTATCTTCGCCGCGTTCGGTCATGCGCTGCCGCATCTGCCGCGCGAGGAACTCGGCTGGCGCCTCAATTTCTCGATCGGCGCGCTCTCGGGTGTGCTCGCCGGCAGCGATACCGACAAGCTGATCGCGCAGTTCGCGCATGGCGAACCCTTGAGCGATCTCCAGCTGATCGCCCGGCTCGCCTCGCTGATGGTCGCCGCACTCAAGGCGCCGGTGCCCGACGAAGCATCGTTCGCGACCTTCGCGGCCGTGCTCGGTGACGCGGATGCGGTTGAAGCCCAGGCAGCGGCCGAAGAAGAGGCCGAACGCGCTGCCAGGCAGAAATCCAATGAAATAGAGCGCGATCCTCAAACGTTGAACTCGTCGGGAACGGGTAATGTCAACCCGACGAGCGAGACAGAAGACAGCAAGTCTCGCGGATCGGGCGGCACGTCGCGCCAGTCGGGCAATGGTTCGGGCGAACGCTCGGGCAGCTCGGTGGTCGGCGATCCGTCGCAGAAGATTCACGCGAGCACCGGCGGGTCGCGCACGCCGATCAGCTGGCCCGGCAGCACCACGGCCGGCAGCTTCCGCTACCGCGTGTTCTGACGCGAACACAATCCGGGCCGTGCGGCATATGCTGTGTCGCACGTGCGCCGGGCCATGTGGCTTCCCGATTCGATGGGCTCGCGCAGCCCGACATCACTCGAACGGATGGAGGCGGCATGGATGGTCGGAAGTGGCTGGGACGAATCTGTTGTGTGGGCATGCTCGCAGGGTTCCTGCCGGGTGCCGCGGCGGCGAGCGACACCCTTCCCGACTTGTCGAAACTCGGCGCCGATGCGCAAGCGCAGTGGCTGACCGGGGCGGCCCATGACGGCACGCTCGACAAGCTCGACGACGACCAGCTCGTCGCCTTGTTCAAAGGCGTCTCATCCGAGGGTCTCGCAAGCTACGTCGAACATGGCGTCGACCAGCTCGGCGAATACGAATTCGAAATGGACCGCCAGGAGCGCGTGAACCGCCGCTGGCCCAATGATCCCGAGCATATCGACGTACGCTACCGGCAGTCGCCGATGCAGATCTACGCGAAGTGGCTGCCCGGCGGCCCGCACAAAGGCCAGGAAGTGCTCTATGACGAAACGCGCAAGCCTGACCAGATGTATGGCCACCTCGGCGGGCTGCTCAGCGCGGTATCGATCTGGACATCGCTGAACGGCACGTTCGCCCGCGCGCAGTCGAATCACTCGGTGCGCGATATCGGGCTCCAGTACGTCGCCCATCGCTATGCCTCGGAGGTCGAGAAGTTCCGTGCCGCGGGCATCACCTATCCGTCGCAGGTGGAGGTGACGCACGACCACGGCATGCGGCTCGTCGTGTTCATATGGGAAACGCCCGAAGGGCGGCCGACGTACTACGCCAAACGCGAGCGGCTGGGCATCGATCTCAAGCACCCGTGGTTCCGCTGCGTCGAATCGTACGACAACGACGGCCAGCTCTTCGAAAAGATCTTCTACAACCAGGTCGTGGAGCGCCAGTTCGATGACTCGACGTTCGACCCGAAGAATCCGGACTACAAGTTTTGACGCCGGGATGACGACGCCCGTGCTGGCGCGGGCGACCCGATGGATTCGGTACCGCGCGCTCCTGGCCGCGTAGTGAGTGACGCAGGCGCGCAAGGACACATCACCACCGTGGCCTGCAACGCCTGCGACCGCACGCAGTTCAACGTCCCGCCAGTTCCGCGACGACGCTCGAGAGCTCGAGCGGATCGACCGGCTTGGCAAGATGCGACTGAAAGCCCGCCATCAATGCGCGCTTGCGGTCTTCGCTGCGCGCCTGCGCGGTGAGCGCCGCGGCCGGCGTCAGCCGCCCGACGCTCGCGTCGCGAATACGCAGCTGGCGAATCAGTTCATAGCCGTCCTGCCCGGGCATGCCCAGATCGCTGACGACCACATCGGGTCGTTCGAGGTCGAAGGCCGCGAGCGCGGCCGGCGTGCTCGCCACGGCGGTGACGCGTGCACCGAGTGATTCGAGAATATGACGCGTGAGGTCGCGCGCATCGTCCTCATCTTCGACAACCAGCACGCGAAGCCCCGCGAGCCGCTCGGGATCTTCGGGCACATAGCCCTCGCCCTGGACAGCAGCGCGTGGTGTGCGGACCACCGGCAACTCGACACTGAACGTCGCACCCAGCCCCTGCCCGCCGCTCTCGACGCCGATGCGCCCGCCGTGAAGTTCGGTGAGCTGCTTGGCAATCGACAGTCCGAGCCCGAGACCGCCGTACTGGCGCGTGGTGCTCGCATCGGCCTGACGGAAGCGCTCGAACACGTGCGGCATGAATTCGGGCGAGATGCCTTGTCCCGTATCGGCGACCGAAATCACGACCGAACCATCATGCTCGACGAGCCGCACGGCGACGTTGCCGCGCCGGTCCGTGAACTTGATCGCATTCGAAAGCAGATTCCACATGACCTGCTGGAGCCGCGACGGATCACCCTGAATCGAACCGGTCTCGGCGAGCTCGGTCGAGACCGCAATCTCCTTGGCATCGGCCGCGGGCTGCAGCGAACTGATCACGTCGTCGATGACCTGGCGCAGATCGACTTGCTGCACATCGAGGCGGAGCTTGCCGGAAATGATGCGGCTCAGGTCGAGCAGGTCGTCGACCATCTGTGCCTGCAGCCGCGCGTTGCGGTCGATCACCTGCAAGCCCTTGTGCACGCGAGCAGGGTCCGTCGCGTCGCGCAACAGGAACTGCGCCCAGCCGACGATCGCATTGAGCGGCGTGCGCAGTTCGTGCGACAGCGTCGCGACGAATTCGTCCTTGACGCGTGCCGCCCGCTCCGCCTCCGAGCGTGCCGCGCGTTCGGCGTCGAGCAAGCGCTCGCGTTCTTCAGCGAGACGGCGCTGCGCATCGATGTCGGTGCTCGTGCCGAACCATTTGCTGATCCGCCCGGACTGATCGCGCAAGGCCCGTGCACGCGAGTGGAACCAGCGGTACTCGCCATCGGCGCCGCGCAAGCGATGCTGATGATCATATTCGTCGCGCGACTCGACCGCTTCGTTCCACGCGGCCATCGTGCCTGTGAAGTCGTCGGGATGCAGCAGCCATTGGCCCCAGCCGTCGCCGAGCGCATCGTCGTGCGAGCGGCCCGTGTAGTCGACGAACTGCTTCGAGATGTAGTCGACCCGCCCGTCGGGCTCGGTGGTCCAGACCAGTTGCGGGATCGCTTCAGCGAGGAGCCGATAGTGTTTCTCGCGCTCGCGCATGCGTTCGGCCTCGACGAGCTCGCGCTGCAGGCGCGCCTGCGCCAGCACGCGGTCGATGGCTTCGGGCAGGAAGTCGAAATAGTCGGCGGTTTTCGGCACCACATCGCCGACACCCGCGCGCAGCGCTTCAATGACCCGTTTCTCGTCAGCAAAGCCGGTGGCCAGCACCGCCGGGAAGCTGAATCCATGGGCGCGCAACGCGCGCAGAAACTCGAGACCCGTTTCGACACCGTCGAGCTGATAGTCGACGACGATCACGTCGGGTGCCGACTCGCGGATGGCCTCGTGCGCACGCGCAATCGTTGCCGCGGTCGTTACATAATGGCCGCAGCGTTGCAGCGCACGGCTCGCGAGCCGCAACAGGCCCTCGTCGTCATCGACGAGCAGCACGTGCACGGCTTCGCGCAAGGAGGGTTGAACGTCACTCATATTGGAAAAAAATCTGCGTAGCGGCGTGTACGACGCCATGCGTCGGAATACGCGCTGTGAGCTTGCGCGAGACAGGCGCTCAGGCCTGCCCCGGATTCGATGGGTCTCATGACAAGGGTCCGCCCGCCGTCGATCATGCAGCGGCCTCCGCCGTTGCAGGCGGTGCGGCGGGTGTCGCCGGCACGGCAGGCAACGTCAGATAGAACGTGGAACCGCCGCCCTCGACCGACTCGACCCAGAGCCGTCCGCCGTGCCGCTCGACGATACGGCGCACGAGCGCAAGCGCCACGCCGTCGCCGCCTTGCGGACGATAGAAGGCAGCGAACACCTTGGGCAACTGTGCGGCAGGAATGCCGCGGCCATTGTCCGCGACATACAGCGTGACGAAGGGTTGGGCGGGCTGCTGTCCAGCACGCTCACGATGATCCTCGAGCTCTCGTGCACCAATTTCGATACGCGGTGCGCGCCCGGGTTCGAGGCTGTCGATCGCGTGATCGATCAAGCCCGTGAAAACTTGCTCCAATGCGTCAGGGTCGGCTTCGACCGACGGCAGCGGGTGGGCGACGAGCCGCGCCTCGACGAGATCGAGTTTCGCCTGATAGCGCGCGGCCGTGCGCTGCACGAGCGTATTGAGGTCCACTTTCTCGGGACGGTATTCCGCACGTCCCGCACGCGACAGCGTCAGCAATGCGTCGATGATGTCTGCGGAGCGCATGACCGAGGTCTGCAGATAGTGCAGCGATTCAGCGATCTCCTCGTCGAGCAGCTGGGCAAACCGCTCGCGCTCGCGATCGGTCAGATTGAAATCGCGCATGGTCTCGCGCAGATCCTTGCAAGCCTGCGCGAGTTCACGCGAAAAGCCCTGCAGATTCACAAGCGGCGAGCGCAGGTCGTGCGACACGCTGTAGATGAACATCTCGTTATCGGCCGTCTGCTGACGCAGATGCTCGTTGGCGAGGGCGAGTTGCTTCGCACGGTGCTCGAGGTCGCGCTTGACGGCATTGCGCGCACGGTCGGCCGCCGCGAGCCGGCGGCTGGTCGTATGCAGGATATCGTCGAGCTGCGCGACCTCGTCGTCGCCGGCCAGCGGCGGCGGCAGCGGCGTGTTGTCGGCCAGGCGCCGGGCATTGTCGCCGAGTGCGGCCAGGCGGCTGCGAAACCCCCGGATGAACATATACAGCGCGATGCCCGCGACGGCGATCGACCCCAGCACGGCGCCAATCAACAGGCCGCGCTGACGCTCGCGCGCGATATGGACAGCCTGCGTGCGCGACGCGTCGAGCCGCAGTTCCTCGGCCTTGAATGCCTCGAGTTCCTTGCGAAAGGCGTCGACGAGCGCACTGCCCTGCGGCTCGCTGAACTGGGCGACGAGCGCATCGTGCTGACCTGACTCAATCAGTTCGCGGGCATGGGACGACCACTGCCGGTACTGGCGAATCGTGTTGCGGATCTGCGCCGCCCGGGCGACCTGGGGGGGATTGTCCGCGACGATATCGGCCAGTTGATCGACGCGCCGGTCGAGCTCGGTCCACAACGCGGAATCGTCGATGGCGGCGGGATCGTTGGCCAACGCTGCGCTGCGCACGCGAATCGCCTGCGCAAGCATGGGCTCGAGCACGTCGTTGGTCTGTCCGATAACGAGCTTGCTATGCGCGGCCCAGTTCCCGGCGGTTTCGGTATCGAGATGGGTCATATAGACAAGACCCAGCAACCCGATCTCGAAGGCGCTCGGTACGGCGATCAGCAGCAAGCCCTTGGTGAAAAGTCTCATGCGTTCGGCGTCTTCCGGTGCTTGGCGAATACGTGACGGCAGTCGAATACCCGATGTTGCACGCCCGCACGCACAATTGCACAACGCGTGCTCGCGGGCTACCGGCACACCGACCGGCAAGACAGTACCAACCAGGCAGCAAATCCGCGGCACGCCGCCGGATTTGAGGCAAGACACCGCTCCAGGGTGCGGTCGCGCACATTATCCCGTGCTTTTCGAGAAAAGCCAAAAATGACCGGTTCGGGTCTGGCGCGTGGCGGCGGAAAGCTAGGTGGCGGCGGATAAAAGCGACTGCGCATCGCGTCCGGCGCACAAGCGGTGCCGGATCGCAGGCGGGCTTCCTTGAAAAGATCCGCCCTCCGCTGCGAGCTGCGCTCCGGCACGACCAGGGAACACGATTAAGCCGTCAGGAGGTTCCCCGTCCGGAACGGCTTGGGACCGGCGATCTGCGCGACCATCGCGCCTGCGTGGACGTAGCGCACCACGCGCCGCGTGAACAGCACGCCTTCGATTGCCGAGACGAGCGTCGTCACCCGATCCGACAACGGGTCGACAATATCGGCGACCGCATCGCCCGGCTTGAGCCACGCGCCGAGCGGCGCCCGGTAGACCAGTACGCCGGCGCTCGGCGCGTCGATCTGCTCGGACCCTGACAGGGGCATCGGGCCACGGATCAGCTCGGGCGGTGGCGCCACGCCGCCGGCGATGCCACCGCGCAGACCGATAAATTGCAGGATGGCATCCGCATCGTGTTCCGCCAGTTCATGCGTGACGTCGTAGAGCCCGCGCAGCTCGACACAGACGACCATCGGCGCGGCCGGCACCGGTCGCACCCGGCCAAAGCGCTCCGCGAGGCGGCTCCAGCCCAGGTTGATCGCTTCGTCGAACGAATGCCCACCCGAGTCCCCGCATAGCAAGGACGTGCCGACACCGAGGTACCGCGCGAGCGGCTCGAACGTCGGCCATGCGGCTTCGTGGGTATACAAGTGCAGCACGCCCTCGAGCGAACAATGCAGGTCGAGCACGAGGTCGGCGTCGACGACCAGCCGATGCAGCGCGAGCTGCAGCGACTCGATCTCGGTGCGCGGCGTGCGCGCCTCGAGCGCCTCGCGGACCGCCTTGCGCACGAGCAGGCCATTGCGCGCCTCGTCACCGCTGAGCTGGTCTTCAAGCGCATCGCCGACCAGGGCCGCGATATCGAGAAAACGCCGGTTGAAATTTTGACCGCTATCCGTGTCGAACCGGCCAATCAGGCTGCCCGACACGCGCTGGTTGAGGCCGACCGGGTTGGCCACCGGCACCAGCACGATATGGGCGCGCAGCAGACCTTCGCGCTCGAGCTCGGCCAGGCGCCGCTTGAGCACCCAGGACACGAGCATGCCCGGGGTCTCGTCGGCATGCACCGAAGACTGGATCACGATACGGCGCGCGGCATGCGCCGGTCCGTAGTGATAGGACACGAGTTCGCGCGTCGTACCGAGCGAAGGCGAAACGAGCGGCGTGCGTTGGACTTCCATGCAGATTCAACAACCTGGCTAAACAGCGATCGTGCGATTGTAGCGTGGGTCCGGCACGCGATTCCCTTTAGCCCACATGGTTGAATCGATCGTAACTGGTAGAAAGAATGACCGCTAGACTGTGTCATCGGAGGGACGTAGCATCTCGTGGTTCTGCGTGGCACTCACGCCGTGGCGCAAGTCTGCGCCGTCACACGAACATCGCGCCGGGGCCCGCAGGGTCTCTCCGACGCTGCATGACGCCCGTCGCACGACTGTAAAGACGCCTTTTCAACGCCCCTTTCGACGCCTTTCCCTGATGGACGACAAAGACCGCAAGCCCGCCCCGCCCTCGCAATCGCCCGCCGCCGTGCCTGAGCGGGGAAGACGCCGCTGGTTGTGGATCGTCCTGATCATCGTGGTCGTCGTTGTCGTCGCCGCATGGCTGCATCACCGTCATCAGGCCTCGCAGGCCGGTGGCGCGGGTGCGGCAAGTGGCGCGAGCGGCGCAAGCGGTGCGGGTGGCGCATCAGGCGCAGGCGGAGGTCGCGGCGGCCGGTACGCGATGAACCAGGCGCAGGCCGTCACCGTCGCCAAGGTCGTGAACGGCGAGATGCCGGTCACGATCAATGCGCTGGGCACCGTCACGCCGCTGGCGACCGTCACGGTCCGCACGCAGATCGCAGGCACGCTGACCGAAGTCGCGTTCCGCGAAGGCCAGATGGTCAGGAAGGGCGACTTCCTCGCGCAAGTCGACCCGCGTCCGTACCAGATCCAGTTGCAGAACGCCGAAGGTACGAAGGCCAAGGACGAAGCCCTGCTCGCGCAGGCGCGCACCGACCTCGCCCGCTATCAGGTGCTGATCAAGCAGGACTCGATCTCGCAGCAACAGGCCGACGACCAGGTCTATCTCGTCAAGCAATACGAAGGTCAGGTCAAGACCGATCAGGCCGCGATCGATACGGCGAAGCTCGACCTCGTCTATGCGCATATCACCGCGCCCGTGTCGGGCCGCATCGGTCTGCGTCAGGTCGACCCCGGCAACTATGTGCAGACGGGCGACACGAACGGCGTGGTCATCATCACGCAGATGCAGCCGATGAGCGTGATCTTCACGCTCGCGGAAGACAACCTGCCGGCCGTGCTCAAGCGCGTGTCGACGGGCGCGCAGCTGTCGGTGACCGCCTACGACCGTAGCGGCACGACCTCGCTCGAAGGCGGCCATCTCGATACGCTCGACAACCAGATCGACACGACCACGGGCACGGTCAAGCTGCGCGCGCTGTTCGAAAACAAGGACAGCCTGCTGTTCCCGAACCAGTTCGTGAATACCAAGCTGCTCGTCGACACGATTCACAACGCCGTCATCGTCCCGAGTTCGTCGGTGCAGACAGGGTCGATCGGTCAGTTCGTCTACGTGGTCAAGCCCGATAACACGGTGACGGTGCGTGTCGTGAAGGTCGGGCCGATCGACAAGGAACGCACGAGCATCGTGTCGGGTCTCCAGGTCGGCGAAACGGTGGTGACTGACGGCGCCGATCGTCTGAAGGAAGGCGCGAAGGTCGTGATCCCGGCCCGTGGCGCTAACGGCGCAAGTGGTGCGAGTGGTGCTAGCGCCGCCGGCGGCTGGGCATCGGGCGCGTCCGGCGCCTCCGGTGCGCATGCGCACCGGCACCACCACGCGAGCGACAGCGAGTGACGGGTAAAGCATGAACCCTTCACGCCTTTTTATCCTGCGCCCGGTCGGCACCGCGCTGCTGATGGCCGCGATCATGCTGGTGGGCCTTGTCGCGCTGCGCTTTCTGCCGTTGTCCGCGCTGCCCGAGGTCGACTACCCGACCATCCAGGTCCAGACGTTCTATCCGGGCGCGAGCCCGGACGTCATGACTTCATCGGTCACCGCGCCGCTCGAGCGCCAGTTCGGCCAGATGCCGAGCCTGAACCAGATGTCGTCGACGAGTTCGGCGGGTGCTTCGGTCATCACGCTGCAGTTCAACCTCGACTTGCCGCTCGATATCGCCGAACAGGAAGTCCAGGCCGCCATTAACGCGGCCGGCAACCTGCTGCCCGCCGACCTCCCTGCCCCGCCGATCTACGCCAAGGTCAATCCGGCCGACGCGCCGGTCATCACGCTCGCGCTGACGTCGAAGACGATGCCGCTGACGCAGGTCGAAGACTTCGCCGACACGCGGCTGGCGCAAAAGATCTCGCAGGTGCCCGGCGTCGGCCTGGTCAGTATCAGCGGCGGCCAGCGGCCGGCCGTGCGCATCCAGGCCAACCCGCGCGCACTCGCGGCGTATGGCCTGAATCTCGACGATCTGCGCACCTCGATCTCGAACCTCAACGTCAATACGCCGAAGGGCAACTTCGACGGCCCCTCACGCGCCTACGCGATCAACGCGAACGACCAGCTTCAGAGCGCGAAGGAATATCAGACCGCCGTCATCGCCTACAAGAACGGCCGGCCGGTCATGCTGACCGATGTGGCGAAGATCGTCGACGGCGCCGAAAACGCGCAGCTCGGCGCATGGATGAACGGCACGCCCGCGGTGATTCTGAACGTCCAGCGCCAGCCCGGCGCCAATGTGATCGCGACCGTCGACGCGATCCAGAAGCTGCTGCCGCAATTGCGTCAGACGCTGCCCTCCGCCGTCGAAGTGCAGGTGCTGACGGACCGGACGACGACGATCCGTGCCTCGGTGCGCGACGTCGCGTTCGAGCTCTGCATGTCGATCCTGCTCGTCGTGATCGTGATCTTCGTGTTCCTGTCGAACGCGTACGCAACGATCATCCCGAGCCTGTCGGTGCCGCTCTCGCTGGTCGGCACGCTTGGCGTCATGTATCTCTGCGGGTTTTCGCTCGACAATCTGTCGCTGATGGCGCTGACCATCGCGACCGGCTTCGTCGTCGATGACGCGATCGTGATGATCGAGAACATCGAACGCTATGTCGAAGCCGGCGAGTCGGCGCTGGATGCCGCACTCAAGGGATCGAAGCAGATCGGCTTCACGATCATTTCGCTGACTGTGTCGCTGATCGCCGTGCTGATTCCGCTGCTGTTCATGGGTGACGTCGTCGGACGGCTATTCCACGAGTTCGCGATCACGCTCGCCGTGACGATCGTGATTTCGGCCATCGTGTCACTGACACTCGTGCCGATGATGTGCGGCAGGCTGCTGCACCATAGCCCGCCCAAGGGCAGCCGCAGTTTCGAAGCGCGTTCACGCGCGTTCTTCGACTGGGTCATCGCCCAGTACGGCCGCGGCCTGACTGTCGTGCTCGATCATCAACGGCTCACGCTGCTGGTTGCATTGCTCACGGTTGTCGTCACCGCCCTGCTCTATATCGTGATCCCGAAGGGGTTCTTCCCGGTTCAGGACACGGGCGTGATTCAGGGTATCTCGCAGGCGACGCAATCGACGTCGTACAAGGCGATGGCCGAGCGCCAGCAAGCGCTCGCCGAAGAGATTCTCAAGGACCCTGACGTCGAAAGTCTGTCGTCGTTTATCGGTGTCGACGGAACGAACGTGACCTTGAACACCGGTCGCTTCCTGATCAACCTCAAGCCGTTCGATGACCGCAGCGCGAACGCCAGCGAGATCATCCGGCGCATCCAGCAACGCACGGACCAGGTGCCGGGCGTCCAGCTGTTCATGCAGCCGGTGCAGGATCTGACGATCGACTCGACGGTCAGCGCGACGCAGTACCAGTTCATCCTCGAAGACGCGAACTCGACCGAGTTCAATACGTGGGTGCCCAAGCTCGTCGACAAGCTCAAGCAGGCGGGTGCGCTCGCCGATGTCGCGAGCGATCTCCAGCAAAGCGGCGCTTCGGTCTTTATCAATATCGACCGCGGCACCGCGGCCCGCTTCGGCATTACGCCCGCGACCGTCGACAGCGCGCTGTACGATGCGTTCGGCCAGCGGATCATCTCGACGATCTTCACGCAGACGAATCAGTACCGCGTGATCATGGAGGCCGATCCGACGCTTCAGCACACCACGAAGTCGCTCGGCGATCTGTATCTGCCGTCGTCGACGTCGACCACAGGCCAGGTGCCGCTGTCGGCCATCGCGACCTTCACGGAACAGACCTCGCCACTCGTCGTCAGCCATCTCGGCCAGTTCCCGTCGACCACGATCTCGTTCAACCTCGCGCCGGGCGCGTCGCTCGGCGCAGCGGTCAAGGCCATCGAGCAGGCCGAGAAGGACATCGGACTGCCCGGCTCGTTCACGACACGGTTCCAGGGCGCGGCGCTGGCGTTCCAATCGTCGTTGTCCAACGAACTGTTCCTGATCCTGGCCGCGATCGTCACGATGTATATCGTGCTTGGCGTGCTGTACGAGAGCTTCATTCACCCGATCACGATTCTCTCGACGCTGCCGTCCGCGGGTGTCGGCGCACTGCTTGCGCTGATGATCGCGGGTAAGGATCTCGATGTGATCGCCATCATCGGGATCGTGCTGCTGATCGGCATCGTCAAGAAGAACGCGATCATGATGATCGACTTCGCACTCGAAGCGGAGCGCGATGAAGGCAAGTCGCCGCGCGAAGCGATCTATCAGGCGTGCCTGCTGCGTTTCCGTCCGATTCTGATGACGACCATGGCGGCCCTGCTCGGCGCGCTGCCGCTGATGCTCGGCTGGGGCGCGGGTTCGGAATTGCGCCATCCGCTCGGTATCGCGATCGCGGGCGGCCTGGTGGTGAGTCAGCTCCTGACGCTGTTCACGACCCCTGTCATCTACCTGGGCTTCGATCACCTTGGCCGCCGCATGCGTGAACGCTTCGGCCGCGGTCGCGACGCGGGTCGCGCCGGCGCGGATGTCTGAGGCGTTTCGATGAATATCTCGAAGCTCTTTATCAGCCGGCCTGTCGCGACGACCCTGTTGTCGATCGGGATCGCGCTTGCCGGTGCGTTCGCCTTCGTCAAGCTGCCCGTCTCGCCGCTGCCGCAGGTCGACTTTCCGACGATTTCGGTGCAGGCGAATCTGCCGGGCGCGAGCCCGGACACGGTCGCGACAAGCGTCGCCAGTCCGCTCGAGCGGCATCTTGGACAGATCGCCGATGTGACCGAGATGACCTCGATGAGCTCGCTCGGTTCGACGCGGATCACGATGCAATTCGGTCTCGACCGCGATATCGACGGTGCGGCGCGCGACGTGCAGGCGGCCATCAACGCCGCGCGCGCGGACCTGCCGACCGCGTTGCGGCAAAACCCGTCGTATCACAAGGTCAATCCGGCCGACGCACCGATCATGGTGCTGGCGATGACGTCGCGCACGCTCACGCGCGGGCAACTCTACGATTCGGCCGCGACCGTGCTTCAGCAGGCGTTGTCGCAGGTCGACGGCGTCGGCGAAGTCGATGTCAGCGGCTCGGCAAACCCCGCCGTGCGCGTCGAGCTTCAGCCCTATGCCCTCTTTCACTACGGCGTGGGCCTCGAAGATGTGCGCGCCGCATTGGCCTCGGCCAATGCGAATGCACCGAAAGGCTCGTACGACCAGGACAACCGGCACTTCCAGATCTATACGAATGACCAGGCGCGGCAGGCGAGCCAGTACCGCGAACTGATCGTCGGCTATCGCAATAATGCGCCGGTCAAGCTGACCGATGTCGGCGAAGTGGTCGACTCGGTCGAAGACCTTCGCAATCTGGGTCTGTTCAATAGCGAACCCGCTGTGCTCGTGATCCTGTATCGTCAGCCGGGCGCCAACATCATTGAGACGATCGACCGCGTCAAGGCCATCCTGCCGCAGCTTCAGCGCTCGATGCCCGCCGATGTGGAGATCACGCCGACCGCCGACCGTTCGATCACGATTCGCGCCTCGTTGCGCGACACGGGCTACACGCTGATCATCGCGATCGTGCTCGTGATCCTGACCGTGTTCGCGTTCCTGCGCAGCGTGCGCGCGACGCTGATTCCGAGTGTCGCGGTGCCCATCTCGATCGTCGGCACGTTCGGCGCGATGTATCTGCTCCACTACAGCATCGACAACCTGTCGCTGATGGCGCTGACGATCGCGACCGGATTTGTCGTCGACGATGCGATCGTCGTGCTCGAGAACATTTCGCGGCATATGGAAAACGGCATGTCGCGGCTGCAGGCCTCGCTGCTCGGTGCCAAGGAAGTCGGCTTTACGGTCGTGTCGATGTCGCTGTCGCTCGTTGCCGTGTTTCTGCCGATCCTGCTGATGGGCGGCATCGTAGGACGGCTGTTCCGCGAGTTTGCGATGACGCTGTCGCTGGCCATCGGCGTGTCACTGCTCGTCTCGCTGACGACCACGCCGATGATGTGCGCGTTGCTGTTGCGCGTACCGCGCAAGCAAGGCGTGGCGACCGATACCGATGCGGATGCCCGCAATCAGGACGAGATCGAGCACGAAAAGGCACCAGGTCGACTTTCCCGCGCGTTCGAGGCGGCGTTCGATCTGCTGCAGAACGGCTATCGTCACACGCTCGAGTTCGCGTTGCGCGTGCCGCTGCTCGTGATGCTCATCCTTGTGGCGACGATCGCGCTGAACGTCTACCTCTACATCATCGTGCCCAAGGGCTTTTTCCCGCAGCAGGACACGGGCAATATGATCGGCGGCATTCAGGCCGATCAGGCCACGTCGTTCCAGGCGATGAAGGTCAAGTTCACGGAACTGACCAAGCTCGTCAAGTCGGACCCGGCGGTGGAAAGCGTGGTCGGATTCACGGGCGGCCGTGCGACCAATGCGGGCTTTATGTTCATCACGCTCAAGCCGCTCAGCGAACGCAAGATCAGTGCGGACCAGGTGAATCAGCGCCTGCGGCCCAAGCTGGCGCACGTCGCGGGTGGCCAGACCTTCCTTGTGCCCGTGCAGGATATTCGCGTCGGTGGCCGTCAAAGCAACGCGCAGTATCAGTTCACGTTGCTGGGCGACTCGAGTGCCGAGCTGTACGACTGGTCGAACAAGCTCGTTCAGGCACTGCAGAAGAATCCGACGCTCGTCGACGTCAATTCGGACCAGCAGCAAAAGGGTCTCGATATTCAGCTCAATATCGACCGGGCTTCTGCTTCGCGACTCAAGATCACGCCGAGCCAGATCGACAACACGCTGTATGACGCGTTCGGACAGCGTCAGGTGTCGACGATCTATAACCCGCTGAACCAGTATCACGTCGTGATGGAGGTCGCGCCTCAGTATTGGCAAAGCCCCGAAACGCTCAAGGACATCTGGATCAGTACGTCGGGCGGCAACGCGACGGGCAGCCAGACGACGAATGCGCCGGCGGGCACGGTGTCCGCGCAGACGACGCCGAGTGCGTTGACGGCGGGCGTTTCGACCACCACGTCGTCGGGCGCGACCTCGGCCGCTACGATTGCGGCGGACTCCGCGCGTAACGCGTCGATCAATGCGATTGCGACCAGCGGCAAATCGAGCGGGTCGAGCGGATCACCGGTCAGTACATCCAAGGAAACGATGGTGCCGTTGTCGGCAATTGCGAGCTACGGCCCGGGTAATACGCCCCTCTCCGTCAGCCACCAGGGGCAGTTTGTCGCGACGACGATTTCGTTCAATCTTCCGCCGGGCAAATCGCTATCGGATGCGACGCGCGTGATTGAAGAAACCATGAACGAGATTGGCGTACCCGCGACGATCAACGGCAGTTTCAGCGGTACCGCGCAGGCATTCCAGCAATCGTTGCGCGACGAGCCGTTGCTGATTCTCGCGGCCCTGGCGGCGATCTATATCGTGCTCGGCATGTTGTACGAAAGTTATATTCATCCGATCACGATTCTGTCGACGCTGCCGTCGGCGGGCGTCGGCGCGCTGCTCGCCTTGCTCGTCTTCAACGTCGAGTTCAGCATCATCGCGTTGATCGGCGTGTTTCTGCTGATCGGGATCGTCAAGAAGAACGCGATCATGATGATCGACTTTGCGATCGATGCATCGCGCCGCGGCATGAGTTCGCGCGACGCGATTTTCGAGGCCTGCATGCTGCGCTTCCGCCCGATCATGATGACGACCTGCGCGGCCCTGCTCGGCGCCCTGCCGCTCGCTTTCGGTCACGGCGAGGGTTCCGAGTTGCGTGAGCCGCTCGGCATCTCGATCGTCGGCGGCCTGATTTTCAGTCAGGCGCTGACGCTCTATACGACGCCGGTCGTGTATCTGTATCTGGATCGGATACGCGCGCGGGTGGACCGGCGCCGCGCGCGGCGTGCGATGGGCAATGCGTGAGTTAAACGCTGAGCATCACGCGGGACTTCTTCCAAGGCGCGGCGAGGGGATCGGCGCGTCCTTCGGACCCATGGCGCCGCTCCACCGATACACGCGCATGATTTCGTCCACGGTGATTCTCGCCGTCTGCTCCATGATTTGCATCAATTCGCTTGCCGCTTTCGCCTTGTCGACCGGCTGCCACACGTCGATTTCGCCCGGCGTGCCGCGCGCACTGTGATGGTCAGCTGAAGGTGCGCTGGCGCGGCCGTCGAACTGCCTTTGAACGTCCATCACCAGCTTTGCAGACTCGATGTGGTTCTTCCGAAACAGATCAAGCCGCGCCTGCTCGATCTCGGCATGGTTCGGCCCGTCAGCATCGGATGCCTGAACTGGCACGGTTTTGTTCAGGCATCGCGGCAAAGGCGTGGGCTTCGCATCGGAAGGTGCGATCGCTCGCATCGTCCGCGAATGCCGAGGCGACGGGACGTAACTCAGAACTGGCGTGGAGCATTCGCTCGCTAAGTCATCAAGCCGGTTCGACCCGCCCGCGTCTGCAGGACGACTGTCCGACGAGGGGCCCGGGACAAATATCCTCGTGACATGATTGGGCTGTGCGTTTACGTATTCAACGCCGGGCAACGCCCCGGGTGTCGGCGATCCCGGAGGCAGCCAATCGCTCATGTCGACGTAGTCATCGGCATCCGTAGCGGGTGGTCGCTGCCCCTGGCGCTCGGATAAGGAAACGTAGCTCGCGTTCGATGCCACGCTCGAGACCAACGAGCGACGCGACCCGACCGGGGTCGACATGCGCGGCCGATGCCCGGGGTCCGTTGAATCGTCTGGCGTCATGGGGCGCGCTGCCGAGAGACTCGACCAGCCGTCGCTGTCGTCCGGGTCAAAGACATCGGAGTTTGAATGGCACCTCGTCAGTTCGACGCCCGACGCGTCGCTCGCAAGCCACTGGCGAGGCGGCCGAATCCACGCAGCGATCGCGTCGAATACATTTTTGATTTTCTCGATGCAGACCCAAAAGGCATTCGTTGACGACTCGGGCGGTGTCGATTGTGCAGAGGGCACCGACGCCGAAGTAGAGGTCACACCTGGGTGACAACAAGAGGTCGCGTGCCCGGGAGGGGCGTAAATCCGGACGTTCGGGTTGTTGAACAAGCTCATAGTCTCTTCGCTCGAAAACGGCATGAAGATCAGCGGCACGACACCACAACACATCGGCCACCTGCACTGCGCGGCTACCAGCTCGACCGCGCAGGTGAGCACAGTGCGCGAATGCGCGCCGGGGCTTTTGCAATTTGCGATCAAAATGGCCCGTGCAACGACGAATCTCGTAAAATGCGGGCTTCGCGCTGATGCGCCATGACCCGCGCACGTGATTGAATGTTGCGCACCGACGCCCGACGTGGCCGGAGCCCTTCCGTTGACCCAGAGCCCTCGCATCGAAATCGCCCCTCAGGGCCCGACCCTTTCGCGTGTCACGGCAGGGATGTGGCGCCTCGGCGAATGGAATATGGATCCCGCGCAACGGCTCGCCTGGATACATCAGGCGATCGAACGCGGTATCACAACGTTCGACCACGCCGATATTTACGGCGGGTACACCGTTGAAGAACTGTTCGGCGAAGCAATCGCGATCGAACCGTCGATTCGCGAACAGATGGAAATCGTGAGCAAATGCGGGATCGCGCTGACCACGCCAAACAGGCCCGCGCATACGCTCAAGCACTACAACACGACGGCGGCGCACATCGTCGCGTCGGTCGAGCAGTCGCTCGCCGCACTGCGCACCGATCGGCTCGACCTTCTGCTGATTCATCGCCCGGATCCCTTGCT
Organism: Pararobbsia alpina; assembly: GCF_965118125.1. GTDB lineage: Bacteria > Pseudomonadota > Gammaproteobacteria > Burkholderiales > Burkholderiaceae > Pararobbsia > Pararobbsia alpina_A. The sequence goes on from NZ_OZ221287.1 coordinate 3,066,000, forward strand.
CGATCTCGACGAAGTGGCCGAAGCCTTCGACCGTCTTCATACCGAAGGCAAGGTCCTGCACTTCGGCGTCTCGAATTTCACGCCGTGGCAATATCAATCGCTGTCGAGCGCGGTGCGGCTTGTGACGAATCAGGTGGAGTTTTCACCCCTGCGTCTCGATCCGGTGACCGACGGCACATTCGATCAACTCCAGTCGCTCGGCGTCTCACCCATGATCTGGTCGGCGCTGGGCGGCGGACGTCTGTTTTCGACAGGCGCAGGCGATCCCGATGCGACGCGCGCCGCGCGGATTCGTGCTGCGATCGACGCCCTCGCACAAACGCTTGGCGTCTCACCCGCGACCGTCGTCTACGCATGGATCTTGCGTCTGCCAAGCAAACCGATCGTGCTGACGGGGTCGCAGCGCATGAGCGTGCTTGATGAGGCGGTGGAGGCCACACGCCTCACGCTGTCGATTCAACAGTGGTTCTCGATTTACGAAGCAGCCCTGGGTCAAGAGGTCCCCTGAGTCAAGGCACCCTCTGGGTTGAGAAGCCCGCTGGGTCGAGAAGCTCCTGAGTCGAAATGCCCCCGACTCAGGATGGCCCCGGAGTCAGACAGCCGCACGCGTTAAATCAACATCTCGCGAACGCCCTCGTCAGCCGGCGGTGTCTTTTCAAACCGGACTCGCCGGCCGTCGATGTGACCGTTGGCGTGACCGTTGCGATTCACCGTCTTGCGAGTCTTCTCGTCGGCCGGCGGTACCTTGTCGATCCGGGGGCGCCGGCCGCGGCCGTCGCTCGTGCCATTGCTCGTGCCATTGCCATTCCGGTTGACCACGGCTTGAGCGGCCCGCACGTCGACGACTGACGCGTATCGACGCAATGGCCCCGCGTCGACAAGCGCTTCTTCGCGTTGATCTTCGACGGCGCGTGCCGGCTCGATACGAACGGTTTGATGCCGGGCCTCGAACGATTCCCACCAGATCGGATTCGTCCGCCACGCCGGATCCCGTTTCATATCGGCGATCCATGACGGCGCCTCGGTCTGCGTGCCGACCTCACGGCACTCGGGACCCGAAGAACGCGGCATCGACCGCCCCTTTTGAACCCATCCGGATGGAGCCTGGCGAGGGCCCACGACCAGGTCCAGCGGCTCACCGTGGTCCGCATCCGGCACACTGCTGCGCCCCTGAGCCAACTCGCCTGGTTCGGATCGATGACGCTTGCGCGCGGACGCATCGCGGGGCTGAATCGATGCATATAAGGGCTCATGACCCGCGGGCGTTTTGAACGACGGTGCTTCGTCTCGCGTCGACATGCCCTTCCCGACGTTCGGCTCGATGGCCGGCTCGAAATCCGCTGCGGCAGCCGCTTCGATGATTCCGTGCCGTTTTATCCGCTTGCTGGCAGGGTTGTCGGCCGACACGCGAACGCCTGCCTCAAAAGGGTGCCGATACTCGACCCCGCTCTCCAGCTCGCCATGAGTGCCATGAGCGCCATCCGAATACCCGGCCGGCAGATGCTCGTGTCGTCGAATGACTTCGAGCAGCGTTTCCGGTGTGTCGGGACTCCGTTCACCTGTCGCCAGACACTTCAGCATGACGACGAATCGGTGAAGCAGCGGAATCGTCCAGTTCACAAGGCCACGCGTGACCTCAATCGGGTCTTCGCGCGCATCGAGCCGCTCGGTCGAACCCAACTCCCGCAACGGCCGGCGCACCTCCGACTCAGGCGCAGGAATATGTTCGAGCATCGCTTCTGCGCATTGCGCGATTTTCGCAAACTCTCCCTCGTCAGGCAGATAAGTCAGCGCTTTGAGCCAGGTCATCAGCGGCCGAATGACGCGCTCCGAAAATGCGGCGTCCGGATAGGACTCATTCCGGTTGAGCGTGCGTTGAAAACGTTCGAGCATCTGATCGATGCGATCCGCGTTCTGCGCGACAACCTGGTAGCGAATCGCATCCAGTGCGACAAACAGATTGATGGTGTCGCGAGACATCGCAGCCAGCGACGCGGCGGGATGGTGGGCTTCCACGGGACTGGATAGCTTCCCTTTCGCGGACAAGCCCATTCGGGGCGTTCGGGAAAACAATCCTCCCATACAACCGGACAACTGCGGCATGACATGCGCTCCTTTTCGATTCGGAATGAAATCACCAAGCCCCGGTTACCCGTGGCTCGCGCTCGTTATCGCGAAAACGTAAGGAGAATGCGCGCGGCCCGCTCCGATGGCTTGCACGGAGCGGGCGTTCGTTTCAGCGCCCGTTACACGTCGTCCGTTGCACGTCGCCTCAAAACGGGGAGTCCGGGAAGTAGTATTCCTTCGCGTTCTCCTTCGTCACGAGCGGCGCACCGATGATGAACGTGCCGCGCACCGGAAGCTTGCCCGTCAGGTTGGCAGCCGTAATATTCATCGCCGTAGCCACCATGCCCGGCGGATACAGCACGTCGACCGGGATCATCTTGTCGCCATCAGCCACGCGCTTGATCATGTCCTTCATGCCGGCGCCGCCGACCACGAACTTGATGTCGGTGCGATTGGCCTGCTTGATGGCCTCGAGCACGCCGACCGCAATGTCGTCATCCTGACACCAGACCGCGTCGATGTGCTTGTGCTTGGACAGGAAGTCCTGCATGACCTTGAAGCCATCGTCGCGATTCCAGTTCGCGTACTGCATGTCGAGCACATTGATCTTCGTGCCCTTGATCGCTTCCTGGAAGGCCTTGACCCGCTGGTCGTCGATGACGGTCGGAATCCCGCGCAGGATCACGATGTCGCCCTGCGGCAGGTTCTTCTTGAAGTACTCACCCGCGATGCGGCCCAGTTCCGGATTGTTGCCGGCGACATAAAGATCCTGAATTGACGCGTCCTTAAGACCACGATCGACGACGGTGATGAACACGCCCTTCTTCTTGACGTTCGCAAGCGTCGACGTCAGTTCATCGGAGTTTTGCGGCAGTACGACGAGCGCGTCGATCTTCTGCGTCGAGGTCATGTCTTCGATGGCGCTGGCCTGCTCCGCCCCCGACGGTGAGGTCTTCACGATGATCTTGAGATTCGGATAGGCCTTGCGCAGGCTGTCGGCCTCCCGATTCGTGAAGTACACCACGCCGCCCGTCCAGCCATGGTCTGCCGCGGGAATCGACACGGCCATCGTCTGGGCGGATGCCGATGTCGCGCATCCGAGGCCGAGGCCCAGGCTCAGGCCCGCACCGAGCGTGGCGCCGGCCATCAGTTTGCTGAAGCGATTCTTCATAGTCCCCTCGCAATGAGTTGTGTGTGGGATCCATCCGTCACGCGACCGCGGACCCCCGGCGGCCAAACTCCGTCAGCTCTGACGCCGGTGCAGCGCGCGTTGCGCGAGCATGGCGACGATGATGATGATCCCCTGCACGGCGCCGATCAGGTACTCGCTGATATGGTTCGACAGCACCATGATGTTGCCGATGACTTCAAGAATGATCGCGCCGAGCACCGTCCCCCAGATGCGCGCCGATCCGCCGCGCAGCGCTGTGCCCCCGATCACGACCGCCGTGATCGCCTGAAGCTCCCAGAGCAGGCCTGTCGTCGGTGTCGCGGAACCAAGACGAGGCACATAGATGATCGTTGCGATACCGACGCAGAGCCCCTGGATCACATAGGTCAGCGTGCGCACGCGCCAGATCGACACGCCCGAATAGCGCGCGACCTCTTCGTTCGAACCGATCGCGGTGACGTGACGGCCGAACGGCGTGCGGTACATCAGCAGCGAAGCGAGCAGCGCGACGATGACAAACACGAGTACGGGAATGGGCACGCCAAGCACGTTGCCGAAATAGACAGGCCGATAGAAGTCACGCAGGTTGCTCGAATGCATCGAGATCGTGCCGCCGTCGCCGAGATACGTGATCAGCGCGCGGAACACGCCCATGGTCCCGAGCGTGACGATAAACGGCTCGATACGGCCGAACGTCGTGATCAGCCCATTCGCAAGACCGCATGCCGACGCCAGCGCGACGGCCACGATCATGGGCAAGACCAGCGCACCGACACTCGGCTCGCCGCTACCCGCATTGATCGTCATGATCATCACACCCGCGACGAACGCGGTCATCGAGCCAACCGACAGATCGAGCCCGCCCGCACCGATCACGAATGTCGCTCCGATGCCCACGAGCGCGACAAACACACAGCGTGTGATGACGTTGAGCAAATTGTCGGCACTCAGGAAGTTCGGGTTCACGAACGTGCCGACGATCAGCAACAACACTAAGGCGATAAATGGCGCGAGCGTCGCCAGATCGGGACGCCAGCGTCGCGTGGCAGGAGGCGCTGCAGTGGTCGGGGTATTCATCATGTCGTTCTCGTTTCATCGGCAGCCGGTTCGTATCGGCCGCATCCGTCATGCGTGATGCGTCATTCGCCATGCGTCATGCGTTGTACGTCATGCGTCGTACGCCCTTCCTCATGCGCCCGGCACGTCCCATCAACCTGCAGCTTCCGGAGCCGCTTCACCAACGACTTCGGCATGCTCCGCCCCCGTGGCCAGCACCACGATCGCATCTTCGGTCAGTGCATCACCCTCGACCTCACCCACGATCTGGCCCGCCCGCATCACGATCACGCGATGACACAGGCCGATGAGTTCCTGCATCTCCGAAGAGATCACGACACACGCCTTGCCGCTCGACGCCAGCGCTGCGATAAACGCATAGATCTGGCTCTTGGTGCCGATATCGATGCCGCGCGTCGGCTCGTCGATGACCACGATCGACGGATCGACGAGCAGCATCTTGGCCAGCAGAAGCTTTTGCTGATTGCCGCCCGAAAGCTGGCGCGCAAGGAGGTCGCGCCGGCCGGCGCGAATATCGAACCGCGTCTGCGCCTGCGTGTAGCCCTGCTGTTCTTTCGCGCGATCGATCAACGGCCCGCTGCAGAAATCCTCGAGTGCGGCCAGCGTGAGATTCGGCACGAGCGGCTGATTCAACAGCAGCCCCTTGCCCTTGCGGTCTTCGGTCAGATACGCGAGTCCCGCCTTGAACGCATCGCGCGCACCCTTGAAGTGCTGAGGCCGGCCCTCGACTTCGAGGCCACCGATGCGCGCAGGCCGCAAGCCCAGCAGGCCTTCAAAGAGTTCAGTGCGTCCCGCGCCGATCAGCCCCGCAAAGCCCAGCACTTCGCCCTGACGCAGTGAAAAGGACGCATGCTCGACGTGCCCGGGCACGATCGCGTCGCGCGCATCGAGTACGACCGGCGCATCCGGTGCGGGCAACGGCGGCTTGGGCGGATAGAGGGTCGACATATCGCGGCCGACCATGAAGCGCGCCATATCGAGTTGCGTCATGCCCGCGGCGGGCCGCGTGATCACATGACGTCCGTCGCGCAACACAGTGACCGTATCGGCGATCTGCTCGATTTCGTGGAGTCGATGGGAGATATAGACAATCGCGGTGCCGGCCGCCTTGAGCCGGGCGATGATCGCAAACAGCGCCTGCGCCTCATGCGGCGTGAAGACCGCCGTGGGCTCGTCGAAGATGACGACGCGATGGGGTTCGAGCAACGCCCGCGCGATTTGCACAAGCGCGCGATCGGCGATCGGCAGATCGCGCACGCGTGCATCGGGTGAGGCGTGACAACCGAGTTCCGCAAGGCGTGCCGATGCGATCGAGCGCATGCGCCGGTCGTCGACAAGAGGACCTCGCCGCAGTTCGCGTCCAAGAAACAGGCTCTGCGCGACGGTCAGACTTTCGGCGAGCAGGATTTCCTGGTGGATGAGCACCACACCGTGCGCTTCGGCCTCGACCGGGGTCCGAAAGGCAATGGGCTTGCCGTCGAGCCAGAGCTGACCCGCGTCGGGAGCGTAGTGCCCCGACAGAATGCGCATGAGCGTCGACTTGCCCGCGCCGTTTTCGCCGAGCACGGCATGCACTTCGCCGCCGCGCACGTCGAGATCGATATCGCGCAGCACCATCACCGGACCAAACGACTTGCCTACGCGCTCGGCCCTGAACAAGGCCGTTTGCGCGGACATCTGCGCTGTCGCGCTGTCTGCGTCGCCCATCGTGTCTCCACCCATACTCGCCGTGGCGGGGCGATACATGCCGCCCCGCTCATCGATTAACGGTCAGGTGCTGCTTGAACTGCTCATACTGCTCATACTGCTTGTACTGCTTGTACTGCTTGTACTGCTTGTACTGCTTGTACTGCCGGTGTTGCTGCGCTTACAGCTTCACCCACGTACCGCCCTTGCCTGACGACTTGACCGCGGCCTCGATAAACGCGACGCCCTTCAGGCCGTCGTCGACCGTCGGAAACACCACCGCTGCGTCGAGCTTCACCGGCTTGTCGCGACCGGTCTTGCCCTTCTTCGCGCCTTCGGTGCGGTAGGCCCGAATCGCACGTGCAATCTCCGTGTAGAGATTCGCAAAGCCTTCGAGATAGCCTTCCGGGTGTCCGGCCGGCACCCGCGACACGCGCGCTGCCGAAGCGAGCGCCGCACCCGTGCCACGACCGATGATCTGCGTCGGCTGGCCAAACGGCGTGTAGAACAAATGGTTCGGCTCTTCCTGACGCCACTCGATACCACCCTTGCTGCCGTACACGCGGATCGAGAGATTGTTTTCGTTGCCCGGCGCGACCTGGCTCGCCCACAGCATGCCGCGCGCGCCGCCCTTGTAGCGCAGCAGGATCTGCGTGTTGTCGTCGAGCTTGCGGCCCGGCACGAACGCATGCAGATCGGCGAGCAGCGACTCGACTTCGAGTCCGGTGATGAAATCCGCGAGATTGAACGCATGCGTGCCGATATCGCCGATACAGCCGCCCGCGCCCGATTGCTTCGGATCGACACGCCATGCGGCCTGCTTCTGGCCCGACTTTTCGAGCGACTCGGTCAGCCAGTCCTGCGCGTACTGCACCTGAACGACACGAATGTCGCCGAGCACGCCGCGCTGCACGAGTTCGCGCGCGTGGCGGACCATCGGATAACCCGTGTAGTTATGCGTGACGCCGAACACCAGGCCCGTCGATTCAACGAGGCGCTTGAGCTTCTTTGCATCGGCGAGCGTCGTCGTCAACGGCTTGTCGCAGATGACGTGAATGCCCGCCTTCAGAAACGCCGCGGCAGCCGACGCATGCACGTGGTTCGGCGTCACGATCGCCACGGCCTCGATACCGTCGTCGCGCTTGGCCTCGGCCTTCGCCATCGTCTCGAAGTCCGAATAAATGCGATCTGAATCGAGACCGAGTGCGATGCCCGACGCCTTCGCCTTCTCGGGCGTCGAGGACAGCGCGCCCGCCACCAGTTCGTATTCGTCGTCGAGGCGCGCGGCAATCCGGTGAACCGCGCCGATAAACGCACCTTCCCCGCCCCCGACCATACCGAGACGGATCTTGCGCTGGCGCTTCGCGGTGCCGCTGGCTTCAATCGTCATGCTGACTCCTTCCCCACTGGGATTTCGTTGTTGTAGCTTTCAGCGCGCTGACTCGCCAATAGGGGTAAGCGCGCAGCGTATGCGCAATCGCGGCGCGCTCAGATGCCGAGCATGCGACGGTTGGCCGCGTCGTCGACGCCCGACGCTGCAAAGTCGTCGAAGGCGCGTTCGGCCACGCGAATGATGTGATCGGCGATAAAGCGCGCGCCTTCGGCCGCGCCGTCCTCGGGATGCTTGAGTGCGCATTCCCATTCGAGCACGGCCCAGCCGTCGAAGCCGTATTGCGTGAACTTGGAGAAGATCGCGCGGAAGTCGACCTGGCCGTCGCCCAGCGAGCGGAAACGTCCGGCGCGGTTGACCCAGCCCTGGTAGCCGCCATACACGCCCTGACGTCCGGTCGGACGGAACTCGGCGTCCTTCACGTGGAAGATCCCGATCCGTTCGTGATACAGATCAATGTATTCGAGGTAATCGAGCTGTTGCAGCACGAAATGGCTCGGGTCATAGAGCAGCCGCGCGCGCGGGTGGTTGTTCACGCGCTCGAGGAACATCTCGTAGCTCACGCCGTCATGCAGGTCTTCACCCGGATGGATTTCATAGCAGACGTCGACACCGGCTTCGTCGAACGCATTGAGGATCGGCGTCCAGCGCTTTGCAAGTTCGTCGAATGCGGCCTCGACCAGACCGGCGGGCCGTTGCGGCCACGGATACAGATACGGCCACGCGAGCGCGCCCGAGAAGCTCGCATGCGCCTTGAGCCCGAGCCGCTTGCTCGCCTGCGCGGCGTACTTGAGTTGCTCGACGGCCCATTCCTGACGCGCTTTCGGATTCTTGCGCACGCTTTCGGGCGCGAACCCGTCGAAGGCCTCGTCGTAAGCCGGATGCACGGCCACGAGCTGGCCCTGCAGGTGAGTCGACAGCTCGGTGATCTCGAGGCCGTGCGCAGCGAGCTTGCCCTTGACCTCGTCGGCATAGGTCTGGCTCTCGGCGGCTTTCTTCAGATCGAACAGACGTCCGTCCCAGCTCGGGATCTGCACGCCCTTGTAGCCGAGCTTCGACGCCCATGCGCCGATGGCATCGAGCGAATTGAACGGGGTGTCGTCACCTGCGAACTGGGCCAGGAAAATTGCCGGGCCCTTGATGGTTTTCAAAGCCACTTCGTCTCCTCCAACGCCAGCGCGGTATGCGCGCCATGCGTGTCAATTTGTGGGGGCGCCACGCGCGTGAGTCCGGCGTCGGGCCAGCGCGCGCCGCGCTGCGGCTTATCTTACATTCGCCTCGCCGGGCCTTCGGCTGATGCGAAAAATCGCATCAGCCGGACGTGAATTTCGCAAAAGGGTCAACCCCGACCCCTGCACGAACGCTGCGGGGCGCGATGTCGATGCCATCGACGGCTTTGATCCAAAGATCGACGGTGACCCGCTTCACGCTCTCGAAGCCTTTGCCAACGTCGCGACGGTGCGTGGCCAGAGTGTAATCGCGGCGCTCACGATTCGATACGCCGCCCGCGCTTTTCGATACCCCACTCTCACTTGACAGGCGTGTGAAGCCTCGGAAAAACCCCAATTCTCAAATGAGAATGGTTTGCATTTAAGCCAAACTTAAGGCATCCTTTCAACCATTCCTTAAATCGTCCCCGCCGAGCCGGAACGCCGCTGCCCCGAAGGGTTGCATGGCGAGCGCGCGGGGCGCCGCCCGGATCAATACCGTGGACCTGACGCTGCACCATCCGAACTACGAACGCCCCGACGACGCGCCGCGCGGTGCGACGCTCGCCACGGCGTCTCCTGTCACCGTTCTGGCAACGCTGCAGTCGAAGGTCCGCGTATCGCGCAGGGAGTTTGCGCGGCGCTGGGCCGCGCCGGCCGCGGCCATCCTCGTGCTGCATATCGCCGGCGGCATTGCGGTACTGCGCCTTGTGGACCGTGCGCCGCCCCCGCCCGTGCCTGAACGCGTGCTGACGGTTGCGCTGGTCGCGCCGCCCGCACCGGCGGTCGTGCCCGTCGCGCCGCCCGAACCCAAGCCCGTTGTGAAGCCTGTGGTCAAGCCCGTCGTGCATCACACGCCGCCGCGTCCGCAGCCGATCACGCCGCCCACGCCCGTCATGACGACGCAGGCACCGTCGGCAACCACCGTCGCGGCACCGCCCGCCCCGCCGCCGACGCCCCCGGCGCCGGCCGAGACCAAGGCCGCCGATGCCGCCCCGAGCACCGCGCCAAGCCATGCGTCGAACGGCGCCCCGGTCAATGTCGCTCACCTGACCTGCGACGGCGCCGCGCCCGAATACCCGACGCTGTCCAAGCGCCGCGGCGAAGCCGGGACGGCTGTCGTGGCGATTACCGTCGACACGCAAGGCGTCGTGCGTACCGCGACGCTGCGTCAAAGCAGCGGTTTCCAGCGTCTTGATGATGCGGCGCTGCAGGCCGCCAAGGAGCGCAGCTGCCAGCCTTACCTCGAGAACGGCACGCCCGTCTCGGCCACCGCCCTGCTCCCGTTCGCATTCAAGCTGCAAGGCTAGGCCTTTTACCCACCCCTTTCATTCTGAATCTCTGGAGTACCGATGCAATCGTATGGAATCGCCCACGTGTGGGCCGAGGGTGACTTTGTCACACACGCAATCGGAATCGTGCTCGCTGCGATGTCGATCATTTCGTGGACCGTCATCGTGCTCAAGCTCACGCAGCTGTGGCGCGTGCAGCGGGTGACGGTGCGCACCGAGGCGCAGTTCTGGAACGCCAGCGACTATACGAGCGGCCTCAAGGCGCTCAACGCCGTGGCGCGCAACCCGTACGCTGCGCTGGCCGCCAGCGGCCACGACGCCGCCGCGCACCATGCCGCGAGCGCACCGCAACTGCGCGACCGCCTCGATATCAGCGAGTGGATCACGCGCGCGCTCAAGAATTCGATCGACGACACGATCACGCGCCTGCAAGGCGGCCTCGCCGTGCTGGGCTCGATCGGCAGCGTCGCGCCATTTGTCGGCCTGTTCGGCACGGTCTGGGGCATCTATCACGCGCTGCTGTCGATCGGCGCGAGCGGCCAGGCGTCGCTCGACAAGGTCGCCGGACCGGTCGGCGAAGCGCTGATCATGACTGCGTTCGGTCTGTTCGTCGCGATTCCGGCTGTGCTCGGCTTTAACGCACTGAGCCGCGGCAACAAGGCCTTCGTGGCTCGCCTGAACCGCTTCGCGCATGCGCTGCATGCCCTGCTCGTGACCGGTGGCCATGTCAGCAGCGAAAGCTTCAGCGTGAATGCGACCCTCGGTCTCGGATCGGGTGCCGTGCGCGGCGCAGGTGCGTCGTCGGCAGCGACGTCGCGTGGCGCCGCACGCGCCGCGGTTCACTGAGCGACGAGGCGTTCACCATGGCAACTTCCAGCTTTTCTTCGGACGACGACGACGGCCTGATGACCGAGATCAACATGACGCCGCTCGTCGACGTCATGCTCGTGCTGCTGATCGTCTTTATGGTCACGATTCCGGTGCTCAACCACGCGGTGAAAGTGAATCTGCCGCAGGCGACGAGTCAGCCGCAGGACCTTCAGCCCACCCATATCGACGTCAGCGTGCAGGCTGATGGCACGGTGTACTGGAACAAGCAGGCAATGTCGGCCGAGCAGGTCAAGGCCGCGATCGCTACCGCAGCAAAGCAGTCGCCGCAGCCGGAGATTCACCTCTACGCTGATCGCGCGGTGCGCTACGAGGCCGTCGCCGACCTGATGTCCGACGTTCAGGCCAGCGGCCTGACGAAGATCGGCTTCGTCACGCAACCGGCGACGCAATAAGCCGTTTTGAACGCGTGACGGCTAGCGTGGCGCGCTTCGGCGCGCCACGCGTCCATCTGCCATATCAGGCGTAAATTTTTTCGGTATACCATTTTAATTATTCGAATCCCGATATTTAGAAAATCACCGCATCAAGCGCAGCAACAATAACGGGAATAATTTCCGATACTCAAATAAATAATCGAATCAACCCAATAAATTATTGCAATCCGCGCAAACCCTGATTCGATCACCATTTCAAGCCGCATTTGCGCAAATTCACCCCGATTTTTGCGCAAATTAAAACGGTGTTGCGGGCACTGCATTCGATTGAACAAAAAAATGCAGAATCTTTGCCCTCGCCGATTCTTTTTCCCTTCATTTCCCCGAAAGCGCGCCGATAGAAACGAGGTCCTTCTTCCGTTTCACATTTGTTTATCGGTTAAGCGCGATTTATGAATTTCTTAAGCAACCTCAAGGTGGGCACCCGGCTGTCGGCCGGCTTTGCCACCTGCCTCGCCCTGCTGGTGATCGTGTCGATTTCCGCGTTTGTGATGATGACGCGGCTGCGCGCGGATATTTCCCAGATCACTGACGACCGCGTGGTCAAGATCGTCGAACTCCAGGGCATTCAGGACCGCATCAACGCGGTCGCGATCGAATTGCGTAATTCACTGGTGACCGGTGATATCGATCTGACCGCGACCGCCAAGCATCGCAAGGAGATCGCCGATCGTTTCGACAAGCTGCGCCCGACGATTCAATCGCCGCCGGGCAAAGAGCTGTTCGACAAGGTCGATGCGGCGAGCAAAGCCTATGACGCCAAGCTCGATGCCGTGATCCCGCTGATCGATCAGGGGCGTCTCTACCAGGCCAAGCCCGCCCTGACCGACGACATTCTCCCGGTGCAGAAGACGTATTTCGCCGCGATCAGCGCGTTGATCAGCTTTGAGCTGGAGCGCAACGCGGAATCGACCGCCAACGCGCGCGCGGCGTATTCGATGGGCGTCACGATCGTGTCGGCCGCGACCGTACTGGCACTCGCGCTCGGGGCGCTGCTGTCGTTCGGCATCTCGCGCTCGATCACCCGGCCGCTCGGCGATGCCGAACAGGCCGTGGCGGCGCTTGCGCGCGGCGAGCTGACGACGCGCGTCGACGCACGGTCGACTGACGAAGTGGGTCGGCTGATTCATGGCCTGAGCGTCGCCATCGGCAATCTGTCGTCGCTCGTGTCGCGCATTCAGGTCGCCTCGTCGACGATCGACACCGCGTCGGGCGAAATCGCCTCCGGTAACACCGATCTCTCCCAGCGGACCGAGGAACAAGCCGCATCGCTCGAAGAGACCGCCTCTTCCATGGAAGAACTCGCCGGCACGGTCCGCCAGAACGCCGACAACGCCCGCCAGGCCAGCCAGCTGGCCATCGGCACGTCGAACGTGGCCCAGAAGAGCAGCGACTCGGTCAAGGCGATGGTCGAAACGATGGCCGATATCGCGAGTTCGTCGGGCAAGATCTCCGACATCATCGGGGTCATCGAGGGCATCGCGTTCCAGACCAATATCCTCGCGCTCAACGCCGCGGTGGAAGCCGCCCGGGCCGGCGAACAGGGTCGCGGTTTCGCCGTCGTCGCGGGCGAAGTCCGCACACTCGCGCAACGCTCGTCGGTCGCCGCCAAAGAAATCAAGGAGCTGATCACCGGGTCGGTGGACCGCGTCAACGCGGGCGTCGAACAAGCCCAGTCGGCCGGCCGCACGATGGCCGACGTGCTGGCGTCGGTCAAGCGCGTGGACGACCTGCTCGCCGAGATCGCGGCGGCATCGACGGAGCAATCGAACGGCATCGAGCAAGTCAATCGCGCCGTGAACCAGATGGACGAAGTCACGCAGCAGAACGCGGCGCTCGTCGAGCAGGCGGCGGCCAACGCGCACTCGCTCAGCGAGCAGGCGCAGGACCTGCGCAAAGCCGTTGCGGCTTTCGTGATCTGAGCAGCCAGGCGGGCGTGGTACGCTCGGGCCACCCAAACGCACGACGCAACCCAAAAGGCCGGCACCGTGCGTGCCGGTTGACGCTGCGGCTGCCCTGAAGACGCTGCGGCCGCGCTTGACCTGCTTCGCTCGACTCGCGAGGCAGGCTCGCTTCTAAAGCTCGCTTCTGAGACGTGTTTCGTCAGCGCGGCCGGTCCCGCTGCTTCACACCCGTTGCGTTTCAACGCCCGCTTAACTCGAGATCTGTCCCGCCGTCCGATGCCGCACCTGCCTCCCGACGAACATCTTCCACGCACGCGCCTGCTGTTCGCGCTGACGGCCGAGCGCCTGTCCGCCTACTACGAATACGCCACCTGGATGACCGATGCCCAGGCGGTTCAGCTCACCAGTCTCTGGCTGACACGCACGCGCGTGGCGCTGACGGTGCGCGAAAAACGCCAGTTCGCCGAACTCAGCGATGCTTTCGCGCGCGAACTCGCCGAATCGGTCTCCCGCGAGGCGGGCCTGTTTATCTCCCACGAATTAATGCAAGCGCTCGACCCGGATTACCAGTCGGCGATCGCCATCGACGTCATGAACGACTGTGACGCGCGCCTTCGGGATGCCGGGCTGAACGAAACACCGGACGCGCAATAGGGGCGCATCAACGAAAAAGGGCCACATCGGAAGACTTGAAACGCATGGGTCGGGGTCGGGTACGCCGGCGCCGCCTCGGGCTCACGGTCAACCCGCCCATGTTTGCGCCCTTAAACCCGTCCCGGGCACACCGATTGCTCCCTCCAGCCTAGTCCTGAGGCCGGTCAGCCGGGCCGGGCGCTGCGCCGGGAGCGTCGCAGCGTTTCCGGATCGGCAATCATCAGCCTTGCCGGCCCTGTTGGCCGGCTTGTAAGATGCGCGCTGGCTTGCGCCGCCCCTTTTGCGAGCCGCTGTCCGAGAACGGATAGCGAACTCATCGATTTTCTGCTCGCATCACGGTACGCAAGCCGAGCCGGCATAACAAAGCCGCTCCCCAAGAATGACCGCCGGCGCTGCGCCCGATGCGCCGCCCGGTCGCTGATTTTCGGTGCCCCAATTTGAACGTGAACGCCCCAAGAAAGCGTCGCGCACCGGAGAGCCGCTCCGCGAAGCCCGGGCATTCGTTTCGGATGTCCCGGCCCCTGATCGCGCTTGCGCTCGTACTGGCCGGTTGCGCGCTGTATTCCCTGATTCGCGGCCCGCTTGCGCCCGCAGGACTCCACGGCGATTCGACGGCACGCATCTGGCCGATGGTGATCGCCGTCGCGCCGCCCGTTGTGTTTCTGCTGATCGCCGCACGTGGACTCCATGGGCTCTGGCGGGTCGTGTTGAGCGCCGGCGTGGTGTCTGCCGCCGTCTGTGCCGTCTGGCTCGGTCACGCCGACCATTCGCTGCGCATGATCCGCCTCGCCTACCTGACCGACCATATCGTCGCCAACCTGACCTTCGCACACTGGTTCGGCCGCACGCTCCGCCCGGGTGTCGTGCCGTTCTGCACGCAGGTCGCGCGCCGTGTGCACGGTCAACTGTCGCGCCGGGTCAGCCGCTACACGCGTCAGGTCACGATCGCGTGGACGGGCGTGTTCCTGACCATCGCCGCGACGTCGATGCTGGTCTATGCCGCCGAGCCCTTCGAGACCTGGCTGCATTTTGTCTGGTGGGCGGCTGCTCCGCTGACCGCGGGCGTCTTCGCGGTCGAATATGCGGTGCGCTGCCTGATGATTCCGGCGCACGAACGCACCGCGGCGATCGATATGTTTCGTGCGATCGCGACCATGTACCGCCCCGCCGCGCACGTGGAAGAACCGGTGCGCCCGGGCGCCCACGGGCGGCTTCGCGCAAACCCCGCCGCGACTCAGCCGGCAAGCGCGCGCATCGCGTCACGTATCCGTTCATCGTGAGCCTGACATGAATCATCTCCCGCTGATCTCGCACACCCGCGCCGACGCCATCGTGGCGCGCCATCGCGGCGAACCGATTCATGCGTCCCGGTTCATCGCTGACGTTCGCGCTGTCGCCGCCGCGCTGCCTCCAGGCGTGCATGTGCTCAACGCGTGCAGCGACCGGTACGCTTTCGCGGTCACGCTTGCGGCGGCGATGCTCGATCACCGCATCACGTTGCTGCCATCGACCTATACGCCCGAAGCAGTCGAGCGCCTCAAGGATTTCGCGCCCGATACGTTCTGCGTCGCCGACGGCGACAACGACGGCATTCCCCTGCGCACGGTTCGCTACCCCATCGCGTTGCCATGGGAAGCGGCGGGTACATCGGGGATGGCGGGTACGACAGGTGTCGCCGGCTCCGGCCCGGAACCGAAGGCGGCCTCGCCTTCCGGATCGGAGTCGGAGACACGATCTGTATCCGATGCAGGCACAGACTTCGACGTGCCGCAGATACATGTCGATCGCGTCGTCGCGTACGTCTTCACATCGGGTTCCACCGGCGTCCCGGTGCCCCACGCCAAGCGCTGGGGGCATCTGGTTCACTGCGTACTCGTGGCCAAGGCGGCGCTCGAACTCGACACCTCGCGTACGCACACCTTGATCGGCACGGTGCCTCCGCAGCATATGTTCGGCTTCGAATCGACGATTCTGCTCGCGCTGCTGGGCGGCGAAGCGTTCGACACCGGACGTCCGTTCTATCCGGCCGATATCGTCGAGGCGATCGCCTCCGCTCCGGAACCGCGCGTGCTGGTCACGACGCCCGTGCATCTGCGCTCGCTGCTGATCGGCATCGACGCGCAGACGACGTTGCCGCATCTGGATCTTGTGCTGTCGGCCACCGCTCCGCTGTCGACCGATCTCGCCACCCAGGCCGAGCAGCGATTCACGGGACCGCTCAAGGAAATCTACGGCAGCACCGAAACCGGACAGATCGCCACGCGACGCACCGCGGTCGATGACAGCTGGCTGCTGATGCCGGGCATCCGCCTCGAATGGCAGAACGGGCAGGCATGGGCATCCGAAGGTCATATCGAGACGGCGACGCCGCTCGGCGATCTGCTCGAACCGCGCGGCGTACCCGACGCCACGGGCCACGTACAGCGCTTTGCGCTGACGGGGCGCACGGCCGACATGGTGAATATCGCCGGCAAGCGGACCTCGATCGGTTATCTCAACCATCAGATCGCGTCGATCGCCGGCGTAGTTGACGCCGGGTTCTATATGCCCGACGACGAACAGCCCGGCATCGTGACGCGGCTCGCGGCGTTCGCCGTGGCGCCCGGCCTCAGTGCATCGTCCCTGATGGCCGCCCTGCGCGAACGCATCGAACCGGCGTTCCTGCCCCGGCCATTGGTGCTCGTGGATGCCTTGCCGCGCAACGACACCGGCAAGCTCGTGCGCGCGACGCTCAAGTCGCTCTATGACCAGCATGTGCGAGCGCATCGCCCGCCAGCTGCGGCTGCCGGTGCAGTAGTGCACGCAGCGGCGCACGACGGATCGGACGATCCCGGTTCAGGTACGGATATTCCTGCTCTTGCGTCAGGCACTGTCGCGTCCGCGCAAGGTGCGGGAACGCAGCCGACCGGGTCGTCCTCCGAATCCGAGCGGGCGGCCGACGCGGAAGCCGGTGCTCGTATCGTCCTGCCGATCGATGCGAGTCATCCGGCCTACGCAGGACATTTTCCGGGTCGCCCCGTGTTGCCTGGCGTCGTGCTGCTCGACGCCGCGCTCAGTGCAATCGGCGATGCGACAGGTGTGCCGCTCAGCGCGCGCGAACTCGCGTCGGCAAAATTTCTGAGCCCGGTCGTCCCCGGCGAAACGCTGACGCTCGAGCAACGGACCACGGCATCGGGTGCCATCGAGTTCACGATTCGGGCGGCGGACCGGGTCGTCGCACGCGGCACGGTTGCATCATGAAGCCTGTGCAGATTCCTACATTCGGCAAGAACTTGTTACACCCGGCCCCGGAAGGGCGGGGTATGTTGAGGCCATGAGTTCACCTCCTTCAACCCATCCCGATTCGACGACGACGCAGACCGAGGCGGGCGCGCGCAAGCGCTCCGCACAATGGACGCGCAACCCCGAACGCAGCAACATATGGGCGCTTCGCGCGATGACGCGCCTGTCGTTCGCGATCGGCCGCAAGCTGTCGCGTGCGGTGTTGTATCCGATCACCGCGTATTTCATGTTGTTCGCACCTTCGGCCCGTCGCGCGTCGCTCGACTATCTGCGCCGGGTGCTTGGACACAAGGCCTCGCCGCTCGACGGCTTTCGCCAGGTGTTCACGTTTGCGACGACCATTCATGACCGGATCTTTCTCGTCAGCGACCGCTTCGATCTGTTCGATATCCGCGTGCATGGCGGCGAACTGATGCGCGAGTTGCTCGATCAGAAGCGCGGGGCGTTTCTGATCGGCGCGCATCTCGGCAGCTTTGAAGTGCTGTCGTCGGTCGGCCGGCAGTTCGCGGGCATGCGCGCCTCGATGCTCATGTACGAAGAGAACGCGGCCAAGATCAACGCGACGATTGCGGCGATCAACCCGAATGCGATGCTCGACATCATTCCGATGGGACACGTCGATTCGATGCTCGTCGCCGGCCAGCGCCTCGATGAAGGCCAGATGGTCGGGCTGCTCGCCGATCGCACACCCGCTGACGAAACCACGGTCGAGCTGCCCTTCCTGGGCGCGCCCGCACCCTTCCCGGTCGGCCCGTTCCGGCTTGCGGCCCTCATGCGGCGACCTGTCATTTTCATGACGGCCACCTACTCGGGCGACAATGTCTACGATGTCTACTTCGAGCAACTGGCTGACTTCTCCGTCGAGGCCGAAGGCGGCCGCGCGGCGATGGTCGATACCGCCATGCGTCAGTACGTCGCGTTGCTCGAAAAACATTGCCGCCGCGCGCCGTACAATTGGTTCAACTTCTTCCCGTTCTGGTCGGAAAAGTCTGATAACGATTTATTTTGCGAGAACCTCTGATGCGCGATGCGTCGCCTAAAGCGAACGCAAGGGTTGCCCTTGCCTCTCGCTCACTTGCCTCTCGCTCCCCTGCCTCTCGCTCAATCGATGCGGTGCGATGGGGCGTCATGCTGACGAGCACGGCACTTGCCCTTCTGCTCGCTCATCCGTCACACGCTGCGGATGCCGGCGCCGCTACACCCTCCTTGCCGGCCATGTCGTCCTCGTCAGCGATGCCTGCCGCGCAGGGTGCATCGGCGACCGGATCGGGCCCCGCAGGCGCCGCTGCGAATGACAGCCACGGCGACAGCCACGGCGCCCTCACGCTCGATGCGCTCATGCATGCCTTCGCGCAGCGCAAGTCCGGCGAAGCGCGCTTCACCGAACTCAAGTACTTGTCGAATCTCAAGGGCCCGGTGGAATCGTCGGGCACGCTTGCCTTTCGTGCGCCCGATCATTTCGAGCAGCAGACACTCAAGCCGCGTCCACAGTCGCTGGTCGTCGACGGCGACACGGTGACGATGTCGCGTGACGGGCGTCAGCGCGTCGTTTCGCTGTCCCAATACCCGGAGATCGGTACGCTCGTCGACAGCATCCGCGGCACGCTGACCGGTGACCGCGCAAGCCTCGAGCGCTCGTACAAGCTCACGCTCGATGGCACGACCGACGCATGGCATCTGACGCTGACGCCGGCCGACGCGTCGCTCGCGAAAAACATCGACCATATCGTCGTCAGCGGCGGCGTGGACGCTTCCGGCCATGCACAGATCCGGACCATCGAAACATTTCAGACCGGCGGTGACCGTTCGGTCATGACCATCGAGCCCAGCCAGACATGAACACGCCCGCGCCGCGCCTGCCCGGCCGCCCTGGCCAGGTGGCGGTGACGCTCTGGGCTCTGTTGCTGGCTGCGTGTCTGCTGATCGTCACACGAACGACGTTTACGACGGACCTGTCCGCGTTCCTGCCGCGCAATCCGAACAACGAGCAACGCATTCTCGTCGACCAGCTCAAGAACGGCGTGCTCTCGCGCACTTTGCTCGTCAGCGTGTCGGGTGGCTCGCCGGAACAGCGTGCGCAGGCCTCGATCGCGCTCGCACGATCGCTGCGCCCGGACACGGAATTCGAATCGGTCGTCAATGGCGCGCTCGATCCCGAACAGCGCGACCGCGACGGCGCACTGCTGTTCCGCTATCGCTATTTGCTGAGCCCGGACGTCACGCCCGATCGCTTCACCGTCGAAGGGTTGCGCAGCGCGCTCGACGACACGCTCGATCTGCTCGCGTCCCCGGCCGGGCTCTCTCTGAAACCGCTGGTCGATCACGACCCGACCGGCGAGACGATGCACGTCGCCGACGAACTCGACCCGGGTGGCCATCCGCCCGTTCAATATGGCGCATGGTCGTCGAAGGACGGCCAGCACGCGATGCTGCTGATCACCACCAGTGCGAGCGGGTCGGACACCGATGCACAGGAGCGCGCCATTGACACGATTCGCGCGCGCTTCGACGCATTGCACACGCCGCTCGCCATCGAAATCACCGGCTCGCCGAAGTTCGCGGTCGACAGCCGGGCGACGATCAAGAGCGAGGTCACGCGCCTGTCGATCGTCAGCGCCGTGCTGATCATCACGATCCTGCTGTTCGCCTATCGCTCGGCCGCCGTGCTCGGCCTGAGCCTGTTGCCCGTGCTCAGCGGCGCGCTGGCCGGCATCGCTGCCGTCAGCCTGACGTTCGGCAGCGTGCATGGCATCACACTGGGCTTCGGCACAACGCTGATCGGCGAGGCGGTCGATTATTCGATCTACCTGTTCATCCAGTCCAGTGACCGCTCGCGCAGGCCCATGCTCCCCGCGCCCGGCGATCGCAACGCGCTGCGCGCGGCACGCGATGCGCGTCTGCGGCGCTGGGTTGCGCGCGCGTGGCCGACCGTGCGCCTCGGCATGCTGACGTCGATCTGCGGCTTTTCGGCGCTGACATTCTCGAGCTTCCCGGGACTCGCGCAACTGGGTGTCTACTCGATCGCGGGCCTGGTCGTCGCGGCTGCGGTCACCCGCTGGGTGTTGCCGGTCCTCACCCCGCTGACACTCAGCGTGCGCGACCTGAGCGGCATCGGCGCGCGGCTCTCGCGGTTCGCCGAGGGTGCCCGCCGCTACCGGCTCGTCGCGGCGGGCCTGATCGTTGTATGGGTCGTCGTCGCGGTCATCGTCCACCCGCATGCCTGGATCAACGACGAACTCAATGCGCTGAGCCCCGTGCCGCCCGCCGCCATCGCGCGCGATCAGGCGCTGCGCGCCCAGATCGGCGCGCCCGATGCGCGCTATATGGTCGTGATCGGGGCGCCGACGTTCGACGCCACGCTGCAGGGCGCGGAACTCGCCGCGCCCGTGCTCGATCGCCTGGTCGCCACGCACGCGATCGGCGGATATGAATCGCCCGCGCGCTACTTGCCGAGCGAAGCCACTCAGCGCCGGCGTCAGGAATCACTGCCGGCCGCGGCCGACCTGCGCGCCCGGCTCGCCCAGGCCGTGCAAGGCACGCCGTTCGATGCGAAAGCGCTCGAGCCGTTTATTGCCGACGTCGACAGTGCGCGCTCGCAACCCGTGCTGACGGCCGGCTGGCTGCGCGGCACCTCGCTTGCGCTCGGCATCAACGCGATGATCGACTGCTCGCCGGGCCGCTGTCATGCCATGCTGCCGCTGCGCGCGCCCAAGGCGGGCGCCGATATCGACGCGAATGCCGTGCGCGCCGCGCTGGCGAGTGTCAACGATGGCCCGGGCCGCGTGACCTTCGTCGACCTCAAGAGCGCCAGCGACGCAATGTACGACCGGTATATGCGCGAGGCGCTGCGGCTCGCCCTTGCCGGCCTGATCGTGATCGTCGCGCTGCTCGCGCTCACGCTGCGCTCGCTGAGCGGCCTCGCGCGCGTGCTCGGGCCGCTTGCGGGCGCGGTGGTCGCTGTGGTGGCGGGGCTCGGCATCGCCGGCGTCTCGCTGACCCTGCTGCATGTCATCGGGCTGCTGCTGATCGTCGCGGTCGGCTCGAACTACGCGCTGTTCTTCGCGCGCAATACCGACCACGATCTCCCCGAGGCCGTCACCTTCGCGTCACTGGCGGTGGCCAACCTGACAACGGTTGCCGGATTCGGCGTGCTCGCGCTATCTTCGGTGCCGTTGCTCAAGGCCTTCGGCGAAACGGTCGGCCCGGGCGCGATCCTTGCGCTCTGGTTGGCGGCACTGCTGTCGCCGCGTTCGCGCCGACCCGCCGACATTGTCCAAGACTCACTGGAACCGGCCCAAAAGGCCCCGCTCTCCTGATGCCAGTCGCACCGAGCTCGACCCGCACGGCCACGCGCCGCATCCGCTGGCCCGCCTTCATTCAAGGCTCCGCCGGCCTTCATGTCGGGGCCGGTGCATTGACCGCCGTCGAGCCGCAGCTGTGGCCGTGGACGCTCGGCGCTGTGGCCGCGAATCACGCCGTGCTGGCCTTCAGCGGTCTGTGGCCGCGCTCGCAATGGATGGGCAGCAACTGGATGCGACTGCCGGATGTCCCCGCTGCACAGCATGCGGTCGCGCTGAGTTTCGACGACGGCCCCGACCCCGAGGTCACGCCCCGTGTGCTCGACCAGCTCGAGGCCGCGCGCGTGAAAGCCACGTTCTTCGTGATCGGCACACGCGTCGCCCGGCATCCGGCACTCGCGCGCGAGATCGTGCAGCGCGGACATGCGCTCGAAAACCACTCGTTTCGTCACGTGCATACGTTTTCGGTGTCGGGCCCGCGCGCGATGCGGCGCGAAATTGTCGAGGGTCAGCGCATCATCGCCGACACGACAGGCTTCGAACCCCGGTGCTTTCGTGCGCCGGCCGGCCTGCGCAATCCGTTTCTCGACCCGGTCCTGCAGCAGCTGAACCTCCAGCTGGTCAGCTGGACCCGGCGCGGTTTCGACACGCGCGTCTCCGATCCCGCACGCGTGACAAAAAGCCTCCTCACGGGGCTGGCCGGGCGCGACATCCTGCTGCTTCACGACGGCGGCGCGGCCGGCGCCCGCGAGGGCCGTCCCGTCGTGCTCGATGCGCTGCCGCGCGTGCTCGACGGCATCGCCGCCCATGCCCTGACACCTGTTCTGCTTCGCGACTTGCTATGAGGGTTCCTTCATGAGCGGTATTGTCCGCCCCGCCCAACTGCCGCTGCGCGTGTCGCGCATGACGGCGACATGCTGTGCCGGCGCCGGCAACGACGCACTGCGCAGCGCGCTCCACGAGCGTCGCGGCGGTCTCGTACGAGACGGTTTTGCCGAGTCCGACCTCGATACGTGGCTGGGGCCGGTTGCGGGCGTCGAAGCGATGCGTATCGACGGCGCACTGGCGCCGTTCGACTGCCGCAACAATCGCCTCGCCCAGATGGGCATCGTCGAAGACGGGTTTCTCGACGCCGCGCGCGAGGCCGTCGCTCGGCACGGCGCACACCGCGTCGGCGTGATCCTCGGCACCAGCACCGGCGGCGTGCTCGAAACCGAGCTCGCCTATCGGCATCGATTGCCCGACTCGGGCGCGTTGCCGCCGGGCTTCGACTATCGCGCGACGCACAGCCCGTATTCCGTCGTCGACTTCGTCCGCGCGCTGACCGGCGCACGCGGCCCGAGCACCGCCATTTCCTCGGCGTGTTCGTCGAGCGCCAAAGTGTTTGCGTCGGCGGCACGCATGATTGCCGCAGGGTTGATCGATGCGGCGATCGTCGGTGGCGTCGACTCGTTGTGCCAGACCACGATTTACGGCTTCAATTCGCTCGAATTGCTGTCGCCTCGTCCGTGCCGTCCCTACGATCCCGAGCGCAACGGCATCTCGATCGGCGAAGCCGCTGCATTCGCCTTGCTTGAACGCTGGTCGGGGCGGCCCGACGATGATGCGATCGCGCTCGTCGGCTATGGCGAATCGAGCGATGCGCACCATATGTCGACGCCCCACCCCGAAGGCCTCGGCGCACAGATCGCCATGCGCAATGCGCTCGCGACCGCCGAGCTCGAACCGTCGGACATCGACTACATCAACCTGCACGGCACGGCGACGCCCAGCAACGACACCGCCGAGGCCCTGGCTGTGTCCACCGTGTTCGGCCACACGCCCTGCAGCTCGACCAAGGGCGCGACGGGCCACACGCTGGGTGCGGCGGGTGCGCTCGAAGCTGTCATTTCGATGCTGGCCCTGCGTGAGCGCGAAATGCCGGCCGGCGTCAATTCGTCGAGCGTCGACCCCGCGCTCAACGTGAACTATCTGCTCGAGAACCGCACCGCCGACATGCGCTATGTGCTCACGAACTCATTCGGCTTTGGCGGCACGAACTGCAGCCTGATCTTCGCCAATGTCGCCGGCGTCTCGGATCTGCTGCGCGCACGCGACCAGGGGGCGCTATGACGATACTCAGCGCCTATATCGAAGCGATCGGGGTGCGCGGCCCCGGCCTCGCCGACTGGCCCGCCACGGCTGCCGTGCTGCGCGGCGACACGCCGTATGCGCACGCGCCGACCGAGTTGCCCGCTCCTGAGCGTCTGCCGTCGGCCGAACGCCGCCGCGCCGTGCCGGTGGTCCGGATCGCTTTCGCCGCTGCCGAGCAGGCGACGCGCGACCGCGACGATTTCGCGACGCTGCCGACCGTGTTCAGCTCGTCAGGAGGCGACGGCCCGAACTACCACGCGATCTGCGAAACGCTCGCGAGCGACGACAAGAAGATTTCGCCTACCCGGTTTCACAACTCGGTCCACAACGCCCCTTCGGGCTACTGGAGCATCGCCACGCGCGATATGGCGAGCTCGAACGTGCTGTGTGCTCACGACGCGAGCTTTGGCGCGGGTCTGCTCGACGCGTTATCGCAAAACCTGTGTGACGGCGTGCCAGTCATGCTCGTCGCCTACGAATCGGATTACCCGGAGCCCCTGCGCGCCGTGCGCCCGATTCCCGCGGCGTTTGGCGTCGCGTTGATCCTGTCGCCCGAGCCGTCCGGACGTGCGCTTGCGCGGCTCGACGTCGAGCTGACCGATGCGCCGCACGACACGCTGTCGGACGCAGACCTCGAAAACCTGCGCGCCTCGGTGCCCTCCGCGCGCTGCCTGCCCTTACTCGCGGCTCTCGCGGCGCTCGCACCCAACCACGGCGGTGATACGTCGCACCACGCATGCGTCGTCGAGTACCTGCCCGGCAGCACGCTGCATATGACGGTGAGCGCATGCTGAAGCCGCCCTCCGACACGCCCAAGGTCGTCGCGCATACGGCGACGACGCCGGACCCGGCGTCGACCTCTGCCAAGGAGTCTGCCATCGTCTCCCTGCCCGCAGGCACGTCGAGGCATGCGCCGCCCGAATCACCGGCGCAGACCGCGAAGTCCTGCCCTGTCTTCGATCACACCTGGATCGCGCGCCATATCCCGCATCAGGGCACGATGTGTCTGCTGGATCATGTCGTCGACTACGACGCGAATCACATCGTGTGCGTCGCGACGAGTCATCGTCGTCCCGACCACCCGCTGCGGCACCGCGACCGGCTGTCTGCCGTTGTCGCGATCGAATATGCCGCACAGGCGATGGCTGCGCACGGCGCGGCTATCGCCGGACGCGACAGCCCGCCCACGGTCGGCTTCCTGACGGCGATTCGTGGCGTGCGCTTCGGCGTCGACCGCCTCGACACGCTCGTGGATGCGTTGGACTGCGAGGCCACGCGCCTGTCGGGCGATGCCCGCAACATCCTGTACGCATTCAAGGTCGGTGCCGGCGACACGCTCGTCGCCGAAGGTCGCGCGACCGTGATGCTCGATGCCGATGATTCGCTCGGCCTTGCACCACCCGATGCCGGGTCACTCCCTCTCCGAAAGGAGGATTGAATATGCTCGTCACGGCATCGGCGGCGGTCGTCACCCAGGGTACCTCGACCGTCCCAGGCACTCAGGCAACACAGCTGGTCCAGGTTGCTCAAAGCGCCCAGACTGTTCAGACCGTGCAGGCAGCGCAGACCCTCCATGTCGCGGCCCCGCACGCAGCGCAATCCGGCGTGCACCAGACCGAAGCGATTCTGTTCCTGGTGTTGTTACAGTTGACGATCATCGTTCTGGCGGGCCGCGTCGGAAGTCTTGTCGCGCGGCGCGTCGGTCAGTCTGCTGCGGTCGGCGAAATCATCGTCGGCCTCTTGCTCGGTCCTTCGCTATTCGGTGCGCTCGCGCCGCATGCTTTCGACTTTGTCTTTCGCAGCGCGCCGCCGGGTCCGATGCAGATGCTGTCGCAAATCGGCCTGATCTTCCTGATGTTCCAGATCGGTCTCGAGTTCGACTTCGGCCATCTGACAACGGCCCGCAACCGGCGCGCCACCCTTGGCGTGGCCATTGCCTGTATCGTGGCACCGTTCGTGCTGGGTCTCGGCCTCGGTTACTACAGCGCGCCGATCCTGTCGCCATCGGCGCCGCCATTCGCCGCGGCGCTGTTCGTTGCCGTCGCCTTGTCGATCACTGCGTTGCCGATACTCGGCCGCATCCTGATCGAGCTCGACATGACGCGCCACCCATTGGGCGTGATCGCCATCAGCGCGGCGGCGATCAACGATGTCGTCGGCTGGTTGCTGCTGGCACTCGTTACGGCGCTCGTCTCGTCGGCATTCGAATGGAAGAGCTTTGCGCTGCGCGTGGTGTGTGTGATCGCTTTCGCGGTGTTGAGCTTCCTGTTCGTGCGCCCGCTGATCAAACGCTTTGTCGGCCGCTATCGCGACTCGCTCGAGCGCACCCAGCAGATCGATCCGACGTTGATGGGCGTGGTGCTCGCCGCGACGTTCATCTCGGCCATGGCCACCTATCAGCTCGGCATCTTCGCGATTTTCGGCGGGTTTCTGATGGGCGTGCTGCTGCACGACGAACACGCTTTTGTGCGCGCATGGCGCGAATCCGTCGGTCGCTTTGTACTAGTGTTCTTTCTGCCGATCTTTTTCACGTACACCGGGTTACGCACGAATATCGGCGGTCTTGATTCGCTCGGACTATGGGGCTGGTGCGCGTTGACGGTCGCGCTCGCGACGATCGGCAAATATGGCGGCGCGTGGCTCGCTGCGCGCGCATGCGGATTCGATACGGGCGAGTCTCATATCCTCGGCGTGCTCATGAACACGCGCGCACTGATGGAGCTGATCGTGATCAATGTGGGCTATGACCTCGGCGTGATCTCGCAGAACGTCTTCACGATGCTCGTGATCATGGCCATTGTCAGCACGGTCATTCCGGTGCCGATGATCCGCAGGTCTCTCGCGAAGGCCGCACGGCGGTCAGCCAAGGCGCTTCGGACAAACTAAAGCAGCGTCGAAGGCGCGCGGCGGCGCTGGCGGCGCCCAAGCAAGTGCGGCAAGCGGTAGACGAAGCCCGCGACGAGCCGGAGGTGCATGCGCAACAACAGCCAGTTGTCGCGCAGATAGTTGAAATGCGATACGCCGCCCTCGTCGGCCCGGAAGTATCGGACCGGCGCCGGCACGCTGATGGGCCGCACCCCGCTCCAGCAGAGCCGCACGGCCACTTCCGGATCGAAGTCAAAGCGCCGCATCCACCGGCTTTGCCGCATCACCTGGCGCAGGGGTTCGATCGGATAGACCCGGAAACCATAGAGCGAATCGCCGATCCCGGCCCATAGCGTTTCGAGGTTCGTGAAGAAGTTCGACAGCCGGCGAAACAGCACGCGCTCGAACGGCGCGCTGCGATCGAACACCGGGCGGCCCAGCACCATGGCGCCGACATCGTGTCCCGACGCTCGCATGAATTCCGGAATCAGCACCGACGGATGCTGACCATCCGAATCCATCGTCAGCACATGCGTATAGCCCGCTGCCGCGGCCTGTTCAATGCCATGCAGCACAGCCGTGCCCTTGCCGCCGTTGCGCGGCAGCACGATGACACGCAAGCCGCTGTCGCGGCACGCCAGCGCCTCGAGTTCCTCGGCCGTGCCGTCGGTGCTGCCATCGACGACGACCCACACCGGGTTCCACTGACGACGCGCCTCGCGCACCGTGTCGAACACCTTCGGCCCGGGGTTGTAGCTCGGAATCAGCACCAGGTGCGTCGTGGACCGGGTCGTTCGCGCATCCAGTCCCGTCGCCTCGACGGCGGACTCGGCGGACGGCACCACAAACGGATCAGCCAGATTGTTCATCGCTATCGGGCGGCAACGGTCTGACCGTGTCCGCTCGCCTCGATTTCGACCAGCAGGTCGGGCCTGCAGATATCGCCGCGCACATACAGCCGCGACGCGTTGTCCGCCTCATGATGGGCATCGACGACTTCGCGGACCGCCGCAAAGTCCGGTGCCTTTCGAATATAGACACGCAAGGAGAGCCCGGCGAGCGAAAACGGTGCGCTCTTTGCGGATGTGTGCCCGGGTGTGCTCCCAGGTGAGCTCCCGCCTACACGTCGATTAGCTTCGTCGATCAATGCACGAAGATTGGCAAAGGTCTCGCGGGCTTGCGCGACCACGTCACCGCGGTGCACGGTTTCGTGCCCGACGATGCTCGCCGTGCCGGACACCAGCAGCACGGGACCCGACGAAAACGGCACGACGACAGCCCGCGCAAACGTCGGGCTCTTCGGACCGTACTGCGTCGGATAGTGGAACGCGCTGACCTGGCGCGGGTTCTCGATCGGCATCGGACGCACGCGCGTCGCGATGAAGTGAATCTGCACGCGGCGCGCATCGAGGCCGATGCCTGTCGCGGCAGGCACGTCACCCGTTACCGTACGCCCCGCCGCCGCAAAGGCAGCCTGGCGTGCGCTGTTGAACAGCCGATAGCGCTCATGCCCGCCTTGCTCGCCAATGATGTCGGGAATGAAATTCCAGACGCGCGCGAGATACGGGTAGCCCTCTGCCGCCATGCAACCGAACAAGCCTTCGTAGGCTTCGGACGTCGCAATTTCAATCGGCAACGGTCGCGCCGCGATCGCCTGCTCCCCGACTCCGGGCAAGGGCGGTTCGTCGAGCTCGATCGTGCCGAACAACGCTTCTTCGCCGCGCACAAAGCGCACGCATCCGTGCGTGCCCTCGATCGCCGCGCCGACACGCGCCGGCAATCCGATAGCGACCTCATCGAGCACGCCGCGCGCGAGCCATGGTGCGCGAACTGCCTGTACTGCCTCCATCAAACACCCCTGCCCATAGGTTCCGCGACCTGGCGGATATTGCTGCGACGGCGCCGTACTGCAAGCCATGTTCTGCGTGGATGCACCGCCGACAAAACGTAGTAGATGACCTTGAATGCGAAGATCGATCGCCAGATGGGCGTCGATCCGAAAATATCACCGGCCAGCACCGACAGCAGCGCTTCCTTGATACGCAGCATATTCCGTGGCGCCATGAACATTTCGCGCATCGTCGGGTTGGTCACCCGATAGATGAACCACGAAAACTCGCGCGGGCCACGCGACATGATCTGCTCGAATCGCTGCATCGCCTGCGCAGCCTGAGCGGGTGCTCGCAACCACACATCGACTGCTTCGGCGGCCGCGAAGGCGCCGTTCATGGCCAGCATGACCCCCGACGAAAATACAGGATCGACGAACGTAAAGGCGTCGCCGACCATGACGTAGTTCGGGCCACGCACGTGATTGCTGGTGTACGAAAAGTTGCCGGTGGCCTCGGGTCCCGAAGCCAGCGTCGCGTCCGACAGCCGCTCGGCCAGCGGAGGACACAAGGCGATCGTGTCGAGAAAGAACTCACGCAGCGGCTTCTTGCGCGACTGCAGGTAATACGGCCAGACGACAGCGCCGACACTCGTCGTGCCATCCGCAAGCGGAATGAACCAGAACCACCCGTGATCGAACCAGAACACCGTGATGTTGCCGGCGTCCGTCCCGGGGTTGAGCTTCGCGTTCGTGAAGTGTCCGTAGAGCGCCGAGCTGTTGTGCCGTTCGTTGCGCACTTTCGCCTTGAAGCGATTGGCGAGAAACGTGTCGCGGCCCGATGCATCGATCATAAAGCGGGCGTCGATCTCGAAGGCCTGATCGCCCGCCGCATCGCTGCGAACCGCCTTGGCGACGACGCCTTGTTCGTTGTCGAGAAACCGGACATCCGTGATGCGGCATCCGTCGATCGCGGTCGCCCCGACTTCACTCGCGCGCTTGAACAGGATCTCGTCGAAATCCGCGCGGCGTACCTGGTACGCGGCGGGCATCGACTTGTCCCAGGCATCCGAAAAATAGAACGTCTGCTTGTGGTCATGCCACGGCGACACAAACTCTGCACCGCGTTTGTCCATGCCGATCGCGCGAATGGCGTCGCCCACGCCGAGCCTGTCGAACAACGGCAGGTTGGCGGGCAGCAGCGATTCGCCGATGTGGAAACGCGGATGGCGAGCCTTGTCGACGACGATCACGCGATGGCCCATCTGCGCGAGGCGAATGGCCGCTGTCGAGCCGCCAGGCCCGCCGCCGAGCACGAGCACGTCGCACTGCATGCGAGATGCCTCAGCGCCGCTCAGGCCCGTCGAGTCCTTCGAGTCGGACCGGCTTGCCGGGTCCATCCGGCCCGCGTCGCCCGCATCGGCGTCGCTGCCTGGCCCCGAACCCATCCCGGCGGCTGTGACCCGCGCTTCATCGTTCATCCATCACCTCTGCGTTGGGCGCCGCTACGATCTCCGGCACCGTGTCGGGGGTGCCTCAAGCCCGCGCGCCGCGCGTTGTTCTCGATCGCCGGCACGCTGGCCGGCCTGTCGCCGACCGTGCAGACGATTCTCGGGCCGGCATCCGCTGTATGTGGCTGCAGACTTACTTCGTCCGGTGCTTCTCCACGTACGCAGCAAGCTTGCCCAGCGAACTGAAAATCACCTTGTTGTCGGGATTGTCCGAGCGCAGTTCGAATCCATAGCGCTTCGAGATAATCAGCGCGATTTCCAGAATATCGATCGAATCGAGCCCGAATCCGTCTCCATACAATGGCGTGTCGGCATTCACGTCGGCGAGCGCCACATCCTGCAGGTTGAGCTCGCCGATGATCAGCGTGGCGAGTTCTGTTTCGAGTTCCGTCATGGTGGTTGTCGTTATCAGTAGCGGTGAATGCTGGTCCGGATTATACGGACGAGGACTTGTCGAGCAATCGCAGATGCATTTGGATACGTTCGGTAAAACTGTCTGCACTTGAGCAATCGATGTGCCCGGCCGCCACGCGCGCCCCGCGCGCGTCCTCAGGCCGCGCCGACGCGCGTTTGGGCCATGTCGGTGATACACGCGTAACGCACGCGCAAGCGAGAAACGCAGCGACGCGTGCAAGGACGCACAGGCTGCCGGCCCAGCGCTTCAGGACGTTGCATCGGGGCATATGTCGCGAGGCGTGTCAGGACGCTGACCGGGCGATGCACGCGGCTCGGTGTGGCCCGACCTGCGGCCCGGCCCGTGATTGATTCATCAGACGAAGGACCGAGTGCGACGACCTCGCGTCGAGGCGTCAGGGCGTCAGGGCTTCGCACCCTGCGCTCTGCTTTGCCCCCGGCGCGCTACTTAAGGTTGAAATCGACCCGCGTCGACGGCCCCTTGTCCTTGATGCCGTTCGAATCGAGTTTGGGCGCGACGATATAGACGCGCTGCAGATCCGTCTTGCCCTCGAAGTACTGGAGCACCGCCGCCGCACGATGCTGCGCGAGTTCACGCAGTTGCTCGCTGTCGACCTTCGTGTGATCGAGCATCAGCTGCTTCATCTGGTCGTCGGGAATCGACTTCGTGAAGCCCACCAGATTGGTCTCCTTCTTGAAGTCGGCAGCCTTGTAAGCGCGCGTCAGGTATTTGTCGTATTCGTCCGCGCCGATCGTGATCGAGTCCGTGTCGATGCTCTCGCCTTTGCCGACCGTATCCTTGATCTTCTGCGCCTTGATCTGCTGATCGACCTGCGCCTCGCGCAATGCGGGCTCGTCGACCGCCGGATCGACACGCCCGATCAGATCGAGCTTGATGCTCGTCTTGTCGTTGAGCACCTTCGCCACGGTATCGAGTTTCTTCTTCTGGTCGTCCGACAGCGCGGCCGAACCGGGCTTGAATTCGACGTAGCCCAGCTCCTCGGAATGGCCGCCAAACATATTGGCAATCAGCGAGAACGGCGCCGTCACGGCTTTTTCGAGCAGGTTCAGCACGGCCTGCCAGATCAGGCCGCCGATGCTGAACTGCGGGTTCGACAGCGACCCCGACACCGGGATGTTGACGTCGATCTCACCGCGCGAATTCGTGAGCAGCGCGATCGCGAGCTTGACCGGCAACTTGGTCGCCGTATCGTTGTCGACGTGATCGCCAAACGTAAGCTGGTCGATAAAGAGGTGGTTGTCGGCGCTCAGATGGTCATTGTCGAGCACGTAGTGCAAGTCGACGTTGAGCTTGCCCTTCGTGATCGGATAGCCCGCGTACTTGGTCGAGTACGGCGTGAGATTCGTGAGTTCGACATCGTGGGCGGCGGCCGTCAGGTCGAGCGCCGGGATCCGGGTCAGCGGGTTGATCGAACCCTTGATCGTCACCGGGCCGTTGGCCGACAGGTTGGCCTTGATATCGACCGGTGCGGCCGTCGTCGAGTGCGTGCCGAACGCGCCTACGGTGCCGTTGATATCGACCAGACGCGCCGTGTAGTTCGGTTGCACGAAGTTGTCGGTATAGACCGCGCGGCCATTACGCAGCACGAGCTGGCCGAATCGCAGATCGAGGCCGGGTTGCGTCATGTTCGCAGCCTGCACGGGCACGCCGCTCGCTGCAGCCGGCGCGCTGGCCGCCGTGCCTGCGACGGCCGCAGCCTCGGAAGCCGGCACGACTGCGGCCTGCCCTGCCGCCCCCTGAGTCGCACCGAGCGCCGGTGCGCCATTGCGGGTCGGGGCGATGGGCGCTGCCGCGGCCGTGGCAGTTGTAGCGGCTGTGGCCGACGCGGCCCCGCTGGCCGCGATGGCCTTCGACGTTTCGTGATGCGACTTGACCGGCGCCGACGTCTGAGCCGTCTCGGACGCAGCTTCGTTGGCCTGCGTCGACATCGACTGCGCCGGTGCCCCCGGCTTCGCCACGATGTCCTTGAGATTGAGCTTGCCCTGTTTGTCGAGCACGACGCTGCCGTAGAAGCCCGCGAACGTCACCAGCCCGGCCGACACGCTGGTGTTCTTCTCATCCTTGCTCACGACAAGCTTCGACAACGACAGCGTGCTCCAGCCCGCAAACGGATCGGACGTGACCTTGTCGAGCATGCGGACTTCCGTCATCGACACCTCGCCTTTGTAGCCCGTCTTCATTGACGGACCACTGCCCGAGAGCGTCGCATCGCCGCTTGCATTGAGGCGCGCGCTCGCCACGGTCACGTTGAGGAACTGGCCGAAGTACGGCTCGACGGTGGCGATATCGAGGCGCTTTGCGTCGACGTGCAACGCCAGGTCGAGCGGCTTGACCGTCACGCGGCCATCGGCATCGAACGTGCCGGTCTTGTTCAGCGTCCCGGCTGTCTTGACCTTGAGCGGCTTGGTCAGGTCGTCCGTGACGTCTTCGATCGTGACGTCGAGCGGATTGATCGATACCGACACGGGCTTCGATGCGGTGCGATCGGTGAAGTCGACGCTCGATTGCTTGAGCGACAGCGAGTGGATCTGATAGTGCCAGGCCACCGCCGTCGGCTCGCCCTTGACGGCTTTGGCCGCCGCCTGGATCGTCGGGCTGCGCGACATGTCAGGGCCGTGCTCGCCGCCGCGTTGCAGCTTGACGAGGTCGATCGAGCCGTCCTGAAGTCGCTGCCCCTTGAGGGCGAGGTTCTGCAATTCGACCGATTTGATGACCGCTTCACGATCGCCAAGATCGACATGGTCGATCTCCGCGAGTGCATGACCCAGCGACAACGCCTGCTGCTTCGATTGCTCGTAGGCGAGCGCAACGTCGTTGAGGCCGATGGACATCGCGCCGATATGCATCGCGAACGGCGCCTTCGACCAGTCCGCGTCGATCGGTCCCTTGACGTCGAGTGTGCCCTTCGTCACGACACCCGCGACGAACGGCGACAAGTACGGCTGACGCGGCGCCAGCGGGATGTTCTTGATATCGAGGTTCACGCTCGTGCGACCCTGGCTGAGCCAGAGGTCACCGTCGGCATTCAGGACGCCTCCACCCGTGTCGGTGCTCGCAACCGTGTAGTGCGCGGGATCCTTTCCGAGGGTGGAGAAACGGTCGAGCACGACGTTGAGGTCGTTGATGTCGAGATGGACGGGCTGCGCGGACGTCGGCAGATGATCGACGACATCGATATCGGCGTGATCGATCGCGAACTTCTGGATGACGAGGTCGATCGGCGCGGGGGGCGCCGCCTCGGCCACTTCGGTTGCCGAGGCCGATGCCGATGCCGATGCCGATGCCGACGCCGACGCCGATGAAGCGGGTGCCGCGGCCGTGGCCGGTGCACTTGAAGAGGCGGTCGCGGGCGGCACTGCTGCTGTGGTACTTGCCGGCGTCGACGGGGTGGCGTTCGACGCGTTAGCCGATGCTGAAGCCGACGCGGGCGCCGGCGGCAAGGTCAACACATTGAGCTTGCCCTGCGCATCGCGTGAAAGATGTACGACGGGTTTGCTCAGGCGGATCTCGTCGAAATGAAAGACACGGCGCAACGGTTCGAGCGACGATGCCGCCACGTGAATCGTATCGGCCTGCGTCAGCGCGGTGCCGTTGTGATCCGTGACATCCAGACCGGCCAGGTCGACCGTGCCCGATACGATCAGGCTCGGCTTGTCGTCCGTCACGAGGAAGCGCACATCGAGATTCGACGACAACGCCCCGCTCCTGACCACCACCGGCAACGCCGCCGGCGAATACGACAACAATTTCGGCACATCAAGCTTGTCGAACTGCACCGATATATTGGACTCGCGCGTGTCCTTGAAGGGTTTGGTTTTTCCCGATATCTCGAGCGGACTTCCGTCGATGCGCATCTTGAGCAAAGGCTGCACAAAAATATCGGTCTTCGAATGCAACGTGGCAATAAACGGAATACCGATCTGCCAGTCGTCAATCACGTGCTTCGTATTGAGCACCTGGTCGTCGAAATCGATGCGTCCATCGATCAGCTTGATATTTGAAATCGAGAAGCGAGGTGGTTCGTTTGATGCGGGCTTGGGTGACGGCTGCGAAAACTTGTCGACGATGTCGGAGAAATTGAAGCGCTGCGGCGCAGTGCGCACGAGATGAAAGCGCGGCGATTGCAACGTGATTTCATCGACAACGGGTGCAAACCGGAATATCGAGCCCCAAGACGTATGGACCACAAGCTTGTCGAATCCGGCAAACGGGCCGGCATTGTTGCGCTCGTTGACCGCAACCTGATCGATCTCGAGATTCAGCGTGTAGGGATTGAGCGCAACGCGACCGATCGTGACAGGACGATCGAGTGTTTCGGAGAGTTTCTGTTCGGCGATATGCCGGATCAACGGGGGCGCTGCAAAGAAACCGAGCAACCCGAAGATCACGAGCGCGATAACAATTCCGAGCAGCCAGTGGTGTGTCCTGCGTGCACGTCCGACCTGGATCAGACGCTGTTTGACTACAGCGGGCGACAGCTTGTGCGACGTCGACATGGGCGGGCTCGTGGGCTGATCGGAATCTCATGATCCGCTACGAGTATAACAATCGGGCAAGACACAGTAACCGACAAACTTGAAGCAGACAGTAACTCGATAAACCTTTCGACCCTCTGCGAATTCGCTCGAATCGTTGCATATCGGTGAAAAGTATCTTCACCAGTCAAGGGTTTTTCTGCGTCCTCATAAAACCTAAGATGCACTTACCGACTCGCTCGAAGCCCACTCCGGGACTCGCGAATCAAGCCAGACAAAGAGGTGTCATCATGAACGCACGTATTCTTTCGATCGCCGCTGCTGTTGTTCTTTCCGCTGCTTCGGTGGGCGCTTTCGCACAATCGTCACAAGACAATCAAGCTCAGCAACAAACCAGCCAGCAGGCATCGTCGGCTCAGCATCACCGCTTCTATCACTACGTTGAATCGCATATCACGGCCGCTCACAACGACCTGTATCGCGGTCATTGATGAGGATATCGTCGCGTACGTCACACGTCGCGACGGTCACTGACAGCGCACCGATCCGGGGTGTTGTCACGGCCCATCCTTGCGATGAGCCGGTCCGCTGCGCCGATCCGGCGTAGCGGATTTTCCGTTTCTTCAGAACGTCACGCCCGACACGAGCATCACATTGGCATAGGGTGTGCATTCGCCGGTACGCACCACGGCACGCGCACGACGCGAGAGTGCCTTCAGTTCCTGATGCGTCACCACGCTACGCGGGCCGATCACGTCGAGCGGCAGCGCGCTGAACCATGCATCCCCGCGTTCGAGGGTTTCGCTGGCCACGATATGCGATTCGACCTGCATCTCCGACAACAACACCTCGATCGTTGACGCAATGCCCGGAATACCCGGTGTCAGGGCAAGATCAATCACTTCAACAGGCTCATCGTGCGGCGCCGGCATGCCGGCATCGGTGACGAGCACCATATCGCCATGACCGAGTGTCGCGACAAGACGTGACAGATCGGCATGGAGCAAACGCGTTTTCTTCATTGCAGCGCTTCTTGTAATGCGTGCTCCGGCGGCGCACCGACAGGTGCGTGCCGAAGACACCGGGAAGTCCCTTGGCGGGACAGATTGGGCTCTCGCCCGAGGACGAGCGACGTCAGATCGTGACTTCGCTCAGATGCGGGATCGACGGCTGCGCACCGGCGCGCGTGACCGACAGGGCCGCTGCGGCGAGGCCGAAGCGCACCGCCTCGTCGACGCTGCGCCCCGAGGCAAGCGTCGCCGAGAAACCACCGACAAACGTGTCGCCCGCAGCCGTCGTATCGACGGCATTGACCTTGCGGGCCGGATAATGCGTGCCACCATCGGTTGCGTCGTGCTCACCGAGCACGAACACGCCCTGACTGCCCAGCGTGATGATGACGTTGCGGGCGCCCTGCTCGCGCAGCACACAAGCGGCACGACGCGCGGCATCCGGCGTGTCGACCTTGACGCCCGACAGCGCCGCGGCTTCGATCTCGTTCGGAATCACAAAATCCGTCGCTTCGAGCCAGCCCTTGGGCAAGGGGCTCGTCACCGGCGCCGGATTGAGCACGACCGTGCGGCCATGGCGACGCGCGGTCTGCATTGCGGCCAGCACGGTGTCGCTCGGCGTTTCAAGCTGGAACACGGCGACATCCGCATCCGCAATCCTGCCCTCGCGCTCCGCGATCAACGCGGGCGTCAATGCGCCGTTGCTGCCGGCCACGATCACGATCGAATTCTGGCTTGCGTCGTCAACGATGATCAACGCAACACCGGTCGGCAACGCCTCGTCCGTTGACACGCCCGTGCAATCGATGCCCTCGTCCTCGAGGCCTTGCTTGAGCTGGGCGCCGTTGCCGTCATGCCCGATGCGACCAATCATGGAAACGCGCGCGCCAAGCCGTGCGGCTGCCACAGCCTGGTTGCCGCCCTTGCCACCGGGCACCTGCGCGAATGTCTGACCGACCAGCGTTTCGCCCGGCTGCGGCATGCGCGGCGAGCGAACCACGAGGTCCATATTGAGGCTGCCGATTACTGCGACACGGCCTTGCCGTCGACCATTTTGCGCTTCCACTGCTATACCTTTTGTTGATTGGAGAGGTTGGATGTGTAAGCCGTCCCGGCGGGCGGCGCGCTCGACTCGCGAACCAGCAGACGCGGCTCGATCGTGATCTTGCGCATCGGTCCCGTGACCGCGCCACTGATGCGATCGAGCAGCGCGCTCGCCGCCGTCTCGCCCAGGCGCAGGATAGCTTGCCCGACCGTCGTCAACGACGGATACACATAACGGCTGAGTTCGACATCGTCGAACCCGACAATCGAGCAATCGTCCGGCACGCGGATGCCACGCTCTGCCGCTGCGCGCAGCGCGCCGATGCCCATCAGATCATTGCCCGAGACGATTGCGGTCGGCGCGAGCGTGTCGAACAACGCCGCTGCGGCAGCATAGCCGCCGGGGCTCGAGAAATCGCCCGCGACGATCGCGCCGGGTGGCACTTCGAGGTCATGCTCGGCCATCGCCTGCCTGAACCCCGCGACGCGCATCACGCTGACGGCAGTCGTCGACGGGCCGGCGATGCAGCCGATGCGCCGGTGACCAAGTTCGATCAGATGACGCGTCGCCATCGCGGTGCCCGCTTCGTGG
The DNA here is from genome assembly GCF_965118125.1 of Pararobbsia alpina. GTDB lineage: Bacteria > Pseudomonadota > Gammaproteobacteria > Burkholderiales > Burkholderiaceae > Pararobbsia > Pararobbsia alpina_A. The sequence goes on from NZ_OZ221287.1 coordinate 3,103,248, forward strand.
TCGATCTGCACGAGATCGGCACGCAGGCCCGCGATCGGACGATCTACGATCACCACCGGAACACCCGCATGGTTGAGCGCGGTTGCGACCTTGCTGTCGTCGCCCGCGGAGGCCACGATCAGACCGTCGATCCGCTTTTCGTGAAGCACGCGCAGATACTCGCGCTGCGTCTCGATGTCGTTATCGGAATTGCAAAGAAACACGCAATAACCGTTACGCCGGAAGTGCCCCTCGATCCCGCGCGCAATTTCAGCGAAGTACGGGTTCGTGTTGTTCGGCACGATCAGGCCGATCGTCGCCGTCGCCTTGGCCTTGAGCGAACGGGCCACGGCGGACGGCACATAGTTGAGTTCGGCGATCGCGGCGAGCACGCGGGTACGCTTGTCGTCACTGACCGGGCGCGAATTGTTCACGACGTGAGACACCGTCGTGTACGACACGCCCGCGAGTGCGGCAACGTCCTTGATGGTCGACATGGTTTCGCTGACCTCTTGTTCTTGTTCGATGCGTTAAAAAATCACCGCTGCATATCGCACGACGTCGCGCCACGCAACGTCTTGCGGTCCATCACGCGCGGCGCTTTGCGCGCTGACTGCGATACGTATCCAGCACGACGGCGACGACGATCACGGCACCCGTGATGATCCGCTTGGTCGGTTCGTTCGCGCCGATCTGTGCGAGGCCGGCGGCAAGCACCGAAATGATCAATACGCCAAAGAAGGTGCTGATCACCGAACCGCGGCCGCCCATCAGGCTCGTGCCGCCGATCACCACGGCTGCGATGACCTGGAGCTCGGCGCCCGCGCCGGCGTTCGGATCCGCCGCTTCCAGGCGCGACACCTGGAACAGTGCAGCAAGACCCGAGAGCGCGCCCATCAGGGCAAACACGATGACCTTGTACGGACGCGGATCGATACCGGCGAGGCGCACCGCCTCTTCGTTCGTGCCGATGCCGATCAGGTAGCGGCCGAACACGGTGCGCGTGAGCACAAGCTGTGCCACGATCATCACGACCACGGCGATCACGAACGCCGGTGAGATACCGACCGCGATCGGGTTGGCCAGCCAGTCGAACGCATCGCCGATGTACGACGTGCGCGAGTTCGTGAGCTGGTACGCGAAGCCGCGCGCCATTTCGAGCACGCCAAGCGACACGATGAACGACGGGATCTTCCAGCCGACGGTCACGCCACCGGTCAATGCACCCGCGAGCGCGGCAATCACCAGGCCGAACAGGCCCGAGACGATCGGGTTCAGGTGCCACTGGAGCGACGCGACGCTGACCGCCGATGCGGCGAGTGCAAGCACCGAGCCCACCGACAAGTCGATGCCGGCGATGATCAGCACGAAGGTCATGCCCACCGCCATCACGACCAGATCGGGAATCTGGTTCGCGATCGTGATGAACGTGTCGTACGTCAGGAAGTGCGAGCTGAGTACCGAGAACAGCGCGATCATCGCGATCAGTGCGCCCGCGAGACCCAGGTAGCTGTTGAGCCCCATGCGCGTGCCGGCATTGACCGAGCGCGCCGGTGCGGGCGTCGTCGTATCGGTCGGCTTGTTCGAGGAAGTGTTCATGGTGTTTCTCTGGTCAGTAGTTCTTCACGCTTCGCGTAGCCCGAGAACGCCGCAGCCAGCAGGCTGTCTTGCGTCCATTCGTCACGCTTGAAAGTCTGGACAAGCTTGCCGGCCGACATCACGCCGATCCGGTCGCAGATCAGCATGAGTTCGCGCAGGTCGCTCGAGACGACGACAATCGCCTTGCCCTTGCGCGATTCGGCGCCGAGCAGGCCGTAGATATCGAACTTGGCGCCGACGTCGATGCCGCGCGTCGGTTCGTCGAACAGCAGCACTTCGCAATCGTGCTCGAGCCAGCGGCCGATCACGACCTTCTGCTGATTGCCGCCGGACAGTTCGCCCACCGGTTGCTGCCAGCTCGACGAGCGGATGCGCATCGCGCCGATCTGGCGATGCGATAGCGCCTCTTCGCGGCCGCCGTCCATGATGCCCATGCGCGACACGACACCGAAGTTGCCGAGCGCAAGGTTCGCGCCGATCGACTGCGTCAGCAGCAGGCCTTCGCCCTTGCGGTCTTCCGTGATCAGCGCGATGCCCTGCTCGACGGCGTCGGCAGGCGACTTGATCTTGAGCGGCACCGGCGGGTTGCCGAGCGACACCGTGCCGCTGTCGGTCGGGTCCGCGCCGAAGATCATGCGCATGAGTTCCGTGCGGCCCGCGCCGATCAGGCCGCTGATGCCGAAGATCTCGCCGCTGCGCACTTCGAACGACACGTCCTGCACGACATGACCGCGCGTGAGCTTGTCGACGCGGAACATCGGCGCGCCGATCTTGCGCTCGCCGAGATCGATCGATTCGCCGATATCGCGGCCGACCATCTGCGTGACGATGCGGTCCGTCGTGTAGTCGGCCATCTTGCCGACGCTCACGAGCTTGCCGTCGCGCAACACAGCGATCCGGTTCGAGATGCGTGCAAGCTCCTCGAGCCGGTGGGAAATGTAGATGATCGACACGCCTTCGCGCTTGAGCCGCTCGACCTGCTCGAACAGCAAGTCGACTTCGCGGCCCGTGAGCATCGCGGTCGGCTCGTCGAGAATCAGCACGCGGCAATCGCCAATCAGATTGCGCGCGATTTCCACCATCTGCTGGTGGCCGATGCCGAGTGCTTCGACGGGGGTGTCGGGGTCGAGCGAATCCAGGCCCACGCGCGCCATCGCCAGGCGCGCATCTTCGCGCAGCTTGTTGCGCGAGATCCAGCCCAGGCCCCTGACGCGGGGCAATTGATTGAGGAACAGGTTTTCGGCGATCGTCAGCGTCGGCAGCAGGTTGAGTTCCTGCATCACCATGCGCACGCCTTGTGTTTCGGCATCGGTGCGGCTCACCGGCGCATAAGGCCGGCCGCGATACGTCATCGTGCCATGCGTCGGCGTCACCAGGCCGCCGATGATCTTCGACAACGTGCTCTTGCCCGCGCCGTTCTCGCCTGTCAGTGCGAGGACCTCGCCGGGAATCAGCTCGAGGTCGACACCCGCCAGCACCGGCTCGGCGTACGTCTTGCCAATGCCGGTGACCGTCAGCACCGCCGTGCCCGGCTGCTGTGCGGCGGGCGTCTGTGCAACTGCTGTCATGCCCTCTCCTTCCTTGTTGCCCGCTGCCCATGGCCGTCGCGTCGTGTGGCGCGGTGTGGCCGGGTTCGGGTCGAACCGTTTTGTGTCCTGCTTTGACTACACACTGCGGGTCATGCAAAACCGCTTTGCAACATGCCTTACGACATTGCTTGCAACAGACTTTGAAGATCGCCTGCTGCACGAGGCAGCAGGCGAGCCATCCGGCAATCTGTTACAGAAGCCGATACTTACTTCTTCGTCACGAGCTCAACCGGCGTTTCCACGATGTCTTGCAGGTCGCTTTGCTTCTTGTGGTCCTTCAGCGCTTTCAGAGCCGTATCGATACCGAACACGGCTTGCTTTGCGGCGAACTGGTCAGCCGTAGCGAGCACGCGACCGTCAGCCAGCATCGGCTTGATAGCGGCGATGTTGTCGTAACCGACGACCTGGACCTTGCCTGCACGGCCTGCAGCGCGAACGGCCGACACGGCGCCGATGGCCATGTTGTCGTTACCGGCGAGCAGTGCCTTGATGTTCGGGTACTCGTTGAGCATCGCCGATGCGATGGCGTTGCCCTTGTCGATTTCCCATTCACCCGACTGCACCGAGTCGATCTTCGCGCCGACCGCCGTCATCGCGTCCTTGAAGCCCGCCGTACGCTGCTGGGCATTGGTCGTCGTCGACACGCCTTCGATAATGCCGACTTCGTCGCCTGCCTTCAGTTGCTTGGCCAGGTAGTCGCCCACCAGCTTCGCGCCCTTGCGGTTGTCCGGGCCCACGAACGGCACCTTGATGTCCTTCGACTTCACGACGTCCGGGTCGAGGCGGTTGTCGATGTTCACGACGATGATGCCTGCGTCGATCGCCTTCTTGATCACGGGAACCATGGCCTTCGAGTCAGCCGGTGCGATCACGATGGCATCGACCTTCGACACGATCATTTGCTCGACGATGCGGATCTGCGCGCTCGTGTCGGTTTCGTTCTTGATACCGTTGCTGATCAGGTCGAAGTCAGCCGGATGCTGCTTCTGGTAATCCTTCGCGCCGTCTTCCATCGTCAGGAAGAACTCGTTGGCCAGCGACTTCATGACCAGTGCGACCTTCGGCTTGTGATCTTGTGCTTGCGCGCCGAGCGGCAGCATCGAGGCAGCAGCCAGTGCAACACCGGCGGCGAGGATGCGGCGGCGAATGATTTGCTTCATGGAACGTCTCCTGAGTGTGTTGAATACGGTGCGGTGGGCTTCCTGGCAGAGAACTCCACTCGCTGGCCGGCTTCTTGTCGGCCTTGCGCCCCCCGTAATGCGACATCCGTGATGCACGTTAACACCCATAGACAGTCGTATAACGGGAGTACGGAACACCAAAAATATCGCAAACGTTTGCGAAACGGATGATCTTGCGAACCGTATGCGATGTCAATCGCGTGACGTTTTGCAGTGCATCAGAAACCTTCGTCACTGCAACGCGATTCACGACACTAGCCGATTGCCCAATCGCCCGCAGGGCGGCGCTGAGCGCGTGTTACCCGCAAATGTGCACAGAGTGGGAAATAAGGAATGCGGCGTGTGCGCGCTAGGTGTTTTCCCTAGCGGAGATGACCGATTTTTGAGCGAAAAAAACACACACGCCGACACGTCCGGTCGGCGTTCAGGAAACATTTGCCCCCTACACGATGTATGGCGCGAAGCGGGTTGAAACGAGGTTCAGCGAACCGGCGTCGTTGACGGCACCACCACCGACGCGTCGACCGGAGCGGCAAGGCTGCGCGACACCATCTCCGCTACGCAGGCCGGTCGCTCGAAACCCTGCAGCTCGATCGTCACGCTCCAGACGAATTGCCAGCCGGGCCCTCCGGTCAGCGTGTCGGCTGGGTCGAGGCGATCGGCAGATTTGATGGCGACGCGCCCGCGCACCGCGCTACCGACCGGCACCGGCGCCGTAAATCGCACGCGATTCAGGCCGTAGTTGACGCCCATCACCGCACCCGTCACGCGAACCGAGTTGCCAAGCAGCATCGGCAGCAGCGACAGCGTCAGAAAACCGTGCGCGACCGGGCCGCCGAATGGCGACTCGCGCTTCGCGCGTTCGACATCGACGTGGATCCATTGATGATCGCCGGTCGCCTGCGCGAACAGATCGACCTGCGACTGCGTGATCGTCTGCCACTCGGTGACGGCCAGTTCCTGCCCGACCAGCGTCGGGATGTCTTCGAAAGCGATCTCGCGCACGGGAGCCTCACACTCGGTTGTACCCACTGCCTCAGCATCGCAAGACTTCGGCAACCCTGCACGACGGGACATTCCGGGATTGCCTGCCACCCCAAAAAGTGCACGGGCGTTCGATTGAACGATCCCGTGCCACTGTCAGATGCGCCCAACGACGCGCTTGCATTTGAATTTTATTGTTATACAGTAACGCTCCTTATTCGTTACGTTATAACACTACGCGTCGCCGACCTCGACGCAACTCAATCCAATAACACCATGCGCACACTCACGCCCATCAGCCGTGCCGTTGCCCTGCTTGTCTCCCTTAGTGCCGCCCTCCCTCTCGCAGCCTTCGCTCAGACCTCGACGGCGGGCGCGGCAACCGATGCCCCGGCGACTGACACTCCCGCGCCTTCCGCAACATCGGGCACGACAGCCGGCACGGGTGGCGCAAGCGCCTCGGGCGCGGCACAAGGCGCCGCGTCCACGCTCGATGTGAACGTCAATGCCGCACGTCTCGACAAGGCACGTAACGGACTTCAGCCGGAGACCGGGAGCAGCGTCTACACGATCGACCAGAAAGCCATTCAGACGCTGCCTGCCGGACAGGACACGCCGCTGAACCAGGTGCTGCTTCAAGCCCCGGGCGTGGTGCAGGACTCTTTCGGGCAACTGCACGTACGCGGCGACCACGCCGACCTCGAGTACCGGATCGACGGCATCATCATTCCGGAGGCCATCAGCGGTTTCGGCCAGGCGCTCGACACGCATATCGTCGACTCGGTGAGCCTGTTGACGGGCGCATTGCCCGCGCAGTACGGCTACCGGACGGCGGGCATCATCGATATCAAGACCAAGAGCCCGACGAGCAACGGCGGCGAAGTCGGCGTCTACGGCGGCAGTCACGGCACCCTCGACTACGACGCGACGGTCTATGGCACGCAAGGCGCCCTGACCTACTTCTTCACAGGCTCGCTTGACCAGAACAACCTCGGCATCGAAGCACCGACGTCGAATGGCTCGCCCCTGCACGACTTCACGCGCCAGCGTTCCGGCTTCGGCTATCTGTCCTATCTGCTCAACCCGTTGACGCGGGTCAGCGTGATGTTCGGTGCCAGCTCGGCGCGCTTTGAGCTGCCCAACACGCCGGGGCTCGATCCGCAATTCTCCCTTGCAGGGCATCCGACTTTCGATTCGGCCAACCTCAACGAGAACCAGTACGAGCTCAACGAGTTCGCCGCAGTCGCGTTGCAAGGCACGAACGGCGACGCACTCGACTATCAGGTCGCCCTGTTCACGCGCTATACGCGCACGCAGTTCAACCCCGATCCGGTAGGCGACCTCATCTTTAACGGTGTGGCGTCGCAGGACTATCACAACAATGTCGCAAGCGGCATCCAGTCCGACTTCACCTATCGGCTCACGCCCACGCATACCCTGCGTTTCGGCGGCTTCGTGCAGCAGGAGCATGCGACCTTCCAGGACTCGGTCAGCGTGTTCGCGGCGGATGCGGACGGCAATCAGCTCAGCGATGTGCCTTTCACGACGTCGAGCGAGAGCGGTAAAACCGGTTATCTCTACAGCCTCTACGTCCAGGATGAATGGAAGCCCTTCGATCGCCTGACGATCAACTACGGCTTGCGGTATGACCGCATGGATGAGTACGTCACGGCGAGTCAGTTGAGCCCGCGCATCGGCCTCGTCTACGACCTCACGCCGACGACCAAGGTGCATGCAGGGTATGCGCGCTATTTCACGCCGCCCGCATTCGAGCTCGTCAACGGCGGCACCGTCAACCAGTTCCAGGGCACAACGAACCAGACCGAAGTCACGCAGAACGACATGGTCAAGCCGGAGCGTTCGCACTATTTCGATGCCGGCATCCAGCAGCAGTTCGGACCGCACATCACCGTCGGCCTCGATGCGTACTACAAGAAGTCGACCGATCTGCTCGACGAAGGTCAGTTTGGCTCGGCGCTGATCTTCTCGCCGTTCAATTACGCGAAGGGCCGCGTCGTGGGCGCCGAACTGACGGCGAACTATCACGACGAAACGTTCTCGGCGTATCTGAACCTCGCCTATAGCCACGCCCAGGGCACGGACATCGATAGTGCCCAGTTCAACTTCGGCGCCGACGAGCTCGCGTATATCGCGACGCACTATGTGAACCTCGACCATGACCAGTCGTGGACGGGGTCGGCCGGTGCGTCCTACACGTGGCAGCGCACGACATTCACTGCGGACATGTTGTTCGGCAGCGGCCTGCGTTCGGGCTTCGCGAACACCGACAGCCTGCCTTTCTATGCGCAGGTCAATCTGGGCGTCGTGCAGAAATTCAATGCGCCCTACTTTGGCCCGTTCACGGCGCGCTTTGTCGTGCTGAACCTGTTCGACCGCGTGTATGAACTTCGCGACGGGTCGGGCATCGGGGTCGGTGCGCCGCAATTCGGACCGCATCGCGCGTTCTATGCGGGCTTGTCGAAGCCGTTCTGACACGTGCCCCCTTTATGCCGGAGACGGCGGCTGACGCGGAGGAGTCCGGGACAACGGGCACGCGTCACCGTCGCGCGAGATCGGTATCGACGGCAAGCGCGACGACTCGCTCGCGCGATTCAACGCAGGAGGATTGACTGATGGATCTGTTTTCGTCTCAAGCGGTAGTGAGCGCCGCGCACGCGGTAGGCTGGGTGCTCGTGCCGCTGGCCGTGCTCGGCGCAGCCGCGTTCGGACTGATTGCCGAGCGATCGCTCGTCCTGTGGCAAGGCGCATCGAAGCTAAGCGTCGTCGCCGCGCAGGGCGTCGAGGCTTGCCTCGCCACGTTGCCGGCACGCCATGCCGCGCGCGACTGGCTGGCTCCGGTTATCGCCAACGGCGGGCTGCACAGTGCGCCACTGTGGTGGCTCGAAGTTCAGCTCGAGTCCGGCGCGACGCGTATCGAGAAGTCACTGAATCGGGGACTCTGGCTGCTCGACACGATCGTCACAGCGGCACCCCTCGTCGGCCTGTTCGGCACCGTCACGGGCATGATGGAAGCGTTCCGCCTGATCGGCGCCAACGGGGTTGTCAATCCATCGGGCGTCAGCGGCGGTGTCGCGCAGGCGCTGATCGCCACGGCGATCGGTCTTGTGATTGCCGTGTGCTCACTGATTGCGTTCAATGCGCTGACCCAGCGCGTCGATGCGACACTCGATGAAATGCAATCGCTTGGCGCACAGTTACTCGCGAATCTCCGTCGCGAACGCGAATCGGACTCGATCGACGACGGGGCCACCGCGTCGGTGCACACGTTGAACACCGCCCTATGAAGCTCAAACGCGCGCGCCGCTCGCGCCGGGGACGCATCGAGATCATTCCGATGATCGATGTGATGTTCTTCTTGCTCGCGACCTACCTGCTCGCGTCGCTGTCGATGCAGCGCCTCGACGCCCTCCCGATCGCCTTGCCCGACGGCAAGACCGCGCCGCTACCCTCGGCCGCCCCGCTGACGCTGAGCATCGACCGGCAGGACCATATCGAAGTCGGCGGGCACGCGGTCGCGCTTGCCGATGTCGGCAATGCAGTCCGGCAACAGCTGCACGACGATCGCAAGGTCATCGTCGCAGCCGACGACAAGGCAACACAAGGCACAGTGACGCGCGCGATGCTCGCCGCGCAAAACGCGGGTGCGCGCGCGTTGTTGATCGTGATCCGGCATGAAGGATAACGAGCGGACGATGGAGCACGCTGGAACCGACATCGGCCGGCGAAAGACGAGAACTGACCGCGTGGCAGCAACGGCGATGCCGCCGACGGCACCACCGCGGGAAACGACAGCCCCCCGTCAAACGACACCGCAAGACACACGCCTCGGACGCGGTGCCGCCGTGCTCGGCGTCTTCGTCTGGGCATCGGGCCTCATCGCGCTGCTCATCGCTTTCGGGGATCTTCCGTCGGCCCATGCGCCTACGACGGACGTCGTGCCGATTCAGATCGTCGACGCACCGCCGGTCGCGACGCCGCTGCATGAAACGTCGCCCGCCGAAACCGCAGAGACGGCCACGGCACGACACAGCCCGACGAATCGATCGCCAGCGCCGCGCTCTGCCGCGCCATCGCCATCGCCATCGCCATCGCCATCGCCATCGCCTGCGAAGGCTTCCACACACACGGACCGTGGGGACTCACGCCGCGAACGTGAGTCCCCACCACCGGCACCCGCGCCGGCACAGGCGGCTCCCGTTCCTGCGCCGCCATCCGCCCTATCACCGCCTTCGCACGACGCATCTTCCGAAACGCACGCAGACGCGACATCGAAGCGCGATGGGTCTTCCGAAGCAACCGCAAACGCATCGTCGAATTCATCGGCGTCGAATACCGACCACCAGGCAGGGAGCAGCACTGCACGGGCGATCTACCAGCCGCTGCCAGATGTCCCGGACGAAGCGCGCGAAGAGGCGTTCACGGCCATTGCACTGGCACGCTTCGTCGTGCACGCGGACGGCCATTGCGATGTGAGCCTGATTGAGCCGACACGAAACCCGACGCTCAACCGCCTGCTGCTGACGAGCCTCCGACAGTGGCGCTTCGCCCCCGCAACCGAAGGCGGCCACGCCGTCGAGACCACCATCGATTTGCGCGTGCATTTCAACGTGCAATGAACCGCGGCGGTGCCGTGTCGGTCACGACATCCAATGCTTCACGCCGCCGACGACCTGCACGAGACCCATCACAGCGACAACGCACGCCGAGAGCCTTGCCACCTTCGGAATCCAGTCGTCCGGAATGCGTGAGCCGAGCCCGGCGCTGACGCCGCTGAGTACGAGCCACCAGCACGCCGAACCGGCAAACACGCCGGCAACCATCGTCGAAGGCGCCACCCATCTCGGACCCTGCGATGCCGCGACGCTCGCGCCAAGCGCCGCGAACATCGCGATAAACGACAGGATCGTCGTCGGATTGGATAGCGTCAGCGCAAACGTCGTGGCAAACGCGCGCGGCACGCTGACCGCGGCGGCACGGGGCGCATCGGTTTGCGCATGCATCCGGAACATCGCACGAGCGAGCCACAACAGGAACAATCCTCCGCCGATCTGCAATGCCATCGTGAACATCGGGAACCCCATCACGATGCCCGCGACGCCGATCGCCCCAAGCAAGCCATAGACCGCGTCGGCGCACGCCGCGCCCAGCCCTGTCGCGAGCCCGGGCGCAAAACCCCCGCTCAGGCTGCGATGAATGCACAACATGCCGATCGGACCGACCGGCGCGGCAATACAAAACCCGATCACCCACGCGTTCAGAAATAGCATCCCGTCCTCACTCCGAATGCTCCGATCGTAGAGCGTTCAATACCTGGCGGAAACGGGTTTATTAAAGTAAAAATCCCATATCACCTTAAAAACTAAACAAGGACAGTTGATGGACATGGATCGTATCGATTGGCAATTGCTCGATGCCCTCCAGCTCGACGGACGCGCGACGATGACCGCACTCGCCAGGCAGGTTGGCCTGTCGGTGCCCGCCGTGACGGAGCGAGTCCGCAAGCTCGAGGAAGACGGCGTGATATCGGGCGTCGTTGCGCGCGTGAATCCGCGCGAAGCAGGTTACGGCGTGACCGCGCTGATCGGCATCACCGTTCCGCAACCCGCCAAGGCGCGCTTTACGAAGTTTCTCGAGGGTATCCCTGAGGTCCTTGAATGCTTTCACGTCACGGGGGCCGACTCGTATGTGATGAAGCTCATCGCGACGAGCGTCGAGCATCTCGAACAGCTGATTGCGCGCATCAATATCTATGGAGAAACGCGCACGTCGATCGTCATGTCGACGACGATTCCCGCGCGGCCGCTGCGCCAGCCTTCGGCCGACATGCGAAACGCACGCCTCGCAAAGCGAGGTCGGTGAGCAAACATTGCGCACTATGCATATACTGGATTGGATGTCCCCTCAATAGAACGCATTCAGCGAGGCTCGTCACCATGGGTACCATGAACCGACGCCAGTTCCTGAAAGTGTCCGCTACCACGCTAGCCGGCTCCAGCCTTGCGTTGATGGGCTTTTCGCCGGAACCCGCGGTAGCGGAAGTCAGGCAATACAAACTGGCGCGCATGACCGAGACGCGTAATACCTGCCCCTACTGCTCTGTCGGGTGCGGGATCCTGATGTACAGCCTCGGTGACCATGCAAAGAACGCCAAGACGAGCATCATGCATATCGAGGGCGACCCCGATCACCCCGTCAATCGCGGCACGCTGTGCCCGAAGGGTGCGAGCCTGCTCGACTTCGTTCACAGCCCGAGCCGCTTGCTCTACCCCGAATACCGCGCGCCCGGCTCCGACAAGTGGCAGCGCATCACCTGGGATGACGCGCTCGACCGCATCGCGAAGAAGATGAAGGCCGACCGCGACGCGAACTTCATCGAAAAGAACGACGCCGGCCAGACCGTCAACCGCTGGCTCAGCACCGGCATGCTCGCCGCATCGGCCGGTAGCAACGAAGTCGGTTACCTGACCCACAAAACGATTCGCAGCATGGGGATGCTGCCGTTCGACAACCAGGCGCGTGTCTGACACGGCCCGACGGTGGCAGGTCTTGCCCCGACGTTTGGCCGTGGAGCGATGACGAATCACTGGGTCGACATCAAGAATGCCGACGTGATTCTTGTGATGGGCGGCAATTCGGCCGAGGCGCACCCATGTGGATTCAAATGGGTCGTCGAAGCGAAGGCGCACCGCAAGGCGAAGCTCATCGTCGTCGATCCGCGTTTTACCCGTACCGCATCGGTCGCCGATTTCTACGCGCCCATCCGCACGGGCACGGACATCGCATTCCTGAGCGGCGTCATCAATTACCTGCTGACGAACGACAAGATCCAGCACGAGTACGTCCGCAACTACACGGACATGAGCTTCATTGTGCGGTCGGATTTCGCGTTCAACGACGGCATCTACTCGGGCTACGACGCCGACAAGCATACATACGCCGACAAGAGCACATGGGACTACGAGATCGGTGACGACGGTTTCGCCAAGGTCGACCCGACCCTGCAGGATCCGCGTTGCGTCTATCAGATGTCGAAAGCGCACTATTCGCGCTACACGCCTGAGGTCGTCGAGAAGATCTGCGGCACGCCCAAGGAGAAATTCCTCGTCGTCTGTGAAACGCTCGCGAGTTGCTCAACGCCCGACCGCGTGTCGACGATTCTGTACGCGCTCGGCTGGACGCAACACTCCGTCGGCGCACAGATGCTTCGCACCGGTGCGCTCGTGCAATTGCTGCTCGGCAATATCGGCGCGGCCGGCGGCGGCATGAACGCGCTGCGCGGGCACTCGAACATCCAGGGCCTCACTGACCTGGGGCTGCTGTCGAACTCCCTGCCCGGCTATATGACGCTCGCGCTCGACAAGGAGCAGGATTTCGACGCGTTCATCAAGAAGCGCGCGCCGCAGCCCTTGCGTCCGAACCAGCTCAGCTACTGGAAGAATTACAAGGCCTTCCACGTGAGCCTGATGAAAAGCTGGTGGGGCGACCACGCAACCGCCGACAACAATTGGGCATATGACTACCTGCCCAAGTACGACAAGCTGTACGACGTGCTCTACGCCATGGAACTCATGACGCAGGGCAAGATGAACGGCTATATCGCGCAGGGCTTCAATCCGCTGGCTGCCGTTTCCGACAAGGCCAAGAACATCAAGGCGCTGTCGAACCTCAAGTGGCTCGTGATCATGGATCCGCTTGCGACCGAGACCTCCGAGTTCTGGATGAATTACGGCGAGTTCAACGACGTCAAGTCGGCCGACATCCAGACCGAGGTGTTCCGCCTGCCGACGACCTGCTTTGCTGAAGAATTCGGCTCGCTCGTGAGTTCGAGCCGCGTGCTCCAGTGGCACTGGCAAGGTGCCGATGGCCCGGGCGAGTCGCGCAGCGATCTCGAGATCATGGCTGAGATCTTTACGCGGATGCGCACGATGTACCAGAAGGACGGCGGTAAATTCCCCGATCCGATCCTGAATCTGACGTGGCAATACGCCAACCCGTTGAGCCCCACGCCTGAAGAACTTGCGAAGGAGTACAACGGCAAGGCCCTTGCCGACCAGACTGACCCGAACGATGCGTCGAAGGTGCTCGTCAAGTCGGGCGCCCAGCTCTCGGGCTTTGCACAGCTTAAGGACGACGGTTCGACAGCGAGCGGCTGCTGGATCTTCTGCGGCGCGTGGACCGAAGCCGGCAACCAGATGGGCCGGCGTGACAACAGCGACCCGACCGGCATCGGACAGACGCTGAACTGGGCCTGGGCATGGCCGGCCAACCGCCGCGTGTTGTACAACCGCGCGTCATGCGACCCGAGCGGCAAGCCGTTCGACCCGAAGCGCAAGCTGATCGCGTGGAACGGCAAGGCGTGGACCGGGGCCGACATCCCCGACTACAAGGCGGACGAGCCGCCCGAAAACGGCATGGGTCCGTTCATCATGAATGCCGAGGGCGTGGCGCGTTTCTTTGCGCGCGATGGCTTGGCAGAAGGTCCGTTCCCCGAGCACTACGAGCCGTTTGAAACGCCGCTCGGCTACAACCCGATGCACCCGAAGAATCCGCTTGCGACGAACAACCCCGCGGCGCGAATCTTCCCGGCCGACAAGGCCGGACTCGGCAAGGCCGCGGACTACCCTCATACGGCAACGACGTATCGGCTGACCGAACACTTCCACTACTGGACGAAGCACGCGCGCCTCAACGCCATCGTGCAGCCCGAACAGTTCGTCGAAATCGGCGAGGATCTCGCCAGGGAGGTCGGCGTCGTGGCGGGCGACCGCGTGAAAGTGTCATCGAGCCGCGGACACATCGTCGCGGTGGCGGTCGTCACCAAACGCATCAAGCCGCTGATGATCGAAGGCAAAAAGGTGCAGACCGTCGGCATTCCGCTGCACTGGGGCTTCAAGGGCCTGACTAAACCCGGCTATCTCGCCAATACGCTGACGCCTCCCGTCGGCGATGCGAATACGCAGACACCCGAGTTCAAGTCGTTCCTCGTCAAAGTCGAAAAGGCCTAAGGAGACCGTCATGGCATTGCAATCGCTCGATGTCAAACGCATGTCGGCCACCACGGTGCCCGAGACGCAGATACGCGAGCCCGCGACCGGCACCGTCGCCAAACTGATCGACGTTTCGAAGTGCATCGGCTGCAAGGCGTGTCAGACGGCCTGCATGGAATGGAACGATCTGCGCGACGAAGTCGGCACGACGACGGGCATCTACGACAATCCCCGCGACCTCTCCGAGCACTCGTGGACGGTCATGCGCTTTGCCGAATACGAGAACCCCAAGGGCGACCTCGAATGGCTGATCCGCAAGGACGGCTGCATGCATTGCGAGGACCCGGGTTGCCTCAAGGCCTGCCCTTCGCCGGGCGCAATCATCCAGTACACGAACGGGATCGTCGATTTCCACGAAGAGAACTGTATCGGTTGCGGTTACTGCATTGCAGGCTGCCCGTTCAATGTCCCGCGGATCTCGAAGAAAGACCATCGCGTGTACAAGTGCACGCTGTGCTCGGATCGGGTTGCCGTCGGGCAGGAACCTGCTTGCGTCAAGACGTGCCCGACCGGCGCCATCATGTTCGGCACCAAAGTCGATATGAAGCAGCAGGCGGCGGACCGCATCGAAGACCTCAAGGAACGCGGATTCGCGAATGCCGGGCTTTACGATCCGGCCGGTGTGGGCGGCACGCATGTGATGTACGTGCTGCACCATGCCGACCAGCCAAGCCTGTATCACGGCCTGCCCGACAATCCGCGCATCAGTCCGATGGTGCGGCTCTGGAAGGGCATCGCCAAGCCGATTGCACTCGCGGGCCTCGCGCTCGCGGCGCTCGGCGGCTTCTTCCATTACACGCGGATCGGCCCGAACGAAGTATCGATGGACGACGAGCTCGAAGCCCGGGACGAAGTCACGCGCATGCGTGCGCGTGAGGCCGACCGCCGCCAGGGACTCGATGAGGAGCGCAGCGATGTCTGATCATCTGACCAACCCGGGCAAACGCCGCCGTGCCCACACGACCCACGCGCCCATCGAAGATGAAATGATCCTGCCGGGCGCCTCGCTCGAAGGCGAGGATCTGATCGTTCGCTACACGCCCAACGATCGAAGCAATCACTGGATTACGGCGATCAGTTTTGTGCTGCTGGCGCTGTCCGGACTTGCGATGTTTCACCCCGCGATGTTCTGGCTTTCCGCGCTGTTCGGTGGCGGCCAGTGGATGCGGATCCTGCATCCGTTTATCGGTCTCGTCATGTTCGTGTCCTTCGGGCTGCTGGCGCTGCGTTTCTGGCATCACAACCTGATGGACCGCGAAGACTGGCAATGGCTGCGACAGATCGACGACGTCCTCAACAACCGCGAAGAGAATCTGCCCGAGATCGGCCGATACAACGCGGGCCAGAAAATGCTGTTCGTGGCGCTCGTCGGCTGCATGATCCTGCTGATCCTCAGCGGCATCGTCATCTGGCGCCGGTATTTCTCGTTCTATTTCCCGATCGAGATCATCCGGCTTGCCGCGCTCGTGCACGCGGTGGCGGCGTTTGTACTCATCATGAGCATCATCGTCCACATCTACGCCGCCCTCTGGATCAAAGGGTCCATTGGCGCGATGGTGCGCGGCACGGTCACGCTCGGCTGGGCGCGCAAGCACCATCCGCGCTGGTTCCGTGAAGTGATCCGGGCCGACCGGCGGCCACGTTGAGCACGCGTCGCCCGGCGCCTGTGCGCCGCGACGACGTTCTCCGGCATCGCCCCAGGCACCCTGGCCGCGCGGACGAGCGACGGCGCACCGGTCGACGCGGCGCGACCGAAGCGCGACCTGAGCGCGACCTAAGCGCGACAAATCGCGCCTCCCGCTCCCCGATGGCAAAGCGCCGATGGTTGTCGTACAGTGCGGTGAACCGCGTGGCGCACCCGCTGCCCGCGCGACCGCGACAGACGCGTCCCATCGACCTCCATTGGGCGATACGGTAGTCATGCCAAAAATTCTCGAACCCGGCGAAATCTCGGCCCTCGACGCATCGGCACTCCCACGTATCCGTCTGCCCGAGCGGCCATCGGTCTTTGCGGATCGGGCCCGGCGTCTGCGGGCACTCGCGCGTGACAACACGATCTCCGGGTACCTCAAGCTGATGGCTGTTGTCGTCGACGCACAGCACGCCATGCTTGCGCAAGCCGGGCCGGCGGACCTTGACCGCGATTCGCTCGAACTCGCCCTGGCCCATGGCATGCCGGTCGTGCCTGCGGTGTCCGCAACGCTCGATGAAGGATGGCGTGACACACTGCAAACGTTAGTCGCGCATGTTCGCAAGGCCGTCAAAGCGGACGCAGCGCTCGCCCCGGCGTTGTCCGGCATCACACCTCTGCTGGATCGGATCGACGCGATGTCCGCGGCCGACCTCGATCGTCAGGCCGCAGCCGTCCTCGATCGTGATCTCGACGTCGTGGATATCGCCGTCGCACCGTTCATCCATGCCGCACTTCAGGTTATCTGGACGCATCGGGCGTGCGCGCTCGAAACCACGGAACTGCCGTATCTCGACACACCTGGCCTCTGTCCGGCCTGCGGCTCTCCGCCGGTCGCGAGCATTGTCCGAATCGGCGGGGTACACGAAGGCTATCGATATCTGCAATGCAGTCTGTGCGCAACCGAGTTTCATTTTGTGCGCGTCAAATGTGCGCATTGCGAATCGACCAAAGGCATTGCCTACCGAAGTCTTGAGCTCAGCCAGGACAAGGCTGCGCCCGACGGTTCGCCGATCGACATTGGCAAAGCAACGATGAATCCCGGCAACCGGGTCAGTGCAACGCGCGCCGAATCGTGCGACGAGTGCCACAGCTACCTCAAGATCTTTGCACAGGACAAGGCGCCCGAGGCCGAACCCTTCGCCGACGATCTTGCGAGCCTGACGCTCGACCTCATGATGAACGACGCCGGGTATTCACGGCCTAATCCGCATCCGTTCCTGTGGCCATCCCGGGTCGAGGACGTTGACGCTTCCGACAAATAAGGGCCGACGCATGAGCGAAGACGGCGGCACGCATCGCCCTCCCCTGTCGAGCATTCCGTCTGTCGAGCAGTTGCTCGCCTCCGACGCGTTCGCGCCGATCATCGCCCGCCACGGCCGGACACAGGTGCTTGCCACATTGCGCGAACGGCTTGCAACGGTACGCGAAGCACTGCGTGCCGGCCAGACGTGCGACCTCGATTCCGCTTCGCTCGCTGCGCAGACGCTCGATGGGTTAGACGCTGCTTCAGCGCCGCGCTTGCGCACGGTCTTCAATCTGACCGGCACCGTCCTGCACACGAACCTCGGCCGGGCCTTGCTGCCGGAGGCCGCGGTGCAAGCCGTCGTCGAGGCGATGACGCGGCCCGCCAACCTTGAGTTCGACCTCAACACCGGCTCGCGTGGCGACCGTGACGACTTGATCGCCCCGCTGCTGCGCGAATTGACCGGCGCCGAAGCCGCCACCGTCGTCAATAACAACGCGGCTGCGGTGCTGCTGATGCTTGCCGCGCTGGCGCCGCGCAAGGAAGTGATCGTGTCACGCGGCGAACTCGTCGAGATCGGCGGCGCCTTCCGCATTCCGGACATCATGGCCCGCGCCGGTGCGAAGCTTCACGAAGTCGGCACCACGAATCGCACGCATTTGCGCGACTATGTCGATGCGATCGGTCCACGCACCGCGATGCTGATGAAAGTGCATGCGAGCAACTATGCGATCGAAGGCTTTACGCATGAAGTCCGCCTCGCAGAGCTTGCGACCCTGGGTCGCGAACGGTCCTTGCCTGTCGCAGTCGATCTCGGCAGCGGCTCATTTGTGGACCTCGCGCAATACGGCCTCCCACGCGAAGCGACCGTCCGCGAAACGGTTGAGGCCGGCGCCGATGTCATTACGTTTAGCGGAGACAAACTACTGGGCGGCCCGCAGGCCGGCCTGATCGTCGGACGCGCGGACCTCATTGCGAAGATCAAGAAGCACCCGCTCAAACGCGCCCTTCGAGTCGGCAAACTGACACTCGCCGCGCTCGAGCCCGTGCTCGCGCTATATCGAAGCCCTGAGTTCCTCACCGAACGCCTGACCACACTGCGCTTGTTCACGCGCGCGCCGCAAGACATTCACGACGCCGCACAACGTTTGCAGCCTGCTTTGCAGCAATGGGTCGGCGAAGCCTTCGTGGTGAGTGTCGAGGCCATGCTCAGCCAGATCGGCAGCGGCGCGTTACCGGTGGACGCGCTGCCGAGCGCGGGCCTCGTCATCCGTCGCGCGGATGGCAAAGCGGGCGGCCGTACCTTGCTGCGCGTCGAGGAGCGGCTGCGTTCCTTACCGCGTCCGGTCATCGGCCGGATCGCCGACCACGCGTTGCGTCTCGATCTGCGCTGCCTCGAAGCGCGCGACGAGCCTGCCTTTACGGCGCAACTCGACCCGAGCCCGGGCACCCGTTCATGATCATTGGTACGGCGGGTCATATCGATCACGGCAAAACGACACTGGTCCGTGCGTTGACCGGCGTCGATACCGACCGCCTCAAGGAGGAGAAATCTCGCGGCATTTCGATTGAACTGGGCTACGCGTACACGCCGCTCGCCAATGGTGACGTGCTCGGCATCATCGACGTACCCGGTCATGAGCGCTTCGTCCATACGATGGCCGCCGGCGCCTGCGGCATCGACTATGCGTTGCTCGTCATCGCGGCCGACGATGGCGTGATGCCACAAACCCGCGAGCACCTTGCCATTCTCCAGTTGCTGGGCGTCACGCGCGGCATCGTCGCCCTGACCAAAGCCGATCGCGTCGACGCGGGCCGTGTCGATGCCGTGCGTCGTGAGATCCACGCGTTGCTGGCCTCGACGCCGCTCAGCGATGCAGCGATTTTTGCCGTCAACGCCACCGTACCCGGCGACGCCGGTGTCGCGGCGCTCAACGACACATTGCGAGAAGCCGCTACCGAATGGCATGCGCGACGCGACGACGGCGTGTTCCGGTTGGCCGTCGATCGCGTCTTCACGCTGGCGGGCCACGGCACCGTCGTCACCGGCACCGTGTTTTCCGGATCTGTGCGCACCGGCGACACGGTTCGCCTGATGCCGGCTGATGTCAGCGTGCGCGTTCGCAGCATCCATGCGCAGAACCAGGCGTCTGAATGTGGGCGCGCAGGGCAGCGATGCGCATTGAATCTGGCCTCGATCGACAAAGACCAGATACGACGTGGCGACTCGATCGTCGACCCGGCATTGGCCAGCCCTTCTGAGCGTATCGACACCGAACTCACGCTGCTGGCTGACGCGCCCTCGCCGATCACGCACTGGAGCCCGGTCCACGTTCATCTCGGCACCTTCCATGCAATCGCGCATGTCGCGTTGCTGGAGGCCGATACCCTGACACCCGGTTCGACGGCCCGCGCGCAACTTGTGTTCGACGCTCCGTTATGCGCGGTGCCGGGAATGCGTTTTGTAATCCGTAACGCCCAAGCGAGTGCAACAATCGGCGGTGGTCGAGTGCTCGATCCGTTCGGTCCTGCGCGCAAGCGCCGAACTCCGGAACGTCACGCGTGGCTCGACGCGATTGCCGCGTGGCTCGATAGCGGGCGCATTGAGCCTTTGCTCGAGGGCGCTCCTTTCGGGCTGCCTCGACGCCTTGCAATCCATCTGACCGGCTTCCCCGTCGAACGCTTGACCCTGCCCGGGGGAACACGCACGCTAAGCGCCCGACGTGGAACAAGCGACAGCACGGATCAGGCGACGCATGCCGATGACGATGTCCTGATCCTGGGCAAACATTGGGACGCGTTGTCCCAGCGTGTGCTGCAGGCACTCAGGACCTTCCACGAGCGCTCACCGGACGAGATCGGGCCGGACGTGTCGAGACTCCGGCGCATCGCTGCGCATACATGGCCCGACACGGTCTGGTACGCGTTGGTCGACACGCTCGTGCAGTCAGGCGAGATCGAGCGGTCCGGACCCTGGTTGCATCTGCCTGGTCATGTACAAACGCTGGGGCAGGAGGAACGCGAGACGGCCGAGGACATCCTGGGTCGTACGCTCGCCGGGCATTTCGATCCGCCGTGGGTTCGGGATATCGGCACTGCCACCGCTATTGGAGAGGCACAGGCCAGACTGTTGATGCGGCGCCTCGCGCAACAGGCGCTGCTCCATCAGGTGGTGCGGGACCTTTACTACCACCCTGCGGCCATCGCGGAACTTGCCACCATCGCGCGCGCGGTCGCGACAGCCTCAAACGGCCCGATCGTCGCCGCCGCGTTTCGTGACGCTACCGGGCTCGGGCGCAAACGGGCGATCCAGGTTTTGGAGTTCTTCGATCGCGTTGGCTATACTCGCTTTCACCGCGAGGCGCACTGGCTGCGAGGGCCTCAGGGCACGCATCCGTTTGAACACATGCAGTCCGCTGACACGCAGGATGTCGATGCGCGGTCCGGCGGTTGATGTCATGCGGACCACCCGCCCCGCAAACCGGCGTGAAAGCAGTTAGAGTCTCTCTGGCGCCGTACGACAGGGTGCAGAGGCCACGACCGCGGTACGAGGCCTTTTAGGTAACGAGCTTCATCACAGTTCAAGATACGGAAGGCATCCGCGTCCGGTGGCGCGGCTGAGCTTCAAACTCAGTGGGGGGCGTCAGACGCTCCCGGGTAGGTTCGACTCCTGCTGCCTTCCGCCAACACGGTTGGGGTTAGTCTCCTGCGATCGCGCATGCTCAGGCTAAGCGTAAGGCGAAGTGGAGAAATTCGAGTCCTCCCCGAAGCCACGCCGTTCATCTCGAAATCACCAACTTTCTCTCTAGCTTCTGAAGCGATCGAAACCGCTCCGGTCGATGGCCTTCCGGAAGAGCTTGTGGTAGAGTCTTTCTCGAGTCGGGAGCGCCGTGAAGTTGCGACGCGTTGGGCGATTGTTCCACCTGGCTTACCAAATACGACGGGCTGCTTCGGCAGCCCGTTTCCATTTCCGCGGTGAGATCAGATATATGTACCTGACGTATTTGGACGAATCCGGTTCGCCAGGCGACTTGAACACACCATTCTTTGTGCTCGCCGGCGTGTCAGTCTTCGAACGTCGAACCCACTGGCTCGAACAAGAACTGGATGCGATAGCCGAGCCTTTCGAGCAGCGCGCCGGCACCTACCTCGAACTACACGCCTCGCCCATGTTCTCCGGCAAGGATGGTTGGGGGCAATTCAGTGCTCCGGATCGCGCTCAAGCGGCAGCGGACGTTGTGAGAGTCCTTACCGACAGTCGTCCACGGCTGAACGTGTTCGCGGCCGTCATCGAGCAGAGCCAAATGCTCAGCGCGGCGGACATTCTTCCTTACTGCTACGAAGTGTTGGCATCCAAGTTCGATGATTTTCTTGCGCTCAAATTTCAGCGGGAGAATGACCCCCAGCGTGGTCTTTTCGTGCTGGATCAGAAGCGGGCTAACGAAGAAAAGGACATGCAGGCGTTGCATCGGACGTTCAAGCAGGTTGGGCACGCTAGAGGGAAGCTCCGAAACTTCGCCGAAGTTCCGATGTTCGCCGACTCTAAGTCGACGCGGCTGCTCCAGCTCGCAGATAGTATCGCTTACTGGATTTTTCGCTATTATGCCCGTCTGGACTCGTGGGCCTGGCCTCAAATCGCTCCATTCATGGCGACTTTGGGAAATGGTCGTTCCGGCCTGCATCAGGTGCTCGATCCCGCAACGCCGGCTCGCTTGGCGGCAATTCAGCCTCCCAAATATCCGTTCCCGCCGGCGCAACCGCGGCCAGCTGCGTGTGAACGAGCTGTCGTCCAGCCGGTTTGTCAGCCTGTCGCACGAATCGCGAGGGACGCCGTAATCGTTGCTTGATCGGACGGTGAGGTTAAAGCGACCCATCATGCTTGCCAAATCGGCTCGCCTAACAAATAAGTCCCGCGCGAGCCGTCGGAAATACTTTCTCGGAGCGGCGCCTCTAAATTCATGATCATTTTTGCTGCCTGAGCGAAAATAATCATGCGTTCAAAATGATTTATTTCATTTTATTTCCATTCTACTGAGATGCAATCTACGGGCATTTGATCCCGAATGCATCGATGTTCGTTAGACAAACAAAAAGACAGATATTCAAATAGAGTCGACTAAAGTAATTCGACTCTCGGTCGTTAAGCGATAGATGGCTGCTAACTATATTGCAAATACATGTCGCTGAACAAGGCTGAAGTATTTATTGCGTCGAGGTTTGAGGAGTTTCGTGAACTTCGCGAACGTTTGGTGTTGAAAATCGCCAACCATCCATTGGCGCTCTTTTCACCCGTTGACCTGAACAATGGGCATGCCAGTCACCGCGCTCCCCTCACCGAATGTCTAGCACGCATACGCAGATCTGAATTTGTCATCCTCCTGCTTGGAGAAGAGTATGGCTCGATCGCGCCGGGCTATGATAAATCGTTCACGCATCTCGAGTACGAGGAGGCAATTCGCGACCAATCCGGCACCCGTGTCCTTGTGTTTTGCATCGGCGCCCGTTACTCCAGTCGTCGAATTCAGAATGCGGAGCCTGGAACTCCATTCGGTGAGTGGCAGCGAGATATCGAGAAACGACATACGGCGGGCTTTTGTGAAGCGGATGCGACGGCCGAACAAATGGCGCAGACCATCGTCGACAACCTGGTGAATGCTCTCCATGAAATGCGATTTGGACAATTGCATGTCAACGGCGACGGGCAACACCAAGACTTGTTCGACGCGATATCCGACGATAGTGTCCTGGACGACTCAGACATTACTGCGCTCGAATCCCAGGAGTTCGAAGTTCGAGGTCTCTCCATGGTCGACGACAGAGCAAGTTTTTCGAGCGCGCTCGACGCTCTTTTGAGACCGGCGGCAGTCGCAGCATATGAACAACGCGAAGAGGCACAGCGCGCGATAACTTTGGCGGACTATGCGAGTGCTATCAAGCATCTCGAACGGGCGCTAGAACATCGACCGCTGGATCTTCTCAGCAACTATTGGTTGGCAGCGTTGTATATCAGTCTAGGCAGAAAGCAGGACTGTGGACGCGCGCGTGAGCTTAGCGAAAGAGCAAGCCGAATCGCTCTCGATGAAGGTGCGCGTATACGCGCGTCAGCGTGCTATATCCTGGCCGCGCGCGCCGCACGCACGATGGCGCAGTTAGATGAGGCTGTGGCGTATGCGCGGAGGGCAAGCGAGGTTGCGCCCCGGTACGCACAAGCGCGTATTGAACTTGCCCGGTCTCTGCTGATTACAGGCGAAATCTCGACAGCAATACAAGAAGTTCGCGAAGCGGGAAGCTTGTATTTCCCAAGTCTCCGCGAAATATTCGTCGATCCCTTGTTCCGCCCGATAAGAGAGGCGACCAACGCGATCGCAGAAAATTTTCGCGTACTTGTCTTGCAACGCGCCAATTCAATCTTGTCAGCGGAACACCAAATAAGCGCTCTCGCCGGTGGTGAAGCGCCGGCCGCCCTCGAACGCAGCGCAGGGCGAAAGCGCGCGTTCGCCGCGGCTCGTCAATCGGCGCAAAGACAGCACGACCGAATCTGCCGTCTCGCAGAGGGGGCGAGAGCGGCAGTTGCCGCGCTTTCAAATGCGCCCACGGCTGAAGGTTATCGAACTCGCCAAGAACTTGAGATTCTCGAAAAAGCGACCCAGGAAACTTCGTCTCGATTGGCTTCGCAGGAAGCACACATTCGTGCATTGCGAGGACGATGGGCCAAAATACGCGCCTATTGGAAAGCGACCGCTTCTGCCGTCGCCGCGTGTGGGGTGGCATATGAATGGAGCGGTGGCCATGGAATTCATGCGGTTCTCGCTGGTCTAGCATCGGTGTACTTCGTTCGCATTGGCTATATCGACGCGACGACCTATCGAGCACAAGTCTCCTCCACCGAAACGCGTATCGATGACCAACGCCGAGTGCTCGCGGATCTTGCAACTCGCCGGTCATTTTTCACCCAACGTCTGGTCGAGCTCGAGGGTTTGGCGCGTGCTAGTGCGTCCACGACGTTGACTGCTATTCAGATTTTTGAGCGCGAGACACTGCGTTTTTCGGGAGGAGTGCTTCCGTTCCGGACCTTATATTCCGGGAAAGCGGGCGACCTTGTAAGACTGACCATGCGTCAGAAAGATGCATTTACGGAAACCACCAAGCGCCTCGTGAAGATAGACGGAAGCACGCCTGAATGGTTCCGCGAAGTAGGCGCCGATGACGCAGACGCGTTCAAGCTCTATCGCATAACTCATAACGAACCACGTCAGCTGGTTCTTAGCAGGACTCAAGCATATTTCGGCATAGCGTAACGGGGAGCAGACTTGAACATCAAACAGAAAGATCATCGCCCGGTGTGTTTCGTCGTCATGGGTTTCGGAAAGAAAACGGACTTCGAGTCTGGACGCACATTAGATCTGGATGCGACCTATGAGGCGATCATTCGCCCAACTGTGGTTAGCGCGGGATTGCGCTGCATCCGCGCGGACGAAGTTATGCATTCCGGCATCATTGATACCGAAATGTATAACTTACTGCTTAGAGCGGAGCTCGTCATTGCCGACATCTCGACGGGCAACCTCAATGCTGTGTATGAGCTTGGTGTGCGGCACGCGTTACGTCCGAATTCAACCATTGTCATGATCGAGCAGGAAGGCAAACTACGTTTCGATCTCAATCACACGAGCACCTTCCGATACGAACACATGGGCAAGGATATCGGATCCCGCGAAGCGGTTCGTGCCAAAGCGGATTTGCAAGCTCTGGTCGTGGAGGTTATGAAGTCAAAGAACCCGGATAGTCCTGTTTACACGTACCTGCCGAAACTCAAGGGTCCTCGTCTTACAGATAACCAGTTCGAGACGCTGCTCGAAGACGTTGAGGCGGTCGAAGAGCGCCTTTCGGATGCATTGCACGCAGGCGTTCGAGCGCGAGCCGAAAGTCGGCACGCGGACGCGGCCTCACATTTCAGTCTTGCGGACCGGATAAAGCCGAACGACCCTTATGTTCTCCAGCAGCTGGCATTGTCGACCTATCAGGCAGAGTCCCCATCTCCCGTCGAAGCGCTTGTGAGCGCCAGGCAAATCATCGAGAGATTGAGCCCGAGTCAATCAAACGATCCTGAAACGCTCGGGATCGCTGGCGCGATTTCCAAAAGACTTTGGCTTGGGACCCAAAGCTGCTTGTATCTCGATCAAGCTATCGGCTTCTATCAGCGCGGATTTGTAATTCGTGGTGACTACTATAACGGTGAGAACCTCGCGATCTGCTTTGGATATCGGGCGGCGATGCAGACCGACGAAAACGAGAAATGGTTCGACCTTATGAGTGCCGCGAAAGTGCGTACGACGGTGGTCAATGCGCTGGAGGAAGCTCAACGAATGTCGGACTTTAATGAGCGATCCGATAGAAAGTGGATATTCGCTAGTCTGGCAAACTGCTTGGCCGCCTTGGGGCGATTTGAAGATAGCGAGCGCAACGAAAAACTGTTTTTCGATTCGAATCCGTCGGCATGGGAAATCGAGTCCTATGAGCATGGTAGAGGTGCGGTCGTGGCTGAGGCAATCACCCTTAAGCCGTCCGTATTCGGGGCCCTAGCGCCAACCGTGTGAGTTCGAAGCACGAATCGCCCCCCAATCGCAAGGTTAGGTGATTGGCGGAAGGCAGCAGCAGTCGAACCCACCCTGGGAGCGTCCGATTTCCCCACTGGGCTTGAAGCGCAGACACACAAACGGACCCGGACGCCTTCCGTATTGAGAACTGTCGGCTGCATAATGGCCACTCCCCGCGCACACGGACGTCAGGATGAACCAGCTCTCCGATCCCGTTGTACCGAGATTGACCTCGCTCGCACATGGTGGCGGCTGTGGCTGCAAGATCGCGCCGGGGGTCCTCGCCAATCTGCTCAAGCGTGCGTCGCCGCTCACGCGCGCGTTTCCGGATCTGCTGGTCGGTACTGAAACGTCGGACGACGCCGCCGTGTACCGGCTCAACGACACGCAGGCGATCGTCGCCACCACCGACTTCTTTATGCCGATCGTCGACGATCCGTTCGACTTCGGACGCATCGCGGCAACCAATGCGCTATCCGATGTCTATGCGATGGGCGGCACGCCGATTCTCGCCCTTGCGCTCGTCGGCATGCCGATCAACGTGCTGCCGCACGATGTGATCGCCCGGATACTCGAAGGCGGCGAAACAGTGTGCGCCGAGGCTGGTATTCCTGTCGCAGGGGGTCATTCGATCGACTCGGTGGAACCCATTTACGGTCTCGCTGCCCTCGGCATCGTCGACCCCGCCCGCGTCGCGCGCAATGCAGGTGCGCGCGCGGGCGATCAGCTGATCCTCGGCAAACGGCTCGGCGTCGGCATTCTGTCCGCGGCGTTCAAGAAGAATCAGCTCGGCGACGCGGGATATCGCGCACTGATCGACACGACAACGCAACTCAACCGGCCCGGCACTGCGATCGCGATGATCGACGGCGTGCACGCAATGACGGATGTGACGGGCTTTGGCCTGCTTGGACACACGCTTGAGATGTGCCGGGGCGCGCAACGCTCGGCGCGCATCGATTTCGCTTCGCTACGCTGGCTCGACGGCGTTATCGAGCGCGCAAGCGAAGGTGTGTTCACGGGCGCATCGACGCGCAACTGGGCGTCGTATGGCGAGTCAGTCGAGCTCGACCCAGCCCTGCCCTCGTATGCGCAGACACTGCTGACCGACCCGCAAACATCCGGCGGCCTGCTCATCGCCTGCGACGAAGCGGCAGCACCGCGCGTGCTCGACGTGTTTCATTCCGAGGGTTTCGAATACGCCGCCATCATCGGCGAAGTCATGGACGGTGATCCAAGGGTTTCGGTCTTCCGTTAATGTCTTAACAACGCACGTTATAATCGCCGCCACCTCCCGTGCGCTCGGCGATCCCGATGCGGCACCCCTGCGCTTTGCGACGACCCTCCTCGCGGCGTCACTGTAGTCTCGCCGCTGCCTGAGCGTTCGACCCGGGACGCGCAAGCGCCGCTCGCGCTTTGCCCATTGAGCCGTCGTGCTCCGCTCCTTACAGGAAGGCCCATGCTCTCGCGCATCACCCGTCTGTTTCCGTTGTGGGCGGTCATCGCTTCAGTGATCGCCTATCGCAGTCCATCATCGTTCAGTGCGATTTCACCGCACGTGACGACGCTGCTCGCGCTCGTCATGCTGACGATGGGGGTGACATTGTCGTTTGACGACTTCAAGCGTGTATTCACGCGCCCGGCCCCCGTTATCGCGGGTATCGGACTTCACTACCTCGTGATGCCGCTCGCGGCATGGGTCATCGCGCACGCGCTGCATATGCCGCCCGACCTCGTGGCCGGCATGGTGCTGGTGGGTAGCGTCGCAAGCGGCACGGCGTCCAACGTCATGATTTATCTCGCGCGCGGCGATGTCGCCTTGTCTGTCACGATCAG
This sequence comes from Pararobbsia alpina, assembly GCF_965118125.1. GTDB lineage: Bacteria > Pseudomonadota > Gammaproteobacteria > Burkholderiales > Burkholderiaceae > Pararobbsia > Pararobbsia alpina_A. The sequence continues at coordinate 3,131,017 of NZ_OZ221287.1, forward strand.
CGCGCTGTCGACGGTCGTCGGCGTGGTCGCCACGCCGCTGCTGACCCGCCTCTATATCGATGCGTCAATCACGGTCGACGTGCGCGGCATGCTGATGAGCATCGTGCAAATCGTCGCATTGCCGATCGTGGTCGGCCTGATCATCCAGCACTTCTTCCATGGCTTCATCCAGCGTATCGAGCGCTACCTGCCGCTGCTCTCGACGATCGCGATCGTGCTGATCATCGCGACTGTCGTGGCGGGTACAGCCAAGAGCATCGCAACAGTCGGGCCGCTTGTGATGGTCGGCGTGATTCTTCACAACGGGACCGGGCTGCTCGGTGGTTACTGGGGCGGCCGTCTGCTCGGCTTTGATGAATCCGTGTGCCGTACGCTCGCGATCGAGGTCGGCATGCAAAACTCGGGTCTCGCGGCGACACTCGGCAAGCTGTATTTTTCGCCGCTCGCGGCGTTGCCTGGCGCCCTGTTCTCGGTCTGGCACAACCTCTCTGGATCGGTGCTCGCCGGTATTTGGGCGGGTCGTCCCGCCGGACCGAAGCACGGCTCGAGTGATTCAGTCGTCTCGAGCGATGCGTCGGTTTAGACGTGACCGCTTTGGCTTTTAGCTTTTAGCTTTTAGCTTTTAGCGTTTTGCCGCTCTACCGTCCTACCGCCTTACGTGCTTGCCGCAATGACTGACCTCGAAGCCCAGAATCGCCTTTCGCATCGCCTTGCGCTGCTCGTCGCCGCGACCTTCTTCATGGAGTATCTCGACACGACAGTCATCGCGACGGCGCTGCCGCAAATGGCGACCGCGTTCCATGTGGGCCCGAACGAACTCAGCCTCGGGATGTCGGCCTATATGCTCGCGCTGGCCGTGTTTATTCCGGTGAGCGGCTGGATCGCGGACCGCATCGGCACGCGCACGGTATTCGCAGCGGCGATCGGTCTGTTCACGGTCGCTTCGATTCTCTGCGGTCTGTCGAATGGTGTCGGTGAATTCACGGCGGCGCGCGTGCTACAAGGACTCGGCGGTGCCATGATGGTGCCGGTAGGCCGCATGATCGTCGTGCGCAACACCGACAAGAGCCGGCTGATTCAAGCCATCTCGACAATCACCTGGCCTGCGATCTTCGCACCCGTCATCGGCCCGCCGCTTGGCGGCTTCATCACTGACGTGGCGTCGTGGCGCTGGATCTTCCTGCTCAACGTCCCGTTCGGCATCGCGGCCATTGCCTTTGTGTTTGCGTTGGTCAGAAATGAACGAGACCCAGCACACAAGGGTCTCGATGTCGTCGGCTTCGTGCTCAGCGGCATTTCCCTGATCTGCCTGATGTATGGCACCGAGCTGGCCAGCCGCGAGGCGACAGGCCTGGCGCTGCCGCTCAGCCTGATAGCGGCAGCGATCGTCATCGGCGTCCTGTCGTTTGCGCATTCGGCCCGATACCCTCACCCGCTGATCGAATATGCGTTGCTGAAGGTGCCGACGTTCTCGGTCACGGTCGTCAGCGGTTCGTTGAGCCGGATCGGCATCAATGCCGTACCGTATCTGATGCCATTGCTGTTTCAAATCGGCTTTGGCATGTCGGCCTTCAACTCGGGTCTGCTCTTGCTGGTGAGCGCGCTGGGTAACTTCGGCATGAAAGCCCTGACCACGCCGGCCATGCAAAAGCTCGGTTTCAGGCTGACCTGCATCGTCGGCGTCGGCGGCGCGGGGCTCTTCACGGTCGCGTGCGGTTGGGTCAATCCGGGCACGATGCTCGTCTGGACGCTGATCGTTGTCTTCGCCTATGGCGCAATGCGGTCCCTGACGTTCTCGACGCTCGCCACGCTGGCCTATGTCGACATCGACAAGCCCAGCATGGGGTCGGCAAGCACGCTCTGGAGCGCCGCGCAGCAAATGACGATCGGCATGGGCATCGCATTCGGCGCGCTCGCATTGCGCGGAACGACATGGCTCAATAACGGACATGGCGGTCCCGCGCATCCGCACACCGTTATCGAGTTTCGCTGGGCGTTCGTGGTCTGCGGTGTGCTGACTTTGCTCTCGCTGCCGGGCTATCTGCGTATGGCCCGCGACGCCGGACACGCCGTCGCGGGCAAGACCTCGGCAAAGTAGTCTGCGCGACAGCACCGGCGTTGCTCATCCCGGCCGGTGCGGCACCGCCCGCTTCTGTGGGGAACACCGGCACGGACACAGGCGGCCGACCGCCTCAGCGCGTCGCCTTGCGGCTCAGACTGAACGTCAGCGCGAGCGCCCCGACAAGGATCGCGCCTTTGACAAAATCCTGCGTGTAGTAAGGCGCGTTGAGCATCGTCAGTCCGTTCAGCAGTACGCCTACGAAGATCGCGCCGATCACGGTGCCCAGCACATTCGGACGATTCACGCCCCACACGGCGTAGCCGATCAACGCGGCCGCCACGGCATCGAGCAGCATGGAGTTGCCGACACTGACGTCGCCGCGACCGATCCGCGCAGCGAGCAGCACGCCGCCGAGCGCAGCGATTGCGCCTGATGCAGCGTACGCCACGAGCTTGTAGGTGCGCGTCGGTGCCCCGGCGAGACGCGCCGCGGTCTCATTGCCGCCGATCGCATAAAACACCCGGCCCCATCGGGTGTGTTCCATGATGAACCAGAGGACGAGCGACACCACGGCGAGCACGATAACCGGCACCGGCACGATATCGAATACACGAAGCCTGCCGAGCGCAAGAAACATCGGCGGGAACGATCCCGTCGCCACACTGCCGTCCGGCATCGTCGTACCGGTCGCGAGTGAACGGCCTCCCGTCGGAATCAGCTGCAAACCGGCGAGCAAGAACAACGTGCCGAGGGTCGCAAGCTGGTCGGGGATGCGCAACCGTACGATCAGCACACCGTTCAGCAATCCGGCACCGATACCCAAGGCAACGCAGCCGACCACCGCTGATGCGGCCGATCCATGACCGACGATCAGAATGTAGCTCGCCGCCATTTGCGAAAACGCCGCGATGCTACCGCAAGACAGGTCGAAGCCTCCGACCGCGAGCGTCAGTGTGACCCCGACGCCGAGCAGCGCGACAATGGCGACAGCCTGCAGAATGCTGAACAGGTTGGCGACGTTGAGAAATGCCGGCTCCTGCGATTCGAACAGCACGATCATGCCGGCGAGCAATACGAAGATCGCGAACTTTGCGATGCGCTCACCGATCGACAAGACATGCGCCCCCTCGCGTTGCGTATCGGTCGAAAGTCCGGCTGAGGCTCGAGTCGGGGAATTCATTGCGCTCTCACAGATGGGCAAAGCTCGACGTGGCGTCGAGCGCATGGTGGTCCAGAACGACAATCCGGTCGGCGACTTCAAGAGCCTCGCCGTAGTCGCTGACAAAGACGATCGTTGCCCGCGAGTGTGCTTCGTCACGGATCGCGCGAATCAGGTCATCGCGCGCACCGATGTCAACACCCTGGAACGGTTCGTCGAGCAGTAACACACGTGCCGGCGCCGCATGCCAGCGCGCCACAACGGCCTTCTGCTGGTTGCCGCCGGAAAGCGTGTCGAGGCGATCGTCGGCGCCCCGGCATTTGATGCCAAAGCGCTGAATGGCGGCGCTGGCAACGTCGCGTTCGCGACGTGCCTGAACGCGACCGAACGGAAACCAGCGCGGCAGAAACGGAAAGCTGATCGTTCCGGCGATCGACGCAAACGGCACATTCGACGGGAAGAGCGACGTACGCCATCGATCCTCACCCGCGAAGAACACGCCGGCGCCGATCGAGTGCGCAGGGCTGCGTGGCGACCACGCGTGCCCGTCAAGCTTCATCACCCCTGCCGGCAGCGGCCGTAGCCCGAATATCGCTTCGGCCAGCGTTGTCTTGCCGGCGCCGACCGGGCCGGTGATCGCGACCACCTCATGCGTCGAGAAAGTCAGATCGAACGGCTCACGACCCGGTTTGAGCTGCACGCCTTCGAGTTCGAGCACTGCCTGACCCTGGCCCGATGGGGCACGGGTGCCGCCCGGGTCGAGATCGCGACCGATCATCGTGCGCACAGCGCCGCGAAAATCAATCGTCCCGTCAGCGCCGCGCGCATAGCTGCCGGCAACGCGGCCGTCGCGAAGCACGACAGCGCGGTCGGCAAGCCGCTCGAGGTCAGCCATCCGATGCGAGATATAGAGTACGGCGGTGCCGTCATCGCGCAGGCGCTCGATGAGTTCGAACAGCTGTTGCGCTTCGCGATCCGACAGACTCGCCGTCGGTTCGTCGAAGATCACGACCGATGGATCCGACGCCAGCGCACGCGCGATCGCCACGCGCTGCTGGTCGGCGATCGTGAGCCTGCCGAGTCGCGTTTGCAGATCAACCGTGAGGCCCACGCGGGCGGCAAGCGTCCCGGCATCCTGGACGTCGGAGCGACGGGCGCGTACGGTCGGCGTACCGCGCGTGCAGTAGCGATCGAGCAGCAGGTTTTCGGCGACGCTCAGTGTGGGCACACCGGTATCGACGATCGCCTGGTGAACCGTGACGATGCCGAGCGCCTTGGCGTGTTGCGGGCTGGTCGGCGTCACAGACTGACCATCGAGCGCGATACGTCCCGCATCGCTCGGGTACACGCCGGCCAGGATTTTAACGAGCGTGGACTTGCCCGCACCGTTCGCCCCCATCAGCGCGACGATACTGCCGGCATTGACACTCAGATCGACGTGATCGAGCGCTACGGTCGAACCGAAGCGTTTGGAAACGCCGGCAAGGGCAAGACGCGGAGGGGGCGGAGGATGCGGGGCATTCACGTTCGGTAGCGCAGGGCGAGCGCGAGGGGCTCCGCGCTAATTGACCCAGCGTAGCAAGCGCAACGCGCACGACGAACGAAGAAATTCTCGAATGCTTAGTCGCCAATGATGAAACGCCGCGCTGTGCCTCGTGACACAGCGCGGCGTTTCATGGGCGAACCCGTATGCGGATTCGGCTTCTGCAGCGTCGGCTTCTGACATCGCATCGCATGCACGTCGATGCATGCGAAACGACATCAGGTGATCGCGCCGATCTGCCAGGGCACAAACTCGTTTTGTCCGTACCCATGCATCTCGCTCTTCGTGCGCGTGCCCGACGCGGCTTCGAGCATCATCCGGAAAATCTGCTCACCGACCTCGTCGACGCTTTGCTCGCCATCGACGATGCGGCCGCAGTTCAGATCGATGTCCTCTTCCTGGCGGACCCAGAGCGACGTATTGGTGCCGAACTTCAACGACGGCGACGGCGCGCATCCATAGGCCGAGCCGCGTCCCGTCGTGAAGCAGATCAGGTTCGCACCACCCGCGACCTGCCCGGTAGCGGAGACCGGATCGTAGCCCGGGGTGTCCATAAAGACGAGCCCCTGTGCGCGAACCGGCTGCGCATATTCATAGGCCTCGACGAGATTGGTCGTGCCGCCCTTGGCCACTGCGCCCAACGATTTCTCGAGAATCGTCGTCAGCCCGCCCGCCTTGTTGCCTGCCGACGGATTGTTGTTCATGTCGGCATTCATGCGGGCGCAGTACTCCTCCCACCAGTGGATACGTGCGACAAGCTTCTCACCGACTTCGCGCGACACCGCGCGACGCGTCAATAAGTGTTCGGCGCCATAGACCTCCGGTGTTTCCGACAGAATCGCCGTACCGCCGTGCGCCACGAGCCGGTCGACCGCCGCGCCCAGCGCGGGGTTCGCGGTGATGCCCGAATACCCGTCCGAGCCGCCGCACTGCAGGCCGACGATCAGGTGCTGCGCCGACACCGGTTCACGCGTCACGCGGTTGGCTTCAGGCAGCAACGCCTTGATCTGCTCGATACCCGACGCGACGGTGCGCGACGTTCCGCCCGTCTGCTGAATCGTCATCGTGCGCAGCGTCGCGCTGCGTGTGAGTCCTTGCGATTCGACGAGGCCGTCGATCTGATTCGTTTCGCAACCGAGACCGACGACGAGCACCGCCGCAAAGTTCGGGTGGCGTGCATAGCCCGCCAGCGTGCGGCGAATCAGCGCAAGCGCCTCGCCTTCCGAATCGACCGCGCACCCCTGACCATGCGTCAGCGCCACGACGCCATCGACGTTCGGATAGTCGGCGAGCGCCTGAGGATGGATGTCACGACGGAAATGATCCGCGATCGCGCGTGCCACGGTCGCCGAGCAATTGACCGAAGTCAGAATGCCGATGTAGTTGCGCGTGGCGATGCGGCCGTCGGGACGTCGAATACCAAGAAAAGTCGCAGGCGTGGCGACATGCGGTGTCGGATGTGCATCGACGCCGAACGCGTAGTCGCGCTCGAAATCGCCCATCGCCATATTGTGCGTGTGGATGTGCTCACCCACGGCAATATCGCGTTTGGCAAAGCCAATGATCTGGCCGTAGCGTCGTACGGCCTGGCCGCTCGCGACGGCTCGCACCGCGACCTTGTGGCCAGCCGGCACGAGACCGCCGACTTGTGCGCCCGCCATCAGCGGCGCGCCCGGCAAGAGCTGCTGGCGAGCGATCGCCACATCATCGCGCGCGTGCAGCAGGATCAGCATCGGGGACAATCCTTCGATCGGCGCGCGCGCCGTGTCCGCCCCGGAAGGGTAAGTGGTGTTCATGGTGAATCTCAGGTAGATGCGCCGCGCACGCCGACATAAAGCGAGTACAAGGATGTACTCGCCGCAATGAACAGGCGATTGCGATTGAGGCCGCCAAACGTCAGATTGGCGACCGGTTCGGAAATCAGAATCTTGCCCAGCAACTCGGCGTCGGGCGAATAGCAGTGCACGCCGTCCTCCGCGCTGGTCCACACATTGCCGTACTCGTCGATACGCATGCCATCGGGCAAGCCCGGCGACACTTCGACGAACACGCGGCCGTTGGCCAGCGTTCCGTCGGGCCGCACGTCGAAGACGCGGATGTGATGCGGGCCATCCTCGTAGTGCGATGAACCCGAGTCGGCGATATAGAGCTTCGATTCGTCGGGTGAGAAGGCGAGCCCGTTCGGCTTGACGAAATCTCCCGCCACGACGGTCGTCTTGCCGGTGTCGGGCGACACACGATAGACATTGCACGCGCCGATCTCGCTCGGCGAGCGATAGCCTTCGTAGTCGCTGAGGATGCCGTAGTCGGGATCGGTAAACCAGATCGCTCCGTCGGAATGCACGATCACGTCGTTTGGCGAATTGAGTCGTTTGCCCTCGTGTTCGGCGGCGATGGTCGTGATGCGGCCATCGTGCTCGGTGCGCGATACACGGCGCGTGCCGTGCTCACACGTCACAAGGCGCCCTTCACGATCGCGCGTGTTGCCGTTGCTGAAATTGGAGTTCGCGCGGAATACGCCGACGCCCATGCCCGGCGCCCATCGCATCATGCGGCTCGTCGGGATGTCGCTCCAGACCAGAAAATCCCCGGCCGGGAAATAAACCGGGCCCTCGGCCCACATGCTGCCGCCATCGAGTTTCTCGAGAAACGCGTTGGGCTGGATCAGCAAGCGAAAGCGCTTGTCGTGGACTTCGTAGTCTTTAGGATCCATGTTTGGATGGGAACTCAGTCTTGTTGTGGTTACTGCGTACGTTGTGCTTCTGACGTGATGCCGCTTGCGTGATATTTCCTGCGTGCGACGCCGTCACCTCGCCTCGCGACCGCCCGCGGCGACGACCACCGCGATGATCAACAAGCCATAGACCACCGAACGCATGCCGGCATCGGCGCCCATCGCGTTGAGAATCGCATTGGTCAGGAACAGGAACATGGCTGCGCCCCACACACCGGCGACGCTCGCCTTGCCGCCACTCACCTGCGTGCCGCCGATCACCACCACGGCGACGGAGATCAGCATGTATTCCACGCCCATGTCGAGGGCTGCACCGCCTGATACGGCCGAGAGCAATACGCCGGTCAACGCAGCGATCACCGCCGACATCACATACGTCTTGCATCGCGTCGCTTCGACGTTCACCCCTGCCAGACGTGCCGCGCGCGGGTTCTGACCAACAGCCGAGAGACTGCGCCCGAACACCGTTCGATGCACCAGCAACGCGATCGCAATCGACACGATCAACGCGAGAATCGCGAGGTGCGGAATGCCCAGCAGGCGCCCGGTCGCGAAATGCTGCAGCGCCGGCGGTGGAGGTCGCATGTCCCGGCTCTGTGTAATCGCGATCGACTGGATGATGAAGCTCGACGACAGCGTCGCGATGATCGGCGGAATGCGCAGCACGCGAATCAGCAGATAGTTGGCCAGGCCGATCAACACGCCCGCGCCCAACGCGACCGCAAGGCCTGCAAGCAAGCGTCCGTTTTCACCGATCATGACCTGCACCGACAGCACGCCCGACAGTGCAATCGCAGAAGGCACGGACAGGTCGATATTGCCGGGGCCCGCGGTGATCACCATCATCTGGCCGAGGCCGACCAGCACCATGAAGATGCCGAACACGAGCGCCGTCGCGACCACGTTGCCTGCGATCGACAAGCCGAACATCCAGACCGTGAACAGCCACACGAGGATGGCGCCGGCAAAAGACCAGCCCCACGGTATGTCCGCTGCGCGCAGCCGGGCCAGCCAGCCTTGTGTGCGCATCGGAGTCGCACCCGTGCCATGCGAGGCGTCGTGATCGGCGCGTCCTTGGGTAACGGCAGTCACGGCAGCCACGGCGCGCGCATCCGCCGCCTGCGATGCATCAGACGTCACGTTCGGAGCGTGCGATTCGGGTACGCGGTTCATTGATTGTCCCCGCTTCGCTGCAGCAACACGCGCAGCGACAACACAACGATCAGAATCGCCCCTTGCATGCCCACTTGCCAGTCCGGCGAGATATTGAGGAACGCCAGAAACGATGCAGCCAGTGTGAGCGTGATCGCGCCGAGCACGGCGCCCCATACCGACACGCGCCCGCCGACGAACTCGCCACCGCCAAGGATCACGGCCGCGATCGACAACAGCGTGTACCGCAGCGCGAGGTTCGCATCGGCCGATGTCGTCAGCCCGAGCAGGCAGAGTCCGGACAGCACACCGAATACGCCCGCCACGCCATACAGAATCGCCTTGCTGCGCACGAGCGACCAGCCGAAACGGCGCACCGCGCGCGGATTTCCGCCGGCGCCCCGTACGCGCACGCCGGCCGACGACCGCATCAGCAAGGCGTGACCCGCGAGACCGATGACGACGGACCACACGATCGGCGCAGCGATCACCGGGGTCTGGAAATTCATCAGGCCCGTAAGCCATGTCGGGCTCGTACCGCCGGGTGACGGCAAAAGCATCACAGCAAGCCCATTCCACACAAACGAAAGGCCGAGCGTGACGACGATCGACGGAATCTGGCGATATTCGACAAGCGCACCAATCGCGGCGTACAGCGCAACGCAACCCAGCAACGCCAGAATGCCGAGCAGCGGATGCTGGACGAGCAACGTCGCGCCGATGCACGCGACAAGACTCACGAACGGTCCGATCGACAGGTCCAGATCGTTGACCGTGATGATCGCGAGCTGAGCGAGCGTCGCAAGCACGATCGGCACCGCGAGGTTCAGCAGCAACCCCATGCCGAAGTAGCTGAATGTCGCGGGTTGGAGAAAAAAGATCGGCACGAGCACCGCGACCAGCGATATCGCCGGCAGCATCGCGCGCAGTCGTGCCTGGTCGAGACGGGCGATCATGCCGCATGCTCCTCGAAGCTCGCCGCGAGCAACGCGTCTTCGGTGCACTCGTGTGCAGCGAGCACGCGTGTCACGCGGGCCGAGCGGAATACGTAAGTGCGGTCGCAGTATGCGAGTTCGTCGTCTTCTGTTGTGTACCAGATAAACGTGCGGCCACGCGCAGCTTCGGCGCGAACCAGCTCGTAGATATCGCGTTTGGTGCCGATGTCGACGCCACGGGTCGGATCGTCCATCAGGATCAGATCGGCATCCGATGCGAGTGCGCGAGCGAACAGCACCTTCTGCTGGTTGCCGCCGCTCAGCGAAAGAATGCCCGACGTCATCGCTGCACCGCGAATGCCGATCTTCTCGCGCCATGTCGTCACGAGCGATCGCGTCGCTTCGGGATCGAGCCACATGCGTGCTTGCGACACCGGGCGCTGTGCGGACCCCGATGTGTCCGACGACTGCGCCGAGGGGATCGGAGCGTGCCCACCGAACAGCCAGCGAATGTCGAGATTCTGCGCAATCGACCAGAGCGGAAACACGCCGTCCCGCGCACGATCTCCGGCGACAAATGCGACGCGCTCGTGCGCACCGCGCCGCGTCGCGAGACGGTAAATCGCCAGAAGCGCTTCGCTCTGCCCCTGCCCCGCAAGGCCCGCGAAGCCGACGACCTCGCCGCGCGCCGCATCGATCGCGACGCGCCCGGCCGGCCCGACCTTCCACGCATAGCGCGGCCCGGCACCGGATTGCGCGGCAGCCTTTGCCTCGGACGGCGCGTTGCGCACCTCGATATGCTGCCCCATCGCGCGGATGATCGAGTCCTGAGTGAGCCCTTCGCGGGGCAAGACGGACACTACCGTCCCGTCGCGCATCACCATGACGCGATCGGCCACGCGCTCGATTTCGCGCAACATATGGCTGATCAGAATCGTCGAGATGCCAGCGTCAGCCGCCCGGCGAATAAACGTCAGTAACTGGTCGGCCGTATGCGCATCGAGGCTCGAGGTGGGTTCATCGAGTATGACGAGCCGCACCGGTGCATCGGTGACGGTGAACCCGCGCGCGATCTCGACCATCTGGCGTTGCGTCAGTGATAAATCGGCGACGAGTTCATTGCCCTTGATGCCATGGCCCGGAAAGATGGCGTCGAGCTGCGCAACCATCAACGACGTGGCGCGCGAACGCCAGCCGCGACCGCGCAGCTCAGGGTGCACGATGCACATGTTCTCGGCGACGTTGAGATTCGCGCAGAGCGACAGCTCCTGAAACACGCAGCGCACGCCCGCGGCGCGCGCTGCGTTGGCGTCGTAGGCCGTGCTCGCCTGACCGTCGATCGACACCGTGCCGTGATCGGGCGGGAACACGCCCGCGAGCACGGCCATCAACGTCGATTTTCCGGCGCCGTTATGGCCGGCGATGCCGACGCATTCGCCGGCATGAAACGCAAAGTCGACATCGGCAAGCGCCCGGACCTGCCCGAACGTCTTGCCGATGCCCGCAAGCGCGACAATGGGCCGGCCGCCTTGCGGCCTTTGCATCGACGTCTGCGTCACCACATCAGGGCGATGATTCGAAGGCTGCGACGACTGCCCTGTGTTCCTCTCGCTCACGCTACGTCTCCTGTGCCGGCCATTGCCACTCGATGCGACTACTTCGCGTCCACGACCTTCAACACGTCATCACGCGTGTAGATCTTGTTGGCGAGACCACCCTGCGGCGTCTTCGCGAGCACGCTGTCCAGTTCATCCGCCTTCACTTCGAGAAGCGGCATCTGAATGTCGTGCGGCAGTTTCTTGCCGGCGAGAATCTGCTGCGTGACCCAGAACGCGAACGTCGAGCATCCCGGCGGAATCGTGACCGACATCGTTTCATATCCGCTCTTGCGCTGCTCGGCCCACCACGCGAGCTCTTCCTGGCGGTTGCCAAGAATGATGATCGGCGTCGGGCGGCCGGCGTCCTTGATTGCGTTGGCCGCGCCAAAACCATCGCCGCCTTGCGTGAGCACGCCATCGATCTTCGGCAGCGTCGGCAGGATGCCGGCCACCTGCTTCTGCGCGACGGTCTGCGTCCAGTCGCCGTGCACCGAGCCGACGACCTTGAGGTCGGGGTACTTCTTGAGTTCGTCGACCATGCCCTTGTGGATTTCGTCGTCGACCGACACGCCCGCGAGGCCGCGAATCTCAAGCAGGTTGCCCTTGCCGTTCAGGCGCTTGGCGAGGTAGTCGACCTGCATCGATCCGAGCTTCTGGAAATCGACAGCGATCCGGTATGCGCATGGCTCGGTCGCGATGCCGTCGAACGAGACGACGGTGACGCCGGCAGCGCACGCTTGCTTGATCACGCCATTGAGCGCGGTCGGCGACGCGGCGTCAACGACGATCGCCTTATAGCCCTGCAGAATCAGGTTCTGCATCTGCTGAACCTGCTCCGTCGCCTGATTCTCGGCAGTCGTGAAGGTCGGCGCCGCGGCGACGATGCCTTGCTTGACCGCAGGATCCGCAGCCTCCGACCAACTCTTGAGCATGGTCTGGCGCCAGCTGTTACCGGCGTAGTTGTTCGAAAGCGCGATCTTCATTGAAGCGGTGCTGCCTGTCGCGGCCTGGGCAAAGACGGGTCCGGTTGCGCCTGCGGCGCACAACCCGATGACTGCGGACACCAGTAACGAACGCACGTGTTGTCTCCTGTATGTATGGATCGATGGCGACCGACGCGGCGCATGCGCCTGCTACGGTGCCCGACTGCCCCGCCAGCACCCCGCTTCGAACGCTTGCGCAGATCCACAGGAGCGTGTCCCTCTGGAGGCAGTCTGCGGCAGCGGCGGCCGGGTGTCTTTCGCGTTGGCTTCGGAAGATCGGCGTGCTCTGGGGCCGCTCGAGTCTCACGACCTCACTAATATACTAGTTATGTCAGCACATGCGAAGCCGTGTCAGCCCTTACTGACACGCGCGTCTCGATTTTTCAGATCTCTCTGACCCTTTTTCAGACCACGCTGCGCCGGGGATGTCCGATAGTACTCAGCTCCCCTGCCGCACTCGCGTTGCAGCCTTCCACAACCCTTCCCGAGCGGCTCCTTGCATTTTTCGATCAACCCCTGTTATTAACGTTTGACGTTAATAACGACGAACGTTAGTATCGATCATGATCAATTCGTTTGCATGTCAGGACACGGCAGCCCTGTATTTCGGGCAACGCGTGAAGCGGTTCGTTCAAATCGAGCGCGCCGCGGTGCGCAAGCTGCAAATGCTGAACGCTGCGGCCGACCTCCGATTCTTGCGAAGTCCGCCCGGTAACCGGCTCGAACCGCTGATCGGCGACCGCAGCGGCCAGTACAGCATCCGGATCAATGTGCAATGGCGCGTCTGCTTTCTATTCGCGGAAGGCGACGCAGACGATGTCGCAATCGTCGACTATCACTAAGGAGCAACACCATGACCCGAAAAGTCCCGCTGGCCCATCCTGGCGAGATCCTCAACGAGGAGTGGCTCAAGCCGCTGAAGCTCAGCCAATACGCGCTGTCGAAGGTGATCGGCGTCCCGCCGCGGCGAATCAATGAAATCGTCCAGGGCAAGCGCGGGATTACCGCCGATACCGCCGTGCGCCTGGCGGCCTATTTCGATACCGACGTGCAAAGCTGGCTGAATCTGCAATCGCAGTACGACGCTGACCTTGCCCGCGAAAAGATCGGCGAAAAAAGGCTCACCGAAATCCGCAGCCAGGGCATTCAAGTCGAGGCCGAGTGAAATCGATTGCGGGTGCGCGTGCAAAAGCGGGTTTCTCCTTTCAATCTGCTCCGATCGAACGAATGACCATCGATCCGGGCAGTCCGTGAGCGGACTGCCCGCGCCGCAGCCATGCCTTCGGGGCTGATCTGTGCTACCTTTGCGCTGTTTTTGCTAAGGGTGCCGGGCGCATCAGGCGCCCCGCTGTTCGGCGCCGCGGCGCCTTGCCCTTTTCGCGTGTTCCGCGCGTCCTGTACGCCGCCAGTCACGTTCATTGTGCATCGAGGAGCTCCGTGAGCGTCGCCGAACCCATCGAAACCCAAAACAATTCCAGCAAGCCCCACGAGACCGTCGTGCCGGCCGCCGCGTCCGCGCAGGCCCCCGCGATGCTCGATCCATCCATGTCGAACCCTGCTGCCGAAACCAACAGCGAGCGCGTCGCGTCGGGAAGCTCGTTCTACGCCGCCATGCGGATTTTGCCGCGCGCACAACGCGACGGCATGTTCGAGATCTATTCGTTCTGCCGCCAGGTCGACGACATCGCCGACGCCGATGGCCCGCGCGACGGACGTCAGGCCGCGCTCCAGCAATGGCGCAACGATCTTGACGACGTCTACGCCGGCTTGCCCCCCGCGCGTCTGCAACCGCTCGCCCGAACCATTGCCGAGTTCTCGCTCGACAAGGCCGATTTCCTCGCCGTCATCGACGGCATGGAAATGGACGTCGTGTCGACCATCGTCGCGCCCGACCTCCAGACGCTCGACCTGTATTGCGATCGGGTCGCCAGCGCGGTCGGCCGACTGTCAGTCAAGATCTTCGGCATGAAGCATGACGACGGGATTGCGCTCTCGCATCACCTCGGGCGCGCGCTCCAGCTGACCAACATCCTGCGCGACATCGACGAAGACGCGGACATCGGCCGCGTCTATTTGCCGCGTGAGACGCTCACGGCATCCGGGGTCTCGCCGCTGACGCCGGAGACGATCCGCGCAAGCCGGCTTGACCTCGCCTGCGCCCCGCTGATCGCACAAGCGAAGGAGCACTTCACGGTCTCGAACGAGATCATGAAACGCTACCCGCGCAAGGTCGTCATTGCGCCGAAGATCATGGCGCAGGCCTACGGCGCGATTCTCGACAAACTCATCGCACGCGGCTTCGGCACACCCCGCCCGCGCGTGCGCGTCTCAAAGCTGCGTTTGATTGCATTGCTCGTCTGGAATAAATATTTCTGACGCGCGACGATTCACCGATTCAAAGATTGAAGATGAACATGACTTCCGCCCTTGCGACGCCCTCCGCCCTGCCGATTGATCTCACGCCTGCGCTCGGCGCGACGGATGATCAGGCCGGTGCGCGCGAGCGCGACGAGGCGCGCCTCGACCACGGTATCGCTGCAGCACGCGATGCCCTGCTGGGGCTGCAGCACGATGATGGCCACTGGTTGTTCGAACTCGAAGCCGATTCGACGATTCCGGCCGAATACATTCTGTTCGTGCACTTTCTGGGCGAGACGCCGGACCTCGAACTCGAAGCCAAGATCGTCAAGTACCTCAAGCGCATTCAGGGTGAGCACGGCGGCTGGCCGCTCTTTCATGCCGGCCGGCTGGATGTGAGCGCGAGCGTCAAAGCCTATTTCGCGCTGAAAATGGCCGGCGAGTCGATCGATGCGCCCTATATGAAGCGCGCGCGTGAAGCGATCCTCGCGCACGGCGGCGCAAACATGAGCAACGTCTTTACGCGTGCCATGCTCGCGATGTTTGGCGTGGTCGACTGGAAAGCGGTCCCGATGATGCCCGTCGAGATCATGCTGCTGCCCAAGTGGTTTCCGTTTCACTTGTCGAAGGTGTCGTACTGGGCGCGTACGGTGATCGTGCCGCTGCTGGTGCTTCAAACGCTGCGTGCGCGTGCACGCAACCCCAAGGGCGTCACGATCGACGAGCTGTTTATCGGATCGCCGCGTGACGTCGGTGCGACGCCTCGCGCCAAACATCAAAGCCGCGGCTGGTTCACGTTCTTCAACGTGGTCGACAAGGTCCTTCGCGCGACCGAATCGGTCTTCCCGAAGCGCACGCGCAAGAAAGCGGTCGATGCCGCCGTCGCGTTTGTCGACGAGCGCCTGAACGGCGAAGATGGCCTGGGCGCGATTTTCCCGGCGATGGTCAACTCGGTCATGATGTATGACCTGCTCGGCTATCCGGCGGACCATCCGAATCGCGCGATCGCGCGCAAGTCGGTCGACAAGCTGCTCTCGATCGCTGACGACGAAGCCTACTGCCAGCCGTGTCTGTCGCCGGTGTGGGACACCGCGCTCGCAGCACATGCCTTGGTCGAAACCGGCGACGCACGCGCGATCGACGCCGCGACGCGCGGCCTGGACTGGCTCGTGCCTTTACAAATTCTCGATGTGCGCGGGGACTGGATTTCGCGCCGACCGAACGTCCGCCCCGGCGGATGGGCGTTTCAGTTTGCGAACCCGCACTATCCCGATGTCGATGACACTGCCGTGGTCGCAATGGCCATGGACCGCGTGCAGCGCCTGCATGGCGACCGGCGCTATGACGCCGCGATCGATCGCGGATGCGAGTGGGTGATCGGCATGCAGAGCAGCAATGGCGGCTGGGGTGCGTTCGAACCCGAGAACACGCATCTGTATCTGAACAACATTCCGTTCTCGGACCACGGCGCCCTGCTCGATCCGCCGACGGTCGACGTCTCCGCACGATGCCTCGGCATGCTTGCGCAATTGCCCAAGCGCCCTGAACGCGATGCCTCCGCGGCACGCGCACTGCAGTACCTGATCGACGATCAGGAAGACGACGGCAGCTGGTACGGCCGCTGGGGCATGAATTTCATCTACGGCACCTGGTCCGCCCTGCTGGGTCTGCGCGCAGGCGGCCTGAAACCCGGTGCGCCCGCATTACGCAAGGGTGCCGAGTGGCTGCGTTCGATCCAGAACCCCGACGGCGGCTGGGGCGAAGACGGCGAGAGCTACAAGCTCGAATACCACGGCTACGAAGCCGCGCCGAGCACATCGTCGCAAACGGCATGGGCGCTGCTCGGGCTGATGGCCGCCGGCTATGAAAACGACCCGGCTGTCGCCCGCGGTGTTCAATACCTGCTCGACACGCAAAACGCGGAAGGCCTGTGGGACGAAGCGCTGTTCACGGCCACCGGCTTCCCGCGCGTGTTCTATCTGCGCTATCACGGTTATCGCAAGTTCTTCCCGCTGTGGGCCCTCGCGCGTTTCCGGAACCTCACGGTTCACAACGCGTGCCCCGTGCCATGCGGGATGTAAGCGCGTGATCGTCGTCGTCACCGGGCTCGCATTCGAGGCACGTATCGCTGCCGGCCCCGGTGTTCGCGTCATCTGTCAGCAGAACCGTACGCTTGCCGACGTGCTCGTGCCCGCAATCGCCGATGGCTGCGAGGGGGTGGTGAGTTTTGGCACAGCCGGCGGGCTCGTACCCGACCTGAGACCCGGCGCATGGGTCATCGCACGTTCGGTCATCGCCGGTCAGCGACGCTACGAAGCGGACCCTGCATGGTCCACCGCCTTGCATGCGGCCGTGAGCACCGTGGTTCCCGACGTACGCATCGGCGATCTGGCGGGCGTTCAGGATCCCGTGGTGACGGCCAGCGACAAGGAAGCGTTACATCGCCGAACACACACCCTGGCCGCGGATATGGAGTCGCATGTTGTCGCAAGGCTTGCGACGGCGCGCGAGATTCCGTTCGTGTGTTGCCGAGTCGTGATCGACCCTTCCGAACGCTCACTCCCCGAGGCGGCCCTCGCCGGCATGCGTCCCGACGGCTCGACCGATATCGGCGCCGTGATTCGCTCGCTTCTCAAGAAGCCGACGCAACTGCCCGCGCTGCTTCGCGTCGCAGGCGATGCATCACGCGCGCAAAAGTCACTCGCCCGCGGGCGCACAGCAATCGGCAATCAGTTCGGATTCGTCGAACCGACACCACGTCCTGCCGCCGCAGAATTCGCGTAGACGGGCAAGTCCTCCGGTCCTCAACGTACACGCGTCAAAACAAAACACCCTCGAACGCTGGCGATCAATCCAACGTTCGAGGGTGTTGTCCAATCCTCGTCAAAGCGCATGCAAGACGTCCGCGAGTGGTGCGGCGCCGGTTACTTCTTCGCCTGCGCGCGGCCCTTCCACATACCGCCGCGACCCTGCCAATGCTGAAGCGCCGAATCGAAGGTGAACACCGAATACAGCGCGGCAATCGCCGGCAAGATCGGCGCCCACCAGCCCGAGCGCTGATAGAAGCGCAACATCGGCAGATACGCGACGCTCATGCCGATCCACGAGAGCAGGCCGAAGAACCGTCCCCAGCCATGACCGAACAGCGTCGCGAGCGGCGGAACGATAAACGTCAGAATCAGCGACACGAGCGTACCTGCCAGCAGCAGCGGCGAATACTTGAGCTGCGCGTACGCCGTTCTCGACACCATCTTGCGAATCTCGCCGAGATTGTCGTACGGACGCACACTCTGCGCGCGCTCGGTCAGCCCCAGCCAGATCGGCCCCTGCAGCTTGAGCCGCGCACCCAGCGCGCAGTCGTCGATGATCTCGTCGCGGATCGACTCGATGCCGCCGGCGGCTTCCAGCGACTCGCGATGAATCAGCATGCACCCGCCCGCCCCGGCCGCCAGCGGATGACCGCGCTGATTGACCCAGCGAAACGGATAGAGCATCTGGAAGAACAGCACAAACGCCGGAATCAGCGCGCGCTCGAACCACGCGTCACACCGCAGCTTCGCCATCAGCGAGACCAGCGACAACTGATCGTTGACACCGCGCAGCACCAGCTTGCGCAGATTGTCGGGCGAGTGCGCGATATCGGCATCGGTGTGCAGCAGCCAGTCCGGCTTCACCGGCGTACACGCCAATGCATCGCCTTGATTGAGCGCCCAGAGCTTGCCCGTCCAGCCTTCGGGCAACGGCGAACCCGTCATGACCGTGAGTCGCTGCGGAGCACCCGCCTCGACAGCGGCGGCTCGTGCGAGGTCTGCCGTTCCGTCGTCGCTTTGATCATCGACCACGATGATCCGGAACTCGCCGGGGTAGTCCTGGCGGCAGAGACTGCTGACCGTCTGCGCAATCGAACCGGCTTCGTTGCGCGCGGGAATCACGACGGCCACCGATGGCCATGTCGCGGGCGCCTTGAACCGAGCGTCGTCCTCAGGCTTGTCGTCCCGTTCCTCGGCGTGCCAGAAGCCTCCGCGCGCGGTCAGCAGGTACACCCAGATGACGAGCGAAATAAATGCGATCAGTCCAGCCATAGTCACCCATTCAGCCCAGATAACCGGCAACGCGGAACCACTCGACCGCGTCGCGAAGCCCTTCGGCAAACGGGCGCGCGGTATAGCCGAGTTCGGCCTGCGCCTTTGCCGACGAGAAGAACATTCGATATTGCGACATCTTGAGGCCGTCGACCGTCACGAACGGTTCCTTGCCCGTGAACTTGGCCACACCCTGCGCGGCCATCGCGATCGGATAGAGCGGCCAGCGCGGCAATGAGATCGTCGGCGCTGCCCGGCCGCACAACTGTGCGATCTTCGCGAGCATATCGCGCAACAGCACATCGTCACCGCCGAGAATATACCGCTCGCCGACTCGACCCTTGTCGAGCGCCAGCATATGCCCATTCGCGCAGTCGTCAACATGAACGAGGTTCAGGCCCGTGTCGACGAACGCGGGTATCTTGCCCTGAGCGGCCTCGACAATAATGCGGCCCGTCGGCGTCGGGCGGATGTCGCGCGGCCCGATCGGTGTCGACGGGTTGACGATCACCGCCGGCAGCCCCTGTTCGGCGACGAGGCGCTCGACGATGCGCTCCGCGGCGACCTTGCTGCGCTTGTAGACGCCGATCGTCGAATGCTCGTCGTTGGGGGCGTTCTCGTCGACGGGCGCCGTTGCGCCCTTCACGCGCAGCGTGGCCACGCTGCTCGTGTACACGATGCGCTCGACCTTGCGCCGCAACGCCGCTTCCATCGTCACGCGCGTGCCGTCGGCATTGGCTCGCATGATATCGCGGGGGTCAGGCGCCCAGAGCCGGTAGTCGGCCGCCACGTGAAACAGCACTTCGACACCTTCAAGCGCGCGTTCCATCGACGCCGAATCGCGCATATCGCCTTCGACGATCTCGATGTCGAGCCCGCGCAGGTTCTCGCGGGGACTCGTTGCGCGCACCATGGCACGCACGCGATAACCACGCGCGAGCGCGGACTGCACAACGGCCGAGCCGACGAAACCGGACGCCCCGGTCACCAGTACACGAGGTCCTGTCATAGCGATACGAAAGAGTGGCAGGTCAGATAGCGATACGGCCGCTGACGCGGCCGTATGGGATCCGCCGTCGGGCAGCGTGCGCCGCCCTTCGGCCCGGTTGGCATCTGGCGATCAGCCATCAACCGTTTCTGCGACGCGCTGTTTGCCAGCGGCCTTGCTGTTCTTGATCTCGGTCAGCTTGATCTCGACGTGCTTCGAAAACACATACTCTGCCGGGCGTGCACCGTCGAGCTTCACGTCTTCGACGAATGCGCCTTCGGTCTTCACACCGCGCAACGCCACGCCGAGCGCGCGCAGCGGATGCGCGATCGTTTCATTGACAGCCGACGCTTCGAAGCCGCTGTGCACCATGCAATCCGCGCACTTCTCATAGTTACCGACACCGTACTTGTCCCAGTCGGTGGTCTCCATGAGTTCCTTGTACGTCTTCGCGTAGCCTTCGCCGAGCAGGTAGCACGGACGCTGCCAGCCGAACACCGTACGCGTCGGGTTGCCCCACGGCGTGCAGTGATAGCTGCGATTGCCGGCCAGGAAGTCGAGGAACAGGCCCGACTGGCTGAATGCCCAGTCCTTGCCGCCGTTGCCGCGACGCAGAATGTCGCGGAACAGGTGCTTGGTCTTTTCGCGGTTCAGGAAGTGTTGCTGATCCGGCGCGCGTTCGTACGCATAGCCCGGCGACACCGTGATGCCGTCGACGCCGATTTCCTTGACCGTATCGAAGAACGCCGCCACGCGCGCCGGTTCGGCGTCGTTGAACAGCGTGCAATTGATGTTGACGCGGAAGCCGCGTGCCTTGGCGAGCTTGATCGCCGCAACACAACGGTCGTACACGCCTTCCTGACTCACCGAGTGGTCGTGCATTTCCTTGTCGCCGTCGAGGTGAATCGACCAGACGAAGAACGGGCTCGGCTCGTAGTCATCGATCTTCTTCTCGAGCAGCAACGCGTTCGTGCACAGGTACACGAACTTCTTGCGCTCGATGATGCCCTTGACGATACGCGGCATGTCCTTGTGCAGCAGCGGTTCACCGCCAGCGATCGAGACGACCGGTGCGCCGCACTCGTCGACGGCCTGCATCGAGTCTTCGTACGAAATGCGCTGGTTCAGGATTTCGTCCGGATAGTCGATCTTGCCGCAGCCGTTGCACGCCAGGTTGCAGCGGAACAACGGTTCGAGCATCAGCACGAGCGGGTAACGTTTGACGCCGCTCAGGCGTTGCTTCATCAGATAACTGCCTACATACGCCTGTTGCAGAAAGGGAATGCCCACAGAGACTCCTTGTGTATCAGTTCGCCGCGATAGTCGGGCCAGGCCCGTCGCGGTGTCAGGCGGCCGGGGCCGCCTCGATCAGTTCGGCCGGCAGGCGGAACTGAATGGTTTCTTCGATGCCGTCCATGACCGACACGTCGACCGGACCCAGCCGGCGCAGTGCATCGATCACGTTCTCGACCATGCTTTCGGGAGCGGACGCACCGGCCGTGATACCGACCGTATTGGCGCCCTTGACCCATTCGGGGTTCAGCTCGCTTCCGTCGGCGAGCAGATAGCTCGGCACACCGACTTCCTCGCCGATTTCGCGCAGGCGATTCGAATTCGAGCTGTTCGGCGCACCGACCACGAGCAATACATCGGCACGCTCGCACAGGCCGCGCACCGAGGTCTGGCGATTTTGCGTCGCGTAGCAAATGTCTTTCGTGTCGGGACCGACGATATTCGTAAAACGGTTCTGCAGCTTGCCGATGATGCCCTTCGTCTCGTCGACCGACAGCGTCGTCTGCGTCACATACGAAACAGGTTCATCGACCTTGAGGCCCAGTTGTTCGACGTCGTCTTCGGTCTGCACGAGATGCACCGGACCGTCGATCTGGCCCATCGTGCCCAGAATCTCGGGGTGGCCCGCATGACCGATCAGGATCACCTGACGCCCGTTGGCCAGGTAATTCTTACCCTGAATATGCACCTTTGTCACGAGCGGACACGTTGCGTTGAGCACCTTGAGGCCCCGCTCTTCCGCTTCCTGCTCGACAGCCTTGGCGACACCATGGGCGCTGAAAATCGTCACCGCGCCGGCCGGCGCTTCGGACAATTCTTCGATAAATACGGCCCCTTTCGCCTTCAACGACTCGACGACATGGCGGTTATGAACGATTTCATGCCGCACGTAGACCGGCGCGCCGAATTTCTGCAATGCGCGCTCGACAATCTCGATTGCGCGAACAACACCTGCGCAAAAGCCACGAGGTTGAGCAAGAATAACCTGCATTAAGGTCTCCGCTTTGAATCCATTAGAGCGCTGAAAACCCTGTCACGCCCATCATGTGGACGCTTATTTTCCGACCCGGTTTTCAGAAATAACCGCGATTGTAACGCCCGCGCGCGAATATTGCCGATCGCACGGTCGTTCGGAAGGCTATTCGCGGTGCGGCTTCCCGCCGGACGGCCGATTATCTGGGCATCGCTTTATTGGCGTGGCAGGCGCCGGGGCAGCATTTTCGAGCCGCTGACTGCGTACCTCCCACGCCGTCAGTCCGGCTCACGGCCACCGTACTTCTATTTGGCGCCCGTTGCTATTAGCGCATCACCCGCCTTATCGGATGACATAACCATGTCGCATGCTTGACGAATCCAATGCGGCACTGAACTGCCCGAACCTTTCGATACGTTACTGCGCCACGCGCGCATTGTGTTCCTGAAGGAACTTGATCAGGCCGTCGACGCCACCCTGGGAGAGCTGGCCCGCGAACTGCTGCTGGTACACGCGAATCAGCCAGGCGCCGCCCATATCGATGTCGTAGATTTTCCAGCCGTCGTCGGTCAGGCCCAGTCGGTAGCCGACCTGCAGATCGTCGTCGATGCCGCTGACATCGCTTTGCACGACCGCATCCTTGCCGTTCGAGCCGACCTGAGGCGGATCGATCTTGAATTTCACGGCCTGGCCACGGACCTGGGTCAGCTGGAGGGCATACGTGTTCACAAGCAGCTGCTGGAACTGTTCAAACAATTGCTTTTGTTGATCGGGCGTCGCGGAGTTCCAGGCCGAACCCACTGCGATGCGCGTCGTACGCTTGAAGTCCGTGTAGGGCACGAAATTCGTCTCGACGACCTTGATAGTGGCCTTGAGGTCGCCGTCGCGAGCAGCGGGGTCGGCCTTGGCGGCCTTGACCGTCGTTTCGACAGCCTGCTTGACGACGTCGTTGGGGCCGGGCTTGGCGGCCTGGCCGTAAGCCACTGTCATTGCACACAATGCGACCAATGCTACGATGAGTTTCTTCATTACGTCCTTCCCTGCACAATACGGTCGGCCTTCGGGATTGTGGACCGCCAACGGACTGAATCGTCGCCATGAAATGGCGCATCAGACCGGGCGGGCTAAGTTTTACGAAGACGGGAGCGATATTTTAGCCTCTGCCGGACCCGCCCGCACTGCCGGAGTGCGCACGCGCCGTGCCGGACCCCTGCCTTCCTTGAACCTCTTTAACTCAGGATTTCTTGCATGCTGACTTCGTTGATCGTGCGCATCGTTCGCTATTCGATGCGTCACGCCTACCTGGTCATCGCTGCGTGGCTGCTGCTCGCCGTACTGAGCGGCTGGTATGCCGCCTCGCATTTCGCGATCAACACCGACGTCAGCTCACTGATCGATTCCAGCCCCGAATGGAGCGACCGCGGCAAGGCGATCGATACCGCGTTCCCGCAACGCTCCGACGTGACGCTGGCCGTCGTCGAAGCGCCGGCCGCCGAATTCGCGAGCCTCGCCGCGAACGAGCTGGCCCAGAAGCTGGCGGCCGACAAACAGGCGTTCAGCAGCGTGACGCAGCCCGGCGCCGGCGCGTTCTTCGAACACAACGGCCTGCTGTTCGCGTCGACGGCGGATGTACAGAAGCTCTCCGCCAAGCTCAAGGACTCGAAGCCGCTGCTTAACCGGCTTGCACGTGATCCGACGCTCGGCGGCCTGTCGAGCCTGCTTGCGGTCACGCTTCAGGTGCCCCTCACGACCGGGCAGGTCCAGCTTGCCGACATGGGCAAGCTGCTCGGCGCGAGCGCCGACACGATCGACGCGGTGCTGGCGGGCAAGCCCGCAGCCATGTCGTGGCGCGCGCTGGTCGACCCCGATACGAAGGCCCGCAGCTTCGTCGAAGTCCAGCCCGTGCTCGATTTCAGCGCGCTCGAGGCGGGCGCGGCAAGTTCGGACCGTATTCGCGCGGCCGCCGACGCGCTGCACCTCAAGGAGCGCTACGGCGCGACGGTCAGCCTGACCGGCCCGCGGCCGCTTGCCGATGAAGAGTTCGGCTCGGTCAAGGAAGGCGCGATTCCGAACGCAATCGGCACGCTGCTGTGCGTCCTGGTCATCCTGTGGCTTGCCGTGCGCTCGCGCCGGATGGTGGTCGCGGTGTTCACGACCCTCATCGTCGGCCTTGTGATCACGGCGGCGGCCGGCCTGCTGATGGTCGGCGCGCTCAATATGATTTCCGTCGCGTTCGCCGTGCTGTTTATCGGTATCGGCGTCGACTTCGGCATTCAGTTCGGCGTGCGGTATCGCGAGGAACGGCATCTGCACGGCGACCTCGAGCAGGCGCTGCTCGCCGCCGCGCGTTCGATCGCTATGCCCCTCGCGCTCGCGGCCGCCGCGACGGCGGCCAGCTTCTTCTCGTTCCTGCCGACCGCCTATCGCGGCGTGTCGGAACTGGGCCAGATCGCCGGCGTCGGGATTCTGTTCGTCGCATTCCCGTCGAGCATTTCGCTGCTGCCCGCGCTGATCGCGATCTTCAAGCCGAGCGGCGAGCGCGCCGCACCGGGGTTTCGCTGGCTCGCCCCCGTCGACAAATTCACGGCGCACTACCGCAATGCCCTGCTGATCGGCACGCTGGTGCTCGTGGCAGCGGGCCTGCCCTTGCTCGCGCATCTGCACTTCGACTTCAACCCGCTCGACCTCAAGGACCCGCACACGGAATCGATGCGCACGCTGCAGCGCCTCGCCGACTCGCCTGAGGCCGGCGTGAACAACGTGCAGGTGCTCGAGCCCTCGCTCGCGGCGGCGGACGCCGAAGCGAAGAAACTGAGCGCCGTTCCGGAAGTCGGCCGCGTGATGACGCTCAGCGATTTCGTGCCCGACGACCAGGACGCCAAGCGCGCCGCGATCGCGGATGCGGCGTCTCAACTGCTGCCGATTCTGGATCAGGCGCGCGCCCAGCCGATGAGCGACGGCGCCCGAACGTCCTCGCTCAAGCTGGCCGCAGGCCTGCTCGAAAACGCCGCCCTTGACCATCCGGGTCCGGGCGCGCAGCAGGCCACGCATCTCGCGGACTCGCTGCGCAAGCTCGCGAAGAGCGACGCCGCAACGCGCGACCGCGCTGACCGTGCGATTGCACTTCCGCTGCAAACGGCGCTTGCCGAGCTTCACGCTGCGCTGACGCCCCAGTCGTCGATCACGATCGACACGCTACCGCCCGATCTCGTCGCACTCTGGCGTACGAGGGACGGTCGCGCGCTTGTCGATATCTCGCCGCGCGTCGCGCCGGGCGCCAACCCGAACGACACGGAACTGCTGCGCCGCTTCAGCAAGGCGGTGCTCAAAGCCGAGCCGCAGGTCATCGGCGGACCGATCTCGATCCTGCATTCGGCCGACGTCATCGTGCACGCGTTCATTCAGGCGGCCGTGCTGGCGCTCGTGTCGATCACCATCCTGCTGTGGATTGCCTTGCGACGGTTTGGCGACGTGCTGCGCACCCTGGTGCCGTTGCTTGTATCGGCCGCGGTTACGCTTGAGATTTCCGAGCTGATCGGCCTGCGCCTGAACTTTGCGAACATCATCGCCTTGCCC
The DNA here is from genome assembly GCF_965118125.1 of Pararobbsia alpina. Classification (GTDB taxonomy): domain Bacteria; phylum Pseudomonadota; class Gammaproteobacteria; order Burkholderiales; family Burkholderiaceae; genus Pararobbsia; species Pararobbsia alpina_A. The sequence continues at coordinate 3,156,453 of NZ_OZ221287.1, forward strand.
CTGCTGCTCGGCGTCGGCGTCGCGTTCAAGATCTACTACGTGATGGCGTGGCGCAACGGGCAGACGAAGCTGCTGCAATCGAGCCTGACGCAGGCGGTGATCCTGTCGGCGGGCACGACGGCGGTGGCATTCGGCAGCCTGTGGCTCTCGCACCATCCGGGCACGTCGAGCATGGGCAAGCTGCTCGCGCTCGCCTTGCTCTGCACGCTGATCGGTGCGGTGTTCTTCCAGCCGGTGCTGATGGGCAAGCCGCGCCGCAGCGCGCGCTCAAAACGGCTTGCGCGGGCGCGCGTCAGCCAGAATCAGAACGAGAGCACGGTCAGCAAGTAAATCGCTAGCCGGCCGTGACCCGCTGCCCCGAACCCGTCGCTGCCCTCACCGGCGGGTTCGCGAGCTTGTCGCGAATCGCGCGCTTGATCGACGCCGCGATGCCGTCGGCATCGAGACCCACTGACGCAAGCTGCTCGGCCGAATCGCCGTGATCGATAAATGTGTCGGGCAGGCCAAGCTGCACGACCGGCACGCGGATGCCTTCGGCCGCGAGCACCTCGATGCATGCGGAACCCGCACCGCCCATGACCGCCCCTTCTTCAACCGTGACGATCAGGTCGTGGGTCTGGCCCAGCCGCTTGACCAGCGCGGCATCGAGCGGCTTGACGAAGCGCATGTTCGCCACCGTCGCATCGAATTGCGCGGCCGCCTTAAGGCTGGGTGCGAGCATCGATCCGAATGACAGGATCGCGATCCTCGCACCGGCCGACGCAGCCGACTCCCGGCGGATCTCCGCCTTGCCGATCGGCAAGGCCGTCAGCGCTGCCGATACGGCGACGCCGGGGCCCACACCGCGCGGATAGCGCACGGCAACGGGGCCGGTGATCTGAAGCCCCGTATGCAGCATCTGACGGCACTCGTTTTCATCAGCGGGTGCCATCACCGTCATGTTCGGTATGCAGCGCAGATACACAAGATCGTAGGCGCCCGCGTGCGTCGCGCCATCCGCACCGACGACGCCCGCGCGATCGATCGCGAACAGCACCGGCAGATTCTGCAGCGCGATATCGTGAATCAGCTGATCGTAGGCGCGTTGCAGGAAAGTCGAATAGATCGCCACGACCGGACGCAGCCCCTCGGTCGCCATGCCACCCGCGAAGGTGACGGCATGCTGCTCGGCGATGCCCACATCGAAATAGCGATCCGCAAAGCGCTGTTCGAACTCCACGAGCCCGGAGCCTTCGCGCATCGCGGGTGTAATGCCGATCACACGCGCATCACGTTCGGCTTCGTCGCACAGCCATTCGCCGAACACCGCGGTATAGGTTCGCCGCGGTGCGGCGGGTTTGATCCCTTCGAGCGGATTGAATTTACCGGGGCCGTGATACAGCACCGGATCGGCCTCTGCGAGCTTGTAGCCCTGCCCCTTGCGAGTAATCACATGCAGGAACTGCGGGCCGTCGAGACGCTTGAGATTCTCGAGCGCCGGGATCAGCGAATCCAGGTCGTGCCCGTCGATCGGGCCCACGTAGTTGAACCCGAACTCCTCGAACATCGTCGCCGGCGTGACGAGTCCCTTCGCATGCTCTTCGATCTTGTGCGCAAGTTCGAGCATCGGAGGCGACTTGCGCAGCATCTTGCGCACACCCTCCTTGGCACCCGTATAGAAACGTCCCGAAACGAGTCGGACGAGGTAACGATTCAGCGCGCCAACCGGCGGCGAGATCGACATCTCGTTGTCGTTGAGGATCACCAGCAACGGAACGTCGCTGACACCCGCATTATTCAGCGCCTCGAAGGCTTCGCCGGCGGTCAGCGCGCCATCGCCGATCACCGCGACCACGCGCCGGTCGTCGCCGTTGAGCTTGCTGGCCGCGGCCATGCCGAGCGCGGCGGAGATCGACGTGCTCGAATGCGCGGTGCCGAATGCATCGAACTCGGACTCGCAGCGGCGCGGAAAGCCTGATATGCCGCCCCATTGGCGCAGCGTCGACATGCGCGCCCGACGCCCCGTCAGGATCTTGTGGGGATACGTCTGATGCCCGACGTCCCAGACGATGCGGTCGAATGGGGCGTTGAACACATGATGCAAGGCGATTGTCAGCTCGATCGTTCCGAGATTCGACGAGAGGTGACCGCCCGTGCGCGACACACTGTCGAGTACGAATTCGCGAAGTTCACCGGCCAGTTGCTGCAACTCTGCGCGAGAGAGCCCGTGAAGCTGAGCCGGATGGTCGATCGTGGGAAGCACTTTGTGCATGGTCTTATTCATCCCTTGCAACGCGGCGCTGAGCAACGAGCCGCTAGCCCATCGGATCGAACCCGGGCAACCGCGCCCCGGTCCGATGACTCAAGCCTATACGTCCAAAGCGCGAATGCACAGTCCCCGGCAAGATTTGCACACTCAGGTCGTTGCAACGCACGACGCCGGTCAACCACGAACAGGACGTGCGGCATGGCCTGAAAAGCGCCTTCACCCCGCCTTCTTGCGCGATGTTGGACGACGGCCCGGCGTTGTACCAAGACAACGCCGGGCCGTTACATGCCGAACCAATCGTTACGAAATCCGAACATCCCTAAGCATGCTGAGGACCTTGTGAGCCCTCTTCGGCGGCATCAGGCCAATGCGGTCGCAAGGACACGACACGCGCAGCACATGCACACTGCGCCTGTCATGGCCCAACGCACGAGCGCCCGCGAGCCGCGTCGATTCAGACCGCTGCCGAAGCGACCTTGCCGACCAGGCGTGCGACCGACTCCACGAGGCGATCGATATCGGCAGCCTCGATGTTGCCCATCGTCGAGATGCGGAAGATCTCCGACGACAGCCCGCCCTGCCCCGCATAGATCACAAAGCCCTGCGCCTTGAGGCCATCGTGAAGCTGCGCATAAGTGAGATTAGCGGGCAATCGATACGAGCGCAGTACGACCGAGCTGTGCCCCGCGGACAGGGCCGGTGCGATCCCGATTGCAGCGAGACCCTTGGCTGCCTGATCCGCCAGCGCGCGATAGTGCGCATGGCGGGCTTCCCAGCCACCCTGGTCTTCGAGCTCACGCAGCCCTTCGACGAGTGCGTAGTAGGCATGCACCGACGGCGTGAAGGGCGTGTTGCGCTGCGCCTGAAGCTTGGCCAGGCGCGCGAGATCGAGGTAATACGTGCGGCTCGTCGCGCGTTCGATTGCGCCATGACGCGCGATCACGAATGCCGCGCCGGGAACACCATGCAGGCACTTGTTGGCCGTCGCCGCGACGGCGGCGAGGCCGGCATGCGCGAAGTGAATCGCTTCGGCGCCAAAGCTGCTGACCGCGTCGACCAGCAGGCCGACACCGCGCTCGACGCATGCATCGGCAAGCTTGCCCAGGTCGTTCAGACGGCCCGTGGTCGTTTCGTGGTGAATGATCGCGACGTGCGTGAAGCGCTGCTGCGCGCTATCGAGACGGCCGACGATCGCATGGAAGTCGGGCGCGCTCATCCAGTCGTGGCGCACCACTTCGTAATCGATCCGGTACTGCCTGGCGATCTGCGCAATGCGCTCGCCGTAGACACCGTTCTCGACCACGAGCAGCCGGCCGTTTTCCGGCACGAGCGAGGCGATCATGCTTTCGACGGCCGCCGTGCCCGAACCCGTCATCAGGACAGCCGCCCACTCCTGCTCGTCGAGGCCATAGACATCAAGCAGGCGTGCACGTGCTTCGTCCTGCAGATCGAAGAACTCCTCTTCGCGGTGGCACAGGTCCTGTTGCAGCAGGCTCTTGCGCACACGCTCGGACAACGTCACCGGACCGGGATTCAATAACAGCATCAAGGCGCTCCAGACTAGGAAGCCACAGGCGCGTGGGCCTGCGACGTTGCATCGTGTTGGCCGCCGATGTGACGGCCAAGGCGGGCCTGCACTTCGACGGGCGTGACCTTCGGGCGCGGCAGGCCATCAGGCGAACCCGGGCGCGTATGCACGCAGCCGAAGCGCACACCGTCGACGGCATTCGCATCGAACAGCTGGTCGACGAGCGACAGATCGTCGCCTTCGATCGCCAGCGCATAACCGCAGGCCGAGGCGACGGCCGCGAACGATACGTTCGGCGAAACCGTCGACTGCCCGCCGGTCGAGTCGTGCGCGGCATTGTCGAGCAGCAGGTGCACGAGATTGGACGGACCGTACGCGCCAAGCGTCGCCATCGCACCCATGCGCATGAGCGCCGCACCGTCGCCGTCGAGCGCGACCACGCGCAAGTCCGGGCGCGCGAGCGCGAGGCCAAGCGCAATGGTCGTCACGCAGCCCATCGATCCGACGAGGTACAGCTGGTTGGCCCGGTCGTCGAGCGCATAAAGCTCGCGTCCGCAGAAACCGGTCGATGCGAGCACAACCGTCTTCTCGACGGGCGTGTGTTCGATCACGCGCGCGAGCACTTCCGTTCGCGACGGCAGCGCTTGCGGCGCCACACCCTTGAACGTCGGGCGCGCCGGTGTGTGCGCGGGACGCGTACGATTCCCCTCGGACTTCAGGGCATACGGCGCGACACTGCCCTTCTGCATCACGAGCGCATAGGGCCGGCCCGTCGCATCCATATGCGCGATCGCCCGATCGAGCGCCGGACCGATCTGATCAGCTTCGGTCGGGAAGGTCTCCCATGGAATTTCCATGGTTTCGAGCATCTGCGGCGTGATCGGACCCATCAGCTGGTGCTGCGGCTCATCGGGCACGCCCGGCTGGCCGCGCCACGTCACGATCAGCAACTGCGGCAGCTGGAACGTCCAGGTGAGCGACGTCAGCGGACTCACGGCATTGCCGAGCCCCGAGTTCTGCATCATCGTGACGCCACGCTTGCCGGCCAGCGTCACGCCCGCAATCAATGCCACCGCGTCGCCTTCATTGGCCGCGGAGTAGTAATGCAGCTTCGGATCCTGCAGCACGTAGTTGATAAACGGCGTCAGGTACGAACACGGCACACCCGCATACCAGTCGAAGCCCCGCTCGCGCGCGGCATCGACAAACTGGTGGGCTTCAATCATTGGCCTGCCCCGCAGCCGGAGCCGAGAACGGCGTCTGCGCATGCGCGAAGTCGCCCGCACGGCGGAAGTCTTCGAGGTCGTTGACGTTGCGCCAGTGGCCGTGCACGTAGACGACCTCGACCTGTTCGCCCGACGCGACCAGCGCATTGAGCAACGCCGGCATGTCGAGCTTGTCGAAGTCCTTGCGTGTGCGCAGCTTCGCGACCATCGCCTGCAGGCGTTCGAGGCCCTTGCCGCGCACGCTGAGCAGGCCCACCCACTGACCGTCGACACGCTGCGGTTCCATCGGGTTGACGGCCGGCGCGACGCGCTGCAGCGTCACGCGCTGACCGAACAGGTCGCGCGTGTCGGCGCCCGAGCAGAACGCGAGATCGCGTGTCGTGCTGCTCGTCTGCGCGAGGCCTTCGCCTTCGGGCGTCGTCGCCGACGAATCGACCACGACGCAGAAGTCCGCATCCGAATCGAGCAGGTCGCGCAGGATATAGCTGCGGAACATCAGGTCGCCGTACGAGATGACCGTGTCGTCGCGCAGCTTGTCGATCGCGCAGGCGAGCGATGCGAGTTCGCCGGTTTCGGCATGGCGCTCGTTGATTGCGACCTTGATGCCCGCGGTGTCGATGGCATCCGCGCGATAGCCGCCGACGACCGTGATGTCGTTGACGCCCTGCTTCTTGAAGCCGTCGACCATCCAGCGCAGCAGCGGCTTGCCGGCAACCGGCAACATGACCTTCGGCTTGTCTTCCGTCAGCGCTTCGAGGCCCGCGCCGCGGCTTGCCGCGAGCACGACGGCCGAACGCGGCGCCTGCGACGACGTCAGGTAAAGGCGTTCTGCCTCCGTGTATTCGTCAGCGTCCTGGAGGCGGAAAATCTCGTCGACCGTCGCAACGCGGTCTTCGATATTGACGAGCGTTTCGCTCTCGAAGATTTCCTTGGCCACGGACTGCATCGCCGAAGCTGCGCCACGGACCAGGTGATTCGCCCAGATCACGGTGCTGATGCCTGCCTTGCGGAACACGTCGGTCGGCGTGCTGTAGTACTTCGTCGGCACGATCACGATCGGTGAACGGCCAGCCCATTCACGCGCGAACGTCAGGATTTCGTCGGGACGCGAAAGCTTGCTGTGCATCAGGATCGCGTCGGCGCCGGCCAGCCGGTACGCTTCGGCGCGCTTGAGCGCCTCTTCCATGCCCCAGCCTGCGATCAGCGCCTCGACGCGCGCCACGATCGAGAAGTCGTCGTCGAGCTGCGAATCCTTGCCGGCCTTGATCTTGCCGCAGAACTCGTCGATCTCGGCGAGCGGCTGGCGCTCGCCGCCGATGAAGCTGTTCGTCTTCGGGAACACCTTGTCTTCGATACACACGCCGGCGATGCCGCGCTGTTCGAGCTTGCGCACGAGGCGGCGCATGTTGTTGAAGTTGCCGTAGCCCGTGTCGCCGTCGAGCAGGATCGGCAGATCGCTCGCATCCGCCATGAACTCGAGGTTGTCGACGACCTGCGTCCAGCTTGCCTCGTTGTTGTCGCGCACGCCGAATTGTGCCGAGATCGTCAGACCGGAGCCCCAGATGCCCTTGAAACCCGCTTCCTTGACGATGCGGGCCGACAGGCCGTTGTGGGCTTCCATCAGGAATTCGAGCTGCGGGCTGACGAGCATGTCGCGCAGCCGGCGGGCGCGCGTGGCGGGAACAGGCTTGAAAGTATCGGGAGCGTTCATTGAGTCACCAGCGGAAGCGGTTCAAGTTGCGGAAGGACTTCGTCGGCAGCACGGACGACGTCGTTCGGGAAATCGATTTCAATCCACGGCGCGCCCGTGACGTCGGCAACGTCAAAGGCATGCGTGGGTGTCTGGAGCTGCTCGAGCAGCAGATCGCGGACGGCTTCCTCATGGGGAAGGTTGGCGCGACCGCTGTCGATATAGCCCGCGACGATGTCGGCAAAGCGCCGCGCAGCGGATTCGGTCAAACGGAAAAAGCCGACGGACTCGCCGATCGTGTCGAATGCCAGATTGGCGGCGACCTGCTTGCGCAATTCGACAGGCACGCCGTCGCGCACGCAAAGCTTGACGGGCTCGTCGCCTTCTTCAAAGGCGCGGTCGATCAGCAGGCGATTGGCGGATGCACCCGCGACGAGCGGCGCGAGCACGCGTTCGTCGTAGAGCACGTCGGCGTCCATCAGCAACACATCGCCGCCGGCGGTTAGCGCATCTGCAACCGTATGCACGGTGAGTACGCTGCCCAGCGTGTACTGCGAATTGATCGTGATGGCGGGACGCGGCGTCCAGTTCATCCGGTCGAGTTCGGCCTCGACTTGCTGGTACTCGAAGCCGAGACCCAGCACGATGTCTTCGACGCCCTGGGCGCGCAGCAGGCGCAGATGGCGCTCGAGCAGCGTCATGCCCTCGAAGCGAAGCAGGCACTTCGGGCTGAGCCGGTCTTCGGTCTGCAATAGACGTGAACCCAGACCCGCCGCGAGGATGATCGCGCGCATTGGTTTTCCCCTAATCGTATGTTGTGTGACGGCTATTCAGTCGTCTGCAGGCGCGCGGCGCTACGCCGCCAGCCGCGTTCCGAAAAATGCAGATAGATCAGCCCCGGCAGGCCGAGCAACAATTCGCGCGCCCGCTTGATCAGCGAGAGCGCAAGTGCCGCCTCGGGCGGCAAGCCCACGAGCGGCGCGAGCAGCAGGTAGCCGCCCTCCTGGACGCCAAGCGCGCCCGGAATCGCAAATGCCGCACCGCGAATCGCCTGACCCAGGCTTTCGAGCAGCAACGCGTCGCTCCAGTCGACCGGATGCCCGATCAAGTGCAGCGCAAACCACACTTCAAAGGTACCGACGACCCAGCCGACCACGCTCAGCACAAAGCTGGCGACCACTTTTGCGCGTTCGCGATACAGGGTATGCACGCGCGCATCGACGGCGTCGGCGCCGCTCAGCAAGGTCGACCAGTCACGCCCCGCGCCGAACTTCGCAACGCGGCGCGACAGCCACCCGAATAGCCCGCGACGCTGCGCGAGGTAGAAGCCATAGGTCATGGCTGCAAGCACGGCGATGACGGATGCCCCCGCGATCCACAGCACATCGGAGTCGCGCGAGACCGCGTGCGCGCCGAGCACGACGAGGCCCATCAGCGAGAAGAGCACCTGCGCGACGGTCTGCATGGTGGTGCTGACCGTGATGACCGAGGCAGCCTCGACCGTCGGCGCGCCAAGCTGCGAGAGCCGGCGCACCATCAGCACAGGGCCGCCGATCTGCCCGGCGGGCAGCAGGCTGTTGACCGACTCACCGGCCCAGCGCGCCAGAATCGCATTGGACAGCGTCTGCCCACGCGGAGCGAGCACGTGAATCGCGCCGGCATCGAGCACGAGCGGCACGAGGTGATACACGGCGACAGCCAGCATGCCGAACCCGGCCAGCGACAGCGCAGAGAGCAGCGGAGTAAAGCCCTGCCAGGCCAGCAACCCGATAAAGAGCGCCAGTCCGGCCGACAACGAAAACATGGCCGCGCGTGTCATGCCCGCCTTGTCCGCTTGCCCAGCATCTGCCGGAACACTTGCCGGAACCCGAAGTACGCGATGGCGTCCTTCATGTTCGACACGAAACGCTGGAACGGGCGCATATGCGGGTTCGTCACGTACTCGAACGTCAGCGACACGCGCTCCTCGTTCTCGCCCAGCGCCGTAATCCGGTGATGCAGCTTGTCGCCGTCGAAGAACACCAGGCCGCCCGGCGGAATCTGGACAGCATCCTCGACGATCGGCACGTTGTCTTCGCGCGTGTGCAGACGGTACTCGAGGAAGCACGACGATTCGTCAATCACGCCGAGCAGCAGCGTGTAGCGGCGCCCTTCGTAGTACGACGTATCGTAGTGCCAGCCAATGTGGTCGCCCGGCTTCGTGTAGAAATAGAGCGCGTACGCGTGCGGATCGTTTTCGGGCGACGGCTGCAGCGGTTCGCCGCACAACGTCTCGAGCCAGCGGATCAGCACAGGCGAGCGATACAGTTCGGCGATCGCGGGCGCGAGCTCGTCGATCGTATGCCGGCTCACGCTGCCACCCTGCTTGTGCCCGGGAATGTAGTTGCGATTGACCGAGCCGCGCACGGCGTTGACCCCGGCGATCAGCTTCGCCGTGACATCGGCGGGCAGAAACGTGTCGAGGTAAAGAAACGCGCCCTGCTCACGAAACGCCTGGGCCGGTACCGCTTGGGGCAACGCGACCAGGATGGGCGCTTGCGCGTCGCGCGGAGCAAGACGCAGGTCGTCGACTGCTGCGTTCATCGCGCCCCCTCGTACTCGCCCGGCTGCCGGGCAGGCGACGCGCGGCGCACCACGCGCACGTAGTCCCACACCACCCAGAGTGCGAACAGCGGCGCGCCGATCGACGCGGCCACGAGGAAACCTTGCGTGCCGTTGAACAGCGTGACGAGCGGCATCAGATACAGGACGTCTTCCGTTTCGAAGCCGCCGATCGATGCCTGCTTCGTGCCGGCTTTGCCTTCACGCTCCTCGATCTGCATGCGCAGAAAGAAAATCAGTGCGACGGCAATGCCCGCGATCCAGCCCAGGCCCTGCGCGGGAATCACGATGCCCGCCAGCGCGAACGATCCGTGCGTCGCACCGATACCAACGCCGATGCCGACGAAGAGTGCCACGGTGACAAACGCATCACAGGCGAGATCGTAAAAATGACCGAAGCGACTCGTCTTGCCGCTGATGCGCGCGAGCTCTCCGTCCGTATGGTCGACAAAATTCGACAGCACGAGCAGCACGGCGCCGAGATTCGCAAAGCGATAGCCGCCCGCGCCGAATGCGATCGCGCACAGCGTGCCGATCAGCAAACGCAATGTGGTCAGGTGGTTCGGCGTGATGCGGGTATGTCGGAGGGGTGTCACGAGCCACCGCGCGAGGCGCGCATCCCAGGGCCTGGCAGGGGCCGATGCAGCGATGGCGGCGGTGGACAATGGGTCCGGTAGGTTTTTCATCCCGGGAATATATACCCTTGGAAAAAATCTTGCAGCCCGCATGGTGCCAGAAGGCAACTTGTAGGGCACCTACTTTTAATACCCATTGCACTCGCAACGTATTGGATTTACACGCGATTCCCGTCAGGATGCCGAACCGAAAAATGGCGTATCGCGCGACTCGGAAATACCGTATTCCCGAATCCACAATGACTTGAAAGCCTCCCGATTTTCAATCATTCATCCCCTTATTGCTCGCTTTGAACCGATAAGGGCACTTTAAATACTTGTTAAAACTCATGGCGCATCGGCGCAATGATTTGGCGTTTTGCGTCGTTATGTTTTATTTTGAGGAATTAACTCAAACGCCATTCGACCGCCACGAATGCCTCGAATGCCTCGAACGAAGCACAGACGTGTTGGAGTTGCGACGTGCTGCGACGTCGCACTCCATCTCCCGCCGTCCTTTCAACCCTTGACGGCACCCGCCGACAAGCCGCCGGCGAGAAAGCGCTGGATATAGACGAAGCACAGCGCAACGGGCACGACGGCCAGCACCGAGGCCGCCATCAGCCCGCCCCAGTCGGTCACGTGTGAACCCTTGAAAATCATGATGCCCGGCGTCAGCGTGCGCCGCGCATCGTCATTGATCAGCACATAGCCGAACATGAACTCGTTCCAGGCCGCGACAAACGCAAACGCGCCCGTCGCCACAATGCCCGGCACCGACAAGGGCAGCAGCACGCGCCAGATAAAACCGATGCGCCCGCAGCCGTCGATCTCGGCGGCCTCCTCGATCTCGCCGGGCACGGCATCGAAGAAGCCTTTGAGCATGAACGTTGCGAGCGGGATCATGAACGTGCAGTACACGATGATCAGCGACGCGTAGGTGCTCAGCAAATCGAGCGTGCGCATCACGACATAGATCGGCACGAGCAACAGCACACCCGGAATCATTTGCGAAACCAGCAGCGCGGCGCCCACCGTACGCGATGCGGGCAGTCGCGGCCACCGGCTCAACGCATAGCTCGAGAACGTCGACACAACCAAAGTCAGCACCGTCGCAAACGCCGCCACGATCGCGCTGTTGCGAAAGTACGCGACAAACGGGCTGTCGACGAGCACGTGCCGGAAGTTCTCGAGCGTCGGATTGGCGATCAGAAAACTCGGTGCGACGCTGCGGATTTCTTCGACCGGCTTGAACGCCGTATCGAGCATCCACAAAAAAGGAAACAGGCAAAACACGGTGAGCACGGTCAGCGTCGCATAGGTGAGTGACGTGCCCGCGAGACGCTCGGTCTTTCCGACGATCATTGCACACCTCCCTGTACGCGCCGAGGCCGGCTGCGACGTACCGCGCCGTAGTAGTACACGAAGAACGCGCTAGCCATAAAGGCCATCGACATGGTCGCGAGCGCGCACGCGGCGCCGATGTCGTAGTCCTGCATTGCGTAGCGATAGATCATGATCGGCACGGTGATCGACGCGTTGAGCGGGCCGCCTTCGGTCATCACCCAGATGAAGTCGAAGTTGATCGCCGTCCAGATGATGTGGATGAAGATCAGCGTCAGCGACACGGTCTTCAGGTGTGGCAACGTGATTGAGACAAAGCGGCGCATCGCGCCTGCACCATCGATCGCCGCGGCTTCGTGCAACTCTTGCGGCACGGCCTGCAGCGCCGCGAGCAGGCTCAGCGTGTAGAACGGGAAGCTGCGCCAGATATTGACGAACGTCACCGTCAACAAGGCCGTGCTCATGTCGCCGAGCCAGAACCTCGCATGGTCGAGCAGGCCGACTTTGACGAGCCACAGATTGATGACGCCGTAGTCCGGCGTCAGCATCCAAGTCCAGTCGAGCCCGGCGACGACGATCGGAATCACCCACGGAATGATGATGGCGCCGCGAAACAGCGCCCTTCCCCGTATGGGTTGCGCGAGCGCGACGGCCGACACGATGCCGAGGAAGTACTCGCCGGCGACCGACAGCGCCGTCCAGACCGTCGTATTGCGCAACGCAGGCCAGAACGTATCGTCGTCGAGAATCGTGCGGAAGTTCTCGAGGCCCGCGAAGCCCGTTACCGATGGATTGGTCAGGCTCGCGAAATGGAGGCTGCGCCACACGACGCTGACCAGCGGAAACGCAATCAGCACCAGAAAGAACACGGCGGCCGGACTCACGAAGAGCCAGGCCGCCCGATGTATCCGTGCTGTGCGGCTCAGCGCACGGCGGCCGGACTTGCGCGTGCTGCGCGACGGTACGTCGACCTGAACATCCAGGGCAATGCGTCTCATGAAGTATCGTCCCTCAACAGAACTGACCACACCTGATCACACATCTCGATGCGCGGTCAGGCGACCGCGCATCGGTCCGGCACATCACTCCCTCAGCTTCCGCTGAGCTCACCCGACTGCCGCAACGCCTTGTTGACCGCCTTCGAGAGCCACATCGCCACCGACTGCGGATCTTCCTTCTTGAGCAACACACGACCGATCGACTCTTCCATCGCGCGCGTGATCGACCCGAGTGCAACCGGCGGGAAGCCCACACCGGTCGGCGCAAGCACCGTAAAGTCCTTGCCCCATTTCGTCTGGCTGACGACGTCCATGCGCGGCGAGCGCTCGCCATGCACTGCGCTCTGATACTCCTTGCTCAACATGAACGACGCGAACTCCCACGCCTCCTGCTGATGCTTGCCCTTGTAGACGAAGAACGGGTTGATCTCGAAGAACGTCGCCGGCTTCTGGCTGTACGGCGGTGCGACGATCTTGACGTCCTTCATCGTCTCCGGGTTTTGCTCGGCGCGGTTCTTCATCCACGACCCGTTGACCACCATGGCGTATTGCCCGAGCGAGAAGTTGGTGTCCTCTTCTTCATAGCCCCAGCTGCTGGCCTCGGGCGAGATGAGCTGCTTGTCGAGCATCGTCTTGTAGAACGCAAAGACCTGCGTCGCATTCGCGAGCTCCTTCGGATCGTCGCCCCAGGTGTTGCGGTATTTGCCGTCAGGCATCCGCTTGGCGAGTGTCGCGTTGCTCTGTGCGAGATACATCAACAGTTCCTGCGGTGCACGCACCCCGGTGCCCGCAATACCGAAGCCGTATTTTCCCGTCGCCTGCTTGATCTTCTGGCTATCGGCGACCAGTTCATCCCATGTCTTCGGCGGCGCGGATATGCCGGCCTTTTGCAGCATGTCTTCGTGATAAAGCAAGCCACGGATGCCAAGGTAATGCGGGAGCGCCATCAGCTTGCCGTCGATCGTCACCGCCGCGAGTGCATTGGGATAGATCTGCGCACGATCGGGCCACTTCGCCGCGTAGGGCGTGAGATCGACGAGTGCGTTCATGCGATTGAGTTCGCCGAGCCATTCGATAAGGCCCCAGCTCAGGTCCGGTGCATCGCCGCCGGCAATCGACGTGATGAGCTTGTCATGCAGCGCGCCAAAGGCGATGTTCTGGATATCGATCTTGATGTTCGGATGAGACTGTTCGAACGACGCGATCTGCTTGGTCGCCGCGATCGCATCGGCTTGCTGCGGATCCCATGCGACCCAGAATCGCAGCGTCACGGGATCCGCGAACGCCTGGGTCGCAAACAAGCCGGCGAGCAACGAGCCGACGAGCAGCCCGATCTTGAACAGTCTCATTGTGTTGTCTCCATGTTTTCTTATGGGCATGCGTGAAGCCACGTGCAAGGCCTGCGCGCCGCTTCGACGAAGGTCAGACTCACGGCGCCCGACTCACGACACCGGAGCATGGCGACTGCGCTATGCCACGACCTGCTGGTCCGGCGCGACACCGCCGCGACGCTTTTCGCGATCCGCGCGCATCTGTTCGACCGAGCGCACCGGCATGCTCGCCGCCCCCTGCCAGTCGCGTGTCGCAACCGTGCTCTTCGCCAGACGCGCCTTGGCTGCATCGATCGCATGCGCGTACTGCGGCAACCACTTCGCCTGCGCGACCAGCATTTCATCGGTCATCTGCCAGACCTCGTCGGGCGTGCAGATCGCACCGGTCAGCGGATCGTTGAGCATCGCGAGCTTGAGCATGTCGACATCGCCGTGGATCGCGGCCTTGACTGCCATGCGCTGCACATTGATCGATGCTTCGCAGATCGTCGCGCACGCATCGGGCAGCGTGATGCCGGCAACCATGTTCAGCCCGAAGCGATCGACAAAGCCGGTCGTTTCGACGATCGCATCCTGCGCGAGGTTTGTCACCAGGCCGCGATTCTTGACGTTGAAGTGGCCGCGATACACCTTGCCGGTTTCCAGCGCCTCGATGATGTGGCTCGCATGCTCATCACTACGCTTGGCAGGATCGAGTGGCGTGTCGGCCTCGGCGAGATAGCGTGGGAACTCCTCTTCGAACCAGTTGCGCCCTTCGGTGCACACGCGCAGATATCCGCCGGTTTCACCGTGAATCCATTCCGAGAGATCGATCCAGCGTTGCGTCTCTTCGGGCCGCTTCCGATACCACGGCAGGTATTCGGACAGGTGCCCGTTGCTTTCGGTCGAGTACACGCCGAATCGCTTGAGCACGTCGATGCGTACCTTCTCCTGTTTCGAATACACGGGGTGCCGTTCGAAGCCTTCGATCAGTTCGTCGCGCGTCACACGGCGGCCTTTGTATCGAACGTCGACGTACCAGGTCTGGTGATTGATGCCCGAGCAGATGTACTCGACGTCGTGAGGATCCTCGGCGCCGAGCACCTCGCCGATCTGCCGCCAGCCGTGCTGCACACCGTGACACAGCCCGATCGTGTCGACGCCGCCATGATCGATTGCAGCCCAGGTGTTCATCGCCATCGGGTTGGCGTAGTTAAGCAGACGTACGCCGGAGTCGGCCTCGGCGCGGATGTCCTCGCAGAAGTCGAGAATCGCGCGCACCGAGCGCTGTCCGTACATGATGCCGCCCGCGCAGATCGTGTCGCCGACGCACTGGTCGACACCGTATTTGAGCGGGATCCGGATGTCATCAGCAAACGCCTCGAGGCCACCCATGCGCACGCAGTTGATCGCATAACGCGCGCCTTCGAGCGCGCGCCGGCGATCCGTCGTGGCCGTGATGCGCGTCGGGAATCCGTTGACTTCGACGATGCGGTCGAGAATCTGCCGGATCATCGACAGATTGTGTTCATTGATATCGGTCAGCGCGATTTCGATGTCTTGCAACGCCGGTGCGCTGAGTAAATCCTTGACAAGTGTGCGGGTAAATCCGACGCTTCCCGCACCGATAATCGCGATCTTGAATGGAGCCGTCAAAATACTCTCCCTCTTGCTGGTGAGTCAGGCAGTGCTCCGACGCAGTGCTGCAGCGCCGGGCGCTGGATGCTTGCTTGCGGGCCCGCGCGTCTCGGCGTGCTGCCAAGGACGGGTCTGCCGACATTCTGAGCGCGCGGGACGGTGCCTGAACAGAGGGAAACTGTGCGGATAGGGGTAATTTTGTGCTGCAGAATCTGATTGACCGCGGCCCCTTCGGGCGGCCCATATCGCTGCCCCAGCGGCGCGACCGGCTGCATGTGATGCCGACCAGCACGGGCTTCGAGATCGCCGATGGGCCCGGCTACGACTGGGACGGGCGCCGTCGTGGCTCGATGCCGTTCTCCGTGCTCCAGCACTGCATTGCCGGCGAAGGACGCCTCGACTACGAGCGTCACAGCTACCGGATCCGCCCCGGCGAGACCATGCTCGTCGTCGTGCCGCATCCGCACCGGTACTGGGTCGATCAGGGCGGACGCTGGGAGTTCTTCTGGATTGCGATGACCGGGCGCGAGGCCTTGCGCCTGCATCAGGCCATCCTCGCCGCGGTCGGTCCGGTGTTCCGTCTACAGTCCGCGACCGTCGACCATCTTGCGCAATGCTGCCTGGCACTCGACGAGCTTGCGCATGAAGCACCCGGCCGCGCATCCGCGCTCGCCTACACCGCCACGATGGCGTTGTACGACGATGTGCTGGGTCCTCACGAAGTGCAGCGCGGCAGCCCCGCACATCGGCCGACCGAGCGTGTCGTCGCGCATATCCGCCAGAACCTCGGGCGCGACCTCGATGTGCAGGCGCTTGCCGATCTGGCGGGTCTGTCGCGTGCGCATTTCACACGCGTGTTTGCGGCAAGCGAAGGCAGTTCGCCGGCGGAGTTCGTGCAGCTCGAGCGCATGCGGCTGGCCGCGCGACTGCTCACGAGCGGCACGTTGAGCGTCAAGGTCATCGCCACGCACTGTGGATTCGAGGACCCCAACTACTTTGCCAAAGTGTTTCGGCGCACGTACGGCATCAGCCCGTCGCAGTTTCGCAGCACGGGGATGTATTCGGCGCCCAGAGCGTGACCTCACGGTAGGCACCCCGTATCTGTTGCGGCGTATCGCTTGCGACGTGCCACGCGTACCTCGCGTGGCTTGCGCGCTGACCGCCAGTGACCCGGCGGTCCCTCACCCGAGAACGCAACCACGCGGTATGCCAATGCAATCAGGCACACCGTATGCAACGCGTTCCTATGGCTCCGCGACTTGTCTAGCACGGGGTTGCCGTGGTTAACTGGCCCTGCCTGACCATTCAGCAGACCAATCTTTGTTGCGGTGCCGCCGCGCACTGCGTGAGGGGGCTGACATCGAACCGACACAGAACGAAACGCCGATCGCCGGCGATCACGACGACGGCATGGACATCGCCTTCGGCGAGCCACTCCGGCAGGATCTCGCGGATACACGCGGCGTGGTCGTGCTCAAGGCAGGCACCGTGATTCCGGACGAAACGGCCCGCGGTTTTTTGCTGGAGCAGTTCGGTCCGCTGACACAGGTGCCACCGCACGAAGCCGATCCGGCCGACGTGATCCCGGCAACGGCCGCTGCGAGCGGAGCGACAACCGCGCGCAGTCCGGCAGGTACCGGCCCGGCGACGGGACAGGAACTGGGACTCGAGATCGGCGCGCTGCTCCGACTGCAACCGTCGAAGTCCACCGGCCTGGGCGCGCTGGGCTGCCGCGTCATTGGTGTGGCGCCCAACGATTCGATCTTCATCACACCGCCGACGACCGATGGCCAGAACATTGATCTCGTGTTTGGCGAACGTCTGAACGCCGTCTACGTTTCGCGGCGCGCGGTGTTCGGCTTCGTCTGCACCGTGCAGAGCACGTTCCGCCAGCCTTTTCCTTATGTGCTGCTCTCACCACCGGGTCCGATTACGCGCTTGCGGGCGCGCTCGGCGTTGCGCGCGCGGGTGCGCTTCTTCGCGCTCGTTGGCCACGCGCCGACCAATGCGCTCAGCGAGTTCGGCATCATCAGGAACCTCAGCGCATCGGGTCTGAATTTGTCGGCGCGCGAAGGGCTCGCGGCGATCAACGACGTGATCCGCGTATCGTTCTGCATTCACACGATCGGGCGCGATCACATGCTTGACCTGCACGGGCGCGTGCGTCACGTGCGCCGGGACGAGAATCCCGGACACGTGAGCTACGGCCTGCATCTGCAGGACCTCAGCGCGCACGATCGGCTATTGCTGTCGTATCACGTGCTCGAGCAGTCGGAACTCGAACGCTAGCCGATCACCGGTCCGGTGGATCAAGCCCGTCGGAGACGGGCCGCCACCGCTACGCGGCAGCGCGCATCCCATCGCGCGCTTCACGCCACGCTAGCCGATCAATGCCGCGCTTCAGCGTGTGCGGGATCGTCGAACCGCACCTTGTATTCAAGGCTCGGCAGCGCGAACGCGATAATGGTGAGTCCCTTGAGCACACATTCGATCACCGACAGCATGAAGCCGGAGCGGTCGTAGCGAAACTGCAGCGGCAGGTCGGGCGCGATCGCGAGAATGCTGAGCCAGCAGACGAACAAAAAGATCTTTCGCGCATAGCCCTTGCCCATCAGCACCGCATAGGCAAGCAAGGTCAGGCAGATCTTCGACAAAGCCAGCGCGAATGTCTGCACGATCGACGCATCGACCGTGAGTTCGGCAGGCAATTCGATCATCGACCACAGCCAGACAGCGATCACCGAGGCTTGTGCGAGCCGGGGCGACGTGCGCCCGGCGATCATCATGCCGTCTGCTCGTGCGGACCTGGCCCTGCGTAGCGCACGCGGCGCGCGCGCACTGAGGGAGACGTCACCTGCCGCAGCCTTGTCGAGGCCGGCGCCCAGCGGCTGCGGGGCGATGCGATGGCGATCGCGGGATGAAAAGGTCCACATACACGTCCTCACCTGATAGCCGCGTGGTCAGGCGCGTTACACGCAACGACTCCGCCGCCGAACCCGGTATCGCGAGCGATCGCGACCGTCCGGTGGCAGCACCGAAGCCGTATGGCCCTCCCCACACGTATGACATATCTTCCGGTGGCAAAAACGCCCCGTCTTTCGAAACCGCACGTCCGATTTCGCATCGGCACGGCGGCAACCCGCGTCGCACGGTCGTTCGCGCGGGTCGAATATAGGAAAGATGCGTTGTTCAGATAGCATACGCATTCGTAACGTGTTCGTCAGCGCAGTTCGCGTCGAATTGCATCGCGTGCGCCTCATCGTCAACCCTAGTTAACAGGATCTCCGATTCATGGAAGGCGCGAGCTTGCTGGAGAACGCGGTCATCTATCTGACCGCCGGCGTGATCGCCGTCCCGATTGCCACACGCCTCGGGCTGGGCTCCGTGCTCGGCTACCTGATCGCCGGCACCGTCATCGGCCCTTACGCAATCGGTCTCGTCGCCGATCAGCAGAGCGTGCTGCATTTCGCCGAGTTCGGCGTCGTCATCATGCTGTTCCTGATCGGCCTCGAAGTCCGGCCGTCGATCCTGTGGGGCATGCGCAAGGCGTTTTTTGGTCTCGGCGGCGCGCAAGTCGTCGTGAGCGGCGCCGTGCTCGGCGCACTGGGCCTCGCATTCGGCTTGTTCTGGCAGGAGTCCTTCGCACTCGGATTCATCCTTGCGCTGTCGTCGACCGCCATCGTCCTGCAGACACTTGAAGAGCGACACCTCCGGCAGACGGCGACGGGCACGGCGTCGTTCGCGATCCTGTTGTTTCAGGACTTGTCGATCATTCCGATGTTCGCACTGGTGCCCTTGCTCGCCGCTTCGCATGGCGGCAATGCAGCGCCGATCCATCACGGCGTGTTCGCGGACGACCCGGCCTGGGTCCGCGCGCTGGGCGTGCTCGCCGCCGTGTTGCTGATCGTCGTCGTCGGCCACTTCCTGATGCGGCCGGTCTTCCGGTTTATTGCCAATGCGCGACAACGGGAAATTTTCACAGCGGCTGCATTGCTGCTCGTCGTCGCAGTCGCGCTGCTGATGCAAGCCGTCGGGCAGTCGGCCGCACTCGGCGCGTTTCTCGCCGGTGTCGTGCTGGCCGAGAGCGAGTTCCGGCGCGAAATCGAAGCGGATATCGAACCGTTTCGAGGTTTATTGCTGGGCTTGTTCTTTATTTCGATCGGCGCCAGCGTGAATCTCGCGCTCGTCGCGCATCATCCGTTGCTGTTGGCCGCCGTGGTGCCCGGCGTCATGATCGTCAAGGCGCTCGTGATCTTCGGCATTGCCCGCCTTTCGGGTTCGGATTCACGCACCGCAGCCCAGGTGGGCGTGGCGCTGTCGCAAGGCGGTGAATTCGCCTTCGTGCTGCTCGGGGTCGCGTCCGTGGCCGGCATCGTCACCGCGGACATCGCCGCGCTCGCGACGGTCGGCGTTGCGGTGTCGATGGCGCTGACGCCCCTCGCCCTGATCGCATTCGAACGGATTTGCGCACGGCCCAAGGCGGCGGCCGGACCCGCGCCCGAAGACGAAGCGTTCGATATGCGGCCCGATGTGCTGATCGCCGGCTTTGGCCGCTTCGGTCAGATCGTCGGGCGCCTGCTCGTCGTCAACGGTTTCCGGACCTCGACGCTCGAAGCGAGTGCCGAGCAAGTCGCTCTCGTGCGGCGCATGGGCCGGCGCGTGAACTATGGCGATGCCACGCGGCTCGCCTTGTTGCGCGCAGCCGGTGCAGCCGACGCGAAACTGCTCGTCGTCGCGATCGACGATCGGGACGCAGCCGAAAAGCTCGTCGAAATCGCCACGCGCAATTTCCCGCATCTGAAAATCCTCGCGCGCGCCTACGATCGGCGCCATGCGTACCGGTTGCTCGACAAGGGCGCCGATATCGTCGAGCGCGAAACGTTCGAGGGCGGGCTCAAGCTCGGCGAAGAGGCGCTCAAGAGCCTCGGCTTCGAAGATCACCTTGCCGCCCGCGCGCGCCGCCTGTTCCGGGTGCATGATGAGGAAATGTTCCGCGCCCTCGCCACCGTGTGGCGCGACGAGGAACGCTACGTGGTCGCCACGCGGGAAACCAGTGCACGTATGAACGAATTGCTCGCCGCCGACTTGCAGGAAATGAAGGATGAACAAGGCGCCGATCTCGGTGCGCCTTGATCCGATTTTTACAAGGCTGACAACGGACACTCGGTTCGGGTATGCTGCCGACCCAGAGCGAGCCGGGCCCGGAAAGTATGGGCGCTGATAGGGTCAGATCGAGTCATTCTGCCCGAGAGCCGCAAGGGCAGCGGAGATGCCCGCGCAGCCCGGCCGTCACAATTCGAACTATTTGTCAGAGGTTTTTATGCATTCGAAACTGGGGAAGGCCGCGTTTATCGCCGGCGTGCTCGCGCTGGGCGCCGTCACGCAAGCGCATGCAGATGACAGCACGCTCGCCCGCATCAATTCGACCGGCGTGATCTCGCTGGGTCACCGCGAATCGTCGATTCCGTTCTCGTACTACGACGACAAGCAGAACGTGATCGGCTATTCGCAGGAATTCGCGCTGAAGGTCGTCGAAGCCGTCAAGGTCAAGCTCAACAAGCCGAACCTGCAGGTCAAGCTCACGCCGGTGACCTCGCAAAACCGCATTCCGCTGCTGACCAACGGCACGATCGACATGGAATGCGGCTCGACGACGAATAACGCCGAGCGCGCTCAACAGGTCGCCTTCTCGAACACGATTTTCGTGATCGGCACGCGCCTGATGACCAAGAAGGATTCGGGCATCAAGGACTTCCCGGACCTCAAGGGCAAGACGGTCGTCACGACCGCTGGTACGACCTCGGAACGTCTGCTGCGCAAGATGAACCAGGACAAGAACATGGGCATGAACATCATCAGCGCGAAGGATCACGGCGAGTCGTTCCTGACGCTGTCGACCGGCCGCGCGACGGCGTTCATGATGGACGATGCACTGCTCGCCGGCGAGCGTGCCAAGTCGAACAACCCGAACGATTTCGTGATCGTCGGCGCACCGCAATCGCATGAAGCCTACGGCTGCATGCTGCGCAAGAACGACCCCGAATTCAAGAAGGTCGTCGACGAAGCGATCGCCAAGGTCGAAACGTCGGGCGAAGCCGATCAGATCTACAAGAAGTGGTTCGAATCGCCGATCCCGCCGAAGGGCCTGAACCTGAACTTCCCGGAAAGCGACGACATCAAGGCGCTCTACAAGAATCCGAACGACAAGCCGATCGAGTAATCGGACTGAATCCGTCAACGGATGTTTGACAGAAACGGAAGGAGCGGCGTACGCGAGCTTCTTCCGTTTCTTTTTGGAGTTTTGTCATGGGTGGTCACCACTGGAATTGGGCGATATTTCTCGCTCCCGTCTCGACCGGCGAGCCGACGACGTATCTCGGCTGGCTGATTTCCGGCTTCTGGAACACCGTAATCGTGTCGCTGATCTCGTGGATCATCGCGCTCGCGGTGGGCACGCTGATGGGCGTGTTGCGCACGGTCCCCAATCGCTTCCTGTCGGGTGTCGGTACAACGTACGTCGCGATCTTCCGGAATATTCCGCTGATCGTGCAGTTCTTCATCTGGTATTTCGTCATTCCCGAACTGCTGCCGCGTGCTGCGGGTGACTGGTTCAAGCAAGGGCTCTCGCCGATTGCGCAGTTCTATGTCTCCTCGATCCTGTGCCTGAGCCTGTTCACGGCCGCACGGGTGTGCGAACAAGTCCGCTCGGGGATCAACGCGTTGCCGCGCGGTCAGCGCGCAGCGGGCCTCGCCATGGGCTTTACGCTGCCGCAAACGTACCGCTTCGTGCTGTTGCCCGTCGCGCTGCGCATCATCGTCCCGCCGCTGACCTCCGAGTTTCTCAATATCTTCAAGAACTCGGCCGTTGCGTCGACGATCGGTCTGCTCGAACTGTCCGCGCAGGCGCGCCAGCTCGTCGACTACACGGCACAGACCTATGAGTCGTTTATCGCGGTGACTCTCGCCTACGCGCTGATCAACGTCATCGTGATGCTCTTTATGCGCTGGGTCGACAAGAAGACACGACTGCCTGGCTACGTCGGAGGCAAGTAATGCACGAATTCAATTTCTCCGGCGTGCCGGGCGCGCTGCCCGCGCTGTGGGCCGGCATGATCATCACGCTGCAGATCACCGCGCTGGCGATCGTGTTCGGCATTGTGTGGGGCACGATCCTCGCGGTGATCCGACTTTCGGGTGTGCGTTCACTGGCTTCGTTCTCGAAGGCCTATGTCACGCTGTTCCGCTCGATTCCGCTCGTGATGGTGCTGCTGTGGTTCTACCTGCTCGTGCCCGAGGTGCTGCAGTCCTTGCTGCACGTGCCGCCGACCACGGACATCCGTCTCGTGTCGGCGATGGTCGCGTTCTCGTTGTTCGAGGCCGCGTACTACTCGGAAATTATCCGCGCAGGCATCCAGGCCGTGCCGCGTGGCCAGGTCAGTGCGTCGTTCGCACTCGGCATGACCTACGCGCAAGCAATGCGTCTGATCATTCTGCCGCAGGCTTTTCGCGCGATGGTGCCGCTGCTGCTTACGCAGGCCATCGTGCTGTTTCAGGATACGTCGCTCGTCTACGTGATCGGGGTTGGCGATTTCTTCCGTACCGCAACCAATATCGGCGATCGTGACGGCACGAACGTCGAAATGATTCTGGTCGCGGGTTTGGGTTATTTCGTGATTTGCCTGATTGCCTCGAATCTCGTCAAAGCACTTCAGAAAAAGGTCGCACGATGATCTCTATCAAGAATGTTTCAAAGTGGTATGGGCAGTTCCAGGTGCTGACGGATTGCTCGACCGAAGTCAAAAAAGGTGAAGTCGTCGTGGTGTGCGGACCGTCGGGCTCGGGCAAGTCGACGCTGATCAAGACGGTCAATGGTCTCGAGCCGTTCCAGAAGGGCGAGATCACGATCAATGGCGAATCGCTGACCGACAAGCGGACCAACCTGTCGAAGCTGCGTTCGAAGGTCGGCATGGTGTTCCAGCACTTCGAATTGTTCCCGCACCTGTCGATCACCGAAAACCTGACGCTCGCGCAGATCAAGGTGCTCGGCCGCTCGAAGGATGAAGCCACCGCGAAGGGCCTCAAGCTGCTCGACCGCGTCGGCCTCAAGGCGCACGCGGACAAGTTCCCGGGTCAGCTGTCGGGCGGCCAGCAGCAGCGTGTGGCGATTGCCCGCGCGCTGTCGATGGATCCGATCGCCATGCTGTTCGACGAACCGACCTCGGCACTCGATCCGGAAATGATCAATGAAGTGCTCGACGTGATGGTTGAACTCGCGCAGGAAGGCATGACCATGATGTGCGTGACGCACGAAATGGGTTTTGCCAAGAAGGTCGCCAACCGCGTGATCTTCATGGATCGCGGCCTGATCGTCGAAGACGACCAGAAGGATGCGTTCTTCGACAATCCGAAGTCGGACCGCGCGAAGGACTTCCTGGCCAAGATCCTGCACTGAGAGCAGCGAATCCGGGCCTCTGAGTGCCTCAAGCCGGTGTGTCATCCGAATTGCCCTGCGAAAGCCGGACCCGTGTCCAGCGCTCGCGAAGCGGTTCGGATTTCACACCGGCTTTTTTATTTGCACGCCACGGCGATAACGTCTGAGGTAATCGACGCGCTTCAGGTTCGAAATCGACAATGGCCGGACTGGGTTACGCTACTGCGGCGTACCCATCCTCGACCGTCCGGTATACCGATTCGATTCTCAAGGAGACGTCCCATGGCTTCCGCGCTCGCCCCTGTTTCGGACCGCAGCAAGCCGACGCCCGCCCGCGCGGCGCCCTCGCGTCTTGCGCACGAGCGCTATTTCAGCGACTTCGCGTCGGCGCTGCGTTACTGGCGAGACAAGCGCGGTCTGAGTCAGCTGCGTTTGTCCACGGAAGCCGATATCTCGCAGCGTCATATCAGCTTTCTTGAAAGCGGGCGCTCACAGCCGAGCCGCGAACTGATCCTGCGCCTGGGCACGGTGCTCGATATCCCGCTTCGTCAGCGCAACGTTATGCTGCTTTGCGCGGGCTTTGCACCGGCGTATCAGGAGCGCAGCCTGTCGGACCCCGAGATGTCGGCAGTCAAGCAAGCGCTCGACTTTATGCTGGCGCAGCAGACGCCCTACCCGGCCATCGTGGTCGACCGGCTCTGGAATCTGGTGATGACCAACGCACCGGGCTCGATGTTCTTCAAGTGGTTGCTCGAGCTCGACCCCGATCTGCCGCTGCCGGGCGATGGCGACGCCAACGTTATCCGGCTCACGCTCGATCCGGCCGGAGCACGCCGGCATTTTCTGAACTGGGAACGGGTGGCCAGCGATGCGCTGCTCTGGATCCAGCGCGAGGCGATGGGCGATGGCCCGGGCAGCGAGGCGCAGGTCCTGCTGGACTCATTGCTTGCGATGCCCGGCATCGAAGCCGCGACGCGTATGCCGAACCTCGAGTCGAACGCCCTGCCCTTCGTGCCGCTGCAAATCCGCAAGGATGGCGTCGATCTCAATCTGTTTTCGGCCATCACGACGCTTGGCACACCTCACGACGTGACGGTGCATGAACTGCGGATCGAAACGTTTTTCCCTGCAGACGCCGCGACGGCCGACTGGTTCAGGATGCGCGCGCAGCCTTGACGAGTGCGGACTCGAGCAGGCCCGCGGCGCCGGTGAACACACCGGCTGCGTTCGCGGGCACGTCATAGCGGCTGACAAACGTTTCCGCCCGAAGCATCTGCACGATCGCACGATTCTCTTCGCCCTGATGAATCAGGAGTTTGAGCGGCAAATCAAACGAGCACGTCGGGTCCGCCTGCATCAACGGCGTGCCGGCGCGCGGATTGCCGAACAGGATCAGCGTCAGCGCGCGCATGTCGAGGCCGACCGCACGCGCCTCCGCTTGCTGGTCGATCACGGCGAATACCTTCGCACCGATATGGTTCAATGTGTCGACAAGCAACTCGACGGTCCTGGGAACGTCGAGCGGGCTTGTCCACGTATAAAGATCTTCATCATTCATGGCAGCGAGCTCACCGCTGCGTTCTGCGGCAGCGTGGCTGGATTGTAGGTCGGGTTGTGCGTACGTGCCATGAAATCCATTCACGCACGTGAAGAGTTGCGCTCATCGTCGATCCGTGTCGCATGGGTCGCTGTTCCAAACGGTCCGGGTGTCGACCGCGAATACACGGCCCGGGCGCGGCGTTGGGCAAGCGTCCAGCGAGGGGTGTTTGAATGGACGGATCGACGTGTCGCCGTTGGGTGCCCGCAACTCTCCCCCGTCATACGCCCCTTCGAGCACTGAGGTCTTGTTGGGTATCCGGGGGTAGGAAGACGTGTGCCCACCGCGGCAATGTCGCGACACACGACGCGATGTTCCGGACATCGATGAACGAGTGTGTCATCGCCAGATACACTGACATCGCGACGACACACTTCACACGTTTCGCGAGTTACTTGACAGCGTGCCTTGCTTGCCAGCGCTTCATCAGAGTTACTTGGCAGCGTGCTTCGCTTGCCAGCGCTTCATCAGAGCGATCTCCTTTTCCTGTGCTTTGATGATGTCGAGCGCGAGCTTGCGCATTTCCGGATCCTTGCCGTATTCACGCTCGACTTGCGCCATGCTCACCGCACCTTCGTGGTGAGGAATCATGTGCGACACAAAATCGGCGTCGGCGTCACCCGTGTATGGCGCATGCATGCCCTGCATCATCCCGGCCATTCCTTGCTCGTAGGCTGCGGTCGACGGGCTGCTTTGCGCTCCCGAGGCCGGGGCATCCATCGACATCTTCATGGCCGGAGCGCCTTGTGTGGCCGATGCGTCGCTGTCACCGGCACGCGCAGCGATTGAAGCGAGGCACAGCATCGTCGACAGGGCAGTCAGCGAAACGACACGGCGAAGCAAGACATGATTCATCGAAGTGACTCCGGGATTCAGGGTGACCAGTGCGACAGATCATAACGAGCCGGACGATGTCACGGCAATGTGATTCGGGACGAGCGCTGCCGATGGCATAGGCCGCCTGGTGTCGACGCTCCCGTCGGAGCCGTCCTTGCAATCAACGGCGGACGTTGACTCGCAATCGCCCGGCGATCCGTCCCGCGAGCAAATCCCGCGCGGCATCGATCGCCTCGGCCAGCCCGATTTCGCGCGTGTTGCCGACCAGTTGCGCAAGCAGGTCGGGCTCGGCGAGCGCCTCCCATGCGGCGATACGCGCTGCCATCGGCTGATAGACACTGTCGACGCCTGCCAGCGTGACGCCGCGCAAGATGAACGGCGCGACAGTCGCAGGAAAATCCATGCCCTGCGCCAGACCGCACGCCGTGACTACGCCTCCGCGACGCATGCTCGCGCACACATTGGCCAGGGTATGGCTTCCGACGCTGTCGACCGCCCCCGCCCAGCGCTCCTTTGCGAGCGGCTTGCCGGGTGCGGTCAACGTTGCACGGTCCACGACATCCTGCGCGCCAAGCGCCATCAGGCGATCACGCTCTTCCATACGTCCCGTCGATGCGACAACGCGGTACCCGCGAGTGGCCAGGATCATGATCGCGATACTGCCGACCCCGCCGTTCGCGCCCGTGACAATGATTTCGCCGTCGCCGGGTTTCAAGCCATGCCGCTCGAGCGTCTGTACGCAAAGCATCGCCGTGTAGCCGGCCGTGCCGATTGCCATCGCCTGCGCGCCGTCCATCCCCGCCGGCATCGGCATCAGCCAGTCCGCCGACACGCGCGCGCGTTGTGCGAGCCCACCCCAGTGCAATTCCCCGACGCCCCATCCATTGAGAACGACCGCATCGCCCGGCTTGAAGCGCGTGTCGTTGCTCTCGGCAACACGCCCGGCAAAGTCGACACCCGGGACCATCGGGAACTGGCGCACCACGGGCCCTGCTCCGGTAATCGCGAGTCCGTCCTTGTAGTTGAGCGTCGAATAGTCGACATCGACTGTCACATCGCCCTGCTGCAACGAAGCATCGTCGAGATCCCGGAGTTCCGCCTGCGTGCCGGCATCCGTTTTTTCGAGCACGATCGCCTTGAACATCGCGTCTGTCTCCAAAGGGTCAAGGCGCATCAGGAATCCGCTGCGCCAGGCAGCGCACAGATTACGCCGACACCGGCAATCGCGCGCGACACCTCGCTCGGGAATTCGAGACGAATGTACGGCGTCCTGCGACGACCCTCTTGCCTGAACCGCTCACCGCCTCTCGCTTTGGCCTCTCCTGTCCGCGCTAAAGGGGCTGCCCGCGGCGAACCGCACGCCTCTTGCAACCATAAATCCGGTGCTCTAACCGCAGGAATACGCTGAATAAAAAATCACGCTGCGTCGTTATACCCCCAGAGGGGCGACGAATTTTGTCCGCCTTATACTCAGAGCAAATCGAAAATACCTGACGAACCGTATCGGATACCGGCGCGTCAATTGTATTGGCGCCCTATTTATCGCATTCGTGATGCGTCGACGCGAAATGGCCGGTAGAACAACCATGCAGAACCCTTTTGTCCGCCTGCTGGCACGGCTGAGCGTCGGCCGCAAATTGCTGTTGATTTATTTGCTCGACCTGACTGCCGTGATTTATATCAGCGGCATTCTGATCCACGAAAAATACATTGCGATTGATTTTGCTCAAAAGGAAATTGCCGGGAATCAGTATGTCGGTGCCGTACGCGACGGGCTCGTGGATATTGCGCGGGTCGGCGCGGGCCAGACGGACGCGGCTAGCCGGCTGAGAAACTTCCAGCATGCGCTCGACGTCGCCGAGATCGATCACGGCGCCGACATGCACAGCGACGACGTCAGTCGGCATGCCAGCGCAGCCGTTTCGACGCTCGTGCAACCCGGTGGCCTGATTCAGCCCAAGGTTGATTCAGCCCTCGCCGCCTGTCGCGAACTCATCACGCGTGTCGGGAATCAATCCAACCTTATCCTCGACCCGGACCTCGACAGCTACTACACGATGTCGTTGCTGATCCTTCGCTATCCGGCGCTGATTCAGGTCGCCAACGGGATCGGCGAACGGGTGCATGTATCGGCCTCCCAGCAAGTCGAGCGCAATGAGGCGCGCACACGCTATCTGATTCTCGAAGGTCAGCTTGACGCAACCGTACAGGGATTCCAGTCAGACCTGAATGAAGCCGTCGCGGCGAACCCAGGCCTCCAGCGTGCGCTCGGACCTTCGAAGGCTCGCCTGTTCAGCGCCGTTGACGCCTATCGCGATGCGGCGCGCGCCGCCGTCGACGCACGCTATGACGACGCCCAAGCCCTGGTGCGTGTCGATATGGCCGAGCGTGACCTCATCGACGCGATTCAAGGCGGCTGGCAAGCGTCGGCCGACTCACTCGACGGGCTACTCAAGATGCGGGTCCATGGGCTCTATATGCGCATGTGGCTCCACCTGGGTACCGCGCTCTCCTTGCTGTGCGGCATTTTGTGCATGGTCTATTTTGTGGCAGGACAGATTGCGAGGCCGCTTCGCAAACTCGCTCGCGTGATGGAGACCGTGCGTCGTACAGGTGACCATTCACTCCGGGCGAGCTGGAATAGTCAGGACGAGATTGGCCGGCTCGTACTCGGATTCAACGGCATGCTCGAGCAGCTCGATCACGAACGCGAAGCTCAGAAGGAACGCGCGGCTACGGCCCGCGCCTCTGAGGCGCAGCACGCACTCGTGGAAGCCACTCCGTTTCCGATGGTCGTGACGGCCATCCCCGGGCACGAGGTGCTCCACGCAAACCAACCGGCCGCGCAATGGCTCAATGGGATCCACACCGATCCATGGGCAAAGGGACTGGATTCGGCGGTACGTGCGCGCTTCTTTCAACAACTGTCCGATCGTGGTGCCGTCGATGAATTCGAGGTGCGCTGGAAGGCGACGGAAGAACCGGCGTGGGCGGTGCTGTCCGCGCGACGTCTGCACTTTCACGGCCGTGATGCGGTCCTCACGGCATTCGCGCCAATCAGCCACCTCAAGCTTCTTGAACAACGGCTCGAGCTATGGGCCAGAGTGTTCGAGAGTTCGTCCGAAGCCATCCTCATTGTCGACAGCGACCATCGCGTGTTGACCGTCAATCCTGCGTTTTTCAGGAGCACGGGATATGACGCGGCCGACGTGATCGGAACGCATCCTCATTTCCTTGTCGCGGATGAAACGGGCAGCGACACGTTTGCTTCACTGGCGGCCTCCGCCGCTCGCCGCGGCGCATGGCAAGGCGAGACACGTATTCGCAAACGCAGCGGCGATGAATATCCGGCGTGGTTGATGATCAGTGTCGTGCGGGAAAAGCAAGGCGACGTCTCGTACTACATCTGCACGTCGATCGATATCAGCGATCGGAAGAAGAGCGAAGCGCGGATCGAATTTCTCGCGCATCACGACGTCTTGACCGAGTTGCCCAACCGGGCGCTTTGTACCGAACGTCTCGGCGTTGCGATCGGACGCGCACAACGCTCCGGACAACGCGTCGCGGTGCTCTTTATCGATCTCGATCGCTTCAAGAACATCAACGATTCGCTCGGCCATCATGTCGGCGATGCGCTGCTTCGTTCGGTCGCGAGCCGGTTGACCCGATCCGTGCGTGCGCACGATACAGTGAGCCGCCTCGGCGGCGACGAGTTCATCGTGATTCTCGACGGCGTCGAGCATCGCGAAGAAGTGTCGAGCATGGTTGATCAGCGTCTGATTCCGTGGATACGCGAGCCGCACGACGTCAACGGGTCGGCCATTCATGTGTCGTGCAGCGTCGGCATCGCGATGTACCCCGACGACGGGCGAGATATGGACGACTTGCTCCAGCACGCCGATGTCGCGATGTACGTTGCGAAAGAGAGTGGCGGCAATGTGTCGCAGTTCTTTGCGGCTGACATGACGGAGCGAGTCCGCAATCGCATGACGCTCGAGGCCCATCTGCGCGAGGCGCTTGATCGCGACCTGCTCACGCTGGTCTATCAGCCGTATGTGGATGCCCGCACAGGTCAGCTTGTCGGGGTCGAAGGCTTGTTGCGCTGGCATAGCCCTGAACTCGGCGATGTACCGCCCTCGCAGTTCATCCCGATCGCCGAAGAGACACGACTCATCATTCCGATCGGCGCGTGGGTCATCGATCGCGCCTGCCGGCAAATGGCCGAGTGGCGTGCCGAGGGTCTGGGCGAAGTGCAAGTGTCGATCAATTTGTCGGCCATTCAGCTTCGTGACGATGGCCTGGTCGGTGCGCTGCGGCTTGCGATCGAAACGCACCAGATTGCGCCCGGCATGCTTGAGCTCGAGATCACTGAGTCAACGCTGATGCACAGCGTCGAGAGCTACTTGCCCAAGCTCGTTGCGATTCGCGCGCTTGGCGTCAAGCTGTCGATTGATGATTTCGGAACCGGCTATTCGAGTCTGAATTACCTGAATCGATTCCCGCTTGATCGTCTCAAGATCGACCGCTCGTTTGTGCATGACATGCTCGACGATCCGACCGACCTGGCGATCACGCGCGCCATTATCGGCCTCGGTCACACGCTTGGACTCCGCGTCGTCGCAGAAGGCGTGGAGACGCAGCAAGAAGTCGATATTCTCCGCAGCGCGGGCTGCGACGAGTTACAGGGATACTTCTTTGCAAAGCCGCTAGCAGCGGCCCAGCTAAGTGCGTGGGTCGATGCCCAATCGGTCTCGTAATTTTCCAACCGGACTCGCGCCGCTTCCTTCGCGCGAAAAGCGCAATCGGCGCATGGAAGCGCGTGCCAGACTCGGTGCCTTCCCAGACCTCTGAAGGAGCCGACTGTGCCTCACGGACACATCGCTTCATTTCCCGATCAAGCACCACAGTGGGCCGCGCGAATCGTGGGTCCGGTGTATCGACAGGTTTCACAATCTGCCGGTGATGTTCGCCGCTGGTTGTGGGGAATCGCTAACGTAAGAAACGTCTCGGGGGTGGGGCTATGCGTCCTCGCGTACAGGACGGCTGTGGAAACGGCACCGATACTGAATCCGCTCGATAGCGAGGTCGAGCATAACGACCTCTTTGCGTATGCGGCACGGATAGCGGCGTCTTGCGCAATCGACGCCATTCGAGGTATCGCAGCAGGTGTTCTCGCCAGCACCGGGTACGTCCACTTGGCTCGCGTTTCAGTGGATCATCAACCGCCGGTGGTCATCCGTGGGGGAACCGCGGGACTCGCTTTGGGCTTGCTTCACGCCTTTCGGCACTTTGCAGCGGGGAACGCCATCGGCCAACTGCCCGTTCAAGCCGCGTCGGCATACAGTCCCGTCGATGCGCTCGTGACAGTCGATTAGATCGGGAAGGGAATTTGGCGCACAAAAGCAAAAAGCCCTGCTCGATAGAGCAGGGCTTTTTGGTGTTAAACAGCCTGACGATTACCTACTTTCACACGGGAACCCGCACTATCATCGGCGTGGAGTCGTTTCACGGTCCTGTTCGGGATGGGAAGGGGTGGTACCAACTCGCTATGGTCATCAGGCATGACTTGTTGCCTGGCAGACATCGCTGCCAAGCCAATCTGAGAAGAAGAATTTTGGGTTGTGAGTGCATCGGGCAAACACACGATACTCACGTCCACGTGGAGGGCAAACACACGTGTTATAGGATCAAGCCTTACGGGCAATTAGTATCAGTTAGCTTAACGCATTACTGCGCTTCCACACCTGACCTATCAACGTCCTGGTCTTGAACGACCCTTCAAGGAGCTCGAAGCTCCAGGGATATCTCATCTTAAGGCGAGTTTCCCGCTTAGATGCTTTCAGCGGTTATCTCTTCCGAACATAGCTACCCGGCGATGCCACTGGCGTGACAACCGGTACACCAGAGGTTCGTCCACTCCGGTCCTCTCGTACTAGGAGCAGCCCCCTTCAAATATCCAACGCCCACGGCAGATAGGGACCAAACTGTCTCACGACGTTTTAAACCCAGCTCACGTACCTCTTTAAATGGCGAACAGCCATACCCTTGGGACCGGCTACAGCCCCAGGATGAGATGAGCCGACATCGAGGTGCCAAACACCGCCGTCGATATGAACTCTTGGGCGGTATCAGCCTGTTATCCCCAGAGTACCTTTTATCCGTTGAGCGATGGCCCTTCCATACAGAACCACCGGATCACTATGACCTGCTTTCGCACCTGCTCGACTTGTCAGTCTCGCAGTTAAGCACGCTTATGCCATTGCACTATCAGCACGATTTCCGACCGTACCTAGCGTACCTTCGTACTCCTCCGTTACGCTTTGGGAGGAGACCGCCCCAGTCAAACTGCCTACCATGCACTGTCCCCGACCCGGATCACGGGCCAAGGTTAGAACCGCAAACAAACCAGGGTGGTATTTCAAGGTCGGCTCCACCGAAACTAGCGTTCCGGTTTCATAGCCTCCCACCTATCCTACACAGATCGGTTCACAGTCCAATGCAAAGCTACAGTAAAGGTTCATGGGGTCTTTCCGTCTAGCCGCGGGTAGATTGCATCATCACAAACACTTCAACTTCGCTGAGTCTCGGGAGGAGACAGTGTGGCCATCGTTACGCCATTCGTGCAGGTCGGAACTTACCCGACAAGGAATTTCGCTACCTTAGGACCGTTATAGTTACGGCCGCCGTTTACCGGGACTTCAATCAAGAGCTTGCACCCCATCATTTAATCTTCCGGCACCGGGCAGGCGTCACACCCTATACGTCCACTTTCGTGTTTGCAGAGTGCTGTGTTTTTATTAAACAGTCGCAGCCACCAGTTTATTGCAACCCTTTCACCCTTTAGGCGCAAGCCTATCAAGCTACAAGGGCGTACCTTATCCCGAAGTTACGGTACCAATTTGCCGAGTTCCTTCTCCCGAGTTCTCTCAAGCGCCTTAGAATACTCATCTCGCCCACCTGTGTCGGTTTGCGGTACGGTCTCGTTAGACTGAAGCTTAGAGGCTTTTCTTGGAACCACTTCCAATTGCTTCGCTTCCGAAGAAGCTCGCGCCACACCCTTGAATTGCGCACCCGGATTTGCCTAAGTGCCTTCTCCAATGCAGCGACCGGGACTTCCAACACCCGGACAACCTTCCGCGATCCGTCCCCCCATCGCATCTAACGACGGTGCAGGAATATTAACCTGCTTCCCATCAGCTACGCATTTCTGCCTCGCCTTAGGGGCCGACTCACCCTACGCCGATGAACGTTGCGTAGGAAACCTTGGGCTTACGGCGAGGGGGCCTTTCACCCCCTTTATCGCTACTCATGTCAGCATTCGCACTTCCGATACCTCCAGCACCCTTTACAAGGCACCTTCGCAGGCTTACGGAACGCTCTCCTACCATGCGTGCAAGCACGCATCCGCAGCTTCGGTGACTGGCTTAGCCCCGTTACATCTTCCGCGCAGGACGACTCGATCAGTGAGCTATTACGCTTTCTTTAAAGGGTGGCTGCTTCTAAGCCAACCTCCTGACTGTTTTAGCCTTCCCACTTCGTTTCCCACTTAGCCAATCTTGGGGACCTTAGCTGGCGGTCTGGGTTGTTTCCCTCTTGACGTCGGACGTTAGCACCCGACGTCTGTCTCCCGTGATTGCACTCTTCGGTATTCGGAGTTTGCTATGGCGAAGTAATCCGCAATGGACCCTTCAACCATGACAGTGCTCTACCCCCGAAGGTGATACACGAGGCACTACCTAAATAGTTTTCGGAGAGAACCAGCTATTTCCGGATTTGTTTAGCCTTTCACCCCTATCCACAGCTCATCCCCTAATTTTTCAACATTAGTGGGTTCGGACCTCCAGTACGTGTTACCGCACCTTCATCCTGGCCATGGATAGATCATCCGGTTTCGGGTCTACGCCCTGCAACTATGCGCCCTATTCGGACTCGCTTTCGCTACGCCTTCCCTACTCGGTTAAGCTCGCTACAGAACGTAAGTCGCTGACCCATTATACAAAAGGTACGCCGTCACCCGTTTCCAGGCTCCGACTGTTTGTATGCATGCGGTTTCAGGATCTATTTCACTCCCCTCCCGGGGTTCTTTTCGCCTTTCCCTCACGGTACTGGTTCACTATCGGTCGATCACGAGTATTTAGCCTTGGAGGATGGTCCCCCCATCTTCAGACAGGATTTCACGTGTCCCGCCCTACTTGTCGTACACCTAGTTCTTTCATACTGTTTTCGCCTACGGGGCTATCACCCACTATGGCCGCACTTTCCAGAGCGTTTGGCTAACAATACAAATAAAGAGTACAGGCTGATCCCATTTCGCTCGCCACTACTTTGGGAATCTCGGTTGATTTCTTTTCCTGCGGCTACTTAGATGTTTCAGTTCACCGCGTTCGCTTCACATGACCTATGTATTCAGTCATGGATGACCCAAGAGGGCCGGGTTTCCCCATTCGGACATTTGTGGATCAAAGCTCGTTTGCCAGCTCCCCACAACTTTTCGCAGGCTACCGCGTCCTTCATCGCCTGTGATCGCCAAGGCATCCACCACATGCACTTGTTCGCTTGACCCTATAACGCGTATGTCTGCCATGAACAGCAGACCACGTTATAAGAATTGAGTTTTCGCGTTTGCCGTATTCCAAGTGACTTTAAGATCACTTAAATACATTTGATACAATCACAACCCATCTATCTTCCACACACCATCTCAAGTGTGTTTCCAATAGACAAATTCTTCTTCCAGATTGTTAAAGAACGACAGCCGATTTATTGATGGAAAACCATCGATATAAACCTACTAAAGACTGACCAGCACGTAAATCGCTAGTCGACAACGCAGTCTTGCGACATCGAGTTATTCACTCCGATATCACCGCGTTCTCGACTACAGATTAATGGTGGAGGCAGACGGGATCGAACCGACGACCCCCTGCTTGCAAAGCAGGTGCTCTCCCAGCTGAGCTATGCCCCCATGTACTGATTTGACTGATTTCACACGGCAATCCGCGATGAAACATAGAGGGATTGTCCGTCTGAGGAAGCGTGGTGGGTCTGGATGGATTCGAACCATCGACCCCCGCCTTATCAAGACGGTGCTCTAACCGACTGAGCTACAGACCCTCTTCCAGTCTGTCGTATTACAGCCGATAAGCGTGAACGCTCAACAATTGATGCGAGCTCTGGAAAGGAGGTGATCCAGCCGCACCTTCCGATACGGCTACCTTGTTACGACTTCACCCCAGTCATGAATCCTACCGTGGTGACCGTCCTCCTTGCGGTTAGACTAGCCACTTCTGGTAAAACCCACTCCCATGGTGTGACGGGCGGTGTGTACAAGACCCGGGAACGTATTCACCGCGGCATGCTGATCCGCGATTACTAGCGATTCCAGCTTCATGCACTCGAGTTGCAGAGTGCAATCCGGACTACGATCGGTTTTCTGGGATTAGCTCCCCCTCGCGGGTTGGCAACCCTCTGTTCCGACCATTGTATGACGTGTGAAGCCCTACCCATAAGGGCCATGAGGACTTGACGTCATCCCCACCTTCCTCCGGTTTGTCACCGGCAGTCTCCCTAGAGTGCTCTTGCGTAGCAACTAAGGACAAGGGTTGCGCTCGTTGCGGGACTTAACCCAACATCTCACGACACGAGCTGACGACAGCCATGCAGCACCTGTGTTACGGCTCTCTTTCGAGCACCCCCACCTCTCAGCAGGGTTCCGTACATGTCAAGGGTAGGTAAGGTTTTTCGCGTTGCATCGAATTAATCCACATCATCCACCGCTTGTGCGGGTCCCCGTCAATTCCTTTGAGTTTTAATCTTGCGACCGTACTCCCCAGGCGGTCAACTTCACGCGTTAGCTACGTTACTAAGGAAATGAATCCCCAACAACTAGTTGACATCGTTTAGGGCGTGGACTACCAGGGTATCTAATCCTGTTTGCTCCCCACGCTTTCGTGCATGAGCGTCAGTATTGGCCCAGGGGGCTGCCTTCGCCATCGGTGTTCCTCCACATCTCTACGCATTTCACTGCTACACGTGGAATTCCACCCCCCTCTGCCATACTCTAGCTTGCCAGTCACGAATGCAGTTCCCAGGTTGAGCCCGGGGATTTCACATCCGTCTTAACAAACCGCCTGCGCACGCTTTACGCCCAGTAATTCCGATTAACGCTCGCACCCTACGTATTACCGCGGCTGCTGGCACGTAGTTAGCCGGTGCTTATTCTTCCGGTACCGTCATCCGCTCCAGATATTAGCTAGAACGTTTTCTTTCCGGACAAAAGTGCTTTACAACCCGAAGGCCTTCTTCACACACGCGGCATTGCTGGATCAGGCTTTCGCCCATTGTCCAAAATTCCCCACTGCTGCCTCCCGTAGGAGTCTGGGCCGTGTCTCAGTCCCAGTGTGGCTGATCGTCCTCTCAGACCAGCTACGGATCGTCGCCTTGGTAGGCCTTTACCCCACCAACTAGCTAATCCGCCATCGGCCGCCCCTAT
The DNA here is from genome assembly GCF_965118125.1 of Pararobbsia alpina. Taxonomy (GTDB): domain Bacteria; phylum Pseudomonadota; class Gammaproteobacteria; order Burkholderiales; family Burkholderiaceae; genus Pararobbsia; species Pararobbsia alpina_A. The sequence continues at coordinate 3,193,007 of NZ_OZ221287.1, forward strand.
AGCGCGAGGTCTTTCGATCCCCCGCTTTCATCCGTAGATCGTATGCGGTATTAATCCGGCTTTCGCCGGGCTATCCCCCACTACAGGACACGTTCCGATGTATTACTCACCCGTTCGCCACTCGCCACCAGGGTTACCCCCGTGCTGCCGTTCGACTTGCATGTGTAAGGCATGCCGCCAGCGTTCAATCTGAGCCAGGATCAAACTCTTCAGTTCAATACCTGTTACTGTTTTCGGTTCAATTAAGAACCGGTCGCTCACTCAATGTGCTGACAAGTTTCGATGAATCAAAACTTACCTTTTACAGAGTGTGAGACTTGATAAATACCTTTGCTATGCCGTCAATCAGAACAACACCAGTCCGAAGACCGATCCGCTGATCCGACGGTGCATCGCTTATCAAGCGCCCACACTTATCGGCTGTAGATTTTTAAAGATCGTTCGCAAAATCCGCTCAAACTTCACTGCGTTTTCTGCGTCGCTGCGTTTGCAGCAGAGAAGCGAGATTATGTACACCTCACTTCGTTTCGTCAACAAGTTTTTTTGCTTTCGCTTCACTTCGTTGACTGCGTTATCGGCTTGAAACCCTTGCCAGATAACGCTTCCCGCCGCACTGCCCAACTTCGCGTCCTGCTCTGCGAAACCTGCGTTGTGCAACGAGGAGGCGAATCTTATTCCCTTCATTCGGGAATGACAAGCGGGTGACGTAAATTATTTTTGCGCCACCGTTTCACGCACTCAGACGGAGAGTGATGCCGGTATTCATTGTGATCGTCGGCATCCGGACTTCACGAGACAACGTGACACGGTTCGACCGTCTCAGCGCGAACAATCTTCGACGCTCCTCCGCCAGCCCGATCCGACGCTCGTGGCGCCGACGATGCGCAACCCGCCCGCTTCCTGCGCCTCAATACGCTGCCGTATAGATCGCCAGCGCGTCTGCCTCGCTGACCTCTCGAGGATTGTTGACCAGCAGACGCGTCTGCAGCATGGCGTCACTCGCCATCCGCTCGAGATCCGACTCGCCAACACCGACCTCACGCAGACGACGAGGAATACCGGTCGCCGTGACCATCTCGTCGATGCGCGCGATCAAGGCTGCCGTCCGCGCCTCGTCACTCCCCTGCGCGGCGGGCGACACAATTCGCGCAAGATCGGCATACAAGGTCGCCGCGACAGGTGCGTTGAAGCGCAACACATGCGGCAGAACGAGCGAGTTCGATAAGCCATGTGCCACATGAAAGATCCCGCCGACCGGATAGGCAAGCGCATGCACCGCGGCGACGGGTGCATTCGAAAATGCCTGACCGGCCAGCATGGCGCCGAGCAACATCGCCTCGCGTGCATCGCGATCGTCGGGCCGGTCGCATGCGAACAGCAAGTGCGACGACAACAGTTCGAGCGCGCGCATCGCGAACATATCGGACACCGGATTCTTCAGACGGGCCGACGTGTATGCCTCGATCGCATGGACCATCGCATCGATGCCGGTGGCCGCCGTTGCAGCTCGAGGCAGCGGGATCGTCAATTCCGCATCGAGCACCGCGAGATCCGCGTAGAGCTGCGGCGACACGACGCCCATCTTGGTTGTCTCGCCGGTCGTCACGATCGACACCGCCGTGACTTCCGAGCCCGTTCCCGCCGTGGTCGGCATCAGCACGAGTGGCAGGCGCTTGTCGCGGACCTTCCCTACTCCGTACATCTCCTTGAGCGGCTGATCGGTCGCCAGCAACACGGCGAGCAGCTTGGCCACATCCATCGACGAACCACCGCCGAGGCCCAGCACGACCTCGACGCGCGCCGTGCGCGCAAGGCCCGTCGCCTCGACCACGACATGCTCGGGCGGATCAGCCACCACGTCATCGATCACCGTCACGTGCCAGCCATGGGCAGCGAGGTCCGTCAGCGCGGGTGCCAGCATCCCGCTGCGATGAAGAAAACCATCGGTCACTACGCCGATGCGCGTCTCCTTCGGAAATGCATCGCGAAGCAATGCGCCCAGCCGGCGTGCCGCACCGAATTCGACAATGACGGTGGGCACCGTCTGGAAGCGAAAGGAATTGATAGTCATCGTGCCTGCGTCCATGCATCCGGTTCCGTCGACACCATGACTGCGAGACGGTACCGGGTTGTCTCCTGGGATTGATCGGCTCCGCCAGCTGACATATCCGCCCCATTCGCGCCGCACCGCATCAGACTGCGGAGGCGACAGGGGACTACGTCTTCATTCACGGCGGCCGATCGCCCGCTTTTAATATTGACTGATGCTTTTCTTACTGATGCTCTTCTCGAAGGGTATCGAGAAATCTGGCTGTCCACCAGTGGATATCCTGCTCACGGATTTTCTTGAGCAAGCGCGTATGGCGATTGCGTCGCTCGTTGAGCGGCATCGTCAACGCCTTCTGAATCGCATGCGCGGTGCCTTGCGCGTCATAGGGATTGACCAGCAACGCGTCGGTGAGTTGCTCGGCCGCACCTGCGAACCGTGATAACACCAGCATGCCGGGATCCTCTTCGTCCTGAGCCGCAATAAACTCCTTCGCGACGAGATTCATACCATCGCGAAGCGGCGTGACGAGGGCCACCCGGCTCGCGCGAAACAAACCCGGCAGGCGCTTGCGCGCCACATTGCGATGGATATAACGAACCGGCATCCAGTCCAGTTCGCCGAAATCTCCATTGACTGCACCGCATAAGCTATCCATCTGCCTGCGTATGTCGCCGTAGGCTTCCACATCCTCGCGACTCGGCGATGCGATCTGAATCAACGTCGCGCTTTTTCGATTCTCGGGATAGTGCTCGAGCAGTTCGCGAAACGCGTTGATCCGGTGCGGCAGCCCCTTTGAATAATCGAGACGATCGACGCCGACGAGCAGCTTGCGCCGGGAATATTCGTCACGCATACGATTGAACATGTCGATGCCGTCCTTCGTCTGCGCAAGACGCTGAAACTCGTCGACGTCGATGCCAATCGGAAAGGCCGCGGCACGCACCACGCGATCGAACGCAGTGAAGTAGCCATCTCCCAGCGCCTTGGCGTGAGCCTCCGCCTCCACGTAATGGCAGAAGTGCAACAGGTCCGCCTGACTTTGAAATCCAACGAGATCGAAAGCGAACAGCGATCGCATCAGCCACTCATGTTCAGGGATGGCCGCCATGATCAGCGGCGGCGGCATGGGGATATGCAAGAAGAAACCGATACGGTTTTTGCACCCTAGCGCGCGCAGCTCTGAAGCGAGCGGAATCAGATGGTAATCGTGGACCCAGACCAGATCGTCGGGTTTAAGAAGCGGCATCAGCTTGCGCGCGAACATCTGATTGACGCGCTTGTAGCCCGTCGCAAAACGCACATCGAAATTCGCCAGATCGAGCCGGTAGTGAAAGACCGGCCAGAGCACGTCGTTCGAATAACCGAGGTAGTACGCGTCGTGGTCAGCGCGCGTGAGGTCGATCGTGGCAAGGGTGACTTTGCCGACGCGTTGCGTCTCGACACCCGACTCCGCAGTGTCATCCTCGTAGTGAGCGGCCTCGCCGTTTTCGATGATCTTCCCGCTCCACCCGAACCACAGGCCACCCATTTGCTGAAGGCTTTCGCCGAGCGCAACAGCGAGCCCTCCAGCTGCAGGTTTGCGTAAGTCGGCCGTTCGGTTCGATACCACGACAAGTCTAGGCATGAGCTCCCTCTGATGGACTACAGGAATCGGCTTTGCGACGCCGCGCCCTCCTCATCAGAGAGTTCTGATCGCCCCGTTAGTTTATTCCTAGACACCAGAATGTGTTTTCCACATGGTTTCAAACGCGCTCCGACAGGCGATCAGTCAACACTGCCGACCATCCTTTTGGGTCGGAAAAAACTGACCTTCGTCGAGCTTGAATTACCGCCTGGCAGGGAACATTCGGAGTGATTTGCGCGATATCGTTTTATTCACTGCGGGGCGAAGACATGGGACGGCCCCGCACTTTTTGGTTGCAAGGGGAGCGGTACGACGGCGGCAAGAGATGAACTCACCGCTTGCTCGAATGCACGCCCCTGATTGCCCGCCTTCTACGTCCACATACATTGGCAGAGGAACACGATGACTGCAGTCACCCGTTATGAATTCGACGCGCATCTGAACGCCGTCGAGACGCGCCTCGGATCAAAGTTCGACGCTTACCTAGAGCACCAAAAAGGCCGCGACGAAGCGTTCCAAGAGAGGTTGCATCAAGTCGAGGAGCGTGTGGACCTCAATATCGCGAACATGAAGAAGGACGTCGGCGAAATCAAGGACGACAACAAAACCATGCGCTATTGGCTACTCGGCACGACTGTAACGACCGTCCTTGGCGTCGCAAGCATCAACGCGTCGATGCTTTCAAACATGAAAACGTTTTTCGACTCCGGCATGCAAGCAGCTTCTCGAGTGAACGATTCGCGCACGCAATCCGCATCTGCCGTTCCTCTAAGCGAGACACGCAACAAGAACGCCGTGAGCACGAACAGCGACCAACGCCCCATCCCAAACGCAGCAATTCACCAGGAATAACGTATGACACCGGATACTGTGTCGCGCGCAGAATTCGAGGCGCGACTGCGCACTATCGAAACGCGAGAGAATGCCCATTTCGACAGGCTCACCGCGAAGATCGAGAGCCTTCGCGTCGACCAGCACTCTTTGATCGGCGACCTCGACAAGCGAGTTTCCAAACTCGAAGTTGAGCAATCGAAATCGCGCTGCGAGCTGAAAGCCGACCTGAATGGCGTGCGCTTTTGGATTTTTCTAGCAACTCTATCGCTGGGTGTGACGATGATCGTCATCAACCATACGATGACCTCGAACTCGGCAGCCACTTACGGCACAGGGCACGACGTCGGCGTTGCAACTGCTGAACTCAAGCGCGCGATCAATGAATTGCGCATCCGTCTTCCGCAGGCGCCAAATTTGCCCGCGCCAATAGTCAACAACCCGACGCCAGACAAAGCTACGCAACGCCCCGCCGCGTCTCGCTGATCGCTACGCCGGTGACCTCGGTCGCTGGCATCTGCTTCCGTATTGCGGCTTAACCGCGCGATACCAAACGTCGCGCTTCCACGACACACAAGTGCAAGCCCTCGAAAAGCACTCGCTCAACTCACACCAGCAGCCATCAACAAACACGTGGCCACGTTTTTTGCATCGTCTGCCGGATCCGGTTGCCCGCTGACCAGCGCGACCGCGATTGCCCCGTCGACCAACACGAGCAACTGACGGGACAACGCCACCGGATCCTTTGCCCCGGCCTGTTCACACAAGCCCAGGATAAACGCGAGCAATCGCTCCTTGTGCAAGCGAGACACTTTAAAAATCTCGTTGTCGGGTGACTTGATCTCACCCGCCGCATTCAGAAACGCACAGCCGTAGTAATCGTCACTTGTGAACCACTCGCGCAGCACATCGAACATGCCGAGCAACTGCTTGGCCGGCGTCTTGCCGGACGCGAGCGTGCCCTGCTCATACCAGGCCATCCATCGATCATCACGACGTCGAAGCGCCTCGGCAACCAGTGCTTCCTTCGAATCGAAGTACAGGTAAAAGCTCTTCCGTGCCGTCCCTGACTCACGCACGATCGCGTCGACACCGGTGCCCTGAATGCTCGATGCGTAAATGAGTCGTTCCGCGGTCGCAAGCAAACGGTCACGCGGCCCCGGCGCAGCGGGCGTAGACGGAACAGCAGGAGTCGTCATGATGCGTCACTCACACGTTCATACAAAAAGGGATCACGGATCGTATCACCACGCTTTTATCAAGCCACTCATCACGCGACGTGTCCGACACGATCCGGAAGCCTTTTAGAGGCGATGAAACGATCACAGCCCGAGGTCGCTCAACCCCGGATGATCGTCGGGCCGGCGACCCAGCGGCCAGTGGAACAGTCGCTCGGATTCCTTGATCGGACGATCGTTGATCGACGCATGACGATGCGCCATCAGGCCGTGCTCATCGAATTCCCAGTTCTCGTTACCGTAAGCACGGAACCAGTTGCCCGCATCGTCGCGCCACTCATAGGCGAAGCGCACCGCGATCCGGTTGCCCGTGAACGCCCACAGTTCTTTGATCAAGCGATATTCGAGTTCGCGCGACCACTTGCGGGTCAGCAGCGCAACGATTTCGGCGCGCGTATTGGTGAACTCGACTCGATTGCGCCAACGGCTGTCGACCGTATAGGCCAGCGCAACGCGTTCAGGGTCGCGCGTATTCCAGCCGTCTTCGGCCATGCGGACTTTTTGCTTTGCCGTTTCAAGGGTGAACGGCGGAAACGGCGGACGGGATTCTTGGCTCATGGTGCGTGCTCCAGCGATGCGAAATCGACAAAAGGATGTGAGGTCGTGCGGAATCGCCATCACCGGGGCGCCACCAGTGACAGAGTCTTTACGCCATGCCAGGCTGCTTGCCAGGCGGGCGATTGAGATGAATGGTAGAACGCCCATTCTACCCGGTCAAGCGATAAAAACAGGGTCATGAACAGGCCCTGCGCGCGCTAACAAAAAGCGTGCTGGCGGCAGAAGTTCTGAACGCGACATCGGATTCGTGGCATAAGCTCATTCAGGAGGTTTGGACCTTGCACTGCGCACGGGCCGATCATTAACGCAGCCGTCAGCCAGACGATCGTTCCCGCAGGAAAAGACGCGATCGAGTCTTGCATAGGGAAGAATCGATTGCAGTGCGCGTCGTCCACGGCATCTTCCGATGCCGACGACGCGAGTATCGACAACGCGTACCGAGGAGACCGTACAGACGATGAGAGAGCTGCTCAAACGCCTGCGCGAAGAGTGGCCCAGTGCGAGCTTCGACCGACTCGTCGTCGAGGCCGAGGCGGCAAGCGAACCGCACGATACTGCGACGCTCGCGAGAGGCGCGCTGCTCGATGCGATGCAGACGGGCACCGTGCATATCGTGTATCGGGGTGCGTGCCGCGTCGAACACCGCCGCACCGGCCTGACACTCGGCATCGTGCATGCGCCCTACGTCGCCGGCGTGCTCGAGGCGCTGAACGGGGATTGTGGCCTCGTCTACGAATGCAAGGCCGCGAGTGCAGCGCTTGCCTTCGATACCGATGACTGGAATGCGCTCGTCGAACGGCGCGGTCTGTGGAAAGAAGTGGCGCAAGTCATCGCCATTTATCTCGAAGCGCTATCGGTCAGGACGGCGTTCCTGACGGCAAGCACCGCGTATGAAGCCGTCTGCAACGCGCTTCAATTGCTCGACGGTCACCCGCCCGAGATCAAAGGCGACCTGACTGCGGTGAGCTTCGTCCTCGAACGCACGAAACTCTCACGCAGCATCGTGTCCAAGATCGTTTCCGATTTGCGCACCGGCGGATACATCGAGATGGATCGCGGTCGCCTCATGATGATCGTGCGGCCGTTTCCACTTCGGTATTGAGCGAAGGCGTCATCAGGTCAACCCCATATGACGTTCGCGATGCCGTTTGCTCATTGACATTGAGTATCGCGTTCGCCGGCGTACGCCTGATCTGCCTGTGCGTCGTCGACCGCTTCAATGTCACCCGCGAACACATACCCCCACCCCGGCACCGAGCGAATCGGCAATCCCATCTGCTTTTGCGAAGCCTTGCGACGCAGCCGGCTGATCATCACATCAATGACGCGCGGCGACACGTTACCCGGTGACGACGGGTCCACCGACGAGGAGGCATCGATCGCACTATCCCACTCACGCCGGATTTTTCGGTCGGGCGCGCTAAAGAAGCGCTGAACAAGCTCGCGCTCACCCGCGGTCAGCGCGAGTGCGCGACCGCTTGGCGCCACCAGCGTCCAACCCTTATTGGCGAGACGCCACAGCGACTGCGCCGAAGAGGGGCTCATCCCACGCCTGGCGTGAGCCTCCTGATTCGATATGGCATGAGACACAGCCGTCGCCGACGCAAGAATATCGTTCCCACGCCGGACCAGCGCGCGCATCAGCGCGGCAATTTCGACGGCGCTCATATCAGGTTCGACACAGTAGTCCGCACCGCACATCAAGGTACGCACACGCTGTTCGCTTTCTTTGAACGTCGAATAGGCGATCACACCCCCAGTCGGATGCAATGCGCGGACTTTCATGACCGCGTCGTTGATTTCATTCGGGGCGAGCCCGACGAAAATCAACGGGCAGGCATCCAGAACGAAGGCACTATGCAGCGTGCCTGGATCCCGGTGCAGATGGATAGCAAAACCCAGGCGGGACAAATCTCTTGCAAGATTCACAAGCGTGTCGTCTTCCCTGGCGAGAAAGACAACATGCGTACTACTGTTCATGACGTTTCAGACTCTATCAATGCGCCGGCCGTCGTGATCGCGTCCACGAGAGGCCTGACCGTCAAAGTCCGATTGAGCATCAAACAACGCTGAATAACGCAGTGTTTGCGAAGCGACCGGAAACGCGATGACGGAAGAAGGCGCGAATCATGTCGCGTTGTTGCAGGAATCAACGCCAATAGTCCAATTCTGGATCGAATAGATGGTTTTGGACTTTGTTAAAGGGTGCGCCTTGAAATAATCGGTCAAGATTTCAGAATACACAGCCGTTAACAACGGTAATTATTGCCCTCTGGATCCTGACCTCATGCGTAGCCTGACCGTCCGCAGCACGCTGCTTGCCGTGCTTGTGCTTTTCGCCGCGATGATTCTCGCCGGTGGCGTCCTTGGCGTTGTCGCGCTGAGCCGGGCGAACGTCAGCACCACGCGCCTGCACGAAGTCTCGTCGCAAGAGATTCTGGCCAACGACGGTTATAAGGACACGACGCGAACACGCGCGGCACTGACGCGCGCCTATTCCGCGCTGAAGGAACGTAACGACACCGCCACGCGAGACTCGGCGCTGAAGAGCGCGGCAACGAGTGCCGCCAAAGCGCAAGCCGAAATTGAGTCGTTCAGGAAGACGCCGCCTTATGACGGACAGGACACAGCCCTCAAACAGCAAATCAGCGACTCGGCGACCCATTTAACCGCCGTCCTGACTCGCGCCGCCGACGCACTGCATGCAGGCGACACGAGCGCGTATTCGCAAATCAACGACACCGAGATCACGTCGGCAGGCGCTGCCTATTCGGCCAGCGTCGAGAAATTCCAGCATGACGCGAATGACTTGTCGGCCGACATCATCGCCGGTAATGCACGCCAATACACATGGGTGGTGACGCTCGTGGTGATCGGTGTCAGCGTGGCATTGGTGCTCGTGATCGGCGCGCATTTCGCGCTGCTGCGCGTCGTCGCACGCCCCCTCAAAAAAGCGGCCGAGTTGCTGGACCGGATTGCGGAGAACGATCTCACGGTGGTAGTGCCTGAAGCGGGAGGCAACGAAATCGGCCAGTTGTTCGGCGCGATGCACCGCATGCAATCCGGGCTCACGCGTACTGTGTCGAATGTGCGCGACAGCTGCGAAGCGATCCATGGCGGCGCGCGCGAGATCGCCGCCGGCAACCTCGATCTGTCGAGCCGGACTGAAGAACAATCAGCCTCGCTCGAGGAAACAGCGGCGAGCATGGAGCAGCTCACGTCGACCGTGAAACAGAACGCCGACAACGCCCTGCAGGCGAGCAATCTTGCCGATGAAACGTCGAAGCTTGCCGAGCGCGGCGGACTTGTCGTCGGGCAAGCCGTGCAAACGATGGCCGCCATCAGTTCGAGTTCGAAGAAAATCGCCGATATCACGGGGATGATCGACAGCATCGCTTTTCAGACCAATATTCTGGCGCTGAACGCCGCTGTCGAGTCTGCGCGCGCAGGCGAACAAGGCCGGGGCTTCGCCGTCGTGGCGGGTGAAGTGCGGGCACTCGCACAACGCAGTGCAGGGGCCGCACGCGAAATCAAGGAGTTGATCGGTGCTTCGGTCGATGACGTTCGCAGCGGCAACGAACTTGTGGTTCAGGCTGGCCGGACGATGGGCGAGATCGTCGATGCCGCGCGTAATGTGGCCACGTTGATGTCTGAAATCACATCGGCGAGCGTTGAGCAAAGCTCAGGTATCGAGCAGGTCAGTCTTGCCGTGAGTCAGATGGATCAGGTCACGCAGCAGAATGCCGCGCTCGTCGAGCAGGTTGCCGCGGCAGCCAATGCGCTTGAGACGCAAGCGCAGGCCATGCGGACGACGGTATCGGTGTTCCGCGTCGCGTCGGTCTGAATTTTGTCGTGCCTTGGCGGCGCTCATGTCGCACCGCCATTGAGCGCTTCCTTCTCGTCCCACCTCCCCGCTCAATCTTCAGAGTTTCATCCACCGCGGCTCAATGCGCTTACGGCGACGGCAATGGCCCTCGCCCTGTCAGTCACAGTATCCGTTCCAGTATCACTCACGAATTCATTGCGGCAGCCAGGATAATTCCGTGCAGGCTCGCACGCGCGAAAGCGACTCGGGCGCGCATTTCGATGTGCAGGCCGCATACGCCGGAATCTGTTCCTGCGTCTGCGGCAATCCCCCGCACTGCTGCGTACACGCGCGCACACTCTCAGAACTGATGGCCTTCAGATCGTCATCGGCCTGACGTTGCGCGGCCGTCAACGGGGCCTGGTCCAAGTGCGGCACCCGCGGATACAGATACCCTTCGATACGCGCCACGCGCTGGGTCGTTTCGTCGATCGGAAGCTGCGCCTGCTTTCTGGTGTCGGTGTCCTCGAGCGGAACCTGAGTCAGAAGCTTCTTCTGGATGGCCAATGCATTCGCATTGATGATCAGGCAGTAAGCCGCCTTGGTGTCAGTCGACGTGGGTTGTTGTATCTGTGACGGCTGTTGCGCCTGGGCAATCGAACCGGTCGATGCCAGCAGCACGACTAAGGTGACGGTAGCGACGAATGATCTGAGCATGGCGCCCCTCGCGATCTACAGTGTCGACAGCGCGTCGAGAATGCGTGTATTCCCGCCGACGAAACCGATCACTTTGTTCGTCACACCCGCTTTGAGCGCTTCGACGACAAGCGACGCCACGTCTTCGCGCGCGACGGGCGTACCCGAAGTCGCTGAGTTCGACACAAGTTGCAACGATCCGACGCCCGGATCCATGCTCAACGGACCCGGGCGCACGACGAGATAGTCCAGCCCGCTGTGCATCACATGGTCATCGGATTCGCGCTTCATTTGCGCATAGTGGCGCAGCGCTTCGGGTCCCTGCTCCGGCGCGGAGGCGAGGAGCGCGCTGATCACGACGAAACGCGGCACACCATAGTCTTTTGCGTACTTCGTCGACCGGATCACCGCATCGCGATCGATCAGGCGCTCCTGCTCTGCGCCTTCAGTCTCCGCGGAGCCCGCTGCATAGATCACTGCCTGCATGCCTTCGAACGCCGCCGAAAAATCGTCATCCAGATTGGCGACAAACGTGCTGCCACCGATACGCGCAAAAGCTTCGCTTTTCGATGCATTGCGAATCAACGCACGAAACGGCATCGCTGACGCATGGAGCTTTTCCGCGACCAGCCAGCCCGTGCGTCCCGTCGCTCCAATCAAAAGAATACTCATGACGTGGTGCTCCCTGGGAGTCTCTGGATCTGAGGGATGTCGCATCGAACGACGATGCTGTCGGGTCGAACTCACGATGCACTGCGGTGGATTGTTGCGCCCGATGCGTCGCACGCAAGGGTAGCACCTCGCATACGTTCGCGCGCTGACGAGGAGGCTTTCAGCGCGGAGGAAGAGGAACGGAGAAGCGAGGCAAAAAGAAAAAAGGGTTAGCCGGCATCAACCGACTAACCCTTCTTACATCTGGTCGGGGCGAGAGGATTTGAACCTCCGACCACCTGCACCCCATGCAGGTACGCTACCAGGCTGCGCTACGCCCCGAAAGAACGAAAGTATAACAGAGAGATTGCTACGGGTGAATCGATCTATCGCTTGCCGAGCATCGCGATGACTTCTTTCAATTCATGCCGCAATTGCTCGCAGTCGACGGGGACAAGCTTGCCGCCTGCCTTACCCTTTTCTGCCTGAGCGGTTTCAACAACAGGCTCGCTGACGCGCTCTGCCGCATGGTCTGTCGCGCTATTGCCAAGCGCATCCAGGCGATTGCGCGCACCGTTGATCGTGAATCCTTGTTCGTACAGCAGTTCACGAATCCGGCGAATCAACAGCACTTCATGATGCTGGTAATACCGCCGGTTGCCACGACGCTTGACCGGCCGCAACTGTGTGAATTCCTGCTCCCAATACCGGAGCACATGCGGCTTGACGCCGCATAGCTCACTGACTTCACCGATCGTGAAGTAACGCTTGGCAGGGATTGGAGGCAGGATGACCTTTTCCATCGCGGCGATGCGGTCGAGTCAGAACGTGTCGCACGATAACGTGCACATAACCACCGTGGGAATGCGCAAGACGAGTCTCAATGGCTCGGCGGCGTTTGCGTCACGCCGCTTTCAACCAATGACTTCAGCTTTTGACTTGCGTGGAAGGTCACAACACGACGTGCGGCAATGGGAATCGCCTCGCCAGTCTTCGGATTGCGCCCCGGACGCTGCGGCTTGTCACGCAACTGGAAGTTGCCGAAGCCCGACAGCTTGACGCTGTCACCGCTTTCAAGCGCATCGCGAATGACTTCGAAGAACGCTTCGACCATGTCCTTCGCTTCACGCTTGTTCAAGCCAACATGATCGAACAGGAGCTCGGCCAGTTCGGCCTTGGTCAACGTCGGGGTATCGGCATTCGCCGAACCGTTCCCGTTGATTGCATTGTCGGCTTCGTCCGTCATCGCACTACGCTGCGCTGCCAGAAGCGCTTCAAATTCACTCGAGTTCATTTTTTCTAAGGGTCAAAAAAACAGGCGCCTGGTTACACGGGTGTTGTCTTACCCGCGCAAGCGCGCGCCATAGACTCGAGCCAAGCGATCCACCAACGTCCTGATGGCCAGTTCAACAGTCTCGTCCTGCAAAGTCCCGCCAGTATCTTGCAGGGTTATCCGGAACGCAAGGCTTTTCTGGTCCGCGCCAAGGCCACCGGAGACGGTCGCCGTCGGACGGAATTCATCAAATAAAACAACGTTTTGGACGTATTTGCAAGCAGGTTCTGCACGCGCCGCCTGAAGCTCGTCCATCAAGCTCTGAACCTCGATCTTCTGGTCGACGACGAGCGCGATATCGCGCGTCACCGGCTGGAATTTCGACACCTCGGCCAGCGCCGGAAGCGGCTTGACCTGGATCGGATCGACGTCCACTTCGAACACGACCGGCGCATGCGGCAGATCGTATTTTTGCAGCCAGCGCGGATGCAGTTCGCCAATCCAGCCGATCGCCTTGCCGTCGAGTTCGACGCGCGCCGAACGTCCCGGATGCAAGGCCGGATGCTCGGCCTTCACGAAACGCGGCACGGCAGGCGCCAGCAACGCTTCGAGATCGCCCTTCACGTCGAAGTAATCGACGGCGCGCGTCTTCGTTGCCCATTGCTCTTCAACCGCGGGACCATACGCGAGCGCACCGATGCGCTTCGGTTGATGGAAACCCGCCACTTGCAACTCACCGGCTTCAACAGACTTATCTGCAATAAAGACACGGCCAAGCTCGAACAGGCGCACGCGATCGGCCTTGCGATTCAGATTCGCACGCAGCACTTCGATCAGGCTGCCGAACAACGAGCTGCGCATCACCGAGTACTGGCTCGCGATCGGATTGAGCACGCGGATCGGATCGGTATTGCCCGCAAAATCCTCTTCCCATTTTGCATCGACAAAACCGAAGTTGACGGTTTCGGCGTAGTCACGCGCGGCCAGCGTGTGGCGCAGCGCGTGAATCGAACGGCGCGTCTCGTTGGTCGGACGCATCTCGCTCGGTGCGACCGGCGGAAGTGCGGGGATATTTTCGAAACCGTGAATACGTGCGACTTCTTCGATCAGGTCTTCTTCGATTTCGATATCGAATCGATACGAAGGCGGCGTCACGATGAACTGTTCCTGATCGGTGCCGGCGTCGACGCGCTGATAGTCGAGACCCAGCCGCGTGAAGATATCGGCCATCTCGTCACCCGCGATCGGCACACCGATCACACGCGTCGCACGCGCGACACGCATCGCCACAGGCTTGCGTACGGGCACGTTCAGCTGCTGATCGTCGACCGGACCGGCGGCGCCACCGCAGATCTCGAGAATGAGCTTCGACAGGTATTCAATATGCTCGACGGTCGTCGCATAGTCGACGCCACGTTCGAAGCGATGACCCGCATCGGTCGAAAAGTTGTAGCGACGGCTGCGACCGCGAATCGAGTCGGGCCACCAGAAAGCGGCTTCGAGATAGATATTCTGCGTGTCCAGGCTCACGGCTGTGCTGTCGCCGCCCATGATGCCTGCGAGGCTTTCGACGATCTGCTGATCGGCGATCACGCCGACTTCTTCATCGAGTTCGACCGTGTTGCCGTTGAGCAGCTTCAGCGATTCGCCCTTGCGACCCCAGCGCACGTCGAGACCACCGTGGATCTTGTCGAGGTCGAACACGTGCGACGGACGGCCGAGTTCGAGCATCACGTAGTTCGAGATATCGACAAGCGCCGAGATGCTGCGCTGACCCGCGCGTTCGAGACGCTCAACCATCCACGCGGGCGTCGCCGCGCGTGCGTTGACGCCGCGAATCACACGACCCGAAAAGCGGCCGCAGAGGTCGGGCGCGCTGACCTTGACGGGCAGCGTGTCCTTGATCTCGACGGCGACCGGCGTATAAACCGGACGGTCGAGCGGCGCACCCGTGATCGCGGCGACTTCGCGCGCAACACCGAATACCGAAAGGCAATCGGCCTTGTTCGGCGTCAGTTTGATTTCGAAGATCGTATCGTCGAGGTTCAGCACCTTGCGGATATCTTCGCCGACGGTCGTGTCGGCCGGCAGAATCATCAGGCCGCTATGGTCTTCGCTGAGCTTGAGCTCGCGAGCCGAACACAGCATGCCGTAGCTTTCGACGCCGCGCAGCTTCGAGAGCTTGATCGCGAACGGCGCACCACCCGCTTCAGCCGGCGCGAGTTCAGCTCCGACCAGCGCGCACGGCACCTTGATGCCCGGCGCCACGTTCGGCGCGCCGCACACGATCTGCAGCGTCTCGCCCGTACCCGCGTCGACCTGGCAAACGTTGAGCTTGTCAGCGTTCGGATGTTTCTCGACCGACAGGACATGGCCAACGACGATCTTCTGCGTCGGCGGTGCGATCGGGCGCAGGTCCTCGACCTCGAGACCCGACATCGTCATGGCGTGCGCCAGTTGATCGGTCGTCAGGTTCGGGCTGACAAAGCTTCTGAGCCAGGATTCTGGGAATTGCATGGATCGCTAACGTTTTATTCGTTTGTGGGGTGGTCCGTTGCGGGTCTACACAGGCCGGGCAACAGACCGCCTTCGGCGCGCATGGCGTGCCGCACCGCACGTACTGCGTGGTCCGCACGCATCGAGAGGGCCTCAGCCGCTCCCGACGTGTGCAGTGCACTCGCTATGCACGCTCGATGTACGCCTTACGCAAACTGGCGCAAGAAACGCAGATCGCCTTCAAAGAACAACCGCAGATCATCAACGCCGTAGCGCAACATCGCGAGCCGTTCGAGACCGCTGCCGAATGCAAAACCGATGTAGCGCTCAGGGTCGAGGCCCATATTGCGGATCACGTTCGGATGCACCTGGCCCGAGCCCGAAATTTCGAGCCAGCGGCCCGCATTTCTGCCGCCTTCGAAACGCATATCAATTTCGGCTGACGGCTCGGTGAACGGAAAATACGAAGGACGGAACCGGATGCTGATGTCGTCGCGTTCGAAGAATTTGCGCAGGAAGTCGGTATACACACCCTTGAGATCGGCGAAGCTCACGTTCTCGCCAATCCAGAGTCCTTCGACCTGGCTGAACATCGGGGAATGGGTCGCATCGCTGTCGACGCGATACGTGCGGCCCGGTGCGATCACTTTGATCGGCGGCTTGTGCATGCGTGCATAGCGAACCTGCATCGGGCTCGTATGCGTACGCAGCAGCAACGGACGGCCTTGCTCGTCCTTGGCGTCGATATAGAACGTGTCCTGCATCGAACGCGCCGGATGGTTTTCCGGGCTGTTCAGTGCAGTGAAGTTGTACCAGTCGGTTTCGATCTCGGGGCCATCGGCCACATCGAAGCCGATCGAGCGGAAGACTTGTTCGACACGCTCCCACGTCGCCATCATGGGGTGGAGCGTACCGACGCCCTCGCCGCGGCCCGGAAGCGTCACGTCGATCGCTTCGGCTGCCAGACGGCGATTGAGCAATGCATCGGCGAGCGCCTGGCGGCGTGCCGTCAATGCATCTTCGATCTGTTGCTTGATGACGTTGATCCGCGCGCCTTCGGTCTTGCGCGCTTCGGGGTCGAGCTTGCCAAGACCCTTCATGAGCTCCGACACCTTGCCGGCCTTGCCGAAAAATCGCGCCTTCTCGTTTTCGAGCGTCGCGTTGTCTTCAGCGCCGGCGAATGCGCGTTGCGCATCAGCGACGATCTCTTGCAGGTCGGGGGATTCCGTCGTCGTCACGTCGATATTCCTAAACAAACTCGAATTCAACAAAAAAGGGGCTCGGTAAGGAGCCCCGTTTTGCGCGACACCGGATCCCGGTGTCGCGGACATCGCTGTCATTGACCTGCATGACCGCGATGTCCTCAGCCCTGACAGCGGGCTGGCTCAAGCTGACCGGTTGCCCGGTCATGCGAACTTAAGCCGAAGCAGACACGACCGACTTCACTTGCTTCACGATGGCCGCGAAAGCAGGCTTGTCCGTCACAGCCATATCAGCGAGAACCTTGCGGTCCAGTTCAATATGCGCCT
Organism: Pararobbsia alpina; assembly: GCF_965118125.1. GTDB lineage: Bacteria > Pseudomonadota > Gammaproteobacteria > Burkholderiales > Burkholderiaceae > Pararobbsia > Pararobbsia alpina_A. The sequence goes on from NZ_OZ221287.1 coordinate 3,209,758, forward strand.
TCTTCAGGCCATTGATGAACACGCTGTACGTCATGCCATGCTCACGGGTACCCGCATTGATACGGGCGATCCACAGTGCACGGAAGACGCGCTTCTTGTTGCGACGATCGCGATAGGCATATTGCCCGGCGCGCATCACCGCCTGCTTGGCGATACGGTAGACGTTATTGCGACGGCCGCGGAAACCCTTGGCTTGGTCGATAACTTTCTTATGACGGGCGCGCGCGGTTACCCCACGTTTGACTCGAGGCATGTTTCTCTCCTATGAGTGGTTGTGAGGTTAGGCGAACGGCATCATCGCGCGTACGGAATTCACATCCGACGCGTGAACACCCGTGCTGCCGCGCAGGTGGCGCTTGTTCTTCGTGGTCTTCTTCGTCAGGATGTGGCGCTTGAAGGCTTGACCGCGCTTGACGGTACCGCCCGGACGCACCACAAAGCGCTTCGCAGCGCTTTTCTTGGTTTTCATCTTCGGCATGACTACTCCAGATTTCTAATATGAGCATGGGTGTGCAGCTGATGCCGCCCTTGTAGGACCCACGTTCACTTGTTGGCGGTGGTTGCCCACCGCGCTGACGGGTTCGAAAGCATGACTGCATCGTGACGAACGACGCAGCGGCTCCTTGCCGCCATGCGACTCGGTTTGCATTCGCCCGTCCTTCATCTTCAGAACGGCACCCTGCTCGCCTCACCGCGTTCGGACAACTGCAATCGCAGCCGTCACGAATTCGATACTTGACTCAATACCGCACCTCCGTACACAGCGAGTTCACCTGGTCAGGCGACTCGCCCTGTACGTCCTGAGACAGCACACGCTGTCCGCGGTTTACTTCTTTTTCTTCGGTGCAAGCACCATGACCATCTGACGCCCTTCCATCTTCGGCATCTGCTCGACCTGACCATATTCGTCAAGGTCGGTGCGCAGGCGTTCGAGCACACGCATACCGATTTCCTGGTGAGCCATCTCGCGGCCGCGGAAACGCAACGTGATTTTCGTCTTGTCGCCATCGTCAAGGAAGCGCACGAGGTTGCGCAGCTTGACGTTGTAGTCGCCGTCGTCGGTACCCGGGCGGAATTTGACTTCCTTGACCTGGATGACCTTTTGCTTGAGCTTGGCTTCGTGCGCCTTCTTCGACTCGGAGTACTTGAACTTGCCGTAATCCATGAGCCGGCAGACCGGCGGCGCAGCTTGCGGCGCAATCTCGACGAGATCCACATCGGACTGTTCAGACAGGCGGAAGGCCTCAGCCAGTTTCACGATGCCGAGGGGCTCTCCGTCGATTCCGACCAGACGCACCTCAGGTGCAGTAATTTCACCGTTGATGCGATGAGCAGACTTATCAGCAGTAGCGATGTTACGTTTCCTCTAAAAATCTAAAAAAGTTAGCCGCGCTGACCGAAGGCTTTACTTGAACAGGCGCAGATCATCGCGCAGACGTTCAACGAAGGCGTCGACAGGCATCGTGCCGAGATCGACACCGCCACGGGCACGCACGGCTACCGTATTGGCTTCACGCTCCTTGTCACCGACCACCAGCAGGTACGGGACCTTATCAAGCGTATGCTCGCGTATTTTATAGCTAATCTTCTCGTTACGCAAATCACTGGCTGCCCTAAGCCCTTGTTTTTTCAAAGTTTGCGCAACCGAGTCCGCATATTCTGACTGGCTTTCAGCGATATTGCAGACGACAGCCTGCGTCGGCGCCAGCCAGACAGGCATCGCACCGGCAAAGTTTTCGATCAGGATGCCGATGAAACGCTCCATTGATCCGACGATTGCACGATGCAGCATCACCGGGCGGCGACGGCTGTTGTCTTCCGCCACGTACTCGGCATCGAGGCGCTCGGGCAGCACGAAATCGAGCTGCAGCGTGCCGCATTGCCACGAGCGACCCAGCGCGTCCTTGATGTGGTACTCGATCTTCGGACCGTAGAACGCACCCTCACCCGGCAATTCTTCCCACTCGACACCCGACGCACGCAAAGCATTGCGCAGACCATCTTCCGCGCGATCCCACGTTTCGCTCGAACCGGCGTACGTTTCGGGGCGCAACGACAACTTGATGTCGATGTGCTGGAAGCCAAAGTCCTGATAGATGCTCATCGCGAGCGTGTGGAATGCGATCGATTCCGACACGATCTGATCTTCGGTACAGAAAATGTGCGCATCGTCCTGCACAAAGCCGCGCACGCGCATCAGGCCATGCAGCGCACCCGATGCCTCGTTGCGATGGCACGAACCGAATTCGGCAAAGCGCAGCGGCAGATCGCGATACGAACGCAGACCGTTGTTGAACACCTGGATGTGGCCCGGGCAGTTCATCGGCTTGAGCGCGTAGTCGCGCTTTTCCGACTCGGTCGTGAACATGTTCTCGCGATAATGCTGCCAGTGGCCCGAACGCTCCCAGAGCGAACGATCCATGATCAGCGGCGTGCGAATTTCCTGGTAGCCCGCGACATCCAGACGACGGCGAATGTATTGCTCGATCTGTTGCCAGAGCGTCCAGCCCTTCGGATGCCAGAACACGAGACCCGGCGCTTCGTCCTGAAGATGGAACAGGTCGAGCTGCTTGCCGAGCTTGCGGTGATCGCGCTTCTCGGCCTCTTCGAGCATCGTCAGATAGGCTTCCTGATCTTCCTTGCGCGCCCAGGCCGTGCCGTAAATGCGCTGCAATTGCTCGTTCTTTGCATCGCCGCGCCAATAGGCGCCGGCGACCTTCATGAGCTTGAAGACCTTGAGCTTGCCCGTGCTCGGCACGTGCGGGCCGCGACACAGGTCCGTGAAACCGCCGTGCGAATACAGCTTGATTTCGTCGCTCGCCGGAATCGATTCGATAATCTCGGCCTTGTACTTCTCACCGATGCCCAGGAAGTAGGCCACAGCCTCATCGCGCGACACGACCTTGCGCGTGACAGGCTCATCCTTCTTCGCGATGTCCTGCATGCGCTTTTCGATCTTCTCGAGATCTTCAGGCGTAAAGGGACGGCTGTAGGCGATGTCGTAGTAGAAGCCGTTGTCGATGACCGGCCCGATCGTCACTTGCGCTTCGGGATACAGGTCCTTGACCGCATAGGCGAGCAAGTGCGCCGTCGAGTGACGAATGATTTCGAGGCCGTCGGCGTCCTTGTCCGTCACGATCGACAACGTGACGTCGTGATCGATCGTCGTCGACGTATCGACGAGTTGCCCATCGATTTTGCCAGCCAGCGCCGCTTTCGCGAGGCCGGCGCCAATCGACGCGGCGACTTCGGCCACCGTTACCGGGTGATCGAAGGGTCGGACCGAGCCGTCAGGCAAACGCACCGAAATCATTCATTTCTCCGTGCCGCATCGCGGCGATGTTCAAAGCTCAAACGATATCGTCAAACCGTGAAACGCGAACGGTCGAACAACGCACATCAAAAACGCCAGATAAAAAAAATGCGGCCTCGAAGTCGAGGCCGCATTTTCGTTTTACCGCTCGCGCTACAGATTGCGATCAGCGTAACAGGTCCTCGACTAGCGTCGCTCCCGAGTTGTACCGGTGAACGTTCGCGGTGTCATAACCGTTTTCGCCTTTTCGCGTCTGACGCAAATATGTTCGAGTGCTGGGCTGGATTCTGCCGCAGGACGTTTTTCACTTCCTACAACGTTAAACCACATCTGCACTGCCGGTTTGCCGTATTTGCATTCGAAACACAAATACCACACACCGATGTCGTTGGTAGGCTCGATTGGATTCGAACCAACGACCCCCACCATGTCAAGGTGGTGCTCTAACCAACTGAGCTACGAGCCTGAAGAAGCAGCGATTATAGGGAGCTTTTGCTTGCTTGGGAAGCCCCGGCTCGAAAAAAATTCGTTTTCGACTTTCGCTTCCCCGCGCGAAGAACTGCACCGCGCGTTACACAATCAACGCATTCCTTCTACTGCATCGCTCAACTCACGAACAGCTTGTATTGCCGCAGTCGCCTGCTGCAAACGCCCTTCGTTTTGTCGAGGCACGGATTCTAATGGCATTCGATCCGCGACGACAAGCCTTCACGCAAACTTTTTTTACGCAATGTCCCGCGTGAGCGCTCATCCCTTTCGCGATGCGCGCACCACGCCAGGAATCTCGCCAAGCAGACTCGTCGCGCGTTGCAGTTGCGCGGCACTCGACACTTCGACAGTGAACTGCATGAACGCCGCGTTGCGTTGCGTGCTCGTCTTTACGCCGATCACGTTTGTCTTCTCGCGTGCGAACACTTCCGAGATATCGCGCAGCAAGCCCTGGCGATCGGTTGCCTCGATCATCAGGTCGACGGGGTACACCGAGTGCCCCTTGCCGCGCATCACATCGTCGGACCACGCCGTATGCAAGACGCGCTCGGGCGAACGTTGCGCCAGACGCGCAAAGCTCGCGCATTCGGCTCGATGGATCGACACGCCCTTGCCGCGCGTCACAAAACCAACGATCGGATCCGGCGGCGCCGGGCGGCAGCAGCGCGCCAGCTGCGTCATCAACGCGCCGACACCGACGACCAGCACGCCGCTCGACGCACCTTGCGCGACGCTCGACTGACTGCTGCGCTTCGTCGCGATCTCCGGCTCAGCCTCTGCAACAGGCGGCGCGCCATGATCGCGCACGGCTTGCTCGACCGTACGCAGGCTGAACTCTTCCTTGCCCACGACGTTGAACAAATCATCAGGCGTCTTGAAGCCGAGCCGGGTCGCCAGCTCATCCAGGTTGACGGCCGTCTTGCCCTCACGCTGCAATGTCTTTTCGACGAGCGCACGACCCGCCGCAATGTGCTCGCCCGTTTCAATCGCATTGAACCAGACGCGCACCTTTTGCCGCGCGCGAGGACTCTGCAGATAGCCGAGTTGCGGATTGAGCCAGTCGCGCGACGGTCCACCCTGCTTGATCGCGACAATCTCGACGGTCTGCCCGTTTTCAAGCGCCGTGTTCAGCGGCACCATCGCACCGTTGACGCGTGCACCGCGGCATCGATGGCCAAGCTCGGTGTGCAGGTGATACGCGAAGTCCACCGGCGTCGCACCCTGCGGCAACGCGATCACACGCGCCTCAGGCGTCAGCACGTAGATATGGTCATCGAGCGTGGCTTGCTTAAGCTGGTCCCAGGCGCCAACGTGCTCGCCCCCACCCGCTTCCGCACCCGATGCGCCATCGGTCACATCGTCTTTCCAGGCAAGCAGCTGACGCAGCCATGCAATGCGCTCGTCATACTTGTCTTCGGACGTCACCGTTCCCGTATAGCCCTTGGCGCCCGCTTCCTTGTAGCGCCAATGCGCCGCCACGCCGTACTCGGCGAAACGGTGCATGTCGTGGGTACGGATCTGCACTTCGAACGCCTGCCCGTCCTCGGCGATCACGACTGTATGCAGCGACTTATAGCCATTCGGCTTGGGCCGCGAAATATAGTCGTCGAATTCCTTCGGCACGGGCTGCCAGATGTTGTGCACGAGCCCGAGCACCGCGTAGCAATCCTTGACACTGTCGACGATCACGCGAAACGCGCGCACGTCATAGAGCTCGGAAAACTCGAGGTCCTTGCCGCGCATCTTTTTCCAGATGCTGTAGATATGTTTCGGCCGCCCTGACACATCGGCCTTGATACCGCCTGCCGCCAGCTCGTTCGCGAGTCGCTCGATGGCGCTCTCGACAAAGGCCTCGCGCGCGACGCGCTTCGTGTCGAGCAGCTTGGCGATCTGCTTGTAGGTGACGGGCTGCTGGAAGCGGAACGCGAGGTCCTCGAGTTCCCACTTGAGCTGCCATATACCGAGGCGGTTCGCCAGCGGCGCGTAGATATCGAGCGTCTCCTGCGCGATATCAGGCGCAGGATCGGTTTTCGTGGCTGCGTGATAACGCAGCGTCTGCAAGCGCGACGCGAGACGGATCAGCACCACGCGAATGTCCTGCGCGAACGCGAGCAGCATCTTGCGCAAGGCCTCGACCTGCTCGCGGCGTTGCGCGGTGGCACGCGCATCCTTCGCGTTATCGCGCAGGCCATCCTTGATCACGTCCTTGCCCGACTCGCGCGTGCCGTCCTTGCCGACCCGGCCGCCGACTCGCAGCCTCAGCAGCTTGCGCACATCGGCAACGAGGCTTGCGACTTCATCGCCGAAGCGCTCGGCAATCACCGTATCGGCGTTGTCGAGCAGGTCGCCAAACGGAAACAGCAAGGCAGCCACGTGCGTGGGCGGGTCGACATTCAACGTGTCGACGATCCGCGCCGTGCCGATCGCGTGGTCCGCGACCGGCTCGCCCGAATGCATGGTCAGCCCGACTGCATGCTCGTGGAGGAAGGCAAGCGCATCCTCTAGCAAGTTCAACTCTCCGTTTCCTGCAATGCCATCGAGACAGCGCACACCGTGCGCGCCGCCTCGATATGGCGATGTGTTCTTTCTGCTTCAGTCCTTCTGAGCCGCGACGATCACGAGCTCGACCTTGCACTTCGGGTTCGCGAGCTTCGCTTCGACGGTCGCGCGCGGCGGCGTCGCGCCCTGCACGACCCACGATTCCCAGACGCTGTTCATGCCTGCGAAATCTGCCATGTCGGCCAGATAGATCTGCGTCGACAGGATCAGCGACTTGTCGCTATTCGCTTCTGCAAGCAGCCGGTCGATCGAAGCCAGCACTTCCTGCGTCTGACCGACGATATCGAGGTCGGCGTTTTCCGCGATCTGACCTGCGAGATACACCGTGCCATTGTGAATCGCGATTTCAGAAAGACGCGGACCGACGTGAAAACGCTGGATTGCCATGTTGAGTTCCGTGAAAACGTAAGTGATAAACGATACCCGTACGCGACGCACCGCTGCGACGCGTACAAACGATACAAACAACGTGACGCAGGAAAGCGATGCCATAGCGCGGCGCAACGACGCGATGCGACAACGCTATTTGACGACACAAGGCAGGCGAAGCCGGCCGACGATCACCGCAGGATGACCCGCCCGCACAAGCGCAACCAGCCGGCCGATCCGCCTATGCGGTTCGGCCGGCCAGGGCGATATTATGACTCGGCGCGCTAGCGGCCGATAAAGAATGTCCGCGCGATCTGAATTTGCGCGGGATCGACGAAGGTTGGCGCATGACCCACGCCCGGCACTTCAACGACCGATGCATGGCGCGCACGCGATGCGATTTCGGCGGCCGTTTCGCGCGACAGCAAGTCGGACTGCGCACCGCGCACCACCAGCAACGGCCCGTCGAATGCTTCGATCGCACGCCACAGCATGGTCTCGCCAAATTCCGCCTGCTCGGGCGTGATGGCCCTGAACGGTTCAGCGATGCGCGGGTCATATCGCAACGTCCACTGACCGTCCTGCTCGCGCAGCAGCGGCAGAGACAGCGCACGCCATTGCTCCGGAGTATGCGGGCCGAACGACTGGGAGATCTGCCACAGATAGTCGATCGCCTGCTGTTCGGATGCGAACTGCACGGGGCGGCCAAGGTATTCGCCGATGCGTTGAATCGCTTCGGCCTGAAGCCTCGGACCCACATCGTTGACCAGCATGCGCGCGATCGGCGTATCGGGCATGCCCGCGAGCGTCATGCCGATCAGCCCGCCCATCGACGTGCCGAACCAGTCGACGCGTTCGACATTGAGGCGTGCGATCAGCGTGACCATATCGGCCGCATACTGTGGCACCGAATAAAACCGCGGATCGGCGAGACGGCCTGAACGGCCCCGTCCGACGACGTCCGGGCACACGACCCGGTAGTCGCGCGACAGCGCCTGCGCCAGCTCATCGAAATCGCGCCCGCTGCGGGTCAGGCCGTGCACGCACACCAGCACATTCTGATTGGCGGGGTCGCCCCACTCCGTATAGGCCATCCGGTGCAAGCCCGCCGGGCTTGCACACTGGACGCTACGCTCACGTGGCTGAAACGTCTCGCCCGTGGCGCTCATGAAACGAGCGCGCTGACGTCGAGCGGTGCACCCGTCTTCGCCACGATCTCGTCGACGGTCACGCCGGGCGCCAGTTCAACGAGCTTGAGTCCGTCTTCGGTCACATCGATCACACCAAGGTCGGTGATGATCACATCGACGACGCCCACGCCGGTCAGCGGCAGATTGCACTCGGCGAGAATCTTGTGCTGGTCGCCCTTCGCGACATGCTCCATCAGCACGACGACGCGTTTGACACCGGCAACGAGATCCATCGCGCCGCCCATGCCCTTGATCATCTTGCCAGGAATCATCCAGTTCGCGAGATCGCCCTTCTGGCTGACCTGCATCGCACCGAGAATCGCGAGGTTGATGTGGCCGCCGCGAATCATCGCGAACGAATCGGCCGACGAAAAGATCGACGAGCCCGGCAACGTCGTCACCGTCTGCTTGCCTGCGTTGATGAGATCCGGATCGACTTCGTCGTCGTACGGCGAAGGTCCGATGCCGAGCAGGCCGTTCTCGGACTGGAGCCACACTTCCATGCCGGCCGGCACGTGATTCGCGACGAGCGTCGGCAAGCCGATGCCGAGGTTCACATAGAAGCCGTCCTGCAGTTCGCGCGCGGCGCGTGCCGCCATTTGATTACGATCCCAGGCCATCTTCAGACTCCTTCCCTTGCACGGACGATGCGCTGCTCGATGCGCTTTTCCGGATTCGCATTGAGCACGAGGCGCTGCACGAAAATACCCGGCGTGTGGATTTCATCCGGATCGAGCGTGCCGGTCTCGACGATTTCCTCGACCTCGGCGACAGTCACCTTGCCGGCCATCGCGCAGAGCGGATTGAAGTTGCGCGCGGTGCGGCGGAAGACGAGATTGCCGGCCTTGTCGGCCTTCCAGGCTTTCACGAGGCCAACGTCTGCCGTGAGCGAGCGCTCCATGACATAGTTCTCGCCGTCGAATTCGCGCGTTTCCTTGCCGTCGGCGACGATGGTGCCGAAGCCCGTGCGCGTAAAGAACGCCGGGATGCCCGAACCGCCGGCGCGCAGCTTTTCGGCCAGCGTGCCTTGCGGCGTGAATTCGAGTTCGAGTTCGCCCGCCAGGTACTGGCGCTCGAACTCCTTGTTCTCGCCGACGTACGACGAGATCATCTTCTTGATCTGACGCGTTTCGAGCAGCACGCCCAGACCGAAGCCGTCGACGCCTGCGTTGTTCGAAATGCAGGTGATGCCCTTGACGCCGGTGTCTCGCAACGCGGCGATCAGTGCCTCCGGAATGCCACACAGGCCGAAGCCGCCGACGGCGAACACCTGCCCGTCCTTGACGACTCCCTCCAGCGCCTTCGCAGCGCTCGGATATACCTTGTTCATGTCTGTCCCTGGTTGTGCTTTTGAACGGTGCCGGCACCGCCGCGCGACAAGGCCGCGGGCCGGGTCCCACCGGGCGTCAGATTACGCCGCTCGAAGACTACGGCACAATACGCAAAATTACATACCAGCCCGGGCCTGAGACACCGGGCCCGCGCGCATCCGTCACCCATGCTGGCACTAGACTACCAAACCGCCTTTCAGCTTGCACCCGTGGGGCTTGTCATCTCGCGCGACCGTATCATCGTCGACTGCAATGAACGCGTGATGTCGATGTTCGGCATGAAGCGCGAAGCGCTGATCGGCGAGTCTTTCAAGATCATGTATCCGTCGCCGGACGAGTTCGAGCGCATTGGCCAGCGTATCGCGACGGTCATGAAGGCGTGCGATGTCTATGCGGACGACCGGATCATGCGGCGCGCGAGTGGCGAGTTGTTCTGGTGTCATGTGACAGGTCGCGCGCTCGACCCGGCCGACCCGCATGCGGCTGGCGTCTGGACATTCGAAGACTTGAGTCATACGCGACGCGTCGCCGTCCAGCTGACGCCGCGCGAGCGCGAGATCGCCGCGCAACTCCTCACGGGCCAGACCAGCAAGCAGATCGGCCGCACGCTCGAGATCAGCCCGCGCACGGTCGACGTCTACCGGGCGCGGCTGATGAAGAAATACGGTACGGGCAACGCGACCGAGCTGTTACAGCGGCTCATGGGCGCGAGCTGATTACGACGCGCCGAGCCCGTCGTCCGCGGCGATGATGGAGCCGTTGATGAACTGCGAATCGTCGGACGCCAGCATCAGCAACAGGCCATCGAGATCTTCCGGCTGCCCCACGCGCTGGCGCGGCAGCATCGAGACCAGACGCTTGCCCTGTTCCGTGCCCCAGTGATGATGATTGATCTCGGTATCGATATAGCCGGGGCAGATCGCATTCACATTGATGCCATAGCGGCCCCACTCGAGCGCCATCGACTTGGTCATGTGGACGACCGCGGCCTTGCTCATCGAATACACGCCGATCTGCGACAGCACGCGCAAGCCGGCGACCGAAGCCACATTGATGATCCGGTAACCCGGCTTCGCATCCGACTTGCCGTTGCCGCGCATGACCATCCGCTTCGCGACTTCCTGCGCGACAAAGAACGCACCGCGCGTGTTCGTGTCGAACACGTACTCGTAGTCGTCCGGTGTCACGTCGAGCAGCTTCTGCGTGGTCGATACCCCCGAGTTGTTCACGAGAATATCGATCGTGCCGGCCTCGGTTTCCGCATGCGCCACCGCTGCGCGAATGCTCGCGTAATCGGTGACGTCGAGCGACACGATATGCGCCGCGCCACCCTTGGCTTCGATCTCGGCGCGCAACTCCTTGAGCCGTTCGGTGCGACGGCTCGCGAGCACGACCTTTGCGCCCGCATCGGAAAGCACATGCGCAAAACGCTTGCCGAGCCCGCTCGATGCGCCCGTGACGAGCGCAACTTTACCTTCGAGATTGATCGAGCGACCCATGCATCCTCCCTGTTGAATTCGTGTTGCGCGCATCTTGCCCGAGAACGGGCCGCCGCAGCGCATTTCATCGGCTCCCGCGGCATCGGTTTCCCGCGCGGCCCGCCTCATAGCAAGCGGCAGGCCACAGGGTCGTTCCGCGGGATAAATAGAACGATCGTGCTAAACACGGTATCATCGGTTGCGATACCGTCTTGCTTTCCGGACAATACCCGCCCGAAGACGACTATTCTAAACGGCAGAGGAGCCCATGACCCCCACCACCCTCGTTGAGCAGTACGGACCGCGCGAATCGATGGAGTACGACGTCGTGATTGTCGGCGGGGGCCCTGCCGGTCTGTCCGCGGCGATCCGCCTCAAGCAGCTCGCGGCTGAGAAAGGCGCTGAAGTCAGCGTCTGTGTGCTCGAGAAGGGTTCAGAGGTGGGTGCGCACATCCTGTCGGGCGCGGTCATGGACCCGCGTGCGATCTCGGAGCTGATCCCCGACTGGAAGGCGCAAGGCGCGCCGCTGAACGTCGAGGTGACCGAAGACCGGTTCCTGTTCCTCACGCAGGACGGCGCGCGCAAGCTGCCGGACTGGGCGCTGCCCAAGAGCCTGCAGAACCACGGCAACTACGTGATCAGCCTGGCCAACGTCGTGCGCTGGCTAGGCCAGCAGGCCGAAGCCCTCGGCGTTGAAATCTTCCCGGGCTTCCCTGCTGCGGAAGTGCTTTACAACGACGACGGCTCGGTCAAGGGTGTCGTGACGGGCAATATGGGCCTGGGCCGCGACGGCGAGCCGACCGATCACTTCCAGCTCGGCATGGAGCTGCACGCCAAATACACGCTGTTCTGCGAAGGCGCGCGCGGCCATCTCGGTCGCCAGCTCGGCGAGCGTTTCAAACTGTCGAAAGACGCTGATCCGCAGGTCTACGGCATCGGCATCAAGGAACTCTGGGAAATCGACCCCGCCAGGCACAAGCCGGGTCTCGTGGTTCACACCGCCGGCTGGCCGCTCGACAACGACACGTACGGTGGCTCGTTCCTCTATCACATGGACAACAACCAGGTGATGGTGGGCTTCGTGGTCGGCCTCGCGTATCAGAACCCGTATCTCTCGCCGTTCGAAGAATTCCAGCGCTACAAGCTGCATCCGGAGATCCGCGCGTTCCTCGAAGGCGGCAAGCGCGTGTCGTACGGTGCGCGTGCGATCACCGCGGGCGGACTCGTCTCGCTGCCAAAGCTTGTGTTCCCCGGCGGCGCGATCGTCGGCGACGACGCGGGCTTCCTCAATGTGTCGCGCATCAAGGGTAGCCACGCAGCGATCAAGACCGGCATGCTCGCCGCCGATGCCGCGTTCGACGCGGTCCAGGCCGGCCGCCAGCACGATGAGCTGTCGGCTTACCCCGACGCGTTCAAGCAATCGTGGCTGCACGACGAACTCAACCGTTCGCGCAATTTCAAGCAATGGGCAAGCAAGGGACTGTGGGTTGGCACGCTGATGAACGGCATCGAGCAGAAGCTGCTCGGCGGCAATGTGCCCTGGACACTGCATCACCAGCATGCGGACCACGAGTGCCTGAAGCCGGCCTCGCAGTTCAAGCCGATCCAGTATCCGAAGCCCGATAACAAGCTCACGTTCGATCGCCTGAGCTCGGTGTTCATCTCGAACACGAATCACGAGGAAAACCAGCCCGTGCATCTGACGCTCAAGGATGCAAGCGTGCCGGTCGGCGTCAACCTCGCGACGTACGCCGGTCCGGAACAGCGCTATTGCCCGGCAGGCGTCTACGAGTTTGTCAGCCAGGATGAAGGGCAGCCCCGCTTGCAGATCAATGCGCAGAACTGCGTGCACTGCAAGACCTGCGATATCAAGGACCCGACGCAGAACATCGTGTGGGTCACGCCTGAAGGCGGCGGTGGCCCGAACTACCCGAATATGTAGCCGACTCTGTAGTCGATTCGATCAAGGCGAATATCGCTCATACCCGGCGATATTCGCCTTGAATCCAATAAAAAATGCCCGCGATTGATCGTCGCGGGCATTTTTTATTTAAAGCCGGGTTCGGTGAACGACAGCGCCTACTTCGGCTCGACGCCCTCACGCTCGTCGGCAGATGCCGGGATCACCGGCGTGCTGACATGCACGTCGCCATTCTGCGCGCGATGGCGCAGTGCGTGATCGATCAGCACGAGCGCGAGCAATGATTCCGCGATCGGCGTGGCACGAATCCCGACGCAAGGGTCATGGCGTCCGAACGTCTCCACGACAGCCGCTTCGCCTTCCTTGTCGATCGAACGACGCGGCGTGCGGATGCTCGACGTCGGCTTGATCGCGATCGACACGGTGATGTCCTGCCCCGTCGAAATACCGCCGAGCACACCGCCCGCATGATTGCCGACGAAACCGTTCGGCGTCAGTTCATCGCCGTGCACGGAACCGCGCTGCGCGACGCTGCCGAAGCCCGCCCCGATCTCGACGCCCTTGACCGCATTGAGCCCCATCATCGCGTGAGCAATGTCCGCATCGAGCCGGTCGAACAACGGTTCACCGAGGCCGATCGGCACACCGCCCGCGACCACATTAATACGCGCGCCAATCGAATCGCCGTCCTTGCGCAGCGCGTCCATATAGTCTTCGAGCTTTGGAACGATCTCGCGATTCGGCGCGAAAAACGGGTTCTCCGGGATATAGGCGGCATCGACAAACGGGATATCGATCTCGCCCAGTGCGGCCATATAGCCCTGGATCTTCACGCCGAATTTTTCGGCGAGCCATTTCTTCGCGACGGCCCCGGCCGCGACGACTGGCGCCGTCAGACGTGCCGACGAACGGCCGCCGCCACGATAATCGCGAATGCCGTACTTGTGCCAGTACGTGTAGTCCGCGTGGCCCGGGCGGAACGTCTGCGCGATATTGCCGTAGTCCTTGCTGCGCTGATCGGTATTGCGGATCAGCAACGCGATCGGCGTCCCCGTGGTCACACCTTCGAATACGCCCGACAGGATTTCGACCTGATCGGCCTCCTGCCGCTGCGTCACGTGACGTGAGGTGCCGGGCTTGCGACGATCGAGATCGTGCTGGATGTCGGCTTCGCTCAGCGTCATTCCCGGCGGGCAACCGTCGATCACACACCCGATCGCGGGGCCGTGGGATTCGCCGAACGTCGTCACTGCGAAGAGCGTACCGAGGGTATTGCCGGACATGCGGGGGACCTTGTCGAAAAGAGGAATGCCGAAGACGAATTATAAACGGCCGTAGCGGCAGCCCGCTGGGGCGCCGCTACGGCCGTCCGGAAATCCGCGCCCGACTGGCTGGATAGCGTGTCGGATCGTCACCGCGCGTGACCGACACCTGACGGAGCCTGGCCGAGCCTGATGTACGCCTGATCGCGACCGACCCAAGCGCGTCTCTCGGTCAATCCACCCGCGCTTGCGTTCAGGTCACGCGACGACCCGATTACGCGCCGGAGCCGTTCGAGGCCTCTTCCTTCGGCTCTTCCTCGGGCCAGTCGCGGATATAGGCCTTGAGCATGCGATTCTCGAAATGCTGCTCTTCGACGACGGCCTTCGCCACGTCGTAAAACGAGATCACGCCCATCAACGTGTTCTTCTCGATCACCGGCAGATACCGTGCGTGACGCTCGAGCATCATGCGGCGGATTTCATTGACGTCGGTCTCGGGCGTGCAGGTCAGCGGATGATCGTCCATGACCTTGCGGATCGTCGTCGTGCCGAGCGTGCCGCCGTTTTCGCGCAGCGTCAGGATGATTTCACGGAACGTGAGCATGCCCACGAGTTCGCCGAACTCCATGACGACGAGCGAGCCGATATCGTGGTTGGCCATCGTCGTGGCCGCTTCGGCAATGAGCGTATCCGGCGTCACGGAATAAAGCGTATTGCCCTTGAGCTTCAGGATGTCGCTGACTTTCATCGTCGTCTCCGCGTGATTCGCCTGGCTGTGAGGCTGTCGGCACAGACCGGCAGTTCTTGAATATATTTTCGATCCTAGCGGAAAGCCCTTTAAAAGAAAAGGCGACAGGCCGCTCTCAAGGCCTTCCTGCAAGGGCTTTGGCGCGAAAGAGCGAGCATGGGAACGAAGATAGGCAACGCAATGATTCGATCCCGCGCGCCGTCCGGGTTGATCCGGAACGAATGATGCAACGCAGCAATCACGCATGCAGCCCGACGCCCGTTTGCGACGCGTCGGTCCGGATGAGCCGATCCGGCGTGTGTCGCCGGTGACGACGAACGAGATCTCGATAGCGCGGTCGGGCTACGGCGGCTGAGCGTAAAGCCGAGGGTCCCGTCCGTCCCCGCACACCTTGCAAGGTATCGGTCGCAGGCACACAATGAGCTTCAAGGGCCATGACGATGGTTCGTCCACCGGAACGCGCCCCTCAGAACGACCGATAGGCGACGATCCAACGACTATCAGGCGACGATCAGGAGCAAGCCATGCAACCGACCGCGCAGACCGAACATTTTTCGAACTTCAGCGAGTTCTATC
This sequence comes from Pararobbsia alpina, assembly GCF_965118125.1. Taxonomy (GTDB): domain Bacteria; phylum Pseudomonadota; class Gammaproteobacteria; order Burkholderiales; family Burkholderiaceae; genus Pararobbsia; species Pararobbsia alpina_A. Next base: position 3,224,994 of record NZ_OZ221287.1, read on the forward strand.
CGTATTACCTGAGCGAGCACCGCAACGCGATGTGCCGGCGTCTGCATTTTGTCGGGTCGCTGGGAGTGCTCGGATGCATCGGTCTCGCGTTTGCCGCGACGGACTGGCGATGGCTGATTGCCGCGGTCATTTGCGGATACGCGTTCGCGTGGATCGGGCATTTCTTCTTCGAACACAACCGCCCCGCGACGTTTCGTCACCCGCTCTACAGCCTGATGGGCGACTGGGTGATGTTCAAGGACATCTGCACCGGGCGCGTATCGCTTTAGCCCTGCAAGTCACGGCGCGCACTCAAGCGGTGCCGAGCACCGTGCCATTGTTCATCGCCAGCGCTTCCCGCTTGTTCGCGCCGAGCACTTCGGCGAGCGACACCTCGAGTCGCCGCGCATCGATCGCGGCGAGCAATGCTTCGGTATCGAACGGCGAATCGGGCAGCGACGCCTGATATTCAAGCTCCGCCCGATCGAGTACGAACGCGTGAAACACGGCACGCAAATCGACATTGCGCGGATTCGCGAGCAGCACCCACCGCTCTTCGTGCGTATTCGGATCGAGCATTGCAATCCATTCATGTGACTCGAGCACGTCGAGCAAGCGCGTCGTGGTCTCGACATCGCGCCGTGCCATGCGTGCGAGCTCGAGCATCCGGTATCCAGGCAAGCCGTCTTCGCGCGCCTGATTGAGCAGTGCGAGCAAATTCAGCGCGTCGAGCAAATCACTTCCCGGAAACCGTGAGCGATGAAATTGCCCGATCCGTATCGCGGGTAATGCGGACGCGATCATCGCGCCCACGAGGGTAATAAACCAGCTCAGATACACCCAGATCAGGAAAATCGGAATCGCCGCGAACGCGCCATAGACGACGGTGTAATTCGGCATATGGCGGATATAAATACCGAATACACGCTTTGCCGTTTCGAATGCCACGGCCGCGACAATGCCGCCGACTGCCGCATCACGCCACTGCACTTTGCAGTTCGGCATATAGACATACATGATCGTAAAGGCGACCGCGGTCAGCGGCAGTGCCGCGCCCGTCAGCGCCCAATCGACGGCATCGGACACGCCGCGGCTGCCTGAAATCCAGATCGACCGGCTGATCAGATACGACGACACCGACAGGCTCACGCCGAACAGCACGGGGCCGAGCGTGATGATCGACCAGTACACCAGCACGCGTTGTGCAAGCGGACGCGACTTCGGCACACGCCAGATCAGATTGAATGCGGCCTCGATCGTCATCATGGTCATGACGCCCGTCACGCAGAGCAGGAACAGGCCTGCGGTCGTCAGGCTCTTCGCCTTTGAAGCGAACTGATCGAGATAGTGAAAGATCTGGCTATTGACCTGCGGCGGCATCAGGTGGTCAGCCAGAAAGCCCTGCAGCGAACTTTGAAACTGCGCAAACAGCGGAAATGCGGTGAACAGTGCGAACGCCACGGTCGCGAGCGGCACCAGCGCAAGCACGGTCGTGAAGGTCAGGCTGCCAGCGACTTGCTGAATGCGCGCCTCCCGGCTGCGCCGCGCGATAAAGCCGGCAAGACGTCTGAGCGAGTCGGGATTCATGAGGGTATTGCGCACAGCGGGCTCCTGAGTGGCCCCTATAATACCTGTCCACTGCGAAATCCCTCATGACCGAAATCCTCGTTCTGTATTACAGCCGCTACGGGGCCACGCGCGAACTTGCACTCGCGATTGCACGTGGCATCGACAGCGTCCCTGGAGCTCAATCACGCATTCGCACGGTCCCCGCCGTGTCGACCGTCTGCGAAGCCACGCAATCCGACATTCCGGCTGACGGCCCGCCCTACGCAGAGTTACGCGATCTCACCGAATGCGACGGTCTCGCACTCGGTTCGCCGACCCGCTTCGGCAATATGGCCGCCGCGCTCAAATATTTTCTCGACGGCACGTCGACGGACTGGCTGGCCGGCACATTGAGCGGCAAGCCCGCTTGCGTGTTCACGTCGACGGGCAGTCTGCACGGCGGACAGGAATCCACGCTGCTGTCGATGATGTTACCGCTGCTTCATCACGGCATGCTGATGGTGGGCATCCCTTACACCGAACCGTTATTGACGACGACACAGAGCGGCGGTTCGCCTTACGGCGCGACACACTTCGCGCGCGCGGGCGGCCGCACGGATGCGCCCCTCGCCGATGAAGAACGCACGCTGGCGATCGCACTCGGCGTGCGGCTCGCACGCGCGAGCATTGCACTCAAGGCCAACAAGGTCGACGCATGACAGACACGAATCCCGTCACGGCGCTGGGCAATTCCCAGCTCTACCGCACAGCGCGCATGTCGCTGATCGCATTGGTCGTCCTGTGCTTTGCATGGGAAGCGTGGCTTGCACCGATCCGCCCCGGCGGCTCGCTACTCGTGCTCAAGATCGTGCCGTTGCTGTTGCCGCTCTATGGCGTCGTCAAACGCAACATCTACACGCTGCAGTGGTCGACGATGCTGGTGCTTGCGTACTTCGCCGAAGGCGTCGTGCGCGGCATGACGGACCCTGAACCGATTGCGTCGCTCGCGTGGAGTGAAGCCGCGCTGTCGACCATCTATTTCGTGTGTACGGTCATGTATCTCGTGCCGTTCAAGCGCGCGGCCAAACAGCGTGCAAAAGATGCGGCGCGCGACGCGCGGCCTTAAGGCGCCACACCGCAGTCGCACCGCGTAGCCGAATCACGCAGTCGCATTGCGCAGTCGCATCACGCAGTCGCAATCCGCTGCCAGCACGCATCACCGCAGCACACCGTCGCAACACAAGGTCGCACCACACCGCCGTCACCGCACCGGAGTCACCTGATGAACGCAGCCGCCCCCGCCACTTCCGACGTATTCGTTCTGGAATGCATTGCCGCGATCGGCGATACGAACGTGCTGCGCGATCCGTCCGACATGGCCGGCTACCTGACCGACTGGCGCAAGCGCTACACCGGTCAGGCGCGCGCGGTGTTGCGCCCGGGGTCGACGGAGGAAGTCGCCGAGATCGTGCGCATCGCGGCACGTCATAACGTGGCCATCGTCCCCCAGGGCGGCAACACCGGCTTGTCGGGCGGTGCCACGCCCGATGAATCGGGGTCGCAAGCGGTGGTCTCGCTCTCGCGCATGCGCGCCGTGCGCGCGATCGATCCGGCCAACAACACGATTACGGTCGAAGCAGGCTGCGTGCTGGCCGATATGCAACGCGCGGCGCGCGAGTCGGATCGGCTGTTTCCGTTGAGCCTCGCCGCAGAAGGAAGCTGCACGATCGGCGGCAATCTGTCGACGAATGCGGGCGGCACCGCCGTGCTCGCCTACGGCACAACGCGCGAACTGTGCCTGGGACTCGAGGTCGTCACCGCGTCGGGCGAAATCTGGAGCGGTTTGCGCGGCCTGCGCAAAGACAACACCGGCTACGATCTGCGCGACCTGTTTATCGGCGCCGAGGGCACGCTCGGCATCATCACGGCGGCCGTCATGAAGCTGTACCCCCTGCCCGCCGCGCATATGACGGCACTCGCGGCAGTCGATACACCGCACGAGGCGCTCAAGCTGCTCGAGATTGCACAGCGCGCAGCCGGCCCGCTGCTCACGGGATTCGAGCTGATGTCGGACTTTTGTCTGTCCCTTGTCGGCAAGCACTTTCCGGACATGCGCTATCCGTTCGCCGAACGTCACGGGCAAGTGGTCCTGCTCGAGCTTTCGGACAATGAAAGCGAAGAGCACGCACGCAATCTGTTCGAAAGTCTGATGCAGACCGCATTCGACGAAGGTGTCGTGCAGGATGCCGTCGTCGCGCAGAACCTCACCGAATCGCGCGCATTCTGGAATCTGCGCGAGCATATCCCGCTTGCGCAGGCCGAAGAGGGTCTCAATATCAAGCACGACATCGCGGTGCCCATTTCACGGATCGGTCACTTTATCGACGAGACCGCGGTGCTGATCGCAGCGGCTGCACCGGGATCGCGCATGGTCGTGTTCGGGCATCTTGGCGACGGCAATCTGCATTACAACGTGCAGACACCTGAAGGCGGCGACCCGCGTGCGTTCCTCAAGACGTACCAGACCCAGCTCAATCGCATCGTGTATGACAATGTCGTGGCACACCACGGCACGATCAGCGCCGAGCACGGCATTGGCAAGCTCAAGGTCGAAGACAATGCGCGCGTAAAAACGCCCGTGGAACTGTCACTGATGCGCGCACTCAAGCATGCGCTCGATCCGCATGGCCGCATGAATCCCGGCAAGGTGATCGCAGACGCGTAACCGGCGTCCCGAATCAAAGTAAGCGCACGTAGGGAACTCTCTCTTTTCTCCGTCATGTGGTTGCGCTAGGCTTGCGCTGAGGCGTGAACCCGTGACGAGGTGAGCGATGTGTGGGCGTATAGCGCAATACCGGGATGCGCGCGACTATGCGCAGGCCCTGACGTTGACGAGCCCTGTCTTCCTGTTCGATCCGGCCGATCGACGGCCCGGCTTCAATCTTGCGCCGGGCGCGCACCCGCTTGCCATCTTGCCCGACCAGACGATCCGCACCATTCGATGGGGATATCGTCCTGCGTGGGCTGCTGAACAGCACCTTCCCCAGGCCATCAACGCGCGATCGGACAGCGCGGCCTCGTCAGGCTATTTCCGTGAGATGTGGCGACACGGCCGTGTGATTGTCCCGCTCGACGGCTGGTTCGAATGGCGCACCGAGTCGGGGCGCTCGCAACCCTATTTCGTGTATCCGCGTTCGCGCGAACCGATCTTTGCCGCGGGTCTGTCGAGCGTCGTCGATGCGAACGATCACCTGCCGGGCGATGGTGTCGTACTGGTGACCGTCGCGGCCGCAGGCAGTGTCGTCGATACGCACGGGCACCAGCCGCTCTGCTTCGACGCACACGCGGCACTGCAGTGGCTCGACCGCGGGCTGCGCGACGATGCCGTTCAAGAGCTCGTGCGCAGTCGGGGGCAAGACGCCTGGAAGTCCGGGTCTGCATCAGCAGCCGTGGTATCCGCATCGGCATCGACGTCAGCATCGATGCTCGATTGGCATCGCGTGAGCCAGAACGTCAATCGCGCGACCTTCGATGAAGCCACGTTGATCGAAACGATCGACTAAAAACGCTCGACAAAAAAAATGGGAAGACACTCGGTCTTCCCAAACCACACAGCTTTCATCGCTCAAGCTTCACACCAAACAACTACTGCTACACACCACACACTCGAATCTGTCCGGTTCCGGGTTCGCTGGCTTGTCCGCTTGCATGTTCCTTCTCGCGGCCGTATCCATCCAGCTGATCGCTGTAGAACGAGGTGCTGCGAGACAAGGGCCCGCGAACCGTCAGCACCATTCCACCTCAATACGCGACCCACCCTCGACACCCCGTCTCAATTCACGCTTGCCGTTTACGCGACTTGCGCAACCCACGTCACCGACACAAGCCGTGCAACTCCCGCAATTCACTCAGTTTGTCTTCGAAGCCGCGGCAAGCTTGTCCGCCGCTTGCTGCGCCGTCTCGCTGTCACTGTTCCAGTATTCGCCGATCACGTCATAGAACGCGCCTTCAACCGCCGGCTTGATGACCATATCGTGCGCCCACGACGGCACGAGCGTGCCCTTGACCTGCGCATTCTTGAAATCGGCCGCCGACTTCTTCGCGCACTCGTCGAATTTGGCGAGGTCCATGCCCTGACGTACCGGAATCGAGCCCTTGTTCAGGTTGAAGATCTCCTGGAATTCGGGGCTCATCAGCAGACCGGCCAGATCCTTCTGGCCCTTCTCGACCTCGGCGCTCTTGACCTTGAAGAACGCGAAGCTATCGACATTGAACGTATATGCGTCCTGCGTTCCCGGACCCGGCACGCACAGATAGTCCTGCCCCGGCGTCTTGTTGGCGACAGTGAATTCGCCCTTGGCCCAGTCGCCCATAAACTGCATCGCGGCCTTGCCGGCGATCACCATGCCCGTGGCCATATTCCAGTCGCGGCCCGTTTGTCCCTTGTCGGTGTAGGGCTTGATCTTCTTGAACGTCTCGAGCGCCTTGATCATGGTCGGGCTCTTCAGCGTCGCCGGATCGAGTTGAACGAAGGCCTTTTTATAGAAAGCCGCACCGCCCACGCCGAGCGCAACCGTTTCGAACGTCTCCGCTTCCTGCCACGACTGACCTCCGATCGCGACGGGCGTGATCCCGGCTTTCTGCAGCGCATCGGCTGTCTTGAAGAAATCGTCCCATGTCGCCGGCGGCTGCGCGTTGACCTTCTTGAGCGCGTCGGCGTTGATCCAAAGCCAGTTCACGCGGTGCACGTTGACCGGTGCGGCCACGTACTGCCCCTTGTATTTCATGATGCTCGAGATCTGCGTGGGCAGGACTTTGTCCCAGTTGTCCGCGTGGGCAACATCGTCGATCGAGACGAGCACACCTTCATCGCCCCATTGCTGGATCGCGGGCCCCTTGATCTGCGCGGCCGCCGGCGGGTTGCCGGAGATCACGCGCGTCTTGAGCGCGGTCATCGCGTTTTCGCCGCCACCGCCGGCAACCGCGAAGTCCTTCCAGGTATCGCCCTTCTTCTCGAGCATCTGCTTGAGCACCTGGGCCGACTTGGCTTCACCGCCCGAGGTCCAGTAGTGCAGCACTTCGACTTCGGCGGCGCTCGCCGCGCCCGCCGTCAGGGCAACCGTCGCAGCGGCAGCCAGCACCGTCAGCGTCACTCGACGCGTACGTTGCGCCACGCGGGTTCGAAGCATGTCCATCGTGTTGTCTCCTCGTTTCCTCGTTATCCGGATATCGCAAACCAGTCCTCGATTCGTGTGGATGGTAGCGCTACCATATCGCCACGCCCTATTCGGGCGAACCCTGCCCCGCCGACCGTGTGCGTCGAGAGGTGCGTCCGGTCGGGCTTCCATTCGCACGCGTGCAAGGTGATACTCCCGCGATGAAAAAAAATCTGACCGGCGCAGCGAAGCCGGCCGAATGGCCGGTGAATCCCAACGCGTCCGCTTCGAAGAAGCGCAAGACCGCGCACGCGCAAACGGAGATCGAGCCTGCGAGCGGCACCGTGTCGCGCGTGATCCGTCGCAGCAAGGACCCCGCGCCACCGCGAAACGCATCCGCGGCAGGTACGGATGCGCTGGCTCAGCCGGATGCCTCAGCGGGATCACACCGCAAAACGACACGCCGGCGCCCGACCGGCCGCGTGACGATCGCCGACGTCGCGCGTCAGGCGAACGTGAGTCCGATGACGGTATCGCGCGCACTCAAGAACCCCGCACAGGTGCTGCCTGAAGCACGCGCGCGCGTCGAAGCGGCTGTCACCGCGCTCGGCTATGTGCCGAGCCATGCAGCGCGCACACTCGCATCCGCACGCTCGCGCGTGGTTGGCGTGCTTGTGCCCTCGCTCTCCAACGCGGTGTTTGTCGAAACGCTCGCGGGGATCCAGGACTGCCTCGGCCCGGCCGGCTATCAGTTCCTGATTGGCAACACGAGCTACTCGCCCGCGAAGCAATCGGAACTGCTGTCGACCTATCTGACCCATGCGCCCGATGGATTTCTCGTCACCGGAATCGACGAGTCCGATGCCATTCGGCAACGTCTCGCCGCGGCGCGCGTACCCGTGGTCCACATGTACGACCTGAGCCGCGATCCGACGGAATGGTCGGTCGGGTTTTCGCAGCAGGACGCCGGTTTCGAGATCACGCAGTACTTGCTCGAGCGCGGCTATCGCAAGCCGGGCTTTATCGCCGCGCAGCTCGACCCGCGCACGATGCAGCGGCGCGCAGGCTTTCGCCGTGCGCTCCAGGAAGCGGGTCTCGACCCCGACGTCGAAATCCTCACGCCGGAACCGTCCAACGTCGGGCTCGGCACACGATTGCTCGTCGAGATGCTCGAACGCGTACCCGACTGCGACGCCGTGTTCTGCAACAACGACGACCTTGCGCTCGGCGCGCTGTTCGAATGCCAGCGGCGCGGCATTCGCGTGCCCGACCAGCTCGCGATCGCGGGGTTCAATGACCTGCCATCGTCGGCCTGGTCAACGCCGTCGATCACGACCATCACGACGCCCCGCTATCAGATCGGTTTCCAGGCAGCCCAACTGCTGCTGCAAATCCTCGACGGCCGCGCGCCGAAAAAGACGCGGATCGATCTCGGCTTCACGCTGACGCGACGCCAAAGCACCTGAAGGCGTCGAACCGCGAAACAGCGATGCCGCACGCGCGTTCGCCCTGGTGAAATCAAACGGACGCGCGTGTCGACATACGCCGCGAGAAAGCGTGGCGCGCCGATGCGGATGACAGGGCGCGAGCCCCGCCGCAGCGATCGGAAAACGGCTCCTCCGCCTCGGCCAACTGCCGAGGCGAAGCGCTTAACCTTGTGGGAGTGTTGTTGTGTCGCGGCGTCGTGTGCGCAGCGGAGTGCGTTTCTGTGTGGGGCCTGTTCGCGGGCGGAGCCACGATCCGGCGACCTCTCGACATCACGCGTTACAACCAGAGTGTCGCTTTAAACGACTGGGGCGCGGCATTGCGCCGCACCCCGATATCCGGGTACTACCGTGCGAGATCCGGGCGAATATGCAGAATCGCCGCTTCCTCGTCCTCGACGAGTTTCGTCTTATCTTCCGTCGACAAGTCGACGATCATGCGGCCATCCGGCAGACGCCCATACTTGCGAAACAAGCTCTTGAACGCTTCCTGGGACAGCATCCACTCGCGCAATAACCGATCGCGTTCCTCGAGCAGGTTGTCGCGACGTTTGACTTCCAGTCGCAGCTGCGCGATTTCGTTCGCGAGGTTTTGTTCAAGCACGTCATCGTCTTCAAGCGGCAGGATCGGTCGCGACGCGATCCGACTGTCGATGTCTGCTCCAGGTTGCTGGCCGTATACGAACATGCCCATCGTGCGGTCCTCCAAAACTAGACTCCATTCCCTTCCAGATTCACCAGTCCGCGTAGACTAACTCGTCCTAATTATTTTAGAAAGCGCTGCTGCGTGAATTTTAATAACTGACGTCTTGTTATCCGTCGAATGGCCTACTGTGAAAGCGCACTCTTAAGCGCAGGCAGAACAACGCGGGCAACCTGACCGAGCGGGCCTTTCGGCCAGCACCTCTGACCGAAAGCCTTTGAAAGCGGCGCGCAAACGTTCACGCAACCGCATTCACGAAACGGGGACAATTAATATCCTCAACAAAATACTTGGTATGCAATCCTGCGTGCGTCGATTTGACGCATTCGCTAATTCGTTTAAATAAAACGGTAACAAAAAACCCTGACAGCGAAATACCCTAATGATGTGATGGATGAAAAACCATTTAAAAAGTACGGACGTTCGTTAATCAAATCGTCGGCAATGATTCACGCGAATGTCATTTTGTGGCGTAGCAAAGCGCTTTCCTCGCGAGGCGGACACGCCTAAACTTCGCACTGATATACAAGTAGGAACCCTGCGGCAGCGACGCCGGCACGCAGATTGCGCGCAATCGCCGCCCCATCGATGCGTATCCCGCGCGCCGATACGTCCTGCCCCATCCCTACCCCATAACGCACCCATCAGGAGAACAGCGTGCAGAAGCGACCCTTTGGCAAGACCGGCTGGCAAGTATCGGAAATCGGATTCGGAGCGTGGGCCATCGGCGGCAGCTGGGGCGACGTGTCGGATCGCGACGCCGAAGCCGCGCTCAATGCCGCACTCGACGAAGGCATGACGTTTATCGATACGGCCGACGTCTACGGCGACGGTCGCTCGGAAAAGCTGATCGCGCGCGTGCTCAAGTCACGCGGACGCGACGGCATCGTCGTGGCCACCAAAGCCGGCCGCAAGATTAACCCGCACGTTTCCGCCGGCTACACGCCTGCGGCGATCGAGGGATACGTCGACGCGTCGTTGCGCAATCTCGAAGTCGATGCGCTCGACGTCGTGCAACTGCATTGCCCGCCGGTCGAGGTCTACTACCGCCCCGAGATCTTCGAAGCGCTCGACAAGATGGTCGCCAAGGGCAAGCTCAAGTCGTATGGCGTGTCGGTCGAGAAGATCGAAGAGGCGATCAAGGCACTCGAGTACCCGATCACGAGCGTGCAAATCATTTTCAACATGTTCCGCCAACGCCCGATCGAACATTTCTTTGCGCGCGCACGCGAGCAGCAGGTCGCCATCATCGCGCGCGTGCCGCTCGCCAGCGGCTTGCTCACGGGCAAGTTGTCGGCACAAAGCACGTTCGCGGCTGACGATCACCGCCAGTTCAATCGCCACGGCGAAGCGTTCGACGTGGGTGAGACGTTTTCGGGCGTGCCTTACGACGTGGGTCTGCAGGCTGTCGAAGAACTCCGCGCGGTCGCGGGCAACGTTCCGCTCGCCCAACTCGCACTGCGCTGGATTCTGATGTTCGACGCCGTGACCGTCGCTATTCCGGGCGCGAAGAATCGTGAACAAGCAGCAGGCAACGCAGCCTCGGCCGCTCTGCCGGCGCTCACGGATGCGCAGATGAACGCCGTGCGCGATATCTACAACCGCCTGATCAAGCCGCACGTGCATCAGCGCTGGTAAAGCGACGCGGCGCGCCCCTGTCACCGCGGGCGCCCGTCTCACGGCCTCCCGGTCCGCCGGGAGGCCACCGCAAGGCCCCCTCGGCGACGACGCCCTGCCGCGTCGCTATCGGGGCGTCGACAGGTTGGCGCGCCTTGCAGCTTTATCCTTGCGCCCGGGCCGCCGCGCCGTTCGTAAACCCTTCGGATGCGTAGTCGCCGCCCTGCAGCAGCGCATCGAGCGGGTTCGCGGGCGGCGATGCCGTCGCCAACACCTCACGCGCATAGTCTTCCGCGTTGTCGACGGTCCGGTACCCGAGCCGCGACGTGCTGTTGTCCCACCACGCGCGCGTATTGCCCGAGATCCCGTAAGCGATATCGAAACCAAGCGTTTCGATATCGATCCCCGCATCGATAAACCCGCACAGATCGCGTGGCGACAGCCAGGTGCTCAGGTGCCGCTCTGACACGGGCTTCGGCACGCTCGAGCCGATGCGCAGGCACAGCGACTCGACGCCGTGCTTTTCCCAGTACATGCGCGCAACGGCTTCGCCCCATACCTTGCTGACGCCGTAGTACCCATCCGGGTTGACCGGTGCAAGGGTATCGATGCGCTCTCCGGATTTGTACATGCCGACGACGTGGTTGCTGCTGGCGAAGATCACGCGTTTGACGCCGCGCACGCGTGCGGTCTCATACAAGTCGCCGACGCCGATCACGTTCGGGCCCGCGATCGCATCGAGGTCGTGATTCCACGGATTGCCCGCGAAATGCACGATGACCTCGACCCCATCGAGCACGCCATCGAGAAACGCGGCGTCGAGCAGATCGCCGTTCACGATCGTCTCGTTCGGCGCTGCCTCGCCGAGATCGCGGATGTCACACAGGTGCACAGCGCGCTGCTGAGCGCGCCAATGCGCGCGCAACACGGTGCCGACGCGACCGCCGGCTCCCGTCACAAGGACATGCTTCATGGGTTGATCCAGAGAAAGGGCCCGGTGCCCGGGTCAGACGTCGTGACGCGTCTCCTTGACCCGGCTCACGAGCTGCGTCGGGCTCACGAACTGCAGCGCGATGATGACCCAGACCAGCGTGATGACCATATAGATCATCGCCATGGCATCGATCGACTGCGACGCCCGCACGCCCGTTGAGAACACGGCGTAATACAAGGCCACGACGAGCGTCTGTGTGCCCGGCCCGGCGGTAAAGAACGTGAGTTCGAACATGCCGATCGTGCGCACCAGGACGAGCAACCCCGCCGCGAGCATGCCCGGCACCAGCAGCGGCAGCAGCACATGGCGGAAATAGCGCGCGGTCGTCGCGCCAAATACGCGTGCGGCCGACTCGAGGTTCGGGTCGATCTGCTCGATAAACGGCGTCATGACCAGGATCACGAACGGCAGCGACGGCACGAGATTCGCGAGGATCACGCCGGTCAGCGTACCGGCGAGGCCGATCTTGTACATCGCCGTCGCCATCGGGATCCCGTAGGTCACGGGCGGCACCATCAGCGGCAGCAGGAAAACAAGCATCACGAGCCGCTTGCCGGGAAAAACCACACGCGCCAGCGCGTAAGCCGCCGGCACGCCCAGCGCGATCGACAGCAGCACGACCGCGCCGACCACCTCAACCGTCACCCGCAGCACGGAAGCGAGCTGGAAATCATTCCAGGCCTGCGCGTACCAGTGCGCCGTAAAACCCTGCGGCAACGGCGTGCCGAACCAGCGCGTCGCGAACGAATTCATCGCGACGGTGGCGATCATCAACAGCACATTGAGCAGGAACAACGCCATCACGCCCCATACGATCGCGCGATAGCACCGCGCGGCGATCGACGTCGGCGCGCGCGCGGGCCGGCCGTGCGTGCCCCGGCTGCTGCCCTGTGTGTGCTGCGTGTCCTGCGTCGAGCCTGACGAAGCCAGCGCACCGTCGATCTTGACGGTCGTCTGAGACGAATTCATCCCTTGCCTCCGGTCGTCGGTCCGCTATAGAACGCGCGGCGCAGCGTGAGCATGCCCGCGACGATCAGCAATTGCACAAAGCCCATCACGATCGCGATGGCCGATGCCATCGGGTAATCGTAGTTTTCAAACGCCGCCTCATACGCGGCGATCGACACCACGCGTGTCGGGCCGGCCGGCGCACCGAGCAGAATGGCCGACGGGAACACCGAGAACGCCTGCACGAACGACAGGCAGGCGGCCATCGTCAGACCGGGCGCGAGCAAGGGCAGATAGATATGGCGAAACTGCTCCCACGGGCTCGCACCGAGCGTCGCGGCCGCACGCGCGAGCGTTGGGTCGATACCCGTCACGTACGACAGCACGAGCAGAAAGGCGAACGGGAAACCCGAGATCACCAGGGAAATCAGCACACCCCAATAGTTGTGCGTCAGACGGACTTCGTCGCTGTACAGATGCAACCCGTGCAGCACCTGCGGAAACCAGCCGTTCGGCCCGAAGTACGTCAGCATGCCGTCGGCGATCAGCACGGTGCCCAGCGTCACGGGAACCACCAGCAGCGTCGTGACGATCTTCTGATACGGCGAATGGCGTCGCAGCGCGAAGGCGACCGGCAGCGCACCCAGGACGTTGATCAGCGTCGCCGGCACGGCGAGCTTCAGCGTGACGACGATCGTCGGCCACATCGTCGTGTCGGTGAAGAACTTCGCATAGTTCGACCAGATGCCGCCGCCGTCGGCCGAACTCAACGACAACGCGACGCCATAGGCGAACGGATAGACGAACAGCGCAACGAGCGCGACCAACGCCGGCGTGACGAGCCACGCCTTGGGATCGAACACCGGCGCGCGCGCACGCGCCGTCACTGTGCCAAGGGTCGACATCAGGCGTTCTCCGCGGGATAGACGAGCACGCGATCGGGCGCGATGCGCAGTGACACCGTCTCGCCGCGCTCGGCTTCGCCTGCGATGCGCACATACAAAGGCCCGAACGGCGCCTTCACAGACAGCAGCGATTCGCGCCCGCCATATTCCACGGTCTCGACGACCGCGTTGAACCCGTTGTCCCCGCCCGTCGAGCGTTCAAAGTCATCGGGCCGCATCGCCACACTCACCCGCCCCGGACCCAGCGGCCCGATCGTCGTGCCCTGCAAGGAAACAGCGCCGGCGGCCGTTGTCGCACGCAGGGTCGCCCGCCCGTCGATCACCGGGCCGAGCTCGAACGGCAACACGTTGCGATAGCCGATAAACCGCGCGACATGCAGATTCGACGGACGACGATAGACCTCCCGCGGCGTGCCGACCTGCTGCACGGTGCCTTCGCGCATCACGACAATGCGGTCGGCCATCGACAGCGCCTCGTCCTGATCGTGCGTGACGTAGATCGTCGCGCGTTCGAGTTCTCCATGAATGCGCCGGATCTCCCCGCGCATCTCGATACGCAATTTCGTATCGAGATTCGACAGCGGCTCATCCATCAACACGAGCGGCGGCTCGATCACGATCGCGCGCGCAATCGCGACACGCTGTTGCTGACCGCCCGACAACTGACCGGGCAGCTTGCGCTCGTGACCGACGAGCTGGACAAGTTCGAGCGCCTTGCGTGCGCGCTGCTCAATCTCGCGCGCGGGCAGGCCGCGCATGCGCAGCCCGAACCCCACGTTGCCGAGCACGCTCATATGCGGAAACAGCGCGTAGTTCTGGAACACCATGCCAAAGCCGCGCTTTTCGGGCGGCAGCACGTCGATGCGCGTGTCGTCGAGCCAGATGCCGCCGTCAGTCAGCGCATTCAAACCCGCGATACAGTTCAACGCCGTCGATTTACCGCAGCCCGACGGGCCGAGCAGCGCGATGAACTCGCCGCGGCGCACGTCGAGATCAAGCCCCTTGAGCGCAGCGACCGCCTGGCCCTCGGCGTTCGTGAAGCTCCGGCTGACACCGTCGAGCCGCAATTGCTGGAAAGTATGTTTCATCGCGAATGTCCTTGTTCGACGCGCGCCAGGCCGGTTACTTGGTCTTCTGAGCGCCGACTTCCTGGTCCCACTTCTGGAACGCGGCCACCATCGCCTTCGCATCGAGCGGGACGACATTCGGGTGACCGGCAATCCATTGCGCGTACTCGGGTCGTCCGTACTTCTGAATGACTTCCTGGCTATGCGCAGGGGCGGCGGACAGCGGCACGTCCTTGACGGCCGGTCCAGGATAGAAATACCCGTCGTCGTATGTCATCGCCTGCTGTTGCGGCTCGAGCAGGAAATTCATGAGCTTGTAGAGCACGGGCAACTTCTCCGGCGCCACGCCCTTCGGAATCACCATGAAATGCGCGTCGTTGACCCACGTCATGTTGTCGAATGCCTGCACGCGGAACTCGGCAGGCACCACGCCAAGCGCACGCGGGTTGATGTCCCAGCCCGTGACGGTCACCGTCATGTCGCGTGAACCTTCGCCCAGTTCTTTCATGACGGCCGACGTGCCGCCCGGATAGTAAGGAATGCAACTATCGAGCTGCTTGAGGAACGCCCAGGTCTTGTCCCAGCCATGAACCGGATCGCGCGGATCCTTGTCGCCGAGCAGGTACGGCAGGCCCATCAAAAAGGTGCGGCCCGGCCCGGAGTTCGCGGGACGCGCGTAAATCAGCTTGTTCGGATGCGCCTTGCACCACGACAGCAGCTGCTCCGGCGTCTTGGGCGGATCGCTGACGTGTGCGGGGTTGTATTCGACCAGCGGCCCGGCCGGCATATACGTGACTTCGAGCCCCTGCCCCTGCGCGAGGTCCTGCATCTTGCGCGGACCTGGCGCGTACTTGTCGAGCACGCCCGGGAATTCCTTGTCATGGTCGGGGAGCAGCTTCATCCAGAGGTTCTGCTCGATGCCCGCCGCGAGCGCGTCGGTACCGGTGAGCACCAGGTCGATATCCGACCGGCCGGCGCCCTGCATCGCCTTGATCTTGCCCGGCAACTGCGGCGCGGGCGCGTTGGTGAACGTGATCTGCGACACGAGGGTCGGGTTCTTGTCCCGGAAGGCTTCGAACGCCTTCTGCGTCAGCGCGAGGTTGCCCGCGACGTCGACGACATTGATCGTGACCGGGTCGGCCCACGCCGAACTCACGCCGACCACGGCCGGGACGGCGGACGCCGCCATCACCCACGCACCGACTCGTGCTGCCAACTTGCCTGACAACCTCATGCCGTCTCCTTATATTTTCTGGGCTCGCCCGGGATGGGGATCGCTGCGCGGCTGGCCGTTTGAGTGACCCACGATAGCGGGGTTGTACGATCACTGTCAAGGCGTTGAAGTACTTGATTTACCTAGTAAAAACCCGATGATGTTGGCGTAAAACCAAGCCGGACGGAGGGTTTCGGTCGATAGGTCGTCGTACAGCTTTCACTCGCCTTCCGTCACCGGGTATTTCGACCCCACCATTTCGCCCGGCAAGAGGTCATACAACCTCGCGGTGCGGGGGGCGCTCACGTTGTCAGTCAAGTATCCGAGGAAGCGCTGGCGACAGAACGTGCGAGAACATGCGATAGCGGGCGTCCCGCATCGCGCGGGATCGATCCATGCCAATCCGGGGCAGCCGGCGCGAACGCGAACGGCGAAGAAGAGGCGCGCCGCAACGGGCGCCCGGCGGGAGCGCCTGAAGCCAGCGATCAGGCTTTTAATTTATGCGATGCGCAATTGCCGCCGGAATCGCTCCCAGGCGACATCCGACGCGGCCTCGTTGCCGCAGGGCGACGGGGGCGCACCAAAGGCGTCTTCGCCGGCGGCGCGACACGCGTCGACAAAGTCCTGAAGTTCCTTCCAGTCGTGAAACGCATGCGTGACGCGCCACCCGGCGGTCAGTTCCACTCGAGGTCGCACGCGCGACACGCGAGGCAGGCCGAAATCGTCAAACGCGCCAGTGTCACGGGTCACACGCACCATTCTGTGTTGCGCCACGGTCATCTCCTGCGAAAGACGGCCGCCCCACCGTGCGGCCACACTGCCTCACTATAGGACGCGATACGCGCGATGGTTAGGCCAAATCGCATCATCTTCCGGGTGTTTTTCAACCGCACCGCAACATCGAAATATCCCTGCCGGGCGAATTTACGCTTCGGCGCAATTCGGCGAATTTCGATAAAATTCAACACGATAAAATTCAACGTTCACCAAAAAAACTCTTCTGGTCAGCCCTCGCGGCGGATCGGCGGCCCGGTGCTGCAACGCCCGGACAGGCTGCCTTCCCTTGCGCGCTGAAAATCTATGCTGTTCTCGTCTTCAACCGCGTCCAATGCGGTGGTGCTCGGTCTGGCTTCGGCCACTTTTTATGGTGTCGCTGACGCGCTCGCAGGCTCGGCCGCTCGTGCGGTCGGCGTGCGCCGCGCCGTATTCAGCTATCAATTGCTCGGCCTGTGCGTGGTGGCCGCTTATGTCGCATGGTGCGTATTCGTCGGCCGTCTGACGTCGCTTCCTGGCGCCCCTGCCCTGAGCTGGGCTATCGCGCTCGCGGGTGCGCTGGCGACGCTCGGCGGCAGCGTTTCGTTTTCGCGCGCGTTGTCGCTCGGCAATGCGGGCGTCGTTGCGCCGATCATGACGTGCTACGGCGCGATTACGACCGTGCTGTCGGTGCTGACCGGCGAGGCCCTGGGTGCGTTACAACTGATCGGACTCATGGTGTGCGTCATCGGCGTGCCGCTGATCGCGTCCGGCGAGTCGTCGGAGCCGGCCGTGCGCTCGCATGCGAAACAGGCCGTCGGGTGGGCGCTCGTGTCCGCTGTGCTGTACGGCGTGGGTTTCTGGCTCGAAGGCCGGTTCGTGCTGCCCGTGCTCGGCACGTTGCCGCTGCTGGTCATCAGCTATATGGTCGGCACGACCGTGCTCGGTGCGTCGCTTGCGCGCCGCGCCGATACGCCCGATGGCCTGCCCGCGGGCCGGTCGAAGCGCTGGGCCTGGGGCCTGACGCTGATTTGCGGTTTGCTGGGGCTGGCAGGCCTGACGTCGATCGCCGCCGGCGCGCAAACGGGCGCCTTGTCGATCGTGACGGTGCTGAGCACCTTGTCGGCGGTCGTCACAACGATCATCGGGCTTATGCGCGGCGAACGCATGACGCCGTGGCAATGGAGCGGCCTCGCGGCCGTGATGGTGGGTGTCGGCATGTTAAGGATGGCCTGAGTTGAACGCAGAACACATCAACGCCGATACGAAGCCGTCGTCGGTCCCGCGTGGCGGGGCCGACGAGAACGTCAATCCGATGGCCGACGCCAGTCATCCCGCACACTCGAACACCAGCACGGCCAACGCGGCCAGCGCGAAAAGCGCGCTCGACGTCGGCCCGGACACGGTTCCCGCGACGGCGTCGCTCGCGCAGCCTCAGCCCGACGCCAGCGCTGCTGGCCGGGTGAGCAAAGCGCCGGGCGCGAAACGCGACCTGACCACCGGCCCGATCGGCAGCACGCTGTTGAAGTTCGCGCTGCCCACGCTGGGCAGCAATATCCTTCAGTCGCTCAACGGCTCGGTCAACGCCGCGTGGATCGGGCACTACCTGGGCCCCGCCGCGCTCTCGGCCGCGTCGAACGCCAACCTGATCCTGTTCTTCCTGCTCGGCACGGTGTTCGGCATCGGTCTCGCCGCGACGATTCTCGTCGGGCAGGCGGTCGGTGCGCGCGATCTCACACGCGCCAAGCAAGTGGTCGGCTCAGGGCTCACGTTCTACGTCGTGGTCTCGCTGATCGTCGCGCTCGCGGGGTATCAGTTCACGCCGCATATCCTGACCGCGATGCGCACACCGCTCGACGCGCGCCCGCTCGCGATCGACTATCTGCGCGTGATCTTTATCGCGCTGCCGTTCATCAACACCCTTGGCTGCGCGACGATGGTGTTACGCGGCGCGGGCGATGCGCGCACGCCGTTCGTACTGATGGCGCTGACGGTCGTGCTCGATATCGGACTCAATCCGCTGCTGATTTTCGGCATCGGGCCGTTTCACGGCTTCGGGATCGCGGGTTCGGCGATCGCCACGCTGACGGCGCAGGTCATCGGCATCATCGCCATGTTCCTGCTGCTCCATCACCGGCGGCATTTCCTGCTACTGCATCCGCACGAGTTCGGATTCCTGCGACCGACCGCCTCGATCCTTCGCGCACTCGTCTTCAAGGGTGTGCCGATGGGCATGCAGTTGTTTGTCGTGTCCCTCGCCGCGATCGCGATGATCGGCATGGTCAACACGTTCGGCACCGCGACGACTGCCGCATACGGTGCAGTCACGCAGCTCTGGACCTATGTGCAGATGCCCGCCGTCGCGGTCGGGGCATCGGTCTCGTCGATGGTCGCGCAGAACGTCGGAGCGCGGCGTTGGGATCGCGTGAGCAAGATCACGCGATACGGCGTGCTGTTCAGCGTGATCATGACCGCGTTGCCAACCGTCGTGATCCTCATCTTTTCACGCGGTGCGCTCGGCCTGTTTCTCGGCAGCGAAACCGAAGCGATCAGGATCGGCATGCATATCAACGAGGTCGTGATCGGCACGTTCACGCTCTTCGGGATCATGTTCGTGCTCTCCGGCGCCGTTCGTGCGACCGGCGCGGTCATGCCGCCGTTGCTGCTGCTGACGTTCTCGCTCTGGGGCGTACGCATTCCGTTCGCGCGTGCGCTGCTTCCGAAGTACGGCGCCGAGGCAATCTGGTGGAGCTTCCCGCTCGGCATGATCGTCGCGGTCACGCTCGTCGGCCTGTACTACAAGTTCGGCAACTGGCGTCAGAGCAAGATGCTCGACAAGATGCCGCCCCCTCCGCCCGCTCCGGCCTCGCCTGTTGCGGCGGAAGCCACCGCGCCCGTGCCGACCGGCGCAGCGCCTGCGGGTGCATCGCCCGCGGTGATGACTGAAGGCCGTTAGTTAGGTACGAGTCGAAGCCGGTGAGCCTCGGGGCCCGGCAGGAATGCCGACGCCTGGCCTTGCACCCAGTCCTCGTGGCCCGCAAGAAAGAACGGCGACAGCGGGTGACCGCTTGCTCCGCCGGGCATCTCGAGGATGCCCTGATCTTCATGTCCCGGCGCCACGACCATGCGCTCCGACGCACCGAATCCGCGCCCCTGCACACGCGGCATGTTGATATCGCCGGGAAGCCGGTCGGGCGGCGCGGACAGGTGCGTTGCAATCCATCCCGGCATCAGCCGTGCAAACGGATGAGCGATTGCCGCGCGGTTTCGATCGCCCCACCGCGCGCGATCGAGCACCGCACCATCGGCCGTATCACGCGCGATCACGGCGTCGACCCGGTTCAGCACGAACGCCTGCCAACTTGCGAAACGCTTGGGCACCCATGCGTGCGCACTGGCGAGCGCCTCCATCACCGCAAGCGAACGCGACGACGCCGCACGATAGCCGGTGCCCGCGTACAGACCCGACATGCGCGCGTCGAGCGCACCAAACCAACCTTGATACATCGCCGTCTGGAAATCGCGCACGAGCGTGTAGCCGACAGAATCGACATCGGCGCGCGCGTCCCATTCCGACACGAGTGCGCGTAGCGCTTGCCGATCCGGATGTCCCGCGAGTGAACGGGTATCGAGTGCTTCGAGCATGACCGTGCGCCAGAACGCGAGCGCCCTCGCTCGATCGTCGAGCTGGATCGCCAGCAAGCCGCGTTCGTCGAAGACGTCGTGCGCGGCGAGGTCATCGCGGATCTGCGTCGCGCGCGCGCCGACATCCGCACCGCCATCGCCGATCTTCGATTGCTCGGCACTGTCGAGCTGTCGATTGTTCGCTGTCCAGAGTGCACCGATCGTCGGGTCGATGCGAACCGGGTAGGCAGCAGGATCGAGGTAACCGTGCCATCCGACATAACGGTCTGCGGGAACAGGCAGCGTCATGCCAGCCGGGCTTGCCAGCGACGTTTGCGTCGCGCTTTCCGTCGCATCATCGGCCGTAAGTGCAGGCGTGTTTTGGGCTTTGTTTTGGGCCGTGGTTTCAGCCGCGCTTTCAGTCGTGTTAGCGGTCACGTTCGCCGAAGCGCCTTGCGCGGCGCCGGCGGCTGCGACGCTCGAAGCCCGATTGGGCAACGGCCCGGCCAGCGTCCAGCCGATATGGCCGCTGCGATCAGCGATCACGATGTTTTGCGTCGGCACGCCGCTGCGTTGCGCGACCCGCATCGCTGACGTGACGTCATGGGCCTGCTCCATGTCGCCAAGCGTCAGATTCGCGGCCCGCGGATCGTGCGCGACCCAGTGCACCGCGAACACGTGTCCCGCGACACGCCACTCGGGTCCCCACTGCGTTTCGTAGACGATGATCGACACGGGCGCCGCGCCATGCACTTCAATCGTTTCGCGGTACGCGGACGCCGTGCGCCATGCCGAGGGGTTGGATGCCGGCGGCGTCGCAGCAGATGCAGACGCGTCGGCATCGCGACGCGCAAACGGACGGCGTTGCGCCTGCACCGCCTCGTGCGCGCTCTGTGCAGAAGATGTCTCGGGCGGCGAACGGTATCGCGCCGGATGGGCAGGATCCGTCTCGACTTCGACGAGGTCGATGTAGTGGCCATAGCTGTTCGTGAAACCCCAGGCAACATCGCCATTGCTGCCGACGACGATCAGCGGCGCACCAGGCAGGCTGACACCTGCAATGCGCAAAGAGGCGCCGCCGTTGGAGGCAGTGACGTGAATCGCGAGCCGGTACCAGATATTCGGCAGGTTCAGGCCCAGGTGCATGTCGTTCGCGACAAGAGCGGCGCCCCCTGCCGCGGCCCGGGGCCCGGCCACCGCGAAGCTGTTGCTGCCGATGGCGCTTCGCCAATCGATGTCGTCGGCGCGCGCTCCCAAAAGCGAATGCGAGTCTTCCGTCGGCGCATCCAGCCAGTCCGGGCGTTCAGCCGGGATCGCGAGCGAAGTCACATTGTCGGACACGTGAATATTCGCCGGCACGGCCCGATCGAGCGGCGCATCCCAGTGACTTGCTGTTTGCAACAGGAACTCCGACAACGCCGGTGACATCTGCTGTGCGAGCACGCCGCGCGATGCGATCTGGCGCATCTCGCCGGATTGCAGATCGAGGTACATCGCGTACAGCGCGAGTATCGAGTCTTCGGCGCGCCAGGGCTGCGGCTTCACGCGCAGTACGCAATACTCGAACGGCCGGACCCTGAGCGAGGCGAGGCCCGCGTTGACGCCCGCCGTGTAGGTTTCAAGCAAGGCGCGCTGATCGGCTGGCAGCGCGTTGACGACCTCGCGCGCCCGGGCGCGAAAGCGATGCATCCGGTTCTGCTCGTCGACACGCACGGCTTGCGCGCCGAACAACGCGGCGAGTTCGCCCGCGGCCACACGCCGCAACAGGTCCATCTGAAAGAAACGGTCCTGCGCGTGCGCGTAGCCGGTCGCAAATGCCGCATCGCTTCGCGTTCGGGCCTCGATCGTCACATGCCCGAGGCTGTCGCGCACGATCGACGCTTCAGACGCGTGTGCGCCCCAGCCGTCGCGGCTTGCCGCAACCGCGACCGTTCCGTCGAGCTGGGGCAGCGAGCCATCGAGCAGATACCAGAATCCGCCGACCGCCACACACACGACGAGCAGCGCGAGCGTCGCGAGCGACAGCAGCGCACGCCACCAGAACCGCTTCGACCACAGACGATCCGTACGTAGACCCAAGGGCTTGGCCTCTTATGAAGATGCTCGGATACGCCCCGGCAAGACCGGGACCCGGCATACGACCTGACGTCGGCACGCACGGGCGCGCGCGACGTCGATGGTCGACATTCTCCATGAAGAGTGTGACGCGAGAAAACCCCGCTGGCGCGGGATCGTCAGAGAAAGAGGCTATCGAGCACTGCGCCAGGCAGGTCACGCCCCGCCGCTCTGCGCGCTCAAAGACGACTGAATCCGATGAAACAGCCCAGACGCCGGTCAGGCCGACGCCAGGTCAACCGACTTCGGGTCGGGTCGACGTCATGCCGACGCGAGTTCGGTCGGCCGGGTACTCGGGCGATTGATCCGCAGCACCAGGACAGAGGCACACAGGCAGAGACTGCCCGAGATCATCGACGCCACCGTATAGGTCCCGAGGCTCGCGCGAAGATAGCCGCCGCCGAGCGCGGCGAACGCGGCGCCGAGCTGATGCCCCGCTACGACCCAACCGAATACGACCGGTGCGGCGGCCTTCCCGAACCGATCGGTTGCGAGCCGCACTGTCGGCGGCACCGTCGCGATCCAGTCGAGGCCATAGAACACGGCAAACAGCGGCAGGCCGAAGAATTCGAAGCCGAACGCATACGGCAGGTAAATCAGCGAGAGGCCACGCAGGCCGTAGTACCAGAACAGCAGATAGCGGCTATTGAACCGGTCCGACAGCCAGCCGGACAGCGTCGTGCCGAACAGGTCGAAGATACCCATCGCGGCAAGCAAGCCGGCGCCGCGTACTTCGTCGATGCCATAGTCGGCGCACATCGCGATCAGGTGCGTGCCGATATATCCGTTCGTGCTTGCGCCGCAGATAAAGAAGCTCGCGAACAGCAGCCAGAAATCGCGTGTGCGCGCCGCGGAAAACAGCGCGGAAAACGCCGTCACAAGCGGATTGCCCGTGGCCACAGGCGGGGCGAGCGGTGCGTCATCGGGCTCGCCATACGGGCGCAAGCCAAGATCCGACGGGCGCTCCTTGAGCAGGAACCAGAACACCGGTGCGACGACGACAACGACGCTCGCGACGATCGCGACAACTGCACGCCAGCCAAAGTGCTCGACCACGCTTGCGAGCATCGGCAAGAAAACCATCTGGCCGGTCGCCGTGCTCGCGGTCAGCATGCCCATCACGAGGCCGCGACGCTTGGTGAACCAGCGATTGACGATGGTTGCGGACAACGTGAGCGCAGCGACGCCCGTGGCCGAGCCGACCATCAGGCCCCATGTCGCGACAAACTGCCACGGCTGGGTCATGGCCGAGCTGAGCGCGACACCGCTCGCGAGCACCAGCAAGGCCGTCACAACGGTCGGGCGTACACCGAAACGCTGCATGGCCGCGGCGGCAAACGGGCCAGTGAGGCCGTACAGCGCGAGATTTACCGAAATCGCGAGCGAAATCGTCGCGCGGCTCCAGCCGAATGCGTGCTCGAGGGGCAGCATGAGCACGCTGGGCGTCGCACGGGTGCCGGCGGCCGACAGCAGCACGAAGAACACCACGGCCGCAACGACCCAGGCGTAGTGAAAACGAGGTGCGACGGCGCGGGCTAAACCATTCATGACTGTCTCGGACCGGGAGTCTCAGATCGGACACCGATTGTAGGAGCGTTCAGTCCGGCATGTTTGCCATCGAACACGATAAAACAGCCAAACTCGGACAGTCGACCCAGCGTCCAGCCCCATCGATGAACGCTCGCGGCTCGCCACACCCATTTGCCGGATCCGCTTGCCGCGCCTGCGCGCCGCGCGGGTTCCGCCCCCGTTCCCGGCCCTATCGATGCTTGAACACGGGTGGCCGCTTCTCGAGAAACGCGCTCATGCCCTCTTTCTGGTCCTCGGTGCCGAACGCAGCGTGGAACACGCGTCGTTCGAACAGAAGCCCCTCCGACAGCGGGGTCTCGTAGGCCCGATTCACCGCTTCCTTGATCATCATGACGATCGGCTGGGAGTAACCGGCGATCGTCGTCGCTGCCGCAAGCGCTTCGTCGAGCAAGGAGCCAAGCGGCACCACGCGTGACACCAGCCCCGCGCGCTCAGCCTCTTGCGCATCCATCATGCGGCCGGTCAGGCACATGTCCATCGCCTTCGCCTTCGATACCGCCTTGGGCAGGCGCTGCGTGCCGCCGCAGCCCGGCAGCACGCCGAGCTTGACCTCCGGCTGGCCGAACTTCGCGTTGTCCGCGGCGATGATGAAGTCGCACAACATCGCAAGCTCGCAGCCGCCGCCGAGCGCGAAGCCCGCGACTGCAGCAATGACCGGCTTGCGGATCTTCGACAGACGCGCCCAGTTCTCGCCGAGGTAGTTCGCCTTGAACACGTCCATATACGAGTAGCCGGACATCATGCTGATATCGACGCCCGCGGCGAACGCTTTCTCGCTGCCGGTCAGCACGATGCAGCCCACGCCTTCGTCGGCGTCGAAACGGCCCAGCGCCGCGACGAGCTCATCGATGAGCGTGTTGTTAAGCGCGTTGAGTGCCTTCGGACGATTCAGCGTGATCAGGCCGACCGCGCCGCGTGTTTCAACGAGGAGCGTTTCGTAGGCCGGATGCGTTGACGTTGCGGCCAATGATGAGGCGTTCGATGCGGAGCTGGATGTAGGCGTCGACATAAGGCATTCCCTGGATCGAAAAGAGCGGACGGCACATTGTCGAAGCGCGCGCGCCGTCACGCAATGCGTGCGTAGCCGAACAATATTCGAAAAACATATTGCGCGACTGGCCCCGGACATACGGTGGCCGCGACGACACCGTCAAAGTGCACGCAACGCCACGAACGACGCGTGTATCCGCGCCGAAAACGATTCAACTCGCGTTGTGTGGCGAAACGGACACCGCATGTCGCGCGGTGCGGCGGAATTTTTTAACCGTGATACTCACGCACATCCGTTCGCACCTGACTTTATTCGACCTGTCTGGAGATTGCTCAATGAAGCGTTGGCTCACCCCTCTGATCGCCGTGATCTGCATGGCCGCCGTTCCGGCCATGGCCGCCAAACCCGCATCGGCCACCCAGCCCGACGCGCAAGCATCCGAGGCACAGAGCTCTTATGGCGTACCGCCGGTCAAGCACAAGAAGCGCGTCAAGAAATCGAAGAAGGCATCGGAGGTAGCGCCCGCCTCGGCCGCTTCGAACTAAGCCGGTCGCTTCACTGCGCCAGCCATCGCGACAAGCACGACCGCATCCTGCTTCATTCCGCTTAAACAAAAAGGGCTGGGTTCTGTACAGAACCCAGCCCTTTGCCTTGCCGGATCGACACCGATCATCCCGTTTCAAAGAGTCCGTTCAATCCTGCGCGGCCTCTTGACGTCTCGTAGCGTTTCGTAGCGTCTTATCGCCTTGAAGCACAACCTCAGTGCTTGATATCCATTTGCTCGAGCACCGCCTGCGTGCCGAACGTGGTGCCATCGGGTGCCTTACCGACGAAGTTGAATTTGACGATGCGCTTCGCATCCGGCGCATACCAGTCGGTTTCCGTGAAGCTCGACTTCCCGTTGGGGGCCGATACTTCGAGTGTCTCTTCGATGCGGAATGCCTGGAAGGTGCCGGCCAGTGTCTCGACCTGTTCGACAGCCGTGACCTTCGCATTGAGCATCGTCGCGGCATCGCCGTTGCCGGTGCGCGTCGTGAACTGGCTCGACCACGTGCTGCCCACGCTCATCGGGAACTTGAGCTTGCTGTCGCTCGGCAAGTATTGCTTCGAGCCATTCGACGTCAGGTTGCCGTTCGCATCGAACGTGGCGGGCATCGTGCCCCCGTTATTGCTGATGGTCACGCCGACTTCGTTGTTGCTGACCGAATGGACCGACTGAACGAAGCTGAATTTACGGCTGGGGTTGCCCGGATCGCTCAGGGTATAGGTCCATGAGTCGCCGACCACGAACCGCGGCGCCTGAGCCGTCGTCAGTGGAACCGGTTGCGCCATCGCGGTGGTCGCCGCGATTGCAAGCAGGCTGAAAGCGCCCGCGAGCGCCGATACCTTGTGCTTCGTCAACATCAATGTCTTCCTCCAGGGTGCGGCCCATCAGTCCGGAACCGCGTTGTTCGCGGCTGCCACTATACCAACATCGGACGACGGTTCGAATGCGCAGTCACACCGATCACATTTCCGTTGATGTCGCGGACTTCAGCCCTTCGTCGCCCCGAAAGTCAGACCTGCCACAAAGTGTCGCTGCATCGCCCAGAACATCGCAACCGAGGGCAGCGCCGCGAGCACCGACCCTGCCGACACCAGATTCCACGCCGTCGTCCACTGCCCTTTGAGCGCCGCGACACCGACCGTGATCGGCGCGGCATCGTCGCCCTGCGTGAGGCAAAGCGCCCAGAAGTAGTCGTTCCAGATAAACGTGAAGACCAGCACCGCAAGTGCCGCGAGCGCAGGCCGGATCAACGGCAGCACGATCGTATAGAACACGCGCCATTCGCTCGCGCCTTCGATGCGCGCCGATTCGACGAGCTCGAACGGAAGCTGCTTGATGAAGTTGCGCAGGAACAGCGTGCAAAAGCCGGTCTGGAATGCAATATGAAACAGCACGAGCGCCCACACCGTGTTGTAGAGCCCCATGGCGAGCGACAGATTGCGCACGGGAATCATCAGAATTTGCACCGGCACGAAATTGCCCGCCACAAACACGGCGAACAGCAAAGTGTTACCGGGAAACGCATAGATCGCGAGCGCGAAGCCGGCCATGGAGGCGAGCGCGATGGCACCGATGACGGAAGGCACCGTGATCAGCACGCTGTTCCAGAAGTAATGCAGCATCGGCGAGGTAGTCAGCGCGTCACGGTAGTTCGCGATCAGCGAGACGTCCTTCGGCCAGCCCCAGTAGTTGCCCATCGCGAGTTCGTCGGCGGAGCGCACCGACGTCACCAACACCGCGAGCATCGGCAACAGCCAGATCAGCAACGCGATGGGCACGGAAATCTTGTAGAACGTCCGGCTTGCGGGACGCCACTTCTCTATCGGCATCGGATACATCAGGCGACTCCCGTGTCAGCGTTCGTTGCGCAGCATCCTGCGCAGGTGATAGACGATATAGACCAGCATGATCGCGAACAGCACGACGGCAATCGCCGCCGAATAGCCGAGGCGGTAGTACTTGATAGCCTGGTCGTACATGTAGTAGGCGAGCACGGTCGAGCTTTCGTAGGGGCCACCGCCGCTCATCACCGAGATCAGGTCGAAACTGCGCAGCGCGCCGATGATCGTCACGACGATCGCCATGAAGGTCGCAGGCCTGAGCTCGGGCAGCACGATATGCCAGAACATTTTCCAGCCGCGCGCGCCGTCGATGCGTGCCGCTTCGATGGCCTCGGGGTTCATCGTCGTGAGCCCCGTGAGATACAGGATCATGCAGTACGCGGTCTGCGGCCACAGCGCCGCGAAGATGATGCCGAGGGTCACATAGCGCGCGTCGCCGAGCACGGGCACGCCATGGCCGAGAATCTTCGCGAGCAGACCGAACGTCGGATCGTAGAACCAGCTGAAGATCAGCCCGACGACGACACCCGACAGCACGAACGGCGCGAAGAACAGCGACTTCACGATGCGCATGCCACGGACTTTCTGATTCAGGTAGAGCGCGACGGCAAGCCCCATCGGCGGTGCAAGCAAAAAGAACACGAGCCACAGCACGTTGTTCTTGAGCGCCGTATAGAAGGTCGGCGCGTGGAACAACTCGACGTAGTTGCCGAGCCCGACAAAGGTCTTCTCGGCCATGCCGTCCCAATCGTAAAGACTGAGCCACAACGTCGAGAAGATCGGATAAACAATGTAGACCGCGACCATCAGGCACGCGGGCAACAGGAAAAAAAATGCAGCCCGGCCGTGACGAACATGGCGCCGTTGAGTGGGCCAGTTGGAACGGGTCGCGGCGCGTGCGCGCTGCCCGGTCATGGTGCCGGCATCGTCTGCCGGGCGTTGCGAAGAGATCGACATGAACACTCCTGGGCCGTGTGGCCCGCACCCTGCTTTTCCGCTGCCGCATGAACGCGGCCAGCGTGCCCGCGGCGGGCGCTTGCCACTGCGCCCGCCGGCGGATACTGCGTCCTTCACTCAACAGCGATTCAACGACGACCTGCAGGCGACGCTCGGTCAACGCAACTCATCGACCCGATTCCGCCGTAGCGAACGAATGCGTGACCTTCCGTGACGCTACGCGACCCTACCTGA
Organism: Pararobbsia alpina; assembly: GCF_965118125.1. Lineage (GTDB taxonomy): Bacteria > Pseudomonadota > Gammaproteobacteria > Burkholderiales > Burkholderiaceae > Pararobbsia > Pararobbsia alpina_A. Next base: position 3,253,260 of record NZ_OZ221287.1, read on the forward strand.
CCTACGTAACGTCACCTACACCGCTTGCCGTCGCGCGCCGCTCAGGACTTGTGATAAATCCGCTTGCGCGTGGCTTCAAGTTGCGTGAGCAGCTCGTCGAGCTTCGACGGATCGGCCACAAATTGCTGCATGGCCTTCATGCCTTCGTCCGCCATTTCCTTGGTCATGTCGCGATCATAGAACTGAGCGATACCGCCCTTGGTCGACGACAGGATCTGGAAGCCGATCTTGTTGATCGGATCGGCCGGCTCGGGCGACTTGCTGTTCGCAGGCAGCGAACCGAGACCTTCGGCCAGACGCGCACTGATCTCCGGCGTGCCGACAAACGCGAGGAACTTGTGCGCTTCGGCCTTGTGCTTCGCCTTCGCCGGAATATTCAGGCACTCGATCGGGCCGTCTTCAGCAGTCGGCACCTTCGAATCGATGATCGGGAACTGGAAGTACCCCATCTGATCCTTGATGTTCGCCGGGAAGCCCGCCGAGATGAACGTCCCCATCAGCATCATCGCGGCCTTGCCCTGGAACAGGAACGGCTGAGCGGCGTCGAGATCGTACGACAGCGCATTGTCTTCGAACGTCTTGTCGTCAATCAGCTGCTTCCACGTCGTGTAGACCTTCTTTACGCGCGGGTCGGTGTACGCAATATCGCCCGCCATCAGCTTCTGATGGAAGTCGTTGCCGTTGATGCGCAGATCAAGATAGTCGAACCAGCCGGCAAGCGTCCAGGCATCGCGGCCCGCAACGGCGACCGGCGTGATGCCCGCGGCCTTGAGCTTCTTCGCGTCTTCGAGGAATTCGTCCCACGTCTTCGGCTCGCTCGCGATGCCGGCCTTCTGGAACAGATCCTTGCGATAGAACATGCCCCACGAGTAATACACCGTCGGCGCGGCGTACTGCTTGCCGTTGAACGTCGAGGCTTCCTTGGTCGACGCGTACGTGTCGCTCCAGCCGTTCTTCGCCCAATCGGCGCTGAGATCCTCGAGCAGGTTACGGCGTGCGTAGTACTTCATGCGCTCGCCGTTATGCCAGTTGACGACGTCCGGTGCGACCGTCGAGAGCCATTGCGGCAACTGGACCTTGTAGGCTTCTTCGTCGATAAACGAGGCCTTGACCTCGATGTCGGGGTTGGCCTTGTGGAAGTCGTCGAACACCGACTGCCACACGGCGCGCTGGCTTGCGCCCTTGAACGCGACATTCATGTCGAGTTCGCCGGCCTGCGCCGCACCCGCGACGCCTGCGAGGCTGGCGGCGGCCAGCGCCGCTGCAACGGCTGCCCATCGGAATTTCGTCATGCTCGTGTCTCCTTGGAGGGTTTTTGTCCTGCTTCTGTTGTCTTGCTTCTATTGGCACAACGCCAGCATTGCCCCTTCTAACACTGCGCTACTGCCGGCTCTCGCTGCCCGGGGCTTGTTTTCGAGTCCGCCTGTTCGCGACTATGACGCCAGCGCGGCGCGCGCATCGCGAACGTGCGCGGCATCGCCATTCGCGGCACGGAACACCGTCACCTGCCGCGGAGCGACTTGCGCGTCGCCGAACACCACCGTCGCGCCAGCCGGCAAAGCGTAGGTCGTCTCGCCGTAGTTGAACACGAACGTCAGGCCCGCGCGGCGCGACACCCGGACGCCCTCTTCGAGCATCTCGGTCGGAACGCCTGCAGCCGTCGCTGCATCGCGCAGGATCGCGCGCGTCGTCTGGTCGTCGAAAATGCTCGCCAGGTAGACACAGTTCCGATGCCGGAGCACCGCTGCACCACCGTCCGGATACGACGACAACACCGAAGCGTCCGCCGGCAGATCGATAAATTCGCGCCAGTGACGCGCGGTGCCGCCGCGGCCGTGATAGTCGATCGGCAGCGTCGCATTGGGCCGCATCGATTCCACGCGCCACACGCGCAACGGCAACAGCGAAGCGAGCGGACCGACCGGCAGGTTCGCGGGGATCGCGAGCGAGTCGGTCTTCGAGCCCGTGCGGGGTCCGAACACGACCTGTGCACCACTCTTCGCAATGCGCGACACAAACGCGTCGTCGACGACGGCGAGCGACGGCACGACGATCAGACGATACCCGTCAAGCGGCGCGTCCTTCGAGATGATGTCGACATCGAGGCCGAGCGAGCGCAATGCCGAGTAATACTCGAATGCGAAGCGCATGTAGTTGAAGTCGATGCCTTGCGGATGGATGTCGAAGAGCCACTTCGAGGCGTAGTCGAACACCAGAGCGACGGTCGATCGCGGTTGCGCGACCGATTCAGGCAACTTGCCGATTTCTTCCGCGACCTGACGCGCTTCGGCGCCGCCGATGTCGAGGCGGTTGTCCGGCGTGTTCAGGCCCGCGTGCATCTGCTCCTGCGCGAACGGCACCTGGCGCCAGCGGAAATACGACACCGTGCCGGCGCCGTGCGCAAAGGCTTCCCAGCTCCATGTGCGCACCATCCCGGGCAACGGTGCCGGGTTCCAGTGCGCCCAGTTGACCGGGCCGGGTTGCTGCTCCATGACCCAGAACGGGTTCTTCGACATGCCGCGATACAGGTCGTGATTGAACGACGCGTAGTCGGGGTGCCCGGTGCGCAGCCAGCGTGCCTTGGTGTCGGCGTCGAACCAGGCTTCCTCGAGGCCGCCGAGCGGATAGCTGTCCCAGGTCGCCGCATCGAGATCGGCCGCGACCTTGTAGTGATCGAACTCCGAAAACAGCTGCATGAAGTTGTGCACGACCTGGCGGCCCGGCGAATGCGCGCGCACGATCTCGACCTGCATGCGGTTGAAACGCACGACTTCATCCGACGCAAACCGGCGGTAGTCGAGCCGGTGCGCAGGCAGCGCCTCGGTCACGGTGCCGATCGGCGCGTCGATCTCGTCGAACGAACGGTATTCCATGCTCCAGAACACGGTGCCCCAAGCCTGGTTGAGCGCCTCGACCGATCCGTAGCGTTGCGCGAGCCATTCGCGGAAACGCGTGACGGCATGCTTCGAGTAGGACAGCACAGTCAGATGACAGCCGAACTCATTATCGATCTGCCAGGAGGTGACGGCCGGATGCTTGCCGTAGCGCTGGGCCACCTGCCGCGCGATCTCGCCCGCCGCCTTGAAGTATTCCGGTGACGAAAAGTCGTAATGGCGACGCGAACCAAAGGCACGCGTGCGTCCGTCGGCGCCAACGGCCAGGATGCCGGGATGCGCGTCGATCAGCCACTTTGGCGGCGTGGCGGTCGGCGTGCACATCACGACTTCGAGCCCCGCCGCGGCGATCGCCTCGACCGCGCGGTCGAGCCAGCCCCACGCGTACTGGCCCGGTGACGGCTCGATACGGCTCCATGCGAATTCGGCAATGCGAACCTGCCTGATGCCGAGCTCGCGCATGCGGCGGGCGTCTTCGGCCCACATCGACTCGTCCCAATGTTCGGGGTAATAGCAGACGCCGAGGCGCAAGTCAGACATGGATATTCCCTCTTTGAGATTAAGCGCTTAACCTTAGCCAAAATAATTTAGCTCAAGCGCTTAACCTCGCTCAAGCTAGCGTTAACCCGTGGCGTTCCCGTTTCGGTCAATCGCACGCACAATCACGCCTGAGCGAGGGTGAATCATGCCGGCCGTTTTCCCTGTTTGAGTCGAAACGCGAGCCGCGCTACCCACAAACCCATGACTACTCTGAACGAAGTTGCCCGCCATGCAGGCGTGACGCCCGCAACGGTGTCGAACGTGCTGCGCAATCGCGGCAAGGTCGGCGCTGCGACCCGCGAGCGCGTGCTGGCCTCCGTCGCCGCACTCGGCTACCGGCCGAACCTGACCGCCCGCGCGCTCGCCGAAGGGCGTGCGCCGACGCTTGCGCTCATGGTGTCGTCGATCGCCAACCCGTTCTATCCGGAATTCGCACTAGAGGCGGAACGCGCCGCGCGCAAACGCGGGCACTTTCTGCTCGTCTGCAACACGGACAACGACATCAATGTCGGCAGCGCGTACCTTGATCAGATCGCCGGCACATTGTCGCAAGGCGTGCTCGTCATGAATGCCGATCTGCACTTCGACGACCTGATCAAGACGCAGGGGCATGGCGCATCCGTCGTGCTCTGCATGTGGGAGAAGCCTGACCAGCCGCCGGGGGTGCCGTGCATTGCTGTCGATTTCCGTCAGGCCGGCAGGCTCGCCGCGCAGCACCTGATCGACCTCGGGCATCGTCGTATCGGTGCGATCGTCGGATGTGAGCCGGGCGGCGTGCAGGCGATGCGCTACGTGGGTCTTGTCGACACGCTGAGCGAGATTGATCCCGCGCTTACACCGACCCTCGAGCGCGAGACACGGTATGTCGAAGACAACGTCGAGGGCGGCTATGCCGCGACGATGGAGCTGCTCGATGCGTCGCCCGATCTGACGGCGATTTTCGTTTCGAACGACTTTCCGGCGCTCGGCGTGCTTCACGCCGCAGCCGATCGGGGGCTTCGCGTGCCCGAGGATTTATCGGTGATCGGCATCACCGACATTCACTGGGCGCGGCTTGCGCGGCCGGCGTTGACGACAGTGGCCGTTCCAACGGCGCAAGCGGCCGAAATGGCGGTCGAACTGGTACTCGACCTGATACACAACCCGCGCAAGGAACCGACCACGCGCATCGCCGACGAGCCGTGGCTCGTCGTGCGGAAATCGACGGGGCCTGCTCCGAAATCGTAGTCAACAAAAAAGGCCCCGGGTTTTGAAGCCCGGGGCCTCGTTTTTCATCATCCTGATCAGCGCGCCGCGGCAATGACCTCGGCGACCGTTGCGGTCAGCTTCTTCGCATACGGCACGTGCAGGAATTCATTCGGGCCGTGCGCATTGGACTTCGGGCCCAGTACGCCGCACACCATGAACTGCGACTTCGGGAAGCCTTCCTTGAGCACGTTCATCAGCGGGATCGTTCCGCCCTGCCCCATATACGCACACGCAGCACCGTAGTGCCGGCGCGATGCGTCATCGAGTGCCGTCGCAAGCCACGGTGCGAGTTCCGGGGCACTCCACCCCGTCGCCGGTCCCGTCTCGGGCACGAAGGTGACCTTCGCGTTATACGGTGGATCGAGTTCAAGCAAGGTCTTGAGTTCGCTCTGTGCCTGAACCGCGTCGACCAGCGGCGGCAAGCGCAACGACAGCTTGAACGCCGTGCGCGGACGCAGCACGTTGCCCGCATTTTCGAGCGATGGCAGGCCTGCTGCGCCGGTGACGGACAGCGCGGGACGCCACGTCGAATTGAGCAGCGCCTCTGTCGGATCGGTCGTGACCGGCAACACCGGGCCGCCATCCTGACCGCACGCCCACGGCATCTTTTTCCATACATCGTCACCGAGGATGGCCGCGGTCGCTTCGGCCTCGCTCAGGCGTTTGGACGGGATCGCGCAGTGAAACCCCTGCGGTAACAGATTGCCCGTGCCACTGTCTTCGAGGCGTTCGAGCACGTGACGCATGATCCGGAAACTCGACGGCACGATGCCGCTGCTGCCCGAGTGGATGCCTTCATCGAGCACTTCGACCTCGAGGCTGCCGGCGACCACGCCGCGCAACGACGTCGTGAGCCACAGCTGATCGTAGTTGCCCGCACCGGAATCGAGGCACACGACGAGACCGACTTCGCCGAGGCGTTCGCGCAGTGCGTCGATATAGGGCAGCAAATCATAGCTGCCGGACTCTTCGCAGGTTTCGATCAAGCCGACGCAACGCGGGCGCTCCACGCCCTGCGCATCGATCGCGGCCAGTGCGGTCAGGCTCGAGTAAATCGCATAGCCATCGTCGGCGCCGCCGCGGCCATACAGCTTTCCGTCGAGATACTTCGGCGTCCAGGGACCGAGGTCGCTACGCCAGCCGTCGAACTCAGGCTGTTTGTCGAGGTGACCGTAGAGCACGATGGTCTCGGTGCTGCCCGAGCGTGTCGCGGGCGCTTCGAAAAAGATGACCGGCGTGCGGCCCTCGAGGCGAATCACTTCGAGCTTGAGGCCTTTGACACGCTGCGCTTCGGCCCATTTCGCCGCTTCGGTCACGACGCGGTCGATATAACCATGCCGTGCCCAGTCGGCATCGAACATCGGGCTCTTGGCGGGGACGGCAATGTAGTCGGTCAATGCGTGGACGATTTCGTCGTCCCACTTGCGGTCGACATATTCGCGCAACGCCGTCGGGTCGAGACGCTGCCCTTCTGCGGTCGCGGTGTGCGCCGCGTTTTCGCCGGAATTCATGGGGTTCTCCTGCTTCTTTTGAAAGTCGGAACCCTCGTATTGTAGGCAACCGGCCCGGAATGCGCGAATCCGGCAGCGCGCGGTCAACGCACTGCCAGATTCGCGAGCTCGCGATTCACGAGCTCGCAGCGGGTCGATTCAGACCTCTCAGGCAGGGGTGACCGTCAATGCCACAGGTCGGCCGAATTCAATATGCACGACGCTATTGGCCTTGACGCGATCAAGCACCTCGGCACGTTCGACATCGAGGTCGAAGCTATTGCCCTTCGGACCCTTGATCGTGATCATCTTCGCCTTCTTGTTCACGCTCGTGACCGTCGCATCGAAGCCGTTGTCCGTCATGCCGGGCTGAGCCTTTTCGCCATCGGGCTTAAGCGTGACCTTGACGCTGCGGTCGAACAGCACCTTGACCGAGTCGCCGGGCTTGACCGTCGCGACCGTCTGCCGCACCTGCGTATCGAGCACGAAGTGGCGTTCGATACCGTCATCGCCCTTCGCATCCATCGAACCCGCCGACGCATCGATCGAGATGACCTTGGCCAGGATCTCACCACGCACGGTCGTTGATTTACCGTGATGGGCACCTTGCGCGGTGGAAGCGGCGGCAGGCGATCCTGTGGCAGGCAATCCTGCGGCAGGCGATCCTGCGGCAGGCGACCCTGCTGTAGATGAACCTGTTGACGGCGCCGATGCGGCCATCGCCGCGGGCGCCGAAGCCGTATTCGCATTGGGCGCGCCGGCAGTTCCCGACGCATGAACCGAGCCCAACAGACTCACCAGCGCCCCTGCGACGCAACCGACCCGTACCGCTTTTTGCACTTTCATGTTTCTCCTTCGATCCGATCATCCGGACCCGATGCACGACCGCCGAAGCGGAGCTCACGCGCACTGTCATCACAGCGCGCATGCGTCGCTTTTTAGCATCGGGGATGTATCGAAAAGCCGCGGTTATTCACAGCGCGGCTGTATCGGAATGCAAAGAAGACACGTCTCTTGCGAAAAGAGGACTATTCCTACAGAGAACTAAGACGCCGACTTTACGACGCCGATTTAGGGGGCGTATTGCGCGCGGCTTGAATCGCCGCGACAACGCGCTCGAGAAAGGCCTTGTCGGCGCTGACCAGCGCCTCGACTTCGCCCTTCGATTCGGTCGTCACGAACAAACGGTGCCGCGTGTCCTGTGTCCACCATGCGAGCCAGCCCACGACCACCAGCATGATGCCGGGCACCCAGAAGGCGCCGGAGGCGCGAATGAAGCCGATCACGAGCAGGATCGCGCCGATCACGGAAATGGAGACCGGCAGCGCAATCCCGCGCGTATCGGACGCGACGCGCGTCGATCGGATATCGCTGATGCGAAGCGGTTGCCCGGGGATGTTGACGGCCGTCTCCGATACGGTGACGCCGTTCTCGTTCAGAATGGTCATGGCAGTGAGCTCTCAGTCCAACTACACCGCCAGCCTTGTTCTTGAGCCGCAGCGAGACATCACGCGTCATTCACAACGGATGTCAACGCTGCATGCATGCCTTTGCCGGCGGCAGATGCAGCCGGCAAAGGTACCACAGCCCTACTCTTCGGGACTGATGTGCATCAAGCCGCGATCGTGCGCTGCTGTTGCTCGCCGAGTCCTTCGATGCCCAGACGCATGGTCTGGCCGGCCTTCAGGAACACGGGCGCGGGCTTGACGCCCATGCCCACGCCCGGCGGCGTGCCCGTCGAAATCACGTCGCCCGGCTGCAGGCTCATGCACTGGCTCAGGTAGCTGACAATCTGTGCGACGGTAAAGATCATCGTCGACGTATTGCCATTCTGATAGCGATGGCCATCGACTTCGAGCCACAAGCCGAGCTTCTGCGGATCGGGCACTTCATCGCGCGTCACGAGCCACGGACCGAGCGGGCCGAACGTATCGAAACCCTTGCCCTTGTCCCACTGGCCGTTGCGTTCGATCTGCCATTCACGTTCCGACACGTCGTTGATCACGCAGTAACCGGCGACGTGATCGAGCGCTTCTTCCACGCTGATGTACTTGGCCGCTTTGCCGATGACCACGCCCAGCTCGACTTCCCAGTCGGTCTTCTTCGAATTGCGCGGGATCTCGACATCGTCGTTCGGTCCGATGATCGCGCTCGTCCACTTGTTGAAGACAACGGGTTCGCTCGGGATCGGCAGGTTCGACTCGGCCGCATGGTCCGCGTAGTTGAGGCCGATACACACAAACTTGCCGACACGACCGACGCACGGTCCGATCCGCACGCCTTCGGCCACCAGCGGCAGCGACTTGAGGTCGACGGCACGCAACTTCGCCAGTGCAGCGTCGCCGAGCACGGCGCCGTCAATGTCGGCCACCACCGACGACACATCGCGAATACGTCCATCCGCATCGAGTGCGCCCGGCTTTTCCTGTCCGCGCTCGCCAAATCGAAGCAATTTCATGGTGTTTCTATCCTTTCGAGGGAAATTCGAATCAAACGGGATAAGGGCTGCGCGCCGGTCAGTTCGACCAGCCGCCGTCGATCACATGGGCCTGCCCGGTCGTGAACGCAGACTCATCGGAAGCAAGATACAGCACGAGCGAGGCAATTTCGCGCGGATCGCCTACGCGACCCATCGGCTGACGGCCCACAAAAGCGGCGTGCACGTCGTCATACGTCTTGCCCTGCTCCTTCGCCTGCGTCGCGATGCGATCGTGCAGCGACGGCGAGTCGACTGTGCCCGGGCAGATCGCATTGCAACGCACGCCGCGCGTGACGAAGTCGGCGGCCACTGCCTTAGTCAGGCCGATCACCGCGGCCTTCGATGCGCCGTAGGCGAAACGGTTCGGCACGCCTTTGACGCTCGATGCCGCCGAGGCCATATTGATGATCGAGCCCTTGCCCTTCTCGAGCATGCCCGGCAGGAACGCGCGGATCGTGTGGTACATCGCCTTCGCGTTGAGATCGAACGAGAAGTCCCAGGCCTTTTCATCGCATTCGAGAATCGTGCCTGCGTGGACGTAGCCAGCGCAGTTGAACAGCACGTCGATCGGGCCGATCTCTTTGGCCAGCGCCTCGATGGCTGCGGCATTCAGCACGTCGAGCGAGCGAACGTCATAAGGCTTGCCTGCCAGCGGTTCGATGCGCAAGTCGGTGGCGATCACACGTGCGCCTTCGCTCGCGAGCAGGTCCGCGCTCGCCAAACCAATCCCCTGTGCCGCCGCGGTAATCAGCACCGTCTTGCCCGCGAGTCTGTTGCCCATTGCGTCTCTCCTGTCTCGGTAACTGCGTGTCTACGTGTTTTGCTCGAATGCGTACCTGATGGGGGCGCATGCACCTTGACGCATGGCCCTCCTGGCGCACCCTCTCACGGCTGCCCGATCATGACGGGCTTCTCGGGTTCAGCCGGCGTGGGCGCGTCCGCGCGAATCAGGCCTTCGTCCTTGAGCGCGCGCCAGAACGCAGCGGCGATCGGATACGTAAAGCTGCCAACGTTTTGCGTCACTTCGCTTGCACTGCGTGCGCCGGTCATCACGCAGCTGATCGCGGGATGGGCGTACGGGAACTGAAGCGCCGCGGCCGCGAGCGGCACGTCATAGGCGTCGCAGACGGCTTCGAACGCACGCACGCGCGCGATGATCGCTTCGCTTGCCGTGTCGTAATTGAACTTGAGATCGCCCTTGGTGCCTTGGGCAAGAATGCCGGAATTGAACGCTCCGCCAAGCAGAATACCCACGCCGCGCTTCACACATTCCGGCAACAGCGCATCGAGCGAGGCCTGCTCGAGCAGGGTGTAGCGCCCCGCGAGCAACGCGCAATCGATATCGAATTCGCGCATCGCGTCGAGCACCACCGCCGACTCATTGACGCCGAGTCCGACTGCACGCACCCCGCGCTCGCGACGCAGCTCGTCAAGCGCACGGAAGCCCCCATCGACCAGTTGCCGCCAATAATGATCGGCTTGAGCGCCATGCGTCTCACGACCGATATCGTGCAGCAGGATCACATCGATCCGCGCCATGCCGAGACGTTGCTGACTGTCTTCAAACGAGCGCAGGATGCCGTCGTAGCTGTAGTCGAAATGTGGCTCGAACGGTAACGGTTTGATCCACGCATCGCCCGCATTCAACGGAGCCGCGCTCGACGCAGGTTCGGCGCGCGGCCGCATCAATCGGCCCACCTTCGTCGACAGGACGAACGTATCGCGATCGCGCGCCTGCAGATTGCGGCCCATCCGATGCTCGGCCTTGGTGTAGCCGTAGTATGGCGCGACGTCGAAGGTTCGTACTCCCGCGTCCCATGCGGCATCGATGGCCGCCTGGGCATCCACCTCGCTGACGTCGCGAAACAGTCCGCCAAGGCCTGCTGCACCGAGTCCCATCCCTGTCGCTTCCAGACCGCGTTGACCGAGCGGCCGGCGATGCGTGATCGCATTCATGGATTCAGCTTGTCTCCACCTTCGTTGTGTTCGTTCCGGTCCGGCGAATAGCACGCTCGGCACCCGCGGCGCAGGACGGCTTGACTGCAACGTTATTCGTCTTGCTCGATGCGCGACCGCTCTTCAGTGACTGTTCAGTTACCGCCCTTCCATCACACGCTGGCAAGACTGATCGTCCCTGCGCCGCGTGGCAAACAGGCCGGGCCGACCGGCTCAAACGTCTTGTACGTCAGGATGAATTCCTGGTGACCCAGCGACTCGGACTTCGTCGGCGCGCCGTTGGCGACCGCGAGCGTCAGGTCGATGATCTCCTGCCCGACCTCATCGAGCGTCGCGCGGCCTTCGAGGATCCGGCCTGCGTCGACGTCCATGTCGTCCGACAGATTCCGATAGGTCGTTGCATTCGCGCAGACCTTGATGACCGGCGAAATCGCCGAGCCGACCACGGAGCCGCGTCCCGTCGTGAACAGCACGAGATGGGCACCGCACGCGATGAGCTCGCCAATCTCGGCGTTGTCGCTGATGTTCGGAAAACCAAAACGCGGCTCGCCATCGGGCACGACGTCGAGCAGGTACAGGCCACCGGTCGGCGGGACATCGCCGGGTTTGACAATGCCGCTGATCGAAGAGCGGCCGCTCTTCGCATAAGCGCCGAGCGATTTCTCTTCCTGCGTGGTCAGCCCGCCATCGGCATTGCCGACCGCGAAACTGCCGTGCCCCATGATCGAGTAGTAGCGCGCGGCCTTCTCGACACAGCGCACGATTTCGCGGCCGAGTTCGGGCGTCACCGCGCGGCGCTCCATATGGAACTCGCATCCGACGAGCTCGCCCGTTTCTTCGAACACGCAGGCCGCGCCCGCGTCGACGAAATGATCGAACGCGCGCCCGACCGCCGGGTTGGCCGTGATGCCACTGGTGCCGTCGGAGCCGCCGCAGACCGTGCCGATCACGAGCTCATCCATGCCCATCGGCACGGGCTCTTGCTCGAGCAACATCTCGCGCGCCCAGCGAACCCATTCGACGCCTTCACGCACGGTCGCACGCGTGCCGCCGCGCTCCTGAATCGTGAGCACATGCACCGGACGACCCGATTCGCGCACGCGCGTCTCGAGGTAGTGCTTGTTCATGCTCTCGCAGCCGAGCGAGATAAACAGCACCGCGCCGACATTCGGATGCGTCGTGATCCGTTCGACCATCTTTTCCGCATAGCTGTTCGGATAGCAGCCAGGAAAGCCGATGAGGTGCACGGGCACGTCGATTGGCGCCGTGCCCGCATCCCACGCTTCGAACGTGGGCTGGAACGCATTGACGATCTGGTGCGCGACGTGATGCGCGCACTCGACGAGATAGCAGACGGCGACGGTGTTGCGGATGCCCTTGCGGCCGTCCGCGCGCAAATAACCACGAAGATGAGCACGAAGCGTGGAAGATGACGTCATGGGCGGCGCTCAGTGTTGAACGAAGGCATGACCATCGTCATGCGTATACGTCGGGATGTAATCGCTGACGAGGTTGTGCGTGTGCAGGTGCTCGCCTTTCGCGACGGCAACCGTCGCGTGGCCGATCACGGCACCGTAGCGAACCACCTTTTCATCCGGTGACAGCGCACGGCGTGCGAGCTTGTGGCCTGTCGCGATCGCGCGCGGCATCGTGATCGACGCGCCTTCAAGCATCAGCGTCGTGCCCTCGGCAAGGTCTCGGGCAACGATCACACAGTTGTCCTCGGGTGACAGCAGGATCAGACGGGAATCGGTTTGTTCCATCGGGGGGTTTCGGGTCACCGGTCGATGTGCAACGGGGGGACTGCGTTGCGATGCGCATTCATGTCAATGCGTCACCACTTTATGTTCATCCGTGAATCGAATATTCTTATATGAACATCCCGACTGTCAAGGCGGGATGTCAGCAATACGGAACACATTCACGACCTCCGAGCTTATGGCCACCGAAGACAACGACAAATACCGCGCCCCGGCGCTCGACAAGGGTCTCGATATTCTTGAATTGCTGTCGACCCAGGAACGCGGCCTGACCCGCGCCGAGATCGTCAAGCTGCTGGGCCGCAACGCCAGCGAGATCTACCGGATGCTCGAACGCCTCGTCGCGCGCGAGTACGTGGCGCGCTCCGATGGCGGCGACCGCTACTCGCTCACGCTCAAGCTGTTCTCCCTCGCACACCAGCAGCCGCCGATCCGCCGCTTTATCGCAGCGGCGCGGCCCGTCATGGACCGGTTTGTCGCGCAGGCCGAGCAGTCGTGCCATCTCGGCATCTACGACCGCGGCAATATCCTGGTCATCGCGCAGACCGACGGCCCGGGGATCTGGGGCCTGTCGATCCGGCTCGGCTCGCGTCTGAGCCTCGTCGATACGGGGTCGGGCGCCGTGATGCTGGCCTTTCAGTCCGATGCGCAACGCGAACGCATGCTTGCCGAACATGTCGCTGTCGACGGTGAAACGGCCCCCTCGGCCGAGGCGCTCGATGCGCTGCTGGAGCAGGTGCGGCTCGACGGCCACGGCAGCATGGCGAGCCGCCAGGCGTACGGGGTGACCGATATCTCGTGTCCGGTCCACGCGCCGGACGGCAGTGCAATCGGCGTGATCACCTCGCCTTACATGCGAAGAATCGACCGTCACGCCGCGCCGTCGTCCGAGCAGGTACTCGGATTGCTACAAGATGCCGCCAGGGAATTGTCGATGTCCGGCGACGTACCTGCGACAGCGCGCTGACGCGAGCATCACGATAGGGTTCGACCCGCACGCCTGGCTGATACACGCGCTTTAATTTGCACGCCTCAGGTATTCTTGCCACTGCGTCGTCATCACTGCGTCGTCATTCCAGACCTCAGTCGGAGCCCTTCATGAGATTCAGCCGTCGGCATGGCGCAGAACACCGGGAACCCGGGTGCCGGGCGTTTCCCCGATCAGCGCGCGCGGTACGCCGCGCCGTCGCGGCTCTGTCACTGCTTGCGCTCGCCCCCGCCGCATTCGCGACGCTGGGCGGCGACGCCGGCTCGATCGCTACCGATGTCGCATCGCTTGGCGCAAGCGCCCAGGCGGAAACCATTGCCGGTGGCGCGACGCGTCACAACCTGACCCTGCCATCGGGCACGGTCGTTCACGAATACGTGTCGCCTGCGGGGCAGGTGTTTGCGATTGCGTGGCAAGGCCCTGTGCTGCCGCCGCTCAAACAATTGCTCGGCACGGCCTATTTCACCGAGTACACCCAGGCGGTCAGTGCCGCACAGACCGACGGACACCTGCGCGGACGCACGAACATCGTGCTCGACGATCTGGTGGTGCTCTCGGGCGGCCATATGGGCGCGTTTTCGGGCACCGCGTATCTGCGTTCTGCAATGCCAGCCGGGTTTTCCGCCAACGACATCCAATAGGAGGCTCGCGTGCGCCAGCTCCTGTCGATCGCGACACTTGCTTGTCTCGTTGTGCTGTCCGCCTGTGGAGGGGGGGGAGGCAGTTCGTCCAACTCGGCCAGCACGACGCCGTCGACGAACGTAGCCGGGTCGAACGTGGCTTCGATCACGATCGGTGCAGGGCCCGTTACCAACGGGGCGGCGACGACGAGCCCGAATATTCCGTTCGTGACGGTGACGATCTGCAAGCCGGGTACGTCCACCTGTGCGCAGGTGGACCATGTACAGGTCGATACCGGGTCCGCCGGCCTGCGGCTCGTGAGCTCACAGGCGATCTCGTCACTCGGACTGACCGCCCAGACCGCGAGCGGCGGCGGCACGCTCGGCGAATGCGCCCAGTTTGCCGACGGCGTCACCTGGGGTGCCGTACGTGCCGCCGATGTTCACATCGCGGGCGAGACGGCCAGCAATATCGGCATCGAGATCAGCGGCGATGCCGCGGTGCCGACGCCGCCGACGGACTGCACTGCCAACAGCTCGACCAAGCAGACCGTCGCCGCGCTGGGTGCGAACGGCATCCTCGGTATCGGTACGCTGGCAACCGACTGCGGGACGGCGTGCGCCCAGCAAGCCGTCGGGATTTACTTCAGCTGCATCAGTGCGGTCTGCACCGGCACCACGGTGCCGGTCGCATCGCAGGTGCCGAATCCGGTTGCGCGGTTCGCGTCCGATAACAACGGCTCGCTCGTCATGCTGCCCGCTCTGCCGGCCGGCGGCAGCGCAACGGCACAAGGCTCGCTGATCTTCGGCATCGGCACGCAAAGCAACAATGCACTGACCGGCGTGACGGTCTATAAAACGAATTCTGCGGGCCAGTTCACCGCGACGTTCAGCGGTACGCAGTTGTCGCAAAGCCTGCTCGACACCGGATCGAACGGCCTGTTCTTTCCCGACGGGTCGATTCCGCAGTGTGCGACGACTTCGAACGCCAGCGGTTTCTTCTGCCCGACCTCGACGACCGCCGTTTCGGCGACGATCACGGGCACGAACGGCGCGACGACGACCGCGAGCCTGTCGATCGGTAACGCGCAGACGCTGTTTGCGAGCGGCAACTTCGCCTACAACGATATTGGCGGGCCGTTCACCGGCACGCCCACGTTCGATTTCGGGCTGCCGTTCTTCTACGGGCGCCCGGTCTACACAGCGATCTCGGGCGCGAATACGACGGGCGGTGCCGGTCCCTATATCGCCTTTTAACGTCGAGAGTCAGCGCATCGCGCAGTGCACCGGCAAGGTCGCTGCGCGAATTCTTTACAATGAACGGTCATTCGACAGTCGCCCCGACGCCATTGTGCTTATGCCCCGTTTTCTCGTTGTCCTGTTCGTCCTTCTTTCCGTCCTGAGTGCTTCCACCGCAGCATCGGCTCAGTCGTCGGGTCACTCCGCCACGTCCGTGCCCGAATCGGCGGCCAGTGCGACGGCCGCCTCCAGTGCCGCGCCGGTCATCCTGACGCCCGCTCAGGCGCGTGACGCGCTGATCGTGCTCAACGACCCCAAACGCCGTGCGCAGGTCGAAGACACCCTGCGCGCTGTCGCCGCGGCCGGCGCGCTCGCGACGCCCGTGCCGGCGTCCGCACCTGCGGCCGCGAGCGCCGCTCCGGCGACATCTGCCTCAGGCGTCGCCGCCGCGTTCAAGTCCAACGGACTGGTGACCCAGCTGTCGCGCCAACTCGCCCATTGGGCCAACACGGTCGGCCGCGAGAGCCGGCATTCGCTTTCCGCGCTGCTCGACGTCGCCTCGGTTCGCGCATGGTGGACGGCGCATACCGCGACGCCGGACGCACGTGCCTCACTGCTGCAGATTGTCTGGCTCATGCTGGCGACCGTGATCCCGGCGCTCGGCGTCGAGTGGGTCCTGAGGCGATTGACCTTGCGGCCTCGCACCGCCATCGCGGCGCGCGCCAATGCCGCCGCACAAGCCGAGCAGAAAGAGGCCGAACTCAATGCCGACGAGCGCGAAGAAGCACGCGACGAGCAGGTCAGCGAAGCGTTGCTGAGCGACACGCATCGCGCCCCCACGCTCGATCACACGCCCATTGCGCGCGGCAAGCGACACGCGGCGCTCCACTGGACGCTATTGCGCCGCGTACCCGCCGCCCTGCTCAATGGCGTGCTCGCCGCGATTCCGGTGATCGGATTTGCGCTGACCTCGAGTCTGTTGATGTCGATCCTGATGGACGACGGGTCCGCCGCCGAAGAGATGCTGTCGTCGCTGGTCGATATCTATGTGATCTGCCGCGGCGTGCTGATTGTCGGCAACCTGTTCTTCGCGCCGCGCTCACCCGGGCTGCGTCTGTGGCGCGTCAGCGATGACACCGCCCTCTTCGTGCAGCTCTGGGTGCGCCGCATCGTCGCGGTCGCAGGGGTCGGCAGCGCGTTTGCCGAAGCATTGCCTCCGCTCGGCCTGAGCATGGATGCGCATTTCGCGATCATGAAACTGACCGCGCTGATTGCGCACATCATGGTCGCCATCGTCATCCTGCTGTGCCGCCGGCCCGTCGCCCGCTGGCTGCGCAATACCACGTCGCATAGCAAGACGCTCGCGTATTTCGGCAACTGGATTGCTGACGTCTGGGCCGCGGTCGCCGTGTTCTTTGTGCTCGCACTGTGGTTTGTCTGGGCGCTCGACGTCAACAACGGCTTCGAGACGCTGATCCATCTCGGCGGCCTGTCGCTGATCGTGCTCGTGGTCGCGCGCGTCGTGGCAATCGTGTCGCTCGGCGCGCTCGCGCATCTGTTCCGCGTGAATCAAAGCGACAGCGAGTCCGACGGCGCCGACGCTCAGGCCGCTCAAGGCAGCGGTGCGCCGGCCGAGAAGTCGATCGTCCAGCGGCGCGCGTACCGCTACTACCCGATGCTGCAGAAGGTCATTTCGACCGTGCTCAGCGTCATCGCGCTGCTCACGCTGCTCGATATCTGGGGCGTGCATCTGCTGCGTTTTCTCGCGTCGAACCCGATTGGCCATCGCCTGATTTCAGCGCTCGTGACGATCGCGGTCGCCGCGGCGATCGCCGTCGTGCTCTGGGAAGCCGTGAACATTGCATTCGAGCGGCGACTGCGTAAATGGACCGACCGCGGCGAATTCCTTCGCGCGACGCGTCTTCGCACCTTGCTGCCGATGTTGCGCAGCGCCTTGCTCGTGGGTATCGCGCTGGTCGTTGGCTTGACCGGCCTGAGCCAGCTTGGCGTGAATACGGCGCCGCTGCTGGCCAGCGCGAGTATCTTTGGCGTCGCCCTCGGCTTCGGTTCGCAAAAGCTCGTGCAGGACTTCATCACGGGCATCTTCCTGCTGATGGAAAACGCCATGCAGGTCGGAGACTGGGTCACCGTCGCCGGCGTCTCGGGCACGGTCGAGTATCTGTCGATCCGCACCGTGCGACTGCGTGGCGGTGACGGTTCGCTCTTTACCGTACCGTTCAGCTCGGTGACGACGGTCAACAACGTGAATCGCGGCATCGGCAACGCCGCCGTGCGCGTGAGCATCGCGTTCGGCGCCGACGTCGACCGTGCGATCGAACAGCTCAAGCAAATCGGCGCGTCGCTGCGCGAGGACCCGCAATTCAAGGACGGCATCCTCGCCGACTTCAGCTTCTGGGGTGTCGACGCCGTCGATGGCGCCGCCGTGACGCTCGCCGGTCAGATCCAGTGCCGTGACACGATGCGCTGGCCCGTGCAGCGCGAGTTCAACCGGCGCATCCTCGAAAGCTTTAACGCGGCTGGCATCGATATCGCCAATCCGCTACGCAATGTGCTGATGCAGTCGCGATCAGGTGCACCCGGTGCGCCAGCCGTGACGACCGATCCCGCTGCAGGGGACACGCCAGCGGCAAGCGATACGGCTGCTGAGGGCACGACGCCGACGACAGAATCCGACTCGCCGACCGATACACAGACGCAATCCACGCCGCGCGCTTCCGGCGGCAAACCCTCATCCGGTCCGAGTCGTTCCTGATCGGGTTGCTGAGCGCGCGCAGCGAAAGCGCTGCGCGCCGCGCATCGATCGACTACATTGAGAGTCTTCCCAACGCTGAGCTCGTCAAGGTGCCCTGAATGTCGAATCCCGAACTCTCCGCCGCATCGGCTCGCTCCGGCACATCGGCGGACGATGGCATCGACCCGGTCGTCGAGACCGTGCTCGCCCATCTGTGGGAAGCCGCGAATGACCCGTCCGGCAAAGTGTGGTCGCTCGCCAAACTCAGCAAGCGGACCCAGCTCGCGCAAAGCACCCTGCGGCGCTACCTGACCTCGCTGACCGAAGCCGGGCTCGCGACGGTGACGCTCGACGATGCCGGCCTCGGCTCGTCGACCCTGACCGAGTTCGGCCGTTCGGTCTGCTCGGATCTGTTTGAAGGCGGGTCGCCTACTTCGCGTTGAGCACCCGCGCGTGATGCGCGATGTGGTCGCCGATAAACGTCGAAATAAAGTAGTAGCCGTGGTCGTATCCCGGATGACGACGGAGCTTCAGCGCTTGTCCGGCCGCACGGCATACCGTTTCGAATTCATCGATGCGGAGTTGCGTCGCGAGGAATTTGTCATCGAGCCCCTGATCGACGAGGATCTCGCCGTCGAAGCGTTTCCCGAGTTGCCCGATCAGCGCGGTCGCATCGTGACGCAGCCAGGCGTCGCGGTCGTTGCCGAAAAAGGCCGTAAACGCCTTTTCACCCCACGGACAGCTCGCGGGTCCGGCGACCGGTGCAAACGCCGACACTGAACGAAACAGCGTCGGATTGCGTAGCGCCAGGGTCAGCGCGCCATGCCCGCCCATCGAGTGACCGAACAGTCCGATACGCGATGCGTCGATGTTGAAGCATCCGGTCACCAGGCGGATGAGTTCGTCGGCCACATAGGCGTCCATCCGGTAGTGATGATTCCACGGCGGCTGCGTCGCATTGACGTAAAACCCGGCGCCCACACCGAGATCCCAGTCATCGGTTTCACCCGGCACGCCCGCACCGCGCGGGCTCGTGTCGGGTGCGATCAACGCCAGACCGTGCTCGGCCGCAAAACGCTGCGCGCCCGCCTTGATCGGAAACGTCTCTTCATTGCAGGTCAGCCCGGCCAGATAGATCAATGCCGGCACGGGTGCGCCGGTGTCGACACCCTCCGGAAGAAAGATCGAAAAGCGCGCGGGCAGGCCCAGCGCCGCTGAGCGGTGACGATAGAAGCGCTGGCTGCCGCCGAAGCTGCCATGGGCGCTGATCAGTTCAAGCTCGGCAGTGGTGTCGTGGGTCGTCATGTCGATATCGGTTCGGACTGCGTGATGCGTTCTGACGGATCGATTTCCGTGGGCTGATCGATTCGTTCGGGCTGGTCGGGCTGGTCGGGCTGATCGGTGCGCGGGGGCGCCCGCCGCGTTCGAACGAACGCAGGGAAGCGGCGCCCTCGCCCGGCTAAAGCACGATCAATAGAGCACGACTGACCGGATCGATTCACCGGCCTTCATCAAATCGAAGCCCTCGTTGATCTTCTCGAGCGGCAGGCGGTGCGTGATCAGATCATCGATATTGATCTTGCCTTCCATGTACCAGTCGACGATGGTCGGCACGTCGGTACGGCCGCGTGCGCCACCGAAGGCCGAGCCCTTCCATTCGCGGCCCGTCACGAGCTGGAACGGCCGTGTGCTGATCTCCTGACCCGCGGCTGCCACGCCGATGATGAACGACTGGCCCCAGCCCTTGTGCGTGCACTCGAGCGCCTGGCGCATCGTCGTCACATTGCCGATGCATTCGAACGAGTAGTCCGCGCCGCCGTCGGTCAGCTGCACGATCGCGTCGACGACATTGCCCACGTCCTTCGGGTTGATGAAATCGGTCATGCCGAACTTCTTCGCAAGCTCGACGCGGCCCGGGTTGATGTCGATGCCGATGATCTTGTTGGCGCCGACCATCTTCGCACCCTGGATCACGTTCAGGCCGATGCCGCCCAGACCGAACACCACGACATTGGCACCCGCTTCGACTTTCGCCGAATAGACGACCGCGCCGATGCCCGTGGTCACGCCGCAGCCGATATAACAGACCTTGTCGAACGGCGCGTCTTCGCGGATCTTGGCGACCGCGATCTCCGGCACGACGATGTAGTTCGAGAACGTCGAGGTGCCCATGTAGTGAAACAGCGGCTTGCCGTCGAGCGAGAAGCGCGAGGTCGAGTCGGGCATCAGGCCCTTGCCCTGGGTCGAGCGGATCGCCTGGCACAGATTGGTCTTGCGCGAGAGGCAAAACTTGCACTGACGGCATTCGGGCGTATAGAGGGGGATCACGTGATCGCCCTTGCGCAGGCTGCTGACACCGGGACCGACGTCGACCACGACGCCCGCGCCTTCATGACCGAGGATTGCCGGGAACAGGCCTTCAGGATCGGCGCCCGACAATGTGTAGTAGTCGGTGTGACAGATTCCGGTCGCCTTGACCTCGATCAGCACTTCACCCGCACGCGGTCCTTCGAGATCGACCTCTTCGACGGTCAGGGGTTGGCCGGCTTTCCATGCAATCGCTGCCTTTGTCTTCATATCGATGCCTTTTCGAGAGGTGCGGAATCAGGCCGCTAGTTTAGTAAGCGTGCCCAGATTGCGATAGAGCCGACCCCATGTTATAAATGCGAACTATTCGCATTTATAACGCATTTGAAATGAAAATCACGGATTCCGCGAATAACCGCGGATTCGGTTTTCAGCTTTCTACGGCTGACTTTCCGACGGTCCGGTGATCGATGTTCGTCCAATAATTTATGCCTGGACTCTTCGCCACTTTGCTCGCGTTGATCGCGAGCGCACTGATTTACCTCGCATCGCCGCGCCAGCGCTTGCTGCGTGCGTCGTTTCGGCCGGGCGCTTCGCTCGGGGCTGCGCTTGTCTGCGTCCTCGCCTCGGCGTGGTTGTGGTGCGTGCAGGCCGGCACCGTGGCCGGGCTCTGCGCGGCAACGGGAGCACTCGCTGCCGGGCTGGCGCTGGCGCCGTTTGTCGGCGTCTACTGGCGGCATGATCGCCACACCCGCGTTTCGGGCAACAAGACCGCCACGCCGCCCAACGGCGGACGTCCGGAGACTTCATGAAGTTGAGGCTTTGCAGTAGCGTTGTCCTTTCTCTGCCGTTGTCCGTTGCCCTCGCCGGGGCGTTCGCCTGGGCCATGCCCGGTGGATGGCATCGGTCGGCTATCCTTGCAATGGTATTGTTCTTCCCATTGTGGATCGGCCTTCTTTGCGGTGCGTTTGCATTGCCGACAACCCGGCGCGCCGTCGTGGTGCTCGGCGCCGGCAATCTGGCCGCATTCGCGCTGCTTTATGCCGCGCGTGCCTTACAGCTCGCCTGACCTGCTCGTCTGACTCGCTATGCAACCTTCGACCCTCCGCGCCTTCCAGTGGCTCCACACCTGGGCCGGCATTTGCGCGGGCTTTGCCCTGTTCATCGCATTCGTCGGCGGCACGCTGACGATGTTTCACGACGAGATCGCGCGTTGGGAACGCCCTCCGGCGCGACATCTCCCGACGGACGGCGGGCCTGCCCAGCGGCTGGTCGGAACGCTTGTCGCTCTGCATCCTAAGGCAGCGGACAATTTCGGCATCGTCCTCGCCACCGACACGCATCGCGAACCGTACGTCTACTGGAATGACGGCGTCGACTGGCAGCAGGCTCGACTCGCCGACGGCGGCAAGTCGCCGCTCGACACATCGCTCGGCTTCGACGACTTTTCGAAGGACTCCACGGGCGCGGCTGAACAAGCCACGATCGCACAGCGCGCACACCTGAAAAAACTCGAAGCCGAACGCAGCGAACGCAATGCAAGCGCCGCGCGCGTAGCCAGCGCCGCAGGACGGCCCGCCCCTGTCGTCAAGCCGACGCCAGAACCGTTCAATCCGTCGCTCATGCTCGTCGACCACGACACGCTCGATCTGAGCACGGGGCCCGGGCTGTCGGAGTTTATCGACCGCCTTCACTATTCGCTGGCGCTGCCCGATTTCGGCCTGTATCTGATGGGTGCCGTGTCGCTGATGTTCGGCGTCGCTCTTGTCTCGGGGTTCCTGACTCACTTGCCGCGCTTGTCCCGCGACTTGTTCGCGCTGCGGCCCGGCGCGAACCTCAAGATGTTCTGGCAGGACACGCATAACGCGGTCGGCGTGCTCGCCCTGCCGTTTCATGCGGTGATCGCCCTCACGGGGTGTGTGCTCTGCCTCGGTCTTGTCGCGGCGATGCTGTTCAACTCGATCGCGTTCAACGGCGAGCTGATGCAGGAAATCACGTCGATGCGCGCATCGGTGCCTCCTTCACCCGTCGTCGCTGTTCCCGGCAAGCCGATGGAGGTCAACGCGCTCGTTGTGCGAGCCCGTGCGGATGTGGCCGGATTCACCCCGCGCTGGATTGCGTATTCGCGCTATGGCGCCGACGACGGCACCGCCGAAGTCTGGGGCGACAGCGACCGCGCGCTCGGCTCGCTCGGTTCTGTATTGCTACGCCTCAATGACGGCAGGGTGCTTGCGCATCAGACAGCCACCACGCGCGACGCGAACCATACGGTATCGAGTGCGATCTACGGACTGCATTTCGGTTCGTTTGGCGGGCTGGTCGTGCGCTGGATTTATTTTGTGCTCGGTGTCACGGGTGCGGTTCTGGTGTTCACCGGCAATCTGCTGTGGATCGAAGCGCGCCGCAAACGCGCCGGTGACGAACAACCGCTGTCGACCCGCAATATTGCGCGGGCTACCGTAGCTGTCTGCGTCGGCACCTGCGCGAGCATTGCCGCCGCATTCGACATCGCCCTGCTGGTGCCGTCGTTTGAAGCGTGGTCGGTCTATGTCGCGGTGCTCGGCGCCGCCGTGGTGTGGTCGATCGCACGTGCGCCGATCCTCGCCGCGCGCGACTTGCTGATCGTGACCGCCGTATGTGCGGCGCTTGTGCCGGTGCTCGACGCGTTGCTCACGAGCGACAATCTTTTTACGAGCCTGATGTCGCGTGATTGGCAACTCGCGAGCATCGATTTCGCCGGGCTCGTCTTTGCGGCGCTGTTCGTCACGCTGGCCGTGCTGACGCACCGTCGCGGGCGCAACGGCGATCCGAACAGCGTCTGGGCGGCGCCGCCCCGTGGCCCGGTACCCGAGCTGCGCAACCAGACCTGACATGCGAGCAGGCGCCAGGCGGCGCGGTGCCATCCAGTTTCGACCCTTTGCGTCTGCCGTCTGCCGTCTGTGGCCTGCCCGCGTCTATGCGGGATCTGCCCCTCTCGATTAGTCAATCCGCCGACGCCCTACCACGGATCGCGTGCTCAAACCAGATTCGCTCGACGCGCGCGAACGGGTAAACTCGGGTGCTTTGAAGCGCGTCTCACGAACGGCTGCCCGCGAACCAACGAGGTGGCCGACGGAGCACGCCGCCGCATTTTCTGCGTTGGTCGTCAAGCATGCATAACGTCGTTACGGGGTGGTTCGGGTTTTCAACGCTATGGGTCGCAGTACTGGCCTGGCAACTCGTCGCGGCGCGTCTGAGCGCGCACGAGGACACGCAGGGGCCTCGCCGCACCGCGCGTACTGTCATGGGCGCCTTGTGCGCGCTCGTGGCTAGCGCACTGCTCGAAGCGGGTGTCTGGACCCGGCTGGCACCCGACGATTCGATCGATCGTGTCGGACGTGCCTTTCTTGATGCGTTCGGAACGGGCCCGAGTGTCGCGGCCGGTGTCGTGGGTCTCGCGCTGGGTCTGCCCTGGTTGTTCGGTACGCGCTGGACGGCGCTGGTCTCCGACCTCGTCGGCAACGGCGCTGTGCCCGAAGACACTCCGCGGCCGGCACGACGCCCTGCCGCCGAGAAGGCCGTTCGCAATGCCGAACCACGCTGGCGTTCCAGCGCCGCCGGGACGGGGCCGCTGACCGAGCGACGCCCGTCAAGCGGCTTGCGCGCCCCGGGCGAACTCGGTACGAGCCAGCGTCCGTCCGTATTCAGCACAGCGAGCACGCACGCCCACGCTGCGCGCGCGGCGGCGCGACGAGCGCCGGCTCCGGTCGCGCCGCAACCCGCGGAAGTCATCACGCCTGAGTCGATGGGCATTGCCGCACGGACTCGCGCGATGGGGTCGAGCGTGCGAGGCACCGGCGCGCGCATCGACGCACGCGCGGACTTGCACAGCGACGCTGCGCACGACCCGGCACCCTCCGCGCGCTCGCCGCAGGGATACCGGACCATCATCACTTCGCCGGCGCCATCCAATACGATCGCGCATGACGAACCTGCATATCCTTCAGAAACAACGACTGCCGCGCGCTCGCGCACGCCCGCACAGGTTGCCGCCGCGGCGGCCGCACGCCAGGCCGCAGCTGCAGCGCTACGCGCTCGCGCGTACGGACAGGTCGCACCGGGGCCGTCGAACTCGCGAGGCGCAAGTTCGAAAGCAGCGGACGCAGAAGCTGGGACAGTGAATACACCAGCGCCGATTCCGATGACGTCCGAAGTCGACGTATTGTCGGCAGGTGCGGCAAACGCCCAGCCCTCGGCGCCGGTTGTTCCGAGCTATTCCGAGGCAGCAGAGGCCGCCCAAACGGCGCAGGCTCCCATCACCGCGCCATCGGCGAACGCGCTCGCGGAAACGTTCCGCAATGTCGAGCGCATGGCTGCGCAATGGCCCACGCTCGCGACAGCAGGTCGTGCGGCGCCTCACGTGGAAGCGACTTCCGGTGATGTAGTGAACGACCAAGGCCCGATATCCGGGCACGACACAGAGCGCTTCGAAGCGACTGCGCCGGCTCATAGCGAGGCCAGTGACGCCGGATCGCTGGAGTCTGTATTGCCCGAGGCCTCGCCGTCGCGAGCCCTGCCGGCAGACGTCGCGTCGGCCGACGTCATTCAACGTGATGCGACCACGATGGAAGCGCACACCTTGTCGGGCGATGCCGCTGCGTTGAACAACGACACGCCAGCCGCCGTGCCGCTCTACGCCGTCTCCGACGTAGTCGAGGACACCGTAAGCGCGGAAATTGACGATGAACTCGATGAGCCGTCGTTCTGGGAACCGACGGACGACGACGTACCCGTCATTGATCTCACGTCGCTCGAGGCGCACGTGTCGTTGCTCGCCGATACGGAAGCATTCGACGAAGTAGCCGCTGAAACGACGACTGAGACGGCGACTGAAGCGCTCGACGCAGTGGCGGCTGAAACGACACACGCAGAGACAAGCCTCCCTGCACAGGAGAGCGCCGCCATTCAGCAAGAGGTTTCGGTCACCCCGCATCAACCGCTGCTGCCGCCGGCCGATGAACTCGACACGCTGGATTTCGCGACGGCGTTCCCGATTCCGTCGTTTATTCCGGCAGCCCCGTCAACGGTCAGCTTCTCGGCAGGCAACTACGCGACGCCGAATATCGCCGCGCCGACGCACGCCACCCCGCAGATTCCGATGTTTGCGACGCGAGGCGCCACGCAGCCGGCTTCCCCAAGCGCGCTAACTCAGGCCGAACACGCAGCACCTGCAGCGCCCGCCGAGTCCGCTGCGGCTGCGGCATCCGCCACGTCCGTAACGCCCACTGCGTCTGCTGCCTCCACTGCGCCCGTTGCACCCGCCGCGGTCGTAACACCTGCTGCGTCTGCTACACCCGCGGTGCCCGCCCCCCTGGCATCTGCCGCACCGGCGGCACCACGCACGACTGCCCCTCCCCTGCCGGGAGGACAACAGCCGACCGAGTTCGAATTCCATCCGCCGACCGCATCGCATGTCGAGCTGCCCGGGCTCGATTTGCTCGCTACCGTCGCAGACACTGTCGAGCCCGCATCGGAAGCGATCCTCGCCGAAACAGGGCAACTGATCGAACAGCGGCTCAAGGAATTCAAGGTGCCGGTCACTGTCGTCGGCGCGTCGGCCGGCCCCGTGATCACTCGTTTCGAAGTCGAGCCCGCGCTCGGCGTGCGCGGCGCACAGATCGTCGGCCTGATGAAGGATCTGTCGCGCGGCCTCGGCCTCACGTCGATTCGCGTGGTCGAGACGATTCCCGGCAAGACCTGCATGGGCCTCGAACTGCCGAACCCGAAACGCCAGGTCATCCGCCTGTCTGAAATCCTCGCCGATACGGCGTATCAGCAGTCGAAGTCGCATCTGACGATCGCGATGGGCAAGGACATTACCGGCACACCGGTCGTGACCGACCTCGCGCGTGCACCGCACATGCTGGTCGCGGGTACGACCGGTTCGGGCAAATCGGTGGCGATCAACGCCATGATCCTGTCGCTGCTCTACAAGGCAACGCCCGCCGACGTGCGACTGATCATGATCGATCCGAAGATGCTCGAGCTCTCGGTCTACGAAGGCATTCCGCATCTGCTGGCGCCTGTCGTCACCGATATGAAGCTCGCGGCCAACGCGCTGAACTGGTGCGTCGGCGAGATGGAAAAACGCTATCGACTGATGTCCGCACTCGGCGTGCGTAACATCGCCGGTTTCAATCAGAAAATTCGCGATGCCGAGCGCGACGAGCGCAAGATCGGCAATCCGTTCTCACTGACACCCGACGCCCCCGAACCGCTGGCGCCGTTGCCCTTGATCGTCGTCATCATCGACGAGCTCGCCGACCTGATGATGGTCGCTGGCAAGAAGATCGAAGAACTGATTGCGCGGCTGGCTCAGAAAGCGCGTGCGTCGGGCATCCACCTGATTCTCGCCACGCAGCGGCCGTCGGTCGACGTGATCACCGGGCTGATCAAGGCCAATATCCCAACGCGCGTCGCGTTCCAGGTCTCATCGAAGATCGACTCGCGTACGATCCTCGATCAGATGGGTGCCGAAACGTTGTTGGGCCAAGGGGATATGCTGTTCCTGCCTCCGGGCACCGGCGATCCGCAACGGATCCACGGTGCGTTCGTCGCCGATGATGAAGTGCATCGCGTGGTCGAGCATCTCAAGCAGTTCGGCGAGCCTGAGTATGAAGCGTCGATCCTTGACCCGGGTCCGGCCGAAGGCGTGATGACTGACCTGTTCGGCGAAGTCACCGACCCCGAAGCCGACCCGTTGTACGATGAAGCCGTCGCGTTCGTCGTCCGTTCGCGACGTGCGTCGATTTCGTCGGTGCAACGACAGCTGCGGATCGGCTACAACCGCGCGGCGCGGCTCGTCGAACAGATGGAGGCTGCGGGATTGGTCTCGGCGATGGGCGTCAACGGCAGCCGCGAAGTGCTCGTACCGGGGCCGTCGGAGTAACGCGCAGCGCCTGCCGGGCGATCGCACCGGCGCTCGGTGCGCGAATGTTTGCCGGTTGGCGGTTAGCGAACGTCGACCGGAACGAAAAAAGTGTCACCCGTTGTAGAACGCATGCTGGCAGAATTCGACAATCGAACCTGACAAAAAGCTTTCATGAACGACCTCGTGACCCTTGTGCAGGACCCGGCCGCCTGGGCAGCCCTTGCGACGCTGATCGCAATGGAGGTTGTGCTCGGCATCGACAACCTGCTGTTCATCTCGATCCTCACCAACAAGCTCCCCGCCGCGCATCGGGAAAATGCGCGGCGCATCGGGATCGGGCTCGCGCTCGTGATGCGCCTCGTGCTGCTCGCGACCGTCTCGACCATCGTTCGGATGACGGCCCCTGTGTTCACGTTGTTCGATCACGGGTTCTCATGGCGCGACCTGATCCTCGTCGCAGGCGGCTTGTTCCTTGTCTGGAAATCGACGCGCGAAATCCATCATCACATCGCGGGCGACGATGAACACGAGGCCTCGGGTAGCGACGGCAAACGCGTTCCCGCCGGATTTGTCGCGGCCATCGGCCAGATTCTCGTGCTCGATCTGGTGTTTTCGGTCGACAGCATCATCACCGCGGTCGGCATGACCGAACACATTCCCATCATGTTTGCGGCCGTCATCGTCGCGGTCGGCGTGATGCTGTTCGCGGCCGGACCGCTCGCGAACTTCATCAACCGGAATCCGACCATCGTCATGCTGGCGCTCGGCTTCCTGCTCGTCATCGGTATGACGCTGATCGCCGATGGCTTTGGCACACACGTTCCCAAGGGCTATATTTACGGCGCAATGGCATTCTCCGCACTGGTTGAAGGTCTGAATATGATGTCGCGTCGAGCACGCGCCAAACGTGGGACATCGGGTCACGCATCGAACGACACACCCAGTGGCACGGCAAGCGGAACAAACGGCACACGTCGTCAAACTCCTGACTGAGCGATCAAAATTCGCTACAGCACGCAACCGGCGCGATCGCTCACAGGCGATCGCTTCCCCTCTTGAAACGAACGGAGATCTTCATGGACTGGTACCTGAAAGTGCTCAAGTCGTACGCCGTATTCGAAGGCCGCGCGCGGCGCAAGGAATACTGGATGTTCCTCTTGTTCAATTTCATCGCGACCATGGTGCTGATCTTCGTGGATGTCGCGATCCTGCGCGTGCGATTGCTCTCGAGTCTGTATTCGCTCGCGGTGCTCGTGCCATCGATCGCTGTGGGCGTGCGCCGCTTGCACGATACCGATCGCACGGGCTGGTGGATGCTGGTGATCGTGATCCCTGGCATCGGCTGGATCATCCTGCTCGTGTTGATGGCCATGGAAGGCACGCGCGGCCCTAACCGCTTCGGTCCCGACCCGGTGCAAGAGCCGTTCGCGCTGTCGTATTGAGCGGTGTAAAGACGTCGCACACGGCCTGCCGGGCGCTACGCAGGCCGCGAAACAGCATCGCAGGCCCGGCGCCCGCCAAGGCGTAGCCCCCTATCGCCTTCGCAGTCTTGTGTGGTGTCGCTGGAGTTTGGCGGACAGGTCAGCGACAGTTGACGAGCACGCGCTGCCAGCAACGCTTCGCGCGTCACAACACACATAAAGACACTGCGTCGCATGAAAAGGCATGCCACAATGCCTCCCGCTTACAAACATAAACATGTTTAGTTTCAGGAGGCTGTCGTGGTACAGGGGATCGCACGTTTCTTCACTCAAGTTGTTCATCGTTTTCTGCCCGATCCGCTGATCTTTGCGATTCTGCTCACGCTCGTGACGATCGGACTGGCATTGGGACTCACACCGCATTCGCCATCCGATCTCGTGCTCATGTGGGGTTCGGGGTTCTGGAACCTGCTCGCCTTCTCGATGCAGATGGCGATGATTCTCGTGACCGGACACGCGCTCGCTTCGTCGGGGCCTGTGAAACGCGGACTCGCCGCGCTCGCAGGCGCCGCTCGCACGCCGGGTCAGGCCGTCATGCTCGTCGCGCTGCTCGCGGCCATCGCATGTGCCATCAACTGGGGCTTCGGCCTCGTGCTCGGTGCGATGTTTGCACGCGAGGTCGCGCGCCGCGTCAAGGGCACGGACTATCGTCTGCTCGTCGCGGCAGCCTATATGGGCTTCCTGACGTGGCACGGTGGCTTGTCGGGTTCGGTGCCGCTCGTTGCCGCAACGAAGGGCAACCCGATGGAAAAGGTCATCGGCCTGATTCCGGTTTCGCAAACGATCTTCACCGGATATAACGCATTCATCACGATCGGCCTGATCGTCATGCTGCCGATCCTGACGCGCCTGATGATGCCGCGCCCCGACGAAGTCGTGTCAGTCGACCCGGCGCTGCTCGTCGACGAACCCAACGAAGAGCGCAAGCTCGGTCCGGACGCGACGTTCGCGGAACGCATCGAGGAAAGCCGTATTCTGTCGATCGTCGTCGCGCTGCTGATCGCGGGCTATCTCAGCGTGCGTTTCTCGACGAAGGGTTTCAGCCTCGATATC
Organism: Pararobbsia alpina; assembly: GCF_965118125.1. Lineage (GTDB taxonomy): Bacteria > Pseudomonadota > Gammaproteobacteria > Burkholderiales > Burkholderiaceae > Pararobbsia > Pararobbsia alpina_A. The sequence goes on from NZ_OZ221287.1 coordinate 3,282,977, forward strand.
GACACGGTCAATATCGTGTTCCTCGGCGTCGGCATCCTGCTGCACAAGACCCCGATGGGCTATGCGCGCGCCGTCGGCAAGGCGGCCCGCGGCACCGCCGGCATCATGATCCAGTTCCCGTTTTATGCGGGCATTCAGGCCACGATGGACCACTCCGGCCTGGCAGGCATCATCACGAACTGGTTTATCGACATCTCGAACGTTCACACCTTCCCGCTGCTGGCTTTCCTCAGTTCGGCCGTGATCAACTTCGCGGTGCCCTCGGGCGGTGGCCACTGGGTGGTGCAAGGCCCGTTCGTCATGCCGGCCGCAAAGGCATTGGGCGCGGATCTCGGCAAATCGGCCATGGCCATTGCCTACGGGGAAGCGTGGACCAATATGGCTCAGCCGTTCTGGGCCCTGCCCGCGCTGGCGATTGCGGGCCTGGGCGTGCGCGACATCATGGGGTATTGCGTGACCGCGCTGCTGTTCTCAGGTGCGATCTTCGTTGCCGGTATGTATTTGTTCTAGGCACAGTTCGTAGCAGCGACCCGCGGCGCCGAGGCTCATGGAAATGACCTTGTGCGCCGAGTGATCTGTGACAACACGAAATCAAGAGATCAAGAGATCGATCGACCTTCAGACATGGCTTCACTTGCCGGATAACAAAAAGCCTCGTCAGCGATGACGAGGCTTTTTGCTTTGATGCACGGGCTGCCGTTACGGTCGACGCGTGAACCGGATGAACCCTGTGCGGTCGATCACGTCACTACCGCACATCCGGCATCACACTTCCATCGCGCCCGTTTCAGACGAGGCCGCGCCCCGCGAGCCGCCCAGTACCGCGCGCAACTTGCTGCGGTCCAGTTCTTTTTCCCACGACGACACGACGACGGTTGCCACACCATTGCCGACGATATTCGTCAGCGCACGGCACTCGGACATAAAGCGATCGATGCCGAGGATCAGCACCATGCCCGTGAGCGGAATCGTCGGCACCACGGCGAGCGTTGCCGCGAGCGTGATAAAGCCCGCGCCCGTCACCCCGCTGGCGCCCTTCGATGTCAGCATCGCAACGGCAAGCAACGTCAGTTGCTGGCCCAGCGACAGATCCGTATTGGTCGCCTGCGCGATAAACACGACCGCCATGGTCATGTAGATATTCGTGCCGTCGAGGTTGAACGAATACCCCGTCGGAACCACCAGGCCCACCACCGAACGCGAGCAGCCGAGCTTCTCGAGTTTCTGCATCAGTTGCGGCAGTGCGGCTTCCGACGAACTCGTGCCGAGCACGATCAGCAACTCTTCCTTGATGAACGACACGAAACGCACAATGCTGAAGCCCGTCATTCTCGCAACCGTACCGAGCACGACGAGCACAAACACGATCGACGTCAGATAGAACGTGCCGATCAGCTTGAGCAACGGCACCAGCGAGCCAACGCCGTACTTGCCGATCGTAAAGGCCATCGCACCGAACGCGCCGATCGGCGCGAGCTTCGTGATGATGCCGACGATCTTGAACAACGCATGCGACGTCGAATCGATCAGATCCGTCAACGGCTTGGCACGCTCGCCCGAAGCACCCAGCACGACGCCGAACAGAATGGCGATCAGCAGGATCTGCAGGATCTCACCCTGGGCGAACGCATCGAAAATCGTGTTCGGGATGATGTGCATCAGGAAGTCGACGGTCGACTGCCCATGCGCTTTTTCGGCGAAGCTCGCGACCGCCTTGCCGTCCAGCGTGGCGGGGTCGACATTGAAGCCCGCGCCCGGCTTGAGCACGTGCGTCGCGATCAAGCCCAGCACAAGCGCGAACGTCGAGACTACTTCGAAGTACAGCAAGGCCTTGCCGCCGACGCGGCCCACCTTCTTGACGTCCTGCATGCCGGCAATGCCGGAGACGACCGTACAGAAGATGATCGGGCCGATGACCATCTTGATCAGCTTGATGAATGCATCGCCAAGCGGCTTGGCGTCGATGGCAATCGAGGGATAGAAGTGGCCAAGCAGGACGCCCGCGATGATCGCGACGATCACCTGGACGTAGAGCACTTTATGGATGGGCTTTTTCACGCGCGTCTCCGGATATGGTTATGTCCCTGTCGGGGCGTGGCGAGTGAATTGCAAGGTCGATGCCAGTTGCGATGCCTCGGCAAAGCCTTGTCCGGCAAGGGTTTGAGCGGAATGCATCCCCTGTGGCGTCCGGGATTCCGGAAATCCGTCAAAGGGCGCTCCGGATTTCCGGAAGGCGGTCCGCATGGACACGACCGGTATGGGCGGCGCTCCGTCGAACCGTATGCGCGCCCGGTCATCGCACGAACGGATCCTCGCTCGACGCGGGCTGTTGCACATTCGCAGCCGCGCCTCGCCGATCATGCGACGCAGGCGCTCAAACGGATGCCCGCACGCTATGATCCGGGTGAATCGACATCGCGCCTTCCCATGCATCCTTGATGAAGTACCGCACCCTGCTACCGCTGGCCGCACTCGGCATCGCCATGGCGCTGGCCTGCTCGGCCGTGTGGACCGTGACGCGCGAGCACGGCATCGAAAATTTGCGGCGCGGCGCGGCGGCACGTCTCGAGCGCAATATCGGCACGCTCAAGAGCACGCTCGACCGCTACGAATACCTGCCCTATCTGCTGTCGTTGCATCCGTACGTGCAGGACGCATTGGTGTCACCCAATGCGGCGTCGATCGATCGCGCGAATCGCTACCTGACCGACCTCAACGACCACGCGCGCGCGACGGTCACCTATATCGTGCGCGCCGACGGACGTTGTATCGCCGCGAGCAACTGGAATACGTCGGGCAGCTTTATCGGTCAGGACTATCGGTTCCGACCTTACTTCGTCGATGCACATAACGGCGGCGTGGGCCGGTTCTTCGGCATTGGCACGATCTCGCGCGAACCGGGTTACTACATTTCGCAGCCGGTCTATCGCGACAAACAACTGGTCGGCGTTGCGGTCGTCAAGCTCAACCTTGAATGGTTCCAGCATGCCGACGAATCCGAGCCGATGATGGTCGCCGATGATCACGGCGTGATCTTTCTGTCGTCGAACCCTGCGTGGAAATACCGCACGCTCTCGGCGGTTGCACCGTCCACGCTCAATGCGATCCGCGATGTGCGCCAATATGCGCAGGAGCCGCTTGCTCCGCTTGCGATCAATGTGACCGATCGTCTTGCTGACAATGCGCAAGTCGTGCACGTCGGTGAACGACCGCTTGCCCGCGCCTACCTCGCAACGCATCGCTATCTCGCCGACCCTGCCTGGCAATTCGTCAGCATGGCGCCGATGACCAATGTCGAGCGCGACGCGGCGAACGCATCGGTGGTCACGGCCTTCGGATTGATTTCGCTTGCGCTGCTTTTGTTCTACATGCGAATGCGGCGTGCGCGTGCCGTCGAGACGGCACTGAGCCGGGCGCGGCTGCAGCACGCATATGCGCAGTTGAATCGTCGTGTCGAGGAGCGCACTGCGGATCTGTCGGCGGCGAACGAGCGCCTGACTTCCGAAGTCGCCGAGCGCACACGGGCCGAACACGAGCTGCGTGCGGCGCAAGCTGAGCTGATACAGGCCAGCAAGCTTGCGGCGCTCGGACAAATGGCGGCCGGCATCACGCACGAACTCAACCAGCCGCTGACGGCCTTGCGCAGTTTTTCGGACAACACGCGCGTTCTGCTCGAGCGCGGACGGTACGATGCGGCGGCGGACAATCTGGCGGCGATTGCGTCACTGACCGAGCGCATGGGCCGCATCACGAATCAGCTCAAGCTGTTTGTCGGCAAGGCGCGGCCGATGATGTCCGACGCATCGCTGTCTGCGGTGTTGCGCAATGTGCTCGTGGTGCTCAAGCCGCGGCTTGACGGGATCGCACTCGACAGTCCCCAAGTGCCGGACGCCGGCGCTGCAGGACCCGACTCGCCACTGCGCGTGCATGGAGAAGGCCTGCGTCTTGAACAGGTGCTGATCAACATTCTTGGCAACGCACTCGACGCGTTGAAGGGTCGCCCGTCACCGCACATTGCGATCGACGTTCAGGCCGATTCGGCCCATGTCACGCTGACCATCGACGACAACGGTCCGGGGATGCCGGAAGATGTATTGCCGCACGTGTTCGAGCCGTTTTACACGACCAAGGACATCGGCGATGGCCTGGGCCTCGGTCTCGCGATTTCGTCGTCGATATTGCGCGACTGCGGCGGCACGCTGTCTGCAAGCAACCGGCCCGAAGGCGGAGCACGGTTTGTGGTGGTATTGCGCCGCTCCGACGGCGCTCAGGGGATCGAATCATGAAGGAAGTCAGGCAGGTACTTGTCGTCGAAGACGATGAACTCGTGCGACTGTCGAGCGTGCAGAGCCTGCAGCTCGCCGATTTCGACGCGACGGGCGTGGGTTCGGCCGAAGAGGGTCTCGCGCGAATCGAACTTGCACCGATTGGCGCGATCGTCAGCGACGTGCGCCTGCCGGGTATGAGCGGGCTCGATCTGCTCGAGCAATGCCGCGCTCAGCGCCCCGACCTCCCGGTGATCCTCATGACGGGTCATGGCGATATTTCGATGGCGGTCAGCGCGATGCGGCACGGCGCGTACGACTTTATCGAAAAGCCGTTTGCATCGGAACGACTGGTCGAGACGGTGCGCCGCGCGCTCGAGCACGGCCAGCTCGTCCATGAGAACCGCGCGCTGCGCAGCGCGCTCGCGAGCGAGCGCACGCTGACCACGCGCATCATCGGCCGCAGCCCTTCTATCGAACAGGTACGGCGCCTGATCGCCAATGTCGGCCCGACGGATGCGCCGGTGCTCATCAATGGCGACACCGGCTCTGGCAAAGAACTCATCGCACGCAGCCTGCATGAGTCATCGAGCCGCAGCGAGAAACCGTTTCTCGCAGTGAACTGCGCGGCATTGCCGGAGACGATGTTCGAGTCGGAAATGTTCGGCTATGAGGCCGGCGCGTTTACAGGCGCGGCCAAGCGCAGGATCGGCAAGATCGAACACGCGTCGGGCGGCACGTTGTTTCTCGACGAGATCGAAAGCATGCCGCTCGCACTTCAGGCGAAGCTGCTGCGCGTGCTTCAGGAAGGCACGCTCGAGCGGCTCGGTTCGAATCAGCCGATTCGGGTCGATTGCCGGATCGTTGCGGCCGCCAAGGGCGATATGGAGGAACACATCACGCAGGGTCGATTCCGGCGCGATCTGTTTTACCGGCTCAATGTCGTGACGATCGCGTTGCCGCCGCTTGCCGAACGGCGCGAAGATATCGTGCCGCTGTTCGAATCGTTTGTCCTCGATGCAGCGGTGCGTTATGGACGGGCGGCGCCCGCGCTGACACCCGTATTTGCGCATGCATTGATGCAGCGCTCGTGGCCCGGCAATCTCCGCGAGCTACGCAATGCCGCCGATCGTTTCGTACTCGGCATTGAGGAGTCGACTCAAGGTGTGGAGACCGATATCGATCAGGGTTCGGCTGACTCGCTCAAAGATCGCATCGAACAATTCGAGCGTGCGGTGATCGCCGACACCCTGACACGATGTGGCGGCGTCGTCGCGGTCACGGCGGAACGGCTGCAGGTCGGCAAGGCCACGTTGTACGAAAAGATCAAACGGTACGGACTGGCTGGCGCGAGCGATTCGATTCAGCCTTGAAGCAAAGCCTGGATGGCACTCACGCAAAATGCCACTCGGCTTCGATCGATGCACCGACTTCAAGCCATTCACCCTCGCCCTTGATCGCGATGGCATTTTGCCCAAACGTCAGGCCCCCTCCGACGAGCGCATTGGCGCGATACGTCGCGAGCGTATCGAGCGGTTCGTGCGGCCAGTGAGGGTCACGCGTGCCGTCGGCCTGATTGATGGTCGGAATCGGACAACGCGCACAGGGTTTCGAGAGTCGAAGCACGATCGATTGCGCCTCGCCGATGGCCAGCGTCTCGATAAAGTCTTCGTCGTAGGCTTCGAGTCCCGACACGACGACATTGGGGCGAAAACGATTCATCGGGATCGCCGGAGCACCCTTCGCATTGAGTCGGGCATTTAGCTCATCCAATGAACTCTGTCCCGTCACAAGAATGGGAAAGCCGTCGGCGAACTGCGTGACCGAGTCGTATTCTCCCGTCCACTTCTTGCTGACCCGACGGCTGAAGCTGCGGTCGAATCGTACGAGACGCAGTGTCGAATCAAAACGTTGCGAAAACCATTGCGACGCCGCGTCGCCTTCATCCATTGCGCCGAACGCGTCGTCCCAAACGCTGACGACGCGGCGTGATGCAGCGGCTCGCGGTTCAAGCGGGAGCTCGAGGTCGGGCATGCCATCCGTGCGGACCACAAGCGTGTCGCCCTCGAAGCTCGGAATGACGCAAGCCATGTCGGGGTACGTGCGCTGCGTGACGAAGCCGTCGTTAACGTCGACGACCATCCAGTGGCGATCCCACTCGAGTCCCCATGGCGTGATCTTCGCGCGGTCGAGCGACAGGCCCGCACAGGATTTGATCGGATAGATATTGAGGCCGGTCAGCGTCGGCATAAGCGGTTATCGTCCAGCACAGAGTGATCGTATACGTGAAGAGGGTCGCATCTCTGCATTGTTTCGACAAGTGCGCGTGATGCAGGTGGGTGCATGCTGGGGGCGCTCGCAAATCGAATACAGGAGTCGATATGGATACCCCATCCGTGTCCGCGCAAACGCCGGTGTTGCACTTGCCCTTGCGCCGGGCGCCACCCCCGACCGTCGCAGGCCGTGCCTGCGCGTTCATGCGGAACATCACCACGATTCGAAATGCCACCGCGCTGGCACTCGCCGCGTGCGCAGCCGTCGTGGGTTGGACAACGATCGAAACGGCTACGGCACTGAGCCTGCGAACGGATGAATCGACGGCAGCCCCCGCGGTGACTGCGGGAATTGTGCTCGGCGCGGCGGGCGGCGCGGTCAGCGCCACCTTGGCTGCGTTCGCGATGCATATCGCCCAGATCATCCCGTGCGCCCTGCCGTCTCCGATCGCCGTGGCCTACGCAACGGGTGCCGGAATGGTGATGGGCAGCGCGGCAGGCGGGGGAGCGGCCTATGCTCAATGGCTCGAACTTGCGGAGGCCATCGGTGGCACAACGACGCCCTGGCGAGGCGGCGTCGTTGACGACGGAGGGACATTCAACGCCTCGATGAGCCACCCGATCAGCGGCTCAACGAACCCTTCGATGGACGGGTTCGGGAATGTGCGTTCAACGCCGCATCTGGACTGAACTCGCGCGTTGCGCGGATCGGCTTCGCTGGCGACTTTGCCAAGCGTGCAACGATGGGATTAGCGAGCCGAGCGATCTGCGCAAGTCGATATCCGATGCGGCGGGACAATGGCGTCTCGTCAGATTCAGGAGATGCACGTGCCGTGCCTTAGTTCATCAACAAGCGTGTCGTCGACCTACTACGCTTATCCGCTCAATCTGAATCCGTTTTCCGGCGGAGATTCGTCGGAACCCGGCCGCGTTTCGCAACGAGGAAGTTATCCGTCGCAACTCGACCCGTTTTCCGAAGACCGTGCGGGTGAGGACTATCCCCCCGAGCGCAATCCCTTTCTTGCCGACAACCTCAACACCGTTGAATGCGCCCCAGGCTCCGGATCACGTCGCTGGCAAAATCTAGCTCGGGCGAGCGATGGGCAACGACCACCCAAGTCGGCTACGGGCTCGATCGGGGGCGCATTTTGTCATGGTTTTTCGGGGGCGCTCCTCGCTATCACGGGTGGTGCCAGCGCAGGCGTCGCGGGGATCATTCCCCACGTCGAATGGGGTTTCAACGCGAACGAACAGGTTGCACCGATGATCGGAAGTGCCACAGGTACCGTGGCCGGCGGCATTTTCGGCGCACTTGCGGCGGCGCAATTTCTACGCGCGTTGACCTCGGTCACGCGATCCGAGACCCGTTCTTGCGTCCCGCTGTACCTAGGTGCAATCGTAGGGAGTGCCTGCGGCGCAATGATCACGATCGGAAGCACACTGGCGATCGATCACTACGTACCTGCCGGCGCGTTTGTTTTCGATCAGCCGGCCAATATCACCGGCGCCGACACTGGCGTCGGGATTGGGGTTGGGAACCACACGTACAGTACCGGCGTGTAGCACCTCGCCGCGTCGGGTCGGGTCGGGTCGGGTCGGGTCGATGACCGTCCCGAGTGCCGTGATACCGCGATGCCGCATCAGATCCAACGCACAAAAGCAAAAAGCCCTGCTCGATAGAGCAGGGCTTTCTGGTGTTAAACAGCCTGACGATTACCTACTTTCACACGGGAACCCGCACTATCATCGGCGTGGAGTCGTTTCACGGTCCTGTTCGGGATGGGAAGGGGTGGTACCAACTCGCTGTGGTCATCAGGCATGACTTGTTGCTTAGTAGCGTCGCTACCAAGCCAATCTGAGAAGAAGAATTTTGGGTTGTGAGTGCATCGGGCAAACACACGATACTCACGTCCACGTGGAGGGCAAACACACGTGTTATAGGATCAAGCCTTACGGGCAATTAGTATCAGTTAGCTTAACGCATTACTGCGCTTCCACACCTGACCTATCAACGTCCTGGTCTTGAACGACCCTTCAAGGGGCTCGAAGCCCCAGGGATATCTCATCTTAAGGCGAGTTTCCCGCTTAGATGCTTTCAGCGGTTATCTCTTCCGAACATAGCTACCCGGCGATGCCACTGGCGTGACAACCGGTACACCAGAGGTTCGTCCACTCCGGTCCTCTCGTACTAGGAGCAGCCCCCTTCAAATATCCAACGCCCACGGCAGATAGGGACCAAACTGTCTCACGACGTTTTAAACCCAGCTCACGTACCTCTTTAAATGGCGAACAGCCATACCCTTGGGACCGGCTACAGCCCCAGGATGAGATGAGCCGACATCGAGGTGCCAAACACCGCCGTCGATATGAACTCTTGGGCGGTATCAGCCTGTTATCCCCAGAGTACCTTTTATCCGTTGAGCGATGGCCCTTCCATACAGAACCACCGGATCACTATGACCTGCTTTCGCACCTGCTCGACTTGTCAGTCTCGCAGTTAAGCACGCTTATGCCATTGCACTATCAGCACGATTTCCGACCGTACCTAGCGTACCTTCGTACTCCTCCGTTACGCTTTGGGAGGAGACCGCCCCAGTCAAACTGCCTACCATGCACTGTCCCCGACCCGGATCACGGGCCAAGGTTAGAACCGCAAACAAACCAGGGTGGTATTTCAAGGTCGGCTCCACCGAAACTAGCGTTCCGGTTTCATAGCCTCCCACCTATCCTACACAGATCGGTTCACAGTCCAATGCAAAGCTACAGTAAAGGTTCATGGGGTCTTTCCGTCTAGCCGCGGGTAGATTGCATCATCACAAACACTTCAACTTCGCTGAGTCTCGGGAGGAGACAGTGTGGCCATCGTTACGCCATTCGTGCAGGTCGGAACTTACCCGACAAGGAATTTCGCTACCTTAGGACCGTTATAGTTACGGCCGCCGTTTACCGGGACTTCAATCAAGAGCTTGCACCCCATCATTTAATCTTCCGGCACCGGGCAGGCGTCACACCCTATACGTCCACTTTCGTGTTTGCAGAGTGCTGTGTTTTTATTAAACAGTCGCAGCCACCAGTTTATTGCAACCCTTTCACCCTTTAGGCGCAAGCCTATCAAGCTACAAGGGCGTACCTTATCCCGAAGTTACGGTACCAATTTGCCGAGTTCCTTCTCCCGAGTTCTCTCAAGCGCCTTAGAATACTCATCTCGCCCACCTGTGTCGGTTTGCGGTACGGTCTCGTTAGACTGAAGCTTAGAGGCTTTTCTTGGAACCACTTCCAATTGCTTCGCTTCCGAAGAAGCTCGCGCCACACCCTTGAATTGCGCACCCGGATTTGCCTAAGTGCCTTCTCCAATGCAGCGACCGGGACTTCCAACACCCGGACAACCTTCCGCGATCCGTCCCCCCATCGCATCTAACGACGGTGCAGGAATATTAACCTGCTTCCCATCAGCTACGCATTTCTGCCTCGCCTTAGGGGCCGACTCACCCTACGCCGATGAACGTTGCGTAGGAAACCTTGGGCTTACGGCGAGGGGGCCTTTCACCCCCTTTATCGCTACTCATGTCAGCATTCGCACTTCCGATACCTCCAGCACCCTTTACAAGGCACCTTCGCAGGCTTACGGAACGCTCTCCTACCATGCGTGCAAGCACGCATCCGCAGCTTCGGTGACTGGCTTAGCCCCGTTACATCTTCCGCGCAGGACGACTCGATCAGTGAGCTATTACGCTTTCTTTAAAGGGTGGCTGCTTCTAAGCCAACCTCCTGACTGTTTTAGCCTTCCCACTTCGTTTCCCACTTAGCCAATCTTGGGGACCTTAGCTGGCGGTCTGGGTTGTTTCCCTCTTGACGTCGGACGTTAGCACCCGACGTCTGTCTCCCGTGATTGCACTCTTCGGTATTCGGAGTTTGCTATGGCGAAGTAATCCGCAATGGACCCTTCAACCATGACAGTGCTCTACCCCCGAAGGTGATACACGAGGCACTACCTAAATAGTTTTCGGAGAGAACCAGCTATTTCCGGATTTGTTTAGCCTTTCACCCCTATCCACAGCTCATCCCCTAATTTTTCAACATTAGTGGGTTCGGACCTCCAGTACGTGTTACCGCACCTTCATCCTGGCCATGGATAGATCATCCGGTTTCGGGTCTACGCCCTGCAACTATGCGCCCTATTCGGACTCGCTTTCGCTACGCCTTCCCTACTCGGTTAAGCTCGCTACAGAACGTAAGTCGCTGACCCATTATACAAAAGGTACGCCGTCACCCGTTTCCAGGCTCCGACTGTTTGTATGCATGCGGTTTCAGGATCTATTTCACTCCCCTCCCGGGGTTCTTTTCGCCTTTCCCTCACGGTACTGGTTCACTATCGGTCGATCACGAGTATTTAGCCTTGGAGGATGGTCCCCCCATCTTCAGACAGGATTTCACGTGTCCCGCCCTACTTGTCGTACACCTAGTTCTTTCATACTGTTTTCGCCTACGGGGCTATCACCCACTATGGCCGCACTTTCCAGAGCGTTTGGCTAACAATACAAATAAAGAGTACAGGCTGATCCCATTTCGCTCGCCACTACTTTGGGAATCTCGGTTGATTTCTTTTCCTGCGGCTACTTAGATGTTTCAGTTCACCGCGTTCGCTTCACATGACCTATGTATTCAGTCATGGATGACCCAAGAGGGCCGGGTTTCCCCATTCGGACATTTGTGGATCAAAGCTCGTTTGCCAGCTCCCCACAACTTTTCGCAGGCTACCGCGTCCTTCATCGCCTGTGATCGCCAAGGCATCCACCACATGCACTTGTTCGCTTGACCCTATAACGCGTATGTCTGCCATGAACAGCAGACCACGTTATAAGAATTGAGTTTTCGCGTTTGCCGTATTCCAAGTGACTTTAAGATCACTTAAATACATTTGATACAATCACAACCCATCTACCTTCCACACACCATCTCAAGTGCGTTTCCAATAGACAAATTCTTCTTCTAGATTGTTAAAGAGCAATCACGGCTCCGATATTCCGGTTCCGTGTTAAACAGCCAATAAGTGTGAGCGCTCAACAGTTGATGCGAGCTCTGGAAAGGAGGTGATCCAGCCGCACCTTCCGATACGGCTACCTTGTTACGACTTCACCCCAGTCATGAATCCTACCGTGGTGACCGTCCTCCTTGCGGTTAGACTAGCCACTTCTGGTAAAACCCACTCCCATGGTGTGACGGGCGGTGTGTACAAGACCCGGGAACGTATTCACCGCGGCATGCTGATCCGCGATTACTAGCGATTCCAGCTTCATGCACTCGAGTTGCAGAGTGCAATCCGGACTACGATCGGTTTTCTGGGATTAGCTCCCCCTCGCGGGTTGGCAACCCTCTGTTCCGACCATTGTATGACGTGTGAAGCCCTACCCATAAGGGCCATGAGGACTTGACGTCATCCCCACCTTCCTCCGGTTTGTCACCGGCAGTCTCCCTAGAGTGCTCTTGCGTAGCAACTAAGGACAAGGGTTGCGCTCGTTGCGGGACTTAACCCAACATCTCACGACACGAGCTGACGACAGCCATGCAGCACCTGTGTTACGGCTCTCTTTCGAGCACCCCCACCTCTCAGCAGGGTTCCGTACATGTCAAGGGTAGGTAAGGTTTTTCGCGTTGCATCGAATTAATCCACATCATCCACCGCTTGTGCGGGTCCCCGTCAATTCCTTTGAGTTTTAATCTTGCGACCGTACTCCCCAGGCGGTCAACTTCACGCGTTAGCTACGTTACTAAGGAAATGAATCCCCAACAACTAGTTGACATCGTTTAGGGCGTGGACTACCAGGGTATCTAATCCTGTTTGCTCCCCACGCTTTCGTGCATGAGCGTCAGTATTGGCCCAGGGGGCTGCCTTCGCCATCGGTGTTCCTCCACATCTCTACGCATTTCACTGCTACACGTGGAATTCCACCCCCCTCTGCCATACTCTAGCTTGCCAGTCACGAATGCAGTTCCCAGGTTGAGCCCGGGGATTTCACATCCGTCTTAACAAACCGCCTGCGCACGCTTTACGCCCAGTAATTCCGATTAACGCTCGCACCCTACGTATTACCGCGGCTGCTGGCACGTAGTTAGCCGGTGCTTATTCTTCCGGTACCGTCATCCGCCCCAGATATTAGCTAGAACGTTTTCTTTCCGGACAAAAGTGCTTTACAACCCGAAGGCCTTCTTCACACACGCGGCATTGCTGGATCAGGCTTTCGCCCATTGTCCAAAATTCCCCACTGCTGCCTCCCGTAGGAGTCTGGGCCGTGTCTCAGTCCCAGTGTGGCTGATCGTCCTCTCAGACCAGCTACGGATCGTCGCCTTGGTAGGCCTTTACCCCACCAACTAGCTAATCCGCCATCGGCCGCCCCTATAGCGCGAGGTCCGAAGATCCCCCGCTTTCATCCGTAGATCGTATGCGGTATTAATCCGGCTTTCGCCGGGCTATCCCCCACTACAGGACACGTTCCGATGTATTACTCACCCGTTCGCCACTCGCCACCAGGATTGCTCCCGTGCTGCCGTTCGACTTGCATGTGTAAGGCATGCCGCCAGCGTTCAATCTGAGCCAGGATCAAACTCTTCAGTTCAATACCTGTTACTGTTTTCGGTTCAGTTAAGAACCGGTCGCTCACTCAATGTGCTGACAAGTTTCGATGAATCAAAACTTACCTTTTACAGAGTGTGAGACTTGATAAATACCTTTGCTATACCGTCAATCAGAACAACACCAGCCCGAAGACCGATCCGCTGATCCGACGGTGCATCGCTTATCAAGCGCCCACACTTATCGGCTGTAGATTTTTAAAGATCGTTCGCAAAATCCGCTCAAACTTCACTGCGTTTTCTGCGTCGCTGCGTTTGCAGCAGAGAAGCGAGATTATGTACACCTCACTTCGTTTCGTCAACAAGTTTTTTGCTTTCGCTTCACTTCGTTGACGGCGTTATCGGCTTGAAACCCTTGCCAGATAACGCTTCCCGCCGCACTGCCCAACTTCGCGTCCTGCTCTGCGAAACCTGCGTTGTGCAACGAGGAGGCGAATCTTATTCCCTTCATTCGAGAATGACAAGCAAATGACGCAATATATTTTTTTAAGTAAAAAACACCCTGCAAATACACCCATCCAATCGCCTGACCACGAGCCACCGAAGTCCCTGGAAATACTGACTGCGGGCGACTTCGTGGACGCTCCGGGATTCAGCGCCTGCCTTGTCATATCGATACCCCACCAGGCTGTCCCGCGCCGAAGCCTGCAGGCTTGCGACGAGCAGGCTTTCCGGCACGAAAGCCCTTCGCCCTACCCCTTACATGCAGCACGCCACCCCACAGGCTCCTCCGGGTAGTGCGAACAGTGCAATCTGGCGCATGATGACGGTCCCCCATGATGGAGCCCCTGCATGTCCGGTGACGATCGCACCCCGCCCGAATCCTCCGGTGTGACACCCGAGGCCATCGCCGGCCTCGAAGCCGCGGCCGAGGCATCGCCTCTCGATGCGACACTTCAGATCACGCTCGCCGCGGCCTATGAAACGATAGGCGACCGCGTGAAGGCCGCAGCCGCGCGCCTCGCTGCACTCGCCCTGACCGAACGCAACGCACTCGCGCTGTACAACATTGCGACGGCGTATATGAACCAGGCGCAGTTCCGCGAAGCCGAGCGCTGGTATCGGGTCACGCTGGCGCTGAACCCCAATCTTGCGATCGCCCATCAAAATCTCGCCTCGCTGCTGCGCGAGCGCGGTGAGACCGCCGCAGCCGCCGATCATCTGAAGCGCGCCTACTCGCTACAGGCGGTCTATATCGAGCAAGGCGACGCGCACGCACCGCGCGTGCTGGTCGCCTGTGCCGGCGGAATCGGCAATGTGCCGGTCAAGCACTTGATGCCCGAGCGCCATTACACGCAAATCCGCTACTTCGTAGACTATGCGTCGGAGCGAGACCTCGCTTCGCCGCCGGCCCACGATGTCGTCTTCAATGCCATCGGCGACCCCGATGTGATCGCGCCGGATGATGCGCGCCTCACCGGGCTGCTGGACCACACGCATCGCCCCGTACTGAATCCGCCGGCGCGCGTCGCACGCACGCGGCGCGACCGCCTGCCCGGCCTGCTGGACGGCATGGATGGCGTGCTCGTGCCCGCAGCGAGGCGTATTGAGGGCAACGCAGCATCGCCGACCGCGCAAGCGTTCGAGACCCGATCTGAGTCGATCACCGATTCGCTCGAACGCGACGGACCGCCCTATCCCGTCATCCTCCGGCCGCTGGCTTCGCATGGCGGCGAAGGCGTCGTCCTTGCCCACGATCGCGCAGATACGCAACAGCCCGCGCTGGCGCGGGCCGATTCGGTCTATGCCACGGCATTTCATGACTACCGGTCGGCTGACGGCTACTTCCGCAAGTACCGGATGATCTTTGTCGATCGCGAACCGTATCCGTACCACCTCGCGATTTCAGACCACTGGCTGGTTCACTACTTCTCTGCCGACATGGTCGACAACCCGTGGAAGCTCGAAGAGGAGCGGCGCTTTCTCGCCGATCCCGAAGCGGTGCTGGGCCCACGTGCTTATGAAGCGATTCGCGCGATCGCCTATCGGATCGATCTCGACTATGCGGGCATCGACTTTTCGCTCATGCCCGACGGCGACGTCATCGTGTTCGAGGCGAACGCCACGATGCTGGTGCATCCGGAACCCGCCAACAGTCCGCTCGCGCACAAGAACGTTCAGGTTCAAACGATCGTCGACGCGTTCGCGCGCATGGTTCACAAGGCCGTGAGTTAGCCGCAGGCCACGAAGTCAAACCTGCGGCAGACGCAAGTGCTTGCGAACGACTGAGGGCCGAGCGCTGCGGACGGCAGCCGCTCGGATCTGACGATGCCCTTCGACGGTATCAGCGACGCAAACGCCTGACGGCAAGACAAATGACTGCCTCGACCGCTGACGTTGCGAACGCCCTGCGCTGGCCTGGCGCGCTTACGCCCTTGCCCCAGCGGCCGATGCCTCGGAATGCGACACCTCCGGCGACGCGCTCTGCACGGAAGGCCTCGCGGCGAAGGCCGGCGGCATCGCCGGTTGTTGCGCCTCGAAGCGCACCGGAGCGGGCGGGAAATGCAACTCGAAGCGGATCAGATTCGCCTGCGGGCACGAGGCCTTGGCCGTGCCGCCATGCAGACTCATAATCGCGCGCACGATCGCCAGACCGAGTCCGTTCGATTCCGTGAACTGACTCCGTGCCGAATCACCACGATAGAAGCGGTCGAACAAACGCGCGAGATGCTCGGGTGCGATCGTCTCGCCTTCGTTTTCGACAATGATCGTCGCACCGCTTGCATCCTCGGAGCCGCGCAGACGAATCACGGTGTTCTCGCGCGCATAACGCACCGCGTTGACGACGAGATTGTTGATCGCCCGCCGGCACATCATGGCGTTGGCCGACATTGAGCCGGTCGCTGCAATATCGAACGTCATGCCGCGCTCGTCGGCCGGCCCCTCGAAATACTCGGCGATCTTGCCGAGCTCATCGGCCAGCCCGATCTCGACGCGGTCAATCGCGAGCGCGGCGTGATCGGCATGCGCGAGGAAGAGAATGTTCTCGGCGATATTCTTGAGGCGATTCAGCTCTTCGAGATTCGACTCGAGCACATGCTCGTATTCCTCGGCATCGCGCGTCTTGCCGAGCGTCACCTGCGTTGTACCAATCAACGCACCGATCGGCGTGCGGATCTCATGCGCCAGATCGGCCGAGAACTGTTGCAATCGCTGATACCCATCGGCCAGCCGGTCGAGCATGGCGTTGAACGAATGTGAGAGCAGCCGCAACTCGAGCGGCGCCGACTCGACGCTGAGCCGCACCGACAAGTTCTTCGGCGTGATTTCCGACGCGCGTTCGGCCATGGCCCGAACCGGGGACAAGCCACTGCGAATCAGCAGATAGCCGACCAAAGTCGAGATCACGACAGCAGCGCCGATCGCCGTAAAGATGCGCAGCCGATACGACTCGAGCATCTGCATCTCGTGATTCATCGGATGTCCCGCGATGACCTCGACCAGGTCGCCACCGTCATTCGTCTTCGCGGTCGCCGCGGCCCAGACCATCGGCGTGCCGT
Source organism: Pararobbsia alpina (assembly GCF_965118125.1). Classification (GTDB taxonomy): domain Bacteria; phylum Pseudomonadota; class Gammaproteobacteria; order Burkholderiales; family Burkholderiaceae; genus Pararobbsia; species Pararobbsia alpina_A. The sequence continues at coordinate 3,299,645 of NZ_OZ221287.1, forward strand.
TGGGCAGCACATCGTGGAGGACATCACCTCGCGTAAGACCCTGCCCGACCGGCGCGGCATCGAGCTTCGGCACGCGGATATGCGCGGGATTGACCTGAATGAACGGCGCCTCACCCGGCCGACGGAACATCAGCACATCCTGCTCGGCACCCAGCATCGTCTCGAACAACATCGGACGCTGTTCGAGCTGCTTGACCGTAAAGGCGTCGTTGACCAGATGACGATAGTGCTCCGCGCGCCCCGCCGCCTGCGTGACGGCGTGATTCTCGACCCCGGCCTTCGCCGATTGATACAGGTAGCAGCCGAGCATGCTCATGATCGCAAACGCGCTGAGGCTCACGAGCAACGTCGTGCGTGCCGTCAGCGAGAGCGAGCGAAACAGCTTGATCGTGTTCACGCGCCTTCTCCGAACGTGTAGCCAATGCTGCGCACCGTGTGGATCAGCTTCTTCTCGAACGGCTGATCGACCTTGGCGCGCAAGCGCTTGACTGCGACATCGACCACATTGGTGTCGCTGTCGAAATTCATGTCCCAGACTTCCGATGCAATCTGCGTGCGCGACAGCGCCTCACCTTGCCGTTTGACGAGCAGGTGCAGCAGCATGAATTCCTTGTTGGTCAGGGTGATATCGACGCCCTGGCGCGTGACCTTGCGCCGGAGCACGTCGAGCTTGAGATCGGCGAATTCGAAGAAGTCCGCCTCGCGCACGACGCCGCGCCGCAACAGCGTACGCACGCGCAGTACCAGCTCGGTAAACGAAAACGGCTTGACCAGGTAATCGTCGGCGCCGAGTTCGAGGCCGTGAATGCGGTCGTTCACGTGATCGCGCGCGGTCAGAAAAATGACAGGCAGGTCACGCTTGGAGCGCAACGCGCGCATGACTTCCCAGCCATCGATACCCGGCAGCATCACATCGAGAATGACCAGCTCGTACGGATGCTCGAGTGCCATATGCAGCCCGTCGGTGCCCGTGCGAGCGAGATCCACCGCGTAGCCGCTCTCTTTGAGGCCTTTTTTCAGGTAGTCGCCCGTTTTGGGGTCGTCTTCGACAACGAGGATGCTCATGGAATGTCCTGCAAGCCAGTTTTAAGGTGCATTTTAGACCGCGCAACGCGCGGATTTGATTACGTTTTTGTCACCAAGACGTCATGCGTGCGACCCGCGCGCGACCGTAATCTGGGCCCACTTCCCCTTGCCTCCGAGGCCCCCGATGCGCGACTCCGCTTTGCTTTCGCAGCACTCATCGACTGCTCGCCCCGCGACGGTCCAGCCCGCGCGATCAGACCGGAAACGGTCGACGCGCCTGGAAACGGCCCTGGCCTGGATCACGTCGCGCTGGACGACCCGTCTCGTGGCGGTGCCTGTCTTGCTGGCGGGACTCGTCGTGCTGGCCCACGCACAGACCCCGATGTCGATGACGCGCATTCGCGGCACGCTGGTGTCTGTCAGCGGCTCGAGCGTGCATGTTCAGCCCAACGGGGGCGATGCACTTGATGTACGCCTCGAGCAGGATACCCGGGTCGCCCGTGTCTCACAGGCGGACATGGCGGATATCAAGGCCGGCAGCTATGTCGGCACGGCGGCCGTCCCTCAGGCCGACGGCACGCTCAAGGCACTGGAAGTTCATGTCTTCGACGAAAGCATGCGCGGCGCAGGCGACGGCCATCGCCCGTGGGACCTTGGCAATAACGGCTCGATGACCAACGGCACCGTCGGTGACCTCGTCGTGAGCCAGGGCCGCACGCTGACCGTGCGCTACAAGGGTGGAGAGCAAAAGATCTTCGTGCCCAAAAGCGCGCCGATCGTTCGCATCGCACCGGGCGACAAGACATTGCTCACGCCGGGCGCTCACGTGCTGCTCTTTGCACACCGCAACGACGACGGGTCCCTCACCGCGCAGACGATCTCTGTGGGCGAGAAGGGCCTCGTCCCACCGATGTAATACCCCGGCAACACCCCGACGCATTCTTCTGACGTACCCAGCCTAGCGATACCGAACATCATGCCGACCATTCTGCTCATCGAAAGCGACCCGACCTACGGCGCGTCCCTCGCAGGCGCGCTCGAGCGCGACGGCTTTGCCGTCGAATGGAAGCGAGACGGGATCGACGGCCAGGCGGCCGCGCTGACCGGCCGTCATGACCTGATTGCGATCGGCGTGCTGCACCCCGATCTCGACAGCCTCGACACGTTGCTTGCGATCCGCGCGTCCGGGTTACAAGGCCCTGTCGTGCTGCTTGGCGAAGACAGTGTCGAACGCCGCGTGCGGGCGCTGCGCGGCGGGGCCGACGACTACATCGTCAAGCCGTATCACAACGATGAAGTCATCGCACGCTTCGAGGTGCTGCTGCGACGCAGTGGCGGCCTGACCGTCTCGCTGCGCGAAACGACGTTGCGCGTGGGTCCGATCGAACTGGATTTGTTGAGCCGCACGATTCGCTGCGAAAACCGCATGCAGCCGCTGCAGCCCACGGAATTCCGGCTGATGGAGTACATGATGCGCAACTCGGGGCAGACGCTGACGCGCACACGGCTGTTCGAGGCTGTCTGGGGCTATCACTTCAACCCGGGCACGAACATCGTCGACGTGCATGTCGGCCAGTTGCGCAAGAAGATCAAAGGGCTGATTCAGCGCCCCTTGTTAAAGACGGTGCGAGGCGCAGGGTACGCCCTGGGTTAAGCGGAGGCGCAGCGGCCGGTCACGCACCTCGTGTAGCGTTGATCAGCCTGATGCGAAGATCCGAGGCAAACGGTCGGCGAGCCGCGCACGGTCCAGAGCGCGACCGGTCCGGTGCAGATCAAGGCCCGCTCCGGACTCGATGTCCGCGTCAACCGAGCGACAACCGCTCCCACGGTGCACCGCCCGCGCTGGCCTCACCATCCGCAGCGACTTCAGCGCCCACCGACTTCAACGCTTCGGCGTAATCCGGGCGATCGCTCGAAAACCGCCACGCGGGCATCAGCATGGCCGGATCTTCGATCGGCATATCCGCCGCCGCGGCCTGCGCCGCCACGCGTTGCAGTGCAGCCAGCAGCGCACCGCGCTCCGGATGATGCACGGCGAAACCCAGCGTCGAGAACGACGCGATATCCACGCCCAGCTCCTCACACACCTGCGCCTTGAACGGCGCCTCGCGCTGGTCGGCCGCGCGTGAGCTCGCGATATCTTCAGCGACCTGTGCATCGACGATCTGGCCGCCTCGAATAAACGGCGTGGTCGACGACCACGCATGCGGCGGACACATCTTGTGCGCCGGCTGCAATTCGATAAACGGGTTGATTTCCGCCGGGTAGATACGGCACACGAGCGGACGCTCGTGATAGATCCCGCAGCGCATATCGGGAAGCAGATTCGGACAACCTGCTTCGAAGCGCGCGGCCAGCACGACGATCACACGGACCGGCAACGCGCCGCTTTGCGCCGGGAACGACCGCCGGCGCTTGTGCGCGGCGACCAGTTGGTCGGGCGCGGGTTCGCTTTCCCAAGGGATGGCTTCGCAGAGCATCTCGACCTTGCCGCCGCGCTCGAGCCATGCGATCGCTTCCGCAATCGTCAACGGCAGGCGCAGGTCCTGGCAGCAACCGCCGCACTCAGGCAAACATTCGAAATTGAGGGACAAGCCGGGTTCGGCCGGGGCAGCGTCTGCGCGGTGTTCGGAGGTATCGGTCATCGATCGGGGGATATCTGTGCCGTTTGCGCGTGCGCCCCGCTGCCTCAACCGCGGCAGGACGTCGCGTGGCCGCATCATCGAGGTTCGCCCGACGGGTTCGATCGGGCGATCATCGATGCACGAGCCGGCATCTATCTCAGAATTGACTTATGTCAGCGCGGGATCATACGCCGACGCACCGCTTTGTGCGCGCGCCGGACGATGACAAGTTGTGACAGCGTCAGCGGAGCCGTCGAGATCGCCGTCAAGATCGCCAGAAGTGGCGACCGATAAATGGGTTTCCGGCGGCGCGCCATTCGACGCACGCCATCCGTCGACTTTACGCACCGCCGTGACAACGTTCGCCCGGTGATCGGCGCAAGAGGCCGAGACCGGCGAACCGCTCGTCAGTGACCACCAATCCGGGCCAATAAACCGACCCAAAAAACCGACCCAGTAAATCGGACCAACAACCCGGGCCGATAATCCAGCCAACACGCAGCCGATTTCAAATACTCGAATTCAAACTTAATTGGAATACAGCGTGGAATTCAGTCGTTGCAATTCACCGCTTCTTTCAGCTTGAAGCAATTCCTGATAAACCTGTTGGCGGGTTTTAGCGGCCGGTTGCATGGCCTGCGCTTCCTGCATGACCATATTGCCCGACATTGAACTACTTTGAGCGACAGTCGTATCCGTCGCGGGCTGGGCGTCTGCGGCAAACACCGGGGCGGCGGCGACCAGCGTGGCAAGCGCTGCGGCAAGAGTCAAAGCTTTCATGATGCACTCCCTATGCGGTTCGATCCGGCGTCTGCATCCATGAAATTCGTATCGGATCCGATATCGATTCATTTCGCCCGCCGTGAAACCAGTCTATGAGCGGCACCCTGACTCAATTCAAACAAAGGAATGAAAATATTTTAATATTGAATGCACCAATCAAACAGATCAACCAAAATTATTTTTATCCAGGCAATCAATATATAACCAATCACGTGCGCGATTTATTCCCGCCGGATGACACAACGCGCACCGGGCCATGAAAGTTGTTTAACGCACGGCACGGCGTTTTGGGCGACACTGCTTGTTAACGGAAATGGATTGAGATTTGGATTGCGCATCATGACTCGCCCCGACCTGCCCCACCTACGTTCGCGCGAAGCGAGCCCGCTCAAGCGGGACGTCGCCGCGCCCTATCGCTCGCTACCGCCCGTCGTCAAGCGGTTGGCATCGCGCGCGTTACGGTCGCATATGGCATCCGCCATGCGCCCGACCAGCGGATGGCGTGCGCTGACCTACGCACTACTGCTCGCAGCCGGCGCGATGATGTGGCACGCCAGCGCACATGCAGAAGCGGCCGTGACAGCGCCGGCACCCGCCGTAGACGAACCGGCGACCGGTGCACACACCGAGAAAGCCGTGCTCGCGGGCGGCTGCTTCTGGGGCGTGCAAGGCGTGTTCGCGCATGTGAACGGGGTCACGCGCGTGGTCTCGGGCTACTCCGGCGGCAGCCATGGATCGGCAAGCTATGAACGCGTGAGCGAAGGGGATACGGGACATGCCGAATCGGTCGAGATTACGTTCGATCCGACGCAGATCAGCTATGGGCGCTTGCTTCAGGTGTTCTTCTCGGTCGTACAGGACCCGACCTTACGCAACACACAAGGTCCCGACGAAGGCACGCAATACCGTTCGGCGATCTTCCCGGTCAACGATGCGCAAGCCCGTGTGGCATCCGCCTATGTCGCGCAGCTTGGGCAAGCCCATGTCTTCCACGCCCCGATTGCGACCGGTGTCGAGAAGTTCAGGGGCTTCTATGCGGCCGAGGACTACCACCAGGACTACCTGACGCTGCACCCCGACGATCCCTACATCGCGATCAACGACATGCCGAAGATCGCTGAGCTGCACAAGCGTTTCCCGGCGCTCTATCGTCCTGATCCGCTGCTGACGTCGACAGCGTCGCGATAAACGGTCGAAAAACGAGGTTAGTCGAGAAAGGCCGTTCAGCGCAGACGAGAGACCTGTGAGAAGCAACGGTCGGAGACGGGTTCGCCCGGCAAACCCAGGCGCTACCGAGCAAAAGCGTTAACATGCGCGCTTTTCCCGGAGCCCCGCATGACGACCGACATCACCGAAGCTGAAGCGCTCGCGCTCGCGACCCATCGCCACTACAAAGGTGGCCTCTATCGCGTTGTCGGCACCGCGAAGCACTCCGAGACGCTCGAACCGATGGTCGTCTATGAACACCTCTGGCCGCACGAGCGCGGACTCTGGGTGCGGCCCGCCGAGATGTTCCACGGACTGCTTGAAGACGGGACGGTGCGCTTCAAAGCGCTCTGAGCGCTCTGAGCGCTCGCCAATCGCTTTTGTCCTTGCGGCGGCGACGCACGCTGGAAGACGGATAACGCGAGCAAGGGCCACTCGCGCCGATCGCTCGACGCGCAAGCGAAGCTTCATGCATCCGCCCCGCTCGATACGGCACGGGGGAGCCGGGGAACAAAAAGCGCCCGCTGTTTGCCGCTCCCCGAAACCTCACTACGACTTCTTACTCCACGGCGCATTCGCCGACGCACCACTGCCGTCCCGATACGGCTCGATGCCGCGCTCGACGTAAATCTGCTGGATCAGGTCGTAGAGCAGCCCGATATCCGCCGAGTTGTCGCTGAGCCGCGTGCTCATGATCACGGGCGATACGATCGAGGTGTCGTCGAGTTCGCAGTACGCCACATCATCGCGCTTGAGCCGCCGCACCCCGGCCGGCACAAGCGCAACACCCACCCCTGCGGCAACCAGACCCAACGCGGTCTGCAGCTCGTTGACCTCGTGCACGGCTTCCACTTCGAGCCCGCGCTCACGGAACGCCGCGAGCACCTGGTCCGCGTAGCTCGGCCGCGGCTTGCGCGGATAGACGATCAACGGTTCACGCGCCAGCACAGCGAGGCTGAGCGGACTCACGCGTTGAACCAGCGGATGATCGTCGGGCAGCGCCACCATCAGTCGTTCCTCCCGCAGAATCTGCCGCCGCACGGTCGTGTCGTCGATGCGAATCCGCCCGAAGCCCACATCGATCGCGCCGCTGTGCAACGCGTGAAGCTGATCGACCGTCGACAACTCGGTCAGCGTCACCGCCGTCTCGGGCCGCGCCTGCCGGAACCGCCGCACCACCATCGGCAATGCGCCATACAGCGTCGACGGCACGAACCCGATCACGAGCCGCCGCTCGACCTGCGCGATCCGTCGCGTGAGCTTGGGCAAGTCGTCAGTCTGCTCGACGAGCCGGCTCGCGTGCGCGAGAAAGAAGCGCCCCGCCTCCGTCAGCTTGACGGGCCGGCTGCCGCGCTCGAACAACCGCGTACCGACTTCCTCTTCGATCTGCTGGATCTGACGGCTCAACGGCGGCTGCGAAATATTGAGCAGTTCGGCAGCGCGCGTGAAGTTCTGGGTGGTCGCAACGGCCACGAAGTAGCGCAATTGGCGGATGTCCATACGATACCTTCAGGGTATTCAAAGATACGAGAGTGATCTTGGACACGCTTATGTAGCGGTTCCTATCATTAGCTCAACGGTACGAAATCAAAACAATACCTTTTCGAGCAAGACAGATGTACGCCTATCCGACGCGGATGGGAACACGGAAAAACCAAAATGACCGGAGACAACGCGACCCCACGCCTCGTGACGCGGAGTGGAGCGCATCGCGCACGCCGTTGATCCGGCCCGTCAGGCCCCTGCCCGCCGCATGGCAGACAGGTGTCGAATCAGGAGCCGCGCATGACTAGCCCCATCACCTTTCATCGCCCTGTCGAACAGCTGCTCGACACCATGCTCGTCGAGGACCCGGTCGACCAGGTCTACCGCGTGAACCGCGCAGCGTTCACAGACGCCACGTTGTTCGATCTCGAGATGACGCATATCTTCGAGCGCAACTGGATCTATCTCGCTCACGAGAGCCAGATTCCGAACCCGAATGACTACTTCACGACGTATATCGGGCGGCAGCCGATCGTCATCACGCGCAACAAGCAAGGCGAGCTCAATGCGCTGATCAACGCGTGCTCGCATCGCGGCGCCATGCTGTGCCGTCACAAACGCGGCAACAAGTCGAGTTTCACCTGCCCGTTTCACGGCTGGACGTTCGGCAACAGCGGCAAGTTGCTCAAGGTCAAGGACCCGGCCGAAGCGGGCTACCCCGCAAGCTTCAATCGCGACGGCAGCCACGATCTCGCCCGCGTTGCGCGCTTCGAGAGCTATCGCGGCTTCCTGTTCGGCAGCCTCAACGCCGACGTGCCGCCGCTCGTCGAACACCTCGGCGAGGCCGCAAAGATCATCGACATGATCGTCGACCAGTCGCCCGACGGCCTCGAGGTCCTGCGCGGTGCATCGACGTATGTCTACGACGGCAACTGGAAACTCCAGACGGAGAACGGTGCAGACGGCTACCACGTGAGTTCGGTGCACTGGAATTACGCGGCCACAACGGGACGTCGCAAAAGCACCGCCGAAGGCGACAACGTGCGCGCGATGGACGCATCGAAGTGGGCCAAGCAAGGCGGCGGCTTTTATTCGTTCGAACACGGGCACCTGCTGCTCTGGAGCAAATGGTCGAACCCCGAGGACCGGCCGGCGTTTTCGCGTCGCGACGAGCTTGTTGCCGCGTACGGCGAGTCGCGCGCCGACTGGATGATCGGCAACTCGCGCAATCTGTGCCTCTACCCGAACGTGTATCTGATGGATCAGTTCAGTTCCCAGATTCGTGTGCTGCGCCCGATCTCGGTCGACAAGACCGAAGTGACGATCTACTGCATCGCGCCGCGCAATGAATCTGCCGAAGCGCGTGCGCACCGGATCCGGCAATACGAAGATTTCTTCAATGCGAGCGGCATGGCTACGCCTGACGATCTCGAAGAATTCCGCGCGTGCCAGCAAGGCTATGCCGCATCGGCGCTGCCGTGGAATGACATGTGCCGGGGCGCGACGCATTGGGTCGACGGGCCCGACGACGCCGCGAAGCAGATCGGGCTCAATCCGAAAATGAGCGGCGTGAAGACCGAAGACGAAGGACTGTTTGCCGTGCAGCACCGTTACTGGCTCGACACGATGCGCGCCGCTGCGGCATTCGAGCGCCACACGCCCAGGGTGGCAAGTGCCCCGCCTGACGCATGCGACGCGCATGCCGACACCCTTGGCGATGGCGATGCGTTGCCAGTCGCCAACTGCACTCACGAGGAGTCCCATCATGGCCTTTGATCTCGAACAAGTGCGTGCGTTTCTCTACCGCGAAGCACGGTTGCTTGACGACAAGCAATGGGACGAGTGGCTCACGTGCTACGCGCCCGACGCGGTGTTCTGGATGCCCGCCTGGGATGACGACGGCAGCCTGACTGTCGACCCCGAGCGCGAAATCTCGCTGATCTATTACGGCAGCCGTCAGGGCCTCGAAGACCGCGTCTTCCGGATCAAGACCGAACGTTCGAGCGCGAGCACGCCCGAACCGCGCACGGCGCACCAGATTTCCAACGTCGAGTTGATTGGCAGCGACGTCGAGCGCGATCGTCACACGGTGCGATTCAACTGGCACACGCTCAGCTATCGCTACAAGACGACCGACAGCTATTTCGGCACCTCCGAGTATGAGATCGAGACCTCGGATGGCACGCCGAAAATCAAGCGCAAGCAGGTCGTGCTCAAGAACGACTACATCCATCACGTCATTGATGTGTATCACATCTAGTTTCGTATGAATGCGACGCGGACGTCGTCCGCGGCGCGGCGCACCGACACTGTGCGTCCGTTGCCCGTCGCCATACCTGCCTTTCACACAGACACCGCTTCGCGCCGACCGTCGAGTCGCGTCGCCCGGGCGGCCAAGCATCGAGGTTTGCCATGAATCATTCCATCGCGCTCCAGTTCGAAGACGGCACCACGCGTTTTATCGACTGTGCAGAAGACGAAACGCTGGCCGATGCGGCCTATCGCCAGGGTGTCAACGTGCCGCTCGATTGCCGCGACGGTGCCTGCGGCACGTGCAAGGGGCATTGCGAGTCGGGACGCTACGACGGCGGTAGCTATATCGAAGATGCATTGAGTGACGACGAAGCGCGCGACGGGTTTGTGCTTGCGTGCCAGATGCGCCCGAAGAGCGACTGCGTGGTGCGAATTGCCGCATCGGCGGCCGCGTGCAAGACCGGCGTCAGCGAAGTCCGCGGCACGCTGCAATCCCTGAATCGCGATACCGCAACGACACTGACGTTCTCGATTGCACTCGAAGGCGAACGCGCGCTCGACTTTCTGCCAGGCCAATATGCGAACGTCACGATCCCAGGTAGCGACGAAACCCGTGCGTATTCCTTCAGTTCACCGCCGGGAGCGTCGCACGTGAGTTTCCTCGTGCGCGATGTGCCCGACGGCAAAATGAGCCGCTACCTTCGGCATGAAGCCGCGCTCGCTACGTCGATGCAATTCAAGGGCCCGTTCGGCAGCTTCTACTTGCGTGAGGTCAAGCGTCCGGTCGTGATGCTTGCAGGCGGAACCGGCCTCGCGCCGTTTCTGTCGATGCTGGCCTCTCTTGCTGCACGCGAAGAGACGCAGCCGATCCATCTGGTCTATGGCGTGACAAACGACGCCGATCTCGTCGGAATCGACGAGATCGAACGGTTCGCTGCGCAGCTTCCCAACTTTACGTACTCGACCTGTGTGGCGAGCGACGCAAGCGCGCATCCACGCAAAGGCTATGTGACCGCGCATCTGCCGTCCACCGCCTTGCACGACGGCAACGTTGACATTTACGTCTGTGGTCCGCCGCCGATGGTCGAGGCCGTGCGCCACTGGCTCAAATCGAATCAGATCGAGCCCGCGAATTTCTACTTCGAGAAGTTCGCGCCGAGCACCGTGGGAGTCGAAGCATGAGCGCTACGCCGGTCACCCAAAAGGTCAGCACAACGCCCGTACACGAATCAGCAGGGTCTTTGCGCCGTCCCGGACGCTTTGACGATCAGGTTGTGATCGTGACAGGCGCCGCACAAGGCATCGGCGAAGGCGTCGCGCGCGCGATCGGCGCGGAGGGCGGCATCGTCGTCGCCGTGGATCGGTCGCCCATCGTGCATGAAATCGCGGACGCCATCCAGAAGGGCAAAGGCAATGCACGGTCGATGACCGCCGATCTCGAGCACTACGACGGCGCTGCACAGGTCACGGAGTTCGCGCTCGATACATTCGGACGCGTCGATATCCTGATCAACAACGTCGGCGGCACGATCTGGGCGAAACCGTACGAGCACTACGAGATCGACCAGATCGAAGCGGAAATCCGGCGATCGTTGTTCCCCACACTCTGGTGCTGCCGTGCGGTATTGCCGTCGATGATCGAACGCCGGTCGGGCGTGATCGTCAACGTGTCGTCGGTGGCGACGCGCGGCGTGCACCGCGTGCCGTATTCAGCCGCCAAGGGCGGCGTCAATGCACTCACCGCCTCGCTCGCATTCGAGCACGCGAAGCACGGCATTCGCGTCAATGCAGTCGCACCGGGCGGCACCGAGGCCCCGCCCCGACGCGTGGCACGTGGCGATGCACCCGCCAGCGAACAGGAACGCACGTGGTATCAGGGAGTCGTCGACCAGACCGTCGAATCGAGCCTCATGCATCGATACGGCACGATTGCAGAGCAGGTCGAGCCGATTCTGTTCCTTGCATCGAGTGCCGCGTCGTACGTGACGGGGACGGTAGTCCCGGTGGCCGGTGGCGATTTGGGTTAAACGGAGGTCGATGTCGCGCCGGGAGGCTGATCCCTGATCAGTCGCGTCATCTCAAACTACCGCAATGCGCGCAGCGACCGAATTTCGTGCCTGCGGTGAAGCGCGCATTTGATGTGATTTTGATGTTTCTGCGCGCCCGCTGCCGGCGCGCACGGCGATATCCTCGTCTCCACGACAAGACGAATCCGGAGACGCCATGAAACACGGGAGCCTGAACCCGCAGCCAGCGCATGCAGTCTGGTATAGCGACGCTGACTGCAAGCTCGACGATTTCGTCGCGGCGCTCGCGCCCGGCGATGCCGAGCAGCGCCTTCACTACGCCGCAAGCGTTGAGCGGGGCGTCCCTGTGTATGACTGCCCTGCATTGCGCGGCACGTTGCGTGTCGCGAGCGAACGCGCGGCGCTGCTCGCCGAATGGGTCGACGTCATGCTGCACGGTGCGGGCGTGCTCGTGCTACGTGCTGCTTATGAAGACACCGCGGTGATCGATGCCGCGACGGCGATATTCGAATCCATCGTCGTGCAAGAGCGCGAATCCGGTGCCAGCGGCGCGGACCACTTTGCCAAGGCGGGCGCGAACGACCGGATCTGGAATGCACTCGAGAAGCTCTGCATGCTCGAGCCGGATGTTTTTGCGCGCTACTACGCAAACCCGTTTATCGCGGCGATCTCGGAAGCATGGCTCGGCCCGCACTACCAGATGACGTCGCAGATCAACGTCGTGCGTCCTGGCGGCGCGGCGCAGCAGGCACACCGCGACTATCACCTCGGCTTCCAGACCAACGAAGAAGCACTGCGCTACCCCGCGCACGTGCACACGATGTCACCGTTGCTGACATTGCAAGGCGCGGTCGCTCACGGCGACATGCCCGTCGAAAGCGGTCCGACCAAATTGCTGCCGTTCTCGCAACGTTACGCACCGGGCTACCTCGCATGGCGGCGCCCCGAATTCCGAGCGCATTTTGAAGCGCACTGTGTGCAGCTTCCGCTTCAAAAAGGCGATGCCGTGTTTTTTAATCCCGCCCTCTTTCACGCCGCGGGAGACAATCGCACCGCAGATATCTCGCGCATGGCCAATTTGCTTCAAGTGTCGTCCGCCTATGGCCGCGCGATGGAAACCGTCGATCGCACGCGCATGTCGATCGCGCTCTATCCTGTGCTGCGCACACTACGTGCGAGCGGAGCGCTTGACGTCGACGAGGTCGGCGCGGCCATCGCATCGTGTGCTGAAGGTTACCCGTTCCCCACGAATCTCGACACGGATCCGCCCGTCGGCGGACTCGCTCCCGAGAGTCAACAACAGCTCATGCGACGCGCGATCGACGAAGCGTGGAGTGAAATGGCGTTTTGCGATGCGGTGCGCGCGCAGCAGCGCAAACGTCAGAGTATTTGACGATTTTCAACGCCTGCTGCGTCGTATTTTTGCGTTCGCTGACGAGAATCGCGGCCGCCCCTATCTCGCAGCGTGCACTCGCTTACCGCAAAGCCCGCACGTGTTCACGCGGATACCTCGATTCGCTTGCGAGCGCCTGTTTTCAAGGCTCCGACGACGCTTTGGCGTGGTCAAAAACGACGCAAGATTGTCGGGTCGTTACGTGGGGAAGGCCACACACCGCACGTGCAAATGCGCGCATGATGAATTGCCGCATCCGTCGCCACACGTTGCCGCAGATTGCCTTGTCCATGCACAAGATTGTGCGATTGCCCGATTCAACACGCGTCGTTTCTCGGACGCTCGGGCACACGCCGATCGACTCGCCGTTCGATGCATGCTGGCCCGATCACGGGCATGCCTGGACAACCTGACAGCGTTTTCCGACTGATGCGCCGGGCTTGCAGTAGCGTCGCGCGACGTTGCATCGCGCACACTATCCGCTCGCCGGCCCGGTTGTCGATGCACTCATAAGCGGGCCATCACAGAGCCTTCGTGCACCGTCGCCGGAATGACATGATCGATTCGGGGAAGAACGCTCATGATCTCTTACGCGAACGACGACATCGTTGTCGACCACCAGCGAATGTCGGACACGGCTGAAGCCGGCCGTGCACGGGTCACCCTGACGCTTGTCTCGATGGCGAGCCTGCTCGCTTGCGCATTCAGCGCAACGAGTGCGATCGAACTCGGGTCGTCAACCCACCCCTACACGTACGACAAGGCGGGGCGGGAATCCTTTGGCCGCATTGCCACGTTGCATGCGGGCACGACGATGCGTGCGGAAACGCTTGCGCGTATCGAATGCATGGCGGACACGTGTCAGTCGCTCGCCGGACCGATCGTGCGAATTGCCGTGCCGCCGCTGCCGGCCGATCCCTCTGTCGTGCCCCATCTGCCGTTGTCGCCGATGCCTCCATCGGCGCAGCCTCCGGCTGACGCTCACACAGCGATGCTCGTCACGGCGCTCGATGCGGCCGATGACGACGACGCCGACGTGCCCCCGCCCCTGCCGGCAGCGGGCTTCAATCCCGCAGTCACGGCGGCGAACGTTGCACCGTTGCCCGCGCCGCCGCGCTATGGCAAGTTCGCGCACTACGTCGAGGTCACGCTGCCTTCGGAAGGGCCCTGGTTTCCGTTGCCGAGTGTTGCGCTCGACACGCAGCCGGTGTCGCATCCGGTGCGCGCTACTGTGGCGCTCGATCCGTCGACTGAGGGTGGTTAGCGGGGCACTATTGCTGAACGCGCTCGACGCGGAACGCATCGCTCCAAGCGAGCAGATCGCGCGCTCGAGCGGATGTCACATCACCGCCCTCTTCCGCCACGTTGAAGACGCCCCCGTCCGCATAGCGCAACGCGAGTAATGCGGCATGTGCTGCCGCCTCGACGTGAACAGACCCGGGGCCCGGTGCGACATCGGCTCCCGTGCCTGGGCCGTAAAAGCGGCCATAGCGCAGCACTGTGCCGACCATCGGAGATTCGAGCACGGCGCGTTCAAGTGCGATCACGCCGTTGACCGTCACCGAACGCGGCGCGGCCGCTTCCGTATCGAGCGGCTGGGTTTCGTCGTAGGGCACGGTGCCCGGTCGATACGCCCATGCAACGCTTTGCGCAATGATCCGCCGTGCACCTGCGCCGACAGCGGCCGCGACAAGATTGCGCGTCCCTTCGTCGCGTATCCGGGCGTTCTCGATCAATGCAGCGGGCATTCTGGCCGGATCCAGCCCGGGAGGCAGTGCGGTCAACTGGTGAATGACGGCGTACGGTTTCGCCGCCCCGATCGCCTCGTTCAATGCGTTTGGATCGAATACATCGACAACGACTGGAACGACGCCCTGTGCAGCGAGTCGCTCCGCGCGCTGCGCGTGACGCGTGGTGCCGTAGACCCGATAGCCATGGGCGACCAGCATGGGCGCCAGTATCTGTCCAACCGCACCCGACGCACCTGCAAGGAATACTGTCTGCACCATCCGAGCCTCTCGTTATGTTTTCTCCATCGTTACATATCGGTGCGCGGTCGGCCCATGTGAGTGGACGCCAGTTACCGGATAGCGGGCGACGGTCCGATTCCGTCGTCGATGGCGAATCCAGCATACGACCGGGTTGGTCTTCCAGACATAGCCATTTCGTGCGAAAACGAGGTAACCGCTATAGGAATCACCTGGTGGGCATACCGATTGAGCGGACCGTGTTACGCCGGTGCAGCTGGGTGCTGGGTGCTGGGTGCTGGGTGCTGGGTGCTGGGTGCTCAGCTTAGGCTTAGGCTTAGGCTTCGCATTGAAATGCCTCACTGGCCGGTCGCACCTGGATGCGAAACCTTGTCGATAACCTTCCCGATCAACTTGTCTCCAACGTAATGCGGACCATCGAACAAGTAGACGGTATAGCCGCGATACGTTTCAAGTTGCGGCACTAGCTCATCTGCCGTGGCCGCTCGGAAACCGCCTCCGGGATTCGGGCGGAACGCCTCGGCAATGATGCGCACGCGAGACCGGCCGAGCTTCGTCGAGAGCGCATCGGCATAGTCCCGCGAAACACGGGGTTCACGTGCGTATTCGCCGACGCCGTCTTGAAGCAATACGCCCACATCGGGAGGCAGCCACCCGGCCAGCCATTCGGCAAGCGGCATGCCTCCGATATTGGCGCGGTCGTACACGCTGATCCAAAGTGGCCGTGGCAGCGCATCCAGCACCGCGCGCAGTGCGTGCGCATCGGTCCAAGTCGGATCGACTTCGACGGGAAAGTACCAACCTGCGATATGCACGGGCGGCGGAGACTTCGCCAGCGCGCGCGACTCGGCGAGCAATTCGACCGCACCCTCGCGCGCCGACTTCTCATCGAATCGCCCCGCCAGGCCCACGATCACGCTGCGCGCCCACGGCTCGTTTGCAATCCGGCTCCAGTCGGGTTGCCGAGGTGCCGATGCGAGATTCGTCCCCTGAGTGAAGGCTTGTCCGTCGACGGCGGTCCACTGTACGAGCAGCTCGTGCGCGCCGAGCCGATCCCACGCCCCTCGCGGATCGCTATGCGCGTTGTCCGGCTGCCAGACGATGCCGTCGACGAGATGCACCGATGCGCCCTGTGCCTGTGCCTGTGCCTGTGCCGGCCGCAACATGGCGACGCATAGCGCGATCGCACATGCGGCCTGGGCAGCGGACAAAACCTTGTTCACGCTCACATCCATCGAAGCTACCAGGAGTACACCGCGCCGAAGAACACGCCACGTGCACGCTCATCACCTGCGATGCGGAACCGGTATTCGAGCGACACGTCGACGAATGAGCGCGGCGTGTCGTACCGGTCGCCGCGGAACCAGTAGCGTGTCGATACGCCCGCTCCGATACCAAGGGGCACACTATGGTCGATCGTCGAATCATAGTCCGCACCCAGCACAGCATGAGGAAAGACCGTCAGGTTCGGGCTGATCGACGGGACATCATACGTGCGCCCGAAACGCAGCGTCGCGGTGCCATACGTCGACGGATGCTCGATATAGTGGCCAACCTCCGCGTAAGCCACCCCGGTCCACCAGCTCGGCACATCGTGCCGCAGCGCTGTACCGAACCCGTCAGACCACGCGGCGCGCGCGAGCCAGTCGCCACGAGCGTCGGCGCCGATCGGCACAATGCGTTCAAACGCGAAGATCGCGTTGACCGTCGCGAACGGTTTGACCCGTGCACCGAACGCCGCTTCAGACGTGCTCGCGCCGGACGGCCCGCCTCCCTTTACACCGAAGCTCTCGTAGGCGCGCGCATAGACCTGGAAGTCGGGGCCGCCAAGGTAGCCCAACGGGCGCCACCAGACCTCGGCTCCGGTTTGCCAGTTGTTCGCGGCACCCGGCACCGGACTCGGCTCAAAACCCGCTTGCGTCCCACCCTGCCGATAGTTGACCGACGCGTCGAAGCCCCAGTTTCGAGTCGCCTCAGCGTGCGCCGCGCGAGCATCGTCGATCGCCGAACTGCGACGATCATGCGTATCTGTGCCGGAGCCGGCCGCGGCACCTGCGTTACTGCCTATGCCCGAAGCAACGCCGGGGTCTTCGTTCGCGCCCTCGCCCGACGCCGTTGACGTGTCGCTCGCCGACGTTTTCCCCTGCGCAGGCACTTCCTGGGCGTAGGACCCGTCGTTTGCTGCCGTACCCGTCGCCTCCATATGGTCGATCGCGCGTTCGAGCCACGCGGCGCCTTGCTCGTTGTGATGGCTACGAATCGCGGCGTAGCCCGCGTCGGCATACGACGACGCGGGCATTTGCCCTGCCTTGTCCGCCGCTTCAAAATGCTCGACGGCGAGCCGGTCATCTCCCGCACGTTGGGCAATAAACGCGGCCTGCATGTCGGTCATGCCGTCGAGCTGCCCTTGAGCGATCAGGTCACGCGCTTGCGCGGCTGCCTCCTGCGCGTCGCCCTCAGTACTCAGTGCGTCGATCAGGGCGAGCCGATGCTGCGCGTCGTCCGGTGCCTCGGCGACCGCGCGACGGGCCGCGTCGACAGCGGCCTGATGGTCTCCGCGAGCCGTCGCGAGTCGGGCTTCACGTGCTGCTTCGAATCCCGGATCTCCCGCGTACACGTCGCACGACGCACCGTTGTCGTCGGCCCGGCAGTCGAACACGGGGCGCAAGCGCGGGTCGATCGAAGCTGCGGCATTGATAGCGGCAGTGGCGGCAGCAGCCGCAGCGTGTCGCGCGCGATAACGACGCACGGCGATTATGGCGTCTGTATCGTCGTTAACTGGAGGCATCCCGTCGAGCAGCGAAAGCGCTGCGTCTTGCCGACCTTCGCCCGTCCAGATGTCGGCGACGATGGCACGCGCGACGCGGGCATCGCGACGTGTGACGCTGCCCTCCGACGATTCAAGTGCTTTGACGGCGTCCGCTTGCGCGCCGTCCTGATCGCCGATTGCCGTGCGTGAGTATGCGCGCAAGGACCATGCGAGCGCATCATGCGCATCGAGTGCCGTCATCGCGAAAGCCGGCCCCTCAGCCTCGGCAAACTCGCCCTGCTCAAATAGCAGCGAGACCAACTGCAATTGAACGCTGCGTCGATCGGGCGCAAAGCGTACAGCCTCTCGCGACAGTTCGGTCGCCTTCGGCAGATCGCCGCGACCACGCGCATCCTCAGCATCGCGCGACAAGCCATCGGCAATGCGCGCGCCGAGATACGTGCGCCGCGTCCGCAAGGGTTCGCTGTCGCCGAACTGGCGCGTCGCGTCAACGATCTGCGCATACGCGTCGAGATCGCGGTGTTCTGCGCTCAGCGCATCGATCAACAGATAACGTAGTCGTTCAACATCCGGCGCTTTGTCGATGGCTGCGCGGATGTCGCGTATCGACGCGTCGTAGTCGCCTCGCGCGTATTCGCTGTATGCGGAGCGAGCCATAGTGAAGGCCGGGCCATGGATATCGCCGAGATCACTGCCCCCTCCGACACCCGAGGCGAAAGCCGTACCGATCTGGTGACGACGATCGACCAGCGCATGTCGCGGCCCTAGCTTGGCGATGGCCACGTCGAGTACGTGCTCTGCATCACTGCGCCGCCCTTGTGCGGCAAGCGCGTTCGCAAGCAGCACGCGAAGCTCAACTACATCAGGCCGCTGACGGATCGCTTCGCGAGCGAGCGCGGCGGACTGCGCGTACTCGTGCGCTCCGTAAGCATCGTAGGCTCGCTGCGCCACGCCATACGCTGCGCCCGCGAGCGGCAATGGGAGATCCTCGTCAGCACGCGCCGCTGACATATGCAACACGATCGAGAACACACTCGCCGCACAGAGGCACGTCGCGAGGATCGAGCGCCATCGAGGCGCGCTATTCCTTCGCATTGTGCCCTGCTCGCGTTGACGACGTTTCGGCGTTCGAGACGTCCGAGTCCGACGCCGCCGTGTCTGAGGCTTCGGTATTTGCACCTGCAGCCGCGCTCGCCGCAGTCGACGCCGCATTCGCTGCATTCGCTGCATTCGGCACGCGCAACGGCATCGTTCCGCCGATCGGACGCCAGCGCGCTTCGTGCTCGCGCTCGAGTCGTGCCTGTTGCGTCAGCGCGCGCTCGAGTGCCTCCGCCGGAATGGCACCGCGTGCAACGAGGTAGTCCCCGATACGGCCATCCTCGTCGGGCTTATAGGTCGAGAGCGCTTGTTCAAATACGGCGCGCGTGACGAGCCGCATTTCGATCAGCAAGTCACCGAGCAGTGGCACTCCGCGGAACGCGACAACCGTTGGCATTGCGCGCGCCGAATCCGGCGCCAGGGCTTCGCTCGTGGCTGCATTGGTGGCTGCAGTCGCCGCTTCACCCGGCGATTCGCCAGTCGGCGCCTCGAACGCGCCGCCACCCGCAGGGACGACGGCCGCCGGCACTTCGACGTCACGCAACACGCGCAACCCCGACGCCACCTCGCTCTCCCGAACGATTTTCACGGCGACCGTATGGCCGGTCATGGCACGAAGCTGCGCGAGCAATCGGTCTTCGGGCTGACTCGCAGCAACGACGATCGCGTGTCCGTGTTCGTCGACCCCTTGCGGCAGCACCCGGTTGCGCACGAGCACATCGATCGGCAGGCCCGCTGCGCTGTCGCGCAGCTTGACCGCATCGAACGTGCCGCGCGGCAAGTCCGCCTGAAACGCCATCGCCTCGGCCAGCGTTTCCTCGTCGAGCCAGCCGCGCGCCATCAGTACACGACCCAGCGGTGCATTGCGCGCGTGCTCATCCTCGAGCGCGATGGCGAGCTTGCGTTCATCGATGGCTTGCCAGGACAGCAGCAATTCGCCAAGGTTTTGCCGCGTGTTGCGCAGCCCGTCCGCGCTGGGAAAGTCGTGCATCGTCTTGTCCCACGCGAGCCGCTTGCCCGTCACGACGTGCACGATAAACAAACGCCACGCACGCGACACCGCAAGAAAATTCACGCAATTCCCGATCACGAGTCGCGGCACCGACAAGACCCCATGTTCCCAGCCATAGAGACGCGTCGTGAAAATCACGCGCTGCACGGCGCGTAACGACAGCGAGACGAAATTCGCAGCGAGCAGCCACTGCGTCCAGGTGGAATCGATAAACGGCGACGGGAAAAGATCGGGTGCCACGCCGACGAGCGAAGCGAGTGCAAACAGCAGGAACTGGACGACGAGCACATACGCCAGCATGCTGACAAACGCGGTGATCGTGCCCTTGCGATCGCGCAAAAGCAGATAGCGATTGGCGATCGAACCGCTCCATCCCGTGAACTGCCATCCCTGCAAGCCGATACCCAGTGTCCAGCGTGCACGCTGTCGCGTCGCCGCGCGCCATGTGTCCGGGAAGTACTCACGCACGCATAAGGGCATCGTGATCCGTACCTCGCGTTCAGGCCCCCAACCGAACCACGCGCGCCGACGTGTCGAAAACTGCACGGGAAACCGTGGAAAAATCGACTGCATGCCGAGCTTCGCGATGCGCGTGCCGACGTCGTAGTCTTCGGTCAGGCTGTCGGGATTGAACGGCTGGCTTTTTGTCGCGTCGACGAGCGCAAGCATGGCCCGGCGCGAAAAGCACGTCCCGGTGCCGGCCGACGGCACGTAGCCCGCGAGGCTCTCGCGTACGACGAGATCCTTCGCATGCCATTCAGCGAACTCGTCCATATAGGTACCTGCGACAAGTTCATACCAGTCGCGCTCGAGCGACGCGACCGGCAACTGAATCATGTCCTTGCGCGGCAGCAGGTAGTTGAAGAACTTGAGTTCGATCGGATGCAGCACGTCTTCGCTATCGTGCATCACCACGCCCGCGAACTCGATCCCGGCTTCGAACTCATAGCGGAAGACGGCCTGCACAACCCAGTTCAGACAATCAGCCTTGCAGGTCGGGCCATCATGCGGGACTTCGACACGATGCAGATGCTTGTAGCGATGCCGCATGCGTTCGACTTCCGCGATCGTCGGCGCATCGTTCTGATACGTGCCCACGAAGATCGTATAAGCGCGGTAGTCGAGCACCCGCACCATGTCTTCGATCATCGACGAGATCACATCGTGCTCGTGCCACGCGGGAATCATGATCGCGAGCGGCTGTTCGGGGCGCTCGTAAAGCTGTTCGACGCGCAGCGGCGCGTGACGTCGCTCGACGGTGACACGCCGCACGAACGCCCGGGTCCAGTACCACGCGTCGATAAACAGATCGTCGACGCTCGATATCAGGATCAACACAGCAACGATCGTCGCGACATGTTCAAGCGCGGTGTAGTAATCGGCGACGAACAGCGCGCCATACCACCGGATCAGCGCGAGCATCACGGCGTGTCCCGATGTTTGCGACGCGTATGGCGTGCCGCGATGACCACGATGATCAGCAACACGAGCAGAGCCGCGGGAATGGCCCACCGCATCCAGTGGCGCGTCACCCATTGCACGCTTGACCCGCTCTGTGCATCCGCATCGGCCAGATCATCGGGGTGCACCGTGTCGAAGTGACGAAGCTCTCCGCTCGCGTCGACGATCGAAATATCGCCGCGCGAGAGCTGCAGGCGATCGGTCAGCACAGGTTCGTCTCCCGTCGAGCGATAGACGATGCCGGC
Source organism: Pararobbsia alpina (assembly GCF_965118125.1). Taxonomy (GTDB): domain Bacteria; phylum Pseudomonadota; class Gammaproteobacteria; order Burkholderiales; family Burkholderiaceae; genus Pararobbsia; species Pararobbsia alpina_A. The sequence continues at coordinate 3,321,016 of NZ_OZ221287.1, forward strand.
TTGCTCGCCTGAACGCGCGACACTCAGCACCGCGACGCGACGCAATCCGGAGACATCGATCAGCCGATCGCCCGACTCGGACGTCAGCGCGAGATGATCCCGCGTGAAGACCGCGTGATCCTTCTCGTCGTCGAGTCCGACATCCGCGGCGAGGAAAGCGCCGTCCGGCTTCGCCGTACCGCCGTTTGGAATCACGGAGAACGAGGCGAGCAGCGACGCGACGCCAGTGGCACCCGACAGGGTCGCCACACGCGGCACGCTATGCAGCGCGTCGTCGAGATAGGCCTGCGGCACGATCACCTGGGCCGCCGATGCATAACGCATGGCCATGCCGACGAAATCGTCCTGCGGCGTTCCGGATGCCAGCCTTAGAAAACTGCTGGGCAGCACGGCGACCGGATAGGACTGTCGAGCCTGACAACCGGCATCGGGCTGCCGCCGGAATGTGGCGCGCAAGGTGTTGGTGCGCGCGAGCGCATAGCGAGGAATGGGCACGTCGATGCGCTGACGCTTGCCGTCGACGTTGAGCAGCTTCGCGCCGATCATCACGTCATTCATATAGACGGTCGCGCTTGCACCGCCGTTCGACAACGTCGGGGACGCGGCGAGATCGAGCACGACATCAGCCGGCAACTTCCCGTTGGCCGAGGCCGCAGCCATATCGAAGCGCGCTTCCCATGACGCCGTGTCGTGCACGTCGACACTGCGCGGCTCGCCACCGAGATCGGACAGACGGATCATGTCGCCCGTCGTGCGTGCCCCCGGGCCGGCTTCGTGAACGACCAGCCGGTTCGAGACATCGATCGGCCGCCATCCTTGCGCAAGCACGGCCAGGCCGCGGTTGTCGCCCACGACGATGACCGTACGCGTGCCGTAGTGCACTAGCCGCACCTCGCCCGTGGCGAGCGGCGCGACAACAGGGTCGATGGAACGATGGCGCCAGTCGTCAAACGCCGTGAGGGCATCGGGGGCCGCAGCGGCGATCTGTGCGCGCAACGCGTCGAGCGATGAATGAATCGACGTGCGCATGGCGTCGTCGACCACCATCACGTCGGGTCCGAAGATCGTGTGCGGCGCCAGTGCGATCAAAGCGCCCGCTTGTGCCGGGTCTGCGATCCTGCTGCCTTGAGCGCTCAGCGCACGCGCAATGGCATCGAATGCCGGAATCACGCGCAAGGCTGGCGGCACGCTCGCGTTCGCGCCGCTGCCGTCGTTCGACGTGGTCGTGCCACCCGCGATCGCCTCCCCTACCGAAGGCACCGCCTGCACCACAGGTTGCTTGCTGTCGCGCTCAAGCAAAGCGCTGACGCGCCACGCCGTGTCATACGTTGCGGCCTGCAAGCGGGTCGACGCGATCGCCACGACGGGTTCGTGAGGGAGCGCACTCCATGCCGTGCGCAGATCGCGGACGTCGGCAGGATTGAATCGATAGGTCAGCCGCGTCGACGGATCGATGCGCAGGACGTTGCCGATCGCGGTCTGGTCCGTGCAAACGTTGTCGTTAATGACCGATGCGTAACCGATCCCCACACGCACGTAGCCCGAATCGCGAGCAGCACCGTCGACACCGACATTGGCCGCAGCCGTGCCGTCGGCTTGCGTGAATGAACGTGCGAGCACGGGGGATCCGTCGAGCGACACGAGCATCGTCGTGCGACCGCCGTCGCCACGCACATACCCGCCGTTCAGCTGCAACGTTGCGTCGGAAATCGGCACGCCCGCGGGTACCGGCAGAAAGAATTCTCGCGTTGTATCGGGCGCGTTGAGCGTGACGCTCGTATGAATGCCAAGCTCCTCGAGCGACACCACACGTGTTTGTATGGCGTCGCGCCCCAGTTGCGAGAAAGCGTCGGACACGTCGCTTTGCGGGGCCGCCCAGACCGGTGATGACGCGAGGCTTGCAGCTGCAAGCACCACGGCCGTATGCGTCAGTCTGCGTTGCAGCCTGAGTGCGAAGGTCGCGCGCATTGTGAGTCGATCAAGAATTTCGCGCGATGTGTGACTACGCCAGATACGCATAAGGTCGTGTTTTTTCGTCAGAAGATTCGATGGCTCAACAAGTGAGGCGTGACAGCAGGGAACAACGAATGACGACAAACAGCGTGCCGCGGGAAGGTCAGGTCACTCAGGCAGCGCGTACTGTCTCGCGCACGTCGAACTCTTCAAATGCGCGACCGGCCAGCGCTGCAACGATCCGCGCCGACGCTTGACCATCGCCGTAAGGATTGACACGTCGCGCATACGCCGCCCGGGATTGCGGGTTGTCAACGAGCTCGATCACTGCGTCGAAAATGGATTGCCGCTGCGTGCCTACAAGCCTGGCTGTACCGGCCTCGACGGCTTCAGGCCGCTCCGTGACGTCACGCATGACGAGCACCGGTTTTCCAAGCGCCGGCGCCTCTTCCTGCACGCCGCCCGAGTCCGTCAAAACGATCGCCGCACGCTGCAGAAGACGCATGAAGCCCATGTAGTTCTGCGGCGCAATCAGGTGCACGTTCGGTATGCCATGGAGCACGCGTCTGACGGTCTCTTGCACGTTCGGATTCAGGTGCACCGGATAGACGATCTGCACCTCGCGCGCATGGGCGATATCCGCCAGCGCCGCGCAGATCTGTTCGAATCCGCGACCGAAGCTCTCGCGGCGATGCCCGGTCACCAGAATCAGCGGCTGGCCCGGGTGAATGAAGGCAATGCGCTCATCGAGCGACGTCCGCAACACCGCGCTCGCGTCGATTCGCGACGTGGCGAGCTTGAGCGCATCAATCACGGTATTGCCGGTGACGACTGTCTTCCCCGGCAGTTGCTCCCGTGCGAGGTTGGCGGCCGCGACGTGAGTGGGCGCAAACCGCAGGTCGCTGAGCATGTCGACGACGCGGCGATTCATTTCTTCGGGCCAGGGTTGGCGCAGATTGCCAGTGCGCAATCCGGCTTCGACATGCGCGACCGGAATGCGCCGATGAAATGCAGCCAGCGCGGCGGCTGACGCCGTCGTCGTGTCGCCGTGGACAAGCACGCGATCGGGGCGCGCATCCGCAAGCACATCGTCGAGCGAATGCAGCACACGCGAAGCGAGCGCGTTTAGCGACTGGTTTTCCGTCATCACGTCGAGGTCGTACTCGGCCGTGATATCGAATACATCGAGCACCTGCTGCAACATGCGCCGATGCTGTCCCGTGAGGCAGACCATCGCTTCGATCGCAGGCTCCTCGCGGAGCGCACGAACCAGCGGAGCCATCTTGATTGCCTCAGGCCTCGTCCCGAAAATCGATAAAACCCTCATGGGTCACCGCGTGTTTAAATTCTTCGTTGAAAAAATTTAAGCACGCCGGATTTTATTCTCGTAAATCGAAAATTGTAAAAAATCTTTATCCGGAAAATGATTCGTCGTAACAAATCCTGTCTCAAACACTCGTTTGGGCGTTATTTCCACCTCTGCCCAGAACAAAAGATCGACATGACGATATGGGCACTGGAGGCAGAAGAATTTTCCGGTGAAGCCAATCTGCGCAGGGTGATTCACCGCGCGCGAGCAAATTATTTGCCGTCACGCACGAATGCGCTGAATCCGAACCTTCTCGTTGGTCCTCGATGAATCGGTAGAACGATGCCATTCCGCGTCTGAAATCCGCGTTTTATCGGCGGCTGGCGTCGCGATTTAAATATATTTAGACGACTGACCAAAAAACCATCAGCAATCGACGAAAGCCGTTTGAAACGATCACATCTGAATGATGTGCTGCGTTTCAATATATTGGGAAATACGTCGGTGAAAATCAAATGAGATCGCGCTGTGCGCAAACCACGAGACGGCGTCGAAGGGCGAACTGACGGGAGGTAAAAGGAGATAACCGACAGAGAAAACAGCGAGGAAGCGATGCGCGGCAGGAGGGGCTCGAACCCCCGACCTACGGCTTAGAAGGCCGTTGCTCTATCCAGCTGAGCTACTGCCGCATCGGAATCACGTCGTACCAAACTCGCCATCAGTCACGCTTACAACGCGCACGACAGCGAGTCCGCGATTCTACACGTAAGCCGACACGCGCTCGACAACCGGGCGCGTGTCGCGCATCACGCGAGTTCGGGGTGCAGGAAGAACCAGCCCAGGCACAGGATGCCCGCGATCATGCAGTACACACCAAAGGTCGTCAGTCGGCCGCGACCTTCGAAATACTTCATCAGGAACGTAATGCTCAGCAGGGCTGCGACAAACGTCAGTGCGCCGCCGAGCAGCGCGTCCATCAGCTGCGCGTGGTTATGCAGCAGCTTCGGCAACTCGAGTACGCCAGCCGCGAGAATGATCGGCGTGCCGAGCAGGAACGAGAACTCCGCTGCCTTCTCTGCCGACAGGCCCACGCGTGCACCGGCGATCATGGTCAGGCCGCTACGCGAGAAACCCGGAATCAGCGCGCCGATCTGCGCGATGCCGACAAATGCTGCCTGGCCGAATGTCAGGCGCGTAGGCGACGACAGCAGACGCGACGCCGTGCGGCGCTGGATCTTGTCGCCCAGCCACAGCAGCACACCGTTGACGACCAGCGCCGCCGCGACGATACGCATGTCGTGAAAGAGGCTTTCGATCTTCTTCTCGAGCAGCAGGCCAATCAGACCGGCGGGGATCGTACCAATGATCAGCGCCCAGGCCATATGACCGTCTTCGCCGCCGCGGCCCGCGAGCGAACCAAAGAAACCGCGCACCAGCGAGATCCAGCGCTTCCCGAAGTACAGCAGCAGCGCGAGCGCAGTACCCAGATGGAGGGCGACAAGAAACGGAATCAACTGCGGCGCGTGTTTGTCCAGGTGCATGCCGAACAGCGCCGGCACGAGCAACGTATGGCCCAGGCTGCTGACCGGAAACAGTTCGGTCACGCCTTGCAGGACGCTCAGGAAAAGCAGGAATGCGAGAGTCACGCGACGGTCCTCAATGAAGATGGATCGACCCGATGGATCGACGATTAAAGTTCAAAAAACAACACCCTGACATCGCTTGAAAGCATCGTTGCAATGCAGCACGCCAGGGTCAGGGTGCGCACGATTATGCCCGCCGGTGCCGCACCCGCCAAGCGCGTGGCAGCCGCGTGGCGTCGAACCTGCGATACCTGAAAAGCTTCAGTGTCCGATACGCCGCTGCACGCGCAACCCGACACGTCGACCGACGATGCGAGTTGCAACCTCGTGACCACCGTGCAGACGATCCGGCGTGTTTGGCGAACCGACAACGGAGCCAACTCGCCTGAATGCCGCGCCACGCCTTCGAATCGCGAAAAATATCCGAGCGCAACGGGCGTGAACGTCAAGTTGTGGATGCGCTACAGCCCCAAAATCTCCCGCACGCGTCGCGCGGCATTCACGGCAAAATACGCGTCATCTTGTGGCACGGACACTTCTGCCACAGCCTTTTGAGTCGTATTTCCAGGCTGCGCCGCCCGCCACGACGGGCTCAGGACGCGGACAGATCGGCCGCCGCATCGATCGTTCGACTCAAGGTGCTCAAAGACAATGCTACGGGGAAGTTGCTAGCCCGCTCCAATGAGAGCGGGCTTTTTTTTGGCTCCCGCGTTGGCGCGTTTTTGCGTCGCCTTCGGGTTGGCGTCGAGCGGCTTTTGGTCGGCTCCTCGGCCCTCCCCTGAATTCACATCACTTTCGGCTCGCCTTCAGCCCACTATTTGGGGTCGGCTTATCCACCGCGCGATCGCACGCCCTTCGCGCCGCCCGCACTGCAACTCGCGCTCAATCCTAAAAGGTGCAACCACGTTCGAGCGGACAGAATGTCGCTTCGCGCCGCCAGCGCGGGTGCAGCATCGCCAGGCGCGACGCCCGCCGGTATCGCCGGTATGCTTGTCACGCTTCCCGCGCCGCCCTTGCTGCGCACGCGCGGTTCAACCTCCACCGGACTTCATCGCGATGACTTTTCAGGGCCACGACATCATCGAACTCTCGCTTGACGGCAGCCACCTGCGCGCCGCGCCGCAAATCGGCGCTCGTTTGCTGACGTGGCAGGTCGGTGGGCACGATCTGATCCATTGGCCCGCCGATGCGGACTGGTCGCATCCGGCAAAGGTGCGCGGTGGGAACCCCCTGCTGTTTCCGTTCCTTGGCCGGCATCGTGTCGACGGGGAAATCGGCAAATGGCGCGATCACGACGGGAACGTCTATGCCCTGCCCGCGCATGGCTTCGCACGCGACTCGGTGTTTGCGGTCACCGCGAACACGACGAGCCCCAAGCCAAGTGTCACCATGACGCTGACAGACTCGCCGGCCACGCGCGCCGTGTATCCGTTCGCGTTCAGTTTCTCGGCCGTCTTCACGCTGCTGTCGGCCGATACGCTCGAGGTATCGCTCGTGACCGAAAATCGCGGTGACACTCCGATGCCCTATTACGCGGGTCACCACTTCTACTTCGTTTTGCCGCACGACTTGCGTGCCGGCACGACGATTGACTTGCCGCCGACGACTCGCCGCTTCCATCAACCCGACGGTGCATTGAGCGCGCCGGAGCCGGGCGAGCGCCGCTACACGCTCGACGAAGCACGCATTCAGGATCGCTTCCACGTGATCGATGCGGTGCCGAACGCGGATCGCACCGTCAGCGTGCGCACCCCCGCGCTGGGCCGCACGATCGAGTTCGATCTGCGTGATTCGCCGGCGCCGTGGTACGCAGTGACCACATGGACCGAGAACGAGCAATCGGACTTCTTCTGCGTCGAACCGTGGCTCGGACTGCCCGACGCGATCCACAACGGCACCGGTCTGCGCTGGGTCGCACCCGGAGCCACGGAGACGGCGACGCTGCGCCTGACCGCGCGGTTCGACTAAGCGACGCGATCGCCGCGAAACGGCTGGCTCAATGCGCATGCCGCGTTGAGCACTTCAAGTCGCGCACGCTTTGGCGACGCCCCCCTTTGTGCACCGCTCCCTCGCTGTTCAATGAATTGAGATAGCGTCCCGACCGGTAGAATCGGACCTTTCGAATAACGATGCCGTACCGAGTGCGGCGTCCGTGCTGTCGATAATGAGAACGAGGGTTTTGCGGGGAATCGCACGCGCATCGACGCTTGCGATGCTGAGTCTTGTCGCCGCCTGCGGTTCGGCGCCTGTCGGCCCGGGCTATTACCGCGTCGAGCGCGGCGACACGCTGTCGCATATCGCGGAGCGTAATCACACGTCGGTGGCGGCCATCGCGCGCTGGAACAATCTGTCGAATCCGAACGATATCGACGTCGGACAGGTGTTGCGCGTCGCGCCGCCCGGCGGTGCGACGACCGCGCGGACAACAGGCGGCTCGTCTTCCGGAGCGGACACCTCAGGCTCGCGCCCGCCTTCGTCTCGCTCGAGTCAATCGAATGCGTCGAACGGCTCGCCCGGCGCATCGTCGACTTATGCACCCAAACCTCCTCCAGCCAGTGCGCAAATCTCGCTGATTTGGCCTGCAAGCGGCCCCGTCATTGCGAATTTCGGCCCCAACGGCAACAAGGGCATCGATATTGCTGGTCCGGATGGCGCGCCGGTTGCTGCGGCGGCGAGCGGCACGGTCGTCTACGCCGGCGACCGGCTTCGCGGCTATGGCATGTTGTTGATCATCAAGCACAACGCCGATTTTCTGACGGCGTATGCGCACAATCGTGCTCTTCTCGTTCGCGAAGGCGAAACGGTCAAACAAGGGCAAAAGATTGCAGAAATGGGCAACACGGACGCCGACCGCACGGAGCTGCATTTCGAGCTTCGTTACCAGGGCTCGTCGATCGACCCGACGCGCTATCTGCCACCGCGCTAGCCCGCGCACGCACTCGTTGAGATCGTTAAGAGTCGCGCGCATCGGCATAGAGCGCGCGGCCTTTCAGATCACTCGCAACGAGAGCGTCAGATGACAACCATTCGAAAGCATTCCTTCAAGGCCGATACGGACTCGTTTCGCGCACCGCCCAGGTTGCCCACGTCGAAGCGCGCCTTCGTCGCGGTGTCGGTCACGACGTCCGGCATTGCATCGATCTGTGCACTCGGCTTTGCACTGCTCGCCGCGGGCTGCAGCACCACCTCGATGAACCGCACCTATCTGCCCAGCGGCGATGTGGGCTTTACGATCAACTGCAGCGGCGACTCGTCGGACTCCAACTGGGGCGAGTGCTACAAGAAGGCCGGCGAGGCCTGCGGCAACTACGGCTATGACGTGATCTCGAAGGATCAGGACAATGGCGCTGCCGGTGGCACGCTAGCAGGCGTCTTCTCCGCCAACGTCAAAAACCGCTCGCTCGTCGTGAAGTGCAAGCAGTGACCCGTCCGGTGGCACTCTCGTAACGGTCCCTCTTAGCTGTCCCCTTAGTGGGTTCTGCGCGGGATCGCTACCGGCGGTGCCTTCGAGGCTTCATTCGGAAACGTCGCACAAGAAATACATCCGACACATTGCGCCGGGAATATTCCGCATCGGAAAGGCGTTTAAGGCCAGAGAGCTTTAAGAGCTGCTTAAGCCAGATTGAGCACCCTCTTGAAATCTCCATGGACTGCCCTGATATGGGCAGACAAGTGCTACACCGCGCACGGTCGTAACCGGACGACACAACTTCGCAACATCTTGTAGCCTGCGAGCCGACGCGCTCAGGCAAGATGGCGACTCGTTTGAATTCGTTCGATTTTCTGCGACCTTGCATCCGTCGCAGGCGCGCATGGCGCGCCGGTGCAGAAAGAAGAACGCTTTGTAAAAGGTCACGATCATGCCGCGTTTGTTGAGCCCGCACGAACTCGCCACACTGCTGATCCTGCTGCATTCGCCGGCAGGCGTCGCACAAACCAGCCCGCATCTCGAAGCGCTGCGCGCAGAGAGCCTGGTTGAAGCCGTCCGCGTTGCGGACTGCAATGATTGCTCGGAATACCGTCTGACAGATGAAGGCAGCGCGGTTTTGCGTCGACTCGGCGCCGCGTAAGCTGCAGTAAGGCGTCTGCCGATCAACCGCCGATGCGAAGCGCGGCCACCTGATTGCGGCCCTGCCGTTTCGCTGCATACAACGCAGCGTCGGCTTCGTTGATCAACATCTCGTAGTGCGTGAACGCTTCACGAACGACCGACACGCCAAGGCTGGCGGTGGTCCACAAACGAATGTCCCCGTTTTCGATCGGGTCTTCCGATATCGCGCGACGCACCTGCTCCGCGACCGACATCGCCTGATCGAGCCCCATACCCGGCAACAGCACGGCAAACTCTTCGCCACCATAGCGCGCGAAAAGGTGCTCCGGCGGTAACACTTCAGGCAATCGCGCCGCGATTTCGCGCAGCACCTGATCGCCGGCGAGGTGTCCGTTATCGTCGTTGATACGTTTGAAGTGATCGATGTCGAACATCAGCAGCGCGAGCCCTTCGCCCTGCTCCTGCGTGGCGCCCGTTGCTGACGCTAACGATTGCGCACCCGCTGATCCCGTTGAACTTGAGGCTGCGGCCGTCGCCTCCGGCGACGCGGGATGCGATTGCCCCGAGCGCTGGCGCAACCACTGCTCGAATGCGACGCTGAGCTGCTCTTCGAAGTAGCGGCGATTGAAAATGCCCGTCAGCCCGTCGCGATCGGCATTCGCGCGCACGAGCTTGAGTGCGGCTTCGCGTTCGCGTTGAAGAATGCTGAATTCGGTCACGTCGGCGACCGTCACGCAGACCGCGACGACGACGCCATCCTCGATCAGCGGCATAAACGTGCAGTCCTGCTGCATGTATCCGTTGCTGCCCGACAAGGGACGGTCATGCCGGAACTTGAACAGGAACGGGCGCTGCTCCCATGAGCTGAACGCGTAGTTGCCGAGGACGAATACGCTGTCGAACTTGCGCTTGAGCCAGCCATGCGGCAAATCGGGAAAGCAGTCCCACAGATTGCGGCCGACGACCTCGTCGTACGAGTGCCCGCTGTAGTCCTGCATAAAGCGGTTCCACATCAGCAGGTTGAAATCTCGATCGACTGCAAAGATTCCGAAACCGACCCGCTCGACCACCAGCTCCGACAACGCCCGGGACAAATCCTTCATATACTCGCCAGCAATTCATCCAGCGCGACACGCAGCCGGATGATCGATTCATCAGCGGTCAGCGTGACCAGGTGTGCGCGAAAGCTGCGACCTTCGAGCGCGAAGTTCACTTCAAGCAGCAGCGCGGCGCTCCAGTGCAGCGTATCGGGCTGCACGACGGCATCGAGCGGAATGTTCCGGCCGATCAGACGCGGCGCCGAATAGGTCAGCGTGCAGTTGAGCTGTTCGAAGACGGAGGCAAGGCACGCGCCGATCAGGATATTGGCCGCTTCGTATGCGACCTCCGTTTCGTCGTGCTCGTCCTGCGGCGCATCGTCGTCGCCCGTGAACGCGGCGGCAATTTCACGAATCCCGTCGCCGTCGAAAATGACGACCGCTTCGCCGTTGATATCCGATTTGAAGCCTTGACGCACCGCCGTCACGGAGCCCGTGAACGACGTCATGTCTTCGAGGGCGGCGGGAAGGTCCGCGCGCTCGATCAGACGGATACGCGGTACCGAAAGCGCGACAAACGCGTCAAGCAACTGCGCCAGACGTGCGCCCGCCTGCCCCATGCCGACATTGGCAACCTCTTGCAGCGCGTCGCGCTGTTCTTCGGTGAACGCCCAATCAAGCATAGATTCCGTATTCCTTCAGGACCGGCAGCAGCTTTTCGCTGGTCACGGGCTTCTGGATGAAAGCCATCGCGCCCGCAGCCTTTGCGCGCTCCTGGGCTTCGCTTTGCACGTCGGCCGACACCACAATGACGAACGTGTTCAACTCTTCCTTCTTCAATACGTCGAGCACCTCATAGCCGTTCATGTCGGGCATCGTCAGGTCGAGGAACATGACCGATGCGCGGCCGGCGCGATAGTGCGCCAGGGCTTCGATGCCGTTTGCGGCATAGGAGACTTCGACGTCCCAGTCGTCCGGGAGCGCCTTGGTCAATACCTTGCGCGCAAGCGCAGAGTCATCGACGACGAGGATAGGAAGTGCCATAGGTCTACTCGGCAAAAGAGTCAGACGGTCGTGTACTCAAGGGATAACGGCAGCAATCCCAGAATCTTTTGCCCAAATTAGATAAATCTGATCAGAAATTATAAGGGACCGAGAGCGGGCGTCGCTTTTTTGGTCTTCAGACGACCGAATACGCCGTTTCCGCATGTTGCAGCAACACCTTGCAACTGGCGCAACGCTTTGCTGTCGAATGGCTGACAGTCGCACGGAGAACGAAGGCCAGCGGCTTGAAACGCTCGCTGCACAGACTAGTATCCTTGTGAGCCGCGTGTTGCTAGCCTGTCCGTACGTGCCTGAATGTGCTGCATCGGGTTGCGCTGCCTGACGCGTTCCGACTACTGCAACTGCTTGAATTGCCGTAACGCGTCGTAATGCTTGATTCGCCTGCTTCATCCGCTGCAGCAGCCGTTTTTGCCTGACTTGCTGTCGCCGGTTGAACCGTCGTACCCGTATGTCCTCCCCTGCCCTATAAGACTGATCAAGGAGTTTTCTACGATGGCATCCCCGTCGACGGACAAGTTGCCCGCCTGGACCTGGATCCTGCCCCTACTCGCCGTGCTCGTGCTGGTCGCGAAGCAGTTCGTCGAGATCAACGCCGTCTTGCTTGCATTTGCCGTCGTGTTTCTCGGCGCGGCGGTGTTCTCCGCCGTCCATCATGCGGAAGTCATCGCGCATCGGGTCGGCGAACCGTTCGGCACGCTCGTGCTCGCGGTCGCCGTGACGGTCATCGAAGTCGCGTTGATCGTCTCCGTCATGCTGACAGGCGGCCCTGAAAAAGCCGCGCTCGCGCGCGACACTGTGTTCGCGGCGGTCATGATCGTGTGCAACGGCATCGTCGGGATCTGCCTGCTTGCGGGCGGCATCCGGCACCGCGAACAGGGCTTTCAGATCCAGGGCGCCAGCGCCGCGCTTGCCGTGCTGGCCTCGCTGGCCGTACTGACGCTCGTGCTGCCCAACTACACGAGCACCGTGCCGGGACCGTATCTGTCGCCGTCGCAGTTGATCTTTGCCGGCATTGTGTCGCTGATTCTTTACGGCACGTTCGTGTTCGTACAAACCGTGCGGCATCGCCATTACTTCCTGCCCGAAGAAACGCAGGCCACCACGGACGATGACGCCACAGCGCCCCGCCCGACGGGCAAGATGACGCTGGCGAGTTCAGTGCTCCTGCTCGTATCGCTGCTCGCCGTGGTCGGACTCGCCAAAACGTTGTCGCCTTCCATCGAACGCGCGGTCCAGTCGATGGGCGCGCCTGACGCGCTCGTGGGCGTCGTGATCGCTGCGCTTGTGTTGTTGCCTGAAGGCACGGCAGCCTTGCGCTCCGCGCGCGCCGATCGCTTGCAGATCAGCCTGAACCTCGCGCTCGGGTCAGCGCTCGCGAGCATCGGGCTGACCATCCCGACAGTCGCATTCCTGTTTGTGGCGATTCACCAGCCCCTCGTCCTCGGACTGGAACCGAAAGAGACCGTGCTGCTCGCGCTCACGCTCTTTACGGGTGTCATCACGCTCGGGACTGGCCGGACGACTGTGCTTCAGGGTGTCGTCCATTTCGTGCTTTTCCTCGTCTTCCTCTTCTTGTCGATTGTTCAGTAGCGGATGCGGGCACCGAGGGCCCGTCGACAAAAAGCTTGAGTCCGTCGGCGGGCACCGCGCGCGAAAACAGCCATCCCTGGCCATATCGCGCCCCTCGCTCGGCGAGGTATTGCGCCTGATCCTCGCGCTCGACGCCCTCGGCGACGATGCCGAGACCGAGCGTGTGCGCCATCTCGATAATGTGCGGCGCCACGCTGCTCGACACGGCCTCGTATCCGATCGTGTCGACGAACGACTTGTCGATCTTGAGCGCATCGACGGGCAAGGTCTGCAAGTACGACAGGCTCGAGTAACCCGTGCCGAAGTCGTCGATATAGATCGGGTGACCCGCCTCCCGGAATCCCTGGAGGACGATGCGCGCAGCGTCGGCGTCGATAAAACCCCGCTCGGTGGCCTCGATGCGTATCTGCGACGGTTCGATATGCGCTTGAGCGACGCGTCGGGTCAGCACGTCGAGAAAGCGTCGCGATGTCAGGTCAGCCGCGCTGACATTGATCGATACATAGAAATCGCGATGATCGCTCAAGAACCCGGCAAGGTCGCGCAACACGCGTTCGAGCACGCGGTCGGTCAGCGCCTGGATCAGCCCGCTGTGTTCCGCGGCCGCGATAAACACGTCGGGAGATACGGTCGAACCATGCATGCGCCAGCGCGCAAGCGCTTCGGCGCCCACGCATTGGCGCGTTTCAAGGTCGACGATCGGCTGATACACGACCTGAATTTCGTCACGACGAATCGCCTGTTTGAGTTCACCATCGAGAGACAGTCGCGAACGAAACAGACGGATGATGAGCCACGCAAGCACACCGCCGATGGCGAGACTCGCAGTCAGCCAGCCCCACACGCTGTTGCGCCAGACGATGAGCAACTGCTGCCGGGGCTCGCTGACGACGACGGCGATCGGAAGCACATGCGAGCGACGGATCACGTAGAAACGGTCCGAGCCGGGTACGACACCGTCGTGGAGCAGCGCTTCCTGCAAGCGCTTCGGATTGGCGACCGTATTCCAGGCGATCAGGTGTGGCGGGTCCGTCACGAACACACCCATGCCGTGGTTGTAGTCGTCGATGGCATCGACGAGCGACGCGGGATCGGCCTCGATATAGAAATGATCGTAGCCGAGCACAAGCGAAGGCCGCGACACATTGAACAGGTGCGGAATCTGGAACCATCCGACCACGCCGTGCACGCCTCGCCAGTCGGGCGCCGGGATCGAAGGCGCATTGCGCGGCACCGCGCCGGACAGCGAAGAACAGAGCCAGCGCCCGTCATCGCCATACACACCCGCATCTTCGACAAAGCGGTTTTCGAGCGCGAGCTTGCGAAGCGCATCGATATGGGCCGGCGTGCAGCGCTCACCCTGCCACTGCGCGAGCTGTTGCAGCGCCGAGTACAAACTCGAAGCCACCACGTCGGCTCGCTTGAGCGCATAATCGGCGCGCTCGCCGAGCCTGGCGTATTCACCGCGTTCGGACGTGCGCTGCGCAACGAGCACGCCGATGCCTGCCGGCCCCAGCGTAACGGCGAGCACAAGGAAAGCAGCCAGCGCGATAAGCAGATAGCGTTTCGCTTTGACGGGCATAAGCAAGGTTAGCCTCGCACCGCCCTGAAGGATCGGGACAGGCTGGCGGGTTGTTTTCAAAGTAGCAGGAACTTCGGTGACAGACAGCTTCCGACAGACAACGATTCGTTGTTGCGATACTGTTTCGTCTCCCAACAGATTCGGCGATTGACCGTCCGTCTCGTGACGGACTGCTTTAATGAGCGGAGTAACCTGACATGCGCACGGCCCGACGACTTCTTATCGGCATCGTGCTTGCGAGCCTGAGCTGCGCCTCGTTTGCCTTCGACGCGACGACGCGGCTCACTAATGTCCCGCTGACCGAGCAGGACATCGGCGGCTTGCTGACGCGCGGATTGAGCAAACAATTCGACACGATCTTCCCCGAGCACGACTACGGCATTCGTGTCATCGCGTTCTCGCGTGACATGGGCAATCAACAGGAAGCCGTCTATCTGTCCTTGGGTTTATCGCGACGGTTGCCTGATGGCCGCTATCTTAGCCCTCACGCAAGCGATTCGACGATCGTCCTGCAAGGTTCCGGACTTTCCCTCGCACAAAAGCGGTCAAATCTGATCGCCGCTCTGACAACGCTGACTTCCGAATTCGACAAAGCCATGCTCGCGCGGCGCGCAACGGTCAAATAAGCAGTGACTGCCAGGTGACGACGCGATAGCAGTCGGTCCTTATCCTTGGCCGTCGGTTGCAAAGGGTCGTCGGGTGCCTGGGCCTCGCACTGTGCGCACAAGCTCAGCCACTCATGAGATTCAAAATCGATCGCTCGGAAACGCCGATTGCCTTTCGCGGTTCACGCTTGTCTGTTGCTCACCCCACTTTCATACAGACGTTTCAATTTCGTGGTGACCTCGCCACGTGTTTTGTCGCGATCGGCGACGACGCTCGCTTTTTCTCGTCCCGCCTTGCCAGATAAGCCCGAGCAAGGATTCACGCGGATCTTGAGACCGCTTTAATCGGCCGCCCCCGACAGATGCTTCAATTTTGAAACGTTTTTGGCGATATCAATGTGGGTGAGCTAACAGTTCCAAGTTATTGAATCTGTTAGCCCTTCGCAAAATACAGATCGAAATGCGAGCGATTTCGCGCGATACATCCCTGTGCGTCGTTGAAACAAATTGCAATCTAGCGATGACGCAAATAATTCTTCTATAACTTGCGAATAAAAATATTTTTTATTCGATTCATAGTCTTACGCGCGATTTTCCGATTTCTGGCTTTTTCTATGCAGGGGGTATCGGCTGGTTGGTGCCCATACCGACCGCAACTAGCCGTCCTTTAACGGGAGATCGTAACCATGACTCGAACATTGTTGGCAACGGCCATTTGTTTGGCCTTCGGCTTCAGTGCCCCCGCACTAGCCGACAGCAGCAGTACGAATAGCGGCTCGGGGACGGCAGCTACCTCGACGTCGCAAGGTGGAAGCGGCAATTCAGCTAGCGACGGGTCGACCGCGGCATCGTCGTCGGACAACTCCAACCAAAACAACAACAGCAGCGGCGGCGCAGACCGCGACAATTCCGGCGGCGCATGGGCCGGACAGTACGCACCGGCGGCCAACAACGGCGCCACCGCAACCAATACCATCTCCGACTCCTTCAATACCAACAAGGCGATTTCCGTCAGCAAGCTGACGGGCACCGTCTCGAATATCAGCGTCTCCAACATCGGCAACCAAGCCTGGAATAACGGCAGTGCGGCTGGCGGCAAGGGCGGCACGGCTGGCAATGGCTATGGTTATGGCGGCACCGGTGGCAATGGCGGCGCTGGCGGCGCAGGTGGTAATGGCGGCTCAGGCGGCAGCGCGGATAACGGCTGGGCATCCAATGGCGATACGTCCAATGGCAGCGCGACCAACGGCAGCGCCACGGCAGGCTATGGCGGTGACGGTGGCTATGGCAAAGCCTGGGGTGCCAATGGCGGCGCAGGCGGCTCGGGTGGTTCGGGCGCGGCAGGCGGCGGCGGCAATACCGGCGGCAATGGCGCCAAGGGCGGCACCGGTGGTGGTGGTGGCTATGCCGGCCCGGCAAACGGCTCCGGCGGCGGCGCTGGCGCGACCTCGGGTGGCACGGGCGGCGGCGCAGGCAGCACCAGTGGCGCTGGCGCAGGCACTGCAAGCAACACCGGCGGTGGCGGCAACGGCACGACGACGGGCACGGGCGGCGCCTCGGGCGCAGCCGGCGGCGCGGCAACGGCCGGTACGGCAACCGGCACAGGCGGTGCCAACACCTCGACGGCCGGTACCGGCGGCGCAGGCGGCGGCGGCGGAGCTGGCGGTGGCGGAGGTGCAGGTGGCGCTGGAGGCACCGGCGGTGCAGGAGCCGCAGGTGGCACGGGCGGCATGGGCGGCACCGTCGCATCGGCAGGTGGCGCTGGCGGCGCAGGCGGTTCGGCAACGAACGGCAGCGCGACCAATGGCAGCTCGACGGGCACCGCCACGAACGGCAGCGCAACGGCCGGCAACGGTGCAGTCGGCGCAGCCGGTGCAGTGGGCGGCGCAGGCGGTACTGGCATGGGCGGCACCGGCAACGGTGGCACCGGAGGTTCGGGCGGCGGCGGAGGCACCAACTACGTCGATGCCGGCACCTTCAACATGTCGAACATGATGTCGAGCGTCGGGCAATCGGCGGCAGGCATCATGATCGCCAACCAAAACAGCGGCATCGGTGCACTCGTGCAGCAAAGCGTCAACGTTCAGGCCAACCTCTCCGTCGGTGGGCACTAGGAGAGTAAGGAGCGTTTGAAGCCTGAAGTGCGTCCCCGCGGGTGCGGTTGCCCGCGGGGCCTTGCTGGACGGCCTGCCCTGCTCGCAGCGTGAACCTACACGCACGCTGTGTCCGAGCCGGGCATGAGGAGACAGGACCATGCGTTCGGTCAAATGGATTCTCGCAACAAGTGCTTCGCTCATTGCGTGCCTGTACGGCCAGTCCGTGGGGGCTCAGCAAAACGATTCGACGGCTGTTCAGGCCGCACCCGCTACATCGCAAACCGCTACGCCTTCGGACACCGTGACTGCGAGCACGACGACGCCGTCGACACCGCAGGCAACGTCACAGGCCACGTCACAGACAGCGCCACAGCCAACGTCAGAGACAACAACGGCGCAGACCGCGGATGCATCGGATGTCATGGGTCATGCGATCAGTCCGACCGCCCTCGATACGTATCGCGGCGGAAGCCAGACGTACAACGACATGCAGGTCAACGGTTCGATGTCGGATACCCGCGCACTTGGCGTGCAGACCGGTAGCAACGCCATCACCGACGGGTCGTTCGCCAACATGAACGGTTTGCCCACGGTCATTCAGAACACGGGCGCCAATGTCCTGATTCAGAACGCGACCATCGTCAATGTTCAATTCAAGCAATAGGCGCTTGCGCCGTGGCGCTGCCCTCTGGGGCGCCACGGGCGCGTTCTTTATTGCGCTCGCATCGGGCTCGGCGGCGCCGCTTGCGCATGCCGATGTCATCGACGTCCAGAATCCGTCTGGCGGTGACAACCACGTCCGTGTCACGAGTCTCAAGGAGGCCCGCTACAAGGGCACGATTCGTCAGCAGTACGACTTCAGCTGCGGCTCGGCCGCGGTCGCGACCCTGCTGACCTATCAATACGGTTTTCCGACGACAGAGGAAACCGCATTTAAAAACATGTACGTCAACGGCGATCAACAAAAGATCCGCCGTGAGGGGTTCTCGCTGCTCGATATGAAACGTTTTCTCGAATCGCGCGGCTTCGATGCCGACGGCTTCGAGGCGCCGCTCGACAAGCTCGAAGAATCACACTTGCCGGCGATCGTGCTCATTACCGAGAACGGATACCACCATTTCGTCGTGATCAAAGGCATACACGACGGGCGTCTGCTGATTGGCGACCCCGCGCTCGGCACGCGATCGATGCCCCGCGACGACTTTGAGGCACGTTGGGACAACAACGTGCTGTTCGTGGTCCACAACCATCGCGACCTGGCCATTTTCAACAGCCCCGACGACTGGCATTACGCGCCGTTCAGTCCAAGCTGGATGGCGATCAACCGTGATGGTCTGGAAAACATCACGCGACCGAAATTCGGCCCGAACGATTTCTGAGGTCGTCATGGACAAGCTTCCCACCCGTCTCGCCTGTCTGAGCCTGATGTTCGGCTCCGGCGCCGCATGGTCTGCAGTGCAGGCCGGAGACGGCGCCATGCGCGCACAGCCCGATGTGCTCGCGAAACTCGCGCACGATTCGGCGCGCGTCGAACAACTGGCTGCGGCCAGTGCGACGGCAGCGGCCGGTGCGCCGACGCCTTCGACTTCGAGTGCGCTGGACACCGCTTCCGCATCGCCGCCGCCCTCAACGTCAGCACCAACACCGACACATACGGTGACAGCGGCGACTGCAATGACGACAGCGCCTGCGCCTGCGTCCGCACTCGCATTTTCATCCGCGCCGACACCCGCACCGGGCGCTGGACCCGGATCTGTATCGGCATCGGTGACAGATGCGCACAGTGTCTACGATGCGGCCATGCGCGCCATGTCGTCGATCGCACGCGATGCACAGCCCGACGGCGCCTCACGCGCAGGACATCGTTATATCGCACCCGATGCAATCGCCGTCGATTTGCCTGCATCCGCACAACCGTCGAGCAATGCAAACAATGCGCCGCCAGTGGAAGACGTCGCTGCCCAGGTGACGACCCAAGCCGCTGCTACGCCGACGATGAGCACGGCCGACGCTACGCGCCATACGGCGCCCGACGTCGTGGCGATGGATGCCCCCGCACAGCGTGATCATGCTCCCGCGCACACGCGGCTCAGCGGATCGCGGATTACCGCGCCCCCCTCGCCCAACGTCATTGCCTCTTTAGGTACGGTGACCGTCGGGGGTGACGCAGACGGTCAGGCCTCCGCTTCATCGGCCACGACAACCGAGCTGAGCGCTTCGACACGTGACAATCAAGGTATCGCGGGCATCGCCATCGAACCCGCCGGTGCGCCCGTTGCCAAGGCGATGCCACTCGAACCCGACCGCCACCCTGACGGCCCGCTCTCGCGCACGACTGACCCGTTACCGCTCGCGCCTGCCGGTGCGGCAACAACACGCACCGCGTGGTCCCTGAGCACGCCGGCACCCCTTGCCAACGAAGACCAGGATGGCAAGAACAACAAGGACGGCAGCGCTCCGCGCGCACCGACCGAAGATCGCAATGCCTCCGGCAACTGGTCGGAAATGAAGGTCAGCGACGCTCGCCTCGATGAAATGCGCGGCGGCTTCGACGTGCCGAACGGACTGCAAATTGCATTCGGTATCGAACGCGCCGTGTTCGTCAACGGACAGCTTGTCGCAACGACGAGCTTCAACATCCCGAACATTGCGCAGATGACCATTCCGCAGGCGCAACAGCTCGCGCAGGCGCTCAACACGACGACGCTCGTCCAAAGCGGACCGAACAACGTGGCGCCCAACATCATCCCGGGAGCCTCAGCAGCGACGATTGTGCAGAACACGCTCAACAACCAGGCCATCAAGGCACTGACAACCATCAATACCGCCGTCAATTCGCTCGCCGCATTCAAGCAAATGAACCTGCAATCGACGATCAATTCCGCCATCGCCAATACCGTCCTGCCGAGGTGAACCAACGAACCTGAACCTTGCTTTTCCGCCCGCAGTCGAGGCGGTGCCGTCCAACAAGAAGACTCAATCGACGAAGGGGAGACACGCGATGAAGCAAGGTCAGTGGCGACGCGCCGGCGCGGCCGGAAGTTCCTGCCTGCTCTTTATGAGCTCGGTGGCGAGTGCGCAGTCGCTTGAAAACCAGGACCCCGCGCAAGTCATGCAGGAACTGCGCGACGAAATCAATCAACGCGTCAAGGAACTCGACACACTCAAGAAGCAACTCGATACGCAGGAGGCGCGGTTCCAGGCGTTATCGAAGGCCATCGACGAGAAAGCGCTCGAAGCGAAGCGCGGCGGTTCCGTGCAGGGCATCGATCCGAATGCACCGCCGCCGGACACGACCACGCAAAACAACGGGTCGGGTGGTGGCGGCAACGACAACGGCGGCAGCGGCGGCAACGGCAGTGGCACTGCGGTCAACGCCGCAGGTGCAGCCGGAGGCGTCGGCGCAGCAGCGGGCAACGGTCAATCCGCGGGCGGCGCGATCACACCGGGCCCACAGCAACAGGTCCAACAACCCGTGGGCCAGGCCCCGGTACGCGACACGCGCCCTCCTGAAGTGGCGCCGCTGTTCGAGCAACCGGGCGTGCTCACGCCGAAGGGCAAGCTCGTCGTCGAGCCGTCCGTGCAATACGGCTATTCGTCGAGCGACCGTGTATCCCTCGTCGGCTACACGATCATCCCTGCCTTGCTGATCGGCCTGATCGACGTGCGCGAAGTCAAGACGACGACGATCACCAACACCCTCGCCTTCCGCTACGGTGTGACCAACCGGTTCGAACTCGAAGTGCGCGTGCCGTATGCATGGAGCTCGACCGATACCGTCGAGCGTCAGATCTTCCAGGGCTCGGCGCAGGACAACGTGTTCAATGCGAGCGGACACAATATCGGCGACGTCGAAATGACCGCGCGCTATCAGTTCAACGACGGTGGCGCGGACCGGCTCTACTATGTCGGTTGGCTGCGCTTCAAGTCGCGTACCGGTACCGATCCGTTCTCCGTGACGACGGACTGTCTCGCCGTCTGCAATGCGAACACGACCGGTACGGGGTTGCCGCTGCAGACGCCGACGGGGTCCGGCTTCTATTCGATACAGCCGGGTATCACGTGGCTGCTGCCGACCGACCCGGCCGTGTTCTTCGGTAACTTCAGCTACCTGCACAATTTCACGCGCAGCGACGTGAGTCTGACGTTGCTCAACGGCGCTCAGCAATTCATCGGCTCCGTGCATGCCGGCGATATCTTCGGATTCAACTTCGGCATGGGCATGGCGCTCAACGAGAAAGCCTCGTGGAGTATCGGCTACGATCAGAGCATCGTGTGGCCGACGTCGGAAAACGGACAGACCGTTCCAGGCTCGGTTCGTACGACGCTGGGTACGCTGCTCGTCGGTTACTCGTATGCGCTCAGCAAACGCATGACGCTCAATGTATCGGTCGGCGCAGGCCTTACGCGCGACACGCCGGATCTGACCGTCACGTTCAGATTGCCGATTACGTTCTGAACGGCGCCGCGACACGTAGCGCCTCGTCGGCAACGGCGAGGCGCGATGCCATCACCTTCACGACAAAGCGATGGAACTGTTGGGCAGTCAGTGGTTCGTCGTTCTCCAAAGCGACAAGGGCTTCGCGTGTGAGCACGAGCACGCGTGAGGGCCGATCGGCCATGACATCGGCCGACCGGCCCCGCTCCGTGTAGAGCGCCATTTCGCCGACGATCGTGCCCGGGCCGAATGCGCGAAGCCGGATCGATTGCCCATTGTCGAGCGGCAGCGATACGCAGACACGACCACGTTCCACCAGATACAGCGCATCGCCTTGATCGCCGCGGCGAAATAGCGCAGCGCCCGGTTCGAGGTCGACGGTTGTGAAACGTTTCCACAACGCGTCGATTGCCGATGCGCTGAAATGCATGGCCAGCAGCGCGCGCAGATCCACCGCTTGATCTTCGGACAAGGCGTGGTCGCATAGAAGACATCGTGCCTCGATCCATTCGAGCCCTGCATCGAGTGTGTCGAACAGCGGCACACTCGAATCCAGCGTGCCGGTGCGCTCGAGCAATGCACGAGAAACCGGTGGCAATGCGGTCAGGACGAGCACGGCGTCGAGACTCGCGCAGGTCTGGCGAAGCTTGACGAAGCTTAGCGACACTGATGCGTCCATCCCTTCGGTCGCCGCGAAGTCGATGACGACGAATCGCACCGGCGCGGGGCCAATCGACGCCACGCGCTCGCGTACACGTTGCAGGAGTGCACTGGCGCTGCCAAAGAACAGAAATCCCTGCAGACACGTGCCGCAAATCTGTACGCCGCTCGCGCGCAGTCGCTCTGAATGCTCGATCGGGCGCTCGACATTCGAGGCGCGCGTACGGCCGTCAAACTCGGAGCGGATGCAACTGATGCGTCCGTACAGCAACGCAAACGTGACGCACGCAGCCACCACGCCGACAACAACACCCGCGACCACGCCGTAAAAAGCGATGACCACGACAATCAGCGGAACAAGCCAGTACTCATGCCAGTCGAGTCGCCGGCGCGCGCTGAAAAGCCAGTCGACGAGCAGGCGCAGCCCCATGAATATCTGCAATCCGACGAGCACCGGCACCGGAAACAGCGACACGATGCCCGGCGACGATACGAGTAACGCCAGGCAGACCAATGCGGCGAATAGTCCGGCCACGCGCGTCGTCGCGCCCGAGCGTGCGTTGAGCATCGAACGGTTGTACGACTGATAGCCGATCATGCCGCCAAGCAAACCGCTTGCGAGACTCGCGAGCCCTGCTGCACGCAGTTCCCTGTTCACGTCGATATCGCGTCCGGTGACTGCGCCGATCGCCGTTGAGTTCATCAGGATCGTAATCGCCGAGACCGATGTGACGACCAGCGTCTCAGGCAGATGGCGCACGATGGCCGCCCAATCGATTTCACCGTGAGTGAGCGTCGTCGGCCAATGCAGTTCGGGTATCGGTAGCGAACGCGCGGGTGCGTGCTGTAACAGCAGGCCCATGGATCGCGCATCGTCGATGGTCCGTCCGGTCAGCGATAGCAAGATATAAAACATCACCACACCGAGCATCAGCGTGATGGGTAGCGCCGCAGGGTGCCGCCAGGTCCGCGTGAGCAGCATCGCGACTGCCCCGACAGCGATGGCGGGCAACCACGCAAGCCACGACAGATTGGCGAGCCCGATAACCGACTGCCAGTCGATTGCATGCCCTGTCATCACCCGAAAAGCGCCCGCAAGCAGAAGGTAGCCCGTGCCGGCGAGGAACCCGCCCACGACCGGATACGGCACGAACTGAAGCGAGCGCCCACGTTTGGACGAGCCGATCGCGTACAGGATCACGCCGGTCACGACAGAGCACACGGCAATCGAGATCAACACCGTCAGCACGATCGCCTGCGGCGATCCGCCATCCGCGCGCACGCTGCTCGCCACGCCCGCAGCGACGCCGGCCAGAAATGCGGTCGCGTTACTGTCGGGGCCGCCGATGCTGAATCGCAGCGAGCTCGTTAGCGCAATCACGAACGCGGTGACAACGCAGCTGATCAACGCGGTCGGTACGCCGAGATCCGCATAGCGCGCAAGATCGGCGCTGAACACCAGCGTGCCGAGGCTCATCGCGTAGCACAGCATGACGAGCGTCGAAACCGTGCCTGCTGTGAGGTCACCCACCAGAGCATGCGCACGACGCAGCAGACGGCGCTCGCGCGGCGTCGCAATTCGGGTGGGCTCTGGAGTCGTGTCTGTCGTCATATCGCGCCTCGCTCGTGAGCGTTCCGCGAACGGCTGTCGGTCGAGTATCGGACGCGGTGCGAACCCCTGTCAAATGCGCGTCCCAACCGCGCACTGCCCGCCTCCCCTCGCCACCGGCCTGCTGCGCTCCGCAAGCCACGCGTAGCACGACACACGTCGCCTACACTGAATCATGGACATCGCACGCTGGCTCGAATCGTTGGGACTGGGTCAGTACACGCAGGCGTTCGTCGCGAACGACATCGACGATGCGGTATGTGGCCAGTTGACCGACGCCGACCTGATCACGCTCGGCGTGACGTCGCTTGGCCACCGGAAACGCTTGCTGGCCGCGTTCGCCGCGGCGCGGGCGGATACGTCCAGTATCGCGACGGGGTCCGTTGAAAACGGACGGAGGACGAAGCCTCTCCCGGTTGCACCCCCGGTGGTGGAGCGGGTTCAGGCATCTGTGATGTCGCACGCTTTGGACGGGCGTTCGACTTCCGACGAGCCCGGGGCTGCGGGCGCAGCGGTGTACACGCATGAAGGCGATCGTAGATTTGTCACCGTGCTGTTCGCCGACCTGTGCGGCTTTACCTCGCTTTCACGATCGATCGACGCCGAGGAGCTTCGCGAACTCGTGGAGCGCTTCACGAGCCTCGTCGACGACATCGTTCAAGCATATGGCGGCACGATCGACAAACACATCGGCGATGCTGTCATGGCACTGTTCGGCGCCCCGCTCGCACACGACACCGATCCATTGCGAGCCGCGCGTGCCGCACTCGATATTCACGCCGCACTCGCTGCTCAGGCAGAACAAGGCTTGCGTCCCTTGCGCGCGCATATCGGCATCGCAAGCGGTGAAGTCGTCGCCGGCGCCATGTCCAGAGGGGGTACACGCGACTACACCGTGCTCGGCGATTCGGTGAACCTTGCGGCTCGAATCGTCGATGCCGCCGAAGCCGGGCAAACGCTGATGGCTGACAGCGTGCGACGCGCAATCGGCAACGCCGTTGTCAGCGAAGCGATGGGCGCGATGCAGTTTAAGGGTATCGATGAGCCACTCGACATCTGGCGATTGATCGCCGTTGCATCCGCCGAGGCCCAACCTCCGGCGCGGACGATGTTCGTCGGAAGAAAAAGCGAACTCGAGCAATTCGCCAGCATTGCGGGAGCATGCCTGCGCGAACACGCCGGGCACGTGATCTACCTGCGCGGCGAGGCCGGCATCGGCAAGACACGGCTTGTCGAGGAGATGCGGCGTCATGCGGATACAGTCGGATTTGCGTTTCACCGCGGACTCGTACTCGACTTCGGCTCCGGAAAGGCTCAGGGGCCCGTACGTGCAGTCCTGGAAGGCTTGTTGGGACTCTCGCATGGGGATGATCCGGAAGCACGCGCGGCGCGTGTCCAGCAATGCATCGATACGGGCGACATCGGCTCCGACCTCAGCGTCTTTCTCAACGACCTCCTCGATGCCCCGCAGACGGGCGAATGGCGGACCCTCTATCCGGCACTCGACAACACCACCCGCCAGTCCGGCAAACGCAACGCGATTCGGGCTTTGGTGCGTGCCTGCTGCACGCGCTCGCCTTCCCTGATCGTTGTCGAAGATCTTCACTGGGCCGATCCGCAGACCCTGCTGTACCTCAGCGCTTTGGCGGCCGGCCTTGCAGATGCGGCGGCGCTGCTCGTGATGACGTCGCGCGTCGAGGGTGACCCGGTCGATGCAGCATGGCGCGCAAGCTGCCGGGGCGTACCGATTTCGACGATCGATCTCGGCCCGCTACGCAATGATGAAGCCATGCACCTCGCCGGCAATTTCCTTGATGCGACACAGCGTATCGCTCGGGACTGCATTGAACGCGCAGCGGGGAATCCATTGTTTCTCGAACAGCTGCTACGCAATGCCGAAGAAGGTCATCAGGACAACGTTCCCGCTTCGATCCAGAGTCTGGTGCTCGCGCGAATGGATCGGCTCTCGGCGAAAGATCGTTCAGCGTTTCAGGCCGCAGCCGTCATTGGGCAACGGTTCGATCCGGCGCTGCTGCGAGCGCTGATCGACGCACCGGACTATACGTGCGACGCGCTCGTCGCCAATGCACTTGTGTTGCCCGATGACGGGCAGTATTTGTTCGCGCATGCATTGCTTCAGGAGGCCGCGTACTCCACGCTGCTGCGAAGTACGCGCCGCGCATTGCATCGACGTGCGGCCGATTGGTTCGGCAATACCGACCCCGTGCTTCGCGCGCAACACCTCGATCGCGCGGGCGATTCCGGTGCAGCACTCGCCTATCTCGGCGCCGCCGGCTCACTGCGCCGCGCCTATGCGCTCGACGCGGCCCTTCGCTCGACAACCCGTGGTATCGAGCTTGCCGCAGACGCCGCGCAACGCAATGCGCTCATGCAACTGCAAGGCGAGATTCAGCGCGATCTCGGCGATATCGCCGGATCGATCGCTATGTATCGCGCCGCGCTCGAATGCGTGCCCGACGATGCAGCGCGTTGCCGGAACCAGATCGGTCTCGCCGACGGCTTACGCGTGAGCGAAGGACTTCAGGAAGCCCGTTCGCTGCTCGACGACGCACAGTGCATCGCCGAGGCCCACGAGATGCATGACGAGCTGGCCCATCTACATCATCTGCGCGGCAATATCCTGTTTCCCATCGGTGATGTCGAGGGATGTGAACGAGAACATCAGAAGGGCCTCGATTGCGCGAGGCGCATCGCGTCCCCCGAGGCCGAAGCACGAGCGCTCGGCGGTCTCGGCGATGCTGCCTACGCGCAGGGTCGTATGCGTACCGCCTTTGAACGCTTCAGCCAATGTGTCGAGCTGAGTCATGAGCATGGCTTCGGGCGAATCGAAGTCGCGAATCGTTCGATGGTTGGCTTTTCGCGGATCTACCTGAACGAAGCATCGAAGGCTGCCGAGGATGCCCTCGTTGCCGCCCGCATGGCCTCGATGGTCGGGCAACGCCGCGCGGAGATGCTCGCAGAAACGCTGGGCGTGTTCGCCAACTTCGAATTGGGAAATCGGGACGCCATGCGTGCTCATCTCGAACGTGAACAGCGGCTGATCGACCAGTTGGGTGCGCGGCGATTTGAAGCGCAGAACCTCGAAATGCGCGCAAGGCTGCGAATGGACGAAGGTGCGCGCGAGGAAGCGGTGGCATTGCTCGAGCGAGCGATCGCGTTATGTCGCGAGGTCGGCATGCAGTTCAGTGCGCCGAAGGCCCTCGGCTTTCTGAGTTCTATCGTCGACGATACGGCACGGCGGGAGGCGGCGTTGATGGAAGGCGAATCGCTGCTCGAACGGGGCGCCGTCGCGCACAACCATTTTTCGTTCTATCGCGACGCCGTCGAAGCGACGCTCCTCGCGCGCGACACCGATCGTGCGCTCGCATATGTCGGCCGGCTCGAAGCGTGGATGCGCCGCGAGACGCTGCCGTCCGTGGAACTCTTCGCGGAGCGCGCGAGAATACTTGCGCGCGTGATTGCGAATCCGAATGACCAAGCAACGCGCCGCATGCTCGAGTCGACGCGCGTGAGATTGATTGACTCAGGATTTGCGCGATATGCGCAAGCGATCGATCGGTTAATCGTTTTCTGACTACCGTTTTATCTCGATCAAATGGTCAGGCTTCGCACGAATCCATGCGACGTTCAATGAGCGGGATGTCGTACGAAATTCGACTGTTTCGTACAGATCAAATCGGTTGATACGCGCGTTGGGAACACTATGATGAAAACGCTGCTGCGATTCAAAACCGGCATTGACGGGCCGACCTTCGGGTCGGCCCTTTTTTTTGGCCTACGCCCTTTTTGACCGACGCCCATTTTGGCCTACGTTTCCCCTACGCCTGTTTGCTTCCGTCGGTCTAACGCGATGCCTCTCCGCGATCGTCTTGAAGCGGGTTCGCGATCTTACGGCGGTGTGCGTTCCTCTCGCGCAAAAAAAGGGGCCGACCCGAGGGTCGACCCGAGCTGCTGTCACGGCATGGGGGCCAAAGGACAGCAAAGTGGCACCCCGACGCCACTGGCGTCAGCACGTCGAAGCACCGATTCGGGATCTTACGTAGCCAAGCCAATGAATCCAACCAGGCTCACGCGTCCGAAAGTGTGCGTTTTCGTTGATACGCTCGTTGGGTGCGATACGTCAGCACATCCTACCTTGACGACGGTGGTCGGCGCTCACGCCCCAAACGATCAGACGCCATAGCGAGTCGTGTCAGGCAATTCTGAAAATGCAGTCTTGGTGTTCTCGAAAGTCTTCGCCCCACCTACTATGCCGAACACCTCAACGAGATCGAGATGGCGAAATAAGCGCGATGACAACCCAAATAGCAGTACATCGAACGGCCACGTTCATATACAGAGAAACAGCCGCACGAGCATTCAAGGAGTTGCTCCCTTGCTTTCAAGGCGACTGGAACGCGATCGACGAATTCTCACTTGCTCACCTCGTCAAGATAGCTCGCGCCGACCTCTCAAGTGACCCCACGAACGCACATCAGGTTCTCGCAATGGCCGCCGCCGTCCATTGGGACGAAGCCGGGGTGGACCGTCATTTCAATGCCGCGTTGGGCTCCGACGAAAGTGAAGCGATTCGATCGAACTACGCCTTCGCGCTCGATTGCATCGGCCGATGCGACCGTGCTGCAAATATGTATGAGCGTTCTGCACATATCAACTTCAACGACGTGACGGTGTTGCAGAAAGCGATAGAGACCCAATGGCGCGCCGGAAGATGGGCGCGGTCCATTGGTCTAACGAAGATTCTTAGACTTTCGTCTCCGCCCGCTAACCCCGAGCCCTCGGATGCAAAAAAGAAGATCGTCGAGTGCACCGCGCGGATCGGCGCGTCACCGTACTTGCTTGAGCGGCTACACGCAGCCATACATTCATTCCTTCGCGATCGGAAGATTCGGTCCGTGAGTTCATCGTTCGACTTGGACGATGCGGCAGGGAATGACAAAATCCATCTCACGATGGACGTCCTAGCAGATCCCGAAACGGTGGAGTGCCTCAATGAGGAACTCGCCGTGGTGTCTTCCGATGCCATGGAATCACATCCACTGAGCCACTTCTGCATCGGATTGAGTGGCGCCCATGCAATGGCTGATTCCTGATCCGCGCACGCGGCTCAAATCTCTATCAGGCCAAACTCGACGCCGCGAAGGAATAGTCGTTCGTCGGCGGGCCGAAGCGAGCCTGCCACACGGCTTCTATCAGTCGAATGACCGCGCCCGACGTCCCTAGCGACCCTTCGCGCGTGATGCCTGCGCGTTGCCACCACTCGATCGATTGAACCCGAGAAGCTGTCGGCGCGCGGCCTTCGCAGCGCCGCGTAGGCCCCACATCGCTCCCGTTTGCAATTCCCGTGTCTGCACGACATCGGAAATGGCTTGCCCTTGAGTATCCGAATGGATACACTTTACTCGAGACGTCGCGGCATGAACACCCTCAACAAGACGGACCAATTCTCCCTTTGGCTTGATGCGCTCAAAAACGTGCACGCCAAGGCAAAGATCATGGTCCGGCTGAAACGAGCAGAGGCCGGGAATTTCGGCGATGTGACAGCGGTGGGCGAAGGCATTTCAGAGATGCGAATCGACTTCGGTCCTGGATACCGCGTCTACTTCGCGCAAGAGGGACGCGCTGTGTACCTGCTTGTGTGTGGAGGCGACAAGTCCACGCAAACAACGGACATCGGACGTGCGAAAGCCATCTGGAGGTCCTTCAAGGAGTGCAAATGAGGAAAGTTAACGTTTCCCGCTTTGACGTATCTGACTACCTCCGTGACGACGAGTCGATCGCAGCATATCTAAACGCTGCGCTCGAAGAAGGCGATGCAGATCTTCTGATGGCGGCGATTTCAGACATAGCAAAGGCGGTGGGAGTCGCTCACGTTGCAGACGCAGCAGGCCTCGGTCGCGAAAGCCTGTACAAGACATTGGCTGCAGGCTCTAAACCAAGGATGGATACCGTCTTCAAGCTTCTGGATGCACTAAACATACGGTTGATCGCGTCCCCGCAGCAAACCGACTCAACGGACGTGAAGTCATCAGACGAGCCTCTCAAACGAGCGCCAAGAAAGCGGCGAAGTGCCGAACCTATCATCGGAGCAAGCCAGAGCGACAAGGCGTGAATCGGAAATCATTAGGCGCAGCGATTGTGCATCGCGGGCGACCTAGTCAGATTCCAGGCGCGCAAACATCTATCAAACACCGATGTAGGGTTGCCGCTCGGCTATACGTCGCAACCGGTCATCAATCTGCGTGGCGGTGTTTCGCTGATCCCGAAGGCAATCGCTCTGTCGCTGCCGCTGATCGAGAACGAACGCGACCACAAGGGCGCCTCGTGCTACGCCTTGCCGTCGCTCGCGGAGATACGCGCTTTAATTTTTTCAGGGAGCGTGTACAAGTACACTAGAAGCAGCTCCGTGAACTGCATCAGCTCCGCGGCCGATTCTTTCGTGAACTCCTCTTCTTCGTGGAGCGCATCGTTCCCGTCAAGTCTTACACGATGCGCCCATGCCTGAAGGTCCTTGGTGATACGACCCTCTGCTGCCAACTTGTCGATGCGCTTTTCGAGCTTCCACGCTTCGACATCCGGGCTGTGCTGTTTCAGCGCAATTTCCAAACAACGCCGGAACATGGCCGCGGCGGGTGTGTAGTCACTTCGGTTCAAACATCGGGCACCCTGCTCATAGGCCCGCCTCGCCCCATCAGGAATGTGTTCTGGCACAGGAGATTGTGCGGGTATCGGAAAAACCTTCATGATGGTGCAGTTCGGCGCGTCATTCAGTCTTCCGGCGTATTGCATCGGCAGCATCGACATGGTCGAACGAATCAGAGCGACGATGGGATCTCCGCATGCGGGACAAACCGCAATAACGTTGTAGTGGTGCTGCTTTATCGGGTGCCCAGACGCACCCGTGAGTACGAACGCAGCATGCGCCGCACCGCAATGCGGACAGTCGTTGACGATAGTCGCCATAGTGTTTTCAAGGAAAGGTTGTTTGCACGCCCGTTCGATCGCACCACGGACGTTTAGCGATGACAAGCTGTCAACGGTATTTTGCAAAATCCGAATTCACGGCCAGCGGCTGGCTCTCGTCACCGCGCTCGCGCATTTCTCGATATACCGCTATCAAAACGCTTTCGACGCGGAACCAATTTTCTCGGACTGCTGCCACCAAACTGACCTCGTCGCCGTTCACGCGGAAGACATCTGTAATGGCTTCGCGCGAAACGGCGCTCAAAATCGGCCTTCCATCCACCACGATATCAACGAGCACGACTTCGCGGTGTCGGTCGTACATCGGCGTGTTTAATTTGGCTTCTCCCATGCTTCGCGTCTCCTCATGTAAGCCCACAACGCGCCAGCGTATCCGGCGTGAATTAAGCATGGCACGAATACGATTGCGGTAAAAGCACCGACTCCATCGAGTAGAGGCCTCACACAGCCACTGACGCCCCACTCATGACTGACGAGGATCGAGCACGCGTGCCCGGCAAGCAGATGGAGTGCTTCAAGAACAATTTCGGCAACGAGAACGTGCGCTCGGAAGCCGCCGACGTCATCATTTCACGGGCTACGTTTGAAGCGTTGCGTGGAAGGAAGTGAGCGTCGCCTCGAGCACGCTCAAGCCAAACGTCGAACCGTGCTAGAACCGACATGGCGCCACGAAAAGCAACCAAGGGCCCACATGTCTAGTGCTGGGCTCATGTACATGGTGACCTCACTTTGCTACGTTAAGTTCGCTGCCGGCAAATGCCGCGTCAATCACTTCAAGACAGCGACCTTGCGAGTTCCTATCCACTGCCAACATCAGGCCCCAATGCTGTTCGCTGGGCTAGCTAGAGGTAAGCGCTATCTTCCGTAAGACTCCTCCTTGCTCCAAGCGAGCAATCACGTCATCCATGACTTCATCCATCGGTATTGGAAGACCCATGTTCGCCTCGGATTTTAGAAAGTGCGTGTCTTATCCCGCTTGTTTCTTCGTATCTGCGATCTAAACGGCCCACAGATACTTTTGATCGGTTTCGGATCAGCGAGCCAGATAGATAGGTGCCTTCGACGGCATGCCGGCATCCGCGGCGAACTCAGCGATGGTTCCGCCGCCAGCGATACGTTCGATGATGCGGTCCACCACCACGGACGGCCAAAAGGCCCGGGCAGTAACGCGTTCCTCGATATACGTTTCCATGTCGCGCCTTTCTCATCTCGATATGAGAAAGTTTACAGACCGAACGACTACCTTGGAATGGTTATTTTAATACCTAAAAATGTGCCGCCGACTGACACGCATCCATTGCGGATGCTGGCGGGATAAAGGCGGTGGTTACGGCAAGTCTAAGTCTTCTGCTCGAACCGGCTCCCGGTAGTCCGGATGCCCCGTGGTGCGTTCGCCTCTGACTGCTGTCCAAAAGTAACGCGCATGATGCGCGTAGACGCCCGCTGTGTCGCTCATATCCATCGACGTCGCCCGAACGGCACTCATAAGATGTTCGATGATGCGACACGTGTCCTGATAGAACGCCTCGATTTCATCATCCGTTGCATCCCCACCAGTCGCTTTTGCTGGTTCTCGTTGACGATGGGCCAAGGAAACATTGCGCAGTCGAACGAGTTTTTTCAGAACGGCCTCACACTCACCGCCCTTGGCATATTTATCGACCAACTCCCCGGCGCATTCAATTCTCTCGGGCAGGTAGTGGCGAAGATGTTCGCCAAAGAATCCTTGGTTATCAGTCCGTTCCGAGATCAACTTTTCGACCGCATCCGGATGACGTAACTCTGCAACGATTCGCATCACGCTTACTGCTTTCTTCTCTCCATCCCAGACACGGAGGAGCGCCATCAAGACCTCACGGCGCAGAGCGAAGCGAACAATGCCGAAAGTATTTGTGGCAAACGACTCTCCCATGCGCGCCAACAGTTCGCTGTCATGCACGGTTGGCTTCCACGTCTCGTGCAGCACGACTGCCGTTGTTACCTCTTGCTCCGCCGCCTCAACTTGTCGTTTGAGTTCGGCCACCCACTCTTCGTTGTTCACGACGCCCCCGGTCTTTATATTGCCCACTAGATTGCCTTAACGCCGCCTCTTCACCTCGAACGCCAAGCGTGCCCGCCGATAGTTCAGTTCGGCAATGTCGCACTTGAGCACGGCGATTTTGAGTCGGCCTCCGGCCATCCTGAGGCCCAACTTCCTCATGAGCGCAACGTAGTCGACCATGGCGGCGAGAACAGTCTCGCTCTTCCGTATCTCTTGCTCAACCTCAGTGAGTTCGTGTCGAGTTGTCATCGCCACATTCCGGTCAACGGGTACGGTTCGCTAGTTGTGAACCAACGCGTTTAGTTGCTCAATCATTTTTCTGTCCGATTCCAAACGTCTCTGCTTCGCTCTAATCTCTTGCACTAGAACACGCTGGATTTGCTCGTGCATGTTCCAATTGCGTTCGTGAATTTCGGGTGCATCGAGCCTGTAGTGCTTTCGTATTTCAATCGCCAGCACCCACGAACGCCTTGCAAGGTGCGCCATCGCGTACACCTTTCGGCCAGCGACAACTAGCGGGTCATAATGTTCTGGGTCATCGAATATGTCTCGCCGCCAACCTTCTATCGCATTGGGAAACTCGCGAAGCTTCGCAAGGAACGACATCTCTAGCTCGCGCGATGTTACGTCTACCTGATACACAAATCCGGGTATCGGACTGTCTCCAAGCAGCTGATAGCTGTTTTGCCGCTCCGCCTCACCGATAGCATATTCAAGGTCGAGCAGTTTGTGCACGCAATTGCGGCAGTAGCGCTCAAGTTCGACAGCCACGGACAGCGCCGTATCCCGAGCGAGGCCGTTGCGCAACCTCCATTCTTTGAACCACCCGAGCAGGGCCGCGAGTAGTGTACTGACGACCGACGACGAGATAACGGCAGCCAATATGGTTGGCGTCAAAACATTCAGTAGGCTCATCGTTCCCTCTCCCGGCCATCCGGTTTGCGGCGATGATATCCGGGTTCGAATTCCGGAGAAACTGGGATGAAAACGAACCCGGGTTCGTCTCGACTTAGCACCTTCAAAATCTGATCTTATTATTGCGGCACCAACAAACGCCAAGGGCGAGACATGTGCAATTTCGATTGGACGTTGGCGCTTGAGTACCTGAAAGTTTTCGTGTCGTGGCCGGTTGCTGCTGTGATTGCAGCATTTGCCCTACGCCATCAGCTTGGAGCGCTTATCAAGGCGCTTCGCAAGCTCAAGGTAGGCGACACTGAGATTGAGTTTGCCGAGCAGATTGCTAACAAGGTTACGACGGACGTGCTGACCGCTACTGCCCCGGCTCTGAATGAACTCCTCACCCCGATAACCGAACCTGACGACGCCGAACAGGAGACTGTTGAAACTGAACGGGGCAAATCTGAAGAGGAATCGATTCAGCAGTCATGGTCCGGCAGTCTCGACGCTCCGGAAAGCAGAGTCCTTGAGGCAATGATGAAGAGTGGGTTCATCAGGCGCTCAGTGACCGGTGTAGCAAAGGATTCGGGCCTACCAAAGGCTTTGGTCCGCGCCACGTTCGGAGTATTAGTGACTAAAGGTCTGTTGGAGACGGTCCAAGCCTACAAGTCTGAGCAGATGCGCTGGAAGTTGACTCCGACCGGGCGATACGTCGCAAGCATGGTGACCAGTGTGCCGATGGCGGGGATCAGCAAACCTGAGTGACTCTGCAATCAATTTCCGGATACATCCGAATTGATATGGAGTGCAGCTACCACGTGCCGGGGGAATTGGCACTCTGAGCTGGTAGCCATCTGGTAGCGTGGCGCGTTAACGACAAAGGGGTTAGCTGGCGCTAACCGGCTAACCCCTGTCGATACTGGTCGGAGCGATAGGATTCGAACCTACGACCCTCTGATCCCAAATCAGATGCGCTACCAGGCTGCGCTACGCTCCGAAGAATCCGAGATTCTATAGAAGGTTGATAGCCCACGTCAATCGCCGAATTGGCCTCGTCGAGCGGTTCATGGAATTCCCTGAGCCGGGTCAATCACACAATCGACACAACTCAAGCCCCATAATTCGCCGCGCACGTCTCGCCATCCTCATCTATGCTCGTAAGCGTCATCTCCCTTCGTTCCTCCCGCGCTGCCACGCGATTCCGCACGAACGCCCTATTTCAATGAATCTGATTCTTTGGCGACACGCCGACGCCGAAAACCTGCCCGAGCGCATGCTCGAGCATCATCCGTCCGACCTCCAGCGCGCACTCACCGAACGCGGACTCAAACAGGCCGGCCAAATCGGTCGCTGGCTCAACGAACGCATCGACTCCGACTCACTGATCCTCGCCAGCCCCGCCATTCGCGCCCAGCAAACGGCCGAAGCCCTGGGCCGGGAGTTCGAAACCGTTCGTGAAATCGCCCCCGGGGCCGACACGTCGGCCGTCCTCGCGGCCGCCGGCTGGCCTGACGGCCGTGCAGCGACGGTGGTGGTCGTCGGACACCAACCGACGCTTGGTCGCGTCGCCAGCCTGTTGCTGGCCGGCCACGAAGCGTCATGGAGCATCAAGAAAGCTGGCGTCTGGTGGTTCTCGAATCGCCGCCGCGATGACGAGGCGCAAGTGGTCCTGCGCGCGGTCATCAATCCAGACCTCGTTTAGGCAAAACCCCCGTCTGGCCGTCGTTTCACGGCACAGACGGGCACCCCGCATTCACACTCTCGGTCGCTCGATGGCCCGACCAGGTCAATGACAAACGCGCGACGCCCCCGGGACGGTTCATCGATTCGTCACGAAGTTTTCATGGGGCCGTCATGACCCGTTTTTACATTTGACCTTCATCGAAGTCACTCTTGACCACCGAGGATTACCGCCCATGCGCGAATTGCCGACTCCGACCCTGCCGCTCGCCGAGCTACCCCTCGACAATCGGAGGCGTCTTCCTCGTAGCGAAGACGCGGCTCCCCAACACAATCTCAGCGTGGCTTGGGCGCATAGCGAAGAAGCCCTTCGCGAAGCGCAACATCTCCGTTACCGCGTCTTCGCGGAGGAGATGGGGGCGCAACTGAGCGGCCCTGAAGGCCTCGACATCGACGAGTTCGACAAGTACTGCGATCACCTGCTGGTTCGCGACCTCGACACGCTCAAGGTCGTCGGCACGTATCGCGTGCTCCCGCCGCACCGCGCCGCTCAAATCGGCCGCCTCTACTCCGAAGGCGAATTCGATATCAGCCGTCTCACGCACCTTCGCCCGAAGATGGTCGAAGTCGGCCGTTCGTGCGTCCACGCTGACTATCGCAGCGGCTCGGTCATCATGTCGCTGTGGGGTGGTCTCGCGGCTTACATGAAGAAGCACGGCTACGAAACGATGCTCGGCTGCGCAAGCGTGCCGATGGGTGACGGTGGCCACTACGCCGCAAACCTGTACAACTCGCTGCGCGAAACGTCGCTGACGGACCCGGAATACCGCGCGTTCCCGCACGCACCGCTGCCCGTCGAAGAACTTCAAACGGGTGCGAGCGCGTCAGCGCCCCCGCTCGTCAAGGGCTATCTGCGTCTCGGCGCCAAGATCTGCGGCGCACCGGCATGGGATCCGCACTTCAACACGGCCGATTTCCTCACGCTGTTCCGTCTGTCGGATATCAACGCACGTTACGCACGCCATTTCATGGGTGACGTGACCACGCGTTAAGTCGAACGCAAACCCATCTGTACGCCCGACGCGTACAGACTGAATGCGGCAAGCTAAAAGGGCCGAGTCCTTCATGAGGACTCGGCCCTTAGTTTTTTATCGCATGCCCGACGACAGGGTCTGCGGAATCAATCAGTCCGTATAAACGACCCGATACCCGTACCCGATCTTCTCCCACTCCGACGCTTCGCGAAGCAGGTTGTAGTCGGTCAGCGGGTTATCGTCGACCCAGGCCTTCGGCAGACGGATCTCGTAGTGCTTGCCCTCTTCGCTAACCGTGATCTTGGGCAGCGGAACGTCCGCACGGCGCCGGCACAGCAGCACGGCCAGACGCAGACAGAACAGCAGTCGCCACTCGATGGTGTGCGTCTGCGAGAGCTTGCCGAGCTTGCCCGCATGACCCAGCACGAGTCCGGCAAGACGCGCCTGATCCGTGCGCGAAAAACCGGGCATGTCGGCATTGCTCGCGATATACGCGGAGTGCTTGTGGTACGCGCTGTGCGAAATCGACAGGCCAATTTCGTGGAGCGCAGCAGACCACTGAAGAAACAGACGCGCCTCCGCGGCCAGCTCGTCGTCGGGTCCGACGATCTGATCGTAGAACGACGTCGCAAGGTCAGCGATACGACGACCCTGCTCACGATCGACACCATAACGACGCGAGAACCCTTCGACCGTGATCGAACGCATATCCTCGTGATGCGAACGACCCAGCAGGTCGTACAGCACACCAAGGCGCAGTGCACCGTCGGTGGTGTCCGCATAGTCGACGCCGAGTTCGTCGAACACGGCAATCATGATCGACAAGCCACCCGCGAGCACCGGCACACGATCGGCCTTGAGTGCGATCAGCTTCGCGCGGTTGACGTTCTCGGCCTTGATCAATGCCCGCTTGAGCTTTTCGAGTCCACCGCGCGTGATGCCATGCGTGACACCCGGATCATTGAAGTTATTCGCTTCGATCAGTTCAGCGAGCGCGCGAGCGGTGCCCGACGAACCGATCGCCTGCTCCCAGCCGGCAGCACGATATTCACTCGAGATAATCTGGATTTCGCGGCGCGCAGCGAGTTCGGCCTGACGCATCGAATAGTCATCGATATTCCCGCTCGGGAAAAACGTCTGGCTATGACTCACGCAGCCGATATACAGGCTCTCCATGATCAGCGGATCATAGTCCTGGCCGATAATGAATTCGGTCGAACCACCGCCGATATCGACCACGAGCCGCTTGCCCGCGATCGTGGGCACCGAATGCGCTGCACCCGCATAAATCAGACGTGCCTCTTCGCGCCCGGCAATCACTTCAATCGGGAACCCCAGCGCACGTTCGGCTTCGCCGAGAAAATCGCTCGCATTCTTGGCCACGCGCAACGCATTGGTCGCCACGGCACGCACATGGTCCGGATGAAAGTCGCGCAGGCGCTCACCGAAACGCTTGAGTGCTTCCCAGCCGCGTAACTGGGCCGGTCGGTCAAGATACTTGTCGCGCGAAAGCCCTGCACCCAGACGCACGGGCTCACGCAGTGCATCGACCGGATAGATCTGGCTTCCGGCCGCGCTTTCCTCGACACGGCCGACAATCAGTCTGAAGCTGTTTGAGCCAAGATCGACCGAGGCAAGAAGTTTTGCGTGCTGGACCATGCGTGGAATGATAAGGAATCGGTGGTTACCCAATAACGGCCGCAACGGGCGACGGTATACAGTTACGGCGTAAAGTTTGTGACAATAACGGAATCACGAACGCGACATGATACTGTGAGAGCCTTGGAAAGTCCCCCATCTTTACCTCCTTCGACCTCACCGCTTATGCGCTATCCGCTTCTGAATCGCGAACTCGGCATTCTGAGTTTCAACGAACGCGTGCTCGCGCAAGCAGAAGATGAAACGGTACCGCTACTCGAGCGTCTACGGTTTATCTGCATCACGTCGAGCAATCTCGACGAGTTCTTTGAAGTCCGCATGGCGGGCCTTCAGGAACAGATGCGCGACAACCCCGGTGCATTGACGCCCGACGGCATGTCATTGCAGCAGGTCTACGACCAGGTCGTCGAACGCGCGCAAAAACTCGTGCACCGTCAGTATGCAATGCTTGACGATGTCGTGCTGCCGCGACTCGAGACCGAGGGCATTGTCTTCCATGAAGGCGAATTCACCGATACGCAGATCGAGTGGGCGCGCGAATACTTCCAGGAAGAATTGTTGCCGGTTCTTACACCGATCGGCCTTGACCCTGCGCACCCGTTTCCGCGCGTGCTCAACAAGAGCCTGAACTTCGCCGTCGAACTCGAAGGCAAGGATGCATTCGGGCGTCAGGCCGTGATGGGTATCGTGCAGGCACCGCGTGCATTGCCGCGCCTGATCAGGATGCCGCAGGAACTGTCGGGCTATCCGCATGCGTTCGTGCTGCTGAGCACGTTCATGCAGCAGTTCGTCGGCGAGCTGTTCCCGCGCCTCACGGTCAAGAGCTGCAACCAGTTCCGCATCACGCGAAACAGCGAATTGTTCGTCGACGAAGACGAAATCACGAATCTTCGTATCGCGCTCCAGGGCGAACTGCCTGCACGCCACCTCGGCGCTGCCGTGCGGCTCGAAATCTCGTCGAACACGCCGAAGCATCTCGTGCGCCGCATGATGGATGAATCCGGCCTGCATGATCAGGATTGCTACCGCGTCGACGGCCCCGTGAATCTCGTGCGGCTAATGCAATTGCCTGACCTCGTCGATCGTCCGGACCTCAAGTTCGTGCCGCATGTGCCTGCGACACCCAAGGCATTGGCCAGCACGCCAAGCCTGTTCGACGCGATCGATCGCGGCGATATCCTGCTCCACCATCCGTACGAAAGCTTCCAGCCCGTGCTCGACCTGCTGCTCGAGGCCGCGAACGATCCGAATGTCGTTGCGATCAAGCAGACCATCTATCGCACGGGTAGCGTCTCGCCGCTGATGGATGCATTGATGCAGGCTGCGCGCAACGGCAAGGAAGTGACCGTCGTCGTCGAACTGCTCGCGCGTTTCGACGAAGAGACCAATATCAATTGGG
Organism: Pararobbsia alpina; assembly: GCF_965118125.1. Lineage (GTDB taxonomy): Bacteria > Pseudomonadota > Gammaproteobacteria > Burkholderiales > Burkholderiaceae > Pararobbsia > Pararobbsia alpina_A. The sequence goes on from NZ_OZ221287.1 coordinate 3,360,309, forward strand.
CGGCGCAGCTCGAATCCGTCGGCGCGCACGTGGTGTATGGCGTCGTGGGGCACAAGTGCCACGCGAAGATGATCCTGATCGTGCGCCGCGTGATTGCGAACGGCAAACCGCAATTGCGCCGCTACGTGCACCTCGGCACCGGCAATTACCACCCGAGAACGGCCCGGTTGTATACAGATTTCGGCCTGATGACGTCGGAACCGAAGATCTGCGAAGACGTGCACCACGTTTTCCAGCAGCTCACGGGTATCGGTGCAGAGATTCCGCTGCACATGCTCTGGCAGTCGCCGTTCACGCTTCATCCAAAGCTTGTCGAGGCGATTCGCGCTGAGACGGAGCACGCGCGCGCAGGCCGCAAGGCGCGCATCGTCGCGAAGATGAATGCGCTGCTCGAGCCCACGGTCATCAACGAGCTCTACGAGGCCTCACAGGCGGGCGTGAAGATCGATCTGATCGTGCGAGGTGTCTGCTCGCTCAAGCCCGGTGTGCCGGGACTGTCCGACAACATCACGGTGCGTTCCGTTGTCGGGCGCTTTCTTGAGCACCATCGGATCTATTACTTCTACGCAGACGGTAACGAAGACGTCTATCTGTCGAGTGCGGACTGGATGGACCGCAATTTCTTCCGACGCGTCGAAGTTGCATTCCCGATTCTCGACCGCCGCCTGAAGCGTCGCGTGATTGCGGAAGGTCTGTCGGCCTTTATCGGTGACAACCAGGCTGCATGGGTTATGCAGAGCGATGGGCACTACCGTCGCCGGCGCCCGGGCAAGACGTCACGCAATGCGCAAATGAGCCTGCTCACGAAGTTCTGCGGAGACTCGGCGGTGTCCTGATGCGACTGTAACAAGCCCGTGGCGAGACCGTGACGTGCAGGGCACGTTGCGGGCCGACACAAAAAAAGGCGAAGTCTCAACGGACTTCGCCTTTTTTGTTGCCCTGCGACTTTGTTGACTTGCGGGAAGCGGTACGCGTGCGCGCCCTGCTCTCCGGGCCGCTACGCTACCCCTGCACGGGCCCTGATAACGATTGAGGCCTACCGCCCTCAGGTAAGCGGCTTAAAGCCCTCACACGGCCTTTGCTGCGATCGCCTGATTGCGCACCGTACGCGCCGCGGGGAAACGCACCGAGAACTCGCTGCCGCGGCCCTCTTCGCTCTTCACCTGCAGGATCGCATCGTGCCGCTGAAGCACGTGCTTGACGATGGCCAGTCCAAGCCCAGTGCCACCCGTATCACGTGAGCGGCTCCGGTCGACACGATAGAAACGCTCGGTCAGCCGCGGAATATGTTCAGGCGGGATGCCGATGCCCGTATCCGTCACAGAGAACATCGCGCCATCGCCCACGTCGCGCCACTTGATCGTGATCTTGCCGCCTTCCGGCGTATAGCGCACCGCATTGCTGACCAGGTTACCCAGCGCGCTCATCAGCTCGTTCTCGGCGCCCACCACCGTCAGCCCCGGATCGGCTTGCATGTCGATCGTGTGCTTGTCGCCGGACAGCCCGAGCGCATCGTCGTGCAGATGACGCAGCATGTTCGGCATGTCGATCATGTGTTCGACCGGCGGTTTCGCATCGCCTTCGAGTTTGGCCAGCACGAGCAGATCGTTGACGATGACCTGCATGCGCGCGGCCTGCTGCGCCATGATGTCGAGATAGCGCGCTCGATCGCCTTCGGACAGCGGCAACTCCCGCATCGTCTCGAGGAACCCTGACAGCACCGTCAGCGGTGTCTTGAGTTCGTGCGAGACATTCGCCACGAAGTCGCGCCGCATCGAGTCCGTGCGTTCGAGCTCGGTGATGTCCTGCGTCAGGATCAGCTTGCGATTGTCGCCGTACGGAAACGCCTGTACGGCAATCACATTCTGCCGGTTCTCGCCCATGCCCCGCATGTGCAAATCCTCGTCATAGCGCTGCGTATTCAAGTAGCGCACGAACTCGGGCTGACGCACGAGATGCGTAATGTGCTGACGCAAATCCCGCTTCGCATCGAGCCCGAAATGCGACTCGGCGATCCCGTTGCTCCATTCGATCTGATTGTGATCGTCGAGCATCACGACGCCATAAGGCGAAGCCTGAATGGCTTGTATGAAGCGTTGATGTTGCTGCTCGACCTGGCGCACCTGCGAGTGCCAGCGTTTTGCAAGCTTGTGAAGGCGGTAATAGATTTCGCCCCAGATACCGGGTGCGCTGGGCACCTCGCCGTATACGGGCGCATCGAGCAGCTGCCAGAGCCGCTGCGTATGGAAGGTATTGAAAACGATCTGCACGCCGAGCGCGACGACCACAAACGCCATCGCGACGATGGGCTTGATCAATGCGCCAAGCCCGAGCGCCACGAGCGCGATCACCAGCAGGGACGCTATCGCGCGTGCCCAGATGACGTTCATGCGAGACCCGACTCTGTCGACGACGCGCGAACGCGTCAGGTTAGTGCGACGATTCGAGGTTGCGATTCAGAACTCTGATGCAGAGTCCTGAATCAAGGCCGCGATGACAGTGCATCGCAAGCCAGCCTCAATCCATCGTTAAGGTCACTGCAAGCGTGCGATGCGACGTGCCTGCAATGACCGGGGCCGCGATGTTAGCCGCGATCAGCCTGCCTTGGCAAGCCGATAGCCGCTGCCGCGAACCGTTTCAATCATAGCATCGCACCCTGCCGGCTTGAGCGCGGCGCGCAGGCGCTTGATATGCACGTCAACAGTACGCTCTTCGACGAACACGTGATCGCCCCAGACCTGATCGAGGAGTTGCGTACGGCTATGCACGCGCTCCGGGTGGGTCATGAAGAAATGCAGCAGGCGGAATTCGGTCGGACCCAGATCGAGCTTGGTCTCCGAGTTGCCGTTCTGCGCGGCCACGCGATGCGTCGACGGATCGAGGCGCAGGCCGTTGATCGCCACGATATCTTCGGTCAGCTGCGGCGCGCGACGACGCAGCACGGCCTTGATACGGGCCATCAGTTCCTTCGGCGAGAAGGGCTTGGTCACGTAGTCGTCGGCGCCGATCTCGAGGCCCAGCACCTTGTCCTGCTCTTCGCCGCGTGCGGTGAGCATGATGATCGGGATGTGCTTCGTGCGATCGTTCGCGCGCAGATCCCGCGCGAACGAGACGCCCGACTTGCCCGGCAGCATCCAGTCGAGCAGCACCAGATCGGGCAATACATCGCTGATCAGGCTTGCAGCCTGCTCAGCGTTGTACGCACGAATGGGGCAATGACCAGCGTGCTGGAGGTTGACCGAGATCAGTTCGGAGATCGCGGGCTCGTCTTCGACTACGAGAATGCTGCTGGGTATCGACACCTAAGACCCCTTCTTTTTTCTAGTGGTTCAACCGAGCGCTTCGCGTTCGAGTTGCTCACGCGACACGTGACGCACGTCCGTGCCCTTGACGATGTAGATGATGAACTCGGCAATGTTCTTCGCGTGATCGCCGATGCGCTCGACGGCCTTGGCGATGAACAGATAGTCGAGGCCCGCCGAAATCGTGCGCGGATCTTCCATCATGTACGACACCAGCTTGCGAACGAAGGCGCGGAATTCTTCGTCGATCTGCTTGTCGTCGCGCACGATCTGCGCTGCTGCCACCGTATCGAGGCGCGCGAACGCATCGAGTGCACGGCGCAGGATCGACACGGCCATTTCGCCCGACAGCTTGATCTCGGCGATATTGATCGAACGCGACGAGCCGTCTTCAGACAGACGCTTCGTGCGCTTGGCGATCTTTTCCGCCTCGTCGCCTGCGCGCTCGAGGTTCGTGATCGTCTTCGAGATGGCCATCAGCAGACGCAGGTCGCGTGCGGCCGGCTGGCGGCGCGCGATGATGTTGCTGCACTCTTCGTCGATCTCGACTTCCATCGTGTTGAGCTGATGCTCGGCCGCGATCACTCGATCGGCGGCTTCGATGTCGAAGTTGTTCAGCGCCTGCATCGCAAGAATGATCTGCGACTCGACGACGCCGCCCATTTCGAGGACCTTCGACGACACCGCGTTGAGGTCAGCGTCGAACTGGCTGGAAAGGTGCTTGTCGGACATGGCTCGGTCTCCCTTTAGCCGAAGCGGCCGGTAATGTAATCCTCGGTTTCTTTGCGGACCGGCTTGATGAAGATCTTCTCGGTCTCGCCGAACTCGATGAGCTCGCCCAGATACATATACGCCGTGTAATCCGAGCAGCGTGCAGCCTGTTGCATGTTGTGCGTCACGATCACGACCGTGTAGTCGTCCTTGAGCTCGGCGATCAGCTCTTCGATGCGGCCCGTCGAAATCGGGTCGAGTGCCGAGCACGGCTCGTCGAGCAGCAGGACTTCCGGCTTGATCGCAATGCCGCGCGCGATGCACAGACGTTGTTGCTGACCACCGGACAGACCGTGACCGCTTTGCTGAAGCTTGTCCTTCACTTCGGTCCACAGCGCGGCCTTGGTCAGCGCCCACTCGACGCGGTCGTCCATTTCGGAACGCGACAGCGTTTCGAACATCTTCACGCCGAACGCGATGTTGTCGTAAATCGACATCGGGAACGGGGTCGGCTTCTGGAACACCATGCCCACGCGAGCGCGCAGCAGCGAGATGTCCTGCGTCGTTTCGAGCAGGTTCTCGCCGTCCATCAGGATCTCGCCTTCGGCACGTTGCTCGGGGTACAGCGCGAACATCTTGTTGAACGTGCGCAGCAGCGTCGACTTGCCGCAACCCGACGGGCCGATGAACGCCGTGACCTTGCGATCGGGGATCGCGAGGTTGATGTTCTTCAGCGCGTGATAGCGGTTGTAGAAGAAGTTGAGGTTCTTGACCTGAATCTTCGTGTTCTGGGCGGCGATGGCCGCGGTAGCTTGGACGGTCGCCATTTATCGACTCTTGAAAAGCGAGCGCGCGAGAACGTTGAGTCCGAGCACGCCGAGGGTGATCAGGAAAACGCCGGCCCATGCAAGCGACTGCAGGTGCGGGTCGACATTGAGTGCAAACTGGAAAATCGTGACCGGCAAGCTCGCCATCGGCTTGGTCATGTTCAGGCCGAAGAACTGGCTGTTCAGCGAGGTGAACAGCAGCGGAGCCGTTTCGCCGGTGATACGCGCCACGGCGAGCAGCACACCGGTGATGACGCCCGAGATCGACGACTTCAGCGTGATCGACAGGACCATCTTCCACTTCGGCGTGCCCAGCGCGATGGCCGCTTCACGCAGCGCGTTCGGCACGAGCTTGAGCATGTTTTCCGTCGTGCGGATCACGACCGGGATCTGCAGCAGCGCAAGCGCGGCAGCACCGGCCCAGCCGCTGAAACCGCGGAACGGCGCAACGAGAATCGCGTACACGAACAGACCGACGACGATCGACGGGCCCGACAGCAGAATGTCGTTGATAAAGCGTACGACATTCGCGAACCAGCCCTTCTGACCATATTCAGCGAGATAGACACCGGCCAGGATACCGACCGGCGTACCGACTGCGGTGGCGATGCCGACCATGATCAGCGTGCCGACGATCGCATTGAGCAGACCGCCAGCCGGATCGCCCTGCGCCGGTGTCGACTGCGTGAAGAGATCGAGCGACAGACCGCCGAGACCGAACTGGATCGTCGTGCCGAGAATCCAGACCAGCCACAGCAGGCCGAACAGCATGGCGAGCATCGACAACGTCAGCGCGACGCGATTGACGCGGCGGCGGCGAGCCTGAAGCTTGCGCCGGACATCGGAGGTTTCGTTCTGCATCTTGGCCGGAACGTTGAAAGCGTGATCGCTCATTTTGCGCCCTCCGAGCGCTCAAGGCGCAGCAGCATCAGCTTGGAAGCCGACAGCACGACGAACGTGATGAAGAACAGGATCAGGCCCAGTTCCATCAGTGCCGACGTATGCAGACCGGCGCCTGCTTCCGCGAACTCGTTCGCGAGCGCCGACGCGATACTGTTGCCAGGCGAGAACAGCGACACGTTGCTCAGCAGGTTCGTATTGCCGATCACGAACGTGACGGCCATCGTCTCGCCGAGTGCGCGGCCCAGGCCGAGCATCACGCCGCCGATGACACCGGTCTTCGTGAACGGCAGCACCACGTTCCACATGACTTCCCACGTCGTGCAGCCGATGCCGTACGCCGATTCCTTGAGCAGGACCGGCGCGACTTCGAACACATCGCGCATCACCGACGTGATGTACGGGATGATCATGATCGCGAGGATGAAGCCCGCGAGCAGGATGCCGATACCGATGGTCGGGCCGTGGAACAGCGCGCCGATGAACGGGATCGGACCGAGCACGGTCTTCAGGGGCTTCTCGACAAACGAGGCGAAGCTCGGTGCGAACACCAGCAGGCCCCACATGCCGTAGACGATCGACGGGATCGCGGCGAGCAGTTCGATGGCGGTGCCAAGCGGACGGCGCAGCCAGACCGGCGCGAGTTCAGTCAGGAACAGCGCAATACCGAAGCTCACGGGCACGGCGATGATCAGCGCGATCGCCGACGTGACGAGCGTGCCGTAAATCGGGATCAACGCGCCGAACTGGTCGTTGGGTGGATCCCAGTCCGCCGTCCACAAGAACGACAGGCCGAACTTCGACAAGGTCGGCCAGGATTGAATGACGAGCGACACCAGAATGCCGCCAAGCAGCAGCAAGGTGACGAGCGCAGCGAGGCGCGTGAGTGTACCGAACACGAGGTCGCCTGTACGGGACGGCGCACGCATCGTGCTGGACGCGTTTTTCACGGGAAGTTGAGTGTCGGACATGGCGCCCCTTAAACGCACCGCGCGGCATGAATGCCGCGCGTGCTTTCTGACAGCTCCCCGTCAGGCGGGGAGCGGGTTCCGGCTATTACTGAGCAGCGAGCGGCTTGCCAGCTGCGTCCTTCACCTTCGTCTTCCATTGCGAACGGATTTCGTTCACGACGCTATCCGGCAGCGTCACGTAGTCCAGATCGTTTGCAGCAGCCGTGCCGTTCTTGAACGCCCAGTCGAAGAACTTGAGCGTTTCCGTGCCTTGTTCCGGCTTGTCTTCAGCCGTGTGGACCAGCACGAACGTTGCGCCGACGACCGGCCATGCATCCTTGCCCGACTGGTTCGTCAGGATCTGGTAGAACGACTTCGACCAGTCAGCCGTAGCAGCAGCAGCCTTGAACGTGTCGGCATCCGGAGCGACCGTGTTGCCAGCGGCGTTCTTCAGGTCGACGTAGATCATCTTGTTCTGCTTGACGTAAGCATACTCGACGTAGCCGATTGCGCCCGGGGTGCGCTGGACCGACACGGCGACGCCGTCGTTGCCCTTGCCGCCCAGACCCGTCGGCCAGTTGACCGTTGCGCCTTCACCGACCTTCGACTTCCACTCGGCGTTGACCTTCGACAGGTAGTTCGTCCAGATGAACGACGTGCCCGAACCGTCAGCGCGGCGGACGACAGCGATGTCCGTATCCGGCAGCTTGACCTTCGGGTTCAGTGCAGCGATCGCCGGATCGTTCCACTTCGTGATCTTGCCCAGGTAGATGTCGCCGAGCACTTCACCCGACAGCACCACTTCGCCAGCCTTGATGCCCGGCAGGTTGATCACGGGAATCACGCCGCCGATGACCGTCGGGAACTGGAACAGGCCTTCCTTCTCGAGCTGATCGTCCTTCAGCGGTGCATCCGAACCTGCGAAGTCGACCGTCTTCGCGATGATTTGCTTGATGCCGCCCGACGAACCGATACCTTGGTAGTTGACCTTGCCGCCACCCGACTTCGCGAATGCGTCAGCCCACTTGGTGTAGATCGGTGCCGCGAACGTGCTGCCTGCGCCCGTGATGTCGGTTGCGTGGGCTGCGAGAGCGAACATGGCGCCAGCAAGACCAGCGATCGCGGATTTCATGAAACGCATGAGACCTCCAGAAGTAAGCGTGTGGTAGCGTTGTGTGGGCAAATTGCCTCTAGGAACGCCGCTCACTTTAGGGCTCGTTTATGTCACTCATGTGACATTCCATGAAACTCATGTGACAGTCACATTACGCGTTGAAAGGCAAGATTTATTTTTAGAAAGCGCGTGCGGCGGGAGGATTTCGTGCCAATTGCGCGCAAATCATCGGCTTTATTCGACGATGCGGTCAGGTGGCATCCCGTGACCGAAAGGCGGTCGGAGGGTTGAAGTCCGGCGTCATGCCGGATTCATATTGCGGAGGGATGGTTGCGGCCACAGGTTAGCCGGGTCACCTGCAGCGCGTCTGCGGTCGAACGCACAGACAGACGCGCCACCCACGGAACGAGGCCATCGCCCCACCCCGCGGATCCTTGTCTTAAGCGCTTCTGCCCGAACGCTGCGTGTTGCGCGCCCCTTCATGCGCGCTCCACCTCATTCGGCCGTCTCAAGTGCCGCTTCTGAAGTGCCCGTCTTAAGCGGTCTTCTTAAGCGGTCGCGGTCCGGACGGTATTGGCAATCGATTCAGCGTAGTGCGAGGCCGCACCCGCATCATGCGCCTCGACCATGACGCGCAGGACAGGTTCGGTGCCCGACGCGCGGATCAGTACCCGGCCCTGATCGCCGAGCGCCTGACGGGCCGCAGAAATGGCCGTGTCGATATCGCCGTTGCCCTTCCACTGCGCGTCGGGACGCATGCGCACGTTGATCAGCGTCTGCGGGAACAGTTCGACGCCTTCGAGCAACTCCGCCAGCGTCTTGCCGCTGCGCTGAAGCGCAGCAAGCACGAGCAGTGCGGAGACGATGCCGTCGCCCGTCGTATGACGGTCGAGCGAGAGGATGTGGCCCGACCCTTCCGCGCCCAGCTCCCAGTTGTTTTCACGCAGTTGCTCAAGCACGTAGCGGTCGCCGACCGCGGCACGCACGAACTTGACGCCGAGGCGCTGCAGCGCGAGTTCGACGGCGAGGTTCGTCATCAGCGTGCCCACCGCGCCGGGCACGTTGCCGTTGGTCGCGATGCGGTCGCGCACGAGCACGTAAAGCAGTTCGTCGCCGTTGAACAGGCGGCCGGTCGAATCGACGATCTGAACACGGTCGGCGTCGCCATCGAGCGCGATGCCGAGGTCGGCCTTGTTCGCCTGGACGGCATGCACGAGCGCGTCGGGCGCGGTCGCGCCGACACCGTCGTTGATATTGAAGCCGTTCGGATGGATGCCGATGGGCACCACCTCAGCGCCGAGTTCATGGAACACGTGCGGAGCAATGTGATACGCCGCGCCATGCGCGCAGTCGACCACCAGCTTCAGGCCATGCAGATCGAACTTGGCCGGGAACGTGCTCTTGCAGAATTCGATGTAGCGGCCCGCAGCATCATCGAGGCGACGGGCTTTGCCCAGATGCTCCGACGACGCGCATTCGAGCGGCTCGTCGAGGCGAGTCTCGATCTCGAGCTCGACCTCATCAGGCAGCTTGTTGCCGTCTGCCGAGAAGAACTTGATGCCGTTGTCGTCGTACGGATTGTGCGAAGCGCTGATCACGACGCCGGCCGACAGACGCAGCGCACGGGTCAGATACGCGACGCCGGGAGTCGGCATCGGCCCGGCCAGCATCACGTCGACGCCGGCGGCGGCGAAGCCGGATTCGAGCGCGGCTTCGAGCATATAGCCCGATACACGCGTGTCCTTACCGATCAGCACGGTCGGGCGTGCGCCGCGCTTCGCGCTCTGCGCACCGCCGGCGAGCACCTTGCCCGCTGCATAACCAAGCCGCAAAACAAATTCCGGGGTGATCGGGCTCTTGCCCACCTTGCCACGGACGCCATCCGTACCGAAATATCGACGAGACATGCGCTCGTTCTCCTGTTATCGACGATTTTGTAATACCCGCGATTATCCGCGATCCGGACCCTTCCCGAGCATTCTGTGGCGCGCAATCAACTTGCCGCGCACGTCGCTCGCCAGACTTTGAGCGCGTCGACGGTTTCGGCCACGTCGTGCACACGAATGATCTTCGCGCCCCGCTCCGCCGCTAGGACGGCGGCGGCCACGCTGGCGGCCAGTCGCTCGGGCGCGGGCTTGTTCGTCACCGCGCCGAGCATCGATTTGCGCGACATGCCGGCGAGCACGGGCAAGTCGGCCGGAGCGGTCCTGGGCAGGTGCGCGAGCAGCGCGTAATTCTGCTCGACCGTCTTGCCGAAACCGAAGCCGGGGTCGACGGAAATCCGCGAACGCGACACGCCTGCGGCTTCGAGCGCGGCGACGCGTTCGGCGAGAAAACGGGCGACATCGGCGACGACGTCGTCGTACGCCGCCGCGGGATCGGACTGCATCGTCTGCGGGTCGCCGATCATATGCATGACGCAGAGCCCGCAGGTGCTATGCGCGACGGCGTCGATCGCACCCGGCAACCGCAGGCCCCAGATGTCGTTGATCATGTCTGCGCCGTGAGCGAGCGCCTCGGCCATGACCTCGGGCTTGTACGTGTCGATCGAGATCGCGACACCCGCATCGCGAAGTTCGTCGACGAGCGGAATCACGCGTTCGAGTTCTTCGTCGAGTGCCAACGGGGGCGCGCCGGGGCGAGTCGACTCGCCGCCGATGTCGACGATATCGACACCCGCTGCCAGCATCTGCTCGGCATGGTGAAGCGCAGCGTCACGCGCAAGGAACCGGCCGCCATCGGAAAACGAGTCGGGAGTCGCGTTGAGTATCCCCATCACGAGCGGACGCTCGAGTGAATACGAGAAACGCCCGCACTGCCAGACCAATTGCGCCACCGAGGACTCCTGTTTCAAAGATGCGTTCAGCACGTATCCGCGTGCGCTAAACCCAGCGAGGGCCGAATGATGCGCCCTGCCCGCATTATGCGCAGCACATTGCATGTTCCGTCGGCGTTATGCCGGCATCGGCAAGGGATGACGGCGAGTATGACCCCGTTCGAGCTCCCCATGACGCGCCGGGAAGACGTCGCCGCAGGCGAGCTGAGCTGGGCGGAGAGGGTTGTCGGTGGGCCGACCCAAAACAAAAGGGCCGGCATTCGCCGACCCTTTCTCGTTGCTACTTTCTGCTACTGACGCTGTTCGGCTCAGGCCGGTTGCGTCGCGCCGTTCGAAGGCTTGGACTCGACGCCGGCATTGCCGCCGCCCGGGGGCACATCGCCCGAGCCACGCGCCGAACCCTTCGGCGGCCGCGGCGGCACGCCCGACATGATGTCGTTGACCTGGTCCGCATCGATGGTTTCCCACTCGAGCAGTGCCTTGGTCATCATCTCGACCTTGTCGCGGTTGTCCTGCAACAGCTTGCGGGCCAGCGAATATTGCTCGTCCAGGATCCGGCGGATTTCCGCGTCGACCTTTTGCTGCGTGCCTTCCGACACCGCGCGCGACGACATGCGGCCAAACGACTGATCCGACTCGGTATCGACGTACACCATCGTGCCGAGCACATCCGACATGCCGTAACGGGTGACCATGTCGCGCGCCAGCTTCGTCGCACGCTCGAAGTCGTTCGAAGCGCCCGTCGAAATCGCGTTCAGGAACACCTCTTCCGCAGCACGTCCGCCGAACAGAATGGCGATCTCATTGAGAATGCCGTCCTTGTACGCGTAGTTCTTGTCGTGTTCCGGCAGGTACCACGTCAGGCCGCCAGCAAAACCGCGCGGCATGATCGTGACCTTGTGAACGGGGTCCGACAGCGGCAACAGCTTGCCGACCACCGCGTGACCCGATTCGTGATACGCCGTCATGCGACGCTCTTCCTCGCGGATCACGGCCGACTTGCGTTCCGGACCCATATAAATCTTGTCCTTCGCGTCCTCGAAGTCCTGCATTTCGACGATGCGCTTGCCGCGGCGTGCCGCGAACAGGGCTGCTTCGTTGACGAGGTTCGCGAGGTCGGCGCCCGAGAAGCCCGGCGTGCCGCGAGCGATGATTGCCGCGTCGACGTCGTTGGCTACCGGCACCTTGCGCAGGTGCACCTTAAGGATCTGTTCGCGACCGCGGATGTCGGGCAGGCCGACAAACACCTGACGGTCGAAACGACCCGGACGCAGCAGCGCCTTGTCGAGCACGTCCGAACGGTTCGTTGCAGCGATCACGATCACGCCGGAGTTCGCTTCGAAGCCGTCCATTTCGACGAGCATCTGGTTCAGCGTCTGCTCACGTTCGTCATTACCACCGCCCATGCCGGCACCGCGATGACGGCCGACGGCGTCGATTTCGTCGATGAAAACGATGCACGGTGCATGCTTCTTTGCCTGTTCGAACATGTCGCGAACGCGCGCAGCGCCCACGCCGACGAACATTTCAACGAAGTCCGAACCCGAGATGCTGAAGAACGGCACCTTCGCTTCGCCCGCAATCGCGCGCGCAAGCAGCGTCTTACCGGTACCCGGAGGGCCGACGAGCAGCACGCCACGCGGAATCCGGCCACCGAGCTTCTGGAATTTTTGCGGATCGCGCAGGAAATCGACGAGTTCCGAGACTTCTTCCTTCGCTTCGTCGCAGCCCGCGACATCGGTAAAGTTGATCGCGTTGTTGTTCTCGTCGATCAGCCGCGCTCGCGACTTACCGAATGAGAATGCCCCGCCTTTGCCCCCGCCCTGCATCTGCCTCATCATGTAGAACCAGAAGCCGATGATCAGAATCGTAGGTCCGAGGTAGTACAGCGCCTGCATCAGCGCGCTCGGCTCGTCTTCCGCCTTGGCGGTGACCGAAACGCCGTCCTTCATCAGGTCGCCGATCATCCAGATGTCGCCGGGTGACACGAGCGTGTACTTGGCGCCATCGGCCGGCGTCACGGTCAGGCTACGGCCCTGGACGATGACACTCTTGACCTTGCCGTTCTTGGCGTCGTCCATGAACTGGGAATAGCTGACCCCTTCCTGGATGCGAGGCTTGTCGAACTGCCTGAACACCGTAAACAGCACCAGTGCGATGACCAGCCACACTGCCGCCTTCGAGAACAAATTGTTGTTCAAAGCATCGCTCCTTCACTGATAGCGCCGGTGAGCCCGAAAAAAGTCCGGTTTCCACCGGCGAACCATTCTAATCCAGGCCGGAAAGCCCCGCCATAGGAATAGTCTACGCCAAAGATAGCCAATTCAAGGGCTTGGCCTGCCCCTTCAGATCGGGTCCAGATCGCTTTTAGATGCCTTTGCCGGGCGTCTTCAGCATCTTTCCCAAAATGAATGTTTCGGCCGACTTATCGCGAGACGCTTTTGGCTTACGTGCCGCGACCACTTTGAATTGCCGTTTGAACTTCTCCACGATCTGGCTATATCCGCTGCCATGGAAGCATTTGACCAGCAATGCGCCATCGGGCTTCAGATGATTCTGCGCAAATTCGAGCGCCAGGTCGCATAGATGTTCGATTCGTGCAGCATCTGCCGACGCTACGCCCGACAGATTGGGCGCCATATCCGAAATTACAAGGTCTACCGCGCGTTCACCGACCAGTTCGTCGAGCTGGTCGAGCAGCGCGTCGTCGCGGAAATCACCCTGCAGGAAATGGACGTCGGCAACGGGCTCCATCGGCAGGATATCGAGCGCGATGATCGTGCCGTCGATGCCGCCTTCGGTCTTCCGGTTGCCCAGTGCGAGCTTGTTGCGCGCGTATTGACTCCAGCTTCCGGGCGCGGAGCCCAGATCGACAATGACCTGACCCGGACGGATCAGCTTGTCGTGCTCGTCGATTTCCTTGAGCTTGTAGGCCGCGCGGGCGCGATAGCCTTCGCGCTGCGCGAGCTTGACGTACGGATCGTTGATGTGGTCGTGAAGCCAGCTCTGATTGAAGCGATTCTTTGCCATGAGATTGGGTTGCTGCGACGAACAGATACCGGGAAATGGCCGGACTCGTCGCTTTTGTTCGATAATACGCGTTTGGCGCGGTCCTCGCGCCCCTTCATCCAGACCGAGCCATGCCCGCCCTTAATTTGACCCCGGCGCAGCGCGCCGCGCTGCGCGCCGACGCGCACGCCCTGAAACCTGTCGTGCTGATCGGCGCCGAGGGGCTGACCCAAGCGGTCATCAAAGAAATCGGCGTTCACCTGAACGCCCACCAGTTGATCAAGATCCGCGTCGCCGGCGATGACCGCGAAGAGCGCATCGAGATCTATGAAGCCATTTGCGATCGCCTCGACGCAGCGCCGATCCAGCATATCGGCAAGCTGCTCGTCGTGTGGCGCCCCGCCGCCGAGGAAGAGGTCGTCAAACCGAGCCAGCGTTCGAGCTCGCGCATTCCGTCAGTCAATAGCGCACGCGGCGAACAGCTCGGCGCTCGCGGCGGTGCGCCGCGCGAAGTCAAAGTCGTCAAGCCGAGCAAGTCGGTCCGCAAGCCGAAGCCCGTCAAGGTCACGGTGCGCGGCAACGAACGCGTCACGGCGGGCGGCAACGTCAAGCGCGCCAAAACGCGTCAGACCAGCGCCAAGCGCCAGCACCAGTCGACCAAGTAAGCGCGGCAACGGCGGGTTTCAGAGCGCGCTGCGGCGCGCCTGGCCTGACCCGGAACGACGTTTGGAATGACTCGGAACGCCGTAAGAACGACTCAGAACGTTGCGATCGCCGATTCGTAGACGCGACGCATGCACACCAGCCAGATCCCCAGCAGGCTCTCGGCGAGATAGAACACCATCGAGACGCCATGCAGCGCGCCGAATTTCGCCCGAAACGCCGAATGCGAAATATCGGTACCCGCGGCCTGTGCCGCGACACGCAACGCGTTCATCCACGGCTGCAGCGCGAAATAGCCAATCAACGTGCATAACAGCATCGCAACGATCACACGTCGCGCGAGGCGCAGCGCGCGAACGGTCGCGACGGGCGCCTGGCTCGTCGCATAGACACGCATGACCCGATTCGCGATCAGCAGCAGCGCGAGTGCGCAGATCACCGACACATACGCCTGCTTCTGAAACAGGCTGGCCGCGACGGTGCCCGCTTCTGTTTCCGGCAACAACGCGAAAAGCGTGGGCGCGACGAGATAACCCGTGGTCAGCAGGCTGCCGACCCAGATCGTCGAAAACAGGTTAAAGAAGCGTTGCGGCATCGTGGAGAGTGCGTTGCGGCTTGCGTGCGGCGCACCGCAGGCGCGGCCGCCGCGACTCACGTGACCGATCAGATGTACTTGACCGAAATGATTTCCCACTCGCGCACGCCGCCCGGTGCCTGCACCGATGCGACATCGCCTTCGATCTTGCCGATCAGCGCACGCGCGATCGGCGAGCTGATCGAGATCAGGCCGTGGTCGAGATCGGCTTCGTCATCGCCGACGATCTGATACGTAACCGTCTTGCCTGCATCGACGTCTTCAAGCTCGACAGTCGAACCGAACACGACGCGGCCATCCGCATCGACGGAAGCCGGATCGATCACTTGCGCAGCCGACAGCTTCGATTCGAGTTCAGCGATGCGGCCTTCGATAAAGCCTTGCTTTTCCTTTGCCGCATCGTATTCGGCGTTTTCGGAGAGGTCACCTTGCGCGCGTGCTTCCGCGATCGCATTGATCACGGCCGGGCGTTCTTTGGACTTCAGGCGGTCGAGCTCTGCTTTCAGCATTTGCGCGCCGCGCTTGGTCAATGGAATGGTGCTCATAAGAATTCAAAAACCAAAAAAAATCGCCGCAGCCAAAGTGCATCCAGACCCTCGGATCCGGACACCGCGTTGGCCGCGGCCTGTGTGAGAGTACGCCGAGCCGCATACGGCCCGGGACTCGATCGGGGTTAGTTTAGGCGAGCATGCAGCCCTTGTAAATCATAGACTTCGAGGTCCTTCAGGTAGCGAAGACCCTCGACTGCCGCACGCGCGCCCGACATCGTCGTGTAATACGTGACCTTGTGCGCCTGCGCGCTCATGCGGATCGAACGTGAATCAGCAATTGCCGTGCGCGTCTCGTCGACGGTCGTAAACACGAGTGCGATTTCGCCGTTCTTGATCATGTCGACGATGTGCGGACGGCCGTCCTTGACCTTGTTCACGACCTTGACCGGCACGCCGGCCGATGCGATCGCGGCCGCTGTGCCCTTGGTCGCGACGATCGGGTAGCCGAGCTCATGCAGCTGCTGCGCGACTTCGATCGCCACCGCCTTGTCGGAGTCCTTGACCGTCAGCAATACGGTGCCCGATGCCGGCAGGCGCGAGCCTGCAGCAAGCTGCGACTTGAACAGCGCTTCACCGAACGTACGGCCCACGCCCATCACTTCGCCCGTCGAGCGCATTTCCGGTCCAAGCACCGGATCGACGGCCGGGAACTTGATGAACGGGAAGACGGCTTCCTTCACGCTGTAATACGGCGGTACGACTTCGGTGGTCACGCCCTGCTCGACCAGCGTCTGGCCGACCATGCAACGCGCCGCAATCTTGGCGAGCTGCTTGCCCGTCGCCTTCGACACGTACGGCACCGTACGCGACGCACGCGGATTCACTTCGAGCACGTAGACGATGTCTTCGATCGTGCCGTCGGCGCGCTTCTCTTGCTGGATTGCAAACTGAACGTTCATCAGGCCGATCACGTTCAGTCCGCGCGCCATCGCCGCCGTCTGACGCTTGAGTTCAGCGACGGTCGCAGCCGACAGCGAGTACGGCGGCAGCGAGCACGCCGAGTCACCCGAGTGCACGCCGGCTTGCTCGATGTGCTCCATCACGCCGCCGATAAACACGTCCTTGCCGTCCGAGATGCAATCGACGTCGCATTCGATCGCGTCGTTGAGGAAGCGGTCGAGCAACACCGGCGAATCGTTCGACACCTTCACGGCCTCGCGCATATAGCGCTCGAGGTCGCGCGGCTCGTGGACGATTTCCATCGCACGGCCACCGAGCACATACGAAGGACGCACGACGAGCGGATAACCGATTTCCTGCGCGAGCTTCAGCGCTTCGTCTTCGGTGCGCGCCGTGCGGTTCGGCGGCTGGCGCAGGTTGAGCTTGTACAGCAGCTTCTGGAAGCGTTCACGGTCTTCGGCCGCGTCGATCATGTCGGGCGACGTACCGATGATCGGCACACCGTTCGCTTCGAGATCGAGTGCGAGCTTCAGCGGTGTCTGGCCACCGTATTGAACGATCACGCCAACCGGCTTTTCCTTGTCGACGATTTCGAGCACGTCTTCGAGCGTCAGCGATTCGAAATACAGGCGGTCGGACGTGTCGTAGTCCGTCGACACGGTTTCCGGGTTGCAGTTGACCATGATGGTTTCGTAACCATCCTCGCGCATCGCGAGTGCCGCGTGCACGCAGCAGTAGTCAAACTCGATGCCCTGGCCGATACGGTTCGGACCGCCACCGAGCACCATGATCTTCTTCTTGTCGGTCGGCTGCGCCTCGCACTCGTCCTCGTAGGTCGAGTACATATACGCCGTCTTCGTCGCGAACTCTGCCGCGCACGTGTCGACGCGCTTGTAGACCGGGCGCACATTGAGTTCGATGCGGCGTTGGCGCACCTTCGTTTGCGTCGCGCCGAGCAGCTTCGCGAGGCGACGATCCGAGAAGCCCGCGCGCTTCAGGTAGCGGAGTTCGTCGAACGACAGGCTTTCGAGCGTGCGGCCCGCCAGGTCTTTCTCGATACGAACAATGTCTTCGATCTGCGCGAGGAACCACGGATCGATCGCGGTTTCCTTGAAGATTTCCTCGGCCGTGAGACCGATGCGGAATGCATCGGCGACGTACCAGATGCGATCCGGACCCGGCGTGTGGATCTCTTCGACGATTTCGTCACGGTCGACCGACTTCTCGTCGAGACCGTCGACACCGACTTCGAGACCGCGCAGCGCTTTCTGGAACGATTCCTGGAACGTGCGGCCGATCGCCATGACTTCACCGACCGACTTCATCTGCGTCGTAAGTCGCGAATCGGCTTCACGGAATTTCTCGAACGCAAAGCGCGGGATCTTCGTGACGACGTAGTCGATCGTCGGCTCGAACGACGCCGGCGTCTGACCGCCGGTGATTTCGTTGCGCAGTTCGTCGAGCGTATAGCCCGCGGCCAGCTTCGCTGCGATCTTGGCGATCGGGAAACCCGTGGCCTTCGACGCGAGCGCCGACGAACGCGACACGCGCGGATTCATTTCAATCACGACCATCCGGCCATCGACCGGGTTGATCGCGAACTGTACGTTCGAACCGCCCGTGTCGACGCCGATCTCGCGCAGCACCGCGAGCGATGCGTTACGCAGGATCTGATATTCCTTGTCGGTCAGCGTCTGGGCCGGCGCGACGGTGATCGAGTCACCCGTGTGCACGCCCATCGGGTCGAGATTCTCGATCGAGCAGACGATGATGCAGTTGTCCTGCTTGTCGCGCACGACTTCCATCTCGTACTCTTTCCAGCCGAGCAGCGACTCTTCGATCAGCAGCTCGTGCGTCGGCGACAAGTCGAGGCCGCGACGGCAGATGTCTTCGAACTCTTCCTTGTTGTACGCGATGCCGCCACCGGAACCGCCGAGCGTGAACGACGGGCGGATCACGATCGGGTAGCCGATACCACCCGTTTCGGTCGCGATGCGCGTCTGCACTTGCTGCGCCTCGTCCCACGAATGCGCGATGCCCGACTTGGCCGAACCGAGGCCGATCTTGGTCATCGCGTCCTTGAACTTCTGGCGGTCTTCGGCCTTGTCGATCGCCTCAGGCGATGCGCCAATGAGTTCGACGTTGTACTTCGACAGCACGCCTTGCGCGTGCAGGTCGAGCGCGCAGTTCAGCGCGGTCTGGCCGCCCATCGTCGGCAGGATCGCGTCGGGACGTTCCTTCGCGATGATGCGCTCGACGACTTCCCACGTGATCGGTTCGATATACGTGACGTCGGCCGTGTTCGGGTCGGTCATGATCGTCGCAGGATTGCTGTTGACGAGAATGACCTTGTAGCCCTCTTCACGCAGTGCCTTGCACGCCTGTGCGCCCGAATAATCGAACTCGCAGGCTTGCCCGATGATGATCGGACCGGCGCCGATGATAAGGATGCTCTTGATGTCTGTACGCTTCGGCATAAAGCTCTCGGATGCTGGATTCTGTGTTCGCTGTCGTCTGGTTTCGCTGTCGACCGGGTTCGCGTCAGGCAGCGACCGTTCGGCCGGCCTTCTTCGCTTCGATCATCGAGACGAAGCGATCGAACAGGTAGGCGATGTCGTGCGGACCCGGCGAGGCTTCGGGGTGGCCCTGGAAGCAGAACGCGGGCTTGTCGGTCAGCGCAAAGCCCTGGAGCGTGCCGTCGAACAGCGAGGTGTGCGTCACGCGCGCATTGGCGGGCAACGTCGATGCATCCACCGCAAAGCCGTGGTTTTGCGACGTGATCACGACACGGCCGTCGTCATGATCCTTGACCGGGTGATTCGCGCCATGGTGACCCGTCTTCATCTTCATCGTCTTCGCACCGACGGCGAGACCCATGATCTGATGACCGAGACAGATGCCGAACGTCGGAATGCCGCGTTCGATGAATTCGCGCGTGGCGCGGATCGCGTAGTCGCACGGCTCAGGGTCGCCGGGGCCGTTCGACAGGAAGATGCCGTCCGGATTCAGCGCGAGCGCATCGGCCGCCGTCGCTTGCGCGGGCAGCACCGTCACACGCAGGCCGCGTTCGGCCAGCATGCGCAGGATGTTGTACTTGACGCCGTAGTCGAATGCGACGACGTGATACTTCGCTTCACGTTGCTCGCGATAGCCTTCGCCGAGACGCCATTCGGTCTGCGTCCACTCGTACGGCCCGGTGGCCGAGACGACCTTCGCGAGGTCCATGCCCGCGAGACCCGGGAACGAGCGCGCGAGCTCGAGCGCCTTGTCCGCGTTGTCTTCACCCGCGAGGATCGCGCCGTTTTGCGCGCCCTTCTCGCGCAGGATCCGCGTGAGCTTGCGTGTGTCGAGGCCTGCGATCGCAACGATGCCTTCGTCGTTCAGGTACTGCGACAACGTGCGCTGCTGACGGAAGTTCGACGCGACGAGCGGGAGATCGCGAATGATGAGGCCGGCCGCGTGAACCTTGCTCGCCTCGACATCTTCAGCGTTGACGCCGACATTGCCGATATGCGGATACGTCAGCGTGACGATCTGACGCGAGTAGCTCGGGTCGGTGAGGATTTCCTGATAGCCGGTGATTGCGGTATTGAAAACGACTTCGCCGATCGTGTGACCGGGGGCGCCAATCGAATAACCGCGGAAGACCGTACCGTCAGCGAGCGCAAGCTGGGCGAGAGGAAAAGACGGCAACACGGGAGGCTCCTTGCGGGGGACACCCAGCTGCCGACCTGCCGTTCATGTCCGGAGAACCGAGCGCGTCAGGCGAAAGCTTCCGTGTGCTGCCTCTGGATCACCGGGTAGGCGATCGGGCGCGCGACGGGTGCCGCGTGGCGGGTCGGTCCTGCACATCCTGCCGAAGCGTTTGCCGTCTGAAAAACGGGCAAGTCGAACGAAAGATGCGGCGGACGAACGAGAGAATGAGGGTAGGCGCTAGGGTGCGGGTGGATTAACTTAAACTTTCGAATTATAGCCCGCCGGGACGCCCTCCCGCTAGGCCCGCCCTGCCCGCGAACGCCCGCGCCAGGCGGTCGCCATCCGTTAAAACCCGCGCCCCGCAAGGCGCTGCGCGAAATAGGGATCGGTAAAAAATATTTTTCGAGACTGTGCGCTCTGCGCATTCCCACCGCCCCAGCGTATATGCGCAGCGAGTCCGAATGGCTCGCCGGGAGCGCATATCCGACTCACAGCACAGTGGCAGCAAACTGGCAGCGGCCAGCCACGACCGGTCTTGCACGCGTTGAGCGCCCACAAACGAAAACGCGCCGGTCCGTTGGACTGGCGCGCTTAAAAAAGCGTCGAATTGATCGGAGCGTAACCTCACGCATTGCCCCCGCAACGCGTGTTCAACCCGTGCCTAGCCGCTGTTTTTGCCGTGCTTCTCGGATGAGGCCTCGGCGGTGGCTCGCTTGCGGCTTGCACCACCGTCCTGGGCTTTTGATGTCTGTACTGACTTCGCGGGCGCCTTCGGCTGCGCTGCGGCCTTGACCGGAGCGTGTGCATCCTCTTTGCGCGAATCCTCTTTTCCGCCGCGGGCCGCCGACTTCTGCGGTGCCGACTTCGACTCGTCACGCGACGCCGTCTTCGGCGAACCCTTCGACGACGCAGCAACCCGACCCTTGGCCGTCGTCGCCGGCGCGTCCGAACCCCGTGCGGAAGACTTGATCATACTGCCGCGCGAGCCGGAATGGGAACCGGAATCAGCCGACTTCGAGGAGGATTCGGCAACTTTCTCGGTCGTCTTTTCAGATCCCTTCTCGTTAGCGCGATCGGCACCTTTGTCGCCCGACTTATCGGCGCCCTTATCGGCGTTCTTGTCCGATTTGTCGTCGTTGCCTGCCGTTGCCGGCGCCGCCGCCGGAATCGACTTGCCGACCGGGATATGCAGCACCACCGTCTGTCCCGGCGTGATCGTCGAGCCGCGGCGCTTGTTCCAGGCACGCAATTGGGCAACCGTCACGCCGTAGCGCGAAGCGATTGACGCCATGCTTTCATGACGACGCACACGAATCAGCACTTTGCGCGTATCGGGAACGTCGGGCTCCATGGCGAGCACGGCGTTTTCGGCCGTGTCGGCGCTGATGTCTTCATCGTCCTCGTCGCGCGGCACGACCACGGTCGAGCCCGGCTTGAGACGCATGCCCGGCGGAATGCGGTTGGTCGTGCGCAGCGTGTCGACGTCGACACCGATCTTCGATGCGAGGGCTTCCGGCGTCGTGCGTTCGTTGACCGTGTAGGTCGTCCACGAAGCGAGCTGACCCGAGTAAATCTTGAGATTGTCCTGGAACTGTTGCGCGTTATCGAACGGCAGCAGGATCTGCGACTGCGTCGCGCCGAGGATCATCGGCAGACGGAACGAAGGGTTCAGCGCCTTGAATTCGTCCGGCGTCATCCCGGCAAGCTTGGCTGCGATATTGACGTCGATATCGTGTGACGTCGTGACCGTCACGAAATACGGGTGATTCGGAATATCCGGCAGCGTCAGACCATAGGCTTGCGGATTTTCGATGATGTTCTTGACGGCCTGGAGCTTCGGCACATAGCTGCGCGTCTCGGCCGGCATCTTCAGGCTCATATAGTCGGTCGGCAGACCGGCGGCCTGGTTGCGCGCAATCGCGCGCTGCACATTGCCCTCACCCCAGTTGTACGCGGCGAGTGCGAGATACCAGTCGCCGAACATGTCATGGAGCTTCTGCAGATAGTCGAGTGCGGCGCTCGTCGACGCGAGCACGTCACGGCGCTCGTCCTGGAACATGTTGTTGCGCAGGTTGAACGTCTTGCCCGTTCCCGGCACGAACTGCCACATGCCCGCGGCCTTGGCGACCGAAAGCGCTTGCGGGTTATATGCGGATTCGATGAACGGCAGGAGTGCGAGCTCGGTCGGCATATTGCGCTGCTCGAGCTCGTTGACGATGTGATACAGGTACAGCTTCGAGCGATCCGTCATGCGCGCCACGTAATCCGGGCGCGACGTGTACCAGTCGAGGTTCTGCTGGACGAGATCGCCGTCCATGTCCTGCAGCTGAAAACCTTTGCGAATGCGCCCCCAGATATCGTCGGGCTGCTTGAGCGCGGCGACGGACTGCTGGTCGACGTTGATCGGCCCATCAGTTGAAGCGAGAGCGGCAGGGAGATTCTTGGAAGGGGACTTCTGAATCGTGGAAATCGGCGAGTTGGCAAGACCTGCCGTATCTGGTGCGCTGGCGCAAGCAGAGAGTAGCAAGGCGACTAGCGCACAGAAAAGTAATCGCATTGGACGGCTCGTTCCAAAGACTGCAAGGAAAGTGTTGGGGGGATGGTAAGTAAGCCCTATTAATCCGTCAACGAAAAAAATGAAAAAAGCCTTGATAATCCGCGATCTGCCAACGATTCCGCGAATACATCTTAGGTAAACCCCGACTTGCCGCTCACTATTCGGCGTGCAATCGGAAAAGGCTACCGGAATACGTTCTTCCACTCGCGCATGGCAGCGAACACCTCGAGGCGGTCCGTCTGCTCCCGATGGGCGGGCGTTGCGTGATGGAAGGCGGGGGCTGAAGAAAGGACATGTGTGCGAACCGAAGGCTCGCTCGCGCGCAGAAACGGATTGACCTGTCGCTCGTGGCCGATCGTCGTCGGTAAAGTCGGCTTGCCTGATTCGCGCAGCGCGCTTGCCTTGCGATGCCAACCTTGAAGCGCCGCGTTGTCCGGTTCGCAGGCCAGCGCGAAGCGAATGTTCGACAGCGTGTATTCGTGTGCGCAATGCACGTGCGTCGACTCAGGCAACGCAGCGAGTGCGTCGAGCGAGTTCAGCATCTGCGCGGGGGTGCCCTCGAACAAACGTCCGCAGCCGCTGGCGAACAGCGTGTCGCCACAGAATACGTGCGGCGCACCGTCACCACCCTGCTTCTGGAAATACGCAATATGGCCACGCGTGTGGCCCGGCACATCGATGACGTCGAACGCACCGAACGGCTCAGGCAGCGTGACAGTGTCGCCACCCGCGAGCGCGTGCGTGACGACCGGGATCTGTTCAGCGCGCGGACCGTAAACAGGTATAGGTGACCCTGCTGCATCCGTGCCTGTTGAGAAAGATCTCAACAAGGAGGCGACTCCGCCGACATGGTCCCCGTGATGATGCGTGAGTAGAATAGCGGTCAACGTCAGATCGCGTTTGCGCAACCACCGTTCGACGGGTTCGGCCTCACCCGGATCGACGACAACCGCGCTGTGGCCGTCGGCCATTACCCAAATGTAGTTGTCTTCGAACGCTGGAACCGGCACGTAGTCGTAAGAGGCGTTGCTCGAGCTATTCATTGGATCACCATGTCTGACCACGGGATTATAGACTGGCCTGCCTGGACGATTTCGCCGCCCGGACGCTACGTTCTCGCATGGGAGCAGGCGCAGCTCGACCACGTCGTCGGCGATATTTTCGGCTACCACGCGTTGCAGCTGGGCTTGCCCCAGCTCGATGCCTTGCGCGAAAACCGGATGCCCTATCGCGGCCTCGTGCTCGATGGCGCGAGTCGTGCAAGCGCGCCCTATTCGATGCCGCCTTCGAAGGCCAATCGCGGCGCAGGCGAAACGCTTGCCGGCGCGGGCTCAAAGAGCGACTTCGCTTCTGGCAGCGCCACGCCCGGCGTCACACCCTTCCCGAGCCGTAACCCCGCGCATGCCCCGGCGTTTTCACGCAGCACCATCTGGTGCGAGTTCGTCGATTTGCCGTTCGAAGCGCAAAGCGTCGATCTCGTCGTGATGCCCCATACCCTCGAATTCACACCCGACCCTCACCGGTTGCTGCGTGAAGTCGAGCGCGTGCTCGTGCCTGACGGCCGGCTCGTCATTTCGGGCTTCAATTCACTGAGTCTGTGGGGCATGCGCCAATCGATGGGCCGCATGACACGCAACCCGTTCGTGCCGGGCACGCACGACCTGATTGCATTCACTCGGCTCAAGGACTGGATCAAGCTGCTGGGTTTCGAATTCGACCGGGGGCGCTTCGGCTGCTACCGCCCGCCGCTGCTGACGGACAAATGGATGTCGCGGTACGAGTTCATGGAGTCGGCCGGCGATCGCTGGTGGCCGATCTTCGGCGCGACCTATATGATCACGGCCGTCAAACGCGTGCGCGGCATGCGGCTCGTCGGGCCGAAGTGGGCCAAGAAGCCCGCGCTTGCGCCGGGCCTCTCACCCGTCGCTACGCCGAATTCACACGCTGCAATTGAACGGAACATTCCACAGAAATAATGTCGGACGTCATCGATATCTACACGGATGGTGCCTGCAAGGGCAATCCGGGCCCCGGTGGCTGGGGCGCATTGCTGCGCTATGGCGCAAAAGAAAAAGAATTGTTCGGCGGCGAAAAGCTCACAACGAACAACCGCATGGAGTTGATGGCCGTGATCGCTGCGCTTGAGGCGCTGAAGCGGCCGTGCAAGGCCGTGGTCCATACCGATTCGCAGTATGTGCAAAAAGGCATCAGCGAATGGATTCACGGCTGGAAGAAAAAGAACTGGATGACCGCGGCCAAGGCCCCGGTTAAAAACGCCGATCTGTGGAAGCGGCTCGACGCACTGACTGAGCAGCACGAGCTTGAGTGGCGCTGGGTCAAGGGCCACGCGGGACACCCCGAGAATGAACGCGCGGACCAGCTGGCCAATCGCGGCGTGGAGTCGTTGACGTCGGCTTGAGCGGTTAGTCAGTGGTGCGCGGACCCGGTGATGTCCCGATCATCGAACTGCCCACGCTGTCGTTGCCGCCGCGACTGCGACTTCGAGTCGCAAAGCGTTTTGCAAAATTCAGCTCGCGTGACCGCAACGATTTCGATCGTTACGTAGTGCCCTCGCCGGTCGGTGCCTATCTCATGGCACTCGAGCTTGAGCGCGAGGCATTCCTTTACGCCGAGTACAATTCCGGGCAGACATCGTCCGACACCATCATGCGTCAACTTATTCTCGATACCGAAACGACCGGCCTGAATGCGCGCTCCGGCGACCGCATTATTGAATTCGGCGCGGTCGAACTCGTGAATCGGCGGCTCACGGGCCGCAACCTGCACTTCTATATCAATCCGGAACGCGACAGCGATCCGGGCGCACTGGCGGTGCACGGCCTCACGACCGAGTTCCTGAGCGACAAGCCCAAGTTCGCAGAGATTGCGAATCAGATTCTGGATTTCGTCGCAGGCGCCGATCTGATCATTCACAACGCGCCGTTCGACCTGGGCTTTCTCGACGCCGAGTTCAGCCTGCTTGGCCAGCCGACGTTTTCGAGTCAGTGCGGCGAAGTGATTGACACACTCGTGCTCGCGAAGTCGATGTATCCGGGCAAGCGCAATTCGCTCGACGCACTGTGCGACCGACTCGGCGTCAGCAACGCACACCGTACGCTGCACGGCGCACTGCTCGACTCGGAACTGCTCGCCGAAGTGTATCTGGCACTGACACGCGGTCAGGAAAGCCTCGTCATCGATATGCTGGGCGAGACAGCCGAAGCCGAAGCAACCGGCACACAATCCGTCGCGGCTGGGTTCGCCGCGCTCGACTTGCCGGTCGTTCTGGCTTCTGAGGACGAACAGGCCGCACACGACGCATTGCTCGATGGACTCGATAAGGCAGTCAAAGGCGCGTGCGTGTGGCGCGCAGAGCCGAAGACCGAGGAACCGGGCACGCAGGCGGCTTAATCAGCAATTTTGCCCGCCTCAATATTTTTGGTTGCCATTCCTCAAAACCCGTTGCTATAATCGCGGTCTTCTTTGGACGGTTAGCTCAGCGGTAGAGCACTGCCTTCACACGGCAGGGGTCACAGGTTCAATCCCTGTACCGTCCACCAGGATTCGCGGACTTCCGCATGAAAAAAGCCCTCAGGCATTTGCCGAGGGCTTTTTTCATTGTTGCGTCGTGGGAATCGCCGAAGCGGATCCCCACGCTAAGCCACTCAATAACCGTATCCCGGACCATACCCCGGCTGAGCGTACGGTTGCGGCGGCGGAGCGCACGGAACGTAGGCACCGCGGTAACCGTCATAGCAATAGCCCGGCGCAGCCGCATAGGCGGGCGCTGCGTAAACCGGTGCGGCGTAGACCGGAGCCGGCTGGTACGCCACGACCGGCTGTGGATTCACGGCCGAGCTGACCACCGCGCCAAGTACCGCACCGCCGATCAGCGCGCCGACGATCGCGCCGCCGTCACCATGCGCCGATGCTTGTCCTGCAAATGCAAGACTACCGACGACCAACGCACTCATCGCAAGCTTTTTCATTTCCTTCTCCTGCCTCGCAGACTGCAACTGTTTCTGATGTAAGAACACTTCACGACTGCATTGTGTGCCCTTCATCAAGAAATAGATGCTGCAAGTAGTAACCGGAAATTTCCGCAGTAACACAGGGTAAGTCGGCACATTGTTCCGTGCTCCGCCTCAGCGCATTCCTCGCCCTACCGCCCAGCCTCGGCGCACTGAGCACAGGCAAGCCCCTCGCAACTTTCGCGATCGACCTGATCACGTCGACAGCTCACGCAGCCAAGACACCACGCGTCACATCGATACGTCCCATGTAACGCATCAACGAACGCCACATCGCAGTGACTCTTCTCCGCAGGTGTCACGATCCGTCATCAATCTCGTCAGTGCGTTCCTTACCCGGAGGCACGTCCGCGCCAGCATTATCGAGCCCGCCACCGTCGATCCCGGAGCCTGTGCGCCACACTTGTTTGCCGCGCTCGGAAAGCTGCCCGCAGCTATGCGTCGCATCCGCCTCCGAGCCGTCGACGGCCATATCGCCGCCGGGCTGCTCCTGCGCCGCGACGCGGTGTCCCTTGCGAAGCGCGTAGTTTTCGTCCTGCGACCGACCTGCGTATGCCTCGATCTTGTCCATCTCGCACCTCCGTAGTCAACGACGACTGAATCATCACCACTCGGGGCCGCATCAAACGTTCCCGCATGCCCAGCAAACCCACTAGGCGGACGCAAATACGCCGAGACAAACAAAAACCCCCGGCGCCTTCCGGCCACCGGGGGTTTTCAAACACCTGATCGATGCGCAGCACGACAGCGTCGCGCGGCTACACCTGCATCATTTACTTCGCGTTGACTTCACGCAGCGTCGTACGACCCTTCTGACGCAGCAGTTGCTCGAACGCCTTCACGTAGTTCTGAGCCATGCGCTTCGACGTGAAACGGTCTTCGAATGCCTGACGAACGCGCGAACGCGGAATCGTGTGCAGACGGTTCACAGCGGCCACAGCCGACGTTTCGTCTTCAACGATAAAGCCCGACACGCCGTTTTCGATGACTTCAGGCACCGAACCGCGGTTGAACGCGATCACCGGCGTACCGCAAGCCATCGACTCGATCATCACGAGACCGAACGGTTCCGGCCAGTCGATCGGGAACAGAAGCGCGTGCGCACCCGACAGGAACGCCGGCTTTTCGGCTTCGTTGATTTCACCGATGTATTCGACGTGCGGCAGTGCGAAAAGCGGCTTGATCTCTTCTTCGTAGTACGCGCGGTCAGCCTTGTCGATCTTCGCGGCGATCTTGATCTTCATGCCGGCGGCCTGAGCGATGCGGATTGCGCGGTCGACACGCTTTTCGGGCGACACGCGACCGAGGAAAGCGAGATACTTCTGTTCAACGCCAGCAACCGGCGTCAGCAGGTTTTCGGGCAGGCCGTGGTGGACCGTCGTCAGCCAGTTCGCCTGCGGCAGCGGCGTACGCTGGTGATCGGAGATCGAAACGACCGGCACGTCGTTGAACGTGTCGAAAATCGGGCCCAGTTCCGGCAGGTCGAGGCGGCCGTGCAGCGTCGTCACGAACGGCGTGTCCTGGCGGCTGAACAGCGGGAACGGATAGTAGTCGATATGGAAATGCAGCACGTCGAATTCATGCGCACGGCGGCGGACTTCTTCGAGCAGCAGCATATGCGGCGCCATCGTGTCGCGAATCGTCGGATCCAGACGCAGTGCCTGCGGCCAGAACGCTTCGAGCTTCGCCGAGGTCTTCGAGTCCCCGCTGGCAAACAAAGTGACATCGTGACCCAGTTCGACGAGGGCTTCCGTCAGGTTGGACACAACGCGCTCTGTACCGCCGTAAAGCTTCGGGGGAACCGCCTCGTGCAGTGGAGCGATCTGAGCGATTCGCATATCGACACTCTCCTAAATAAAAAACAGGCAAAAATTTTGCTGCGAGTTCTGGATTCGGTGGACGTTCGTTTCCGAATATTTCACCGGGCCGCGGCCCCGCCATCGCCGACAGCCATTCCGTAGTCGAGTCCTGCGGGGCGGCGCCGAAGGCGCTTTGCAGCCAGGTTAGCCCTACGGGTAAATAGCGCTTGACACATAACGCACGACAGATGACCCCGTTGACGCCAAAACATGAAAAAACTCTGTAAGCTTCGACCCTCGTTCCAAACTCAAGTTCGGAACCGGGCGCATGCTGCCTTAGCATCAACCGGACCTGCCCTCGCCGCTCATGAATCCTGCTGCAGAGCGGCAAAGCTGGCCCGCATGTTGCGAGTCTGTCGGGCGCGGTACGCTTCGCATCCCACGATGTGAACCTCAGCGTCGCGGGACGGGATTATGACGAGCCTCAAATTGTGACGAACCCTTGAATTTCAAAGAATTTAGCTTGTTACAGTGGGGATACAACTTGTGACGGACAGTCTTGTCAGCCGTCACCTAGATTGGGGCGTTAGAGGCGGGTCACCGACGGATACGCCGTTAAGGCCGCCAGCGATATCGAATTTATGAACACTTCCGACGTGCAGCACATCACGCGGCTCACCCCCGAGCAACTCGAGAAAGAGTCGCCCGAAAAGCTGACAGTCGCCGAGCGCAACCTGCGCAACGAGCGGCTGTCGAGCTATTCGCGCCGTCCGCTCTCGTTTCTCTTGCGCTATATCCGGCGCAGGCCCGTCGCCCATGGCGTGCTGCTGACGAGCGTTTTTGTTGCAGTGCTCTGCGCGCTGATGTCGCAGTACGCGATCAAGCACCTGGTTGACGTGCTGTCGGCCGGACACCGCAATACAGGCCCGGTCTGGCTCGCCTTCCTGCTGCTGGTCGGGCTGATCGCGGCCGACAACCTGTCGTGGCGGGTCGGCGGCTGGATCGGCGCACGCGCTTTTGTCGGCGTTACGGGCGACTTGCGGCGCGACTTGTTTCAATATTTGAGCGGCCACTCTCCGAGTTACTTCCTGGAGAAGCAACCCGGGATGCTGGCGAGCCGGATTACGGCGACGTCGAACGCCGTGTACATCACCGAAAATACAATGGCATGGAATGTCTTGCCGCCGACCATCGCGGTCATCGGCGCCATTGTGATGGTCACGCTGGTCAATCCGCTGATGTCGGCGGGCCTGTTGTCGATCTCGGCTGTCCTCGCCGTCGTGCTGTTCAAGCTCGCCGGCCGCGGCTCCCACAAGCACCATACTTTTGCGACGAAGGCCGCTGCCGTCGACGGCGAACTGGTCGACGTGATCAGCAATATGGGCCTCGTGCGCGCCTTCGGGGCCACATTCCGCGAGCAGGCGCGCTTCGCCGACAGCGTGTCGGCCGAAATGGATGCACGCCGCCGCAGCCTGCTTTACCTCGAAAAGCTTCGCCTGCTCCACGCCGTCATCACGGCCTGCCTGTCGGCCGGCCTGCTGGGCTGGGCACTCTGGCTCTGGACGCAGGACAAGGTCACCTCGGGCGATATCGTGCTGATCAGCTCGCTCGGTTTCACGATTTTGCACGGCACGCGTGACCTGGCTGTCGCGCTCGTGGACGTCACGCAGCACATTGCGCGTCTTGCTGAGGCGGTCGAAACCCTGCTCGAGCCGCACAGCATGCCCGACCACTCGCAGGCGACGACGCTCGAAACCCGCGGCGGCAAGGTCCAGTTCGACAACGTCTGCTTCGCCTATCCGAAGCGCAAGCGCATCCTCGACAACTTCAATCTGCTGATCGAGCCGGGCCAGCGTGTCGGCCTGATCGGCAAATCCGGAGCGGGCAAGTCGACCGTGCTGTCGCTGCTCCAGCGCTTCTACGAGACGCAAGGCGGCCGGATCCTGATCGACGATCAAGAGATCTCGCTCGTCACGCAGGACAGCCTGCGCCATACGATCGCCGTGGTGCCGCAGGACATCTCGCTGTTCCATCGCTCGGTCTACGAGAACATTGCCTACGGGCGCCCCGAAGCCACCCGCGAAGAGGTGTTCGCGGCGGCACGTGAAGCCCGCTGCGCCGAGTTCATCGAGGCCATGCCCGAAGGCTACGACACGATCGTCGGCGACCGTGGCGTCAAGCTCTCCGGCGGTCAGCGCCAACGCATTGCCATCGCGCGTGCTGTGCTCAAGAACGCGCCGATCCTGCTGCTCGACGAAGCCACATCGGCGCTCGACAGCCAGTCGGAAGAGGCCATTCAGCAGGCACTCGACCGCCTGATGCGCGGCCGCACCGTCATCGCCATCGCGCACCGCCTGTCGACCCTGCAGAACTTCGACCGCCTGATCGTGATGAGCAACGGGCACGTCATCGACGACGGCTCGCCTGAGCTGCTGCGTAGCCGTCCTGGCCTCTATCGCGATTTGCTCGGCAAGCAGCAGCATGGCAAGGGCGCGCACCACAACGCCGCCGCGAGCCACAGCGAGCAGCAGGTCGCCTGACCCGACCGTCGCCGTAGTCGTCGACCCAAACCAAGAAGGGGCGCCCTGAATGTCAGGGCGCCCCTTCTGTTTGGTGCTCGTGACTCCTTACGCGTGACGATCCGGGGCTAGGCACCCGACCCCTCGCCCGTTCCCGCACGGCCCGCTGGCAGGTCAATCGCGCCGTCTCAAAGCCCGCACTCCGGCTCTCACTCGGGACTTCGCGCTCGGGCACCGGCCCATGTCCAGCGGATCGCGACGTGAGTCGCGTTTTCGCTTACTGCCTGACCGCGCGCAGGTCGCTCAGGAACGTATCGCGCCACACGGACACGTTGTTGCGACGCAGCGTCTCCATCATCCGCTGGTACCGATCGATCCGTTCGTTGAGCGGCATACCCAGCGCGTGATCGAGCGCTTCGGCCATGCCGAGCACGTCGACCGGATTGACGATCAATGCGCCGTCGAGCTCCTGCGCCGCGCCCGCGAAGCGCGACAACACGAGCACACCCGGATCCTCCGGGTCCTGCGCGGCCACGTATTCCTTGGCGACGAGATTCATGCCATCACGCAGCGGCGTGACGTAGCCGACGTGCGCCTCGCGGAACAGCGATGCAAGCACGGCACGCTCGTACTGACGGTGCAGATAGCGAATCGGCGTCCAGTCCATTTCGGCGAACCGGCCATTAATGCGCCCTGATTCGGCTTCGAGCTGATGCCGGATCTCCTGATAGCTCTGGATGTCGGCGCGCGTCGGCGGTGCGACCTGAATGAACGACACCTGAGCCCGGTGATTCGGCGACATCTCGAGCAATTTCTCGAATGCCCGGAAACGCTCGACGAGGCCCTTCGAATAGTCGAGTCGGTCGACGCTGACGATCAGCCGCCGCTCATGCATCGTCTGACGCAGATTCTTGAGGTGCCGCCCGTCCTGACCGGCCTTGGCCAGATCAGCAAGCTCATCGGGATAGATGCCGATCGGATAGGCGCCGATCCGCAGCTCGCGTCCATACGCGTTGACGCGTCCGTCCGACGACACCGTCCCGCGCGCCTCGTGCTCGAGATAGTCGCGCAGCGCACGCAGGTCCGGCTCGGTCTGCACGCCCACGACGTCGTAGCAACACAGCGCGCGCATGAGCTTTTCATGCGGCGGCACCGTCGTCAGGACCTGCGACGCGGGAAACGGGATATGGAGAAAGAATCCGATTCGATTCGTGACGCCTTCCTGGCGCAGCGCCTCGGCGAACGGGATCAGATGGTAGTCGTGCACCCAGATCACGTCGTCCGGCTTGATCAACGGAATCAGCTGATGCGCGAGCCACGCATTGACGCGTTGATAGCCTTCGAACTCATGGCGATCGTAGTTCGTGAGGTCGCTGCGATAGTGGAACGTCGGCCACAGCGTGTCGTTCGAAAAACCGCGGTAATACTGGTCGTAGTCCCGGCGTGTGAGCGACACGGTCGCGAACGTCACGGGCCCGCGCTCTTCGATCTTCGGTGCGTGCGGCGCGGTGCTGGCGACCTCGCCGCTCCAGCCGAACCACATGCCGCCGGTTTCCTTGAGCGCATCGTAGACGCCGACGGCAAGCCCGCCCGCCGCCATCCCGCCTTCAGAAATCGGCGCGACGCGGTTCGACACAATGATCAGGCGGCTCATCGTGCTTGCGCCGCCGATACGATCTGCTGAAGCCAGTCGAGGACATCGGACACGGAGCCGAGCCGATGTTGACCGATCGTTTCGCCGGCGCCGACCTTGATCGACGTGCCCTGGCGCGCATTGACGACGGCAAAGCCCTTTTCGTCCGTCAGATCGTCGCCCGCAAACACGGGCTTGCGACCCGCAAAAGGCGGCTCATCGAGAAAGGCGGCGATTGCCCTGCCCTTGTCGACGTTCTTGGGCTTGATCTCGAACACCATCTTGCCGGGCTGCAATACGTAGCCGTCGGAGAAACGCTCGGCAAGCTGCTCGGCTGCGTGGCGTGCTGCGGCTTCGCGCGTCGGCGCGTTGCGGTAATGCAGGGCAAGGGCCGCGCCCTTGATCTCAAGCAACATGCCGGGGTTGTCAGCCACCACCTGCTCGAGCGCGCGCTCCATCGTTATCAGCCGTTCATCGCCGAAGCCCACGCGCAATGTGTCGCCGTTCGCATCGCGACGCTCGGCACCGTGAAGGCCCGCTGTGGGCAGACGCAACGGCGAGAGCATCGTATCGAGGTTGTCGATCCCGCGACCCGATACAACCGCGACGGCGCCGCCGGTCAGATCCCGCAGGGCCTCGAGCAGTGTCTGCACGCGAGTTTCGACGACGACCTGGTCCGGCGTCGGCGCCAGCTCAACGAGCGTACCGTCGAAATCGAAGAAAAACGCCGTATCGGCGAGGTCGAGTGTGGCAGGCGGCTGGACAGTGAATGTCGTCATAGTCTGGCTGGATAACGCCGCCCGCATCGACGCGATGAGAGCGGCTGAACGCGGCATCTTACCGCGCTTCGCGAGCACAAACAGCTAGTTGTAAGCCTTCCGGTACGGAAGTCATCGTGCGAAATGCGTTACAGTGCGCAGGCGTTACGTCTGCAATGTGCACGGCTGGCCGCGTATTTGGCCGGCATGTCGACGGCGTGCGATCGCTCGACGGCGATACGTCGATGCCATGTGGAAATGGCCGATCGCCGCTGGCTCATGGCTCATGATCGCGATACTCGCCTGTACGACGCACGCATCATGCGTTGATTGCGAACGCCACTTTCGCTTCTCCAAAGGTATGAGTCTCATGCAACACCCGATTCTTCCCGCGCGCAGTCTGTCTCGAGTCCATCGGGCTGCGGTGGGCGCGATCCTCGGCATCGTGCTGAGCCTGACGCTCGTTGCGTGCGGCAAGCGCCCTGAAACCTGGATGCTTGAAAACGTCGAAGGCCACCTGCCGGACCTGAGCTTCGCGCTGACCAACGACAACGGCAAGCCGACTTCAGCGGCCGATCTCAAAGGCAAGATCGCCGTCGTGTATTTCGGCTACACGCACTGCCCTGATATTTGCCCGCAGACGATGGCCAACCTCACGCAGGCCGTCGCGAAAATCGGCAACGACGCGAACGATGTGCGCGTTGTATTCATTTCCGTCGATCCGTCTCGTGATACACCTGAGGCCATGCACGCGTATGTGGATGCGTTCGACGCGAAGCACACGATCGGGCTCACGGGATCGCCCGATGCGATCGAAACCATGGCCAAGCGTTACCGCGTCGCGTATCAGGCCGACGCACCGGCATCGGGTGGCGGCTACGAGGTCGCGCACAGTTCGGGCATTTATATTTTCGACCGCGAAGGCAAGGCACGTTTGCTCGCGAACGGCACCGACACGGTCGACGCACTGGCGCACGACCTGCGCCAGCTCGCTCAACAAAGCTGATTTGAATCGCTCTTAATCACAGATCCATGAAGTCGAGATTTCGTTTTATCGCAGCACTCGCGATGGCGGGAATGACAGCAACGTCGGCAAGTGCCGCGTTCGCCGCATCATCCACACTGACGGTCGATGGCGGCTGGGTTCGCTGGCTGCCGGGTGCACTGCCCGCCGCAGGCTATCTGACCATCATGAACAACGGAGACAAGCCCGTTGACCTCGTCGGCACGTCGAGCCCCGACTACGGCATGGCCATGCTGCATGTGACCCGTACCGAGGGATCGACCTCGAAGATGGAGATGGTCGACAAGCTCACCGTGCCCGCTCACCAGAAGGTCGCGCTCGAGCCTGGCCACTACCATCTGATGCTCGAGCAGCCGACGCATAAGCTCGCGCCGGGCGACACAGTGAAACTCGAACTCAAGTTTTCGAACGGCGATACGGTCGTTGCTCCGCTTCCCGTCAAACCGCCTTCGGCCACGCAATAAGCCCGTCACGTGCTACATCCGGTCGGTGCGAGCGACATCACTGCTCCGACCGATCTGAAACCACGGCCGAAACACTTCGGGCTTCCCTCGATCACAACGACGTAAACGAAAAAACCACCCCGAAGGGTGGTTTTTTCTGCCGCTTGACGCGATTTTGGAGGCGCGGGCCGGAGTCGAACCGGCCTGGAAGGATTTGCAGTCCTCTGCATAACCGCTTTGCTACCGCGCCGTAGACGGCGACTGCTCAATGCGTATCGATCGAACAGTGCATATTCAAACAAAAAGGGAAGCTGTTGCTTCCCCCTTGTCTGGAGCGGGAGACGAGTCTCGAACTCGCGACCTCAACCTTGGCAAGGTTGCGCTCTACCAACTGAGCTACTCCCGCGTGACCTGCTAGCGAACCGGACATCACGCGAATCATCCGAATCCGAAATCGTTACGATTTCTGCACTATAAATTCTGGAGCGGGAGACGAGTCTCGAACTCGCGACCTCAACCTTGGCAAGGTTGCGCTCTACCAACTGAGCTACTCCCGCATATTTTTTGCTGCTTTCTCGTCGCTTTTTCGTTGCTTCGTACTGCGCTTGGCGACGAGAAACGAGATTATGAAGAGGTCATTCCAGAGTGTCAAGCGTGCGATCCAAAATCTTTTCCTGCCTCGCATACCGCTCTCTACGCACGCGCTGCACAGCGTTCACGACACACCACTTACTGCGCGGCACTCACGCGTTCGCGAATCTGCGGCCACGCGAGTTTCATGTAGTAGAGCATCGACCAGATAGTGAGGAACGCAGCGACGTAAATCAGCCAGAGACCCCACACGCGCGAATCGAACAAGGTATGGCCGCGGATCGTGAGCGGCGCATAGTAAAGCAGCATCGGAATCGCGACCATCTGACACGCAGTCTTGAATTTACCGAGCGAATTGACGGCGACACTCTTCGACGCGCCGATCTGCGCCATCCATTCACGCAATGCCGAGATCGTGATTTCGCGCCCCACGATAACAAGCGCGATCACGGCGTTGAGCCGCGTGAGTTCGACGAGCACCAGCAATGCGGCCGTCACCATCAGCTTGTCAGCGACAGGATCGAGAAACGCCCCGAACGCCGACGTCTGATTGAGCTTGCGCGCGAGAAAGCCGTCGAACCAGTCAGTCAGCGCAGCCAATACGAAGATCACCATCGCGAGCGTATTCTTGACCGGTACCGACATCATCATGTCGGGAAAATAGAAGACGCCAACGACCAGAGGAATCAGGACGATTCGCAGCCACGTCAGGAATATCGGCAAATTGAACGGCATGGGGTGCAGACACTCGCTATTCGATAAAGTCATTGTGCCTCGTTCAGAAGTCTTCGAACAAGGCGCGGGATTACTTGCTAATTTCCGCTATTCCTTTTGCATCTCGATCAACCGGCGCAATGGCAGACCCCACTCTGGATTCCTGCTACGGTCTGCGCTGCGAATCCGCTGCTGATCAAACAGGCACGCGCCCCGAACTATACATTTCCGCGCGGTCAATGGAGTTGCTTGTAAATCTGTTCGGCCAGCGTGCGTGAAATGCCTTCGACGCTCGCCAGCTCTTCAATACTCGCCGACACCACGCCGCGCAATCCGCCGAATCGCGCAAGCAAGCGCTGGCGGCGCTTCGCGCCGACACCTTCCAGTTCTTCAAGACGCGAACTCTGACGCACTTTCGCACGCTTGGCGCGCATCCCCGTAATCGCAAAGCGGTGCGCTTCGTCGCGAATCTGCGCGATCAGCATCAGCGCGGCACTGTCCTTGCCGAGTTCGAGCGAAGGTCGCCCGTCGGCAAACACCAGCGTTTCAAGGCCCACCTTGCGCCCTTCGCCTTTCGCCACGCCCACGAGAATACCGATATCGATGCCGAGTTCCGTGAACACCTGACGCGCGATTTCGACCTGCCCCTTGCCGCCGTCGATCAGCACGATGTTGGGCATCGGCGTCGCAGGCGTGGCCTTCGCTGCCGAGGTATCCGACTTGGATGCTTCCGAAGCCGGTGCATCCGACACCAACGAATCGGTGGATGACGCATCCGGCGCATCCGACGTATCCGCCACGTCTGCCATGTCCGCGGCATCCGTAACATCGACAACGCCGGTCGTCACGTCGGCGTCGTCGTCGACACGCACCGCATCGCCCGCGCTCGCCGCCTGCTGCGCGAGGATCTTTTCGTAGCGACGCGTGAGCACCTGGCGCATCGCCGCATAGTCGTCGCCCGGCGTGATGCCGGTGATGTTGTACCGGCGATAGTCGCCCGATTGCATCTTGTGATGGTGATAGACCACGCACGATGCCTGGGTCGCTTCGCCCATCGTATGGCTGATGTCGAAACACTCGACGCGCAGCGTGGCGAGATCGTCGAAGTCGAGGCTCAGCACGTCGGTCAGCGCACGCGTTCGCGCCTGCTGCGAACCTTGCTCGGAAAGCAGGCGCATCAGCGAGAGCTTCGCGCCCTGCTCGGCCATGGCGAGCCATGAACGCTTCTGCCCTTGCGGCTGACGGATCAGCGAGACCTTGCGGCCCGCCTGAGCGCCGAGGAGGTCGACGATCTGCCGGTTCGACGGCGCCACGTTGACGATCAGCACCGGTGGCACGGCGTGGTCGATGTAATGCTGACCGATAAAGGCTTCGATGACCTCGGCTTCGAGCGACCGGTCGTCCTGACCGGACGGCGTCACATCGGTGTTCGCCGTGTCGATGTCGCCCTGGCCCGACTCGCTGACACCATCAACGTCGTCATCATCGCTGCGGGACGCGTCATCGCTTCGCTTGCTCGCTTCGTCCGCAAGTACGCCGGCAGTGCCGTCTTCCGTTTCGTCTTCACGGTCCGAGTCGCCTTCGTCGTCGCCCGGCATCACGGCTTCGTCGTCGAGACCATCGTCATCGATCGACGCTTCGTCGTCGTGCATCAGCCCGAGCGCGCGCGCCTTCTTGCGATCGAGCTCGATCTCGCCGACCTCTCGCTTCGCTTCGAGCACCTCGACCGGTGTGACTTCGTCGTCAATCTCCTCATCCGCGAGCGCATTGCCGACCTGGCTCGGAAAGTACGCCTTGTCGCCGAGGTGACGACCGCCACGCACCATCGCCAGATTGACGCAGACCTTTCCGCCGTACGCGACGACCGCAAGAACATCGGCATCGTTGTCGCCGCCCGTTTCGATCGTCTGCTGATGCAATACGGCCGCGAGCGACTTCATCTGATTGCGAACCGCCGCAGCCTGTTCAAAGCGCAACTCGGCCGCATACGCATGCATCTTCTGCTCGAGCTCGCTCATCACTTCGGTCTGACGACCGCTCAGGAAGCGCGCCGCATTGCGCACGTCGACGGCGTAATCGTCTTCACTGATATTGCCGACGCACGGCGCCGTGCAACGCGAAATCTGATGGAGCAAGCACGGGCGCGCACGATTCGAAAACACCGAGTCCTCGCACGTGCGCAGCTGGAACACGCGCTGCAGAATCTGAATGCTTTCGCGAACCGCCCAGGCATTCGGAAACGGCCCGAAATACTGGTGCTTTCGATCCACGGCCCCACGGTAATAGACCATGCGTGGAAACGTGTGGCCCGTCAGTTTCAGGTACGGATACGATTTATCGTCGCGAAACAGGATGTTGTAGCGCGGCGATAACGCCTTGATCAGATTGTTTTCGAGCAGCAGCGCTTCAGCTTCAGACCGCGTGACCGTCGTTTCGAGCTTCGCAATCCGGCTCACCATCATCGCAATGCGCGGCGATAGCAGCGTCTTGTTGAAATAACTCGATACGCGTTTTTTGAGGTCGCGTGCCTTGCCCACATACAGCACCGCGCCTTCCGCATCGTAATAGCGGTAGACACCGGGCAAATGCGGCAATTGCGCAAGAATCGGTTTCGGGTCGAAGGAATCGGATTCGTCGGACATGCTTGAGGGCGTGGTCTTCAATGCCTGGTCTTCGGCCAGGCCGTCACTGCAATAGAATCGCAAGTCTAGATGATACCGAGCGCACTGTAAGCGTTCGCAGCACGGGCGCATTCGCTCGGTCTCGCTCGACCGGTTCAAGCGTACGCTCCGCGACGCACTCACCTCACTTGTGTTTTATGGTCAACCGCCCCATCGCCTGCGATATTTTCTGCACCGTCATCGACAACTTCGGCGATATCGGCGTGGCGTGGCGGCTCGCGCGCCAGCTCGCGCACGATCACGGCTGGTCGGTCCGGCTCTGGGTCGACGACCTCCATACCTTCGCCAAGCTCGCGCCATCGCTCAATCCGGGCAAACGCTGGCAGCGCCTCGGCGAAGTCGTCGTCGAACACTGGGCCGCGCCGTTTGTCGATGGCGACACGCTGCAGATCGCCGATGTCGTCATCGAGGCGTTTGCCTGCGACTTGCCGCCTGCGTATCTCGCCGCCATGGCGGATCGCGACCCCGTTCCCGTGTGGATCAATCTCGACTACCTGAGTTCCGAAGACTGGGTCGCCGATTTTCATCTCAAACCGTCGCCGCACCCCCGGCTGCCGCTGAACAAGTGGTTCTTTTTTCCGGGTCTCGGCCCCCACACGGGCGGCGTGCTGATCGAGTCTTCGCTCGCGAGCCGGCGCGACACCTTTCAGCGTGATCCGGTGGCCCGCGCGGCGCTGTTCGATGCGCTGGGCGTCGGTCGCCCGGGCGACGATACGACAGTCGTGTCGCTGTTCGCCTACGAAAACAACGTGGTCGGCGAACTGCTTGCGGAGTGGCGCGACGGTCATACGCCTGTTCTGGCGCTCGTTCCCGTCGGCCGCGTCGGCCCGGATGTCGCGCGCTTCCTCGACATCGCCGCCTTCGACACGTCCGTCGACGAGACCCGCGGCAATCTGACCGTGCGCGCCGTGCCGTTCGTTGACCACGACACCTATGACCAGATCCTCTGGGCGTGCGACCTGAATTTCGTGCGCGGGGAGGATTCGTTTGTCCGTGCCCAACTGGCCGCACGCCCGTTCGTCTGGCATATCTACCCGCAAAGCGACGATGCGCACCTGCCCAAGCTCGACGCGGCCCTCGAGCACTACACCGTGGGGCTGCCAACCGAAGCCGCACACGCGCTCGGGCAGTTCTGGCATCACTGGAATGGTTCGCCCGGCGCGTCGGGCGGCCCGGAGGCCGAGCGCGACGCCGGTAAGCACGAGGTGAAAGAAACGGGCAAGGCAGGTGGGACGGATGCCGGCACTCATCCTGATGCAACGCCCCTGACTCCCCCGAACGTTGGCCCCGGAACGCCCGCCGGCCCATGGGCCTCGCTCATGCAGCACCGCGACGCGCTGGCACACGGCGCACGCGAATGGATCGATGAACTCGCCGCCCACGGAGGCCTCGCCGCAAATCTGGCGGAATTCGCCGAAAGCCGGTTAAAATAGGCCGTTTTTCAATAGCTTAGACTTGTCGAGCAAAGGTAACCGGGCTTCCCGGCCGTTTCCCAGTCGTCAGCGGACACGGCGGCGCCGGCATTCCGAATCAGGTTACATCGCGGCAACGCAGTGAATCGCGGCCCTACGCCCGTCTCACGCGTCCGCGTTTGCCTGTTCGCCAGGTCGCGAGCCAAACATTCAGGTAAGACAGGATACGTTTTATGAAGACCGCACAGGAACTCCGCGCAGGCAACGTCGTGATGATTGGCAACGACCCGATGGTCGTGCAAAAGGCCGAGTACAACAAGTCGGGCCGTAACTCCGCCGTCGTCAAAATGAAGTTCAAGAACCTGTTGACGGAAGCGCCGAGCGAATCCGTCTACAAGGCGGACGACAAGTTTGACGTTGTCGTGCTCGATCGCAAGGAAGTCAGCTACTCGTACTTCGCCGACCCGATGTACGTGTTCATGGACGCCGACTACAACCAGTACGAAGTCGAAGCCGAAAACCTCGGCGACGCGATTTACTACCTCGAAGACGGCATGCCGTGCGAAGTCGTGTTCTACAACGAGAAGGCGATTTCGGTTGATTTGCCGACCACGCTGGTTCGCGAGATCACCTACACGGAACCGGCCGTCAAGGGCGATACGTCGTCGGGCAAGGTGCTGAAGAACGCCAAGCTGTCGAGCGGCCTCGAGCTGCAAGTGCCGCTGTTCTGCAACATCGGCGACAAGATCGAAATCGACACGCGTACCAACGAGTACCGCAGCCGCGCGTAACAGCCGGCTTGCTGCCGAGCCGCCCATGGGCGGCCGGCCGCAGCGAACGGCGAAGTGCCATCAGGCCGCACTCTCCTGCGGCCTGACTTATCGACGCAACACAGCGTCGACAGACCTGCTGACTCCCTTCATGACCCGGCGATCGCCTCTGACGATCCACCGCGGCATCCCAAAGCGTTCGTTAGAGCGCTTTTCTTTTTTTCACTGATCACCGACAAAACGAGGCAAGATTTACCGGCGTTTGGCCGATTTGCCATACCGTTTTCATGAACCGTCACCGGGGTCATGCCCTCGTATTGCCTTGATACACGGGGTTCTGCCGATAAATCCAATAAGATGGCACGGCTTCTGCTTAGCGTACGGAAAGGTATCTCATAAGAATTGTCGAGGTCGACTCCATGCTGCATTACGCCATCGTGTTTTTCGTGATCGCGCTGATTGCCGCGTTACTCGGCTTCACAGGGATTGCTGCCGGCGCCGCGTCGATCGCGAAAATCCTGTTTTTCATCTTTTTGATCTTTGCGGTCGTATCTCTGCTGGGCGGTGTCTTTCGGCGCTAGCCAATCCGCTTATTTCTTCCAGTCACAGAACCCTCACTGAACGCCATGCCACACGCGCTAATCGTAGAAGACGACCCGAACAGCCTGTCCGGACTGGCGGCCATCCTTCAGGCCGACGGATTCTCCGTGGATGTCGCCGCGACGCTTGCGGACGCGCGCGAAGCGTTGACGCGGTTTATTCCGGACGTGGTGCTCATCGACCTGAACCTGCCGGACGGCAAGGGGCTCGACCTCTTGCAGAATCTGCCTTCGCAACCGCCTGATGGCAACGTGCCGGTCATCGTCATGACGGGCAATGCCACCGTCGAATCGGCGATCGAAGGGTTGCGTCACGGTATCTGGGATTACCTGCTCAAACCGGTGAGCATTCCGCGACTGCGCAGCCTGCTTGCGCGCATTCCGCGTCCGTATGAATTGTCGGAAGAGGTTCAGAGCCTCCGAACAGTCTTGCGCGAGCTCGGCCGCTTTGGCCCGATGGTTGGCCGCTCCGATCCGATGCAAGCTGTCTACGACACGATCGAACGCGTCGCGCAAACCGAGGCTGCCGTGCTGGTCTACGGCGAAACCGGCTCGGGCAAGCAGACCGTCGCGCACACCATCCATGAGATGAGCCGTCGCCGCAAGGGTCCGTTCGTGCGCTTCGACGCGTCGGCGCCTCGCGACACCAGCCGCTCGTTCGAGAGCCTGCTGTTCGGTCATGAACGCGGCGCGTTTCCGGGTGCCGACATTCGCATGGCCGGTGTGCTCGAAGAAGCCGCCGGCGGCACCCTATACGTGGAGAATGTGACCGCGTTGCCGCGCGATCAGCAGATGGCGCTGGTCGGCGCGCTCGACGGTCGCACTATCCGCCGGATGGGTGGCACCCAGGACACACCCGCCGATTTCCGCCTGATCGTCGGCATGGAACGTACGCCGACGCAGGCCGTGCAGGAAGGCGTGCTCGTCGATGATCTCGTGCGTCGACTCTCGGCTGCGACGATCGCGCTGCCGCCGTTGCGCGAACGCGGGTCGGACATCGAGTTGCTCGCCCAGCACTGCATCGACGAATGCAACGGCGAGACCGGTCAGCAGAAGCGTCTTGCCGGCACCGTGCTGCGCGAGCTTCATGTGTATGACTGGCCCGGCAACGTACGCGAGCTGCGCACGACGCTGCGTCATGCGTATCGCACGTCGGACGATACGATCGAAACCTTGCGCTCGGTCGACGGCAGCCGTTCGGCTGCGTTCAGCAGCGTGCAGGTCACCGTGGGCACCCCGCTCGCGACCGTCGAAGAACTGCTGATCCGCGCGACGCTCGACGCCGTCGGCGGCACGCGTCATCGCGCCGCGTCGATGCTCGGCATCAGTCCGAAGACGCTGTACAACAAGCTGCAGCGAATGAAGATGAATTGAGCGAGTTGCGACCCTTAGCGCTCGCTTTTCGAAGGCCGTGCACGGGCATCCTGCACGGCCTTTTTCATTGAACGCGACGACAGGTCTTCGCGCTTGCGCACGGCGGCCACTGCATCACCCCTCGAGGTTGAGCGCGGTGCACGTGCCTTTAGCGGCGTGCGCCGGACAGTTCAACGGCCATCGCGGGCTCAGCGGCGACGGTTGCCGGGGTACCGGTAGGCGCAACGAGCCGAACCTTGGCCATCAGGAACTCGCGCGCGGCCATGTAGTCGGGATGTCGCATCAACTTGGACCACCGGGCGGCCTTGCCCTTCGGGCGCAAGCGCTTGAGTCGGCGTTGCGACAACCGCGACGGCTGATAGCGCAGGCCCTGCAGCACCTTGTCGGCCTGCTCCGGCTGATTGCACACGAGGACCATGTCGCAACCGGCATCGAGCGCTGCTTGAGCGCTTTGCAGGTGATCGCCGACCGCGCGTGCGCCATGCATCGACAGGTCGTCACTGAGAATCGCACCGGCAAATCCGAGGCGATGGCGCAGGATGTCGGTGATCCATTTGCGCGAGAAGCCGGCAGGCAGCGAGTCGACTCGCGGATAGATCACGTGGGCCGGCATGACCGCAGTCAGGGCCAGACCCATCCACGTATAAGGCTGCGCGTCGGCGAGCAACTCATCGAGCGAACGATCGTCCACCGGCATCGCGTGATGCGAATCGGCCTCGACATAACCGTGTCCCGGGAAATGCTTGCCGCAGTTCGCCATGCCCGCGAGCGAAAGGCCGTGCGCAAGGCTCTTTGCCAGCATGGCTACGACACGCGGGTCGCGATGGAATGCGCGGCTGCCAATGGCCTTCGAACGGTCGTAGTCGATATCGAGTACGGGCGTGAAACTCAAATCAATGCCGCACGCACGCAATTCAGAAGCCAACACGAGCCCCGCCGCTGTCGCAGCCTGCGTGCCGAGGAATACGTCCTGGTCCCACAGCGCGCCAATCTCTCGCATCGATGGCAGATGCGTAAAGCCATCGGTCTTGAATCGTTGCACGCGCCCGCCTTCGTGATCGACGGCGATCAGCACATCCGGGCGGACCGCACGGATCTGCTCCGTCAGCATCGTCAGTTGCATGCGGTCGGTGTAATTACGCGCAAACAGAATCACGCCGCCCGTCAGGGGATGCGCGATACGCCGTGCGTCGGCCTGCGTCAGCGTCGTGCCAACGACATCGAGCATCACGGGTCCCGCGAGTCGCTTGAAATGCGCCGTGGCGGTCGGTTGCTCGTAAAAATCCTGCTGCATTCAGTCTTGCTCCGCGATGACGAAGGCGACGGCATAGTCGACTTCGTCGGAAATCGTAACCTTGGCGGTTACATTACGTTCGGCGAGCCACGCCGCGAGTTCGCCTGAGGCGACCACGACCGGCTTGCCGCTCGGCT
This sequence comes from Pararobbsia alpina, assembly GCF_965118125.1. Lineage (GTDB taxonomy): Bacteria > Pseudomonadota > Gammaproteobacteria > Burkholderiales > Burkholderiaceae > Pararobbsia > Pararobbsia alpina_A. Next base: position 3,404,699 of record NZ_OZ221287.1, read on the forward strand.
CGTTCAGTGTCTGCAGCGCGCGCCATGTCATCGGCCAGTGCATGCCCAGGCCGATCGCCTTTGAAAACGCTTCTTTGGCTGCGAACCGGGTGCTCAGGTACGCAAGGCCGCGCACCGCTGATCGTGCCGCGCGCGCACGATAGGTCTTCAGCTCGTCCGGGCCGAGCACTTTTTCGGCGAAACGCCCGTTCGTGCGTTCCATCACGCCCTGGACGCGACTCACTTGTGTGATATCCGTGCCAATACCGTAGATCGCCATCGTCGCCTCAGCCTGCCGAACGTCCGTGCAACGACGCGAGCCGCGACGCGACCATGATCGCTTTCATCTCGCGCACTGCGTTTTCCCAGCCCGCGAAGATCGCATGCGCGACGATCGCGTGACCGATATTGAGTTCTTCGATGCCGTCGAGTGCCGCGATGGCCTGCACGTTCTGGTAATGCAAGCCATGCCCGGCGTTGACCTTGAGACCGAGCGAGCGACCGACCGCAAGGCCCGCGACGACGCGCTCGAGTTCGCGCGCCCGCACGGCCTCGTCGTGGGCTTCCGCATACGCACCGGTGTGCAACTCGATCACCGGTGCACCGCACTCCTTGGCTGCGCGAATCTGCGCTTCGTCCGGGTCGATAAACAGCGAGACGCGGATGCCCGCGCCAGCCAGTTGCCGGCACGCCGCCGACACCGACTCGAAGTGCCCGACGACATCGAGGCCGCCTTCGGTCGTCAGCTCAGCGCGCTTTTCCGGGACAAGGCACACGTCCTGCGGCCGGATTTCGCACGCAATGTCGAGCATCTCGGTGGTGACCGCACACTCGAGATTCATCTTCGTATGCAGCAGCGGCCGCAACGCACGCACGTCCGCATCGCGAATATGCCGCCGGTCTTCGCGCAAGTGCAGCGTGATCGAATCGGCACCCGCGGCCTCCGCGCTCAGCGCCGCGCGAATCGGATCGGGGTACTCGGTGCCGCGCACATTTCGCAACGTGGCCACGTGGTCGATATTGACGCCGAGTTCGGGGTGGATCGCGGGCGGAGAGAGCAGGCTCATAAGTTCTGGAGGTCGATCAGGATCTGACGCGTGTTGAGGGCCGCGCCACCAAGGTGATAGTTCAGCACGAAGCGCATCAGGTTCCGGCTTTGCGCGGCGGTCGCCGCACGCTGGTAATCGTCGCGCTCCATGTCGAGCAATGTCTGCCCGGAAACGATCGGCCAGGGGCTCGTCTCGCCCTGACGAATCGTCCGCACGCCGCGTTCCGGATCGAATGCGTAGGAGGCGGTGGCCGACACCGGCTCCCGCGTGTCCGACGTCTTGTCGAACACCATCGCATAGCCCGTTTCACGGAGCAGCACGCGTTCGAACGACCTCAAGACCTGCACGGCGGGTTCGTTGTGCGCGAGCCTCGTCAGCGTCAGGACGTAGTGATCGAAGAGTTTCTGATGCGCGTCGTCGCGCGCGCAGAATTTGACCAGCAGTTCGTTCGCATAAAAGCCGCACAGCAGCGCATCGCCACCGAGCGGCGGCATCCCGCCGAGCCATTCGGCCGAGGTCAGCGTACGGACTTCGGATTTGCCCACCCACGACAACGCGAGCGGCTGGAAGGTCTGAAGCACGCCGCGCAAGGCCGAATGCGGGCGCTTGGCCCCTTTCGCGACCAGCGCGATCCGTCCGTGCGAACGCGTCAGCACGTCGACGATCAGACTGGTCTCGCGATACGGGTAACTGTGCAGCACGAAGCCGGGCTGATGCAGGACACGGCTTTCAGAGCGCGCCGCACTGCGCGCGGGCTTGGGGGGAGCGTCACCCGGCGGACCGTCCGGATCCGGCGCGTTCGAGCGCGCTGATCTCGACGACGCGGTTTTCGAGCCGGCCGGGCGGCCGGTCACCCCGGCGCGCGAACGAGTCGAAGGACGGGCTGGTGCGCGAGCACGGGCGGACGGCTCGCCGTCCTCCTCGAGTTCGTCCACCGGCACGTCGTCATTCGTAGCCATAGGCACGCAATCCGGCCTCGTTGTCGGCCCAGCCGCTCTTCACCTTGACGAACACCTCGAGATAAATCGGCCCGTCAAACAGCTTTTCCATATCGAGGCGGGCGTCGGTGTTGATCTGTTTGAGCTTGGCGCCCTTCTGCCCGATCACCATCGCCTTGTGGCCGGCGCGATCGACCAGAATGGTCGCGAAAATCCGGCGCAGGCGGCCTTCCTGTTCAAACTTGTCGATCAGCACCGTGCTCGTGTAAGGCAGCTCGTCGCCCGTCCAGCGGAATACCTTTTCGCGCAGAATTTCCGCCGCAAGGAAGCGTTCGGAGCGGTCGGTCAGGTCGTCCTCACCGTAAATCGGCTCGCCTTCGGGCAGATGCGAAAGCAGTGTCGTCAGCAAGTGACCGACATCTTCGGTCTTTTTCGCCGACATCGGCACGATCTCGCTGAATTCCCGCGTCTTGCTGACTTGCTCGACGAACGGCAGCATGGTGGCTTTATCGTTGACGCGATCGACCTTGTTGGCGATCAGCAGCACATCTGCCTTGGGTGGCAGCAGACTCAATACTTTTTCGTCATCTGCGCCGAAACGGCCCGCTTCGACCACGAACAGCACGACATCGACGCTCGACAGTGTCGATGTGACCGCGCGATTCAGAGAGCGGTTCAGCGCCGTCGAATGCTGGGTCTGGAAGCCCGGCGTGTCGACAAAAATGTACTGGGCGCCCGGCTCGGTGCGGATTCCGGTGATCCGGTGACGCGTCGTTTGCGCCTTTCGTGAGGTAATGCTGATCTTCTGCCCGACAAGTGCATTCATCAGCGTCGATTTGCCGACATTCGGTCGACCAACGATGGCGATCATGCCGCAGCGGAATGGGGATTCGGTGGAACTCATCAATATCTCGATTTCGACAGGCGGGCGTGGGCGCTCAGGCACCCGCGCGGCCCGTCGCAGGAAGGCGAACCGTGTCGGACGCGACGGAATCCGTCGCAACAGGCTCGTGTGCTGCAGCGTCCGTACGGCCGCTGGTTTGCGGCGTATCGGTCGCAGGCGTGGTGCGTTTCTCGCTATCGCGCTGGGCTTCAGCCGCGCCGTGGATCAGCGCAACCGGAACTGACGGGGCGGCACGTTCGGAGGACGCCTTGTCTTGCGGCTTGTCCTGCGCCTTTTCTTGCGGCGACCGCACTGCCGCGAGCTTGTCGGCGGGTGCGGTGTCATGCGTGAGCTCTTCGGCGCGCAGCATCTCGGAAGGCGCTCTGTCGCTTGCCTTGACGGGCTTGTCGCCCTTTTCGGCTCGCTCGCCCTTATCCGTCCGGTCGGGCCTGTCCGACAGCTTGTCGACGGTCTTGTCTGTCGGTTTTTCCGCCGATTTTTCCGCCGACTTTTCGGTCTTGTCGCCCTTCTCGCCCGGGCCGTTCCGATCCGGACGCTCTCCACGTTCCGATCGCGAAACACGGGTCGGCGGCGAACGCAGATCCAGCGCCTGTTGAACGCCACGCTCCTCTTCGGCCTGCTTGGCCGCGGCGCGCGCGCTCTTCGAGCGCTTGGCCTTGGTGGTCAGCGTGGGCGCCAGTGTCTGGAGCTCGTCGAGCGCTTTCTTGGCGGCGGCCTGCTCGGCTGCACGCCGGCTTGCGCCAGAGCCGTACACCTTGATGTCGAGCTTCGGCACCAGGCATTCGACCTCGAACTGCTGGTTGTGCGCGGCACCGTGCGTCGCAATGACCGTGTACTGCGGCAGCGCGATCTTGTGCCCTTGCAGATGCTCCTGCAGGAGGGTCTTCGCGTCCTTGCCGAGCGTGCGCGGGTCGATATGGTCGAGAATCGGCGTGTAGAGACGCCGAATCACAGTCTCGGCTGCCTCAAACCCGGCATCGAGGAAGACGGCCCCAAAAATCGCCTCGAGCGTGTCAGCGAGGATCGATGGCCGGCGGAAACCCCCGCTCTTGAGTTCACCCTCGCCGAGCCGCAGAAACTCGGCGATCCCGAGCCCCTGGGCGAGTTCGTATAGCGATTGCTGCTTGACGAGATTGGCGCGGACGCGCGAGAGGTCGCCTTCATCCAGCTTTGCGAATCGTTCGAACAGCAACGACGCCACCACGCAATTCAAAACGGAGTCGCCAAGAAACTCGAGCCGTTCGTTATGCGTGGCGCTATGGCTGCGATGGGTCATCGCCTGGCGCAACAATTCCGCATTGCGGAATTCGTAGCGCAACCGGCTTTCCAGTTGGGACGGAGGCATGGGCCAAGTATAACCCGCTCGCCGGAGCGGACGGAAAACGGCGGGAAGGCCGTCGCGCGGGGAGTACAGCGCGACGGCAAGTCGGGTATCGGCGTTATTGGAAATTGCCGATGCGTCGGAGGTTCGCGAAGTTCAACCAGATGAAGAATGCGCGTCCGACAATATTCTTGTCGGGCACAAAACCCCAATAGCGGCTGTCTTCGCTATTGTCGCGGTTGTCGCCCATCATGAAGTACTGACCCGGCGGCACCTTGCAGATCACACCCTCCGCGTTATACGTGCAGTTTTCACGGTACGGGAAATCCGACGCACCCATCACGAACGGCGGCACTTGCGGATTATTGAGGATCTCGTGCGTCTTCGGACCGAGTACTTCGGTGAACTGCTTGTTGAACGAAGCCGGTTCGCGCTCGTCGTCGAGGAATTCACCGTGCGGCGTTTCCGGAACCGGCTGACCATTGATCGTCAGGCGCTTGTTCTGATACGCCACCACGTCGCCCGGCACACCCACCACGCGCTTGATGAAGTCGACCGACTCATCCTTCGGGAAGCGGAACACCATCACGTCGCCGCGCTGCGGATCGCCGATCGGAATGATCTTCTTGTCGATGATCGGCAAGCGAATGCCGTAGTCGAATTTGTTGACGAGAATAAAGTCGCCCACATAGAGCGTCGGCAACATCGAGCCCGAGGGGATCTTGAACGGCTCGACAACAAATGAGCGCAGCACGAACACGAGCAGAATGACCGGGAAGAAACTCGCCGTATATTCGAGCCACCACGGTTGACGCAACGCGTCGTCGCGCAACTTCGCGCGCGTCGCAGCCGGGTTTTCGTCGGCGAAACGCTCGCCGATTTTCTGCTGTTGCCTTTCGAATTCCGCTACCGCCGCTTCTGCCTTTCTCCGGCGACCCGGCTCGAATACGAGCTTGTCGGCCACCCACGCGATACCGGTCAAAACGACCAGCACAAAAAGAATCAGCGCAAAATTCATAAAAACGGTCCTGTCCTTATTTGTCTTCGACCTGGAGAATTGCGAGGAAAGCTTCCTGCGGAATTTCGACAGTACCGACCTGCTTCATTCGCTTCTTGCCGGCCTTCTGCTTTTCCAACAGTTTCTTCTTACGCGAGATATCGCCACCGTAACACTTCGCAAGCACGTTCTTGCGCAGTGCCTTGATGTTCTCGCGCGCAATGATATTGGCCCCGATCGCGGCTTGAATCGCGACATCGTACATCTGGCGCGGAATGATTTCCCGCATCTTCGCCGCAACCTGGCGTCCGCGTGACTGACTCGCCGAACGGTGAACGATGACCGACAGCGCATCGACCTTATCGCCGTTGATCATCATGTCGACCTTCACGACATCGGCGCTGCGATTTTCCTTGAATTCGTAATCCATCGACGCATAGCCACGCGACACCGACTTCAGCCGATCGAAGAAATCGAGCACGATTTCCGCCATCGGAATCTCATAGGTCAGCTGCACCTGGCGGCCGTGATACGACATGTTGATCTGCACGCCGCGTTTTTGCGTACACAGCGTGATCACCGAGCCGACGTACTCCTGCGGCATGAATAGATTGACCGTGACGATCGGCTCGCGGATCTCTTCGATCTTCGAGACTTCAGGCATCTTCGACGGATTGTCGACCCGGACGATCGAGCCGTCGCGCTGAAGCACTTCGTAGATCACGGTCGGCGCCGTCGTGATCAGGTCCATGTCGAACTCGCGCTCGAGACGTTCCTGCACGATTTCCATATGCAGCAGACCGAGGAAGCCGCAGCGGAAGCCGAAGCCCAGCGCCTGCGACACTTCGGGCTCATACTGGAGCGACGCGTCGTTCAGGCGCAGCTTCTCGAGCGACTCGCGCAGCGCGTCGTACTGATTCGCTTCAACCGGGTACAGCCCGGCAAACACCTGAGGCTTCACTTCCTTGAAGCCCGGCAGCGGCGCAGGCGCCTTCTTGCTGCCCGCGTGCGTGACCGTATCGCCGACCTTCGCGGCATCGAGTTCCTTGATGCCCGAGATGATGAAGCCGACCTGGCCGGCTGACAGCGTCTCGAGATCGCGCGACTTCGGCGTGAACACGCCGATGTGCTCGACGAGATACTCGGCGTCGGTCGCCATCAGCTTGATCTTCTCCTTCGGGCGCAACGTACCGTTGACGATGCGCACAAGCATCACGACGCCAACATAGTTGTCGAACCACGAATCGATGATCAGGGCCTGCAACGGCGCATCGGCGTCGCCCTTCGGCGGCGCGATCTTGGCGATCACGGCCTCGAGCACGTCTTCGACGCCGAGACCGGTCTTTGCGCTGCACTGGGTCGCATCGGTCGCGTCGATGCCGATGACGTCCTCGATTTCCTGCTTCGCGTTGTCGGGGTTGGCCGACGGCAAGTCAATCTTGTTGAGGACGGGCACGACTTCGACGCCGAGTTCGATCGCGGTGTAGCAGTTCGCGACGGTCTGCGCCTCGACGCCCTGGCTCGCGTCGACGACGAGCAGCGCGCCTTCGCACGCCGACAGGGAACGGCTGACTTCGTATGAGAAGTCGACGTGCCCCGGCGTGTCGATCAGGTTCAGGTTATAGACCTCGCCATTGCGCGCGCGATAGCTCAGCGCAGCGGTCTGGGCCTTGATCGTAATGCCGCGCTCGCGCTCGAGGTCCATCGAGTCGAGCACCTGGGCCTCCATCTCGCGATCGGACAGGCCGCCGCACAGCTGGATGATGCGATCTGCCAGCGTCGATTTGCCATGATCGATGTGCGCGATGATCGAGAAATTGCGGATATGGTCCATTCAGGCGGGTACACAAAAAAGGCGCGCTCTGGAAAATGCGGAGCACGCCTTCAGGAAGAGGGTTGAGCACCCGGCATTTTAGCCGAAATCGAGTCAGCGCTGCCCGGAATCGGGGATTGAGGATGCGCCCGGCGTTTTGTCGGCGTCTCTTTGCCGGTACGCGTCGAGCGCGGCGACGACGCGGTCATGATCCAGATGATAGTGGCAAAGCTCGATGCCGTCGGCCATCAGCACCGGCACCCGCTCGCCGTGCAGGGCCTCGAGCGCCGGATCGCTGTCGACGTCGATGACGTCCACAGGCACGCCGTAGCGTGCCGCAATCGGCTCGAGCGCCGCCAGCATGTCATCGCACAGATGACACCACGTGCGGCTGTAGACGGTCAGGCGCACTACTTCTGCGGCCGCGGCTTGACCGGGACGTACTGCGACGTATCACCACGACGCACAAGCAATGCAACGGCCTTGGACGGGTCGAGCGATTTGACGACCGACTCAAATTGCCGAGTACCGGTGATATCCGTGTCGCCGACACGCAGGATCACGTCACCCTTCTGGATACCTGCACGCGCGGCCGGGCCGTCCGCGGCGTCGACCTGGATGCCGCCCTTGATCTTCAGCGTCTTCTGATCGTCCGACGAAATCTCGCGCGCCGCGATCCCCAGTGCGTCGGTCGCCGGCGCCTTCGGCTCGGGCTTCGACTGCTGCTCGTCGTGCTGAGGCTTGTCGGGCTGCATCTCCGCCACGACAACGGTCAGGTCGCGCGTTTGTCCCTTGCGCCAGACCGACAGCGTGGCACGCGTGCCCGGCTTCGTGTCGCCGACCATCCGCGGCAGGTCGGTAGCGACCTCCACGGGCTTGCCGTTGAATTTCAGGATGATGTCGCCGGCCTGCACGCCAGCCTTGTCGGCCGGGCCGCCCGGGTCGACGCTGCCGACCATTGCGCCCGCCGCCTTGGGCAGCCCGAGCGAATCGGCGACGTCCTTCGTGACCTCGCCGATCGCGACCGCGATACGACCGCGCGTGACCTTGCCTGTGGCCCGCAACTGATCGCCGACGCGCATCGCTTCGTCGATCGGAATGGCGAACGAAATCCCCATAAAACCGCCTGTGCGGCTGTAAATCTGCGAATTGATGCCGATCACTTCGCCTTGCATATTGATCAGCGGGCCGCCCGAGTTGCCCGGATTCACCGCGACATCGGTCTGGATAAACGGCAGGTAGTCCCCGGTATCGCGGCTCTTCGAGCTCACGATGCCGGCCGTGACGGTGCTGTCGAGGCCGAACGGCGAACCGATGGCGACGACCCACTCGCCGACGCGGACCTTGTTCGAGTCGCCGATCGTGACGGCTGGCAATCCGGTCGCATTGACCTTGACGATGGCCACGTCGGTGCGCTCGTCGAAGCCGATGAGCTTGGCCTTGAATTCGCGCTTGTCGGTCAGCGTGACGTAGACGGTGTCCGCGTCGTCGACCACGTGGGCGTTCGTCATCACGTAGCCGTCCTGCGTCAGGATGAAGCCCGACGCGACGCCGCTGTCCTGCTCGGAATCGCCGCCATCACCCTGATCGGCATCGGGGCCATTGCCCGAGTCGCCGTTGTCGTGCGGATTGGGCTGCGCCTTGCCACTGCCACCGCCGCTTCCGCCCCCACTGCCACCGCCGTTGCCGTTGCTGCCCGGCGAATTGGGCATCGGGATGCCGAAGAAGCGACGGAAGAACTCCGACATATCGCCGTTGTCCATGCCCGGCGGCAGGTTGTTCGAGCTCGAGCGTATCTTCGCGGTCGTCCGGATATTGACGACCGACGGGCCGACCTTGTCGACGAGGTCCGTGAAATCGGGCAGGTTGGCTGCCGGTACCGCATGCGCAGACGGCGCGATGACAGACATACACAACGTCGCCGCGATTGCGACGAATACAGCTCGCACCGATTGAAGGGTCATGGAGTGGGGCTCGTGTCGCCGGTTGAACTGGACGGTTTCTATTCTATGGCAGATGCGTTTCGGCGTAACGTGCGCCCGGCACGCATCTGTCACTCTTAATGACAGGTCAAAAGTTGCGATGCAACCATCCGGGTACTCCGGCCGGACCCGGCTTGCCGGCGAGCTTCGCGGGTAAGGCGAAGACGGCGCGCGGCGCCAGGTTTCAGCCCGCAATTTCGCGTGCTTCGTTGCCCTTGATCGACCTTGATCGAACCGGGGTGGCGAGTGCTTCGACTACTTCGCCGGCTTGAAAGCGATCGACGTCGCAAACTGCTCGAGCGTCGGCTGCGGCACTTCCCCGACAACCGTCACCCAGAAATCACCGGATTTCCGCACGAGAATGTGGGTCGCCCCGCTGCTGGCGATGCCTTCCTTGCGATCGCTTTTGCCGACCGGCTCGACAAACACGGACACCGCCGACAGCCCGTCGCTGTAGACGGCCTGGTCGACCTGAACCGGCGGCGCGCCCTGCTCGCGCGCGGCCATCGGCCTGCGCAGCTCGCGGATCGCGTGAAAGCCCGCCACCACCGGCGGCACCTGCCAGCCTTCGGCAGCCATATCGACGGTGTCGATCGGCGGATGTACCACGTTCCAGCCCGACGTGTCGCGAATTCCGTTCCCGACCGTCCGGTGGTCGTATGGCACGTTGAATGTCAGCTGGGAAAACGCAATTTGCTCGAGCACCTGGTTTTTGTCGTCGAGCGTCTGGGCGCGCAGCAGCAAACCGGTTTTCTTGTCGAACCACAGGCGGAACGCGAAGCGATAGGCATCCTTCGGCACCAGTTCGATCACCTGCGAATCGAAGCCCGCAACGCGGTCGTCGCCGACGGGCCGGACGTCATAGACGTCGAGCAACTGTCCCGGGCCGCTCGCGAGCAGCGCGGGGAAGGTGTACTTGTTCGAGCGCCGATCGACGATGACGAGCTTGCGATCCGGCACGAAGGTGTACACGTCGTCGTTCTTGCGCAGGGTACGCGTCGGCCGGCCGTCGAGCCCTTCGACGCGCTCGAGCTCATTGCCGTGGTCGAGATAGTGAATGATCTTCGACGACTGGAAACTGCCACCACGCTGATAGATGAACGTACCTTCGTAGGTTTCCTGGCGCGCGGCACGATCGATGCGGGCAAGCCACGCATTCGCGTCGGCGTGCGAGGCGATGGGCTGAGTCGCCGCACCTGCGACGCCCGTGCCTGCTGCAGGCGACGACGCAGCGGGCGCACTGGCTGCCGGCACGTCTGAAGCCGATGCAGCCTGCGCCGGACTCACCCAGGCAGGCGCGGTGAGGGTCAGCAGCGCGCCGATCAGCGCAGGCGCCGTAAACACGGAAACGGCCGCTCTGCGCAGCCGCTTGTTTCCGAAGACTCCGACATCGAGGCTACAACGCATCAATTCGCGCCCGCCGAATAGAGTGCCGAGCGCACGTACGGCGCGCCGTTGTCACCCGGGTGGGATGCAAACTGCATGTGAGCTTCGAGATATTGGTCGAGCGCAGCGTCACGAATCACGTTCGGCTGGGCGGGCGCGGCGGGTGCCGGGCTTGCCGCGACGGAGACCTGACGGACTTCCGGAGTCGGCGCGGTCGCCGCGCTCAGCGCAGCGGGCGACACGCCCGATGCCCCAGGATTACCCAGATGCTGAAGCTGCGGAAGCACGACCCAGCTCAACGCGGCAGCGGCGGCGGCAATCGCAAAGGCCGGCGCAACGCGACGCCGGATGCCGAACGTTGCACCACCGTTGGCCACCGCGGGCTCTTCAAACGCCGGCGTGGCGTTCGCACCCAACGCGGGGCGCGCCAGCGGCGCGGGTGCGAGCAGGTGCGGCTCGTCGGCCAGGCGGGCCGAAAAGCGTGCCATGAAACCATCGGTTTCCGGCGCACCTTGCGCGAGATCGTCGGAGCGCAGTACGTCACCGACGAGGTGATAGGTCGACCACGTCGCACGGTCGGCGGTGTCGAGTTCGAACATAAACTGGTCGACTTCCGCGAGCGACTGGTTGTCGATCAGCGCGGAAACGCGCTCAGCGCGGGAATCGGCTTGCGTGTGCGACGAGACGGACCCCATGGTATTCCCCATCATTAAAACCTGCCCTGTTACGTACGAGTGTCACTTCGAGTGCGGCGCCGGCGCGATGTTCCCATGGTTTTTCCATGATGTCGGCTTCGCGCGCCGGTTCATGCTTGCCGGATCCTGATCGCCGCGCCTTACCAGCGCTTGCCTTCCGGCGTATCGAGCAACGGGCGCAGCTTGGTCGCAATCGCCTCGCGCGCCCGGAAAATGCGCGAGCGCACGGTGCCGATCGGGCAACCCATGACTTCCGCAATTTCCTCGTAGCTCAGCCCTTCGATCTCGCGCAGGGTGATCGCCGTGCGCAATTCCTCGGGCAAGGTCGCCATCGCACCATTGACGGTCTCGGCGATCTGCTTGCTCATCAACATCGATTCCGGCGTGTTGATATCCCTTAGTTGATCCGCCTCAGCAAAAGTTTCAGCTTCTTCCGCATCGGCTTCAGTCGAAGTCGGCGCGCGCCGACCCTGGGTTGCAAGGTAGTTTTTTGCCGTATTGACAGCAATCCGGTAGAGCCAGGTATAGAACGCCGACTCGCCGCGAAACTGCGGCAAGGCACGGTAGGCCTTGATGAAGGCGTCCTGGGCGACATCTTCCACCTCGGCCGGGTCACGGACAAGGCGGGAGATCAGGCGGATGATTTTCCGTTGATATTTCGCGACAAGTAGCTCGAATGCCGCCTTGTCGCCTTTTTGCACACGTTCGACCAGGACCTGGTCGATTTCCTTTTCGCTCACCTGTGAGTCCGCTCGCTTGAGTACTGCAGACGGGATACTCGGGCATTGTAATGTCGCCCGCTCGCGCTCGTCCTCATCGCCGGCCCGCGGTCATGTGCGGTACGCGCACGGCCAGAAGCCTGAAGGTTTCGCCTTCGAGTGCATCGGCCGGAAGCAGCCAGGTGCGCCTCGCGGACGCAGAAAATTCCGCAGCGGATTCCGCAGCAGATTCAATACGCAGCGATACCCACAGGCCACCCACGCGCCCCGCAGCCACGACATTCCCCGACTCGCGCACGCCACGGCGATCGACCCAGTCGACCGATCCATCGCCGCGAAGCGTGAAGATGCACGGCTCACGATGCGCCCTGCACTTCACACAAGCGATCAGCAACGCGACGCCGGCCAGCGCCGCAATCACGCCAGCCCCGCGCCCGGCGACGTTCGAGGCCGCCAGGTACAGCGCGATTGCAACGCCGGTCACGACACCGGCCATTCCAGCGGTGAGACACAACGACCTGCGCACGTCGACGATCAGGTCGCTCGACGTGCGCATTCGGTGGACCGCGTCTTAGACGCGTTTGAAGACGAGCGTGCCGTTAGTCCCGCCAAACCCGAATGAGTTCGACATGGCGTACTCGATTTTTACATCGCGAGCGGTATTGGCACAGTAATCGAGATCGCACTGCGGATCCTGATTAAAGATATTGATCGTCGGCGGCGAGATCTGATTCTTGACGGCCAACACCGAATACACGGCTTCGATACCGCCGGCGGCACCCAGCAAGTGGCCGGTCATCGACTTGGTCGAGTTGACGACCGTCGCCTTTGCGTGGTCGCCCAGCGCGCGCTTGATCGCGACGGTTTCGGCGATGTCACCCAGGCCGGTCGACGTGCCATGCGCGTTGACGTAGTCGATCTGCTCGGGGTTCAGGCCGGCATCCTTGAGTGCGAGCTTCATACAACGATGCGCGCCGTCGCCGTCTTCGCACGGGGCGGTCATGTGATACGCATCGGAGCTGCGGCCATAGCCGACGAGTTCGCAATAGATGTTGGCGCCGCGCGCCTTCGCGTGTTCGTACTCTTCGATGACGAGCACGCCCGCACCTTCGCCAAGCACGAAGCCGTCACGATCCTTGTCCCACGGGCGGCTGGCGGTCGCCGGATCGTCGTTGCGCTGCGACAGCGCACGCGGTGCGGCGAAGCCGCCGATACCCAGCGGCGACACGGTCGATTCGGCACCACCGGCGATCATCACATCCGCCTCGTCGTGCTGGATCATGCGCATCGCTTCGCCGATCGAATGCGTACCGGTCGTGCAGGCCGTGACGATCGCGAGGTTCGGGCCCTTGAGGCCGTACTTGATCGACAGGTGGCCCGAGATCATGTTGATGATCGAGGCCGGCACGAAGAACGGCGAGATCCGGCGCGGACCGCGGTTCAGGTACTCGGTCTGCGTGTCTTCGATCATCGGCAGGCCACCGATGCCCGAGCCGACGATCACACCGATGCGCTCGGCGTTCTCGGGCGTCACGACAATCGCGCTGTCCTTGATCGCCTGCATGCCCGCTGCGAGACCGTAGTGAATGAAAGTGTCCATATGCCGGGCTTCTTTCGCCGGCATGTAGTCCTCGACATTGAAGCCCTTGACTTCACCGGCGAACCGGGTCGAGAAGTTCGAAGCATCGAACTTGGTGATGGTGGCGATACCGGACTTGCCGGCCACCAGGTTTGCCCAGCCGTCGGCAACGGTATTGCCGACCGGCGAGATATGTCCAAGACCTGTAACGACAACGCGACGACGGCTCACGATTGCCCCTTTTTGCATGCTTTGATAAAACAAAAGCCACAGCGGCCACGGAGGGAGACTCCGAAGGCCCTGTGGCCCATCAATTCATACCGTGCGGTGAACCCGGACGGTGTGTTCGACCCAGAGGTGAACTCAAGCCTTGACGTGAGCGCGAGCGTAGTCGATCGCTTGCTGCACGGTCGTGATCTTCTCGGCTTCCTCGTCCGGGATCTCCATGCCGAACTCGTCTTCCAGGGCCATCACGAGTTCGACCGTGTCCAGCGAGTCGGCGCCGAGATCGTTGACGAACGATGCGTCGTTCTTGATTTCAGCTTCAGCCACGCCGAGTTGTTCGGCGACGATCTTCTTGACGCGCTGTTCAATATTGTCCATTCACCCCTCCGGGAAATAAGTTCAGAAAAACAAGTGCGCGCATTTTAGCAGGTTTGTTCTACAAAAAAGTGCCGCGCAACCGTTCACGCAATACGGATCGGAGCGCCGCATTTCGACCGAAATGCGGCACGCCGTCAAGCCATGAACATCCCGCCATTCACGTGCAGTTCCACGCCCGTGATGTAGCCAGCGTTCGGCGACGCGAGAAATGCGACCGCGTGCGCAATGTCGTCGGTGCTGCCAAGACGTCCCAGCGGAATCTGCGCCTTGAGCGCCGCTTGCTGTTCCTCAGGCAACACCTTCGTCATGTCCGTGTCGATAAAGCCCGGCGCGACGCAGTTTACCGTAATGCCGCGGCTGCCGATTTCGCGTGCGAGAGCACGCGTCATGCCCGCGACGCCAGCCTTGGCCGCCGCGTAGTTCGCCTGCCCCGGATTACCCGATGCGCCGACGACCGACGTGATATTGATGATGCGCCCGCCGCGGGCCTTCATCATCGGACGCAACACGGCACGCGACAGCCGGAATACGGCGCGCAGGTTCGTGTCCATGACCGCGTCCCAATCCTCGTCCTTCATGCGCATCGCGAGCTGGTCCTGCGTGATGCCCGCATTGTTGACGAGCACCTGCAGGCCGCCGAATTCCTTGACGACCGAGTCGATCAGCGCGTCGGAGGCGGCCGCATCGTTGACGTTGAGCACCACGCCGCGTCCCTTGAGGCCCGCCGAGGCGAGCGCCTCACCGATGGCCGCCGCGCCCGATTCGCTCGTCGCCGTGCCGATCACCGTCGCACCTTGCTGCGCGAGCGTCATCGCGATCGCACGACCGATGCCGCGCGAGGCGCCCGTCACGAGCGCAACCTGATTGTCGAGAGTCTTTTCCATGATCCTAGTGTGTCCGTCTTCGGCGGGCTACCCGGCCGGATGGCCGGGAAATGACGCCGCCGCTGCCGCGTTACTGCACCGACTTGAGGGTTTCCTCGAGCGAGGCGACGTCGAAGATCGCGCCATTCACGAGGTTGCCGTCGATACGCTTGGTCAGGCCGGCAAGCACCTTGCCCGGGCCGCATTCAATCACATGTGTCGTGTCTTGTGCGATGCGCTTGACGCATTCGACCCATCGCACTGCACCGGCGGCCTGACGAACGAGTGCGTCCTTGATCGCGGCGGGGTCGCTGACGATCGCGACATCGACGTTGTTGACGACCGGAATCGCCGGGGCCTGCACCGCGACGTTCGCCAGATAGTCGCGCAGGCGGTCTGACGCCGGCTTGAGCAGCGACGAATGGAACGGCGCCGACACGGGCAGCGGCAGCGCGCGCTTTGCGCCCGCGGCCTTCGCGAGTTCGCAGGCTTTGTCGATGCCTGCCTTGAGGCCCGCGATCACGACTTGCGCGGGCGCATTGAAATTGACGGCTTCGACGACGCCTGCCGCCGACGCTTCGGCGCAGACCAAACGCACGGTATCGTCATCGAGACCGAGGATGGCCGCCATGCCGCCGGTGCCCACGGGCACCGCTTCCTGCATGGCTTGCGCGCGGAAACGCACGAGGGGAACGGCATCGCGGAAGCTCAGCGCGCCCGATGCAACCAGCGCGGTGTATTCGCCCAGGCTATGGCCGGCGACGATCGAGGGCGCCGGTCCGCCCGCGGCCAGCCACGCACGATAGATCGCGTACGAAGCGGTGAGCATCACCGGTTGCGTGTTGGTCGTCAGGTTCAACTCTTCCGAAGGGCCGTCGGCGATCAGCTTGCCGATGTCCTGCCCGAGGGCATCCGATGCTTCCTTGAGCGTGTCCTGCACGACGGGCACGTCGGCAAATGCGTTGAGCATGCCAACGGCTTGCGAACCCTGACCGGGAAATACAAACGCGAACGTCATGGCGTCCCCTTCTCTTGTCTTGATGAATCGATGCGGGATGATTGGATCGCGAAACTACGCATCGCGCATCGGTGTGACGGGTGGTTTTGAGTAGCGCGCGAGCTTTCGCCCGTCCTGCGCCAGCCGGAGATGCGCGCGTCCGTGTCGAACTCCCCGATGCGACGCGCCCCCTCGGGCTGCTCGTGACGAGCGCACCATCGTGCGCTCAGGTCCGGCGGCCCTGTCTGTCGTAGCGACTACATCCTGACGAGCGCGGCGCCCCACGTGAAGCCGCCGCCGACGCCTTCGAGCAGGACGTGCTGCCCCTTCTTGATTCGCCCGTCACGCACCGCCGCGTCGAGCGCCAGCGGGATCGACGCAGCCGAGGTATTGCCGTGCTCGTCGACCGTCACGACCATTTTCTCGGCCGGCAAACCAAGCTTGCGCGCCGTGCCGGTCATGATGCGGATGTTGGCCTGGTGAGGAATCAGCCAATTGATTTGTGAAGCCTGCATGCCGGCCTTCTCGAGAGCTTCGTTCGCGACCTTCTCGAGCACATTGACGGCGAGCTTGAACACCGCCTGGCCGTCCATATGCAGGAACGCGTTGCCCGCGATCGCTCCGCCATTCACGTTGCCGGGCACGCACAGGATCGGCGCGTGGCTGCCGTCGGCATGCAGCGCGGTCGACAACACCCCCGGCTCATCGGAAGCCGTCAACACCACGGCGCCGGCACCATCGCCGAACAGCACGCAGGTCGTGCGGTCGTTGAAGTCGAGAATGCGCGAGAACGTCTCGGCGCCGACGACAAGCGCCGTGCGGTTCGCGCCGCTACGAATGAAGTTGTCGGCCGTCGCGAGTGCGTAAGCGAAGCCGGAACACACTGCCTGCACGTCGAATGCCGCGCAGCCGTTCTTGATGCCGAGCTTGTTCTGCAGCAGGCAGGCCGAGCTCGGGAACACGTAGTCCGGGGTCGACGTCGCGACGATGATCAGATCGATCGATTGCGCATCGATCCCCGCTGCCTCGATCGCGCGTTGCGACGCGACGAGTGCGAGATCCGTGGTGGTCATGTCGGCGTCGGCGAAATGCCGTGCGCGAATGCCTGTGCGTGCAACGATCCACTCATCGCTCGTCTCAAGCCCGCGTGCGGCGAGTTGAGCGGCGAGTTCATCGTTGGTGACACGCTTGGGCGGCAGGTAGCTGCCGGTGCCGATAATGCGGGAATACGGGGACTGCTGCGTATGAGAAGCCATCATGCCTTCGAGGAAACGTTCGCGAGCGCGATGCGAGGATCGACGGTACCGCCCGACGCATCGGACGGCTGTGCGTCCGGCTTGGCGTGCGGCGTGGCGTTATCTTCCATGGCCTGCGTCAAGCGGGCCTGGACGCCATTCTTGACGGCATCATAACCGCGTTTGATAGCCCACTCAAACGCATAGGCATCGGCCGAGCCGTGACACTTGATCACCAGGCCACGCAGACCGAGCAACGCCGCACCGCTGTAACGGCGGTGATCGACGCGACGCTTGAAGCGGGCGAGCACCGGCCATGCGAACAACGCCATCAGGCGCGTCATCCACGAACGCCCGAACTCTTCCTTGATCATCGCGGTCAGCATCTGCGCGAGGCCTTCGGACGTCTTGAGCGCCACGTTGCCGACGAAGCCGTCGCAGACGATCACGTCGGTCGTGCCTTTGTAGATGTCATCGCCTTCGACGTTGCCGTAGAAGTTCAGCGTGCTCGAACGCAATAGCTCGCCGGCGCGCTTGATGACTTCATTGCCCTTGATCACTTCCTCGCCGATATTGAGCAGGCCGATCGTCGGGCGATCCTTGCCGTCGACGGCGGACACGAATGCATGCCCCATCTCGGCAAACTGCAGCAGATGCTGCGGCTCGCAGTCGACGTTCGCGCCGAGGTCGAGCACCGTCGAATACCCCTTGCGATTGGGCATGACGGTCGCGAGCGCAGGGCGTTCGATACCGGCCAGCGTCTTGAGCACATAACGCGAGACGGCCATGAGCGCGCCGGTGTTGCCGGCGGAAATGCAGCACTGCGCATTGCCCTCTTTGACGAGGTTCAACGCGACGCGCATCGACGAATCTTTTTTCTTGCGCAGCGCGATCTCGACCGGGTCGTCCATTTGAACGACTTCGGACGCGGCGACGACAGGCAGCGCGGCGATTTCTCGAGGGTCAACGACTTTAGCGCGCTTGAGTTGCGCGCGAATCGGCTCTTCTAGGCCGACCAGCACCAGTTCCGCGTCCGGGTGGGAGCGAACGAAGCTGACAGCAGCGGGCACCGTCACGGACGGACCGTGATCGCCGCCCATGCAGTCGATTGTGATCTTGACGGTCATGCGACGAGGCGGATCTGGATACAAAAAAGCGGCATCGGATGCCGCTTGTTTTGTCGAATCAACGCTACGAGCGCGTACGGGTCGAGGATGCCGGACCCGGGAGCCACAATGGCTACGCTCAATTAGTCGTTCTTGGTCTTGACGACCTTCTTGCCGCGGTAGTAACCGTTCGGGCTGATGTGGTGACGCAGATGCGTTTCACCCGACGTCGGCTCGACGGCGATCGCTGCACCCGTCAGAAAATCGTGCGAACGGTGCATGCCGCGCTTCGACGGCGACTTCTTGTTTTGCTGGACAGCCATGACAACTCCTAAAAATTTTGCCGGATTCTAGCATAGTCAGGCAGCACTCTCAGGGCGAGCAATGCCTGGTTCGTTCAAGCGTCGTTCTTTGGCGGAACGTCGCGTTTCAGCGCGGAAAGCGCTGCAAAAGGGTTGTCGTCTCGCTTCTCTTCGCCCGGTTCCGGGTGGTCGATCACGATTTCGCCTGCCTGACCGGTCACGAGCGAATCGTGCACTTCCGGGCAGACCTCGTGCTTCGGCACGAGCGGCAACGACAGCAATAATTCTTCTTCGATCAGTTCGTACAGGTCGAACTGTTTCGAGCCAACGATCGGGTCGAGCTCGTCGTCCTCGAGCGGGATGGCTTCCGCCTCTTCTTCGCTCGCCACGACCAGATAGCTCACACTCACGTCAAGCGGCTGTTCGTAGGGCGTCAGGCAGCGCTGGCACTCGAGCCACAGCGTCGTGCGCAGACTCAGGTGGAGGTACAACTCGGGCTTGCCGCCCGCGACCTCGCGCCGCTCGCCTTGTGCGCTCCATTGCACGCTCGCGCCCGAATCCAGAACCGACTGCGATACTTCGACCGCGAGTTCGTTTACTATGCGCGGCAATTCGCTCAGCGCGATATCCCCTGCCCCGCTACGCGCGGCACGGGCGAATTCGAACAGATCGAAGGCACGCCAGTCGGGACCGACGGCGGCGGTGGATTGGCTCATGAGCAATGCTGCCGCTGCGAAACGCGAGAGTGTACCGATTTTTGGCCTTTGAAGTCAATCACTTAACCTCGGGATTTTAAGCACCTGCCGGGTATTCCCCAGTAGCGGCGCCGTCCCACCCTGCATTTCGATGACCCCACACCCTGAACGCCCCCTTATTCTCGCGTCGAGTTCGCCGTACCGGCGCGCACTGCTCGAACGCTTGCGCATCCCGTTCGAGGTCCAGGTTCCGGCCATCGTCGAAACCCCGCGCGAGGGCGAAGGGCCGGCCTCGACCGCGCTGCGACTCGCCGTGGAAAAGGCGCGCGCGGTCGCGGCGCTTCGACCCGGCGCGCTCGTGATCGGCTCCGATCAGGTCGCGACGTTCGACGGCAAACAAATCGGCAAGCCCGGGGACCATCGTTCGGCGCTCGTCCAGCTGCAGGCGATGCGCGGACGCGTCGTCGAATTTCACAGCGCCCTGTGCGTCTTCGATGCCGCGCGCGACGACGCGCAGATCAAGGACATCATCACTCGCGTGAAGTTTCGCGATCTGCCCGACGAACTGCTCGACGCCTATCTCCACGCCGAACAACCCTACGACTGCGCGGGCAGCGCCAAGGCGGAGGGACTCGGCATCGCCTTGCTCGAGTCGATCGACAGCAACGACCCGACGGCACTGATCGGACTGCCGTTGATCGAACTCGTCAGCATGTTGACCCACGCAGGCTTTCCGGTACTTCGCGTATGAGCGGCACGCTTTATCTGATCCCCAATACCCTCGGCGACGGCGACGAAGCCGCGCTCGACCTCGTCCTGCCGGCGCCCGTGCGCGCCCAGGCTGGAAAGTTGAGCTACTTTGTCGGCGAAAACGCCAAAAGCACACGTGCGTTTCTCAAGCGCGTCGGTACGGAACGGCCGATTCAGGAAATCACGATCGCCGAACTCAACGTCAACACGCCGCCAGCCGCCGTTGAAGCACTGCTCAAGCCGATTCTCGACGGCACCGACGGCGGCCTGGTGTCGGAAGCGGGTTGTCCGGCAGTCGCCGATCCGGGCGCTCTGCTCGTCGAGCGCGCACACCGGCGCGGCGTACGGGTTGTGCCATTCGTCGGACCGAATTCGATTCTGCTGGGGCTCATGGCCTCAGGCCTGAACGGGCAGAGCTTTGCATTCCATGGCTACCTCGCGCTCGACGCCGCGGCGCGCACGAAGCAGCTGCGGGAACTCGAGCAAGTGTCGCGACGCGGCAAGCAGACGCAAATCTTTATCGAAACGCCGTATCGCAACAAAGCGATGCTCGAAGCCCTGCGAGCATCGCTCGCACCGTCGACGCGTGTGTGCATCGCGGTCGATCTGACGCTACCAACCGAGCAGGTCGTGAGCCGGCCGATTTCGGACTGGAAGCCCGACACGCTCGATCTGAACAAACGCCCGGCGATCTTTCTGATGTTGGCGCAATAGCGAGCCACAGGCCTGCGACACGCGTCAAGGGCACACGCGGATTCGGCTCGCGTGGATTGGCTCCGCGGCGACCCGATTCAGGCGTGGATCACAAAAAAACCCGCCGGCGATGTGACATTCGCCAAGCGGGTTTTTTTACATCCGGCTCGCCTCGCCGCGCTTCACTGGCTTGAGCCAGCGCATGCGCCGTGAGTGAGTGCCTGCTTACTGAAGCGAAGCCTTTGCCGCGAAATGAGCGATCGCCTTCATCGCCGCATCGCCGATCGACGCGCCGAACCGGCTCGCGAGACGGTCCGCAAAATTCGATTTGACGGTGTAGTCGACGACGTTTTCGGCCTTGATCACGTCGCGCGCGACGTAATCGGTATCGCCAAGCGCGTCGGCCAGTCCGAGTTCGACGCTTTGCTGGCCCGTCCAGAACAGTCCCGAGAACAGATCAGGATCATCGGGGTTCTTGAGCCGGTTGCCACGGCCTTGCTTGACCGCCGCGATGAACTGCGCGTGGATCTGGTCGAGCATCTCCTGCGCATGGGTCTTGGCCTTGTCCGACTCCGGCGAGAACGGGTCGAACAATCCCTTGTTTTCGCCCGACGTATGGAGCCGGCGCTCGACACCGAGCTTGTCCATCAGGCCGGTGAACCCGAAGCCTTCCATCAGCACGCCGATCGACCCCACGACACTCGCCTGATCGACGTAGATCTTGTCGGCGGCGACGGCCACGTAGTAACCGCCCGAGGCGCACATATCGTCGACGACGACATAGAGGGGCTTGCTCGGATACTTCGCGCGCAAGCGCCGCATGTCGCGATTGATGATGGCCGCCTGCACCGGGCTCCCGCCCGGGCTGTTGATACGCAGGATCACGCCGACGGTGTTCGTATCGGCGAACGCCGATTCGAGCGAGGCGTTGATGTTTTCGGCACTCGCCTGCCCGTCCGAGGAGATCTCACCCGTCAGTGTGACCAGTGCCGTGTGGCGCCCGGTCGTCACGGTGGTCTCGCCCGACACGTTGAGCAAGCCCCACGCGATCAGCGCGAAGACAATCAGGAACGCAAAGCGAAAGAAGATTTTCCAGCGGCGGTTCGCACGCTGCTCGCGCAGCGCGGACAGCGCGAGCTTCTCGAGCACCGCGCGCTCCCAATGACCGTCGCGGCCGGGAGGAACGCCGGGAGGCACAGGCGCACCAGGGCGCGCCGACGATTCAGGATGATCGAAGTTGTCTGACATGCGTCGTCAAAAAAGGCGTTATTCCAGCCATTGGATTGGCGACTGGTCAGTCACGCAACGGCTGCCGGACGCAGATCGTCATCCGGCAACCAGAAGACCGCGCGGCCGGAAGGCGTTTCGCGTTCTTCAACCCGTACTGCGCGAAGCCTCGCGCCGCGACACGGTCCGCCGACACAACGCCCGTTTTCGGGCGCGTAAACGGCGCCATGCGTCGCGCAAACCAAGTATAAACCCGAATCGTCGAAGAACTGCCCCTCATTCCAGTCGAGTTCCATCGGAACGTGCGCGCATTGGTTCAGGTACCCGTACGCAACGCCATCGAACCGGATAAAGAACACGGTGGCATCGTGGCCGAGGTACGTCGCATCGGCGCGGACTCCCGCGCCGCCGTCGACGAGCGCTACCGCGTCGCAGATATACACAGCATCCATGAGTTTTCCGTGACGAATCGGCCGACTTCAGCCGTTGCTCCCGAGCCATGCATCGAGTTCCGCGACGCTATGTGCGCAAAAACGAGGCGAAAATTCGAGCAACGACTCCTCGGGGTGCGCCCCGTAGGTGACCGCAATGCCCGCCGTGCCGGCGTTTTGCGCCATTTGCAGGTCGTGCGTCGTGTCGCCGATCATGACCGTGCGCTCGCGAGTTTGCCCGACGACATCCATGACTTCGTTGAGCATCTGTGGATGCGGTTTCGAGAATGTCTCGTCCGCGCAACGCGTGACATCGAACATGTCGACCAGATCCACGGCGTTGAGTGCGCGATCGAGACCGACGCGACTCTTCCCGGTGGCCACGGCGAGCAGATATCCCGCCGAGCGGAGGTTTTCGAGCAGATCACGCGCCCCGGCGAACAGCTCGATCGTCGGATCGCCCGTCAGGTAGTGCACGCGATAGCGCTCGACAAGTTTCGGATAGTCGGCGGGGTCGAGGGTCGGCGCGGCAATCATCAGCGCGTCGCGCAGCCCGAGACCGATCACGTAGCTCGCAGACTGGTCATCCGGCACCGGCAACCCCAAGTCCCGGCACGACGCCTGGATACTGCGCGTGATATGGGCCGTCGAATCCATGAGCGTGCCGTCCCAGTCGAACACGATCAGATCAAACTGTTTTTGCGGCATTGCCTTGTTCTTCCTGCAATTGGTCGAGAAACTGCCGGCATTCCGCCGGCAACGGCGCTTCGAGCTCGAATGGCTCGCCTGTCGACGGATGGGTGATCCGCAGCTTGTACGCATGCAGGAACATGCGGCGGATACCGGGCTTGACGCCCGAACGCGCGAGTTGCTTGTTCAGTGCAAAGTCCCCGTATTTTTCGTCGCCGACGATCGGCGTGCCCACATGCTGCAAATGGACGCGGATCTGATGCGTGCGCCCCGTCTTGAGTTCGCACTCGAGCAGCGCGAAGCCGTTGTACTTTTCGAGCAGGTTGAAAATCGTGTGCGACGCCAGTCCGTCGTCCTGGACGCGCACGCGCCGCTCGCCTTCAGGGGTCGTGTACTTGTGCAGAGGCGCCTTGACCGCGCGGCGCCGGTCATGCCAATCGCCGACCACACAGGCCAGGTAGCGCTTGTCGATCTGGTTTTCGCGAATCTGGTCATGCAGGGCGACGAGCGCCGAACGCCGCTTGGCGATCATCAGCAAGCCCGAGGTTTCGCGGTCGAGCCGGTGCACGAGTTCGAGATATTTCGCCTTCGGTCGCGCGTTACGCAGTTGCTCGATCACGCCGAAGCTCACGCCGCTGCCTCCATGCACCGCGAGGCCGGCCGGCTTGTCGATGATGAGCAGATGGTCGTCCTCGTGAACGATCGTGTAGGACGGCGGCGGCATCCACGTCGGGATCTCCGCCTCGCGCGCGGCGATACGAATCGGCGGCACACGGACCACGTCGCCGCCCACAAGGCGATAGTCAGCGCTCACTCGCCCTTTATTTACGCGCACTTCGCCGCTGCGCAGTATCCGGTACACGTGGCTTTTCGGCACTCCCTTACAGATGCGCATCAGGAAGTTGTCGATCCGCTGACCAGCCCATTCGTCGTCGATCTCGATCATCGAGACCTGATCGGCCGCGACTGATTGCCCGGAGGTTTTGCCTAACTCATTCATTCTGCATATAATTTGTCGCAGCTTTCACTGCCTGCCACCGGATCTTGTCGGCCAGGCGGGGGAGTTCGCCCGGTGCAAGCGGTAAAAACCGTCATTTTACTTGCACCCGAGGGCCGGTTGCTCGTCCCGTTTTGACGAGCATGGTTGAGTGAGTTGCACGCACGAGATTCGTTCCGGCAGGGAGCGCGCCCACAGGCGCCTCCGGTCAGTGAGCGTTTTTCGCGGGCAGCGAAGTTTGGGTCAAAAAGAATTTTCAATCGCGCAGCGGGCTGTGTCAGGCACGCTGCGCGTGTAGCGAAGTAAGCCGGTCCACGGACGCCGTGCCCCGCTTTCCCGATGATCGAGGACGATCACGGCAAGGCCGGGTGCAGCGGATGCCGACCGGTGCGATGTCAGGCATGTACTGTGACGCCGCGCGCCGAACTGGCCGGCCAAGCATGCATACAGGCGCCCGCTTGCGCGTCCGGTTCTGGCGTCCGGTTCAGTTGCGATCAGTCCGCACGTACCGGCTCAGTCAGGATACGGCATGCCCGCGCATGGTTGCCCGCGTCGCCAATCGCCAGTGCCAATGCTGCCCATCTGAACGGGCAGGCTGATCCGGCAATTCTCCCGCCCCCGACTTCGGCCCCGCGTGCTTTATGTGACAACAAAAAGCGCGGCGCGCTGTCGTTTTCCCGGTTCGCACGGCCCCATTTGGCCGCGCGTGGCCATGCGGTGTCCGGTCTCCCGTCAGTCCACCCGACTGATCGCGCTCATCAGCGCGGACGGACCCGAAACGACGGTGCAGCTGCACTGGGAGCCGTTCAATGAAACGCATGCTGTTCAACGCAACGCAGCAGGAGGAATTGCGCGTTGCAATCGTCGACGGTCAGAAACTGATCGACATCGACATCGAAACCGCCGGGCGTGAACAACGCAAAGGCAATATCTACAAGGGTGTCATCACCCGCATCGAACCTTCCCTCGAAGCCTGCTTCGTCAATTACGGCGAAGACCGCCACGGCTTCCTTCCGTTCAAGGAAGTCGCCCGCCAGTATTTCCGCGATGGTGTCGACATGCGCTCCGCCCGCATCCAGGATGCGTTGCGCGAGGGCCAGGAACTGATCGTTCAGGTCGAGAAGGAAGAGCGCGGCAACAAGGGCGCGGCGCTGACGACATTCATCTCGCTCGCCGGCCGTTACCTCGTGCTGATGCCGAACAACCCGCGTGGCGGTGGCGTATCGCGCCGCATCGAGGGCGAAGAGCGTCAGGAACTGCGCGAGACGATGGGTCAGCTCGAGCTGCCCGAGGGCATGAGCATCATCGCCCGCACGGCCGGCATCGGCCGCAGCGCGGAAGAGCTGCAGTGGGACTTGAACTACCTGATGCAGCTGTGGCGCGCGATTGAAGAAGCCGCCAAGCAGACGCGCGGCCCGCTGCTGATTTACCTCGAATCGAGCCTCGTGATTCGCGCAATCCGCGATTACTTCCAGCCCGATATCGGCGAAATCCTGATCGACACCGAGGAAATCGACGAGCAGGCACGCGCGTTCATGAGCGTGGTGATGCCCGACAACCTCAACAAGGTCAAACGCTACCGCGACGACGTTCCGCTTTTCTCGCGTTTCCAGATCGAACACCAGATCGAAACGGCGTACTCGCGCACGGTGCCGCTGCCTTCGGGCGGTGCGATCGTGATCGACCACACCGAAGCGCTCGTCGCGATCGACGTCAACTCTGCACGCGCCACCAAGGGTGCGGACATCGAGGAAACGGCGGCGCGCACGAACCTCGAAGCGGCCGATGAAGTCGCCCGCCAGCTGCGTCTGCGCGACCTCGGCGGCCTGATCGTCATCGACTTCATCGACATGGAGTCGAGCAAGAGCCAGCGCGAAGTCGAGCAACGCCTGAAGGACGCGCTCAAGCACGACCGTGCCCGCGTCCAGATGGGCAAGATCTCGCGCTTCGGCCTGATGGAACTGTCGCGCCAGCGCCTGCGCCCGGCCCTGTCGGAAGGCAGCCACGTCACGTGCCCGCGTTGCAACGGCACGGGCCACATCCGCGATACCGAATCGTCCGCGCTGCAAGTCCTGCGGATCATTCAGGAAGAAGCGATGAAGGAAAACACCTCGGCAATCCACTGCCAGGTGCCGGTCGAAGTGACCGCCTTCCTTCTCAACGAGAAGCGCCAGGAAATCAACAAGATCGAGACCCGCTTCAAGGTCGGCGTCGTGTTGATTCCGAACAAGCATCTCGATACGCCGCACTACAAGCTCGAGCGCCTGCGTCACGACGATCCGCGCCTCGAAGACCCGCGTGCAAGCTACAAGATGGCCGAAGAGGCTGCCCGCGAACTCGAATCGGAATCGGGTTACAGCAAGCGCGCTGAAGAAGCGAAGCCGAAGCAGGAAGCTGCCGTCAAGGGCATCACGCCTGAACGTCCGGCACCCGCTTCGACGCCGCGTGCCGAAGCCGTTGCCGCCCCTGCTGCCGCCCCTGCTCCCGTCGCGACGGGTGGCTTCTTCGGCTGGCTCAAGGGCCTGTTCGGCGGCGCCCCGGCTCCGGCACCCACGGTCGAAACGCCGGCTGCCAAGCCGACCGCACGCACGGCGCGCGATCGCGTCGAGCGCAGCGAACGTGGCGAACGTGGCGACAAGGACCGCACGGCTACGGCGGGCGAAAAGGGCGAACGCGCCGACAAGGGCGATCGCCAGGACCGCAACCGCAATCGCCGCGGCGGCGCGCAAGCGCGCGACGGCGAAGGCAAGCAAGCCCAGCGTGGTCCGCGTCAGGAACGCGGCGACCGTTCCGCGGAAACGCGTGAACCGCGCGAGCCCCGTGAGCCGCGCGAAGCACGCGAACCGCGTGAGCCCCGCGAAGCCCGCGGTGGTCGCGACCGTCAGGAACGTCTTGCGGATTCGATCGAAGGCGTCGAGCGTCAGGAACGCGGTGAGCGCAAGAGCGAACGCGGTGATCGTGCAGAGCGTGGCGAACGCGCTGAACGCGGCGAGCGTCGTGAAAAGCGTGCCGCAGCGGAAGCCGTCGTCGCCAGCGAAGACAAATTCGTTGCTCAGGCCGCCGACGTGTCGCTCGATGAAAACGGCGATGCGCGCTCCCGCGATGAGTTCGCGGACGGCGACGCGCCGCGCGAAGGTGGCGAAGAGCGCCGCCGTCGCCGTCGTGGTCGCCGCGGTGGACGTCGCGAGCGCGAGGAAGACAACGTCAATGCGTCGCTCGCATCCGACGTCGCCGAGGGTGAAGGCCATGTGGCGCCCGTCGCCGCACCCGCGCCCGAGCACGTGCAAGCCGAAGGCGTTCAAGCCGCCGCTGCACCTGCACCCGCACCGGCTGTGACGCCCGCACCCGCTGCACCGGTCCATGTCGTGGAAACCATCGCGGACGCGGCCCATGAACCGGCAACGACCGCGAACGATGCGCCCGCGCAGCCCGCTGCCGCATCGGTGGCACCGGCTGCTTCGACGGCTCCGGCCGCTCCGGTCGAGGCACCTGTCGTGCAAGCGACACCTGCTGCTCCGCAACCGGTCGAGACGGCCGTGGCGCCGGCACACGTTGCTCCGGAAGTCGCGCAAGACATCCGTGAACACGTGGGTGCCGTTGCCGCGCCCGCTACGCCTGCAGCTCCGGTGGAACCCGTCGCGCCGGTCGCACCGGCCGCACCCGCTCCGGTGTCGCATGAGACGTTTGCCGCGCACACGCCGGCATCCGTCGAGCCTTCGCCCGCGCCGGTGAGCGCTGCACCGGTTGCTCCGGCCGCTCCGGCTGAAACGCCAGTGGTCAGCGAACCGGCCCGCGCGCCCGCTGCCGAGCCTGTGAGCGCATTCGTCGAACAGGCGCCGCAAGCGCCGGCCGCTGCCGAACCGGCACCCGCGCCGATCGTCTCGGCCGCTGCCATCGCGCCGGCTCCGGTTCAGGCGGAAGCCCAACCGGCACCGGTCGCTCCGGCAGTCAAGACGGGCGGCTCGAAGTCGACGCTGTCGGTCGAGGCGCTGTCGCCGATGCTCGAATCGGCCGGGCTGGTCTGGGTCAATACGGACGCCGACAAGCTGCAGGCCGCACGCGACGCCGCTGCGCAGCAAACGCGCCCGGCACGCGCACCGCGTGAGCGCAAGCCGCTGCCGCCGGCATCGACCGCGCCGATGGTGCAGGTCGAAACGTCCGGCAATCCGCACGGGCAAGCCTGACGCCCGGCACGAAACGGCGGCGCAAACCGCCGTTTCATGACATCGCAAGCCCCTCGGCCATCTGGTCTCGAGGGGCTTTTTTCATGCGTACCGAGATTCCCCGGCCGCTCCCAGAGCACAGTTGCCGGCCCGTCCCGTGAACACAGTGCAGACGAACCCTGACGCCCGTACCCGCCGCAGGCCGTTCGGCTAGAATCGTTATATCCGAATCAAATTCTGCTATGTCCCGCAAAATCATTCCGGTTGCCGATTGGCGCACGATGCTGCGCGATCGCGCGACGCCCGATCTGTCCGGCGCACCCGTTCCCGCGAACGGCTCGCTGACGGACGCGCGTGCCCGGCCTTTGCGCGACTTGCGAATTTCGGTGACGGATCGCTGCAACTTCCGCTGCGTCTATTGCATGCCGAAGGAGATTTTCGGCAAAGACCATCCGTTTCTGCCGCACTCGCATTTGCTGACGTTCGAGGAGATCGAACGACTCGCCCGCGTTTTCGTCGCGCATGGCGTCGAGAAAATCCGCCTGACGGGTGGCGAGCCGCTGCTGCGTAAAAACATTGAATACCTGATCGAACGGCTGGCGACGCTGCGCACGCCGCACGGCAAGCCACTCGATCTCACGTTGACGACCAACGGTTCGCTGCTCACCCGGAAGGCGCGCTCGCTTCGCGATGCCGGACTGACCCGCCTGACCGTGAGCCTCGATGCGCTCGACGACACCTTGTTCCGCAGCATCAACGACGTCGACTTTCCTGTCACGGACGTGCTCGCCGGCGTCGACGCAGCCCGCGAGGCGGGATTCGAGTCGATCAAGGTCAATATGGTCGTCAAACGCGGCACGAACGATCACGAAATCGTGCCGATGGCGCGTCACTTCCGCGGATCGGGTGTCGTGCTGCGCTTTATCGAATATATGGATGTCGGCTCGTCCAACGGCTGGCGCATGGACGACGTGGTGCCCTCCGCCGAAGTCGTCTCGCGCATCGCGGCGTTGTACCCGGTCGAACCTGTCGCGCCCGGGTATCGCGGCGAGACGGCGGAGCGCTGGCGCTATCTCGACGGCCAGGGGGAAGTCGGCTTGATCTCGAGTGTCACGCACGCGTTCTGCGGCGACTGCACGCGCGCACGTCTGTCGACGGAGGGCAAAATGTATCTGTGCCTGTTTGCGTCGCAGGGCTACGATTTGCGCGCGCTCGTGCGTAACCCGGATCTCGACGATGCTGCGCTGTCGAGCGCGGTCGCGCAGATCTGGCACGCGCGCGACGACCACTACTCCGAATCACGCGCGGCCCACAATGAAGCCGGGCAGATCAGGCAGGACGACGCACGACGCGTCGAGATGTCGTATATCGGCGGATGACGGACAACCTGCGCCCGATCATCACGCGCGAACGCATCACCGGCCTGATTCTCGCGGGCGGTCAAGGCGCTCGCATGGGTGGCATCGACAAAGGCCTCGAATGCCTGCAAGGCAAACCGCTCGTTGAACATGCGATTGAGCGCTTGCGATCGCAGACCGGCGCACTCGCCATCAGCGCAAACCGGAATATCGATCGGTACGCGAGCTACGGCTTCCCCGTATTCACGGATGCGCCGCAGAACAACGCGTCTGTCAGCGAGCACTTACCCGCAGACGAAAAGGCAGAGCCGAACGGGACATCGCATCGCTACGCCGGTCCGTTGGCCGGTATCGCGCAAGGCCTCGCCCGAATCACGACCGACTGGATGCTCGTGGTCCCGTGCGATGCGCCGCTCTTCCCTGCCGACCTCGCGAGCCGCCTGGCCGAAGCCCTGATGATCAGCACCGCCGACCTCGCGCTCGCCGCGACGGTGGAGCCCGACGGCTCGCGCCAGCGCCACCCGGTCTTCGCGCTGATTCCCCGGCGGTTGGCTGCCTCAGCCGCTGCCGAGCTGGCGTCGGGCGGGGGAAAACTCGACGCGTGGTACCGCCGCCACAACGCGGTTGAAGTAAGTTTTCGCGATTCGCGGGCGTTCTACAATGCGAACACCCTGCACGACCTGCGTGAATTAGAACGATAATCGCGCGGCGTCGTACGTCGATATCGATGGGCTCGCCCGACCGGCGCGGCTCTCCGGCACGTCCGGCACGCCCATCCTTCCATCCAGTCAATGAAAAAGCAGATTTCCTACATCACACCGGGGCAGACGGCGAAGGCGCTTATCCTGATCTACCTGACGTTCTCCGTGCCGATCGTGGTCCTCGGCGCGCTCGTCGCCGCGATTCAGTCCGGCGTGGCGAGCGGCGGTCTGTCGAGCTCGTCGCTGGCGAACATCGTGCTCGCGTTTTTCAGCGCATTGATCCTCAATGCGCTGCTCGGCTTTGCCCTGCTCTGGATTGCGTGCAATGCCTACAACTGGGTCGCAAGCCGGTTTGGCGGTATTGAAATCGCACTGAGCGACGCTCCCGAAGACGAGGATGACGACTGATGCAGTCCGTCACCATCCGGACCGCACGTGCCGAAGACGCAGGTGCGATCCACGGCCTCATCGCTGAACTCGCTGAATTCGAAAAGCTCACGCATCTGCTGATCGCGACCGAGCAGAGCCTGCGTGACGCACTTGCCGATGCTCAGCCGCGCGTCGAGTGTCTGGTGGCCGAACGCGATTCGGAAGTGGTCGCGTACGCCCTGTTCTTCCACAACTATTCGACCTTCCTCGGCCGCCGGGGCCTCTACCTCGAAGACCTGTACGTGAGTCCGAAGGCTCGACGCGGCGGCATCGCAACGATGATGCTTCGCCGTCTCGCAACGATCGCCGTCGAGCGGCAGTGCGGGCGCTTCGAATGGACAGTGCTCGACTGGAACGAACCGGCCATCCAGTTCTATCAAAGCCTGGGCGCGAGCGTGCTCCCGGAGTGGCGAGTCGTGCGCA
This sequence comes from Pararobbsia alpina, assembly GCF_965118125.1. Taxonomy (GTDB): domain Bacteria; phylum Pseudomonadota; class Gammaproteobacteria; order Burkholderiales; family Burkholderiaceae; genus Pararobbsia; species Pararobbsia alpina_A. The sequence continues at coordinate 3,435,724 of NZ_OZ221287.1, forward strand.
TGGCGGGCGACGCCCTCGAGTCCTTCGCGAAAGCATAGGCCAGGCTTGCGTCGGGGCGCATAACAGGCCGGGAAAGGTCTGGCGAAGCGCCAATACACCGATTCACGCGCCCGACTGAGCGTCCGGATCCTGCGTGATCTCCTCGTCGCCCGCCTCTCCGAGCAACCCTGCCGCGGCATCGCCCGGCAGTGCCTCAACATCCCGCAGTTTCTTCGACATCGAGCGCGTGCGCACTTCCGCCGCCTCGATCGTGCGCGTCACCGTCTGTAGTTGAGCCTTCGTCTTCGCAAGCACGTCGCCGAACTTGCCGAATTCGGTCTTCACCGCGCCCAGCACCTGCCATACCTCGCTTGACCGCTTCTCGATCGCGAGCGTTCGAAAGCCCATTTGCAGGCTATTGAGCAACGCGGTCAGCGTCGTCGGACCGGCGACCGTGATCCGGTGCTCGCGCTGCAGTGCATCGGTCAGCCCCGGGCGACGCAGGACCTCTGCGTAAAGCCCCTCCGTGGGCAGGTACAGCAGACCGAAATCGGTCGTATGCGGCGGCGACACATATTTGGTGGCGATCGTACGCGCCTCATGCCTGACGCGAACGTCGAGCGCGCGTGCCGCTTCCTCGACCGCAACCGGATCCGCACGCTCCTGAGCCAGTATCAGCCGCTCGTAGTCTTCGCGAGGAAACTTTGCGTCGACCGGCAGCCAGACCGGAACGTCGCCATCGCTCGCCTGTCCCTGACGTCCGGGCAGACGGATCGCGAATTCGACGCGTTCGTTGCTACCGGGAATCGTCGCGATGTTCTTCGCATACTGATCGGGCGTGAGTAACTGCTCGAGTAACGCTTCGAGTTGAACCTCGCCCCATGTCCCCCGCGTCTTCACGTTGGTCAGCACGCGCTTGAGGTCGCCGACACCCGCCGCGAGCGATTGCATTTCGCCCAGACCACGATGCACCTGCTCGAGACGGTCCGATACGAGCTTGAACGACTCACCCAGCCGCTGCTCAAGCGTCGCGTGAAGCTTCTCGTCGACCGTGCGGCGCATTTCCTCCAGCTTCGCGGCGTTATTCGCTTCGATGTCCTTGAGCTTCTGCTCGATCGTGCCTCGCATCTCCGCGAGCCGACGCTCATTGCTGTCTGACAGGTGTGCGAGCTGCTGATTGAGCGTGTCGCCAAAGCGCTTGAGCGAGACGCTTTGCTCGTCGCGACCGGCGCGCCCGCTCTGCGCGATGTCGGAGCGGATTTCACGCTCGAGCCTTTCAATCGCGCGTTGCTGCAATTGAGCCGCGTCGGACCAACGGTCGCCGAGATCGTCGAGCGCGGCGTCGTCGATCTGCGCACCGCGTCGGCCGAACACGATCATTAACGCCACGGCCGCAACCGCCAACGCTGCGATAAGGGCAACCGCTAGCACCAGCACCACGGTCCCCGATCCTCCCTGCGTCATGCACTCACCCAGCGTGCCATCACATCGGGGTTGATCGGGCTCGGCGGCTGACCGGCCTGCGGCCCTTCGCCAAGCGCGGCGATCAGGTTATCGGCTGCAAGGTTGGCCATGGCGCGGCGCGTGCCTTCCGTCGCGCTGCCGATGTGCGGGGTCAGCACGACGGAAGGCAGCTCCAGAAAACCCGGATTCAGCTTCGGCTCGCCCTCGAACACATCGAGACCCGCCGCGGCGATGCGTCGTTCGCGCAGTGCGACGACCAGCGCCGCGTCGTCGATAATCCCGCCGCGCGCGATATTCGTCAGCGTCGCGGTCGGCTTCATCAACGCGAGCTCGGCCGCGCCGATCGTATGGTGGCTCTGTGCCGTATAAGGCAGTACCAGGACGATGTGGTCGGCGGTCTTAAGCAACGCCGTCTTGTCGAGATATTCGGCATTGAGCTCGCGCTCGATCTCGGGCGCCACGCGCGAGCGATTGTGATAGACGACGCGCATGCCAAACCCTTTCGCGCGCCGCGCGACGGCCTGCCCGATCCGTCCCATGCCGATCACGCCAAGCGTCGAGCCATGGATGTCGACGCCGGTCAGCATGTCGTACGCCCAGCGATCCCAGGCACCCGTGCGAAGCCACCGCTCGCTTTCGCTCATGCGGCGCGCGGCGGCCATCATCAGCGCCCAACCCATATCCGCCGTCGTCTCGTTGAGCACGTCCGGTGTGTTGGTGCCGAGCACGCCGGCGCGATTGAACGCGTCGATATCGAAGTTGTTGTAGCCGACCGCCATATTCGACACGACGCGCAAACGCGGTGCGGCCGCGAGAATCGACGCGTCAATGCGTTCACCCGCGACAAACGCGCCGTCCTTGTCCGCAAGCTTCGCACCGAGTTCGGCGCTCGTAAAAATGTGGTCGGCCTGATTCGACTCGACGTCGAAATAGCGTCCGAGACGGTCGATGACATCGGGGAACACGGCTCTCGCCACCAGAATCTTCTTCACAGCGCTCTCTTCTGAAGGGACGTCGCGGCGCACATCGTCATGGCGGTTCGCCGTCACACCGTCCGGTTATCGAAAAAACACCACGCTCATCAGCACAAAAACAGGCAACAGGATAGCGCCAGACCACATCATGTAGCCAAAGAACCCCGGCATCCGCACACCTCGCGACTGCGCGATCGACTTGATCATGAAATTCGGGGCATTGCCGATATACGTGTTGGCACCCATGAACACGGCACCGGCCGAGATGGCCGCCAGCGTCCGGGCCCCCTCGGTCATCAAGTGTTGCGCATCACCGCCCGCGATATTGAAGAACACGAGATACGTCGGCGCATTGTCGAGAAACGATGACAGCAGCCCCGTGACCCAGAAAAACATGATGTTGACCGGTTCGCCCTGCGCATCGTTGACCAGGTGAATCACCGAAGCGAGACCGCCCTGCTCACCGGCGCGCAAGATCGCGATGACCGGCGAAATCGTCAGGAAGATCGCGGCAAACAATTTCGCGACCTCTTCGATCGGTGCCCAGTCGAAGGCATTGTGTTCGCGAACACGCCGCGGCGTCATGGCAAGCGACAGCACCGTGATCACGATCAGCACGCCATCGCGCACGAGGTTCTGCAGTTCGACGCCGGTGCCAAGGATGTTGAAGACGATCCCGGGCCGCCAGATTCCGCTCATCAGCACCGCCCCGCTGATCAGTACGAGCAATGGGATATTGCGCTTTCCCTCAAGCCTGACGGCATGCGTGTCAGGCGTCGGATCGAGAAACGCTGTGCGTTCCTCTTCGCGTGAACGATAAAACCACGTGTCGAGCGCGTAGAAAATCGCCAGCAACACGATCGTCACTGCGAGCAGCGGCAACGCGAGATGCACCGCGGTCCAGCCGAAGGTCACGCCATTCAGGAATCCGAGGAACAGCGGCGGATCGCCCAGCGGCGTCAAGGCGCCGCCGGCGTTGGCGACGAGAAAGATAAAGAAGACCACGACGTGCACGCGATGGCGACGGTGATCGTTGGCGCGCAGCACGGGACGGATCATGAGCATCGCAGCGCCCGTCGTCCCCATGATACTTGCGAGGGCCGTACCGATCGCAAGCATCACCGTATTCAGTGCGGGTGTGCCGTGCAGATTCCCGCGTACGCCAATGCCCCCCGCGACGACGTAGAGGGCGGTCAGCAAAACGATAAACGGCACATACTCCGCAAACAACGCGTGCGAGACGGTTTCGATGCCCGTGTGCCATCCCGCGGTCGCGACCAACGGGACCAGAAAGGCCAGCGCCCAGAATGCCGAGATTTTTCCGTAGTGGTGATGCCAGAACCGCGATGCGCAAATCGGGAACAGCGCGATCGACAACAGCATGCCCGCGAACGGAAGGCCAGCCAGCAACGGCAACCTGGCACCATCGAGACCGTGCGCCACGGCGTCAACCATCGATGCCGCGTCACCTTCGGATGTCACTTGCGATGCCATATGCGATGCCGCATCGGCGTGCTGTCCGAACATCATGACAAGACAACCCAGCACGAAGAGGGCGACTTGCGCGCCCTCCACGCGTGGGACTCGTATCCGGTGTGCAAACGCGAATAAAGCGTTCAATCGATACCTCTGTGCGTCGACTTAGTGACCGCCAGAGTAACCACCGCCGACCGCGCGGACCAGTCATCCCAATGGCCGACGCGTATCCGAAAATTCCTCATTCGGTGCATCTCGGAGCTCAGCACGGGCCTTAGCCCAGGCCCTGGCACGGGTCGTATCGCGGACCGCATGTATCGGTCCAATCCCCCTCCACTACTCGCCGACACCCTGCTCGATTTCGAACACCTGGCGCAGATAGGCCAGATAGTTCTTGTCGTCGCACATATTCTTGCCCGGCGAATCGCTGAGCTTGGCGACGGGCTGGCCATTGCAGCGGACCATCTTGATGACGATCTGCAGCGGCGTATAACCCAGGTCGTTGGTCAGATTTGTCCCAACGCCGAATGCGAGCTTGGTGCGTCCGCGGAAGCGTTCGTAGAGCTGCAACACTTTCGGAATGTCGAGCGCATCCGAGAACACCATGACTTTGGTCAATGGATCGCAGCGATTGTCTTCCCAGTGCCGGATCAGGCGCTCGCCCCACTCGAACGGATCGCCGGAATCATGGCGTGCGCCGTCGAACAGCTTGCAGAAATACATATCGAAGTCGCGCAGAAACGCCTTCATGCCGTACACATCTGACAGCGCGATTCCGAGGTCGCCCCGATATTCCTTGGCCCACATCTCGAACCCGAAGATCTGCGAATCACGCAGCCGCGGGCCGAGGGCCTGACACGCCTGCAGATATTCGTGGGCCATCGTTCCGAGGGGTGTCAGGCCATGCTTGTAGGCGAAGAACACATTGCTCGTGCCCGCGAACTGACCGCGCAGCGAATCCTTGAGCATCAGCACGACTTCCTCGTGCCAGCGCTTCGAGAAGCGCCGGCGCGTGCCGTAGTCGGCGATCCGGCATTCGACATTGTCAGAGCTTGCCGACAGCAGGCGGATCTTTTCGGCGGCGCGGTCGCGCCCTTCAGCGTAGTCAGGGGCCGTCTGTGTATTGCGGAAATACACCTCGTTGACGATCGCGAGCACCGGGACTTCGAACAGGATCGTGTGCAACCAGGGACCACGAATATGGATGTCGATTTCGCCGTTGTTCTTCGGCGACGGCGTCACTTCGATATGCCGTTCGTTCAGATGAAAGAGCTCGAGAAAGTCGATGAAGTCCGACTTCATGAAGCGCCACGAGCGCAGGTAGTCGAGTTCGGGCTCGCTGAACCGAAGCGTGCACAGGCCACGAATCTCTTCGCGGATCTCTTCGATATACGGCACGAGGTTCACGTCGGGCGTGCGGCACCGGAACGCGTACTCGGCCTGAGCGGCCGGAAAGTGATGCAGGACCACCTGCATCATCGTGAACTTGTAAAGATCGGTATCGAGCAGCGAAGTAATGATCATGGGACGCAAGTCGGACCTGAACGGAAGCGCCGACCATAGTAACCGAAAGGACCCTCAGCGACGGGGCACCCGACGCCTGGGCCGCCGCCGCCCTCGCAGCACCCCCTCGGTTCAATAAACAAATCACGAAACTGTATAAAATCCGGGCACTCAGCGCGGGGACCGGGAGAGGCGTCTGGGCTACAATGTCGGTTTTCGCGAAATGCCGTTGACGGCGCCTACCGTTTTGCAGGAGTTTGCATGACTCACGTTGTGACCGAAAGCTGCATCAAATGCCGCTATACCGATTGCGTCGATGTATGCCCGGTGGATTGCTTCCGCGAAGGCCCGAACTTCCTGGCGATCGACCCGGACGAGTGCATCGACTGCGCTGTCTGCGTGGCCGAGTGCCCGGTCAATGCGATCTACGCCGAAGAGGATGTTCCGGGTGACCAGCAAGCGTTCATCACGCTCAATGCTGATCTGGCGAAGAACTGGCCGAGCATCACAAAGACGAAGCCCGCGCTGCCCGAAGCCGAAGAATTCAAGGATGTGAAGGACAAGCTGGACCTGCTCGTACGCTGATCGGTTCGCCTGCCTGGTCCGTATTCGCTCGATCGACTCGATCGCGAACGGCAAGGTGTGGCGCGTCAGCACGCATCGAAGATGCCAGGTCGATACGAGCCGGGAAAAACCAAAAAAAGGCGCACCAAGCGCTTGACAGCATAGTACCCACTCCATAGAATCTCGTTTCTCTGCTGTTCCCCGATAGCTCAGTTGGTAGAGCGCCGGACTGTTAATCCGTAGGTCCCTGGTTCGAGCCCAGGTCGGGGAGCCAAAAGCTTCAAAGCAAAAGGCCAGCACGAAAGTGTTGGCCTTTTGTGTTTTAGGGTGAGAGATGAGTCTTTGACTCAATCCGCCTTAATGCAGGAATCCGATGTTTTTGAATGTCGGTGATATCGAATCCGGAACCGTCTGGATTGGCATCACGAGCATTTAATCCACATCAACACATTGCTGTTCCCCGATAGCTCAGTTGGTAGAGCGCCGGACTGTTAATCCGTAGGTCCCTGGTTCGAGCCCAGGTCGGGGAGCCAAAAAATTCAAGGAAAAGGCCCGCATGAAAATGCGGGCCTTTTCCTTTTTGGCGCTGCTTTTTCACGTTCGAAACCACTGCATTTTCAAATGACCAAGTCTTAACGGCATGATTTTCAACGACTTGAGATAGCAATTTCACCGTCTTGAATGCGTGAAAAACCCCGTGCGAGAATCGCCGCGAGGCTGAATCCAACAGGACGATGGGACTAGACCGCCCTTCGTGGATCACCACCAGACAGCCTCCCTATAAAACGCGCAGCAGTCGAACATCACCATTCAATGCGCATCAGGAATACGCACGCCGTGGCACACGCGGACGGTGCGACACTCGGGGCGTATGCGGCTGTTCCGTCCGACGGATCGAGCACGCATGACCATCCGGCCAGGGCGAGAGCGCGGCAGGATGCTCCACCGTCCCCGCCAGATTCGAGTGCCGTTCGACGCCATCACCCAAGGCTGCGCGCGATCTGCGTGATGACGACGGCGCTCGGCGCGTATGCGCCGGTCAGCTGGGCCGCATGCACGACCGTGGGGTCGACGACCACCTGCCTGAACACCAACACGGCGACGGTAGGCGGCGGCAAAGGTGCGGCGAACGACAACGAGTCCATCTATATCGGCACCCCGTCGGGGTCGACGACCGGCTCGCTTGTCGACGCCGATCAGAATGCGATCACGGCACAGGACAACAACTACATCGAGATCGGCGCGAATTCGACCGTGTCGAACGTCGCGGTCAGCGCAGCCGGCAGCTTCAACAAGGGCGGCAACACGATCGAGTTCGGCTCGGGCAATCAGCTCGTTATCGATGCGGGCGCATCGGTACAGTCGAACGGTACGCAAGCGAGCGCCGAGGCGATCAACCCCCAGGGCACCAACAACACCATCACGAACAACGGATCGATCGTCGCGAAGAACGCTGCGGCGATCTGGTTCGACGGGGGCGGTCCGAACACGGTTGTCAACAACGGAACGTTGAGTGGCAAAACGACCGCGATCAGTATCAGCGGTGCGCTCACATTCACGAACACGGGCACGGTCACGGGCGCGATCAGTGCGAGCACGTCGAGCTCCATCGCCAACAACGGCGGCACGATCACGGGCGCAGTAACAGCGGGTGCATCGAGCACGGTCTCGAATAGCGGCACGGTCACCGGGACGGTCACGGCAGGTGCCTCCAGCACGGTCACGAATTCGGGCACCGTCACGGGGTCGGTCAGCGCAGGCGCCACCAGCGCGGTCACGAACAACGGCAAGATCACCGGCACGCTGACCGCCGGCAGCGGCAGCACGGTGACGCTGGGCGCAGGCTCGTCCACGGGCACGCTCAACCTGTCGGCGGGCTCCACCGCTCTTTCGCTCGATGCGACCGCCACCTTCGGTGCAGCATCGACGTTTGGCGGTACGACCAACCATCTGACACTCACCGGCGCGAGCGGCAGCACCGGGTCCTGGTCGAGTTCGTTGTCGACGTTCAGCCAGATTACGAAGACCGGCACGGGCCTCTGGAAACTGGTGCCGACGTCCGCCGCGGCCGCGGGTGCGACGATCGACGTGGCAGCCGGCACGCTGCAGCTTGGCGCGGCGAGCCTCGCGTCCACGGCGTCCATGACCGTCGAGACAGGGGCGGTGCTGATGGGTCCGGGCAGCGACATGTCGGCGATCGTCGTCGACAACGGGCTCGTGGACTTCAACGAGACTGCAGGCAGCACTTACGCAGGCGTGGTGTCGGGCACCGGCTCCATCATGAAGGACGGCACGGGCACGCTGACGCTGACAAAGGTCAACACGTTTACCGGTTCGACCACTGTGGCGAGCGGCCTGCTTGTCGCGAGCGTCGCCAATGCTCTCGGCACGACCACTTCGATCGATGTGCAGAACGGCGCTACGCTGCGTACCGACGCCGCGAATGCGATCGGCGCCGCCACTTCGATGCAGGTCGATGGCACGTTCAACCTGAACAACACGAACCAGGCTGTCGGCAGCCTGTACGGGCTCAGCACGGGCGCGATCACACTCGGCTCGGCGTCGCTGACGACCCAGTCGAACGTCGACAGCGAATTCGACGGCGTCGTCACCGGCACAGGCACGCTGACCAAGTCCGGCACGGGCACCCTCGTGCTCGCCGGCAACAATACGTACTCAGGGGTGACAACCATCAGCGCCGGTGCGCTGCAAATCGGCAATGGCGGCACGTCGGGGAGCCTCGCCGGCGATGTCGCCGACGCCGGAACATTGATCTTCGATCGCAGCGACGCCGCAACCTATGCGGGGACGATCACCGGCACCGGCACCCTCATCCAGGCCGGCACGGGCACCACGATCCTCACGGGCAGCGATGCGGTGACCGGCACGACGCAGATCACGGCGGGCACGCTGCAAGTCGGCAATGGCGGCACAACAGGCTCCATCTCCGGGGACGTCGTCGATAACGCGGCACTGACCTTCAATCGCAGCGACGCCACGACGTATGTGGGCACGATCTCGGGCGCGGGAACGGTCACGCAGTCGGGCACCGGCACGTTGTCGCTGACCGCGAACAACACCTATACGGGGCTCACCACCATTGCGGCCGGCACGCTCTCGCTCGGTACGGGTGGATCATCGGGATCGGTCGCTGGCGACATCCTGAACAACAGCGCACTCGTCTTCGACCGAAACGACGTCTGGACGTACGGCGGACACATTTCAGGCTCGGGCACCGTCACGCAAGCCGGCACCGGCACCACCATCCTGACCGCGGACAACACGAACTCGGGCGTCACGACAATCAGCGCAGGGACGTTGCAACTCGGCGCGGGCGGTGCATCGGGCGATGTGGGCGGCGATATCGTCAACAACGCGACGCTGGTCTTCAATCGCAGCGACGCCCATGTCGAGGCGAATACGATCTCCGGCTCGGGCAGCGTGGTCCAGGCCGGCTCGGGCACGATCGCGCTGACGGCCGACAACACGTACACGGGCACGACGACGGTCATGGCGGGCAGCACGCTTGCGCTCGGCAACGGCGGCACGACCGGGTCGATCACCAGCAACGTCGCCGACAGCGGCACCTTCGTGGTCGATCGCAGCGACACGTTCGCTTTCGCCCCGACAATTTCGGGTACCGGCACCGTAGTTCAGGCAGGCCCGGGCACGACCGTGTTCGCGACGCCGCAGGCGTACACCGGTGCAACCACGGTCAGCGCGGGGATGCTCGAGGTCGACAGCACACTCGCGTCAGGCACGATCGTGGTGGCGTCCGGTGCGACGCTGGCCGGGCGTGGAAGCCTCGCGGGCGACGTTATCAACAATGGCATCGTTGCACCGGGCGATCCGGCCGTGCTGCCCTCGCTCGCGACGACTCCCGCATCGACCAGCGCGCTGACGATCGCCGGGAACTACACGGGTAACAACGGGCAGATTGCGATTCGGAGCGTGCTCAACGCCGCGGGCGACGGCAACCAGACGACCGATCGGTTGCTCGTCGCAGGAACGCTCCTCGGCACGTCGCAACTGGTCGTCACGCCGCTCGCAGGTAGCGTCGGTGCACAGACTGGCAATCACGCAACCGACGGCATCTCGGTCGTGCAGGCAGGTCCCGCTTCAGCAAGCACAGCACTCACGCTCGCGGGCGGCTACGTCGCCGGAGGACCGTATCAATACCGGCTGTTTGCGTTCGGCGCCGGTAGAGCCGCGCCCGGAAGCATGGATCCGCAACTCGTCGCCGCCGGACTCGCCAGCTACGCCGACTACCGGCTGCAGACCGTCACGGTGCTATCGGGTTCAGATCCGTCAGCGCCGGCTGGCGTCCCCGTGGGGGTCGGCCCGAACGGCGAAGCCCCGGGCAGCCCCGTTGTCGTGCCCCAGGTTCCCGTTTATCAGGCACTGCCAACCGGCGCCATCGCCTATGGTCTCGCACTGGCTGATGAGTACCACAAGCGCGTCGGCGACCTCGCACCCGCCGGTGAAGACGGCATCGACGTAATCTCGCCCGAGATCTTCACAAGAGCGAAGGACTGGCGCGCGAATATCGGCAGCGGCGTGCAAGCCTCCTACGACCAGCATCTCTGGTTCGCCGAAACGGGCGCGGGGGTCGTGATCCCGAACCTGCTCGAAGCCGGCGATCGCCTGCATGTCGATGTCGTGCTCAGTCAGGGCGGTTCGACGTCGCAGGTTGTCGTCAATCAGGCGAGCACGCATTTCGACGCCACATCGCTAGGCCTCGCCTCGACCTATCGGGCGCCCAATGGGGCCTATGTCGACAGCGTCGTCGAAGGCATCTTCTACGACAACGTGACATTCGACACGCAGCAGCGCGGGCGCGTCGGTGAAACGGTCGGCCGGTCCGTGGTCGCATCGCTTCAGGCCGGCATGCCATTGCATGCCGAGGCCGCGACGACGTTCGAACCCCGTGCGTCTCTGACGTTCCAGCACGTCGGCTTCAATTCGATGGTCGACATCGATCAGGTTCAAAGCGATCCGGGCAGCAGCAACAGCCTCGTTGCCGATGTCGGGGTGCGCATGCAGCATCAATGGGATGTCAGCGTCGCAGGCAAGTCGATGGCGATCGCGCCGTTCGTGTCGATCGACTACGCGAATGAGCTGCTGGGCGGGAATCGTATCGTCGCAGGCGGGGTCGATTTCGCTTCGGCGGCCGCAGGTCATTTCATGCGCGTCGGGGGCGGCGTGTCGCTTCGGGTCGGCGCATCGGTCAACGCCTATCTCGGCTTCGAGCACGACATGAGCGTGGCGCACAGCAGCCCGACGGGCAATGAGTACGTCGCGACATTCAGCATGAAGTTCTGAGATCCGGTGTACCCGGCACCCCCGAGCTCTACACCGTGCGTGCACACCCATCGGCCATCATCGGCCACACGCATCGGGTCAAACCAATTGGCCGCAAATTCGCCGCACCCAGCGTCCACACTCAGCATTCACGCTCATCGATGACATTCGAGCGCCTCGGGTATGCCATTTGCTGTGTGACTCGCGATAGCCGCACTATCCTCGCACCCCCTTTCACATAAAGGAGTCGCCATGAACGTCACGCTGAGTCTCGGCCCGCTGGTTTCGCTGATCGCCGGCATTCTGATTCTGATCGTACCGAGCCTGCTCAACTATATCGTTGCGCTATACCTGATCATCATCGGCGTGATCGGGCTCTTCGGAGTGGGAGGCATGCACTTCTGAAGACGCACGGGCAAACGCGCGTCGTGTTGAATGCGCTTGCACGCGCTTGCATGCGACTTTGCGTGGATACAGCAGATACACCGCGCCGGCGACGACGCCTGCGCGGTGTCTTTGAGATCGTTCACCGCAGACGGTCGGTGCGCGCACCGATCGTCGATTCACCCATGTACAAGCTGATCGAGCCGAAGCTTGCCTTGCAGCGAAAGGCCGCCCACCTCGTAGCTACCATGGCCGCCGCTGCAACGCTTGAAGCAACCGCGCTCCATCAGAAACGTCGCCGTCGCATCAAGTCGATTGCGCGAGAGACCCAGATTTTCGTAACTCAGCCGCACCACGTCTTCCGAATTCGCGACGCGCTCGGCAGCGGTGAGGATGGCAATGCAGTCGGATTTGGATGGCATAAGCATGAACTCTCCCAACATGAAGTGGACAATCGTTCAGCTAGCGCACGGCGCGACTCACGTACGCTATGGCGCGGGTTCTTGCGCGGGTTTCTGCTAGGGCTACTGCGCTTGCCGAGGACCACATCGATACGCGCGTCACCGACGCGTGCTCGGCGCGCGCATCACCGCACCCGGAACCCTGATTCTAATCAGCGAAAAAACGAAAGCAAGCGTATTTGCTACGCTTGAACGACCTTTAAATGCGGCATATCGACGCATCCCCGAGCTGTTTTTTCGAGCGGTCAAAATGACGCTATGGCCCATTTGCGGATATGTCTGGCGCGCAAACGATTGGAGTTCTCGTTAGTATCGATGTTCCGTGATAAACCCCAGTGCGAGACTCTGTCGGTCGCGCCTTGAAACAGAAATTATTGCCATGCCTTCACGTATCGAAGACTACGCGTTGATTGGGGACGGCCATACCGCCGCCCTCGTTGCGCGAGACGGTTCCGTCGACTGGCTCTGCTGGCCGCGGTTTGATTCAGCCGCCTGTTTTGCGGCGCTGCTCGGCAGCCCCGACCACGGTCGGTGGCTTCTGACCCCGGCGGAAGGCTCCGCGCGCGTGACCCGCCGCTATCGCGAGGGCACGCTGATTCTCGAAACCGACTACGAGACGTCGACCGGTTGCGTGACGGTCGTCGACTTCATGCCCTTGCGCAACGGATGGTCGGAATTGATCCGCATCGTGTTCGGCAAACGCGGATCGGTCGACATGAAGATGGAAATGGCATTGCGTTTCGACTATGGCGCCGCAGTGCCATGGGTCACGCAATTGCCCGATGGTTCAGGCCTGCGCGCGATTGCCGGCCCCGATATGGTCACACTCCGCACACCGGTCGAACTGGTCGGCGTCAATTTGCATACCGAAGCGCACTTCCGTGTCGACGAGGGCCAGGCGGTGCCGTTCACGCTGGCCTACACGCCGTCGCACCAGGCGTTGCCGCCCGCTGGCAACGCACGCAACGCGCTTGCTAAGACGGAGAATTACTGGCGCGAATGGTCGGGCCGCAGCACGGTCACCGGCCGGTATGCCGACCCCGTTCAGCGCTCCGTCATCACGCTGAAGGCCCTGGCCTATGAGCCCACCGGCGGCATCGTCGCGGCGCCGACGACCTCCCTGCCCGAAGCGATCGGCGGCACCCGGAACTGGGACTACCGCTACACGTGGCTGCGCGACGCCACGATCACCTTGCTCGCGCTGATGCGCTGCGGGTACTACGACGAGGCCGGCAAGTGGCGCGACTGGCTCGCTCGTGCCATCGCGGGCTCGCCCGATCAGTTACGCATCATGTACGGACTCGCCGGCGAACGCCGCCTTCCCGAGTGGGAAGTGCCCTGGCTCCCCGGTTACGAGAACTCGCAGCCTGTGCGCATCGGCAATCAGGCTGTCGATCAACTTCAGCTCGACGTCTACGGCGAAGTGATGAATGCGCTGTTCGTCGCGCGTGCGGGTGGTTTGCCTGCCGACGAAGCATCGTGGCCGATTCAGAACTCGCTCGTCGACCACCTCTCCAAAATCTGGACCCAGCCCGACGAAGGCATCTGGGAAGTGCGCGGCGGCCGTCAGCACTTCACGTTCTCGAAGGTCATGGCGTGGGTGGCAGTGGATCGCGCGATCAAATCGATCGAACGTTTTGGCGTCGAAGGGCCGCTCGATGAATGGCGCACCCTGCGCGCGCGCATCCACGACGATGTCTGCACGAAGGCCTGGAATCCGAAACTGCAAGCGTTCACGCAGTCCTATGGCGGCAACAATCTCGACGCCAGCGTGCTGCTGATGTCTTTGCTCGGCTTCCTGCCCGCGACCGATCCGCGCATGCGCAGCACCATCGAGGCGATCGAGCGCAACCTCACCGACGGCGGTCTTGTGCTGCGGTACCGCACCGAGCATACGGCCGATGGTCTGCCCCCGGGCGAAGGCACGTTCCTCGCCTGCAGCTTCTGGATGGCCGACAACCTCGCACTGATCGGCCGGCGCGACGAAGCGCACGAACTTTACGGACGGCTGCTCGCGCTGCGCAACGATGTGGGTCTGCTGGCCGAGGAGTACGACGTGGTCCGTCAACGCCAGGTCGGCAATTTCCCGCAGGCGTTCTCGCACGTTGCATTGATCCACACGGGACTGAACCTCATGCGGCACGAACAGGAGATGGCGCGCGACGCGGGACAACCTGCGAGCGAGGCGGCGGCATAGGCCGGCGTCGGCCCCTACTCCAACACAGGACAAAGTAAAGCGCGGGTCAGCGGCGTCCGGCCTTGAAACCACATGGCGCACTGCGTCATTTCAACGACACACGCCAGGGCTCAATCTGTGCAACTATATGCCGTTAAACAGGTTTCACGGTTGCTGCCCCGCGGCACAAGGGTTTGTCCGGAATGATGGGTGTTCATATATTAGTGATACATTCATCGCGCAGTCCGAATTTTGCTGCAGCGCAGCGGCAATACCTTTTTGTGCACTGTGCAACACTTTGATTTTGTTGAAAAAGGCCGGTGGTCGAACCGCTGCCGACCCTGAGACCAGGAAGCGCCGATGCTTTACCAACTTCACGAAATACAACGCGCGTTCTGGGGGCCGATCACCGCATGGGCGGAGGCGGCTTCCAAGTCGTTCGTCAATCCGGCCAGCCCCCTCGCTTACGTCCCGGGCGCGTCGCGCCTCGCTGCCGGCTATGAGCTGATGTACCGGCTCGGCAAGGACTATGAAAAACCCGAATTCGATATCCGGGCGATCGAGAAAGACGGCCTGAGCATTCCGATCGTCGAACAGTCGATCGTCGAAAAGCCGTTTTGCCGCCTGCTTCGCTTCAAGCGTTATTCCGACGACGCGAAGGAAGTGAAGGTCATGAAGGACGAGCCGGTCGTGCTCGTCTGCGCACCGCTGTCGGGTCACCACTCGACGCTGCTGCGCGACACGGTCCGCACGCTGCTGCAAGACCACAAGGTCTACATCACCGACTGGATCGACGCGCGCATGGTGCCGTTCGACGAGGGTGCGTTCCACCTCGACGATTACATCGCCTACATCCAGGACTTCATCCGCCATATCGGTGCGAAGGACCTGCACGTCATTTCGGTGTGCCAGCCGACGGTGCCCGTGCTTGCCGCGATTTCGCTGATGGCCAGCCGCGGTGAAGTCACGCCGCGCACGATGACGATGATGGGTGGCCCGATCGACGCACGCAAGAGCCCGACCTCGGTCAACTCGCTCGCAACCAAGCATTCGTATGAATGGTTCGAGAACAACGTGATCTACACGGTGCCGTCGAACTATCCGGGTGTGGGCCGCAAGGTCTATCCGGGCTTCCTCCAGCACGCGGGCTTCGTCGCGATGAATCCGGAGCGCCATCTGTCCGCGCACTGGGAGTTCTACGAGAACCTGATCCGCGGCGACGAAGAAGACGCCGACCAGCATCGCCGCTTCTACGACGAGTACAACTCCGTGCTCGACATGGCAGCCGAGTACTACCTCGAGACGATCCGGATCGTGTTCCAGGAATTCAGCCTGGCCGAAGGCACCTGGGTCGTCGAAGGCGAGCCCGTGCGTCCGCAGGACATCACGAGAACCGCACTCTTCACGATCGAAGGCGAACTCGACGATATTTCGGGCGACGGGCAGACACGTGCAGCGCATGAGCTTTGCACGAGCATCCCGGAAGCGTCACGCCGTCACTTTACGGCCGAGAAATGCGGGCACTACGGGATCTTCTCGGGTCGCCGCTGGCGCAACATCATCTATCCGCAGATTCGCGATTTCATCAACGAGCATCAGCCGGAGACGGTCGAGGCTTAAGGTGGTGTAGCGCCGCTGCGAGGCGCGAACAGAGGTAAAGAAACGGTCGTGGGACTTCGGTGCCACGACCGTTTTGTTTTGCAAGCTGACCGCCTCAGCACGTTGCGATGCCGCCTACGGTGCGAGCGAGCGCATCACCGAAGCGAGCCGGTCCAGTCCGATATCGATGCTGTCGGCCTCAATGCCACCATATCCGAAGAGTAGTCCGCGCCGCGGCGGAGCCTTCTGGTAAAAGCCCGAAAGACCGTAAAGACCGACTTTCACCTCGCGCGCAGCAGCCACGATCAACGCTTCGTCAATCGGGGGCCTGATCAGCGCCACCATATGGATGCCAGCCACGGGCACCACCGGTTCGAACCAGCGCGCGAGGTCTCCGCGTAAATGTTTGAGCAGCATGTCTCTGCGCGCCGCATAGCGCTTGTGCACACGACGCAGGTGCTTGGCGAAGTCGCCTTCAAGCATGAACTGCGCGAGGGCCGACTGCGTCATCGAGCAACTATGCCGGTCGTTGAGCTGCTTGGCCTTTTGAAGCGCTTCGATCAGCGATACCGGCGGGACGAAGTAGCCGATTCGCAATTCCGGAAAGATCGTCTTTGAAAACGTCCCGACGTACGCGACGAGCCCGGCTTGATCGAGGCTCTTGAGCGATTCCATCGGACGCCCTTCAAAGCGGAACTCGCCGTCGTAGTCGTCTTCGATGATCAGTGCGCCGCGTTGCTGCGCCCATTCGAGCAGCTCGACGCGACGCTCGAGGCTCATCGGCATGCCCATCGGAAACTGATGCGACGGCGTCACGTAGACGATGCGCGCTTCGTCGGGTAGCTTCGCGACGACGAGACCGTGCTCGTCGACAGGCACGTCGACGACGCGAGCGCCCAAGGCCCCCAGGCACGCACGAACGGGCGGATAGCCCGGATCCTCAACGGCCACGATGTCGCCGGGCCGGATCATCACGCGGGCCAGCAGATCGATCGCCTGCTGCGCACCGTGCGTGACGAACACGCCTTCCTCATCGGTCGCGACCGCTCTGCTATAGGCCAGATAGCGTGCGACGGCGAGACGCAACTCGGACTCACCGGCTGTCTCGTGGTACGCGCCCACGCCGCGCGCCTGAATACGGAGTGCGTGATTGACGCAACGCCGCCATACGTCGAACGGAAACTGTGTCTTGTCGGTCACGCCACCGACGAAGTCGTACTCCATGCCTTCGGTCGCATGCGGCAGCGTGCGCACGTCGGGAAACGTATCCCAGATCGGCAGCGGGCGCGGCAGCACGACCTTGTGGCGCAGACCAAAGTCGCCGGGAGTCCCGGCGAGACCGTGCCCTTGCCCATGGCCGCGCTCGTGCCCATGACCACGTTCGTGCCGCTCACCCCGTTCGCTTCTGTCTCCACGCTCACCGCGTTCGCCGACGACAATGCGGTCGCCTTTCGACGGCAAGCGCATCAGGCCATCGGCGACGAACGTGCCGTCACCCGGACGGGAAATCAGATACCCCTCCGCACCGAGTCGCTCGAACACTTCGAGCGTCGTCTTGCGCGACACGCCGAGCTGGAGTGCAAGGTCGCGCGTCGAGGGCAAGCGCTCGCCTGCTGGCAGACGGCCGTCGAGAATGCCGGTACGCAGCTGCCGATAGAGCTGCCCGGTCAGATCGCGCCGGCCTTCAATCGTAATGTGAATGTCCATCGAGAGGGCCGCGCAGGGGAAAAGCCCGGCGCGACGCTGGTCGGATTTTTGCACACGATCGCACGAGTCGTCCGGGCGGGAAGCAGCCAGACGCGCCTGCGAGAGAAAGCATTCCGACGCCGGACAGCTCAATGCGGCTTCATCGCGCCGCACGTTCGGTTGAGCTGTGCCATGCCGAGTGACGCAAGTGGATCACATCAGCACAATGTCGTACTGCTCCTGGCTCAGATTATTCTCAACCTGAAGCGAGACGGGCTTGCCGATGAAATCGCAGAGCATCGCCAGATGCTGCGACTCTTCTTCGAGGAATAAATCGATGACCGCCTGTGAAGCGACCACGCGGAACTCACGCGGGTTGAACTGCCGCGATTCGCGCAGGATTTCGCGCAGCACGTCATAGCACACCGTGCGTGGCGTTTTGACCTGGCCCTTGCCGAGGCACACAGGGCACGGTTCGCACAGCACGTGCGCCAACGATTCGCGCGTCCGCTTGCGCGTCATCTCGACCAGCCCCAGCTGCGAGAAGCCATTGACCGTCACACGCGTGCGATCGCGCGATAGCGCTTTCTTGAGTTCGCTCAGCACCTGATCGCGGTGCTCGGCATTCTCCATATCGATAAAGTCGATGATGATGATGCCGCCGAGATTGCGCAGACGCAGTTGCCGCGCGATCGTATGTGCAGCTTCAAGATTGGTCTTGAAGATCGTGTCGTCGAAGTTGCGCGCACCGACATAGCCACCCGTATTGACGTCGATCGTCGTCATCGCCTCGGTCTGGTCGATCATCAGATAACCACCCGACTTGAGATCGACGCGACGCGAGAGCGCCCGCTCGATTTCGCCTTCGATGTTGTACAGATCGAAAAGCGGCCGCTCGCCAACATAGTGATGGAGCTTCGGGTTCACCGCCGGAGTGAACTGCGTGGCGAAGTCGACGAGCTTCTGGAACGTCTCGCGCGAGTCGACCAGCACCTTCGTCGTTTCATCGCTGACAAAGTCACGCAAGACGCGCTGAGCCAGATTGAGGTCTTCATAGAGCACGGACGGCGCCGGCACGCGCAGCGCCTGACTCTGGATCGTCGCCCACGTCTTGCGCAGGTACGCGACGTCGTTGCCAAGCTCTTCGCTCGACGAGTCCTCGGCGATCGTGCGCACGATGTAGCCGCCCTTCTCGTCGGACGGCAACACGGATGTCAGCCGCGCACGCACGGCTTCGCGATCCGCCTCGCTTTCGATCTTCTGCGAAATGCCGATATGCGGCTCCTGCGGCAAATACACCAGCGTACGGCCCGCGATGCTGATCTGTGTCGACAGCCGCGCGCCTTTGGTGCCGATAGGATCCTTGATGACCTGAACCATCAGGGTTTGCCCGTCAAAGACCGTCTTCTCGATCGGTTGAAGCGGGGCATTATGCGATTCGCCGGGTACACGCGGATGCCAGATATCGGCGACGTGGAGAAACGCGGCCCGCTCGAGCCCGATATCGATAAAGGCGGATTGCATGCCCGGCAACACACGGACGACCTTGCCGAGATACACATTGCCGACGCGTCCGCGCGACAGCGTGCGCTCTACGTGGAGCTCCTGGACCGCACCCTGCTGAACGATTCCAACCCGGGTCTCCTGCGGTGTGATGTTGATCAGGATGTCTTCGTTCATGTTGTGGTTATGGTCCGGAAAACGCCAATCAGAATTCGACGCGCGCGGCTCGTAAAAGTGTCGCTGTCTCGAACAAGGGCAAACCCATGATACCGGAATAGGACCCTTCGATTTGCGCGACGAATTCGGCCGCCCTGCCCTGAATCCCGTAGGCACCGGCTTTTCCGAACGGCTCGCCGCTCGCAACGTACGCGTCGATCTGCGCAGGCGTCATCGGGGCAAAGCGCACGCGCGAGACGGAGAGCGCTGAGTGGACACCATTCGCCGCGCCGACGGCCACTGCAGTCAGCACCTGGTGCTCACGGCCAGCCAGTCGCGCGAGCATGTCGGCCGCATGCGCAGCGTCTGACGGTTTGCCCAAAATGGCATCATCGACGGTCACGGTCGTATCCGCTGTCAGAATCGGCGCACCCTGCAGTGCGCTCCCGCTCAGCCGTGCGACAGCCGCTTCCGCCTTCGCCTGACAGACACGCACCACGTACGCGTGCGCAGGCTCGCCTGGCAACTCGGCCTCAAGGGCTTCCGCCGCGGCCGTATCGTCGGGCAACAGCAGTTCGAAGCGCACACCAATCTGTTGAAGCAACTCGCGACGGCGCGGGCTTTGGGAAGCGAGGTACACGAACGGAGAAGACGCAGTGGTTGATTGCATCAGAGGGCATAGAGTGAGATGGACGCATCGCTGCTGCGGTGCGCAAACACGGCGCTCGGCATAACCCGCGCGTGACAGGCCGGCAAGGCCTCAGGCCCTGCCGCCTCTCACGCCGATGGGTCTGCTACGCCCGATGATACGGATGATTCTGCGTGATGGTCCACGCACGATAGAGCTGCTCGGCGAGCAGCACGCGCACCATCCCGTGGGGAAGCGTCAGGCTGGAAAGTCGCAGCAGCGTGTCGGCACGGGCCTTGAGTGCCGGATCGAGCCCGTCGGCACCGCCGATCACGAACGCGACGTCGAGTCCGTCCTGTTGCCAGCGCGGCAACGCCTGGGCGAGCTGCATCGTCGTCCAGTCCTTGCCGTGCTCGTCGAGGGCGACGATGCGCACCTTCTTGGGCAGCGCCGCTTCGATGCGCTGCCGCTCGACGGCCATCACGGTCTCGGCGTTGCGCGCACCCGAACGCAGTTCGGGCTTGATCTCGATAAGTTCGATGCGCAGCTCGGGCGGCATGCGCTTCGTGTATTCCGCAAAGCCGCTCGCGATCCAGTCGGGCATCTTGTGCCCGACCGCGAGCACATACAGCTTCATCAGCCTGCCGAACGCGTGGTCTTGCGGGCCGGCGTCTTGCGCGGGGCAGCGGTCTTGGCAGCCGTGCCCGCCGTCTTGCGTGCGGGGGCCTTCTTCGCGGGAGCATCGCCCGACTTGGCGGCCGTCTTGCGGGGCGCGGCCTTCTTGGCAGCAGTCTTCGCGCCTGCCGTCTTGGCGGGGGCCTTGCGTGCGGTCGTCTTGCGAGCCGGCGCCTCATCGACGTCGTCTTCCTCGTCTTCATCGGCCGTCACGCGCGCGCCGCCGAACGCCGAGCCGCCGCTCAGCTTGACCTTGACGGGCTTGTCGCCCCAGATCTCTTCGAGGTTGTAGTACTGGCGCAATGCGGGCTGCATGATGTGCACGACGCAGTCGCCGCAATCGACGAGCACCCATTCGCCGACGTCCTCGCCTTCGGTGCTCACGATATGCCCGCCGGCTTCCTTGACGAACTCGCGCACGCTGTTCGCGAGCGCCTTCGTCTGACGGTTCGACGTACCGCTCGCGACGATCACGCGATCGAAAAGCGACGTCAGATGCGTCGTGTTGAAGACTTTGATGTCTTGCGCCTTGACGTCTTCGAGACCGTCGATGATGACGCGTTGCAGCTTGGTGATGTCCATTGTTTACGACTGATAGAGATGATGTTGCCGAATATAGTGCCAGACATTGGCCGGGACGCGTTCCGCGGATGCGTCGTGCACGGCCAGGCGGTGCTTCAAGTGTTCGCGAATATCGGTTGCCGAAATGTCGAGCGCGAGGGCTTCGTCGATCAGTATATGACCTCTCGACGATTGCGCGACCGTCTCGACGGTGGCACGCCGCTCGCGAATCGCATCGCGCAGCACCGCCGATTCGATATCGCGCTCTTCGAAACCGGGTCGCGACTCCGCGCAGATATGCGCAAAGTCGAACAGCCGGCGCCATTCGTGCCACGTATCGAGGCGCACGAGCTGGTCGCCACCGATCAGATAGCACAGCGACGCCTGCTCTCCGACGCGCTCGCGCCAGAGCGCGAGTGTATCGACCGTATAGGTCGCGCTGCCGCGCTCAACCTCCTCGGTGGCCACGCTGACCATGGTGCCGGGCAACGAGAGCTGCTCAGCGGCCAGCCGGGTCATTGCAAGCCGGTGCGCGGCGCTCGACACGCCCGCCTTCTGATAGGGCTGCCCGGCCGGCATCAGCACGAGCTCGTCGAGCTCGAGCAACGCGGCAAACCGTCGCGCGAGCGCGAGATGGCCATCGTGGATCGGATCGAAGGTACCGCCGAGGATGCCGATACGTCTGCGCTCGTTCGTAGATATCGTGGACATGATCGACACGCGCCTCTCAGACCCACGTTCGCGGTACGAGGAAATCGGTGTACAGACGCTGCTCCTCCGATCCCGGCTCGGGTTTCCAGTCGTAGCGCCAGTGCGCGACCGGCGGCATCGACATCAGAATCGACTCCGTGCGTCCACCGCTTTGCAGGCCGAACAAAGTGCCACGGTCGAACACGAGATTGAATTCGACATAGCGGCCGCGCCGATAGCACTGGAACGCGCGTTCACGTTCGCCGTACGGATGCGCATGCCGACGTTCGACGATCGGCTGATAGGCCGTCAAAAACGCGTCGCCGACGCTGCGCATCATCGCAAAACCCTGCTCGAAGCCGAGTTCGTTGAAGTCATCGTAGAAGATGCCGCCAATGCCACGTGCCTCGCCGCGATGCTTGAGGTAGAAATAGTCGTCGCACCACTTCTTGAAACGCGGATGCAGATCCGCACCGAACGGCGTCAACGCATCGCGGCAGACGGTATGAAAGTGGCGCGCATCGTCCTCGAAGCCGTAGTACGGCGTGAGATCCATGCCGCCGCCGAACCAGAACACCGGTGCGTCGGTCGGGTGAACGGCCACGAACACGCGCACGTTCATATGCACGGTCGGGCAATACGGATTCAACGGGTGCAACACGAGCGATACGCCGATCGCCTCGAAACTGCGTCCCGCGAGCTCCGGACGCGCGGCCGATGCCGACGGCGGCAACCGGTCGCCCATCACGTGCGAAAAGCCGACGCCCCCGCGCTCGAAGATCGAGCCGCCTTCAATGATCCGCGACCGGCCGTTGCCGCGCAGCGGGTCAGTGGGCAGCTTCTCCCAGGCGTCGGTGATGAACGGCGTGCCGTCGATCGCGCCAAACGTCTCGGTAATGCGGGTCTGCAGATCGAGCAGATAGCTACGGACTGCGGTCAGGTCGAGTGAAGCATTCATCCGGTGAGATTCCAACGAAAAAGGGCCGCTGCAGTATCGCAGGCCGGCCCGATGCCCCACTTGCGTCAGGTCAATGCGGCACGGACCGCGCCCGTGCCGTGCCCGTCAGTGCTTGCGATTCAGCGCACGATAGCCGATATCGCGACGGAACTGCATGCCGTCGAACTCGATCCGGTTGATCGTTTCGTACGCCGCCGACTGCGCGCCACGCACCGAATCCGACAGACCGACCACGCACAACACGCGGCCGCCCGTTGTCGTGAGCTTGTCTTCGGTGAGCGTCGTGCCCGCGTGGAAAGTGACCGAAGTATCGGTTTCGGGAGGAATGCCCGAGATCAGGTCGCCCTTGCGCGGCGCGTCGGGATAACCATGCGCCGCCAGCACGACGCCCAGCGCGGTCCGGCGGTCCCACGTGAGCTCGACCGACTCGAGTTCGCCACTGATCGCCGCCTCGACCACGCGCGAAAAGTCGCCCTTGAGGCGCGACATGATCGGTTGCGTTTCGGGATCGCCCATCCGGCAGTTGAATTCGAGCGTCTTCGGGTTGCCTTGCGCGTCGATCATCAGGCCCGCGTACAGGAAGCCCGTATAACGGATGCCTTCCTTCTCCATGCCGCGGATCGTCGGCTGGATGATCTCGCGCATCACGCGCGCATGCAGCTGCGGCGTCACGATCGGCGCGGGCGAGTAAGCGCCCATGCCGCCGGTATTCGGACCTTGATCCGCGTCGAGCAGGCGCTTGTGATCCTGGCTCGATGCCAGCGGCAGCACGTGCTTGCCGTCGACCATCACGATAAAGCTCGCTTCCTCGCCCGTCAGGAACTCTTCGATGACCACGCGTGCGCCCGCGTCGCCGAGCTTGTTGTCGGCGAGCATCGAATCGACGGCCGCATGGGCCTCTTCGAGCGTCATCGCCACGACCACGCCCTTGCCCGCAGCGAGTCCGTCGGCCTTGATCACGATCGGGGCGCCCATCCGGTTGATATAGCCGTGAGCCGCGGCGGCGTCCGTGAACGTTTCGTACTCGGCCGTCGGAATGCCATGGCGCTTCATGAACGCCTTGGCGAAGTCCTTCGAGCTTTCGAGCTGCGCCGCTTCCTGCGTCGGCCCGAACACCTTGAGCCCGCGCGAACGGAACAGGTTGACGATGCCCGCCGCAAGCGGCGCTTCCGGACCAACGAGCGTGAACGCGATGCCTTCCGACACGACGAAGTCGGCCAATGCCGACAGGTCGGTAATCGGCACGTTGCGCATGCGGTCGTCAAGCGCCGTACCGCCGTTGCCCGGTGCGACATACACGAGCTGAACGCGCGGCGACTGCGCGAGCTTCCACGCGAGCGCATGTTCACGCCCGCCCGAACCGACCACCAATACCTTCATGTGAATCCCCGAAACTTTTGAAATCTGTGCTGCCGGCGGGAGGCCCTATGCCTCGTCGATCACCGCGTTTGTATACACTTCCTGGACGTCGTCGAGGTTTTCGAGCGCATCGAGCAGCTTCTGCATCTTGACGGCGTCGTCACCCGTAAAGGTGACTTCGGTTTGCGGCTTCATCGTGACTTCGGCGAGTTCCGCCTTGAAACCGGCTGCCTCGAGCGCTGCCTTGACCTTTTCGAAATCCGGCGGCGGGCACAGCACTTCCACGCTGCCGTCTTCGTTGCTCGACACATCCTCGGCGCCGCCTTCGAGCGCGGCTTCCATGATCGCGTCTTCGGAGCTGCCCGGCGCGAAGATGAATTGGCCGACGTGATCGAACATGAACGCCACCGAACCGTCGGTGCCCATGTTGCCGCCGTGCTTCGAGAACGCATGGCGCACTTCGGCGACCGTGCGCGTGCGGTTGTCGGTCATCGTGTCGACGATGATTGCCGCGCCGCCGATGCCGTAGCCCTCGTAGCGGATTTCTTCGTAGTTCACGCCTTCGAGGTTGCCGGCACCGCGCTGGATCGCGCGCTGGACGTTGTCCTTCGGCATATTGGCCTCGGCCGCCTTTTCGGCAGCCAGGCGCAGGCGCGGATTGGTGTTGATGTCGCCGCCGCCCAGACGCGCGGCCACGGTGATTTCCTTGATCAGACGCGTCCAGATCTTGCCGCGCTTGGCATCGGTGGCGGCTTTCTTATGCTTGATATTGGCCCATTTGGAATGACCGGCCATAGTGACTCTCCGTGGCGCGCGTTTCGTGCGCGCGCTGCTATCAGTGTGCTTTCGTTGACTCGGCCCGAATGCCAGCGCAACCGCGTCGCGCGCTGCCCGCATGACCGCGGCCGCCCGCGGCGCGTCACGATGCACCGCGAGGGCTGATCGGACAGGCTGCTGACGGCGTGCGGCGACGAATCGGTTCGCTCGACATGGCGCGCGAACCCCGCCTCGGCCGGAGCGCAATTTTAGCATGCCGCCCCCGGTTGTTCGCCCCGCCGTGTGCGCCCGGGAATCGCATGCCTGAAGGGGGACTCAGTTCTTCGTGCCGAACAGGCGGTCGCCTGCGTCGCCGAGGCCCGGCACGATATACGCGTGTTCGTTCAGGTGCGAGTCGAGCGAGGCGACGAAGAGCTGCACCTCGGGATGGGCGTCGAGAAAGACCTTTACGCCTTCGGGCGCGGCCACCAGAGCGAGAAACTTGATGGAGTCTCCGGACACGCCGCGCTTCTTGAGCACGTCAACCGCATGAGCGGCCGAGTATCCGGTCGCGACCATCGGGTCACAGAGGATGAACGTGCGCTCTTCGAGGTCCGGCGGCAGCTTGACCAGATACTCGACCGGGCGATGCGTTTCGTGGTCGCGGTAGACGCCGATATGGCCAACGCGCGCCGACGGCACCAGTTCCAGCAAGCCGTCCGACATCCCGACGCCTGCGCGCAGCACAGGCACGATCGCAAGCTTCTTGCCCGCGATCACCGGCGCGTCGTATTCGATCAGTGGCGTCTCGATATGGCGGGTCGTCAACGGAAGGCTGCGCGTGATCTCATAGCCCATCAGCAGCGTGATTTCGCGCAGCAGGTCGCGGAACGTACGCGTCGACGTGTTCTTGTCACGCATATGCGTGAGCTTGTGCTGGATCAGCGGGTGATTGAGGATCGTGAGATTCGGGAAGCGCGGGTCGAACTGGGTGCCGAGGCTGGGCTTGTCGATTTGGCTGGCGGTCATGACCGGGTGGGCTCGAGGATCGTCGGCGCGAGGCCGGAGATGAAAGATCAGCGCGCCTGCAGCAAGCCGGAGACCGGCGGGCCACGGCGCGGCGTGTGTGCGAAGTGTAGCGAATTTGGGGCCTCGCGGGCAGTCGCAATCTGCCGACGTGCCATCGCCCCTGCCCCAATGCATATCGCTTGCGGTCGACCATCCCCTAAAATGGCAGTCTCACTCAGATCGCTCAGACAGAAACGGGCCACGGAGAACGCGATGGACATGGGAATTGCCGGCCGGCGTGCGCTGGTCTGCGCGTCAAGCAAGGGCCTCGGACGGGGCTGCGCCGAAGCGCTCGCCGCAGAAGGCGTCGAGATCACGATTCTGGCGCGCACGCGCGAGACGCTCGAAAAAACGGCCGATGAGATCCGTGCCGCCACAGGCGCGAAAGTGCAGGCGGTGGCCTGCGATATCACCACCCCCGAAGGCCGCGCCGCCGCGCTTGCGCTCTGCCCTCAACCCGACATTCTCATCAACAACGCGGGCGGCCCGCCGCCGGGTGATTTCCACGACTGGGACCGCGACGACTGGATCGCCGCGCTCGACGCCAATATGCTCACGCCGATCGAACTGATCCGCCAGACGATCGACGGCATGGTCGAGCGCCGGTTCGGGCGCATCGTCAACATCACGAGTTCCGCAGTCAAGGCGCCGATCGACGTGCTCGGGCTGTCCAACGGCGCGCGCTCCGGATTGACCGGCTTCGTGGCCGGCCTGGCGCGCAAATATGTCGCGCACAACGTGACGATCAACGGGCTGCTTCCCGGTGCGTTCGATACGGACCGCATCGCGAAGACGCTCGATGTGGCCGCCAAGGCCAGAGGCCTCAACATCGATGAGGTTCGTGCGCAGCGCGAGCAAGGCATTCCGGCGAAGCGCTTCGGTCAGCCGGACGAGTTCGGCAAGGCCTGCGCTTTTCTATGCAGCGCGCATGCCGGGTACATCACCGGACAAAATCTGTTGATCGACGGTGGCGCCTATCCCGGAACGTTCTAAGCCGGAGCGCTTTGAGCGCGGCATTTTCAGCGGGCAACATCTGGCGCAGCTTGCTCCGGTTGGCGCTCACCCACTGCTAATCCGTGCCACCGGGCGCGCCGATCAACGACACCCCTTTTATTTCTACAACAACGACAAGGAACCCCTGGTCCATGAAGACCCGCATCGCGCTGATCGCGCATGACAGAAAAAAAGATGACATCGTCGAGCTCGCCGGCCACTACGTCGATACGCTCGCGCAATGCGACCTCGTCGCGACCGGCACGACGGGCCAGTTGCTGATCGATGCCTGGAAGCTTACGGTCGAGCGCAAGCTCTCCGGCCCGCACGGCGGCGACCTGCAGATCGGCGCAGAACTCGCCGAGGGCCGAGTGCAGATGGTGATCTTCCTGCGTGACCCGATGACGCCGCAGCCTCATGAACCCGATATCAATGCGCTCGTGCGCGCGTGCGACGTGCACAACGTGGCGTGCGCCACCAATCTCGCGACCGCGAAGATGATGCTCGACCGTCTCGCGCTCGATACCCGGGCGGCGAAGTAAGCGACTTCGGCGCGCGTGAAAGAAGACTGACGGTCATGCGCGCCGGCGACGCAACAACCCCGCCGCTTAATGGTTCAGCGGTTCAGCGGTTCAGCGGTTCAGCGGTTCAGCGGTTCAGCGGTTCAGCGGTTCAGCGGTTCAGCGGTTCAGCGGTTCAGCGGTTCAGCAAAATTAAAATCGCATTTTGAGTATTTATATTAATTATTTCGATTTTCCCTTAATGATTTAACCCCTTTTATTCCCGGTTGTTTTTACCGCTTTCGAATAATTAAATATTTCGTGAGCGCGTTAATCAAATTGCCATTTTGTGCCGTTATGCTCCGCAGGATCGGGGTTGTTGTGCACCAGCGGTACACAAAAAGCGGTAACAGAAAGGTAGACCAGACATGGCAAACGGGAAATGGACAGTCCGCGCGAGACTGTATGGGGTCATTGGCATTGCGACTGGCGTGCTCATCACAGTCGGCGTACTCGGACTTTCGGGGCTCTCACACGCAAGCGCGGCCCTGAACCAGATCTACGAAGGGCGTGCAAAAGCCATTGAACGCATCTCGTCGATCGACGAACTGATTGCACAGAGCCGCTTCGCGATCAGCGATGCCGTGCTCGATCCGTCGGCAGCCAAATCCAAGGCGACCGCCGAACTCATGAATCGCAACGCACCGCTGATCGCCTCGCTGTTCGATCAGTACCGCCACTATCCGCTCTCGGATGCCGAGGCGCGGCTTGCCGACCAGTTCGCGAAAGACTACGGCGCGCTACAGAAGGACGGGCTCGCGCCAGCGGCGGCGTTCCTCGCAGCGGGCAATCTGTCCGAAGCTCAGTGGACCATCGAAAAAAACGTCGAACCTCAGACCCTGAAGGTCAAGAAGGAAGCCGCCGAGCTGCGTCAATTGCAGATCGATCAGGGACAGGCCGAATACGACGCGACGCGCGCCGAGGCACGACGCGTGCGCTGGCTCGTCGGCGCGAGCATCGTGCTCGGCGTGTCGATCACATCGCTGTTCTGCTGGCTGCTGGGCCGCACGCTGTTCACGCAGCTCGGCGGCGAGCCGGACTATGCCGCCTTTATCGCGCGCGAGATCTCGCACGGCAATCTGTCGGTCGAAGTTGAAACGCGCCCGGGCGACACATCGAGCGTCGTGTATGACATGAAGCTCATGCGCGACAAGCTCACGACGATGGTCCTCGAGATCAAGCAGTCCGCCGAATCCATCGCGATGGCGGCCGGCGAAATCGCCGCGGGCAATCGCGACCTCACGGTTCGCACTGAAGAACACGCGGCCAATATCGAGCGCACGGCCGCCAACATGGGTCAGATCGTCGCGATCGTGAAGCAGAACGCTGACAACGCCCTGCAAGCGACGCAACTCGCCGAACGCGCCACGTATCAGGCACGCGACGGCAACGACGCAGTCGTTGAAGCGGTCGGCCGCATGGAAACGCTGACCGAGCACTCGCACAAGATCGGCAACATCACATCGGTGATCGAAGGCATCGCGTTCCAGACGAACCTGCTCGCACTGAACGCCGCCGTCGAAGCCGCACGCGCAGGCGGCGCGGGACGCAGCTTTGCCGTGGTGGCAAGTGAAGTGCGTGCGCTTGCGCGTCGCAGCGCGGACGCCGCGAAGGAAATTGCGATCCTGATCGGCGACACGACGCACGAGGTCGATACGAGTTCCGACACGGTGCGCACCGCGGGCGGAACGATCGAGCAGATGATGAAGTCGGTGCGCGATGTCGCGACGCTGATTGATGAAATCTCGACGGCGTCGAGCGAACAGAGCAGCGGCCTCGAAGCGATCAACAAGGCCGTCGCGCAGATGGACGAAGTCACGCAACAAAACGCTGCACTCGTCGAGCAGGCGACGGCCGCGGCTCACGCACTTGACCAGCAGGCCGTGAATCTGAATCGCGCCGTCTCGGCCTTCCTGGTCTGAAGCAACCGACGCAACGGAAGCATGGCGTCGCAGCGCGGCGCCGTGTCGTTCGTGTCGCGTCGTTGTGGCAAGCAGGCGCCACGCCCCTCGGAACTGCGATGGCGCACGACACGAACGCCACGTCCCCTCAGCGTTCGTGCAACGCCTTAAAGCACGGGTTCAGGAGAACGCGCGCTTGAAGCGAGACTTGAGCTTCGCGCGCCGGAACGCCGACGTGTCGTCGGGCTCGCCGAGCGTCAGTCCGTTCTGGCCGACGGCTTGGCCGCGACGCAGGTAGTATTTGTCGAACGTCGACTGCGTCATGCCCCACTTCTGCAGGAACTGTTTGCGGCCGTCGTTCTTGACGACCTTGCCCGTGCTCTTTTGCTGGAAGTGATAGACGAGACTGTCACCGACACCGACGAACGTCCGGCAGCCCGCATCCCACAGCTTCATCGAAAAATCGTTGTCGCTGCTCATGCCCGGACTCAATTCGCTGCTGTAGCCCCCGACCTTGAACCACCAGTCGCGATGCACCAGCGTCGGCGGCCACGTCGCGCCAAGCCAGTCGGGCCGGACGAGCGAAGGACTTTGCGCAACGAGCTTGTCTGCATCGAAGGTCTCGACGTCACGACCGAAATTGCTGACGACCACGCACGGGTTGCCCGTGTCGACCGGTTCAATCATCGTGCCGGACAACAGGAACAGATCACTGTCCATCTGCGCGATACGCTGCTCGAGGGCGGTGTCCCATCCCGGGCAGCAATACATGTCGTCGTTCATATAGACGATGTACTCGTGCTTCGCCTTCGCCGAGATCAGGTTGACGGCATGACAGATGCCGATATTCGCCGGCGACGCAGTGTGCTCGATACCCTGCTCGCGAACCCATTCGAGCGAACCGTCGGATCCATCGTTCACATGCACCAGAATCTGATGCGCATGCGCCGAATGTCGTCGCAGGCTCTCGATCACGAGCTTCAGGTGGCCGAGGTTGTTCCAAGTCGGAATGATGATCGAAAACATCGACGCAAGAACTCGCTGTCAGGTTGATTGAAAAAAGCCGCTGCGGCTGCCGGTGCCCCTCACTGCACGCTGCTCACCGCACTCAGCACTCAGCACTCAGCACTCAGCACGCCGCGCAGATTATCGCTGTGGCGCGTCGTGGTGGCTTTCCCGGCTGCTGTCATGGATCAGCAGACCGGGCAGATTCGCCTCCCAGCCCTCGAGATCCTCGAAGGGGTAACGCTTGCGACTATATAGCCAGCGCTTGAGACGGCTCTTGAACGACGCGCGCGGCACGTTCGGCAGCGCATGCGCGCCCGGCTTCGCGGTCTGCCGAAGATACTCGTGCGTGAATTCGCGCTGGAGCATGCCCCATTTCATCAGGAATTCGCGGCCGCCCTTGTTGCGACGCACGCGGCCCGTCGAACGCATGCCGAAATGATAGATACGGCTCGCGCCGACCACGCGGAAATCGCGGCAGCCGACCAGCCAGAGCTTCATCGTGAAGTCGTCGTCGCTGCTCATGCCCGGGCCGAATTCGATACTGTAGCCGCCGACCAGATGCCACAGACGCCGGCTCACGACCATCGGTTGCAGCGCGACGCCTTGACGATCCTGAGTCGTCAGGCCCGCTGCGAAACGCAGCATGCCCGGCTCGTCGAAGTTTTCCGGACCGGTCCCGTATGCGCCGACCACGATCTGGTCGTTGCCCGTATCGGTCGGCTCGATCAGTTGCGCGGACAGGTACGCGGGTGCATCGCCGATCTTAGCAATGGCATCGGCGAACGCACGGTCCCAACCCGGCGTGCAACTCATGTCGTCGTTCAGAAAGACGATCCAGTCATGCGTGGCAAGCCGCGCGACGTCATTGAGTGCGAGACAGACGCCGACATTGCCCCGGCTCCAGGTATGCCGGATGCCTTGTTCGCGCACCCAGTCCAGCGTGCCGTCCGTCCCCTCGTTCACGTGGACCAGGATCTCGTGTTCGATGCTCGTATGGCGTCGGATACTCTCGACGCAGAGTTTGAGGTACGGCAGGTTGTTCCAGGTCGGAATCAGGATGCTAAACATGGCGCCCAGGCGGAAGAATGTCGTTCAAGAGCCGAAAACCGGCGACATCGGCAATCGAGCACACGGCTGGATTGCTGCGGACTTTCGCGCAAATTTTGTGCGGACCGTTTGCCGACTATAGCGCGAGATGTTGCGCGTGCTGATTCGCCGAGATCGACAACAGCACGGCGACGACGGTTGCGTAAAAAGCCGTGACCAGCTTCAGATCGAACATCTCGACGCTGAAACCGAAAATCAGGAACGAGACGACGAATGCAAGACCCATCGTCGAGCTTCGGCGCGCGCTCGGATGCGGTGAATGCAGGCTCCGCGCGAACACGATACATGGCACCAGGTAGATCGCGACCAAGGCAAGGCCGCCGAGCACGCCATAGTCCGTCAGCCAGGCGAGAAACTGATTGTGCGTTTCGCCCATACCGAAGTGGGCGGCCAGCGGCGTCAGCGCTCCGGATTGAGCGAAGCCCGGCATCGCATCGTGGAATCCATGCGCGCCGAGGCCTTCCCACGGATGCTGGGCCACGATCTTCAGGCCGACCCGATAGAGCTGGAGGCGTACACCGAGCGATGTGTCCTTGTTGCCGGCTTCAAACTGCGAGTAGTCGTTCGCCAGCGCGGCGAAACGGTCTTGCACGGCGGTCGTCATCAAGCCGCCCACCACCACGACTGCGCCAATCGCGAGTGTCACCACGATCTTCCAGCGGCGGGCGGTGCGTCCGTGGTGCGTCAGCGCAACAATGACGGCCATGACGGGAATCGCGATCCATCCGCCGCGCGAGCCCGATATCGCCGATGCCGCCAGCCCCGCGCCCAATCCGGCGATCTTGACGATACGGACAATCAGCGGGTCCTTGCGCCACCATCCGAGCGACAGCACCGACAGGATACCGAGCGCCAGGGCGATGTCGCCGAAGTGGATCGCGTCGAGGAACGCATTGCGCCCGCGGTCTTCCACACGCGGTGATGCGAGCATATCGATCAGGGCGACGATCGCGCCGATCGCGAACGACAAATCGGCCGTACGCAACGCGTCGAGGCGCACACGCCGGAGCATGAGGAATACGGGGACGGCCGCCAGAAAGCGCGATGGGGAATCCAGCGTGTTGCCGACGAGTTTGCCGTGGCACGCTTCGATCACGAGCACCACCACGATCGGCGATGCGAGCCCGAGCGTGATCCAGGTATCGGTCGCGTCCCAGTTGAATGCCGCCTGCGAGCGCAGGGCCACGCGTATCAGCATGACAAGGCAGACAACGGCGATGATCAGCGACAACGCGCTCGCTCCACCCTTGACCGCCAGCGACGCCGCCGGAAAGCACAGGAGGAACAGGGCCAGCGGCATCGTGCGCGCACTCACCCCGGAATGGGGTCGGACAGCTTGTTCGGACATAGGAGAAACGGCCACTCACGGCCACACGTCGGCGTATCGGCACTCAGTTGAATTCGACGCGCATTGTAACTGCTTCGGTCAAGCCCTCGAGCCGATTCGCATGGGCGCGGAGTCTGGCGCCGGCAAGACGGCGCAAAGGCAGCGGCACGGCCGCCCAAAGGCGGTCATCGCGTGGCGAGGGTGACGGACTGGCCGAAACAACCGGCTGACCGGGACTTTTGGACGACCGGACTCCGTCCAGTCGCCCCGCGGTTGGCCGTGCGACCTGCGCCGTCAGCTATAGGCTTGCTGAAACTGGATCTGGTGCAGATGTGCGTAAAGCCCGCCGGCCTCGATCAGTTCCTGATGGCTGCCGTGCTCGACGATACGGCCCGCTTCCATCACGAGGATCCGGTCGGCGCGCTCGATGGTCGACAACCGGTGCGCGATGACCAGCGTCGTGCGTCCTTCCATCAACGTTTCAAGCGCCGACTGCACATGGCGTTCCGATTCCGAATCGAGTGCGGAAGTCGCTTCATCGAGAATCAGGATCGGCGCGTTCTTGTAGATCGCGCGCGCGATGGCGAGCCGCTGACGCTGACCGCCGGACAGCATCATGCCGTTGTCACCGACGAGCGTCTCGATACCACCGGGCATGGCCTGCACGGTGTCCCAGAGGTTGGCTGCACGCAGCGCTGCCTCGACACGTGCCGTGTCTGCATCCGTGCCGTACGCCACGTTGTTCGCGATCGTGTCGTTGAAAAGCACGACATCCTGGCTGACCATCGCGATCTGACTGCGCAGGGCATGAATGCCGTACTCGTGCAGCGGAACCCCGTCGACGAGCACTTCGCCTGCGGTCGGATCGAAGAACCGCGGCAGCAGGTTGACGAGCGTTGTCTTGCCACTACCCGACGGACCGGCGAGCGCGATCATTTCACCCGGCGCGGCCTTGAACGACACGCGATCAAGCGTGTGCTTGCCGCTCGTGTTACCCGTCGCGTAGTTGAACGAGACGTCGCGGAATTCGATCGCACCGGTCGCGTGCTCGAGCGGACGTCCGCCGCCTTCAGGCTCGGGCGGTTCGTCGATGAGCCCGAAAATCAGCTCGGCAGCCGTCAGGCCACGTTGCAGCGGCTGGTTGATGTCCATCAGGTGCTTGAGCGGCGAAATGATCAGCAGCATCGACGTGACGAACGCGACGAAGCCGCCCACCGTCGTCTGGTCCGAGGTCGACTGCACCACCGCAATCGTGATCACGACCGCGAGTGCGATCGACGCCAGAAACTGCGTGAGCGGCTGCGCAAGGCCGCCCGAGACGATCATGCGCATCGAGTAGCCGCGCAGGCGCCGGCTCATCTCGCTGAAGCGATCCATCTCGTACTTCTGACCGTTATTGACCTTGACGACCTTGTAGCCGCCGACCGTCTCTTCGACGATGTACGACAGCTCGTTGGTCAGCAGCTGATGTTCGCGGTTCAGGCGCCGCAAACGACGGTTGATCTTGCCGACCAGCCAGCCGATCCCCGGCAGCAGCACCGCCACGATCAGGGTCAGGCGCCAGTTCAGGATAAACAGATAACCGAGCAGGAAGACGACTGTCAGCGAATCGCGCACGAGCGTAATCATCACGCCTGACAGCACGTTGAGGATCTGGTTGACCTCGAACACGATCGCGTTGATGACCGTGCTCGCCGTCTCGCGCTGGAAGAACGCGACGCTCGTGTGGATCATGCGATCGAACATCTTGAGCCGCAGCTCGAGCAAGACCTTGTTCGTCACATACGCGAGCAGATAGCCCGATGCGTACTGCGAGACACCGCGCACCAGGGCCAGCCCGATCACGGCGACCGGCACGAGCCATTTGGCGCGGTCGCTGCCGTGCGTACCGAAACCGTGGTCGAGCAGCGGCTTGAGCAATGCAGGAATACCGGCATCCGTGGCCGAACTGATCGCCATCGAGACGATCGCGCCGACGATCACGAGCATCAGTGGCTTCAGGTACGGCCAGAGCCGGCGCAACACCACGGCCGGCGACGATGCCTCGGCCGAGCCGATGGGTTTGCTTAACGTTGACTTCGCGCTCAAGAAAACCTCTGGGAAAGCGAAAGAACTTCCGCCCGACGGACGGATTTCAGGGAATTCGACATTGTAAACGTTCGGGCCGATGCCCCGACGTTATGCACAGCGGCGCAGTTTCCATTCAGGTGATGGCGCGCGCACGACGCTGTGTATACTTCCCGGACACCATTCCCCACCGCTTCGGGCCACCGCCCTCCCCGTCCTGCATGAATGCCACCACGCTTGGCGTCGCCATCATCACGAAAAACGCTGCCCGCCGGCTCGACGAATGCCTGCAGGCGGTTCGCTTCGCCGATGAA
The DNA here is from genome assembly GCF_965118125.1 of Pararobbsia alpina. Lineage (GTDB taxonomy): Bacteria > Pseudomonadota > Gammaproteobacteria > Burkholderiales > Burkholderiaceae > Pararobbsia > Pararobbsia alpina_A. The sequence continues at coordinate 3,470,922 of NZ_OZ221287.1, forward strand.
ATCGTCATCGTTGATAGCGGCAGCACGGACGCGACCCTCGACATCGCGCATGCGCATGGCGCGCGCGTGATCGAAACGCAAGACTGGCCGGGCTTTGGTCCGCAGAAGAACCGCGCGCTCGACGCGCTCGGCACCACCTGGGTGTTGTCGATCGATTCGGATGAAATCGTGTCGCCCGAACTCGCCGCGTCGATCCGCGACGCGATCGCGCGCCCCGAACCCTTCATGTATGCGGTCGACCGCCTGTCAAGCTTCTGCGGCGAATGGATCCATCACAGCGGCTGGTACCCCGACTGGATCCCGAGGCTGTTCCGGCGCGGCGATGCGTGGTTCTCGGACGACCTGGTTCACGAGCGACTCGTCTTCGACCTGCCGGTGAAACGGCTCTCGGGCAAGCTCATGCACTACTCGTACGAGGACGTCGAAAGCGTGTTGCGCAAGCTCGACGCCTATTCGACCGCAGGCGCCGAACAGCGCCACAAGGCGGGGCAGTCCGGCAGTTTCGGCAAGGCCGTCGCACGTGGCGCATGGGCCTTTATCCGGACCTATCTGCTGCGGCGCGGATTTCTCGATGGCAAGGCCGGCTATATGATCGCCGCGTTCAATGCGCAAACCGTCTATTACCGGTTTCTCAAGCTTGCGCATCTAAGCCGCACACCGCGCTAGTAGACGATCTGCACCGACCCGCCCGCGAGTTCACTCTGCAGTTCGAGCAGTAGCGAATCCGACGGCTTGACGCGCCATGCATCGCCGAGCACGACCTCGCTCTCTGCCGTATCGCTGCGGTAGTAGACACTGACCGGCAGACTGCTGCGCACCGGCGTCGTATCTCGCGGCGCGCCACGACGCGGACCGCCAAACCCGTTGCCGTTGCCACCCGAAAAGCCATTGCCGCGCGCGCTTTGCGCGGATGCACGTGCTGCTTCGAGTGCCGCAGGATCAGGCGGAGGATCGGTTGCGCGATGGGCCTCGAGCAAAGTGCGAAGCAAGCGCGCATCCGCGGTGCCGTTGATCGACAGACGTACGGAGCGTGCATAGCGCGAACGGGCGCGTTCGAGATCCATCACGGTATCGACCGTAAATCGCAGGCCGCCCGTGAATGCGTCGTTCCGTGCCATCCCCTGAACAACCAGCAACTCGTCTTCCTTGAAGAGCGCCTTGTTCGCCTCGTAGGTCTCGTTGAAGATCGTGGCCTCGACCTGCGCGGTGCCATCGTCGAGGAGCGCGATGATCATCTTGCCGCGCTGGGTCATCTGCGTGCGCAGGCTTGTGATCACGCCCGCGACCAGCTTGTCGCGGCCTTCGGTCAAGTCCGACAGCTTCGTGCGAACGAACTGCCGCATCTCCGTGCGATACGCATCGAACAAGTGGCCCGAAACGAAGAAGCCCAGTGCAATCTTCTCTTCCTGCAGGCGCCGTTTGTCAGGCCAGGCCGGTTCGTCGACGAGCGTATGCGCGGCCATGCCACCGTCGCCTGCATCGTCCATCTCGAACAAACCGCCCTGCATCTTGTTCGCATCAACCTGTTCCGCCGCTTCCATCGCGAGCGCAACGGATGCAAGCAACTGTGCTCGATTCGCATTGAGCGAATCGAACGCACCGGCGCGAATCATCGCTTCGATCGTGCGTCGATTGACGACGCGGCGATCGATGCGCGAACAGAAGTCGTAGAGATCCTTGAACGGACCGTCTTCGCGTGCACGCAGAATTTCTTCGATCGCGCTCTGGCCGCTGCCCTTGACCGCACCCAGGCCGTAACGAATGGTCTTCGCGCGACTGCCATCGGCCTCGCCGACCGGCTCGAATCGATACGCCGACTGGTTGATATCGGGCGGCAGGATGGCCATGCCGTTGACCAGACAGTCTTCGTACAGAATCTTGACCTTGTCCGTGTCGTCCATCGCCAGCGTCATATTCGCGGCCATGAACTCGGCGGGATGATGGGCCTTGAGCCACGCGGTGTAATACGCGAGCAAAGCGTATGCGGCCGCGTGCGACTTGTTGAAGCCGTAGCCCGCGAACTTCTCCATCAAGTCGAAGATTTCGTCGGCCTTGTCGCCCGACAGACCATTCTTGGCCGCACCGTCGCGGAACATCTCGCGGTGCTTGGCCATTTCCTCGGCCTTCTTCTTGCCCATGGCCCGGCGCAGCAAGTCGGCGCCGCCCAGCGAGTAGCCGCCGACGATCTGCGCCATCTGCATGACCTGCTCCTGGTAGACCATGATCCCATAGGTCTCCTTGAGCACCGGCTCGACACGCGGATCCGGGTATTCGACGACTTCACGGCCGTGCTTACGCGCACAGAAGCTCGGAATCAGGTCCATCGGACCCGGGCGATACAGTGCCACGAGCGCGATGATGTCTTCGAAGCGGTCCGGCTGCGCGTCCTTCAGCATGCCCTGCATGCCGCGGCTTTCGAGCTGGAACACGGCGACCGTATTGGCCTTCTTGAGGATCGTGAACGACGCGGGATCGTCGAGCGGGGTCTGCGAGAGATTCCAGTCGGCCTTCGACGGATCGAGCCGGCGGATATACCGTTCGGCCCAATCGAGAATGGTCAGCGTGGTCAGACCCAGAAAGTCGAACTTCACGAGGCCGACGGCTTCGACGTCGTCCTTGTCGTACTGGCTGACCGTGCCGCCGTCTTCGCCCTGCGTGTAGAGCGGGCAGAAATCCGTGAGCTTGCCCGGGGCGATCAACACGCCCCCGGCGTGCATGCCGACGTTACGCGTGAGCCCTTCGACGCGCTGCGCGAGCTCGAGCAACTGACGCACTTCGTCTTCGTTCTCGCGGCGCTCGGCGAGCGTGGGCTCTTCCTTGAGCGCGTCGTCGATCGTGACGAGTTTGCCCGGCTTGAACGGGATCAGCTTGGCGACGCCGTCCGTGAAGTTGTAGCCGAGATCGAGCACGCGGCCGATATCGCGCACGGCTGCCTTCGCGGCCATCGTACCGAACGTCGCGATCTGCGACACCGCATCGGCGCCGTACTTCTGCTTGACGTACTGGATCACGCGATCGCGGCCGTGCTGGCAGAAGTCGATGTCGAAGTCAGGCATCGACACCCGTTCCGGATTCAGGAACCGTTCGAACAGCAGGTTGTACTTGAGCGGATCGAGGTCGGTAATGCCGAGTGCGTAGGCCACGAGCGAACCCGCACCCGAACCCCGGCCCGGACCGACCGGCACGCCATTGTTTTTCGCCCAGTTGATAAAGTCCGCAACGATCAGGAAGTAGCCCGGGAAGCCCATCTTGATGATCGTGCCGCACTCGAACTCGAGCCGCGCGTAGTACGACTCGCGCTTCGAGTCACGTTCCTCGACGTTCGGGAACAGCTGTTCGAGGCGCTTTTCAAGCCCCTCCTTCGACAACTGCACGAGGTAGTCGTCGAGCGACATGCCATCGGGTGTCGGGAACAGCGGGAGCTTCGGCTTACCGAGTTCAAGCGTGATATTGCAGCGCTTGGCGATTTCGACCGTATTCGCGACGGCCGACGGCAAGTCCGCGAACAGCGCGGCCATCTCGTCCTGCGTGCGGAAATACTGGTCGGTCGTGAAGCGCTTCTGGCGACGCGGATTCGCGAGGATGTCGCCCTCGGAAATGCACACGCGCGCTTCGTGCGCCGTGAAATCGTCGGCGGTCATGAACTGCGTCGGATGCGTCGCGACGACCGGCAGCCGCAATTCGGCCGCAAGGCGTACCGCATCGGCCAGGTACGGCTCGCTACCCGGCAAGCCCGCACGCTGGACTTCGATGTAGAAGCCGCCGGGGAAGATCTGCGACCAGCGCTGCGCATGACGACGCGCGGCATCGTGATTGCCCGCGGCGAACGCGAGGCCGATGTCGCCCTGCTGTGCGCCGGACAGCGCAAGCAGGCCTTCGGCAAGACCACTCTCGAGCCAGCTCACGTCGATCTCGGCACGGCCGCGATACTGATTTGTGAGCCAGGCCTTCGAAAGCAACTCGCACAGATTCAGGTAGCCGACCTTGTCCTTGACGAGCAGCAGCAGGCGGCCCGGTTTGTCGCGGTCGTCGGGATTCATGACCCAGACGTCGCAGCCGACAATCGGTTTGATGCCCTTGCCGCGGGCTTCCTTGTAGAAGCGCACAAGGCCGAACGCATTCGCGAGGTCGGTCAGCGCGAGTGCGCCCTGACCGTCCTTCGCGGCGGCCTCCACGGCGTCGTCAATGCGCACGACACCGTCGGCGATCGAGAACTCGGAGTGGAGGCGAAGATGAACGAAGCGTGGGGAAGACATGACGGCGATTGTACCGTCTCGATGGCAGCCACCGTTACGTGATTCCGCTCACGAAATCGCTTGACTTGCACCGGTGCCGGACCCGCCGGGCGCCGGGTCGAAAAGCCCTATGGCCTCCGGGGATCAGCCGGCGTGCACGACGCCTGGCGCAATTCGGGCGACGACGCGCCCGATCGGCGATAATACGCGTTTCGCGTGCGGCGAACGCATGCGACCCCATATTTACCGATTCAGCATCCCGCATCATGAGCATCGTCAACCTGGCCGCCTATAAATTCGTCTCGATCGCGTCGACCGCCGACTGGCGCGAACCGCTGCGCGCGCGCTGCGATGCGCTCGGCCTGCGCGGCACGATCCTGCTCGCGCCCGAGGGCATCAATCTGTTCCTCGCGGGGCCGGCCGAGGCCACCGATGCGTTTCTCGCCTATCTGCGCGGCGATGCGCTGTTCGAAGGCAAGTTTGCGGATCTCGAGGTCAAGGTCAGTCACTCGGACAAGCAGCCGTTCCGTCGCATGCTCGTGAAGCTCAAGCGGGAAATCATTACGATGAACTCGCCGGCCATCCGGCCCGAAGCGGGTCGTGCGCCGGCGGTCGATGCCCGCACGCTCAAGCGCTGGCTCGATGCGGGAATCGATGATGCAGGCCGTGAAGTCGTGATGCTCGATACGCGCAATGCGTTCGAGGTCGACGTCGGCACGTTCCAGAAGGCGGTCGACTACCGGATCACCAAGTTCAGCCAGTTTCCGCAGGTCGTTGCCGATCATCGCGCCGATTTCGAAGGCAAGACGATCGTGTCGTTCTGCACAGGCGGAATCCGTTGCGAGAAGGCCGCGATCCATATGGAGAACGTCGGCATCGACCACGTCTACCAGCTCGAAGGCGGCATTCTCAAGTACTTCGAGGAAGTGGGCGGCGAGCACTACGACGGCGACTGCTTCGTGTTCGACTACCGGACCGCGCTGACTCCGGCGCTCGAGCCCGCAGCGACGACGCAGTGCTTCGCATGCCGTGCGGTGGTCGATGTCGCCGCACAGCAAACCGCTGAGTACAAGGCCGGCGAATACTGCCCGTCGTGCTACGCCACGAACCGTGAATCGCTCGCGAATCAGGGCCGCCCGGCGGGACGATCGAGCCATGCAGACGCCTCGGGCACCCTGACGTCGCAATCGCCTCGCGCCGGCGCGACCCGCCCGTCTGGCGACGCCGCACTCGCCTGAACGTGACCGGCGCTGCCGGCTACTGCGGCCGATTCGCGCCGTCGCCGACCGGCCCGCTGCATGCGGGTTCGCTGGTCAGCGCGCTGGCGAGCTACCTGGACGCAAAAGCACATCACGGACGATGGCTCATACGCGTCGAAGACATCGACGGTCCCCGCACGGTCCCTGGCGCCGCACAGTCCATTCTCACCACGCTCGAACGCTTCGGCATGCATGCCGACGAACCGCCTGTCTGGCAGACCGATCGGACCGACGCGTACCAACACGCACTCGACCGGCTGATCGCCGACGGGCAGGTCTATCCGTGCGGATGCACGCGCAAGGAGATCGCGGATTCGCTCACCGATCTGCGCGAACGGCATCGCACCCTCGCCTACCCCGGTACATGCCGCGATGGCCTGCATGGCAAGGCGCCTCGCGCATGGCGCTTGCGCGTGCCTGACGGCGATGCAGCCATCATCCGCTTCAACGATCGCTGGCAAGGTTCGCAGCAGCAGGATCTCGCGACGGAGGTCGGTGACTTCGTACTCAAACGTGCCGATGGGCAGTGGGCGTATCAGCTCGCCGTCGTGGTCGACGACGGATGGTCGGGCATCACCGATATCGTTCGCGGCGAGGACCTCCTCGATTCGACGGCACGCCAGATCTATCTTCAGGCGTGCCTCGGGCTACCGGCGCCGCGCTATCTTCACGTGCCGGTGGTCACTGATGCGAATGGAGAGAAACTCAGCAAGCAGACGCTGGCTGAGGCGATCGACGACGAACATCCGCTTGTCGCCCTATCAAGGGCAGCGCGACACCTCGGCTTGATGCAAAGCGCAACAAGCCGTTCGGTGTCAGAGTTCTACGAAAAGGCGATCGCTGAGTGGGGTGAGCAGCGAGTCAGGCGCGCCTGACCTCGCATACGGCGGCGATCCGGCCGCAAGAGCGGCCTCCGACATCAATTTCCCGACGTCTTGCGCGGCAGACCGCCGAGCAGCGCAGCCACCTGGCGCTTCGGCGCCTTGCGTTCGGGTTCGGCCGCCGGGGCCTCGTCGGACTGGGTCGCGCTCGGCGACGGCACATACGGCTTGTAGAAGATGTCGTCGTGCACGATCGGCGCCGGCTGGAAGCGCGGCCGGTCTGCCGGACGGCGACGACCGTTGTCGTCGTCGAAGCGCGTGCGCTCACGACGGCCGCTGTGCTCACTCTCATCCCGACGACGCGGGGGGCGATCGCGCTCTTCACGCGCCGGAGCCGACTCGACCACCAGCGTGCCGCGATCGAGCGGACGCTTGATCAGCTTCTCGATATCGGCGAGCTGCTTGCGCTCATTGGGGCTGCACAGCGACAGCGCATCGCCCGACGCACCCGCTCGACCGGTACGACCGATCCGGTGCACGTAATCTTCCGCATTGAACGGCAAATCGAAGTTGATGACCGCCGGCAGTTCAGCAATATCGAGCCCGCGTGCCGCAACGTCCGTCGCAACCAGCGCTTCGATCTCGTTGCGCTTGAACGCATCGAGCGCCTGCATGCGCTCGGATTGCGACCGATCGCCGTGAATCGCCGATGCGAGAATGCCCGCCTTTTCGATCTGACGCGCAAGCCGGCTCGCGCCGATCTTGCTGTTGCAGAACACGATGACCTGCTTGAGGTTGCGTTCGCGGATCAGCTGGATCACCGCGCTCGTCTTGTCGCCCTCGTTCACCTCGAACAGCAATTGCGTAACGTTCGTCGCCGTCGAGTTGCGCACGGCTGTCTCGATCGTCTGCGGGTTGCGCAGATAGCTGCTTGCGAGCTTCTTGATTTCGTTCGAGAACGTCGCGGAGAACAACAACGTCTGACGCGAATCGGGCAACAGATTCAGAATGCGCTGCAAGTCGGGCAAGAAGCCCATATCGAGCATGCGGTCCGCTTCATCGAGCACGAGCATCTGCACCTGGCCCAGATTCGCGGTCTTTTGCTGAACGTGATCGAGCAAGCGGCCCGGCGTCGCGATCAGGATTTCAACGCCCCGGCGCAACGCTTCGGACTGCGGATTCATATCGACGCCGCCGAACACGACCGCACTGCGCAGCGAGGTGTGTTTGCCGTACGCAAACACATTGGCCGCGACCTGGTCGGCAAGCTCGCGCGTCGGCGTCAGGATCAGCGCACGAATCGGATGGCGCGCGGGTGATGCGCTCGTATTCGCGAGCGGCAACAAACGCTGAAGGATCGGCAGCGAGAAGCTCGCCGTCTTGCCGGTGCCCGTCTGCGCCGCCCCCATCACATCGCGTCCGGACAGGACGACCGGTATCGCCTGCGCCTGAATGGGCGTAGGCGTCGTGTAGCCCTGGTCGGCGATAGCCTTACGGATCTCGGGCGCCAGGCCGAACGCGTCGAACGACGTGGCCACAGGCGCGGCGGGGGCCGTCGCGGCAGTAGCAGGTTGGCCGGGCACGTCAGGCGTGTCGGCTGGGGGAGCAGAATGATCGGACATAGATATTTTCGGAGGCCGGGGCGCGCGGACCGCGCATACCGCGTCGCGCACAACTTGGCAACCCGTAATTCTAACACCGGCACACGATCGGTCCCCGATACGCCAATTTTACGGCCATCCGGCGAACCATCTCGCATCAGGCATTGCGAGCTGCAAGCCTCACGTATAGAGGGTTTTCGTGACGAAAAAAAGTTGTCCGCAATGAATCATGCGAAAGCGGACGCAGATATGCTCTTGCCTTGGCTGCAAAACGCGTGCCGCACCCGGCACTCAGCCGTCGGCCGTCGGCCGTCGACAGTCGGCGCGCAACGATGATCCTCCGGGCCTCAGCGTGACACCGACTTGCAATCCTTGGCAATCGGCGGCGCGTCCTCGCCTTTTGTCACGTCGTACAGATTGCCTTCGGGGCCCTTGCTCCACCAGACGTACTTGTCTGCTGTATATCGGGCACCGGAACCCGCAAGCACATTGACGAACACAAGGTGTCGGCCGTCGATGCGCATGACAGCGAAACTCTGCTGATTGTCGGTGTTCATGTACGCGACGCCGAGTTCACGCCCGTCTTCGCAGCGGTACGTGACCACGCTTCGCGATGCGACCTTCAGCGACGGAATGCTCAACGGCAACATCTTTCCGCCCGGAGGAGGCGCAATGGGCGCTTGCGCCGCCTGCGTCTGCACGGCCACGCTGTTAGGCGCTTGCTGCGGCGCTCCGGCCGCGCTGGCGGCAACGCCAGCACCGGCACCCGATCCGGCCGGCGTCTCGGCCCGCGCAGACGCACTGCAGGCAATCGCCACCACGATCGTCGCGCTGACCGCAACGTTTCCGACAAACCCGCGTGCGGCTTGGTGAATCGACATTGCGCTGCTCCGTAGACGATGGATAGTACGGTCAGACAGAGGCTTCAAACGCAGGTTCACAGGAGGTCTGCCCCGCACCGCGCCGGCGCCCGAACCATGGACAAACGGCCCGGGGGTGTCGAACGGACCTCAGGTGCCGAATGGCCGCAGACGTCGAATACACCTCAGACACAGAACAGGCCCGCGACGTCGAACAGGCTTGATGCGTCTGATACGCCGCGGGTACCTGGCGTGCCGTCAGGCCTTACCTGACACCGGCTTCACACGCGATGCCGCCGTACGCGCGTTTTCACGTGCCTCGTCGACCGACGCTGCCGCGGCGACCGCGACACCCATACGGCGTTTGACGAAGCTCTCCGGCTTGCCGAACAACCGCAGATCGGAGCGCGGCACGGCGAGCGCCTCGGCGACGCCTTCGAATGCGATGCCCGGCTCTTCGAGGCCGCCATAAATCACCGCCGACGCGCCGGTATCGCGCAGTTCCGTATCGACGGGCAAACCGAGAATCGCCCGGGCGTGCAGCTCGAACTCGGACTGACGCTGCGTGATCAGCGTCACGAGGCCGGTGTCGTGCGGGCGCGGGCTGACTTCCGAGAACCACACATCGTCGCCCTTCACGAAGAGTTCGACCCCGAAGATGCCGCGGCCACCCAGCGCTGCCGTGACCTTGCCTGCCACGTCACGCGCACGCTCGAGTGCGACCGGGCTCATCGCCTGGGGCTGCCACGATTCGACGTAATCGCCCGCCTTCTGGAGGTGGCCGATGGGTTCGCAATACCGAGTTTCGATGTCGCCGCTGGCACCGCGTGCACGCACGGTCAGCAGCGTGATTTCGTAGTCGAAATCGATAAAGCCTTCGACGATCACGCGTCCGCCCTTCACACGACCGCCCGACATCGCGTAGTTCCAGGCCGTTTCGACATCCGCCTCGCTGCGCAGCACGGACTGCCCCTTGCCGGACGACGACATCACGGGTTTGACGACACACGGAAAACCGATGCCGCCTGCGATCGACGCACGCATCGCTTCGAGCGAATCGGCAAACGCATACGGGGACGTCGGCAGGCCGAGTTCCTCGGCAGCCAGGCGTCGGATGCCTTCGCGATTCATCGTGAGTTGCGTTGCGCGCGCGGTCGGGATCACTTCAGCGATGCCTTCGCGCTCGATCTCGGCGAGCATATCGGTTGCGATGGCCTCGATTTCCGGAACCACAAGGTGCGGGCGCTCGCGCTCGATGATCTCGCGCAGCGCCTTCGGGTCCGTCATATCGATGACGAACGCGCGATGGGCGACCTGATGACCCGGTGCATCCGGGTAGCGATCGACGGCAATCGTTTCAACACCGAGGCGCTGAAGCGCGATCAGCACTTCCTTGCCCAATTCGCCCGCGCCGAGCAGCATCACGCGTGTGGCCGATGCTGCGCCCGGCGTTCCGATTTTTCCCCCGATGGTCATCGCAATCTCCGCAAAAAAAGTGCGCCGATGCTATCACGCGTGCCCCCTGCGACGCGACAGCCGGCGCGGCATTGCCGTGCACGTGAAGCGAAGCCCCCGATTCGAGTAACCTGACGAGCCACAAGCAGGCGAACATATTGCTGATCAACAGGCGCGCGCCGGCACCGAGATTCCGGCCCGCGCCACGCCCGACCCCACTTATACACATCACCGACATGACCGACGCCGCCGTGCCGCATAAGCCCCCCGTCCGGGTCATCTACCCGACGCTGATGCTCGTGATGTTTCTCGCGGCACTCGACCAGACCATCGTGTCGACCGCGCTGCCGACCATCGTCGGTGAACTGGGCGGGCTGTCGCAGCTGTCGTGGGTCGTCACGGCCTATCTGTTGACGTCGACGATCGTCGTACCGCTCTACGGGAAGTTCGGCGACCTGTTTGGCCGGCGCATCGTGCTTCAGGTCGCGATCGTGCTGTTTCTCGCCGGCTCGGCGCTGTGCGGAATGGTTCAGGACATGACGTGGCTCATCGTCATGCGCGCCCTGCAGGGTCTCGGAGGCGGAGGCCTGATGGTGTCGTCGATCGCGGCAATCGGCGACGTCGTGCCGCCCGCCGAACGGGGCCGCTATCAGGGACTCTTTGGCGCCGTGTTCGGTTTGTCCACCGTCATCGGCCCGCTGCTCGGCGGCTATATCGTCGAGCACTTCTCGTGGCGCTGGATCTTCTATCTGAACCTGCCGCTCGGCGTACTCGCCATGGCCGTGCTTGGGCTTGTGTTCAAGCCGCATACGCGGCATATCGACCACAAGATCGACTATGCAGGCGCGCTCTTCATGGCGGGCGGGCTCACGTGCGTGATTCTCTTTACGAGCGAAGGCGGTACCACATTGCCATGGACCTCGGTCGAACTCTGGCTGCTGCTCGCGCTCGGTGTCGTGATGCTGTACGGCTTCGTTTTCGAAGAGCGAACGGCAACCGAGCCGATCATGCCGCTCGAACTGTTTCGCGAACGCGTCTTTACGATCGCCTGCGCGGTGGGCTTTATCGTCGGCGTCGCGATGTTCGGCTCGATCACGTTTCTGCCGCTCTATCTGCAGGTGGCCAAGGGCTCCTCACCAACCGGCGCGGGTCTGCAGCTGCTTCCGATGATGGGTGGCATCATCTTCGCGTCGATCGTCGCCGGCCGCATCATCAGCAAGATCGGCCGCTACCGGATCTTCCCGATCGCCGGCACGGCAGTCATGACCGTGGCGATGGGCCTCATGTCGACGATCGAACTCACCACGCCGCTGTCGGTGCTCGACAGCTATATGGCTTTGCTGGGCCTCGGGATGGGCATGGTTATGCAGGTGCTGATCCTTGCCGTGCAGAACGCCGTTGAATTCCGGCATATGGGCGCGGGCACGTCCGGCGCCACATTGTTTCGCTCGATCGGCGGTTCGGTCGGCGTCGCGATGTTCGGCGCCATCTTTTCGAACGGGCTCAAGAGCCGGCTTGAAAGCGCATTGCCGGCCGATACCGTGTTGCCGCCCAATCTCGGACCCTCAACCGTTCACCAGTTGCCTGATGCCATCCGGCACGCCTATCTGACGGCCTTCTCGTCTTCGCTGCATGTCGTGTTTCTGGCTGCGGCCGGCGTGTCGATCATCGGATTCGCGTTGTCGCTGTTCATGGTCGACGTGCCTTTACGCGATCACGGTCAGCATCAGAGTCCGCCCGTCATTGAGTGAGGCAAATCGAGTGAGGCAAAGCGTGTTTTCTTATAATCGCACCGGATTTTATTTTCCCGGAATCTCATGACCTCTCACCCCTCACGTATCCCCGATACCGTGACCCTGCCCGAGCTGACGCTGCGCGGCATGATTCTCGGCGCGTTCATCACGGTGATATTCACCGCTTCGAACGTCTATCTGGGTCTCAAAGTCGGCCTGACCTTCTCGTCGTCGATCCCGGCCGCGGTGATCTCGATGGCTGTGCTGCGTGCCCTGCGCGCGGGCAATATCCTCGAGAACAACATGGTCCAGACACAGGCGTCGGCCGCCGGGACCTTGTCGTCGATCATCTTCGTGATCCCGGGCCTGCTCATGATGGGCCACTGGCACGGCTTTCCGTTCTGGCTCACGGTCGCGATCTGCGGTGCAGGCGGCATGCTCGGCGTGATGTTCACAATCCCGCTGCGCCGCGCGATGGTCGTCGACAGCGAGTTGCCGTACCCCGAAGGGGTTGCAGCCGCGGAAATCCTGCGTATCGGCAGCGCGGGGATGGAGGGCGTCGATGAGAAGGCCGGCGCACGCGCGGCAAGCGACGCGACCGGGACCGCGCGCGCCCATGCTGCGGCGACGGATACCGCTGCCGCGGACGATCAGGCCAATGCGGCTGGGGCGCGCGAAATTGCGTTCGGCGGCATCGTGTCGGCCCTGTTCGCGTTCGGGACCAGCGGTCTCAAGATCTTCGGCGAAAGCATTACGGCGTGGATCCCCGCCGGGTCCGCAGTATTTCGATTGACGACCGGCTTCTCGCTCGCGCTGATTGGCGCGGGCTATCTGATCGGCATCGTGTCCGGACTGGCCATTCTGCTGGGGATCGTCATCAGCTGGGGCGTTGCGGTTCCGGTGTTGACGTCTATCACGCCGAATACGGATGCTCAGGCGATTTCGGCGTTCGCAAGCGGTTTGTGGGCGCATAAGGTCCGGTTTATCGGCGCCGGAACGATCGGTGTGGCTGCGGTGTGGACGTTGATTACGCTCGCCAAGCCCATGATCGAAGGCGTGAAGACGTCGTTCACGGCCATTCGAAATGCACGCAGCGGCGCACGCGGTGGAGCGGGCATGCCAGGCCGAACCGAGCTGGATCTCGCGCCGCACTGGATCATCGGGATCACGCTCGTGCTCGTCGCGATCCTGATCGTCGCGTTCGGTGCGTTCCTGTCGAGCGCGCCGCTCTCGGTCGGCGCGATCGCCACCCTCGTGCTCTGCGGCGTGATCTTCGCCGTGGTGTTCGGTTTTCTCGTCGCTGCGGCGTGCGGCTACATGGCGGGTCTGGTCGGTTCCTCGGCAAGCCCGATCTCCGGCATTGGCATCGTCGCGGTGATCCTCGTGTCGCTGCTGATTCTTGCCGTGAGCCAGGCGAGCGGTCTGCTTGCGACGCAAGACGGTCGCGAGCTTGCGATTGCTCTCGCGCTGTTCACGACGTCGGCCGTCATCGCGGTCGCGACGATTTCAAACGACAACCTGCAGGATCTGAAGACAGGCTGGCTCGTGGGTGCCACCCCGTGGCGTCAACAGGTCGCGCTGCTGATCGGCTGCGTCGTGGGTGCCGCGGTGATTCCCCCGGTGCTGAACCTGCTCTACAACGCCTATGGGTTCCCGGGCGCGTTGCCGCATGCCGGCATGGATCCCGCACAGGCGTTGTCGGCGCCGCAAGCCACGCTGATGACCGCGATCGCAACGGGCATCTTCACGCATCAGCTTGACTGGTCGATGATCGGCATCGGCGTGGTGCTTGGCATCGTGCTGATCGTGATCGATGCGGCACTGGCAAAGCGCGGCGGCGTCGCTCGCCTGCCCGTGATTGCGGTGGGGATCGGCATCTATCTGCCGCCTACGATCGGATCGGTGCTCGTGCTCGGTGCGGTGCTGGCGTGGATCGTCGAACGGGTGCTGCGCGCGCGTGCGAAGGCACGTAATGTCGACTACGAGAAATTTGCCGATCACGCGAACCGTCGCGGCGTGCTGCTGGCGTCGGGGCTGATCGTCGGCGAAAGCCTGGTCGGCGTGCTGATTGCCGCGGTGGTGGGTTTTACGGGCAAGGATGCGCCGCTGGCAATCGTCAACGGCGTGTTCGCGCCGACGTCGGAATGGCTTGCGCTGGTGGTGTTCGCAGCGATCTGCGTGGTCGTTGCGCGACGCGTGCTGGCCGCGGCGAAGTAAGCAGGCTTCGTCAGAGCTTAGAGCGCAGCCATGGAGGTTGCGCTCGTCGCCAGGGCTCCACTGCCCTCCCGATGCCACGGCTTGAAGCGTGGTATTCCGTCAAGCGGCTTTAGCCATACGTGAGGTCTCCTCGCACGGCACGCCAGTGATACGGACCCGCTCAGCAGAAATCGTCGACGGTCGGCAGTTCGCCCTTCGGGGCGATATCAACGTCCAGCAACGTAATCGCCGCATACGACGACCACATGCCTTGCCAGCCCGCGCGCAACGGCGCGTGCGGCCGCATCGCCGACTGGTCGATCGGCCCGAGCACCTTCGCCCCGTAGCCGTTGTCCAGGTAGCCGCCCGTGCGCTCATAGATGCCGCGACGATTGCGATCCGGCTTGACCGGCAGCTCACCGGTCTGGATATAGCGGTTCACATTGACCGCGAACACGTTGAAATCGATGGTGCCGTCGACCCACATCTCGAGGTCCGACGTATCGACCAGCGAATCGGTCACGTCTGAATAGCGGACGCGGCCCAGATGCTCATCGATGAAATACCGCTGATTCGGGTCATCCATCGGCGGCGCCTGCGGCGGCACGTGATTCGGGAAGCCGAGCACCTCGACCGCGGCGAGATTCATTTCGCCGATCGCATCGAGCAACGGCGTCTGCTGGCTCATGTACTGGCTCAGCTGATCGACTTGCTGTTCGGTCAGGACGTCGCCGGACACGACCAGCGAACCCGAGCTCACGCGTTGTGCGTAGACGATGTTCGTGCGTTGCGTCGTGAGCTTGAGGCGCTTGACGGGCACATTGATCCGGAACTTCTGCAGCGCCCGCCCGAGCACGTCGGTGGCCGTCGCGGCCGTCTGGACATGCTGACGGAAGCGATTCTGACCGCTGAACGCCGCACGCACGGCAGCGTATTGGCGCGGATTGAACGGCAGCGGATCGCCGGGCTTGAAGGCGTGAACCGGGCGACGGAGGAACGACGAGCGCTTTTCGCGATTCTGTTCCTGGATCAGCTGGGCGAGCTGGCCCCCGTCCTTACGGACTTGCCTGACCTGGATCGTGCCCGGCACCTGGCGTGACTGCGGACCTTGAGCCTCGCCGACATTTCCGGCAAGCGCATCGATCTGCGCATTGCTTATGGCTGGACTGGTAACGGACAACGCCATCGAATGATCCCACGCTAGGTTGAAATTCAGGCCGGACGAGCCCGGTCCCCCGCCCGGGCTCCGGAAGCCGCCCTGTCGCGCGGGTCCCTGCGCGCCAGGCTCGGAGGGCGCCTCGGATCGCCCCGCTTCCTTTTTCCGACCGTGTCAGTTTCGCAGGTTGCGCGCAAGCCGATCGGGGAAGAAAAGGGGGGATTTGGGGCTATTTCGGGGTTTGAAGGAGAGGAGCGCCGAGCGGCGCAGGCGAGGAGGCGTGGGGTGACGTTTAGTTTGATCGACGAAACAACGGCTCGACGACGTCAGTCCATTCCCTCTTCCACCCTCTCCGCCGCCAATTAAATTGGATAAAGAATTTGTAATCTATCGGTCGACTAAAGGATTCATTGAAAACCGCCGTTATTTCAATGAATTAGAAATTCTTCATTTACAACCCCTTTTTCCAACGAATCAGGAAACGGCCGATGAAATTGTCCTTTAGCCAAAAGCTGTGGCTTCCCTTGATTCTCTGCATCGCATTTGTCGCGACCGTTTCGATCACGGATGCCTATCGCATTCGCCAGATCCGCTATGAGGAGCGTCAGAACGATCTGGTTCATGCCACGGAACTCGGCATTGCGACCGTCAAGGCTTTCGCGGCCGAAGCCGCGGCCGGCCATATGTCGCCAGACGAAGCGAAAGCCCGCGCGATCGAAGCCATCCGCGCCACGCGCTATGGCGGCGGCACCGGGTATTTCACGATCATGGACATGAAGCCGGTCATCGTGATGCATCCGTTCCATCCTGAAATGCAGGGCAAGGATGTCGATACCTACAAGGATCCCAACGGCGTCGCGCTCTATCACGATACGGTGGCTGTCGTGCAGCGCGATGGCGGCGGCTTCGTCAAATACGCCTTTACGAAGCCCGGCAAGACGGGACTCTTTCCGAAGGTCTCGTATGCCGCCTCTTACGCGCCCTGGGGGTGGATTCTGCAGACCGGCGCCTATATCGACGATATCGACGCTGCGTTTCGTACTTCGCTGTATGAAAGTCTGGCTGAGCTGCTGATCGCCGCGGCGGCGCTGGCCTGCGCGGCCATCTGGATCAATCGCAGCATTCTGCGCACGTTGGGCGGAGACCCTGCCTATGCAGCTGAAATCGCGAGCCGCATTGCCGACAACGATCTGACGGCCACGGTCGAAACCGCGTCGGACAATCAGGACAGCCTGCTCTCTTCAATGAAGCGCATGCAGGAACAACTAAGCTCGATGATTTACGCGATCCACACCTCGAGCAATTCCATCGCCTCAGCGGTTTCGGAAATCGCATCCGGCAATGAGGATTTGTCGCAGCGAACGGAGCAGCAAGCGGCATCGCTCGAGGAAACGTCGTCGAGCATGGAGCAGCTGACGGCAACGGTGTCCAACAACGCCGGGAATGCGCAGGAGGCCAGCCGCGTCGTTTCTGTCGCCATGCAAGCCGCACACCGTGGCGGAGGCGTCGTGCAAGAAGTGATCGAGGCGATGGGCGGCATCAATTCGGGCTCGGACCGCATCGCCGATATCGTCGGAACGATCGAAAGTATCGCGTTCCAGACCAACATCCTTGCTTTGAATGCAGCGGTCGAGGCAGCGCGCGCAGGAGAACAGGGCCGCGGCTTTGCGGTCGTCGCTTCTGAGGTCCGCTCGCTTGCGCAACGCACCTCGGCCGCTTCGAAAGAAATTCGAGGCCTGATCCAGACCTCCGTGCAGCGCGTCAAGGACGGAGCGCAGTTCGTCGGTTCAGCCGGTACGACCATGGAAGAGATCGTGCAATCGGTGAAGCACGTGGCCGACATCGTCAACGAAATCGCCGTCGCCTCGGTCGAACAAAGCAAAGGCATCGGCCAGATCAGCACGGCTGTCACGCAGATGGACAATGTCACCCATCAAAACGCGGCACTGGTGGAACAAGCTACGGCAGCGACGATCTCGCTCAAGCATCAGGCCGACGAAATGCGATCACTGGTGGCGCAATTCAGGTTGGCGTGAGCGATTCGCGGGCCTCGCGCTCGCGGCACGCTAGCCACGCATTGAGTCGAGTTTAGCCGCACGAAATCACCAGCACGACGTTGAGGTGCGCGGCCTTCGGGCGTGGCATTTCAACGCTTTGCCGAGCCGATGCACTTTTGCAGAGCGAAAAAAGGCCTAGCCGAAGCTAAGCCTTTTGATACTTCTGGTGGGCCTCCCGTGAGTCGAACACGGCACCAACGGATTATGAGTCCGCTGCTCTAACCAAGCATGAGCTAGAGGCCCTGAAACGGTGATAACGCGGGATACAGCGAGGTTTCCAGCGCGTCTTGAAATCGTGTCTGCCATGGCGGCAGGACCAGCAGGATAGCGGGCTACCCCACCTATGACAAGCGCCCCCGAAGGGGCGCTGTCATTGATTCAGACAAAGCTGAGAGCGATCCGGATCAATTCCCTTCGAGGAAGGACTTGAGCTTGTCCGAACGGCTCGGGTGACGCAGCTTGCGCAGCGCCTTCGCTTCGATCTGACGGATCCGCTCACGCGTCACGTCGAACTGCTTGCCGACTTCCTCGAGCGTGTGATCCGTGCTCATTTCCACACCAAAGCGCATACGCAGCACCTTCGCTTCGCGCGGCGTCAGCGAGTCGAGCACGTCCTTCACGACATCGCGCATGCTGGCGTGCAGCGCGGCATCGGCCGGCGCGACCGTGTTCGTGTCTTCGATGAAGTCGCCCAGATGCGAATCGTCGTCGTCACCGATCGGCGTTTCCATCGAGATCGGCTCTTTCGCGATCTTCATGATCTTGCGGATCTTGTCTTCCGGCATGTCCATCTTCTCTGCCAGCGTTGCCGGATCCGGCTCGAGACCGGTTTCCTGCAGAATCTGACGCGAGATCCGGTTCATCTTGTTGATCGTTTCGATCATGTGCACCGGAATACGGATGGTACGTGCCTGGTCCGCGATCGAACGCGTAATCGCCTGGCGAATCCACCACGTCGCATACGTCGAGAACTTGTAGCCACGACGATATTCGAACTTGTCCACCGCCTTCATCAGGCCGATATTGCCTTCCTGAATCAGGTCGAGGAACTGCAAGCCACGGTTCGTGTACTTCTTCGCGATCGAGATCACGAGACGCAGATTGGCCTCGGTCATTTCACGCTTGGCCTGACGCGCCTTGAGTTCGCCCGCCGCCATCTGGCGGTTGGTTTCCTTCAGGTCCTGCAGCGGCAGCACGACACGCGCTTGCAGGTCGATCAGGCGTTGCTGCTGTTCACGAATCGCCGGGATGTTCCGTTCGAGCACTGCGCTGTACGAATGGTTTTCCTTGACGATCGCCGGTGCCCACTCGAGGTCCGTTTCATTGCTCGGGAAGCGTGCAATGAACTCGGCACGCGACATGCCGCACTTGTCGACGACCGTGTGAAGGATCTGACGCTCGACCGAACGCACTTCTTCGACCTGCGCACGCAGCGTATCGCACAGACGCTCGACATTGCGTGCCGTGAAGCGGATCGACATCAGTTCCGTCTGGATCGTTTCCTGCGCCTTCAGGTAGGCCTTCGACTTGTAGCCTTCCTTTTCGTACGCACGGCGCATCTTGTCGAACCATTCGCCGATCATCGCGAACTTGGCGAGCGAGTCGACGCGCAGCTTTTCGAGCTGAGCGGCATTCGCACGCTCGGCCACGGCGCCGTCGTCTTCCTCTTCTTCCTCGTCGCCTTCTTCCTCTTCTTCTTCGTCCTCGTTCTCGATCGCTTCGGCTTCGGCGGCGTTGAAGCCGTCGGCGTCTTCAGCGTTGTCGTCGACGAGACCATCGACGAGCTCGTCGATGCGCATCTCTTCGTTGGCCACACGTTCGGCCATCGCGAGAATTTCCGCGATCGTCGTCGGGCAGGCCGAGATAGCCATGACCATGTGCTTGAGGCCGTCTTCGATACGCTTGGCGATTTCGATTTCGCCTTCGCGCGTCAGCAGCTCGACCGTACCCATTTCACGCATGTACATACGGACCGGGTCGGTCGTGCGGCCGAATTCGGAATCGACGGTCGACAGCGCGACTTCGGCTTCCTCTTCGACTTCATCGTCGCTCGAAGCAGCCGGGGCGTTGTCGTTCAGCAGCAGCGTTTCGGCATCGGGAGCCTGTTCGTAAACAGCCACACCCATGTCGTTGAACGTGCCGACGATGCTCTCGATCGCCTCGACTTCGTTGAGGTCGTCCGGCAGATGGTCGTTGATTTCCGCGTAGGTCAGGAAGCCGCGGTCCTTGCCGAGCTTGATCAGCGCGCGCAGCTTCGCACGACGCTCTTCGAGCTCTTCGGCCGTACCCGGCTGATGCGACGCGAACGCGTCTTTCAGCAACGCCTTTTCCTTCGCGCGGCGATCGCGCGCCTTCAGTTTTTCAACCTTCGGCGCGGGTTGCTGATCCTCGGCCTGGGCCGGGGTGTTATCGACAGGTGCTTCGTTCGACGTTTTCTTCATTGGACTGGCCGTAGCGGCGTGTATCTCGGCGACAGGCTGTTCTTCAACATCCGTGTCACCCGTTGAAACCTTGCTCTCGCGTGCCGACGTGGCGGCATCCTCATCGGATGCTTGCGCGGTTGCCCTCGACGCCGGCTTTGCCGCGGGCGCCCGTGTGACCGCCCTCGAGGCGGCGCCGGCCGCCTTCGCGGCCGCTTTCGTACCTTGCGCGGTACCTGCGTCAGTGCTCTTGCCAGTTGCCTTCGAGGCGGCGCTGCTCACCTCTGTTTTCGTTGCGCCAGCGGGCTTTTCCGCGACCGGGGTCGCGGTCTTGCTCGACGTGCTTCTCGTGGCGGCGGCCGACCGCGTACGTGATCCCGCAGGACGCGCTTGCGCCGCTGCCGGAACAGACGGCGAATCCGCAGCCGGGTCGTGCGATGTCACACGCTCGTCCTGCGCTTTCACCTTCGTCTTGCCGCTCGTAGTTTTCACCATTACGATCTCGCCCCATCAACAGAACTTCGAGGGTCACAGCCCGCACTGCCCGGCCCCGCTTGCTGCGCGGCACCGGCTCGGGTGCAATCTTCAGAATAAAGCCCGCTGAAAACCCGCCATTATACCAGTCAGTCACGGACCGCCACTGGCGCAAGCCGTCTTCTGAGGTCAGCGGTTTGCCTCAGCAGGTCGGCATATTCGGTTGTCTCTTCGGAAGTCAGCTTGGACTGGCGCGACAAACGGTCGCACCTTTCACGCAACGCGTCGTAATGAAGCTTCGCGAGCGCAGCCCGCAATTCCTCGCCGGCCATGCGCTCCTGCTCCTGATAACGTTCGACCGATCCCTCGGTTTCAGATCCGAGCAACAGATCCCGAACATTTTCATCATAGGTCAGAATTTCGCGAAAAATCTCTTCATATACCGGCGCATTAGCCGTATTTCGAAGCACTTCTGAAAGCAATCTGAAATCCGCCGCATCGCCCAGCGCGCGGATATGCGTCAACACCTCTTCAAAAATTTCGCGCCGCGCCGCGTAATGCAGCGCAGCCAATTCGTCTTCACCGATCGCCACCCCGCTTCGCGGGTACATCACGAGGTTGCGCAGCGCGCGCTCCTCGGTACCGGTCACCCGGCGGCGTGCCGCCTTTTCGGGCGCGTCGCGCACCGCGCGCTGCACCGCGCCATCAATGCCGCACAACGCCGCGACCTCGCCGAACGGCACGCCGAGCCGGTCGGCAAGCATATGCACGACCTGCGTGCGAAACGCGTTCGGCGGCAGTGCCGTCAGCAGCGGCTTGGCCTCGAACAACGCCTTCGCCCGCCCTTCGGGCTGGTCGAGCGGCTTGTCAGCCACGATCTCGTTGAGCAGGAATTGCGACAGCGGCAACGCCTGCTCAATCTGATACCCAAACGCATCTGTGCCGAATTCGCGCACAAAGCTATCCGGATCGTGCTCGGCCGGCAGAAACAGGAACTTGATCGTCCGGTTGTCTGCCGCATGTGGCAGGCACGCGTCAAGCGCACGCCGCGCGGCGCGCCGTCCTGCCTTGTCGCCGTCGAAACTGAACACCACCGTATCCGTCTGGCGCATGAGCTTTTGCACATGCACCGGCGTACACGCCGTACCCAGCGTCGCCACCGCGTTCGGAAACCCGAGCTGCGCGAGCGCCACCACGTCCATATAGCCTTCGACGACCAGCACAAAGCCCTTCTCGCGGATTGCAAGGCGCGCTTCGAACAGGCCGTACAGCTCGCTACCCTTGTTAAATAAGGGCGTTTCGGGCGAGTTCAAATACTTGGGCTCGCCACCATCGAGCACGCGACCGCCAAAGCCGATGACCTGCCCGCGCACATTGCGAATCGGAAACATCACCCGATCCCGGAAACGGTCGTACCGTCTTGCCGTGCCGCTTTGCGCATCGGTCTTCTCGCTGACCAGCACAAGCCCGGCCTCGACAAGGGCTTCCGCCTGATAGTCGTCAAAGGCCTGCTCGAGGTTCTGCCAGCCCTCGGGCGCATATCCGAGCGCGAAATCGCGTGCCACCGCGCCCGACAGCCCGCGCTTTTTCAAGTACGCGATCGCCTTGGGTGACGCCTTGAGCGCCGTACGGTAGTAGTCGCTCGCCGTCTTCATGCGGTCGACCAGCCCCGTCGCCTGCTTCCACTGCGCGCCGTCACGGCCGTCGCCCCCGGCACGCGGCTCCTGCGGCACGGTCAGGCCAACCGACTGAGCGAGCTCGTTGACGGCCTCGGGGAACGTCAGACCGGCATGCTCCATCAGAAAGTTGATCGGGGTGCCATGCGCGCCACAACCGAAGCAGTGATAAAACTGCTTGGTCGGACTGACGGAGAAAGACGGGCTCTTTTCGTTATGGAACGGACAGAGCCCCATAAAGTTCGCGCCACCCTTCTTGAGCTGCACATAGCGACCCACCACCTCGACAACGTCGACGCGGCTGAGCAGATCCTGCAGGAAGGAGTGGGGAATCAAAGCGCCTAATTACCGCAAGTCGTGTCGGCACATACCCAGCCACTCTGCCGGAGTGCGACCATTTCGCATCAACCGGCGGTGCGTGTGTCGCACCGCCTGCCCCGTATTTGCCGCCGGAATCGCCAGGTTCAAGACCGTCGAATCCTCAGGCTGACCGCGTTACCGCCATGCCCTGAATGCGTATTTCTTACTTAACGGTCAGCGCCGCCTTCACTTGAGCCGACACGGCCGTCATGTCGGCACGCCCTGCCAGCTTGGGCTTGAGCACGCCCATGACCTTACCCATGTCCTGCGGGCCGGCAGCGCCGACCTGTGCAACAGCGGCAGCCACTTCGGCCTCGATTTCAGCCGCGCTCAGTTGCTGCGGCATATACGCCTGTAGCACCACGAGTTCCGACTCTTCCTTGTCGACGAGATCCTGGCGGCCCGCGCTCGCGAACTGCGAGATCGAGTCCTTGCGCTGCTTGACGAGCTTGTCAATGACTCCGGCCACCGCCGCATCGTCGAGTTCCGTACGGTCATCGACTTCGCGCTGCTTGATCGCCGCAAGCAGCAGGCGAATCGTGCCAAGGCGCTCGGTTTCGCGCGCGCGCATGGCGGCCTTCATGTCTTCGGTGATCCGCTCTTTCAAACTGCTCATGGGCGCCGGGTCCTCAACTCAAGATACTAGGAAATAAAATCGCGTTTCGCCGAAACAGTGCATCCGATCGGCACCACCGCGAAACACAAAAACCCGCCTCGGAGTGTCCGACAGCGGGTTTCGCGGAGCGCGCCCCGTATCGGGCGCGACCGATCATCAATACATCTTTCTCGGCAGCATCTGGCTGCGCAGCGACTTGAAGTGGCGTTTCACGGCCGCAGCCTTCTTGCGCTTGCGCTCGGAGGTCGGCTTCTCATAAAACTCACGCGAACGCAGATCGGTCAGCAGACCGTTCTTTTCGATCGTGCGCTTGAAACGACGCATCGCGACTTCGAACGGCTCGTTCTCTTTGAGGCGAATGATGGTCATGATTCGTGGTCGGCCGACATTCCGAGGGTCCACGAGTGTAGCACAGGGAATTTTTGTTTCCCACCTGCACCTTGTGGGTATTTTTACCGACGGCCAAGCGATTCCGCGAGTGCACCCGCGGAGGCAACAGCGGACGCCCATGCCCATTGGAAGTTGTAGCCGCCCAGCCAGCCCGTGACGTCCACCGCCTCGCCGATGAAGTGCAGCCCTGGCACGCGCTTGGCCTCGAGGCTCGCAGACGACAGCTCGGCCGTCGAGACGCCACCCGCCGTCACTTCGGCCTTGCGCCACCCCTCGGTGCCCGCCGGGGTGATCGCCCAGCGATTCAGTGCGTCGCCGAGCGTGCGCAGCTGTCGATCCGGCAAATCGGCAAGCCGCGCTTCCTGCGTCACGCCGTGCACCTGCGCCCAGACCTCCGCCAATCGCGACGGCAGCCATTCGGACAGCTGGGAGACGAGGCGCTTCTTCGACCCCGGCTTGGCCTCGAGCAGCAGCTCGGTAGCATTGCCTGCGGGCATCAGATCGATGGCGAGCGGCGTGCCCAGTGCCCAAAAGCTCGAAATCTGCAAAATCGCGGGACCTGACAGGCCTCGGTGGGTGAGGAGCAAATCCTCGAGAAACTCACCGCGCGCTTTGCCCGCACCGGTCGACACGCGCGCTTCCAGCGCGAGTCCCGACAGCGCGGCAAACGGCTCCCAACCCGCCGATGTGAACGTGAGCGGCACAAGCGCAGGGCGTGGCTCAATGACTTCGAGGCCGAACTGCCGCGCCACGCCATACGCAAAATCGGTCGCGCCGATCTTCGGGATCGAGAGCCCGCCCGTTGCCACGACCACGGCGCGCGCTCCGATCTCGCCCGCGTTCGTCGATACGACGAACGATTCGCCACGCCGGATCTCCTCGACACGCACCGGCCGGCGCCACGCTACGCGACCGGCTTCGCATTCGGCGACGAGCATGTCGATAATCTGCTCGCTCGAGTCATCGCAAAAGAGTTGCCCCTTGTGCTTTTCGTGAAACGGGATCCGGTAACGCTGGACCAGAGCGATAAAGTCTTGCGGCGTGTAGCGCGCCAGCGCCGAACGGCAGAACCGCGGGTTTTCCGACAAGTAGTTGGCGGGCCCCGCGTCGCGGTTCGTGAAATTGCAACGGCCGCCGCCCGAGATGCGGATCTTTTCGGCCAGGCGCTCGGCATGATCGATCAGGACGACGCGCAGTCCGCGCTGCCCGGCGACCGCCGCGCACATCATGCCGGCCGCCCCTGCGCCGATAACGGCGACATCAAAATTTTCCATGGGCGCGATTGTACGTGGAGACGGAAAAGGGACCCGTGGCCGTAGCGGGTGAGCCCATTCCGCGCCTGCGTCCTCGCACAGCCGCTCGGTAGCTCGGTAGCTCGGTAGCTCGGTAGCTCGGTTGCTCGGTTGCTCGGTTGCTTGGTTGCTTGGTTGCTTGGTTGCTTGGTTGCTTGGTTGCTTGGTTGCTTGGTTGCTTGGTTGCTTGGTTGCTTGGTCGCTCTATCAAGCCAGGCGTACGGCAGGATGAATCGCACCGCATGAGACCGGCGGCCCCATTTTCTCTGAACCTCTATAATTCACCGTTTGCGGCACGCCGTTTCCCTTCCTGTCTCGACCCATGCTTGTCCTCGGCCTCGAAAGTTCTTGCGATGAAACCGGTCTCGCGCTCTATGACTCGGAGCGCGGCCTGCTTGCGCACGCCCTGCATTCGCAGATCGCGATGCACCGAGAATATGGTGGCGTCGTGCCCGAACTCGCATCACGCGATCACATCCGCCGCGCGTTGCCCCTGCTCGAACAAGTTCTCGAGCAGGCCGGGGCCCGACTCGACGACGTCGACGCGATTGCTTTTACCCAGGGACCGGGCCTCGCCGGCGCGCTGCTGGTCGGCGCCAGCGTCGCCAACGGTCTTGCGCTGGCCCTGAACAAGCCGGTGATCGGGATCCACCACCTCGAAGGTCATCTGCTTTCGCCGTTGCTCGTCGATGCACCGCCTCCGTTCCCGTTCGTCGCACTGCTCGTCTCGGGCGGCCACACGCAGCTGATGCGGGTGACCGATGTCGGACAATATGAAACGCTCGGTGAAACACTTGACGATGCCGCAGGCGAAGCGTTCGACAAGACTGCCAAGCTATTGGGCCTGGGTTATCCGGGCGGACCTGAAGTGTCGCGCATGGCCGAGTTCGGCAATCCGGGCATCGTCACGTTGCCGCGCCCGATGCTGCACTCAGGCGACCTCGACTTCAGCTTCAGCGGGCTCAAGACCGCCGTGCTCACCGCAGTACGAAAACTCGGCACGAACGTCTGCGAACAGGACAAGGCCGATATTGCGCGCGGTTTTGTCGATGCCGCAGTCGACGTGCTCGCAGCCAAATCGATCGCCGCACTCAAACGTACCGGGCTCAAGCGGCTGGTCGTTGCCGGTGGCGTCGGTGCGAATCGCCAGTTGCGCGACGCATTGAACTCGGCCGCCAAGCGTCGCGGTTTCGCAGTCCACTATCCCGATCTGTCGCTGTGCACCGACAACGGCGCCATGATCGCGCTCGCCGGCGCGCTGCGACTGGCGCGGTGGCCCGAGCAAGCCGAGCACTCGTACGCGTTCACCGTGAAGCCGCGCTGGGATTTGTCGTCTCTCGCCAACTAGGCCCGACCCCGCATCGGATGGGATTCGGCCTTTTGCATAGCGCTGCGCAAAAATAGGTCTGCGCCTCGAGCTCACAAACAAAAAGGCTGGATTCCGCTTTTGCGGAACCCAGCCTTTTGCGTTTCTTTGGGTGAGGTGCGCTATTTCGCTTCTGCTGCGAGAAGCAGCGTTACCACTTACGCGACGAGCTTTGCGACGCTGCTCTTGTCACCCGACTCGCTCGCGAAAAAACGCTTGCGAATCGATGCCGCGATGCCTTGCGCGTCGAGGCCGCAGCCCGACAGCAACTTGGCAGGATCGCCGTGATCGATAAACGTATCCGGCAGGCCCAGTTGCAGCACCGGCCGATTCAGACCGCTCTCGAGCAGGCTTTCGACACAGGCCGTGCCCGCGCCACCCATGATCGCGCCTTCTTCGACCGTCACGAGCACATCGTGCGTTTCGGCGAGCTGACGGATCAACGCGTGGTCGATCGGCTTCACGAAACGCATATTCGCGACGGTCGCGTCGAGTGCGACGCCCGCTTCAATGCTCGGCGCAACCATCGTGCCGAATGCCAGGATCGCGATGCGATGACCGGCCGGCTTGCCCGATTCGCGAACGACGACACCCTTGCCGACCGGCAACGCTGCAAGATGCTTGACCGTTTCGACGCCCGTGCCTGCGCCGCGCGGATAACGCACGGCCGACGGACCATCGATCGTCAGACCGGTATGGAGCATCTGACGGCATTCGTTTTCATCCGCCGGCGCCATGATCGTCATGTTCGGGATGCAGCGCATGAACGGAATGTCATAGGCACCCGCGTGCGTCGCGCCATCGGCGCCAACCAGGCCCGCGCGGTCGATTGCGAATATGACCGGCAGGTTCTGCAGCGCGACGTCATGGATCAATTGATCGTAGCCGCGCTGAAGGAACGTCGAATAGATCGCGACGACCGGCTTCAGGCCTTCGGTTGCGAGCCCGCCCGCGAACGTCACCGCGTGCTGCTCGGCAATACCGACGTCGAAATACCGTTCCGGGAAACGCTGCTCGAATTCGACCAGACCCGACCCTTCACGCATGGCCGGCGTAATGCCGACAACGCGCTTGTCAAGTTCAGCGGCGTCGCACAGCCACTCGCCGAACACTTGCGCATACGTCTTGCGGCTCGACTTCGCGGGTTTGATCCCTTCGACCGGGTTGAACTTGCCGGGGCCGTGGTAAAGCACGGGATCCGCTTCGGCGAGCTTGTAGCCCTGGCCTTTCTTCGTCACGACGTGCAGGAACTGCGGGCCCTTGAGCTCCTTGATGTTCTGCAGCGTCGGGATCAGCGATTCGAGATCGTGACCGTCAATCGGTCCGATGTAATTGAAGCCGAACTCTTCGAACATCGTCGCGGGCACGACCATGCCCTTCGCATGCTCTTCGATGCGGCGCGCGAGTTCAAGCACCGGCGGTGCGACGCTCAGCACGCGCTCGACACCCTTCTTCGCAGCCGCGTAGAAGCGACCCGACATCAGGCGCGCGAGATAGCGATTGAGTGCGCCGACCGGCGGCGAAATCGACATATCGTTGTCGTTGAGCACGACGAGCAGCGGCAGATCGTCCGCGACGCCGCCATTGTTCAGCGCCTCGAATGCCATGCCCGCGGTCATCGCACCGTCGCCGATCACGGCGATCGAGTAGCGCGATTCGCCCTTGATCTTCGACGCATGCGCCATGCCCAGTGCCGCCGAAATCGACGTGCTCGAGTGGGCGGTGCCAAACGTGTCGAAATGCGACTCGTCGCGACGCGGGAAGCCCGAAATGCCGCCTGCCTGACGCAGCGTGTTCATGCGCTCACGCCGGCCTGTCAGGATCTTGTGCGGGTAGGTCTGGTGACCCACGTCCCACACGATCCGGTCATCCGGCGTGTCGAACACGTAGTGGAGTGCGATCGTGAGCTCGACCGTGCCGAGGTTCGACGACAAGTGCCCGCCGGTCTGTGCAACGCTTTCGAGCAGGAAGGCGCGCAATTCGTCGGCGAGGCGCGTCAGTTCACTGCGGTCCAGCTTGCGCAGTGTGACGGGGTCGTCGATGGTTTTCAGCAAGTCATACATCGTTGTTCGATTCCAGGGATCTTCGGCGGTCTGCGACCGTCTGTATTTTTAGTTCGCGCGTTCGACGACCAGGTCGGCGAGTTGCGCGAGCCGCTCGGCGCGATCGCCGAAGGGCGCCAGGGCCGCATGTGCATCGGCCTGCAACTGCTTCGCAAGCTTGCGCGCCTCGTCCAGTCCAAGCAGCGAGACGTACGTCGGCTTGTTGTCCTTCTCGTCCTTGCCCGCTGTCTTGCCGAGCGTCGCGGAGTCGGCGGTCACGTCGAGAATATCGTCGACGACCTGAAAAGCCAGTCCGACCGCGGCGGAATAGCGTTCGAGCGCAGCAGCAAGCGTCGCGGCGTCGATCGCTTCAGCGACGGCGGCACCGCCAGCCTGGGCGCGCGTCTGCGCGGCCACGCCTGCGGCCGCATCCAGGCTCTCGGGCGCTTCGTCGCCGCACAGCGCGCCCATGAACACGGCCGCGCGCAACAACGCACCCGTCTTCATCCGATGCATCTTCTCGAGCGACGGGCGGTCGAGCGCGATGCCGACGCTCGCGAGATCGATCGCCTGGCCGCCGGCCATGCCGAGCGAACCACTCGCATACGCGAGCTCGCGCAGCAACGCAGCCTTACGAGCAGCGGGCACCGGTGCGTCGCTCAGCGTAATGAACGCCTGCGATTGCAGCGCATCGCCGACGAGCAGTGCCGTGGCTTCGTCATATTGAACGTGTACCGTGGGCTTGCCGCGACGCATCGAATCGTCGTCCATGGCAGGCATATCGTCATGCACGAGCGAATAGACGTGGATCATCTCGATCGCCGCACCGGCCGCGTCGAGTGCCTCGGGCGTCGCGCCGGTCAGCAGGCCGGCAGCATGCACGAGCAGCGGCCGTACGCGTTTGCCGCCGCCGAGCGTGGTGTAACGCATCGCATCGTGAAGGCGTCCGGGCTCAACCTCGGCCGACGGCAGGCGCGCTTCGAGCGCCGCTTCGGTACGGGCGAGCACCGCACGGGTCCATTCATTGAAATTCATGCATCGTCCTCATCGGTCGCGAGGGGCTTGAGGACCTCGCCGTCGAGTACCCGCACTTGCTGCTCGACTTTTTCCAGCTGTTGCTGGCAATACGAGACGAGTTGCGAGCCGCGGCGGTAGGCACTCAGCGAATCCTCGAGCGACAGCGCACCGCCTTCCATTTTCGCTACCAGCCCCTCGAGTTCGGCCACAGCCGCCTCGTAGCTTGCCGGCGCCTCGCCGGCCGCCGGGCCCGCGGCCGACACACCCGCGCCAGCAGGCGCTTCGGGTCGATTCGGAATAGCGGTGTTCGCCATGTCAGTATTTAAGATTGCAGCCAAGTCCGTCATTCTACGGTAAAACCGACAGAGTCCGCCCCACGGACCCCGTTCGACATTCGAGTATTCGCGTATTTTCCTGACGAAATCAGGGACTTAACGTCAACTGAATACTTAAACAATCCCCCCAAACCCGCCCGCTTGGGTATAATCGCCCGTTTCCCCAAATCGAGTATTCGATGGTTGGGTTGTTCACTGCTTTCTGCAATTGGGAGTGGGAATGTCCAATCTGAGCACTGCTGTTCAGCTTAAGTCCATTCACAGTCAGTTGCCGGTCACGGCATATTTCGATCAAGCCCTGCTAGACCAGGAGATCGAAACGCTGTTCAAGCGAGGTCCGCGCTATATCGGGCACGAATTGATGGTGCCGGAGGCCGGCGACTACTACGCCCTGCCCTCCGAGGCCGAAGGGCGCGTGCTCGTTCGCAACGCCGAGTCCATCGAACTGCTGTCCAACGTGTGCCGTCACCGCCAGGCCATCATGCTCAACGGTCGCGGGCACACGCAAAACGTTGTCTGTCCCCTGCATCGCTGGACGTACGACCTCAAGGGCGAGTTGCTCGGCGCACCGCATTTTCCGGACAATCCTTGTCTGGATCTGGGCCGCACGCCGTTGCAGAACTGGCAAGGCCTGCTCTTCGAGCAGGGCGGACGCGATGTCGCGCGCGACCTGGCGAAGCTCGGGACGCAGCATCATTTCGACTTTTCGGAATTCAAGTTCGATCACGTCGAGATGCACGACTGCGACTACAACTGGAAGACGTTTATCGAGGTCTACCTCGAGGACTATCACGTTGTGCCGTTCCACCCGGGTCTGGGCAGCTTCGTCTCGTGCGACGACCTGCGCTGGGAGTTCGGCGAGTGGTACAGCGTGCAGACGGTCGGCGTTCATCAGGACCTGGCCAAGCCCGGCAGCCCGACGTATCGCAAGTGGCACGACGCGGTCCTCAACTTCCGCAACGGCAAGCCGCCCGAGTTCGGCGCGATCTGGATGGTGTATTACCCGGGCCTCATGATCGAGTGGTATCCGCATGTGCTCGTCGTGTCATGGCTGATTCCGCGGGGGCCGCAGAAGACGACGAATATCGTCGAGTTCTACTACCCCGAAGAGATTGCGCTGTTCGAGCGCGAGTTCGTCGAAGCCGAGCGCGCCGCCTATATGGAAACTGCGCGCGAAGATGACGAAATCGCCGAGCGGATGGACGCGGGCCGTCGCGCGTTGATGATGCGCGGTGAATCGCAGGTCGGTCCGTACCAGAGCCCGATGGAAGATGGCATGCAGCACTTCCACGAGTTCTACCGTCGCGAGATGGAGCCGACTGGCGCATTGAAGTAAAGCGTCATGCATTGAAGCGGCACGCGACCGGCGACGGGCAACCGGCGTCGGGCGACTTGCCTGGAAACACACTGCGCGCATCAACGAAAAGGACTGTCGAATCGACAGTCCTTTTTTTTCGCCCGGCCCCCTTTGGCCGACCCCGGGCCGGCTTTGGCCGATATTGCCGGTATCGAGTCGTCACGCAAGCTGTGACATCATCAGCATTGTCTGACGTCGCGGCGGGCCAATGAGTCCGCTGCGCCCTGCCCCACACCAGGACGCCAGCCGGGCTTGCCCGAAGGCTTTCAAAGAGGTCGCCATGTCGCACTCGCATTTCACCACGTTGATTTCCGCAGCCAATCTCGCAGAACGACTCCAGGCGTCGAAAGAATCGGTCTACGTCGTCGATTGCCGTTTCGATCTTGCCGACGCCTCGGCAGGCGAGCGTGCGTACGCTCAGGGCCATGTGCCGGGCGCGCACTATTTCCATCTCGATCGGGATTTGTCGGGCGCCAAGACCGGCACCAACGGACGCCACCCGCTGCCGGACCGCGACGCGCTGGCGCGCCACTTCGGCGATCGCGGACTCACGAATGGCGTTCAGGTGGTCGCCTATGACGGACTGGGCGGCATGTATGCCGCGCGTCTCTGGTGGTTGCTGCGCTGGCTGGGTCATGACTCGGTGGCCGTGCTCGATGGCGGCGTCGACGCCTGGACTCAGGCGGGCATGCAGCTCGTGACCGACGTGCCGGTCGAGACACCTCAACTGTTCAACCATGGCGCACCGCTCGCCGTGACGATCGACGCGGCGGGCGTCGAGCGCAATCTCAAGAGCCTCGAGCGAATCGTCGTCGATGCGCGCGCGGCGGATCGCTATCGCGGCGAAAACGAAACGATCGACCCGGTCGGCGGCCATATCCCCGGTGCGCTGAACCGTCCGTTCAAGGACAACCTTTCGGCTGACGGCCGCTTCAAGCCCGCACACACCTTGCGCGACGAGTTCCATACGGTTCTGGGTCAGGTGCCGCCCGAGCGCGCCATCATGCAATGCGGCTCAGGCGTGACGGCGTGCCATAACCTGCTCGCGATGGAAGTGGCGGGCCTGCATGGCGCCGCGCTGTATGGCGGCTCGTGGAGTGAGTGGTCGTCCGATCCGAAGCGACCGGTCGCGACTGGCGCACACCCCTGAACCAGGGAGCGGTGCGCGTTATCGGGTGAGCAGAGCCGAGAGAGGCGGCGTGCGAGTGCATCGCACATTGCACTCAAACTACGGCGTGATACACCGTACGAGCGAGCGGTGCGGGTGCATAAGACATTCGCCTCCGCTCGCTTCAGTGACTGACGTAACGTGGCTTCAGTGCAACTTCACGCGCGGCATGGTCGAACGCCGTAACCAATGCGCGAACGTATCGAGGACCATGCGCGGGTACCCGTGCAAGGCCGCGATATGCAGCCGGTACAGCGACGTGTACATGAAGCGCGCAAACAACCCTTCGACGAACATGCTGCCGCCGATCAGACCGCCCATCAGGCTGCCGACCGCGCTGAAGCGACCCAGCGACACCAGCGAGCCGAAGTCGCGATACTCGAATTCGCCGAGCGGCGGCTTGCCGTCCATGCGCCGCAGCAGCATGTCGAACAGAAAGCTGGCCTGCTGATGCGCGGCCTGGGCGCGCGGCGGCACGCGCCGGTCGGCGCCCCACGCACAGCTCGCGCAGTCGCCCAGCGCAAAAATCGACGAATCGGTTTCGGTTTGCAAGGTCTGCGTCACGCAGAGCTGCCCCAATCGATTCGTCGCAAGCCCATCCAGTCGCGCGAGCACCGGAGATGCCTTGATGCCGGCGGCCCACACGACCAGGTCGGCCACCACGTGATCCCCGCCCGCGAGCCGGAGTCCTTCGGGTTCGACCGCCTCGACGCGCGCGTCGAGCATCACGCTCACGCCAAGCTTGACGAGTAGCTTGCGCGTTTCTTCCGATAGCCGCTCCGAGAGCGCAGGTAGCAATCGCGGCCCCGCCTCGACGAGGGTGATCGCCAGATCATGTTTCGGATCGACGTCATGCAATCCATAGGCGGCGAGCACCTGGGCCGTATTGCGCAACTCGGCGGACAGCTCGACGCCGGTCGCACCGCCACCCACAATCGCCACGCGCACTTCCCGATGGGGCTCCGGGGATGCAGACTCCGCGTCCGCCGTCGCATGCCAATGTCTAGCCCGCATGCATAAGGCGACGAGCCGGCGACGAAAGCGCTCCGCTTGGGCAACCGTATCCAGGGCGATCGCATATTGATCAGCGCCGGGTACTCCGAAGAAATGCGTCGTGCTGCCGATCGCAAGCACGAGCGTGTCGTACGCGATCTCGCGAGCCGGCAGCAACAGCGTGCCGTCCTCGTCGCGCAATTCACCGACCTGCACGATCTTGCGCGTGCGATCGAGACCGACGAGTTCGCCCTGCTGAAACTCGAAGCCATGCCAGCGCGCCTGCGCCGCATATTCGAGCTGATGCGTGAACGGATCCATGCTGCCCGCCGCGACTTCATGCAGCAGCGGCTTCCAGACGTGCGTGGGATACCGGTCGATCAGAATGATCTCGGCGCGTGGGGTACGCGTGCGCGATCCGAGCCGATCGCCCAACCGCGTCACCAGTTCGAGTCCGCCGGCACCGCCGCCGACCACTACGATTCGTTGCATGACTGCGCCCTCCCTAGTTTGAAAACTCAGATCAGGTCGTCAGGCCTCGCATTCGCGGCCTTATACAAGTGCCTCGCCGGACACGCGCACGTCACGGCCCCACAGCCGGTGGGGTGGGTACGGCATGCCCGCAGGTATCAGCGTCCGAATGCGCTACGCGGCGGCATCCCGTGCGACACGCTCAGCGTATCGCACGGTCGAAGGTGCCTGCACATCGGCGCGCGGCGCTGGATCAGTGCGCTTCTTCCCAGTTCGCTCCCGAGCCGACTTCGGCCACGAGCGGCACCTTCAGCTGCGCGACACCACACATGAGTTCCGGCAACTTGACGCGAACCTCCTCGAATTCCTCATCGGGGACTTCGAGCACGAGTTCGTCGTGCACCTGCATGATCATCTTGCTGCGCCGCTGCGCATTTTCGAGCCAGCCTTGCACGGCGATCATCGACAGCTTGATCAGATCGGCGGCCGTGCCCTGCATCGGCGCGTTGATCGCTGCACGTTCGGCAGCTTGCCGGCGCGGTCCGTTGCCACCATTGATCTCGGGCAGCCAGAGGCGCCGGCCGAACACGGTCTCCACGTAACCGTGCTCGCGCGCGGCCTGACGTGTTTCTTCCATGTAGGCCGCGACACCCGGATAACGCGTGAAATAACGGTCGATATAGAGCTTCGCCGCATCGCGCGCGATGCTCAGATTCGCCGCGAGACCAAACGCGCTCATGCCGTAGATCAACCCGAAGTTGATCGTCTTGGCAACGCGTCGCTGATCGGAGGTCACTTCGAGCGGCGTCACGCTGAAAATCTCGGCGGCGGTCGCCCGGTGAATATCCTCACCCGCAGCGAACGCGCGCAGCAAGTTCTCGTCGCCCGAGATATGCGCCATGATCCGCAACTCGATCTGCGAATAGTCGGCCGACATGATGCGACTGCCCGGCGGCGCGACGAACGCTTCGCGAATCCGGCGGCCTTCCTGCGTGCGCACGGGAATGTTCTGCAGATTCGGATCGTTCGACGCGAGTCGCCCGGTCACCGCAACAGCTTGCGCATAGTTCGTATGCACGCGTCCCGTATCGGCGTTGATCATCTTGGGCAGCTTGTCGGTATAGGTCGACTTGAGCTTCGACAAGCCCCGGAAATCGAGCAACAGCTTGGGCAACGGATAGTCTTCAGCCAGCTTTTGCAACACCTCTTCGTCGGTCGACGGCGAGCCGCTCGGCGTCTTCTTGACGACCGGCAGCTGCAGCTTTTCGAAGAAGATCTCGCCGATCTGCTTGGGCGAATTCAGATTGAAGGGGCCGCCGGCAAGTTCGTGCGCCTCCTTCTCAAGTTCGACGAGCCGTGTGCCGATTTCATTGCTTTGCGCTTCGAGCCGGGCAGCATCGATCAGCACGCCATTGCGCTCGATCTGCCACAGCACACGCGAGACCGGCACTTCGATCTCGCCATACACGCGTTGCAGCCCTTCGCCCTTGTGTACCTGCGGATACAGGAACTGATGAAGGCGCAACGTGATATCGGCGTCTTCGGCCGCATAGTCGGTCGCCTTGTCGACGGGGACTTCATCGAAGCCGATCTGCGACGCGCCCTTGCCGCACACGTCTTCGTACTTGATCGTCTTGAGGTTCAGATGGCGCAAGGCCATGCCGTCCATATCGTGCGAACGATGCGACTCGACGACATACGATTCGAGCATCGTGTCGTGCACGACCCCGGCCATGCGGATGCCGTGGTTCGCGAGCACATGTTCGTCGTACTTGAGGTTCTGACCGAGCTTCTTGCGATCGGGATTCTCGAGCCACGGCCTGAGCCGGGCCAGCACTTCATCGATCGGCAATTGCACGGGCGCATCGGGTCCGCGATGGGTCAGCGGCAGATAGGCCGCTTCGCCGGCCTTGACCGAGAACGACATCCCGACGAGCCGCGCGAGCATCGGCTCAAGCGAAGTCGTCTCCGTATCGAATGCCGTGAGTTCGGCCGCTTCGATCTTCGCGAGCCATGCGTCGAAAACCTCCCAGCTCAGGATCGCCTCGTAAGTCCTGGCGAGTTCGACGGCCGGCTGCATTTCGATCTGCGGCGCGAGCTCGTTCGTGTCGCTGTCGTCGAGTCCAAGGCTCCCCTGCGCTCCGCCGGCACTGGCCTTTTCGGCCGATTGCACGGCAGCGTCGGCTTCGCGCGCCCATGTCTTGAATCCGTGACGACGATAGACCTCGCGCATCGCATCCAGCGCTTCACCGCGTGTCTCGAGCGACGTCTCGATCGTCTCGACGTGCGGCGCCAGATCGCAATCCGTATCGACGGTCACGAGCCGGCGTGCGGTCGGAAGAAAGTCGAGCGCGCGACGCAGGTTGTCGCCGACCGCCCCTTTGATCTCGGCCGCATGCTCAACCACACCGTCGAGCGAATCGTAGGCCGTGAGCCATTTGACCGCAGTCTTCGGGCCGCACTTGTCGACGCCCGGCACGTTATCGACCGTATCGCCGATCAGCGACAGGTAGTCGATGATCCGGTTCGGCGGCACGCCGAACTTGCCGACCACGCCGGCGGGATCGAGCGTCTCGTTGCTCATCGTGTTGACGAGCGTCACGTGATCGGTCACGAGTTGCGCGAGATCCTTGTCGCCGGTCGACACGATGACTTTCATGCCGGCCGCCTCGGCGCGACGCGACAAGGTGCCGATCACATCGTCGGCCTCGACGCCATCGACCATGACGAGCGGCCAGCCCAGCGCGCGCACGGCAACGTGGATCGGCTCGATCTGCCGCGCGAGATCCTCGGGCATCGATGGACGGTTCGCCTTGTATTCGGGATAGATGTCGTCCCGAAACGTCTTCCCTTTAGCGTCGAATACGCAAGCGCTATACTCTGCTGCATACTCTTTGCGCAGGCGCCGCAACATATTGATGATGCCGTACAGCGCGCCAGTAGGTTCGCCTTCCGGTCCACGCAGGTCCGGCATCGCGTGGTAGGCCCGATACAGATAGCTCGAGCCATCGACCAATAAGAGGGTCCTTCCGACCAGGTTGGGTTGCACAGACATATGAACAAGAGAAAAGTGATTCCGAGTCTGCGATCCATCGCAGATCAAGAGAAGGCGACAGCCAAGAAAGCCCGTGCGTCGTGGCAGATGTTCACGATTATGGCAGAGTTCATCGAGGCGACCGAGTACCTCTCGGAGATTCGCCCGGCAGTCAGTATCTATGGTTCGGCGCGGCTCAAACCGACCAATGAGTACTACAAGCTGACGATGGCGATCGCACGCAAATTTTCCGATGCGGGCTTCGCCGTGATCTCGGGCGGCGGCCCGGGCATCATGGAAGCGGCCAACAAGGGCGCGCATGCGGGCAAAGCGCCGTCGGTCGGCCTCAACATCGAACTGCCGCATGAGCAGCACGGCAATCCGTGGCAGGACATCTCGCTGCGCTTTCGCCACTTCTTCACGCGCAAGGTCACGTTCGTCAAGAACTCGGACGCCGTGATCGTAATGCCCGGCGGCTTCGGCACGCTCGATGAGCTCGCCGAAGTGCTGACGCTGATCCAGACGAAGAAGTCGCGTCATGTGCCGATCGTGCTCGTTGGGTCAACGTTCTGGGAAGGCCTGCTCGACTGGTTCAAGGCACAGTTGATCCCGATGGGCCTGATCGGCGAGAACGACCTCGATCTCATGAAGATCACCGACGACCCCGATGAAGTGCTCGAGCACGTGCTTGCCTTCTACGAGGAACGCGGCGCGCCGACCGAGGTCCCGGCCAAGAGCGACGACGACCGGATGTTCTATCTGTAACATCGGCTGTTGCAGACAGCTTGCGCAATCCCTCCCTCGACGGGAGGGATTCGAATCGTCACGTCATCCGTGGCGCTTGCGAGGTACTGCCTACGCGTGGACCCCGTGGGCCCGATGCACTGCTTGCATTGATTGACAGACGCAATAGCCATACGACACCCGCAGGGCGCCGTATGGTCTTTCCCTATGCAGCTTGCTCCGCTTACTGGAACGCGACTTCCGCAAAGCTGCGCAGCTTGCGGCTATGCAGCTTGGCGAGCCCGTTTTCGCGCAGCAACTCCATCGCGCGGACACCGATCTGCAAATGCTGCCCGACTTGCGCGCTATAGAACTGATCGGCCATGCCCGGCAGCTTGAGTTCGCCATGCAGCGGCTTGTCCGATACGCACAGCAACGTGCCGTACGGCACCCGGAAGCGGAAGCCGTTCGCCGCAATCGTCGCGCTTTCCATATCCAGGGCGATCGCGCGGCTCTGTGACAGGCGCATGACCGGTTCGCGGTGATCGCGCAACTCCCAGTTCCGGTTGTCGACGCTCGCCACGGTGCCCGTGCGCATGACCCGCTTGAGCTCCGGCCCTTCGAGCCGCGTCACGTCCGCGACCGCGCGCTCGAGTGCCACCTGGATTTCGGCCAGGTTCGGCACTGGCACCCAGAGCGGCAGGTCCTCGTCCAGCACGTGATCTTCGCGCACATAGCCGTGAGCCAGCACGTAGTCGCCCAAACGTTGCGTGTTGCGCAACCCCGCACAGTGGCCCAGCATCACCCATGCATGGGGCCGCAAAACGGCGACGTGGTCCGTGATCGTCTTCGCATTCGACGGCCCGACGCCGATGTTGATCATCGTGATGCCGCTGCCGTCGGTCCGCTTGAGGTGATAGGCCGGCATCTGCGGCAGACGCGGCGGCGGCGAGCCATGACCCGAATCGCCGCTGAGGTTCGTGTTGTAGGTCATGACGTCGCCCGGCTCGACGAACGCGGAATACTGGCTGCGATACTCGCGCTCGGCGGGGTCGTCCGTCCGTTCCATCAGTTTCAGGCCGAGCTTCACGAACTCGTCGATATAGAACTGATAGTTCGTATAGAGCACGTAGTTCTGGAAATGCGTCGGCGAGGTCGCCGTGTAGTGCCGAAGCCGATGCAGCGAAAAGTCCACCCGGGCGGCGGTAAAGAGCGCAAGCGGGCGCGGCGCGCCTTCGGGCGGCTCATACGTGCCGTTGACGATACGGTCGTCGAGCGCGGCGAGATCGGGCACATCGAAGAGGTCGCGGATCATGCGCAACCGGTCCGGACTCAGATCGCCCTCGAGGTGGATGCCTTCCGAAAACGCAAAATGGACGGGAATCGGCTGGTCGGACTGACCGACTTCGATGGCCACTTTATGGTTTTTGGCAAGCAGGCGCAGTTGCTGGCGGTAGTAGTCGCCAAACAGGTCGGGGCGCGTCAGCGTCGTCTCAAAGATGCCAGGCCCCGACACGAAGCCATAGGAATGGCGCGAGTCGATATTCGCATTGACATCGGACCGCACCCGCACGAACGGATAGTACGCATGCACGCGGGAATCGAATTGCTCGCCGCGCCGGTAACGGCCGAACGCGTCGCGCAGCGCCGCAGTGTTGGTTTCATAGATCGTCGTCGCGCGCGCCACCGCTTCGGCGGGATCGGCGATCAGTTCAGTCTCGAACGGCTTATGGCTCATCGTCAATCACTCTGTGTTGTCCGCAAACATTATCGCCCCGATTTCGACAACGCTGGCCGCCAGTCCCCATTCCGTTTGCTAGAATCGCCGGATCAGAACGGAGAATCACAATGAAGCCGCTCCTCGTCGCAGCCGGCGCGCTCTGCGCGACGCTCGTCCTTGCCGCGACACCCGTATCCGCGGCGTCGCCAGGCCAGGACAACCCGCTTGCAGTGCCCCCGCAGGTCGACTCACCGCAGCAGGCGCCCGCCGCCAATACGGCAAGCGGTCAAGCGGCCGCACGCCCGACCAATGCCCCACCGCCAGCCGAGCACCTGTCGCCGAACGAACAGGCCGGCCTGCCCGACCTCGACAAGATCAATCGCACCCCGACAGCCAACGGCAGCGCGAGCTCGAAGGTCGAGTTCACGGACCAGCGCCAGCCGAGTTTCCACGAAAAGGAACTCGACGGCACCGAGATCACCGAATATCGGGACCGCGGCAAGCCGACCGAGATCAATGTGCATTCGGGTTTCGGCACGAACTATCAGATGTCCCCGCCACCAGATACGACGCCGAATATCCCGAACTCCGGCAATGGGCCGAGCACGGGCCGCCTCCCGTCAATTCATCTCTCCTATTGAGTGCATGGCTGTCTTCACCGCTGTCAATGACGCAGACCTCGCAGGGTTTCTGACGCACTACTCGCTCGGCAACGTGCTCGAGTTCCGTGGCATTGCCTCGGGCATCGAGAACAGCAACTTCTTTCTGACGACCGAGCGCGGCGACTACGTGCTCACGATCTTCGAGAAGCTGACGGCCGGAGAACTGCCGTTCTATCTCGACCTGATGCGTCACCTCGCAGGTCATCGCGTGCCCGTGCCCGACCCCGTCGTCCGCGACGACGGCCAGCTCTTCGGTACGCTGCATGGCAAGCCTGCGACGATCGTGACCAAGCTCGACGGTCGGCCGCAGCTCTCGCCCAACGCGCATCATTGCGCCGAAGTAGGTCAGATGCTCGCGCGCATGCACCTTGCGGGACGCGACTTCGCATCGCATCAGCCGAACCTGCGCAGCTTCAGCTGGTGGGAGCATGTCGTGCCGGAGATCGTGCCCTTCCTCGACGGCGACGCAAAACGGATGCTGGTCGACGAACTCGACCATCAACGCGCGTTTTTTGCATCTGAGGACTATGCGGCGCTGCCCGGCGGACCCTGCCACTGCGATCTGTTCCGCGACAACGTGCTGTTCTCGCATGGCAGTGAAGAAGGCGGCGACCGCCTCGGTGGCTTCTTCGATTTTTATTTTGCCGGTTGCGACAAGTGGCTGTTCGATCTGGCCGTCACCGTCAATGACTGGTGCGTCGATCTCGCGACGGGCGAACTGGACGAAGCGCGCGCGACCGCGCTGGTTCGTGCCTATCAGACCGTGCGGCCGCTGACGCCTGCTGAAACGCACCATTGGCGCGATATGCTGCGCGCCGGCGCGTATCGGTTCTGGGTCTCACGGCTATACGATTTCCATAAACCGCGCGCCGCCGAAATGCTCAAGCCACACGATCCGGGCCATTTCGAACGCATTCTCGCCGATCGCATCGGCGCGGCGTCGGTGGGTTTGCCGTCGTGATGCGGTCGCGACCACACAGTGCAACGCATTTCCGTTTGACTCATGCGCCTGATTGAAGTCCCCGCGAAGACGGGTTACGTATGGTTCCGCCAGGGCATCTGGGTGTTCAGGCGCAATCCGCTCGCGTTCATGATGCTGCTCATGGCCTACCTGTTCGCGTGGTTGTTGCTCGCGCAGGTACCCGTGGGCGGCGCATTGCTGTCCTTTTTGTTTACCCCCGGCATTTCCGTCGGCTTCATGGCAGCAAGCCGTGAAGCGATCAGTGGCAAACCCTTTTTCCCGACGGTGCTGGTCAGCGGGTTTCGTGCGCATGGCCGGCGCGTCGCAGTCGACCTGCTGATTCTCGGCGTGATCAATTCAGTCATGGTGATCGCCGCGTTCGGGCTCACGTCGGTCGCCGACGGCGGCATCATCTTCCGGAGCGCGGTGCTGGGTATCGACCCCGACTACGCGGAAGGGGTTGCGCACCTCACCGAGACGGCCGTGGCGACGGCGATCTTCGCCATTCTGTATATGCCGGTTTCGGTGCTGATGTGGTTCGCGCCCGTGCTGGTCGCATGGCATAAGGTCCCGCCCGCCAAGGCTTTGTTCTTCAGCTGGATGGCGCTGTGGCGCAACCGCTGGGCCTTTACGGTCTATGCCTTGTGCTGGGCGGTGGTCCAGGGGGTGCTTGGGGTGCTCGGCATTCAGATCGCCATGCTGGCGGGCACGTCACTGTTGACGCTGATGGTGCTGGCACCGCTCACCGTGGCGACGATCGCGATGATTTATTGCTCGTTCTTTGCGACGTATCGCGGTTGCTTCGACGCGTCGGAAGATGGCGACGCGCCGCGCGTGGACTTTCCTGACGGAAAATAAGCTCTTTAGTCTTCAATCGGCTGAAGCTTGGCGACGGCCAACGCGAGCCACTTCTGGCCATTGCGACGGAAGTTGACCTGCGCGCGCGCATCGTCGCCCGCGCCTTCGAGCGCGGTGATCGTGCCTTCGCCGAATTTCGTATGAAACACAGGCTGGCCGACGCGGAATCCTGTTTCGGCCGCGCGCTGCTTGTTGGCGTAGGCCGGTAACGGCGTGTTGCCGGTATAGGCTTCGTCAGCGCTTCGGCGGCCGCTCGAGTATCCCTCTTCGTCATCGCCACCGCCGTTGGCAATACGACGACCGTAGCCGCTACGCTGACCTCCGCCGCCGCGGCCTTCTTCGCCACCCGACCGGCCGAACCAGTCGCGCCCCCAACCTGCATTGTCCGAACGGCCGCCCCAACGCGCGCCGGCATCCGTCTGCGGGGTCAGCCACTTGAGCGAGGTCTCGGGTAGTTCTGCGAGGAAGCGCGAACGCACGTTGTAGCGTGTCTGGCCGTGGAGCATGCGGCTCTGCGTG
Organism: Pararobbsia alpina; assembly: GCF_965118125.1. GTDB lineage: Bacteria > Pseudomonadota > Gammaproteobacteria > Burkholderiales > Burkholderiaceae > Pararobbsia > Pararobbsia alpina_A. The sequence goes on from NZ_OZ221287.1 coordinate 3,512,749, forward strand.
AACGACACATAGAGTCGTTCCTTCGCACGCGTGATGGCGACGTACATCAGACGCCGTTCTTCTTCGAGCCCGTCAGGGTCGACGGCCGAGTTCTCGTGCGGGAAGAGTCCCTCTTCGAGGCCCGTGATGAACACGACCGTAAATTCGAGTCCCTTCGCCGCGTGCACGGTCATCAACTGGATAGCATCTTGACCGGCCTGAGCCTGATTGTCGCCCGCCTCGAGCGACGCGTGCGACAGGAAACCCGCCAGCGGCGTCATCAAATCGTTGGCCGGCAGATCGCCACCAGGTGCATCGGCGTCGAGAATCTGAACACCGTCGACATCGAGCTGCGGCGCGTTGATCGCATTCGGCGCCATGGCGATCACGCGCGCCGGCGCGTTCAGTCCATAACCCGCCTCACCGACGAATGCCGCGGCCGCATTGATCAGCTCGCGCAAGTTCTCGATACGGTCTTCGCCTTCGCGCTCCGTCTCGTAGTGACCAATCAGCCCGCTTTCGCGAATCACGTATTCGACGGTTTCAGGCAAGCTCAACGGCAGCGTCTCGGCGCGCATCTTGTCGATCAGCTTCGCGAAGGCGCCGAGGCTCGAACCGGCCTTGCCCGTCGTATACGGCACGGCTGCCGCCATCGAACAGTTGTACAAACGCGCTGCGTCTGCCAGTTGTTCGATTGACCGTGCGCCAATACCGCGCGCAGGGAAATTCACCACCCGTGCAAATGCGGTGTCGTCATTCGGGTTGTCGATCAGACGCAAATAGGCGAGCGCATGCTTGACTTCCTGTCGCTCGAAAAATCGCAAGCCGCCATACACGCGATACGGCAAACCCACATTGACGAGCGTGTGTTCGATCACGCGCGATTGCGCGTTGCTACGGTACAGAATCGCGACTTCGCCGCGCGACAGTCCCTGATTCAGCAGCGCGCGAATCTCTTCGACAATGAAATTCGCTTCCTGGTTGTCGGTCGCCGCTTCATACACGCGCACGGGCTCGCCGTGCCCTGCGTCGGTACGCAGATTTTTGCCCAGACGGCGTGAATTATTGGAAATCAGCTGATTCGCCGCATCAAGAATAAATCCATGCGATCGATAATTCTGTTCCAGCTTGATTAAATGACGGACGCGAAACTCGCGTTCAAAATCCGCCATATTTCCGACATTCGCGCCGCGGAATGCGTAAATACTTTGATCGTCATCGCCCACGGCGAAGACGGCGTTGTGTTCGCCCGCGAGCAGCTTGAGCCACGCGTATTGAAGCCGGTTCGTATCCTGGAACTCGTCGACGAGCACGTGGCGGAAACGGTTTTGATAATGCGCGCGCAACGGCGCCGACATCATCAATAGCTCATAGCAACGCAGCAGCAGTTCGGCGAAATCGACCACACCTTCGCGCTGGCATTGCGCGTCGTAGGCTTCGTAAAGTTCGACGAGCTTGCGATTGAAACTGTCGGTCGCTTCGACTTTCGACGGCCGCAGTCCCTGCTCTTTCGCATTGTTGATGAAGTACACGACGTTCTTCGGCGGGTACTTTTCGTCATCAACGTTCAGGCCCTTCATCAGGCGCTTGACCGCCGAAAGCTGGTCCGCCGTATCGAGGATCTGAAACGTCTGCGGCAATCCGGCATCGCGGAAATGCGCGCGCAGCATGCGGTTGCACAGCCCGTGAAAGGTGCCGATCCACATGCCTCGCGTATTGATCGGCAACATCGCCTCGAGCCGCCCGACCATCTCGCGTGCCGCCTTGTTCGTGAACGTGACCGCGAGAATGCCGTTCGGGCTGACCTGCCCCGTCTGGATCAACCACGCGATACGCGTCGTCAGCACGCGCGTTTTGCCGCTGCCCGCCCCGGCGAGAATCAGCGCGGGCTCGTCGGGCAGCGTCACCGCGGCGAGCTGTTCGGGATTCAGATTGGCAAGCAGATCGGACATGAAGGCGTTTCGCAGGATGTTCGGTGGAGCGGCCGCACATTATAAGGCGCGAGCGACGACCGGCGACGGCACCCGGCATCGGCGCGCGGCATCGGCTCCGATGTGCGCGATCGCTGCAACGGCCACGCGTCTTTTTACCGGACGGCTTCGGCCGAAGCGCGCGGGAGCAGCGGACCCAGTCCCGCACGAATTGGTCGGAGAACGGCTAGAGAACGGCGGGCAAGAAGCGGCAAATCTGCCCGAGAATGCATAGGCCAAACGCTTGGCAACGATCATGTCCATCGCGGTAGTCGCCCCGCGAGACAGATTTCGTCAGGCGATGCGGGATTCGCGCGCAAATGTCGCCGGCTACGGCCGATCCGCCGCGGAACGCGCTTGAGACGATGGCGGATTCGCACCGCGTGTGTCGCCAAATCGAGCCAATTCCGCTCCGGATGCGGGCAAGCGGTCCACCGCACCGTTGAAGGACCGCCGAACCCCTTATAATTCAAGCTTTCACGCCAACCTACGCAGAATTCAATGAGCGACAGCATCAGCGAGACCCCGGCAGAACAAGCTGCGGGTACCGAGACCACCCTCGCGAAGAGCTTCGAGCCCCACACCATCGAGGCGCACTGGGGCCCGGAATGGGCGCAACGCGGTTATGCGAAGCCGAGCTTCGCCGAGGGCGCGAAAGATTTCTCGATCCAGCTGCCGCCGCCGAACGTCACGGGCACCCTGCATATGGGCCATGCGTTCAATCAGACGATCATGGATAGCCTCACGCGCTATCACCGCATGCTCGGCGAAAACACGCTGTGGGTGCCGGGCACCGACCACGCGGGTATCGCGACGCAAATCGTCGTCGAACGCCAGCTCGATGCGCAGAAGGTCTCGCGCCATGACCTCGGCCGCGAGAAGTTCGTTGAACGCGTATGGGAATGGAAGCAGCAATCGGGCTCGACGATCACGAGCCAGGTGCGTCGCCTGGGTGCGTCGATCGACTGGTCTCGCGAATATTTCACGATGGACGACAAGATGTCGACCGCCGTGCGCGAAGTATTCGTCCGCCTCTATGAACAGGGCCTGATCTACCGCGGCAAGCGTCTCGTCAGCTGGGATCCGAAGCTCGGCACCGCCGTGTCGGACCTCGAAGTGTCGAGCGAAGAGGAAGATGGCTTCCTCTGGCATATCGACTATCCGCTGGCCGACGGCTCCGGCCACCTGACGGTCGCGACGACGCGTCCCGAAACGATGCTCGGCGACGTCGCCGTGATCGTCCATCCGGAAGACGACCGCTACACGGCGCTCGTCGGCAAGACCGTCAGGCTGCCGCTGACCGATCGCGAGATCCCGATCATTGCTGACGATTACGTCGATCGTGAGTTCGGTACGGGCGTCGTCAAGGTCACGCCCGCACACGATTTCAACGACTATCAGATCGGTCTGCGCCACAAGCTGCCGATGATCGAGATCCTCACGCTCGACGCGAAGATCAACGACAACGGCCCTGAAAAGTATCGCGGCCTCGATCGCTACGATGCTCGCAAACAGATCGTAGCCGACCTCGAAGCGCTCGGCCTGCTCGCTGAAACCAAGAAGCACAAGCTTCAGGTACCGCGCGGCGACCGTACCGGCGTCGTGCTCGAGCCGATGCTCACGGACCAATGGTTCGTCGCGATGAGCAAGCCGGCTCCCGAAGGCACGTTGCACGCCGGCAAGTCGATCACCGAAGTCTCGCTCGACGTCGTGCGCAACGGACAGATCAAGTTCGTGCCCGAGAACTGGTCGACGACGTACTACCAGTGGCTCGAAAACATTCAGGACTGGTGCATCTCTCGCCAGCTCTGGTGGGGCCATCAGATCCCCGCATGGTACGGCGACGCCGGCCAGGTGTTCGTCGCGCGCAGCGAAGACGAAGCACGTGAGAAGGCTCAGGCCGCCGGCTACACGGGCGCGCTCAAGCGCGACGACGACGTGCTCGACACGTGGTTCTCGTCGGCGCTCGTGCCGTTCTCGTCACTCGGCTGGCCGAATCAGACGGCCGAGCTCGAACGCTTCCTGCCCTCGTCCGTGCTCGTGACCGGCTTCGACATCATCTTCTTCTGGGTTGCCCGGATGGTCATGATGACGACGCATTTCACGGGCAAGGTGCCGTTCGATACGGTCTACATCCACGGTCTGGTGCGCGATGCCGAAGGCCAGAAGATGTCGAAGTCCAAGGGCAACACGCTCGACCCGATCGATCTCGTCGACGGCATCGATCTCGAGTCGCTGGTCCAGAAGCGCACGTTTGGCCTGATGAATCCGAAGCAAGCGGCGCAGATCGAAAAGAAGACACGCAAGGACTACCCGAGCGGCATTCCGTCGTTCGGCACCGACGCGCTGCGCTTCACGATGGCATCGCTCGCGACGCTCGGCCGCAACATCAATTTCGACCTCGCGCGTTGCGAGGGGTATCGGAACTTCTGCAACAAGCTCTGGAACGCAACGCGCTTCGTGCTGATGAATTGCGAAGGGCATGACTGCGGCGTCGGCGAGTGCGTGGGTGACTGCGGCCCGGATGGCGCCCTCGATTTCTCGCAAGCCGATCGCTGGATCGTGTCACTGCTTCAACGTGTCGAGGCCGATGTTGCCAAGGGCTTTGCGGACTTCCGTCTCGACAACGTCGCGAGCACGATTTACAAGTTTGTCTGGGACGAGTACTGCGACTGGTATGTCGAACTGGCGAAGGTACAGATCCAGAATGGCACGCCTGCGCAACAACGCGCGACGCGCCGCACGCTGCTGCGTGTGCTCGAAACCACCTTGCGTCTCGCGCATCCGGTGATTCCGTTCATCACTGAAGCGCTCTGGCAAAAAGTTGCGCCGCTTGCGGGACGCTATCCCGCTGCGAGCGATGCGAGTGCGCAAGGCGCCTCGATCATGGTGCAGGCTTACCCGCTCAGCGAGCCGAAGAAGATTGATGAAGCGGCCGAAGCATGGGTTGGCCAGCTCAAGGCCGTGGTCGACGCGTGCCGCAATCTGCGCGGTGAGATGAACCTGTCGCCTGCCGTGCGCGTGCCGCTGCTCGCGAGCGGCAACGCGGCTCAGCTCGAATCGTTCGCACCGTATGTGCGCGCGCTGGGCCGTTTGTCCGAAGTTACCGTGATGGCCGACGAAGCGTCGCTCGACGCAGCGGCCGCAGGCACGCCGGTTGCTCTCGTGGGTTCGGATAAGCTTGCGCTCAAGGTCGAGATCGACGTGAAGGCCGAGCGCGAACGGCTCTCGAAGGAAGTGACCCGCCTCAGCGGTGAAGTCAGCAAGGCGCAAGCCAAGCTGGGTAATGAGAGTTTTGTCGCCCGCGCGCCCGAAGCGGTGGTGGAACAAGAGCGCAAGCGCCTGGCGGAGTTTGAATCGACGCTCGCGAAGCTGCACGCACAGCTCGCGCGTCTGCCCGCATAACTTTTTGATTCCGATCTATACGGCGAGGTACTGAGACATGGCACAGATGCTGAAAGTCAAGAAAGCGGTATTCCCGGTTGCGGGCCTGGGCACTCGCTTCCTGCCGGCCACCAAGGCCAGCCCGAAGGAAATGCTGCCGGTCGTCGACAAGCCTTTGATCCAGTATGCGGTCGAAGAAGCCATCGCAGCGGGCATCACGGAAATGATCTTCGTGACCGGGCGCAGCAAGCGCGCGATCGAAGATCACTTCGACAAGTCCTATGAGATCGAAGCCGAGCTCGAAGCGCGTGGCAAGCAGAAGCTGCTCGACCTCGTGCGCAGCATCAAGCCGTCGCACGTCGATTGCTTCTACGTGCGTCAGCCCGAGGCACTCGGCCTTGGCCACGCCGTGCTGTGCGCCGAGAAGCTCGTCGGCGACGACCCGTTCGCCGTCGTGCTCGCTGACGACTTGCTGTATGGCGAACCGCCGGTGCTCGCCCAGATGGTCGAAGTCTTCGACCACTTCCATAGCTCGGTGATCGGTGTCGAAGAGATTCCCATCGAAGACTCGCGCTCGTACGGGATCGTCGAAGGCAAGGAATGGGAAAAGAACATCATCAAGCTGTCAGGCATCGTCGAAAAGCCGGCGCCTGAAGTCGCTCCGTCAAACCTCGGTGTGGTCGGCCGCTACATTCTCAAGCCGCGGATTTTTGAACATATCCGTACGCTCAAGCCGGGTGCCGGCGGCGAGCTGCAGCTGACCGACGCGATCCAGTCGCTGATGGCCGACGAGCAGGTGCTCGCCTATCGCTATCACGGCACGCGTTTCGACTGCGGCAGCAAGCTCGGTTACCTGAAGGCGACGGTCGAGTTCGCGCTGCGTCACCCCGAGGTCAAGGACGAGTTCGAAGAGTATCTGCGTACGCGCTCGCCGGTGATGGAAAGCTGAGTGGCGATCGATCGGTCGTTGATCGATCTGTACCGCATGCAGTAACAAAAAAACCGCCGGATGTTGAGTCCGGCGGTTTTTTTATGGCGCGTCCGGTACGCGTCGTACCGAACGTGACCCATCGTCGCTCTGATCTATCGGCGCTTCATCAGGAAGACAAACGTCTTGTCTTCGACATGCGTGTCGACGATCTGATTGCCCGTCTGCTTCGCAAAGGCGGCGAAGTCGCGTTGCGAGCCCGGGTCGGTCGCGAGCACCTTGAGGATCTGCCCCGAGGTCATGTCGGCGAGCGCTTTCTTGGCACGAAGAATCGGCAGCGGGCAATTGAGCCCGCGCGCGTCGACTTCCTTATCGAATTCCATCACTGTCCTGCCTGTGGCTGCCTGTGGTGTTATGCAAGTCACGCGGTCGCCGCGCAGAGCTCGCGAAGTTCCAACGCAAATTTCTCGACGGTCTCGGGCGTCGTGTCCCATGCGCACATCAGCCGGCATCCGCCCGCGCCGATGAAATCGTAGAACTTCCAGCCCTTGCTGCGCATCACGTTCGCGGCCGCGACCGGCAGGTTCGCGAACACTGCGTTCGCTTGCGGTTCGAACATCAGCGAAACACCCGGGATGTCGATGATGCGATCGCGCAGCAGTCTGGCCATCGCATTGGCGTGACGCGCATTGCGCAGCCACACATCGTTCTCGAGCAAACCGAGCCACGGCGACGAAATAAAGCGCATCTTCGATGCGAGCTGCCCCGCCTGCTTGACGCGATACGCGAAGTCTTCGGCCATCTTCTGATCGAAGAACACGACGGCTTCGCCGACGGGCAGGCCGTTTTTCGTGCCACCGAAGCACAACACGTCGACGCCCGCGCGCCATGTGATTTCCGAAGGATGCACGCCGAGCGCCGCGACCGCATTCGCAAAGCGCGCACCGTCCATATGCACGGCCAGGTGACGCCGCTTGGCGATCGCCGCGATCGCGCGCACTTCCTCGACCGTATAAATCGTGCCGACTTCAGTTGCCTGCGTCAGCGAGACGGCCTTCGGTTTCGGAAAGTGGATGTCCGAGCGCCGCGTGACGATCTGCTCGATCGCATCGGGCGTCAGCTTGCCGTTCTCGCCGCGTGCAACGAGCAGCTTCGAGCCGTTCGAAAAGAATTCAGGGCCACCGCACTCATCCGTCTCGATGTGCGCGAGTTCGTGGCAGATCACCGATTGGTACGGCTGGCACAACGACGCGAGCGCGAGCGAGTTCGCAGCCGTGCCATTGAAGACAAAGAACACCTCGCAGTCTGTTTCGAACAGATTGCGGATCCGGTCGCAAACCTTCTGGGTCCACGTGTCGTCACCGTAAGCGGCTTCGTGACCGCTGTTGTTGCACTCAATCAGGTAGTTGAGCGCTTCCGGGCAAATCCCGGCGTAGTTGTCCGACGCGAAATGCTGCATGACACTCCTGCCGCTGGGTCAAAGACCGATATTGTAGTGCGTTGCACGGCGGATTGCCCCGGTGACCCGAAGCACAAACGACTAAGGCCGCTATGTAGCGGCCTTAGCTTGTACGGCTGAACATCAAGACGCCACTGACTGCCGGCGTCTGACGCATGATTTCAGATTACAGACGGCTCTCGACCCAGCCCTTGACGCCACCGAGCGCCGCCGGCAGTGCCGCCGCATCGGTGCCGCCAGCCTGTGCCATGTCAGGACGGCCACCGCCCTTGCCGCCGACTTGTTGCGCGACAAAGTTGACGAGGTCGCCCGCCTTGACCTTCTTGCTCGCGTCAGGCGTCACGCCGGCGATCAGGCTGACCTTGCCGTTTTCGACGGCGGCCAGCACGATGGCGGCGTTCTTGAGCTTGTCCTTGAGCTTGTCGACCGTCTCGCGCAGCGTCTTCACGTCGGCGCCTTCGAGTTGCGCGGCCAACACGTGCACGCCCGCGATTTCGATCGCTTGCGAAGCGAGTTCGTCACCCTGGCTCGACGCCATCTTCGACTTGAGTTGCGAGAGCTCTTTCTCGAGTGCCTTGACCTGGTCTTGCACCTGGACGATGCGCGATGTCAGTTCGGCCGGCTGCGCCTTAAGGGCGCCCGCTGCTTCGGACAGACGTGCCACGACGTCCTGGACGTAACGCACGGCGTTGTCGCCCGTGATCGCTTCAACGCGGCGAATGCCCGCAGCGACGCCGCCTTCGACGACGATCTTGAACAGGCCGATGTCGCCCGTGCGGCTCACGTGAACGCCGCCGCAGAGTTCGCGCGAGAAACCGATATCGAGCACGCGGACTTCATCGCCGTACTTCTCGCCGAACAGCGCCATCGCACCGCCCTTCACGGCGTCGTCGTACGCCATGTGCTGCGCGTGTGTCGCCACGTTGCGCAGCACTTCGGCGTTGACGATCGCTTCGACGCGGCGAATCTCGTCGTCGGTCATCGGCGAGTGGTGGGCGAAGTCGAAGCGCGTCTTGTCGGGATCGACGAGCGAACCTTTCTGCTGTACGTGAGCACCCAGCACTTCGCGCAGCGCCTTGTGCATCAAGTGCGTTGCCGAGTGATTGCGAATCGTGCGTGCACGGCGCTCGGTATCGACTTCGGCCTTCACGACATCACCGACCTTCAGCGTACCTTGCTGAACTTCGCCATGGTGACCGACGACGTCAGCCTGCACCTTCAGCGTATCGACGACCGCGAAGCGCGCGTGATCGTTCGCCAGCAGACCCTGGTCGCCGACCTGGCCGCCCGACTCCGCGTAGAACGGCGTGTGGTCGAGCACGATCACAGCCTGTTGGCCGGCCGTAGCCGAATCGACAGCCGTACCGTCGACGTAGAGTGCGACGATCTTCGCGTCGTCGACGATCAACTTTTCATACCCGTGGAACAGCGTCTTTTCGCCGCTGTATTCGAGGGCGGCCGACATCTTGAACTTGCCCGACGCACGCGCCTGTTCGCGCTGGCGCGTCATGGCTTCGTCGAACGCCGCTTCGTCGACCGTGATTTCGCGCTCGCGGCAGACATCGGCCGTCAGATCGAGCGGGAAGCCATACGTGTCGTGCAGCTTGAAGGCGATCTCGCCCGCGAGGACGCGCGGCTGACCTTCGGCCTTCTCGATTTCCTGAATCGCCGCTTCGAGAATTTCCATCCCGTGCGCGATCGTTTCGAAGAAGCGCTCTTCTTCCTGACGCAGCACATCGGTCACGCGCTGTTGTGCTTCGGCGAGTTCCGGATACGCCGTGCCCATTTCCGCGACGAGGTCGGCGACGAGCTTGTTGAAGAACGGCGTCGTACGACCGAGCTTGTAGCCGTGACGGATCGCGCGGCGGATGATCCGGCGCAGCACGTAGCCGCGGCCTTCGTTGCCCGGGATCACGCCGTCGACGATCAGGAACGAGCAGGCGCGGATATGGTCGGCGATGACCTTCAGCGAGTTGTTCGCGAGGTCGGCGATGCCCGTTTCGCGCGCCGATGCCTGGATCAGCTTCTGGAACAGATCGATCTCGTAGTTGCTATGCACGTGCTGGAGCACGGCTGCGAGACGTTCGAGCCCCATGCCCGTATCGACGCAGGGCTTGGGCAGACGCGTCATATTGCCTTGCGCGTCACGATTGAACTGCATGAACACGAGATTCCAGATCTCGATGTAGCGGTCGCCGTCTTCTTCGGGGGATCCCGGGGGGCCGCCCCAGACATCCGGACCGTGGTCGTAGAAGATTTCCGTGCACGGACCGCACGGACCCGTGTCGCCCATCTGCCAGAAGTTGTCCGACGCGTACTTGGCGCCCTTGTTGTCGCCGATCCGGATAATCCGTTCGGCCGGCACGCCCACTTCCTTCGCCCAGATGTCGTAGGCTTCATCGTCTTCGTGATAGACGGTGACCCAGAGCTTGTCCTTGGGCAGCATGTAGACGGTCGTCAGCAGCTCCCACGCGAAGCGGATCGCATCGTGCTTGAAGTAGTCGCCGAACGAGAAGTTGCCGAGCATCTCGAAGAACGTGTGGTGACGCGCGGTGTAGCCGACGTTTTCAAGATCGTTGTGCTTGCCGCCGGCACGCACGCTGCGCTGCGCCGTCGTCGCGCGCGAGTACGGACGCTTGTCCGTGCCGATAAACACGTCCTTGAACTGGACCATGCCCGAGTTCGTGAACATCAGCGTCGGGTCGTTACCCGGCACGAGGCTCGACGAACGGACGATCGTGTGGCCCTTCGATTCGAAGAACTTCAGGAATTTCTCGCGGATATCTGCGGCTTTCATGGCTTGCTGATGCGGACCTGTGGAGCGTGTTCTGACGTTATGTTTGGAGCGCGCGCGGATTTCGGCGCGGCGACGGCGTTCTGGCGCGGCGTCACCCGATGGCCTCGATCGAAGACCTCGGCACATCACATGACGACGGAACGGAACGACGTAGAAGCCCTGGCGAACGCCGGGCGCGCCTTTTCGCAATGAATTGATTATACGGGAAAGGCCGGCGGCCAACGCCGCCGGGCCTGAAGCGCGTCGCTGCGATCAAGCCGCAATGACCGCGCGCGCAACCTTGGGCGCGCCTTGCACACGCGCTTGCCACAGATCGTAGGCGGCCTGCATGCCCAGCCAGACATCTGCACGGCCGCCGTTCTCGACACCCAGCCAGCCTTCGATGCGCAAGGCCATTTCCGGGGAAATACCCGCGCGGCCGTTCAGCACGCGGGATAGCGCCGCGCGCGTGACGCCGAGCTGCTTGGCGGCAGCGCTCACGGTCAGATTCAGGGCAGGCAGGACGTCTTCTCGGAGCGTCTCGCCCGGGTGCGGCGGATTGAATTGCTGGCTCATGCAGTCCCTCTGGCTATAACTGGCTAACTGTCTGTCTGGACACTGGATCAATTGACTCGTTCAAACGCGTCGACAACGCACGTTTCAGTGGTAGTCCTGATAGTCGATCAGGATGACGTCCCGTCCCTCGAATTTGAACGTCATGCGCCAATTGCCGTTGACGCTCACGGCATGGTGACCCGCGAGGACTCCACCCTTCAGTGGATGCCATCGCCATCCCGGCAGATTCATATCTTCAGGGGCGAGTGCCGCATTGAGCTGCGCGAGCTGCCGAGCAAGCTTTGACGCGTGATCGGGTCGGATCCCTGCCTTGCTCCCCGTTTTGAAAAAATCCTGCAACCCCTTGTGAAGAAACGACTTTATCATGGCACGTCGCGCCTCTGTATAGCGATACTATACGCTACACATTCAGGCGATGCAAAGCTAGACGGCCTATCGTTGTTCGGGCGGTATGTTCAAATCGGGATAGGGCGACGACTGGCCAGGACGGATAAGCGCGTGCGCCGTATGCGGGTCCTCAATGCGCGTGGTCGATGCAGGTGGTCGATGCGGATGTTCATGCGGAAGCCCTATGCAAGCGCCCCCAGGCGATCCATCCCGAGCTTCACGCTTCAAGCATCGCGCATCCGGAATCAGGCATCCGCGACGACCAGATTGCACGGCTCGCCCCTGCGCCAGGCAAGCGCGTTCGTCATCGTCGTCGAGGCAATTTGCGCCAGGGCCTCACGCGTGAAAAAAGCCTGATGCGCTGTGATGAGCACGTTGTGAAAACTTAAAAGCCGCGCGAGGACATCGTCGAGCAAGAGCTCATCCGAATGATCCTCGAAGAACAGCGCACCCTCTTCTTCGTAGACATCCAGACCGAGGTGGCCAAGCTGGCCGGATTTCAGTGCGTCGACAACGGCAAGGCTGTCGACCAGCCCGCCACGACTCGTGTTGATCAGCATCGCGCCAGGTTTCATGGCCGCCAGCGAAGACGCGTTGATCAGATGGCGCGTCGACGCCAACAACGGGCAATGCAGACTCACGACATCGGATTGCGCCAGCAACGCGTCAAGCGTCACGTAGCGGCCGCCCAGTGCGACGATGTCGGGGTGCTCGAACGGATCGTAAGCAAGCACGGTCATCCCGAATGACGCCATGATTCGCGCGAACACGCGGCCGATCGTCCCGGTGCCGACGACACCCACGGTTTTTTCGTGAAGATCGAAGCCGAGCAGGCCGTTCAGCGAGAAATCGCTCTCGCGCGTGCGATTGTTCGCGCGATGCAGCTTGCGATTCAACGTCAGGATCATGCCGACGGCATGCTCGGCGACGGCATACGGGGAATAGGCGGGGACGCGAGCCACCGTGATGCCCGCCTCGGTCGCCGCGTCCACGTCGACATGATTGAAGCCCGCGGAGCGCAAGGCGAGAAAGCGCGTGCCGCCGGCAGACAGGCGGCGAATCACGGCCGCGTTGACGACGTCATTGACGAACGGACAGACGACGTCGGCGCCGTCGGCCAGCACCGCGGTCGTTTCATCGAGCCGGGTTTCGCGAAACGTCAGCTCGATATCGCCAAACCCTGCCGGAAGCCCGTCCTCCTGGGCTCGACGGAAGGACTCGATGTCGTACGGCCGACAGCTGAACAGCATCATCCGCATGATCCCCTCGCACGCGCGTCGTGGTCAGGGAAATTGTACGTGAAGGCTGCACGTAAGCCAGTGGGCACAACCAGCGGACATCACCTCACGGAATCGTTCGGCCCAGTCCCGAACCGCGCGGATCGCCGACCGGCTCGGGCTTGCCGTCGACCACGCGAATCGCCTGGATATCGCCGTTGAAGCCCTGTTCCGCGATCGTGTAGCCGCGCTTGGTCAGTTCGGCCTTCAGCGCATCGGGCAGCGGCTTGCCCCGCTCTTCGTAGATCGTGTTGGCCGGCAACAACTGGTGGTGGAAGCGCTGCGCAGCGACAGCTTCGGGCAGCGGAAGTTTGTAGTCGTAGACGTTCGTCAGCACCTGGTACACCGTCGTCGGGATACGCGAACCGCCCGGCGTGCCGATCACCATGGCGACCTTGTTTTGCGCGTCGAGCAGGATCGTCGGGCACATCGACGACAGTGGCCGTTTGCGCGAGGCGATCGCATTCGCTTCCGTGCCCACCACGCCAAACTGATTCGGCGCATTGGGCTTCGCCGAGAAATCGTCCATCTCGTCATTCAGCACGATTCCGGTCTTGTCGACGACGACCCCCGCCCCGAACGGTCCGTTGAGCGTATAGGTATTCGAGATCGCGTTACCCCATTTGTCGACGACCGAGAAGTGCGTAGTCTGCGGCTTTTCTCCACCGACGGTTGCACTCGCCGCAGCGGGTTGAGTCCCTTCAGACGAGGACGCGGACGATGCCGGCTGCGCCTCGTCGGTCGACGAAGCGTTGTGCGCGTCACTCGAGGCGGACGGCGCGTTCGCCTGAGCACTTGATGACGCCGATTTGCCGTCCGACGCAGCCGTGCCGCCCTGCGCAGCAGACGCGCCCGAAGCCGCCGAAGCATTGGACGCACTCGAAGCCCCGCTCGCCCCACCGGCCGACGCGCCCTGGTCGAGCCCGGGCTTAACGGACTTCGTATCCGAAATGGCGTCCGCATTGACCTCCATTGCGCGCCGGGCGAGATACGCGTCGTCGGTCAGCCGTGCGGTCGGATTCTTGACGAAATCGGGATCGCCCAGGTATGCGGCGCGATCCGCAAAGACGCGCTTTTCCATCTCGGACACGAGGTGCACGTATTGCGCCGAATTGAGATCGACGCCCTGGAACTTGCTCTCGAGGTCCTCGCGCATCTTGAGCATCTGCAGCAGGATGACGCCGCCCGAACTCGGCGGCGGCGCCGTGATGACCTGATACCCGCGCCAGTTGCCGACGAGCGGCTGTCGCCAGACCGCCTTGTAGCTCGACAAATCGGCCTGCGTGATCAGGCCATGGCCGCGCATCGACGTGGCGATCAGCTCGCCCGTCTTGCCCGTGTAGAACTCCTTGCCGCCGTCCGACGCAATGCGCTTGAGCGTTTGTGCAAGCTCGGGCTGGCGGAACGTCGCGCCTTCGGTCAGACCCGAGAAGTAGGCATCGAAGTTCGTCCGCCCCTTGAAGATGTCCGCGGCGGCGCTCCGCTCTTTCGCCAGCCGCGCGTCGACGACAAACCCCTTGTCGGCGTAGTCGATCGCCGGCTCGAGCACCTGCGACCACTTGAGCTTGCCGAAGCGCCGCTGCGCTTCCCACATGCCTTCGACAGTGCCGGGCACGCCGACCGCGCGCGTGCCGACAAGGCTCGCCTTGTCGATCACATTGCCATTCGCGTCGAGATACATATTGCGCGTGGCGGCGATCGGCGCTGTCTCACGGTAGTCGAGGAAGTACGGCTTGTGATCGACCACCAGCGTCATAAAGCCGCCGCCGCCCAGATTGCCCGCATCCGGATAGGTCACAGCGAGCGAAAAGGCGATCGCGACGCCCGCGTCGACCGCGTTGCCGCCTTCCGCAAAGATTTTTGCAGCGGCATCGGCAGCGTATTTGTCAGGCACGGCCACCGCGTTGTCACGCAGCTCGGTCGACGCATCGGTGTGTTTGTCAGTGTCTTTGTCTTTGGCCCACGTCGGCGTCGCGAGACCTGCGACGCCAAGCGCAACGAACGACGCGAGCGTCACCTTGAGCGCCGTATGGCGGGTAGAGCTTGTCGCGCCTGTCGCGCGCAAACCACGCATCCCGCGTCCATGTTCAGCGGCGTTGGATTCACGCGAACCGCCCTCATATCGAGACACAGGAAGGCCCGTATCGTGTTTCAGATCGGACTTCTGACATCCCTTACCAATCGACACCGCCATTGCCATCCTCCAATACCGACCGCCGTTGTGCGCAGGAAGCGGGGCACGAATCGTGCCCACCCGCGAGAGCGCGCATTATCTCGCCCCGTCCGGCGGGGTGTGTACGGTAAAATGCCTCAATCAAGGGGCAGCGCATTGCGCTTTCGCTACCAGACTTTTTACCGCAGCGAGCAAAAAACCGCTGTCCGCATCGCCGAACCGCCGAACCGACCATTGCGCATGAGCAACGACCGTACAGAACGCACTGATGCCCCCGTCGCATCGAATTTCATCCGCAACGCCATCGACGAGGACAATCGCAACCGCAAGTGGGCCGGCCGCGTCGAAACGCGTTTTCCGCCGGAACCGAACGGTTATCTCCACGTCGGGCACGCGAAATCGATTTGCCTGAATTTCGGTGTCGCCGCCGACTACGACGGCATCTGCCATCTGCGCTTCGACGACACGAATCCCGAAAAAGAAAGCATGGAGTACGCCGACTCGATCGTCGAGGCGGTCGAATGGCTCGGCTACTCGTGGGACAAGGCCGGCAAGTCGCACATGTACTTCGCAAGCGACTACTACGAGCAGCTCTATCACTTTGCTGAAATCCTGATCGAGCGCGGCAAAGCCTATGTCGACAGCCAGAGCGCCGAAGAAATGCGCGTGAACCGCGGCTCGGCAACCGAAGCCGGCCGGCCGTCGCCGTTCCGTGATCGCACGCCCGCAGAAAACCTCGATCTGTTCCGGCGCATGCGCGCGGGCGAGTTCGCCGAGGGCGCCCACGTGCTGCGCGCGAAGATCGACATGGCGTCGCCGAACTTCAATATGCGCGACCCGGTGATCTACCGGATCCGCTTCGCCCATCACTATCGGACCGGCGACACCTGGTGCGTCTATCCGATGTACGACTACGCGCATTGCATTTCGGACGCGATCGAAGGCATCACGCACTCGCTGTGCACGCTCGAGTTCGAAGATCACCGCCCGTTGTACGACTGGGTGCTCGACCAGCTTGCGCAGGCCGGTGAATTCAAGCGCCCGCTGCCGCAACAAATCGAGTTCGCCCGCCTGAACGTGACGTATGCGATCACGAGCAAGCGCAAGCTGTTGCAGCTCGTGACCGAGAAGCACGTCGCCGGCTGGGACGACCCACGCATGCCGACCATTGTGGGCCTGCGCCGTCGCGGCTTCACGCCAGGCAGCATCCGCCTGTTCTGCGATCGTATCGGTGTGTCGAAGGCGGACTCGTGGATCGACATGGGCGTGCTCGAGCAGTCGCTGCGTGACGATCTCGATGAGGCCGCGCCGCGGGCGATCGCCGTGCTCGACCCGCTCAAGCTCGTCATCGACAATTTCCCCGAAGACGGCGAAGAGCCGTGCACGGCCCCCGTGCACCCGCATCATCCGGAACGCGGTTCGCGTGCCTTTCCGTTCACGCGCGAGCTCTGGATCGAACGCGAGGACTTCAACGAGCACCCGCCGAAGGGCTATTTCCGCCTGTTCCCGGGCAACAAGGTACGCCTCAAGTACGGCTTTATCGTCGAATGCACGGGCTTCGACAAGGACGAACAAGGCAACGTCACGGCCGTCCACTGCAATTACTTTGCGGACAGCAAGTCGGGAACGGAAGGCGCGAACAACTATAAGGTCAAGGGCACGATTCACTGGGTCAGCGCGAAGACCGCCTATCCGGCCGAAGTCCGCCTGTACGACCGCCTGTTCAACGAACCGCAACCCGACGCGGGCGGGCGCGACTTCCTGACCGCGATCAATCCGAACTCGAAGCGTGTGGTGCAAGCCTACCTCGAGCCCGGCGCGGCCGCGATGAATGCCGAAGACCGCGTGCAGTTCGAGCGTCACGGCTACTTCGTCGCCGACCGCTACGACTCGCAGCCGGGCAAGCCCGTGTTCAACCGGATCGTGAGCCTCAAGGACAGCTGGGGCCGATAAGTCAAGACCGGCGCCCCCCAGCAGATCAAGCCGCGCAGCCTTTGCGCGGCTTTTTTTATGTCCGAGCGACGACCGGCACGTCCTGCGCCGCGCAGTCCGTCGCCGGGCCACGCCAGCAGCGCCACGCTAGAATGGCTGAACCTTCTGACTACACCAACAGCCGGAGACCCCTATGAGCGCCGCGATCGAAGTCGTGCTTGAACCTCGCACCCAGGACATCGGCGTGCCCGTGCGCAGGCTGATTCCCCAGCGCGGGCATCGCCAGTGCGGACCGTTTGTGTTCTTCGACCATATGGGCCCGGTCGAAATGGCGCCGGGACAGGGGATCGATGTGCGCCCGCACCCCCATATCGGCCTCGCGACGGTCACCTACCTTTTCGACGGTGCGTTCATGCATCGCGACAGCCTCGGCACGGTGCAGCGCATCGAACCGGGAGCGGTCAACTGGATGAGCGCGGGCCGCGGCATTGTCCATTCAGAGCGCTCGCCGGATGACCTGCGCGCCAGCGGCGCCGTGCTGCACGGCATTCAGACGTGGGTCGCGCTGCCTCAGGCCGATGAACAAAGCGAGCCCTGGTTCCGCCACTATCCGGCCGCGGAGATCCCGATGGTCGAGCGTGACGGCGTCAAGCTCCATGTGATCGCCGGCGACGGCTTCGGCGCGACCTCCCCCGTACAGACCGCGTCACGCACGTTTTACGTCTGCGCGACGTTCGAGCCGGGCCGGTCGCTCGCCGTGCCGGCCGAGCACGTCGAACGAGGCGTATACCTGATCGACGGCGACATTGCGATCGACGGCACGCCGCTCGCGCAGCATCACGTGGCAGTGCTCAAGCACGGAGAACCCGTCGTGCTGAGCGCTGGCACGCACGGCGCACGCGTCATGCTGTTCGGCGGCGATCCGCTCGACGGCCCGCGGCTCATCGACTGGAATTTCGTCGCCAGCCGCCGAGAACTGATTGATGAAGCCAAACAGGCCTGGCGCGAACAGAACTTCCCGCGCGTGCCCGGAGAAACCGACTGGATTCCGTTGCCGACTGCGCCTTAAGGGCCCTTGAGGCCCTGCTTGAAGGCCCGCCATCCCGCCCCCATATGGCGAAACATGACAGCTTTGAAAAAGAGATGCCCTGATGGAAACGACCCTAGCCACCTTTGAACAAGACGTGATTATCGCGTCGCAGCAAACGCCCGTGCTTGTCGACTTCTGGGCGCCGTGGTGCGGTCCGTGCCGCACGCTCGGGCCGATGCTCGAGAAACTTGAAGCGGAATACCAGGGCGCGTTCCGGCTCGTGAAGGTCAACTCCGATGAGAACCCCGAACTCGCCCAGCATTTCCACATTCGCAGCATCCCGTACGTTGTGGCATTCGTCGACGGACAGCCGGTCGACCAGTTCGTTGGTGTGCTGCCCGAAGGGCAACTGCGCGCCTTTATCGACAACCTCGTTCCGAATCCGGCAGAAAGCGAGCGTCGCGCTGCATTTCAGGCGCTCGACGAGGGGCGTCGTACCGATGCCTACGGGCATTTGCAGGCCGCGCTCGCCTACGATCCCGGCTTTGACGATGTGCGCCTCGATCGCATCGAACTGTTGATCGAAGACGATCAGATTGACGACGCCAAGGCAGAGCTCGAACGCGTATCGCCGAAAGTCGCGCAGGGTCTCGATGCGCGGTACAACGCGATCAAGACGCGGCTCGACGCCGTCGAAGTCGTCGCCGAACTGCCGCCGCCCGAGGAACTGTTGAATCGCATCTCGCATAACGCGGCCGATCTCGATGCGCGCTTCGATCTGGCGAACTGGTACATCGCGCAAAAGCGCTACGAGCCTGCACTCGAGCAGTTGCTCGAGATCGTCCTGCACGACCGCGCGTTCAAAGACGATGTCGGCCGCAAGACGATGCTGTCGGTGTTCGACCTCGCATCGGGCCGGCCGGAACTCGTGTCCGCCTGGCGCCGGAAGCTCAGCGCGGCATTGAACTAAGCGACACTCGCGCGAGCGAGCGCAATACGTGCGATGCGGCCGCGAAGCCAAACGGGGCCGTCACGCACACGCTCGACCCGAACCCTGCGCAATTGAGTCCGACAGGGCCTCGCGCAGGGGCCTCGGAAACATGGACATCGGCCTGACCCAGCGCGTTGTCCGCAACGAGATCGCTCCCGGTCGCACCGCCTGCACCACCTGCTCCACCCGCACCGACCGAGTCGACTGCCGCCAGTTCGCACGTTCCCGAGGCCGCGCTCTCGACGCTGCCGTCCTGCTCGCTTTCCTCGTTGCCGGCGGCCGTCGCTGCACCCGGATAGATCAGCGGCTCGTCGGAATACACCGCGGGCACCTTGAACCGCGCTTTGGGGCCGCGCGGAAATCCATGTGCCTTGCGCAATTGCGCGCGCACTTTCGAAAGCAGCGGGTCCTGGATGGTCTGCGCCAGATCGTCGATACGCAGCCGTGTCGGATCGAGTTGCCCGCCCGCGCCCCCGATCGTGATCAAAGGCTGCTTGTGTGCAACGCACCATGCGATCAACGCGACTTTCGTACGCACGCTATCGATCGCGTCGACAATAAAATCAAAACCACCGCCGAGCAGCGAGTCCATGTTGTCGGGCTCGATAAAGTCTTCGATCTCGGTAACGCGACATGCCGGGTCGATCAGATGGATCCGCTCGGCCATCGCCGTGACTTTCGCCTTGCCGTAGTTGCCGTCGAGCGCGTGGATCTGCCGATTGGTGTTGCTCTCGGCGACGTTGTCGAGGTCAATCAGCGTCAGGCGGCCAATCGCGCTACGAGCGAGCGCTTCGGCCACCCATGAGCCGACTCCGCCGATACCGATCACTGCAACGTGGGCGTGCTCGAAGCGCTCGAGCGCCTGCGGTCCGTAGAGCCGCGCAATACCACCAAAGCGCCGCGCGCGATCGGGCGCGTCGAAATGGCTGTCGTTTGATCTCACACCTGACTCGTCTGGCGGTGCGGTAGTAACATGAGATGCGTTTGAGAAGTCGGACATGGATCGTGCAATCAAAGCGTCGCAGCGGGCGATGAGTGCCTTAGACCGCTCGTGTCGCGAATGCCCGCGACGTCTGTGAGGACTTCGCAGCCATCGGACACAAGCCGGCGGCGCTGCATGAATGACGGCATTGTGCCGGAAATCTCGAAACCGTCCCCGGTGCAACCATGACTGCGTCCCCGACGCGCTTTGGCTATACTCAATGAACTTTAAGCGCACGCATAATAATGGTGACCTCCCTCGCTGACCTTCGACAGGCTTACGCACGCGGCGCGCTGAACGAAGCCGATGTCGATGTCGACCCGATCAGTCAGTTCGAGAAGTGGTTTGCCGAAGCACAAGCCGCTGAAGTGCCCGAACCGAACGCAATGAGCCTGGCCACCGCCGACGCGCGCGGCCGTCCGTCGAACCGGATCGTGCTCGTCAAAGGCGTCGACGCACGCGGCTTTGTGTTCTTCACGAATTACGAGAGCTCCAAGGGCAACGACCTGGCCGGCAATCCGTACGCGAGCTTGTTATTCTTCTGGCAACCGCTCGAACGTCAGGTCCGCATCGAAGGCCGCATCGAAAAAACATCGGCCGAAGAAAGCGACGCGTATTTTCATTCGCGGCCCGTAGGCTCTCGCATCGGTGCATGGGCATCGAATCAGAGCCGCGTCACGGACAAGGCCACGCTCGAAGCCAACGAGGCTCGATTCGCAGCGCAATACGGCGACAACCCGCCGCGCCCGCCCCAATGGGGCGGATACCGCGTCGTGCCCGAAACTATTGAGTTTTGGCAGGGACGTCCGTCGCGCCTGCACGACAGGATCAAATATCTGCGCACGCCCCAGGGCACATGGAACATCGTCAGGCTATCGCCCTGATAGAAATTTCCGCTTGGCGCATCCGCTTCACGTTATTCAGAGTTGCACGGTTACACAGTCGTTTTTCGCTTTGTTCTTGTTTGAATAGGTAGGCTGCCGGTTTTCGGTAGCGACCGCTCCCCTGGTCACCTTCCCGTATGGGAACGAGGAGTGGCTCGCAGGCAATCCCGTTTCCGGCATCGATCGAATCGTTGAGCACGGAGATAAGAATGTTCTGGGAGAAAAAACTTGCACACTGGGTCGACGAGATGCGCGCCAAGGCAAACCTGCCCGCCCGCCTCGTGCTGTGGGACGGCCACCAATACGACTTCGGCAACTTCGCGACGCCTCAGGTGACGATGCATGTCAAGGGCGCGTCCGCGATGCCCTATCTGCTTTCGCCGAGTCTCGACAATCTCGGCGAGGCGTATGTCAAAGGCAAGATCGATATCGAGGGCAAGCTGAGCGATGTGATCGACATCGGCTACGCACTCGCGCGCTCGACGATCACGACGGGCCACAAGCTCGATCGCGTCCTGCGCTATTTCACGCATACGAAGGCGTCGGATAAAAAAGCCATTCAGTATCACTACGACGTGTCGAACGAGTTCTATCAGTTATGGCTCGATCAGAACATGGTCTATTCGTGTGCGTACTTCGAGAATGGCGACGAAGACCTTGCAACGGCGCAACTCAAGAAAATCGATCACATCCTGACCAAGATTCAGGTGCAACCGGGTCATACGCTGCTCGATATCGGCTGCGGTTGGGGTGCGCTCGTGATTCGCGCGGCGAAGAAATTCGGCGCGAAGTGCGTCGGCGTGACGCTGTCGCAGAACCAGTTCGATCTCGCGACGCAACGTGTGAAGGACGCGGGTCTGGAAGGACAGATCGAAATCCGCCTGCAGGACTATCGCGACGTCCAAGGCCAGTTCGATCGCATCACGAGCGTCGGGATGTTCGAGCACGTCGGCCGCAAGAACCTGCCTGAGTATTTCTCGCGTGTGCGCGCCCTGCTCAAGGACGACGGCGTGGCGATGAATCACGGCATCACATCGAGCGATGCCGACAGCGGCGAGACTTCGCTCGGCGGCGGCGAGTTTATCGACAAGTACGTATTCCCGGACGGCGAGCTCCCGCATTTGAGTCTGGCCATTGAATCGATGCAGCGCGGCGGTCTCGAAGCCTTCGATATCGAGAACCTGCGCAAGCACTACGCGCATACGCTGAACTTCTGGGCCGAATCGTTCGAAAAGCATGCGGAAGAAGCGCGCAAGCTGGTCGACGACGAGAAATTCCGGATCTGGCGCGTGTATCTGGCCGGCTGCGCCTATGCGTTCACGAACGACGACGTGGCGATCTATCAGATCGTCTGCCGCAAGGCCGGCCGCACCGCCGACACGTTGCCGTGGTCGCGCCGCTATATCTACGATCGCGCGGCCCCGCTCGGCGAATGAAGCAAGGCCAGGACGTCGCCGGCCCCGACGCGCAGTTCGATTTGTTCGGCGACGCGGGTGACGGACCACAAGACCCGGCACGCGGCGCGAAGGCCCCCAACGCCACGCCGCGCTCGCGAAGCCGCGCGGTCGATGACGATGCAGGGTCGCGGGTGGCGGCGGATCCGGCGACTGGATCCGCCCCGGCTCAGGGTACCTTCGACGGACTTGAAGCGCCCGTCGCCGCATCCGCCCGCCGTTCGAAAGCGCCGCTTTCGAGCCACGGCGATGCGCATGGAACGGGTCCGGCGGCATCGCGCGCAAAACCAACGACGGCAGACAAGAAGACAACGCGCAAACGAGCGCTGCCTGTCGCCGCCCCCGAGTTTGACGATGCGCTGATGGCGTTGGGCAATGCCCTCCCGCCCGAGGTTCATCTCGGCACGTCGACCTGGTCGTTTCCGGGATGGAAGAACATCGTGTATCGCGACGAGGTTTCGAGCACGAAGTTATCGCGCGAAGGCTTGCATGCCTATGCCGAGCATCCGGTGCTCGGTTGCGTCGGCATCGACCGATCGTTTTACGCACCGCTGACCGTCGCGCAATACGCCCGGCACGCGCAACAGGTGCCCGATACCTTCCGCTTCGTGGTCAAGGCGCCGGCATCGATCTGCGACGCCTCGATCCGGGGACCGCGTGGCGGCGCGCTGATGGAAAACGCAGCGTTTTTAAATGCGGATATTGCCCGCAATGATTTCGTGCTGCCGTGCCTCGAAGGACTGGGTCGGAAAGCGGGCGCGCTCGTTTTTCAGCTCTCACCGCTGACGCCGAAATTGCTCGCAGAGCCCATGGAATTGATCGAGCGGCTCGGTGCGTTCTTTGCAGCACTCCCTGCGCTCGATGGCTATCCCGGGTCCCCCGTCTACGCGATCGAGATCCGCGATGCCGTGCTGCTGACACCGCGCTTTATCCGGATGCTGCGCGAGGCGCGCGTGCGGTATTGCATCGGCATCCATGCGCGCATGCCCGAAGTGTTGCGGCAAGCCGCCGCGCTCGCGCTGCTCGACGACGACACCGCGGGGCCGCTTGTCGTGCGCTGGAGCCTGCATGCCGGATTCGAATACGAAACGGCCAAGGCCAAATACGAGCCCTTCAACCAGATCGTCGACGCCGATCCGAATACGCGCGAGGCGCTTGCCGAACTCGCGGCGCGCTATGCGCTCGCCGGGCAACCGGTGCTGATCACGGTGAATAACAAGGCGGAAGGATCGGCGCCCCTGAGCTGCGTGGAGCTCGCAAGCGCGATCGTGGCGGCAGTGGACAATGCCCGGGAAGAGCCGGGCATTGATCCGGTCGAAGCGCCGGCAAGCGATACCGCCACGCCTGCGACGATACAACCCGCAGACGCCGGCGACGGTCCGACGCCCGATCGGCAGACCTGACCGAAGCGGTGGGCGCGGGCCACACCTCACGTGCGGCCCGATGCCTGGGCTTAGGCCTGGTTCGTCAAACCTGATTCGACTTCAGACGATTCGCGAACTGCTTTCTGAACTTCGAGACCTTCGGCGCCACGACCATTGCGCAATAGCCCTGGTTCGGATGCTGGGCAAAGTAGTTCTGATGGTAGGCCTCGGCGGCGAAGTAGTTTCCGTCCAATGGCACGACTTCCGTCACGATCTTGCCGTCGTAAATCCCCGCCTTCGCGATCTCGTCGATCACCGAGAGTGCCACGTCGCGCTGCTCGTCGTTTTCCGTGAAAATCGCCGAGCGGTATTGCGTGCCGACGTCGTTGCCCTGCCGATTGAGCGTGGTCGGATCGTGAATCGCGAAGAAAATATTCAGAATGTCGCGATAGCTGATCTTCGCCGGATCGAATTCGACGCGCACGACTTCGGCGTGCCCGGTATCGCCGTCGCACACACGCTCATAGCTCGGATTGCGCAGATGGCCGCCCGCGTAACCCGACTCGACGCGCGTCACGCCGCTCACATCGAGATATACCGCTTCGACGCACCAGAAGCAGCCGCCGCCAAGCGTGGCGACTTGTGTACCCGTCGTGCCAGTCGCAGCCCCAGCCGCGCCGGAAGTGATGGAATCCTTTTGATGCAGATCACTCATGATGTCCTCTGAACAATTCGAGCCCCGCGCAACCGGTACGTCACGCGGCGGCACTCGACACTGATTGGTCGAACCAGCGTCAAAAACCTGACATAGGCGGCAGCTTAACCACTTTCCGCTAGAATCGCTGCAAGGCCCCGTCAACGGTTAGCCTATTAACTAAACCAACATGCCGTCGCACGCACTCCGGAACCCGAACTTGATCGACTTCGACCGCATGCTCGCTCGCAAGGACGTTCACGTATGACGTCCGCGCCGACCCTCCCCAACTTCGATGCCGTCGCGTTCCGGCGCGTGCTCGGCAAGTTCGCAACCGGTGTGACGGTCATTACGACGCGCGCCGAATCCGGCGCCTTGATCGGCATTACAGCGAGCTCGTTCAATTCCGTCTCGTTGACCCCGCCGCTCGTGCTCTGGAGCCTTGCGACGACATCGTCGTCGATGCCGATCTTTCGCGCGAACAGTCACTACGTCGTCAACATACTGGCCGCCTCGCAGCTGGATCTGTGCCGGCGCTTTGCGACGGTCAAGGGCGACCGCTTCGCCGGGGTCAGCCACCAGGCGAGCGAGAACGCCGGCCTGCCGATCCTCGAAGGGTCGCTCGCGTGGTTCGAATGCCATAACCGCAGCCGGTACGAGGAAGGCGACCACGTCATTTTCGTCGGCGAAGTCCAGCGCTGCGGCATCGCGGACGAAGACGGGCAGACAACGCCGCTCGTGTTTCAGGACGGACGCTTTCACTCGATCCATCCGCTCGAATAGACAAGCAAGGCTGCCGCGCGGACGACGTCGCGCAGTCGCGATCCGCACGCAGCACTTCAGCGATCGCACCGCCTCAGGAGGAGACAATCATGACGACCCATGCACGCTTCCAGTGGGATGACCCGCTGTTGCTCAACGAGCAGTTGACCGAGGAAGAGCGGCTGATCCGCGACGCCGCGCAGGCTTACGCGCAGGACAAGCTCGCCCCCCGCGTGCTCGAAGCCTTTCGACACGAAACGACCGACCCCGAGATCTTCCGCGAAATGGGCGAACTCGGGCTGCTCGGCGCCACGATCCCTGCCGAATATGGCGGTGCGGGCCTGAACTACGTCGCCTACGGACTGATCGCGCGCGAAGTCGAACGGGTCGACTCCGGATACCGGTCGATGATGTCGGTCCAGTCATCGCTCGTCATGGTCCCGATCCACGCGTTCGGCACGGAGGAGCAAAAACGCAAGTACTTGCCCAAGCTCGCGAGCGGCGAATGGATTGGCTGCTTCGGTCTCACCGAACCCGATCACGGCTCCGATCCGGCCGGCATGAAGACGCGCGCGAAGAAAGTCGACGGCGGCTATGTGCTCAATGGCAGCAAGATGTGGATCACCAACTCGCCGATCGCCGACGTGTTCGTAATCTGGGCCAAGCTGACCAACGACGCCGGCGACGACGAGATCCGCGGCTTCGTGCTTGAAAAAGGCGCGCAAGGCCTGTCGGCGCCTGCGATTCACGGCAAGGTCGGCCTGCGCGCGTCGATCACCGGCGAAATCGTTCTCCAAGATGTCTTCGTGCCCGAGACGGCACTCTTTCCCGAAGTCAGCGGGCTCAAGGGCCCGTTCACCTGCCTGAACTCCGCACGGTACGGCATCGCGTGGGGCGCACTGGGCGCAGCCGAGTCATGCTGGCACACGGCGCGCCAATATGTGATCGACCGCAAGCAATTCGGCCGTCCGCTCGCGGCAAACCAGCTGATCCAGAAGAAGCTGGCCGATATGCAGACCGAGATCACGATGGGCCTGCAAGGCGTGCTGCGTCTCGGCCGCATGAAGGACGAAGGCAGCGCCTCCGTCGAAATCACCTCGATCATGAAACGCAATTCGTGCGGCAAGGCGCTCGATATCGCGCGGCTCGCTCGCGACATGCTCGGCGGCAATGGCATTTCGGACGAGTTCGGCATCGCGCGCCACCTTGTGAATCTCGAGGTCGTCAATACGTACGAAGGCACGCACGATATCCACGCGCTGATTCTCGGGCGCGCGCAAACCGGCATTCAGGCGTTCTTTTGAAATATCGACGCGTCAGTATGGGGCTTCGGTGACCGGGGTCACCCCGGTTCGGCCGGGAACGCCGGCTTCAGCCGACCTGCACGGCTGGCCGGGACACGAGAAGATATCGACGGCGACGCGGGGCTTACGAACGAACTTTCATTGTTTTGCACATAAGTTTTTGTAATTTTTAGCGCAATCGGCGAAACTTTTGTGCACCGCACCTGCTCCATCACTATCCTTTACAGGCAAGCCGCAAGGCTCGCTATCGGGTCCAGATTTGGCTAGCATGGAACACGTGGACGCCATCGACGGGAGTGGTCATGTCGGAAATCAACAAGGAGAAACTGATGTCGGATATCAAAACCGTACTGTCGGACGCCGAAGAACTGCTCAAGCAAGCCGCTAGCACCACGGGCGAAAAGGCAACCGAGCTGCGCGAGAAAGCGGTCTCGCGACTGAAGCAAGCCAAGGAAAAGGCAGCCGATGTCCAGGTTGTCGTGGTCGAGAAGGGCAAGAAGGCTGTCCGCGCCACCGACGACTACGTCCACGAGCATCCGTGGCAGTCGATCGGGATCGCCGCCGGCGTCGGTGTGCTGATCGGCTTGCTGATCAACCGCAAGTAAGCCGCGTCGCGGTTGGCTGCCGCCGCACGGTCACGCGGCGGCGGGATTTCATCCCTCAAGCCATCCCTGCACGATACCCGAGCGATATCCAGGCCGCATTCACGGCACGCTCGCGCCACCGAGCCGCAAGGCCGTTTTCGGGCGCGGTTTCCGTTGCACGCGGCGGCTGACGGCGCGCGCATAGGCGTCTCGCAACCGCCGGCATGTCGCCTGGGTTTGATCCTTGAGCCTTGCCATTCACGGCTCACCTTACCGCCGCCTCAATGACAAACGAACCACACGCGCAAGAAGCATCGCAAGGGCCGTTGCGCCGGGTAGTCGGCGCCCTGCTCGGCATCGTTCACACGCGGCTTGAATTGTTGGGCATCGAGCTGTCCGAGGAAAAGGACCGGTTGATCGCGATCCTGTTCGTCGGGCTCGGCGCCATGCTGTTCGGCACCATGGCGTTGATCGCCTTCACCTTCCTGGTGGCTGCCGCGTTCTGGGATACGTACCGGTGGCAGTCGCTCGCGATTCTCTGTGGCGCCTACCTGCTGATCGCCGTCATCTGCGCGCTGGTTGCGCGCCACCGCCTGCGCACGGCACCCATCATGCTCCAGGCCACGCTCGCCGAGCTCGAAAAAGACCGCGAGTTGTTCAAGCATTAACCCGCATCCCTTGAACGTCTGTCGCAAGTCGGCATGTCGTTTACCGATCGACGTCCGGCTGCACGCAGCCCGCAAGCGACGCAGGCGATGCCCCGCCCGGCCATCGTGACCGGACACTCGAATTTGCCAAGGACCCTCACACAATGAACCGGCCGAACGATCCACGCGTGGCAATCGAGGCGCATCGACGCCGCAATGTCGGCATCGACCGCAAGTCGCTGGCGATCCGCAAGGAAATCCTGCTGTTGCGTTGCGAGCTCGAGCGTCTCGAATTGCGAGAGGCCACGACGGACCTGCGCAGCCGATTTGCTCACTTCGGGTGGCTGCGCATGGTGATGCCGCGGTTCGGGGCGCGCGGCGGCGTCGCCGGGCTGGGGCACTTGCTCAAGGACTATCCATTTGTCAGCTCGCTGGCGTCGCTTGCGCTGACGCACGGGCCGAAGCTTCGTTCGCTACGGCGCGTGCGCCCCCTGCTGAAGCTGGCCATCGCCGGACTGGGCGCATGGCAGGCGGTGAAGCTGTGGCGCG
Organism: Pararobbsia alpina; assembly: GCF_965118125.1. Classification (GTDB taxonomy): domain Bacteria; phylum Pseudomonadota; class Gammaproteobacteria; order Burkholderiales; family Burkholderiaceae; genus Pararobbsia; species Pararobbsia alpina_A. Next base: position 3,540,835 of record NZ_OZ221287.1, read on the forward strand.
CGGCGAACTCGCCGGACGACGGCCCGCACGCGGGCGCGCAAGGTTAGCGATTCCGGCGAGCGCCCCCGATCGGCGGCGCGTCGGCGTGCTTGCCGACATCAGCGAGGTCGAGCTGTCGTCCGATCGAGTGCGGAATGCGCGACCCGCCCGCGGGCCTCGCTTGCGACCTCGCTTGCAGCTGGATGCGCGGCCCATTTACTCCCGTCCGGTACGGCAAGGCGCGTTGTTTCGAGACCCTGAATGTGACAGCAGACCTGACGCATCAAGCGTCAGCACACCGCACGCATCGTGGCTCATCGGTCCGTCTTGGACGGGGATCGCCTCGATCCGATAGGCGTCGTGTTCTGCCGAGTTCGTGAGTTCGAGACGATAGACGGCCGCCGCCGGCGGAGCGGGGACGCGCGCCAGTTCAACCGGCAGATCATCCGTGCCGTTCGAACCGGCGCCCTCGCCACCCTCCGTACCGCCTTTGACGAGAAAGGGATCACGCGCGGTCCCTGCTGCCGCGACATCGAGACGCCGCAGCTCGACGTACTGGGCAGCCCGATGGAGCGCCAGCGTCGCGGCCATCCGATGCGCGCTGGCCGCGCGCTCCCGATAGGTCGGCACCGCATAGCTCGCGACAACACCGGCGATCGCAAGCACGCACAAGGCCTCGAGCAACGTCATTCCGGAGGCGCGTAAAGCGCGCTTCGCACGGCGTCGCTGCAGCGCCGATCGTCTGCCCTTCGCAGTCGGGCTGAGCAAATACGCGGGCGGGGTCGCAGGGGTTGACCACATCGTCTTCAGTGTCCCTCGGATCACCCACATGTCGAGGCGCGCCCACGCACGCGCAACACCACCGTCCGAGCCGCTGATGGATTCGACGCGATACATGGCAGGCCAAGCCTGTGACGGCGCAACCCAGCTGATACCGCATCGCGGGGATGTCGACGAATCAGGCCACCCGTCGACATCGACGCGCAGGCCTGCCACCGCGCGCCGCTGCGGCACACGTCCCGTCAACGCCTCGAGCACCGCTTGCTCGCAAACGGCTAAGGCTGCATCGGCCGCATGGAACGCACGTGCGTATTCAATTTCCGCACGGACGCCCTGCACGTGGTGTGCGGTCGAACGTAACAGCGCCGCACACACAAGCGCGATGACGCAGGACAAACCCAACGTCACGATCAGGATCGCGCCACGCTCGCGCATACGGCGAGTCCGCGACCGTCCGTCGACCCGACCTCGTCGACGCCCCTGCGCATGACCTGCCGGCGGAATGCGCCAATAGCCACAGAAGCCACTAGAGTCACGGGGGTCACCGGAGCCACGGGGTTCACGGGAGCGTGGGGATCGTCCGCTAGTCGGCATTGTGTAACCGCAACAAGTACCGATCGACATGACCATCGTTCAACTCGATGACTCGCGAACGCTGGGCAACACGCGTCGATAATCCCAAAGAGTCAGGACACGACGGCTTCGTAGCCAGCGGCGCGATCGGGAGCGTGTCGCGCAAGCGAACTCGATCCCCCGCACTGCGCGTCCGCACCGGCGTTACGCAGAGATCGACCGTCGACGCCATGCGTGGCTCATCCCGTCCCTTGATCGGTCGCGACATGGCATACAACGCGCCGATGCCATCGACCATCGGCGACGCATAACCGTGTTCGCCCTGAGCGCAATGCAGTTCACTGCGTACCGCATCGTGTATCGGGCGGGCTTCTGGAATCGCCCGCGCCTCCGCAGCTTCCAACGTCCCATCCGTGCTTGAGACTTCGCGCTCGTGCGCACGCGCAAACCAATGCGTGGCGACGCGCTGCACGCGTTCCGACAGTCGATATCCGTCGGCACTTGCCTCAGGGTCGACGCGCCCCGAACAGGCGCGCACAAGATCGTCCTGCTCCGACTGGCGTTGTCCGGACCTTGGGTACTGAAGGGCCAGACGATGACCGCCGGCACTGTCTGCGTTCGCGACCCGGGTGACGACGGCGCCTCGGGCGGCCAGCGTCAGCATGCGCAGCGCCTCGCCTGTCCGCGCAAGCCCGCCGGCAATCTCGAAGGCCGCGCGCCAGGTGACGCGCTGCTGCATATGAAAGGCGAGCGCGGCGGCCAGCACAAGGCTGCCGAGCGCGGTCGCCAGGGTCAGTTCGATCACCGAGTGACCACGGCTCGCTCGCCATACGCCAATCGTCACCATGTCCGGCCTCCGACACGGCGGCCCGCTGCGACAGGCACCGCAATACATGCCAGCCCCGGTGCGCACGCCGCCGCACCCGGCAACGTCGGACCGCGCCACGACAACTCGACGAGATCGACCGCCGGAGCAACAGGTCGAATTGAGAGACGTGCACCGTGCAAATGGCGCGACGCCTGTTCGCCCCATTCGTGTTCGACTTCTTCGGTTGAAGCACCTGCCCTCAGCGACTCCGCTGCCGCGACCACGACCCACACGGCTCGCCGGTACTCAGCCGAGTACCGAAGCGCGATCAAAGCCTGTTGCTGTGCCACTGCTGCCGTCAATACAACCGCGCATAACACGAACACGGCCACACACACCTCGACCAGCGCACTACCCGAAGCCGTCCGTGCAAGTATCCACGCAGACAACCGCGCAAGCATCCGTTCAGACGTCCGCGCAGTCATCGGTGCCAGCATCCGCGCACGCATCCCTGCCAACATGGCTGTCGATATTCCCTTCGACCCAGGCCTGACGTTCGAACCGCCAACCTTCCGGACTAGTACCTGTGGCATGCTGACTCCACGACGCGTATTCGTCCGCTCGCCGCGACGGACACGCAACGCGCCAGATCGCTGTCACGCTCGCGCACCTGCTCGTGCGCGCCCAATCGGGTTCGCGAAGCATTCGTCCGGATTGGACCCTTTGCACGATCCGCAGCATCCACATCGTGCATGCCGTTCTCCGCGTACACGGCATTCGAAACAATCTCGAAGCTGCGCGGCTGGCCCGCAATACGGCCGAGCGGCGGGACAAACGTCACCGGTGTGCGCTTTGCGAGCACAGTGATTCCTCGACGCGACACGAACGACTGCACGACGGCAATCGGCTTGTGATCATGCGTCATGGAAACCAGGTTGGCGCATTCCCACGTGATGACGTCGCTCTGCGCGACGTCATCACGCGCCGCGGGTGCCGACGCAGCACGCCCGCACGCCTGTTCGAGATCGGGCTGAACACACGTACGGTGAAGCGGCAGCCCCATCAGATCGGCAGCCTCGACAACCTCCCCGGCGCATAGCGACATAACCGAACCCGTACGCAGCGTCTCATCACGCGCACGCTCCAGCCACGCAATCCATTCGAGCGCACCCGCCTCGATACGCAAACGCGTCGCGGAACGTTCTAGAACCGGGACCGCCCACACGGCAGCCACCGCCATTACCGAGAGCACGATCAGTGTCTCGACGATGCTCAATCCCGAATACGACGGGCACCGCCATGTACGGCGCACGACGAGCACCACCCCGAATTGAATCTGCGTATCGCACATATCCGCCTCGCCCACTGATCTCTCGATACCGGACTGTAGCGATCGCCGTCGCCTCGCAATAGCTGGCCGGATGGCCAGGGAAACGGCGCCGTCGACACCTCTCCACTCAGCACCAGACAAGCCCGACGCACATTGGCCGACAAAACGTGTGACCTCAAAACAGGCAGACGAAAAAAAACCGGCTCAATCAGCCGGTTTGGTTTGCTTCTCGGAACGTTCGACGAGAAGCGTTGCGCCTCACACGATCCGCGTCAGGAGACGCCGTTCTTGTCCTGGCGCTTGCGCACGGGACGCTGCGATCCGGCGCTGCGGATTTCCTGGAGCAAATCCTGAAACTCCGCGACGTCTTCGAAGCGCCGATACACCGACGCAAAGCGCACGTAGGCCACCTTGTCGAGCCGCCGCAGCTCATTCATGACGAGCTCGCCAAGTTGAGTGCTGCGGATTTCGCGTTCGCCCGAACCGAGCAACTGATATTCAATGCGCGCCACCGCGTCGGCCACGGCCTCTGCACTGACCGGACGCTTGCGCAAGGCCAGCTGCAAGCTCGCCGCGAGCTTGGTGCGATCGAACTCGACGCGGCTGCCGTCCTTCTTGACGACAACCGGCATCGCAAGTTCGACGCGCTCATACGTAGTGAAGCGCTTGTCGCACTCCGGGCAGCGGCGGCGCCGGCGAATCGCCGCACCGTCCTCGGACACGCGCGAATCCACCACTTGCGTGTCTTCGTGTCGGCAGAACGGGCAGCGCATCGCGGCGGCCTTTTCGAGTAATTAGCGGTAGACCGGGAAGCGGCGCGTAAGCTCCGCAACCTCGCCCTTCACGCGTTCGATCGTTGCCGTGTCTTCCGGATTGTCGAGCACGTCGGCGATCAGATTGCCCACCTTCTCGGCTTCGGCGACGCCGAATCCGCGCGTGGTCATCGCCGGCGAACCGACACGAATACCGCTCGTCACAAACGGCTTTTCCGGATCGTTCGGAATCGCGTTCTTGTTGACGGTGATATGCGCGGCGCCGAGCGCAGCTTCCGCCGCCTTGCCCGTAATCTTCTTCGCGCGGAGGTCGACGAGCATCACGTGGCTTTCCGTCTTGCCCGACACGATGCGCAGGCCGCGCTTGACGAGCGTCTCGGCCAGCACGCGCGCGTTGTCGATGACGTGCTGCTGATATTCCTTGAACTCGGGCGACAGGGCTTCCTTGAACGCCACCGCCTTACCGGCGATCACATGCATCAGCGGACCGCCCTGAATGCCCGGGAAGATCGCCGAATTGACGGCCTTCTCATGTTCGGCCTTCATCAGGATCACACCACCGCGCGGGCCACGCAGGCTCTTGTGCGTCGTGGTCGTCACGAAATCGGCGAACGGCACCGGATTCGGGTAGACACCAGCGGCGATCAGGCCTGCGTAGTGCGCCATGTCGACCATGAAGTACGCGCCGACAGCCTTGGCGACCTTCGCGATCCGCTCGAAATCGATCTTCAGCGCGAAGGCCGATGCACCGGCCACGATCATCTTCGGCTTGTGTTCGTTGGCAAGACGTTCCAACTCGACGTAGTCGATGTCTTCGTTCTCGTCGAGACCGTAGCTGACCACGTTGAACCACTTGCCCGACATGTTGACGGGCGAGCCGTGCGTCAGGTGGCCACCGTGCGCGAGGCTCATGCCCATGATCGTGTCGCCCGGCTTGAGCACCGCGAAGAACACGCCCTGGTTGGCCTGCGAGCCGGAGTTCGGCTGCACGTTCGCCGCCTCGGCGCCGAACAGTTGCTTGACGCGGTCGATCGCGAGCTGCTCGACGATGTCGACATATTCGCAGCCGCCGTAGTAGCGCTTGCCGGGGTAGCCCTCAGCGTACTTGTTGGTCAGTTGCGAGCCTTGCGCCTCGAGCACGGCCGGGCTCGTGTAGTTTTCCGACGCGATCAGCTCGATGTGTTCTTCCTGGCGAACGTTTTCTTTCTGGATGGCGCTCCAGAGTTCGGGGTCGACGTTGGCGATCGTTTGCTTGGCTTTATCGAACATGGCAATTCCGGTGACATAGGGGGTTCGGCCTGGCTCGCACGGGTTGCGAACGGCACGGAGGCGGCGCGAAGGCGGGATGGCCTTGGAGCAGCCGCGCGAACCGGCGCAATATGCAACGCATCGCACACGCATCGAGTCATGGCTGCCCAGGCGAACGGCTGAAAACGCCTCTGCGCTTCACGGTGGTGGCCCACCTCGGACTCCGGAAAGTCGCTATCGCCAGTCACGCAGAGGTTTGGGCCGTAGTGTATTGGATGGCGCGTGAATAGGCAATCGAGCCCGGCCCATCAAGGCTGCAAGGGCTCTGTATGCCTGCCGGAAGGCCATTCAGACTGAACCGCCTCGCGTTTTCGGTAGAATGCGCGCATGAACTTGCCTGCTGAACCGAACACAGGGCCCGAGACCTTTGTCTGGCCGATCCGTGTTTATTTCGAAGACACCGACATGGGCGGCATCGTCTTCTACGCCAATTACCTCAAATACTTCGAGCGCGCGCGCACGGAATGGCTGCGCGCCTGCGGCATCACGCAAAGCGTGCTGACGCAGGCTTACGGAACCATGTTTGTCGTCAGAAGCACGGCCGTCGACTATCGTGCGCCGGCGAGGCTCGACGACCAGGTCGAGATTTACAGTGTCGCAAGCCGGATCGGCCGCGCGTCGGTCGACTTTGATCAGCAAGCCTGGTGCGCAGGCACGTTGCTCGCGACAGGAATAATCCGCGTGGGCTGCGTCGACCGCGATTCGATGAAGCCGGCGGCGATCGCGCCGGAAGTGCTCGAGGCCCTGCAAACCGGCCCGCTCAGCCGTCGTGGTGAACTCATGGCGTAGCCGCCGTACTAAGACGTGTCTTTTTTACGCGAAGAGGTCGTCCTTTTACGGCCTCCGGACGTTGGAACCCCTGACAGACAGGCAAGCGCCCCGGCCTGCCGCTCCAATGCGGCCGTGGCACCCTTTATTTTTTTAACGCATCGTTGACGCCCAGACAGACTGCCCGCCGGCCCGTCCGGTGAACATTTGCAAACTTTATGAACAACGCACAAGACCTGTCGATCATCTCCCTCGTGCTCAACGCGAGCCTGCTCGCGCAGGCCGTGATGGCCCTGCTCCTGCTGCTCTCGTTGCTGTCGTGGACGTTTATTTTCCGCAAGTGGTTTGCGATTCGGCGTGCGCGCTCGCAGACCGAAAACTTCGAACGCGACTTCTGGTCGGGCGGCGACTTGCAGGCGCTGTATCAAAGCGCGGCCAACAGCCGCCATTCGATCGGCGCGCTCGAACGGATCTTTGAATCGGGCATGCGCGAATTCCTGAAAGCCAAGGAAAAGCGCCTTACCGACCCTGGCCTGATTCTCGACGGCGCGCGCCGCGCCATGCGTGCAGCGTTCCAGCGTGAACTTGACGTTCTTGAAAGCAACCTTGCATTCCTCGCATCGGTCGGCTCGGTCAGCCCCTATATCGGGTTGTTCGGCACGGTGTGGGGGATCATGAATGCGTTCACGGGCCTCTCGAATGTGCAGCAAGCGACGCTCGCGAGCGTGGCGCCCGGCATTGCCGAAGCCCTGACGGCCACGGCAATCGGCCTGTTCGCCGCGATCCCGGCCGTGGTGGCGTACAACCGCTACTCACACGACATCGACCGTCTTGCGAACCGCTTCGAGACCTTCGTCGAAGAGTTCTCGAACATCCTCCAACGACAAACCCACTAGGAGCGCGGCGATGGCAGGAGGAATCCAGCAGGGCATGCGCGGAGGCCGACGCCGCCGCGCGATGGCCGATATCAATGTGGTGCCGTACATCGACGTGATGCTCGTGCTGCTTGTGATCTTCATGGTCACGGCACCGCTCGTCGCACCGTCGGTCATCAATCTGCCAAGCGTGGGCGGGAGCGCCCAGCAACAGCAAATTCCGCCGCTCGTCGTCAGCATCAAGGCGGACGGCAATGTATCGGTGCGCTACAAGGACGAGAGCGGCTCGCACGAGCAGCAGATGTCACAGACGGACCTCAAGAACTTCGTGGCCCAGCGGGCGCCGTCGAACCCTGACCAGCCTGTCGTCATTGCGGCCGACAAGACCGTGCAGTACGACAAGGTCATGGGCGTGATGTCCGATCTCAAGAGCATCGGTGTCAAGCGCGTGGGCCTGCTCGTCAAATCGAAATGATGAAGCGCGCAGCGTATCGACCGACCAGACCGCCGCATGAACGCGGCACGACGCGGGCCTTCGTGCTCGCGATCGTGATGCACGTGTTGCTCGCGGCATTCCTGTATTTCGGCATTCACTGGAAAAACAGTTCGCCCACGGGCTCCGAGGCCGAACTGTGGACGGACGTGCCCGATGTGACACCGACAGTGCCACAGCCGGTCGCGCCCGCCCCCGTGCAGCCGGCGCCGCCGCCGCCTCCTCAGGAGGACGCGGACATCGCGCTGCAGGAAGCCAAGCGTAAGCAACAGGAACAACAACAAAAGGAAGCCGCCCTGCTCGCGGAACAACAGAAGCAGGCGCAGATCAAGCTTCAGCAGCAGGAAGCGGCGCGGCAGAAGGAACTCGCCGACCAGCAGGCAGCGCTCGCTAAGCAGAAGGCCGCGCAGGACGCTGCGGCCAAGGCAGCTCAGGCCGAAGCTGCAAAGCAGGCGCAGATCGAAGCGCAGAAGAAACAACAGCAGATCGAGCAGCAAAAGCAGCAGCAGGAGCTGGCCGATCAGCAGAAGGAGAAGGCTCAGCAGGACGCTGCAGCCAAGGCCGAGGCGCAAAAGGCCGCCAAGGCCAAGGCTGAAGCCGACGCGAAGGCCAAGGCCGCCGCCGACCAGGCCCGCCACGCACGCCTCGCCGCCCTGCAAGGCGCGGCTGGCGAAGGCGAGACGACGGGCGTGGGCGCCGGGACGACCGGTTCCGCGACAGGCGCGGGCGGCACCGGATCGCCGGGATATGCCGAGAAGGTGCGTGCGAAGGTGAAGCCGGAGATCAATTTCGGCGGCAATGTCGAGGACAACAAGGCCGCTGTCGTGGCGGTCTCGTGCGCGCCCGATGGGACGGTCCTGTCGGTGCGACTGGTGACGTCGAGCGGCAACGACGGCTGGGACACCGCGGTTCAACGCGCGGTGGAAGCCGCGAGTCCGATGCCGCGCGACGTCGACGGCAAGGCGCCGCGCAGCTTCCAGATCCGGTTCAAGCAAAGGGACTGACCATGCCAGTCATCGCCGTCCGATACGCACTGCGCAGCGCTTCAGAGCATGGGAAGCTTTGCGCATGCGCGACGGCCGGCGAGTCTGGCACGGTTTTTTCTAAGGATCCGAGGCTACAGCACGTCATATCGATCGGGTAAAAGTCCGAATGCGTGTCGGAATGGCGCGCGAGGCTTGTCAGACCGCGCAGATGGAACATTCAGCCGGTAATTCTGTCTAGCGTGGGTGCGTCAGGCGCGCCCCCTTTTTTTCTCGCCTTTTACGAAAAGAGCATGAGCGTATTCAACAGAGTGGCTAAGTTTTTGGGCTTTCGGGCCATCCTCCTGACCAGTTTCGCGGCGCTTTCCGTTGCATCCGGGGCGGCTCACGCGGATCTGACCGTCGACATCACCGGTGTCGGTTCCAACCTGTATCCGATCGCGATCGCCCCGTATACGAACGACGACGCGACGCAAATCGCTGCGATCGTGCGCGCGGACCTGCAGAACAGCGGCCGGTTCTCGAACATCAACGCCGGTTCGCAGCCGGTGGGTGAAAACGACTCGGTCGACCTCGCCGGCTGGAAGGGCAAGGGCGCCAACGCGTTCGTCGGCGGCAGCGTGACCAAGCTCGCCAACGGCGACTACGACGTCCGTTTCCGTCTGTACGACACCGTCAAGCAGCAAAGCCTTGGCGGTCTCGCGCTGACGAGCTCGCAGGCCAATCTGCGCATGACGGCGCACAAGATCTCCGACTACATCTATCAGAAGCTGCTCGGCGTTCGCGGCGTGTTCGCCACGCGCCTGTCGTATGTGCAGCGCGTCGGCAATCGCTATCAGCTCAAGATTTCGGACTCGGACGGACAGAACGAGCACATCGCGCTGTCGAGCCCCGAGCCGATAATTTCGCCGGCATGGTCGCCGGACGGCACGAAGGTCGCCTACGTATCGTTTGAAAAGAAAAAGCCGATCGTCTACGTGCACGATCTGCCGACCGGCCAGCGTGTGATGATTTCGGACCAGAAGGGCAACAACAGCGCGCCGGCATGGTCGCCGGACGGCAAGCATCTCGCCGTGGCGCTGACGCTCACGGGCAACACGCAGATCTACATGGTCAACGCGGATGGCTCGGGCCTGCGCCGTCTCACGCAGACGGGCGGCATCGATACCGAACCGTCGTTCTCGGCGGACGGCCAGACGATCTATTTCACGAGCGATCGGGGTGGCCAGCCGCAGATCTACAAGATGTCGGCGCAGGGTGAGTCCGCCGGTGGTGCACAGCGCGTCACCTTCCATGGCTCGTACAATACGAGCCCGCAGATCAGCCCCGACGGCAAGTACCTCGCGTATATCTCGCGCGTGGGGGGTGCGTTCAAACTTTACGTGCAGGATCTGTCGAGCGGTGATGCAACCGGCCTGACGGATACCGCGCACGACGAATCGCCGACATTCGCGGCGAATGGCCAGTACATCCTTTACGCGACGCAATCGGGCGGCCGCGCCGTGCTCGCTGCCGTCTCGGTCGACGGTACGACGCACCAGGTGCTGTCGGTCAAGGGTGGCGATGTCAGCCATCCGTCGTGGGGACCGTTCATGCAGTAAGAGATTGGCGGGCCGGCGTCTGGGCGCCGGCCGCGGTCTCGTGTATGGCTTGTAGTAATCGCAGTAAAACGTGGTACCACACGCAACGTCGTATATGTCGTACGGCTTCACGCAATAACACAAGGAGAGTTTCAAATGATGTCCAAGCTTCGCCTGATCCTCGTAACAGGCCTGATCGGCCTGCTCGCCGCCTGCCACTCCGGTGTCAAGCTCGACGAAAACGCCAACGCCAAGAACGGCGCGGTCGGTACGCAACCGAACCCGAACGATGTTCAACAAGTGAACGTTGATCCGCTGAACGATCCGAACAGCCCGCTCGCCAAGCGCAGCATCTATTTCGACTTCGACAGCTACTCGGTCAAGGACGAATACCAGCAACTGCTCGGCCAACACGCGCAATATCTGAAGTCGCACCCGCAACGTCACGTCCTGATCCAGGGCAACACCGACGAACGCGGCACGAGCGAGTACAACCTCGCGCTTGGTCAGAAGCGTGCTGAAGCCGTTCGCAAGGCGCTGTCGCTGCTCGGCGTGCCCGATTCGCAGATGGAAGCTGTGAGCCTGGGCAAGGAAAAGCCGCAAGCTACGGGTCATGACGAAGCTTCGTGGGCGCAAAACCGCCGCTCGGACCTGGTCTATCAATAAACGGAAGATTGCCCGATGCTGTTTCGTATGAGCTGGCTGCGGGCGTCCGCAGCCGCCGGCGCAGTGGGGTTGGTGATGGTCACCGCGCCGGCACACGCAGGTGTGTTTGATGACAACGAGGCGCGCCAGGCCATTCTGGACTTGCGCGCCAAGACCGACGCGCAGTCGGGCCAGATCGCCGCCGCGCAACGCACCATTCTCGATCAGTCCAATCAGCTCGCTACCCTGCAACAGCAGGTTGCGACGCTGCGTGGTCAGAACGAGGACCTGGCCAATCAGGTGACGACGCTTCAGAAGGCGCAGAAGGACTACTACGCCGATCTGAACTCGCGCCTGCAGAAGCTCGAGCCTCAACAGGCGACGGTCGACGGCATGCAGGGCACCGTGCAACCTGGCGAATCCGACGCGTTCAATGCCGCCCTTCAGCAGTTCAAGAATGGTGACTTCAAGAACGCGACGGCGGCCTTCCGGGACTTCGTGCAGAAGTATCCGCAAAGCCCGTATCAGCCGACTGCCCAGTACTGGCTTGGCAACTGCCTGTACGCGCAGCGCGACTACAAGGCGTCGACGTCGGTGCTGCAAGGCGTCGTCAACAACTATCCGACCCATCCGCGGGCTCCGGAAGCGTTGCTGGCGATTGCGCAGAACCAACTCGAGCAAGGCCAGAAGCCGGCCGCTCGAAAGACGCTGCAGCAGATCGTTGCGCAGTACGGCAACACCGAAGCCGCGCAGACCGCGCAAAACAAGCTGACGCAGATTCACTAACGTCAGTGGATGCCGGCGCGAGCAGTCATGTTCGCGCCGGCATGCGCGGTCGCCTGCCCGGATTGAAGCCGCCCGCCCGCGGGCGTAAGCTGTGCGCGTCCCGCAAACGGGCGGGATTCGACTTTGCGTGGCCTACGGGTTGACCCGTGCCGTGCTGGCCGCTATACTTTCGGACTCTTTTGGGTCGTTAGCTCAGTTGGTAGAGCAGCGGACTTTTAATCCGTTGGTCACGTGTTCGAGTCACGTACGGCCTACCAAAGAATTCAAGTATTTAGCCCAGTCTTCGGACTGGGCTTTTTGTTTTTTCGACTCCGTGTAGGCACCATGTAGGCATTTCGGATCCGCATTAATCGATGTCGATCCATGCGGTCTCACTGAGCGGGAGTGGCAACGCACCCGCCTTAGCCGCAGCTCGCTGCAGCAACGCTGCAACATTTGGTTGTCCCTCCGCTTCTAGCGCCCCCTTGCCTACCTTGATTCATCGAACGTTTTCTTGGACAGCTCAGCGGCAAATACAGGAGACCTGGCGCCTTTGCCCGTAAAATACGAGCCAGATCCCGAGCCGACCAACACGGCCAATGCCACACGCTGAGGCTGACCGGGCGACACGATTCGTCGCCATACGTCTTAGCCAAGACATTTTGCTTGCGACCGCGTTCGCCCACGCGACGGCGCTCGCCCCTTGGGATCGTGAACGAAAAGATTCTTTCGAAGGAAAGACGGTTCAGTGACCTCCGATACACATTCTGCTCCGCTCATGGCCGACATCCGTCGACAGGCGATCGATTCGTTGCGAGGTTACGACTATCAAATTTGGCGGTCAGTCGAAGCTTGGACGAAACTCAGCATTGGTCAATTGCTCTACTTAGAAGGCGCAGAAGACTTCGACCTCGTAGACGAAAACGGCGAAACCAGCACATCTCAGATCAAAAACTCCGGCAAGAACATCTCGCTAGGCTCCAACGACGTCCGCGAAGCTATCGAGAATTTCTGGGCGCACCTTGAACGCAACCCAGACCGACCGATTAGAATGCGCTTCGTCACGCGCGGCGACGTTGGCTTCGAGAAAGGCGATCCGCTCCAAGGCGTAACGGGAATAAGCCTTTGGCGAACAGCCGCCGAGGGGGACGACGATGCAGCATCGCGCGTCGCTCGCTATCTGAGTAAAACCCTGCAATCGCCAACCTTACGGCGTTTCCTTGACTCGGCCGCCCCAGCAGATCTGCGTTCAAAGCTCTTCGAGCGCATCGATTGGGCGACAACGGAACCCTCGACGGACGCGGTCCGGATTGCTGTGGAGCGGGCGATAATCGATTTGGGCGACGAACGGGACATTGACCATAACGAATCGCAGAAAGCTGTCGACGGACTACTCGCTCATTGCGTCGAAACGATCAAGCATCGCGACATCAATCTACGTGTCCTGACCAAAGCCGATCTGCTCAGAGTGTTTGTAGCCAAGACGAGCATGATGATGCCTTTGACACGCAGCATCATCTCTCAAATGGGGCACGCGTCGGCTACAGGGCGAGGCGTGACGCTAGCGACATTGAGTTCGGTCTCTTTTTCGCCAGCGGCGCTGGGCGTCGAACCCATGCTTCCGCCGTTTTGCCTGCCCCGTCGATCGCTGATCGACGCAATCACGCGGCAAGGCAGCCCAGCGCTGATTGTCGGCTCTGAAGGTCGAGGAAAGACCACTGTGGCCAGCCTGGTCGGAAAGGAGCTTGGGGGCGTCGCTTGCTGGGTCGACTTGTCGGCATATGACGCGTCGGCGCTGCCTTCGGCGCTAGAGCGTTTGCTTCTGGCGATTCGCGACCTGCCCTCTCGAACGGTAGTGGTTGTGGACGACTTTCCGGTCGCGACCACGATCACACAAGCGGTGTGGACGCGATTCAGCGTGGTCGCCGAGCAATGCGCGCGCCGCGAACAATTTTTGATTCTCACGGCGAAGGGAGTTCATCCTGAGGCCGTCGATCCTCGGCTTCGAACGGCTGGCATCCATATTCATGCCGTGCCCGACCTTTCGCGGGAAGAGATCGGCGAGTTCGTGTCTGTGCTCGGCTGCCCAGGCGACCAGAGCGCACAATTCGCCGCGGCAATTCTTGCGCGAAGCGGCGGCGGACATCCGAAGCTCGTGCATCTTCTGGGTCTCGAGTTGCAGGGCGCGGATTGGCAAAATCCACCCGCCGCAGTGATGGAGACCCCACCGGCAAGCATCGAGCAGGCGCGTGCGTTCGCTCGACGCGAGGCGGCAAGCACGCTTCCCGACACAGAACTGGACCTTCTTTACTCGCTCAGTCTTGCTCTGAGCCCATTAGACCGCGAGGCGGTCTTGTTCATTGGAGAGGAGTTCGTCGGACTGCGCTCGCCCGGAGATACGCTTGATCGCCTGGTCGGTCGATGGGTCGAAACTCAGTCATCTCAAGAATACAAAATCACAGCGCTCCTCACCCAACAGGCCAACCTGGTGTGGTCCTCGAAGAAGGTGGCACAAGCGCACAAATGCATCTTCGATGCACTCGTGGGCCGAAGGTCGGTTTCGGTGGACAAGGCTTTCGCGCTCTTCTTGCACGCGTGGGAAAGTGGCGACGACCGACGCCTTTCGTTTTTCTTGTCCTCGCTGATCGACGAGAAGCGAGCGCTGCGCGGTGCCGCCGCGGATCTGCTAACCCCCATCGTCTTTGTGGGACGTGGCGATGACACGAATACGGGAGCATTTGACGCGCAGACGATCGCTCTTTTGCGACTCACGCAATTTCGAATCGCAAAGCAGTTGGCGATAGCCGAGCTTCCACTCCTAGTCACGCAGTGGGAAGACTCCATAGCGCGCATAGAAGATTCTAAGCAGCGAGACGCGAACCAGTTCATGTGGGCCATGTCGGTGGCCGATTCACCGGATCAGTCGTTCGGGGCGAGAACTGTTGTTCATGCGCTTGAAGAAATCAATCGGTTGGAGTCCGCTATTCCCGACGCGCCGATCGATAAAGGGTTGACCGCCGAGCTATGCCCCGGTGGGGTAACGAAAGGCGCCGATTTGATCGCCTCCCTATTTGGCTTCAATTTCGCCCGCTGCAAAGACTTGGACCAGTTGCGAGAATTTATTGATGCGCTTGAAGCAACGACTCCTACCGCTCGAGATCGCATGCTGAAGGCGTTCACCATCCCTATGTTCAGCAGAAACCATTTGTTCGTCCAGGGGCCATGGAAAAACGAGGCAAATCGTGAAGCCCCTCGCTGGCTGCTTGCCGAAGAGACGCTGCTTAGAATGCTTTCGCTTGCGGGACAATGGAACGCGAGGGCAATGGGGGTTTCCGCCGCCAGATTGCTGTCGGTCCTTTACGAAGATCACTTGTCTCGCGGCGCAGACGCCCTCGCATGCCTCCGAACGGCCATCGAGAACTTCGGCGACGCTCCGCTCTTGATTGCGCAGGAAGCGTCCGTCTATTTTGGGAGAAAGGATTTCAAGCAGGCACTGAGTTTGTGGAAGAGGTCGCTATGGCGCCCCTCGTCCTCGAACGCCGATCTCGAGCGCGACCCTCATGTTTTACGCAAAGCGGGCTACGCAGCGGGAATCTTGGGGGATTTTGACACAGCATCCGAGTGGTTCGAGATCGCATCGCGAAGCGCGAGCGAAAGCTCAATGCCGGCGATGGCGGGAGGCGCACTCTTCGACGCTGCATATTGCGCATTCAAAGACGGAGCACGCTCTCGAGTAGTTTCGCTTATCGTTGCAGGGCTGTCGGCGTTCGAGAGAGATTTTGACCCGGCCAAACAATTCGACCTGTTTGCCGCCAAAAAGCTCGGCGGTCACGTGCTCCGATGGATCCTGGAACAACTTCGCGGCAAGTTCGAATCGGAGCCAGTTTTCGAGCCTCAGATCGGCCAGTGCAGCAACCCACACCGAAACAAATCCATCGCTGAACTGCCCAAACTGCCGTCTGAGATGGCGGCGGCATTTGTGATCGAGATTGCTTCGTTGCTGCGCGTCGAAGGCGACGGCGTCAATGCTCTTCGCTCCACGCTGTCGCAGTCGAGGGTGCTGGCGGCCGGATTTCAATATTGGAACCTCCGCTGCAATGAGCTAATCGACCGCGGCCAATTCGAACAGATGTCAGTCAGCCTGTACGGCCTGAGTGAATACTTTTGGCGGTACCGGGCACAACAGAGGAACGAAAGCACCTCATTGCCAGACTCTCTGGCGCCCTTTGAGGGCGAAGTGCTGGGTGCTGATCGGTCCGCGCCCATGGGTGTGGAATCGGTATTCGGCCTAGCCCTGTTCATCCGAGGCCTCTCGGGCGGCTCGATCGAGGAGCTCACCAAGACCTGGATCGACGACCTTGGTGGCCGAGCCCATAGCGCAGCGCTTCTCGGCGAAGCTCGCGAGGCGTTGCGAGCGATCTCCGTCGCCCCGGTCGACGCGGCGAAGCTGGTCACAAACACTGACGCCAAATCGATGGACAGATTGGGGGCCGTTTTTCGACTCCTCATGGGAAGTCAACGCAGCCCCGAGACGACGGCGAAGTGCCAGATTCGAGCTCTCAATTGGCTGTCGATGTTGCCAAGCAAAGTTTTTCTCGACTCGGCGTTCAAACCTCTAGCCAAGGCGTTCTCGAACATGTGGCGAGAGCATGCGCGCACTCCGGCCCTGCTGCTACTGCCTAAGCTCTCAGTCCCGTCGCTGCAGGAAGCCATTCGTGAAGACGCAAACGCCCCTCACCAGCTTGCGCAATTGCTGATCGCCGCCTCGCTAGCAACGGAGGCCCGTCTTCCACAATCGCTGCTTGATCAACTGAACCACGCGGCGGCGCTGCATCGAGCGCGTTTGCCGTGGTAGGCCGCCGACAATTGCTCGCTCTGCCCCATTCATCGATGGTCGGCAGCGGCCATGGCCTAGAGGTCGTTCACGCCGCTCCCTGACATCGCTTCGGTGATGGACAACGGAAACCGACTCAGGCAGCGCCCCACCCCGCGAGCAGAAACCGCTCAAGCTCACCGCGCTTCATTGGATGGAGCGCGAGCATTTCTGCGAGATGGTGGCCTTCGATCAACTCCACGTTCAAAACGCCTGCTTGATGTCTCGCGGTCTGATTGAAACGTCGGTTGGTGACGGCCAGCATCGAGAAATTGATTCCGGGATAACGAGCCGCGTATGAGGCACGCCCAGCAGAAACATCTCGGACTCCCTCCCACCCAAGTTCCTTATCTTCGACAGTCGAGCTTTTGCACTGGATCAACGCGCCTTCGGTGCGCTTAATGGCGACTACATCGACACCGCCGTCGCCCACACGCTTAGTCTTGATGGTCCGCGCATAGCCCATCTTGGTCCACAACAACGCGCAGAAAGCTTCGAAGGCGTCGCCATCGAGTGCACCGACGTCGTCGGCCGTGAGAGGCTCATTGCTGAACGCATTGCCACCATCGGGCGCCTCCAAGTCCCCAAAGTCAGCAGGGCTCACATCCCCTGCCCCGTTAAGCATGTCGGTCGAAAGCGCTCGCTTCTTGTTGAGCAGTGTGTCGAGCTTTGCGTCGAACGTCAGAAAATCGTGAGCCACCACCACAGGGTAATAGACATGGACATCGCGCTCTTGGCCAATGCGATAGGCGCGGTCCGTTGCTTGGTCCTCCTTGGCCGGATTCCACGTCCGGGTGAAGTGGATAACGTGATTGGCCGCTTGGATGTTCACGCCAAACCCCACCGCAAGCGGTGAAAGCACAATCACGCCGAAACCCGGCCCCTCCTGAAACGCCTTGATCCGCCTTTGACGATTGCTGGCGTTGGCAGAGTCCGCCGATGTGTCGCCGTTGATCACGTCGGGGACGAAGCCAAAGCGATCCGATATGGCCCGCTGCAATGTCCGTTGCAAATCCCTGAACTCGCAGAACACAATGGCCTTCTCCCCCGCCTTCTTGACCTCTTGCAGATGTCCCAGCATCCACGCCATCTTGGGCGAGTTCCGCTCGACGTCAGCGAGCGGCTCCGACTCGGTGGAAAGATGGCCGGGCGATCTGGGATCGGAACAGAGCCGACGCAAGTATTGCAAAAGCCCCAGCGGAGATTGCATCCCTGTCGCCTGGCGCCCACCCGACCTCGACCTAAACTGCGCAACGGCGTCTGCATAAAGCGCGCGCTGGCGCTGAGACAGGGGCAACGCGCGGCACCCTGCGAATTCGATCTTCTTGGGCAGGTCCTTGGCGACTTCCGCCTTGGTACGCCTGAGTTTTTGCGATTCGATCAAGCCCCGCAGCTCTTCGAGGCGGGCCTTTTCCTCGGCGGTCTCGGACTCGATTGGCCTACGATATTTTGAGCCGAAGTCCTTCAACGCGCCGAGCAGCCCCGGCTGAATGAAGTCGAAGAGACACCAGATGTCAGTGAGGGTGTTCTCCACGGGCGTTCCCGTGCAGGCGATTTTCAGCCTGGCGTTTTGCTTTTTGGCGGCGCGAGTCACCAACGCGTTGGGATTCTTGATCTTCTGCGCTTCATCGCAAATCATGGCCGACCACCGCTGCGCTGCCAACGAAAACTCTAGATCGCGAAGTGTCTCGTAGGTCGTCAGGACCACGTTCGCGGAGCCGAGCCATCCCGACGACAGCAGTTTGGGCGACCCCGCCTCGACAAGCCCTTCGTCGAGCGCTGACTTGGGCACCCTCTTGGACGCCAGGTCCGGGCCATACAGCGTCAGGACCTTCATTGCGCCCGGCGCAAAAAACTTGGCGATCTCCTCCTTCCAGTTCTCGAGCAGCGAAACCGGCGCCACAACCAGAAATGGATCGATGCCGGTCTCTCGTTCGATGGCTGCGGCCATGAACGTGAGCAGTTGGATGGTCTTGCCAAGCCCCATGTCGTCGGCAAGCAGAGCGCCTCGGCAAGCGATAGGCGAGTGCCGCCACAAATGCTGAAGCCACGCGACGCCATCAAGCTGGTGCTCTTTCAGCTCAATGTGGCTGAGCATAGCGGATGGCAACGCGGCGGGCTCGACGGGGAGAGCAAGGATTCCGCGCCGTTCCTCGTAATCCAGAGCGTCGACGTTGGGCTTGACGACCAGCCCTTTGCGCTCGGAGGTACGCCCCTTGGCGGTCGGCTTCTTCGGGTCGAATGTTCCCTTCGAAACATCTTCACGAACCTGCCCCAACGTTTCCAGGGCGTTGACCGCCCATGTAACCGGCACCGGCTTGGGGCAACCCGGAAACTCGAACGTCTCGCGCCTTTCTTGGCGAGCCTTGTTGAGCTCTTCTCGAAAGCTTTTCACATTCCTGTCGTCCAGTGCGATGGCAACCGTCTCACCACCGCCCTCAGGCTCAAAGCACAAACCCAATTCGACATTTTCGGGAAACCACCCGGCGTCCTCGCTCTTCTTGGCGATGAAAGGCGAGTAATAGGGCTTCTCGACCCCAAAGCCGCCCACGCGCTCAGAGTACTTCGAAAGGTCGAAGATGTCGGCCGCGCTTATGAGGCTTGGGCGCCGCCAGTCGTTCAGCGCGCCGCGCAACAAAGCCAACTGAGCTGGCGTGTCGCCCAAGATCTCGAGGTCGAAGCCCTGCCAGTGGCAGCACTGCGCCCCAGCCGCTATTTTTCCGTCGAGTTTTTTGAGAAATGCGTCTAACGCGACCGGGCCTTCGAACTTCAATTGTTCAGCTCGGACTGCGCCCCGAAGCGTCTCCTCGACGACAAGCGACACCTCGTACGGATGACCTTTGTCGTCGCGTGACACCTTCGCGGTGAAGCGTGCGAACACGATGCCGGCATCCTCTCTCGCGCGCTCGAACTGCTCCGGGTCAATAACCTTGGCGGCATCCGGTCCCAAGGTGGCGAATGGGTTGCGGACGAAAGCCTCGGCGCGCTCCCCTGCGATGCGCCGGCCAGGCATGCGCCTGATTTCCCGCAGCACGGTCCGCGCCTCCTCCGACAACAGCACATGCACCAGGCCATTGCCGTCTGGAATTTCATAGCGCTCCGGCACTGCGTCGAAGCGATCGAACAATTCGAGCCAGCGCGGTGGCGCGCCATCGAATCCCGGCATCACCTCCACCAATTTGTCGCCAATCACGTAGCCCTTGCGGAGGTCGATTCGCAAACGCTCTGGCGTCAGGACCACTGTCTTGCGCAGATAGTCGGTCAGGTCAGCGCCCGCCCGAGAAGCGTGGCCCCGGATGGTCGACCAATCGCGCTTGTTGACATCCGGCGTGCGATCCTCAGCCTTGCGGTTTCGCTGCTCAGCGATAGCCTGTGCCATTCGCCAAGCCGCCTCTGGCAGGATCGCAGGCTTGCCTCCCGCAGTCAGCACGGCGCCCTCGATGCCTACGTTTCCATTTGGTCGCTGCCCCTGGGGATCGAGCCACCCTTGAATGCTTACCGAAAAATTGGCATCCGTGAGCGTGCCGTTGCTTGACAGGATCGGCTTCCACGCCTGCTGCCCCGGCAACCCCAAAAGACCGAGAGCGCCGCAGTGCTCCGGAGACTCCAGCAGCGTGTAGTAGCTCGACCACGAGAGGCTGGCGCCATCGGCATGCAATTCAGTGAACCCCTCCTCTTCTAGCTGGCGAAGCAGAAGCACAAGCTCGGCGCCCAACGCAAAGGACATCGGCTGCGACAGCCAATTATCGAACGCCGGCTCGGGACGAAAATATGCTCCGTCGCGGTCCCAAGAAACCAACAGTGCGGCAGGTCTCTCTGCCAGAAGGCTTGCCACGGCTTTGTCTTTTGATTTGAAAGGCGACCAGACCATTGCCTACTCCTTAAACCAGCCACGGCCGGCCCTGAACGAAAATCCCATGGCTTGCAGTTTCCTGGCGAGATTCGACGAGCGCTCGATTTCGTAAACCCAAAGAGCACCGCCAGCGCCTCGAAGATCCTTGACCTCGACGCGCCAATCAGCGACCAAGGCTTCAAGGTCCGGCACACATGCGGGCCGTGTTTCCGGCTTCTTCCCGATGAGCTTAGTCAACTTGTCGTCGAACTTCTGCTCCCAGCTCTTCAATGCGACCGGCGAGTCGCGGTGGCGGATCGTGTCTTCATTGTCATCACCCTTGAGCTCGGTGATATGGACCCCTTCGCTCGCCCGCCCCGAGTTGAGGGATTGCAAAAGTGAGGGGCTCAGCGAATCCCATCGAAATAGATAGAAGGCATTCCCGCCTGCGCCAAACTCGACGGCCAAGTAGGCGCCGATTCGCATAACAAACGCGTTGTTGTCGGCCGTGGTGCCTTCAAGATTCAGCAAGCGCCCCTTTGCCCTCTCGCGGAACTCGCCAAATTTTCCCCCTCGTCGGCTCGACGCCGAAGAGCCCAGCGCGAACCACATGTCCTCCACAAACGGCACAAACCTCAGCCAGTAAGCCACTCGCCTCTTGTCGTTGATTCCATCGACGCTGAGAAGCTCGAAGAAGTCGGCGACCAGCCGCTCTTTGAGCCAAAAGAACACCATCTCCCGCGCCTGATCGTCAGCCTTGTCGCCAACGCGGACATACGCGTCCCAATGGGTCCTTCGAAGCCATGGGTTGCCAATCGTCGATGTGGCGGCGTCCCGCAACGCAGGCTGCTCGGGCCGATCGTCACATCGCGCGTAGCGCGATACCAGATGGGCGACGCACCGAATTCTCAAGGACTCGCTGATAGAAACGCCCT
Source organism: Pararobbsia alpina (assembly GCF_965118125.1). Classification (GTDB taxonomy): domain Bacteria; phylum Pseudomonadota; class Gammaproteobacteria; order Burkholderiales; family Burkholderiaceae; genus Pararobbsia; species Pararobbsia alpina_A. The sequence continues at coordinate 3,562,135 of NZ_OZ221287.1, forward strand.
CGCGTCCCATAGCGATCGCAAGCAAATCGGGCAACGCAGATTTGAACAGCGGATCTCGAAGGTCAGCGGCGGCTTTCATTTGGGCAAACACCGCCTCGTCGATCACCCATGAAGTCTCCGGGATCGACAACCCGTCCCGAGCGTCATTGAAACTCGACGCGTCGCCTCGCAGAAGACCGGAGCCAAACTTGTCGCATGGCTGGCTGGTCAGCAATTCTGGATGGCGCAACAGCGTTTCGAACCATGGGGGCTTGAAGTCGAGGAGCTTTCCTATGCGGTCGCGCTCGGCCCGAAGCCATCCGCGCAGGCCGCGCCACCCCGTCTTCGATTCGAGACTTGCATCCTTGCTGTTGAAGGGAAATGAGAAATAAGTCGACAGCAGAGCTTGGAAGCATCGCAGTCGCCGATGCAACTGCGACTGCTGCTCGGCCATGCGGGCGACAGTGCCCCGCAGCGCTTCGTCCGCCAACACAGACCAACCTTTGCTGTCCAATGCGCCAATGCCAAGGCAAACATACTTGAGATCACGGAATCCGCCGATCTGACCTGATCTCTTGAAATCTGCGATCGCGGCCAAGATCGAGCGAGAGTCGGCGGCGATGGCCGCCCCGCCATGGTCGTGCTGGACGCGCTTGCGCGCGCGGGCCATTCCCTCCGGATCCGACCACGTTTCGGGCGACACCAAGCTGCCCGCGAAGGATCGCGTGAGCGCGGTTTGAAGGATGGCGAGGGCGTCGATCATCGGTCGTTAGGGCATCTCAGCCCGGGGTCCAATGGAATATCGGGTGGCGGCTCCTTGGCTGAGCCCAGATCGCGAAATTCCAGCTTGATTTCAACGCGCCGCATTTGGGCAGCGCTGCTCGATGTCGTATTGAAGGACGAGCCGCCCGCCAAGAATAGCGTTTGGATCAGCGCGCGGTCAGCTGCCGACAGTGCATCCGGTGGCTGCGTGCTCAGCAAGGCGCAGAGCACCCGCTGCGAGCGCAGATAGCTTAAATTCAGATTGAACAGGTAATCGCCCGTCTTGCTCGCGAAGCCCTCGACCACAACTCGCTTCAACCACTTGTCGCACTTAGCCGAGCGGGCCACATCCAGCACGCGTGGGACGAACTTGCGGACGAAGTGCTCGTCGTCAGGATTCTCGAACTTGTGCGCATTGTCCTGAAACTGGACCAAGGTGCCGAAGTCGATGGAGTGGCCGCGCACGGTGACGCCCTTGAATTCATCAAGTTTGGTCAATGCATCCACATCGGCGACGCAGCTCTCAATGGTCTTGTCGCGCTCCTCTGTCGCCTTCTTGATCTGCTGCAAGCCCTGCGTAACCGCCATCAGGGCCACAGCCATGGCTACCAGAAACAGTACCATCAACGCCGTCATCAAATCCGAGAACGAAATCCAGAATGGCTTTTCGCCATCATCTCGGGAGCCGCGCCGCCTGGGAGCTTTGATTCCAAGCATGGCCTATCACCTCCGAGCCGGAATGTCGTCGACCACATCGCCCAGGTTCTTGATCGCCCCAGACAACAACTGGACCGAACTCGACAACTCGCTCTGGAACTGACGGTTTCCATCTCGCAAAGTGCGCTCGACATTTTCTCGGAACGATTCGTGCGCCTTGACCAAGACCTCGCTGACGCCCTGGAGATATTCTTCGGATTGTTTCTGCGCGATGGCAAGTTGCTGGGCTGCGGTTTCGATTCGCCCGATGATTTCAGAGGTCATCGACGCATCGCGCTTGGCGTTCTCGAAAGTACGCTCCAACTCCGCGACCATCAGCGCGAAGGTGTCGCGTGTTTTTGCGTAGTCGGCAAAGATCGCGCGCGCGCCATCGGTCGAAGTGGTGAGCTGGGTCGATGCGGCTTTGATCGCCTCCGTCGCGACAACCGACGCCTTCATGGTCTCAGACACGCCCTGACCGGCCTTTGCGAAATCGGAGGCGGCGACATAGAGCGTTTCGGCGCCGGAATTCATGCCAGAAATCGCTTTATCCGTGGCTTGGGCGAGGCTTGCCACCGTGTTTTGCAGCGATTTGTTGGTCTCCATCGATTGGGCCAGCAACTGCTCGACCTGGCTCGACAGCGAGCCGATGGCCTGACCCGTCGTCTGCTCAAAACGCATATGACGCTCGCCTTGAGATTCTGCTGCCTCCTCGGCCTGTTTTCTGAGTTGTTCAATCACTCCCGCGACCTGATCACCCACCGCCGTCAGCGTGTCTTTTAGCTTCTGTGACGACTCGGTCTGCGATTCCGACACCAAGGCTTTTATCTGCTCAACGAACGCTCCCATCTGGGTATTCATCGTTGCCTGGCGGGCATCCATCGCCTCCAACGCTTTGCCCAGACGTTCGCCCATCGCGTCGACCGTGTCAGTCCCCGCCGCACTCATGTTCGCGGCGAGCTGCCCAAACTGGATCGCCGCAGCCTGCATGGATTCACTTGCCTTGACCATCAATTCAGACATGCCTGCCATCTGCCCGCCGAACATCTCGCGCATTTGAGAGGCGAAGCTCGCCAGAACGTCCGTCAACATCTTGTTGACGGCCTCGCTTTGGTTCGAGCTCACGCCCTGAACGGCCTTGGTGATCGCGTCCATAGGGCCGCTGAGACTCTCCGCAATCACTTTGCCCATGTCGACCGACATCTGCCCGACGTTCTGCGCTTGCGCTTCCATTTGCGCGGTAGCCAACGTCGTCAATATCTCTTTGAGATCGGCGACGAGCGCGTCTTTGATCTGGGCGGACTGAGTAGCAGCGTTTTCCGACGAGATGGCGAGCCGTTCGAGATACTCCTCGCCGGCCCCGCCTTGAAAGAGACTGTCGATCACTTCGCGCAACTGCTCGACTTGACGACAGCGCGCCGTGACCAAGGACTTTTCGATCAAAGTGAACAGCATTGCCAAGCCGATCGCCGAAGCAGAGACGAAGAAGGCATGCCCCACTGAGTTCACAAGACCGCGGAGCTGTTCTTGCGCTTTGGCAGGGTCGATCGACACATCGAAGTGAATCAGCCCTTTGATCAAGCCCAAGAAGGTGCCGATGATCCCCAAGCCAGTCAAAATGCCCGGGAGGTGCTTGAAATACTCCGTCTTGAGGCGGCTCTCCACGACGGCTTGCTCGGTGAAGAAGCTCTCGGCTAAGGCGGTCGAGCGCCAACGCACAAGCTGGATCTGCCCGTGCTCATCGGGTCTCTTTTGAGGATGGAGCGTTTTACGGTATTCGCTCCACAAATGGCTGAGCGCCGCCCCCGACATTGCTTTCTCGCCGATCTCCTCAAGCTCAGTGATATCACCCTTGATGTTGGAGCGGATCGCCAAGAGCGCCATCAACGACTGCCTGAGTTCTCGTGACAACCTGTTCGACTGACCAACAAAGCGGACTATGAAATCGATCGTGATGGTGATCAGAAATACGGCCACCAGACCGATATGCCAATAGTCCGCGGCTAACCTTTGGAGATCGACTCCTCCCATGTTGGACTTCCTCTAATTCAATTTTGGTCTTTTCTAACGCTGCCCGATGCGGTAGCCGAAATACGTCCCCCCCGGAATAAAAGGAAGAGGACGCGACCGGCCACCGAGCTTTTTCCGTGCACGAACGGGAACGCCAAAGGGAAACCTACGCAAAGGCTTTCTACGAACAAGCGGACATTATCCCCGACGCGGACTAACCGCTGTCCACACCTTATATCAGATTCTTTCGATTCGCGAGGCAGACCGTCGAATTTCAGCAGGTATGCATCGCGAAAACGATTGCTCTCGATCCTTCAAATACGAAGCAGCCCAAAAAACGCCCTGCTCTCTTTTTCGGCGCCGTCTCCTTGCATCGAGGGCAAAAGACCGCTTGCGATGAATATATTGGTTGATTTATTTCCCACCCAATCACCTCAGACCACGATGTCCACGACTCGCGCAAAAGTTGGCGATATCATTAGCGTCGCGACTGCCGCGTTAGGCAGCAATGATAAATTTGCATCGCATAATGGAAATCTCTAGCCGGATGTCCCGATGCTGTTTAACCATTGTCCTATCATTTTCACCAGTCGAGCAGTTACGGAGCTCCATATCGCGCTCGCGTGGTCCGATACCTGGCAGAAGAAAAAGTTGCGGGGGCGTTGATGAAAGAGCATCAAGCCAAGCGAGAGCACCTCACGATCTATCTGGTCAGGGATGCCAAGCTAAAAGACGAACAAATTGTAAAAACCGATCGGGCGAAACCTCCTGTCGGCTTGAAAATAAGCTCAGGAACGGCTCGCCTTTACGCCAAAAAAAGCTCTCGCCCCAAATTGCCCGACTGGGCTCCGTTTCTCGTCCGCAACCAAGACGTGCCTCCCGATCTTTTCGAGGGCAGTCGGTCCGAGGGGGCCGTCCTGCTGATCCGGCATGGCAGCGCGGTCTTTGCGCTCTCGTTTGGAATGGGGCACCACCTTATCAACGTCGACCTAGTCGATCGCGACTTCGGTTTGCGCGTGACGCTCAACTCAATTGCTCCGCAAAAGCTGCGCAGCCTAGACAAAGCTAGTCACGAGATCAATCCGTTGCACATACGAAGCCAGAGCTCGCGAGACTCTGACATATTTGATTTAAATATCGACCCCGAGCTCGACATGGTCCACGCGGTGACGGGAACGTCTGAGGTCGGGATTTTTGGCGAGCAAATAAGCGGGCGTGACGCCCTAACGATCAACCCACCAGCCACACTTGACGACCTACCGCAGCTTTTAACCGAAGCCCTTTCCCGCCGCGACAAGCCGCTCCCCGAGCGATTCGCCTGGATAGACAACGTTCATCGGGTGCGCGATTCGACGCTCGTCGAATACCTCGACGACGCCCTCACCGATGCCTTGCAATCCGATCCCCGTCCGGAGGATATTTGGCTCGGTGAACCGGAGATCGTTGATTGGGAACGGCAGAGCGGCTACTCGTTCGACCAGCGATCGAGGACGGCACGTCACCCTACGCTGCAACTCGACCAGCTGATCGACTATATCGCCACGCACGGCGGAAAACCGAGCGCGACGTTGCTCAGGGCCATCTCGGTCCACGTAAACGACGCGAATTACCAGTCGATCAAAAGCTGGACGGCCTATCGGTGCCTGTACGCCGAGCTTCCTATGGGCAACGAGACATACATTCTTCGTAACGGGCTGTGGTACGAGGTCAGCCGCAAGTTCGTTGATGAGATTGCCACGTTCTTCAAGCGGCTCGACGCCGAGCCCGCGACGATGCCCGTCTATCGACATGCCAACGAGGGGCTATACAACGAAAGCGTCGCGAAGGAGAACGCCGGATTCGACCTGTTCGACAAGAAAAACATCTCGTTCGGCAACGGCTACGACAAGATCGAGTTTTGCGACCTCGTACGCGACACGCGCGACCTCATTCACGTGAAGCTCTACCGGAGCTCGGCCACACTCAGCCACCTCTTCGCCCAGGGGAGTGTGTCAGCCGAGACCTTCATGCGACACGACGACTTCCGGGTCAAGCTTAACGAGAGGCTCCCCGCCGACATGAAGCTCGAAAATCCTCTCCAGCGTCCGAAACCGGAGAACTATCGGATCGTCTACGCTATCGCGACCACGAAAAACCTTCCCGAAGACCTTCCGTTCTTTTCGAAGATAACCCTCAAGAACGCCATAGTCGGCTTGAATGCGCTTGGATTTCGAGTCGCGCTGGTGCGGATCGACATCGATCCCGTCTTTTTGAAGACCGCTCACTACAAACCGGCTCGCAATACGACCGGAACGCCAAGGCGGACGAAGAAGCTACAGACTACACGCCTCGGCAGCATTCAACTCCCGCCAGGGGCATCGCCTACGGTGTGATCTTCGCCACCTCATTTGGCGTTACACCCGTACCATAAAACAGGAAGAGAAGAGCCACGTCGCGAATCCGGCTTTGCCCCGTCACGGAAGCGACTTAAGAGCGTCGCGAGCCGGTGAGGTTCTATAACTGGAGGCTTTGCCATTATGTAATCCCGGAAATTTGATGCTGAATTCTCGGTCATCACGAGACAGTTTACCCGAGCGGATACGCAAAGGCACCGGAAAGCTTTGAACCATTCTGGTCATCGAAAAACGGAGCGTACGGGTAAAACAAGCAAAAATACGCCGACGTCGAGCGATTCGCGGACCTACACGTTGGGGCAATCACGGCAATGTAGATTGCAGAAAATCTCGGGCACATATCACCCTCTTGAACCGGACGCGCTCTGTCCGCTTGTTTTCCTTCAGGAGTAGTCGAATGGCTTTGCACTGTCCTCGCTGTGATAGCGCTCAAATTGAAACCCAGGATGTCGCCGCCAAAATCGGTGGTTCTGTCGGCACTGTCGCAGGCGCCGCAGGCGGTATCGCCGCAACGCTGACGGGCGCCGAAACCGGAGCGCTGGTTGGCTCCATAGCGGGCCCTGTCGGCACGGCGCTCGGTGGCTTCGCCGGTGCCATCCTCGGTGGCCTCTTCGGTGCCGCGACCGGCGGTGCCGCAGGGACGGCGCTCGGCGAAGCCGTTGACTCGCAAGTACTTTGCAATCACCGATGTCTGGCGTGCGGTCATACATTTCGCGCCAAGTAAGCAGTCCTCCATTTCATCCATCAACAGCATAAAGCCCGGCTCCGGCCGGGCTTTATGCGTTTACGTCTCAGGAGCTACATCATGCATCTCGTTCAATCCATGGCATATGTCGGGAAAACCCCGTGGCACGGTCTCGGCAACGCTCTCGGCCCTAATCAGCCGCTCGAAGTCTGGGCACGTCAAGCCGGGATGGACTGGCAAATCGAAGAAGCCGAGGTGCGTTTCGTCGCAAGCGACAACGGTACGCTTGGGTCGATCCATCCGTTTCCCGAACAGAAGGTGCTCTACCGCTCGGACACCAAGGCCCCGCTATCCGTTGTCTCCTCGCGCTATCAGGTCGTTCAGCCCGCCGAGATTCTCGAGTTCTATCGCGATCTCACGGAAGTCGGTGGCTTCGAATTGGAAACGGCGGGCGTGCTCAAGGATGGTAAGAAATTATGGGCGCTGGCCAAGACCGGTCAGAGCGTCACGCTCAAAGGTCGCGATCGCGTCAACGGTTACCTGCTGCTCGCTACCGCTTGCGACGGGACGTTAGCCACGACAGCGCAGTTCACATCTGTCCGTGTGGTCTGCAATAACACGCTGGCGATCGCTCTCGGTGACAGCACGAACGCCATCAAGGTCCCGCATCGCAGTCAGTTCGATGCCCAGGCGGTCAAGCGACAACTCGGTATCGCCATCTCGTCGTGGGATGGTTTCATGGCGCGCATGAAGGCGCTGTCCGAGCGCAAGGTCAGCGACCCAGTGGCCGAATCGTACTTGCGACGCGTACTGACTTACAACGCGAGCAACGTCAGCGATCGTGCGGTCACGACGAACGACAGTGCGGTGCGTGCCGTGCAGGATCTGTTTCGAGGGCGGGGCAAGGGCGCTGAGCTGGCTTCCGCCTCAGGCACCGCCTGGGGACTGCTCAACAGCGTCACCGAGTTCGTCGATCACCAGCGTCGTGCTCGCAGCGATGACCACCGTCGCGACGCAGCGTGGTTCGGCGCTGGCGCGACACTCAAGCAGAAGGCCTGGGACGAGGCTCTTCGGCTCGTCTCGTGACTCGGTCCCTGTTCAACCTCACTTACGCCCGGTAGAGCTTCGGCTCTCCGGGCTTTTTGCTTTTGGGAGAGCCTTATGCAAACCACTTCGCCGCGATCTCGCAGTCGTGCCGCGCTGCGTTTGGTCGAAACGCGCGAACTGAGCCGAGATGACTGGCTATCCGTACGTCGCAACGGCATCGGCGGATCGGATGCGGCTGCGGCCGTCGGCATCAGTCCGTACATGAGTCCGTTGGAGCTTTGGCTCATCAAGACCGGGCGCGACGCTAAATTGCCGAAGCCGGATTCGGAGGACACGACCGATCCGGTCTACTGGGGCACGCTGCTAGAACCCATCGTCGCCGCGGCCTATACGAAGCAGACCGGACGTCGCCTCAGGCGAGTCAATGCCGTCCTTCAACATCCAACTATCCCCTTCATGCTGGCGAACCTCGATCGCGAGGTCACGGGCAATCGGGACGTCCAAATCCTGGAGTGCAAGACAGCGGGCGAATTCGGCGCGAGGGCATGGCGGGAAGGCGTGCCCGAGTACGTGCAAGTGCAGGTGCAGCATCAATTGGCGGTCACCGGCAAACAGGCTGCGGATGTCGCGGTATTGATTTGCGGCCAGAAGCTCGAAGTCCATCGAATCGAGCGTGACGACGATTTGATCGCCCGGTTGATTCCGCTCGAGGCGGCGTTCTGGCGGTACGTCGAAATGGATACACCGCCACCGGCTGATGGTTCCGAATCGTCCGATCGTGCGCTGCGGTGTCTGTATCCGTCAGGCAGTGGCACGGTGGATTTCACCGGTGACCGAGCACTGTGCGCGGCCTTCGCCGATCTGGTCGCCGTGCGGGCCGACATCGAAGGGCGTGAAAAAGTCGAATCACGCCTCAAGCAGCAAATCCAGCAAGCGATAGGGACGGCCGAGCGTGCGGTCTTCGAGACCGGCGCCGTGTCGTTCAAGCGCAGTCGAGATGGCTCGGGTTTCGATCTCGCACGGTTTCAGGCGGAGCAGCCCGAGGTCGCCGCCCGGTACGCCGTCCCCAAACCTGGCACGCGGCGTTTTCTCCTATCGACCTGATGTCCCATTGTTCCCTCATTTCCTCTTTTTTAAGGAGAGCGCCATGCTCAAAGGCCTGGCCATTACACCGCCCGTGATCGGGCGCATTTCTATCGGCCGTGTCATCGAGAAGAACGGCAAACGTCTTCCCCAGAAGGACGACCAGTTCACGCTCACGACCCAGGTCCAGAATCGAGATGGGTGGTTACTGCACCCGCTCAACGAATCGCTGCGTAAAGCAAACGTCGGGAAGCTGCGCTCGATACCCGTGCGCTTGCTGTTCAATGATCCTGACCTCAATCTGCGCTCAGAGTACGCGCTGTTCGATCGCGACTCCGGACGGCCCGTCTGCGTCGGCAATGGCGAGACGTGCAAACGGGCGTCCGACAATGCTATCGAATCTCTGCCGTGCCCCTCACCGGACGGCTGCGCATTCGGGCGAGCAGGCAACTGCAAACCTTACGGGCGGCTGAACGTCGTGGTCGGCGACGAGGACGAGCTGGGCTCGTTCATCTTCCGCACCACGTCGTATAACTCGATCCGAACGCTCGCTGCGCGGCTGCACTACTTCGGCGCAGTCTCCGGCAATCTGCTAGCCTGCCTGCCGCTGGAATTGAAGCTGCGCGGCAAGTCCACCACGCAAAGCCATCGGTCCGCAATCTATTACGTGGACCTCGCGATGCGTTCGGGCAACACGCTTGAAGAGGCTATTCATCAGGCCCGAGAGGTTGATAGTCGCCGTAAGGCAGCCGGCTTTGATCAGGTGGCGTTGGATCAAGCCGCTCGCGCGGGCTTCGGTCGTGGGGCGTTTGAGGAGAGCGTCGAAGACAGTTCAGCCGTTGCCGAAGAATTCTTCTCGAACGCCGACAGATCGGACTCCGATGCGGCGGCCGGGTTTTCCGGCTCGCCCGCCCCATCGAGAGACATTACCTCTGTTCCGCCGGCTACGGCGCGCCTGCGTCAGAAGCTCGACCGACGTGTGGCCTCGCTGAGAATCGATGCGGCATGAGGCTGACCCGATGGATGACCGTGATCGTCGCGAGCCTTGCGACCGTCACGGCAGTCAGCATGTCAGTGCTGGCGAGTTGGCAGCGTGGCGGCTCCATGCCCGAACGCATTGTCTGGATCGCAGTGGGTGCGGTGCTGACGACGAGCGTCCACGTGATTCCGGCAATTAGCCGCGGCACGCCAGTCACGCAGCGTGCCGTGGCGACACTCATCTGGCTGTGTTGCATCGTGACGACCTGTTACGGGCACGTGACGTTCTTTCTGTCTGCACAGCGCGATGCCGGTGCAATACGGGTGTCGTTGATTCTTCCTCCCGCGACACCCCGGCGGACGCTCTCAGCAGTTCAGGACGATCGGGCGAGTGTCGTGGGGCGGCTTGCTTATGCAAGGACACAGCGGTGTATCGCACCGTGTCCCTCGCTCGAAGCCCGTATCTCATCGCTGGCAGCCAAACAGGAAGCGCTCGATGCCGAAGTCGACGAGGCGCGTCGATGGCAGGCCGCATCCGATCGGATCGCGCTTTTGCATGATGCGGCCGAGATGGATCCGGTCACCGCACTGCTTACGCAGATATCGGGGAAATCCGCCGCCGCTGTGAACGTGCTCACCGGCGTGTTGTTCGCGCTGGTGGTGGAATGTCTTGGCAGCTTCCTGTGGTGGATCGCGTCGCTGAGTCCCGATTCGGCCGAGGTACGCGATAGTCATCCGAGCGTCGTGCCTGTCCCAACCGAGACATCGGGGCAGTCACCGCCAATGACCGAACTCGAACGGCTCAGTCACGCTGTCAGCCAGGGCACTATCCGCCCGACGGTCTCCGACATCCGGCAGTACCTACGCTGCTCACAAGCCAAAGCCGCTTCCCTGCGGCATCAGCTTCTCAAGCTTCGTCCCTAGGGCGCATTCCGCCCACCCCTCTCCAACCCCTTGTACGTGCTCCGCATCCGGTTCTCTCCGGAGGCCTTCGCACGTCCCGACTTTTTGAGATTCGAAATGACTGACAACCGTTTTTACGAACTGCAACCCCGTTTCAAGCTCGGCCGCCTCGTCATCACGCCGGGTGGACTCGCAACGCTTCGCACGAACCGTGTCTCGATCACGCAGCTACTGGTTCGACATGCTTCAGGAGACTGGGGCGATGTGTCGGACGATGACCGCGAGCAAAACGATCTCTCCATCGATACAGGCTTGCGGTTGATTTCCATCTACACGATGCCAGACCGAACCAAGCTCTGGGTCATCACCGAATCCGACCGGTCAGCGACGACGTTTTTGTTGCCCGACGAGTACTGACGGCTCGTGCCCAGGCTCGCTACTCGAGAATTCGGTCGAGAAACGCTTTGGGCTCCATCTCCAAGGCGGCCAGAAAGTCGATCAGCTCAATCAGATCGACCCGTCTGACGCCGCTTTCCACCTTCGACACATAGGCCTGAGGCCGTCGTAGTCGTTCAGCGACGTCGATCTGCAGCAGCCCTCGTTCCTTGCGAATCGCGGCAAGTTCTGAAGCGACAAGCTGGTAACGACGGTCGTGGATGGGATGGGCCATCAGCAAATTCTAAATACACATTCAACATATTCCAGTTACGTATACGGTATATTGAGGGGAACGCCCATGGTGAAAGAAAAACTTTGGCTGATCGCCGCGCTGCTGACCGTGCTCGGCATCCTCGCCGACATGCATGAACTACGCGTCAATCGGGTCAGTGACTTCGGTCGCTGGGCTTGGGTGCTGAGCGGCGTGCTGTTAGGACCGCTCGCACTCGCCCTGTACGTGCCTGCGCGCCGCGTGACTCGCCGATCGCTGGTCGCGTCTGTCTGGCTCGCAGTGGGCGACGCGTCTCAGCCGGTCGAAGTGCGTCGTGCTCGGCTTCTGGCACTGAAAGCCCAGGGGCTGATCGGCCGCGCGGTGTTCCGAGCGTGCTCGCGTGATCTGGAGCAGGACGCCGCGGCGTCTCGCTAGGCGCAACCCAAAACGGCCTCCGTTCCCTGTAGCGGAGGCCACCGAGCATCGCTCGAACTGATTCCCGCATTCCAATGAAACGAGAACTCAAAAAATTGATCGGTGGCAAAGCGCGTTGGGTCTGGCTGTTTCGGACCCTCCGTGCGGTGCCATTTAAGCTCGAACTGCCTGTGTTCGGGGCCGTCTCGACCCTCGACGAGATCCTGAATATTCACGACAACTTCGGCAAAGGCGAACTGCGCAATGCCGAAATCGAAGCGCACCTGAAAACAGCACCGAATCCGGTCATCGTCGACTGTGGTGTGAACATCGGCATCACGGTGCGCTGGTGGCATCACCTCAATCCGAGGGCGCGCGTGTTCGGCTTCGACATGATGGAGGAGGCTCACGCCTTTACGAAAAGCCGCATCGGTGGATCCGCCGACTGGTATGTTCCGACGACATGCGCACTGGCCGCCACCGAAGGTTCGGCCATCCAACTGAGCTTCGACGACCCGCTTTTCGGGGAGAACAGTGTTGGTGCGAAGGATCGCAAGCATCAGCGCACGGTCCAGACCGGAACGCTCGATGTTCGACTCTCGCACTACCATCTCAAGATCATCGATCTGCTCAAAGTCGATATCGAAGGGTACGGTGCCGAGGCGCTCAAAGGTGCTGTTCAGACGCTTCGTAAAACGCGATATGTCATGTTCGAGACGCATTCGAGAACGGAGGTGTCGCAAGCGTGCCGCATCCTGCATGATGCCGGGTTCGAGGTCATCGGCATGCGGGCCCGGACGTTGGTGTTAGAACGCGAACGTGCCGATACAACAAGCATTCAATCGGCCGTCGCCGAGGCGTTGCCGCTATGAGAGTTCGAGACTTCTTGACGATCACACTGCCGATCCTCGTCCTGCTTGCGCTCGTGACATCGGTCGACGGACTCGGACTCGATCGGGTTGGCGACCGCATCAGGGCTGCGAGGCGGCGGGGCACCACGGCCTCGTAGCTCTGTTCGAGACCGGCGGGGAGGCCAACGCCTGGCGCCCCCTCGGGTCGGCGCCTTCTTTTTTTGCACGAAATCACCCAGGCCGCGACACGTCGCAGCCTTTCGGGTCGGCCCTATCGACCCACTTCGGTCAGATGCCTTTCTCCGAAGCGGTCAGTCGGAGAATTTCATGGTTTCCGAACCGGAGTGCTGGCAAGTGCGTATTCCGGCGAGCGTGATCACCCATTCCGACGGAATGTGATCATGGATTCCGGACGAACGTGATCACGCGTTTCGGTTGAACGTGATCGCTGATCGTGTATTTCCGAAACGAGCGATCACGATGCCGGAATGGCTGATCACGTTAGCGAAACGCGTGATCACGTAACCGGAACGTAAGCCGAGTTTGAACCTGGCGATGCTGTTGCGCATGTATTGAACCGTGGCGTTAGCCTGCTCGCTTTTTGCGAAGAGGGACTGATGCCGGCACACCGGACGAGCATGCGCAAATCGAAGGAAGTCCTGCGACTGAAGTGGGCGTGCGGCTTGACTCATCGGCAGATCAGTCGGGCCGTAGGCATCAGCGTAGGCGCAGTATCGAAGCTTGCTGCCTTGGCGAGTCAGGCCAGGCTTGACTGGGATCTCGTCGAGCCGTTATCCGACGACGAGCTTGAGGCGCGTTTGCATCCGACGTTGCCCGAAGCGGCGAGTTCGTCGCGTCGTATCGAACCCGACTATGCGGTGCTGCACCGCGAGTTGCGCCGCAAGGGCGTGACCCTGCAGTTGCTGTGGGAAGAATATGTCGAAGCAGCGGCCGGACAGCGCAGCTATCGCTACACGCAGTTTTGCCAGAAGTACAAAGACTGGACACAGTCGCTCAAGCGCTCGATGCGCCAGCAACATCGCGCCGGCGAGAAACTGTTCACCGACTTCGCGGGACCCACGGTCGCGATCTTCGCGCGCGATGGCGGAATCGACTTCCAGGCGCACGTGTTCGTCGCCGTGCTCGGCGCGTCGAGCTACACCTTCGCCTGCGCGACACGCTCTGAAACGACGGCCGACTGAATCGGCGGTCTGTGCGACGCACTCGAATTCATTGGCGGCGTGCCCGAGTTGATCGTGCCCGACAACCCCGGAGCACTGATCGCACGCCCCGACCGATATGAGCCGGTGCTAGGCGAGACCACGCAAGACTTCGTGAACCACTACGCCACGGCGATGTTGCCGGCGCGTCCGCGCAAACCGCAGGACAAGGCGAAGGTCGAAGTCGGCGTGCAAATCGTCGAGCGTTGGGTACTCGCTCATCTGCGCCATCACCGCTTCTTCAGTCTGGCCGAACTGAACCGCGCCATTGCGGCGCTGGTCACCGACTTGAACACTCGGCCATTTAAGAAGTTCGATGGCAACCGTCGCGAATGGTTCGAACGACTGGATCAGCCAACGTTGCGTACGTTGCCGGTGCGGCGCTACGAGATCGCGACCTTCCACAAGTGCCGTGTGAGCATCGACTACCACGTCGAGGTCGGCGGCCACTATTACAGCGTGCCTCACAACCTCGTGCGTGAAGAGATTTGGGCACGCGTGACTCGATACAGCGTCGAGCTTCTACACGGTGGCCGACGTGTTGCCGCTCACGCTCGCAGTCGCGTCAAGGGGCAGCACACGACCATTGCCAAACACATGCCGGCTGCGCATCGAGCGCACATGGAATGGACACCGGGGCGCTTGCTCAACTGGGGCGCCTCCGTTGGCACCAGCGCCGAGGCCGTTGTGCGTTACCAGTTGACCCACAAACCGCATCCCGAGATGGGTTACCGAGCCTGTCTGGGGCTTCTCTCGCTTGCGCGCAAATACGGCAAAGCACGGCTCGAGGCTGCTTGCGAGCGCGCCCTGGCCATAGGCTCGCCCACGTGGCGCTCGGTCGTGTCGATCCTCGAAGCAGGACTTGATCAACAGCCCGCACCTGCGGCTACGGCTGCCGAATGGCAAGCCCCCGAGCACGAGAACGTGCGTGGACCGGATGGCCCCATGCTAAAGAACGAACAGTGGACTTGGGTTCGCTCGCGAGAGCACAAGTTGTAGGCGATGTGTGGCACGGCTCAATGCTACGTACAGGAGGCAACGCGCGTCCTCCTTGTCTGGAAACGTCTCTGCGTTGATGGGCACGAGGATGACACTTTCACATTCCAGGCCCTTTGCCTTGTGAATCGTGCTGATGGCGCGCACCGGAGGGTTTGGCCGTGTATAGGTGCGGCGGTGCGTGATCTCAGCCAGGCCGATATCTGCGGTTTCGTAGTCACCCAAGCGAACGGCCTCCCAGAATTCTTTCTGGTGGTCGATCTCGATGGCGCCGAACGCTGCCTGCTGCTCCTTCATGTCGCACAAACGCCTGAGCATCTTCGCTACGCCTCGATGATCGGGCTCGGTCATAAGCGTGCGGGCAAGCTCCTGGATCAGGGCGGGCTTGCCCGATGTGGATTTCGTGCAACCTTCAGTCGCTTCGCGAACCAGCCTCTCACCGAAGGCTGACGGACTAAAGCCCTTCCCCACGTCGTCCATAAAACCTACAACGGCCGCGGCAATGGCTGCCGCGTTCCCCTTGTTGTTCTGGATAGCCGCAACCAGACGGTCAAGCCCGTACCTGGTGTGACCTTCCCAGATCGGCAGGCGGCGGAAGAACATGGCCCGAATCGCCCGTGCCGTGTCGTTGTAGCGAGTGAGAACGAGCAATGACGGCTGGCTTTTTTCAAAGTCGTCGATGGATTTCCGCAGACCGGGAGCGGGCCGGAAATCCATGCGCGCTTGCGCTTGGTTTTCGACAAACACCAGTTCGACGCTGTCCGGGAGCCCGGCAGTTAGATCGATGCGGCCATTGTTCTGCAGCGTCTCACGTGCCTTGAACGTCCAGGCTCCGAGATCAGGACAGCCCCCACGACTCCAGCGATGCGGGAAGTCGAGCCGTTCAAAGGCCTGTGCGGCCCCAGTCAGCGCCTTCCAATCGTATCGTGGCAGGCCCCCTTTGACCGGCTTGTCGGGGAAGATACGCTGCATCGGGTCAGCGAATATGCGCACCCGCGATCCCTGCCCGGCCAGCGCCATCACGATGGCGTGCTGGTCGCCGCTTGAATCCTGATGCTCGTCACACAACACGACGGGGTAACGTCTCGCCGCGGCTTTGGCGATCATCGGGTGCCGCTTGAGCAGTGCAGCCACCCGCAGCGCCAGCTCGCCGTAGCCGTCTCTGCGCTGGCGTACCCATGCTGCCGTATCGGCGGGCACGCCGAGTCCGGCGTGGTAGGCCCCGGCGATGCTGGCGATTAGACTGTCAATCGTTGCAATCTCAACGCGAGAGCCCGCCTCTTTCGTACGTCCAGCGAAGACCGAGCATGCCGCGTGCGTATGCGTCAGGATGAGCGTGCGCTGCCCATCGGGTGATTCTGATAGCGCTTTGGCGTAGTCGGCGCCTTGATGGGTCTTGCCACATCCTGCCGGCGCTTCTACGACGACGAGTTGGGCGTCGGAGCGGATCGCGTCGTAGACACTCGCGTCGCTCAAGATGACAGGTCTTCCAGTGGCGATATCCCTGCTGCGGCGCGAACGGCGTTGCAGAAGGGCAGAAGTTGCACCTTGAGCGCGGGCCAGACGCCCAGGCTGAACAGCTTTTGGGCAAGCTCACGACCACCGCGCTCTGTCTTGAACCAATCTTGTGACTGCTTGCCATACGTCTTCTTCTCGGCCTCGATCGTGCCTTCTGGCACGGTTCCTCCAGCGGCCTCTTTGATGAACCGCTTGAGTTCGGCCCCCGCCGCAGCCTTGATGCTGGCAAAGTCCTTCGGTTCGATCTTGAGGCGCATCGCCAGCGACCGCAGTCGGCGCCCGGTCTTTTCATCATCGGGGTCCGTGATGAAGACTTCGATCTTGCTATCGTCGAGCGCGTCCACGATGTTTGATTCGATGTCGCCCGATTTCCAACGAAAGAGGAGTGGGCCGAGTTGCTTCTGTACTTTGGCCCAGCGCGTCGGGTGCCTGTTCTCGTCGTCAGCGAAGCCGCCAAACTGCATGCCGCCATTGGACAAGGATTCAAGCAGTTCGATTGTCGTGTCGTGGCCACCGCCATCGGCGACGTGGAAGCCAAGAGGCTGAAGTTCCGAAGACAGCGCTTTCGCGAGGAGCGACCGGACGAATCCGACTTCTGTGACGCCTTCGGCGACAACAGTCAGCCGAGCAAGGAAGGCATCAGGATCAGTCGCGCGCAGCCTTGCGACCTTCGCTCCTGTGAGTTGCCCCAGTCCGCCGGACTGGTCCATGTACCAGAGCGATGCCTTCGCCGCGGCCGAGATCACCGCAGGGCTATGTGTCGTGATGAATGCTTGTGAAGTTGCGGCCTGCAGTCTATCCATCAGGATGCGCTGCCGGTACGGCTCCAGGCCGCGCTCGACTTCATCGACAACCGTGATCGGATTGCCTCCCTGAATCTGTTCAGCGATGGCCAGCGCCGACAGCCGCCTGGTCCCTGCACCCCAACTCGACAGGGGCAGCTGTATCGTCTCTCGCTTCGCTGTCAATCCGACGAGGGACGCGATCGATGGGCCTTGCCCGCCAGTGACGGCGATATCAAGTTCATCGGGCAGCTTGCGCTTACGAAACGCCTCGTCCAGATCGGTTAGAGCCTTACGTGCATCGTCCGACAGTTCGCCGCGCACGTCGTTTTCAGCAAGCTTGCTAGCCATCCGCGAGCGAAGGCCTTTGTCTGTCAGCAGGCGATCGAGAGCCGATCCTTGCACGAGCCGCAGGTCGCGATCGTTTCGGTCGTCACCACTCAAGCGCACCAGGCCGATTGCACGGCGAAACGAGACCGGCAGGGTGTCGGTCATGCCACTCGGCTGAACGATCTCATAGCTGAGTTCCAGGTCGGCGGTGCCCCGGACGCGCAAGAGGTAGACCTCCTCGCCGGGAAGTGCACTGTTCTCATCATGGGAGGGCACGATTGCATCGAGCCCGTTCCAGCTCCAAGGCCAAGACGGTTTGACCAGCTGATTTATGTCGCCTGACGGCAAGGCAATCACCGCTTCGATGCTGAACTCCGCTCCTTCGTCGCGAAAGTTGTAGTCACTGTCGAGCACCGTTGCACTGTTCGTCGGACTCAACAGCAGACTAACCGCATCAAGTATCGTTGTCTTGCCGACATCGCCACCTCCGAGGATGAGGTTCACGCCAATCGCCGGCCGCCATGAGAGATGCTTAATGCCGCGGTAGCGCTCAATGGTCAGTTTGTAGATCGTTGGAACGCTTGGGCTGGTTGTTGTCATTCTTGGTCTCCCGTCGCTCTGGGACTGGCTAGCTCGAGTGTGCCGCTAAAAGGTTGCGAAGGTTTTCGTTTAGCTGTTCGGCGACAACATCTGTTCCAACGGCCCATAGTTCTGCCAGGGCATCAACAGCCAAAGCGGCATCCCATGGCAATGCGGCTCTCCTCTCAACCTGGGCGAAAGGGCCGTCCGTCTCAGTCAGGATTCGGTTTCTGGGTATTGCGTTCGCGATGTATCGTCCCTTCTCGGTGGCAAGCATCGCAGGCCCGACACTGAACCAGCAGCCTTGAAGGATAGCCTTCGAAAGCTCACTGCGACTGCCGCTGAACCAATGCAATATCGGCGTTCCCGCCGCAGGATAAGACGCAAGCTGCTTGAGAACGGCTGTTGTCGCTCTACGACTATGGATGGACATTACCCTTCCGCCGGCCTGCGAGCATCGGCCCAGAATATGCGTAAAGACTTGAAGTTGGCGGTCCCAATGCAGTTTGAATTCAGGTGCGCCGTCCAAGCCAATTTCTCCTATGTACCGAGCCTGCGAGAACAGTTCGTCAAACAGCGAAAGCTCGGGGAACCTTTGGTGGGCCAGCTGAGGATGGAGCCCCAGCGCCGTTCGTATCCGGCGGGAACCGTTGCCGATGGCGGCTGTTCGTGTCCACGCGCTTGGTGTTGTCGTGACTGACAACACATACATGCCCAACCGGTCGATCTCGCGGACCACAGATGACGGATCGGGGTAGAGGTCAAGGTGGGCGTGGAAATCGATCACTTGGCGCCCATGCCATTCAATAGCGCAGCGACTTCCGCCAGTCCGCGCTCGGCGGTGAGTGCTAGAGATGCCTTATCGGAGATTCGCGAGGAACTAATGGTCGCGCCGAGCCATCGGCGCGTCCCGATGCTTTTCTGGACGCCTGCGGCCACGAGAGCAGCACGCACGTCCTCGAAGCCAGCGTGGTCGTCGTCATCGCGTGCGAGATCGTCGTAGACATAGACTGTAGTGTCGACCAGCCCGGCCGCTGAGAAGGCGGCCCGCCTTACAAGGCAGGGAACGCATCGCCCGCAGTGTTTGTACCCAAACTTCTTGAACCTGCCGCAACTTGTGGTGCACGAGGCGTACTCTTGGAGAAGAAGCTGCCCTGCGCACTCTTTCATCATTTCGCCTTTCGTCTTAAGTCTGTAGGGGTTCTCGATTCTTACCCGCAGCTGCGCAGAGTCCAGGATTTGCTGCAGGAGCGAGAATACAACCGGATGGGTAGTGCGCGTGCTCAGGCTCCCCAATCGTCCGCCAGTCAGCGGCGGATTCAACGCGATGAACCCGTTTTCGCAGACATAGAGGGGTACGACATTACCGGCATGATGGTCTACCAACGTGGTGGCCATGAATACACCGTATGCAAGAAACAGAAGCGAACGCGCTCGCTGCGATGGTGGCTCTTCAGGGTCTGGAATCTCGGCAGTGTGATTGACTTGCACATGGCGAAGTCCACCGCCTATGACGCTTGCGAATTTAGCTTGCTTCTCTGCATCGCCGCGGACGGTCTGGCTCACTGCAAGTGGTCGTTTCCCTTGTGCCGCAAGATCGATTGCGCCTATGAAGCTATCCAAGCCCCCCGACAAAAGAACGACGCATTGCTCGAACGGATGCTCGGGCGGTTTGTCAGACTGTGGGGCGACGCCTCCCCCGACAAAATGGACGGTCCATCTGTCACCGCTCAAATAGGCCAACAGTTCTTGAAGGGTAGCCACCTGGCTCGACCAGAACTCGGGGTCTAGGACAGCGATGGTCAGCTCAAACTGCCTTGTCCAACCGTCAGTGCTCAAGTCGCGATGTCCCGCAAGATCGGCGCAAATCGCTGACAGCGCTATTGCAAGCAGGTCCCAAGCCTTGGCTGAAGGCGTGACACGCTGGCGTAGCAACTCGTTCTTGAGCGCATAGCCCGCTGCTCCTCGGCCGGCTACTGTGGCTCTGCCGAAGAGTACGACCTCCAGGTCGCTCTCTACGGATGCAAAGTCGAATCCGGAGGGTGCGCAGATTAGTCTCATTCGACGTAGCTCTCAAAAACGGTGAACGTCTCGCGAATCGCCATCTGTACGATCTGTGTTACGCGGCTGGCGACGAACGTCTGGCCGGCCGCTCGCACCTTGCGAAACGCCTCTGAGACGTGTTCTCGCACAAAGTCCCGCATCTCTCGCATCCGCCCCATGCCGGCGGCCGCGGTGGGAGCCTTGGCAAGGACCTTGGCACCTATGTCGAGATCCACTCGGCGAAAGATGTCGGCTGCGACGAAGCGCTCAATGGCTACTTCGCGCTGCTCAGGGAGAAGGTTTCGCAAATCTGCATCTGGAAACTCAGTTAGTACATCCGAGAGCGCGTCCATGATCGCCGCTCTGTTTGCCTCCGAGTCCTGTGTACCGTCAACGGGCCGTACGGCTTCAACCACAGCGTCCATGATCTCGTCAGCCGACATGCTGGCGGTCAGTGCTGGGTCAAGCGGCGCTCCCGGCGCCGCGAAGGAATTCGCGGCGCCGCCACCCAGGGCGGTGAAGAGAGAGTTGGCGGTTTGAGCTGTCGAAGCCATCCGCCTCGTAGCGGTAGAGCTGCCGGCGTAGCCCTTGGCCACGTAGTGGCCCATGCCGCGCTTCAGTTGACCGCGGTCGCCGGTACGGGCCCATTCGCCAAGATTGACATTGGTCGCCCTGAAACGGCCGGCCGGCGCCATGGGGATCGGTTCTTTGGGCGGCGCAGGCGGGGGGACGCTGCCTGGCGTCGCGTCCGTATCAGGAGGTGCGCCTTCCTGGGGGACAGGTGGATTGGGCGGTGGTGGCAAGGGCAAGTCTGGCACCCATGGTGGCACCATCGGTACACCGGACGGCGATCCTTTACTTGATTGCGATGTCCCCATTTTTCTTCCTGTTGTTTATCGCGGTCTTCGCTGGTTTGCCCACCTCGACATCATCTAGCCACGCGTCGAAAACGTCCGTTGACCAGGCACGATCGGCGAGCTTCGGAATGATCCCTGCCTTGATCTGCGTTCCGGGTCGCTCTCGCATGAAGGCTGCGACGCGCTGTCCTTGTGCGGGGTCTATGTCGCTTAGCGTGAGCAGCGCCTCCAAGATCGGCGGCGTTCCCCACTCTTGTTGCTGGCGTGCCCTCGCCAAAACCCGGTCCATCAACACCACAAGTTCCGATCGACTTAGCGCGGCAAGCCGTGGCTTGATTGTTGCCGCCATGGCGGGCTGTTCGAGAAGTCCTTCCAACAGATCCGCAGCTTCAGCGGACAGCCGGTCCTCGGCAGTGATGAGCGGCGCGTGCTCCCGACTCACATAGAGCGCGGCGCGCAGGTCCCGATCGCTGAGGCTCGGGGGCAAGCGCAGCCAATCTTGTAGGAATTTGTCGTCCCACGGCGCTTGGAGCTTCGCATCGTTGCCTGTAGCTGCCACGGTTTCGAGTTGAGCCAGAAATTTCGGCTTTCCATCGCCGTCGCTTTCGGTCACTGCCTTGACCAAGTCAGCGTAAGCCTTGGTGCTTCCACTGCGTTCAAACAGCAGAACTTTTACTAGTTCTGATTCATCAACACTGACTCCTTGTGCGCGAGCCATCGACATACGGATCGAAAGAGCGTTCAAAAATCGCTTGATTAAGCGCGGATTTCCGGCTATGCCTTCGGCACTCGTCATCAAAGGCGCGAGTCTGTCAGCAAGATCGAGCCGCGCAAGAAGGTCATCTGGCAGCTTCCTGCCATGGTGTGTGGCTATGAACTTTGTGTCGACTCGAGAGCCCTGCCATGTCTTGCTGAGCTGTGTACAGACACCTTCGCGCAAGTTCTCCTTCTCTTGCTGTTCGAGACTGCTATTTTCGATGAACAGCAGCATCATGTAGGCGCGGACTTCTTGCGTCCCCAAGGGTGGCACGCGAATGGGCACCTGGATGAGCTTGTCGAAATAGTTCGTGACTAACTTGTCTTCCACGCCCTGGAAATGCCGCTTGACGGCATGCTTGATCATCTGGTCGTCAGCGGCGATGACAAATGCAGTGTGCTTAAGGAAAAGCAGCAGGCGAATCGCTTCGAGCGTCGAGATGGTCGTCTCTGGAAGGCAGCGGTCCAGGTCATCGATCAATACGACCAAGGTGACGCCCATCTCTTTCAGCGTCTCCTCAAAGCCGCGACGTAGGGCCTCGATTTCCTTTGGCGGGGAGATGACCTGACGATCCCTCAACAAACCTTTTGTCTGTTCGTGCGCTTCTCCAATGATCTTGCCGCCTTCTTCAAGGGTTTCCCGATCGGCCTCGCCGTCCAACAGCTTCTTTCCGATCGCCACCGCCTCCCCGATCAGGCCTGTCGGAGGCAGTCCAAGTGCAATCGATGCTGCAGTGCCAGCTGTGAGCTTCATTACTCGGAACCATTCCACACGCTTCATCAGCGCCGTGGCCTTCTTCAAGCCAGTTTTGCGCGACTCGGCTTCCTTGGTCAAAGCTGACGCGACAACCTCGATAAGTGCGGTGCGGGCGTCGTCGTAGCCTTGGTAAAGCCAAGCGTTGAATTCAACGAAGATGAACTTGCTGGGGTCCGCACCGCCGTTTACCACGGCCCTCTGTTCAATCGCGGCGTGAACGAGCTTAATCAATGACGACTTCCCGACCCCCCAGACCCCGGACACGCCGATCGACACGGGTCTGTCGCGAGCGTTCTCGATAATCTCGGCTACCGTTGCGGCGACGGTTCCAAAGTTCAAGTAGTCCTGGGCGGTTTCGTTGTCGCTCCACATTTGGCAGCTCTCCGATTTACTAGGACCGCGCCGTAACGTGCAGCGTAAGACCGGCGCGGCGCTGCAAGTGGCTGATGACGCTAAACAGGTTGCGCGCCTGCGGATTGCCGGTCGGGCCGAACATGCGGATCAGGCTCTTGGGGACCAGCCCGGTTTCGACGCCGAGTCGCTCGAAGCCGACGGTCGCCTTGATGTAGTCGCGCAGGATCGCTTTGCCGCTGTCCACGTCGCCGGCCAACATTGTCTCGATGCCTTCCTTGAGCAGAGCGTTGCGGAATTTACGATCGGCCTGCACGCGTGCCAATACGGTTCGTTTGAAGTCACGTGTTAGCGCCATAGCGCTCCACCATGTTGCCCCGAATAGGTAGCGTTTATATTGCCACATATCAACATGAGTTTGCCGCGTTCGGTACACCCCTTAACGCGGCCGTGCAGCAGGAAGACGATGGTGCTGCGTTCAGCGCTCACGATGGCCAGAGGGGTACCTAGGCTGTCGACAGCGCCTCTGGACTCAGCCCGACCCACCTGCGACATTCGAGAGGACGAGTTGGATGTCGCAAAGCAGCCGCCCAGCCCGCGTCGCTGAGTAAAACGAGCGTGGCCATCACCATCGAACGGCGCCCACGACTGGCGTCAGACTCACCCGGCCGAACGGTGCTGGGCACGGGAGTACTCGGGAAACGGATCGTCAGGGTGACTTAATACATCCGCCGCTGTTGCGTCCGCTTTCCCGCTCCTCGCGCACGACTGGAAAAGCGACGCGATGTGCATCGAAGTCTGCCTCCAGCCTGGCAGCCTGTGACTCTGCCAACGCGATCTCGCCGGGCTCGAGCTTCAGCCTCACTTCCTCGCACCCGATGCCGAGTTCCTGCTGCAGGAGATCTATCCACTGAAGGAGCCTAGGCGGGGTGACCTGCACGCCGTCCTTGGCGGCCGCGTGGCGAACGGCTGAGTCGGTCACGAATTTCCGCGCATCAACCCTGCCAACGAGGCTGGCCAAACAGTCGTCGGGATAAAGCCAGTCGCCTTGGTTGAACTTGTCGAAAAGAACTTGGGAGGCTGGCAACGAGTGCTCGAACTCGATGATCTGAACTAGCTTCGGCAAATGCCGGAAGTCTTCTCGGCCTATCTCGAACGTCCAGGCGTGCTGGCGAGCCGGACGAAGCCCTGGGCCGAAGCCGACCGGCTGAAAGTGCCGCGTGTATCCGGTGCCGATGCTCTGCCAGTCGAACTTGAACATGACCCCACGCCCCGATGCGGCCGGCTGGAATCGTTTTAGGACGCGGTTCCACTTGGCTACTGCAAAGAATGCCGCGACTTCGATGTTGGAGGTGACGTCGAAAAGGGATGTGGGAATGCCGTAGTGCTGCGCGAGTGCGTGAAAGTCGACGTTGAATCTACGACGACGTGCGACCTCCATGAACGGATGGTCCTGCATTAGGAGTTCAAGCTCCGCGACTCGGAACTTCTCCAGAAACTTGAGCGCGGCAGCCTTGCGTGTGCCAGGCTCGACGCCCCGCAGAAGGGGCGGCCCGGAGGTTGGATAGACGCTGGACTCTCCCCGGTACATAGCCACGTCGCCATGAGGTCGCCCCGGCAGAAACGGGAAGGCTTCGCTGGGCACCATCTTCACCGTCTCGCGCCAATTCGTGAGCATGAACTCAAGGAACTTGCCGGGCCGAACGTCCTCGTCGGCTCCGAGGTAGTCAAGCGCCGGGTCAGCGGCGCGAAGTTGCTGTACGACTCCCAAAATATCCATGGCGCTCTCCGGTTCGTCCGCCCAGGCGACGCATACTGGCATTAGATGCCAAGTTCGAACGCCTATGCAAACTTTGGAGCGAAGGCAAGCTCTGCCCCGAGGTGACCGCGTCATGTCCGCTTAAACGCATGGTCGATGCAATGCCCGTGATCGGTGAACGGCCCATCCTTGGAAAGGGTGCAATTTCGGTTGCGACGTGAGGGGGACTCGTTGCGATTGCCATGTATTGGCAATCGCCAAAGCGGACACATAGCTAGGACCGCTTATGGCCGAACCCGGTCCCACGCGGTCGGCTCAACTCGACCCTCAACTGTCACTCGCCATATCCGCTTGCAATGGCCGATTCCAAGAAGGAGCGGCCGTTCATCTATTTAGGTGGTGACTTCACCGTCGGCAAACTGAACCGCCAGATTCACAAGACTCCCTCGGGCGTCAATCACACTGGGTGAAGGCTCGACCACGCGCAAGTCTAGGCGATAGTTGCTGCTAGCTGCCCACCGAAATGTGCAAGGATGTCGTAACACGCGAGACAATTGCGCGCGCATGAGAAACGGGCGCGGTGACACGAGCTACGTTGCAGACAACAGGCACGGCTTGTTCACCGAGGCCATCCAATAGTCATCGCTCGCCGTTGCCACGAACTGAGAAGTCCGTTCAGGAATCGGCGGTGCAATGCAGCTTTTTGCCCACCGGGGTAGCCAACGGCGCCAAGTCCAACGCGGTGCGCTATCATCTCAATGTCTCGCGGAGTGGCCGCCCGCCGCCCCTTCTTCTTCCAAGGATTTACAGATGTATCTCGAACCGGAACGTCGTCTCGACGAAGACTCGTTCCCCGTGTTCCAGCTTGAAAGCTCAAGACTGAATATCACCGAAAAATCGCGTGCAAGTCGTTTGCCTTGGCGAGGACAGTTTTCACCGCTGCTCGTCGAGTATTTGCTCGAAAAAGTCTGCCCGGATGCTTCGGTGGTTCTCGACCCGTTCTGCGGGAGCGGAACAGTATTGTTCGAGGCCGCTCAGCGAGGTAGTGTTGGAATAGGCTCCGAGGTTAACCCAGCGGCTTGGCATCTTGCTTCTCTAGCATCGTTGAGCGGCCGGCCAGCGGCCGAATATGCTCGGCTGAAGTCCACCTTGCTGAATATGCGATCAACGAACGCTAGTTCTGATCTTTTCTCTTCGGATCAATCGCCCGAGCATGTCATAGATGCGGCTAAGGGTCTTGGCAGCGATCCGGCGCTGCAGAAATGTCTTACGGCCGCCATATTGCTTGGCATGGGCGACAAGCCTAATTTAACGCACGATCTCCTCGCACGCGGAATTTCAGCTGTCGCAAGCTTGCTTGACGAACTCAAGTGCTACGACGGGTCCGCAAAGTGTTTTCTCGGTGACGCGCGTAGTTTGGCCATCGACTCTGAAACTGTTGACGCGGTAGTCACGTCCCCGCCCTACATCAACGTGTTTAATTACCACCAGAATTATCGGCCCGCCGCGGAGTTATTGGGCTGGCACCCTTTGAACGCAGCTCGCTCGGAGATAGGCGCCAATCGCAAACATCGTCAGAACAGATTTCTGACTGTCGTCCAATATTGTATGGACATGGCACAGGTTCTGAACGAGTTGGCGCGAGTGTGCAGACAGGGAGCGCCCGTCGTTTTTGTTGTGGGTAGGGAGTCGAACGTGCTGGGATGTTCGTTCCGAAACTCCTACCTCATCGAGAGCCTTATGACGGAGAGCGCGGACTATCAGGTCCTGCAAGCCGAAGAGCGTGTGTTCAGCAATCGCTATGGGCAAGACATATACGAAGACGTGATAATCGCACGGCGGGTTGGCTGCACTCCCATCACTCTAGACTTCGCGCGATCGCTCGGACAACGGGCCCTAACTAATGCTTTGGGTAGCGCGCCCGAAAAGAACGCGGAAGCGCTTCAAGAGGCGATAACAGGCTTCAAGAAAGTACAGCCATCGCCACTGTTGGCTTTCGACGACACACCGTACTAGGCCGCTGCAAGAACACGCACATAGAAAGAGAAAGGTCAAGCAATGCAAGTAGTCCATCCCGCGACGCACGGAGACAAGCTCGTCGCACTTAGCTCAAACAACAACCTCCCTGACCGAGACATGACTCGCGTCGATCTCGCGATTCAACGCTACGGCGAGTGGATCGGGATCCTCCGAGAGGCGCAAGGCGAAGGCGACGAACTGTTGGCAATATTCATAGACGCGCTGAACTCGTACAAACGGTTTATCGACTTGGATCTGATTTACGATGCTGACGACAGTTTCCTCTATCGTCAAAACGGCCAGCTGAAACTGTCCAACAGCGTCCTCGAGGAGTTCCTGCCGTATTTGTTCGATGCGCGACTGGTTCCGGGTCTCAATCGCTTGGGAAATATCGTTTGTGGACCGCATTCTTCGTTTGCAGGGCTCAGCTTTGGGTCTCCGTTCCTCGGCCTTGGAGCGCCGGGCGGTGTTTTTCTAAAAACGAAAGATCAAGATTTCTCGGTGGCGAAGACACATCGGATGACCATCACGGACGACCCTGATGGCGGATCGATATTCAGCAAGAAATTTTACGTTTCACACTTCGCAACCGAGATCAAAACGAATCTTGATAAGACTATGTTTCAAGAAGCGTCACAGACCTCGAACGAGTTGAAGCGGGCGGTGCCGGGTTCGCGATATGTACTGCTCTGCGAATATCTCGATATGACGCCCATAACGACGAAGCTAACCTCGATCGATGAGGTCATCGTCTTACGTAAAGCAAAGCGCCTGGCTTCAAACGTCCGAAGTGATTTCAGCACCAGCGAAGGCAGGCGACGCGGACGTGATGCCTACGTTCGTTTCCTAGACAGCAGTCCGCTTCATTTGAGTAGCTTCAAACGATTCATTGCGCACATAAACGAATGTTTCCCTGAAACGGAAGATGACACCATTGATACGGTGCTCGGACGAGGCTACTTTTAGCCTCCAATTCGACACCGCGACAAGTGTTGTCCTTCACGAAACATGTCGCAGATTCAGCGCAATCTGGGAAAGCATCCGAGAAATCAGCTTCACGCCATCCATTTCGGCTAAATCCGATTTCGCAGCAAATACTTGAAATACTCAGACGCCGGGCTCGTGCTGCGTGCTCACGCGTGCGTGTAGCGGACCTGATGACAACTCGCAACGATTCACGGCCGCACGTCGTCCAGTATCACGTCGTGTGCAACGGCGGCTGACAACCGCCCGCCGACATTTGGCCGTGTGCGTCGGATGCCTGCAAGAGCCGGGTTGCTCCCATCGGACATCCGGCAGGTTTCGAAGGCGAACCGGCCGTTGGACCGACCGCCTCGTGGGTCGCGCGAACGGCAACTATTGGCCGGGTTGCGGCAGTACCCCGGCGATTTGCTCGCCAGAAACCGGTCATCGAGCGGGAGGGACGAGGCCTTGGCTATTCAAATTGGAGGGCGACCGCGATCGACGGTTCGTGACTGCGTTTTTCCCGATGCGGTCGGAGTACGTCGGTATCGACCCCGTCCACGGCAGTGCGTCGGCCGGCGCACTTCAAGAGCGAATTGACGACTTTAATTCGCGCCCCGAAAACCCATACTGGCTATGGTTTGCCCGGCTGTCGGGGCGAACGAAGTCCCGAATTGACGACCTTTATAGTCGCAACGTTGACATCTTTAATGCGGTCTACGAGTGCTCGAGGCCTGAATTCGGCAACGAGCTGCAGAGGAGACCGAAGGCATCGCCCTCTTTCCCAATAAGGACGGCAAGCCGCTCACCGTGCCCACCCTCGGGAACATCGTACGCGACGCGCTCACGGCGATCGGCGTGGAAGCCGAGGATATGAGTCTTCGGCTGTTACGTAATACGGATTGTCGGCGTCGGTTACTCGCGGTTGGACAACTGGCTCAAAGATGGGCGCACGTATCTCACCGGCAACGGGTTTACGGTGATCGATGCCTACGTATGGGCATCGATGTGGCATGAGCGTTCCGGCGCTCCGATTCAGCAGTTGTCGAATTTGTTCGCATGGAAGGCGCGGGTCGAAGAGCGCCCTTGCTTGAAGGATTGCGGCGGCTTGCGGGCGCGCTATGCCAGAAACTAAGCCGGAAGGCGCCAATTAATTGCCCACACTGCATAGTCAGATGCAGCTGTCGGTGTGGCGCACGCCGTGGCTGGCTTCGCAGATTCCCCCTTTGCAATCGTGGCGATGTCGCGCGCTGATGGCGTCCGGCTCGCGGAGCCGGGTGAATCTACGCGGCGTGCCTTCCTCGACGACAAATTCGACCTTGCTCAGGCCGAAGTCGTTGCCTACTTCATCAAGGAGAGCTCCTACGTCGGGGTTCAATCGACGAGGCGGCCACTCGATGATGTACTTTCGAAAACTGTGTATGCGCTGGTCGACGACGTCATCGTTTTGAGAATGCTTGTCGAAGACACGCCGATCAATATCGCCAGACGCTATTTAAAGGGTTCTAGCAGCGCAGACATGGGACGCGCCCTCGAGGCCACGCGTCCGAAGAAAAAAAGACGCCAATTGCGCTATGGTTCATAGCATCGTCGGCGCTTGCCCCTTTTTTCAAGCACCCGGATGAACAGGCACCCTTGTTTCCGCCACAAACCCTAAAGTTTTCTCGCAACTTGCCGACAGACAGACTGATTGCAAAATACCCGGCGCACCGCGGTATCTAAGGTCAAGGGGCCGCGTGTATCAAGGGGCACGTTACCTTCGACAACAATATTGGTTGACCACGCGATCCGGTACGATACGCCTCGCAAAACTGGAACGATTCCAGCCTATCCATGATGGTGCTTCCTCTTTGACTGTGTTGCGCGCCACGAGCGTCGTGAACACGGATTGTCGAAGCGCCAAGACGCTGACAATCACGACGCACCTATGGACGATGAACTGAATTTCGCCGACGAGACAATGGATGCGGAGGCTCTGGCGTCGCCCTCCCCGTGGCGTGTTCTCGTCGTCGACGACGATCCGGATGTCTTTCGAGTCACACAACTCAATCTGAAACGCTTGCGTTTTCGCGGTCGTACCGTCGAGTTGCTGGTCGCATCGTCGGGTAAAGATGCGCGCGAACTGCTGCGAAACGAACATGACATCGCGCTGGCGCTGATCGACGTCGTAATGGAAAACGAAGTCGCCGGTCTGGATCTCGTGCGATCCGTGCGCACCGACCTAGGCTTGAGGGAGACGCGCATCATCCTGCGTACGGGCCAACCGGGGCAGGCACCCGAGCAGGATGTCATTTTCGATTACGAGGTCGATGGATATGTCGCCAAGGCGGAAATGACGGCGGCAAAGCTTACGACGGCGGTCGTGGCCGCGCTGCGTGCGTATGAGACGCTCTGCGAGTTCGCAAACCTGTCGCGCGAACTCGAGATGCGCGTCGCCGCGCGCACGTGCGAGCTCGAAAAACTTTCGATGATAGATCCGCTGACCGGCGTGGCGAATCGCCGCCACTTTGAAGCACGGGCCGATATCGAAGTGGCGGCAGCTCGGCGTGATGGGCTACCGCTAGCTATTGTCGTCATGGATATCGATCACTTTAAGCGCGTCAACGACGACTACGGCCATGCGGTCGGCGATGCGGTCCTTCAGCGCTTCGCTCGGGTCGTTGAGTGTCACGTGCGACCGTCGGATCTGATCGCCCGGATTGGTGGCGAAGAATTCGCGCTGTTGCTACCCCGCAGCGACCACGAGGCCAGCGTTGCGGTCGCCGAACGTGTGCGCACCGCAGTGGAGCAGGAGCCTTTCGACACGGTGGCTGCGTCGCTTCGCGTGACAGCGAGCTTTGGCGCGGCACTCCTTGCGCCCGGTGACGAAAATATTACTGCGCCTCTGGCAAGAGCCGATGCCGCACTCTATCGTGCAAAGGCCGCAGGCCGGAATGTCGTCCTAAGCTAAAAATCACGAAAGGCCTTCCGTTGTCGCTGCGACGGCCAGAGAAGGCGATTCGGCTCCGAGCTGCAACGGCAAGCGCAAGACAAACCTTGTGCCCAGGCCAACCACGCTGCGCACGTCGACGTTTCCGCCGAGCTGGCCCGTGATCAAGTTGTGGACAATATGCAGGCCGAGGCCCGTATTACCCGAACCACGGTTGGTCGTAAAGAACGGGTCGAAAATCCTCGGCAGCACGTCTGCGACAATGCCGCTACCGTTATCCTCAACGGTGATCTCGACGTGTTCAGCCCCGGCCGCACAGACAGAGACGGTTAGGGTTCCGGTGGTACGGCCGGGCACAAACGCATGGGCAAGCGCGTTCTCGATCAAATTGATCAATATCTGGCTCAGCGAACCAGGTACGCCGTCCATTTCGATCCCTGCCGGAATATCTGTGACAAGCGTAACCTTCGCGCGTTCGAGGCGATGCTGCAGCGTATGCAAGGTTTCCTGCAAATGATTTCTAAGATCGAAACGACGTCGCTGTCCACTCGTCTGATCAGCGGCGACCTGCTTGAAATCATGAATCAGCTGTCCGGCCCGTTGGCAATTGCGCGTCAGGATGTCTGCCAATTCCTGGTTGGTCACCAGATAGTCGTCGAGATCGCTGCGCTTGAGTTTGCCTGTCGAGATGAGTTCCCTGAGTCGGACAGCTTCGTCGGCCGCTTGTGACGCTGCTGCAAGCGCGATTCCAACGGGCGTGTTGATTTCGTGGGCGATACCCGCGACGAGCTGGCCGAGGCTCGCAAGCTTCTCGGCTCGCACCAAACTCTCTTGTGCTTCGGTAAGTTGAGCGAGTGCCGCTTCGGCAGTCTCTTTGGCGTTTTCGAGAGCGCGCTCGCGCCGATCCGCCGCCGCTGCGGTCGCGCGAAACACGTGAAGCGTGGCTGCCATGCGGCCCACCTCGTCGGCGCGCTGTTCAGGCAGATCCCCCGTCAGGTCGCCCCCTGCGAGCCGTAGCATCGCAAGTCGGATCAACTCAAGCCGGACCGCAACATTACGAAACACATAGAGCCAGACGATTAGTAACGAGCAGATCAGGGCAACGATGGCGACCGCAATCATGCGGCGCGTGCTGCGTTCTGCCACATCGACGGCATGGCGCGTCCCGGCGGTCAAGGCGTTATCGTCCTCGGCAACTAAATGATCGACTTTGTCGAGCAACTGCTTCGAGATGTCCGCGTTCTTGTCGAGCAGTTGCGAGCTGCGTGACAGCAACTCAAGCTCTCGACGGCGTAAAGGGATAACGCCGTCCGGTGCTTCAGCCAGTTCGCCAAGAACAACGGCGGCGTCTCGGACGGCTTGCGTAGTGCCGGTCAGACTGGCGGCATCGTCCCTAAGATTCGCGAGCTCCCGCTTTAGTACAACAGCCTGGAGGTTGAGTTCCGACACACTCGGACTCTGCGCGGCGTCGGTAAGCAAGCGATAGACCGCAGCGAATTCGAGCTGTACACGGTCGAAGTTATAGAGCGCTGCCAACTGTTGACGTGAATCCCGTGTCTGAACTTTCGCGACGACGCCAATGGCCGGCGCCCCTGATACCGTGTGGGCGACATCAGATCCGAACACGCGTCGTTCGGGTTCGGCCACATGCTGGAAACTTAGGTCGGAACTCGCGACCGCAGAGACCGCTGTCGACACTGCCGCGCGCACCGCAAGGCGTTCACGTGTCGTCTCGACAAGTGCATGAATATTGTCGAGCACCTCATTGACCAGCGTGAGCACTGCCGCCTGCTCAGGTGTGCGGCGTTCGTTGAGTGCTCGTTGAGTGGAGGCCAGACGTTGTTCGGCCTGCTTGATCTCGTCGATCTGTTGCTGGAACAGGGCCGGGTCCAGCACTGTTGAGATGGGGCGGGCTGCCGTGATAGCAACAGTAATGGCGCGTTCTGCCTGCCGAGCAAGGCCACTCGACTGGACGATCGCCGAAGCGCGTTGCTGTGTGACTTCAGAAATAATTCCGGTCACTTGCGTCAGGCCTTCGATCGCCGCCGCGGAAGCGAGCACGACGAAACCCCAGACGATCGCGAATGCCACCAGCAGCACACCTCGAATACCCATCTTTGCGCTCCTTCGGCGTCAAGAGGCTGCAGCGAAAGCGTGCTCGATCTTGCCGCCCTTCCACCGATACCAGAGCCAGTCGCCGGGTGTGCCTTGCACATCGCCATGCGAGTCAAAACGCACCGTGCCGATCGTGCTTGCAAATTGATCGGAGTGGAGCACCTTCGCAACCGCAGCCGTATCGAACGTTCCGGCTTTGCGAACAGCGTCCGCCCATACTTCGACCGACGCGTAGGCAAGCACTGTTTGTCCGCTGAATTCCACACCGTCGCGGCGGGCCGATTCCATCAACGCGCGGCCTGCGGGAAGATCGAGCGGATTCGGCGAGAAGGTAAAAATCAGGTTCTCGCCGGCTTTGCCGGCGGCGTCCCAAAAACTTGGCGCGACCAACGCATCACCGGCAAGGATGGTCAGATGCAGGCCCGCTGCCGACACTTCGCGTGCGATCACGGCAATGTCGAGGTCGTAAGCGCCAATGAACACGGCTTGAACTGAGGCTGCCTTCATCCGGCGGACTATCTCGGAGTATGTCTGTGCACCCGGCTTGAAGCTTTCGCTCAAGACTGGATTGATGCCGCGGGCTTTTAAGCCATCGCGGACGACATCCGCGAGCCCTTTTCCGTAAACCCCGCCATCGTCAAGCACCCCAATCCTTCCGTGCGGCCACGCCGTTGCAATCCGGCTTACTGCTGCGCGGCCTTGGTTGTCGTCGCGTCCAACCATGCGAAACACCGTTGGCAAGCCGAGGTCGGTCAGACGGGGGTTCGTGGAGGTTGGCGAGATCTGTACGATTCGCGCTTTCGCATAGACCGGCGCGGCGCGGATGCTACAGACCGAACAATAGTGGCCTATGACGACAGCCGGTCGCTCGTCAACAATTTGCTGAGCGGCGGCTTCAGATTGATCGGCATCGCAGGCGTCGTCGACGATGCTAAACGTGAGCCTTTGCCCGAGCAGACCGCCTTTGGAATTAATCTCACTGATGGCGCGTCTGACGCCGGCTGCGTATTCGATACCGTGCGCCGATTCCGATCCGGTCATCGGCCCGACAACAGCGACTTTCTGGTCGGCCTCGGCCGATGATGAAATGGCGAGACTGAAGAACACGGCAATCGCGATAGCGAAACCATGGCTATAAAATGCTGGAATTGCGCGAAGCGGCTTACGACCCATGATGATGGTTCTCTGATATGCCGAGTGGGAGCGTTTGGCGATGCCATGTCGTTGGCGGCTGAATCCTCAGCCAAACGCTTGAATCTCTTCCGGCGCAGGTGAGATCGTCACGAACGCGCTCTAGTGCGCCGCAGCATGAATTACGGCCGCCACACTGAGTTCTTTAGGTTTCGTTGAAACTCTTTTTTGGCGACCGGATTGCGGCGGTCGACTCGGTCAGCCCTGCTCTTTAGAAGATTCCAATATGAGGATCTGTTCCAACGCTTTCTCCATTCCGTTGTATCGCGCTTTACGTCACCACGTTTGAGAAATGAGCTCAGCAAGTTCATGCTATCTATTGCGCTATCCCGGGCGCAAACCGCTGAACGGTCCCGTGGCGCTCACTGGCAGCCTTTCCATCCTTCAGACCAGTCTACGCTGCGCCCTGCTACACACGAGACGAGCGGCGACGGCGACGTAATTTGCGTGTGTTGCCTTCGCGACTGGCAGGAAGTCGGCGTGGGGGGCACGCCGCACGAAATGCTACTCGCGCGGTTACGCGCATCGGTCCACCTCAATCCTCCTCTTCTAACGTTTGCAGGAGGGCGTTACGCGCCATCAGAATCACTTAGAGATCGCGTTCGCGTGCACGAGGGATGGCTATTCGAGAAACGGCCAAGCATCTCCGGATATTTGCCAAGAGGCATTGCGAGCCGTTATCGTGTATCCGTCGTCGTGGGAAGAGGCCTGAGGCTTGACTACCGCCGGCAATCGATATCGAAAGCGCCATGCATGGCCAACGTTGTCCCTGACGTGCGCTTGCAACTCAGATGCCTGGCACGTGCGGTCCGGGATTCAGTCATTGCGAGCATTGGTGCAACTTTTAGGTCGACGACGCAAAAAGAGACACTCAGCGATGCCCGCGAGCGAGTCCCGAAACCGAATAGAGTGTCTTGCGCGCGCTGCTCCTGAAGCTGATGCCCCAATGTGCCTACAAGGCCATAGTGACTACGACCACGTCGCCCAGCTGAGCGTACAGTGGGCTAGGTACGACAACTGTCCATGTCCTGCGCCGGAGCAAATAAAATCATTACCCGATCCAATCAACCTACCGGATTGGACGATACGAATTCCATGCCCTGGATTATGGCCCTTGACCCTGAGTCATAAGCGCCAGCATCGCTGTATTTAGTTTTTTGGGGTTCATGGCACTCAAATTGCGGGTAAAGTCATCATTCGTGAGTTTCGAGGCCGCGGGGCAGAAATATCCAATTTTGTCGTATTCGCGCGATTCACCCGAGTAAGATTTATTTCGTTTCCCGGCGCGTATGGGATGATCCGCAAATTGCGGGATAGTTGTCTTTACTGCTCGCTGATTGATTATTGTCGGTGAGGCGTGTTCCCTAAGCGTGGAGACTTTTCATGAAGTGTCCCCCAACGTCGCAACAAGAGGCCGAAAGGCTGATAGCGTTATCCAAGTACGGCCTTGGCCGAGATAGACCACTACCGAGTCTGGATTCCGTCGTCAGCATCGCCGCACGTATGTTCGGAGTGCCGGTTGCCGCCGTGAATCTTGTCGGCAATGACCATGTGTTCTTTGCGGCGGCACGGGGCATCAATGCCGCTGAGGTCGATATGGGTCGCGATGCGTCATTTTGCGCACACGCGATGCTACAAAGCGATGTCATGGTTGTGCCAGATGCCACACGCGACGATCGATTCCATGACAATCCACTTGTCACGGGTGTCACCCACCTACGCTTCTATGCTGGGGTGCCCATTCTGTCGACCGACGGCCTGCCTTTAGGGGCGCTGTGCATCATCGACCAGAAGCCGAACTATGACTTCTCGGACGACGACGAGGAGCGCTTGCGGGATCTAGCAAAGATGGCGGCCGACCGGCTGGAGCTTCGGCGTATCGAAATCGCTATGGAAATCGAAGCTTCGAAAAAGAATGTGATTGACGCTAGCTCTCCGACGGCGATGATTCGATTCGACGAGCATGGTCGCGTCGTCAACTGGAACGCTAGCGCGGCTGCGCTTTACCGGTATGACATCGACGACTGGTCGACGTTGACGATCGAGATGCTTTCGCCAGAGCGAGATTGGGAGTGCTTGCATACACTCATCGCGCAGGCCATCAAACAAGGCTCGGTCGACGGGCTCACGATGCCGTCACATGTCCATGGGCTTTGCAGCGACGGCAGCGAATTCTTACTGGGCATCTCACTTTTCTGCTGGCGCGAGGATGACCAGCTTACATTCAGCGCACACTTACAGGATCTGTCAGGTTCACACAACCCAAGGATGTCGGGCCGAATGATTGATACCGATGTCCTGACGGGCGCGGCGAGCCGCGCGAGCTTCTATCAGGAGACAGAACAGGTACTCGAAGCGGCTCGTTCCGCTGCTGTCCTGATACTCGATTTAGACGGATTCAAAGACATCAATGACGAACTAGGACATACCGCGGGTGATCAAGTGTTGGTCGAGGTGGTCCGACGCATGAAAGAAGTCATCGATGCGAACGACACGGTTGCCCGCATAGGTGCGGACGAGTTTGCCGTGCTAGCGAGCGGCCCCAACGTTCCAGAATACGGGCGCAGCATTGCCGAGCAAATAAGTGCCACCATCGCCGTACCGATGCAAATTGATGGGTTTGAGGTCCGTGTCACCGCTTGTGTCGGAGTCGCGCTTGCCCCCGAACATGGACAGGAGGCACTTGAAGTCATCGGCGCAGCAGATCTCGCCGTACGAAAAGCGAAGCGCACAGGCCGCGGGCACACCTTTATCTACACACCGGCGCTTCGGATGGAAACGGTGGCAAAGCGGCTGTACAACATCGAATTGCAACGCGCGGTCAGCGACGGCGAGTTCCTTCTTTTCTATCAGCCGCAAGTGCACCTCGCTACCGGTAAACTGACCGGCGCAGAAGCGCTAATACGTTGGCGACACCCCCAGCGCGGTCTTCTTTCTCCCGCGGCTTTCCTTCCGTCTCTTGAACAAGGACCCTTAGCGTCAACCGTGGGCGCCTGGGTACTTGACGAGGCGTGTGCCCAAGCGGCGTTTTGGCGCAGAAACGGACTGCCCGAGCTTCGTATGGGTATCAATATTTTCGGGATCCAGTTCCGCGTCGGTCATCTTGTTGATGACGTTCTCGAGGCGCTGAGACGACATGGGCTTCCGCCGCAAGCGATCGAACTCGAGATCACAGAAAACATCGCGCTCGATGACGACAATGTCTTGAACGCGATCGAGCGTTTGCGTGAGCATCATGTCGGCATTGCTTTCGATGACTTCGGGACAGGTTACGCCTCGTTGAGCTTGTTGAAGAGATACCCGCTCACCCGTCTCAAGATTGATCGATCGTTTGTGCTTGGCATGACGAAGTCAGATAGAGACGTCTCGGTTATTCAAGCGATCCTCAACATGGCGCAGAGTTTTGACCTCGACACAACCGCCGAAGGCATTGAAACAGCAGAACAAATCAATACACTGCGCCGCCTCGGTTGCAGTGAGGGACAAGGGTACTTTTTCGCCGCACCATTGCCGGCGCGGGAATTTACCCAGCGGTTTGCTACCGAGCGCCGGTACTCCGCGATCGCTTGCGCGTGATGGAATGTATCAATGACACTCTGGTTCGTCGAACGTATGCGTGTCGCGTGCCTTATCGAGACCAAGCGCGGCGATCCATTCGTACACGATCCGGGCACACTGCCGCGTCGATAGATGAGTCGATCAATGTAGCCGGCTCGGGAAAAGAAAATCGTTCGGTTGTAGTCCACGCGCCGCAATCCGAGTCTGGGCGCTTTCACAGGTCTATTCCGTGATTTCAAACTGGATGGGCCGCTGGGTCTTCCGCTGCAACCCAATAGCTCGGGCCGCGACTTGAATGCCGTGGCAGATGCCACGAACCGAAATGCGCGTAAGGTTGCATGCGCGCACTTTGCCTTCTATCGCGAAGTCGAAGATCGCCAACTCTCGAACGTTCGCCGTCATTTGAAGCCAACGGAGACGAGTCCGCAGCATTTCGGAACATGTCGTGTACCGCGAGGGCTGGAGTGCAAAAAAACAGAGCGGGCGTTCTTGTCCGAAGCACGTACACGATTCCAACCCCGAGACAGTGGGCGACATGGCGAAGTCGGTGCTTTCAGGCCACCGTAAACTGCGTCATCATGCCGGAGTCCTCATGCTCGAGAATATGGCAGTGCGCCATGTACGGCGCATCGGCTGCCGCCGGATGAGGAAAGCTCACCAGCAACTCGCTGGTACCAGCATTCATGATCGGTGCGATGTCCTTCCAGCCAGCGCGATGCGGCTGCGGTGGCTTTCCATTCTCCAACAGGATGCGGAACTGGCAGCCGTGAATGTGCACGGGATGCAGCATCTTGTCGTCGCCTTCGGAAACCCGCCAGCGCAATCCGACGCCGCGACCGGCAGTGAACCCCGGTTGGTTCAGCGTGTAGGCCTTGCCGTTCACGCCGTTGAGCGCGAGCTGCTCGGCAATCGACAGGGCTGGCTGGCCCTCGATCAATCGCGTAACGCGGGCGATGACTTCCGGTGCGACAGGCCCTGCAGGCGCCATCCCCATCGTCAGGCCGGCCTTCATCAGCGGCATCATGCCCGCCTCATCGCGGAACATATTCATGACTAGCTCCTGGCTGACTGCGGGCGGCTCTGCCGGCAACGAGGGAAGCGACGCCAGTACGTCGGGAAGCTTTCCCTTTCCCTCCGCCTCTTCGGGCCGAATGGTCAACAGGCGCACCGGCGCATCGAAAGGAGGAAGCCGCATGATGGCAGCGCCTTCGGGCTGCGTGACCAGGTCGAACGGCTTGCCGGAACGGCAATCCACCATCAACTCGAAGCGCTCGCCGGCGTGGATGATGAGCTCGTTCACCTCGACCGGACGCTCGAGCAGTCCGCCATCGGATCCAATAACAAAGAGCGAGCGACTGTCCGACGCACTCAGCCGATAGCTGCGCGCATTCGATCCGTCCAACACGCGCAGTCGCACCCAACCGCGCGCGGTGCGCGCCTCGGGATATTCAATGCCATTGACCAGCGGCCGGTTGCCGGTGTATCCGTTGATCGCCGTGATGATGTTCATCGTGTCGAAGAAGGCCCCATCACTGCGGAAGCGGCGATCCTGGATGATCAACGGAATGTCGTCGATGCCCCAGCGCGAGGGCAACTCTAGCCGATCCGTCTCGTCGCTGTCGACGATCAGGAGGCCGGCCAAGCCCTTGATCACCTGCGCTGCGGTGGAGGGATAGAAATGCGGATGAAACCACAGCGTCGCGGCGGGTTGGTCGACGAGCAGCGTGGGTCTCCAGCGATCACCGGGGGCGACTGGCCGGTGCGGGCCGCCATCGACATCACCAGGAATGATCAGCCCGTGCCAATGCAAGGTCGTCGGCTCGGGCAGGCGGTTGGTAAAGTCGATCGTCACCGACTGACCGCGCCGCACGCGCAACGCCGGCCCGAGGAAGGCTCCGTCATAGCCGTAGGTCGGCGTGCTCCGGCTCGGCAGGAAACGTCGGGTGGCGCTACGCGCGTCGAAGGCAATCACGCCCTGCGCATTGGGTCTGCGTTCGTGGGGAATGGGTAGGCTATTCCGGCTGTTGCTGGCCCAGACGGGGCGCGCTGCGAGCGCACCGAGTGCGGCAACGGTCAGGAGCGCCTCACGGCGCGACATAGGCGTCATAGTGATTTCCTGGGATATACGCTAAATCGCCGAGTTCATTGGTCTGTACGACTATCGAACTCGATAAGTCTAGGTTGTGGCTGGGTGGAAGTCCCGAACAGCAGGCGAACTTTTGCCGAGATTTAGGCGTCTCTGGGTTCGGATATCATTTGCAGGGACGAACGGGAGCGGACCAGCCATGAGTGCCGAGGATCGCGCAGTCTTCCGATTTGACGAATTCGCCCTGGATACGGCGAGCGGCACGCTGCGCGGTGCGGGCGGGGCCGAAATTATGTTGCGCCCGAAGGGTTACGCGCTGCTGCTCTATCTCCTTGAACGCCCCGGCGTATTGCATTCGCGGAATGCGTTGCTTGATGCCCTCTGGGCTGGCCTCGCGGTGACCGATGACAGCCTGACGCAATGCGTGGGCGATCTGCGGCGGGCACTTGGCGATCGCGCGACTTCCGTGCTGCGTACCTTGCCGCGTCGTGGCTATGTGCTGGCGACGCCGGTGCTGCGAGACATTGCCCCGGCGAATACTCGCGTCCCAGCTCTAGCACCGCCTAAACTGGAGCCTGGCGCATTACTGCCTGATTGTGACCTTTTGGTATTCGAGGCCCTCGAGCCGCAATCGAACGACGTCGAGGCGCAGCGTTTCGCCCGCTTCCTCGGCGCGGAGTTATTGAGGTCCTTTAGCCGATCCGAGATGGTTCTGGTCCAGACTCGGGCGACGCAGCCGTTGCCGCCCGAGAGCTTTCTCCTGTCTGGCGCGGTACGGTGCGGCGGCGAGCAACCGCAGCTATCGCTGCTGCTCGAAGAGGCTGACAACGGCCGAGTTGTGTGGGCCGATCAGGTGAGCCTCCCTCCTCCGAATCAACGTGAGGAGGCCTTGGCGGTCCTCTTCGCGCGGTTGGAGACGCTGGTGATGGCCGAAGGCTTACGCCGCGCCCGGCACAAGCCGGTGCCAGCGCTCAGGGCTTATGACTTCGTCCGGTTAGGCGCAGCGCTTTATGGCCGCGGAAACGAGGGCGAGAAGCAGGAGGCAGAGCAGCACTTTCTGCACGCCATCGCGATGGACCGGGGGATTGCAATTGCGCATGCCTACATTGCGATGATCCTGATGAACCGCTTGCACGTCACGCGCAGCCAAGACCGCACTATCGAAAGCCGGAGAGCGCTCGATTTCGCTCGACAGGCGGTCGAGTTAAAGCCGCGGTCTGCCTTCGCTGTGGCGGCATTCGCGTATGCGCTGGCCCGATCGAGGCATTGGGATACGGCTGCGGAGAATGCCCGCATGGCGGTGGGGCTTAGTACGCTGGCCTCCGTCGGTCCGCGCACGATGGCCGCAGTTGCACTTCTGATCAGCGGCGAAGCCGACGAAGCGCTCCTTGCTCTGCAACCAGCGATCGCGCTCGAATCGTTCGGCGCTGCCGGACCGCGGACCGCGTTCGGCACCGTGCTACTAGCGACAGGGAAGCGTGAAGAGGCCTTGGTCGAATTGCGACGCGCCGCTTCGCATCTGCCCGATTTTCCACCATGCCTACGTTCCACGGTCGTCGCGGCCGTCGAATTGGGACGGTTGAACGAAGCGCGGGAGGCGCTGGCGCGGCTACGCCAGGTCGATCCAGAATGGATGGGCAGCTTGCGGGAATTCCTGTCGTTCATGCGAGATGGATTAATCATCGACCGCTTTGTGAACGCCTTCGCGGCCTGCGGTGAATCGGTGAGGAATTCTGCGGGGCCTTCGCTGACAGCGGCTGGCGGCACGAATCGAGGTTAAGCTGAGGACGTTTGACCGGGTGCCGTAGCTTGAGATCGACATCCACGTCTAGACCGGCAAGACGCTTTTGCTTCCGCTGTCGACCCACTCCGGTCATACGAGCCTCTCAAAAGCGGTCAGTCAGCCGAATCAGGGTTTCCCGGACTGGAGCACCGTAAAGCGGACGTTGATGACCTCACCCGATCGGCCAGGAGCGGGCATTGAATGCTGAACAGCGAATGTCTCGTCCCGGCAGCG
This sequence comes from Pararobbsia alpina, assembly GCF_965118125.1. Classification (GTDB taxonomy): domain Bacteria; phylum Pseudomonadota; class Gammaproteobacteria; order Burkholderiales; family Burkholderiaceae; genus Pararobbsia; species Pararobbsia alpina_A. The sequence goes on from NZ_OZ221287.1 coordinate 3,603,411, forward strand.
GTGCGGCCGTTGACACGGCTGCTTTGTGGCGATCTATGGCCGTGCGTTGATTGACCATGCGCGATGTCGACTGGGCCGATTGGTAGATGTTTCGGTTCAGGAAGGAACGATGACCGCTTGCGGCCAGCGTTCGCGGTACCGCTTCTGCTCGACACGCTTCCGATAGGTGGCCACGTCGGCACGCAATGGATTCCAGCGCACCACCATGCCGAACAGGTCTTCCAATCCATAAGGCGCGATTACTCTGATTGAGTCGTCAGGGAGTAAAGACAAACCGACTGACGTGGCGTATTCAGGCCACGACGCAGTTGCTTCCTCGAGCGACTGCAGTGCCGGAACGGTAAAACCAAATGCGCCCTCGTACCACGTGTGGACTGCCGCTTGGTTAGTCACTTCCCATGGAAGTTGCGCATGGGCGCTCACGAGTCGAGCCCGAAGAAGCGCTTCATGTTCTTTCGAAAGATCAGTCTCGTCGAAGTAGGCGACATCGATATCCGGCAATACCGACGGCTCTTCATATTGATGTAGCGAATCCCACACGAGGTTGCGCACCGCTCCAGCACCGATGCACCAGGACGACAGGTTAAGACTTCGTACGGATACAAGCGCGGGCCAAAACCACGATGAGTTTCGGGCAAGGCTCACGAGGCGGGCTTCGAAGTCAGGTGACGGCATAAGAGTCAGATGATGTTCAGTGCGTAAGTGAAAACTGCCTGCGATACTTCACGAATGCTCGCTTTGCATCAGATAAAAAACCCACGCGTTCAAAAAATCGATGCGCATCCACTCTCGACGCGCTGCTCGTCAACGTGATTTTTGAACAATCTTTGTCGGCGCAGAATCGCTCGATCTCGTGCAAAAGCTTTTCACCGATTCCGTTTCCGCGATGCTGCGTGTCGACCACAACGTTTTCCACGACCGCAAAGGGCTGATCTCCGTACATCACATCAAAGCAGAGAGATACCAACGCGGTGGCAACGACCTGGCCGTTCACGTCGCAAACGAAAAGACAGGTACGCGGATCATGAAGAATTGTTTGGATTCGACTGCTGTCTACTCGCACGTGAGGATCACTAACCAACTGCCGATAGAGCGCGCCGATTGCAGATGCGTCATCGGGAGCCGCATTCCGAATTGTCAAAGCGGTGTAATCGTTCGACATCGCTAATTCGAACGTTCGAACTTAACGTCTTTACTCTGGATCACGCCACCCAGCCGCCCCGGCGCCCTCTGACTACTCCAATACAGGTTGGTATGGGTTACGACGGCGCTCGGCGGTGGTGCTCCCCATCGCGACATGTCCTCTGTCGTGTGAGCATCGCTGACCAGCGTCGCATCATAGCCTCGCGCGAGAGCGCCATGCAACGTCGAGCGAATGCACATATCGGTCTGTGCACCCGTCACAATGAGTTTGCCGACATTGAGATCTGCGAGCACGTCCTCTAGCTTCGTACCTTCGAACGCGTCGCGATAACTCTTTTCCACGATAGCTTCATCTGGCAACGGCGAAAGCTCGCTGACGATTTGCCAAGCGTTGCTTCCCGACTCTAGATCCTCGTCGGAATGCCGAACCCAAACGACCGGCACCTGAGCGGATCGAGCCCGGTCGACGAGTGTGCTAACTGCGCCGAGCACTTCGTCGCGGCGATGTGCATTCGCGACTACTCCAATTTGAAGATCAATCACAACGAGGGCTATGTTGTGCCGGCCGGCCAACGTGGTCATGGGCAATTCCTATGGTCGGAAAATAAGCATCTTAGCGGACTCCGCGATCTGTCATGGTAGACGGCTTAGCCGCCATGAGTTTGCGCGAGATGGTCCGCGAGGATCGACTGCGAAGAAGTTCGTTCTGGCTAAGCCAAGTGTCGGTTCTCCGCTCCGAAACGGACGTCGAGCACGGTCCGTCAGCCGGCCGAATTGGGTCGGGTCGCGTCAGCCCCGTCCTTCAACTCGTCGCCGAAAAGCGGTCGCCCGAATTTGGTCTCTCGAAAGCGGTCTGTCGTCAGCGCGTACTCCCGACCCACTTCGGTCAGATGCTTTTCTCCGAACCGGTCAGTCGGTCAATCTCAGGTTTTTCGAACCGGAGTGTTCGCAAGCGGCCGTTGGCGACCTGACCCCATCGGTCAATCACGGACAACCTCCCACGCGGATAGCGCGCCGGGCATCGAACAGCGCGCGGTGCAATCGATGCGGCGCAACCCCCGGAGGGTACCTGAACGCAAAGGGCTTTGTGACTCGTTGTTCAAACCGGCGTCTTACGGAAGGAAATCGCAAAGCGGTTCCAGGTGTTGATCGCCGCAACGAGCAACGTCAGGTCGACAATCTCCTCGTCGTTGAAATGTGGCTTGACCGCTACCCAAACCGCGTCAGGTACGTGATCGTACGACACGAGCGTGACGGCTTCCGTCCATTCCAGCGCGGCACGCTCGCGCTCCGTGAAGAATGGAGTTTCTCGCCAGACGACCACGGTCGCCAATCGGCGATCGGTTTCACCGGCGTTGCGTGCATCGTTCGCGTGCATGTCGACGCAGAAGGCACATCCGTTGATCTGTGACGCACGCAGGCGCACGAGTTCTCTAAGAGACTTTTCAAGCGATGACTTGCCGATCTGCTCTTCAAGCGCGAGCAAGGCTTTGATTGCATTCGGGCTGGCTTCAGCGAAATTGAGGCGCTGGTTCATGTTGGTTCCTAGGGATGGTTTAGAGTAAAGCGCGACTGCGTCACCCGGACGAGTTGCGATGGGGTGCCATGCGGAGCACTCTCGTGCAATTGGTGCAAGCCGTCGTTGCACACACCAATTCGCGAGATCCGTGTCGAGTCGCGTGAGGAATACTGCCTGCCGACTCAGAAGACCAGTCCGGATCCCGCCCGGCCACGTCGCTTCGCTTGGCGTGTTTCAATCCTGCGGCTTGACGTCGAACGCAATCCGCCCAGCAGGCAGAAAAGTTAGGGAGATCACGGCGCCACCCTTCACTTCCGGAAAGTGGTGGCTGCCCGGCGCGGGAGCGGTCCAGCCGCCATAGCACCAGCCGTTCGGACCTGCGAGCGCGGCGCCTTCATTGAGCGGCACAACCAAATTAATCTCGCCATATGGGTGCAAGTGATAGCCCGCGCGAATGCTGCTCTCAGGGTTGTCCTGGGCGTTGTCGGTGCTGTCCAGCAGCACCGCTGTGACGCTGAAAAAATACGTCTCCGCGACGGGGGCACCGACTTGTGAGCGCCGATAGCGCGGCCCGGCAATTTCAGTGTCGGCCGCCCAGCCTTCCTGCACGCCCACGGTGGCCAAACGTGCCAACCCCTTGTACAGCTCGCTTCCAACACCGTATTTTTTATTGAGCCATTGCTCGACCGCATTGCCCGGGGTCATGTCTTTGACCTCTTGCAGCAAAGGGATAAGACAAGCGACAAGTTCGTTTTTGTGACTTGCGAATTGAATCTGAGACATATCTGACATAGCACCTGTGAACAATGGCGAGGCCGATGGTATGACGCGTAAAGCACCCTCTGGATCGACGACGGATGGAAGCAGATTGATCGCCTTGGTTAGTCGAGCCCACCGCTCACTGGAACGTAGTGACCGGTGGTGAAGCCCGCACCCAGGCTAGCCAGAAATGCCACCGTTTGGGCTACGTCAGTGGCTCGTGCAGGGCGTTTCATCGGTATCGCCGCGGCGATCGCCTGCAGGCGTTGGGGTGGGATCAACCTATCCGCAGTGCCGCCCTCCACCGTAGTAGGTGCGACGAGATTGGCGGTGATTCCATGCGGTGCTAGCTCCAGCGCGATGTATCGTACGAACTGGTCCAAGGCCGCCTTGGCGGTCCCCAGCGCAATCATCCCCTCACGCGCGCGACGCGACGCGACGGTAACGCACTCATATAGATCAATCGCTCGTGGCCACGAGAGATCATCCCCGGCACCACTGCCTTCGTTATCAGGAATGCGGCACGCAGTTCGGTGTCCAGCTTGCCCCCGAGTTGCTCCCAGCTCAGGTTGGCAAACGAGCTGATGGCATACGGCGTCAGCGGCGCTGTCGCGGTGGTTGACGACGACCCGGTGCCCTTGTGCCGCCAGAGTCAGCGCAATGGCCGCGCCGATGCCACGGCCGGCTCCGGTAATCAGTGCGATTATCATGAGGACACCTCCAGGTTCTTGCGATAGCTGCTGCTCTTTGCCGCATGAGCGATCGGATCTACGTGGAGAAGGCGTTCCACATGGGTCAATTCAATTGAGCACATCAGCGACGTAACTCCTTTGTCGGGCTAGGAACGAGGCACGCCCGCGTGTTCCTACGGCGAGAAACACCAGGTGTTGCGTCGTGGACCCGGAATGGCCTCTTGGTCTGCGTGAGTGAAGATTCTTGCTCAGATAACGCGTTCGATCCATAATCAATTAACCATTTTTTCTATCGAATCGTACAAATCTCTGATGGACCCACTCTCCGACGTGTTTTCGCTGCTGAAGGTCAAAAGCGTGCTTTCGGCGCGCTTTGAAGCGGCCGAACCTTGGGCCTTGAGATTTTCTGCCTATCGCCATATCAAATTCGTAGGAGTGCTAAAGGGTGATCGATGGGTGTGGATCGAAGGTGTCACCGCCCCCGCGAAGTTGAGCGCGGGGGACTTTTGCCTACTCACTGACGGCTTACCCTACTGTTTCGCCAGTGATCCTGGCGTGGAACCGCACGACGGGGAGAAAGTGCTTTCCGACAAGATTGGGGCGGACAGAATTGTTCGCCATGGACAGGGAGAGATGCGTGCGATCAGCGTCGGAGGTCTGTTTGAATTCGACGGTGACATGAGCGGGTTGATGCTCAATATGCTGCCCCCGCTTGTTCTCGTTTCCGCGAATTCTCCGGATGCCAGATCGTTGAGTGCGGCGCTCGAATTGATCAGGGCGGAGACAGAGTTCGTTCGCCCCGGAGCGGCCGCGATTGCAAGCAGCGTCGCGAATATCGTGCTGGTAAATATCCTGCGGGCCCATCTCGCCGCAAACCCTAGATCAGCAGGCTGGCTTGGCGCGTTGGCAGATCCAAGGATCGGCGCCGCGCTCAGGATGGTGCATGAAGAAATAGCGCGCCGCTGGAAAGTGGAGGAACTCGCGTTGAAGGTCGGCATGTCACGCACCGCGTTCATTGACCGTTTCAAGGATCTTGTGGGCTTGCCTCCGTTGGAGTACCTGATCCGCTGGCGCATGACGATTGCGCGAGATGCCTTGAAGACGGGTAACGACAGTCTTTCGAGCATCGCAGCAGCAGTGGGCTACGCTTCCGAAACGACGTTTAGTTCGACTTTTAAAAGGATGTTTGGTCAGAGTCCCAGCCGGTACCGCTCGGAGGCACGAAGCAGGGTTTGATTGCGATGGACGCGAGCGCCGATAGCCACCTCGACTGAATCCTCTCGGTGAGTCTTCGCCGCGCTAGTCAACGAATCGTTGGTCGCCGGGAGCAAGTAACCGGTTTGCGGCATTCAGGGCTGTTTACAGGGAAGATGTAGAGGGCGCAAATGGGTCGGGCTGAGTCCATCCGCGCTTCGAACTTATCGCCGCAAAGCGGTCATCGGTATTTTGCTTCCTTATAGCGGCCAATCGCCAACGCGTACTTCCGACCCAATTCGGACTGTTGATGCGTTCGCGTCAATGTCCGCTACACATTCAGATGCTGCCGCTCGTTACCGGCTGCTCTGACTATCGACCACTCTCCCGATCCGCTCGTAGCTTCAACGGCACACCGTGGCGTGCGCTCAGCTGCCACAACGATCTTCGCAAGATTTTGACCGTGCGCGTTTACGAGGTCGCATCCGAGACGCCGTTGAGCCTGGCCACTACGTTATCGGCGCGGTTACACAATAAGGTGTGGCTTAAACGGGGAGATCAGCAAACGCTTCACAACGGGATTGAGAATGCACGAAGCAATAGGTTCGGCACCTACGGCCGACGCGACTTCGCGCAGAGATACGCAGAGGTCGTGCCGACGGCGTGACCGCGTCCACAAACAATGGACTCTTCTAGAGTCGGATACGCGTTGCGTGCATAAAGTCGCGGAAGATTAGGCGTCGTTTGATATCCGCAAAGAAAGGCGTCGACCATGCCCGCCGTAGGGCAGTGGCGATGGTTTGCCGACTCTACACGCAGTAGAGCAGAAGCGACGCCGCGGAAGAATAAGTGCATAAAAATCGCACGCGCGATAAATCATTCATTCTCCATGTCATTTAAAATCACATATTAAATAGCCTTACTTAAGGTGGTATGCCATTTGAATTTGGTATTCAACATTACATTTATTCAGTAATATTAATCACTTGACGCCGCAATGGAGATTATTCAACAATATTCCTGCGACGAATTGATATCTTGACGCCGCGCGCGCCGCAAAATAATTTTGTAGCCTGCCAAAGTAAATCAGCACACCAGTTTCATTGAATTTTTTTGAAAGCAAAAAATGTCTTTTTGAAAGAAAACGTGTCTATTACGGTGTTCCGGAGTGATTTGTTGGGCTGCAATGTCTTCAGCGTTTGAAGGTGTCGGTGCGCCCCTCAAACAAGTCTGTGCTTTTGGCGCCCAATGAGTATCTTGCTTTCTAACAGTGACCTTCTTTCAATATTCGAATGTGTACTGCGATAACCCTCGTTACATGCACTCGTCGCATGTAACACCCCAATCTCCCGATGATGAGCGCGTTCCATCGCGGGGGTACAGAGGGGTGAACGCGGCCCCTGAAGCTCTTCCACCCGGAACCACGATGGTCCAGCACCTGAGTGGCGGAAGGGCGGGAGGGGCCGCGAGCATCTCTTATACCGCCTCTCACGAGGCATCTTAACTTCAAATCCACATCATGAAACTGAAGATCAAAGACATCAAGATTGTGCGCTTCAAGGGTGGTTTGTTTATTGACCTCCAAGGCAAGCTATTCGGGTAACTGGCAGGCATGTCTGAGTAACCGCTAGTCAGAGCCGGGCAGTTCGAAAACTGCCCGGCTCCTTTCATATTCGGAGAAGGTGATGTTCTTTGACACCGTTTTGTCGGATATTAGCCGCGAGGTATTTATTCGCGACACTCTGGGAAAGAGGCACCAACACTATAAGAACTCGCACAGTCTCCATCAGCGTGTATCTGTTGAGGACATCGATGATCTCTTGACCGCATGGAACGGGCAACTAGAGACGTTCGTTGTCGTATCGATGAACGGCAATGTCGTGCATTTCCCACGAAGTGAGTCCCATCAGATCAACCAGAAATCGCAGATTGAGCAACTCTACCGACAGGGTGCCACGCTCACCATCGATGGTTTTCATACCAGGCATCCCCTCTTCTCACAGCTTTGTCGTGACCTAGAGAATCAGCTTGGCGGATCGACCACGACCAAAGCATTTATCACGCCTCCGGGGCGCCCAGGCTACAACGTCCATTTTGACGCGCTCGATACGTTTGTCCTGCAATTGGACGGGAGCAAGCACTGGAAGGTCTTCCCGCAGTTCGTCTCGATGCCCACCGCGACACAGGCTCGCGAACTCGATGACGAAGAGGCTGGTGAGCCGCTCGCTGAATACTTGATGCAGCCTGGCGACCTGCTCTACATGCCTGCCGGCTACCCGCATTGCGCTCGCTGCACAGACGAACATTCGACCCACATCACGATCGGGTTTGCGCCATGGCGCGTAAACCATATCGCTGAGTTCATCCTCAATACCTTGCTAGCGCCAACCAGCGAAGCAATGCGACATCATGTCCTGGCGCCGGAAATCGACGACAACGCCGAAGCAAAGTTGAAGGTCGGCCTCATGGATATCGCCTCCGCCCTAGAGAGCATCGACCCTAAAGTGGGCTTGCATGCATTTCAGAGTGCTGCACGCGGAATCATGCCGCGGATACGCGACTACGGAATTAAGAGCGCCTCAATGCAACCGCTGCTGACTGAACGTTCAACGTTCACATTCAATGCATTCAGTTTGCACCGGCTAGAAGTTGATCCGGAGGCTGAAATCGCATACGTGCGCCTTGGTTGCTCAGTACCTCCCCGACTGGACACACTGGTCCAGCCGCCGCACATCGAGCTACCAGCATATGCCGCTTCGGATCTTGACTGGATCTTCAAAAGCCGTGTGCCCTTCTCAGCATCGGATGTGCGGGGTGACTTGGATCTGGAGAGTCGACTCGTCCTCATCAATGAACTGATCACACACGGCGTTGTCGATGTGGTTGCCGCATGAACTCTCAATTTTGCGCTATGACTTCGAGTCCTCACGTTGTAGATAGGCAAGGCGAGTACAACGCGCCATGCGTTGATCTTCTTAAAAGAATATTGCTCAACAACATCTACGGGACCGATGTCGAGATCACGCCGTTAGACTTCCAATCGTGCGAAGCCATCATTGAAACGCTTCGGCATTCGAAGCTATGGGTTCTCGAACGCTACAAGTCGTTGGCCATCGAATCTCTTGCTGAGACCTTCGAATACACAAAGAAGCCCAACGCGCTTCACAGCCACGCCCGCCAGCCGCGACTTGACAACATCGACGCGTGCACACGCAACTTTCTGGAAAGCGACGTTTCAGGTGACTTCGTCGATATCGATACTTTGTGGGGCAGAAAAGCCAATTTAATGCGCGGCATCCTTCATGCAGCTCACGAAACGAAGCGCGCGGTGATCGTGTTTTGGAAAAAGGCGTCGACACAATGAGCGGAACCGGATTTCGAACAGCCATAGACCCGCTCAAACCGGCTCTCGATTTAATTCACGCTCGATCAACGCAAGTATTGCCACTGTCGATCGAGCAATATGGTTTGCACGAGAAACACGTTCTTGACCGTATCGCTGCTTTCGCCGCTTCGTCATGGAGTAAGGTGCGAGCATACAACTCCCACGGCTCTATCGAACTCCCGACGATCGAAGCGAAGACCATCGACCAACTGTTCGAGTTCTCGAAAGCAAACCGATATACGTTCAATATTGAGTACATCGAGTCGCACATCCCCGAAGCAAGTGCCTTGGCGATCGATCTGGCGGCATTCTTCGGCGGGACCGTTGCTGTGCATGCTTTCGTCTCCGGAGCTGGCATACCTTCCACGCCCATCCACTATGACTACACCCATGCTTTCACGTTCCAACTCATGGGCTCGAAGCGATGGCAGTGTTATCGATACCTTGAACAGCCCACTTTCGAGGCCCAGGGTTATGTTGTTAAGCCAGATCTTGTAGGTCCGATGACTATCGATCACGTACTGCATGCGGGTGAGACGTTGTTCGTGCCCCAAGGAGAACTGCACCGTGTCAGCGCCATGCCAGATTCCAACTCGATTCATCTGGCTGTGAGTGTCAAACATCTCGGCTGCTACCGGTTCATTGCACCGTTTCTCGACCCGGACATGGACGATCCAGCTTGGGCGGGAACGCGGTTCGAAGACCATGTTCAATGGTTGACCGACGGGATCAACAAGTTTCCCGAGCGATCGAGCAAAGATGAGGCACTGGCTAAGGCACGCATCGCGGTCTGGCAAATGATGTACGAACAGCATCATCGCGTGCAGTGCCCCCCGCCTGAGGCCCCACAACAAGCGGCGCAAACCGAATGGCGGCGCACAAACGGCCGGCCGCTGATGGTGCATCGGTCAGCGGAGCATATTGTGGTGGAGTTTATCGATCCTTCCGGGGAGATAGTAGGAAATCGCGCCTACGGTTTTAGCCCGTCCCGCGTGGAGCTACCGGTCGAGGCGGAAGAGTTTGTCGCGATGCTAGAGCACGGTGAACTGGACGTTGCTCGCCTTCGGGAAACATTTGACCCCGAGACGACTGAAAACCTTCTCCAGCTTGCACAGGATCTGCAGCTATTTCATCGCGTCGCGATCGGCTAGATGCCAATTAATGCTCCATTTCAGGCGGGCACGGTTATGTGGAACAAAACTTCGATAGGGCTAGTGCTGGGCACTGCGTTTGCAGGCTTTAGTTTCTGGGTCGATTTTCTCGCGATCCTGACGCTGTCCGCGTATGAATACAAGGCGAGTCCGTCCGCCATGGCCGTAGTCAGTGCGATGCTGCTGATTCCAGGCATGCTTGCAGGTCGGGCGATTGGGCGTTGGCTGGATCGAGTGAACCCAGCACCGATTCTCCTTGTCGCATTGGTACTTCGCGCCAGCGCGACGGTCATGCTTTTAGCCGGATTGCCTTTCGCGTTTTTTTGCGCGTTTCTGGCGTTTCGATCGCTCGTCGCCGTGCCAGTTGAGCCAGCTAACAGCGTTATCGTTTCGCGGATTGTCCCAAAGGACGACGTTGCCCGCTACTTCGGGACCTTGAGCTTGTTGAGAAATATATCGAAGATCATTGCTCCAACTATTGGTACAGCCATCGCTTCAGTGTTTGGCGAGAAAGCATCCATTGGTCTATCTGTCGTACTGACTGGGGCGGCCCTCGCGTCGTTCGTGGTGGCGTTGCGTCGCCATGACGGTTGGATTGGCGGTCCGTATGTTGTGGCAGAAAACGTTAAGAAGTCCTCAGTGAGGCAGTCCGTAACGGTTTCGGAGATCGATCTAGCCAAGCGCCCGCTGTTGAGGCAGTTGCTTTGGACGGCCACGACATACGCATTCATGATCTTCACGATCAATAACCAACTTCCCGTGATGCTTGGCGCGGCTGGATTTGACAAGGCGCTCCTTGGGGTACTCGTTTCCTGCTCTGGTGGTGGAGGTATATTGACGGCGGCCTACCTAGCGAAGACCAAGCGAAAAATGACAGGGGACCCCATGCGGGCGACGGTTGTCGCAGTGATCTCGATAGCAGTCTGCTTTGTCACTCTGGGGGGAGTCTTCGCGCTGCCGCGTCCACTTGCCCCGTATTTCGCTGCGGCGCTGTTCTTTCTGACGGGGATGTTTTCCTCAATCGAGACAATCCGAGCAAATGTCGTGGTTGTGCAGCAGTTTCCCGAGTCCGTGGGAACAGTGTCGGGAAAGATAAGTTCGCTTCAGAGTGCCGCCATGCTTATCGCTCCTTGGACAGCGGCCGGCCTCTTGCCTTACTTGTCAATGTCGGGTCTCTTCGTTCTTGACGGCGGGCTCGGACTCCTCGTCCTTGGGACGATTAGTGGGATCGCCTACTGGACCCGTCGGCAAGGCCAAACGGCTGGGGTAGCGACCTGATATACGTTTCGCGAGTCCCGCTTCTTCCTTCGTGTGCCTCTTTACCGGCGCGTGGTCGACTCCTGAGTGGGTCCTGTCAACCTCAGGCATCCCCTGTGTGGCTTTACTCGTTCGGACAAGCGTGACCATCGAACGTACTTTCTGCGGAAGAGCTGCGAGCAGTGAACGTGAAAGGTACATTGAGCATGGAAAGAGAACAAGAGACCGACGTTCAATCGAAGTATGTGGTCCTAGCGCAGACATCAGTCTGCATGAGGATCACAGTTTCACCAAAACCCTGCGTCCAGCCATCTCTCTGGGCTATTCGCAACTAGGCTCATCGCTGCCAGACAGATCACCTGTCGTGTTGGTTCAGGTGCGAGGTTCGTTGCACCCGGATACAACTACATGGCTGAATTTGCGCACGGCCTGACATTCGAAACGAAGATTCGACTAACTAAGAATCGAATATATATCCTCGTCAAACGGAGACCCCATGACCATCGAAGTCCGCGACATTTTTTCGCCCATGACCACGGAGGAATTCCTGCAAACGGTGTGGGGTTTACGTCCGTGTGTAATCTCCCGGAACGATGCAAGATTCAGGGACGTTCTGCCGTGGCAGGTGCTAAACGATATACTCGCCAGCGGCCGGTTGGACTACGCGCGCTTCCGCCTTACCAAGGAAGGTAGAAACATTCCGGCCGAAGCGTTCCTTTCGTTCGAACAGACCCGCGCTGGTACTCCCGTCACTCGTTTGAATGTTGCCGGACTCCATCAACAGGTGGCTGACGGGGCAACGCTTGTGCTTGACGCGGCGGAAGAAATGGTGCCCATGATCGAGGCACTAACCGGCAAACTGGAGCGCCTGCTCGGCGAATACGTTCGGTCACATGTGTTTGTCGGATGGCAAGACTCGCAAGGGCTGGCCACGCATTGGGACGCTCAAGACGTCCTGGTACTACAGGTTCATGGCTCTAAAGACTGGATGATCTATGAGCCAACTCGTGAGCATCCGATGCTGCGTGACTTAGAGTTTGATGATTTTCCGGAAGACGCTAAACCGCATCTCTCCGTGCGATTGGATCCCGGCGACTTCCTCTATATCCCGCGTGGCTGGTGGCACGATTCGCGCCCTTGTGGAGAGCCAACCCTCCACGTATCGTTGAGCGTCAAAAAGCGGACTGGGATCGACTACATTGAAGCGCTAAGCGAGAAGCTCTGCGAGGACGTATTCCTACGTGCTGATGTGCCCCGTTTCGCGACGGCCGATCAGAAGGCGCGGTATATCCGACAGTTGCGCGAGCGCATCATTTCAGCGATCGATGCACTCCCATTAGATCACTATCTCGACGAACAGAACTCGCGTGCCTCCCTGGGCAGGCAGCCGAGTTTGCCTTGGCCCGCGGTCCAGGAAGATTTGACGTGGCTTCGCCCTGATTCGCTTCTGTCGCCACAGGTCCGCCGAAATATCGCGCTGCAGCGTGATGGCGAAGGTATCACGATGGCGGCAGGCGGCAAGGAGTACACCCTCGGCGTCGCTGCCCTGCCGATCCTCAATTTTGTTGTGCAGGGCCGGCCCGCGATCTTGGCCGACATACTGGCGCAGAGTGAAGCCAGCGGAGCCAGCACTGCTGAGTCAGTGGAACTCTTGCAGCAGCTCGTGTCTGCCGGGCTCGTTTCTGCACGCTGACAGCAAGGCCGAAAATTGTATATGCTTGGGCCAGATTTTCAGTGCACGGGACAGGGCGGACCGTCACGCCGAGCGAGGCCGTCCGTGAAGCAGCCGACGCGCCGTGCTGCCCGGTACGCATCACGCTGCGGGCAATACACCGCCGGCACCTTCGGCCGTGAAGACCGGTGGCAACCAATTCCACTCGCATTCTGCACGTCCTCGAAGCGGGATCGGTTCGGTCATCTTTCTCTCATCGAGTTGGAAAATGAAAATTGCGCCCTAGAAGGCGCCTTGGTGGTTTTAGCAGAGAGGCGTAACGCGGCGTTTCGATCTCGTGGTATGGACGTAACGATTCACGGCGCAATGAGTTGCGACCGTGATGATGTTGATGCCGATTCGGGCCGTAACGGAGTTTCATGGTCATAAGATCGGCACGTAGCCGACTGCAGGTCGTTTGCTTAACAAAATCCCTCCGCGCCCGCAGGTCGCAGGCTTGCGCTCTTGAGGTATGCCTGTTCTACCTTCAGTGGCCGCTCTTCGACTAGAAACGGATGTTCGACGGACGGAACGTTTTGACCGTTCATGGCCGGCTTGCGGCAGTTTCGGCGGCAATCTGCTTACCGCACAACGGCCATTGAGCGTGGGCGAAAGGGGCCTCTGTTGCGCAAACTGGACGACGACCTCGACCGGCGGCTCATGGCCGGTTAGGTCAGCTCGCCAACGGCCGCTAGCGGGTAGTCCTGTTCGAAAATCCTGAATTTCGCCGACTGGCCGGTTTGGAGAAGGGCATCTGACCGAACTGGGTCGGGTGCCGACTTCCGCCGCCTGCATGGTGGAGCCGCCTTCGCCGGATCTGACGTTGTCTGTCCGATGACGTCCCGACTCATACACCTAAAGGTACCTTCGCCGACATTCTCGGTGTGAGCTGGAACTGCTTTTCAACTGGATGGCATCGAACGCCCGCTCTGACCGAATTGCACTGCTCACGTCTCGTCGTGAACAACAGTTCGTTTCTGAGACAGTCGTTCAACATTGTTGGACGTGCAGGCAGTCTAGTCGCGCGTGCCCTGATCGGCGCGCTGCCAGGCCTCCAGGAATTCCCGGACTTCAGGACTCGCGCCTGCGGCGGCAACGGATTCGACGCGCACCCGGAACGCATCCAAGTCAATCAATCTGGCCATGCTCGTGGGCCTGACGCTTGTCACGCGCTTCGCGACGACGTCGCCCATCCCTCCAAAGCCCATTCCCTGGGACCAGCCGTACGAGGTGAACGCCCTGGCGAGTTGCCGGACGCCCATATCGCTCGCGAACGCTGCAGATGTCCATGCTCGAACGGCGGCGCCGTCGTCGGTAGTCAGGTACCACGACAAAGCCGCGGCCAGCGCGCCTGCGCCGATCGCAAGTAAGACGATCACGCGAAATCGTGAGAACGACTGTTGCTGCGTTTCGTACAGCTGCTTCGCGCCTTCGAACGTCGCGTGCTTGAGCTTCTCGTTGCTGGCCGTGAACGCCGCGTAGTAATCGTTGTTCTCAAGGGCAGCGCGCATGATGGCTTTCTGATCTCCGCTTTTGATCGCTTGCGCGAACTTGTCGAGACCTTGCGAAAACGCCTGCCGCTTGCTCTCCGTGTCTAGGGCGAGGCGGTCTTGCTCAGCGTCACGCGATAGAGCCATATAACGCGACCAGATGTCCGACGCCTGATCCGCAAAGCCCTTCGACTTCTTGATGATGCCGTCCAGGTCCGGCGCGGCAGGGTCGAGGGCTGCGCGCAGCAAGGCGGCGCGTTGCCGTGCCATGACGATCTCGACTTCCCCTATCGCATTCACGCTGGGCAGCGCATTGCTGTATGTCTGGCGGTTGGCATCGTTGCTGCCGGTCTTACCCATCAGCCCCAGCGCGCCGACGACCGCCAGCAATGAAGCAAGCAACGCCATGGCCACGGCCAGGCGGGTCTTGATTGAAACAGTCATGAGGCTTCCTGAGTTGTGCGAGCTCTGCTTCAGATCACTCTCGCGGAGAATGCATGCAGGTCACCTTCGATTACGGCACTGAAGTTCATGACTCTAGTAAAACGCTCCATTCAGCGACCGCATAAATCGCGCTCGCGGAACACACGCGTTTTGAGGACGTTCGGCGCGCAAGGCCACCTCTGAATCGCTTCAAAGTAGGCTGTACCGGCAAAGAATGGTGATCCGCGGTCCTGAAGTATGCAAGCTGAAAAATCATTTCCGACTGGCCGCTCACATTGCAGGCAGGCCTGATACGCCCGTTCAACCGCCATCTGAGGGAAATTCGGTTACCGCTTTCGATGGCCTGCCAACGGTCCAATTTCCCACCGCACGATCACGTAGCCGGCACGCCGCGAAGCGCCCAAGTCGATGGATAGGTCCTAATCCGGCATGATCGTCAGCGTAAGCGTTGTCCCATCGCTCAACGATGCAAGCGGCGCCTCCAACCGATCGTTGTACGCAAAACCATAGCTGTCGGTGACGCCGGCAAGATACGATGCGTAAGGGTTATAGCGATGGCTATTGCTTGGCTGCGCAGCCGAGAAAGCGTCGGCGATCGGCAGCTTGCTTTGTGCGGCGCCACTCGGCGGATTGCCATACCAGGTCCATGACGGCGAGTTGCCCAGCGTCGAGCCTGGATCGTTCGGATTCGCTTCCGTGCTACCAGCAATGCCGAAATTGAGCGCCGCAAAATAATCCGCGACGATGTGCTCGACGACCTGGTTCGGATTCGTGTTGGCGGGGATCATGCTAAATCCCGGATTCGCGAGATACACGCCGTAGTCCGTGAGATTCGATGCTGGCACCACGACCGTGTAGGCTTGGGGACCGGCACCCGTTGCTGCGTCCATCGTGCCGTCGAGTACGAGACTCCCAGCGTCGATCGCAACACCCCGGATGGTGGTCGGCGCATTGATAATCGTCGCCGTCAGGTCATAGGTTTGAAATGCACCGCCGTTTGTGGGCTGGCCATTATTGCCTTGGATCGTCGTCGCAATCAGCGGCCCCGGCGGATTCGTTCCGCTCAGGTAGGCGATGTAGTCCTGCACGCTGGGGTAGCAGGTGGTTCCCGCAGACGGATCGATCGGGGACACACTGCCTGGGCTCACGACGCGAATCACAGGATCGGACACGCTAGGCACTGTGACGCCATGTGGTGCGGTCGCAATCGCGCCCGTTGCGTCTTGTTTCGTGATGACTTTGAAACCAGACAATGCGCCGAGGTCTTGAAACACCTTAGCCGCGTCTGCGCGCCAAGTCAGATGAGCCGGTGCCAGACTGCCGCCGCTCGTGACGATGTCGAGCCTTATGCCGAAGAAATCTTGCGAAGTGAGATTGGCGCCACCGGAGGTGCCGACTCCAGTATTGCCGTCGGGCGGCGCGATCGTGATTTCGAACTTATCCCACCGCGTTCCGAAGTCGTCAAGATTCGGGTTGTCGAAGTTGGGAGCGAAACCGTTCGCTTCGGTCGGAGTGGTAAGCGAGTTCTCCAACGAGACAAAGATTCGCCCGCTGTCGTACTGCGTGACGTTCACGCCAGAGACCAGCGCGGCAAGCGCGTAAGGCTTTCCTTTGACGATAGACTCGCCCGTGCCGACGATCGTTGCCGCAAGAGTGCCCGCTCCGCCGAATGCGATGTAAACGGCATAGCCATCGGTGCGTTGATTCTGAAAATACAATGTGACGCCTGTCGTCGGAGCCGATTCGATGGACGAGGTCCCCGACTGAGTCGAGTTGTTGCTATCGCTATCGTTACCGCCGCACGCCGTCAAGATTCCACCCGCAAAGAGCGTGAGCAAACTCGTACCGAGAAATGCACGTCGTTCCATGGCACTTTCCTAAAAGTGAGTTCGGGAAAACCGTTCGCAATCTCTTGGAGAATCAGATACAAGACAGGGGCGACGAAATCGTACGCGCTCCAATAACGAATGATTTGACAAAAACTAAACGACATTCGTGTGTCGTGTAGGGGCTACATAGATGGAATGGTCGCCTCACGCCATAAAAGACCGTCGAACGCCGTAGGCTCGTGTCCTGAACGCGCCACATTGCTGGTTCAGTAGTCTTGCCGTCGAGGAGAACCAGATGGACCCCACGACCGTCGCCATTGACCTGGCCCAGCGCATTTTCCAAATTCACAACGTCGAGCCTGAACGCGGCGCGATTCACAGCGAGGTTCTGAAACGAGCCCGTGATGTTTATTGCATGGTCTCACCGATTCTAGGCGGGGCCACATCGGACACGGCTTTCACTGAAGCGAATATCTCATTTGATCGCACACGGCCCGATTCATTCCGCATGCCTCGGTCGTCGAGTGTAGGTCACGGTAATCGCTCGCACGTCGACGGACGCGTCTCAAGCGTGCGGTGACAATCGACTTTTGCGCCCGGGAAACCCATACCGACCATAGCTTGCCGCGTGACCGGCTCGAACCGAAGTGTGGCTTGACAAATTTATACTCGAAAAGTTGACATCTTTAATGCGTTCTACGGCTGTCTGTCCGCTCGGCGTTGAGAGGCAGCCCGCTCACCCCGATAATTTCGTGTACACCTGTCCGTCCGTGATCTGTCCTGACTCGACGAGTGTCCGGAACATCGCGATCACCTTCGATTTTCCCGAAGCCGCGTGGATGAAAACGTTATCGTTCTTCACACCCAGCGACACGCCTGTGGCCGCGCTGGCCGTTTGGACTACTTGCCCCTGAATGCGAAAGAAGATCAGCGAGTTGGGCAGCACACGTACGAGGCACAAAAAGACCTCGCCTTTGTCATTCTGTGTTTGACCGATGTAGTAACCGTTTCCAAGCGCGATACCGATCCAATCGAGGTCGTACTTGCCCTTCGTGCTCCCCGATGAAAAAGTGCGGTCCGCATTCCGGCGAATGAAAAGGTCGACCGTGGTCTGCCCCGCTTGTTGGCGCCATGCTCCGACGACGCCGGGTACGTCCTGCGCATCATTGGCGCCGAATACGGGCCCATCGACAGAAATACACGCCGCGAGCATGAGCGATGCCAATAGTGCGAGCAGCCGACACAATGCCGAGCGGGACGTTACCGCGCGCCGTGTTGGCTTCAAGTTCATTTGCGCCCTCGCATTTCTTCCTAAGCGATGCACGGCAATTCGCGACACGAAGAGCGAGCCTTGCATTCGCACGATATTGATTTGCTTGACGCTCATGTGTCGGCCCTTTCCAATCGCGTGCTTACCGTCGATGTAGAAGTGGGATACGTATCACATATCCAAGCATCACCGCAAAGCGAGCGCCAATATCTCTGGAATTGTGTGCTAGCGCACGGACTCGGAAAATGGTTTTGTTGACTGTTGCAATTCCGGTCGCAACACAACAAGCCTGCAATAAATCTGCGAGACACTGACCCGTCGGATCTCCTTGCGGAGCGCAAACCATGGTGCACTCTCACTACGAGAATCTCCAGGTATCTCGCACGGCGAGCGACGAGGTCATCAAAGGCGCATACCGGTATCTGAGCCAAAAGTGGCATCCGGACAAGCAACCGTCCGAAAAGCGTTCAGAAGCCGAGCGCATCATGAAGCTGGTCAACGATGCCTACGCGGTGCTGTCGGATCCCACTAGGCGCAGAGAACACGACGAATGGATCGTCACGGAAGAAGCCCGCGAACAGGCGGCGGCCCCGAGCGGCGGATCGACGTCCGGTCCGGGCAGCGGCTCGCCGAATCCCACTGAGCCGGAGGCAGGGTTGAGCGCGCAGGCGCGCACCGAATATGCAAAGGCCATTGCCGCGGGACACTGGCCGCTCGCACTGCTGACAAGTTTTATCGGCGTTTCGCTGATCGTGGGTTTGCTTCAGAAGATCGGATGGGTGCGCACGCTACTCGACAATCATCCTCTAGCGTCGATACTCGTGATCCTGTTTGTGATCGGCGGTGGAGCAAAGGCAGCCGTCGACGAAAGGCGTGACAAGGTTCTCGACAAGAACGACGACCAGACGCTCAAGGTTCTTTACGAAAAGTCTTCGCGCCGAAATGCAACCGCCGCCATTTGCGCGACGATACTCGTTGCCGCAGGCGCACTCGCCTATGCGGTGTGGCTTACACGCCCCGATCTGATTCACCAGTTCGCGGGCTCGAACACCTCTTCACCCGACAACCCGGCTCCGGATGCATCGCGCAACAATGCGGACGCCGCCGCTTTAGCAGCCGCTTCAGCCGCTGCGGTGGGGACGGACACGGCGAGCACGGTCGACGTAAGCGCAGGAGCGACGGCAGACCGGAATATCCGGGTGGAGAACCAGTGTGGCTCGCCGATCGCCTTGTTTCTGGCCATGCCGGACAAAACGAGCGGTCAATGGTCGATCAAGCACTGGGAGTTCGATGCGAATGAGGCCGCACGCCTCAATGCAAAAATTTCGCCGTCCGACACTTACTACTTCGCGCGTTCCACTGACAACGTCTACACATGGGCAGCGCGTGATGGCGACAAGACCAGTCGCGCGTTCTCGATCGATGCAGACGCGCCCGCCGTCCGGTTCGTCAAGATCGAGCCTCAGGACGGCCCCGAGTTCTTGCTCAAGCTCCGTTGCGCCGACTAGACACAGGCCCCGCCGCAGCAAGCCTTGTGTGTTTCTCAATGCAAGAACGTTTCAGGCGATTGACATGAAAACGCTTACTCTGCTGCTGGCCATCCTGATCGTGGCGATCACGCCCGGCTGTTCAAAAAACTCGACGATCGACACGTCCGGCGCGAACACCAACGCGCCTGCGCAAGCGGCCTCCGAGGCCGCTTCGCTTCAGCCGGGAAGCCCTGCATCCGCCGACGCGCAGGCCGGAAATTCGGCATCGCCCGACGCATCGCCTGCAAGTTCACAAACGCATGGCAGCAACCTGTCGTCAGACAAGGACGCTGCGCTGACGACTCAGCTTTCCGGTATGTGGACGACACGCGTTGAATCGATGCACTCGTATATGGGCCTGGGCGATGGCCACGAAATGATCATGAACATCGTTCCGACGACAGGCGCAGACACGAAGGTCGTCTGGAAAGGGACGTGGACCGTGGAAGGCGGGAAGCTGATTCAGAACATCACACAGACGTCCGACGGCAATGCCAATCAGCTCGGAACCTATACGTCGGAGATCAGCAGTGTGTCGGACAAGACCCTGGAATTAACGGTGCGTAGCGGCGACAAAGTCCACACCTACCTATACACGAAAGTGCCGATGCAAGACGCCATCAGTTCACTGACCAGTCCCTCCACTCCGCCACCCTCGACTCCGACGCAACCGGCCCAAGACGCTGCGCCACAGGCCAATGCTCAGGACCGCCCGAGTGCAGGCAATTCAGGCAACGCCATCGAGCCATTCATGGAGGAATCCCGATACGTCGCGACCAACAATCTCGACAAAATCATGTTTGAGATCAACAAGCCTGCCCAGGTCAAGCTCGTCGTCGACATCGATGACAGAGTTCCGATCGACGTTGTCGTCCTGCCGCTCAAGGCGACCTATGCGCAATACACCAACCTGGTGTTCAACATCGGCATGCAGGAGGGTGCGGAAGCCCTTGCCACATTCGCAGCGCTGCTAGGTGACAACACGAACTACAAGACCGATACCCGGAACCGTATTACCGAGGCCGATCTCTTCAATTTGCCGCTTTCGAAGAAAGGGGCCTATGTCCACTACGAGTCGGACTGGACTGAACTGAAGCCCGGCAGCTATACGGTGTTCCTCGACAATATGGGGAATTTCACTCCGACGAGAGGGGATGCACCGGTCAAGCTCGCGGTCTACGCTGTGGCGGATCAATAGCCTGACGCTTCGCAGGTTTCGACGCTCGAAATCACGGTATGACCCGGGCTAAAGGTACGCCGGATGCCACGAACCTTCGGCGACCCACTCCGGTCAGATGCCCGTCTCCGAACCGGTCAGTCGACCGATTCCAGGTTTTTCGAACCAGAGCGCCAGTAAGCAGCTGTTGGCGACCTGGCCTGTTCGACCAGGTGCGGACCTTCGAGGTCAGACCGAAATGCAGCAGCCTAAGCGATGGGCGGGAACTTTGACGCAATCATTTCGGACGTTGGAATCATTCCCCCAAGGCTCCAATGCGACGGTGCATGCTCATCGATCCTCACCCACACCGACGAGCGGAATGACGGGTCACCGCGCCCCTCGATTTCTACCATCAAATCAGTGATTCGCCTGAGCATCTCGGCCTTCTGATCATCCGAGAGAATGCCGTTGATCGTCTGCACGTGGACAAAAGGCATGCACCACTCCTTAGATTGAGTACAATGGCTGGGTCTGATTTACAGACCCAGAATAGCGCTGGAGGACGGAGCGTGTCAAAGCAATCATCTCTACAGTCTGAGAGACACCGAAATCGACCACTTGTTGCGATAGACGAGTGCGGTCTTGCACATGCCGCCGACTTACTCGGCGATCGCTGGGTCCTGCTGATTCTTCGCGAGGCGTTCTATGGAGTGACGCGCTTCGATGCGATGCGCGAGGACATTGGCGCGTCAAAACATGCACTGAGTAGTCGGCTTGAACAACTGACGAATGCTGGCATTCTGATCTCGCGGCCGTATCGTGAGCCGGGGGAACGAGAACGTAACGAATACGTTCTTACAGAGAGGGGCGAGAGCCTTGGGCCAGTATTACTCGCGCTCCTAGACTGGGGGCAGACGTATCTTCGGTCGTCGAGCCGGCGGGTCTCCCTCATCGATCGGTCTACAGGGCACAAGGTGAAAAATGCATTCGCGACTGAAGATGGTCGCATTGTTGCCGGGGTAGACATCGCATTGCAAGTTTGCTCGTAGGCGCGCTCTGGTATCGCACAACGCGAATTTCGCATTCGCATGTGCGCTCTCGCACATACCCGAAATTCCCATCGACGTGAATCTTATACATCCGTGGTCAATTGAGGTCGCGGATGGAGGCTCTTCTAGCCAAAGAGAGGCAGCGATGTTCGGACTCGTGTTGGACTTTTATTGGGCCGCTCCGGGCGACGAGGCTAAGGTGTCAGTGACCGGACCTACGTTAGCGGCGATCGACAGTATCGGAAGCATCAATCCGTTAAATAGCGCGGGCGAATGGCCACGCAGTAGTCTTTCGCCGGTCCATGCAAAGATCGTAACGAACAGTGCAACCGGACAGCCGATAGCGGGGCACGTATGCCAGATCATCGGCTAAACCTGCTTCGCCCGCTTACTAGCGTAATCGCGGCGGCCACCTTGCTGTCAGCATGCCACCCTGAGCAGTACCGTTGGTCGTCGGAGCTAGACTGGATCAATCACGACTCATTCAACCCGGTTGGAGTCGCTCGCACCGACGGCAAGACGAGGGACGATTTTCCATCGGCACGGGTCTTCAGCTATTCGATCAAGAAGCCGGCAGATCCAGCTTCGTCGACAGCCGACAAGGGTGTTCAGAGCCTATCAGATCATGGGCAGCAGGCGTACATCGAAAGCATCGCCAAAGCTTCCAAAAAGCCAACGGGCGATCTGCAGGCTCTTTTAAAAAAGGATAGCGACGGATCTGGCAAAGGCGGGTTGAAATTTAGTGAAGAGGATGAGCTTTATCGCACCCTCGTCATTTCGATCGCTAAGGCAGTTCAGGCCAAGCCTGGCGATCGATTGATGAGAGTGGTCGTTCAAGTAACCCCGTGTGACAACGAGCGATTTACCGGATATACGGTCCCCGCGACAGCTATCACGTTACAGGATATCGCCCAAGTGCAAAACACTGTCACAACCTCGGTCACCGGGAAGTTCTCGCCGACATTCACGGGGAAAGTCACAGGTGGCGCAGAAGGGGATGCAAGCCTTTCGTCTGTGTCACAGGGTACGGCGGATATTGGCCAGCAGTATGAAAGCTTGAATCTGGACATTTCGCCCGACCGAATAGTCGTAATCCGCGAGAGCGAGCGCGGCGTGGATCTGTCGGGTAACGTGATCATTACGCCGATCACTGTCGCGTTGCCTGAAAATGCCCCCATGGACGCAGGCGTTCTCATCCCTTCGACAACATCGTTCTTTGCGAGTGCCACGCCGTTGGCAGCGAACAAGATCTCGGTTACGCCAGCGCTTGTTCAGTACGCGCTTCCGCAACCGGTGTATGTCGACGTAAAGCTTCGATATCAACTTCGCGTGCCCGACGGTGACAGTCGCAAGTACTACGTCGAAGGAAAGCAGGATGTCTACATTCGATCAGGTGAAGTCGACGAGCCACATCAGTTGCTGATCCCAGCACGCGAAGTTTCAGCCAAGCGTTACCGCGTCGTCCATCTCGTAGACGAAAAGTCATACGGTGCAGTTCAGATAACGGTGAACGGGATTAGGAACGATGCAGTGTTTGACGACTACGCGACAGCCTCGAGCTTCGCGGCTTGGATGCAGCAGAAGCACGCTACGACGCTTGGGAAGCAAGGGTATCACTTGGCCTATCGCTCGGCGGCCGGCACGGAAAGGTTCGAGGCACAGATCGCGAATCCGATCGCGACTGTGACCTCAGTTGCATCGGGGGCCGGTGCCAATAAATGACGTTGAATTCCCTCTGGCCCCGCAGAACGGCGTTCGCCAGGCTTGCGGCTTAGATTTAAGGCGCGTATAGGTGGGGCTCAGCCAAAGTGCGGGAGCGGGTTGATGATGCACGAAAAAGCGCTGCACGGTGCGCCGTTGTGGATTCTCGCGATCTTGGTCACCCTCCTTTTCACAGCGCCCCCGGCGAGCGCCCAGCAGAAGATAGATTGGCCTCAGGCGACAGCGGACTTGAACAACCTGCGCCCCAAAGCCGTCACTTGCGCAGGGCTCATCAAGCACTACGGCAGCCACGGGGAAAACGCGCAAGCGGCCCTGACCTACGCGGACGGCAAGAGCGAGATCGACGCGGTCATCTCTGGTCTGACGGTCGCTTTAACTCCGAGCGGCAAGTCCGCCGATCTGCCAAGCCTGCAGTCCCATTTGACCGTGGCGAAGGCGGACCTCGAGTCGCTGTGTTCGGTTGCCGAACATGTGGTTCCGCAGGATACGGGCGGCAAGGGCGTCATCGACGAGATCGCCAAGGCGGCGATCGAACCATTGGTGAGCGCCATCTCAAAGGGGGTCGCGGCGCTTTACACCGATCACCGCAGCGACACCGACCTCACTCGCAAGACAATCATCTCCCAGCTTGAGGGCGCGCGATGGCCGGACTTCAGCTCAATCGCAACCGTACCCTAGCCGCCCTCGCACTTGCGGCCGGTATTTCGTTGCCCGCCGCTGCGTGGGGGCAGATCGAGTCGGCCGTCGCCGATCAACCCTATCTTGCGATTGACGCAGGGACCCACACCGCGGGTCTCAATTCGGTCGCAGTCGATGAGGCGTCCAAGCTGGTGGCGAGCGCCGCCGATGACCGCACCGTCCGCATTTGGTCGGCCAGCGATGGAAGGCTTCTGAGCACCATCAACCTCCCCGCTGGCGCGCTCCGGACGGGCACGCCTTACGCGGTGGCGTTCCAACCTCGGACCGAGCTTCTGGCGATCGGCGGTTTCACCTCGGAGGCGGCCGGTTTCCCGATCTACCTTCTGAATCCCGGCAACAGCTCGGTAGTGGCCGTCATCAAGGGCGTTGGCGACGCCACCACTCGGCTTGCCTTCTCCGCGGATGGTCGCTATCTCGCGGCCGGCACTCAGGGTTTGCACGTCTTCGACGGAACCAAGAACTGGGCCGAGGTTTTCCACGACGACAGCTACAGCGAGGTCGTCTATGCCCTGCATTTCTCGTCGCAAGGCAACCTGCTCGTCGCTACCATCGATGGTCAATTGCGGCTTTACGGTCCGACTTGGAACGTTTTGGCGCAGCGCACCTGGGACTGGAACCAGCAGCTTCCCACTGCCGTCTTCCGACCTGATGGCCAGGTGATCGCCGTGCCAAACCCCCACACGCGAAAGGTTGACTTCCTTGATGCGCGAACGCTCGCCGACTTGCCCGAGGGTGGGAGACTCAACGGTGGCGATGTGCGAGATTTCGCGTGGTCCCGGGACGGATCGCGCCTGTTCGCGGCCACGGGCTTGTCTGCGACCCTTGCCGGAGTCGGCGACAAGGTTCTGGCTTGCGACAATGGAGGCCACTCGGACTGCGTGGACCAGGCACGCGCGAGCGGTCAGGTCACGGCGATGGCCGCGCTAATAGACGGCTTGATCGTCGGCGGCGCAGCGCGACCGTTTTTGGAGGCACGCTCACTCGCCGGCGCCACCCAGTGGGTGCATCGATCCAGCCTGGCCGACAATCAGAACTTTTACCCGCTGATCTCGACGTCGGCGAACGGGCAGATCATCACATTCCGCTTCGAGGCCGGTGGCAGGTTCCTGTCGTTCAACGCGGCCCAGCCCGCAACGCCGGTCGAGGTGAATACGGAGCAGATTCCCTACGAGGGCAACCAGTTGAGTGGCCTTGGCGACGACCTGCACCATCCTGTGTTCAAGGGCCATGCGCTGGCGATCGAGGGCCAGGAGACACTCCTAACACGATACATCACCAACAACGAAAGCAGGGTCTATTTGGGGACCTCGCAGGAGATCTACGCGTACGCCGGGACCGGTCAGAGACTGTGGCGCCGCGAAATGCCGGACTCGGTGCGTTCGGTCTTGCCGTCCCAGGACGGCCGCCTGCTTATCGCCGCCCTCGCCGACAGCAGCATTCGCTGGTACGACGCGCGCACGGGCGATGAGATCTGCGCCCTCATGACCTACGCAAGCGGCGGGACCGCACAAATGGGTGGCGGTACGGCCACGGACCATCTCGGATGGGTACTGTGGACGCCAGCGGGCTACTATGCAGCCTCTGACGAGGCGGTGGATGTGCTCCAGTGGCGGGTCAACCACGGGGCCGAGGCGCTGGCTTCCAGCGTCCCCGTCTCCTCAATCTCGATCATGCATCGGCCCGACGTGTTCGCGCCGCTGCTGCAGAGCCTCGATATACGCAGCGCGCTCGGGGCCGCAGACCTCGCGACCGCAAAGGCGGCTGTGCAGGTGGCGACCAACGCGAAGATCCAGCCCGGCGCACGGCTCCACGTGATCGCGATCGGAATCAAGGACTACGGTCCCAAGGCAGCACGTCTGATGCTGAAATTCGCTGACAAGGACGCTTCCGATTTCGCCTCGGCGCTCGATCTGACCCAGTCGACTTCGCCGGGGTCGCAACAGGGCTTCTACGCCGCGGTTATGCCGATGCTTCTGACAAACCAGTACGCCACCGTGGGAGGCATCGACCAGGCGTTCGAGACGACGGCGCAGAGCATGGAGCAAGGTCACGGCCAGGACGTTGCCGTCGTCATGTTCTCCGGGCACGGCTTCCCAGTCGGCGGTTCTCTCTATCTGATGCCCTATGGAGTCGACGCTTCGAACCCTGCGCGGATCGAGGACACGGCTATCCCCCTCGCCCAGTTCCGGAACCTCATCGGCAAGCTTGCCGCCAATGGCCAGGTTGTGGTGTTCATCGACGCCTGTCATTCCGGAGCCGCAGCCGACGGGACGCCGCTCGCGCCGAACGCCACGGGCTTTTCAGCCATCACGCCAGACGCCAGGACCGTGGTTGTGACCTCATCGACGGGGGCGGAGACATCCTACGAAGACTCGGCCTGGCAGCACGGAGCCTTCACCAAGGTCCTGTTGACGGCACTGGACCCGACAGCGAGCGGCCTGCATCCCGTCTCGATGGCCGAGCTCGTAGCGTTTGCTAGACCGCAACTGTTCTCCCTGTCGAAGGGTCGTCAGCACCTCGGCTACTACATGCAATTCCCGATGGCCGATCGGAAGCTCCTCGTCGCCGCACCGCGCTGATGGTCGATGACCCGGAATCCGGGTGGGCATCGCCCGCGATGCGGGCGCCGTACATAGAACTGGTCGAGGTCGAGCGCGGCATGTTCGACCGGATCAACTTCAATTTGGATCGGCACACGCTGCGCATCATCATAACCAGGCGGCTAATTCAAGCAACAAACACGCGATCGTTGCGATCTATCGAATACCTTTGTGCCGTCACGAAGCGAAACTCTCGACGAACTTACTCCGCATCAGGAAGAACACGTCACCGCCCAGCTCCATAATCAAGATGATTTTGCCGGACTCTTACGTACTTCGTGCGTCTTTTCCCGGTGCATGACGGTCCTTCCCGCGATTCTTGCGTCCGCGGTATAGCCCCACGTAAAAAACAGTGAGATGTCTTTCGGGGCCGCAATAAAACGCGGATGTTCGCTCGCTCGCAAACCAGAGCCAGCAACTACGGTGCGCGCGTGCGATCTCATCAAGTTACGGGTGCGTGACGTCGGCAGCGCAGATCGCGTAGCGTCAAGAGCCACCGTCATGCAGCAAAAGACACAGCGGCCGGGTCAATTCGAGATCACTGAGCAAACGAGGGAGATGTTGCAAATTGGATCCGCAGCGCGAAGCTCGCGGCGGGTGACTATCTGTTTCCGAGCCGGTTGCACAACTCGCCTCATATCTCTACCCGGCAATACTCGCGGATCGTCCATCGCTGTATCGCGTCGATTGGCCTGGACGACTCTGCGTACGGCACGCACACGATGTGTCGCACGAAGGCGTCATTGATCTACCTGCGAACGAAGAACCTCCGCGCGGTGCAACTCCTGTTGGGGCACACGAAGCTCAAGAGCACGGTGCGCTACCTCGGGATCGAAGTCGATGATGCGCTCGAGATGGTTGAGCAAACAGAGGTGTGAGGAGGTGACGGCCGGCGAGCGGACGCTTGCCGGCCAGGTGCGGTCATTGAATGCTGAACAGCGAATGTCTCGTCCCGGCAGCGTTGCGGCCGTTGGCACGACGCGACTAAAAGACGGTTGTGGGTCCGCACGCGGCCGAACGAGAGGACTTCTGGGAGTGTCTGGCGGTTGCGTCCTCGTAGAACTTGCACGACTCGAAGCATCGAGAGAGGGATACGCTTCGCCAAGAAGGTATCCGTGGCGAAGGGCCCCTGCTCCGACGCAAGCATTGCCGACGCAGGGATGCTTTGGATTTCCGTAGAAATAACTTGAACGAATCTGGCAAGATTCGCTGCGACTTGGCCGAGAACGATCGCCTCCCCGCGTTGCTATCGATCTTGAGTGAAGGAGAGCTCCGATAGGACGCTTTCGGCGTGATCGACTTCGTGCAGATACCAAAGCATGAATCGGACGTCAACATGCACACTTCGACGCTTCTCGCCGCTATACAACCAGTCCGAGTCGATACCTTCAAACACCGAATCGAATACGAGCCCTACGAGGTGGCCTTGCGCATCGAGCGTGGGCGAACCCGAATTGCCACCCGTCGTATCGCTGTCAGACAGGAAATTCACCGGCACTGATTTCAATTCGGTAGAGGCATAGCGGCCGTACTGCTTGCTTTGAATGGCGACAAGCTCGCTCTGGGGAACATTGAATGGCTCAACGCCAGTCGACTTTGCCGTGATGCCGTTCAGCGTTGTGAAGGGCGTGTATGCAACACCATCCGCGGCGTTCTCGCCCTGCACGTTCCCATACGAAATGCGCAGAGTGCCATTGGCGTCCGGGTACGTTGGCGCGCCGTGAGCGTGCGCAAATGCTTGTCTCGCGGCGACATAGGCGTCTCGATCAGCACCTTCTTCGCTTTTCAATGCATCTGCCTCTCCTTCAACACGAGCGATATCTGGCACGACGGAGATCATGAGCTGTAACCAAGCGTCGTGCTCAGACCGCATTTGCTGGAGCGACATGTGTGTCCAGGCGACGCGCTTGCGCACATCGAGAATCTGACTGCCTGCGAACAGTGCGTCGACCTTTAACGTCAGAGCCTCAGGCGTGGGTGCACTCCCTAGCCATGTATCCAACGATGGAATCCGTTGCGAACGAGGAAGCGCTAGATAACTGGTCAAGCTATCGACGAGTAAGCGCTTGTCGACATTCAGGTCGTAACGACTATCCGCTTGCTCTTCCGAGTTTTGGATCATCGCTTCATCACGTTCGTGAAACGACACAGCTCGGTCAGCGTCTGGCTTCTCTCGCTCGTATGCAAGACGTACGGCACGATAGGCCGTGGTGAAGAAGTTCCACTGATGCAACTTGGACAGCACGAACAACTGATTTTGGCGCTCAATTTCCTTCTGCTCGATGGATTTCAGTGCAGCGATTTTCGACAGCGTGTTGGCAGGTAGCTTGGCAGCAGCAAGGTTGGCTGGATTTGCGAGCCAAGCTCTCAACTCGGCGTCTTCAGCATGAAACTCGTTTGACGCGTCATTCGCACGCGCCGCACCGATCAGTGCTCGGGATCGGACGATCTCATTCTTGGCAATGACGGTGAAGATCGCATATTTCGTGGCGATGTCCGGACGCGCGCTTGCGGCATCATCAATGATGGCGACCTGCCTTTCATACGCCTGAATCGCCTGGGGTGCCACCCACTTGATTTCGTTGTCGAACTCTTCCGGCAGCCGCATACGGCTGGTTTCGCCCGGAAAGCCGGCGACCATGACAAAGTCACCCGCCTTCACGCCGTTGCGTTCAATCTTCAACCAACCTTTAGGAGTAAAAGGAACGTTGTCAGGAGCATATGGGGCCGTATGGCCATCTTTTGCAACGTATGCTCGAAAAAACGCGAAGTCGCCGCCGTGGCGAGGCCATCGAAAATTGTCAACTTCCCCGCCGAACTCGCCCACCGAGAAGGGTGGTGCGTAGACGATGCGGATGTCCCGAATCTCGCGTTTGCGAATCAATCGTAAGCGGTCAATAAAGTCCGCTCTTCGCGCGCGAGGCACCGTCCGTTAATATCGAGAGCTTGTTTGGCTTGTTTGGCTTGTTTGGCTTGTAAGCTTGTCCTATCGCCGACTGCCACCCTCATGCATCAGACGTCCCCTATGTTCTTCAACGACTTTGAGACACGCCTTGTTACCCTCGCGCGTGAGTCTTCATGGCTTTGGCCGGCACTCGTCGCCGTTCGAAGTTTGAATCTGCATTCATGGTGCATCGGCGCGGGGGCTGTACGGAATCTCGTCTGGGATTCGCTGCATGGATTCGCAGCACCCTCCGCCTTGCCTGATGTCGACGTCGCCTACTTCGATACCACAGATCTTTCAGCGGATCGCGACGCGTCGTTTGAGTCTGAGCTAACCAGCCTGCGTCCAGAGTTTCCGTGGGAGGTCACCAATCAGGCAGCAGTCCATACTTGGTTCGAGTCAGCATTTGGTCACGGCGTGCCTCCGCTGATTTCGCTTGAAGCCGCCGTCGCATCGTGGCCGGAGTATGCAACAGCGGTGGGGTTGACGTTGCTTCACGACGATACGATCAAGGTAATCGCACCATATGGGCTAGACGATCTGTTCGCAATGGTGGTTCGTCGGAATCCCGCGCGAGTCAGCGTGGCAACCTATCGGGACCGAGTCACACAGAAGCAGTATCGCAATCGTTGGCCGCACGTGACCATCATTCCCAGCTAAGGCCGAGTAAGTTCGCTGCAAGCGCCGAGCCATCCGACGCGCGTTGTACGTGCGCGCCGTGGATGCTTAGCCGAGTGTTGAGCCGCGCCAGGGCAACAGGCGCTCGTAATCGTCAGCAGTTTGCGCGAGCGGTAGTGCTGTAAAGAGCCCAACGAGATATCGATAGGGTTCGACGCTGTTGGCCTTACACGTCTCGATCAGCGAGTACAGATTTGCCGCCGCATTCGCGCCCGCGACGGTATCGTAGAACAGCCAATTCCGCCTTCCCACGGTAAACGGTCTGATCGCGTTTTCGCAGAGATTGTTCGATATCGGCCACGCCCCGTTCTCGACGTAGCGAGTCAGCTTGGGCCATTGGCCCTTCAAATAATTGAGGGCCTTGCCAAACGCGCTTTGCGGCAACACGACGTTGAGCTGGCGCAGGAGCAGCGCTTCTATCGCTTTGAGCACGGCGGTGCTCTCGCGTTGGCGAAGCTGTTGCCGCTCGTCAACCGTCAAGCGCTCGCCGCGCGCTTCGAGCGCAAATAACTGTGCGATCAAGCGGATGAACTCGCTCACGGGATGCTCGCCGCCGCACTGCGCCTTGGGCAGAATCTCTTCAGCCTCGATCATGTATCGACGCGCGTGCGCCCAGCAACCGAGATGGACCAACTGGTTCGCCTGCGCGATCGCGTTGTACGGCTCATAGCCGTCGGTCATCAACACCGCCCCCGGTTTGATGCCAGCGTAGAGCGTCGCGGCTTGCGCCGCGCTGCGTGTCGGGCTGTAGCCGAACAGTCGCACAGGTGGACCCGTGCCGCTGACCTGTGCCCACATATAGCTCTTGCGTTGCGCGGCTCGTCCTGGCTCCTTCAGTACTTGCACGGTCGTTTCGTCGCCGTAGACGATATCGGCATCCAGAAGATGATCACGCATCAGATTGATCAGCGGCTGAACGGCTTCTCCGACACGCACGACGCTGGATGCCAACGTGCCACGCGAGAGATCTCCACCGAAGCGATGCAGGAGCGCAGCGATGCGATACAGCGGCAACGCGTCGGCGAACTTGCTCACCACCACCCACGCAAGTGCGGACTCGGTGAGCAAGCCCTTCGGAATGATGCGAGCCGGTGCGGGCGTCGTCTTGATGCCCAGGTCGCAGCACGGGCACGCATACTTGATTCGCTGATGTTGAATCACGCGAACCTGCTGCGGCACGATATCGAGCTGCTCGCTGATCTCGGCGCCGATCTCGATGAGTGCGCTTCCGTCATGTGCGCACACGCGCTCTGATTCCGGCAGTTCGTGTCGCACCACCTCGCGCGGCAACATCGGATCGAGCGGCTTGCGACCCCGCTTCTTGCGTTCGTGCGCGCCGATCTCGACCGTCGGCTCGGCTTCGCTCTCTTGTGCCGGCGCATTCGTGTCTGCGAGCGCTTCTGCTTCGTTCAGGAAGAGATCACGTTGGTCAGCACCGCGCACTTCGCTCTTCGCGGCGAACAATTGCCGTTGATAGGCCTTGAGCTTCTCGCGCAGCAAATCGCGCTCGACCGTCACCGTGCGCAACTCGCTTCGGGTGGCAGCGAGTTCTGCGCGCAGCGCCTGCAGTTCGTCCGAGGGGGATGAGGAGGATGTGGGCATCGCCGAGTAGACCAGCAATGCTGGCGTGCGTTTCAACTCACCCGCTCATAATATCGCGTCGGATGAGTGCGCATCGCTTCGATGTCGATGCCGTCGAGTAGCCAGTGCAATTGATCTGTACTCAACTCGAGAACAGCTTGTTTGCGCGGTCACGCGAAGCGGTCTTGTTCAAGGCGCTTCATGAGAAGCCAGAACCCGTTACGGTCCCACAGCAGCATCTTTAAACGATCGCGTCGTTGATTGCTGAACACGTACACGGCACGGCCGAATGGATCAAGCTTCATCGACTGCTCGACGATGGCCGCGAGCCCGTTGATGCTCTTGCGGAAGTCGACCGCGTCGCGATGAACGAAGACCTTGAGCTCAGCGTCCAGTCGGAACATCACATCGCCCGAGTGCGTCGATCATGGCGGTGATCAGCGTTGCGCCGTCGGCGCCACACTCCAGCGTCAGAGTGACGCCGTTCGTCATCTGCGCGCTCAGATGTGACACAGTCGACGCACTCAGCGGTTTGCTCCGCGCAGCGCCGACAGCTTGTTGTTTGATCGAGCTGCTCGCGATCATAGACGTGCTGGCCTCGACGACTTCGATGAACGGCGTCGCTACCTCGCCGGCCTGCGCATCGGTCAGCGAGTGTGTGCGTCGCTGCTGATGCAGCTTGATCCACCTACGCAACAGATTGGCGTTGACGCCATGCTTGAGCGCGAGGCCCGCGACCGACACGCCGGGTACCAGGCAAGCGTCAACCAACTTCTGCTTGGTCTGCCGATCAAATCGGCGCTTGCCGTCGCGGCCGACCTTCACCACCTTGAGGTCAGACGGTTCAACCTGCTCTGATGTCATGACTGTGTCCACTGAAAAACAGTGGACACAGCCTGCCTGCGCAGATCACGATGTGCTAGATGGTGATTTCTGACCGCTTACAATCAATCTGAACGAAGCACCACCATTGAATGCCTCAACTGTGCAACGATGCTCGGCGTCGCAATCGGCCTCCAGGAGCGACTTCGCTTGTCCGATTGCTGTGTTTCGCTCGCCTCCTTGGAATATCCAAATGCAAAAAAGAGCTTTCGTCCAAAAAGTAGCTTGGCTATGCAATTATTGCTGGGACGGAACACTAGGTTGCCACCTAGACTCAATTGCCGACACAACCCGGCGTCGACCGCGTTACGAAGCGGCTCTGACTAACCCTCCACCTTGTGCGCAACCACCGATCTGCGTAAGAGTGTAAGCGGCTTTGACGAGCGCAGTCCGCGCCACGGTCAATCCGGTGCATGCAGCTTCGGGTGACGGATTCCAGTTTCCCCATACCTACTCGCCGTCCTCCTCATACATGTCTTGTCGAGAGTACAGAATGCTCTCTGAACCGCCCCGGCGCGGTTCATGTACTGAGTGTAAGTAGTTTGAACGCCCGTCCAGATGCGCTCGTTACCGTTCGTCGTGGTCTTGACACGCTGGACCGTGATTTTAATGTCCGAGATGACTATGCGAAGCTGTCCATCGGGTAGGGTGTATTGATACTCTGGAGCAGCAACGACCTTCGATTTTAGTATTTCGTAGTTCCCCGGACCGGCGGGAAGCTGACCGTAGTCGGGTGATCCTAGTAGTGCAACAGCCATGTCTCCGTTCGGTAGCCTGGGCGATGGCGCTGCCATTAACGGAACGAATCCTTGATCCTTAACGGGAATCTTGCTCTGCGGAGGTGCACCAAGTACGTTGAACTGAAGCAATGTACATGCGGCTACAAGCAACGCAAAATAACGGGCGATCCTTTTCATCGCTGCATCCACCTATTGTTAGTTGAACGCGATGCCCGTTGGGAGCCACTTCCCGTTTCATTCATCCAACGTGGTCGTCCACCCGCTGTAGTCGAGAAGAACATAGGTCGAAAAGTTTCGTTAAGCAAACTCAAAAGCCGGGCCACAACTCGCTCAGTCGAACGTAGACAGATTCTTCGGACATTAACGTTATCCGTCGCGCCCTGTTAGAACGCACGAGCAATGCTGACGATATCCGAGTAGAGAAATGGCGATACCAAACATAAAGCCAAGAGCCAATGGACTGTATCAATACGATGCGATGAATTAGGGCGCTCTTCGATTCGCCGAAAGGTATCCACTCTATCTGCGTCAGCGAACCGAGAGCATGTCACGTTTTCTCGATGCTCCTGAACGCTGTTGCACAGCAGGCGCGCGACGAGTATCAAAAGCTCCTCGACGAGAGCCATGGGGCGCTTGAGGGTATCTCACTACGGTGACGTGGGTGGCCGCATGAGCTCTTTTAAGCTCTTTTACTTGTTTAACAAGATCAACGGAACTACTAAATATGAGCACACTTTGTTTGAAGTCAGCCGCTCGTAAGATCGTTGGACAAATGTTAGCCGTATGGACAGTATTCGCAGCTTTGGTCGGACTTTACGCGGTCGCAGCGTGCGGGATCATGGGAGCGGGGCTCTCGGATAGCGCAGGGAAGCACTACTATGACGCAGGCTTGGCTTTCTACTTCAGCGCGACGACAGCACTCACGATCGGGTTCGGGGATCTTGTGCCGATTCGCTGGGAAGGGCGGGCGCTGTCTATTTTTCTTGGGTTGTTAGGAACCGTGTTTGTCGGCGTGGTCGTTGCGTGCGTAATAAATGGACTGCAAAACGCCGAGACCCACTAATGCGTCAGCGTAAATCGGAAATGAGCTTTGGTTTTCCGTTGAGTAAAGTGGCTACACGAAGCAGTGCTGCAGCCAAAGGCGTCGCACATTTAGACAATTGTTGAGGATCAAGCCATGGACGAAAGAGATCTCGAAGAATTGATTGCTAAGATCGTCGACAGGGTGCTAAAGAGAGGGCCTTTTGAGACCAGAGTGCCCAGTCGAGGTTCCGGTATGTTGGTTGGGGAAGAAGCGCCTTTGTTGGATCGGTTGGAGGAGACTATCCAGCGGTTGAATCGTATTGCCGATAAATTCGGCGCGGAGTGCCCTTGCAAGCAAGAAATTAACGAAGTGAAGGACAGGGTAGATGCGGTGTTGACCCACCTCGGGAGGTGATTCTTGAGCTTTGATCTGCCCATCTTCAGATCTCGTGTGACCTGTGGATCACGATGTGCATTGCGAGTCTCTCGTGCTCGTATCGGCATGCCTAAGCTCAACAACAGGATCGCGAGTTCTTTTTTAACCAAGACTGGTGATATGGCGGTTGCCAACAGCCGTTATTTCCGGAATCGCGTGGTCTTAGGAAACCGGGCAGGACACACGCACATCGTCACGATGAAGGTGGGCTCGTCTATAACAATCGGATGGCTGGTTGCGAGGCGGAGCCGACACCTGAACGTCTCACCGACGACAGATGCGAACGACGCTTTGTGGCCGGATTGAGGCGGTGCCACCGGCAGTTTGCTCGCCGGGAACCAGTCATTGAGCGGGAGCGCCGAGGCCGTGGCTATTCAAATCGGAGGCAGTCTTGACCGGCGGCTTCGTGGCGCACTGGTGCCCGATTACTCGCGGTAGTGCCGAGGCGGCCGCCCCTGCCTGAGAAAGCGGTTCACTTGCGCATGCCAGTGACAAATTTATTTCGCGCGGTCCAATCGCTTACGCAGTAAGGCACCGCTACCGGAGAGCAGTGGCATGGTTGCCGCAGCCGCTATCGCTTATGCACGATAGGTTCCGATTAGAGCGAGTGCGCCATCGAGAGCATCGCGGAGCGGCCGGGAATCGTGGCGGGCATGCGCGAGAATGAGTCCACCCTGAAGACTGGCCAGCGTAGAGGCGGCCAGCCATGCCGGATCGGCCTCGGCCCGCAGCTCGCCGGCAGCAAACATCGCGGCCAAGCCAGACCGGATGTGAGCCTCCCATCGATCGAAGCCGTCGGCAAGGACGGCGCGGATACCCTCGTCGCGTTCGCCAAGCTGGCCGAGAAGATTGGCAATGGGACAACCTCTCGGCCCGCCGCCTTGCTCTTGAATAGTGACGATGGCGTTCGTCCACGCCACCAGACCATCCCAAGTATCTAGGGCGGCAAAGAGATCAACTTGGGCGCGGAGCACGGCATCGTTGGTCGCTTCGGCCACCGCGCGCAACAGATCGTTCTTGTCATCAAAGTAGTGATACAGCTGGCTGCGCGAGGCCATAGCACGGGCACCTACGTCGTCCAGGCTCGCCGCGAGCGCCCCTTTTTCCGCCACGACCTGAGCCGCAGCGTTCACGATGCGCTGGCGTGTCTGACGGCCTCGTTCGGTGGTCGGTTGTGTACCCATGTCGCAATTATCGCCGAAACTGGACTTGACAGTCCAGTTCTCGCCTGCTTCAATAAATGGACTGACCAGTCCAATGACGCTTTGCCCTTGACCCAGGACCAGGAGATTCATAGTGTCTGCCACGATTCGCGAACAATCCGACCAGTTCAAAGCGGTTGCTGCCAAGCGACTCCCGCCCGAGGCTCTCGAAGTGTTCGACCGCAGCGTCGAGCATTTTTTGGCTGAGGGTGTCCCGGCCGAGGCCATCAAGATCGGCGACCGTCTGGCTGCGTTTACTCTCGACGACGCCGCCGGCAAGCCGGTCGGCCTCGACCAGCTCGTCGCAGCGGGACCCGCGGTGATCGTGTTCTATCGCGGCAGCTGGTGCCCTTACTGCAACCTGGCGCTGCGCGCCTATCAGCAGGAATTGCTCCCCCAGCTCGATGCCTTTGGCGCCCGGCTGGTTGCCATCAGCCCGCAGTCTCCCGATCAATCCCTTACGACCGCAGAGAAAGCGGACCTGGCCTTCACGGTACTCTCGGACCCGGGCAGCCGCGTGGCCCGAAGCATCGGTATCGCCTTCCAGCAAGCCGACGACGTTCTGGCCGCCCAGCGCCAGCTTGGTCTCGACCTGACCAAAGTCAACGCCGAAGGGGCGACTTACCTGCCGCGGCCCACCGTATTGATTGTCGACCGAAATCAAACCGTTCAGTTCGTCGACGTCCAGCCCGACTACACCGCCCGCACCGAAGTCGCCGAGATTCTGGCCGCTCTTTCTCACCTCGAAATCAGTGGGCCGTAAGCGCTCTTTGCCGGTCGCTGCATGGCGTACGTTCTGAAGCTTAAATGCAACGCTGTCTGCGTTTTTAGAAAGCATTTCCTCGATGCCTCCGCGTGAGGTAAAAGGCTTCGAAGCATGTCGGAAAGCGCCTGTATCCTTGTGTCCGCGTCTGACGGAATTTAGCCGCTCCAATCAAAGTGGAGATCAAGCGCAAGAATTGTTTCGTCGCGCGTCCAATTCGGATTCCCGAGCCCCTGTGTACGAGCCATCATCAGCCGTGGTTCCGCTCTTAAAACTTTACCGCCGAAGATAGTTGCCTGCGTTTTAACCGGCCGCCTGCGGCATGGCGGAGGGCTATCCGTGCGCCCTGTCGGAACGCAACGGCTGCGGCCTTACGCATACGAGATTTGATGTAATTGAAGCGACGCGTTACAGTACTCGCACCATCCCCTTGCTGTCATCAAATGAGCAAATTACAAGAGCTAATCGAGCAGCGTCGGCGTATCGAACAGGAAATCGCCGACCTAACCGCCGCGGAACGGTCCACTCAGCTCGCACAAGTACGCGAAGTCATCGCGACATTTGGATTCACGGCTGACGAACTGTTCGCGAAGCCGAAGAAGCAGAAAGGGCCGGCAGTGCAACGTCCGGCCAAATACCGGGATCCCGAGACCGGAAGTACCTGGTCGGGGCGCGGCAAGCCGCCACAGTGGATCCAAGGAAAGCCCCGTGAGCCCTACCTCATTTGAGATTGCGAAGTTGAGGGTAGAAATCAAACCAATACAAGCTTGCAGAAAGTCCTCTAGCACTGCAATGGGGACCTCATTCAGCCGCTGAGCCATTCTTTGCGCGTGGCCGCCCCCGTTTCTGCTTCTTCGGCACCTGTCCCATATCGAACGTGCGGATACGCTCGGTACTCCGGCTCATCAAGTATTGCTCGGACTTCGCTAGATAGACCAAGTTTTCGCGCAATGCCCAGCGAGCTTTTCTGTCGTTCCAATTGATCTGGCCAACACCGATGCCGTGGCCATAGCGTTTATAGTGCCTCTTCAGCCATTCTTGATTGCTGTTCCAATAGTCGCCCTTCCCACCCGTCACCTCATTGGCCCAGTATTCACCGATTTGCTTGGCAATGAACTCGTCGTGATTGTGCTCACCTGAGTAGAAGAGGATGACGTGCAAGTGAAGACCCGTGTTTTCGCCCTGTTCAATCGCCCAGACGTAGTTTCCGATGTATGCCATGAGCTGGTTGTAACGACGTGCCGCGAAGAACCGTTCGCGATGCTGTTGGATAGTTTTTGGCGTTATCCACCTTCGGTACCTCGGCTTATATCGCAGCGTGAGAGACAATAACAGCCATCGCGACCGGCCAGTCTGCTCCGAAAACATCTCTTCTTCCATCGCCAGTACATTTTCTTCGTTACGCTCGGCGTTGAGACGACGAAGGCGCTCCGCTTCCTTGAATTCCCGCGAGAGGCATCGCGCGTTTACCGCTTCAATCAGCATGTTGAACGCGTCCATATACCTCGCTCCATCACTGCGAGCGATTTCCCCTGGCTCACCGAAATAGTGATTACGTTTGCCGATGAGTCCCATCGCCTTGCACACATCGTAAAATGCTTGAACTCGCGCGGAGTAACAGTACAGATTCGAATATTGCTCGATCCAGTGGTTCACGGATTGGTAGTACGTCGCCCCGAGATAGAGCTCTCGAATGATCTTTATACCGCTGTAGCGTGCGGTTTCTTCGATAAAGCCCCCTTTCCTTCCCCTCTGAATTGCTTTTACGAACTTTTCGATGCCGAACAAATGCCGCGAGCCATAGCCGTTATGAATAACGATAGCTCTGCGACCATCTATGTTGGTTGCCTCAAGGTTTGCTCGTTCGTCGAGATGAGTGATCACCTCCATTACTTCCCGGTCTTCGATAGTTTCGTGCATGATGAAATGTCGCCACGTAGTGGGTGGACGGGACGAGGTCGACGTTAGGTTTCTCGCCATTCGATAGCTTTGCAGCGTGAAAACGGACCACACGCGCCGACGACCTCGAGCCCTAACTGTTCTCATAGTTTGGCCACTTATTAATTCCGCGAAAATGGCCGCCTACGCGACATGAACCTTACTTTAGCAAGAGTCATGTCGGATTCGATCGGGTTTGCATCCTGTTCGCTGGTAGCGATTGGTACTTCTCGCGTTGCTCTAATTCTTTGTCGGTTTATTCCATAGGAAGCAAAAGCGACAATAATCGCAATCACTCGGTGTTCGTCTGAATTTCGTCGATGGCGCTCGAGAGATGTTCCTGAGTTAATTCATGCTCTCATATACATAGATACACACGCATGAATAATGAGGGTGCGATCATCACGGCGCCCGCGTTCGAATGGATCACCCGGCTTTCAGGTGCGGTGGCCCCGAAGGCGAAACGATCTAGTTGCGCAGACCTCCGGTCGATGGCCTCTCGCTCAGCGGCCACAGAGAAGCTTAAGAACTAACTCGATCGCAAATTTGATGCTAACTCGTGCCCGAGATTTTGAGCTAAAATTGCTCGTACATCTCACCTGCGGACAGTTCTTGATGAGCGCTATGTCGAATCGGTTGACCGACTCCAGCACACCCTTCGACTTAGCCGCGCGGCTTACGTCGGAGATGCCATGGACCGAAATCGCACAAACCGTGTGGGTTTTGTTTTCTAACCGAGTTCAGTCGCTAGGGGTGATGAGGGACTATGTCGAGGCCGCAAACTTTGTAAGCCAAGTAGTTTTCCAAGTGGGCCAGATTTCTCGGATCCGACACCCATCGGAATCCCCTTTTTCGGTAACCGAGGTTCGTTCGCGACCGGTTATCACCGTGACGTCAGTAGGGCTCGACTTTGTGTATCTGCTGACAAATGAAAGAAAACGTGCAGCGGCAAAATTAAAAATAGATTATCCCCTGCATCATTTTCATCCGTATATGGATCTCTACGAGTTCGTGGATAAGAAACATCCGATCTCCACGAATGGGATGTTGTTTCTTGCGATCGAGAAGATAGCGACTAATTACGCATATTACAACGAAGGTCCCGTTTCAGACTTTGGTTTGCGTAACTTGCACCATATTTGCGCTGGCCTGAACACGATGTTTTCCGAAGTTAGAAAGTTTGCACGTGACGCCAACGGTCGTGTAGCATCTTTTCAAAAAACGCCGAAGGAGAACCGCCGCAGTTTGATGTCGAATGTAGCCTATCTGGCGAAGAAAGCCCCGAACTTTGCAATATGCAGATATACCATCAAATGGACGCCCGATACGCCAGTCGACTTAAAAAGCGATCACACTGAAAGCATCAAATTGCGAGATCATTTTCTCCGATTGTTAAAACGTCAAGTGAAAAAGAATTTGTTGTTGGGTAGATCCATCTTTCTTCACCATAGCGCTCGTGAGGGCTATGCGTTTGATGTATTCGTATTTCTTTCGGAAGATATTTTTAATTCAGCTGAAAAAACGGCGCTAAACTTATTGGGTGCGTGGGGGGCACTCGAGGTGGCTACCAAAGGCGCCTGTCGAATAGATGCGCTGCTCACCCTTCAACAAAATACTAGATTTTATGCTGACCTTTTGCAGATACTGATGTCGGCAATATTATTTGATTTTTATTTGCGCCCGAATCCACCGGATGGCAAGCGGCGATATTGGCCTAGTCTCTCGCCGGCGGGTAAACTTTCGCCGCGAACAAGTCGAAAACCATCAAAACAAAAGGTGTCCGATCGAGCGACTAACCCCTTGTTGGAAGATATCTTGAACGAGTCCGCGGCATCGGAACATGCTGAGATCGCTTCGAAATGGGAACGTGCGCGAGAGCGGGCAGATAAGGCACGTTCGAAAAGCGCGAGGAAGGGAAAAAAATCGAGAAACGCTCAGACTGAACCGTAGACAGTTGTCGGACATGATTCACGAGATCATGATTCGTGAATTCGGGAGTTCTTGATAGCAAACGTCGTGACGTGCTTAGTCTTGTTTGTTGTTTACGACTTTCAAAGCTCGATCGACCGCATCTAGGGGCCATTTTAGGCGCCCGCTGGGAAGTTTTTCGGGTCGAACTCCTCCGTAGTGACCGTTTCGTGTCCAAGACTTATGGATCGTGGTCGGCAAGACGCTGAGCGCCGCCGCGAATTCTTCGGTTAACAGATAACCACGCGCTTCGGCGATAGCATTTGGCTTGTTCACGTTGGCTTTCTCGCGGCCGGTTACGTGATCGTGCGGGGGTGGGGGACGGGCGCCATGATCCAACTCATCCAAGCGCGCAAGGATCGTCTGAATCGGTTCAGCCATTTTGCTGGCATATAGAGCCACCTCGAAAGGTATCGTTCGAACCTCCGTGTAGCCGAATAGGTCGTTAAATGCGCCAATCCAAATAAAGGCGGAATGCACGGAAAAGCGCTCTTTGATGCCTTCGTCAACGCACCACGCAATGAAGTCGGCTGGCGTAATCGTCTCGGGGTATTGGTCCCGATCCGCGCACCAACCCTTCCATTCCTCGAGGATCTTGCGAGCTTCCCATTTCTCGTGACTCGGTTCGCCATCTAGGCCTACCATCGGACCGGCGGGAATTGTGGTGCAACCGATCGGAGGTTCAATTCCGCCTAAGAGAAGAGCCCCCATGATTGGGGTCCATGCATCCATGGTCGCGTAATGCATGAGTTTGTCTCGAAGCCGCACTGTATAGCTTACGAACTCTTCCGCCGAAACTGCGCCGCTCATTCTTGCTCCTGTTTCGCCTCGTGAAACTCGATCTTCGCCTGTTCCAACATCCATCGTTCGATCTTGTCGTGCCAATTGCGTAGCAGATCGAGCGGTCGTCGGCGGTAATGTTTCTCGGCGATCGCAGAGGGTTTGTGACCTTGAATCTGAGCGACGACGCCCACCGGCACTTCCACCCACTCCGACAGCGTCCCAAACGATCGCCGCAAGCCGTGCAAAGTCAAATGGGGCAGGCTGGCAACCGCGAGCGCCTGGTTATGTGCAAGGCGAGCCTCCGCCAGCTTTCCGTCTTCGGATCTTTTACTGGCGAATACCCACGGCGACGGCGCCCACTGTTTACCTTTAGCGGCAAGCCGCTGGATTTGTTTAGGGCTCGGCGCGATTTCGTTTCTTGTTTTCAGGTCCAGCAGAAGCGCGCGCAGGTAGGGGCTAAGGGGAATAGTGCGTCCCGCTGTTCCTTCGACCTTGTCGTCCAGCGTGACACTACGCCACTGAAAATCAACGTCCGACCACTTCAAACTTGCCCATTCCTCGCGCCTGGCGCCGGTGATCAACAAGCCCTGCAGATAGACAGCGATGACTGGATTCTCGATCTTGCGCACTGCGCTGAACCACGTCTCGAGTTGTTCGCGTTGGAGCGAATCGCCTTCCTTAGCTCTGACTCTGGGAATCGCTTCGCGGACTTGACGTGATTTGTACGCGCCGTCGGGAACGACCCCCGCGTATGCCGGGGTGTCGACTGTCCACCTGATAAAGCCCCGCAGCAGGCGAAACGACAGGGCAGCCATAGTTGGACGCTTCGCCGATTCGGCTGTCATCCATGATCCGATGCATTCGCTGGTCAGGTCAGAGAGATTCAACGGCCGAAGCGGCGCGAGCGGCCCGGGATGCGTCAAGCCTTTGCCTCGCTTCTTGGGACTGCCGCCGACGTCTGCGTGTTGGAGATGATCGGCATAGTGACGCTCGCCCCAAAAGGGGCGCCGATTTGCGACGTACTCGTCCCAGGCATCACCGAACGACGCGTTGCGGCGCTTCGCCTCGACCTGTCTTGCGGCGTGAGCCTGCTGTTCCGCAGCGCGCAACTCTCGCGGATCTTTGCCATCGTCGACCAGTGTTTTGAGTCGTGCGGCTTCGGTGCGTGCTTTGCCCAGTTCTAGTGAGCGCGCATCGCCAATGGTCGTTCGAAGCGTCTTTCCGAATAGTCGCGACTCGAACACGAACGATCGCGCCCCCGCGCTGGTAACTCGCAACCCCAACCACGGGGTCTTGTCGTCCCAGTAGATTGTTTGCTGTTTGCCGGCCTCACATTGCAGTCGTTCAACTCGAGAAACGGTCAGGCTTTGTCTGGGCATCGCGCCTCCATGTAGGCATCATGTAGGCAGATCATACGAACATGAATCTATTTGAGTCAATTCGATATACACGCAAATGATATCTATCCCTTTGATTTTCCGTCATTAAAAGATTTCGATCCGTGCGAATCTATACGAAGGAATTCGATAACCGTACGACTTTTAATCCGTTGGTCACGTGTTCGAGTCACGTACGGCCTACCAAAGAATTCAAAGGCTTAGCTTCGGCTAAGCCTTTTTTATTGTTCGATCGATCCTCAACCGATCAGCGGCCCGTGCCGTCGAATATCGATTACCGATCCTCGCAAGCGGCGCTTTTGCCGAAGTACCACCGCAGCACGCATCGCTGAACCCAGTTCCCGTACGGCGGATGGAAGAGCCCGATCGGAAACCACCGATGCTCGGTGAATACCGCTTTTGCATGCGACAGTTCGCGAAAGCCCTCCTCGCCGTGATAGTTGCCCATCCCCGATGTGCCTGTGCCGCCAAACGGCAGACTGTGATTCAGCACATGCCAGCCCCAGTCATTGATCGTCACACCGCCAGCGTGTACGTCGTCAAGCACACGACGGCGCTCGTCCGGGTCGTTCCCGAAGTAGTACAGCGCGAGAGGCCGGTCGCCGAAACGAATGCGATCGATCGCCTCGTCGAATGCGTCGTAAGCGATCACCGGCAAGATCGGCCCGAAGATTTCCTCCCGGGCAATGCGCATCTGCGGCTTCACCCCCGTGACGATGTAGAGCGGTAGCTGTCGCGTTCGCGGCCGCGGGTCCGCACACGCGACAATGTCTGCGCCCAACGCTCTGGCGTCGACGAGCAGATCGAGCATGCGCTGGAATCCGCGTTCGTCGATCATCGCCGTGCCCGATGCGCTGTCATGAGCCTGGCTTTCATAGGCGCGCCGCGCCTGTTCGCAAAACAACCCGAGATCTTCTTTCGGCACCAGCGCGTAGTCCGGCGCGACGCAGACCTGCCCTGCGTTCGTTGTCTTGCCGTGCACGATCCGACGTGCCGCCGCCAACACGTCTGCCGTGCGCGACACCAGCGCCGGCGACTTCCCGCCGAGCTCGAGCGTGACCGGCGTCAGGTTTGCGGACGCCGCCCGCATCACGTGCTTCCCCACGGCCGGCGACCCCGTGAAAACAAGATGGTCGAAGGCAAGCGCACAGAAGTGCCTGGCCGATTCTGCATCACCCTCCACCACGACGACCTCGCTTTCGTCGCAGACATCGCGGAGCAACGCCTTCAACGCGCGAGACGCATGGGGCGCGTATTCCGAGGTCTTGATCATGCAGCGATTGCCCGCGGCAAGTGCCGTGGCGAGCGGACCCAGCGCAAGGTAATACGGGAAGTTCCACGGTACGACGATACCGATCACGCCCTTCGGCTGGTAGTGCACACGGGCGCTATTGGTCTTGAACAGCCATTCCGTATGCCGTCGCGAGGGCCGCATCCATTTTTTCAGATTTCGGCGCACGTGATCGATATGCAACAGCGACGGCAACATATCGACTAGCAGAGTCTCTTCGTGCGCGCGAATGCCAAAGTCCGCCGCCACGGCCTGCGCGCACTGTGTGGCGTGCGCTCGGACAGCCGCATGCAGTCGACGCAAGGTCTCATGCCGCCTTTCGAAAGCCGGATACGGCGCGGACTCGAAGGCACGGCGCTGGCAGGTGAAGGCGACGTCCATCGCCTCGAACGGGCTCGCCACGCCGCCACCGCCCGCTTCTCGTTGTCGTGCTGAATCGCAGATATCCATTTGCCGTCCTCTCATGACTCTCACCGTTGGGTGGGCCAGAT
Organism: Pararobbsia alpina; assembly: GCF_965118125.1. GTDB lineage: Bacteria > Pseudomonadota > Gammaproteobacteria > Burkholderiales > Burkholderiaceae > Pararobbsia > Pararobbsia alpina_A. Next base: position 3,648,130 of record NZ_OZ221287.1, read on the forward strand.
ACTGCGGCATTGGGATCTTGGCGATGCACAAGATCAATCCGATTCAGATATCGGATTGATCTGATTACTGTGAGATAAGCGCGACGCTCAGTGGGCTTGCTTGCGCAGCTTGCTGTGACGCACGCCATATCCGAAATAAATGACGATACCGATCGCCATCCAGACGACCAGCCGAATCCAGGTGTCGGCAGGCAAGCCGATCATCAGGAAGACGGCGGACAGCGCGCCGAGCGGACCGACGACATAGACGGCCGGCGTGCGGAACGGCCGCTCGAGTGTCGGCTCAGTGATACGCAGCACCACCACGCCGATGCTGACGACAGCAAACGCAAACAAGGTGCCGATGCTCACGAGCTCACCAACCAGGCCGATCGGCAGCAGACCCGCCAGCACCATCACGATCACACCGGTGACGATCGTTGTGATGTAGGGCGTACGGAAACGCGCATGAATCTTTGACGCGAACGGCGGCAGCAATCCGTCCTTGGCCATCGTATAGAAAATGCGCGGCTGGCTCAGCAGCAGCACGAGGATCACGGACGTCAGCCCGAAGATCGCCCCCAGCTTGATAATCGGCGCGAGCCAGCGCATGCCGATCGAATCGATACCGACCGCGATCGGGTCGGAGACGTTGAGCTTGTCGAACGGCACGATGCCGGTGAGGACATACGAGACCAGCACGTACAGAATCGTGCAAATGATCAGTGAGCCCAACAGACCGATCGGCATATTGCGGCGCGGATTGACTGTCTCCTGGGCGACTGTCGATACCGAGTCGAACCCGATGTAAGCGAAGAACACGACTGCCGCCCCGCGCAACACACCGCTCCATCCGTACACACCGTCATGGCCCGCATTCGGTGGGATAAACAGGCCCTGCGGATTATGTTGCGTAACCCAGTGCGCCTTGTCGACGTAGGCGATGCCCGCCAGGATAAACGCAACGACGATCAGGACCTTGATCACGACGATGACGCTGTTCACACGTGCCGACTCGCGAATGCCGATCACGAGCAGCACCGTGATCACGGCGACGATCAGCATGGCGGGAATATTGAGCAGCGCACCGGTGTGGCTCCAGTGCGTGACCGGGTCGAATGCGAAAGGCGCCTGCGAAAGGGTCTGCGGAATATCGATGCCGAACCCGTGCAGGAAGCTGACGACATAGCCCGACCACCCTATGGCGACGGTCGTCGCCCCAAGGCAGTACTCGAGGATCAGGTCCCAGCCGATCAGCCAGGCGATGAACTCGCCCATGGTGGCATAGGCGTACGTGTAGGCACTGCCCGACACGGGAACGGTCGACGCCATTTCCGCATAGCACAGCCCCGCAAAGGCGCAGACGATGGCGCCGAACACAAACGACAACACGACGGCAGGACCGGCGTTCGCGGCCGCAGCATGGCCCGTCAGAACGAAAATCCCGGCGCCGATAATGCAGCCTATTCCTAACAACGTCAGGTCGAAGCCTGACAACGTTCGTTTCAATGTCCGATGGCTTTCGCCCGTGTCGAACTCGTCTCCAGCGTCCGCTTCGGCTTGAAGCGCATCGATTGTTTTTCTGGCAAAGATTGTCATTGTTGTCGTTCCCTTGATGAGCCAACGGGATGGCATCGCGCTATTCACGGCAGCAACTTCCGGGCCGTAACACACGCAAGGCCTTGTTCCATCAGCTATTCGCGGCAAAAAAGGTGTTTACTTTATACGTATTGGGTTAAGGCTGTCCCTACGCCTCCTCGGTCCGTAAAGCACTGAGAAGCAAGGCGATGATCAGCATCGGAATGCACGCTGATGTTTACCTGATACAGCACCGCTCGCAGATTTGCCATATGCACTGCCGCAACGACCGACGCGGTCGCATCGAATTGCACTCACATCGTTCGCGCGGCGATCGCCATGGTCGTCCGGATTTTTGAATCGATTTGCACAAAGGGGCTTCCCTTCCCGATATACCCCCGCTATACTCTCGTTTCTTCGTCGCCGGAATAGCTCAGACGGTAGAGCAGCGCATTCGTAATGCGAAGGTCGGGGGTTCGATTCCTCTTTCCGGCACCAGAATTCCCCCTGTAAAGGGAAGCAAAAAACCCGTGATAGAACGCAAGTTCTTCACGGGTTTTTTGTTTTTCACGTCGGCTGCGGATGCAGCGATCCGGTGTGTTGAAACAGGATCGCGGTCGTCGACGGTTCCTCAACGATCACTGTTGACGACTCGCCATTCGTTCGAGGCGCTTCGATCGCTCGAGCTCAACATGGCGCTCGACAAACGCAGCACGATCGATCGCATTTGGGCCGTCCGGCCATCACGAACACCAGGTTGTGTCCGTCGAATGACGCCTTGTCCGTGCATTCGGCGGCGGCGAAAAAACTTCTGCGCGTCGTGTCAACAAAACATAAAAGGCGTCGTTAACAAATTCATGGCTGCACCGCTCCCGCTCCGTGTGCCCGCCGCGCAACACACGTGCTGGCAAACCCGGGGGTCGCTGTGACAAGCCCACGCGCAAGCGGATAATTGACGCCACGATTGGGGAGAAGACCATGGATGCGAAGCCCACGAAGATCCCGGCGCCCGACAAGGTCGCCTGCCCGGATCCGGAGCCATCCAACGTAGAATTTCTGGCAGACCTGCCTGAGCATGTACGCGCTTTTTTCGAAGAACGTCAGGCTCGCATGAAGCCAAACTGAGCGTGACGAGCGCCAGGTAGGACTCGTCTCAAGCTCGTACGGGGGGCCGCTACGCGGACTCCCTTTGTTTGTTGCACCCATCATCGGAGCGGTCCGGCACCGCTCGTCACAGCCTGATCCCCCCCTGTACAGTCGACGCGCGCCATTCGCCGGTACTATCCCGTTTTCGAACGCCGACTCGGTCGTGACGGAACTCTTCGTTCCACACGACGTCGGACCGAAAATCGCGTCGCACACCACGTCCTCTCACCCGCCATCGTCTTCAGCGCAATGAACAACCGCATTCGCCGAATTGCCTTCGTCGCAAGCCAGATCGCCCTGACCCTGTCTGCCGTCTGTAGCGCGCCACCCGCTCACGCCGCCGGCGAAACGACCGCCCTCACGAACGTGATTGCCCTCGTCGCCGAACGCCTGTCGCTCGCGACACCGGTCGCGCAGTACAAGTGGCTGAACAGCAAACCCATCACCGATGTGCCACGCGAAAAGCAAGTGCTCGCTGACGTCGTTGGACATGCGACCACGCAGGGAGTGGATCCGGCGTTCGCCCGAGCGTTCTTCGCCGATCAAATCGAAGCAAGCAAAATGGTCCAGCAGCAGCTCTTCGATCAATGGCACGCGAGTGGCGCGCCGAAAAAGCCCGCTCCCGACCTGGCGACGGATGTCCGCCCGAAGCTGGATCACCTCGACGCCACCTTGATTCAGGCTCTTGCGCGGGTTACCCCGGTGCGCAACGCTCCCGATTGCCCCAGCCAGCTTGCCGAAAGCCTCGCGAACTGGAAACAACTGACTAAATTCGACTCCTCGGAAGCGGATGCATTGATGCGTGCACTCAGCCACGTGTGCGAAGCAGGCGGTGTCGCCGTCCAGGGATAGCGATCACGCGTACGATTCGTGAGAGCTGAGATTAAGCGTCTCCCGTCACGAATCACTTATCCAAATAAAAACCCCACCGATTCGCGGTGGGGTTTTTTATTGCAGCCGGATGCTCTGATGGCATGCGGCTCAGATCGGGCGGATATTTGCCGCTTGCTTACCCTTCGGGCCGGTTTTCACCTCAAAGGAAACACGTTGATTTTCCTTGAGTGATTTAAAACCTTCAACCTTGACTTCGGAGAAATGCGCGAACAGATCTTCGCCGCCACCGTCCGCTGCAATGAAACCAAAGCCCTTCGCATCGTTAAACCACTTGACTACACCCGTTTCCATATTCCATCCCGAATAGTTGATGTATACAAAGTCGACACACTTGCTCATCGACTGAGCGGGCGCCCGATTTAATCGAGGCACAGCCCACACCGACTTTATAAATAGGCGCGAAATTTGAGTCAAGTCTTTTTCGGATACCCGAGTATCTGCCTTTCGGCCGTAGTCGCGGGTCGCAAACGTTAGCGCGACAAAACATCAGCGCTCGTCATTCATTTTGGTATGCCATGGGTGTCGGTAAAGATAACCCGATAATACATAACCGGTATGCATGTCTAGGTGTTAACGCCTCTTGCTGTGACTCATGGACAAAATAACATCGATCATGACCACCACGTTTTCTGGAGCAATTCGATGTTCGATTTCATCAAACGTGCGGTCGGCCTGTCGAGCAAACATCGCTCGCGACTGACACGCGCGAAACCCGCGCTCGCGATGCCAACAGGCGTCGCGCTTGACCTATCCTGCTGGCACGGCGATCACTGGGCCAATCTTCTGAGTTCGCCGATGGATGCACGTCACTACGTGCTCGAAGACTGGGGCGTGACTGATTTCAGCCCGAAGAACGGTGTATAACCTGCAAGCGTATGCGCATCGCGACTGATATATCGAATATCGGTTAGGAGCGGATTTTCGCGTGAGCGATTGCACCGAGCGGCGTGGTGCCGTGACGATGCGTGGCGTTCGTCGTGCGCTGGTATAAAACTGCTACAACACGGCTACAACAAAACGTCGACACACACGTCGCACACGTCGAATAGGAAAACCTCTCGACGTATCGGGGTCGCGCATCGGGCGACCTCGCGCACTCAAATCCGGCTCGTGACTTCCCCTGAGTACCGCCAAGGCATAAAAAAATTCGAAGGCATGGGATGCTCCCCTGCGCGCTCACCCGCCGCGCCGGCCGCGCCGTTGAAGAAAGACAATTCGACGGATGCAATGATTTTTTGCGACATCTGTCGTCTCGCGTTATTCAATGAATTCAAATAGTGTTTTCGACTTTTAAAAATACCACTCACATGCAAGCGTGATTTTTTAACAACACCGCAAAATCAATGCTTATCCAATAATTATCTCCCCGTCCATTGAGATCTATCTGCATCGCTCTTCAGCGTATCTCAGTTTCATAGTTCGACTTATTTAAAAAGGCTATTTAACTTTTAATCATGGCCGCCACTCCCCGTCGCCCTTAAGCTCGGCCCGGTCAAGAAATCGATCAGTGTTTTCGCTGACGTTCTTGCGACCGGGTGATCGCACGCGTTCGCCAGATACCGCGCATGCGATGCGCCACGGGACTTGATACGTAACGGAGTGGGAAATATGAAAAAGCAGCTTTTGTTGGCCGGTGTGACTGGCTTGTTCGCTGTCGCCGCACAGGCACAAAGCAGCGTGACGCTCTACGGTTTGATCGATGCGGGCCTGACCTATACGAGCAACGACGTGGCCAGCGGCGGCTCGACGTGGCGCGCGTCGAGCAACATGGCCTCGGGCAGCCGGTTTGGTCTGCGCGGTGCCGAAGATCTGGGAGGCGGACTCAAGGTCATCTTCACCCTGGAAGGCGGATTCGACGTCTATAGCGGCCGATCGACGCAAGGCAACAATAGCTTGTTCGGGCGGCAGGCGTTCGTCGGACTGGCCTCCGATCACTGGGGTACCGTGACGCTGGGTCGTCAGTACGACGCCATGGTCGACTACCTGAGCCCGCTGAGCCTGGCAAACATGGATGACCGCTCGGGCGGATTCATGTTTGCGCACCCGTTCGATGCCGACAACCTCGGCGGAACGTTCCGTCTCAACAACTCGTTCAAGTACACGAGCGCGAACTACGGCGGCTTCTCCTTCGGCGGCATGTATGCCGCGTCCAACGGTGGCAGCGGCCTGTCGGACAACAACCGGGCTTATAGCCTCGGTATGAAGTACGACAACGGGCCACTTCGCCTGGCCGCGGCCTACACGGCGATCAACCAGCCCAATAGCACCACAAACCCTGGCGGCGCCGTGTCGAGCGACTATGGCTTCCAGGCCGACAAGCAATCGACATTCGGCGCCGGCGGCAGCTACGCATTCGGCCCCGCCTCGGTCGGCTTCGTCTGGACCCAGACGCGTCTCGACGGCGCCACCGGCTTTGGCGGCACGATCGGCGTGATGCCGCAGATCGGCAGCAGCGACGCGAAGATCAATAACTACGAGTTGAACGGCAAGTATGCAGTCACGCCTGCGTGGACGCTCAGCGGATCGTATGTGTTCAGCGATGTCCGGTTCACTCGCAATCGCGCCGACCAGCATGGCAACTTCCAGCAGATCAATCTGATGTCGGATCTTTCGCTGTCCAAGCGCACTGACGTGTATCTCGGTGCGGCCTATCAAAACGCCAATGGTGATGCGAACCGCGCGTACATCGTCGGTGCAAGCGGACCTGCCGATCAGGATTCGCAGGTGCTCGTGACGACCGGCCTGCGTCACCGCTTCTGATATCGCTGACATCAGGCAGGGCGCCACGCAGTGTCGTGGCGCCTTTTTTTTCGTCAGGTCCCTGGCCTGATGATCAAACACCAGCGGCGCGCGTCAACGCTCCGGGCAGTCGGGTCGTGGCAGGCGTCGCGAGGAACCCTCATATGAGTGATCTCACCGACCACGAATGGAATGCCGTCAGACATTTGTTTGAGGACACAGGTACACGCAGAGCGATCGGGAGGCCAAGCACCGATGCTCGCACCGTGCTCAACGCGATCCTCTGGATACAACGTTCGGGCGAACGCTGGTTGTACTTGCCTACGCACTTTCCGCCGCAGCAGACGTGCTATTCGAAGTACCTGATATGGAAGAAGGACGGGCGGCTCAGCGAAGTCGCGCGGTTGCTGGGATCCGGCGCATGCCCATCGCGCGAGCAATCGGATCCGTCAGAGTCAGGCACATTCACCGCGTGACTTCGCGTTGCGCGAGTCGCGACATTGAGCGGCGCGCTCCATCGGAGCGTCGCGCCATCCAATCGTCCGGCCCTCACAGCGCGTTCAGCGCGTAACCACAGCCGTCACTGTTTCGCGAGACGCTGCGAACCGTGAGTGCGTTGAACCGGTGCGCACCAGGGCTTCAAGATTCGCCTCGTAGTCCTACCGAAATCCCGACGAACGTACCGACACCGCGGACACCTTGCGAACGCACCGCGATCCTGCGGCATCGAATGCACTCGATGGCGTCCACGCATCCGAATGTGATTTTTGACGATGAAATGAAAAAGGGGTCTTCCATTCGGAAGACCCCTTTTTTACAGCATAAGTGGTGCGGCTGGCAGGATTCGAACCCACGACCCCTTGGTTCGTAGCCAAGTACTCTATCCAACTGAGCTACAGCCGCACATCAGAAGCGAGATTATAGCGAGGACTTCGGCGTTTGCAAAGCGTTTTGTTAAACTCTTTGCCTATACACTATGCTTCGTGTCCACGCGCTTTCTCGCGCAGCCCGCATTTTCACCATGAACAAGGCTTTTGTCAAAGAATCTTCATCTTCCGATGGTGACGACGATGATCTCGACGCCGCCGCTCCCGCAATCCCTGCGGGTGCGAAGAACTACATCACACCCGCAGGCTACAAGCGACTCAAAGATGAGCTGCTGAGTCTCATCGATGTTGAACGTCCTGAAGTCGTGAGGCTCGTATCGTGGGCCGCTTCGAACGGTGACCGCTCCGAGAACGGTGACTATATCTATGGGAAGCGCCGACTTCGCGAAATCGATCGACGCATCCGCTTTCTCACGAAGCGCCTCGACATTGCCGAGGTCGTCGACGCAAGCAAACAGGAGAATCGCGACCAGGTGTTTTTTGGCGCGACGATCGACTATGCGACCAAGGATGGCACCGAGCACCAGATCATGATCGTCGGGATCGATGAAGTCGATCTCGAACACAATCGAGTCAGCTGGATTTCACCGATCGCTCGCGCGCTAGTGAAGTCGCGCATTGGCGATGTCGTGCCGTTGCAGACACCCGCTGGTGTTGAGCAGATCGAAATTCTGGATGTCATCTATCCCGACGCGGACGGGACGATTCACTGAGCGCGCACATTAACCCAGGCTGAGTGGCGTCTCACCGATGCGCATCACGCGGCACTCGGGTAACGCTCGGTCAATCCTCAGGGAGTGCTCACGCACCACTCAGGCACGCGTACGCATCGTTCAGGCTGCGACCACCCATCAACGCCGGCACCCGCCAGCGTGATCAGTAGTCCGCCCGCTCGCGGTCGATACGAATGCCGCCGTCATGCCGACCCGGCGGCTCTTCGCTTGGCCGTTCGCGCGAAATCCGCACGACGTCCGGGTTCGCGCGCGTGCGTCGCATCACATTCGCGAGATGCACACGGTCGCTGACCTGAATGATGAAGCGCAGCTCGGTGATTTCCTGCGCGATGTTCTCGTCCATAGCGACGTGAACGATATTCGCATCAGCAGATGTGATATCGCCAGCGACGCGGGCGAACACACCCTTCGCACTCTTGACGAGCACCTTCACGCCGACGTCGAACAAACGCCCGGGTTGCGGCGCCCATGCGACGTCGATCCAGCGTTCCGGATCCCGACGGTGAATGCGTTGCGCAACGCGGCAATCGGCCGTGTGAATCGCCATGCCGAGGCCAATACCAATGTAGCCCATGATCGCGTCACCAGGAATCGGGCGGCAGCACGGCGACAACTGCACCGACATCCCTTCCGTGCCCGTGATCACGACCGCCGCGCCACCCGCACCCGATGCGTGGTGCGTCGAGGTACCCGCGTTGGACAGCGCGTCCTCATCATCTTCTTCGCGACCACTCATCAGCACTTCGAGACGCTTCGCCATGACGGCGGCGACGTCGCGGCCCAGGCCGATATCGGCGAACAGCTCCTGACGATTGCGGTTGCCCGTCCAGAGCGACAGCTTTTCCCAGACTTCCGGCGTGACGTCGGACAACGACAGTCGATATGCTTTGAGGGCCTGATCGACAAGACGCTCGCCGAGCTGAACCGACTCGTTGAACCGCATCGTCTTCAGATAGTGACGAATCGCTGCGCGCGCCTTGCCCGTTCGGACAAACCCGAGCCACGCCGGATTCGGCTTCGAATACGGCGCGGTAATCACTTCGACGATGTCGCCGCTCTTGAGCTCCGTACGCAACGGCAAAAGCTCGTTATTAATCTTGACCGCGACGCACTGGTTGCCGAGATCGCTGTGCACGCCATAAGCGAAGTCGAGTGCCGTGGCACCGCGCGGCAGCGCCATGATCTTCGACTTTGGCGTAAACACGTAGACCGCATCGGGGAACAGATCGATCTTGACCTGCTCGAGGAACTCGGTCGAGTCCCCGGCTTCCGACTGGATATCGAGCAGCGAGCTCAACCACTGATGCGCACGCTTCTGGACATCGTTGAGATCGGCACTGCCGTTCTTGTAGAGCCAGTGCGCGGCGACGCCCGACTCGGCGATCTCGTGCATCTTGCGCGTGCGAATCTGAAACTCGATCGGCGTGCCAAACGGGCCGACGAGCGTGGTGTGCAACGACTGATAGCCGTTCACCTTCGGAATCGCGATGTAGTCCTTGAATTTGCCCGGCACGGGCTTATACAGCGAGTGCAGCGCGCCGACGCACATATAGCACTCGAGCGGCTGCTCGACGACGACGCGAAAACCGTAGACGTCGAGCACCTGCGAGAACGACAACTGCTTGTCGCGCATCTTTTGATAGATGCTGAAAATCGTCTTCTCACGGCCGGTCACGTCGGCCTGAATCTTGGCTTCGGACAACGAACGCTGAACGGCTTCGAGAATCTTGCCGACGACCTCGCGCCGATTGCCGCGTGCGGCTTTGACGGCCTTTTCGAGCGTGGCGTACCGGCGCGGGTTGAAATTCGCGAAGCTGAGGTCCTGAAGCTCACGAAACGTGTTGTTCAGCCCCAGGCGGTGCGCGATCGGCGCATAAATATCGAGTGTCTCGCGCGCGACGCGGCGTCGCTTTTCGGTCGGCACCGCACCGAGGGTGCGCATATTGTGCAGACGATCGGCGAGCTTGACGAGAATCACGCGTACATCGCGCGCCATCGCGAGCAGCATCTTGCGGAAATTCTCCGCCTGCGCTTCCTCGCGATTCCGGAATTCCATCTTGTCGAGCTTCGACAAGCCGTCGACAAGTTCGGCGACCTTGGGACCAAAACGCTCGGCGAGTTCGGTCTTGGTAACGCCCTGGTCTTCCATCACGTCGTGCAACAGCGCGGCCATGATCGACTGGGCATCGAGCTTCCAGTCGGCACAGATCTCCGCAACGGCAACGGGGTGCGTGATGTACGGTTCGCCGCTCTGGCGATATTGCCCGAGGTGCGCTTCGTCGCTGAAATGGAAAGCCGCTTTGACTTCCTTCAGCTCGTTTTTCTTGAGATAGGCCGACAGTGCAGTCGTCAGTTTCGCGATCGAAACGACTTCATGCTTGCGCGGCTGCTCGGGCGTGGCGGTCGGTCCGAACAAATGCCGGAACGACTGCTCGAGCACGGCGTCGATATATTTGCGTGCGGACGCAGCCTTCGACGTCGCAGGCGTATCGACAGACAAAGAGGCGGATGAGGAATCGGAACTCATGCTCGCCTCCCTGTTAAGTATGTCAAATGCTCAGCGCTCACAAGGAGTGGGACCCGGAGCGCCTCCTGATAGTCCAGCGATTCCGGTCGGTCAGACCGGGACCTTCTTCAACATCTCGACGCCAACCTTGCCTTCAGCGATTTCGCGCAGCGCGACGACGGTCGGCTTGTCGCGGCTTTCGACCTTGGGCGTGTGACCCTGCGCGAGCTGGCGCGCACGATACGTTGCCGCCAGTGCGAGTTCAAAACGATTGGGGATCTGCTTCAGGCAGTCCTCGACGGTGATGCGTGCCATGGTGGTGTGTTCCTTCCTTATATGCTGCGTATTCTACATGAAGCGCCGAAACGTCCGTGGGACGCGAATCGATTGCACAACGCCTTCCGTTGGGGCTTTTGCAACACTCGCGCGCGACTCCCCGGCGACGCTCTGTCGGCGTATCCGCGTGCGCCGTTTGAAATGCCTTACGCTTGCGGCAAATGAATGCCGAGCTGCGTGAACAATTCGGTGTGCCGCGCGTATTGCGACGCACACCGGAGGCGTGTCGCGGCAACGATGCACTGCAACTCCGCCAGCGCATGCGGGAACGACTCGTTGATCACGACATACTCGAAATCCGGCGCGTGGGCGATCTCGCTACCTGCCGCAAGCAGGCGTCGCACGATCACGTTGGCCGCATCCTGACCGCGCTTGCGCAAGCGGTCTTCGAGGACTTCGAGCGACGGCGGCAGAATGAAAATGCCCACCGCATTGCTGAACTGCTTGCGCACCTGCAGCGCGCCTTGCCAGTCGATCTCGAGCAGCACGTCGCGGCCATTGCGCATTTGCTCTTCGATCCACACACGCGAGGTGGCGTAGAAGTTGCCATGCACTTCGGCGCTTTCGAGAAACTCGCCCTGACGACGACGCTCGGCGAATTCTTCCTTGGTGCAGAACAGATACTCGCGCCCGTGCTTTTCATTGGGTCGCGGCGGACGCGTCGTGTACGAGATCGACAGGCGAATCGCCGAATCCTGCTCGAGCAGCGCGTTCACGAGCGTCGACTTGCCCGCACCCGAGGGCGCGACAACCATAAACAGATTCCCCGGATACACCCCCGTGTATTCGGTGGGGTTTGCGGTCTTTGCGACCGATTCGGCGGCACGCTGCTCCGCTTGTACCGCGCGTGCGTCGCGCGGAATCTTGTCACTCATTGTTCTTTACTCCAGATTCTGTACTTGCTCGCGCATCTGCTCGATCAGCAGCTTGAGCGTCATCGATGCATCCGCCAGTTCCTTGGCAGCCGCCTTCGAGCCCAGCGTATTCGCTTCGCGGTTGAGTTCCTGCATCATGAAGTCGAGCCGCTTGCCGACCTTGCCACCCTTCTCGATCACGTGACGCGTTTCGCGCAGGTGAGCGTTCAGGCGCGAGATTTCTTCCGCGATATCGATGCGGATGCCATACATCGTGACTTCCTGGCGAATCCGCTCCGCGGCTTCTTCGCGCGTGACGACCGTGGCGCCGTTATCGGGCGCGCCAACGCCGAGCGCGTCATTGAGCCGTTCGACGATCTTGGCCTGCTGGCGCGCGACGAGTTCCGGCACCAGCGGCGTGATGCGCGTGACGATCGCTTCCATCTCCGCCACGTTGGTCAGAAGCATCGTTGCGAGTTGAGCGCCTTCGCGGCCGCGTACGTCGATCAGTTCGCGGATCGCGTCCTTGCCGCACGCGAGGACCGCGTCGCGAAGCACTTCGGGCGACACTGCGCTTTCAGAAAGCACGCCAGGCCAGCGAAGAATTTCGCCGATACGCAAGCGCTCGGCGCCCGGGAAAGCAGTGAGCACTTCGTTTTCGAGCGTACGCAACTGATCGAGTGCACCGGGCTGGATCGTGCCCGCGAGCGAGTTGTCGCCACGCTGCACGTTCACGCGAATATCGACCTTGCCTCGCGAAAGCTTGTTCATCAGCATTTCGCGCAGCGTCGGTTCGCAGACCCGCACCTCCTCCGGCATCCGGAAATTGAGGTCGAGGAAGCGCGAGTTCACCGTGCGCAATTCGACGGAGACGCTTGCAACGGCGTCGCCTGCGTCGCTGCCGGCGTTATCGCCCGCGAGTTCGCGGGTCACGCTCGCATAGCCCGTCATGCTATAGATCATTGTGCGGTTCCGCGTAAGGGCAGCCTGGGGCCGCCTGAAACAAGTGAAGGCACGATTATCGCATTTCGGCGCGCACGTCGGCCGGACGGGCGTTTTGGTGGTCCGACCGGCCCGGCTCCCGCGTTTGAATTCGCGCCTGCCCGACACGGCGCGCATGTGTTTCGACACGATGAATCGTCACGTCACGGACATGTGATTCTGTCGAGAGGCTTTGGCTCGCTGCACGATATGGGTCGGCACAACCGCATCTCAAGCCGGGATCGCGGACTGCCATGCCGCCCTTCGCGCGTCGACTCGCAGTACTGGGGCCGATCCGCGTTTAGCGCTAAGATTCGGGCTCGTCGATACGGGCTCGCACGCGTGTGATGCGTGCAGGGCCCCTCCCCACCCCTCTTTCCCGCGGACCCCAACATGTCTTCCAGCGTTTCACGCCACAGCGGCCGCCGCGCCGACCAGTTGCGCGACGTGCGCATCACGCGCCAGTACACGAAGCATGCCGAAGGCTCGGTGCTCATCGAATTCGGCGACACGAAAGTCATCTGCACGGCGAGCGTCAGCGAACAGGTCCCCGGTTTCCTGCGCGACCGCGGCCAGGGCTGGCTGACGGCCGAATACGGCATGCTGCCGCGCGCGACGCATACGCGCAGCGATCGTGAAGCGGCACGCGGCAAGCAGACTGGACGCACGCAGGAAATCCAGCGCCTGATCGGCCGCGCGCTGCGCGCCGTGTTCGACCTCGAAAAGCTCGGCGCACGCACAATCAACCTCGATTGCGACGTGATTCAGGCCGACGGCGGTACGCGCACGGCCAGCATCACGGGCGCTTTCCTCGCCGCCCACGACGCCGTATCGAAGCTGCTGTCGAGCGGCAAGATCACCGAGTCGCCGATTACCAATTTCGTCGCGGCGATCTCCGTCGGCATCCACGACGGCGTGCCCCTGCTCGATCTCGACTACATTGAAGATTCGCAGTGCGATACCGACATGAATGTCGTGATGACCGGCTCGGGCGGCCTCGTCGAAGTGCAGGGCACGGCGGAAGGCGCGCCGTTCTCGCGTGACGAGATGAACCGGCTGCTCGATCTCGCGCAGGGCGGGATCTACGATCTGATCGCCATGCAACGCAAGGCACTCGAGATCGTCTACGCCTGAACAAAGAGTGGCGCAAGTCCGACGGCGTGTGCCGTGACCGGCTGCGTGCGCCACGATGCATCGGCGGCAACGTCAGCGACGACGCTGCCGCAATCGAATGAATTGAGAAAGAACCGATGACTTCGAACATCGCGACGACAAGCGGCAAAAGCGACACACAGCGCGGTGAACGCCGGCGTGTGGTCGTTGCTTCGAACAACGCCGGGAAGCTCCGCGAGTTCGCGTCGCTGCTCGGCACCGCGGGGCTCGACCTCGTGCCTCAGGGCGAACTCGGCGTGCCGGAAGCCGAAGAACCGCACGCTACGTTCATCGAGAACGCGCTGGAAAAGGCGCGGCACGCGTCGCGGCTCACCGGGTTGCCGGCGCTAGCCGACGATTCCGGTCTGTGCGTACGCGCGTTGCACGGCGCGCCCGGTGTGTACTCGGCGCGATACGCGCAACGAGCGGGCGGCGAAAAGAGCGATGCGGCAAACAACCGACATCTGCTCGCGGAACTCGCCGCGCATGACGATCGGCGCGGGCACTACGTATGCGTGCTTGCCTTCGTCGAACATGCGGACGACCCCGAACCGATCATCGGCGCGGGCCGCTGGTTCGGCGAAATCGCCGAATCGCCGCGCGGGGAGCACGGGTTTGGTTATGACCCGCTCTTCTATCTGCCCGAACAAGGCATGACTGCGGCGGAGCTCACGCCCGAGGTCAAGAACGCCGTCAGCCATCGCGCGATTGCGCTGCGGCATTTGCTCGCACAGCTACGCGAGCGCGGTTGACGTAGAAACGCTGTGGGAATCGCTGAGACGTTGTAGAAGCACACGTGAATCGTGTAGACGTCGTAGAAGCACAGCGGAAATCGCGTAGTCGTCGCGGCGCACGTACATCGGACGTCTTCGACGGCCGCGCCCATATCAGGAAACATCGCGCCTTCGGCAACGAAGACGCATCGAGGTTGTCGTCATGGCTCAAGTTACCCAAGCCTTCCTTGCACCGGGACGTATCCGTCTGCCCGCAGTGCCCCCGCTCTCGCTCTACGTGCACTTTCCGTGGTGCGTGCGGAAGTGTCCCTATTGCGATTTCAATTCGCACGAATGGAAGGGTGAAGGCGATTTCCCCGAAGACGCTTACCTCGATGCATTGCGTGCGGATCTCGAGTCCGCGCTGCCGCTCGTGTGGGGCAGACGCATCCATACCGTGTTTATCGGCGGTGGCACACCGAGCTTGCTGTCGGCAAAGGGTCTCGATCGACTGCTGTCGGACATCCGCGCGCTGCTGCCCGTCGACGCCGACGCCGAGATCACGCTCGAGGCCAATCCGGGGACTTTCGAAGCCGAGAAGTTCCGGCAGTTTCGCGAGATGGGCGTCAACCGCCTGTCGGTCGGCATCCAGAGCTTCAACGATCGGCACCTGAAGGCCCTCGGGCGGATTCACGATTCCGCGCAGGCGCGCCGCGCACTCGAAGTCGCATCGAAGGTGTTCGACAACTTCAATATGGACCTCATGTTTGCGCTGCCCGGGCAAACGCTTGAGGAATGCAAGGCAGACGTCGAAACTGCGCTGTCCTTCGGCTCGCCGCATTTGTCGCTCTACCATCTGACGCTCGAGCCCAATACGTACTTCGCGAAGTATCCGCCCCCGCTGCCGGACGACGATACGTCGGCCGATATGCAGGACTGGATTCACGCACGCGCACTGGAAGCAGGTTTCGAACGGTATGAGGTGTCGGCGTATGCGAAGCCTCACCACCGAAGCAAACACAACCTCAACTACTGGCAATTCGGCGACTATCTCGGCATCGGCGCAGGCGCGCACGGCAAGCTCTCGTTCCCGGAACGGATCCTCCGCCAGATCCGGTACAAGCATCCGACGAGCTATATCGAGCAGGCACTGAAGCAGGAAGCCGTGCAGGAAGAGCACGAGGTCTCGACAGCGGATCTGCCGTTTGAATTCATGCTCAATGCGTTGCGGCTCAACGAGGGATTCCCGGTGCATCGCTTTATGGAACGCACGGGGCTCACGATGAATTCAATCGAAGCGCCGCTACGCGAAGCCGAAGCACGTGGCCTGATTACGCGCGATCACCAGCACATCGCGCCGACACCGCTCGGGCAGCGATTCCTCAATGATTTGCAGGGGTTGTTTTTGAAGGAGTAGGACGGCGAGAACCGCGCGGGGTCAACGTCCTGGTCGCTGCGCGCGACGGATCGCTGAGTTGGGTTTGAACTGCGATGGCCAGAACGCGTGTTGCACAGGGGCAGAATTTCAAGGACGAAGCCTCTTCCCAAACCGGGCACAGCGCACGTCGTGCGCACGAGTTTTAATCCTGCCGCCGGGTCGGGTACAATACGCGCCTTGCCGCATCGAGGCGCGTCTCTCCGACGCACCAATGCCCCGATGCCGACGCAGGAGGTGTGGCCGAGCGGTTTAAGGCACTGGTCTTGAAAACCAGCGAAGGGGTAACCCTTCCGTGAGTTCGAATCTCACCGCCTCCGCCAGTTTCTCTCCCGTATCCCTGCCTCCGAGACCGCTGCGAAGCCGGACCTCCCCGTATTCTGACAACCCGATCCCGCAATTCGCGCATCGTGCTGCGGAAATGAACGCCGCGCGTGTCAGCCGTTTCTTATATTCATGTCGCTTGCTCTGATTCTGCGTTCGAGGCCTAGCTTCGTTGGCTGACTCATGAGATCGTCCGATTCGACGCTAGAGCGACCCGTCACGCCTGTCGCTCATCATTGATTCTCATCATCAGGTTGCGAGCATGGGCGCCTTTATCCACCGAAAATTCGATTTTGACTGTCGTAACCTCGACGAAAAATGGCGGGCTCTGTTCGAAGGCCAGGTCAACTTGTGGAATGAACGTCTCGAATACCACGCACGGATGCTGGACGAACGGGAGGCACGCGCCAAGGAGCAGTTCGATCGAATGAATCAGGTGCATGAAAGGCTGGCAAATGCACGCCTGCGCCGTTTCGAATTGATCGTCAACCAGATCAAGGAAAGCAACGTCTGCATCCAGGCCGACATGGCTGCGATCAAGGAAAACAATGCCGAGGTGATCGCGGAAGCCAGGCGCGAGGCTCGCAGCGTGAAAACCATTGTCGTCACGACGGCGATCGGTTCAGTCATGGCGATCGCAGGCTTCAACGCGACGGTGTTGTCGAACATGGTTGCATCGTACGAATCCGGCAAGAGCACGGCTGCCGCGATCACGCAAGCAACCGAACGGCTCGATCGGTTGCAAGAGCGCACCGAAAGAACGGCTGCACTCGTCGATGCCTGGTACGCGCAAATGACCGAGCAGGACGGAACGATCAAGAAGCCTTCGAAGCGGTGATCCCGCCACGGAGTCGCGGCCTTCCCTTTCAAATCGCTACCATTGGCGGGATTGAGGTCCCAATCCCGCCAATCAGCCGCCATTTCCCCCGTCTATTCAACGCCTAAACCGGGCGGCAAATCGACCATACTGGTGATATCGGAAATTACGTGGAATTGACGGGTTGTCTGACCGCCTCGCCCCGTGCCCCGGAATCATCGGGCCGGAAACAAGGACGGACGCAGGACCCGGACCCCACAGACTCTGTTTATTCGCATCCTGGAACGGTCCGCCGCATGAACCTGCAACCGACATTTGCACGCCGCCTCAGCCTTCGCAGCGGCCCTGCTCGCGCCCTCTCGGCGCTCGCGCTTCTTTTCGCTGTGCCGGCGGGCAGCGCGTTCGCGTCCTGGCTGACGATTGCGGAAATCCCGCGCACGAGCGTCACGGTCAGCATGCAGACGGAAGGCCGCGTGCCGCGCTCCGCGCGCCTGAATCCGATCGAATCGTTCTTCCGGAGCGCACCGCCGCCCGCGTCGGCGTGGTTCCTGTTCAACTATCCGGCACCGGTCGCGACGTCCGAATCTTTCACGTTCCGGTCGTATAAGGAGCATGTGGTCGCGGATTGCGACAGCGGCACGATCGGCATGGATCAATTCATCGCGTTCGGTGGTCAGGACGGCGGCGGCCATTCGGTCACGAGCTGGGTCGCGCCCGATGCGCCGCTCGACTTGCGCCCTGCCGTGCCGGGCACGATCGGCGCGATCATGTTCAACGCGGTCTGCAGCGGCCCCGCGCCGTTCCCGGTCAAGGACGTGCTGCTGCAACCGGGCGCGGCACCGGCTGCCGCACCCAGCGCCTCCGCCTCGGATGCGGCTTCGGCGACAGCGATTCCGTCGATGGAACCGCAGCATCCGGCTACGCAGCTTCAATAACGATTCATCAGCCTACTGGCGTTTCACCCTCGCCCGACTTCTTTCCGGGTCGATCGTGAGGCGCCTGCTTGCGCCCTTCATCGCCCCGTTCGGGCAACTTGCTCTTCTCGTTGTCGTTGTGATGGGCCGGCTGCGGATGCTGTAAGTCCGACTCGGTCGCCGGGTCATGGCGCTCGTGTTCAGCGCCATGCGATGTCCCCGAGCCGGCCTGCGCAGCGCGCGGTCGGCGCACGGTTCCGCTCTCACTCGCGGCAGACGCCGTATCCGGTTGCATGTTCGCGTGGCTCACGCTCATACCTTCCTCGTCGGCTTTCGTCGGTGCGCCGCTCATCCGTGGATTCCTGCCCGCGTGGTGGCGCGACAGCGCATGTTCCTGGGCATGTGTCTGTGGCATGTTTTCGCTCCTTCGGATCAGGATGACCCCACTGTGGCTTAGAGCAAATACCGATCCCGGAAAAATGTCGTCGTAAGCAGCGTTGCCTATGATGAATAAACCCTTCGCACCGGATGCCTGCGATGAAGATGCCTCGCGACGCCGTCACCCAGACCCTGATGGTTGTGGCCATCAGCTGCGCCGCGGCGGGCGCGTCGTTGCTGGGCGGGTGCTCTGAAGCGCCAGCGGCGAAGTCATTCATTCAATCGCTTTACCTGGGCCCGGATAAAGCGAAGCAGGTTCGCACCGACGATTACAAGACTCAGGTCGCCCAGCGCATCGAAACGGTCAATGCAGAGGTCATCACGCCGGGCCGGCCGCAAGCGATGCTGCGTTCGGTGGTCATCGTGTCGTTCGTGGTGGACCGTCAGGGCAAGATCCTGCGCTCGTCCGTGTTCCGCACGAACGGCGACGACGTCGCCGAGAAAGTCGCGATCACGACGCTCAGACGTTCGGCCCCGTTGCCGGAGCCGCCGGCATCGGTGCTCAATGCTGCGGGTCAGGTCGAACTGATGGAGGGCTGGCTCTTCAACACGGACGGCCGATTCCAATTGCAATCGCTCGCCGCGCCCCAGCAGGACGGAGAAACGGAATAGCCGTCAAACCGGTGCTTCAGTCGCGCCGAACAGATCCTCGGTCCCGGCATCGAACCAGTCGAACAAATCGGCCTGCTCTTCGATTTGCTCAGTGGCGATAAAGCCGCGCACCGGGCCATCCTCAGTCGGAATCACGATGGTATTGCGCCCGACATGCTTCGCGCGCAGCACCCGTTCGTCGGCATCACGCAGCAGCAGTTCCGCGTCATCCAGCAAGCCGAATGCGAGTCCGATCGAGATGGTCAGCGACACATCGCTCTCGCCCGTCTCAAACGGCTCGCCGCCGATTGCATGACGCAATCGCTTGGCGGCTGCGTGTGCGTCGTCGATCTCGCGGCACGGCACGACGACAACAAATTCTTCGCCCCCGAAACGGCAGACAAAGTCTCCGGGCCGCACAGTCGCCGATAAACGGAGCGCTATTTTTTGCAGCACCAGATCGCCGACAAGATGACCAAACCGGTCGTTGACGGACTTGAAGTAATCGACGTCGATGACGAGTACGCCGATCGTCCGGTGATGTGTCTGCGCCAGGCGGTCCAGGCGCTGTTCGAGCCCGCGACGGTTGATCAGGTTGGTCAACGGATCGCGCTCGGCCTGATCGGCAAACGCTCGAGCTTGATCAAGATAACGATCGCGAATCGCGCAGGTCGCAGCGGCGACGAACACAAAAGTCAGCAAGGTACCCGTCACCGCTTCGAACACGGCAGCCGATCCAGGCTGCGTCACCACGGTCAGCCAGTGCGGCGACCAATCGAAGACATCGAGCACGATGCGCAGCGCATGCGCGGCCGCACCGCCTGCGGGCAACAACGAAGCCGCGGCCGCCACACCCGGCAATGCCGGATGCCGTTCGCTTACGCGCCGGAAATGCCGCGCTTGCCAGGCACACAGGCTGAACACCGCGGCGCGCCAGACATCGACGACGAGATCACGCACCGCGGGGTCACCGATCCGTGCCCACGCCAGATAGGCCACGACTGCAATCAGCGCTGCCGAACGCAAGGGCAGCGCCCGGCCGTGGCGACGCTGAAGGCGATGTTGCGCTAAATGAAGTAAACACGGTGCGACGATCAAGGCGACGCCGCCGACAAGCGCGAACGCGTTTTGCCACGCGTCGTTGCCCGGATGAACGGTCAGGCGAATCATCGCCCCCGCCAGAGAGAGCAATGCACTAATCAGGAATGGTCTGAGCCCCGGCAATACGCCGTTGGCCCAGCGGTAAAGCAAGACGATCAAGACCTGCAAACCCAATACGATCGCCAACCATACCGCTGCATTCGCCCCGCTGACTGGATCCCAGTTCATCTGGATTATTGTCTGATCAAAGGTCGTTGCCGGAATCTAGCATAGTTACTCAATTTGTAAATAAATCAGGGAATTTCTGCCGAGGAACCCTCCTAAAACAAGGGAAAGTCCTGATCCGACAAGGGCTTGCAATGATTTTGATCAGCCTTTTGACGGCCTATACTCGAAACAAAAAGCAGGATCAGGCAAGCGCCGGCCGATGGCGCTCGCGCCTCTTCGCCCGCACACGCGAGAGGCGGTTTTGTCGAGAGGATGCCGCGATGATGCTTCCCCACCTGACCAATGGCGACATCGTGACGATGATTGCGCTCGCGCTCATCGGCACCCTGGTCGTTGCGCTGCGCTCGAAACACATGACCGTATTCGGTTTGTGCGTCAAGGCGCTGCTTGTTGATATCGGTGCCGTGCTGATCGTGCTGATCGCACTCTTTCTGCCCGAGATGGTGCTGTGACCGAAAGCGGTTCGTTGCTGTAACCCGTTCGATCGCAGTTCTTCCTTCGCGTCGCAAGGCATGGCCGCGTTCGCCTCAAAACGCGGCGATCGACCCGGCGACGACACCGCATCGACACCGTATCTGCGCCGCCAGCATCATCGCGATCACCGTCACGCAGCATCACGCGACGCCGCCTCCGTATGGTCTGTTCTCCAGAGCATCGTCATCGCGTCCTATAATCGCCTTTTGCCTGCGTGCCGACGATGTTCGAACCTTTCCAGCAATTTCACGGGCGAACTTACCGCCATGCCCGACGCCTGATGCGCAAATATGGCGTGTTCTGGATCGGCGCCATCGTGGTCGGCCTTATCGCAGTCCTGTATGCGCGACTCATCGATCTTGGGTTCGATCTGTTCCTGCGCATGGAACACACCTACTTCTGGTTGCCGATCTTCGTCACCCCCGCCGCGTGTGCGCTCTCGGTGTGGCTCACGCGACGCTACTTCAATGGGGCAGAAGGCAGCGGCATCCCGCAGGTCATTGCGACGCTTCAGGTCGGCGGCGAACGCATGGGCGAGAAACTGCTTTCGCTACCCGTCGTCGCGGGCAAGATCGTGATTTCGCTGATCGCCATCATCGGCGGCATGACGATCGGACGCGAAGGTCCGACCGTGCAGGTCGGCTCGGCGATCATGTTCAATCTGCGGCGCTTCTATCCCCGCGCAAACGCACTGATCGATCGACAGCTCGCACTCGCGGGCGCGGCTGCCGGCCTGTCGGCGGCGTTCAACACGCCATTGGCGGGTATCGTGTTCGCGATCGAGGAACTCACGCGCAGTTTCGAGGCGCGAGCGAGCGGTGTCGTGATCACGGGGATCGTCTTCGCCGGGATCGTCGCGCTGGCCATCAACGGCAACTACACGTACTTCGGCTCGATGAACGTGACCGGGCCGTTCCCGAACACGATGGCTATCGCGGTCGTCGTGACTGCAATCGTGACAGGGATCGCCGGCGGCATTTTTGGCTGGCTTCTGCTCAACACGCGCCGCTGGATGCCGGCAAAGCTTCTGAACATGCGTGCTGATTACCCGGTCCGCTTTGCTGCGCTCTGCGGTCTCGCGGTGGCGGTGATCGGTATCGTGGCAGGCGGCAAGACGTTCGGCAGCGGCTACACCGAAGCACGCGGCCTGCTTGACGGAGGTCAAGCGCTGTCGGTGTTCTATCCGCTGCTGAAATTCGCATCGATGGTCGGTTCCTACCTGCCCGGCATTCCCGGCGGGATCTTTGCGCCTTCGTTGTCGATCGGCGCGGGCATCGGCAACGCGCTGCACAGTCTCTTCAGTTCGATGTCGCTGCCGATGCTGATCGGCCTGGCGATGGTCGGGTATCTCGCCGGCGTGACGCAGTCGCCGATCACGGCGTTTGTGATCGTGATGGAAATGATCAACGGTCACGCACTCGTGATTTCGCTGATGGCGACGGCACTCATTTCGAGCCGCGTATCGAGGATCTTCACGCCACCGCTCTACGAGGCGCTGTCCGAACGCTACGCGGCTCAGGCTCACGCCGCCACGGCCCCTCCGCCGGAGACAGAACCCGACCCGCACGCGACGGCCCATCTCGAACAGCATCCGCACTAAGGCCGGAGTCGCGCCGCCGTCACGCCACCATCAAGCGACAGTCACGCTGCGATCCAATCACTATCGAGCGACGACCGAGCAAGGACCGAGCGACAATCGAGACGCAACCCGGCAACAACCGAGGAACGACCGACCGGCAACAACGCAGCAACAAAGCAAAAGGCACGACGAGACTCACGTCTCATCGTGCCTTTTTTATCAATGGTAGTAGTACCCGTGGTCGTGATGGTAGTAACCGCCTCCGTAGTACGGGCCGCCGGCCGGTACGACGATGCAGCCGCTGAGCAGCGAGGCGAGGACCGCGGCGGCGGTCAGCATGACGAGCTTCTTCATAAGGTTCTCCACTTGGATACAGACCCGTCTTCGACGGTTGTGTCCATTTAATGTGTGAACCCCTGCCGCGGTCGACACCCCGACTATTACGCGGTGCCATGGTTTGTGAACGAATGTTGCGTGCGCCGTTCACATCCCGTGTGCCTCTACCAAAAAAGCCAGTCCAAACAACCCCTGCCCGCCAGTGGCCTCGAAAAAACCGCGATTCGGGCCTAACGTTTGGTTACGAGTGCTACGGCCGTGCTACGCCTGAGGAATCTCGATCTTGACTTCGAGCACCTCGAGATTGTCCTGCCGTTCGAGCGACACGCGAATATCGTCGTTCGAGATCTTCACGTACTTCGAGATCACCGCAACGAGTTCGCGCTGGAGCGCGGGCAGATAGTCGGCGCTCGTGTTGCCCGCGCGTTCGTGCGCGATGATCAGCTGCAGACGCTCCTTCGCAACTGAAGCCGACTTCTTCTTTTCGCCCAGCAAAAATGAAAGTATCGACATACTCCCCCCTTACTTGCCGCCGAAGATCCGCGACAGCAGCCCGGGCTTCTGGTAATCGGTGAATCGCATCGGCTTGTCTTCGCCGACAAAACGCGCGACGACGTCCTTGTACGACTCGGCAACGTCGGAGCCATCGATATGGATCGCCGGCACGCCCTGGTTCGAAGCATGGAGCACCGACTCCGACTCGGGGATCACGCCGATCAGCTGAATGCGCAGAATTTCCTGAATATCGCCGAGCGACAGCATCTCGCCTTCGACAACGCGCTTCGGGTTGTAACGCGTAATCAGCAGGTGTTCCTTGATCGGATCCTTGCCTTCGATCGCACGCTTGGTCTTCGACGCCAGAATGCCGAGAATGCGATCCGAGTCGCGAACCGACGACACTTCGGGGTTCGTGACGATCAGTGCTTCATCGGCAAAATGCATGGCCATCAACGCGCCCGATTCGATACCGGCGGGCGAGTCGCAGACGATGTACTCGAAGCCCATGCCGATCAGGTCTTCAATGATCTTGCCCACGCCTTCGAGCGTCAGCGCATCCTTGTCGCGCGTCTGCGACGCGGGCAGGATGAACAGGTTCTCGCACTTCTTGTCCTTGATCAGGGCCTGGTTCAGATTGGCTTCGCCCTGGATCACATTGATCAGGTCATACACGACACGGCGCTCACAACCCATGATCAGGTCGAGGTTACGCAGACCCACGTCGAAATCGATGACTGCGGTCTTGGCGCCGCGCAGTGCGAGGCCCGACGCGAAACTCGCGCTGGTTGTGGTCTTGCCCACACCGCCCTTGCCCGAAGTCACCACAATGATTTTTGCCATTCCTGGTCCTGTTATAGATCGGTGATTTGCATGAAGTCGGCGGGGATCGTCGTCGCCCCGCCGGCGGTCAATTCAGACGCAGTGTCTCGAACAACAGCTTCTCCTGATCCAGGCGGACCTGAACGGGCTTGCCGACCACATCGGGCGGCAACGCGTTTTCGGTGGTCCGGTAGATTCCTGCGATCGAGATCAGCTCGGGTTCGAGGCACGTACAGAAAATCCGTGCCGCATGATTGCCGTGCACGCCGGCCAATGCCCGGCCGCGCAGCGGCGCATAAATATGGATATTGCCTTCAGCGATCACTTCCGCGCCGTAGCTCACGAGACCGAGCACGACGAGATCGCCCTTTGAATAGACTTGCTGACCCGACCGCAGCGGCTTGTCGATCACAAGCGTCGGTCGCACGACGAGCCCGTCGCCGCCATTCGCGTTCGTGCCGCCCGCCTGCGCACCTTGCTGAGCCGCGGCGCCGAGGCCAGGCACATTCGTGGTGCTCGCGCCAGTCGTCACCGCAGCCGAATCGGGGTTCGATGCCGAGCCATTGTCGCCGATCGCCAGTTCCGCCTGAGCGGGACCGTCGGTCTCAGCCTCCCGCGAATCCCGGGTGTCCTTAGGGTCCTTGATGCCGCGACGGTCGCGCGACTCGACGAGCGGCAGGCTGCCTGCGCCCGCCCACTCGCGCTGGGCCTCGCTGGCCACCACGCCGATCGGCCGCATCCGGACCTGTTCGAGCAGATGGACGAGCGCACTCATCTCGATCTTCTCGCCTGCCTCGAGGCGGCGCAGATCGATCGCGACAACGTCATTCGCGAAAAACTCGGGCGTCGCCTCGAAGCGACGCGTGAGTTCCTTGCTCAACGCGTCGAGATCGGTCGTCTTGACCGAAAACAGCAACGTGTCGACCGAGCCGCTGCGCAACTCGAAATACGGCGTCTTTTTCTGCGACATAGGAAGGGGTAAAAAATTTGCCGGCTATTTTACAGGCGTCGGCCGGGAACTCAGAAAAAATCCAACTTCGGTATGCCATTTGCACACCTCGCGCAGTGGCGACGAAGCATAACGGCGAAACACGTAAGAATGACATCTAAACAGAAAGCGTGAAAACGCCGCAGCAAGATATCGCCGAACCCTGAGCGATCGATGAGCGATCTGTGTCAGCGCTTCAGACAAATACCTGCATCTCCCGGCATGGATTTGAGCACCCGCCGTGTGCCTCACATAGCGCGTCACACGGCGCCTCACACAGCGATATCGGTAAGGTATACCGCGCGTATGAACGTTCCGATAGTTGCATACCAAACTGCTCGCATGGATATTCGAATAACCACTCGAATATTTCGCACTCCCTCAAACACGCCTTCAAACTGGTTCTAAACCACCCCGCATAAACCCTCATTTAGAGCGTGATGCCGCGTGCCGATAACTCACTGGCGGGGCCGGTGTAACGCTCATACCGGCAGGAACGCTCAACGGGGAATTGAAAGCATGCTGAAAAACATCACGATCCGCGGTGGCCTGACGCTGGTCATCGGGATATTCGTCGCCTTCCTGATCGTCGTGATCGGGGTGGGGTTCGCGGGGCTCAAGCTCGCCAACAGCGGACTGCACGAAGTGCAGCACAACTCCGCCGCGCTTTCGAACCTCAAGACAAGCTCTGAAAAACTGCTCAAGTCGCGACTGGCGCTCGGCAGCTACGAGACCTTGTTCAGTGTCGGCAAGCAGACGGACGATCTGCTCCCGGCTGCACACAAGGTGCTCGTCGAGTCGAGCAACGATTTCGCTCAGTATATGAACACGCCGTTCTCCTCGCCCGAGGAGCAACGTCTGGCTGAAGCCGTCGCCAAAGCGCGCAAGACGCTTGTCGACGATGCGATCGAAGTCGAATTCAAGGCACTCAACGACAACGACTTCACCACGTTCCGTCAGATTCAGGGCGAAACCGCGAACAACCTGTACGCGAGCTACTCGAACGCGATCAACGCGCTCGAGGACTATCAGGTCAAGATGGAGCAGCAGCAAGCCGACGTCGCAAGCAAGCGCTTCACGATCGCATCGAGCCTGTTTCTCGCCGTCGGTGCGATCACGATCGTCGTTGCGTTGGCCGCGCGCGTGATGCTGTCCGCCGCGCTCGTCAAGCCAGTCCGTCACACGATGGAACACTTCGAGCGCATCGCGGCGGGCGACCTGAGTGTCGAGATCCGCGGCGGCGGCAAGAACGAAATGGGTCAGCTGCTCGTCGCGTTGCAGAAGATGCGAGAAGGCCTGATCTCTACGGTATCGCAGGTTCGCGGCAGTACCGATGCGATTCACCTCGGCACCAACGAAATCGCGGCGGGCAATATCGATCTGTCACGCCGCACCGAGCAGCAAGCCGCGGCGCTCGAAGAAACCGCGGCGAGCATGGAAGAGCTGTCGGCGACCGTCAAGCAGAACGCCGACAACGCGAAGCAGGCCAGCCGCCTCGCGCACAACGCATCGGACACGGTCACGCGCGGTGGCGAAGTGGTCGGCCAGGTCATCCACACGATGGATGGCATCACGCAGTCGTCGCGCAAGGTCGCAGAGATCATCAGCGTGATCGAAGGCATTGCGTTCCAGACCAACATCCTTGCGCTGAACGCAGCAGTTGAAGCGGCACGTGCGGGCGAACAGGGCCGCGGCTTCGCGGTCGTGGCCTCCGAAGTGCGCAACCTCGCGCAGCGTTCGGGCACGGCGGCGAAGGAAATCAAGGACCTCATCGGCACCTCGGTCGCGCGTGTCGAGGAAGGTTCGGCACTCGTGAACCAGGCCGGCGCCACGATGAAGGAAGCCATGACATCGGTCGAGAAGGTGACCGACATCATGGGCGAGATCGAAGCGGCCGCACGCGAGCAAAGCGACGGCATCGAGCAAGTCAACAAGGCCATCACGCAGATCGACGAAGTCACGCAGCACAACGCGGCACTCGTTGAAGAAGCCGCTGCATCGGCGAAGTCGCTCGAAGAACAGGCTGCGATCCTGCGTGATGCAGTCGCGGTGTTCCGGCTCAGCGGCGGA
The DNA here is from genome assembly GCF_965118125.1 of Pararobbsia alpina. Lineage (GTDB taxonomy): Bacteria > Pseudomonadota > Gammaproteobacteria > Burkholderiales > Burkholderiaceae > Pararobbsia > Pararobbsia alpina_A. The sequence continues at coordinate 3,675,241 of NZ_OZ221287.1, forward strand.
CAAAGCGGCAACGGCGGCAGTGATGCGCGTCGCGATTCGCAAGGCTCCGGCGCCCAGGACGCATCACGCCGCCGCGCGGCCTATGCGGAGCACGAGTTGCGCACGGCCTGAGGTCACTCACCTCAGTCGTACATGTTCGAACTTGTCCACGGTTTATGTTGAAAGGGCTGTGGACAAGCGCTGGAATAAGTTTTCAAGTCATTGATCGCATGCGCGAAATCGCATGCGATTCAAAAACGTGCGCGAACGCTCGCGCACCGTCTTCAGACTCGCGTCACACGCTGTGACGCGAGTTGTCCCCAGGAAATGTTGGCAAGGTTGTGGACAACCGCCCGCATAACTTTCCAAGCATCTGATCCGACACGCAAAATCACTCACGACGCAAAATCGTGCGAGGTGACACGGCGCATCGTCGTGATTCTCTTCTTTGCATTCCCTTCGCATCGATGCCCGCCGTCTCTGCGCAACGACGGCCGCACCACAAAGCAAGCGTCCACGGCGACCCGCCATGCGACCGTCGTTCAGCAACCCGCCCCTCAAGAAGCGGAAATCCTGCCCGTCACATGCTGCATTGCCTTACTGCACCGAGGTTCGTGCAAAACGCTGCGCACCGGACTACTATCTTCGTCTCGCTTCTTCGATCTTCCGATTCGGCCATGTCAGACTCGCTCGCTTCGAATCCACTGCTGCAGCCCTGGAACACCCCTTATAACCTGCCCCCGTTCGACAAGGTCAAGCCCGAGCACTATGTGCCCGCGTTTGATGTCGCGATGGCCGAGCATCTTCGCGAACTCGACGCGATTGCCGCCAACGCGGCCGCACCCGATTTCGTGAACACGGTCCAGGCCTTCGACGAATCCGGTCGCCTGTTCATGCGTGTGAGCAATCTGTTCTGGAACCTGACCTCGAGCGAAACGTCGCCCGCGTTGCAGACCCTGGAAATGGAGTTGTCGCCGAAACTCGCGGCGCACGCCAACGCCACCTATATGCATGCCGGCGTCTTCGCGCGCATCGCGGCCCTCTACGCGCGGCGCGACACGCTCGGTCTCGACAGCGAGCAATTGCGCCTGCTCGAGCGCAAGCATCTGGACTTCGTGCGTTCAGGCGCCCTGCTTTCCGACGCCGACCGCGCGCGCTATGCCGAACTGACCGAAGAGCTTGCGACGCTCTCCACGCAGTTCTCGCAGAACGTGCTCGCCGACGAATCGACATTCGCGCTGACGCTGACGAGCGAAGCCGATCTCGCGGGTCTGCCTGAATCGGTCCGCGAGGCCGCTCGTTCGGCGGCCGCCGAACGCGACCTGCCTGAGGGCAGCTACGCGATCACGCTGTCGCCGTCGATCGCCGAACCGTTCATGACGTTCTCGACGCGTCGCGATCTGCGCGAAACCATCTGGCGCGCACGGGTCGCACGCGGCGCGCACCCCGGCGAGCACGCGAACTACGCGATTGCGGCCCGCATCATCGAGTTGCGCCAGCAACAGGCGGCCATGCACGGCTTCTCGACCTATGCGGAATTCAAGCTCGACGACAGCATGGCGCGCACGCCCGAAACCGCAAACGACTTGCTGATGCGCGCCTGGACGCCCGCACTCGTAAAGGCAGACGCCGACCGCGCGCGCCTCACGGCGATGGCGACCGAACTCGGCGAGCCGACGCCCATCGAGGCATGGGACTGGCGCTATCTGGCCGAACGTGTTCGCCAGACGAGTTACGACCTCGACGATGCCGAACTCAAGCCATACTTCTCGCTCGAGAACATGATCGGCGCGATGTTCGATTGCGCCCACCGCCTGTTCGGCGTGCGCTTCGTCGAAAAGCGCGGCGTGCCGCTCTATCACGCCGACGCGCGACTGTGGGAAGTGCTCGACCGCACCGGCAAGCAGATCGGCACGTTTATCGGCGATAACTACGCGCGCCAGACCAAGCGTGGTGGCGCATGGATGAGCATTTTCCAGAGCCAGTCCGCGATCGATGGCGGCACGTTGCCGATCGTCATCAACAACAATAACTTTGCGAAGGCCGAACGCACGCTGCTGAGCTTTGACGACGTGCGCACGCTGTTTCATGAATTCGGTCATGGCTTGCACGGTCTGCTGTCGAACGTCCGCTACGAAGGTCTTGCGGGCACGCAGGTGCTCAACGACTTTGTCGAGCTGCCCTCACAGATCTTCGAAAACTGGGCCGAAGAGCCGGAGGTACTCCAGCGTCACGCGCGCCATATCGACACGGGCGAACCGATTCCTGCCGCGCTGCTCGAGAAGCTCAAGCGGGCCCGCCAGTTCAATCAGGCATGGGCGTCGGTTCAGTACGTGGGACCCGCACTGATCGATATGGCCTTGCATTCGCTGCCGAACGGCACGCCCGTCGATATCGCGGCATTCGAGGCCGAGCAATGCGCGAAGCTCGGTGTCCCCGCGGACATCGGCCAGCGGCACTATCTGTCGCACTTCCTGCATCTGTTCTCAAGCTCGAGTTACGCGGCCGGCTACTACGTGTACATGTGGGCCGAGGTGCTGGATGCCGATGGCTACAACGCGTTTATCGAGCGGGGCAGCCCGTTCGATGCCCCGACCGCCGAGCGCCTGTATCGCTACGTCTACAGCGCGGGCAACAGTTTCGAACCGGGCGCGGCCTATCGGGCATTCCGTGGGCGCGATCCGAAGGTCGAGCCGATGCTGGCCAAGCGCGGCCTCATCGATATCGACGAGGACATGTCCGTCAGCGCCTGATCGCATTCACGATCAGTGCGTCGACTCGTTACGTATAAGGAGAACACCATGGCGTTAACGATGTACCAGGCTTCCGTACCCGTGTTCGTGCGCGGTCTGCGCGTGTTGTCGACACTGGTCGGCAAGGCCGAGGCGTATGCCGACACGCACAAGATTGCGCCGGCCGTCTTGCTCGACGCCCGCCTCGCGCCGGACATGCTGCCCTTCACCGGTCAGATCCAGCGCGCAAGTGATACGTCCAAGCTCTCGGGCCAGCGCCTGAGCGGCGTGGCCGCGCCGCGCTTCGAAGACACGGAAACGAGCTTCGACGAACTGCAGCAGCGGATCGCGAAGACCGTTGCCTATCTCGAGACCCTGCAACCCGCGTCATTCCAGGGTGCAGAGGCACGCACCGTGCAACTGAACTTCGGCGATTTCAAGCCGAACTTCTCGGGCGACAACTACTTGCTGACCTTCGCGTTGCCGAACTTCTTTTTTCACGTGACGACGGCGCACGACATTCTTCGCCACAACGGGCTGCCGGTGGGCAAGCTCGACTATCTCGGACCGTTCAACTAAGCGACTCCCGACTCCCGGCGGCGCGCGCCAACCACTCCTTGAACTGACACCATGACACGCACCATTCGTTGGGGCATTCTCGGCCCGGGCAGGATCGCTACACAGTTCGCGCAAGGCATTCAGTCGGCGCCCGATGCAGAACTTGTCGCCGTTGGTTCGCGCTCGATCGACAGCGCGCATCGGTTTGGTGATCAGTTCAATGTCGCGCGCCGCTATGGCAGCTATGCCGAACTGGTGAACGATCCGGAGGTCGATGTCATCTATATCGCCGTGCCGCATCCGCAGCATGTGAGCACAGCCCTGCTGTGCCTCGAGGCGGGCAAGGCGGTGCTGTGCGAGAAGCCCTTCACGGTCAATCTCGCGGAGGCCGAACGCGTCGTCGCGAAGGCACGGGAAAAGCAGGTGTTTCTGATGGAAGCGCTCTGGACGCGCTTTATCCCGGCCGTCGTCCACGCGAAGGCACTCGTCGATAGCGGCGCCATCGGCACGCCGAAGATGGTGCAGGCCGATTTCGGCGCGGTGTTCAATGTCGACGACTCGCATCGCGTCATGGACCCGGCGCTCGCGGGTGGTGCGTTGCTCGATATCGGCATTTATCCGATTTCGGTCGCGACGTTCTTTCTGGGCCCGGTTGAAGACGTGCAGGCCAGTGCATCGATCGGTCACACCGGCGTCGACGAGCAAATCGCGGTCAGCATGCGCCATCGCGATGGCGGTGTGAGCCTGTCGGGCGCGACGATTCTCGCGCGCTCGCCGTTCGATGCCGTCATTACGGGCACCACGGGCCGCATCCGCCTGAACGGCGAACTGTGCCGCCCGCGCAGCCTGACGCTGACGCGCGGCGAAGGCGAGGAATATATCGAGCTGCCCTATGAAGGCAACGGTTACCAATTCCAGGCCGATCACGTGAGCGAGTGCCTGCGAGCGGGCAAGCTCGAAAGCGAACTGCTGCCGCTCGATCATTCGCTGGCCACGATGAAAGTGCTCGACACTGCGCGCGAGCGCATCGGTCTGCGTTATCCGTTCGAATAACCGGCGGCCCGCGGTTACAACGTCGATGTTGATGTCGATGCGATTGAGGAGCGCATGCCGATTCCGGCGCTGATACGTGGTGGGCGCAGCGTCGGTATGGGTTCATCGACTTCGCTACGCCTCCGTGACCCGGACCTTCTTCGGACGTGTCACGGGCACCGCGCCCCACATCGGATCGGCAGCGAAGTGCTCGGCGAGAAAATCGATCAGCGTGCGCAGAATCGCGGGCATATGCTTGCGTGACGCGTAGACCGCGTAGATCGTCATTTCATCCGGCCGATACTCTGGCAGCAGCGCGACCAGCTTGCCCTCGCGAATCAGTTGCTGCACCGCATACGCGGGCTGCATCGCGATGCCCGCACCGGCAACCGCGGCTTCACGCAACACCGTCACCTCATTCGCGCTCAGGTTGCCGCTCACCGGAATGGCGATTTGTTCGTTCGTTTCGTCGCCCGTCTCTGCGTCGGCTCCGACCGATGCAGAACGTTGAGCACCCGCACCCTCACTCGTCTCTCGCGGCGTGAAGCGCCAAATACTTTTGCCGAAGTACGTATAGGTCAGGCAGTTGTGCTCGCTCAGCGCCTCGGCCGTCATCGGCGTACCGTGGCGACGCAGATACTCGGGCGACGCACACACGATCGAAGGGCACTGGCCAAGCGGTCGCGCGATCAGGCCCGGGTCGAGATCACTCGTGACGCGAATGGCCAGGTCGACGCGCTCCTCGACAAGGTTCACGAGCCGGTCGACCAGCAGCATATCGATCGACGTTCCCGGATAGCGCTCGACGTAGCGCGCGATCAGCGGTGCAAGATAGGCGTGCCCGATCGACATGCTGCAGGTGAGCCGCAGCAAGCCGCGCGGCGACGCGTCCGCGTCGAGCGCGCAACGCATCGCGCCCGCGAGATCGATCATCTGCCGGCACCGCGGCAGCGTGTCCTGGCCGGCATCGGTGAGGCTCAGGCGCCGCGTGGTCCGGTGCAGCAGCCGCACGCCGACCCACTCCTCCATCTCGCTCAGGTAACGCGAGACCATGGCCCGCGACATATCGAGTGCCTGCGACGCACCGGTCAGGCTCCCGCGGTCGACAACTTCAACAAAGACTTTAGCTGCGGTCAGACGATCCATATGAATTCGCTCGATTCATGCAACAAACCCGTCGGAATTATCGTCTATTTCTGACCGAATCTAACGACTATGATCGACCCACCATTTCATCGAGGAGTCAGTATGAAAGTCGCTTTGATCGGCATCACGGGACGTCAGGGTTCGCGGCTCGCCACGGAATTGCTGAGCCGGGGCCATGAAGTCACGGGTATCGCACGCAATACCGCCAACGTCGCCGCGCAGAAGGGGCTGACCGTCAAGGAGGGCGATGCCACGCAGCCGTCGTCGCTCGTGCCGCTGATCGCCGGGCACGACGCCGTGATCAGCGCCGGCAAGTTCCAGAGCTCGAACGCCGCCGCGTTGACGAGCGCGGTTGCGCAAGGCGGCGTCAAGCGTCTGCTCGTCGTTGGGGGTGCCGCGAGCCTCGAGGCCGTGCCGGGCAAGCGTCTGCTCGATTCACCCGAGTTTCCTGAAGCGTATCGGCCTGAAGCGACGGCGGGCGCCGCATTCCTTGACGCCCTGCGCCAAGGTGATCAGACCGTCGACTGGACCTTCCTGTCGCCGCCTGCACTGCTCGAACCGGGCACGCGCACCGGCAAGTACCGGCTCGGCACCGACAACCTCATCGTCGATGCAGCAGGCAAGAGCTCGATCTCGATGGAAGACTACGCGATCGCGCTTGTCGACGAACTCGAAAAGCACGCGCATAGCCGCAAGCGTTTCTCGGTGGGCTACTAATCGCTGACTGCAGAGAAGCGACGCAGCGGGCCTCGTGCAGCTTCAACGCCGAGGCCATTTCGCAGCCCTTCATCGCCAACGACCGGCTTCTCCGGCCGTTCTCCAGGCCTTCTAGCGGCCCGACGACGCACCCGGCTCGATGTCGGGTGCGTGTCCCTCGACCCCATTGCCCTCAGGCAAGCCCGTCTCGTCGACCCCTTCGATATCCGTCGCGATGCCGAGCGCCTTGTCCCACTGCGGCTCCGATTGAAAGCGCGCGCGCAGGAAGTCGACGAATAGCTTGACCTTGCTCGTCGAGCGATGCGACGTCGGGTAAACCGCAGAGAGCCACAGCGGCGGCGCGGCATAGTCCGGCAGCACGCGCACGAGTCGACGTTCGAGCAAGTCATTCGCCGCGACCATCGTCGGCAGATACACGACGCCGGCACCGGCACGCGCGAACTCGAGCAGCAAGTGCACGCTATTGGTCTTGAGCACGGGCGACAGCTCGATCTCGAAGCACTCGTTGCCCTTCATCAGCGGCCACTTGTCGCCCCACGGGTAATACGCGTAGCGCGCGAAATCATGGCGGATCAGATCGAGCGGCGTTTCGATAACCGGTTCGTCCTTCAGATACTGCGGCGCCGCGCACAACACGCCCCTCACCGGGAAAAGCCGCCGCTCGACAAGCGAGTTCGATGCGGGCGGATAGATCTGGAGCGCGACGTCGAAGCCTTCCTGTACCGGATCGACGATCCGGTCGCTCACGGTGACCTCGAACTCGATGCGCGGATAGGTCGCACGAAAATCGATCAGCGTGCGCGAGAAGTGCCCGAGTGCAAAACCCGGCAGCACGTGGATGTGCAACGTCCCGCTCAGCGCGAGCGTTTCCACTTGCGAGCGCGCCGACAGGTCGTACACCCGCTTGAGCAGTTCGGCGCAGTCCTTGTAGTAGCTCTCGCCGATCTCGGAGAGCCGCACCGCGCGCGTCGAGCGATGGAACAGCGCCACGCCGTAGTGCTCTTCGAGCTGCTTGACGCGTGCCGTCACCAACGATTTGCCGATGCCGAGCTGGCGCGCGGCGTTGGCGAAGCTCTCGGCTTCGGCGGCCTTCACAAAGGCTTCGATACTCAGGAATAGGTCCATGGTCGCGCGATTGTGTCGAGCGCAAACGAAACCTGTCAATTGGCGCGCGCCCTTGTTTTCCCTCACAAAAGCACGCATTCGCGGCGGAAATTCGTTACGCGCACACACACCGTCACCGTTCGCAAATTGCGCTGCCAGCGTTCGGAATTCCTGACCCTCGATGGATTGCTTCACGCGCCGCACGTCACTACTCTTTCCTCACAGCCACCGTGCATCTATCGACACGGACAACCTGGAGGACGACATGCAGCACACCATTTTCGGAAGTCTCGAGCACTTTCAGAAGGGATCGATCGAGATCATCAAGGGCGATGCGGGGAACTACGCGTTCTCCAATATCTACGAGGTCGCCAGCAAGGCGCCGCCCTATCAGAAGACCGTGGTCGGCAAGAATCTGAAGTTCGTCATCGAGTCGTTGCGCGCCGAAGGACAGTCGCCGTGGTTCGCTGCAGCGCACGACGAATTCACGGTCGTCATGGACGGTGAAGTCACCGTCCATTTCATCAAGCCCGACGCAGAAGGCTCACTCGCGCCGGCGGACTCCGAAGGCACCTACAAGCTCGATGCCGCTCCGCAGGGACGGTCGATGGGTTACGTGAAGCTGCGTCGCGGTCACCAGGCCTTGCTGCCTGCCGGCGTCGCGTATCAGTTCCGCGCGGAAAAGCCGGGTGTCGTTATCGTGCAGACCATTCTCGGCCCGAACTCGGTCGAGAAATGGAACGAGATCTGCCTGCACTGAGCCGACCTTACCGGTTTGCTTATGGGCTTCGCTTAACGGCTTCCTAGCGACTTCCTGAACCGACCCGTTACCGCGCCCGCAACGAACGCGCCACCGCATACGACTCCGCCACGAGGCACACACGATGGATATGTCCACTCTTCCCCAAAACGTCCGCGCAAGCCAGCCCGACTCGGTCACCGGCTACCGCACGTTCCAGCTCGGTCACTTCGAATTCACGCGCGACGCCTATTTCGTCACGGTCAAATGGCCGGCCAAAGGCTCGCAGCACTCCCATCAGATGCATGCCGACGCATTCCTGCGCGCCATGATGCGCGATATCGCATGGGGCTTCTTTTACGGCTGGGTCAACTTCGACGAAGTGCTCGGCACGCGCAACCACTATGGCAAGGTCGACCTTTATGCAGGCTCGTTCAACGCGAGCTACAAGGAGGCCGGCGTCGACTTCCTCGAACAGTTCGATACGCCGGTGATCATGGCGACCTTCAAGGCGATCATGAAGGACTGGGTCAATGAAGGCTTCGACCCGTTTGCCGCCCCCGAAGAAACCGGCACGGCATTCGGCGCCAAGCATGGCGATAACCTCGCCGCAATCGACCGCTCGCGTATCGCGACCAAACGCATGCCCGGGCTCGAAGGCGACTCGCCGTTGCGCGACGACTATCCGATCAACCGTCAATTCAACGACGTCGAGCAAGACGAGCCCGAGATCCACGCCGAACCCGGGTTCGAGAAGGAATTGCACGCGTTCAACCTGTTCAAGTACCTGTCGCGTTCCGACGTGACGTGGAACCCGTCGGTGACCTCGGTCTGCAAGGAAAGCCTGTTCTGCCCGACGACCGAAGAGTTCGTGCTGCCGGTGTTTCATGGCAACGACCGCGTCGAGTGGTTTCTGCAGATGTCAGACGAGATCGTCTGGGACGTCGCAGACAAGAACACGGGTGAACCGCGCGCACGCGTGACGATGCGCGCAGGCGATATCGCCGCGATGCCCGCCGATATCCGCCACAAAGGCTACTCACAGAAACGTTCGATGCTGCTCGTGTGGGAGAACGCCACGCCTAACCTGCCCAAGCGCTACGAAAGCGGCGAACTGTCACCGTATCCGGTGCAGTTCTAACACCGCACGCGCCGTCACTCACAACCGCCCGGTCATGCCGGGCGCCGGGGGCACGCTCGTCCCTGCGTACCCCGACACGCCGAAAGAGAACTGCTTATGAATACCGCCCGAAGTGTCGAATTCGATAATCGCCAGTCGACCATCCAGACGCAATTGTTTATTGGCGGGCGCTTCGTGGCCGCCGAAAGCGGCGAGACGCTTGCCGTACTCAATCCGCACGACAACGCGAAGATCGCCGATATCGCACTGGCCGGCAAAGCGGATATCGACCGGGCCGTGGCCGCCGCCAAGGCCGCGTTCCCGAAGTGGAGCCGCATGGCGGCTGCCGATCGCGGGCGCTTGCTGCTCAAGCTCGCCGATGCGATCGAGGCGAACGGCGAACGCCTCGCCTGGCTCGAATCGCTCGACACCGGGCACCCGATTCGCGACACGCGTTTTCTCGACGTGCCACGCACGGCGGCGACCTTCCGCTACTTCGGCGGCATGGCCGACAAATTTGAGGGGTCGGTCATTCCGGTCGAACAGGGCTTCCTCAATTACTTGCTGCGTGAACCGGTCGGCGTCGTGGGTCAGGTCGTGCCGTGGAATTTCCCGCTGATGTTCACGAGCTGGAAGATGGCGCCCGCGCTTGCCGCAGGCAATTGCGTGGTCATGAAGCCCGCGGAACTCACGCCGCTGTCGAGCCTCGCCATTGCCGAGCTGATGGCCGAAGTCGGATTCCCCGAAGGCGTGGTCAATATCGTGCCCGGCCTCGGTGGCGTTGCCGGGCAATATCTGGCCGAGCACCCCGACGTCAGCAAGATCGCGTTTACTGGGTCCACCAAAATCGGACGTGAAATCGTCAAGGCATCGGCCGGCAACCTCAAGAAGGTGCAGCTCGAACTCGGCGGCAAGGGCGCCAATATCGTGTTCGAAGATGCGAACCTCGACGCGGTGCTGCAGGGGTCGGCTTTTGCAATCTTCCACAACCAGGGCCAGGCCTGTATCGCCGGCTCGCGGCTCATCGTGCATCGCTCGCTGGCCGACGCCTTCACCGAGCGCTTTATCAAGCTCGCCGGATCGATCCGTGTGGGCAACCCGCTCGATCCCGACACCGAGATGGGCCCGCTGACCTCGCAGCAACACCGCGATCGCGTGCTCGCGTATGTCGATATCGCGCGCGAGCAAGGCGGTGAGATTCTCACCGGCGGCGCCGCGCCGTCAAACGCGGCGCTGGCCAACGGCTGCTATGTCGCACCGACCGTCGTGCGAGCCAGGCCCGATGACCGTGTGTGTCAGGAAGAAGTGTTCGGTCCGTTCGTGACAATCAACACGTTCGATACCGAAGAGGAAGCACTCGCGATCGCGAACGGCACGGAGTACGGCCTCGGCGCGGGATTCTGGACACGTGATCTGCAACGCGCGCACCGTCTCGCGCGCGATATCCGCAGCGGCATGGTGTGGGTCAACACGTATAAGCGCGTCAACCCGGGCTCGCCGTTCGGCGGCGTCGGCTCGAGCGGGTACGGCCGCGAGATGGGCTTCGATGTCATGCGCGAGTACACGCAGGCCAAGTCGGTGTGGATCAATGTCGACGCGCAGACACCGCCGTGGTATCCGCGTTGAGTCAGCCCGTGCGGCGGCCGTGATGACGGCGTTGACTTCGCCATCCATGCCAACCAGGACGACTACGCCGCTCTAAAGATCTTGCCGATATCGCCATGAACGACTTCATCTACAACGGCCTGCCCTCCCGCGTGATATTCGGCGCGGGGAGTCTGCAGCACCTCGAACGCGAGCTCGATCGCCTGGGCCTGCGACGCGCCCTCGTGCTGTCGACCCCGCAACAACGCGTTCAGGCTGAAGCGATCGCCGCACGACTCGGCGACCGCACAGCCGGGGTCTTTGCCGATGCAGTGATGCACGTTCCACTGTCGGTCGCACGAGAGGCACGTGCAGTCGCCGACCGGCTCGGCGCCGACTGCGCTTTAGCCGTCGGTGGCGGCTCGACCACCGGACTCGGCAAGGCGATCGCTCTCGACTCGGGGCTGCCGATCATCGCCATCCCGACGACATATGCGGGCTCGGAGATGACGCCGATCTATGGCATCACTGACGAAGGCATCAAAAAGACCGGCCGCGACCCGCGCGTGCTTCCGAAGACGGTGATCTACGATCCCGAACTCACCCTGTCGCTGCCGACGACGATCTCCGTGACGAGCGGCATCAATGCGATTGCGCATGCCGCTGAAGCGCTCTACTCGCAGGACGCGAACCCCATCACGGCGATGATGGCCGAGGAAGGGATCCGTGCGCTTGCGTCGGGCCTGCCCTGTCTCGTGCGTCGCCCCACCGATATCGGCGCGCGCAGCGATGCGCTCTATGGTGCGTGGCTCTGCGGAGCGGTACTCGGCTCGGTCGGCATGGCGATCCATCACAAGCTCTGCCACACGCTCGGGGGCAGCTACAACCTGCCTCATGCCGAGACGCACACCATCGTCCTGCCGCATGCGCTGGCCTACAACCGCGAGGCCGCGCCCGAAGCCATGACACGCATTGCACGCGCGCTCGGCTCGGACGACGCAGCACAAGGCATCTACGACCTCGCCAAGGCGAATGGCGCGCCCGTGTCTTTGCGCGAACTGGGATTCAAGGAGGCTGACCTCGCGACCGCGCTCGATATCGCGCTTCGCGATCCGTACTGGAACCCGCGGCCGCTCGAGCGCGAACCGCTCGCCGCGTTGCTGCGTGACGCGTTCGAGGGCAGAAGGCCGGAAGTCGCGCGAGCGGGTGCGGCCGAGTCCGTCGTGCCGCGATGACCCGGCTCCGCGGGTGAAGCCCATGTCCAGTAGCCCATGAGGAACGCGCTTGCCGGGAAATATGGACGCACGGATGTATGTGAAGTAGCGCTTATGCAGTAACACACAAGCTGGTACGCACACGCTGAAACGCACAATAACCAGGAGACAATCATGACCGAGCACGACGCAAAAGACCCGATCGATGGCGCGCAGTTCGAGACCCTCGCCGATCAGGACAACCCTGCCGGGCAACCCGCCAGCGACCGCCGTCGCCAGATGCTGAAGCTGGGCGCCGGCGCGCTGGTCGCCGGCAGTCCGCTGCTGTCGACGCTCGCACGCGCGGCTTCCGCACGCACGATCAAGATCGGTTACGTCTCGCCGCAAACGGGACCGCTCGCTCCCTTCGGCGAAGCGGACCGCTTCACGATCCAGCAGATGCAGACGGTGCTCAAGAACGGCATCAGCGTGGGCGGCAAGACGTTGCCGGTCAGTATCATCGTCAAGGACAGTCAGTCCAACCCGAATCGCGCCGGCGAGGTGGCCAGCGATCTGATCCTGCGCGAGAAGGTCGACATCATGCTCGTGAGCGGCACGCCGGAGACCGCCAACCCGGTCAGCGATGCATGCGAACTCAACGAAGTGCCGTGCGTGTCGACGGTCGTTCCCTGGCAGCCATGGTTCTTCGGGCGCAAGGGTGACCCGAAAAAGGGCTTCAATTTCACGTACCACTTCTTCTGGGGCCTCGAAGACGTCATCGGCGTCTACACAGGCATGTGGCAGTCGGTGCAGACCGACAAGGTCGTGGGCGGCCTGTTCCCGAACGACGGCGACGGCAATGCATGGGGCGATGCGAAACTCGGCTTTCCGCCGGTGCTCACGCAAAAGGGCTTTACGCTCAAGGACACCGGACGCTTCCAGAGCATGACGCAGGACTTCTCGTCGCAGATCTCGGCCTTCAAGCAAGTCAACGCCGACATCATCACCGGCGTCGTGATCCCGCCCGACGCGAAGAACTTCCTCGTGCAGGCCCGCCAGCAAGGTCTCAAGCCGAAGGTCGTGTCGATCGGCAAGGCGCTGCTGTTCCCGAGCACGCTCGAAGCGCTCGGCGATCTTGGCGAAGGCCTGTCGACCGAAGTCTGGTGGACGCCGATGCACCCGTTCAAATCGTCGCTGACGGGTCAGTCCGCGAAAGCGCTCGCCGACGACTACGAGAAGTCGACGGGCAAGCAGTGGACACAGCCGATCGGGTTCGCGCACGCGCTCTTTGAAATCGCCGTCGACGTGTTCAAGCGCACCAAGGATATCGACTCGAATACGGCGATCCGCGATGCGATCGCATCCACCAAGCTCGACACCGTCGTGGGCAACGTGACTTGGGGCAAGGGTCCGGTGCCGAACGTGGCGAAGACGCCGCTGGTCGGCGGTCAGTGGGTCAAGGGACAAAAGACGCGCTTCGACCTCGCGATCGTCAACAACCAGCTCGCACCGGCGATTCCTGTTTCTGCTCCGTTGAAGCTCTTGTCATGACCACACTGCTGTCACTTCGCAACGTCTCGAAGCGTTACGGTGCGCTGACCGTGACCGACAACATCAGCTTCTCGGTCAGCGAGGGCGAAACGCTCGGGATTCTCGGGCCGAACGGCGCGGGCAAGACCACGCTGTTCAACCTGATCAGCGGCGATACGCGCGCCGACTCGGGGAGCGTCGAGTTCGCCGGCACCGATATCGGCGCGCTGCCGCCGTATGCGCGCTGTGTCGCCGGTATCGGCCGCTCGTACCAGGTGCCGCGCCCGTTCGGCAATATGAGCGTGTTCGAGAACCTGCTCGTTGCCGCGACGTATGGCGCGCAAGCGGGCGAGGACGAGGCGTACGCACTCTGTGTCGATGTGCTCGACCACACGGGGCTGCGAGCGAAAGCGAACCGCCCTGCGGGCGCGCTGACGCTGCTCGACCGCAAGCGGCTCGAACTGGCGCGTGCGCTCGCAACACGCCCCAAGCTGCTCTTGCTCGACGAAATCGCGGGCGGCCTCACCGAGGCCGAAACGCACTCGCTGGTCGCCGAGATCAAACGCGTCAAGCAGCAGGGTGTGACGATTGTCTGGATCGAACACGTCGTGCATGCGTTGCTGGCGCTCGCCGATCGCTTGCTCGTGATCAACTTCGGTAAGCACCTTGCCGAAGGCGCGCCAGATGCCGTCATGAATGATCCTGAGGTGCGTCGCGTCTATCTTGGACTGGAGGCCGCAGCATGAACACCCTGCTGGCGACACATGGCTTGACGGGCGGCTACGGCGATTTCCAGGCGCTGTTTGGCGTCGATATCGAAGTCGGGCAAGGTGAAGTGGTCGCGCTGATCGGTGCGAACGGCGCGGGGAAGTCGACCCTGCTGAAGACGGTCACCGGGCTGCTACCCGCCAAGGCGGATCAGGTGACGTGGCGTGGCGCGCCGATCGGCGGCATGCCAGCCGAGCGCATCGTCGGACTCGGCCTTGCGTTGGTGCCCGAGGGACGACGTTTGTTTGCGAGTCTGACGGTCGAGGAGAATCTGCTGCTGGGCGCGCAAGCCAACCGTGCTCGCCGCAACACTCGGGGCAGCACTCAGCGCGCCGCGCAGCGATGGAACCTCGACACGATCTACGCGCTTTTCCCGATCCTCAAGGAAAAGCGTCATCACCCATCGACCTCGCTGTCGGGCGGGCAACAGCAGATGGTTGCGATCGGCCGCGCGCTGATGAGCAACCCGAGCCTGCTGATGTGCGACGAGCTGTCGCTCGGTCTTGCGCCGATCGTCGTGCGCGAGATCTACGAGGCGTTGCCGGCGATCGTCGCTGACGGCATGAGCGTGTTGATCGTCGAGCAGGATGTGCAGCTCGCTCGCCGCGTGTCGCAACGGTTCTATTGCCTGCAGGAAGGCCGGGTGTCGCTGAGCGGAACCTCCGCCGACGCGTCGGATGCCGACATCGCGAACGCCTACTTCGGAGTCGCAGCATGATCGCACTCGCCAATATCCTTGTACAGGGCGTGCTGCTCGGTGCGCTCTACGGGCTGTTCGCCATGGGGCAGTCGCTCGTGTTCGGCGTCATGCGCATGACCAACACGGCGCATGGCGACTTTATCGTGCTGCTCGTGTTCGGTCTCGTCGCGCTGACCGGCTACGCGCACCTTCCCCTCGCGCTGGCGATCGTGCTGTTGCTCGTGATCGCGTTCGGCTTCGGGTTCGCGCTTCAGTATCTCGTGCTGAACCGCGTTGCCGTGCGCGACCCGTTGCCATCACTGATCGTCACGTTCGGCTTGTCGATCGTGATTCAGAACGTGCTGCAGCAGCTCTTCTCGGCTGACCCGCGCTCAATCGCAACAGGAGGATTCGAATCGGCCAGCGTGACCTTCGGCGGCCTCACGATCGGATATCTGCCGCTGCTGACCCTCGTCGTGACGGTCGCGTTGACGTTCGCGATGCAGTGGCTGTTCGGCAAGACGGGGCTCGGGCGGGCCTTTCGTGCGACCTCGGATGATCGCGACATCGTGCGGCTCATGGGTGTCTCGCACAGACGCACTTTCGCATTTGCGATGGGGATCGCTTTTGTGCTGATCGGCGTGGCCGCGACGCTGTATTCGATGCGCACTGCCGTGTCGCCGAGCGACGGTCCGTCGCTGCTGCTCTATGCGTTCGAAGCCGTGATCATCGGCGGCATGGGTTCGTTCTGGGGTACGTTCGCCGGCGGCGTGTTTCTCGGCATCGCGCAGCAGATCGGCTTCTACATCGACCCGGGCTGGGGTATCTGGCTCGGCCACGTGGTGTTTCTCGCCGTGCTCGTCGCACGCCCGCAAGGGTTGATGCCTCGCACGCGCTAGTCCAATTTGAACCACGCACCTCGAACTCGTCGACGTGCCTCCGCAAGAGTGAAGTCATGATGAATGCCGTGCGCCCTCCTTTCGAAGTCCGACGCGCCACACGAGCGAGTCATATCGCCAGCCTCGTGCTGATCGTGCTCGCGATCGTCGTCGCCTCCATGCCGTTCTGGGCAGGGCGCGACGCATTGCGTGACTTCACGCAGATCGCGTCGTATTTCGTCTTCGCGATGATGTGGAACCTGCTCGCCGGCTATGGCGGGATGGTATCGATCGGGCAACAGGCCTATCTCGGCCTCGGTGGCTATCTGATGCTCGTGCTGGCCAACGTCGTCGGTCTGTCACCCTTCGTATCGGTGCCGATCGCCGCTGCATTGACCGCGTTGATCGCGGTGCCGGTCTCATGGATTGCGTTTCGCCTGTCGGGCGGGTACTTCGCCGTCGGCACGTGGGTCATCGCCGAAGTGTTCCGTCTCGGCTTTGCCAATATCTCGGTGCTCGGCGGCGGATCGGGCACGAGTCTGACGGGCCTGCGCAGCATTTCGCGCAGCACGCGCGAATCGATCACGCTGTGGCTCGCGCTGGCGATCGTCGCGTTGACGATTGCACTGGTCTACCGCTTCCTGCGTTCAAAAACCGGCCTCGCCCTGACCGCGATCCGTGACGATGCGGTTGCCGCGAGCAGCCAGGGCATTCATGTTGCGGGCACGCGCCTGCTGGTTTATCTCTGCGCGGCGGGAGGTGCGGGGCTTGCAGGCGCACTGTATTTCGTCGGCAATCTGCGCATTTCGCCCGACGCCGCGTTCTCGGTCAACTGGACCGCGTTCGCGATCTTTATCGTCATGATCGGCGGGCTCGGCACGCTCGAGGGACCGATTGTCGGCACGCTGCTGTTTTATTTGCTCAACAAGTTCCTGTCCGACTACGGCACGACCTACCTGATCGGACTCGGCTTGCTCGCGATCGTTGTCACGATCTTCTTTCCGCAGGGGCTCTGGGGCTATGTCTCGCGCCGCTTCGGCATCGAGTTCTTCCCGGTCAGCCGGCGGCTCGTGCTGCCACTTGCAGCGGGCGATGTCTCGAACGATGCGCTGAGCCATGCGCAAGCTGCGCCCTCTGACGCGGCCACCCTCGGCGAACAAAACACGGCGCTTTCGCCGTCACATGCCAATCATTGAGTGCCGGGTGCGGAACCGACGTATGGACATGACATCGAAGGACGAGGCTGGGCCGCTGCACGTGGAGGCGCAAAGCACCGCACCGTCCGACACGCAACGGCTGTGCATGCTCGACGACATCACCGACGGCGGCGCGATCGCCGTTCAGGTCGACGACAAGACGCAATACATCGTGCTGCGCCGGGGCGACGCAGCCTGGGCCTATCTGAACCGTTGCCCACACTTTTCGATCCCGCTCGATTTCGAACCCGGCGTGTTTTGCACATACGACGCGAACATGCTGATGTGCGCGCATCACAGCGCGATGTTCCGGTTTGAAGATGGCCTCTGCGTCGATGGCCCGTGCGAAGGCGCGGCGCTTACCCGGATTGACGTCTTTGTCAGTGAAGGTCGTGTGCTCCGCTTGTAAAACGTTGTAACGCAACTCTGTCCCCGTCCGGGATGAATCTGTCGATGCCGCTCGTTTATCAGTGGCTTCGCACAATCGAAGTGATTCTCATTTGCCAGCCCCTTTCGGACACCGCGCGGCGACGCCGCATGCGGTGGGGGCCGACTCACGTCCGCGATTCACACACGCGGGCGCATGACGAGCTGCACTCGGACACAGGACAACGCATGACGAACAACAAGACGCTCGACGCACGATCACGCACGCCCCGACGCCATAGCCAACGCACAGCACACGCTACGCGTCACACACACGAACTCGCAGGCGCATACAAAGCGGCGACACCAACGGTGCCGCGCCGCCGTATGCCGACCGTGCTTGTCGGATTGATGGCCGCGATGCCAGTGCTTGCATTCGCGCAGCAAGTTGCCCAGGCGAATCCGTCCGCCTCGCCATCAAGGTCCGGATCTGCAATCGATGCCGGCACACTTCCGGTGGTTCAGGTGCAGGCGCCGTCGGGCGCCCCATCGTCGGATAACGTCAACGACCCGAACCAGATCACCGGCGTCAGCAAGACCGGTACGGCACTCAAGGACTTGCCGCTCAGCGTGCAGGTCATTCCGTCCACCTTGCTTCAGGAGCAAGGTGCGACGATGCTTCGACAAGGGCTCTCCAACGCAAGCGGCGTCAACGTCGGCGGCCAGGACACGAAGGGCTACTACGACCACTTCCTGATCCGCGGCCTCAATGCCCAGATCTTCAACGACGGCTTCTCCGACGGCGACCTGCTCGGCGGCATTTCGCACTCGCTCAACGGCGTCGAACGCATCGAGGTGCTCGAAGGCCCGGGCTCCGCACTGTTCGGCAGCGGGCCTCCGGGCGGCACGATCAACATCGTGCACTTCAAGCCCTCGGCCGAGTTTCATGCAGGCGCGCAGGTCGAGGCCGGCTCGTTCGGCACGGTATCGACAAGCGGCTATGTGACCGGCCCGACCGCGATCAGCGGACTCAACTATCGCGTCGATGCGACCGTCTCACGTGCCGATGGCTTCCGTGACCTCGCGAACCGCGATGAGGAAATCCGTCCGTCGTTCGAATGGAAGCTCGATGATCACACGATCGATTTCTCGGTCGATGCACGCGAGATTCACGAGACCCCGGACTCGTACGGCATTCTGTATTTCCACGGCACACCGCTGTCGAACGTGTCGATCGATTCGAAATACTCGACACCGTTCGCCTTTGCACGCGGCACCTATGTGCGCCCGACGCTGACCGACCAATGGCGGATCAACGACTTCCTGACCATCAACAACCGTCTGTCGTACCTGCACCGCAGCCTTGACGTGCTCGGCAATGGCGACAGCACGAGCACGAAGGTCAGCGGCGATGAAGTGGTCGGACGGCAATTGCGTCAACAGGACGACTCGGACAACAGCATCGACTATCAGCTCGAGCCGGTGTGGAAGTTCGCAACAGGTTCCGTCCACCACACGCTGCTCACGGGCTTCGAATATCAGCACGAGATCATCGACACGGAACGCAGCACCGCCGATCTGCCGAACATTCCTGACGCGTTCAATCCGGTCCCGCCGGAAACGTCGACGGTCGGCCTCAAGTTCCTGTGTGATGCGAAGCACTCGTGCGACAACGATCATCTCGTCGCGAACAACTACAGCCTTTACGCGACGGATCAGATCGACGTGACCGATGCGCTCAAGGTGCGCGCCGGCGTGCGCAAGGACTGGTGGGACACGTCGCTGACACCGAACGTGACCGTCCCGGGCCGCTTCGATTCGGAAGGCCAGCCACTCATCGCCGGCATGACGCAGACCCGCGACGATGCGCCGGTCAGCTGGAATATCGGCGTGCTCTACAAAGCGCTGCCGTGGTTGTCGCCGTATTTCGGCGTCTCGAAGAGCCATCTCGCGAACTTCAACTCGGAGAACACCCAAAACGGCATCGGCGCGCCCGAGTCCGCTTTGCAATATGAAGCCGGTATCAAGTTCTCGTTCCTTGATGACCGTTACGTGCTGAACACGGCGCTGTTCGATGTGTCACGTGACAACGTCGCTGCGGCAACCACGATCAACGGCATCGAAAGCGTCGTGTTCGACAGTCAGCGCACGAAAGGTGCCGAAGCCTCGTTCGACGCAAGCCTGACGGATGCCTGGCATGTCGTCGCCAATGTGACAGCGCAACACGCGGTGATCACCGACAACCCGCAGGGCATCTCCTCGGTCGGCAACCATCCGCAAGGTGCGCCCGCCTACATCGCCAACCTCTGGACGACCTACGACTTTGCGATCGCGGGTCTGTCGGGATTCCACGTCGGCGCCGGGGTCAATTACCAGAGCCAGACGTTCAGCGACATCACGAACGTCAATTCCATTCCGTCGTATGTGATCTTCAATGCCGCGTTCGGCTACGAGGCGCATTCATGGGGCATCGACCTCAATGTCCATAACCTCACGGATCGACGCTACTTCATCGCTGCCAATGCGGCCGGCGCCTATGTCGGCGACCCACTGAGCGCGTTCGTGAACCTGCACACGCACTTCTGATGTTTTGTGCGTCGCCCCGCGCGCTCTGACCAAAGTCAATAGGGAGTTGAGTGCGCGGGGCATTCGTTGTTTAGTCCGACACAGTTGCGTGTCGCCGTGTGCCAGTGGCGGAGACGAATCGGTCATTTCGACACGCTCGTTTCGACGCGAATTGTCGGCAAAGCAGCGTCGTTTTTCCGCACTCGGGCGTTTTTGAGGGCTCGGCGGCAAACGGAAGTCTTCGCTAGAATGGCTGCAGCGATCGGGCAGCGATCGCCCTCAGCAGCAGAACGCACACCGGTAATGAACCCTTACGCCACGGCCCGCGGCGCGTTGATTGCGCCCCGTCAAAGCATCATCCACAGCCATTTCGATGTCGAGTCACACTCGCCTCGGAATCGGCTGCTCGCGTGGCGTGAGCGCGTCGGACACGTGATCGATGTCGTGCCGTCGCTGTCTGACCTCAAACATCCGTTCTCGGCGTCGATCGAGCGGTACAGCGTCGGTCGTTTCGTTTTTACCGATTGCCGCTCGGACGCGATGTGGCTCGATCGATCGCTTGCCCGTATCTCGAAGGATTCCATTCGCACGTTCGCCTTTCACGTATTTCTCGACGGCGAAGTCGATAACGTCGCGGTGCATGCATCACAACGCAACCAGACCACCACGTCGGCGAGCCTGCTGGCGCTTCATCTCGGCCAGCCCGTTCGTATGCGTCGTAGTGCGTGCCGGGTGCTGACACTGTTTGCCCCGGTTGAAGTCGCCGCAGAGATCTTCCCCGACCCTGAAGCCATGCACGGTCGCGGCATGCGCAACGATTCGCCGCTGACGCGCCTGATCGTCGAGCATGTGACCGAGCTGAGCCGGACGATCCACCGCATGGACGCCGATCTCGCCGAGCAGAGTTTGCGCACCGGCGTTGAATTGCTGGTCGAGGCATTCGGCAAGCAAGCAGGGTTGCGCGGCAATGCGCGCGCTGCGAAGCGCGCTGCCATGTTCGGCAGCGTGCGTCGCTACATCCACGATCATCTGTTCGATGATTCGCTGACACCCGACACGGTGCTCGACGCGTTGCAATTGCCGCGTCCCACGCTGTATCGGATGTTCCAGCACGAAGGCGGGCTGGGCGCCTACATCCGTCACCTGAGGCTGCGTCAGGCGGCAGATGACCTTGCTCACCGTCCGCACCTGAGCGTGACGGACATCGCGTACGGCACCGGGTTCTCGAGTCCGTCGGATTTCACGCGCGCGTTTCGCCGCGCGTACGACATCGCGCCGCAGGATTTCCGGGTCGCATCGCGCGAGACCGGTCACATATTGACGCCGGCATAGGCAGCGTCCTCGCTTAGCTACCGTCCTCGCTTAGCTACCGTCCTCGATTAGGTAGCGTACTCGCCTCGGTAGCGTCCTCACCTAGTCAACGTACCGGCTTAGGCAAGGACCCGGCTCGAATCGCGAGCGCGCTTAATCCGTCACCCGACTTTGCAGCACCCCGGGGTCAAGTCGTCGCACGTTGTTCGTCAAACATCGCGAACGCGCAGAAACTCACCAAACACGCAGGCGCGACATACCACGTGATCGACATGGGGTCGCCCGTCCATTTGATCAACGCCGTGACGACGAACTGCGCAGTGCCGCCGAACAATGCGACGCCCAAGGCATAAGACAGCGCCACACCGCTCGCGCGCACGCGCGACGGCAGCCGCTCGAGCACGAGCACGGTGCCCGCGCTCGCGCCCAGCGCGATCACGATACTGATCGCTGCAATCGCGATCAGCACCGGACCTTCGTCGTGCGCGTGCGTAAAGACGTAAAACACCGGCACCACAAGCAGGGTCGCGAGTCCTGACGTTATCAGGAGTAAGGGCTTGAGACGAGTCAGCCGATCCGCAAGCATCCCCGACACCGGCGAAAGGATCACGAGCAGCAGCGCCGACAAAGCCGATGATCGAAACCCCACGATCGCAGGCAGATGCGTCACGCGCGTCAGATAGCTCGGCATGAAATAGACGATCGTGTAGACCGGTATGGTTCGCCACAGCATCATCAACGTCGCCAGCACGACCGGTGCGCCGAAGTCGCGACAGAGTTCGACGAACGGGGATCGATCCACAGTCGATGTGGGTGCCGCCACCGGTATCGCCGTGGACGCCGATGCCGATGCCGATGCCGATGCCGATGCCGATGCCACTGGCAGTGTGGCCGTTTGTACGACTGCGACCGGCGTGTCCTGCGTCGATGACACCTCGGGAAGACTGCGGCGCACGTAAAAGCCGATTGGCACGATCAACAGGCCAGCGAGAAACGGAACGCGCCAGCCCCATGCGGCGAAACTGGCTGCCGGCATCGAATGCGTGAGTACCAGGCCAAAGCACGCGCCGAGCAATGCGGCCGCGCCCTGACCGGCGAGCTGCCAGCTCACGACATAACCGCGACGCGCGCGCGGTACCGCCTCCATCGCGTAACTGGCTGCCGCACCGATTTCGCCGCCGGCGGCCAGCCCTTGCAGGAGTCGCCCGGCCAGGACGACGATCGGGGCCGCAACGCCAATGCGCGAAAACGGCGGGCACAACGCGATCGCGGCCGTACCTGCGGCCATCATCCAGCTTGTCGACAGCATGGCCGCACGCCGCCCGACGCGATCGGCGTACCGGCCGATCCAGACCGCGCCGACGGGCCGGGCGAGAAACCCGGCGCCAAACGTGCCGGCGGCGAGCAACAGCGACGTCAGCGGGTTTGCAGCGGGAAAGAATTGCTCGCCGATAACGGCGGCAAACAGCCCGAACACCGTGAAGTCAAACAGCTCGATGCAACTGACAAGCGAAGTCGCAACAATGACCTTCGAGAGCCGATGCGTTTCACCTGCGATAGCAGATTGGGGCGTGACGTGTTCGTGTTGCTGCATGAACTTCTGACGACGTGGCGGTGATAAGCGCGCGGTGGACGGACGCAATAGACAGTGGATAGACCCGTGCACGCCATGTACAGCGGGACCGCTTCTGCGCCCCCTCGCACAGGGCTTGTTGCAAGCCTACCGGCAAAATATCACAGCCAAGAAAAAAGGCGGGCCGCGCATGCGGGCCGCCTTGAAGCTTTGAACATTCCAACGTTGAGGCCAAGAGGCTTTGGGGCATTGAAGCACTCAAGCTTCGACGCCTGGGTGCCTCTGGGCTTTAGCGAGCCACCGATCCGACGTATCCACGAGTCGACGAGCTAACGAGCCTCAACGCGCGGGGCGGAAGTCCATGCGCATATTGCCCGTGGCACTCGTGTGACCCGATGAGCGACCGCCGAATGCTGCTCGTGCTTGCTGCTCGATGCGGAACACCGCCACCGCATCGCTCAGGCGTTGTGCCTGATCTTCGAGCGAGGCCGCAGCTGCGGCGGCCTGCTCGACGAGCGCCGCATTCTGTTGCGTCACGTTGTCCATCTGCGAGATCGCGATATTGACCTGGTCGATGCCGTTGCTCTGTTCGCTCGATGCAGCCGCGATTTCGTTCATGATCGCGCTCACGCGATTGATCGCGGCAACGATCTCGCTCATCGTGGAACCCGAGCGCTCGACGAGCGTGGCGCCCGTTTCGACACGCTGCGTCGAATCGGAGATCAAGCCCTTGATTTCCTTGGCCGCCGTCGCGCTGCGTTGCGCGAGCGAGCGCACTTCGCTTGCGACGACTGCAAACCCGCGGCCCTGCTCACCGGCGCGTGCCGCTTCGACGGCCGCGTTGAGTGCAAGGATGTTGGTCTGGAACGCGATGCCTTCGATCACGCCGACGATGTCACCGATGCGGCGCGAGTCGTCGACAATGTTCTGCATCGTGCCGACCACGTCGCGGGCCAGCTTGCCACCCTCGGCAGCCAGGCTCGACGCGCCGTCGGCAAGCTGGGTCGCCTGACGGACGTTATCGGCCGTCTGCTTCACGGTCGACGTCAGCTCTTCCATGCTCGCCGCGGTTTCTTCGAGCGACGCCGCCTGCTCTTCAGTACGTTGCGACAGATTGGTGTTGCCCGATGCGATCTCGCTCACGCCGACATTGATCGACTCGGTCCCCGTGCGCACGACGCCCACGGTCGCGATCAGCGAGTCCTGCATCGTGCTCAGCGCAGCGCTGAGCTTGCCCATTTCGTTGTTGCTGCGCACCTCGACCGTGCCCGTCAGATCGCCGGCCGCGATACGGCCAAAGCTCTCGACAGCGGCATCGACCGGCTTGACGATCGAATTGACGAGCCAGATTCGCGCAAACAGCGACAACAGCAAGGCAGCGCCGATACCGATCGCGACCGCGATGATCACCATCGAGAACTGCGATTGCGCCGCCTCGTAACGCGCCTCGCCGATATCGACCTGGCGCTTCTCGAGTTCGAGCATCGCCTTCTCGTACGCCGAATACAGCGGCGAAAGCTTGTGCGCCTGAAATTCGTTGAACGCCGCCTTGTCGCCGGCCTTGAGTGCAGCCATCGCCGGATCGATGCCGGTATGCAGGAACGCGTCACGCTTCTTCTGCATATCTTCGACAAGACTGCGACCGCCCTCGTCGTTGCCCACTTGGGCAAGATAGGCGTTGAGTCGCTCGTCCGAGAGCTTGATGTACGTGTCGGCGCGCTTGAGCACGGCGTTCGCACCATCCGCGTCATTGATATCGACCAGCGACTGATACGTCGCGAGCGCGAGACGCAGGCGGAGCAACTGGCCTGAGCTGCCCTCAAGATTGGCCACGGCTGGCGTATCGACCGTGTACATCTGCTTGAGCGAGCGATTGGCCGAGTTCAGCGACAGCACGCCGAGCAAGGCACCCGCAATCAACGCAAGGCCGAACAGGCCGATGATGGCGTTGACGCATTGGCGAATCGAGAGGTTCTTTAACATGAGTGAAGTTCCACGACCCGAACGAAACCGCGGCGCCGGCTTTGTCCGGTTCTCATCCTTTCAATGTGATACATCGACACCTACGTTTTGCATACACTTCGCGCCGGCGCATCCCATTAACTACGGCCGATTTCTGTAAAACTTTATTCATTAGACAGATAGAGCGCGAAAAAAAGCGCCCGTAAAAACAGGCGCTTGGTGCATGCATAGTGTTTAGCGATGCGCTTTCCGCATAGGGGGAGTCGGGTCCGGCCCGGTTCGGCCATCTCGCCGCCCCGGAACCGCCCCGCAAGACAATGCTGCCCGCGAATCCAGCCGACTTAGCTGTAACGCGGCTCGGTGGCTTTCCCTGCTTCGGCCTCGGTTTCGAGCTGGCGCTCGGGGCGCATCACGAACGCGAGTACCGTACCGATCAGCATAAGCACCATCAGCACGACGAACGGCAGGCTCCAGTTCCCGGTGCGGTCGATGATCCAGCCGCCGATCACGGGGCTGACGATCGCAGCACCCGCCGAGCCCATATTCATGATTCCCGACGCCGTGCCCGAGTATTTCGGCGCGATATCCATCGGCACGGCCCACATCGGTCCGATCGTCATTTCGTTGAAGAAGAACCCGGCACTCAGCGAGATCGCGGCGAGCGGCACGCTGATATTCGGCACCAGCAGGATCGGCAGCAGCGACAGGAACGTCAGCATCATGCAGATCGCGACCATCCAGTTGCGCGCGAGGCGCAGCTTGCCCGTGCGCATCAGCACGCGGTCGGTGACCACGCCGCCGAGCCAGTCGCCGATCACGCCGGCGAAGAACACGCCCGACGAGAACACGGCCGACTTGCCGAGCTGCATATGATGGCTCTGCTGGAAGTACTGCGGAATCCACGTCAGGAACATCCACAGCACCCAGCCGTAGCAGAAGTACACCACCGTGACCGGCAGCATGCGCGCCAGAAGCGGGCCCCAGGGCACCGGCGTCTGCGCGCGATTGCCGCTGTAGGCCGGGAGTGCATCGGCTTCCTCGGTGGAGATCCGGCGGTGTTCGCGCGGATTGTCGCGGAAGTACCAGCCCCAGACGAAGGCCCAGATCATGCTGCCCGCGCCGACGATAAAGAACGCGCCACGCCAGGTGGTGGTCAGCATCAGCCAGGTGACGAGCGGCGGCGCCACGGCATTGCCGATCCGCGAGGCCGCGTGCGTGATGCCCTGCGCAAACCCGCGGCGCTCGGGAACCATCCAGTTCGACATCGCGCGCGTCGCGGTCGGGAAGGTCGCGCCTTCGCCGAGGCCGAGCAGCAGGCGCGCAAACACCATCGACACGATGCCCGTGGCGAAACCCGTCAGGATCGTCGCACCCGCCCACGCGATCGCGCAGACGGTCAGCGTGCGACGCGGCCCGAAGCGATCGCCGAGCCAGCCGCCGAACACCTGGATGATCAGGTAGGGATAGGCAAAAGCGGAAAAGACAAACCCGATCTGCGTATGCGAAAGCCCGAACTCGGGGCCGAACTGCGCGGCCGCGGTGCTGACATTCACACGATCGATATACGTGATGCAGTACATCACGCTTAGCAGGAGAAGCACCTTCGTGGTGACACGGCGAAACATCAGAAGCTCCCGTATTTGGCCCGCTGCCGCGTGCGACGCCGTGATGTGGCGCGTCTCCCGTGGTGCCTGGCTGTTCTGGTCCAGATCTTTTCGTTGATCGTCGGGCTGACCCCGGCAAGGCGGCCAGCTTAGCCAATACTGCGTGACAGGTTCATGTAAGGTCTTACTGAACTGTCACGGTTCTGCCACTGAACGCATCGTCGGGAGCCGGATCTGGTCCTGATCCCAATCCCGCTGCGTCCTTGCCGGCCACGCCGCGCGCTGCGCGGACTGGGCCGGGTGCCACCCTGGTATCACGCCGCTTATCACGACACCTAAGCGAGCGTGTAATTCACTTCACCGATTCCGTCGATGGTGCCGCTGACGGCACCCCCGGCCTGCACAAACTGGCAGCCCGTATACGAGCCACACGTCAGCACATCACCGGCGGCGATGGTTCTGCCGCGCGCGAGCAGGTCACGCACAAGCCACGTCACAAGACGCCGCGGGTCGCCGCACGGATTCCGTGCCGGCCCCTTGAAGATCTCGTGCGCGCCGCAACGAAACGCCACGGTCGGCTCGAGGTACGGCAGGTCATCGCGATACGGCACGCCTTCGTTGACGACCAGCGCGCCGTTGTTCTGCAAGTCGGCGAGCTGCGCGAGCTTGGGTGTCTTAGGGAAGTCCGCGTAGCGGCTGTCGACGACTTCGCTCGTCACGTGAACCGTCGCGATGCGCGAGAGGATGGCGGTATCGTCAAGCGACGCGAACGATGCATCGACCACGCTGCCGAAGCGGAACGCAATTTCGAGCTCGAGGCCGACACGCGCAAACGCGCCGAACGCAAGCGTCGCCCCGTTGCGCATCACTTTGTCGGCCGGCAACGCGGCGAACTGCGGCGCCGCTTCGGGCGAGCGTGCCCCGATCTTGTAACCCGCGGATCCGCCCAGCGCAGCGATCGTGATCGCTTGCGCGGTGTACGCCTCGTCATTGTCCGCCGGCACGAGATCGTCCGGCACCGTGTCGAGCGTCGTGCCCGCACGGCGTGCGTCGATCAGCAAACCCGCCAGGCGCCGCATCCGGTCGTCGTTCATCGTCCAGCCGTCTCCGCGAGATAGTCGATCGCTGCCTGCACGCCGCCACGCTGATGCGGCACGCCGGCCTTGATCAGACCTGCTTCGATGCCGGCCAGCGAGCCGAGCAGCGTCAGGTCGTTGAAATCGCCCAGGTGCCCGATCCGGAACACCCAGCCCGTTACCTTGCCCAACCCCTGCCCGAGCGACATATTGAAGTTCTCGAGCACGACCTTGCGGAACGCATCCGCGTTGTGGCGGCCGCCCTTGCCGTCTTCCGGCATTACGATCGCTGTCAGCACCGGGCTGTACTCCGCCGGGTTCTGGCAGAGCACCTCGAAGCCCCATGCGCGCACGGCGCGACGCGCCGCCTCGCCGTGACGCTGATGGCGCTTGAATACCTGATCCAGCCCTTCCTCGAGCAGCATGTCGCACGCTTCCGACAAGCCGTACAGCAAATTCGTCGCCGGCGTGTACGGCCAGAAGCCCTTCTCGTTCATCGCGAGAATTTCTTCCCAGCCCCAATACGCCTTGGGCAGCGTCGCCTGCTTCGATGCCTCGAGCGCCTTCTTCGAGATCGCATTGAAGCCCAGACCCGGCGGCAGCATCAGACCCTTCTGCGAACCGCTGATCGTGACGTCGACGCCCCACTCGTCGTGGCGGTAGTCGGCCGAGCCGAGACCCGAAATCGTATCGACAAGCAGCAGCGCCGGGTGACCCGCGCGGTCGATCGCCGCACGCACCGAGGCGATATCCGACGTCGCGCCCGTCGACGTCTCGTTATGCACGACGCAGACCGCCTTGATCTGGTGCGCGGTATCCGCTTTCAGACGTTCTTCGATTTTGGCGGCATCCACACCATGACGCCAATCACCAGAAATCAATTCCGCATTTAATGCAAGCTTATCGGCCAGCTTTTTCCAAAGTGTCGCAAAATGGCCTGTCTCGTACATCAATACGTGATCGCCAGCTGATAGTGTATTGACCAGAGCGGCTTCCCACGCGCCCGTGCCGGACGAAGGATAGATCACGACCGGATTATCGGTTTTGAATATTTTCCGAATCGACGCGAGTACTTTTATTCCGAGCGATTGAAATTCCGGACCTCGATGATCGATGGTCGGATAATCCATTGCCCGTAAAATGCGATCTGGAACCGTGCTGGGTCCCGGTATTTGGAGAAAGTGGCGACCGCTGGGATGCGAATTAAGCTTCAGCATGGTTCCTCGACGCGTGGTGGTATTTGGTATTTTGCATACCATACTCGCGCCCGATGTCCTTTGCAATCGTATGAGTAGCGTTCATAAGGTTTCTGCCTGAGCGCCGACTGTGGCGCTTACCCGTATGGACGATTGTAATTTTGTGCCCTTAATATTTTGGTAAACCCTGATTCGAAAACGAGCCACGATATGACGGACAACGGCATACAGAATCCCAAACTGAAGGGTGTCAGTAAGACGCCCGAACTCGAAGCCGCGCTCGAAGGTATTCGCAGCGTGACGATCGAGCGGCCGGTCTTGCATGCGGCGGTCACGACCGCCCTTCGCAAGCTGATCGTCGAAGGCACGCTGCCGCCCGGCACGCGCCTCAATGAGCGCGACCTTTGCGCGTCGCTCGGCGTCTCGCGCACCCCGCTGCGTGAGGCGCTCAAGGCGCTGGCGGCCGAAGGCCTGATCGAGCATCAGCCCAATCGCGGCGCCGTGGTGCCGGTGCTCAGCGAAGCCGACATCATCGATGCGTTCGAATTGCTCGGATGCCTCGAAGGGTTCGCTGGCGAGCTGGCTTGCGCGCGCATCACGCCCGAGCAACTGGCCGAAGTGAAGGCCCTGCATTTCTCGATGCTCGCGTGCTACGCGCGCGTCGATCTGCCCGGCTACTACGCGCTCAATCAGCAGATTCACGACCTCATCAATGAGATCGCCGGCAATACGTCGCTGCGTCAGACCTATCAGTCGGTCAATCGCCGCCTGCAGGCTTTGCGCTTCCGGTCGAATCACGATCCGAAGAAATGGCAGCGCGCAGTGTCCGATCACGAGAAGATGATTGCCGCGCTCGAAGCACGCGATGGCGCGATGATGTCGGCCATTCTGCGCTCGCATCTGAGCGAGAAGAAAGACGCTGTGCTCGCAGCCATGCGGACGGTCGCAGCGGCTTGAAGCACTAAGGCCGGAACGCTGAGTCTGAACAGACTCCGTTCAACGACACAAAAACAATCGGGCCGTCGCAAGTGATTCGCTATGCGATCACTTGCGACGGCCCGTTGTGTTTGCAGCGCTGTGTTTGAGGCGCTGCGTCGTTACACGATGCGCTTGCTGCGACGGAAGCGGTCGAACAGCACGGCGAGCAGCAGAATGCCGCCGCGAATCAGGTATTGATAGAACGTCGGCACGTTGAGCAGGCTCATCGCGTCCTGCACCGAGCCCATGATCAGCACGCCGACCAGCACGCCCGAGATCGTCGCGACGCCGCCGGTGAGCGACACGCCACCCAGCACGCAAGCCGAAATCACGCCGAGCTCGAGGCCGACCGACGTCTTCGGGTCACCCAGGCTCATCCGCGATGCGAGCATGACGCCGGCAAAACCCGTCACGAGGCCCTGCAGCACGAACACCAGCACCTTGATGCGCATCACGGGCAGGCCGGCGAGGCGTGCGGCGTCGGTATTGCCGCCGACGGCGAGCACGTTCTTGCCGAACACCGTCTTTCTCAGAAGGAAGCCGAAGATGATGAAGCCGACGATCGTGCTCCACACCGGGTAGCCGATGCCGAAGATATCGCCGCCGCCGAGGTCGAAGAAGCGCTCTTCCGAGATCATGACGGCGTCGCCGTTCGACGTGATGTACGCGAGGCCGCGCACGACCTCCATCATCGCGAGCGTGACGATCAGCGAGTTGATTTCGAAGCGTGCAACGAGCACGCCGTTGATCAGGCCCACCAGGCCGCCGGCGAGAATGCCGGCCAGAATGCCCAGCGTCACGCTATGCGACGCGGTGATCACCGTCGACGCGACGACACCCGAAAACGCGACGATCGACGCGACCGAGAGATCGACCTCGCCGAGCGCGAGCACGAACATCATCGTGACCGCGATCGAGCCAATCAGCGTGACCGACAGCAGCAGGCCCTGAATATTGCGCACGCTTGTGAAGCCCGGCACGGCGACCGACAACACGATGAGCAAGATCAGGAACACCATGACGATGCCCGACTTGTTGATAAGGTCCCACATGCGGGCCGTGCGCGCACGTGCGCCGGGCGCGGCGTTAGGTTGAATGGAAGTGTTCATCGATAAATTCCTAAAGAATGCTTCTGCCTTCAGTCTCGCTATCTGTCGCTCTTTATCAGTGGCGCTTGATCTGTCTCACTGCGGCAAGGCGAGCTTGATCAGCTTCTCGGGCAACGCTTCAGCCTTCGGTAAATCGCCCACGAGCTTGCCCTGCTTCATGACCAGCACGCGATCGGCGACGCCGATCACTTCAGCAAGGTCGCTCGACACGACGAGCACGGTGCGGCCGGTCTCGGCGAGCTGATACAGCAGGTTGTAGATTTCCGCCCGTGCGCCGACGTCGATGCCGCGTGTCGGCTCGTCCATCAGGAACACGTCGATTTCCTCGGCCAGCCAGCGCGACAGGATCACCTTCTGCTGATTGCCGCCCGACAGCGTGCCGATCACCGTCTCGCCCGTGCGCGTCTTGATCGCGAGCTTGTCGATGTACTCATCGGTCGTTTGCGCCTCGCGCTTATCGTCGAGGAGGAAACCCATCGGACTATGGTGGCGCCGGCAGCTGATATTGAGGTTGTCGCTGACGGATGCGATCGCGACGATGCCTTCTTGCTTGCGATCTTCGGGGCACAGTGCCAGACCTGCTCGCACGGCGTCGCGCGGCGTGCGGAAGTTCGTCACTTTGCCATTCAGGCGGATTTCGCCGCCCGTGGACTGCTCCGCGCCGTAGATCAGCTTCATGAGCTCGGAACGCCCTGCGCCGACGAGCCCGAAGAAGCCGACGATCTCGCCCTTGCGCGCGGCGAAACTCACCGGTGCAGTCAGTCCGGGACCCGTGAGGTCACGAACTTCGATTTGCACATCGCCATATTCACGCGTGCGGTAGCCATACACGTCGGTGATCGAGCGCCCGACCATCGCGCTGATCAGCGTATCGCGATCGAGATCCTTGACCGACTCGTACGTCGACACGCGCTTGCCGTCGCGGAACACCGTCACGCGATCGCAGAGCTCATAGACCTCATCCATGCGATGGGTCACGTAGATGATGGCGCGCCCTTCGGCGCGAAGCTGCCGGATGATCGCAAAAAGACGTTCGGTTTCGCGCGACGACAATGAACTGGTCGGTTCATCGAACGCGATCACGCGCGCATTGCGCATCAGCGCCTTACCGATTTCGATCATCTGGCGTTGACCGATCGACAGCGCCTTGACGGGCGTCTGCGGGTCGATCTTTTCGCCGAGGCGCTCGAGTTCGCTGATCGCGCGCTTCACGAGCGTGCGTTCGTCGAGCACGCCAAAGCGGTTCGGCAACTGGCCGAGCATCAGGTTTTCCGCAACCGTGAGCTCAGGCACCAGGTGGAGTTCCTGGTAAATGATCGCAATGCCGGCGTCGATCGCCGCCTTCGTCGATACGAAGGTCTGGGCCTTGCCATCCAGATGCAGCGTGCCGCTTTCGGGATGATTCACGCCCGAGAGCACCTTGAGCAGCGTCGATTTGCCCGCGCCGTTCTCGCCCATGAGCCCGTGCACTTCGCCGGCACGCACGTCGAGCGACACGCCGCCGAGCGCGAGCACCCCCGGAAAACGCACGGAGATGTCATCGAGGTACAAATAACTGTCGTGTGGTGCGCTCATCGATGTCCGTAAAAAAGCGGCGCGCAGGACGAATCGTCCATGCGCGCCTCGAGGCCTTCTCGTTCAGTTTCGATACAAGACTACTTCGACAATGCGTGCGCCGATCTCACCGGACTCGCGCATCGTCGCTTCGTGGCACGCTTCGGAGCCTGGCTTCGGAATTCGAGCTGCGTTCGAGGACATCCGGGTGTGATGTCCTCGTGCATGCCTCGGCCGTTGCGCAGGCTCGTCCGATTACAGACCCAGTTGGGTCTTGACCTGCGTCCAGTTGTCACGCGTCATCAGCGTGCCGGTCGTTTCGGTGTTCGCTTGCGGCTTCGTGCCCTTCGTGATCCACGCATCGAGGTTTTCCGCGCTTTGACGGCCGTGCGTCGTCGAGCTCACTGCGATCGTGCCGAAGAAGCCCGTGGGCGCCTTCTTCTGGAACTCGGCCCAGGCTTCGCCCGCGCCGTTGATGCCAACGCCGATCACGTTATCCGATGCGATATGCAGCTGTTCCGTTGCACGCACGCCACCCAGCACGGTTTCTTCGTTCAGCGCGAAGATGACCCACTTGTGGATGTTCGAGTGCTGCGACAGCACCGGCGTGGTTGCGTTAAAGCCGCCTTCCGTATCCGTCGTCTTTTGCGGCGCGTCGAAAATGTTTTCCTTCTTGAAGCCCGCTGCAACGAGTGCGTCCGTCGCACCGTCCGTACGCAGCTTTGCCGTCGGCAGTTCGTAGTCGGAGATGCGGATCGCGCCGACTTCTTCCGGCTTCCAGCCGCGCTTCTTCATTTCGTCGGCGATCGTCGTGCCGACTTGCTGACCGATCTTGAATGCCGACATGCCGAGGTGGGGCACGTCTGCGAGCGGCTTGCCCGACGAGTCGACGAGCTGGTCGTCAACCGTCACGAATTTCATGTTGTACTTCTTCGCGCGGGCGGCGATTGCCGGTCCGAGACGCACGTCCGGTGCGCAGATCACGAAGCCTTGTGCGCCTTGTGCGCCGAGGTTGTCGATCGCTGCGAGCGTCTTCTCGCCATCGGGCGTGCCGATGTTGATCACGTCGAAGCCGTCCTTCTTGCCTGCTTCGGTCGCAGCCTTTTGTTCATTGATGAACCAGGCTTGCTCGGGCATCTTGACCAGGAAGCCGATCTTCGTCGCATCGGCAGCGTGTGCACCGGCGATCGAGAGACCAAAGGACGCGGCGGCAGCCGACGCGAGAATGGCGGATTTCAAAAGGCGCTTCATGCAGTCTCCATCTTCGTCTGTTGTTGTAAGGGTGGTGGCTCAAGCTATGAGTCGACGAAGCATATCGAAGCGCGCCCGCGCTTTCTAATACCAAATTTTTTTTGCGACTTGCCGATTTCGATAAGTCGGGAAATCCCTATCATGCAGAGCCCAACATGTGGGTTAAATGGATCCGTGAAAGTTACAGATCTCTGCAAATGGGATTCGGGAAATAAACAGAAAGAAAATAAAAGGCCCGCGAAGTGCGAGCCCTTGCTAAAACCGAATAGATATTGTGACGAATGCGTCATTGTGACGCAACTGCGTTGAATCGCCGTGTGTGTTGTTTAGCGTGCGTTGGTCTGAAGCAGCGAGAGAAACTCGCGACGCAGGACCGAATCGCGCAGGAACGAGCCACGCATCACGCTGTTGACCATCTTCGACTGGTTGTCCTTCACGCCGCGCCAATGCATGCAGTAGTGATCGGCCTCGAGCACGACAGCGAGGCCGTCGGGCTGCAGGCGCTTCTCGAGAAGATCGGCGAGTTGCGCAACCGCCTCTTCCTGAATTTGCGGACGGCTCATGATCCAGTCCATCAGGCGCGCATATTTCGACAACCCGATCAGGTTCGAATGCTCATTGGGCATCACGCCGATCCACACGCGGCCAATGATCGGACACAGGTGGTGCGAGCAGGCACTGCGCACGGTCATCGGACCGACGATCATCAGTTCGTTGAGCGCGGCCGCATTCGGAAACTCGGTCACCGGAGGCGCGGCCTGATAACGGCCGCTGAACACCTCACGGATAAACATCTTCGCCACACGGCGTGCGGTGTCCTGCGTGTTGTGATCGTTCTCGATATCGATAACGAGACTTTCGAGCACACCGCGCATCTTCTCCTCGACTTCCTGTTGAAGGGTGTCGAGTTCGCCGTCGCGGATGTATTCCGCAATATTGTCATTCGCAAAATAGCGGCCGCGCGCGTTGATCACGCGCTCGCGAATGCGAGTCGACAGCGGCACGCCTTCGTCTTCGTGCGCGTCATCGCCGGCATGACCGGCGTCACGCTTTTGGGCATGCTTGTCGGCATGCACGCCGGCCGCAGCCTGAGCCTGTTCTGCAGGGTCGTGTGGCGCCGCCTTAACGTCGTCCATCGGGAAATCCTCGTTTGCTACGCCGGTTTATGTTTCGGGGTATCGCGCGGACTCGGGGTCAATACTGCGGGTCACTATCCTGCCCCGGCCGCGCGCCGATTCCGGCCAATCCCACATGCTAGCCGCGCTGCGCGGCGCGGTCAAAATGCCCGGCTCGCCGCACCACGCTCCGTGGGGTTATTGAATCATCTCGTGATGCATTACACCCGTAACGCCAGGCAATATGCACCCTCTTCGTATTTCGTGCTGACAAGCGCACAGTGCGCGTTCGGCTCACTGTCCCACTCATTGCATTCATCGTGGCATCGGTCGTCGCATCCTTCTATGTATCGACGATCGCATCGATGACCGGCTCGATGAGCGGATCCAACAGCGAGCCGCGCCCTCGATTGCTGCCAGTCCGCTTATGCGCTTTGCCATTGCCACGATTGACCGGTACCAGATTGTCCTCGACGCGTTCGTCGAAGCCGGCTGGGAACCGATCAAAATATTCTCGACCAACCTGCTTTCGGCGCGAGACACCAACGCTGCCATGCTGGCCCGCGCTGAGCGCCTTCGCGTGCCGATCCAGCTTTCGCGGATCCTGCCTGCGGACTTGTCTGATCTCGCGCGCGACGGCTGCGTCGCGCTCGTGGTCGCCGGGCATCCGTGGCGCGTGCCGGACTGGCGCAAGTATCTGCCCTACGCCATCAACTTTCATCCGTCTCCGCTACCCGTGGCGCGTGGCCCCTATCCTCTATGCCGCGCCATTCGGGAACGGCGGCGCGAGTGGGGCGTAAGTTGCCACAAGATCGAACCCGACTTTGATACCGGCGACATTCTTGCGCAGACCTTCTTTCCCATGCAGGAGAACGAAACGCACGAGACGCTCGAGCTCAAGACGCAACTCGCACTCGGCCCGCTTGCATTACGGGCGGCACGTGAGCTGCCAACGCTTTGGCCCGCGGCCACTCCGCAACACGGTGGTGACTACTGGCCGTTCGACACCGATGCGCATCGCACGCTCGATTTCTCGCTGACCATCGACGAGATCATGCTGACGGTACGCTCATTCGGTTTGCTCGAATGCATTGCACCGCTTCGCGAGGGCAAGCTCTACGTGTCGCGCGTGGAGGCGTGGCAACAAGCGCATCGTTTCGAACCCGGCACCGTCGTGCATCGCCATGGCGAGCAGTTGATCGTCGCAGCGAGCGACGGATTCATTGCGTTGCTCGAATGGAGTCCACTGTCGGCGGAAGCACGACGCGCACAACGTCGATGAATCACGCTTCGGGTATCTCCCGTCGTTGACCTCTTCGCAAAACCTGAGTGCAAAGAGCACGACGGGCACGACAGTTGAAGTCATTCGAATCGCGCCACGCGTGACGAATACAGCACGACGATTTGCAAACTGCTGAATGCAAAAAAGCCCATGACTTGCATGGGCTTTTTTATCAATACTTGGCGGAAAGGGTGGGATTCGAACCCACGGTACGGGGAAACCGTACGCCTGATTTCGAGTCAGGTACATTCGACCACTCTGCCACCTTTCCGGGTGTTCACAGCCTGCGCGACGCTGATACTGCTGGCCGCTTTGAACTGCTTGATCTGTCGCGGGGAGGTCAGCTGCGACAGAAACGAGATATTAGCGGAGGCCTTTCGGCTTTTCAAGTCCCTTGTTGCACTCCGCTCAATATTTTTTGTTGCGCAGCAGAAGTCGATCAGTCGAGCTTCGTCAATACCGCCTGACCGCCGAGATACGGACGCAGCACCGTCGGCACATTCACCGAGCCATCCGCGTTCTGATAATTCTCGAGCACGGCAACAAGCGTACGGCCCACAGCGAGACCCGAACCGTTGAGCGTATGCACGTTCTCGGGCTTGCCCTGCGCATTGCGGAAACGCGTTTGCATGCGGCGCGCCTGGAACGCTTCGGTGTTCGAGCACGACGATATCTCGCGATAGGTCCCTTGCGCAGGGATCCACACTTCGAGGTCGTACGTCTTCGCAGCGGTGAAGCCCATATCGCCCGTGCACAGCGTGATCACGCGATACGGCAGTTCCAGCTTCTGCAGGATCGTCTCGGCGTGAACGACCATCTGCTCGAGCGCTTCATACGACTGATCGGGCGTCGTGACCTGCACCATCTCGACCTTGTCGAACTGATGCTGGCGGATCATGCCGCGTGTATCGCGACCGTACGAACCCGCTTCCGAACGGAAGCACGGCGAATGCGCGGTCAGCTTGATCGGCAGTTGCGCGGCATCGAGGATGCTGTCGCGTACGGTATTCGTGAGCGTGATTTCCGACGTCGAAATCAGGTACTGCGTGATCGTGTTTTCGCCACCGCCCTTCTCGACGCGGAACATGTCGTCGCCGAACTTGGGCAGCTGGCCCGTGCCGAACAGCACTTCCGGATTCACGATATACGGCGTGTAGCACTCGGTGTAGCCGTGCTGTGTCGTGTGCGTATCGATCATGAACTGCGCGAGCGCGCGATGCAGACGGGCCATCGGACCGCGCAGCAACGTGAAGCGCGCGCCCGAGAGCTTCGCGCCCGTCGTGAAATCGAGACCGAGCGGCTCGCCGACATCGACGTGATCCTTGACCTCGAAATCGAACGTGCGCGGCGCGCCCCAGCGACGCACTTCGACGTTGTCGTTTTCGTCCTTGCCGGCCGGCACCGACTCGTGCGGCAGATTCGGAACGCCGAGCAGGAAGTCCGACATCTTCGTCTGGATCTCGTCGAGTCGCGTGGCCGACGCCTTGAGCGTGTCGCCGATGCCGCCGACTTCGGCCATCACAGCCGATGCGTCTTCGCCTTTGCCCTTCAATGCGCCGATCTGCTTGGACAGCGAGTTGCGGCGGCTCTGAAGTTCTTCGGTCTTGATCTGGATATCGCGACGCTCGGCCTCGAGTGCGCTGAACGTGGCGGCATCGAACGTGAAGCCACGGTCGGCCAGGCGCCGGACGACGGCGTCGAGATCCTTGCGGAGAAGTTGTAGGTCGAGCATGAAGAGATCGCTGCGGGTGTTTATTCGAATCTGGCGATTCTAACCGAGCGCGTCGGGGGACTTCACGGGTTCAGGCCGGATTTATGCCCGCTTTTCGTGAAATTACTCCTCCGAGCGCCTTGCCTCGTTGTCGAGCGAGCGCAGCCAGGCGAGCTTTTCGGCGATCTTCGACTCGGTGCCGCGTGGCACCGGCTGGTACCAGCCGGGCTCGTCGAGATCGTCGGGGAAGTAGGTCTCGCCCGCCGCGTAGGCGTTGGGCTCGTCATGCGCGTAGCGGTAATCATGGCCGTAGCCGAGCTCTTTCATGAGCTTGGTCGGCGCATTGCGCAAATGTACGGGGACTTCACGCGACTTATCCTGCCGCACGAAAGCCATCGCCTGATTGAACGCGTTGTAGCCCGCGTTGCTCTTCGCCGCGATCGCCAGATAGATCACCGCCTGGCCGAGCGCGAGTTCGCCTTCCGGGCTGCCGAGGCGCTCGTAGGTCAGCGCTGCATCATTGGCGATCTGCATCGCACGCGGATCGGCCAGGCCGATGTCTTCCCAGGCCATACGAATGATGCGCCGCGCGAGATAACGCGGATCGGCGCCGCCGTCGAGCATCCGGCACAGCCAATACAACGCGGCATCGGGGTGCGAGCCACGGACCGATTTATGCAGGGCCGAGATCTGGTCGTAGAAGTTGTCGCCGCCCTTGTCGAAACGCCGGACATTGAGCGTGAGCGCGTTTTCGACAAACTCGGCATCGATCTTCGACTTGCCCGAGGCCATGGCTGCGGTGTCGGTCTGTTCGAGCAGATTCAGGAACCGCCGTGCGTCGCCGTCGGCATAGCCGATCAGCGTCGTGATCGCCGCCTCTTCGAACTCGAGGTGCGAGAGCGCCGTCTCGCGAGCTCGAGTCAGCAATTCGCGCATCTCGTCTTCGGTCAGCGCCTTGAGCACATACACCTGCGCGCGCGACAACAAAGCCGAATTGACCTCGAACGACGGATTCTCGGTCGTTGCGCCGATAAAAACGACCAGGCCCGATTCGACGAATGGCAGCAACGCGTCTTGCTGCGCCTTGTTGAAGCGGTGAATTTCGTCGACGAACAGCAGCGTCTGCTTGCCGCTCTGTGCGAGGTATTGCTCAGCCTGTTCCATGGCCGCGCGAATGTCCTTCACACCGGCGAACACAGCCGACAGCGCAATGAACTCACAGTCGAACGCGTCGGCAGTCAGGCGCGCGAGCGTCGTCT
The DNA here is from genome assembly GCF_965118125.1 of Pararobbsia alpina. Classification (GTDB taxonomy): domain Bacteria; phylum Pseudomonadota; class Gammaproteobacteria; order Burkholderiales; family Burkholderiaceae; genus Pararobbsia; species Pararobbsia alpina_A. Next base: position 3,714,108 of record NZ_OZ221287.1, read on the forward strand.
TGCCAACGCCCGGCGGCCCCCAGAGCAGCATCGAATGCGGCCGGCCCGACTCGAATGCGAGCCGCAACGGCTTGCCGGGGCCGAGCAGGTGTTTCTGGCCGATCACATCGGCGAGCGTCGCCGGCCGCAAAGCCTCGGCAAGCGGCCGCCTTGGCTCGACCTTGAACAAATCATCCATTGATCACGTCCGCGCCCTTGGGCGGTGTGAACTTGAACGTATCGGCGGGCAAACTCGGGTTCTTGACGACGTTCGTGAAGGTCAGCAGCGTGACGTTGCCAAACACGTCATGCAGTTCCATCGCTGCGAGCGTGCCGTCCTTGAAGCCGATGCCGATCTGCTGAAATTGGGTGTCCTGGCTCTTGGGCGTCAGCTCGAGCCAGTCGATGCCGTCCTTCACGCCGACGTCGCGCAGGTTGTAGCTCTTGTCGAGATCGTTGCTGCCGAACAGGATCGCAGCCGGGCTCGCACCGAGTGCGCTTCCGAGCTTGCGCTCGGTGACCTGGTTCAGGTCTTTGTCGTAGACGTAGAAGTTGTCGCCGTCGGCCTGCAGCAACTGGTCATAAGGCTTGGTGTACGCCCAGATGAACTTGCCGGGCCGCGCAAACACAAAGTTGCCGCTTTGCGTTCCGCCGGCCTTGACGGCCGCCGCGCCGCTCGCATTTTTGTTCGCGGTGATCTGGTGCTGAACGAAATCACCTCGCGCGGAGTGCACTTGCGCGACAAACGCCTTGAGGTCGTCGATCCCGCCCGCGAAGGCGTGCGAGGCGAACAGCAGCGATGCGGTCAGCACCGCAGTTCGAAGAATGGATTTCATAGTCGTATCGTGAATCGGATGAAGCGGGCGCCGCAACAAACGTGCCCTATTTTGACAAATGCCGATTCCCTGTGCGCGCCCTACGTGTTTGGGTGTTTAACGCCCTGATCAGGCGGGCCGTGCACAACGCGTGCGGACTACCGTGGAACAGGGCGCCGTGCGGTACCGCCACTGCAACGCGAAGGTGTTGCCGGATGCGACGCTGCGCACGCCCCGGCACGCCCCGGCACGCCCCGGCACGCCCCGGCACGCCGGAGCATACGCGAGCCCGAGGCTACTCCGCTTCCCGTGTCGGCACGAGGATCTCACGATTGCCGTTCGACGACATCGCCGACACCATGCCCGATTGCTCCATCTGCTCGAGCAGCCGCGCCGCGCGGTTATACCCGATCCGCAAATGACGCTGAACCAGCGAGATCGACGCCCGCTTGTGCTTGATCACGACATCGCAGGCCTGATCGTAAAGCGGATCCGCTTCGCCGCCGCCCGCTCCGCCCGCACCGGCTTCACCGCCGATCGCGCCGTCTTCACCGGCGATGCCGCCTTCGAGAATGCCCTCGATGTAGTTCGCCTCACCGCCTTCCTTGAGCTTCTCGACCACGCGATGCACTTCTTCGTCGGACACGAAGGCACCGTGCACGCGCACGGGCAGCCCCGTACCCGGCGGCAGATACAGCATATCGCCCATGCCGAGCAGCGACTCCGCGCCCTGCTGGTCGAGGATCGTGCGCGAGTCGATTTTCGACGACACCTGGAACGCCATCCGCGTCGGCACATTGGCCTTGATCAGGCCCGTGATCACGTCGACCGACGGGCGCTGCGTCGCGAGAATCAAGTGAATGCCCGCTGCCCGCGCCTTTTGCGCAATCCGCGCGATCAGCTCTTCGACCTTCTTGCCGACCACCATCATGAGGTCAGCGAGCTCGTCGATCACCACCACGATGGTCGGCAGCCGGTCGAGCGGCTCCGGCGCATCCGGTGTCAGCGAGAACGGGTTCGGAATCTTTTCTTCGCGCTTGGCCGCGTCGTCGATCTTGTTGTTGTAGCCGCTTAGATTGCGCACGCCAAGCTTGCTCATGAGCTTGTAGCGGCGCTCCATCTCGGCCACGGTCCAGTTCAGCGCGTTGCCAGCCTGGCGCATATCCGTGACGACCGGACACAACAGATGCGGAATGCCCTCGTAGACGCTCATTTCGAGCATCTTCGGGTCGATCAACATCATGCGGACCTGATCGGGCGTCGCCTTGTAGAGCAGCGACAGAATCATCGCGTTGATCCCGACCGACTTGCCCGAACCGGTCGTCCCGGCTACCAGCAAGTGCGGCATTTTCGCGAGGTCGGCGACCACCGGCTTGCCGCTGATGTCCTTGCCCAGACCCATCGTCAACGCCGACGACGCATCTGCATAGACTTCCGACCCCAGGATTTCCGAGAGGCGCACGGTCTGGCGGCGCGGATTCGGCAACTCGAGCGCCATGAAATTCTTGCCCGGGATCGTTTCGACGACCCGGATCGACACGAGCGAGAGCGAACGCGCGAGGTCCTTTGCGAGGCCGACGATCTGGCTGCCCTTGACGCCCGTTGCCGGCTCGATTTCGTAGCGCGTCACGACCGGGCCCGGATACGCGGCGACCACACTGACGTCGACGCCAAAGTCCTTGAGCTTCTTTTCAATGAGCCGCGAGGTGAACTCGAGCGTATCGGCCGACACCGTTTCCTGAACCGCGGACGCCGGATCGAGCAGCGCCAGAGGCGGCAGCGTGCTGTCGGGCATTTCGGCGAACAACGGCTGCTGCTTTTCCTTTTCAACGCGCTCGGACGTCGCGACGGTCGTCACCTGCGGCACGATCTGCACCGGCTCGTGTTCCTCGAGCTTCACGCGGCCACGTTCGACCTTGTTCTCGCGCTTGACGGCTGCGACCTCGCCCGCCTTGCGGTCACGCTTCGCTTCCTGGCGCAGGCGCGCGAGCGTCACGGCATTGATGAGCGCTTCGCCGACTTTCTCGGCCACGCTGAGCCACGAGAATTTGAAATAGAGCGACAGGCCAATACAAAAGGCCAGCAGCAACGCGAGCGTCCCGCCTGTAAAGCCAAGCGCATGCGACACCGCGCTCGCGACGATATCGCCGAACACGCCACCCGACGAGCGCGGCAGCGCGAGCTTGAGCGACCACATGCGCAGCGACTCGATGCCCATCGAGGCGAGCAGCACGAGCACGAACGCAGCGATCTGCACGAACCAGCCTTCGCCGAAATGCGTGACAGGCGCGTCGTCCTCGTCATCGTCGAGCGCGCGCCCCGTGCGCGAACGCAATTCGCGCGGCTCCGCAATGCGCTTGTAGCCGCCCGCGACACCCCGGGCGAGCAGCACGATCCACCAGTACGCCGACAGGCCAAACAGGAGGAACAGCATGTCGGACGTCCATGCGCCCACACGCCCTGCCCAGTTCGAGATGTGGTCGACCTGCACCGAGTGCGTCCAGCTTGGGTCGCGCCGGCTGTAGCTGACCAGCGCCATGACGAGAAACAGCAGCAACGCTGCCTGAATCAGCCAGCGAATTTCCGAAAACAGCCGCGACATCCGATGCGGCAGCGCGTTCGCGCCAGGGGAATAAGTCGTTTTCGCCATTGAAATGCTTAGTCGGCACAAGATGTGCCGGGTGTTCGATGCGTGCCATTGTAAACCGCCGATCCCGCGTTCCAGCCGCATCGGGGTGGTCAGACTCAAAAAAATGTGTATCGAAAAGCAGCAAAAACAACGCTCAAGGGCAAATTCCGAACGTTTTGCTTGAACACTCCTACACCCGAGCGAGAACGCTCCCCTTTCCCTACTCCGGCGGCTCCTTCCGGCCCTAAAAAACAACATTCGGGCAGCCGGTGCGTGGCGACCCTGGCCGTGAGTCGCCTGCCTCCGGGCCCCGACTACACGTCGTGTCATCAGGTCGCCTGCTGCCTTGCGATCTGTCGTGGCCGCACAAGCGCCGCGACGTTGCGCCAGGCGAACCGATGCCCACGCGCCGGATTGCGGCGCATGTCATCGATACGACCGCGCCCACCTTGCACAATCGAGCGATCCCTCGAACCGCCTTGCTCCCCTTGAAGCCACCCCCATATGGACTCTGAAGACGGCCGGAATCCGGCTCTGACGCGCGGTCTGCGCAGGCGCCCCGCGCGCCCGGGCCGACGCAGAGAGGTTCCGGCTATCAGTGCGATAGATAGGGATGATTCGGTCTTGTAGCGGCACCCGCTTATAATTGCCGGTCTAAAAACAGCCTGCTGATTGCCCGTTTTGGGGAAAGAACATGTCGCAAGTTAAACACGCCAAAGTGCTGATCCTCGGTTCCGGCCCCGCCGGATATACCGCCGCGGTGTATGCCGCACGCGCCAACCTGAAGCCGGTGCTCGTCACGGGCCTCGCACAAGGCGGTCAGCTCATGACGACAACCGACGTCGAAAACTGGCCGGCCGACGCGAACGGCGTCCAGGGTCCGGAGCTCATGCAGCGGTTCCTCGAGCACGCCGAGCGTTTCAACACGGAAATTGTGTTCGACCACATTCACACCGCCAAGCTGACCGAAAAGCCGATCCGCCTGATCGGCGATGCGGGTGAGTACACATGCGACTCGCTGATCATCGCGACGGGCGCCTCGGCCCAGTACCTGGGCCTGCCGTCCGAAGAGCTGTTCATGGGCAAGGGCGTGTCGGCCTGCGCCACCTGCGACGGCTTCTTCTACAAGCAGCAGGAAGTGGCAGTGATCGGCGGCGGCAATACCGCGGTCGAAGAAGCGCTGTACCTGTCGAATATCGCGAAGAAAGTGACGGTCGTGCACCGCCGAGACAAGTTCCGCGCCGAGCCGATCCTCGTCGATCGCCTGCTCGCGAAGGAAAAGGAAGGCGCGATCGAGATCAAGTGGAACCACGTCGTCGATGAAGTTCAGGGCGATCAGGCCGGTGTGACGTCGCTGCGCATCAAGCACCGCGACACGGGCGCGACCGAAGACATCAAGCTCGCGGGCGTGTTCGTCGCGATCGGTCACAAGCCGAACACGGACCTGTTCGACGGTCAGCTCGAGATGAAGAACGGCTACATCGTCACGCACGCCGGCCTCGGCGGCAACGCCACGGCAACCAGCGTGCCGGGCGTGTTTGCTGCCGGCGACGTGCAGGACCACGTGTATCGCCAGGCCATCACGAGCGCCGGCACGGGCTGCATGGCTGCACTCGACGCACAGCGCTACCTTGAAGGCCTCGAAGATCACTGATCTCGCCGATCTCGGCGCGTTCGCGAAAAAGCTGAAGACCGAGTCTGAAGCCCGCGAACGCGACCGGATCGAGACCGAGCGCCGCAAGCGCGAGGCTGCGGCCGAAGCGGACGTCTTCCGGCGTTCGATCGGCGAAGTCGCGCCGCTCGCGGTGCCGACGCGCGCGCCGAAAAAACGCGATACCCCGCCGCCGCTCCCGCTCAAGACGCAGCAGGACGAGAAAGCAGTCCTCGTCGAATCGATCTCCGACGAGTTCGATCCCGAAGCCTTGCTCGACGTCGACGACACCTTGTCATTCTGCCGGCCCGGCGTGCGTGGCGATGTCGTCAAGAAACTGCGTGCGGGCACGTGGATCGTGCAGGCTCAACTCGATCTGCACGGCCAACGCAGCGACGAGGCGCGCGAAGCCCTCGGCGCGTTTTTGCGCGAGGCCGTCAAACATGGCCTGCGCTGCGTGCGCGTGATTCACGGCAAGGGGCTCGGATCGGTCGGCAAGGAACCCGTGCTCAAGGGCAAGGTTCGCCGCTGGCTCGCCCAGAAAGAAGAAGTGATTGCGTTCTGCCAGGCCCGTCCGCATGACGGCGGCGCGGGCGCGGTCGTCGTGCTGCTTCAACCGTCGACGCAATTCGCAAAAGAAGCCGAGAAACTGCCGATTAGCGACCAGGTGTCTCATGCAGTTGACGAGATGGGCGCCGCCGCTGACGCGCCAACGGCCGGCAAAGCCGCGACGCCGGCCGAGAAGGCGCTTGAGGCCTCGTTTGCCGAACTGCTCAAACGCTATCCCGTCGGCGGAAAGACTCGGCCTTAAGCTCGGCATCGCCGGCTCGCACGGCCGTTCGGGCAATCTGCGCAGCAAAGTGGAGCATCGCGCGCAGGGTGCGTGTTCGCGAAGGCGCCGTCAATCGGGCTTGCGAACGACAAGACGGCATACGCTTCCAGAAAACAAAAACGGCGCCGCGGCGCCGTTTTTCCTATCCCTTCGCCCGCTCAGATCGCGGCTTCGTTCTCTTCGCCGGTCCGGATCCGGATCACGCGGTCGATGTCCGAGACGAAAATCTTGCCGTCGCCGATCTTGCCCGTGCGTGCGGCATTGACGATCGCGTCGATCACGCTGTCGCACTGCGCGTCGGTCACCACGACCTCGATTTTGACCTTCGGCAAAAAGTCGACGACATATTCTGCGCCGCGGTACAGCTCGGTGTGGCCCTTCTGACGGCCGAAACCCTTGACCTCGGTCACCGTCAGGCCCGTGAGGCCGGCTTCAGCCAGCGCTTCGCGCACTTCGTCGAGCTTGAACGGCTTGATGATCGCAGTGATTCGTTTCATGGTGGTCCCTTAAAAGGCTTGATGTGCGGTGGATGCTTCGGATTCTTCTGATTCTTTTGATTCGGACGGTTTCGGGGGCGTCGCAGGCCCGGCCGACCACCGGATCGGGCCGGTTATCGTCGGGCCGCACAGTCGCGTGCATGGGTGCATTCTACCTGCCTCGCCGGGACACTCGATGCGGGGTACACCTCATGCGGGCGCCTCACGCCCGGCTATTGCTCGGGCACCGTGCTCAGTTCCTTGAGCCACACGATCGATTCCGAGTCGCTCGGCGCGCGCCAGTCACCGCGCGGCGATAGCGATCCGCCCGTGCCGACCTTCGGCGCATTCGGGATGCACGACCGCTTGAACTGGCTCTGACGGAAGAACCGGTCGAGGAAGATGCCGAGGTTGTGCTTGATCGCCGACAGGGCGTACTGATTGCGCGCGACCTTCGCGTTTTCGGGCCAGCGGCCCGTTTCGCGGTCATGCCAGGCCGAATACGACAGGAATGCGACCTTCGACGGCGCGAAGCCGAACCGCAGCGTGTAGTACAGGTTGAAGTCCTGCAGTTCGTAGGGCCCGATCACCGACTCGGTCCTTTGCTCGATCTTGCCCGACTCGCTCGACGGAATGAGTTCGGGACTGATCTCGGTCGACAACACGTTTTCGAGCACATCGACGCCGCTCTCTCCGATCTGACGCGTTTCGGCGACCCACCGCACAAGGTGCGTGATCAAGGTCTTCGGCACACTCGCGTTCACGTTGTAGTGCGACATATGGTCACCGACCCCATACGTACACCAGCCCAGCGCAAGTTCGCTGAGATCGCCCGTGCCGATCACGATCGCGTGGTTGAAGTTCGCGAGCCGGAACAGATGGTTCGTGCGCTCGCCGGCCTGCACGTTTTCGAACGTGACGTCGTACTGAGCCTGACCTTCGCTATAGGGATGGCCGAGGTCGCGCAGCATCTGTTCGCAGGCGGGCCGGATATCGATTTCGTGGGCCGTGCAGCCGACCACGCGCATCAACTCGCGCGCCTGATTCAGCGTGCGTTCGCTCGTTGCGAAGCCCGGCATCGTGTACGCCAGAATATTCGTGCGCGGCAACTTGAGCCGGTCCATGGCCTTAGCGCAGACCAGCAGCGCGTGTGTCGAATCGAGTCCGCCCGAAATGCCGATGACGACCTTCGAGATCTTGCTCGACGACAGCCGCTGCACGAGGCCCTGCACCTGAATGTTGTAGACCTCGTTGCAGCGCTCGTCGCGACGGCGCGGATCGGCCGGCACATACGGGAACCGTTCGACATTGCGATTGAGCGGCAGTGCGCGATCGAGGGGCGCCCGCATATCTACCGGAATCACACGGAAGCGTGCGACTTCGTCCCGATGACGGCGCACGGATTGCGCGAACGTCGTCATATGCAGGCGCTCATGCGAGAGCCGCTCGAGATCGACATCGGCATAGATCAGATGCGAGTCGTCGAGGAAGCGCTCGGACTCGGCGAGCAGCTCGCCGTTTTCATAGATCAGTGCCTGACCGTCCCACGCGAGATCAGTCGTCGACTCACCCCGCCCGGCCGATGTGTAGAGATACGCGGCAAGGCAGCGCGCCGATTGCTGGCCGACGAGCTGATGACGATAGCCCGATTTGCCGACGACGACATTCGAAGCGGACAGATTGATCAGCACGGTCGCGCCCGCGAGTGCGGCGAACGACGATGGCGGAATTGGCACCCACACGTCTTCGCAGATTTCCGCATGAAAACGCAGCAGCGGCATCTGCGTGGCCTGGAAGACCAGGTCCGCGCCGAATGGCACCGTGCGATCGAAGAGTTCGATCGAGTCGACTGCCGCGTTCTCCGCGGCGCTGAACTGGCGCGCCTCGTAAAACTCGCTGTAGTTCGGCAGATAGCTCTTCGGCACGATCCCCTGCACCTGCCCCGCCGACACCACCACCGCACAATTGAACAAGGTGTGCTGCACGCGCAGCGGCATGCCGACAATCACCGTCGCCGCGATTTCATTCGACGCATCGACGATGGTCCTCAGCGCCGCTTCACACGCATCGAGCAGGGCGGACTGATGAAACAAGTCATCGCAGGTGTAGGCCGAGAGTCCGAGTTCGGGAAACGCAACGATGACCGCGCCTTGCGCGGCGGCCTTGCGTGCGAGCGCGATCGTCTCGGCGGCATTGAATGCGGGGTCGGCAACCCGGCAGCGCGGCACGCCGACGGCGACACGCGCAAAACCATGGGTGTAGAGATTGAAGAACGGGTGGGTCATGACGCAATCCTAGGGGTACCGCACCGGCATCCGATGCCGGGTGGGCAACGCGGGACGGGATATGCAGCTAAGATAGGGACGAATTAAGACCTTATGCATCGCGCTTGATCGGCGAGGCTTTCGGAGTCATCCAGTTCTGATGGATTATCGCACGCGCATCGTTGACTCACCGGCAGACCTTGATGCCGAAATGTGGAACGCCCTGCTCGCAAAGCAGCCACGCCCGACACCCTTTCTCCGGCACGAATTCCTAAGCGCGCTGACCACCGCCGGTTGCGCGACGGCCGAAACAGGGTGGGCGCCGCGCTTCGTGACGATATGGCGCACGACGGGTAACAGTTCGAAGAATGGGCAAGGCGACACGGACGACGCGAATGTCGCACAGGTCGCACATGTGGCGGACAACGCCAGCGACGAAAACGGCGCGGACGACGGTGTCGTCCATACCCTCGGTGACAACGAAAAGATCGGCGCGACGAGCTTCGAAGGCGAAGAACTCGTGGCTGCCACGCCGCTGTATCTCAAGGACCATTCGTACGGTGAGTATGTGTTCGACTGGGCCTGGGCCGATGCGTATCGGCGCAATGGTCTCGAGTACTACCCGAAGCTGCTCTGCGCCGTACCGTTCACGCCCGTGACCGGCGCGCGCCTGATGGCCGTCGACGACGAAAGCCGCCTGACCCTCGCCGCAACGTTACGCGCGCTCGCCGAAGAATCCGGCGTGTCATCGCTGCACATTCTCTATCCGACCGACGAAGAAGCGACCGTGCTCGACGCGGTCGGCCTGATGGCTCGAACCGGCGTGCAGTTTCACTGGGAAAATCCGGGTTATCAGAGCTTCGACGATTTCCTCGCGACGCTCGAGCAAAAGAAACGCAAAAACATCCGAGCGGAACGCAGAAAGGTTCAGGAAGCTGGTGTGACGATGCGTCGAATCAAGGGCCCCGACATTACCGAAGCCGACTGGCGATTCTTCAATCGCTGTTACCAGCAGACCTACCGCGATCACTATTCGAGTCCGTACCTGAATCTGAATTTCTTCAGGACGATCGGACAGACGATGCCCGACAACTTGCTGATGGTCATCGGCGAGCGTGAGGGCAAGCCCGTCGCGAGCTCACTCGTCGTCTACCAACGCGAGATCGACGGCGGCACGCTCTATGGACGTTACTGGGGCGCCATCGAACACATCCCCTGCCTGCACTTCGAAACGGCCTACTACCAGCCGCTCGAATTCTGCATCGAAGAAGGTTTGCGAGCTTTCGAAGGCGGCGCGCAAGGCGAACACAAAATGGCACGCGGCTTCCTGCCGACCGTCACGCACTCCGCGCACTGGCTCGCCCATCCGTCATTCGCCGATGCGGTCGAGCGGTTCCTCGCCCAGGAAACCGCGCATATGCAGAACTACGTCGATGAGCTGCGCGAGCATGACCCGTTCAGGCACCCGACGCCCGAGGCAAGCGGTCCGGCTTGCGAATGAAATGGAAAATCTTTTGACACCTGCGGCGCCGCCCGTGCGTCGATATTCGCTGTTCAGCGAATATGGCGTTTTTGGCGAATATTCGATGATCCAGCCGAGCGCCAAGCCGAACTGATGGCGCAAAAAAACCCGGCGGTCATGCATTCGCCGGGTTTTTTCCAGTCCGATTGCGACAGCGACCACGCCGGGCCGCCGTAGCGAACGACGGAGCTTACTTCTGCGCGTTCGCCACGCCGTCGGTGATTTCCTTGTGGGCGGCTTCGATGCCGACCCAGCCTTCAACCTTGACCCACTTGCCCTTTTCGAGTGCCTTGTAGTTCTCGAAGAAGTGCTTGATCTGGTCCTTCAAGTAGCCCGGCACGTCGTCCATCGACTTGATATGCGCGGTCATCGGGCAGACCTTGTCGTGCGGCACGGCGATCAGCTTCGCATCCACGCCCGACTCGTCGGTCATTTGCAGCATGCCCAGTGCACGCGCACGCACGACCGAGCCCGCCAGCAGCGGGAACGGCGTGATCACCAGCACGTCGACCGGGTCGCCGTCGCCCGACAGCGTGTGCGGAATAAAGCCGTAGTTCACCGGGTAACGCATGCCCGTGCCGACAAAACGGTCGACGACGAGCAGGCCCATTTCCTTGTCGGCTTCGTACTTGACCGGATCGCTTTGCGCGGGAATCTCGATGATGACGTTGAAATCGGACGGCAGGTCTTTGCCAGCAGGCACGCGATCGAAGCTCATGGTGTTCTCTGTTTCAGGGGGTCTGTCGGTCGGCGCGCAACGCGCCGTTCGGGGAAATGTTGTCGGCCGCAATTATAGCGGCAAGGCCGCCGGGCCCTCGCCGCTGGCGGCCAGCGGCGAGACCTTGGCCGATCTCAGGTCAGCTTCACGGCAAGCGCACTCGCACGATAGTGCGAACTCGCCTCGAGCGTATTGCCGAGTTCTTCATGGAGCCGGGCCAGCGCGCGATGCGCACGGACCTTCAGCGTGTCGTTCTCACCCGCAAGCGCAAGCGACTGTTCAAGGAAGGCCTGCGCCTTGCCCCACAGCTGTTGCTGCAGGCAGAGCCGGCCGAGCGTGAACTTCAGGTCGGCATCGTCAGGATGATCTTCCTGCCAGCCCTCGGCGCGCTGAATCAAAGGCAGCGCCTCGCTGCCGCCGCAGTCTGCATAACGGCGCAGCAGCCGCGCATCCCACTGCTGGGCAAGCGCATCCTCGACGATCTTGCGTGCCTCGCGAGGCCTGTCGAGCTGGAGCAACAGATCGGCGGCGAGATCCGCAATGCGCGGTGTCTGGCGCTCGGTGAGCGGCAGGCCGTCCCAGCATTCGAGCAACGCGACCGAATCGTGGCGCCGGTCGCGCAGCAGGTTTTCAGCCGAGAGCTGACGCAGCCGCAATGCCACGGCCGGATGAATCGCTTCGCGCTTTTCGAGTTGCTTGACGAGCTTGAGCACCTCGGGCCAATGCTTGAGCTGCTGATGCGCACGCAACGCAATCTGCTGCGCATGCAGGCGTCGCACGCCCTGCGCTTCGAGTTCGGCGAGCGCATTCAAAGCGCCCTCGGCGTCGCGCGCATCGGCCCGCATATCGGCACTCGCCATCAGGCGCGCATCCTGCCAGTCCTTTTCGGAAATCTGCTCGAGCCACGCATCGCGGCGCGCATATTCGTGCATGCGGTGTGCAGCGAGCGCGCCGATGATCGCGGCGGGCGGCTGGTTTTCCCCGATCACGCCTGCATCGCGCGCCGCTTTCTCGGCGCGCGAGAACCGGCCTGAAAACAGATTCGCGACGGCCTCACGCAACGACGCATGCGCCTTCGCGGCACGCGAGCGCGCACGATAGGCCGCTACGCGATCGGGCATCTTCCAGATATTGCGCACCGTGCGGATCACGATGTGCAGCACGATAAACGTGACGACGATCGCCACGATCGCAAAGTTCAGCGACATGTCGACCCGATACGGGTCATAGACGATCAGCACCTGCCCCGCATCGAAATGGCCGAACAACGCGATCACGACCGCAGCGACAAAGAGCAGGACCAGCCAGAAGAGAGCACGCATCGCCATCGCGTCAGTCCCCGCTCTTGTATTGATGGATCGCGTCGAGGCTCGCATTGAGGTTCGGCAGCTCGACCGCGGTCGATGCCTGCCGTACCTGTGCGATCAGGTCGCGCTCGGTACGCGTCGCCGGTGCATTCGGATCGAAGTAATGCGCGATCGCGGCATTCGCGGCGTCGAGGTCCGAGTCCATCGTCTTCTGATCGCGCGAGAGCAGCGACAGGCGCGCCGACAGCAAGCGCAGGCGCAGGTTCGCGCGAACGTATTGCCCCTGATCCGGCGCAACCAGCATCGCGTCGGCGTTGTCGATGCGGCGAACCTGAACGACGCCGGAGAGCTGGTGCAGCAGTCGTGTGCCGAACTCACCCCAAAAAGCGTCAAAGCGTTTGACCGCATTCGAGAAGGCATTGCCACCGGTCGCACCGGCCGTGGCCGACGCAGCCGAGCTGGTATCCGTCGACGCGGCCGCCGACGATGACGCCGAGTCTGCCTGCGGCACGGGGCCTTCGCCCGCGAGCGGCAGCGAGTCGATGCGTGCGATCGCATCATCGAGCTTGATCGCGAGGCCGGCGATGTCGACGTTCGGCGTCGCCTTGAGCTTGTCGATGTCCTGCGCGAAGGCCTTGCGAATCGCGAGGATCTGCGCGCCTTCGGTCTGCGACAGGCGCGCGTCGGCGTTCTGCAGGGCAAACAGCGCGAGTTGCACATTGCCCGTCAGCTGAAGCTGCTGGCTGGCGTTCGCGACGATCTGCTCGATCTCCGACAACGTCCACTGCGTGCGATCGCGCGCGAGGTCCTGATACATGTTTTGCAGCGCCTGCTGCTGCCCCTGCGCATCGGCCAGCTTGCCTTCGATCTGCGACAGGCGCCGGTCGGTCTGCTGCGCGAATTCGAAGGCGCGCGTGCTTTCCTGCGTCGAAGCCGCGGCGGTGCGTTCGCTCGTCTGCTGACGGTCGTTGAGCGCGCGCTCCATCCGGTCGAGCTTGCGGTTCAACGCGTACGCGCCGACGCCCGCCGCCACGGCGAGGATCAGGGCCAGCCATGCGAGCAAGAGGCGTCCGCGTTGCCGGCCCGACGGTGCGGGCCGGTCGGCGCCGCTCGCGCTGAAGCGCGTCGGCGGCATGGGGGTCGGTGTCAAGGTGTCTTTCGAATCAGTCATGCTCGATGAAGCTCCGCGAGGAGTCGATGAAGCGGCCGGAGTCGCACCGGTCCGCGGAGACGGGTCCGTCGAGGCCCGATCTCCGGTGGCTGAATTGACAGACGGGCCAGCGTGCACATCGGCACGCGGCGTTTCGGGTTGTGGCGCATCACCCCGCGAGTTCTGCGACGCTTGTGCCGCAGTCGTTGCGTTCAAAGCCGGGTCTTCGACCCTGGCTTTGGCATCGCCTTCAACCCCGGCGTCCAGGGCAAGAATCGCGCGTATCAGCGCCGCATCGCCTGCTCCGCTGATCGTAACTGTACCAAACCCGCCATTTCGAGCCGATTCGGCGATGCGCGGATGCGGCACGACAAAACGCGCGCGGTGCAGCGCAGCCTGTTCCCGAGCGTCGAAATGAATTTCGGCGAGCGTCGACAGGTTACGCACGCCCTCGGAACTGGTCACGACCCAGACCGGGTCACGTTCCGGGTGCTGCTCCGTCAGCCAGCGCCGCACCTGGGTCAACGCCGCCGGATCCGGCACCGGCACGCTGCGCTGGTAAGCGACGACCGGCTCGACTTCAGCACCGCGTTCACGCAGCGTGTCGGCGACGAGTTCGCGTCCGCCATTGCCGCGCACGAGCAGCACGCGCCGCCCGGCGAGCGAAGCCAGGCCCAACTCGCGTTCGAGCGCGGCAATCAGCGTTTCCGAGTCAAAGCGCACCGAGTCCGGGTCGACGGGCGTGTCGGTCGATGCGCTGACAGTCGAGCCTTCCGCCGTTGCCGCCGCAGCAGCGTCGACGGTGACAGGATCGGGCGGCGGGGCAAAGAAACTGTCGCTTGATACGGCTCGAGCGGCCGCGGCACGTTGCGCCTCACTCCGGGTCGGCGTCGTTCCCGCGTCCGGCTGCGGGGTTGCGGCGGCGACAGGTACCGTAGGCGATGCAGTTGTCGATGACGACCCCGGCGTAGCAAACGGGCCCGGTCTCGACGTCTCCGGGCCGCCGGTCAGTGCACGCGCCTGAACCGCTGCGCCGTCAGGCGCGATGACCCGATATCCGGGCGCGGCGATCCCGTGATGCGACAGCGCCGCGATGCTCCCCGGGCCGACGACCGCGACCGGCACGTGTTCGGGCCAGACGCCCTTGAAGCGCGCGAAGGCCTGATCGATGGCGTTCGGCGAGACAAAAACCACGAGTGCACAGTCGCCAACCCGCCCGAGCGCGGCATCGAGCGGCGCGGGATCCTGTGCCGGCGCAATGGCAATCAACGGAAATTCAACGGCTTCGCATCCGTTTTCGCGCAGGGACGCGGCAAGCGCCGCGGACTGGCCCGCAGGCCGCGTCAGGATGACTCGAGTCGGACCGGCTGCGCGTACGGCACGAGCCGTCGACGAACTGGACGTGTCGGGAGTGTCGGACATAGCGGGCGCAGGGTCGTCGCGCTGCGGCCGCGACGGCGGGTTACCGGACGGATCCGGCGAATGGTCGGGCACAGCCGGCCCTTGCGTCATGCGTTCTCGGGCGGCGCGCTGACGCCGCGGACAGCCTGCACGATCTCGCGCGCACCCTGCCCGGCCAGTGCCTCGGCGACCTCGCGGCCGAGTGCATCGGCGGCCGCTTCGCTGGCCGGCCGCGCGCTCCCCTCGGCGCGCAGGATGCGCGAGCCGTCGGGCAGCGCGACAAAGCCGCGCAGATGCAGACGTTGCTGGCCATCCTCGTCATGCCAGTCCGCATACGCGGCGAGCGGCACTTCGCAACCGCCGGCAAGTGCACGCGACACCGCACGCTCCGCGCTGACCGCAAACGCAGTCCGTGCGTCATGCAACGGGGCAAGCCATTGCGCGACGTCAGAGCGTGCCGCCGCAATTTCGATACCGAGTGCGCCTTGTCCGGCTGCCGGCAGGCTGACCTCGGGTTCGAGCACGCTGCGAATGCGTGCCGCGAGACCCAGTCGCTTGAGTCCGGCCGCGGCGAGGATGATGCCCGCGTAGTCGCCGGCATCGAGTTTTCGTAACCGTGTATCAAGATTCCCGCGCAGCGGCTGAATCACGAGATGAGGGTAGCGTGCACGCAACAGTGCCTCGCGACGCAGACTCGAGGTGCCTACCACGCTGCCCGGGGGCAAGTCGTCGAGCGATGCATGGTCGTTCGAGACGAACGCATCGCGCGGATCCTCACGGTCCAGAACCGCCGCCAGCGCGAAGCCAGGCGGCAAATCCATGGGCACATCCTTGAGCGAATGCACCGCCAGATCGGCGCGTCCATCGGCCAGCGCCGCTTCGAGTTCCTTAACAAAAAGACCCTTTCCACCGACTTTCGACAGCGTGCGATCAAGAATTTGATCGCCTCGCGTCGTCATTCCGAGGATCGAAACGTCGCAAGATGGATATAATTTTTGCAGTGCAACCTGAACATGTTCAGCTTGCCACATCGCCAAGCGGCTTTCGCGCGACGCGATCACCAGCTTCTTAGGCGGCTGGGAAGAAGACACCACCCCTGTATTCATTCAGAGACCCTGACAAAATGCGGACCATCCGGCCTCGCGGATGAACCATTGATTGAGCGTTGCGTGCGGAACGTCTAAACCGCGCGACGGCGAGTCGATCATTTTGTCAGGGGCTCTGGCCAAGGGGTGGACATAAGAAAACATGGTAGCACGCACCCATGCGGTGCCATGACCCATGCTCATTGAGGAAACATCGTGACGTCTCTCGGTAAGGACCGTACCCGCTCTGCCAAGCGCAGTATCGCCGCCACCCGCTCCAACGCGGCCAGGACCACCATGAAGACGCCCGGAGACACGACCAAACGGGCACAGGCGCCCGAGTCGAAGACCGCGGCGGCTGCCAAGACCTCGGTGCCGAAGGCCAAGTCGGCCACGCGCACTGCAGCAAAGCCCGCCACGACATCCCCCGCCCGGCCAGCCGCGAAACCCGCGCCGGCCAAGCGCGGCGCCGCCAAAAGCGCGCCGGTCGGCCGCAAACCCGCCGTCAACGGTCAGAGTGCCACGCCCCGTGCGCGTGAAGACAAGGACCAGCCGTTGTTCGAGGACATCCGCTTCCTCGGTCGCCTGCTCGGCGACGTCGTGCGTGAACAGGAGGGTGACGAAGTCTTCGAAGTCGTCGAAACCATTCGTCAGACCGCAGTCAAATTCCGCCGCGAAGACGATCGCGAAGCGGCGCAGAAGCTCGACAAGATGCTCAACAAGCTGAACCGCGAGCAAACCAACTCGGTGGTGCGCGCGTTCAGCTATTTCTCGCATCTGGCCAATATTGCGGAAGACCGCCATCACAACCGTCGCCGCCGCGTTCATGCGATCGCCGGGTCGGTATCGCAACCTTCGACGGTGGCACACGCGCTCGACCGGCTCAAGGAAGTCGACCGGAACTGTGCAAAGAAGCTGCAGCAGTTCTTCGACGAAGCGTTGATCGTCCCCGTGCTGACGGCCCACCCGACCGAAGTGCAGCGCAAGAGCATCCTCGATGCGCAGCACGACATCGCGCGTCTGCTGGCTGAACGCGACCAGGACCTGACCGTGCGTGAGCGCGAGCACAACACGGCCCTGCTGCGCGCGCGCGTGACGATCCTTTGGCAAACGCGGATGCTGCGCAACGCGAAGCTCACCGTCGCCGATGAAATCGAAAACGCGTTGTCGTACTACCGCACCACGTTCCTGTCGGAAATCCCGGCGCTCTACGACGATATCGAGCAGTCGCTGGCCGAGCACGGCATCGCTGCAACGTTGCCGCCGTTTCTGCAGATGGGCAACTGGATCGGCGGCGACCGCGACGGCAATCCGAACGTGACGGCGCAAACGCTCGAACGTGCGATCACGCGCCAGGCGACGACGATTTTCGAACACTATCTGGAGGAAGTGCACGCGCTGGGCGCCGAACTCCCGGTGTCGAGCCTGCTCGCGGGTACGAGCGACGAGCTGCAGGAACTGGTCAACGCATCACCCGATCAGTCCGAGCACCGTAGCGATGAGCCGTACCGTCGTGCGCTCGTCGGCATCTACGCGCGCCTCGCCGCGACGGCGCGCGAGTTGCTCGGCGAAGACACGATCGGCACGCGCGAGACCTTTGACGCGCTGCCTTATGCTCGCCCGGCGGACTTTGCACGTGACCTTCACGTGCTGGTCGACTCGCTCATGGCGAATCACGGCGAGTCGCTTGCCCGGCCGCGCCTGATTCCGCTCGCGCGCGCCGCGGATATTTTTGGCTTCCACCTCGCAAGCATCGACCTGCGTCAAAGTTCGGATATCCACGAAGCGGTGATCGCCGAACTGCTGTCGAACGCCGGTGTCATCGCCGACTACACGACGCTCAGCGAAAGCGAAAAGGTCGCGCTGTTGCAAGCCGAGCTCGCGCAATCGCGCCCGCTGCGCTCGTCGTGGCTCGACTACTCGGACCGCACGGTCAGCGAACTGGCCGTGTTCGAAGCCGCGCGCTCGATCCGCGAGCGATTCGGCGCGCGCGCGGTGCGCAACTACATCATCTCGCACACCGAGACGGTCAGCGACTTGCTCGAAGTCATGCTGCTGCAGAAGGAATCGGGCTTGTTCAACGGCCGGCTGGGCGACGCGAAAGCGCCGGCGAGCTGCGGCATCATGGTCATTCCCTTGTTCGAAACCATCGCCGACTTGCGCGACGCGCCGAACATCATGCGCGACTTCTTCGACCTGCCGGGCATTGCCGATGTGGTCGAGGAACAAGGCGGCGAGCAGGAAGTCATGCTCGGGTACTCGGATAGCAACAAGGACGGCGGCTTCCTGACGTCGAACTGGGAGCTCTACCGTGCCGAACTCGCGCTCGTCGCACTGTTCGAGCAACGCGGCACGAAGCTGCGCCTGTTCCATGGCCGCGGCGGCACCGTGGGCCGCGGGGGTGGTCCGACGTATCAGGCCATCCTGTCGCAGCCGCCGGGCACGGTCAACGGCCAGATCCGCCTGACCGAGCAAGGCGAAATCATTGCGAGCAAATTCGGTAACCCGGAGATCGGCCGACGCAATCTCGAGACGGTGGTCGCCGCCACGCTCGAGGCCTCGCTGCTGCCCGATCGCAATGCGCCGGACCAGTTGCCGGTCTTCGAGCAAACCATGCAAGCGCTGTCCGACGCGGCGATGGCCTCGTATCGCGACCTCGTCTACGAAACGCCGAACTTCAAGGACTATTTCTTCCAGTCGACGCCGATCAACGAGATTGCGGAGCTCAATATCGGCAGCCGTCCTGCATCGCGCAAGCTGCAGGATCCGAAGCAGCGCAAGATCGAAGACCTGCGCGCGATCCCCTGGGGCTTTTCGTGGGGTCAATGCCGGCTGTTGCTCACGGGCTGGTATGGCTTCGGCAGCGCCGTCGAGTCGTGGCTCGGTGCATCGGCCACGCCGGCCGAGAGGGCGCGACGTCTCGCGACACTGCGCAAGATGAACAAGACCTGGCCGTTCTTTGCCACGCTGCTGTCGAACATGGACATGGTCCTGGCGAAGACGGACCTCGCGGTCGCATCGCGCTATGCGGAGCTCGTGACGGACAAGAAGCTGCGCAAGCACGTGTTCGACCGGATCGTCGGCGAGTGGGAACGCACGTCGGCGGTGCTGTCGGAAATCACGGGTAACGCGCAGCGGCTCGCGGCCAATCCGCTGCTCGCACGCTCGATCAAGAACCGCTTCCCGTACCTCGATCCGCTCAATCACTTGCAGGTCGAGCTCATCAAGCGGCACCGCTCGGGCATGGACGACCAGCGCCTGAACCGCGGCATCCACCTGACGATCAACGGGATCGCGGCGGGCCTGCGCAATACGGGCTAAGCACCATCGCACCCGACACCCGTGCTGGTCGTCATCAGCATGGGTGTCGGTGATGTATCCCTCGCGGGAACCGTACTACTTGCAGTCGCTGTATGCATCGCAATGACTGTATCCATCGCAGTCACTGTATCTGTCGCAGTTTCAATACTGGTACGCAAGCTGGAACCCCACGGCGATCGGCGCCGTCGAGAAGCCCTGGGGCGTCCAGACTGGCACGCCCGCTTGAATGTCGTAGCTCAGCACGCCAGGCAGGCCCGTGTCGGCCAATGTGAGGGCCTGCGTCGGCGCTGAGGCAGCTGCAGAACGGCTCGCCGACGCGCGCCGTCCGATGATGCCCCGCCAACCGATCACCGCGCCCATCAGCTGCGTGCCGCTCCCCCACTCCGTACCCGGGCCGAACACGCGCCCATAGTCCACCCCCACGTAAAACGTGTTGCCGCTTCCTGGAAGCGCCATGGCGAGATCGTTGCGCCAGTAAAACCCGCGCTCCGCACTAAGCACCTGCTCTCCGTCGAAGCCACGGACGGTCCAGCGCGAGCCAATTGCAAGCTGGTCGATCTTATAAAGCCGGTCAGGCGTCCATTGGCCATGAAACGCCGACGTGTAGGTGAGGCGCCATCGCCCCCAATTCGCGGGTACGGACACGTTCGTATCGAGCAGCGCCATCCGATAGTGATAAGTCGGCCCGTCATGCGCCGGTCCCTCATGCGATCCGAACCAGCGCACGCCCTGCCGCCAGGCAAGCAGGGAATCGACCTGCACGTCTCCGAAGTAGTGACGCTCGATGAGCCCCCATTGCACGTGCGTGGTGTTGACACGCTGCACCTTGACTTCGACATCCCGTAAAAAATGGCGCGCAAAGCGTCTGCCGAGCCGGAACTGAACGCCAAGCGTGGCCGAATGCGTGCGCAAAAGATGCCGGGCCCATTGCCATTCGAACACCTTCGAGGTGCCCGAAGCGGCATGACGCGAGCCCTGCGGTGCGACGCGCCGCGAATAGGCGCTTTCGGAAGCCGTGAGCGATGACGACCAGAAACCATACGGTATGGCGTAGTACGCGCTCCAACCCCGCGTACCCCTGCCACGCTGACCCAGCATGAGGTCATGGCTCAGCGCAGCATTGAACCGGTCGTTCAGCCCCAATGGGTTATCCACGCTCAGCGAGAGCGTCCCCTGCAGCTTGCCGGTTTGCGTAACGCCTCCATTGTCGACTGAGCCGCTCAATCGCCACGGTCGCTCACGCTCCAGCGTCACGACGATATCGCTTTGGCCGGGCTCGTTCGCCGGTTCGACACGGAAGTACGCATCCTGGCCGGGCACCTGCTTGAACTGGACGAGCGCCTGTTCGAGATCCTGCAGCCGCAGGATATGACCCGGCCCGGACGGAAACGCCGTGCGCCACGACGTGCGATCCAGTGCGCCGTCAAACCGAATCGCATGAATCAGGCCGGGTATCAGATCGATCCTGAGCACGCGTGACGACAGATCCTGCTGCGGGATGTGAAGCCGCGTGGTCACATAGCCTCGGGCAAGCACCTGTGCGCCGAGTCCGTCGACGATGTGCTGCGCACCGCGCTCGCCGATGCATTGACCGCGATAGGGGTCGAGCCACGCAAGCGCAAACGCGAACGGATCCGTCGGCCGTGCCGACGCGCCCGCACGATGGGCTTCGGCGGGCAATGTCTGCGGCACGGCAAGTTCAAACCGCTCGAGAACGAAGCAGGGAGCTTCGACCGGAAGCGCGGCGGCCTCGTCAGCGCCGGCATGCGAGATCTCGCCTCGCACATCGGGCGCGATCAGGTCTCGTGCACGCGCTTCGGCCTCGCGCTGGTCGCGATCACGCTGCATCTGTGCCGACGCGGCCTCGGACTGCGAATGAAGCACTGCATCGGCATGCACGGGCGATTCGAGCGCGTGGACGATCCGCGCCCACCCGCACAGTGCAACGCATGCGAACAGCCGGCGCAACGCTCGACCGTTCGGCCCGGCTGTCACGGTGCAAGCCCCGACCGCATGCTCCGGGCGCGCACGTCGACTTCGCTGAGGTCGCGTCCGCCCTCCCGGATAAATCCGACTTTGAGCGGATGATATTCGGCCTGCCACACATTCTCGATCCTGACGGGCGCATTGCTATGCCGGCACTGCGAGATTCCATCGGCACACGGGCCGACGAACGTCGTAATCCTCACGCCGTTGTCGGTTTGCACGCGCTTCCCGACAGCATCGATCGTTCGGATGGTTTGGTCCGGCTTGATCGGCTGATGCCGGAAACGCATGCCCGCCACGATTTCGCCCTTGTCGTTGACGACGTTACCGCGCAGCCGCATGTCGCCGCCTGACTCGAGTCTGCCCGGGAGGCTTTCGGCCGCGATCTGACTGCCGATGTCTCGCACGACTTAATACCGCGTGTAGTGGGAGATCCGTTGGCCGTCGTGCGTCTCGAGCATCGGCACGCCATTCACCGTGACGTGGCGAACGTCACGCTGGGCATAGCTTCGTTGCGAATGGGTATCCACATATTCAACGACCCTGTCGCGCTGCCGTGGCCCGCCGACAATCTTGAGGCTCTCATTCCAGTTCTGGATTGCGTCGGCAGATACGTCGAGACTGCGCTGCGCGAGCACGACACCGTGGTTGCTGAACACGCGCGCGGCCGGTGGTGCGTACTGCGACGACCATCGCCCTGCGTTGCCGTGAATGCGCAGGTCTGCGTCAGATCGCATCTGCGCGCCGGGGCCGTTCAACAGGCGCTGCGTCGCGACCGTCAGTCGCTCGCGTGTGTCGACATGCCCGGACTTCAGGGCGTCATACTGGGCTCGCCATTGTGCGTCGCGCTCTCTTCGGAATTGCCACGGCGCGACCTTGCCGGCGTAGTTCGTGACCTCGTCGGCCGCGATGACCGCGAACGTTGCGTGAATATGGCCTTCATTGGCCACCCGACGCCCGCCGTGAAGGCGGACATCGACGGCATCCATCACGCCGGTGGAACGGTTGAAGATCCCGTCGGACCGG
Source organism: Pararobbsia alpina (assembly GCF_965118125.1). Lineage (GTDB taxonomy): Bacteria > Pseudomonadota > Gammaproteobacteria > Burkholderiales > Burkholderiaceae > Pararobbsia > Pararobbsia alpina_A. The sequence continues at coordinate 3,736,270 of NZ_OZ221287.1, forward strand.
ATGTCGACGGCGTGCCATGACTCGATCCGTCCGGCGTTTTCGAAAAGGCCGCGCGTGCGGATATCGATTCGTCGGCCCGGCGTGTCGTTCGATCGGCCTGCGGGTCCCTTCGGGGGCTTCTCGTCGACATACAGGCGCCCCAGATTGCGCACACCGATATCGTCACCGGATGCAATCAGCACAATGCGTCCCGCGAAGACGCCGCCCAGATGCATCACGTCGATGCCCCATTCGTCCGTACGATCCGGCGAGCCGTGCGGACCTGCGGGCCGGACCGGCTCGCCGCCGACAGGCTCGACGGTCGGCGTGTCGTGCCTGCCGCGGTCCCGTACGATGGTGTTGCCCGCAACGGCGAACAACTCGCCCTGCTCGATCCGCACCGTGCCCGCGACGACGATCTTTTTCGCCCACAGGTCAAGGCGTGCGACGGAATCGGCACCCAGCGCATCGTGCACGACGAGTTCGCCGCGTGTCACGCGAACGCCGCTGAGCCGATCTTCTGCATCAAAAAAAGGCTTGCCCGTCGTCAGCACGACGCGCGGAATATTGTTGAATAAACACCCTCCGCAGAAGATGCCGTTCGGATTCGCTACCACTACGTCTGCAGCGTGCCCGTTGACTTCAAGCGCCCCGAGCATCGAAGTCCAGGTCGTACCCGTGACTTCATTGAGGATCAGCGACGCTGCCTGATCGCCGGAATAATTCGGGTTGCCAGCCACCGCGCCGGCAACTTGCGTCAAATGACCACTCGCGCCCGTGTTGTTGAGCACGGCGCCTTCGCGAGGGACATTGAAGGCCTCGTACTCATTGCGGCTCACGCCGCCGGGCGACGGCGCATTAATGTTAATGATCGGTACCGCGCCTTGCTGAACGACCGACGGCGCATGAGGGCTGCCTTCTGCCGGCACGATCGGTGGACCGGATTGAGCCCGTACGCCTTCACCCATCCAGATGCATCCCAGTGAGACGACCACAATCCGACTGAACCACGAACGACGTTTCCATCGCTGAAAGTTGTGTGCACCCATGCGGTTACCCTCCTTGAATATCGAGTCGCGATAACGCCAACGACTCTAGCGGCGGGTCCGGTTGATCAGTGCAACCTGGCAAAAAATGGGAAAAGACTGATAGCCGTATGGCCGACTTACCCGGCGAAATACAGGACAGAAGACAGCGACTTTCAGAAATGTTCCCGTTGCCATGACCTATCGGGGACACGACGACGAGTCCTTCTACTACTGGTACAGTGGATCGCTTATCCTGTTACTGATTGTGCTCACCCCTGACCCATGCCATCGAATCCGCCCGCTTCGCCGCAGTCGTCCGCACCGCCCATCGGGCAGGACCCTGCGCCGCCGCGCTCGCCGGCGCGCGAGCTGGGCGACTTTATTCGTGCCCATCGCGAACGCCTGGCGCCCGACGCCGCAGGGTTGCCGCCCGGAAACCGGCGGCGCACCCCGGGTTTGCGCCGGGAAGAGGTCGCGCAACTCTGCGGCGTCAGCCCGACGTGGTACACGTGGATCGAGCAAGGCCGTCCGGTTTCGGCATCCCCGGACGCCCTGGCCCGGATTGCGGTCGCGCTGCGGCTCACTCGTGCCGAGCGTGCGTACCTGTTCGAGCTCGCGGCGCTGCGCGATCCGGCCGAACCGACCGCGGGTGCCAGCGACGCGCCGTCGGCGCTGATTGCGAGCGTCGCCCTGCTCAATGCGCCCGCGTACGTGCTCGACCGGCAGTGGACGGCGCTGGCCTGGAACACGCGCGCGAGCGATCTGTTCGTGGGGCTGCTCGGTGACGGTGACGATCACAACCTGCTGCGCTGGATGTTCACGAGCCCCGGTGCGCGCGAACTCGTTGTCGACTGGAGCACCCGTGCGCGCCGCCTCGTGGGCGAATTCCGCGCGGATTCGAGCCGGCATCTGAGTGACACGCCGACACGGACGTTGATCGAAAACCTCCTCACCAGCAGCGACGACTTCGCGCTGTATTGGCGCTCGCAGGACGTCGGCGAACGCGAAGGCGGGGTGCGCGACTTCAACCACCCGGTGCACGGCCTGCTTCGCTTCGACCAGATCACGCTCAAGCCCGCGCTGCGCGACGATCTCAAGTTTGTGGCGCTGATCCCGTTCGACGGTACGGCTTACCGTAGCGACGCCTCCGGGAACGGATCGACGTAGGCGCCGTCGTGTGCCTGTCGCCCTACCCGGACGCCAAACCTCGCGTCGAACGTGCGACTGAGGTTGCGCGCACCGAGCCGAGCCGGGCTGGGTCAGAACGGGTTGGACGGGGCCCCAAGCACCTGATTACTGCGTTGAAGCGTTGATATCGCTCCGATTCGAACGACCGTTTACCGCCTCCCCTTCCGACACTTCATGGCCGTGCGTTTTTCTGGTTACTATGAGTCCGCTTGGCCTGCCTAAACTCACTTAGGCCCACTTAGCCCGCGCGTTCTCCTCTCGACTACCCGCCCATGCCAGCGACACGTCCGGAACCCACGCCCGATTCGCTCGCCGATCTGCTCGCCCGCATCCAGGGCGCCGACCCGACGGCCTTGCGCGCCCTCTACGATCTGACCTCCGCGAAACTGTTCGGACTCGCCCTGCGTATATTGGTCAGACGCGAATGGGCGGAGGAAGTCTTGCAAGACAGTTTCGTGAATATCTGGCGGCATGCCGGCGACTATCAGGCGAGCCTCGCGGCGCCGATGACCTGGCTCGCGTCGATCGTGCGGCACCGCGCGCTCGATCACCTGCGGCGCGTACGCGCGACCGCCGAGAGCGAATGGGATGACAGCCTCGACGAGTTGCTGCCTTCCGGCGACGTCGAGCCCGCCGACGCCCTGTCGATCAGTCAGGAGGCGCGCGCGCTCGCGCATTGTCTCGACGTGCTCGACCCCGAACAGCGTCAGGCCATCGCGCTCGCCTATCTGCGGGACCAGAGCCACAGCGAAGTCTCGACGTCGTTGCGCGTGCCGCTCGGCACGGTCAAGTCGTGGATACGGCGCGGGCTCGAGAAACTCAAAACGTGTCTGGGGGCCGCATGAACTTGCATCGACGCCCCGAGCTCATCGACCGTCTCGCTGCCGAATATGCGCTCGGCACGTTGCGCGGGCGCGCCCGCCACCGGTTCGATACCCTGGCCAACAGCAGCGAGGCCATTCATCAGGCCATCCAGCAGTGGCAACGACGGCTCGACGCGATGAGCGAGCTGGGCCGCGCCGTGGAGCCGCCTGGCTCGGTCTGGCTTGCCATCGAGAGCCGCCTCGGGCTCGCCTCCGCCACACGGGGCGCAGATGCGCCGAGCGGGGCGCCATCGCCCGCACGTCCACAGCGTCCCCAGCAACCCACCGTTATTCCGCCACAGCCCGAGGCGGCACCCGCCCGGCCCGCGCCGCGCTGGTGGGAATCGCTCAGCGTCTGGCGCGGCATCGCCGGCGTCGCCGTGGCCGCGGCGATCGTGTCCATCGTCATTGCCTTGCGCAGCATCGCACCGACTGTACCGCTCGGCGCACCCGGCGAGTCGCGTGTCGCCTATGTGTCGGTGCTCCATGACGATCAGTCGCATTCGACCATGCTGGTGACGTGGGACGATGCCCACAGCACCGTGACGCTGCGCCGGCTCAGCGACAGTGCTGCGCCAAGCGGGCGTGACCTGCAACTCTGGGGGATTCCGTCGAGCGGCACCCCGGTATCGCTCGGCGTGCTGCCCCGTAAAGGCGCGGCGGTCTTCAAGGTTCAGCACCGGCCGCAGAACTACGCCGTGCTCGCCATTTCGGTCGAACCGTCCGGTGGTTCGCCGAATCCGAATGGACCGACGGGACCCGTCATCCTCACCGGCAAACTCGTCCCCGCGAGCTGATGCGCAACCGCCGTGTCGACGCGCGGCGGTCCGGCGCGGCACGGTTGGTATAATTCGCCGACCCCGTCGACCGCACACAGCGGCCCTGGCCGCTCGACACGGTCGCGCAATGCCGCGCACGCCCGCGGCGAGACTCGCTGTCCCTAACTGCACCTCACCATGACGTCCCAACTTCACAAGAAAGGCGAAGCGTGGTCTGCCCGCTTCTCCGAGCCGATGTCCGAGCTCGTCAAACGCTACACGTCGTCGGTGTTCTTCGACAAACGCCTTGCGTTCGTCGACATCGAGGGCTCGCTCGCCCATGCCGGCATGCTCGCCGCGCAGAAGATCATCAGTGCCGACGATCTCGCAAAGATCGAACAAGGCATGACGCAGATCCGCGGTGAAATCGAGCGCGGCGAGTTCGAATGGCAACTCGACCTCGAAGACGTTCACCTGAATATCGAAGCCCGCCTGACGGCGCTGATCGGCGACGCCGGCAAGCGCCTGCACACGGGCCGCTCGCGCAATGACCAGGTCGCGACCGATATCCGCCTGTGGCTGCGCGGCGAGATCGATCGCATCGGCGACCTGCTAGGCGGTCTGCGTACCGCCCTGCTCGATCTCGCGGATCAGCATGCCGAAACGATCCTGCCGGGCTTCACGCACCTGCAAGTCGCTCAACCGGTGACGTTCGGTCATCACCTGCTTGCCTACTTCGAGATGTTCACGCGCGACGCGCAGCGCATGCTCGACGTCCGTAAGCGCGTGAACCAGCTTCCGCTCGGCGCCGCTGCGCTGGCCGGCACGAGCTATCCGATCGACCGTGAACGCGTGGCGAAGACGCTGGGCTTTGACGGCGTCTGCCGCAATTCGCTCGATGCCGTCTCGGATCGCGACTTCGCGATCGAATTCACGGCCGCGGCGTCGCTCGTGATGACGCACGTGTCGCGCCTGTCCGAAGAGCTCGTGCTCTGGATGAGCCCGCGCGTCGGCTTTATCGATCTGGCGGACCGCTTCTGCACAGGCTCGTCGATCATGCCGCAGAAGAAGAACCCGGATGTCGCCGAACTCGCACGCGGCAAGACGGGACGCGTCAACGGCCACCTCGTGGCGCTGCTCACGCTGATGAAGGGCCAGCCGCTCGCGTACAACAAGGACAATCAGGAAGACAAGGAACCGCTGTTCGACACGGTCGATACGGTGGCCGACACGCTGCGGATCTTCGCCGAGATGGTCGCGGGCATCACGGTCAAGGCCGACAATATGCGCGCTGCCGCGCTGCAAGGCTTTGCGACCGCGACCGATCTCGCCGACTATCTCGTCAAGCGCGGTCTCGCGTTCCGCGATGCGCACGAAGCGGTCGCGCATGCCGTGCGGATCTGCGAAACGCGCGGCATCGATCTCGCCGACCTGTCGCTTGAACAGATGCGCGCCGACCTGCCGGCCGTCGCTTCGCTGCTGGGCGACGACGTGTTCAGCTATCTGACGCTCGAAGGCTCGGTCGCCAGCCGTGACCATATCGGCGGCACGGCGCCGTCGCGCGTGAAGGCGGCGATTGCCGAGGCGCGCAAGTCGCTGGCCTGATCGCTCCCCGGGCGTCCGATCACATATCGGCGCCCAACGAACAAAGGGCCGCTCCGAATCATCGGAGCGGCCCTTTTTATTGGCTGCATTGAAAGGCCGAAATATTATTTACTTCGGCAAATCACCCGCCAATCTCTGTTTCATTGCCCGATAAATCGGGCAATGAACTGACTCATTTATCGCGCACTTATCGCGCACTTATCGCTCATTTAATCCCGCACGCAGTCGACAAAATACTCGACCTTGCCATTCACGACTTCCGCCACGAGCCCGTGAATATCCGTATGGAAGCCCGGGAAGCGTTCGTTGAATTCGCGTGCGAATTGCAGATACTGGACGATGATGGCATTGAAACGCTCGCCCGGAATCAGCAACGGAATACCCGGCGGATACGGCGTAAGCAGAATGCTCGTCACACGGCCTTCGAGTTCGTCGATCTTCACGCGATCGATCTCGCGGTGAACGAGCTTGGCATAGGCTTCGGTCGCCGTCATCGCCGGCACCATGCTCGACAGGTACATCTCCGTCGTCACGCGCGCCACGTCATTCGCCTTGTAGACGCTATGGATCTGGTCGCACAGATCACGCAGACCCGTACGCTCGTAGGCCGGATGCTGCGCGACGAACTCAGGCAGCACGCGCCACAACGGCTGATTGCTGTCGTAATCGTCCTTGAACTGCTGCAACTCGGTCACCATGCTGTTCCAGCGACCCTTCGTGATGCCGATCGTGAACATGATGAAGAACGAGTAGAGACCCGTCTTCTCGACGATGATGCCGTGCTCGGCCAGGTACTTCGTCACGATCGCAGCCGGGATACCCGTGTCGCCGAAATCGCCGTCGATGCCGAGACCCGGGGTGATGATCGTCGCCTTGATCGGGTCGAGCATGTTGAAGCCTTCGGCCAGATCGCCGAAGCCGTGCCAACGGTCGCCCGGACGCAGCATCCAGTCCTCACGATCGCCGATGCCTTCCTCGGCGAGGTGTTCCGGACCCCAGACCTTGAAGAACCAGTCGTCGCCATATTCGGCGTCGACCTTGCGCATCGCGCGGCGGAAATCGAGTGCCTCGGCAATCGACTCCTCGACGAGCGCCGTGCCGCCCGGTGCTTCCATCATGGCGGCCGCGACGTCGCACGACGCGATGATCGCGTACTGCGGGCTCGTCGACGTATGCATCAGATACGCTTCATTGAAGCGGTGCTTGTCGAAGTTGCCGTCGACCGACTCCTGAACCAGGATCTGCGAAGCTTGCGAGATGCCGGCCAGCATCTTGTGCGTCGAGTGCGTCGCATACACCGTTGCACCCGTGCGCGGACGGCCCGCGCCGATCGCGTGCATGTCCTGGTAGAAGGAATGGAACTCGGCATGCGGCAGCCACGCTTCGTCGAAGTGAAGCGTATCGAGCATATCGCCGAGCAGGTCCTTGATCATTTCGACGTTGTAGATGACACCGTCGTAGGTGCTTTGCGTGATCGTCAGAATCCGCGGGCGTGCATTCGGGTTCTTCTCGAGCGCTGCACGTGCAAACGGATTCGCAAGAATCTTGCGCTTGATGTTTTCCGGCTCGAATTCGCTGCGCGGAATCGGGCCAATGATCCCGAAGTGATTGCGGGTCGGCGACAGAAACACCGGAATCGCACCGGTCATCGTAATCGCGTGAAGGATCGACTTGTGGCAGTTACGGTCGACGAGCACGATGTCGCCCGGCGCGACCGTTGCGTGCCAGACGATCTTGTTCGACGTCGACGTGCCGTTGGTCACGAAGAACAGGTGATCGGCGCTGAAAATGCGCGCCGCGTTGCGTTCCGACGCGGCAACCGGACCGGTGTGGTCGAGCAGCTGACCGAGTTCGTCGACGGCGTTGCAGACGTCGGCGCGCAGCATGTTCTCGCCGAAGAACTGGTGGAACATCTGGCCGAGCGGGTTCTTGAGGAACGCGACGCCGCCCGAGTGCCCCGGGCAGTGCCACGAATACGAGCCGTCGGCTGCGTAGTGCGTGAGCGCGCGGAAAAACGGCGGCGGCAGCGAATCGAGGTAGGTGCGCGCCTCACGGATGATGTGGCGTGCAACGAACTCCGGCGTGTCCTCGAACATGTGGATGAAGCCGTGGAGCTCGCGCAGGATGTCGTTCGGAATATGGCGCGACGTCCGCGTCTCACCGTACAGGAAGATCGGGATATCCGCGTTGCGGCGGCGCACTTCCTCGACAAACGCACGCAGCGCGACGATCGCGAGCGCGATCTCCTCGACGTTGCCGTCTTCGGTCGCCGTGATGAATTCATCGTCGTCGATCGACACAATGAAGCACGATGCGCGGCTGGCCTGCTGAGCAAACGAACTCAGGTCGCCGTAGCTCGTGAGGCCGAGCACTTCCATGCCCTCGCCTTCGATCGCCTCCGCCAGTGCGCGGATGCCCGAACCGGAGATGTTCTCCGAGCGGAAGTCTTCGTCGATGATGACGACCGGAAAGCGAAACTTCATGGGCGGTGCTCCAAAAGCGATGGCCCGCGACAGTGCGGGCCTGGATATCGAACAAATTCAGCTGCGGCGCGCCTTGTGGGCGCGACCCGCCGTGTGTTGGGGCTATGACCCCGATCCTGTGTCGCGCGCATGTCGCCAATGTGTCACGCGCACACACCATACCAAGTTGCCTGCGGTGGCGCTCGCGAGTCTGCGCACCCCCGGAGGCCTTCACGCGAGCCCGCCCCGCATACCGGGCGAGATCGCGCCGCACCCTTATGCCTTGGGCAGCGTCACGCCGTGCTGGCCCTGGTACTTGCCGCCCCGGTCCGCATACGACGTCTCGCAGACCTCGTCGCTTTCGAAGAAAAGCACCTGTGCAACGCCCTCGTTCGCGTAGATCTTGGCAGGCAACGGCGTCGTGTTCGAGAACTCGAGTGTCACGTAGCCTTCCCATTCGGGCTCGAACGGCGTCACGTTGACGATGATGCCGCAGCGCGCGTAAGTCGACTTACCGAGGCACACGGTGAGCACGTTGCGCGGAATCTTGAAGTATTCGACGGTACGGGCGAGCGCGAACGAATTCGGCGGGATGATGCAGACATCGCCCTTGAAATCGACAAACGACTTCTCGTCGAAATTCTTCGGATCGACGATCGTCGAATTGATATTCGTGAAGATCTTGAAGTCGTCGGCACAGCGGATGTCGTAGCCATAGCTCGACGTGCCGTAGCTCACGAGCTTCCTGCCGTCGGCCGACGTGCGGACCTGACCCGGCTCGAACGGCGAGATCATGTCGTGCTCTTCGGCCATACGCCGGATCCACTTGTCGGATTTGATGGTCATGTCGCGATTGCTGGAAGGTACATGCCGGCGACCGTTACGGTCTGCCGGGCGAAGCGGTCAGTCGGGTGGCCGCACGGAAAAACGCGCATTTTACTTGATCGCGACAGGTCCACGCGATACGTCCACATGACCCTGCGCACGGACAAGTACCTGGCGCCTAACGCCGGATCACGCCGCACGCGAGGCGCGGGCCGTCGAGCAGCGTCGGCGCCATCGCATACGGGTCGTCGGGGTCGCGATGCAGGACAAGCGCGTGGCCGATGATGGAACGCACCCCGTCGAGCGACAGGTCGGGCACGACGAAGAACCCGTTGGCAACGCCCGTGGAATCGGCATGCACATTGGGCAGATCGCCCTCCGCATGCGCGGTGCGAGCCCCCGCGGCCGGCTGAGGCAAGGGGTTGAACACGGCGCCGATACCCTGCGGCCCGGCGCCGATGCAGTCATTCGCGTCGTGGATATGCAGCCCGTGATCGGAATCGGGCGGCAGACCCGCGAGGTTGTACGTGACCTGCACGCCGTCCGGGTTGTCGACGAACGTGACCGTGCCGTGTGCCGCGAGGCCCGGCGCCGGCAGCAGCTCGACCGACGCACGCCGCTCATGCTGCCCGAACAGCGCGCATCCGGACATCCCGAGTGTCGCTGCAATGAGCGACACGCCGGCCAGCGAGGTCAACGAGCCCAGGAAGCCCAGGGAGCCCGGGCGGAGAGAGCCCGATGCGGACGGGAGAAGTCGGCGCTTCATGCGGCCTCGGTCTAGGTGTTCTGCACGACGATCGATGGGAACTTCGAGCTCATGTCACGCGATTTTTCGGCGATCGTGATCGCGACTTTGCGCGCGATGTCACGATAGATCGCAGCAACCGGGCCGTCGGGCTCGGCGACCACGGTCGGATGCCCGGCGTCAGCCTGCTCGCGGATGCCCATCGACAACGGCAGGCTGCCCAGCAGCGTCGTGCCGTAGTCGGCGCACATGGCCGCCCCGCCACCCGAGCCGAAAATGTGCTCGACATGACCGCAGTTCGAGCAGATGTGAACGCTCATGTTTTCGACAATGCCGAGAATCGGAATATCGACCTTCTCGAACATCTTGAGTCCCTTGCGTGCATCGAGCAGGGCAATGTCCTGCGGCGTCGTCACGATGACCGCGCCGGTGACCGGCACCTTCTGCGCAAGCGTGAGCTGGATGTCACCCGTGCCCGGCGGCATGTCGACGACCAGATAGTCGAGGTCGCGCCAGTTCGTCTGGCGCAGCAGTTGATCGAGCGCGGAGGTCACCATGGGGCCGCGCCAGACCATCGGATTGTCTTTTTCGATCAGAAAGCCGATCGAGTTGACCTGCACGCCATGCGACACCAGCGGCTCCATCGTCTGGCCGTCCGTCGACTCGGGGCGGCCCTCGACGCCGAGCATCGTCGGCATGGACGGACCGTAGATATCTGCGTCGAGCACACCGACATTGGCGCCTTCGGCGGCAAGCGCGAGCGCCAGATTGGCGGCCGTCGTGCTCTTGCCGACACCGCCTTTGCCTGAAGCGACCGCGATGATGTTGCGCACGTTGGGCAGGAGCTTCACACCGCGCTGGACCGCGTGCGCGACGATGTCCTGCGACAGACGAATCGTACGCGAACCGATACCCGGCACCGCGGCCAGCGCACGGTCGACCGCGTCGTGCATCGCGCTATGCTGGCTTTTGGACGGGTAGCCGAGCACCACGTCGAGCGACACATTCGCGCCATCGATCGTCACGTTCCGGATCGCCTTGCTGGCGATCAGGTCGCGCTGCGTGTTGGGATCGACGACGGTCGCGAGCGCCGCGTCGATGACTTGTCTGTCAATCGTCATAGGTGATGGCCACCGGCAGGACACCGGTCCTCGAAAATGCAAAAATTTGTTGCTGCTGTTGCGCTGCGATGCACTGCACGGCACGCTTGCCGCACCCGAAAGGGGCTGGACGGCGCGCTCGACGGAGCATCGTTTGAAGCCATGTCGGCGCCGCGCTACCGCAGGCGCCGAATATCAGGCCCTATTGTAGCGTTTAGTCGCTGAAGCCCTCGGCTCACGCTGCGTGCGCAGACCTCGTGCCCGGCTTCGCAGGCACCAGGTCTGCGCAGAGCGCGGGTCGCGTGGCTGGCTGCCCGTCGCACCCGGGGCGTGCGCCGGCTTCACACGCGGTTGCCCAACGCGCGTTTGTACGTGTAGGTACATCGCGCCTGTTTTTGGATGTTTGTCCGAGCTGTTCGAAAGTCACACACGTCACACAAGTCACACACGTCACACTGGAGCGTAACGATGAAAACAAGATTGATGACCCAACTCTCGACCCTGACCATTGCGGGCGCTTTGCTCGCCGGCTGCGCGACGCAGCAGGGCACGAACACGGCAGTCGGCACGGGCGCGGGCGCCGCGGGCGGCGCGGCGATCGGCGCACTGCTCGGTGGCGGCAAGGGTGCCGCGATCGGCGCCGGGGTCGGCGCGGCGGGTGGCGCGCTCGTGGGCTACAACTGGCAGGGCATCAAGAACAAGCTTAGTGGCGGTACGAAGGGTACCGGGACCCAGATCACCGAGCAGCAGGACGGTTCGCTCAAGGTCAATATCCCGAGCTCGATCTCGTTTGACACGAACAGCTACCTGATCAAGCCAAGCTTTGCACCGGTGCTCGATCAGGTTGCCCAGACGCTCAACGAGCATCCGGAGCTGAACGCCGAAGTGGATGGCCATACAGACAGCACGGGCTCGGCCGAGCTCAATCAGACGCTCTCGCAAAACCGTGCACAAAGCGTGGTGAACTTCCTGGTCGGGCGCGGCATCGCGCAACCCCGACTGACCGCGTATGGCCGCGGCTCGAGCATGCCGATTGCCGACAATTCGACCGAAGCCGGCCGCGCCCAGAATCGTCGCGTCGAAATCTATCTGCGCCCGGTTCAGCGCTAAGTTCAGCACGGCGGCACGACGGCTCGTCGCGCAAGATCTCAGAAAGAATTCCGAAATTTTAGCGAACTCGGCCGACCAGCCGCTGTCTGTACATTCGGTACGCACCTGGTGACCTGGGTGCGTCACCATTCTCCTCTTGTCGTTGTTGCTCCGGGGCTCTCTCGCCCCGGTTTTTTTTGCCTGTTCGCCGGCCGACCGGCCCCACGACTCGCCACTTTTTCCAGGTTCGGAGCGCGCCACGCGTGAGTTTTGGCCGCACTGGTAAAATCGTTCCTCCGGCGCCCGCCCAAGCCCGCGCGGTTCACGCCGCGCCAAGTTGTACGGCCAACGGCCGCCGGCCTGATTCACGTTCAACCCTTAGCCCTGCTCTATGCCCTCAACAGCCCCGCGCCGCATCCTCGTCACGTCCGCCCTGCCCTACGCGAACGGGCAAATCCACATTGGCCATCTGGTCGAATATATCCAGACGGATATTTGGGTGCGTGCGCTGCGAATGCATGGCCACGAGGTGCATTACGTCGGCGCCGACGACACGCACGGCACGCCGATCATGCTGCGCGCCGAAAAGGAAGGCATCACCCCGCGCCAGCTGATCGAGCGCGTCTGGCAAGAACACAAGCGCGACTTCGACAGTTTCGGCATCTCGTTCGACAACTATTACTCGACCGACTCGGACGAGAACCGTGTGCTGTCCGAGCGCGTCTATCTCGCGCTCAAGGAAGCCGGCCTGATCGCCGAACGCGATATCGAACAGGCGTACGATCCCGTGCGCGAAATGTTCCTGCCCGATCGGTTTATCAAGGGCGAATGCCCGAAATGCCACTCGAAAGACCAGTACGGCGACTCGTGCGAGGTCTGTGGCTCGACGTATGCCCCGACAGACCTGATCAATCCGTACTCGGTCGTTTCGGGTGCCACGCCGGTGCGGCGCACCTCGACTCACCATTTCTTCAAGCTGTCCGATCCGCGCTGCGAATCGTTCCTGCGGGAATGGGTCGCCAAGCTCGCACAGCCCGAAGCCACCAACAAGATGCGCGAATGGCTCGGCGACGCGGGAGAAGCGAAACTTGCCGATTGGGACATCTCGCGTGACGCGCCGTATTTCGGATTCGAAATTCCGGGTGCGCCGGGCAAGTATTTCTATGTCTGGCTCGATGCGCCCGTGGGCTACTACGCAAGCTTCAAGAACCTGTGCGAAAAGCGCGGCATGGACTTCGAGGAATGGGTGCGCCCCGGCTCGAACACCGAGCAATATCACTTTATCGGCAAGGACATCCTGTATTTCCATACGTTGTTCTGGCCGGCGATGCTCGAGTTTTCGGGTCACCGTACGCCGACCAATGTGTTCGCGCATGGCTTTCTGACCGTCGACGGCCAGAAGATGTCGAAGTCGCGCGGCACCTTCATCACGGCGGAAAGCTTTATCAATGTCGGCCTGAACCCCGAATGGCTGCGCTATTACTTCGCCGCAAAACTCAACGCGACGATGGAAGACATCGACCTGAACCTCGGTGACTTTATTGCGCGCGTGAACAGTGATCTGGTCGGCAAGTACATCAATATCGCCAGCCGGGCTGCGGGTTTCCTCGTCAAGCGGTTCGAAGGCCGGGTCGACGACGCCGCGATGAACCACGCGCTGCTGGTCCAGTTGCGCGATGCGGTGCCGAACGTCGCGGCGTTCTACGAACAGCGCGAATACGGCAAGGGCCTGCGCCAGACGATGGAGCTCGCCGACGCCGTGAACGGCTTCGTCGACACCGTGAAGCCGTGGGAGCTTGCGAAGGACCCGGCGAACGCGAAGGCGCTGCACGAGGCGTGCAGCGTGTCGCTCGAGGCGTTCCGCCTGCTCACGCTGATGCTCAAGCCCGTGCTGCCGACGCTGGCGGCTTCGGTCGAGCGTTTCCTCGGCATTGCTCCGCTCAAGTGGGCCGATGCCGGTGCCGCGCTCTCGTCGCAGCATCCGGTCAATGCGTATCAGCACCTGATGACGCGTGTCGATCAGAAGCAAGTCGACGCCTTGGTGGCGGCAAACCAGGAATCGCTGCAACCGGCTGCGGGTGCGGCAGATGCACAGGCTGGCGGAGCAAAGGCCGCGGCGGACGGCAAGGGCAAGGCCGCGGGCAAGGACGCAGCGGCCGCATCGAAGGCTGGCGGCGCGAATGACTCCGCTGATGACGGCATCATCTCGATCGACGATTTTGCAAAGATCGATCTGCGCATCGCGCTTATCGTCGACTGCAAGGCGGTCGAGGGGTCGGACAAGCTGCTGCAGCTGACGCTCGACGTCGGCGAAGAGAAAACGCGCAATGTGTTCTCCGGCATCAAGTCCGCGTATCAGCCCGAGCAACTTGTCGGCAAGCTGACGGTCATGGTCGCGAATCTCGCCCCGCGCAAGATGAAGTTCGGACTGTCTGAAGGCATGGTGCTGGCCGCTTCGGCAGCCAACGAGAAAGCAGAACCGGGGCTCTATATCCTTGAGCCGAACTCAGGCGCCAAGCCTGGCATGCGGGTCAAGTAAAAGAAATACGGCCGCATCGTTCATTCTTTGATGACGGAGCGTCCCTATCGTGGACGCTCCGATTCATTTGGAGATTGAACGATGAACCTCCCCTCCGCCGCATCCATCCAGCCGTCCTACCCCCAGTCGCTGCTCGTCCCCGCGCAGGCGCGCCCTGGCGCGCATGAACACAGCGTCGCCAACGGGCCTGAAGTGTCATTTGCGTCGAATCGCGTCGCACGCAGCGTGCCGCAAGCCACGCAGCCGGCGGACAGCCATGCCGGTTCGCCACCGGCCACCGTCACGGCCGACACCCGGACGTTTCGCGAGCGCGCCGCTGATTTTTTCAAGAATGCGCCGGGGCAAGTCGCCGGAGCCTTCAAGACCTTTGGAGAGAAGGTCTCGCATGCATTCAAAACCTTGCCCGAACGCGCACGCGATTTTTTTCACAAGACCGCGGACTTTTTCAAGCAGCTCCCCACTAAGGTGGCGGATGGATTCAGATCGCTTGGCGAGCGCATGAACAAAGGCTTCAACGCGTGGCGCGAAAACGCGGCAAAAGTATGGAAGGAGCGCATTGCCAGCGTGGCGAACTTCTTCAAGGGATCCCCGAAAAGCGTCGCGCAGACCGAGACGGCACGCACGAAGCCCATCCTCACACCGGATACCGTATCGACCCGGACGCAGCCCAAGGTTATCCCCATTGCTGCAGATCCTCTGCCGATCGATGCGGAGCCCTTGCCGATCGCAGTGGACCCCATGTCGAAGGCTGAACAACTGTCGGTGATGACCCGGGGCGCATTCGACTCGAGCGTCCCTCGACCGAATATCGACAGCATGCGTCTGACAGCCACCGCGGCTTAACGCCAAAGCTCGACCGCACGCTCAGAGCTTCAATCGAAGCGGCGGTTAAACCCGATATCCACGCCGTTCAGCGTGCCGCTGTGAATCGCAAAGGACCAGTTGCGCGTGATGGTCCATGTGATCTTGAACAGGTTCTGCGCCGTCTGCAGACCCTGTTCATATCCGAACACGAAATGCTCGTTGATCGCCTTGGCGATCTGCACGACCTGAGGATCGGTCAGGCCGTTTTCGCTTTGGCCGATCGTGAACTCGTCGAGGCCGAAGGTCTGAGCGATACGCTTGCCGCCCGTGCTGCCCAGCAACGCGAGCGCCGTCGACATTGTGTTCTGCTGACCGAGGTTGGTCGTCGAATCCGTGCCGTGACCAAACAGGAGCCACGACAGCTTTTCGGATTCCGGCAGGTCCGGCACCGACACCAGCCGCGCAATCGGTGCGCGCACCGTTCCGGTCACTTGTACGCCCGCCTCGTATTCCTGGTTGCGCCGCATCGCGAGGATATTGATGCCGGGGTTGTCCACCGGCCCGTTGAACGTGAAGTACCCGTTCTCGATCTCGAGCTTGCGGCCGAATGCCTCATACGTCGAGCCGGGTTCGACACGCACGTTCCCTACCGCATGCAGCGGTTCGTTCGGCGCGCTGACGACAGTGATCGCACCCCGCAACGACATATCCGCACCGCTGCCCTTGAAGTAAAACGCCTTGCCCAGATCGATCGAGACGTTCGCCCGAGGGGCGAATCGACCGACGGGCTTTTCCGCCGCGGCGGGGACGCCCTTCGCGGGGCCCGCCTGCACGAGTTCGCCATCGGTACGCACGATCTTGACGTCGTCGCCCAGCGCGGGGGCTGCGCTTTCGGGCAAATCGAACAGCGCATGATCGACGGTGAACTTGCCGTCGATGGCCAGCCCGCCCGCAGGTCCCGAGTGCTTGAGATCCGCGCTGCCCGACAACGACAGTTGCCGCTCGGGCGACGCGAAGATCTGAAGCTTGTCGGCAATGATCTGCGCCGTGATCTGCGGATCGTCGCGATCGAGTTGAATTTCGCCGGTGGCCTTGAGCACACCATCGGCGCCATGAAATTCGACTTGCTTGAGATCGACGCGGTTATCCGTCAGATCGATGCGAACGATGCCGTTTTTGAGCGTGACCTGCTGATCGACGGCAGTGACCGAGAGATCGTCCCCCGTCAGTGAACCGCTGAGTCGCCCCTTACCGAGCTCTCCCGCCACGGTGAGGTTGAGCGCCGCGCGCCCGCCAAGCAGGTATGCGGGACCAAAGAGCTCACCCGTCGTTTTCAACGCCGGCACATCGGCCTGAATCTTTCCCGAAATCGGCTCGCCACGTTCGACGGTCAGCATGCCGTCGCGCGCAGCGAGTTCTGCGGTCAGGTCCGCGCTGGCCGAACCCACACGGCTTGCTTCAACCGCCGCGGTCAGATGCGCGTGGTTCGCGTTTTCAAAGCTCAATCCGGCTTCGAGACGCTTCAAACCGAGCGGCACCACGCCGCGCCCTGAATCGAATTGCAGATCGCCGGTGCGCCGCTTGATCGCGATATGGCCGGATGCGGTATTGGCCAGCGAAAAATCCCAGTCTGCGTCGAACACCAGGTCCGTCTTGATAGTCGATGGCGTGCCCCCGAGTTCTGCCTGAAGCGCCAGCACGCGAGCAAGCGAGACATCGTTGAGGAAGCCCGCCGACGTGATACGTCCGTGATCCAGTTCGAATTGCTTGAGCACAAGCGTCGCCGTGTCGATCGCGATCTGCGTCGCGCCGACCGACACCTTCTGGTCCGCGACGCTGACTTGCACGGGTGAGCGAAGCGCGATATTCGGCGAACCGTGGTTTTCGAGTTTGGAGACGGTGCCAGCCCACGACGTCCCTGCTTTCGTTTCCGTCAGCGCACCGCGCCCTGCGAGCGAGACATCGACCGGATTGCCATCGACCTTGCCCGTCGTGGCGGCGTCGAACGTGTGCGCCGCGCGGGTGCCGTTCAGATGCGCCGCGAGCGTCGCGAGCGCCACACCCGGCACGGCGATATCGCGCGCATCGAGATTGAGCGTCAGCGCACCGTTCGCGCCGTCGCGCAGTTCGGCACGCCCTTGCGCGTGACCGACGCGGTTGTCACCGAACACGACCTGCTCGACATCGTAGCTGGCGGATGCATTCGGATGCGCGAGCGTGCCCGTCAGGTCCGCATCGAGCTTGGCCGTGCCCGATACGCCAAACCCGAGCCGGTCGAGGGCCGGCGCGTCGATGTGCGCGAGCAAGTGATCGCCCGCGGCACCGAAACTACCCTTGAGCGTGACATCGTTACCCGCGACGGACAGCGACACGTTGCTCGGCAGCAGCCGCGTGCCGACGAGCTGAACGACACCCTCGCCCGTCATCGGCAGGCCCGCATAGACCGCATCACGTAACGCGAACTTCGCCTTGACCGAGGTCTGCGGGGCCAGCGCCCCATCGGCACTCAGGGTGCCTGAAATGCGCACATCGCGTGTGTCGCTGAAATCGGTCGTGCGTGCTTGCGGCGGCGCTTTGGGTGCTGGCGCCGCGCCCGCGACGACGGGCGACGACTGGACCGCGGCAGCGGCAGCGGCCGATGCCGCTTCCGCGGACGATGGAACCGTCGCGGCGTGCAGGCTGGGCGCCGCGGCGTGTGGTGACGCCGGGGTACGTGTCGGCCTGGGCCCGGACTTCGGCGCCGGCTGGGCAGCCAGTATCGGGAACGGGTTGAAATCGGTCAGCGTGCCCTTGACCGAATACGTCGAAGCCAGATCGTTCTTGAGTGATCCGCTCGCTTCCACGCGCCCTCTTCCGAGCTGCAGCTTCAGCGATTCGATCGACGTCTGGGCAGGCGTCAGGCTAACCGCTGCCTGCGCGCGCAAGGCGAGCGCCGCGTCAGCGAGGTCCGCATTGATATGCTGGCTGCCGTCCTTGAGCTCGATCTGCACGGGCCCGCCGATGCGCGTCGCACGCACGGCCGTGGACAAGGTGCGCAAATCGAAGTTGGCAATCTGCAGATCGAACCGGCCTTTGCCGTCGTGGAGCTGGCCGCTGCCGGTCACGGTTGCGTCCTTGACGACGCGGATCACCAGGCGATCGATCGTCTGCTCGGTCGGATCGAGATGAAGATTCGCATGCGCTTCGATCAACGGGAGCTTGTTGTCGCCAATCTCACCCGGCGTGGCGTTGACGATCGACGCCGTCCCTTCGACGGTGAACGCGGTACTGCCCGGCTTCGGCGCAACCGGGCGCACATCGGCATGCAACGACAGATCCGCCTGAGGCGCGCCTGGACTGAAGGTGCGCGGATCGACATGCTCGAACACAAGCGACAGCGTCTTGAGCGGCACGTCGCCAAACGGCATCGCAACCGCACTCGCATGACCCTCGAGCTTCATGCCGCTCGCATCCACCTCGGCATGCAGCTCTTCAAGCGAGCCACTGACCCGCGCGCCGACCTTGATCGCCTGATCGGAGACCTTGCCCGAAAAACCCGCGTCGCCGGTCAAGGCAAATGGCCGGACGCCATCGAGTTTGGCAGCCGCAGTCACGTCACCCCAAGGCGTCGTCAGGCTGTCGACGGCAAGCTCGTGGTGCCGTCCGTCAGTCCGGCCGCGCGCAAGCAAATCGTCGTACTCGGCCACCGAAGCCGCGTCGTGGATGCGGACCTTCGACGCGCGCAGCTCATCGATCTCGAGTGCAAGCGGCAGGCGCAGATCTTTGGGCAGCGTCGTCTTGCTCGTGCTGGTCGACGGCGCGATCCGCACGTCGATCGTGCCCGCACGAAGATACGACACCGTGAACTTGAGGGGCTGCCGAGAGAGGTGCCAGCTGCCTTCGGCATGGTCAATCGCGATGTCGGTGCCCGAGTCGTGCCAGCGCACATGCGACAGTCGCACGCCCGTCGCGAGCGCGCCGCTTTCGAGCGTGCCGGTGAGCCGTCCGCCGAGCAACTGGACAGCCGCCTGCCACAGGTATTGAGTGCCTTGCTCCGATTGAATGGCGCCGAGCGCGCAACCGAGCGCGACCGCGATCAGGCCAACCAGTGCCACCAATGGCCAGACAGCCGCGCGCAGCCAGCGGCCGCGTCGGCGCGCTGCGCGGCGGCGTGTGCGGCGATCCTTATCGCCCTCATCTCCGCCCCCCTCGCCGCCACCGTTCCCGCCCGCATCTCCACCGCCACCCGCGCCACCGTCTCCACCGCCCCCTGGGCCTGCGCCGTACCCGCCGCCAAGACCCGTGTGCGGCGCGAGCGCATCATCCGCCGTCGCGCGCAGGCCGGAGCCCGACGCATCGCCAGGCTGCGATACGTCGTCGGGTCGGTCTGAAGGCGGTCGCTGATTCATGATCAGAACGCAATTCCCAGCGTCAGATACGGACGCCATGAGTGACCCTGAATCCCGTACGCAAGGTCCAGATTGACCGGGCCGACCGGACTGCGCCATCGCGCGCCCGCACCCACGCCGGTGTAAATCGTCTTTTCATTCCAGTTGTCCGTGGCCGTGCCGGCATCATAGAAGACGGCCGCACCCCAGTCGTGGGAGAACCAGTGCTGGTATTCGGTCGATCCTGTGATGACATATTTGGTTGGAATGACGGAGCCGCTGACGTTGTTGCCGAGGCTATCGTAGCTGTAGCCGCGTACCGAATTGGCGCCACCCGCGCGGAACAGCAGCGATGCTGGTACGTCGAGCGTACTGCCCGATGTAAAGACCCCTCCCATTTCGATACGCAGCAGAAACAAATCGGTCTTGCCGATCGGGAAGTATTCACGGCCGCTCGCATAGACGCGCCCGAAGGTCGTATCACTCGCCGCGTGCTTGAGTCCAAACCCCGCCGATACCGTCACAATATTGCCCGAGCGCGGAAACACCAGATCATCGACATTTCGCCGCGTCCAGGTCCAGTTCGGGACCAGCGCCGAACTCGTCGTTTCCGGACCTACGTTCTGCAATAACCGGTCGCGATAATAAAGCAGCGAATACGTGAAATCGTAGTATTGCGACGTGCGCGCTCTCTGGACACCCGCCCGCATACTGAATATTTCAGTATTTTCAATATCACTTCGCGTATAAGACGCAAGCGCGCTATTGACCCATCCATACCGTCCGGGCGGCATCGAAATCTGGACCTGCCCCTGATCCTGATCACGTTCGATACGCCCGGTTACGCTGAATACCCACGCCCGATTAAACAGATTGAGATAGGAATACGTCCCCTGAATATAGGGACCCGTATCCGTGCTATATCCCACACCCGTACGAATCGAATGAAACGGATATTCACTGACTTTCAGGCGTATGGGCGTGTCGTTGGGATGCGAAGTATCACTATCGACATCGAGTGCGACGCTCGCGAAATAAGGCGTGGCCTGAATTTGTTTTTGAAGTTCCTGAATCCGTTCAGCCGAATATATTTCACCGACATTCAGCGGATTGACGTTCGTGACAATCCACTCCGGATAGCGACGCGTGCCGTCGATCTGGAGTTCGCCGAGCGTAAAGGTCGGCCCGCTGTCGAAGTCGACCTGCAGCGACGCCTTGTGGGTGGCCGGATTGATCCGCGCCTCGGAGTGCGTGATCTTCGCGCCCAGATAACGCTCGGCCTGCAAGGTCTTGAGGGCGGCGTTCTTCGCGGCGTCCCAGCCCTCCTGGCTGAAAGGGTCGCCTTCGTGCAACGACCACGCTTCGCGTGTCGCGGTCTCGCGCGCCGGTGCTTCCTGTAATACCGGGCCCGTGAAATTCAGGCTCAGCGACGTGACCTGCGTGATCGGTCCGGGCTCCACATAGATGTCGACGTGCTTCTTGCCGTCGATAACCCGTTCGTCCGTGGTGACCGCAGGGGTGAAGTAACCCTGGGTTTCGAGCAGATCGGTGACCTGACGCGGCACGGCGGTCACGAGGAACCCGTATTCGTCCTCTGTCAGATCGCCGCGTTCGGCAAAGCGCGCGAGGTCGAGGTGGGCCTCGAGCAGCTTGCGCAGCGCGCGCGGCGCGTGGATGTCGACGACGTAGTTCGATTTCGCCTTGGCCTGAACAGCAAGCGGCGTCGCAACGCATACCAGGCACGCCATGAAGAAGGCGCAACGCACCAGGATCCCTGTCGTGACGGCCCCCGCCCGGGCATCGAAGTGATGGCGACCCGGCACACTAAGCAGCCGAAGAAGTACCCGACAAAGCACGCGCGCGGCCGTCCGCGTCACGCGCGCCCCGACGCCCCGTGCCGGACGGGACAAACAAGCAACGGTGGCTCGGGCGCAGGCCGGCAAACAGGAGTCTCCTAAAAAGGGGGCGGGTCACATGAGCGCGGCGACGGCATATCGCACGCGAGCTGTCAGCCTTGAAAGCAGCGCCGATGCTGGCTGCGCCGGCCGGCGTTATTTCACCACATCCGGCGCCGGAATCGGCAATCCATCGCGCTCGATCGCCCCCTGACGCAAACAGACTGCGGTGCGGATTCGCATTGCGGTAAAATCCCGTTCGCGCATTCCCGCGCTTGGATGTTAACCGCGCCTTCATCGCGCAAAGCCAGCCATGTACCAGTCGGACATTACCCAATTCATCAACAAGCTCAAGGCCGACCGCCCGCAGCTCGAAGAAGAACAACGCAAGGGTCGCGCGTTGCTGTGGGACAAGCAGCCGATCGACCTCGAAGAGCGCGCTGAGCAAAAAGAGTCGCGCGTCGAGCAGACGCCGTACTCGTACTACCAGAATTTCTAAGCGCGCCATTCGCGCCACGCGCCCACGCCGATGACCGTACCGGTACCCGTTGAGGTAAGCGACGACGCGCTCGCGGCTCCGGCCGCCGATTCGACCCCCGACGTCGTCGACGGGATCGCGTTTGCTCGCCTGTACGGCGAGCCGCTGTTCAAGCTCCCGCAGGATCTCTACATCCCGCCCGAGGCCCTCGAAGTCTTCCTTGAGACGTTCGAAGGCCCGCTCGATCTGCTGCTGTACCTGATCCGCAAGCAGAATTTCAACGTGCTCGACATCCCGATGGCCGAGGTCACGACCCAGTATCTCGGGTACGTCGACCAGATCCGCGGGACCAACCTCGAACTCGCGTCGGAATATCTGCTGATGGCCGCGATGCTGATCGAGATCAAGTCGCGCATGCTGCTGCCGGTCAAGAAGGCCGACGCGGGCGAGGAAGCCGAAGATCCGCGCGCCGAACTCGTGCGGCGGCTGCTCGAATACGAACAGATCAAGCTCGCCGCGCGCAAGCTCGACGACATTCCGCAGCTCGGCCGCGACTTCCTGCGCGCCGAGGTGTATATCGAGCAATCGCTCGCACCGCGCTTCCCCGACGTGGACCTCGGCGAACTCCGCGAAGCGTGGGCCGACGTGCTCAAGCGCGCCAAACTGGTCGCGCACCACAAGATCAGCCGTGAAGAGCTCTCCGTGCGCGAGCACATGAGCCTGATCCTGCGCCGGCTTCAGGGCGCCCGGTTCGTCGAGTTCGCCGACTTGTTCGAGGTCACGCGCGGCGTGCCCGTCATGGTCGTCAACTTCATCGCGATGCTCGAGCTCTCGCGCGAATCGCTGATCGAAATCACGCAGGCCGAGCCGTTTGCGCCGATTTACGTGCGCCTTGCGTATCTTCCGACTTAAGTAACGACCCGACTTCCGAAGGACACCCGATCCGATGAAAGTGATCAGCTCGATCCACGAACTGCGCGATCAGCTGCGCGGACAGAACCGTATCGCGTTCGTGCCGACGATGGGCAATCTCCACGAAGGCCATCTCTCCCTGATGCGGCTTGCGCGCCAGCATGGCGACCCCGTGGTGGCGAGCATTTTCGTGAATCGTCTCCAGTTCGGGCCGAACGAAGATTTCGACAAGTACCCGCGCACGCTCGAAGAAGATATCGACAAGCTGCAGAAGGAAAACGTCTACGTGCTGTTCGCACCGACGGAGCGGGATCTGTATCCGCAGCCTCAGGAATACCGCGTGCACCCGCCGGCAGACCTTGGCGACATCCTCGAGGGCGAGTTCCGTCCCGGCTTTTTCCAGGGCGTCTGCACGGTCGTGACGAAGCTGTTTTCGTGCGTGCAGCCGCGCGTGGCGGTGTTCGGCAAGAAGGACTACCAGCAGTTGATGATCGTGCGCGGCATGTCGCAGCAATTCGCGCTGCCCACGGAAATCGTCGCCGCCGAGACAGTGCGAGCCGAAGACGGCCTTGCGCTATCGTCGCGCAACCGCTATCTGTCGCCCGAAGAGCGGGCCGAAGCCCCGAAGCTCAAGGCACTGCTCGACGACGTGCGCCGTCAGGTGCTCGACGGCCGGCGCGACCTCGAAGCGCTCGAGGCCGAGACGTTCAAGACGCTCGTCGACCGCGGCTGGAAGCCGGATTACATCTCGATCCGCAAGCGTGTGAATCTGCGTGCACCGGGTGCGGACGAAACCGACGCGCCGCTCGTCGTCCTCGCGGCAGCCAAGCTCGGCCAGACCCGCCTGATCGACAACCTCGAAATCTGAAGTCGCGGCAAGTTCCGTCTTGCCCGAACCCGTCGTCAAAGGAGCAGCACGTGCAACGCATCATGTTGAAGTCGAAGATTCACCGCGCAACGGTCACTCATTGCGAACTGCACTATGAGGGTTCGTGCGCGATCGACGAAGACCTGCTCGATGCATCGAACATCGCCGAAAACGAACAGATCGATATCTGGAACATCAACAACGGCGAGCGGTTCACGACCTACGCGATCAAGGGCGAGCGCGGCAGCGGCATCATTTCGCTGAACGGCTCGGCCGCGCGCCGCGCGCAGCTCGGCGATCTCGTGATCATCGCCGCGTTTGCGATGGTCGACGATGCGGACGTGCGAGGCGGCAAGCACAAGCCCGATCTCGTGTTTGTCGACGAGCACAACCGCATCAAGGGCACGCGCGACCACGTGCCGACGCAGGCCTTCGAAGCGGTCTGAAACTCAGTCCTTCTTCTCGATCCACTCGAGAATCGGCGCCCACTGCTCGAGGTCCTTCGTCACGCGGCTCGGCGTCACATCCCAGAGCGTGAGCCCCTGCGCGGCGAGCTGGACGTAGTTCTGCGTGTCGCGGATATAGCCGAGCACGGGCAGATCGAGACCTTCGATAAAGCGGTGGAGCTGATCGGCCGACTTGGTTCGCGCGTCGACACGCATGCCGACGATCCCGATCTTGATGTTGCCTTTGCGGACGGCCTTTTCCTTGGCGAGCCGGTCGAGGAAGTCACGCGTGGCGAGAATGTCGAAGATCGAGGGCTGCAGCGGAACGACCACCCGGTCGGCGAGGCCCAGCGAGATGTCGAGCCGGTTGCCGTGCACGCCGGCAGGGGTATCGATCACCACCTGCTCGAGCCCCTTCGGCGGCTTCTGGGGATCGTCGAGGTTGATATTCCAGGCTTCGATGGCCGGCAGGCTGGCCGGACGGATATCAAGCCAGGAATGCGCGGACTGCTGGCGGTCGAGGTCGGCCAGCGCGACCCATTCGCCGCGCGAGGCGAAATATCCGGCCAAGTTGGTCGACAGCGTGCTCTTTCCGACGCCGCCCTTTGGATTCGCGACAACGATCACCGCCATAAGGTCTCCCGGAGCGAAGTTGTAGTCTTGAAACTGATTCGGTCTTGGTTGAGTGCCGGTGCCGCGCGTCGGCTGCGGAACGTGCGCAGGTGCGAGCGGCGCTTTATTATCTGCGAAACCGCCCGCAAGCGGTAAATGCCCCCGCTTGCTGACCACTCTTGGTGTTTCTTCCCTAGTGATTTCTCCCATGTCCCAGCGAGCCCTGGAGCCGCAATCGGCCCGAACCGTGTTCGTGCTCGGCGGCGCCCGCTCCGGCAAGAGCGCCTATGCCGAACGTTGTGCGCAGCAGACCGGGCGCGCGGTCCGCTACGTGGCGACCGCCGCATCGCCCGGCGCCACGGACACGCCCGACGACGCCGAATTCGCCGAGCGCATCGCGATTCACCGCGCCCGGCGGCCCGCCCACTGGCAAACCGTCGAACCCGGCGCCGACCTCGCGGCAGCCGTGCTCGACGCGGGCGACGCCTGTGTGATTGTCGACTGCCTCACGCTTTGGTTGACGGGCCTGTTCTATCCCGCCGGCTCCGATGCGCCGCACCCTGACTGGGCGCGGCATATCGACGCCTTCGACGCCGCGCTCGGCGCCGCGCGCGGCCCCGTTTTCGTTGTCAGCAATGAAATCGGGCTCGGCGTCGTGCCGATGGGCGAGGAAACCCGCCGTTTCGTGGACGCCCTCGGCCGGCTCAACCAGCGGATCGCAGCGCGTTGCGACGCGGTCGTGATGATGGTGGCCGGTTTGCCGATGCAGGTGAAACCTTGAGGGCCGTGTTGCTCGCTTCGATCGTCACGGTGTGGACGGTCTCGACATCTCTGGCTGCAACCGCGCTGGCGGCTCCCATCACGGTGACGGACGACAGCGGCGCCACGGTCACACTGCCCGCACCGGCGCATCGGGTCATCAGCCTCGCACCGCACACGACCGAACTCATCTATGCCGCCGGCGGTGCCAACGCAATCGTCGGCGCCGTCAATTACAGCGACTACCCGCCGGCCGCACGCGCACTGCCCCGTGTCGGCGACAACAAAGCGCTGGACCTCGAGAAAATCGCGGCGCTCAAGCCCGACCTGCTCGTCGTCTGGCGGCACGGCAACGTCCAGCGTCAGATTGGGGTGTTGCAGGCGCTCGGCATTCCGATGTTCCTGAGCGAACCCAAACAGCTGCCCGACATTGCGGATAACCTGCGCAAGCTCGGCGCGCTGATGGGCACCGAGCCCGTGGCCAATCGCGCGGCCAACGACTTCACCGCGCGCATCGATCAGTTGCGCGCGCAGTACGCGAATCGGCCGACAGTCAGCGTGTTTTACCAGGTCTGGGACAACCCGATCATGACGCTGAGCGGCGGTCATATGGTCAGCGACGTGATTCGCCTGTGCGGTGGCCGCAACGTGTTCGCGTCACTGGCCCCCGTTGCCCCGACCGTATCGACCGAGGCCGTCATCGCCGCGAACCCCGACGTGATCATGACGGGGCGCTACGGCGACGAGAGCGGCAAGAGCACCAAGAGCGACAAGAACACCGCGGATGCCACGAACGATGCGAGCCACACACACGACGCCGCCAGCGCAGGCGTCATGAGCGCGGACAGCAACACGAAACGTAACGACGACGCCAACACATTGCCGAAAAGCCTCGATCGCTGGAAAGCGTGGCCCCAGATCCCGGCAATCGCCCACGACAATCTTTTTGCGGTCAACGCCGACTGGATGGACCGCCCCGCTCCGCGGATCGCCGACGGCGCCGCGCAGATGTGTGCGGATCTTGATGTCGCGCGCGCGCATCTGGGCAAGTAAACCGGGATACGCTTCAGGCTTGCGGCAGACTGGCGGCGCCCGGCATCAGATTCCACCCCTGCAGGGACCACCGGATCGAGGCTCCCGTCGACTCCAAGGCCACCGTCTCGCCGGTGAATCGGCAAACAGCACCAAAGTCGAGTGGGCGCTTCAGACCGTCGGCGATGGATTCCTCAAGAAGACGAGACGCCAGCATGCGAATCACGCCGGCGTGTGTAACCGCAACGACGGTCTGCCTGTCTGCTTGCAGTGATGTTCGTGCGGCGTTTTGAGAGGATGTCCGAGGTGTGTCGTGGGGCGTCGCCCGTCGTTTAGCGGCGAATTCGCTTTCACACGCGCGCGCAAGCCATCGCTGTGCACGCTGCGCGACGGCTGCCGCGCTTTCGCCGCCATGAGGCCGGCCGTGTTCGAGATCGGCTGCCCACGCGTCGATCTCGATACGATCGATGTCGTCCCAGCGCCGCAGCTCCCAGTCGCCGAAGTCGAGTTCGACCAGATCGTCTTCGATATGACACGGCATCGCCCACTGCGACGCCAGTGCCGCTGCGACCGTCGCGCATCGATCAAGCGGACTCGAGTAGACGCCCAGATGTCCGGACACCTGCAAAGCCTCAAGCTGCGCCGCGATCCCCTTCGCCGACATCCCGGCAGGCTCGTTGAGTAAAACGTTGCTGCGTCCGTAACAGATACCCGGCGCGATCGCGACTTCGGGGTGTCGTACGAGAACGAGATCGATGATGCGATGCCTTCCGATGTGCTTCGATCCGATACGCTTCGATTCGACGCAAGCACCGTCTCCCGAAGCCGGCACTGTGGCGTTCATCGTGCGACCCAGGCCAGCGCGGTCAGATAGAGCGTGATCTCGAAGATCTGCTGGGCGAAACCGAGACAGTCTCCCGTATAGCCGCCGATGCGCCGTGCAAACCAGCGGCCCAATGCAAGACGGATCACGGCGAGCAACACGAGCGTCAGGGCGCCGAGCCGCCAGTCGGGCCAGAATATCCAGGGTAGGCCCGTCAACATGACCCAAACCAGCGAGCCAACGCCAAGGCGCCGCACCACAGGCTTCGCCTTGCCTTCGGCCCGCACATAGTCGAGGTCTCTGACATAGCTGATAGCCACGGCGCGACTCGCAGCATGCGCAGCAATCAACAACACCGCCACGCGCGCCGACCCCGAAACCGACGCAGACGCCGACACGTGAGAGACGCTCAACGCGGTCAGTGCCTGCCACTTGAGCGC
The DNA here is from genome assembly GCF_965118125.1 of Pararobbsia alpina. Taxonomy (GTDB): domain Bacteria; phylum Pseudomonadota; class Gammaproteobacteria; order Burkholderiales; family Burkholderiaceae; genus Pararobbsia; species Pararobbsia alpina_A. Next base: position 3,763,887 of record NZ_OZ221287.1, read on the forward strand.
AAGCGAAATCACCAGACCGATCGCTCCGAATGCGCCGATGCGGGAGTCGTGCATGATGCGCAGCACGTCCTCGCGCGAATAGCCGCCCCAGAAGGCATCGCAACAGTCGGCCAGTCCGTCTTCATGGAACGCGCCCGTCATCAGCAGCGATGCGGCCATCGAGAGCAGCACGGCGACGCCCGGCATGAACCACTGCGCGCACACAAGATAGACAGCCGCCGACACCGCGCCGACAAGCAGCCCCACAAACGGAAACCACCGCGCCGCCGCTTGCAGGTAATGCGGTTCGAAGCCGACCCACTTCGGCACCGGCACGCGTGTGAAGTACCCGAGTGCGGTCAGTGCGTAGCGCACCTCGCGGACCGCCGCCGCCCCGAGGCGCGTGCCGCCCATGTTGCGGTGCCGGTCAGTGCTCATCCGAGGGCGCGTCGCTTCGGTCGCTGACACCCGCCGACTCGAAGCTCGCCATTTCGCTCAAAAAGCTCGCGGCCGCTCGCACGAGCGGGACCGCAAGCGCGGCGCCCGTGCCCTCGCCCAGACGCAGTCCGAGCGACAACAGGGGCTTCGCACCGAGCTTCTCGAGCATCAGCTGGTGCCCATGTTCGCCCGACGAATGCGCAAACACGCAGTAGTCGAGCACCCGAGCATTGATCTTCGAAGCGGCAAGCAGCGCTGCGGTTGCGATAAACCCATCGACGAGGATCGTCATGCGCGCATGCGCTGCGGCCAGGTACGCACCGGTCATCATCGCGATTTCAAAACCACCAAACGTGGCCAGGGTGACCAGCGGATCGGGGCTCGCCGGGTGGCGCTCAAGGGCTGCGGCGAGCACGGCACGCTTGTGTGCGACACCCGCATCGTCGAGGCCCGTGCCGCGTCCGACGCATGCATCGATCGGCAAGTCGAGCAACCGGCTCATCAGGCAGGCCGCCGCCGATGTGTTCGCAATCCCCATTTCGCCGAAGCCGATCGTATTGCTGCCCATCGCCGCCTGATAGTCGACGCGTTCCGCGCCCGATGCGAGTGCCTGAACGAGCTGTTCATCGGTCATCGCGGGTTCGACGGAAAAATCGCGTGTGCCGCGCGCGACCGCGCGTACGACCAGATTGCCGGGATGCTCGATCTCGGTCGCGACACCCGCGTCGACGACCTCGAGCTCGACGCGCGCCGACCGCGAGAATGCGTTGATCGCCGCACCGCCCGCGAGGAAGTTCATCACCATCTGGACGGTGACGGCTTGCGGAAACGGACTCACGCCCTGCGCCGCGATACCGTGATCGCCGGCAAACACAATGATGGCCGGGCGGCGGATCGCCGGGCGCAGGCTCTGTTGAATCCGACCGATCTGATAGGCGAGTGTCTCGAGTGCGCCGAGGCTGCCGACGGGTTTCGTCTTGGTGTCGATCGCGTGCTGCAGGCGTGCACAGAACCCGGCATCCGCTGCCCCGCCGTCATCGCCGATGCCCGCTTCGTGAAGCGGTGTGATGACGGGCGCCTTGTAAGGCATTGAAAGCGTGCGGGCAGTCGACATGTCTAAGATCTATATACGTTGTTATTGGAGGGTACTCACCAGCGTTCGATCGACGAATCGAGACGCGGAACCAGCATTCTACGTTCGCCGTCGCTGAGCAGGACAAGCGGGAATCCAAACGCATGACTCACATGCTCGGGCGTCAACACGTCGAGCACCGGCCCGCACACGGCTGCACCCGCACCATCGAACAGCACGGCATGGGTGGCGAACTCGCGCGCGAGGTTCAGGTCGTGACACGAGAAGACGACCGCGCGCCGCTCGGCCCCGGTCGATATCCAGCGCCGCAAGACCGCCAGACTCTCGATCTGGTGTCGAGGATCAAGATGCGACAGAGGCTCGTCGAGCAACATCAATGCCGCGTCCTGGCACAAGGCTGTCGCGAGCGCGACACGCTGGCGCTCGCCGCCCGACAGCGTCGTGACGTCGCGCTGCGCGAGCGCACCGATACCGAGCGCATCGAGCGCGCGGCGCGCGATGTCGAGGTCCGCGTCTTTCTCCCATCCCCAGCCGCCGATCCAGGGATGCCGGCCTATCAGCACGGTGTCAAGCGCCGTGGACCCGAACGCGTCGTGCGTCGATTGCGGCATCAGCGCGCGACGACGCGCAAGCGCCTCGTTCGTCCATTGCGTCAAGGCGCGCCCGTCGAGCTCGACCTGCCCGGACGACGGCCGCCTCAGGCCGGCGATTACGTCGATCAAGGTCGTCTTGCCGGCGCCGTTGGGCCCCGCGACACACCACATCTGGCCGGCCTCGACGCGGATCGAAAGGCGTTCGACGAGCACGCGCGCACCCGCCTTCAGCCCGATGTCGACGAGTTCGAGCGAGTCCGTCATCGACGTTTTCCAAGCAGGATATAAAGAAAGGCCGGCGCGCCGATCAATGCCGTGATCACGCCGACGGGCAATTGAGTCGGTGCGACGATCGTGCGCGCGGCAAGGTCGGCTGCGGCGACGAGCGCGCCGCCGGCCAGCACCGATGCGGGCAGCAGCATGCGCTGATCATTGCCGAATGCGAGCCTCAGCATATGCGGGACGATCAGCCCGACGAAGCCGATCGTGCCGGCCGTGGTCACCGCGACGGCCGTTGCCAGCGAGGCGATCACGTAGATCCGCCGGCGCAGCGGCGCCACATCGATCCCCACCGACTGCGCAAGCGCTTCGCCGCGCAACAACGCATTGAGCCGCGGCGCGAGCGGTGTCGACACGCACACCGCCACCACCAGCGCGATCCAGGCGGGCCACGCACGCTCGACGCCGTCGAGATCGCCGGACAACCAGAACACCATGCCCCGCAGCCGTGAGTCCGGCGCGAGACTCAGCATCAACGTAATCAGCGCACCCCAGCCTGCGGCGAGCACCGCCCCGGTCAGTAACAGCCGCGGTGACACATCGCGAGGCTCGGCGCGCCACAGATCGCCGCGCGTGAGCGCGAGCATCAGCGCCATGGATGCCATCGCACCGCCGAATGCCGCGCCGTCGACGCCCCACCACGGCAGCATGAGCCACATCGCCGGCAGCGCAAACACCGCCGAACCACCTGAGATGCCCAATACGTAGGGATCGGCCAACGGGTTGCGCAACAGGACCTGAAGCAACGCACCGGCGAGCGACAACAGCGCGCCGCAGGCAAACCCCGCGAGCGCTCGCGGCAGGCGCAGCTGGAAGATGATCTCGCGCGCAAGCGCGGTCTGCGCGTTCGCGGCCGTCACGGTCGCGGACGCTGCGTCGCCGACGGCGATCGCACCACCCGCCTCCGCACCGCCGGCCATGGTGCCGCCATGTCCGATCTGAACCGCATCGCGCAACGCACTCCACAAGGTATGCGGAGCAATGGTCACGCTGCCGACGCAGACCGACGCGCCAAGAATGAACAGCGCAATGACCGCCAGCCCGGCCCAGATTCCGTATGCCCGTTTCGCCGTCATCGGCGCGGGGTCCTCGATGTCACAGCCCCTCTCCTTTCGCATCGTGCGGCGCGGATAGATCACGGATATCGACCGCGTTGGCGATTCGCTCAGACGCGTGCGACTCAGCATAGAAATATCGGCGATTTACGGAAACACCGACTTTTATTCTCGATTCGCGCGGCGTCTGTGCGACCGGGCATTCGAGCGTGCGCCAGTGTAGGGAGGCCCCCGGTGAGCGTCAAGAAAGCAGCCCCGAATCGTAACCGGTCGTTTCGACTCTCTGAGCCGGCAACGATTGGAGTTAGAATGGCAAGCCTTGTGAGGACGCAGCAGACATGCTTAACGAACTCGATCAACTATCGAAAAATATAGGCCGGCTGATTGCGATCAGCGGCCAACACCAGCATCGGTTGCGCGAACTCGAGTCGCAGCTTGGGCATACGCGCGACGAGCGCGATGCGTTGCATGCCGAGATCGAAGCGCTGCGCGGGGAGCGCGACGCACTGCGCGCCGAGCGTGACGCGCTGTCGTCGAAGATCGACGATGCGCAAGTGCGCCTCAACGCGATCCTCGAGAAGCTGCCGCACAGCCGCACGGATGAGAGTCAGCTCGATCTGCTCGCTCCTGTGACGAACACGCCTCAAGGGGACGCGCAATGAGTACTAAACAGATCGAAGTTCAGATCATGGGCCAGTCGTATCGGCTCGCGTGCGCGCCCGAAGCTGAAGCCGCGTTGCTCGAAGCTGTACAGCGCGTCGATTCGGAAATGAACAAGGCGCGCAATTCGAGTTCAGTGCGTGGCACCGATCGTGTTGCCGTGCTTGCTGCACTGTCTCTGGCGTCGGAATTGCTTAAGGTGCAAAAGAGCATTCGTCACGGAGAGGCTTTTCCCGTCGAAGAAATCCGGCGTACAATGGGCCTCATGAATTCGCAGCTCGATGCAGCGATCGGACAACTCGAGACACCGCCTTCAGCGCAGTGAGCTCTTGAAAGTTGACCGGTTGTTCATACATAGAGCAACGTGATTCAAACAGTTTCAAAGCTTCCCTGCCTGGTTCGCCAAGGTCATAAATTCCTTGAACCAATGCCATGTGCAAGGTTGTGGAAATTGTAGCGCGGGCGTGGGCGTCACTCTGTCTGATGAACCCGAAGCGCTTCTGACCGCAACCGTCTTGAACCTCCGGTTCAGGATGCCGGCCTAGCGGCCAAGGTGGGGACCATACCAAACGGCGTTGGCTGCAGGCCAACGCCGTTTTTCTTTGTCGATGGCAAACACATTGCATGCGCGACACGGATGCCTGGCCGCGCAAGCGATGTTTCCGGGGATCAAGACATGCACTACTGGCTCATGAAGTCCGAACCCGAAGAGGCCAGCATCGATGACCTCGCGGCAGCCAAAAACAAAACGCTGCCCTGGACCGGCGTGCGCAACTATCAGGCGCGCAATTTCATGCGTGATCAGATGCAGGTCGGCGACGGTGTGCTCTTCTATCACTCGAGCTGCGAAGTGCCCGGCGTTGCGGGCATTGCGCGCGTCGCATCGACCGCGTATCCGGATCCGACCCAGTTCGATCCCGACAGCGTTTACTACGATGCGAAATCGAAACAGGAAGAGCCTCGCTGGATGCTCGTCGACGTGTCGTTCGTGCGCAAGACACCCTTGATCACATTGCCGATGCTGCGCGCCGATCCGCGCCTCGCGGAGATGCGCGTGCTCGCCAAAGGGAACCGATTGTCGATCACGCCAGTCTCTGATGACGAATGGCGTGTCATCACGACGGACCTTGCAGTCGAACCTGCAAAGGCATCAAAGAAGAAGTAACCCTGGAGTGCAACGCATGATCGATCGAAAATCCCTCGCCGCGCTGACCTTGTGCGCCGCCGGCACCGCGCTGACGCTTGCCGCAGGTCCCGCGGCCGCGCAGATGATGCCGCCGCCTGCCGGCGTGCTCAATATCGAGGCCAGCGCGAGCGCCGACATTCCTCAGGATGTCGTGCACATCACACTCGCGTATGAGCAGCAATCGGACGATCCGGCCGCGCTCGCCAACGCTTTGAACGAACGCACGGATCAGGTCCTCGCCAACGCCAAGCGGCAGTCGGGTGTCACGGCGCAGACCGGCTCACTAACGGTCTATCCGTCCACGGACAATAACGGCCATATCAACGGATGGCGCGGACGCAGCGAGGTGCGCCTCGATTCACGCGATTTTGCCGCCGCGTCGAAGCTCGCGGGCAGCCTCTCGTCACAGATGCAGGTCGCCAACGTGACGTTCTCGCTGTCGCCTGAAACACGCGATGCGGCACAGGCCAAGCTCAGCGGCCAGGCCATCGCGGCGTTCCGTCAGAAGGCCGCCAATGCGTCGACCGCCTTCGGGTTCGGGGGCTATACGATTCGGGAAGTCAGCGTGTCGGGCGGCGAAACCTCACCGCCCCGGCCGATGATGATGCGCATGGCCGCCGCGCCGACGGCCAAGGTTGCCGATATGCCGATCGAAGGCGGCAATTCGACGGTCACCGTCAACGTCAATGGTTCGGTGCAGATGACGCGTTGAGCGGCGCGCGGGCGGCACGGCGATAGGAGCCGATCAGCAACAGCACGCCCGCAATGATCATCGGCAGCGACAGCCACTGTCCCATCGACATGCCGAAGGTCAGCAGGCCGAGAAAATCGTCGGGTTCGCGCGCGAACTCGACGATAAAACGTGCAAGGCCATAGCCGATCAGAAACACCGCCGACACGGCCGCCACGGGCCGCGGCTTCTTCGAGAAGAACCACATCACGAGAAACAGCGCGATCCCTTCGAGTGCAATTTCGTAAAGCTCGGACGGATGACGCGGCAGCAGCTGATAACGGGCGAAGACATCTTGCAGATGCATCGCCGCGACTTGCGCGGGATGCGACAGATACCAGGCACGATCGTCCTGGGCTGCGCTCGGAAACAGCATCGCCCACGGCGCATCGGGACTCGTCACGCGGCCCCACAGCTCGCCGTTGATGAAGTTGCCGAGTCGCCCGCACGCGAGACCGAGCGGCACCATCGGCGCAATAAAGTCCGTGACCTGCATCCACGTGCGACCACGCTGACGCGCGAACACCATCATCGCGATGATCACGCCAAGGAAGCCGCCGTGAAATGACATGCCGCCTTCCCAGACTTTGAAAATATCCAGCGGATGGGCGAGATACCAGTCGGCCTTGTAAAACAGGACATAGCCGATGCGTCCGCCGAAGATCACCCCGATCACGCCGAAAAACAGCAGATCGTCGATGTCCTTCGCTGTCCAGCCTTGCGCGGCGACATGCGGCAGCCGCAGACGCAGCCGTCCGACGACAATGGCCAGGATAAACGCCGCGAGATACATGAGGCCATACCAGCGCACCGCGAGCGGGCCGATATGCAGGGCGACGGGATCGAATTGGGGGTGAATAAACATCGTCAGGCGTTATCGCGTTCAGAATGGTTGGAATCGGACCCGGTACGCAGAGCCCAGGCCTTGGCCACGTCGACAAACCCTGCAAGCACGGGACTTACGTCATCCGCACGCCAGAGCAGCCCCGTCTCGACGACCGGCTGCGCATCGCGCAGCGGCCGATAGACGACGCCGGTCCGGCGCAGGTTACACAACGAGCGCGGCACGAGTGCGACACCCATGCTCGCCGATACAAGACTCACGATCGTCTGCATCTGGATCGCTTCTTGCCCGATCCGCGGCGTGAGCCCCGCGCGCGCATATGAATCCATAATGATGTCATAAAAGGCTGGCGCCAGACGCCGGGGGAAAATGACCAGCGGAACGTCGGCCAGCGCGGCCAGTGGCACGGCGCCCGCATTGCCCATGTCGCCGTTACCTGCATCGCCTTCCCTGCCCGTGCCTTCCTTGCCTTCCTTGCCTTCCAGTTGACCATCGAGCCATCGCGCGGTTTCGTCCGACATCGCGACAACGAGAGGTTCATGCATGAGCGGCAAGTAATTGAGCCGCCCCGCGTGCCGCGGCGGCACCGGCGGAATGATCAGGCCCGCGTCGATACGACCGGCGACCAACTCTTCGACCTGAATATCGCTCGTCGACTCGACGAGTTGCAGCCGCACGCCGGGAAAGCGCTCGGTAAACGCCCGCATGAGTTGCGGCAACAAGCCATAGTCGGCCGTCGACACAAAGGCGAGCGAAAGCTCGCCGGCCTCGCCGCGGGCCAGCGATTGCGCGCGGGCCGGCAATCCGTCCGCGAGCATCAGCAGGCGTCGTACCTCTGGCAGCAAATCCCGTCCCACCGGGGTCAGTTCGACGCTGCGACGCGTACGCGCGAACAGTGCGACGCCAAGCGCTTCCTCGAGCGCCATGATCTGCTGAGACAGCGGCGGCTGGGTCATCGACAAGCGTGTCGCGGCACGGCCGAAGTGCCGCTCCTCGGCCACCGCGACAAAATAACGAAGCTGACGTAGATCGAATCCCATGCCTGTCTTCTCTGATATGTTTTCCGACTCAATTGACGTTGAATAATATATTTGACACGCATATCGCGAAAGCTCATTCTTCGATCCCACGACCCGCCGTCCCGCCGTCCCGCCGTCCCGTCAGCGAGACACGCACAACACGCGGGCGAGACTCCCCGAGACAAACCTGAGAGGTCCCCATGCCGTTCAATCGCCGCTCGAGCAATATCACCCAAGGCATCGCGCGCTCGCCGAATCGCTCGATGTATTACGCGCTCGGCTACGAGAAAGACGACTTCAGCAATCCGATGATCGGCGTCGCCAACGGTCATTCAACGATTACACCTTGCAATGCCGGCTTGCAGCGCCTGGCCGATGCAGCCGTCGCCGCGATCAAGGCATCGACGGCCAACCCGCAGATCTTCGGCACGCCGACGATTTCCGACGGGATGTCGATGGGCACCGAAGGCATGAAGTTCTCGCTCGTCTCGCGCGAAGTCATCGCCGACTGCATTGAAACGTGCGTTCAAGGCCAATGGATGGACGGCGTCGTCGTGATCGGCGGCTGCGACAAGAACATGCCGGGCGGCATGATCGCCCTCGCGCGTATCAACGTGCCGGGCATCTATGTGTATGGCGGCACGATCAAGCCGGGCAACTGGAAGGGCAAGGACCTCACGATCGTTTCGTCGTTCGAAGCCGTGGGCGAATTCACCGCAGGCCGGATGAGCCAGGAAGACTTCGACGGCGTCGAAAAGAATGCCTGCCCGTCGACCGGTTCGTGCGGCGGGATGTACACCGCGAACACGATGAGCTCGTCGTTCGAGGCGCTCGGCATGTCGCTGATGTATTCGTCGACGATGGCCAACCCCGATGAAGAGAAGGTCGACTCGGCCGCCGAATCGGCACGCGTGCTCGTCGAGGCCGTGAAAAAAGACATCAAGCCGCGCGACATCATCACGAAGAAGTCGATCGAGAACGCCGTCGCACTGATCATGGCCACGGGTGGCTCGACGAACGCTGTGCTGCACTATCTCGCGATCGCACACGCCGCGGAAGTCGAATGGACCATCGACGACTTCGAACGCATGCGCCGCAAGGTGCCGGTCATCTGCGACCTGAAGCCCTCGGGCCAATACGTGGCGACCGATCTGCACAAGGCAGGCGGCATCCCGCAAGTGCTCAAGCTGCTGTTGAACGCAGGCCTGCTGCACGGCGACTGCCTGACGATCACGGGCAAGACGATCGCTGAAGAACTCGCGGACGTGCCTGACACGCCGCGCGCCGATCAGAAGGTGATCTACCCGATCGAGCAAGCGCTGTACAAGGAAGGCCACCTGGCCATCCTCAAGGGCAACCTCGCGACGGATGGCGCCGTTGCAAAGATCACCGGCCTCAAGAATCCGGTCATCACGGGTCCGGCACGTGTGTTCGATGACGAGCAAAGTGCGATGACAGCGATCCTCGCCGACCAGATCAAGGCAGGCGATGTCGTCGTGATGCGTTATCTCGGCCCGCAAGGCGGCCCGGGCATGCCGGAAATGCTCGCACCGACCAGCGCGATCATCGGCAAGGGCCTCGGCGAATCGGTGGGCCTGATCACGGACGGTCGTTTCTCGGGCGGTACATGGGGCATGGTCGTCGGTCACGTCGCACCGGAAGCATTCGTCGGCGGCACGATCGCGCTCGTTCAGGAAGGTGACTCGATCACGATCGACGCGCATCAGCTCAAGCTCGAACTGAACGTCGATGCCGCTGAACTCGAGCGTCGACGCGCTGCGTGGAAGCAACCGGCACCGCGTTACACGCGTGGCGTGCTCGCCAAGTTCGCGGCGCTCGTGAAGCCCGCCGACAAGGGTGCGGTCACCGGCTGATTTCCCGGCCCGATCACCGGCTGAAACAGAAGCCGTCCATGAGTGCTGCTCATGGACGGCTTTTTTGTGCGCCCCCCGATCAACCGCCGAACATACCGTCGGAAAAAACGCGCGCCCTATAATGCGTGTCACGCGCAGCATTCAAGCGCGTTTCCTTCTTGCGCGGAACATCCACTCGACCATGGATATCGTCATTCGCGGAATATTTGGATCGTTGCGCCGGTCACCTGTGTCCGGTGAACGGGGTGCGCTGTTCGGTTTCTCGAGCCCGCCGGCCATCAGCGTGGCCCTCGCGCTGGCGATCAGCTATACGACGCCCGTCTCCGCACAGACGCCCGACGGCGCTGCCCTGTCGCGCAAACTCAATTGCATGAGCTGCCACGCCGTGGACCGTACCCTGCTCGGCCCGTCGCTGGCCGATATCCGCAAGCGTTACGCGAATCAACCGGATGCGCGAGACATGCTTGCGCGCAAGATTCAGACGGGTGGAGCGGGATCGTGGGGCACGATCCCCATGCCCGCCAATACACAGGTCAACGATGAAGAGGCGCACGCGCTCGTCGACTGGATCCTCGATCCGAATCGTTGAGTACAGGCGCCCGCTGATGAGGCGCCTGCCCGGTGCTTACTGAGTCGGATCGCGGCGATCGACCGCTTCCTTAATGGCTTGCTGAACCCACTGGCCGATTTCGCGCTCGAGCGATGCGGCAATCTCACGCGTGATTCGGTGAGCCAGCCACACGGCCTGTTCCTGGCAGCGCTCCTCGATCAGCGAATGCCCTTCGCCGCTCAGGTACTTGAGCGCGCGTTCGCCCACGACCGTTGCAACGCGTTCGAGGTCGGCCGGGGTCGGCGCCGCCGTCGCCGCCGCAAGCGGCTCGGGTTCGGGCAGCGTCAGTTCAGCCGCGACCGGTTCATGACGCGACAGGATCGCGGCGACATGATCCGCTTCTTCATCAGCCATCACGGCGCCATGTGAGGGCTCGGTGTCGTGCGCGACGTCTGCCTGTTCGCTGACGGGTTCGACCGGCTGCGGCTCAGCGGCTTCCGGTTCGACGCGACGAGCAACGGGTTCGGACACCGGTGGTTCAGGCATTGTGAGTTCGGCGGCGACCGGCTCATGCCGCGACAGCATCGCCGCGACATGATCCGCCTCTTCTTCGGCCATCACGGCGCCATGTGCCGGCTCGGCAGTCTGTGCAACGGCTTCGGTTTCAGTTTCAGCGTTCGCCACGCTCGACGCTTCGGCCTCGTCCTGATCGACCCATTTGAGTTGGGCGAATGCAGGCTCGGCTGTCTGCGTCAGGTCGAGCGGACGTACCGCGTGCGCGTCAGGCTCGGCGATCGATTCGTGCGGCAGGGCCTGCGTCGAATCGACGGCCGGGTGCGCGATCGATTCCGCGACCGATTCCGCCACGGGTTCGGCCTTCGCTTCGATCACCGATTCGTGCGCAGCCTCGGGGGCTTCGGACGTCGTGAACGGCGGCTCCGAATAGACCGACTCAAGCTCTTCCGGCTCGACCGGCTCGACCGCCTGAACGTCGGCCGGCAAGTCGCGGGGTTGTCCGAAATCGCGGAGGTCAGGCGTCTGCGGTGTCGCTTCGAGTGTCGGCTCGGACGCCGCAATCAGGCGGTGCGGCTCATGATCGCCAAAGTCGCGCGGATCCAGCTCGGCGGCATTGGCGGCATCAGGGAATTCGAGGGCACTGAGTTCGGGCAGCGTCTCAACAGCGATCGGCTCGAACGGAACGGCGTGCACCGATACGCCAGGACCATCGGTCACCTGAGCCTCTGTCACCTGAGGCACCGGAACCTGCTCCTGCGCGGAACCGAACGGCTGCGGCACATGGGCCATCGGGTAGGTATCGGGCACGTCCGACAAGCCGCTCGCCAGGGGTTCGACGGCCTTCTCGCCCGGGAATGAACAGTAGGCGCGGAACGGTAACTCAGGGTCGAACAGATGGGCATCGACCGGCGACGCCACGGCATGGAGATCCGCCGCAGTGTGTGCCGACGCCGCTAACGCTTCCGCATCGGCGTGCTCTTCGAAGACAGGCTCTTCGTAGAGATGCCCTTCGAAAGCAGGCTCATCGAAAGCGTGGTGTTCGGAAGCATGCTGTTCGAAGACCGGTTCCTCGAACAGCGGCGGCACGCTCAAATCATGCGCTGCAGGGATTTCATGAGGGATTTCCGCGAGCTCAGTCAGAACCGGAATATCCGCCTCATCGCGCGCGGCGTCCGTCAACGTCGGAATATCGTCTTCGTGATGCACGGCTTCGGTCAGAACCGGAATGTCGGCCTCATCGTGCGCCACATCCGTCAACGTCGGAATGTCTTCTTCGTGATGCACGGCTTCCGTCAGCGTCGGAATATCCGCCTCATCGTGCGCCACGTCCGTCAACGTCGGAATATCGTCTTCGCGATGCACGGCTTCCGTCAGAACCGGAATGTCGGCCTCATCGTGCGCCACATCCGTCAACGTCGGAATATCGTCTTCGTGATGCACGGCTTCGGTCAGAACCGGAATATCCGCCTCATCGTGCGCGACATCCATCAACGTCGGAATATCGTCTTCGTGATGCACGGCTTCCGTCAGAACCGGAATATCCGCCTCATCGTGGGCCACATCCATCAGCGTCGGAATGTCGTCTTCGTGATGCACGAATTCCGTCAATGTCGGGATATCGGCTTCATCGTGTGCCGCCGATTCCGCGACAGAATCGGGAAACACGTCGGTCAATAAAGGAATCGATGCGCCCGGTTCGTGGTGAACCGAACTGAGTCCGCCCACCGCATCGTGGTAGGGGAGCACATCTGTCAGCAGGGGAATGGTCAACGCGGCGTCCGCGGGACGCGGCGAAGCCAGCGCGTGTGCCCCTTCGCCTTCAACCAGCACGTCGCTCAGCACGGGCAGCGCACCGAGCCGCTCAGCGTGTGAGTCCAGCTGCAGCGCGTCGGTCCATGCATGGTCGACGGGCCGCCGCGGCACGGCGGGATCCGCCTTGGCGGGGTCGCCTGGCTCGAGGATATCGGCCAAAACGGGAATCGATAGATCGTCGTCTCTCAATTGAGGCACTCCGTCGGGCCCTGGCCCGGCCAGATCCTGAACTTCCCCGGCGTTCACGTTTTAGGCTCCGCGCATGAAACGACCCGGACCCGCCCGTCGAAAGCGTTCAAGCTTCCCCGGTCCGGCCACCCTGATGGTCGATCTATGCGTCCTGTTTATGATTGGCGAGAGGATAACCCCGATCGCGGTAAAAGCGATAGCGCTCGCGCCCGGCCTGTAGTTCGTTCGCGTCAGTCCCGACAATTTCAAGGAGGCGCTCGAAGCTGGCAAAACTTGCCGGCAGCGCCTCGCCGAGATTCAGCAGCACCTGGTGGTGCGGAAGCTTGCCCTCGAGCGTCGACGTCAGCACGACCGGCGTCTGCCCGGCAAGGGCGCTGTCCGCCATGCAATGCGGCACAAACTCGAGGGGCGCAAACGTCCACAGGCGTTCGTCGAACGCCTTGAGCACAGCGGGCTCGGCCAGCACGACGACAGGCTGCCCGGCCAGATAGGCCTTGCGAGCGAGCCGGCATGCGTAGCCGAGCTTGTCGGCGACATTCGTATGAAAGTCGACGCGCGTCACAGCCTGATCATTCCGCGCGATCGATCAGGAACTGCGACAGCAGGGGCACCGGACGGCCGGTCGCACCCTTGGCCGCGCCGCCCTTCCATGCCGTGCCGGCGATGTCGAGGTGAGCCCACGGATACGCTTCGGTGAATCGCGACAGGAAGCATGCCGCAACGACCGCGCCCGCACCCGGCGTGCCGATGTTCGCGATATCCGCGAAATTCGACTTGAGCTGATCCTGATACTCGTCGTCGATCGGCATGCGCCATGCAGCGTCGCCCGACGTCTTCGACGCCGCGAGAAGCTGGTCCGCCAGACCATCGTCCTTCGTGAACAGGCCGCTGTTGTGGTGACCCAGCGCCACCACGCAGGCACCCGTGAGCGTCGCGATATCGATCACCGCCGCCGGCTTGAAACGCTCGACATACGTGAGCGCGTCGCACAGGATCAGGCGGCCTTCAGCATCGGTGTTGAGCACTTCGATCGTCTGACCCGACATGCTCGTCACGATATCGCCCGGCTTCACTGCGTTGCCGCCCGGCATGTTTTCGCACGTCGGGATCACAGCGACGACATTGAGCTTGAGGCCCATTTCGGCCACGGCACGCATCGTGCCCAGCACCGAGCCCGCACCGCACATGTCGTACTTCATTTCGTCCATCGACGCGCCCGGCTTCAGCGAGATACCGCCCGTGTCGAAGGTGATGCCCTTGCCCACGAGCACGACCGGCGCCTGCTTGGCGGCCGCGCCGTGATACTGGAGCACGATGAACTGAGGCGCTTCGGACGAAGCTTTCGCAACCGACAGGAACGAGCCCATCTTGAGCGCTTCGATCTGCTTCTGGCCCAGCACTTCGACCTTGAGCTTGAAGTCTTTTGCAAGCTTGCGCGCCGTATTGCCGAGGTACGTCGGCGTGCAGATATTGGGCGGCAGATTGCCGAGCTCGCGCGTGAGGTCCGCACCATTGGCGATCGCCAGACCTTGCTTGAGCGCGACCTTGGCGCTCTTTTCGTCGAGCGGATCGACGATCAGCGTGACCTTCTTGAGTGCGCGTTCTTCCGGCTCGGGCTTGCTCTTGGTTTCGGTGTAGCGGTAAGCCAGTTCGCGGCCGATCGTGATCGTCACGCGTGCGGCCCAGTCGGCAGTGCGGCCCTTGACGGGCGTCTGCGTAAGCAACCACGTCACATTCGCGGCGCGCGTTTGCGCGAGCGCGCGCCATGCTGCGCGCGTTGCATCGCTGAATGCCTTGACATCGAACTTGTCCTGCTTGCCCAGGCCCACGAGCAGCACACGTGCCGCGCCGATACCCTCGACATCCTGCAGCACGATCGTGCTACCGCTCTTGCCCGTCATATCGCCGCTCTTCACGAGCCGGGCCACACGGCCCTTGCTCAGCGAATCGAGCTGGCGACCTGCTCCCGACAGCGTCTGCCCTTCGAACACACCGACTACGACACAGTCCGATTTGGCAGCCAGCAAGGACGGCGTACCCGCCTTGCTCCAGTCGAAAGCTTTTATGCTAAAGTCCATCGCGCTTGTCCTTGGATATATTCACAGCCCGATACCGCCGTCGGGCAAGCGCCGATTATCCGCTATTTTTATTCCGGCGGTGACTCCCCTCCCGCTGGCAATCATCCCCGGATATGATTTTCGAAAGATCCCTTCAACGAGAACTCGCCTATACCGCGGGCGCCGTGTTTCTCGTTTTGCTGACCATCATGCTGTCGACGATGATGATCCGCATCGTGGGCTTCGCCGCGTCCGGCGAGATCGATCCGCGCGACGTCGTGGTGCTCATCGGCCTGACGATCGTCGGCTATCTCGCCGTGATGCTGGTCGTCACGATGTTCGTCTCGATCCTGTTCGTACTGACCCGCTGGTACCGCGACTCGGAAATGGTCGTGTGGTTTGCATCGGGCGTCAGTCATACGCGGCTCATCAAGCCGGTCGCCAAGTTCGCGACGCCGCTGATCATCCTGATCGCCTTTTTCGCGTTCGTCGGCTGGCCCTGGTCGAATGAGCAAAGCAAGCTCGTGCGGGAACGTTTCGCGCAGCGCGATGAAGTCTCGTTGCTCGCACCGGGCCAGTTCCGCGAGTCGCCGGCCACGCATCGCGTGTTCTTTATTGAAAAGATGTCGCCCGATTCGAAGTACGTGCAAAACGTGTTTGTGACGGGTACGGAAAACGGCAAGATCAATGTGGTCGTGTCGTCGAAGGGCAAAGTCGAAACCGAGAAAAACGGCGACCGTTTCGTCGTGCTCGAAAACGGGCGCCGCTATGACGGCGTGCCGGGCCAGCCCGACTACCGGATCATGGAATTCCAGCGTTACGGTGTGCGCATCGAGAGCCACGACATTATCGACACGCCAGGCCCGCGCGATCTGATGACGCCCACGCTGCTCGCCGACCCGAACAAGGGCAATCTGGGCGAACTCGCCTGGCGTATCGGCCTGCCGCTCGTCGCGATCAACCTGATGCTGCTCGCGATCCCGCTTGCGCACCAGACGCCGCGTCGCAGCCGCACGACCAACCTCGTGATGGCGGTGCTGATCTACCTGACGTATTCGAACTTGCTGAACCTCATGCAATCGTGGATCGAGCAAGGACGTGTTCCGTTTGTCATCGGACTCGTCTCCCTGCACGTGGTGGTGTCGGTCATCGTGATCGTGCTGTTCAAGCTGCGTGAGCGCAATCGTCCCCTCTTTCCGAAACTGCGCACGCTCGTCGCGCCGGGAGGCGGGCAATGAAGGTCTATGAGCGTTATTTCGCGCGTCAGATCTACCTGACCTTCCTGTTCGTGCTGTTTGCGTTTTCGGGCCTGTTCTTTTTCTTCGACCTGATCAGCGAACTCGATTCGGTCGGCAAAGGCACGTATGGCTTCGGCTATGCCGTGTTGCGGGTCGCGTTGCTGACACCGTCACGCTTCTACGAAATCATTCCCGTGGCGGCGCTGATCAGCGCGATCTACGTGTTCGCAACGATGGCGGCGCAATCCGAGTACACGATTTTCCGTGTGTCCGGCCTGTCGACGCGACGCGCGCTCGGATCGCTGATGAAGATCGGCATTCCGCTGCTGGTCATCACCTATCTGATCGGTGAAGTGGTCGGTCCCTACGCCGACCAGTTGTCCGAACGCGTGCGTCTCGAAGCGCTCGGCTCATCGGTCTCATCGACGTTCCGTTCAGGTGTGTGGGTCAAGGACACGCTCACGAACGACGGTGAGGGCCACCCGGTCACGCGCTTCGTCAACGTCGGTGAG
The DNA here is from genome assembly GCF_965118125.1 of Pararobbsia alpina. Taxonomy (GTDB): domain Bacteria; phylum Pseudomonadota; class Gammaproteobacteria; order Burkholderiales; family Burkholderiaceae; genus Pararobbsia; species Pararobbsia alpina_A. Next base: position 3,780,511 of record NZ_OZ221287.1, read on the forward strand.
CTGCTGCCCGATACGACGATCACGAAGGTCCGCATCTACGAATTCGACTCGGCGCTTCACCTGACCGACGTGCGCACGGCCGAGCGCGGCCGCTTCCAGCCCCCCGATCACTGGGCGCTCGAAGACGTATCGGAAACGAAGATCGATCCCGTCGGCGCGAACACCGGCGCCCACGAGGACACGCTCAACCCCGTCTATCGATCGGTCCTCACGCATGCGCCGCACTACTTGCTGCGCTCCCAGCTGACGCCGAACATCCTGTCGGTGCTGCTCGTGTCGCCCGACCGCATGTCGATCGTCAATCTCTACAAGTACATCCAGCACTTGCAGGAGAACCACCAGGACACGCAGCGCTATGACGTCGCGCTCTGGAACAAGCTGCTCTATCCGTTTGCGATTCTCGTGATGCTGGTGCTGTCGCTGCCCTTCGCGTACCTGCATACGCGCGCCGGCGTGGTCGGTATCAAGGTGTTCGGCGGCATCATGCTCGGCATGAGCTTCCAGCTCGTCAACACGCTGTTCTCGCACGTCGGCACGCTCAATACGTGGCCTGCGGTCACGACCGCGGCGGCGCCGAGTCTGCTCTATCTCGCAGTGGGACTGGCGGGCCTCAAGTGGGTCGACCGGCACTGATGCAGGACGCAGCGTGACGCACGGACTCGTCCTCTTCGGTCATGGCGCGCGCGACGCGCGCTGGAAAGACCCGTTCGATCGCCTCGAAGGGTTGCTTCGCTCGGCGCATCGCGGGCCCGTCTCCCTCGCTTTCCTCGAACTGATGGAGCCCGATCTGCAAACCGCAATCGGCGATCAGGTCGCGCACGGCTGCGAACGTATCACCGTGATTCCGGTGTTCTTCGGACAAGGGGGACATTTGCGCCGCGATCTGCCCGAGATCATCGAGCAGTGCCGGGAGGCGTATCCGGACATCGAGATCCGGTGCTCAGGCGCGGTCGGCGAAGATGAAGGCGTGCTGGCAGCGATCGTGACCTTCTGTCTCGCTCAGGCAGCGCAATAACAAGCAGCGCAATAGGAAGCGCCGCAATAAGTCAGGCTAGCTCAGGCAGCGCGTTGACGTGACGAATCGTCGTTGCCGTCGAGCGACGGCGTGTCCGCACTTGCGTCGCGTTCACCGGACGTCTGCGATGCACGTGCCGCAAATGCCGCACCGATCATGACCAGACTCGGCTGAGCCGGATCGAGCCACACCTGGGCAGCGCCGCCCGCGAGTTCGGACAACGTCAGCGTCAACGTGCGCTCATGCGGCGTGCTGCAGGCCTCGACGAGCGCGACGGGCGTCGACCCCGCACGGCCTGCATCGATAAGTTCCTGTGCGATCGTCGGCGCGCTGTCGCGGCCCATATAGAACACGAGCGAATCGGCGCTCGCGCGCTCGCGGATTTCGTCGCTGTCCGGTGCACGGCTATGCGTGACGAACGCCACGCTGCGTGCCACACCGCGCAGGGTCAGCGAACGCTGGAGCGTTGCCGCACCCGCAAGTGCTGCCGTAATGCCCGGAACGATCTCGTAGTCGATGCCTGCCGCTTCAAGCGCGCGCATCTCTTCATCGGCGCGGCCGAACAGCATCGGATCGCCGCCCTTCAAACGCACGACAACGTCATGCGTCTGCGCCGCATCGACCAATTGCTTGTTGATGAAATGCTGGGCGGTCGAACGCTGCCCGCACCGCTTGCCGACCGCGATCTTCTTCGCGTCCGGGGCGAGTGCAAGCATATCGTCCTCGATCAGGGCGTCGTGCAGCACGACGTCGGCTTGCGCAAGCAAGCGCGCGCCGCGCACCGTAATGAGGTCCGCTGCACCAGGACCTGCCCCGATCAAATAAACCTTACCCATTTTGAAGCCCGATGAATGCGCCATCGACGCTTGAAAAGTGCGTCTTCGAATGATCGCGATAATAGATCAATTCGAAAAGGCACGAATCATGCCCGCCGCCACCGTATGGTGCGTCGCTTCGTCGATCAGCACGAACGCGCCGGTCGCGGGCTGCGTATCGTAGACATCCGCGACGATCGCCTTCTGGAGCGTCAGCGATACCGAGCCGATGTCGTTCATCTTGAGCGCGTGACGATCCAGTGCATGCGACAGCGTATGGACGTCGAGCACCTGACGCACCGCGCCCACGCGTGCGAACACCGTATTGCTCGTTTGCTTGAGCAGGTACTTGCGCTGTGTCGACAGCGGCTCTTCGTCGAACCAGCAGAGATCGGCTTCGAGCTTCTTCGCCGGTGCCGGCACATCGTTCTGCGCGACGAACGTATCGCCACGCGACACGTCGACGTCTTCGGCAAGACGCACCGTCACGGCCTGCCCGGCGAACGCGCGGTCGACCGAGGCGGTACCGCCCGGCACGGGCGCAATGATTTCGGCGACCGTTGCCTCGCGATGCGCTGGCAGCACGACGATCGTGTCGCCGACACTGACCTCACCGCTTTCGACGCGGCCCATATAGCCACGGAAGTCGTCGGACAGATGGCCGTCCTGGCGGGCGACCCACTGCACCGGAAAGCGCAGCGCATGACGCGCGCGGCGCACGGGCAGTGCTTCGAGCAGGGGCAAGAGCGGCTCGCCGGCATACCACGGCATGCTTTCGCTCGGCTGCACCACGTTGTCACCTTTGAGGGCCGACACCGGCACAAAGCGTACGTCTTCCAGTTTCAGTTGTGCGGCAAGCTCGACGTACGCGTCACGGATTTCGTCGAAGCGTTGTTCGCTGTAGTCGACGAGGTCCATCTTGTTGATCGCGACGATCACGTGTTGCAGGCCCAGCAGCTTGACGATCGCGCTATGACGCTTGGTCTGCGCGAGCAGCTGCGTCTTGCCGTCGACCTTCGTCACCCGCGTCGCATCGACGAGAATGATCGCAGCATCCGCCGTGGACGCGCCCGTGACCATATTGCGCGTGTACTGCTCGTGACCCGGCGTGTCGGCGATGATGAACTTGCGGCGCACCGTCTGGAAATAACGATACGCGACGTCGATCGTGATGCCTTGCTCGCGCTCCGCTTCGAGGCCGTCGGTCAGCAGCGACAGGTCGATTTCGTCGCCGATCGTGCGCTTGTTCTTGGCGCGCGACAGTGCCGACAGCTGATCGGACAGCACGGCCTTGCTGTCGTACAGCAAACGTCCGATCAGTGTGCTCTTGCCATCGTCGACGCTACCTGCCGTAATGAAACGCAGCACGCCCAGGTCTTCAGTGTGATTCGTATTGCTCATGTTGACTCGTCCCTGCGCGGCTTAGAAATAGCCTTGCTTCTTGCGTTGTTCCATCGCGGCTTCGGACGCTTGATCGTCCATCCGCGTCGCACCCCGTTCCGTGATCTCGGTCACCGCCGTCTCGGCGATGATCTTGTCGAGATCGTCGGCATCGCTTTCGACCGGGCACGTGCAGCTGATGTCGCCGACGGTCCGGAAACGCACCGTCGCGACTTCGCTCGTTTCGCCTTCGCGCATCGGCGTCAGGTTCGTCACCGGCACAAGCAGGCCATTGCGGCGCACGATCTCGCGCTGGTGCGCATAGTAAATCGGCGGCAGTTCGAGGCGCTCGCGTGCGATGTATTGCCACACGTCGAGTTCGGTCCAGTTCGAAATCGGGAACACGCGCAGATGCTCGCCTTGATGCAGGCGCGCATTGAACAGGCTCCACAGTTCCGGGCGTTGTGCCTTCGGATCCCATTGGCCGAATTCGTCGCGGAACGAAAAGATGCGTTCCTTCGCGCGCGCCTTTTCTTCGTCGCGGCGCGCACCACCGATCATCGCGTCGAAGCCGTGCTCGGCAATCGTCTCGAGCAGGGTCACGGCCTGTGCGGCATTGCGCGAATCCGTTTCCTTGCGCAGACGCACCGTGCCCTTGCGGATCGAGTCTTCGACATGACCGACGACCAGGCGCGCACCGATCTCCGCAGCGCGGCGATCACGGAAATCAATGACTTCCGGATAGTTGTGACCGGTGTCGATATGCACGAGCGGGAACGGCAGCGACGTCTTGCGATCGCGACCGAGACCGAACGCCTTGAGCGCAAGATGCAGCACGACGACCGAATCCTTGCCGCCCGAAAACAGCAGCGCAGGATTGCGGCATTCAGCGACGAGCTCACGCAAGATGTGGATCGACTCTGCCTCGAGCCAGTCGAGGTGATCCATCTTTTGCGCGGCGGCGTGCGTTTCGTTTTTCACAGGTGCGTTGAGCTCAGTGCTCATGGTTCGGTCCTTCCGTTACGTGTGCAGATAAATAGTGCCGATCAAGCCGAAGGCAAGGCCGATGACGGTGCGTCGGCGCCGTCGGCAGGCACGATCGTGATGTGCAGCCCGCATTCCTTCGTATCGCGCGACTCCCACCACCAGCGGCCCGCACGGCTGTCTTCGCCGGGGCGGATCGCGCGCGTGCACGGCTCGCAGCCGATGCTCGGGTAGCCACGTGCGTGCAGCGGGTTCACGGGTACGTCGAAATGCTTGAGGTAGGCCCACACATCGCTCTCCGACCACTCGGCGAGCGGGTTGTACTTCTCGATGCCGCGCGCGTCGTCATGCTCCTGCTCGGAGAGTTCCGTACGCGTCACCGACTGTTCGCGGCGCTGGCCCGTCACCCAGGCTTCGACGCCGGCCAGTGCGCGATTGAGCGGCTCGACCTTGCGGATGCCGCAGCACGACTTGCGCAGATCGACGCTCTCGTAGAACGCATTGAGGCCGTGGTCCTTGACATACGCTTCGACAGCCGCCGGATCCGGATACCACTGCTCGATATCGTAGCCATAGCGCTCGCGCACGCGATCGATCATGCCGAGCGTCTCGGCATGCAGGCGGCCCGTGTTCAACGAAAACACCGTGATGCCGAGCTTGCGCGTGAGGATCACGTGTGTGACCAGCATGTCTTCCGCCGCAAGGCTGCTCGCGAATTTCACACGCGAGTGCTTTGCAGCGATGGCATCGAGGCGGGCTTCAAGCCGCTCGATCTTGCCAAGCAGATCGGCGCTCAACGTGTCGTCGGCGAAGGTACTGACGGTACTCATAGCCGTGCTCCGGTCGCTTCGCGACGACGGAACAGCGGCAGCGTCTGATCCGTGCCCGTCTGGTAATGAATCGTCAGCTCGCCGAATGCGCGCAACGCGTCATGGATGTCCTTGTCCGCGCGCACCGCGAATGCGTCGAAGCCGCAGCGGCTCATGTACAGCAACTGGTCGCGCAGCACGTCGCCGATCGCGCGGATCTCGCCCTTGTAGCCATAGCGCTCGCGCAAGAGGCGGGCGATGCTGTAGCCGCGGCCGTCGCGAAACACCGGGAAATCGATCGCGATCAACGCAATGGCGTCGAGGTCGGCCACGATGTCGGCCGGTTCATCATCCGGCGCGAGCCACACGCCGATTTGCGCGGCGCTGCGCGAGCCCGTCAGCGACTCACGCGACGACTGCCAGTAGCTGAACGGCACGATGATCTTGCCGGCGGGCAACGCGTCGGGCGGCGGCAGACCGCCGTCTTCGGCTGCACGTACGACGAGCCAGTCGTCGTCGACGACGCTACGGTTCTTGATGATCTGTGGCATGGGGATGCGGTCCTGTTCGGCCTGCTCCGGGCAGGCCGTATGTATCTTGTGTTCGACTATCTGTCACGCGCTTGCGACAACCCGCCGACAATCGGTCACGGTCAACAACGGCTGCCTGTTGCCTGGCCGATCGCCGTGGCGGGCGTCTCGTCAGGCGTTCGCCGTGTCCTTCGCGTACACACGCTCCTTGAACGGCGTCATCCCGATACGTTGATACGTATCGATAAAGCGCTCGTCGCCGTCACGGTTCGCGACAAAGGTCTCGATCACGCGCGTGATCACATCAGGCATCTGCTCTGCCTTGAACGACGGGCCGATCACACGCGCGAGCTTCGCGCCTTCGCCTTGCTCGCCGCCGAGCGACACCTGGTACCACTCCTCGCCATCCTTATCGACGCCGAGCACGCCGATATTGCCGACGTGGTGGTGACCGCACGAGTTGATGCAACCCGAGATGTTCAGCGACAGTTCGCCGAGGTCGTACACGTAGTCCAGATCCGAGAACCGCTCCTGAATGCCCATCGCAATCGGAATCGACTTCGCATTGGCAAGCGAGCAGAAGTCGCCACCCGGGCACGCGATGATGTCGGTCAGCAGGCCGATGTTCGGCGTCGCGAAATGATGAGCCTTGGCAAGCTCCCACAGCGTATACAGATCGCGCTTTTTGACATCCGCCAGCACGAGATTCTGTTCGTGCGTGACACGCAGTTCGCCGAAGCTGTACTGGTCGGCCCAGTCGGCCACCGCGAACATCTGCGCCGACGTTGCATCGCCCGGCGCCGTGGTGCCCGACTTCAGCGACAGCGTCACGCTTGCATAGCCCGGCACGCGATGGGGACGCACATTGCGCTCAACCCAGCGGGCGAACTGACGGTTTTCAAGCAGATGCTTTTCGTAGCTCGGGTCGGTGTCGGCCAGCTTTTCGTAGGTCGGCGCCGTGAAGAACGCCGACACGCGCTCGCGCTCTTCCTGCGTGATCGTCGACGGACCATCCTTCAGGTGCGCCCACTCTTCCTCGACTTGCTCCGCGAACTTCTCCGCGCCGAGCGCCTTCACGAGGATCTTGATCCGCGCCTTGTACATATTGTCGCGGCGGCCATACCGGTTGTAGACGCGCAGCACGGCTTCCGCGTAGGTCAGCAGGTGCTGCCACGGCAGGTTTTCCTTGATCACCGAGCCGACGATCGGCGTACGGCCCAGACCGCCACCGGCGACGACGCGCGCGACGACCTCACCCTGCGCATCGCGGCTCAGGTAGACGCCGAGGTCGTGAATCAGCACAGCCGCGCGATCCTGCACCGTGCCCGACACTGCGATCTTGAACTTGCGCGGCAGCCAGGCGAATTCGGGGTGGAACGTCGACCATTGACGAATGATTTCCGCATACGGGCGCGGATCGACGATTTCGTCGGGCGCCACGCCCGCGAACTGATCGGCCGTCGTGTTGCGGATGCAGTTGCCCGATGTCTGGATCGCATGCATCTGCACGTCGGCGAGCTTGCGCAGGATTTCCGGCGTTTTCTCGAGCTCGATCCAGTTGTACTGGATGTTCGTGCGCGTCGAAAAGTGGCCGTAGTCGCGGTCGTAGTCGCGCGCGATCTCACCCAGCGCCCGCAGCTGGTCGCTGCGCAGATTCCCATAGGGGATTGCCACGCGAAGCATGTACGCGTGGCGCTGGTAATAAAGACCGTTCTGCAGACGCAGCGGACGGAATTCCTCTTCCGACAATTCGCCCGACAGGCGGCGGCGGACCTGATCCCGATACTGCTCGACCCGTTCGTCGACGATAGCCTGGTCGAGCCGATCGTATTGATACATGGGGGCAACCTCTGCTGTTGTTTGACCCGGCGCCGCGCAGCCCTCGGGGCCACTCGCAACGCTTCGGATTCGTCTTAATTCCAATCCATCGAACCTTGACCGACCGCGTCCGGCATTCGGGGTTCCGATCGATTGCTCATTTGCAAATGACGAATACTGCTATCGATATTGGAAAAAGTGCGTTGATCGTAATAAACTCGCCTTATATTTCAAACGACTGAATTTTTCTTTTGATATGCGGCGAGGTTATATATGAACTTGCACCAGTTCCGCTTCGTCCGTGAGGCCGTTCGCCAGAATTACAACCTGACAGAGGCTGCAAAGGCGCTCTACACCTCGCAACCCGGCGTTTCGAAGGCGATCATCGAGCTCGAAGAGGAGCTCGGCGTCGAAATCTTCACGCGCCACGGCAAGCGCGTCCGGTCGCTGACCGAACCCGGCCGGATCATTCTGACCTCGGTCGAGAAGATCCTGCAGGAAGTCGAGAGTCTAAAGCGAGTTGGGAAAGATTACGCAGCCCAGGATCAGGGCAATCTGACCATCGCCGCCACGCACACCCAGGCGCGGTACTCGCTGCCATCGGCTGTAGCCGAGTTCAAACGCCGGTTTCCGAAGGTCCGGCTGTCGATTCTGCAGGGCACGCCGACCCAGGTTGCGGACATGGTGCTGCACGACCAGGCCGATATCGCGATCGCGACCGAGGCGCTGTCGGGCTACAAGGACCTTGTCTCGCTGCCGTGCTTCCAATGGCACCACGTCGTCGTCGTGCAGCCCGATCACCCCCTGCTCGACCGCCCTGGCATCACGCTGGACGACCTCGCCCGCTACCCGCTGATCACCTACGATCCGGCCTTCGCGGGGCGCTCGAAGATCAACCAGGCGTTCGCGCTGCGCAACCTGACGCCCGACATCGTGCTCGAGGCGATCGATGCCGACGTCATCAAGACCTACGTCGAGCTTGGCCTGGGCGTCGGCATCATGGCCGATGTCGCGTTCAACGCCGAACGGGACCGTCATTTGCGCGCGATCCCCGTCGGGCACCTGTTCGGCAGCAATGTCACCCGCATCGCCCTGAAGCAAGGGGCGTATCTGCGCGGCTATATCTATACGCTGGTCGAACTCCTCTCGCCGACGCTTACGCGCAGGCTCGTCGAGCAGGCGCTACGCGGCGAACACGAAAACTACGAGCTCTAAACGGAGTACGGATGGCTATCGGAAAGGGAATGAAATGGCTCGGCGCGGCACTTCTGGGCGCGGCGGGTGTGTTGGCAAGTGGCTTTGTTGTTTCCGCACAAGCTCAGGTAGTCACTGTCGGCATTGACCTGTCGACGACCGGCCCGGCCGCGGCCATCGGCCTGTCGAGCCAGAAAGCCATTCAGATGTGGCCGCGCAAACTCGGCGGCTGGGACGCGAAGTACGTGATCCTCGACGACGCGAGCGACCCTGGCAACGCAGTACGCAACATCAAGCGGTTCCTGAGCGAGGACAAGGTTGACGTCATCGTCGGACCGAACGTCACGGCGGCCGCGCTTGCCGTGCTGGACCCCGTCGCGACCGCCGGCACGCCCATGATCACGCTGGTCGGCTCGGGTTCGGTCGTCGAGCCGCAACAGGGTTCGCGGACGTGGGTGTTCAAGATGGCGCAGAACGACAGCGCCATGGCCGACGTCATGACCCGCTATATGAGCAATCACGGCGTCAAGACGGTCGGATTTATCGGCTTCGCCGATGGGTACGGCGACAGCTGGCTCAAGGAATTCAGCAAGTTCGCGGATATCCGCAAGATCCGGATCGTCGACGCCGAGCGCTACAACCGGACTGACACAACCGTCACCGGTCAGGTGCTCAAGGTCATGGCCGGGCATCCGGACGCTGTGCTGATCGCCGGCGCGGGTACGCCGGCCGTGCTGCCGGAACGCGAGCTCAAGGAGCGCCGCTACACCGGACCGATCTACCAGACGCATGGCATCGCGACGCCGGAGTTCCTGAAGCTCGGCGGCAAGGACGTCGAGGGCACGCTGTTCCCGACCCAGCCCGTCGTCGTCGCCGGGACGCTGCCGGCCGATCACCCGGTCAAGAAGGTCGCGAGCACCTTTGTGAACCAGTACGAGACGAGCTACGGCGCGGATTCGGTGACGCAATTCGCCGGCGACGCAGCGGGCGTCTGGCCCATCCTGAACAACGCCGTGCAGCGTGCAGCGAAGATCACGACACCAGGGACCGGAGCGTTCCGCGCGGCGCTGCGCAACGAACTCGAGCAAACGCATGACCTGACCGTGCCGAACGGCATTGTCAATATGAGTGCGCACGACCACGTCGGCCTTGACCAGCGCGCCAGCGTGATGGGCGAGATCAAGGACGGGAAGTTCGTGTATTTGAGCAACTAAGGCCCTCCCCGGCGCAAAGCTTGCTCCGGGCGCGCCTTTCGGCCATAATCGCCCTCTTCGCGCGCAGCCGTCCGTGCCACGCGCACAAAAATTCAGCACAAGCTGCCCGGGTGGTGAAACAGGTAGACGCAGGGGACTCAAAATCCCCCGCCGCGAGGCGTGCCGGTTCGAGTCCGGCCCCGGGCACCATCAGCTTCTGTCTCTTCGTCTCTTTTGTCGACATTGCAACCGGACATCCCGGTGGCCATCTGACGTCTCCGACACCTCGTTCGTGACGACTCGTTCGACACGCCAATCGGATGGCAATCGGATCGCGTCAACTTGCGTCCCGAACGATGCAAGGCGAATCACGATCTGCAACTCCCCAAGTCACACACCAAGACGATCGGTCATCGTGAATCGGAATCACGAACGCATCGGCGCCCTGCAGGCTTCGTTATTCCCTGCGCTTTTTTTACATTCGCACGACGATGCATGGCGACATACATGTTGCGTGTTCCAAACGCAAAAGCGCGTGCCGTGCGCACTACGCTTCTGACCGAATCGACAGTCGATACGGCATCTGCCTGCTGCATGTATACATCGCGCTGACCTCCGTCCGACGTACCTGATCCCGGCACCGGTACGGTGCACGTTCGCGAGACGCACTGATGTTAAAGGCCGACATCGCAATCGATGCGCGCCACATTCCATCGAACGACACCTTGCTGCATATCGCGCCAACGATCTCGCTACTCGATCTGTGCATACGCAGCCAGTGTTCGATGTATACACGCGCGGCACGCATCCGTATCAAGCGCATTTGTATGACACCAATATGGCCGATCGGCTCAGTTTCGCGCACATCATTTTTGAAGCCATCGAACAGTGTTCGACGAGATCGCGACGATCATACTCAAGCATGAGACTCACACCGTTTTCGCACGCACGACATGCGCGGTGAATCGCCCGGCCCATAAGGCTCCGGGGCCTGTGTGACATGAGTACTGCCGAACATACGTAGAACGCGCGTGTGTCAGCGCGAAGCACTCATACCAACGTATGCAGCCCTGCCCCGTGCGATTTCGAAATCGCCGTGCGGACTGAAAAGACCGCATAAGGCCTCGTCTTCATACTGAAATCGCTGCCTGATCAATTCACTCACACACACACTGCATGGGCACCCCACCCTGCTTCGAAAACCGGCAGCGTTCAGGACATTCGTGATCGCGGATCTTGAGCACAATGAACGGAGCGATATCCATGAAAAGCAACGTACTCGTCAGCGGCGACCCGTGGAAGGGCATTCTTCATTGCCTCGTTGAAATCTCCACTGCCGGACCGGAGTGCACCAAGCACACGGTGAGCGCATCGCGTTCGCTCGCCTCGCGCGATGCGGCCAATGATCGCCGCCGTTATCAGATCGATGCGCAAGACGACGGCAGCCACTCGGCACGCATCGTCAACGTGCTCGACCGTCTCAGCGAACGGACGGTTGCCGTGTCGTGGCGCGATTCGACGTCGTGCCACTACAACGACCAGATCTGGCGTGTAGGCATCGCGCGTCAGCCGGGTTGCTGCGCGATCACCGGCATGCACATTGAACCCGGCGACGCGATCTATCGCCCCATTCCGACTGTGCCCGCACCGCTGAACGCACAGGCCATGATTCTGGCGAGCGCATTGACGCGCGTGCGCGCCGAGCTGTGAGATGACCACGCTGTTCAACAAGGCCGCCCCCGAATGGCATAGCGCCTGGACGCGGCCCGTCGTCAAACAGCGTCTGTCGCGCGATCAGAAGCTCGCGATCGTGCGTGAATGCCTGTTGCCGGGGCAAACCATCCCGATGGTCGCGTATCGCCATGCGATGGATCCGAACACCCTCACGCACTGGATCCGGCTTTATGCGGCCGGCAGCTGGCGCATGGGCATGTCGAGCGTCAACATCAGGACGAACTGAGCGCGCGGGCGCGCGCCACGCGCGACATCACGACGCCTGACACTGCGGCGATCGTGCCCACGAGAAACACAGACGGATAGCCGTAATGCGTGGCCAGTACGCCCGTGATCGGGCCCGTCACGCCGTATGCCACATCCTGGAAGGCCGTGAATCCGCCCATCGCCGTACCGCGGCTCGTGGGCGGAATCGTCTTGAGTGCTTCGACGCCTAGCGACGGGAACACGAGCGAACAGCCGATGCCGGTGACCAGCGCCCCCGCCAGCGCCACCGTTTCGTTCGGTGCGAGCCAGAGCAATGCCTGGCCGATCGCTTCGATCAGCATCGACGCCGCGGCCACGTGATAGCCACCGATGCGGTCAGGCAAGTGGCCGAACAGGATGCGCATGAACGCAAAGGCGACGCCGAAGCACGTCATCGCAAGCCCGACGTGAACCCAGCCACGCGACGTGAAATACAGCGAGGCGAACGCGCCGATCGTCGCGAAGCCCACCCCCTGCAACGCAAGCGCCACGCCGCCCTGCCAGATCAGGCTCAGCACACGCCGCAACGGCACGCGCTCGCCGTGCAGCGCCTCGACTGCCGGTACGCCGTATGCCACTACACCCGCAATCAGCGGCACGGCCGTCGCGCCCAACGCCACGTAGGCGAAGCCGCCGGCGTGGTACAACGCCACGCCCAACGGCGCACCCAGCGCCAGCGACCCGTACAGCGCCATCCCCGTCCACGCGATGGCCTTGCCGGCACGCGGCTGCCCCGCCGTCGCGATGCTCCAGGCGAGCGTGCCCGTGACCAGCTGGCTTTCGCCAAGTCCGAGTACGAGACGCCCGGCGACGAGGACACAGAATTTGATGTCGGCACTCACCGGTAACCATGCGGCAACGGCGTAAACAATCCCTGCGCACGCGCAGGTCGCCACGCCCTGGAACATGGAGCGTTTGCCGCCTTTGTGATCGGCGAGGCGCCCGGCATAGCCCCGCGTGAGCACCGTCGCAAGAAACTGGATGCCGACGGAGACGCCGACCGCGAAGTCGCCGAAGCCCAGCGAATGCTTGACGAAGATCGGGATGACCGGAAGCGGCAGGCCGACACACAGGAACCCGATGAACAGGGCCGCGGTCAGGCGCATCATGCGCGGCTCCGGCGGCATCGCCGCGGTGGTATCGGCTGCGGCAGTCTTCGGTGCGACGGCGTTCGATCCAGACATGCAGACTCCGTGGGGCACGCCGGGGCGTGCGAATCGTGCGGCAGTGGGCAATCAGGCCGAGCCGGTCGATGCCGGCTCAATGAAGTACGTCCATGATAAAGACCTTCGGCCCGAGCGGTATATCAGTGCTGACCAATCTTTCGGTGTGGCGGGTAATGTGCAGCGCGGGACGCAACGGGGGCGACGCTCAACCTCGCCGACTTACCCTATGCACTCAAGCCTGCGAGGCCGTCATGCCCCGAGGCCCGTGCTACAGTCCGGCCGATGATTCTCGAACGCATTCTTCATTCTCAAGGCTTCGGTACACGCCGCCAGTGCCGCGCACTGATCGAAAGCGGCGCAGTCACGATCGACGGCGCCATCGTCGACGACGCTGACGCCGCATTCAGCCCCGAAGGGCTTGCGTTCACCATCGACGGCACCACCTGGACGTGGCGCGAGCACGCGTATCTGATGCTGCACAAGCCGGCAGGATTCGAATGCTCGCGCGATCCGCAACACCACGCGAGCGTCTTCTCGCTGCTGCCTCGGCCGCTCGTCGAACGCGATGTGCAGTGCGTCGGCCGGCTTGACCAGGACACAACCGGTCTGTTGCTGCTCTCCGACGACGGCGCCTTTATTCACCAGAACACGTCGCCCAAGCGCAAGGTACCCAAGCGATATCGGGTAACCACGGCCCGGCCGATCGAAGATGCGCAGATTGAAGCGCTGCGAGAGGGCGTGCTGCTGCGTGACGAGAAAGCCCCCCTCGCGGCGCTCGCAGCGGAGCAGGAATCGGCACAAACGCTGGTGCTGACGATCCAGGAAGGCAAGTACCACCAGGTCAAACGCATGGTTGCCGCCACGGGCAATCACGTCGAAGCCTTGCATCGCGAGGCGATTGGCGCACTCGAATTGCCGACGTCACTCGAACCGGGGCAGTGGCGCTGGCTCGATACCGCGGACTTCGAGGCGTTGCGGCCGCGCGCTCAGGGCTAGATCGAGCGTCGGTACCGCTAGCCTTCCGAATCCAGAAAGTCGTGAACCGTCGGGAAGCGCAAGCGGTAGCCGAGTTCCGTCTTGAGCCGCCGGTTGTCCAGCTGCCGCGACTCGCGCATGAAGCTAAGCAGCGCCGGCTCCAGCTTGTGTTCGGCCTCGGCGCGCGCAATCCGCGGTGGTCTCGGCAGCCCCTTGCGGTCGGCGACGAGATCGAAGTAGTCGGCCATCTTGAGGCGGGTGTCGTCCGCTGCCAGATACACGCGCTGAGGCCGGCCCGCCCGCGCGGCGCGGATCATGATCGCGGCCAGATCGTCGGCGTGGATGTGACTCGTGAACACGTCGTCGTCCGCGGCCAGTGCGGGCGTGCCCTTGCGAAGCCGCTCGACCGGCAGCCGATCGCCTGCATAGATGCCGGGAATGCGGACCACACGTACGTCAACCGACGCCCGCGCCCCTGCCGCGCGCCACGCGCGCTCGGCCGCGACGCGCCGCACTGCGCGCGCATTGGTCGGCCGCACAAGCCGGGTCTCGTCGACGTTCGCGCCCACGCAGTCCCCGTAGACACCGGTCGTACTCGCGTAGACCACGGTCGCACGGCGCCGCTCGGGTACAATGACCCCCCGTCCGCGCCTGCGGGAAAGCGCTGCGATCAGCGCCTGGGAACGAGGGTCGACGGCCCCCGTGGCGGGTGGCGGTGCAAGGTCGAGCACCATCGGCGCCAGCGCCGCGGCGCGCAACAGACTGCGCCGCCGGTCAAGGTCGCCGGGCACCGGCATTGCACCCGCTTCACGAAGTGCCGCGACACGCTCGGGAGCGGTGTCCCGGGTCAGCGCGTACACACGGTAGCGCTCGCTCAGCAGCTTCACGCAACGCAGGCCGACGTGACCCGCACCGACGATCAGCACGCGCGGGCGACGAAGTTTTCGGGTTCGAATCATGGTCCGGCATTGTAGCCGCTCCACCGCGAGCGGCCGATGGCATCGGACTGCGGTATCGGGATTGCGGCCTCGGGCCGCAATGATTTTCTCTATTGCAATGGTTTTCGACTGACGCGTTATGGCATTCAATGTGACGATCCGGCAAAGCGGCCGGCAATTCCAGGTCGAGGGCGACGAGCCGGTTCTGACAGCAGCGATCCGGCAGGGCATCGGCCTTCCGTATGGGTGCAAGAACGGCGCATGCGGCTCGTGCAAGGGCGCAGTCCTGTCGGGCGAGATTGACCAGGGCCCCCACTCGTCGTCGGCACTCACGAACGACGAGAAGACGCGCGGCAAGGCGCTGTTCTGCTGCGTGACCGCCAGGTCGGACCTCGAGATCGATATTCGCGAGGTGTCGGGCGTAGGCGACATGCCCGTCAAGAAGCTGCCCTGCCGCGTCAACGCGATCGAACGCGTCGCCGACGACGTCGTGGTGCTCAAGCTTCAGTTGCCCGCCAACGAGCGGCTGCAATATCTGGCAGGCCAATACGTCGAGTTCATCCTCAAGGACGGCAAGCGCCGCAGCTATTCGATGGCCAGCGCGCCGCACCACGAAGGCCCGGTCGAACTGCACATCCGCCACATGCCCGGCGGCGTGTTCACGGACCACGTGTTCGGCACGATGAAGGAGCGCGATATCCTGCGCTTCGAGGGCCCGCTTGGCACGTTCTTCCTGCGCGAAGATTCCGACAAGCCCATTGTGCTGCTCGCCTCGGGCACCGGCTTCGCGCCGATCAAGGCCATCATCGAGCACGCCATCCACAAGGGCATCACGCGCCCGATGACGCTCTACTGGGGCGCACGCTCGAAAAAAGACATTTATTTGGCCTCGTTGGCAGAAAAATGGGCGTCCGAACTGCCAAACTTCCGCTTCGTTCCCGTGCTGTCCGAGCCGACCGAAGCCGACGCATGGACGGGCCGCACAGGGTTCGTTCATCGCGCCGTCATCGAGGACCTGCCAGACTTGTCGAACCATCAGGTCTACGCTTGCGGGGCCCCGGTGATGGTTGAATCGGCTCACCGGGATTTCAGTGCGCACCACGGCCTTCCGGCCGAGGAATTTTTTGCGGATTCGTTTACGAGCGCCGCGGACCTGGTCAACGCCGTCTGAGGAGTGAACCGACCATGAAGTTCAATGACTACCCGATCGATTCGCTGATGTACATCACGAACCGCCCCGACATCGTGTTCACGCGCGGCGAGGGTTCGTGGCTCTACGACAATAACGGCAAGCGTTATCTGGACTTCATTCAGGGCTGGGCGGTCAACTGCCTCGGTCATTGCAACCCGGGCATGATCAAGGCGCTCGAGGAGCAATCGCGCAAGCTGATCAACCCGAGCCCGGCGTTCTACAACGAGCCGATGACGCGGCTGGCGAACCTGCTGACGGCCAACAGCTGCTTCCAGAAGGTGTTCTTCGCCAACAGCGGCGCGGAAGCCAACGAAGGCGCGATCAAGCTCGCGCGCAAGTGGGGCCGCAAGTACAAGAACGGCGCGTACGAGATCATCACGTTCGACCACAGCTTCCACGGCCGCACGCTCGCGACGATGTCGGCCAGCGGCAAGCCGGGCTGGGACACGATCTACGCACCCCAGGTGCCGGGCTTCCCGAAGGCCGATCTCAACGATATCGCGTCGGTCGAGAAGCTCATCACCGACAAGACGGTCGCGGTGATGCTCGAGCCGATTCAGGGTGAAGGCGGCGTGATTCCGGCAACGACGGAGTTCATGAAGCAGCTGCGCGAACTCACGCGCAAGCACAACATCCTGCTGATCGTCGATGAAGTGCAGACGGGTTGCGGCCGTACGGGCGCCCTCTTTGCGTATCAGCTGTCGGGTATCGAACCCGACATCATGACGCTCGGCAAGGGTATCGGCGGCGGCGTGCCGCTCGCTGCACTGCTGGCCCGCGAGGACATCTCGGTCTTCGAAGCCGGCGATCAGGGCGGCACGTACAACGGCAATCCGTTGATGACGGCGGTTGGGCTGTCGGTGATCGAGCAACTGATCGCGCCGGGCTTCCTCGAGACCGTGCGTGAGAACGGCGAGTATCTGAAATCGAATCTGTTGCAGATCTCGGCCGACTACGGCATGAACGGCGAGCGTGGCGAAGGCCTGCTGCGCGCACTGCTCATGAACCACGACAAGGGCAACCAGATCGTCGAGCGTGCGCGTGACATGCAGCCGGATGGCGTGCTGCTGAACGCCGCGCGCCCGAACCTGATCCGCTTCATGCCGGCGCTGAATGTCACCAAGGGTGAAATCGGTCATGCACTGAGCGCACTGCGCACGGTGCTCAACGAGCTCGCGTAAGCGTAGCGCCAATCACCGCCCAGCGAAGCAGCAAAGACGAAGGCCCGGATCCAAGGATTCGGGCCTTTTTGTTTGGGTGGCACCGACGTGCCGCGTCTACGCATGGCCGCGCGTTTCACGCGCATCAAGCACAAAGGGCTCGAACCTTGCGGCGCGAGCCCTTCGCGTTTTCGATGCGGCGAACTACGCCGCAAGCGTGTTACTCACCCAGATACGCTGCGCGCACCTTCGGATCGTCGAGCATCTGCTTCGCGTCGCCCGACATGGTGACCAAGCCGGAATCCATCACGTAGCCGCGCGTCGCCGCTTGCAGCGCGAGCTTGGCGTTCTGCTCGACGAGCAGCACGGTCAGGCCTTCCTTCGAGATCTCGCGAACCACCTCGAAGATCTTCTCGACCATGATCGGCGAGAGACCCATCGACGGTTCGTCGAGCAACAGCAGCTTGGGCCGGCTGATGATCGCGCGCGCCATGGCCAGCATTTGCTGCTCGCCGCCCGAGAGCGTACCCGCGAGCTGCGCCGCACGTTCCTTCAGGCGCGGGAAGAAGCCGAACATGCGCTCGACGTCCTTTTGAATGGCGTCGTTGTCGTTGCGCAGGTACGCGCCCATCTGCATGTTCTCGAGGATCGTCATGCGCGCGAAGATGCCGCGGCCTTCCGGGACCATGGCGAGGCCACGCTTGAGCAACTCATGCGGCGGCACGCCCTTGATCGACTGACCGCGATAGATGATGTCGCCGCCGCTGATCGCCTTGATGCCCGTGATGGCCTTCATCGTCGTCGTCTTGCCGGCGCCGTTGGCACCGATCAGCGTGACGAGTTCGCCTTCGCGGACTTCGAGGTCCACACCCTTGACTGCCTGAATGCCGCCGTATGCGACCTTGAGCCCCGAAATCGTGAGCATCGCTGAACCGTTCGTCGTCATCAGTGGCCTCCCCCGCCCAGATAGGCTTCAATCACCTTGGGATCCTTCTGCACGTCTTGCGGCAGACCTTCGGCGATCACCTTGCCGTAGTCGAGCACCGTCATCCGGTTGCACAGGCCCATCACCAGTTTCACATCGTGCTCGATCAGCAGGATCGTCCTGCCGTCCGAGCGGATCTTGTCGAGCAGTCGCGTGAGCTCGACCTTCTCGGTCGCGTTCATGCCGGCTGCCGGTTCGTCGAGCGCAAGCAGCTTCGGATCCGTTGCGAGCGCGCGTGCGATCTCGAGTCGGCGCTGGTGGCCGTACGACAGATTGCGCGCGGTGTAGTCGGCGTATTGCGTCACGCCGACGTACTCGAGCAGATCCATCGCGCGTTCCTTGATTTCCTTCTCTTCCTTGCGCTCCGACGGCGTCTGGAGCACCGCGCCGATCAGGCCATGCTTCGTGCGCACGTGGCGGCCCACCATCACGTTCTCAAGCGCGGTCATGCCGCCGAACAGACGGATGTTCTGGAACGTACGCGCGATGCCGGTCTTTGCCACTTCATGCACGGCGGTCGGCTTGTACGGCGAGCCGTCGAGAATGAAATCGCCCGAATCCGGCTCGTAGAGGCCCGTGATCACGTTGAAGAACGTCGTCTTGCCGGCACCGTTCGGACCGATCAGGCCATAGATCTGACCTTCCTCGATCTGCAGCCCGACATCGGACAGCGCCTGCAGACCCCCGAACCGCTTGTTGACGCCCTTGACGGACAATCGAATGTTTTTACTCATGTTTCGTAGTTCCCCGTCCGGTTAGGCACGCACCGTCTTGTTGCGGCGCGACGCTTTGAGGATCTTGTCTTCGTGCTTCGGCGACGGCCAGAGGCCCGACGGGCGATACAGCATGATGACGACCATGGCCAGGCCGTAGAGCAGCTGACGGATCACTTCGGTATCGAGGATCTGATGGCCGAAAATCATGTTCTGCAGCGGCCCCATCGTCGAGCGCAGGAACTCGGGGAAGATCGACAGCATCACGGCGCCGAGAATCACACCCGGGATGTGGCCCATGCCGCCAAGCACGACGCACGCGAGCACGACGACCGATTCCCAGAACGTGAACGACTCGGGCGACACGAAGCCCTGGAACGCACCGAACATCGCGCCCGACAGGCCGCCGAACGACGCACCCATCGCGAAGGCGAGCAGCTTGACGTTGCGGGTGTTGATGCCCATCGCCTTGGCGGCGATCTCGTCTTCGCGAATCGCGGCCCATGCACGGCCGATACGCGAATGCTGCAGGCGTACGCAGACGAAAATCACGAACAGCGCACACAGCACGAACAGGTAGTAATACAGATAGACCGAAGGCAGTGAAATGCCGAAAAAGCTCTGCGTCTGGTTGAAATTCACGCCGCCGATCGACACCGGATCGACGCCCGTGATCCCCTTCGGCCCGTTGGTCACATTGACCGGACGGTCGAGGTTGTTCATGAACAGGCGCACGATTTCCCCGAAGCCGAGGGTCACGATCGCCAGATAGTCGCCACGCAGACGCAGCGTCGGCGCACCGAGCAGGATCCCGAAGATCGCGGCCACGCACATTGCGAGCGGCACGATCAGCCAGATCGACAGATGCAGGCCGTTCGGGAACAAGGCGGCGATCCACGCGAACTGCGTCGTCAGGTGCGGCGACGACAGCAGCGCCGCGATGTACGCGCCGACGGCATAGAACGCGATGTAGCCGAGGTCGAGCAGGCCGGCAAAGCCGACCACGACGTTCAGACCCAGCGCGAGCATCACGTAGAGCATCGCGAAGTCGAGCACGCGGACCCAGTAGTTGCCGCCGGCAGCACCGATGATTGCCGGTGCGAGGATCACGCCGAGTGCGATCAGCGCCACGCCGAGGTAATGCTTGGCCGTCTTCTTCTCCGGAATGACGGCGGTCGACGGTTCGATCGGTTGAATGGAAGTCATGTCGATATCCCCGTTTGACTTAAGCGCGATCGGCCACACGTTCGCCGAGCAGACCCGACGGACGGAACACCAGCACGACGATCAGCACGATGAACGCGAACACGTCCTGGTAGTTCGATCCGAACACACCACCCGTGAAGTCGCCGATATACCCCGCCCCGAGCTGTTCGATGATGCCGAGCACGACACCGCCGACCATGGCGCCCGCGAGATTGCCGATACCACCGAGCACTGCGGCCGTAAAAGCCTTGAGGCCCGGGATGAAGCCCATGTAGAAGTGGGCATTGCCGTATTCGGACGCGATCATCACGCCGGCGAGCGCGGCAAGCGCCGAGCCGATCATGAATGTCGCCGAGATCACGAAGTTCGGGTTCACGCCCATCAGACCCGCGACGGCACGGTTCTCAGCCGTCGCACGCATCGCGCGGCCCAGCTTGGTCTTGTGCACGAGCAGCAGCAGACCCGCCATCGTCAGGAACGCGACGATGATGATGATGATTTCCGTCGCGGACACGACCGCACCCGGGTGATCGCCCTTGGGCGCAATCACAGTCAGCGGGTCAGTCGGCAGCAGCTGCGGGAAGTTCAACGGGCTCCGGCCCCAGATCATCATCGCGATGGTCTGCAGCAGAATCGACACACCGATCGCGGTGATCAGCGGCGCGAGACGCGGCGCATTGCGCAGCGGCCGGTAAGCGACGCGTTCGATTGTGTACCCGGCCAGCGCACAGACGATCGCCGCAACGATCAGCGCGATGACCAGCGTCGGCACCATGCCCAGCGCGGGAAAATGCGCCTGGAGCACGTTGATCGCCGACAACGCGACCATTGCGCCAATCATCAGCACGTCGCCATGGGCGAAATTGATCATGCCGATGATCCCGTACACCATCGTGTAGCCGAGCGCGATGATGGCATACACGCTCCCTAGTACCAGCCCGTTGATGAGCTGCTGGATAAAAATATCCATCTGACACTCCTTTGCCCGTGCATCCGGTTTGTCTTGATTACCGAGCGGATGGCCCGGACCCCGACAGTGTGCGACGGAACTGCTCGTAGAAAAAAATAACCGGTGCGTCGGTGACACCGACATACGGGCAAGCCCGCAGACGGTCCGGTTCACCACTTACGGCGACGCAGTGCGACCCGTCGAAAGCGCGCGAATTTTACAGCCACATCGGGGGTGAGCAATATTCGTCGCGATGGGGTTTTCCTGCATTGCCGCGAAATGGGTGCCGGTCAGGTGCTACCCCGATCGCAACTCGGTTGCACTTCGACAATCCATAATCCGTCGCAAGGTTGCGCCAGAGTCATGCGCGACGTCAATGCGGGCGACCCCGTAGACGCTTCGCCTGCTCAGGCAAAAAGAAGCACGCATCTGATTGCAAAAAAATATACGCCACGCAAGCACAGCCTGCATGGCGTTGTTTTTCAATCGTAGGACTTATGAGAACAGGCCTTACGTCGTGTCAGGCGATGACGGCCGCTGGAAGCGAACCGTCATGTCCCGGCTCGAGGTCGGGTGCCAGATCAGGCTGCGGTGACGCTGAGTCCGCGCGGCAGCGGGAACGTCACATTCTCTTCGACGCCCTCGAGCGGATGGACCGACGACGCGCCGAGTTCGCGCAAACGGCCGATCACCGCCTGAGCCAGCACCTCGGGCGCCGACGCACCCGCCGTGATGCCGATTCTGCGCTTGCCCGCGATCCATTCCGGATCGATCTGTGCAGGATCGTCGACCATATAGGACGGAATCCCGTAGCGCTCGGCAACTTCGCGCAGGCGATTCGAGTTCGAGCTGTTCGGGCTGCCGACCACGATCACCACGTCGCAGCGCGGCGCCATGAACTTCACGGCGTCCTGGCGATTCTGCGTCGCGTAGCAGATGTCCTGCTTCTTCGGCTCGCGAATGTCCGGGAAGCGCTGACGCAGCGCGCCGAGCACTTCCGCCGCATCGTCGACCGACAGCGTCGTCTGCGTGACGACGGCAAGCCGGTTCACATTCACGACCTGGAGGCGGTTCACGTCAGCGACGTCCTCGACCAGATGCATGCCGTCGCCGCTTTGCCCCATCGTGCCTTCGACCTCGGGGTGCCCCTTGTGGCCGACCATGATGATCTCGTAGCCGTCCTGGCGCATCTTCGCGACTTCCATATGCACCTTCGTCACGAGCGGGCACGTCGCATCGAACACGCGCAGGCCGCGACGCTCCGCTTCACCGCGGATCGCCTTGGACACACCGTGTGCGGAGAAGATGACCGTGCCGCCGTCGGGCACCTCGTCGAGATCCTCGACGAAGATCGCGCCCTTTGTGCGCAGGTCGCTGACGACGTAGGCGTTGTGAACGATTTCGTGACGCACGTAGATCGGTGCGCCGTACAGACTGATCGCGCGTTCGACGATTTCGATCGCGCGATCGACGCCCGCGCAAAAGCCGCGGGGTTGAGCGAGAAGAATCTCAAATTCCGACATGCCTACCTCTCGGAGCTCAGAGAATGCCGATGACTTTCGCTTCGAACGTCAGACTCTGCCCCGCAAGCGGGTGATTGAAATCAAAAAGCGCGTACGTGTCACCGAGCTCCTTGAGCACGCCCGCATAGCGGCCGCCGCTCGGGGCGTTGAATTCGACGACATCGCCGGGCACATAGGTTTCGCCAAGGTTCGACTGCTTGCGCAAGGTCGTCAGCGACACCCTCTGGATCAGTTCGGGGTTGCGTTCACCGAACCCTTGCTCGGGGGTTAGCTGAACGGTCGAGTGGTCACCCACTGCCATGCCGATCAGAATCTGTTCCAGCGACGGCGCGATCTGCCCCGCTCCGATCAACAGGGTGGCAGGTTTGTCGGTGAAGGTGTTGGCGATGTCGGCGCCGTCCGTCAGCGAGAGACGGTAGTGAAGCGTGACATGGGAGCCAGCCTGGATGCGTGCGGTGTCAATGACGGTCATGCAATGCTCGGCGAAAAACGGGCGCGCGCGACGCGAGCGCCAAACCCGTATTGTAAGCGAGCATCTGGAGGACCGTTCGGAACTCGGCTCGGAAAGAGGGAAACGCGAGGGAAACCATGAGTCAGCAAAGCCTTGCCTTCACGGCACATCATGAAATGGAAGCAGCCCGGTGCGGCGTGCGGCACGGATTCCTGGCGCGGTCCCGGCAGACCGAATACGGCGTGCCGGTGCTCGCTCCGACGCCCCGCCCGACCTTCAAGGACTTTCACGCGAAAGATGCCAACCTGCCGCGGGAGCGGCTCGCCGCGCTCGGGGCCGATGCACTGACCGACGCGCAGGTGCTCGCGATCTTTCTTGGCACGGGCGTCGCGGGCAAAACCGCCACCGAACTGGGTGAGACGCTGCTTCGCCGCTTCGGTTCACTGCGTGGCGTGCTATCGGCGCCGCCGGCAGCATTGCGCCAGATCCACGGCATCGGACCCGCGAAAATGTCGCTGCTCCGTGCCATCGGCATCGCCGCCCAACGCTCGCTCGCCGACGAGTTGCGCAAGCCCCGACGATCCGAGACGTCCGAGACCATTCGGGCTTTCATGCAGCACTGGATCGGGTCGTTGCAGCATGAGGTGTTTGTCTGCATCTATCTGGACACCCGCAATCGCATGCTCAACCACGAGATTTGTTCACGCGGCGGGCTAACGCAAACGGCCGTCCATCCGCGCGAGCTCGCGAGAAATGCGCTCGATTGGAACGCGGCGTCGGTCATCATCGGGCATAATCACCCCTCCGGCGACGCCGAACCGAGCCAGAGCGACCTGAACCTGACCAGGGAACTCGCCCGGACCTTCGATACCATCGAGGTTCGCTTGCTCGACCATATCGTCGTCGGCGCCGGATCGATCGTGTCGTTTCACGATCGTGGCCTGCTCTGAACAGCGGCCAGACCCGCCTCGAAGCCGTTGTCAGGCGGGGCGCGGGCGGCTCGCACAGAGCCAAAACAGGGGATTGGGTGCAGTACGGCACAGAACAAACCGAAATTCGGTTTGATTTCTCTGCACTTTTCCAGATATACTTCCGGATTCCTGTTACCCAACCCAATTCATGGCGTTCGCCCGGTAGCACGTGTGTTTGACGGGGCGTACGCGTAACACCTAAGAATTCAAGCTAGGAGTGCTTCATGGCACGCGTATGTCAAGTGACCGGGAAAGCGCCGATGGTCGGCAACAATATTTCCCACGCCAACAACAAGACCAAGCGCCGTTTTCTGCCTAACCTGCAAAACCGTCGTTTCTGGGTCGAAAGCGAAAACCGCTGGGTGCGTCTGCGCCTGTCGAATGCAGGCCTGCGCCTGATCGACAAGAACGGTATTGACGCTGTGCTCGCAGATCTGCGCGCACGCGGTGAAGTCTAAGGAGCACGAACATGGCCAAGGGCATTCGCGACAAGATCAAGCTGGAATCGACCGCTGGTACGGGTCACTTCTACACGACGACGAAGAACAAGCGTACGACGCCGGAAAAGATGCTGATCAAGAAATTTGATCCGGTCGCTCGCAAGCACGTCGACTACAAAGAAACGAAGATCAAGTAAGACGCTCGACCCCAGCGGTCGAGTGATTCAAAGAACCCCGCACTGCGGGGTTTTTTCTTATGTGCGCGACGTTGATGCGCACTCGATTGGATACTCAAAAGTTCGAAGGTGTGCGGCTCGCAGGAGACACGGGCCAGGGTCAACCCAAGTACTGCGCACTGATATCGGGGCACTTGCATCACGGCGCCTCATCCGCGGCGGTGCGTTCCGGGGGACGTCGATCGGGCATGTTGATCGCCCGAAGACCTGTCGGGTCAAAGGCCTGTACCCCGCAGGGTTTGAGCATGTCCGCTAGACTGCCTTCACGGTGTGCAGTCATCGGCCTTGTGTTGATCGGGCCAGGATCAGAGACAAAATAAGATGAACTTCGACGTAGCGATCGTTGGAAGCGGACTTGCAGGCATGTCCGTCGCGTTGAACCTTGCCCAGACACGCAAGGTCGTGATCCTCGCCAAGCGGTCACTGACCGACGGCGCGAGCGACTGGGCTCAGGGCGGCATCGCCGCCGTCCTCGATTCGACCGACAGCATCGAAAACCACGTTCGCGACACGCTGGTCGCCGGCGGGGGGCTCTGTGACGAAACCGCCACACGCTTTATCGTCGAAAACGGTCGCGATGCGATCGAATGGCTGATCGCCCAAGGCGTGCCGTTCACGCGCGACGACGCGGCTGAACTCGGTTTCCACCTCACGCGCGAAGGCGGTCACAGTCACCGGCGCATCATCCACGCCGCGGATGCCACGGGTCACGCCGTCGTGACGACGCTCAACGAGCGTGTGCGCAATCACCCCAACATCACCATTCTCGAAGATCACTTCGCGATCGACCTGATCACGTCGGATCGACTCGGCCTCAAGGGGCGTCGCTGCCACGGGCTGTATGCGCTCGACACGAAGCGCGGTCGCACGGTGACGATCGATGCACCGCATACGGTGCTGGCCACCGGCGGCGCGGGCAAGGTCTATCTCTATACGACCAATCCCGACACCGCGACAGGCGACGGCATTGCGATGGCCTGGCGTGCAGGGTGCCGGATTTCGAATATGGAGTTCATCCAGTTCCATCCGACGTGTCTGTATCACCCGTACGCCAAGTCGTTTTTGATCAGCGAGGCGGTGCGTGGCGAAGGCGGTCTGCTCAAGCTTCCCGATGGCACTCGCTTCATGCAGCATCACGACGAGCGTGCGGAGCTCGCGCCCCGCGATATCGTCGCCCGCGCGATCGACTTCGAAATCAAGAAGCGCGGGATCGACTGTGTCTACCTCGACATCAGCCATCAGTCGCCCGAGTTTCTCAACGAGCACTTCCCGACCATCCTGGCCCGATGCAAGGAATTCGGCATCGACATCACGAAGCAACCGATCCCCGTCGTGCCCGCCGCGCACTATACATGCGGCGGTGTTGTCACCGATCTCGCCGGCCGCACGGATCTCGCTGGCCTGTATGCGGTCGGTGAAACGGCCTACACCGGTCTTCACGGCGCCAATCGTCTTGCCAGCAACTCGCTGCTGGAGTGCCTGGTGATCGGACGCTCGGCTGCCCATTCGATTCTTGCGGATACCGAAGCGAAGCCGGTCGGACCGCACCTTCCCGAGTGGGACGAAAGCCGCGTTTCGGACCCCGATGAAGAAGTCGTCGTCGCCCACAACTGGGACGAGCTGCGGCGCCTGATGTGGAACTATGTCGGGATCGTGCGCACCGACAAGCGCCTCGCCCGTGCGCGTCATCGCATCTCGCTGTTGCGTGACGAGATCCATGAGTACTACGCGCATACGCGCATTGGTCGCGATCTGCTCGAGCTGCGGAATCTGGTCGACGTGGCGTCGTTGATTGTCGAAAGCGCGCGAAGCCGGCGAGAAAGCCGCGGCCTGCACTACAGCGCCGACTGGTCGTCGACGCTGCCGAAGGCGCTGCCGACCGTGCTCGCGCCGCGCCGGATGCGCAACAAGCCGCTGTAGAGTGACCCGGCACGTTTGTGCCGGTGGGTGCTTCCCGCGCAAGATACGTTTGAGCGGCGCGGGGGGCCAGGGAAGCATGCAACGCACATCGCGGGGACAAACTCCGCTGCACGCTACATGCTGCCCGACGCCTGCGTCGAGCCGACAGGTGCGATGCCTAGTCGATGATCCGCATCGAAAAATCGCCGGCCTTCACGTCCTTTGTCACCGCGCCAATCGAGATACGATCGACGCCCGTTTCGGCGATCTGCCGAACGGTATCGAAATTGACCCCACCCGACACTTCGAGCACGGCACGGCCTGCGTTGACGTCGACGCCCTCACGCATCATGTCGAACGTGAAGTTGTCGAGCAGGATCGATTTGGCACCGTGCTCGAGCGCTTCACGCAGCTGCGCGATCGATTCGACTTCGACCTGAATCGACAGATCGCGGCCGAGTTCCGACTGCGCGCGACGCCCGATCGCGAGCGCTGCATCGACCGCCGCCCCCACACCGCCTGCGGCAGCAATGTGGTTTTCCTTGATCAGAATGCCGTCGTACAGCGCGAGGCGCTGATTGTCACCGCCACCGACACGCACCGCATATTTCTGAGCGAGCCTCAGGCCCGGCATCGTCTTGCGCGTATCGAGAATGCGCGCGCGGGTGCCCTCGACCATGTCGACATAGCGTCGGGTGACGGTCGCGACGCCCGTGAGCAGTTGGATAAAGTTCAGCGCGTTGCGCTCGGCCGTCAACAGCGAACGTGCCGGTCCGACCATCTCGCAGACGATATCGTCGGGCACCATGCGATCGCCATCGTGCTTGCGCCAATCGATTTCGATCGATGGATCGACGGAGCGCACGACCTCGTTGAACCAGGGCACACCGCACAGCACGGCATGTTCGCGCACGATCACGCGCGCGCGACGTGGCGCGCCCTCAGGAACGAGAAGTCCCGTCAGATCACCCGTGCCGATGTCTTCGGCAAGCGCATCGGCCACATTGCGCTTGAGCGCGTCGTCCAGTGCCGCGCCGTAGAGTGCGCGGATCTCTTCCCAACGATTCCCCATTTCGTTTTCCGTTCGCTAACAGTCAGTGCGTGCGCCGGTCACCGACGCACGGGGCGGGTTCCATGAACCCCGAACCCCTCTGCAGGTGCTTATTGCAGGGGCCTCTCGCAGGTATCTCTTAACGCCGCCTTACGCAGGGCCGACGTTCGTGAAGAGCGCCGCGTCTTTTGCCAGATCGCCGCTCGCCTTGACGACCTTGTTCTTGTTGGCCGCGAAGTCGAGCATCCGGTCGATCGGCAGACGTGCTCGCACGCCGATCTTCGGATCGACATGGATTTCGTTGCGACCGTGCTCCAGCACCTCCGCCAGATTCGCCAGGCCGTTCATCGCCATCCAAGGGCAATGCGCGCAGCTCTTGCACGTGGCGCTGTTACCTGCTGTCGGCGCTTCGATAAAGACCTTGCCTGGCGCTGCCGCGCGCATCTTGTGCAGGATGCCCAGATCCGTCGCGACGATGAATTCCTTCGCATCGAGCTCCTGCGTCGCACGAATCAGCTGAGTCGTCGATCCGACGACGTCGGCCAGCGCGACAACGCTCGCGGGCGATTCCGGATGCACGAGGATCTTCGCGTCCGGGTGCTCCTTGCGCAGCAACTCGAGCTCGATACCCTTGAACTCGTCATGCACGAGGCACGAGCCCTGCCACAGCAGCATATCGGCGCCGGTTTGCTTCTGGATGTATGAACCGAGATGTCGATCCGGGGCCCAGATCAGTTTCTCGCCGCGCTCGTGCAACGTGCGAACGATATCGAGACCGATCGACGACGTCACCATCCAGTCAGCGCGCGCTTTCACGGCCGCGCTCGTATTCGCGTACACCACCACCGTACGGTCCGGATGCGCATCGCAGAACGCCGAGAAATCGTCGATCGGGCAACCGAGGTCGAGCGAGCATGTCGCATCGAGGTCGGGCATCAGCACGCGCTTTTCCGGGCTCAGGATTTTGGCCGTCTCGCCCATAAAGCGCACGCCGGCGACGATCAGGGTCTGCGCCGGATGATCGCGTCCGAAGCGCGCCATCTCGAGCGAATCGGCAACGCACCCTCCGGTTTCCTCGGCGAGATCCTGCAGGTCACCATCGACATAGTAGTGCGCGACGAGCACGGCCTTTTCGCGCACCAGCAGTTCACGGATTCGCGCCTTCAGCGCGGCTCGTTCTTCGATCGACGGCGTATCGGGCACGCGGGCCCAGGCCTGTCCGACGCCACAAACGAGACCCTGCGCTTGCGGACGATCGAACTCGATCGTTTTGACTGACTGTTCCAACATGATGTCCCCTGATTCCGCTGGGTATGACTCACACAATGCCAAAAAACAAAAAACCCCGCGTCGGCGGGGTTATTCGTGGGAGGCCAATACGATTATTTTTCGCATCGCGGGGCGTTGGCCAGCCCGGGATGCGTACAGCGACGACGTAATGCAGAGTGTAGCGGATTCCGTCGTCCGAGTTCGATAGCCACCCGGTGCACATTCAGCTGCAAGACACGATCCGGACCCGGCTTCCGCCGCATCCGGATCGATCAAGCATTACGCGTAGCGGCGCAGACGGCCCGCGAATTCACGCAGTGCGACGATGCCGCTCTCTTCCGCGCGGTGGCACCACGCCTGAAGCTGTTGCAGCAGTTGTTCACGCGACGTGTTCGAGCGCGCCCAGATCGCTGCGAGTTCGACGCGCATCTCGTGATACGTCTTCAGTGCGTTGCTGTGCTCGAGGATGTTCGGCAGTTGCAGCTTTTGCGGCTCTTGAAGGTCTTCGGTGTCCTTGTGGAACCACTTGCGCGCATTCTTGAGCGCCAGGTATTTCTCACGACCACCCATTTCCTTCAGATGCGCGAGTTCCTGACGATACGCACGCTTGACCGTCTTCGCGTAGCTCGCCATCACTTCGTAGCGATTCGCGAGGACCACCTGCAAGGTGTCGAGGTCCACCAGCGCCTTGCGGTCGCCGAGCTTCGGCGTCGGCGCAACCTTCTTGACTTTGGCCAGCTTCGCGTACGACAACAGGCAGATATACATCCAGCCGATGTCGAACTCGTACCACTTGTTCGACAGCTTGGCCGACGTCGCGTACGTGTGGTGGTTGTTATGCAGCTCTTCGCCGCCGATCAGAATGCCGAACGGGATCAGGTTCGTGCTCGCATCTTCCGAATTGAAGTTGCGATAGCCCCAGAAGTGACCGAAGCCGTTGACGACACCCGCCGCCCAGAACGGAATCCACGCCATCTGCACGGCCCACACGGTCAGACCGACGATGCCGAACAGCGACACGTCGATGACCATCATGAGGCTCACGCCAAGAATCGGGTAACGCGTGTACAGATTGCGTTCGATCCAGTCATCGGGCGTGCCGTGGCTGTACCGGCGCAGCGTGTCTTCGTTCTTCGCTTCCGTGCGATAGAGTTCGGCGCCTTCAAGGAACACCTTCCAGATACCGCGGGTCTGCGGGCTGTGCGGATCTTCTTCGGTTTCGCACTTCGCGTGGTGCTTGCGGTGAATCGCGGCCCATTGGCCGGTCAGCATGCCCGTCGTGGTCCAGAGCCAGAAACGGAAGAAATGCGAAACGATCGGGTGCAGATCCAGCGCGCGGTGCGCCTGGCATCGATGCAGGTAGATCGTCACGCCCGCGATCGTCACGTGCGTGACGGCGAGCGTAAACAACACAATCTGCCACCACGAGTAATGCAGCAGACCGTTGGAAAGGAAATCGGTAACGGCGTAGACCAAAATGGAGCCTCAGTCGATAAGCAGCTGGGATCGGTTGCCAGGCCTGAACAGATCAGGCGGAATGTGGACGTCCGGCGCACAACGCGGGCGACGGCTGCCCGACGTCGCGAGCGCTGATTTTACAGGATCGATCTCGATTTGCTGTGAAAAAAAACCTATAAAAATTAGGCATTTCCGTGCGACTTAATGTCGCAGCGGGTAAACGCCGATCGTCGGAGCCCAAATTCAGCCGGAGGATCGGGCAATTCTTACCGAAACCGGCGTTTGACTGCGATTTGCGCAAATCCGCCGAGTCGGCGAATCGGATACTTCGGGTATGGACCTGCCTTTTGCGACGCGGTTCCGCGAAATGTAAGGTTCAATCGACGACCGAATCACGGCGACGCGTGGGGTCATTTTCGGACAAACGCCGTCGCAACGCGCCCGGTTTACCCGGTGTCGCGCGAGCGCGACGAAACTCCGCTGCGCCTTCCGGCATCGACAGATCGACGATTCATTGCTCCGCCAAACGATTCATTTAAAGTACGGCATCGACCCGACGTGAGCTTCAGGCCGGCAGGCGGCTGAGACACGGGACGGTCCCGACGGCTCGAACCACCCGATGTTCAACTTTCTTTTGCGTTTTCGCGCCCGCCTGCAGGCGCTGTTCCGCTTCTCGGAAGCGCACACGATGCTGCTCTGGGCGTGCGTCGCCGGCTTTGTCGGCGCTTTTGCGACCGAGGCATTCCGGGAAGGCATCGACCTCGCTCAGTGGGCGATCCTGCGGCGCGACGGCAGCCTCGTCGATATCGCGCGCCACTTGCCCTGGCCGGTCCGCGTCGCCCTCCCCGCCGTCGGGGGTGTGATCGCCGGCGGGTTCCTCGTGCTCGCCCGACGCCAGCCCGGAGATCGCGCCGCCTCCGACTACATGGAAGCGATCACGATCGGCGAAGGCCAGATCCCGGTACGTCAAAGCCTGCTGCGCAGCGTGTCGTCGCTGTGCACGATCGCCTCGGGCGGTTCGATCGGGCGCGAAGGCTCCATGGTCCATCTTGCCGCACTCGGCGCATCGGTGATCGGGCGCCTTCGACGGCTCGACCCGCCGCGCTTGCGCCTGCTGATCGCGTGCGGCGCCGCGGCGGGGATCACCTCGGCGTATAACGCGCCGATCGCGGGCGCCTTCTTTGTCACGGAAATCGTGCTCGGCTCGATCGCGATGGACAGCTTCGGCCCCATCGTCGTCGCGTCCGTGGTCGCGAACATCACGATGCGCAGCTTGCCGGGCTACCACCCGGCCTACGAAATGCCAGCGTTCCCGACGATCTTTGGTACCGAATCGCTACTGTTTGTCGCGCTCGGCATGATCGCGGGTGTGCTTGCACCCGCTTTTCTGCGCGTGCTCGACACGGCGAAGTCGCTGTTCGGCAAGACGGGATGGCCCCTTCCGATACGGCTGGGCGTTGGCGGGCTTGGCGTGGGCGCGCTGTCGATCTATGCGCCCGAGGTGTGGGGCAATGGCTATAGCGTCGTGAACTCGATCCTGCATTCGCCATGGACCTGGACGGCGCTGGCGACCGTGCTCGCGTTCAAAGTGGTGGCGACTGCGCTCACCGCAGGCTCGGGCGCGATCGGCGGTGTGTTCACGCCGACGCTCTTCGTCGGCGCGACGATCGGCGCGATCTACGGCCTCGGCGTACACGCGATCTGGCCGAACGGCACGTCCGCGCCTTTTGCCTATGCGATGGTCGGCATGGGTGCGTTCCTCGCCGCGGCGACGAGCGCACCGCTGATGGCGATCCTGATGATCTTCGAGATGACGCTGAGCTATCAGGTCGTACTGCCGCTCATGCTCGCGTGCGTCGTGGCGTATTTCATCGCACGGTCGCAAGGCGAAACGTCGATGTACCAGGTGATCATCACGCGCAACCGCTCACATCAGGAGCGCGTGCGGCTTCGCGCGACGCAGATGCGTGAACTGATCCGGCCTGCGGATACGGTGATCGATGACACGGCCCCCTTCTCGGACATCACGCGGATCTTCCTCGAATACCCGGTCAAGTATGTCTACGTCGTCAATGGATCGGGATGCTTCAGAGGGGTCGTGGCCCTGCAGGACGTGACGTCCGTGCTGCTGCGCCGCCAGGACACCGAATCGATGCGCGCGGCCGATCTGCTGCGCGAAAAGTTCGACTACCTGACGCCCGATATGACGCTCGGACAGGGCTTCCAGCATTTCATGATGCATCAGGGCGAGCGCCTGCCCGTGATCGAGAGCGACGCACAGCCGACCCTGCTCGGCGTCGTCTACAAGTCGTCGCTGCTCGACGCGTACGGGAAGATGGATAACGCGCAGGTTTGATGTCGCGCGCGCTGGCGCTTCGGCATGACGATGGCGTTCCGCTGCCAGTCTGTCGATCTCGACCCAGCCCCAAGCGCCTGCGCCCTACAGCGCCAGGTCTCGGGCACGAGTGACTGAATCGGCCGTCCGCTATCGAGACGGCCGTCTTGGTACTCAGTCGGCCGTCTCGCTGTCGAGGTCCTCTTCGTCCGATGCTTCGGCAACCGCCGTATCGGGCAACTCTTCGATCTCGAGGTCTTCGGCATCCGCATCCGCCGCAGCCTCGGCGCCCTTCTTGCCCTTGGCCGGCTTGATGCGCTCGAGCACGGCGGCGAAGAACCCGTCCGTGCCGTGCACGTGCGGCCACAGCGACAAATAGTCGCCGGTATCCAACGCGATCTTCTGGTCGGCCAGCACCTTCGAAGCCGGGACGAGCACAAAGTCCGGATGCGCCGCGAGAAACTCGCTGACGATCGCTTCGTTTTCGGCCTCGAGGATCGAGCACGTCGCGTACACCAGACGGCCGCCCGGTTTCACGAGCCGCGCCGCATTCGCCAGAATCGACGCCTGCTTCGGCGTCAGTTCCTCGAGCGACGACGGCGACTGACGCCACTTGAGGTCGGGATTCCGACGCAGCGTGCCGAGTCCGCTGCACGGTGCGTCGACGAGCACGCGATCGATCTTGCCAGCCAGACGCTTGATCTTCGGATCGTGCTCGCTGTCGATCAGCACGGTGTGAACATTCGACAGCCCGCTTTTCGCCATGCGCGGCTTGAGCTTGGCGAGGCGGCGCTCGGAAATATCGAAGGCATAGAGACGGCCCGTCGAGCGCATTGCCGCGCCCAGCGCCAGCGTCTTGCCGCCTGCGCCCGCGCAAAAGTCGACGACCATTTCGCCGCGCTTCGCGCCGACGAGATGGCAGAGCAGCTGGCTGCCCTCGTCCTGCACTTCAAACCAGCCGTCTTCGAACGCCTTGAGACGATTGACCGGAGGCTTGCCTTCAACGCGAACGGCGTTCGGTCCGTAGGGCGTCTCGCCCGCCTCGATACCCGCTTGTTCGAGCGCATCGAGCACCTGCTCGCGCGTGGCCTTGAACGTGTTCGCACGCAGGTCGAGCGGTGCGGGGTAATTGAGCGCCGCGGTCAGCTTTGCGAGCGCCTCGGGCTCGAAGCGCGCCGCGAGCGGCTTCTCGATCCAGTCGGGCAAGTTCATGCGCACGCGCGCCGGCAAGCTCGCGGGATCGATCTTCGAAATCCGGTCGAGCCATTCGGCCTCGTCCGCCGACACGAGCGGCAGCAGCGCCGTACGCCCAATCGTCTGCATCAGACCGAGCAGAATCAGGCGTCGCGCCGGCGACCCCGTGCCGCTTTCGGCCAGGTGCGAAAACTCGCTGCGACGGCGCAGCACGGCGAACACCGCCTCGGCGATCACACCGCGTTCGGCGTGACCAAGCTTCGGATGCTCGCGGAAAAAGCGGCTCGTCGTCGCATCCGCCGGACCCTTGAACTCGAGCACTTCAGCAAGCAGGGTTTCAGCCTGACCGACGAGGAAACCGTGCACGCGCGTGCCACCCTCGGTGCGCGTCGACGGCGTCGACTTCGATGTACGGTCGCCAGCGCGACGCAACGGCGAGGCCTTCGAACCGCCACGGCCGCCACCGGCCGGCTTTGAACCCGCTCCACTGCGTGCGCCGCTACGCGCGTCACCCGACTGCGCGGCGCCGCGGCTGCTTCCCGAATTGCCACGACCGATGCCGGTGGCTTTGCCGCGGCCGCCACCCGCCTCGGCGGGACCGGCTTCCGATGCGCGCGAAGGGCCCGCACGCTTTGCGCCGGGCCGGCTGCCCGTGCCCGTGCTGCGCGAACCTGCGCCTTCTGTCGATTTGAGTCGCGACGCCGCGTGTTCCGCCGAGCGACGTCCTGCCGCCGTGGCTTCCGCACCGCGCGGACGATTGGGTTTTTTAGGCTTGGTATTCATGCTTGCTCCGTGGCGAACCACCATTGCGGCTCGGGTGGCGTCAGCGAAGCGAGGCCGCCGTCGACCGCCAGGCGGTCTTCGACGAACCAGCGCACCGCGCGCGGGTAGATCTGATGTTCAATTTCCAGCACGCGCCGCTCCAGCGCTTCGGGCGTGTCGCCCGCGCGCACCGGCACGGCGCCCTGCAGCACGATCGGACCATGGTCGAGGTCCGCCGTCACGAAGTGAATCGTCGCGCCATGCAGCTTGACGCCCGCCTCGAGCGCACGCGCGTGCGTCTTGAGCCCGGGAAAGCACGGCAGCAATGACGGGTGCACGTTGAGCATACGATCCCGATAGTGCGAGACAAAGCCCGGCGTCAGTACGCGCATAAACCCTGCGAGCACGACGAGGTCCGGCTCGAAACCATCGACGGTCTGCTGTAGCTGCGCGTCGAAGCTTTCGCGATCTGCATAGTCCTTGTGGTTGACCACTGCGGTCGCCACGCCGTGCGAAGCCGCAAAAGCCAGTCCGGCCGCGTCGGGCCGGTTCGACACTACCGCCGCGATCCGCGCAGGCCAGCGCTCTGCAGCCAGGGCATGGACAATGGCTTCCATGTTGGTGCCGCGACCGGAAATCAGGATCACAATGTTTTTCATGCGCGGATATTATCATCGCGCCCACACTGGCCCCGAGCAAAAGGCGGCCCAGCCCGCCTAACGTTTATAATCTTGCGTTTTGCGGCAATCCGGTCGAGACCGGATCCTTGCCGGACTTGGCCGACCTTTGCCGCCCACGGCGAAGGCCGGACCCCGCTGGCTTTGACGGCGGTCACCCTGCGCGCGAAATTGTGAGAGTTTTCAGAGGTCTACCCAATGCCGAGAGCAAGGCGCCCTGCGCACTGACGATCGGCAACTTCGACGGTGTCCATCGCGGCCATCAGGCGCTGCTCGCGCGCGTGCGCGCAGCGGCCGACGCGCGTGGCCTGCCCGTCTGCGTGATGACCTTCGAGCCGCATCCCCGCGAATTCTTCAACCCGGCAGGGGCCCCGCCGCGTATCGCGCTGCTGCGTGACAAGCTCGATGCCCTGCGCATGAATCACGTCGACCGCGTCGTCGTCGAGCACTTCAACCAGACCTTCGCATCGCAGACGCCCGACGCATTCGTCGAAAAGATCATTGTCAACGGACTGCACGCGCGCTGGGTCCTCGTCGGCGATGACTTCCGCTACGGCGCGAAGCGCGCAGGCGACTTCGACTCACTCAAGGCCGCGGGCGCGAAGTACGGTTTCGAAGTCGAACAGATGGCCACGGTGTCCGACACGTCGGGTGCCCGCATTTCGAGTTCGGCCGTGCGCAGCGCGCTGGTCGCAGGCGACGTCGCCGGCGCCGCGACGCTGCTCGGACGTCCCTACGAATTCAGCGGCCATGTCGTGCATGGCGCGAAGCTCGGACGCGATCTCGGTTTCCCGACGCTGAATCTGCGCGTGGCCCATACGCGGCCGGCGCTGTCTGGCATTCTCGTCGTGCAGGTTCACGGCCTGGCCGACAAGCCCGTGGCCGGCGTGGCAAGCCTCGGCCTGCGGCCGACCGTCGACGACTCGGGCCGCGTCTTGCTCGAAGTGCATTTGCTCGACTGGCACGGCGACGCCTACGGCAAGCTGATCCGCGTCGAGTTCCTCAAGAAGCTGCGTGACGAAGCGAAGTTCGTCGATCTGCCCACGCTGACGGCAGCGATCCAGCGCGATGTCGACGACACGCGCGCCTGGTTCGCCGCGCACGGTGGCCAGCGCGATTTCGCCACCTCGGCCACCGACCGAATTTGAATCTCGCGGCGACAGGCGCGCCGGGGTTCCCCGGAACACGCGCCCGCCGCCGCACCCGCCTTGCATGCGGTGCCGCTCGACTTGCGGCGCCACGCCCGACGAATTCAACCAAGCGATACGATGAGCGACAAGAAAGGCGATAAGAAAGCCGACACCAAGCAGACGTCGAAGTACCCCGTCAACCTGCTCGACACGCCGTTTCCGATGCGCGGCGACCTGCCCAAGCGCGAGCCGCAATGGGTCAAGGAATGGCAGGAGAACGACCTCTACGGCAAGATTCGCGCGGCCAGCAAGGGCCGTCCGAAGTTCATCCTCCACGACGGCCCGCCGTACGCGAACGGTGATATTCACCTGGGCCACGCGGTCAACAAGATCCTGAAGGACATCGTCGTCAAGTCGCGCAATATGGCCGGCTTCGACGCGCCGTACGTGCCCGGCTGGGACTGCCACGGCATGCCGATCGAAATCCAGATCGAAAAGCAGTTCGGCAAGTCGCTGCCGGTGGCCGAAGTCCAGCAAAAGGCGCGTGCTTACGCGACCGAGCAGATCGAGCGCCAGAAGGTCGGTTTCCGCCGGCTCGGCGTGATCGGCGACTGGGACAATCCGTACAAGACCATGGCGTTCGGCAATGAAGCGGGCGAAATCCGCGCGCTCGCGAAGATCATGGAGAAGGGCTATGTGTTCCGCGGCCTCAAGCCGGTGAACTGGTGCTTCGACTGCGGCTCGGCGCTCGCCGAAGCCGAGGTCGAATATGCCGACAAGGTCGACCCGACGATCGACGTCGTCTTCGGCTATGCCGAACCCGAGCGCGTTGCGGCGGCCTTTGGCCTGCCTTCGCTGCCGACGACCGAAGGCGGCATCGTGATCTGGACGACGACGCCCTGGACGATCCCGTCGAACCAGGCGCTCAACGTGCACCCCGAGTTCAGCTACAGCCTCGTCAACACGCCGCGCGGCCTGCTGCTGCTCGCGACCGAACGCGTCGAGGCCTGCCTGAAGACCTACGACACGACCGGCCACATCATCGCGTCGACGATCGGCGCGAACCTCGCGGGCATCCGCTTCACGCATCCGCTCGCGAAGGCCGACCCCGGCTACAACCGCACGTCGCCGATCTACGTCGGCGACTACGTCACGCTCGATACGGGTACCGGCATCGTGCACTCGGCGCCGGCCTACGGTATCGAAGACTTCGTGTCGTGCAAGTCGCACGGCATGGCTGACGCGGACATCCTGAGCCCGGTGCTCGGTGATGGCCACTTCGCCGACAGCCTGCCGCTGTTCGGCGGGCTCATGATCTGGAAGGCCAACCCGAAGATCGTCGAAGCGCTGCGTCTCGCCGGCTCGTTGCTGCACACCACGAACTACGAGCACAGCTACATGCACTGCTGGCGTCACAAGACGCCGATCATCTATCGCGCGACGTCGCAGTGGTTCGCGGGTCTCGACATCGCCCCGAACGACGGTGGCGGCACGCTGCGCGAAACCGCGCTCGAAGCGATCGACAACACAGCGTTCTATCCCGCATGGGGCAAGGCACGTCTGCACGCGATGATCGCCAATCGCCCGGACTGGACGCTGTCGCGTCAACGCCAATGGGGCGTGCCGATGGCGTTCTTCGTGCACAAGGAAACCGGCGAGCTGCATCCGCATACCCCGGCCCTGCTCGAAGAAATCGCCAAGCGCGTCGAGAAAGAAGGCATCGAAGCGTGGCAACGCCTGGACGCGCGCGATCTGATCGGCGACGACGTCCAGTACTACGAGAAGAACCGCGACACGCTCGACGTCTGGTTCGACTCGGGCACGACGCACTGGCACGTGCTGCGCGGCTCGCATGCGGACTCGCTGCAATGGCCGGCCGATTTGTATCTCGAAGGCTCGGACCAGCATCGCGGCTGGTTCCACTCGTCGCTGCTTACGGGTGCGATGCTCGACGGCCGTGCGCCGTACAAGGGCTTGCTCACGCACGGCTTCACGGTCGATGCGCAGGGCCGCAAGATGTCGAAGTCGCTCGGCAACGGGATCGAACCGCAAGAGATCGCGCAGAAGCTCGGCGCTGAAATCATCCGGCTCTGGATCGCCGCGACCGACTATTCGGGCGAACTCGCGCTGTCCGAAGAAATCCTCAAGCGCACGTCGGATACGTATCGCCGGATCCGCAACACGGTGCGCTTCCTGCTCGCGAACCTGTCGGACTTCGACTACGCGAAGCACGCGCTGCCGCCCGAGCAATGGCTCGAGATCGACCGCTATGCCGTCGCGCTCGCCCAGGCTCAACAAAACGAGTGGCTCGCAAACTACGAGAAGTTCGAGTTCCACCCGATCGTCGCCAAGGTATCGACGTTCTGCTCGGAAGACCTCGGCGGGTTCTATCTCGACGTGCTCAAGGATCGTCTCTATACGAGCGCGCCCGATGCACCCGCACGCCGTGCCGCGCAAACCGCGCTCTACCATCTGACGCAGGGCCTGCTGCGCATCGTCGCGCCGTTCCTGTCGTTCACGGCCGAGGAAGCGTGGAAGGTGTTCGCCCCGGGTAACGACACGATCTTCACCGAAGTGTTCTACACGTATCCCGAGATCGCCGGCAGTGAAGCGCTGCTCGACAAGTGGACGCTGCTGCGCGCAGTACGCGGTGAAGTCACGAAGTCGCTCGAAGACGCACGCGTGGCCGAGCAGATCGGCTCGTCGCTGCAGGCTGAAGTCACGCTCAAGGCCAACGGTGCACGCCGCGAAGCGCTCGACAGCCTCGGCGACGACCTCAAGTTCGTGCTGATCACGTCCGCTGCCACGGTCGAACGCGTGGAATCGGCTGACGACGAAGGTGTCTACGTGCGCCCGTCGTCGTTCGCGAAGTGCGAGCGCTGCTGGCACTATCGCGCCGACGTCGGCGCCGACGCCGACGCCGAGCACGCCACGCTCTGTGGCCGCTGCGTGAGCAATCTGTTTGGTGCGGGCGAAACGAGGAGCGCAGCGTAATGGCGGCATCGCGACAACAACAAGGCGTGCTGATCCCGTGGCTCGGGCTTGCGCTCGTGGTCGTGCTGATCGATCAGGTCACGAAGATCACGATGACCAAGCTGTTCGCGTATGGCGCAGGCCGCGTGATCACGCCGTTCTTCAATCTCGTGCTGACGTACAACACGGGCGCGGCGTTCAGCTTTCTCGCCGCGTCGGGCGGCTGGCAACGCTGGTTCTTCACGTTGCTGGCGGTCGCGGCCGCGGTGCTGATCATTGTCCTGCTGCGCAAGCACGGCAATCAGAGCCTGTTCTGCTTCGCGCTCGCGATGATCCTCGGCGGCGCGATCGGCAACGTGATCGATCGCGCGGTCTATGGCCACGTGATCGACTTTCTCGACTTCCACCTGAACGGCTGGCACTTCGCGACGTTCAATCTCGCGGACAGCGCGATCACGCTCGGCGCGATCCTGCTGATCATCGACGAGTTGCGGCGCGTCGGCGGTTCGCGCTAGCCGCACCCATCTTGCGGGTTCCGGTTATGCTGGCGCCCTGATCTTCGGTTCGGCCGCGAGGCCGGACCCACCCCGTTTTCGATTGAACACAAGACGATGACCCGCCGGCGCGGCGGGCATCGTACTTCTGCACAGCGAGGCAATAGATGGCGGAGCTCGCAGGAAAACATATCGTCCTCGGACTGACCGGCGGCATCGCCTGCTACAAGGTCGCCGAACTCACGCGCCTGCTTACGAAGGCCGGTGCGACGGTTCAGGTCGTCATGACCGAAGCGGCGACGCAGTTCATCACGCCGGTGACCCTGCAGGCGCTCTCCGGTCGTCCGGTGTACACCAGCCAGTGGGATGCGCGCGTGCCCAACAACATGCCGCATATCGACTTGTCGCGCGAGGCCGACGCGATCGTGATCGCGCCCGCGTCGACGGATTTCATCGCAAAGCTCGCGCACGGCTTTGCCGACGATCTGCTCTCGACGCTGTGCATCGCGCGCGATTGCCCGCTGCTCGTCGTGCCGGCGATGAACCGGCAGATGTGGCAGAACCCGGCGACGCAACGCAACGCCAACCAGCTACGCGCCGATGGCGTGCGCGTGCTCGGGCCCGACGCGGGCCCGCAGGCGTGCGGTGAGGTCGGCGACGGGCGCATGCTCGAACCCGCTGCCGTCTACTCCGCAATCGTCGCGTTCTTTGCACCCAAGCACCTCGACGGCAAGCGCGTCGTGATCACCGCGGGCCCGACGTTCGAACCGATCGACCCAGTGCGCGGCATCACGAATCTGTCGAGCGGCAAGATGGGATTTGCGCTCGCGCGTGCGGCCGCAAACAGCGGCGCCGACGTCACGCTGATCGCCGGCCCGACCGCGCTCGATACGCCGTGGGGTGTCTGGCGGCAGGACGTGCAGACGGCCCAGCAGATGCATGACGCCGCGCTCGCTTCCGCTTCGGG
The DNA here is from genome assembly GCF_965118125.1 of Pararobbsia alpina. Lineage (GTDB taxonomy): Bacteria > Pseudomonadota > Gammaproteobacteria > Burkholderiales > Burkholderiaceae > Pararobbsia > Pararobbsia alpina_A. The sequence goes on from NZ_OZ221287.1 coordinate 3,821,343, forward strand.
CGCCGACCTGTTCATTGCTGTCGCTGCGGTCGCGGATTGGCGCGTCGCGCATGTCAGCGAACGCAAGATCAAGAAGACCGCCGACGGTACGCCGCCTGCGTTCGAATTCGTCGAGAACCCCGATATTCTCGCGGCGGTCGCTCGTCTGCCCGATGGACCGTATTGCGTCGGTTTCGCCGCGGAAAGCGATGATCTCGACGCGAACGCAGCAGCCAAACGCGTGCGCAAGAACGTGCCATTGTTGATCGGCAATGTCGGTCCCGCGACCTTCGGCCGCGACGAGAACGAAGTCGCGATCTATGACGAACACGGCATCACGCGCCTGCCGCGCGCAGACAAGACCACGCTCGCGACGCTGCTGATCGAACATATCGCCAAGCGGTTGCCGGGCAGCTTGTTCAGTTGAACGGCGCGAGCCTCCTTGTACGCCTGCATCCGTGCACCCATGCGGCGCACGATGGTGAAGTGACCGGTCCTTGAAGGATGAACCGATGGTGAAGTTATCAGTCCTCGACCAGACGCCCGTGATCCATGGGCACAGCGCGGCCGACGCCGTTGCGGCCACGGTCGAACTCGCCCAGCTCGCCGATGACCTCGGCTATACGCGCTACTGGTGCGCCGAGCATCACGGTCTGCGCGGTGTCGCAAATCCGGCGCCGGAAGTCATGCTTGCGCGCCTGGGCAGCGTGACACGACGCATCCGGCTCGGCTCGGGCGGCGTCATGCTGCCCTACTACGCACCGTTCAAGCTGGCCGAGCAGTTTCAGATGCTCGAAGCGCTGTTCCCGAACCGGATCGACCTCGGCGTGGGTCGCGCGCCCGGCGGCGACATGAAGACCGCGCAAGCCGTCGCGAATGGCCACTACGATTTCGGGGAAGACTTCCCGCAACAGGTGGCGGATCTCGTCGGCATCTTCAACGGCACGCTGCCGTCCGAGCATGTCGCGCGCGGTGTGCTGCTTCAGCCGCAGATCGACACGCGACCGCAGCTATGGATGCTCGGTTCGAGCGAATTTGGCGGATTGCTGGCCGCAAAGCTCGGCATTCGCTTCGCGTTTGCCCACTTCATCAACGCGCAGTACGGTGAACAAGTCGCGCAGGCTTATCGCGAACGCTTTCAGCCGGACCACGAGGATGCCCCCTACGCCGCGGCCGCTGTGTTTGTGATCTGCGCCGATACCGACGCTGAAGCGGCCGCGCTGGAAAAGGCGGTCGACTTGCGACGCGTCCAGATGGCCCTTGGCCTGAACGCGCCGATCCCTTCGATCGAACAAGGCGGCACGCAGGAATATGGTGCGCGCGAACTCGCGATCATCGAGCACGAGAAAGCCCGAAGCATCATTGGCACACCCGACCGCGTCGCCGATCGCGTGCGAGCGCTTCAGTCGCGCTTCAACGCGGACGAGCTGATCGTGCTGACCGTCGCGGGCAGCTACGCCGCACGCCTGCGCTCGTATGAGTTGCTCGCCGATGCGTTCGAGTTGCAGGTGCAGGCTTAGGCGGGACACGATCCGATCTGCGCGCGACGCAATGCAAGATCCGGAACCGCGGTCCAGACGGCAATGGATACTGCCGTCAACGCGACACGACGCGCCGGCCTGACGAACTGCCCGGCATTTCGAATCAACCGACCCACAACCTTTCTTTTACCAAGGCAGCACCATGCATATCGACCTCAAGATCCTCGACGAACGTCTGCGCGACCAACTGCCCCAATACGCGACCCCGGGCAGCGCCGGACTGGATCTGCGCGCCTGCCTCGATGCGCCGCTCACGCTCGAACCCGGCGCAACAGCGCTGGTGCCGACGGGTCTTGCCATTCACCTCGCCGACCCGGGCTATGCCGCCGTGATCCTGCCGCGTTCGGGCCTCGGCCATAAGCACGGCATCGTGCTCGGCAATCTCGTGGGTCTGATCGATTCGGATTACCAGGGCCAGCTGATGATCTCGACGTGGAACCGCGGCTCGCAGGCCTTTGTCCTGAACCCGTTCGAACGCCTCGCGCAACTCGTCGTGGTGCCGGTCGTCCAGGCCACGTTCAATATCGTCGATGAATTCGAATCGAGCGAACGCGGCGCGGGCGGGTTTGGAAGTACGGGCAAGGGCTGAACCTGACCTGCCCCGATTCGCACAGACTCTGTTCTAGCCGGCTTCCTTACTGTGACCGGGAGTGGCAGCTGAAAAGATATTGATGCGAGTTCGCGTCGGTATTAATCCTGCCATTTCATTTGGAGGATCAGGCTATCAATATTATTTATTTTTATTGAATGATTCGGGATTCAATAACAGGGCCTGGTATTGATTCATGTCAGATTAAAGACATGAATGGATATGTAATAAAACGCGGGCAGTGGCAATAGGCAATCGGCAATGAGTCGCACGCAATAAAGCATGAGCAATAAAAAACGGCGAGGTCTGCACCTCGCCGTTTTGTTTTCTGCGTCCCGCCCGATCGTTATTCGACTTCGATCGTTTCCGGATTCGGATTGCGCGGCAAACCGGTTTCGTCGAACGTCAGCTGGATCTTGTCCTGATCGTCGATATCCACCGTCACGCGACCACCGTTCACGAGCTTGCCGAACAACAGTTCGTCGGCGAGCGCACGGCGGATCGTATCCTGAATCAGCCGCTGCATCGGCCGCGCACCCATCAGCGGGTCGAAGCCATGCTTGCTCAGATACGCGCGCAATGCATCGGTGAACACCACATCGACCTTCTTCTCGTGCAGCTGATCTTCGAGCTGCATAAGGAACTTGTCGACCACCCGCATGATGATTTCCTGATCGAGCGAGCGGAAGCTGATGATCGCGTCGAGCCGGTTGCGGAACTCAGGCGTGAACATGCGCTTGATGTCGTTCATCTCGTCGCCGGTTTCGCGACGCGACGTGAAGCCCAGTGTCGACTTCTGCATCGCTTCGGCGCCCGCATTCGTGGTCATGATGATGATCACGTTGCGGAAATCGGCCTTGCGTCCGTTGTTATCCGTCAGCGTGCCGTGGTCCATGACCTGGAGCAGCACGTTGAAGATGTCCGGATGCGCCTTTTCGATTTCGTCGAGCAGCAGCACGCAATGCGGCTTCTTCGTAATCGCTTCGGTCAGCAGACCACCCTGGTCGAAACCGACGTAGCCCGGAGGCGCGCCGATCAGCCGGCTCACCGCGTGGCGTTCCATGTATTCGGACATGTCGAAGCGCAGCAGCTCGATGCCCATCACGAACGCAAGTTGCTTCGCGACTTCGGTCTTGCCGACACCGGTCGGGCCCGAGAACAGGAACGCGCCGATCGGTTTGTCGGTCTTGCCAAGGCCCGCGCGCGACATCTTGATCGCAGCCGACAAGGCTTCGATCGCCGGGTCCTGACCAAACACGACGGCCTTCAAGTCGCGATCGAGGTTCTGCAGCTTGCCGCGATCGTCCTGCGACACGCTCTGTGCCGGAACGCGAGCAATGCGCGAGATGATGTCTTCGATCTCGTTCTTGCCGATCGTCTTTTTCTGCTTCGACTTCGGCAGGATGCGTTGCGCCGCGCCCGCTTCGTCGATCACGTCGATCGCCTTGTCCGGCAGATGACGGTCGGTGATGAAGCGTGCCGACAACTCAGCGGCTGCGGTCAGCGCACCCGTCGAATACTTGACGCTGTGGTGCTCTTCGAAGCGCGACTTCAGACCACGCAGAATCGCGATCGTCTGTTCGACGGTCGGCTCGACCACGTCGATCTTCTGGAAGCGACGCGACAGCGCTGCATCCTTTTCGAAGATGCCGCGGTACTCGGTGAACGTCGTCGCACCGATGCACTTGAGCTGCCCCGACGACAACGCCGGCTTGAGCAGGTTCGATGCGTCGAGCGTGCCGCCCGATGCCGCGCCTGCGCCGATCAGCGTATGGATTTCGTCAATGAACAGGATCGCATGCGGGCGTTCCTTCAGTTCCTTGAGCACCGTTTTCAGGCGTTGCTCGAAATCGCCGCGATACTTCGTGCCCGCGAGCAATGCGCCCATGTCGAGCGAGTAGACCGTCGCATCGAGCAGGATGTCCGGCACTTCGCCGCGCGTCACGCGCCATGCGAGACCTTCGGCGATCGCGGTCTTGCCGACGCCGGCTTCGCCGACGAGCAGCGGATTGTTCTTGCGGCGACGGCACAGCACCTGCACCACGCGCTCGACTTCCGACTCGCGACCGATCAGCGGATCGATCTTGCCGTCGCGCGCCATCTGGTTGAGGTTCTGCGTGAACTGCGCAAGCGGCGTTTCCTTTTGCGCAGCGGCGTCTTCGCTTTCAGGCGTGCTTTCGCTTGCCTTCGCGCTTTCGGCCGAACCGGTCTTCGTGATGCCGTGCGAAATAAAGTTGACGACATCCAGACGCGTCACGCCCTGCTGCTGCAGGTAGTAGACAGCGTGCGAATCCTTTTCGCCGAAGATCGCAACCAGCACATTCGCGCCCGTCACTTCCTTCTTGCCGTTCGACGTCGACTGGACATGCATGATCGCGCGTTGAATCACACGCTGGAAACCGAGGGTCGGTTGCGTGTCCACGTCGTCGGTACCCGGGACGGTCGGCGTATTGTCGTGGATGAAATTGCGCAAGTTCTGGCGCAGATCCTCGATATTCGCCGCGCAGGCGCGTAGCACTTCAGCCGCGGTCGGGTTGTCGAGCAATGCGAGTAGCAAATGCTCGACAGTAATAAATTCGTGCCGTGCCTGGCGTGCTTCCATAAACGCCATGTGCAGACTGACTTCCAGCTCTTGGGCAATCATGCTTCCTCCATCACGCACTGCAGCGGGTGCCCCGCTTGCCGTGCATGGGTAACTACCAGCTCAACCTTGGTTGCCGCGACGTCTCTTGTATAGACCCCGCAAACCCCTCTGCCCTCACGGTGAACTTTCAGCATGATCTGGGTCGCATTTTCGCGATCCTTGCCAAAATATTCCTGGATCACCATCACGACAAACTCCATCGGCGTGAAGTCGTCGTTGAGCAGTACCACTTTGTGCATAGACGGCGGCTTTAGCTTCTCTTCCTGCCGCTCCAGCACGGCACCGTCTTGCTTGTCCGGGAAAATTGCCATACACCCATTCTAAACAACTCGCGGGAGCCTGCAATCCCGCCAAAACCCCACGCAACATCAGGACTTTAGGTGGCCACAGGCCCCGCTTAACGCAGTGCTTCGCCGCGCGACGATTCACTGCGCTGCCACCCTTTCCTGACATTGCACCCCGACAATCGTTCGGTACCCCACTGACGCACGGCACAGCTTGCGCAACGATCATGCCTCGATTGTGCTCAAGCTGCTTGCCACGCGATGCGCGATTCACGACGTGTCCTATCTTGGTTCGATTATGGCCGTTTTCAAGAGCGCGCGCTGAGCTTGTCAAAACGGCGTCAATTTGAACGTGCATCGTTCAAATTACCCATGCAATAAGGGGGAATGCTTATCTCGAAAATTTTCTTGACACTCCAATAAAGAGCAAGAACAATCAAGCTGGCACTTTTTTCGACAAACAAGAAGAAATGCCGGGTGAGCAGGTACGGACGCGACGGGATTAACCCTCAGGGTTTCGAACACGCTCGTGTTTTGCACGTGACAAGAGTCGAGTTACAGGGGAAGTTGGTATGGCAACCGGTACGGTCAAGTGGTTCAACGATGCCAAAGGCTACGGATTCATCACCCCGGACGAAGGCGGTGAGGATCTGTTTGCGCACTTTTCGGCAATTCAGATGAATGGCTTCAAGACGCTGAAGGAAGGTCAGAAGGTGACGTTCGACGTGGTGCAAGGCCCCAAGGGCAAGCAAGCCTCGAACATCCAGGCACCGGCCTAAGGCCAAACCCCGCAGGGGGGTGCTTTTGCTTTATCGATTGGCAAACCCGGCGCGTTGAGCGCCGGGTTTTTTTGTTGCCCGCCTTATCCGTATTAACGGCAGGATTCCTGAAAACTGAAACCCCGGTTTCAATAACGGTGTTTTAGGCAAGGCAGACACTCGCGATCGTTCGCGTCGAACCCTGAACGATCGCAGCGAGTGTGCGCTTACATATTCTCGATCATGACCTGACCGAAGCCCGAGCACGAGACCTGCACGGCGCCTTCCATCAGGCGCGCGAAGTCATACGTCACGCGCTTCTGCTGAATCGACGTTTCCATTGAGCGAATGATGATGTCGGCCGCTTCCGTCCAGCCCATGTGCCGCAACATCATTTCGGCCGACAGAATGACCGAACCCGGATTCACGTAATCCATGCCGGCGTATTTCGGGGCCGTGCCGTGCGTGGCCTCGAACATCGCCACCGAATCCGACATATTCGCGCCCGGTGCGATGCCGATGCCGCCGACTTGCGCGGCAACCGCATCCGAAATGTAGTCACCGTTCAGATTCAACGTCGCAATCACGTCATATTCGGCAGGCCGCATCAGGATCTGTTGCAGGAATGCATCGGCGATCACGTCCTTGATGACGATGTCAGCGCCATTCGGATTCTTGACCCGCATCCACGGACCGCCGTCAATCAGCTCGCCGCCGAACTCCTTCTGTGCCAGCGCATAGCCCCAGTCGCGGAACGCGCCTTCGGTGAACTTCATGATATTGCCCTTGTGGACGAGGCTCACCGAGCGGCGACCGTTGTCGATCGCATACTGGATGGCCTTGCGGACCAGCCGCTCCGTCCCTTCCCGCGAAACCGGCTTGACGCCGAGGCCCGAGGTTTCCGGAAAACGGAACTTGGCGCCCATCTCGTCCTGCAGGAACTTGATGACCTTTTTGGCCTGCGGCGTATCGGCCGCCCACTCGATGCCCGCGTAGATGTCTTCCGAGTTTTCGCGGAAGATCACCATATTCGTCTTGTCCGGTTCGCGCAGGGGTGAAGGCACGCCCTTGAAATACTGCACCGGGCGCAGACACACATAGAGGTCGAGCTCCTGGCGCAAGGTCACGTTGAGCGAACGGATGCCACCACCCACCGGCGTCGTCAGCGGCCCCTTGATCGACACGATGTACTCGCGCACCGCATCGAGCGTTTCATCAGGCATCCAGACGTTCTCGCCGTAGACCCGGGTCGCCTTTTCGCCGGCGAAAATCTCCATCCACGACAGCTTGCGCTTGCCGCCGTACGCCTTCTCGACAGCCGCATCCACGACCTTCAGCATGACTGGCGTGACGTCCACCCCGACGCCATCACCCTCGATATACGGGATGATCGGCGTGTCCGACACATTGAGCGAAAAGTCCTTGTTGACGGTGATCTTGTCACCAGCCGGAACCTTGATGTGCTGATACGGCATAGTCGACTCCAGATGATCTTCTTGGGTGCAGTTCGGGGGAGAGGGCGGATCGTGTTGCACGCCTGCGCGTGCGTGCTGCGCACAGCTTGTTTGCGGCAATCCAGCTGGCGGCTATTCTAGCCCACGCCTGCGGGAGACTCGCTGCGGCGATCGAATCGGTTGGCGCACAAGTCTTATATAAGACCCAGGAATAGCGTGGGCCATTATGAAGTAAACTCCGGGCCTCTGCCATGCGCTGCTGCTTGCCGGCCTGCTTCTCACCATGCGCCTGATCGCTTTGAACAAACCGTTTGGCACGATCTGCCAGTTCTCGCCTCACGAATCGCGGCCCTCGCTTGCCGCGCACGTCGACGTGCCAGGTGTCTATCCGGCGGGACGGCTCGACGCCGACAGCGAAGGGCTCCTCCTGCTGACCGACGACGGCGCCTTGCAGACGCGCATCGCCGAACCCCGTCACAAACTTGTCAAACGCTACTGGGCGCAGGTCGACGGCGCTGTCAGCGACGACGCGCTGCGCGCGCTCGAACGCGGCGTCGACCTGGGCGACTATGTGACACAACCGTGTCGTGCAAGGCGCATCGATGCGCCGGATCATCTCTGGGAGCGCATACCGCCTGTGCGTTATCGCGCGCAGATTCCGACGTCGTGGATCGAAGTGCAGATCGCGGAAGGCAAAAACCGCCAGGTGCGCCGCATGACGGCCGCCGTCGGCTTTCCGACACTGCGGCTCGTGCGGGTATCGATCGGCGCGCTCGACCTGTTCGCGCTCGGACTCGCCCCGGGGCAATGGTGCGATGTCGATGTACGCGCGCCCTGGAAGTCCTGATGCATTATTAGTTGCAAAGGCAATTAATAATCCTCGCAAGCCATCATTACAATTACCCAACAAATCCCGCAAAACAGCGTAAAAAGCTTTGTCGTAAAGCCCATTGCTTTCACACCCCTTTCAATTCTCCGAAGTTATTCGTCGCACCGCAAAAGATAGCTGTGTTTCTTCATTGCAAGGCGTCAACCGACTGATTCGATCGCACGTTAATCGCCCGGATGCCGCATTGAAATGCTGTCCGGCATTGGCAGGGGAACCCTGATACGCGCAGTACTCAGGATGCTCATGCAAACGCTTCGAAACACGCCGCGAGGTGCGTTAAAGAAGTGTCAACCGAAAGGTGGACGGCGCGTTATTGCTCATGACTCCGCTGGGGGGTTGTTGAGCCAAACAAATCGATACTACGTGAGTAAACACATGAACAAGATGATCGTCGCTCTGGTTGCTGGCCTGTTCGTTACTGGTGCTGCAGTTGCAAACGAAGCGTCGGCTCCGGTCGCTGCATCGGGCGCTACGACGGCTAAGGCTTCGACGCACAAGCACTCGAAGAAGTCGAAGAAGGCAGCTAAGGCTTCGGAAGCAGTCGAAGCATCGGCAGCTAGCGCAGCGAAGTAAATTCGCGCGATGCGATAACGTCGGCTTCGCAAGAATCCGATGTGTTGTGAATAGCATGTTGTATCGCCGTCCACACGGTGTTGAAAGGCAGATCGCTGATGGCGCTCTGCCTTTTTCTTTTGTTTCGCTGTGTTGACGCGGCTTTGTCTCTTTGTCTCTTTGTCTTTTAATCGGCTTTGCGTAACATCCGCGGGTACCCTGAACCGGACAGCCGGACAGCCGGATAACCGGAACGCCGGACCGCCGGAACCCCACGAGAAGGAGTCTGTTTGTGAGCGCCGCCCTGCTGAAGACACTGAGCCACCGTACCCGCCGCACCGCGTTGCTTGCCGCTACCGCGCTGATGCTGGCCGGCACCATCGGCAGCCATGCCGCCGCCGCGCAACCGCTCGCCCCCGAGATGCCCGCCAACTTCAAGAAGAAGGGCGAATTCCCGCAGGTCACGCTGACCGTCAATGGCATCAAGATCGCCGCTGAAGTCGCGGCCACGCAACCCGATCGTGAGCAAGGCCTCATGTTCCGTTCGTCGCTCGGCAAGAACGAAGGCATGCTCTTCATCTTCGACGAAATCGCCTATCACTGCTTCTGGATGAAGAACACCGAGATCCCGTTGTCGATCGCCTATATCACCGACAACGGTACGATCACCGACATCCAGGAAATGGCCGCGGAGACGGAAGACAATCACTGCCCGACGCAAAGCGGCAAGTACGCGATCGAAATGGCCAAGGGCTGGTTCTCGGCCAACGGCATCAAGGCCGGCATGCAGATGCAAGGACTGCCCCGTTAAATAAACGGTCGGTCATACGCGAATCTTCGAGGCGCGCTATGCTTGAAAGATTCGCCGGACATGACGAATCCGAACAGCGGCCGCCCGCGGGTCGCCGAAGCCTTCAGAAACGCTTGAAGACAACGGCAGCACGCAGGCCAGGCGGCCGCACATCCGGCGACATTCGATCCGAAAGGAGATTTCCGTGGCCCGCAAGACCCCCATCGAGCGCTACCGCAATATCGGCATCAGCGCGCACATCGACGCCGGCAAGACCACCACCACCGAGCGCATCCTCTTCTACACCGGCGTGAACCACAAAATCGGCGAGGTTCACGAAGGCGCCGCGACGATGGACTGGATGGAGCAGGAACAGGAACGCGGCATCACGATCACGTCGGCCGCGACGACCGCGTTCTGGAAGGGCATGGCGGGCAACTATCCCGAACACCGGATCAACATCATCGACACGCCGGGACACGTCGACTTCACGATTGAAGTCGAACGTTCGATGCGCGTGCTCGACGGCGCATGCATGGTCTACGACTCGGTCGGCGGCGTGCAGCCGCAGTCGGAAACCGTCTGGCGTCAGGCCAACAAGTACGGCGTGCCGCGCATTGCGTTCGTCAACAAGATGGACCGTGTCGGCGCGGACTTTTTCCGTGTTCAGCGCCAGATCGTCGACCGCCTGAAGGGCAATGCCGTGCCGATCCAGATTCCGGTCGGCGCTGAAGATCATTTCCAGGGCGTCATCGACCTCGTCAAGATGAAGGCGATCATTTGGGACGACGCCGATCAGGGCGTGCGCTTCGAGTACAAGGACATCCCTTCGGAACTGCAGGCGACGGCTCAGGAATGGCACGACAAGATGGTCGAAGCCGCCGCTGAATCGAGCGAAGAACTGCTCGAGAAATACCTCGGCGGCGATGCGCTGAGCGAAGACGAAATCAAGGCCGCCTTGCGCGCGCGCACCATCGCGGGTGAGATCGTCCCGATGCTGTGCGGCAGCGCGTTCAAGAACAAGGGCGTGCAGGCCATGCTCGATGCGGTGATCGACTATCTGCCGTCGCCGATCGACGTGCCCTCGATCAAGGGCCACGACGAGGACGACAACGAAGCCGAACGTCACCCGTCGGATGACGAGCCGTTCTCGGCACTCGCGTTCAAGATCATGACGGACCCGTTCGTCGGGCAGCTCACGTTCTTCCGCGTCTACTCGGGCGTCGTGAATTCGGGCGACACCGTGCTCAACGCCGCCAAAGCGAAGAAGGAACGGATCGGCCGGATCCTTCAGATGCATGCGAACGAGCGCAGCGAAATCAAGGAAGTGCGCGCAGGCGACATCGCGGCAGCTGTCGGCCTCAAGGAAGTGACGACCGGCGACACGCTGTCCGACGTCGACAAGGTCATCGTGCTCGAGCGCATGGAATTCCCGGAGCCGGTGATTTCGCAGGCCGTCGAGCCGAAGACCAAGGCTGACCAGGAAAAGATGGGGATCGCCCTGAACCGTCTGGCTCAGGAAGATCCGTCGTTCCGCGTTCAGACCGACGAAGAATCGGGTCAGACGATCATCTCGGGCATGGGCGAGCTTCACCTTGAAATTCTCGTCGACCGGATGAAGCGCGAATTTAACGTCGAGGCTTCGGTCGGCAAACCGCAGGTCGCGTATCGCGAGACGATCAAGGCCAGCGCCAAGGATGTCGAAGGCAAGTTCGTCAAGCAATCGGGCGGTCGCGGCCAGTACGGTCACGTGGTGCTGACGCTCGACCCGCAGGAGCCGGGCAAGGGCTACGAGTTCGTCGACGCGATCAAGGGCGGTGTCGTTCCGCGCGAATACATTCCGGCCGTCGACAAGGGCATTCAGGAAACGCTTAAGGCGGGTGTGCTCGCGGGCTACCCCGTCGTCGACGTAAAGGCGACGCTGACATTCGGTTCGTACCACGACGTCGACTCGAACGAAAACGCCTTCCGCATGGCCGGCTCGATGGCGTTCAAGGAAGGCATGCGCCGCGCAACGCCGATCCTGCTCGAGCCGATGATGGCCGTCGAAGTCGAAACGCCGGAAGACTTCATGGGCAACGTGATGGGCGACCTGTCGGGCCGCCGTGGCATCGTGCAAGGCATGGAGGACATCGCGGGCGGCGGCGGCAAGATCGTGCGCGCCGAAGTGCCGCTCGCAGAAATGTTCGGCTACTCGACGTCGCTGCGTTCGCTGACCCAAGGTCGTGCGACGTACACGATGGAGTTCAAGCACTACTCCGAAGCGCCGCGCAACGTCGCGGAAGCGGTGATCAGCGCGAAGGCGAAGTAAGGTCGCAGTCTGACCGCATCGACGATCGGGGGGCATCCACCCTCCCGGTCTCGAACGCAGAGCCGCGTTGAGCGGCTTCGGCAGGTCCAGCGGATCGAGCCGATGCGCGATGGACCTCCGGACCGACACCATGGCCCGGCGGACCGGCGAATCCCTGATTCGCTCGTCCGGCCGGGCCTTTTCTTTGGCCATCCCGTTTGGCACCACCTTGTTAGGTACCACACCTAATTGGTGTCACCCGGATTGGTCCCCCCGGATTGGTCCACCCCGTTTGCCGCCACCTCCCTGGCGGCACCCTGCCCGTCCACACACGACTTGCTCGATCCTCCAACGCCGCACGCGTCCGACTAGCAACGGCACCGATTGTTGCGAACGCCGCACGCGCAGACACTCCATCAAAGACCTGTGCGCCGACATGCCAGCGCGCCCGCCGCAAGCCCGTGAGGCGCGCCGCACCACGATCTCGACGGCACGCACCGTCTGTGTGCGCCCGGACACATACGGGACCCGGGGCTCGCGTATTGTTGCCTTGTCTCGCACAGATCATGGGCAAGAGGGCGGCTTTTCTCATATCATTGCGCGATATTGCTGAGCACGGTCCTTGCTTTTAACCGTGCAAGCTGCTTGCAATCCGCAGCAGGGCAAGAACCGGGAGATATTCAATGGCTGTGACGTCAGAACGCCCGCACGCGACAACGTCGAGCGACGGCACACAAAAACAGGTCCGCTACGGCGAGCTCACGCTGTATAGCGCATTCCAGCCTGTGTTCAGTCTGTCCCACATGCGCGCCGCCGGGTACGAAGCGCTGCTGCGCGCACACAACTCGCTCGATGCCTCGGTGTCGCCGCTCGACGTGTTCGGACGCGCTGCACGACTCGGCGATTTGCTTGAACTCGACCGCCTCGCGCAGTCACTGCATCTGGACAACTTCCGCAATCTGCACTGCGATCGCGAGTGGCTCTTCGTTCACATTCATCCCGCCGCGCTCGCCGACCAGTGGCAATGCGCGGCACTGCTCTCCGAACTTCGCCGCCTGGGACTGAAGCCGCAACGCATCGTGCTCGAGGTGTCGGACCGTCAGGCGGCCGACCTTCGCAAGCTCGCCGAGGGCGTTCGCATCTTCCGCCAGTACGGCTTCCTGATTGCGCTCGATGACTTCGGCGCGGGCCATTCGAATCTCGACCGGATCTGGCAACTCGACCCGGACATCGTCAAGCTCGATCGCAACATCGTCTTCCACGCGAGCCAGCGCGCCCAGGTCGCCCGCGTGCTGCCGGGTCTCGTTTCGCTGCTCCACGAAGCCGGCAAGCTCGTGCTGATCGAAGGCATCGAAACCGAGCGCGAAGCGCTGCTGGCGATGGAAGCCGACGCGGATTTCGTACAAGGCAGCTATTTCTCGCGGCCCGCAGCGGCGCCGGTCGACACGCACGCCTCGGGCGTCGTGCTGCAGACGCTGCTCGAGGCGTATCGCGAGAAAACCGAACGCACCGAACGCAAACGCCATCTGCGACTCGCGCCGTATATGCGCGCACTCGAAGGCGCGGCGACCAAGCTCTCGTCGGGCGAGGCGCTCGACCAGGTCTGCTGGAATTTCCTGTCGCTCGAAGATGCGCAGCGTTGCTATCTGCTCGACTCGCGCGGCCGCCAGATTGGCGGCAACGTCATGTCGCACACGCGTCCGTCGGCGCGCGAGGCAAGGTTCCTTCCGGTGTCCGACGCCCACGGCGCAAGCTGGTTGCGCCGCCCTTACTTCCGCGGTGCGATGAACGAGCCGGGCCGCGTGCAAGCAACCCGACCGTATCTGTCCATTACTGAAGCCTCGGTATGTGTGACGCTGTCGATTGCCATTACGATCGGCACGGAACAATGCGTGCTCTGCGGCGATATCGACTGGGAGCCGCGTCAGCCGACTGATCTCAACGACGTGCCGACCTCGACGGAAGCCTGAACACAGGCACCCCGTCTCGCCCATGAACGGGACGTCCGCAGAACCACGGACATCCCGTTTGAACGCCCCCGGTCTGGTCCGAGCCGCACGCATGCGCCCCGCCCCTTCGATGACCGCCGGTGCCTCATCCGCGCGCGCTTTGCGCTAACATGGCTCGCGCGCGGGCACGCCGCTCATTCCGGGATGCGGCCCGCGCAGTGAAACCCTCTTCGCCGAGCCCATGCCCGATCAGCCCGCCCGTCCGATTTCACGCGAACTTCAGGCCCTGCGCGACGCCGCGCTCGATGAATGCCTCAGCGGCCGGATCGATCGGCGCACGCTGCTCCGCTATGCGAGCGTCATAGGGCTCTCGGGGATGGGTGCCGCACTTGGACTCACGTCCGCACGCGATGCGCTTGCCGCGTCGGCGACCACGGCTTCGCCTTCCGGCTCTGCGACACCCGCACGTCCGACCCCGCTGATCCGTGTCGCCGGCCTGACGCCGGCAGGCGCGATCGACCCGCTGACGATCTCCGACCCGGCTTCTGTACCGCTGCTCAATCAGACGTGCGACTACCTCGTTGTCGACGACGAGCAAGGCAAGCTCGTGCCCTCGCTGGCCACGGCGTGGCATCCGAACGCGAAAGGCGATGTCTGGACGTTCACGTTGCGCGACGGCGTCAAGTTCCACGATGGCCAGGTCCTGAACGCGAAGGATGTCGTCGCGACATTCGACCGCCTGACAGATCCCGCGACCGGTTCCGCGGCCCTGTCGGTGTTCAAGGGCGTCCTGTCGAAGGGCGGGACCCGTGCGGTCGACGCGCGCACCGTCGAATTCCATCTGGATGCGCCGAACGGTAACTTTCCCTATTACGTTTCATCGGACAGCTACAACGCCGTGATCCTGCCGGCTTCGTATGCGGGCGACTTCGAGAAGACGTTTATCGGCACCGGTCCGTTCAGGCTCGAGCAATACAAGCGGCAACGCGGTGCCACGTTCGTGCGCAACCCGACCTACTGGGGCTCGCCTGCGATTCCCGATCGCGTGCAGTTCGTGTTCTATGCCGACGCGCCGGCCCAGTTGCTCGCAATGCAAGGACGCCAGGCCGACGTGATGCCGAATATGACCGTGCTCAGCGGTTTGTCGATGCTCAACAATCCGGCGTTCAAGGTGCTCGCCGTCAAATCGAGTTCGCATCGGCAGATTCATATGCGCTGCGATCAGGGACCGTTCGCCGATGCACGTGTACGCGCGGCGCTGGCGCTCACGCTGGACCGCGACGCGATCGCACGCGGCCTGTTCCGTGGCCGCGCGCAGCTCGGCAATGACAGCCCGTTCGCGCCGGTCTTCGCGTCGACGGATGCCTCTGTGCCCCAGCGTCACGCCGATCTTGCCCGGGCACGGCAACTGCTCAGTGAAGCAGGGGTCGCCAAGGGATTCGCGGTGACATTGACGACCGAGCGCTTCGAGGAAATGAGCGACCTCGCCGTGCTCGTGCAGAACGCGGCCAAACAGATCGGCATTCAGGTGACGCTCAAGGTCGAACCGCAAAGCGCCTATTACGGCGCTGCCGCGTTTGGCAAATCGGACTGGCTCGACTCGACGCTGGGCATCACCGACTATGGACATCGAGGCATACCGAACGTGTTTCTGAGTGCGACATTGACGAGCAACGGCCCCTGGAACGCCGCGCATTTCCGCAACGCGGACTACGACCGCTATGTCGGCGAGTATGTCGGCGCGCTCGATCTGCCTGCGCAGCGCAAGGCCGCCGCGCAGATCCAGAACCTGCTTCTCGCGCAAACACCGGTAGCGATCCCGTATTTCTTCGACGCGTTGACCGCAACGACAGCCACGGTGAGCGGCGTGCGCTTCAGCGCGATCTCTCAGCTCTATCTTGAACGTGCGTCGATTGGCTGACCGCGGCGCCGCAGACTCACGTCACGATGCTTAAACGCATACTGCTCTCGATCGTCACGCTGTGGGTCCTGTCCGTGCTCGTTTTCGCGGCCGGCCAGTGGCTGCCCGGCGATGTCGCGCGCACGATCCTGGGCCCGCTCGCCGACGCCCAGGCCGTGGCGGCGTTAAATCATTCGCTCGGCACCGATCGTCCGGTCATCGGTCAATACGTTCACTGGATCGGCGGTCTCGCACACGGCGATCTCGGCACGTCGCTCGTCTATCGCGCGCCCGTCGCCTCGTTTCTCTGGCCCGCCCTGCTGAACTCGCTCAAGCTTGCCGGGCTTGCCTTTGTGATCGTCGTGCCGCTGAGCATCATGGCCGGCGTCGTCGCCGCGTTGCGCGCCGATGGCTGGCTCGACCGTCTGATCACGATGAGCGGCGCCACGCTGGCGGTCGTTCCCGAGTTTGTCTCGGCGATCGTGCTGATCCTCGTATTCTCGGTCTGGCTCGACTGGTTGCCATTGAGCGCGACCGCCCCGCCGGGGGCCGGCGCACTCGACGCGCTCGGGCATCTGTTCCTGCCCGCGTTACCGCTTGTCTTCGTCTTCTTCGGCTATTTCGCACGCATGACGCGCACGGGCATGATCGACGCGCTCGCATCGGACTACACGCGCACCGCCATCCTCAAAGGCCTGCCCTTCCCGGTCGTGCTCTGGCGACATGTGCTGCGCAACGCGCTGCTGCCGACGATCACCGTCGCGACGACTCAGCTCGGCTACATGATCGGAGGCCTCGTTGTCGTCGAGTCCCTGTTTCACTATCAGGGCATCGGGGGGCTGGTTTTCGATGCCGCGAAGGGGCACGACTTTCCGTTGCTCGAAGCGGGCGTGCTCGCGATCGGCGCGGTCTATGTGCTCACCAATCTGATGGCCGACCTGTGCTACCGGCTCATTGATCCGCGGCTGCGCGAGGGGGATACGCAATGAGTGCCCAAGCGCCTTCTTCTTCGCCTGCATCACCATCGCCTTCAACGACATGGCCCGCGCTGCTGCGCTCCGCAAGCTTCCGGATCGGGCTGCTGATCGTCCTGTTCTGGTTGGTCTGCGCGCTGGGCGGCGCGCACGGCTTTGGCCACGACCCCTATGCCGCCGACCCGCTCAACGCGCTGCTTCCGCCATCGCACGACCACTGGTTCGGCACCGACGCGCTCGGGCGTGACGTGTTCGCACGCGTGATCGCGGGTGCGCGCGACATCCTGCTGATCGCGCCGCTCGCGA
This sequence comes from Pararobbsia alpina, assembly GCF_965118125.1. Classification (GTDB taxonomy): domain Bacteria; phylum Pseudomonadota; class Gammaproteobacteria; order Burkholderiales; family Burkholderiaceae; genus Pararobbsia; species Pararobbsia alpina_A. Next base: position 3,838,242 of record NZ_OZ221287.1, read on the forward strand.
CGCTGCTTGGCACGGCGCTCGGCACACTGCTCGGGCTTGCCATGGGGTACTGGAGGGGGTGGCTCGACGACGTGCTCGGCCGCCTCGTCGACGCGACGCTCGCGCTGCCGCTCGTCATCGTCGCCCTGCTTGTGCTGGCCGCCGTCGGCAGCTCGAACTCCGCCGTCATCGTTGTGATCGGTGTCGTCTTTGCGCCGATCATTTCGCGCACGGTGCGCGCGGCGACGCTCGGTGAAGTCCACCTCGACTACGTCGCGGCCGCGCGGCTGCGCGGCGAGCATGCGGTATCGATCATGCTCGTCGAAATCCTCCCCAACGTGCTCGGCCCGATCATCGTCGAAGCGACGGTGCGCCTCGGCTATGCGATCTTCACGGTCGCCACGCTGTCGTTTCTCGGCTTCGGCATCCAGCCGCCGTCGCCCGACTGGGGACTCGCGATCGCGGAAAACTACCCGCTGATCGCCGGAGGCGCGTGGTGGACCGTCGTTTTCGACGCGCTCGCGACGGCGTCGCTCGTGGTCGGCGTGAACCTGCTGGCCGATAGCATCCGCGCGGTGGTCGACGCATGAGCGAAACCCGTCACGCCGACGTCGCGCCGCTGTCCGTCGAGTCCCTGCGTATCAGTTATCGCGCGGGCCGTGAGGCTTCCTCGCGCATCGTCGCGATCGAAGATCTGTCGTTCACGATCGGTGCGGGCGAAGCATACGGTCTCGTCGGTGAATCGGGCAGCGGCAAGTCCACGGTCGCGATGGCCATCGCGCGCTATCTCGCCCGTGAGGCACGTGTCGAAACGGGCCGTATCTCCGTCGCCGGTACCGATGTCATGGCACTCGGGCCGCGTGCACTGCGCGAGCTTCGGCAGGACCGGCTGGCCTTCGTTTATCAGGACCCGGCCCGCGCGCTGAACCCGACGCTGACCGTCGGTCGCCAACTCATCGAATCGTTCGAGCTCGCCGGCGTACGCGGACACGCCGCACACGCTGCCGCGCTCGACATGCTCGGCCGCGTGCGCATGCCATCGCCCGAACGTGCGCTCGCTTCGTTTCCGCACCAGATGTCCGGCGGCATGCAGCAGCGCGCCGTCATTGCCATGGCGCTTGCGAAATCGCCGGCGTTGTTGATTCTCGACGAAGCGACGACGGGTCTCGACGCAACGGTCGAAGCCGAAATCGTCGCACTGGTCGATACGTTGCGGCGCACTTCCGGCACTGCATTGCTGTTCATCAGTCACAAGCTGCCGCTGGTGGCCGGCTTGTGTGATCGCGTCGGCATACTCCAGCACGGCAGGCTCGTCGAGGAAGACACGCCCGCGCGACTTTTCGCCCATCCGTCGCACCCCTATACCGCCGCGCTGCTTGCCTGCGTGCCGACGCTGGGTCAGACGCATCTGGACGGACCCCTGCCGACGCTCGAGGACATTCAGGCGAAGCGCAGCGGAGGCGTCACCCGGGACGCTGCGGAGGACCCGGCAATACCGAGGGCCCCTGAGGCGGCGAGTACGGAACGGGTCGACCCAGGTCGCAACCAGGCTCGCCCGATGTTCGAGGCTCAGGCGCTGTCCAAGTCGTACCGCGTCGGCAAGGACACCGTGTGTGCGCTGGACCACGTATCGATCACGCTGAATCGAGGCGAGACCCTGGGCCTGGTCGGCGAGTCCGGATCGGGCAAGACGACACTCGCCCGCATCGTCGCCGGACTCATCGAGCCGGACGACGGAACGCTGATGCTTGACGGTGCCACGCTGCCCGCGCGCGTCGAGCGGCGCTCGCGATCGCAGGTCTCCGCGCTGCAGAGCGTGTTTCAGAACCCGCAGAGCGCACTCAATCGCGCGCATCGCGTGCGCACGCTCCTCGGCCGTGCAGTCGGCAAGCTCTCGAAGCTGCGCGGTGCTGCGCGCGAGCAGCGCGTTCGCTCGCTGCTCGATGCCGTGCGCCTTCCGCAAACGCGGCTCAACGCTCGCGCACGCGAACTGTCGGGCGGGCAACAGCAACGCGTCGCGATTGCCCGCGCGTTCGCCGGCGAACCCCGGATCGTCCTGTGCGACGAGCCGACGTCGGCGCTCGACGTTTCTGTACAGGCGGCGGTGCTGAACCTGCTCGTCGAATTGCAACGCACACAGCAGGCGAGCTACCTGTTCATTTCGCACGACCTCGCGGTGGTTCGCTACATCGCCGACCGCGTGGCGGTGCTCTACCGCGGCCAGATCGTCGAAACCGGTCCGGCGGCGGACGTGCTCGAGCATCCGCGACATCCTTATACGGAGACCCTGCTGCGCGCGGCGATGGCTTCTGACCGAAAGGCTTCACCCGCGGCCAGCCATGGAGACGATCCCGACGAATCGGGTCAGTCGGGTCAGTCGGGTCAATCGGGTCAGTCGGGTCAGTCGGGTCAATCGGGTCAATCGGGTCAATCGGGTCAATCGGGTCAATCGGGTCAATCGGGTCAATCGGGTCAGTCGGGTCAGTCGGGTCAGTCGGGTGATTCAGGTGAACCGGGTGACCCCGGTGGACCGTCTCTCTCTGCGACGCCTGCCGATACACGCCCGGGCACGCCGGCTTCGCCCGGCACAACCGGAGCTTCCGGCTGCGTCTACGCGAAATCCTGCGTCGCGTCGCTCGGCGAACGCTGCGAACGCGAGCGCCCTTCGGACATCCGTATCAGCGGCACGCACACCGTACGTTGCCACCTGTATTGAGCGTCTGATACTGCCGCTTGAACGGTTCCGGGGGGTGTGACGCTCTTCAGGCACCAGAGACATCTATCGCCCCCCTGTCGCCCCCCGTCACATCCGGTGTCAATTTCTGTATCAAATCCCGTGTCGAATCCCCCGTCGCATCAACGTCGCCATGTCGTTGCCCCGTCGTTGCCCCTCCGAGCGCCACTATCTTTTCAGCTCTCTCATCTGCACTTATCCGAGTTGCACATCGTTCTCGTTTCAGTCGCTTCTACCCGTTTCAGCGCTGAAACGTTTTTAGTGGTTTGACTCGCTTGTTTACCTGACGCCTTTCATGCGTTGTCTTATGCAACAAGGCTCTCAAGCCAATGGCATGGATATCGCTAAATCCTCGGACAAGAACACTCGATCAATACCCACCGGATTGTCTGTTGCAGATCGATCCGGGGTAGCGCGAGGAGCCACGCATGAAAAGCGTCATAACAGGGGTATCGGGTCGGCTTGTCTTGTCGCTGACCTGTTTGTCGGGCATCGCCGGCTTTGCGGTTTCCCCCGCCTGGGCCGACGATGCTTCGTCTTCACTAAGGATTGGCACGGCGACTCAACTCGCGCAGGCCGTCAACGACGCGCCGCCCGTCGACACGCTGCTCGTCACCGACATGGCAACGGTGTTCGAGCCGCCGGTGACCGGATGTCCGCCGGGGCAGCGCGTGGGATGTGCAAGGAGCAGCGCCACGCTGGCGTCGAACAATGACCCGGGCACACCCGGCAGTACGGGTGCGACGGGTACGCAGTCGGGCACGGGCACAGGAACGCCGGGTACGACGTCGCACGCGGGTAATCCGGGTGGATCGGGTCCGGGTGACCCAGGCGGTCCGGGCGATCCAGGAGGCCCTGGCAATCCAGGAAACCCGGGCAATCCGGGCAACCCTGGCGGTCCGGGCGATCCTGGCGGCCCCGGCAACCCTGGTGGTCCCGGTCACCCCGGCCACGGCGGTGGAGACGGCGGCGATTCGTGCGGATGCAGCTCGCACAGCGGCGGCTTCGGCAGCCCTGGAGGCGGATTCGGCGGCGGCCCCGGCGGCAGTGGCGCAGGTGCCGGCAGCTCGGGCGGAAGCTCAGGAAGCGGATCAGGCAGTGGCTCGGGTAGCGGCAGCGGCTCCGGCAGTGGTTCCGGCAGTGGTTCCGGCAGCGGCTCGGGTAGCGGCAGTGGATCCGGTGGAAACGGTAACGGCGGCGGTAACAGTGGCTCGGGCCACGGCGCGGGCGCCGGCGGCGGGATGGGCGGAGCCGGTGGCGGCATGGGCGGCGCAGGCGGTGGGATGGGTGGTGCTGGCGGCGGCATGGGGGGTGGCCATGGCGGCGCGGGCGGTGGCGGAGGGCATGGTCATTGAACAGGCGGATTTTCTCGCGTCGTAACCGGCTTCGATAGGCAAGCGGGCGAGACGCGCGAGCGGCAGAAGACGGTCGAACCGTTATCGGGCGGGATGACCCGGCGACGGCGTTGCGGATGCAGATTGAATGGGCACCAACCTGCGCTAACACGAGCTGTCTTCAGTCAGACGGAGGATGCCGCGACGATCACGCTGGCGCGCATGCGATGCAGTCGTACTAGCGCTCGCAGGCGCACATCGAGGACGCGTAGCGGACATCCTTCAGGCTTGCGATCCGGCGAGCGAACGTACTGCGCGAAGTGAATAGCGGACGCTCGGCGGATTTGCAGTTGAGAGCTTCGGGACCCCCGGCCCGAAGCTCTTTTTTTTAAACGAAGTGTTTCTTGTCGTGGATTGATTCGTTCAAATCGCTCTTTCGCAACCAGGGATAATTGAGTTGCCTATCTAACCGCGAGGAATAGTCATGCTACCTATTGCTTCTTCGACTTCGGTAACGCACCGTAGCGCCACAAGAAATACTGATGCGGGCGGCGCCACCGATTCACACGGGCCGCAGGCCGGTGACAACGCTCACACCATCCCGAGCAATACAGTTGAGAGCGCTGAATCTGCAACGATGGTTGCCGATTCAGCCGCCGACGCCGACGAACCGGACGATGTCACAAAATGCCTTGCCACCGCCATGCACCTCGCAATCCACGCCGCGGAACACAAAGATGAATCCGCTCGTCGCCTCGCCGATATATTGGCCGTACAGGCACGCATGGCGATGAGTCAACAGGACAAGTCGGCAGGCCGCCAGTGCGATGGTCGATAGTCGTCAACTTCGATCGACATAGCCAACGTCGTCGTGCGTCGGATCACGGCTCATGACGATGATCGCTACTCGACGTTGTCCTCGACGTTCGTCATCCGGAAGATATGCGGCTGCACGCCTTCTTCGTCTTCGGCATCGGCCGGCACGGGCGGATGGATGAGCTCTTCGAGCCGCGCCTTCGTCGCCATGAACTCGGCCGACGTGATCTGCCCTTGATGACGCGGGCGCGGAACGGGGACTTCGATGAGTTCCTGCACTTCGCCCGGATGCGCCTTGAGGACCAGAATGCGATCGGCCAGAAAGATCGCCTCATCCAGGTCGTGCGTGATGAAGAGCACGGTGATGTCGATGTTCTTCCAGATCTCCAGCAAATGCGCCTGCATCTTGCAGCGCGTCTGCGCATCGAGTGCGCCGAACGGTTCGTCCATCAGCAGGATGCGCGGCTGATTCGCGAGCGCGCGCGCAATCGCGACGCGCTGCTTCATGCCGCCCGACAGCTGATGCGGAAACGCGTCGACGAACTTCGACAAGCCGACGAGATCGATCCACTGCAGCGCTTCGCGCTCGGCATCGAGCTTGCCGCGTCCGTTCATCTCCGGGCCGAACATCACGTTTTTCTTGACGCTGAGCCATGGAAACAGGGTGTAGCCCTGGAACACCATGCCGCGGTCTGGCCCGGGACCATCGACGGGCTTGCCATCGAGCAACACCTCGCCCGACGTGTGCGATTCAAGCCCCGCGAGAATACGGATCAGCGTCGACTTGCCGCAGCCCGATGGGCCGATCACACACACAAACTCTCTGCGGTGCACTTTGAAGTCGATATGGCGCAGCGCGGTCGTCTGGCCTTGCGGTGACTCGTAGTTCTTGCCGAGCCCTTTGACTTCGAGGATGACCTCGCGCTGGCGAATGCGCTCGAACCGTGCGGCCACTTCGGGGGACTGGATCAGATAGTCGGGTACGGGTTGTGGGTTGTGCATGTCGATTTCCTCAGGCCTTCAGGGTGCGATCCCACGGGAACAGTTTCTTGCCGAGCCACGCGAGCACGAGGTCCGTGCCGAGCCCGATGATGCCGATCATCGCGATGGCGGCGTACACGTTTTCAAAATGCTCGTACCGCGCCTGCTGCGTGATGAAGAACGTAATGCCCGAACTCGTGCCGACGAGCTCGGCCACGATCAGATACGTCCACGCCCAGCCGAGCAGGATGCGTTGATCGCGGTAGAGATCGGGGAGCACACCGGGGATCACGACGCGCGTGAGCAGCTTCAGACGCTTCGTGCCGAGCGTCAGCGCCGCCTCGAGCAACGAGTAGTCGAGCTTGCGCGTCGTGTTCGCGATGATCAGCACTTGCTGAAAGAACGTCCCGATCACAATGATGGCGATCTTCGGGCCGTCATAGATTCCAAGAATCGCCACGGCAAGCGCTCCGAACGCCGGCGCAGGCAGATACCGGAAGAACTCGGTGAACGGCTCGATCAGTCTTGCCGGCGCGCTATACGTGCCGCACACGATGCCGAGTGGCACGCCAAGAATCGACGAGATCACAAAGCCCCAGAAAATGACCTGGATGCTGTGCCACAGGCTTTCGTGAAGCCACGGCATGTCGCGCGCCTGCGGCGGCGTGGTGAACGCGGTATAGAACGCCTCGAAAACCTTGTGCGGCGGCGGCAGGTAGACCGGGTTCGAGGGCGTGCCCGCTGGCAACGCCTTGTGCGCGGCGATCATGTTCGCCGTTTCATTGGCGAACGTCGCCTTGTCGACCAGCATGCCATTCTGGAAATAGTCGACGCCGCCGGGATTCGAAATCTGAAGCAGCGGATGCCAGACGAATGGCACGTAGCTCACGATGCACCACACCAGCAGCGGCAGCACAAAGGAGCCGATACCGAGCGCCAGACGCGCACGTGGCGACAATTCCTTGCGCACGGCAAACCAGCGCAAACGCGTGTGTGCGGCGCGAGCCGATTCCGGACGTTTGGCCTCGGCCTTCTCGGGTTGAATCACGGTGGCCATGTCAGCGCCCTCCTTCGATTTCCGCGTTGATCGATGCGCCGTTCGCCGTGTTTGGGCCCGGCTTCGCGTCCGGGTTCGCCACTGCATCACCCTGGCTCCGCGATGCAAGGTAAGCCATCCATCCGCCATACCCCGTGATATCTCGTGCACCGCTCAAGGCATACGGCTCGCAGACAAACCCCTTGACGACGCTGCCGTCGTCGAGCTCGACATTGCCGATACCGAGTGGCGCGCCGATCAGATCGACAAAGCTGCCGAAGTGCATGATGGGCATGTCCCACACCTCGAGTGCGATGCGCGAACCGCCTTCGCTGACCCGGATCAGGCCGGGCTTCGCCACAGGGCGTGTATCGAGCGCGTAGAGCCGGTAGTCAGCCGACGTCGTCGTCACCGCAACGCGTGTTGCGCGACGTTCGATGAGCTGTCCGTTCAACGGCTGCCCGGTCAAATGCGCCCCAACGACAGCGACCTTGATCGATGCCGATGCGTCGGGCTCAGTCTTGACGTCCTTCGCGGGAACCGACTCGCTCGCATCACCGAGCATCCCGGCCGCGATCTCCAGCAGCATCGGATCACTGAACGCGGGTCCGACAAGCGTGACGCCGAACGGCATGCGCGGCGTCGGCCCGTCGCTCGCGACACCCGTCGGAATAGCGAGCGCCGCGAGGTCGAGCAGATTGACGAAATTCGTGTAGTAGCCGAGGTTCGAGTTGTATTCGACGGGCTTCTCGAGCATCTGCTCGATCGTATAGATCGTGCCGGCGGTCGGCATGACAATCGCATCGATCGATTCCCAGACCTTCAACGTCTGAGCGCGCAACGTTTGCAAGGTATCGAACGCTTCGAACGCATCCGCCGCCGAAAACGCCCGCGAGCCCGCAATGATGCCGCGCACGACGGGATGCACCTGCTCCTCGTTCCGGTCGAAGAAGGCGCGAATTCCCGCATGGCGCTCGGCTACGAACGGCCCACCGTAGAGCAGGCGCGCAATCGAAAGAAAAGGCTCGAAGTCGATCTCGACGATCTCGGCGCCACGCGCTTTCAATGACGCCACCGCATCGTCGAACAAGCGCGCAAAGGCATCATTGCCAAAGAAAGCGAGTTGCGATTGACGTGGCACACCGAAGCGCAATGTCCCGACTCCGTCGAAAGAGGGGCCTGCCTCGACGGCGCGCGAATACGGGTCGTCTGCATCGATGCCTTGCGCCACACCGAGCACGGTTCGCGCATCGGAGACCGTCGTGGCAAAGATCGACACACAGTCGAGCGATTTGCAGGCGGGCACTACGCCTCGCGTGCTGATCGTGCTGAGCGTCGGCTTGACGCCGATCAGCCCATGAAACATGGCTGGCACGCGCCCCGATCCCGCCGTATCGGTGCCGAGCGAAAAACTTGCGACGCCAAGCGCGACGGCCACGGCCGAGCCCGAACTCGAACCGCCCGACACATACTGCGGATCCAGGGCATTGCGGCACGCGCCATAGGGCGAACGCGTGCCGTTGAGCCCCGTGGCGAACTGATCGAGATTGGCTTTCCCCACCGGAATCGCGCCTGCGGCGATCAAGCGCTCGACCACCGCCGCAGATCGCTGCGGCGTATAGGCAAACGCGGGGCACCCAGCGGTCGTGGGAATGCCTGCGAGGTCGATGTTGTCCTTGATCGCGAACGGCACGCCGTAAAGCGGCAGATCGTCAGGGGACTTGCCCGCTAGCGCACGCACGTAGACGAGCATCTCGTCCTTCGTGAGTACTCTGATCCACGCGTGATGAGGATCGTCGGCCGTGCGACCGGCGATCGATTCAATCAGCGACTCGGGCGTCAGTGTCCCGGCGCGATACTGCGCGTGCAGCGCCGTGATCGTCATCGGTGACTGAATCGATCCGTCTGGCACCGCAGTCGTCGAACGGGGTGTATCGGCCATCGTCATCTCAGGTTTCCTCCTCGACCAGGGTGTCGGCGGCGCCGATCACCATCAGCGCCTGGCCGGCCTGCACCGGCGCACCACTCTTGCAATTGATCCGCGCGACGACGCCTGTTGCGGGCGCCGTCACGGCAATTTCCATCTTCATCGACTCGACGATCGCGACGGTCTGCCCCTCGGCAACCTCATCGCCTGCCTCGACGAGCACTTTCCAGACGCTGCCGGACACATCGGCGAGCACGGCCTTTTCGTGCGCAGCCAAGGCGGCGTCGTCACCGCTCGCCGTCGCCGCTTCGGGTTCGCCGACATATTCGGCGTGCCCTGCAACGCGCCACCGTTCACGCTCCGCTTCGAACGCCGCTTGCTGCACCGACTTGAACGCGGCGATCGAGTCGGCCTCGTCAACGAGAAAGCGGTTATAGGCACCGAGATCGAATTCCGAGGACTCGATCTTCAGGCTCGCCCGCCCGGCAACGAAGTCTGCGCGCAGGTCGAGCAGCTCGGCTTCGCTGACGGGGTAGAAGCGGATCTGGTCGAAGAAGCGCAGCAGCCACGGCTTGCCGGGTTCGAACTCTTGTGTCGTCCGATAGCGATTCCACATCTGGACGGTGCGCCCGACAAACTGATAGCCACCCGGGCCTTCCATGCCATACACGCACATATATGCGCCGCCGATGCCGACCGCGTTTTCGGGCGTCCAGGTACGCGCGGGGTTGTACTTCGTGGTAACGAGGCGGTGGCGCGGATCGATCGGCGTTGCAACGGGCGCGCCCAGATAGACGTCGCCGAGGCCCAGCACGAGATAGCTCGCATCGAACACGATGCGTCTGACATCGTCGATGCTGTCGAGACCGTTGATCCGGCGAATGAATTCGATATTGCTCGGGCACCACGGTGCATCGGGCCGTACTGACTGCATGTAGCGGTCGATGGCCAGCCGCGTTGCAGGGTCGTCCCACGACAGCGGCAAATGCACGATGCGCGTCGGTACCTTCATGCTCGTGATCGGCGGCAGCGCGGCTTCGGCCTGTGCCAGCAAGTCGAGCAGACGATCGCGCGGCAGCACGCGATTGTCGAAGTGGATCTGCAGTGAGCGAATGCCCGGCGTCATGTCGACGATGCCGTCATGGCGATGCGCCTGCATCCAGTGCATCAGCGCGTGAACGCGGAAGCGCAGGTTCAGGTCGAGCGCGAGCGGGCCGTATTCGACGAGCAGATACTTGTCGCCCGCCTGGCGGTAGGTGACGCCAATTCCGTCGCCCGCTGACGGATCACGTGCGAGCACGCAATCGATCCGGTCGGCTGCGCGGGCCGCCGGCAATGCCGCGGCCGGTGCTTCGAGCGTCTCGATCATATGGTCCTGCGCGGCTTCGATCGCAGCGGCCTGTACCGACGTCATGCGCTTGAACTGCACCGTGTCGCCGGGCTTGAGCTGCCCCATCTTCCAGCGTTCGGCGCGAATGATCGTCACCGGGCAGACGAAGCCGCCGAGACTCGGACCGTCAGGCCCGAGGATCACCGGCATATCGCCGGTAAAGTCGATGGCCCCGATCGCATAGGCGTTGTCGTGGATATTCGACGGATGCAGGCCCGCCTCGCCTCCATCGCGACGCGCCCATTGAGGCTTCGGTCCGATCAGGCGCACACCGGTGCGGCTCGAGTTGTAGTGCACGGTCCAGGCGGTGTCGTACAGCATCGCGACATCGTCCGGCGTGAAGAAATCCGGCGCGCCGTGCGGGCCGTCGAGCACGCCGATCTGCCATGCATTCGTGAGCACTGGGCGGCACGGCGCGTCGAGCGTCTTCGACACGAACGGTGTGCCGGCGCCGGACGACAGATGAAGGACATCGCCCTTGCGCAGCGCCCGGCCCGCATGTCCGCCGAACTGCCCCAGCGTGAAGGTCGATTTGCTGCCCAGATAGTCCGGCACATCGAAGCCGCCGTGCACGGCCAGACACGCACGCGCACCAGGCCCTGCCAATCCCCCGACCTTGAGCACGCTCCCCGCTTCGACGCGCACGGTTTTCCAGTACGGCACGGCGTGGCCGTCGAGCGTCGTCGTCAGCGTGGCGCCGCCGAGCACGATCGTCGTCGCGGCATTGAACTTCAGTGTCGCGCCGACCATCGTGAACTCGAGCGCGGCCGTACCCGGCTCATTGCCGGCAAGCCGATTCGCGAGCCGGAACGACAGATCGTCCATCGGACCCGACGGCGGCACGCCCACGTCCCAGTAGCCGAGCCGTCCCGGAAAGTCCTGCACCGTCGTCTGGACACCGCCGTCGAGCACGTCGATCGTATGCGGAGCGAAATGGAGTGACGCCAGAAATGCAGTCGTCTGCCTGCCTGACACGAACACCGGTGAACCGACGATCGTTCGCAGATAGTCGAGGTTCGTTTCGATCCCGTACAGGTGTGTCTCGTCGAGCGCGCGACGCATTGCAGCGAGCGCCGCCTCGCGGTCGTCGCCTTTGACAATCATCTTCGCGAGCAAGGGGTCATAGAACGCGGGCACATCGGTGCCGGCTTCGACCCAGGTATCGATGCGTGCATCCGGCGCAAAGCGCACGTCGGTCAACACCCCGGCGCTCGGCTGGAACTGCTTGTTCGCGTCTTCCGCGTAGATGCGTACCTGAATGCTGGCCCCGCGCGGCGCGACGGCGATCGTATCGAGCGGTGCGAGTTCGCCCGCAGCCTGTTCGATCATCCACCGCACGAGGTCGAGGCCCGTGACCTCTTCGGTTACGCAGTGCTCGACTTGCAGCCGCGTATTGACTTCGAGAAAGTAGAACGCGCGTGTATCCGTGTCGAATACGAATTCAACCGTGCCCGCCGACTCATAAGCGACCGACTTCGCGAGCCGCACGGCGGTCGCGTGCAAGGTCGTGCGTTCGTCGTCGGTCAGTCCCGGTGCCGGCGTTTCCTCGATGACTTTCTGATTGCGGCGCTGAACCGAGCAATCGCGCTCGCCGAGTGCGATTGCGTGACCGCGGCCATCGCCGAAGATCTGCACTTCGATATGGCGCGCGCGTTCAACGAACTTCTCGAGATACACGCCGGAGTCAGCGAAATTGGCCTTACCGAGGCGCACGACGGTCGCATAGGCCGCTTCGAGCTGAGCCGCGTCGCGGCACAACGACATGCCGATACCACCGCCGCCCGCGGTGCTCTTGAGCATGACCGGGTACCCGATACGCGATGCTTCTTCGAGCGCGGTCGCGATGTCCGCAAGCAGGCCCGTGCCCGGCAACAGCGCGACGTCATTCGCCCGGGCCGCTTCGCGCGCCGTGTGCTTGAGTCCAAACGCCCGCATATGCGAACCGCGCGGCCCGATAAAGCGAATACCCGCTGCCTCGCACGCATCGGCGAAGGCGGCGTTCTCCGACAGGAAGCCATACCCCGGATGGATCGCCTGCGCACCGGTCGCCCGCGCAGCGTCGAGAATCGCCCCGGCATTCAAATAGCTCTGGGCAGCCGGCGCGGGGCCGACGCAAACGGCCTCGTCCGCAAGCATCACGTGCCGAGCGTGCCGATCCGGCTCCGAATAGACGGCGACCGATGCGATACCCATCGACTTCAACGTGCGGATCACACGACAGGCGATCTCTCCGCGATTCGCAATCAGGACTTTGGTGAACATGAGCGTGGCTTGCGCCTGGTTCTCGGGCAGGTCGTCCTGCCCCGTTCTTGCGGTGCACCGGGTCGTCCCGGTGCTTTTCATCCTTCACGCCGACGTCGCCTTCATCGTCTTCATCGACATTACGGCCCTCGACGCGATGAGTTCAACGTGCTGCGGGTCGACCTCATCGCCGTCGATTCAATGCGCGTCCCAGACCAGGACACGCACGGGCGTGGGGTTATAGGCGTTGCACGGGTTGTTGAGCTGCGGACAGTTCGAGATCAGCACGGTCACATCCATGTCGGCGCGCATCTCGACATACTTGCCCGGCGCGGAGATGCCGTCCTCGAACGTGAGGCCGCCTGCCGATGTCACCGGCACATTCATGAAGAAGTTGATATTGCTGACGATGTCCCGCTTGCCGATGCCTGATGCGCAGCCGCATGTATTGAGCGCGTGCAGGAAGTTGTCGCGGCAGCTATGCATGTACTGCTTGTCGAGTGCATAGCGCACGGTGTTGCTTTCGGCCGCACAGGCGCCGCCCAGGGTGTCGTGCCGGCCGCATGTGTCGGCGACGATGGTCAGCAGCGGATTGCCGAGATTCGACATCAGTACCGTGCCCGCTGACAAATAGAGATTGCCCTGTGACCGAATCGTGTCCTGCGCACTGTAGCGCTCGGACGGATCGGCGCTGTTATAAAACAGCGTGTCGACGGCCTGATTGCCTTCGAGATCGAGGATGCGGAAGATCTGCCCGCGACGGATCGTATGCATGAACGGCTCGCCCGCGGAGATCACGTGGTCAAAGCTCGCATGGTCGGCGTGGAGTCGGCTTTCGAGGATGGCCATGTTCGTGTCCTCAGGCGTAGAGCATGTCGGTGTTGATAAAGCCGCGCGTGTTCTCGGCACGGGATGTACGGCAGGGATCGTCGAGGCTCGCGCGCTCGCCCGGCTTATAGGCTTCGTAAGCGATGAGCCTCACCGCTTTGGGCGCATACACCGGGTTGGGATCAAGCGGATGCGGCGCCGTCGACAGCGCAACGAGCGTGTTCATCTCGAAACGCAGATCGACGCTCTCGCCCGCACGCGAATGTCCGCTGACGAAGCGCAGCGCGCCGTCGTCGTCGACGGCGACCTTGCTGAAGAAATTGATGTTGGCGACCAGATCGCGGGCGCCGAGGCCGTGCTTGCCGAGTTCGATGAGCAAACTGTCGCGGCCGTTGCGAATCATCGCGTTGCGATGCGCCTGATAGCGGGCCTCGCCGTATTTGCGCGCAAAGAGTGCTGCATCGCCGACACCGGCAATCGGGTCGTGCCAGCCCAGCGTGTCGCTGACGATCGACGCCATCACGCGGCCCATATCCGAATACAGCACGAACCCCTGTGTGAGATGCGCCGTGTGCTGCGCCTTGAGCGTGTCGGCCATGTTGTAGCGCTCGAGCGGCGCATCGTGGCGATACAACACGGCGGACAGATTGGCGCCGCCTTCGATATCGACGATACGCAAGGCGAGTCCGCGCCGCAGTTGCCCCGACCAATGCGTGCCGGCCGGAATCACGTGCTCCCAGACAATACGGTCGTCGATGGTGGGTACGCTGCGGACTCGCACCGCTGCGTCGTCCGCGTCGCGCGAAGGCAGCGAAGACGAAGCGGCCGAGCCCGTGGACGACGCAGAGGGAAATGAGGCGGATTCGACGACAAGCTCGGCCGACGAAGGGGTCGACGAGGGCGAAGACGGCGGCATGGCAGCTCCCATTCGAAAGGATTGGACGGACGAGAGGGCGATAGAACGCTATCGCAACCTCCCGGGCTTTTATCCCTCCGTGGAGCCCCGCCACTGGCAGGACCGGATGGCTCTCGGACCAGACATCGCGGCGCGCGCGACCGGAACCCTAGCCGTCCTAAGATGATGCAGACTGATGCGCACCTCTCGGGTCAGTCTTTAGCGAAAGGTGTGCCATGCCGGCACGATTGCGCCGGACCATCATGAATACAAGGTGAGCGGCATGACCCTGCCGTGCGGCGAGCCGCCTTCGGCGCACCAGAACAAGGCATGACGACGGATCACGCACTACACTGGGTCGCACGGGCACCGCGGGCACCAGCGTCAGACCAGGAAGTCACTCGCGATATCCGAGTCGGAACGCGCCTCGAGCTTGCCGTCGCGGCAGGCTTTCTGGAACACCTCGAAATCTTTCTCGACCTGATCCGCATAGGCGGTCGCGTAGTCCGTCAGCGCAAGCGCGAACGCGTCGCTCTTGCCGATATAGGACGAGAGCTCGATCGCCATCCCGCCCGCCTTGGCGTGGGCCCGCGCGAGCACCCAGCCGCACAGGCGGCCATATTGTTCGAGCAGATCGGCGCTATACAACTCGATCTCGGGCGAGAGCTTCATGTCACGCAACTGGCGAAAGTAAACGTGTCGTCCAAGCGGCCCGGCGGCCCAGCCAAGAAAGGGATCGCTGGCCGCCTGCATCACCCGCTGACCAACGACCACACGCTGCCCCTGGTTCTTGATCGGCGAATGCGACTTATAGAACTGTGAGACCACCGACTTCGATGCTTCCTTGATCTGCAGAAACATCGGCTTGCCGAAGTGATCGACGAACAGCATGATCAGGCAGCGCGTGCCGACGCTGCCGACGCCGACGACCTTGAACGCGATGTCCTGGAACACGAAGTTCAGCAGCAGATCGCGCCGGTCCGAGGCCAGCGTGTCCAGATAGTCGGTGAAGACTTTCGCGACGGCGCCTTGCGGATCCTCATGCGTAAGCCAATCATCGTCCTTGTCGAAAAGCGTCGATTTGCCGCGCACATGAAACACACCGGGCGGCACATCGCGAATGCGCCACTTGCCGTCCTCGAAGTCGGCGAGCTTGGTGAGCATCTGTTCGTGCGTGCGTGTCGCGGCCTTCTCGATGCCCCGCTTGATGCGCTTGCGAATGTCGGGATCCGGGTAGGCATCGAGCAAATCTTCGAACGAAATCTTTTCGTACCAGACCTCGAGCGCGCCCATCTGCGCATACTGCGCCATGCGTTCGCGATAGCTTTCGGCCGCACCGTATGCAAAGCGTCGGGCCGCCGCATCGCCATGACCCAGATGCCGCCCGGCGACGACGAGGCTGGCAACCAGCCGCTTGACATCCCATTCCCACGGGCCGACGGCTGTTTCGTCGAAATCGTTGACGTCGAAAATGAGCGTACGTTCGGGCGTCGCGAAGCCGCCGAAGTTGACCAGATGGCAATCGCCGCAGATCTGCATCGGCATATCGCTGTCGGGCGTACCGGCCAGATCGTGTGCCTGAATGATCGCGCTACCGCGGTAGAAGGCGAACGGCGATGTCAACATGCGGCCGTAACGCAAGGCGATCAGGCGCTTCACGCGCCCCGCACTGTTTTGCTCGAGCAGCGCAACCGGATCGCGATCGACATGGCCGACCGCCGTGTGCTGCTTGCGGGGTGTCCGGTCACGCGCGGCACGGCCGCGAGCCCGTCGTTCATCAGGTGAAAGCGGAGCATTCATGACGCCTCCCGGGCGAGCGGACCGGACGGAACTGTCGGCGCGCTCGATACACAGTAGGCTCAGGGCAAAGGCATGTCAAAACGCCGCACATGCGACTGCATAGCGACGGAACGATCAGCGTGCGATCCAGTTTATCGAACCGCAGTATTGGACGGCGACAACGGTTATCGCTTTCGAGAAATCATTTAAGCGACTTTGATTCAGACTTTAAATCGAATATCCAATAACTTTTAATTGGGTGCTATTCGATTCAATCAATATATTTGCCGCCCCGTTATTGCTTTTTATGCGAGCGCCGCGCGCGCGCACTGCTCGTCGGTCACCAGCCCGGAGAGCCAGCCGCCCTTCAGCGCGGCGACAATCGCCTGCTGCTTGCGCGGGCCGCCCGCGAAGCCGATCGTCAATCGGCTGGGTGGCGTATCGAGCCGGATACTCGTCACGCGCGACTCGGTCGACGACTGGACACGATGCCCGTCGGCGTCGATCGGTGAGCCGAGCAACTCCGCGACCGCGCCGAGCCGCACCATCTCGTCGACTTCCTCGGTCGTGATAAAGCCGTCTTCGTGAAGCGGGCAGCGTGGACTGATATCGCCGACGCCGACGAATGCGACATCGGCCTGCGACGTAAGCTTTTCGACGATGCCGTACAGGCGGTGACTGCACCACTGGTCGCGCTCCGCCTCGTTATCGGCGAACAGCGGCGCGGGCAGCATGAAATGCTTGCTGCCCGTGCGCTCCGACATATGCATCGCGACGTCGTACCGGTTCGACGAGCCGTCCTGCGCAATGGCGCCGACGAGCGAGACAAGCTTGTGCTGCGGCCGCTCAAGCTGCGCGATCTGGTCGACCGCAGCCTTCAGCGTTCGACCGCTGCTGACGGAGATCACCATCGGCTTCTCGCGCAACAGGAATTGCTCCATGACCTGCGCGCCGGCGACCGCGAGCTTGCGCGAGATCGCATCGGGCTGATCGTTGTCGAGCGGCACCACCTCGCAGAACGACAGGCGATAGCGGCGCTGCAGCTGCTCCGCGAGCGCGAGACAGTCGGCGACCCGGTGATCGACGCGTACGCGGATCAGGTTGCGCTCGACCGCGAACGCGACAAGACGCTGCGCGACCGGCCGAGAAATATCGAGCGTGCGCGCGATCTCGTTCTGGGTGTGACCCGCCACGTAGTACAGCCACGCCGCACGCGTCGCAAGGTCAAGTTTGTCGGAGGCTTTTGACACGATCTTCGTCAGGGAAAGGAAGCGTCGATTATCGATGGATTCGCGCCGGGTGCGCCACCCGATGTTGGCCGGAGGTCATTGTGAAAATGTCCGGCCGCCTCGGCGCGCGTTCGCCACGCATGCGATATGGCAACGACGTGGGCACGGCGCGGCCGAAGAATGGACCGTCTGGCGCGATCGGGCCACCACGAAGCGATCGCATCCGCGTCAGACAAGCCGTTCGCGATCGGCAGCAAACAACGGGCGCACATGACGATAGAGGTCCCGGTAGCGCTGAAGCCGTTCATCGAGCAGCGCAAAGCGCGCCGCATCCGGTTGGTAAGCCGCGAGTTCGCGCGGTTTCACCAGCACACTGGCCGGCGAGGCCCCCGTCGCGAGCCAGCCAAGCCGGGCCGCCCCGAGCGCGGCAGCGGCCTCTCCGCCGAGGTGAGCGCGCACCGGGAGTCGCAACACATCCGTGACGAGTTGCGCCCAGAACCCGCTGCGCGCGCCGCCTCCGATCAGCGACAGGCTCGCGGGCGGCTCGATCCCGCTGCCGCGCAGCGCAAGCAAGCCATCGGCCGCGCCGAATGCGACGCCTTCGAGTACGGCGTACGCGAGTCTCGCGCGATCGGTGAGGTGCGAGAGCCCGAAAAACACGCCTTGCGCGAACGCGTCGTTGTGCGGCGTACGTTCGCCCGACAGATAAGGCAGAAAGACCGGCGCACTCGTCAGCGCGCCTGAATCCAGTGCGGCGACCTCCTGCAGCAACGTCGCCTCGGTCGTCGACGTCAGCTTGCAGACCCATCTCAGGCAACTGGCCGCCGACAGCACGACGCTGACCTTGAGCCAGCGCGCCGGAATCGCATGACAGAACGCGTGCGTCGCCGTCACGGGGCTGGGTCCCGACCGGTCGTCGATGACCGACAGCACGCCCGAGGTGCCCAGCGACAGGAATGCGTCGCCGCGCTGTGTCGCGCCGATACCCGCCGCACTGGCCGCATTGTCGCCGCCGCCCGTCGCGACCACGATGCCAGGCGTCAGGCCAAGCTCATCAGCAATCGCCGGCAACAGATAGCCGGCCGGGGCGCCGCCATCGAGAATCGGCGGTACCTGAGCCCGCGAGATCCCGCCGGCCTCGAGCAGCGTCTCCGACCACGAGCGACGCTCCACGTCGAGCCACAACGTGCCGGCCGCATCGGACGGATCGGTCGCCCGTTCGCCCGTCAGACGCAACCGCAAATAGTCCTTGGGCAGCAACACACAATCGAGTTGCCCGAACACCTCGGGCTCGTATTCGGCCACCCACATCACAATCGGCGCGCTGAATCCCGGCATCGGCTCGCTGCCCGCGATCTCCGCCACGGCCGCCATGCGCGCGAGCTGCTCGCATTGCGCGGCGCTGCGCATATCGTTCCAGAGCACGGCCGGGCGCAGCACGCGATTGTCGCGCCCGAGCAGCACCGGCCCGTGCATCTGGCCCGACAGCCCGATTGCGCGAACGGCGCGGTATTCGGCCGGATACGCTTCGCGCAGCGCGGCCAGTGCTTCGAGCGTGCCGCGCCACCAGTCTTGCGGATCCTGCTCGGCCCAGCGCGGCGCCGGGCGCGAGACGGTCAACGGCGCGCGTGCGTGGCCGACGGCGTGGCCGTCGTCGGCGAGCAGCAGGACTTTGACTTCCGAGGTTCCCAGGTCGATGCCTAGATACATAGGGGATGGCCGTATTCGGTGCAGCCCCGTAATCTACGCGTGCTGCTTGCCGCTTGCCACCCGTGAAGCCAACCATTGATCAATACGCCCGGCTGCGGTTCGCACGGCCAACACGAGTTTCGGTTCACCCGCCAGCTGCCCCCAGAGCCCGCGATCGGCGCAGAACGCCTCGACCGGATCTGCCGAGCCAAGCATGGCGCGCGTTGCCGCCGGATCGAACACGCCGTCCTGATACTCGTACGGCAATTCACCCGCGCCCCAGCGTTCGAGAAAGCGCAGGAACAGCGCCGGGAGCATGGCCGTCGCGGCGGGCGTCGCGCCGCGTGCGAAGCAGTCACGGAACGTCGGCGCGATAAAGCCCGGAATCTTGGAGAACCCGTCGGCGGCCACCCGCTGATTCGTGTCCTGAATATACGGATTGCCGAAACGGTCGAGCACGACATCGCGGTACTTCTCGAGATCGAGCGGGCTCGGGCTCAGGCTCGGGATCACATCCTCGGTCACGTAGTCGTAGGCGAACTTGCGGATCTCGGGGTCGTGCGTGCCTTCATGGATATAGCGCAGGCCGACCAGCGTGCCGGCCCAGGCGATGCAGCTATGCGTCGCATTGAGAATCCGGATCTTGGCTTCCTCATACGGCAGCACCGACTCGACGAGTTCGACGCCGACCTTTTCCCATGCGGGGCGGCCCGCGACGAAGTGATCCTCGATCACCCACTGAATGAACGACTCGCCCATGACCGGGCAGAGATCGTCTTCGCCGGTCGCTTCAAGCACGCGTGCACGCACTTCGGGCAGTGGCCGCGGCGTGATCCGGTCGACCATCGCGCACGGCGACTTCGTGTTGGCCTCGACCCACTGCTTGAGCTCGCCCAATCCGCGCTTGTCGAGAAACTCGATAAAGCCCGAATGAAAACGCTCGCCGTTGCTGCGCAGGTTATCGCAGGTCTGCAGCGTCACGGGACCTGCGCCGGCCTGGCGACGCGCGTCGAGAATCGCCGCGAGCGCACCGTAGATCGTCGTGCGTCCGCCTTCGAGATCGGCGGCGAGGTCGGGATACGACGGGTCGAGATGATTGTGCTCGTCGAGGTAATACCCGCCTTCCGTCACCGTGAACGCAATGATCCGCGTCTGCGGCCACGACCCGGCTTCGACGAGCGATGCCAGATCGGCCGACCACGGCAGCACGCGCGTGATCGACGTCACCGTCTCATACGCACGCTCGCCCTGGGGCGTGACCGTCTCGAGCGTGTACCGTCCGCCCTGCGACGCCAGTGCCTCGTGCGTCGGATTCATGTCGCTACGGATATTGCCCGCGGAGATCGACCACTTGCGATCGTCGTCGGTGCCCGTTTCGCGGAGCTTGTGCAGATACCAGGCCTGGTGCGCGCGATGAAACGAGCCCGTGCCGATATGAAGGATGATCCGCTCGTCCGCGCCCGGAGTATGTGAAAGTGCCATAGGTACGACCTTGATTCAGTGAAAGACGGTGACCCGGATCATGCGACCTGGAGCTGCTCGACGAACTTGCGCGGATACGCGCGGCCCTCGGCATTGAACAGGTGGCAGTGCTCGGGCATCGCGCCGAACTTGACCTGCGCGCCCTTCGGATGGCGTTCGAGCGGCGGGATGCGGGCGATCAGGCCATCGACGGCCAGCGGCGACTGCGCGTACAGGTAGGCTGCATCGCCGAGCGACTCGATGGTGAGGATCGTCGCGCGCGTACCGTCTTCCGAATGATCGATGAGCACGTGTTCGGGACGGATGCCGACCGTCACCTTGTCGCCGACTTGCGCGCCTGCCGCGGTCACCGCGACGCGTTGCATGTCGCCCGTGTCATAGCGCACCGTCACGCCATCGGCGCCGACGGCCGAGACCGTGCCGTTCAGGAAGTTCATTTTCGGCGAGCCGATAAAGCCCGCGACGAACAGGTTCGCCGGTGCGTGGTACAGCGTATCGGGCGAGCCGACCTGCTCGAGATTGCCGGCGGACAACACCACGATCTTGTCGGCGAGCGTCATCGCCTCGACCTGATCGTGCGTCACGTAAATCATCGTGGTCTTCAGCTCATCATGCAGGCGCGCGAACTCGAGGCGCATCTTCACACGCAGTGCGGCATCGAGGTTCGACAGCGGTTCGTCGAACAGAAACACCTTGGGCTTGCGCGTGATCGCACGGCCGATCGCGACGCGCTGACGCTGACCACCCGAGAGCTGCTTCGGGCGACGATCGAGCAAGTGTTCGATGTGAAGGGTCTTCGCCGCGCCGCGCACAGCGGAGTCGATCTCGTCCTTCGGCGTCTTGGCGAGCTTGAGACCGAACGCCATGTTGTCGTACAGCGTCATATGCGGGTAGAGGGCGTACGACTGGAACACCATCGCGATACCGCGCTTGGCCGGCGGCACGTCGTTCACGCGCGTCGCGTCGATCTCGAGATCGCCTTCGCTGATGTCCTCGAGACCCGCAATCATCCGCAACAGGGTCGACTTGCCGCATCCGCTGGGCCCGACGAACACGACGAATTCGCCGTCGCCGATGCTCAGGTTGATGTCCCGCAGCACTTCGACTTCGTCGTAACGCTTGCCCACGCTTTTGAGAGTAACGCTTGCCATATCGCCTCCTGGCTAGTCCTGTGCGGCGCGCAGCAGGCGCGCCGCCGAAAGTTGCGCAATCATGACCGGCAATTGCCGCATGTCCTCGAACACATGGATGGCTCCCGCATCGCGGAGCACCCGAATTTGTGCGGCGCTCGCATGCGCGCCGCCGATATAGCCGAGCACGGGCATCTTCGCGCGCACTGCGGCCGTCACACCTGTTGCGCTGTCCTCGACGACGAGGCAGCGCGCCGGCGGCACGCCGAGATCCGCCGCCGCGCGCAGATACACATCGGGCGCCGGCTTCGGATGTTCGACCCGGTCGGCACACCAGAGCCGATTGTCGAAAAACCGCGCAAGCCCCGTGCGGATCAGCGCTGTCTCTACATATTCGGTGTGGCTGTTGCTTGCACATGCCTTGGGCAGCTGAATGCGGTCGAGCGCATCGGCAATGCCCGGCACGGCCGGCGCGAGCACCGCAGCGTCTTCGACGCGCCGCCGGATCGCCGCGATGTCGTCATCGCTCAACGTTGCGCCCGCGTGCTCGGCCATTGCTTCGAGCACGCGTTCGATACGCTGACCGAGCAGCGGTTGAATCAGCGGCTCGACCTGCAGATGCGGCCAACGCTGCTCGAGCAGTTCGACCAGCACCTTCGACGCAACCGCCTCGCTGTCGATGAGCACGCCGTCGCAATCGCAAATCAGCGCATCAAATGCGGGCGCCATGGGTTCGACATTCATCAACGGTCTCCGAAGAAGCGAGGTCGCGCGGTCCACGCACCTCGCCCGGCCTCCCTGATGGCCTGCCTACTTGACCGCACCAAACGTGAGACCACGCACGAGTTGCTTTTGCGAGACCCAGCCCACGATCAGAATCGGAGCGACTGCGAGCAGTGATGCCGCAGACAGCTTTGCCCAGAACAACCCTTCAGGACTTGAATACGAGGCGATGAACACGGTCAGCGGCGCAGCGTGCGAGCTCGACAGGTTGATACTCCAGAACGCCTCGTTCCACGACATGATCACGAGCAGCAGTGCCGTCGATGCGACGCCCGGCAGCGACATCGGTACGAGCAGGAACACGATTTCCTGCCAGGTCATCGCACCGTCGATACGACCGGCCTCCAGAATGTCGCGCGGAATTTCGCAGAAGTAGGTGTAGGCCATCCACACCGCGATCGGCAGATTCATCAGCGTGTAGACGATGACGAGCCCGGTCACGGTATCGAGCAACCCTGCGTTCTTCCAGAGCACATAGATCGGGATCAGCACGCCGACCGACGGCATCATCTTCGTCGACAACATCCACAGCAGAATCTGCTGCGTCTTCTTGGTCGGGAAGAACGCCATCGCGTAGGCTGCCGGCACGGCGATGATGAGACAGATCACCGTGACGCCAAGCGAGATCAGGATCGAGTTCCACGCAAAGGCGAAGTAGTTGCTGCGCGCGAACACTTCACTGAAGCTCTCGAGCGTCGGCGTAAACAACAGCAGCGTCGAATACGCCTGTCCTTCCGACTTGAACGCGGTGATCGCCATCCAGAAGATCGGGAAGAACAGCAGCAGCGCGATGATCCATGCGACCACGCCGAGCATATTGTCGGCAAACGACGTCTTGGTTTTGGGCTTGCGCCGCTTTTTCGCGCGCACGCCCGGGGTCGTGGCCGGCGTTGCGGGTGCGTGAGCGATCGTACTGGCCATTGTGCTCACACCAGGAGCGGCACCTGCCGCCTGCGACGAAGACGCCGCACCAGGTTGACCGTAGTCGCCGCCCGATGCCGGTGAAGCCGAAGCGGAGTAACTCATGATTCATACTCCCCTTTGAGGTTGCGCGCGAGCATGCGCACAAGGAAGAACGAGACGATGTTGGCGAGCACCACCGCAATGATCCCGCCGGCGGAAGCGAGGCCGATATCGAATTGCTGCAGACCCAGCGAGTAGATCAGGTACGACAGGTTGGTCGTCGCTGTGCCCGGGCCGCCGCTCGTCGTCGTATAGATCTCGGCGAAGATCGACAGCAGGAAAATGGTTTCCATCATGATCACGACCGTGATCGGGCGCTTCAGGTGGGGCAGCGTCAGATTGAAGAACATCGAGATCGCGCCTGCACCGTCGATCTTCGCGGCTTCCTTCTGCTCCTGGTCAAGCGACTGGATCGCCGTGAACAGAATCAGGAACGCGAACGGCAGCCATTGCCATGCGACGATCAGGATCACCGCGAACATCGGATACTGGGCGAACCAGTCGATCGGCTGCAGCCCGAGCGTGATCATGGCGCGTGCAATCAGCCCGTAGACCGGATGCAGGATCATGTTCTTCCAGATCAGCGCGCTGACCGTCGGCATCACGAAGAACGGTGCAATCGCGAGCAGGCGCGCAATGCCCTGCCCCGGGAATTTGCGGTCGAACAGCACGGCCATCAATGTACCGCCGACGACCGTGATGATCAGCACGGAGCCAATCAGCACCAGCGTATTGACGATCGACGGCCAGAATGCCGGGTCGCCTGCAAGAAACTGGTAGTTCTGGATACCCGCGAAGCCCTTGAGGTCAGGGTTCAGCAGGTTGTAGTTCGACAGCGAGTACCAGATCGTCATCGCGAGCGGCACGGCCATCCAGATCAACAGGAGCGTCACCGAAGGCGACATGAGCCAGCGACTCGCTCGGCGTGCCTTGGGGGGCGTGAGGGTCGACGCGTCGACGACCACCGGACCGGTGGCGAGCGCCGCTTTCGAGTTTGCCATGATGAATTCGTCTCCTTTGTACTGCGAGTCGAGTGCGCCGCGCGGTCACCGGGCGACGGACTTCGGGTCGTCACGCGGCGTCCTGAACGCCGCGCAGACCTCTGCGACTACACTGACTGCGCGGGCGGCGCGCTGACTTCGCACCCCGCTCCGCGCTGACTGCTCATCGATGCTTCTGTGCTTCTGTGCTTCTTTGCTTCTGATTTACTTCTGATACCCGGCTTGCTTCACAGCGCGATCGGCAGCGGCATTGCCTGCAGCGAGCGCCTGGTCAACCGACATCTGACCCGCAACCGCACCCGAAATCGACTGGCCGACCACCGTACCGAACGACTGGAACTCGGGGATGCCGACGAACTGCACACCGGTGTACGGAATCTTCTGCGCCGACGAGTCATTCGGGTTGGCCGTCTGGATCGCGTTCAGCACGAAGCTTGCGAACGGAGCAGCGGACTGGTATTCCGGATTCTTGTACGTCGATTCACGCGTACCCGGCGGCACCGAAGCCCAGCCCTCGTCCTTCGCGACGAGACCGATGTAGTCCTTCGACGTGGCCCACTGGATGAACTTCTTCGCAGCGTCGGCATTCTTCGACGTCTTCGGCACGGCGAGTGCCCACGACCACAGCCAATGCGAACCCTTGGCCGTCACTTCGGTCGGCGCGGCGGCAAAGCCCACCGTGTCGGCGATCTTCGAATCCTTCTTGTTGTAGAGCATGCCGGCGGCGACGGTGGCGTCGATCCACATCGCGCACTTGCCGCCCGACATCAGCGTCAGGTTTTCATTGAAGCCGTTCGAGCTCGCTCCCGGAGGGCCATCCTTCTTGAGCAGGTCGACGTAGAAATTCACGGCCTTCTTCCACTCGGGCGACGTCAGTTGAGCGTGCCAGTTCTCGTCGAACCAGCGCCCGCCGAATGCGTTCACGAGCGTCGACACGTAGGCCATGTTTTCGCCCCAGCCGGCCTTGCCACGCAAGCAGATGCCGTACACGCCGGCCGACTTGTCGGTCAGCTTGTCCGCGAAGTCCTTGATCTGGTCGTACGTCGGTGCATCGGGCATCTTGAGACCCTTCGCCGCGAACAGATCCTTGCGGTAGAACGTCATCGAGCTTTCGACGTAGAACGGCAGCGCATAAAGCGTGCCGTTGTACGACAGGCCGTCACGCGCCGTCTTCACGACGTCGTCGATATCGTAGTCGGCAGACAGACCGGTCATCGGCGCGAGCCAGCCGCGCTTGCCCCACTGCGGCGCTTCATACGTGCCGATCGCCATCACGTCGAACTGGCCGCTGTTGGTCGTGATGTCAGTGGTTGCGCGTTGACGCAACACGTTTTCCTCGAGAATCACCCAGTTCAGCTTGATGTCCGGGTTCTGCTTCTCGAAGTTCTCGGCCGAGATCTTCTTCAGCTCGATCATGTCCGGATTGTTCAACGTCGCGATGGTGACCGTCGTGGCGGCCTGTGCATTGAACGCCGTGCAAGCGAGCATGGCGGCAGCTGCCGGAATCACGGCCTGCCACGGCCGGGAAATTCGTTTCATGTTGCGTCTCCTGAGGGTGCCGGCTTACTTGATCTTGATGGCCGGGTGTGGTGTTGCCGGTTAAAAACGATCTGGTGCGAACGAATCAATGCGAACGAACTCATGCAAACGAATCAATGCGAACGATTCAATGCAAACGACTCAATACCAACGACTTGATGCCAATGCAGTGACGCGTATGCGGTGTTGCCAATGTCGTGTTGCGCGAGCCGATGCTGCGAAGGAGCGCCGCCTGCTTCGCACCCTCCTTTGCGCTGCCGCCACCGGAACACGCCTGACGCGGTTCATCGGCGCGGCGTCGTCCGTTCAGCTCATCCAGTTACCGCCATCGACGTTGAGCGTCTGAGCGGTGATGTAGTCCGAATCGCGCGATGCGAGAAAAAGCGCCGCGCCGGTCAGGTCGTCGGGCAGACCCATGCGCCCGAGCGGAACCGCCTTGCCGACCTGCTTCTTCTTTTCACCGGGCTGCAAGCCCTCGTATTTCGCAAAGAGGCCGTCCACCGAGTCCCACATCGGCGTGTCGACGACACCCGGCGCAATGCCATTCACATTGATGTGATGCGGTGCGAGTGCGAGCGCAGCGGACTGCGTATAACTCAGCACGGCGGCCTTTGTCGCGCAGTAATGCGAGACGAGCGCTTCGCCGCGGCGTCCTGCCTGCGACGACATGTTGATGATCTTGCCGCCCTGCCCCCGCTCGACCATCTGACGCGCAACAGCCTGCATCAGGAAATACATGCCCTTCACATTGACGGCGAACAGGCGGTCGTAGATGTCCCACGACTCTTCGAGCAGCGGGCGCATATCGAACAGCGCGGCGTTGTTGAACAGGATGTCGATGTGACCAAAGTGCTCGATCGCGCTCGAGACGATGCGGTCGATGTCGTCACGGCGCGTGACGTCGGCCTGGATCGCAATCACGCGGTCCGGCCCGTAGGACGCAAAGCGCTGCGCGATATCCGCAGCGGGTTTGACGTCGACGAGCACGCATTTCGCGCCCGCTTCGAGATACCGGCGTGCTACCGCTTCACCAATACCGCTCGCCGCACCCGTAAGCACGGCCACTTTGTCGTTGAGGACCAAGATGTCTCCTGTGATTGCCTTCAGTGGGTGAGTGCACGCTTCATGAGTGCAAGATCATCCACTGAACTAAAGTCGATCATTTGTTCGTCTATTGATCGAATGATCGACAATGACGGCAACGAAGTCAAGGTCGGGTAAACACGTTTGATCTGTAACCGCGGCGCGCGCCCATGTGCGTTCGCAGTAGTCCGCGAGTCATCCGAAAGACCGGCGTCGCATCCATCGACATCCCCCGCCGATGCTGCGCCGCCGCAAACCATCCCGCTATTCGGGATCCGCTTAGAAGAATAGGCGACGAATCGTCAGTGAAAAGGCGCTTTTCGCACCGATTACCCGCGTTGTGGGACGCATCCCAATTACTCGTCGCTGCGGCGCAAAGCGAGGCATACTGAGCGCCCTCGAGCCGGGAATCCCGCATCGACCGATTGCAGCCGGTCGCTGCCGTCGCGATATCGCTCGAATCGCTTTTCCACGAATTCGCCTGACCCCGTCTGAACACGACTGAACCCGACCGAACACGTCTGAAGCACATCGATCCACGTCATGAAAATCACCAAGCTGACCACGTACCGCCTGCCGCCGCGCTGGATGTTCCTCAAGATCGAAACCGACGAGGGCATCGTCGGCTGGGGTGAGCCCGTCATCGAGGGCCGCGCGCGCACCGTCGAAGCCGCCGTTATCGAAATGGGCGAAACGCTGATCGGCCAGGACCCGTCGCGCATCAATGACATCTGGCAGACGCTCTATCGCTCGAACTTCTATCGCGGCGGCCCGATCCTCATGAGCGCGATCGCCGGTATCGATCAGGCGCTCTGGGACATCAAGGGCAAGAAGCTTGGCGTGCCGGTGTATGAACTGCTCGGCGGCCTGGTGCGCGACAAGATGAAGACGTACAGCTGGGTGGGCGGCGATCGTCCCGACGACATCGTCGAGCACATGAAAAAGCTCATGGCCGTGGGCTTCGATACGTTCAAGATGAACGGCTGCGAAGAAATGGGCATCGTCGATACGGCGCGCGCCGTCGACAAGGCTGTCGCGAAGATCGGCGAGATCCGCTCGAAGCTCGGCAACTCGGTCGACTTCGGCCTCGATTTCCACGGCCGCGTGTCGGCTCCGATGGCGCCCGTGCTCATCAAGGAGCTCGAACCGTTCCGGCCGTTGTTCATCGAAGAGCCGGTGCTCGCCGAACAAGCCGAGTATTACCCGAAGCTGGCCGAGCGCACGTTTATCCCGATCGCTGCGGGCGAGCGCATGTTCTCTCGCTTCGAATTCAAGCGCGTCTTCGCGCAAGGCGGCCTGTCGATCGTCCAGCCTGACCTGTCGCACGCCGGTGGCATCACGGAATGCGTGAAGATCGCGTCGATGGCCGAAGCATATGACATCGCGCTGGCGCCGCATTGCCCGCTCGGCCCGATCGCACTCGCATCGTGCCTCCACGTCGACTTCGTCTCGCGCAACGCCGTGCTGCAGGAACAGAGCATGGGCATCCACTACAACCAGGGTGGCGAGGTCAACGATTACATCAAGAACAAGGATGTCTTCAAGTTCGACAACGGCCATATCCATGCAATGAAGGGCCCGGGCCTGGGCGTCGAGATCGACGAGGAAGTCGTTATCGAGCGCAGCAAGAATGCACCCGACTGGCATAACCCGGTCTGGCGTCATGCAGACGGCGCGGTCGCCGAATGGTGATCGGCTGATCCTTCCTTCTGACGCTTCCTTACGCGGGGTTACGCCGTTTGAAATTGAAAACGTGCGTCCCCGCATATTGAAGATTCTGTAACGAAAGCAGTGCTTATCGTGAGAACTCCCTCCACACCGGAGAACCAGGAGACCACCATGAGCATCAGCAGTCTGACCGGCAGCTCGGCGAGCTACGGCCTCTACGCTTTGCAATCGGGCAGCACGTCGTCGTGCGGCTCGTCGACGGATGCATCGAGCACGAGCGCGTCGAGCAGCTCGGGCACGTCGAGCACCAACCCCTTCATCGCCGCGCTCGAGAAGACGCTCGCCGAACTCGGCTTGTCGAGCGACCTGTCGACCACGTCATCGGGCACGACGACCACGGCCTCGACGGGCACGACCGCATCGACTTCGACATCGGGTACCTCCACCGATGCAACGTCGACCGCTTCGACCTCATCAACGTCATCGACCGACGATGCGTCGTCGACCAGCAGCACCGATCCGTCGACATCGACCGCGCTGCAGGAGCTCATCGGCGCGATGTTCCAGATGCTCTCGAGCATGCAGCCCGGCACGCAATCCGCGTCGACCGATTCGAGCGACAGCAGCGACTCGTCGATCAGCGCCGCGGGCAATACGCCGCCGCCCCCGCCCTCGGGGGGTTACGGTGACCTCGGCGGCGCACTGAACGCCCTCGCCCAGGCGATTGGCGCGAGCAGTGCGTCGACCAGTTCGGACAGCTCGACATCCAGCGATACGGCATCGAGCGACACGTCGTCGGATTCGTCGGGCACCTCGAGCACCTCGAGCACTGCATCGACATCGGGCACATCGTCGCTGAGCAGCGATATCGCCACCCTCGAAAGCGACTTCTCGAGCACCTTTGGATCGACCTCCGGCACCTCGCTCGAAACGTTCGTCCAGACGCTCGCCGACAACCTCCGGCCCGGTCAGGGCTTCGGTCAGGCCGGCAGCTTCGTGAGCACGTCCGCCTGACCGTGCGCACTGCGGATCCGATGCGCGCATTCCCCGCGTCGCGCATCGGATTCGCCGCAACGCCCCCGGCGGCTTTTGCCGGAAAAATCTCCCGGGAACTCGCCCGAAACCACCTTCCCCACCCCGCAAAGCCCGACCCGGCAAGGCCGTCCGCGAATTGTCCTGAGCCTGTGCCCATCGGCAGGGTAAGGCGCGGTAAGGCAAAAACGCCCGCCCAGGTAAGGAACGTAAGCTGCGGCGGCTCCTGCAAACGCGTGTGCGTCATAGAATGAACCGCATGAAACCTCATGTACTTGTCGTCGACGACGATCCCGTGGTGCGCGACCTGCTGCGCCGCGTTCTTCAGGGCAGCGGCATGGATGTCTCCGTGCTGCACGATGCGTCCGGCCTGCGCCGCCGGCTCACGCTCGAACGACCGTCACTGATCCTGCTCGACATCATGATGCCGAACCTCGACGGTCTGCAGGCGCTCAAAGCGTTGCGAGAAGCCGGCGACGACGTGCCGGTGATTTTTCTGTCGGGACGCGGCGGTGTCGTCGATCGCGTCGTCGGGCTCGAATTCGGTGCCGACGACTATCTGACCAAACCGTGCGATTCGCGCGAACTGCTCGCCCGCATCAATGCCGTGCTGCGTCGCCGGGGCCGCGTGCCAAGCGCCGCGCCGGAGCAACGCGATACGTTCTCGTTCGGTCCGTTTGTGCTGGACTACACAACGCGTACGCTGGTTCGAGAAGGCGTGCGCCTGGAACTGCGAGACGGCGAATACGCCTTGCTCAAGGTCTTCAGCACACACCCGCTCACGGTCCTGTCGCGTGCGCGCCTGCACGATCTGCTGCACGGCGACGACTACGCGTTTCGCGATCGCTCGCTCGACGTTTCCGCATGGCGCCTGCGCCGCGTCATCGAGACGGACCCGTCAAACCCGCGCTACGTTCAGACCGTACGCGGCAAGGGCTACATCTTCGTGCCGGACGCGCGTGAATTTGCAGAGCTCGGGATCGGCGCCGACGTCGTATGAAGTCGTGGTGGCATTCGAGGCAGTCGCCGCAGCTTGAGCACGCGGACCGCAATCCGCATGCGCGGCGCAGCGCGGGGTTTCGCGCACGCTTCGACACCTTGTTCGTACGCCTCGCCCTGACCTCACTGGTCGTCGTGTTGCTCGTGCAGATCGGAGGCATCGCGATCCTCGTGCTTCAACGCCCGAAGCACGATGTGGAAGGGTACGCGCGCGGCCTGCAGATCGCGATTGAAACTGCGCATCTCCACGAACAGACAGGCTCGGTGCGGCCTCCTGAATTCACCATGCCGCGGATGCCCTCCCATGCGATGGCATCGCGCGGAATCGATGCGGCTCGAAATCCGGGTGGCTCAGGTAGCGCGGGCGGACCCGGTGGACCGCCGCCCTCCGCGGGGCCGGGACACGACAGTCTCCAGCCGCCGGGCCCCCGCTACGATGACAGCATGCCCCCGCCGGGTCCCGACGCAATGGGCCGCCCTCCCGATGGCGACCCCATGCAACCTCCCCCCGACATGGACCCGATGCACCGGCCGCCCAATATGGACCCGATGCATCATCCGCGCCGCGTGCGCTACGTCGACGCAACGGCGTCCGAAGCGCTCGCATTGCCGGCCCCGACCCGCGTCATGAGTTCGCACCTGTTGACGCTGCTCGCGGCGCGCCTGCCCACGGGCACCGATATCCGCGTCGACCATGAACAGCCGACCAATCTGTGGGTCCGCTATCCGGCCAGCGCGCGATGGATCGTGATGCCATTCGACGAGCCGCCGTCGCCGCCGTTTCTGATCGAGCTCAGCGTGATGGCCATCGCGTCGATCGTCCTTGCGCTGATCGCCGCGTGGCAACTCCAGCTTCCGGTTCAACGCGTCGCGCAGGCAGCGCGTGCTTTTGGCCGCTCGCAGCGTTTGCCACCGGTCGAAACCAGTGGTCCGCGTGAATTGCGCGAACTCGCGCATTCGTTCAACGACATGATGCAACGTGTCGAAGACGCGGAGAACAGCCAGGCGGTGATGCTGGCCGGCGTGGCGCATGACCTCAAGTCGCCGCTGATGCGCCTCAGGCTGCGCGCCGACCTGCTGGACGATACGAGCGAGCGGCAGGGCTTTCTGCGCGATGTCGAATCGCTGACGCATATCGTCGAGCAGTTCCTCCTGTTCGCGAACGAGTCGGCCGACCCCGGCCCGCTCGTCCGGGTCGATGAGGCGCTGCGAGAGCAATACGGCGGGTCCGATGCGACGGACGACCCCGAGGTCGAAGCATTGTTCGGGCTGTCGCTGTCGGCAGGCGACGCGTTCACGCTGCCACGCACGCTCGTCGACCGCCTCGTCGGGAACCTCGTCGACAACGCGCTTGATCACGGCGAGCCGCCCGTTCTCATCTCGACGCGCCGGGAGGGCGACTATTGGGTCATCGAAGTTCGCGATCACGGTCCGGGTATCGAGCCCGACCTGATTGCGTCCGTGATTCAGCCCTTCGTGCGGCTCGACTCGTCGCGCGGCGGCGAAGGTCATTGCGGCCTCGGGCTCGCCATCGTGCACCGGCTCGCGCAAGAGCGCGGCGGCGCATGTGTGTTTGCGAATGTACCGGACGGCGGTCTGGCCGTGTCGATCCGCCTGCCCGTCGGACAAGGCCAGACGCCCGTCACCAGGGCTGACCGCTCTCCATGAAATCGCTTTGTGAAATCGGCATCCGCGCTTCGTGCGGAGAATGGCTGAGTCTGCCGCCCCGGGCAGACGTCACCGTCGCGAGTCCCTGAGCTGGAAAGCTCCTCGGAAAGGTCGCCGCGGCACACGCCTTTCGACGAGGATGCCTGTCCCATGAGCACAACGCCCCGAAACACGACGACCCGTGAAACAAAGACCGCAGTAGTAAAGACCCGCGCGCTAAAACTGGTTGGCCTGGCCGCATTGACGATTGCGTTGTGCGGTTCGCAAGCCCAATGCGTACTCGGCGCCAAACCCACCTCGGCGGCCTCGCAATCCGGCATCGAGCAGCAGTGGTTCGACCGATCGATCCGCCCTCAGGACGATCTGTATCGCGCAACGAATGGCCGTTGGATCGACAAGACGCCTATACCCGCCAATCGAAGTTCGATCGGCTATCGGCAGGACGCCGAAGCCCGGTCCCAGCGCCTCATGCTCGAGATGCTGGAAGGTGCGGCGGCTTCCTCCGCGCCGGCCGGCACGCCGATGCAGCGGCTAGGCGACTTCTATGCGAGCTATATGGACGAAGCTCGTCTCGCCGCACTTGGCAAGTCGCCGCTCGATTCCACGTTCGAGCGTATTAATGCGATTCACGGAGTGGACGATGTCGCGAAAGTACTGGCCTACCTCGAATCCGTCGACGTGCAGACCGTCTTCAGTTTCTGGATCTCGCCGGATCGCCGCGACACGAAGCATCACATCCTGAATTTCATTTCATTCGGAACGACGGTAGACGACGCGACGTATCTCGACCAGGACGCACATTCCGTCGAAGTTCGCGCGCGCTTGTCGGACTATGTCGCACGGATCCTTGAACTATCGGGAGATGCCGACGCGCGCCGCAACGCGCAGCGTATCGTCGAATTCGAGCGTGCGATCGCAGTCGCCCGTTCCGGGACGGCGCAGTCGAGTGGAACCGCCATTGCCACACGCAGCGACAATACCTACTCGTTTTCCGAGATCGAAGCGTTCGCACCGCATTTCAACTGGTCCGCCTATTGGGCGGCAGCAGGGATAGCGGGCCGGGCCAACGCCATGTACATCGCGAATCCCAACGAGATGGCATCGCTTGACAGCCTGCTTGCACGCACATCGATCGACACGATCAAGACTTACCTCAGGTATCACTACGCCACTGCCCGGGCGCAGTATCTGAACACGTCTTTCGAAGACGCCCATTTTGCGTTCTTCGCCAAAGTGCTGTCCGGACAGACCGAACCGTCATCGCGTTCGTCGCGAGGCGTCAAAGCCGTGACGGAGAATATCCTCGATGAAGCGGGCGTCGAATACGGCAAGCGGCACTTCACGCGAAATCAGAAGGCCTATGTCCAGGCGATGTTCAGCAACTTGAAACAAGCCTATGCGGAGCGTATCGCGCACGCCAGCTGGATGGAGCCGCAGACGCGCCAGCATGCGCTGCTCAAGCTCGAAAAGATGACGGCACACCTCGGTGCCCCCGACAGCACATCCTCGCTCATCGACTATTCGAAGCTCGTGATCGCGCGCGACGATCTCTTCGGCAATGTCGAGCGGGCACAACGCGAAAACTACAATCATCGCATTGCCCAACTCGATCGACCGGTCGACAAGAATCAATGGCAAGTCGATGCCTTTGAGGTCAGCGCACACTATTCGACAGGCACCAACCAGGTCATCATGGCAGCGGGCATGATGCAGCCTCCGTTTTTCTATCCCGACGCTGACGATGCGATCAACTACAGCGGCCTCGGCCTCGTCATGGGCCATGAGATATCGCATGCCTTCGATGTTGACGGCTCACAACGTGACGCGAACGGCAACCAGCGCAACTGGTGGACAGAGGCTGATCGTACGCAGTACCGGACAAGGACCCGACGGCTTGAGGA
Organism: Pararobbsia alpina; assembly: GCF_965118125.1. Classification (GTDB taxonomy): domain Bacteria; phylum Pseudomonadota; class Gammaproteobacteria; order Burkholderiales; family Burkholderiaceae; genus Pararobbsia; species Pararobbsia alpina_A. The sequence goes on from NZ_OZ221287.1 coordinate 3,872,349, forward strand.
TCAATTCAACGCCTATTCCCCTCTGCCCGGCTATCACATCGACGGCGCGAGAACCTTGTCGGAAAACATCGCCGAGAGCGCGGGCCTGGATGCCGCTTATCACGCCTACAAGATTTCACTCGGCAAAAAGACGCCCGCTGTGATCGACGGACTCACCGGTGAGCAGCGCTTTTATCACGGCTTCGCGCAACTGCACCGGAGCAAGATGACCGACGCCGCGATGATTCAATACATCAAGTCCGACACGCACTCGCCGGCCCCGTTCCGCGTCAACGGGACCGTGCGCAACCAGCAAGGCTTTTACGACGCGTTCGGCGTCAAGCCGACCGACAAGCTATACCTGGCGCCCGACCAGCGGTTCTCGTTGTGGTGACGATCCGCGGACTTAACGCCTGGCCGCCGGCGCCATCGCATCCAGACGTGCAAGCGTTTCGTCCAGCGCATCGTGCAGTGTGGCAATGGCCTCGTCCGCATGCGCAGGCTTGAGCTGCGCATCGGCGAGACGATGCATCACCAGGTTGCGCAGCATCGGATCGTGCGTCTTTGACAGCACACTTCGATAGAAAGCAGGCAACTCGCCGGCCCGGCCCGTATCGATATAGAGACCTTCGATCTCGTCTATCGTCTCGATCGCCGCATGGAGCTCAGGCGGACCATCGGGTCGTCCGCCAAACGGGCGCGGCCCTGGCATTCCCGCCCCTGGCGTCATGAGGGGCGGTCCATCGTGCAACATGGGATGCCCCGGTACGCCGTTCGAAGCGACTGGCGAGTCGGCGGCCACACGGCTGTCCGCCGATACGGCGCCGGACGATGCAGCATCGGAGAATGCCGCGTGTGAATCGGCGGCGATCTGCATTGCGGTGTTGGGTACGCTCGTCGAACCCTGTGTTTCAGCGGCGAACGAGAGTGTCGGCACGCTCAGGCTGCACACGGCGCAGAGCACGCATGTCTTTGCGAATTTCATATCCAATCCTCGTGAGACGGTGATTGGCGCCGGTCTTTTGACCAGGACCATGGCTCAAGCGTGACATGGGTGCGCGTCAAGAGTTGCGACTCGTAAGCCAACGTAAGCTTGCGAACGGCTACGCGGCAAAACACGCGCTTGAACACGGTTTTGGGCTGCGCGAGACATGAACGATTGGAGCGATTGGCCCCTCGCGAAGTCGCGATGATTCGATATCGACGCGCTCAGGTAAGCTTGCGCAGGATGTCATCGCCACTACGAGGATCTGCTTTGGTTTCACTCAAATCCAGTACGACCGCCGCACTTTTGCTTTCTGCCCTCGTATCCGCAGTTGTATCCGGACATGCGAGCGCTGCGCCTGCAAACGCGATCGCCGAGAACGCCTCCGGCGCCGCGTCGCGACACACCGCCACGTTGGGCTCGGGAATTGATCGACAGTATTTCGATCACGCCGTGCGTCCTCAGGACGATTTCTTCCGCGCGGTGAATGGCGCGTGGCTGAGCACGACTCAAATCCCGGCAGACCGCAGCTCGTTCGGCAGTTTCAACATCGTTCGGGACACGACCGAGGAGCAGCTGCACACCATCATCGAGGCCGATGCCTCGACCCACGCGGCCGCCGGTACGTCGACCCAACGCATCGGCGATCTGTACGCGAGCTTCATGGACGAAGCGACGATCGAAAAGCTCGGGATTCACCCGCTCGACGCCGAACTCGCACGCATTGACGCGATGCGCACGCCCACTGACGTCGCCAGCGAATTCGGGCACCTGAGCACGCTCGGCATCGGCACGCCCGTGCACATTGACATTCACCAGGACAATCGCGACGCGACGCGCTACATCGTCGATATTCAGCAAGGCGGCACCAGCCTGCCGGATCGCGACTACTACCTCCAGCTCGACGACAAGCGCTTCACAGACGTGCGCGCGAAGTACGTCGCATACATCGAACACCTGATGACACTCTCGGGCGATGCGAATGCAGCCGCCGAAGCGCCCAAGGTGCTCGCATTCGAAACGGCGCTCGCGAAAATCCAGTGGGACAAGGTCACGCTGCGCGACCCCGTCAAGGCCTATAACAAGGTGTCGATGGCGGAGCTCGCCAAGTTGTCACCGTCGTTCGACTGGCCGGCGTACGCCGACGCAGCGGGCTTTGCCGGCAAAGTCGACTCCGTCATCGTCGGTCAGCCCACGTACGTGAGCGCGCTCGACGCCCTGCTCACGCAGACGCCGGTCAACGACATCAAAGTGTATCTGCGCTGGAAACTGATCAACGGCTTCGCGGGTTCATTGCCGAAGGCCTTCGATCAGGCGCACTTTGCGTTCTACGGCACGGTGATCCAGGGACAACCGGAAGACCGCGCGCGCTGGAAACGCGGCGTGAGCCTGGTAAGCGGCTCGATCGGCGAAGACCTCGGGCAAGCGTACGTCGCGCAGTACTTCCCGCCCGAGCGCAAGGCACGGCTCGACGCGCTCGTGACCAATCTGCTTGCGGCCTATCGCCACAGCATGTCGACCCTGACCTGGATGGGGCCCGAAACGCGCAAGCAGGCGCTCGCCAAGCTCGGCAAGCTGACGGTCAAGATCGGCTATCCGTCGAAATGGCGTGACTATTCGTCGATCGTGATCCGACGCGACGACCTGATCGGCAACATCATGCGCACGTCGGCGTTTGCGCATGCGTATGACATCAACAAGCTTGGCAAGCCGGTCGATCGGACCGAGTGGCAGATGACGCCTCAGACGGTCAATGCCTACTACGACCCCGAAAAGAACGAGATCGTCTTCCCGGCGGCGATCATGCAGCCGCCGTTCTTCCATGCGGATGCCGATGATGCCGTCAACTATGGTGCGATTGGCGCGGTGATCGGTCATGAGATCAGCCACGGTTTCGACGATCAAGGCGCGCAATACGATGGCGACGGCAACCTGCGCGACTGGTGGACGCCTGAAGATCACAAGCAATTCGAGGCCATGACACACCGGCTGGTCGCTCAATACGACGCGTTCTCGCCGGTCGAGGGTTATCACGTCAACGGCTCGCTGACGCTCGGCGAAAACATTGCGGACAACTCGGGTCTGGCGGTCGCCTACAAGGCGTATGAGCTGTCGCTGCACGACAAACCCTCGCCAGTGATCGACGGCATGACCGGCGAGCAGCGCTTCTACTATGGGTTCGCACAGGTCTGGCGCGGCAAATCGCGTGATGCGGCCGTGATCGCGCAGATCAAATCGGACCCGCACTCGCCGTTCGAATTCCGCGTCGAAGGACCGGTGCGCAATCAGCCCGGGTTCTACAACGCGTTCGGCGTCAAGCCGGGCGACGCGCTGTACCTCGCACCGAAGGATCGCGTGATCATGTGGTGATCGGCAAGGCCGGCTACGGCGCGATGCGCAGGCCGGCCATTCGATATTTTCTGCATTGCTGTGGCAACGCCCTCAAAGCGGTCGACATCTCGATACGCCACCTGCAAAAAACAGAAGCCCTCCGGCCGAACCGCCCTCCCAAGGCCCGGATCGACATCCGGACTGTGGGAATGCAGTTCGCAGCAGGAGGGCTTTCTTCATGCCTTGCAACGACGCGCGGCGGATCCGCCGCACGTCGCATCACATCTTTAGCCGCCGAAACTTAGCGGCCAATACTTAGCCGCCGAAATTCTGCGCAGCGAAGTCCCAGTTCACGATGTTCCAGAACGCTTCGACGAACTTCGGACGCGCGTTGCGGTAGTCGATGTAGTACGCATGTTCCCAGACGTCGAGCGTCAGCAGCGGCTTCGAGTCCGTGGTCAGCGGCGTGGCCGCGTTGCTCGTCGAAACGATGTCGAGCGAACCGTCCGTCTTCTTGACGAGCCAGGCCCAACCCGAACCGAACGTGCCGATGGCGACCTTCGTGAACTCTTCCTTGAACTTGTCGTACGAACCGTACTTGGCATTGATCGCGTCGGCGAGCTTGCCCGACGGCTGGCTGCCGCCCGGCTTCAGGCTGTTCCAGAAGAACGTGTGATTCCAGATCTGGGCTGCGTTGTTGAACACGCCGCCCGACGACTTCTTGACGATCTCTTCAAGCGGCAGATTCTCGAACTCGGTGCCCGGGATCAGCTTGTTGAGGTTGGTCACATAGGTTTGATGGTGCTTGCCATAGTGGAACTCGAGCGTCTCTTCCGAGATGTGCGGCGCGAGTGCATTCTTGGCATAGGGCAGCGGCGGCAACGTATGTTCCATGGTGTTTCTTCCTGTTGTAGGGGGGACTTGAAAAAACTGGGCGGAGACTACCGTTGATGCTCGGCATGAAGCGCGACTTGTGATTGTAGGCGATCGCGCTTCATGAAGGGTGTCCGCGATTTTCATGCCCGGCGGAGGGCCTCGGCAGATGGCGGATCCGGCATAGGCCGGGCGCTCGTCGGGATGAATGCTGGATGACAGGGCCGTTCATGTCGACGCTCACGAAATTGAACTCCGTGAATGAAGGCTTCATGACTGCGTGTATGCGCGCGTTCGTGACCCGGTGCATGACTAAGTGCACAACGGAGTTCATGACTGAGCGCATGACGGCTCCCGCTTCAAAACTCGGCATCGAGGCGCGGCTGCACGTCGGCAATGCCGATGTCAGCCGAGCCGTCGGCCAGATGCACTGTCACGCGACGGCCGCGCTCGAGCGCGGCCGGGCTGCGCACTGCGTGCCCTTTTGCGTCGAGCACCGCGGCATAGCCGCGTTCGAGGGTGCGTCGCGGACTCAGCAATTCCGTGCGCGCGGCCAGCTCGCGCACTCGGGCGATCCGGCGTTCGTGACCGCGCTCGAAGGCTTGCGTCAACCGTGCGCTCGCCTGATCGATGCGCTTCAGGCCGGCTTCCGCGTCAGGGCGATGACGGCGCCAGCGCATCTCAAGCAGCGCAAACCGCGCATGCGCATTTTGCGTCGTCCTCGCAGCGGCGCCGGCGAGGCGCGCGGCGAGCTGATCGATATGCTGACGTTGTCGTGCGAGCCGCTCAGCCGGGCTCACGAGGCGGCGCGCAAGCCAGTCAACCTGCTGCGCCCTGCGCTCGATGCCGCGCTCGAACGCACGTGCAAGCTGACCGTGGTGCTGCGACAGATCGCGCAGCAACAAGGCGCGCTGGGGACTCACGAGCTCTGCCGCGCCAGTCGGCGTCGGCGCGCGCAAGTCGGCCGCGAAATCGGCAATCGTGAAATCGGTCTCGTGGCCCACGCCGCTCACGACGGGAATCGGCGAGGACGCGATCGTTCGCGCAAGGGCCTCGTCATTAAACGACCAGAGATCCTCGATCGAACCGCCGCCGCGACACACGATCAGGACATCGACCTCGGCACGCTGGCCCGCGAGTTCGACCATCTCGCGCAGCCGCGCCGCCGAGTCGACGCCCTGAACCGGTGCCGGATACACGATCACGGGTACATGGGGCGCCCGGCGAACGATCGTCGTCAGCACGTCGCGCAACGCGGCCGCGGCCAGCGACGTGACGACGCCGATCGCGCGCGGATGCGGCGGCAATGCGCGCTTGCGATCCGCATCGAACAATCCCTCCGACTCGAGCTGCTTCTTGAGCTTGAGAAAGGCCTCGAACAGCCGGCCCTGTCCCGTGCGTCGCACCTGCTCGACATTGAGCTGCAGTTCGCCGCGCGGCTCGTACATCGCGACGAGCGCGCGCACCTCGATCTTGTCGCCCTCACGCGGAATGAAGTCAGCGTACTGCGCGCGACCGCGGAACATCACACAGCGGATCTGAGCGCCGGCGTCCTTGATCGAGAAATACCAATGGCCGCTCGCCGCGCGCGTGAAGTTGGACACCTCGCCTGAAATCCAGGCCAGCGGGAAGGCGCGTTCGAGCACATTGGCAATCGCGCGATTGAGCGCCGACACGGGCAGCACGAGTTCGCCGCCGCTCATCGGCATGTCGGGAGCTGGCGAATCCGGCCAGTCAGTATCTCGATTCATCGGGCGCTAAAGTGAGGCGCATGTTATTGGGCTCGGCAATCGCCCACGAATTGCGCGCATGACGTCTGCGGGGGCCACAAGCTTACCCGACATCGCGCCCGATCTGACGAACACCCCCACGCCGGCGCCGGGTCTCTCGCAGAATCGGTGCCCCGACCTGACGCGGGATCGGGGCGGGATCAGGGAGGATCAGTGGCGGCTTGGGAGCCGATCCGGGCACAAACCCTGCATACGCCGCGAGTCCGCGAAATCCCCTCAATCCTTGCCCGCGCAAACTATTTCCGCTCGCAAACGATGGACCCGCAACCGTGTTTCGGTGAAGGCCTGGAAAGCTATCCACATAGGGTTCGATTGCCCACTTCTTGTCTGAGAAATGTGCGGTAGCGCACATTGAAACCCGCGCCAGCCGTGGCTTTCCGGCAATTTCTGCCGTGCCAGGGAATATCGCCCGGTCCGCTGCGAGCCTTGTGCGACAGGGGTTTGCGCGAAATGTCAAGCGCAGGCCGCCGCAAAATCATGCGTTCGGCGGCGAGCTTTACCGGTTCGCCTCAAAACGTGGCAGAGCACCGCAATTCTTGCCGTATGAATGACTTATGACGGTTTTCGCAAAGTTCTTCACAAAGTTATCCACAGCAACTGGGGATAGCGCTGAGGCCCGCCCAAAGGGCCTGGGCGGGTGTGAACAACCTTGTCCCGGTCCGCGCGGCAGGCTAAAGTGGCGGGCCGCACGGCTGTAATTCGTACAAAAGATGCAAAAAACAGGTGCTCGACCCCGCTGTGTCCGCGCTTGCGTTTTCGGCCAATCGATCCCGCTGCGGGCAGACACAGCGCAATCCGCCCGGCGTCGATCAGCCGATATGAGACGTGAACACTAACAATTCGTGCCCCTGACCCGCCCCGCGACCCCGTCCTGAACTCATTTTGAAGTCAACCCGATCGGCTCAGGCCGAACTCTTCATCACGCGAGCGTGGCAACAGCGCGGGTGGCTCGCGTGGCTGCTCTGGCCGCTGTCGCTCGTGTTCGGCGCCGTCGCGGCGTCGCGCCGCATGAGCTTCGCACTCGGTCTGCGCCGGGTCGAGCGCGTTGGCGTGCCGGTGGTGGTAGTCGGCAACGTCACGGTCGGCGGCACCGGCAAGACACCCACCGTGATCGCACTCGCGCACGCGTTGCGCGAAGCAGGATGGACGCCGGGCATCGTGTCGCGCGGCTATGGCGCGAAGGTCGCAGAGCCCGTCGACGTGCACACTGGATCCAGTGCGGCCGACGTCGGCGACGAGCCCTTGCTGATACGCCGCCGCAGCGCAGCACCCGTCGTGGTCCATCCCGATCGCGTCCGTGCGGCGCGTACGCTGCGCGAGGCCCATCCGGAAGTCGATGTCATCATCAGCGATGACGGACTGCAACACTATCGGCTCGGCCGCGACGCCGAGATCGTCGTCTTCGACCATCGCCTCGGCGGCAACGGGTTTTTGTTGCCGGCGGGTCCGTTACGTGAACCGCTGTCGCGCAAGCGCGACGCGACGCTGGTCAACAATCCCTATGACCGGGCGCTGCCGCCGTGGCCTCAAACGTTCGCATTGACGCTCGCACCGGGCGACGCGTGGAACGTCGCCAACCCCGCGCTGCGCCGGCCGCTGTCGCAGTTCGCCCATTCGCGCGTGCTCGCGTCGGCCGGCATTGGCGCACCCGAGCGGTTTTTCGCGACATTGCGCGCACAGGGGATTACCCCATCGACACGTGCCCTGCCCGATCATTACCGTTTCGATTCGAACCCGTTCGGCGATGACGACGTCGATGCGGTCCTGATCACTGAAAAGGATGCGGTAAAATGCACCGCCTGGCGCGATGACCGGCTCTGGGCAGTCCCGGTCGAAGCGGTGCTGAACCCGCGCCTCATTGCGCTTGTTGTGGAGAAACTTCGTGGACGCACGCCTGCTTGAAATCCTAGTCTGCCCGCTTTGCAAGGGACCTCTGACGCACGACCGCTCCGCGCAGGAGCTGATCTGCAGCGTCGACAAACTCGCGTACCCGATCCGCGACGGCATCCCCGTCATGCTCGTTGGCGAAGCGCGCCAGACCGTCGAAGGCACTCTCGTCGAGCCCGGTCCCACCGGGGACCGATGAGCCGCGCATCGAGCGGCAGCGCCGCATCGAACATCGACGCACTCACCCCAACGCCGTTTATCGCCGTCATCCCTGCGCGTCTGGCTTCGACGCGCCTGCCCGACAAGCCGCTCGCCGATATCGGCGGACAGCCGATGGTCGTGCGCGTCGCGCAACGGGCTCAGGAAGCGGGCGCGCAGCAGGTGCTCGTCGCAACGGATGCGCAGTCCGTATTCGACGCAGTCACACATGCCGGCTTCGAAGCCGTGCTCACGCGCGCCGACCATCCGACGGGCACCGATCGCCTGTCCGAGGTCGTCGAGCAGCGCGGGTGGGATGACGAACAGATCATCGTCAATGTGCAGGGCGACGAGCCGCTGATCGATCCAGCGCTCGTACGCGGCGTCGCGGCCCACCTGGCCGCGCTGCCCGATTGCGCGATCGCGACGGCTGCCCATCCGATCTCGGACCCGGCGGAAGTTTTCAATCCGAACATCGTCAAGGTCGTGCCGGACGCACGCGGCGTCGCGCTGTACTTCTCGCGCGCACCGATTCCCTGGTCACGCGACGCCTATCAGGCAAGCTGGCCAGAGGTCGCCGCGATGCCGACATCGTCGGCGTCCGTCTATCGCCATATTGGCCTCTATGCGTATCGCGCGGGTTTCCTGCGGCGATTCCCGCAGCTCAGCCAGGCGCCGATCGAACAGGCGGAAGCGCTCGAACAATTGCGCGCACTCTGGCACGGCGAACGCATCGGCGTGCTGATCACCGAGCACGCACCGGCACCTGGCGTCGATACACAAGCCGATCTCGAACGTGTCCGCGCCCTCGTGGCCGCGGACCAGTAAAAAGAATTCACACCTTCTTGGAGACATCACCATGCGTTTGATCCTGTTGGGCGCCCCGGGCGCGGGTAAGGGCACCCAGGCCAACTACATCAAGGAGCACTACAACATCCCGCAGATCTCGACGGGCGATATGCTGCGCGCCGCCGTCAAGGCGGGCTCGCCGCTCGGCGTCAAGGCCAAGGGCTTCATGGACGCGGGCGAACTCGTGCCCGACGAGCTGATCATCAATCTCGTCAAGGAGCGCCTTGCCGAGCCGGATTGCGTGAACGGCTATCTGTTCGACGGCTTTCCGCGCACGATTCCGCAAGCCGAAGCGATGAAGCAGGCCGGCGTGGCGATCGACTACGTCATCGAAATCGATGTGCCGTTCGACGAGATCATCGTGCGCATGAGCGGCCGGCGCGTGCATCCGGCATCGGGCCGCACGTATCACGTCAAGTTCAACCCGCCCAAGGTGGAAGGCAAGGACGACGTGACCGGCGAGCCGCTCGTGCAACGCGACGACGACAAGGAAGAGACCGTTCGCAAGCGTCTCGATGTGTACGTCGCTCAGACGCGTCCGCTCGTCGACTATTACTCGAACTGGGCGAAGAGCGAAGACGCCAGCGCCCCGGTCAAGGCGCCGCAGTATCGCAAGATCTCGGGCACGGGTGCGGTCGACGCGATTCGCCAACGCGTGTTCGACGCACTCAAGTAAAGCGAGGTACGCGCACGCATGGCGTGTTCGTCACAAGGCGGCCTGCGGGTCGCCTTTTTTATTGTTGGCACGCGTGACGCAACGCCGGGCAGGACCACAAGTTCTTCCGGCACCAGGATGACGGGCGCACACCCTGCTCCCTGTCATTGACACCGCAAAACCAGGAGACAAGCGGATGCACATCAAGGACAACGTGTTTATCGTCACCGGCGGCGCGTCGGGACTCGGCGCCGGCACGGCGCGATTGCTCGCCGAGAACGGCGCGCGCGTCGTGATCGCCGATCTCAACGCCGAGGCAGGCGAGGCGCTCGCGAAGGACATCGGCGGCGCCTACGTGCGTTGCGACGTCACGAGCGAATCGGATGGCATCGCCGCGGTCGGTGCGGCCGAAGGCCTCGGCCCGTTGCGTGGGCTCGTGAACTGCGCCGGCATCGCACCGGCATCGAAGACCGTCGGCAAGGACGGCCCGCACTCGCTTGAACTCTTTGCGAAGACGATCTCGATCAACCTGATCGGCTCGTTCAACATGATCCGTCTCGCCGCCGCGGCGATGGCCCGCCTCGACGCACTCGACGATGGCGAACGCGGCGTGATCGTCAACACGGCGTCGGTCGCTGCTTACGACGGTCAGATCGGACAGGCCGCCTATGCGGCATCCAAGGGCGGCATCGTCGGCATGACATTGCCGGTCGCGCGCGATCTCGCACGCACCGGCATTCGTGTCATGACCATCGCACCCGGCATCTTCGAAACGCCGATGCTGCTCGGCATGCCGCAAGAGGTACAGGATGCGCTCGGTGCGAGCGTGCCGTTTCCGTCTCGCCTGGGCAAGCCGGCGGAGTACGCCATGCTCGTCAAACACATTCTGACGAACACGATGCTCAACGGCGAAGTCATCCGGCTCGACGGCGCAATCCGGATGCAACCGAAGTAAGTGACGCTGCGAGCAGCGGGGCAAGCCGCGTAGCACGCGGCGCAGTCCGCAACGAAGCGGGACGCGGAGCACATCGCGGACCCGAGGCTGTCCTCCAAACGTGGCCGCCTGCACGCGCAGGCGGCTGCCCTGCGCCTACAATCTTTCGACGGCCGCAGGACGTGCATGCGAGGCGTGGCATAGGGCATATCGCCATAACGTATGGCGCAGGTCCTGTGTCGCGGACCCCGTCCATCGCCATGCAGGCGCGTCGACATGAATAAAAACAACATGCCAACAGGAGACAGCCATGAAGTCGCTTGCCGAGCAGATGTCCGTGTATCAGCAATACCACCGCAATGCGAAGAACAAGGCGACGCACTTTGTCGGCGTGCCGGCCATCGTGCTCGGAGTCATGCTGTCGCTCTCATGGCTGCCGCTCGGCCACACGCCGTTCACGCTCGCCGACGTCGCCGTGATTCCCGTTCTGCTCTATTACTTCAGGCTTGATGTACCGCTGGCCATCGCCGCGACGATTCTGTTCGGCGTCCTGCTGAGCATTGCGCATTCGATGACGGCGCAGATGACGATGGCGCACGGATGGATGGCGTTTGGCGTGCTGTTCGTCGGCGGATGGATTCTGCAATTGATCGGACACGTGTTCGAAGGCCGCAAACCCGCGCTCGTCGACAACCTGTTCCAGGTGTTTATCGCGCCGATCTTCTTAATTGCGGAAGTCGCCTTCGCACTCGGCTATAAGCCGAGTCTGCACGACGCCGTCGTCAAGGGCGACACGCGGCACGCTTAAGCGGAAGGCTTTGCTGCTACCGTCCCTCGGCGCCCTCGCCGCGCGTGCGCTGACGCAACTCTTCAAGCTGTGACTCGACGACCGTCGCGTCTTCGGCATCCGGACGCACCTCGAGATAACGCTCGAGGTCCTCGACCGCGGGCCGGAAGAAATCGAGCCGTGCAAACGCGAAGCCGCGATCGCGGCGTTCCTCGATCCGGTCAGGCAGCAGCGTCACGAGCCGCTGTTGCACGCCGAGCAAACGCTGCCACCGCTCGGTCTGAAGATAGATCGACTTCAGGTTGCGAAGCATGCGCGCAATGATCTCGCGATCGGTCGCGGGCATCAGCAGCGCGCGCAGCACGCTCGAGATCGACTCACCCGAATGCTGGCGAACGTACGGTTCGAGCATGTCGACGAGCCGCGATTCTGAAAGCGCCTCACCCGTGGTCGGGTCGAGCATGATCTCGCCCGCAGGCGTCGTGACGCGCAGCAGAAAATGGCCGGGAAACGAGACACCGCGCGCGGGCACACCGATCTGCGAGCTGATCTCGAGATAGAGCACCGCCAATGAAATCGGAATCCCGCGCCGGCGCTGGATCACCACATTGAGGTGACTGTTGTCGGGATCGTTGTAGTCGTTGAGATTCGCGGCGAAACCGAGTTCGCCGAAGAAGAACCGGTTCAGGACCTGCAACTTCTGCGCAATGGCAGCATCGGGCGGCATACGCTTGTTGACACGCAACGCCAGCTCATCGATCGACGCAAGGGTGGCCTGCAGATCGAGATCGGGATAGGCATCCTGCGCAAGCGAAAGCGCCGCTTCCGTCAGCGGAAAACCAACATCTTCGGCCACCAGCGTGCCGAAGTATTCGAGCAGGCGTGTCGCCATCAACTGACCCGTCGTTTGAAGAACGTGTACTTGAATCCCATTGCCCACAGCATGCCGAAGTACAGTGCGGCAACCGCAACGAGGCTCGCTCCGAGCAGACACAAGCGCATGAACGGCGTATGGCGCAGGCCCACCCAGTCGAAGCTCTGACTCAACCATAGCAGAACGCCGGCCAGAACGAGACATGCGCCGAGCAACTGGATCAAAAATTTGCCCCAGCCTGCCGACGGTTTGTAGATGCCGCGCCGAACGAGACCGATGTACAGCAGCACGCCATTCAGGCATGCACCCAGACCGATCGCAAGCGACAGGCCTGCGTGTGCAAAGATCGGCACGAATACGTAGTTGCAGGTCTGCGTGAAGATGAGCACCGCAATGGCGATCTTGACCGGCGTCTTGATGTCCTGTTTCGCATAGAAGCCCGGCGTCAGGATCTTGACGACGATCAAACCGATCAACCCGACGCCATAGGCCGTGAGCGCGCGCGACACCATCTCGACGTCATGCGCATTGAACCGGCCATAGTCGAGGATCGTTGAAACGAGCGGCTTCGCGAACACGAACAGCGCGACCGCGCTGGGCGCCGCGAGCAGGAATGTCAGCCGCAATCCCCAGTCGAGCAAGGCCGAATATTCGTTGTGATCGGCATCGCTGTGCGCCTTCGACAGGCTGGGCAGCAGAATCGTCCCGAGGGCAACGCCGAGCATGGCCGTCGGAAACTCCATCAGCCGGTCGGCGTAAGTAATCCACGAGACACTGCCCGCCGCCAGCCGCGACGCGATGTTCGTGTTCATGATCAGGCTGATCTGTGCGACCGACACGGAGAACGTGGCCGGCACCATCTTGGCCAGCACGCGCTTGACGCCCGGATGACGCAGCGCACGCATCAGGTTGAGGTCGATCCGCGGCAACATGTCGATCTGCCTGAGGCCCGGCAGCTGGACGACGAACTGAAGCACGCCGCCAATGAGCACCGCCCACGCAAGCGCGTAAATCGGCACCGGCATGTGCGGTGCGACAAACAGCGCCGCGAAAATGAACGACACGTTGAGCAGCACCGGAGCGAATGCCGGCAAGGAGAACTTGCGGTAGACATTCAGCACGCCTGCCGCGAGCGACGTCAGCGACACCAGCGTGATGTACGGGAACATCACGCGCGTCATATGAACAGCGGCCGGAAAGCCGTCACCTTCGTTCTTCAGGCCGGTTGCCACCGCGAACACGACAGCCGACGCACCGAGCATGCCCAACAGCGACAGCAGAGACAGCACCCAGGCCAGCACCGTTGTCATCGAGTCGACGAGCGCCTTGGTCGCGTCGTGCCCCTTTTGCTGCTTGAATTCGGCCAGAATGGGGACGAAAGCCTGCGAAAACGCGCCCTCGGCGGACAGACGGCGCAGCAGATTCGGGATCCGGAAAGCGACGTTGAATGCATCGGTGAGAGGACTGGCGCCGAAGGTGCGGGCAATGAGCACTTCTCGCGCGAGTCCGGCGATCCGTGAGAGCAGCGTGAAGCCGCTGACGGTTAGGAGGGCTCGGAGTAGATTCATGTTGGCGCGTATTATACGGACCGAACCCGTACCGCCGCCCCGGTGCGCGGTGTGAACTCGTAACTGCCAGTAAAAGCCGATGCGCAGGGCGGCGGAGGCTGGCAGAGGCGTTGGCGGGCCCCGTCAGTACGCCGCGTGCGACGATCTTGCGAACTCACGTTACCCGGTGGTCACGAGCTGACCGGTTGTGCCGGGTTGTCCTGTATCGGGCGCCCCGGGACGCGGCTGAACTGCTGAATGCGCGTAGGATCGGAGCGATCGCGAAAAGGTAGCCGGAATCGGCATTTTTGCCCCCAGCGGCGAAACTGTTGTTCGGGCGAACGTCGTGGCGGTTGCCATGGCGGGTGACTCGCTGCTATACTCCGCCGTTTCTGAATTCCCCTATTTCCGCGACCGCGGCCGAAGCCGGCAGTCGCATTGCCGGAACCGTTCGAGGACACCATGGCCAACACCGCACAAGCACGCAAGCGCGCTCGCCAAGCCGCTAAAGCCAATTCCCACAATTCCGCACTGCGTTCGAAGCTGCGCACCGCCATCAAGGCAGTCCGTAAGGCGATCGACGCTGGCGACAAGGAAAAGGCAGCCGAAGTGTTCAAGGCATCCGCCAAGACGCTCGACATCATTGCTGACAAGAAGATCGTTCACAAGAACAAGGCTGCTCGCCATAAGAGCCGCCTGGCTGCTGCAGTCAAGGCACTGTCGACCGCCGCTTAATCGCACGGTTCGCTTGCCGATCGCCGGGCCGCCAGGTCCGGTCGCAGCACCCTTGTAGCGCAAAAAAGCCCGCTTTAGTCGATAAAGCGGGCTTTTTGTCGTCTAAAGCATTCCATCCGGTCCACGCAGCCCAACCACCGATACACGATGGCTGGATCGAGATTCCGGCGTCGGTCAGACTTTCGCCTTGGCGGCAGACCCCGCCTTGGCCGCGGCGTCGACCGCCTCCTTGTGATCGGGCATCGAGCACCCTTCCGTCACCTGCAAGTTATTGTCGCGAGCGAAATTCATGACAAAGTCGAACGCCATCGGCTCGAGATCGCGCAGCCGTTCATCGACGACCACGCACTTGATATTGCCGAACATCTCGGGACGGACGTAGGTGGAGTACTTGAGTCGCGCGTTTGCGCCGGATGCGCCGGGGCCGAAGGCCGCCATCACGCCGGCCAGACGCTCCGACCAATCGCTCGGACGAAAGGTCTTTCCCTCTTTGGTCACACCCTGGATGAAAAACTCTCTTGGGAAAGAAGTATCGTCGGCCATTTGCAATACCTTGTGGGCCGGTGGTCTGAGCTCCGGCTCTGACTGAAAACTCACGCTATCGCGTGAAAGGATCGGATGCCCGCGTCATTGTTCGTCCCGTGCTCGCCGGCCTCATGCTCGCGTGGTCCGCAGCACGCTTGCCGGCTCGATCCTCGCGCCGGAAAGTGGCCAAATTATACCGCAGGGCAGCAAAGCAATCACGGGATTTGACCCAAGTCTTCTATAAGAGTTGAGCCATCACGACAGACTCGGCATCCGCGCTCGTCAGCGTCAGGAGCATACTCCCGAGCCCTGCGACCGCGCCGACCGGCTCAGCACCACGCGTGCCCGCGCGGCTCGTCAAAGCGGGTGAAATCCTTTATGCTGGAGGCACTTATTCCACGAACGGCGGCGCCGTCCGGGTCAACAGATCCGGGTCAGTCCGCCGATTTTTGTTTTATGGCTCAGAAAAACATTCGGCACTATCTGCAGTTCAAGGATCTCACCCGCGACGAAAACGAGTACCTGCTCGACCGCGCGCGCATCCTCAAGCAGAAGTTCAAGAATTACGAGACATACCACCCGCTGCACGACCGCACGCTCGCGATGATTTTCGAAAAGAATTCAACGCGCACGCGGCTGTCCTTCGAAGCGGGCATTCACCAACTGGGCGGACATGCCGTGTTCATGAGCACGCGCGACACCCAGCTGGGCCGCGGCGAGCCGATCGAGGATGCCGCGCAAGTCATCTCGCGCATGACCGACATCATCATGATCCGCACGTTCGGACAGGACATCCTGCACCGTTTCGCCGAAAACTCGCGGGTACCGGTCATTAACGGACTGACCAACGAATACCACCCTTGCCAGGTACTCGCCGACATCTTTACGTACTTCGAGCACCGCGGTCCGATCACGGGCAAGACGGTCGCCTGGGTCGGCGACGCGAACAATATGCTCTACACATGGATCGAGGCGGCGCACATTCTCGATTTCAAGGTCCGGCTATCGACGCCGCCGGGCTACGCGCTCGATCAGGCACTGGTCGACCCCGCGACGCATGGTAGTTTTGAAGTCGTCGACAATCCGCGCGACGCCTGCGACGGAGCCGACCTGGTCACGACCGACGTCTGGACCAGCATGGGCTTCGAGCAGGAAAACGAAATCCGCAAGAAGGCGTTCGCTGACTGGTGCGTCGACGCGGCGATGATGGCGCGCGCGAAGCCCGACGCGCTGTTTATGCACTGCCTGCCGGCGCACCGGGGCGAAGAAGTGACCGCCGATGTGATCGACGGCCCGCAAAGCGTCGTCTGGGACGAGGCCGAAAACCGGCTCCACGTGCAGAAGGCGTTGATGGAATTCCTGATGTTGGGCAAGGTCAGTCACTGATCCCGCCCGGGCACGGCCGCGGCGAGGCAACAAAGGTCGCGATGGGTCGGGCCGGCGAATCGTCGGGATCCGTGCGCAGTCACGGCACGATCGCACCTCGCCGTCGCCGACCGCGCCAGCTTCATTCCCCGGCGGCAACCTCAGGGTTGCTGCCTGCTTTTTAGGCATTCTGCTTTGATGTCACCGCTTTAATGTCACAATAACCGGCTTCGCGGCCTCTTCCCCCCGTCGCGAATCCGTCACGAGTTCACCATGAGCGAAATCAAGAAAGTAGTGCTGGCCTATTCGGGCGGCCTCGACACCTCGGTCATCCTTAAGTGGCTGCAGGACAACTACGACGCCGAAGTCGTCACGTTCACGGCCGACATCGGCCAGGGCGAAGAGCTCGAGCCCGCGCGCGCCAAGGCCGTCAAGCTCGGCATCAAGCCTGAGAACATCTATATCGACGATCTGCGCGAAGAGTTCGTGCGCGACTTCGTGTTCCCGATGTTCCGCGCCAATGCGATCTACGAAGGCGAATACCTGCTCGGCACGTCGATCGCCCGTCCGCTGATCGCCAAGCGCCAGATCGAAATCGCACGCAAGACCGGCGCGCAAGCCGTCTCGCACGGTGCAACCGGCAAGGGTAACGACCAGGTCCGCTTCGAACTCGGCTACTACGGCCTCGAACCGGGTATCAAGGTCATCGCGCCGTGGCGCGAATGGGACCTGCTCTCGCGTGAAAAGCTGCTGGCGTACGCCGAAAAGGCGGGTATTCCGATCGAAATGAAGCACAAGCAAGGCGGCGCCCCGTATTCGATGGACGCGAACCTGCTGCATATTTCGTTCGAAGGCCGCCACCTCGAAGATCCGAAGGCGGAAGCCGAGGAAGATATGTGGCGCTGGACGGTGTCGCCTGAAAAGGCGCCGGACGCACCCGAATACGTGGACATCGGCTACGAAAACGGCGATCCGGTCACGCTCAACGGCAAGCGCCTGTCGCCGGCCGAGATGCTGACCGAACTCAACCGCCTCGGCGGCAAGCACGGCATTGGCCGTCTCGACCTCGTCGAAAACCGCTATGTCGGCATGAAGTCGCGCGGCTGCTATGAAACGCCGGGCGGCACGATCATGCTCAAGGCCCACCGCGGTATCGAGTCGATCACGCTCGATCGCGAAGTCGCCCACCTCAAGGACGATCTGCTCGCCCGCTACGCCTCGTTGATTTACAACGGCTACTGGTGGGCGCCGGAGCGCAAGGCAATCCAGGTCCTGGTCGACCATACGCAACAGAACGTCAACGGCTGGGTTCGCGTGAAGCTCTACAAGGGCAGCGTTTCCGTCGTGTCGCGTGACTCGGACAACACGCTGTTCGACAAGACGATCGCGACGTTCGACGACGACGGCGGCGCCTACAACCAGGCCGACGCCGGCGGCTTCATCAAGCTCAACGCGCTGCGTATGCGTATTGCCGAAAACGCGCGTCGCAAGCGCTCGTAAGCCTCGCAAGTGACGACGGCCAGTGCGGTCATGCGCTGGCAATGATAAAGCCGCCCCTCGGGCGGCTTTTTTTATTCATTCGACTCGGTGAAGAACCGGGCGATCGCCCCGCCCACGCGTGCACGCAAGGTCGCGGCGCTTACTCAGCGACAGGGGCATTCGCCCGATCTCGAATCTCTGGTCCGTCGCGCCTACACGACGACAGGTTCCGGCTCGAGCGTCACCCCAAACCGGTTGAACACGTCGTCGCGGATCGCCTGCGACAGGGCGAGCACATCGGCGCCGGTCGCCCGCCCGCGATTCACGAGCACCAGCGCCTGACGATCGTGGACGGCCGCATCGGCCACCGCACGCCCCTTCCACCCGCACTGGTCGATCAGCCAGGCCGCGGCGAGCTTGCGCGAACCGTCGGGCTGCTCGTAGGACACCACATCGGGAACCCTGGCGACCAGTTCGGCAAACTGCGAGGCGCCGACGACGGGGTTTTTGAAGAAACTGCCGGCATTGCCCAGGCTCGCCGGATCGGGCAGCTTGGCACGCCGCACGCGAACCACAGCATCGAAGATGTCGCGCGCCGAAGGCTCATTCACGCCCGACGCCGCGAGCTCACGCGCGATGTCCGCGTAAGCCGCACGGGGCCGCCATGCCTTGGGCATCCGGAACCGCACGGAGACGATCAGATAGCGGTCGCGCGCGGCCTGCTTGAAGACACTGTCGCGATAACCGAACGCGCAATCCGCGCAATCGAATTCGACGATATGGCCGTTCGCCAGATCGTAGGCGCGCAGCGAATCGAAATACTCGGCCATCTCGAGGCCGTAGGCGCCAATGTTCTGGATCGGCGCGGCGCCGACCGTGCCCGGAATCAAGGCGAGGTTTTCGAGCCCGTTGCAGCCTTGATCGAGGCACCAGGCAACGAAGTCATGCCAGTTTTCACCCGCGGCCGCTTCGACGAGCCAGTCTTGCGCGGTCTCGTCGACAATGCGTCGCCCCTTGAGGGTCATCAGCCAGACGATGCCCGGAAAGTCGCGCGTCAGCACGACATTGCTGCCACCACCGAGCACCAGTCTTGGAAGACCCGCGAGCGCCGGGTCAGAGCGTTGTTGCTCGAGCGCTTCCCCGATATCGGCCTCGCCGGCAATCTGGCAGGCATACCGTGTGCGGACGTCGAAACCGAACGTATTGTGTTCGCGCAGTGCGTAATCGGAGAACAAACTGACCATGGATGAGACGCGGCGGGGCTGGAAGGGCTTGGAAAAGCAGGCCACGCCGGTAAAATGTCGGCGACCCGTGATTATAGCGAGGGGCCTCGAGACCCCGGAGAAAACGCCATGCCATCGTTCGACGTCGTCAGTGAAGCCAATATGATCGAAGTGAAGAACGCGGTCGAGCAATCCAACAAGGAAATCTCGACGCGCTTCGACTTCAAGGGCTCCGATGCCCGCATCGAGCAGAAGGAGCTTGAACTCACGGCTTATGCCGATGACGATTTCAAGCTCGATCAGGTCAAGGATGTCCTGACCTCAAAGATGGCCAAGCGCAACGTCGACGTGCGCTTTCTCGACTACGGTAAGGTCGAGAAGATCGGCGGCGACAAGATCAAGCAGGTCATCAAGATCAAGAAGGGCGTCAGCGGCGATCTCGCCAAGAAGATCGTCAAGACGATCAAGGACAGCAAGATCAAGGTTCAGGGCAGCATCCAGGGCGATGCGGTCCGCGTGACCGGCACCAAGCGCGACGATCTGCAGTCGACGATCGCGCTGCTCAAGAAGGAAATCACGGACACGCCGCTCGATTTCAACAACTTCCGCGACTAAGCCGCGGCAGAGCCGGCACCTCCGGGCCACTCGTTCAACCGACCGGCCCGGATCAGATTCCCCTCGTCTACGACTTCTTCTTGTCGCCGATCCGGCTTTCCTTGCCGGCCATGAGCTTGGCGATATTCGGCGCGTGCCGCCAGATCAGCAGGATCGACATGACGACGACGGCGACCGAAATCGGGCCGGGGCCGTACATGAAGAACTCGTAGAGCGGCGCAAATATCGCGGCCACGAGCGCAGCGAGCGACGAATAGCGGAAAAAGAACGCGATGATGAGCCAGGTCGCGAGCGTCGCGAGGCCGAGAATCCAGCTCAGCGCGAGCAGCACACCCGCAGCGGTCGCCACCCCCTTCCCACCCTTGAATTTGAGGAACACCGGGAAGATATGGCCCAGAAACACGGCGATCGCACACAGTGCGATGGCTTCCTCGCCCAGATCGAGCCGGTCGCTGTACGTCATCGCGAGCCACACCACGATCCAGCCTTTGAATGCGTCGCCAAGCAGCGTGAGGATGGCGGCGAGCTTGTTGCCGCTGCGCAGCACGTTCGTCGCGCCGGGGTTGCCCGAGCCGTAAGTACGCGGATCGTCGAGCCGCATGGCCTTGCTCACGACGACAGCAAACGGAATCGAGCCGATGAGATAGGCGAGGACGATGGCGATCAGCAGGTTCAGCATTGATGAATCCGAGTGGGAGAACGGCCGCAATTGTAGCGAAGCTGGCGCAGCGCGGCGCTAGGGGCAAGTATGGACCCGGCGGCACTGCGAGGAACCCGTCATCGATCGACAGATCGACTCAATCGACGCTCGCGCACTCGACGGGCTTCGCTTCGAGCAACGTCGTCAGCACCGAAGGCGCGATGCTCACGAGATAGCCGCGCTTGCCGCCATTCAGGTAAATCTGGTCGAGTTCGAGAATGCTCGATTCGACATACACGGGCATCGCCTTGCGCGTGCCGAACGGCGACGTGCCGCCGACGAGATAACCGGAATGGCGGTTGGCGACTTCCGGCTTGCACGGCTCGACGCGCTTGACGCCGATCTGACGCGCGAGGTTCTTGGTCGACACCGTACGGTCACCATGCATCAGCACGACGAGCGGCTTGGCGTGTTCGTCTTCCATGATCAGCGTCTTGACGACGACATGCTCCTCGACGCCGAGCTGCTTCGCGGATTCAGCCGTGCCGCCATGTTCGACGTACTCGTACGGATGTTCGCCAAACGGAATCTTGTGCTTTCGTAGCCATTGCGTGGCCGGCGTTTCGGAAACGTGCTTGGTCTTGCTCATCGTTCAGTGTGCGTGCTTGGTGTCAACGTCTTGCGCACGGTCTCAGCCGCGCGGATGGTGGGTCGCGTGAAGTGTCTTCAATCGCTCGCGCGCGACGTGCGTGTAGATCTGCGTCGTCGAAATGTCGGCGTGCCCGAGCAGCATCTGCACGACGCGCAAGTCGGCGCCGTGATTGAGCAAATGCGTTGCGAAAGCGTGTCGCAGCGTGTGCGGCGTCAGGCGTGCGGCAATACCCGCCTCGACGGCATAGCGTTTGACCAGATTCCAGAACTGCTGGCGCGTCATCGCCTCACCGCGCGCGGTCACGAACATCGCGTCAGTTGTGCGGGCCCCGAGAATCTCGCCGCGCGCCTCGCGCAGGTAGCGCGACAGCCACTCGTGCGCCTGCTCGCCGAACGGCACGAGCCGCTCCTTGAGCCCCTTGCCCATCGCTCGTACGACACCTTCGTTGAGGCCGATCTCGACGGTTTTGAGATTCACGAGTTCCGAAACGCGCAGGCCGCTCGCGTACATCAGCTCGAGCATCGTGCGATCGCGAAGGCCGAGCGGCGCTTCGACATCGGGGGCATCGAGCAGCGCCTCGACCTGCGCTTCGGTCAGCGTCGACGGCATGCGCATCGGTTGCTTCGCCGTCAGCAGTCGAAGCGTCGGATCGACCGTGACCTGATGCTCGCGCAGTGCCCACGCAAAGAAACGCCGGAACACCGACAAGCGCCGGTTGGCCGAACTCGCCTTATCGAGTTTTCTCGCGCCCGCATAGGCGATCAGGTCATCGCTCTCGGTTTGCGCGAGCGTGCGCGCATTGCGCCGTGCGAGCCAGTCGGCGAAGAGACGCAAGTCGCGCCGATAGGCATCGAGGGTGTTGCGCGAAAGTCCTTGTTCGAGCCACAGCGCATCGCAGAACGCATCGATGGCATAGAGGCTTTGTGCATGCGAGGCGGGAAACGGCGCGTCCTGGTCCACGACGACGTTGGACTGCCGGCCGCGGCGTCCCGGTGTCTTGCCTGCGGGTGATGCTGCCGGCGCGATCGTCTTGCTGGCGTGAGCTGCCGTGTCGTTCATCGCACCGTCGTTCGCTGCGCTGTCGTTCACCGCGTTATCGGTCGTCGTTTGACTCATTGTGTCGTTTGCTGCAAAGCCCATTCGACGTGTTCACGAATCAGCGGCGACGGATCGTCCGCCCGTCGCTGCAACGCTTCGATGTACCCGCTTCGCTGCGCGTCATCGCTCGTCGCACGCAACGCATTGCCAAGACCGACCGCCAGGTTGCGCACCCAGCGTTCGTAGCCAATGCGTCGAATCGCCGTGCCTGCCAGTCTGTCTTCGAATTCGTGCGCCGTCCACTCCCAGAGTTCAAGCAGTGTCGCGCGATCGAGGTTGTTCCGCGCATCGAAATCGTCGACCTGCGAGGGCAGCGCGAATTTGTTCCACGGACAAATCAGCTGACAATCGTCACAGCCGTAAATGCGATTGCCGATCAGCGGACGCAGCGGCTCGGGAATGCTGCCCGCCAACTCGATCGTCAGATATGAGATGCAGCGGCGCGCATCGACCTTGTAGGGGGCGACAATCGCACCGGTCGGACACACGTCGATGCATCGCGTGCATGATCCGCAGTGACCCGTCGGACGCCGTGACGTCGACGCGGCCTCATCATTTCGCGACGGTGTCGAGACGGCGACTGCTTGCGGCGTATCGCGCGCTGCATCGCTCGGCGGGCGCTCGGTTTCGGAAACCGGGAAGACCGCGCGCTCGGGAAGCGATGTGTCAGTCAGGCCCGGTAGCGCGTCGCGGTCCGCGGTTGCCGCCATGGGATCGGCGTCCGCCGGCAAAGGCAGGTCGACGAAGATTTCGCCGAGAAAAAAGAACGAACCGGCGTCGCGTTCGAGCAACAGTGTGTGCTTGCCGCGCCAACCGATTCGCGCCTTCACCGCGAGCGCGACTTCGAGCACGGGCGCCGAGTCGGTAAAAACGCGATAACCAAACGGACCGATCTCGGCCTGAATGCGCTCCGCGAGCTTCTGCAACCGGTTTCGCAACACTTTGTGATAATCGCGGCCGCGTGCGTAGACGGAAACAACCGCCTCGCCCGGCTGGTCATAGCGCGCGAATTGCGCCGCACGCCAGTCCGGACGGGGCTTTTCGCGCTCAGAACTCGCCCCGGCGCGAGCGTCGCTTTCCTCGACGGTTCCGTGAGAAGACGGCGCCGCGCGCGATGTCGACCGGTTCGTATCCGTCCCGGATACACGGTCAGGCGCGTCGTCCGACAGCTGCACATCGTCCTGTCGCGCCGCTTCGCGTGCAGTCGTGTCGTCATCGAGACCGGGCAAAATTGCGGGCAGGTAAGCCATCCGCAAGCTGATGACGCGCAGCGTGCCTGGAACAAGCTCGGCGGGCCTGGCGCGTTTGAGGCCATGTTTGGCCATATAATCCATCTCGCCGTGGAAGCCCGCTGCGAGCCATGCTTGCAGCGCCTGTTCGGCCTCGGACAGATCGGTGTCGCTGATACCGACTGCGTCGAAGCCGAGTTCGCGCCCCCACTGCCGGATGCGCGCCGCCAACGAGGCCAGCGCATCGGCATCGAGCGACACATGTTCCGCATGCGTCGTGTTGACGGCGGAGGGGTGAGGCGTTCGCGCGGCGTTGACTGGATTCATCCTGATTATTTTACGCAATGCCCGTAGCCCCCGCCGTATCCGCCGAGTCCGCCACACCGCTGAGTGAACGCACCTTTGCGTTACCCGACGAAGCGGCGAGCATCGCATTCGGCGCGCGCCTTGCGTTAGCGCTGCGCGCCACGGGCGAAGGCCTGCACATTCATTTGCTCGGCGACCTTGGCGCCGGGAAGACCACCCTCGTACGCGCGACCTTGCGCGCACTGGGACACACAGGTCGCGTACGCAGTCCGACTTACACGCTCGTCGAACCTTATCGGATTGAAACCGGGATCGAAAGCCGAATCGAAAGTCAGTCTGAAGACACTCCGGCTGTCAACGAAAACGCCGGGCCGCGCGTCTACGAGGTCTATCACTTCGATCTTTACCGTTTCTCCGATCCCGCCGAATGGAACGAAGCGGGTTTTCGCGAATATTTTGACGGTCA
Organism: Pararobbsia alpina; assembly: GCF_965118125.1. GTDB lineage: Bacteria > Pseudomonadota > Gammaproteobacteria > Burkholderiales > Burkholderiaceae > Pararobbsia > Pararobbsia alpina_A. Next base: position 3,896,371 of record NZ_OZ221287.1, read on the forward strand.
CGCACTGTGCCTCGTCGAATGGCCGCAAAAGGCCGGCTCGCTGATTGGCGTGCCCGACCTTTCGTTGAACATCGACCTCGCCGGTGAAGGCCGGGTACTGACCGCCAACGCGTACAGCGCGCGTGGCAAGGATTGTCTCGCACGATGCTGATCAAACCGTTCTGTTCGCTCGAAGCGGCCGCGACCGCCTCACCGAATCGCAAACGCCGGCAGATGCTGCGCGCGGGCGTGTCGACGCTCGCGCTCGCCCTCGTCGGCCCGCGGCTCGCCTTCGCGAGCTCCGTGCTCGGTGTGCGTGTCTGGCCAGCTCGCGACTATACGCGCGTGACGATCGAGTCCGATCAGCCGCTCGATTACTCGTCGCGCCTGTTGCAGAACCCCGATCGCGTCGTGGTCGATCTCAACGGTCTCGATCTGGATCAGGCGCTGCGCGATCTCGTGTCGAAGATCACACCGAACGATCCGCAGATCCAGTCGGTGCGCGTGGGGCAGTTTGCGCCGCATGTCGTACGGCTCGTGCTCGACCTCAAGGACGCTGCCAAGCCGCAGGTGTTCGCGCTGCCGCCGGCCGGTTCATATCGCTACCGTCTCGTGTTCGACCTCTACCCCGCGGTGCCGCCCGATCCGCTGATGGAGCTGCTCGCGCGCACCGAGAACAAGGAACAGAACTTCGCCGAGCAGCAGGCGCAGGCACAGGCGCAGGTCGCCAACAACGGCGTGCCGCGGCCGCCTGCGTCGAGGCAACCCGCGCTGCGCGCGCCCGGCGACACAGTCGCCGGCGGTTCCACGTCGGGCACGAACGCCGGGACGCTTGCCGCGTCGCCGTTCCATACCGGCCCCTCGTCGAACGACGACAGCGACGCGTTTTTCCAGAAATACGCGAACGGCGAATCGGCGCCGAACGCAAAGAACAACGCGAGCGCACCGCTCGCGGGAACCACGGCCGGTACGGGTGGGACCAAGGGCGGCAAGCCGCCCGTCACGCCCCCGCTCGTCAAGGCGCCGACGCCACCCTCTCCGATGGCGCAGGCGGACGGCGATACCGACAACGACGGCCTGCTGCCGGCCGCGCCGCCCAAGAAGGGCTCAAAGACCGTGCGGCTGCTCACCGTCGCGATCGATCCGGGCCACGGCGGCGAAGACCCGGGTGCGATCGGCGGGTCCGGCACCTACGAAAAGCATGTGGCTCTGGATATCGGCAAGCGTCTGCGCGCGAAGATCGAGTCGCAGCCGAACATGCGGGCAATGATGACGCGCGATGACGACTTCTTCGTGCCGCTCAACGTGCGTGTGCAGAAGGCGCGACGCGTCGAGGCCGACCTGTTCGTGTCGATTCATGCGGACGCGTTCACGACGCCCGAAGCGCGCGGTTCGTCCGTGTTCGCGTTGTCCGACCACGGCGCGTCGAGTACCGCGGCGAAATGGATGGCCGACAAGGAAAACGCGTCGGACCTGATCGGCGGGATCAATATCAAGAGCCAGGACGAGACCGTTTCGCGCGCGCTGCTCGATATGTCGACCACCGCGCAAATACGCGACAGCATGCGCTACGGCAGCTTCGTGCTCGACGAGATTGGCGATATCAACAAGCTTCACAAGGGCTCGGTCGAACAAGCCGGCTTTGCCGTGCTCAAAGCGCCGGACATCCCGTCGATCCTGGTCGAGACCGCGTTTATCAGCAATCCCGAAGAAGAAACGAAGCTCAAGAACGACGCGTATCGCGACCAGATGGCCGATGCGATTCTTCGCGGGATCAAACGGTATTTCGCGGCCAACCCGCCGCTCGCCAAGAATCGCATGGCGTGACGGCGCGGCGCTGAGCGCAACTCGGAAGTCAGGCACTTCCGCGGCGCGTGCAAGCGTTTCCGCCTCACGCATGGGATTGATTCACGCGCGGCCGATACGACCGCGCGTCCTCATCGGAAGGTGACGCCGGTCGCCTACACCACCACTTGCGCTGTCGTCGGTGCGACCTGCCCTTGCTTGGCCAGGAAGCCGTGAATCTGTGCGACGACCGCGGCACCCTCGCCGACGCCCGATGCGATGCGCTTGGTCGAGCCCGAGCGCACATCGCCGATCGCAAACACGCCGTCGACGCTCGTCTCGAGCGTGAGCGGCGGAATCTCGCTGCCCGGGCGCGCCGCGACACCGGTCAACACAAACCCATGCTTGTCGAGCGCGACGCCGCAGTCGCTGAGCCAGTCGGTGTTCGGATCGGCGCCGATAAACAGGAACAGAAACCGGACATCCATCGTCTGTTCGGCAGGCATCGACGCACTGCGGTACTTGATGCGCGACAGGCCGCGATTGTCGCCCTCGAGCGCCGAGACCTGCGTGCACGGATGCAGCGTGACGTTCGGCAACGACGCCAGGCGGTCGATCAGATAACGCGACATGCTGGCGTCAAGGCTCGTGCCCCGGATAAACAGGTGCAGATGCTTGACGTGCGAAGCCAGGTAGACGGCTGCCTGCCCCGCCGAATTGCCGCCGCCGACGAGCACGACTTCCTCGTGCTTGCACAGCTTGGCTTCGACCGGCGATGCCCAGTAGTAGACGCCTCGACCCTCGTAGCACGCGAGCTTGTCGATCGGCGGACGCTTGTAGACCGCACCCGACGCGACGACCAGCGCGCGTGTGTTTACGTGCTGGCCGCTCTTGAGCGTGATGCCGAGCTGATAGTGCGTCGCCGCCGAGCAGCTGCAATCGAGCGAGACGATCTCGGCCGGAATGGCGATATGCGCGCCGAACTTTTGCGCTTGTACGAATGCACGACCGGCGAGCGCCTGACCCGAGATGCCCGTCGGGAAGCCGAGATAGTTTTCGATGCGCGCGCTCGTGCCCGCTTGCCCACCTGGTGCACGGCAATCGAAGACGGCAACGGACAAGCCCTCCGACGCGGCGTATACCGCCGAGGCCAGCCCTGCCGGCCCTGCGCCGACGATCGCCACGTCATAGACGTGCGACTCGTCGAAGTCGGGCAGCCAACCCAGGCAGGTCGCGAGCTGGCCTTCGTCGGGATTGCGCAGCACCGTGCCGTCCGGGCAAATGACGAGCGGGAAATCCTCCGCCTTCGCCGCGACACGCTCGACCAGCGCGGCCGCGTCGGGATCCGTCTTGACGTCGACCACCGTGTGCGGATGGTTGTTACGCCGGAGGAAGCCCTGCAGCGAATTGAGTTCGGCCTCATGGCCGGTACCGATCAGCACCGGTCCGCCCGCGCCATGCTGGATCAGCGACACGCGACGCAGAATCAGGGCGCGCATGATGATTTCGCCGAGCTCCGCGTCGGCCACGAGCAGTGCGCGCAGGCGTTCAGGCGAGATCGAAATCACTTCGCAATCGGTCGCGGCAAACCCGTCGACGAGCGCCGGGCCGCCGGAAATCGACGCGACCTCGGCGACAAAATGACCGGGCCCCTTGTCGCCCATCGATTCGTTATGCCCCATGGCATCGCGCCGCACGATCCGTATTGCGCCCTCGAGCACCACATACATGCCGTGAGCGGGCGATCCGACCTTCACGAGCTGCGTGCCTTCCTTGAAGCAGACGATGTCGCCGAACTGACGCATCCGCTCGATATTGGCCTCGCTGAGCTTCGGAAACATCTGATGCATCCGCGTATTCAACGACGAATACGGCGCTTCGGCGGGTGCGGCCTCGAGCGGTGCGGACGCGGTGGCGCCGGCATCACCGGTCGCTGCCGCATCCTGCTCGTCATCATTTTGGGGAAGCAGGGAATCACCATTCGAATTCGAAGTCATCGCCATTCCTGAGAAAACACTGCGGAAATTCGTTCTCGATCACGCGGTCTGACTGTGCGTCGCGCGCGATACCCATACGTGACATTGCATCACGTCAGAAGCGTGTTGTCCTACCTGCAGACAGGTGGACGTAAGAATTGGGGCACTACCCCAAAGAAGGCCTCCGCTCGAGGAGACCGCGAACAGGGTCTCGACGGAACGGGCCACGAATCAAAGGGCGCCAGACGACTGGATCGCCCTGAAGCGCCCGGTGTGAGCCGGGCGCGCATTCCGTTTCGTTGGATCCGATAGCGTCGGGCAGGCGGTCAGACCGTCAGACTGCCTTCACAGCCACGCCGATTTCCGCGTCGTTGGCGGCTTCCTCGACGATCGGCGCGACCTGCCAGCCTGCGTCGCGCCACGCATCGAGGCCGCCGCGCAGCGGGATCACGTCCGAAAAGCCCATTTCGTTGAGCTTTTTCGCCATCCACGCGGCCGACACTTCGTTCGGGCACGAGCAATAGATCACCAGCTTGCGAGTCCGGTCATACGTCGACGCGATCTCGTCGAGGTCGCGCTCATCCGCGAACACCGAACCCGGGATCTGATACGGATCGAGCTGACGCTTTTCGTTCGAACGAATATCGAAGATCACAGGCTTTGTGTCCGTCGTCGCGTCGATCTTCATGAGCTTGTACAGCTCCTCGACCGACATCCGCGCGTCGGACAGCGTCTGCATCAGCGAATGACGACGCCACCAGCGGTAGGCGATGTAAGCGACCACCAACACGCCGATCACGAGCGCCGCGTCCTTGCCAAGACGGCTCATGCCCACAAAGATCATGTCGATTTGCGGCGCGAACGCCACACCGACGAGCAAGCCGACGCCAGCCCACAGCGCGCCGCCGATCGCGTCGTAACGGAGGAACATCGTGAGCGGCACGCCCATCGCCCCGGCGAGCGGAATCGACACCAGCGACAACCCTGGGATGAACTTCGACACGGCGAGAATGCGCACACCCCAACGGCCGAAAAACCGCTCCGTCTTCTTCACGCATGTGTCGCGCGACAACGAGACCCGGCAAATCGTCTGCAGGGTCTTGCCGCCATACACCCGCCCCGCGAGAAACCAGACCGTATCACCGAGCACGCTTGCACAGACCGACATGGCAAGCGTCGGCAGCAGCTGCTGCCACACCGGGCCCGGATGCATCATCGCCATGGCGCCGAACAGGATGAGCGTGGGCAAAGCCGGCACCGGCAAGCCGATGGCCGACAGAAATACGCTGGCAAACACGATAAGCGGGCCATACTGCGCCAGCAGGTCATGCAGCAACATTCGAGAACTCTCCGCGAGGACCGGGTGCGAATGGCCGTCTGATATCTGCGCGGCTTCGCCCGGTAAAGCCACTTGCAGGAACGTGGTATCCCGCTCCTCGCACGATCGGATAACCGTGGCGGGGGTCGGAAACAACGTCAATCAAACTATTATGGTGTCATTATCGCGGCTCGCAAGGGGCATTTCAGCCCGCTGAACGAGCCTCGGCCGAAACGACTGCATGGCCGCCCGGCGATGGCGTAAAAATTTCACCTGCGCAATGTGAAATCAGCGTGAATGCCGCTTTATTTGCGCATCCGGCGCGCATGATGCGTCACTGCCGCAATCGGTGAATGTCACCCCACATGAGGACGGCCGGGCTGTTTTACAAGTCCGCGGCGCCACTTTTCTGATCATCGCGCGGCGAGCCGTGGGAGTCACATTCGACGGTCAGGATTGCGTCGAGCGCCCGCGGACAAGTTTGTACAGCGCACCGGCGGCCACCGGCACTGCCGCCGCGGCGACGCCAACCAGCACGATCACATTCAGGTACTGGCGCACAAAAGGCAGATTGCCGAAGAAATAGCCGCCGAATACGAGCAGCAACACCCAGAGGGCGGCGCCCAGAATATTGAAGATCTGGAATTTGGCGATGCTCATCTGGCCGACACCCGCGACGAACGGCGCGAAAGTCCGTACCACCGGAACGAAGCGCGCCAGCACGATCGTCTTGCCACCGTGGCGCTCGTAGAAATCGTGCGTTTTGCGCAGCGCCTTCTGATCGATAAAACGCCAATCCTTTTCGTAGACCTTCGGTCCGATATATCGGCCGATATGGAAGTTAATCGTATTACCCAGCACTGCCGCAATGATCAGCAATGCAATCAGCAGAGGCAGGCTCAGCGCATGCGAAACGCAGAATGCGCCGCCAACGAAAAGCAACGTATCGCCCGGCAAGAATGGCAGAACAACGAGGCCTGTTTCGCAAAACACAATCGCAAACAGCACGAGGTAAATCCAGGCACCGTACTGCGCGATAAACGTGCCGAAAAACTTGTCGATATGCAGCACATATCCCGCGAATTGCAAAAGCGTGTCCAAAATCGAATTCCCGTTGATCGAATCGTTGATCGAGTTGAGCGTCGCAAGATGATACCGGAACGGTCTGGCCGCTCCGAGCGCCCGGCGCGGGCTGGCGCTTCACGGCTTGACATTGGCGAGTGCTGCGCACGAAAAAAGACCGTCATGCGCAGTGGCAAACCGGTGCGACTCCCCATAGTCTGGCGCGCCGCGGCTTAAATTCCGCTTAGGCCCGATTTCACCCTTGGCAGCGTGAGTGCTTCCGTTCGGCCGGCATAGGTCGACTGGCTATAATGCGGCCATGTCCGAAGTCCAAACACCCCTGATCCCGCCCGATGACGAGGTTTCGCGTGCACCGCGCGAACGCCGCTCGATCGCAGCCCTGCCCGACCAGCTGATCAGCCAGATCGCCGCCGGCGAAGTCGTCGAGCGGCCCGCTTCGGTCGTCAAGGAATTGCTGGAAAATGCTCTCGATGCGGGCTCAGGCTCGGTGCGCATCGTGCTCGACGAGGGTGGCGTCAAACGGATCTCGATCGCCGACGACGGCCACGGCATTCCGTCGAATGAATTGCCGCTGGCACTGATGCGGCACGCGACGAGCAAAATCCGCTCGCTATCGGAGCTCGAAGCCGTCACGACGCTCGGATTCCGCGGCGAAGCGCTTGCGTCGATCGCTTCGGTATCGCAACTCGTGATCACGAGCCGCACGCCGGATTCGGCGCACGCGGTCGCCATCGATGCGGACACGGGCGACATTTCGCCCGCCGCAGGTGGCGTCGGCACGACCATCGAAGTCCGCGAGCTGTACTTCAATACGCCCGCGCGGCGCAAATTCCTCAAAACCGATCAGACCGAACTCGGCCATTGCCTCGAGATGGTCCGTCGCGCGGCCCTTGCGCGGCCCGACGTGACCTTTTCGGTCATGCATAACGGCAAGGCGCTCGAGCACTGGGGTGCGGGGTCGCCGGCACAACGGGTGGCCAAGGTGCTCGGCGACGGATTCGCGCAGGCGCATCTGCCGCTCGACGAGCGTGCCGGCCCCGTCGCGGTCTATGGCTTTGCCGGGTTGCCGACGGCGAGCCGCGGGCGCGCCGACCAGCAGTATTTCTTCGTCAACGGCCGTTTTGTGCGCGACAAGTTGCTGACCCACGCCGTGCGCGCGGCGTACGAAGACGTGCTTCACGGCGAGCGCTATCCGTCGTACGTGCTCTTTCTCGACGTGCCGCCGGAGTCGGTCGATGTCAACGTGCATCCGTCGAAGATCGAAGTGCGCTTTCGCGAATCGCGCTCGGTTCACCAGTTTGTGTTCCACGCCGTGCAGCGCGCACTTGCACGGCATGCCGGCGCGTCACCCGAAACGACCGCGCTCGGCCATGCGACGCAGATCGATGGCAGCGGCACATCGGGACAACTCTCACGCGCACTGGGCGCGACGCCTGCCGGCGGTGCTTTCGGTTCCTTCGGTTCACCCGCGGGTTCCGCAGGCGGGTCGTCCGCGGGCGGAGCATCCGGCTCGACGGCTGCCTGGATTTCGCAAATGCGCATGCGCCAGGGCACCTTGCCCGTCGCGCAGCCGCTCGCGCTCTACGATGCGCTTTACGGCGGGCGCGGACCCCAGGCCGCTGGCGGTAGCGACGGTGGGCTGATCGCGCGCGACAATGCGCCACCCGCCTGGGCAGCCGACGCCGCGGCCGCGCGGGCGAACGATCCAGCGGCCGGCCCGGATCTGCTTGTCGGGCGAGAAGCCGACGGCACGTACGCTGCGGCCGGTGCCACGATGCCGCCCGGCGCACTGCCTGCGTTCGCTGCCGACGCGGCGGGCGCCTATGCGCCGGCAACGGTTGGCGAGGCCCACGCGGGCACGTCGGCGTCGCCGGCCGAGGCCTACCGCGGTCTGCCTGACGACGCGCCGCTCGGCTTTGCGCTGGGTCAGCTGCATGGTGTCTATGTGCTTGCGCAAAATACGCGCGGGCTCGTGCTTGTCGATATGCATGCGGCACACGAACGCATTCTCTACGAGCAGTTCAAGCATGCGCTTTCCGATCGTACGATCGCCGTCCAGCCGCTGCTGATTCCCATGTCGATGCCGGCGAATCCTGTCGAGATCGGCACCGTCGAGGAACACCGCGACGTGCTCGATGCGTTGGGTTTCGATATCGCCGTCCTGTCGCCAACCACGCTCGCCATTCGTGCGGTGCCCGCGCTGCTGCGCGATGCGGACCTCACATCGCTTGCACGCGCCGTGCTCGCGGACCTGCACGCATACGGCGGCTCGCGCGTGCTGACCGAACGCCAGCATGAGTTGCTGGGCACGCTCGCCTGCCACCATGCGGTGCGGGCGAACCGGCGCCTCACGCACGACGAGATGAACGCACTGCTGCGGCAAATGGAAGCGACGGAACGCGCCGACCAGTGCAATCACGGGCGGCCCACATGGTTCCAGCTCACGCTTGGCGATCTCGATCGCCTGTTCATGCGCGGGCAATAGTCGTGCTCCACATGCCTGCGCCCAGGGTCACGCTCATGTTCGAGCCGATCGTCGCGCGCCTCTCATGACCATTCCCGTCGTCTGTCTGCTCGGCCCGACCGCGTCGGGCAAAACGGCCGCCGCGCTCGCGCTCGCGCAGCGCGAACCGATCGAGATCATCAGCGTCGATTCGGCACTCGTTTACCGCGACATGGATATCGGTACGGCCAAGCCTTCGCGTGAAGAGCTCGACAGCGTGCCGCACCACCTGATCGACATCATCGATCCGGCCGACGCCTATTCGGCCGCGCAATTTCACGACGACGCGCTACGCCTCGTCGGCGAGATTCGGGCGCGCGGCCGCCGCCCTGTGCTCGTGGGCGGCACGATGCTCTACTACAAGGCGCTGACCGAAGGCCTCAACGACCTGCCGACGGCCGACCCCGAACTGCGCGCACGCCTCGACGAAGAAGGTCTGCGCGATGGCTGGCCCGCGATGCATGCACGGCTTGCCGAAGTCGATCGGGTCACCGCCGCACGACTGCCGCCAAACGATTCCCAACGCATTCAACGCGCGCTCGAGATTTACCTGAGCAGCGGCAAGCCCATGTCCGAATGGCTTTCGCAACCGCGCCGCACTGCGAATACCGGGTACCGGTTCGCGCCGGTCTCGCTCGAACCTTCCGACCGATCCGTATTGCACGCGCGTATCGCGCAGCGCTTCGACGCGATGCTGTCGCACGGCCTGATCGAGGAAGTCGAACGGCTGCGCGCACGCGGCGACCTCGACATCGGCATGACCTCGATGCGCTGCGTCGGCTACCGGCAGGTCTGGGAATACCTCGAAGGCCTGACCGACAAGGCGGCCATGCGCGACAAGGGCATCTTCGCGACGCGGCAGCTCTGCAAGCGGCAGATCACTTGGCTGCGTGCCATCCCCGAGCGCATCGTCGTGGACTGTGCGCGTGAGGGCACGACACGCCGCGCACTGGAAGCGATCGACACCCTCGATGCATCGCGCATTGACTGAAGAGGTCCCGCGACCGGCAAGCACCCGGATCGCCGGCACGCGCTAACCAATCGGGACCTCGGCCGCCACCTCATCCACCAGGGGTGCGGGCTCAGGCGCCTTTTGGGTGCCTGCGATAAAGTCGGAAAGCGTGCCCGCGTCAGCCGGGTCGCGGGGGATGCGCATCGCTCCGAGTCGACTGGCATCGACTCGCCAGAACTCGAACACCTCGTCGTCGCCATACTCCAAATGGATGGCGCTCTCCATAAATGCGCGAAACTGCGTCGCATCCTGATAGCCAATCAACCCGTAATTCGGTTCGAACCAGGCGTAGCGCGGCAAGCCGGCAGGCAATTCGGTTGCCACGACCATGGCGTGGTCCGGCGTGCCGACGATTCGCACGCCCGGCGGCGCGACAAGTATCGCGTCGACCCAATCGGCGGCACGAACCGACGGCTCGTCGATCAATTCGCCATGCTCGAGCGCATCGTGGAGATCGGGCTGCGTGAGCGTCAGCCTGCTCAATACCGACACCGTTTCGGCGACGTATTCGATTTCCTGCTCGGTGGGCACCATGGCGGTCTGCACGACACCCGCAGCCGTTCCCCTCTGCTGCGCAACCTCGCGAGCACGATTCAGTATGCCAGCGAGCCGCGTCAACCTGGCAAGCCAGTCGTCGAGCCTGTCCACCCCCTGAGCAAGCGCCAGCGCAGTGATCATCGACATGGGCCAGCACGGCCCGCCCAGCACGCCATCGAGCATCGGCGGCAAAATCATGGAGGGCACGTAGCGCACGCTGGTCGGCCTGCTCGAAGCCGCAAAAATCCGCTCGAAGAGCGCAACCGCATCACCCGCACCCTGCATCAAGCGCTGCTGTCGCTGTTCATCGATACGTGCGGCGAGCGAACCGAGTTGCATGTCGCTGAGCAGCCCCGAGCGAAAGAGCGCGCTATAAGCTTCGCTCGTCTCCTGCTCGATGCCTGGCACAGGCACGCGCCGTATATATCCCGTCAGATAATCGCGGGCACGCGGCGTTGACACAACGTTGTGCCGCGCGATGCGGAGTTGCAGCGTCCCTTCCTCGCCGGCCCGTTGCTCGAGGATCGCCTGAAATGCGCCGTAAGTCTCCGGTTCATGCGCCTCGCTCAGCGCCCGCTCGAAAGCGCGCACACCGCCGCGGGTGCGCAACCGCTCCGGATCGAACCCGGCATCGCGCAGCGTCTGCACCGGATCACCGTAGCCCTGTTCGTATCGAACACGATTGACGTCGCGCGACATCCGTTCGATCGTTCGCGAGACCCGATCAAAATTGCGCGTGACGATAAAGCGTTCGTAAATGCGCGCACGCTGCTCGACCGTGATATCCGCCGCATGAACAGAGGCGACAAAACGTCGCGCGAGCTGCGCCTGATCCAGGTCGGCACCGACACCCGGCACGTCGGCCAGCCAGTCGTGCGTCAGACTATCAGGGGCGATGCTCCTGAAGAGCGCCTCTGCCGTCTCCATGCGCTGCCTCAGCATGGCGTCAGCGGCCGCTTCCAGCTCTGCACAACGCTCGCGCGCCCGATCGATTCGGCCCGCAAGCGTGCCGATCTGCCTGGCGGTCAGCGACGGCCAGTGGGTGTGCTCGTAGAGCGCAGCAAGTATCGAGTGATCGCCCAAGCGGGCCCGCGTGAATTCCGCGTCGTAAGCGCGCTGGAAATTGAGCGTGTCATCACGCACGGCACGCTGTATAAGCATATTGAATCTCGCGTACTCCACGTCGATGGCCGCGCGGTGCGCGACGGTACGGGCCCGCACAGCACCGAGCCTGCCGGGAGACAACAGGCCTTGTCCAAGCAGCCGCAAGCAGGCTTCATACGAATCTTCACGGCTCAGTTCATCGATCAGGAACTCCGCAGGCCGCGCTGCACCATCATCAACCGCCGTGCGCCAGAACCGCATTTGTTCAAAGGTATTGAGCGCGAGTTCGATCTGACTCGCGTCGAGCATTCGAGCCCACAGGGCGCCGCGTTGGTAAGGCGAATGGTGCTCGGCAAGAAAGAGGACGTGCAAGTCGATGAGCCGCAGATCGCGCATCCAGCCGTGGATGAGCACGTTTCGATACGCAAGACATCCCTCTTCAAACTGCGACCGGACCAACGGGTCGGCCCACATCCGGTACATTTCGTCGCGACACTGCGCCGACAGTTCCGCGAGCTCGCGGTTTTCGATCAGGCGCAGGATTTGCCCGCGTTCCATGGGGGTGCGCGACGCGTCGAGAAACCGCTCACGCAATGTGTCGAGCGACTCGCTTTCGAGGTCGAGCTCGGGCAGGCGCAGATCGATCTCGCGCGAATAACCCCAAGAGAACGCCGTTTCGTCGGCACTGTGCAGAAGTATCTGCATCTCGGCGAGCACCTGAAGCCTGAGTGCGCCCGGAGAGATTGCATGCGCAGGCGCCGTAGCCCGGTCGGGATTGGCATCGCTGCCGAGCAACCGTTCGTCGACGCGCCACGCGCGACGCTGCGGATCATATTCGACGGGCAGGCGGTAAACGGCCGGTAATCCAGCAGGTGACTCAAGCACGGAACCCGCGACACGCGCGACGTCCTCACCGGATGCCACTGCGAATGATGTTCCGTCGATCATGACACGCGCCCGATCGCCCGGTTTGGCCACGTCGAGCGGCCTGGCGTTCGCGGCAGACGGGGCCCGCTCAGGGATCTCTCCGGCAGCGAGTGGCTTTATCGGCTCGGGTGATGCCTTGGCGTAGAGACTGCGCAAAGGCTCAGGCGTTGACCGGAACCCTTCGAGTTCAGTCGTTGCCTTCATCCGGCTTCGCAGCGATTCGAGCGCGCGCGGTGCTTGCCTGGCGCTGGCGGATATCAATCGCCATGCAGCGGAGAAGCCGGGATCCACCACATTAAACGCCTCGCGCAGCAGGTGCGGCGTGGCCCGCGCTGCCGTGTCACGCAGGTGGTGAAGATAGGCGGTCGCCAGTCCGCCTAATACGTAACGCTGATGCGCCGCGGGCAGCGAGCGCGTCAGCATTGCCGCGAACACATGGCGCGACGCGAGCGTGCCCAGTTCGGCCGCGCTCCGCACTGCGACGCCCGCGACAAATAGCGCTCCAACAACATCCGTTCCGCACGAAAAGATCGCTGAGATAACTTCTCCGCGCCGTGTTGAATCAACACACGCGGCAAACGGAACAAACATCTTCACGAGGGTTGAGCCGATGCTGTCTGTTCGCTGCGTGGGCAAATCCGCGCTCCGCTCAACGGGGCCGTAGGCCTGCATCCGAACCATTCCGGCCATTTTGTCCGCCGCCGCACCTGCGAGTCCGCATGCGACTGCGGCCCAGTCGATGGGCGAGGCCGCGCATACCGGCACCGACGACTTGACAGCCGCGCCGGGGCATCGGCCCAGCCGGGAAAACTTCTCGCGGACTTTGATCTGGTATTCCCGCGAACGCCCGCCACGACTCGTCTCTGTCAATGCTTCGCTGGAGAACAGGCGAACGCGCATCGCCTCAAGCAGTCCGGGAAGTGCTTCGCTCTTCGCTCCGATTGCTTCCACCGCAGGGCCGCGCGGACTGAGCAGGTCGAGCAGGTAGTACTGGTGGAACCGGCCGCGTCGCATGCACACGATTGTCGTGTCCGGTCTGGCCGGGTAGAACGATCCAGGGAGACGATCCCGCACCGCGGCGTCATACGCCCGTCGCCCGCTTTCGTATTTGAGCTGTGTGCTGTGGCCGATGAGCTCGAACGTCGACAACGGCTCGCCAGCCGAACGTCGCACGTGAATGTCGAGCACTCGGACCTCGTCGACCGCGCCATCCAGTGCGGGATCGGCAAGCCGCAACGCGTTGAGCGCGTCATGCGCGACGTCGCATAACGTGCGCTGCACGTTGCCGATCCACTGGCTGAACGCGTCGGCAAATGTCTGGTCAACGTCAAGGATCGGCAACCATCTCGAGCCGGTCCGTCCCGGATGGGTGTCCTCCACCATCGTGGTGGCGCCGTCTTTTCTGAGCTTCGTCGAGGTATAGGGCGGCCCGGCAAGCAGATCGTCGAGTAATGTCCAGGAGCCCGTCGTTACGACCTCCTCGGGATCCAAACCACGATCGTGCAACGCTTCGGCAGCCAATGCGCTGCGCCGAGCCACTGGCGCCTTCAAGGCGGACGAATACGCCTCGAGGTGGACGATCGTCGCATTCACGCGTTTCCAGCGGTCGAGCCGGTGCCGATCAAGTTCACGCAAGGTGAAATTGTGTAGCGAACGGACATCGATCAACGGCTGCTCGAGCCGGGCGCGCACATCGCTGGCGTTGAGTTGCGCGGCAAACATGACCGACGCATCGGCACCGAGTTCGAACCAGGATGCATCCAGAGCGCCTGTGCGAATTTCCTGGTCGAGTGCAACGGCTAGTCCGGCCAATGTCGTGTAGTTAAGGGAGGCCGGATCGGCATCGAACACTCGAGCAACCTGGCAGCCGATCTCAAGATCGGCCCACTCGAGACTGCCGTAGGTCATATTTGCGGGAGCGTCGGCGCATAGCAGGCTCGCCTGCCGCTCCGCCAGAATCGTCGTCACGGCCCAACGCGCGGCGGGCATATTGACCCGCGTCAGGTTGCCGACACGCCGGACCATCCTGTCGCGCAACTCTGGCAAGCGCATTCCGGCAACCGCGGCGTCGATCAGCGATTCGCCCGCGATATGCCAGGGATCGCCATGTGTCCTGCCATCGATCAGCCACTCCAGCGCGTGCACGCATTGCATGCGTTGAATCGTCGTGCTCTCGAGGGCGTGCACTGGGGCAGTCAACGGGGAGCCCCGTTCGTTGAGCACTCTCGTGAAAGCGTGGGCGACTTCGGCGACGGGGAAACCGCCATCCGTCGAATTTGCTGCGAGCGCGTGCAAGGCAGCCAGCGTAGCTGCACGCTCACCGGAAGCCATACGTGTCCCGCTTGCGACGGATCGCAGCGAGCGCTCGAGCGCGCACAGCGTCGTCGTGAAATTGCCGCGCACGTCCGGCGAAGCGCTCTCGCTGCCGGATAAGGCGAGCGACGTTTCATTGCCTGACACACCGCATGAGAGCGCTGGCCAGGTCGCGATCGTCGACGCATTCAGCGCGTCCAGAGCCGCGAGGGTGTTGTTCGATATGGCTTCGGTCGCTTCGAGAACGCCAGGAGTGCGGTTCGAAAAGGTGCCTGCCGCATTGGACGCCGCGCGCTGCGTGCGAAAGCGAGGGGCGAACGAAGGCGCCACACCGTGCGCCGGATGCGTGGCGACACCCGCCGTGGCGCAACGGCCAGCGGCCTGCACAGTCGCAGCGTGAGTTTGGGCACCGAGCTGCATTGCCGAGAGGGCTGCAAACAGGACGGGTTTGCCTGCGCGCCGTATCCGCAGCGCCTGATCGAAAGCGTCCTCAACCGCCTCGCCGCGGGATGCCTGTATCCGATTGACCCACCATTGAATTTCATCCGCCGCGCGCCGATGCCGATCGTCAGGCAGCAGAGAAAACGTAACGTTCGATGAATGTGGCCCGGACGGCCCGGCGCTCAAAGGTGAGACGTCCGAAGTCGCAGCATTCAGTGAGGGCTGCGTAGCGACGCGAGGAGCGCGGCCTGGCGAACGGGGAAGACGAGCGGTGCGGGGGCGAGCATCGGGGCGCAGGGAGAGCGGCGTGTCACGGTCCTCCAGAAGGTGAAGACCATTGGACCGCTCATCTCCCACACTGACTAGCACGTTGCGGGCTGCATACAAAAAAACCCGGTTGCATCGATTCGCGCAACCGGGCTGTTCACAACCTTAATTCACACCGGCGCGGTATTCACGCACGACGGATCAAAACAGGACAATCAGACCACGACCGTCTGCGCCTCACCTGCTGCGCTCTTGCGGATCGTGCCGATCTGCCAGACGGTTTCACCCGCGCCGGCGAGCAGACCCTGCGCGGCCTTTGCGTCGGCAGCCGACACCACGAGCACCATGCCGATGCCGCAGTTGAACACGCGATGCATTTCCGCGTCGGCAACACCACCTTCCTTCTGCAGCCAGCCGAACAGCGGCGGCAGCGGCCACGCACGATGGTCGAGTTCGGCGGTCAGGCCGTGCTGGAGAATACGCGGCACGTTTTCGACCAGGCCGCCGCCGGTGATGTGCGCGAGGCCCTTGACCTTGATCTGGTCCATCAGCGCGAGCACCGGCTTCACGTAGATGCGCGTCGGCGCCATCAGCGCGTCCGCGAGCGAGCGGCCGTCGAAATCCGCATCGAGGTCAGGCTTTGCGCGCTCGATGATCTTGCGCACGAGCGAGAAACCGTTCGAATGAATGCCGCTCGATGCAAGACCCAGCACCACATCGCCCGGTTCGATCGACTTGCCGTCAATGATTTCACTCTTTTCAACAGCGCCGACCGCGAAGCCCGCGAGATCATATTCACCGTCGGGATACATGCCTGGCATTTCCGCGGTTTCGCCGCCGATCAGCGCACAGCCCGACAGTTCACAGCCTTCGGCAATGCCCTTGACCACGCGCGCCGCCGTATCGACGTCGAGCTTGCCGCACGCAAAATAATCGAGGAAAAACAAGGGCTCGGCGCCCTGCACCAGGATGTCGTTGACGCTCATCGCGACGAGATCCTGACCGACGGTGTCGTGCTTGTTGAGGTCGAACGCCAGCTTGAGCTTGGTGCCCACGCCGTCGGTGCCCGACACGAGCACGGGTTCACGGTACTTCTTGGGCACTTCGAACAGCGCGCCGAAACCGCCGATCCCGCCTAGCACGCCGTCGCGCAGCGTCTTCTTGGCAAACGGCTTGATACGGTCGACCAGCGCGTCGCCCGCATCGATGTCGACGCCCGCGTCGCGATAGGACAGACCAGATGCGGCAGTGCCGACTTTGGGATCATTCATGGCGGAGCAAACAGTGAGGTTCGGTAGAATGCGGATTTTAACCGATGCGCAAGGGTCCGCCCCGACTCTCGCATCACACCGCGTGCATTCGTGCAGCAGGCCCTGCCTTTCCTGATGTCTTCCCTCGCGCCACCGCCCTCGTCCACGCCGCCCGCGCGCCAGCTCGTGCTCGACCTCGGCACGCCGCCGCCCGCGACGTTCGACAGCTTCGTCACCGGTGCGAACCTCGAACTTGTCGCCCAGCTTCGCGGCCTTAACGAGGCGCTTGGCGCCAGCGAGCCGCCTGCCGACCGTACGCTATTCATGTGGGGCAGCGGCGGAAGCGGCCGATCGCATCTGCTCCACGCGCTGTGCCACGCCACGGGCGGGAACCGCGCGCGCTATGCCGGTCCGCACAGCCCGCTGGCCGCTTTCGAGTTTTCCGCGGACGTGACCATCTATGCGGTCGACGACGTCCAGGCGTTGTCGGGGGCTCAGCAAGTCGCGCTGTTCAACCTGTTCAATGAAGTCCGTGCCCACGCCCGCCACGCACTCGTCGTCGCCGGCGATGCTGCGCCGCTCGGCCTCGCCGTGCGTGACGACCTGCGCACGCGACTGGGCTGGGGCCTTGTTTATCAGGTCGCAGCGCTCGATGACGACGGCAAGATTCTCGCGCTCAAGAACGCCGCACGCGCTCGCGGTATCGCGCTCGCCGACGATGTGCCGCCGTACCTGCTCACGCACTTCAAACGCGATATGCCGAGCCTGATGGCCTTGTTCGACGCGCTCGACCGCTTCTCGCTCGAACAAAAGCGGGCGGTCACACTCCCCCTGTTGCGCGCCATGCTCGCGAGCCCCGAAAACGGGGCGGCCGCGCCCTGACACATCCAGGCGGAACGCCTTTTCTGCTTCAAGTAAAATATCGCCCCATGACTAAAGCTGCACGCAACCTCGCACTGTTCGATCTCGATCACACGCTGCTGCCGACCGACAGCGACCACGAATGGGGCCGCTTCATGGTCCGGCTGGGCATCGTGGACGAGGCGAGCTTTTTGCGCGAACACGAGAAGTTCTATTCCGACTACAAGGCCGGAACGCTGGACATTTATGCCTACCTTCGCTTCGCGCTCGAGCCACTCACGCGCCACACGCGCGACGAGTTGCACGCCTGGCACGAGCAGTTCATGAAGGAAGTGATCCACCCGGCCATGCTGCCGGCCGCACTCGAGCTCGTGCGCGGCCACCAGGAAGCTGGCGACCTGGTCTGCATGATCACCGCCACGAATGCCTTCGTGACGGCTCCGATTGCACGCGCCTTCGGTATCGAATGCCTGATCGCGCCGATGCCCGCCACGGTGGACGGCGATCCGCTGGGCGCCTACACGGGCGAGATCGACGGTATCCCGAGCTTTCAGGAAGGCAAGATTCTGCGTACCGAGCAATGGCTCACCTCGCTCGGCCTTGACTGGTCGAGCTTTGAGCGCAGCTATTTCTACAGCGATTCGCGCAACGACATCCCGCTGCTCGAGAAGGTCACCGACCCGATCGCGACGAATCCCGACCCGACGTTGCGTGCTTTTGCCACCCAGCATGGCTGGCGCGTACTCGAACTGTTCGAAGCCAAGTGATAAAAAAACTCATACGCCGGCTACTGGGCCAGGACGAAGCCGATGCGGCGGCAGCCGATGCTGCCGATGCGCGCACCCCGACAACGCCGACCATCGTGTCGGCCGACGTTCACCATATCGATCCCGCGCTGATCTCGCGCAATGCGGTCCGTGTGACCGATACGCTTCAGCAGGCGGGGTTCCGTGCGTTTATCGTCGGCGGCGCCGTACGTGACCTGTTGCTCAACGTCGCGCCCAAGGACTTTGACGTCGCGACGGACGCAACACCCGAACAGGTCCAGAAGC
Source organism: Pararobbsia alpina (assembly GCF_965118125.1). GTDB lineage: Bacteria > Pseudomonadota > Gammaproteobacteria > Burkholderiales > Burkholderiaceae > Pararobbsia > Pararobbsia alpina_A. The sequence goes on from NZ_OZ221287.1 coordinate 3,914,779, forward strand.
TGTTTCGCCGTGCCCGGATCATCGGACGGCGCTTTCAGATCGTTCACGTGCAGTTCGGCCAGGACATCATCGAGACGTCGACGTTCCGCGCGCTCGTCGATCCGGCCGCCGAGACCGGCAGTAGCGGTAATGGCGGTAACAGCGGTGGTGGCGGTCAGGCTCAGGAAAGCGCGAGCGCGGAGCCGCCGCGCCGCCTGAAGCGCTCGGAGCTCGATCGCCGCACGCATGCGGTCGACGCGAGCGGTCGCGTGCTGCGCGACAACGTGTGGGGCGAGCAGCATGAAGACGCGACGCGTCGCGACTTCACGATCAACGCGATGTACTACGATCCGGCCACCCAGACGGTGCTCGATTATCACAACGGCATGGCCGATATCCGTGCGCGCACGCTGCGCATGATCGGCGATCCGGCGACGCGTTATCGCGAAGACCCGGTGCGGATGCTGCGCGTTGTACGCTTTGCGGCCAAGCTCGGCTTCGACATCGACCCGGCCACGCGCGCGCCGATCACGCGCCTCGCGGATCTGATCAACAACGTGCCCGCGGCGCGGCTCTTCGACGAAATGCTCAAGCTGCTGCTCTCGGGCCACGCGCTCGCCTGTCTGCAGCGCCTGCGCGCCGAGGGCCTGCATCACGGTCTGTTGCCGCTGCTCGATGTCGTGCTCGAACAGCCGCATGGCGAGAAGTTCGTCTCGCTCGCGCTGACCAGCACCGATGATCGCGTACGCGCCGGCAAGCCCGTCTCGCCGGGCTTTCTGTTCGCCGCCCTGTTGTGGCAACAGGTGCAGGACCGCTGGAACAAGCATACGGCCGGCGGCGAGTATCCGATTCCGGCGCTGCATCGCGCGATGGACGAAGTGCTCGACACGCAGACCGAAAAGCTGGCGATTCAAAAGCGCTTTGTCGCCGACATGAAGGAAATCTGGGCGATGCAGCCGCGGCTCGAAAAGCACAGCGGCCGTACCGCCCTGCGCCTGCTCGAGCATCCGCGTTTCCGTGCCGCGTTCGACTTCGTGATGCTGCGTTGCGAATCGGGCGAGCTGGATGCCGCGGTCGGCGCGTGGTGGAAGGATTTTGTCGAAGGCGACGTCGCCGCTCGCGAAGTGTTGCTCAATCAGGGCTCGACTCGTGAACGCGGCCCGCGCCGCCGTCGCCGCCGCGGCGGACGCAGCGGTGCGAAGCCCGGGGCGGACGACGGCGCGCCGCGTTCGCATCACGGAGCCGATGCCGACGATGATGCCGACGCCTCGTCGGGCGACGCCCCCGACGCGTGACATCTCGTCACGGACTGCGCGACGCATCGCCGGTGCACGGCATGACGCCGCTCAGTCCGCGGCCGATCCGCCACTCACCACCCGGAATCGCCGGCAATGTGTCGTGCCGCGTACCCGGGCGCATGATGCCGCGTGGTTTGATGCGGCCCGCGCATAGCACAGGGCTGAACGCAGCACGATGCCGCGAGGCGTGGCAAGATGCTTGCCGAACGGGTGGCAACGACCGCCCCGAACGGACTTGTAACAAACGAAGCACATAGATGACGTTAGCCTATCTCGGCCTCGGTGCGAACCTCGGCGATGCACGGCAGACGCTCAAGGATGCCGTCGTCTGCCTCGCGCAGCACTCAGGCCTGACTGTTGTTGCCAAGTCGGGCTTCTACCGCTCGGCTCCCGTCGATGCGGGCGGCGACGACTATATGAATGCCGTGGTGGCGATCGAGACTTCGCTCGCCGCAGCACGGCTGCTCGCGTTGTGCCTCGCGATCGAACACCACTTCGGCCGCGAGCGGCCGTTTCGCAATGCGCCGCGCACGCTCGACCTCGATATCCTGCTGTACGGTGACGACATCATCGACACGGCGGACCTCTGTGTGCCGCACCCGCGGATGACGCAACGCGCGTTCGTTCTCGTGCCGCTCGTCGAAGTCAGCCCCGATATCGTGATCCCGGGGCTGGGCCGCGCAGCCGACTTTGTCGCCGCGGTCTCGGACCAGCGCATCGAACGCGTCGATCTTGGCCAGTGCCGGATCCCGAACCGTGTCCCCTCTTCCTGAATCGCACGCCTGAAGCGCGTGCTTCCCTGGAGCCCCGTTCCATGAGTTATCTGCAAGATGCCGCGCGCACGGCGATCACGGTGCCGCGCCTCGCCGAAATGCGCGCGCGCGGTGAAAAGATCGCGATGCTGACAGCCTACGATGCAAGCTTCGCCGCGGCATGCGACGCCGCCGGTGTCGACTCGGTGCTGATCGGCGACTCGCTCGGCAACGTACTGCAAGGGCATACAACGACGCTGCCCGTCACGGTCGCCGATATTGCTTACCACACAGCCTCCGTATCGCGCGGCAACAAGAACGCGCTCGTGATTGCCGATTTGCCGTTCGGCAGCTACGGCACGCCGGTCGACGCGTTCAACAACGCTGTCACGCTGATGCGCGCGGGTGCGCAAATGGTCAAGCTCGAAGGCGGTGTCTGGCTCGCCGACACGATTCGCTTTCTGGTCGATCGCTCGGTCCCCGTCTGCGCGCATATCGGCCTGACGCCGCAATCGGTGCACGCGTTTGGCGGTTTCAAGGTGCAGGGCAAGTCCGACGAAGGCGCCGATCAGCTGCGGCGTGATGCGCAGGCGATCGAACAGGCCGGCGCGCAACTTGTCGTGATCGAGGCGGTACCCGCGAAGCTCGGCACCGAGGTCACGCAGATGCTGAGCATTCCGACGATCGGCATCGGCGCGGGCGTCGACTGTTCGGGTCAGGTGCTGGTCCTGCACGACATGCTCGGCGTGTTTCCAGGCAAGCGCCCTCGCTTCGTCAAGAACTTCCTCGAATCGGCCGGCAGCGTGCACGAAGCGATTGCCGCGTATGTGAAGGCCGTCAAGGAAGGCACCTTCCCCGGCCCCGAGCACGCGTTCTAGACACGTTCGACGACGTGCGCCCGCAGCGCGCCTCTAAGCGCGTTGCAGACAACGATCGCCTCGGCGTTCCTCACATCGGCGCGCGTCAGCACGCGTTCGGCCGCGGACCATGTCGGATCCTCGAGCATCACGCCGCGCAGGATGCCGGGCAACAATCCACAGTGCAGCGGCGGCGTGAACCACCGCCCATCCAGTTGCACGAATACATTGGTGCGACCGCCTTCGGTCAGCTCGCCACGCGAGTTGAAGAAGAGCATGTCGAACGCGCCATGCTGCTCAGCCATGCGCCACGCGGCATCGTACGTTTCGCGTGCAGTCGTTTTGTGCGCGAGCAGCGCGTTGTCCGCGTCGGTCGGCCCAAATCCGTACTCGTCTGCGAAGACGATATTTACATCGAACGGGGGCGATGCCGTCGCTGAGTCAGCGCCGTCCGTGGCGACGGTCGGCGCATGCAGCGGAGGTAGCGCAGGCGGCACGAGGGGCACAAGCGGGCCACCACCGATCTCGATCTGACCGGTTGAGTTCAACGACAGTTTGACCCGATGCGTGCCGTCGCTGAGCAGCGCGACATACGCGCGCATTGCCTCGACTATGGCGGCATCATCGGCACGCAGGCCGAGTTCGGCCGCACTGTGCACGAGCCGGGCCAGATGCCGGTCGAAGTGGACGACCCCGCCATCGCGGGTGGCACGCATCGTTTCGAACAGGCCGATACCCGAATCGAGTCCGGTCGCGAATCGCGCTTTCACCTTGCACTCCTCCCATTCTGAATCGGCTTCGCTGTCGAGCACGATGCCGGCGCCGACACCCATCTGGCCGGTACGCCCACCCGGCTCGAGGACCAGCGTGCGGATCGCGACCGACAGGCAAAAATCGCCGCAGCGCTGACCGGGCGACGGTGCATCGAGCCAGCCGATCGACCCGGTGTACAGGCCGCGCGCCGATTGTTCGAGCGAGGCAATCAACTCCATCGCGCGATGCTTGGGTGCACCCGTAATCGACCCGCACGGAAACAACGCGCGCAGGACCTGCGCGAAGCTCAACGACTCACGCAGCCGGGCACGCACCGTCGATGTCATCTGCCACACGCGGCCATAGGCATCGACCGAAAACAACTCGGGCACCGACACGGAACCAATCTCCGCGACGCGGCCGATGTCGTTGCGCAGCAAGTCGACGATCATCAGGTTCTCGGCGCGATTCTTCGGATCTGCGGCGAGCGCTTCGCGTACGCGCTGATCCTCGACAGCGTCGTCGACGCGCGCCGCCGTGCCCTTCATCGGTTGTGCGTGAAGCGTGCCGCGCTCGTGCTGCAGAAACAGTTCGGGCGAGCATGACAGCACGTGGCGTCCATCGGGCATCGCGATCAGCGCGCCGTATCGCACGGGTTGCCTCGCACGCAAGCGCCGATAGAGTGCGACGGGTGGCCCGAACGTATCGAACCCGAGACGGTATGTGTAGTTGATCTGATACGTGTCACCACGCTCGAGGGCGGCATGGATATCGTCGATCGCCGCGTCGAACTGCGCGCGCGTCGTATCGCGCGCGATGTGTGTGAGCCCCGCAACGGCGGGCTCCGATGTCGGATGCGGGGCGGGGGGGGCGATCGAGTCGGGCTTCAGATTCAGCCCCGCTTCCTGGTCTTCCAACCATGCATCGACCTGCTCACGCGAGAGCCGCTCGCACCGCGCAAAAAGCAAAAAGCGCAGGGCCGGTTTCCCGGCCTGCGCTTTTTCCACCACGTCGGCGGCAATATGGTCGACCGACACGAGTGCACCCCACTCGTAGTCGGCAAGCACGACCGCATGTAGCCCTTCGTGCTCGAGAGCGTGCGCCGCCTGCGCGCACACCGCATCCACATCGTGCGCGCCGTACGACGCCAGCTCGCGAACCAGGCCCGTATAGAGCCGGCTCGTCGCCTGCGTCGCCGACGCGTTGCAATCATCGAGCAACGCGTACGACATCACCACGCCATGCTTATTCGAAGAAGCTCTTTACGCGATCGAACCAGCCCTTGCTCTGCGGGCTATGACGCGCACCACCCTCGTTGAGCGACTTCTCGAACTGCTTGAGCAACTCGCGCTGCGTGTCCGTGAGCTTGACCGGTGTCTCGACGACAACGTGCACGTAGAGATCGCCGGGCACCGAAGCCCGCACGCCCTTGATACCCTTGCCGCGCAAGCGGAACGTACGGCCCGACTGCGTGCCTTCGGGCACCGGGAACGTCACGCGCCCCGACAGCGTCGGCACTTCGATCTCGCCACCGAGCGCCGCCGTCGTGAAGGCGATCGGCATCTGGCAATGCAGGTCGTCGCCATCACGCTCGAACACCGTGTGCGGCTTGATATGAATCTCGACGAACAAGTCGCCCGACGGTCCGCCGTTCAGACCCGGTTCGCCGTTGCCGGCCGAACGGATACGCATGCCGTCGTCGATCCCTGCCGGAATCTTGACCTCGAGCGTCTTCGTCTGCTTGACCTTGCCGGCACCGTGACAGTTCGCGCAAGGCTCGGGGATATAGCTTCCCGACCCATGGCACTTCGGGCACGTCTGCTGGATGCTGAAGAAGCCTTGCGACATGCGCACCGCACCGCTGCCACCGCACGTCGGGCAGGTCTCGGGCTTGGTGCCCGGCTTCGCGCCGTTGCCGTGACAGATGTCGCAGGTCGTCCAGCTCGGCACGCGGATCTGCGTCTCGTAGCCATGGGCCGCCTGCTCGAGCGTGATCTCCATGCTGTAGCGCAGGTCGGCGCCGCGATATTGCTGCGGACCGCCGCCGCCGCGGCCGCCGCGCGCACCCGCACCGCCCGCCGCCTGGCCAAAGATGTCACCGAAGATATCGCCGAATGCTTCGGCAAATCCGCCGAATCCCTGACCGCCCGCGCCCGCCATATTCGGGTCGACACCGGCGTGGCCGTACTGATCGTACGCTGCGCGCTTCTGCGCGTCGGACAGCATTTCATAGGCCTCCTTGGCCTCCTTGAAATGCTCTTCCGCATCCTTGTTGTCCGGGTTCCGGTCGGGGTGATACTTCATCGCGAGCTTGCGATACGACTTCTTGATTTCGTCTTCGCTCGCGTTCTTGGCAACGCCCAGAACCTCGTAGTAATCCCGTTTCGCCATAATTCTCGGTACGACTCGCTGCGGGCCTTGCGACCCTCACAAAAACGATATGGCCTGGTCGCCCCAAAAGGGTCGCCAGGCGCCGTATTCCACAAGCAAAACGGCCGTCCGGTGTAACGCGGACGGCCTGCCTGGAACGTTTAGTCCTTCTTCACTTCCTTGAAGTCGGCGTCGACGACGTCGTCTTCGGCCTTGCCCGAAGCCTGATGTGCTTCGCCAGCCTGCTCAGCGCCCTCTTGCGCGCCGCCTGCAGCCTGCGCGGCCTGCATGTCGGCATACATCTTTTCGCCGAGCTTCTGCGATGCAGCCGACAGGGCTTCGACCTTCGCGTCGATGTCGGCCTTTTCGCCGCCACGCACGGCGTCTTCGAGGTCCTTGATCGCGCCTTCGATCTTCGTCTTCTCGTCGGCTTCCAGCTTGTCGCCGTATTCCGTCAGCGCCTTGCGGCTGCTGTGGATCAGCGCATCAGCCTGGTTACGCGATTCGGCGAGCTCACGCAGCTTCTTGTCTTCGGCCGCATTCGCTTCAGCGTCCTTGACCATGCGCTCGATTTCCTGCTCCGACAGACCCGAGTTCGCCTTGATCGTGATCTTGTTTTCCTTGCCGGTCGCCTTGTCCTTCGCCGACACGTGCAGGATGCCGTTCGCATCGACGTCGAACGACACTTCGATCTGCGGCACGCCACGCGGTGCGGGCGGGATGCCTTCGAGGTTGAACTCGCCCAGCAGCTTGTTGCGAACGACCATCTCGCCTTCGCCCTGGAACACCTTGATCGTCACGGCGCCCTGGTTGTCGTCGGCCGTCGAGAACACCTGACCGTGCTTCGTCGGGATCGTCGTATTCCGCGAAATCATCGTCGTCATCACGCCGCCGAGCGTCTCGATACCGAGCGAGAGCGGCGACACGTCGAGCAGCAGCACGTCCTTGCGGTCGCCCGACAGAACCTGACCTTGAATCGCAGCACCGACGGCCACGGCTTCGTCCGGGTTCACGTCACGGCGCGGTTCCTTGCCGAAGAACTCCTTGACCTTCTCCTGCACCTTCGGCATCCGCGTCATACCGCCGACGAGAATCACGTCGTCGATGTCGCCGACCTTCAGGCCCTTGTCGTTCATGGCCTTGCGGCACGGTTCGATCGTGCGTTCGATCAGGTCTTCGACCAGCGCTTCGAGCTTGGCGCGCGTGAGCTTGAGGCTCAAGTGCTTCGGACCGCTTGCATCGGCCGTGATGTACGGCAGGTTCAGTTCGGTCTGCGCCGAGCTCGACAGCTCGATCTTGGCCTTTTCAGCCGCTTCTTTCAGGCGTTGCAGCGCGAGCACGTCCTTCGACAGGTCGACGCCCTGGTCCTTTTTGAACTCGCTGATGATGTAGTCGATGATGCGCTGGTCGAAGTCTTCACCGCCGAGGAACGTATCGCCGTTCGTCGAGAGCACTTCGAGCTGCGTTTCACCGTCGACGTCAGCGATTTCAATGATCGACACGTCGAACGTGCCGCCACCGAGGTCGTACACGGCAATCTTGCGGTCGCCCTTTTCAGCCTTGTCGAGACCGAACGCGAGTGCAGCCGCCGTCGGTTCGTTGATGATGCGCTTGACGTCGAGACCCGCGATGCGGCCGGCATCCTTCGTCGCCTGACGCTGCGAGTCGTTGAAGTACGCGGGCACCGTGATCACGGCTTCCGTCACCGGCTCGCCGAGATAGTCTTCGGCGGTCTTCTTCATCTTGCGCAGCACTTCGGCCGAGATCTGCGGCGGAGCGAGCTTTTGGTCGCGCACTTCGATCCAGGCGTCACCGTTGTCGGCCTTGACGATCTTGTAAGGCATCAGTCCGATGTCTTTCTGGACTTCCTTTTCCTCGAAACGGCGGCCGATCAGGCGCTTCGCCGCGTACACCGTATTGCGCGGGTTCGTGACGGCCTGACGCTTGGCGGGTGCGCCAACGAGGACTTCACCGTCTTCCATATAGGCGATGATCGACGGCGTCGTGCGCGTGCCTTCCGCGTTTTCGATGACTTTCGTCGTGTTGCCTTCCATGATCGCCACGCACGAATTCGTCGTGCCGAGGTCGATACCGATGATTTTGGCCATGTGTCAAATCTCCGTGAATGCTTTGGTTCCGGCCCTGCATCGCCTGCAAGGCACTCAATGTCTGATGTCAGCTAAATAGGGGCACGCTACTTCGTTTCAAGACCCTTTTTTGATCAGGGCGATATTTTTTTCAATCACCCGACCGCGGCCCGTCCGCGTGCGTTCGCCCCTCGGCTGCTTCGCTTACTTTGCTGCTGCGACCGTCACGAGCGCGGGACGCAGCACGCGGTCGGCGATCAGGAAGCCTTTCTGCAGCACGGCAACCACGGTGTTCGGCTCCTGATCGGCCGGCACCATCGAAATCGCCTGGTGGCGGTGCGGATCGAACTTCTCGCCAATCGGGTTGATGACCGCGACGCGACCCTTCTCGAGCGCCGAATTCAGCTGGCGCAACGTGAGTTCGACGCCTTCACGGATCTTGCCGAGATCGCCCGTCGTGTCACCGGCCGCGGCTTCGAGGCTGTCGACGACCGGCAGCAGATGTTCCGCGAAACGCTCGATCGCAAACTTGTGCGACTTTTCGAGTTCTTCCTGCGCGCGGCGGCGCACGTTTTCCGTCTCGGCCTTGGCGCGCAGGTAGTTTTCCTGCATCTCGGCCAGCTTGGCCTGCGCATCGGCGAGGGCCTGGGCGCCGGTTGCCGCATCCGTGGCGCCTGCCGCCGGTGCATCGGCGCCGGGCGCTGCCGCGCCGGCTGCCTGGCTCGCTGCCTGGGCGGCAGCAGCGTTCTCGGGGGTTTCGCCCGGGTTCTGCGTCGCTTGGTTCTCTTCCATGCTCATTCCGTCTGGGTCATCAATCGATTACTGGTGAACAGGCGGCAGACATTGCTGTCCGGCCGCGGCGTCGCGCTGCCGTTACCGGGGAAGCCCGGCGCCCGGGAAGCCCGGCAATTCGCCGGTCGTGCGGGTCGCGGCCTGCCGGAGTCCTGCGCAGGCTGCGTACCCGGGGCATCCGGAACGGACGCACGCGCAAACGCACGCACTGCCTGGGTCGCGCAATCGGCACGGCATGCCCGACCAGCGCGGCATGCTATCAGGTCCTGATCGGGCCCCGAAATTTTTCGCCCCGGAATCGGACCGCGTGTCGCCAAAGTCACGCCTTGCCCGATATCGGGCCTATCGGCCCCATTTCAAGGATCAATTTGACAAATTTTTTCACCGCCCGCGGTTTGCAATAGCTCGTTACATAGGGTGTCGTGCCGATACCTCAATATGATTGAGGGGTCTTTTTGGCTGACCTACACTCATTGTCATCACGCGCATACGAGCGCGAGCACGGTCAACCGGCCTTACGGCCGACGCCGGAGTTGCTTCGGACCCTCTCAGGTCAATCCACGAGCATCCCGACGTCGCCCTGTGTGCTTCGCGCCAACGTCTTTCCGGAGTGGGGAGCTCCGGTGGCGTCGTAGCTGACGCCCGCCCGTGACAGCCAGGCTCCGGGCATCAAGGTTGCGCTCGGGTTGGGTGTCATGGACAAAACGTGCAAAGCGCAAGCGAAGGAATCGTCATGAGACTCAGCTTTGCGGTTGCAACCATCATGGCCGTGCTGATTGCCACGACCCTGGAAATCTGTATGTCCGGCGCGGTCACGCGCTGCAATTCCGAATACGGCGGCGCAAAGGCGACGATCATGCAATGGGTCGCACCCCGGCCGGCCGCGTGCCGGTGAACGTAGCGACTGAAACGCCCGTCTGACTGACGTGGCCGACGCGCTTCGGCTCTGGACCGCTCGTGTACGCCAGGTGCTCGCCCTGCTGACGGGCCCGCATCGCGACGAACCGCTGACTTAATCCCCGCCCGAAAATCGATCCATATCGCGCCGGTCGCGCTTGGTCGGCCGGCCATGGCGCTCGGCCGCCGGTTCATGAAACGTCTTGCGGCGCGCCAGCTCATCGGATCGCGCCTTTGTGCTTTCCGGGGTCTCCGCGTAGAGCGTCTGCGCGACCGTGGCGGGTCCCCGCACATCGCAGATTCCGAGGACTTCAACTTCCCAGCGCAGCCGCTCGATCTCGATCGTCACAAGATCGCCGACGCGTACTTCCTTTGCAGTCTTCACCGCATCGCCGTTCACCCTTACACGGCCCTTCCCGACCGCATCCGCGGCGAGCGAGCGCGTCTTGAAGAAGCGCGCCGCCCATAGCCATTTGTCGATGCGCAGGCGCGCGGTGGGTTCGGTTGAAATCTTGTATTGCATCAACGTATCAGAGCAAAAAACAGCGGAGTGCCTTTTCGGATTGCGTCGTTCTCCGGACGGGCCAAACAGGCGCGCTAGTCACGCTTCCGAGCAACCCGACTGGGTAGTCGCGGTCAACGAACGGCGTGCAGGAAATCCTGCGCGGCCGCCCTGCGGTCCGCGGGCGACGCGACCGCCTGAACCTCGACCCACCCGCCAAGATTGGCCAACGCGATCTGGCCGAGCGCCTCGATGAACGCCGGCGACGCGTTCACGCACGGCACGCGATGATATTCCTTGCCGCCGGCCTTCAGAAACGCGTCGCGCCCTTCCATGCCGATCTCTTCGATCGTTTCGAGACAGTCCGCCGTGAAGCCCGGGCAAAACACGTCGACGCGCCGAACGCCTGCGGCGCCGAGTTCGGCAAGCGTCGGCGCCGTATAGGGCTGGAGCCATTCCTCGCGACCGAACTGCGACTGGAAGGTCACCCGGCAACTCGTCTCGTCGAGACCAAGTGCCTGGGCCAGCAGACCACCCGTGAGCTGACACTGGTTGTGATACGGATCGCCGAGGTTCAGCGTGCGCTTGGGCAAGCCGTGAAAACTCAACAACAATCGGTCGCCTGCGGCGAAATTCGGCACGCCATGAATCGCCCAATATTCGCGAATCTGCGCCGCGAGTGAAGCGATATAGCCCGGCGCATCCGGATATTGTTTGATCGCGCGGATCTCGGGTTGATTGCGCATGCGCCGCATTGCGTCCGCGACCTTGTCGAACGCGGTGGCCACGGTCGATGCGGCATATTGCGGATACATCGGCAGCAGCAGGATGCGATCGGCGCCGGCGCGCTTGAGCTGGCCGAGGACGTCCGCGATGGACGGCGAGCCGTAGCGCATTGCGTAATCGACCAGCACTGGCACGCCGTGCGCCACAAACCATGCGCGCAATGCGTTGGTCTGTTGCTCGGTGTAGACGCGCAGCGGCGAGCCTTCGGGCATCCAGACCGAGGTGTATTTGTGGGCCGACGCGCGGCCGCGAAACGGCAGGATCGCGCCACGGAGAATCGGTTGCCAGATCCACTGCGGGATTTCGACGACGCGCGGGTCCGACAGGAATTCAGCCAGGTATTTGCGTACCGCGCGCGGCGTCGGCGCGTCGGGCGTGCCGAGATTGATCAGCAACACCGCCGTGCGCTGCGCCGTCGCATTCGGGTCCTGGGAAGGAAGTTCAAGATCGAATCGCATCAGTTCGGCAGAGAGTCGGCGAAGGGGCCATTGTGCACCCGGATGGCCGCGCTTGCGACCAGTCAGCCGATACGATTCTTCTATGGCGCCGATTGGGTGCGTGGCGCCGTCAAGCGCGGCACGCGTGACGACTCAATGCTGGCTCAACGCATTCGACAGCAAACGTGCCGTGATATCGACAATCGGAATCACACGTTGATACGCCATCCGGGTCGGGCCGATGACGCCTAGGGTGCCGACGATCTTGCCGTCGACCTCGTAGGGTGCGGTGACGACGCTCATTTCCTCGATCGGTACGAGGTTCGACTCGCCGCCGATAAAGATCTGCACGCCCTGCGCGTGGCTCGACACGTCGAGTAGCTGGAGCAGGCTCGTGCGCTGGTCGAAAACGTCGAACAGCTTGCGCAGCCGCGCCATGTCCGACGACAGGTCGGCAACCTCCAGCAGGTTCCGTTCGCCTGAAATCAGCACCGTTTCGCCGGGATCCGTTTCGTCGGTGCTCGCCGCCACGGCCTGCTGCATCAGCACGGTCATGTCGCCACGCAATTGATCGATTTCGGTGCGCAAACGCCGGCGCACTTCGTCGAAACTGAGACCCGCGAAATTACTATTGATGTAGTTCGACGCTTCGATCAGCTGCGCGGGCGAATATTCGCGCTGCGTCGCCATGATGCGGTTCTGCACGTCGCCTTCGGGCGTCACGATGATCAGCAGGATCCGCTTCTCCGACAGCCGCATGAACTCGATCTGCTTGAACACATGGCTGCGGCGCGGCGTCAGCACGACGCCCGCGAACTGCGACAGGTTCGACAACACGCTCGCCGCTGCTGCGACAAGCTTGGCCGGTTCGGCCGGCGTAAGCCGTTGCTGGACGTTCTGCTTGACCTGCTCGTCGTCGGAAAGCGGCTGGACGGTCAACATCGTGTCCACGAACAGCCGATAGGCACGCGGCGTCGGCACCCGTCCCGCAGAGGTATGCGGGCTCGAGACGAGTCCAAGCTCCTCGAGATCGGACATCACGTTGCGGATCGTCGCGGGCGACAGCTCCAGCCCCGAGAACTTCGACAGCGTGCGCGAGCCGACCGGCTGACCTTCGGCGATGTACCGTTCGATCAGGGTCTTGAGCAGGGTTTGGGCGCGTGGGTCGAGCATGGACCGATTGTAACCGGATGGCGGCGGCGTGCATGCGGGTTAAAAGGACGTTTCATTGCCCGCTTTTCCACGATTGCCGCGCAATTGTGCGAAGCCGGCACGACATCCGGACAAACCTCGACATCCGGAACCGCGTGCCCGCCCGGCATATCCTATGGTGTAATTCGGGGCATGGAAAAAAGGGGAGACTATTGAAGACCGTCGCGCTGATCGGCCGAGCCAATACACCGGGCATCGCTGAACCCCTCAAGACGCTGGCGACGTGCATCGCCAGCAAAGGCTACACGGTCGTTTTCGAAGCCGAGACGGGCGTCAGCCTCGGACTCGACGGCTTCGAGCGCCTGAGCCCCGCGCAGATCGGCGAACGCGCCGACGTGGCCGTCGTCGTCGGCGGCGACGGCACGATGCTGGGTATCGGCCGCGAACTGGCCCCGTTCGGCACGCCGCTGATCGGGATCAACGCCGGCCGCCTCGGGTTTATTACGGACATCCCGCTCGAAGAGATGCGGACGGTCGTGCTCGACATGCTCGGCGGCGCGTTCGAGCGCGAAGAGCGCTCGCTGCTCGAAGCGCGGATCCGCCGCGAAGGCCAGACGATTTTCCGCTCCGATGCGCTGAACGATGTCGTGGTCAATCGTTCAGGCTTTTCCGGCATGGCGGAGCTGCGGGTCTCGGTCGACGGGCGCTTTATGTATAACCAGCGCTCCGACGGTCTGATCGTCGCAACGCCCACGGGGTCGACTGCGTATGCGCTCTCGTCCCAGGGCCCGATTCTCCATCCGCAGCTCGAAGGCATCGTGCTCGTGCCGATTGCCCCGCACGCCTTGTCGAACCGCCCCATCGTGCTGCCCGACGACTCCGAGATCGCGATCAAGATCGTCGCGGGTCGCGACGTCAATGCGAACTTCGACATGCAGGCGTTCACCGCGCTGGAGCTCAACGATGTGATCGAGGTCCGCCGCGCCAAACATACGGTGCCCTTCCTGCATCCGGTCGGCCACAGCCACTTCGCGACGCTGCGCAAGAAACTTCACTGGAACGAGTACCCGTCGCACGAAGACGACGAGCTGCGCGGCTGACGAGGGACTGAGCGGGCCTCCCGTTTGAGTGTCACGCGCACTCAGGTACATTTCTGTTTTCAGCTCCACCCCGTGCCGCCCTGGAGAGCACGTCTGCCATGCTGCGTCATCTTTCGATTCGCGATTTCGTCGTCGTCGACGCGCTCGACCTCGAGTTCGACACCGGCTTTACCGTCTTCTCCGGGGAAACCGGCGCCGGCAAATCGATCCTGATCGATGCGCTTGCCCTGACGCTCGGCGCACGCGGGGATGCATCGTCCGTGCGCACCGGCCAGGCGCGCGCCGACATCACAGCCGAGTTTTCGACTTACCCCGCCGTGGACGCATGGCTTGCGGAGCAGGCGCTCGAAGGCGAGACAGGGACTGTTCTGCTGCGCCGGGTCATCGATGCCAACGGCCGGTCGCGCGCGTTTATCAACGGCACGGCAGCGACGCTCGTGCAGTTGCGCGAGGTCGGCGAGATGCTGGTCGATATTCATGGACAGCATGCGCACCAATTGCTGATGCGTGCCGACGCGCAACGTGACTTGTTCGATACGCATGCGGGTCTGGGAAACCTCGCGGCCGATACGTCGCGCGCGTGGCGCGCGGTACGCGATGCGAGCGCTGCGATCGAAGCCGCCGTGTCCCGCGATCGCGAAATCCAGCTCGAACGCGAGCGCCTTGCCTGGCAGCTCGCCGAACTCGACAAGCTCAAGCCGCAGGCCGGCGAATGGGAAGAGATCAACGTCGAGCATCGCCGCCTGTCGAACGCCGCCAACCTGATCGACGGCGTGCAGTCCGCGCTGGGCGCGCTGTCCGAATCCGACGAATCGATGCTGCACCAGATCGCAGCGGTCATCGCGCGGCTGCGCAACCTGGCCGAGGTCGATTCAGACCTGTCCGATGCGCTCGCGGCGCTCGAGCCGGCCGAAATCCAGATTCAGGAAGCGGTCTACTCGCTCAATCATTACGCGCAACGACTCGACCTCGACCCGGATCGGCTTGCCGAGGTCGATGCACGCCTTGACGCGTTGCACTCCGCGGCGCGCAAATTCCGTCTGCAGCCCGAGTCGCTGCCGGACGAACACAAGGAGCGCCGCGCTCAACTCGAGGCGCTCGACGCCGCCGCCGACCTCGATGCCTTGCGCGCCGCCGAAGCGGCAGCGCAGAAGGCCTATCAGGACGTCGCGAAAAAGCTGTCGAAGGAACGCACGCGCCACGCGAAGGCGCTTGGTGAAGCCGTGACGACCGGCATGCAGGAACTGGCCATGGCAGGAGGCCGCTTCGAGGTCGCGCTCGTGCCGCAGCCCAACGGCGGGCCGAACGGTCTTGAACAGATTGAATTCCGCGTAGCCGGCCACGCGGGCGTGCCGCTACGGCCGCTCGCGAAAGTCGCGTCAGGTGGCGAATTGGCACGGATCAGCCTCGCGCTCGCCGTGATCGCCAGCGCAGCCAGCCCGACGCCAACGCTGATCTTCGACGAAGTGGACACGGGTATCGGCGGCGCGGTCGCCGAAGTGGTCGGCCGGCTGCTTCACCAGCTCGGCCGCATGCGTCAGGTCCTCTGCGTGACCCACCTGCCGCAGGTCGCTGCGCGCGGTGAATATCACTTCCGCGTTGCCAAACGCACCGTCGACGCGGGCACCGTGTCGTCCGTCGATCCGCTCGACAAGCCGAGCCGCGTCGAGGAAATCGCGCGCATGCTCGGCGGCGTCGAAATCACTGCGACGACGCGCAAGCACGCGAAGGAAATGCTCGCGGCCTGATTCCCGTAGGTCGATCGCGTATTTCGGTCGCGTAGGTCGGCGCAGCGCTCAATACTGAACGTTGCGGCCAGCGTAGCCTGCGCCACCGATCGTTGCGGCGCCTGATTCGCCGCTGCGGTCTAACGCTCGATACCGATTGCACCGAGCGGCGCTGGCTGCACGCCATCAAAGATCCGGCGCCACAAGCCCTGCACGGCGGCCTTTTCCCCGGCCACGGTTTCCTCGGGCACGCGCGCCGCATCCATGCCGTCGAGCCGCATCTTGTGCTGGATCGCGCGATACCGCCGGTAGGCGTTGCCGACCGCTTCGGCCTCGCTGTCGGGCATCAGACCGAAATGCGCAAGCTCGCGCAGCAGCGCGATATTGCCCGTGTTCAGCAGCAATTCCGGATGGCTCGACGCGTGCAAAAGCACGAGATATTGGACGATGAATTCGACGTCGACCATGCCACCGCGGTCGTGCTTCAAATCGAACAATGCGGTGCGATTCGGATGGCCTTCGAGCACGCGATCGCGCATGGCCACGATTTCCTGCGCGAGCGGCAACGCCTCGCGGTGCTGCGTCAGCACTTGCGACCGGATGGCCTCGAACGCCTGACCGATCGCGGCGTCACCACACGCGAAGCGCGCCCGCGACAACGCCTGATGCTCCCACACCCATGCTGTATTCGAGCCATCGCCTTCTCGAAGCTGGTAGCGCCGGAACGAGTCGAGCGACGTCACGAGCAGCCCCGACGAGCCGTTCGGACGCAGCCGCAGGTCCACATCGTAGAGCTGACCGGCACCTGTCGCGGTCGTGAGCCATGTGATCAAACGCCGTGCAAATGCCGCGTAGATTTCATCGGCACGCTCATCGTCGTCTTCATACAGGAAGATCAGATCGAGGTCGGACGCGTAGCCCAGCTCCTTGCCGCCGAGCTTGCCGTACGCGATCACGGCAAACCGAGGCGCATCGCGATGACGCTTCGGCATCTGCCGCCAGACAGCCTCCAGGGTGACTTCGAGCACTGCGTCGGCCAGTTCGGACAACAGGTCGCTGATCCGCTCGACGGTGATATGCGCGGCGAGGTCGAGCAACAGGATCCGGAATGTCTCGGCGTGCTGCGCGTGACGCAGCAGATCGAGCTGCTGCTCGGCGCTGTCGGCATGTGCGAGCCGCCTCGACAAGGATTGCTTGAACGCCACCCAGTCCGACGGCGCCGACAGCGCCTCGTCGTCGAGCAGCTCGTCGAGCAATTGAGGATGCTGCTGAAGATAGCCCGCGGCCCAGCGTGATGCACCGATTACCGAGAGCACGCGCATCAGCGCAGCGGGATATTCGGCCAGCAGCGCGAGATAGGCACCGCGACGCGCGACCGCCTCGAGCAGATCGAGGAAACGCAACACGATTGCATCGCATTGATCGGCAGGCAGTGAGCGCGCGGCGTCGAGCACGCGCGTGACGAGCAGGTCGAAACGATCGCGGCTGCGTTCGGGCAACGTCGAATAGCGCGTCGAACCCCGCATGACTTGCAGTCGCGCAAGCATGGCGGTCGCATCACTGAAGCCCAGACGCGCGACCTGAGCCGCGAGTGCGGGGCCGACCTCTTCGTCGAGCAGACCCTCGTTCCAGAGGTCGGTGCCGGACACGAATGACTGTGTCGAGTCCTGTGCGCGGGCATGATGATGACCCGTGGCATCGGTGGGTGGCATTGTCGAAGCCACAGAGGTCGCTGCAGCGGTCGCGGCGGCAGTGAACGCGGCGGCCGACGCCGTTGGCGGCACGACCGCAGCCGGCCCCGACGCCCCGTTGTTTTTATCGGCGAAAATGCGATCGAACTGCGCTTCGGCGAGTGCGCGGTGACGGTTGATCTCGTCGAGCAACGACGCGTAGTCGACATGAGCCAGCGATGTGGCGAGACGTGCCCGGGCATCGGGATCGACCGGCAACGCATGCGTCTGCGCGTCGTCAGCATACTGGAGACGGTGCTCGACGCGCCGGAAAAACAGGTAAGCATTCGAGAGTTGTGCCGCGATCGGCGCGGCGAGCAGGCCGAGCGACACCGCATGAGCGAAGACCTCAAGCGTAGGCCGTACGCGAAACCCAGCGTCCTGCCCGCCGCGGATCAGCTGGAACACCTGGGCCGAAAACTCGATCTCGCGAATCCCTCCGCGCCCCAGTTTGATGTCATCGGCTTTCTCGGGGCGCATCGTCGCGCGCTTCTCGGCCTCGCGACGAATCTGTTCGTGGAGCGAGCGCAACGCGCCGATTACGTTGAAATCGAGATAGCGCCGGTAGACGAACGGCTTGACGAGCCCGTCGAGCAGATTCGCGAGGCGTGCGCCGCTGGCGTCGTCCGTGCGGCTCACCAGGCGCCCCTTGATCCACGCATAGCGCTCCCACTCGCGACCCTGGACGTAGAAATATTCTTCAAGCATGCCAAGGCTCGACACCAGCGCGCCCGAGTCGCCGTTCGGGCGCAAGCGCATGTCGACCCGAAAGACGAAGCCGTCGGCAGTCAGCTCCGACAGGGCGGCGATCAGACGCTTGCCGAGACGCGTGAAGTATTCGTGATTCGACAAGGGCTTACGCTGACCGCCGGCCGTTTCGCCCTCTTCCTCGTAGACGAAAATCAGGTCGATGTCGGACGACACGTTGAGTTCGCGGCCGCCGAGCTTGCCCATGCCGACCACACCGAGCGTCAGCGGCGCGCCGTCCGTCTCGCCGAGCGGCGCACCGAACGTCGAGCGCAATTCCGCGTCGAGCACCTCGAGCGAGCGCTGGATAGCGATTTCCGCCAGATCGGTCATGGCGCCCGTGACTTCGGCGACGTCCGCCACGCCGGCGAGGTCGCGTTCCATCACAATCAGGTAGACCTCCGCGCGAAGACGGCGCAAGGCCTGCTTGAGGACATCCTCGCCCGGACGTTCAGCGTTTGCGCCTTCCGCGCCGGGCGCTGCCACGGGCCCGACGCCAAGTGCCTCGAGGCGGCGCTCCATCCATTCACGTGTGACCGGCCGGCCGGCAAGCTCCGGCAGGCGCGCCGCCAGTTCCGGGTTCGCGTGCAGCACGCGCGTGGCATAGGACGAGAACGCTTCGCACAGCAAGGGGGTATCGATCATCGCGAAAGGGGTACGCAGCGGCCGCGAGGCACGCTTGAATAGAACGGGATAGAACAGAGTTGAACGAGCACTGGCGCGCCTCCCGGCGGACCCACGCCGCCTCGCGGGCCGGGCAATGCCTGTGTTAAAGTGCCTTCGACGCCCCAGCAAACTACCATACGCATACGACCCCCGCAGCATGTCCGAACGCCCGGAAACGTCCGTCGCCCTCGACGAGCCGCGCATCGACAGTTCGCACCCGGGTGGCTACCGCCTGTTGCGGCGCATATTCAAGGTGCTGCTGGTCGGCGCCCTCGTGCTGTACTTCGGCGCAACGCTCGCCATCGTGCTGCTCCGGTATCTGTTACTGCCGGATATCGGTCTCGCTCGTCCTCGCATCGAGGCTGAACTCTCTCAAGCGCTCCACGCGACGGTCCATATCGGCAAGCTGTCGGCACGCTGGACAGGACTGCAGCCCGGCGTCGATATCGACCAGCTGACCATCACGAACGCACAAGGCGTGACGGGCCTGTCGATTCCGCACGCCAACGCACAACTCGCGTGGGAATCATTCATCCGCGCCCAATTGGTGTTTTCGCGACTCGTCGTCGATTCGCCTGATGTGCTGATCGAACGTGACGCGTCGGGCGGACTTTCGATCGGCGGGGTTCATCTTGCGTTCAAAGGCAAGCACAACCGCGCGTTCCCGAACTGGCTGCTGTCGCAACGCGCCATCATTCTGCGCGGCGGCACGTTGCGCTGGCGCGACCACACGCGTGACGCGCCCGAGTTTGCGCTGCGTGACATCCGTTTTGCGTTGATCAACGACGGCCGCACCCACGAAATCGGCCTTCAGGCGCAGCCCGACGACTACGTGCTCCACGGTCCGCTCGACTTTCGTGCGAATTTCCGCAGCGCGCTGTTCGGTCAGGTCGGTGACGCGGGCGGCTGGGATGGCGCGGCGTATGCGCAGGCCGGCCCGCTCGACCTGCACGTCGCCGCTCAATATATGTCGCTGCCCATCGTCGTCGATGCCGGAAGCGTCGGCGGCCGGATGTGGTTCGACTTCACCGGCGGGCGCGTCACCCAGGCCCGCGGCGCGCTGTCCGGCCACACGCTCGCGCTTGAACTCGTGAAAGACCGCCCGGTGCTCAGCGTGCCGGCAGCCGAACTCCGTTATGACCTCGAGCAGGACAACGACGGCGCCACGTTCAACGTTCACCAGCTCGCGCTCGAATTCGGCGGCGAGCGGCCGCTGTCGGACGGCACGCCACTGATCCGCCGCCTCGACATCAGTCGACTCAGCGCGGCCTACCAGGGACCGAACCTCGGCCGTCGCGCGCTCGCCACGGCCAGCGGCGCCGCCGCGGCGAGCCGGGCGCTCGCTGCACACGGCGAACGCTTCAGTATTGACGGCGACGCGATGGATGTCGGTCTGCTTGCCGACATCGCGCGCACGCTCCCGCTGCCCGATCCGGTCGCGGATGCACTCGCACGCTTCGAGCCGCGCGGCATGCTGCGCAACTATGCGATCGCCTTCGCGCGTCCGGCGCCGTCGACCGAGCAGGCCGAAATGGCCCAGCGCAACAACAAGGTTCAGGCAATCGAGCATGTGCGCTTCAAGGCCGCATTCGACGGACTCGGTGTCTCGGCCCAGATGCCCAAGCCCGGACTCAATGCGCACCACCACCCGTATAGCGGACTGCCGGGGTTTGACAACCTCAAGGGCACCGTCGACGCCGACGAAGGCAAAGGTGTCATCGACCTCGACGCGCGCGACGCTTCGGTCACGATCCGGGGACTGTTCGACGAACCCGAGCTCGACTTCGACACGCTTGCCGCCCGCACCACCTGGTCGATCAAGGACACGGCCGATCCGAATCAGCCCGCGATCGACGTCAACATCGACAAGTTCAGCTTCGCGAACGCCGACGCACGCGGCGGGATGAACATCAAATATCACAAGTCGGCGCCCGGTCGCGGCTTTCTCGACCTTGATGCGGACTTCGATTCCCTCGTTGTCTCGCGCGTGCCGCGCTATCTGCCGACGTCGATGAGCGAGAAGCTCCGCACCTACCTCGGCCACGCCCTCGTCGCCGGCACCGGTCATCGCGCGACCATCGCGGTGCACGGCAACCTCGATCAGTTCCCGTATTCGCATCCGGATCAGCACGGCCAGTTCAAGATCGTCGCGCCGTTCACGGCCGCCCGATTCGATCCATCGCCCTGGCCGCCGAAGCGCACGAGCTTCGGCAAGCTTGAAAACTGGCCGGAGTTCGATGACATCGACGGACGGTTCCTGCTCGAGAACAAGCTGCTGCGATTTGAAATCGACGCGGCACGGTATCGCGGGGTCAAGGTTGACAAGGTGACGGGCGAGATTGCCGATCTTGGAGATCGCTCGCGGTCACTCATCATCGACGGCTCGGCGCGCGGACCGCTCGGCGACATGCTGCAGTATCTGAACGACAGCCCGGTCCCCGATTCCGTCGACCGCGCCACGGAAAAGATCAAGACGACAGGCAATGCGAAGCTTGCGCTGACGGTCACCGTGCCGCGCGCGCCCGAGTTCGGTAAAACGGGCGTCAAGGGTCGTGTGATGCTGCAGGGCAACGACCTGACGTATGCGAACTTGCCGACCGTGACGGGTCTCGGCGGCGCCATCGACTTCACGGGGCATACCGTTCAGATGGCCGGCGTCAATGGCCAGATCTTCGGCGGCCCGATCCGCGGCACAGGCGGGCTCAATGAAGACGGCAGCGTGTCGGTCGATCTGATCGGCCGCGTCGGCGTGGACAAGGCGCGCGACATGGCCCGCACGCCTGCGACCGATGCACTGCTTGAACACCTGAGCGGCGCGCTGCCCTATTCTCTGAACGTGCACGGCGAACGCCATACGATTCCCGATCTGACGCTGCGCTCCGACCTCGTCGGCCTCGGCATCGATCTGCCCGCCCCGCTGCACAAAAGCGAGGCGGACGCCTGGCCGACCGTCGCCTCATTACGCCGCCTGAGCGGCGGGCCGGGAAGCGATCCGGACGAAAGCGTCTCGCAAATCGAGATGACGAGCGGTGCGCTCGCCGCCAACTATCTTGTGCGCGGCGTGGCGCACCCCGTCGCACTCAAAGGCGCGATCGGCGTGAACAAGCCTGCGACGTTGCCCAATGACGGTGTCGTTGCCGCTGTGGATCTGCCGAGCCTCGACCTCGACGCATGGCGCGTCGCGCTCGACAAGGTTCTGCATCCGAATGCGACGCCCACGCGCGACGCGCCGCCGCCGAAGGCCGACGTATCGGCGTCAGCTTCGGGCGGCGTCGCCGCGAGCGCTTCCGCACAAGCGGCGGCGCCCGCTACCGCGCAGGTCGACAGCGCTGCGGCTTCGGCACCGGCAACGTCGCTGGCATCCGTCCCCGCCCCGGCATCGTCGATCGGTCAGCCCGCGACGGCACAACAAGCTGGTACGGAAGCGGCCCCGGCACCACAGTCACAAGCAGAAGAGACTGCGTCGACGCGCGGCTCCGATCGTGCGGCCGCGCCGGCCGGCGCGGCCTCGGGTGCGATCGCCGGCGTCGGTGCAGGAACGCCGGCCGATGCGGGCACCGCAGCACGTGCCGGAGCCAGCTTTGCGCCCACGCGCATCGCCGCCCACGTCGACAACCTCACGCTGCTCAAGCGCCACTGGGAAAACGTCGTGCTCGGCGCGTCGCACGAAGGTGACACGTGGCAAGCCAACCTCGCATCGAACCAGGTGTCGGGCCATGTGGCATGGCGCGCCCCGTCGCATGGCGAACACGGAGATCTGCAGGCACGCCTGGCCAAGCTCGATATTCCGAAAGTCACCGAGAACGACGTTGTCGGCAGGATGCTCGAGCGCCAGTCGACGGAGTTTCCGGCCGTCGATCTCGAGGTTGAAGACCTGATCGTCTATGGCCACAGCCTCGGCAAGCTCAAGGTCAACGCCCGGAACACGAATATCGACAACGAACCGGTGTGGCTGCTCGATCAGCTCGTACTCGACAACCCCGCCGCCACATTGACCGCGAGCGGCAACTGGCGCACCTCGCGCCGCGCGCGGTTCATGTCGCCCGGCGAGGACTTCGACAATGACGATCCGGCGATTCCGCGCCGCACCGTGCTTCAGTTCAAGGTCGACGTGCACGACGCCGGCGCCCTGCTGACCAACCTCGGACTGGCCCGGACAATTGAAAACGGCAACGGCACGCTGTCGGGCAAGGTCGGCTGGCGCAGCGGCCCGACGACCATCAACTATCCGACGCTCAACGGCTCGCTGTCCGCTGACCTGCGCGACGGCACGCTCGTGAAGGTCGACCCGGGCGTGGCCAAGCTGCTGGGCCTGCTGTCGCTGCAAACGCTGCTCAAGGTCCTGACGATGAATTTCCGCGACGTCGCAGGGCACGGCCTCGCGTTCGACTCGATCACGGCCACGGCGTCGATTCACGATGGCCTCGCCAGGACGGACGATTTCAAACTCGTGACGCAGCCCGCGCGCGCCACGATGGCCGGCACGGTCAACCTCGTCGACCACGAGCAGGACCTGCATGTGAAGGTGATCCCGACGCTGAGCTTCGGCGCCGCGTCGGTCGCGATCGCTGTCATCAACCCCTTGCTTGGCCTGGGCACCTATGTCGGCCAGTACCTGCTCTCGGAGTCGATCTCGAACACCTTCTCGCGTGACTATGAAGTGACCGGGACGTGGCACAAACCCACGATTAAGCGCATCAAATCCGATGAGGGTAAGATGGGCCATCCCGTCACCGAGGAAACCGCGAACTGAAGCGCCGCCGGTCGGGGCCGACACGGCCTCCGGACGAACGGCCAGCCCGCGCCGCCTGCGGTGTCGCCCTTGTTGCCGCGATGAACGATCCGATCGAAACTGCCCTGCTTCCGTACCGCGTCGCGGCCATCCAGATGGTCAGCGCGCCAAGCGTCGAACGCAACCTCGAACAGGCTGCGACGCTGATCGAGCAAGCCGCACAAGACGGCGCGCGCCTCGTGCTGCTGCCCGAGTACTTCTGTTTCATGGGTCACTCGGACACTGACAAGGTGGCCCTGCGCGAACCGGCCGGCAACGGCCCGATCCAGACCTTTCTGGCCGACACGGCGCGGCGCCTCGGCATCTGGATCATCGGCGGAACCTTGCCGGTGGCCGCGCCTGAGCCCTCGCGCGTGCTCAACGCCACGTTCGTCTACGATCCGCAGGGCCGCGAAATCGTCCGGTACGACAAGATCCACCTGTTTAATTTCGTCAAAGGCACTGAAGCCTTCGACGAGGCCCGGACGATTCGCCCGGGCACCGAAGTGCGCGGCTTCGACGCGCCATTCGGGCACGTGGGCCTCTCGGTATGCTACGACCTGCGTTTTCCTGAGCTTTACCGGGCACTCGGCGATTGCGCCTTGATTGTCGTGCCCGCCGCCTTCACCTATACGACGGGCCAGGCGCACTGGGAGATGTTGCTGCGCGCGCGGGCCGTCGAGAATCAGTGCTATGTGCTCGCCGCGGCCCAGGGCGGCAAGCACGAAAACGGCCGCCGGACATGGGGCCACAGTATGCTGATCGACCCGTGGGGCACCATCGTCGCGCAGCGCGACGAAGGACCCGGCGTGGTCGCGGGAGACATCGATCCCGCGCGGATCGGCGAAGTCCGGCAGAGTCTGCCGGCGCTTCGTCACCGCGTGCTCGCGTAAGGCGCGCCTCCGCGCGTCGGACGGATCACCGATTTCAAGAACATCATTTCATAGCTGCGCATGAAGATCATCGAACCTGGAATTCAGAACCTCGCCATTGCCAAAGACGTGCTGCTGACGCCGTACGGACTCGACGAAGCCTTGCTGCTGCGCACGCTCGGCGACATCTTCACGCACCGCGTCGACTACGCGGACCTGTACTTCCAGGCGACACGCAGCGAGGCGTGGAGCCTCGAAGAAGGCATCGTCAAGTCGGGCAGTTTTTCGATCGACCAGGGCGTGGGCGTGCGAGCCGTCGCCGGCGACCGGACCGCATTTGCGTACTCGGACGATCTGTCGGCCGAAGCGCTGCGTCAGGCCGCGCACGCCACGCGCGCGATCGGGCGCGACGGCGGTTCGGGCAAGACGCGCGTCAAGGTCGCGAGCGCCCTGCGCGGTGTCTCGGGGCGCGATCTCTACCTGCAGGCCGACCCGCTTGCGTCGCTCGACGCGACCCAGAAGGTGGCGCTGCTCGAGCGTGTCGAGGCGATTGCACGCAAGCGCGATCCGCGCATCAAGCAGGTCATGGCGGGCCTCGCCGGCGAATATGACGTGGTGCTCGTTGCACGCAGCGACGGTGCGCTTGCGGCGGACATCCGCCCGCTCGTGCGCCTGTCGGTCACGGTGATCGCCGAGCAGAACGGCCGCCGCGAGATCGGCAGCGGCGGCGGCGGCGGTCGCTATGACTACGGCTACTTCACTGACGAGCTCATCGAACGCTATGTCGACGACGCCGTGCGCGGCGCGCTCGTCAATCTCGATGCGCGCCCGGCGCCGGCCGGCGGCATGACCGTCGTGCTCGGACCGGGATGGCCCGGCGTGCTGCTGCACGAAGCAATCGGTCACGGTCTCGAAGGCGATTTCAACCGCAAGGGCTCGTCGGCGTTTGCCGGCCGCGTTGGTGAGCGCGTTGCCGCGCGGGGCGTGACGGTGGTCGACGACGGCACGCTGCCGAATCGGCGCGGCTCGCTCAATATCGACGACGAAGGCAACCCGACCCAGTGCACGACCCTGATCGAAGACGGCGTGCTCAAGGGCTATATCCAGGATTCGCTGAATGCCCGCCTGATGAAGGTGCCCGTGACGGGCAATGCGCGCCGCGAATCGTATGCCGCACTGCCGATGCCGCGCATGACGAACACCTACATGCTCAGCGGCGACAAGGATCCGCAGGAAATCATCGCGTCGGTCAAGAACGGGCTCTATGCGGTCAACTTTGGCGGTGGGCAGGTCGACATCACGAACGGCAAGTTCGTGTTTTCGGCCTCGGAGGCCTACATGATCGAAGACGGCAAGATCACCTATCCGGTTAAGGGCGCAACGCTGATCGGCAACGGACCCGAGTCGCTCAAGTACGTGAGCATGATCGGCAACGACATGGCGCTCGATACGGGCGTCGGCGTCTGTGGCAAGGAAGGTCAGAGCGTGCCGGTCGGCGTCGGCCAGCCGACGCTGCGCATCGATCAGATGACGGTCGGTGGCACGGCGCAGTAAGAAGCTCGCAAAGGAAGCCCGCGACCGGGCTTGAGCGCGTTCTCGCCTGAGTCCGGTCACGAGGGTCGATTTGCAGCCGCGCGGATATCCTGCATCTCCAATATGGGGTTTCCGCGCGACGGATTCGGTGGACCGCGCCGCATCGACTCTCCGCAAAGCCACGCCGGCTCTGCCACGCGATAGTCTCGAATTACCGGTGACGCGGCCTGATAGCGAAGAATTTGCCGCGCAGACTATTTGCACGATTGGTTTAAGTCACGCACATTGCGCGCAATATGATCGGCCGACACTTGCATAATGCGCTTTCGGCCGGTATAAAGCGGAATCCGCTTCATTTTTAGCCAAGCACCCGTCCATGTTCGCCAGCCGCTTTTACTTTTGGTTTTATGCGTTTCTCGCACCGCTGGCGGATGGAGAGGGTCGCTGCTGAACTGAAAGCAACCAACACCGAAAAAACCGCCAGCGAGTCTGGCGGTTTTTTTATGCCCGGATTTTTTAACACTCTCACTGAACGAACCTGTCAGCGGCAACTGCGTAGCGGATCCCGATGGCACAACAAGGAGAACACCGATGATTCCGCACAATACCGATGACGTTCGCATCCGCGAATTGAAGGAACTCACGCCCCCCTCGCACCTGATCCGCGAACTGCCCTGCCGCGATGAATCGGCCGAGCTGATCTACACGGCGCGCAACGCGATTCACCGGATCCTCCACGGCATGGACGACCGACTCGTCGTGATCGTCGGTCCCTGCTCGATTCATGACCCGAAGGCTGCGCTCGAGTACGCGGCGCGCCTCGCCGAAACCCGCAAGAAGCTGGCCGGCGAGCTTGAGGTGGTCATGCGCGTGTACTTCGAAAAGCCGCGCACGACGGTCGGCTGGAAGGGCTTGATCAACGACCCGCACCTCGACAACAGCTTCAAGATCAACGACGGCCTGCGCACCGCGCGCGAATTGCTCGTCGGGATCAATGAACTCGGACTCCCGGCCGCGACCGAATACCTGGACATGATCAGCCCGCAATACATTGCCGATCTGATCTCGTGGGGAGCGATCGGCGCGCGCACGACCGAGTCTCAGGTGCATCGCGAACTGGCCTCGGGCTTGTCATGCCCGGTCGGGTTCAAGAACGGCACGGACGGCAACGTGAAGATCGCCGTCGACGCGATCAAGGCTGCCTCGCAGCCGCACCATTTCCTGTCCGTGACGAAGGGCGGGCACTCGGCAATCGTGTCGACGTCGGGCAACGAGGATTGCCACATCATCCTGCGCGGCGGCAAGGCGCCGAACTTCGATGCGGCCAGCGTCGACGCAGCCTGCGCGGACATCGGCAAGTCAGGGCTTGCCGCACGCCTCATGATCGATGCGAGCCACGCGAACAGCCAGAAAAAGCACGAAAACCAGATCCCGGTCTGCGAAGACATCGGCCGCCAGATCGCCGGCGGAGACGACCGGATCATCGGTGTGATGATCGAGTCGCATCTGGTCCCGGGACGTCAGGATCTCGTCGAAGGCTGCGCGCTCACCTATGGGCAGAGCATCACCGATGCGTGCATTTCGTGGGACGAGACGGTGCCGGTCCTCGAAGGCCTCGCCGAATCGGTGCGTCAGCGACGCGTCAAGAGCGGCCGCGGCAACTGAGCGGTACGGTGCCACCGGTGCGGGGGGCTGTGAAGAAGCCCCCGCAACCTGCGTCAGAATTTAGCGCCGGTGCTCGTTGAGCCAGAGCACGTCCGTGACGCCTGCGGCCCGGTTGAGCACGCGGGAGAGAACGAACAACAGGTCGGACAGCCGGTTCAGATACTGGCGCGCATGCGGCTCGACGGCCTCTTGTGTGTCCAGCGTCACGACAGATCGCTCCGCGCGCCGGCACACCGTGCGGCACACATGCGCCAGCGCGGCCGTGCGTGCGCCGCCCGGGAGAATGAATTCCGCGAGCGGGGGCAGCGTGGCGTTGTACTGTTCGAGCCACGCGTCGAGCTGCTCGACTTGCGCATCGCGCAATACCGATTGCCCGGGCATGCAAAGCTCGCCGCCCAGATCAAACAGATCGTGCTGAATGCGTGTCAGCGCCGCGCGCACTTCATCGGGCAAGGTTTCGCAGAGCAGCACGCCGAGCGTCGAGTTCAGTTCGTCGACATCGCCGATCGCAGCAATCCGGGCGCCCGCCTTGCTCACGCGCGAGCCATCGCCCAGGCCCGTCGACCCGTCATCGCCGACACGTGTCGCGATCTTGCTCAACCGATTCCCCATTACTGCTCCTCCGCTGCCGCGTCAAGCCGACGCGCGGCCATTATAGAACCTGCACGGTGCGCGCCCTGATCGGCTATTCGGCAGTAGAATCGCTTGAACCGCGCATGCTTTGGCATGCCGCACAATGAAAATCGCAATCAAGCGATCACACTGTCCCGTTGGATTTCGGCACGGGAGGAGGCAGCAGTGAATCACCCCGCACCCCCGGCAACGGTCGGGCGCGCCGCCCTGCCCGCGGCGTTGCTGGCCGCGTTGCAAGACGTCTTCGGCGATCGCCTGTCGATCACCGATGCGATGCGTGCGCAACATGGGCGCGACGAATCGGCATTCGAGCCGCAATGGCCCGATGCAGTCGTGTTCGCCGAGCGAACCGATGAAGTCGCGCGCACCCTGGCGCTCTGCGCGCAATACCAGGTGCCCGTGATCCCGTTCGGCGTCGGCTCGTCTCTCGAGGGGCATGTGCTCGCTGTTCGAGGCGGTATTTCGATCGACCTGTCGCGGATGAACCGCATCCTCTCGATCGATGCGAAGGATCTCGTCGCGACGGTCGAACCCGGCGTCACGCGTAAGCAGCTCAACGAGGCGCTGCGCGACACCGGGCTGTTCTTCCCGATCGATCCGGGCGCCGATGCCAGTCTCGGCGGCATGTGCGCGACGCGCGCATCGGGCACGAATGCCGTGCGTTACGGCACCATGCGGGAAAACGTGCTGGGTCTGCAAGTCGCGCTCGCCGACGGCCGGATGATCCGCACCGGCACGCGCGCGCGCAAGTCATCGGCCGGTTACGATCTCACACGCCTGTTCGTCGGCTCGGAAGGCACGCTCGGCGTGATCACCGAAGTCACGGTGCGACTGCACCCCTTGCCGGAAGCCGTGTCGGCCGCACGCTGCACATTCCCGGGCATGGTCGACGCCGTCAACGCCGTGATCCAGACGATCCAGCTCGGCGTGCCGATCGCCCGCGTCGAGTTCGTCGACGCGCTCGCGGCGCGCTCACTCAATCAGTATGCGCATCTGACGCTCAAGGAAGCCCCCCAGCTGTTCTTCGAATTTCACGGCAGCGAAGCGAGCGTCGCTGAACAGGCCGCGCTCGTCGGCCAGATTGCCGCAGAGCATCACGGCGAACAATTCGAATGGGCGACCCATCCCGAAGACCGTAGCCGTCTGTGGAACGCCCGACACAACGCGTACTTCGCGATGCTTCAGCTCAAGCCGGGCAGCCGGGCGATCACGACCGATGTCTGCGTGCCGATTTCCCAGCTCGCCGAGTGCATTGCAGGTACGGAAGCGGATCTCGCGACGTCACCGTTGCCCTGCCCGATCGTCGGGCATGTCGGCGACGGCAATTTCCACGTGGCGATTCTCGTCGACCCGACCCGGCCCGAAGAATTCGAGGAAGCCGAACGGCTCAACCACCTGATCGTGCGCCGCGCGCTGTCGCTCGGCGGCACCTGCACGGGCGAACACGGCGTGGGCTTGCACAAGATGGGCTTTATGCGCGAGGAACACGGTGAAGACGCACTCGACGTCATGCGCGCGATCAAGCTCGCGCTCGATCCCGCGAACCTCATGAACCCGGGCAAGATGTTTACTCTCGAGCGCGAAACATCATGAACAGCGAGACTGCCGCGCCCGCCGCGGCCGAGTTGAGCCAGGACGCGTTCGAAGCGCGTCAGCGCGAACTGGTGGCGGCGCTGTCCAGCGTCGTGCCATCGCGCGTGTTGCTGCATCGAAGCGAAGACACGATCCCCTACGAATGCGACGGACTCGCCGCTTACCGGCGGATGCCGCTCGCGGTTGCGCTGCCCGAAAACGAAGTTCAGGTGCAGCGCATCCTGCAAGTGTGTCATCGGCTCAAAGTCCCGGTCGTGCCGCGCGGAGCAGGCACCGGCCTGTCCGGGGGTGCCATGCCGATGAAGAATGGTCTCGTGCTGTCGCTTGCACGGCTGCGCAGCATCGTCGAAGTCGACCCGTATGCCCGAACGGTGACCGTCCAGCCGGGCGTGCGCAATCTGCAGATCTCCGAGGTCGCCGCGCCGTTCGGCCTCTACTACGCGCCGGACCCCTCGTCGCAGATTGCCTGCACGATCGGGGGAAACGTCGCCGAAAATTCGGGCGGCGTGCACTGCCTCAAATACGGACTCACCGTGCACAACGTGCTGCGCGTGCGCGCGGTCACGATGGAAGGTGAGATCGTCGAATTCGGATCGCTGGCACCGGACTCGCCGGGCCTCGATCTGCTCGCCGTGCTGATCGGCAGCGAGGGCATGTTCGCGGTCGTGACGGAAGTCACGGTCCGGCTGATTCCGAAGCCGCAAACCGCACAGGTCATCATGGCGAGCTTCGACGATGTCGAAAAAGGCGGAGAAGCGGTCGCCGCGATCATTGCCGCAGGACTGATTCCGGCCGGGCTTGAAATGATGGACAAGCCGGCGACGCGTGCCGTCGAGGAGTTCGTCGAGGCCGGATACGATATCGACGCCCAGGCGATCCTGCTGTGCGAGTCGGACGGTACGCCCGAGGAAGTCGCCGAAGAGGTCGAACGCATGACGACCGTGCTCCGGGCACACGGCGCGACACGCATCCAGGTGTCACGCTCCGAGCCCGAGCGGCTCCGGTTCTGGTCCGGGCGCAAAAATGCGTTCCCCGCAGCGGGCCGTATTTCGCCCGATTACTACTGCATGGACGGCACCATTCCGCGGCGAAGCATCGGTCTGCTGCTCAAGCGCATTGCGGAGATGGAAGCGCGTTATCAGTTGCGCTGCATGAATGTATTTCACGCGGGCGACGGCAATATGCATCCGCTGATTCTGTTCAACGGCAACGATCTCGACGAGTGGCACCGCGCCGAAGCGTTCGGTGCCGACATTCTTGAAGCCTGCGTCGAACTCGGCGGCACCATTACCGGCGAACACGGCGTGGGGATCGAAAAAATCAACTCGATGTGCGTGCAGTTCTCGTCCGAGGAGCGTGAAGCGTTCTTCGGCGTGAAGCGCGCATTCGATCCGGACAGCCTGTTGAACCCCGACAAGGCGATCCCGACGCGGGCACGATGTGCCGACTACGGCAAGATGCACATCGTGCGTGGCCAGTTGCCGTTTCCCGACCTGCCGAGGTTCTGAAACATGGAACGCTCCCGGATCCCCGAGGGGAATGTGCTCGACACCTTTCGCTCGCAAATCACGACTGCGACGGCCCAGCGCACACCGCTGCGCATCCGCGGCGGCGGCACGAAAGACTGGTATGGACAGGCCGTCACGGGCGACGTGCTCGACACGCGTGCGTACACGGGCATCATCGAATACGACCCCGCCGAGCTCGTGATCACCGCCCGCTGCGGCACGCCGCTTGCCGAAATCGAACAGGTGCTCGCGAGCCATCAGCAGATGCTGCCGTTCGAGCCGCCTCACTTCGCGCATCTCGCCGGCAGCCAGCGGGCGACGATCGGCGGCGTCGTGGCGGCCGGACTTGCCGGACCGCGACGCCCGTTCGCCGGCGCCGTGCGCGACTTCGTGCTCGGCGCATCGATTTTCGACGGCCACGGCCAGCGCCTCAATTTCGGCGGTCGCGTCATGAAGAACGTCGCCGGTTATGACGTCGCGCGACTGATGGCCGGTTCGCTGGGCACCCTCGGGCTGATTCTCGAAGTGTCGATCAAAGTGCTGCCCGTGAGCGTCGCCGAGACGACGCTCAAGTTCGATTGCAGCGCGAGCGACGCCGTTCGCAAGATCAATGAATGGGCCGGCCGCCCGCTGCCCATTTCCGCGACGGCGTGGCGCAATGGCGTGATGGCGATCCGCTTGTCGGGCGCCGAAGCGGCCATCAAATCGGCACGCAGCACGCTCGGCGGCGAAGCCGTCGACGCTGTCGAGGCGACCCGCTTCTGGGATGGCTTGCGCGAGCAGACCGATCCCTACTTCGCGGATATCCCCGACGGTTGCGGCCTGTGGCGCATCGCCGTCCCCCCGATTGCCGAACCGGCGATGCTACAGGGCCAGCGTCTGATGGAATGGGGCTGCGCCCAGCGGTGGTGGGTGACCGATGCCGATCCGCATCAGCTGCGCGCAAGCGCGCGTCAGGCCGGCGGACACGCCACGCTGTTCCGCGGCGGCGACAAGCGCGTCGGTGTGTTCACGCCCCTCGCGCCGCCGCTCATGGCGATTCACCGGCGGCTCAAGCAGACCTTCGATCCCGCGAATATCTTCAATCGCGGCCGTCTTTACCCCGACTTCTGATCGTCGTCGCCCACCCGCGGCACGCGAGACGAAACCCATATCGATCCATGCAAACGAACCTGGCCGAATTCATTCGCATGACCCCCGACGGCGACGAAGCCGACCGGATTCTGCGCAAATGTGTGCATTGCGGCTTCTGCACGGCGACGTGCCCGACGTATCAGCTGCTCGGCGATGAGCTCGACGGGCCGCGCGGCCGGATCTACCTGATCAAGCAGATGGTCGAGGGCGCCCCGGTCACACGCAGCACACAGCAGCATCTCGACCGTTGTCTCACGTGCCGAAGCTGCGAATCGACCTGCCCGTCGGGCGTGCAGTACGGGCGCCTCGTCGAAATCGGACGCAAGCATGTCGAGGAGATGGTGCCGCGCACGTTCGCGCAACGCGCGCTTCGACGCACGCTCGCGAGTTTTCTGCCGCAGCCTTCGCTGTTCGGCACGGTCTATCGCGTCGGCCTCAACTTCAGGCGGGTGCTGCCGCGCAAACTGCGCGACAAGCTGCCCGCGCGGCGCGATGCGGGCATCCGTCCGACGCGCTCGCATTCACGCAAGATGCTGATGCTCGACGGCTGCGTGCAGCCGGCAATGATGCCCAATGTGAACAACGCGACGGCGCGCGTATTCGATGCGCTCGGCATCCAGCTCGTCAGCGCGCCCGCCGCGGGTTGCTGCGGCGCATTGCGGTTGCATCTGAACTACGAGGCCGAGGCCCTCGACGATATGCGGCGCAACATCGACGCATGGTGGCCGTATATCGAAGCCGGTATCGAGGGAATCGTCATGAACGCATCGGGATGCGGCGCGACGGTGCGCGAGTACGGCCATCTGCTGCGTAGCGATCCGGAATACGCGGCGAAGGCGCGGCGCGTGAGCGAACTCACGCGAGATGTCTGCGAGATCCTCCCAGCGTTCGAAAGCGAGCTCGCCGAACGTGTCGCGGAACGCGGCGCCCGCCGCGAACTTCATGTCGTTGCCTACCATCCGCCCTGCACGCTTCAGCATGGCCAGCAGATACGCGGCAGCGTCGAGAACCTGCTCGCGGGACTCGGTCTCGAGGTCAGGCTACCCGCCGACAGCCATCTGTGCTGCGGCTCGGCCGGTACCTACTCGATTCTGCAGCCGGGCTTGTCGTACCGGCTGCGCGACCAGAAGCTCAGCAAGCTGTCGGCCACCGAGCCTCAGGCCATTCTTTCGGGCAACGTCGGTTGCATCGCACATCTGCAAAGCGGCACGTCGACGCCGGTCATGCACTGGATCGAACTGGTCGATCGCATCGTGAGTTGACGTGGGCCG
This sequence comes from Pararobbsia alpina, assembly GCF_965118125.1. Lineage (GTDB taxonomy): Bacteria > Pseudomonadota > Gammaproteobacteria > Burkholderiales > Burkholderiaceae > Pararobbsia > Pararobbsia alpina_A. Next base: position 3,948,391 of record NZ_OZ221287.1, read on the forward strand.
GTGCGTCACGCGCCCCGTATAATTTGCGTCAATGACCGATGGATCCCGCGGCGGGCGGTGCCCGCGCGTTTGCCTTTTTGCAGTGCTTTCATGTCCGACATCGCTTCCCAACTCGATACCGTCCGCGAGCGCATTGCGCAGGCGGCCTCCGCTGCCCATCGCCCGGCGTCGTCCGTCGCATTGATGGCCGTGTCCAAGACGTTCCCGGCCGAGGCAGTTCGCGAGGCCTACGAGCACGGCCAGACAATCTTCGGTGAAAGCTACCTGCAGGAAGCCTTGCAGAAACTGGACAGCCTCACGGATATCCGCACGGCGACGACGTGGCATTTCATCGGTCCCGTGCAGAGCAACAAGACGCGGCCGATCGCCGAGCGTTTCGACTGGGTTCACTCGGTCGACCGGCTCAAGATCGCCGAGCGCTTGTCGGCACAGCGGCCCGAAGCGCTGGGACCGCTCAATATCTGTATCCAGGTCAACACCAGCGGCGAGTCCACCAAAAGCGGACTGGCTGCCGACGAGGTGCGGTCCGTCGCGAAATCGATCGCGATGCTGCCGCACCTCACGCTGCGCGGGCTGATGGCCATCCCTGAGCCGGCAGACACGATCGAAGCGCAACGCGTGCCACATCGCGCGCTGCGCGAGCTGTTCGAACAACTGCGCGCCGATGGGCACGCGCTCGACACGCTGTCGATGGGCATGTCGTCGGATCTCGAGGCGGCGGTGCTCGAAGGGGCCACGATCGTGCGAATCGGCACGGCGATTTTTGGCGTGCGCGACTATGCAGCACACTGATGTCATCGCCCGGCAGACGCAACGCACTACCCTTGCACACGGTGACGCGCACTAGCGTGCACTAACACGCACCGATACACACTCAATCAAGCACACTCAGGCAACCACGTTCAACCATGAAAATCGCATTCATCGGTGGCGGCAATATGGCTACCGCGCTTATCGGCGGATTGATTAAGCAGGGCACTCCGGCAGGCTACCTCTATGCGGTCGATCCGGTCGCCGAAACGCGCGACCGGCTTGAAAAGACGTTCCGCATCGTCACCGGCGAGGCGGCCTCGGGCAAGCTCGCCGACTATGACGCGATCGTCATCGCGGTCAAGCCGCAGACGCTCAAGGAGGCCGCAACCGCAGTCCGGCCGTTTATCGTCGAACGCCAGCTCGTCATCAGCATCGCCGCAGGCGTGCGCTCGACCGATGTCGCGCGCTGGCTTGGCGATCACGCCCGCATCGTGCGCGCCATGCCGAATACGCCGGCGCTCGTCGGACTCGGCGTGACGGGTCTGCTGGCCTCGCCGACCGTCAACCACGACGGACGGATGCTGGCCGAACAGGTGCTCGAAGCCGTCGGCGAGGTCGTGTGGTGCAACAACGAAGCCGAAATCGACAGCATCACGGCGCTGTCGGGCAGCGGCCCGGCCTACGTGTTCTATTTCATGGAAGCACTCGCGACGGCCGCGCAGAATCTGGGCTTTCCGCCCGAAGAAGCGCGGCGCCTTGCGGTCGGCACCTTTACGGGCGCCGCTCAGCTTGCCGCGCAGTCCGAGGAATCGCTGAGCCTGCTGCGCGAGCGCGTGACATCCAAGGGCGGCACGACTGCAGCCGCCATCGCCTCGTTCATGGAGTCGGGCATCGCCGAGGCGATCGTCAAAGGCACGTCCGCCGCGCGGCAGCGTGCCTATGAGATGGGTGAGGAATTCGGTCAGGGCTGATCGACTGCCCTGTCGGGATGAGTCGACCCCGGAGCGGTTTCCGGGGTCAGTCCACAGCGGAGCGGCGTATCGCCTGAGCGACGCGCTGCGCCTAGAACCAGTATTGTGCTGCGAGCCCGGCGAACAGAATGCCGCCGAGCCAGTTGTTATGGCGAAACGCGGCAAAGCACGCCTTCGGGTCACGCGTGCGGATCATCCGGTAATGCACGATCGCGCAAGCAATCGCGCCGGCCAGGCCGAGCCAGAACGGCCAGGTGAAGTGCAGCACGACGCCAATGCCGGCGTAGATCGCAAACACCGCGGCGTAGCACAGCATGATCGCGAGCACGTCGAAACGCCCGAAGGTGATGGCCGATGTCCGGATGCCGATCTTGAGATCGTCTTCCCGATCGACCATCGCATATTCCGTGTCGTAGGCCACCGACCAGAAGATATTGGCAAGCAACATGATCCACGCAAGCGCAGGCACGGTGTCCTGTACCGCCGCGAATCCCATCGGAATGCCAAAGCCGAACGCGATGCCCAGGTAAGCCTGCGGAATCGCGAAAAACCGCTTCATGAACGGGTAGCTGCCCGCCACGAACAACGCGACGACCGATAGCCATTTGGTCAATCCGTTGAGCGGCTGAATCAATAAAAAAGAAATAAAAGACAGCACGAGCGCGATTGTCACGGCCTCCCACGCGCGGATGCGTCCCGATGTCAGCGGGCGCTGCGCCGTGCGGCGCACGTGAAGGTCGAAGTCGCGATCGGCGTAGTCGTTGATCGCGCAGCCAGCCGAGCGCATCAGCACGGTGCCAACGACAAAGATCAAGAGAATGCTGACCGGCGGATGGCCGTGCGAGGCGATCCACAGCGCATTTAGCGTGGGCCACAGCAGCAGCAGGCTGCCGATGGGCTTGTCCATCCGGATCAGGCGCAGATACAGCGGAATCCGGTCAGTCAAAGAAACAGTACTCATGGTCCGTCAGATGCGAGACGCCCCGCTGGCGCGGGGCGTTTTTTAATTCAATCCGGTCAGGCAGCGAGCAGCGAACGCAGCATCCACGCCGTCTTTTCGTGCGTCTGCATGCGTTGCGTGAGCAAATCGGCGCTCGGTTCGTCGGCGGCCGCGTCGGTCTCCGGGAACGTTGCACGCGCCGTGCGCGTGACGGCTTCGTGACCTTCGACGAGCTGACGGATCATGTCTTCAGCCGAGGGCACGCCCTCTGCTTCGGGGATCGACGACAACTTGGCGAATTCCTTGTACGTACCCGGTGCCGGGAAGCCCAGCGCACGAATGCGTTCCGCGATCGAATCCACGGCGAGCGCGAGTTCGTTGTACTGCCCTTCGAACATCAGATGCAGCGTATTGAACATCGGGCCTGTGACGTTCCAATGGAAATTATGCGTCTTCAGGTACAGCGTGTAGGTGTCTGCAAGCAGACGGCTCAGGCCCTCGGCGATCTTCTTGCGGTCCTTGTCGTTGATACCGATGTTGATCGACGGGCTGCCTGTTTCTTTTTTGGCCATGATGACTCCTTGGAGCGATGTGTGGCGTGGGTGCCTAGTGTAGCCGAAGCACCGGGCGTGCCGCGACCCGGCGCTGGCAAGTCCTGCGAACAGACTAATTGACGTTCGCCGGCAGATCGAGGCGCTTCACGCCCGGAATGGTGCACGCCATGACGGCGTCAAAAATAGCGTCGATCGCTTTCTGGCGCGTGAAACTCTTGCGCCAGACCAGCACGACACGGCGATCCGGCACGGGTTCGCGGAACGGCACGTAACGCAGCAGTCCGGCGTCCGTGTTTGCGGCGGCGCCATCGGTCATCGCGCCGATCTGCGGCAACGACGTCCGTGGCAGCACGGTAATGCCCACGCCGCTCGCGACCATATGCCGGATCGTTTCGAGCGATGAGCCCTCGAACGTCTTCTGGATACCGTCGGAATTCTGCGAGAAGCGCATGAGTTCCGGGCACACGCCGATCACATGGTCGCGGAAGCAATGTCCGGAGCCCAGCAGCAGCATCGTTTCCTGCTTGAGATCGTCGGCGTCGACGTAGTCCCGGTCTTCCCACCGGTGGCCCGCCGGTACGGCGACCACAAAAGGCTCGTCGTACAGCGGCCGCACCATCAGACCCGTTTCAGGGAACGGCAAGGCCATGATCGCAGCGTCGATCTCACCCTGCTTGAGCAGTTCGATCAGCTTCAGCGTGTAGTTTTCCTGGAGCATCAATGGCATCTGCGGGACCGTGTCAATCATTTGCTTGACCAGCGTCGGCAGCAGATACGGTCCGATCGTATAAATAACGCCCAGACGGAGCGCACCGACCAGAGGATCCTTGCCCTGCTTCGCGATCTCCTTGATGGCGAGCGTCTGCTCGAGCACACGCTGCGCCTGCGCCACAATCTGCTCGCCCACCGGGGTGACGCTGACCTCACTCGTGCCGCGTTCGAAAATCTGCACGTTCAGCTCGTCTTCCAGCTTTTTGATCGCAACGGACAACGTCGGCTGGCTGACAAAACACGCCTCCGCCGCGCGGCCGAAATGGCGTTCCCGCGCCACCGCGACGATGTATTTGAGTTCGGTAAGGGTCATTGGTTATCGGCAAGGCACTTCGATAGATTTTCTCTCTTATACACCTTGCCGATGGCTTCGCCAAGAAGCCGAAACCACAAAGCGCTTTCAAGCCGGTGGCGTCATGCCAGGGAACGGCGCGCGCCCGGGACCGCGCGAGGCTCCGCCGTGGTGATCTTCCGCTCGCGCAGACGGCTCGCCGCTCAGGCCGACCCGACACGCGGCGCGATCACGTCAGGCCTTGAGAAAATGTTCGCGGCCACCCAGCCAGCGATCGAGATGCGCCTGGGCAGCCTGTGGGTAATCGTTGAGCAGCCGGGCGGCGGCGCTGCGGGCAGGCTCAATCATCCAGCCGTCTTCATTGATATCGGCAAACCGCAGCATCGCGGCGCCCGACTGCCGTGCGCCCAGAAACTCGCCCGGACCACGGATCTCGAGGTCGCGACGGGCGATTTCAAAACCATCGGCCGTCTCGCGCATGGTCGACAGGCGGGCACGCGCGGTCAGCGACAACGGGTTTGCATACATCAGCACGCAGATCGACGCGGCACTGCCCCGTCCGACCCGACCCCGCAACTGGTGGAGCTGCGCGAGGCCGAAGCGCTCGGCATGCTCGATGACCATCAGCGACGCATTCGGAACGTCGACCCCCACTTCGATGACGGTCGTCGCAACGAGCAGCTGGATCCGGTTTTCAATAAACCCGGACATGACGGCGGCCTTCTCGGCCGGCGCCAGCTTGCCGTGAACGAGGCCGACCGCGAGCTCGGGTAGCGCGGCCACCAGCGTCGCATGCGTATCGACGGCCGTCTGAAGTTGCAGCGCTTCGCTTTCTTCAATCAGCGGACACACCCAGTAGACCTGGCGTCCGCTCAACGCGGCCTGGCGCACGCGCGCGATGACCTCGTCACGACGCGCGTCCGACACGAGTTTGGTGAGCACCGGCGTGCGGCCGGGCGGCAGCTCGTCGAGCGTGGAGACGTCGAGATCGGCGTAGTACGTCATGGCGAGCGTGCGCGGAATCGGCGTAGCGCTCATCATGAGTTGATGCGGCTGAAACGCGTGTGAATCAGGGTGCGCGTCGGCGTACGATTCGTCGCGCCGATCCGTCTGAACGGCACCCTGCACGCGCTCGCCGTGCACATCGACGACCTGCGACACCGCGTCGCCCGATGACGCGTCACGCGCTTTTTTTGCCTTGCCACGCAGCGCCAGTCGCTGCGCCACACCGAAGCGGTGCTGCTCGTCGACGATGACAAGACCGAGCCTGGCGAATTCGACCGTGTCCTGCACCAGTGCATGCGTGCCGATGACGAGTTGCGCCGTGCCATTCGCCGCAGCCTCGACGGCCGCGCGCTTGTCGCGCGCCTTGAGGCTGCCCGCAAGCCAGGCGACGCTGACACCGAGCGGCTCGAGCCAGGCGCGCAATTTACGCGCGTGCTGCTCAGCAAGGATTTCGGTCGGCGCCATCAGCGCCGCTTGATAACCCGCATCGATGGCCTGCGCGGCAGCGAGTGCCGCGACGATCGTCTTACCGCTCCCGACATCGCCCTGGAGCAGCCGCTGCATCGGATGCGCAGCTTCCAGTTCCGCTCCGATTTCGCCCCACACGCGCTGCTGGGCGCCGGTCAGGGCAAACGGCAGCGCTTGCTCGAAACGCGCGACGAGCGACTGCGCGTCTGCCACACGCCGAGCGAGCGTCGGCGCAGACCGTGCCCGACGGGCCGCGTGTGCGCGCTGCAGCGACAGTTGCTGAGCAAGCAACTCATCGAATTTGATGCGTAACCACGCCGGATGCGATCCATCCATGAGCGCACTCTGGCTTTCGTCCGCACCCGGGTGATGGAGGGTGCGCACGGCCTGTGCAAGCTGCGGCACCTGCATCGGCTCAAGATAGGCTGCCGCAATCGGCGCAGGAAGGATCTCGGGCAGCGACGTTCGCTCGAGCGCCCGGTCGATCGCCTTGCGGAGATAGGCTTGCGGCACGCCCGCCGTACTCGGATAGACGGGTGTGAGCGACTGCGGCAACGGATCGCCTTCCGAAACGACCCGGTAGGACGGATGAACCATCTCCATGCCGAAGAATCCGCCGCGCACATCACCGCGCGCGCGAACCCGCACGCCGACAGCGAGTTGTTTGGTCTGGCTGCCGTAGAAATTGAGAAAACGCAGGGTCAGCTCGTTGCGCGCGTCATCCGCGATCTTGACGACCATCTGACGGCGCGGACGATAGGCGATCTCATTGTCAACGACAACGCCTTCGACTTGCGCCGACTGCCCGGGCAGCAGATCGTCGATCGGCGTGAGTTCGGTTTCGTCCTCATAGCGCATGGGCAGATGCAAGGCGAAATCGATGTCGCGCGCCAGGCCCATCCGCGCAAGCTTGTCCGCAGTCGTAACGGGTTTGCGCGCCTCGGGTTTCGCGGCCGCTCGCTCGCGCGGCTCAGCCTTTCGGGATCCACGCTTGCGAGATGCCGAACCGGCGCGGTCGTTCTCCGGCGCGACATCGTCCTCGTTGGGCGAATCGGTCAACGCGGCAGTCACAGAAGGCGATTTGGGCACAGGGGTCGAACAATGACAGGGTTCCGGACTCCGCAGGGCGCGGGCGTCGTACCCGCGCGGCCGCGATGCGGAGTCGTCGCGAACCCCGATTCTAATCTGTGCCCGTTCACGCAGTCGCCGTCGCGCGGCGATGCGCCCCTTGCTATTGCGCCCGGAAGTCGATGCGCGCGTCGGTCTTCGAGAACAGCTCGACGATAACGAAGTCCGAATTGTCCACCTGACCGTCGTCGAATAGTATTTCGCACTGATAGCCGCCCGATCGAAGGGGGTCGCAAACGACGATCCGATGAACCCCTTCGCATGCGTCACCGCCTGTCCTGACCTGCATCTCAAAAGTATGTCCCGGACTATTCGCACGGATGCGCAGATAACCGCGGGCTCCGTCCGGCACCGGAACGCGCAACCGGTACAACTGCCCCCCGGCGCATTCGAAGGACCGCGTGCGGCCCGTGCGCACATCGGCCCGGCTAATCCCCACCGACGTCACGATCGAAGCTTTGTATCCGAAGGTATTCAGCCCCTCATGTCGGTCGAACCAGAAACGGTCGTCGTTCCATGGCTCCGTGCTGCTGTCCGATGGCTCTGACTGCCGTGCACTTGCTTCTTGATGGGGCACATCAAAATCGCCGATCGACACGAAACAGTGCTTTTCGTTCGTTCGGGCTGAATCGGCGCGAGGCGCGCGCGCCTCGGACGCCGCCGGTGTCCGTCCACATGTCGGTTGGACGTCCTCGCCGCCCACATCGACGTCTTCGAGGAAACCTGGTAACGCCGCATCGGCCCGACGCGGCACCATATTTGCAGCGATCGTCGCAGCGACGCCCGGGACTCCTGGCGCATAGGCAGGAGGTTGATACCCGCGAGCGACGGCGCCAATCACGCTGGAAAACAAGCTCAACATAGACGATCTCCCTGGCAGCGAACATCGAAGTGGGCACCGGCCCTCGTGCTGCTTCGTGCTGGACAACGGCGCCCGCGTGTCGACCAAGGCGCGGTTTTCACGTCACATGATCGGTGACGCTTCCGTCGCATCCCGGCTGGTCAGGACCAGTCTGATCCGGATGGGGGACGAACTTTTTCAGAATCCGGCGAATCGCGCCTTGCGCAACGTCATCGTTACAATAGCGGTTTGTCTCGCGTCCTCAGCACTGCTTCATTGGTGCACGCACCCGATTGCTTCCTGCATGTACACGCTTTCCGATTTCGATTTCGACCTGCCGCCCGAACTGATCGCGCAGACCGCGCTCGCCGACCGCACGGCGAGCCGTCTGCTCGACGTGCAAGGCACGGGATCCGACGCCCGGTTGACCGACCGCCATTTTTCCGACTTGCTCGAGTGCATCCGCCCCGGAGACCTGCTCGTATTCAACGACACCAAAGTGCTCAAAGCCCGCTTTCACGGGCACAAGGCGAGCGGTGGCAAAATCGAGGTCCTGATCGAGCGATTGACGGGACCGCGCACCGCGCTTGCACAAATCCGTGCGAGCAAGAGCCCGGTTGAAGGCACCACCATCCGGCTCGCCGACGCATTCGACGTGACGATCGGTCCGCGCATCGAACCGTTCTTCACGCTGGAGTTTCCCGATGACTGCCTCACGCTGATCGAGCAGTACGGCCGTTTGCCCCTGCCGCCGTACATCGCCCACGAAGCCGACACGAACGACGAAACTCGCTATCAGACGGTCTATGCCGCGAACCCGGGCGCCGTCGCGGCGCCAACGGCCGGTCTGCACTTTGACGATCCGATGCTCGCAAAGCTCGATGCGGCGGGTGTCCGGCGCGCCACGCTCACGCTGCACGTCGGGGCGGGGACCTTCCAGCCGGTGCGCACCGAAAAGCTCGACGAGCACAAGATGCACACCGAGTGGTACGACATCCCCGCGACGCTCGTCAGCGCCGTCGCCGCCACGCGTGAAGCGGGCGGCCGCGTCATCGCCGTCGGCACCACGTCAATGCGCGCGCTCGAAGCGGCCGCGCGCGACGCCATCCGTGCCGGCGCGCCTGCCGGCACCCTGCGCGCCGGCAGCGCCGACACGGATATCTTCATTACGCCGGGCTACTCGTTCAATATCGTCGATCGCCTGATCACCAACTTTCATTTGCCGAAGTCGACGCTGCTGATGCTCGTGTCGGCCTTTGCCGGCTACGACACGATCCGCGCGGCCTACCGGCACGCGATCGACGCCCGCTACCGCTTTTTCAGCTATGGCGACGCGATGCTGCTGACCCGCGCACCCCAGACCCCCGACCATGCTTAAATTCGACCTCCTGACGACGGACGGCAACGCGCGCCGCGGCCGCCTGACCCTGAACCACGGCGTCATCGAAACGCCGATCTTCATGCCCGTGGGTACCTACGGCACGGTCAAGGCGATGACCCCGCGCGATCTCGACGAGATCGGTGCGCAGATCATCCTCGGCAACACCTTTCACCTGTGGCTGCGCCCGGGCAACGAGATCATGGCCGCGCATGGCGGCCTGCATGGCCTGATGGGATGGAAGAAGCCGATCCTCACCGACTCGGGCGGCTTCCAGGTCTTCAGCCTCGGCGACCTGCGCAAAATCAGCGAAGAAGGCGTGACGTTCGCATCGCCGATCAACGGTGATCGACTCTTCCTGTCGCCCGAGATCTCGATGCAGATCCAGCGTGTGCTCAACTCGGACATCGTCATGCAGTTCGACGAATGCACGCCCTATGCGACCAACGGCGTGGCGACAAGTCACAAGGAAGCCGCGGAGTCGATGCGCATGTCCATGCGCTGGGCCAAGCGGTCGATCGATGAATTCAACAAGCTCGAGAACCCGAATGCCCTATTCGGCATCGTGCAGGGCGGTATGTTCGAAGACTTGCGCGACGAGTCGCTCGCCGGCCTCGCCGACATCGGCTTCGACGGTTTAGCCATCGGCGGGCTTTCGGTGGGCGAACCGAAGGAAGACATGATGCGCGTGCTCTCGCACATCGGTCCGAAACTCCCCGCTCACAAGCCGCACTATCTGATGGGCGTCGGCACCCCCGAAGACCTCGTCGAGGGTGTCGCCCTTGGCGTGGATATGTTCGACTGCGTGATGCCGACCCGCAACGCGCGCAATGGCTGGCTTTTCACGCGGTTCGGCGACGTCAAGATCAAGAACGCGTCCCACAAGTCGAGCCTGCGCCCGCTCGACGAATCGTGCTCGTGCTACACATGCCGCAATTTCACGCGCGGCTATCTGCACCACCTGCACCGCGTCGGCGAAATCCTCGGCGCACAACTGAACACGATTCACAATCTGCACTATTACCTCGAACTGATGGGTGAGGTCCGCCAGGCAATCGAGGCGCATGCGTATGACGCGTTTCGCCAGCGTTTCCATGCAGACCGCGCGCGGGGCGCAGGGTAAGACACGCGCGCGTTATCGGTCACAAGCGCGCGTCACCCATCGCTATTCGCGCGTAACACCGAAGCCGGCAGCCTTGATCGCCAGCTTGACGTTGCGAAAACCCTTCGTCCCGGGCGTCACGCTGATCTGCGCGACAAGGGAGCTAGCTTCACCGGGTCCCGCCGTGCGGAGGTCGAACGCGTATAGCTTGTAAGTCCCGTTGTCGAGACCGGCGCGTTCAGCCGCAGCGAGGGATGTTCCGTCCGGCCGCTGTATCGACAGAATCGCGCCGCCAGTGCCGCCACTCAGCGCTGCCACGAGAAACACCTTGCCGGGCGGAACCTCGAACGGAATCTGGATCGGCCGGTCCGCCTTGCTTGCGCTAAGCGGCAGCGTGACGACGCCCTGTTCGAGCTGCAGCGCCGACAGCTGCTGAGGCGCCGCCGCATGAGCGGCGTGCTGCACTGCCGGGTGGCGCGGTGAGGGGGTACGAGGCGCATGCGCCCGGTGTGACGCAGAACGGACATGTTCGGCAACGGCGTGTAGAGATGGCATGAGCGTTGGCAACCAGAAAAGCGCTTCGCGAGCGGATCGGCGGAGCGCGTCGCGAAGCGGCCCGCGCATCCTTCCGACATGAAACGCCATCACCCACGCTCCCCGCGTTCAAAAAGCGATGCAATCGATGGCCGCTGACGTTTCTGCGCTCTGCGTCCGTATGACCTGCCGCACCCGGCTGACATCCTCATGTCAGGTGTTACGGTGACCGCGCCCTCCGGGTTTCACACGAGTCCCCCTGCCAATTCCGCCCCGGCGGGAGTGGTAGAATGCCTGGCTAATTTCAGCTTCAGTCGACGGAGACCTTAGTGTTTATTTCCAACGCATCTGCGCAAGTCCTGGGTGGTGGTGGCGCCGAATCGAGCCTCATGACGTTCCTGCCGCTGCTGCTCATGTTTGCGGTGCTTTACTTCATCATGATCCGGCCCCAGATGAAGCGCCAGAAAGAGCACCGGAACATGCTCGCTGCCATGGCCAAGGGTGACGAAGTCATCACGAACGGCGGCGTCGTCGGCAAGGTGTCGAAGGTTGGCGAAGCATACGTCGGTGTCGAAGTGGCCGACGGCGTCGAAATCACCGTCCAGAAGGCGGCCGTGACGACCATCCTGCCCAAGGGCACGATCAAGTCGCTCTGAGCCACGTTGCCGGGCCATGATGTCCGAGAACGGCCTGATGGGACTGATACGTGATCTGACCAGCGGTCGCGCACTTGCGCGGCCGTCCGCGTTTTCAGCCCTGGCCCTTTCGAGCGTTCAAGTGCCCGCCGTTTGCGTCAATTTCGTGGCCACTACACGCCCTGATATTTTTCGTTGGGCCCTCCCATGAATCGTTATCCCCTCTGGAAGTACCTCGTCATGCTGGTGGCGCTTGCCATCGGCCTGCTCTACACGCTGCCCAACTTCTTCGGAGAAGCGCCGGCAATCCAGGTGTCGAGCGGCAAGGCGACGGCGAAGGTCGACACCTCCGTGATGCAAAAGGTCGAGGACGCGCTGAGCGCGGCCCAGATCCATTCCAACGACATCACGTTCGACAACAGCTCGACCTCGGCCAGCGTGCGCGTGCGTCTCGCGACCACCGACGAGCAGCTGCATGCGCGTGACGTGGTGTCGAAGGCGCTCAATGCCGATCCGAACGATCCGACCTTCGTGGTTGCGCTGAACCTGCAGAGCAAGTCGCCGAAATGGCTGACGGCCATGCATGCGCTGCCGATGTACCTGGGTCTGGACTTGCGCGGTGGCGTGCACTTCCTGCTTGAAGTCGACATGAACGGCGCGATCGCCAAGCGGCTCGACGCCGATGCGACCGATGCCCGCAATGCGCTGCGCGACAAGGAAATCCGCGACGGCGGCGTGAACCGCGAAGGCCAGTCGGTCGTCATCGATTTCGCCGATACCGCGACTGCCGATACGGCGCGCGGCGTCCTGACGGATCGCGTGACCGAACTCCAGTGGGCCACGCGCCCTGCAGCGAGCGGCGCTCAAGTGGTCGGCACGTTCTCGCCGGCCGCGATCAAGACGGTGCAGGACAACGCGCTCAAGCAGAACATGTCGACGCTGCATAACCGCGTCAACGAACTGGGCGTCGCCGAACCGGTGATCCAGCAGCAAGGCCCCGAACGCATCGTCGTCGAATTGCCGGGCGTTCAGGACACGGCCAAGGCCAAGAGCATCATTGGCCGTACGGCCACGCTCGAAGCGCGTCTGGCCGATCCGAACGGTCTGCATCCGTCGCCGACCGACCCGGTTCCGCCGGGCGACCAGCTGTTCACGCAAGGCAACAGCGCGCCCGTGCTGCTGCGCAAGCAGGTCATCTTCACGGGCGACCAGATCACCGACGCCGGCGCGACGTTCGACGAACACCAGCGTCCTGCCGTCAAGATCCGCCTGAATTCGGCGGGTGGCCGCATCCTGCGTGACGTCTCGCGCGACAACATCGGCAAGCCGATGGCGATCGTGCTGTTCGAGCGCGGCTCGGGCGAAGTGCTGACGGTGGCGACGATCCAGTCGGAGCTCGGCGAAAACTTCCAGATCACGGGCGCGGCGTCGACCGAAGCGGCCAACGATCTCGCGCTGCTGCTGCGCGCCGGTTCGCTTGCCGCGCCGATGAACATCATCGAAGAACGCACGATCGGACCGAGCCTCGGTGCGGACAATATCCGCAAGGGCTTCGATTCGGTTCAGTACGGTTTTGCGGCGATCACGATCTTCATGGTCGCGTACTACCTGCTGTTCGGCGCATTCTCGGTGATCGCGCTGTCGGTCAACCTGCTGCTGCTCGTCGCGACCCTGTCGATGCTGCAGGCAACGCTGACGTTGCCGGGTATCGCCGCTATCGCGCTTGCACTCGGTATGGCAATTGACTCGAACGTGCTGATCAACGAACGGATCCGCGAAGAGCTGCGCCGCGGCGCCGCGCCGCAGACCGCGATCTCGGAAGGCTTCCGGCACGCATGGGGCACCATTCTTGACTCGAACGTCACGACCCTGATCGCCGGCCTGGCGCTGCTGGCCTTCGGCTCGGGCCCGGTGCGCGGCTTCGCGATCGTCCACTGCATCGGGATTCTCACGTCGATGTTCTCGGCCGTGTTCTTCTCGCGCGGTCTCGTGAACTTCTGGTACGGCGGCAAGAAGCGGCTCAAGTCGCTGGCCATCGGGCAAGTCTGGCGGCCGGGCGGTGCGACGGCTTCGATCGATCTGGTCGACGATGACGGCGGCACGGAAGTCGCCGACGAAGTCGTCGATGCGGCGAATCGCCCGGTGCGCACACCGGCGGCGAAGTCCGCGACCGGCGCTAAAGCGACGACGGCCAAGCCCGTTGGCGCCAAGCGCGCCCCGACCGCCAAGCGCTGAACTGGAGCTTCATCATGGAATTTTTCCGCATCCGCAAAGACATTCCGTTCATGCGCCACGCGCTGGTGTTCAACGTCATTTCGTTGATCACCTTCCTGCTGGCCGTGTTCTTCCTGATTCACCGGGGCCTGCACCTGTCGATCGAATTCACGGGCGGGACGGTGCTCGAAGTGCAATACCCGCACGTCGCGCAAACCGATCCGATCCGTACGACGCTCGACAAGATGGGCTACACCGACGCGCAGGTCGCGAACTTCGGTTCGTCCAATAGCGTGATCGTGCGTCTGCCGCTCAAGAACGGTCTGTCGTCCGCGCAGGAAAGCGATCAGGTCATGGCGGCGCTCCAGCAGCAGGACGCGGGCGCCAAGCTGCAAAGCGTCGAATTCGTCGGCCCGCAGGTTGGCAAGGAACTCGCGACCAACGGCTTGCTGGCGCTCGCCTGTGTGGTCATCGGCATCGTGATTTACCTGTCGTTCCGGTTCGAGTGGAAATACGCCGTCGCTGGCGTGATCGCCAACCTGCACGACGTCGTGATCATCCTGGGCTTCTTCGCGTTCTTCCAGTGGGAGTTCTCGTTGTCGGTGCTTGCAGCCGTGCTTGCCGTGCTCGGCTATTCGGTCAACGAATCGGTCGTGATCTTCGACCGGATTCGCGAGACGTTCCGCCGCCAGCGCAAGATGAGCGTGACCGAGGTCATCAACCACGCGATCACGAGCACGATGTCGCGGACGATCATCACGCACGGTTCGACGCAGATGATGGTGCTGTCGATGTTCCTGTTCGGTGGCCCGTCGCTGCACTACTTCGCGCTCGCACTGACGATCGGTATTCTGTTCGGTATCTACTCGTCGGTGTTCGTGGCCGCGGCACTCGCGATGTGGCTCGGCGTCAAGCGCGAGGACCTGCTCAAGCAGTCCCAGCCCAAGCACGATCCGAACGATCCGAACGCGGGGGCGCAGGTTTAACCGTCCCGCCTGAAAAGCAAAAAGCCGGCTCGAACACTGAGCCGGCTTTTTTTATGACCGTGCGTTTATCGCCGCACGACGAGGTGGAATCGAATCACGACCTCGTCGGCCACACCGGCGACCTCTGAAGCCGGCGCGTTGCGGCCCACGCCAAAGCGCAGCCGGTTCACCGGCAGACTGCCGTCGAATACCCGCATGGCGCCATCCTGACTGACGCTGACCGGCACCACCACGTCCTGCGTCCTGCCGCGAATCGTGAGGCGGCCCGTCATGCTGTATTTGTCGCCGCCCGCCGGCACGATCGACGTCGAGGCAAAGCTCGCCGACGGATACTCCGCGGCATCGAACCAGTCACGCCCCCGCGCGACCCGATTCGCATCGGCATCACCGAGATCAAAACTCCGCGTGTCGATGTTCACGCGTGCGTGCGCATGCTTCGGACTGGCCGGATCGAATGCGATCTGGG
The DNA here is from genome assembly GCF_965118125.1 of Pararobbsia alpina. Classification (GTDB taxonomy): domain Bacteria; phylum Pseudomonadota; class Gammaproteobacteria; order Burkholderiales; family Burkholderiaceae; genus Pararobbsia; species Pararobbsia alpina_A. Next base: position 3,963,429 of record NZ_OZ221287.1, read on the forward strand.
CGTCGAAATGGGAGAACCGGCCGACGATGGGTACGTCCGCTCGGCGAATCGTCGCGCTGACCGTGCTGTGTGCCGTATCGGCCTGCATGTCGGCGGGGCTGCCAAGCGCCAACGCGCTGGCCAGCGCAGATGCGCTCGCCAGTGCGCTCAGCTGGGCGGAAATCATCGTAAGACTCATCGGGCATTCCGGTGCATCGTGCGGCCAGCTTTGCGGCCACGGGCTGACTCAACGCGCGAGGCGCGATGCCCGTGCACATCAGGCGCGCGGATTATTACGCATCGGCGCGAATGCGTCGACCCGGCCCCAATCAAAGCGAGGCCCGCAGGAGGCAACTCCGGGATTCGCGGCGTACATGCGGCCGCCAGCGGCCTTGTGAAGCACGGTGCAGGGCGATCAGGCGGCCCGGCCCGAGATTTCGGCACCTGCCGTTTCAGGCAACTGGCGCAGGAACCGCATCGATGAAAACGAGAGCAAGCCGATCAGCACAAAAGCGGGCCGAAAGTCCGACGCGACCAGCGTCGCATGGCCCTGCAGCGCACTCGAGGCCTGCAGCGCGAACGCGCCCACTGTCACCCCCATCCCGAGCGACAGCTGCTGAACCGCGCTCGCGATACTCGACGCCTGACTCACGTCGGCATGGTCGATATCCGCGTACGAGATCGCATTCAGACTCGTGAACTGGAGCGAGCGGAACACGCCGCCGGCCAGCAGCGTCGCCGCAATCGCAAGGTGCGACGTCTGTGCTGTAAAAAGGGCAATTGCCATCAACGATGCCGAAGCGATTGCCAGGTTGCTGACCAGCACCGTGCGAAATCCGAAGCGCTTGAGGATCTTGCGTGACAAGGTCTTCATGCACATCGACCCGGCTGCACCGGTGCATGTGAGTACGCCCGACTGGAACGGCGTCAGGCCAAAGCCGAGTTGCAGGAACAAGGGCAGCAGAAACGGCAATGCACCGATGCCCATCCGGAACAACGAACCTCCGAGCACGCCGACGCGAAACGTCTGCACCTTGAACAATTCGAGGCGGAGCAACGGATGTTCGGCGCGCCGCGCGTGCCAATAGTAGAGACCGAGCGTGAGCGCGCCGGTCACCAGACATCCGGTCGAGACGCGCGTCGAGACAAGGTGCCGGCCCGTCGTCGCCAGACCGAGCATCGTCAGACTGAGCCCGAACGCCGACAGCAGGAATCCCGGCCAGTCGAGCGGCGGCGGCCGCTCGGAACGCAGCTCATCGATAAAGCGGGTCGCGAGCCAGATACCGAGCACACTGATCGGAATGTTGATGAAGAAGATCCAGCGCCAGTTCAGGTACGTCGTGATCAGACCGCCGAGCGGCGGGCCGATGATTGGACCGATCAACGCGGGGATGGTCAGATAGTTGAGCGCCTGCACGAGTTCGGTCTTTGTCACACTTCGCAAGATGACCATCCGCCCGACGGGCACCATCATTGCTCCACCCATGCCCTGCAGGAACCGCGCGACCACGAACGCCGCAAGGGAATCGGATAGCCCGCAAAGGATCGAACCGCCCATGAAAACGGCAATCGCAGCACGGAAGATGGTCCGCGAGCCGAAGCGATCCGCCATCCATCCCGACACCGGAATGAAGACAGCGAGGCTCACGAGGTACGATGTCAGCGCGAGCTTGAGCGCAATCGGGCTCTCATGCAGATCCGTTGCAATCATTGGTAATGAAGTCGCAATGACTGTCGCGTCCATTTGCTCCATAAACAGCGCGCAGGCAACGATCAGGGGGATCAGCACCGTGCGGGGCAAAAGCGGCTCGCGGATCGGCAAAACAGGGCTCGGAAGATCGAACGTTGGAGGGAGGGCACAGCGCAGGCGCTGCCACAACGCCGCGACAGCGCCATGCCGCCCGCGACGTATTAATAATTGACAACACAAAGACCGGTGCCAGTATAGGCCCAATCCGATACCGGTGTCTCGCGTCGTGCGGCGAATCGCGCCCTGACCCACGCGTTTGATACCATGGCGTGCGCCGCAGCTGGCGCCCGTGTCATCGTTCCCTTCGGATCACGAGTACGATTGACGAACTACATGGAACAAGACAACTACATCGCCTGCGAAGTCTGCGACACGTTGCACCACAAACATCATCTGACCGGACTCGCGTCGGCGCGCTGCTCGCGCTGCGGCACGACGCTGTACCGGCACGTCGGTCTGCGCTCAGCCGACCGCGAGCTCGCGATCGCGTTCGCGGCGCTGATCACCTTCCTGATCGCCAATGCGTTTCCGATCGTCGAGCTCGAAGCCAATGGCATCACGACGCGCACGACATTGATCGGCGCCGTGCTGAACCTGATCGACGGCGACCGCACGCTGATCGCGTTCATGGTCGCCACCGTCACCATCGCGTTCCCGTTTGTGGAAATGATGGCGCTGATCTATTTGCTGATGCCATTGCGGCTCGGCCGCAAGCCGCCGGGATTCGACCTCATATTGCGCACCATTCAGGCCGTTCGGCCTTGGGGCATGATCGAAGTGTTCATGCTTGGCGTACTGATCACGGTCGTGAAAATGACAAGCCTCGCCCGGGTCATCCCCGAAATCGCGATGTTCGCGTTCGGCGCGCTGACCTTCCTGATCGCGGCGCTTGTGAGCTTCGATCCGCGCGACCTATGGGATCTGGCGGACGACACCATTGTGCGCATTACCGCGTTGCGCCTGCACGCGGCGCGCGGTGGGGTATCGCACGAGCCCACCATGGCGACTGCCACCGCAGGCGTGCCTGTCCCGGCGCAAGCGCCACAGGGGTCCGCAGCAACGCGCGATGCGTCGCACCCCCCCCGACGACCGCAATCCACCCCGGAGGCCGACATGACGACGTCCTCAACGCCCGGCGATTCGTCGACTCCCCGCCCCGGCATCGGCCCGGATTCGCAGCCGGCGGCAACGGCTGACGCAACGACAGCGCGCGAGCCGGGTTCGAAAACGTCGCAGCCCGCACCCGCTGCGCCGCACACCTATCTGACCGCGGCGCGGTGCGGCCTGGTCTCGTGCCATTCGTGCGGCTTGCTCAACCGGCACGTGCCCGGCGCCGAAAAGGAAGTGTGCCGCCGCTGCGGCGCGACGCTGCATTCGCGCAAGCCCGACAGTCTGTCGAGGACGTGGGCGCTGCTGATTTCCGCGGCGATCATGTATCTGCCGGCGAACCTGCTACCGGTCATGCACACGTCATCGATCTTCGGCGCTGAAGACGACACGATCATGAGCGGCATTGTCTATTTCTGGACCTCCGGTTCGTGGCCATTGGCGATCATCGTGTTTATCGCAAGCTTCATGGTGCCGATGCTCAAGCTGATTGTTCTCGCGATTCTTGCGGGCACTGCGCAGGCCGGCTCGCGGTGGCGGCCCATTCAGCGCACCCGTCTTTACCGGCTCGTCGAATTCATCGGTCGATGGTCGATGCTCGACGTCTTCGTGGTGACGCTGACCGTTGCTCTCGTGCATTTCCAGTCTCTCGCGACCATCTACGCGGGCCCGGGCGCCGTGGCGTTCGGCCTGGTCGTCGTGCTCACCATGTTCGCTTCACATCAGTTCGACCCACGCCTCATCTGGGACACCATCGAAAACTCAGGACAACACCATGACTAATGGCGAACGGCCCGAACCGCCTGAATCAGACGATCCGCTGCCGTTGCCCGGCGACATTCCGGATCCCGTCGTCCAACGCCGCCGTCGCTGGCTGCCCTCGCTCGTCTGGCTGATCCCGCTGCTCGCGGCGGTCATCGGGATCACGCTGGCGATCAAGACGGTCGCGGACCGCGGACCGACGATCACGATCAGTTTCCTGACGGCTGAAGGGATCGACGCAGGCAAGACACAGGTCAAGTACAAGAACGTCAATATCGGCGAGGTCAAACGCATCACGCTCGCGCCCGATCGCTCGCATGTACTGATCGAAGTCGAACTCACGAAACAGGCCGAGAATTTCGCCGTGGCCGACACGCGCTTCTGGGTCGTGCGCCCGCGTGTCGCTGCGAGTGGCGTGTCGGGCCTGTCGACGCTGCTGTCAGGCTCCTACATCGGTGTCGACGCCGGTCGCTCGCACGATGAACGTCGCGAATTCGTCGGCCTCGAACAACCGCCTGCTGTGACCGGTGACCAGAAAGGCCGGCAGTTCGTGCTGCGAGGCGATTCGCTGGGTTCGCTCGATATCGGATCGCCCGTGTTCTATCGACGCGTGACGGTCGGTCAGGTCGTCGGCTATGACCTGAACCGTGACGGCAGCGGCGTGACTGTGCGTGTGTTCGTCAACGCGCCATACGACCAGTACGTGCGCAGCAATACCCGGTTCTGGCAGGCAAGCGGGATCGACGTGCGTCTCGATGCGAACGGTATCAAGCTCGATACCCAATCGCTCGCTGCCATCCTCGCAGGGGGCGTCGCATTCCAGAGTCCGCAAGGGCAGCCGCCCGGCAATCCTACCGGCGAGAACACGTCGTACCGGCTCGCCATCGACGAGCCCGATGCGATGCGCGATCCCGACGGGATCCCGACGCGCGTGATCATGCGCTTCAACCAGTCGCTGCGCGGCCTCACGCCGGGCGCGCCGGTCGACTTCCGCGGCATCACGCTGGGTCGTGTCGTGTCGATCGGGGTCGAATACGACCGGGCAACGAAGACGATCCAGATGCCGGTCGCCGTCGATATCTATCCGATGCGCCTCGGCACACGCTTCAATGCGAACGCGCAACCCGGATCGGAGGCGGGCCGCGAACGGCTTGCGGCGATGGTCAAGCACGGCCTGCGCGCGCAATTGCGTAGCGGCAATCTGCTTACCGGCCAGCTCTATATCGCGCTCGACTTCTTCCCGCGCGTACCGCCGGCGCAGATCGACTACACGAAGGACCCGGTCGAATTGCCGACGACGCCGAGCACGCTCGACGAGCTCCAGCAACAGGTGGCCGATATCGCGGCGAAGCTCAACAAGATTCCGTTCGATCAGATTGGCAACAACCTCAACGACACGCTCAAGAATGCGAACGTGTTGTTCGGTCAGCTGAACAACGAGATCGCACCGGAAGCGAAGGCCACGCTCGATGAAGCGCAGAAGACGTTCCGCTCGGCGAATCAGGTGCTGCAGTCCGACTCGCCGCTGCAATCCGACGTGACCCGCGCGATTCAGGAATTGAACCGCACGATGCAATCGCTGAACCAGCTCGCCGACTATCTGGAACGGCACCCTGAATCGCTGCTGCGTGGCAAGCCCCAGGATCCCTCCGAGGACACCAAACCATGATGCCGGATCGAACAATAAAAGCCCTCGGCGCGCACCTGAGCGGCGCGTCGCGCACGACACGTCGGCTGCCGCGGCTTGCCGCTCGCGCTGTGACGCCACTCATCACACCGATTCTTGCGGCATCGATCGCCGCCGCGACCCTGCTGGCCGGCTGTGCCGACACGCCGCCTGATCACTTCTATACGCTGCGCGGCAAGGATGCGACGACGGCTTACAAGCCATCTGTCGCCGAGGCTGCACCGTTCTATATCGAAGTGACCGATGCCGTCGTGCCCGATGAAGTTGCGCGGGCGCAGATGGTGACCGATCTTGGCAACGGCCGCGTCGCGGTCGTCGAGCACCAACGCTGGATCGCGCCCTTGCAGACCGAGATCTCTGGATCGATCTCGGAGTATCTGTCGCGCTCGTTGCATACGATCGACGTGTACCGGTCGACGTATCCGTCCAAGCTGCCGGTGTATCGCGTCGGCCTGACCGTGCGCCGCTTTATCTCCGTACCAGGCACGAGCACGTCGATCGATCTGGTCTGGACGGTGCGCCGCACGGATCTGCAGAACCAGTCGGATCTGCCGGTGATGACCTGCCGCTCGGTGGTCAACGAGCAGATCGGCGGGGGCTACGAAGCGATTGCCCAGGGCCATCGTCGCGAGCTCGAACAGATCGCGGCCGATATCGGCGGCGTGATCACCCAGCTCAGCGAGATGCCCAATACGCTGACGCCGCCTGCCAAGCCGGCCACAGCGGGAAGCAAATCGAAGCCGATCGCTGCAGCACCGACGCCCATGATGCCGTCATGCCCGTGAGGCCCGACGTCCTCGCAGCGTCGACGTAATAAAAAGGCCGCGCTTGTCAGCGCGGCCTTTCTTCATCTTCACGGATAGCTACGACTGCGGTCGCCCGCAGCCGGTCGCCTTTAAATGCGTCCGGCGAGTTCCGTCGCCTTGCCGATATACGAACCCGGCGTCATCTCGAGCAGGCGCTGCTTCGCGTCATCGGGGATCGCGAGGCCTTGAATGAAGGTTTGCAGCGCTTCGCGGGTAATGCCCTTGCCTCGCGTGAGTTCCTTGAGCTGCTCATACGGATTCTCGATGCCATAGCGGCGCATGACGGTCTGTACCGGTTCCGCCAACACTTCCCAGCAGTTGTCGAGATCTTCGGCAAGACGCGCCGGATTCACTTCGAGCTTGTCGAGCCCACGCAGGCACGCGTCGTACGCGAGCAGCGAATAGCCGAACGCGACGCCGATATTGCGCAGCACCGTCGAGTCGGTCAGGTCGCGCTGCCAGCGCGAGACCGGCAGCTTGTCGGCCAGATGACGCAGCAATGCGTTCGCAAGGCCCAGATTCCCTTCCGAGTTTTCGAAGTCGATCGGGTTGACCTTGTGCGGCATCGTCGACGAACCGATTTCGCCGGCCTTCAGGCGTTGCTTGAAATAACCGAGCGAAATGTATCCCCAGACATCACGATTCAGGTCGAGCAGCACCGTGTTGGCACGCGACACCGCGTCGAACAGTTCGGCCATGTAATCGTGCGGTTCAATCTGGATCGTATAGGGGTTGAACGTCAGGCCGAGGCGCTGTTCTACGACGCCGCGCGAGAACGATTCCCAGTCGAGTTCCGGGTACGCGCTCAGGTGAGCGTTGTAGTTGCCGACGGCTCCGTTCATCTTGCCGAGCAGCTGAACGCCCGCAACGCGGTCGATGGCGCGCGAGAGGCGCGCCGCCACGTTGGCCAGCTCCTTACCGAGCGTCGTCGGGCTCGCCGGCTGACCGTGCGTGCGTGAGAGCATCGGCAGCGACGCATTGTCGTGCGCCAGCGCAACCAGCTTCTGCTGGAGCTTGCGCAGCGCGGGCAACATGACGTGCTCGCGCGCGCCCTTGAGCATCAGGCCATGCGAGGTGTTGTTGATGTCTTCCGACGTGCACGCAAAGTGAATGAATTCGCTCGCGCGCTCGAGTTCCGCCTGTCCCTTGACCGACTCCTTGAGCCAGTATTCGACGGCCTTGACGTCATGGTTCGTCACGCGCTCGATGTCTTTGATGCGCGCGGCGTCGGCAGTGGAGAAGCGCTCGACGAGACCGAGCAGATGCTTTTCCGCTTCGGTCGAGAAACGCGGCACTTCAGGCAGGCCCGCTTGCGACAGCGCGATCAGCCAGTTGATCTCGACCTCGACGCGATGGCGCATGAATGCGGCTTCGGAGAGCCAGTCGCGCAGGGCTTCGGTCTTCGACGCATAGCGGCCATCGAGCGGCGACAGCGCGGTCAAGGCGCTCAGGGATTCGGGACGGAGTTCGGACATGATCGGCTTTTGCAAGAAGGCCATCCGGCACACCGCGACGCACATTGCTGGTGCAAAGGCCTCGCGACACGCGGGCAGCAGTCGGTACATCGGAAAGGAACCCGGGATTTTACCATCGGTGCCGATATCGGCCGGGCGAGCCGCCAGTCGACAAGCACAACCCGCAGACCTTGCGTCTACCGCATGTTGTAATCCTTCGACACCTTCCGGGCGTTAAAGGCGGGCCGCTATACTCCTACCGGTCAATTTCAAGGGCAAAGATGAAACTCATCGGTTCGCTGACCAGCCCATTCGTCCGCAAGGTACGCGTGGTCATGGCTGAAAAGAAGATCGACTACCAGCTCGAGCTTGAAAACGTCTGGGCCGCCGATACACGCATCGACGAATACAACCCGCTCGGCAAGGTGCCGTGCCTCGTCATGGAAGACGGTGAGGCGGTATTCGACTCGCGTGTGATCTGCGAGTACGTCGACACAATGACTCCCGTTGGCAAGCTGATTCCCCCGGGCGGGCGCGAGCGTGCCGAGGTGCGGTGCTGGGAAGCGCTGGGCGATGGCGTCAACGACGCCGGCGTTCTGATCCGCGTGGAAAGCACGATGCGCGCGGCATCGGAGCGCAGCCCTTCCTGGGTCGCCCGTCAGACGCAAAAGATCGAGCACGGTCTTGCCGCGATGTCCAAGGGGCTCGGCAACAATGCATGGTGCGTGTCGAACCATCTGACGCTCGCCGATATCTCCGTGGGCTGCGCGCTCGGTTACGTCTCGTTCCGGCTGCCGGATGTCGCGTGGCAAGAGACGTATCCCAACCTGGCCAAGCTTTACGACAAGCTGATGCAACGGCCATCGTTCGCGGACACGGTCCCGCACGACTGACCGGCCGCACGTGCCCCTCACGGCACGGCACGGCAGTTCGACCATGACGTCGATGGCAGGTCCGGCGTCTTTCATCGACGCGACATGATCCGCGAATAAAAACGGCGCCCTCACGGCGCCGCTTTTCCTTCTGGTCTGTCTTGCCCCGCCACACGCGTCGCGGTGCTGCTCGAACCGCGCTGTGACTCGAACATGCTGTCAGGCTACCGATTCCGCGATCGCCGCCGATTGCGCCGCCACGTCGGCGCCCGCGTGCTCGATGATTCCGCCACCGAGACACACGTCGCCGTCGTATAGCACGGCCGATTGGCCGGGCGTCACCGCCCACTGCGCGTCGTCGAAGCCGAGCGTGAAGCCGCCTGTCGCGTTTGCACTGAGCACCGTGCAGGGCGCGTCGGATTGACGATAGCGCGTCTTGGCTGCGATCTTGATGCCTTCGGCCGGCGGCTCGCCTGCGACCCAGCTCGCATCGATGGCCGTTAGCGACGGTGCGGCCAGCCACGGATGATCGTGCCCCTGGACGACATACAAAGTGTTCGTCGCCATCTCCTTGCGCGCGACAAACCACGGCTCGCCACTGCCCTCGCGGCTGCCGCCCAGACCAATCCCCTTGCGCTGTCCGAGGGTATAGAACGCGAGACCGATATGCTCGCCGACGACCGTGCCGTCAGCCGTCTTCATCGGCCCGGGCTGCGTCGGAAGATAGCGGTTGAGGAATTCGCGGAACGGGCGCTCGCCGATAAAGCAAATCCCCGTCGAATCCTTCTTCTTTGCGTTCGGCAGACCGATTTCCGCGGCAATCCGGCGCACTTCCGTCTTCGGAATCTCGCCAAGCGGGAACATCGCGCGATCAAGCTGATGCTGGGACAGACGATGGAGGAAGTAGCTCTGGTCCTTGGTCAGGTCCTTGGCTTTCAGCAGCTCGACCCGGCCATCGGCGGCCCGGCGCACGCGTGCGTAGTGTCCGGTTGCGATCGTGTCGGCGCCGAGCGCCATCGCATGGTCGAGAAACGCCTTGAACTTGATTTCGGCGTTGCACAGCACATCGGGGTTCGGCGTGCGTCCCGCGGAATATTCGCGCAGGAATTCCGCGAACACGCGGTCCTTGTATTCGGCCGCAAAGTTGACCGCTTCGACATCGATGCCGATCAGATCGGCCACCGAGACGACGTCGATCCAGTCCTCGCGCGTCGAGCAGTATTCGCTGTCGTCGTCGTCTTCCCAGTTCTTCATGAACAGGCCGACGACGTCGTAACCCTGTTCCTTGAGCAGCCAGGCCGTCACCGACGAGTCGACCCCGCCCGACATGCCCACCACCACCTTTTGCTTCGCCATGATTCGTACCGTTGTTCGTGCTGCGTCCCGAGCCCCCTTTCTCCGCGCAATGCAGAGATTGCGATTGCCTCATGACAAACCGCTTTGGGGAAATTTCCTCAGGATTCAATGACTTCGCATTCTACCGGGAAGGTGGCAAGCGCGCTTGAATGCCCCGTCGTCAGCTCAATGAGCCAGTTGCTCCCGCAGGCCCGTCGACCTGGCCCCCGCCCCGCCAGGACGGGGACACAGCGAGCGGCTTACGAAGCGCCACGCGCGATGCGACAACGCCTAGCGCGTTCCATGCGCTGGCGCTGTTCGGTTTTACCCGCCCTACGCCGAGACAGGCACTGACACTTTTTCCGTCCGATGTCGGTTAAAGTCGTGTCCACGTCAGATACAGTCGTACCAGCCTCGTCTCACTCGTCTTTCGGACAGCGTCTGCCACGCTATCCGGTCTGCAAAGAACAAGGGGGTAACGGAATGCGTATTGGCATACCCGCCGAAGTGCGGGAAGGAGAAACGCGTGTCGCGGCGACGCCGGAAACGGTCAAACGCCTCGCAAGCGCGTCGCATCAGGTTCTCGTTCAGGCCGGCGCCGGTGCGCATGCCTTCTTCACGGACGAAGCCTTCAGGGCCGCAGGCGCCGAGATCGTCGACGCCGCCGGTGCCCTGGGTGCGGAGATCGTACTCAAGGTCCGCGCCCCGATCGACCCTGAACTCCCGTTCATGAAACCCGGCAGCGTGCTGGTCGGCATGCTCGACCCGTTCGATACCGAGCAGGCTGCGCGCCTCGCCGCCGCGGGCCTGACCTCATTCGCGCTCGAATCCGCGCCGCGCACGACACGGGCACAAAGCCTCGACGTCCTGTCCTCACAGGCCAATATTGCCGGCTACCGGGCGGTGCTGATGGCCGCCGCGCTGTATCAGCGCTTCATGCCGATGCTGATGACCGCGGCGGGCACCGTCAAGGCGGCCCGGGTCGTCGTGCTCGGCGCAGGCGTCGCGGGCCTGCAGGCCATCGCGACGGCCAAGCGCCTTGGCGCGGTGATCGAGGCGTCGGACGTACGCCCGGCCGTCAAGGAACAAATCGAGTCGCTCGGCGCGAAGTTCATCGACGTGCCCTACGAAACCGACGAAGAACGCGAAGCCGCGGAAGGCGTCGGCGGCTATGCGCGCCCGATGCCGCCCGCCTGGCTCAAGCGGCAGTCGGCCGCGGTTCACGAACGGCTCAAGCAAGCCGATATCGTGATCTCGACGGCGCTGATTCCGGGGCGTGCCGCGCCAACGCTGATCGACGAGGAGACCGTCAAGGCCATGAAGCCGGGCTCGGTCATCGTCGATCTGGCTGCAGGCCGCGGCATCGAGCAGCCTCACGGGCGAGGCGGCAACTGTCCGCTGACCGAAGCGGGCAAGACAGTCGTGCGACATGGCGTGCAACTCATCGGCCACACGAACCTGCCTGCCACGGTCGCTGCCGATGCGTCGTCGCTCTATGCCCGCAACCTGATCGACTTCCTCAAGCTGATCATCGACAAGGAAGCGAAGCTTCATATCGACCTCGACGACGACATCGTCGCCGCGACGCTGCTGACGCGCGATGGCGAACTCGCGCGCAAGGCCTGACGGGGAGACTCCATGGAACTGGTCAATCATCTGATCGTGTTCGTGCTGGCCGTCTATGTCGGCTATCACGTGGTTTGGACCGTGACACCTGCTCTGCATACGCCATTGATGGCGGTGACCAATGCGATCTCGGCCATCGTGATCGTCGGTGCAATGCTCGCGGCTGCGCTCACCGTGAGCCCTGCCGGCAAAGTCTTCGGCACGATCGCGGTCCTGCTCGCGGCAATCAATGTGTTCGGCGGCTTCCTGGTCACGCGCCGCATGCTCGAAATGTTCCGCAAGAAGACACCTAAGAAGGACGCAACGGGCACGGAGGGCGGCAAATGAGCTACGAAGTCGTCACCCTTCTCTATCTCGTCGCCTCGGTCTGCTTTATCCAGGCGCTCAAGGGTCTTTCGCACCCGACCACCGCGCGGCGCGGCAACGTGTTCGGCATGAGCGGCATGGCGATCGCCGTGCTGACGACGCTCGCACTGATCTATAACCGTGCGGCTGAAATGCAGCTACCGCTCGGCACCGGGCTTGGCTTGCTGTTCGGCGCATTGGTGATCGGCGGTGCGATTGGCGCTTTTGTCGCCAATCGGGTCGAGATGACAAAGATGCCCGAGCTCGTTGCCGCGATGCACTCACTGATCGGTCTGGCTGCAGTGTGCATCGCCTATGCGGTGGTCTCCGAGCCATCGGCATTCGGCCTGGCGCCGCAAGGCGATCCGACGCTGCCCTATGGCAATCGTGTCGAACTCTTTATCGGCACCTTCGTCGGCGCGATCACGTTCTCGGGTTCGGTCATCGCATTCGGCAAGCTCTCGGGCAAGTACAAGTTCCGGCTGTTCCAGGGCGCGCCCGTCGTCTATCCGGGCCAGCACCTGATCAACTTGCTGCTTGCGATCGCGATGATCGGCTTCGGCGTGATCTTCTTCCTGTCGCAATCGTGGCTGCCGTTCATCATCATGACGCTGATCGCGTTTGCGCTCGGTGTGCTGATCATCATCCCGATCGGCGGCGCCGATATGCCGGTCGTCGTGTCAATGCTCAATTCGTATTCGGGGTGGGCGGCAGCGGGTATCGGTTTTTCGTTGAACAACTCGATGCTGATCGTCGCGGGGTCGCTGGTCGGCTCGTCCGGTGCGATCCTCTCGTACATCATGTGCAAGGCGATGAACCGGTCGTTCTTCAACGTGATCCTTGGCGGCTTTGGCGGCGAAGCTTCGGCGGCGACCGGTGGAAGTACCGAGCAGCGTCCGGTGAAATCGGGTTCGGCCGATGATGCGGCGTTCATGCTCGGCAATGCCGAATCCGTCGTGATCGTGCCGGGCTACGGCCTGGCCGTCGCACGTGCGCAGCACGCGCTCAAAGAGCTCACCGACAAGCTCGTCGAGAAAGGCGTCGAGGTGAAGTACGCGATTCACCCCGTCGCCGGTCGCATGCCGGGGCACATGAACGTGCTGCTCGCGGAAGCCGAGGTGCCGTACGACCAGGTCTTCGAAATGGAAGACATCAATGCGGAGTTCGGTCAGACCGATGTCGTGCTCGTGCTCGGTGCGAACGATGTCGTGAATCCTGCGGCCAAAGATCCGAAGTCGCCCATTGCAGGGATGCCGATTCTCGAGGCGTACAAGGCCTCGACCGTCATCGTGAACAAGCGCTCGATGGCCTCAGGGTATGCGGGCCTCGACAATGAATTGTTCTATATGGACAAGACGATGATGGTGTTCGGCGACGCGAAGAAGGTCGTCGAGGATATGGTGAAAGCGGTCGAGTAACGCCGGTCGGAAGGTAGATCGATTTGGCGGAACTGCAGTTGCTGAAACGCTGGATCGACGTACGACGCCGTCGCGTCACAGACTGATTTGTCGACGAAACGACGAAGGGGCCGAGCGAATGCTCGGCCCCTTTGTTTTGCTGTGCATCGATTTACTTGCGATCAATCGAATAACGTCCCGGACCCGTTACTGCGAGCAGAAGGAACGCACCGGCGATGCTGATGTTCTTGTAGAAGTTGATCATGGCAGCGTATTGCTCCATGCCCGTCATGGCCCAATACCGATGGCCGATCAGCGCGGTCGCTACCGTGTAGACGGCAAGCAGCAACGCGAGGGGCCGGGTGAAGAAACCGACCAGTATCAACAGACCACCACCGAGTTCCGCAGCCACTGCAATCGCCGCCGAGATCGTCGGCAACGGTGCGCCGACGTGCGTCATATAGTCGATCGTGCCTGCAAATCCCGTGAGCTTTTGCCAACCGAACAGTACGAACAAGACGACCAACAGAATACGAGCGAACAGAACGATTTCGTCCTTTTGTCCATCGAGAGAAAAGTTCTTCATGATGTCGTGACCTCAAACTGGATAGGTGGGTTGAAGAGGTAGTCACCGCTGGAATCGATGCGCTGCCTGATGGACGTCACTGTATTCGCGCCAAGGTTGGCGATAAACATCTAGAATTGGGAATTATTGTTCCATACATTATCCCAATTCATGGACCGCAGCCTTGAAATGCAAGTGTTCGTCGAAGTCGTCGACATCGGCACGTTTATCGGTGCGGCCGACTCGCTCAGGATGTCGAAAGCCACCGTGTCGCGCCATGTCGACACCCTCGAGCAGAGACTGGGCGTGCGGCTCCTGCATCGAACCACACGGCGCTTGTCGCTGACACAGGAAGGCAGGACATTCCATCAGCGCGCGAAGGAAATCCTCGCGGCGATGGACGAGGCGGAAGCGGAAATCAGTCAGAGGACAGGACAACCCGGCGGCATCGTGCGCGTCAATATGCCGATGAGTTTCGGCATCCTGCATCTGGCACCGCTATGGGGTCCGTTCATGGCGCAGTACCCGCAGATTGAACTCGATCTCGTGCTCAATGACCGGATGGTCGATCTCGTCGACGAAGGCTACGACGTTGCGATTCGCATCTCAGCGCTCGCCGATTCGTCGCTCGTGAGCCGCAAGCTCGCGAGCACGCAAATGCTTGTCTGCGCATCGCCCGCATATATCGAGCGTCACGGCGCACCGTCGCATCCTCGTGACTTGGCGAACCACGCAGTGGTCGCCTATTCGAACCTCGCCGCTCGTGATGAATGGGAATTCGCAGGACCCGACGGAACCGCATCCGTCAGAACACGTGCGCGGGTCTATTCGAGTAACGGCGACACGTGCCGAGCCATCGCGTTGGCAAATGAAGGCGTGATCTACCTGCCAAGCTTTATCGTCGGCGAAGACATCCGGGCCGGACGCCTCGTCCATCTGATTCCCGAATTCACGGCCATCGAACTCGGTATCTACGCTGTGTATCCAACGCGAAAACAGTTACCGCAAAAGGTACGCTGCCTTGTCGACTTCCTCGTCGAAGCGTTCAAGAATCCGCGTTGGTAGTGGCGAGAAAACAAAAAAAGCCCGCATGGCTGCGGGCTCTTTTGTTCCAACACTTTCGTATGTTCAGGGGCAGTTTCCCGCGAGTCCTGGTGGCTAGCAACGGAACGCTACACCTCTCGAACTATGGCAGCAATCGGCTCGGACGACGTAATCAACGCCACCCTATCCGCTCATTCGCCCGACGCATTGCCTGTTTGGGTCGGTGTTTCGTCAGCATCACGACGTCGTACGGAGCCGGCGACGACGTCGAAGCGGAACAGGCGGCATTCGAGTGCGCCGTTGTAGAGCGGGGTCTTGGCCGATTCGCGCAGGCGCAGTTGGCCGGGCAATCCGCGGTCGGAGGTCAGCATGTACGCATGCCAGCCCGTGAAGTGTTGTTTGAGCGCGGTGCCGAACGACTGGAAAAACTCGGCGCCCAGGTCGTCGTTGTGCGCTCGTTCGAATCCTCGCGGTGTCTCATCGTCACCTGCGCCTCCGCGATAGCCACCGCGCGTGTCGCCAGCGTCGCCTCGGGCACCGCGACCGCCGCGCGACTGCTCGCGTTCGCTGCGAGACGTCGGCCTCGCTTCGCCACGCGGGCCGCGGCCGCGGACTTCGATACGTTCGCCGTACGGCGGATTCGCAACCAGAATGCCGGGGCCCTCGACGGGTGCCACCATATTGCGTGCGTCGAGCTGCTTGAGCGACAAGGTCGGCACACCGGCGCGTGACAAATTGCTGCGCGCTTTCTCGAGCATGTCGCCCGAAATATCGCTGCCAAAAATCAGCAGGTCGCTGGTCTTCGCACTACGCGCCGCACGCGCGTTATCCATCGCGGCGACCTTGAGCGACTGCCATGCCGTGACGTCGTAGCCCTTGAGCTTTTCGAAACCGAACCGGCGCTGCACACCCGGTGCAACGCCGAGCGCTTGCTGAACGGCTTCGGCGAGGAACGTGCCGCTGCCGCACATCGGATCGTAAAGCGGTGTGTCGCGCGTCCAGCCGGTCAGACGCAAAATGCCGGCGGCCAGGTTCTCGCGCAGCGGCGCAGCTCCCTTGTCGAGGCGCCAGCCTCGCTTGAACAGCGGATCGCCTGATGTATCGAGGTAGAGCGTGCAGTCGGTCGCCGTCACGAAGACGAAGATCCGGACGTCGGGCTCTGCCGTGTCGATGTTCGGCCGTGCGCCGGTCTTGTCGCGCAGCCGATCGCAGACGGCGTCCTTGACCTTGAGCGTCGTGAACTCCAGGCTGCGCAACGGCGATTTGATCGCCGTCACATCGATACGCAGCGTCTGGTTCGCGGTGAACCACCGTTCCCACGGCTGCTCGAGCGCAAACGCGAAGATATCGTGTTCGTTGCGATAGGGCCGCGATGCGATCTTGAGCAGCACGCGGCTCGCGATACGCGAATGCAGGTTGGCCGCGAACGCCGCTGCCCACTCGCCCGCAAAGTGAACGCCACCGGGCACCTCCGCGCCAACCTTGATGGGCGCGTGAGCACTGATCTCGTGGAGCTCGGCAACGAGCGGGGCCTCGAGACCACGGGGGCAAGGGGCAAAGAATTCGAAAGAGGACATCGGCGGATCCGGCGGGGAGACAAGGCCACATTGTACGCGGCGGCCGACAGGATCAAGGACGCGGGGTCGACTGCGTCAGCACACTCGCAGCGCGCTCTGACGCCGCGACAGCCGTCGCGACGCCACTTGCCACCCCATCACCCCTTGTCGTGCCGTCCGACCATGTCGATGACTTCATCGACCAGCGTCTCGGGGCTTTGGTCGATGTCCACGACCACCGCCTCGTGCGGCCCCGGTGGCTCGAGTGTATCGAGCTGGCTCTGCAGCAGCGACGGGTCGAAGAAGTGCCCCTTGCGGCCAGCAAGCCGCTTCTCGAGCACTTCACGCGAACCGCGCAGATAGACGAAGATGACGTCCTTGTCGCCGGCACGCAGGATCTCTCGATACGACGCTTTGAGTGCCGAGCACGCGTAGACGTAGTCCACGCCCGAAGCGCGACGCGCTTCGATGTCCGCACGGATCGCACGCAGCCACGGCCAGCGGTCGTCGTCGGTCAGCGGGATGCCCGCGTGCATCTTCTTCTTGTTCGCTTCGCTGTGAAACGCATCGGCATCGGCAAAACCGCAGCCGAGCTTCGCGGCGAGCTGCTCGCCGACGGTCGACTTGCCGCTGCCCGACACGCCCATCGCTATCAGAATCATCGTGGCTCCTGTTTCCTACCTGTTCTCTGCAGGGTGCAAGCGTGACACAACGCGCTCACGACCGCCAAGCGCAAGCGCTCATCTGCCGCCCGCCGACCACTCACACGCTGCTCAGATCACCGACGCAAGAGCGAGCGTGAGCACGAGCCCCAGCACCGAAATGATCGTCTCGCAGAGCGACCAGGTCTTGAACGTCTGCGAGATCGTCATCCCGAAGTATTCCTTCACGAGCCAGAAGCCCGCATCGTTCACGTGGGAGAAGATCAGCGACCCCGCCCCTGTCGACAGCACGAGCAATTCGGGCCGGACCGTGGCCGTCGCGGCTGTCGCCAGCGGTGCAACGATACCGCACGCGGTGGTCATCGCCACGGTCGCCGAGCCCGTCGCAAGACGGATCAGCGCGGCAACGAGCCACCCCAGCATCAGCGGCGACAAGCTCAGCACCTTCGACGAATTGATGATCTGCTGCGAGATCCCTGTTTCGCGGAGGATAGCGCCGAAGCCGCCGCCCGCGCCGATCACGAGCAGAATGCCGGCGATCGGTCCCAGGCTGTCGTTGACGAACGAGAGGATCCGATCACGATCGAAACCACGCGCGCGGCCGAACGTCCAGAAGCTCACAAGCACCGCGATCAGCAGCGCCACAACCGAGTTGCCGAGCAACCGGATGATGTCGTTCGCCGTTGAATGCGCGGGCGTAAAGACATCCGCCCAGCTGCCGATCAACATCAGCACGACGGGCAGCAACACCGTGAACAACGTAATGCCGAAGCTCGGCAGGTCGGCCGGGTAGGGGTGACCCGCACGGGCCACAGCGACACGCCCGGACTCGCCGCGCGCGCTGGAATCTGCTGCGCCTTTCCCGTTACCCACATGTTTGTCAGCCGGTTTCGCGCCGCGCGAGCCCGCCTTGCCGTCACCCGCCTCCTCGTCTTTGGACACACCGCGCTCGGCCCGGCTGCCGATGAACTGCCGCGCAATCGCGTTGTCGGGGTTCAGATGCACATGCTTGTAGATCGACAATGCAAACAGGGGCCCTGCAACGATGGCCGTCGGGATACCGACAAGCAGGCCGAACGCAATCGTCTTGCCGATATCGGCATGAAACGCCTGCACGGCGATCAAGGCTGCCGGGTGCGGTGGAATCAGGCCATGCACGATCGACAAGCCCGCGATCATCGGGACGCCAACCAGCACCATCGACTTACCCGTGCGCTGGGCCAGATTGAATGCGATCGGAATCAGCAGCACAAAACCGACTTCGAAGAACACCGGCAATCCGACGATCACGGCAATGCACATCATGGCCCAATGCACATGCTCCTCGCCGAACCAGCCGATTAACGTGGTCGCTATACGCTCGGCGCCGCCCGATTCGGCCATCATCTTGCCGAGCATGGTCCCAAGCCCGATCACGAGCGCAATGTGTCCAAGCGTGCCGCCCACACCGGTTTCGAACGCTTTGACGACCTTATCCATCGGCATGCCGGCAGATACCGCCAGCAACAGCGAGACGACAAGGAGAACAACGAAAGGATTGATTTTGAAGCGCGCGATCAGAACGATCAGCGCAATGATTGCGACCAGGGCTTCGATCAGCAACGGGGTACCGTGTACGGCTCCCATGCAGGCCTCCTGAAATGACGGGCATCGGCGGCCCGCGTTGTTATGTGGAGCAAAGCGGTGATGCGGTAATTCAATAACCCGGTAATTCGGTAATTCGGTAATTCGGTAATTCGGTAATTCGGTAACGATATTTCTTGAATCCAATAACTCGGTAAAGCAGTAGTTCGGGAATACTGTAATTCGCGAATGCAGTGATCCGCTAAAGCAGCGATTCGGGATCCACGTCCGAGAACATCCGAAGGCTTAAGCCGCCTTCTGCGCGTGATGGTGAGCGAGCTGGCTGGCGCCGCGCGCGAGGCGCGTGACTTCGGCCCAGTCCTTCGCCGACACGGCCGACTTCGGCGTCATCCACGAACCGCCGACGCACACGACGTTCGGCAACGCGAGGAAGTTCGGCGCCGTTTCAGGCGTGATACCGCCGGTCGGGCAGAAACGCAGCGTCGGGAACGGGCCGTGGAAAGCCTGCAGCATCGGCACGCCACCGGCCTGTTGAGCCGGGAAGAACTTGACGATCTCGTACCCGAAGCTGATCGCCTGAACGAGGTCCGACGGCGTCATGCAACCCGGCAGCAAAGGCAGACCGGCGCTGACCGCAGCGTCGTGAAGTTCGCGCGTGAGGCCCGGCGACACGCCGAACTGAGCACCCGCCTTCTTCGCGGCCGCGACTTGCTCGGGCTTCGTCAGCGTACCGACACCGACGACGATATCGTCGGCAATCTTGCTCGCGCGTTCGATCACACCCAGGCCGGCTTCGGTGCGCAGCGTGATTTCGAGCACCTTGACGCCGCCTTCGTACAGCGCGCGGCAGACCGCTTCACCTTCTTCGACGGAATCGAACGCGAGAACCGGAATAACCGGACCGATACGAACGATATCGCTGACTTTGATCATTGCTTGCTCCTTCGATGGATTCATTGTTCTGCGGATTCACTGACCGGCGGTCACGCTGGCAGCACCGGTTGCCGCATGCGTTCCAGCGGTTGTCGCGCTCTTGCCGTGTGCATGTTCGCCCGGCAACGCACCAAACACCGACGCGCCAAACTCAGCCGGCATCGCCTGCGAACGGAACACGCCAAACAACTCGCGGCCGAAACCGACTTCATTCTGATCCTGATGCTGCGGCTTCGCGACTTCGCGCTGCGCCCAGATTTGCTCGTCGATGTCGACGTCGAGAATGCCCGCTTCGGCGTCGATCACGATCTTGTCGCCGGTGCGCACCTTGCCGAGCGGCCCATTGAGCAACGCTTCCGGCGAGATGT
Organism: Pararobbsia alpina; assembly: GCF_965118125.1. Classification (GTDB taxonomy): domain Bacteria; phylum Pseudomonadota; class Gammaproteobacteria; order Burkholderiales; family Burkholderiaceae; genus Pararobbsia; species Pararobbsia alpina_A. Next base: position 3,983,261 of record NZ_OZ221287.1, read on the forward strand.
GGATCACCGCGGGCACCTTGCCCGACGCACCCGACATACGACCGTCGGTCACCAGCGCGACCTTGAAGCCCTTGTCCTGAAGCACGCCGAGCGGCGGCGTGAGGCGGTGCAATTCGGGCATCCCGTTCGCACGCGCGCCCTGGAAGCGCACGACCGCCACAAAGTCCTGGTTGAGCTTGCCGGCGTCGAAAGCGGCCTGCACTTCTTCCTGCGAGTCGAACACGATCGCCGGCGCGCGCACGGTGCGATGCTCGGGTGCCACGGCCGAGATCTTGATCACGCCGCGGCCGAGCTTGCCCTGCATCAGGCGCAGGCCACCATCGGCCTGGAACGGCTCGGCAACCGGGCGTAACACCTTCGCATCGAGCGACTCGGCTGCACCGTCAACCCATTGAAGCTTGCCGTCAATGAGCTTCGGTTCTTTCGTGTAGTGCGACAGACCCTTGCCGGCGACGGTCGTGACGTCTTCGTGGAGCAGGCCCGCGCCGAGCATCTCGCGCACGAGGAAGGCCATGCCGCCCGCGGCGTGATAGTGGTTCACGTCGGCCTTGCCGTTCGGGTAGATCTTCGCGAGCAGCGGCGTCGATTGCGACAGCTCGTCGAAATCGTTCCAGTCGATCAGCACGCCAGCGGCGCGCGCGATGGCGACCAGGTGCAGCGTATGGTTCGTCGAACCACCGGTTGCGAGCAGCGCGGCGATGCCGTTGATGATCGCCTTCTCGTCGACCACGTGACCGATCGGCGTGTAGTTCGCACCGTCAGCGGTCAGCTGCAACACGCGGCGGGCCGATTCTCCCGTCAGCGCATCGCGCAGCGGCGTATGCGGATGCACGAACGCCGTGCTCGGCAAGTGCAGGCCCATGACTTCCATCAGCAGCTGGTTGCTGTTGGCGGTGCCGTAGAACGTGCAGGTGCCGTGGCCGTGATAGGCCTGGGCTTCGGCTTCGAGCAACTCGTCGCGGCCGCACGAGCCGGTTGCAAAACGCTGGCGCGTCTTGGCCTTGTCGTCATTGGACAGGCCGCTCGTCATCGGGCCAGCCGGCACGAAAATCGTCGGCAGATGGCCGAACTGCAAGGCGCCGATCAGCAGCCCAGGCACGATCTTGTCGCAGATGCCCAGACATAAAGCGGCGTCAAACATATTGTGTGTTAGCGCTACCGCGGTCGACATCGCAATGACTTCGCGCGAGAACAGCGACAGCTCCATGCCGGGATTGCCCTGCGTGATGCCATCGCACATGGCGGGCACACCACCGGCAAACTGCGCGACGCCGCCGGCTTCATTGGCCGCGCGCTTGATGATGTCGGGGTAGGACACAAACGGCGCGTGCGCCGAGAGCATCTCGTTATACGACGACACGATCGCGATATTGGGTACGCGCACCGCCTTGATCTTCATCTTGTCGTCGCCGACAAGTCCTGCGAAGCCGTGGGCGAGATTCGCGCATGACAGCGCGTCGCGGGCGGGGAACTTGCCCTGCGCATCGGCGATGCGCTGGAGGTAGGCTTCGCGCGTGGCGCGGCTACGCTCGATGACGCGGGCGGTGACCTTCTGCAGATTGTGATGCGGGGATACCATCGATTGTGCTCCTTGCCGGCCGCAGTGCCGCGATCGTTTTATTGGTCTTCTTGAAGTAAGAGCTTCGAATTTTAACTCAAACACCCCCCTCGCCCGCGCGCACGGCTGTGCGATTATGTGGGCCACGGCCCTCCGGGGCTGCTCTTCACTGCCCTGCGAACCGTAATGCACACGCCCTCCGATCGCCCGCTCTCCCCCGCCACATCAAGCTCTGCCCATTCAACCGAGTCCGATCCGGCATCCGCTTCCGATCTTTCAGCCGCCGCGGAAAATCTGACCGCAGGATGGGAATCACCCGATGACGCGTACGGCTGGCTCGAAGACAGCGACGCCAAACCGGTGTCGGAATGGGTGAGCGCGCAGAACACACGCACGCTCACAGAATTTGCGCACGGCGACGGCTTCGAGACGCTCGTGCGCCGGCTCGTCGATGAAGCGCTGTCGCCGGACCAGCTCGTGATACCCACGCGCCACGGCGACTGGGCTCACGACTTCCGGCAGGACGAAGCCCATCCGCTCGGCATCTGGCGCCGCACGCGCTGGGACGCCTGGCTTGCCGGCACGCCCGAATGGCAAACCCTGCTCGATCTCGACGCGTTGAGCGAGGACGAGGAGGTCGATTGGGCCTGGCACGGTGCGTCGGTGCTCTACCCCGACCGCGACCGCGCGCTGATCTTTCTGTCACCGGGGGGTGGCGATGCGATCGTGATCCGCGAGTTCGATCTCGTGAAACACGAGTTCGTCACGCACGGCTTTCACATCGACCAGGTCGGCAAGCACGGTGCAAGCTGGATCGATCGCGACACCCTGTACCTCGAATGGGATCCGAGCGACGGCGATACGACGCATCCGAGCGTCACGCGCTCGGGCTACCCGCGTGAAGTGCGCAAATGGTCGCGCGGCACGACCCCGGACGACGCCCGGGTCGTCTTCGCCTGCGAGCCGGGAGACATTTCCGCGTCGGCGTCGTTCGATGTCGAAAGCCAGCGCCACTTCGCGTTTCGAAGCATCACGTTCGACGAAGGCACAACGCACTGGCTCGACGAGGACGGAGCCACGTGGCACGCGTACGACGTGCCGCTCAACGCGGACGTCTATACGTGGAAGGGCTGGCTGATGATCGCACCGAGTCGCGACTGGACGATCCACGACACCGTGCACCGCGGAGGCTGTCTTCTCGCGATTCGCGAAGATGCGTTTCTCGCGGGCTCGCGGGCGTTCCTGCCGCTGTTCACGCCCGGCGACAAGACCGCCTTCGCGGGGTTCGAGACGGGCAAGGACTGGGCTGCCATCAACTTCACGGACGACCTGCTTACGCGCACGCGTTTCTGGCAACCGCCGTCGGTTGAACGCCTGATCCAGGCCGCCGAATCCGCCCCCGCCGTGGAGGCCGTGTTTTCGCTTGGCTCGGGTGCCATCGAAGCGGGCATCATGCCGGGCGCTTCGGCCTACGTGGCCGCCCACGTCGCCGTCGACCCGGCGGTCCACACGTTCCGCGACATGCCAGCTGCCGCCGGCAGCGAGGCATCGACGTGGTTCGTCGACGACTTGCTCGACGACACGCTCTTTATCGTCAGCCATCACTACCTCGAGCCGCCGACGCTCTGGCTCGGCGACGCGCGTGCCGACGATCTTGGCGATCATCGGCGGATTCAACAGTTGCCGGCCTCTTTCGAAGCCGCCGACCTGACGGTCAGACGCGCGAGCGCGACGGCACCCGATGGGACGGCCATTCCGTATTGGGTCATTGGCAAGCGCGCGATCATCGAATCGGAACAGCGCGTCGCCGCGCCGTGTCTGCTCTACGGATACGGTGGCTTCGAAATCGCGCTCGAGCCTCACTATGCGAGCAGCCCCGGTATGGGCTGGCTCGAGCAGGGTGGGCTTTATGTGGTCGCCAATATCCGGGGCGGCGGCGAATACGGTCCCGAATGGCACCGCGCGGCGATTCGCGACCAGCGCCATATCGCATTCGACGACTTCGTCAGCGTCGCGCGCGCGCTGATCGCCGACGGACTCACAACACCGGCGCAACTCGGCATTCAGGGCGGAAGCAATGGCGGCCTGCTCGTCGCAGCGTGCATGGTCCGGCATCCCGAGCTGTTCGGCGCCGTCGTGTGTGAAGTACCGGTCCTCGACATGCAACGCTTCCACCGCTTGCTCGCCGGCGCTTCATGGATGGAAGAGTACGGTGACCCGGACTCACCCGACGATGCGCGCTTCCTTGCCGCCTATTCGCCGTATCACCGCGTGCAGGCCGACGTGAAGTATCCGGCAGTGCTGTTCACTTCCGCGGCAGGCGACGATCGCGTGCACCCGGCTCACGCGCGCAAGATGGCGGCGAAAATGCAGGCGCAAGGCCATTCGGATATCTGGTACTACGAGGAAACGCAGGGCGGCCATGGCGCAACGCCGGACCCGCGCGACGCGGCGCGCAGCACGGCGCTCGTTTATGCGTTTCTGTGGGAAACGATCGGCCGGGCCGCAGCGTAGAGCGATCGGTCGATTGGAACGGTCAACGTGGCGTAGGCCGTTCCGGTTCGCTTCCCGTCACGACGCTGCGGAACAATCAGCCGTCGTGCGGCGGATGGGTCGACACAACCGCCAGGTTGCAGCGCTCAGAACGGTTTGACGACGACCAGAATCACCGCGGCCAGCAGTGCGAGCACGGGCAATTCATTGAAGTAGCGATAGAAGCGGTGCGAACGCGTGTTCGCGCCGCGCTCGAATTGCACGAGGATGCGCCCGCACATGACGTGGTAGACGATGACCAGCGCGACCACCCCGAGCTTCGCGTGCATCCACCCCTGCCCTTGTCCGATCCCGATGACGAGGAACAGCCACAGGCCGAACCCGATCGCCGGTACAGCGATAAAGGTCATGAAGCGGAACAGCTTGCGGGCCATCAGCAACAAGCGCGCAGTCGCCGCCTGATCCGTCTCCATCGCGAGATTGACGAAGATCCGGGGCAGATAAAACAAGCCGGCAAACCACGAAGCGACAAAAACGATATGTAGCGCCTTGATCCAGAGCATCGTGTCGCGCCGCCTATTGTCGAACTTCGCCGTGACCGAGCACGACATACTTGAGTGAGGTCAGCCCGTCGAGCCCGACCGGGCCGCGCGCGTGGAGCTTGTCGTTCGAGATGCCGATTTCAGCGCCGAGGCCGAACTCGAATCCGTCCGCGAAACGCGTCGACGCGTTGACCATCACGCTCGCCGAATCGACTTCGCGCAGGAAACGCATCGCACGGTCGTGGTCTTCCGTCACGATCGCGTCGGTATGGGCTGAGCTATAGGTGTTGATATGGTCGATCGCCTCGTCGAGCCCGGCGACAATCCTGACCGCGAGAATCGGCGCGAGATATTCGGTCGACCAGTCTTCCGGCTGCACATCCGTGACGTCGTCGATGCCCGATGCATGCAGAATCGCCTTGGACTCACCGTCGACGCGAAGCTCGACGCTCTTGTCACGAAACAGCTTGCCAAGCAGCGGCAGCGCGCGCGGTGCGATGCCCTGCGCCACGAGCAGCGTTTCCATCGTGTTGCACGTCCCATAACGATGCGTCTTGGCATTGTCCGCAATGCGCAGCGCCTTCTCCACGTCGGCGCAATCGTCGATGTAGACGTGGCAGATGCCGTCGAGGTGCTTGATCATCGGCACACGCGCGTCGGCCATCAGGCGTGCGATCAGGCTCTTGCCGCCGCGCGGCACGATCACGTCGACGTACTCGGTCATCGTGATCAGTTTGCCGACCGCCGCGCGATCCGTCGTTTCAACGACTTGCACGACATCCGCGGGCAAGCCCGCCGCAGCGAGGCCTTCTCCGATCGCGCGAGCGAGCGCGGTATTGCTTTCGATCGCTTCGGAACCGCCACGCAGGATCGTCGCGTTACCTGACTTCAGGCAGAGCGCCGCCGCGTCGATCGTCACGTTCGGGCGCGACTCGTAGATGATGCCGATCACGCCGAGCGGCACGCGCATCTGGCCGACCTGAATGCCCGTCGGACGGAACTTGAGGTTGCTGATCTCGCCAACCGGGTCAGGCAGCGCGGCGACCTGGTTCAGGCCCTCGATCATCGTGCGCAGCGCTTTGTCCGACAGCGTGAGCCGGTCGATGAACGCGGCGTCCTGTCCGTTGACTTTGGCGCGTTCGACGTCGCGTGCGTTCGCCGCGCGCAGGGTCTCCACGTCGCGCTGGATCGCGTCCGCAATCGCCTTCAGTGCCGCATTCTTGGCCGCGGTGCTCGCTTTGGCGATCGCACGCGATGCCGCGCGCGCGCGGCGCCCGACGCTGTCCATGTAGTCGTTGACGTCAGTGGCCGCGCTCGCCTGCGTCGTTACTTGATCGTTCGCACCCATCTCATCACATCCTGTGTCACGTTATGCTGCGCGCCGTGCCGGCGTCATGGCCGCCATGGCCAGCTCGAATAACCCTGCCCACGGATCGGCCGGTGGCAAAGCCACGGACGCCGAGCCGCGGCGCGTGCCGCCGAGGCCGGTCAGCCCCTTGACCTGTTTGTCGAGCTTCGCCGCGAGTTCAAGGCCCCGCTCGAGCGCCGCTTCGTTCACACGCGACACAGCAGGCCCCATCAGTCGTTCACGCGGACCCCAGACGCGGTTCTCGCGCAGCAGCACCGCGAGCGGCTTGCCTGAAGCCATGCCACGCTTCACGCGAAGCAGCGTTCGGATTTCTTCGGTCAGCGCCCAGAGTACGAGCACCGCAGCCTCGCCTTCGCCGCGCAACCCGTCGAGCATGCGGGCCGTGCGGCCGACATCGTTCGCAAGCACCGCTTCGCTCAGCTTGAACACGTCGTAGCGCGCCACATTGAGCACGGCGTCCTGCACCGACTCGAAATCAAGCACACCGGCCGGATGCAGCAGCGCGAGCTTCTGGATTTCCTGATGCGCGGCGAGCAGATTTCCTTCGACGCGTTCGGCAATGAATTCCAGCGCGCGCTTGCCGGACTCGCCCGGCGCAAGGCGCTGGCCTTGCGCCGCGAGGCGTTGACCGATCCAGCCCGGCAGTTGCGCGCGCTCGACTTTATCGACCTTGATCGCGACGCCACCGTCGACGAGCGCATTGAACCAGGCCGTCTTCTGCGTCGCTGCGTCGAGCCGAGGCAGCGTGATCAGCGTCAGCACATCGTCGCTCGACGACGCGGCGATCTGCTGGAGCATCTCGCCGCCTTCCTTGCCTGGCTTGCCGGTCGGAATCCGGACTTCGACGAGTTGCCGGTCGCCGAACAGCGACATCGACTGGCTCGCACCCAGCAGGCTGCTCCAGTCAAATCCGCGTTCGACCGTAAAGACATTGCGCTCGGTGAAGCCCACCGCACGTGCGCTGACGCGAATCGCATCGACCGCCTCCTGGACGAGCAGGGGCTCGTCGCCGTAGACGGTGTAGAGGTGCCCTAGCCCTTTGGCGAGGTGGGCACCGAGCGAGTCGGCACGCAGCTGCATGGCGTTTGCGATGTCAGGACGGTGAGATCAGAGCGGCGGCGTCGGCAACGGAGCGCGGCGATTGACGGCGGGCGCCGCCGGTTCTTCGCCAGGCTCCAGCGTGTGCACGACGGCAAGACGACGCAACAACTGGTCAACCGCGTCGTGTTCCATGTCGCGATACAGAATGTCGGCTTCGGACTCTTTGGCGAGCGCGAACTGGTTGTCGTAGGTCATCGAGCGGTTCAGCGCGATCGACGACGACGGAATCAGCACTGCGCCGTTCTTCGCGATCAGCTGGTAGCTCAGCGTCAGGTCGAGCTCGTATTCCTCGACGATACCCGCTGCGCTCAGACTCAATGTGCCCTGTCCCTTGCCCTCGCTGAGCACGAGAATCGCATCGGCACCGCCGACTTCCTTGACGACCCGGGTATCCGAGCCCGCCTCGATCTTGCGCGTGAGCAGCGCGTTCATTTCACGCGAGCCACCCGACTGGATATAGAGGTTCTTGAACGGATAGTCCTCTCGTCCCTGCAGCTGGAAGCCGCACGCACTGAGCAGGCATGCCGCGGTAATGGCGAAAGCGCTAAGCCGAATCACTGTCACTCCCTCAAGTCACGCGCTGCGTCGCGCAAGGTGCCGGACCGTGAAGCGCGGTCCGGCACGCCGCTGGTGTGGTTCAAACAACGACGTTGACCAGTCGGCCCGGCACGACGATCACTTTCTTCGGTGCCTGGCCATTGCCGAAGCGCTCGAACATCTCATGCGAGAGCGCCGCCTTTTCGATGACTTCGCGCGTCGCGTCCTTCGCGACGGTCAGCGCGCCGCGCACCTTGCCGTTGATCTGCAGCACGAGTTCGATTTCCGAGACGTCGAGCGCCTTCTCGTCGACACCCTGCCAGCGTGTGTCGAGCAGGTCCGTGCCGAATTCGTCGCGATAGCCGAGCTCGTCCCAGAGCGTGACCGTGATGTGCGGCACGACCGGATACAGCAATTGCAGCAGGATCGCATACGACTCGCGCAGCACGTTTGCGCCGTGCTCGCCGTCGCCTGCGGTCTTGGCCGCCTCCATCGCATTGAGCATCTTCATCGATGCCGAAACGACCGTGTTGTACTGGATGCGCTGGAAGTCGAACTCAGCCTGCTTGAGCACCGTGTGGATTTCAAGGCGCAATGCCTTCTGCGCGTCAGTCAGCGCGGCGGTGCGCAATGCGGCGCGATCGACACGACCCGACTTGAGCAGCTCGCGCTGCGCATACGCGTAGTTCCACAGGCGGCGCAGGAAGCGGCTGGCCCCTTCGACACCCGAGTCGGCCCACTCGAGACTTTGCTCGGGCGGCGCGGCAAACATCGTGAACAGGCGTGCCGTGTCGGCGCCGTACGAATCGATCAGCGACTGCGGGTCGACGCCGTTGTTCTTCGACTTCGACATCTTTTCGACGCCGCCTGCAATCACCGGCTGGCCATCGCTCTTGAGGGTCGCACCGTCAGCCGTCAAAGTCACGTCGAGCGGGTTGAACCACGTGCGCTTGCCCGACGGATCTTCGCGGTAATAAGTCGAATTCAACACCATGCCCTGCGTGAGCAGGTTCGCTGCCGGCTCGCCGAACTTGATCAGGCCGAGATCGCGGCATGCCTTCGCCCAGAAGCGCGAATACAGCAAGTGAAGAATCGCGTGCTCGATGCCGCCGATGTACATATCCATCGGCATCCAGTAGTCGGTACGCTCGTCGACCATGGTCGGCGCATCGGGGCTCGCATAGCGATAGAAGTACCACGACGAATCGACGAACGTATCCATCGTGTCGGTCTCGCGGCGCGCATCGGCGCCGCACTTCGGACACTTGACGTTAAGGAACGCCGCCGACTTCGCGAGCGGGTTGCCCGAACCGTCCGGAACGAGGTCCTCGGGCAGCACGACGGGCAGATCCGCTTCGGGCACCGGCACATCGCCGCAGTGCTCGCAATGGATGATCGGGATCGGCGTGCCCCAGTAGCGCTGGCGCGAGATACCCCAGTCACGCAGGCGCCACGTCACTTGCTTGTCGCCGAGGCTGAGATCCTTGAGGTCGATCGCGATCGCGTCGATCGCTTCCTTGCTCGTCAGGCCGTCGTACTTGCCGCTGTTGATCAGACGGCCGTTTTCCTTGTCGCCGTACCACTCGGCCCAGACTGTCGTCGAGTAGTCGTTGTCGCCGACTGCCACGACCTGCTTGACGGGCAGCGCGTACTTGAGCGCGAACGCGAAATCGCGCTCGTCGTGCGCGGGCACGCCCATGACGGCGCCTTCGCCGTAGCTCATGAGCACGTAGTTGCCGATCCAGACTTCCACGCGCTCCTGCGTGAGCGGGTGCGTGACGAAGAAGCCCGTCGGCTTGCCCTTCTTTTCCATCGTCGCGACATCGGCTTCGGCGACACCGCCGCGCTTGCATTCGTCGATGAATTGCTGGAGTTCCGGCTTGTTGCGCGCGAGCCGCGTCGCGAGCGGATGCTCGGCGGCCACGGCCACGAACGTCACGCCCATGATCGTGTCGGCGCGCGTCGTGAACACGCGCAGCAGCTTCGACTCACCGTCGATTTCGTACGGGAAGCCGAAGTTCACGCCGAAGCTCTTGCCGATCCAGTTCTGCTGCATGACCTTCACGCGCTCGGGCCAGCCGAGGCCGTCGAGGTCGCCGAGCAGTTCGTCCGCGTACTGCGTGATCCGCATGTAGTACATCGGGATCTCGCGCTTCTCGACGACGGCGCCCGAACGCCAGCCCTTGCCGTCGATGACCTGCTCGTTCGCGAGCACGGTCTGGTCAATCGGATCCCAGTTCACGGTGCCCGTCTTCTTGTAGACGATGCCCTTCTCAAGCAGCTTGAGGAACAGCCACTGGTTCCAGCGATAGTAGTCAGGCTTGCACGTCGTAACCTCGCGCGACCAGTCGATCGCGAGACCCATCGACTGCATCTGCTTCTTCATATAAGCGATGTTGTCGTAGGTCCACTTCGCGGGCGGCACGTTGTTGGCCATCGCTGCATTTTCGGCAGGCATGCCGAACGCGTCCCAGCCCATCGGCATCAGCACATTGCGGCCCTGCATGCGCAGGTAGCGCGCCATCACGTCGTTGATCGTGTAGTTGCGTACGTGCCCCATATGGAGCTTGCCCGACGGATAGGGCAGCATCGACACACAGTAGAACTTGTTGTCCTGATCGGGTGTCTCGACGGTTTTGTAGACGTCGCGTTCACGCCACTGTGCTTGCGCGGCGGATTCAACGTCTGCGGGAACGTACTTTTCTTGCATGGCGGAGGTCGGGTGGTACGCGAGAGTCGCACGCCGCGATGCAGGCGGCATGCGTGTCATTTTGGGGCAAGCCGCGATTATACCGTCTGACGCGGCGCGCCATGACCGCGCTAGTTCCCGGTTGCGGCCGGCGTGGCCGAACTGGCGCCAGTATTCGCCTGGTCCGGCAGCGTCACGAAACCGATCCGCGACACGCCGGCCTGCTGGGCATCGGCCATCACGCGGGCGATCGTTTCATAGCGGGTCGCACGGTCCGCGCGCAAATGCACTTCGGGCACCGGGTTCTGCTTGCCCGCGGAGGCCAGTTTCGCGCGAAGTCCGGCTTCGTCGAGCGGCGCCGCATCCCAATAAATCTGCCCCTTCGCGTCGATCGAGACATCGACCGTCCGGGTGCTATCCGGCGCGGCGACGGCCGACGCACGCGGCAAATCGAGCTTGACCGCTCGCGTGAGCAACGGCGCCGTGATGATGAAGATCACGAGCAGCACGAGCATCACGTCGATCAGCGGGGTCATATTGATGTCGGACATCGGTCCGCGGGTCGTGCCCCCTTGCTCGCCGTCGCCGAAGCCACCGAATGCCATGAATGCGTCTCCGCGTGTGAGGACCGTGTGCGTGCCGCGCCATCAGACCCGCGCGGCGCGCGACGTGCCCGGTTCCCTGGGCGCAGCGGCCACACCGGGCGCGCGCATCGCGGCGGCCGGGCTCGCCGGCGCAAGCGCGAACGCGTGCAGATCGCGCGCAAAACCGTCGAGGTCCTCGCCCAGTTGGCGAACCTGGCGTCCAAGAATGTTGTAGGCCAGCACGGCGGGGATCGCGACGACCAGACCGAACGCCGTCATGATCAGCGTCTCGCCGACCGGGCCCGCGACGCTATCGATCGAGGCCTGCCCGCTTTGCGCGATCCGGCCGAGCGCGTGATAAATCCCCCAGACCGTCCCCAGCAGGCCGATGAATGGCGCAGTGCTGCCGATCGATGCCAGCAGCACCTGGCCGAATTCGAGGCGACGTTGCGAACGCTGCAGGGCTTGCCGCAAGCTGCGCATGACACGATCGCCGCGGTCCACCCTCGCCAGCAATGCGCCGGGCACATCGGCTTCGAGACTGTGAAGTGCGGCTTCGGCGAGCGGCGTGAACACACGCTCGGTATCGTCGCGACGCATCGCGGACACACCGTCGCTCAGCGTAGGCGCCTGCCAGAACACCGCGATGGCTCGCGGCGCGTGGCGCCGGGCGCGCACGACGATCCACGCCTTGACGAGCAGGAAACACCAGCTGAGCAACGACATGGCGAGCAGCAGCCACGCAACAGCCTGCGTGACTGCGTCACCGGTACGCAAATAGTGAATGACACCCGTCTCACCCATCGACGGCTCCGTGAAGTCGAGTCAGTGATGACCGCCCATCGCCGCCGGGGTTCCCGATCAGGCGAGGCCGAGCACGTCCTGCATGTCGTAGAGGCCGTGCGTCTTGTCGGCAAGAAACCGTGCAGCAACGAGCGCGCCACGAGCGTAGCTGACGCGGCTCGACGATTTGTGCGCGATTTCGATGCGCTCGCCGAGCCCGGCGAACAGGACGGTGTGATCGCCGACGATATCGCCGCCACGCACGGTCGCGAAGCCGATCGTCGACGGATCGCGCTCGCCGGTCACGCCTTCTCGGCCGTACACGGCATCTTTCGAGAGGTCGCGGCCGAGCGCGTTGGCGATGATTTCGCCCATGCGCAGCGCCGTGCCCGACGGCGCGTCGACCTTGTGGCGATGGTGAGCTTCGATGATCTCGATGTCATAGCCGGTCGACAGGAAGCGTGCGGCGAGATCGAGCAGCTTGAATGTGACGTTAACACCCACGCTCATGTTCGGCGCGAACACGATCGGCAGCGTCTTCGATGCCGCATCGAGCTCGGCCTTCTGCGCGTCGTTGAAGCCGGTCGTGCCGATGATCATCTTCACACCGTGCTGGCGAGCGATCGCGAGGTGCGCGAGCGTGCCTTCGGGACGCGTGAAGTCGATCAGATACTCGGCCTTCGAGAGGACCGCATCCACGTCGTCGGACATCGCGACGCCGGTCGTCGTACCGAGAAACGCGCCGGCATCCTGCCCGACGGCGTCGCTGCCCTGGATGCACAGCGCACCGGCCAGCTGCGCGTCCGGGTCGGCGAGTACGGCTTCGACAAGCATCCGGCCCATGCGGCCGTTTGCGCCGGCGATGGCGACTCGCATCAGTTCGATCCCGATTGCGGCGGCGCCGGCGACGGCGTCGGTGCCGGTGCACCGCTGACAGCCGCATCGCTCGCGCTCAGCACGCGATCGAGGCCGCTCGAATCGGGCACGGCGTTGTTGTTGCCTTGCTGCGGCGCCGGCTTGCGTTGCAGGTTGATCTGCGGCTGGCCTTGCGGTTGCTGTACGCCACCGATGACCGGCTGCGGAATCTGCGAACCATTGGGCACCGGCTTCGCATTGCGCGACGGTGCCGTGTCGATCGATGTCGCTGCGTTGGCCGCATTGGCTGCCGCCACGTTCGGCGCGACGCCAGACGACGAGGCATTGGCATTCGGCGCAGTCGTCTCGGGCTGGCTTGCAGCACCCGCTGCCGCAGCTTCCGACGCCGCGCTCGCCTGCTTCGCGATACGCTCCTGGCGCAGCAGGTTCGACTGCTTGTCGTCACCGTCGATCGCGGCGAGCAATTCCTGCTCGCTCGGCAGATCTTCCGCGCCGCTCCAGTGATCGAGCGTGTCGCCATTGAAGATCACGACGAGGTCACGTTGCTGGACGATTTCGCGCGGACCGCGACGGAACGAGAACACGTAGTCCCAGCGATCCTGGTGGAACATGTCCGTCAGCAACGGCGTGCCGAGCAGCGTCTTGACCTGATCGCGCGTCATGCCCTTCTGTAACTGCGCAGCCGTTTCAGCCGAGACGAAGTTGCCTTGCTCGATCGTCAGGTGATACGGCGTAATGCGGTCGATGACCTGGTGCGTCACGCTGTTGTAGGTCGAGCAGGCAGCAAGTACAGCGGCACACACGACGGCAACAGTCACGAAACCCGCGTGGCGAACGCCACGATTGAAGAAAGTTGAACTCATTTCACCCATTGTTCCGCGTTCGATGACGCGAGATCTTTGATGCCGCCCAGGAAATCCCATTATGATTGGGGCTTCGTATTGTACTCTAGGGACGCAGAGCCATGACCAATCCCGCCGACTTGAAAAATATCGGCCTGAAAGCGACCCTGCCGCGCCTCAAGATTCTCGAGATTTTTCAGAACAGCAGCGTGCGACATCTGACCGCCGAAGATGTCTATCGGCACCTGCTGCATGAAGAGCTCGATATCGGGCTTGCGACGGTGTATCGCGTATTGACGCAGTTCGAGCAAGCGGGCCTGCTCACACGCAGTAATTTCGAGTCGGGCAAGGCTGTGTTCGAACTCAACGAAGGCACGCACCACGACCACCTGGTCTGCGTGGACTGCGGCCGCGTCGAAGAATTCTACGACGCCGAAATCGAACGCCGTCAGCAAGCCATTGCAGCCGAGCGCGGCTTCGCGTTGCACGAACATGCGCTGGCGTTGTATGGCGCGTGCACGAAGACGAATTGTCCGTACAAGAAGCACTGAGCAAGCCACATCGAGTCCTGCCGCCGGCAGCCACGTTCGAACGTCGCACCGCGCGTCATCACCGCTTCGCCGCTTGCCTCACCCGGGATGGCGTTCAAAGTCCGACAGCAATCTCGCCTCCACTTCGGCTGACCACACGAATGCGAATCGTAACGATTCACAGCTTCCTTTCGGATGGTTACCCGACGTCATGGCATAAAAAAACCCGGCGAACTTCGCCGGGTTTTTTATCCGCACGACTCGCTACCAGCGCGAGCCGCTGACGCCGATTACTGCGCCTTCGCGAATGCGACCGTCGTGTCCAGCATGCGGTTCGAGAAGCCCCATTCGTTGTCGTACCAGCTCGACACCTTGACGAGGTTGCCCGACACCTTCGTCAGCGTGGCATCGAACACCGACGACGACGGGTTGTGGTTGAAGTCGTGCGAGACGAGCGGTGCCGTGTTGTACTCGAGAATGCCCTTGAGTGCGCCTTCCGATGCGTCCTTGAGGATCTGGTTGACTTCATCGACCGTCGTTTCGCGCGCGGCGATGAACGACAGATCGACGATCGACACATTGATCGTCGGGACGCGGATCGCGTAGCCGTCGAGCTTGCCGTTGAGTTCCGGCAACACGAGGCCGACTGCCGATGCAGCACCCGTCTTCGTCGGGATCATGCTTTGCGTCGCCGAACGCGCACGGCGCAGATCTTCGTGATAGACGTCCGTCAGCACCTGGTCATTCGTATAGGAGTGGATCGTCGTCATCAGGCCCGACACCACGCCAAGCTTTTCATGCAGCGGCTGAACGAGCGGCGCGAGGCAGTTCGTCGTGCACGATGCGTTCGAGATGACCGTGTGTTCCTTCTTGAGATTCTTGTGGTTCACGCCGTACACGATCGTCGCATCGACGTCCTTGCCGCCCGGTGCCGAGATCACGACCTTCTTGGCGCCACCCTTCAAATGCGCGCTCGCCTTTTCCTTCGTCGTGAAAAAGCCCGTGCATTCGAGCACGACGTCCACGCCGAGCTCGCCCCACGGCAGTTCGGCCGGGTTGCGGTTTGCGAGCACGCGGATGCGATCGCCATTGACGATCATGTAGTCGCCGTCAACCGTGATCGTGCCGGGGAACTTGCCGTGCACCGTGTCGTATTGCGTCAGGTGAGCATTGGTATTGGCGTTGCCGAGATCGTTGATCGCGACGATTTCGATGTCGTGCTTCTTGCCT
Source organism: Pararobbsia alpina (assembly GCF_965118125.1). Classification (GTDB taxonomy): domain Bacteria; phylum Pseudomonadota; class Gammaproteobacteria; order Burkholderiales; family Burkholderiaceae; genus Pararobbsia; species Pararobbsia alpina_A. The sequence goes on from NZ_OZ221287.1 coordinate 3,998,395, forward strand.
GCTTCGTAGAACGCGCGCAGCGTGTTCCGGCCGATCCGGCCGTAGCCGTTGATTGCGACGCGAATTGCCATGTCCTTATCTCCTGAGGGTCAAATTCGGCGCAGCGGCTCTTGATGCCTGCTGCGCCGGTGAAACGATTCGTCTGGCGCCTCGTGCCCGTTCGCACAGGCCGTTATCGAGTGCGCCGTCCGACGCTGCCTGCCGTCTGATCGATCAATTACATGCCGAGCACGCGCTTGGCGGTCGCCACGACGTTCTCGACGGTGAATCCGAAATGCTTGAACAACTCGCCCGCGGGAGCCGACTCGCCGAACGTATCGATACCGACGACGCCGCCTTCGAGGCCGACATACTTCGCCCAGAAGCTCGTCACACCGGTTTCGATCGCGACGCGCGCCACACCCTTCGGCAGCACGTATTCCTTCCAGTCATCGCTCTGGCGGTCGTACACATTGGTCGACGGCATCGACACGACACGTGCGCCGATACCGGCTTGCTTGAGCGCCTCAACGGACTTGACCGCGAGTTCGACTTCCGAGCCCGTTGCGATCAGGATCAGCTTGCGCGACACCGTCTCTTCGTCCCAGTCGACGAGCACATAACCGCCCTTGGCGATCGCATCGATCTTCGCATCGCTACGCTCGTTGAATGCAAGGTTCTGGCGCGTGAAGATCACGGCGCTCGGGCCCTGACGCTTTGCGGCTTCGATCCACGTCACCGCGGTTTCGACCGTATCCGCCGGACGCCACACGTCGAGGTGCGGGATCAGGCGCAGGCTCGACACATGTTCGACCGACTGGTGCGTCGGACCGTCTTCGCCGAGACCGATCGAATCGTGCGTGAACACGAAGATCGAACGGATCTTCATCAGCGCGGCCATCCGCAGCGCATTACGGCTGTAGTCCGAGAACGTCAGGAACGTGCCGCCGAACGGCAGGTAACCGCCGTGCAGCGCGATACCGTTGAGCGCGGCGCTCATGCCGAACTCGCGCACGCCCCAGTTGACGTGATTGCCCCACTGGATCGTGCCGTCGTGGCCCGCGCGCACCGGCTTGCTGGCCTTCCAGTTCGTCAGGTTCGAACCCGTCAGATCCGCCGAACCGCCGAGCAGTTCAGGCAGCGCCGCGGCCATGCCGTCGAGCGCGTTTTGCGACGCCTTGCGCGTGGCGATCGTTTCGCCCTTCGCGACCGTCGCGTCGATCAGCGCCTTCGCCTTTTCGGCGTAGTCACGCGGCAGTTCGCCCTTCATGCGGCGTTCGAATTCGATCGCGCGTTGCGGGTGCTTGCCCGCGTATGCCGCGAAGCGAGCCGTCCATTCCTTTTCAAACCCGGCACCGCTCTTCTTCGCATCCCATGCGTCATAGACATCTTGCGGAATCACGAACGGCTCGTATTCCCAGCCGATCGCCGCACGCGTCGCAGCGATTTCCTGTGCACCCAGCGGCGCACCATGTGCGTCGTGGCTGTTCGCCTTCGTCGGCGCACCCTTGCCGATGATCGTCTTGCAGCAGATCAGCGTCGGGCGATCCGACGTCTTGGCGGCCTTGATCGCGGCGTCGACCGCGTCGATGTTGTGGCCGTCGACACCCGGAATCACATTCCAGCCGTAGGCCTCGAAACGCTTCGGCGTGTTGTCGGCAAACCAGTTCTCGACGTGACCGTCGATCGAAATGCCGTTGTCGTCATACAGCGCGACAAGCTTGTTCAACTTGAGCGTGCCGGCGAGCGAGCAGGCTTCGTGCGAGATGCCTTCCATCAGGCAGCCGTCGCCGAGGAACACATACGTGTGGTGGTCGACGATCTTGTCGTCGCCGTCGTTGAATTCAGCCGCGAGCAGGGCTTCGGCGAGCGCCATGCCGACGGCGTTCGCAAGACCCTGGCCGAGCGGGCCGGTCGTCGTTTCCACGCCCGGCGTGATACCGAATTCCGGGTGACCCGGTGTCTTCGAGTGCATCTGGCGGAAACGCTTGATCTCCTCCATCGGCAAGTCGTAGCCGGTCAGGTGAAGCAGCGAGTACAGCAGCATCGAGCCATGACCATTCGACAGCACAAAGCGGTCGCGATCAGGCCAGTGCGGGTTCGTCGGGTTGTGACGCAGATGGCGATGCCAGAGCGCCACGGCAATATCGGCCATGCCCATCGGCGCGCCCGGGTGACCGGAGTTGGCTTGCTGAACGGCATCCATCGCGAGTGCACGGATGGCATTGGCCATGCGCGTACTGGTGTTCGATGCGGCGGGAGCGGAAGGGCTGAGAGACGTCGTCGTCATGTCGGGAATCCCGGAACGGAACAAAGAACTGGGCGCGGCGCGCCGGAAGCAGGTACGCGGCAAAGCCCCGGATTTTACCAGATGGGCTCCTGCGCGCTTTGCGGAAACCAGGGCCCGACCGATATGTTTTTTCGGCCCCAGAGCGTACGCCGTTCGTCGACTGCCTGCATGACAGAATGCTGTCCTTCGCTGCGCGCCGTCCCGACGCCGGATTTTTCCGGCATGCGAACGCGTGGCAAACTATCGATTCGCCGTTTCCATGGAGTGCCGATGTCCGATTCCGCCGCCGAGCGAACCCCATCCTCGAGCTCGCAGGCCGACCCCCGGCCCTCGAACACGCCGTGGCTCACGCCCTATTTGTGCGTGCGCGACGCGAAGGCGAGCACGGCGTTCTACGAAACGGTCCTTGGATTCGCCGTCCGTGACGCCGTCAATGAGGACGGCGCGACGATGCACGTGGAAATGACGTGGCAAGGCCAACTGATCCTGATGTTCGCGCCGGAAGGCGCGTTCGGCTCGACCGCACTGACGCCGCGAACGTCGAACACCCAGGCGCCGCACCTGTTTTATCTCTACGTCGATGACGTCGACGCCGCCCATACGCGCGCGCTGGCTGCGGGCGGCACATCGATCATGGTCCCGCAGGACTCGTTCTGGGGCGACCGCTTCTGCCAGATCGAAGACCTCGACGGCTATCGCTGGGGGCTGGCCCGCCGGCCTGCCCCGCCAGCCACGCCAACGTCACACGCCCCGGCCTGACGCACTCCGCTGACTTCCATGCCTCGTTTTCATCTCGCGACGCCGTTGCAAACCCTGGCGCCCGGCGCCGCCATCGACCTGCCCGACGACATCGTGCGCCACGTTCATGTGCTGCGACTCGAACCCGGCGACACGATCACGCTGTTCGACGGTACAGGCGGCGAGTATTCGGCCCGCCTCGACGACATCGCCAAGCGCCACGCCACCGCGACTCTCGGTGAGCACGATCCGCGCGAAGCGGAAACGCCTTACTCGGTGACGCTCGCGCAAGGCATTGCCGGCGGCGACAAGATGGACTGGCTCATCGAGAAAGCCGTCGAACTCGGCGTGCAGCGTGTCGTGCCCCTGTCGACGGCGCGCTCGGTCGTACGCCTGTCGGGCGAACGCGCCGTCAAACGGACCGACCATTGGCGCGCCATTGTGCGCGCCGCGTGTGAACAATGCGGACGCAACCGGGTTCCGGATGTCGATGCCCCGACCGACTACGGCAGGTGGATCGGAGGACAAGGCGAATGTGAAGGGTTTGCCGCACCCGGCGCGGCGGCCGGTGACGCCAGCTCGTCGGTGTCGCCTGAACGTATCCGCCTCATGCTGTCGCCGCGGGCGTCGCCGGGCCTCGATGCGCTCCCGGCTGCCGCACCGTCAGTGCCCGTCGAGATATTGATCGGCCCCGAAGGCGGACTCTCGGACGACGAAGAAACGTCCGCCATTGCCGCAGGCTATCGTCCGCTCAGTCTCGGCGCACGGATCCTGCGCACGGAAACCGCGGCGCTCGCGATGCTCGCGGCCCTGGCCACGCGGTGGAGCGGCTGGTAGCGAAGCGGCAGGCAAAACGGACGGGTTGCCAGCGACAGCGTCGACCGCCGGTCGCCGTCGCTGTCGACACCTCCGAATGCGCATCCCGGGCGCGCCGTGCCAGGCGGACCAAGCAGCTGCAGTGAGCGGAACCGGCGATTCGTGATGCCGGCAATGCGTACCCTCGAGTCGTTCACCACGACCAGGAGGGTCATCATGTCGGAAGCTGTCGCAGCACAACGTTTCTCATCGCCTTTGGCACTCCACGCGCGCTTGCAAGCGCGTCCTCAAACGCGAGCCGAACCCGACGGGCACGAGGCGCCCGTCAAAATCGCCGACGATCACAAAGAGCCACACGGAGGTCGCCCGCTAAGCCCGGCGGAGCAGTTGCTGGTGGTGCTTCAGGTCATGGGGGCTGCGGGATTGCTTGCTTCGACGCCGATATCGCTCGCGACACGTTCGCCCGGCGAGGTTTCGGGCGTTAAGTCGCCGACTCGGCCTGATGCCGCAGACGCACGCCGGCAAGCCATGAACCTGCTGCGGGAGCGAACCCAGCCGCGCGCCGATATCGTCGAGCACAACGGCCTCGTGACTCAGCCATCCGGAAAGCACGGATGGGGAACCGCCGACGTCTGGGAAGACAACGCATGGGAGCGCTATGGCGCTCCGGAGATACAGCTCGAAAACGGCGCCCGCGTGCCGACGTGGTCGAAACCCGTCGAGCGGGTCAAGGAAATCAAGCTGGAACGGAGCGGAGGCACGATCCCTGTGTCGGGAAAAGCAAACGAAATGCTGTGCGTGAAGTTGCCAGGCGACCCGGCAACGGGCGAGGTCACGGTCAATTTCGGGGCCACCAACTCACCCTACGTGGTGGGGCCTACGTTCGTGCGACGCGGTGAGGAGTATTACGCCACCGTCGTCATCACCACTGACTATGAAGGCGCGGCGTTTGAAGTCACATCGAAGCCGGGTGTTGCCGGAGCTTGACGCTCGCACCGCCAGCGAGCTGGTCGAATCGCTACCGCGGCCAGTACGAAGGACGCGGTCGATCGCGTCCTGCCAGCACGGGCAGAGCGCGCAGAAATCCCCGCTCAGGCAAACGAATAGAACACGCGGAATGCGACCTTGCGCTCGGCCCAGAACTCCGCGGCTTCGCGGAATACGTCGAGCATCGTCTCGCGCGCATCCTTGTCGAACTTGATCCCCGTCGGTACCGCCTCCAACACGATGACGAAGCCAGGTTGCGGACCGGCCTTGGCGATCGCATCGGTCAGGCTGTCGTACAACGCGTCGTAGTTCTTGCCGCAATGCTTGGGAAACGTGAATTCCGTCGCAATCCGCTCGAGCACTTCCGCCTTCGACCCCGCGCTTGCGCACCATGCATACAAAAAGTGGTGACCCAGACGCACGGCTTCGTCGGCGAGATCCGGCACGCGAAATGCACGAATCGACTGAACAATATTCGGGCGAACGGTCTGGAAAAGAGTCATGGTCTCATCGTCGGACGGAATCTCGCGCAAGGGCCTGTCGCGGCCGCCCTCGCGCATCGACATCACACGCTGGAAAAGGTTGGTGTTGTCGCTCATCCCGTACACGTCGCTTGCGACACCGGCGTCTTGCGCTAGAACGTTGTCGCTCATGGTCATTCTGGAATCCGTTGAAAAGTCTAATAGTGATCGCCCGTCGGGTCAGCATTGCCGGGGGGAATGGCGGCTCGCCGCACAGGGAGCGCCGGATTTGATCACGCCGGACACCGCCACGCGAAGCCGTTACGCTGAGTGCCGCAGTCGCTCGCCTGGTGCATCCCACCGCGCGGAACACGCGTCGCACGGACGTTCAGGCAGGCTGGCACTCGACAAAGGGAAGACGATACCCGGGAGACGACGCCGTCCTTTGCATGCCGGAACAGGCCACCCGCACGAATCGCGTCGACCCGGATCCCCGAGCCAATCGTGGTCGGCAACGGACGCGTGCCACCACTGAAGGCGTAAGGTTATCCCTAACCGCGCGCAGAATCAACGGCCGTTTGGGCGGGGCCGCGTGCTGGTAAGGGTTTGACTTACAAGGAAAACGGGCCCGTTTCAGGGCCCGTTGGCGTCAGAATGAGGCGGGGTGCGGCTTTGCGCCGCAGCCCCGATATGACGCAAATATGACTACTCGCGACCTGCCGCGAGGGCGTCGACGACCACGAGCGCGGCCATATTGACGATCCGGCGCACCGTCGCGGTCGCCGTCAGCACGTGAATCGGACGCGCCGCGCCGAGCAGGATCGGGCCGATCGCGACGTTGTTGCCCGCCGCAACCTTGAGCAGGTTGTACGAGATATTGGCTGCATCGATCGTCGGGCAGATCAGCAGATTCGCGTCGCCTTCGAGCGTCGAGTCCGGCATCAGCTCCTTGCGCAAGCGACCATCGAGCGCGGCATCGCCGTGCATTTCACCGTCGATTTCGAGGTCGGGTGCAATTTCCTTGAGAATCTCGAGCGTATCGCGCATTTTTTGCGCGGTGGGCGCGGCGCTCGAACCGAAACTCGAGTGCGACAGCAACGCGATCTTGGGCTCGATGCCGAAACGGCGGACTTCCTCGGCTGCGTGAATCGTGATCTCGGCCAGCTGTTCGGGCGTCGGGTCGACGTTGACGTGCGTGTCGGCGATGAAAATCTGGCGCCCCGGCAGGATCAGGCCGTTCATGGCTGCATACACCGACGAGCCCTTGCGCTTGCCGATCACCTGGTCGATGAAGTGCAGATGGCGGTGCGGCGTGCTGATCGTGCCGCAGATCATCCCGTCCGCCTCGCCCTTGTGGATCAGCATCGAGCCGATCAGCGTCGTGCGGCGGCGCATTTCGACGCGCGCGAGCTGCTGGGTAATGCCCTTGCGCGCCATCATCTTGAAGTACGTCTGCCAGTAATCGCGATAGCGCTCGTCGTGCTCGGGATTGACGATCGTGAAGTCCTTGCCCGGCTCGAGGCGCAGCCCGTAGCGCTTCAGGCGTTGCTCGATGACCGCCGGACGGCCGATCAGGATCGGCGTCGCAATGCCTTCGTCGACGATGATCTGCACGGCGCGCAGCACGCGCTCTTCTTCACCTTCGGCGAACACGATGCGCTTCTTCGTGGCCTCCACGCTGCGCGCGACCTGGAAGATCGGCTTCATGATCGTGCCGCTGGCGTACACGAACTGCTGCAGATGCTGGCGGTACGCATCCATGTCTTCGATCGGACGCGTCGCGACGCCGCCGTCCATCGCTGCCTGAGCCACCGCCGGCGCGATATTGACGATCAGGCGCGGATCGAACGGCTTCGGAATCAGGTACTGCGGGCCGAATGACAGATCGTGGATGCCGTAGGCCGTTGCCACGACGTCGCTTTGCTCCTGACGCGCGAGCGAGGCGATCGCATTGACGGCCGCGATTTCCATTTCCTTGGTGATCGTCGTCGCGCCGACGTCGAGTGCCCCGCGGAAAATGAACGGGAAGCACAGCACGTTGTTGACCTGGTTCGGGTAATCCGTGCGGCCCGTCGCGATCACTGCGTCCGGACGGACGGCCAGCGCATCTTCCGGCGCGATCTCCGGATTCGGATTCGCGAGTGCCAGGATCAGCGGCCGGTCGGCCATCTTCTGGACCATGTCCTGCTTGAGCACGCCGCCGGCCGACAGGCCGAGGAAAATATCGGCGCCTTCCATGACTTCGGCCAGCTTGCGCGCGTCGGTCTTTTGCGCAAACCGCTCCTTGTCCGGATCCATCAGCTCGGTACGGCCTTCATAGACGACGCCGGCGAGGTCGGTCACCCAGATGTTTTCCAGCGGCAGACCGATGTCGATCAGCAGGTCCAGGCACGCGAGCGCCGCGGCGCCCGCACCCGAGGCGACCAGCTTGACCTTTTTGATGTCCTTGTTGACGACCTTGAGCCCATTGGTCACGGCCGCCGCGACGACGATCGCCGTACCGTGCTGGTCGTCGTGGAACACCGGAATCTTCATGCGCTTGCGGCATTCGCGCTCGACGGTGAAGCAGTCCGGTGCCTTGATGTCCTCGAGGTTGATCCCGCCGAACGTCGGTTCGAGCGCGGCGATCACGTCGACGAGCTTGAGCGGGTCCATCTCGTTGAGCTCGATATCGAAGACGTCGATACCGGCGAATTTCTTGAACAGCACGGCCTTGCCTTCCATGACCGGCTTGGAGGCGAGCGGCCCGATATTGCCGAGACCGAGCACGGCGGTGCCGTTGCTGACGACGCCCACCAGATTGCTGCGCGACGTGAATCGCGCGGCGTTCAGCGGGTCGGCAACAATTTCCTCGCACGCCGCGGCAACGCCTGGCGAGTAGGCCAGTGCGAGGTCACGCTGGTTGAGGAGCTGCTTGGTCGCCGCAATGGCGATTTTGCCGGGGGTGGGGAACTCGTGGTAGTCGAGGGCGGCTTCGCGAAGTTTATCGGCGGGAGAGGACATGAAAGAGGCTTGAAGCTGAGGAGATTAGAATCCGTTTTCTAGCCCATTGTAGCGCCGAAAATACCGCGAACTGGGGGTGGAACATCTTGCCTGTCTATGCTGCAATGCCGCACGAATCGGCCCGCCGACGCCAATTTCCTTCAATGCTCAACGAATTCAGCTTGATCAGCCGCTATTTCTCGCGACATGAAAAATCTCCCGATGCCGCGATTCTCGGCGTCGGCGACGACTGCGCGCTGCTTGCGCCGAGGCCGGGGCGCGTGCTTGCGATTTCGACCGACATGCTCGTCGAGGACCGGCACTTCTTCGCCGGAGCCGATGCCCGGGCGCTGGGCCACAAGACGCTCGCCGTGAACTTGTCGGATCTCGCTGCGATGGGCGCCGCCGCGCGCGCGTTCACGCTCGCGCTGGCGCTGCCGTCGATCGACGAAGCGTGGCTCGAAGCCTTTTCGGACGGCCTGTATGCGCTCGCCGACCGTAGCGGTTGCGAATTGATCGGCGGCGACACGACCAAGGGCCCGCTGACCCTGTGCGTAACGGTGTTCGGTGATGTCGAAGCGACGCGCGCCCTGCGCCGTGACGCAGCGGCGCCCGGTGACGATATCTGGATCTCCGGCACACTCGGCGATGCACGGCTTGCGCTGGGCGGACTGCGAGAGGAGTGGCCGCTCACACCTGAAGATCTGGCGACCGCGCGTCGTGCCATGGACTGGCCCGAGCCGCGCCTGGCACTCGGGGCTGCGCTGGCCGGCGTCGCGCATGCGGCGCTTGATATTTCCGATGGCCTCGCGGGAGACGTCCTCCATATCCTTGAGCGCTCGAACGCGGGCGCCCGGATCGACCTCGACGCCCTGCCTCGTTCGGCGATTCTTGCCAATCAGCCCGCCATGATTCAGCGACAGTGCACGGTCGCCGGCGGCGACGATTACGAACTCTGCTTCACCGCGCCCGTGACCGCGCGCGACGCCGTGCTGGCCGCCGGCGCGTCGTGTCGCGTGCCTGTCACGCGCGTCGGTACAATAACGGCCTTCGACACACGCGCCGACGAGGCCCGTATCGTCTGGACCGATGGCGACGGCAAGCCCGTGCCGCTTGCCTTGCGCGGATTCGATCACTTCGATGACTGACCCCCACGACATTATTGACGCCGACCCCGAGCGCAAAGCCGAGCGAAACGCACAACGCGACGCTCAGCTTCGTCGCCGTTTTGGCGGCCGCTTTGGCTACTTCCGCAATCGCAAGGGCTCCGCGACTGACGGTGGCCCAGGACCTGGCCCGACGGGCGATGGCGGCCCGTCGAACCTCGGCCCGCAAGCGCCATCGGGCGGCAAGAACCGCGGCGCGCGACCGACCGCCGAATTCATGCGTTCCCACCCGGCCCATCTGCTGTCGTTGGGTTTTGGCACCGGCTTGTCGCGGTTCGTGCCCGGCACGGTCGGTACGGTGTTCGGCTGGGTGTCGTTCCTGGTGCTCAATCCCTACCTGACCTCCGCCGGATGGATCGCGCTGATCGTGCTCGGCTTCTTCGTCGGCATCTGGGCCACGGACTTCACGGCGCGCCGCCTCGGCGCGGCCGACCCCGGTGCGGTCAACTGGGATGAGATCGTCGCGTTCTGGCTGGTCATGTTGTTCGTGACGCCTGCGACGTTTGCCGGACAACTGTTCGCTTTTGTCGTGTTCCGCCTGTTCGACATGATCAAGCCGCCGCCGATCCGCTGGTTCGACCGGACATTCAAGGGCGGCCTCGGCATCATGATCGACGATATCGTCGCGGCCTTTATGACGCTGCTCGTGATCGCGCTCGTACGCACCTACTATGGACACTGAAAATACGCTTCACCAGCTCGCGATCCGGGTCGGCAACCGCCTGCGCGAGGAGCGTCTGATGCTGACGACGGCCGAATCGTGCACGGGCGGCATGATCGCCGGCGCAATCACCGATATCTCCGGGAGCAGCGGGTGGTTCGAGCGCGGCTTTGTCACGTATTCGAATCAGGCCAAGACCGAGATGATCGGTGTCCCCGCGGAGCTGATCGACAAACACGGCGCGGTCAGCGAGGCCGTCGCGCGCGCGATGGCGGAAGGCGCGCTGCGCAACAGCCGCGCGCAGCTCGCGGTATCGGTGACGGGTATCGCTGGCCCCGGCGGCGGAACCGACAAGAAGCCTGTCGGCACCGTGTCATTCGGCTGGAGCGACCGTGTTCACACGCTCTGCCAGACGATGCATCTCAAGGGTGATCGTCGCCAGATCCGCATTCAGGCTGCCGCCCATGCACTGCGCGGCTTGCTGACGATGCTCGACGAGAGCGAATAAGCGTCGGGGCCGGCGGCCACTCACGCGGCCGTCCCGGTCAGACGCTCTCGATGCTCACCGCGCCGCTGCCGTCGCGCGTGCCGAGTTGATCGAATCGCGCGTCGCGCGCGCTGCGTCGGCGGCGCGCTCGGCGAAATCTTCTCCGTTGCCCGCGTAAAGAATCGCGCGCGACGAATTGATCATCATCCCTGTCCCGTTGGCCGTGCGCCCGGCGCTCACCGTCGCCACCACGTCGCCGCCCTGCGCGCCGATGCCCGGAATCAGCAGCGGCATGTCGCCAACGATCGAACGGACCTCCTTGATCTCTGCGGGGAACGTCGCGCCAACCACGAGCGACAGCTCGCCACTTGCATTCCACTTGTTCGCTGCAAGGTCGGCCACGTGCTGATACAACGGACGCCCGCCCGTCTCGAGAAACTGCAGATCCGACCCACCGGGGTTCGACGTACGGCACAACACGATCACGCCCTTGCCCTCATGTTCGAGATACGGCTCGACGGAATCGAAGCCCATATACGGATTCACCGTCACTGCGTCCGCGCGATATCGCTCGAAGGCCTCACGCGCGTATTGCTCAGCCGTGCTGCCGATATCGCCGCGCTTCGCGTCGAGAATGACCGGAATGCCGGCGTGATGCTCATGAATATGCTCGATCAACTGCTCGAGCTGGGCTTCGGCGCGATTCGACGCGAAGTACGCAATCTGTGGCTTGAAGGACGATACGAACGGCGCCGTCGCATCGACGATCGCACGGCAGAACTCGAGAATCGCGTTGTCGCGCCCGGCGAAGTGAGCGGGAAACCGCTTCGGTTCGGGATCGAGCCCGACGCAGAGGAGCGAGTCGGTGCGCGCCCACGCGGACGCAAGGCTACGGGTAAAAGACATGGAGATCGGGTGTTGAGGACGGGTGCTGCACGCGCCGCACCGCATCGGCCACTTCAGTCAGCGCGCGGCTGAAACAGCGATATTGTAGCGAACAGGTCCGCCGTAAATCGGAACGTGCGTTCAAGACGCTGCCCCGGCCCAAGCGCCGTCATGCCATGGGCGACGGCGCCGCCCGGCAGATTGACCGCGTTGACCGGATGATCGACGGGCTCGAAGCAAAACCAGTCCTTCCGCTCGGGCGTATAGAGCAGGTATTGGTCCGTGTCCGCCGCGACGTCGAGCGCCAGTCCGAGTTCGGGCCAGAGCACGCGCGCACGCCCCATCCAGCCCGTAAACGCGTGATTTACCATGCGCCCGGGTAAGGGATAAGCAATGCCGTAACTGTACGCAGCGGGCGTGTGAAGATGCCGCGTCGGCAACCAGTCCCTGCCGGATTGCCACATGCCCGTCGCAGGCGCGAGCAGCAAAGTCTGCGGGGTTCGCGGCAAAAAGGGATGCAGGCCGATGCCGAACGGCAACGCCACCTTCCCGCGATTCTCGACCTCGATACGCACGGTCAGCGTCGTGTCGACAACCTCGAAATGCTGCGCGGCATAGAACGCATACGGACGCCCGCGTTCGACCAACGACAGCGTCGCGCTCGTCCCGGTGGCGGCTTCGACCGTCCAGGCCTTGAGCCATCCCGAGCCGTGCAGGGGGAAACGTTCGTCAGCGCGGTTCGGTGCGACGTCGACCTCACGGCCTTCGAACACGAATCGCCCGTTGGCGATCCGGTTCGAATACGGCACGAGAGGGAAACAGGCGAGTTCGGTCGGGTCGGCAACCCGCGCCTGCTCGACCGGGCGGAACAGCGGCACGGCATCCGTGCCGCGCATCCAGTCAAAACGGGTGATCCCGCCGCCAATGCCCGGCGCGAGTTCGAGGCGTAACGCCGGCGTGGCCAGCGTGACGCGCTCGGTGCGCGACGACTTCTGCTTCAACGAGTGAGGCGACTTCACAGGCAAGACTTGACTCCGCTACGCCGCGAACGCGGGCTTTGCACCAAAGCGCGTGTCCGGCAGGCCACGCGCGCCGTTCACGCCCGTCTGCGCAACATAGATGCCGCCCGCGGTCGGTTCGGCTTCAAGTTGCGCATCCGTCATGTTTTCACGCGCGGTCGTCACGTACAGCGTGCCAAAGTCCTCGCCGCCGAACACCGGGCAGCTCGGTTGCAACTCGGGCACCTCGATCCGCTGAAGCTCGCGCCCCTGCGGGCTGTAGCACACCACGCGCCGGCCTTCCCACTGCGCATTCCAGAGGTTGCCGTTGCTGTCGATCGCCGAACCATCGGGATAGCCCGTGTCGTCGGTCAGCGCCAGAAACTGCCGGTCGTTGCTGATCGTACCGTCAACCGCATAGTCGCAGACACGGATCGTGCGCGTCGGCGTGTCGCAGTAGTACATCGTGCGGCCGTCGGGCGAAAACGCGAGACTGTTCGAGATTTCGCACGCCGGCAGCGGCAGGCGCTCGACCGACAGGTCGAGGTTGAGCCGGTAAAAAGCGCACTGCACCTTATGCTCGCCCGATTCGTCCTTCGTACCGAACACGAACCGCCCTTCACGATCGAGGCGGCCGTCGTTGAGGCGCGTCGGCATGCCCGTCTCGATCTCGGCAATGGTGGTCACCCGGCCCGTTGCGATCTCATAGAACGCCAGACGCGACTCAAGTCCGAGCAGCAGATAGCGGTCGTCTTCGCACAGTGCGTAGGTCGCGAGCCGCTCCGGCATGGCGAACGTCTTGAGTTCGCGCCGTGCGGGATCGTGCCGGTAGAGCACCGATTCGTAGATATCGGTAAAGAACAGCGCTTGCGCGCGGGCGTCCCAGATGGGACCTTCCGCGAGCGTGCACTTGGTATCGAGCAGCAATTGTGCTTTCAAGCCCAGCCTCCGTCGACGACGAGATGTTGAGCCGTGATCATATTGCTATCGTCGGCCGCAAGGAACAGAGCCATGCGTGCAATATGTTCCGGCATCAACTCGGCGTCGATGCATTGACCGCGCTTGATATCGGCACGACCTTCGTCGGTCAGCCACATTTCGCGCTGCTTCTTCGTGAGCACCCAGCCCGGCACCAGCGCGTTGACGCGGATATTGAACGGACCGAGATCGCGCGCGAGGCCGCGCGTGAGGCCCTTGATCGCCGCCTTCGATGCAACATAGACCGGATAGCCGCCATTCTTGAGCAGCCAGCTGATCGAGCCGAGATTGATAATCGACCCGCCCCCGAGCGACTTCATGTCGTCGATCACGGCCTGCGCCGCGAAGAACTGATGACGCAGATTGACGGCGATGCCCTTGTCGAAGCTTTCCGGCGTCACCGATTCGATCGTATGGCGCACGTCATTGGCCGCATTGTTGATGAGCACACCGATCGGGCCGAGCGCGGCGCGAATATCGGCGACGGCCTTGCGCAGCGCGTCGATATCGGTCAGGTCGCAGCGCAGGAAAATGGGCTTGTGGCGCGCATCGCCCAGACGTTCAGCGAGCGCTTCGCCGGCAGCCTGGTCGAGATCGACAAAGCCGACCTTCGCACCCTGGGCGACGAAATGCTCGACGAATGCTTCGCCGATGCCGGTCGCGCCACCGGTGATCAGAACGGTGCGATCGACGAGGCTCGGAAACTGGCCATAAGGAGACGACATCTGAATCCCTTCAATGAATTTGGATCGGAGCCGGCGGCGCCCGCCTGGCGGGCAGCGAAGCCGGAGCGGTATAGACAGATTGGTGGCCGATCATTCGTGTCGGCTTGTTTCCGAATGCTGGCAGGCATCGCAGGCACGCCGTCCATGCTCGCAGGCCACCGTGACAACTGCGCGGTGACCCGGCACGGGGTGACGGCGCGCCCCTTACGGAATTTGAAAAAACTGGCGCCATTATGCGTGCGCCGGCATCAGCCGGCGCACGCAAATCGATGATGCAGTGCAGCGAAACGCTTAGTCGCGCGAGCCGCGGTTCTTCAACTGGTCGAGCAACACAGCGGCGAGCAGGATCGCGCCGCGCACGAGGTACTGGTAGAACGCGTCGATGTTCAGCAAGTTCATGACGTTTTCGACCGTGCCCATGATCAGCACGCCGATCACCACGCCCGAGATCGTGGCACGACCGCCGAGCAGCGACACGCCGCCGAGCACGCACGCCGAAATCACGTTGAGCTCGAAGCCTTCCGCCGAGTTCGGCTGACCCGAAGTGATCCGCGAAGCCAGGATCACGCCAGCCAGTGCCGTGACCGCGCCCTGGATCAGGAAGATGTAGACGCGCGTGCGTTCGACGTTGATACCGGCCAGACGCGACGCTTCGGGGTTGCCGCCGATCGCGAGCGTGTTACGGCCGTACACCGTGTTGTTCAGCATGATGCCGAACACGATAAAGCACACGAGCGTGACCCAGATCGGCAGCGAAACGCCGAGGAACGACAGGCCGCCGAGGGCGATAAACGTATCCGACGAGACGCCGACTGCCTGACCGTGCGACACGATAAAGCCGAGGCCGCGCACGATTTCCATCGTGGCAAGGGTCGTGATCAGCGCGTTGATCCGCAGATACGCGATCACGGCACCGTTGACCCAGCCGATGATCGAGCCCGCGACGATCGCGGCGATGATGCCGAGCGTCGTGCTGCCCGTGGCGTTGAGCACCATCGCGCAGAGCACGCCGGCGAATGCGACCGTCGAACCGACCGACAAGTCGAAGTCACGCGATGCCAGACAGAACATCATCGTGCACGCGACCATACCGATCTGCGAGACCGACAGCGCGAGACCGAGCATGTTCTCGATCGAGAAGAAGTGATCGACGAACAGCGACGTCGTCACGAACATCACGAGGAAAATGACGATCAGGCTGTATTCCGTCAGCTGCTGCAGCCAGCGCTGCTTGTCGTTCTTCTGCGGCACGAGTGTCTCGGCCAGCTTTTCTCTAACTTCCATGGTGGGCTCCTGCAAACTTTTCTCTAGGCCTTGGGTGGGCTGTGCTTCGTTCTAGCGGCGTTCCGGACCGGCGGGTCCCGAGCGCCGCGCTATGGTTTGAGCGCGGTTCAGGCTGCGACCGGCTGTTGCTGCTTCTTCGGGTGACCCGTCGGCAGCGCCAGATCCAGCACGCTCGCCTCATTGGCCTGCGCCCGCGTGAGCTCGCCCGCGATGCGGCCCTGCTTCATCGCGATCACACGATCCGACACACCGAGCACCTCGGGCAATTCACTTGAGATCATCACGATCGCGCAGCCGCGTTCGGCGAGCTGATAAATCACGTTATAGATCTCGTGCTTCGCGCCGACGTCGATACCCCGCGTCGGTTCATCGAGAATCACCACCTTGATGTCCGGCTCGGCGAGCCAGCGCGACAGAATCGCCTTCTGCTGATTGCCGCCCGACAGGAAGCGGATGCGCTGACGGCGATTCGGCGTCTTGATCTTGAGGCGCTCGATAAACGTATCGGCCGTCTTCGCTTCGCGCTTGTGATCGAGGAACAGGCCGCCGCGCAGATAGTGGCGACGGCAGCTGATGTTGATGTTCTCCGACACCGAGGCGATCGCGATGATGCCCTCTTCCTTGCGGTCTTCCGGGCACAGCACGATGCCTGCGCGGATCGCGTCGGACGTGTGCTTGATCTTGAGCGGCTTGCCATCGAGCACGACTTCGCCGGCGGCCTTGCGGTCCGCGCCATAGATCAGGCGCATCAGCTCGCTGCGGCCTGCGCCGACGAGGCCGAAGAAACCCACGATCTCGCCTGCGCGCACCGAGAAGCTCGTCGGTTCGACGAGCTTCGAGCCTTCCATATTGCGCACTTCGAGGCGGACCTCGCCCGCTTCGCGCGGACGGTAGCCCCAGATGTCGCTGATTTCGCGGCCGACCATCTCGCGCACAAGCTGGTCGCGCGTGACACCCTCGAGCGTCGAGTGCGAAGCGACCTTGCGGCCGTCGCGGAAAATCGTCGCGCCCGTGCAGAGTTCGTAAATTTCGTCGAGGCGGTGCGAGATGTAGATCAGTGCGCGTCCTTCCGCGCGCAGATCGCGCACGAGCTTGAACAGCACTTCGGTCTCGCGGTGCGACAGCGAACTGGTCGGCTCGTCGAGCGCGATCACCTTCGCATTGCGCATCAGCGCCTTGCAGATCTCGACCATCTGACGCTGGGCGATCGACAGATCGCGCAGCTTCTTGTTCACGTCGAGATCGACGCCCATCGAGAGCAGACGCTCGCGAACGTACTGCTTGGCCTCACGCTTGTGCACCCAGCCTGCCGAATTGGGCAGGCGGCCAAGCATGAGGTTTTCCGCGACCGTGAGGTCGGGGACATATTGAAGTTCCTGGTGGATCACCGCGATGCCTGCCGCGATCGATTCCTTCGCGCTCGCGAAGTGCATTTCGTTGCCTTCGACGAGCACGCGGCCCGAGTCCGGCTGGTACTCGCCGCCGAGCACCTTGAGCAGGGTCGACTTACCCGCGCCGTTTTCGCCCAGCAGGCCATGCACCTCGCCCGCGTTCACCTCGAACGACACGCCGTCGAGTGCGCGAACGCCAGGAAACACCTTGCCGATATTGTCAAAACGTAGCGTCGTGGTCACGTCGCCTCCATCCAATCCAAGAATTCTGGCGCCCGATCAGGCGCACCGCTTTTGCTTTCCTTGCGCAGCAAGGAAAACCGGACAACCGGTCTGACGTCCCGGCATGCATCCGAATGCGTGTGTACGCATCTGTATGCACGTCGATTACCGTCGCTTCGCATCGTGCCGCAAAACAATCCCATGCATGTGCACCCACGAAAACCGGTTGTCCCGATCCGCCGAAGCGGATCTTTCACATCAAGTCCCGCCATGCGCTCACACGCCTGGCGGGTTGCATGCGATGGAATTACAGACCCATCTGCTTGCGCACTTCTTCGTAGTTGCCGCGTTCCATCAGCGCGCCGGTCGTCAGCGTGAGCGGGGGCGGTGCCTTGCCTTCCGTGATCCACGTGTACATGTCGAGCGACGTTTCATAGCCGTGACGCTTCGGGCTGATCAGCACCGTACCGAAGAAGCCCGTTGCGCTCGGCTTCTTGAACTCGTTGATCGCCGATTCCGAACCGCCGATACCGACAGCGATCATGTTGTCGGCCTTGAAGCCACGGCCTTCTGCTGCACGCGTTGCGCCCAGAGCGGCTTCGTCGTTCAGACCGAATGCAACCCAGTGCTTGAACTGCGGGTTCTTCGTGATCGCGATGTTCGCTGCGTTGAACGCGTTTTCCGTGTCCGTCTTCGCTTGCGGCGCGTCGATGATGTTCGCTGCCGGGAAGCCAGCGGCCGTCAGCGTTTCGACTGCACCCGACGTACGGTCATGCGCCGTCGGCAACTGCTCGAACGACACCTTGATCGCGCCGACTTCCTTCATGTCCCAGCCGCGCTTCTTGATTTCGTCCGCAAGCGCCTGACCGACCTGGTTGCCGATCTTCGATGCCGAAATGCCCATGTGCGGCACGCTTTCGATCGGCTTGCCCGTACCATCGACGAGGCGGTCATCGACCGTCATCATCTTGAGGCCGTCAGCCTTGGCCTTTGCGACGATGCCCGGTCCGAGCTTGACGTCAGGCGTGCAGATCACGAAGCCTTGCGCCTTCTGTGCAGCCAGGTTGTCGATCGCCGTGATCACCTTGTCGCCGCTTTGCGCGCCGATCTTGACCAGCGTGAAACCCTTTTCCTTCGCAGCCTGGTCGGCAAACTTCCACTCGTCCTGGAACCAAGGTTCTTCCGGTTGCTTGACGATGAAGCCGATCTTGACCGGGTCGGCAGCGTGCGCAGCGCCGGCACCGAAGCTCATGGCCGCGGCGGCGGCAATCAGGCTGACAAACATTCTGCGTTGCATCTTGTGTCTCCTTACGAGAAGGTAGTTGGCCGCTTGTTCGATATCGCCAGTCGGGCGCGGCCAATCCGGCTGGCGTTCACTGCCGTCGTCGCCGCGCTACACCCGTCGCGGCATCGACGTTGATCTGAGCAGCGTTCAATCGTGGTACAGCGCCGAGCGTCCTCCGTCGACCGTGATCGTGCTGGCGTTGATGAAAGTGGCTTCATCGCTTGCCAGGAACACCGCGGTCATACCGACTTCCTCCGGCTTGCCGATCCGCTTGGGCGGCTGCAGCGCATAGGTCGCTTCGCGCGCCGCCTGGGGATCGGCCTGTTCATTCCAATAATCGATCACGAGCTGCGTCTCGATATATCCGGGCGCAATCGCATTGACGCGCACACCCTGTGCGGCGTACTCGATGCCGAGCGCGCGCGTGAGGCCGATCACGCCGTGCTTGGCGACCGGATACGGGAAGCAGCCCGGAATGATCTTGAAGCTGTGCGTCGACGCGATATTGATGATCGAGCCGCGGCGGCGCTCGACCATGCCCGGCAGCGCCGCGCGGCAACCGTTCCAGACGCCGTCGAGGTCGACCGAGAAGCAGCGCTTCCAGTCTTCGTCGGTCATCGTCAGCGGATCGCGAAACACGTTGATGCCCGCGTTGTTGACGAACACGTCGAGCGGGCCGAACGCACGCTCGGTTTCAGCGACGGCATGCTCGACCGTCGCACGCTCGGTCACGTCGGTCTGCACGGCGAGTACGCGCGCGCCCGGCAGCTCATTGCGCAGCGTCTGCGCATAGGCTTCGGCTTGCGCGCCATTGCGCTCGGCGAGCGTGACCGCCGCACCTTCACGCAGGAACGCACGCGCAATCGCGGCGCCGATGCCCTGCCCAGCGCCTGTGACGATCGCGACCTTGCCGTCGAGCCGGTTCATTTGGCGAGTGCCTCTGCACGAGCGGTCTTCAGGCCGGCAACGAATGCACGCGCATTCGCGCCGACTTCTTCTGCCGTGTTGCCCGGCTTGTAGAGTGCCGAGCCCAGGCCGAAGCCCGATGCGCCGGCCGCGAGGAACGGACCCATATTGGTCGGCGTGATGCCGCCGACCGGCACGAGCGGCACGTGCATCGGCACGACGGCGCGCCATGCCTTGACGACCGATACGCTGAGTTGTTCGGCCGGGAACATCTTGAGGACGTCGGCGCCATTGCTGAGCGCTGCGAAAGCTTCAGTCGGCGTCGCCACACCCGGCGAAGAGCCGAGTCCCTTTGCCTTGGCGGCGCGAACGACGGCCGGATCGCTGTGCGGCATGACGATCAGATCGCCGCCGACACGTGCGACTTCATAGACGTGCTCCACGCTGAGCACCGTGCCGGCGCCAACCATCACGTCCTTGGGCATCGCCGCGCGCAGCACGCGAATGCTCTCGAACGGATCCGGCGAATTCAGCGGGACTTCGATCGCACGGAAACCGGCATCGACGAGCGCTTCGCCGATCGCGACGATTTCGTGCTTCTGGACACCGCGAAGAATCGCGATCAGCGGGCACGCCTGCATGGCGGCGTGCAGGCCCGCGTGCGGGTGGTAAGGGATGGCGGTGGCGGCGGGGGAAGTCATAAGGCGTCTGCGTCCAGTGTGATGTCGGGCAATGCGCTCAGCGCGGCGCGTTTGCAGCGGGTTCGATCAGGCCGGCCTGGCTGGCGATCTGCCAGAGGCCGCGTTCGGTCGCGTTGTGCACGGTCTGCGCGTGCGTGCAGCCGAAGTGCGCGAGCGCGAGGCGGTAGCGTTCGACGAGCGTCGTTTCTCCGATCAGCAACACGGGCTGCGAAGTCCAGGTTGCGCCTTCGTGTTCGAGCAGCTTTTCGAGGCCAGAGAGTTCGTGACCGATCAGCAGGCCCGACAGATAGTCGGGCTGTTGGGCCGCGTCGAGCTGACCCGTGAGGCCGAGCGTGCGCGTCGAGAAAATCGTTGCGAGCATGCCGGCTTCCGACGCACCGCGCGCGACCGAGACGCCGCGCAGGAATGCTTCGCTGTCGGGGTTATCGGGCGTACGCATCGTGCGGCCGAGAATAGTGTGATCGCGCAGCGCGGCAAACGCCTCGCCGGTCATGAATGTGTGGAAACGTTCGATGCTGCGGCCTTCGACGATCGCCCACTTTGCGTGCGAGCCCGGCAGGCCGACCAGCGTCTTCCGTGACGCATCGCCCTGGCCTGCCGCACGGTCGCCGAGCATCGCGCCGAGGATCTGCGTCTCTTCACCGCGCATGACGTTGGGCAGTGCGCCGCGTTCGAGCACACCCGGCACGATGCGCAACGTCACGCCGCGCTGCGTGCGCACTTCAGCGAGCGACGATGCGAGGCGGTTCGCGTCCGCGGGCGTGTCGATATACGTGGCTTCAACCCAGCCCTGTGCGCTGCCGACCATGCCGCACGCAATCAGCGGAAGACCGGGACGCGCATCGAGCCAGTCGCCGCAGGCCGCTTCGAACGCTTCGTCGAAACCGCCTTCGGCGGCGGGACGCGGCAGCTTCATCACGCCCCACGGCAGGTTGCGCACCGCGATCACCTTGCCTTGTGCGGCGAACAGGTAGGCGCGCAGCGAACTCGTACCCCAGTCGAGGGCCACGAGCACGGCTTGCGACAGGTCCGCGGGGGTGTCGTGCGCCGCGCCCGGTTCATCGGGACGCGACACACTGCTGACTGCTTCACTCATCGTTTGATCCGTCGGGTCGTAGGTTGTGGCGCACGCCAGCCGAGTTCTTCGGAGATTGCGCGGGCTTCGCGCTGAATCACCGGAACCAGCTCTTGCATGCGCTCGAGCGGCATATAAGGGATCGTGCTCGCGACGGAAAGCGCAGCGACGATCAAGCCGGACGCGTCGCGAACAGGCGCGGCGACGCATCGGATACTGGGTTCGTTTTCTTCGAGGTCGAACGTGTGACCGAGGCCGGCATAGCCGGTCATGCGGTCGATAAACGTGTCACGCGTGTACGGTGTCGGCAGGTCGGCGTAGTCGGGGCTGCGGCGGGCCGCGTCCCACAGGGCTTCCCAAGCCGTCGGTGCGAGATCGAGAATCAGCGCCTTGCCGATGCCCGTCCACGCGAGCGGCATGCGATGGCCGACACGCGAACGCATTTCGAGCCCGCGCGTGCCGGGAATCTTGTCGATATACAGCACATCGCCGCCTTCGCGCACGCCGAGGTGAATCGTGTCGCGCGTGGCTTCGGCAAGGCGTTCGAGGTGCGGGCGCGCAACGGCCGACAGCGGCATTTGTTCAAGGGACACCGCGCCGAGCTCGATGAGCTTCGGGCCGAGCAGATAACCGCCCTGCACCTGACGCAGATAGCGTGCTTGCACGAGGCTCGACACGAGGCGATGCGTCGTGGAGCGCGTCGTGCCGAGTGCGGCACCGAATGTCTTGAGGTCACGCGCGCCTGCGGCGGCGGCTTCGAGAATCGCGAGGCCACGCAGCAACGTCTGTGTACCGGCTTGCTGCGGGGTCGCGTCGGTCAGCGTCGAAGGCGTCTGGACAGTGGCGCCCGCTGCGGCTTTAAGCGGCTGCGCAGGCGAGCCGGGGGCGCGTCCGTTGCCGGCTGCGGCCGGGGCCGCCATGTGCAACGGGGTCGACGCGTGCTCGCCCTGAGGGTGATCCTCGGTGAGTGCGTGGTTGAGCGTCTTGTCCATGATGTTCCGCTGGTGCTTCGCGTTCGCACGCAGGGCTGCGTCGCACTGTGCGCGGTATCGCGCTTGCCGTGTGCGGCGGCCCAGCCGTGTGTCTCCCGATCTTGTTCTGATCTGCGATGCGGGGTAGCCCGTGTCGCGCTGATTGCGCAGCCGGTCGACCCGGTCACGCTGCGGCGGATTTTAGGACGGGGCAACCAAGCGTTCAATATCTGAATGACGCTCTCATTTAATGGGAATTGGTGCGTTGCGACAATGAAAACAGGGAGTTAGCCGATTGCCTAGGTCTATCCGGATAAGGATCGATGCTGCAGGTGCGCTGCGAGGCCAATTGAGCGGCAAATTATCTGCGCTGGCGGGAGGGTTGACCGAGATGTGCTGCGGCGCGGAGCGTCCGGACAGAATGACCGAGGGGATGGGTGGCGGGACGGCGGGCGTCCCGCGGAAGTTAGTTTAGTGAAGTGTTCGTCGCGTTTCAGGCGCCAAGGCTCGGGTGGTGCGGAGCCTTGGCCCGCATTTCGGGCAGGGCGAACGGTTAGTCCGCGAGGGCCATAACGATGGAGGCACGTCAGCGATCACGCTTTACGGAACAAACACGTGTGGATTCGCCTACCGTCGTCGGCTGACCTCAATCTTCCGGTTACAACTTGAGATCGTCGAAGCGGACACAAGGACGAGCATGCCTTGCGTCACATGAATGACGAAACCCGTCTGTGTATTTAGTCGAGTTTTTTGAGGCTATCGACGACAACTGAGACGTACGCGCTCTTTGGCAGCTTGCTTAAGCACCAAAGCGCAGCCGGCCTGGCCCGATACGCCACGAAACGACGCAATGCGCTTCCCTTAAGTACCGATGGTTAATGAAAGAGGTCCGACAATAACAAACGACGCTGTTTCAGCATTGAACACTTCGTTCACCGCCAAAGGCGAAATCACTTTCTTGCCCGAACCTATGCATTGCGCCGCTAACTTCCACAAACGCGAAAAAAATTGATGCCTAATTCGCTTGAGCAACGCAGCCTAAATCACTCGACTTGCAGGGCAGCAAAAACTTTCCCAACTTCGACGTGAGCCTGTTGAAACCTAGCTTCAACTCAACGTCACTCCCGTTCGTTTTGTTTTCTTGGGGGCGTGCTTAGCGACAAACAAGATAATCACTCCTCGGGTGTTTAGTCTGACCGAGAGGCTCCGTATACCTTCTGATGAGCTAGGGGATTGTCGCAAGTAGTCACGTGCCTATGAATTTATTTCGTCGAAAGGGCGAAAAACCGATTGACGACCACCGTACGATAATAATTGGGCGCAGAAGGACGCCATCGTCACCCTCCACGCCCGTGATCAGGCAATCGGCTAGCCGAACATTGGATCAGGCGACTTTATCGACTAGTTTTAGAACAATCTCGTCATTAGCCCGTCGGCGCCAGTCAGGCTCCGTTTCTCGATTTACCTTGAATGAAATTCCGTACAAGTCTGACGGAATAGCGACAAATTTCTCATCATCAAGATAAATTGGAATAACAGCCTGATCCTCCACCCGACGGGCAAATACGTCTCGCTCGAAAGTTGGCCAGATCTTCGCGCGATGGTGCTTATCAAGAAAGCACACTACGTATTTTGCCGATTTCCCGAAGACGGTCTCAAACTCGTCGCTAAGTTTTTTCCCAAGAATCGCGACCTCGTAGTCTTCGTCAAAATAGACGCTCACGTCCATTTCTTTCAACTTATCCGCGACGTACTTGGCGAGCTCTCGATTTTCGCCGGCGAAACTAATTGCGAGATCCCAAGTGTGCTGAATCGCTGCATCGCGAAAGCCGCAGTCGGATCGCACCTTATCCCAATCTAGATGACGAAGATAATAAAAGAGAGCGGGATCTTCAACTGAGAATCTGTTTGTCTGTCGATTGTAATAAAGGTATTGCCCCACCTTTGGCTTTTCTTGAATCAGCACAGACAGCCGGTGGTCTTTCACGTTGTTAATGCTACCGGCAATGCTTGGATTCGCATTAGCCAACTCGACAAGATCTACGCTGGAACTTTCTCCCTGCGTGGCTATAAATCTCAGAATACGATAATAAGGGTCGTTGCTTGGTCGAAAGCGCCGCCCTCGACAAAACTCTTTAACCGACTCAAGGTATGCATTCGCCAGATTATCGACAATTTTTTTCCGAATACTAACGAAATCGGGAGTTATTCTTACCTTGTCGTCCTTGGACTCCATGACCCCTGCAGCAAGGCATGCTTGCTTGCAAAGCGTCTGAAGAAGCCAATAATCTCCTCGACTTTCCTCATGAAATCCATCCTCGTCAGAAAATTCGACGTTCAAAGCAGAGGCACCTTTCGCTATCAAGGCGCGCGAGTCGACCAACCGCCCTGCCTCGATTCGATGAATTCCGCACCGTTTCGCAACGTCGGCTGCCATTTCGATTAGCTTTGCACCGACCTCATTGATGCCGATAAGAACGAGCTTCGGGTGCTTTTTTTGCTGCTTTGCGTCACTTTCATCAGCCGCAAGCTTTGCGATTTGTGCGAGTTTGTCTTGGTAGTGCGCCGGCAAGCGATGAAAATCATCGATCACGAATATTCCATACGAGGGATCATCTACCAGTAGGCCAATCATCGCGACGTCCTCGCCGCTGCGTGCAGTCAAATACACAGCATCGCTCGAACGGCCAAGCCTTTCCAATATCTTCTTGATGGTAGATGTCTTCCCTGTACCCGACGGACCCTCAATCACCACCGGTTTAGTCGGGTGTCGGACGTCGACATAGATATCATTGAAGTTAGGTGGATCAATAAATGTTTCTTCCGGAACGCCTTCTGTAACAAAAACGTCCTCCAGGACTCGCGCAGCCACATAGCCTCCGATAATTTGTATAGGTTTCGCTACCGCTATCTCTCGCTTTGCCGAAGTCTATCATCAGACAAATAAGTTTCGTTGAGAAGATCTTATGACGCACAATGACTCAATCCTTGAAAGCAAGCTATACGAATGGATACAGAAGACCGGGTTTCCTCTTGAGATGGACGTGGCTTCCGCATTTCGCAAGGTCGAGTTCGATGTCCGTCAAGCAGGAATATTCGTTGATCGCGAGACCAACAAAGGGCGTGAGCTTGATGTTGTGGCTTCGGACCCCGATAGCTTCGGCATTATTGAGGTCTCATTCGTTATCGAATGCAAGGCTTCGTCGAACCCGTGGGTCGTCCTTACATCGGAGGACGCCCTCGCACGCTTTAATCGAATATTCGCGTTCGGCGTTCTCTCGAAGGATGCGATGGCAGCGGTGGTCAGTCGACAGCCGGGAAAATCGCCATGGTTTGCGAAACACGTGAGCCGATCAGACAGGTGTGGATACGGCCTGCGACAAGCGTTCGCGGGGAACAACGACTCCGCTTACTCAGCCGCAATGTCTGCGATAAAGGGCTGTCACGATCTGGCGCGCAGAGACTTAGGTGACATCCCCCGACTTACTTTTACGTTCCCAGTCATCGTGATCGATGCACCGTTGTACGAATGTTCGATGGATAACAACGGAGAGCTGTTGCTATCGGCCGTTGATGAATCTGAATTTCTCTTTTCTGCTCGAATCCCTGACGCGGTATCAACGTGCGTCAAGATCGTACAACGTGGACATCTCCCCGCATTTGCCTCTCGCATGAAGACGCTTGCCAGAGATACTCGCATCGAGTTCGCAAAGGAAGAGCAGGACGCGTTTGGTCGGCTGATCTGACTGACGACCGACTTCGCCAGAAGGAAGGAACAATAGACATGGCGCAACAATCACCGTCTTCGCGTTAGCTGAGACGATATTCATAGGGCGATTGAACGCGTTAAAAAATCGCGCATACCCGTAACACTCGGAGACCATCCGCTAGCATCGAGCTCGGCGACAATGGGCGGGTACGTGTCGCAAAAACCGAATTTCAAGTGGCGCGTACTCACGCACCGAGGGCGGCTGGAAGCACGCGATCTACGTGACCGCTGTCGTTGAGCGACCTAGCGCCGAAATTTACCTAAGCGACCTCGCTTATCCGAGCCGAGCTCGCAACTCGCTAAAAGTCGAACACGATATCCGGCCGCCCTCTTTCGCCACGTTCACCTGCAACGCCACCTTGGCCACGTCGAACAACTCCTTGGCTAGCAGATAGGTTCCCTTGGTCTGCAACCAGGCTAAGACGTCCGCCAAATGCCATAACGACGCGCTGCCCTCATGAACCGGCGTCGGGAAGCTGCCCGGGTTGGCAAGCATTAGCTTGCGCATGTTCTGCCGCGACACGCCAACCAGCTCGGCCACATCGGTTAGACCAACCAAATCCGGCGACGCCTCGATCAACTTGACCGACGGCAGAGCGCTGCGCACATCAGCCAACGCGCTACGTACAGCAGCATCGGCATCCGGCGCCTCGCGAACGAACTCCAACGCCAGTCGTCCCGGCTGCCCGATGCCAACCAGCGCATCAGTACACCCTGCTTCGCCCAAGCGCTCGACCAGCGAATCGATGTCGCGATCATCGTCAGTGAGTTGGTACTTCAGGGTGAACGAGTATTCCATCGTTTTACTCCTTGGCATCGTCGTCGGACTGGCCCTGCCCGCGATGCGCAGTGCAGTTATCCACGACGCGCCGCAAAACTCGCGCATGGTTGCCGGGGTTCTTCGGTGTACTCCACACACTGATGATGCAGAACTCGCCGCAGCGGCATTCGTCATCGTTGTACGGACAGTACATCCGCCCCCACGCATGGCTGCCGCCGACTTCAACGCGCCAACTCTGCTCTTCGGCGTACCTCAGCGCTTCCTCAACCTCTTTCTTCGGATGAGAGGAACGAGCCATCAGGGATCTCCAGTATGGGGACAGCCGATTTGGTTGTCAAATGACAACCCGGCCTGTGGCCGCGCAAGGTCGTTCCACCCAATGCAGACACACACGCGTTTTCACTCATCAGCTTCGGGACAAAGATGTGTCCCACCGCGCATTCAGACTTAGAAGCTTCGATACCGCTCTAGCGGTAACCCCTCTCGTTCCAGCATCGCCGCATACGCCTCGACCAAGTCGGCGTGCTGCGCTGCCCACTCTTCAGCCAGCGTTGTGGAAACAGTTGGCGCTTCGGGTTCACTCGGCATGCGTAGCTCTAAGGTGCGAAAAATATGCGCGCGATTTGACTGGAGCCTTCCGAATCGGTGGCCGGCAATTCTGCGCGTGAGGTGGTCCGCTTGGGATGATTCGCGCGATGGTGCCTTGCGCAGCCTGCACGCGCTTTCACGTTTCGCGCTGAGAGACTGCATCAATCGTCGAGAGGCTTTTGACTGGTGGCTTCTTCCCGACGCAATACCGGTGGCAATGGCGAAGGCCATTGCGCGTGGCAGGGAATTACGAAGCGCAATCACGGTAGCGCGGCTTCACGCGCGCGCTGCTGCAGTGGTCGTCGAATTATTGGAGGCGCAACAGCATCACCGCGAGCCGTGCGGATTTGCCGACTAAGAGCTTCGGCGCGTCGGTCTTCTGGCGATGAGCCATGGTGGCTTGTGCGTCGTACACGCCTCCGAATTCACGTAGATCTCGACGATACGTGCCTTGTTCATCCAGAAGTCGAGCATCGAAGACCCGACGAACCGGCGGTCGCGGCGGAACTTCGGAGAGCGGCACTCTGGAGGCTATGCGCTCACGAAACCCGTCGGCTGCTCGAATACCGCCGACGGATCACGAGTTCACATCGGGCCATATCGACGCGCGAGTCAGCGGGAGCGTTTCGCAGAACGGCCACGCATAAGCGCTTCAGTCGCCAGGGGCGGACGCTCAATCTTCTCGTTGGAGCTTGAAATCGTCGAGGCGGACACGAGGACAAGCATCCCCTGCGTCACGTGTATGACGAAATCTGTCCCGGTATCGAAGCCTGCCGCTCGAAGCCACTTGGCCTGCAGTTTGATCATCGGGGATTCGCCCGCCCGGAAGGATCCGACGCGACCTCTGCGCATTTGGGCTTTGGGTTGTGGGTTCGTTTCGAACTCAGTGTAAGCATCGTTCCGCATATCGAGTAGGTCCGGTCGTCAAAGCATTAGGACAACGGAATAAATGGCATGCGTCGAGTCGTCGAAGCGAGCACTGTGAGTGTTCTCCCGCTCTTTCTACTGGCAGCCAACGAAGCACTTCCGTTGTCCCGGTGTAGCTTGCTGGTGAGGCGAGCCACGCTGCATCGTTCGACGCCGATCATCGAGCTCCTATGCGAGGAACCCACTTCTGCGCCGAAAAACGATAGTTGAGTATAGGTATATTTGGTGAGACGGATATGCAGGAATCGGTGGATTTGAATTCAGACTTTGAGCACGCTAGCGTCCATGTTCAAACCCCTTCCCGAAACGAACGAAGCCCGCAAGCTCGTCGCTATCAACCTGCGACGTCTACGGCAAGCAGCCGGCTACTCCCAAGAGGGCATGGCCAACACGTTCGGCTTCCACCGCACCTACGTGAGCCAGATCGAACGCTGCAGAATCAACATCACGATCGATGCGATCTGGCGGCTGTCACAGCTGCTGGGTGTTCACCCGGCCGAGTTTTTTAAGCCGTTCGACTGAGCAACCGAACGCTGAATATGTTCGGCTAGGCTTCGCTCCTCACCGACATGTCTTTCCGAATGGTCGTCTCGTTCGTCCATTTGCGCATATCTTGAAAGCGGATTTGTTCGCCACGGCGCAGCCTGTAGTTTGCATAGCGCACCAGACGTGGCAATGCCATTTCATTGCCCTAATATTGGGTGGGTCAAAGAGGATCAACCGTGGCCTTTGAATTTGTGACGACAGCAGAGTCGTCTCTCACCGATTGCTTTCAAACTGAAGTGCCCGAAGCCATCCGGCTGGCGCTGAAACTTGGTAAGCGTGACAAGATCCGTTACACAATCGCGCAGACGGGTGAAGTCACAATCACACGCGCCAGCGCCGAAAGCGAACTCCAGAGTGATCCCGCCCTCGATCTTTCGACGCGCTCCTTTCAGCGACTTCTTCGACGCGCGGCTCCTTTTCCACCCGCCCTCCTCGAGCGGACAAAGGAACTGACTGAGGGCGTCGAGGTTGATCTCAATGCGCATCTCCCACCGGACGAATATTTTCTCAACTAAGCGTCGTTGCGGCCGCCTCGACAACGAGTCAGCGCGATGGATCGCATAGGTTAGTGCCTCCGGCGTTGCGTAAATGGGTGTACGCAGAGAGCGGACGCGTGTGAACACCTTGTCCGAAACTTGTATAACAATTTCGGACGAACCAAGCCGAGGGGCTGCCGTCGTGGAGTGAGTTCCGGGGCTACTTGTCGGAGGGAAGTTCAGCAGCGCCCATGCGGTGCGCGATGACGGCGGCGCGGCTCGTCAGGTAGGGGCCGTTGCGGTGGTCATCGAAGTATTTCGGTCGGGGCAGCATCACGGCGAGTCGTGCGGACTGGCCAACCGACAGCTTCGATGCATCGGTCTTGTAGTAGTGAGCTGCTGCGGCTTGTGCGCCGTACACGCCTTTGCCCCATTCGACGGAGTTCAGGTAGATCTCGAAGATCCGTTCCTTGTCCATCCAGAACTCGAGCATCAAGGTGATGATGAGTTCTTGCCCTTTACGGATATAGGTCTTTTCGGTCGATAAAAACAGGTTCCGGGCGAGTTGCTGGGTGATCGTCGATCCGCCAGCCGACATATGGCCTTTCTTCTTGTTCTTTTCCCATGCCTGCAGGATAGCGTCGACTTCGTAGCCCTTGTTGTTCACGAAGTCCGCGTCTTCCGACGCGATGATCGCGCGTTTGAGATTGCGCGAGATGCCGTCGTACGGCACCCATTGATGCTGGAACGTGATCGACTCGCCGTCGTGCCAGAACCGCCATTTTGCGGCGCGCATGAACGCCGTATCCGACGGATTCATGAACGTCCAGATGCCGATCTGCACGAAATAAAAGGCCTGCGTCGCGATCCACGCGAATGCGAGCAACCCGAACACATACGCGGGCCATCCGAATACGCGACGCCGCGAACCCGAGCGTCCCGTCGGGCCGGTCGGCACCGAATCGACGACGAGGGTCATGTCGCCTGGCTCGGTGCTGCGAGCATGGCGCGCAGTTCGGCGAGCACGGTCGCGCTATCTGGGCGGACACCGCGCCAGATCGCGAACGACTCGGCGGCCTGCTCGACGAGCATGCCCAGACCATCCGCAACGCGCGCGCCGCGTGCGGCGGCGTCGCGCATAAAAACGGTGGGCTGCGCCGAGTACATCATGTCGTAGGCCAGCGTTTCGGCACCGACCGACTCCACGCCGTACGACGGCACCTCACCGCCGAGGCTGCCTGCGGTCGCGTTGACGATGACATCAAATGCGCCGTTGGCGATGTCGGCACTACCGCCATACACACGAGCGCGTGTGCCTTCGAACGTCGCGGCAAGCTCGATCGCTTTGCTCGCCGTGCGATTCACGATCGCCACTTCGAGCACGCCCGCGTCGACGAGCGGCAATACGACGCCGCGCGCCGCGCCACCCGCCCCGAGCAAGAGCACGCGCTTGCCAGCCAGCGTGACACCGAGGTTCTGCTCGATGTCGCGCACGAGTCCGACGCCATCCGTGTTGTCGCCGCTGACCGAACCATCGGCTTCGACCTTCAACGTGTTGACCGCGCCGGCTGCAGCCGCGCGCGGCGACAACCGGTCAGCGAATGCATGTGCTTCGAGCTTGAACGGTACGGTCACGTTAAGGCCGCGCCCGCCTTGCTCGATAAATGCCCGCACCGTACTGACGAACGCATCAACCGGCGCGAGCAGCCGATCGTAGGCCACCGCTTCGCCGGTTTGCGCGGCAAACCGCGCATGAATCCACGGCGACTTGCTATGTGCGATCGGATTGCCGATCACCACGTATCGATCGAATTCGGTGGCTGGCGTCTTCGCCGCGGCACCCACGGACGATGCGGTCGACATCAGTGCTTCGCTCCGTCGTCGCTTCCGGCATGCTCATTCGCGTGCACGTCGCCTTCGGCGCCTTCCGCACCGTCAGCTTGCTGCTCGCCGCCAGAACCCTTGGCGCCTTCGACTCCGCCAGCCGCTTCAGCCCCTGCGGCACGCTCAGCGTGACCGCCCTCTGAGTCCGCGCCCTGCTCCTCTGCAGCCAGTTGCGCTTCGTCGCGCATCGCCGAATCCTCATCGCCCTCGGCGCGTTCGACTTCCGCGCTTTCGGCCTGATCGGATTCTTCGTCCTCGCCCTCGTCCGCTTCCGCGACATCGCTCGCCACCGGCGTGTCGAGCACCTGGACCAGACGCGTCGACGCTTCGACGGTCAGTTCGTCGATCGACACCACATCGAGCAGCACACGCGTACCGCGCGCATGCACACCCAGGCCCGGCACATGCAGCATCAACGGAATCTCTTCGAGCCGCACGAGGTCGCCCTTGACGACGGTCGCCGACACGCGCTCGCGCTTCTCCTGCTGGATCCAGCGCAAACACCAGAACGTTTCCATCTTGTTCTGGTAGTCGGCGTACGCGCCGTACGTCTCGTCAAAGCTCTGCAGCACCGCATACAGATCGGCGTCCTTCGGCTTGAACGGCGCAACGAGCTTCGCGGCCACGCCGTGCTCGGCGCACGCGAGCAACTGCCACTGATTGACCAGGTCGACATAACGCCGCAACGGCGACGTGCTCCACGCATACTGATCGACACCGAGGCCTTCGTGCGGCGCCGGCGACGTCTGCATGCGCGTACGGTTCGGGCCAAACGAGCGTTGCGCGCGATAGATGCCCGGCACGCCGTGATCGCCGAGCAACGCGCCCCACGTGCTGTTCGCCACGATCGCGAGTTCCGCGACGATCGAGTCGAGCGGTGAACCCCGCTTGCGCGGCGTGATCGTCACATGCTCGCCATCAAGGTAAAAATTGAAGTCGTGGTTGCGCTGGACTTCGCGCTTCAGGCCAAAGCCGATCCGCGCCTGCTGGCGCTTTTCATACAGCGCCTTCGCAAGCGGCCACAGCATTGCGATCTCTTCCTTGTGCGGATACTCGCCCGTGCCGGCGTCGAGCGCCTCTTCCGTGACGATGTCGTCGAGGTGGTTGTGCCGCAAATTGCTGCGCACAAAAATCATCTCGGCGCGCGTCTCGGTCGTCACAATCTCATACGTCGAATCGTTGACGATGATGTACAGCGACAGCGCCGGGCGCAGGCCACCTTCCTTCAGCGTGAAGACGTCGACGACGCCGTCGGGCAGCATCGTGATCTTGTCGCCCGGCATATAGACGGTCGACAACCGCGTGCGCGCGATCTGGTCGACTACGTCACCGCGCTGGATACCCAGCGCCGGAGCGGCAATGTGAATACCGACGCGAATCCGGCCATCCGGCAGACGGCGCACCGAGAACGCGTCGTCGATTTCCGTCGTCGTGACGTCGTCAATCGAGAATGCCTCGCCCTCACCGACGGGCAACTCGGCGAGATCGGGTGCGAACTCGATCGGCGCGAAGCCCGTGCCGTACGGGAAGTACTCGGCGTGGAACTTCGCTTCGTGCAGCACGCGCGGCGATGCCACCCCACCCGCGTCGAGCATCAGACGCGACGGCGACACGCCAAGCGCGGTCGCGGCGCCTTCGAGCGCCTTGTATTCGATCGAGTTCTTGTCGGGCTTCGTCAGCAGGCCGATGACCTTGCCCTTGAACGCGTCGGGCAAACGACGCGCCTTGAGTTCGTCTTCGTAGCCCTGCTGGACCAAAGCCTGCTGGCGGCGACGCTCGAGTCCGGCCAGCGCGGCACGCAGTTGCTCTTCCGGTGCGCGCTGATACTGACCGCGCCCCTTCTTGCGGAAGTAAATCGGCGACGCATGGATGCGCAACAGCAGCCCGGCCTGCTTGACCGGGCTCGGCTTGGCGCCGAAGTAGTCGTCCGCGAGCGCGCCGAACGCAAACTCGTCGGCGGGCGCGCATTCCCAAAGAAATTCGGGGTCGATGTCCTGTGACTCGGCATCGGCCTGTTGCATGAGTTCCGCCGGCGTCGGCGCGTCGAACTCGAGCAGCACTTCCTTGTTGCGGACCTTGGCACGCCGCCCGCCGGGCAATTCCACCTGGAACGCGTCGCCTTGCTTGGCGAGCACCGTGCCGGCCTTGAAACTGCCTGATTCCTCAAAAAAAACGTTCACGCAATACTCTCTAGACAATGCCGCAAAAAGCGAGCGTCCGGTCGCAGTAGTGATCGAAGTCGCTGATGCCGTGATCCGAACCCTCGATGAGCGTCGTCGTGACTCCAGCATAGAACTTCAACATGTCTCGATAGTCGAGCACTTCATCGCCCGTTGCGGCAATCAGGTAATAACGTTCCGGCCGCGTGATCGACGCGACCGCCAATGTTCTGAATTCATCGATATGGCGCGGTTCGACGACGATGCTGCCGCCTCCATGCCACAGTGTCTGCTCGCCGACGTAATGCGACAGATCGCGACCCGGATCGGTCGCGGGATTGAGCAGCACGGCGCGATACCCGTGACGCTCGGCGAGGTAAGTCGCGTAATAGCCGCCGAGCGAACTGCCGATCAGGCTCACCTGATCGGCAGGAATCCCCGCAAGCGCCTGTTCGACCAGCGCGATCGACTCGAGCGGCGACACGGGCAACGTCGGGCACAACCATTCATGCGCAAGACCGCGCTCCGACATGCGTTCCGCCAGCAGCCGCGCCTTGAACGAACGCGGCGACGAACGAAACCCATGCAGGTAAACAATCACGCAGCGGCTCCGCGTTGCGAGGGTGCGGCAAGCGCCTTGAGCAGCTTGTCGTGCACGCCGCCGAAACCGCCGTTGCTCATTACGAGCACGTGGTCGCCTTCGCGCGCGTCATGCGTGACGGCGCTCACCAGCGCTTCAAGATTGTCGAACGCGCGTGCCGTTTCGCCGAGCGGACCGAGCGCTTCAGCGAGGTTCCAGCCCAGCGCGTCGCGACCGCTTGGCGCGCCATATCCGTAGACGCGGTCGGCGCCTTCGAGGCTGCCGGGCAGCTGCGCCTTCATCACGCCAAGCTTCATCGTGTTCGAGCGCGGCTCGAGCACGGCGAGAATCCGGCCGCCATCCGGCCCGAGACGGCGGCGCAGCCCTGCAACCGTTGTGCGGATCGCCGTCGGGTGATGGGCGAAATCGTCGTAGACCGTCACGCCGTTAACCGTGCCGCGCACCTCCATGCGCCGCTTGACGCTCTGGAAACGCGACAGCGATTCGGCCGCCTGCTCGGGCACGATGCCGATATGGCGCGCAGCCGCGATCGCCGCGAGCGCGTTCATTCGGTTATGGGCGCCCTGCACCGTCCAGTTGACTTCACCGACGCGCTGGCCACCGAACGTCACACCGAATCGCGTATCGATCGCGTCGGGCGCCTGACCGTCGAGCGCCACTGCCTCCCAGCCGTCGGTGACGCCGAAGCGTTCGAGCTCGCTCCAGCAGCCGCGCTCGATCACGCGGTCGAGCGCCGGCTCAATGCCGTTGACGACGACGCGTCCGATCCTCGGCACCGTGCGCACCAGATGATGGAACTGCGTCTCGATGGCGCCGAGATCGGGGAAGATATCCGCGTGATCGAATTCGAGGTTGTTCAGGATCGCCGTCTTCGGCCGGTAGTGCACAAACTTCGAACGCTTGTCGAAAAACGCCGTGTCGTACTCGTCGGCTTCGATGACAAAGAAATCCGAATCGGTCAGCCGCGCCGAGATCCCGAAATTCAGTGGCACGCCGCCGATCAGGAAGCCCGGGTTGTAGCCGGCATCTTCCAGCAGCCAGGCGAGCATCGACGAGGTCGTCGTCTTGCCGTGCGTCCCCGCGACGGCAAGCACCCATTTGTCTTGCAGCACATGTTCGCCGAGCCACTGCGGACCCGACACGTACGGCAGGCCGCGATCGAGAATCGCTTCCATCAGCGGATTACCACGCGAGACGACGTTGCCGATCACGAACAGATCGGGAGCCAGCGCAATCTGGTCTTCGCCATAGCCCTCGATCAGCTCGATGCCCTGCGCCTCGAGCTGTGTGCTCATCGGCGGATAGACCCCGGCATCGCATCCCGTCACACGGTGGCCGCGCTCGCGCGCGAGCACCGCCAGGCCACCCATGAACGTGCCGCAGATGCCAAGAATATGAATATGCATGTGAGCCTGAAAAGCGCGCGCCGAAATCGTGGCATTGTACCCGACCGCCTCCGCCCGCCGCGTGGCAAACGGCGCCCCGATTGCCCGTCGTTGCAACCGCTTTCCCGGGTCCGGCTCAACTAGAGAGGCACCGACCGGCCAGTCGGGTATCATCCCCGTATGTCTCGCAAACCCTATCTTGACCCACGGCGCGTGCGCGACGAAATCGCGACGGTCGCGGCGCGTTTGATCGCCGAAGACGGCCTCGATTACTCGACGGCAAAACGTAAGGCTGCGCGCCAGATCATTGGCGATACGCGTATTGCCGGGGAATGGCTGCCCGATAACGAGCAGATCGAAGAAGAAATTCGCGAATATCAGGCGTTGTTCCAGGCGGATAGCCAGCCGCAGACGCTACAGGCGCTGCGGGCCGTTGCTCTGGAATGGATGCACCGGCTCGCGGAGTTCCAGCCGTATCTGGTGGGTGCAGTGCTCAATGGCACGGCCAACCAGCATTCGGACGTGCACCTGCAGGCGTTCTGCGACAACGCGAAAGACGTCGCGATCTTCCTGCTGAACGCCGGGGTGCAGTATGAAGTGTCGGAGACCCGGCACTTTGCGGGTCGAGGGCAGGTCGAGACATTGAGCTTTCCATGGCGCGATGCCGCGGTAGCGGATCGCATCTGGATTCACGTTGCACTGTATGACACGGACGATTTGCGCGGCGCGGTACGTTCGGACGGCAGGGGCCGGCCGATGCGCGCCAATGAAGCCGCGGTCAATGCGCTGCTGACTGCAGCGCCGGAAAATAAGGGCACGGGGCCCGTTGGCAGCGCCGATACGGCGCATCGATAGGTAGGCGACCGACATCGCCATAGGCGATGCGACGGGCGGCGCAACCGGAGTTGCGGTTTGCGCTGTGTCAGCCGAGGCGATGCGCGCGCGCCGCTTCGCACCCCGATGCTCAATGGGATTTCTGTTTTTTGAGGTTGGATTCACATGGCTCGACGTTTTCTCGCTCCCGCACTGGTGGCTTGCGCTGCGTTGGCGGTTGGGGTGTTTGCCGGTCCGCGCGTCGTCGACTGGGCAAGCGGCGCCGAACATGGCTCCGATGCGGCGGTGTCCGCGCTTTGGGCAACCACGTTGCCCGCGCCTGACAACACGCAGCAAGCCCTGTCGCAATTTCGCGGCAAACCGCTCGTCGTGAACTTCTGGGCCTCGTGGTGCGGCCCCTGTATCGCCGAAATGCCTGCTTTGTCGGCGCTTCATAAACAATATGAGGCCAAGGGCATCAATTTCGTCGGCATCGCCGTCGACACGGTCCCCAACGTTCAGGGCTTCGTGCACCGCGTCAATGTGAACTACCCGCTCGTGATCGCCGGTTTCGGCGGTGGCGACCTCGCACGCCAGTTCGGTGACGAACAAGGCGCGCTTCCATTCACCGTCGTCATCGATAAAACCGGCAAGGTGCGTGCGACAACGCTGGGTCAGGTAAAACCCGAGAAACTCGCACAAACGCTCGACGCGCTCTAGCCGACTCGCCTATCCTCCGATACCACTTGCGTTCGTTTTAAGCTGCCTGGTTGCGAACGCAAGCGACACCATTGCGCCGCGTCCGGAAAGTATTTCCGAAAGTCACGCGCAAACGCATTCATGCCCCGATCGTCGCTCTTTTGATGCGTTCTCGCGTTTTACCGGCGTGACAAGCAAGGATTCAAAGAAATTCCGCGACAAAGCTGCAAAATCGGCGTATTCCTGTGGCCGTCCGGCCGTTCGTTTTCTTCTTCTGCTGGACAACTTCTTTCTTACGGCGGTAAAGTGCGGCCAACTTCGCGGAACCGAAATTTAGTATGACCCCTCGAATTCTGGTGCTTCACGGCCCCAACCTCAATCTGCTGGGCACGCGCGAGCCGGCCGTCTACGGCCATCAGACGCTGGCCGACATCAACGCGGCCCTGACAGCACGCGCGCAGCAGGCCGGGGTGGAGCTCGGCACTTTTCAGAGCAACCACGAGGGTGCACTGATCGACCGGATCCACGCCGCGCGTGAGGAAAAGGTCGAATTCGTCGTCATCAACCCGGGTGCGTTCACCCATACGAGCGTCGCCCTGCGCGACGCGTTTGCCGGGACAGCCATTCCGTTTGTCGAAGTGCACCTGTCGAACGTGCATCGCCGCGAGTCGTTCCGGCATCACTCGTTCTTCAGCGACATCGCAGAAGGGGTCGTCGTCGGGCTTGGCTCGAAAGGCTACCTGTACGCACTCGAGTTCGCGTTGGACCGCATCGCCACGACGCCGCGAGCCTGACTCCGCGGCGCGTCTGACAGCGCGGCGCCCCCAGGAGGGCGCCGCAATTCGTATATAGCGATTTGAATCTGGGGATATTCGATGGATCTTCGTAAGCTCAAAACCTTGATCGACCTCGTGTCCGAGTCCGGCATTTCTGAACTCGAAGTGACCGAAGGCGAAGGCAAGGTTCGCATCGTCAAGAACGCAGCGCCCGTGTACATGCCGCAAGCACCGATGCAATATGCCGCTCCCCAGGCCGGCATCGCACCGCAAGCCCCGGCAGCACCCGCTGCTGCCGGCGAAGCCGCCGCACCGGCCGCTGCCATCGCTCAAGGTCACGTCGTCACATCGCCGATGGTCGGTACGTTCTACCGCGCACCGTCGCCGGGCGCCGACGCGTTCGTTCAGGTTGGCGATACCGTCAAGGAAGGCGACACGATCTGCATCATCGAAGCGATGAAGCTGCTCAACGAGATCGAAGCCGACAAGGGCGGCGTCATCAAGGAAATCCTGGTCGAAAACGGTCAGGCAGTCGAATACGGCCAACCGCTTTTCGTGATCGCGTAAGCGAGCGCCCCTCGCCATGTTTGAAAAAATCCTGATCGCCAACCGCGGCGAAATTGCCCTGCGGATCCAGCGTGCGTGCCGTGAGCTCGGCGTCAAGACCGTTGTGATTTATTCCGAAGCCGACAAGGAAGCGAAGTACGTGCGCCTTGCGGACGAAGCGGTGTGTATCGGCCCGGCGCCGTCGCCGCTGTCGTACCTGAACATGCCCGCGATCATCAGCGCGGCCGAAGTTACCGACGCCGAAGCAATCCACCCGGGTTATGGCTTCCTGTCGGAAAACGCGGACTTCGCCGAGCGCGTCGAGCAGTCGGGCTTCACGTTCATTGGCCCGAAGCCTGAAACCATCCGGATGATGGGCGACAAGGTCTCGGCCAAGCAGACCATGATCAAGACCGGCGTGCCGTGCGTGCCGGGCTCGGAAGGCGCCCTGCCCGACGATCCGAAGGAAATCATCCGGATCGCACGTCAGGTCGGTTATCCGGTCATCATCAAGGCAGCCGGAGGCGGTGGCGGACGCGGTATGCGCGTCGTCCATACCGAAGCCGCGCTCGTCAATGCCGTCAACCTGACCAAGGAAGAAGCCGGCCGCGCGTTCGGCAATCCCCAGGTCTATATGGAGAAGTTCCTCGAGAACCCGCGCCATATCGAAATCCAGGTGATGGCCGACCAGTTCAAGAACGCCATCTGGCTCGGCGAGCGTGATTGCTCGATGCAGCGCCGCCACCAGAAGGTCATCGAGGAAGCGCCGGCGCCCGGCATTGCGCGCCGCCTGATCGATCGTATCGGCGACCGCTGCGCCGACGCGTGCAAGAAGATGGGCTATCTCGGTGCGGGCACGTTCGAGTTCCTCTACGAGAACAACGAGTTCTACTTCATCGAGATGAACACGCGCGTGCAGGTCGAGCACCCCGTGTCGGAACTCATCACGGGCGTCGACATCGTGCAGGAACAGATCCGCGTCGCCGCCGGTGAAAAGCTCCGCTATCGCCAGCGCGATATCGAGTTCCGCGGCCACGCGATCGAATGCCGGATCAACGCCGAGCATCCGTTCAAGTTCACGCCGTCGCCGGGTCGCATCACGTCGTGGCACACGCCGGGCGGCCCCGGCATTCGTGTCGACTCGCACGCGTACAACGGCTACTTCGTGCCGCCGAACTACGACTCGATGATCGGCAAGCTCATCGCTTACGGCGCGACGCGCGAACAGGCCATCAACCGCATGCGCATCGCGCTGTCGGAGATGGTCGTGGAAGGCATCGATACCAACATCCCGCTGCATCGCGAGATGATGATCGACGCGAAGTTCGTCGAAGGCGGCACGAGCATTCACTATCTTGAGCATCGTCTCGACGAGCGCAAGAACGCGGTGTCCGAGGATGTCTGAGCAGGCGAGCTATCGTGAACTCGTGATCGAAATCGGTCGCGAACATGCGGAAGCGCTGTCTGATGCGCTGATGGATCTCGGTGCGTTATCCGTGTCGGTGGAAGATGCCGATGCGGATACGCCCGACGAGCAACCGTTGTTCGGCGAACCCGGCCTCACGCCGGAGCGCGAGGCCTGGACGCACTCGCGCGTAATCGCGCTGGTGTCGCCCGACGCCGAGCCCGACGTGCTGCTCGCTGCGGCTGCGAACGAACTCGATCTCGAACAGGTGCCGTCGCACACGGTGCGCGATGTCGCCAATGAAGACTGGGTTCGGCTCACGCAATCGCAATTCGATCCGATTCCGATCGGCAAGCGCATCTGGGTCGTGCCGTCGTGGCATGACGCGCCCGATCCCGACGCGTTGATTCT
This sequence comes from Pararobbsia alpina, assembly GCF_965118125.1. Taxonomy (GTDB): domain Bacteria; phylum Pseudomonadota; class Gammaproteobacteria; order Burkholderiales; family Burkholderiaceae; genus Pararobbsia; species Pararobbsia alpina_A. The sequence continues at coordinate 4,038,149 of NZ_OZ221287.1, forward strand.
CGAACTCGATCCGGGCCTCGCATTCGGCACGGGAAGTCACCCGACGACGCGGCTCTGCATGGAGTGGCTCGAGCAGACCGTGCATGGCGGCGAAAGCGTGCTCGACTACGGATGCGGTTCAGGGATTCTGGCGATTCTTGCGCACAAATGCGGTGCGCGGCGTGTCGTCGGTGTCGATATCGATCCGCAAGCCGTCGACGCGGCGCGCTCGAACAGCGAACGCAATCATGCGGTCGTTGACTACGCGTTGCCCGACGATGCACCCGATGGTCAGTTCGATATCGTCGTCGCCAATATCCTGTCGAACCCGCTCAAGCTCATGGCATCGATGCTGAGTTCGCGCGTTCGCGCAGGTGGCCAGCTCGCTCTCTCGGGCGTGCTCGCGCGTCAGGCGGAAGAAGTGATTGCCGCCTACGCACCCTATATCGCGCTGACCGTATGGCGTGAACACGAAGGATGGGTTTGTCTGAGCGGCAGCGCACACGCCGCCTGACAAGTTTCGTTGATGACGGGGTGGCGCGAATCGTTAGTAGAATAGCGCCATTGCCCACCGACCGGCCTCCGGCTACTTGGCTTCTATGGCGCTCGCGACCCGCTGCCCCCATTGCCAGACCGTGTTCAGGATTGTCCCCGACCAGCTCAAGCTGCATCGGGGCCTCGTCCGTTGCGGACATTGCCGTGAAGTATTCGACGGCGTACTTCATCAGGTTGAACCTCCGCCCGCGAAAGCGGCGCCGCCGGCACCTGCTGCTCCGTCCACGCCTGTTGAGTCGTCCTCACCTGCAGCTGCCCCGACCGGGCAGCATGATGTGCATGAAGAGGCGACACACGAATCCGGTGTGGCGCATGCCGAGCCGACCATCGGCGAAACGGCCGCAGCGGCCGCTGCCGCGGCTGCGGCGGCACTCGCCGCGAAGCACGCTGCGCACACCGAATCGACGCCCGTCGAGCACGAAGAACGTCATGCGATCGAAGCGTCGCATGCGGATATCGACGAGCAAGCTGTCGAGCAAGCACCGCACGACACGCCCGAGTTCGAAGGACGCGATCTCTCGCATCCGCACGACGCGGTACCCGCTGAGCACGACGCGGCAACCGACGAAGCACGGCATTCGATCGAAGCGTCGCATCTGTCCGCCGATGAAGAACAGATCACCGGTTCGCACGACGAAGGTGTGACGCAGGGGCTGCATGGCTCGCCTGAGCACGACGCTCCGGCGCATGAAGAGGCCTCGCACGAATCGCATCATGCGGGCGAACACGAAGCCGCTGATGGCGCTGACGACGCTGTTGCCGCACATCACCCGGCTGGCGAAGCTGAGCATCACGAAACCGTTGAAGCTGCTGAAGGTGCGCATCACGAAGCCGCCGAGGCCGCTGAACAGGCCGCCGGTGAGGCTGCGGAACACGAGGGTCACCCGGACGTCGCTCACGATGCCGCGGAAGCCGCCGAGTTCGCACAGGCAGCCCTCCCCGAGGAACCCGCGTCGTTCGAACACGAAGCTCACGACGAGCACGCGGGCCAACACGCACCCGCATCGCACGACGAGGCACACGCAGACGCCGCCGCACATGCCGAAGCTCCGGCCCCCGCCGTACCGCCGGAATTTGTCGAGCACCCCGAACATTTCGCCGATTCGCTTGGACGGACCGAGCCGCGCCTCGCGCCGGACTTCGACACGGACGCGGATGCGTTCGAGGCAGGTCGCGGTGACGCGGAGGGTCGCAAGCCGGCGCCCGCAACGCCGCCCGAATGGGATGAGACCTTCGGTGAGTTGCCGCCGGGCGCGCCGTCGGGCCCGTTCGCGCCGCGCGTCGACTTCAGCCACGAAGCCCCCGAACCCGAGCACATTGCCACGCCCCTGGGCGCCACGCCGCCGACGCCGGTCATCGATTCACCCGATTTCGGCGAAGTGCCGGTCCCCGGCACGCACATCGACGACCTCGCCCGCGAGGAAGCCGCGGCGCACGCGCCGGTCGACGAGCATGGCGATGCGACGACGCACACGGCGTCCGACGAAGCCGAGGCACACACGTCGTCCGATCACGATGCGTTCGCGGAACACGCGACGCATGGTGTTGCGCAGGATCATGACGGCGCCACGCACGAAGGCGTGCATGCGCAAGACACGTTCCATGCCGACGCCCAAAGCGAGCCGCTCGAACATCACGAAGACACTGCGGCACACGAATCGCATGCGTCGCACGACGTGCATGAGGGTCACGAAGCGCACGAGGCTCACGACTTCGGCGACGCAGGAGCATTTGCCGGCGCCGAAGCCGCGCAGTCCGCATTCTCGGGCGCGCACGACGATCACGAGGCCGCCGAGCAAGCCCAGCTGCACGACACCAACGGGGTCGAGCCTCGCACGGGCGAACTCGACGACCTGCAGCACGGCACCGTTCCTCACTACGGCCACGACGATGAAGTGATCGACGTCGAGCCGACGTCCTCCACGCCGAACTACGGCGCGAACCATCACACGGATCCGTGGGCACCGCCCGCAGACACGCGCATGGAACCGGCCCTGTCGTTCGCGGCGGCGACTGCTGCTGCAGGTGCAGGAGCGGCTGCCGCAGCCGAAGCCGCGACCGCTTCACCGGCGTTCGCACCGCTCGCGGAAGACTCGGGCAATGACTTCCGGATTCGTGTCGAGCCGCACGACACGCACGCGCACGAGCTTCATCCCGCGCGGCGCGCGCTCGGCTGGATCGTGGCATTGCTGCTGCTCGTGCTGCTCGTCGCGCAGCTGGCCTGGTGGCAACGCGAGCCGATCATGTCGCGTTGGCCGAACTCGGTCGCCACCTATCACAGCGTTTGCGCGAAACTCGGCTGCCTGGTCACCCCGCCGCGCGCGATCGACCAGCTTCAGATCGAATCGTCAACGCTGACGCAAAGCACGGTGCCCAACCAGTTCCAGCTTGCGATGAGCTTGCACAACCGTGCGGCGCTGGCGCTTGCCTGGCCGTCGCTCGAAATTTCGCTGCTCGACCAGAATAATCAGCTCGTGATCCGCCGCGTGGTCGCGCCCGGCCAGTATCTGCCCGCAGGCGCCGACCTCAACGGTGGCCTGGCTGCCGACGGACACCAGGCCGTCAATCTGCAGCTCACGGCGACCGGCACGGCACCTGCGAACTATAAAGTTCTGATCTTCTATCCCTGACGAGTCCCTGAACAAGGGCGGAGTAAAGCAATGAGTCAAGTTACCCTCGGCGGCAACCCGATCGAAGTCGGCGGCACGTTCCCGAATGCCGGCCAGCAAGCGCCGTCGTTTTCGTTGGTCGGCAAGACGCTCGCCGACGTCAAGCTCGCGGATTTCGCGGGCAAGCGCAAGGTGCTCAACATCGTCCCGAGCCTCGACACGCCAACGTGCGCGACGTCGACACGCAAGTTCAACGAGTCGGCCGGCGGCCTCGACAACACCGTCGTGCTCGTCATTTCGGGCGATCTGCCGTTCGCGATGTCGCGTTTCTGCGCGACCGAAGGCCTCGAAAACGTGATCACGCTGTCGACCTTCCGCGATCCGGCGTTCAAGTCGGCCTATGGCGTCGACATCAAGAGCGGCCCGCTGACGGGCCTGACCGCACGCGCGGTCGTCGTGCTCGACGAAGACGACAAGGTGCTGCACGCCGAGCTCGTCAAGGAAATCAAGACCGAGCCGAATTACGACGCGGCGCTCGCAGCCCTCAAGTAAACGGCGGTTATACCGATACACGGGGAAACCGTCGCGAATTGCCGTCCGGCGGCGCATCATCGATCCAATGGATCGCGTGGATGCCCCGGCCGGATCTCGGAACTCGGAACGAGTCCCATTGACGCCGCGGCTACCGCGGCTTTTTCATATTCAAGAGGTTTGATTTGGCTTCGCTGATCTGCGGTTCGATCGCCTACGACACCATCATGACGTTCGAAGGCCGGTTCAAGGAACATATCCTTCCCGACCAGGTGCATATCCTGAACGTGAGCTTTCTCGTGCCGACGATGCGCCGCGAATTCGGCGGCTGCGCGGGCAATATCGGCTACGCGCTCCATATGCTCGGCGGCGACGCGCGCATCATGGGCACAGTCGGCGAACACGACGCGCAACCCTACTTCGACCGGCTCGCGAAGCTCGGACTCGATACGCGCCACGTGCGCGCCCTGGAAGGCCAGTACACGGCCCAGGCGATGATCTCGACCGACCTCGATAACAACCAGATCACCGCGTTCCACCCGGGCGCGATGATGCAATCGCACCTGAACAAGGTCGAGCGCGAAGACGGCGTGCGTCTCGGCATCGTATCGCCCGACGGTCTCGACGGCATGCGCGAGCACGCCGAGCAATTCGCAGCGGCCGGCATCCCGTTTATCGTCGATCCGGGCCAGGGTCTGCCGATCCTGAGCGGCGAAGACCTCCGCCGCATGATTGAACTTGCCACTTACGTGACGGTCAACGATTACGAGGCAAAGTTGCTGAGCGACAAGACGGGCTGGTCGATCGACGAGATCGCCGCCAAGGTCGACGCTGTCATCGTGACGTTGGGCGAGCACGGTGCCCAGATCCACCATAATGGACGTGTCGAAGCGATTCCGGCGGTCAAGGCCGAACGCGTCGTCGATCCGACCGGCTGCGGCGATGCATTCCGCGGCGGTCTGCTCTACGGCATCGAGCAAGGCTGGGACTGGGCAACGACAGGTCGTCTCGCGAGCCTGATGGGCGCACTCAAGATCGCCGAACAGGGTCCGCAAAATTACGCATTCTCACGTGAGGAGATTGCTGAACGCTTCAAGCAGGCGTTCGGCTACGCTCTGCCGTGATTCTTTGGGAAGGGAGAAGGGTATGAAAGGCATGGTGCGCTTCGCACTCGCGATTTCCCTGCTGGGCGTTGCCGCCCTGCAGGGTTGCGCCAACTACAGCACGTCGCCGGACGTCTACACGGCAACCGCAGCGCAGCGTGAAGAGACGGTGCGCTTCGGCACGCTCGAAAGCGTGCGCGCAGTGAAGATTCAATCGAACGGCGGTCAGCCGAGCGGTCTTGGCGCAGTCGGTGGTGGCGCAGTCGGTGCAGTGGCCGGCAGCGCGATCGGCGGTGGCAAGGGCTCGATCCTGACGGCGATCGTCGGTGGCATCGCGGGCGCAGTGGCCGGCAATGCGATCGAGAACGGCGTGGCCACGCGCGATGGTGTCGAACTGACGGTGCGTCTGGATAATGGCGATCTGCGTGCGATCACGCAGGAGCAAACGGGCGAACTGTTCCGCGCAGGTGATCGGGTTCGCTTGCTATCGAGCGGCGGCACGACGCGCGTGACGCACTGATTCGCGACTCGACGAATTGACGGGAATTGAAGCGAATCGAAGCTGACGATGTATCGCACCGGGTGACGTAGTCGAACGGTGCATCACACGGCGAGACACAAGAGAACGGCGGCGCATCATCGATGCCCGCCGTTTTTCTTTTGACGGCGTCTCGCGACGCGCGGTCGATCCGTTGAGGCTCAAATAAAAATCCCGCCTACCGGCGAGCCGGTGGCGGGATCGGATTGAGTAGGCCTACTCAACCAAGACACGCCCGAAGCGTGCCGATGTCATGCACGCACTGCTTACGGACGGCTGCCCGTCGGGAACGGCCATGCTGCTGCCGGGTTCAGAGCCGTCTTCACATTGCTCGCCGGCGCAGCCGGGGCAACCGTTGCCGACGCAGCAGGGGCAGCGGCGGCGGGGGCAGCGGCAGCCTTCTTGGCAGCAGGCTTCTTGGCGGCAGCCTTCTTAGCAGCAGGCTTCTTCGCGGCAGCCTTCTTCGCAGGGGCAGCCTTCTTGGCAGCGGCCTTCTTAGCAGGCGCAGCCTTCTTCGCTGCAGCCTTCTTGGCCGGTGCTGCCTTCTTCGCTGCAACCTTCTTCACTGCAACTTTCTTCGCTGCGACCTTCTTCGCCGGTGCTGCCTTCTTGGCTGCAACCTTCTTCACTGCGACCTTCTTCACTGCAACCTTCTTCGCAGCAACCTTCTTCACTGCGACTTTCTTCGCAGCAACCTTCTTCACTGCAACCTTCTTTGCAGCGACCTTCTTAGCCGGCGCTGCCTTCTTTGCGACGACCTTCTTTGCTGCGACCTTCTTAGCCGGTGCCTTCTTTGCTACTGCTTTCTTGGCGGTTGCCATAACGTGCTCCTTCAGGTTTCAAGTAAGAGTCGAACAAACCACACCCTTCATCAAAACCCGCTTCCCGAAGGCGCGCGCAGGCGCGCCCGCTACGAAGCGGGCCATTCATCGGCGTACGCGTTTTCGACGTGCTTACGCTAATGAATACGGCAAGGCGCACACGGCCATTCTGGTCCGTGCGCGCCAAATACGAACCGGCAATCGTGCCGGCGATAGTCGTTTGATCAAGTCGCCAGCTCGGCTGGCAGCTTTATTTCGGGGGTAGTTGGCCCGACCCACTGAAGGGCTGGCAAAGTGCTTGTCATCGTCGTGCGGGGCTCTTAAGCCACTCGGCGCGCTTTGCATTCAGGCGACCATGCTCCACAAATTCTGTTTGCATCGATACCGCGGTATCCGGTCACGCCGTACCGATGCATTCAAACTCCCCAATCAACTCTCTTTTCGAGTTGCGCGAGCTCACTCCCAGCTCAGTGCGCCACCCGTTTGATATTCAATCACGCGCGTCTCGAAGAAATTGCGTTCCTTCTTCAGATCGATCATCTCGCTCATCCACGGGAACGGATTTTCTTCGTTCGGGAAAAGCGCATCGAGACCGATCTGCTGGCAACGGCGATTCGCAATGAAACGCAGATAGCTCTTGAACATCGACGCATTCAAACCCAGCACGCCGCGCGGCATCGTGTCCTCGGCATAGCGATACTCGAGATCGACTGCCTTTTGGAACAATGCCGCGATTTCGGCGCGGAATGCCGGCGTCCACAGATGCGGATTTTCGAGCTTGATCGTATTGATCAGGTCGATGCCGAAATTGCAGTGCATCGACTCGTCGCGCAGGATGTATTGATATTGCTCTGCTGCGCCGGTCATCTTGTTCTGGCGGCCCAGCGCAAGAATCTGCGTAAAGCCGACGTAAAAGAACAAGCCTTCCATGATGCAGGCGAACACGATCAGCGACTTGAGCAGTTGCTGGTCGGTTTCGGGTGTGCCGGTCTTGAACGACGGATCGGTCAGCACCGTGATAAACGGAATCAGGAACTCGTCCTTCGCGCGGATCGACTCGACTTCGTGATACGCGTTGAAGATCTCGCTCTCGTCGAGCCCGAGCGACTCGACAATATATTGGTAGGCGTGCGTGTGGATCGCTTCCTCGAACGCCTGGCGCAGCAGGAACTGGCGGGCTTCGGGTGCCGTGATGTGGCGATACGTGCCGAGCACGATATTGTTCGCGGCGAGCGAGTCGGCCGTCACGAAGAAGCCGAGGTTGCGCTTGACGATCCGGCGCTCGTCTTCGGTCAGACCGTTCGGGTCTTTCCAGAGCGCGATGTCACGCGACATATTCACTTCTTGCGGCATCCAGTGATTCGCGCAGCCGGCGAGGTACTTCTCCCACGCCCACTTGTACTTGAACGGCACGAGCTGATTGACGTCCGTCGTGCCGTTGATGATGCGCTTGTCTGCAATATTCACACGCTCGGTCGACGCGTGTTCGACCGAAGCAGCGACATTCACCGGAGGCGTCGCGATATCGCGCGCGAAGATGTCTTGCGGAAGGGAAGCGTGCTGAGCTGCAACCGAAGCGGTTGCAGTGCGAGGAGCAATGACTGCTCCGGCGGGTGCGCGCAATGCGTTCGATTGCTCGCCGCTCGCGGGAGTTACGGCAGTGATCTCGTCATCCCAGTTGAGCATGAATGTTCACCTTCAAGTTAGATCGGTTTGTACCATCTTTTCTTCAGCGATAAAAGACTTCGCTGAAGAAAATTGACGAATTTGTTTGGATGCTGCGACCTTCATACAACACTCGCAGTCACACATCGTGATGAACAGCGAATGCAACGTATCGAGTCACTGCATTGAGCAACGTGAAGTGATGTCGCTTCACCTGCTCGCGAGTGATGTTTGTCGATCACTTCGAAGTGCGCTTCGACATCACTTCGATCGAGGCTTCGGGAAAACTTGTGATCGATTCACGCGTAGTGGATGTGTCGTTCGCGTGTGATGCGAGTCGCCTTCTGGCCACCCGCTCAGCGATGCATTGCCTGGCGATGCACCGCATGTCGAAGCATCGGATTCGTCGACCTCTCTATATATAGAGAGCGGCTTGCGCGTTCGAAGTCGACGGTCCGGTCATGGCAAGGTCAGGAAGCGCGTCGTCGATCGATCATCCTGCTTCGCTCGACGGCGCTCCTCGCCGTGATGAGGGGCGATGCATGCGCATCGCCCGACCCCTCACATCACTGGCAGGCTTCGCACTCGTCGAAGCCCGGGTCGCCCGGACGCATCATGCAGACCGGACCGGCGATGTCGTCTTCGCTGATCGCAGGCGCCGTGTCGATCGCCGCAGGAGCCACGGCAATCGGTGCGCTCGCGACAGGGGTCGCATGTGCCGTGCCCGCTGCCGAAGCCGAGCTCGCGAGCACGCCACCGAACGACGACGACGTGACACCCGAGCCGCCTGCATTCGCACCACCCGCACCCGCGCCACCTGCACCGCCCGCACCACTCGACGGCACTGCATTGAGCGCGCCGTGAGCGACCGTCGACTTCTCGACGTGCGTCGCCGCCATCGTGCGGAGGTAGTACGTGGTCTTCAGGCCACGCAACCACGCGAGCTTGTAGACCTCGTCGAGCTTCTTGCCCGATGCGCCGCCCATATAGATATTGAGCGACTGTGCCTGGTCGATCCACTTCTGACGACGCGAGGCCGCTTCGACGAGCCACTTCGGATCGACTTCGAACGCCGTTGCGTAAATATTGCGAAGGTCGGCCGGGATCCGGTCGATACGCGACAGACTGCCGTCGAAGTACTTGAGGTCGGCGACCATGACTTCGTCCCACAGACCGCGCGCCTTCAGATCACGCACGAGGTACTCGTTGACCACCGTGAACTCGCCCGACAGGTTCGACTTCACGTAGAGGTTCTGATACGTCGGTTCGATACAGGCCGACACGCCGATGATGTTCGAGATCGTCGCCGTCGGTGCGATCGCCACGCAGTTCGAGTTGCGCATGCCGTGCTGCGCAATACGACCGCGCAGTGCGTCCCAGTCCATCGTGCTCGACTCGTCGACTTCGACATAGCCGCCGCGTGCATCCGCGAGCAGCTTCAGCGTGTCTTGCGGGAGGATGCCGCGATCCCACAGCGAACCGCGGTAGCTCGAGTAACGGCCGCGCTCTTGCGCGAGCTCGGTCGACGCCCAGTACGCGTGGTAGCAGACCGCTTCCATCGAGCGATCGGCGAACTCGACCGCCGCGTCCGAAGCATACGGCGTGCGCAGCAGATGCAGCGCGTCCTGGAAGCCCATGATGCCCAGGCCGACCGGACGGTGCTTGAGGTTCGAGTTACGAGCCTTCGCGACCGCGTAGTAGTTGATGTCGATCACGTTGTCGAGCATGCGCATCGCCACCGAGATCGTCTTCTTGAGCTTGTCCTGGTCGAGGACCAGCGCACCGCCTTCCTTCTTCAGGTGGGCGACGAGGTTGACGGAACCCAGGTTGCAGACCGCGATTTCGCTGTCGCTCGTGTTCAGCGTGATCTCGGTGCACAGGTTCGACGAGTGAACGACGCCGACGTGCTGTTGCGGCGAGCGCACATTGCAAGGATCCTTGAACGTGATCCACGGATGGCCCGTTTCGAACAGCATGCCCAGCATCTTGCGCCAGAGTTGCGCGGCCGGAATCTTGCGGAACAGCTTCAGTTCGCCGCGTGCGACCTTCTCTTCGTAGCCGAGGTAGGCCTTTTCGAATTCCGCACCGAACTTGTCGTGCAGATCCGGGCAGGTCGACGGCGAGAACAGCGTCCATTCGCCGTTTTCGTGAACGCGCTTCATGAACAGGTCGGGAATCCAGTTCGCCGTGTTCATGTCGTGCGTGCGGCGACGGTCGTCGCCCGTGTTCTTGCGCAGCTCGAGGAATTCTTCGATGTCCAGGTGCCACGTTTCGAGGTACGCGCAGACCGCGCCCTTGCGCTTGCCGCCCTGATTGACCGCGACGGCCGTGTCGTTGACGACCTTGAGGAACGGCACGACGCCTTGCGACTTGCCGTTGGTGCCCTTGATGTGCGAACCGAGCGCACGAACGCGCGTCCAGTCGTTGCCGAGGCCGCCCGCGAACTTCGAGAGCAGTGCGTTTTCCTTCAGCGCTTCGTAGATACCGTCGAGATCGTCGGCGACCGTCGTCAGGTAGCACGACGACAGCTGCGAGCGGCGCGTGCCCGAGTTGAACAGCGTCGGCGTCGAGCTCATGAAGTCGAACGTCGACAGCACGTTGTAGAACTCGATCGCACGGGCTTCGCGGTCGATCTCGTTGAGCGACAGGCCCATCGCGACACGCATATAGAATGCCTGCGGCATTTCGATGCGCACGCCGTCGTGATGCAGGAAGTAGCGATCGTAGAGCGTCTGCAGGCCGAGATAGCCGAATTGCAGGTCGCGGCTCGAGTCGAGCGCGGCGCCCAGGCGCTTGAGGTCAAACTGGCCCAGCTTTTCATCGAGCAGTTCGGCTTCGATACCGCGCTTGATGAATTGCGGGAAGTACTCGGCGTAACGCGACGCCATCTCTTCTTGCGAGACTTCCTCTTCGAGGATTTCCTTGCGGATCGTGTGCAGCAGGATACGAGCCGTCGCCTGGCTGTACGCCGGCTCCTTTTCGATCATCGTGCGCGCAGCGAGAATCGCCGAGTCATAGACCTGGCTCAGCGGCACGCCGTCATACAGATTCTTGACGGTCTCTGCGACGATCGGCTCCGCCTTGACGGCTTCGCCGAGGTTCGAGCAGGCCGATTCGATCAGCGACTTGAGTGCGTTGAGGTCGAGCGGACGCGTAACGCCGTTGTCGACGACATTGAGGCCGCTGGCCGGTTGCGACTCCGACTCGTGCGAACGCTCTTGCGAACGCTTTTCACGGTAGAGGACGTAAGCACGCGCGACGTTGTGCTCGCCTTCGCGCATCAGCGCGAGTTCGACCTGGTCCTGAATATCTTCAATGTGGAACGTGCCGCCGTTGGGACGGCTGCGCAGCAATGCGCGCACCACACTCTGGGTCATCTGCTCGACGAGTTCGCGCACACGCGCGGAAGCAGCGCCCTGACCGCCATTGACGGCGAGAAAGGCCTTCGTGACTGCGATCGCGATCTTCGACGGTTCGAATGCGACCACCGAGCCGTTACGGCGAATCACCTTGTAGTCGGCATAGGCCGAGGACGGGGCAAGCGGTTGTGCCCCCGGCGCATTGCCAAGTCGGCCTGCTCCTTCAGCGAGCAATTGGCCTGGCGACGTCGTCGTCACGTTTTCGGTTTGCATTTGCAAAGCTCCTGGTCTGTGTTCACTGTCTGCGGTCGAGCCGCGGTCGATGTTGCGGGCGGGCCGGCCACCATCCCCATTGGTCGCTGGCGCTCTGCGGTGCCGGCACACATTCCATGTGCTCGACGACGCAACCCAAGCTCACGCCACACGCTCGGCCCTTCCTTGATGCAAGTACTGCGGTCAGACGCCCGAATTGCGGCGCCTGAAAACACACTGCCTGGAAAACCCATTGCGTCCGGTGCGACGGATGTCGGGGACGCCAACCAATCAGACGATGTCCGGAACGCGCTGGCGAGGATCAGGAGCAGTCCTGTCGGGAGCCAACCCGGGTGCCAGACGCCTTCCGGAACGAGGGGGGAGAATTCGACTTGAAAACACTATATGTAGTGCCCCGCCCGTCTGTGTGCACAAAGTATAGTGTCGTCCGTGTGCGGTTCCAAACAAAAAATTTGGCCGTCCACGCTTGACATTCGCACAGGCCGAACTGGCTTGGGATCGCACGGATGTATGTCAAAAAAATGACCATCTCAACCGGCCGGGCAATACCGTCGAAGACGCTTTGCCGGCGCGGATCCCGATCGATATGCACCTCCAACGCGTGCATATCGATGCCCGTGTGCGTCGATCAACGCACGTCGAGCTGGTCTGCTCCGAGGTAGGGAAAATACTCAGCGGGCAACGCAAGCATGCGACGCAGTCGCCGCCATTCGAAATGCGGTCCCGGGTCGGTCTTGCGACCCGGCGCGATATCCGAATGCCCCGCCACCGCCGCGAGCGCATAGCGCTCGATCAGCGCGGACGCGAGGTTCGCGAGGGGCGCGTATTGTGCATCATCGAAGGGCTGTTCGTCACTGCCTTCGAGCTCGATGCCGATCGAATAATCATTGCAGCGATCCCGGCCGAAAAACGTCGAGACGCCTGCATGCCATGCGCGGTCGTTGCATGACACGAACTGCACCACCGTGCCGTCGCGCCGGATCAAAAAGTGGGACGACACGCGGACATTGCGGATCTGCGCGTAGAACGGATGAGCGTCCCAGTCGAGACGATTCTGGAAGAACTCGATGACCGCCTGCCCGTTGAACTGCCCCGGTGGCAAGCTGATGTTGTGCAGCACGAGCAGGCTTGGCGCGACGCCTTCAGGGCGCGCGTCGAAATTTGGCGAGGGCTCGCGGATCGCGTGCGCGTACCAGCCAGCGTCGTCGACGGCCGTCTTCACCGGCCGTCACCGCTCTGCGCAACGCGCACGGCATAGTCGTGCGCGTGCCGCGGATGGCAGAAATGCAGTCCACCCGACGAGGTCGCTTCCGATACCGGAAGGTGCGTGTCGCAGAATGCGCATCGCACCATCGGCTCGGGCAAAGCGGCCTGCGCAGGCTTGCCCTTCGAAAAAGGCGAGCCGCCGGCCGACCGCGCGCTACCTGCATCGGTCGTGCCCGATGCGCGTGAGCCTGCCGATCGCGCGGAGCCCGTCTGTTGCGAGCGCGAGCCCGGCATGCGCTGGCGGTGCAGATTGCGCCACCACCAGTTGGCGATCAGGCCGATCAGGATCAGAAGAATGAATCGCGACATGCGAGGTTCCTAAACGACGGGGCGGTGCAGCAGCACCTCGAGCACGAAACGGCTACCCACGTACGCGAGCAGCAGCGCGACGAACGAGGCCAGCACCCAGCGCAACGCCGTGCGTCCGCGCCATCCGTAAAACGTGCGGCCCGTCAGCACACCGCCGAACATGACCCACGACAGGAGCGCGAAGACGGTCTTGTGATCGAAACGCAGCGGCTGATGGAACAGCTGCTCACTAAAGAGAATGCCCGAGGCGAGCGCGAGCGTCAGCACCGCGAACCCGGCCCAGATCAGACGGAACAGCAACTTCTCGAGCGTCAGCAGCGGCGGCAGCGCGTCGAGCCAGTTGCTGGCCCAGTGATCCACTGACGGATCGCGCGTTGCCGCGCGCAATGCCGCGCGGCTGTCGGGACGGGCGAGACTCACGCGCGCACTGCGCACCGTGTGCAGGCGACGCTCGACGAGCAACATCAATGCTGCATGGGCAGCCGCGAGCGCGAGCAATCCATATGCGACATTCGCAACGAGGAAATGCAGCTTGAACAGAACGTCCGCCGAATACGGCAGGACCTTGACGCCGCCGAACATGAGCGGCAGGAGCGAGGCAACAAACGCGACGGGCAACGCCAGCATGCGCAGGCCGTCGAGCGGAAAGAACAGGCTCTCGATCCAGTAGATCAGCACGCCGAGCCACAACATCGCCGAGAGTGCGAAGGCGAAGCCATAGACCATTTCGCCTTCAGGGAAAATCGTGAGTTCGAGCAGTGCACCGTGGGTGACGAGCGCCGCCGCGAGCAGCCCGCGATCGCGCGGCGAAAGACTCTGCGGCGCGACACCGAGCACGTCGCCCGGCACGTCTGCGAAGCGCAGGCGCGAACGCCACGCCGACGCGGAGAGCGTGCCGTAAAGGAGAGCGGTCAGTGCATACAGTACAATAATCATGTTTGAAGTTTACACCAAGGTCCCGCCGCCCCGAGGGGTACACCCGGCCGCTTCGCGCGCCGGACGCTGCTCCCCGAATGCTCCGCGTCCGAGATTCGGACGCATCGCCCATCCGGCGGCCCGGCCAATGAATATCCCTGCGCCACTATGCTCGACAATCTGACTCAACGGATGGCGCGCGTCGTCAAGACGCTGCGCGGCGAAGCCCGCCTGACCGAGGCGAACACCCAGGACATGCTGCGCGAAGTGCGTCTCGCCCTGCTCGAGGCCGACGTCGCGTTGCCCGTCGTGCGCGAGTTCGTCGCCAAGGTCAAGGAAAAGGCGCTCGGCGAAGAAGTCATCGCGAGCCTCACGCCAGGCCAGGCCCTCGTCTCGGTCGTTCAACGCGAGTTGACCGCGGTCATCGGCGGCGACTACGAAGGCAAGGCGGCCGAACTCAATTTCGCGGTCGCGCCCCCCGCCATCATTCTGATGGCCGGTCTTCAGGGCGCGGGTAAGACGACGACCGTCGGCAAGCTCGCCAAATTGCTGCGCGAAAAGCAGAAGAAGAAAGTGCTGACGGTGTCGTGCGACGTTTACCGTCCCGCGGCTATCGCACAGCTGAAGACCGTGACCGAACAGGTCGGCGCCGATTTCTTCCCGTCGCAACCCGATCAGAAGCCTGTCGATATCGCACTCGCTGCGCTCGACTGGGCGAAGAAGCACTATCACGATGTGCTGATCGTCGACACGGCCGGCCGGCTCGGTATCGACGAAGCGATGATGAAGGAAATCGCCGCGCTGCACACGGCGATCAAGCCTGCCGAGACGTTGTTCGTCGTCGACGCGATGCTCGGTCAGGATGCCGTCAACACCGCGAAGGCGTTCAACGACACGCTGCCGCTGACGGGCGTCGTGCTGACCAAGCTCGACGGTGATTCGCGCGGCGGTGCGGCGCTCTCCGTACGCCACGTCACGGGCAAGCCGATCAAGTTCGTCGGTGTCGGCGAAAAGCTCGACGGGCTTGAAGTCTTCTATCCGGACCGGATGGCAAACCGGATCCTCGGCATGGGCGACATTCTCGCGCTCGTCGAGGAAGCACAGCGCGGCGTCGACGTCGAAGCCGCACAGAAGCTCGCGACCAAGGTCAAGAAGGGCGGCGATTTCGACCTCAACGATTTCCGCGCGCAGCTGTCGCAAATGAAGAAGATGGGCGGGCTCGGCTCGCTGCTCGACAAACTGCCCGCACAGTTCCAGCAAGCGGCGGGCAATGCGGATATGAACCAGGCCGAGAAGCAGATGCGCCGCATGGAAGGCATCATCAATTCGATGACTGCGGCCGAACGCTCGAAGCCCGATCTCATCAAGGCAAGCCGCAAGCGCCGCATCGCGGCCGGCGCCGGCGTTCAGGTGCAGGAAGTCAACCGGATGCTCGCGCAGTTCGAACAGATGCGCGGCATGATGAAAAAGCTCAAGGGCGGCAATCTCGCAAAGATGATGCGCGGCATGAAGGGCATGATGCCCGGCATGCGTTGAGCCAAGCCCTACTAATATAGATACACCCGAAAACCCACCGACCACGCCGATGAATCGCGAAGAAGCCCTCGAACTGTTCAAGACCTCGGAAGAGATCGTGTCCGCGACTGATGTCGAGGCATCGATTCGCCGGATGGCCACCGAGATTCGCGCCGAGCTCGGCGATTCGTTTCCGCTGTTGCTCTCGGTGATGGGTGGCGCGGCCGTATTCACGGGCATGCTGCTGCCCCACCTCGATTTTCCGCTCGAGTTCGACTACGTGCACCTCACGCGATATCACAACACGACGCAGGGCGGCGATATGCACTGGCGCGTCGCGCCGGGTGAGTCGGTCAAGGATCGCACCGTGCTCGTGATCGACGACATCCTCGATGAAGGTCAGACAATGGCTGCGATTCGCGACCGGATCGTCGCCATGGGTGCGAAGACCTTCAAGTCGGCCGTGCTCTGCGAAAAGATGATTCCGCAGTCGAAGCCACTGCGTCCGGACTTCTGCGGTTTCGAAGTCCCCGATCGTTATGTGTTCGGTTGCGGGATGGATGTGAAGGGATATTGGCGCAATCTGCCGGCGATCCGTGCGTTGACGGTGCCGCGATAAGCTGGCGCTCGCGAAACGAAAAGGGCTGCAGTTCACACTGCAGCCCTTTGTCATTGGCGCTCGCTGATCGGTCTTATCCGCCCGTCGATAGCTGCCGCACAAAAATCCGGATGCCTTCGAGCAGCATATCGACCGAGATCGCGATCAGCACGAGACCCATCAGCCGTTCGAGTGCCGCCACCGCGCGCTCACCGAGCCAGTTCTGAATCTGATCCGATGCAAGCAGCACGACCCCGCTGATCAGCATGGTCACGGTCAGCGCGGCGAGCCACTCGAAGCGCTTGTCCGGCGCCTGCGACGCGAGCAGCATCACCGTCGCGATCGCCGACGGTCCCGCGATGGCTGGAATCGCCAGCGGCACGATCAAGGGCTCGGCCTGTGACGGCCCTCCGCCCAACGCGCCATCGGGATGCGGAAACACCATGCGCAGCGCGATCAGAAACAACACAATGCCCCCGCCGATGCGCATCGACAGATCGCTCAGGTGCATCGCCTGCAGGAACTGCCGGCCGCCAAGCATGAACGCGACCAGAATCCCGAATGCGATCGCGACTTCTCGAATGATGACCGTCGGCCGGCGCTTGACCGGCACACGCTTGAGCGCGTTGATGAAGATCGGAATATTGCCGATCGGATCCGTGATCAGCACCAGCAGGATCGTCGCGGACAGGAAGTTGTATTCCATGAGGCAGCCTTCATTGAGGCGCTGTATTCAGCGGAACGGATGCATGCGAGATGCGCGCGCACGCACAAAGTAAAAGGACTCGTCCCGCAAGGGCCGAGTCCTACTCTCATACCGCTTGCGAGTCGAGTCAGCCGATTATCGACCGAGCGCCGCGTTCACGCGTTGGGTCACATGACCGACGGCATCCGATGCCGGCAGCAGCGTCGGCTCCGCGTCGCGGCGGCCCTGATATTCGACCTTGCCTTCCTTGAGGCCGCGGTCGCCGACGACGAGCCGGTGCGGCACGCCGATCAGTTCCCAGTCGGCGAACATCACACCCGGGCGCTCGCCGCGATCGTCGACGATCACGTCGATACCTGCTGCGAGCAACTCCGCGTAGAGACGATCCGTCTCGGCGCGCACGGCTTCGCTGCGGTCATAGCCCATCGGGCATACGACCACTTCAAACGGTGCAATCGCTTCGGGCCAGATGATCCCGCGCGCATCGAAGTTCTGTTCGATCGCAGCGCCGAGCACGCGCGTGATCCCGATGCCGTAGCAACCCATGACCATCGGTTGCGGCTTGCCCGACTCATCGAGGTACGTCGCATTCATCGCATCCGAATACTTCGTGCCAAGCTGGAACACCTGACCGACTTCAATACCGCGGCAGATCTCGAGCACGCCCTTGCCGTCCGGCGAAGGATCACCCGACACGACTTCACGGATATCGGCGACGACTTCAGCCTCGGGCAGATCACGGCCCCAGTTCACACCGGTGATGTGGAAATCCACCTCGTTCGCACCGACGACGAAGTCGCTCATGTTCGCGACGGTCTGGTCGGCGATGACCATCACCGGCTTCTTCGTGCCGATCGGGCCCAGATAGCCCGGCGGCGTGCCGAACGTGTCGATGATTTCCTTTTCGGTCGCCATGCGCGCGTCGCCGAGGCCCGGGAGCTTCGTGACCTTGACTTCATTGATCGCGTGATCGCCGCGCACCAGCAGCAGCACGATCTTCGGCTCGCGGTCGGCGACATCGATCGCCATCACGACGGATTTGATCGTCTGCTCGAGCGGGATGCCGAGCAGTGCCGCGACGTCTTCGCACTTGGCCTTGCCCGGCGTCGGCGTCTTCGTCATCGCTTGCGTCGCGTTGCCGCGCGTTGCGATCAGCGACACCGCTTCAGCCGCTTCGATGTTCGCTGCGTAGTCGGACGTCGGGCAATAGACGATCTCGTCTTCGCCCGTATCGGCGATCACCTGGAATTCATGCGAACCCGTGCCGCCGATCGAACCGTTGTCAGCTGCGACCGCGCGGAACTCGAGGCCCATGCGGCTGAACACGGCCGTGTAGGCGTCGTACATCTTCTGGTACGTGACCTTGAGACCGTCGACGTCCTTGTCGAACGAATACGCGTCCTTCATGATGAATTCGCGGCCACGCATCACACCGAAGCGCGGACGAATCTCGTCGCGGAACTTCGTCTGGATCTGATAGAAGTTGACCGGCATCTGGCGATAACTCTTGATCTCGCGACGCGCGATGTCGGTGATGACCTCCTCGTGCGTCGGCCCGATCACGAACTCGCGATCGTGACGATCCTTCAGACGCAGCAACTCGGGACCATACTTGGCCCAGCGTCCCGACTCCTGCCAGAGCTCGGCCGGCTGAACCGCCGGCATCAGCAATTCGAGTGCCCCTGCCTTTTCCATCTCCTCGCGCACGATCTTCTCGACCTTGCGAATCGAGCGCAGCCCCAGTGGCATGTAGTCGTAGATACCGCCTGCGACGCGGCGGATCATGCCCGCGCGAACCATCAACTGGTGACTGACGATCTCAGCATCGGCAGGCGCTTCCTTGAGCGTGCCGATAAAAAAACGCGATGCTTTCATTCAGGGGGTTCCAAAAAGACGAGAGCGCCGCATACCGCCGGTCCTGGGCCATTCGGCCAGCTCGGCGGGGCGTCGTCCCTCAAACGGTGCGCGGCGCCCGTTATCTGTTTATAATCAAAGCAATTTTAAAGGATTCGAAGGTGGTTGTATGCTGGATCGTGAAGGCTTTCGCCCGAACGTCGGCATCATCCTCTTGAACGCGCGCAACGAAGTGTTTTGGGGCAAAAGGCTACGCGAGCATTCGTGGCAGTTTCCGCAAGGTGGCATCAAGTTCGGCGAGAACCCGATGCAGGCGATGTACCGGGAGTTGCACGAAGAAACGGGCCTGATGCCCCAACACGTCAAAGTGCTCGGTCGCACGCGCGACTGGCTGCGTTATGAGGTGCCCGACAAGTTTATCAAGCGCGAGGTACGCGGCCACTATCGTGGGCAGAAACAGATCTGGTTTTTGCTCCGGATGGTAGGCCGGGATTGTGACATCTGCTTGCGTGCCACTGACCATCCCGAGTTCGATGCGTGGCGATGGAATGAATACTGGGTGCCGCTCGATGCGGTGATCGAGTTCAAGCGGGATGTGTATCAGCTGGCGCTTTCGGAGTTGTCGCGCTTTTTGAGGCGTCCGAACGGACAGGTAGGCGGTCCGTGCGATGCGCCTGCGCGTCGGCGCGAGGCTTCACCTGCGCCGCGTCCGGTGCCGAGGCCCGTGTCACGGCCGTCTCAGCCTGGGCCGCAAGCGGGTGCGAGCACCGTTGGTTCGGCGCGCGACGTCGAGGATGTCGGCATCCTGCATTCGAGCTTGTCGCTACCGCCTCACGGGTGAGGTCGAGCGCGAGCTAACGACTGCCTTTCTCCGGGTTCGGGTCAGGATGACCGAACCCGTGGCAAACTCACAGGTCTGAGTGTCGTGCGGCGCGCCCGCGTTTCGCGCGCCGACGAAGCCTATCGATCCATCCCGACCCCGGACATCACCGACGAGACAGCGTTTTGACGCGCTGTCCGCCCTGGATTTGAAGATCTTGAACTTCTCTCGCCTGCCCCAACGCGCACTTCGCGCGAGTCTCCTTGCGTCGCTGACTTGCCTGGCCCTCTCGCCGGCGTTCGTGGCCGCCGGCCCCAACGACGGCACCACGCCCGGCATGAACGGCCCGGCCAGCAATGCTTCCACATCCGGCGGCGACCAAAGCACCTTCGAGTACCTGTTCGATCGCAAATCGGTATTCGTCGAAGACAAGGACGTCACACCGCCGCCGCTTCCCGATTACGACAAATTACTGCCGTTCGAAGTCTCGAAGGGCACCACCCTCACCTTCGCCATCGATCCCAAATCGTTGTCGATCGGTAAGGACGGCGTGGTCCGGTACACCGTGGTGATCACCAGCCCGGCCGGCGCGCGTAACGTCAGATACGAAGGCATTCGCTGCGGCGACGGCCAGCAATGGAAGCTGTATGACGCGATCGACGAGGACGGCACCGCATGGGACACCGACACGTCGACGGACTGGGAAAGGATTCAGTACAACTCGCTCAACGCGTATCAGAACACGCTGGCGAAGGACTATTTCTGCGACTTCTCGACCATCGCGGGCGACGCCAAGACGATCGTCGATAACATCCGGTACAAGAAGACACTCACCGATCAGCGTGTACGTTGAGACGGTGAAGAGTCTGGGCGGCGGAGCAATGCACTCACGCGACGTCTGCCCAAAGCATTGATCGTAGTCGCAGCACGCCGCTCACCACCGATTCGCGATGGCGGGCGGCTCACACGCTGGCACTGCGCGCGTCAAACAATGACCAGATTGTCGCGGTGGATGAGTTCCGGTTCGAGCATATAGCCGAGCACGCCTTCGATCTCCGCACTCGGCTTGCGCTGAATCATGCGTGCCTCAGTGCTGCCGTAGTTCGTCAGACCGCGCGCGACTTCACGTCCTTGCGCATTGACGCAGGCGATGACCTCCCCACGCGCGAAGACACCTTGCACATCGACGACACCGATCGGCAGCAAGCTCTTGCCCTCCGAGGACACCTTGGCGCACGCGCCGTCGTCGATGACGACACGACCACGCACCTGAAGATGATCGGCCATCCATTGCTTGCGCGCGGCGAGACGCGCCATGCGTGCGACCAGCTGCGTGCCGATCGCTTCACCTGAAGCAAGACGCACGAGCACGTCGGGCTCGCGGCCACTTGCGATCACCGTGTTCGCACCGCTGTGTGCGGCGCGTTTCGCCGCGATGATCTTCGTGAGCATGCCGCCGCGGCCGACACTCGTGCCGGCGCCACCTGCCATTGCCTCGAGTTCAGGATCCCCCGCGACCGCCTCACTGACGAATTGCGCATTCGGGTCCTTGCGCGGATCGGCCGTATAGAGACCGCGCTGGTCGGTCAGGATGATCAGTGCGTCGCCCTCGATGAGATTCGCGACCAACGCGCCGAGCGTGTCGTTATCGCCGAATTTGATTTCATCGGTGATGACGGTGTCGTTCTCGTTGATGATCGGCACGACAGACAAACGCAGCAAGGTCAGCAGCGTCGACCGTGCGTTGAGATAACGTTCACGATCGGCAAGATCGGCGTGGGTCAGCAGGATCTGAGCGGTGCGGATACCGCGCTCGGCAAAACGGCTTTCGTAGACTTGCGCGAGTCCCATTTGACCGACGGCGGCCGCAGCCTGAAGTTCGTCGATCTCGCGCGGGCGCTTGACCCACCCGAGTCGTTGCATCCCTTCAGCAATGGCACCCGAGCTGACGAGCACGACCTCTTTGCCCCGCTTGCGCAGTTCGGCAATCTGCTGCGCCCATCGACCGATGGCCTCATGGTCGAGTCCGCGTCCATCATTGGTTACCAGACTCGAACCGACTTTAACGACGAGCCGCTTGGCATCGGCTATCACCGACCGCATGTTTGCCCCACCTGATTGGCGAATGTTGTGAAATCGGCCGCCACATCAATGTGGCCCGGGCCGGAATGCGCGCAGTTGCCCGTCGTCGCGCTGTTAGCTCGCGTCGCGCAGCAGCATGCCATCGGAGGGGTAGACCGGTGGCGCAATGGACCGGACATCGGTGGATGACGCGTCCGGAATGGCGAGGATGCCATGCGAAGGGGCTGCTTGTGCAGCCCCGGACGCGTGTAACGTGAAATTATTTGCGAGCGGGGCGAGCGGCGTCTCGCTGCGTTGCGACGGTCGGGCCGATGCGACGCAAGAAAGCCCCGCTACGCTGCCTGCTCTGCTTACTCGGCCTCGCCTGACTGCACGTCGGAAGCTTGCGCACGCGTATTCGACGCGCTTTCGCGGAATCGCGGATCTGCCGCGAGTTCTTCGGCTTCGGCTGCCTGGCCGGCTGCGCCGTGCTTGGCCAGATAGTCGAAGATCGCGTACGTCAGCGCTTCGCACCCTTGGCCCGTGAGTGCCGAGATTTCGAAGATCGGCCCCTTCCACTTGAACCGCTTGACGAAGTCCGCGACGCGCTTCTTCCGCGTGTCTTCATCGAGCATGTCGAGCTTGTTGAGCACCAGCCAGCGCGGCTTGTCGTGCAACGCCTCGTCGTACTTAGCGAGTTCATTGACGATGGCCTTGGCTTCGGCGACCGGGTCGGTCTCTTCGTCGAACGGCGCCAGGTCAACAAGATGCAGGAGCAGGCCGGTACGCTGGAGGTGGCGCAAGAACTGGTGACCCAGGCCCGCGCCTTCGGCCGCACCTTCGATCAGGCCGGGAATATCGGCGATCACGAAGCTCTGGCTCGGCCCGACGCGCACGACACCGAGGTTCGGTGCGAGCGTCGTGAACGGGTAGTCCGCGATCTTCGGCTTGGCGTTCGACACCGACGAAATAAAGGTCGACTTACCGGCATTGGGCATGCCGAGCAGACCGACGTCGGCGAGCACCTTGAGCTCGAGCTTGACCATGCGGCGCTGACCGGGCTTGCCGTCCGTCTTCTGGCGCGGCGCGCGGTTCGTGCTCGACTTGAAGTGAAGATTGCCGAGCCCGCCCTGACCGCCTTCGGCAAGCGTGACTTCCTGATTGTGCTCGGTCAGGTCGGCGATCAGCTCACCGGTGTCCATATCGGTGATGATCGTGCCGACCGGCATACGCAACGTCACGTCGTCGCCGCCCTTGCCGTAGCAATCGGCGCCGCGACCGTTCTCACCATTGCGCGCGAGATGCTTCTTCGCGTAGCGATAGTCGATCAGCGTGTTGATATTGCGGTCCGCGATCGCGAACACGCTGCCGCCACGTCCGCCATCGCCGCCGTCGGGGCCGCCGAACGGCACGAACTTCTCACGCCGCATCGACGCACTGCCATTGCCGCCGTCGCCGGCGATCACTTCGATGCGGGCTTCGTCTATGAATTTCATGCTGCTTCTCTCAAAGCGCCTGGTGCAGCGGCCGTCGACGTGCGAGACCGCTCTACCAGACGCTCAACAATAAAGGGGTACAACCGATGTTCGCCGCAACGGCTCGCCTGAGCCAGACGACGCGTGACAACAACACGCGGCAGGAACATGCGAACGATCGCGCAGACACGTGCATCACTACACACTAGTGCACGAACGCGCGCAGAAACAAAAAAGGCCCCGCTGAAAGGCGGGGCCTTCGTGGCCAGGGCGGACAAAGCCGCTCTGCGGCTCGGTCGAGCGCTGGGGTCGATCAGATCATGACGGGCTTCGCCTCGATCATCATCTGCGACACGCGCCCGATTCCGATTTACTCCGCAGCGACCGGGACGACGTTGACGAATTGCTTCTTCGCCGCGCCCTTGATCGTGAATTCCACGTGGCCGTCAGCCAGTGCGTACAAGGTGTGATCCTTGCCCAGACCGACGTTGTTGCCTGCGTGCATACGCGTACCGCGTTGGCGAACGATGATGCCGCCAGCCAGGATTGCCTGACCGCCGTACACCTTCACGCCAAGGCGTTTCGACTCGGAGTCGCGGCCGTTACGGGACGAGCCGCCTGCTTTTTTGTGTGCCATTGATGTGCTCCTTGGCCCTTAGGCGTTGATCGCTTCGATGCGCACTTCAGTGTAGTTCTGGCGGTGGCCAGCACGCTTCTGATAGTGCTTACGACGACGCATCTTGAAGATCTTCACTTTGTCGTGACGACCTTGGGAGATCACGGTAGCCTTGACCGAAGCCCCGCTAACCAGGGGTGCGCCGAACGTGATCGACTCACCTTCGCCGACTGCCAGCACCTGGTCAAGCGTGATTTCTGCGCCAATGTCTGCCGGTATCTGTTCTATTTTCAGTTTTTCGCCAGCAGCAACCTTGTATTGCTTGCCGCCGGTTTTTATGACCGCGTACATTGTTGAACCTCACTCGAATTCATTCTTTCCCCCGCACCACGCGGAGAAACGATTGATTATACAGAAGTTTTGCCTGCGGTCAAAGGCAACGTACAAAGGACTTGCCGACGGTCCGGCCATGCACCCGACGCGCGCTTGCCAGCGCGGCGGCCATCTGGTTTCGCGCAAGTCTGTCCGCCTCGCGCGGCCGATGCGACGGGAATACAGCGGTTCAGTCTATAATCGCCCGGTTATTCAACAAGACTTTCGGTACCTGCGTTGACCGCCACGACCTCCGCTACAAGCCTCCTCGCACCCATCGCCGAAGATATGGAACAGGTAAACCGGGTCATCCGGAAGCGCCTGGCGTCGGAGGTTGTCCTGATCAACCAGATCTCCGAATACATCATCGGTGCGGGAGGCAAGCGCCTGCGCCCCGCGCTGCTGCTCATCGTTGCACGCGCGCTCGGCGACACGGGCCCGCACCGCCATGAGCTCGCGGCCGTCATCGAATTCATTCACACCGCGACGCTGCTGCACGACGACGTGGTCGATGAATCGGCCCTGCGGCGTGGCAAGCAAACGGCCAATGCCCTGTTCGGCAACGCCGCGAGCGTGCTGGTCGGCGACTTTCTGTACTCGCGTGCATTTCAGATGATGGTGGGCGTCGATTCGATGCGCGTCATGCAGATCCTGTCCGACGCGACGAACATCATCTCCGAAGGGGAAGTCCTGCAGCTGTTGAACATGCACGACCCCGACGTCGACGAAGCGCGGTACATGCAGGTCATCCGCTACAAGACCGCCAAGCTGTTCGAGGCCGCCGCCGAACTCGGCGCCGTGCTCGCCGGCGCGGCACCCGCCGAAGAAGCTGCTGCCGCTGAATACGGCCGCCACATCGGCGCGGCATTCCAGATCATGGATGATTGGCTCGACTACACGGGCACGCCGGAATCGATGGGCAAGAACGCCGGCGACGACCTGCGCGAGGGCAAGCCGACGCTGCCCCTGATCTGGCTGATGCAGCATGGCAACGCCGAAGAACGCACGCTGGCGCGCGAAGCGATCGAACAAGGCGGCACCGATCGATTCGATACGATCTTCTCGGCGATCACGCGTTCGGGCGCGCTCGACTACACGCTGCAATGCGCGGAACGCGAAGCGCGCGCGGCCTTCGACGCGATTGTTCGATTTCCCGATTCCATTTATAAAGAAAGCCTGCTAGACTTATGTTCTTACTCGACGTCACGTTCTTCCTGACGCGGCAACGAGGAAATCAATTCGGGGTGTAGCTTAGCCTGGTAGAGCGCTACGTTCGGGACGTAGAGGCCGGAGGTTCGAATCCTCTCACCCCGACCAGAATTCGCAGTAAGTAAAAAGACCGCACCTTGTCGTGCGGTTTTTTTATTTGTGCTCTTCGAACGAGCGTCGACAACGGTAACGGTGATCGGACGTGACGCCGAGGTGATCGCAACAGCGTTCGCCGCAATGTCGACGCTTCTTTCCAGGTCTCCGAATCACCCCCTCGATCACGCAGCAAGCCCGAAACGCCCCGCCCGGCGGTGTGCAAAAACGGTCTGCTATAGTGTCCCCAACTCCCTCTCCATTGATCCCGACGCGTGGAATCGCTTCCCTTATGGGCGCAGGCAGGGCTTGTCGCTATCCTCCTGTTGCTGTCCGGTTTCTTCTCGATCTCTGAAACCGCGATGATGGCGCTCAATCGCCATCGTCTCAAACACCTCGCACAAAAAGGCGTCGTCGGCGCCAAGAACACACAGGGTCTGCTCGCACGGACCGAAGATCTGCTCAGCGCAGTGCTGATCGGCAACAACCTGATCAACACGCTGATCCCGGTGCTCACGACGTCGCTTGCCCTGCATACGTTCGGCAACAACAACGTCGTGCTGTCGATCACGACGGGTGCTGTCGCGTTCCTGATCATCGTGTTTGCTGAAATCACGCCGAAGATCGTCGGTGCGACGTATCCGGAAAAGATCGCGCTGCCCGCGAGCTTCATCATCGCGCCGCTGATGCGCGCGATGCGGCCCATCATCTGGTTCGTCAATCTGTTCGCGACCGGCATCCTGCGGCTGCTGCGGATCAATACGCGCAATGCGAACAATGCGCGCATGACGACCGAAGAGCTGCGCAGCATCGTCGTCGAATCGGGCAGCTTCATGCCGACGAAGCACCGAAGCATTCTGCTCAACCTGTTCGAACTCGAAAACATCACCGTCGACGACGTGATGGTGCCGCGCCCTCGCATCGAAGCGATCGACCTGACGGCGTCGCTCGATCAGATCGTCCGGCAACTCGAGACGTGCTATCACAACAAGATCGTCGTCTACGAGACGGACATCGATCGCGTGCTGGGCGTGCTCCATGTTCGCAAGACGCTGGCGGCACTGCATCACCATGAAGAACTCGACCGTGAGACGCTGCGCGAATTGCTCGCCGAACCATACTTTGTCCCGTCCGGCACCCCTGTTTTCCAGCAGCTCCAGTTCTTCCAGGAGAACCGGCAGCGCATCGGTCTGATCGTGAATGAATACGGCGAAGTTCAGGGGCTCGTGACGCCGGAAGACATCATCGAGGAATTGATCGGCGAGTTCACGACGTCGATCCCGCGTTCGGCGAACACGCGCGCCGGCTGGAATGCGAGCGGCGAATGCATCGTCGCGGGGGCCATGCCGCTTCGCGAGCTCAATCGATGGCTCGGGCTCAAGTTGCCCGTCGACGGCCCGAAGACACTCAATGGGCTGATTCTCGAAATCCTCGAAGAGATTCCCGAAGGGGATGTCGCACTCAAGATCGGCGACTGCCGGCTCGAGGTCATGCAGATCGACAACCAGGCGGTGAAGACGGTCAAACTGTTCAAACCGCCCGTGGCTCGCGCTCGAGCTTGAAGCCTGGTTTCAGGGCCGCGACTGTCGTCACTTAGGGCTCGGAGGTTTGCGCCTACGTTTGGGCTTGGGCTTGGGCTTGGGCTTGGGCTTGGGCTTGGGCTTGGGCTTGGGCTTGGGCTTGGGCTTGGGCTTGGGCTTGCATGAGCGGACGCGCTGGAGCGTCCCATCGCCGAGACAATTGATGGATGGTGCGCCCATTCACTGGCCGTCCGGTCGACTGTGCACTGTGCTCGCCGCGGCTGACGATAGGGCTTCGATCGTTTCGAAGCGGAGCCCTCATGACGAACGACGCACGCGACACACGTGACGCAGGCTGGCCTGCGCGACCTCCGGTCCAGCCCGTCACCACGCAGGACGATATCGCCGACTCGCCGGCCGCTCGTCTTTTGCGAGACATCCTTCAGGACGCCGGCGCACGCCGCGCGTCGGACATTCACATCGAACCCGACGAGCATGGTTGGCGTGTGCGAATCCGTGTCGACGGCGTCTTGCACGTGCTGCCGCGGCCCGCAGCCATGCTGCGCGATGCGGTTGTCACGCGCATCAAGGTCCTGTCGCGCATCGATATCGCCGAGCGACGCGTGCCGCAGGATGGCCGGCTGCGTATCCGGACAAGCGCCACGGTGATCGATGAGTTCAGAGTCAGCACACTGCCGACCCTGTACGGCGAGAAGCTCGTGTTGCGACGGCTCGACACGCTCCCCGGGAACCTGAGCCTGCAAGCGCTCGGCTTCGAGCCTGAGCACGAAACCATCGTGTCGAGAACGCTGAGTGCCCCCCATGGTCTGCTGCTTGTCACGGGGCCGACCGGGAGCGGCAAGACGGTATCGCTCTACGGCTTCATGCATGCGTTGAACAACATCGCTTCGAATATCTGCACCGTGGAGGACCCCGCCGAGCTTCAGCTTGCGGGCGTCAATCAGGTGCCGATCTGCGAAAAGGCGGGGCTCAGCTTCGCCGTCGCATTGCGCGCGCTGCTGCGACAGGATCCTGACGTCATCATGGTCGGCGAGATCCGCGATCGCGATACCGCTGACGTCGCGGTCAAGGCGGCGCATACGGGCCATCTCGTCCTGTCGACGCTGCATACCAATGACGCACCGTCGACGCTCGCCCGCCTGCTCAATATCGGCATCGAGCCGCACAACCTCGCCGCGGCGATCCGCCTGATCACGGCGCAACGACTCGTGCGACGTCTCTGCCCGGCCTGCAAAGTGCCCTATCGACCGCATCGAGACGTGCTCCGCGCCGCGGGCTACTCCGATGCCATCATCGAACGCGGAACCCCGCTGCACCGCGCGGGCGGATGCGACGAGTGTCACCGGATCGGATACAAAGGGCGCGTCGGCGTGCATCAGGTGATGCCGATCTCGGCTTCGCTGCGAGACCGCATCATCGAACGAGCGAGCGTGCGGTCGCTGACCGTCCAGGCAAGCGCCGAGGGCATTGCGTCCCTGCGCGATGCGGCACTCGTCAAGGTGCTGCGCGGCGAGACATCGCTCGAAGCGGCATTGAGTGCGACGGAGTTCGATCTGTGAGCCGACTCGCCCCGACGAAGTCAGCGCTGCCTCGCACACCGGATGTGACGCCCGATCTTCGCGAACGACATACGCCAGAGGCGTCGGATCTGCCGCGTCGGCGAGAGACGCTCGATGCGAGCATCACACCGGTACGAAATGCGCCGTCAACGCTGGCGTCAGGGAACCGTCGTCCGGACCGGGCAGGCACGCCGCGCGCCGTCAAACCCGCACATCTCACGGCGTCGCTGCGTCAATTCGCCAGTCTGCTCAATGCGGGGCTGCCGCTGATCGCTGCGCTCGACGTACTCGAAGCCGGTGCGCCGCGTCCGGCGGTGAGTGCGTTGCTGTCCGCGGTGCGCCGGGATGTCACACAGGGCGTCGCGTTGAGTCACGCGCTGGCACGTCATCCACGTTGGCTGGACGAGCAGCACCGTGCACTGATCGCCGTCGGCGAGGCATCGGGGTCACTTGCGGCCGTGCTGCTGCGTATCGCAGACGAACGAAGCAGGGCTGCCGCTCAACGCGCCAGACTTCGTGCTGCCCTTACCTACCCGACCTGTCTGCTGGTCTTCGCCCTCACTGTCGTCACCGTACTCGCCCGGTGGGTCATACCGACGTTCGAAGAGATCTTCGCGAGCTTCAACGCGGCGCTGCCGCCGGCGACCCAGGCGGTCATCGAAGGCTCTCACGCGATCGCATCCGGTTTGCCCTATGGTTTGGGCGGAGTCATCGCCGCCTACTGTGCGTGGGCCGCGATGCTTCGCCGCAGTCGGAAGCTCCGCGATACGTGCGCGCGACACGTACTGATCGTGCCGTTGATCGGCGCGTTCATTGCCCGACGCTGTGTCGCACGGTGGTGTCGGGCGCTCGGTATCCTGCTTCACGCGGGCGTCCCGCTCGCGGATGCGCTCGATATCCTGTCGAGAACAAGCGGGCATCCGTCGTTCGACCGGGCCACCGCAGACGCGAGCGCGCGCATCCGGCGTGGCGAGCGCTTGTCCTTCGCGCTGGCAAGTTGCTCGACCGGCACCGCGCGGCCGGCATTTCCGCCTTCGATCGTCGGGCCCGTTGCCATTGCAGAGCAGACCGGCGCGCTCGATGCGGTGCTCATGGACCTCGCCGACATGGCCGATCACGACCTCGATGCGCAAATCGCAAGCGTGCTGAGTCTTCTCGAACCCGCCTTGGTCGCCGTGCTTGGCCTGCTGATTGGCGGCATCGTGCTGACGCTCTATCTGCCGATCATTGAGCTCGGGCATGCGGTCTGATCCGGATACGATATCAACGTCCGCACGGCTGGTGTAGCATGGGCGGCCACCGAGCGCCCCACCCAGCCATCGCCGCTGCCCTTTTCACGCGCTCGACCAACCAGACTCAAGACGATGCTGAACGGGTTGTTTTCTCTGTTCGACGGATTCGCATTGCTGCCGCCCCCGGCGCAATATGCGTTCGTCATCGCTTTCGGTCTCGTGATCGGCAGCTTCGTCACGGTGGTCGTTCATCGACTCCCGATCATGCTCGAGCGTGACTGGCAAACCACAGTCGAAGCGTATCTCGAAGAGATACAGACCGGTGAGGCAAGCCTGACGAGCGACGAACCCACATCATCGTCGGCGCCGAGGTCATCGGCGTCCGCGTCCTTCGGCTCGTCCGTGTCGTCGATTGTCTCCACGGCGCCTGCGTCATCCACCACATCTGAGCCATCTGCTTCCGCATCACAGACGTCATCAACGTCAATCGGAGGATCCGCCGCGCCCACCGCGCCCGCCTTCAACCTGATGCATCCGGGTTCGCGCTGCGACGCATGCGGCCATGTCCTGCGCCCCTGGGAAAACATCCCGGTAATCAGTTACCTCGCCCTGCGCGGCCGTTGCAGCGCCTGCCACGCACCGATTCCGGCGCGCTATCCGCTCATCGAGCTCGTCACCGGTCTGCTCGCCGCCCTCGCCTGGTGGCGGTTCGGCCCCGGCTGGACCGCTGTGTTCGCCTTCGGATTCGCTGCCGTTGCACTCGCCCTCACTTGCATCGACTGGCAGACCCGCCTCCTTCCCGATTCGATCACGCTGCCGCTTCTGTGGGCCGGCCTGATCGTGAATCTCGGGCCGACGTTCACAACGCTGGCCGATGCCGTCATCGGTGCGGCAGCGGGCTACGCATTCCTCTGGCTTATTTACTGGGGCTTCTGGTGGTTGCGCAGAGTCGAGGGCATTGGCCTGGGCGACCTCAAGCTCTTCGCAGCAATCGGTGCGTGGCTCGGTTGGGGGGCGCTCGTTCAGGTGCTGGTGCTCGCTTCGCTGTCCGGCGCGGCCGTTGGCCTCGCGCTGCTCGCCCTGCGACGCCTTCGCCGGGACGAACCGCTGGCGTTCGGACCGTTCCTTGCGATCGCCGCATGCATCACGCTGTTTGCCGGTACGCCGCTGTGGCCCGCGATGGCACTGCACGGTACGCCCGGATTCGGCGGCTAACAATGGCCAACCGCTCCGGAGACGCGCCCCGCAACATGTTTTCCGTTGGCCTGACGGGCGGCATCGGCAGCGGGAAAACACTGGTCGCGGATCGCCTCGGGGCGCTCGGCGCGACGATCATCGACACCGACCTGATCGCGCACGCGCTCACCGCCCCGGGCGGCGCGGCGATGCCCGCGATCGAACGTGACTTCGGCCCGGAGTACGTGACGCCTGAAGGCGCGCTCGACCGTGCGCGCATGCGCACGCTGGTCTTCGGCAACGAGGGGGCGCGGCGCAAGCTCGAAGCGATTACCCACCCACTTATCCGGGCGGCGAGCAATGCTGCCGCCGAGGCCGCAACCGGCGCCTATCGCGTCTTTGTGGTTCCGCTACTGGTGGAATCGGGCGACGAGGGGCGTTGGCGCAGTCGCGTCGACCGCGTCCTCGTCGTCGACTGCACGCCCGAAACGCAGATCGGGCGCGTCATGTCGCGCAACGGCTTCACACGCGAACAGGTCGAAGCCATCATCGCGCGTCAGGCGTCGAGATCGGCGCGGCTTGCGGCGGCCGACGACGTGATCGACAACGATCATGCAACCCGTGAAGCGATTTATGCCGAGGTCGACGCGTTGCACGGACGCTATCTCTTGCTCGCTCAAGCGCATTAGGCTCGCGCCGTCGTTGCGACCAGAGCACGGGCAGCATTAGAATGACAAAACTTTTCAACCCGGTCCCGGCAAAGGCGAGCATTGATCCTCTACGAGTATCCGTTCAACGAGCGAATCCGAACGCTGTTGCGGCTCGAAGATCTGTTCGACCGCTTCTCTTTCTTCCTGCATCAGGAAGACCCGCGCGAGCACCACGTCGCGCTGACGACGCTATTCGAAATCTCGGAAGTGGCGGGACGCTCCGATCTCAAATCGGACCTGCTCAAGGAACTTGAGCGGCAGCGCGTCACGCTTGCGCCGTTTCGCAACAACCCCGAGATCGAGCAGTCGACGCTTGAAGTCGTGCTCGGAGAAATCGAGGGCACGCTTGCGAATCTGAACCAGATGCAGGGCAAGTCGACTCAGCATCTGGCCGAAAACGAGTGGCTCACGAGCATCCGCAGCCGCGCGATCATTCCGGGCGGCACCTGCCGCTTCGACCTGCCGTCCTACTACGCATGGCAACAGCTGCCGGTTGAGCAACGCCGCCAGGACATCGCCAAATGGGTGATGCCCATGCTGCCGTTGCGCGACGCGGCCGCGATCGTCCTGCGCCTCGCGCGCGAGTCGGGTCAATCGGCGAAGGTTATGGCGGTGCAAGGGAGCTATCAGCAAATGCTCTCGGGCAGGACCTATCATCTGATGCAGGTCCGTGTCCCCGTCGAAGCGCGCGTGATTCCCGAGGCGAGCGCGAATAAATATATGCTGTGGGTCAGATTCACGACTCAAGGCGGCGATCTTCGCCCGCGCGCGGTCGATAGCGACATTCCATTCGAACTGACACTCTGCACGCTGTAAGCGCGCAGCGCACCGGGGCGATGCCCCTCGCGCCCTTGCGCGCCGCTTGCCGGCGACTCTCGAGCGAGAGATCCAGCTATGACAACTTTCGTGAACTGCCCGACCTGCGACAAGAAAGTCGAATGGTCGGAGCAAAACAAATATCGCCCGTTCTGCTCCGAACGATGCAAACAGATCGACCTCGGCGCCTGGGCGGCCGAAAAATATACGATCCCCGGCAAAACCGGTGAAGGTCTGCCGGACGATCCGGAGCATAAAGATTTGAATTAGGCCGTTCAGCCCTGCTTCAGCCAGTCAAGCACGGGAATCGTTGCCGGCAGTAGC
Organism: Pararobbsia alpina; assembly: GCF_965118125.1. Lineage (GTDB taxonomy): Bacteria > Pseudomonadota > Gammaproteobacteria > Burkholderiales > Burkholderiaceae > Pararobbsia > Pararobbsia alpina_A. Next base: position 4,070,749 of record NZ_OZ221287.1, read on the forward strand.
GGATCGACCGTGATCGGCTGCTGCTGCCACGAGAACGCCTGACCCTCGCGACCGACCAGCTCGCCTTCCCACGTGCGGACCTTGCAGAAATACAGCCGCACATAGGCGTGCGGATAGTCGTGTTCAAGCACGCGCCAGCGTTCGCAATCGCCGATGGTGATGCCGAGCTCCTCATGGAGCTCGCGCCCGAGCGCGGCTTCGACCGACTCACCCTTTTCGAGCTTGCCGCCCGGAAACTCCCAATACCCCGCGTACGGCTTGCCGTCCGGTCGCTGCGCAAGCAGAAACTGCCCATCCGGCTTCACCAGAATACCGACCGCCACCTCGGTGACGGGCCGGCCATCCGCGGCGACATCGCGCGCGGCGTCGGAAGTACCGTTAGCCGCAGCCCCCGCCGCGGCCACCTCTCGTGCATCGCTCATCGCTTAACCCTGTGCACGCCCGGACCAGTCACGCGCGAACTGCCACGCCACCCGTCCCGACCGCGATCCGCGCTCGAGCGCCCAGATCAGCGCATCGCCGCGCGCCGCTTCGACATCTGCATCGCTGCGACCGAAGTGTTTCATCCAGTGCGAGACGATCGCCAGGTAATCGTCCTGCTTGAACGGATAGAAGCTCACCCACAGGCCAAACCGCTCGGACAGCGAGATCTTCTCTTCGATCACTTCGCCGGGATGAATCTCGCCGTCGCTCGTGTGCTTGTACGTCTCGTTGTCGCTCATGTACTCGGGCAACAGATGGCGCCGGTTCGACGTCGCATAGATCAGCACATTGTCCGACTGCGCGGCGACCGAGCCGTCGAGTGCGACCTTGAGCGCCTTGTATCCCGACTCACCCTCTTCGAACGACAGGTCGTCGCAAAACACGATAAATCGTTCGGGTCGACCCCCGATCTGATCGACGATATCGCCGAGATCGTGAAGATCGTCCTTGTCGACCTCGATAAGCCGCAGGCCCTGATCCTTGAACGCGTTGAGGCACGCCTTGATCAGCGACGATTTGCCGGTGCCCCGTGCGCCGGTCAGCAGCACGTTGTTCGCCGGCTGGCCGTTCACGAACTGCCGCGTGTTCTGCTCGATCAGCTGCTTCTGGCGCTCGATGTTCTGCAGATCGTCGAGCGCGATCGCCGAGGTGTTCGGCACGGCCTGAAGGAAGCCGCGTCCCTGACGCGTGCGCCAGCGAAACGCCACCGCCGAATCCCACGCGACATCGGGCGCCGCGGGCGGCAGCAGCGATTCGACGCGTGCGAGCAGTTGCTCGGCACGCGCGAGAAATTGTTCAAGCTTGTCCATCGAATTTGAAACCCGGTATCCGTAGCCCGATGCGCTCGGGCTGATGGTCAGGAGCGGTAATCGGCGTTGATGCTCACATAGTCGTGCGAGAGATCGCACGTCCAGATCGTCGCCTCCGCCTGCCCGCGCCCAAGGCGCAGACGCACGGTGATTTCCGCTTGCTTCATGACGCGCTGGCCGTCTTCTTCACGGTAGTCGGGGTTGCGACCGCCGTTCCTCGCCACATGCACGTCGTCGAGGTACAGATCGATCCGGCTGACGTCGAGATCGTCGACGCCCGCATAGCCGACCGCGGCCAGGATACGGCCGAGGTTCGGGTCCGATGCAAAGAAGGCCGTTTTGACGAGCGGCGAATGCGCGATCGAGTATCCGATCTTGCGGCATTCTTCGACGTCGCGGCCATCTTCGACCTGAATGGTGATGAATTTGGTTGCGCCTTCGGCGTCGCGCACGATCAGCTGCGACAGCGTCTGCGCGTGGGCGGTGACTGCGTCGCGCAGTGCCGCGTACGACGGATCGTTCGTCGAAGCGATCTCGGGCAACGACGAACGGCCCGACGCCATGACGATAAACGAGTCGTTGGTCGACGTATCGCCATCGACGGTCACGCAGTTGAACGAACGGTCAGCCACGTATTTCACGAGCTCGTCGAGCACCGGCTGCGCGATCTTCGCATCGAGGGCGAGAAAGCCGAGCATCGTGGCCATATTGGGCTTGATCATGCCCGCGCCCTTGCTGATGCCCGTCATCGTGACGGTATGTCCGTTGATCGTGACCTGCTTCGACGCGACCTTCGGCAAGGTGTCGGTCGTCATGATCGATTGCGCCGCGAGAAACCAGTTCGCCGCGTCGCGATGCGCGAGCGCATCGGGCAGCGCCGCCTTGAGACGGTCGAGCGGCAGCGGTTCGAGAATCACGCCCGTCGAGAACGGCAGGATCTGCTCGGCCTTGAACCCCGTCAGCCGGGCAAGCTCCGCGCACGTCGCACGAGCGTCAGCCAGCCCCGGTTCGCCGGTGCCGGCATTGGCATTGCCGGTGTTGACCACGAGCGCGCGAATGCCGCCCGCCGCCGGCGCCTTGGCAAGGTGCTCGCGGCAGACGATGACGGGTGCTGCGCAGAAACGATTCTTCGTAAACACGCCCGCGACCGTCGTGCCCTCGTCGAGCGAGATCACGAGCACGTCCTTGCGGTTGGGCTTGCGAATATTGCCTTCGGCCCAGCCAAGTGTCACACCGGCGACAGGCTGAAGTTGGGCGGGATCGATCGAGGGGAAATTGACGGGCATCGTTGTGCGCTTCGATTCGAACGGACCGCGTCCGCCGAACGACGGCACGGCCCTGGGAGGAAAACCCGCGGCGTGGCTGCGGGGGAGGTTCAGCCGATCTCGGATCGGCACAAGCCCCGCGCCGGGCGGGGCTTGCTCAGGATCATGCCAGCTTACCGTGACACTGCTTGTACTTCTTGCCGCTGCCGCACGGGCACGGATCGTTGCGTCCGACCTTCGGCAGCGCAACGCGCGGTTCGGTGCCGGCCGCTGCTGCGTGATCGCTGCCTGCCGCAACGGCTGCCGCAGCCGCACCGGCCGATACCGCTGCGACGGCGACCGAATCGTCAGATTCGACGGCCGTGCCCGCTTCGTTGTACTCGGCGTGCTGATAGTGCACGTTCTCGAGCCGGCCGCCATTTTCTTCGAGGTCGTCCGCCACGTCTTCGAGCTGCTGAGCCGACTGGATCTGCACGTTCATCACGATGCGCGTGACTTCGAGCTTGATCGAGTCGAGCAGCGCCGCGAACAGTTCGAACGCTTCGCGCTTGTATTCCTGCTTCGGGTTCTTCTGCGCATAGCCGCGCAGATGGATCCCCTGACGCAGATGGTCGAGCGCGGCGAGGTGCTCACGCCAGTTGCGATCGAGCGTCTGCAGCATGATCGAGCGCTCGAAGTTGCTGAAGCCCTCGCGGCCGATCAGCCCAACCTTCGAATCGTACGATTGCTCGGCGGAGGCGCTCACGAGTTCGACGATTTCCTCGTCGTCGATCGTTTCGGCGCCTTCCACATGCGAGGCCAGCGGCACGTCGAGCTGCCACTCGTCGCGCAGCAACTGCTCGAGACCCGGCAGGTTCCACTGTTCTTCGATCGAACCTTCGGGCACGTAGTTACGCGTCATTTCGGCAAACACGGCCTGACGCATCGCAGCGATCGTTTCCGAAATATCGGTCGCTTCGAGCAGTTCGTTACGCTGCTGGTAGATCACCTTGCGCTGATCGTTCGAGACGTCGTCATATTCGAGCAGCTGCTTGCGGATGTCGAAGTTGCGGGCCTCGACCTTGCGCTGCGCCGACTCGATCGAGCGCGACACGATGCCCGCTTCGATCGCTTCGCCTTCCGGCATCTTGAGGCGATCCATGATCGCGCGCACGCGGTCACCCGCGAAAATGCGCAGCAGCGGATCCTCGAGCGAGAGGTAGAAACGCGACGAACCCGGGTCACCCTGACGACCTGAACGGCCGCGCAGCTGGTTGTCGATCCGGCGTGATTCGTGACGTTCGGTACCGATGATATGCAGACCGCCGGCCGCCTTCACCTGGTCGTGCAGCGTCTGCCACTCGTCATGCAGCTTCTGGATCCGCGCCGGCTTCTGGTCCGCAGGGATCGCCTCGTCGGCTTCGATAAACGCTGCCTGCTTCTCGACGTTGCCGCCGAGCACGATGTCGGTACCGCGGCCTGCCATGTTCGTCGCGATCGTGATCATCTTGGGCCGGCCGGCCTGCGCAATGATCTCGGCTTCGCGCTGGTGCTGCTTCGCGTTGAGCACCTGGTGCGGCAGCTTGGCCTGATTCAGCAGACCCGACAGCAGTTCCGAGTTTTCGATCGACGTCGTGCCGACGAGCACCGGCTGGCCGCGCTCGTAGCAATCGCGAATGTCGTTGATGACCGCGTTGTAGCGCTCGCGTGCCGACTTGTAGATCTGGTCCTGCTTGTCGATCCGCTTGGGCGGACGGTTCGTCGGGATCACGACGGTCTCGAGACCGTAGATTTCCTGGAATTCGTACGCTTCCGTATCGGCCGTGCCGGTCATGCCCGACAGCTTGCCGTACATGCGGAAGTAGTTCTGGAACGTGATCGATGCGAGCGTCTGGTTCTCGTGCTGGATCTGCACGCTTTCCTTGGCTTCCACGGCCTGGTGCAGGCCTTCGGACCAGCGCCGGCCCGCCATCAGACGGCCCGTGAACTCGTCGACGATGACGACTTCGCCGTTCTGCACGACGTAGTGCTGGTCGCGGTAGAACAGCGTGTGCGCGCGCAATGCAGCGTACACGTGGTGCATCAGCGTGATGTTCTGCGGCGCGTAGAGGCTTTCGCCCTCGCCGATCAGGCCCCACTGCGCGAGCAGCGCTTCGGCCTTCTCGTGACCGCGCTCGGTCAGGAACACCTGACGCGCCTTCTCGTCGAGTGTGTAGTCACCCGGGACTTCGACGCCCGTGCCGTCGGCCTTTTCTTCGCCGATCTGACGTTCGAGCTGCGCGGGCAGCGCGTTCATCTTGATGTACAGCTCGGTGTGATCTTCGGCCTGACCCGAAATGATCAGCGGCGTACGCGCTTCGTCGATCAGGATCGAGTCCACTTCGTCGACGATCGCGAAGTTCAGCGCTCGCTGAACCCGCTGCGTCGTGTCGTACACCATGTTGTCGCGCAGATAGTCGAAGCCGAACTCGTTGTTCGTGCCGTACGTAATATCCGCGCCGTAGGCCTGCTGCTTCTGGTCGTGCTCCATCTGCGACAGGTTGATACCGACGCTGAGCCCGAGGAAGTTATAGAGGCGCGCCATCCATTCGGCATCGCGCTGCGCGAGGTAATCGTTCACGGTCACGACGTGCACGCCATGACCCGAAAGCGCATTCAGATAGGCTGCAAGCGTTGCAACGAGCGTCTTGCCTTCACCGGTGCGCATTTCAGCGATCTTGCCGTAGTGAAGCACCATCCCGCCGATGAGCTGCACATCGAAGTGGCGCATCTTGAGCACGCGACGGCTTGCTTCGCGGCACACGGCAAAGGCTTCCGGCAACAACCGGTCGAGCGTTTCGCCCGATGCGACACGCTGACGGAACTCGACTGTCTTTGCGCTCAGTTGATCGTCGCTGAGTTGCTCCATCTGCGACTCGAGCGCATTGATCGCGACGACATTTTTCTGATATTGCTTGATCAGTCGCTGGTTACGACTGCCAAAGAGCTTTTTAAGAACACCGGAAATCATCGGATCGTCTGCGTCGTGGCGCGCCTTCGCGCCCCGCCGGCTTGGCCTCGGGGTTTGCAAAAGCGGGATTTTATCACGCCAACCCCTCCGGGCTTCGCGTCAGAGCCGCGAAACCACGGGGGTTCGGGCAAGACGTTGCCTTTCGGGACGGCACTGGCTATTACAATGATTGCATCCTTCGAAATTTCAAGAATTCGCAGCTCGCGTCATGCCTGATCCTACGAATATGCGGCCGCCGCGCCGCACGCACGCCTCGGCGCGCAAGCCGTCGGCGCGCGCGGTCGGCGATCTGCTCGGCGAAACCGACGCGCTTGCCGCGCTGCGGGCCGGCGTCCGCCAGGTCGCGGCGCTCGAGCGCGACCTGAGTGCGATCTTGCCCGACTATCTTGCGCCCCATGTGACGGTCGGCACAATCAAGGGCGAGATGCTGACGATTTTCGCGGCACACAGCGCACTGGCGGCCCGATTGCGTCATCTGGAGCGCGGCCTCGTGCAATCGCTGCAACAACGGGGCTGGCCGGTCAGCGGCTTCAAGGTCAAGGTGAAACCCGAAGCGCCGCGCGAAGCGAGCGTCAAGCAGGCACGGGTATCGGCCGCCGGCGTCCAGTGCCTGAGCGAACTGGCCGGCAATCTCGAACCGTCGCCGCTGCGCGACGCCCTGGAACGCATGGTGGCCCGGCACGCCGGAAACACACCTAAATAATCGGCGAAACGGCCTCAATGCGCATGGCGGGGTGGCTGGATACCCATTCATCATGGGGTGAATATCGCCCTATATCCGGTAAATAAGGCCGGAAAAGCCGCGTTTCCTGATCAACCTGGCATTCAGAAAAATATTGGCCATTAAAACAAAATGCCTCGCGAGTGCGAGGCATTTTGTTTTGTACGGTACTGCGGATAGAGCCCTTACCGCGCGCTCACCAATTGCTCATCGAGTGCCTACGCCGTACTCACCGAGGCAGAAGCGAATATCAGGCAAATACCGCTTGTGCGTCGTATTCAAAGCCACGCGGTGCTGTCTGCGCGTCTTCGAACGTGACAATCTCGTAGGCATCTTCGCGCTTGAGCAATTCGCGCAGCAAGGCGTTGTTCAGGCCATGGCCCGACTTGTAGGCGGTGTACGACGCGAGCAGCGGGTGGCCGATCACGTAGAGATCGCCGATCGCGTCGAGCATCTTGTGCTTCGCGAACTCGTCGTTATAGCGCAGGCCGTCGTTATTCAGGATCCGGTATTCGTCGAGCACGATCGCATTTTCCATGCTGCCGCCGCGCGCCAGGCCGATCTCGCGCAGCTGCTCGAACTCGTGGGCAAAACCGAACGTCCGCGCACGCGAGATTTCACGCACGTACGACGTATCGGCGAAATCGACTTCACATTCCTGGCCCGTGCGATCCACGGCCGGGTGACGGAAGTCGATCCGGAACTTGAGGTGAAAACCGAAGTACGGATCAAGGCGCGCGAATTTGTCGCCTTCGCGAATCTCGACGGGCTTCGTGACCTTGATGAACTTCTTCGCTGCGTCCTGCTGCTCGATGCCCGCCGACTGGATCAGGAACACGAACGACGCTGCGCTGCCGTCCATGATCGGGATTTCTTCGGCAGTCACGTCGACGTACATATTGTCGATACCGAGGCCGGCGCAAGCCGACATCAGATGTTCGACGGTCGAGACACGTGCACCATCGCGTTGCAGCACGGAAGCAAGTCGCGTATCGCCGATGCTGTCCGCACGAGCTGGAATCTCGACAGGCTGAGGCAGATCGACGCGCGTAAAGACGATGCCGGTATCAGGGCCCGCGGGGCGCAGTGTCAATTCGACCTTGCGACCCGAATGGATCCCGATGCCGACCGTTTTGACGATCGATTTGATGGTTCGCTGCTTCAGCATGTCGGACTCTAAGACTCTATAAATTATCGCAATCGCGACCGATTACTTAATAGGCTCGAGTATAACCTATTCGGATAAAGCCGCCGTTTCCAACTGTTTCCCGGCATTACGACAGGCGCGTGACAGTCATGCATCGACTGATCGGCCTGCTGGGCTGCCGGCATCTGCCTGACTACGGCCGCTCAACCACCTGCTTTCCTCGCCTCTCACTACCACCTGCACCAGCCCGGCCCGCAAGCCTGGCGGCGTATTGCGCCGGCCGCCCGAACGGAGGCACGTCGGACGGCCGGACACTTCTTCTGATGCAAAACTTCACGTCACCGAGAGAGCAGCAAGCTCCATACCGTGCGGCAACCCCGGGGCTGGCCCGAGACACACCGCTGGCAGCGGGATTTCCCCCGCGAGTCTTACCCGTTCCCGCACCCTGCCCGAGGCGCAAGACCGTCGCTGTTCACGATGCCCGGCGTGCGGCGTCCCCGGCGACTCCGCAACACCCCTCGTCGGGCGACACGTCTTCCCGCAGCCTCAAAGGCCGCGTCGAGTGCATGCCGACGCTTATACACGAAACAACTTTCACTTCTCCGGCGCGAACCGGTCTCAGTCTGCCTGCTTGCGCAGGAAGGCCGGGATGTCGTACGTGTCGACGCCCTTTTCCTGCAGCGCTGCAACGTGCGAAGCCGCCGTCTCGCGCGTGCTGCGCCAGACTGCCGGCGTTTCCAGCGCACCGTAGTCGGTCGTCATCGCGGGCTGATGGCTGTGCATCATCGTGTTGACCGGCATGTTGTCCGTACCGGTCTTCAGCAGCGTCATCGGCGCAGCCATCGTCTTCTTGGCGGCACGACCCAGACCCGTTGCGACCACCGTCACGCGGAGTGCATCGCCCATCGCGTCGTCATAGACCGTACCGAAGATCACCGTCGCGTCGTCCGCGGCGTAGCTCTTGATCGTGTTCATGACTTCACGCGTTTCCGACAGACGCAGCGAACGGCTCGCGGTGATGTTCACGAGCACGCCGCGCGCGCCCGACAGATCGACACCTTCGAGCAGCGGGCTCGCAACAGCCTGCTCGGCAGCCAGACGCGCGCGATCAACGCCGGCAACCGTCGCCGTGCCCATCATCGCCTTGCCTTGCTCGCCCATCACCGTCTTCACGTCTTCGAAGTCGACGTTCACCAGACCGTCGACGTTGATGATTTCGGCGATGCCTGCGACTGCGTTATGAAGCACGTCGTCGGCGCACTGGAAGCACTTGTCCATCTCGGCATCGTCGCCCATCACCTCGAAGAGCTTGTCGTTCAACACCACGATCAGTGAGTCGACATGCTCTTCGAGAAGCTGGGAGCCGGCTTCCGCCACGCGCATACGCTTGCCACCTTCGAATTCGAACGGCTTCGAGACCACGCCGACCGTCAGAATCCCCATTTCCTTGGCGATCTGTGCGACCACGGGTGCCGCACCCGTACCCGTACCGCCGCCCATGCCCGCGGTGATGAACACCATGTGCGCGCCACGCAGCGAATCGGAAATACGCTCACGCGCTTCCTCTGCTGCGGCACGGCCCATGTCCGGCTTCGCGCCCGCGCCCAGGCCGGTCTTGCCGAGCTGGATCGCGACCTGCGACTTCGAGCGGGCCAGCGCCTGCGCGTCGGTGTTCATGCAGATGAACTCCACGCCCTGCACACCGCGGTTGATCATGTGCTGGACGGCATTGCCGCCCGCACCACCAACGCCGACGACCTTGATGATCGTGCCGTTGGTTTCCGTTTCCAGCATTTCGAAATCCATTGAGTGCCTCCGTCAGAGATAAAACATCCCGGCCGTTATCCGGCAAAGGATCGGGCAACCCTTTGCCGCGCGCCGGTCGCCGAACACCAGCGCTGCTCCCTATTCAAAACTGAGCAAACTGCGTCAATTGCACACTGCATCCTGCGAACTGCGTGATCGTCGTGACGACGCCGACTTCAGACTGCTGCGCCGTCACGCCTCCTACTGCACCTGCCTGATACCTGGGCGGCCACCGATGCCGTGTCGAACGTACCAGGACCGCTCATGCTGCAAATCACACGTGCGTCATGCCTCCGACTGCATGACTAGAAATTGCCGAGGAACCATTCCTTCATCCGGGTCCAGACCTGATTGGCCGACCCCGACTGGACCGCGACCTTGCGTCCGCGCATACGCTGCGAACGTCCTTCGAGCAGCAGGCCCATCGCCGTCGAGTAGCGCGGATTGCGCACCACGTCGGCGAGGCCGCCTTCGTACTCGGGCACGCCGATGCGCACCGGCTTGAGGAAGATGTCCTCACCGAGCTCGGCCATACCTTCCATCGTCGCCGCGCCGCCCGTGAGGACGATGCCCGACGACAGCAACTCTTCGTAACCCGACTCGCGCACGACCTGATGCACGAGCGAGAACAACTCTTCGACGCGCGGCTCGATGACCGCCGCAAGTGCCTGACGCGACAACACGCGCGGACCGCGTTCGCCGAGCCCCGGCACTTCGATCATTTCTTCCGGATCGGCGAGCGCCTGCTTGGCGATCCCGTGGCTCACCTTGATGTCTTCAGCGTCGGGCGTCGGCGTACGCAGCGCCATCGCGATGTCGTTCGTGATCTGGTCGCCCGCGATCGGAATAACGGCCGTGTGACGGATCGAGCCTTCGCTATAGATCGCAATATCGGTCGTGCCGCCGCCGATATCGACGAGCACGACGCCGAGCTCCTTCTCGTCTTCAGTCAGCACGGCCAGGCTCGATGCAAGCGGCTGCAGGATCAGGTCGTTGACCTCGAGACCGCAGCGACGCACGCACTTGACGATGTTCTGCGCCGCGGACACCGCGCCCGTCACGATATGCACTTTGACCTCGAGACGGATGCCGCTCATCCCGATCGGCTCGCGCACGTCTTCCTGGCCGTCGATGATGAATTCCTGCGTCAGGATGTGCAGCACCTGCTGGTCGGTCGGAATGTTGATCGCCTTCGCGGTCTCGATCACGCGCGCCACGTCGGCCTGCGTGACTTCCTTGTCCTTGATCGCCACCATCCCGCTCGAGTTGAAGCTCCGGATGTGGCTGCCCGCGATCCCCGTGAAGACGTTGGTGATCTTGCAGTCGGCCATGAGCTCCGCTTCCTCGAGCGCGCGCTGGATCGACTGGACGGTCGCCTCGATATTGACGACGACGCCCTTCTTCAATCCCTTCGAGTCGCTCTGCCCGAGTCCGATCACCTCGTAGTGACCTTCGCCCTTGAGCTCGGCCACGATGGCGACGACCTTGGAGGTCCCGATATCGAGGGAGACCAGCAGGTCTTTGTAATCTTGTCTCATAGCGTATGACTCATGGCGTTTGATACGTGCGGCAAGCGCTGTACGGTCTGGATCGCGTTCATTGCCTCACCCCTTGTTGCTTCGGCGCGGCGATTCCCGGTTTGCCGATGGTTTTGACCGAATTCCCGTTGTTGCCCGACGGCTTTGCCGCCGGTTTGACCGCAGGTTTCGCCGACGGCGCCGCTGGCTTCGCGCCGGTGGTCTTCCCGGCTGCAGGGTCGTCGGCAATCTGCACACTTGCACTGCGTATTGCAAAACCGTTCGGGTAGCGCAGGTCTGCGTACTCGATGTCCTTGCCCCAGCGCTGCGTCGTCTGGTCCCACGACGAGACGAAGCGTGCCGCGCGGCTTGCGAGCGTCTGCGCATTGCGCTCGCGGCCAAATTCGATCTGCAGTCCGTTCGAGAGCTTCACTGTCCACGCATACCGTGGCGACAGCGTGACCTCGACAGGCTTCGCATGCAGCGGTGCGAACCAGGCCTCGAAATCGCGATACCGCGCGACCACGTCATGCTCACTGCCTTCCGGTCCGTCGAACACGGGCAGGTCGCCTTCGACCTCGCCCTGGTTCGCCGTAAACAACTCGCCATCGACACTGACCATCCGGTCGTCACCCCAGGTGCCGAGCGGCTTGTATGCGTCGATATCGACGGCCAGCTTGTCGGGCCACACGCGGCGCACGCTCGCATGACGCACCCACGGCATCGACTCGAACGCCGTGCGTGCGGTCTCGAGGTTCACCGTGAAGAAGTTGCCCTTCAGGTGATCGACGATCGTCTGCCGCACCGTCAGCGCATTGACATGGTCAGTGTCGCCGTCGATCTGGATCGCATGCAGCGCGAACGTCGGTCGCTGCGACATCCAGCGCGCACCCGTGCCCAATATCGCGAGCGCCACCAGCGCATAGAGCGCGGAGGCGATCATATTGAGTTGGCGGACGTTATGCCACATCGTTCAGTTGCTTTCGGTCAGGTTTTGTTACTTTGTGTGTCCATTTCGAATACGTTTGCCGCATCTTTCGCGAAGCGCCCAACAGTATTCGATTTCTCTACTGGTGTTGCTCCCGGAATCTCAGTTTTCGTATCGAGTTTCCGGGCACTCCTTTCATCACTTCTCGTCGACCAGTGTCTGCGCCAGAATCGCCAGCACCAGATCGGCATAGCTGATACCGACCGCACGCGCCGCCTTCGGCGGCAGCGAGTGGTCCGTCATCCCCGGCGCCGTATTGACCTCGAGGAAGTACGGGTTGCCGTCGGCGTCGAGCATGAAGTCCGCGCGCCCCCAGCCGCTGCATCCGAGGATCTCGAACGCGCGTCGCGCAAGCGCCTTGAATCGTGCTTCGTTGCCGCTCGTCAGCCCGCTCGGAATCAGATACTTCGTGTCGTCCGCCACGTACTTCGCGTGGTAGTCGTAAAACTCGCCTGCCGGCACGATGCGAATAATCGGCAGATCCAGATCGCCCGCGATCGACACGGTGAATTCACCGCCACCGTCGATGCTCTTCTCGGCGAGCACGACGGTGTCGTAGCGCGCCGCTTCTTCGAGCGCCGCGGCCAGCGTCTCGGCCGACTTGACCTTGATCACCGCGACGCTGGAGCCTTCGCTCGCCGGCTTCACGAACAACGGCAGACCGAGCTTCGCCACGATGCCGTCGACGCGCGCGGCATAGTCTTCGCCGCGATACACGACCTCGAACGGCGGCGTCGGGATACCGGTCTGTTGCCAGATCAGCTTCGTACGCAGCTTGTCCATGCCCAGCGCCGAGCCGAGCACGCCCGTGCCGCTATACCGCACGCCAAGAAACTCGAGCGCGCCCTGCAAGGCGCCGTTCTCGCCGTATCCGCCATGCAAGGCGTTGAACACGCGCGCGAACCCCTCGCGCTGCAGATCGAACAGCGGCCGTTCCGACGGATCGAACGCATGCGCGTCGACACCGCGCTCGCGCAGCGCAGACAACACGAGCCGGCCCGAATTCAGCGAGACCTCACGCTCCGCCGACACGCCGCCCATCAGCACGGCCACTTTCCCAAACGCTTTCGGATCCACTGCTTTCATCCCGATGTTCAATACCCGCTAACCGATTCCATCCGCGCGACACGTGCCGCACGGTGTATTCAACGTGTGGCAAGACCGGCTTGTTCCCCCGCTCTTGTCCACTTCATCCTTCGACTGACGAACGCTGCTTTGCTGACGGTCGACTCCGACTCGCTGCAAACCGGTTCATCTCAACGCATCCAGCCGCGGGACGTTGACCGCGGCGCCGATTGCGTCGTTACACCTTCTGTTCCTGCGCAAGCTTGCCCGGCACCGTGCCGATCGAACCCGCGCCCATCGTGATCACCACGTCGCCGTCCTGCACGAAGCTCGACAGCGCATCCGGCACCTCGTCGACCGTTTCGACAAAGACAGGCTCAACCTTGCCCGCGACGCGCAAGGCACGCGCGAGCGCGCGACCGTCGGCCGCCACGATCGGCGCCTCACCGGCCGCATAGACTTCGGTCAGCACCAGCCCATCCACCGTCGACAGCACCTTGACGAAGTCCTCGAAGCAATCGCGCGTCCGCGTGAAGCGATGCGGCTGAAACGCGAGCACGAGACGTCGATCCGGGAATGCACCGCGCGCGGCCGCGATCGTCGCGGCCATTTCGACGGGGTGATGCCCGTAGTCGTCGATCAAGGTGTAGGCACCCGTGGCCGTCGCGACTTCGCCATAGCGCTGAAAGCGTCGGCCCACACCGTTGAATTCAGCTAGCGCTCTCTGGATATCGGCATCTGCGACCTCAAGTTCAGTCGCAATTGCAATCGCGGCGAGCGCATTCTGCACATTGTGTGTGCCCGGCAGGTTCAGTTCGATCTTCAGCGGCGTCGCTTCTTCGCGCAGCACGGTGAACATCATCTTGCCGTCGCGCGCGACGACGTCGGTCGCGCGGACCTGTGCATCCTGAGCGAAGCCATAGCGAATAATGGGCTTCGAGACGAACGGCAGGATCTCGCGCACGCTCGGATCGTCGACGCACAGCACGGCAATGCCGTAGAACGGCAGGCGGTGCGTGAACTCGATAAAGGCCTGCTTGAGTCGTGCGAAGTCGTGACCATATGTGTCCATATGGTCGGCATCGATGTTCGTGATCACCTCGATCACGGGGAACAGATTCAGGAACGACGCATCGGACTCATCGGCTTCGGCGACGATGAAGTCGCCCGTGCCGAGCCGCGCATTCGCGCCGGCACTATTGAGCCGGCCACCGATGACGAAGGTCGGATCGAGGCCGCCTGCGGCGAGCACGCTCGCCACGAGACTCGTCGTCGTGGTCTTGCCGTGCGTGCCCGCGATCGCAATGCCCTGCTTGAGGCGCATCAGTTCGGCGAGCATGACCGCGCGCGGCACGATCGGCACGCGGCGCTGACGCGCGGCGAGCACTTCGGGGTTGTCCGAGCGCACGGCCGTCGACACGACCACCGCATTCGCACCCTCGATATTCGCGGCATCGTGACCAAAGGCCACGCGTGCGCCGAGCGCAATGAGCCGGTCCGTGACGGCGCTGCGGCCGAGATCGGAGCCGCTGACGTGATAGCCGAGGTTCAACAGCACTTCGGCGATGCCGCTCATGCCCGCGCCGCCGATGCCGACGAAATGAATATTCTTGACGATGTGCTTCATAGAGATTCCTTGCGTTGCGCGACGGCGGCGCAAACGCCTGCGACCACATCGGTCGCGTCGGGCTTCGCGCGTTCGCGCGCATGCCCTGCCATTTCCGCGAGACTGTCGCGCGTCTGCGCGCCGATCCAGTCCGCGAGTCCATCGACCGTGAGCTCGCGCTGCTGAATCAGCAACGCGCCACCCGTGTCGGCGAGGAAACGGCCATTCGTTGTCTGGTGGTCGTCGACCGCATACGGGAACGGCACGAACAGCGCGGCCACGCCGACTGCGGCGATTTCCGCGACCGTCATCGCGCCGGACCGGCAGATCACGAGATCGGCCTCCGCATACGCGCTCGCCATATCGTCGATAAACGGCACGAGCCGGATATTCGCGTCGCCGCCGAGTCCGGCGTTCTCGTAGAACGTCTTGAGCGCGCCGATATGCTTGGCGCCCGCTTGATGAACCACGTGCGGACGTGCATCCGCAGGCAGCTTCGCCAGGGCGAGCGGCACGACCTCATTGAGCGCGGCCGCGCCAAGACTTCCGCCGACCACGAGCAGTTTGAGCGGACCCGTACGGCTCGCGTAGCGCTGCGCGGGAGACGCGATATCGGCGAGTTCGTCACGAATCGGATTGCCCGTCCATTCGCCGCCCGGCAACGCACCCGGGAAAGCAACGAGCACCCGCTTCGCAAGTTTCGCGAGCACGCGATTCGCCAGACCTGCGATCGAGTTCTGCTCGTGAAGCACGAGCGGACGCCCCGTTAATGCCGTCATGATGCCGGCCGGAAAGGTGATGTAGCCGCCCATGCCGAGCACGACATCGGGCTTGATCCGGCGCAGTACGCCGAGACTCTGCATGCATGCGCGCAGCAGGTTGAGCGGAAGCTTGAGCTTGGTCGCGATGCCCTTGCCGCGAAGACCGCCGAAACGCACGAACTCGATCGGAATGCCGTGCTTGGGGACGAGCGTCGCCTCCATGCCACCCGGGTTGCCGAGCCACACCACGCGCCAGCCTTGCGCCTGCATCCGATGGGCGACCGCGAGCCCCGGGAACACATGTCCGCCGGTGCCGCCAGCCATCACCATCAGGGTGCGCGCATGCGTCATACCTTGCCTCCGCGCATCAGTACCCGGTTCTCATAGTCCACGCGCAGCAGCAACGCGATCGACACGCAGTTGAGCAAAATGCCGGAGCCGCCGAACGAGACGAGCGGCAACGTAAGGCCCTTGGTCGGCAACAGACCGAGGTTCACACCCATGTTGATGAACGTCTGCGCACCGATCCACAGGCCGATGCCTTTCGCGACGAGGCCCGCGAACACGCGATCGAGTGCCAGCGCCTGGCGGCCGATCTCGAACGCGCGACGCACGATCCAGTAGAACAACAGGATCACGACGAGCACGCCGACGAAGCCGAGTTCTTCGCCAATCACGGCGAGGATGAAGTCGGTATGCGCTTCGGGCAGGTAGTTGAGCTTTTCAACGCTGCCGCCAAGGCCGACGCCGAACCACTCGCCGCGGCCGAAGGCGATCAGCGAGTGGGTGAGCTGATAGGCCTTGCCCTGCGCGTATTGCTCATCCCACGGATCGAGATACGCGAAGATCCGTGCACGACGCCACGGGGATGCCCAGACCAGCAGGGTGAAGGTGCCGACCGCCGTCAGGACCAGACCGCCGAACAGCTTGGCATTCACGCCGCCGAGGAACAGCAGGCCCATCGCGATCGCGGCGATCACCATGAATGCGCCCATGTCCGGCTCGAGCAGCAACAGCGCGCCGACCGCGCCGACGGCGAACGCCATCGGCAGGAAGCCCTTGCTGAAGCTGTGCATGAAGTCCTGCTTACGCACCGTATAGTTCGCGGCGTAGACCGTCACCGCGAGCTTCATGATTTCCGACGGCTGCATATTCGTGATGCCGAGCGGAATCCAGCGGCGCGCGCCGTTCACGCCCTTGCCGATATGCGGCACGAGCACGATCACGAGCAGCAGCAGCGACACGACGAACAGCCGCGGCGCCCATTTGTCCCAGCTGTTGATCGGAATGCGGAACACGAAGACCGCCGCCCCAAGCCCGACCACGAGCGACACGATATGACGCACGAGAAAGTGATTCGTCGTGTACGCGGAATACTTCGGCGAATCGGGCATCGCGATCGATGCCGAATACACCATGACCAGGCCGAGTCCGAGCAACGCGATGACGATCCACATCAGCGTGTGGTCGTACTCGAGCATCTTCGAGCGCGTCGGACTGATGCGGTTGAGCCCGCTCGAGGTCCCGCTCTCCGATGCGCGACGCGACGCACGGCCTGTCGTCGAGCCGGCCGTTGCCGCACCTTCGGGCAAGGCCGAATCCGACTGCAGGAAGCGATTGGTCACGCGTTGAATGAAGCTCATAGCACCATCCCCTGGTCCGCGGCGATGTCTTCGACCGTCGACTTGAATACTTGCGCGCGATGAGCGTAGTTGCGGAACATGTCGAGGCTCGCGCAGGCCGGCGAGAGCAGTACCGCGTCGCCCGGCTCGGCGAGCGCCGCGGCCGCGCGCGTGGCGGCCTCGAGCGTCGCGTGTTCCTGCAGCTCGACGCCGGTACCCGCAAGCGCTTCGCGCAATTGCGCGGCATCGCGTCCGATCAGCATGACCGCGCGGCACCAGCGTGCGACGGGCGCCGCCAGCGGTGCGAAGTCCTGCCCCTTGCCGTCGCCACCCGCAATCAACACGAGGCGCTGGGCAAGGCCGTCGAGCGCAGCGACCGTCGCGCCCACGTTCGTGCCCTTGCTGTCGTCGACATAGTCGACCCCATTCAGTGAGGCGATCGCTTCGACGCGATGCGGCTCGCCGCGGTATTCACGCAGCGCATGCAGCAACGCAGCGAGCGGCAGGTCGATGGCACGCGTCAGCGCGAGTGCGGCAAGCGCATTCGCGGCATTGTGCAATCCGCGGATCCGTAACGCATCGACCGGCATCAGGCGCTTGAGCGCGATTTCGGGTTCGGGTCCCGCATTGCGGCGACGACGCGTCGAGGCCGATTCGGGCGGCGCGTCGGCCTGATCGATCGCATGAGCGAGCCACGCGAGGCCCGATTCGCGCAGCAGGCCGAAGTCACCATCGTGCGCCGGCTCGTCGAGTCCGAACGTGACGACACGCGAACCCGATTCGCTTGCATCTCGCGCCGTGGCAGCGCCCGCAGCGGGCAGTCCAGCCGTCGCGAGCGCCATTACGCGCGCGTCTTCGCGATTGAGCACGCGGATGGTCTGCTTGCCGAAGATACGGCCCTTCGCGGCCGCGTAGGCATCGAGACCGCCGTGCCAGTCGAGATGATCCTGCGTGATATTGAGCACCGCGGCAGCATCGGGCTCGAAGGTATAGGCCGTTTCGAGCTGGAAACTCGAGAGCTCAAGCACCCAGACCTCGGGCAGCGCGGTCTTGTCGATCGCTTCCGACAACTTGTCGAGCGCGGCCGGGCTGATATTGCCCGCCACCGCCACCGACTTGCCGGCGCGCTGACACAGCAGCCCCGTGAGCGAGGTCGTCGTGGTCTTGCCGTTCGTGCCGGTGATCGCGAGCACCTTCGGCGCATAGCCGCTGTCGCCGAGCGCGCGCAGCGCCTGCGCGAAGAATTCGAGTTCGCCCCACACGGGAATGCCGCGTTCACGCGCAGCGGCAAGCAAGGGACGCAGATCGTCCGCGAGCGGCGAGAGGCCCGGGCTGATGCCGACGAGCTCGATGCCGTCGTCGAGCAACGCAGGCGTGAAAGGTCCTCCGACATATTCGGCACGCAGCCCTTCCTGGTCGAGCGCCGCGCGATTGGGCGGCGACTCTCGCGTGTCGGCAACGCGCAGGCGGCAGCCATGGCGCGCGCACCAGCGCGCCATCGCGAGGCCCGATTCCCCCAGGCCCAATACCAGCACTGCCGGTCGTTGCAAATGGCCAAACATTGTCAGACTTTCCCTGTGTTGCAAGCGCCCGGCAGCGACGCGATCCGATTGATCGGCTTGATCGGGTCAATCGAGTTGATCCGATCGTTCCGAGTGCTCCGATTGCTCCGAGTGCGCTGATTCATCGACGCGCTCAGGAGCATGAATGTTGAAACGGCACCGCTTACCGCAACTTCAAAGTCGAGAGCCCGATCAGCACGAGCATCAACGTGATGATCCAGAAGCGCACGACAACTTGTGTTTCCTTCCAGCCTGATTTTTCGAAGTGGTGATGCAGCGGCGCCATCTTGAAGATCCGTCGCCCTTCGCCAAATCGCTTCTTCGTAAACTTGAACCACGAAACCTGGAGCATCACGGACAGCGTCTCGACCACAAAGATCCCGCCCATGACAAAAAGAACGATCTCCTGGCGGACAATCACGGCAATCGTGCCAAGCGCCCCGCCGAGCGCGAGCGCACCGACGTCGCCCATAAAGACCTGAGCCGGGTGCGTGTTGAACCAGAGAAACGCGAGCCCCGCACCCGACATGGCGGTACAGAAGATCAGCAATTCACCCGCGCCCGGTATATGCGGGAACAACAAGTATTTCGAGTAGACCGCGCTGCCCATCACGTACGCGAACACACCGAGTCCGCTGCCCACGAGCACGACGGGCATGATCACAAGGCCGTCGAGGCCGTCGGTGAGATTCACTGCGTTGCTCGCGCCGACGATCACGAAGTACGTCAGCGCGATAAAGCCCAGCGTGCCGAGCGGATAGCTGATCGACTTGAAGAACGGCAGCATCAGGTCGGTGCGCGCGGGAAGTCCGAGCGAGAAACCGCTGTGTACCCACGCCATGAACAGATCGAACACACGCTCGTTGTTCGCTTCCGACACGCTGAACGCGAGGTACACCGCGGCAAACAGCCCGATCACCGATTGCCAGAAATACTTCTCGCGCGACGCCATGCCCTTCGGATCCTTGTAGACGACCTTGCGGTAGTCGTCGACCCAGCCGACCAGGCCGAAGCCGAAGGTCACGAGCATCACGATCCAGATAAAGCGATTGGTGAGGTCAGCCCACAGCAATGTCGCGATGGCGATGGCGAAGAGAATCAGCACGCCGCCCATGGTCGGCGTGCCTGATTTGACCAAGTGCGTCTGCGGGCCATCGGTACGCACCACTTGCCCGACCTTCATCGCGGCGAGCTTGCGGATCACGGCCGGACCGCAGACGAGCCCGATCGCCAGCGCAGTGATGGCAGCCATCACCGCACGGAACGTCAGGTAGTTGATCACGCGCAAAAAGCTTGCATCGTTCTGCAGCCACTGCGCCAGGGCCAATAACATCGAACTTCCCTCTTAATGCGCGCCGGTATCCGGCGCTCCTTCCAATGTCAGGGCGCGCACCACACGTTCCATGCGCATAAAGCGCGAGCCCTTGACGAGAATCGTGCCGCGGCCTGGGCCGGCGGCGCTGTCCTGCAACGACGTCCATCCGGCGGCTAGGGCCGCCATCAGCTCGTCGACCGATCCGAAATGCTGTCCGTGTGCGCCGAATGCACGCACCGATTCCTGCGATTCTTCACCCAGCGCGTACAGCGCCTGAATGCCGCGGTCTCGCGCGTATTCGCCGATCTCGTGATGGAACGCTTTCGCATGATCCCCCACTTCGCCCATATCGCCGATCACCAGCGCGCGAAAACCGGGTTGCGCGGCGAGCACATCAATGGCCGCCCGCATCGAATCCGGATTGGCGTTGTACGTATCGTCGATCACAGCGACATCGGCGAGCGGCGCAAGCTTCGCGTGCTTGCGTTGCAGGCGCCCCGTGACCGGCTCGAACGTTTCGAGTCCGCGCCGGATGGCGTCGAGCGACACGCCCGCCGAATACCCCGCTGCGGTCGCCGCCAGCGCATTGCGCAGGTTGTGGTCACCGATGACATTCAGCATCACGTCGAACGCACCCGACGGTGTGATCACGTGCAGGCTGCCGTCGTCGTTGCGTGAACCACGCACCGCAGCCGTGTCGTGATCGAGCGCGAAGTCGACGATCTGACGATCGGTCGCGGCGACGCGCCAGATGCCGGCGTAGGCGTCGTCCGCGGGGAACACCGCGTGCGCGCCATCGGGCAGGGCGTGGATCACGCTCGCATGCTCGAGCGCAACGGCTTCGACCGTCGCCATGAATTCCTGATGCTCGCGTTGCGCGTTGTTGATCAGCGCGATCGTCGGCTGCGTCATGCGCGCGAGCACTTCCGTCTCGCCCGGATGATTCATGCCGAGTTCGATCACCGCGAGCCGGTGCTCTGCGTGCAGGCGCAACAGTGTCAACGGCACACCGATGTCGTTGTTGAGATTGCCCGTCGTCGCGAGCCGCGCATCCTCGCCGACCGCCGCCGCGAAGATCGACGCGATCATGCCCTTCACGGTGGTCTTGCCGTTGCTGCCCGTGACAGCGACGACCGGAATGCCGAATCGCGCGCGCCAGCCGCGGGCCAGTTCCTGCAGCGCGATACGCGTATCGGCGACACGCAGCGCGGGCAGACGCCAGTCGGCCGGGCTACGCGACACCAGCGCCGCCGAAGTGCGGCGCTCGGCAACCTGCGCGAGAAAATCATGCGCGTCGAACCGCTCGCCCTTGATTGCGACGAACAGATCGCCGGGGCCGGTCGTCCGGCTGTCGGTCGAAATCCGGTCGAACGTCGTCGTGTCGTCACCGAGCACCGTGGCGCCGGGAATCAGTGCGGCTGCTTCGCGCAGGGTCAGCATGCTCATGCACCCTCCGCGTGGGGCTTGGTCGCGCGCGCGGCGAGCGCGAGGCGCGAGTGGTCGAGGTCCGAGAACGGACGCTTGCGACCCATGATTTCCTGCGTGGCTTCGTGGCCCTTGCCTGCGATCACGACAATGTCCTCTTTCGCGGCGGCGCGGATGGCCTGCAGAATCGCGCTCGCGCGATCCTCGACCTTGCGCGCGCGGTCGGCATGCTTCATCCCTGCGGCGATCTGATCGATGATCGTGGCCGGCACTTCGGTGCGGGGGTTGTCGCTCGTGATGACGATGCTGTCCGCGAGGCGCTCGGCAATCGCACCCATCTTCGGACGCTTGCCGGCATCGCGATCGCCGCCGCAGCCGAATACGCAGATCAGCTTGCCTTCACGCACGCTCGCGACCGGCTTCAATGCTTCGAGCGTCTTCTCGAGCGCGTCGGGCGTGTGCGCATAGTCGATCACGACGAGCGGCTCGTCATTGGCCAGGCGGCCGCCGAGCCGTTGCATGCGACCCGGGACCGATTCAACCTTGGCGATCTGCGCGATCGCGGCGTCGAACGGCACATCGCTCGCGAGCAGCGTACCGAGCACCGCCAGCAGGTTGTGCACATTGAACTCACCGAGCGTGGCCACTTCGAGTTCCGCACGGCCCCAGTCGGATTCGACGTGAAATGCCGTGCCTGTCGCCGTCGCGCGGATCTGCGTCGCCGTCAGCGAAGTGGCCCCAGCCCGCTCGCCGACACCATAGGCGATCGGCTTGACGCCGGCAGGCAGAGCCGCGAGCAGGCGCTCGCCGGCAGGATCATCCCGATTGACGACCGCAGCCTTGAGACCCGGCCAGTCGAACAACCGCGCCTTCGCGGCTTCGTACGCTTCGAGGGTGCCGTGATAATCGAGGTGATCCTGAGTCAGATTCGTAAAGACGGCCACATCGAAGGCCGTGCCGTTGACACGCCCCTGATGCAGCGCGTGCGACGACACTTCCATGGCCACGGCCTTCGCACCGTCGCTGCGCAAGCGTGCGAGCACGCGCTGGAGCTGCGGCGCGTCCGGCGTCGTAAAGCCTGTTTCAACGAGATGGCCTGCGAGCCCGACGCCCAGCGTCCCGACCACGCCACACGGCTGGCCAAGCGCGCTGAACGCCTGCGCGATCCAGTGGCTGCACGACGTCTTGCCGTTCGTGCCCGTGATGCCGACCATGCGCATCGCCTGACTCGGCTCGCCGTACCACGCACTCGCGATCGGACCCGCGAGTCGATCGAGTTCTTCGATCTGCATGACGTGTTCGATCGAGGCCGGCGGCGTCGCACCGGGCGTCGCGTGCCACAGCGTGCACACGGCGCCGTGATGACTCGCCGACACGGCATGCGGCCGGTTATCGGCACCGTCGACGGCGTACGCGACAAACACATCGCCTGCCGCGAGCGAACGCGAGTCTGCATGCAGGTTCGCGCTCGACGCGACCTGCGTGTGAAGCCACGCTACCGCCTCCGCGACGCGTTGTGCGTCACGCACCGGATCGACCGGTGCGTAGGCGCGCGTCGTATTGGACGTCTTGCTGGCGCTCATCGCGTCACCTTCGCGTGCAGCACGCGCGGCGCGACCGGGGTCGCGGCACGCGGTTTTTTGATCGTATCGAACATGACGGACTTCATCGGGTCACCTTCCCGCGAGCGCTCTCGCCCGTCGTGAACGCGACTTTCTGCTTTTGCACACCCGCTGCGGCCGGTGCCGGCGCGCGAGTCTTCACGGTGTCTGTCGCAGCAGGCGCCGTCGAATCCTGGACGGTCGTGACCGTCGTGGGTTTGATCGGCAGATCCGGGGCGACGTTCAGCGAGCGCAGCGTGTCGCCAGCGATCGACGAGAACGCGGGGCCCGACACCTGACCGCCGAAGTGCGAACCGCCGGTCGGGTCGTCGATCGATACCGCAACGACGATGCGCGGCGCGGACATCGGCGCGATCCCGACGAACGAGGCGCGATAGTGCGAATGATCGTAGCCGTGCGGGCCATGCTTGTACGCCGTACCCGTCTTGCCGCCGACGCTGTAACCCGGCACTTCGGCATCGGGTGCCGTACCGCCCGCCGCCGTCACGTTCATCAGCATCTTGCGAACTTCGCGCGCGGTCGTCGGTGAAATCACCTGCGGGCCGTCGACGGAGGTCCCGTTGCCGTTCTTATAGATGGTCAGCGGAACGAATTCGCCGTCGCGCGCGAACATGGTGTACGCGCGTGAAAGCTGGAACAGCGAGACCGAGATGCCGTATCCGTAGGCCATCGTTGCCTGCTCGATGCGACGCCAGCTGCGCCACGGCCGCAAGCGTCCGGCGACTGCACCCGGGAAACCGATCTTCGGCGCCTGGCCGAAGCCGACGCTCGTGAACATGTTCCACATTTCCTCGGGCTTGAGCGTCATCGCGATCTTCGTCGTGCCGATATTGCTCGACTTCTGGATCACGCCGGCGACGGTCAATACGCCAAAGTTCGAATCGTCGGTGATCGGCGCACCATCAAGGATAAAGCGGCCCGGGTTCGTGTTGACGAGCGTGTCGGGCGTCACATGGTGCAGGTCGAGCGCGAGCGCGATGGTGAACGGCTTCATGATCGAGCCCGGCTCGAACATGTCCGTCAGCGCACGATTGCGCAATTGCTCGCCGGTCAGGCGCGAGCGGTCATTCGGGTTGAACGTCGGATAGTTCGCGAGCGCGAGCACTTCACCCGTGCGCACGTCGACCACGATGGCCGCACCCGCCGTTGCGCCATGCTTTTCGACTGCAGCCTTGAGGTCGGTGTACGCGATGTACTGGATCTTGCTGTCGATCGAGAGCGTCAGGTCCTTGCCGTTGCGCGGCACGGCGAGCTCATCGACGTCTTCGACGATCCGGCCCATACGGTCCTTGATCACGCGACGGCTGCCCGGCACGCCGTTCAGCAATTGCTGCATCGAGAGCTCGACACCTTCCTGACCTTCGTCTTCAACGTTCGTAAAGCCGACAAGGTGAGCCGTGATCTCACCTTCGGGATAGAAACGCTGATATTCAGTGCGCTGATAGATACCCGGAATGTCGAGCGCAGAAATTTGCTGCGCAACATCGAGCGGCACCTGGCGCTTCACATAGACGAAGTTCTTGCCCTCGGCGAGCTTGCCGTGCAGCTCCTTCTGGCTCATGCCGAGCAGCTTGCCGAGTTGCGTGAGCTTGCCCGGATCGAGATCGTCGGGCACGTCTTCGGGGATCGCCCAGATCGCGCGCACGGGCAGGCTCGTCGCGAGCACGAGGCCATTGCGATCGGTGATGCGGCCACGCGTCGCGGGCAGCTCGAGGGTGCGCTGATAGCGGCTTTCACCCTGCTTCTGATAGAAGGCGTTGCCCGGTCCCTGGATCCAGAACGCGCGCGCCGCGAGCGCGACGAACGCCATAAACAGCAGGAACACCACGAGCTTCGAGCGCCACATCGGCAGTCGAAGCGTGAGAATGGGGTTCGGCGTGAACCGGACGGACTTGTTGCCGGGCGTCTTTTTCATTTGGACGCTCCGGTCTGGGCGGTATGTTTGGTCGCGTGCTTCGTCGTCGAATGAGCGGCTTCCTTGCCTGACTTCGACGTGGCCGAACGCGTGGTGGTCGCACCCGTTGCCGACGATGCGGTAGCGGCGCTCGCGGCTTGCGCGCCGCTTGCCGCTTTCGCCGACGCGTGCGCAGGCGTGCTCGCGCCGATCACCGCGCGCAGATCACTGTTCGTGGCCGGGTTCGATGCATCGTCGACAGGCACGGCGGTCGAAATCGCGGCCGAGTCGGCGTTCGCGGCCGCGCCGTCCGACGCACCCGATGCCGACATCGCGGCACTGTTCGACGCCGCGGCGCCCGACGATGCGTCGCCGCCCGCTGCGGCCGACGCGCCTGCGGCGACATTCAGATATTGCGTGCGGCCAGCCGTGACCGTCTGCATCTTGAGCTCGCTCGTCGCCGTATCCTCGACGCGCGACGTCTTCGACAGCGAGCTTTGCTGATATTGGAGCTGAGCGAGTTCCTGCAGAAGCTGGCGCTCCTGCATCTGCGCGCGGCCCAGCGAGATAAACAGCTCACGCTGGCGATTCGTCGCATTGACGACGGAGAGTGCGCACATCACGACGACCAGCAGCAGAAGGAAATTGAGGCGGCTCACAGCGCCACCCGTTCGGCGACACGCATGACCGCGGAACGCGCACGCGGATTCGCGGCGACTTCAGCCTCGCCGGGCATCACACGGCCCACCAACTTGAGCGGTGGCACCGGCAATTCCGACGCGCGCAGCGGCAGACGGCGATCGAGCGGAGGCACGCTCGCCTGCGATTGCATGAATCGCTTGACGATACGGTCTTCGAGCGAATGAAAGCTGATCACGACCAGCCGCCCCCCTTGCTCCAGTGATGCCAATGCCGCTTCGAGTGCTACTTGCAGATCCGCAAGCTCTTGATTGATGTAAATCCGTATAGCCTGAAAGGTCCGGGTTGCGGGGTCCTTACCCTTCTCGCGCGTCTTGACGGCGTGAGCCACGATCTCGGCAAGCTCGCGTGTGCTGGTGAGAGGACCGAGCCGGTCGGACTCTGACCGGCGAGCAACAATCGCCTTTGCAATCTGAAAAGCAAACCGTTCTTCCCCATAATCGCGAATCACCTCCGTCAATTCCGCCTGCGTCGCCCGCGCGAGCCATTGCGCGGCCGATTCGCCGCGCGTCGTGTCCATCCGCATATCGAGCGGGCCGTCATGGCGAAAGCTGAAGCCGCGCGCCGGATCGTCGAACTGCGGCGACGACACGCCGAGATCCATCAATACACCCGACACCTTCCCGATACCCCGTTGCACGAGCGCGTCCGACAGCGTCGCAAAGCTGTCGTGGACGATCTCGAAGCGTGCATCGCCGATCTGCTGCGCCGTTGCGATCGCTTGCGGATCCTTGTCGAATCCGAGCAGCCGACCACCGTCGCCAAGCTTGCCGAGCACTGCGCGGCTATGCCCGCCTCTGCCAAATGTTCCGTCTACGTAGGTGCCGTCGACGCGCCACACCAGCGCATTGACTGCCTCCTCCAGCAACACCGTCTGGTGTTGCAGTTGCTGATTCGATACTGCGGTCATCACGGCGCGCTTCAGAAAGTGAAGTTCTTCAGCGCGTCGGGCATGCCCTGCGCCATCGCCGCTTGTTCCTTCGCTTCGTACGTCTGCTTGTCCCAGACTTCGAAGTGGCTGCCCATGCCGAGCAGCATCACTTCGCGTTCAAGACTGGCCGCCGCACGCAGTTCCGGTGACACGAGCACCCGCCCTGCCCCATCGACTTCGACATCCTGCGCGTTCCCGAGGAAAATCCGTTTCGTCCACGTGGCTTCATAAGGCAACGCCGCGACGCGCGTGCGAAACACTTCCCACGCGGGGCGCGGAAACAGCAACAGGCAGCCGTCCGGGTGCTTGGTCAGCGTGACCCGGCCTTCTGCCTGTTGTTGCAGCGCTTCACGATGGCGAGTCGGGACGGACATCCGCCCTTTCGCATCGAGTGTTAGCGCCGACGCCCCTTGGAACACGAGATTTTTCTCCCCGATCTCACACAAAAATGCACTTTCCCACACTGTTTCCCACTTTAGAGGAACGTGTAGGGACGGTCAAGCAACTTTGCCTGTCTGTCGCAGCGTTTTTGCGTGCAAGAACAACGACTTAGCGATGGTTCTTGAGGCGACTTAAAAGAGAAAAATCTATAAGAATTAAGGCGCTAATTGCGGAAGTGAAAGTAAAGGATGAGAAACGACGACGAGTCCCGGATGGAAAGAGCGTTTTTTGGGACCGAGGGGAAAATGATTGAGCCGAATGCGTGCGGTGAGTGGCGCCTTTGTGCGAGGCGCGATTTCCGGATATTACGCCGGTCCGCGACGGTAAAAAGAACCGGCGAATCGCGATCGGAGTGGATGCGATGACGGCACTTTACCGTTCACAGGTGATATCGCAAGAGGGGGTTTCCTCAACCCGGGGCCGCAACCCGTGGCTGCGGCCTGTGACCGCAGCCTGTGACCGCAGCCTGGAAACGGGCAGGCTACTAAATATAGTAAGCAGTGTGGGTCATCACCTTCGACGCCGCGCGCATCAGCGAACGGATCGGCAGCGGTAAATCGACGCCACCCGCGTCGGTCGCCGAACGCGCGTGGGCCGCTTCGTCATCGCGCATTTGCTCGACGATCGCGCGTGACGCCAGATCGTTCGCAGGCAGTTTGCCAAGGTGGCTGTCGAGATGCTGCTCGACCTGCCGCTCGGTCTCGGCCATAAAGCCGAGGCTCACCTTGTCGCCAAATGCGCCCGCGACCACGCCGATGGCCAGCGCGCCCGTGTACCAGAGCGGATTCAACAAGCTGGGGCGCGACTCCAGTTGATCGAGGCGCTCAGCGGTCCACGCGAGATGGTCTTCTTCCTCGCGTGCTGCGTGCTCGAAGCCGCGTCGAAGCGTGTCGGACCGCGCGGTCAGTTTCTGGGCCTGGTACAGCGCCTGCGCGCATATTTCGCCGACATGGTTCACACGCATCAGGCCCGCCGCGTGACGCTGCTCAGCCGGGGTCAGGACGCCCGGAGGCAACGGCGACGTCTGCGCCGGATCGCCTGCGGCGGACGTATCGTTGGCAGTCGGGTCGGATGCGGTGGATGACGCCATGTCGGGCATGCTGCTCGTCGAGGCCGCCGCGGCGGCGGCCATGGCCGCGTCGGACAGATCGAGGTCGGCGGCGGGCGAACGGCGGCTCGCGCGCACCACGCCGGTCAGCGACCGCAGGCCGCGATCAAATTCGGTAATCAGGCTGTCGAGGTTCATAACGGTTCAACGTGCACTTGCAATGCGTCACCTTACCACCGGTGCGCTTTGCGCATGCATTGACCCGGCTGAGGCGCGTGGCTCGCGGGCGACGCGCTTGACAGCCACACCGTTACGCCTCAGGCCTTTCCGTCGCGAAGTTCCCGGCGAAGAATCTTGCCGACGTTCGTCTTGGGCAGTTCCGTGCGGAATTCGACATGGCGCGGCCGCTTGTAACCGGTCAGCCGCTCCTTGCAGAAGTCGATCAGCGCCGCTTCGGTGAGTGTCGGGTCCTTTTTGACGACGAACAGCTTCACCGCTTCGCCCGAGTTGTTATCCGGCACGCCCACGGCGGCGACTTCGAACACGCCGGGGTGCTGCGCGACAACGTCTTCGACCTCGTTCGGATACACGTTGAAGCCCGAGACGAGAATCATGTCCTTCTTGCGATCGACGATGCGGATCTCGCCCGAATCCAGCATGTACCCGACGTCACCGGTCTTCAGGAAGCCGTCGGCCGTCATCACCTTGGCGGTTTCGTCGGGGCGATTCCAATAACCGGCCATGACCTGCGGGCCCTTCACGCAGATTTCTCCCGGCTGGCCCAAAGGCAGTTCGTTGCCGTCATCGTCGCGAATGGAGATATCGGTCGACGGCATCGGTAGACCAATGGTGCCCGAGTAATGCGTCCAGTCCGACGGCGTGCAGGACACAACCGGCGACGCTTCCGACAAGCCGTATCCCTCGAGAATCGGTGCGCCGGTCGCTTCCATCCAGCGATTCGCGACCGCCTCTTGCACGGCCATGCCACCACCGCTCGCGCAAATCAGGTTCGAGAAGTCGAGCGTCTTGAATTCCGGGTTGTTGAGCAACGCGTTATAGAGCGTGTTGACGCCCGGGAACGTGGTGAACTTGATACCGCGCAGTGACTTGATGAGGCCAGGGATATCGCGCGGATTCGGAATGAGCACACCGAGTCCACCAACCCGGATGGTCAGCAGGCCGCCCGAGTTCAGCGCAAAGACGTGATACAGCGGCAGCGCGACGACGCAAATGAATTGGCCAATATCGGCCTTCTTCAACTTGGCGGGCTGCAGCCACAAGTCTGACTGAATGACGTTCGCCACAATGTTCCGGTGCAGCAGGATCGCACCCTTCGCCACCCCCGTCGTCCCGCCCGTGTACTGAAGGAACGCTATCGCATCGGGACCGACTGCCACGCGCTTGAACGCGCCGGCATCGCCTTGCGCGAGCGCCTGTTTAAAACTCACGTGACCAGGAAGGCTCCACGCCGGCACCATCTTCTTCACGCTGCGCACGACAAAATTGACGATCGCGCCCTTCGGTCCGAGCAAGTCGCCCATCGTCGCGACGACCACATGTTTGATCGCCGTATTCGCGATGACCTTCTGCAAGGTCACGGCAAAGTTCTCGAGGATGATGATCGCTTCCGCGCCGCTGTCCTTGAGCTGATGCTCGAGTTCCCGCGGCGTATAGAGCGGATTAACGTTGACGACGGTGTAGCCCGCGCGCAGCACGGCAGCGAGCGCGACCGGATACTGCAGAATGTTCGGCATCATCAGCGCAACGCGTGCGCCGGGCTGAAGACCTCTCGACTGCAGCCATGCGGCGAGCTTCTTTGAATACTCGTCGAGCTGGCGGTAGGTGATCGCCTTGCCCATGCAGCTGAACACGTCGCGTTCGCTGTATTGCCGGAAGCTCTCTTCAAGCAGCTCGACGAGCGACGGATAAATGGATGTATCGATCTGCTCCGGTACGCCGGGGGGATACGACTTCAGCCAGATACGATCCATAACCTGTCTCCTGTTTGTTTTCGAATGGTCGTGCTAAAACGCGATGCTATCCGGGCGACTGACTTGAAGCAACGCCAGTGACTAGACTCTGGCCTCCAGACGCAAGCGCGTATGACCCCGCGCGCATGATAGGCGCCACGGCTTATCGTGTCTGATTTGCGGCAGTTTGAACATCGGTTTCAATCGGCCTCGTTGCTTACGCCGCCTCGCCGAGAGGCATGACGTCGACCAGGCAATCGTAAAACGTCGCGGCGCGGCCCAGGTCGGTCAACGCCTGACTCGTGAGTTCATTGGTGTTGCGCCCGTCTGCCGAGAGCTTCTTCCACCAGATCGACAAGCCGACCACGACGCCGATCCGGGCGCGGTCCGTGACGCGCGCGGTCAGTTCAATCTGACCGCGATCGTTGAAGACGCGAATGCGCTGCCCGTCCTGGATGTGTCGCGCCGCGGCGTCGTCCGGGTGAATGTCCAGGCGTGGCTCGCCAATCGGGCTGCGAAGACTGTCGACGTTGACGAAGCTGCTGTTCAGGAAATTGCGCGCGGGCGGCGAGATCATCGTGAGCGGGTAGCGGGCCGCGAGTGCCGGTGCACTTTCCGTTGACTCCCGCGGCGGCAGATAGTCCGGCAGCGGATCAAGACCTTCTGCTTCCAGGCGCTTCGAATAAAACTCGCATTTGCCCGAGGGCGTCGGGAATCCGCCTTGTGCAAAGGGCGCCTCGGCGACGCGTGCCTTGACCCATCGGTCGCGAATCAGGGTGTCGAAGTCGGCATGCGAGAACGACGGGTGATCCCAGTTGAACACCTGGCGGGCGATCGCCTCATCCGTGTCGTAGAGCGCGGGCTCTTCAAGACCCATGGCTCGGGCAATGCCGCGGAATATCGCCGTGTTCGGCCGTGACTCTCCAATCGGATCGATCGCCGGCTGGTTCACCATCACATAGGTGTGGCCGTAGGCCTTGTGCACGTCGAAGTGCTCGAGCTGCGTCGTCGCGGGGAGCAGCAGATCCGCATAATCGGCCGTGTCCGTTTGAAAATGCTCGAGCACGATGGTGAACAGATCTTCGCGCGCAAAGCCGCGTGCGACCTTGTCGGACTCGGGGGCGACGGCAACCGGATTCGAGTTATAGACGATAAGTGCTTCAATCTTCGGTCCGAATGCGTCGTCTCCCGGATGGCAGAGGGCGTCACCGATCGCGCTCATATTGATCGTGCGCGGGAGCCGGCGCGGGTGTCCGGGTATGAGATCGGGGCGCATCATCGCTGCGCCGTCGACGTTCGCGAAACCCGAAACGGACAGAAGGAGGCCGCCGGCGGGGTCGCGCCACGCGCCGATCAGCGACGGCAGACAGGCCACCGCGCGGACGGCATTTCCGCCTCCCCGCGTGCGTTGCATGCCGTAGTTCAGTCGGATCGACGCGGGCTTCGTCGTGCCGTACTCGAGTGCAAGCCGGGTGACGACTTCAGCGTCGATCCCGCAGATCTGTGCCACGCGTTCCGGGGGATACTCGGCCGCACGTTGCTTGAGTGCATCGAACCCTTCGGTGTAGCGCGCGACGTAGTCATCGTCGATCAGACCATCTCGGATCAGCACGTGCATC
The DNA here is from genome assembly GCF_965118125.1 of Pararobbsia alpina. GTDB lineage: Bacteria > Pseudomonadota > Gammaproteobacteria > Burkholderiales > Burkholderiaceae > Pararobbsia > Pararobbsia alpina_A. Next base: position 4,102,054 of record NZ_OZ221287.1, read on the forward strand.
ATGCCGAGGGCAAGCGCCGCATCGGTACCGGGCTGAAGTGCAATGTGCTCGTCGCATTTTTCGGCGGTGAGCGAGCGATAGGGGTCGATCGCAATCAGTTTCGCGCCGCGTCGGCGCGCCTCTTGCGCGCGCGTCCAGAAGTGCACGCTCGATACGATCGGATTGCTGCCCCATATCAGGATCAGCTTGCTGTTCTCGAAGTGTTCGAGATGCATGCCGACACTCGCGCCGTACGTATATTTGAGTCCGGTCACACCCGCGGTAGCGCAAATCGTTCGATCGAGCAGCGACGCGCCAAGCGTATGAAAGAAGCGCGCGGCGATGCTCTCGCCTTGAACGAGTCCCATGGTCCCGGCGTAGCTGTACGGCACGATCGCTTCAGGATCGCGCGCGGCAATCGGCTTCAGTTTTTCCGCCGCAAGCCGGAAGGCTTCGTCCCACGTGATCGGCTCGAAACGGCCCTCGCCTTTTTTGCCGACACGGCGCATCGGCTGCGTCAGGCGATCTTGGTGATAGGTCCGCTCGGTGTAGCGGGACACCTTGGTACAGAGCACACCGTTGGTCGGCGGGTGATCCGGGTCGCCCTGGACTTTGATGGCTTTGCCGTTCTCGACCACCACGCGAAGTGCGCAGGTATCAGGGCAATCGTGGGGACAAACGGCATTCACGATGCCGTTGATGATCTTCATGAGGCTCGACTTCGAAAGCGAGTAGCGATAGTCGATATGGTACGCGCTCGTGACAGTCGACTAGATCGGGAAGCGAATTTGGCGCACATCGGGCGCACAAAAGCAAAAAGCCCTGCTCGATGAGCAGGGCTTTTTGGTGTTAAACAGCCTGACGATTACCTACTTTCACACGGGAACCCGCACTATCATCGGCGTGGAGTCGTTTCACGGTCCTGTTCGGGATGGGAAGGGGTGGTACCAACTCGCTATGGTCATCAGGCATGACTTGTTGCCTGGCAGACATCGCTGCCAAGCCAATCTGAGAAGAAGAATTTTGGGTTGTGAGTGCATCGGGCAAACACACGATACTCACGTCCACGTGGAGGGCAAACACACGTGTTATAGGATCAAGCCTTACGGGCAATTAGTATCAGTTAGCTTAACGCATTACTGCGCTTCCACACCTGACCTATCAACGTCCTGGTCTTGAACGACCCTTCAAGGGGCTCGAAGCCCCAGGGATATCTCATCTTAAGGCGAGTTTCCCGCTTAGATGCTTTCAGCGGTTATCTCTTCCGAACATAGCTACCCGGCGATGCCACTGGCGTGACAACCGGTACACCAGAGGTTCGTCCACTCCGGTCCTCTCGTACTAGGAGCAGCCCCCTTCAAATATCCAACGCCCACGGCAGATAGGGACCAAACTGTCTCACGACGTTTTAAACCCAGCTCACGTACCTCTTTAAATGGCGAACAGCCATACCCTTGGGACCGGCTACAGCCCCAGGATGAGATGAGCCGACATCGAGGTGCCAAACACCGCCGTCGATATGAACTCTTGGGCGGTATCAGCCTGTTATCCCCAGAGTACCTTTTATCCGTTGAGCGATGGCCCTTCCATACAGAACCACCGGATCACTATGACCTGCTTTCGCACCTGCTCGACTTGTCAGTCTCGCAGTTAAGCACGCTTATGCCATTGCACTATCAGCACGATTTCCGACCGTACCTAGCGTACCTTCGTACTCCTCCGTTACGCTTTGGGAGGAGACCGCCCCAGTCAAACTGCCTACCATGCACTGTCCCCGACCCGGATCACGGGCCAAGGTTAGAACCGCAAACAAACCAGGGTGGTATTTCAAGGTCGGCTCCACCGAAACTAGCGTTCCGGTTTCATAGCCTCCCACCTATCCTACACAGATCGGTTCACAGTCCAATGCAAAGCTACAGTAAAGGTTCATGGGGTCTTTCCGTCTAGCCGCGGGTAGATTGCATCATCACAAACACTTCAACTTCGCTGAGTCTCGGGAGGAGACAGTGTGGCCATCGTTACGCCATTCGTGCAGGTCGGAACTTACCCGACAAGGAATTTCGCTACCTTAGGACCGTTATAGTTACGGCCGCCGTTTACCGGGACTTCAATCAAGAGCTTGCACCCCATCATTTAATCTTCCGGCACCGGGCAGGCGTCACACCCTATACGTCCACTTTCGTGTTTGCAGAGTGCTGTGTTTTTATTAAACAGTCGCAGCCACCAGTTTATTGCAACCCTTTCACCCTTTAGGCGCAAGCCTATCAAGCTACAAGGGCGTACCTTATCCCGAAGTTACGGTACCAATTTGCCGAGTTCCTTCTCCCGAGTTCTCTCAAGCGCCTTAGAATACTCATCTCGCCCACCTGTGTCGGTTTGCGGTACGGTCTCGTTAGACTGAAGCTTAGAGGCTTTTCTTGGAACCACTTCCAATTGCTTCGCTTCCGAAGAAGCTCGCGCCACACCCTTGAATTGCGCACCCGGATTTGCCTAAGTGCCTTCTCCAATGCAGCGACCGGGACTTCCAACACCCGGACAACCTTCCGCGATCCGTCCCCCCATCGCATCTAACGACGGTGCAGGAATATTAACCTGCTTCCCATCAGCTACGCATTTCTGCCTCGCCTTAGGGGCCGACTCACCCTACGCCGATGAACGTTGCGTAGGAAACCTTGGGCTTACGGCGAGGGGGCCTTTCACCCCCTTTATCGCTACTCATGTCAGCATTCGCACTTCCGATACCTCCAGCACCCTTTACAAGGCACCTTCGCAGGCTTACGGAACGCTCTCCTACCATGCGTGCAAGCACGCATCCGCAGCTTCGGTGACTGGCTTAGCCCCGTTACATCTTCCGCGCAGGACGACTCGATCAGTGAGCTATTACGCTTTCTTTAAAGGGTGGCTGCTTCTAAGCCAACCTCCTGACTGTTTTAGCCTTCCCACTTCGTTTCCCACTTAGCCAATCTTGGGGACCTTAGCTGGCGGTCTGGGTTGTTTCCCTCTTGACGTCGGACGTTAGCACCCGACGTCTGTCTCCCGTGATTGCACTCTTCGGTATTCGGAGTTTGCTATGGCGAAGTAATCCGCAATGGACCCTTCAACCATGACAGTGCTCTACCCCCGAAGGTGATACACGAGGCACTACCTAAATAGTTTTCGGAGAGAACCAGCTATTTCCGGATTTGTTTAGCCTTTCACCCCTATCCACAGCTCATCCCCTAATTTTTCAACATTAGTGGGTTCGGACCTCCAGTACGTGTTACCGCACCTTCATCCTGGCCATGGATAGATCATCCGGTTTCGGGTCTACGCCCTGCAACTATGCGCCCTATTCGGACTCGCTTTCGCTACGCCTTCCCTACTCGGTTAAGCTCGCTACAGAACGTAAGTCGCTGACCCATTATACAAAAGGTACGCCGTCACCCGTTTCCAGGCTCCGACTGTTTGTATGCATGCGGTTTCAGGATCTATTTCACTCCCCTCCCGGGGTTCTTTTCGCCTTTCCCTCACGGTACTGGTTCACTATCGGTCGATCACGAGTATTTAGCCTTGGAGGATGGTCCCCCCATCTTCAGACAGGATTTCACGTGTCCCGCCCTACTTGTCGTACACCTAGTTCTTTCATACTGTTTTCGCCTACGGGGCTATCACCCACTATGGCCGCACTTTCCAGAGCGTTTGGCTAACAATACAAATAAAGAGTACAGGCTGATCCCATTTCGCTCGCCACTACTTTGGGAATCTCGGTTGATTTCTTTTCCTGCGGCTACTTAGATGTTTCAGTTCACCGCGTTCGCTTCACATGACCTATGTATTCAGTCATGGATGACCCAAGAGGGCCGGGTTTCCCCATTCGGACATTTGTGGATCAAAGCTCGTTTGCCAGCTCCCCACAACTTTTCGCAGGCTACCGCGTCCTTCATCGCCTGTGATCGCCAAGGCATCCACCACATGCACTTGTTCGCTTGACCCTATAACGCGTATGTCTGCCATGAACAGCAGACCACGTTATAAGAATTGAGTTTTCGCGTTTGCCGTATTCCAAGTGACTTTAAGATCACTTAAATACATTTGATACAATCACAACCCATCTATCTTCCACACACCATCTCAAGTGTGTTTCCAATAGACAAATTCTTCTTCCAGATTGTTAAAGAACGACAGCCGATTTATTGATGGAAAACCATCGATATAAACCTACTAAAGACTGACCAGCACGTAAATCGCTAGTCGACAACGCAGTCTTGCGACATCGAGTTATTCACTCCGATATCACCGCGTTCTCGACTACAGATTAATGGTGGAGGCAGACGGGATCGAACCGACGACCCCCTGCTTGCAAAGCAGGTGCTCTCCCAGCTGAGCTATGCCCCCATGTACTGATTTGACTGATTTCACACGGCAATCCGCGATGAAACATAGAGGGATTGTCCGTCTGAGGAAGCGTGGTGGGTCTGGATGGATTCGAACCATCGACCCCCGCCTTATCAAGACGGTGCTCTAACCGACTGAGCTACAGACCCTCTTCCAGTCTGTCGTATTACAGCCGATAAGCGTGAACGCTCAACAATTGATGCGAGCTCTGGAAAGGAGGTGATCCAGCCGCACCTTCCGATACGGCTACCTTGTTACGACTTCACCCCAGTCATGAATCCTACCGTGGTGACCGTCCTCCTTGCGGTTAGACTAGCCACTTCTGGTAAAACCCACTCCCATGGTGTGACGGGCGGTGTGTACAAGACCCGGGAACGTATTCACCGCGGCATGCTGATCCGCGATTACTAGCGATTCCAGCTTCATGCACTCGAGTTGCAGAGTGCAATCCGGACTACGATCGGTTTTCTGGGATTAGCTCCCCCTCGCGGGTTGGCAACCCTCTGTTCCGACCATTGTATGACGTGTGAAGCCCTACCCATAAGGGCCATGAGGACTTGACGTCATCCCCACCTTCCTCCGGTTTGTCACCGGCAGTCTCCCTAGAGTGCTCTTGCGTAGCAACTAAGGACAAGGGTTGCGCTCGTTGCGGGACTTAACCCAACATCTCACGACACGAGCTGACGACAGCCATGCAGCACCTGTGTTACGGCTCTCTTTCGAGCACCCCCACCTCTCAGCAGGGTTCCGTACATGTCAAGGGTAGGTAAGGTTTTTCGCGTTGCATCGAATTAATCCACATCATCCACCGCTTGTGCGGGTCCCCGTCAATTCCTTTGAGTTTTAATCTTGCGACCGTACTCCCCAGGCGGTCAACTTCACGCGTTAGCTACGTTACTAAGGAAATGAATCCCCAACAACTAGTTGACATCGTTTAGGGCGTGGACTACCAGGGTATCTAATCCTGTTTGCTCCCCACGCTTTCGTGCATGAGCGTCAGTATTGGCCCAGGGGGCTGCCTTCGCCATCGGTGTTCCTCCACATCTCTACGCATTTCACTGCTACACGTGGAATTCCACCCCCCTCTGCCATACTCTAGCTTGCCAGTCACGAATGCAGTTCCCAGGTTGAGCCCGGGGATTTCACATCCGTCTTAACAAACCGCCTGCGCACGCTTTACGCCCAGTAATTCCGATTAACGCTCGCACCCTACGTATTACCGCGGCTGCTGGCACGTAGTTAGCCGGTGCTTATTCTTCCGGTACCGTCATCCGCTCCAGATATTAGCTAGAGCGTTTTCTTTCCGGACAAAAGTGCTTTACAACCCGAAGGCCTTCTTCACACACGCGGCATTGCTGGATCAGGCTTTCGCCCATTGTCCAAAATTCCCCACTGCTGCCTCCCGTAGGAGTCTGGGCCGTGTCTCAGTCCCAGTGTGGCTGATCGTCCTCTCAGACCAGCTACGGATCGTCGCCTTGGTAGGCCTTTACCCCACCAACTAGCTAATCCGCCATCGGCCGCCCCTATAGCGCGAGGTCTTTCGATCCCCCGCTTTCATCCGTAGATCGTATGCGGTATTAATCCGGCTTTCGCCGGGCTATCCCCCACTACAGGACACGTTCCGATGTATTACTCACCCGTTCGCCACTCGCCACCAGGGTTGCCCCCGTGCTGCCGTTCGACTTGCATGTGTAAGGCATGCCGCCAGCGTTCAATCTGAGCCAGGATCAAACTCTTCAGTTCAATACCTGTTACTGTTTTCGGTTCAATTAAGAACCGGTCGCTCACTCAATGTGCTGACAAGTTTCGATGAATCAAAACTTACCTTTTACAGAGTGTGAGACTTGATAAATACCTTTGCTATGCCGTCAATCAGACATCATGAGTCCTAAAACTCACCCGCTGATCCGACGGTGCATCGCTTATCAAGCGCCCACACTTATCGGCTGTAGATTTTTAAAGATCGTTCGCAAAATCCGCTCACTTCACTGCGTTTTCTGCGTCGCTGCGTTTGCAGCAGAGAAGCGAGATTATGTACACCTCACTTCGTTTCGTCAACAAGTTTTTTCAAGCAAACTTTTTAACGAATCGGAATTAAAGAGATCAATAAACCTCTGAAACCCCTGCAACTCGAAATGAATCTCGAATCGCGAAAACGTGGATTCTAGCGGGATCTGATCGGGCGATGCAAGAGGTTTTTTGCGTGCACTGCGACATCAAGCGAGAACTAGGACTTCGGCAGCAGCAGCCACACCCGTCCGCGCTGCTTCATATGCCCGGCGAGATCGCCGGCCTCGTCGCCAAACCCCCAGAAGTAATCCGCGCGCACCGAGCCCTTGATCGCCGAACCCACGTCCTGCGCGAACACAAGGCGGTTCAGCGGCTCGCTCGACATCGGACGCGTCGTCGACAGAAACACCGGCGTACCGAGCGGAATGGCCGACGGATCCACCGCGATTGAACGCTCGGCGGTCAGCGGCACGCCGAGCGCACCAATCGGGCCGTCGTCCGCGCCGCCGCCCGGCACCTGCGCCGACAGCTCCCGGAAAAACACGAAACGCGGATTCACATTCAGGAGCCCATCGACGCGTGTCGGATTCGCGCGTGCCCAGGAACGGATCCCCTGCATGGTCGCCTGCGCCGGCGTCAGTTGACCATGATCGATCAACCAACGGCCGATCGACTGATACGGCTGGTTGTTCGTGCCGCCCACGCCGAGCCGCATGATCGAGCCGTCGTCCATCGTGATGCGCCCCGACCCCTGAATCTGGAGAAAGAAGGCTTCGACCGGGTCGTCCACATACACAAGCTCGGACCCCTTGAGCACACCGCTGCGCATCAATTGCGCGCGATCGGGCAAGGTCTCGCCGTTCCGATAGGCTGCCGGCCACTTATACAGAGGGTAGAGATACGGTGCATGCCGTACCCGCGAGCCACGCAGCAGCGGCTCGTAGTAGCCCGTGACCAGCCCGTCGACCGTTCCGTCGGTGTTCGCCAACTGGTACGGCGCGAAATACTGTTCGAAGAAACTCCGCACCGCCTGCGCATCGAGCTCGTCGAGCTGCGATGCCGCCGAACACGCCGCACGCCAGCGCGCCTCACCGCCCACGCGCATGCAATTGGCGCGCAATGCCGGCATCGCGCCGATCAGCGCATCGTCATCCCAGCCGGGCACGCGGTCCCACGTCACCGGCGTGAGTCGCTGCGTGGCGATCACACGCTCTTCATTGAGGTCAGGGCCACCCGCGCCCGAGAACCAGGGGCTCGGGGCCGGCGACGTCGACGTGGACACAGGGCCGTGCGAAGCGCACGACGCGAGCAACACAAGCAGTGCGGCAGCCGCACCGCGGAGCAAACCACGGCCCAAAAGCAATCCTCTCTCTCGACTCAGTGCAAGGTCCGCGGCATCGCGAGCCCGAATTCCGCGATCGGCGCTTCGAATCGCGCGCCATCTTCCGCCACACAAAAATATTCGCCGCGCATCGACCCGGCCGGGGTCGCGATCACGGCCCAGCTCGTATATTCGAACTGCTCGCCGGGCGCGAGTAAAGGCTGATTGCCGACCACGCCGAGCCCCGCGACTTCCTGCAGGGTGTTTTCGCTGTCGGTGATGATCCAGTGTCGCGAGATCAGCTGGGCGGCAACCGCACCGGTGTTGCGGATCGTGATCGTGTACGCGAACGCGTACTGGCGTCCGGTCGGGTCCGATTGCTCCGGCAGGTAGCGCACCTGGACGGCGACAGACATTTGATAGCGGTTCATAGAGTGTGGTGGCGCAGGCCCGGCGCAAACACGCGCCGCATCGTCCCGACGCATTCTCCTTGATGCCGGGATGTGCCGCAACCGCCGGTGAGCGACCCGCCTTTTGGCTGACAAGATCGCAAGGCGCCACGGCGTTAAAATTCAACTTTCGTGTCCTGGTTTGCAATGCCCGTTCGATGGCGCCTTTTTGGCCGCCCCTGCAAACGCCCCGCGGCCGCCCTATCGGGCCCCGTCAGGCGCCCCTGCCGGCATCCGGGCATCCCACCGCGTCACGCGCCGGTTTCTCCATACGCAGCACTTATCGGTCTTCCCACAATGAATCCGACATACCGTATCGCACCGAGCATCCTCTCCGCCGACTTTTCCCGCCTCGGCGAAGAAGTCCGTAACGTCGTCGCCGCGGGTGCCGACTGGGTCCACTTCGATGTGATGGACAACCACTACGTGCCGAACCTGACCATCGGGCCGGTGGTGCTCGAGGCCATCAGGCCGCATGTGACGGTACCGATCGACGTGCACCTGATGGTGCGCCCGGTCGACCGTATCGCGCCGGATTTTGCGAAGGCTGGCGCGAACCACATCACGTTCCACCCCGAAGCATCGGACCACGTCGACCGCACGCTGTCGCTGATTCGCGATCACGGTTGCGAGACGGGCCTTGTCTTCAACCCGGCGACCTCGCTCGATCATATGGATCATGTGATGGACAAGATCGACATCATCTTGATCATGTCGGTCAATCCGGGCTTTGGCGGTCAGTCGTTCATTCCCGAAGCACTGAACAAGATCCGCCTTGCACGCCAGAAGATCGACGCGTACCGCGAACGCACCGGGCGCGACATCCGGCTCGAGGTCGACGGTGGCGTCAAGAAAGACAATATCGCGCAGATCGCAGCAGCAGGTGCCGACACCTTCGTCGCGGGCTCGGCGATTTTCGGCCACCCCGATTATTCGAAAGTCATTGGCGAGATGCGCGCCGAACTCGCCTCGCTGGCGAAGGCCGCATGAGCGCCCCGGCGATCGTGCCTCGCGTCGCACGCGAGCAGATTCGCGGCGCGATCATCGACCTCGACGGGACGATGGTCGACACCGCGGGTGACTTCAACGCCGCGCTGAACCTGATGCTCGAAGGCAGCGGACTCCCCGCCATCTCCAGCGAGGAATTGCTGCGCTATGTCGGCAAGGGCTCCGAGCACCTTGTCAGAAGCGTGCTGACGGCGCGACTGCCCGCCGACCAGGTCGACGCGCAATTTGCAGCGGCCCTCGACCGGTACCAGCACGCGTACGCGACCGTGAACGGCCGCCACTCTGCCGTCTATGCAGACGTGGCCGAAGGTCTCGCGGCATTGCGCGACGCCGGACTCAAGCTCGTTTGCGTAACGAACAAGCCGCACCGGTTTGCCGAAGACCTGCTGACGCAGGTCGGACTGCGCGCGTACTTCGACGCCGTGTTCGGTGGCGACAGCTTCGAAAAGAAGAAGCCCGACCCCCTGCCGCTGATACGGGCGAGCGAAGCACTCGGCCTTGCGCCCGCGCAGATGCTCGCGATCGGCGACTCGGAAAACGACGCACTCGCGGCCCGCGCGGCCGGCATCGCGGTGCTGACCGTCCCGTACGGGTACAACCATGGGCAACCTGTACATTCGATCGACTCCGATGGTATAGTCGGCTCGCTGCTTGAAGCCGCGCACTGGCTGCATCAATAGGAGCCAGGCGTGCGAGCCCGATGCGTGGAACCGGAATCCGGACTGTCGCGACGGCCGCAGGCAAAGCAGCAAGCGGCATTCGAAATACGTCCGAGAAAGTTCGAGCGCGTTGCGAATGCCGGGTTCGATCCGATCCGGATCAAACGAAACTCTTCTTACTCGTCATGTTCGTCAATCGAAAACGGAGTCGTTGCGATATCGACCGGGGAGCCTGGCCCTGGCGTCGCTGGTCTTGGTGATTTCAACACAAGGCCGCTGAAGCTCGTCTTCAGCCACCGTTTTCTGTCTGTGCCGCTTTCCGTGTCGATGGTGTCCTCCGGTCCGTACCGGTCGATGGCTGCGCTTGTCTTGCGATCGGGTCGCGCTTTTTTGCGACACGCCCCGATCGAAGGCAGCAAGCAACTGCACCACCGTGCGAAGCGCACTCCCCGCTTTCCGAGCGTCGGCCCGAGCCGAACGCACGCGGGCTCACCGGAACCCCAAACATGACCGAAATCGAATTCCAGTCGCTGGCGAACGCGGGCTACAACCGCATTCCGCTGATCGCCGAGGCGCTCGCCGACCTCGAGACACCGCTCTCGCTCTACCTGAAACTCGCACAACCTGAGCGCAACGGCGCGAACTCGTTTCTGCTCGAGTCCGTCGTCGGCGGCGAGCGCTTTGGCCGCTACTCGTTTATCGGCCTGCCCGCGCGGACCCTGCTGCGTGCGATCGGCACGCGCTGCGAGATCGTGCGCGACGGTGTGGTCGTCGAAACGCATGACGGCGACGCGCTCGAGTTCATCCAGCAATACCAGGATCGCTTCAAGGTCGCGCAACGTCCCGGCCTGCCGCGTTTCTGCGGCGGCCTCGCCGGATACTTCGGCTACGACGCGGTGCGCTATATCGAGAAGAAGCTCGCGGACACCGCGCCGCCGGATGACCTCGGCCTGCCCGACATTCAGCTGCTGCTCACCGAAGAAGTGGCAGTCATCGACAATCTCGCGGGCAAGCTCTACCTGATCGTTTACGCGGATCCGTCGCAACCCGAGGCTTACGCGAAAACACGCCAGCGCCTGCGCGAACTGCGCTCGCGTCTGGTGAAGACGGTTCAACCACCGGTCACGTCAGCCAGCGTGCGTACCGAGATTCATCGCGAGTTCGACAAGCAGGACTACCTGAATGCGGTACGCAAGGCGAAGGAAAACATTGCCGCCGGCGAACTCATGCAGGTCCAGGTCGGCCAGCGCCTGATCAAGCCGTACCGCGACAATCCGCTGTCGCTCTATCGCGCGCTGCGTTCGCTGAATCCGTCGCCGTACATGTATTTCTACAATTTCGGCGATTTCCAGGTGGTGGGTGCGTCGCCCGAAATTCTGGTGCGCCAGGAAGAGCGCGGCGACGAGCGCATCGTCACGATCCGTCCGCTCGCCGGCACACGCCCGCGTGGCAACACCCCCGAGCGCGACGCGGAACTCGCGACCGAGCTGCTCAATGATCCGAAGGAGATCGCGGAGCACGTGATGCTGATCGACCTCGCGCGCAACGACGTGGGCCGCATCGCCAAGACGGGTTCGGTTCTCGTGACCGACAAGATGGTCATCGAAAAGTACTCGCACGTGCAACATATCGTCAGCTCGGTCGAAGGCAAGCTCAAGCCGGGCATGAACAACCTCGACGTGCTGCGCGCGACGTTCCCCGCAGGCACGCTGTCGGGTGCGCCGAAGGTCCGCGCGCTCGAGCTCATCGACGAACTCGAGCCGGTCAAGCGCGGTATTTATGGCGGCGCGGTCGGCTACCTGTCGTTCTCGGGTGAGATGGATCTCGCGATTGCGATCCGGACCGGCATCATCAAGAACGGCAATCTGTACGTTCAGGCCGCGGCGGGTGTCGTGGCCGATTCGGTGCCCGAGATGGAATGGCAAGAGACCGAAAACAAGGCCCGCGCCGTGCTTCGCGCCGCGGAGCAAGTGCAAGACGGACTCGACACCGAGATCTGACATCCGGCCCGATGCCGCGCATCTCTTCAGACGCGCGGTTTCTCCGGATGGGCCGCGTGTTCAAGGTGCCGCGCGTTGACACCGGCCGGCGCAACGATTTCTGCTTGCGCGACGTGACGCGTATCGCGCGGCGGATAGCCGAACTGCGCCTTGAATGCCCGGCTGAACGCGGCTTCCGAGCCATACCCCGCTTCGTGGGCGACCTCGATCACTTTCGACGTGCCTGCACGCAGCAAGTCGGCTGCGACCGTTAAACGCCATCGGGTGAGGTAACGCCGCGGCGGCACGCCAACCGCTGCGGTGAATCGCTCGGAGAAAATCGAGCGCGACATCGTGGCGATCTCCGCAAGCGATTCCACGGTCCACGCGCGCGCCGGATCCAGATGCATCGCATTCAGCGCACGCCCGATACGTTCGTCGCTCAGTCCCGCCAGCCACCCCAGTCGCTCGCCCTGACTACAAATCCATGCTCGTAACGTGCCCGTCACGAGCAGTTCGATCACACGGGGAATCACGAACGAAGAACCCGGACCGACGTTGTTCGCTTCTTCATTCAGGAAGTGCGACATGGTCGCCAGCCACGGCGGCATTCCGGCGCCGTCGCGACTCAGCTGAACCAGCCCCGGGAGGCCGGATAGCAACGTGCACAGGGGCCGGCCGTTGAAATGAAACGCGCCGGCGAGAAAACTCGCGGCAATCGTGTCATTCGCCGCCCATCGAATGCCCTGGCCATGCGCATTTTCGGCAAGCGACGGATGCGCCTCAAAACGTCTGCGTTCAGTGCCGTTCGGCTGATCGTGTAGCGTGAAGCCATCCCGATTGAGCACAAGCACGAAATCGCCCGGCCGCAACGACACACACTCGCCATCGGGCTGGGAGATCCACGCTTGGCCATCGAGCATATGCAGAAAGGCCGCCGGGCCGGCTGCGAAACTGACTTCCGTCGAGACGCCCAGCTCGCCGCGAAAGACGGTGTCGACACGAGGCCGCATTCGTTTGAGCGCCTCTGACAATGCATCGCCATGTTTTAACAGCACAGAGGGTCGCCTGCGTTAAATCGACAGACGCCGCGCCGCGACGATCTGGAGTGGCACGGATACCGCAGACAAAAGCGTGTCGGTAACGATGAAGAAGTACTTGCGCATGGGAGTTCGAACCACAGTTTGCGATGCAACCTTCCTTGGCCCAACGTTTGAAGCACAGCGATGCGCCACTGTAGACAAGTTCAATATGTGCGGCCATATCGCAGCGTCCGGTTTGCATGATGCATCGTACGAACTTCGAGTTCCGGCACCCCCGCGATCAAAGTCATGGGGTTTGACAAGGCATGAATCACGCCTCACCGAGAACGCTCGATATTCTCCGATCGGCTATCCGCCAGGCGAAGCGCATCGGCTCGCCCCGAACGGTGTATTTCGTGCGCACAGTTCGGATCTCGTCTGACCGGTGCACATCCAGACGACAGATCATGCGGACCGGACGCCGCGCGATGCCGATCGATAGGGGATCTTCTAGAGTCTTCGGACGAAAAGATCCCGGGGAGATCGCGCATGTTCAATCAACTGAAAGGGCTCTGGAGAGCCTGGCTGACCGCAACCATGTTGATGACGGCTGGTGCGCTTGGCGGTTGCGGCAGTTCGGACGCGGCCACGAGCGCGACCGTCGTTCTGGTACACGGCGCGTGGGCAGACGGTTCGAGTTGGGCGACCATCGTTTCCCTGCTGCAACAACACGGCGTCAATGTCGTCGCGGTGCAATTGCCGCGCACTTCTCTCGCTGACGACGCCAGCGTCGTCACGCAGGCGATCGATGCGCAGAGCGGTCCGGTCATCCTGGTCGGCCACTCCTACGGCGGCGCCGTCATCACGCAAGCGGGCATCGACCCGAAAGTCGCGGCATTGGTCTATGTCTCGGCGTTCGCGCCCGGCAACGGTGAGTCGATCAACGACATCACGGCCCCGTTTCCGACGCCCGCCTGGGAAGCAAACGGACTGATCGTCAATTCCGCGGGATTTCTCACCCTGACCCACGATACGTTTCTGAACAGCTTTGCACCGGACGTTCCCAAGGCGACCGCCGCCGTTCTGGCCGTCTCCCAGGGGCCGCTGTTCTCGCACTGCCTCGAAGACAAAGTCTCGATCGCCGCGTGGAAAACGAAACCGTCGTGGTGGGTCTATGGCGATCAGGACCAGATCATTCCGCCGCAGTTCCAGCAACTGGAAGCGAAAACGATCAACGCGACGCTCACGGTGATCCCGGGCGCCAGTCACGTTGCGCTGATCTCGCAGCCCAACGCTGTGGCGAACGTCATCCTGAGTGCTTTGAGCAAGACGGGGAATCTCTAAAGGAACGTAGGCACGCGAATTGAGTGCATCCTGCTAGAATGTGCAGACCATGCGAATCATTGGCAAAGCAACCCCTTTCTTGCTGTTCTTCGGCTGGCGTCCCTGAACGCCACGCATCAACACGCCCCTGGCGGGCGGTGCCGCCTTGAATGGTGGTAAATCGGCGGCAAAGAGAACCGTCGCCAAGCAAAGACAAAGCAAACATCCCTTAGTTTCAAGGGGTTAGGAGTAATCATGCTTCTGATGATCGACAACTACGACTCGTTCACCTACAACCTGGTGCAGTACTTCGGCGAGCTCGGAGAGGACGTGCGGACCTTCCGCAACGACGAAATCACGATTGAGCAGATCGAGGCGCTCAAGCCCGAGCGCATCTGCCTGTCGCCCGGACCGAGCAACCCGCAACACGCGGGCATTACGCTCGACGTGCTCCGCAAGCTCTCTGATCAATATCCGATCCTCGGCGTGTGCCTCGGGCATCAGGCGATCGGCGAAGCCTTCGGCGGCCGTGTCGTGCGCGCACAGACGATCATGCACGGCAAGGTCAGCGAGATCGAAACCGACGGTCGGGGTGTGTTCTCCGATCTGCCCAAGACGTTCACGGTCACGCGCTATCACTCGCTCGCGATCGAACAGGCGACGCTGCCCGACTGCCTCGAAGTCTCGGCGCGCACGCCCGACGGTGAAATCATGGGCGTGCGTCACAAGACGCTGCCGGTCGAAGGCGTGCAATTCCACCCGGAATCGATCCTGTCGGAGCACGGCCATGCACTGCTCGAGAACTTCCTGCGAGGCGTGCGATGACTCAGGCTCAGCCGGCTGTGCACAGCATGCCGATCACCGCGCAAGAAGCCCTGCAGCGAACGATCGAACACCGCGAGATCTTCCACGATGAAATGCTGCACCTGATGCGGCTCATCATGCGCGGCGAACTGTCACCGGTCATGACGGCGGCCATCATCACGGGCCTGCGCGTCAAGAAGGAAACGATCGGCGAAATCGCCGCAGCCGCGATGGTCATGCGCGAATTCGCCAATAAGGTCGAAGTCGCGGATGACTCGAATTTCGTCGATATCGTCGGCACCGGGGGCGACGGATCGCACACGTTCAATATCTCGACGGCGACGATGTTCGTCACGGCGGCGGCCGGCGCAAAGGTCGCCAAGCACGGCAATCGCGGCGTATCGAGCAAATCGGGCAGCGCCGATGTGCTCGAGGCGCTCGGCGTGAACATCATGTTGTCGCCGCAGCAGGTCGCCGAATCGATCGCCGAAACCGGCATGGGATTCATGTTCGCGCCGAATCATCACCCGGCGATGAAGAACGTGGCGGCGGTGCGTCGGGAAATGGGCGTGCGCACGCTGTTCAATATTCTCGGTCCGTTGACCAACCCGGCAGGCGCCCCCAATCAGTTGATGGGCGTGTTCCATCCTGACCTCGTCGGCATCCAGGTCCGTGTGATGCAACGACTCGGGGCCCAGCACGTGCTCGTCGTCTACGGCCAGGACGGGATGGATGAGGTCGCGCTCGGTGCCGCCACCAAGGTCGGTGAACTCAAGGACGGTGTCGTCACCGAATACGAGATCCATCCCGAGGACTTCGGCATGCAGATGGTGTCGAACCGCAGCCTCAAGGTCGCCGATGCGAACGAGTCCAAGGTGCTGCTGCTCGAAGCGCTCGACAACAAGCCCGGTGTTGCGCGCGAGATTGTCACACTGAACGCCGGAACGGCCTTGTACGCTGCCAATCGATCGGCATCGATCGCGGACGGCATTGTGCTCGCGCGCGAGGCAATCGCCAGCGGTGCGGCGCGCGCGAAGGTCGATGCGCTCGTGCGATTTACGCAGGGCTGCACGGCCTGATCCCGGCGCAGCGCGGTGTGTGATCACCACGCTGCACGGCTGAAAGAGACACAGCGGAAATACAGCAGACGTCATGAGCGATATTCTCGACAAAATCATTGCGGTCAAGCGCCAGGAAGTGGCGACGGCCGAACAAAGCGCGCCGTTCGAAGACCTGCGCCTGACCGCGGAGTCGCGCGCGCCTGCGCGTGACTTCGTCGGCGCGCTGCGCGCCAAGCATGCGATCGGCGCATCGGCCGTGATCGCCGAAGTGAAAAAGGCAAGCCCGTCGAAGGGTGTGTTCAAGGAAGACTTCCGGCCTGCCGAGATCGCTGCCTCGTACGCGAGTCACGGCGCCGCGTGTCTGTCGGTGCTGACCGACGTGCAGTTCTTCCAAGGCAGTGCGGCCTATCTCGAAGCCGCTCGCGCGGCGTGCAACATTCCCGTGCTGCGCAAGGACTTCATCATCGATCCTTACCAGATCGTCGAAGCGCGGGCGATGAATGCCGACTGCATCTTGCTGATTGCGGCCGCACTCGAACCGCAGCAGATGCGTGACCTCGAAACCTTCGCGCACTCGCTCGGCCTCGCCGTGCTCGTCGAAGTGCACAACGGCGATGAACTCGACCATGCGCTCACGCTGCGCACACCGCTGATCGGCGTCAACAACCGGAACCTGCGCACGTTCGAGACTTCGCTCGAGACGACAATCGGTTTGCTCGAGCGCATTCCGGACGACCGCATCGTCGTGACCGAGTCGGGCATCCTGAATCGTGCGGACGTCGAACGCATGCGCAAGCATGACGTCAATACGTTCCTCGTCGGCGAGGCATTCATGCGCGCGGACGACCCCGGTGTCGAGCTCGCCAAGTTGTTTTTCTGACCAGGACTGACCATGGCCGTCGAAGCGGAACTCAAGCTGTCGCTGCCTGAATCAGAGCGGGCCCATGCGAAGCAGGTGCTCGAAACGCTGGCTGGCGGCGAAGGCCACGCGGTCCGTCTTTCGAACGTCTATTTCGACACGCCGGCGCTCGCACTCAAAGGCGCGCGCAGCGCATTGCGCGTCCGGCTTTCGGGCGATCGATGGCTTCAGACATTCAAGTCTGGCGGTGGCGCGCAAGCGGGACTGCACCGTCGGCATGAGTGGGAAATACCGGTCGGCGGCGACGCGCTCGAGACCGACGCACTGATCGCGGCGATTGAACGCGATCTCGCGGCTACAAACACCGCGACGGATTCGGGCGCCGCATCGGCCTCGAATTCAACCGCGGCCGCAAAGTCGCACGCAGAGCGCGACGGCTTGCATACGGCGCTTGAGACGTTGCGAAACGCCGTACCAGCGCTCGGCCCGCTGTTCCGGACCGACTTCACCCGGACCATCTGGAACATTGAAGAGGCAGGCAGCGAGATCGAAGCCGGACTCGACGAAGGCGACGTGATCGTCGGCGAAGGTGAGCAACGGCGCACACTGCCGATTCTTGAGATTGAACTCGAACTGAAGCGCGGCGACGAAGCGGCCCTTCACCGCATCGCAGCCCGTCTCGCCGAGCAGATCCCCGGCCTCAAAGCCGACGATGTCAGCAAAGCCGAGCGCGGATACCGGCTTCGCGATACGGTTACCCGCTAACGTCATTCAGTACAGCATGCCCTCCTCACGACGCGCCTCGAAGCACACAGATACGGCGGACCTTTTCGAAGAGACGCTCTCGGCGCCGCCGGCTAGAGATTCATACGCCGCACCCGCTGCATCGCTCGAAGCGCAGTTCGCATCGCTCTCCCCCGCATGGAAGGCCTGCGTGGCGCCGTTCGTCGACAGCCCCGCTTTTGCGAAACTCTGCGCATTCGTCGACAGCGAACGCGCGGCCGGCAAGACGATTTATCCGGACACCGTCTTTCACGCGCTCGAGCTCGTCGACCCTGACGACGTCAAGGTCGTGATCCTCGGACAGGATCCCTATCACGGCGAAGACAAAGGCATTCCGCAGGCGCACGGTCTCGCGTTTTCGGTGCGTCCGGGTGTGCGGCCGCCCCCGTCACTACGCAATATCTTCAAGGAAATCGCTTCGAGCCTCGGTCATCCGATTCCGACGCACGGCACGCTCGAGTACTGGGCTCGGCAGGGCGTGCTGCTGCTTAACACGGTGCTGACCGTCGAGCGCGCGAACGCGGCGAGCCACGCGAAGAAGGGTTGGGAAGGCTTCACCGATACGCTGATCGCCGAATTGTCGGAGCGTCATTCGGGCCTCGTGTTCATGCTATGGGGCTCGCATGCGCAGGCCAAGCGGTCGCTGCTCCATGGCCGCGATCACGTGATTCTCGAAGCCCCGCATCCGTCGCCGCTCTCGGCGCACCGGGGCTTTCTCGGATGCCAGCACTTCGTGCGCGCCAATGAGGCGCTCGAAGCGCGCGGGCTCAAGCCCATCGACTGGCGTCTGCCCTGAACGTCGATGGACTGAGACACCAACACGCAGGAACGCAGGAACGCAGGAACGCAGGAACACGAAAACACAAAACGCCCGACGGAACCATCCTCCGTCGGGCGTTTTACATTCGATCGGGAGCGGCTGATGCCGCCTGATCCCGGAAGCGTATCGCTTGCTTACAGCGCAGCGATCGATTCGCGCGCGCCGGCCAGTGCCGCGGTCGCCGAATCCGGACCCATTGCCAGACCTTCGGCGTAGATGAACTCGACGTCGGTCATGCCGAGGAAGCCAAGGAACGTCTTCAGATACGGCGTTTGCGTATCGTTCGGCGTGTTCAGATACTTGCCGCCGCGTGCTGCCGTGATGTAGACCTTCTTGCCGGTCACCAGGCCTTCTGCGCCATTGGCGGTGTAGCGGAACGTGACGCCTGCACGGGCGATCTGGTCGAAGTACGCCTTGAGCTGCGTCGAGATGCCAAAGTTGTACAGCGGCACGCCGATCACGATCACGTCAGCGGCTTGCAGTTCCTTGATCAGCTCGATGCTGCGCGCGTCGATCGCGACTTGTTCCGGCGTACGTTGGTCGGCCGGCGTGAAGAATGCGCCGAGAATCGCGTCGTCGAGGTGCGGCAGGTTGGCAGCGAGCAGATCGCGGACAACGACCTTCGCACCGTCGCGCTTGGCGAGCTGAGCAACGAGTTCGCTGGCGAGCTGGGTCGATTGGGCGCCTTGCGAGCGAGCGGCGGAATTCAGTTGAAGGATGGTCGTCATCGTATGCTCCGGTAGTGGGTGGGTCTCGCGTTCACCGCAAGACCATGGACTCCATTATCGGGATCGGTTGAAATGAAAAAAGCCATCGGCCTTCAACAGATTGTCCTGTTGGAGACAACAATGGCTTTTTCTTTCAACGATACAACGAACATACGGTCTTCTTACTGCGAGAAGGCTTACCCGGCGGGCTAAGCGCCGATCCAGCCCTTACGCAGCGCCGCCGTGGTGCTCTTCTGGCGACGGATCGTCGCCCCGTCGTTGACAGTGAGACGATAGCGCGCAACGTCGGGCGCATCAAGCGTAACGGTGACCTCCCGCAGTTCGTCGCGGCGGAATGCGTGGACCTGTACCTTGTCGCCAGGACGATAGCGCGAGAGCAAACCGTCGAGGTTGCCACCGGTCGCGCGCAATCCGTCGAGCGCGACCAGCACGTCGCCGGCCGAGAGTCCCGCGCGGCGCGCCGCGCCACCATCGTGCACCGCCGCCAGCGCCGCTTCCGCGCCGGCGCGCATGCGTACGCCGAGTGACGGCTTGCCCTGGGCCAGATCCGGCTCGAGTGCAACGCCGAACGGTGCCAGGAGTTCTTCGAGCGGCAGGTCGCGTGTTCCGTGCACGGCGTCGGTGAACAGACGGCCGAGCGCGACACCCGTGACTTCGCGAATCAGGGGCTCGACGTCGTCTTCGCCGACGCCCTTGCCCTTGCCGTTGTAGAAATCGCGGCCGTAGCGCACCCACAGCGCGCGCATCACGTCGTCGAGCGACTTCCGGTTGCCCGTCGCCGCGCGAATCGCGAGATCGAATGTCAACGCGACGAGCGAACCCTTCGTGTAATAGCTGACGATGGCGTTCGGTGCGTTCTCGTCCTGACGGTAATACTTGATCCAGGTATCGAACGAGCTTTCGGCGACGCTCTGTTTGCGCCGGCCACTGCCGCGCAGCACGCCGCCGACGGTCTTGCCAACGAGTGTCAGGTAGTCGTCGCGCGAGATCACACCGCTGCGCACAAGCACCAGATCGTCGTAATAGGACGTGAAACCCTCGAACAGCCAGAGCAGCGACGTATAGTTTTCCTGGCGCAGGTCATACGGTGCGAACGCCGCCGGCTTGATTCGCTTGACGTTCCACGTATGGAAATACTCGTGGCTGCACAGGCCCAGATAGGTCCGGTAGCCATCGGTCATCGCCTCTTTGCCGCGCACGGGCAGATCGCCGCGGCTGCAGATCAGCTCAGTCGATGCACGGTGTTCGAGGCCGCCATATCCATCGCCGACTGCGACGGTCATGAATACATATCGATCCATCGGCGCACGCTTGGTGCGCGGTTCGAACAGGGCGATCTGAGCCGAGCAGATTTTCTCGAGATCACGCGTGAGGCGCGGCATGTCGAGTGCCGTCACCTTGCCCGAGATCACGACGTCGTGCTGCACGCCGTGCGCTTCGAAGCGACCCAATTCGAACCTGCCGAGTGTGACGGGATGATCGACCAGTTCGTCGTAGTTGTCGGCTCGGTACTCGCCAAAGCTGTAGCGACGCGTGCCGCGAACTTCGCGCAATGCTGTCGCGACGCGCCAGTCCGCATAACCCTCGCCTTCAGGTGCATGGATCTGCACGCGGCATTCGACGTCTTCCCTCCCTTGCGGAAACAGGAACACGCTCGTGCCGTTGAAAAAGCCGATGGTGTCGTCGAGATGCGCGGCGCGCACCGACAAGTCCCACGCATAGACCTCATACGTGACCGTCAGCGAGCCCTGAACCGGCGCGGCGTGCCACGTCTGCTTGTCGAGCTTGCGAATCGCCACCTTGCGTCCCGTCGCATCGCTGCGCGCAGAGATCGTCACGATATTGCGTGCGAATTCGCGAATCATGTAGCTGCCCGGAATCCAGACCGGCAGCATGAACAGCTGACCCTGCGCATCGGGGTCAGCGATCGTCACAGTGACTTCGAAGAGATGAGCGGCGGGGTCTTTCGGAACAATCGCGTAATGAATGGGCTTCATCGGACCTTTTTCTTTTAAGGCGAGCCGTCACGCGGACTCAAGAGCACGGGTAATGCAATAGTGCCTCAACAATGATGAGCGCGTATTCTTTCCGTCTCGAATTCCGCCCATAAAAAAGCGGCACGCACCGGTCAGGTTTGCGTGCCGCGTCGGACTGCTTGCTGCGAGGGGCAGCCGCGTGCAATCAATGCACGCTCGACATTTCCTTTTCGAGCCGGTCTGCCGTGACGGCGCCCGGCAAGCGGCGGCCATCCGCGAGGAACACGGTCGGCGTGCCCGTGATGCGCAGCGTGCGGCCGAGTTCGAGGTTATGCGACAGCACCGTCGTATCGCAGGTGCCCGGCGCGCTCGGTGCCTGATGGCCGAGCATCCAGCTGGTCCATGCCTTGGCGCGATCGCTCGAGCACCAGATCGACTTCGACTTCACCGTCGAGTCCGGCGACAGAATCGGGAACAGGAAGGTATAGACCGTCACGTTGTCGACCGACTTGAGCTCTTCTTCAAGCTTGTGGCAATACGGGCAGTTCGGGTCCGAGAACACGGCGATCTTGCGTTCGCCATTGCCCTTCACCATTTTCACGGCATCGTTGAGCGGCAGCTTCGCGAAGTCAATCTTGTTGAGTTCGGACGCACGCGCATCGGTGATATTCACATGGTTCTTGAGATCCATGAGATCGCCCGTCAGCACGTAATCACCCTTTGCATCGCTGTACACGATCTGGTCCGCGGTATCGACTTCGTAGATGCCGGGAATCGGTGTCTTCAGCACGTCGCGCACGTCGACATCAGGACCGAGACGCGACTTGAGCGTGTCCTTGATCTTGTCGGTCGTCGCATCGGCATTGGCGCGTGTGAGCGGCAACATCGCCAGCATGGCCATGGCCAGCAGCGGCAGCACGCGTCGAATCTGGGGTTTCATGCTTGTCTCCGAAAGCTCCCGGCTCACCGGGAAAAAGGGCCACAGTCGTGGCAACGATCCGGTTCGATCGCTGCCGCCGAAGCGGCTAGCCGCATTGTGCGCCACCTGCGCGCAACATGCTCCAGGTCATGTGTATCGCGAAATGTCGCTGTGTATCCGTCGTCCAGGTACCCGTCATCGAGCACGCGTCGTCGATGTATCCGTCGTCGATGTCTCCGTCGTCGCTACATCGGCTTGGCGCGCGCTCAGCCCAGCGCGTGGGACACGAGCCAGCGCTTGACCTGCGGTTGTGCGCCGACCAGAGCGAGGCCCGCGTTACGCAAGCCTTTGGCGATCGGTCCCGGCAAGGCAAACAGGCGCTGCAGACCGTCGGTCGCCGCCATCATGCGCTGGATGTCCTCGCGGCGCGAGCGCTCATAGCGACGCAGCAGAATCGGATCGCCCAGATCGCGAAAGGTTTCCTTGGCGCCGAGGGTCTGAACAAGCGATGCGACGTCTCTGAGACCCAGGTTCATGCCCTGACCCGCGAGCGGATGAATCACGTGCGCGGCGTCGCCGACGAGCGCGATCCGGGGCGCAATCAAACGATCGACCGTCTGGAGCGCCAGCGGAAAGCCTTGCGCAGGCGTCACACACTCGAGGGTGCCGAAGCGATCGCCGACGACACGCTCGAGTTCGGCCGTCAGTTGCTCCGGCGACATCGCGAGCAAGGCCTGCGCGTGTTCGGTATGGGCGGACCAGACGAGCGACACGAAAGGCCCGGCGAGTGGCAGCATCGCAACGATCTCGCCGCCGGTGAACCATTGCGTCGCGGTTTCACCGTGCGAACCCGAAATGCGGAAATTCGCGACCACGCCGGTCTGGTGATAGTCGCGGCGCTTGGGCGTGACGTCCATTTGCGCGCGCACCCACGAGTGCGCGCCGTCCGCACCGATGATCAGCGCGCCGTCGAGTGTGTCGCCGTTATCGAGCGAGACGCTCGCGTGCGCGTCGCTGATCTCGACCGACTGAGCACGCGCATCGAGCCAGTTCAGCTGCGGCTGAAAGCGCAGCGCCGCATCGAGCGCCTGTTCGACGAGCGTTGATTCGACGATCCAGGCGAGCTGAGGCACCGCAGCCTGAAAGGCCGAGAAGTGGAGTTCCGCGTTGGCGTCGCCATAGACCCGCATGTCGTACACCGGTCCGACGCGTGAGGCGTCAAGCGCCTGCCAGACACGCAGCTTCTCCAGGAATGACTGTGAACTCGACGAAAACGCGTAGACGCGCGAGTCGAATATCGCGCCGGGCGGCAGGGCATTCGCGGGTTGCGCGAGCAGCGCGACACGCATGCCGATCTGGGTCAGGGCAAGGGCCGCAGCCTTGCCGACAAGGCCGCCGCCAACGACGATGGCCTGATAGGTCTGAGGAGTTCCACGCATGGTGCGCATTATAGCTGCGGGGGGTGCTTGCGGACGCCGCGCCGGCCTGCAGCGCGTTGATGCAACGCAAGCGTCGAGGCGGTCAGGCGAGAAAGCGGCAAAGCGTTGTGGTCCAAGGCGTCTGCGTATCGCCCATGCCTGCGTCAAGTCAGGCGCTTAGGGGCCGTGACGGCGGCCATCCCGCATCGCCGGGGCTTGTCGCGCCGCCGGACGGTACAATATGGGTTCTTTCGGTACCGCAAACCGTACCGCGACCGATTTTTCCGGATTCGAAGGATTTCATGAGCCTCAAATGTGGGATCGTCGGCTTGCCTAACGTAGGCAAGTCCACCCTGTTCAATGCACTGACCAAGGCCGGCATCGCCGCCGAAAACTACCCGTTCTGCACGATCGAGCCGAATGTCGGCGTCGTCGAAGTGCCGGATCCACGTCTCGCGAAGCTCGCGGACATCGTCAAGCCCGAGAAGATCGTGCCGGCGGTCGTCGAATTCGTCGATATCGCAGGCCTCGTGGCGGGCGCATCCAAGGGTGAAGGGCTCGGCAACCAGTTCCTCGCGAACATCCGCGAAACCGACGCGATCACGCACGTCGTGCGCTGCTTCGAAGACGACAACGTCATTCACGTCGCAGGCAAGGTCGATCCGCTGTCGGACATCGAAGTCATCAACACCGAACTCGCGCTCGCCGATCTCGCGACGGTCGAAAAGGCATTCACGCGCTATTCGAAGGCCGCCAAGTCGGGCAACGACAAGGAAGCCGCGAAGCTCGTGGCCGTGCTCGACAAGGTCCAGAAGCAGCTCGACCAGGCCAAGCCGGTTCGCGCACTCGATCTCAATGAAGACGAGCTCGCACTGATCAAGCCGTTCTGCCTGATCACGGCCAAGCCGACGATGTATGTCGCGAACGTCAAGGAAGACGGTTTCGAAAACAATCCGCACCTCGAAGCCGTGCAGAAGTTTGCTGCAGCCGAGAAGTCGCCGGTCGTCGCGGTGTGCGCCGCGATCGAAGCGGAAATCGCCGATCTCGACGACGAAGACAAGGCCGTGTTCCTCGCCGATATGGGCATGGAAGAGCCGGGTCTTGATCGCGTGATTCGTGCAGGCTTCCGTTTGCTCGGCCTGCAGACGTACTTCACGGCAGGCGTGAAGGAAGTGCGCGCGTGGACGATCCACGTCGGCGACACTGCACCGCAAGCCGCCGGCGCGATCCACACCGATTTCGAACGCGGCTTCATCCGCGCGCAGACGATCGCATTCGACGACTACATCTCGCACAAGGGTGAAACCGGCGCGAAGGAAGCCGGCAAGATGCGCGCCGAAGGCAAGGAATACATCGTCAAGGATGGCGACGTGATGAACTTCCTGTTCAACGTCTAAATCCGATCGATCGGCAAGCGCCACTCAAACACTGGCCAAAAACCCCGCGACGCGGGGTTTTTCTTTTTCTGCTTCCCCGCTTGGTGCCCGTTGCGCGACCGAAGGTCGCAGCCCACCCTCACTCGCGCTACACTTCGCCGGTTCCCCGCTTTCCTCAGAACCCCCACTCCATGGCTCAATACGTTTTCACGATGAACCGGGTCGGCAAGATCGTGCCGCCCAAGCGCCAGATCCTCAAGGACATCTCGCTGTCGTTCTTCCCCGGCGCGAAGATCGGCGTGCTCGGCCTGAACGGCTCGGGTAAGTCGACTGTCCTCAAGATCATGGCGGGCCTCGATAAGGAAATCGAAGGCGAAGCCACACCGATGCCGAATATCCAGATCGGCTATCTGCCCCAGGAACCGCAACTCGACCCGCAGCACACCGTGCGCGAAGCCGTCGAGTCGGGTCTCGGCGAGGTGTTCGAGGCGCAGAAGAAGCTCGAAGAAATCTACGCGGCCTATGCCGAACCGGACGCCGATTTCGACAAGCTGGCGGCCGACCAGGCCAAGTACGAAGCGATCCTCGCCACCAGCGAAGGCGGCAGCGCAGAGCAACAGCTCGAAATCGCAGCCGACGCACTTCGCCTCCCAGCCTGGGACGCGAAGATCGAGCATCTGTCGGGCGGTGAAAAGCGCCGTGTCGCGCTGTGCCGCCTGCTGCTGTCGAAGCCCGACATGCTGCTGCTCGACGAACCGACCAACCACCTGGACGCGGAATCGGTCGAGTGGCTCGAACAGTTCCTCACGCGCTTCCCGGGCACGGTCGTCGCCGTGACCCACGATCGCTACTTCCTCGACAACGCGGCCGAGTGGATTCTCGAACTCGACCGCGGCCATGGCATTCCCTGGAAGGGCAACTACAGCAGCTGGCTCGACCAGAAGGAAACACGCCTCAAGCAGGAAGAAGCGAGCGAATCCGCACGTCAGAAGGCGCTCAAGAAAGAACTCGAATGGGTGCGCCAGAACCCGAAGGGCCGCCAGGCCAAATCGAAGGCACGTCTGGCCCGTTTCGAGGAACTCAGCAGCGCCGACTACCAGAAGCGCAACGAAACGCAGGAAATCTTTATCCCGATCGGCGAACGGCTCGGCAACGAAGTCGTCAAGTTCGAGAACGTGTCGAAGAGCTTCGGTGACCGCCTGCTGATCGACGATCTGTCGTTCACGCTGCCGCCGGGCGCGATCGTCGGCATCATCGGCCCGAACGGCGCCGGCAAGTCGACGCTGTTCCGCATGCTCACGGGGCGCGAACAACCTGATAGCGGCACGATCACGCTCGGACCGACAGTAAAGCTTGCGTATGTCGATCAGAGCCGCGACGCGCTGTCCGGCGACAAGACCGTGTTCGAGGAAATCTCGGGGGGCGCAGATGTGCTCACGGTCGGTAAATACGAAACGCCTTCGCGTGCGTATATCGGTCGCTTCAACTTCAAGGGCGGCGACCAGCAGAAGGTCGTCGGCAATCTGTCAGGCGGTGAGCGCGGGCGTCTGCACCTCGCGAAGACGCTGATCGCCGGCGGCAATCTGTTGCTGCTCGACGAACCGTCGAACGACCTCGACGTGGAAACGCTGCGCGCGCTCGAAGACGCGCTGCTCGAGTTCGCCGGCTGCGTCATGGTGATCTCGCACGATCGCTGGTTCCTCGACCGGATCGCGACCCATATCCTGGCGTTCGAAGGCGACTCGCGCGTCGAGTTCTTCAACGGCAACTACCAGGAATACGAGGAAGACAAGCGCAAGCGCCTCGGCGAGGAGGCCGCGAAGCCCAAGCGGATTCGTTACAAGCCGATTGCCCGCTAAGCAAGCGCACTACCCGAAAACGGTCGACCTCTGGTTGGCCGTTTTTATTTGGCGAGCCGCACGGCGGTCGGCGGTCGGCGGTCGGCGGTCGGCGGTCGGCGGTCGGCGGTTAGCGGTTAGCGGTTAGCGGTTAGCGGTTAGCGGTTAGCGGTTAGCGGTTAGCGGTTAGCGGTTAGCGGTTAGCGGTTAGCGGTTAGCGGTTAGCGGTTAGCGGTTGGAGAATGGTCGCCCTGCAAACTTGCATCGCCGCACCGCATCTCGACCCACCAGCGTGCCTGCCCTGCATGCCGGGCGGCCCGCGTGCGACGATGTCTGCCTCAGGCCCGTAACTTGCACTAATGTTTGAAACGTTGAATCATCGCGCGCAACACCATGTCGCACGCGATATCCCTTCGAAAAGGAGTCGTGCAGATGGTGGCGGAGCGTCGCGGATCCAAAATCCTTTGGGCCCTGCTCAGCATCGTCGCACTGATCGCGGTCGGTGGCGTCGTCGCGATTCAGTGGGCGGGCAGCGAAATCAAACACCGGATCACCGAAGTGCTCGGGCCCAATGGCAGCGCCGAGCAGATCGAGGTCGGCCTCTACACAGTTCACCTGGAAAAGGTCCGTCTTGGCGCGCCGCCCGGCTGGCCTACGACGGACTCGCTCCGAGCGGACAGTATCGATATCGTGCCGGATTGGCGCGCGTGGTTCTCGCATCGCCTGCATCTGAAGTCCGTGGACGTTCGCGGCTTCTACCAGTCCGCCGTGCGTACGACGGATGGCAAACTCGTCGTGCTGCCCGGGCTCAAGGAGAACGTCGCGCAGATGGCGCAGGCGCATGAAGCCAACCACCCTGAAGCGACGCTGCCGAATGGCGAACCGAGTCAGCCGCTCGAGGTGCAGGTCGACCAGATCGCATTTCACAACGGACAGCTGGACTTCTACGACGAGAAGATTGCCTCGCCGCCGTTTGCTGTGCACCTCGACGCATTCAATGCGACGCTCGGCAGCCTCGACTTCCCGGCCTTGTCGAAACGCTCGACGCTCGATATCTCCGCCAGGATGGGCGGCGGCAAGCTGACGGTGAACGGCTGGGTCGAGTTCGACACGCGCGACTCGCAGATCGCGATCTCGCTCGCCGGCATCGACGCCAAAACGATGCAGCCCTATCTGCTGCGCGGCGAAAAGGCGACGATCGAGTCGGGCACGGTCGACATGACGATGAACTGGAACGTCACGTCTTATGCGTTACATGCGCCGGGCAAGCTCACGCTGACGAATTTCCACATCCAGCCGAAAAGCGATGGCCCCATCGGCGCACTGGCGTCGATCCCCAAGAAGGCCGCGATCGAAGCGCTCAAGAACGACCAGGGCCGGATCGAGATCAACTTCGAGCTGGCCGGCAATCTGCGCGATCCGAAGTTCTCGATCGACGAAGACTGGTACAAGCGCATCGGCACAGGCCTGGCCAAAGCGGCCGGCGTGACCGTGGAAGGGGTCGGGAAGGGAGCCGGCGACGCGGCCAAGAACATCGGCAACGCGCTGAAGGGACTGATCGGACATTGATTGCGCGCGTACGGGTGCACAGCATGCACGTGATATGCCGCAAGTCGCTCATGCGGCACATCCCAGATGCCACTCTGCCCACACATCGCCGTTAGCGAAGCTGCGCCTTGCTGCCTGACCGAGGGGTCCGCCAGTCCGTAAGGCGCAAAGGCAACCGCATTAAAAAGCGATGCCCAGCGTCTCGAGTTCGCGCGCGGTGTTCACAGCGCTCGTGTGGTGAATGCCATGCCACCCGAGTGCCGTCGCCGCTTCGGCGTTCTTCTTGTTGTCGTCGATAAACACGATCTCGCCAGGCTCGACCGCCGGGAAATGCGCGCGGATCCGGCTGAACATCTCATGAAAGATCGCCGGGTCAGGCTTGACGAGCTTGACGCGCCCCGACACGACGATATCGCGGAAGCGTTGCAGGAACGGATACTTTTCCCAAGCATACGGAAAGGTCTGGGCCGACCAGTTCGTCAGGCTGAACAATGGCATGCCCGCAGCTTCGAGCCGCTCGAACAAGGCAACGCCTTCATCGAGCGTGCCGCGCAGCATCTCGGTCCAACGCGCATAGAACGAACGGATCAGCGGCTCGTGATCGGGGAATTCAGCAACGAGCGCTTCAGTCCCCTCCTCGATCGTCTGTCCGCCATCCTGCAGGATGACCCAGTCCATCTTGCACACATGGGTCAGAAACCACTTGCGCTCTTCGTCGTCGGGGATCAGCTCCTTGTAGACGTACTCGGGACTCCAGTCGAACACCACACCGCCAAGATCGAACACGACTACCTTGATCGCCATTCCACGCCCCTGTCAGATTCAGATTGGGCTTCAGCCTTATTCGGCTTTAGCCAACCTCATTTAGCCAACCTCATTTAGCCAACTTCATTTCGCCAACTTCAGTCAGATGCATTTCGCTTCAAATTGCCTGCGTGCGTTCGAGCAGCCACGCCTTCGCGTCGCCTTCAACATGCGGCAACAGACGTGTACGCACAGTCTCGTGATAGGCGTTGAGCCAGGCGATGTCCTCGGCAGTCATCAGCGTGCGTTCGATGCAACGCGTGTCGATCGGGCACAGCGTCAGCGTTTCGAATCGCAGGAACTCGCCGAACGCCGTCTTGCCCGCGTCGACGTTAAGCACGAGGTTCTCGATACGGATACCCCATTCGCCCGGACGGTAGATGCCCGGCTCGATCGACGTGATCATGCCGGCTTCCATGGCGGTGTGCGCCTCGGGCGCCGCGTAGTACGAGATGACCTGCGGGCCTTCATGGACGTTCAGGAAGTAGCCCACGCCATGCCCCGTGCCGTGCGTGTAGTCGGCGCCGCTCTGCCAGATCGGCGCGCGAGCGATCGCATCGAGCAGCGGCGACTTGATGCCGCGCGGGAACGTGGTGCGCGACAAGGCAATGGTTCCGCGAAGCACGGTCGTAAAGTCCCGTTTCTGGGCATCGGACGGTGTGCCGACCGGAACCACACGCGTGATATCGGTCGTGCCGCCAACATACTGGCCGCCTGAATCGATCAGCAGCAGGCCATCGCCCTCGATGACGGCGTGCGACGACTCGAGCGCGCGATAGTGCGGCATTGCACCGTTGGCATTGAACGCGGCGATCGTCGCGAAGCTCGGGCAGGTGTAGCCCGGACGACGTGCGCGTGCGGCCGTGATCTCGTCGTCGATGGTGAGTTCGGTGATGCGTTCACGATTGACGACACGGTCGAACCACGCAAAAAACTCGCACAGCGCGGCGCCGTCCTGCTCCATCGCGGCACGCACGTGCTGCGCTTCGGCTTCGGTCTTGCGCGATTTCGCAAACGTCGACGGATTGACTGCCGTGATCTGCTTCATCGACCCCGGGGCCGCCGCGAGCACGCCATACGTGACACGTCGCGGATCGATCAGCAGCGTACCGTCGGGCGGGAGTGCGCAGAGCGCAGCCGCGAGCGTGTCGTAGGACGCGAGCGCGACGCCGTCGCGCTTCAACGACTGCTCGACGCCGGCGCCGACCTTGCGCGAGTCGATGAACAGCGTCGCCGAATCCAGGCCAATCAGCGCGTGCGCGACAAACACCGGGTTGTAGTTCACGTCGGCGCCGCGCAGGTTGAAGATCCACGCGAGGTCGTCGAGCGTCGACACGAGGTGCCATTGGGCTCCGGCGTCGCGCATGGCGCGGCGGACGTGCGCGAGCTTGTCGGCACGCGAAATCGGCGCAAACGCCGGGTCGTGCTCGTAGACGGCAGCCGCCGGCAATGCGGGGCGATCCGGCCAGATCGGCGCGAGCAGGTCGATATCGGCAACCAGCTCGATACCGCGCGGGCTCAGCGCATCAATCAGCGCGCGCGCGCTCGCAAGACCGAGAACGGTGCCGTCGACGCCGACGCGCGCGCGATCAGGCAGGTTGGCGGCCAGCCAGTCGATATGCCCGTTGGCTTGTCCGACCATGATCTTCATCATCTGGATGCCGGTGCCGGCGAGCTGGGCCTCGGCCTGGACCCAGTAGCGACCGTCGACCCACAGGCCCGCAAAGTCGTGCGTGACGATCAGCGTACCGACCGACCCTGTAAAACCGGACAGCCATTCACGGCCTTGCCAGCGCCCCGGCAGATACTCGGAGATATGCGGGTCGGACGACGGCACGATCACCGCATCGACGCCGGCGTCGCGCATCGCGCCGCGCAGCGCCTCGAGTCGATGCTGTACGGGAGTCGCAGCAGGCGTTCTTGCATTCATCGGTCAGTCTCCAGATAAAAAGGGGTGCGGGTTGGCCGCAAGACCCGGCATGCCGGCCAGGCGGATCGCCGGCCGGTGCGCGCGACGGCAGGGTTGCCGCGCACGAGTAAAGGGAACACAAGTTCAGGCTTCATCGTTTCGACGCCGACGTACGAGCCACGGGCGGGTGTCTTACGGGCCACGACGAATCGCTCCGGGATCGCGCCGGCGCGCGCTGACACGCCCGAGGATGGCGACCGCCAGTATGGCGGCCAATACCGTGGCCAGCCATTCGAGCGACTGGCCATCGCTGAACGCGCCACTCGCGTTGCCGGCGAGCTTGACAACGAGCGCGGCGCACGCCGCTACGGCGGCTGCAACCAGGGTTCCGAATCGCGCCCCTGGCCGACCTGGCGACATCCCCGCGGGTGTCTGACTGCCGTCCAGCCCCGCAGAGCGGGAAGCCGAGCCCAAGCGCGCCGGCGCCGACGGATGGAATCGCCAGCCGGCCATACCGATCAATGCGGCAAGAATTGCAGTACCCAACCAGCCCATCGGTGAAACGTCCTGTCGGAATCAGTGTGAGTTCGGTATCAGCATACGACGCGCCGGGCGCAGCGCCTGCTGTGATGGTCCGCGAATACCGCGAACTGTGTCTTTGCGCGGCCCCGCCGCGGGCCGCATAGTACGCAACAAGGCGGCGCGTCACTAGTCATCCGGCTCGATTCGATACGATTTGAGTCCTTGATGGGGGCGATCAATACAATCAATGAGCCCCACGCCCTGCGGCTGTCGGCAACTTCCGGACGCAAACCGGGCAATCATCGGGATTGGAATGGCGTCGAACCGCGCGTGAGCACAGGCTCGACGCGGGATTCGCCCCTACGAGACCCGCCACATCGGTCGAAATTATCGCAAATTGCACGGTCAATCATGGAACTGCGCGGAAATCCCTCGAAAGCTATAATGGCGGCCAGGATTTAGGGTCTAGTCGAACGAATGCAGCTTCTCGCCATCGGGATCAACCACCACACGGCGCCGCTTGCCTTGCGCGAGCGCGTTGCGTTCCCGCTCGACCGGATCAAGCCCGCACTCCAGATGCTGCGTAGCGTCTGGCCTGCGCCGCAGGGGCCGTCATCGGTGCCGACTGCCGTGGTCGCCGCCGCGTCCGAGCTTGCAGCGGCGGGTCTGCCCGCCCTGCCGGCGTTCTCGGGCAATGCCGCCGAAGCCGCGATTCTGTCGACCTGCAACCGGACCGAGCTCTATTGCGCGACGGATGATCGGGGTGCGCGCGAGCATGCGATCCAGTGGCTGTCCCAATATCACAACGTTCCGGTCGAAGACCTCGCGCCGCACGTCTACGCGCTCCCGCAGTCCGATGCCGTGCGTCATGCATTCCGGGTCGCGTCGGGGCTCGATTCGATGGTGCTCGGCGAAACGCAGATCCTCGGCCAGCTCAAGGACGCGGTGCGTACGGCGACCGAGGCTGGCGCGCTCGGCACCTACCTGAACCAATTGTTCCAGCGCACGTTTGCGGTCGCGAAGGAAGTCCGCGGGCAAACGGAGATCGGCGCGCACTCGGTCTCGATGGCCGCTGCCGCCGTACGGCTCGCGCAACGGATCTTCGACAATATTTCGAAGCAGCGCGTGTTGTTTATCGGCGCGGGCGAAATGATCGAACTGTGCGCGACGCACTTCGCTGCACAGAATCCCCGCGAACTGGTGGTCGCCAACCGCACGGCCGAGCGCGGTACGCGGCTTGCCGAGCGCTTCAACGGCCGGGCCATTCCGCTCGCGGAACTGCCCTCGCGGCTGCATGAATTCGATATCGTCGTGTCGTGCACGGCCAGCACGCTGCCGATCATTGGCCTCGGCGCGGTCGAGCGCGCAATCAAGGCACGCCGGCACCGCCCGATGTTCATGGTCGATCTCGCCGTGCCGCGCGACATCGAGCCCGAGGTCAGCGACCTCGAAGACGTGTTCCTTTATACGGTCGACGACCTCGGTGCGATTGTCCGGGAAGGTAACGCCATGCGTCAGGCCGCCGTGGCACAGGCCGAAGCGATCATCGAAACGCGTGTCGCGAATTTCATGCAGTGGCTCGATGCGCGCAGCGTGGTGCCGGTCATTCGCCAGTTGCACGGCCATGCCGATGCGATGCGTCTGGCCGAACTCGATCGTGCGCAGAAAATGCTCGCGCGCGGCGACGATCCGTCGGCTGTGCTCGAAGCGCTGTCGGTCGCGCTGACCAACAAATTCATGCACGGCCCGACCCATGCGTTGAACCGTGCTGCCGGCGAGCGTCGCGAACAGCTCGTCGAAATACTGCCCGAGATGTTCCGCCCCGCCGGCCGTTACAACGGTCACCATTAGCGACGCCCTCCCGCGTTGCCGCCGTTCGCGCGTGTTTTCGCCGAACCGCCGAACCGTCAACGCCCGCCCGTTGCGTCGCAGCGGCTGCAGCCTGATCGCGCGACTCTCCTCATTGCCTTATCGCTTCGGACTTCCCGATGAAATCGAGTATGCAAAGCAAGCTCGACCAGCTGTCGCTACGGCTGGCCGAACTCAATCAACTCCTGAGCCAGCCGGACATCACGTCGAATATCGACCAGTACCGCCGGCTCACGCGCGAGCATGCCGAACTCACGCCGGTCGTCGAGCAATATACGCGCTGGCGCCAGGCGGCAGACGACGAGCGCACGGCGCTCGAGCTCGTCAGCGATCCGTCGATGCGCGATTTCGCGGAAGACGAAGTCCGTGAAGCGCGCGAACGTCTCGCGACGCTCGAGGCCGAGCTTCAAAAAATGCTGCTGCCCAAGGATCCGAACGACGAGCGCAATATCTTCCTCGAAATCCGCGCAGGGACCGGTGGCGAGGAAAGTGCGCTGTTCGCCGGCGCATTGCTGCGCATGTATCTGCGTTATGCCGAACGGCATCGCTGGCAGGTCGAGCAAATCTCGGAAAGCGCTTCGGATCTCGGCGGCTACAAGGAAGTGATCGTCCGTCTGGTCGGTCAGGGCGCGTACTCGCGGCTCAAATTCGAGTCGGGCGGCCATCGCGTGCAGCGTGTGCCGGAAACCGAAGCGCAGGGTCGTATCCATACGTCGGCGTGCACCGTCGCGGTGATGCCGGAAGCGGACGAGGTAGCCGAGGTGGAAATCAACCCGGCCGATCTGCGCATCGACACGTTCCGCGCGTCGGGTGCGGGCGGTCAGCACATTAACAAGACAGACTCCGCAGTGCGGGTCACGCACTTGCCCACGGGCATCGTCGTCGAATGTCAGGACGACCGCTCACAGCACAAAAACAAAGAGCGCGCGCTCAAGGTGCTGGCAGCGCGGATCATGGACAAGCAGTACCAGGAACAGCACGCGAAGGAAGCGGCAACGCGCAAGAGTCTGATCGGATCGGGCGACCGTTCCGAACGCATCCGCACGTACAACTTCCCGCAAGGCCGCATGACCGATCACCGGATCAACCTCACGCTGTACAAGCTCGACGCGATCATGGACGGCGATCTCGACGAACTGATCGGCTCGCTGCTCAGCGAACACCAGGCCGAACAGCTCGCGGCGCTTGGCGAGAGCGCGTGAGCGATCGGACCGCGACCGCGCTGCTGCGCCGCTCTCCCCTCGACGCGCTCGACGCCCGCGTGCTGCTCACGCACGCGCTGGGCTGGCGGCGCACCGATCTGATCACGCGCGGCGACACGCCCCTCGACGATGCGCAGGTCGAGGCCTTCGCGGCACTCGAACGCCGCAGAATCGCCGGCGAACCGGTGGCGCAGATCACCGGAACCCGGGAATTCTTCGGCCTGGATTTCGTCGTCACCCCGGATGTGCTGATTCCGCGCCCCGATACGGAACTGCTCGTGGAGACGGCGCTGCATGCGATCGACGGTGCACCGCGGCCACGGGTCGCCGATCTCGGCACGGGCAGCGGTGCGATCGCGATCGCGGTGGCGTGCAGTCGGCCCGATGCCGAGGTGTTTGCGACGGATCGCTCGCCTGCCGCGCTGGCCGTCGCACGCCGCAATGGACAACGACTCGTCGATCCCGCACGCCCGGCGGGCGAAGTCCGCTTTCTTGAGGGCAGTTGGTTCGGTGCATTCAGTGCAGTCGGTGCGCCGGCGTCGCCGTCGTCGTCCACCTCGCCGCACCGCTTCGACCTCATCGTGAGCAATCCGCCCTATATCCGTGAGGGCGACCCGCATCTCGCTCAGGGCGACCTGCGCTTCGAACCCGTCGACGCGTTGACGGATCATGCCGACGGGCTCAGCGCGATACGCGACATCGCCGCGGGCGCGCCCGACTGGCTCGCCGACGATGCCCCGCTCTGGGTCGAGCATGGCTACGACCAGGCGGCCGACGTGCGGGCGATTTTCATCGCGCTTGGCTATCGCGACGTTGAATCGCGACGGGATCTGGCGAACATCGAACGCATCACGGGCGGTGTCCGGCCCGTCAGCCATCCGCGCTAACAGCAGGCTTCGGAACACCCGTTGGGTTCAAGCGTCTGTCGGCCCGCTGTCGGGCGGCTCCGGCACGCCGTCAGACGAAATCCGCTATCATTTCTGCATTGATAGCCCCCCATTCAGAATACCGATCATGACTACGCAAGAACGCATCAAGGAAATCGTGACCACGAACCCCGTGGTCCTGTTTATGAAAGGCACGGCGCAATTCCCGATGTGCGGTTTCTCGGGTCGCGCGATCCAGGTGCTCAAGGCATGCGGCGTCGAGAAGCTCACGACGGTCAACGTGCTCGAAGACGACGAAATCCGTCAGGGCATCAAGGAATTCGCCAACTGGCCGACGATTCCGCAGCTCTACATCAATGGTGAGTTTGTCGGCGGTTCGGACATCATGATGGAGATGTACGAATCGGGCGAACTGCGCCAGATGCTGACCGCAGCGGTCTGAGCGCGTGCGACGGCTGATCCTCGCCGTCACGGGGGCCACGGGCGCGATCTATTCGATCCGGCTGCTCGAACGGCTCCGCGCCCTCGGCGGTGTCGAGACGCATCTGGTCGTGTCGTCCGCCGGGTGGCTCAGCATCCAGCACGAGCTCGCGCTCGATCGTCCGTCGGTCGAACATTTCGCTGATGTCGTGCACAACGTGAAGGATGTGGGCGCGACGATCGCGAGCGGTTCGTTCGCGACCGACGGGATGATCGTTGCCCCGTGTTCGATGAAGACGCTTGCCAGCATCGCGCACGGCCTGTCCGACAACCTGATTGCGCGTGCCGCCGACGTGACGCTCAAGGAGCGCCGCCGGCTCGTGCTGATGGTCCGCGAAACGCCGCTGAACCTTGCGCACCTGCGCAACATGACGGCGGTCACCGAGATGGGCGGCGTCATCTTCCCGCCCCTGCCGGCGTTCTACGACAAGCCCGCGACGATCGACGACATGGTCGATCACACCGTCGGGCGGGTGCTCGACATGTTCCAGCTCGCACCGCCGATGACCGAGGGTTGGGAAGGTCTTCGCAAGGGCAACGGCGCCGACGCGTCGATCGACTGAAGCACACGCTTAACACGTTGTCGGATTTTGTTATGCGTTCCGAAGCGTTTTGAGCATTTTCGACCGAGACAAGTGCGGAACTTCGGCAGGCTCTGCGGCAAAATGACCGCCCGCCGGGAAGAATGCATCGTAGCTCGAAAAAAGCCATTGACCGCGCTTCTGATTGACCGTATAAAGCTAGTGCAGGATTTTCAAGCGACGACGAGTAACAGCCTTAACGCAGTCGCCCTCCAACGGTACTCCGGTTGTCATATTCAAACTTCCTTGATTGTCATGCGCACCACGGGAGCCATTGAGGCTCTCAGATTCAATTCATCTTTTGGACAGTAATATGGAAACGGGTACCGTTAAGTGGTTCAACGACGCTAAGGGCTTTGGCTTCATTACGCCGGACGGCGGCGGTGAAGACCTCTTCGCGCATTTCTCGGAAATTCGCATCGACGGCTTCAAGACGCTGCAAGAAAACCAGAAGGTCAGCTTCGAAGTGAAGACCGGCCCGAAGGGCAAGCAAGCAGCGAACATCAAGCCGGTCTAAACGGCCTGATCGATTGGCACCTTCGCGGTGCCATCGCGCAAAAAAAACCGCAAGATGTATGTCTTGCGGTTTTTTTTCGTCTTCACTCCGGGCTCGTCGCCTGCGTCTTGCTGGTGCAGCCCGGGTGGTCGCGCGGCCGGGAATGGGGCTTATCCTTCGAAGGCGCGCGCATCGCGCCCGCCCCGAGTCTCGCTTTACACGCCGTCGAACATCCGCCGCGCGTGGATGCCGAGGCCCGTTGCCACGCTTGCGAGGCGGTCGCCGACCACCGGCTTCGCATTGGGAAACTCGGCGGCGAGCGCGTCGGTCAGGAATTTGAGACCGGTCGAACCGCCCGTGAAGTACAGCGCATCAAGACGATTCGCGGGTACACCGGCCATCGCGACTGTCTCGCGCGCAGCTTCGACGATGCGACGCGTTTCGTCGCGTGAGCATGCGATAAGCGCTGCGTTGTCGAAGTCCGCCTCGAGCGCCGCTTCGACGTCGTCGAGGTCGACCGTGAATTCACCGCCCGCAGACACCGCGATCTTCGCATCTTCGGCGCGGCCGGCAAGCGCATGACCGAGGCGGCGCTCGATCACGGTCATCAAACGGCGATGGAAGGCCGGCTCTGCATACAGATGCCTGAGCAGCGCGAATTCACCCGAACGCCGCGGCGTATATACCGTATTGATCAAGTGCCACGTCGCCAGATCGAAATAGATCCGGTTGGGCACTTCCTTGCCGTGCGCATCGAGCGATCGATAGCCGAGCTCGGTCAGCACCCCTTCGAGCTCGACGCGCTTGTCGTAGTCCGTCCCCGCGACATGCACGCCGTGATGCGCGAGCACATCGGACTTGCGGTGCAGGTGTTTCGCACGTTCTGGTCCGACGCGCACAAGGGAAAAGTCTGATGTACCGCCGCCGATATCGGCAACCAGCACGAGCGCTTCGTGGTCGAGCCGGGCCTCGTAGTCGAATGCTGCGGCGATCGGCTCGAACTGGAATTCGACCTCCCGAAATCCCACGCGCTTCGCGACCGCCTCCAGTTGAGCCTGGGCCATGCGGTCCGCCTCCGGATCGCCGTCCACGAAGTAGACCGGGCGGCCCATGACGACGCGTTCGAGCATGCGCTGCCCGGCGGCTTCGGCCTTTTTCTTCAGATGCTGCACAAACAGCGTGATCACATCGAGGTAGCGGATCGCGGAGCCATCGCCAAGCTCGGTGGTCGATTCGGCCAACGCGGAGCCCAGGATGCTCTTCATCGATCGCATCAGCCGTCCGTCGTACCCGTCGACATAGGCCTCGATCGCGGCGCGCCCGTAAGCCTGGGAGTCTTCATCCGTATTGAAAAACACCGCTGTGGGCAAGGTCACGGCCTGCTCTTCGACAGGCACAAGGCGCACCGACGTGTGATGAGGCAAGGCGATTGCCGAATTGGACGTACCGAAGTCGATTGCGCAGAAGTTCATGCTGAAGCCCGTCGGCCGGCGACCCGAGGTGTCGCGGCGGGATGAGTGGATCTTGCAAAGCGGGCTTCGGGTTTTAGCACATCGGAAAAGGCACGACAACCGCGGAACGATGAAGCGGGCGATGAAAAGCATCACCCGCCAGGCGATTCGGCCGCCCGGGCCGGGGCAGACCGGCGCAATGACGAGCCCAGATACAACGGGCCGGCCTCCGAAGGAGGCCGGCCCGTCTGGTCAGACAACCGCGTGCAACAACCTGAAATAGGTGGCGGCTTACGGCGTCGTCGAGAGCAGCGTACCGTTTCCGGCGCTATTGTTCGCCACAAGCAGGTTGATCGCGTCGGGCGTCAGACCGCTCAGACCGGTCGTCGGCACCGTGACGAGCAGCCAGTCGGCGTTGTTGCCCAGGCTAAAGGGCGCCGACTTGAAGATCGCGGTCTTCGATCCCGCATGCGTGACGATGACGACGTAGGTGCCGCCGTCCACATACGTCGAATCGGCACCCGATGCCGGGCTTGCGGCGTTGTAGGCGACGTTGGCCATCGTCGGCGTCACGTTGGTGATGTCAGGACTGGTCGCGCTGGTCTGGATCACGTACACGTCGACCGCGCCACCGGCATTTGCATTGAACGAAGCGTTGAATACGCGCAGGCGTGCCTGGTTGTTGAGCAAGCCCTTGTCGAACGGGTCGTCGATGACAGTCAGCGCGGGGGTCAGGCTGGAGCCCACGAGTGCAATGCCGGTATATTCGTGCCCGTTTCCGGCATTGAACGGTCCGGCCGAGGCAAGCGGGTTCGCTGCACCGGCGCCGGCGGTGTTATAAGACAGCGTCGTCGCACCGGACGAGAAGCTGTTGTAGGCGGTCACGGACTCGAACGTTGCGTTCGGGTCGGCGATGACGTTGTTGTTGAAGAAGTCGACGGCGGGCCCGTTAGGGATCGCGTGGATGTAGCGGACGACCGGTTTGTTGACCCCGATCTCCTTGCCGACATCGCTGCTTCCACCGCAGGCGCTTAACGTCATTGCTGTTGCGGCGGCCAGCATCAGGGATTTGAAAAGTTTCATGGCGTCACTCCTGTAAAAAAAACAATATCGTTTGAATAAAATGAGCCGCATTCGATACAAAGCGTCGTGATCTAGCGTTGTGCCCTGATGCAGCCTGATCTGGCAGGCGAGACGTCCTTTAATGGCGTGCGGGATTTTTCTTACACGCGCTTACGCGCTTGGCGTGCGCTTCGGTCGGCAAAGGCCGGGTGATTCGAGCGCCGACCTTGAAGACGCGACGTTGCGCCTCCAAACAGCAATCGGTGTGCCTTCGGGGTCGGACCAGCAGGCGCGAAGCACGTCGAAACGCGTGTTTGCAAGCCATGACGCCTAAAGAAATGGCTCAATCGGCCGTAAATGAAGACGAATACACTGTCCTTGGACTTCCGATGAACGACCGTGCCGTACCCGGCCCGGTGCCGGTTAATTCCGACGCCTCTCGGCCGGATTCCCGGCTCGCCGCCTCTCACCACGCCCAACGGGTCGAAGTGCCGTCCACGGCCTCGTCGCTGACGGGTCTGCTGCGCGCATTTGCTCGCCTGTCGCCGTTTGGCACGCGCGAGGCGCCACCCAATCCGCCATCGCGACGCCTGGGCGGCCGGGTCGGTGACGACGCTGCCCACGCAAACGAACTTTCGCCGCGCAGCAACGTGCCTTATGTTCTCGGCGAACATACAGTTGAAGGCATCGACTTTCTCGCGCAGGTCGATACGGAACTCCGCTTCACCTATATCTCGGACGCCGGTCTGCGCTTCATGGGCTATCACCGCGCGTTCCTCGAGGCGACCTCGCTGAGCGCGCTCGTGCCCGACGCCGATTCCGCGCTGCTTGCGGATGCAATCCAGCAGGCCCGCACGAGCGAAGAGCCCGTCGGTTGCACGTTGCGCATGAACAAGTCGCTGACCTACCCGGGCTGGGTCAACCTGCGCGTGGCGCCGCTGCGCGACGCGTCGCGCGAACTGGTCGGGTACGCCATCTCGGCGTCGGACATCTCGGCCTGGGCGCTGCGCCAGGAACGGCTGCGGTTCGAAGCGGAACACGACGCACTCACGGGTCTCGACAATCTGGTGTCGATCCAGCGCCGGTTGCAGCGCGTGTTCTCGGACGTGTCGCGAGGCGACGCCCGCGTTGCCCTGCTCTCGATCGACCTCGACGCGTTCCAGCGCATCAACAATGCGCTCGGCTATGAAGCCGGCGACACGATGCTGAAGCTGACGGCCGAACGGCTGACGGCAAGCGTCGGTCCGGACGACGTCGTCGCGCGCACCGGCAGCGACGAATATGTCGTGATGACTCGCCGCAGCGCCGATGCACGCAGCGCCGAGGCGCTGGCTCGCCGGCTGATCGCGGCGATCTCGCAACCGTACTCGTACGAAGGCCAGTCACTGCACATCGCAGCGAGCGTCGGCATTGCGTTGAGCGACCAGGTTGGAACGGACGAGCGCCAGTTGCTGCGCGGCGCGGATCAGGCGCTCTATCGCGCCAAGCGTCTCGGCGGCAATACGCTGATGTTCTTCACGGACCAGCGCGACCCCGAGGCCGCCGACAAGCTCAAGCTCGAAGCGGAGCTGTACGAAGGCGTGCGCAACGGCGAGTTCTCGCTGCACTATCAGCCGATCGCGCGTATCGATTCGCGCGGCGTTGTCGGCGTCGAAGCCCTGATGCGCTGGCAGCATCCGAAGCGCGGCCTCGTGCCGCCGTCGACGTTTATCCCGCTCGCCGAAGCGGTCGGCCTGATCAGCTACCTCGGCGGCTGGGCGCTGAAAACTGCATGCATGCAGCTTGCGTTGTGGGACTCGCAAGGCATCAAGCTCGAGTACATGGCCGTCAACGTGTCGGCACAGCAATTCCGTGAACCCGGCTTCGCCACCATCGTGCGCGAAACGCTGCAACTCACGGGCATCGAGCCGCATCGCCTTGTGCTCGAAATCACCGAGAGCGTGCTGATGCACGACCCGCAACACGCGCGCGTGCTGCTCGAGGCGCTCGCCGAAATCGGCATTCGCTTCGCGGTCGACGACTTCGGCACGGGGTATTCGAGCCTCGCTTATTTGCAGCGTTTCCCGCTCACAGAGCTTAAAATCGACCGCAGTTTTGTCGAGAACATTTCAGACTCGCGCAACGATCAGGCGATCGTGACGGCAGTCGCCGCGCTCGCGAAGACATTGAATCTGCGTCTCGTTGCCGAAGGTGTCGAGACAGAAGCACAACGGAGCTTGCTGATTCAGCTCGGTTGTGGCCATATTCAGGGTTGGCTGCTTTGCAAGGCGCTTCCGGCGCATGAGCTGCAGGAAAAATTCAGGTCGCGCGAACTCGCCGTCGACCTTCATGGAAAATAACAACGCAAGATGTTAAGCCGCTTGGCAACAGGGTTCCTATGAGCAGCTCACCGATCGATAAGGTCTGGGCTCGCTTCAGCGACCGCGGTGATTTCCCGATGTTGTCCCAATCGGTTCAGGCGGCTGTGTCCGCGATGGACACGAGCGACTTCGATTTCACAGCACTCGTCAACGTGATCCTCTCGGATTTCGCCTTGACGCAGAAGGTCATTCGTCTCGCCAATTCGGCGATGTATTCCGCTTTTGGCGGCAACGTCACGACCGTTTCGCGCGCATTGATGATTTTGGGCATTGAAGCCGTCGGCCATCTCGCCGTCGGTCTCAAGCTGCTCGATCACTTCTCGAGCGCGCGCAGTAATCGCGTCGAAGCCCAGCTCGAACTCAACCGGACGATGCTGTCGGGCCACGTCGCTCGCCATGTCGCTGACCGGAGCAAAAAGGCCGCTCGCGAAGAAGCCGTCGTCTGCACGTTGATGCGTCAGGTCGGCAAGCTGCTCGTCGTGTTCTACCTTGAAGACGAGTGGCGCGAGATCCAGGCGCGTGCCGCACGCGAAGGACGATCGGAGGAGCAGGTCTGCCCCGACGTGCTCGGTGTCTCTTTTGAGCAACTCGGGCAAGAAGCTGCAGCGCGCTGGCGTTTGCCCGACGCGATCCGCACCGGTATGCGTGAGCCCGACGAGCCGGCAACCTCGCCGCCGTCGCATCTGCAATGGCTCCAGTCGGTGACAGGATATTCGACCGCGGTATCGGAGATCATGGCGAAGCCCGATCTCGACGACGGCCTGCGCGAGATCCTGCTCGGCGACCTCGCACGCGCGCATAGCGACACGCTCGCGATGACCCCGGAACAACTCGTCGAGTTGACCGTCGCGCTGGCCGAGGAAGAAACGGCCAACACCTTGCTCGACGAGATCGGCAACCTGCGCAACAACTCGGCGGCGTCCATGCGCCCCGTCGACCCGGAAACGCGTCTTCGCGCGGGCCTCGTCGAGCTGCGTACGCTGCGATCGAATCACGCGCTCAAGCCGGTTCAGACGCTGGCGTCGGAGACGATTCTCGCCGCGATGGGCATGGCGCGCGTCATCGTGTTCGAACGTCTTGCCGAACATCATGCATTCGAGGCGCGGCTGGGTGCGGGTACCAATGTGAATCGCCTGCTGCCGATGTTGCGCTTCCCGGAATCGTTCGCACCGGACGTTTTCCACCTCGCGATCGCGAACTCGGTCGGTATCTTTATCGAGCAAGCCCGCGAAGCCAAGATCGCCGCGCACATCCCGTCGTGGTTCCGCAATGCGTTGCCGGATGCGCAAGCCTTCGTGTTGCTGCCGGTTCGCGTGGACACGACGACGGTCGGCCTCGTCTATGGCGACTGGACGCACCAGAGCACGGTGCGAAAGATCACGCCGAAGGAAATGGCTGCGCTCAACGAGCTGTCGGGCGAACTCGGACGCTTCTTCCAGCACGCTTCCGTGGGTGCTCGCTCGATCTGATCAGGCACACGCGCGTTTCGTGTTCTGCCGCGCGCTGTGCTGTGCGGTGCTGCGCGTCTTGCCTCGAGTGCTTTCCCGTACGCGTATGCATTGCAACGTCCTGACGCCGAAAGGCGCCAGGACCGCTTCACAGATTCCCCGACCCTTCCGCA
Organism: Pararobbsia alpina; assembly: GCF_965118125.1. Classification (GTDB taxonomy): domain Bacteria; phylum Pseudomonadota; class Gammaproteobacteria; order Burkholderiales; family Burkholderiaceae; genus Pararobbsia; species Pararobbsia alpina_A. The sequence continues at coordinate 4,145,552 of NZ_OZ221287.1, forward strand.
ATCTTGAACGCATCGACAAGTTCAACGTCGCTGCGTGCGCCGAGTTTTTTCATTGCACTCTGCTTCTGCGCGCTGATGGTCTTGAGGCTGCGCCGCGTGTAGTTCGCAATCTCCGTGACCGTCATGCCGCGTGAATAGAGGCGCATGACTTCCATCTCGCGCATGGTCAGCGGCTCATCGCCAAAGCCATCCTTCTGACGTTCGAACATATGGCCGAGCAACAGCTTGGCCGTTCGTGTGTCGACAAATTTGCACCCGCCAAGCACTTCCTCGATCGCGTCGGGCAGACAGGCGATGCCGGTCGTCTTGCTCACGAATCCCGCCGCGATCGTCATGATCCGTTTCACACGAATCAGGTCGTCGTGCTGCGACAGCACAATGATCCTCACATGCGGGTACGACCGGGCGAGCCGTTCGAGCATCATGAGCCCGTCGGGCTCGGGGTCACCGCAAAAGGAAAAGTCACAGACGACGATGTCGCAGTGATACTGCCGCAATGCTTCGAACATGCCGCCGACGGATTGGGCGACGGCCGCGATGCGGCAACCTGCGCAAGCCTCGATCGTCTTCTCGACGCCGGCCAGAACGACCGGGTGGTCGTCGGCAATGATGATGTCAACAACGGGCGACATATCCGCTTCGCCACACGGATCTTCCCGTAGTGCGCACATAGCTTTTCTCCATAGCGTCCGGAAATGCTGCCGGGGGTATGCCGCGTGACGGCCGGCTTCCGCGTCGCGATGGCCGGTGATGACGCGTGCCTTCGCCTCGGCCGGACCGGCGACGGTCGGACGCTATCGTTTGCTTTTGCGTCAAACACAATCCGTCATGTCGCAGCCTCAGTCAAAACACAAATCGCTCATGCGACGTTCCCATTAGAAAAAATCTCAGTGTTTCTTACAACCCGAAAGTTTATTAGGATTGGTCTTAATCAACGATCTCATTGGACGCACGACGAGACGGACTTTGCCTGTCGCCCTTGCTGTGCGTGAGTCCGATCCAAACGGGCCGGGATGGCATTGGCGTGGGCCCGGTCCGTGACTTCTGTCGAGTCGCCGTCAGTGTCGGCGAGCCCGCGCTGACGGGCGTTTCGATGCAGATGGACGGTTTGATTCCGGCGCGCGGTCCGACGTCCGGTGAACGACGCGCTCAGGGCGCGGCCGACCAGAAAGATCAAAAGTGTTTTTGAGATAACGGCTTGGCCATCTACCTATTGGTAGATTTAAGACAAAAGAAGGTCGCTCCCGGACGCCATCCGGCACCGCGTGTTTGTTCCGAAAATCACGATCACGACACCGATCTTTGATTTCCTTCCGAGTGCATCGGCGAAGCGCAACGTCGACACGTCGTCCGCCGTGAGCCCATGCCAGCAAGGCTCAACGGGAATATCTGCGTGAAGCCGGGACACGATTTTCGCCGCATGCGCCTGCCGCAAGTACGCCGTGCCGACTTTCCGAACAGATTCGCGACGAACTCGAATGAAGCTCGCCGGTTAAAATCTACCTTTCGATAGATAGTTCGATGTCGGCAAAATCCGTCATTTCCGACATCGCAATGTCACGAAGTGAATACGGTTATCTACTGATAAGTAGATAGACTGTGTAGGGTCATAGACCGAGCGCCCGCAGCGTTCCGTTGCCGACGATCACCGATGCGCCGATGAACATCAGCACCCAGGGCAGTACCAGATGGGCGTAGCGGCTGATCGGCTTGCCGATCAGCCGATGGGAAACGAGCCACTTGGCCAGTACGCACCAGAGCGCGACCATGACGACAAACACGACGACGATCGCAGTCCCCTCCGACACGGGACGTGCGGCAAAAAGCGGCACATAGACGGAGAGATTGTCCGAGCCATTCGCGATGGCGACCGTCGCAACAGTCCAGATTGATGAGCCGGCGCGCACTGCAGGCCGATTCGCGTCCGCCCCTGAAACGCCGGCTTTTTCGACCCTGTCTGCGTCCGCTTCTGCGTCCGTGCTTCCATCCGTTCCTGCCTGCGTCTCGACGCGATCCGCGGATGTTCCGTTGGCTCGACGGAACAATTCGAAAGCCTTCCCGATACCGATAAGGATCGGCATCACACCAATCAGCCCGACATAGGCGCGCGGCACCTGAACCATCAGCGCCGCGATGACGCAGGCCAGCGCGACGAGTGCCATCGAGCCGATGTACTGGCCGACGACCACCGGGCGCCACGCGTCGCGCGCCTCGGCAAAAAACGCCAGCAGGACAAACAGGTTGTCGACGTTGGTCGCCGCGAACGCCGCGATGGCGAGCAATACGGCCGTCAGCATGGCTGGCATTCCCGCGTTGCAGGGAGCGTGCGTGCCCCGCCATTGGAGAACATCGCGCGTTGGCGGCCAGGTTGGCGGGTGCGTTCGCTTGAATCGGTGTAGGCTCGTCGTGTCATCGGACGGTGTGGGAAGGCGATTTTCGCGTTTTTCGCCGCATTTCTCGCATCGGAGGCACGCGTGGCATGACGATTGCGCTCACGTGCGGCATCTTTGTCAAACAGCAGGCAAGCACATGGCCCCCGATCCGGAAGATCGTTTCCCGCAGAACGAAATGCTCAATACCCTGCGCAAGGAACGCAAGCGCGTCCAGATCTTCCTGATCAACGGTATTCGGCTCGTCGGCACCATCGAGTCCTTCGATCCGTATCTGATCATGCTGAGCACGCCAACGGGCGTGCAAGGCATTTACAAGCGTGCGATCTCGACGGTTCAGCTCGATACGGGCACGCGACCGCCGGCTCGCGAGAAGAGCCGGGACGACTCGACGTCCTCGACCGTGATCACCCGGCGCCGCCGCCCGTCCGGCCCCTCAGGCCCGAACGGCGGAGGCAGCCACGGCCACTCGGAATCACACGGACCCGGCTGAACCCTGGGCCGACGGCATACCCTGCCCGGACAGATCGCGCCCGACGGCTTCGGCGACTTCGATACCGTCGATCGCCGCCGAGTAAATGCCACCCGCATAGCCCGCACCCTCGCCGGCCGGATACAGGCCCTCGACGTTCATGCTTTGATAGTTGTCCTTGCGGCGAATGCGCACCGGCGATGACGTGCGGGTTTCGACGCCGGTCAGCACGGCATCGCCCATCGCAAAGCCGGCGATCTTCTTGTCGAGTTCCGGCAACGCCTCGCGAATCGCCTCGATCACGTAGTCGGGCAACGCCGTGCTCAGATCGGTCGGCGTCACACCCGGCTTGTACGACGGCACGACTGCGCCGAGCGACGTCGACGCGCGCCGCGCGATAAAGTCTTCAACGCGCTGCCCGGGTGCAAAGTAGTTGCCGCCACCGAGTTCGAACGCCCGCGATTCCCATTGCCGCTGGAAGTCGATACCCGCAAGCGGGCCACCCGGAAAGTCCTCGGGCGTGATGCCGACCACGATGCCGGCATTCGCATTGCGTTCCGCGCGCGAGTACTGGCTCATGCCGTTCGTCACCACGCGGCCCGGCTCCGATGTGGCCGCGACGACGGTACCGCCCGGGCACATGCAGAAGCTGTAGACCGCACGCCCGTTGCTCGCGTGATGCACGACCTTGTAGTCTGCGGCACCGAGGTCCTTGTGCCCCGCGAATTTGCCGAACCGGCTGCGGTCGATGACGCTTTGCGGATGTTCGATCCGGAATCCGAGCGAAAACGCCTTGGCCTCGATATAGACGCCGGCGTCGTGCAACATCTGGAACGTATCGCGAGCGCTATGGCCAATGGCGAGCACCACGTGATCGGTGCGCAGTGTCTCGCCGGTCGACAACCGGACGCCTCGCACCTTGCCGTCATCGATCTCGAGTCCGTCGACCTTCGTCTGGAAGCGCACTTCGCCGCCCAGCGAGTGGATCGTGGCGCGCATCTTCTCGACCATGCTCACGAGCCGGAACGTGCCGATATGCGGCCGGCTCAGGTACAAGATGTCCTCGGGCGCACCTGCCTTGACGAACTCGTCGAGCACCTTGCGGCCGAGATGACGCGGATCCTTGATCTGGCTGTACAGCTTGCCGTCCGAGAACGTGCCCGCGCCGCCCTCGCCGAACTGAACGTTCGAGTCGGGATTGAGCACGCTCTTGCGCCAGAGGCCCCAGGTGTCCTGGGTCCGCTCGCGCACGGCCTTGCCGCGCTCGAGAATGATCGGCCGGAATCCCATCTGCGCAAGGATCAGCCCGGCAAACAGACCGCACGGCCCCATGCCGATCACGACGGGACGCGGGCCCTCGAAACTGGCGGGCGCCTTCGCGACGAAGTGGTAGGCCATGTCGGGCGTCACACTGAAGTGCAGCTTGCCGGCCATGCGTTTGAATGCGCCCGCCTCGTCCGTGAGCTCGCAGTCGATGATGTACGTGAGCTTGATGTCGGACTTCTTGCGCGCATCGTGGGCGCGACGGTACACCGTGTAACGCACGAGTCCGGCTGGCTTGACGCCGATTTCGGCGAGGCGGGTGTGCACGGCCGCGTCGAGCGTTTCCTGCGAGTGATCGAGGGGGAGTTTGACTTCTGAGAGACGGAGCATGATGTTCGGCGAGAGTGGGCGCGCGGGGTGCGCCAGACTAAGGCGAGATTCTAGCCGTTTTGCTCGATTGGTTTTGCGAAGTGGTGCGCGCAAGCGACTTCGCTTATAATCGGCGGCTGTATTTCGCCCCCTTAGCTCATTTGGTAGAGCACTTGACTTGTAATCATGAGGTGGTCTGTTCGAATCAGACAGGGGGCACCAGATAAAGAAAACGGGCTGCGCAATTGCGCAGCCCGTTTTGCTTTGTACAGGGCCTTCGCTGGATCTGTGCGGGACCTGCGGTCCCTGATCGGCTCGACGCCCTGCTGCGTTACTTCCGCCTCACTTCACGACCTTGAGGTGACCGCGGCCGCCCTTCCCGGGCGAATCGTCCGGCGAACCATCGGGCCGGTCGACGGCTTCGCCGGTTGCTTCATCGGCTGCCGACGCATCGTCACGCGCCTCACCCGCAGGCACCAGCGACGGCACGTTGCCCTGCGACACCGGCGAAGGCCCGCGCTCATGGCGTTCGAGGCGTTCGAGTTCGTCGCTTTCGTCGATCAGCTCGTCATCTTCCGCGACATCTTCCTCGGGTTGACGGTCTTCAACCGGGAACGCCATACCTTGACCGTTCTCCCTCGCGTAGATCGCGAGCACATTGGAGACCTGCACTTCGATATGGTGAGATTTACCGGAGAAGCGCGCGTTGAAATCGATCCACTCATTACCCATCTTCAGGCCGCTCGTCGCGTCGAAGCTGATATTGAGGACGATTTCCCCGTCGCGAACAAACTCGCGCGGCACGCGCGTGCGGTCGTCGACGCGCACGGCCAGATGAGGCGTGTAACCGTTATCCGTGCACCATTCGTAAAGGGCACGCAACAAATACGGCTTGGTCGGTGTTTCTGCCATTCCCATTCCCTATCGCCGGCACAAGGCGCAGACCGACGCGTCGGTCACGCGGATCTTGCCCGCATCCTTCCTGTCACCCGGGCCGCCGATTGGCGGACGTCCCCGGGGCAATCGATACTGCATCCCTGCGTTGGCGAGGACCGCGAGCGCAGCCCTCGTGCGTGCCGTAGCCACGCGCACGAGGCGGGCGCGCCGCGCGCGGCCGCACTCGCGCATCCGGATTTACCGGCGCATGACCTTTTCCGACGGCGTCAGCGCTTCAATATACGCCGGACGGCTGAAAATGCGCTCGGCATACTTCATCAGCGGCGCCGCATTCTTCGACAACTCAATACCGTAGTGATCCAGGCGCCAGAGCAGCGGCGCGATCGCGACGTCGAGCATCGAGAACTCTTCGCCGAGCATGTACTTGTTCTTGACGAAAATCGGAGCCAGTTGCGTCAGACGGTCGCGGATGGCGATACGCGCCTTTTCGTGCGACTTCTCGGCAGCCTTGCCCTTTTCGTTTTCGAGCGTGCCGACGTGCACAAACAGCTCTTTTTCAAAGTTCAGCAGGAACAGGCGAGCCCGTGCGCGTTGGACCGGATCAGCCGGCATCAGTTGCGGATGCGGGAAACGTTCGTCGATATATTCATTGATGATGTTCGACTCGTACAGAATCAGGTCGCGTTCGACGAGAATCGGCACCTGGCCATACGGATTCATCACCGCGATATCTTCGGGCTTGTTGAACAAGTCCACGTCGCGAATTTCGAAATCCATCCCCTTTTCAAACAACACCAGGCGACAGCGCTGGGAAAACGGGCAGGTCGTGCCTGAGTAAAGAACCATCATTTTTTAGTTTCCTCAAAAAGCCGAAGGGCCAGCGACACGGAACGCGCCACACGGCGCGCTCCTGTTCGCTAGCCCTGCATCAAATCAACGCAACGTTATTTGATGTCTTTCCAGTAGGCGGCGTTCAGACGCCATGCGAAAAAGCTAAGCAAACCCAGGAACAGCAGGACCCAGGCCCCAATTTGCTTGCGCTCTTTGGCCGCCGGTTCCGCCATCCAGACGAGGTACGAGGTCAGGTCCGCGACCGCCTCGTCATAGTCGTTGGCCGACATAGTACCGGGAGTGACTTGCTGAAATCCAATAATTCGATGCTCGACCGCTCCGTTTTCGTCTGTTGAATCCTCGAACTTCGGCGTTCTGACGCCTTGTAGCTGCCAAAGGACGTGCGGCATGCCGACGTTCTGGAAGACGACGTTGTTCCAGCCGGTCGGCCGGGTGTCGTCCTTGTAGAACGAACGCAGATAGGTATAGATCCAGTCCGCCCCGCGCGCACGGGCCTCGACGCTCAGGTCGGGCGGGGCGACCCCGAACCATTCCTTCGCATCGGCCGGACGCATCGCGATGGACATCGGGTTGCCGACCTTGTCCGTCGTAAAGAGAAGATTCTCCTCAATCTCCTTGTCTGTCAGCCCGATATCGCGCAAACGCGAGTAACGCATCGCGGTCGCGCTGTGGCAATTGAGACAGTAGTTCACGAAGAGCCGCGCGCCGCGCTGCAGCGACACGAGGTCGGCGGTCCGGTTGGGGGCCTCGTCGAGGTGCACGCTTTCTTCGGCGAGGACATGCGTGCTCAGCAGCGCCGCACCGAGCATCGCCAGGATCGAAAGAAGCTTTTTCATTCGTATTTTCCTGTTGGCTGGCGTTCAGTGAGGTTTGTATGTCACGCGCTCGGGCACGGGTTTGAACGTGCCGAGCTTCGTCCAGAAAGGCATCCCCCAGAAGAAGCAGAAATAGATGAGGGTGCCGATCTGGGCGATCAGCGTGCCCGCGGGCGTCGGCGGTTTGGTGCCGAGGAACGCGAGCGTCAGGAACACGAACACAAAGATCACGTACAGGATCTTGTGGAACAGCGGCCGGTATCGGATCGACTTGACCGGGCTCTTGTCGAGCCAGGGCAGGAAGAACAGCGTGACGACGGCGCCGCCCATGGTCAGCACGCCCCAGAACTTGGCCTGCGTGACGAGCATGACGCCGATCACGACGCCCGCTCCGATCACCGAGGCCAGCTTGCCCCGCATGCTGGGCGCCTTGATCAGGCCGAGCAGTGCAAGCAACGCGGCCACAACTTCGAGCACGATCTTGAAGTACTCGGTGACCGAGCGAAGCATCGCGTAGAAGGCCGTGAAGTACCAGACCGGCGCAATTTCAGGCGGCGTCTTGAGGGAATCGGCCGGAATGAAGTTGTTCGCTTCGAGGAAGTAGCCGCCCATTTCCGGGGCGAAGAACACGATCGCGCAGAAGATGAACAGGAACACCGTCACGCCGAGGAAATCGTGCACCGAGTAGTACGGATGGAACGGCACGCCGTCGAGCGGGATGCCGTTGGCGTCCTTCTTCTCCTTGATCTCGACGCCGTCGGGGTTGTTCGACCCGACCTCGTGGAGCGCCATGATGTGCGCGACGACCAGCGCGAGCAGCACGAGCGGGATGGCGATCACGTGGAACGCAAAGAACCGGTTCAGCGTGACATCGCTCACCACGTAGTCGCCGCGAATCCACAGCGAGAGGTCCGGGCCGATAAACGGGATGGCCGAGAAGAGGTTCACGATCACCTGTGCGCCCCAGTACGACATCTGGCCCCACGGCAGCAGGTAGCCGAAGAACGCTTCGGCCATCAGGCACAGGAAAATCAGGCACCCGAACACCCACACCAGTTCACGCGGCTTGCGGTACGAGCCGTAGAGCAGCCCGCGGAACATATGGAGATAGACGACCACGAAGAACATCGACGCGCCCGTCGAGTGCAGGTACCGGATCAACCAGCCAAACGGCACGTCGCGCATGATGTACTCGACCGACGCGAACGCGAGCTGCGAGTCGGGCTTGTAGTTCATCACGAGGAAGATGCCCGTGACGATCTGCAACACGAGCACGAGCAATGCGAGCGATCCGAAGAAGTACCAGAAATTGAAATTCTTCGGCGCGTAGTACTCAGACAGGTGCGCCTTCCAGAGCGAGGTCAGCGGAAACCGGCGGTCGATCCAGCCGAGCAGCCCTGTCGTATCGACTTGCTTCTCTGCAGCCATGATTACGCCTCCCCATTTTCGTCTTTGCCGATCACGATGGTCGTCGCATTGACGAACATGTAGCGCGGCACATCGAGGTTCTGCGGTGCGGGCTTGTTCTTGAACACCCGGCCGGCGAGATCGAAGGTCGAACCGTGACACGGGCAGAGCCAGCCACCTGGCCAGTCGCTCGGCAGGTTGGGCTGGGGTCCGGGCGTAAAGCGCGGGCTCGGCGAGCAGCCGAGATGGGTGCAGATTCCGACGAGAACGAGAATGTTCTTGTGATCCGTTCGCGACCGGTACTCGTTGTTGCAGTACTCGGGCAACGGCATCGAAAACGGGTTCAGCGTGTGGGGGTCGGCGAGCTCGGGGTCAGCCTTGACCACATCAGCGAGCATCGCTTCCGTGCGATTGACGATCCAGACCGGTTTGCCGCGCCACGGCACAACCATCATGTCGCCGGGCTTGAGATTGCCGATATCGGCCTCGACAGGCGCCCCCGCGGCCTTGGCCTTTTCAGACGGTGCTAAAGAACCTACAAACGGTACCAGCGTTGCTACTCCACCTACTCCTCCTGCAACCGACGTCGCAATGAGCCAGGTACGGCGGCTATTGTCGACGCGACCATTCTCGTTGTCTCGCATCACACGCCCCACTTCTAAGTTGGATTTTCCGGCACGTTAGATTATACCGACGGCCATTTTGAGCATAAGACGGCGCTTACAAGGATTGACTAAATCTGAATTCACCCGCAGCTATTCGCAATGCGCTACAGATGCATTGCATCAAAGCTTTGATCGATAAGGATTTTTCTGTAGCGACAGAAAAACACGCATCGGCCCAATATTATGCGATGCAGCATTTTTTTGAATGTCGCAACGATATTGCAATGAAATGGGCGTGCCATCGTGACACGCCCAAGGGAAAACCCGGAGAAACACGGTATTCAAACCGGATTGTCGATATCAATAAATAAGTGCTCGATATCGAACTGGTCGGCCAGGTGGGACCCGACGGCTTGAACGCCGTAGCGCTCGGTCGCATGGTGGCCGGCGGCGATATAGGCGACGCCCGACTCACGCGCGAGGTGCGTGGTCGATTCCGAGATTTCACCGCTCAGATAGACGTCCGCCCCGGCCGCGACGGCTTCGTCGAAATACCCCTGCGCAGCGCCCGTACACCACGCGATCCGGCGGATCGGCCGCTCATCGTCGCCGATCACGAGCGGCAATCGGCCCAATGTATTGTTGACCTGAGCCGCGAGACCCTCGAGCGTCATCGGCATCGGCAAGGTTGTCAGCCAGCCCATGTCGTTTTCACCGAAGCGTCCGTCCGGAATCCAGCCCAGGCGCTCGGCGAGCTGCACGTTGTTGCCGAGCTCCGGATGCGAATCGAGCGGCAGGTGATAGGCGAACAGATTGATATCGTTGACGAGCAATGCCCTCAGGCGGCCATGCTTCTGCCCGACGATCGGCGCCGGCTCGTTACGCCAGAAATAGCCGTGGTGCACGAACAGCGCATCGGCGCCCCATTCGATCGCTGCCTCGACGAAGGCGAGCGAAGCCGTGACACCCGTGGCAATCTTCTCGATCCGGCGACGGCCCTGAACCTGCAGGCCGTTCGGGCAGTAGTCCCGAAAGCGCGGCGTTTGGAGCAGGTTGTTCAGATACAATTCAAGATCATTCCGATCCATATAAACCCCTGATATCTCTATGCTTCGACGCTTCTGGCTGCTGTTCGCGCAGGCAGTGACCGTGCTGCTGGCGCTGATCTTCATCATCGCCACGTTGAAGCCCCAGTGGTTGCAAGGCCAGGGTCAGTTCGGCCGGCAGCTTGCGGCGCCGATCGTTGCGCTGCAGGAAGTCGCCCCCGGCCTCGGCGGGCACGGCCCGTCTTCGCCATCGTCCTATGCCGACGCCGCGCAAAAAGCGATGCCCGCGGTCGTCAATGTCTTTTCCAGCAAGGGTGGCGCTCCGGCACCGCGCGATCCGCGCCTGAACGATCCCCTGTTCCGCTATTTCTTCGGTGAAGGTGGGGTGCCCGCCAAACCCGCACCGCATGCCGCGTCGAACCTGGGCTCGGGCGTCATTGTCAGCGCGGACGGTTACATTCTAACGAACCAGCATGTCGTGGATGGTGCCGATGAGATCGAAGTGGCGCTCGCCGATGGACGCAAAACCGACGCGAAGATCATCGGATCGGATCCGGAAACGGACCTCGCGGTGCTCAAGATCAATCTGCCCAATCTGCCGATCATCACGCTCGGACGCATGGATTCGGCGCGTGTGGGCGACGTCGTGCTGGCGATCGGAAACCCGTTCGGTGTCGGTCAGACCGTGACGATGGGGATCATTTCGGCACTCGGCCGGAATCACCTGGGCATCAACACGTTCGAGAATTTCATCCAGACCGACGCTGCGATCAACCCGGGTAATTCGGGCGGCGCGCTCGTCGACGTGCACGGCAACCTGCTTGGCATCAATACGGCGATCTACTCGCGCAGCGGCGGCTCGCTCGGCATCGGGTTTGCGATCCCCGTCTCGACTGCGCGCACCGTGCTCGAAAGCATCATCGAAACCGGCACCGTCACGCGCGGGTGGATCGGCGTCGAACCCCAGGATGTCACGCCGGATATCACGGAATCGTTTGGCCTCAATCAGAAGACCGGCGCCATCGTCGCCGGTGTGCTTCAGGGCGGCCCGGCTGACAAGGCGGGTATCAAGCCCGGTGACATCCTGATCGGCGTCAACGACCAGACGATCGAGGACACCACCAAGCTGCTCAATGTGATCGCCCAGATCAAGCCGGGCACAACCGCGCTGATGCACCTGATCCGCAAGAACAAGCCGCTCGACGTCGATCTGGTGGTCGGCAAGCGGCCGCCGCCCCCCAAGCGCGCGCCGGTCGACGGTGGGGGCGGGGGCGGAGGTGGCGGCGACAACAACGACGATAACAGCGACAGCGACAACGGTTCGAACGCCGAATAGGCTGACGGCCTGAATCGCGCGACCTGTCTCTACACGCCACGGTACCGCTGTGTCCGATGCGGCTGCGAGGCAGTGCGCTCATGAGCCGTGAGACGGCGTTCTCGCCGACATGCTGCGAGACGAGCCCGGATCGTCCAACCCTAGGCCCATCCATGCAAAAAAGGCCGGTGACGCTCGCGCGACACCGGCCTTTTGTATTGGATCAGCCTGAAAGGCCTCCGCTGCGCCCGCTTAAACCGGCGTCGCGCTGTCTCCGTTTTCGATCTTCGGCTTGTCTTTGCCGATAAAGATCCGCGCCGCGAGAATGCCGGCTTCGTAGAGGACGAGCAGCGGCACCGCGAGAATCAGCTGCGAAAAGACGTCCGGCGGCGTCACGACGGCCGACACGACAAACGCGCCGACGACAACGTAGGGCCGGATCTGCTTGAGCTTGGCGATCGTCAGCACGCCCATGCGCACGAGCAGTACAACGACGATCGGGACCTCGAACGTCACGCCGAAGCACAGGAACATCGTCAGCGTGAAGCTCAGATAGTTGTCGATATCCGTCGACATCTCCGCACCCAGCGGCGCGTTGTAGTGCGCCATCACGCGGAAGATCGTAGGAAACACGACAAAGTAAGCGAACGCCATCCCGCACAGGAAAAGGATGTAGCTGCTGCTCACGAGCGGCACGACCAGTTTCTTTTCGTGCTGGTAGAGGCCCGGCGCGATAAACGCCCAGATCTGGTAGAGCACCACAGGCAGCGCGATCACCAGCGCCACCATCATCGTGACCTTCATCGGCACGAAAAACGAGCCGGTCACGTCCGTCACGATCATCTTGCCGTCCTTCGGCAGATTCTCGAGCAACGGCCTTGCGAGCAGGTGAAAGATATCGGGCGCCCAATAGACGAGCGCGACAAACACGACGATCACGGCAATGCCGGCGCGGATGATCCGGTCACGCAACTCGACCAGATGCGAAATAAACGATTCTTCGCCGGGCTGTCCGTCGCCTTCGGTTTGGTTCGGTTGGGGTGAGCTCACCACGCTGGCCCTTCAGATATTTCGATTAGATCGGTTGGACGATCCCGCCCGGGCGTCGAGTCGGAGCCTGTGCTCCCTCGATCAGCCTGCGGGGTCTCGAGTCGTCGGAAAACAGTCGTTCGCGGCGAGCCTCAGAGAAAGCGGATCGGCCGGCGCAGGCTCGGCGGCGTGTGCCGCGCGACGCGTGCAGCGCCCGACTGCACGCGGGTGCGCGTACCGTTGGCGCGCTTGTACCAGTCGGGCATGGCGGCCTGCTTGATCCGCCAGTTCTTTCGCCGCGGCCCCGGGGCGCCCGCGCCGTATCGCGAGTATCCGCCGTCGACGACCGGCGTTCCCGTGATATTGACGTCGCCAGCCGCGCCGCCGGCCGTACTGGCCGCCACCGTTTCACCCTGGCTCCACGCGTCGGTCATCGCCGCCTGTTGCTCGCGCGCGGCGTCATGGATCTTGGTCTCGACGTTGCGCGCCGCTTCCTCGAAGCCGGTCTTCGCCTTGCGAAGCTCGTCGAGTTCCATCTCGCGCGAGACTTCCGCCTTGACGTCGTTGATATAGCGCTGTGCGCGGCCGAGCATGGTGCCCGCGACGCGTGCGACACGCGGCAACCGCTCAGGGCCGATCACGACAAGCGCGACCACCCCGATCAGTGCCATTTTGGAAAGACCGAGATCGAGCATCGATGCGAACGGGGTCGGTGTTTAACGGAAGTCCTGTGCCTTGGCGCGTTCCTTCGCGTCGACGTCGATCGTCGTTTCGCGCGGCAGTTCCTTGCGCTCGGCAGGTTGCGAAGCGCCTTCCTCGCCGTCCTTCATGCCTTCCTTGAATCCCTTGACCGCGCCGCCAAGGTCGCTACCGATGTTGCGCAGCTTTTTCGTACCGAACACCAGCGCCACGATCACCAAGACGATCAACCAGTGCCAAATGCTTAGCGAACCCATCTTCTATCTCCGTTCTCTCAAAACCGCGTCCGCCCCGCGGGCGAATCGCATGAATGTTCAGCGGCCAATATTCCGTGGCAAAGCGACTTTCTACCGGCTCACAATGTCGCGTACATGTCACTCGCGGCGAAGCCTGTCGCCGCGGTCATTCTTACCCCATCCTCGACCAGGGCCGCGGTCCGGCCAGAATATGCGCATGCAGGTGGTAGACCTCCTGCCCTCCGCCAGGCCCCGTATTGATGACCGTGCGAAAGCCCGTGTCCCCGTCCGTGTAGGCCACGCCGAGCTGCTCGGCGAGTTTCGAGACAAGCAGGACCATTCTACCAAGCAGCGGTGCGTCGTCCGGGGTCACCTCCGAAAGCGTCGCAATATGCTTGCGCGGGATCACCAGCACGTGGACGGGCGCTGCGGGACGGATATCGTGAAAGGCCACGAACTCGGGGTCCTCATGGACCTTCTTGCTCGGAATCTCGCCCGATGCGATCTTGCAGAACAGGCAATTGTCATGACTCATGGGATTCGGTCACCGTTGTCTTGTCAGGTCGAACTACGACACCTCGCGCGGCGTGCGCTCCATGGTGCAGCCCGGCGCGGATTGCTGCAGTGCGAATGTCGCCGGGCTCCGGACGCCGCCCCGCCACGAGGGCGTCCTCCAGTGTATTGCAGCCTATGCCGGGCGGCGCGCCTTTTCCTCGAGGCCCGACAGGCCTTCGCGACGCTCGAGCTCCGCGATCACGTCATCCGGCCCCAGGCCGAAATGCGCGAGCAGCACGAGACTATGGAACCACAGGTCGGCCACCTCGCCGACGAGCTTCGCGGGCTCGCCGCCGTGGCGGGCATCCTTCGCTGCCATCACGGTCTCGGTCGCTTCTTCGCCGATCTTCTTGAGAATGGCGTCATCGCCCTTGTGAAACAGCCGTGCGACATACGACGTGTCGGGGTCGCCGCCCTTGCGGCTCTCGAGCACCGCGGCGAGCTTGGTCAGTGAATCTGGCGTCGTCATCGTTATTTGTAGATCGATTCGGGATCTTTGAGGACCGGCTCGACCGTGACCCAGTCACCGTTGTCGGCCGTGCCTTCGAACTTCTGGAAGAAGCACGCATGGCGCCCGGTGTGGCACGCGATGCCGGAGACCTGCTCGACCTTGAGCAGCACGACGTCCTCGTCGCAATCGAGCCGGACTTCATGTACGTGCTGCACGTGCCCCGACTCCTCGCCCTTGAACCACAGCTTGCCGCGCGAACGCGAAAAGTACACGGCACGGTGTTGTTCAATCGTGAGCCGCAATGCCTCGCGGTTCATCCACGCGAACATCAGCACATCGTTGCTGCCGACTTCCTGAGCGATCACGGGCACGAGCCCGTTCGCATCCCATCGGACCTTGTCGAGCCAATCGGTCGTCATGCTCAAAGCCTCACTGCAATACCGCGGTCGGCCATAAAGCGCTTGGCCGCACCGATCGTGTGTTCGCCATAGTGGAAGATGCTCGCTGCAAGCACCGCATCCGCATGCCCTTCGGTCACGCCGTCAGCGAGGTGGCCGAGCGTGCCCACGCCGCCCGACGCAATGACCGGGACCGGCACGGCGTCGGAGACCGCACGCGTGATGCCGAGATCGAAGCCGGCCTTGGTGCCGTCGCGATCCATGCTCGTGAGCAGGATCTCGCCCGCGCCCAGTGCCGCGACCTTGCGTGCCCACTCGACGGCGTCGAGCCCCGTATTCTTGCGCCCGCCGTGCGTGAAGACTTCCCAGCGCGGCGGCTCGCCTTCCTGCGACACGCGCTTCGCGTCGATCGCGACGACGATGCATTGCGAGCCGTATTTGGCCGCGCAATCCGCCACGAGCTGCGGGTTCGCCACCGCCGACGAGTTCATGCTGATTTTGTCGGCACCCGCGTTGAGCAGACGCCGCACGTCTTCGACGGCACGAACGCCGCCGCCGACCGTCAGCGGAATAAAGACCTGCGACGCGACCGCTTCGATGATCGGCAGGATCAGGTCGCGCCCGTCCGACGTGGCGGTGATGTCGAGGAAGGTCAGCTCGTCCGCGCCCTCGCCGTCGTAGCGGCGCGCGATCTCGACCGGGTCGCCCGCGTCGCGGAGTTCGACGAAATTGACGCCCTTGACGACGCGGCCGGCGGTCACGTCGAGGCACGGGATGATACGTTTCGGGAGGGCCATGATGTCAGTGATTGCGTACCCGCTCGCGCGGAGTCGCCATTATGCGCGTGTGCGCGTCGTTGATTCGGGATCGCTCCCGAGCGCCGTCTGTCGGTATCCCGGCTCCGGACCATCGGACACTCCGGAACGCGGATCGTGCGATCGAACCCTGGAGGCGATATCCGCGCCGCAGCGCCCTCGGGAACCCGCGGTTCAGCGGGCTCGCTCGCAAGGCATCCGGGACTCAGGCTCGCTCGACGCGAGCCTGCCCGGCTCAGGCGCCGGGTTCGCGCAGCGCGTCGGCGCGCGATTGTGCAGCAGCGAAATCCAGCTCGCCGGCGTAGATCGCACGGCCGCAGATCACGCCCTCGATGCCGTGTTCCTCGACTTCGCACAGCAAATCGATATCACCGATCTTGGACAGGCCGCCCGATGCAATCACCGGAATCTTGACCGACTGCGCAAGTCGCACGGTCGCGTCGATATTGATGCCCTGAAGCATGCCGTCGCGACCGATATCCGTGTAGATGATCGACTCGCAGCCGTAGTCCTCGAACTTCTGGGCGAGATCGATGACCTCGTGGCCCGTCAGCTTGCTCCAGCCGTCCGTGGCCACCTTGCCGTCCTTCGCATCGAGGCCGACGATGATGTGGCCGCCGAACGCCGAGCAGGCGTCCTGAAGAAAGCCGGGGTTCTTGACGGCCGCCGTGCCGATGATCACGTACGACAATCCGTCGTCGAGATAGCGCTCGATCGTGTTCAGGTCGCGGATACCGCCGCCGAGCTGCACGGGAATCTCGCTACCGACTTCTTCGATGATCGAGCGGATCGCCGCCTCGTTCTTCGGCTTGCCGGCGAACGCGCCGTTCAGATCCACAAGATGGAGGCGTCGCGCGCCTTGATCCACCCAATGCCGCGCCATAGCCGCGGGGTCTTCCGAAAAAACAGTCGCCTGATCCATATCGCCTTGCTTCAGGCGAACGCATTGACCGTCTTTCAGATCGATGGCCGGAATAAGCAGCATAGCAATCGTGTTGTGTGTGTGAGAAAGGTCAGAACGTGCTGTAGCGGCCTTCTCGGCCGGGTTTTCACGCTAGTGTAGTACAAGTCCTGCGCCGCGCACGACCCGTCCGAAAGGACGAGAGGCCGCAATCACGCAGGATTTCGCGAAACGAAATGCACGGCGCGCCGGGACGTCGAATATCGCAAACCTGCTTATCGATCGCCTCGCGCACCTGAAATGTGTATCACGGCCGCCACTCGACGAAATTGCGGTACAGGCGCAGGCCCGCATCAGCGCTTTTTTCCGGGTGGAATTGGGTCGCGAAAATATTGTCGCGCGCGATGGCCGACGTGAATGCGTCGCCGTACACGGTCTCGCCCGCCGTATGGGCAGGCTCGGCCGGCGTCACGAAATAGCTGTGCACGAAGTAGAAAAAGCTCTGATCCGCAATGCCTTGCCAGACCGGATGCGCGCTCGTCTGACGCACGCGGTTCCAGCCCATTTGCGGAATCTTGAAGCGCGAGCCGTCGTCCTGCAGACGGCCGTCGAGCGCAAAGCGCGTCACCGTGCCGTGAATCAGCCCGAGCCCCGGCGTATCGCCTTCGGCGCTCCAGTCGAGCAGCATCTGCTCGCCGACGCACACGCCGAGCAACGGCTTCTCGTGCGCGGCTTCGAGCAGCGCGTCGAGCAGACCCGATTCGCGCAGCGAACGCATACAGTCGGGCATCGCACCCTGCCCCGGCAGCACGACGCGCTCCGCGGCGCGAATACGCTCGGGTTCGGTGACTACCGCGACGTCGGCCTCGGGTGCCGCCTTGCGCAGCGCCTGGGCGACAGAGCGCAGGTTGCCCGAACCGTAGTCGACAATCGCAATCGAGTTTTTCATCTCAAAACAGGAAACAGGGACTTGAGTCCGTTGACCATGAATTCGACGGCCAGCGCCGCCAGGATCAGACCCATGATGCGGGTCGCTATGTTGATACCGGTCTGCCCGACCACGTTGGCGATCGGCTCGGCCGCGCGCAGCGCGACATAGCAGATCGCGCCAAGCGCCGCGCCGACAGCGATCAGCGGAAGCCGGTCGTACCAGTGCGCTGCCTCGCCCGCATACACGATGACCGTACTGATCGTACCGGGTCCGGTCAGCAGAGGAATCGCCAGCGGAACGACCGCCACGTTGTCCTTGAGCTCGGCGTCGGTCTGCTCTTGCTGCGTCGCCTGTTGCGGGGGCGTGCGCGCCGACAGCATGTTCATTGCCATCATCAGCATGATGATGCCACCGCCGACCTGCAGCGAGCCGATCGAGATGCCGAAGAACGCAATCGCGCGCTCGCCGATCGTCGCCGCAAAGCCGATCACGAACACCACCGCGATCGATGCGATGCGTACGGTCCGATGTGTCTCGCCCCGGCTTTGCGTCGCGGTGAGGCTCAAAAAGATCGGAATCGCGCCGAGCGGATTGATCAGCGCGAGCAACGATATGAACGACTTGAGTAGATCCATCGAAGGGTCCGGGTCGGCATCAACGTCGAAAGACCTGGCATCGCATGCCTGCCAGGGTGATTCGCCATGCATTGTCAGTCATCCGGCCGGGTGCGGCTCGCACGTTCCGTACTGAGTGAGCACAAGCGCGCCAGGGCACCGCATTCCGTGGCTGCCTTCTGTGGCTGGTACCGGCGGCGACCATCCATGCCCTGCACAGCCGGCAGACGACCTCAGCCGATGAGATTACCCTTGGTCGACGGAACCTGCCCCGCGGCGCGCTCGTCGAACTCGACGGCCATGCGCAGGGCACGCCCGAACGCCTTGAACGCCGTCTCGACCTGATGGTGCGCATTGATGCCGCGCAGGTTGTCGATATGCAGCGTCGCGGCCGCATGATTGACGAAGCCCCGGAAAAACTCAATGGTGAGGTCGACGTCGAACGTGCCGATGCGCGCGCGCGTAAACGGAATATGGAACTCGAGGCCGGGCCGGCCCGACAGGTCGATGACCACGCGGGTCAATGCTTCGTCGAGCGGCACATAGGAATGGCCATAGCGGCGCACGCCCTTCTTGTCGCCGAGCGCCTTCGCGACCGCTTGTCCGAGCGTGATGCCGACGTCTTCGACCGTATGGTGGTCGTCGATATGCAGATCGCCGTGCGCTTCCACTTCGAGATCGACCATGCCGTGGCGGGCGATCTGGTCGAGCATGTGATCGAGGAACGGCACGCCCGTCGCCAGCTTTTGCTGGCCCGTGCCGTCGAGATTGATCTTCACACGGATCTGCGTTTCGCTAGTGTTGCGAACGACTTCCGCTATACGCATGTGTCTTTCCTGAATCGGGGGAACAGTTGGCGTTGGCCTAGGCCTGGAGTGCAACGGCCATCGCGGCCAGCATCTGCGCATTCTCGTCAGGGGTACCGACCGTGAGCCGCAGGCAATTCGTGAGTTGTGGATGCATTTTACTCACGTTTTTAATGAGCACCCTGCGTGTGAGCATCGTTTCGAACACAAGCGATGCGTCGGGGACACGCACAAGCACGAAATTCGCTGCGCTCGGGAACACGTCGACGCCCGGCAGCTGCGCGAGCGCCGGGATCAGTTTTTCACGCTCGTCGCGCAGCACGGCTGCCTGGGCGTCGAGCACGTCCAGATGATCGAGCAGGAAGTCGAGCGTCGCCTGCGTGAGCACATTGACGTTGTACGGCGGACGCACCTTGTCGATCTCGGCGATCCAGTCCGGCGCGCCTGCGAGATAGCCAAGCCGGATGCCCGCCAGACCGAGCTTCGATACCGTGCGCATGACGACGACATTGTCGAACTCGGGGATGCGCGACATCCAGCTGCGCCGTGCAAACGGGTGATAGGCCTCGTCGATCACGACCAGCGCGTCGCTCGCGGCCGCGATCACGCGTTCGATCGCCGCGTCCTCGTACAGATTCCCGGTCGGGTTGTTCGGGTAGGCCAGATAGACGACGGCGGGCTTGTGCTCATCGATCGCGGCGAGCATGGCATCGACATCGAGACTGAAGTCCGCCCGCAACGGCACGCCGACGAAATCGACGTGCGCGAGACGCGCCGAGATTTCGTACATCACGAAGCCCGGCGCGGGCGCGACAATCCTGGCGCCGGGTTTCGACACGGCGACCGACAGCATGGAAATCAGTTCGTCCGAACCGTTGCCGAGCAGCACGTCGCATCCGGCGGGCACGTCCATGGCATGCCGGAGCTTTTCGAGCAAGGCCGCGGGACGCGGGGCCGGATAGCGATTCAGCGCGATGGCGCCGAGATATTCGCCAAGCTGCGCCGCGAGTTCAGCAGGCAGCACAAAAGGGTTCTCCATCGCATCGAGCTTGATCAGTCCGGTCGCGTCAGCGACCGGGTAGCTCTTCATGGCGAGGACATCCGAACGGATGATGGAATGCAGCGTGCGATTCATCGTTATTGTGGCTTTCGTATTCTGCCTTCCGGTGTGACGCGACCGACCTTATTTCATCCGCATTTCCGCGCTGCGGGCGTGGGCCTGCAGGCCTTCCCCGTACGCGAGTTCCGCGGCGATTTCACCCAGCGTCTGAGCGCCCTCCTGACTGATTTCGATCATGCTCGAACGCTTGATGAAATCATAGACGCCCAACGGCGAAGAGAACCGTGCGGTACGCGACGTCGGCAGCACGTGATTCGGGCCGGCGCAGTAATCGCCGAGGCTCTCGCTGCTGAAACGGCCGAGGAACATCGCCCCTGCGTGGCGGATCTGTTGCGCCCAGGTCTGTGCGTCGATCGCGGACACTTCAAGATGCTCGGGTGCAATGTCGTTCGCGATCGCACACGCTTCGGCCATATCGCGAACCTTGACGAACGCGCCGCGCCCCTCGAGGGACTTCTGGATCACGTCGCGTCGCGGCATATCGGGCAGCAATTCGTCGATCGCGGCCTGCACGCGCGTGAAGAACGCGGCGTCCGGGCACAGCAGGATCGATTGAGCCAGCTCGTCATGCTCGGCTTGCGAGAAGAGATCCATCGCCACCCAGCGGGGATCGGTCGTACCGTCGCAGACGACGAGAATCTCCGACGGCCCGGCGATCATGTCGATGCCGACCACGCCGAACACGCGGCGCTTGGCTGCGGCGACGTAGGCGTTGCCGGGGCCGACGATCTTGTCGACGGCCGGAATCGTCGCCGTCCCGTACGCGAGCGCGCCCACCGCTTGCGCTCCACCGACGGTGAAGACCCGGTCGACGCCACCGATCAGGGCGGCAGCCAGCACGAGCTCGTTCTGGACGCCATCAGGCGTCGGGACGACCATGATGATCTCTTTGACACCCGCCACATTCGCGGGGATCGCATTCATCAGCACCGACGACGGATAGGCGGCCTTGCCGCCCGGCACGTACAAGCCGACGCGATCGAGCGGCATGACTTTCTGCCCGAGCACCGTGCCGTCGGCTTCCGTGTATTGCCAGCTATGCGTGCCGCATTCGAGCTTTTGCTTCTCGTGGTACGCACGCACGCGAGCGGCCGCGCATTCGAGCGCCGCGCGGCGCTTGGGCGACAAGCCCTCGAGAGCGGCTTCGAGCCGCGCGCGCGGCATTTCAAGCGTGGCGACATCCGGGGCGTCGACGCGATCGAAGCGCTTCGTGTACTCGAGCACGGCAGCGTCGCCCCGCGCGCGCACGTCGGCGAGAATGCGCGCGACGGCGCCTTCGATCGCCTCGTCCTCGCTGGCTTCAAAGGCGAGCACCCCACGCAATTGCTCTTTGAACTTGGGTTGCGTGGAATCGAGCTGGCGAATCTTGATCGACATCTGACAGGTTCCTTTCCGGTCGCCGCACCTCAGGCGCGGCGGTTCATTCCGGACGCGGCGCAAGCGCCCGGGTCATGCACGTGAGCCAAAGCATGTCATCTTACCCATGGAATGGGCGGCGGCGCCTGACGGGCTGCCGCTGCAGCGCTCAATGGGTCACGGCACCCTGCGCGGCGGGTGTGATCGCGTGCTCGAACGCGTCGAGGATCGGCTTGAGCGCAGCGCGCTTGAGCTTGAGTGCGGCCTGGTTGACGACGAGCCGGGAGCTGATCTGCATGATCTCCTCGACTTCGACCAGATTGTTCGCGCGTAGCGTTCCGCCCGAGCTCACGAGGTCGACGATGGCGTCAGCGAGACCGACGAGCGGCGCCAGTTCCATCGACCCATACAGCTTGATCAGGTCGACGTGCACGCCCTTCGATGCGAAGTGCTCGCGCGCCACCTGGGTGTATTTGGTCGCGACGCGCAAACGCGCGCCCTGCCGCACCGCACTCGCGTAGTCGAACCCGGCGGGGACGGCAACCGACATCCGGCATCGTGCGATATCGAGATCCAGCGGCTGATACAGCCCGCCGCCGCCGTGCTCGATCAACACATCCTTGCCCGCCACACCGAAGTCGGCCGCGCCGTATTCGACATAGGTCGGCACATCCGTCGCGCGCACGATGATCACGCGGAGATTCGGATTCGTCGTCGGCAGAATCAGCTTGCGCGACGTCTCCGGATCTTCGGTGACCTCGATGCCCGCCGCCGCGAGCAGCGGCAGCGTTTCTTCGAAGATCCGCCCTTTGGACAGCGCAAGCGTCAGCGGCGACTGAGAGCCCGTCATTGCACACGCCCCGACGGAGCGTCGCCCGCGGCCGCCTTGGGCGCCGAAATGCCGGTCGAGCGCGAGTCGATCGAATGCAGGTTGTTCGAGCCGTTGATCCCGTTCACGCCATTCACATGCGCGTGGTCCTGCGACGCTTCGGCACCCTCTTCGTCGGCGTGCTCCGCCGATGCGCCACGACCATCGATGCGACGCACGTCGGCGCCCACGGCACAGAGCTTCGCTTCCATCTGGTCGTAGCCGCGATCGAGGTGATAAATCCGGTCGACGAGCGTCTCGCCCGATGCGACGAGGCCCGCAATCACGAGGCTCGCCGACGCACGCAGGTCGGTTGCCATCACCTTCGCGCCCGACAGCCGCTCGACGCCGGTCACGATCGCGGTATGGCCGTCGATCGTGATGTTTGCACCGAGGCGATTGAGTTCCTGCACGTGCATGAAGCGATTTTCGAAGATCGTCTCGACGATGCGCGATGCGCCATCCGCGACGCTGTTGAGCGCCATGAACTGCGCCTGCATATCGGTCGGAAATGCCGGGTACTCGGACGTGCGGAAGCTGACGGCCGTCGGGCGGCGGTCCATGCGCACCCGAATCCAGTCGGCGCCCGTGGTCAGCTCGGCACCCGCTTCGGCGAGCTTCTCGAGCACCGCGTCGAGCAGGCCTTCGCGCACGTTGCGCAGCGTGACGTCACCGCCCGCAGCAGCGACCGCGCACAGGAACGTGCCGGCCTCGATACGGTCAGGGATCACCCGGTGGCTCGCGCCATGCAGGCGCTCGACACCCTGGATCACGAGACGCTCCGTGCCGATGCCTTCAATCTTCGCGCCCATGCTGATGAGCAAGTGCGCGAGGTCGGTGACTTCGGGCTCGCGTGCCGCGTTCTCGAGCACCGTTTCGCCGTCGGCGAGGGTCGCGGCCATCAACAGGTTTTCCGTACCCGTGACGGTGATCATGTCCGTCATGATCGAGTTGCCCTTGAGCCGCTTGGCACGTGCCTCGATAAAGCCATGCTCGATCGAGATCTCGGCGCCCATCGCCTGCAGGCCCTTGATGTGCTGATCGACCGGCCGTGCACCGATCGCGCAACCGCCGGGCAACGACACTTTCGCGTAGCCAAAGCGCGCAAGCAGCGGCCCGAGCACGAGGATCGAGGCCCGCATCGTCTTCACGAGCTCATACGGCGCGACGGGGTTATCGACATGCTTCCCGTCGAGGGTGACTTCATGACCCGACGCGGTGGCGTGCACGCCCATCTGTCGCAGCAGCTTGAGCGTCGTGCGCACATCCTGGAGGTTGGGCACATTCGACAGCGCCACAGTGTCGGCTGTCAGCAGGCTCGCGCAAAGAATCGGCAACGCCGCGTTCTTTGCACCCGAAACGGTGATCTCGCCGGAAAGCCGGCGGCCGCCCTGAATCACGAGTTTGTCCATGATTTCCTTCGTGGACGAGTTGTTCTGAGAGATGCCGGCTGTTTGTGCGCCGCCGGCTCTGCCGCTTGATTCTTCGATTCGCAAAACGATTCCCAATGTACTGCGGGTGACTGCCGATCCGGATAGTGCGTGTGATGCATGTGGGGGTAATCCCACGGCGGCCTCGTCGATGCGAGGCTGCTACTTATAAGGTGAAGCGTATAGGGTGAAACAGGTCAGTACCGTAAGCAGGTGTAAGCCGGTCGCTTATCGGGTCGCTCATCTGGTCGCTCATCCACTCTCCTATCATCCGCCGGTTTGCTACAAGGCATCTTGATGATCTGGCGGACAAACTGCCTGCTCATCTGCCGATCAGGCGCTGCGCCACTCGGCGGGCGTCAGCGTTTTCATGCTGAGCGCGTGGATCTCTGCCTTCATCCGGTCACCGAGCGCGGCGTACACGAGCTGGTGGCGCTGAATCGGCCGCTTGCCCGCAAACGCCTCGCTGACGATCGTCGCGAAGAAATGCTGCCCGTCGCCTTCGACCACGAGATGCTCGCAGGCGAGGCCCGCAGCGATGTATTGCTTGACGTCTTCAGGAGTCGGCAACATGAAAAAACAATCCTTTCAATAACGCAGCTTGTAGCCGCGCTTGAGCAAGGCCACGGCGAGCGCGGCCACAATAATCAGAAAGCCGCCGACGATCAGCAGGCTCAGCCACGGATCGACATCGCCAACGCCGAAAAAGCCGTAGCGGAATCCGTCGATCATGTAGAAGAACGGATTGAGCTGCGAAATCGCGCGCCAGGCCGGCGGCAGCGAATGCGTCGAATAGAACACGCCCGACAGGAACGTCAGCGGCATGATCAGGAAGTTCTGAAACGTCGCGAGCTGGTCGAACTTCTGGGCCCAGATGCCTGCGATCAGGCCCATCGTGCCGAGAATGGCCGCGCCGAGCGCGCCAAAAGCGATGATGAAGAATGGCGATGCGAACGTGATCGGCACAAACCAGATCGTGACGATGAAAACACCGAATCCGACCGATAACCCGCGAACGATCGCCGCCAGCACGTAGGCGCTGAACATCTCCCAGTGAGACAGCGGCGTCAGCAGCACGAACACGAGATTGCCCGTCACTTTCGACTGGATCAGCGACGACGACGAATTCGCAAACGCATTCTGCAGCACGCTCATCATGACCAGTCCGGGGATCAGGAAGCTCGTGTACAACACGCCCGGATAGACGTTGACGTGATTCTGCAGCGCGTGGCCGAAGATCATCAGATACATCAGCGCAGTGACGATCGGTGCCGCGACGGTCTGGAAGGCCACCTTCCAGAACCGCAGGACTTCCTTGTAAAACAGCGTACGGAACCCGCTCATGCAAGCCCCTCCACCATCCCGGGCTCATGCATGATCTGGACGAATACGTCCTCGAGATCCGCCTTGCGGATTTCGATCTCGTCGAACGTGCAGCCCGCCGCGCGGCATTGCGCGAGGAGCGGTTCGACTTCGTCATAGCTGTTCAGGCGCAGCACATGTTCGCGCGCCGCCCCGCGCTGTGCGCTCTGTTCGGGCTGCGATTCGGTTTCGAGCGCGCGAAGGTCGGCCGGTAGCACGCCCGACGACAGGCGCAGCGAAAGTTGCATGACGGAGAAACGCTTGAGGAGGTCGGCCGTGCGGTCGAGTGCGACGATCTCGCCCCGGCGCAGCATGCCGATCCGCGTGCAAAGTTGCTCGGCCTCTTCGAGATAGTGCGTCGTGAGCACGATCGTGTGCCCCTCGCGATTGAGGCGCGAAATGAATTTCCAGAGACCCTGGCGCAATTCGACGTCGACACCGGCCGTCGGCTCGTCGAGCACGATCACCGGCGGTTTGTGCACAAGCGCCTGAGCGACGAGCACGCGGCGCTTCATGCCGCCGGACAGCGCGCGCGTATTGACGTCCGCTTTTTCGGTCAGATCGAGGTTCGCCATGACTTCGTCGATCCAGTCGTCGTTGCGGCGAAGGCCGTAGTAGCCCGACTGAATGCGCAGCGTTTCGCGAACCGTGAAGAATGGATCGAACACGAGTTCCTGTGGCACGACGCCGAGCGAGCGGCGCGCGGCCTGGAAGTCGTCGACGACATCGTGGCCCTGGACGAGGATATGCCCTTCGTCAGCGCGCGCGAGACCCGCCAGGATGCTGATCAGGGTGGTCTTGCCGGCGCCGTTGGGGCCGAGCAGACCGAAGAACTCGCCTGGCTCGACGCTCAGGTTGACGCCCTTGAGCGCCTGAAGCTCCTTGTAGCGCTTCTTGACGTTGCGTATTTCGATGGCTGACATGACGACTCGCCGGCTCCGGAAAGGGCCGCGACAGGGGTACAAGGCGCGTATTCACGCCCTGGGCATGCTAAAAAACGCTTGATTATAGGCGAAGTCGCGGCGCGGACCGTCGTGCGGGAAAAACCCGGGTCGACGTGACACCGAAATGCGCGGCGTCCGCAAAGGTGCCGCTCAGGCGGTAGCAGCGATCAGGCTCGTAATGCCATACGCCTCCGCCAGGCTGACGAGCCCCGGCGGCAGGTGCGTGATCATCAGGTCAACGCGCCGCGCCTGGGCGGCGCGACGCCATGCGAGCAAGACGGCAAGGGCCGACGAATCGAAGCGTTCGAGCGGCGCGCAATCGACGCGCGTTGCGCCGGCGGCGATCCGCGCGAGACCGGCATCGAGTACACCCTTGGCCGTTTCAAACGTCAATGTGGTGCCGGTTTCGAACATCGAGGGAGCACTCATGAGGCCGCCAGACCCGGAAGACGTGGTTTGCATCCGAGCCGCTTACGACTGGCCGCGAGCGGCCGGCGTATTGAAGTGTGTGAGGAAATCGAGCAGCCCATCGATACCGCTCTGCGCGATTTTCTCGTTGAATTGCTGTTGATACGTCTGGATCAGCCACGCACCGAGCACGTTGATGTCATAGATCTTCCAGCCGTTGGCCGTCTTTTCGAGCCGGTAGTCGAGCTCGATCGGCTGCCCCTGATTCACGACCTGCGTGCGCACGACCGCGTCGGTATCCGATGCGCCGCGCAGCGGCTGGAACGTGACCTGCTGATTCTTGATCTGCGCGATCGCGCCCGAGTAGGTGCGAATCAGCAGCTTCTTGAACTGCTCGACGATCTGCGCCTGCTGTTCGGGTGTCGCCTTGTTCCAGTTGCGGCCCATGGCCAGGCGCGTCGTACGTTCGAAATCCGTGTACGGCAGGATCTTGTCGTTGACCAGTTGCGTAATGTGATCGAGGTTGCCGGACTGCACGGCCTTGTCACCCTGAACGGTCGACATCACTTCAGCCGTCAGGCCCTTGACCAGTCCGTCGGGCGTGCTCGCGTCGATGGCCTGCGCACGCGCAAGACCACACACCATCATGAGCATCACAAACATCGACATCCAGAAAGGCTTCTTCATCGCAGGTTCCCTACCGTCTTGAGTCACACATTCGAGCGAGAGTCTCGCATTCAGTTCAAAGCGCAGGGGTTGCGATCTGTTCGAATGCGTATCGGCTCGTTACGCCACTTGCCATTTCTGACACTTATTTGATCTTGAGCGCCGGCGCCAGATACGGGGTCCGCGGCATCATCTGCGCGCCCGGCACCGACGGATCCGCCGGTTCGTTGGCCGCCACCGTCGAAGAAGCATCGGCGGCCGGGGACGCGGCCGTTGCACCCGCATCCGTCGACGCAAGCGCGTCGGTCTGCGGAGCCGCAATCGCCGCGCCCGGCGCGGACGCCGGTGCTGCCGGCGCCGGCTGGGTCGACGGCTCCGGCTTGGCCGGGGACGGCGCCGGAGCCGGGGTCGGGGCGGCGCCCGAGGCCGGTGCCGCAGGTGCCGCTTGCGTGGCACCCGTCGGCGCCGCGCCGGCAGCCGGTGCAGCTGCACCGCCCGCGCCTGCAGCGCCCGCAGCGCCACCGGTCGGTCCGGCGCCCGTGCCCTCTTCGTCGTAGTTCGGCAATGCGGTCGCGCCGCCGTTCCCGCTGCCAAGCAGATACTGGCGGCGCTGCAGATAGGCGTCACGCACGAACGAATATTTGTCGAGCGCCGCATTCGACAACAGATCGCTCGCGCCGAGCAGGTTCGCCCGCGTATTCACGAGGCGGACCACAAACACGTAGTTGCGAATGCTGACGGGCTCGATAAACGACGTCGGGTCGAGCTCGAAATCGGCGATCGTGCCGACGCCATCGCGCACGTCGCTCGGGCCGAGCAGCGGCAGCACGACGTACGGGCCGGCGGGCACGCCATAGTGTCCGAGCGTGAGGCCGAAATCCTGCTGGTGCTTCGGCAGGTTCATCAGCGACGCCACGTCGAACAGGCCGCCGATGCCCCAGAACGTATTGACCGTCACGCGCATGATGTCCGATACGAAGTCGGTGATCTTCAACTGAAGCAGCTCGTTGAATGCCGTGTACGCGTCGCCGACGTTCCCGAAGACGTTGGTCACGCCGGTGCGGATCGGTTGCGGAACGGCCCACTGGTAGCCCTGCGCGACCGGCTTGAACGTGTACTTGTCGAGCGTGTCGTTGAACGTGAAGATCGTTCGATTCATGCCTTCGAGCGGGTCGGTCGGCGACGGCGTGCGCACGGTCGAGCATGCCGCGAGCGTCACGCTCAACGCCAGAGCGCCGAGGCGCGGAAGGTGCCGGACATTCATTTACTTCGCCCCTTGTGTGTCTGCCGGCGTTCCCGATGTGGCGGGCGCTGGCGTTGCGGCCGGACCTGCAGGCGCCGGGGACGTGCTGCCCGCCGGTTTGGTGCCCGCATCGGCCGCTTTGTTATAGAGAAACTGTCCGATCAGATTCTCGAGCACGATCGCCGATTGCGTCATTGTGATCGTATCGCCGGCTTTCAGCATTTCGGTGTCACCGCCCGGATCGAGGCCGATGTATTGCTCACCGAGCAGCCCCGACGTCAGGATCTTGGCGGACGAGTCCTTGGGAAACTGGTACTGCTTGTCGAGCGCGAGCACAACCGCAGCCTGATACGACTTGTCGTCGAAGCCGATGCTCTTGACGCGCCCGACGACGACACCCGAACTCTTGACGGGTGCACGCGGCTTCAGGCCGCCGATATTGTCAAAGTTGAGCTTGACTTCATAGGTCGGCTGAAACGACAGGGCGCTGAGGTTCGCGGCCTTGAGCGCAAGAAACAGCAGCGCGGCGAACCCCACGATCACAAACACGCCAACCCAGAAATCCAGTGCGTTTTTCTTCATGCGTTTTTCTCTGTCTTCGATTCGTGCGGGGTGCGATATCAGGTAGGTGCTGCGTGTGAAGGACGCGTCGCGCCGAGGTTCAGTTCGCAAACATCAGCGCGGTCAGCAGAAAATCGAGACCCAGCACCGACAGGGACGCAAACACTACCGTACGGGTGGTCGCGCGCGACACGCCCTCGGGCGTGGGCTTCGCTTCAAAGCCCTGGAACAACGCGATAAACGTCACCGCGAAGCCAAACACGATGCTCTTGAGCACACCGTTGCCCACATCGCTCCAGACGTCGATACCCCCCTGCATCTGCGACCAGAAAGCGCCCGAATCGACGCCGATCATGACCACGCCGACGATGTAACCGCCGAAAATGCCGACCGCACTGAAAATGGCTGCGAGCACCGGCATGGCGATCGCACCGGCCCAGAAGCGCGGCGCGAGCACGACGGCCAGCGGGTCGACGGCCATCATCTCCATCGCGGTCAATTGCTCGCCCGCTTTCATCAGGCCGATTTCGGCGGTCAGCGAGGTACCCGCGCGGCCGGCGAACAGCAAGCCAGTCACGACCGGACCCAGCTCACGCACCAGCGACAACGCGACGAGCAGCCCGAGCGCCTGCTCGGAACCATACCGGGTCAAGGTGTAATACCCCTGGAACCCGAGCACGAAGCCGACGAACAGGCCCGACACCCCGATGATCAGCAGCGAATAATTACCCAGAAAATGGATCTGCTTCATGACAAGGCGCGGTCGCCGCACCATGGCAAACAGCAGCAACGCAAGCCGTACGAACATGCGCGCGCCATACCCGGTGCGCGCGATGCCATCGATAAATCCCCGCCCGATCGCCTCAATCACGCGCGCGTCTCCGTCGAACCCGCCGCGGCGGTTGCAAAACCGAAGTCCCCGTTGAGGCCGGCATTCGCGTAGTGGAACTTGAACGGGCCATCCGGCGCCGCATCGATGAATTGCCGCACGACGGGGTCGGTCGATGCGCGCAGGGCGTCCGGCGTGCCTTCCGCATGCACGCCGCCGTTGGCAATGAAATAGACGTAGTCAGCGATGCCGAACGATTCGGGCACGTCGTGAGTCACCAGGATCGATGTGGCCCCGAGCGCGCGATTGACCGTGCGGATCAGATTCGCGGTGATGCCCAGCGAGATCGGATCGAGTCCGGCAAACGGCTCGTCGTACATGATCAGCGCCGGGTCGAGCGCGATCGCGCGCGCCAGCGCGACACGGCGCGCCATGCCGCCTGAAATTTCCGCGGGCGTCAGATCGCGCGCGCCGCGCAATCCGACCGCGTTGAGTTTCATCAGCACGAGGTCGCGAATCATCTCGTCGGGCAAGTCCGTATGCTCCTGGAGCGGGAACGCGACATTGTCGAACACGGACATGTCGGTAAATAACGCGCCAAACTGAAAGAGCATGCCCATGCGCCGGCGTACGGCGTAAAGCCCTGCCTCGTCCAGCGTGCTGAGGTCCTGACCTTCGAACAGGACCTGCCCGCGACGCGCGCGAGCGAGTCCGCCGATCAGGCGAAGGATGGTTGTCTTGCCGCACCCCGATCCGCCCATGACGGCGATGACCTGCCCGCGGCCGAAACGCATGTCGACGGACGACAGCACGGGCTTTTCGCCATAGCCGAACTCGACATCTTTCAGTTCGAGAATGGAATCGGGCATTGGATTAGGCACAGTAGGATATTTCTGACTGGACGGCGCATTATAGGGGTTAAGCCGGACGTCTGCCTTGGCAGGCGACCCGGGAGCTTAACAAACTCTTACGCATCCTTTCATTCAGAAAGGTGGCGCCATGCCCGGCGCCAGTCGTACAGGCCTCAGCCGCGCGGCGTGAAGGAGGCTTCGAGCGAGCGCACGGCCGCCGCCACATCGGCCGCTTCCGTGACGGCACGCACGACCGCCGCACTGCCGACCCCGGTGGCGAGCACCGGGCCGATGACGGATTGATCGATACCGCCAATCGCGACGAGCGGCACATGCCCGTTCAGTAGCGCGACGTAATGTGCGAGGCGGACGAGGCCTTGCGGCGCGGTCGGCATCTGCTTGGTCGTGGTCGGGAACACGGCCCCCATCGCGATGTAGCTGGGATTGAAATGCTTCGCAACCAGCATTTCATAAAAGCCGTGCGTCGACAGCCCAAGCCGCAGGCCCGCCGAAGCGATCGCTTCGAGATCTGCGGTCTGCACATCCTCCTGTCCGAGGTGCACCCCATACGCCCCGGCGTCGATCGCGCGCTGCCAGTGATCGTTGATGAACAGGCGGGCATCGCATGCGCGCGCTGCACGCACCGCACGGGCGATTTCGGTGTCAAGCACGTGCGGATCGTTCGACTTGGTGCGAAGTTGCAGCGTACGCACGCCAAGATCCAGCAGACGTTCGATCCACTCGGCGCTTGGCACGACCGGGTAGAGTCCCAGTGCATCGGGGCACGCGGCGAAGGCATGCGGGAAGCCCCGCAAGCCCTCGATACGCGGATACGTCGCGAGATCGGTCGGCCACGCCGGCGATACCGCGCAGCCCGAAACCGCCAGCCCCTCGGCGCGCGCGCCGCCGCCTGGGCTACCCCATGACGAGGGTGACGCCGCCGATTCACCTGCGACACCGGTATCGCCACGCCACGCTAGCGCAAGCGTCAGCGCATCGTGGAGATCGAAATCGCAGGCTGCGAACGCTGCCAGCGCGGCAAGCCAGTCGTCGGATCGCGTCCCCGACCAGGCGTAGACCGCTTCGCCGATACGCAATTCGACGCGCTCCGGCGCGGCTTCTATGATCGCCGCCCCTGCAGCCAGCCACGCGCGGCGTTCTTCCGGATGCGATTGCGCATCGATCAGCACGCGGACGTCGTTGCGGCCGATCGTCGACGGCGTCGACAGGCAAAACCGCCATGAGCGTGCCGGCTGCGGCCAGGCGCGACCCAACGATGCACGGATGCCATCCGCCGCCTCGAGCACTTCATCGGCGGGCGGCCAGAATGCGTCGCGGTCGATCCGCGCGACTTCGTTCACAACATTCGTTGCACTCATTCAACCTGCCCCGCAACGTGGCCAGCCGCTTGACCCGCAACTTGACCCGCGGCCTTTGCGCCGCCCCCGTGATCAGCATCGTGGCCAGCACCCCGTGCTCCGGCTTGCGCGGTGTCCTGATGCCAGAACGGCATGCCGATGGTTGGCGTACTCGCTTGCGCGCTGTCGCGTTCGGGCATCGGCCCGGACAAATAGCCACTGCGGCCCGCTTCGACGGCGAGCGCAAACGCACGCGCCATTCGAGCAGGCGCCGCGGCTTGCGACACCGCCGTATTGAGCAGCACGCCGTCGAAACCCCACTCCATCACCTGGCAGGCATGGGAAGGCACGCCGAGTCCGGCATCGACAATCAACGGCACGTCCGGCAGGCGGTCGCGCAGCACGCGCAGGCCGTAGGGATTCACGATCCCTTTTCCCGTGCCGATCGGCGCGCCCCACGGCATCAAAGCCTGACATCCCGCATCCAGCAAGCGCCGGCCGACTACGAGATCCTCGGTGCAATACGGCAGCACCTTGAAGCCGGCGCGCACGAGCAGGCTGGCCGCCTCGACGATCCCGATCGGATCGGGCTGCAACGTATAGTCGTCGCCGATAAGTTCGAGCTTGATCCAGTCCGTCTCGAACACTTCGCGCGCCATTTCGGCCGTCGTGATGACTTCCTGCACCGTATGGCAGCCCGCCGTGTTCGGCAGCAGCGGCACGGCGTATTGCTTGAGCATGTCGAAGAACCCGACGGTGCCGTCCGCGTCCGCCGCCATCTGGCGGCGCAGCGCAACGGTCACCATACCGGGGGCGCACGCCTCGATCGATTCACCGAGCGTCGCAAGCGAGGGATAGCGCGCGGTGCCAAGCAGCACGCGGCTCTCGAATCGCTCGCCGTAGAGCATGAGGGTGTCGTCCATCTGTTCCTTCATCTGATCGTTAGTCTGATCGTTCATCCGATCGGTTTTCTGTCGGTTTCGATTCGGCTCAGCCGCCCGTGACGGGGCGCACAACGTCGATACAGTCACCCGGCTGAAGCACATGCGCGGCATGGCGCGCGCGGGCGACGAATGCACCGTTGACCGCGACGGCAAACGGCGGTTGAGCACCGTAGCTCGCCAGGGCGTCGGCCACGGTCGAATGGTCGGGCAGGCTCAGCGCCTGCTGGTTGATCTGTATATCCATCAGTCTTCTGTCGATTGCGCTGCGTAGATTGGCCGTGCACATTGCGGTGCCGCCACGGTCTCACTGCCGCTCCACGCGTTGAATACGTCCAATACCTTCGCTGCGTTCAATGCCGTCGTGCATTCAATCCGGTGCCCGCCCTCACGCCGTCTCGCCAACGCGCGCGTCGCGCGCAAACAGCGCGGGCCATTTCGACGCTGCGACCCACTGCTCGAACGCGTCTGTGCCGCTCAGCGCCTGGTCCGCCTGGGCCAGCGCGAATTCGACGGCCGCAGCCGACACCTCAGGTGCAAGCATGTAGCCGTGCCGATAGAGCCCGTTGACTCGCAGCATGCGATCGTTGACCCGCCGTATCTGCGGACGATGATCCGGTAACGTCGGCCTGCACTGCGTGGAGAGCTCGAGAATACGGGCCTCCCCAAAGCCGGGATGAATCGAAAACGCCGCACTCAGCAGCTCGAGCGACGAGCGCACGCTGATCGGCGACATGTCTTCACCTTCGATCTCGGTCGCGCCGATCACGTACAGGTCGTTCTCCTTCGGCGCGATATACAGCGGGTAGCGCGGATGCAGCAGCCTGACCGGCCGCTGCAAGCCGATACCCGGCGCGTGAACGCGCGCAAGTTCGCCGCGTATGCC
Organism: Pararobbsia alpina; assembly: GCF_965118125.1. GTDB lineage: Bacteria > Pseudomonadota > Gammaproteobacteria > Burkholderiales > Burkholderiaceae > Pararobbsia > Pararobbsia alpina_A. Next base: position 4,179,241 of record NZ_OZ221287.1, read on the forward strand.
ACGCAGGCCTTGCCACGCCCGCTTGGCGCCGAGGCCGCGACAGTCGATCACCGTCCCTGCCGGCAGCGCTTCGATCGCCGCCTCGTCGAGCGTCGTGTTCCAGTGCGTGTCGACCTGGCGCTCGACAAGCCCGTGCGCGACGGCCGACAGCAGTTGCCGGTTGTCGAGCTGGCCTTCGTGCGGCAAGAGATAGCCTTGCTGAAACCGCCCACCGAGCGCCGGCTCGGCGCGATCGAGCGCTGCGCCCGCCAGCGTTTCCAGCCCGCCGGTTAGCAACGACGCCGGCGCATTGACGCGCAGCCGGCTCGTAAAAATGGCCGACTCCGCACGGTCGCTCGGGTGCCAGACGACCAGCGTGCCATTGCGCTGAAAGAAGACCGGTGTCGGCAGCGCCGAAAGCAGCACAGGCCATGCCTCGAGCGATGCCGCTCCCAGTTCGGTGATCAGCAGGTCGGCGGACGCGGCTTCGGCGAGCGGTGCGAGCATCGCCGCGGCGACCCAGGCTGCGGCCGAGCGCCCCTGCGCATCACCCTGCTCATACAGCGAGACGCGAGCGCCTGTGCCGGCGAGCCGCCATGCAATGAGCCGGCCGATCAGACCGCCGCCCACCACGGCAAAGTCGGTGCGGGAAGGTGTTGGGGATGCTGCGGGCACGTCCATCGATTCTTTCCCAAAAGTCGGGCTAATAACGGTATGGACGAAACAAGGCAGGAGAACGATCGCAGGCTCGCGACGGTTGTCGCGATTCCGGCTCGATGAGCCGCGCGTCGGCACGCGCTGACAAGGCGATCAGGTCGTGCATCCGGCACCGGGCTGGCAGCGCGGCATCGTCGGCACGGACTTCGAAAACTCGCTGGGCGGTGTCGAAAACTTCCCGCGCCGGCATTACCCGGATCGGGTCCTAAGGGTCTTTTCTCAGCCTTGCGCGCTGGTCGCAAAGCACCCCTGTTTCGTCCCGACCATTAAATCACAGATGGCCAGTGGGCCGCAAACGACTGCCGCTGCCCCCGACCGCGGTCCGCAAGCCGACCGCCATGCGTGTTATCTATCCCAATAAATTGTCCAAATCGCCGCGCCCGCCGCGGTTTGTGCCTCTGGCACAATGGCCAAACATTTTTAAGTCTCAATAAAGCTGCGCATCGCAGACTCGCTGCGATCGCTCCGAGCGCCATTCGACGAGACACGCATGAACGATAAAGTCGCCCCGCTGCACACATCGGCCAAGTCGACCGATCCCTCGAAAGTCACCGCCTGGAGTCTGATCAAACCGTACTGGGTATCCGAAGAGCGCTGGAGCGCACTGGGACTGCTCGCACTGGTCATCGCGTTGAACATGCTGCTCGTCTATTTGAACGTGCAGTTCAACACGTGGAATCGCGAGTTCTACGATGCGCTCGCCGGGAAGAACGCGAGCCAGTTCCTCCACGCGATGTTTCAGTTCAGTTATCTCGCGTCGGCCTATATCGTGATCGTCACGGCGCGTACCTGGTTTCGACAGCTCGTCGAAATTCGCTGGCGCACCTGGCTCACGACCCGCTTCGTCGAGCGATGGCTGGGGGACTTCGCGTTTTACCGCATCGAACGCGACCGGCTCGCCGACAACCCCGACCAGCGTATTTCGGACGACCTTGAATCGCTGGCAAGCACGACACTCTCGCTATCCCTCGACCTGTTATCGACCGTAGTCACCCTGTTCACGTTCGCGTCGATCCTCTGGCATATCGGCGGCCCGCTGACCTTTACGGTGGCGAGCACGACCATCACGATTCCAGGCTATATGGTCTGGGCCGCCGCACTCTACGCATTCGTCGGGTCGCTCGTGATGCTGCGATTCGGCCGTCCGCTGGTCGCGATCAACTATCAGAAGCAGCGCGTCGAAGCCAATTTCCGCTACTTCCTGATCCGCGTGCGCGAGAACTCCGAGCAAATCGCGTTCTACGGCGGCGCACCGACCGAACGCAAACAGGCGCGCACGACCTTCCAGGCCATCGTCGATAACTGGCGCGGCATCATGACGTATACGAAGCGCCTGACCATCGTCAACGCGTTCTATAACCAGCTTGCCAGCGTCTTCCCGATTTTTGCCGCCGCGCCCCGCTACATGGCCGGTGCCTATCCGATCGGCACGTTGTTCCAGATCGCCGATGCGTTCGGCACGGTCAGCGAGTCGTTTTCATGGTTTATCAGCAGCTTCACGACGCTGGCAGGCTGGCGCGCCACGGTCAACCGGTTGCGTGAGTTCGTGCGCTCGATTGACGAGCAACATACGCGCGAAGCCATGTCGCCCGCGACCGAGCATGGCGGCATCAATCGGCATGTCACGGACACGCCGACGCTCAAGACACACGACCTCGTGCTCGCGCTGCCCAACGGTGCAGTGCTCTCGCGTCCGGGTTCACTCGACCTCAGGAAGGGGGCACGCGTCATCGTGCGCGGAGCATCGGGCACGGGCAAGAGCACGCTGCTGCGGGCACTCGCCGGCCTCTGGCCTTTCGGTGAGGGTTCGATCGAAGTGCCCGTCGATGCGAAGCTGCTGTTCGTGCCGCAGGTGAGCTATATCCCGGTCGGTACCTTGCGGGCCGCAATCGCGTATCCCGCGGAAGCCAAGGCGTTCACCGACGACGCGTATCGTGCGGTATTGCGCAAGGTGAAGCTCGACGACTATGTCGGTGACCTCGATGCGGATGCGCACTGGACGCAACGTCTGTCACCTGGCGAACAACAACGCCTTGCCTTCGCGCGGGTACTGCTTCAGCAACCGGACTACGTGTTCCTCGACGAATCGACAAGTGCGCTCGATACGCCGACCGAGCGGTTCGTATACGAGTTGCTGTTGCGGGAGCTGCCCGATGCCGCCATCGTCAGCGTTGCGCATCGCGAATCACTCGACGCCTTCCACACCGAAACCATCATGATCGTGCGCGAATCGGAAACCGCGGCCGCGTAGATTGCGCCGGTTTTACTCCGCGCGGAGGGCGTGAGCGTCACGCCCTCCCCGACCTCTTTTCGCAAAAGCAGAAACTTCCTACCCCCTCCGGGATTGCTTCTCCGCCCAATACCCATAAAAATTATGGGTATGCACTCGAATCTGCTACCCTTCAAACTCGACGATCAAAGCCTGCGGCGGTTAATCCGCGAAGCCGCGGCGGACACATCACGTGTGTGGTTCGTCAAGCATGCGAGGCAGCGCATGCGAGAACGGCGGATCACGCCCGCACAGGTGTTTGATTGCCTGCGGCGCGGAAACCTCACGGAGCCCGGTTTTGTGAATTCGCGCGGACACTGGCAATGCACGCTGATGCGACGATGCGCTGGCGACGATATCCACGCAGTGGTGGCATTGGAGCGGCATGAGAACGGTGACTGGGTCGCCGTTGTGACTACCTTCTGAGAGATGAACCATGTATCACTACACGGAAACCGGCCTCGAGAATGTGTGGCTGGAAAACGGATACCTGCGCAGGAAAACCGCCTATGGCACCGCCGTGGCGATCGAAGATGCCGATGGACTCCATCGCGCCATCGGCCGGGCACTGGCTCACCAGAGCTATTTGAGGGCTGCCGAGTTCCGCTTCCTGCGAAAGGAGCTGGATCTGTCTCAAGCTGGCGTCGCCGAGCTGCTGGGCACCTCGGAGCAAACGGTCGCGCTGTGGGAGCGCCACGGAAAGATCCCCAAGACAGCCGACCGGATGTTCCGCGCGATCTATATCGAAGCGATCGACGGTAACGTCAGGCTCAAGGAGCTGGTTGAGCGCGTCGCCGAAAGGGAACGCGCCGACGACGAGCGGTTCGTGTTTCAGGATACCGACGACGGTTGGCATCCGAAAGTCGCCGCATAGGCCCATAAAAAAACCCCGAAGTCCCGGCGCAAACCGGTTGTTCGAGGTTTTTCGAGATTATTTGCGGTCACCACGTCGGCAACCGCTCTACGCAAGCACGGATCAGCGCGGCAGTTCCGAGCTGCCCATCAGGAACGCATCGACAGCGCGAGCAGCCTGGCGGCCTTCACGGATCGCCCACACGACGAGCGACTGGCCGCGCCGCATATCGCCGGCAGCGAACACCTTGTCGACGTTCGTGTAGTACGCACGATCGCCTTCCGTTGCAGCACGCGCATTGCCACGTGCGTCCTTGTCGACGCCAAACGCGTCGAGCACGGTCCCGACTGGCGACACGAAGCCCATGGCGAGCAGGACCAGATCCGCCTTCATTTCGAACTCGGAGCCCGGCACTTCCTGCATCTTGCCGTCCTTCCATTCGACGCGTGCAGCGATCAGCTTGTCGATCTTGCCGTTGCTGCCTTCGAGACGCTTCGTTGCAACAGCCCAGTCACGCGAGCAACCTTCTTCGTGCGACGACGACGTGCGCAGCTTGATCGGCCAGTACGGCCAGACCATCGGCTTGTTCTCTTCATCGGGCGGTTGCGGGAGCAGTTCGAACTGAGTAACGCTGGCCGCGCCGTGACGATTCGATGTACCGACACAGTCCGAGCCCGTATCGCCCCCACCGATCACGATCACGTGCTTGCCCGTCGCCTTGATCTGATGATCGACGATGTCGCCCGCGTTGATCTTGTTTTGCTGCGGCAGGAACTCCATCGCGAAGTGCGTGCCCGCGAGCTCGCGCCCCGGCACCGGCAGATCACGCGGCATTTCCGCGCCACCGGCAATGACGACCGCATCGAAGTCCGCCTTCAGTTGCTTCGGTGAAATCGTCTCGCGCGCACCATTCTGGATGTGCACCGGGAACCCTTCTCCACCGATGTACACGCTGTTGCGGAAGACTACGCCTTCGCCTTCCATCTGCTCGATACGGCGATCGATCAGGCCCTTCTCCATCTTGAAGTCGGGAATGCCATAGCGAAGCAGACCACCGGCGCGATCGTTCTTTTCGAAGACCGTGACCGAGTGTCCGGCGCGCGCGAGCTGCTGTGCGGCCGCGAGACCTGCAGGACCCGAGCCGACGACGGCAACCTTCTTGCCCGTCTTGTGCTTGGCCGGCTGCGGCTGGACCCAGCCTTCGTCCCATGCCTTGTCGATGATCGCGTGCTCGATCGACTTGATGCCGACCGCGTCATCGTTGATGTTCAGCGTGCACGCCGCTTCGCACGGCGCCGGGCAGATGCGGCCCGTGAACTCCGGGAAGTTGTTCGTCGAGTGCAGGACTTCGATCGCCGCCTTCCAGTCCTGGCGATACACGAGGTCGTTGAAATCGGGAATCACATTGTTGACGGGGCATCCGTTGTTGCAAAACGGGATGCCGCAGTCCATGCAGCGTGCGCCCTGGATCTTCGCGTCCTCATCGGACAGCGCGAAGACAAATTCCTTGTAGTGCTTGGTGCGTACCGTCGACGGTTCGTACGTCTCGTTGCGCCGCTCAAATTCGAGAAAACCGGTTGCCTTGCCCATTCGATTCTCTATCCGTATTGGTGAGGATCCAGCGGTCGGAGCGCGATGCGTATCGGTCGATACACGCGCGCTTCGCCGCCTGCCTTGTCAGTGTCGATATGCCGCGGATCAGGCCGCGAGCGCTTGCTTGCTGGCCTTCGCGCCCATTTCGCCAAGGGCCCGTTTGTAGTCGACCGGGAACACCTTGACGAATGCCGCGCGCGACGTTTCCCAGTTCTCGATCAGCGACTTTGCGCGGATCGAACCGGTGAACTGGAAGTGACGTTCGATCAGGTCACGCAGTTGCTGCTCGTCGCTCTGGCCACGATGCCAGAACGCGCGATCGAGCACGCGCTCCTGCTCGACGACCGGCAGCACTGGCTCGAGCGCCACCATCGACGTGTTGGCCTTCGCGCGGAACATGCCGTCCGGGTCGTAGACATACGCGACGCCGCCCGACATGCCCGCCGCGAAGTTGCGGCCCGTCTCGCCGAGCACCACGACCGTACCGCCCGTCATGTATTCGCAGCCGTGATCGCCCGTGCCTTCGACGACAGCGGTCGCACCCGAGTTACGAACCGCGAAGCGCTCGCCCGCGACGCCACGGAAGAAGGCTTCACCCTCGATGGCGCCGTACAACACCGTGTTGCCGCAAATGATGTTGTCTTCGGCCTTGCCGCGGAAGTCATTCGTCGGGCGGATGATGATCCGGCCACCCGACAGGCCCTTGCCGACGTAGTCGTTGCCGTCGCCGACGAGATCCAGCGTGACGCCCCGTGCAAGGAACGCGCCGAAGCTCTGGCCGGCCGTGCCCTTGAACTGGATGTGGATCGTGTCGTCCGGCAAGCCATCGTGACCGTAGCGACGCGCGACTTCACCCGACAGCATCGCGCCAACCGTGCGGTTGACGTTGCGCACCGGCTGGATGAACGACACGTGTTCGCCGTTTTCGAGCGCCGCGCGTGCCTTGTCGATCAGCGTGTGATCGAGTGCGCGCGCAAGACCGTGGTCCTGTTCTTCAACGTGGACACGCGGCACTTCAGCCGGCGCGTCGCACAGATAGAAGATGCGCGAGAAGTCCAGGCCCCGCGCCTTCCAGTGCTCGATGCCCTTCTTCATATCGAGCAGGTCGGCACGGCCGATCAGCTCGTCGAACGAACGCACGCCGAGCTGCGCCATGATTTCGCGGACTTCTTCTGCGATAAAGAAGAAGAAGTTCACGACGTGTTCGGGCTGGCCGTTGAACTTGCGGCGCAGCACCGGATCCTGCGTCGCAACGCCGACCGGGCACGTGTTCAGATGGCACTTGCGCATCATGATGCAGCCTTCGACGACGAGCGGCGCGGTCGCAAAACCGAACTCGTCGGCGCCGAGCAGCGCACCGATCACCACGTCGCGGCCCGTCTTCATCTGACCGTCGACCTGCACGCGGATGCGGCCGCGCAGGCGGTTCAGCACGAGCGTCTGCTGCGTTTCGGCAAGACCCAGTTCCCACGGCGTGCCGGCATGCTTCATCGACGACAGCGGCGATGCGCCGGTGCCACCATCATGGCCTGCGATCACGACGTGATCCGCCTTCGCCTTGGCCACCCCGGCAGCCACCGTACCCACGCCGACTTCGGAAACGAGCTTGACGGAAATGCCGGCCTTCGAATTGACGTTCTTCAGGTCGTGGATCAGCTGCGCCAGATCTTCGATCGAGTAGATGTCATGGTGCGGCGGCGGCGAGATCAAGCCGACGCCCGGCACCGAATAACGCAGCTTGCCGATGTAGTCCGACACCTTGTGACCCGGCAACTGACCGCCTTCACCGGGTTTGGCGCCCTGCGCCATCTTGATCTGGATCTGGTCAGCCGACGTCAGGTACTCGGCCGTCACACCGAAACGGCCCGATGCGACTTGCTTGATCTTCGAGCGCAGCGAATCGCCTTCCTCGAGCTCGAGGTCGCGCACGACAGCTTCCGTGCCGAGAATGCCGGCCAGCGTCTCGCCCTTCGTGATCGGAATGCCGCGCAACTCATTGCGATAGCGGCGTGCATCTTCGCCGCCCTCACCCGTGTTCGACTTGCCGCCGATCCGGTTCATCGCGATCGCGAGCGTCGTATGGGCTTCCGAGCTGATCGAGCCCATCGACATCGCGCCCGTCGCGAAACGCGTGACGATGCTCTTCGCCGACTCGACCTCGTCGAGCGGAATGGCCTTGGCCGGATCGACCTTGAATTCGAACAGACCGCGCAGCGTCATATGACGCTTGCTTTGGTCATTGATGATGTTCGCGTATTCCTTGTACGTCTGATACGAGTTCGAGCGTGCCGAGTGCTGGAGCTTCGCGATCGCATCCGGGGTCCACATATGCTCTTCGCCGCGGATACGGAACGCGTATTCGCCGCCTGCGTCGAGCAGGTTCGCGAGCACGGGGTTGTCGCCGTACGCTTCGCGATGCAGGCGCACCGCTTCCTCGGCGACTTCAAACAGGCCGATACCGCCGACGTTCGACGCCGTGCCGGGGAAATACTGGTTGATCAGCGCCTTTTGCAGACCGACGGCTTCGAAGATCTGCGCACCCGTGTACGACATGTACGTCGAGATGCCCATCTTCGACATGACCTTGTGCAGGCCCTTGCCGATCGCCTTGACGAAGTGCTTGACCGCCTTTTCCGGCGTCAGGTCCTTGCCGAGCGACGGTGCCAGCGCCTGCAACGTTTCCATCGCGAGGTACGGATGGACGGCCTCTGCGCCGTAACCGGCGAGCAGCGCGAAATGGTGAACTTCGCGTGCCGAACCCGTTTCGACGACCAGACCCGTGCTCGTGCGCAGGCCTTGCGACACGAGGTGGTTATGGATGGCCGAGGTCGCCAGCAGCGCCGGGATCGCGACGTTGTCGCGGTCGGCCTTGCGGTCCGACACGATCAGGATGTTGAAACCCGACTTCACCGCGTCGACGGCTTCCGCGCACAGCGAAGCGATACGCGCTTCGACGCCTTCCTTGCCCCATGCAACCGGATAGCAGATGTTCAGGTCGTACGAACGGAATTTGCCGCCCGTGAACTGGTCGATGTCGCGAATCTTTGCGATGTCGTCGAAGTCGAGCACCGGCTGCGACACTTCAAGACGCATCGGCGGATTGACGTGATGCGTGTCGAGCAGGTTCGGCTTCGGGCCGACGAACGACACGAGCGACATCACCATGTTTTCACGGATCGGGTCGATCGGCGGGTTCGTGACCTGAGCGAACAGCTGCTTGAAGTAGTTGTACAGCGGCTTGTTCTTGTTCGACATCACCGCGAGCGGCGAGTCGTTACCCATCGAGCCGACCGCTTCTTCGCCGCTCGCCGCCATCGGCTGGAGCACGAACTTGACGTCTTCCTGCGTGTAGCCGAACGCCTGCTGCAGGTCGAGCAGCGACGCGCTGTCGCGCTCCTTCGCTTCGTTCGGCGCGGCTTCGATCTCGTCGAGCTTGATGCGCACGGCATCGATCCAGCTCTTGTAGGGCTTGGCGTTGGCGAGGTTGTCCTTCAGTTCCTTGTCGTCGATGATCCGGCCGTGTTCCATGTCGATCAGGAACATCTTGCCCGGCTGCAGACGCCACTTCTTGATGATCTTCGACTCGGGCACCGGCAGCACGCCGGCTTCCGACGCCATGATCACGAAATCGTCGTCGGTGATGCAGTAACGCGCGGGACGCAGGCCGTTACGGTCGAGCGTGGCGCCGATCTGGCGGCCGTCGGTGAACGCGATCGCCGCGGGGCCGTCCCACGGTTCCATCATCGCGGCGTGATACTCGTAGAACGCGCGACGGTTATCGTCCATCAGCGTGTGCTGTTCCCAGGCTTCGGGAATCATCATCATCATCGCGTGGACGAGCGGATAGCCGGCCATCAGCAGCAGTTCGAGGCAGTTGTCGAACGATGCCGTATCCGACTGGCCCGGATAGATCAGCGGCCACAGCTTGTGCAGGTCATCGCCGAGCACAGCGCTCGAGATCGCGCCGGTACGCGCCGACAGCCAGTTGACGTTGCCCTTGACCGTGTTGATTTCGCCGTTGTGCGCGACAAGGCGGTACGGGTGAGCCAGTTCCCAGGCCGGGAACGTGTTCGTCGAGAAGCGCTGGTGAACAAGCGCGAGTGCCGAAACGGCACGCTCGTCCTGGAGGTCGCGGTAGTACACGCCGACCTGATGCGCGAGCAGCAGGCCCTTGTAGACGATCGTGCGCGCCGACATCGACGGCACGAAGTATTCCTTGCTGTGCGCGAGCTTGAGTGCCTGGATCCGGTGGCTGGCCGTCTTGCGGATCACATAGAGCTTACGTTCGAGCGCGTCCGTGACCATGATGTCGCGACCACGGCCGATGAAGATCTGGCGGATCACCGGCTCGCTCGCCTTGACGGTCGGCGAAATCGGCATCGTGTGATCGACCGGCACGTCGCGCCAGCCGAGCACGACCTGGCCTTCGGCCTTGACCGTGCGCTCGAGTTCCTGCTCGCACGCGAGACGCGATGCGTGTTCCTTCGGCAGGAAGATCATGCCGACGCCGTATTCGCCTGCCGGCGGCAGAACGACGCCCTGGCGCGCCATCTCTTCGCGGTAGAACGTGTCGGGAATCTGGATCAGGATCCCGGCGCCATCGCCCATCAGCGGGTCGGCACCGACGGCGCCCCGGTGGTCGAGGTTCTCGAGGATCTTGAGGCCCTGCTCGATGATGCCGTGGCTCTTCTTGCCCTTGATATGAGCGACGAAGCCGACGCCGCATGCGTCGTGTTCGTTGGCCGGGTCGTAGAGACCTTGAGCGGCGGGCACGCCGATTTGCGTGCCGAGGGTCGTTTGCGGGTCTTTCATCTTGACACCCTGGTTGGGGGCTGTGGGGACAGCCGGTGGAACCGGAAACGTATTGGGGGCCCAGGGACGGGCTGCCGGACTGCGTCTGCTCAATGCCACGGATAGGACACGACACTACGACGTCTGGTGGGTGCCGCGGATAGGGCACCACGAGGAAACCTGCCGGAATTCGGAATATACGCGACGAATCAGCGAATTACCAAATAAATCTCTATGATCCGACCCTCTATATTGCAGTTGCACCAAAAGCGATGAATTTTATTGGGGGCAGATTAAATTTTCACCAAAAAAGACCCGCGATTCGAAGCGGGTCTTTTGTTTGACGGGCGGCCGATAGCGCGGGCGTTTCGTTTATCCGTTGCGCCCCATGCGGCAGCGCGTTGTGAAATTGCGACGCTACTCAGCGATCACTGAATTTTTGCGTGCGCTAACGCACAGTGCGCGATGATGCGCGCTAAGGGTTAGCGAAATGCAGTGAGTCTTAATCGACGCTCTTAACCGACGCGACGCTGCGGATCGTCTTCGGTTGTCGGCGCTGTGGGCGGATCGTCCGCGCGGGTTTTACGCGGCCGGCCTCGCGGGAGTGGTGAGACACGGCGATTCGCCTGACGCGCGCACCAGTCGAGCCACGCTTCGGAACCGATCACCCAGCCCTTGAGGGTCGCCTGCTCGAGCAGGTCGATGTCTCGTTCGTCGAGCGGCTGGTCGATCATTTCCTTGTAGCGGCGCTGGCGCTCGAATGGTGTATTACCGAGCGACCAGTACTGCGCGTGGTCGGTGATCAGTGCGTCGAGGATGACACCCGTGTGATGGGCGAAGCTCGTCCATTTGTAGTCGACCGGATCCGCGACGATTTGTGCGCGAACCGGACGCAGTTCGACGAGTCGGCTGCACAGGAGGAAATAGCGTTCGCTCTCGAGCACGGTCGCACGGTAGCGGCCTTCCCAGAGCGTGCCGCGCCGGCCGTAACGCCGGTTGAAGTGCGCGACGTAGCGGCGTCCGACGGCCTGCATGGCCTTCGGCAAGCTCGTTTCTTCGCGCGGCGTCACGAGCAGGTGAACCGCGGACGGCATCAGCGAGTATGCATGCACGGCCAGCGAATGGTCGCGCGACGCCGCTCGGAGGCAGTCGAGAAACAACGCATAGTCTTCCGCGTCAACGAACGCGGACTGGTTGTCGAGGCCGCGCAGTATCACGTGCTGCGGCTGGTCCGGTACATATAGTCGGGCTAGGCGGGCCATGCTCAGGTTCCGTGTGATCGCGATTGGAGTATACCCGTGCCCGCAAAGTTCAACCGGGCAGGAAAACGGCCTGCGACGCGCGCAAGCGAGCAACGGCGCGGCTTTTAGGCTAAAGGCTCTATCGGCGAGCCTTCATCGTTTCAAACGTTATCGTCATAATCGGTTCCGCTTTCATAAGGAGGAGACAATGAACTACAAGATCATCGCTGCGGGGGCGATGGCGCTAGCCTGCGCGGGTGCTGCGAATGCACAGTCGGCAGGCAGCCTGATTCTGAGCACGGGCTGGTTCCACCTCTCGCCGCAGGACGAGAGCAGCCCGTTTACGCTTCAGTCGCGCGGGGGCTCACCCGTCAATCAGCAGATCCCGAACACGGGATCTGCAGTCAGCGATTCAGACACGATCGGCTTCACGGCCACCTACTTCGTCACGGACAACATCGCAGTTGAAGGCGTGATGGGCGTGCCGCCGAAGTTCGACCTCACGGGTGAAGGTCAGCTCGCACCGTTCGGCAAGATTGGCGACGTCAAGCAATGGAGCCCGACGCTGCTGCTCAAGTACTACTTCGGTCAGGCAACGCAGCGCTTCCGTCCGTACCTTGGCGTCGGTGTGACGCGCGTATGGTTCACGGGCGCCGAAATCACGAATCAAAGCTTTATTGCCAATACGCCGATCCTCGGTGGCCCGACCTCGGTCAACGTCGACAGCAAGTGGGCACCCGTGTTCAACGGCGGTTTCACGTTCCAGATCACCGACCACTGGTATGCGGGCTGGTCACTGTCGTACATCCCGCTCAAGACGACTGCCACGCTGGATACGCCGAACTCGCCGTCGCCGGTCGGTCCGTTGCATAGCGTCGCCAAGGCCGATATCAAGCTGAACCCGATCATTTCGTACATCAACGTCGGCTACAAGTTCTAAGCGCATTCAAGCCGGTTTCGCGTATTGAACGGCCGGTATTGAACGACACCTGACCGGACATCAATCCGGGCGATCAGCCCGGATGCCCCACCGGTGTCCGGCGCGTTATCGAATACACAGGGGCAGTTGAACAACATAACAATTAAGCAGTGACATTGCCGCGCCCGCACACTTCCGTGTGCGGGCGTTTTCTCTTGGGCGTGCAATTCCTTCCGCGTGCTCATTGCCCGTGTGGCGCGCGCCGCACGACGCCCCGCTTTCGGAATACGGCACCTTTCGCGCACGCCCACCCATCCGGCGTCATGATGGCCGCCTGACGCGCGCAAGGCGACACAGGGCGGCAAACGCCCGTCAGTCCTGCACTCCCCGACGGCTATGTGGCCCGCACGACATTCGGATCGAACCTGAATGACACATGTATGACCCTCTTCGGGCATCGCGCTTGCTGAAACGAGGTTTCCATCGCGCACTTTGCGCGGTTCTTTCGTTCACCGACTGGAGAACTCCATGACCGCGTTTTTTCATACCCGGGATGCTGTCGACGATTCCATGCAAGCCACCCGCCGCCATATGAAACGCATCGCCCGGCGCGGGCGCCATGCCGCGAACGATATCGGCGACGAGCTGCGTACGCTCCTCGACGAGCTCCAGGTGTGTCTCGCTGACGGCACACAAGCCGACGTCAATACCCTGCGTGGCCAGATCCGTGATCGCATCAACACGGCTCGCTCGAAGCTGGACTCAACGCGCGATGTCGCGCGTGACCGCGCCATCGCCGCGTTCAACCAGACCGACGAGTTCGTTCACGAGAAGCCATGGCAAACCATCGCCGCCCTCGCCGGCGTGGCGCTCGTGGTCGGCGCGGTGCTCGGCCGAAAGACGTTTCATTGAGTCGCTCGGGCGCGACGCGCTGCAGCGAGCCCACGACGTGCCGCAGTGAATCGTGCAGGGCATAGACGCCGGCCACCCTGGCTAGCGCTATGTCCTGAGTTCACGCGCTCATTCCTCGTCGACGACGAATAGCCGACGATATTCCTTCATCGCGTACCGGTCGGTCATGCCGGCGATGTAGTGCGCAATCAATCGCGGCTGATCCGCTGCGTCGCTTGCCTGATACTGCGGCGGCAACAGCCGCTTGTCCTGCGCAAACGCGTTGAACAGGCCTTCCACGATCCGTCCAGCCTTGTTTGCCATGCGCATGACGCGATAGTGGCGATACAGATTCTTGAACAAAAAGCGCTTGAGCTCGAGCGCCTGTGCCGCGACCGCGGGGCCGTGCGCGACCAGTTGCGGAGCATGACGCACGTCGTCGATACTCGACGGCGCATGACGCGCGAGGTTGGCCGCCGTTGCGTCGATCAGGTCCACGATCAGCGTATTGATCATGCGGCGGATCGTTTCGTGAATCATCCGTCGGCCGGTGAGCGACGGAAAGGCGGTCAACGCGGCATCGCGATGGACGCGCCAGAGTTCGAGTTCGTCGAGCTGCTCGAGCGAAAGCAACCCTGAGCGCAACCCGTCGTCGAGGTCGTGATTGTTATACGCGACCTCGTCGGCGAGGTTGGCGATCTGGGCTTCGAGAGAGGGCTGACGCCCCTGTAGAAACCGCTCACCGAGCTCACCGAGCCGTTGCGCGTTGTCACGCGAGCAATGCTTGAGAATGCCTTCGCGCGTCTCGAAACACAGATTCAATCCGTTGAATGCACCGTAGTGCTCTTCGAGTTCGTCGACGACCGCGAGGCTTTGAAGATTGTGCTCGAACCCACCGTGGTCGCGCATGCAATCGTGCAGTGCGTCCTGTCCCGCATGACCGAACGGCGTATGTCCGAGATCGTGAGCAAGCGAGATCGCCTCGACGAGATCCTCGTTGACGCGCAGGTTGCGTGCGATCGATCGGGCAATCTGCGCGACTTCGAGACTGTGCGTCAGACGGGTCCGAAACAGGTCGCCTTCGTGATTCACGAACACCTGCGTCTTGTACTCGAGGCGGCGAAACGCAGTCGAATGGATGATGCGGTCACGGTCGCGCTGGAATTCGGTGCGCGCGGCCGGTTTTGCCTCGGAAAAGCGCCGGCCACGCGATTCGGCCGACCGCGCCGCGTAGGGCGCCAGATGCGCTTCCCAGTCGAGTGACGTGTCCTGCAGCGCCATCGGCGTCGTTGAACTGCCCGCTACTGCCACTCCCGCCCCCTTGTGTGGAATATGCAACGGTACGTCGCCGCGATCGGGATGCGCCGGCCAGCTCACCCGGGTTAGCGCGTCTGAAGCGGCATGGCCTGCCGCGTCGCGCTGTCGACGGGCGCCAGTCTGCACATTTCGGTCCGAAGCTCGAGCCAGGTCTCCCAGGTCAGGCGCCTAACCAGGCGCCCCCACCTAGTCCCCCCGGCTAGGTGCCCCCAGCTACGCGCCCCGGGCTAGGCGCCCCCAGCTACGCGCCCCGGTCATATCGACGCGGCCAGCGTCGCCCGGAGGTCCGCCTCCGGCACGCCGGTGATGACGGCCTCGCCAATTTTCTTGAGCAGGATGAACTTGATTTCACCGCCTTCCGCTTTCTTGTCGACGCGCATCAGGTCGATGTAGCGCTCCTCGCCGAGCGCCGGAGCACGCGTCGGCAACTTCGCCTCGCGCGTGACCTTGATCAGGCGATCGCGTGACGCTTCACTGAGCAAACCGAGCCGGGTCGACAGGTTCGCCGCCATCACCATCCCGCAGCCGACCGCCTCGCCATGCAACCACTCGCCGTAGCCAAGGCCGGCCTCGATCGCATGGCCGAAGGTGTGGCCGAAGTTCAGAATGGCGCGCACCCCGCCTTCACGCTCATCTTCGCCGACGACCTTGGCTTTGAGCTCGCACGATCTGCGCACGGCGACGGCGAGCGCCGCTTCGTCATAGCTCGACAGCGCTTCGATATTCGCTTCGATCCAGCTGAAGAAGGCGTGATCGGCGATCGCTGCCGTCTTGATGACTTCGGCAATCCCTGCGGCAAGTTCGCGCGGCGGCAGCGAACGCAGCACTGACGAGTCGGCGATCACGGCCTGCGGCTGATAAAACGCGCCGATCATGTTCTTACCGAGCGGGTGATTGATCCCCGTTTTTCCGCCGACCGACGAATCGACCTGTGCCAGCAAGGTTGTCGGGACCTGGATAAACGGCACGCCGCGCATATACGAGGCTGCCGCAAAGCCGGTCATGTCACCGATCACACCACCGCCGAGCGCAATGAGCGTGGTCTTGCGGTCGGCCCGTTCCGCGAGCAGTTTGTCGAAGATGCGGTTGAGCGTCTCCCACGTCTTGTGGGCTTCGCCATCCGGCAAGACGATGCGGATCACGGTTTTGCCAAGCGGCGCGAGCGACGCTTCGAGCCGCTCAAGATAGAGCGGCGCGACGGTTTCGTTCGTGACGATCGCGACCGTCTTGCCGCGAATATGCGGCTCGAACAAGTCGGTGCGATCGATCAGGGCGGGACCGATATGGATCGGATAGGCGCGTTGGCCAAGGTCGACGGTGACGGTAATCATGCCGACATTATGACGCAGACGGCGCGCCATCCGCGTGACAAAGCCGTTCGGACGTGTTCGCCAGACAGGTCGGAGAGAACAGACTCTCGCGTCGGATTCCGACGCGAGAGGTCAGGAAATGGCCGCCGGTGGAATGGTCATGCCGGCGACTTCGAGTTGCATCAGGACCATGCTGACGAGCGCGTTGACCGACGGGCGGCCTGTTTCGATCGTGTAGTGCGCGCACTCGCGGTAAAGCGGATCGCGCGCGGTATAGAGCGACTCGAGCTTCGCGCGCGGATCGTCGGTCTGCAGCAGGGGCCGGTTCTTGTCTCGACGCGTGCGCAGCCAGAGGTCATGCGGATGCGCGCGCAGATAGATCACGAGACCGCGCTGATTCAGCCATTCGCGGTTATGCGGCGCGAGGACGGCGCCTCCCCCCGTGGCGAGCACGATACCGTTGCGCTGGGTTAGCTCGTCGATCACCAGAGACTCGCGCGCGCGAAACCCGGTTTCGCCTTCGTGTTCGAAAATCACGGGAATCTTGACGCCCGTGCGCGCCTCGACTTCATGGTCCGAATCGTAAAACGGCCGGTCGAGCCGCTTCGCGACCGCGCGCCCTACCGTGGTTTTCCCCGCACCCATCAGGCCGATGAAGAACACATTGGCGCAGGCCTTGGGGTCTTCCAAAATATGCCTCGCAAATTACATTCAAGTCGGCGGAATTAAAGAGGAAACCGCCGGTTTTGTCGAGTGCGCGCCGTCCGGACGCCACATTGGCAGCGCGGCCGGCACATGCCCGACGCCCGCCTGCGGCGGCCCAGCGACGACATTCGGGGTGATAAAAACGATCAATTCGCTTTTCGTACGGCTCGCCGCATGCCGTCGAAACAACGCGCCGATCACCGGCAGCGAACCCAGGCCCGGCACCGCGACCACGTCGTCGCGCTCGTCCTGAATGTAGATGCCGCCGATCGCCACCGTACCGCCATTCTCCACCTGAACCTGCGTGCGGACGTGCTTGGTGTTGATCGCCGGGCCGGACTGCGTGTACGCGCCGACCGTGTCCTTGGTGATATCGAGTTCGAGCATCACATGCCCGCTCGGCGTGATTTGTGGCGTCACCTCAAGCTTGAGACCCGCGCGGCGAAACTGTACGCCGGACTCGTTTTCACCGATCCTGGCCTGGTAGGGCAGCTCGGTACCCTGTTCGATCAAGGCCTTGACGCGATCGGCAGTGATCACACGCGGACTCGAGACGACGCGGCCGCGTCCATCCGCCTCGAGCGCGCTCAACTCGAGCGCGAGCACGCGTTGCGCCCCGACCGATAGCAGCGCAAGCCCGGCGCCGGCGGCCCCAAAACCGGCGAGCGAGCCGGCAGGGAGGCTATAGAGCGCCCCGATCGCCCCAGCGACCGCGGCCTGCGCCGGACTGGAGTCGTTCGCAATGCGCGATGCGCTCGCTTCTCCTGCTGCGGCCACGGCCGTCGTCTCCAGCGACTCCGTCAAAACGCCGCCAGCCGCGGCGGAAGCGCCCGTCGACCCGGAGGCCAGCGGAGACACTCGTCCCGCGTCCGTGTTGCCAAGCTCCGACGCAGATTCGCCTCCCGACGCGATGCGCGCACCGCCGGTGGTACGCGCTGGGGAGGACCGGCGTGACGAGGCCGGCGCATCCGTAGAGTGTGCAGCGCGCTGCGCCGAGCCGCGTTCGGCCGCCCGGCCGGATGCTGCGCCGGTTGAAGGGCCAGTTGAAGGGCCAGTTGAAGGGCCAGTTGAAGGGCCGGACGCAAACAAGACGGGAACGTCACCGTTCGCCGCGGCGCGCGCGGCATCGGCGACCGATGTACCGGCGCCAAGCAGCGACAGCCGCGCACCGAGATGCCTGCCGAAACCGTCTTCGGCTTCGACAATGCGCGCTTCGATCAGCACCTGCCGTGTCGGACGGTCGGCGCGTTCGATGACGGCACGGATACGCGGCAAGTTCGACGCCGTCTCACTCACAAACAGCTGGTTGGTCCGCACATCGGCGCTCGCCGCGCCGCGTCGGGACAGCAAACGGGCGTTGCCCGCCCCTGCGATCAACTGACGCGCGGCGTCCGCGCGCACGTAGTGCAGCTCATAGACTTCCGTGGTCAAGGGTTCCGCCAACGACAGATGCAGTTGCGAATCCGCGCGTCGCCGCTCGCGGCCCGCAAGTTGTTCGGCCGGCATCACCCACAGGATGGTGCCGTGACGTTGTGCCACGAGACCATACGCGTCGAGCAGCGCCTCGAAGGCCTGCCGCCAGCCAACGTCGCGCAAGTGCAGCGTCACGTTCGCGCGGATATCGTCGGCCACGACGATATTGACGTGAGCGAAATCGGCAAATGTCTTCAGGACTTGAGCGAGCGGCGCCGCATCGAAGTCGAGGCTCAAAATGCCCGGATCCGGAAGTCCCGCATCGTCGGCGACGCGCACCTCGACACGGCGCTCATCGAGCGGTTCGACGTGGTCGGGCAAAGGACCATACGTCGCCGGATGGCGGAACATCTGTGTGCCTTCCGGTAACGAATAGGGTGTGACTTCCGGTGTCGGAGTCGGAGTCGGAGTCGGAGTCGGTGTCGGTGTCAGCGACATGGACGGCGTCCCGGCCGGCAACGGTGCGAACGATGCCGATGCCGTCTCAGCCGGCAACGGTGCCAACGGGACCGACGGCTTCGACGGGATCGATACCCATTGTTCCTGCGCGGGTGGCATCTCATCTCCACGCACCGGCGCAGAGACACAGGTACTGGCGAGACACGCGCCCATAACGAATCCAGCGGTGGATCGACGCATGTGCGACATCCGCAGGACCGCACGCGCGGCGACACACGCAAGCCGACTTCGGGAAGCCTCAGGGATCATGGCGCGCGTGAGTTCTCGTGGTGAGGTCCTCGAGGTTCGAACCGCCTTCGTCAGACGCGGTGGCCACCTCAAACGGTGCGTTTACCGATCGGTCGGCTGCGATGCCTGGCGTTTGACCGACCATCAACGTCACCTCCCGTCCTTCCCCTCGAATTCTCCCCGCCAGCCGTCCAGCGAACCGCTCCGTGGAGTCGAACGGGCTGCGCCTGCTGTCGCGCTCATGCGCTGCCGTCACGGCGTTTGCGTTCTCTGCCGATGACATCGTGATGGTCGTGGGCGTCGCGGAGGTCGCGATAGCGATCCCGCGCGACTCGGTCGTCTCAATGGGTGCATCGGCCAGAACAAGCGCGTTGTCAGTCGGTCCCACACGCCCCGTCACGAAGCGTGGATCGAAGGTGAGATCCGCGACGATCGACACGCGGGAGCTCGCCGGCCCCGATGCCGTTTCTGTGCGTGCGGCAGGCGAAGTGAGTGGGTGTGTCACGCGCGCCCCATCGGTCGCCCGAGCGAGGGTCAAGCGTTCGAATGATGCGAAGCCTTCGAGCCGTTCGACGCGCTCCACCCAGTCCGCCACCGCCGCAAACTCGCCTTGCGCGGACACGGACACCGAAGAAACCACGCCATTTCTGTGCGAAGCGCTTTTCAACGGTGCGAGACGATCGATCTCGAGGCCCGTGCGCTCGGCGAGCGCGCCTATTTGCGCGATTCGTCGGCCTTCGACCTCTACATGCCCCGGCGAGGCCCGATCCGCCTCGGCACGCGACACGTGTGGACGAGATGAACCACGGTCTCCTCGATGTCCGTCCACCATTGCAGCCGCCGAACGCATGCGGCGATCGGACTCCGTCGTGCCGGATTCACCCGCCTGCGCCTTCGCAGCGTGTCTTCGGGCGTTTTCACCCTGGCCGCGTTCGGCGCCGATCTGCAGGGAAAAACTTGACGAGTGAAGGAGCCCCGTACCCCATGTCAGCACGCCGATGATCGCGCACGTTGACACTCGACGCGTGCGCGACCACCAGTGGAACGGAACGCGGAGGCGCTCAATCATGTCCGGCACCTGCTGCAAGCTCTGTATGCGCCGCGAATCTGACGTAGCTGGCGTGCCGCTCGATCGCATCGAGCGACACCGGTCCGCCGCGCAGTGCGTCACGCAGGACCTCCAGCCAGTGCGCGATATGGCGGGTCTCGCGAGCGTGCCCGTCGAACGCAATACGCGTCCCGTCGACCGTCAAGGCATCGAGAATCACTCCGGTGCGGGTCGCCGCTGCGCCGGCAACGGCATCGAGCACCTTGGCCACTCGGGACAATTGCGACTGGCCGCGCGGGATGAGTTCCGGGCTCCCCTGGCGCCCATCGACAAGCAAGGCAGCGGGTTCGCGCACACGGTCCGTCCGATCGGCAAGCGCTGCCGCCGGCACGATGTCGTCACCCTCGGCGCGACGCGCTTCCTCCCCCGCTGCACCCGCACCGCGAACCGGCGTCGACCGATGCATCACGACACCCTCTTCCGCGACGGCGTCCGGCTCATCCCACGCGTGCGCCGTGCCGAGCACTGCACCCACGAACGCCGCGAGGGCCCACTCGCAGACGATAGCGCGCCGGCGACGCCTGACGCGCCTCTCGCGATGTGGCAACAAGTTGTATAGCGGTTCGGCGGTCATGCGACACCTCTGAGCGCAAGGCCAAAGGCAACCACATACGCCGCGTCTTCAAGGGACGCGTCGTCCCGTTGCGGGTCCACCGCCGCGCAGCACAGGTGCGGATTGAATCGATCGACAATGCACCCCGTGAGCCGCGATATGACGTTCGACTCGAGCGAACCGCGTGCGGCCGTCGTGCAGTCTCCCGCAAGGACGGCGATGCGCGGCTTGCGGTCGCCTGCCCACGAGGCCACATTTCGCATGTCGAGGGCCGCCGGTCCTTCAAGCACTTTCTCCACCGCGTGCTCATGCACGCACCAGGTACGGGCATCGGCCGCATGCGTCCAGATCACGACGAACGTCGCTTCAACGGGACGGCGGACCTCCATCCAGAGACGGCACGCGCGCAGTGCGGCTTCTGCGTGACCGTCGACGACGCAGACCCTCAGGCCCGCCAACGCCGCCGTGGTGACGCGCGATTCGACGTGCTGCCGCGTCGCGGTGACGATCGTCGCGTGTTCAATGCCAACGACGGACGCAGACCGAAACCAGTCCACGCACAGTTGATCGCGGCCGATGGCCATCATCAGCTCGGCTTCGGCAAGCACGCGCTCCTCGAACGCATCCAGTCCGAAATCGGATCCCCGCCTCGCACGCCAGGCTCCGGGCTCGTCTGCCCTGTCGCGCCGCCGCATGAGCTCGGCGAGCGCGACAGAGCGGATCAGCACTGTCGACGGAGGCAGTCCGATCGCAAGGTGCGCTCCGGCCCAGCGGGATACGCCCTCAGGGCCACCGAACGCATCGACCAGCACGCGTGCGACCACATGAGGCTCGAGGATGTCGGCGCCCGACATGGCCGCCTCCGGCAGGGGCACCGTTGCCGCGTGAATCAGCCTCATCCACGACGGGGCATGCGGCGTGCTGGGGCCGTAGCCAAGCACGACCGCGCGGACGTGCGATGTGCCGATGTCGAGGCCTGCAATGTAGTTGCGAGGTGGACCGTTGAGCCAGTTGCGCATCCCCATCTCCCGGTAAGCCGCGCCATTCGATTGAGACGGCGCGACGGCCCGCTCGCGCCGCCCGACCGCTTTGCGGGTTGCGAAGACCGTCGACACCGATTGTGTCGATCAGGCAGGTGCGCGAACATTCAGCTG
This sequence comes from Pararobbsia alpina, assembly GCF_965118125.1. Taxonomy (GTDB): domain Bacteria; phylum Pseudomonadota; class Gammaproteobacteria; order Burkholderiales; family Burkholderiaceae; genus Pararobbsia; species Pararobbsia alpina_A. The sequence goes on from NZ_OZ221287.1 coordinate 4,200,801, forward strand.
TTCGGCCAGCAGATGGCCAGCAGGCTTCAAAAGATGGCCGGTAGCCGTTCACTGGTAGCAGTTCGCTGGTGGCACTTCGCTGGTGGCCGGCGGCGGACGACGGCAGGTGAGCAGCCGGAGGGCTCACGGGGTACGCCTCTTCCTCCAGGACGCCGGAGAGCAGGAATTCGAGAAAGGGTTTTGTAAGGTCGCCGTTATAATCCCCCGGTTTCGCGCCTCAAGCCTGACATGGACGCTCACGACTCGCCCGATTCCCCACAACGTCAAAACCCATCGGAGCCCGCCGCTTCGACGTCGTACGCCGACGACCCGCCGCGCCGGGTCAACGGCGACGCATCCGCACCGTTCCCGCCAGCCGCACCGCTCGGACCGATCAGCTCAATCGCCCCGGTCGCAAGCGGCGCGTGGTCGCTCGCGCCGATGGCGAACGCAGGCGTCGAGGACGCGACGTCCTCGACCCGGGCGCGTAACACGGACACTGAAACGGGACCCAAGGACGCAGCGCCGTCATTCACGCGTGCGTCCGACGCCTCCGACACGTCCCGGCAGACCGACGCGCCTGCCGTGTCTGCCGTGTCGGGTAACGCGCCGCCGTCGCCGCCACCGGCAAGTCGTCCGCCGACGGACGCAACGAGCGGAGCACCCCACGACCAAGCACCTCCGCCGCCATCGAACTCACCCCCGCCCCCGCCTCCGCCGGCCGACACACCGGGCGGCGCCTCCGGCGACGAACCGCCTCCGCCGCCCAAAAAACGCAAACGCTCGTGGATCTCACGCATCCTCATCGGGCTCGCCGCACTGGCCATCGCAGCGATTGCGGTGCCGCTGCTCGCGGGCGCCTTCGCATTGATCGTGATGGCACCGAATCTGCCCTCGCTCGACGCGATCACCGCCTATCACCCCAAAGAGCCGCTGCGCATCTTCACGGCCGATCACGTGCAGATCGCGGAGTTTGGTGAAGAGCGCCGGCGCTTCATGCCGCTCAACCAGATCCCCGACGTCGTGAAGAAAGCCGTGCTCGCGATCGAAGACGCGCGGTATTACGAGCATGGCGGTGTCGACATACAGGGCGTGCTGCGGGCGGGCATCGCGAACTTCACGAAGGGCGAGAGCGCGCAGGGTGCGAGCACGATCACCATGCAGGTCGCGCGCAACTTCTTCCTGTCGAGCGAAAAGACTTACACGCGCAAGATCTACGAGATGTTGCTGGCGTACAAGATCGAGGCAGCGTTGAGCAAGGACCAGATCCTCGAGCTCTACATGAACCAGATCTACCTCGGGCAACGTGCTTATGGATTTGCGGCCGCATCGCGTGTCTATTTCGGCAAGGACCTCAAGGACGTGTCGCTGGCGCAAGCGGCGATGCTCGCCGGTCTGCCCAAGGCGCCGTCGGCCTACAACCCGATCGTCAACCCGAAGCGCGCCAAAGTCCGCCAGGAATACATCCTCAAACGCATGCTCGAGCTCGGCTTCATCACTCAGCCGCAGTACGACGATGCGATCCGCGAACCCATCCGGACCCGGGTCACACGCAGCAACCAGTACACGGTGCACGCCGAATACATTGCCGAAATGGTGCGCCAGCTGATGGTCGCGCAGTACCACGAAGAGGCGTATACGCTGGGCCTCGACGTCACGACAACGATCGACTCGGCCGACCAGCAGACCGCGTACGAAGCGGTGCGCCGCGGTGTCATGGACTACGAACGCCGCCATGGATATCGTGGCCCCGAGGCGTATATCAAGCTGCCCGCGACGGCCGGCGACGACACGTCGGAGCGCGATCAGGCGATCGACGACGCCCTCGACGCACACCCCGACAACGGTGAACTGATCGCGGGGGTGGTGCTCGCCGCGACGGCAAAGTCGCTGCAAGTCGCGCTCGGCGACGGTGTGATTGTCGAGATCACGGGCGAAGGGCTCAGGCCTGCGCAAGGCATGCTGACCGCCAAGGCCGGGACGCTACCCAAAATGCGGCCTGGTGCGGTCGTGCGTCTCGTGCAGAACGCCGACTCGAGCTATTCGATCACGCAGCTCCCGCAAGTCGAAGCCGCCTTGATCTCCGTCACGCCGCAGGACGGTGCGATCCGCGCGCTCGTGGGTGGCTTCGATTTCCACAAGAACAAGTTCAACCATGTAACGCAGGCCTGGCGCCAACCCGGATCGAGTTTCAAGCCGTTTATCTATTCGGCCTCGCTCGAAAAAGGCCTCGGCCCCGCCACGATCATCAACGACGCGCCGCTCTATTTCCCGCCGAATGGACCGGGACAGGAACCGTGGGCACCGAAGAACTACGCAGGCGGCTACGACGGTCCGATCACGATGCGTACTGCCCTGCAGAAGTCGAAGAACATGGTGTCGATCCGCATCCTGCAATACATCGGCCCGAAGTACGCTCAGAACTACATCACCCGTTTCGGCTTCGATGCCGAACGTCATCCGGCCTATCTGCCGATGGCGCTGGGCGCAGGGCTCGTCACACCGCTGCAGATGGCGACAGCCTATTCCGTGTTTGCGAACGGCGGCTATCGCGTGAATCCGTATCTGATCGCGGAAGTCAGCGATCAGCAGGGACATGTGGTGGCCTCGGCCAAGCCGCTCGTGGCCAGCATGAATGCGCCGCGTGCGATCGACCCGCGCAACGAGTATGTGATGACGAGCTTGCTCAAATCGGTCGCACAGCGCGGCACGGGTGCGCACAGCAACGTGCTGGGACGCACGGACCTCGGCGGCAAGACGGGCACGACCAACGACTCGCGCGACGCATGGTTCGCCGGTTTCCAGCACACCGTTGCGACCATCGCGTGGATCGGCTACGACCAGCCGCGCAGTCTTGGCGACAAGGAAACAGGGGGTGGTCTTGCCCTGCCGATCTGGATCGACTACATGAGGCACGCGCTCAAGGGCGTGCCGTCGTATCAATGGCCGATGCCGCCCGGCGTCGAAATGCTCGGCGACGAGGTCTACTACGATCAGTTCACGCCAGGTAACGGATTTGTCGCGACGATCGGTGTCGATGAAGCGACGCTGGCCGAAATGGCCAGCGGGGCGAGCGGCGCCAGCGGAGGCATCACAGCCGGCGAAGCCGCGCCGCCAGGTGCGTTCCCCGCTGCACCGCCGCCTCCACCGCCCGGATCAGTCAGCCCCGACGAGAAACAGGGCATCATGGATCTGTTCCGGCGGCACTGACATTTGGGCGCGTGCCGCGCGGATCGTGTCGGTCAAGGCGCCGCCAACTCGACGCTTTCGCCGGCCTGCCCGCTCGACAACGTCGACAGGGTCGCGAACAGTTCGCTTTCGTCCCGCGTATCGAGCCATTTCCCGTCGCGATAGCGATAGTGGAAGCCACCCGCCTTGGCCGCGACCCAGATCTCCTGCATGGCCGCCTGGAGATTCACGATGATCTTGGTGCCGGTCTCGAACTCGAGCGTCAGCACGTTGCCGCTGCGCTCGCATTCGATGTCGGCGCCGCTCGCGTCGACAGCCTGTTCGACCGCGTCGAGCGTGGCCTCTGCGAGCTCCAGGTATTCACTATCCGTCATGCTAAACTCCGCCGATTATTTGATCCGGGTTCCGACATGCGCGTCGTCTTTCGGTTGAGCGCGATTGTAGTCGCTTTCGCCGCCATCGCTGGGTCGCTGACTGCATGCGGCCAACGCGGAAGTCTGTATATGCCGCAGGTTCCGGCGTTGCCGGCTGCACGGGGCGCTTCCGCAGCCGACGAGACGGTCAGCCCGAGTACGGCGTCGGAAGCCTCCGCTGCTTCTGCCGCATCGTCAGCATCGTCCGCGGCAGGCAGCACGACGCCGTCGCAGGAACCGCCGCTGATCAAGCTCGCACCCGCTCCCGCTAATCCCAAGTCGAACTAATTGCCCACGATGGTCCGCCCCTTCGAATACGTCGATGGCGCGCTGCACGCCGAGAACGTGCCGCTCTCCACGCTCGCCGAGCAGTTCGGCACACCGCTCTATGTCTACTCGCGCGCCGCGCTTGAAGCGACGTATGGCGCCTATGCGAAAGCGTGCGAAGGACGTCGCGCAACGATCCACGTCGCGGTGAAGGCCAATAGCAACCTCGCCGTACTCAATGTGTTTGCACGCGCCGGCGCAGGCTTCGATATCGTGTCCGCCGGCGAACTGCTGCGTGCGCTCAAGGCTGGCGCGCGCGGTGAACGCATCGTGTTCTCGGGCGTCGGCAAGACCGCCGATGAAATGCGCTTCGCGCTTGAAGCGGGGGTCAAATGCTTCAACGTTGAATCGATCCCCGAACTCGACCGGCTCAATGCCGTTGCCGCGTCGCTCGGCAAGCGCGCACCGGTGTCGCTGCGCGTGAATCCGGATGTCGATGCGAAGACGCACCCGTACATCTCGACCGGACTCAAGTCGAACAAGTTTGGCGTGGCGTTCGACGACGCTCGCGCGACGTATCGCGCGGCGGCACAGATGAGCCACCTCGACGTCGTCGGCATCGATTGCCATATCGGCTCGCAAATTACCGAAATCAGCCCGTACCTCGACGCACTCGACAAGCTGCTCGACCTGGTCAGCCAGATCGAGGCCGACGGTGCAACGATTCACCATGTCGATGTAGGCGGGGGCCTCGGCATCCGCTATGACGACGAAACGCCGCCCGAGATTGGCGACCTGGTCAAGGCCGTGCTCGACCGCATCGCCGAGCGTGGCCACGGTCATCGGGAAGTGCTGTTCGAACCGGGTCGCTCGCTGGTGGGCAACGCGGGTGTGCTGCTCACGCGCATCGAATATCTGAAGCCCGGTGAAGCGAAGAATTTCGCGATCGTCGACGCGGCGATGAACGATCTGGCTCGTCCGGCGATGTACGAGGCGTATCACGCAATTGACCCGGTCAAGCCGCGCCAGGGACAAGCCACCGTCTATGACGTTGTCGGCCCGATCTGCGAAAGTGGCGACTGGCTCGGGCGCGATCGCACGCTGACCGTCGAGCCCGGCGATCTGCTCGCGATCCGTTCCGCCGGCGCGTACGGTTTCACGATGAGCTCGAACTACAACACCCGTCCGCGCGCCGCGGAGGTGATCGTCGACGGCAGCACGGTGCATATCGCACGCGAGCGCGAGACGCTCGACCAACTGCTCGCCAACGAGAAGATCCTGCCGGCCTGACCCCATGACCCGCGACGCGCGACCACGCGTGTCCCGCCGGGCCCTTCACCTTCTGCCGAACTACGCGCGTCGCACCGGGCCCTTCACCTTCTGCTGAGTGAAGCGCGCCCGGATCGCCCAGACAATCCGGAATGCAAGCAGCGCCGCAATGATCGACCCGTAAATCTCGGGAAGCTCGAGGTCGTGCTTGCCCGCCTTCATCCACCAGAAATGCAGGATCGCGAGGACGGCAATCGCGTAGATCGCGCGATGCAACGTCTGCCAGCGACGTCCGAGCTTGCGCACGGCCGCCTGAAACGAAGTCGCGGCAAGCGGAATCAGCAACACGAACGCGGCGAATCCGACCGTGATGAACGGACGCTTGAAGATGTCCTTGTAGATCGCGTGAAGGTCGAACCACTGATCGAACCAGAAGTACGTCGTGAAGTGCAGTACGCCGTAGAAGAACGCGAACAGGCCGAGCATGCGACGAAACCGCACGAGCTCGGCGCGGCCCGTCAGGCGGCGCAACGGCGTCACGGCCAGCGTGATGCAGAGGAAGACGAGCGTCCAGAGCCCCGTCGAGCGCGTGATGAATTCGATCGGATTCGCGCCGAGATGCCCGGTCACGCCGAACACGATCAGGCGCGCGAGCGGATACAGCGCCGCGATAAACACGAGCACTTTCGCGATGACGATCCGCCGCGGCGTCGCCGGTGCGCGGCGCGCCGGCGACGGTGTTCCGGCATGCGCACCCGATGCGGTGCCCGTGCCCGCCGCCCGCGTGACGCCCGCGCTTCCGGGTGTGTTCATCATCCTCTCCTCGCGCCGCGTCGTATCGCGCGCATCCACATCAATAGAACTTCTTGAGATCCATGCCCTGGTACAGCGAGGCAACCTGATCGCCATAGCCGTTGAACATCAGGGTGGGCCGCTTCGGCGAAAAGAATCCGTCGTCACCGATGCGCCGTTCAGTCGCCTGACTCCAGCGCGGATGGTCGACTTGCGGATTCACGTTCGAATAGAACCCGTATTCGTTCGGCGCGTACTTGTTCCAGCTGGTCGGCGGCTCTTTTTCGACAAAGCGGATCTTCACGATCGACTTGGCGCTCTTGAAGCCGTATTTCCAGGGCACGATGATGCGCACCGGTGCGCCGTCCTGCTTCGGCAGCACCTGGCCGTACAGGCCGACCGTGAGGAGCGTCAGCGGGTGCATCGCCTCGTCCATCCGGAGGCCTTCGCTATACGGCCAGTCGAGGATGTTCGACGACAGCCCGGGCATCTGCTTCGGATCGGCCAGCGAGATGAACTGGACATATTTCGCGTTGCCGGTCGGTTGCGCGCGCTTGATGATTTCCGCGAGCGAAAAACCGGTCCAGGGAATCACCATCGACCAGCCTTCCACGCAGCGCAGACGGTAGGTCCGCTCCTCGAGCGGCGCGAGCTTGAGCAGGTCGTCGATGGCGTACGTCTTCGGGTTGTGCACCTCGCCTTCGACCGACACGGTCCACGGCCGCGTCTGCAGCGAATGCGCGTTCTGCACGGGATCGCCTTTGTCGGTGCCGAACTCGTAAAAGTTGTTGTAGCTCGTGATGTCCTTGAGCGACGTCGGCTTGTCGGTCACCTGGAACTTCGGATTCGGCGTCGCTGCCAGTTTGGCGCTGTCGGCCGGCTCGTTCGCGGCGAATGCGCGCCGGCCGAACGCGAGGCCTGCCGCGCTGGCTCCCGCGGCAAGCAACAACTGCCGGCGGCGTTCGAAAACGCCGCGCGGGGTGATTTCGCTCGCCGGAATATCGCTACCGTCAAGGCGCGCGGAAGACTTGATCAACATGTTCAGATTTCCAGTGTCCGTTCGTTCATCGGCGCGCACCGTGTGTCTCGAAGCCGGATTCGGTGCACCTGGCCGTTTGTCGGGAATTCGACTCTGACCTTACACCGGCGGTTCGTGCCTTGTGCATGAAGAAAAACTAATAAAAAAGACAAAAGGCCGTCAGCGATATACGCGACGGCCTTTAAGTTTCACGGCGGAGAGAACGGCTCCCGCTTGGCGATTCGATTACAGCTTGCCGTAGCTATGCAAGCCCGACAGGAACATATTGACGCCCAGGAACGCGAAAGTCGTGACCAGCAGTCCCGTGAGCGCCCACCAAGCGGCGACCGAGCCGCGAAGGCCCTTCATCAGCCGCATATGCAGCCACGCCGCATAGTTGAGCCACACGATCAGCGCCCAGGTTTCCTTCGGGTCCCAGCTCCAGTAGCCGCCCCATGCCTGAGCCGCCCACAGTGCGCCGAGGATCGTCGCGATCGTGAAGAACGCAAAACCGACCGCGATCGACTTGTACATCACGTCGTCGAGCACTTCGAATGCCGGCAGCCGGTCGGCAAGCACGCCACGCTCCTTGAGCAGGTAGGCCACCGAGACCATCGCGCTCAATGCAAAGCTGCCGTAGCCGATAAAGTTGGCCGGCACGTGGATCTTCATCCACCAGCTCTGCAGCGCCGGCACGAGCGGCTGGATCTGCTGCGCGTCACGCGACACCGAATACCACATCAGGAAGCCGACAGCCGCGCTGATCACGAGCAGCACGAACGCGCCGAGCGCTCGCGTCGCGTAGTGTTGCTCGTAGTAGAGGTAGAACAGCGACGTGATCAGGCAGAACAGTACGAACACTTCATACAGGTTCGAAATCGGAATATGTCCGACGTCCGAGCCGATCAGATAGGACTCGTACCAGCGGACCATCAGGCCGACAAAGCCCATCAGCACAGCGGCCCACGTCAGGCGCGAGCCGATGCTTCCGCCCGACTCCGAGCGCGTGAGCATGCCGATCCAGTAGAAGACCGTGGCGATCACGAGCAGCGCGCTCATCCACAGGATGGCGGACTGGCTCGAGAGCAGGTACTTGAGGAAAAACGTCGTATCGGCGCGGCCAAGATCACCCTGATACAGCTGGATCGCGCCGATCGACAACGCCGCGATCAGCACCATCAGCAATCGCACGGGCTTCCAGCGCCAGCCGAGAACCGCGAAGGTGGGCACCGAGCAGACAAGCACGAGCTTGTCGTAATAGTTCATGTGCCCGCTGTAGCGGTGCAGCGCGAAACCCGCCCCTGCGACGAGCAGCAACGCGAACACCCAGTCGACGATGCTCAGGCTGGCGATGAACGATTTCTTGACCGGGCGCTGACGAAGGAGGGTCGGTGCGGCCTGACCATGCGCTGCACGAGCGGCCTGGCCGGCGTGGCTCGAAATCGAGCCGCGCTGCGCGGGTTGCGGCGAAGAGGAGTGACTGACTTCCATAACGTTCACTTGGTGGGGGGCGGCTCGACGGGAGACTCGTCGGACGCGCCAAGTTCGGCGCCGACCACCTGACGCAGGTCGGCGAATTCTTTCTCGAAATCGAGCGTGCGACGTGCTGTGGACATCGCCATCAGCACACCGGTTCCGGCAGGCGTCTCCTTGACCCAGAACCAGACCCGGCGTTCGCGCACGAAAAACATCGCAAAAACGCCAACCACCAGGAACAGGCTGCCAAGATACACGATTTTCGTGCCCGGGGCGCGCGAGACCTGGAACACCGACGCCTGGATCTGCTGGAACGAATCGAGCTGCAGGAAGACGGGTGCGCCGTAGAAAAAGCTATCCGACAGCGCGTTTATCGACGAACGTACGAAACGGCTGCTGTCGTCACCCGCGGCGGGTGCGGGTTCGCCGGCGTTGTGGCGCGCGATACGCCAGAGATCGAATACCGAGCCTTCGAGCATGCGCAGCAGCAAGTCAGCCGCCTTCGGCTGCTCGGCGCGCGGCACGGACTGATCGATAAATGCGGCGACCGCCGCAAAGCCGCCTTCGGCGCCCGCGACCGGCTTGCCGTCGGGTCCGTTGACCGGCGTCGCCCCCGCGAACAGATTCAGCACGCGATTCGCGCTTTCCTCGAGGTGATCGCGCAACGACGGGTTGGATGGGTCGGCCGCACGCGCGGCAAACGCCTGTGCCGCAGCCGCACGCATGCCCGGATCGGTCAGCGCCGAGCGCAGGAGCATCCACTCCTTCACCGAACCGCCCTCATCTGCAGGAATGCGCAGGTAGCGGAACGGATCGGCCTCGGTCGCGCGGACGCCGGCGAGGAACACGCGCTCACCGTCGATCGTCAGCGGCACCATGTAGTTGTTGTACTGACGCGCCTGACCGTCGCGCCCGCGGATCTTGTACTGGATCGACGGGCCGACGTTGTGCAGATCGACGGACTTCGACGTCTTCGCGCCAGAACCCAGGCGCGCATTGAGTTCCTGCTCGAGCGACTGGTGCGCGACACCCCGCGCGTCGGTCTTGCCCGACGCGTTGCTGATGTCCTCGACGTTGATCGCACGAAAATCGGTAAATTCGATCGTGTCGCCGTCCGGTCCGGGCAGCGCCGTATTGCTGCCGACCACGCCTTCGAGCGGCATCGGCTGGGTCGCGCCGCCGGTCATCGGCCACGCGCTGACCTTGAGCCTGGAGCCGCCGTCTTCGAAGCTCGACTGGTAGATCGACACGCCATCGTAAGTGAACGGCTCGTTCACTTCGACGCGCGCGGGCACGCGCTCGCCCGTCTTGTGATCGATGACCACGATATCGCTCGCGAAGAGCTTGGGCATGCCCGTCGAGTAGTAGTCGACGACGAATTTGTTCAGCTGGATCGAGAACGGCAGATCCTGGATCAGCGACCCATCGGGCTGATTCAGGATCGCGGTCGACACGTTTTCGCCTTCGGGCACCCACGCGTTGCCGCGGAAGGTGATGTTCGACGACGACAGACGGTGGTCGGGGCCGATCGTGCTGATCGCGCCGTTGCCGCGGATCGGAGACTTGCCGCCGGCCCACATCTGGAAGCGAATCGGCAGATTGCTGTCGAGCAGGCCGCCGATGCAGATGATGACGATCGCAAGGTGAGCCGAGATATAGCCGAGTTTGGTCAGCGCACCGCGCTTGGCAGTGATCAGCGTCGCGCCGTCAGCATCCTTGATCTTGAAACGATAGCCCTGCTCCGAGGCGAGCGCGGCCAGATGCGCCGCGACTTCGACGCGCGGCGCGGCGGTCGTGTACTCGGCCTTATGGTGAAACGCACGCAGGCTGCCTTCGCGGACCTTGTCCTTCCAGCTGCGCATGTCGGCGATCATCTTCGGCCCGTTGCGGATCACGCACAGCGAGATCGACACGACGAGGAAGATCATGATGAGCATGAACCACCACGCGCTGTAGACGGTATAGAGCCCGAGCGCGCGGAAGATATCGGCCCAGAACGGACCGAACTGGTTCACATAATTGGGGTACGGGTCGTCTTGCGTCAGCACCGTGCCGACGATGCTCGCAATGGCAAGCACGACCAGCAGGCTGATCGCAAACCGCATCGAGCTCAACAACTCGATCGCGCTGCGCCACACGCGGTGGCTCGTCCGGATCTCGTATCCGGAGGTGGTGACACTCATTACTACTCCAACACTCAAACAAAAAGGGTGGGCGCGCCGTAGTCCCGATCGGCGCGCTGCACCCTTTTATCTTTATGTTCATCGGTCGCCCCGGCCTGGATCCGGGGCGCTCTGCTGCAGGGCAGCATAACAGGCTCGTCGATTCAAGGCCCGGAGTCTACGCCTTGTTTTTGACGACGTCCTGCATGCCTGTGCCGATTTCATGCAGACGGCTTATGCAACCCCGGCTAATGCAACCCGGCCGCATAGTCAGCAACCGCCTTGATCTCCTGGTCGGTCAGTCGCAAGGCGATGGCGGTCATGGGTGCGCTGTTGGCCCGCGTCCCTTGCTGGAACGCGGTCAGCTGCGCGACCGTGTAGTCCTGCCATTGACCCGACAAGCGCGGATACTGAACCGGCACGCCCGCACCCGTCGCACCGTGACAGCTCGCGCACGCGGGCACGCCCTTGTCGGCAATGCCACCGCGCCAGATCTTTTCGCCCAGCGCGACGTCTGCCGGATTCTTGGCGGCGCCGGGCTTCGGTGTCTGACTCGCGAAGAACGCGGCCACATTGTGGGCGTCCTGATCATTGAGCGCGCCAGCCATGCCGAGCATGATCGCATTCTTGCGCTCGGGCGACTTGGCGCCCGGTTGCGCGACAAAATCCTTGAGCTGCTTGTAGAGGTAAGCCTCGTGCTGCCCGGCCAGCTTCGGATAGGCGCCGGACGTGCTATTGCCGTCCGCCGCATGGCACGCGACGCAGACCGTCGTCGCGATTTGCTGCCCCCGGTTCGTATCGACCTTCACCGTCGCGGCCGGCTCTGCCGCAAAAGCCGTCCCTGCCACTATTGTCCCCACCACACCTGCTACGACGACCTGCGTTACCAGTACAGTCTTGCACAGTCGGTTCATCGCACACCTTGTTCTTTTGAGGAATTGAGGTTTTGCAACATCGCCTGCGACCGGGCTCGCGGCTCCCCGGCGTTGAGTAAACATCTGCATTGTACAATAGCGACCGAGTCCCCCCGGCGCGCCAGCGCGCCATTCTGGGTGGGTGAAAACCCGCCCCCGACAGCCCTACATGCGCTCTTTTCTCCTCCATCGCTCCCGATTTCTGACCACGGTCAACCATTTGCGCGACCTTCCGGCGACGGTTCGTCCCGAGGTCGCCTTCGCCGGCCGCTCGAACGCCGGCAAGTCCACCGCCATCAATATCCTGTGCAACCAGAAGCGACTGGCCTTCGCCAGCAAGACGCCCGGGCGTACGCAGCACATTAATTACTTCTCGGTCGGGCCTGAGGCCGAGCCGGTCGGATACCTCGTCGACTTGCCGGGCTATGGCTACGCGCAGGTGTCGGGCGATGTGAAGTTTCACTGGCAGCACTTGCTCAGCGACTATCTGCACGCGCGCCACCAGTTACGCGGACTGATCCTGATGATGGATTCGCGCCGCCCGTGCACGGAGCTCGATATGGAGCTCATCGACTGGTTTGCGCCGACACGCAAGCCCATTCACGTGCTTCTGACCAAATCCGACAAGCTCACGCGGCAGGAAAGCGTTCAAGCCCTGCGCGCCACGCAGAAGGTGCTCGATCAGTACGAGCAGCCGGTCGAGGGGCAGGAACGGTTGCTGACGGTGCAGTTGTTCTCGTCGCTCAAGCGCGTCGGGCTCGAGCAGGCGCACGATGTCATCGAGCACTGGATCGCTCCGGCTGATAACGCGCAGCCGGACGAGGATACGAGCGGCAAGCAGTCGAGCAAGTAACTCCGGCGGTTGGCCATGGGCCTCGAGCTCGAGGCGCCCAGGTCCTTGGGGCCGTGGGCCACTTCGACCGTGGGGCGCTCTACCCTTTCGCATCGCGTGCGATGTTTTACAGTCGGCTGTCCGTTGCTACCCTTCGTCCCCCTCCATGGCGAATATCCGCGTCGCGGCGCGCCCCAATAATTGGGCATTTAGACGAGCGTTTTAAGTAGCGTATTCATTTGCCATTTCCACTACATTCGCGGCGCAGAACGGACATAAAAAAACCCGCCGTGATGTCACGGCGGGTTAACAGCCTAATCGTAAAACGACAGGCACCCGCTCAGGGAGGAGAAGCGGGGGGTATCACGCCGAAGCATGATTCCCGGTCGGTATGATATACCAAGGATTCACAAAAGTTCTGTGTCCCATACCCCAGAATTTACCCAGAATTATTGTGTCTTTTGACAAAACGCATCCCAAGGCCAGTCACGGCGCGCGTTTGACCCGTTTCGAAAGACTTGTAGCATTGCAAATCGGACGGCCAAACTGCCTTGGAATCCGGTGCGTGCAACGTTACGCTGCATTACGATGACAATTCCTGATCGGTTGGTCAATTTGGCCGATCGTCTAATTCTTGTGCGTTCGTTCTGGACTATCGTGTCACCCCGAAATTGCGTATCGGGTCTGGCCAGCAAATCCGATGTCATTGGCATTTGGGCCAATGAAACCTGAAATGATTTTCACGTCTTTACCGAACGGTCGAATATAACGATGAATACCGACAATATTCTCGTACCGGGAATTTATTTGATGTATTTACATCGATTACCGGTCTGAATTGGATCAAATCCAAAGACGGCTCAGTGTGTCCTCACTCGCACCAAAAGCCGAGGGGACACGCATTGCACGAGAGTCAGCCGGCCGAGGCGTGGGTCGGCATCGCGCCGATCGCGGCACGCGGCGACGGTCCAAAAGCGGCATCGAGACTGCGCAAAAATACTTCCGGCGACTGGAATCCGACGACCCGCAGCGACTTGATTTCATTCCCGTTCTTATCGAAGAAAATAATCCCGGGTGGGCCGAAAAGGGCAAAGCGCTTGAGCAGCGCCTGATCGTCCGCATTGTTTGCGGTGACATCCGCGCGCAATAACTGGAGCTGCTCGAGCCGTGCGTGGACGCGAGGATCACTGAAGGTGAACTTCTCCATTTCGCGGCAGCTCACGCACCAGTCGGCGTAGAAATCGAGCATGGAGCTGCGTTGCGCCGTGCCGACTGCGTGGTCCAGCGCGGATGTCGAGCCGACCGTCGCGAATGCGAGCGCCGGGCCACCGGCTTGCGAGGCTTGGCCAGTGGCTGCGTCTCCCGCGACACGCCCCGCAGTCGAACCTGCACCGGCGTAGACGGCCAGCGGCGCGAGCGGGTCGCGGGACCCGCCTGCGACACCCGCGAGTTGGATCACCGCGAGCACCGTGAGCGCGACGCCCAGGCCCTTGCCGATACGGCCGACGACAGCCCCCGACTCACGCGGTGTCGATTCGAATGTCCCGAGCAGCGCCGCCGCGATCAACGCCCACAGCGCGATGGCGATCATCGTGACCCACGGTGCCAGGACCGGATAGACGATATACAGCGCGACGCCAAGCAGCAATACGCCGAATGCGCGCTTGACCGCCTCCATCCACATGCCCGCACGCGGCAGCAGCGCGCCTGCCCCTGCGCCGACCACCAGCAACGGCATGCCGATGCCGAGCGCCATGCAGAACAGCGCCGCCCCGCCGAAGGCCGCATTGCCTGTTTGGGCGATATACGCGAGCACGGCGAATAGCGGCGCGGTCATGCAGGCGCCGACGACCAGTGCGGACAGCGCGCCCATCACGAAGACGCCGGCCATCTGTCCGCCGCTTGCCTTGCGTGCCGCGCCGTCGACGCGACTCTGCCAGGCGGCGGGCATTTGCAGTTCGTAAAACCCGAACATCGACAATGCGAAGGCGACGAGCAGCAAGCCGAAGGCGCCGAGAACCCACGGGTTCTGCAGCCAGACCGTCAGGGATGCGCCTGCAAGCCCGGCGACGACGCCGAGCACGGCGTAGACACATGCGGACCCAATCACGTAGATGATCGACAGCGCCAATCCGCGCGAACGCGTCACGCTCTCACCTTGCCCGACGATGATCGACGCAAGGATCGGCAGCATCGGCCACGTGCAAGGCAGCAAACTGAGGCCGATACCGATCAGGAAAAACGCACCCAGTGCGATCGGCCAGCTTCGGCCGGCCAGCAGATGCTCGGCCGTGCCTTGCGTCTGCAGGGCGTCCTGCCAGTGCGTCGAGGCATCGGCCGGCGCCGCGTTGGCGTTGGCGTTGGCGTTGGCGTTGGCGTTGGCGTTGGCGTTGGCGTTGGCGTTGGCGTTGGCGTTGGCGTTGGCGTTGGCCGCGGCGGGCACGGGCGAGGATTGTGCAGCGGCGTCTTCGGAACCGCTCGTCGTGGTCGCCCTCGGGTTTGCCGTCGTGCCGCCAGTCGCAGCGGCGACCTTCAGCGCGTCGCCGCTGACATGCACGGTGTGATGCATCGGCGGATAGCAGATGCCCTGGTCGGCACACCCCTGGTACGTGACGTCGAGATCGAACGGGCCACTCGCGCTCGCGACAGGCACATCGATCACCAGGTCGTCGCGGTACGTATCGACGTTCTTCTGGAGCGTCGGGTCGAAGTGGCTCTTCGCCGGCGGAAAGGACGGATTGCCGAGTTTGGCGCCCGTTCCCTGCGCTTCGAACGCGAACTTCTCGCGATAGAGGTAATAGCCGTTCGCGATGGTGAAGTGGACTTGCACCTCACCCGGCTGTTCGGTGCTCTTGAATTTGAACGCGACGCCCGGGTCGAGGAAATCATCCGCATGCGCAACGCCTGCGAAGCCCAGCCACGAGAAGCCCACGGCCAACGTCAGTAGCGCGAGCGTCCGCGCAAAAATCTGTTTAAACATGAATTGGAACGGATGTTTCGGTTTGGACCCATTGCGCATACGACAGCGACGCATCGACCGTCCAGCTTACGATTTCAGGCACGGCGTACGGATGTCGCGCAGCAATCAGATCGACCAGGGCCTGCGCGCGCGCCGGGCTCGTCTTGAACGTCAACGTGTATTCGTCGGTGGTCTCAAGACTGCCTTCCCAGCGGTAACTCGAGCGCACCGGAACGGCCTGTTGCACGCACGCGGCGACGCGAGTTTCGAGCGCTTCGCGCGTGATCGCATCGGCGGTTTCCGCGTCCGGCAAGGTCGTGACCACGACCGTAACGGCTTGCATCATGCTGACCTCCACCACCCACGCCCGGGCGTCTGACGGAACGGATCGTACCACCGCGGCCGACCCAGCGTCGGCGCCCAAACGTATCACCTTGTACACCGATCGTCTCAAGTGCACGCACCGCTAGGGCGTTCGGCGCGTTGCAAGGACCCCGCAAACCCATCTTCTGGTACAGGCACCGCCGCGGGCGGCGATGGGTCGCGCCGGATGTGCGGTCCCGGCCACACCGAGGAGACGCCATCTTCACCTTCGAGGGCTTGCTACGGCATACACGAGGCGCGCAAAAAAAAAAGCCAGGCTGCAATGCCTGGCTTTCTTCTGGCGAGCGGGCCGTGACCCGCTCTCTCATCGACGCTTATTCCGCGTCAACGATTTCTTCGGCTTCCACCGGTTCCGGACGGTCGAGCAGTTCGACCAGTGCCATCGGCGCATTGTCGCCTTGGCGGAAACCGAACTTCAGGATACGCAGGTAGCCGCCGGGGCGCTTTTCGAAGCGCGGGCCCAGCACGTCGAACAGCTTCGTGACCGAGTCACGATCGCGCAGGCGGTTGAACGCCAGACGACGATTTGCCAGCGACGGCTTCTTGCCCAGCGTGATGAGGGGCTCGACAACCTTGCGGAGTTCCTTCGCCTTCGGCAGCGTCGTCTTGATGACTTCGTGCTCGATCAGCGAGTTCGACATATTACGGAGCATTGCCAGACGGTGGCTGCTGGTCCGATTCAGCTTACGCAAACCATGACGGTGACGCATGTTGATTCCTTTAACTCAAGTTTTCGCGCCAGCTCTTCTATTGCATCGACGTGATGCACGGGCCGGTGGTGCTTCCAAAAAAGCAGAAGCCGGCTTGCGCCGGTTTCTGCGGGAACCTGCAATTCTACTCTATTACTTGTCGAGACCTGCGGGCGGCCAGTTCTCGAGCTTCATGCCGAGCGTCAGACCACGCGAAGCGAGGACTTCCTTGATCTCGTTGAGCGACTTGCGACCCAGATTCGGGGTCTTCAGCAGCTCGTTCTCGGTGCGCTGGATCAGGTCACCGATGTAATAGATGTTTTCGGCCTTCAGGCAGTTCGCCGAACGGACCGTCAGTTCGAGATCGTCAACCGGACGCAGCAGGATCGGATCGATCTGCGGCGCACGCGACGGAGCCTCGGCTGCCGTTTCCGTGCCTTCGAGCGCAGCAAACACGTTGAGCTGGTCAACGAGAATGCGTGCCGACTGGCGGATCGCTTCTTCGGGCGAGATCACACCGTTCGTCTCGATGTTCATCACGAGCTTGTCGAGGTCGGTACGTTGTTCGACGCGAGCCGATTCGACAGCGTAGCTCACGCGGCGAACCGGCGAGAACGATGCGTCGAGAACGATACGGCCGATGACCTTGACCGAGTCTTCGCCGAAACGGCGCACATTGCCCGGCACATAACCACGGCCCTTTTCGACCTTGATCTGCACGTCGAGCTTGCCACCCTTCGACAGGTGAGCGATCACGTGATTCGGGTTGATGATTTCGCAATCATGCGGGACTTCGATTTCGCCCGCGGTGACGACGCCTTCACCATCCTTGCGCAGCGTAACAGTGACTTCGTCACGGTTATGCAGCTTGAACACGACGCCCTTTAGGTTCAGCAGCAGGTTGACGACGTCTTCCTGCACACCATCAATCGTCGAATACTCGTGCACGACGCCGGCGATCGTCACTTCGGTCGGCGCGTAGCCGATCATTGACGACAGCAGGACGCGGCGCAGCGCGTTGCCAAGCGTGTGACCGTAGCCGCGTTCAAACGGCTCCATCACGACTTTAGCGTGGTTGTCGCCCAGCGCTTCGACGGCGATGATCTTGGGCTTCAACAGACTGGTTTGCATAGGTTTTCCTTTTCAATACCCTCGGCTCGTTACACCGATAAGGCTGACGGGATGACAACCTGAATGGAACTGCCGAGGGATTCGCTCGCGCGATGAACCGGCATGCCGCAACAAAGGCCACACCGCGGTGTGGCCTTGCTGCATACCGATGGGAACAGACGGATCCTCGCGATGAGGGGCCTCGGCGGTCGATTCGATTAACGCGAATACAATTCGACGATCAGGCTTTCGTTGATATCGCCGGCGATGTCCGAACGCTCCGGCACCGACTTGAACGTGCCTTCGAGCTTCTTCGAGTCGACAGCGACCCAGCTCGGCAGACCGACTTGCTCGGCCAGCGACAGCGCTTCAGCGATACGCACTTGCTTGCGTGCCTTTTCGCGAATCGCGATGACGGTACCCGGCTTGATCTGCATCGACGGAACGTTGGCAACGACGCCGTTGACGACGATCGCTGCGTGGCTCACCAGTTGGCGCGCTTCAGCGCGCGTCGAGCCGAAGCCCATGCGGTAAACGACGTTGTCCAGACGCGATTCGAGCAGTTGCAGCAGCGTTTCGCCCGTGTTGCCCTTACGGCCGGCAGCTTCAGCGAAGTAACGGCGGAACTGGCGCTCGAGCACGCCATAAATACGCTTGACCTTTTGCTTCTCGCGCAGCTGCGTGCCGTAGTCCGACGTACGGGCACCCGAGGTGCGACCATGCTGACCAGGCTTGCTATCGAGCTTG
The DNA here is from genome assembly GCF_965118125.1 of Pararobbsia alpina. Lineage (GTDB taxonomy): Bacteria > Pseudomonadota > Gammaproteobacteria > Burkholderiales > Burkholderiaceae > Pararobbsia > Pararobbsia alpina_A. The sequence continues at coordinate 4,219,001 of NZ_OZ221287.1, forward strand.
CACTTGTCAGCGAGCGAGCGGCGTGCGCTCTTCAGGAACAGATCTGTGCCTTCACGGCGGGCCAGCTTGGCCTTAGGGCCGGTATAACGTGCCACGTTAATTTCCTTTATCGTTCGCGCAAGCATGTCGCCTGCGCTAGTCCACCCTGTGTCGGATGAACAGTGGGCTTATGACAATCAGGCTCACACACCGATCTGCCGGGCAGCAGATTCTGCCAGGGTCGATGGGTGCATTGCCCCTTTACCACTCACCGGGCGAACCCGGCGCTCCAACTGCTTCGCAGGGCGAGGGTCAAGACCCTGGCCCTGCGAGAGATGGTTACCGTCCAGCCGCCTCGCATTGCTCGGCGACGAAACGGTCGCGATGCGTGTCTTTAGATACGACGACGCTTCGGCGGACGGCAGCCGTTGTGCGGCACCGGCGTCACGTCCGAGATCGCGGTGATCTTGATGCCAAGACCATGCAGTGCACGAACCGCCGATTCGCGGCCCGGGCCCGGGCCCTTGATGCGAACTTCGAGGTTCTTCACGCCGTACTCGAGCGCAACACGGCCAGCCGACTCAGCAGCAACCTGTGCAGCGAACGGGGTCGACTTACGCGAGCCCTTGAAGCCCTGGCCGCCAGACGTCGCCCATGCGAGCGCATTGCCTTGACGATCCGTGATCGTGATGATCGTGTTGTTGAACGATGCGTGGACGTGCACGACGCCTTCAGCAACGCTCTTCTTCACTTTCTTGCGAACGCGTTGCGCCGCAGAGTTGTTCTGAGCCTTAGCCATTACCTTTTCCTGTAACTATCCGTGCTTACTTCTTCAGCGATTGCGCAGCACGACGCGGACCCTTGCGGGTACGTGCGTTCGTACGCGTACGCTGGCCATGCACCGGCAGACCCTTACGGTGACGCACGCCACGGTAGCAGCCCAAATCCATCAGGCGCTTGATGTTCATGGTCACTTCACGGCGCAGGTCGCCTTCGACGACGAACTTGCCGACTTCTTCACGCAGCTTTTCCAGATCGCCGTCGTCGAGGTCTTTGACCTTCTTCGAGAACGGCACACCTGCCGCGACACAAATGCCGCGCGAACGCGTGCGACCGACACCAAAAATTGCCGTCAGGCCAATCTCGGTGTGCTGATGGTTCGGGATGTTAACCCCTGCGATACGAGCCATTGTTGTTCCTCAAACAAAAAGCGCAAAAAAGCGCGGCGCTCAGCCTTGGCGCTGTTTGTGACGCGGATCCGAGCTGCAGATCACGCGCACAACACCCTTTCGCTTGATGATCTTGCAATTGCGGCAGATTCGCTTAACCGATGCCATCACTTTCATGATATTACCCTTTTTCTAACTCACTTCGCCCGGAAGACGATCCGCGCACGCGACAAATCGTAGGGCGTCAACTCTACCGTGACCTTGTCACCGGGCAGAATCCGGATGTAGTGCATCCGCATCTTTCCGGAAATGTGCCCCAGCACGACATGGCCGTTTTCCAGCTTTACTCTGAACGTCGCATTCGGGAGGTTTTCGAGAACCTCCCCCTGCATCTGGATTACATCGTCTTTTGCCATATGTTCCGTAAGCTCAATTCCCGCGCTTAGCGCATCGGGAGGTTGCCGCCCTTGAAATTGGCTTTCCGGAGCAGCGACTCATACTGTTGCGACATCACGTACGACTGCACTTGTGCCATGAAGTCCATCGTGACCACGACGATGATCAGAAGCGACGTTCCACCGAAGTAGAAGGGCACATTCCAGCGCAGTACCAGAAACTCCGGCAGCAAGCACACGAACACGATATAAATCGCACCCGCCAGCGTCAGTCGCGTCAGGATCCTGTCGATGTAGCGTGCCGTCTGATCACCCGGGCGGATACCCGGAACAAACGCACCACTCTTCTTCAGGTTGTCGGCCGTTTCTTTGCTGTTGAACACCAGCGCGGTGTAGAAGAAGCAGAAGAAGACGATCGCCAGCGAATACAAAATCACATACACAGGCTGACCCGGAGCCAGCGTCGTCGCCAGGTCGTGCAGCCAATGCATCCGGCCATTCGGACCCGAGCTGAACCAATTCGCGATCGTTGCCGGGAACAGGATGATCGACGATGCAAAGATCGGCGGAATCACGCCCGACATGTTCAGCTTCAGCGGCAGATGCGAAGCCTGCCCACCGTAGACCTTGTTGCCAACCTGACGCTTCGCGTAGTTGACCAGGATCTTGCGTTGGCCACGCTCGACATACACCACAGCGTACGTCACACCTGCGATCAGCACGATCACCGTGATCGCCGACACCGGACCCATCGCGCCGGATTTCACCAGCTCGAACAAGCCACCCAAGGCATTCGGCAAACCTGCGGCGATACCGCCGAAGATGATGATCGAGATACCGTTGCCCAAACCGCGCTCGGTGATCTGCTCACCCAGCCACATCAGGAACATCGTGCCCGTCACCAGCGTCACCACAGCCGTCAACCGGAACAGCACACCCGGTTCGACAACCAGACCCGGCTGGTTTTCAAGCGCAATCGCGATACCCAGCGCCTGGAACGTCGCAAGACCCACCGTGAAGTAACGCGTGTACTGCGTAATCTTCCGCTGGCCGGCCTGGCCTTCCTTCTTCAGCGCTTCCAGCTGCGGCGAAACAATCGCCAGCAACTGCATGATGATCGACGCCGAGATGTACGGCATGATGCCCAGCGCGAACACGGTGAAGCGCGACAGCGCACCGCCCGAGAACATGTTGAACATCCCGAGGATGCCGCCCGATTGGCTTTGGAACAACTTAGCCAATTGGTCCGGATCAATCCCCGGCACCGGAATATGCGCACCGATACGGTAGACGACCAGCGCCAGCACCAGAAAAATCAGGCGCCGGCGCAAGTCACCGTATTTGGCTGCGGACTTGCCGGTCTTCGCGAGAGTCGGGCTGTTAGCCAAATGCTTTCTCCGAGCTATTGCCAGAAGCGTCGTTCAACGTTGCCGTCTTACTCGGCGATCGAGCCGCCCGCTGCTTCAATCGCAGCACGCGCACCCTTCGTCGCAACCAGACCCTTGAGCGTCACTTTGCGCTTGAGTTCGCCCGAGGCGATCACACGTGCGCTCGTGACGAGCACGCCGAGAACACCTGCTTGCTTCAACGCGATCAGATCGATCTCGTCGACGGGCAGCTTCTCGAGGTCCGACAGGCGAACTTCACCGATGAATTCATGCGTCAGCGACGTGAAGCCCCGCTTCGGCAGGCGACGTTGCAGCGGCATTTGGCCGCCTTCGAAGCCCACCTTGTGGAAGCCGCCCGAACGCGACTTTTGACCCTTGTGACCACGGCCAGCCGTCTTGCCGAGGCCCGAGCCGATACCACGGCCCACGCGACGCTTTGCATGCTTGGCGCCCGCAGCCGGTTTCAGGTTATTGAGTTCCATGTTCTTTCCTCGCCGGCTTAGCCGATCACTTTCACAAGGTACGAGACCTTGTTGATCATGCCGCGAACCGCAGGCGTGTCCTCGAGCTCGGAGACCGAGTTCAAGCGACGCAGGCCGAGGCCCGTCACCGTGGCGCGGTGCGATTCACGCGTACCGATCAGGCTCTTGACGAGCTGAACTTTGACGGTTTTCTTATCCATAACGATCACCTATCAGCCCAGGATGTCTTCGACCGACTTACCGCGCTTCGCTGCGATGTCGCCCGGGGTCGATTGCTTGCGCAGACCGTCGAGCGTTGCACGAACGAGGTTGTACGGGTTCGTCGAGCCATGGCTCTTCGCGACGACGTTTTGCACGCCCATCACGTCGAACACAGCGCGCATCGGGCCACCGGCGATCACGCCGGTACCGTCCTTGGCCGGAGCCAGCAGGACTGCCGAAGCGCCGTGCTTACCATGCACTTCATGTTGCAACGTGCCGTTCTTCAGGGGCACCTTGAACATGTTGCGGCGGGCTTGTTCCATTGCCTTTTGCACGGCAACAGGCACTTCCTTCGCCTTGCCCTTGCCCATGCCGATACGGCCATCACCGTCGCCGACCACCGTCAGTGCGGCGAAACCGAGAATCCGGCCGCCCTTCACCACCTTGGTCACGCGGTTGACCGCGATCATCTTTTCGCGCAGGCCGTCGTCGCGTTCGTCAGCCTGAACTTTCGCTTGCATCTTTGCCATGACGAATCCTTTAGAACTTGAGTCCGGCTTCACGCGCTGCGTCGGCGAGAGCCTTCACGCGGCCGTGATAACGGAAACCCGAGCGATCGAAAGCGACGGACTCGACACCGGCTGCCTTCGCCTTTTCAGCGATACGCTTACCGATCAGCGAGGCTGCGGCTGCGTTGCCGCCCTTGCCAGTCTTGTCGGCGAGCTGGGCACGCACTTCGGCTTCAAGCGTCGAAGCGCTGGCGATGACCTTCGTGCCGTCTTCCGAGAACACTTGAGCGTAGATATGCGTGTTGGTCCGATGCACCGACAGACGGTGCACCTGCAGCTCGGCGATTTTGATCCGGGTCTGCAGTGCACGGCGCGCACGAGATTGCTTCTTATCCATGATCGGCACCCTTACTTCTTCTTGGTTTCCTTGAGGATCACAACCTCGTCGGCGTAACGCACACCCTTGCCCTTGTAGGGCTCAGGAGGACGATAGCCGCGCACTTCGGCGGCCGTTTGGCCAACCTTCTGCTTGTCGATCCCTTTGATAATAATTTCCGTCTGCGAAGGCATTTCGGCCTTCACACCTTCGGGCAACGCATGGATGACCGGGTGTGAAAAACCGAGCGACAGGTTCAGGTTGTTGCCTTGAACTTGTGCGCGATAACCAACGCCGACCAGCGTGAGCTTGCGCTCAAAACCAGTCGTGACGCCCTTGACCATGTTCGCGACGAGCGCGCGCATCGTGCCGGACATCGCATTCGCTTCGCGGCTTTCGTCAACCGGCTCAAGCTTCAGCGTGCCGTTGTCGTTGACGATCTTCACGAGTGCGCTTTGCGATTGCGTGATCGTGCCCAGGGGGCCTTTGACGGCGATCTGGCTATCCGTCAGCGTCACTTCCGCGCCCTTCGGCAGCGCGATCGGGCTTTTACCTACTCGAGACATAGCTTCTTCTCCTTAGGCCGTTAAGCGACGTAGCAGATGACTTCGCCGCCGACACCCGTAGCGCGCGCCTTGCGATCGGTCATGACACCCTTCGGGGTCGACACGATTGCGACGCCGAGGCCATTCATGACCTGCGGAATGTCGTTACGGCCCTTGTACACGCGCAGACCCGGGCGCGAAACACGCTCGAGACGCTCGATAACCGGACGGCCGGCGTAATACTTCAATGCGATTTGCAGTTCGGACTTCGCGCCTTCCGCCTTAACGGCGAAATCGTCGATGTAGCCCTCGTCCTTCAGGACTTGTGCGATCGCGACCTTAACCTTCGATGACGGCATCGCGACGCTGACTTTCTCAACCATCTGCGCGTTGCGGATGCGAGTCAGCATGTCGGCGATAGGATCACTCATGCTCATTTACGTATCTCCTATTACCAGCTTGCCTTGGTCAGGCCGGGGATCTCGCCGCGGAACGCGATTTCGCGAATCTTGTTACGCGCCAGGCCGAACTTGCGGAACGTACCGCGGGGACGGCCAGTCAGTGCGCAACGATTGCGCTTGCGAGTCGGGTTTGCATTACGCGGCAGCTGTTGAATCTGCAGCCGAGCTTCGTAACGCTCTTCGTCCGACTTGCTGGTGTCGTCGATAATTGCCTTGAGGGCAGCGCGCTTGGCAGAATATTTCTGCACCAAACGGGCGCGTTTCTTTTCACGTTCGATCAGAGCCAGTTTAGCCACGTTAACCTCAGTTTCTGAACGGGAACTTGAAGCTGGCGAGCAGTGCCTTTGCTTCTTCGTCAGTCTTCGCAGTCGTCGTGATGCTGATGTTCAGCCCACGCAGCGCGTCGATCTTGTCGTAATCAATTTCGGGGAAAATGATCTGCTCTTTCACACCGATGTTGTAGTTGCCACGACCGTCGAATGCACGACCCGACACACCGCGGAAATCGCGCACACGCGGCAGAGCCACGGTCACGAAGCGGTCCAGGAATTCGTACATCGTCTGGCCACGAAGCGTGACCATTGCGCCGATCGGGTAGCCTTGGCGGATCTTGAAGCCAGCAATTGCCTTGCGTGCCTTCGTGATCACCGGCTTCTGGCCCGCGATCTTCGTCAGATCGCCCACTGCCAGCTCGATAACCTTCTTGTCAGCCACCGCTTCGCCAAGGCCCATATTCAGGGTGATCTTGGTGATGCGCGGGACTTCCATGACCGACTTGTAGCCGAACTTCTTCGTCAGCTCAGGAACGATCGTTTCTTTGTAAATCTCATGCAAACGTGCCATTTGTCACTCCGCAGCGTTAGGCGAGGTTCGCGCCAGTCGTCTTCAGGAAGCGCACCTTCTTGCCTTCCTCGACCTTGATGCCAACGCGCGACGGCTTGCCGTTCGCATCGACGAGCGACACGTTCGAGATATGCAGCGGCATCGACTTGCTTTCCACGCCACCGGTCGTACCCTTCATCGGGTTCGGCTTGACGTGCTTCTTGACGAGGTTCAGGCCCTCGACAGTCACGCGATCGCCGTCGACGACGAGCACGTTGCCGCGCTTGCCCTTGTCCTTGCCGGCGTTCACGATGACTTCATCACCCTTGCGAATCTTATTCATCGCGACTCCTTACAGCACTTCCGGCGCGAGCGAAACGATCTTCATGAAACGTTCGCTACGCAGTTCACGCGTGACCGGCCCGAAAATACGCGTACCGATCGGCTCGAGCTTCGCGTTCAACAGAACGGCGGCATTGCCGTCGAACTTGATCAGCGAGCCATCCTGGCGACGCACGCCCTTCGCCGTACGAACGACGACGGCGTTATAGATTTCGCCCTTCTTCACGCGCCCACGCGGCGCTGCCTCTTTGACCGACACCTTGATGATGTCGCCAATGCTGGCGTAACGACGCTTCGAGCCGCCGAGCACCTTGATGCAAAGGACTTCCTTCGCACCCGTGTTGTCGGCTACTTCAAGCCGAGTTTCGGTCTGGATCATGGTTTGTCTTTCCCAACTTAATCCGGCAAACCACCATGGCTTGGCCGGTCAGTCTTGGTCCCGTCAGCCGTGAGGCTGCTTGGGTTGAAACAGCAGCGACGGCAGACGAAACCGCCATCGCAATCAGGTGAATTCGTGATGCGAATGACTCCGCATCGCGCTGCCCCACCACATCGCCCGCGACGGGGCTCCCTCGTACATCAATGAGGGAAGACCGAGATCATAACAGAAGATCTCGGCCGTGCAACTTCTTTTTTAAAATCAGCGGCTTTGCACCGCTGATTCTGTACCGCAGAACTGCTTGCTTTTGCTTGACCGCTTAGATCACGCGAGCGGCTTCAACGAGGCGCGACACCGTCCAGGCCTTCGTCTTCGAAATCGGACGAGTTTCCTGGATTTCAACGAGGTCGCCCTCGTTGTACGTGTTCGCGTCGTCGTGTGCGTGGTACTTCTTCGAACGCACGACGTACTTGCCGTAGATCGGGTGCTTCACGCGATGCTCGACGAGCACGGTGACGGTCTTGTCCATCTTGTTGCTGACGACCTTACCGACCAGCGTGCGCTTGAGCGAGGTGGTTACGCTTTCGTTCATTTTTGGCTCGCCTTCTCGGTCAACACGGTCTTGACGCGCGCGATGTCGCGGCGCACCTTCTTCAACTGGCTGGTGTTGCCGAGTTGTTGGGTGGCCAGCTGCATGCGCAGACCGAATTGCGCCTTCAGCAGATCCGACAGCTCCTGATTGAGGGCTGCCTGGTCCTTGGCGCGAAGTTCAGATGCTTTCATGGCTATCTCTCCATCAGGTGCCGAGTTGGCGAACGATGAACGTCGTCTTCAACGGCAGCTTGGCTGCAGCCAGACGGAACGCTTCACGCGCCAGTTCTTCGGTAACACCGTCCATTTCATACAGCATTTTGCCCGGCTGGATTTCAGCAACGTAGTACTCAGGATTGCCCTTACCGTTACCCATCCGCACTTCGGCCGGCTTCGTCGAAATCGGCTTGTCCGGGAACACGCGAATCCAGATGCGGCCGCCACGCTTGATGTGACGGGTCATCGCACGACGCGCTGCTTCGATTTGACGCGCGGTCAGACGACCACGGCCGAGCGACTTCAGACCGTATTCACCGAACGACACGGCGTTACCGCGCGTGGCCACACCGGTGTTACGACCCTTCTGCTCTTTACGATACTTTCTGCGTTTCGGTTGCAGCATGCTTATTCTCCAGACTTCGCGTCGGTGCCAGCGCCGCGGCGCGGACCACCACGGCGTTGACCCGGACCGCCACCTTCGCCATCACGGCGCGGACGGCGATCGCCACCCGGACGTGCGTTGCGGCGCGGACGCTTTTCTTCTGCGGCTTCTTCGACGACCGGTGCTTCATTGCGGCCGAGGTGATCGCCCTTGTAGACCCACACCTTGACGCCGATGATGCCGTACGTCGTCTTCGCTTCCGAAGTTGCGTAGTCGATGTCAGCGCGCAGCGTGTGAAGGGGCACGCGACCTTCGCGATACCACTCCGTACGAGCGATTTCGATACCGTTCAGACGACCGGCGCTCATGATCTTGATGCCTTGGGCACCCAGACGCATGGCGTTCTGCATCGCACGCTTCATCGCGCGACGGAACATGATCCGGCGCTCGAGCTGTTGCGTGATCGAATCGGCGATCAGTTGCGCATCGGTTTCCGGCTTGCGGATTTCTTCGATGTTCACGTGGACCGGCACACCCATGCGGCGTTGCAGCTCCGCCTTGAGCAGTTCGATGTCCTCGCCCTTCTTGCCGATCACGACGCCCGGACGCGAGCTGAAAATCGTGATGCGTGCGTTCTTTGCCGGACGCTCGATAACGACGCGACCGACCGACGCGTTCTTGAGCTTCTTCTTCAAGAAGTCACGAACGTTGATGTCTTCCTGCAGCATGCCCGCGAACTGGGAGTTGTTCGCGTACCAACGCGACGCCCAGTTGCGGCTGACGGCCAGACGGAAGCCAGTCGGATGAATTTTCTGTCCCATCGTATGACCCCTTAATTCCCAACCGTCACAGTGATGTGACAGGATTGCTTCTCGATGCGGTTACCACGGCCCTTAGCGCGCGCGGTGAAACGCTTGAGCGAAGCTGCCTTGTCGACGTAGATCGTCTTGATCTTGAGTTCGTCGATGTCCGCACCTTCGTTGTGCTCGGCATTCGCAATCGCCGACAGCACGACCTTCTTCACGATGCCTGCCGCCTTCTTCGGCGAGAACGTCAGAACGTTCAGCGCCTTTTCGACGGGCAGTCCACGGATCTGGTCGGCCACGAGGCGCGTCTTCTGCGCCGAGATGCGAGCACCGCGATGAATTGCTTTCACTTCCATCTCATTGCCCCTTATTTCTTGGCCTTCTTGTCGGCCGCGTGACCCTTGAACGTACGGGTCAGTGCGAACTCGCCAAGCTTATGGCCGACCATGTTTTCCGATACATAGACCGGAACGTGCTGGCGACCGTTGTGAACAGCGATCGTCAGACCAATGAAGTCCGGCAGAATCGTCGAGCGACGCGACCAGGTCTTGATTGGCTTCTTGTCACGCGTCGATGCAGCCGCCTCAACCTTTTTCAGCAAATGGGCGTCGCAGAACGGACCTTTTTTAACAGAACGTGCCATTGCCTACTCCTTAGCGCTTATGACGGCGCTGGACGATCATCGTCGTCGTGCGCTTGTTGCGACGGGTGCGATAGCCCTTCGTCGGCGTGCCCCACGGGCTCACCGGATCGCGACCAGCCGCGGTCTTGCCTTCACCACCACCGTGCGGGTGGTCGACCGGGTTCATCACGACGCCACGGACGGTCGGGCGAATACCGCGCCAGCGGTTCGCACCGGCCTTGCCGATCTGGCGCAGGCTATGCTCTTCATTGCCAACTTCACCGATCGTTGCACGGCATTCGATATGCACGCGGCGGATTTCGCCCGAACGCAGACGAACCTGCGCGTACGTGCCTTCACGAGCCAGCAACATCGCCGACGTACCAGCCGAACGCACCATTTGTGCGCCCTTGCCCGGCAGCATTTCCACGCAGTGGATCGTCGTACCAACCGGAATGTTCCGGATCGGCAGCGCGTTACCAGCGCGGATCGGCGCCTCGGAACCCGACAGCAGCGTTTGGCCGACCGTCAGACCCTTCGGGGCGATGATGTAGCGACGTTCGCCGTCTGCGTAGCAGAGCAGTGCAATGTTCGCGCTACGGTTCGGATCGTATTCGATCGTCTCGACCTTGGCCGGGATGCCGTCCTTGTTGCGACGGAAATCGACCATACGGTAGTGATGCTTGTGACCACCACCCTTATGACGGGTCGTGATGTGACCGTTGTTGTTACGGCCCGACTTCTGCTTCTGGCTGTCGAGCAAGGCTGCATGCGGCGCACCCTTGTGGAGGTCCTTGTGGACCACCTTGATCATCGAACGGCGGCCAGGCGACGTCGGTTTGACTTTAACGAGTGCCATGTTTACTTGGCCTCCGCTTCAAAGTTGATTTCCTGGCCCGGCTTGAGGCTGACGTACGCCTTGCGCACATCGCGGCGCTTGCCGTTGAAACGGCCAAAACGCTTTGCCTTGCCCTTGACGTTCAGGACCTGCACGGACTCGACTTCGACCTTGAACATCAGTTCGACTGCGGCCTTCACTTCGAGCTTCGTTGCGTCAGCTGCGATTTCGAACACGACCTGTTCGTTCTTGTCGGCGACCATCGTCGCCTTTTCCGAAATCACCGGTGCGCGCAGCACTTGCAGCAGGCGGTGATCGTTTTTGCGAAGTTCGGTCATGACAGCAACTCCTCGATCTGAGCAACCGCAGCCTTCGTGACCAGAATCTTCTTGAAGTAGATCAGCGACAGCGGGTCGGCGAAACGCGGCTCGACAATCGCCACGTGCGGCAGATTGCGCGAAGCCAGGTACAGGTTCTCGTCAACCGTGTCGGTAATCACCAGCACGGACTCGAGGCCCATCGCCTTGAATTTTTCCGCGAGCAGCTTGGTCTTCGGCGCTTCGAGCTTGATGTCCTCGACCACCGACAGACGGCCTTCGCGAGCCAGTTGCGACAGGATCGAGCAGACCCCTGCGCGGAACATCTTCTTGTTGACCTTGTGCGAGAAGTTTTCTTCCGGCGAATTCGGGAAGATGCGACCACCGCCACGCCACAACGGGCTCGAGCTCATACCCGCACGCGCGCGGCCGGTGCCCTTCTGGCGCCACGGCTTCTTGGTCGTGTGCTTGACTTGCTCGCGGTCCTTCTGCGCACGGTTACCGCTACGTGCGTTGGCTTGATACGCCACGACGATCTGGTGGATCAGCGCTTCGTTGTAGTCACGACCGAACACGACGTCCGATGCGTTAACAGCTGCGCCTTCCTGACCCTGTTCATTCAGGAGCTTGAGTTCCATTCTTACGCTCCTTTCGTCGGACGGGCCTTGACAGCCGGCGTCACGGAAACCTTGCCGTCCTTCGCACCCGGAACCGCGCCCTTGACGAACAAGAGGCCGCGTTCTGCGTCGATGCGAGCGATGACGAGGTTTTGAACGGTCGTCGTAACGTCACCGAGGTGACCCGTCATGCGCTTACCCGGGAACACGCGACCCGGATCCTGCGCCATACCGATCGAGCCCGGCACATTGTGCGAGCGCGAGTTACCGTGCGATGCACGACCCGAGGCAAAGTTATAACGCTTGATCGTACCGGCGTAGCCCTTACCGATCGAGGTGCCATGCACGTCGACCTTCTGGCCTTCCGAGAACAGATCGACGCCGACGGCAGCGCCGAGCGAGAGCTCAGCAGCCTTCGTGGCTTCAACGCGGAATTCCTTGAGGATTTCGCCTGCTTCGGTACCGGCCTTGGCGAGATGCCCGGCGGCCGGCTTCGTCACGCGCGATGCGCGGCGCTTGCCGAATGCAAGCTGGACAGCCGTGTAGCCGTCCGTTTCAACAGTCTTGATCTGAGTGACGCGGTTGCCCGACACGTCCAGCACGGTAACGGGGATCGAATCACCGTCAGCCGTGAAGATACGGGTCATGCCAACCTTGCGACCTAGGAGTCCAAGGCTCATCGTTTTCTCCATTCCCGACTACGATTGGTCGGGGCTAAAGTCCAAAATGCCTCGCCGAAGCGCGGCCTTTTCATGCTTTTTTCGCCACGGAAGGACGAAAAGCCTTGCATTATAGCTAGGCCATTTCTTTTCCGCAAGCAATCAAAGACTTACGACGCCACGAAAGATTCGCGGCGTCGCGATGCAACTTACTGCAGCTTGATTTCGACGTCGACGCCTGCGGGCAGATCGAGCTTCATCAACGCATCAACCGTCTTGTCGGTCGGGTCGACGATGTCCATCAGGCGCAGGTGGGTACGGATTTCGAACTGGTCACGCGACGTCTTGTTGACGTGCGGCGAACGCAGGATGTCGAAGCGCTTGAAGCGGGTCGGCAGGGGAACCGGGCCACGCACGATCGCGCCGGTACGCTTCGCGGTTTCAACGATTTCCGTCGCCGATTGATCGATCAGACGGTAGTCGAATGCCTTGAGGCGAATGCGGATCTTTTGATTCGGCATGATGCTTCCTTAAAGAGCAAGGCGACTGCGTTACGCGTCGCCGGATGGATAAAAGAGCATAGGGCGACCGAGATCGCCCTTGTGTCTAGCTAACTGCTTGATGTCGCTCGAACAACCGGTGCTTCAAGTCCCGCGAAAAAAATTGCGGGGAAACGCGGATTGTACTCGCGTTTCCCCGCCTGTGTCGCGTTTACTTTTTTGCTACTGGCTTAGGCGATGATCTTGGCAACCACACCAGCGCCGACCGTACGGCCGCCTTCGCGGATTGCGAAGCGCAGACCTTCTTCCATGGCGATGGCGTGAATCAGCTTCACCGTGATCGACACGTTGTCGCCCGGCATCACCATTTCCTTGCCTTCCGGCAGTTCGATCGAGCCCGTCACGTCCGTCGTACGGAAGTAGAACTGCGGACGGTAGTTGTTGAAGAACGGCGTGTGGCGGCCGCCTTCGTCCTTGCTCAGCACGTACACTTCAGCCGTGAAGTGCGTGTGCGGCTGGATCGAACCCGGCTTGGCCAGAACCTGGCCACGCTCGACGTCTTCACGCTTCGTGCCGCGCAGCAGAATACCGACGTTGTCGCCTGCCTGACCTTGGTCGAGCAGCTTGCGGAACATTTCCACGCCCGTGCACGTCGTCTTCGCCGTGTCCTTGATACCGACGATTTCGAGTTCTTCGCCGACCTTCACGATGCCGCGTTCAACACGGCCCGTCACCACCGTACCGCGACCCGAGATCGAGAACACGTCTTCGATCGGCATCAGGAACGTGCCGTCAACAGCGCGTTCCGGCGTCGGGATGTACGAGTCCAGTGCGTCAGCCAGTGCGAAGATCGCCGTTTCGCCCAGTTCGCCCTTGTCGCCTTCCAGCGCCAGCTTGGCCGAACCCTTCACGATAGGCACGTCGTCGCCCGGGAAGTCGTACTTCGACAGAAGTTCGCGCACTTCCATTTCGACGAGCTCGAGCAGCTCAGCGTCGTCCACCATGTCGCACTTGTTCAGGAACACGATGATGTACGGAACGCCAACCTGACGCGCCAGCAGGATGTGCTCACGCGTTTGCGGCATCGGGCCGTCTGCAGCCGAGCACACCAGGATTGCGCCGTCCATCTGCGCTGCACCCGTGATCATGTTCTTCACATAGTCAGCGTGGCCCGGGCAGTCAACGTGCGCGTAGTGGCGCGATTCCGTTTCGTACTCGACGTGTGCCGTGTTGATCGTGATACCACGTGCCTTTTCTTCCGGCGCCGCGTCGATCTGGTCGTAGGCCTTGGCTTCGCCACCGAACTTGCGCGACAGAACCGTCGTGATCGCTGCCGTCAGCGTCGTCTTGCCGTGGTCAACGTGACCAATCGTACCCACGTTCACGTGCGGCTTGGTCCGCTCGAATTTACCTTTAGCCATGATTCTCTTCTTTCAAAAAAATGAGTTGGGCGCGGCAACGCTGCCGCGCCTTGACACGTTTTTAACTTACTTCGACTTCGCGCTCATGACGGCTTCGGCGACATTACGCGGTGCTTCCGAGTAATGCTTGAATTCCATCGTGTACGTCGCACGACCTTGGGTCAGCGAACGCAGCGACGTCGAGTAGCCGAACATTTCTGCGAGCGGAACTTCAGCGCGCACGATCTTGCCACCACCGACCATGTCGTCCATGCCCTGGACGATACCGCGACGGCTCGACAAGTCGCCCATCACGTTGCCCATGAAGTCTTCCGGCGTTTCAACTTCAACCGCCATCATCGGCTCGAGCAGCACCGGCGTTGCACGGCGCATACCTTCCTTGAACGCCATCGAACCGGCCATACGGAACGCGTTTTCGTTCGAGTCCACATCGTGGTACGAACCGAACGTCAGCGTGACCTTGACGTCCACAACCGGGAAGCCAGCCAAGATACCCGACTTGAGCGTTTCCTGAATGCCCTTGTCGACCGCAGGAATGTATTCACGCGGAACGACACCGCCCTTGATCGCGTCGACGAATTCGTAGCCCTTGCCTTGCTCCGACGGCTCGACCGTCACAACCACGTGACCGTACTGACCGCGACCGCCCGACTGCTTGACGAACTTGCCTTCGACGTCTTCTGCCTTCGACTTGATCGTTTCGCGGTAGGCCACTTGCGGCTTGCCGACCGATGCTTCGACGTTGAATTCACGCTTCATCCGGTCAACGATGATTTCGAGGTGGAGCTCGCCCATCCCCGAGATGATCGTCTGACCCGATTCTTCATCGCTTGCGACGCGGAACGACGGATCTTCCTGAGCCAGACGGTTCAGGGCGATACCCATCTTTTCCTGGTCAGCCTTGGTCTTCGGCTCGACAGCCTGCGAAATCACCGGCTCCGGGAAAATCATGCGTTCGAGAACGATGATGTTGTCCGGATCGCACAGCGTATCGCCGGTCGTCACGTCCTTCAGACCCACAGCTGCCGCGATGTCGCCTGCGCGCACTTCCTTGATTTCTTCGCGCTGGTTCGCGTGCATCTGCAGAATACGACCCAGACGTTCCTTCTTGCTCTTGACCGGGTTGTAAATCGTATCGCCCGAGTTCACCACGCCCGAATAGACGCGGAAGAACGTGAGCTGACCGACGAACGGGTCCGTCATGATCTTGAACGCGAGGCCCGAGAACTTTTCTTCGTCCGACGCCTTGCGGGTGTCCGCTTCGCCGTCGTCGTTCTCGCCCTTGACCGGGGGAATGTCAACCGGCGACGGCATGTAGTCGATCACCGCGTCGAGCATCGCCTGCACGCCCTTGTTCTTGAACGCCGTGCCGCAGAGCATCGGGACGATTTCGCCCGCGATCGTACGGTTGCGCAGCGCGACCTTGATGTCCGACTCCGTCAGCTCTTCGCCGCCGAGGTACTTGTCCATCAGCTCTTCCGACGACTCAGCAGCCGCTTCGACCATCTTTTCACGCCATTCCGAAGCGACGTCGGCGAGTTCCGCCGGGATGTCTTCGTACGTGAACTTCGTGCCCTGGCTTGCGTCGTCCCACAGGATCGCCTTCATCTTCACGAGGTCGATCACGCCCTTGAAGTTTTCTTCAGCGCCGATCGGTACCTGGATAGGAATCGGGTTTGCCTTCAGACGAGCACGCATCTGGTCGTGAACCTTGAAGAAGTTCGCGCCCGTACGGTCCATCTTGTTGACGAATGCCAGACGCGGCACGCCGTACTTGTTGGCCTGACGCCACACGGTTTCCGACTGCGGCTGCACACCACCCACCGCGCAGTAGACCATGCACGCGCCGTCGAGCACACGCATCGAGCGCTCAACTTCGATCGTGAAGTCAACGTGTCCCGGCGTATCGATGATGTTGATACGGTGTTCGGGATAGTTGCCCGCCATACCCTTCCAGAACGCGGTCGTCGCTGCCGACGTAATCGTGATGCCGCGCTCTTGTTCCTGCTCCATCCAGTCCATCGTCGCGGCGCCATCATGCACCTCGCCGATCTTGTGGTTCACACCGGTGTAAAACAGGATACGTTCAGTCGTCGTCGTTTTGCCGGCGTCGATGTGAGCGCTAATCCCGATATTACGGTAGCGCTCGATAGGAGTCTTGCGAGCCACTTTGATCCTCTATTCGTTCGCACCCAGGCGATCCTGGAGTGCCCTAACACAAACGGGCGAGGCGCGTAAAACGCGCACCCGCCCGGAGTTCCGGCGAAAAAAACGCGCCGTTTAGAACCGGAAGTGCGAGAAGGCCTTGTTTGCTTCGGCCATACGGTGCACTTCGTCACGCTTCTTCATGGCGCCGCCACGACCTTCCGACGCTTCGAGCAGCTCGCCGGCCAGACGCAGTGCCATCGACTTCTCGCTACGCTTCTTCGCGGACTCGCGCAGCCAACGCATCGCCAATGCCATACGACGCGACGGACGCACTTCGACCGGAACCTGATAGTTTGCACCACCAACCCGACGGCTCTTCACTTCGACCACCGGCTTGATGTTGTTCAGCGCGATGTTGAACACTTCGAGGGGGTCCTTGCCGGCCTTGCCCTGGATTTGTTCAAACGCGCCGTACACGATGCGCTCGGCAACCGACTTCTTGCCCGACAGCATCAGCACGTTCATGAACTTCGCAACATCCACGTTGCCGAACTTCGGATCCGGCAACACTTCCCGCTTGGGGACTTCACGACGACGTGGCATCTTCTTTCCTTTACCTGTTCAGTTGGAGCCTTTGGCTCCGCGGTCATCGACACGTCCGCAACCGGACTGGATGACCACTTACTCGACGGCACCCGTGCTTTGCACCGATCCGCCGCAATGTGAGCGCAGGGCGTATCAAACGCGACTGCACAAAACCTGACTGCTGAAAACTTCTGCTGCAAAAACCTGTGCAGCTCGAACGGCTGATTACTTGCCGCTCTTCGCGCGCTTCGCACCGTACTTCGAGCGAGCTTGCTTACGGTCCTTGACGCCCTGGGTATCCAGCGAGCCACGCACCATGTGATAACGCACACCCGGCAAGTCCTTCACCCGGCCGCCGCGGATCAGCACAACCGAGTGTTCCTGCAGGTTGTGGCCTTCACCGCCGATGTACGAGATGACTTCGAAGCCGTTGGTCAGGCGAACCTTGGCGACCTTACGGAGTGCCGAGTTCGGCTTCTTCGGCGTCGTGGTGTACACACGGGTGCACACACCGCGACGTTGGGGGCAGTCCTGCAGTGCCGGGCTCTTGCTCTTGGCGTGGCCAGAGGTGCGCGGCTTGCGGACCAACTGATTGATCGTTGGCATTGTTGATTCCTGCAATAAATAAAGTTGGGTTTTCAGACCCCGAGGATCTGGACGGCCCGGGCAAGCGAGCCGTGTCCGGAAAGGTCGCCCGCAAGGGTGCGGGAGCGAATCGCGAGTGTCGCGTACGCCGGTCGATGCTTCCAACCATACGCGCGGCATCCGACCCAAAATCCGGAACCTCGCATCTTAGTCCGGAAATCAAGCGTTGGTCAACCTGCGCGCCGGGAAAACCCGTGAATATTCAAGGAAATTC
The DNA here is from genome assembly GCF_965118125.1 of Pararobbsia alpina. Lineage (GTDB taxonomy): Bacteria > Pseudomonadota > Gammaproteobacteria > Burkholderiales > Burkholderiaceae > Pararobbsia > Pararobbsia alpina_A. The sequence goes on from NZ_OZ221287.1 coordinate 4,236,613, forward strand.
GCGCGCGAAGCATCGTCGGCTGTCGTTCAGCGGAGGGACGACCCCGTTTCGCCGAGGCCGTCGTATCGGGAAACGGACGCGTAGTGAGTACCCGCTCCGATTTTCCAGTCTTTGCCGTTTCAGACTGCGACGAATTCAGTCCATCGCCGAGACGACGTCGAGGATCGCCTCGCCGAAGCGTTCGAGCTTGCGCGCGCCGATACCCGGGATGCCGCGCAACTCGCCAATCGTCGCCGGCGCATTGCGCGCGAGTTCGGCGAGCGTCGCGTCGTGGAAGATCAGGTAGGCCGGCACGCCGTCTTCCTTGGCGGTTTCCGAACGCCAGGTGCGCAGGCGGTCCCAGCGCGCGCGCTGATGTGCGGACATGCCCGTCGTCGGGTCGGCACGCTCACCGCCCTTCGCCCCGACCGTTCGGCCGCGGGTGGGCTTGACGTAGCGCCGTAGCGTGACCTCTTCCTCACCTTTGAGTACTGCGCGACTCGCACCGGTCAGCACGAGCGCGCCATGGCCCATGTGGTCGACCGCCAGCAGGCCGTACGCGACGAGTTGCCGGAACACCGCTCGCCACTCCGGCTCGCCGAGCGCCGAACCGACGCCATACGTCGACAGCTGGTCGTGGCCGTACTGCGTCACGCGCTCGGTCTTGTTGCCGCGCAGGATATCGATCAGATGACCAGCGCCGAAACTGAAGCCGCTCGCCCGCGTCGAGCGGTAGACGCACGACAGCGCCATCTGCGCCTCGCGCGTGCCGTTCCAGGTGTCCGGCGGGTTCAGGCAGGTGTCGCAATTGCCGCATGGCTGCGACGTCTCGCCGAAATACGCGAGCAGCCGCACGCGCCGGCACCCCGCGGTTTCGCACAGCCCGAGCAGCGCATCGAGCTTCGACGTGCTCAGGCGCTTGTGCGCCTCGTCGGCATCCGACTCGTCGATCATCTTGCGCTGCTGAACGACGTCGCCCAGGCCATACGCCATCCATGCGTTCGCCGGCGCGCCGTCGCGACCGGCACGTCCGGTCTCCTGGTAGTAGCCTTCGACGCTCTTGGGCAAATCGAGGTGCGCCACAAAGCGGACATCCGGCTTGTCGATGCCCATGCCGAATGCGATGGTCGCGACCATCACGACGCCTTCTTCACGCTTGAACTGCTCCTGGCGTGTCTGCCGGATCTCGGCATCCATGCCGGCGTGATACGCCATCGCGCGGATGCCCTGGGTATTGAGCCAGTCGGCCGTTTCCTCGACCTTGCGGCGCGACAGGCAATAGATGATGCCCGCGTCGTTCGCGCCGTCGCTCTGGTGCTCGCTGCGGATGAAGTCGAGCAGCTGCGTGCGCGCGTTGTCCTTTTCGACAATGCGATACCGGATGTTCGGCCGATCGAAGCTCGCAAGGAACACCCGGGCTTCGTCGAGCGACAGGCGCTCGATGATCTCGTTACGCGTGGCCTCGTCGGCCGTCGCCGTCAGCGCAATGCGCGGCACATTCGGATAGCGCTCGTGCAGTACGGACAGCTGGATATATTCGGGCCGGAAGTCATGCCCCCACTGCGACACGCAGTGCGCTTCGTCGATCGCAAACAGCCCGATACGCGAGCGGTCTAGCAACTCGAGGAAGCGCGATGTCATCAGCCGCTCGGGTGCAACGTAGAGCAGATCGATCTCGCCCTTTTCAAAGGCACGCTCGGTCTGGTACGCCTGCTGCCCGCTTAGCGTGGAATTCAGGAACGCGGCGCTCACGCCGGCTTCCTGCAGCGCCGCGACCTGGTCCTGCATCAACGCGATCAGCGGCGACACGACGATCGCCGCACCGAGTCCGCGCTGCTTACGCTCGAGCGCCGGAATCTGATAGCACAGCGATTTACCGCCACCGGTCGGCATCAGTACGAGACAGTCGCCCCCGTCTGCGACGTGTTCGACGACTTCCGCCTGCAAACCGCGGAACGCCGGATAGCCGAACACTTCATTGAGAATCGCGAGACAGCGGGACATATGAATCGAGCAACCGGCAGAGGTACAGAAGAGCCCCGAGTCTAGCAGCGCACGCGTGCGAAGCGGATAGACCGGACGGATAAAAAACGGCCAATACGGACAATCGATGCGTCCCTATCGACGGGCCCGGCGGTGCTGATGCGGGCCCGATATGCGTGGCAGACAACGCCGCTGCCTCGGCAGGCGTAGGCGGCGATACCACGGCGGGACGGCGCCTTCGACATGGGCACGGGCACCGCATAGCGACTGGCCATGTCCATGTCGAAGGCAAAAAAAATCCCGGCAGCGAATCTCGCTGGCCGGGATGGTTCAGTCTTGCTGCGCGGCGGACCGCATGCGGTCCGCCTTGCCGAGACTTACTCAGCCGACGGCGTCGGCTCGGTCGTCGTATCGGGGCTGGCGAAGTCGAACGTTGCCGCTTCTTCTGCCGCGATCTGATCGTGACGTTCGCGATCGAGACCTTCCTTGACCTTGCGTGCCTTGTGGAACGCGAGACCCGTACCGGCAGGAATCAGACGGCCGACGATCACGTTTTCCTTCAGACCACGCAGATCGTCGCGCTTGCCCATGATCGCGGCTTCGGTCAGCACCCGCGTCGTTTCCTGGAACGACGCTGCGGAGATGAACGAATCCGTCGACAGCGACGCCTTCGTGATACCGAGCAGCACGTTGTCGTACGCTGCCGGACGCTTGTCTTCCGCGATCATGCGATCGTTTTCGTCAAGCATGTCCGAACGTTCGACTTGTTCGCCCGGGATGAAGCGCGTATCGCCGTTGTCGGTGATCGCCACACGACGCAGCATCTGGCGAACGATCACCTCGATGTGCTTGTCGTTGATCTTCACACCTTGCAAACGATAGACGTCCTGCACTTCGTCCACGATGTAGCGCGACAGTGCCTCGATACCCTGCAGACGCAGGATGTCGTGCGGATCCGCCGGACCGTCAACGATCATTTCGCCCTTGTTGACGACCTGACCATCGTGCACCAGAACCTGCTTGTCCTTCGAGATCAGGAACTCGTGCTGGTTGCCGTCGAGGTCGGTAATGACCAGACGCTGCTTGCCCTTCGTGTCCTTACCGAACGACGTCGTACCCGTGACTTCCGCGAGAATGCCGGCGTCCTTCGGCGAACGTGCTTCGAACAGTTCGGCCACACGCGGCAGACCACCGGTAATGTCACGCGTCTTCTGCGCTTCAGTCGGGATCCGTGCGAGCACTTCACCAGCCTGCACTTGCTGACCATCCTTGACGGTGATCAGAGCGCCGACCTGGAAGCCGATCGCCACCGGGTGCTCGGTGTTCGGGATCTTGATTTCTTCACCCGAAGCATCGATCAGCTTCACCTGCGGACGCACGGTCTTGCCTTGCGTGCCGCGGCGCTTCGGATCGATCGAGACCAGCGTCGACAGACCCGTGACTTCGTCGATCTGCTTCGCAACCGTCACGCCTTCTTCGACGTTCTCGAACTTGATCGTGCCGCCCCATTCCGTAATGATCGGACGGGTCAGCGGATCCCACGTCGCCAGTTGCGCGCCAGCCTTGATCTGCGCACCGTCGAGCTGCAACAGCGTGGCGCCGTACGGCACCTTGTGACGTTCGCGCTCACGGCCATGGTCGTCGGCAATGATGGCTTCGCCCGAACGTGAAATGACGATCTGCTCGCCCTTCGCATTCGTGACGTAACGCATCGTCGCCGTGAAACGCACGGTACCGTTCGACTTGGCTTCCACGCTCGATGCCACAGCGTTACGCGATGCCGCACCACCGATGTGGAACGTACGCATCGTCAGCTGCGTGCCCGGCTCACCGATCGACTGTGCAGCGATCACACCGACCGCCTCACCGACGTTCACGCGCGAACCGCGGCCGAGGTCACGGCCGTAGCAGGCTGCGCACAGGCCGTAACGCGTGCCGCAGGTCAGCGGCGTGCGAACGCGGACTTCGTCGATGCCGAGGCGTTCGATTTCTTCGACCGCATCTTCATCGAGCAACGTGCCGCTTTCGTACAGCGTTTCCTGCGTCTCGGGGTTGACGACGTCGGTCAGCGTCACACGGCCGAGAATACGGTCGCGCAGTGCTTCAACGACTTCACCGCCTTCGACGAGCGCCTTCATCGCCACGCCGTTCTGCGTGCCGCAATCGTCTTCGACAACGACCAGATCCTGCGTCACGTCGACCAGACGACGCGTCAGGTAACCCGAGTTTGCCGTCTTCAGTGCCGTATCAGCCAGACCCTTACGTGCACCGTGGGTCGAGATGAAGTACTGCAACACGTTCAGGCCTTCGCGGAAGTTCGCCGTAATCGGCGTCTCGATGATCGAGCCGTCCGGCTTGGCCATCAGGCCCCGCATCCCTGCGAGCTGACGAATCTGGACTGCCGAACCGCGCGCGCCCGAGTCCGCCATCATGTAGATCGAGTTGAACGATTCCTGGCGCGTGTCATTGCCGTCACGGTCAACGACCGGTTCCGACGAGAGCTGCTCCATCATCGCCTTGCCGACCGCTTCCGACGTTGCCGACCAGATGTCAACCACGTTGTTGTAGCGCTCTTGCGAGGTCACCAGACCCGACATGTACTGACGTTCGTATTCCTTCACCTTCTGCGATGCGTCGTTGACGATCGTTTCCTTTGCAGGCGGAACGAGCATGTCGTCGACGCAGATCGAGATACCGGCGCGCGTAGCGAGACGGAAGCCCGACTGCATGAGCTGGTCAGCGAAGATCACCGTTTCGCGCAGGCCGCAACGGCGGAAAGCCGTGTTGATCAGGCGCGAAATTTCCTTCTTCTTCAGCGGCTTGTTCAGCACCGTGAACGGCAGTCCCGGCGGAAGGATTTCCGACAGGATCGCGCGGCCAACGGTCGTCGCGAACAGCGAGATCTTCGGCACGAACTTCGGTGCGCCTTCCGACGTGTCCGGGTTCGCGACTTGTTCCGTGATCCGCACGTTCACGCGCGAGGTCAGTTCGACCTGCTTGTTCTCGAGCGCCAGGATGACTTCCGACACGCCCGTGAACGTCAGGCCTTCGCCCTTACCGTTCGTGCGTTCGCGCGTCGCGTAGTACAGACCCAGCACGATATCCTGCGACGGCACGATCGACGGATCGCCGTTGGCCGGGAACAGGACGTTGTTCGACGCAAGCATCAGCGTACGTGCTTCGAGCTGCGCTTCGAGCGACAGCGGCACGTGCACAGCCATCTGGTCACCGTCGAAGTCGGCGTTGAACGCCGCGCAAACGAGCGGGTGCAGCTGGATTGCCTTACCTTCGATCAGCACCGGCTCGAACGCCTGGATACCCAGACGGTGGAGCGTCGGCGCGCGGTTCAGCATGACCGGATGTTCGCGAATGACTTCTTCGAGAATGTCCCACACGACCGCCGTCTGGTTTTCCACTTCCTTCTTCGCAGCCTTGATCGTCGTCGCGACGCCCATGACTTCGAGCTTGTGGAAAATGAACGGCTTGAACAGCTCGAGCGCCATCAGCTTCGGCAGACCGCACTGATGCAGCTTGAGCGTCGGGCCCACCACGATGACCGAACGGCCCGAGTAGTCGACGCGCTTGCCCAGCAGGTTCTGACGGAAACGACCGCCCTTACCCTTGATCATGTCGGCGAGCGACTTCAGCGGACGCTTATTCGCGCCCGTCATCGCCTTGCCGCGACGGCCATTGTCGAGCAGCGAGTCGACGGCTTCCTGCAGCATGCGCTTTTCGTTGCGCACGATGATTTCAGGAGCCTTGAGCTCGAGCAGACGCTTCAACCGGTTGTTCCGGTTGATCACGCGACGATAGAGGTCGTTCAGGTCCGAAGTCGCAAAACGGCCGCCGTCGAGCGGCACGAGCGGACGCAGTTCCGGCGGCAGCACCGGCAGCACTTCGAGCACCATCCAGTCAGGCTTGATGCCCGAACGCTGGAAAGCCTCGAGCACCTTCAGGCGCTTCGCGTACTTCTTGATCTTCGCTTCCGAACCGGTCGTCTTGAGTTCCTGACGCAGCGTTTCTGCCTGCGCGTCGATATCGATCGAACGCAGGAGTTCGCGCACGCCTTCCGCGCCCATTTCGGCACGGAACTCGTCGCCGTATTCCTCGACCTTATTGTAGTAATCCTCTTCGGTCATGATCTGCGCGCGCTTGAGCGGCGTCATGCCCGGTTCGATGACCACATAAGCTTCGAAATACAGCACGCGTTCGATATCGCGCAGCGTCATGTCGAGCACCATGCCCAGACGCGACGGCAGCGACTTCAGGAACCAGATGTGCGCGACGGGCGACGCGAGTTCGATATGGCCCATGCGCTCACGGCGCACCTTGGCCAACGTCACTTCAACGCCGCACTTCTCGCAGATCACGCCACGGTGCTTGAGGCGCTTGTACTTGCCGCACAGGCACTCGTAGTCCTTGATCGGTCCGAAGATCTTCGCGCAGAACAGACCATCCCGCTCCGGCTTGAACGTGCGGTAGTTGATCGTTTCCGGCTTCTTCACTTCACCGAACGACCACGAGCGGATCTTGTCCGGCGACGCGAGGCCAATCTTGATCGCGTCAAAAACTTCTTCTTGTTGGACTTGCTTGAATAGATCGAGCAGAGCTTTCATTGCTTTCTCCGTAGTCCGATTAGTTGCGGTCGAGATCGATGTCGATACCGAGCGAGCGGATTTCCTTCACGAGCACGTTGAAGGATTCCGGCATGCCGGCGTCGATCACGTGATCGCCCTTGACCAGGTTTTCATAAACCTTGGTCCGGCCCGTCACGTCATCCGACTTGACCGTCAACATTTCCTGCAGCACGTACGACGCGCCGTAGGCCTCGAGCGCCCACACTTCCATTTCACCGAAACGCTGGCCGCCGAACTGCGCCTTACCGCCGAGAGGCTGCTGCGTCACGAGCGAGTACGGACCCGTCGAACGCGCATGCATCTTGTCGTCAACAAGGTGATGCAGTTTCAGGTAGTGCATGAAGCCAACCGTGACCGAACGCTCGAATGCTTCACCCGTGCGACCGTCAAACAGTTGCAGCTGGTTCTTCGAAGGCGTCATGCCGAGGTGCTTGGCCACGTCGTCCGGGAACGCGATGTCCAGCGCGCGCGACATTTCTTCTTCGGTCGCACCGTCGAACACCGGCGTCGCGAACGGCACGCCTTCCTTCAGGTTTTCCGCCAGTTCCAGGATTTCGTCATCCGAGAACGTGTCGAGTGCTTCCGCACGACCCGAGTCGTTGTAGATCTTCGTCAGGAAGGCACGCATTTCTTCGGCCTTCACATGCTTCTGGAGCATCTCGCCGATGCGCCAGCCCAGACCCTTCGCGGCCCAGCCGAGGTGAACTTCAAGCACCTGACCCACGTTCATCCGCGACGGCACGCCGAGCGGATTCAGCACGACGTCGGCCGGACGGCCGTCAGCCATGTACGGCATGTCTTCGATCGGGACGATCTTCGAGACCACACCCTTGTTACCGTGGCGACCTGCCATCTTGTCGCCAGGCTGCAGACGACGCTTGACCGCAAGGTACACCTTGACCATCTTGAGCACGCCCGGCGGCAGTTCGTCGCCTTGCGTGAGCTTCTTACGCTTTTCTTCGAAGGCCAGGTCGAACTGGTGACGCTTCTGTTCGATCGATTCCTTGATCGCTTCGAGCTGAGCCGCCGATTCGTCGTCCGCGAGGCGGATGTCGAACCAGTGGTAGTGCTCGAGGTCGGCCAGGTATTCCTTCGTCAGCTTCGCACCCTTCGCGAGCTTCTTCGGGCCACCGTTGACGACCTTGTCGAGCAGCATGCGCTCGAGACGCTGGAATGCGTCGCCTTCAACGATACGCAGCTGGTCGTTGAGGTCGAGGCGATAGCGCTTGAGTTCATCGTCGATGATCTGTTGCGCACGCTTGTCGCGCTGGATGCCTTCACGCGTGAAGACCTGAACGTCGATGACCGTACCGCTCATGCCCGACGGCACGCGCAGCGACGTGTCCTTCACGTCCGAAGCCTTTTCACCGAAGATCGCGCGCAGCAGCTTCTCTTCCGGCGTCAGCTGGGTTTCGCCCTTCGGCGTGACCTTGCCGACGAGCACGTCGCCCGCTTCGACTTCAGCGCCGATGTAGACGATGCCCGATTCATCGAGACGGCCGAGCTGAACTTCGGCGAGGTTCGAGATATCGCGCGTGATTTCTTCCGGTCCGAGCTTCGTGTCGCGAGCGACAACGTTCAGTTCTTCGATGTGGATCGAGGTGTAGCGATCGTCAGCGACGACCTTTTCCGAGATCAGGATCGAATCTTCGAAGTTGTAGCCGTTCCACGGCATGAACGCGACCATCATGTTCTGGCCGAGCGCGAGTTCGCCGAGGTCGGTCGACGCACCGTCGGCCACCACGTCGCCGCGAGCGACCTTGTCGCCGACCTTCACGATCGGGCGCTGGTTGATGTTCGTGTTCTGGTTCGAACGCGTGTACTTGATCAGGTTGTAGATGTCGACACCGACTTCACCTGCGACGGCTTCGTCATCGTTCACGCGAATCACGATACGGCCTGCGTCGACATAGTCGACCTGACCGCCACGCGTCGCTTGCACCGTCGTACCCGAGTCGACTGCCACCGTACGCTCGATACCCGTACCGACGACCGGCTTTTCCGGACGCAGGCAAGGCACGGCCTGACGCTGCATGTTCGAGCCCATCAGTGCACGGTTCGCATCGTCGTGCTCGAGGAACGGGATCAGCGAGGCTGCAACCGAGACGATCTGCGACGGGGCCACGTCCATGTACTGGATGCGGTCCGGCGTGACCATCAGCGTGTCGCCGGCTTCGCGAGCCGACACGAGTTCGTCTTCGAGCGTACCGTCAGCGCCGACCGCCGCGTTCGCCTGGGCGATCACGTAACGGCCTTCTTCAATCGCCGACAGGTAGTCGATCTGATCGGTCACCTTGCTGTCGACGACCTTGCGGTACGGCGTTTCGAGGAAGCCGTATTCGTTCAGGTGCGCGTACAGCGCGAGCGAGTTGATCAGGCCGATGTTCGGGCCTTCCGGCGTTTCAATCGGGCAGACGCGACCATAGTGAGTCGGGTGCACGTCGCGGACTTCAAAGCCAGCGCGCTCACGCGTCAGACCACCCGGGCCAAGAGCCGACACGCGGCGCTTGTGGGTGATTTCCGACAGCGGGTTGGTCTGGTCCATGAACTGCGACAGCTGCGACGAACCGAAGAACTCGCGAATGGCCGACGAAATCGGCTTCGAGTTGATCAGGTCGTGCGGCATCAGGTTTTCGCTTTCGGCCTGGCCGAGGCGTTCCTTCACTGCACGCTCGACGCGAACGAGACCGGCGCGGAACTGGTTTTCCGCGAGTTCGCCCACGCAACGCACGCGACGATTGCCAAGGTGATCGATGTCGTCGACTTCGCCCTTGCCGTTGCGCAGTTCAACGAGGATCTTGATCGCAGCGAGAATGTCGTCATCCTGCAGCGTCATCGGGCCGACGATTTCGTCACGGCCAACGCGGCGGTTGAACTTCATACGACCCACCTTCGACAGGTCGTACGCTTCTTCGCTGTAGAACAGACGGTTGAACAGGGCCTCGACCGCTTCTTCGGTCGGCGGCTCGCCCGGACGCATCATGCGGTAGATCGCGATACGCGCGGCCGTACGGTCCGTCGTTTCGTCGATACGCAGCGTTTGCGAGATGTACGGACCTTGATCCAGGTCGTTCGTGTACAGCGTCTGGATACCCTTGACCTTCGCGTCGCGAAGCTTCTCGAGCAGCGACTCGCCGATTTCTTCGTTCGCGTTGGCGATGACTTCACCGGTTTCCGGATCGATCACGTTCTTCGCGAGCACACGGCCAATCAGATAGTCCTCAGGCACCGAGATGAACTTCGTCTTGGCGTTTTCGAGGTCGCGAATATGCTTCGCGTTGATGCGCTTGTCCTTCGCGACGATCAGATTACCGTCACGATCGTTGATATCGAAGCGCGCGACTTCGCCACGCAGACGCTCGGGCACGAATTCAACCTGTGCGCCTTCATCCATCAGCGTGAAATTGTCGAACACGAAGAAGTTCGCAAGGATCTGTTCCGGCGTCAGGCCGATGGCCTTCAGCAGGATCGTCACCGGCATCTTGCGGCGACGGTCGACGCGGAAGTACAGAATGTCCTTCGGATCGAATTCGAAGTCGAGCCACGAACCACGGTACGGAATGATCCGTGCCGAGAACAGCAGCTTGCCCGAGCTGTGCGTCTTGCCCTTGTCGTGTTCGAAGAACACGCCCGGCGAACGGTGGAGCTGCGAGACGATCACGCGCTCCGTGCCGTTGATGACGAACGAACCCGTCGAGGTCATGAGCGGAATTTCGCCCATGTACACTTCTTGTTCCTTCACTTCCTTGACGACGGGCTTGCTCGGCGATTCCTTGTCGAGCAGCACCAGGCGCACTTTCGCGCGCAGCGCCGAACAGAAAGTCAGGCCACGTTGTTGGCACTCCTTGACGTCAAACGCGGGAGGCGACAGCATATAGCTGACGAACTCGAGCCGCGCGAAGCCATTGTGCGAAACGATCGGGAAAACAGAGCTGAAAGCTGCCTGCAGACCCTCGGATTTGCGTCCGGTGGGGTTGGTATCCTGCTGCAGGAACGTGCTGAATGATTCGAGCTGGGTAGCCAGCAGAAACGGTACTTGGTGAACGATCGGGCGCTTCGCAAAACTCTTGCGAAGACGCTTCTTTTCGGTGAAGGAATATTGCATACGAGCTCCGGATCACGGCAGATCGACGCCCTCTTGGGCGAGACCCGAGTGTTCACCGACTGAGACCCTGTAGCCTCGCTCCCGCATCATCGAGGAACGGACCAAGAAGCTTGGTGGTTGGCCGCTACCAACCGCTGGCTGACGGCATGGACCGAAACAGCACCCATACCCGACCAAACTAGCCTTCTGCAGTCGCTTCAGAAGACAAAGAGCAGTGCTACGTCGCAACGTAACGCTCTTCTTTGACCTCTTTGAACTTTGGCGACAGCCGCTTCATGCGGTCAAAATGCCCCGCAAAAAACGGCCGCCCACAAAGCACAAAAAGGCTGATGGTCAAAACCATCAGCCTTCGCGCTAAAACGCGAGATTTACTTGATCTCGGCCTTGGCGCCAGCTTCTTCCAGCTTCTTCTTCGCTTCTTCAGCAGCAGCCTTGGGCACTGCTTCCTTAACGGGCTTCGGTGCGCCGTCGACGAGGTCCTTCGCTTCCTTCAGGCCGAGACCCGTCAGTTCGCGAACAGCCTTAATCACGCCAACCTTGTTTGCGCCGATTTCCGTCAGGATGACGTTGAATTCGGTTTGTTCTTCAGCTGCTGCAGCTGCGCCGCCACCAGCAGCACCGCCACCGCCAACTGCCAGAGCAGCTGCCGAGACGCCAAACTTCTCTTCGAACGCCTTAACGAGTTCGTTGAGTTCCAGAACCGACATCGAGCCTACGGCTTCGAGGATGTCTTCTTTTGCGATTGCCATTTGAAAATACTCCTAATTTGAAATCGGATACGAATTGGCTAAGCCAGCTTATTCAGCAGCGGGTGCTTCAGCGGCAGCTTCGGCAGCGGGTGCGTCGGCAGGAGCGCCTTCAGCACGCTTCGCAGCGAGTGCAGCCAGCGCACGCGCAAAGCCCGAAACGGGCGCTTGCATGACGCCAAGCAGCTTGGCCAGCAGTTCTTCGCGGCTCGGGACCGAAGCCAGCGCTTGCACGCCTGCCTTGTCCATCACCTGACCTTCGTACGAACCGGCACGGATGACCAGCTTGTCATTGCCCTTTGCAAAGTCGTTGATGACCTTGGCAGCAGCAATGGCGTCTTCCGACACGCTGTAAATCAGCGGGCCGGTCATGTGGTCAGCCAGCGGAGCGAACGCGGTACCTTCAACTGCACGACGTGCAAGCGTGTTCTTCAGAACACGGAGGTACACCTTCTGCTCCCGCGCTTTCGCGCGCAGCTTGGTCAGATCGCCAACCGCGATTCCACGATATTCGGCCAGCACGATGCTTTGGGCCTTGGCAACTTCAGCCTGGACCTCAGCAACGACGGCCTGCTTATCTTCTCGATTGAGTGGCACGGTTAAACTCTCCAGTTCGATGCGTGACTTTCTTGATTACGCATCGCGTTTTACAACGGCGTCCGAGTTGTCAGGAGTATTTCCACCGTCCACTTACTGCCGTATCCGGTACAAATGCTGCAAAACTTTTTCGGGTTCGCCATCTGCGTTGGATTGCATTAAGGGCTCGGCTACCTACTCCTTGCCCACCAACGGTCTTTGACAACCGGATGTGTTTCCAACAGCCTCACACACCCGCCCAAAGTACTTTTCAGACCGCCGGCGTTGTCGCTCCGACGGTCCGCAATGCTTGTCTTACGCGTTCAGCGATGCTTGTTCGACGCGAACGCCGATACCCATCGTGCTCGACACAGCGATCTTGCGCAGGTAGACACCCTTGCTCGTCGCCGGCTTCGACTTTTGCAGCGCATCGATCAGCGCAGCAAGGTTCGTGCGCAGCGCGGTCGGCTCGAACGAAGCACGGCCGATCGTTGCGTGGATGATCCCGGCCTTGTCGACGCGGTACTGAACCTGACCTGCCTTTGCGTTCTTCACTGCCGTCGCGACGTCGGGCGTGACCGTGCCGACCTTCGGGTTCGGCATCAGGCCGCGCGGGCCGAGGATCTGACCCAGCGTACCGACGATACGCATCGTGTCCGGCGAAGCGATCACGACGTCGAAATTCAGGTTGCCGGCCTTGACTTGCTCAGCCAGGTCTTCCATGCCGACGACGTCTGCGCCAGCTGCCTTGGCTTGCTCAGCCTTGTCGCCTTGTGCGAACACGGCGACGCGAACCGTCTTACCCGTACCTGCGGGCAGCACGACCGAACCACGAACGACCTGGTCCGACTTCTTCGCATCGATACCGAGCTGGACTGCAACGTCGATCGACTCGTCGAACTTCGCCGTTGCGCATTCCTTCACGAGTGCGAGCGCTTCATCAATTGCGTAAAGCTTGTTTGCGTCGACCTTCGCCGCAAAAGCCTGTGCACGCTTGGAAATCTTAGCCATTTACACGCCCTCCACGGTGATGCCCATCGAACGGGCGCTGCCAGCGATCGTACGCACTGCGGCGTCGAGATCCGCGGCGGTAAGGTCAGGCATCTTGGTCTTTGCGATTTCTTCTGCTTGAGCGCGCGTGATCTTGCCGACCTTGTCGGTATGGGGCTTCGACGAGCCCTTGGCCACGGCTGCAGCCTTCTTGATCAGCACGGTTGCCGGCGGCGTCTTCAGGACGAACGTGAAGCTCTTGTCCGCGAATGCCGTGATCACGACAGGAATCGGGAGACCCGGTTCCAGGCTCTGCGTTTGCGCGTTGAACGCCTTGCAGAACTCCATGATGTTCAGGCCACGCTGACCCAGTGCCGGACCGACCGGCGGCGACGGATTCGCCTTACCAGCCGGGATTTGCAGCTTGATAAAGCCGATAATCTTCTTTGCCATATTGAACCTCGAATGAACGCAGAGCGTTCGATGAGTGGTTAGCGCGCTTTCGCTGCCTTCAGTCGTTCCCGGACTTGTCCTTGAACGGCATCAACAACTACTGACGCTCCTCTACGGTTTGCGCAGACCGTAAGCGCGAACGCCGCCTCGCAACACTGCGAAGCGGCGTGAATTCAGATCTTTTCGACTTGACCGAACTCGAGTTCCACCGGAGTGGCGCGGCCGAAAATCGTGACCGACACGCGAACCCGGGACTTCTCGTAGTTGACTTCTTCGACGCTGCCGTTGAAGTCGGTAAAGGGGCCGTCCTTGACCCGAACGAGTTCGCCGACTTCGAAAAGGGTCTTCGGCCGCGGCTTCTCGACCCCTTCCTGCATCTGCGACATGATCTTCTCGACCTCGCGCTCCGAAATCGGGCTCGGCCGATTGCGTGCGCCGCCGACGAAACCCGTCACCTTCGCGGTGTTCTTCACCAGGTGCCACGTTTCGTCCGTCATTTCCATTTCCACGAGCACATAGCCCGGGAAGAAACGACGCTCGGTCACCGACTTGTGACCGCCTTTGATTTCAACCACTTCTTCGGTCGGAACAAGAATCCGGCCAAACTTGTCTTGCATATCGGCGCGATCGATACGCTCCTGCAATGCACGTTGCACGCTCTTTTCCATACCGGAATAGGCGTGCACGACGTACCAGCGCTTTCCTTCCTGCGGCTTCGCGAAGTCGGTCATATTATTTCCAACCGAGGATCAGCGAGAACACGACCCATTCGATCGTCTTGTCGCTTCCCCAGATGCAGAGAGCCATCACGAGAACGAAACCAAACACCACGAGCGTGGTCTGTCCGGCTTCCTTTCGCGTCGGCCAGACGACCTTCGTCACTTCGCGGTACGAATCCTTCGCAAACGCGACAAACGCCTTGCCCGCTGCCGAAAAATAGGCAACGACCACGGCCGCGATCAGGCCCGCGAACAGCGCAGCACCGCGCACATACCAGTCTTGCTGACCCAGCGCGTAAAAGCCGGCAATGCCAGCGATCACGAGCAGTACAGCAACGCCAAGCATGAGCTTGTCGCTGGTGGAACTCACATTGTCGACGGAAGGATTCGCCATAACACCAAGCTGACGAGCCGCTCTAGGCGGCTCGAAGTTATTTGGCAGGGGCAGAGGGAATCGAACCCCCAACCTTCGGTTTTGGAGACCGACGCTCTGCCAGTTGAGCTATACCCCTGAAAACCAAACTGGGGTCGGGTTTCACCGACCCCTTAGACTGTCGATCAGTCGCCTAACTGGCTTAGGCGATGATCTTGGCAACCACACCGGCGCCGACCGTACGGCCGCCTTCGCGGATTGCGAAGCGCAGACCTTCTTCCATGGCGATGGCGTGAATCAGCTTCACCGTGATCGACACGTTGTCGCCCGGCATCACCATTTCCTTGCCTTCCGGCAGTTCGATCGAGCCCGTCACGTCCGTCGTACGGAAGTAGAACTGCGGACGGTAGTTGTTGAAGAACGGCGTGTGGCGGCCGCCTTCGTCCTTGCTCAGCACGTACACTTCAGCCGTGAAGTGCGTGTGCGGCTGGATCGAACCCGGCTTGGCCAGAACCTGGCCACGCTCGACGTCTTCACGCTTCGTGCCGCGCAGCAGAATACCGACGTTGTCGCCTGCCTGACCTTGGTCGAGCAGCTTGCGGAACATTTCCACGCCCGTGCACGTCGTCTTCGCCGTGTCCTTGATACCGACGATTTCGAGTTCTTCGCCGACCTTCACGATGCCGCGTTCAACACGGCCCGTCACCACCGTACCGCGACCCGAGATCGAGAACACGTCTTCGATCGGCATCAGGAACGTGCCGTCAACAGCGCGTTCCGGCGTCGGGATGTACGAGTCCAGTGCGTCAGCCAGTGCGAAGATCGCCGTTTCGCCCAGTTCGCCCTTGTCGCCTTCCAGCGCCAGCTTGGCCGAACCCTTCACGATAGGCACGTCGTCGCCCGGGAAGTCGTACTTCGACAGAAGTTCGCGCACTTCCATTTCGACGAGCTCGAGCAGCTCAGCGTCGTCCACCATGTCGCACTTGTTCAGGAACACGATGATGTACGGAACGCCAACCTGACGCGCCAGCAGGATGTGCTCACGCGTTTGCGGCATCGGGCCGTCTGCAGCCGAGCACACCAGGATTGCGCCGTCCATCTGCGCTGCACCCGTGATCATGTTCTTCACATAGTCAGCGTGGCCCGGGCAGTCAACGTGCGCGTAGTGGCGCGATTCCGTTTCGTACTCGACGTGTGCCGTGTTGATCGTGATACCACGTGCCTTTTCTTCCGGCGCCGCGTCGATCTGGTCGTAGGCCTTGGCTTCGCCACCGAACTTGCGCGACAGAACCGTCGTGATCGCTGCCGTCAGCGTCGTCTTGCCGTGGTCAACGTGACCAATCGTACCCACGTTCACGTGCGGCTTGGTCCGCTCGAATTTACCTTTAGCCATACTTGACTCCTAACAGGAATATTCACCGGTTGCGCCGCGCGCAAACACAAAAACGAAGCTCGTGGTGCCCATGGGCAGGATCGAACTGCCGACCTCTCCCTTACCAAGGGAGTGCTCTACCACTGAGCCACATGGGCGAGTGTCTCTACAGCAATTCTGGAGCGGGCGAAGGGAATCGAACCCTCGTCATAAGCTTGGAAGGCTTCTGCTCTACCATTGAGCTACGCCCGCTTCGGGTATCTACTCTGACTTCGCCGCTTAGTTGTTCTGGTGGAGGAGGTTGGATTCGAACCAACGTAGGCGTAAGCCAACAGATTTACAGTCTGCCCCCTTTAGCCACTCGGGCACCCCTCCTTCAGAGAACTGTGGATTATGGGCTAGTCACTTAGTCGTGTCAACAACCGACTGATGCAACTTCAATGCCCAATCAAAAACAGGTCCCTCACTTATAGGTGTTGCCCGACATTGAGCTGCATGCGGCGCCCGCCGGCGCGCAAAATTCGCGCGCTCGCGACTGGGATGCGCCTGCCGCGAGAGCGAAAGGTTAGAATTTCAGGGAACACGGAGCATGCGATCGCACGGATTATGCTTTCGCGCGTCGTTGCGACGGCGCGCTGCCGATCGCCAGGCCACTGACTCGTCGGTGGCGGAAGCGACGCGGAGGTTGAGCGCTGCAGCCCGTGCATGCGACGACGCGGGGTAACGGCATGGGCGGAGCAAGAGAGACGGACGTGCGAGACGTTCGACGGGGGCAGCAAATGTGCGGGGCGGTGACACAGACGAGGTTGCGCGGAGCGCAACCGTCTCGGAAGACGCGCGCGAACGCGTCGGATTGCGGCGCGAATGCGGCCGAAGCGCGCTCGGACCGAATGCCAATCTGGCGCCGCAAAGCAAAAAGCCCTGCTCGATAGAGCAGGGCTTTCTGGTGTTAAACAGCCTGACGATTACCTACTTTCACACGGGAACCCGCACTATCATCGGCGTGGAGTCGTTTCACGGTCCTGTTCGGGATGGGAAGGGGTGGTACCAACTCGCTGTGGTCATCAGGCATGACTTGTTGCCTGGTAGCTTCGCTACCAAGCCAATCCGGGAAGAAGAATTTGTTGGGTTGTGAGCGTATCGCATCGCGCTTCGAGCGGAGCTCGTATGCGCGGGCTTTGCGAGAGTCTTGACGACTCATACTCACACACGTGGAGGGCAAACACACGTGTTATAGGATCAAGCCTTACGGGCAATTAGTATCAGTTAGCTTAACGCATTACTGCGCTTCCACACCTGACCTATCAACGTCCTGGTCTTGAACGACCCTTCAAGGAGCTCGAAGCTCCAGGGATATCTCATCTTAAGGCGAGTTTCCCGCTTAGATGCTTTCAGCGGTTATCTCTTCCGAACATAGCTACCCGGCGATGCCACTGGCGTGACAACCGGTACACCAGAGGTTCGTCCACTCCGGTCCTCTCGTACTAGGAGCAGCCCCCTTCAAATATCCAACGCCCACGGCAGATAGGGACCAAACTGTCTCACGACGTTTTAAACCCAGCTCACGTACCTCTTTAAATGGCGAACAGCCATACCCTTGGGACCGGCTACAGCCCCAGGATGAGATGAGCCGACATCGAGGTGCCAAACACCGCCGTCGATATGAACTCTTGGGCGGTATCAGCCTGTTATCCCCAGAGTACCTTTTATCCGTTGAGCGATGGCCCTTCCATACAGAACCACCGGATCACTATGACCTGCTTTCGCACCTGCTCGACTTGTCAGTCTCGCAGTTAAGCACGCTTATGCCATTGCACTATCAGCACGATTTCCGACCGTACCTAGCGTACCTTCGTACTCCTCCGTTACGCTTTGGGAGGAGACCGCCCCAGTCAAACTGCCTACCATGCACTGTCCCCGACCCGGATCACGGGCCAAGGTTAGAACCGCAAACAAACCAGGGTGGTATTTCAAGGTCGGCTCCACCGAAACTAGCGTTCCGGTTTCATAGCCTCCCACCTATCCTACACAGATCGGTTCACAGTCCAATGCAAAGCTACAGTAAAGGTTCATGGGGTCTTTCCGTCTAGCCGCGGGTAGATTGCATCATCACAAACACTTCAACTTCGCTGAGTCTCGGGAGGAGACAGTGTGGCCATCGTTACGCCATTCGTGCAGGTCGGAACTTACCCGACAAGGAATTTCGCTACCTTAGGACCGTTATAGTTACGGCCGCCGTTTACCGGGACTTCAATCAAGAGCTTGCACCCCATCATTTAATCTTCCGGCACCGGGCAGGCGTCACACCCTATACGTCCACTTTCGTGTTTGCAGAGTGCTGTGTTTTTATTAAACAGTCGCAGCCACCAGTTTATTGCAACCCTTTCACCCTTTAGGCGCAAGCCTATCAAGCTACAAGGGCGTACCTTATCCCGAAGTTACGGTACCAATTTGCCGAGTTCCTTCTCCCGAGTTCTCTCAAGCGCCTTAGAATACTCATCTCGCCCACCTGTGTCGGTTTGCGGTACGGTCTCGTTAGACTGAAGCTTAGAGGCTTTTCTTGGAACCACTTCCAATTGCTTCGCTTCCGAAGAAGCTCGCGCCACACCCTTGAATTGCGCACCCGGATTTGCCTAAGTGCCTTCTCCAATGCAGCGACCGGGACTTCCAACACCCGGACAACCTTCCGCGATCCGTCCCCCCATCGCATCTAACGACGGTGCAGGAATATTAACCTGCTTCCCATCAGCTACGCATTTCTGCCTCGCCTTAGGGGCCGACTCACCCTACGCCGATGAACGTTGCGTAGGAAACCTTGGGCTTACGGCGAGGGGGCCTTTCACCCCCTTTATCGCTACTCATGTCAGCATTCGCACTTCCGATACCTCCAGCACCCTTTACAAGGCACCTTCGCAGGCTTACGGAACGCTCTCCTACCATGCGTGCAAGCACGCATCCGCAGCTTCGGTGACTGGCTTAGCCCCGTTACATCTTCCGCGCAGGACGACTCGATCAGTGAGCTATTACGCTTTCTTTAAAGGGTGGCTGCTTCTAAGCCAACCTCCTGACTGTTTTAGCCTTCCCACTTCGTTTCCCACTTAGCCAATCTTGGGGACCTTAGCTGGCGGTCTGGGTTGTTTCCCTCTTGACGTCGGACGTTAGCACCCGACGTCTGTCTCCCGTGATTGCACTCTTCGGTATTCGGAGTTTGCTATGGCGAAGTAATCCGCAATGGACCCTTCAACCATGACAGTGCTCTACCCCCGAAGGTGATACACGAGGCACTACCTAAATAGTTTTCGGAGAGAACCAGCTATTTCCGGATTTGTTTAGCCTTTCACCCCTATCCACAGCTCATCCCCTAATTTTTCAACATTAGTGGGTTCGGACCTCCAGTACGTGTTACCGCACCTTCATCCTGGCCATGGATAGATCATCCGGTTTCGGGTCTACGCCCTGCAACTATGCGCCCTATTCGGACTCGCTTTCGCTACGCCTTCCCTACTCGGTTAAGCTCGCTACAGAACGTAAGTCGCTGACCCATTATACAAAAGGTACGCCGTCACCCGTTTCCAGGCTCCGACTGTTTGTATGCATGCGGTTTCAGGATCTATTTCACTCCCCTCCCGGGGTTCTTTTCGCCTTTCCCTCACGGTACTGGTTCACTATCGGTCGATCACGAGTATTTAGCCTTGGAGGATGGTCCCCCCATCTTCAGACAGGATTTCACGTGTCCCGCCCTACTTGTCGTACACCTAGTTCTTTCATACTGTTTTCGCCTACGGGGCTATCACCCACTATGGCCGCACTTTCCAGAGCGTTTGGCTAACAATACAAATAAAGAGTACAGGCTGATCCCATTTCGCTCGCCACTACTTTGGGAATCTCGGTTGATTTCTTTTCCTGCGGCTACTTAGATGTTTCAGTTCACCGCGTTCGCTTCACATGACCTATGTATTCAGTCATGGATGACCCAAGAGGGCCGGGTTTCCCCATTCGGACATTTGTGGATCAAAGCTCGTTTGCCAGCTCCCCACAACTTTTCGCAGGCTACCGCGTCCTTCATCGCCTGTGATCGCCAAGGCATCCACCACATGCACTTGTTCGCTTGACCCTATAACGCGTATGTCTGCCATGAACAGCAGACCACGTTATAAGAATTGAGTTTTCGCGTTTGCCGTATTCCAAGTGACTTTAAGATCACTTAAATACATTTGATACAATCACAACCCATCTACCTTCCACACACCATCTCAAGTGCGTTTCCAATAGACAAATTCTTCTTCTAGATTGTTAAAGAGCAATCACGGCTCCGATATTCCGGTTCCGTGTTAAACAGCCAATAAGTGTGAGCGCTCAACAGTTGATGCGAGCTCTGGAAAGGAGGTGATCCAGCCGCACCTTCCGATACGGCTACCTTGTTACGACTTCACCCCAGTCATGAATCCTACCGTGGTGACCGTCCTCCTTGCGGTTAGACTAGCCACTTCTGGTAAAACCCACTCCCATGGTGTGACGGGCGGTGTGTACAAGACCCGGGAACGTATTCACCGCGGCATGCTGATCCGCGATTACTAGCGATTCCAGCTTCATGCACTCGAGTTGCAGAGTGCAATCCGGACTACGATCGGTTTTCTGGGATTAGCTCCCCCTCGCGGGTTGGCAACCCTCTGTTCCGACCATTGTATGACGTGTGAAGCCCTACCCATAAGGGCCATGAGGACTTGACGTCATCCCCACCTTCCTCCGGTTTGTCACCGGCAGTCTCCCTAGAGTGCTCTTGCGTAGCAACTAAGGACAAGGGTTGCGCTCGTTGCGGGACTTAACCCAACATCTCACGACACGAGCTGACGACAGCCATGCAGCACCTGTGTTACGGCTCTCTTTCGAGCACCCCCACCTCTCAGCAGGGTTCCGTACATGTCAAGGGTAGGTAAGGTTTTTCGCGTTGCATCGAATTAATCCACATCATCCACCGCTTGTGCGGGTCCCCGTCAATTCCTTTGAGTTTTAATCTTGCGACCGTACTCCCCAGGCGGTCAACTTCACGCGTTAGCTACGTTACTAAGGAAATGAATCCCCAACAACTAGTTGACATCGTTTAGGGCGTGGACTACCAGGGTATCTAATCCTGTTTGCTCCCCACGCTTTCGTGCATGAGCGTCAGTATTGGCCCAGGGGGCTGCCTTCGCCATCGGTGTTCCTCCACATCTCTACGCATTTCACTGCTACACGTGGAATTCCACCCCCCTCTGCCATACTCTAGCTTGCCAGTCACGAATGCAGTTCCCAGGTTGAGCCCGGGGATTTCACATCCGTCTTAACAAACCGCCTGCGCACGCTTTACGCCCAGTAATTCCGATTAACGCTCGCACCCTACGTATTACCGCGGCTGCTGGCACGTAGTTAGCCGGTGCTTATTCTTCCGGTACCGTCATCCGCCCCAGATATTAGCTAGAACGTTTTCTTTCCGGACAAAAGTGCTTTACAACCCGAAGGCCTTCTTCACACACGCGGCATTGCTGGATCAGGCTTTCGCCCATTGTCCAAAATTCCCCACTGCTGCCTCCCGTAGGAGTCTGGGCCGTGTCTCAGTCCCAGTGTGGCTGATCGTCCTCTCAGACCAGCTACGGATCGTCGCCTTGGTAGGCCTTTACCCCACCAACTAGCTAATCCGCCATCGGCCGCCCCTATAGCGCGAGGTCCGAAGATCCCCCGCTTTCATCCGTAGATCGTATGCGGTATTAATCCGGCTTTCGCCGGGCTATCCCCCACTACAGGACACGTTCCGATGTATTACTCACCCGTTCGCCACTCGCCACCAGGGTTGCCCCCGTGCTGCCGTTCGACTTGCATGTGTAAGGCATGCCGCCAGCGTTCAATCTGAGCCAGGATCAAACTCTTCAGTTCAATACCTGTTACTGTTTTCGGTTCAATTAAGAACCGGTCGCTCACTCAATGTGCTGACAAGTTTCGATGAATCAAAACTTACCTTTTACAGAGTGTGAGACTTGATAAATACCTTTGCTATGCCGTCAATCAGACATCATGAGTCCTAAAACTCACCCGCTGATCCGACGGTGCATCGCTTATCAAGCGCCCACACTTATCGGCTGTAGATTTTTAAAGATCGTTCGCAAAATCCGCTCACTTCACTGCGTTTTCTGCGTCGCTGCGTTTGCAGCAGAGAAGCGAGATTATGTACACCTCACTTCGTTTCGTCAACAAGTTTTTTTGCTTTCGCTTCACTTCGTTGACTACGTTATCGGCTTGAAACCCTTGCCAGATAACGCTTCCCGTCGCACTGCCCAACTCCGCGTCCTGCTCTGCGAAACCTGCGTTGTGCAACGAGGAGGCGAATCTTATTCCCTTCATTCGAGAATGACAAGCAAATGACGCAATATATTTTTTGACGCCGTTTTGACCTCGCTTCGACGTCATTAATCAGCTGAATAATCTACCGAATCGACGACCTGTCGAATTGCAAAAAACGGCCAGCGAGTCTCGCCCGTCACCGGGCGCGCGGCGCCGACCAGACCTCGAACGCCGCTTCGGCCATGCGCTGATAACCGGCGTCGCTCGGGTGGACGTGGTCCCCGCTGTCATATCTCGGCAGCAAGCGCGTCGGCGTGCCGGGATCGCGCAGGGCCGCATCGAAGTCGATCACCCCGTCGAACGCATGACTGGTGCGGATCCACGTATTCACTTCCGTGCGGATCGCCTCGCGATCAGCCGGCAAGCTCGCCGGCGTGACCGTCGCGCCGAAAATGCGCAGATGACGCTGATGGGCCGACGTGATCATTTGCTGATAGCCCGCGATCAGGTCAGCGGCTTGCACGCGCACATGCGGCACGTCGCAATCGAGACCGCTGTGCGGCGGCATCCACCCGAAATTGATGTCATTGACGCCAATCAGCATGATCACGTCCCGCACGCCGGGTTGGTCGAGCGCGTCGGCCGAAAAGCGGGTCTTGAGCGCTTTGCCGTAGCAGGGCGAGTCGTTGAGCAGGCGGTTCCCACTGATCCCGACATTCACGACCGCAGTCCGCGCGCCCGCCGGCGACGACGACACGAGCGCAGCAAAGCGGTCGGGCCATCGGCGATTGGCGTTCAACGTGGATCGCATGCCATCGGTGATTGAGTCGCCGATGGCCACTACAGCGGAAGCGCCCGGTGCATCGACTGCCAGGCCGTCAAGCCAGACGTACGAGGTGATATGCCCGCGGAACGCAGCGCCTTGGGTATCAGACGAAAAGTCGCCAGGCCCGGACACATAGCTGACCTGGCTCGCGAGCTTGTGCCACGTGGTCGCGATCGCGTTCGTCGGCGCAACAAAACTCAGGGCCAAGGGACGGCCCGCCTGAACCGGGACAGCCACGGCGTCGCTCCAGACTGCTGAACCGGCGGGGATCGTCACCTCCGTTTTGCCGCCAAAGGTCAGCGGCTTGAGCGTTCCGGGAACGACTTCGCTTTCACGTCCCGCCAGGCCGAGCGTGAGACTTCGAAGGGTGACGGGCGCATTTCCGAAGACATTCGAAAGCCTGATCCGCGCTGACGCACCCGACAACGTCGGATAGATCACCTGTCGAACGGTACGTCCGGCAGTATCCGGCGCGCGATTGAACGAGGGCGCATCCTGCGCAGGCGGCACGGCTTGCGCGGCCGCACTCCACGCCGCCACCCACCCGGCGGGAAGCGGCCCGGGCTCAGCCGCCGCAGCGTTCGCGGAGGCCAGAAGCGGCAGCAGAGCAATGAAACCTGCCATCAAAACTTTTCGCGCGACAACCTTGACCATCGTTGTATGTGAACTGGGAGTGAAGAGGGGAATGGGTGACAAGAGCCAGAGGCGTAGCGCCAGAAGAAGCTTTCCTTCGACTGCAGTTTCGCCCTCCGCTGTCTGCCAATTTCGAGACATCGCCGACAGGCGTTGCGAATTGTCCAAGCGTCCAACGTTTAACTACTCGATTGATTCAATCGCCTCCAACCGCGGTCACAGTAGCGACTCTCGAGCCGCGCAGGCCAACTAACGTCTGTCGGCGCTCGGGAAAAACATGGCGCGCGCATCGACGTCTGGGCGGCGACTCGAAAGAATGCCTTGAGCGGTTCGTGTTTGCACATATGGAGCACCTCGGATCACCGCGATCGAAGGGGCTTGATTGCAGGTCGTGCACGTACGCTTCTTGGATTGGCAGGCAAACCACGCAGTGAGCCAAACAGTAAGCCGAAAGGTGAATCGGCATTGTGCACGAACTCGGCCCGGCGAATCGAACCGTATGGGAATCGGTCGGTCAGATGGCTGCTGACGCGTTGCAACGCGGACGTCATCGATTCGCCGTGGTACCGGGGCAAGATCTGACGGGACGTTGCCTTGTGGAAAGACGAACGGGCGTGATACGCCTCATTATTCGAACAAGTCAGGAACATTGGCACGGCAGACGCAAGGGATGGCGTCCGCATTCACATATAAAAAGAGATCGATGAGCTTTCTGCACGTAGTGAACGGCGATTCCGCCGCTGAAGTCCTCGGTCGCGCACTCGCCGCCGCGGGACGCGACGAACAGGTCGTGTGTCTTCACGACGACCTCGCGATCGGCCCCCTCGCACAGATCGATGACGCACCGCGAACCCGCGCGGCATTCTGGCAAACGGTGCTCGACGCGGACGACGAAGAACTTGGCGAGGCGTTCGAGGCCGAAGCCGCGTCGATCGGCGCGCTGGGCGAATCGGGCGCGGAGGTCGTTGTCTGGCACGGACGCAGCGCCGGCGACCAGTTGACGCTGCGCCGGGTCGCGTTTCACCTGCGCGCCATGCCCGAGAGATTCAATGAAGTGGGACTGACGCTGCGGGAACTGGACCCCGCACACCTCGGACCCGGCGGCCAGACGGCCGTCGCGCTGTATTCGCCCGACATCCTTCGAGCCCGATTGCCGGCCATCGCACCGGTCTCGGTCCTTCGCATGACCCGTCTGGCGCTTGAGTGGCAGGAACTCAAACACGTCAACTCGGACGTCCGCCGTCTGTTCACGGACACGTTTGTCGGCGGCGCCTTTTGCGAGGTCGATGCGCTGATCATCGAACATCTCGGCGACTCCTGGCAGACCCTGAATCGCTTTATCGGTTCGATCATGGTGACCAACACCGGTTTCTATGCGACGGATACATTCGTCGACTGGCGGATCCGAACGCTCGTCGCAGCGGGCGTCGTCGCCGTGCGAGGGGACGGCGGGAAGCAAGAGGTGGCCCGCGTGAATCACTCGATGGCGCCCAAATAAGCGGTCAATATTCCTGACACAGGCCTGTCATCGGGAATTTTTTGCACAATTCGATCTAGGTAATTGCATCTAGGTATTTACCCTAGATTCGTCTGTCCGACTGTACTAGAATTCAGCCCGTACCCAGCACTGTTTTATGCAGGTGCTAAAAATCGGTTCCTGAAAAGCTAGCTATCACCGTGGACACCTCGCTCGATCGCCAATCTGCTGATTCAACGTCACGCCGCGCCCCCCAAGGGACGCGGACGATGGTGCGTCAGCTCACGGCGGCGGATCGCAAGCGCTTGCTGGCTCATTTCATCGCGCTGGACGACGATGACCGCGTGCTGCGGTTCGGTCAACGTACGGCGGACGCAGTCATCGAGAACTACGTTCGCTCGATCGATTTCAGCAATGACGCGGTGTTCGGTGTGTTCAACCATGCGCTGAAGCTCGTCGGCGTCGGCCATCTGGCGTATCTGCCGGTGCGCGATGACGACTCGCCGCGCACGGCCGAGTTTGGTTTGTCGGTGTCAAACGAGGCGCGCGGCGCAGGTGTCGGTTCGGCGTTGTTCGCGCGGGCGGCGATGCGGAGTCGCAATTCCGGTGTGGGCACACTCTATATGCATTGCCTGTCGCACAACGCGACGATGATGCACATCGCGCGTAAGGCCGGCATGGACATTCACCGGGACTACGGTGAGGCCGACGCGTATTTGACATTGCCGCCGGCCGATTCAGCCTCGATCCTCGGCGAGATGTTCCAGGAGCAAGCGGCCGTGTTCGATTACGCGTGGAAGCGTCAGGTCCGGCACGCAAACAAGTTTCTCGAATCGCTGATGCCGTCGCTTTAAAGCGTCGAGGCGCGACCCAATACCAGTAGGCGCGCGAAGTGGTTGCTTTCACCGCCGATGCTGCTTCTTGAGAGCGCCGGGCGCAAATCAGTATCAGTTCCGAGGGCCTTCGGGCCCAGACAGCCCCTCCCCTGCTGTTCGGAAAGGCCGTCACGCAAGTGACGGCCTTTTTGTTTTGGCGACGCCGCCTCAATCGCAATCGCGGCGCGAGCGATTCTGGGCTGTCGAGAAATCAAATAATTGTCCCGGCATCCATGTACGCGGGAATTCACTCGCTCCGCCGGACTGCACGGAAGTCGGCTCGGCGGCGTGCTGGCGAACTGCCAGGCTTGCGACGACGGGCCCCGCCTCGAGTGCGAGAAACGCGGCGGAGGCGACGAGGAAAGTACGAATATAGGTCTGGCTCATGTTGGCTCCTCTTTCTTATCAGGCGACACGTCCCCTTTGAATCAGGGACACAAAAGGGGCGAAATCCCCTTCTGGACAGATCGTTGAGTCGACGGTCGTGAAGGATGCCAATCCCAATTCCAAGTGCGGACTGCTTTTACAGGGGGTTACAAAGCCTGCCCGGGTGTTACCTCGTTTAAGCCGGAAATCGGTTTAAACGACCACTTGATCGTGGTATCACGCGCGGGACTGCACTCAGCGAACTCACCTTTCCGGGTGTAAACAACCTTTCCGCGGCTCGTCCGGGCCTCGCACGCGGCGGAGCGCGCCTCGTGCCGAATCGTCACAACAGCCAACACGGCGGGTTCGGGGGACGCTGCGAGACAAGTCGAAGCCATCGGACCGGGCGCAGTACTCGGGCACTCGGGCACTCGGGCACTCGGGCACTCGGGCACTTGGGCACTTGGGCACTCGGGCGGTCTGCGCACTAGCGGAGTTGCCGCAGGTGGCCTGGTCCGACCCGCAGAAGCGGGTACGGCAGTGATCGCGCTCAGATTCCGCCCGACGTCACCGCCCGCCAACACCCTCCCCCCCCCCCCCGCACCACAGACACCCTCGCCTGCAAACCTAGGGATGCTCCCATCAACGGTTGAAAATTGGCGGTGCTACCATCGATTCGCAACCATTTTCACTCCGCCGGACGCGCCCACAAGGCTGACACGGTGGCCTGTATAGCGAAACCCTACCCGGGTGAGGAGCGCAGTAATCATGAATGCCCCACTGGACCCGCAGACACGCGCCCGTTTCGAAGCCGCGCTGGCGTCGGTCACGCTGGACGACAAATACACCCTCGAGCAGGGCCGCGCCTATATGAGCGGCATTCAGGCGCTTGTGCGCCTGCCGATGCTGCAGCAAGAGCGCGACCGTGCCGCCGGCCTGAACACCGCCGGATTCATCTCCGGCTACCGCGGATCGCCGCTCGGCGGCCTCGACCTGTCGTTGGGTAAAGCGCGCAAGCACCTGGCCGCCCATCAGGTCGTCTTCCAGCCTGGCGTCAACGAAGACCTCGCCGCGACCGCGGTCTGGGGCAGTCAGCAAGTCAATCTCTATCCGAACGCCAAATACGACGGCGTCTTCGGCATGTGGTACGGCAAGGGCCCAGGCGTCGACCGCTCGATCGATGTGATCAAGCACGCGAACTCCGCCGGCTCCTCCCGCCATGGCGGCGTGCTGCTTCTCGCCGGCGACGACCACGCGGCGAAGTCATCCACGCTCGCTCACCAATCCGAACACGTGCTCAAGGCGAGCGGCGTGCCGGTCCTGTTTCCCGCGAACGTCCAGGAATATCTCGACTACGGACTCCACGGCTGGGCGATGAGCCGCTATTCGGGTCTGTGGGTCTCGATGAAATGCGTGACCGACATCGTCGAATCGTCGGCTTCGGTCGACATCGATCCGAATCGCACGCGCATCCTGCTGCCCGAAGACTTCGCGATGCCGGAAGGCGGCCTCAACATTCGCTGGCCGGATCCCCCGCTCGTCCAGGAAGCCCGGCTGCTCGACTTCAAGCTCTACGCCGCGCTCGCCTACGTGCGCGCAAACAAGCTCGACCGCGTCGAGATCGACGCGCCGAATGCCCGCTTCGGCATCCTGACTGCCGGCAAGGCCTACCTCGACGTCCGCCAGGCCTTGTGCGATCTCGGCCTCGACGATGCAACCTGCCGCCAGATCGGCATTCGCCTCTATAAAGTCGGCTGCGTGTGGCCGCTCGAAGCCCAGGGCGCTCACGCGTTCGCGAAGGGTCTCGAAGAAATCCTGGTCGTCGAGGAAAAGCGCCAGATCCTCGAATACGCGATCAAGGAAGAGCTATACAACTGGCCCGATTCGCAACGGCCGCGCGTCTACGGCAAGTTCGACGAGAAGGACGGCGCGGGCGGCGAATGGTCGGTGCCGATGGGCAACTGGCTGCTACCTGCTCACTACGAACTCTCACCGGCAATTATTGCGAAAGCCATCGCGACCCGGCTTGATAAATTCGATCTTCCTGCCGACGTGCGCGCACGCATCGCCTCGCGGATCGCGATCATCGAGGCCAAGGAGCGCGCGCTGGCCAAGCCCCGCGTCGCCGCCGAACGCAAGCCGTGGTTCTGCTCGGGCTGCCCGCACAACACGTCGACGAACGTGCCTGAGGGTTCGCGCGCGATGGCCGGCATCGGCTGTCACTACATGACGCTCTGGATGGATCGCAACACGAGCACCTTCAGCCAGATGGGCGGTGAAGGCGTCGCGTGGGTCGGACAAGCGCCGTTCACGAACGACAAACATGTCTTCGCGAACCTCGGCGACGGCACCTACTTCCATTCGGGCCTGCTCGCGATCCGTGCGGCGATCGCCTCGAAAGCGAACATCACGTACAAGATTCTCTATAACGATGCGGTCGCGATGACCGGCGGCCAACAGGTCGACGGCGTGTTGACGGTGCCGCAGATCACCTTCCAGCTCGCGGCCGAAGGCGCCGCGCGAATTGTGATAGTGACCGACGAGGTCGAGAAGTACAGTGGTGCCATACAACTTGCCCCGGGCACGACGATTCACCCGCGCGAGTCGCTCGACGCCGTGCAACGCGAACTACGTGAGATTCCAGGTACGACGATCCTGATCTATGACCAGACGTGCGCGACGGAGAAGCGTCGCCGTCGCAAACGCGGCACGATGGTCGATCCGGCGAAACGCGTGGTGATCAACGAAGCCGTCTGCGAAGGTTGCGGCGACTGCTCGGTCAAGTCGAATTGCCTGTCGGTCGAACCGGTCGAGACAGAGTTCGGTACGAAGCGGCAGATCAACCAGTCGAGCTGCAACAAGGACTTCTCGTGCGTCAACGGCTTCTGCCCGAGCTTCGTGACGATCGAAGGCGGTCAGCTCAAGAAGCCGAAGACGAGCGAAGTGTCGGCGCAAGGGTTGTCGCCGCTGCCGGAGCCCGAGTTGCCGGCGATCCATGGCGCGTATGGCGTGCTCGTCACGGGCGTGGGCGGCACGGGTGTCGTGACCATTGGTGCGCTGCTAGGGATGGCGTCGCACCTCGAGCAGAAGGGCGTGACCGTGCTCGACGTGACCGGGCTCGCGCAGAAAGGTGGCGCGGTGATGAGCCATGTGCAGATCGGCAATCATCCCGAGGATCTGCACGCCACGCGTATTGCGATGGGTGAGGCGCAGCTCGTGATCGGGTGCGATGCGATCGTGACGGCGACTGATGAAGCGCTCTCGCGCATGCAGCGCGACCGTACGCGCGTTGTCGTCAACAGTTCGCAGACGCCGACGGCCGAGTTCATCCGCAATCCGAACTGGCGCTTCCCGGGTGTGAGCGCGGAGAACGATATCCGTGGGGCTGCGGGCGAGGCGGCCGACTTTGTCGACGCGAACCGTCTGACCGTCGCGCTACTGGGCGATGCGATCTACACGAACCCGTTCGTGCTCGGGTTTGCGTGGCAGCGCGGCTGGCTGCCGTTGCAGTATCAGTCGTTGATCCGTGCGATCGAGCTCAACGACGTGTCCGTCGAGAAGAACAAGGCGGCCTTCGAATGGGGCCGTCGTACGGCGCATGATCTTGCGGAAGTGCGGAAGATCATCGCAACGTTGCCGACCGGCGGTGCCGAGTCGACGAGCGGTGGCAAGGTGATCGCGCTGCATACGCCGAAGGCGCTCGACGCGATGATCGCCACGCGCATCGAGCATCTGACGGCGTATCAGAACGCCGCGTATGCACGTCGCTACCAGACGCTTGTCGAAAAGGTTCGCGTCGCCGAGCAGTCGATGGCGGATGCGTTCACGTCGGAGATGCCGCTGACCGAGGCAGTCGCGCGCAACTTGTACAAGCTGATGGCGTACAAGGATGAGTACGAAGTCGCACGCCTCTATACGGATCCGGCATTCACGGCCGGCCTGAGTGCGCGCTTCGAAGGTG
The DNA here is from genome assembly GCF_965118125.1 of Pararobbsia alpina. Taxonomy (GTDB): domain Bacteria; phylum Pseudomonadota; class Gammaproteobacteria; order Burkholderiales; family Burkholderiaceae; genus Pararobbsia; species Pararobbsia alpina_A. Next base: position 4,266,999 of record NZ_OZ221287.1, read on the forward strand.
ACTTCAAGCTCAAGTTCCACCTCGCTCCGCCGCTGCTCGCGAAGCGTGATGCGCAGGGTCGCATGCTCAAGCGCGAATATGGTCCGTGGGTGATGTCCGCGTTCCGCGTGCTCGCGAAGCTCAAGTTCCTGCGTGGTACTGCGTTTGACCCGATTGGTCGGACGGAGGAACGCAAGCATGAGCGTCAGCTGATCGTCGACTATGAAGCGCTCGTCGAAGAACTTCTGGCCGGCCTGCGGGCTGAAAAGCGCGCGCTCGCGATCGAACTTGCGCAACTGCCTGACGGGATCCGCGGCTACGGCCACGTGAAGGAAAACAACCTCAAGGCGATCCGTGTGCGTTGGACAGCGCTGCTCGCTCAATGGCGTGCGCCTGCCGGCAAGACCGGCGCGCATATCGGTCAGGTCGCGTAAGCGTAGTTTGGCCGTCGTGGTATCGAGCGACGGCCAATCAATCGGATGACAGCGCTAGAACACAAGGGGACGTTGATCGCTCAACGTCCCCTTGCTCTTTTGCGAGCCCTCAAGCGGTACAGGTGAGGTCCGCCGTGCCGTGGGGCGTAGACATGCATCGCCGCACATAGCGTGAGACGCACGGCGTGTGTCCCGCTACAAGCCCGCGCCGGGCGACACCGGCCAGCAGTCCGCCCCGCTCGTCGCCGCCCTACTTCCCCGTTCCCCGCGCCGCGACATTCGCCGAGGCCACTGCCGTCATATTGATAATCCGGCGCACCGTCGAAGCCGGTGTCAGGATATGCACCGGATGTGCCGCGCCGAGCAGGAATGGTCCGACCGTCACGCCCTCGCCGCCGATCATCTTGAGCAGGTTGTACGTGATGTTCGCCGCTTCGACGTTCGGCATGATCAGCAGGTTGGCTTCTCCGGTGAGCGTCGTCGCCGGGAACGCCGCCTTGCGTACCGCTTCCGACAGCGCGGCATCGCCGTGCATCTCACCATCGACCTCGAGCTCCGGCGCGCGTTCGGCGATCAGCTTGCGCGCGGCCGCCATGCGTCGCGCGGACTCGCTCGGCAGGCTGCCGAAATTCGAATTCGAGAGCAGCGCGATCTTCGGCGTAATACCGAACTTCTCGATCTCGCGCGCCGCCAGGATCGCCATCTCGGCGAGTTGCTCGGCGGTCGGCACTTCGTTGATATAGGTGTCGCAGAGGAACAGATTGCGCCCCGGCAGCATCAACAGATTCATCGCCGCATAGTGCTCGGCGCCCGGCTGCTTGCCAAGCACCTGTTCGACGAATTTCAGATGGCTCTGATACGAATCGATCAGCCCGCAGATCATGCCATCCGCATCGCCAAGCCGGATCAGCAGCGCGCCAATCAGCGTATTGAATTTGCGCAGCGCGGCTTTGGCGACCTCTGGCGAAATGCCGTCGCGCGCACCGATGGTGTGGTACTCGTGCCAGTAGGTCTGGAAACGCGCATCGTTTTCCGGATCGACGATCTCGAAGTCCTTGCCGGCTTCGAGCTTCGAGCATTGCTTCTTCAGCCGCATCTCGACGACTGCCGGGCGGCCGATGATGATCGGTCGCGCGATCTTTTCGTTGATAACGAACTGCGCGGCGCGCAGCACACGCTCGTCTTCGCCCTCAGCAAACACGATACGCGCAGGGCGCGCCTTCGCCGCGTTGAACACCGGTCGCATGATGAAGCCTGTGCGATAGACCGTGCTCGACAGATGGTCGCGATAAGCGTCGAGATCCTTGATCGGGCGCGTCGCCACCCCCGAATCCATCGCGGCTTGCGCGACGGCGGGTGCGATCTTGATGATCAGACGCGGATCGAACGGCTTCGGGATCAGGTACTCAGGGCCGAACTCGAGCACCTGGCCTTCGTAGGCCTTCGCCACTTCATCGCCCTGGTCCGCTTCTTCTGCGAGTTCAGCGATCGCCTTGACGCAGGCAAGCTTCATCTCTTCGGTGATCGTCGTCGCGCCGACATCGAGCGCGCCGCGGAAGATGAACGGGAAGCACAGCACGTTATTGACCTGATTCGGATAGTCCGAACGGCCTGTCGCGATCACGACGTCCGGGCGCACCGCCTTGGCTTCTTCGGGGCGAATTTCCGGATCGGGGTTGGCGAGAGCAAGGATCAGCGGCTTGCTGCCCATCGACTTGACCATCTCGGGCTTCAGCACGCCCGCAGCCGAACAACCGAGAAACACATCCGAGTCTGTGACTGCATCGGCCAGCGTACGTGCGTCGGTCTTGACCGCGTAACGCGCCTTGCTCGGATCGAGGCCCTCGCGACCTTCGTGGATGACGCCTTTCGAATCAATCACGAGCGTCTTATTGCGATCAAGCCCGAGATGCACGAGCAAATCGAGACAGGCGATCGCCGCCGCACCGGCGCCGGAGCACACAAGGCGTACCTCACCAATCTTCTTCCCGACCACTTTGAGGCCATTGAGAATCGCCGCCGAAGCGATGATCGCGGTGCCGTGTTGATCGTCGTGGAAGACGGGGATCTTCATGCGCTCGCGCAGCTTCTTCTCGATATAGAAGCATTCGGGCGCCTTGATGTCTTCGAGGTTGATGCCGCCGAGTGTCGGCTCGAGCATCGCAATCGCGTCGACGAGCTTGTCGGGATCCGACTCGGCGAGTTCGATATCGAACACGTCGATGCCTGCGAATTTCTTGAACAGGCAGCCCTTGCCTTCCATGACGGGCTTTGCCGCCAGCGGTCCGATATTGCCGAGACCGAGCACCGCGGTGCCGTTGGTCACCACGCCGACGAGGTTGCTGCGTGACGTATAGAGGTCGGCAGCCTGGGGATCGGCATAGATCGCTTCACACGCGGCGGCGACACCCGGCGAATACGCAAGCGAGAGATCGAGGCTGTTTGACAGCGGCTTGGTCGGCGTCACCGAAATCTTTCCGGGACGGGGATGCTGGTGATACGCCAGCGCGGCTTGTTTGAGTTGCTCGTCCATGACTGGGCCCTTGAAAGCGTTGAGAACCGGTCCATCGCGTGGCGCTCGAAAGCGGCGTGCGATGCGACGCATGGGTAAGCAAATCCATACGTCGCTGACCGGGGTCGGAGATTTTTGGGGGGACCAGTGTAACGCCGCGTCGTCGATGCTGACGATATGAAATAGCGCTACCAGAGCGACGATTGATGCGGCTCAAACGGAGAGATGAGCGCATTGATCATGACGCAACGCAGCAAGTGTGCGAGATGCGCACGATTGGTGATTGAGTGCGGCGGCGCGACCCGGTACCTACTCGAGCACGGCGCCTCGACGCTCGGGGATCAGCCATACGGTTGCGATCACATCGACGACGTAGATCACAGCGAGCAAGGCGATCGCCGACGAGAATCCATAAGCGCTGGCGAGCGCGCCGACAACGAGTGGTCCCAGGCCACCGATCGCACGGCCGATATTGAACAGCACGTTCTGAGCCGTCGCTCGCGCGCGGGTCGGGTAGCACTCCGAGATCAACGCGCCGTACCCGCCGAGCATTCCGTTGACGAACAGGCCCATCACGGCGCCGCCGATCAGCAAAGCCGTCGGCGAGGTGAGCGATGCGTATACGAACACCATCACGACGGCGCCAATCTGATACGCGATAAACGCAGGCTTACGCCCGACACGATCGGCGAGCACGCCAAAGAGTCCGATACCCGCAGCCATGCCGAGCACGGTCACCGCTGTCCAGAGGCCAGACTTGGTCAGCGAATAGCCGAACGTGTGCGAGAGGTAGCTCGGCATCCAGATCATGAGGCCGTAGTAGCCAAAGTTCTGAACCGCGCATAAGACGATGATCCCGATGCTCATGCGAGCGGCGCTCGCGGAAGAGAATAGTTCGGCGATAGGGACGGTGGATTTTGCGTGATTCGATGTCGATGCCGACGACGGTTGCCCCGCCGACGCGGACGCGGATGCAGATCTAGGTGCTGGTGCTGGTGCCGATGCTGCCGAGGAGAAGGATTCGCGCACCGCCGCCGAAGCCTGTACCGACGACCTCGCCAACAATTTCGCCCGCGCATGCTCAACAAACATCGACGGCTCGGCGAGACTCCGTCGCATCCAGAACGACGCCAGCGCCGGCGTCACACCGATCAGAAACATGCCCCGCCAGCCAACCAGCGGCAAGAGCAGCGGCGTGAGCAACGCGGCAGCAAGCACGCCGAGTTGCCAGCCCAGTCCGACATAGGACGACGCGCGCGCACGATGTGTCGCCGGCCAACTTTCGGCAACGAGCGTCATGCCGATGCCGAACTCACCGCCGAGCCCGATGCCTGCGACCGTCCGATAGGCGAGCAGATCGTGATATCCGGTCGAGAAAGCGCAGAGCCCGGTGAACAAAGCGAACACAAGGATCGACAGACTCAACATCCGCACGCGTCCATAGGCATCGGACAACGTGCCGAACAGCAGACCGCCGATGACCGCGCCGATCAGTGTCCACGTCACCAGCGCGCCGCTTTGTGCGCCACTCAGATGCAGTTCGGCGCCGATCGCGGGCAGCATGAACCCTAATAACAAGAGATCGAAGCCGTCGAGCGCATAGCCGGCGACCGACGCGACAAGGGCTCGCCGGGCGTAGCCCGTCGCGTCGTGTGAGTGGTCTGACACAAGGCCAGCGTCACGGGCGGATTGGGTGGGTGAGTTCGGGGGCATGGCACGAGTGTAGCGTTTTCGTAATAGCTCCAAAAAGAGCCGGGTGCCGGGTAAGATGATTTCGTCCGGTGCATTCGACTCCACAATCACAAAATCATGGGGGAGCAACAGCATGCTGCGCGGCCGATGCTTACGTTATGCGGGAGCGGTTCTGTGCGCTGTGGTCTGCCGGTTCGCTGACGCGGGAGGCGCGTTCGCGTTGACGTCGCCCGATATGCCGGTCGGATCGACGATGCCCCTCACCCATGTCCTGAACGGCAACGGCTGCAGCGGGGCGAACCAATCGCCGGCGCTCGAATGGCACAATCCGCCGCCCGGAACGGCCGGCTTCGCGGTGTCTGTGTTCGACCCTGATGCGCCCGGCCGCGGTTTCTGGCATTGGTCGGTATTTGGTATTCCTCCCGGTACGCATTCGCTGCCTCTCAACGCCGCCGCGTCGGGTGCGCTCAAGGCGCTCGGCGCGATCCAGGCGCAGAACGACTGGGGCGACGACGGCTACGGAGGCCCGTGCCCGCCGCCCGGGCGAGCACATCACTACGTGATCTCCGTGCATGCGTTGCGCGATATCCGGACGTCGCTGCAGGACGGGCGGCCGGCCGCCGTGTTCGCGCACGAGATCGACGCGCTTGAAATTGGTAAGGCGTCGTTGACGGTGACTTATGGACGCTAGACGGAGATCGGCCCGCCGGTAAGCCGTCTGCGCACGAGATCGATGCGCTTGAAATCGGCAAGGCTTCATTGACGGTGACTTTTGGGCGCTAGACGGGGATCGGCCCGCCCGTAAGCCGTCCGCGCTCGAACGCTGCGTCACTTGTCCGGGGCGAGGTCTTCGCTGTGCCTTCGCCCGACCCGCAACTGACCCACTGTTACGAGACGTGATGCCCGCAGCGGTGGCCCGGCCAAACCGGCACTCCCGGGTACAGCTCCCGGGCCAACGGGCAGGCCAAGCACCAGGTCGCCACCGCACTGGCCGAATGGCAGACGCGTCATCGTCACGCGACATACGTACAATGTGGGTTTTCCGCTTACGCAGTCGAGTACGCAATGACCACGAAAGTATTTGTCGACGGACAGGAAGGAACGACCGGCCTTCGCATTTTTGAATATCTCGCGAAGCGCGACGACGTGGAGGTGCTGCGCATCGACGACGCGCAGCGCAAGGACGTGGCGGCGCGCCGTTCGCTGATCAATGCCTCGGACGTGACGTTCCTGTGCCTGCCGGATGTCGCGTCGCGCGAATCGGCGTCGCTCGTCGACAACCCGAACACCTGCGTGATCGACGCGAGCACGGCGTTCCGGATCGATGACGACTGGGCGTACGGCCTGCCCGAACTCGCCAAGTCGCAACGCGAGCGCCTGCGCACGGCGAAGCGGATTGCTGTCCCGGGTTGCCACGCGTCGGCGTTTATTCTGGCCGCCCAGCCGCTGGTCGCAGCGGGCATCGTGCCGGCTGAGACGGCGCTGTCGAGCTATTCGATTACCGGCTACAGCGGCGGCGGCAAGAAGATGATTGCCGACTACGAAGCCGGTGCGGCGAAGCTCACGAGCCCGCGCACGTATGCGCTCGGTCTCCAGCACAAGCATTTGCCGGAAATGAAGGTCCGCAGCGGCCTGACGATCGCTCCGACGTTCACACCGATCGTGGCGAATTTCTACAAGGGCCTCGCGGTCACGACGTATCTGCATCCGTCGCAGTTGCCGGGCAAGGTCACGCCGGAGCGCGTGCACGCGGCACTCGCCGAGTACTACGCGGACGAGCACTTCATCCACGTCGCCCCGCTCGACGGTTCGAACAACCTCGACGATGGCTTCTTTGACGTCCAGGCGTGCAACGACACAAACCGCGTCGACCTGTTTGTGTTCGGCAATGAAGAACGCATCGTCACGATCGCGCGGCTCGACAACCTGGGCAAGGGCGCGTCCGGTGCGGCGATTCAGTGCATGAACCTGCATATCGGCGCGGACGAGTCGAAGGGACTCTAAGTTTTGCGAGTGGGTGCCGGCCTATGAAATGAGGTCGGCACCCACTCGGTGGGTCTGCTCCCGTCTGCTTTCTCGCCGTTCTTTTCCCGTTCCTCCTGTCCCTTTACCTTCCCCTTCCCGCAGTCCCTTCTCATCCCTTCCCTTCTCCCTGCCGCGTTCCCTTTCCTTCCCGACATTCCCTCTCCCCCGTTCCTCCGCCTTTGCAGCTGCACCGTCCTTGCGAATTGCCTCACCCCTTCCTGCTCCATCGTCGTTTCCCGCCGCCGCGTCTTTTTCCGTTCTCGCGTCCCTTCCCGGCTTTTCGCCCGCTCTCTGTTTCTCGTCCTTTCGAGGCTTCTCGCGTCTTCGCGCTTCCTTCATCGCCATCTATTCAGATATTGGACGAACAGGCATTTTCGCTTCCGAATATTCCGATTCAACGCATTCATTCAGAATGCTGCCGGAAATTAATTCTCGCCGCACACTTACTCAGTAAACATTTGAAAACACCCGAATCAACCTTTCACAATCATTAACCTGGATCGAGATAGAGCGCATTTAAATATTATTGCGCTGCGATGTACCCCCATTCGCCCCTCACTTCGCTAACGGCCGTCTCCCCTGCCCACCGGACAATCCCGAACGACCATTCAAACAGCCCCTCAAACCCCCGTTTATAACGCACGCAAGCCACACGCATTTCCGCGTTTGAAAGTCCTGCAATAGCTCGCCATTTCCTTGCTTTCACCGCATTGCCACTGTGTTTCATACACCGTTTTAAATGTTTTAGTCGGTTGACACGATATTCGTGCAAAGGCTGAATGGCGTGGCGAAAAATATAAAACACATGTTTTCGCGGTAGCGGGAAACGGAATCGGACGTCGGCGCGCGGTGCGCCCAAACGCCCGGCCGATAAAAGCCGGCCTGACCGGCGATGACATCAGGGAGGCAGTCATGGAATGGCGCAGCGTTGTGCTCGCGGCATCGGCGAGTGTGTGTCTGGTTTTTGGAGGGTGTGGCGGCGGCGGAGGCGGCACGACCGCGTCGTCGGGGACATCGTCGAACTCGTCAGGGGCGAGCGGCGTGTCGTCGGACCCGAATGCCCTTTGCCCTTCGTCACTCGACTATTCGACGGTCTACACCGGCGGCTCGGGTGCGGGCGAACTTGTCACGGTTCAGCTCGACACGACCGCGATGACGTGGAAGGTCACGTTCCTGAAATCGGCCATCCCGGCGCAGACCGGAACGGCGACGCCGACGCGCGATCAGGCGCCGTACAACGTCGTTTCCGGCACGCTCACCAAAGAAACCGAGCTGCCGACCGCGAAACTCAACGCCTGTGCGTACCAGCTCAACGGCGCGAGTCTCGACCCGAGCCAGCCGGCACGCATCTTCGTCGGCAATGGTGTCGCCGGCGGGACGATTCCCGGCGCGACGCTCCAGTACACGAGCCCGTTCGGCACCGGTTCGATTTCGCAGAAGACCTTCCCGTACTACCCGTTCCTCGGCTTCTCGCAGCTCGAGACCAATCTGGCGAACGTCGCGGGCAAGTTCAATGAACTCGGCGTGCATACGGTGCCGACGCAAAGCTACAAGTCCGTCGCCGTCGACGCGCAGTACACGCTCGCCACCACCGGCACCTATTCGGAATGCCCGAACACGGGTGCTTCGTGCAAGACAGGAACCGGCGCGTTCACGCTAAACACGGCAACGAGCACGTTCTGGGCGTCGGACTATATCGACGAGACGACGCCGACCGTGTCGACGAATGCCCCGCAGGGCACCGGCATCCTGATCGTCGGCAAGTTGCGCGGCAAGGACGTGCCGGTGCTCGTGCGGGTCGGCGACGCGAATCCGTCGACGTTCGTGGTCGACGACGAATCGGGTATCGCAGTGCTTGCGCCGCAAACCGTGATCGCGTCGGGCACACAGGACGGGGAATACATCGGCGTCGATACGAACTTCCAGTATCGAAGCACCCTGCTCGTCGGCCCGCAGATGTCGATGCTCGATCCATTCCAGGCATCGAACGCGTCGCTCGCTGCGACCTACAACCTCGACTACACGCAGACGGTGCCTGGGGTGCTCGGCGTGACACCGGTGTCGGGCGGCTCGGGTGAAACCGGCAAGCTGACCTTCAACGGCGGCGTGATCTCGTACCTCGACACCGCCAACGCATCGGCGCCGTACTTCACCGCAGGTGCGTACGTGGAAAGTCCGTCGGGTAGTCCGAATCCGTAGCAAATGGCGCGCAGCTAGGTCGGCCGCTCGGATCTCTACGTGAGCACGACGACCTGGCTGTTCAGGTCCGTCGTGGTTGAGCCAAAACGGACGCGGCTATTCGCATACGTTGCGCTCGGTTCAAGGACTCAGAACTTCGCATCAGAAGTGCTCCAGAGCAACGTTGTCCCCGAAGTCCGGCTCGCCACGAGCCGGCATCACAAACCAAAACATAGGCGACTCGCGGGATCGTGCGCCCACAAAGCGCGACCCGCTTCAGGAGGAAGTCATGAACAAGCGTTGGTTGGCAATGGCCTCGGTCTGCGCAGTCCTGGGTCTTGGATCGGTACGCCCTGCGTGCGCGCAGGCAGCGGGAAGCAACGTCGTCACGCTCGGGTGGTTTCACGTGACGACGCTCGATTCGAGCACGAATCAGACGACAACCGTACCGGGTACCCCGATCTATTCGGTGCTCGGTCTGCCGACGTCGTTCACGTCGCCGGGCACGTCACAAACGGTGAGCAACGCGGATACGCTCGGGCTCACGATCGCGCACTTTTTCACGGACAACATCGCGGTGACGACGGTGGCCGGGGTGCCGCCGACGTTCAAGCTTTACGGCCAGGGGATTCTGCAAGCGCCGGGGCCGGCGGGCGCGCTGGGTAATGTCAATCTCGGTTCCGCGGCGAACAACCCGCTCGTGACGTCGGTCCGCGAATGGAGCCCTGCGGTGCTGCTGCAGTACTACATGTTCGAAGCGACATCGAAGTTCCGGCCGTTCGTCGGCGTCGGCGTGTCGTACAACTGGTTCAGCAGCATTCAGCTCAACCCGAACTTCAAGACCGATCTGAACAACCAGCTGGGTGCGACACTCGCGGCCGGATCGGGTCATCCGGGGCCGACGTCGGTCAAGGCGCAGTCGTCGCCGTCATGGCAACCGGTGTTCAACGCCGGCCTCACGTACAACTTCGACAAGCACTGGTCGCTGACCGGCAGCGTCTCATATATCCCGCTGAAGACCAACACGATCATCACGGTCAAAGCGGCCGACGGCGCGATCCTTTCGCAGAGCAAGAGCGAGCTCAAGGTTAATCCGGTGATCTCGTTCCTGGCCGTTGGCTACGCGTTCTGAGTTGGGAGGGTCGGTAGCTGGCTGGCGACGCACTCCGTGAACACAGGCGCGAGGTCTGTTCGACCGCGCCTCATCGCGTAGGCTTATAGCAGTCAGCGATACTCGTCGCGAGATCTCGGCAATAGGGCGTGAAGCGAGTGACGTTCGTCGCTCTTCTTGCAGGCGAGATGCGATGCCAGTCCGCAAGCTTAGATCGCCGTAAACGCAAAAGGCCCGGTCATTGACCGGGCCTTCTTCATTCTTTCGCTCTACTTGTCCCGCGCGCCCCGTCACCAGGGCTGCGCGTCGAACCTTACTTCGTCGGGGTCACAGCCTTCGTCCGGCCCTTACCCATCATGCGCGTGATGTAGTACTGCTGCGCGATCGACAGCACGTTGTTCACGACGTAGTACAGCACGAGACCGGCCGGGAAGAAGAAGAACATGACCGAGAACGCGAGCGGCATGAACATCATCATCTTCGCCTGGACGGGGTCCGGCGGCGTCGGGTTCAGACGCGTCTGAATGAACATCGAGCCCGCCATCAGCACCGGCAGGATGAAGAACGGATCCTGCTGCGACAAGTCGTGAATCCAGCCCACCCACGGTGCGCCGCGCATTTCAACCGACGACAGCAGCACCCAGTACAGCGAAATGAACACCGGAATCTGGATCACCACCGGCAGACAGCCGCCGAGCGGGTTGACCTTCTCCGTCTTGTACAGCTCCATCAGCGCCGCGTTCATCTTCTGCGGATCGCCCTTGAAGCGTTCACGCAGAGCCTGCATCCGCGGCGTGATTTCCTTCATCTTCGCCATCGAGCGGTAGCTCGCGGCCGACAGCGGGAAGAACACGGCCTTGATCAGCAGCGTCAGCGCGATGATCGACCAGCCCCAGTTGCCCAGCACCGTGTGGATCTTCTCGAGCAGCCAGAACAGCGGACGCGCGATGATCGTGACCCAGCCATAGTCCTTCACGAGATCCAGCCCCGGAGCGATACCCGCGAGCATCTTCTCTTCTTCCGGACCAGCGAACAGCTTCGAGTCGATATCGACCGTCTGACCCGGAGCGATCGAACCGAGCGGCACTTGCGCGCCAACGCGATACAGCGTCGGGTCGATCTTCTGGATGTAGTAGTTACGGTCCTTGCCTTGCGGCGGGATCCACGCGGTCGCGAAGTAATGCTGGATCATCGCCACCCAGCCGTTGTTCGCCTGGTTCGCGTAGTCAGCCTTGTTCTTGTCGATATCGCTGAACGTGATCTTCTGGAAGTGATGCTGATCCGTGTAGACCGCCGGTCCGATAAACGTGTGCGAGAAGCGCGGCGTTTCGACCGGCTGCGAGTCGCGCACGAGTTCGAGATACAGCGACGGGCTCACCGGCGCGGTACCCGCGTTCACGATCTGCTGGTTGACGTCGATCACATAGCTGCCGCGCGTGAAGGTGTACGTCTTCACAAGCTTCACGCCGCCCTTCTCAGGCGATTCGAAGCGCACTTGCAGCGTGTTCTGGCCGTCGGCGAGCGTCGTCGGACCCGGCACGTACGTGAACACATCGCTGTGGTTCGGGAAGTCACCGCCCGACAGACCCGTGCGCGCCAGGTACTTGTGCGTAGCGGTGTCGTCGAACAGCGTCAGGTACATATCCGGCTGTTTGCCGTCGCCTTCCTTCAGCAGCTGCAGACGCTGCAGCGTGGCGCCGAGCGTGCTGATGTCGGCGTTGAAGAAGTCGGTCTTGACGTTGATGATCTGGGCCTTCGCCGCAGCAGCGCCATCATGACCAGCCGGTGCGCCAGGCGTGCCCGCGGGAGATGCAGCTTGCTCGCTCGAAGAAGCGGCCGACGGCGTCGATGCACTTTGCGGCAACGACTGGCTCGGGGTGAACATGGACGGATGGCCCGTATGCACCTGCCAGTTGTTGTACAGCATGACCAGCGACACAACGAAAATGACCCACAGGACGGATCGTTTGATATCCATGCTTTTGTCTCAATACCGAGGCGGATTCAGCGCCGAATGTTTGTCGGTTTCGGTCGAAGATTGCTTTGGCGGGGGCACCAGATCGATGCCGCCGGCCGAAAACGGGTGGCAGCGACAGACGCGCCGGACCGCGAGATACGTGCCGTGCGCGGCGCCATGATACTGGATCGCCTCGCGTGCGTAGTCGGAACAGGAAGGATAAAAGCGGCAGCGCTGACCGAGCATCGGACTGATTGCCAGCTTGTAGAAGCGCAGCAGCGCAAGCAGCACAGGTCGCATGATGTTCAGCGCCTCGACTCGTCGCCGCTTGCTTCGGCGTCGGGACGGCTCGAGCGGCGGCGAATCGTCTTGATCGCGTTATCGATCAAGGTGACGATTTCTTCGCGACACATTGCGCGCAACGGCTGCGACGATGCACTGGGCATCGCCTTGCGGTCGAAACGTGAATGTAGACGAAGCAGCATGTCCCACCCTTCGATCTCCGGGCGACGCAGGCGAAAGGTTTCGCGAGCGATGCGCCGGATCAGATTGCGCGTTGCCGCGCGCGGCGCGAATTTGCGCCCGGTGACGAGCCCCAGCCGGGCCGGGCCGTCGGTGTGGCGCGCATAGAGCACAAAGTGCGCACTGCGCGCCCAAGGCCGCAAACGAAAAACGGATGAGAACTCATCCGTTTTGAGCAGCCGAGCGGATTTCGGAAATCCCTCGTCGCGCGCGATCAAAGGTTCGCGCAGCAGCTTTAGATCGCCAGACGCTTGCGGCCCTTGGCACGGCGAGCGTTGATGACCTTGCGGCCGCCGGCCGTTGCCATGCGCACGCGGAAACCGTGGGTACGCTTGCGACGCGTGACGGAAGGTTGATAAGTACGTTTCATGGTTGTTCTCTCAGTAAGTGCCGCGCTTTGCTAAACGAAGGTGCACGGCCCATGAGGTGGTTGGTGCAATTGGCTTTCGCGGGAACCCGCTATTTAAGCCGTTTTCCTATGGACCGTCAATAGCTTAGGTGAAATGGAACAGGGACCGGGGGCCGGACGGTGGCGGTAAAAGCGCCCGAGGATCCTTGCCGGAGCCTTTGCTGGCGGGGTTGTCGAGGGTGGTGACTGACCGAATCCATGTCAGGCAGCGCGCGGCCGCCGCCCCACACAGGCTACTCCGTTTCGATGCTGCCCCTTATCTACCCCACTAACCATCGCCTTCGATCGGTCCACATTTCGCGCAAACTCTTTGCCGTCTAACCGCCAGCCGTTGTTCGGTCAGCGCCTAACCGTTATGAGCCCCGCTCCATGCCGCGGGACTCCTGACAAAGGCGCCCGCCCACAGATCGCCGACGTCTACGCTGACGCGCTACCGCAGCACTAGCGGCAAGCAGCGCAACGCAAACCCGCAGCGGGCGCTCACACTCCATTCCGCTGCAGCCCGCACCTCAGACTATGCGCGCTCCGACCGAAGCCTTCATCCCGGGTCGGTTACGGCACCTCCCCTTCCTACCTCGGCCCTCGCCGCGCCCGATTTCGGTATAGGTCGACACCCGGGGTCAGGCAAATCCGCAACTCGCTCGGCACGCGTCGCGACCAACCTGAGGTCAGTACCGCGGCCCCCTACCTACATGTCGGTTCGTCTGACAGATTGCGGGACATGCGGGCTGGGAATTTTCTTCGGCGCGTGTGCGTATGAGAGTCATCGGCACGCTGATTAAGGGATGAGCGGCGATGGAGCCAGAAGCGCCGCCCCATCGGCTAGAGCACCGTATTTCGGGCGTGTGAACGAGGTATACCCTGAGGCCCGACTGATCCGACCCTGTGGATAACTTGTCCACTGAGAAAACTTTTGGCGTTAAAATCACGGCCATCCTGAACGACCAATCCGCACATCGGCGTTGTCTTATCCACAACACCGAGGAGGCCGCGTCGCCGCTCGAATTTGTGAGCGGCTTCGCTACGCGAGTTCGCCGTGGGCACTGAGACCCCGTTGGACCGGCCCGTTTTTGACCGGACCACATACAAAAAAGACCGCATCGATGAATGAATTCTGGCAACACTGTTCGACGCTACTCGAACGTGAGCTGACACCACAACAGTTCCAGACATGGATCAAGCCGCTCGCGCCTGTTGCGTTCGATTCGGACGCCAACACGCTGTCGATCGCGGCGCCGAACCGATTCAAGCTGGACTGGGTCAAGAGCCAGTTCTCCGGCCGCATCAGCGACCTTGCCCGTGATTTCTGGCAGACGTCGGTTGACGTCCAGTTCGTGCTCGACCCGAAAGCCGGCCAGCGTGGCCTGGCTCCCGCAGGCGTACCGCTCGGGGGCGGCGCGGGATCGGTAGGCGGTGGCATGAGCGGCATGTCCGGCGTTCGCACGCCGGCTGCGGCCGCAGCAGCTGCAGCGGCGGGTGTCGCTACGGGCGCCGGCATTTCGGCCAGCCTCGTCGAAGCCAATGCTGCAATCGCCGAAGCCGCGGCTGCCACCGCGGCCATGATCGGCGACGTCGATTCGGATCTGCCGAGCGTCGACGCCAGCGAAGCCGCGGCCGCGCGCCGCACGTGGCGCCCGCCCACCGCGTCGACGAATGGCGACGGCACGACCTATGAGCGCTCGAAGCTCAACCCCGTGCTCACGTTCGAAAACTTCGTGACCGGTAAGGCGAACCAGCTCGCCCGCGCGGCTGCGATTCAG